>CAVPZC010000001.1:0-552500 GCA_963710175.1 uncultured cyanobacterium
ATCCTGTCTCTACAGACTTATACCGCAGAAGTATCAGATAACGGTGGTGCATTTTAGTAAAGGACAGAGAAAAAGACAGGATCTGCTCTTTCTGCTATCTTTTTTCTGACTGAGCGATTGTACTCATGAATGAACAGCCAGATTGCACCAATGTGATTCTCCAGCTTCTTCGAGAAGGATAGCGTCTTCCTCACGAGTCTCGAAATTCGCTGTCTCAGTGTGTTATTCAGCCTTTCGATGTAGCTGGTCAAGCCGCTGTCTTTGCCAACTGCAACATGCCGTTTACTCGGAATGACGCTGACGTATGCCTCCCAGTAATCGGTGTAGACCTTGGCACACTGTCTGTAGACGGCAGGTATTGACTGCCACAAGGCGATTGCCGATTCTCTAGAGCGGTCGCCGATGTGACAACCAATTACCTCTCGGGTATCAGCATCAATAGCCAACCAAACCCATTGCTTGTTGCCCTTGTTATCCACGAATGACCAGAGTTCATCCATCTGAACCTTCAGCTTGCCTTTGGCTTTCGGTATTACCGTCACAACCTGAGGCACCAATGCATACTCATCATTCACATGGCTTTGTAGCCAACTGTCTGAAACGCCTGTTGCCATAGCGATGCCTGCTAACGGGATCTTCTCCAGTAGTAGCAGCGTTACCAACCCTAACGTGTCTCTGTCTTGGGGCTTCCACTGCGGATCTTCGACGAATTGACGACCGCAATCTCGGCACTTGTAGTTTTGCTTGCCACGGCGTGTCGTACCATTCTTTGAGATATCGTGAGAGCCGCAAGTAGGACAGGTCATTTCTGGCTTTATTGTCATAGCGCCTTTGCCGAACAACAGATATGCCCTATTTTTCTCTAGCCTTTACATTAATGCACTACCCAGAAGAGAATCGATCTTCTACGAAACGGCTTGCTGTGTTAGCAGTCTTAATATTTTGTCCTGGCAGCGCTTAAAATTAGGCTCTTCGCGAGTAGCTGCCGTTCTTTCAGTGCCTAATTCAATGGCGATTTCAGCCTGAATAGTTCCGGGCCTGGCGGTCATAACATAGACGCGCTGAGAGAGAAAAACCGCCTCTCGCACATCGTGAGTAATCATCAAAATGCTGGTGCCGGTGCGCTTCCATAGCTCTAGCAAAAACTGTTGCATGGTCTCCTTGGTTTGCACGTCGAGCGCGCCGAAGGGTTCGTCCATGAGCAGTATTTTGGGTTGGCTGGTGAGGGCACGGGCGATCGCCACCCGCTGCTTCATTCCACCTGACAATTGCTTGGGTAACGCCTGTGCAAATTTAGAAAGTCCTACCATATCGATATAGTAAGAAGCAGGCTGGCGACGCTCTTTAGCCCCAATGCCCTGTAGCTTTAGGCCAAACTCCACATTCTTTTGTACCGTCATCCACGGGTACAGCGTGTAGTCTTGAAAGACCATACCCCGGTCTGCGCCTGGCCCTTCCACCAGCTGATAGTCAACAGTGATATGCCCCTTAGTCGGCTGCTCTAGCCCGGCAACTAGCCTGAGTAAAGTAGACTTACCCGAGCCAGAAGCTCCCACCACACAGACAAATTCACCCTGCTCAACGTGCAGGTTCAACCGTTTGAGCGCCGTGATGGGGCCTTTGTTAGTTGCGAATTCTTTGTCTAAGTCAGAGACTTTTAGATGCATGAGATGTCCCCTGTGACATGACGGACGCTTGTTGAAAGGTTGATCCAAAAAGTTGATCTAAAAAGCTAATCAACGGCCCATTTGCAGGTGACTTTTTGTAACCAGCGCAGTGAGAGATCGATCAAAAAGCCAATTACGCCCAGCAGGATTAGATAGGCAAAAATCTCGTCTGTTCTAAAGAATTTTTGAGCGATCGCAATTCGCTTACCCAACCCCTCATTTGCCGCGATTAATTCAGCTACCACTACCAGATTCCAGGCCGCTGCCATGTTAATCCGAAAAGCATCAATGATGTTGGGCAACACATAGGGGGTAATCACCTGCATCAGCGTTTGCCGCCGCGAGCCGCCCATAGTGTAGGTCGCCTCTAGCAAATGCTTAGGCACAAACTTCACAGCGTCCATAATCATCAGCGTATTGAAGAAGATCACGCCGATAAAAATCAGCGCAATCTTAGGCTCTTCGCCCAGCCCTAAATAGATAATCAGCAGTGGAATAAAAGCAGGAGCAGGCATGTAGCGGACAATGCCAATGATCGGCTCAAAGAGCGATCGCACTGTTGCAAACGCGCCCATCGCAATCCCTAGCGGCACCGAAACCACAGCTGCCAGTAGGAATCCAGAGCCAACCCGCATCAGGCTAGCGCCAAGATCTTCTAGCACCACGCCCTGGCTCCACAGTTCTCCAAAAGAGCTAACCACAGCTACTGGCGACGGTAAAAACTTCGGGTTGACCAGACCACTGCTCGAAAGCAGCCACCACAGCGCCAGCGGGATCACCACCGAAAGCACGCGCAAAATCCAGTCTAACCGAGCTGGAATCGGCTCGCTGAGCTGCCAAAACGGGCGGGGCTTCAGGCTTTTGCGATTGTTCTGGCCCAATACTTGAGCTGGCGCAGCACTCTCAGTTCTCGTCATTTAGAGCCTTCCTATTGAGCGGCAGCGTAAGCTTTAACAAACTGATCATCCAAAATCGTCTCTAAATCAGGCGCTTCGGGAATAAAGCCAACGCCCACCATAAAGTCGGCCATCTCCACAGCCGCTGCTGGCATGTGTTGGATGCCATCACCGTCGCTAAAGGCTTCCAGATTGTCTTCTATCGTGAAAAACCGGGTGCCGTCTTGGAGCTGCCGCACCTCTTCTGGAGTAATGCCGGCTCGCTCAGCCAAGATTTCATCGGATCGCTCAGGGTTCTCTTCCATAAAGGCACGTACATCAAACCAGGTATCGACAATCGCCTGCACGTCGTCTGGTCGCTCATCGATGATTGTTTGGCTCATCACTAATAGGTCAGGAATTGCCCCTGGGAAATCGGCAGAAGAAATCAGCTCTTTGCTGCCTTCCCGCTCTAAAGCGATTGACCAAAAAGGCGGAAAAGCTCCTACCGCGTCGGCCTGACCCGCTGCAAAGGCCGCTGCCGCCGCGCCGGTTTCTAACGGCAAAATCTCTACATCCTCTCGTGAGAGACCTTCTCTTTCTAAAGCTAGGGTCAGCAAAAAGTCGTCGACGACGCCCTCTTCTACCGCAACCTGCTTTCCTTTCAGGTCGGCTACCGTGTTGATATCTTCGGTGACAATAATTTTGTCATTGCCCGCAGAGTTGTCGTTTACTAGCACCGCTGCCTGCCCATTCACTGAGTCAGCGGCAAAAGAAATGGTGTCGTTCAGGGTTTGGCAATTACCGTCGACCTGGCCAGCAGCCAGTGCCTCCATCGATTCGATATAGCCGTCGAACCACTTCATTTCTACATTTACGTTATTGGCGGCAAACAGCCCTTCCTGCTCGGCGATCGCCCAGGGCCACCAGCCCGGCCAGCTGCTATAGCCAATTACAATCGGCTCGTTTGACACAGCGGCAGTGGTGTCGTCACTGCTAGCGCTGCTGCCAGCATCATCGGTCGTTTGCCCGCAGCCAACGGTGACCATCATTGTGCAGAAAAAGGCAAGCAAGAGTGAGATTAATTGACGTCGTTTCATTTAAAAATAGTACTCAAAAGAGAAAGCTAGAAAGCAATGCAAACCGTTGAAATAGAAGGACATAGATGCTGGCGATCAACATCAGCGGCGGTCGCTGAAGCTGTCTGAGCAGCACCCCGTCTAAGCAGCATGCCAGACAGTCAAGCAGATAGTTTAAAGCGATCGCGCCTTCAAGCTGTCTGATGCAATACTTGAGCAGCGGCTTCAGCTTTAGGCCGCTGCGCTGCTACCGTCTGCCGTACCCAGGTAAACCAGTCCGCTAGCCCCTCGCCAGTTTTGGCAGAGACTGGGATGACCACTACCCGAGAGTTTAGCTGACGAACATTGGCCACAATGGTATCAATACTTACATCCAGATGGGGAGCCAAATCTGTTTTAGTAATTAGCAGACAGTCTGCTTCTCGAAACATGACGGGGTACTTCAGCGGCTTATCTTCTCCTTCGGTCAGGCTCAGCAGGGCGACTTTAGCATGTTCACCCACTTCAAATTCTGCTGGGCACACCAGATTGCCAACATTTTCTACAAACATCAAGTCAAACTCGCTGGGCCGCTGCTCTTGCTCAAACTGATGCAGACCGCCAGCGACCATTTTGGAGTCCAGATGGCAGGCTCTCCCAGTATTGATAGCCACAACAGGCACGCCGTATTGCCGCAGTCGGTCAGCATCTAGCTGAGTGGTCATGTCTCCTTCGATCACCGCTATCCGCAGCTCTGAGCGTAGCTGCTGTAGAGTTTTTTCTAGCAGCTGCGTTTTTCCCGCGCCCGGACTGCTCATCAAGTTCAGGCAGGTGATGCCCCACCGATTGAGGCGATCGCGATTGGCATCGGCCCCGTGCTGATTGGCGTGGAGCAGGTTCATTTCTAAGGCAGCGTCAAAAGTCTGGTGCATGGCAAAACTCAAAAAGAACGGCGATGGGGGTACCAGCTGAGCGCCCTCATTATATTGGAGCGCTGGGTAAATATCTGAAAGCTAAACAGCCACCGGCTAAACAGGCACGGACTGAGAAAACTCAACCCGGTCAATTTTTAGCTCTCGCCCGGAGCGAATGTCATCCATCGGCGCCTGACAGGTCGGGCAGGCATACTGCAAACCCATCTCCGGCGTATACTCCTGCTGGCAGGTGTGGCAAAAGGCAATCAGCGGCTTTTCTTTGATCACCAGGTCGGCCTCGCTCAAAAAGGTGTCCTGAGTCTGCGCCTGAAAAGCAAACGTCAGGCTAGCTGGTTCAACGCAGGTAAACGCACCGACGGTCAAATGTACACGCTCTACCGTTGGGTGACCCGGCTGCTCAGCCAGCCAGTCTTTTACGGTCAAAATCAAGGCTTTGGTCATGTCTGTCTCGTGCACGATCTTTCTCCATATTTCTTTACACTGAGTAAAGGCGTCAACTCAATTACTCCATGCTGCTAGAAACCAATCAAAGGGCTAAGCTCGATCCGTCTGATGATACGCTGTTTTACGATTCACCGCGCTTTGTCACCCATGTAGACGAAGGGTTTATTGCCCAGCTCACGCAGCTTTATCGCGATCGCATCTCTCCCGACAGCCGCGTTTTAGATATGATGAGCAGCTGGGTATCGCACCTGCCGACTGACATTGCTTACGCCCATGTCGAAGGTCACGGCCTCAATGCCGAAGAGCTGGCGCGCAATCCACAGCTCGACCATTACTTTGTGCAAAACCTCAATCAGAATCAGACGCTGCCGCTAGAAGACTGCTCTTTTGACGCGGTGATCAATACGGTCTCTGTTCAATACGTTCAGTATCCTGAGCAGGTTTTTGCTGAGGTATACCGGGTGCTTAAGCCGGGTGGCATCGCTATTTTTAGTTTTTCTAATCGGATGTTTTATCAAAAGGCGATCGCTGCCTGGCGAGAGAGCAGCGAAGCGAGCCGGGTTGCCCTGGTCAAACGCTACTTTGAAGTGGTGCCCGGCTTTGGCAATATCGAAACAGTTGCCAAAACATCAGAAGCGCCCACTATCTTACAGATGATGGGCATCGGTGGCGGCGATCCGTTTTACGCGGTGATTGCTGAGCGGATGGAGCCCTTGGCGGATTTAACAGCGCCTTAATCGGTCAAAATCAGCGCCGTCATCTCAGCCTGTAGGTCTTGGGTCAGCGTGGCGATCGCGCCTCTGCGTTTAGCCCTGTAGTCGGCTAGCCGCTGATTGACCACAACCGGCTGACCCACTGTGACAATCGCCTTCTGCTTGCCAAGCTGCGGACGCTTGGTCGAATTCCCTTCGATTTTATTCACCATATCGCGCAGCAGCAGCGTGGTTTCTGCGAAGCGATCAGCGCTAGGGTGCTCTTTTACGTAGTGTCCGGTGACGGCCACAAAGCTCTCCATCAAACGCATATGCCACATGCGCAAATCAGCTTCTTCGGCCACTCGGTCGGCAAGCCCTCGGGCCACTGGCGATAGACTATCCGCATCTTCTCGAAAAATGCGACTCCATCCTGCTTGCTCCAGTCTGCGGCAGCGGTCAATCAGACTGCCCTTAGGCCGTAAGTCAAAATAGTCTTCTGAAACCTGTAGCGCCTGATCCATTAAGGTTTTTAGCCGTTCAGCGAGTCGCGCATTGGGCTCTCCCTCCCGCTCAGACAAGGCAAAATCTACACCGTAAAATTCGTGGTAGTACCTCTCCATCAGCGTCAGTAGATGCTCAGCTAGCCGGTAGAGACGGTCATAGAGTTCGAGTTTGCTGCCTTGGGAGGGGTTAGTGCGATCGCCCCCAAAAAGTTGCTGAAGCGATTCGCTTTCCGCCTGAGTCGGCAGGCCCAATCCACTGTCCATCTCCAGCTGAGCGATCAGCTCACTCAGCGGCTGCCAGGGCGCAGCCAGATACCGATACTGAATGCCCACCGGCAAAATCACCACCGATTCAGACCGGCCCTGTGCCTGCAAGTCTTCCGCACACCAAAAGGCTAGCTGAGCAATACCGGGTTCGAGCGGGCTAACGATTTCATTGTGGCCATTGTTGCCGCCTTCGGGCGCCGCCGCCAGCGGAAATCGCCCGTCTACAAATAGGCGGCGAGCGGTTTTCAGCGCCAAAATATCCAGCTTGCCGCGCTGAATAGGTATTCCACCTAGGTGCGAAAACACCCAGCTCAAATAGCTCCCCGCCCACAGCGGAATGCCCCGGTCATAGATGAAGTGGGCGTGCGTTGTCTCCAGGTGAAAGCCCAGAGCTCGGGCAGTTTGTGGCAGAGCCTGCCAGAGCAAATGACTCAGCACATAGGGGTCTGTCAGGCTAGGATGGCGAAACGCTATTAAGAGCCGCGTCTTGCCAGCGTCAAAATCGCGGTACAGATTTGCCAGCATCTCCACATTGCGCGTCTCAATCTCAGCCACATCAGTCTGCCACGCCGTCCAGACTGGTATCATCGGCTGCATCACCCGCCTCAGCCAGGGACTGTAGTTTGGCGGAATAAAATTCAGAGCAGGCTGAGCGCGACTAATAGCAGGAGACATGCAGCAAACAGGCTAAACAGTGACGAATCAAGATCAGCAGATAAGATCTTTATATCAGCTTGCCCTGCTTTGTCGCGGACTGGCCGTTTTGTTAGCCACTTTTAAGCCTCACAGGGCTTTTGGCTCTGCAATAGCAGGGCTTCGAGCTATTGCAGGGCTTCGGGATAGATGCGAGCAATCTCATCAAATTCGCGGTCGATTTCCTCAACGGGCCGCTGACTGTAGCGCACAGACATATCAAGCAGCTTTAGTCGTTCAATGCACATGCGGCTGCGGGTAACTTTTTCAGTAGTATGCGCCTTAAAGCCCTCTGCAAAAGTCGCGACAAAGCCTAGAGCAGCGGCAATTGTGCAAGACAGTTTCCAGCCTGCTACACCCGCGCCAATTACCGGCCCCTGGGTCGCTGCCAGAGTCGTAATGACGGTGGTTGCCGCCGCACTAAAAATAGAGGTGAAAAACAGCACGGCATTCAGCCGATTCACCTGGTTAGACAGATTGGTCGAACACTCGATGCTTTTAGCAATATTGCGAATAATTCGCTCAGGGATATCTACTCGGGGTTCCATCTGGTCATTTCTCCTGGATACCTGCTTGGATTTTAGCAACGCCCAAAGCGCCTGCCAGATGAGCTTACAGCTAGATCCGCTGATACTGCATCCCCGGCAGCTGAGTCACTAGGCCCAATAGCTCTAGCTGCATCAGTGCGCTCAGCAACTCAGCCGTGGTCACTCGGGCCAGCGGCACAATTTTATCTAGAATGGCTGGTTCGGTAGGCACTGCGTCTAAAACTTGACACAGAAGCGGGGACAACTCGGGTAGAAAGACTTTTGTAGCAGCAGTTAGCTCCGCAGGACTACCCGCTTTAGAGCCTGGTAAAGCAGCCTCGTCACTACTCTCTGTGATAGATTCTCCGCTGGCTTGCCCAGGCATATCTACAGCAACCGGCGGGATCGCTGCTAAGGCCTCGACCAGCCTCTGCTCCCCTAAAATTATCTGTGCGCCCTGGTCAATCAAATGTAGACAGCCTTCTCCCTGGGTATTGTCCAGAGTGCAGGGCAGCGCGTAGACCTCGCGGCAGTAGTCATTTGCTAAGCGAGCGGTGATCAGTGCGCCGGAGCGGGCTGGTGCCTCGGTGACTAAAAGGGCACGGCTGAGCCCGGCAATAATCCGGTTGCGCCGAGGAAAATGCGTTTTATTGGGCAAGGTGCCGTCGGGGTATTCGCTCACAGTCAGGCCGGTGGCGACAATTTGCTCATAGAGCGCCTGATTGCGATGGGGATAAACGACATCAACCCCAGTCCCCAATACGGCTATCGTCAGACCCTTGAGCTTTAAACAGCTGCTGTGAGCCTCAGTATCTATCCCCGCTGCCAGCCCAGACACAATGATGGCTCCCTGGCGGGTCAGCTGATGGCTCAGTCGCTGCGTCCAGCGTTTGCCATAGACCGACGGAGCGCGCGTCCCGACAATACCTACCGTCAGTGCATTCGGCGGATGATTTGGCCGCAGCGGACCGCGATAGTAGAGGACAGGTGGCGGATCGTGAATGGCAAACAGCAGTGCCGGATAGCCCGGATCAGCGGGGGTCCAGAATGACTGATTTTCTTTTTCGTGCTGGGCTAGCAGCGCTTCGGGGGTTAACTTTGGCCGCTGGGCTGTAATTTTTTCGGCACTCAGCAAACCGATGCCATCAACTGCTAAAAGCTCGCTGGCGGAGGCTTGCCAGGCTGCGGCCAAAGAGCCGAAATGTTCCCACAGTTGTTTGACTGTTACCGGCCCAACGTCTTTGAGGCGCGACCACGCCAGCCAATATGCCCTTTCTTCGCTCAAGACCGTTGCCTCATGCCGTCGAGTTTTAGAATGCCCACCGCTTAGCTTGCCTGAGCTACGGTAAACTTTACCCGACGGCACCTAAGGAGCGAGCCTGTGGCTGAGCTAAAGGCACTGATTTTTGATGTAGATGGTACGCTCGCTGAGACGGAGCGCGATGGCCACCGGCCAGCGTTTAACCAGGCGTTTGCCGATGCGGGGCTGGATTGGGACTGGTCGGTGGAGCGCTATGGCGAACTGCTTGAGGTCTCAGGCGGCAAAGAGCGAATGAAAGCCTTTGTGCAGCAGTCTCAGCCCGATTTTGTGCTGCCGGCTGAGTTTGCCGATCTCAGTGAGTTTATTAAGTCGCTGCACGCCGCTAAGACTCGGTACTACGAGCAGGCAGCGGCAGCGGGCAGAATTCCGCTGCGGCCTGGGGTAGCGCGCTTGCTCAGTGAAGCTAGAGCGCAGGGGGTCAGGCTGGCGATCGCTACCACCACCACCCCGGCCAACGTCAAAGCCCTATTAGAAAACACACTGGGCGCAGAGAGCCTCGACTGGTTTGAGGTGATTGCCGCAGGCGACATGGTGCCTCAAAAAAAGCCTGCCCCCGACATTTTTGAATACGCGCTGGCGCATCTCAATCTACCGCCTGAAAATTGCTTAGCGTTTGAAGATACCAACAATGGCCTGCTTTCCGCCGTGCAAACCGGTCTCAAAACGGTAGTCACTGTGAATGACTATACCTGGCAGCAAGACTTTTCCAAGGCAGCACTGGTGATTAGCGACTTGGGCGAACCGGGTACCCCGTTCAAGGTGGTTTCGGGTCAGGTCGGCGATGCCCGCTACTTTGATGTGGCGCTGGCCCAAACGCTCTGCGCCGCTTAACCGGTTGGCTTACCTGGTCTATGGCTTCAACGATGCGGGCCTGGTCAAAGGTTCCGAATCGGGACTATGCTGGGCCGCTGGTATAAAGCTGCCAGGCCTGCCAAAAGATATAGGCAGAGAGCACTACCAGCATGGCTTTAAAGAGCTGAGTGACGTTGCGATCGCTCAGCTTAGGCAAAAACCGAGTGCTGAACTGCACCCCTATGAGCCCGCCTGCTCCCAGAATCAGTCCAGCTGTAAAGTTAATATTTTGGTTGACCGCATGGCCCAGGCAAGCGGCGACCGAGGTGATGACGATTACGCCCAAGCTAGTGCGCACCGCTGACTTGATGCTTTCACCCAGCAGCAAAATTTGCAGCGGCACCAAAATCACGCCGCCCCCCACGCCAAATAAACCGGCCATAAAGCCCGCTACAGAACCGGTAATGATCCGCGCCAGCACGGGGTTAATCGCCGGGCCAGAAGCGGTTCGCGACTCTCTAAACTGCGCTGTTCGGATTACCTGCTTTTTGAGCGAAACCAGGTAGAGGTTGCTTAGCAGCAGCAGGCCAAACCCAGCCAGCAGCCAGTGGTCGGGAATGCGATCGCCCAGCATCGCCCCTAAAAACGCTGTGACCAGGGCAGGCACGCCCAGCATCACGATTTGTTTAGTATGCCGGTAGCCCATCCGCCAGTTTTGCAAGCTGCCCGCGCTGGAAGTCACCAAAATTGCCAGACTGCTCGTAGCGGTGGCCTGCACCGGCGCAAATCCAAGCTGTACCAGCACTGGCACCAGCAGCGTCCCGCCACCAATCCCTAAAAAACCGGCCAATATGCCAGAGATCAGCCCTGTTACCGACAACAAAACAACCGCGCTGAGCGTCACACTTCTACCCACCTAGAAATGAATAGATTAGCCCCCATCCGCCCTTTAGGACAGAATCGGAGTTAGATCTATATATTCTTCAATCGTAGCTGCCAAGCTGTTGAACATAGTGTCGCGCTGCTCACGATAGTTGGCAATACCCGTGGGCAGAGACTTTAATCCCCGTTGCTGACGCAGCCGGTTGAGCCACGCCCGCCGCCAGGGGCCGTTATCAAAAATGCCGTGTAGATAAGTCCCCCACACGGACTGCGCCTGATCGACAATCCCCAGACTGCGATCATCAAAAATAGCCATAAATGAGCTGTCTACTTCGCCGCTTGTTGACATCACCAGCTGGGTGCGGCCCTGATGAATTTCATAGCCAATTACCGGCAGCCCCTCTTGAGGATACTTGGAGCTGACCGTGCGCTGCCGGGCAATTTTTTGCTGCGTGATCACCGTTCGCAATGGCAGCAGCCCTAATCCGTCAAACCGCCCCTCTTGCCCTTCCAGGCCTTCGGGATCAGCTAGCATCTGGCCCATGATCTGAAATCCGCCGCAGATTCCGATCACCGTTCCCCCGGCTGCGGCATAGTTGCAGATGGCTTCTGCCATACCGGTCTGCTGTAAAGCCAGTAGGTCAGAAATAGTCGTTTTAGTCCCAGGCAAAATCACCGCGTCTGGGTAGCCCAATTCGTCCTTAGGGCTCAGATACTTCACATTAACTGAAGGCTCAGCCTCCAGAGCGTCGAAATCAGTAAAGTTAGAAATCCGGGGCAGGCGAATCACCGCTATGGTGATCTCGGCTTTGGTTTTGACCGCTGGCCGCTCTAGGAGCGAAAGCGAATCTTCAGCCGGAAAAGCTTCATCAATCCACGGGATCACGCCTATCACCGGAATGCCCGTCCGCTCCTCTAGCCAGTCAATGCCCGGCTGCAAGATTGAGCGCTGCCCGCGAAACTTATTGATCACGATGCCTTTGATCAGCGATCGCTCCTCCGGCTCCAGCAGCTCTAGCGTCCCGACGATATGGGCAAATACGCCGCCCCGGTCAATATCAGCCACCAGAATCGTCGGTGCCTCAAGGTAAGTTGCAATTCGCATATTGGCCAAATCGCGATGCTTGAGGTTGATTTCGGCGGGGCTCCCTGCTCCCTCGCAAATCAGCAGGTCAAACTCCTGACTTAAGCGGGCCAGGCTTTCTTGAATGGCCTGCCAGCCCGTACTAAAAAAATCTTCGTAGTATTTCTCGGCGGTGATTCGGCCAATCGGTCGTCCCTTCAAGATCACCTGAGACGTGTGGTCACCCTGCGGCTTCAACAGGATCGGATTCATCTCCGCCTGGGGAGGAACGCCCGCCGCCCAAGCCTGCACCGCCTGCGCGTAGCCAATTTCAGCGCCACTGGTGCTGACGTAAGAATTCAGGGCCATATTCTGCCCTTTGAAAGGAGCCACTCGCCAACCTCGGCGGCTCAAAATGCGGCAAAGAGCGGTCACCAACATGGATTTTCCCGCGTGGGATGTAGTCCCCACGACCATTATTGATTTCACCAATTGCTCCCCTCAATACTTGTACCCCCTCACATTACCCAAAGTTGGCCAATTGTGAGGCAAAAGATGGGTGGAATCACGAATACGCCGGTCGTTACTGCCACACCCAACTAGCCGGCTAATCGCAGCAGCTAACCCAGCCAATCAGGTCGGCGTAACCACCGCGCCACCGCATTTTTTATATAGTCCGCCAGGCTTGCTCGCCGATCCGGACAGCCCTGAGATTGCCAGCGCTCCAGAAGCTGACGTCCAAGTGGAGTCAGTCTAAAGCTATCGGTCAGTCCCTGCCCGTCTACTTCACGGCGTAAGATGCCCACGGTCGTGAGCCACAGCAGCTCGGTTTCGGTGGCAACTTCTGAAAGCGGCTGCCGGGTATAGCCCTTGAGCATACCACTATCCTCGGCAATCACCGGCACGCCGACGCTGGTCAGCCGCATCTTAGCCAGCAGCTGGGGGTAAAAGGGAGAGCACCAGACGGCTCTTTCGGCCCGTTGGATAGCTTTGTTGGCATACTGCATGGTTCTGGGGCGATCGCTCTTATCCATCGCGCTTACCGCCGGAGGCACCGCCGCTATTCTGCGATATTTTCATCTGGTATACTCTCTAGCTGGCGGGGCCACAGCTGTCTCAGCTTCTCTACTAACACCAGGCCGACAAAAGGCAGGCCCTCTATCAGATAGCGACGCCACAACCGTCTGGGCTCAGAGAGCAAGCGATGCAACCACTCCAAGCCTAGCTCACTAATGTATTGAGGTGCTCTGGACTTACAGCCTGCCTCAAAGTCGATGGCAGCGCCAACTGCCATAAAAATATCAATCTCAGGCAGCTGGTCGCGGTAAGCAACGACCCATTTTTCCTGCTTAGGCGCACCCAAGCACACAGCCACTACAGTAGCAGACGAGCTTTTGATCAGGGAGACAATTTTTGCACATTCTTCAGGGCAGCGCTCAAAGCCAAACGAGGGAGAATATTCTCCAATCACGATGTCTCTACCGATACCAGCGTTGAGGCGGTTTTGGGCAGTTTTGGCAACTCCCGGCGCACCACCCAGCAAGAATATTTTGACCTGCCGGTTGTGCCGGTGGTAATCGCAAAACCAGGGCAGCAGGTCTGCGCCCGATAGCTTGGCCTTTAGCGGCTTGCCCAAAAATCTAGAAGCATATATCAAAATCTGGCTGTCGCAGACTTTAAAGTCCGCCTGTTCATACACCAAAACAAAGTCAGAATCACGGCGCAGCTTCATTAGGTGATCTACGTTTGGGGTAAAGACCACTCCCTTTTTGAGACGCGACAGTAGCTCTTGCTTGGAAAAATTATCAAAATCGACGCCTAAAATATTCACTTTAGAGGGCGGCTGAGCTTGAGTGACGCTGTTCTGCGAACCAGCAGAATCGGCCAGAATCACCGCGCAGCCAACCCCGCTGCCAACCTGCCCCGAGCCGCTCGTAAGGTGAGTCGCCTTGCCCTCAGCAATCGGCAGTGTATCTTCTGAGGGCGATGCTGGGTCAAAGGGAGGGGTATTCATGTCGAAGAACGGCTGTTTCCATGTGCAGGACGGAAAGAAGCTTCTACCTTAATCACGGACGGTAGAGATGTACAGACATTATAAGAAAGACTTGAGGAGCCAGTAGGAACTTTAAGGCTAGGTAGCTGGACGTGATTTTTTCGCAGAAGTTCCGATCAATCTAGCAGACAGGCTAAAGCTTAACAGCTGCGAGTTTTATCCTAATTTTTCACAGCAGAAAGCAATCTGAGCAGGTGTTTAACCCTGCCTAGATTGCTCAACTGGCTGTGTGGCACAGTCGTCAGAGGGCACCAGCAGTCAACATTAGCTGGGATGCTAGAACTGAGGCATTAAAACTGGGGTGCTAGGATTCGAACCTAGGAATGGCGAGACCAAAACCCGCTGCCTTACCACTTGGCGACACCCCATCGCTTTTGCCTGAGTATTGTAGCATCGGCTGTGTAGTTTGCTAAAGGGGGCCCAAAGATATCTTTTGCAGACATTTTTCAGGCGCTATTCAGACAGAGTTTGGAGGCGTCCGATTGAACCGATGGCCACCCGTCTGTTCGCTGTGAAGCCTGAGCCTGGCTTAAACTGGTGAATATGTTTCTCCAACACCTGCACCTACAGCATTTTCGCAACTACAGCAGTCAGTCTGTGGTTTTTGATGCGTCAAAGACGATTCTGCTGGGGGACAATGCTCAGGGCAAATCGAATTTGTTGGAGGCAGTGGAGCTGCTGGCGACGCTGAAGTCGCATCGAACGAGCCGCGATCGCGATCTCGTCCAAGAAGGGGCCACCACTGGCCACATCAAAGCTCAGCTCCAGCGAGATTTGGGGGTAGCCGATCTCAATCTGGTGTTGAGAAACGGTGGGCGGCGGGCGGTCCTACTGAATGGCGAAACGCTTAAGCGCCAGCAGGATTTTTTGGGTCATCTCAATGCCGTCCAGTTTTCTAGCCTGGATCTGGATCTGGTGCGCGGTGGCCCCGGCGAAAGACGCATTTGGATAGATACGCTGCTGACTCAGCTAGAGCCCGTCTATGCCTACATTTTGCAGCAGTACACTCAGGTACTCAAGCAGCGCAACGCCCTGATCAAGCAGCAGACGGCTGAAGCGACCGATCAGCCGCTCGACCCAGAGCAAATGGCACTTTGGGATGCGCAGCTAGCCACCGCAGGGACGCGGGTGAGTCGGCGGCGATCGCGCGTTCTCCAGCGCCTGGCCCCGCTCGCCCAATCCTGGCATCAGTCGATTAGCGGCGATACCGAAACGCTCACCATCAGCTATCAGCCCAATGTTCCTTTAGCAGCAGACAACCCCGGCCTGATCCAACAGGCCTTTCTCGACAAAATTCACTCTCGCGCTGTCGCCGAATATCACCAGCGCACTTCCCTGGTTGGCCCCCACCGGGACGATATAGCGTTTGTGATCAACCAAACGCCCGCCCGCCAGTACGGTTCTCAGGGGCAGCAGCGCACGCTAGTTTTGGCCCTGAAGCTGGCCGAACTAGAGCTGATCGAATCGGTGATTGGTGAGCCGCCTTTGCTGCTGCTGGACGATGTGCTCGCCGAACTCGACCTGAGGCGGCAAAATCAGCTGCTAGAAACTATTCAAGATCGCTTTCAAACGCTGATTACCACCACTCACCTGGGGGCCTTCGATGCTCAGTGGCTGAAAGCCTCTCAGATTTTGACTGTGCGTCACGGCCAGCTAGAACTTGCTCAGCGCCTGATCTAAGAGGCCCACAGCCTGGTCTACGTCAGCCGCGCTGACAATTAAAGGCGGTACCAGGCGGACTACCTTTGGCCCTGCCGGTATCACTAGCAAGCCTTCTGCCAAAGCCGCCTTGACAATATCTAGCGCTACGGTGTCTACGTCTTCTCGCAGTACCAGACCGTTAATTAAGCCCCAGCCGCGTACGCCCGCGCACAGGTGAGAATGCTTTTGAGCGATCGCCTTCAGCCCTTTTCTGAGCTGCTTGCCGCGCGATCGCACATTTGCCAACAGATCTGTCGCTTCTAGCGTTTGACACACTTTGAGCGCCACCCCGCAGACAAACGGATTGCCGCCAAAAGTGGTGCCATGCTCACTGGCCTTAAAGATGTCGCAGTGGCGCTTAGCTAAAATAGCGCCGATGGGCACACCGCCACCCAAGCCTTTGGCAGAGGTAAAGATATCGGGTTCAACCCCCACCGTTTCATAGCCCCACAGGTTGCCCGTGCGTCCCATGCCTACCTGCACCTCATCGAGAATCAGTAATATGCCTGTCTCATCACAGAGCTGGCGAATCTGCTTGAAATACACCGGATTGCCCGGACAAACGCCGCCTTCACCCTGCATCGGCTCCAGCAAAATAGCCGCGACCTGACGCTGCTCGGCGTCGAGCTGGGCGATCGCTGCTTTCAAAGCCTCGATATCGTTATAGGGCACGTAGTGAAAGCCCGGCACCAGCGGACTAAAGTTTTTCTGATACTTCGGCTGGCCCGTTGCTGTCACCGTCGCTAGCGTTCTGCCGTGAAAGCTAGAGTGCGCCGTGATAATCACCGGTGCTTCTATGCCGAGTTCAGTGTGGGCATACTTGCGGGCTAGCTTAATAGCGCCTTCGTTGGCCTCAGCCCCCGAATTGCAGAAGAAAACGCGATCAGCGCAAGAGTGCTCGGTCAGCCACTGGGCCAGAGCGCCCTGCTCAGGAATGTAGTAAAGATTAGAAACGTGGTGCAGCTTTTTAATCTGTGTCGTAACCGCTTCCACCATCTGCGGGTGGGCATGACCAAGCAAGCAGGTGGCAATACCCGCGACAAAGTCCAAATACTCACGCCCCTCAGCATCCCAAACCCGGCACCCCTCACCTCGCTCCAGCGCGATCGGAAAGCGACCGTAAGTCGCCATCACATGCTGATCAAAAACCTCCGGCTGAAAAGCCGAAGTCGAAGCCACGCTAGCCCCGTTGAGAGGAGCATCAGAAAGTAGAGTTTGAGGGGCCATAAAAGGTTTGGTAGGGAGAAAGGTGTCCAAGCTCTGAAGCATCAGCCGAGAGCCTTTTGTCAAGTACCGCTGCTAATAGCTATAGCTTCCGGCACTTTGCCTCATGCAGCATTACTGACTGTAAGCCATATATAGCAACAGGCAAAGTGCTCCGCGAAGCGCGAATGCATCCGCGCTTCGCTATAGCTTAAACGATACATCTTCCTCCAGATTACCGAGATAAAGGGTCAATCAGCCTTAAAAGTTGTAAGCGATCGCTGACATTCTGCAAACCTAAAAGCCCTCTCCATTACAGATTAAAAAACTGTCATGGCCTGCCCCTAAACTGCCCATAAATAAGGCTAGCCCCGGGTAGAGCTAGCCTCAGGTATTGATCGGTCGCATGGTAAAGACCGTAAACAGTAGATGTTTGAGACGCCGACTAGCGGCTGAACGCTATTGATCAGCTAGCTGAATAGTCAGGTTCAGAGGCGTATCTTCGCCCTGTAAAGAAACTTCTAGGACATAGGTTTTGCCCAGAGCCGGATTTGCCCAGACAATATCTAAGGCACCTGGGGCTGACCGCATCGCCCGCTTATCTATGTCGCCATCCCAAAGACGCAGCTGGCCGCCATCTGGCAGCGTGGCCACTACCGTCAGCTGGCCGGCGGCGTAGGCCACACACAGTGTCAGCACGCCGCGAGCAGTCACCCAGTTTCTAGTCTGCTGGGGCTGATCGAGCGTGATAGCAAATGTGAGAGCGCCCAAAATCTCTTGGACAGCCAGCATGGAAAGCGCAATCTGCTGCTCCGGCAGCGCCGAGTCGTAGCCCCCTGCCACCTGAGTAAGCTCTTGGATAACCGCTGCTTGAGCAGAGCGATCTGAGCGATAGGCAGGCACCAGCACCAGATTGGCAATGGGCTCTAGCAGGTCAGCTTGTTCTGGAAACAGATCTTCTACTGCTCGCACCAACCTTATACCTTGCTTCATGGGCGACCTAGCCATCGCCTGACACCGCTCAAACAGTGTATTCAGCAGCCTCTCTGGTAGCAGGCCAGGGACGCCCAGAGTGCCCATATGAGCGCTCCATAGCGGTGAAGACTCAACTGGTATACAGTCAGTCACCTCAGCAGGATATTCACTAATTTCCGATTCCCAAGGGAAAAGCGGCGGCTTATTTTCGTACTCCAAACGGAGACGTTGTTTTAACAAATATTGAAAACGTTCTTGCACAGCGTGGATTTCTCCGAAGTTAAACGACTGAGCCGTCTGAGAGAAAGCATCTCTCGAAGCTACCAAGGGCTTATGCCCCGGCGCCTCAGATAGCACTGCTCTAGAATATGTAGATGGCCAAGAGACTGCTCTCTCAGACCCAGGGCGAGCAGGCTTCACTGACGTTGCATCAGACCCGACCTCGAATAGGCTTGCTTTTGGGACAAGTGTCTCTAGTTCAGCTTCTGATGTAGACCCATTTCCTGATGGTGGAGAAAATGTCGGGTCGCAATCTTGCAGAAGCCACAAAAGCAAGTTCCGAATATTATCTGAGTCATTATTCATAGAGAGATGTCTCAGTCCGGATTAAATTCCCAGACTAATTATTTCCAATAGTCACAGATTCCGAATATCCCAGGCCTGCTCTAGTAGTTTAGACCATTGCTTTCGCAGCTGAGTAGCTGTGAGATCGAGCTGATTCGATATTTCCTGATCGCTCAGCCCCTGCTGTTTCAAATCAAGTATTTTTACCTGCGTCTGATTTATTTTTGTCTGAAAATACTCCCACTGCTGGGGTGTAAGGCCCAGATTCTTGCCTAATTCTGCCCCGAGCCACTCGTGAACTAGCTCCCAGTCGTGAGCAAACGAAAACTTCAGCAGGTGATACTTAAACCGCTGCTGTAGGTAGTCGCGCTCGCGCGAGGTAATGTCCAAAATCGACTCAATCTCACTGGTCGGCAGGTCCATCAGCCGCAGGCTAAAGTAGTTGGCGCAATCCGACTGATCTTTTTCAGTGAGATAGTCCATCAACTGCTCGACTACCCGCTCGCGAACTGTGCTCTCCGTATCGCTGATATCTTCAGTGATAGTCAGCTCCTCTCGTAGCCGCTGCAAAGGCAGCGATCGCGGCTGCTGCTCTGAATCTCCGCCTTCAATCGCCTGCTGAATATCAATCAGCGTCTCTGGCGGTTGCTGTTTAGAAAAGGTCTGAGTGCGCAGGATGATCAGCTGCTGGCTGCGGCCCCGAGAGAGCGGAATGCGTCTTTTGGCATAGCGCTCAGTGAAAGCCATGTACTCTGCTAGCTCTAGCGAAGAGCGAGGCCGGTAGTCTGGGGCAACCTCATTTTCACGGCGCATAGCGTTGATGCTCTCGCCGTAAAAATTTTGCAAAAAGTCTTCGATCAAGGCAACCCGCGCCTGATAGCTAGACTGCACTTGGGGCGGTGTCATATAGCGGTAGACAATGGCACTAAGGCTGCTGTGTAGCTCCAGACGGCCTTTTGTAGACCCTAACTTGATGTAGCGCAGGCACTGGTTGAGCCGGTGGTTGGCCAGGTCGTTGGCCCAGCCTTCAACATCGCCAGAGTCTTGAATGCGCTGGCTCTCGCTACAGATGCGCAGAACTTCCTGGACAATGCGATTGGCCACCTCGCGGCAGTTCCGCGCTGAGGCGGGTGTGGCCTGCCTAAGGGTTTTAAACAGTCGTTCAAAAAGCGTTTCCACAGCTGGTGATAATTTTCCCTGATGGTTGAACCTTTGGTAGAAGAAAGTCCTGCCTGCTGGTTTGCTGAGCCAGTAGCCCTTTGGTCGGCTAATGATGCAGTCCGCCAAGTCTTCTAATCCGACGCCTTAAGACAGCAGCAATCTGGTAATAGAAAGTTCTAAGTAGATAGTCTTGGGCAGTCAGGAGGTAGGCACCAGATACGAGAATAGACAAATAAGCTTCGGTCACGGACAATCTGACGCGATATTCACAGAAGTATTAAAATGGGTAGGTACAATCCTTGTACTTCCTACAATTTGCTGTTCTAAACATTTTTTCAGGCAGGCTTATGAGGGCGAGCGTATAGTCAGTTGCTTCACCGACCCGCTCAGCTCAGTTTGGTTAGTTCAGCTTTAGCTTAGTTACTCTATGGATATTGACCAGCAGCTTCAGGCCCTGATTGAGGGTGCCCCCCCTGAGGCAGATCTCAAGCAGGCGATTGAAACCGTGTCGCCGGTAATCCGGGCGATCGCCCAGCAGCTACAGCATTCGGAATATTACATTTTGCAGTCAGTCAGTCAGCAGTGGCTACAGGCTACCATTGCTCGCAAAGACAATCCGACCGAGCCAAAGCGAGTGATCTATGCCTACCCGTCTTTGGCCGCCGCTGCTGGTGATCAGCTAGCGACCAGTAGCCCAGGCATTATGGCTTTGCCGGTGCCCACCGCCCGGCTGCTATTTCAGCTGCCCTCTATCGAGCCGGTAGACAGCCTAATTTTCCTGGAGAACGACGCCAGCGACCAGGCCATAGAGGTTCGCCGCGCCGATCTCAAAGTCCTATTTCAAAGCCAGCTAACGCAGCAGATGAGACAGCAGGTTCCTCCCAATATTGCCTAGGTGCGCATAGCAAAATTTTCCGCTTGAAAAAACAAACGGAAAATCAATACAGTCATTGATTGGAACCAGGCTCAGTCCTAGCTAAAGGACATGGGTAGAAAGCAGCTCAAAAGCCAGGGCAACAATGAAACCAACCATTGCTAATCGACCATTCCATAGTTCGGCGTAGGGGGTGAAGCCGAGGCGAGGCTCAGGCCGATAGTAGCGAGTGGGGCTAATCCCTAGGGTCTTGTTCTCCAGAGCGGTAGTAGCAGCAGCACTAGAGTCTGATGAGACAGTCTGCGTTTGGTTTTCCATGACAAGCGCTTCTTTTCGTAACATAACTAAATAAAGTATAAGCGATGTCGCCCAGATTGGCAGTGCGAATTAGCTCGACGGGTAGCTAATTCGTATGACTGAAAACGAATTTGTACAGACACAGCAATGAACCAGTAGCAGACTACTATTTTTGGGACTTTCCTACCGTTTTATCCCACCGTTCAGACAGAAGCATCGGGAATAGACATATCTGGCACTTCTGGCGTGGGCGCTTGATCTTCCGTGTCCTCTTTATCCTCTAGCGTATCTACATACCCCAGATCTTCTGCTTGGTCCAAAACGCTATCAGCATCAGCAGCGCGATCTTCAGCCAGCTCAGAGTCACCTGCTTGATCTGACCTGTCTATATCTAAGGGGAGCTGCTCGTCGGACTGACCTTCCTCAGGCTGATTAAGTGTGCCTGCTGCTTCGTCCTCGTCTAGAGATAAAATGTCTGACTGAGCAGCCAGCTCAATTTTGGCGGCTTCTTCTTCAGGCATGATTGGCTGATCGGGGCCGGTGCCGAGCGGTCGAATGCGTCGAATTGGCAGGTTGGCCGTCAGCGCAGTTACCCGGTCATTAGTAGCCAGGTAAAATTCTAGAGCATCAAAGTCAACTTCTACATAGCGAGAAACTACGGCAATGATCTCTTGGCGCATCATCTCCAGCGTCTGTGGATCGAGGGCCAAGCGGTCATGGGCCAAAACGATCTTAAGCCGACGTTTCACGTCATCGCGGCTGTGAATATCTTCACTTGGGCCAAAGAGTCGTTCGATCAGGTCGCCAATGATAGGAATGCTCATAGGGGTTAGTCACCGTGATGTCGCTGCGTTAAAGTTGATCGCCAATTTTAAGATAGGGTCGGTAAGTTGTCAGGCGCTCACGTTCCAAACAGCCGCTTAAATCGAGTAAAGAAGTTTTCCTGCGGTAGGCTCAAATCCATCAGCGGTACCTTTTCGCCCTGCAATCGCTGCGACACATTGGTGAAGGCGATCCCCGCTTGAGATAGGTGCTCTTCTAAGACTAAGGGCTCTCCTTTATTGGTTGAGACTATCACCTGCTCGTCATCTGGGATCACGCCCAGCAGAGGAATTGATAAAATACCTTGAACATCCTTTACTGACATCATTTGCTCGGCTGCGACCATAGCGGGCCTAAGGCGATTGATGACTAACCGAACGGCTTTGATATCATTGGCCTCCAGCAGGCCGATGACTCGGTCAGCATCGCGAACTGCCGAAATTTCGGGCGTGGTGACGATGATGGCTTCGCGAGCGGCGGCAATCGAGTTGCGAAACCCCATCTCAATGCCAGCAGGGCTATCTATTAAAACAAAGTTATAGACCTTGGTGAGGGCTTTGATCAGCCGTTTCATCTGCTCGGGTTTGATTGATTCTTTAGAGCGATTTTGAGCAGCTGGCAGCAGTGCTAGGTTGGGCTGTCTTTTGTCTTTTACCAGGGCTTGGTCTAAGCGGCATTCACCCGCTAAGACATCTAAAGCGGTATAGACGATGCGGTTTTCCAGTCCTAGCAGCAGGTCCAGGTTGCGCAAGCCAAAGTCAGCATCGACAACAGCAACCCGCTGTCCGGCTTTGGCTAGAGCCATCCCTAAATTTGCTGTACAGGTTGTTTTACCAACGCCTCCTTTACCGGAGGTCATGACAATAATGCGGCTCATGTGGTTTCTTGGGTAGTCAGGTCGACTGGTTCAAACTCGGATGCGATGGCAATCCGAATGCCATCGGAGCCAATATAGGCTACCTCAGGTTGGTACTGCACAGGGGGATCCTCGGGCGATCGCGCTACTTGATCGGCAATTCGCAGCTGAGTGGGCTGCATGTGTAAAGCCATAATACGGCACGCTCTGTTGCCGTCGGCCCCGGCATGGACTACCCCCCGCAGGCGGCCCCACACAAAGATGTCGCCTTCGGCCACAATTGAACTGCCGGGGTTAGCATCGCCCAGCACAATCACGGTACCCCGATGGCGAACTTCTACGCCTGAGCGCAGCGTGATCTGCAAATAAAGGGGTTCATCCATCGCTTGCTGGGAGGCTTCTTGCCCTTGCCCTAGATAGCCCAGGGTGGTCTGCTGTTCTACCGAATAGCCAGCGGTGGCAGCCGCTACCGCCGTTTGGCGGCGGCTGGTATAGATTCTTTTAAGCGGCAGCTGGGCCTCGCTGAGCAGGGTGTCTATCTCCTGCACCTGCTGGCTGTCTAGCAGGCGATCGCGCCCGATCAGATGAACCGGCGTATGGGGCTGAAAAAACCGTTCCCCGCCGCTAATCCGCCGCTTTAGCTGCTGCCGGAGTTCCTCCCAGTAAACTGGATTGCGACTTTTTTCGGGGGCAGGCGGCAGCAGCAGCATGAGACGGCCTCGCTCACTTTTAAACTGAACCTGCAAATTTGGATTGCTCTCTGGCTTAGTCTGAACAGCATCGGACTCTCCAGAAGACGATTCAGGCTCGATCTCCAAAATAAAGTTATTAAAGTCAGCCCCTTCAGCGGCCTGACTACTTTGCGACGAAGAAGAATCTGAAACCATTTGCTGACACCCTTAAAGCCGAACGTCCTAATCCTAAAGCTAATAGACCTGAGAGCCTGCCTGAAAGTTAAGGTGACTTGCAGAAAGCTGGAACCTTTTGTCTAAAGCTTAAGAAACCAGCTGACTGCAAGCTGCCAAACACCGCTGACTCCTTCAGAAACAAGTGCTTCGCTCCAATACTCTTTAAAGTATCCTCTAAAGCTATTTGAAGTTAATAGAGCATGCTATAAGTCCTGGCTATCTTAAAACACTATTGCTTTATGGAGAATAGTGCATGGCTGAACGCAACAGGTTTATCAATATCTGTTGATACGTTTAACTTAACTAAATATACAGAGCCTTTTCGGCGCTGATCGTGAGAAAAAATACCGCCCGGCTATCCAATTAGGCAGGAACCTATCAGAAATAGCTAGAGATAGCCAGTATGCTGAGCATCAGGCTGAATAGAGTGGCTGTTTGGAGCTGACTACTTAAACGAAGTATGTACTTATTAATACCCAGCTGTAGAAGAAGCGAGCTGGACTGCTGGCGTCAGCATAGACAAAACACTGTGAAAGTACTGAGTGGAAGTACCGAAATCTGTCAAAAAATCATAGGACTCATTTTGTTTGAAGAAAAAATAAATTCAATTCAGAATTCGGCAAAGCTGTCTTACCGTGTAAGGTGCACGAATACTCAATCACTGTGCGCCTCTCACTTATAAGCTTCCTCAAGTAATCGGCTTAGCTGACTGGGTTTTGGTTACTTAGGTCACCCTCACAGACCTAAAACTTCAAACTGGATGAACTTCACAACTCTCTCACCCACCAAGGTGTTATTGAACAATGGTTAGTCGAAAAACGGTCTCAGCGCTGACAATCGCAGCCTTTCTCGCTAGCGCTTCTCCTCAGTCAGTCGCCGCTTTGATGGCACCTGCGATCGCTCAAACGACCCCCACCTTCCCCGTCCCTGACTCGGTGCCCGCAGGCACGGCCATTCGCGTCAGCAGTGGCTCTGAAAATATGAACGCTATCAGCGAAGCCCTACGTCAAGGATTTGAAGCGGAATACTCAGGTAGCCAGATTGCCATCACCCGCAAAAGTGCCGGCGCCGCTATTCAAGATGTGCTCAACGACAACGCCGATTTAGCAGCTATTAGCCGACCCCTGACAGACGAGGAAAAAGCAAAGGGCCTATTTGCCGTTCCAGTGCAGCGAGAAAAGATTGCGGTCGTCGTCGGTAAAGACAACCCTTTTTCAGGTGGTTTGACCGGCAGTCAGTTTGCTCAGATCTTTAGAGGCGACATTACAGACTGGTCAGGTGTTGGCGGAGCAGCCGGACCGATTCGGATGATTGATCGTCCGGCCAGTAGCGAAACTCGTCAGTCTTTGCAAGCTTATCCGGTTTTTAAGACAGCTGCCTTTGAGACGGGCGCTAATGCTATTCAGCTCAGTGAAGATGAAGATTCAACCGTAGGCCTGGTTGAAGCGCTAGGGACAGAGGGTATTGGCTACGCGCTGGTTGGCCAGCTAGCTGGCCAACCAAACCTCAAAGCCCTAGAACTACACAAGACCTTGCCTAGCGATCCGAACTATCCCTTCTCTCAGCCTTACTCCTTTGTCTACGCGGGGGGCACTTCACCTGCGATGGCAGCTTTTCTTGGCTATGCCACCGGTAGTCCTGGTCAAGCAGCGCTCAGTAATGCGGGGGTCACCACTCCTCGACTGAATTCAGCCGAGGGAGACAGCGCTACGACAGCAGCAGCTGGTACAGCCGCAGGCACAGATGGCAGTACTCCTGAAGCCGGCAGCGGCGATGCGGCTAGCGGCGATGGCGGTAACGCGGACGATGTAACCAGCACTGATGCAGAAGGGGTCGCCGCTGAGAATGAGCGCCATCAAAACGATTGGCGCAACAGCTGGCGTGACGGTTGGTGGTGGTTACTACTGCTATTACCTTTGGCAGGCCTAGGGTTACTGATTTGGGCAGCGAGCAAACGAGGGCGTGAAGAGAAGGCCATTGATGCCGCTGATAGCGATATCGCTAACGCCAATATCGCTACAGTCGATCCTAATGTTGATACAAACGACGATGAAATCCGCAGCTCTAGCAGCGGCAACTTAACCCATGAAGTTAGTGGGGCTCCTGTTCATACATATGGGGAACCAAGCCGCGCCCCTGACGATACCAGTGCCGATTATGAAAGAAATGATAGCGATCGCACTTCTATCTCGATCAACACTCAATCCAATATTGAGACCCTCAAATCAGACAGCGCTAGCCTCCCTGAAGAATCAGAATCTGAGAGCTGGCTAGATCGGGCTAAGCAGCGAATTAATGAGGCCGCTGAGCAGGTTGAAGACAGAGCTGCTAATGCTAAGGACGACCTCACTCAAAAATAGTCTAAAGAGTCCTTGATATAAGTACGGGCGCTATGGCCTGGTCTTTGACCCACGCTAAACTGCATACCCTACTCCGTCAGCGTCTCCTGCTTCCTCAGACTAGCCGTGTGCTGATAGCTGTCTCAGGCGGGCAAGATTCCCTTTGCCTGGCTCGCTTGCTAATCGAGATGCAGTCTAAGTGGAGTTGGTCCCTAGCAATCGCGCACTGTGACCACCGTTGGCGAGCCGATTCTAGAGATAATGCTACTCATGTTTTGCAGCTGGCAAAGGCCTGGCACCTACCTGTCTGGCTAGAAGTGGCGATCGCCTCGCCCGCCAACGAAGCAGCTGCCAGAGCGTGGCGCTATGAGACCTTGGCCAAGGTTGCTAGGCAGCAGGGCTATACCCACGTAGTTACCGGGCATACCGCGAGCGATCGCGCCGAAACCGTCCTCTACAATCTAATTAGAGGCACCGGCATTGACGGCATCAACTCCCTGCCCTGGAGCCGGCCGATTGACGCAGCTGAGCCAGCAGTCAGCTTAATCAGACCGCTGCTGGCCTTCAGCCGTCAGGAGACCGGCCAATTCTGCCAGCAGTATCAGCTGCCTATTTGGGAAGACAGCACCAACCAGGACTTACGCTTTCGCCGCAATCGTGTTCGCCGAGAGCTGCTGCCCTACCTGCGCAAGCAGTTTAATCCACAGGTGGAACAAGCCCTCTCACAAACTGCTGAACTTGCCGCCGCTGACATCGCTTACTTAGAAGAGCAGTCCGCTCATCTCTATTCCCGAGCAATTGCTGCAAAGCCTAACCAGCGCGAATGGGAAGCTGATATCTCTGCTCTGAAGGCCGCGCCTTTAGCCTTGCAGCGCCGGGTGATGCGGCGGCTGTTGCAGCAGGCCTTCTCTGTCCCGCCCAACTTTCAGCAGATTGAGCAGCTGACGGCTTTGATAAAGGCTCCCAATGGCAGCAAAACCAGCACCTACCCAGACGATCTCGTTGCTCAAGTCCGTAAACCAGTCATTTGGTTAGGCCCGATCACGGCTGTGATTGGCTAAGCGCAGCGGACTGTATCGACAATTGTTCAAGTTACAAAAGCGCTTTCAAGGCAATTATGAGAGAGCAGGTTTACAAAGCCGGTTTGGAGTTAGCAGGGGGACTCAGGAGCAAGCATTTTTGCGAACATAGTCTCCGAATCTCGCTTTTCAAGGAGATCGTGACCATTGCCACCAACCGACGAGCAGCTCAGAAGCAGCTGTCAAAAAGTGAGCGTTCACTCACCAGGAATAGTCTTTAAACTTTACAAAAGTAAGCATTTCTGCTAATGTAAGGTCACTGGATGAGAACTGAATTTTTACAGCGCTCATTCTTGTACCTAGAAAAACATAACTAAGGATTCATACATGACTACTACACTACAGACACGCCAAAGCGCGTCGCTGTGGGAGCAGTTTTGTCAGTGGGTCACAAGCACCGAAAACCGCCTCTATGTAGGTTGGTTCGGCGTTTTGATGATTCCGACACTACTCGCTGCTACCGCATGTTTCGTGATTGCGTTCATCGCAGCGCCTCCCGTTGACATCGACGGCATCCGTGAGCCTGTTGCAGGTTCATTGATGTACGGCAACAACATCATCTCTGGTGCGGTTGTGCCGTCGTCTAACGCGATTGGCCTGCACTTCTACCCCATCTGGGAAGCCGCTTCCTTAGATGAGTGGCTCTACAACGGTGGCCCATACCAGCTGGTAATCTTCCACTTCCTCATTGGCGTCTTTTGCTACATGGGTCGTGAGTGGGAGCTATCCTACCGCCTCGGTATGCGCCCCTGGATCTGTGTTGCATACTCTGCCCCAGTTGCAGCAGCATCGGCAGTCTTCTTGATCTACCCCCTCGGACAGGGTTCATTCTCTGACGGGATGCCATTGGGTATCTCGGGTACATTCAACTTCATGCTGGTGTTCCAAGCAGAGCACAACATCCTGATGCACCCCTTCCACATGCTGGGAGTCGCTGGTGTCTTCGGCGGTGCTTTGTTCAGTGCAATGCACGGTTCACTCGTAACGTCTTCACTGGTTCGTGAGACGACCGAGACAGAGTCACAGAACTACGGCTACAAGTTTGGCCAGGAAGAAGAGACTTATAACATCGTTGCAGCGCACGGCTACTTCGGTCGGTTGATCTTCCAATATGCTTCATTCAACAACAGCCGTTCACTCCACTTTTTGTTGGGTGCATGGCCAGTAGTTGGCATTTGGTTCACGGCATTGGGCATCAGCACGATGGCGTTCAACCTGAACGGATTCAACTTCAACCAGTCGATTATCGACTCACAGGGTCGCGTGATTGGTAGCTGGGCAGACGTTTTGAACCGCGCCAACCTGGGAATGGAAGTAATGCACGAGCGGAATGCTCATAACTTCCCGTTGGACCTGGCAGCTGGAGAAGCGGCGCCGGTTGCACTTACAGCACCTGCCATCAACGCGTAGTCGTCATATTGTGACCTGACTACTCCTTGAATGGATAGATGAGAAGCCCCCCGCACACTGTTTTTGACAGGTAGTGCGGGGGGCTTTTTAGTGGCTATTTCTGGTTGCTATTTCCAAGCACTGCTTCTGGCAGAATGATCATGGCATCGCCAAAAGAGTAGAAGCGGTACTGCTGGGCGATCGCCTCTTCGTAAAGCTGCATCAGCCGCCCTCTGCCAATGAGCGCACTTACCATCATCAGCAGACTAGAGCCCGGCAGATGAAAGTTAGTAATTAGCCCGTCAATCACCTGCCACCGGTAGCCCGGATAGATAAACAGGTCAGTTTTACCGCTGTAGGGCTGGAGCTGGCCGCAAGCTGCGACCGCTCCTTCTAAAGCCCGAGTGGAGGTGGTTCCGACTGCAATCACCCTACCGCCCTGGGCTTTGGTGTGCTGAATCTTTTCTACGGTAGCAGCAGGTATTTCAATCCGTTCCTGGTGCATGGTGTGGGTTTCAATGTCGCTCACCTCTACTGGGCGGAACGTGCCAATACCCACATGTAGCGTGACGGTAGCGGTTTGGATGCCTTTGTCGGCTAGCTCGCTCAGCAGGCGTTCGGTAAAGTGCAGTCCTGCGGTAGGCGCGGCGATCGCCCCCCGACGCTCAGCAAAGACCGTTTGATACTGTTCTGGTAAAGACTCAGAATGGGTAATGTAGGGGGGGAGAGGCATCTGGCCCAGTTGCTCAATCAGGTCGTCAACCGGACAGCCATTCTGAGAGGACAGCTTTAAGATACGACCATTAGTAGTCTGGTCATGCGCCTCTACTAACGCGGTCATCATTGGGTAGCCTGGACTGCCAAACTCAATCTTGCTGCCGGGCTGAAGCCGTCGCCCTGGCTTCACGAGTGCCAACCACCGATCTACTGCAACCGCCTCTACTAGCAAGACCTCGACCGCCGCGCCGCTATGTTTGGTGCCGAACAGTCGCGCTGGAATAACTCGCGTATTATTGATAACTAGAAGGTCGCCGGGCAGCAGCAGGTCAATCAAGTCTCTGAAGTGACGGTGCTGGCATCTTTGCTGACTCTCTACGACCATCAGCCTAGCGCTATCTCTGGGGATCACCGGGTTTTGAGCAATGAGAGATGCCGGTAGGTCGTAGCTGTAGGCAGCAAGCTGGCGATCGCGCGCAGTGCGCAATTGGCTGCTATTGGTAGGGTCAGCCTCTGAGGAAGATTTTTTACTGTTTGGCTTGATCATTTGGCATTGAAGGTGAGGCTTCGGGGAAACACTGCGCCATAATAGAATCACGTACTTTAGGAACTGAGCCATCAGCCTGAGGCTGCAAGTGTCAGCTTGGTTGACACGTTTTCAATTTGCTTTCAACCACTGGACATTTTCACCAGCTGCTCAGCAGCTCCATTTACTTCAGAAAATAATTAAGACTGTAGCACCCTCTAAAACTGGACGATGGAATACATCTACTATCTGACAAATGCGAGCCTGACTTTACGAGTGGTCGAACGTTTGCTGTGCGTATCCCAGCTGCCGCTAGAATTTATAACGGTCATCCATCAGATCAATGGCTGGATAGTTAAGGTGAAGCTGCACGATAGTGTGACCCCTCGGGCCCAGCAAAACTTTTCAGCTTTTCTCAACGAGATTGGGACGGCTTACGAACCGGGCATTCAGGTGCGAATGGCACTGTGGGGCTTAGAAATGGGGCAGTCAGCAGTAGACGTGATGCGTCGCTATCAAGTTGCGGTGGTTTCTCATGGCAAGCCTGATCGCCGTGAGATTGAAGAATTTCGTCAGCAGTTTGTGATGGGGTTGGGCTACTGCCCAGAAACACTGGCATAGCAGCTTTAGAAAGCGTTAGGTATGTAGGCCTGTAGGGTCAGGTATTTCTGCAAATCCGGGACGAGCAGGTAATGCCCCTGAGCAGGCGGCGCTGATTTGCAGCTCACCAAGGCCACGTCGAAGCGGCAGGGGAGTTCGGAAAGGTAGGGATGCCGTACCAAAAAGTAGCGAGCGGTTGTTTGAAGTTTGCGCTGTTTGCTGCGGGTGAGTGAGAGTAGCCCGTCGGCGTCCCAGTTTCCCCGGCTGCGGGTTTTCACTTCTACGAAGGCGAGCATCTCACTGCGGAGCGGGCCATGACCGCTATGGCCTTGGGCAATCAGATCAATTTCGCCAAAGCGGCTGTGCCAGCGCTGCTGAATGATTTGCCAGTGGCGCTGGGTCAGCCACTGATAGACCAGCTGTTCGCCATACTGACCTAGATCTTGAGCGTCGGGGTGGGCCATGCGCTAGGGCGTAGCAGAGGATCAACTGTTCATGCTACCTGGCTATAGATTTCCCTGCCGATGTCCAGTATCTATGAGTGATGCACCCAGGGAATGCTGGCGAGATCGGCAAAGTCTACGCTGCGCTCTGCTTCGAGCTCGGCAATGCGATGCTTTTCGGCCACGATCTGCTTCTGATACTGACTGTGTTTTTCGGGAGAAATAGAAAAGTCGCTATCAGCCCAAAGGTTAAGCAGCAGTCGATAGCGCTTTTCGCACATGTTTTTTTCTAAGCAGGCGATCGCTGCTCGAATCACCAGCGGTGCTCTGAGCACGTCCAGCCGAGTTTTTTCTTCGAGGTAAAGCAGATGGTGCACCTGAGAGAGCGAACCGGTGGACTCAGCCGAAAAATTGCGCAGGGTTTCGAGCAGGCTAGTTGAGGAGAGATCGACATTTGTCAGCTCGGTGACCATCCGCCAGAGGGCGCGGTGGTGGGAAAAGCCAAACTGCAAATCGCGCGTTTCCAGGCTATCGGCGATGGTTTGACGGTGTTCAGCGCCGTGAATATAAATGCGCAGCAGGGCGGCCTCGGCCTCTTCTAAAAAGCTGCGGCTGAGTACCTGTACGTCGTGAGCGGCTTTCGTCCCATCTGGAGCGCGACGTTTGCGGCGCACCTGAGCCAAAAAGTTTTCTGCCAGCAGCGGCACAATCCGGCTATCGCCCTGGCTAAAAATCTCAGCGCAGTAGCGAATATAGTGAGTGCGGGTATCGGCATTGGCAATATCGCTCAGCAAGCCGACTACAGCCTGAGATGCCTGCTGAAACTGATCGGCCTGCTTGAGATCCAGGTTGCGCAGCAAGTTGCTGATTTGCCAGTCTAGCCAGAGCGGGGCGGTGTCGGCTAGCGCCTGATATTCGGCTGGGGTGTGAGCTCGCAGGTAGTCATCTGGATCTTTGCCATCGGGAATGTTGAGAATGCGCAGCTGCACATCGCCGCGATAGGCCATTTCAGCGACTTCCCCAATCGCTCGCTCGGCAGCTTTAACGCCAGCAGCATCGGCGTCAAAGTTGAAGATAATCTGCTTGGATTCGGTATAGCGCAGCAGCTGTTTTACCTGGCCCGCGTTCAGGGCGGTCCCCAGCGCAGCGACCGCATGGGTGACCCCGGCGGCGTGAAGGGCAATCACGTCAAAATAGCCCTCGACGACGATGGCGCGATCTTGCTGGGCGATCGCCGCCTTCGCCTTGTCCAACCCAAATAGCGTTCTCCCTTTATCAAACAGTTCGGTCTCAGGAGAATTGAGATATTTGGGCTTGGCATCAGCGCCCAGACCGCGTCCGCCAAAGCCGATCAGCCGGTTTTGCGCGTCGTGAATGGGCACCATCAAGCGGCAGCGAAACCGGTCGTAATAGCCGCTGCCGCCCTGACGCGGCACAATCAGCCCGGCCTGCTCCACCAGATTGACCGGATAGCGCTTTTGTTCTACCAGGTAGCCATAGAGCGTTTGCCAGCCTTCGGGCGCGTAGCCCAGCTGAAAGTGCTTGATCGTCTGCTCGCTTAGCTGCCGTTCCTTTAGCAGGTAGGTGAGCGCCTGCTGCCCATCCGGCTGGAACAGGGCGTGCTCATAAAACTTCGCGGCCACTGCCACAATTTCGTAGAGCTGCTCGCGCAGGGTCAGCTTACGCTGCAATTCCTGCTGCTGGGCGGGCTCCATGGTAGTGACCGGCACCTGATAGCGACGGGCCAGGTCCAGCACGACATCGGCAAATGAGCGTTTGCCCAATTCCATCAAAAACTTAAAGGCGTTGCCCCCGGCCCCACAGCTAAAGCAGTAGTAAAACTGCTTAGTCGGACTGACGCTAAAGCTAGGCGACTTATCGTCGTGGAAGGGGCAAAGCCCGACAAAGTCTTTACCCTGCTTTTTGAGCACCACCTGCTCAGAAATGATATCGACAATATCGGCCCGCTGGCGGACTTCGTCAATCGTATCGGGGTGGAGGCGGGGGCTGCTCATGAGAATCCACTACTCGTCGGCATCGTCGTCGGTATCCATTCGGCCAGGAAGCGCGTTCATGGCTGCTTCCACCGCGCGAGCAGCGGCTAAAATATCCTGCTCAGCACCGCCCAGGTAAAGCCGACCAAAGCTGCCGATCGCCGAAATTTGCAAAATGTTAATAAAAGCAGCTTTTTCGGCCTCGTTAGCCGCCAGGGAAGCGTAGGCAGCGGGCTGGCACTCCATTACATAGAGCGTCTCACCCGCTAGAATCATCTGGCCCCGGCGGGTGCGGTTGATCAGCTGCACATGGTGCGGATCGAGATTGCGAATCACCTGATTGGACATCAGCTCTGGTTTTAAAGAGTCGCGTATGCTCAGGCCTAGGTAAGCCAAAATGGCTCTGCCAGCGGCTTTGACTTCACCCTGGCTGCCGTGAATCTCCAGTACGCCGTACAGACGCTCTACCACCTGTACGCCGGGGCGCACTACGGCTGATTTGAGCGCAACATCGGTAATGCGGTTAATCTCAATGCCTGGCGATACTTCAATCCACAGAGAAGCGTCGCCAGGGAGTGGCAAAAAACCGATAGACACGGTGCCAATATAGGCCGCGTGCTGGGGCTGAAGATTGTCAAGATAAACGTAGCTGCGAAGTTCTACACCCAAGTGTTCTGCCGAGAAAAGTTAATACAGTGAACGTTCACGATGCTGAATATGCGTCTGTGCAGATATTTGTATGCAATTGCCACATGGAGCGGATCACGTCTCAGTAAATCTACGCGAGGACTGTGAGCCCGTATAAAGTCACTATAAGCCTGACGACCCAATTTGCCAGAGGTTTGAGAGGGATAAGTAAAGCGGTTTTTACTCAGTGCTTAGGAATGACCTGTGAAGGCTTATGTGCATAGGCTGCGAGCGATCACAAGCTTTCTTCCGCGCAGGTCATTTAGCACCCCAAAAGTCGGCTATTTGTACGCTCGCAAGGCCCCAGGCCTATCGTGGATACTGAAACAGTATTCTCAAATTTTCATTTGCTCACCGCTAATCACTATGCATTCATACAAACTCTCTGAGTCACCTGGGTCACTTGATTCGTCAGCTCATGACTCAGACGAGAATCCAACCCCTGCTGCTCCATCGGACCAGGCAGAGCGCCCTGACAAAGACGTGATGTGTTTGGTCTATCCAGACGGCAGGCTCATCATGGTTGAACCTGAGCCAAAACCCGATTAAAAGATAGTGCCATTGTTATCAACGACTTCTCAAATGGTCTTTTAGGAACGCACCTTGAGTCATTGTAAAGCTAATTGGGTAAACCGTTTCAGTGCTAAGCATTTGGGTGGAGCAGGGCTGAGAAACCTGCTAGGTGTGTTTTTGAGTCGGGGCTGTCCGGTGTGTGATCGCCCGACTTCATCCGCTCCCTTCTGCCCAGACTGTCAGCGACAGATCCAGAACTGCCCGCCGCTGCCCATGCGGTTAGCCGCGCCTGCTCAAAATGACGCTCACACTTTGCCGGTTGGGGCGCTCGGCACCTATAGCGGCACTTTGAAACGGGCAATTTTAGCGCTGAAGTATAGCGATCGCCCCGACGTAGCCAACCCTCTAGGCGCAGCCTTGGGTCAGCAGTGGTTGGAGCACGCCAGATCGGGCCCTGCGAGCAGATCGGCGATCGCACCCGCCCGGCTCTATGCGCTGCCGATTCCGCTACATGCCGAACGCCAGAAATCTCGTGGCTACAATCAGGCTGAGCTGATCGCTCAAGCTTTTTGTCAGGTGAGCGGCCTGCCGCTGCTAGGCGATGGCTTAGCGCGTACCCAGTCGACTTTGCCTCAGCATCAGCTCAGTTTGGCCGCCCGGCAGCAAAATCTCACTCAGGCGTTTGAGGTGGGCCCGTCGCTGCGCCAGGTCTTGCGCCAGCGGTCAGCCGCCATTTTACTAATTGACGATATCTATACAACAGGGACCACCGCTCAGAGTGCCGCTCTCACGTTGGCGCGCGCAGGGGTACCCGTCGTCGGGATGATGACGGTAGCTAAAGCTACTCTGTCGCCGCCTGCGTAGGCATTGTAGCGGGAGCAGCAAGGGCGGCAAAAGCGACCTGAGGGTCGAGTCCGGTAATTTGCTCAAACTGAGCAGGCGTGAGGTTACTAGGCGTTGGCTCTAGCTGCCACTGTTTGATCCAATCGTGAGCAGCAGTCAGGAACAAGATGCCCTTCTCCATTGGGATGGTCAGCCAGTTTTTCACCAGGGTTTCGACCAAAGCCAGCTCAATTAGACCCTGGGGATACTGGTCTAAAAGCTCGCTGAGATAGGCCTCAAATGCATCGGCTTCGTCGCCTGCGAGGGCATAGCTATTGACAATGTGCCTGACGCGCTGCTGATTGATCCGCTGCTGTATGTCCATAAGATTGATCGGCCTGGCACACCCAATGGCGTGATGATCTGCCTCCATAACAATGATCTTATACTTTTAAGGCTGATTGGTTGGGATTCGCTTTACATAGCGCAAACCCCACAACATGACATCAGTTCTTGCAAAAACTTAAGACTGGGCCAAAATAGCGTTCAGACGTAGGATAAACGTCCAACGGATATCGACTGACAAATAGCTGAACGCTACTTGATGAAGCCTATGAATGCCAACCTGCTGCTGCGCCGCTGTCAGCTCCTCGACCAAAAAGAACCTGGGCAGACAGTGGATATCGCGATCGCCGCCGGTCGGATTATGGCGATCGCGCCTCACCTCGGGCTCTCGGCCTCTACCGAACTCGACATTGGCGGGCAGTTAGTAAGCCCGCCCTTTGTCGATTCGCATATTCATTTAGACTCAGCGCTGACGGCGGGGCAGCCCCGGTGGAATCTGAGCGGCACCCTATTTGAAGGGATTGAGATTTGGCGCGATCGCAAAGCTGACCTCACCGTTGAAGATGTGAAAACGCGGGCAATTCGGGCACTCAAGCAGCAGGCCAGTCAGGGCGTGCTGTTCGTGCGCAGCCATGCCGATGTCAGCGAGCCCAGCCTGAGCGCACTCAAGGGGCTGTTGGCCGTGCGTGAAGCCGTTAAAGGCTGGATGACGCTACAGGTGGTGGCTTTTCCGCAAGACGGGCTCTATGGCAGCGACGAGAACGAGGCGCTGATGGAAGAGTCGCTGCGGCTCGGAGCCGATGCTGTCGGCGGCATTCCTCACTATGAACTCACCCGTGAAGATGGCGTGCGCTCAGTGCATAAAATTTTTGAACTTGCCCAAAAGTACAACCGGCTAATCGACATTCACTGCGATGAGATCGATGATCCGCAGTCGCGCTTTTTAGAAGTCGTTGCGGCCTGTGCCATTCGCAGCGGGCTCGGGCCAAAAGTCACTGCCAGCCACACCACGGCTTTTGGCTCTTATAACGATGCCTACGCGTTAAAGCTGATGGGAATTTTGCAGCGGGCAAAGCTGAACTTCATTGCCAATCCGCTGATTAATATCACTTTGCAAGGACGCACCGATACCTACCCCAAGCGACGAGGCGTGACTCGGGTAAAAGAGCTGTGGCAGAGCGGACTGAATGTGAGCTTGGGCCATGACTGCATTCAAGACCCATGGTATAGCTTGGGTACGGGAAGCTTGCTCGCGGTAGCGGAGATGGCAGTGCATGTGTGTCAAATGACCGGACAAGCTGAGATTGACGCCTGTTTTGATATGGTTACGCGCCACGGGGCCCGCACGCTTAATGTGCAAGGCGACTATGGCATTGTCGAGGGCAGACCAGCAAACTTGATAGTGTTAGACGCGCGGAGTCGCTATGAGGCAATTTTGAACCGGGCTACGGTGAAGACGGTGATCAGTAGAGGGCAAGTGCTAGTAGAGACAGCGCCGCCCGCTATTGTTTGGCACAGTGAGTAAATGCTGATGTACCCCTGGAAACCGGGTAAACAGAGACCTGACGTAGTGGTCTATCATGAAAAAATGTTTTGACATGCCCCATGCCTTCATCCAAAAAGAAATCCACCCGGGACAAAACCACCTCAAGTGCTGCTGCAAAGGCCACCGCTAAAACTGAGCCCGCTAAAAGCACTAAAGCTAAAGCAGCGGGCAGAAAATCAGCAAAGGCCAGACCTGCAGCTCATCTCAATGGGGGCAAATTCAGTGCTACTGACCTCTCAGATACTCAAGAGCTGATTCGCATTAGCGGGGCCCGGCAGCACAATCTTAAAAACATCAGCCTCGATCTGCCTCGCAATAAGCTGATTGTATTTACCGGGGTTTCGGGCTCGGGTAAGTCTTCGCTGGCCTTTGACACGATTTTTGCCGAGGGTCAGCGGCGCTATGTAGAGTCGCTCAGCGCCTACGCTCGCCAGTTTTTGGGTCAGGTAGATAAGCCGGATGTAGACGCCATTGAAGGGCTCAGTCCGGCGATTTCTATCGATCAAAAGTCTACTTCTCACAACCCTCGCTCTACGGTGGGAACGGTAACGGAGATCTATGACTATTTGCGCTTGCTCTATGGCCGGGCCGGACAGCCGCACTGCCCGCAGTGCGATCGCTCTATCGCCCCTCAAAGCATTGACCAAATGGTCGATCAGGTGATGGCGCTGCCAGATCGCACCCGGTTTCAGATTTTAGCGCCGGTCGTGCGGGGTAAAAAGGGCACGCATCAAAAGCTGATTTCGGCGCTGGCAGCTGAGGGATTTGTCCGAGTGCGGGTGAATGGGGAAGCCCGCGAGCTGAGCGACAACATTGAGCTAGATAAAAACAAAACCCACGATATTGAAGTGGTCGTAGACCGGCTGGTGAAGAAAGACGATTTGCAGGAGCGGCTGGTCGATTCCCTGACGACGGCCCTGAAGCGGTCTGAGGGCATTGCCATCATCGATGTTCTACCAGAGCGGCAGTCTAAGAATTCTACGATCACTCGGCAGGGAGATGGCGAGCAGGGCAAGGATCAGCCCGCGCCGCCTGAGGACATCATTTTTTCGGAGAACTTTGCCTGCCCAGAACACGGCGCGGTGATGGATGAGCTGTCGCCTCGCTTATTTTCGTTTAACTCGCCCTACGGAGCCTGCCCTGACTGTCACGGACTGGGCAGTTTGCAGCGGTTCTCGGCTGATCTGGTGGTGCCGGACCCGAGTTCGCCTGTGTATGCGGCGATCGCCCCCTGGTCAGAAAAAGACAACACCTACTACTTTTCCCTGCTCTACAGCGTCGGGCAGGCGTTTGGCTTTGAGCTACAGTCGAGCTGGGCTAGCCTCACCACCGAACAGCAGCACACCGTTCTGCACGGCTCCAAAGAGAAAATCTATATCGAGACCGACTCTCGCTACGGTACCAATAAGGGCTACCATCGCCGCTATGAAGGCGTGCTGCCGATGCTCCAGCGACAGTATCAGGAGGCGTCTTCTGATACCTATAAGCAGAAGCTAGAAAAGTATTTAATTGACCAGCCCTGCGAGGTTTGCCAGGGGGCCAGGCTGAAGCCTGAATCTCTGGCCGTGCGGATTGGCCCTTACAACATCAAAGACTTTACTAGCGTGTCGATTCGGGAGTGCCGCGATCGCGTCTACCAGCTAGTCGGCGAAAACGGCGAAGCCCCCCAGCTCACTGCCCGCCAGATTGCCATTGGCGAACTCGTCCTCAAAGAAATTAAAGCCCGCCTCACCTTTTTACTCGATGTTGGCCTCGACTACTTAACCCTAGACCGTACGGCCCGCACGCTCTCGGGCGGTGAAGCGCAGCGCATCCGCCTGGCCACCCAAATTGGGGCGGGGCTGAGCGGCGTGCTGTACGTGCTCGACGAACCCAGCATTGGTCTGCATCAGCGAGACAATGACCGTCTGCTGAAAACTCTGGACCGGCTGCGCGACCTGGGCAATACGCTGGTCGTGGTGGAGCACGATGAAGACACCATGCGAGCGGCGGACTATATCGTTGATATTGGTCCCGGCGCAGGAATTCATGGCGGCCAGATTGTCGCCCAAGGTCAGCTAGAAGATATTCTCAATGCCGAAGAATCGCTCACGGGCGCATACCTGTCAGGGCGCAGAAAGATCGAGACGCCTGCCGAGCGCAGGGCAGGCAACAATCGCAGCATCCAAATTCGCAATGCCCACCGCAACAACCTGCAAAATATCGATGTAGACATTCCGCTGGGCAAATTCGTTTGCATTACCGGGGTATCTGGCTCCGGCAAATCTACCTTAATCAACGACCTGCTGTATCCGGCCATTCGTCACTTCTTTGGCAGCAAAATTCCAGAGCCTAAAGCCATGGATCCCATCAAAGGGCTCAAGGCGCTGGATAAAGCGATTGTGATCGACCAGTCACCGATTGGCCGTACGCCGCGCTCCAATCCGGCTACGTACACCGGCATCTTCGACGTGGTTCGCGATCTGTACACCGAAACTATCGAAGCTAAGGCGCGGGGCTACAAGCGTGGCCAGTTTTCGTTCAACGTCAAAGGCGGGCGCTGCGAAGCCTGCGGCGGGCAGGGCGTGAATGTGATTGAGATGAACTTTCTCCCGGATGTGTATGTAGAATGCGAGGTGTGTAAAGGGGCACGCTACAACCGCGAGACGCTACAGGTGAAATACAAAGGGAAAAACATTTCCGATGTGCTCCACACAACCGCAGAAGAAGGGTTGGAGTTTTTTGAAAATATTCCGAAGGCTGCGAGCCGCCTGCAAACGATGGTGGATGTGGGCTTAGGCTATGTGCGCTTAGGGCAAACTGCGCCGACCCTCTCCGGCGGTGAGGCGCAGCGGATGAAACTGGCCAGTGAACTCGCTCGCCGCTCTACCGGTAAAACGCTCTATCTAATCGATGAACCCACGACCGGCCTCTCTTTTTACGATGTGCACAAACTGTTGGATGTTGTGCAGCGCCTAGTAGATAAAGGCAATTCGGTGATTATGATTGAGCACAATCTGGACATGATTCGCTGCTGCGACTGGGTGATTGATCTAGGGCCAGAAGGGGGCGATCGCGGTGGTCAAGTCATCGCTCAGGGGACGCCTGAAGCCGTTGCAGCAGTCGAAGGTTCCTACACAGGACAGTACCTCAAGGAAGTACTGGTTCATCATCCGCCGAAGCAGAGCAGCTAGGCATGTCTAGGTATGTAGCTCTGTTTTAGCAGTCAACGTTTGAAAACTCTGCGATTAAATGCTGGTAGGTGTCTTTGACTGTCTCTATATCGTAGACATCAGGAACGGTCTCAATTGTGAGCGCCTTGAGTTGAGCGACGCATTCGCTAGATTCAATCATCAGATCGGTTGGAACAACTTGCTTGTGGACGCCTGCTGTAACGGTTGCACCCAATGTGCACACTGAAGCAATGGCTGCTGTGAATCGCCAATTACCGATGATCGGACCGCCCGCGAGAGCTGATTGTCCAGTAATGAAAGTTGCGATCGCGCTCAGCACCAGGCTAGCAATACTCAACCGCCGATCTGCATCTTTGAGCTTAAGCTTTTGGGCGCGCGCCCGCTGTAGGCTAGCAGCTATCTGCCGTCTTAGTAGGCCATATTGATCGGTTGATCGGTCGGGTTCAGCGCGGTGTTCCATTTTCCCAATATCTCCTGGCTGCCTTACTTCTCTGGCAATGTATTGCCCCTGCACTCTTTGCAGCACTCTCAGAGTACTACAGGCTGTTAAATCTGTGAGACATGATCGCTCAGCGAAGGCTCTACGCCGTTTTACCCTCTGATGTTGCTGTTAAAGGTCAGCGAGCAGACTTTAGAAATGACTGCTTGAAAGTGTGATTAAATACTGGGGTTATCGTGCACGGGTAGCCGCTTGGGAAGGTATTGAGCTTTTGCTAGCAGGCCAAAAGGGCCCAGAAGGTCTATGCAGTTTCTGTGCAATTAGAGGTTATGTAACGGGTAAAGCAATGGCAATTTTAGATTCTCAGGGGCGGCTGTTTGGCAAGCTGAGTCTATTGGACTTAGGAGCAGCGTTAGCAATTGTCATGGTTGTCTTTGGGATTTTTTTCTACCCTGGTGCGCAAGGCTCAGTAGCTCAGGTAGGTTCAAAAACGCAGGAAATTGAGGTGGATGTGATTGCTCGGGGTCTCACGGTGCTTAATCCAGAAGATTTCTTGGTTAGCCTGTCTGAGACAGACTCTACGGACATCATTGTACGCAATCAGCCCTATGGCAAAATTGGGGTGAAAAAAGTCCAGGCGCTCCCTCGCAGCGTGGCGGTGCCTCAGCCAGATGGCACCGTCAAATCCTATCCTGACCCCAGGCCGGAGCTTAATTACACTGTGGATATGCTGATCACCCTGGGCGGCCAAGCACAAATTACCGCAGATGGCCCTGTGCTAGGTGTCCCTATCAAAGTGGGTACGCCAGTTGAAATTGAAGGTGAAGGCTATAACTTTAAGGTCTCTACTGTGGCTGTACGGGTGCTGGAGGGAGAAGGCGGCTAAAGCTATCGCCGAGCTTATCGGCAATGCCTGCTATCCAGGCTTCGTCCTGCTGGGTGTAGCTGCGGGGTGCGTTTGCACCCAAGATAAGAATGCCGCGATCGCCCAAAGGATGGCAGATCACTCCCTGAGTATTTTGAGGCAAATAGTCAAATTCTACGCGCCCTGGATAGATGCTGAGGTTAACTAGGTAAATCGGTTTTTGCGTATCTAATACTCGCTGGACGATATTGCCAGGGGTCAGCGTCTCTTTTGGTCCCAATACGCCGCGCCTGAGCAGGACTTCGCCATCGCAATAGACCACTACGCTGCGAGTCGCCGTGTTGGTCAGCAGCAAATGCGAAGCCCAAGCTAGCTCAATTTGAATGCTTTCTGGCAGCTGCTCGGCTAGATCGAAGCCCTCTTTGCCTTCGAGGGTGACGGTCTCTGGCGATTTGGGCTGAACCCGCTGCCACAGCAGGCCAGTTAAGATCAGCAGGGCGCTTAAAATGACCCCTAGAGCATCCGCTCGTGACTGCGAATCGCTTAAAAGGGGCGTAGTCATGCGGTTGATAAACAGCAGCGTGCCGCCGATGGCACCCACTACAATGGGCAGTCGTCGTAAAACTTGATTTTGGTCGGGACGTTGAGCCATGGTCGAGAGTAAGCGCTCTATGTGCACAAGTGCGCTAGGTATAGTGTATCTTTGGCAAGAATCGATTAACTAAAGTTCTGAGGAACTGGGGTTTAGTGCTGAAGTTTTTAGAGTGTCTCTCGCTATCGGCCCTGTCATCGGGTGTATTGGGTTCGATAGTGGGAACTGCTTTGGGGTGGGGCGCGTGGCAGCCGGTTGAGGGACTGAACCTGGGCTCAGTAGATATTCGGCCTGAGTGGGAATCTGCCTGGGTGAGGTCGGCGATCGCTAGCAATCCAGCTGCTGACGCGATTGTCTCCAGCTATCTAGCGAGGCTATCAGCAGATGGCTATTCGTCTGATGACCAGGGCGTTTGGGTATCTGCCGGTCGATACTCTGTTGCTCAGCACCAGGGAGCCATTCGCCGGCCAGCAGCCTCACTGACCAAAATAGCGACTACGCTGGCAGCGCTTACGACCTGGGGGCCAGCGTACCGCTTTGAGACCCTGGTGGGCTGGCAGGGCCAAATTGAAAGCGGGACAGTCGTGGGCGATCTGGTGATTGAAGGCGGCTCTGATCCGCTGTTCGTTTGGGAAGAGGCGATCGCGCTTAGCAATACTCTCCAGCAGCTAGGCATTCGCCGCGTAACTGGCAATCTGGTGGTTGCAGGTGACTTTAGCCTGAATTTTGATCCCAGCCCCAGCGCCTCTGCCCAAATGCTGAAGCAAGCGCTAAACGCGGCAGAATGGGACTACGCCATACAGAGCGCACATCAGAGTATGCTGCCAGACACCCCTCAGCCCCGCATTCAGATTGATGGCCAGGTAATAGCTCAGCCCAACAGTGCTAAAAGCCAGGTCAGCGGCTGGCTAGTTCGCCACGATTCAATGCCGCTGGTCGCAGTGCTCAAAGCGATGAACATTTACAGCAATAATGCCATGGCTGAGCAGATAGCCAGTGCGCTGGGCGGACCAGCAGCGATTGTTCGTCAGGTTCAAGCAGTGGCCGGTGTCCCGCCCGAGGAGCTAGTGCTGATCAATGGCTCGGGATTGGGGGAAGGCAACCAAATGTCGCCACGGGCGGCGGTGACGATGCTGCAAAAGATGCAGGACGAGCTGCGATCGCACAGCCTTACCATCTCTGATATTTTTCCAGTGGCTGGGGCCGATGGCGGCACAGTTATAGACCGCAACATCCCCAACAATGCAGTGGTTAAGACCGGTACGCTAGCGGTAGTCAGCGCTCTAGCAGGAGCCTTGCCGACCCAGCAAAAGGGCATCGTCTGGTTTTCTGTCTTGAACTATGGATCTGGGCTAGACGCACTTAGAATTCGCCAGGACCAGATTGTCTCTGCTCTAGAGCAGCAGTGGGGCAAAGCCACCGATATTCCCTCGGCGCTAAAGACTACTGTAAGAATTGGTCAAGATCCTTATCGAATCGGCGACCAGCGACGAAATCAGCCCATATACCAAGGTTCAGAATAAAAACTGGGCCAGTTAATCCATCTAAAACTCACCGGGCACAATTTCGGTAACGACCTCTCCAGACTCGCCCCCAGTCACCACGACGGTGCCCTGTTCAATATTGCCGGTAGCTTTGGAGCCGGTCATCGATATTTCTGGGTTAGCGGCTTGCTGGTAGCGCACGTTGCCCTCAGCCTCTATGTTCTGGGTGGCGGTTTGCCAGGTAACCTGGTCTGCGGCCAGTCGGGCGTCGTTTTTTTCGCCATTGGCGCGTACGTTGCCAACCAGATAGATTATTTTCTTGGCCAAATCCAGACTGGCCTGACTTGCTGAGGCGGTAATCTTACGCTCAGGCTGATTGATATTGACGGGCTGATCGAGCTGTACCGTTTGAGCGCCTACATCCCACACGGCGACTTCACTGTCGATTTTGAGCGGCTGGCTGAGCAAGTCTAGCTGCACTGCTTGAGTAAGGGTGACAATGTTTTCATCTAGCTGCACCTGACCGGTATCCCCGCTCAGGCGATCGCTCACCGTCTTATAGTCTTTACTCTGATACTGCTCGACTTTCAGCGGCTGATCCGCCTCAATTACTTTCTGCTCGGTAAACCAGGTCAGCTGTTCAGAGGCAAAGGTTAGCCAGGGAGCGGCTTTGCTTTTGGCAAAGACCTCGCCGGTTAGCTCCACTTTGTTTTCTTTGTTGGAGACCTGCATAACCTGGGCCTTCGCCTCTATTTGAGGGTCAAATCCAGTCACTGGAGCACTGTCTGGAGCACTGCCTGGGGCAGGATCTGCCGCTCCACCAGCCACGTCAGTCGATGAATCGTCTGCAAAACGATCTTCAAAGTCGCCCATCACCAACAAATCTTTCTGAGGCTGCCACTTGAGCCTTTCGCCCTTCATCGTCAGCTCATTTTCAGGGCTGTTAGCCACCAAATTGCCGCGCAAAAACAGGGTTTCGCCATTTTGCCGAACCTCTCCCCGATCAGCGGTGACCGTGTAGATCGTTTTGCCTACCTGGAAAAACTCGCCGTCTAGTCCCGTCAACTCGGCGCGCTGTTTATCAGGAGTATATGTCACAGACTTAGCCTTGAGTCGCCAGAGCAAATTGCCATTCTCGTCAGGCTGCTCCAAGATCACCGTTTGCAGAGTCAGCTCAGCATCAATCTGCTTGCCCGGCTCGCGATCTGCCAAATTGCTGCCTGAGGTGCAGGTGCGCACCGCCACGGCTAATACCACGATCACAGCTGCGATCGCGGTCCATCGATACCACCGACTTTTCAACGCTTCTCAACTCTCCTCGGCAAAAGGCCTCGTAGGCATTATTTTTCACAGCGACGAGCCTTCACTACTTGAGGCTCAAAGGCAATCTAAGGATGAGTCTCCGCTTCATCCAAAACCGATATGCTGGAGAGCGGGCGATAGGTGTACTGCTGAGTATTGCCGGTGCTCCGAGAGTTTTTACGAATGTCGTCTTTAATCCCGTCTAGATCGATATAGCGATCTGAGACATTGATCAAGCTATCGCTAGTCATAGAACGCAGGCTCACCACTTCAATGCGCACCCCTCTGTAGCTAGCCGCATCCACTGCGTAGGCCAGATCGCCATCGCCACTGACCAATACCGCCGTGTCATAGCTGTCCACTAGCGCCATCATATCCACCGCAATTTCTACGTCTAAGTTGGCCTTCTTAGAGCCATCAGGCAGCTGCACCAGATCCTTGGCAATTACCCGATAGCCGTTGCGACGCATCCAGAGGAGAAACCCCTGCTGTTTTTCATTGGCGCGGTCCACGCCGGTATAAAAGAATGCTCTGAACAGTCGAGAACCGGCAGTCAGGCGACACAGCAGCTTGGTATAGTCAATTTCAATCCCTAGCTGCAAGGCAGCGTAAAACAGGTTTGATCCGTCTATAAAAATGGCGACCCGGCCCCGATTTTCCAACACCTGCTCAGGCGTAAAGACAGAATCATGACCCAGAATTTGATGGCTATTTAACATATTTTTTCGATTGCAAAGAATGCTAATTGTCTATGGATGACCTTTGAGTTTTAACGGGATGCCTCTAAGACACTATGTCTCTTCTGTGATGGCTCTATATGAGTCAAAGCGGTCAAGACAGTAAGTACCTATAGGGTTGATAAAGGACTAATATCTGAACAGCGGGGCTGACTACACCCACATATCTGCCAGATTGCCCAAATTTTGGCCTGTTAGTGAAGCGTTGAGCTTGGCAGAGGTTGTTTAGTTGCTGAGACTCTGTAGTTGGGCTACGTAACCATGGCTATAAGCTATCTATCGTGACTGAACCTACTAACAAAGCGATCAGATTCAACTGACGGTGTTGAGTTAACGGGTTGAGCCAAATTAAAGCGTTTAACTAAAATCTGTCTGATCGAAAGGTACTCTGAGCAAAGAGTATGGTAAAGCCCAACCGGTTCTCTCTGCCCCAAACTGATAGGACTAAGCCCTAATTTAGGAACGCCACAAAACAGGAGAAGGCCGCGCTTACCCTCCGAATCTGCCTCGCCTAAACACCAATTTCACCCAAATATGAGCTAAAAATATCTAGATAGAAGTATTGGCCGAACATTCATAGCGATTGATATCAGAGAAATCTAGGTATATTTTTCATCATACAGTAAAGGTTTTTGAACTGCGGGGCACATCGGCATAACTTAATCTCTTCTCAAGGAATGAAAGCACTGGTGTGAGCATTAGCCTCAGCCAAAGTGAACGCCGGATTCATGCATGGCTTTTTCCCCTCTACCAAAATGTATAGATATTCAAAATGTATAGATATTCGATGATGTCTCAAAAAATATTCTGCGGAACTTTCTGAAGCTATACGTTGGCTTCTGAAAGCAATGGCGCTTTATTTTCTGGCAGTTTTCTAGTAAATCGTTGGGTTTGAGTAATGCGCTCTAAAATGATGGGGTGCCCCATGTGATTGCTCATAGTGAAAAGACCTTTTAGAAAGAAACCCTCTATAAATAGAAACCGCCGAGTCTATCTATAGAGTATTTTCAATTCAATCGGGTTACTCAATTGAAAATGCGGCTGTAAGATGTCACTGAGCGCCATACTCTGTCAGCGGTTTAAATTGATAGCCAGGTGGGCGATCGCAGCAGCCAAAAGGCATATTAATGGCGATAAGCGTTAGAGATGTCTCTGCTACCGTGGCAAGCCTGTTCATATTTTGTTACAAATAAGAGTGCACTTCTCAAGTAGGTATTTACCTAGAGCATGTTAAGCGGTTTGCTAGGTTCCAAATCTCCTTCTAAGGACTTCGGCGAAAACATGCTGAACTCCGTTGCTCGTCAGGCTATCCAACAGCTGTTCACCCGCAGCGAGTCTGTCGACGTTTCGATCCGCTGCTCGCCGTCTAGCAAAATTTTGCAGGGCGCGGTAGATAGTTTTCAGATGAAGGGGCGCGGCTTGATCATCCGTAAAATGTTTGAAGCAGCGGAGATGGAGTTTGAGACAGATGCGGTCTCTCTGGATGTGGCTGGGCTGATGGGCGGCAAGATTCGTCTGAAGCAGGCGACTCATGCGATCGCTACCGTCACCATGACCGAAAAAGGCATCAACCGGGCGTTTAAGGCTGACCTGGTGGAAAAGCATTTGCAAAATGTAGACAGTGAAGCCGTTACGGATCTCTCTGGCGGCGAGCCTGTGTCTTTTAGAGATATTCATATCGTCCTATTACCCGACCGTCGGGTGAAGATTTCGGCAATGACTGACCTGCCCAATCGCGAAGATGTGCCCATCAGCCTGTCGGCAGAGATTAGCGTTGAGCGGCGGCGGCGAGTTGTCTTTACCGAGACGGAGTTTGACCCCAGTGAGGTGCCAGAAGACGTGTGTTGGCTTTCTGAAGCGCTGATGCCAGGCTTTGTCGGTGTGCTCAATAAAATGGTGGATTTGGAGCGATTTGATCTGGACGGCGTCTCTCTGCGAGTAAATCGCCTGGAAGTAGAGGGTAAGCAGCTTCTGTTTAACGGCTACGCGGAGATTGAGCACTTCCCAGGCATGTAGCTATGGCTGTACGCTACTGAGCAGACGATTGTCTGGCTGCTCAGTAGCCGTGATTGGTGCAGGCTTTGTAAGCTGGGGTGCAGTTTTTGATGGCGCTGATTGATCTATTTCGCTCTGGTGGGGTGGTCATGTGGCCGCTGCTGGGGTTCTCGCTGTTGGCTACAGCTCTGGTGTTTGAACGCGGGCTGTTTTGGCTACAGCTTTACCACCAGCAAGATCAGCTTATCCAGCAGGTGCTAAAGCTATATAGCACTCAACCCCAGAGTGCTATAGACAGCTTGCGTAAGCAGACGCAGTTCCCAATTGCGCGAATTTTTTTGGCAGCGCTAACGCTAGACCAGGGTACCCCAGAAGATTTTCGGCTGGCGCTCGAAAGCGCAGCTCAAGGAGAACTGCCGCTGCTCAAACGCTTTAATACGGTGTTTGAAACGATTATTGGTGTAGCCCCTCTGCTGGGACTGTTAGGGACTATTCTGGGCTTGATGAAGTCCTTTGCGTCGCTACGGCTAGGTGAGGTGGCGGGCGAGTCTTCAGAGCTAGTGACTGCTGGCATAGGTACGGCGTTGATTTCAACAGCGGCTGGACTGGTGGTGGCGATCGCCACCCTGCTATTCACCAATCTATTTTTGGGACTGTACCGACGACAGCGAGCCGCCATTGAATCTTATAGCGGACAGCTAGAGCTGCTGTACCGGCAGTACTACCGGCAGTATCTGGCTCGACAGCGAGCCTGAAGAACGTCTAAGCGTACCCAGGGCTTTCCAGGGGCGCTCTAAGCGGTTTGGCAGTTGCTTTAAATGTAGCCAAAGCTATATTTTGAGTGGTTCATCAACTCTATGGTGTGTCTACTGCGTTTCTATTTGTATTGATATCTTCGTTTCTTGCCCTATGCGTCGTCCTTGGCTAGTTTGGGCAGTTAGCATTGCTGCCTTTTTTGTGACAGTCACTCTAATCGTTGCCTTCAGCCCCGCTCAAGAACCGCTCAGGCAAGCGGCGGGTCTGGCTCAATCCGGCAGAAATTCTGCTGTAGCGCCAGCGCAGCTGGAGAGCAGTACGGGCTTTACGGCTGACCCACCCGCTGGCCCACCTGCTAATTTGACAGCTAGTCCTACCGGTAATGCGCTGACACAGTCTGATCTGGACTATCGACCTCAGGAAAGAGTTTCTTTAGCCGACTCTACCAACTACGGTGAGCGCTACCTAGTAGATGCGGTTGGAAATCCGGTCAGCAATGACTACATTGTGGTGCTCCACGAAACGGTGGGATCGTTGCAGAGCGCCCTCAACACGTTTCAGGCACCTCATATTCGAGATGAAGACCAAGTCAGCTATCACACTTTGATTGGCATAGATGGCACGGTGATCTATGTCGTTCCGCCCGAGCAACGAGCTTTTGGGGCAGGGGATTCAGCCTTCAAAGCAGCTAGCGGCGAAGAGTCGGTGGCTACCAACCCCGGTTTTCCTAGCTCAGTCAACAATTTTGCCTACCATGTGTCTTTAGAGTCGCCACTAGACGGGCGCAATGGCGCAGGTACTCACAGCGGTTATACCGAGGTTCAGTACCGCTCTTTGGCCTGGCTGCTGTCACGCACAAACATTCCCGATGAGCGGATTACGACTCATAAAGACGTGGATCGATCTGGTACGCGCATCGATCCGCGATCTTTCGATATGGGCCGACTGCTGGCTCTGCTACATCAGTATCCTGACCGAGCGAGCCTTCAGTAGCGATTAAAGAACCGTGGGGCTGAAAATCCCCTTTTCATGTCATTTTTCTCGTTTCAATAGAATCGCTTCTATTGAGTGCTTTTCAAAAGCGCTTTGAGTCGAGATTTCAGTTGGGTTTTCACCTGCTGTAGCCCTGAAGGCTTAGCGGGTTGAGCAGCGGCTACCTGAGTGCCTGCTGGATCATTGCGATAGCGGTAGTGCTCCCACAGGCTGCGGTAGGGGCCGCCTGCTCGCATTGGAGTGCCAGCCCAGTGCAGATAGCGGAGGGGGCGATCGCCGTCAAACAGGGCATGGCCACGCTGCTCAAAGTGAGGTGAGCCCCCCCAGCTACCGGGTTCACCGACGTTGACTTTAACGATATTGAGCCGATTGGGGATCGCTTTTAGCACCAGATAGTTCATGATCGGCTGATCGGTTGTGCCATTAGAGAAATCAAAATACTCGCGGTGAGCAGCGCACTCTGCCAATAGCTCATAAAGCTGATCGAGGGATAGGGCGCTCTTTCTCGATCCCCACAGGCCGCTATTAAAGACATCTTGCAGGGCTTCGGGGCTAAACAATTTTTGCTCGGGGACGACTTCAGAAAAAACGTCTTCCAGGCCCCCTTTAAAGTGGTAGTCGCACCAGATAAAATCAGCTTTGTCTAAGTAGGCCAGCGTATCGGTAACAGGCGTAAAGAAAAGGATATCGGTGTCAATGTACAAAAAATCGTCCAGCGGCCCAAACCAGGCCGCCAGCTTGCGCATTTTGTTTGGTAGGGCCAAAAAATCACGAGGAAAAATCTCGCCAATTTTCTCGGTGAGCGATTCTAAAAAGTCTAGATCGGGAAAAAGCTTAACCTGATAAAGCTCTTCCAGGCGATGGGCTACGGCGTGATAGTCGTCGTTAAAGGGGATTAGATAAACTGGCAGGTCGGGATCGTAAAGGCGCAGACTGCTCATCAGAGCGATCGCATTCTCACCAACCTTGTCGTTGGCCACTATATAAACACCGCGCATGGCTTGCTCTCTTACTCTTTCTATTGCTGTAGTGCTAAATTACTGATGGCTAGCGAGTCCGCCTGACTAATTGAGCACCTCTCGGCCAGACTTCTCTAAGTCCTCGACTACCTTCAGCAGTCTGAGCGTAGTTTCGTAAGCTGAAGCCGTCATCTCGTCACGTTCACTGCGATCTTGAATGGTGATCCCATCGGTCAGCAGGCCCAGAATGCCCAAAATGCTGCTCAGCCGCGATCGCATCTCATAGGACGCTTGATTGACCGTATCCTCCCACTCGGAGAATTCCTGGCCGTACATCTCGTCTTTAATTTTTTCAGAGAACTGAATGGCGCACAGCTGAGAATAGTATCCCCCTTTGTTTAACAGCCCCTTATGGGTGCCGGTTTCGACGACCCGGCCTTGATCCATCACTGCAATCTGGTCGGCATTTTGTACCGTCGAAAGTCGGTGCGCAATCACCAGCGTGGTTCGGTCTTTACTGAGTTCGTCAATTGCCTTCTGTACCAGTCGCTCAGAGATAGTATCGAGAGCACTGGTAGCCTCGTCTAAAATCAAAATGTCGGGGTCTTGCAGCAGCGCGCGGGCGATCGCTAACCGCTGTCGCTGACCGCCTGAAAGCAAAACGCCGCGATCACCGATCAGGGTTTCCAACCCTTCAGGCAATGCCAAAATAAATTCATGAGCATTGGCCCGGTACATCGCATCTTTGATTTCATCTTCGGTAGCTTCTGGCCGACCGTAGATTAAGTTATCGCGCACCGAAGCATTGAATAAAAAAGTATCCTGACTAACGATTCCTAAACTGCGCCGAAAGCTCTCAATATTTAGCGCCTTCAGGTCAACGCCATCGATTTCAATTTGGCCATCTGTCGGATCGTAAAAGCGAGGCAGTAAATCTGCCAGGGTCGATTTACCCGCTCCCGACGCCCCGACCAGGGCCAGAGTCGTACCCTTCTTGAGATATAGATCGACCCCGCTGAGCACTTCCTTTTCGCTGCCAGGATAGCGGAAAGTTAGCTGCTTGAAACGAATACCTTGCTGTAGCTGGGTGTAGCTCTTATGCCCCGGGTCCATAAAAGGCTTGTCATCTCGGCGCAGAAATTCGCTAACAACGATGACACTAGGCCCCACGTTAGCGAGCTGGCTGCGAGCCGAATTGAGCTGTCCAATGGAGGGCAGCATCCGAAATAGCACCAGCAGATAGGTCAGCAAAATTGAGGAGAAAGCCTCTATGCGCTCGGCCATCACCATTCGCCCGACTGCCGCCACGCTGATCAGCGCAATAATGCTACAGACTTCATTGACTGGACCAATGCCGGCAAACAAAAGCTGAGAGCGATACTCTGAAATCTCACGGTCAGCAATTAGCTTGCTGATCCCTTCGTACTCTATTTCTTCATTAGCGGTCGCTTTTACCAGCCGAATGCCCGATAGGATTTCGACAATCCGGGCAGAGTAGCTGCGAGAGAGCTGCGAGAGCTGCGCGCCATATACCTTAGACTGCCGCACAGCGGTTTGATTGATCATTGCCACTGCCCCGAGTGCGACTGTGGCGATGACGGTTAGCTGCCAAGAGGTCCACAGCAGCAGAGCGACAAATACTGAGATAGTAATGATGGCAGTGGCCAAACGGGCCAGTGCGCGAACGGCAATAGTAGTACGGCTAACTTCAATATTGAGATGGTTGATCAAGTCTCCTACTTTTGTCCTGGCGTAGTAAGACAGATCTACATCAAGTAAAATCCGCAGCCCCTCCAGTCTCAGGTGAGCCGCTAGTTTTCGGTTAAGGCTGTTAGAAACCAGCGATCCGCCATAGGTTGCCGCATTTTTTAGGATAATCATGCCGACTACTGCTGTCGCCATAGCTGGCAGCCGGTAGCCTCCAGGAACGCCGTCAAAAATTCCCAAAAACCGCTGTAAGATGCCCGGCAGTTGATCTGCCAGCTCTGTAGACTGGCCTAAAAGCTCTAATAAAATAGGTACAATCAGCACCGTGCTGAATCCATTAAACAGAGCCCCTGAGAACTCTAGTAAAACAGTGAGAACCACTAGAGCCGGATATTGAAGCAGTGATTTTATGAGGAGTTGTCTAGAATGCATGGTCCCTAGTAGTCAGAAATACTGGATAGCCGCCGATACTGATGAGCCTGATGGATTAGATGCTGAATGTGGCTGGAACTGATACTTACCTACAGTGCATAAATGGGCTATCCGCTCAACCAGCACCAGCGCTATGATAGCCGCTGCCAAAGCAGGCAAGTCCGCCTGTTTTACCCATTTCCTGATGACGACAGTCGCCTCGACGAACCTTAGTTTTCATGAAATACTGCCCTCAATGTTTGGTGTTAAGTACCTGCCTGGATGACGGCCTATATCAAGCTCAGCGATGACCGCCCGCAGGCGAGCCGCCATAGTGCTGACGCTGTAGTGTTCGATACATCTTTCCCGCGCGCGCAGCCCCCGACGGTTGGCCGCGTTCAGGTCTTGAAAAATGAGCTTTAACTGGGTGGCAATCTGATCGGGTGACTCAGCCTCGACCAGGTACCCGGTATCGCCCAAAATTTCTGGAATGTCGCCTACTCGCGTCGATAAAATGGGCTTTGCCATTGCCATACCGTCTGTGAGCTTAAGCGGAAATTGGGCTTTGGCAGTGGCGCGATCGCGTTGGGGCACCACCACCACATGTGCCGCCGAGACCACTTCAGCCATCTGATCAATCGAAAAGCGCGGCAGCTTAATCAGCCAGCGGTTCCAGCGAGTAAACAAATCTGCTTCATAGCTGTCGGGTTCGCGACCGCCAACAATCACCAGCCGTAGATCCGGCTGATTGATCTGATCGAGCGCCATGAGCACGTCTTCTAAGCCTTTGTGAGGACGCGCGGTTCCCGGAAACATCAGTAAGCGGTAGCCAGTTAGCCCATATTTTTGCCGACTGGCAACCGGATCGTAGTCTGCTGGATTGAATAGGTCGGTATCTTTGCTGTTGGGTAAATAGTATCCTCCAAAGCGCTGCTTGAGAAACTGCGTCGTCACTGTGACCGCGTCGGCCTTCGATACCAGAGCTTCCATCCATTCTAAATAGAGCGGATGCTCCGGATTGCGCAGAGCGCCGTTGGGTTTGAGCAGGTCGCGGGCCAGCTGTTTTGGCCCCGGTCGATAGCGCTGAGTATCACCGCCAAACCAGCTCATTTCCCAATCGTCAATATCGACAAGCACTGGCCGCTGTGAGATGAACTGCTTAAGCAGCGCTGTCCCAAAGCTAGTAGGTCTTGGCTTGATGGCATAGATCACCTCTCCCGTAATTTTGGGGAGCAGCTGAGTGAGCGTAGCCGCATACCTGAGCGAGCGGCTCGCTGGCACCGCGCAGACTTTGAGATTGGCAGGCGGTACGGGATAGAGCTGCTCTGCAAACTGGCAGCCGACCACAGTCACGTCACAACCGAGCTGCTGTAGAGCATTTGCTACTAAGTAAACGCGGGTAGTTCCGCCCCCGGCGAGATCTGGGGCTATGACCGAAACGGTTAGGGCAGGAGCAGGTTGGGACACAAAGGTAGAGCGTGAACGGCAGCGGTCTCAGCCAAACGAGATAAAACAGGACCGTAACCCTTTCTAAGTCTGTAAGCAGACTAGAAAAATCGTCCTTAATCTCGTGTGAATAGTAGCTTACCCCTAGCGTGATCAATAGATTCTCTGAGGCTACTTTGTTAAATATTTATCCAGTTCGAGCAAAGTTGGCTGCTCTTCACACGACTAACTCATGACTGTATAGATTTTGACCTGTGTGCCTAATAGCCGTAGATCTAAATAGAAATTGGCAGTCGCTGAAGTATAAATAAGCGACTCTAAGACAAGCAGTTGCTGAAGCTATAAATCATGAGGGCAGCTCAGGCGGCAGCTCCAGGCTTAGCTTGCCCAACACCCCTTTGCGAAATTCGGTTAGCAGCTTTTGCGCGGCTCGTTCTTGGTCGCCCTGAAACTTTTGCTCGGCCAAGCTCTGTAAATAAGTTTCGCCTGTGCAGTCGGTAGGGTCCAGGTTGTACCGAGTCCGTAGAGCTTGGCTCCGCTCCGCTGTCTGAGCTTCACTATCCAGCTCTTTGAGCAGGTCAACAAAAGCGGTCGCTACTCGCTGAGTATTGTAAGCGGCGGCCCCGATGTCGTCGCAAATGGCTAGCTTCAGGGCTGCCATCTGGTCGGTGAGCTGAGCCGGGATAATGCCGGGCGCATCGAGCAGCTCTAGTTCGTCGGAGATGCGGACCCATCGCAGCTGGCGAGTGACGCCTGCTTTGCGGGCGCTTTCGACAATGCGGCGCTTGAGCAGCCGGTTGATCAGGGCGGACTTGCCCACGTTGGGAAAGCCGATGACGACGGCGCGAACTGGGCGCGATCGCATCCCCCTGTCCTGTCTGCGCTGATTCATGGCAACCCCGGCTGCCTGCGCCGCTCTCGCAATCTGGCCAACGCCTTTACCCTGATTGGCATCGGTATAATAGGCGACCTGCCCCTGATTTTTGAACCACTGCTGCCAGCGATCGCGAATTTCCGAGGGAATCATATCTACCCGGTTCACCACCAGCACCCGCTTCTTGCTGCCTAGCCACTCCTCTAACTTGGGATGCAGCGTCGCTAGGGGGATGCGAGCATCGCGCACTTCCAGCACTACATCGACTCGTTTCAGCTGCTCCTGTAGCGCCTTTTCTGCCTTGGCAATATGTCCTGGGTACCACTGAATCGACGGAGAGGACATAGGCTAACGCAAAGAACGAGCAGGCTGACTCTTAATCTACGCCATAACCTAAGGCACTACCAGCACTGGGCAAGGTGAGAGGTTGATCACTCGGGCGCTGACGCTGTCTTCGCGGCGTTCGTCAGTCAGGCCAATTCCCCGGCAACCGATGATGACCAGATCGGCTGATACCTCGTCGGCCACGTCACAAATCACAAAGGCCGGATTGCCCTCGCGCTCTATGGTATCGGTCTCAAAACCGCGCTGCTCAAACAGTTTTTTAGCCTGGCCTAGCAGCGAGGCTACCGCTTCTGTAGAGGTTTGTTCAGGATGGGAGGGATCGCTGTTTTCGGGCGGTTCGACTACGGAGAGCAGCACCACTTTAGACTGGCAAAGTTGAGCCATGTCTAAAACGGTTTGAATGACTTTTTTGGCACCGGGGCTAGAATCTATCGAAAATAAAAGCGTTTTGTACATACTTTGTGGAACAGGACCAATGGAACGAGATCGGTGCAGGGTTTTCTATCGGATTGGATTTATTCGTCGGGTTTAGATTCAGAAGAGATCACAGACTTCTGTAAAATATGAACAAACGGGCAATAATCAGTATCGCCTAGTGTAGGCAACGGCATGAAAGCAGTTTTGGCGATGTGCATTACTGCCTGGTGCATCAGATGCTAGTCCGAGGTTCGCCTTGCCCAAGATTTGGATGGGGTGAGATCTGGCTGGTTCGAGATCTAGGGTAGACAAGCTTTGTCCCGCTTTCGGGTCTGGTGCAGACAAACGTTACATATTTTTTAGGAGAGTATACTCTGTGGCTAAGAAAGCGCTGGCTGATCTATCCGCGTCCGATGTCTCTGGCAAGCGGGTGTTAGTTCGAGCTGATTTTAATGTACCGCTAGATGATGCGGGCAATATCACCGACGACACTCGTATCCGAGCTGCCCTGCCCACCATTCAAGACCTGATTAGCAAAGGGGCCAAGGTCATTTTGGCCAGCCACTTTGGTCGGCCTAAGGGTAAAGTCGTTGAGAGTATGCGCCTGACGCCGGTAGCCAAGCGCCTGTCTGAAAAGCTGGGTCAGGAGGTGATCAAGTGCGACGACTGTATTGGTGAGGAGGTCGCTGCTAAAATTGCGGCGATGGAAAACGGTCAGGTGGCGCTATTAGAAAACGTCCGCTTTTACGACGGTGAAACCAGCAATGATCCTGCGTTTGCCAAGCAGCTTGCAGCCAACGCCGATCTCTATGTGAACGACGCCTTTGGGACAGCTCACCGGGCTCACGCCTCTACTGCGGGCGTGACCGAGTATCTGAGCCCAGCAGTCGCCGGTTCTTTGATTGAGAAAGAGCTGAAATATTTGCAGTCTACTGTGGACAATCCTCAGCGCCCCCTAGCGGCGATCGTCGGTGGCTCTAAGGTGTCTTCCAAAATCGGCGTGATCGACACGCTGCTCGATAAAGTGGACAAAATCTTTATCGGCGGCGGTATGATTTTCACCTTCTACAAAGCTCGCGGCTTGAGCGTAGGCGATTCGCTAGTGGAAGAGGACAAGCTAGCGCTTGCTACAGAACTAGAAGCTAAAGCTAAAGCCAAGGGCGTCGATTTTTTGCTGCCGACAGACGTGGTCTTAGCCGATAAGTTTGCGGCTGATGCGAATACTCAAACGGCGAGTGTAGAGAGCATTCCCGATGGCTGGATGGGTCTGGACATTGGCCCCGATTCGGTCAAAGTTTTTCAAGATGCACTGGCTGACTGTAAGAGCGTCATTTGGAACGGGCCGATGGGCGTGTTCGAAATGGAGAAGTTTGCTGCGGGGACAGAGGCGATCGCCCACACCTTAGCCGATCTCACTGACACAGGCTGCATCACCATCATTGGCGGCGGCGACTCCGTAGCAGCGGTTGAGAAAGTGGGCCTTGCTGACAAAATGAGCCACATTTCTACGGGCGGCGGCGCAAGCCTGGAACTACTCGAAGGCAAAACGCTTCCGGGTATCGCTGCTTTAGATGACGCCTAGGACTAATGATGAGGCATAGCGTTCTTCTGGCATTTGCTTAGTCGGAGGCTACAGCCCCTACAAAAGCGCTCTACGGGAAACAACCGGGCGCTTTTGCAGGGGCTGAGCTGTAAAAGTGGCGGTCTTGCTAGATCTTACGGTTGCGATCGCTCTATCCCTACGCGCGGCTGCATGCCAATTCTGTATCTACCGATACGTTTCAGCTAAAAGTCTATCTCACGAATGGTGAGCTGAACCGCTCTGTAGCCTTACAGTTAGATGATATGCCGACGACTCACGAGGTTTTCTATGGCCGGGATGAATCAGTTTAAAACCCTGCTCCTGCTGGCCCTGCTCAGCGGATTGATAGTACTGGCGGGCTATCTGCTGGTGGGAGATGAGCAAGGCTTGTACTACGGCTTAGGCTTTGCGGCGTTGAGCAGCTTCGGCTCTTGGTATTACTCTGATCGGGCGGCGCTGTCTGCCTTTAAGGCCAAGCCGTCGCCGCGTGAGGAGAACCCAGAGCTGTTTGATCGGATTGAGAAGTTGAGCGATCGCGCTGGTGTCCCCAACCCCAAGCTCTACATCGTGCCTTCGGAAGGGCTAAATGCTTTTGCGACCGGGCGCGATCCGAACCATGCGGCGATCGCGCTCACTGAAGGCATCATCAAGCTATTGCCCCCCGATGAGCTAGACGCAGTAATCGCCCACGAGCTCACCCATGTGCGCAATCGAGACACCCTGACCCAGGCAGTAGCAGGAACCCTGGCCGGATCACTGACCTATCTGGGCCGCATTCTCACCCTGGGCGCACTGTATTTTCCGGTAGCGCGAGTGGGCAGGCGAGGCAATAACCCCATTGCGATTTTGTTTCTGCTGGTAGTTGGCCCGCTGACTGCCGCGCTGCTGCGCATGGCGATTTCCAGAACCCGGGAATATGCCGCCGATGCAGGAGCCGCCGAAATCACCCAAAATCCTCTGGCGCTGGTGCGCGCACTCGAAACCTTGGAGTCCATGGGTCAGGAAGTTCCTATACACGGGAATCCTGCCTTTGCACCGCTGTTCATCGTCAATCCGCTTTCTAAAGAAGGCTTGATGAAACTATTCCTCACCCATCCACCCACTGAAGATCGCGTCGAGCGCTTGAAGGCTTTGGCAGCGCAGCCAGAAAAGAGCGACACTTTGGTAGAAACTCCTAAAGGACTGAGTCCTACTGCTTAAGTTTGTCCTGGCCCTCTGTTCTATCTACCTGCGAGCAGTTTTGATTTCTTTGGTCAGTATATGACGCGCTTGCTGATCGAAGCCGACTCGTTCGTATAAAGCACTCGCTCCTGGATTGTCTTGCTTAACCTCTAGCTGGATTACGCTGACTCCAATCTGCTGACAGGCTTCCTCTAAAAACCGTATTGCTTTGGTTCCAATCCCCTGGCCTCGCTCGTCTACTCGAACGTAAAGCTCATCCAAGAAAGCATAATAGCCTCGATATTCCAGCCGATAGCCTAGCGTGAGGACAATATATCCAACAACAACCTTGGCTTTTTGAATGAGCCAAACTCTTCCAATTTTCTCGTTGGCAACAACTGTTTCCATTGCACTACGTGCAGGTGTTCGGTCAAACGGTTCCGTATGATCAAAATCGTGAAATTCTTCCATGTATTTTATGAGGATATCGAGATCAGCGACTCTCGCCTCTCTGAAGTTAATTTCGTCTATAGCCATTTCTCCATTTGAATAAATGTATTAGCCTCAGCCGTCATGCTACAGCTCCTGTACTACACTAAGCGCTTTGCCGCGAAACACCTATTCGGCAATTGGCGCGATTCTCTTTTCTGAAGGCGGCGCGATCGCACTCCCCAATATCCCCAGAATTTTGCCCAGATCCTCGATGTAGTATTCGCTCAGATCGATCTCTACGGTGCGACCGCTCAGCCGCAAAAACCGCCATATCGTCCCGATAGTGACCACACCATAGATGGTTTCGATAGGATTGCCCTTTTGCTGATTGAACTGCTGGGCGGCTACCATTTCGGCAATACACTGGGGGAAGCCGACTTTGAGGTTTTCGTTTTTGGCTTCGACTAGCATGATGACGGGTGACCTGACCAGCAACTGCTCCGGAGAGCGGCTCACCAAATAATCGCAAACCCCATTCAGCCCCTGCTCTGGCAAAACAGTAAAATCCACGCCCGAAAACAAGCTAATTTCCGCTTTAAACTGTCGCCTGAGTTCGAGCATGACCGGCATGATAATTAGCTCAGAGCGAGCTTTTTCTGTGCTGAGGGCGATCGCCAAATCCATCCCCTCAGCCAGCGTCCTTTTCAAAAAATCGCTACTTTCAACCCTCGGAACTGCCGCAAATAGACCGGGCAATTCCTGAAAGGATAGGTCAAATTGTTCAATTAGCTGATCGAACGTAAAATTGCCATAGGCCATAGGGTACCAGCGATTCAGTCCTCCCTCGAATCATAGCAATAAAGCCTATCTACCCTGCGGCTAGCTGGCCCAAGGTTCTATCCTGAAGAGGGTATAGATTGGTAGCGCATTGGATAATTCAGGCATACAGCAGGCAATTGCTCAGCGCATTGAGCAGAGTGAACAGCAGCGGATCACGTTTGCTGAGTTTATGGAAATGGCGCTGTACCATCCGCACGGCTACTACTCTACGCGCAGCAGCATGATTGGCCCACAGGGTGACTTCGTTACCTCACCGCATATGGGTCATGATTTTGGCGAAGTCCTCGCTGAGCAGTTTGCCGATATGTGGCAGACGCTGGCCCAGCCCAACCCGTTCACTCTGATGGAAATGGGTGCAGGCCAAGGGCTAGTCGCTGCCGATGTGCTAGCGCATTTGCAAACCCACCATCCTGACTGCTTTGCCTGCCTGAATTACATTGTGGTGGAAAAATCGGGCGCACTCAAAGCCGAGCAGCAACACCGGCTGAGTCACTGGCGAACTCAGGGCGTTTCACTGAGCTGGCAAGATCTCTCAGACGTTCCAGCGGACTCCATCGTCGGCTGCGCTTTCTCTAACGAGCTGGTAGACGCCTTTCCGGTGCATTGGGTGGAATGGCAAAACCATGCTCTGCAAGAAATGTGGGTGAGTGTTAGTGAAGAGGGCTTTGCCCCAGTATTGGGAGAACTCTCTACACCGCAGCTTCAGGATTATTTTAAGCGGGTAGGCATTGGTCTTTCAGATCATCCAGAGGGCTATCGAACAGAGGTGAATTTGGCCGCGCTGGACTGGCTGAGCACCGTGTCAGAACGACTCAGCCGGGGCTACTTACTCACTATCGACTATGGCTACATCGCCCAGCGCTACTACGCTCCGGCTCGCAGCCAGGGGACTTTACAGTGTTACTACCAGCACGGCCACCACGACGATCCATTTGCCTATGTGGGCGAGCAGGATATTACGGCCCATATAGACTTTACGGCGCTAGAAAAGTATGGCGATGAAGTGGGGTTCAAAAAAATTGGCTTTACGCAGCAAGGGCTGTTTTTGATGGCGTTAGGATTAGGTGATCGCCTCTCTAAACTCTCCAACCCACAGGGCAATCAAACCGCCACCGCCAAAACAATACAGGCGATCATGATGCGCCGTGACGCCCTGCAACAGCTCATTAGCCCCCTCGGATTCGGCAACTTTGGCGTCCTCATCCAGAGCAAAGGGCTTACCCCAAAAGAAATCGCCAGACCGCTCAAGGGCCTGACGATTCCACCGATGGTGTGAAGGCGGGGAGTTACAGAGGGCGGAAGATAAACGGGTAGCGGAAAGCGCTATCTGGTGAAGTGACGCTGCTCAAAATCGCAAAGATTGGCAGGATTAGCTGTACCAAACCCAACAGTGCTAGCAAAGGCAGGCCAATAATCAGCCAGGCTGGAATGATCAGCAAAACGCTGTACAGCCACATGTTGAAGTGAAAATTCAGCGCCTCTTTAGCGTTTTCTTTACTTACCGCATCCTCTGAAAGCAGCATGACTGCCAGCGGCACACCCGCTGACAGCACTAGCTGACTCAAGAAAATAGAGCCGTGGGACGCAACCGATAGGAGTTTGCGTTTGTCAGAATCAAAAGTTGTTTCCATAAGATAAAAGTCCTCGTAATGCTCTACCTTCGAGACAGGGCGCTCGGCTAGCCGGATGTCTGGTCTCGATGTCTCTATAGTAACGGCCTGGTTCCAACCAGGAAATACGGTCAGATATCGTAAAAACCGTCAAAGTCTAAAATGAATATACAACTCCGATGAATGCTTTTGAGGATAGACGATGCAGATGAAGCGATTAGGCCATGTAGCCGTATGTGTGGAAGATGTGGCAAAAGCCGTTGATTTTTATCAAAACCTGGGAATGAAGCTGGTTTGGCAAGATAGCGACTGGGCCTACTTAAAAGCAGGTAACGATGGGCTGGCGCTGATGAGCCCGGACTATGACCAGGCAGGGCCGCACTTTGGATTTGTGTTTAGCGACAGAGCCGAAATCGACACCGCCTACGCCAAGCTCAAAGCCGAAGGCGTCAAAGTCGGCAAAATCCACGACCATCGCGACGGCACCGCCTCCTTTTATGGCCGCGACCCCTTTGGCAACTGGTTTGAGTACCTTTACGAGCCGGATGATTTGTTTGAGGGAAAGGAAGGTGCCGCAGCTACTGCACAAGCCTGATTGATGTGACTCTGTGAAAGTTGATGCCGACCTGATGTTTGAAATTCGCATACTGCCACAGGAAATTGGCCCATCAGGTGAGAAGCTGGGGCTAATTACGATTGGTGACTTTTCAGAGAGGTTTTCCTGCTGGCCGATCAGCGACTGTGCTGCTGATTTAGAAGCTCGATGGAAACATGAGTTGCGCCGTCTTCTAGACAATGTAAACAACACAAACTCAGTGGCTCTCATTCATGACCCGAGATTTGCCTGGCCCCTATATCGTGAAGAGTCTGCCTGCTATATTCACCAAGTATTTAACCCTGAGGGATTATTCCTCGATCATCTTGCCTACAGAGTGACCGAATCAGAGGATGGCGACCCTATCAGCGAGTGGGAAACCAGCGTTGCCGATATTCAAAACTTCCCGGCGCGCTGACAGTTTGACAGCTACCCAAATATAGCGAAGCGCGGATGCATTCGCGCTTCGCGGGGCACTTTGTCTGTTGCTATATATGGCTTACAGTCAGTAATGCTGCATGAAGCAAAGTGCCGGAAGCTATATCACCAAGGGCTCAACCAAGCCGCTCTAACGTAGTTGTTCTAGGATCGATGATCTTTTTGCCGATGCCGGGGAAGTGAACCGCTAAACAGATCTTGTTGCCTGCCCCGAAGATATGGGTGACCTTGCCTTCCCCAAAGGCTTTGTGTGTGACTGAAGCGCCTACGCTCCAATCGTTTTCGTGAGTGCCGGGCTTGTTGAGATTGGGCTGAGGGTTTTTGAGTTTGGCTTCGCGAGTAGTGGTTGTCCAGCGTTCAGGTAGGGCACTGGGTACGGTGGCCATGATGTAGTCGCGCGGGAGTTCGCTGAGAAAAATGGAGGGTGTCGAGACCTCTCGCATGGCCCCATAGGTGCGGCGCTCACGGGCATGGGAGATAAACAGCCGATCTTGAGCGCGGGTGATGCCGACGTAGCAGAGGCGGCGCTCTTCTTCGATAGCGGCAGCATCTTCCAAAGAGCGAAAGCTAGGGAATAGCCCTTGTTCCAGTCCGACTAAAAAGACGACGGGAAATTCTAGGCCCTTGGAAGCGTGAAGCGTCATCAGGGTGACTTTGTTGTCTTCATCTTTGCCATCATCGGTATCAGAATTAAGCGAGGCATTGGCGAGAAACGTCATCAGGGTGGCGTCTTCGTTTTCTTCTTCAAACTGCACCACCGCGCTGTAAAGCTCTTGGATGTTCTCAATGCGGTTTAGATCTTCTTCTGTGCCTTTGTTCTTTAAGTCTTCTATATAGCCAGTGTTTTCGAGCACTTCTTGCACCAGCTCAGTAGGAGAGGTAGTTTCGGCGCGCTCCTGCCAACTGCTGACCATTTTGGCAAAGGCGATCGCACTCTTACTCGCTCGCCCTGCCAAGGTCTTCACCGAAGTCTCATCTTTGATAATGTCCCACAGCGGTACGCCCAGTTCAGCTGCCGCTTTTTCTAAATTGTCCAACGTCGTTTTGCCAATACCGCGCCGAGGCGTGTTGATAATGCGCTTCAGGCTGACACTGTCTGCCGGATTCACAGCCAGCCGCATGTAGGCCAAAATGTCTTTGATTTCGCGACGATCATAAAAGCGCAGACCGCCGACCACGCGGTAGGGAATATCAAACCGAACTAAAACTTCCTCCATCGCCCGAGACTGAGCGTTGGTGCGGTAGAGAATAGCAAAGTCTCGCCAGTTTAGCTCAGGATTCTTCAGCTCCAAATTGCGAATTTGACCGACGACATACTCTGCTTCCATTGCCTCATTGTCAGCCCGATGACAGAAAATCGCGTCACCTTCGCCTCGGGTCGCTCGCAGCACTTTGTCAATGCGCTCTGTGTTGTTTTCGATTAAATGATTGGCAACATCAAGAATGTTAGAAGTCGAGCGATAGTTTTCTTCGAGTTTGACCAGAGTCTGGGTTTCGTCATCCGGGAGGCGATCACCAAACTCCGACTGAAAGCCCATCAAAATCGTAAAATCTGCTGCCCTGAATGAATAGATACTCTGATCAGCATCACCCACCACAAACACAGAGCGATTATTCCAGTCATCAAACTTCTGGTTGCCCTGGTCGTTAGTTGCCAACAGCTGAATCAGGTCGTACTGAGTGCGGTTGGTATCTTGATACTCATCGACTAAGATATGGCGAAAGCGGCGATGCCAGTAGTCGAGCACCTGCGGATTTTGGCGAAAGAGCTGCACCGGTAGCCGAATAAGATCGTCAAAGTCGAGCGCATTATTGGCCGAAAGTCCCTGCTGGTAATAGCGGTAGACTTCAGCAATATTGCGACCTTTGAAGTTGGGATTTTCGGCTTCATACTGGTCAGGATCTAGCCCCTGGTTTTTGGCATTGCTAATCGCAAAGCGCACTGAGCGCGGGTTAAACTTGCGGTCATCCAAATTCATCTGGCCAATGACGATGCTTTTGACCAGGCTCTGAGCGTCCGACTCATCAAAAATAGAAAAGGTGCGCGTCCAGCGCTGACCCGCCGGGCTCTGATACTTTTCAATGTCGTAGCGGAGAATGCGCGAGCACAGCGAATGGAACGTGCCGATCCACAGCTCTTTCAAAAAAGCCTTATACACATAAGAGCGTAGCTGCACCTGCTCGTACCCAGAGAGCATATGCAAAGGCTTACTGTGACGCGCTAGCGCCTCCTGCTCAGCGAACACCCGTTCAATCCGCTCCTTCATTTCCCGCGCGGCCTTGTTGGTAAAAGTCACCGCTAGAATATTTGCCGGATCGACCTGACGGTTGAGAATGAGGTTAGCAATGCGAGCAGTGAGGGCACGGGTCTTTCCTGAACCGGCTCCGGCCACCACCAGCAGCGGTCCGCAAAAATGTTCGACGGCCTGACGCTGAGAGGGATTGAGCTGATTGAGAAAATCTACGGTGGTCACCATACTAATTCAGAGGGGGCAAGTCGCGTCTAGGTTGCTTATACCTAGTATGGCACTTGATATAAACCCCTACTGTGTGAAATCCGTAGAGCAACGGTAAGGAAAGCCTTTGGCATGACTGAACCTGATGATTCATTGATCGATCCATCTGGCAACGATCAAGATACCGCGTGCCTGGAAGCGTCCTTGGGCATCCCGCCACCCGCGCTGAATAGTGAAATCTATCTGCGCCATCGCCAATGGATGATACGAGCTTTGGCGCTGGCAGAAGCCGCTGGTCAAGCCGGTGAGGTGCCCGTTGCTGCCGTTGTCGTGGGGCCAGATAATCAGCTGCTGGCGGCGGCGGCCAATCGCAAAGAGCGCGATCGCGATCCGACCGCTCATGCCGAAGTTTTGGCCTTACGCGCAGCTGGCAAGCAGTTAGGCAACTGGCACCTGAACGACTGCACTCTGTACGTCACTTTAGAGCCCTGCCCAATGTGCGCCGGAGCCATTATTCAAGCGCGTTTGGGCTTACTGGTCTATGGCGCTGACGATCTTAAAGCCGGGGCGGTGCGTTCAGTACTCAACCTGCCGGATGGTCCCTGCTCTAATCATCGCCTGACCGTGTTGGGTGGAATTTTAGAAGTGCCTTGCCGTCAGCAGCTACAGCGATGGTTTCAGCAGCGACGCCGAAAGGTCTGACGCCGATGCGTCTATTGAAGACGGCCTGTCTGCGGCCTGTCTGAAGTTTTGCTGTCTTTGGAAGCCAGAGCCGAAACTGTCAGCTTGCGTATCAATCTGCGGCTGATGGCAGACTATGCTGGGTCAACTATGAGCGAATATGTATCAATTCGTACATTTTGTCCTAGCGCTTTTCTAGGGGCGTCTCTCTTTCAGCCATGCTGATAAATTCTTCTGGTGACATGACGCTTCCTGCTGATCATCTTTGTCCCTCTGTGCAGTCACGCCTTTCTCCCTGGCTCGCACCGATCATGTATACCCTGGGCGAAAAAGTCATTCTGCCTGCCTACTTCAGCCAGATTGAAATTACCGGACAGGAAAATATTCCTCAGGATGGCCCAGTCGTGCTAGCGCCAAGTCATCAGTCTCGGTGGGATCCGCTGCTAGTTGGCTTAATTGGTAAGCGGGCAGGTCGCTATTTGCGATTTATGGTGACCGCCGATGAATGTCTGGGCATTCAGGGCTGGTTTATCAGGCGGCTCGGAGGCTTTCCGGTACATGTGCGTAAGCCTTCTGTGCAGACCTTGCGCCACGGAGTGCAGCTTTTGCAGGCAGGCGAAATGATGGTGATCTACCCTGAGGGAAATATTTACCGCGATCGCATCCACCCGCTCAAACCTGGACTGGCCCGCATTGCCCTCCGCGCTGAGCGCAGCCGCCCTCACCTGGATGTCAAGATCGTCCCGATCAGTCTGAAGTACAGCGAGCTGTGTCCTCGCTGGCGAGGAACGGTGACGGTTCGCATTGGTAAGCCTATCTCCGTAGCCCAATACAAAGCCGGAGAAGGCAAACTGCGCTCTAAGCAGCTCACTGCCGACTTACAAACTGCACTGATGACTCTAGCTGACTGTTCAGAGCAAGGCGCATCAGATGCCCAATATTAAATCCCACCGCTTTAGCTGTCCGGTGTGCTCGGGTACGTGGTCAATGGCTTGTAGCTGCCAGCGGCCTTTGACTTCACTATTGAGCAGGCATCGCAGGGCGGGCGTACTCACCAGCGAGTAGGTTCTTTGCAGCCACGTCTGACGGCCCAGCGTGCGGCCCTGAATTAAAACGGTCTGACCTTGAGGGCTGATCAAGGTAAAGCTGAGGTCGCTGAGAAATTCGTGTTCGGCCTGAATGAATATTTTGATGTCCTGTAGACTGCCGCCTGTGGAAATATTGAGGGCGCTGCGGATGCCGTTAGGGGCGTTGTCAGGGATGGGGGAAGCGGTCGAATTTTGGGCGGTGAGGGTTCGGTGGAGGGTGCGATCGCTCAGCGCCCTCGCCTGAGCTGCCTCAACAGCCGCCGCCGCATTCACCTTGCCATAGCCAAACCAGAGCGAATGACCGTTGCTGTCGTAAGTGCCATAGCGCTGGCCCAGTTGAGGGTCGGGGTCTTTGTCGATGATTTTATCGGTCGTGCTCTGTAAAATCTGCTTGACTTCAGCCGCCGTCAGGTCTGGGTTGACTGAGAGCATTAGTCCGGCAATGCCTGCGACTAGCGGACAAGCGCTGGAAGTGCCGCCAAAGCCGGTGAAGTCGCCAGTGGTGTAGCCCTGGTCGCCAGTGCGATCGCTCGTCAGCACAGATCGCCCTAACAGCTGCACCCGAATCGGCGGCCCCGTCTCAAAAGTGCCGTTAGAAAGCGCCATATTGGGCGAGGCGTTGTTGCTGGGGGCGGCGACCGAAATGTGACGGCCCCAATTGCTATAGGCCGCCTTGCGGTTGAGGCTGGTGCAAGCCGAGACCGTGATTACGTCGGGGTGAACTGCAAAGCCGCTGAGCCAGCTAGTCAACCCTTTTATCAGGTTGCGAGGCCAGCCCGACTCTTGTACTTTGCCTTCTACAGGCCGATTGGCATTACCGGCTGAAAACACCACCACACAGCCCTTGCCATTACGCCCCTCCGTCGCTGCTCGATTCACCGCCCGGCTGATCCGCCGAGACAGTGGAAAATAGAGAGAGGCCGGTGACCAGCTACAGGAGATAACATCGGCTCCTTGCGCGATCGCCCAGTCAAAGAGCTGCTCAATCGAGCCATCGTCTAAAAAGCCAGTCGTCTGAATGGGCATCAGGCTACAGCCCGGCGCGATGCCGATCACCCCGTCGCCGGTTTCTTCTGCCAGGGCAACCCCTGCTACTGCTGTGCCGTGGTTTTCATTTTGGCTGGGGATGGGCAAGCCGTCTCGATTTTTGAGGTCGCGCGGGGCGACAATTTTGCCGGGTCCTTGCAGATCGCGGTGAGCCAAATCAAAGCCGTCATCGGTCACTGCAATAGTGACTGATCGGCTGCCACGAGTGATGTCCCAGGCGGATTCGGCAGAGACATGAGAGCCAGCCGCCAGGCCCGAACCGCCCCGGTGAAAGAGGTGCCACTGCTCAGGGTAGCGGCTGTCGGTCGGGCGATAGAGCGATGCGATCGCCACGATAATGTTCGGTTCAGCTAGCAAAACGCCAGGATTACGGGCGAGCTGATTGGCGAGCTTCAGCGGGTTTTTGCGGGCGGTGGGGCCGACCCTGAAACAGTAGGTGTTGCCACCATCTGATAGGGCGCGCGTGCGGATAATGCCAGCGGCGGCGGCGATCGCCTCAATTTGAGCCACTGGCAGCGCTTCGGTAAACTGCACCGTCAGCTGATTGGCCAAATACACATAGGTACTCGGGCTCAAATCGAGTTCGTATACGTGGCTGGCATAAAGCACAGCAGGCGCCGCCCTCAGCTGCGCCAGCACTTCTTCTAATCGCTGAGCAGGCAGCTGCCACTCAATAATCACTGGCCCCTCGTCAATTGCTTGAGGGGTTATGTTCTTGACTCGCTGCGGCTGCCCCTGAGCCACCAGAGCAGAGAGATCAGCCGGATTATTCAGGCAAAATGACAGACGATTTCTCACCTTGTGGAGCCGCAGTTCTTCGCCACCGCGCTGCAAAATCACCCCTTCTTTACCGGGTACAACGCCCTGAGCGCCCAACGGTTGACCCGGTGATGGGTCCAGTGATTGGCCGAATAAAGTCATTGTTGAAAGCCTGCACTTACGGACGGTTTGGCATTTTAGTGACTCGCGCTCAGGTATATCCACTTAGCTAAGAGTCACACCGAATAGCGACATGGCGGACTCAATGCCCTACTCTAGTTTAGATTCCCTAAAGTTAGCTGTTTTTGACACCATGGTTTCCACTGTTAGAGCTTTGCTGTCTGGCGCGTTACCCAAAGCGGCTATCGTCGCTGTCGCCAGTACGATAGTCGGTGCGATCGCCGTCCCCTTCGCGGCTCATGCCCAGCTTGGAGACACCCAGCAGCCCGCCGAAGTGCAGCCCCCCGCTGAAGCCCCAGACGCTACTCGCAGCGTTGAACAATCCACCAGTCCGATTGGCATTGCTGCTGGCCAGTCGCTCATGAGCGAAGCTGAAAGCGCAATCTCTGCCCAAAACTACACCCTCGCGGCTGAAAAACTGGTCGCCGCCCGCAAGGCCCTTAACGACGTTTCTACCTATTACCAAAATCTTTCTGGCGTATTTGTCGGCGTAGACAGCCGCGTCAACAGCGGTTTGCGAGACTTAGCGCTCCAGTCTGCTGAGGTGCGCGACCAGGCCAGCTATCAGCTAGCTGTCGTCTATCGTGCTCAGAGCCGCCCCGATTTAGCTGTGCCACTCTTAGTAGAAGTCGTCAATAGCCAGCAGCCCACTCGCCCGCTGGGTCAGCAGGCCTATCAGCAGCTATATGAACTGGGCTTTGTTGCAGTCCCGTACAACGCGCCGGGTCAGTAGTCTCTGAGCGCTAAGGCATCCACATCAGATAAAATAGGCGAAGTGAGCGAAAGAGGCTGACACTGCTGCCTCGGGCAGTCAGCCGTCAGCTAATAGAAAAATTGCGCCATAATGGGTAAGACAATTGACTTCAAGAGGAGCGTATGATCAGCCCTGACCAAGTAAAATCTATGATCACAACTGGCCTGCCCGACGCCGAAGTCGCGGTTCAAGATCTTACAGGCGGCGGCGATCACTACCAGGTAGCCATTGTCTCGTCTGCCTTTGAAGGGCTGAGCTTGGTCAAACGGCATCAGCTGGTCTATCAGTCGGTGGCGACGGCCATGTCTTCTGAAGCGATCCACGCGCTCTCTCTAGAAACTCACACGCCGGGCGAAGTCGCGACTGCTAGCTAATCAATGCCTTAGCTAAGCTACTCAAACCTACAAGGTCACCATTTCCAGGATTATCGCAATGTCTCCAGAAACCAAAGCTAAGCTCGACAACCTGATTGAGCAAAACAAGATTGTGGTGTTTATGAAAGGCACCAAGCTCATGCCTCAGTGCGGCTTTTCTAACAATGTCGTGCAAATTTTGAACATGCTGGGCGTTCCTTACGAAACCGTAGACGTTTTAGCCGATCCTGAAGTTCGTCAGGGCATCAAAGAGTACTCTAGCTGGCCGACTATTCCTCAGGTCTACATCAACGGTGAATTTATCGGTGGTTCAGACATCTTAATTAAGATGTACCAGGAAGGTAACCTGCAAGAGACGGTAGAAGTGGCGATCGCCTCTTAAGCGCCTCAAATCACTTAACCTGCGCTCTTTACTAAAAGCGCGTTAGCTAGATCCTCAGATCCTGCTAACGCGCTTTCCAATTTTAAATTTCAAGCAGTACTCTGCGGTTTGGCTGCTTAGCAAACCGCCTAACAAGGCCGTCTGTAAAGTGGCGTCTGTGAAGTTTAATAGTAGTCAGTTTCTACCTCTGTCTGAGTCACCGCAAAATTAGAAGAGTCGTATAGAAAGCGCAGAATTTCCTGTTCCAAGCTATTGACTAAGTAGGATTCTGCGGCACCCGAATGACGCATAGAAGCAATATATCCCTCGATATAGAGCCTAAGCTCATCGGTGCGATAGCCCTTATGCCAGTAGTCTACGAGGGTATCAGTTATTCGTTGATAGTAGCGAATAATTCGAACGTCTTGAAGCATTTTTCTATTAGCCTCGCTCAACTAAAACGGATAAGAATGAATATGAAGTCTCTACGATAGGCAAACTTATGCCAGAAGATTTGATCCCAATTGGGCTTCCGATTCGACTGAGCAGATAGGTAAACTATTCCTAAATCCGCTTTTCTAACTTTTTAATTTTGAGCTAGTAAAATCGATCCGCTAAGTCAACGTATTTAGGGATTAAATTGGCTGTTCTTTACCCATCAAGCTCGATTGAATCGTTCCATGTTCTTACTCTATTTTATCAGGTCAAACAGGGCTGAACCAACTTGCAAACTTAACAAAGTAGGTTTTCCTTGAGGATGCGCTCCCGTAACCTCGATTACAGAAGTCCCCTAGTCGCTCTGTTAGGCTCAGTTTATTGAGCTTGTCGTCAGCGGCATCTAATCCGCTATGTTCTCTGTGAGCGACTCCATCGATATTAATATTCAAGTTGTTGAAAGCAATTTAAACCTGCGTTCTCTGCTGAGCTGGAATTTGCAGCAGGCAGGTTACAAGGTGCAGCAGTGCGCTGATATGGTTTCGGCAAGAGACGGCTTCCAGATGCAGCAGCCCAGCCTTGTCGTGCTAGAGGCAGAGTTTGCTGGCGGGCAAGGGCTACAGCTATGCCAGTGGCTGAGTCATCAGGGCCATCCGCTGATACTGCTGCTGTCTGCTCGAACGGCTGAGCCTGATGTGGTGGCTGGGCTCAGATCGGGCGCCGATGACTATCTGAAAAAGCCATTTGGTATGCAGGAATTTCTCGCGCGGGTGGAGTCGCTGACCCGGCGCAGCCGTCATATCACAACGCCTTTGGCGATTGACTGCGGCGATCTGCACATCGATTTGGTGCAGCGCCGAGTGCGCTACATGGGCGAATTCGTCGATCTGACACCTCAAGAGTTTAGTCTGCTATATGTGCTGACTCAGGCTGAGGGTGAGCCGCTTAGCCGAATAGATCTGCTGCGCCGCGCCTGGCCCGATGCGATTGATAATCCGCGCACGGTGGATACGCATGTGCTGTCGCTGCGCAAAAAGATAGAAATTAATCCGCGCCATCCTGATTTAATTCAGACTGTGAGAAACGTGGGCTACCGCATTTGCGTCGGGCCGATTGACAGGCCGTCAGTTGATAAGCCGATAGAGGCGATGGCGATCGCTCACAGCAAACCTGCCTAGTTTACGACCACTCGGCCTGAGCCTGCTGCTCTGCGGCTACCAACGTTCGGCGCAGTTGCCCCCAATCTACGGTGTCAGCGGGCGAATCGGCAATCAGCCTGCCGTCGTTGAGGTGCCATAGCCGGGTGCTATAGCGCTCTGCTAGCTCGATTTGGTGGTTGGCCATAATGATAGTGAGCTTACCCTGGGTGGCCCACTTTGCCAGGCGAGCTAGCAAAAAATCGCTATAGCCAACGTCTTGAGAAGAGGTGGGTTCGTCCAGCAGTAAGATTTTGGGTTCGCTGATCAGGGCGCGGGTGATCGCCACTCGCTGCCGCTGCCCCAAAGACAGATTTACCGCCGTGCGGTCCATCCAGTCTGCCGGAATATTCAGCCGCTCAGCCCACCGGTTGACTGCCGCCGTAATTTTTGCGGTCGGCTGGCCCTGGAGCCGGAGAGGATAGCCCAGCGTAGCACCAACGCTCATTCCCAGCAGACGGCTTTCCTGATTGACCAAAGCGACCTGACGCCGCAGACTGACCGGCGACAATTGCCGAATATCCTGGCCTTCAAACCAGATGGTGCCGCTACTAGCTTCAGAAAGGCGATTGATCAGCCGCAGCAGGCTGGTTTTGCCAGCCCCCGAAGGCCCGACCAAAGCAACAAAATCGCCAGGCTCGACGGCAAAGCTCAGATCTTTAAGAATTTCGACGATGCCAGCGGCGGCTCTCAGCGTCACCTGCTCAAACTTTAAGATAGTCACCAGGCAAGTCAGCTCCTTGTGGCGGCATACCGGGCGCAATCAGACAGCAAATTGGCTAGCAGTCGCGATGGTCCAAATATCTACCAGCAGCAGCAGCGCCGTCAGCCCTAACAAAATGACATACATCCACGGCTGCGAAAGCGGCTTAACATCGCCCGTATCAATCGCGGTCTTAGCTTCCACATAGCGCACGAGTCGGGCAAACCCAACCACCCGCATCGGCAGCAGATAAGCCTGGTCCTGGGCCTGGTTGAGAAAGTAATAAACAATACCGCCCTGGCCGGTCGAGCGCGGTTTCAGCGCTGTAATATCATCCCATTTCAAAGCCCAACCGCGTCGACCAAAAGCGCGTACCCATCCTGGATAGGTAACAGCAATCCCTTGCGCGTCGACCTGTACTCGCTCGCTCAGCCCGCCGTACAGTGCGGCTCCTCCGGCAACGACGCCGACCCAAAGTAGCGCTGGGGGGACTGGGGCTTGAGTCGCTACTGCCAAAAACGGCAAAGGCACCACCAGCGCGATATAAAGAGACATCAGCGTCAGCTGAATCAACGGCGAAATCTTAAAGCTGTCCGTTTCTGGAAGGCTGTCCGTTTCTGGAAAAGTAGAGGTCATTAGAAAGTAGTGAATCGGGCGCGAAGGGTATTTGCACTCATCATAAATACTTTTGAACGACACTCCAGCCCGTAGCCGTCACCACAATCAAGGCAAATAGCAAAATTCCATTTAGGGTAAGATGCGTCTGCCGCGCCCAGGGCCGCTCTGGGCTAATGCGGCTAGCGCTCCAGGCTGAAGTCAAAATTAGCGCCACTACAGTCAGACCCGCTGGCAAATGCACCGAATGCCCTAAGCTGCCATATTCACCGAGCGTGCCGACAATGCCAATGGAGAGCAGCAGCAGTACCAAAACTACTAAAGCGCTGCCTAGTAAATAGTGAGTTGGTCGCAGCCAGTCAGGACGAGAGCGATCACGCTGCCGGACATAAAACAAAGTGCCGCCGCTGACCGCTAGCAGACCATAAACTGTCAGCGAGAGACCCATAGACCAGGCAGCGATGCGCCACAGCCAAATAAAGGAAGGAAGATCCACAAATCACCCGTTGAAGACATATGCCTCAGGCATAGCATCTTTATAGGGTGCTATCTACAACCCATAAGAAAATTTTAATCTCCTCACATTTATACGAGAGAGTCCCTACCTAGCCTGTCGAAGGCAGCTTTTATATGAGCTAAGTTTAGTAATGCTCTATTCAGCTGACAATGTCTTGTCTAGAGAAGTCATGCTTTAGAGAGGCTGCGCCATCGCGCCAGCCGCAACCGGGTTTGGACTACTGGAAATAGCTGAACCTGGCCCTGTCACTTCATCCGCTTTGACTGCATACGGATGACTAACTTCTACCTGAGTGCGACCCGCCTGATTCTCGGGGGGATCGTCAACGGCTTCCTCTTCCCCTTCAGATTCAACTGCCAACCGCTTACAAGGGATGGTATCGGAGAGAATGGAGCTAGCCATCATCCCCGTGTGAATCTCTAACTGGGCCGCTCTCACCGATTCAAACAGCAGCCGCTGGCCAGGAAACACAACCCGCTCAAAATACCAATCAGGCACATTGGTGATACGTGCTACCTGAATTTTGCTGGTGGCGTTGACGTAGCAGCAAAGAATGACTTCGGCGTCGTCAGACGGGAGCGGGTCAAGAATTTGGGCCATGGGTTTTAAAGACGGGAAGAAACTGACTGCGACACTTCACACTTATATGAGAGGCTAACACCTGGTCATAGGGGCGACTGTAAAAACGACTACCAAGCCTACCCTCGTCAGCTGCATGGAACGGTCTTCACCGGTCGCTCAAGACTCGACATCAGCCAACACTCAGAGCAGGTACGATAGCGCCACCTCCCCTTGAAGAAATGTTCATCTCCAGGTTACCCAAAGCGTGAGCTAAGCCAGCCAACTGACCGATCTGAGGCTCGGCTTAGACATCTTTTCAGCAGCCACTCGACAGGTCATTTCCAGACCCCATGCCCTTACTAAAAGCGGCTTAAAGACGCTCTCATAAAACAGGCAGAATTGATATGTGAAGATTTGTAGACGAGTCAATTGAGCGAAATTTATCGCAAAAAAAATCTACAAAACGCAATGAACTTTTGAGCTATCCGGTTTGTCTTCTCGGTTTCCCTTGCGGCACTGCCTACTCCTGATATGGCCCAACTGCGCCCTGCCAAAGTCGTATGAGTTAAAAAATGTGAGTGAAGAGCAATTCAGAAACTTCTGCTAGAACGCCACCGCTTAAGAGCGTCAGTGCTATCGTAAAGATATATGAAAAAACTGAGATGTCCGGGTTGACGGTTCGCCCCCAATAGAAGACCTATTAGCCCTGCTACACCCCATCCTCGCGCCATGACAACTGCTCCACAAAAGAAGCTAACCCCACCAGAAAAGCTAAGCCAGCGCATTCTCTACGTCCGTCTGCCCTGCAACCCCATCTTTCCCATTGGCGTGGTTTACCTGGCAGATCATGTGCACAAGTGCTTTGCCGACGTAGAGCAGCAGATCTTCGACATGGGCACCGTCCCCCCGCTCGACTTTACAGCTACCCTTGATGAACGGATTGATCGCTTTCAGCCGACGCTTTTGGTCTTCTCATGGCGCGATATCCAAATCTACGCGCCAGTTGGCGGTCGGGGCGGCAACCCGCTGCAAAATGCATTTGAATTCGCCTACGCAACCAACCCTTTTGTAAAGCTGCGAGGTGCGCTAGGCGGTGCCCGCATGGTTGGCACCTACCTGGCCGAGCTGCGCCGCAACGAAAAGCTGATTAGGCGAGGGCTCAAACGAGCTCGCCGCTATCAGCCGGAGGCCAAAGTGGTGGTTGGGGGCGGCGCGGTCAGCGTGTTTTACGAGCAGATGCAGAAAACCCTGCCTGCCGGCACCATCGTATCGGTAGGAGAGGGCGAAACTCTGCTGGAGAAACTGCTGCGCGGCGAAGACTTTGCAGGTGAGCGCTGCTATGTAGTCGGTGAGCCCCCCCGAGAGCGGCTGATTCACGAGTGGCCGACCCCCGTCGAAAAGTCGGCCTGTGACTATGACTACATCGAAGCGATGTGGCCCGAGTTTGAGTACTATCTGCAAGAGCAGGATTTTTACATTGGTGTGCAGACCAAGCGTGGCTGTCCGCACAACTGCTGCTACTGCGTCTATACCGTGGTGGAAGGTAAACAGGTGCGCATTAACCCGGCTGATGAGGTGGTGAAAGAAATGCGCCAGCTCTACGACCGGGGCATTCGCAAGTTTTGGTTTACCGATGCGCAGTTTATTCCGGCTAAACGCTATATCGACGATGCCATTGAGCTGTTGGAGAAAATTCTGGCTTCTGGCATGACCGACATTAACTGGGCTGCCTATATTCGCGCCGACAACCTGACGCCCCGGCTATGTGAACTCATGGTCGCCACAGGGATGAACTATTTTGAGATTGGCATCACCAGCGGCTCGCAGGAGCTGGTGAGAAAAATGCGCATGGGCTACAACCTGAAAACTGTGCTGCAAAACTGCCGCGATCTGAAGTCAGCTGGGTTTGAAGACTTTGTCTCGGTGAACTATTCATTTAATGTGATTGACGAGCGCGATCAGACTATTCGCCAGACCGTTGCCTATCACCGCGAATTGGAAAATATTTTTGGCGCAGATAAGGTAGAGCCAGCAATTTTCTTTATCGGATTGCAGCCCCATACTCATTTGGAAGAGTATGCCTTCAAAAACAATATTCTTAAGCGGGGCTACAATCCGCTGGCAATTTATCTGCCATGGGTTGCGCTGAAGCTGCTGTGGAATCCCGGTGAGCTGGGGGCTTTCTTTGGCGATGTCTGCTTAGAGGCAATGCGCGAAAATCCTAATGACTTTGGCCGGACGGTCATGAAAATTTTGGAGCAGCGGCTGGGAACAGTGCCGCTCGCTGAGGCGCTGAGTGCACCGGTGAAAGGCGAAACCCGTACCCTGGCTGGGGTATCATAAGGTCAGCGCTTTTGAACAGATTATTTCTACCTTTTCATTTTTTTCTTTAATTAAGGTCTCAGTAAAACATGTTGGCGGGTTCTATTCTTCAAAGGCTTGTGCGTGGCCACGATAACGCTGACTCGTCGGGTGACTCAGAAACCTCGGGCCGCACTCCGTTGAACTTTGGGGTGTATTACAAAAATACGCTGGTGGCGCTATGCCATGCGTTAGAGGATGCTGTGCTTGCGACCAAAACGTCGCCGCTGATGGTAACGGCTTTTCAGCAGGGCAAGTGGTATTTGCAGGAGGCTGATCGCTATGGCGACATGGCTGATACTGCTGACCAAATTGTGATTATGGCGGCACCGGGGGCAGGGTTTGCGGATCATCCAACTGGAGCGCGTGAGAATGTCACGCTAGTTGAGCTCGATAAAGACGATCCGGTGGGGCAAGAGTGGCACCTGATGATCATGGGCTCTACTTACAGTGCGATGGTGCTGTGCCAGGAGTTGACTGATGAAGAGTACGGCCCAAAGGGGCCGCCAGAGAACGATCTAGAGCGTAAGTTCTATGGTTTTTGGACGTTTGACCCGATGCTGGTCGGCGAGACGATTGCGATCGCTGCTGATCACGTTGGCCGCTACGCGCCTGAGGTTCAAGCTGATTTAGAAGCAAGACTAGCCAAAATAGACGCGGAAGCGGCCACTAAGACAAACGAAGTCGGCAACGTTGTGATGCGCGTGGTGGACTATTTGCAGGGTGGCGATCGCCAGGTCGAACAAACCGAAACGTTCAAATTCGCCGGTGCCCTCAGCCAAAACCTGGTTTCTAATGAGCTACAAGCCTACTTGCGTATGGCCCAGCTTGCTGACTTGGCCGATCCGACTAATCCTTTGGCAGCGGCAGAAGTCGCTTCGCTCGCAGAAATGATGGGTCAGTTTTTGGACCTGCCGGTGTGGCAAATGCAGCGGCTGCGGCTAGCGAGCCTGCTGCATCGCATTGCGCCCGCTCAGTTTGATGAAGACATGGCCAGTCAGGAGGGTGACAGTTGCCCGCTGCACCCCGGTGCGCAGACGCTGCGGGTATTGCCCAGACTGCGGGCGATCGCTCAGATCATCTCTCATCAGCACGAATGTTGGGACGGCAGCGGTCAGCCAGCGGGCCTTAAAGGTGACAGCATTCCGGTGGAGTCGCGCATATTGGGCTTAGTTGCGGCCTTTCAGCAAGCGGCAGCCCATCGTCGGCATACAGCCGCTCAGCAGGATGCTCAGAAGGCAGGCCCTGCTGACGAAAATGAGTGGCAGCATGTCACCGATGCCTTTGCTGACTGTCAGGCCGAGGCAGGCGATCGCTGGGATCCCAAGCTTTTAGAGATACTGGGCTTTTTAGTAACCGGCTTGCAGCAGGGCCTGAGCCTGCCGACCATTCCGCTCAAAATGTCTATGGGGACTGGCTTGCTTAACCCTGAAGTAACAGACGTTTGGCCGTCGTTTTCTATCTCCGAAAAGACTCAGCCTACTTAAAGGCTCCTATTTAATCTTTCTCACAGCACACATAAATGAGCGAACCAATTGACATTGATGCGGTCCGGGCGGGCACTCTCAAAAAATTAGCGGGTGCGAAGATTGAAGAGGCTGATTTGGCGGGCTGCGATCTGTCTGGAATTCAGCTAGCAGGTGCCAACCTCTCAGGCTGCGATCTGAGCCGGGCCAACCTCAACCGCGCTCACCTAGAGGGCAGTAACCTGGTTGGTGCAAACCTGGCAGGCTCTGATCTGCGAGCTAATCTATGGGGTGCCAACCTGATGCAGTGTGACCTCACTGGCGCAGACTTGCGGGGTGCCAATTTACGCGGTGCCAACCTGATGGGCGCAAATCTGACGGGCGCTAGCTTGACCGGGGCCTTTCTCAGCGGTGCCACACTGACGGGCGCAAATCTCAAAAGTGCGGATGTACGTGGCGCAGACCTGCGGGGAGCCAACCTCAGCGACAGCAGTCTACGCAGCACTGACCTTTCTCGCGCTGACCTCCAGGGGGCAACCCTGACTGAAGCGAACTTGGAAGAGGCCAACTTGCAGGAGACCAACTTTACCGGTGCATCGCTGGCCCGCGCTAATCTGCTGTGTGCCGATTTGCAGGGGGCTATTACCGTTGGAACAAACTTCACCGGAACCTGTACCACCGGCACGATACTGGCTTGAACCTTGGCTGCTTTACCAGATATAGCGAAGCTCGGACGCATTCGCGCTTCGCGAAGCACTTTGCCTGTTGCTATAGCTCCTGTCGAGTTGCTAAGGACACTTTTACCGGCTGAAACCGCTAGAGAACAGCGGGCAACTCGATAGAGGCTATAGAAGTCTAAAGCCCCATGAAGCCGCCGCCTCTAAGTAGAGATACAGAGAGGACGGCGGCTGTAATTTGTAGGACTGACTGCCGTTAAGGCGGATTTAGACGGCGATCGCTTCCTTCTCCGGCTTTCCAGTCTCTACCGCGCCGAGCAGCTCCTTGGCCCAGCGATCTACATCGTAGGCTTTCACCGCTTCATACATACGGCCCATCCGTTCTTTGCGCTCTTCTGGCTCCATGGCCAGCGCCTGATCAATTGCCTTATCCATACTGCTATCAGCGTAGGGATTGGTGAGTACCGCGTCTGGCAGCTCGACCGCCGCACCCGCGAATTCTGAAAACACCAGCACGCCGTCTTTGCCGCCTTTAGCGACCACAAACTCTTTGCCAACCAGGTTCAGCCCGTCTCGCAGCGGCGTAATCCAGGCAATATCTGCTGCTGCATAGAGTGCCAAAATTTCTTCTAGCGGCAGTGCGGACGTAAAGAGCAAAATGGGCGTCCAGCTCAGCTTGGCAAAGCGACCGTTGATCTTACCGACTAGCCGCTCAATTTCGCTTTGAGCCGTCTTGTAAATTCGCATACCGGTAGCGGGCGAGGCCACTGCGACGACAAAGTTAATTTTGCCCTGTAGCTCTGGCCTGCGGGTAAGCAGCCGTTCGTAGCACAGCAGCATTTCCTTAGTGCCTTTCACATAGTCCACGCGACCAGCAGAAACGATTAGCTGGCGCTCGCCACCCATTTCCTTCCGAATCTCTTCAACTCGCTTCTGCACCGATGGCTTCTCGACAACAGAGCGAATAAAGTCGACGTTGGTTCCCACTGGAAAAGCGCCTAGATGAACTAGCTGTCCCTTGTAGCGAACTTGAGTCGTCATCTCTGGGACGGCCAGAGCAGTCCCGCGCGGGGTAAACTCTTTGGCGACGGGCTCTTTTTTGACAATCTCAATGTTGCAAAGGCCCTGGGCGATCGCTACAAAGTTCTCCACGTAGCGCGGAATGTGAAAACCACATACATCACAGCAGAGAATACTTTCGACAATCTCTTCGCGCCAGGGCAGCACGTTAAAAGCATCGGGGCCAGGAAAAGGCGTATGGTGAAAAAAGACAATCTTGGCATTCGGCCTTTGCTGGCGAATGTAGTAAGGGGTCAGCCACAGGTTGTAGTCGTGAATCCAGATCAGCGCGTCATCGGCGGCATCTTCACAGGCGGCATCGGCAAACTTTTTATTGATGTCTTGAAAGTTCTCCCAGTCAGACGATTCATAGGTGAACTGCCAGGGAAAAGAGTGCAGAATCGGCCAGAAAGCCTCTTTGGAGGTGACATGGTAGAAATTCTTTACCTGCTCAGCGCTGAGTGGAATTCGGCGGACGGTGCCATTCTCATTGCCTTCAAAGCTCATGCGCTCTTTAAAGCTGTTCTTTTGCTTAGCGTTTATCTGTTTCCAGGCGATCCAGGTACTCTGCTCAGCGCTGGCAAAAAAGCTCTTGATAGTCGGTAAAATACCGTTAGGGCTTTTCTTCTCTCGATAGTAGGTCTGACCATTTTCGATGACCTCATCGTACGGCTCGCGGTGATAGAGAATGACAAGGGATGATTTCATGGTTGAAAGACCTCCGGAGAGTTAGCAAATGTACAGCGGATTCAGGCGGCACGACTAGCGAATTCGCTCTGTATCCAGCTTCTGATCGACAGTGTCGGCTGACTGAAAAAATCCACAGCCGTTCGTTTTTCACAGCGAGCAAAGCCCGCCGCTATAGCCTTGCTCAATTGAGGCTGTAGCGAGTTCGCCTTGGCAAAGGTGACGGGCTCTCGCCTATTTAATAGTCACACTAAATCAAGGCGTTGGCTAGAGCCGCTGCTGTCTAGCTCAGAGTGGAACGACTGGGATCAGGGCGACGCAGCCCTTTAAGCATGAATGGTCAATACTCCGCAGACTCACTGACCTGATTTTGATCAGGTGACCTTAGCGGGGCACTTTACAGCAATGCGTTTTTTGTGCTGGTGCAAGTAGTCAGAAAAATAGAGGAAAGTTCGGGTGCTTTGTTTGGTCAAAAGGCGTTTTCAAAAGAGACTTTTAGCACAAGTTTCGGCATCGAATAGAACATCTAAGTGAAGGGGATTAACCAAAGAGGATGAGCAATCATCAAAACAGCGTCAAAGCCAAATATGCTCAAGTACATTTACTCTACCCAGAAGATTGATCTGAATCTTCTTTTTGACATTTTCAAAGTGGAGCAGCTGGAGAGGTGAGCGTTGGCAGACAGGTCTTAATAGCCTTGTTCCTTACAGCATGTCGACAAGCTAGACAATACATCTAACGGTGTATTTCAATCATCTTCCTATAGGTAGACAATCTCAAACGCTGCTGCCGATGGTCAGTTGAACTCGGGCGATCAGTGGGCCGAGCTTGACGGCCATTAGTTGCTTGGCCGGTCTCAGATTAGATAGAGAAAAGCTTTTCCATTCGAGGTATTAGGTTTAGAGTAGTGGACAGAAAGAATCATTCATTTTCACCGCGTCTTCAGCCATGCCGGTTAGACCCGCGAGCAGCAACGCTTTGACTGCCTGTCTGACCCTGTGTTGGATGACGTAAGAATGGAGACTACCCCCCCCCCTTGCACACCAGGACTGTTTATGAGCCATCCTCTCTCCGAGCGCGCCCTCTCACTTCCACCGGTCGAGCTGCAGGAGCCAGAAACCGCAGCCCTCTTAGCTTGGGCGGTAGACGTTGGTGAGTCTGGAGCGACTTATTTTGAGATTGGCCAGCAGTTAGCTCGGCGGTTAGGGGCTCACGTTTGCGCCGATGGCCTAACGGAGCTTGGCTTTTGGGTGCCGAAGCTAGCAGGCCAGATTTTGCCGAATGAGCGCCATAATGTCTATTTAGAGATATTCACCCCGCTCGAACCGGTAGATTTTTCTCAGCCACAGCAGACCGTGCCGTTTCGCTACGAATGCGTTGAGCCATCGCTGCAAGGCGAATTTGTCTGGGCGGTGGTCAGCGGGATGCAGGTGGGATCGCGCGATCAGCTGGGCAGTCTCTATTGGCTGCGCTACCGCGACTTTAGCGATGGTCAGCTGTACACGGTGCGCGATGTTGCGCCTTATTCTTTGCCCTACGGCGTATTTGCGCCCGCAGAGCTGTACGACTTTGACCGGCTACAGCAGACCCGGCGTGATCGCGCCTATTTCACCCAAGCCGCCCAAGCTGAACCTATCACCCCAGCTGCCACTGGCAATGAACCAGCGCTACCTAGAACTGCCGCGCCCTGCAATATTTTGCAGCTGCACGTACCCACGGCCTCAGCAACAGGTACGCTAGCTGGCCTGACTGAGGTTTACCGGCAGATTGCCCAAAAAGTGGAGCAGGGCGAGCCGCTGACGCCCGCTGAACAAAACTATATTGGCTACGACGCGGTACAGCTGCTGCCGACTGAGCCCACGATCGAATTTCGCTCAGAAGATGGCGATCGCGACTTTTTTGGCTTTGCCCCTGAGAGCTATCACGCTGTCTACGGCACTGACGGCCCGGTTTGTACGCGGGAGCCGCTTCAGATCACGCTGCGACCACCCGACACCCTGAATTGGGGGTACGACGTCCCAATTTTGGGATCTTCGGCAACCAATGCCTCGCTATTAGACAGTCTGCGCCCGGATGAGGTGATTGATTTTATTGCTGAGCTGCACAGCTTTCCGGGGCAGCCCATTCAGGTAATCTACGATCTGGTCTATGGCCATTCGGACAACCAGGCGCTCGATTTGCTCAGCCGCCAGTTTCTCGCAGGGCCAAATATGTATGGGCAAGACCTTAGCCATACGCTGCCGATGGTGCGGGCGACTTTGCTAGAGATGCAGCGGCGCAAGATGAATACGGGGATCGACGGTATTCGCATCGACGGCGGGCAGGACTTTCGCTTTTTCAACCCCTTCTCCGGTCGGCTGGAGTATGACGACAACTACCTGATGGCCATGAGCGACGTGGTGCAGGAGATCAATGGGGATCAGCGGCTGATGTTCACCATCTTTGAAGACGGTCGCCCTTGGCCCGCAGAAGGCTGGGAGACGACTTCTACCTACCATGAGCTGGTCGATTTGCGGCCCGATTCCTTTCAGTGGGGACCGCTGATTTTTGCGCACAACACACCGGCGCTCAAGGGCTTTTGGGATTACAAGTGGCCGCGTGTGCAGGAGGTGATGCAGAAGGGCGATCGCTGGATTACCGGCTGCGGCAACCACGATACGGTGCGGCGAGGCACTCAGATTTCGACCGAGACCGATATCAATTGGAACCTGGGCGAGACGCTGCCAGAAGTTCTGGATAATGCCTACGACAATCCGGCGGTGACGCTGTGGGTGTACGGCTTTAGTCCGGGCCTGCCGATGGATTTTTTGAATGCGCTAATGCACAGCGGCTGGGGCTTCTTTCGCAGCACTGACGACCGCTACGGCGTCAAGGTCGCCGCTGAGGAGTTTGGCTTTTTAGACTGGCAGGTGACGCCTGAGAGCTATGAGCAGCCTCATTTCTTCACGGGTATGAAGCAGCTTGGCTTTGAGCGGCTAGCGATGCTGCGGCGCTTTACCCAAGTTTTGACTACTGCTATGGAAAAGTTTGAGTATGACCTGGCGCTGGTCGCTCGCTTTTGCCGTCGGTGGAGCCTGGAGCCAGATGGCCTGGTCCAGGAGCCTGCGCTGGAGGGCTTTTGCCATGGCCTGGAAGCTGCCCAGCTGAAGGCTTTTGCGCTGGCTTTTATGGAAGATTGCCATGAGTTTAGTCGGGTCTCGCATTTTGCGGCGCGTGTTGATGGCGATCGCGCCGCTTTCAACCTGGCCATGCGCCGATACCGACAGGCCAATCCCTGGCTGATGGACAATCTTTCGGGAACTGACCGGTTTAACCGCATTAGCGAGTCGGGTCATACGCTGTTTTACGGGGTGCGATCGCAGCCCGGTCCGGCTCAATCTAGCCCAATCACCGATCCTAAAAAAATTGCCCTGCTATCTCACATGGGCGGCAATCCGGCTCAGACCGCTCTACTCGACTGGCTTCAGCTAGATCCTAACGAATGGCGCGTTGTCATGACTTCTCCAGGGCTGGTCGTGCCCGATGCCGAGGCCCTGAAAGGGCTATCTCTAGAGGATGGTCAGGCAGTTCTGCTAGAGAACCGGCCATAAAATCTTGAACAATCATGGCTGGAAGTGCGTGATCTGGCAGGCAGGGGTCTACAGTCGAAAGGGAGCATTCATTAATAGAAAACCGCCATGAGCCAACCTCAATACATCATGGCCCTTGATCTGGGCACCACTGGCAACCGCGCCATTTTGTTTGACCACAGCGGCCATATCGCTGGCCAAGCCTACCAGGAACTGACGCAGCATTACCCCAAACCAGGCTGGTTAGAGCACGACGCGACCGAAATTTGGCAGGCGGTGGGTCAGGTGATGAAAACTGCCCTGGCAGAGTCCCAGATTGAAGCCTCAGATATTGCCGCCATTGGCCTGACGGTACAGCGAGAAACTTGCCTGCTGTGGGATAAAACCACCGGGCAGCCACTCCACCGCGCCATCGTCTGGCAGGATCGCCGCACTGCGCCGCTGTGCGATCGGCTGCGGGCCGAGGGTAAGGCGGATATGATCGCTGACAAAACCGGTCTGATCCTCGATGCCTACTTTTCCGCAACTAAGCTGAACTGGCTGCTGGATACGGTTAAGCAAAACGGGGTCAGCGACTTCAGCAATGTCCTCGCGGGCACAATAGACACCTGGGCGCTGTGGAACCTGACTGGCGGTAAAGTTCACGCGACCGATCACAGCAACGCCAGCCGCACTATGCTGCTGAACCTGTCTACCCATCAGTGGGATAGCGAACTGCTGGATCTATTTGGCATTCCTGCTAGCTTGATGCCGCAGATCCAGCCGAGCCTGAGCGAATTTGGCCAGCTGGATAAAAGCATTTTGGGCGTAGAGATTCCGATTATGGCCATCCTCGGTGACCAGCAGGCAGCGCTCTTTGCCCACGGGTGCGATCGCCCCGGCTTACTGAAATGCACCTACGGTACTGGCAGCTTTTTGGTAGCTCATACCGGCAGCGAAGTCGTGCGAGCCCCGCAGCTACTCAGCACCATTGCCTGGAGTGAAGCCACTGGCAGTCGTAAAGAAAGCAGTCAACATGAGCAAGTTGGCTACGCCTTAGAAGGAGCGATGTTTACCAGCGGTGCCTGCATTCAGTGGCTGCGCGACGGGCTGAAGCTGATCGGCAGCGCAGCGGAGACAGAAAAATTAGCCGAGCAAGTACCCGACAGCGACGGTGTTTACTTCGTGCCAGCGCTGAGTGGCTTAGGCGCACCTCACTGGGATATGTCGGCGCGCGGGGCCTTTATGGGACTCACGGGCGGGGCGCAGCGGGAGCATATGGTGCGAGCGGTATTGGAGGCGATCGCCTTTCAGGTCAAAGAGGTGGTCGATGCGGTCAATACAAACTGCGAGACGCCGATTGGTCGCCTGAAGGTAGACGGCGGAGCCTGTAACAACAACTTTCTCATGCAGTTTCAGGCCGATGCTCTAGGCATTCCGGTAGAGCGGCCCGAGGTGCGAGATGCTACGGCCCAAGGCGCGGCGTTTGCAGCGGGGCTGGCGATTGGCTTTTGGGACGACTACGGCAAGCTGATCGCCACTCGCAAGGTAGATCGCGTGTTTGAACCGCGCTCAGATAGAGTCACCGCTGAACACTTCGCGCAGTGGCAAAAGGCCGTAGCGCGGGCAAAGGCGTGGGTTTAATAGGACTTTACCTTTAGATAACATTTCAACGTCAAAATGTTGGGGATGAGGGCTCAGGAATTATGCATCTTATTAAATTCTCATCCCTTAGCGCTTTGACGTTGAGAATTTTCCTGCGTGTTCCTTTTTCAGCTCTTACTTACACCTTCTCTTAAAAATCCATGTCAGCTTCTCTTAAAAATCTTTCTCTCAACCACGAGGCTTTTGTCCGCGCGCTAGCCACCACCGAAAATCTGTTGATTATTCAAGATCTCGACGGTGTCTGTATGGGCTTGGTCAACGATCCGCTGACTCGCCGGATTAGTACCGACTATGTGAGTGCGACGCAGGCATTTGACACTCATTTTTACGTGCTGACCAATGGCGAACATATTGGCAGGCGCGGAATCAATCGGATTGTTGAACAAGCTTTTGGCATGGATGCGGCTGACCTGAAAAAGCAAAATAGCTATCTGCCAGGATTGGCTGCGGGTGGCGTGCAGTGGCAAATTCGCAGCGGAGAGTTTTCTCATCCGGGCGTTAGCGAGGCGGAGCTAGCTTTTCTTAAGGCGGTGCCAGAGAAGATGGAAACTTGTTTAAGAGAATTTTTTAAGCAGTCTTCTCCTGCCAGTCTCTTGAAAGATCTGGATCGATATATCGCTGCTACCGTATTGGATAATATTGCTTCACCTACGGTCAACCTTAACAGCGTCTATCCGCTTTTTGCTGATGACAACGACGCTTTTGTAGCGCTGCAAAAGAGACTGCGATCGCTCCTCCAAGACCTCCTCGATCAGGCCGCTCAGCAAGGCATGGCAGACTCTTTCTTTATTCACTATGCGCCTAATTTAGGCCGAGATGCCGAAGGTCAAGAGATTGTTTGGTTTGGCCAGTCTGGAGAATCAGGCACAACAGATTTTCAATTTATGCTGCGCGGCGCTATCAAAGAAGCTGGGGTGCTAGCACTGCTCAACCACTACTATTTTCAGCGTAGAGGCAGCTACCCGCTGGGCAAAGACTTCAATGCGCGTCAGGCTCCTCACGATCTAGCGGCGCTGGTTGACCTGGTAAAAGCCAATTTCGATCCGGCGATCATGCCGATGATTGTCGGCGTAGGCGATACGGTGACTGCCCAAGCGCAGGGCGATCAGGTGAAGCGCGGGGGAGCGATCGCAACTTTCTCCAGCTCATTCAAACCCTGAACGATGTATTTGACAGCGGCAATCTCACCGTCTATGTAGACAGCAGCGGTGGCGAATTGAAGAACCGCAAGCCGCTGCAACTAGCAGATGAGAATGGCGTGCAGCGGGTAGTCCGTGGTCCCGGTGACGATGCCGATCCGCTGCGGCTAAGCGTCGCCTTTCCGGGGGGGTATGAGCAGTATTGTCAGATATTTGCGAAAGCAGCGGGCGATCGCCTCCAGCAAAAGCCTCTCTAAAGCGTGTATCCTTCAAAAGCTCTGCTATTCTAACCGCGATTGGACAAATCCGACGCGCGGTTGAGAAACTGAGTATACTCCGGCTGAAACAATAGTTTTACCGTACCCGTCGGTCCGTTGCGGTGCTTGGTCAAAATAATTTCGGCGATGCCGCGATCAGGCGTATCCGGATCGTAATACTCTTCTCTGTAGAGCATCATGATCAAATCCGCGTCCTGCTCGATCGCGCCCGAGTTGTGTGAAACAATGCCGTCTGCCATCCAAGCGGCTGGTCCCGGAACGGTTAGATCGTACACAGGTTCTTCGCCAATAGCTTTGATAGATACGACGTTGTCCCAGAAGATATCTGAGGTTGCAATCGCTTTAAGTTCCTGGCTCTCTAAAATACTTGCATAGCTCGAAACAACATCTCTTGATGGGGAGAATTTGAAGTGAGCAGAGCCACCGTAAGAAGTTCCTCTGAGCGCTGCCATCCGGCGCTGAGAGATTCCCTGTTCCTGCATGGCTCGCCTAACCATATTGAAGACCTCAACCGGAATCGTATCTCGATTGGGATTGGCGTCGCCTGTGCTTAGCAAGTTGGCTTTTGCCTCGACAGCGGCCTCCACCTTAGAGCCAAACGCGCCCACAACCTCCAAGAACCTGAGCTGATGGTTTTTTTCGTGGATATGCACGTTGTAGCACTGAGACTTTGACCATCGCATTCGGCTCGAAATTCGCAAACGCAACAGCAAGGCCATTACATCACGGGCTAGCTGCTCGCTAATAGTAGAGAAAAAGATGTTAGTTCTTTTTGTGTTTCTGTTCTTCTGAGGGTAGCTGCCAATGCAGCCATCAGTCGCCCATAAGTGCTGGAGTAAGCACGCGATCTGCTTATCTGCTAGCTGGAAAACTTCAGCAGGAATATGCTTTTCTGCCGAACGCTGGTTGAAAATGCCTAATTCTTTTAGCCAAAGCCCCACCCCTGCCGGATGCCAGCGATTGCCATTTCCAGAAATAACTAGCTGGTGCCAGTTTCCCTTCCCAGCGTGTCTGTTTACTTTACAGCCAAAAGCCTCAGCGGCAGCTTGCACTGCTGCGCTGTTTTCTTCTGAGGCCGTTGTATACCGCAAAGGTTGATGCTTTAGATAGCTACCATCACCAATGAGATGACCAAGCAAAATAATCTGAGCCTCAGACCAAGGTTCTATAGATGGCGACATCTGAGGCATGTGATTGGCAACAGCAATGCGATCACCCGCTTTGAGTGCGTTTAGCCGTTGCCACCCGTCAAACGTGTAAAGACGGTGCTTGCCCGTTGCTTTCAGCTTCCGTCCGCTGGCAGTCATTATTTCGTAGATAGGTTTTACGCCGACCTGCCACACCAGATCTGTCTTCGCTTGAATCAACTGACCTTGAGTATTTAAGCTGATGACCTCGGGCGTAGTGCCAACGAGATCGGCAATGGGCAGACGTCTACCGTCTGCTAACCATACCAATGTATCTCCCGTGACGCATTCTCGTAGATCAGACATCATCGGGCGCTTGTTAGTGCGCGATTCCACGCCGCGACTGAGCTGAGAGAGCGCAATGATCGGGACATTGAGCTCGCGGGCTAGGCCTTTGAGCGATCGCGTGATTTTTGATAGCTCCTGCACCCGGTTGTCGCCAGCGCCTTCCATTAGCTGCAAATAGTCAATCAAGACTAGCCCCAGGGATCCCCCTTGTTCAGCCTGCAAGCGGCGAGCCTTGGAGCGAATCTCAGTCACGCCAATGCCCGGCGTATCGTCGATAAAAATCGGCAGCTGCGAGAGCGTATTGATAGCATGGCCCATCGGCTCCCACTCGTGCTGAGAGATGCGTCCGGTGCGCAGGCGACCGCTTTCAATTTTGGCTTCTGAAGAGAGCAGGCGATAGATTAGCTGCGCTTTGGACATCTCCAGGCTAAAAACAGCGACCGGCTGCTTATGAGTACCGGCAATATTGCGCGCAATGTTCAGCACGAAGCTGGTGTTGTGCACGCAAACGTCATTAGCAACAAAGTTATGAGTATTTGGAATTGTCAAATCGTAGACTTGCTGCTGACCAACTGCTTCGATTGAAACGATTGCATCCCAATAAATATCGCTGGTCGCCAGATCTTGCAGCGGTTTGTGGTCGAGGGCGATCGCTAAAGCAGACAAGCGGCAACGGCTGAGCGCTCGTTTGCCAATGTGGATGTTGCTGCTGCCCGTAAGCCCGGCCAAACGAGCTAGCCCAACCCAGCTTTCTTTACCTTTGGCTACTTTCAAAGCATCCCAAACCTCTACCGGGATTAGATCTTTGTTGGTGTGATACTTTTTGCCTTCTATCGCTTCCAACACTTGTCGAACGGCTGCTTCTTTACTAAAGATACCGATTTCAGTCGCAAAAGCTGAGAGCGATGTGGCGTCGGTGATATCTAGCTGCCAGGCAAGTCGTCGAGTTTCTTTGTACTTCACCTGACGATGCTTGATAGCGGCCACAATACCAAAACGCAGCAGCAGATGCTGGATTTGTCGGGCTAATTTCTCGCAGACAGAAGCATAGCTGACTTGGGCCTGGCCGCTAGTGAGTACAGCAGCCCATCCGTCAGTCGCAAACAATCGATTGAGAAATAGCGACAGCTGATCTTTTGGCAAAGTAAAAACAGCGCTTGGAATGGTTTTATCGCGGGCACTGCAACCCCACAAACCAAGATCGTCTAGCCATGCTGTGAGTGAGTTTTGGCCCGTCCATCGAATAGATTCGTACCCTTGAGGCGCTAGCTGCTGTGCGGAAACTTCGAGAGCGATGCACAGCTGGTTAAAAAAATCTCGCTGTGGGGCACATTTTCCTTGACGCCATTGGGTTATGAGCGAAGGGCTGACGTTGAGCCGCCTGGCCAGTAGCCTGCTGCTTATGTTGAGCGATCGCATCAATTTCTCTACTCGTTCACCAAAAGCACGGCGCTCTTGCAGTAGCTTCTCAGTATCTGCTGTGACGATTAGAGAAGGGGTTCGCGTACCGTTGCTGGTATCTATGCGGATTTTGGTCCCTGAAAACTGGCAGGCTGCCTCGCTAAAGTCAGTTTGCATCAGGGAATTTGCATTGGTGAACCGAGGGGAGGTTCCTGTCAGTCCGCCATCGCCGATGAAATAAGCCAGCAGCTTAACCTGATGCTTAGGAAGAGGCTGTTGGCCGAAGATGGGTAAATGTCTAGGGACGGCAATGTGATCTCCTACCGCTAATTCAGACAAGGGCTGCCATCCTTTCATTGTCAGGTAGGGATGAGTCAACGTCGTCTTAACCTGTCGCCCCAGGCGAGTAGTCACCCTGAAGACAGGCTTCATGCCATCGTCTACGAAAGCAGAAGGCTGAGTAACTTCAAATCGCAAACGCTCATTTAGCGTCAGTAGGTCGGCCTGTTTATGGGTGTAGATAGCCTCAATGGTGGTAACCGAACCATCGGCTAACAAAATCTCAGCCTCGGCGCTAAGACACTTTCCCATTGCCGGACGAGCCGCCGCGATAATCAAGTCAGAGCGCTGAAAGCCCTGAGTCATTGCGTCTAAGTCGTAAAAACCGCAGGCCAGGCCGGGGAGCACCATGCCGAGCGATCGCTGCTCAATATCTGAAAATGTATCGGTCAAAATATCAGAAGTGGCCGTCAGTCCCTGCGTAGGCCGAATTTGAGTGATGCCAAACAGCGCCTGCTCAGACTGATCGAGCACTGTTTCTAAGGGCGTCTCGGTTTCATAGCCGAGTTGAATAATCTCACCGCCCGACTGAATCAGCTTACGGCGCGTGTATTTATCCAGCACCAGCTGGGCGTACTGGTCAATATTGGCCGCGCTGATGGTGCGATCTACCAGCTGCGCTAACCGGCTCTGACCGCCCACTTTCTCTAAGGTGCCTTTGTCTTTGAGCCAGGAGGCGATGCCCATCATATCGGTCGGCAGCCCCCGTGCCTGCAAATCTAGCGCGGCCTGGTAAATGTTGCGGTGCGCCCCAATGTAAAACGCTTCTGGGCTGATAATCTCTGTTACCCGACCAACCGCCTCTGGGTCAATCAAAATGCCGCCTAAAATTGCCTCTTCCGCCTCAATATTTTGCGGCGGCAGGCGGTCAATGGCGGGTTTGAAGCGGGGCTCTTGAACCATAGGGAAGCGGAGAGAATCTGCTTTAAATAGTAAAAGGGCAGAGAGCAAGATCGCTCCCTACCCTCATTAAATTAACAGAACATTTGTACTGTCTGCCATTGAGTATGCGCTGCGTATAGTCGAAATGACTAATCTGCCGCGACTCTCAGGTTGATGGTGGCTGTGACTTCACTGTGTAGCTTGATGTCTACTTTGTACTCACCGAGCTTGTTAATATCTGGCAGGGTGATTTCGCGGCGGTCTACTTCTTTTCCGGCGTTCTCCTGGATCACTTCAGCGACTTCAGCAGCGGTGACCGTTCCAAAGATAGCGTCGTCTTCACCAACGGCTTTTTTCACAGTGAACATACCGATGGTATTAAGCGCAGTCTTAGTGGCTTCAGCCTCTTGCTTAATCGCTTCTAGGCGCTGGCGCTCTTGCTCGCGGCGACGCTCTACCTGCTTGAGCACGCCGGGTGTCGCCCTGTATGCCAAACTGCGCGGAACTAAGTAATTGCGAGCATAGCCGGAGGCGACTTCTACTAAGTCACCATTGTTGCCAAGTTTGGGGACGTCCTGATTGAGGACTAATTGAGTTCTTTTTTTCGCCATGGCTCTTACTAAATTTTTCCAGCGCAGTTTACCAGCTTACCGAAATGAGGCGCTAGGTGCAACTCAAAAATGCGCTAATATTTCCCGCTTAGAATCGATCCTTCATTTCGCGGATGCGGGCGAATACGGTAACCGGGTTTCGACTGCGGGCGGCTGACTGAAGAGCGGGGCTGTCCCAGCGGAGAAAGGGATTGGTGGCTTTTTCTTCGGCTAGCAGTGAGGGGACGGTGGGCTGGTTTTGCTGGCGGGCGGTGGTGACGTTTTGCAGGCGCGATCGCAGTTCCTCATTTTCCCCATCCACGCTCACCGCAAACTTCAAATTATTCAGCGTGTACTCATGTCCGCACCACACCCGCGTATTGTCTGGCAGCTGACGCAGCTTGCCCAGCGAAATTGCCATCTGCTCAGCCGTTCCTTCAAACAGCTTACCGCAGCCGCCCGCGAACAGCGTATCGCCAGAAAACAGATCACCGGGCTCTCCATCTTCCGCCGGGGTGAAGTAATAGGCAATGTGGGCCCGGGTATGGCCGGGGACGAAAAAGACTTCGCCCGTGCGGCCCGCGAATTGGACGCGATCGCCCTGCCCTAAAAAGTGCTGCTGTCCCGGTATGCGCCCCTGGTCCTGCGCGCCGCCGTAGACCTGCGCGTCGGGAAAGCGATCTAGCAGCTGGCGATTGCCGCCGACATGGTCATTGTGGTGATGCGTATTAAAAATGGTGACCAGCGTAGCGCCGAGCTGATCGAGCTTTTTGAGCACGGGCGGGGCATCGGCAGGATCTACCACGGCTGCCGTGTTATCAGCCAGATTGTGTAAGACGTAAATGTAGTTATCGGAGCGGGCAGGCAGGCGATAGATTTCCATAGAGCAGGGTCGAAAATTAAATAAGTGAATGAATGCTTTGATCCGCAGTCTTAATGGTCAGGGTTATGTAGGCTTCTGACCTCTGCTGATTGCAGTATTTTGCTGTAGGAGCCGTCTCGAACGAATTTTGCTGAGCTGATGAGGACAGGCTGAGAATGGTCTGTGAGATTTTCACGCTGACCCTCAGCTATTCTCAGCAAGCCTTTAATCGGCCCTCAGACGATAGCCCGGCGCAGCTGGCATTCTTAAATCAGTGAAGCACACTTCCCTCTACTAAGTTTTCAAGGAGCCACCCATCATGAAACGCCAATTTTTGACCGCTTTGTTTTTGACTGCTGCGACTGTCGCCGTTGCCCCTATCGCCAACGCTGCTGAAGTGAAGCCTACCGACCTGCAAGCGCTTCGCTATGAAGTGCTAGATCGAGGCGGGGCCAAATCTGTTGAAGATATTCAAGCTACTCGGCTAGCGTTTTTAGAGAACCAAAGCAAAGCCGTCGAGAACATTCAATCTGCTCGGCTAGAGCATCTAGACAGCCAAAGCAAGGCTATTGATAATCTTCAAGAAGCTCGTCTGGAGCACTTAGATAGCCAGACCAAAGCTGTTGATAATCTTCAAGAAGCTCGGTTAAATGGTCTTGATGCACGTTCAAAAACTAGCGATCGCTAACAGCCACCTTGACCAGGTTTAGACTCTATAGCTCCTGTCGAGTTGCTTGGAACACTTTTATCGGCTGAAACCATTATCTGACAACAGGCAACTCGACTAGCAAAGTAAGAATGCATCCTTGCTTTGCTATCCCAAAACATTAGCCGCTATTTGCCCCAATGCTGTACGCTGCCTACGGATCCAATCTGCACCCAATGCGTATTAGGCAGCGATCGCCCACCGCCCACCTGCTAGGAACGGCTGCTGTCCCTGACCTATCTCTGCGATTCCACAAGCGTGGCTACACAGATTTCTCAGGTAAATGCAATATCGCGCCCTGTCAAAACGGCCTGATCTATGTCGCCATCTATGAGATATCGACTGCTGAGATGGCTTTGCTTGACCGTAGCGAGGGAGCCGGCTCTGGATACGATAGAGCGCTAATTGGCGTCGATGGATTCGGGGATTGCGTTACCTACCGGGCAGCGGCCACGCACATTGACGAATCTCTATCGCCGCTGTCTTGGTACAAGGCGCTTGTGCTAATAGGCTGTGAGCAACTGGCGTTCCCAGAGCGCTATATTGAGGCAATTCGCGCGGTTACAGCCGTACGGGATGAGGATGGCGATCGCCACAATACCCACATGCAGCTAGTAAAAAAGTGTGCAGATTGGCGGCCATAGCGACGGTAATTTTTGCTGTAAAGCCAAAGTGTTCGAGGGTTTATCCGGCCTTATTTATCCGTCCTCACGCTGACAAAATCGCCTGACGAAAAGCTTTCACAGCCTCAACATGTCGAGGCATATTAATGCATCGAAGAAGTATGGAGATGTCTAATTCTGGCAGCTCTTCACTGACGGCAATCTGTTCATAGTCAACGCCTTGCTCGTCAATTCTTAAATGGTAAATGGCGAGATTTCCACTCTGAAAAAACCATACTTCAGGGATTCTTAGCCGCTTATAGGCTTCTAGCTTGTCGATGCCACCGCTGGTAACGACAACTTCAATCACCAAATCTGGATTGGCTTGATTCGATGCCAGCCTGTAGGACTTATCCGCCTCGCGTTTAACTAGCCCTGCTTCACTTTCCAAGGTCATCGAACCTGTAGGCGTATAGTCTATCCCTAGCTGAAGTAGGTAGAGATCCAGCAGCGTGCCAATGCGTTCTTTGATAGTTTCGTGCTGCTCTCCGGGCATTCGCCGAATCTCCAAAACGCCATCCAAAAAAGATAGCCGCACGCCTGGGCGAGTAAGCAGCTGCGCGGTCGCCTTGAATTCTCGCCAGGTTAAGCCGCCAATTGTGATCGGCTGATCGGGTTGGGTAAGTGTTTGAGTCATCTCGTGTCAATCTTGCTGCCTGTCTGTATTCTAATCAAAATCTAATCGATCAAAAAAGCAGGGCCGGAGCCCTGCTTAGTCGTCGAAGCTATCAAAGAAATTAGCCCAGTCATTAGCCCAGTGCGGCTGCACCGCCCACCACTTCCAAAATTTCCTGGGTAATGGCGGCCTGCCGGGCCTTGTTATAAGAAAGCGTGAGCGACTTCATCAGATCTTTGGCGTTTTCACTCGCACTGTTCATGGCCGTCATCCGTGAAGCTAGCTCACTGGCGGCGGACTCTTGCATCGCTCTCAAAATTTGGTTGTTGAGATATAGGGGCAGCAGGGCGTCTAAAATTTGAGCTGGATTTTGCTCAAAAATCATGTCTTTAGGAAACTCGCTGCCTTCCGACTGTGGTGCGGCGGCGCGCTCCACCGCTAAACGACCTTCTCGGCTGGTGAGCCGAAAAATCTCATCGTCACTGGACTCCAACCCCTGTGGGTCGAGCGGTAGCAGCGTTTGCGTGACTGGCTTATTGCTCACCAAAGAGAGAAACTTGGTGTAGACCAGCTCAACTCTATCGACCGATTCCGATAAGAATAGAGAAAGCAGCTCGTCAGCAATCATGGAGGCTTCTGCTGCGGTCGGAATTTGCTCTAAGCCGGTGTATTTGGCGTCAATCGGCGCGTTGCGGCGCTCGAAGTACTGAACGGCCTTACGACCGACCAACACATAGGAAAAATCTAGACCTTCTGCCTTGATCTCTTTGGCCCGGTTCTCAGCTCGGCGAATGACGTTGGCATTGTAGCCTCCGCAGAGGCCGCGATCGCCCGAAATCACCAAAAGCGACACCTTCTCCACATCCCGCTGCTGCAAAAGCGGCAGGTCAGAGGTATCTTCAAACTTCAAGCGGCTCTGCAAACCATACAGCACTTGGGCCAGACGGTCGGCAAAGGGCCGGGTGGCATTGACCTGAGCCTGAGCCCGGCGCACTTTGGCAGCGGCCACTAGCCGCATGGCCTCGGTAATTTTGCGTGTGTTCTTGACCGTCTGAATGCGATCGCGAATCAGTTTTAAATTAGCCATAGTTACGCTGCCGCCATAAATGCCTGCTTGCTCTCTGCGATCGCCTCTTCTAAAAGTTTAATCGCGTCGTCAGTCAACACCTTCTTACTGTTGATTTCTTCAACAAAAGCCTGCTTACTGGTGTTGAGATAAGACGTTAGCTCACTCACATAGCCAGCCACTTTATCCACCGGAATGTCATCGAGCTTACCGTTGATGCCCGCATAGATAATCGCCACCTGCTCAGGCAAAGTGCGCGGCGAATACTGCTTTTGCTTCAAAATTTCACGTAGCCGCTGACCGCGTGCCAGCTGAGCTTGGGTTGCCGGGTCCAGGTCAGAAGCAAACTGAGCAAAGGCTTGCAGCTCATCAAACTGAGCTAGCTCTAGCTTCACCTTGCCGGCTACCTTTTTAATGGCTTTAGTTTGCGCAGCAGAGCCCACTCGTGATACCGAAATACCCGCGTTAATGGCTGGCCGTAGTCCCGAGTTGAATAGGTCAGAAGAAAGGAAAATCTGGCCGTCTGTAATCGAAATGACGTTGGTGGGAATATACGCCGAAACGTCGCCCGCCTGTGTTTCGATAATTGGCAGGGCGGTCATGCTGCCTTCGCCAAGTTCGGGGCTGAGCTTAGCAGCTCGCTCCAGCAGGCGAGAGTGAAGATAAAATACATCGCCAGGATAAGCCTCACGACCGGGCGGACGCTTCAGCAGCAGGGACATTTGACGGTAGGCCTGAGCCTGCTTGGTCAAGTCATCGTAAATGACCAGCGTGGCTTTGCCCTTGTACATGAAGTACTCGGCAATAGACGCGCCTGTATAAGGAGCCAAATACTGAATCGCCGCTGGGTCGTTAGCGTTAGCCGCTACTACGACGGTGTAGTCGAGCGCGCCGCGATCTTCGAGTACGCCCACGACCTGAGCGACGGAAGAGGCTTTTTGACCGATGGCCACGTACACGCAGATGACGTCCTGGTCGGCCTGATTGAGAATGGTGTCGATGGCGATCGCTGTCTTCCCGGTCTGACGGTCACCAATAATCAGCTCGCGCTGACCCCGGCCAATGGGAATCATCGCATCAATTGCCGTAATGCCCGTCTGCAAGGGCTCGTAAACCGACTTTCGCTCAATAATACCTGGCGCAGGTGACTCGATCAGGCGAGTCTCACTGGTCTGGATATCGCCTTTACCATCAATAGGGCGGCCTAACGTATCGACAACGCGGCCCAGCATCGCTTCGCCTACCGGCACAGAAGCAATCTTACCGGTAGATTTTACCGTGCTGCCTTCCTGAATCTTACGGCCTGTGCCCATCAGCACCGCACCGACGTTGTCTTCTTCCAGGTTGAGGGCAATGCCCGCTGTGCCGTCTTCAAATTCCAGCAGCTCGCCAGCCATGGTGTTGTCTAGGCCATAGATGCGGGCGATGCCGTCGCCTACCTGCAAGACCGTACCGACGCTATCCGCCTTTATATCCTGGTCGTACTGCTCTATCTGCTGCTGAATAATGCTGCTAATTTCGTCTGGTCTGATACTTACCATGAGGATTCGCTCTTAACTACCGATATGTACTGTAACTGGGGCCAAAATTTGAGGCGAAACTGGAATAAACTTTTGGGCAACTTCTGGGTGGAGCTGCTAGCGGTCAAGGCTCTGCTGTCGAACCAGTCTAAGCGCCTAGCTGCAAACCAATACGGCGCAGCTGCCCGCGCATACTAGCATCCAAAACCTGAGAGCCAATTTTAATAATTACCCCGCCAATTAGCTCAGGGTCAACGCGAGACTCTAGCTCAACCGACTGAGCATCGCTCATGCTCAGCACCTTCTGGCGCACCGTTTCTTTCTGCTCATCAGTCAGTTCAACAGCTGATATCACTTCAGCTAGTACCGTCTGCTTCAGCTCCCGTACTTTGGTCTGAAACTCTTGCAGAATCGGCTCAACCAGATAGATGCGGCCCTTGTCTATTAGCAGCATCAGAAAGTTTTTCATCTGCTGATCGGTATTGTCTCCTAATATTTGAGTCAATACGCCTCGCTTGGCGTCGGTGTTGGCAATCGGACTAGCCAAAAACGTCGACAGGTCGTCTGACTCTTTTAGCAGGGTGAGCAAATCGTCAGTAGTCCCGCTAATCTCATCAACTTTGTCTTTTGACTGGGCAATCGATAGGAGCGCCTGAGCGTAGGGAGCGGCGACCTGTGAAGTAGCAATACTCATATGATCTTTCCTAATCTCCTAGCTGTGCAATGCTCTGGTCAACCAGTTTGGTCTGAAGGCCGTCTTGTTCAAGTATTTGGGGGAGACGCGATCGCACCTTGTCTAGCGCCATCTGCGACACTTGCTGACGCAGCTCCTGCATCACCCGGTCCTGCTGAGAAGAAATATCCTGCTGAGCAGATGCCTTCAGCCGTTCAATATCTTTAGCTGACTGCGCCATCACCGCCTGACGAGCGCTCTCAGCATTGCCGGTCGCCTCAGTCCGAATTCGCTCAGCCTCTTTTTTGGCCATTTGCAGCTTCTGCTGCTGTTCAGCTAGAGAGGAAGACGCCTTCTTCTGCCTAGCCTCAGCTTCTGTAATTGCCTTCTCAATCTCTTCGCGCCGCTCTTGAAGCTTGCCACCCAAAAAGCTGCGGCCAAAGTAAAAAAGGACGCCAATAATAATGATCAAGTTGATCAAGTTGGTTTCGAGGATGTCGAAATTTAGTCCGAATCCTTTTGTCTCAGAGGCCAGCAGCCCCAACGCTTCCGTGAACACTTTCGTTACCTATACTGCATTTGTGCTTCTTTGGGTGTTTCTTTACGCTGCTGAACCTAACAACTTGCCCAAAATCTGATCGCTCAAAGAATCGACCTGCTCTTCTAGCTGACCGAGTGCCGCCGATTTCTGCTGGTCCAATTCCTGCTGTACGGCTTCGCGCTGAGCTGCTGCTTCACTCTGAGCTGCCGCCTGGTTCTCAGCAGCAATTTTTTGAGCCTCAGCCTGAGCTGTCTCAATCACCCCACGCGCTTCCCGGCGCGTATCTGCTAGAGACTGCTCATATTCAGCTGCGAGCTTTTCAGCTTTTGCCAACCGCTCCTGAGCATTTGCCTTAGTACTTCGTACGTAGGTATCGCGCTCATCAATGGCTTTACCCAAAGGCTTGTAAAAAATAGCGTTAAGTATCGCCATCAAAATCAAAAATTGAATCGCCATCAGAGGCAGCGTGGCATCTATATCAAATAGACCGCCTGCTTCTTCGGTCGTTTCAACCGCTTCAACCGCGAGTAATGTCAGTCCCGTCCACATGGTTCTTCTCTAGATTTAAAATTCAAAAGCAAAGCAGGGTTAAAGACACCCGTCTCAAACCCCGCTTCTGAGAAACTTACGCGAAGGGGTTGGCAAACAAGAGAACTAGCGAAACCACCAGACCGTAAATAGTCAGTGCTTCCATAAATGCCAGACTGAGCAGCAGGGTGCCGCGAATTTTGCCTTCAGCTTCGGGCTGACGGGCAATCCCTTCTACAGCCTGACCCGCTGCATTACCTTGACCAATACCAGGGCCGATAGCCGCTAGGCCAACAGCCAAAGCAGCCGCAATTACAGATGCGCTAGCGATAGTAGGATCCATGATGTTCTTCCTTGTGTGTTTTAGCGTGTGATGGCTGACCCCGACAGCCTGACCTGAATAGAGGCCAGTTGGGGAAGTCAGCTAAGAGTGAGATTAATGAGAGTCTCTATCTCTCAAGGAGCGGCGATCGCCCCTATTCGGTTCGCACGTAGCGTTTCGATAGCGCCAGAGCCTGAGTAATCTTCAGGCGGTGAGCGCTAATGCTCTCCGTGCCCTTCAATTGCTTCAGCGATGTAAGCTGCTGCCAGCGTCGCAAAAATCAGCGCCTGAATCGCACTGGTAAACAGACCCAGCACCATCACTGGCAGCGGCACAAACAGCGGCACCAAAAGCACCAGCACCGCAACTACCAGCTCGTCCGCTAGAATGTTGCCAAAAAGTCGGAAGCTGAGGGAAAGCGGCTTGGTGAAGTCTTCTAAGATGTTGATGGGCAGCAGAACCGGTGTCGGCTCAATGTACTTGGCAAAGTAGCCCAGCCCGCGCTTGCGAAAGCCTGCGTAAAAGTAGGCCAGGGAGGTCAGCAGCGCTAGCGCAACCGTGGTGTTGATGTCGTTAGTCGGCGCGGCCAGTTCGCTGCCTGGAATGTGAATAAGCTTCCAGGGAATCAGCGCGCCTGACCAGTTAGAGACAAAAATGAATAAAAACAGCGTGCCAACAAAAGGCACCCACGGGCGATATTCCTTCTCACCGATTTGATCCTTGGCCAAATCGCGAATAAAGTCCAGCGCGTACTCCATAAAGTTCTGCATGCCGGAGGGCACCCGCTCTATTTTGCGAGTTGCCAGGAAAGATACGCCGATTAAGAGCGCCGACACAAACCAGGAAACCAGGAAGACCTGACCGTGAAGCTTCAAGCCGCCAATATTCCAGTAGTAGTGTTGACCCACTTCCAGCTTTGCTAGAAGCGAAGGGTCAAAGAAGTGCAGGGTGTTTAGCATCGCCGTTTAATTCTCTTCGTTAAATTCTCTTCTGCGTGCCTGCGCTGGTATTGCCTCATGCCTTTTGCTGAGGAAGGACAGCAGTCCACAATACGAACGTAATCAGGGCGGCTTTATAGGTCAAAAAACCCAAAAAGACGGGCAGCACCGATAGCTGCTGCCACTGCGTTGCAACGACAAGCACGCCAATTAAGACAGCTAGCCGTCCGCTGCTTGACTTAGGGGCCTCTCGACCGATTTTTCCAACGCTTCTCGCCAGCATTCTTAAATAAACCACGCCCGTGCAGGCACCGATTACGTAGTTGAGCGCTGTGTTAAGTGAGTAAAAGCCCCAAACACATAGAAAAATCACAGCGCTGAAGGCAACTGTCAGCCTGAGCAAATCCTGCTGAAGCTGATAGTAATCCTGCATAGCCGTTCCAGAAGGTGGCGGCAAAACGGCTGTTGGCTCCTGTTCGGCCTTGGCCAACTCTACCTCACCCAATTTCTCAGATGTGGCTAAGAATTCCTCTGGTGTTTCAGTTGTTTTTTCGGCAAAAGTCACAGCGGCAAAATGCGGAAAAAGTTCGTCAGACCAGTCAGTTTAAGACAGGGTTAATCTGTGCCAAACCAAGGCTGATCATATCATGGCAACAATACTTAGCAAAAAAACTTTGACCAGAGAACAGGCGTTAGTTTTGTGGCAGCGCTAACATAATTAGCTGCTTAGTCTGGAGAAGCCGCACGCCCTCTAGCGATAGGCCGCTTTCTGAAAGGATGTCGGCGACCGATAGCAGCTGCTTAGGTGCGCACTTTTCTAAGAAGGAAAATTCTGCTGCTGTAATCGAGACGACCTGATAGTTGTAGTCGAAAAAGCTGCGGCTGGGCCAGCCTTCCATGCAGGGGTGGCGCTCAGGAATCGCGGATAGCAGGGTTTGATCGTCCGCCCAGTCAGTTTTTTCGAGCGGTGGGCGGCTGAGAAAAAATTCAAAGTGGGTCACCTCCGGGTCGAGCAGTTCGGTCAGTCTGTAGCGATCGCGCTCACTCAATCCCGCTGCCCGGTCGACCAGATCTGGCGCGGTGCCAATCAATCTGGAGAGATCCCAATACTGCGGATTGGAAAAGCCAACAAAATCGAGCCCTGAAGAATCGATTAACTCAAACAGCGTTTTCACGTTGTAGTCGATTTCCTGAGGATGCACGTACATATCGGCAAAGCATTCGTCTCGCTGGTTTTCTAGTGCCCAGCGGGTTTCTTCTCGCTTTCGCAGCCGGTTTTGCTCAGGTAGAGATGAAAATAGCGTGCGGCCTACCTGAACGCCGTCTTTGTAGTCGCCCTGGCGATCGCCTTGCAGGAGGGCGATCGCCGCTTGAGTCAGCTGAATCTCCCAGCGGCCCAGCTCGGCGTAGACAAAAATATGGAAGATGCCGCCGGGAGCCAGTTTTTTCGCCAGGGCCTGAATGCCTCTAACCGGGTCGGGCAGATGGTGCAGCACCCCTACGCAGTTAATTAGGTCAAACTCGCCCGGAATTTGGTCCACATCGTAAATACTGAGATTGTGAAACGCTACTCGATCTGCGCCAGACCGCTGACAGCGCTCGGTGGCAACGGCTACTGCCCCTGCACTCAAATCCATCCCGACAACGTCAGCCTCAGGATTGAGATGGACCAAATACTCGGTGCCCACGCCCGTACCGCAGCCCGCATCTAAAATCCGCACTTGCCCTAGCTGTGGCTTACGCCCTGTACAAAAGCTATAGGCAGAAGGCCAGTGCCAGCGCCAGTTGTAGCCAGGTGGCGCTTCGTCTAATAGCGGCTCAGGCGGGAAGGGATAGGTGTCATAGAGCTGGGCGACCGCCGCACTGACCTCTGAATTTGAACGCGCTGTTGCTGAAGCAGATTGAGATGCCGAAGATTGAGATGCTGAAGACTGCGTCATAGCCACTGGGTTTACTTGATTTATACAGATAGGGAGCCTCTTCACAGCATCCCTTAGCCCGTCCACCGAAGTAAAAATGAAGGAAACCAAAAGTTACAAAACTTATCTCTACTCTCAGAGAGTTCAAACGATCCCGTATGATCGATAGAGGAAAGGTTTGAGACGTTCTTCATTTGTCTGGACAGCGCTCCAGATAGAACGGTAGCGGATCAAACAATACGGTTCTTAACAATACCGCAGTTGCCTTTCCAAATCGTTTTACTCTGAAAGCACCAGCTCTAAACAGCCCATTACTTTTGACGAGTCCTCATTCTTATATAGGGAGTCTTTGAGAACCCATGACAGTGACAGCCAGCGGCGGCAGCTCTGTAGCACGGCCCCAACTTTACCAAACTCTGCCTGCCTCAACGATTGCTCAAGCAGAGCAAAAAGATCGCTATATGGAGCGCACCGAACTCGGTGAACTCAAGACTTTCTTTAGTTCAGGGATGAAGCGATTGGTGATCGCCCAGACTCTGACTCGCTATTCCGAACTAATCGTCTCTCAGGCAGCCAACCGGATCTTCACCGGCGGCTCTGCTCTGTCATACCTGGAGAAGCCCGGCGATGCGCCAATGGAGATGACCCGAGGCGGCGTACCCTTAGACGAAAAGGAATCCGCCAGACTCGGCACCTCTACATTCATCGATAGCAAAGACAGCGGCAGCGGCGGCATTTTAGACAGCGTCCGCAACCTGCTAGTTAACAACCCCGAAGTCGGGCCAACCCCTGCTGGCTTCAGGCCGATTAACGTGGCTCGCTATGGCCCTAGAAACATGCAAAAGTCCCTGCGGGACATGAGCTGGTTTTTACGCTACCTCACCTATGCGATCGTGGCGGGCGACCCCAACATCATCAAAGTAAACGTGCGCGGTCTGCGAGAGATCATCGAAAACGCCTGCTCAACGCCAGCGACCTTAGTCGCTATCCAAACCATGCGCGGCGCATCAGTCACCTACTTCAAAGGTGACGCAGAAGCTCAAGACATCCTGCGGCAATACTTCGATGTCATGCTCACCGAATTTCGTGAGCCCACGCCTTCTAACAAGCTGCGACAGCGTCCCTCGCCCGATCTGCAAGGGCTCCAGCTCCCTCAGATCTACTACAACGCCTCAGAGCGCCGCCCCGTATACGCGATGAAGTCCGGCCTTTCTAGCGTTGAGAAAAACGACGTCGTTAAAGCTGCTTATCGTCATGTCTTCGAGCGCGACATCACCCGCGCTTACTCCCAGTCCATTTCCGATCTAGAGTCAAAGGTGAAAAACGGCGAGATTTCCATGAAGGAATTCGTTCGCCGATTGGCCAAGTCGCCGCTCTATCGCAAGCAGTTCTTCGAGCCCTTCATCAACAGCCGGGCATTGGAACTCGCGTTCCGCCACATTCTCGGTCGCGGCCCTAGCTCTAGAGAAGAAGTGCAAAAGTACTTTTCCATCGTCTCTGAAGGCGGCCTGTCTAAGCTGATTGATGCTCTGGTCGATTCGAACGAGTACGCTGACTACTTTGGCGAAGAAACCGTTCCTTACATTCGCGGACTGGGTCAAGAAGCGCAGGAATGCCGCAATTGGGGCGCGCAGCAAGATCTGTTTAACTACAGCGCGCCTTTCCGCAAAGTGCCTCAGTTTGTCACCCTGTTCGCCTCCTATGAGCAGCCGCTGCCCGACCAGCATGTCTACGGCGCGGGTAACGATCCGCTAGAGATCCAGTTCGGCGCAATCTTTCCTAAAGAGACGCGCAATCCCAGCAGCAGCCCGGCTCCCTTTAATAAAGACACTCGGCGCATTCTTATCCACCAGGGCGCGGGTATCAATAACCAGGTCAGCAATCCAGCGGCGCGGCCCGAAGCGCCTGGTTCGCTGGGGGCAAAGGTCTTTAAGATGCAGCAGAATGCCTTTACAGGCGACAATTCAGCCAGCATCAAGTTCACTGAAAAGTCTACGAAGACTATCATTGACGCCATCTACCGTCAGGTGTTTGGCTATGAGGTATTTGCCGGGCAGCGGCTGAAAACCGCTGAAAATCGTTTGGAAACAGGCGAAATTAACGTCCGCGACTTTGTCAGAGCTGTTGCTAAGTCGGAGCCTTTCCGCAAGCGCTACTGGACTTCGCTATACGTGATGAAGGCTGTTGAGTACATTCACCGTCGCTTGCTAGGTCGTCCGACCTACGGCCGGCAGGAGACGAACAAGTACTTCGATATCTGTGCTAAGCAGGGTTTCTATGCGCTGATTGACGCCATCGTGGACTCGCAGGAATACACCGAATGCTTTGGGGAAGATACGGTGCCCTATGAGCGGTATTTGACGCCGGGCGGGCAGGCAATGCGATCGCTTAGAGTAGGCTCTATTCAAGACACTGGCACTCGGGTAGAGGCGCTGAGCACGCCGCGCTTCATCGAGCTAGGGGCCGTTTCTACAGAGCGACCCACGCCCGAAGTGGAGCAGCGCATTCGTCAGGGCGTCAGCGTACAGCGCGAGCAGAAAAAGATCTTCAAGCTCACCAATACAGCCGATAAGTCTGCTGTGAAAACGGTTGCTCAAGCAGCCTATCGCCAGATCTTTGAACGTGACATTGCGCCTTACGTCATCAAGGGCAACGAGTTTTCCGAGCTGGAAAGCAAGCTAGGCAACAGCGAAATCAACCTCAAAGAATTTATTGAGGAACTGGGCTGCTCTGGGCTCTACATCAAAGAGTTCTATGCGCCTTATCCCAATACCAAGGTGATTGAACTAGGGACTAAGCACTTCCTGGGCCGGGCTCCTCAAGACCAAGGGGAGATTCGCAAGTACAACAAAATTCTTGCGGCTGAAGGCATTCGCGGCTTTATCCGCGCTCTAGTAGACACCCCAGAATACGCTCAGTACTTTGGCGAAGATACCGTACCCTACCGGCGTTTCCCCACGCTGCCAGCGGCTAACTTCCCCAATACCGAGATTCTCTACAATCGTCTGACCAAACAAAGCGATGAGGTAGTCGTCCCTAGCTTCGAGCCGGCGGACACGTCTACGCCCGTAGAACAAATGCCGCTAATGGCCAGCGCTACTGGAGAATAGATCCGCAGCCAACGCCTAGAAACTCAGTCGTTGAATGCTCTGTGAAGGGCGCAACATGTTGCGCCCTTTTCTGCGTGGCTCAGCCAGCTACACTGAACCGCTGGTTACCGTCAATTTCTGAGGATCTTTATTACGAAATATTTCCAAACCTCTAAGAAGGTCAGCGGAATACCGGAAAATGTTTACGGAAGGTAGCTGAGCCGAACAAGATGAGCTTGCTTAAAGCGTAGACCTCACGAACTGATATCTTGTTTGCTTGCAAGCGGAAAAGTTTGAATTTCTACAGTAAGTCGTTTGTCAGTTCTCCTCTCGTTCTTAGAACCCAATGCTCCAAAAGCCGCACCGCAGTTTGCAAAGCATTGACAGTTTGGGTCCAGAGATGACGTCGCTGACTAAAGCTTAGCTATTTGTTTTTTGAAAGCCAGTTGCACTCATCTGGTTTATTCTTTCGGAGGAATCCATTAATGAGTATAGTCACGAAGTCAATCGTGAATGCCGACGCTGAGGCCCGCTACCTCAGTCCCGGCGAATTAGATCGTATCAAAGGCTTTGTTACCTCTGGTGAGCGTCGTGTACGCATCGCTCAGGTTCTTACAGAGTCTCGTGAGCGCATCGTCAAGCAAGCTGGCGATCAGCTGTTCCAGAAGCGTCCTGATGTGGTCTCCCCCGGTGGCAATGCCTACGGTGAAGAGATGACCGCAACTTGCCTGCGCGATATGGACTACTATCTGCGTCTGATCACCTACGGTGTGGTCGCAGGCGATGTCACCCCGATTGAAGAAATCGGCCTGGTTGGTGCTCGTGAAATGTACAACTCTCTTGGCACCTCCATCCCCGCGATGGCTGAGTCAATTCGCTGCATGAAGAACATTGCTGGCTCCATGATGTCCGGGGAAGATGCTGAAGAGGCCGCCTCTTACTTCGACTACGTGGTTGGCGGATTGCAGTAAGCCTCTGCTGCCCTTGTTCTTTCATCATTCAAAGTCAACTTTAAGGAAGCGCACCCATGCAAGACGCAATTACTGCTGTTATTAATGCTTCAGACGTTCAAGGTAAATATCTTGATCAGTCTTCGATGGATAAGCTCAAAGCTTATTTCCAAACTGGTGAGCTGCGCGTTCGTGCGGCTACTTCCATCAGTGCTAACGCTGCCGAAATCGTGAAGGAAGCAGTGGCTAAGTCCCTCCTGTATTCCGACATCACTCGTCCCGGCGGCAACATGTATACGACCCGTCGCTATGCTGCCTGCATTCGCGACCTCGACTACTACCTCCGCTACTCCACCTATGCGATGCTCGCAGGTGATCCTTCCATTCTCGATGAGCGCGTGCTCAACGGTTTGAAAGAGACCTACAATTCGCTAGGCGTTCCAGTTGGTGCGACTGTTCAGGCTATTCAGGCCATGAAAGAAGTCACTGCTAGCTTGGTTGGCGCTGATGCTGGTAAAGAAATGGGCGTGTACTTTGACTATATCTGCTCTGGCTTAAGCTAGTCGGCAGTTAGTCCTCACTGAGCGCGGTCGAGGCTGTAAGAGCCAGCCCGCTTCGGTAAAAATAGGACATCTTATCAATTGATGTTCCTTCTCCTCTGTCTAGAAGTCTGGGGTGAGTGTTAGAAAATTAAAGGCTTAGCAGGAAGAGGCTTAAACCCTCATCAAATCCTGAGAGGCTTTGATCGGTTAGCATTGGCTCTTTAGACTTCTAGATAGTGTTTAGATGTTTAAAGCGTGATTTCAGTCAGTGGACTTGCTCCACGTAACCGTGTCAGAGATATCTCTCAGCAGACATTGGCAGACAAGCCGAAACCGGATGCTGCGATGTCCTATCAGTCAGAGGCTGAAGAGGTAGGCACGTTCCTTTCCCCTGTTTCTCTAAGCTTGTCGGATGATTTGAGCTTACAGATTGAGGCTTTACAGATTTTAGTTCAGGTACCAGAGAGGCCCTTCTTATGCGAATGTTTAAAGTGACTGCTTGTGTTCCTAGCCAAACCAGGATTCGCACCCAGCGTGAGCTACAGAACACCTACTTTACGAAGCTGGTTCCCTACGACAACTGGTTTAAAGAGCAGCAGCGCATCCAAAAGATGGGCGGTACCATTGTGAAAGTAGAGTTGGCTACCGGTCGCCAGGGCGCAAACACTGGCCTGGCATAGCTTTGATAGGTATCGAAAGTAGATATCGTTAATTGTGACAGGGCTTGTCTGACAAGTATTTGCTGGTTAAGGAGTAAAGTGCGTAGGTGCACTCTGCTCCTTTTTTAGTGGCTGCCGTTTGAGTAAGCCGGTTTCTGAAGCTGCTTAGAAGGAGGTTGCGATATCGACGGCCTCTAACGCAGGCCTATCCATGTGAAGAAGTCTTGCCGGGCGAAAAATTCCACTATCAGCAAGGCAACAAACCCAACCATGGCAAATCGCCCATTGATTTGCTCGGCGTACTGTGTCCAGCCAAAGCTTGGCTGGGGACTGAGTTGCTCGGTCTGAGAAGGCTTTGAGGTTTTTGGTGGTGATGTCGTCATAAAATTGCCAGGTGGAATGATCTTCGATGTGGTTTCTTTTGTCTATGTTACTGGCCACTACCATCATTTCATCTGCTAACCGTGATCTTTGCGCAGGGTGAACAGGTTATCCGTAGGGAAGAAATCTGGGACTGTGTTGAGAGGCGGCTGAAGTGTGCCAATTTTATCTCTACTATTTATGCGAATCTTTAATACTGTTTGAGTATGTTTGCTGCTTAAGTAGTACCTGGTACAAACCTGTAGAAAACTATTGCTTTAAGCCATGAACATACTTTCCCATGTCGAATGCCTGCTGCAATCGATAGTCAAACTAAAATAGCTAATTGGATAGGTTGCTTGCCCGCGTCTGAAGAGATAACCTGGAGCAAAACAGATATACAGTAGAGTCTCAAGGCGTTTAGCTTTAGAGAGATAAGCTCAACTCAGTCAATGACATTAACATGTACTAGAGATTATACAAAGTGCAATCAATGATGTATTTGATTGAGTTCTCTATCGGCAGAGACTGAAATTAAAAATTTATACCGCTCAAATATTGATCTATTACATCTTGATTTATATTAGCTTTCCTATCCGTGTGTACTGCTTCATGAGCCTGCATAAATAGCTTTGCTGAATAGTATATAGATGGAACAGTATGCGGATGGAACGGTATATAAATAGCTTTTTGTAAACTTCAATCGTTAGATGTTGAGAGTCATGGCTGACAAAATCACGCCGTTAAAAGGGAAAGCGCTGCTTCAAAAATTCAACGAACTAGCCCATTTGTCGAAACGAGAAAGGGCGCAGGGGTGCGGCTACTATACGCTGACGAAAGACAATCAAATTCGGGCGAATCTGGCGGATTTTTATGATGCACTCTTAGAAGCAAAGGGCATCTCTCTCAATCCTGAAGGGTCAAAAGATGGGAGAGGGCGTGAGCCTACTTACCGGGTGAGTGTCCACAAAAACGGTCAAATTGTCATTGGCTCTACCTACACTCAAGAGATGGGACTCAAGCCCGGCGATGAGTTTTTAATTAAGCTGGGTTACAAGCATATTCGGCTTGAGCAGCTCGGGCACGACAAAGGCGAAGTGGCTGAGTAACTTTATTCTGCTGGCCGATGGCTCTGCCGGGATAGCGTCACTAATGTAATCGGATTTAGCGGTGAAAATCGGGTTAGTGGGCCTACGGGTAAAGAACGCGAAATATTGATTTGAGTCAGCTGGTATTGCCAGATGGCTTTGACCGCTGGCTGAGTGACCCAACTCGTGACCTGATTGAGATGCTCTAGAGTCGCTAGGGCTAGGACGATGCGCGCAGAGGCAGCGTTGGCATGTGGCGTTGCCGTCATCCGGTCACTCAGAAGATTGAGGATGGCAACCAGCTGGCCGCTGCTGCCGCCGATAAATACTCGCTGTGGCTGAGGCAGGGTAGCTAGCGCGGCGGGAGCTTGCTCTTGTACGATCTGAATGGGGGCGATCGCCAACTGCCGTGCGTTGTGCCCAATCAACGCTGCCCCCATCGCCGTTTTCTCAACGGCATAGAGCTGGGCTTTAGGGCAAAGCCGACTAAGCTCTATGCTGACCGACCCTGTGCCCGCCCCAATGTCCCAAATCGTCTGCCCATCTAAGGGGGCCAATGCCCCTAAAATCAGCAGCCGAATCTCGCGCTTGGTCATCAGCGTCGGGCGGTCTGGGAACCCTTTAAAGGCCGAGTCCGGCAGGCCAATGAGCGGCAGCTGCTCTAGAGGAACGGCGTCTGTCTCGTCTGACTGGCGCAGTAGGACAACCACGTTCAGGGGCGCAAACGTTCGCTGCTGCTCAATGGTTTGACCGGGCGAGTACACGCTCAAACGCTCGCTATTGTCATCTCCCAGATCTTCACAGACCCACAGCTGATAGCGTACCGGCAGATCAAGGGCGTTAATGAGGGTGGCGATCGCCCCAGGTGTGAAGACCCCATCCGTCAGCACCGCAATCTTGGGGTCTCCTCGTTTCAGCGACTCGATCAACGGCTGCTCGCCCCGACCGTGAACGCTGACCAAAGTGGCATCTTGCCAGGGCAGCTTTAACCGGCTAAAAGCCAGCTGCATTGCACTGACCTGCGGATGAAAGGCCAGCTGCTCAGCCGGAAACGATGTCAGCAGCAGCCGCCCCACGCCGAAAAACAGCGGATCGCCTGAAGCCAAAACGACCGCTTGGGTCTCGGGATGGGTTTGTAGGCGCGATCGCAAATCAGCAAATACCTGAGTGAAGTTGCCCAAAGGCCAGGCTTCCACCGCCCTATCGCCACAATCAAAAGCATCCAGATGCCGCTGAGCGCCAATCAGCAGAGTCGCCGATTCCACCAAGCTCAGGGCAGCGGGCGATAAGCTCTGAGCGCCTGAGAGCCCAATTCCTACAACCTGAATGACTGGCTGACTATCTGAGCGAACAGCTGGCAGGCCAGCAACCGTCATGGCGACTGCTCCCAGGCCCAGATCATCAGCGCATTTAAGATGGCCGCAGCCACTGCGGAGCCGCCTTTACGTCCGGCTACTAAGATCTGCGGCACTGCCAAATCAGCCAGTGCCTGCTTAGATTCAACGACATTGACAAAGCCTACCGGTGCGCCAATCACCAGAGCAGGTCTCCAGCCACTTTGGCCAATGCCTTCACAGAGCGCAAGCAGCGCTGTGGGCGCATTGCCAATAGCAAAAATCGCCTCAGGATTGGCGCTCGCGCAGAGCTGCATTCCGTGAGCGCTGCGGGTTTGTGCTGGCGGTGTGTTCTTGGCTTGCTGCACTGCGATCGCCACTGGAGATTGCCAGGTTTTCGCCACCACCGTGCCAATTCCTGCGGCCACCATAGAGACATCGGTGACAATCGGCTGGCCCTTTCGAAATGCCTCAATCGCCGCTTCAAAGGGCCGCCCGCTAAACTGCATCAGCCGGATAAATTCAAAATCAGCCGTGGTATGAATCACCCGGCGCACCACTGCGTACTCAGCCTCAGTAAAGCTGTGGCGACCAATTTCTCGATCAATGCACTCATCGATGCACTTAAAGCTAGCGCGGGTAATCTCGTGCTCTCGATAGCTAGGCATCTCCACTAACCATCGGTCTGACGGTAGGACTGCTCTTCCAGGTAAACCTCACTGGCATCAATGGCTTCGACTGCAATGGTCTCATAGCGTACCCGCCCCTCTACGGTTGCACTCTCGCCTACCTCAGGCGCTGCGGGCTGGCTCGTCAAGACCCAAAGACTGCCGGTGTCATCCTGCATCTGGTAAAGCCAGCCCTCTAGCAGCGGGACACGGCGGGACACGGTCCCTGTAATAACTACAGTTTCATCCACTCTGTCAGACATCAGCGAATCAATAGCGACCGCTGGCTGACCAGAGAGGCGGACAGCGGGCAGCTGTATGGGCTCATCGATCAGCGGTGTCTCCACACTCACTTCACTCGTAGTGCAGCCGCCCAGTACCAGGCCACTTCCTACTATCAAGCTGACGATGTAAGGGATCCAAAGGCGAGGTTTCATATGAATTTTTCTCCCACGACAGGTATCGGTCAAAGGCAATGGCACCCGACTCGACATTTTGTTCGGCAGCTGGTCCCAGCTTGAGGAAAGGCTCAATCAAATCAGATTTTTTCTACAGCGCTTTGGTAATCTGGTTTCAGTGCTTTAACGTAACCGCTTTGGTCAATTTTGCCCAGACCCCAATGGCTTGCTGAGCAGGCTACAGCTCACTAGATCAGGTCAGTGGCGTATTCTAACATTATGGCTCAACTCCTCGACGGGAAAGCTCTCGCGAAACAGATTCAGACCCATCGCTTAGCCAGTATTCAAGCCTGGCAGTCGCGCTATGGCAGACCGCCCGGCTTAGCTGTGCTGATGGTGGGTGACCATCCCGCTAACTTGACCTATGTCCGCAATAAAGAAAGGGCCTGTGAACGCATGGGCATTGCTTCCTTAGGAAAGCACCTACCAGCTGACACTGCTCAGCAGGCGATCGCCGATGAAATCCTAGCCCTCAACAAAGATCCACAGGTAGACGGCATTCTCCTACAGCTACCGCTGCCAGACCATCTAGACGCCACAGCGCTGCTTAACCTAATTGACCCCGATAAAGATGTCGATGGCCTGCACCCGATCAATCTAGGTCGGTTGGTCAGAGGTGAACCTGGCCTGCGCAGCTGCACGCCCGCCGGCATCATGCGCCTGCTCGATGCTTACGGCATTTCTTTGGCCGGAAAACGAGCAGTGGTGCTAGGGCGCAGCATTTTGGTCGGTAAGCCGATAGCGCTGATGCTGTTAGCTGCCGATGCTACCCCCACTCTGGCTCATTCAAAATCACAAAACTTAGCTGACCTGACCCGCTCAGCCGATATTCTAGTAGCAGCGGTCGGCATTCCCAACTTTGTGAGCAAAGACATGGTCAAGCCAGGCATGATCGTGATTGATGTGGGTATCAACCGGATAGCTGCTTTAGCCCGAGACCCTAGCAGTAGCAGGACCAAATTGGTGGGCGATGTGGACTTTGCAGCGGTAGAACCCGTCGCCGCAGCGATTACCCCTGTACCTGGCGGGATCGGCCCGATGACGGTGACCATGCTCATAGAAAATACGATTGCTAGTTATTGCGATCGCCTTCAAATCAAATCTATTTCCTAAAACCCAGCCTCCCATGGTGACCACAAATCTCGATAGCCCTAGCACTTTTGACCTCAAAAGCTATTTAGCTGACCGACGCACCCAGATCGAAACAGCGCTAGATAACGCCTTGCCAGTGGTCTACCCCGAAAAAATCTATGAAGCCATGCGATATTCGCTGATGGCCGGGGGTAAGCGGCTAAGGCCAATTTTGTGCTTGGCGACCTGTGAGCTGCTAGGCGCTGCCTCTACTGTAGCCATGCCGACGGCCTGTGCTCTGGAGATGGTGCACACGATGTCGCTCATCCATGACGACTTGCCGGCTATGGATAATGACGACTATCGCCGGGGCCAGCTCACCAACCACAAAGTTTACGGTGAGGATGTTGCGGTACTGGCAGGCGATGCGCTGCTAGCCAATGCCTTTGAGTACATTGCGACTCAGACACCCCAGGGGCAAGGGGGCGCTCAGCCGCATCAGATTTTAAAGGTAATCGCTCAGCTGGGCAGAGCAGTGGGCGCAGATGGTTTGGTCGGCGGGCAAATCGTCGATCTCGCTTCTGAAGGTACGGCGGTCGATGAGCAGACGCTCACCTATATTCACATGCACAAAACAGCCGCCTTGCTGGAGGTCTCGGTGACGGCGGGGGCGATTTTAGCGGGAGCCGACCAGTTGGTGGTAGATCGTCTCAGCCGCTACGCGCAGCGGATTGGTCTGGCCTTCCAGATCGTGGATGATGTGCTTGACATCACCTCCACATCGGAGAGGTTGGGGAAATCTGTCGGCAAAGATATCGCTGCGCAGAAAGCCACCTACCCCAGCCTTTGGGGGCTGGAAGCCTCTCAGCGAAAGGCGCAGCAGCTCGTTGCTGAGGCCAACGCCGAACTTGCCAGTTTTGATCAAAGGGCGCTGCCCCTAAAAGCGATCGCCAGCTACATCACGGCCCGTACCCACTGACGAGCCTTTCCCGCAAAATTGTCCCGTCTACTGGCCCGTACTACTGACTCATGCAGGACTTTAACCAAATCTTTCAAAATCACGTACTGTGGGTAGCCCTTGTTGCCTGTATCACTGCTCAAGCCCTCAAGCTGATTATTGAATTTGCCCAGCACCGGTCAATCAACCCTCGGGTGCTGGTTGAAACCGGTGGTATGCCCAGCGCTCACTCAGCGTTAGTCACCGCTTTAGCCTGCGGAGTGGGTCAAACCATCGGCTGGAACACACCTGCTTTTGCCGTTACCTCCGTATTCGCCGTAATCGTCATGTACGATGCGGCAGGCGTTCGCCAGGCGGCGGGCAAGCAGGCCAAAGTCCTCAACCAAATTTTAGATGAACTGTTTCAAGAGCACGCCGAATTTAACCAGGACCGGCTCAAAGAGCTGCTAGGGCATACCCCTGTTCAAGTCATTGTCGGCTCGGCGCTTGGCGTCGTCATCGCCTGGTTAGCAGCGCCTGCTGCCTGACACAGACAGCTGAAGACGCGCCAAAGCCTGAGGCACAGCGCTCACCTAAAACTCAAAAGCGAGCGACTTCCGCAGATAGCCGCACTACCTGCTGAGCATCTACCAAAATAGCCGTTAGCTGGGCATCGCTTAACCGCTGTAAAGTAGCCGCAGCGCTATCTGCATCACCTGTGTAGTCAGCCAGTAAATAGGCTCGCTGCTGATAGACTGCCAGTCCGACTGGTCTGACTACCTGCCCTACGGTCGCAGCAATTTCTGGTTGATTGCTATAGTCAACCAGCACAGCGTAGCCCGCCCCGAGTCGCCGAGGCTGGTAGGCAGCTTCGCCAGCACCCTGGTTAGAGTCGGCTTGGTTGCTAGCAGCCTGGTTGCTAGCTTCCTCATTTGGCTCACTCCCGACAGCGGTCTGTTCTGTCACTGGTCTTGAGACAAAGCTTTCAAAGCCTTCTTCTGTCATCATGTAGCTAGCCCAGGCGTTAGCCGTTTCCAAGCTGGTAAATCCGCCCGCCCGTACTAGCACCTCATCTAAGTACTGGCAGACCAATACTGTATTGTCAGCTGGCAACACCGAAGCGATCTGAGCCCGTTCTGCTTCTGTTTCACCCCGTACTAGCAGCAGGTATTCCTGGCTAGCGGGCGGCGGGCAAGCCGGTAACCTTGACTGCGCTATAGCCCGTGGCGGATGCAGCAACGAACAGCCAAGCGCCGCACTGAGCAAACAGATAGGCAGAGAAGCGCGATGAATAAATGGCATGGCTGGTTTCAAAGAATATCAGGAGTTCAGTATGCCTTAAGCGATCGCTTCTAGGGAGGCAAAAGCGTCTGGAATAGTAGCCGATGGCGCTTCAAATTCACCTGTTGCGACATGCTCTAAGCGCAGCTTGAGCCAGGTCACAAAGGTTTTATTTGTGGAAATGACAGCTGCTGTCGGTTGCGGGCAACTCGCCTTAACGCGGGCCATTTCCGGCGCTTCTAGGAAGGCAGGTTGCTTAATCAGCCAGAAATCAATTTCTCTTTCTTTGGATTGGTAGTGGCGATAGCGCTCCTTTAAGACCTCCTCAAAAGGCTCTTCCTCCAGCAAAAAACGCTGACTGGCCACCACGTAGTAGTAAGTTGTCATTTCTTTAAATATTTAGATATCCGGTTAAAGATAGCGCCTAAAGTATCTTACGACGATATCTTAACCAAGATTCAGAGGCCAGATTCAGTGCCAAAGATTCAAATCTATAGCGTTGGCTACTTTGCTCGCAACATAAGCGATCGCCCAGAACCGTTGACGAACAAAGTGGCCCACAAGCGGACTTGGGCGTAGCCTTCTCTGCGTGTATCCCTACGCTTGCGATACCGTAGCTGAGCGCGACTAAACTTTAGTACAGGCTGAAAAAGCCAGATATCAGCCCTTAAAAGTCGACTCGGCTACCCGGCGCACCGCTAAACTCAGGCTCACGAGCTAGCTCAATAGGTTCTTCTATCGTCTCATCTCCTAAAGACGCAACTTGCGCGGCGCTCATGCTTTCTGCGTTGATGACAGCGCCTAACAGACGAACGTCGTCGCTCAGCTCTAGTTCCTCAACAGCAGTATCAAGCACGGCTTTTTCAGTTACCCCTGGGCGAGCGACCAGCAAAATTCCATCGGTTTGCTCTTCTAGCAGCAGAGCATCATCGCAGCGGGTAAGCGAGGGCGTATCCAAAATCACCATGTCAAAGCGGGAGCGAGCATCTTTTAAGAAGCGCTGCATCTCGCTGGACTCAATAATGGCGGCAGGCTGACGCTGCGGTCCTGGCGACGGACATACATACAGGTTCTCTACTTGAGAGACCATCTGGGCGTTATCCCCCTGCTGGCCGCCGTAGTAGCGCAGCGGCTCCAGGACAGTCTGAGGATCGACCATCAGGCCTAATATCTCAGCTTTAGAGCCCGACCTCAGATCGGCTTCTACTAGCAAGGTGCGTCGGCCTGCTCGCGCGGAGGCGATCGCCAAATTATACGCAGTAACACTCTTCCCTTCCTGAGAGCGAGTACTGGTCATCACAATCATTCTTGGACCAATTGCGCTTTCTTCATTACCCACCAACCGCAGCCGGCTCAGAAGCCTCTCATAGCTAGCGTGATACATAGAATCGGGCTGCACCAGTATGGGCACTGCCCGAGCAGAACGGGTCTTCATTGCCGGAATGATGCCTAGCATAGGCACTTCCTGAGCTTGCAGCATCTCCTCTAGCTCTTCAGCAGTCCGCACCGTACCGTCGAGCATGTCTAGCAGGTAAACGACACCGCCGCCCGCAATCAGGCCCGTCAGCGCACCTGCTAACAAAATCACGAATGGCGCCGGTCGGTCTTGCTCGCTAGGCACGGTAAACGGTGGGCTAGACACCGTCAAACTGCTCACCGTCTCAGCGGCGGCGGCTTCAGCATCGACCCGGCTAGCCTGCAATCGATCATACAGAGCCCGCCTGAGCGCCACCTGCTGCGCCAGGCGATTGCGCTCTAACTGCTTATTGGGCAAGTCCGCGTACTGCTGCCGAAGCGACTGCGCTGACTGACCCAGCACCTGCTGCTGAGAGAGGAGAGCGTTTCGCTGAGTATCAAGCGTCACCAGCTGATTGGCCAGCGCCGCTCGTGCCGGATCTAGATTCGTCTGAGTGCCGCTTGGGATAGGCGCTACATTGCCGTCGCCCCTCAGCACTTCCGAAGCCCGCCGCTGCAAAAGCTGTTGATAGGTCGCCAAATTGTTATTTAGCTCTTCTACCGCTGGGAAACTGTCTCTGCGGCCCTGACTTCTCAGTAGCGCCCGCTGAGTCTCCGCTTCAGAAATTTGCGCCCGCAGTTGAGCGACCAAAGGGTCTGCGCTCAGCGCCGATGAAGCATAGGCCTGATCAGGGGTCATGCCTAGCTGAGACTGAATACTGCGCATCTGCGCCTCAATCCCCGCCAGCGTAATCTGATTATTTCGCTGCTGCTGCTGACTGCCTGTAATACCGCTGAGCAGGCTGCCATCAACAGACGCTTGAATGGCAGGTCCTTCAATCCGGTCATAGGCTTCTAGAGCCTGCTCAGTCTCACGCAGGTCAGATTCAATGGCAGGCAGGCGCTGGTTCAGCTCATTGGTAATCGCCCCTAACCTGGCTCTATTAGTCGCCTGGCTAAGCTCTACCATGGCCTGAAACATCACATTCAAAACAGTTTCGGCCACTTCAGGATCTTGCCCTACGAAGCGCACCGTCACTCTTTGCGTGAGACCAGGATTGGTGTTTTCTTCATCATCGGGTGATGAGACCGCGATCCGCGTGTTAGCAACCAGCTCCTGAGGAGTCAGCTCAATGCCCAAAGGTCTCAGCTCAGCAGACACCTCATTGAGCAAAACATCGGAGAGCAGCAAGTCTTCATTAATGATGCCAAGCCCTTGAGCTTGAACCTGGCTGCTGGTATCTGAAAAAGCAACTAGCGGCGAATTATTAACCAGGGCACCCTCTGAGTAGTACTCTTGCGGCGGCTCTGGCTGAAAAGCCACCACGCTAGAAGCGCCCAAAATAGACAGGAAAGTAAACAAACCTGGCCACTTGTAGCGGTTTAGCGCAAGCAGATAGCGTTTGATAAAAGGGGATGCCATGGTACTACTTGTGAAAAGGTCAGGGGTTGAGAGTGGTCAGGGGTTGAGAGTGACGACAGACTATACGAATAAAACGAATTGCGGAAAGGAAAACTCAGAAATAGCGTATCGAAAGCCGAGTCGCCAACTAACAGAAGAAGCTAACGGAAGAAGTTATTGTTGTCGTTGTTGTTATTGAAGACATCGTCAAAGAAATCGGTGAAGCCGAAGACATCGCGGAACGGCTGAGAAATGGTTTGTAGTGCAAACGATACCCGACCAATCAGGTTTCGGCCTACTACAACGACATCGCTATCTTCTAGAGGCGGGTTTTGTGTAATATCTCCCTGGATGGCCGATTTTGCATCCAAGCTGACGGTGACTGCTCGGCCTGTTTCTGGATCGTAGCGAATCAGTGCCACATCACCCAGGTTTGCAGTATCTGGGTTGACTCCTAACAGCGAAATCGCATCTATAAAGGTGCTGCCGTTATTGAGATTGAGCGTCCCAATGCCGCCTCGTCCGCCTGCATAGTTTAAGAAGCGCACGTTGATGATGGGCTGAGCCAGCGTAGATCTAGCGACTAGGTAGCGATCATATTCATCGAGCTGACTGGGATCTAGCTCAGGGACGATGACGACATCGCCGTCTTCTAAGCGGACGTCTGGCAGCGGACTGCCTTCTTTTAGAGGGGTAAACAGGTCAACATCGACTGTTTCTTCTGCGATGCGATCGCCCCGTCGTAGCTGCCTTTGAACCTGAATAGCTCGCAGGTCTGAAGTCCGAGTGGCACCGCCCGCAGTCAGCAGCGCTGTCGCTACGCTGGGATCGGTAAGGGGATAAAAGCCGGGTCTTTGCACCGCCCCCAAGATAGTGACTTCAACCCCACGCTGGGCTACCAGCGTGATTGAAACGTCGCGGAGATCGCGAATGACGACATACTGGTTGTAAACCAGGCGCAGACGATCTTCAGCCTCGGCTAAGGTCAGTCCTTCAAAAGGAACCGCACCTTGAATGGGCACAATAATATTGCCCTGCAAGTCGAGGGTGGCCTGAAAACTCAGATCGGGATAGCGCTGTACGCTTACGAAGATTGAGTCGCCGGGGCCAAGATGGTACCCGTCAAAAGTGGGCTCCAGGTTGGACGGTCTGATAACGGTATTAGGTTCTACCAGCGGGCTTTCAAAGCGAGGGCCGAGCTGAGGCGGTAAGCTGGGCACCTGCTCTGCTGATGAGTCTGGATCTGTCTGAAGAAGGCTTTGGTTTGGATTAGCCACATTCTCAGGCTCAGGCGAGACTGGCATAGAGGGCTCATCAGGCAGAGTCGGTAGATCTGTCTGGGCCTGAGCTGGAATAGCGCTGCCGATAAGAGTAGCAATACACAGCGACAGCGTGCCTGCTAGCCATGGAACAGAGAAGGCTGGGAGGCTGGCTGCCTTAGGCGTGATAGAGCTGTTGAAACCTGATAAACCGTTATTCATAACTGCTTAGTAATGACTGACAGGGGGCGTGGTAACGCAATAATTGGGCTACCTGATCTTTGGGACCGATCTAGAACGGGTTTGGAGCGCAACCTACGGCAGCTACTGTAATCTTACGAACCCACGTAAAATATAGTGTTAGAAAACGCACATCAAAAGGGATTTTCCTGTTTTATTATCAAATCAACATAAGCTAGGACGATAGCGTCATCTTGGCGAAATAAACAGCCGATTTGAGTGCGACGCGCCGCCTAGCTATTCAATTCTCCCACGGATGCGCCGACAGGTGGACCTTCAGATGCCGCAGTAAAAACGGTCTGCGAAAGCGTTTGCTGTAGGGTTTTACCGAGAGATTCGGCAGTGATTTGGTGAGGGGCAATATCGCTCAGCGGGGCAATGGGCAGCCAAATGCTGACAGCTATCCAGGGCATTCTCTCATAGCGATTCCACTGAGCCTTTTGGTCGGCCCAAAACCACCGCGCTGGAGAAGCACTGCCGCCGGTAGGCCAGGCGTACCACTGTAAAATTGCGTAGGTTTGTCCCTGACTCCATGCACGGAAGAAATCACCCCTAATCCGGACGGTTTGAGAATTTTCTTGGTTATTTGCTGGGGCGCTAAAGGATATTGCTTGATAAGAATCCGTCGTCCACTGTTGCGAACCTTTGATATCTAGCCATTCCACTTCTGGCTGGTCAGCTTCCCATATCTGCGGACGCAGCAGCAGAAAAACTGGCGATGCTGCGTCCGCAGCTTGCGGGGATAACTTTTGAATAGACCAGGTGTGACCGCCGAGCTTGTTTTTTGCCTGCTCATCGGTTACCCAACCTGGGAGAGAGACGCCCTCGTCACGAATAGCCTGTAGGGTGCTCTGGTGAGGTAGCTTGGGCGGTGTTGCCCAAGGCCAGCTGGAGAAATATCTCGGCAGGGCGCTCACGGCTATCAACAGCGCCAGGGCAGCCATAATAACTAGCTTGACAACGGTATTGGAATTTTGGACAGAGCGTTGAGGGAGTTGATCGGGGCGTGTGGAAGACACTGGGTGAACCCGCTTTGTACAGGTGGCTACAGATTATTAAAGAGACAGTCTTAGAAGTAGTCGGGTTTGGGCGGATTGGGCCGGCTGTGGTCAGGGCTACCTGACTTGATAGACGGATTCCCCGCTAGATCTAAGGCGGGATTGGCGATCGCACGGTGTCCTGTCTCACCGTGTCCTGGGCTGCTCACCCTTAGGGTGGCCGGTGCATATTGCTCCAAGAGTCGAATTAGGACGATCAGCATTCCTAACGTAGCGGCTGAATAGAGGTCGCCGCCCCAGCTTTCGTGTAGCCAGTCAAAGGCTCTGGTCATTTGAGCGCCGTGAAAGAAAGCCAAAGTCGTATTCCGAATAATGTTTCCCGCTACGCTGATGCCGACAATGCCCACAAAAAAGAGGCCGGTTCTAAGCCGGGAGCGGTTAAGCCCGGTCCAGTAGGCCAAAATTAGGCCCATATAAAGGCTGGTAAACAGCATCTTTAACCCGGCACAGTGAGGGGCTACTTCAACCAGCTGATTGCTCACGGAGAGATAGATGCCGTCAACCTGCGCATCTACACCGAACTGCTGCAAGATAAAGCCAGCTGCGGAGGCGATAAAACCCTGCAGGGGCAGTATGTAGGGTTCTATCAGGTAGGGGAGCTGGGTGGGCGTAGCCAACAGCACCAGCAGCCAGGGAAACGACTGTAGTTTAAGCCCGGCTCTGCCCTTGAGCATCAGTACTAAACCCACTAGCAGCAGCGGCAGAGACAGATTCATCAGGTCCACTAGACCGCTGCTATAAAATGCTGTTGCTAACAGCAGTGGGGGAAACGCCGCCCAGTGAATCTTAGGCGGCAGCTTTTGCCAGGCAGCTCGCCGCTCCCAAACCAGGTATGCCGCAAATGGAATGCCTAAGAGGCCATGACTAAAATATTCGTGCTGAATGCTGATGGATTTGTTTAGCCAGCCATCTACCCAATGCCACAGCAGTGGGCCGTAGAGAATGCCAATCAGCCCGAGAATAATCGCTTCGAGCGGCAGCGGTGTTCTAGATTTGGAAACTAGCATAGAGAGAGTGATACCACAGAGAAAATAATGTACGAAATGACACTGGCGAGGTAGGCGAAGCGGTTTAAGCCGTCAGATCGACGGCAGTTACAGGCCGGGCAGGTGTCGCTGTGAGGGCCGATTTTAGAGTGTCAACTACTCGATCAATCTGGCTGGTGGTGAGGCCCGGATACATCGGTAAAGACAAAATTTCTTGGCTGAGTGTCTCTGCGTGAGGAAAATCACCCGGCCTGTAGCCTAGAGACTGGAAAGCGGGCTGTAAGTGGCAAGGGGTGGGGTAGTGAATGCCGGTCTGAATGTTGTAGCTGCTCAGCTCTAGCTGTAGGACGGTGCGATCTATCGGGCAGTTGGAGGTGATTCGCACGACGTAGAGATGATAGACATGGCCGGGGCCGCTGACGTTTTTAATAGGGCTGATGCCGTAGTCTGCCAGGGAAGAAATTGCCTGATCGTAATAGGCCGCCAGGCAATTGCGATCGCGGTTCCAAGCTTCTAGATGCGGCAGCTTTAGCTGCAACACGCCTGCCTGTATAGTATCCAATCGGCTGTTAACACCGCCCGGATCGGTGTGGAAATATTTACGAGTGGCCCCGTAGTTGCGCAGTGATCGTACCGTCTGGGCGACCAGCGTCTGGTGGGTGACCAACATACCGCCATCACCCAAAGCCCCCAGGTTTTTGCTGGGGTAAAAGCTAAAGGCCGCCGCCAGCCCCACTGAGCCAGCCCGATAGCCTTCGCGCTCGGCTAAATGAGCCTGAGCCGCATCTTCAAAGACAACCAAACTGTAGCGCTTGGCCAGATCGAGCAGGGCGACTGGCGAGACCATTTGCCCGTAGAGATGAACCGGTACAATGGCCCGAGTCTTGGGCGTAATCGCGCGTTCGGCGGCGGCTAGATCGATCAGCGCCGTCTGCGGATCGCAATCGACAAATACCGGAATTGCCCCAGTGCGAACAATACCAATCAGCGTTGCGACGAAAGTATTGGCCGGTAGGATGACTTCGTCTCCAGCGCAGATGCCGCAGGCCCGCAGGCCTAGCGCGATCGCATCGGTTCCACAGCCGACGCCTACCCCGTGGGCGCTCTGGCAAGCGCTAGCAAAAGCCGTTTCAAACTCGGCAACTGGCTGACCGAGGACATAGTTATCTCTCTCTAGTGCCGCTTCTACTATCGCCAAAATGTCCGTCTGGAGCGGACGATGCTGCCAGGAGAGATCGACAAAGGGAATTGGCACAGGAGCGTAGGTCATAGATCTCGGTAGAGAGGGCGTAGGTCATAGATCACGTTAGAAGCACAGTGGAAGGGCAGTGCAAACCACAGGTCATACCAGTCTGACTTGATTTCTTAGCGCTCAGACCCCTGAAGGATGAATTATCTGTAAAGCTTGCCTAAATTGCTGCGACAGGTTTTGATTAGATAGCTACTAGGGTGCCCCAACTGCCCTGGACTGATGCATTTTTTGCGCCTGGGTTTTTTCCAGGCGTTCAGATATCGATGGACTTTGAGACGGCTTGTCAGATGCTCGCCCGCCAAACCCTTCCCCGGTACGAAACTGACGACACTTTTTTAGGTCGGCTGCGTCAGGGGAAGCCACCTGTACCTGGGCAGGTAACCACGCTACTGCTGGCTCTCAAGGTGATTCACAATGGTTTGCAGGAGTCGCCAACGCTGAACCGGGAGTTGGCCCAGGCCCTCTTTTTGGCGGCCTATGAAAGCCGCAACCTGTTTGCAGTGAGGCGGACAACGCAGGTGCAGTGGCCTCCCCTGCTAGATGAAGATTTGGAAAGAATTGCGATCGCGGCTTACAAAATATTTGCGGGCAACCCCACTGCTGACGATGCCAACTATTAGCCGACTGAGCCCTTTGAAGATTTGGGTAGCCAATATTCGCCCTTGCGACTAGAGTACAGGGGCAGCTTTTTGAAACACCGCATACCTAAAGATTCGATGCCATCTCATTCTGACCTTGAGATTAAATCTCGCTTAGTACTGGGCCTGGGTTTTCTGAGCCTGGTTGTGATTTTGCTATTGCGACTGCTGCTGCCAGTATTGGCGTTTTCTGGGCTGGGGGCAGTGGGCTACTGGCTATGGCGACAGCAGCAAAAACGCAAACGGCGGCAGCAGCGCCATCAGGCCCGACTAAACACCAAGTTTTACCAGCTGTTGCGACGGCAGCAGGGCCGCATCAGTGTGTTGGATTTTGCCATGCACACCCGGCTCGATGGCACAGCGGCTCAAGCCTATCTCAACAACCAAGCTCAGGCTTTTTCGGCCTGTTTTGAGACGACGTTGCGCGGCGACATCATCTATGTCTTTAACGTAGCGGCTGTCCACGGCGATTCGCATTATTCCTCTTCCCCAGCGGAATCGGCTTGGGCCTACGCAGAAGGGCCCTACGGTGCTAAAGCTCACGAAAAGACCCAGGCCGCTTGGGCTAACGCTAAGCAAATTCGGACGCTGCGTCAGCTTTCACAGCGCACCTCAACGGGAAGTGAGCCTGATTCAGTCGTCACGATAGAAGTGCCCGCGGTGCGAGGATAGCTGCCGCTCCTAGCTATCTTTACTGATTCTTTGCTGAGCAAGGGGTTTACAAAGCGACCTCAGTTGCTGAGCATAGGAAAGGTTTACTCGCAGACGCAAATTTTAGGAGCGCTTAGCAGTGGAAAGAAGTTTTATCATGATCAAGCCCGATGGGGTACAGCGAGGACTGGTAGGCGATATTATCAGCCGGTTGGAGACCAAGGGATTCACGCTGGTGGGCCTCAAGCAGATGGCGGTTTCGCGGGATCTAGCTGAAGCCCACTATGCCGTACATAAAGAACGTCCTTTCTTTAAGGGTTTGGTGGACTACATTGTCTCTGCTCCGGTAGTGGCCATGGTTTGGGAAGGCGATGGCGTAATTGCCTCGGCGCGGAAGCTGATTGGTGCGACTAACCCATTAGAAGCAGAGCCGGGTACGATTCGTGGCGACTACGGCATTACCATTGGCCGCAATTTGATTCATGGTTCTGACGCGCCGGAAACGGCTCAGGGCGAAATTAAACTGTGGTTTGATGAGGGCAGCTTATGCAGTTGGGATCCGGCGATGAAACCCTGGCTGTATGAATAAGCTTATGCTTTGATTGCTCACGATCAGTTTTGAGCAGTTTTTAAAAAACCCCGGTTCAATTGTCTGGACCGGGGCTCTTTGTTGTATGAGGTTGGTCACTTGGCTCGAATACAGCAACACAGACAAAATCTCTGCGTAACGACAGACCAAGTGACTCGCAGCGGACTGCCGCTACATGTTGGCGCGGGCATCTTTGACAGCGGCTCTAAAAGCTAGGATGCCCGCTGGGATGCTGAGGGCAAGAATCACAGCCGTAGGCGCGGTGCCCCAGTCAGGGTCGCCAGATGATAGCTCAAACATAGAGCCGACTGCGGCGATCGCCGTCAGACAAGCTATACCCAGAAACGCGCCACTCTTTGGGGTCACAGAATTTTCTCCAAGCTGTATGTTATTAGCGAAAAGTGAGGTCTATTTAGCTTTTTTAACGTCTTTAGCCGAGAAACCGTGCTTCTGCAATTCTTGATTGAGCGCAATGGCGTTCTCTACCCGGTCTACGAACATAATGCCGGTGAGGTGATCTAGCTCATGCTGAATGACACGAGCTACTAAGTCATCGACTTGGAGCTTGCGAGGCTTGCCATTTTCGTCTTTAAAGCTGACTTCAATTGCTGCCGGGCGCACCACATCTAAATAGACGCCCGGAATGCTCAGGCAGCCTTCTTGACCGGTAGCCAGCTCTTTGCTGTAGCGAATGATCTTGGGATTGACCAACACCAAAGGCGGTGTTGCCGCGTTTTCAGGGTCGGCATCTACGACGAGCAGCTGCTTATTGACGGCTACCTGCGGCGCGGCTAAGCCAATACCATCTTCGCTGTACATGGTTTGCAGCATTTTACGCACCAGTTCGCGCAGGTCATTGTCTATTTTGGCGACTCGTTTGGCAGGCTGGCGCAGGCCGCGATCGCCCAGGTAAGAAATGGCCAGGGGCGGCTTTTTGAGCTTTTTCTTTTCGACTTCGATGACTGCGGTCATGGGCTCTTGATAGGTATTAAAAGGCTGGGCTAGTCAGTTCATTGTAACAACTCACACTGACTTCGAGATGAGCGAATCCAAAATAATTCTAACTAGCTACCCCAGAAAATTCTGATTTACGTCCAGTTGATATCAACCGCCTTTGATAGGGGCAAACTGAGGCCCTAGAGAATCCGACTGTGGAACCCATAGGATATCGCTGTGCTGAAATCGCTGACCAAGACCGATTATCTACTGCATGAAACTCTGCGGGGACTAAAGCGAGGTGGCTGGATGAACTGGGCCGCTATCAGTACGATGACGGTACTGCTTTTTTTGTTTGGAGTGAGCCTGCAAGCCAGCTGGCAAATAGAGGGTTTGCTCAATCAGTTTGGCTCTCAGCTGGTAATTTCTACCTATTTAGATAGCGGTGTAGATGCTAGCAGTCTTTTGGGTCAGGTGCAGCAGCTGCCCGGTGTGGTCACTGTCGAAGCGGTTAGCAAAGAGCAGGCCTGGACACAGCTCACTCAAGATTTGGGCCTGTCGAATGTTTCAAATGCGGTCTCCCAGCTCAATGGCAACCCGCTAGTGGATGAACTCAAGGTAAAGGCGCGGGTGGCAGAGCAGGTGCCTCAGCTGGCTAAGGCTCTGAAAAATATAGCCGGGGTTAGCGACGTGCTCTATGTCAGTGAGGTGGTGCAGCAGCTGCGCGATCTCAATCAGGGGCTGCGCTGGGCTAGCCTGTCGGTGGTGAGCTTGCTGAGCTTGACGGCGATCGCCGTTGTCACCACCACTATTCGACTAATTGCGATCGCCCGTCGCCACGAAATAGAAGTTATGCAGCTAGTCGGGGCCACCCGCAGCTGGATCTATTTGCCCTTTTTACTCCAGGGCGCTGCCTTTGGCCTGGCGGGTGCAGGCGGCTCGTGGGGGCTACTGCTATCCATTCAAGCAGGGCTCAGATCGCTATTGGCCCATCAGCAGCCTGCTTTTATGAAGTTTTTGATCAGCGGTCTACAGCTCACCGCGCAACAGTGGGTTTTGCTACCGATTGCCCTCACTTTTTTGGGTGTTGGCATCGGTCTATTCGGCAGCGTTTTAGCGGTTAAAAAAGTAGCTGCCGCCAGATAGATCCCAGTCAGATAGAGCCTAAATCTCATACAGCGTCGCAAAGACAATCCACAAAAAATCCTCTGTCAGCTCGTGTGACCGCACACTCTAACAGAGGATTTTGACAAGTATCTATACTCAACCGTCAGCTAGAAAGGCCAGCCGAAACAACCCGCTAAACCAAGAGGGATAATCAGAGCCTTAGTAGGCTAGACCCATACTGCGAGTGGTCTCAGCGCCCAGATAAACACGAATGCTCAAGAAGTCGGTAGGGCAAGCTGTTTCACAGCGCTTGCAGCCCACACAGTCTTCAGTGCGCGGGGAGGAAGCGATTTGACCGGCCCGGCAGCCATCCCAGGGCACCATCTCTAGCACATCGGTAGGGCAAGCGCGGACACACTGGGTGCAGCCGATACAGGTATCGTAAATTTTTACTGAATGAGACATGAAGTATAGACTCCAAAATTACTATTGCAATATTGCCAGTCGCTAAAGACCAGCCCCGAAGCTGCCCTAGCTGTCAACCGCGAGCAAGGGTTCTCCAACCCACCAGCAGTTTATCCCGACGACATGAGAGATTTGACAGAGAGAGGGACAAAAATTTATGGAATGTAATATTCTCTAGAGAATTGCGCTGATTGACCGCTTAAAATGGCCAGATGAGACGACGCAAGGGGGGCACGCTTTCCTATAAGATGATGAAACCTAAATTGAACACTGCTACAGCGCAGCAGCGACACGTAGTATCAGTTTGGGTGATTTTTTTGGGCTTTTTGCCGCTGTTCGAAGGTAATTACAGTAATGAGTGACGACATTTTAGGAAAGGTTCAGAAGATTGTTTCTGAGCAGCTCGGCGTAGACGAAGCCGAAGTTAAGCCAGAGGCTAACTTCGCCAATGACCTGGGCGCTGATTCGCTTGACACCGTTGAATTAGTAATGGCGTTGGAAGAAGAATTTGACATTGAAATTCCCGACGAAGCGGCTGAAAGTATCAGCACCGTGCAGTCGGCTGTTGACTTTATCAAGGCGAAAGCCTCTTAGCCCCGGCTTGCTGACTGGAATCCGCTGGCTGGGCTTATTGCCGTCAGGTCACAGCGGTCGAAAGTCAGCGGTCAAAAACCAGCCGCACTTTGTTAGCTTTACCCAATTTTGAGTTGATCGAGTGGGCTTTTGGCCTTCTGGTTTTGTCTGATGAATTGACAAGCCGCAGCCCCTCGTTGTCATTAGAACTATGGCTAATCTAGAAAAAAAGCGTGTTGTAATTACTGGTATGGGTGCCGTAACGCCCATTGGCAATACCCTGGAGGACTACTGGCAGGGGTTGATCAGCGGTCGGAACGGCATTGGTAGAATTACAGCATTTGACCCGTCACAGCACGGTAGCCAAATTGCTGGCGAAGTCAAGGGATTTGACCCTTTGGACTATATGGACCGTAAGGATGCGAAGCGGGCGGCGCGGTTTGCTCATTTTGCGATCGCTGCCAGCAAGCAAGCGCTAGCCGATGCCAAGCTAGCGATTACCGACCTCAACGCTGAGCAAATTGGTGTGATGATCGGCACGGGTGTCGGCGGCATTCAGGTAATGGAAGACCAGCAGGAAATCTATCTCACCCGTGGCCCAAGTCGCTGTAGCCCGTTCATGGTGCCGATGATGATTGCGAATATGGCCGCTGGGCTGACGGCCATTCAAACTGGTGCAAAAGGGCCAAACTCCTGCCCGGTGACGGCTTGTGCCGCCGGTTCTAATGCGATTGGCGATGCCTTTCGGCTGGTGCAAAACGGCTACGCTCAGGCGATGATTTGTGGTGGCACCGAGTCGGCAGTGACGCCGCTGACGTTTGCAGGCTTTTCGTCGGCGCGGGCGATGTCTACTCGCAATGACGATCCGACCCGTGCGAGTCGTCCGTTTGATCGCGATCGCGATGGCTTCGTGCTCGGTGAAGGCAGCGGTATTCTGATTTTGGAAGACCTCGACCACGCTTTGAGCCGGGGCGCTCGCATCTACGCTGAGATAGTCGGCTATGGCATGAGCTGCGATGCTTACCACATGACCAGTCTGGCTCCGGGCGGCGAAGGAGCTACCCGCGCTATTCGACTAGCCTTAAAAGACGGTGGCCTTTCGCCAACAGACGTTAGCTACGTCAACGCCCACGGGACCAGCACCCCAGTTAACGACCCTAACGAAACCGCTGCGATTAAGACTGTTTTGGGTGACCACGCTTATAGCATTACCGTTAGCTCGACCAAGAGCATGACCGGTCATTTACTCGGCGGCTCTGGCGGCATCGAAGGCGTCGCGGCAGCTATGGCCGTCGCCAACGACAAAGTGCCGCCGACTATCAATTTGGTCAATCCCGACCCGGCCTGCGATCTGGACTATGTGGCTGATAAGAGTCGCAATCAGACGGTCAATGTCGCGCTGTCCAACTCGTTCGGATTTGGCGGTCACAACGTCACGTTAGCCTTTAAGAAGTACGCTGAAGAATGAGCTGTTAGGCCGATCAGTCGCGTCTGAAGATGTGACTGATTCGTCAGTATAATGGCCTCATTGCCTGAGAGTTTTATAACCCGCTCTTACCTCCCGTCGTTCACCCACAAGAAACCCACTATGGCTGTCGCAACTCAATCGCTCGAAACGCTGTGTATCAATTCCATTAGATTTTTGGCTATTGACGCTGTGAATACGGCAAAGTCGGGGCATCCCGGTCTGCCGATGGGCGCTGCGCCGATGTCTTTTGTGCTGTGGGATAAGTTTATTCGCCACAATCCGAAGAATCCGAAGTGGTTTAACCGCGATCGCTTTGTCCTCTCAGCGGGCCACGGCTGCATGTTGCAGTACGCCATGCTATACCTCACGGGCTATGACAGCGTCAGCATTGACGACATCAAGCAGTTCCGTCAGTGGGGTTCTACCACACCTGGTCACCCTGAGAACTTTGAGACTGCCGGTATTGAGGTGACAACTGGCCCTCTGGGTCAGGGCGTTTGTAACGCGGTCGGGTTGGCGATAGCTGAAGCGCATTTGGCCGCTAAGTTCAACAAGCCTGACTGCACGGTGGTCGATCACTACACCTACACCATTATGGGCGACGGCTGTAATATGGAGGGCATTTCGGGTGAGGCTTGCTCTTTGGCCGGTCATCTGGGCCTCGGTAAGCTGATTGCCCTGTACGACGACAACCATATTTCAATTGATGGTTCTACAGACATTGCCTTTACTGAAGATGTGAGCAAGCGCTTTGAGGCGTATGGCTGGCATGTGCTGCATGTGGAAGATGGCAATAGTGATTTGAAAGGGATTGAAGAGGCGATCGCTGAAGCCAAAAAGGTCACCGATAAGCCCACCATGATCAAGGTGACGACCACCATCGGCTATGGCTCGCCGAATCGGGCAGGTACTGGCGGCATTCACGGCGCTATGCTCGGCGACGATGAGACCATTGCCACTCGCGAAAACCTGGACTGGAAGTACGACTTCTTTGAAATTCCTGAAGATGCGCTCAGCCGCTATCGTCAGGCGGTTGACAAAGGCGCTGAAGCCGAAGCCGACTGGGAGAAGACCCTGTCGACCTACCGCAGCAAGTATGCGAAAGAAGCGGCTGAGTTTGAGCGAATGATTTCTGGTAAACTGCCTGACGGCTGGGAAGACGCGCTGCCGACCTACACACCCGAAGACAAAGCACTGGCCACTCGCAAGAATTCGGAAGCAACGCTGAACGCTCTGGCTCCTGCCCTGCCTGAACTAATCGGCGGTTCTGCTGACCTGACTCACTCCAACCTGACCGAGCTGAAAATTTCCGGCGACTACCAAAAAGGCGCTTACGAAAATCGCAACATTCACTTCGGTGTGCGCGAGCACGGCATGGGCGCAATCTGTAACGGCATTGCCCTGCACGGCGGCGGTCTGATTCCTTACTGCGCGACTTTCCTGGTCTTTACCGACTACATGCGCGGGGCGATTCGCCTCTCGGCTCTGTCTGAAGCAGGCGTTGTGTATGTAATGACGCACGACTCGATTGGCCTGGGTGAAGACGGCCCCACCCACCAGCCGGTAGAAACGGTTGCCTCTCTGCGCGCCATTCCCAACCTGTACGTGATCCGTCCTGCCGACGGCAACGAGACCTCCGGCGCATACAAAATTGCCATCCAAAAGCGTAATGCCCCCACGCTGATGTGCTTTTCTCGTCAGGGACTGCGCAACCTCCCCGGTTCTTCCATCGACGCGGTTGCCAAAGGTGCATACATCATGTCTGATTCAGACGGCACACCCGACCTGATCATGATTGCGACTGGCAGTGAAGTGCAGCTTTGCGAAGATGCGGCTGAAAAGCTGCGCGGGGACGGCAAAAAAGTTCGTGTAGTTTCTATGCCTTGCTGGAAGCTGTACGAAGAGCAAGACGCAGCTTACAAAGAGTCTGTGCTACCTAAGTCTGTGAAGAAGCGCCTGGTGGTTGAAGCTATGAGTAGCTTTGGCTGGGCTAAATACTACGGCGACGAAGGCGACATGATCAGCGTCGATACCTTCGGGGCTTCTGCTCCGGGCGGCGTGGTTATGGAGAAGTTTGGCTACACCATCGATAACGTGGTGTCTCGGGCGAATGCGCTGCTGAGCTAGTTGCTTCGGGTAGCTGCATGGCTACAGGGAAGCCCCTATCAGTCCTGTGCTGGTAGGGGCTTTCTGTCTTTCTAGTTGTTTACTGTAAATGTGATCCTATTCAGGCAGCTGCGCCTGCATCGTCAGAGGAATTCGACTCCTGAGCAGATATGTATTCAAGCGTTGCAGTGGTGATCAGACCAGATCGACTTTCACCGTGGCGGCTAGCAAAATTATCGATTTGACTGAGGATGCGCTCGGGAATCGTGATGTTAACGCGACGAGATTTTCCTGATAGCTTCGACAAATCAACATCGACTAACGCCCAGATGCCATCCGCGAAATCAGGATTTCCTCTATGCGTTTCGATAGCGGCAGGGGAGGGAATCTTCTCTTCGTCGATCAGTAATCCCTCGATGTGGCACTCGATAGCTTCAACCGTACTCTTGAGGGCATCGTCTAGCGACGCTCCTGCCGAAAAGCAGCCAGGCAAATCAGGAACGGTTACCCCATAGTCACGATCAGGGTCTTTATGAATAACAACTGGATAGCGCATCTCTTTTGGTTTCCTAACTTATGGGCCATTGCCAACCCGCTTGCCTTGCAATACTCTTCACAGTTCCAATCGGCAGGTCTTTTTTGGGATGAGGAACCGTGACACGGCCCTCTTTTGCTGGGTGCTTAAACTGCTGATGGCTGCCTTTGGTATTGACTAAAACCCAACCTTCGCGCTTGAGCCTGGATATAATCTGTCGACTGGTCATACTATCAGCCTATACACACTATACACATTAGATCTCGATATTTTCAGCAGTGGTGTATCCCATTTTGTTTTAGGGCTACCGCGAATCTGTTTCAGATTTGGTAACTGAAGCAGCGCGAGTTGAGATAGAAGATAGCCTGTGAATGATCACCTAAAGCCGTGTCTGAGAACGTTTTGTCGCGTCACCGGATTTTATAGCTCCCTTCTATGAGAAAGAAACGCTTCATTTGCCCGATCATTGGTGTTATCTCAGCCGTAGGCGTGAGCTGTGGGCGCGTAGAGAAACCAATCCAAGAGGTGGCTGACCGTGAGGCGGTTGCTGAATTGCAGGACGAAGATACCCGCTATTTTGAGGAAGATCTTTACGTCACCAGCTCAGGAGAAAACCTTCCTATCAATGCCATTCGAGCAGAGCTGCTGTGCACTGGCCTCCCCAATAACTTCCGACAGATTGCTGAAAGAGCAGATGCGATCGCCATCGGCAAACCTCTAGAATCTCTAGAACGAAGCGAGATCAAAGTACATGACGATATTACGAGATACGAATTTTCTGTCTCTGACTTTGCGATAGAGACGGTGCTAAAAGGCAGCTTTCAAGACGGCGATGTTATTCGGTTAGGTCAAGACGTCGCTATTCTCGACGATGAGATTTACCGGTTGCCGGTCGGTCATGAGGATTGGAATGAGCGATCGCTGGTACTCAGCACACCCAACAACTACCGCCCCGTTAAGCCAGGCTCAAAGTACATTCTTTTTCTGTCCAAAAGAACCGACGCAGGTACTGACATTTACTTTCCGCTTTACTATGCCCTGGGCAGATTTAACGTCGATGGAACAGACGAACTCAACTATGAGCCTTACGTTGAGATGCCCGTGCAGCTAAAAATCCGAGACCATGCAATAGAGCTATACCGCGCAGCCACTCAAGACCCAGGTCAAAATCCGCTGTCTCGAATCATTGAGCAATCTGACGCTGCTTTCTGAAGAATGGATGCCTTTCACTAAAGCCTATTTTCCTCAAAAGGCTCATCCTCGTCACTTTTGATTACCCAGAACTGCTGAAACCAGGTGATCAGCATGGCGATCGCCACCACTCCGCCCAATACCCAAGCCACCCCTCGAAAATCAGTTGCCACCAGCAGCAAAAAATAGCCCACCCCAGTACTGCCCAGCAAAACGATAGTTTGCCAGCGGCGCAGCGCCTGAGTCCACAGCAACTGCCTTTGCTTCACGGCTTGTTCTCCCTTAAACGCAGGTCACATTAACGAGGCCATTCAAAGGATAAACTTGTAGCTAGCTTTTGCGGCCTTAACAACAGGGATTCTTAAATATGTCACCATACGACTGCATTATTGTCGGCGCGGGGCCAGCGGGGGCAAGTGCAGCCTACCATTTAAGCAAGCGGGGCCATCGGGTGCTGCTGCTTGAAAAATCCTCGTTACCTCGTTACAAACCCTGTGGTGGCGGTGTTTCTCCCCAAATCGCAGAATGGTTTGACTTTGACTTTGAGCCGGTGATTTCGCAAAAGGTGACTCGCGCCCGGTATACCTGGAAGCTTGGAGATGCGGTAGAAACTGACTTGAGCTTGCCAATCTGGATGGTGCGTCGCAATGAGTTTGACCACTATATTGTGCAGCAGGCCCAAGGTAAAGGAGCGGTTCTGCAAGACGATACAAAGGTAACTGGAATTGCTTTTGACAAGACCTGCTGGCAGGTGACAACCAGCCGTAATGAGACGCTAACCGGCAAATATCTGATCGCTGCCGATGGTGCAAGAGGCCCGATGGCCAAGTGGCTCGGGTTTAAAGAACGCAAGACAAGCATTGCGGGCGCGATTGAGATTGAGCCGAAGGTGACGGTAGAGAATGGTCACGTTGTGCATTTTGAGTTTGGTCTGCTGAAGAATGGCTACGTGTGGAATTTTCCCAAGGCCGACGGCTACTCGATTGGCAGCGGCGCTTTTTGTACAAACCAGCGCAAGGGTGGCGATTTGGTGCAGCCGATGGTGGACTATGCGGCTTCGTTTGGGGTGGATGGCGATCGCACCCAAAAACACGGCCACCCGGTATGCCTGTGGAACGGCGACCAAACCCTGCACACCCAAAATGCGCTGCTCGCTGGAGAAGCCGCCTGCATCGTCGATCCCTTTACTGCCGAAGGCATTCGCCCCTCTATTTTCACCGGCATCAAAGCGGCTGAGGCCGTTGACCTGGCGCTAGCGGGCGACTCAGACGCTCTAGCAAACTATAGCCGCGTCATTGCCGACGAGTTAGGAAGTGAAATGCGCCTGGCATCACGGCTGGCAAAGGCATTTTACACCGCTCCTAAACTGGGCTATCGCACAATCATCAAGCAGCCTTCGGCGACGCGAGCGATGGTGAAGATATTTACGGGCGAGCTGAAGTACGCCGATATGGTGCAAAAGGCATTGCGGCGGCTGAGTGGGGGATTGTTGGCGAGGTCATAGTGAGAATTTAGCTCAGGCGATCGCCTCCCTTCCCCCAGCTTTTAACCCTTCCCTAAACCAACTTCCGCAGCAGACTCACGGCCTCCCCTCGCGCTGGCGTAATCACTAGCGGCTCCTCAACCGTCACCACTGGGCTCCAGAGCACTGCCTCCGCATAGTGCAGCGAATGTAGCAAATGAATCGTCTGCCGAATCGCTCCGGCCTGGCCTAGCAAAATATGCCGAATCGTTTCACCGGGCACGCCCTCATTAGCCGTTAGCTGCGGCAGTGGGGAAAGGTCAAGAGTAGGCCGCTCAAACGACGGCCCAGTGAGGAAAGTAGAAGGTTTCATGGTTTTCTCCAAAGAAGTTGTAAGAGGAAACCACGAAAAATAAAGCCGCTCCAACACACAAAAAGTCGGGGCGGCTATGGCATCATGACCACAACCTCCTCGCTGGTCGTTTCAGCGTCGGGGCTAGCGTACGGTCTTGGCTGCAATCCAATTCCGTGCGCGACTCAATTTTTCGAGGCGGTTTAGCCGTTACCCCACACCCTTACGTGTTTTTACTGGGCAACAGCATTAAGCAAGCGTAGCAGCCCCCTTTTTGCAGTGTCAATTAGGTTATTGGCAAATCACACGAAATCATCATATGGCGAGAGGCTCTTTGTCCAGCGCTTGAATGAGCGATCGCACGATCATCATCATCCTTCGACAGCACGGACAATGGCAAAGGAAAACAGGCGCGTCTCAACGCACTCCAGATTTCATTAGCAGTTCTAGTGCCATAGAATAGTCGTTGCACTAGAACAACCCAAGGGGTTGACCTCGCTTATAGATGCCTAATTCCTCCTCAAACGCTAAAAACGCTAAGTTTCTTCAGCAGTGGCGCTACGCCCTAGCACCCTACAACTTAGGCTACAAGGCCAAACTAGTGTCTCAGCTGATGTATCGGGACTTTCTGGAACGGTTGGCTCCCTATGGTCTTACTCCCTTTCACTACCTCGTCTTGTGCTGCTTATGGGAAGAAGACGGCCTTTCGACCTCGGGCATCGCAGATAAACTCAAGCAGCTAGGCGCAACGCTGACCGGAGTAGTTGATCGGATGGAAGCCCGCAGCCTAGTCTACCGAGAGCGAGATTCTGAAGATCGACGTGTTGTCCGCATTTGGTTAACCGACGAGGGAAAAGCGCTAATGCACGTCCTTCCCTCAGTTGGTGCAGAAACCATCAAAAGCGCAACTGATGGCATTCCGGCAGCAGACCAAGATGTTCTGCTGAAGCTTCTTGACCGAGTAGTTTACAACCTTCTCTAAGTTTTACCAACTCCTAGATGTAATATTGCATTTTTGCAATTTATTTAATACATTAATAGTCAATACGCTAAGTAAAATTATAAGGAGAGCACCTCTTGGTGGTCTGCCCTTTGGACTGGTGTTAATTAGCATTAAGGAGTCAAGAAAACAATGGCAAAGCTTAGTATTGAACAAAAAAAATGGCTAGTATCTGCCCATATCGGATTTGCCGCGTTATGGACAGGAGCCGTATTGAGCATGTTTCTTCTCTCGTTGAGGAACACAGGTTCAGCGAGTGGAGAGGCACTGTTCACGCTCAACTCGGCCATTACTCTGCTGGATGACTGGATTGTAATTCCCGCAGCGATTGGCTCAGTCATCACTGCGACCTTTCTGTGCTGGGGGACGAACTATGGATTTATCAAGTTTTACTGGGTCATTGCAAAATGGGCGCTGACCACTTCTCTGGTCATTTTTGGAACTTTCTGGCTGTTCCCGTGGGGAAATGTCGCCGCTGAGCTATCGGGGCAATCAGGGTTGCAGGCTTTAGAAAACCCTATTTATGGATTTGACGCGAAGGGGGTGTTGCTCGGAACGCTTATTCAGGTTCTTTTTCTTGCCGTCATTATTGTGATTTCGGTCTTAAAGCCTTGGGGTAAGCGGCCTAAGCAAGAGCAATCAAAGTCAAGTTCTGTGGGGAGCTAAAATCTCAATCTCTTAGACCATCAGGGCAAACGTATACTCCGCCGTTTTTCTCAATAGCAGGGTTCAGAAATGGCCTTATTGAGAAAACAAGCGTCAGTTTGCAAGCAACTAAACGTAGAAACCGCACTCTGTCGTTATGAAATGAGTATATGTTTGCTCTGCTTAGACCTTGCCCTGCTCAAATCATAGACGTGGCGCAGCCGGAAATAGAGAAGCGGACATAGCCACGAGACCAAAGCCGATAAGACTTAGTAGTAGAGCTAGAATTTACTGTGAGATCTAGGTGATGCACTACAGCAAAAAGCTTGGGTCTTTAGAGATCTCTAATCTACTCGTTGCGTTAGGCTGTGATCGCCATAGCAAGGACGGTGACCAATGAAAAAACACAATTGAGCACAAAGGTTACCTAGGCGAAATAGAAGTAGATTTTGAAGACGGCTGCATCTATACTTCTATCGCTAATGCCGAGGGTCTATACCTGACTGCCGAGGGGACGACTCCATCTGAGCTTGAGGCTATATTTAAGTCTATTGTTGATGACTATTTAGCTGACGCACAGACTAATGGATGGGCTGACATTGAGCCCAAGGTCATGGCTACTCCCTGAAAATTAAATCCCCGAACCGCAAGATTATGACGGTCATCTTCGAGCTGCTGTTACCACGTAGACCCGTTTCATATCAGTCAAAAGATAGTAAAAATAGGCGAGCTTGGAAAGATTATGTATACGGCAGAGCTTTTTCGGTCTGGAAACAAAGCCCGGTTGCGACTGGTGCGCTCAAGTTTACAGTTGTCTACCTTTGCCAAAGCGATCCGTGTGACATCAATAATATAATTAAGCCAATACAGGATGCACTGAATTCATTAGTCTATGCTAATGATGGTCTCATTTGGGATGTTACAGGTCACATGCGGTTTCTCTCTGACCAAATCGATATTGTAGGGTTACCGTCGCAGCTAGCCGAGGCATTTATCCAAGAGACGGAGTGTGTCTACATCCGGGTCACCAGGTCACATAAACTCAACACGGAGGTGAGATTATGAGTGGGTCTACGCAAGAGAAGTTAGCCGTTCAATCGACCGCTAATGAGTTGAAAGAGAAAGGATACTCTGTTGTCGTTGAACCTGATCCTTCTATCATTCCGTTTGACTTGAATCGATACCGCCCTGATATCTTGGCGACCCGTGGCGATGAGAACCTCATTATCGATATAAAACTAAGAGGGTCTCACCGTTCAATCGAGCGTTACAAAGAGATTGCAGATATTGTTGGAAGCCACGAAAACTGGCGCTTTATGCTTTCAACGATTGATGACATAGAGCCGATAGAGCGTACTCTCTCTGAAGGTCAAGCCGATCCTCAGACTCTTAAAAAAATGCTTGACAGGCTAGAAACTCTCCTTTCCGGAGAGAATTATGACCTGGCTTTACCTTACCTCTGGTCAGTGTATATCTCGGCGATGCGCCTTGCCGGAGAGAAGGCGGGCGTTCCGATAGACGCCACATCTGATCGAAGTGTTCTTAACTATATGTACTCACTTGGCGAAATTTCTAACGATGAGTACGAATTGGCTCAGAATTTCTTAGAGAACCGAAACAGGGCTGTTCATAGCCTCGCACTAAGCATCTCAAGAGAAGCAACATTCAAGATGTATAACCATACGAAGCACAAGCTTCTTGAGTGGAGCCTTATCTAGTAGCCGAGCTACCGCGCCTAGACCAACAGTCTGACCCGCTCATTACTGTCGCCCCTCATACGCATATCACAGGTCAAGACCGGCAGTGACAGAGCTACGTCGAGTAGGCAACTCGTTGATAGCTGTGATCGCTCACCAGGCTCCATACCTCAGGGTTTAGAATATTAAAAGCCTTTAGATTTTCCTTGTACAAAGTCTTACTGGCCTTAAGCGGGTATGCATTGGAAGGCAGGTTCGCTCAATGTTAGGAGTTAACGGCTATGCAGAGCGCTTGGCATCAGCTTGTGACTGAAGTACCTGATGCGATCGCCCCTCCACCTACTCTGCGTCCGTCTCCAATCGTCCCAGGGCAGTCCCAGGATAGTAGTGACCCAAAATCTCCATATAGCTATAGCCCTGGTTAGCCATGTCCTTCGCTCCGTGCTGGCTCATACCGCTGCCGCTGTGGGCATCGTCGACAATTGCTTGAGAGGCCGCGTACAGCGATTCGACAATGCCGCCCTCATGACTGATAAATTCACCAGCGGTCTCTTGGACAGCCGCCTGAGTCGTGTTGGCTTCGCGGGCAATGCCTTTGTAGGCCTGAAAGCGTGGGGTATTGTCCAGGTCGAAGTAGGCTTCGCTGGCCGGGCGAATATTGTGCGTCAGGGCGTAAGAGCGGGCCGCTACTGCTTGGGCCTTGAGCGCTTCGAGTGACCAGCTCGCCGACATTTCACTGCCGACAACGCTGTAGAGATAGTCGCCCAAAAGCACATAGTTCACAGCGATCAGGCCGCGATCGCGCAGCGCCACCAGCACCCGCCCCCGATACCAGGTGTCGCCAATCGCCACATAGCCGCCATTTTCGGGATAGACCCAAAAAGCCGTAGGCATCGCCGCGCCATCGACAACAATGCCGTTGCTAATTTCAGCTAAAGAGGCAGACCCGGCAGATAGGGACTTGAGAACGTTGCCATCTAAGTCGGTAACAACGCCGCTGTCTGAGGTGGCAAACGCGATCGCATCTACATCTTTAGCAACTGCTACCCGCATTTCTAGCACGCTATCGATCGTCGTCCCCGAAAATTGCGGGGGGGCTACTTTCGGAGCCGGGGGCGCAGCGGCTGTTACCTGTTCTGATTGACTTGGGGCTGTAGCAGCGATCGCCTCGGGCCGGGCTGCTGTCTGAGAGGCGGTAGAGGCTGCTCTAGATATTTGAGCGAGCGCTTCTACTTTGCGATAAAAAATTTGGTTGGTTAAGAACAGGTCTCGGGTATCGAGGAAAGTTTCAGCAGCCGGATCTCCTGGGTAGCTGAGGGGGGAAGTGGCGATCGCTCGCTTAGGTAGCAAGGTAGCCTGCAAGGTCGTCGGAGCTATCTGCGTGAGGCCAACGCCTGCACCTGTTGCTACGATGCCTAAAACAGCCGCTGCTTTATGAATAGGGACAGTCGCTGCCCACGCTTTCAAATTCTGCGGACTAAACTGCTTGCTGGAGGTCCATTTGAGAAAGGGCTGCTTAAGCATAAAAAGTGCTGGAGCGAGGGCGGTAGATTCGTGCCTGAATAGACGGATGCTTACAAAAGGCAGCGGGCGGCTGTCTGGTCAGCTGAGCCGACCAAGCCAAGCCGATCTTAACGAGCAAACCGCTGTGCGCGTATTTGCTTAGCCATTCTTTCAACAAGCTTTAAACAAAATCCTGACAGTTACAGCAAAGTAAGGATGCATTCTTACTTTGCGAGTCGAGTTGCCTACTGTCAGATAAGGGTTTTAGCCGATCAAAGTGTCCTAAGCAACTCGACAGGAGCTATACGAAAGAGCCTGGGCGCTATCTGCCCTTGAAGATCCTAAGCGGATTAGCGTTAAATTAACGAAGGCCACTCTCAAATGATGTACGGATAATAGAATGACTGCCCCGCAGGATACCCCTCCTATCAAGAAAAATGCGCAGGTGCTCGTAGCGGGGGCTACAGGCGGCGTCGGCCAGCTGGTAGTAGCCAATCTGCTGACGGCAGGCTACCCGGTGCGGGTGCTGACTCGCAGCGCTGACAAGGCCCAGACTATGTTTGCCGGTAACGTAGCGATCGCAGTGGGTGATATTCGTCAGCCCGCCACCTTGAGCGCGGCAACTGAAGGCATTACCTATCTGATTTGTGCGACTGGCACTACCGCTCTTCCCTCAAGCCGATGGGATTTTCAGCTAGATATGGAGAGCAATCCGCTGGAGCAGGCGGCTAACTGGGCCAAGATTTACCTGGACGCAGATTTTCGCAATACCCATGCTCGCAATTCGCCCGAAGCGGTAGACGCTATTGGCGTGAGCCATCTGGTGGAGGCTGCGCCTACCGATTTGCAGCGGTTTGTCTTTGTTTCTTCTTGTGGGGTGGCTCGCCGCGATCAGTTTCCCTACACGCTGCTCAATGCTTTCGGCGTTCTGGATGCCAAACTGAAGGGCGAAACGGCGATCTTGCGCTCGGGGTTGCCCTATACGATTATTCGGCCCGGCCAGCTCATTGATGGGCCCTACACTTCACGAGACTTCAACACGCTGGTGCAGGCCAGTACCAAGGGCAAGCTCGGTGTAGAGATGGCAACGGGCGATACGCTCAACGGCCAGACCAGCCGAATTGATGTGGCCGCGGCCTGCGTTGCCTGTTTGGAGAGTGCGGCAGCAGAAAACAAGGCGTTTGAAATGATCAGTAAGGGCGATCGCCCGGTCGAAATTGACTGGGCGGGCCTATTTGCGACGGCCTAAACTCTGACGAGGCGCACGTCACACCAAAAAATTCACGCCTACCCACAGCAGCAGCAGCGAGCCAAAAACGCCAATCCAAAGCTTAAATCGGATGTCCATTGCAAGTTTGTAGTGATAATGTTGCCTTTCCAATCCTAGCTACAAACTCATGCATTTAGACATTAAAAGCGGCCAAATCGTCTATCCGACCTAACTTTTCACATTTGTTAGTCAGATCTCGATACATCCGCCGCTCATGCGGTGGTGTAGCTTTCGGCCTGCAAGCGAAACATTTCTTCGTAGCGGCTTGGGTGAGCCATCAGCTGCTCGTGGGTGCCGGTTTCGACAATCTCGCCATTCTCTAGCACAACGATGCGGTCAGCCATGCGCACGGTTGAAAAGCGATGGCTGACTAAAAAGGTCATTTTGCCCTGGGTGAGCTGCCGGAAACGCTCGAACAGATCGTGCTCGGCGATCGCATCCACCGCCGCCGTCGGCTCATCTAAAATCAGGATCTGCGCTGCCGACATAAAGGCCCGAGCCAGGCCAATTTTCTGCCACTGCCCGCCGGAGAGATCTACGCCGCCGGTAAACATTTTGCCCAGCACGGTGTCATAGCCGCCTGCGAGTCCAGTGATGACATCAGTGGCCCCAGCCGCGATCGCCGCCCGCGAAACCTGATCACCATCCTCACGGCTGGGCAAATTGCCAAAGCCAATATTGTCTTTAGCAGTCAGCGCATAGCGGGCAAAATCTTGAAAGAGTACACCGATATTGCGCCGCAGATCGCCTAGCTCAAACGCGCTCAGCGGCGCATCATCAATCGCAATCAGCCCCCGGTCAATGTCGTACAGGCGGGTGAGCAGCTTGAGCAGCGTCGTTTTACCAGAGCCGTTCAGCCCAACTAAAGCAATGCACTCTTGGGGGCCAACAGTTAAGTTGATATTTTTTAGCGTCGGGGCGTCGCTGCCAGGGTAGGTAAAGCAAACATCTTGTAAGACTAATCCCTGACGAATAGGGACAGGGAAAGGTTTAGATCGGCGAGGACTGGTGACCTGAGGGGAAAGATCTAGAAATTCAAAATACTGAGAGACGTACAGATTGAACTCGTAGAGGGTGGCAATGGTCGTCAAGATCCCTTCGGTAGCCGTCTGCGCCTGCTGAAAAGTGCCTGCGTACAGCGTTAAATCACCAATGGTGACCAGGCCGCGAATGGTTTCCCACAGCACCAGCGCGTAAGCACCGTAAAAGCCGACTGCTGAGATAATCTCCAGGGTGACTTGCGCGAGCCCCTGCCGTTTGGCCAGTGCCTGAGACTCCTGGTTAAACTCAGCGCGAATGGTGTGGTACTGGTCAACTAAGTAGCTGCCCAGGTTAAATAGGCGAACTTCTTTGACGTAGGAGGGCTCAGTCAAAATTTTGCCGAAATAATCGGCCAGTCTGCGGCTGGGCGTCTGGCGGCGGGTCATCCAAAAACGCCGCGAAGAAAACCGTACGCCTACCCAAAAGGTCGGCAGGGCACTCAGCAGCAGCAGCACAAATACCAGCGGATTGAACCGCAGCAGCAGAGCCAACAGGCCGATTAGACGGGTTACCTGACCTAACAGATTGAGCAGTAGCTGTAGCACCCGCATGGGATAGTTGCTGCCGCTCTGCTGGGCGCGCTCTAAAATATCGTGAAATTCAGGCGATTCGTAGTGGGCCAAATCCAGACGGGTGGCCTGCTGTAGCAGCTGGGTGTTGGCAAAGAGTAGGAAGCGATCGCTCATTACCTGCGTGGTATAGCCACTCAGCTGCTGCAAAACCGCTTGCAATAGCAAAAAGCCAAAACCTGCGGCGACTAGCGGCAGCAGAGATTGGAGCATAAGCGCGATCGCCGCCCCCTCACCCACCAGCGCCACGACCCGATCCACAATCAGCTTACTGATATAGATCTGCGTGGCCGGTATCAGCGAGCTAGTCAGCGTCAGCCCAATACTGACCATCAGCGCCCCTGGCGTCGCCGACCACACCAGCCGAATCAGCCGGGGCATATTTTTGAAAATGGCCAGGGAGTCAGTAGCCCTTTGGACGAGGCCGGTCAGTCTGGAGGTAACCAAATGTTAAGAAGAAGCCTGATAAAGTAGAAAGTACCTCTATCAGCGTAGCGTTTTCATCCAAAGAACTGCCCAAAGAACTGTGTAACCTGAGTTCGGGATAAGGTGTTTCATGGTCAACCGCTCAAAGCTCTCCTATCAAAGCCGGTCTAGGTTCCCCTTACCAAGGGGAACCGTAAGGGAGGGGTCCTGGCGACATGCTCTGTGCTCAGCCGGAACCCCTCTGCCTGCGGCATCTCCCCTTGGTAAGGGGAGAAAAGATCTCCGATGGCACATTCTAGCTATTCTTATCCCGAACTGACGTTATGTAGCTAAAAGCGTGTTAATGCTGATTTACAGCAGATGCTTGAACTTGTCTTCTGCGCCTAGAGACTTTACAGCCTGCTTGATTTCTTGAGTGCGGTCTTTTTTTACAATTAAGGTGGCATTGCCATCGCGCACAACTACCACATCTTCTAAGCCGATAGTGACGATCACCTCGTCCGGGTCAGCGCTGTAGAGAATGCTGCCTGTCGTGTCCATGCCTCTGTGTTGACACAGCTCCACATTGTCGGCATCGCCTTTCATCAGCCGCTCAATTGCATTCCAATCGCCCAAGTCATCCCAGCCAAAGCTAGCGGGCACGACGTAGGCGCGGTCAGTTTTTTCCATTACCGCGTAGTCAATGCTGAGCTTTTCTAAGGTGGCATAGGCCTCTACGCCCTTTTCCATCAAGGCGTTGGTCATGGCTGGGGCATGGTCTTTTAGCTCCCCAATCATGACGGCAGCTGGAAAGATAAAGATGCCGCTATTCCAGCTGTACTTGCCGCTGCGCATGAAGTCTTCGGCGGTGGTTTTGTCTGGCTTTTCGGTAAAGCGGCTGACTTTATAAGCGTTCAGGTCGGTGACGCAGCCCGCGCTAAAGCTGCCGGAGGCCGGGCCTTGCTCAATGTAGCCATAGCCTGTGGAAGGAAATGTGGGGTTGATGCCTAGCGTAGCGATCGCTCCCTGCTTCACCGCCAGCTCGGTCGCCGCTCGCAGCGTATCGCAGTAGCGCACCTCATCTGTAATGTAGTGATCCGCTGGGAAAAAGCCGCAGACGGCATCGTCCCCGTAGCGCTTAGCGACTTCTAGCGTCGCCCAGGCCACTGCTGGCGCAGTATCTCGCCCCTGCGGTTCGACTAGAATATTGGCGTTAGGAATGTCGGGCAGCTGCTGACGGACGCCCTCTGCCAGGTGATCTGCGGTAATCACAAACAGCGAGTCCCAGCCAGCTAAGGGCAAAAGTCGGTCGGCAGTGGCCTGGAGAAGGGAGCGATCGCCCCCATCCAAGCAGAGAAATTGCTTAGGACGCTTCAGTCGGCTCACTGGCCAAAAGCGTTCCCCTTTGCCACCAGCCAAAATTATCGGGATAAAGCGCGACATACCGTACACTGTGCTCTCAAAAGATTCCGGTTCATCCTAACCGCTACGGAGGAAATCACCAGCTATAATGCCTTAACAATTAATTAATAAAATACAGTTTCACAAATGTTCGCAAACTTTCCTAAGTTTTCCGGATTTTCTGTATTGGTGCTGTTGTTAAAGAATTCACTTCAATCAGCACAACTAACCCTCTCTAGGTACGGGCTTATCTATTAGGACATTCAAATTTAGGCAAATATCTGTCTTGTAGATAGCCATTTGGCCGGTCAACATTTGATAGATTCATAGTCTGAGCTTTTTTTGCAGCTAAGAGCGTGGCTAAAGCAGCTCATCTCCCACCATTGCCAACCCTTACGCCGCGCGTGGCCCAGCATGACTATTCAGCCAAACGATCAAGAGGCCACGCCCCCCGCTGAAGCGCCACCGGCGCTTTTAACAGACGCTAGCTTAGACACCGAATCAGACGCCGACTCAGCGGATTCTCAAGATCTCAATCCACCCGATCTCAATCTACCTGAGAATCCCCATTTCCCTGCTCACGCGCCTGGCAGTGCCCTCGTTCGGGTCGAGCACCCGGCAGCTCAGCGCCCCTCTTGGCGCAGGGTCTTGCGGGGAACGCTCTGGGCAGCAGTATTTGGCGCTACCGCCCTGGGGGCAGCGGGTTTAGGGGCAATAGCGGTCCTTACCTTTCCACTGCCTCGTCAGGTCAGGGGTGAAACAGTCGCGCCGCCACTAGCCGATCTGTGGCGCTCAGGCTTTCGCTATCAGGTCTCTCGCCCGGTCAATATCCTCATTATGGGCTTAGACGAAGCTCGCGATGTCGATGGCGCTAAGCCGGATGACCTGGTAGGCCGCACCGATACCATGCTGCTAGCCCGCGTCAACCCAGAAGAAAAAATCGTCAATGTGCTGTCTATTCCTCGCGACACCCGAGTAGAAATTCCTGGTTATGGCGTTGAGAAAATCAACCAGGCTAACTTTGAAGGAGGCGCTGAGCTAGCCGCACAGACGGTCATGCACAATTTCAACGATGTGGCGATTGACCGCTACGTACGAGTCAGTACAGGCGCTTTTAGGGAAATTGTCGACCTGGTAGGTGGCGTTGAGGTGCTGGTGCCCAAGCCCATGTATTACGAAGACAAAACTCAGGGGCTGCTAATTGACCTTGAGCAGGGCTTGCAAACGCTTAATGGGGACGAAGCAGAGCAATTTGCCCGCTTCCGTCAGGATGCCTACGGCGATATTGGCCGGGTGCAGCGGCAGCAAATTTTGCTAAAGGCTCTGCGCCAGCGGCTGACCAATCCGACTGTGATTACTAAGCTACCGCAGATTATTCGCGTGCTTCAGCGCCATATTGATACCAACTTGACCCCAGAAGAAATGCTGGCCCTCGCTGGATTTGCCCTCGACCTGGATAGCCAAAATTTGCACATGGTGATGCTGCCGGGGCGATTTAGTACCCCTGAGGAATACACGGCCAGCTATTGGATAGCCGACCAAACGGCCAGCAGCGACCTGATGCGCACTTACTTTGACATGCAGCAAACCGAACTGGTTGCCGATGCGAGTAATGGTACTAACTACTACGAGCCCCCCTCAGATAGAGACCTGAGCGGGCTACGTATCGCCGTACAAAACGCTACCGATGACCAGCAGGCCAGCTACTCAATGGCCGAGTACCTGCGGGATCAGGGCTTTTATAATGTATATGTGATGCAGGACTGGTCTGATGTAGACCTCAAAACAGCGATAGTCGCTCAGCGCGGCGACTTAGGCAGCGCTCAAGCTATCCAGACCGCCCTCGATGTGGGCCAAGTCGTTTCTGACTCCACTGGCGATATCGATTCTGACATCACCATCCGCGTTGGGGAAGACTGGCTGATGCAGACAGACCCCGACTGGGAGCAGCTGCCCTACGATGGCCCCCGATAAGAGCTAGGTAAAGCCCTGAGATGATGAGTTTAATGTCCGTCGGAATAGCGTTAGGATTGGCCTGCTGCTGGGTGCTGCTGTTTGCAGCGCCAGTGAGTCCTTACTGATCTCCATCAGCTTGCTATAGCTTCCGGCACTTTGCTTCATGCAGCATTACTGACTGTAAGCCATATATAGCAGCAGGCAAAGTGCTCCGCGAGCGCGAATGCATCCGCGCTTCGCTATATCTGCCGTGATTTCAGCCCGCTGCTGCTAGAGTGCGGGCTTTGATCGCAAAGATTTTCTCAATTACCTCTTGGACGGCTTTGTCTGGCGTAGAGGCTCCGGAAGTAATGCCTACTGAGATTTTGCCGGTGGGCAGCCAGTCTGTATCGACCGTGAGGTCGGCGCTGTGGAGTGGTTTGTGCTCAATGCGGTTGCCCGGCCCGACGCGAACGGCGCTATCGATGTGGAATGAAGGAATATCACGCTCTACGGCAATTTCTTGGAGGTGAGTGGTATTGGATGAGTTGAAGCCGCCAATCACAACCATCAGGTCGATATCGGCATCGACCAGGCTGAACATGGCGTCCTGCCGCTCCTGGGTGGCATCGCAGATGGTGTTGAAGCTGTGGAAGTGATTGTTGAGTTTGATCGGGCCGTGCTTTCTTAGCATGGTGCGCTCAAAGAGTTTGCCGATCTGCTCGGTTTCGCCCTTGAGCATGGTGGTTTGGTTGGCGATGCCGATCGCGTCCAAGTCTGTATCGGGGTCGAACCCGGCGGAGTGGGCGTTGGCAAATTTGGCGAGAAATTCGCTGCGGCTGCCACCGCTCAAAATGTAGTTAGCGACGTACTCCGCTTCTGCCAGGCTAAGTACAACCAGATACGTCCCGGCAAAAGAGCTGGTGGCTACAGTTTCTTCATGCTCGTACTTGCCGTGAATAATTGAAGTGAATTCTTTTTTCTTGTGCTTTTCTACGGTGTTCCATACTTTGGACACCCACGGGCAGGTGGTGTCTACGATGGTGCAGTTGAGATCGTGCAGATACTTCATTTCTTGCACGCTAGCGCCGAAGGCAGGCAAAATCACCACGTCGCCTGAGGCCACGCCAGAGAAGTCTTTAACCCCGCCAATCAGCTCAATAAACTGCACCGACATGGCTTTGAGCTGCTGATTGACTTCTGGGTTGTGGATAATTTCGTTGGTGATCCAGATGCGCTGGTTGGGAAAGTGCTGCCGCGCTTCGTAGGCCATAGCGACGGCTCGCTCTACGCCCCAGCAAAAGCCAAACGACTCGGCCAGGTGAATGGTGACATCGCCTTGGATAAGCTGGTTGTGATTGGCTCTAATGGTTTGGATAAGGCTGCTTTCGTACTGCTGTCGCATCTCCCCAGCCACATCTTCTTTTTGGCCAAAGCCCTGGTTGCGATAATAGTTCTCGGAGTGATTGAGGGCGCGCTTAAAGGCTTTGGTATCCATAGATCTAGCGATGACACTGCTACACAGCTAGTCTACTTCAGATGGTCGGCGGTCAGTCGGCCTGGTTACTGAAGTTCTAACTGGGCGTAGAGTGCGATCGCACTGCGCCAGACCAGATAGCCCTGACGATTGAGGTGTAGCCCGTCGGTGGTGAGATCGTCTCTTAAGTCGCCATCGCCTGTGACAAAAATCGGGTAGAGGTCCAGATAATAGGCGTTATTTTCAGCAGCGATGGCCTTTAGCGTGTTGTTGAGGGAAACGATGCGATCGCCTTGCAGCGCCAGCAGCTTGTCCCGGCTTTCCCAGGTGGAATTTTCGCCGCCGTGGGGCAAAATTGACTGCACCACAATCTGCGCTTTAGGGTGGTCTTCTTTCAGCCGCAGCACAATTTCTTGGTAGTTGGCCACAATCTCCTCATCCGTCTTGCCCCAAATCAGATCGTTGATGCCAATCATCAAGAAAACGGATTCAACATCATTGTCCTTCAGCAAATCTAGACGGTCTAGCAGCCCCTGAGTTTTCTCACCCGAAATACTCTGATTGATCCAGACCCGACGGCCCGGCATCAGCTCACCTGGAAACCACAGGCTTAAAGAATCACCCAGCAGCACCGTCAGATGCTCAGGATGCTTAACAAGCATAGATTCGGCTTCCTGGGCTAAGACATCTACCCACTGCTGATAGCTCAGCTTGCGCCCCCCAGCAGGGCGAGGCAATTCCATCACCATATCGGTAATAGCCGCATCGGTGACCGAAGCATTCACCAGCGGCTCACTGGCCAGCAGCTCAGATGGCGTAGTTTGCTCTTGCCAAACCGCCAGCAAACTGCCAAACAGCAGCCCATTCATAATCAGGGAGAGAGCCGCCCAGCTGGGAATTTTGACCAACCACTTAATCACAGGAAAACTCAAAGAGACGGCGGTGCTGATTGGACAGATTTTAATCGGATCTGTTCGTCTTGCCTAGCCCATAACTCAAGTTTCCGTACGAATACGCAATAGCGCGGCATCGCAGAATACCGACCGCAAAAGTTACACATTAAATCGGAAAAGCATCACATCGCCTTCTTTAACGCTGTACTCCTTGCCCTCGCTGCGTACCAGACCTTTTTCCTTAGCCGCCGCCATCGAGCCAGATTCCACCAGGTCTTGGTAGCCCACAGTCTCAGCGCGGATAAAGCCTCGCTCAAAATCGGTATGAATGACGCCAGCTGCCTGGGGTGCGAGCATTCCCGCTTTGATCGTCCAGGCGCGAGTTTCTTCAGGGCCAGTCGTAAAGTAAGTTCGCAGTCCCAGCAGATCGTAAGTTGCCCGAATGAGAGACTGCAAGCCGCCTTCGCTGACGCCCAGCGCCTCTAAAAAATCGGCTCGCTCCATTTCTGGAATTTCCAATAGCTCCGCCTCTACCTGGGCTGAAACCACCACCACCTGCGCAGCCTCGCTCTCAGCGTGCTGACGGACAGCTTCTACCCAATGGTTGCCATCGGCTAAGTCATCTTCTGAGACATTGGCCGCGTAGATCACCGGTTTACGAGTGAGCAGACCAAGCGGCTTAATCAGCAGCTCTTCCTCCTCCTCTAAAGCCACCTGGCGAGCGGCCCTGCCTTCATCCAGTACAGGCTGTAGCTTCTCTAGCACCTCTAACTCGGCCTGGGCCTCTTTACTATTGCGCGCCTGCTTACGAATCCGCTCCAAGCGCTTGTCGATTTGAGATAGGTCAGAGAGCGCCAGCTCTAGATTGATTACTTCAATATCGCGCAGCGGCCCAATAGAGCCCGAAACGTGGATAATATCGTCGTTTTCAAAACAGCGCACCACGTGAATAATCGCATCGACTTCGCGAATATTCGCCAAGAACTGATTGCCCAATCCCTCGCCCTGACTGGCCCCTTTGACTAGCCCGGCAATATCGACAAATTCCACCCGCGCTGGCAGAATCTCTTTAGAGCTAGAAATTGTTGCTAGGGCCTGAAGCCGTGCATCTGGCACCGCCACTATCCCGACATTCGGTTCAATGGTACAAAAGGGAAAGTTCGCGGCCTGGGCCTTTGCATTGGCGACGACCGCATTAAATAACGTGGATTTTCCGACGTTGGGCAGCCCAACAATTCCGGCTCTGAGCATAGGGGTAAATCAGACTGTTTTTCTATCACTTTATTCAGCATAAAGGGAAGAGGGAATATTTCCCTACCCCGTCACCTGCTACACTTTGGCTAAATTTGTCAGGTACTCGTCAAAACGATGCGTTCAAATCGACTTGCTAGTCACCTTGTCAAAGGTCTGATGCTGTCTCTCTTGCTGACGACTGGACTCAGCGGCTGTCTATCTCGCGGAGACAGAGATTCATCACAGTCAGTTGAGAGCGATCAGGCTGCTGTCGGCCCGTCAGACCTGGAAAATACCGAAACGAACGTTCAGATCACCGTGCCCGATGGGTGGAGGGTCGTGAGAGATGAGCTGCGCCGAACTGACGATATCTATGCGGCCTATCCTCCAGAGCAGCTGTATGCTGCTGTGCTCTCTGAGAGTGCGGCAGTGCTGAATCAGTTTGATTTAGAAAATAACGCCGTGCAGTATCGCCGCTTGATTCGATCAGAACTCGACGACTTTGAAGGTGAAACTCGCCTGGGAACGCCTTCTATTGACGGTAAGCCAGCTGTGCAATACGAGATTAGAGGCCGAGTAGATGGGGTGCCGGTTGTCTACTTGCACACCACCATCAAAGGGGCAGATAGTTACTATCAGGTCGTTGGCTGGACAACAGAAGACGGCTATCAAGACAATAAAGACACGCTGAAGGCAATCGTCAGTAGCTTTCGCAAGACATAGCACCAGAGAGTTAAAGGCCCAGAGAGTTAATTTAGGTGAGATTTTATGCTGGTTCGACTTTTTCGCGGGCTCGCTCTGACGCTGCTGGGGGTGCTCATCGTTTTAGGACTATGGACATCTCCTGCCTGGGCGGGACTGGATGATGACGATTACGATGGCAACATTTTCGCGCTATATGCAGGCAATGGCTCGATTGTGCCGCCCCGGTTCAACCTGGCCCAGTCGCTTAAGCAGGACAAGCCTACGCTGCTATTTTTTTATATAGACGATAGCCGCGATAGCAAGCGGTTTGCTTCTGTGGTGTCTCAGCTGCAAGCGCCCTATGGTCGGGTGGCTAATTTTGTGCCGGTAGCTGCCGATTCGATCCCGGTGAAAGAGACCTATGCCCAGAATGAGGCGGGGTACTACTTTAAAGGAGCAGTCCCTCAGACAGTTGTGTTCGACTTTGAAGGAAAGGTGGTGCTCAATGAAGTTGGGCAGGTCGCTTACGAAGCGATTGATGACCAGATGCGAGAGCTGTTTGATTTGCTGCCCCGTGAAGAATCGGCAGAACTGCGCCGTCGTTCGTTTAACGAGGTCAATACCGAGCTGGTGCCGGAGTAGACGCTCTGTGTCTTTAGGGTTGCGCTAATTGGCGACGGGTAAGCTCACCGAGAAGCAGGTGCGACCGGGTTTAGATGCAACCATTAGGCTGCCCCCGTGACGATTTTGCACGATGCGCCTGACGACATCTAGCCCTAGCCCTGATCCTTTACCCATGGGTTTGGTAGTGAAGAAGGGTTCTAAAATGCGATTTTTGATCTCGACGGGAATACCTGGGCCGTTGTCTTCAATCTCTACGATTAGCTCCGTGTTTTTATGGCAGGTGCGGATAGTAATTGTCGGGGTCGCACTGTCTGGGGTGCCTTCGTTGAGGGCATCGATGGCGTTGTCGATCAGGTTGGTCCAAACCTGGTTTAGCTCACTGCCAAAGGCCATAATCTTCGGTAGATCTTTGCTGTATTTGCGCTCAACTTTGACGCCGTGCTTGAGTTTGAAGGCAAACAGGCGTAAGGTGTCTTCGATGCCGTCATGGATATCGATCTGCTGCTGAGCGGCGCGATCCATATAGGAGTAAGCTTTCATGGACTGGACAAGGATCGAAATCCGCTCGGCACCGTCTAGGCCGTTTTTGATCATGCTCATCACGTCGAAGGAGAGCGCTAGCCAGCGGATGCCCATGTCGCGCAGTTCGCTAGTTTGGTCGCGCCAGGGTTCGGTAAGGGCGTCTAAGGTAGAGGGCGACATTCTGCCGGCGGCTAGGGGTTCGGCGAGTTCCCAGGCGTTTTGGGTGCCGTAGTTCTCTAGCCAGTCGGTGAGGGTGTCTTCGAGGTCGCCCTGCGCTAAGGGATCGTTGTCGGGATGGGCGATCGCTTCAAACCCCTGATCCCTTGCTTCTAGCCACTTTTCCGTATGCGCCTCATCCGGCTGCTGCTGGCCATATACCAAATTCATCCGCTGTAGCTCCAGCATGGCGGGCTTAATGTCTTTCATTACTCGTACCAGAGCGGCAGCAGGATTGTTGAGTTCGTGAGCTAGCCCAGCGGAAAGCGTACCAAGGGCAGCCATTTTTTCGCGGGTTTGAATAAAGGATTCCAATCCGCGCAGGCGCTGGCCGACGGTGCGAAAGATGTCTTTTTCAAATTCGCGGCAGCTGTGGAGCAAGTCGAGAAAATCGGGGCAGGTGAGCTGATAGAGGTCGGTGTCGGTGTCGGCAGTGAGGGTGACGGGCACGATATCTTCAGTCAGAGCCTGAATTTCGCCGAAAAAGGACGGGCTCTCGTGACGACCAACCGGCATATCAACACCGTTGCTGAGACGGGTGACGGTAATCTGACCGCTGATTTGGATAAAAAAGCCCTGGGAGGGATCGCCTTCTTTGACGAGGACTTCGCCTGCGGTGAGGTGGCGGGGGGTAGCGCGATCGCATATCCAATCTAGCCGCGCAGCGGGCAGCATCTGAAACGGCTTCATCTGCAATAGAGATTCTGCACAGAGCATGGCACTTTTAAGATGAAGAACACTAAGGCAATAACGGAGCAATCTTATCTAATGTCTCAGGAACGCTGATGTGAATAATGTTCCACATTACGTTGAAGTCTAGCTGATCGTATTGATGGGCTAAGATGTCGCGTATTCCAGCCATATCTGCCCAGGGAAGTTCCGGATGTTGCGCTCTAAACTCAGGCGAAAGCCTTTTGGTTGCCTCACCAATTATGAGAATTTGGTAGAGGATCGCAGAGGTTCGCAGCTCGTTCACTTCAAGGTCTGCCTGGTTGAGTCCTTGAGCGTAGGTCAGCACGTTCTGGCCTGCCTGGTAAATGTCTGATAGCGAAGCGTCATCGCGAAACATAGATGAGTCTGGCATTGCTTAAGATTTCTCGACGCCGAATCCAGTTATGGCTTTTTTCAACTGAAGCTTTTGTTAGCAAATCTACCTCGCGTTCAAAAAGTTCCTCTAGCTCTCGCTTTACTGACGCAAATTCAAATCCCCAACGAACCTCGGGAGCAAATTTCACCATGACATCAATGTCACTGTCAACGTGAAAATCGTCTCGCAAAATTGACCCGAATAGGTAGAATTCTTCGATTTTCCAGCGATCGCAAAAGTCAACAATCGCAGCTTTGGGAAGCGCGATCGCCGTCTGACAAGACTGAAACCCAGAAGTTTTCATTACCCGCACCAAGACTCGGTTAGCTAACAGTAGCGCCGATACTCGTTTATAGTAGGTTGCCTTAGCTCACACTTTCCGTAAGCATCTAAAGCCACCCAAACTGCATTAATTGGCATCATCACGCCTCCCTTTGGCCCCAGAATATAGGGATAGTCTAACTGACCGGAAGATCTAACTGCTGTGTGCCATTTTCCATCACTTCTTTTGAGCAGAACTTCTCCTACATAGGCTACTAAATGATCAAAAAGCCCACTTCGAGCCCGCTTATACCCAATTTCTAAAAGGTACTGAGAAACCAAATTTAGACTTTTATAGCTGCAATCAAGGCTAGCCGGATCGAGTCCCGACACTTCAGATAACTCCGCGACCAGCTTTTCCACGTTGCCTATCAGCTCGTTCTCAAGCTTTGAGTGATAGCGCCAGTCTTCGACAGAATTCCCTTTGCTTGATGTCCTGACATCTTCTGTCCATTCGACATGTTGCCGCATGTCTTCTTCGCTGTAAATATCTCCCTTGCCCGGCAAGCTAATATCGTTCTCGTCAAATACATAGAGATAGCGATTTCCAGGTAGTCTGTATACCTTAGGTTCGTTAACCCAGCTTTCGCGTACCTCTCGAAGGGTGGCTGTCAGTTCTACATCTAGCTCACCTTCAGCCTCAATCAGGTCTTTGACCTCTTTTCGAGTCAGCCGCTTTTTGTTTAGGCTAGCCACCAATCTCGCCTCCTTGCTTCGTCAGACATTTGCCAAATGGCGGTGGACAAACTGCACGCAAATAGAGCCTTCACCAACGCCAGAGGCCACCCGTTTTACTGAGCCGTGGCGCACGTCACCGACGGCAAAGACGCCGGGGATATTGGTTTCTAGAAGGAAGCGATCGCGCTCCAAAGGCCAAGGCCTCTCTTCTGAAACATCCGGTCCGGTGCAGATAAAGCCTCGCTGATCGCGCTGCACCAGATCACCTAGCCATTCAGTACTGGGCGTCGCCCCGATGAAAATAAACAAAGAACTGGTCGGCAGCGTCTTAACTTCGCCCGTCTGCGAATCTTTGACCAGAAGTTTTTCTAGCCGAGTCTCTCCCTGCGCTTCAACCACGCTGTGAAAAGGCAAAACCTCAATATTGTCTGTGCTGTCAATCTGGTCTATCAGATACTGAGACATACTTTTTACTAAAGACTCGCCTCGCACCAGCATATTCACCTTGCGAGCATACTTAGAAAAATACATCGCTGCCTGACCCGCCGAATTCGCACCGCCGACCACGTAGATGTCCTCGCCGCTACAGGCCACCGCCTCAGTTTGGGCCGCGCCGTAATACACCCCGGCTCCAGTAAAGTTCTCTACGCCGGGCACGTTCAGCCGCCGCCAGGCCACACCCATTGCCAAAATCATCGCGTGTGCGCTGATTTCGCCGCCGTCTGCCAGCGTGACAATGCGATAGTCGTCTTCAATTCGTAGTCCGGTCACCTCTTGAGGGGTCAAAATTTCGACGCCGAAGCGTTTGGCCTGAGTCACTGCCCGCCGCGCCAAGTCACCGCCGCTAAGTCCGACGGGAAAGCCCAAATAGTTTTCAATTCGGGAACTGGTGCCTGCCTGACCGCCGGGAGCTTCGCGCTCGATCATCACCGTGCGCAGCCCTTCAGAAGCGCCGTAAACCGCTGCCGCTAATCCGCCCGGTCCGCCACCGACAATAATCAGATCGTAAAAGGGTTTAGATGCCTCTGTTTGCAGCCCCATTTGCTGAGCCAGTTCGGTGACGCTAGGCTTGACGAGTTTGGTGCCTTCTCCTGTGATCACTAGCGGCAAGTTAGGATTTTTTTCGCCCGCACTCTCGCCTACATAGTCGGCTAGCTTCTGGGCTTCTTCGTTGGTTTCAATGTCTAGCCAGCGGTAGGGAATTTGGTTGCGGGCAAGGAAGTCGCGCAGGTCGTGGGAGGCAGGCGACCAGCGATCGCTAATCACCTTCACCCCTTTAAATTCAGGTTTAAAGCTGGCCTGCCAGTCCTGAATCAGGTCGTCCAGTACCGGGTAGAGCTTTTCTTCAGGCGGGTCCCAGGGCTTGAGCAGGTAGTAGTCGAGATGGGCTTCGTTAATAGCAGAGATGGCCGCGTCCGTATCGGCGTAGGCCGTCAGCAAGGCCCGCTTTGCCATCGGAAAAATTTCGCTGCCCTGCTCCAAAAAGTCTACGCCGCTCATGCCCGGCATCCGCTGATCGGCTAGAAATAGCGCGACCGTGTCACCGCGTAGTTTGAGCTGCTGAGTGACTTCCAGGGCGCTAGCGCCAGAGTCAGCGCGGACGATGCGAAATCGGTCACCATATTGTTTGCGTAGGTCGCGGGCGATCGCCTGTAGCACCGCAGGGTCGTCATCAATGGTCAAAATGACAGGCTTATCCATAGGGAGATTCTGTGGCAAGGGGCAATCAGTCTACGTAGGTTTCGTCGATGTAGCACCACAGCCAATCTTCGTTCGGCTCAAAAGACTGAATAACTGGGTGCTCGGTTTGGTTGAAGTGCTTTTGAGCGTGCTTGTTTTTGGAGCTATTGCAGCAGCCCACATGACCGCAGGCGCGACAAAGCCGTAAATGAACCCAGCTATCTCCCAGCTTAAGGCACTCTTCGCAGCCCTGTGCGCTCGGTGTCACTTGCTCAATTTGGTCAGTATGAGAACAGCTCGTATTAGTCATGGTGACGCCTGATAGAATCTCATCGGAGAAAATACACAGCCAGATATTAGCAGACTGCCATCAGTAGAATTGTCTGACTATTGCTAGAGGCGCTCGGGCGATCGCTGACAGAGCAAAAGCCCAAACCAGCGGTTTTGATCTGTAAAGGTTTTGACCACAGGTAGATGATGCGCGGCCAATGTCTGCGCTGTTTCCTTCAGGTCAAACTTACGGGAGATTTCGCTGAGCAGCCGCTCGCCTGAGTCAAAACCGACGGTGAGACCCAACGCTTTTAGCCGGACGGTCTGCGCTTTCAGGCTTTCCAAATACATCTCTATCTGATGGCTCTCTTGGCTATAGCAGGCGACATGGGCAAAGCAATCAACGTCAAAATCACCGTTAAAACGGCGGTTGAGATGACGCAGCATGTTGAGATTGAAGTTGGCGGTGATGCCCTGACTGTCGTTGTAGGCGGCTTCTAAAACAGAGCCTTCTTTTTGCAGATCTATCCCCAGCAGAAAATAGTCTTTGGGTTGAAGCGATCGCGCCATCCGATCTAGGAATGCACTGTATTCGTGCGGTTGGAGATTGCCGATGGTGCTGCCAATGAAGCAGATCATCCGGGCAGGTAGCTTTACAGCGGGCAGCTTTGCTAAAGCCGGTTCATAAGTGCTAATCAGGCCGTCTATGGTCAGGTCTGAATATTCTAAGAGCAGCTGCTTTGAACTCTCAACCAGCGCCGTCTCGCTCACGTCAATCGGTAAATAGCGCAGCGGATGGCCTGCTGACTGATAGGCGTTGAGTAAAATTCGGGTTTTGGTAGCGCTGCCGCTGCCGAGCTCGACAATTTCACAGGGGCCGGTAGTTTGGGCGATCGCTCCCCCAAATTCTTGCAAAATCGCCGTCTCTGTCCGCGTTGGATAATACTCTGGCAGCTCGCAAATTTGGTCAAATAGCTGCGATCCAAGCTCATCATAGAAATACTTGGACGGCAGCGTTTTGGGCTGAGACGAAAGCCCCTCAACTACATCCTGACCGTCTGCTGGCTCTGATCTGTCCTTAATACCGCTGAGATCGTGAACGGTGAGCCGCTGACTATCGACCTTGAGAATACCTGGCAAAACGTCCTCCTAGCTTTTAGTACTGCTGTTTTTTGCCACACAGCGAAAGCCCGCAAACGCTTCTCGCCGATGGGGATGATACCAATTGCGAAAGCTGTTGCGCAAAGCCCAGCGCGGGGTCGCCCAACTGCCGCCGCGCAGCACCCGATGCGCCTGATCGAAATAAACTTGAGAGTAGCCCGCATAGGGAAACGGCCTGAAGCCGGGATAGCCAGCAAACCAGCTATCCGTCCATTCCCAAACGTTGCCTAGCATGTCTTTGCAGCCGTAGGGACTGGTGTGAGCAAACTGACCAACCGGTGTGGTCGCGCCAACTTGCTGACCATAATTACATTCGTCTCGGAGCGAATCGCCCCAAGGATAGAGGCGGGACTGGCTAGCCAGCGCGTCCCAACCCGCAGCTTTAGCCCACTCTGCTTCGGTAGGCAGCCGTTTTCCTACAAAGCGAGCGTAAGCATCGGCCTCGTACCAGCTCACACCGCAGACTGGATGCTGCTCAGCGCTATTATTCCAATAGAGCGGCGCTTTAACCTGGACGGACTGCTGCCACTGCCAGCCTTCAGGTGTCCACCATTGGGCCTGCTGATAGCCACCCGCTTCGATAAACTGGTGATATTGGCCGCAAGTTACAGGGGTGCAATCAATCCAGTAGCCCGCTAGTGATACTGAGTGGGCCGGACGTTCGTTATCAATTGCCGCTGGTAGACTGCTGCCCTGAATTGATTCGCCAGCGCTGACGTAGACCATATCGCTGGCCGGAGACGGCGGCTGAGGCGATCGCCTGGGAACATTCGCTCCTTCAAGCCGATGCAGCGCCAGCACCATTGCCATAGTCTCGGCATGTTGGCTTTCGTGCTGGAGCAGCCAGTGCCAAAGGGGGGCATGAACCAGCAGATCGTTGGTGGATAGGGATTTGAGGGTTTGCGATCGCACTTCCCCTAAATAAGCCAAAATCTCTAACAGGTCTGGCAGGTTTTCCCGCTCCGCTTTCGGCAATCCATCCGCCGCAAACAGCCGTAGATAGTGAGAATCGCCCGCGTAATCAGCCAAATGCTTCGCCGTCCAAAGCAACTCGGTATAAGCGATATGTCCGAGATGCCAACCAACCGGGCTAAAGTCCGGATGGGCCTGTCGCTTGAAAAGTTTAGGCGATACGTCAGCAATCAAATTCAGAGTTGACCGACGACAATCAGCTAGCGCCTGCTGAAAATAAGTGCGAAGGGAGACTGTCGGCAATCGAGAGTCAGTACATTGAAGAGACATTGTGAAAGCATTTCACGCGACGGTCGCATAGGTTTGAATATCCATTTCTTCGATGCTCATCAGCGCAGACTGAGGGTACGGCTGCCAATCATCTTCAAACAAGGGTTCAGAGGCGAGAATGACAGAATTTGGAAAGCGCAGTGAATCTCTCAATAGATAAAAAGAGGGTGCTTCTTGCTGATTGTCAAAACGGAGCGCCACCAGCCGCTGACCCGTGCTCAAAATAATGTTGGCAGAGGCATGTACGCCCGCTGTTTTAGCCATTTGTGCGATTTGCTGAACAGTCTGTAAAAGTGCCTCTGCCAGGTCAATGCCAGGCTGCGTCTCCAGATAATGGACCAACAAAGCGAAAATATGTTCTGAATCGGTCAAGCCCTGGATGCTGTTGTAGGCTACATCACACAGCATTTCACGGATAGGGCGATAGAGGGTCTGCCGAAAGTTTTGGATTAAACCGTTGTGAGAAAACAAAATCTGCCGATGGGAGAACGGCTGACAGTTGCTCATATCTACCGGCATCTTGGCGCTAGCGCTGCGCAGATTGACCACCAAACTATCGGTCTGCACGTAGCGACACAGATCGGGCAAATTTTGGTCATTCCACAGCGGCAGCGTATTGCGATAGAGAAACGGCGGCATTATGTCCGGGTTATCGCCATACCAGCCCAGGCCAAAGCCATCCCCATTGAGAATGGCAGACTTCAGCTCGCGCGGCTGATAGCTCTGAACGAGCATGGAGTGGTCGGGCTTAAATATAAGCTGGTCGAGCGAGATTTTCGGGCCTAAGTAACCCAAAATTCGACACATAGTTTTTAAGGTACGAAAGCCTTTTTATTTTGCCCTATGCAGCGAATAACGTGTGAGACTTCAGATGAGAAAGCCCTTTAGAAAGCTGTTTAGAAAGTTTTGGCACTTGCGAGCATCAGGCAAACCCAACCGGCCATAAAAGCAACGCCGCCTAATGGCGTCACCGGGCCGAGTGCTTTAATTCCTGCCAGGCTCAGCCCGTACAGACTGCCTGAGAAGAGGACAACACCGGCGATGAAGCACCAGCCTGCGATCGCCAGCGTAGCCACCTCAGGATTTTGCTTGAGCAGCAGCGCAACCACCAGCAGCGCCAGCGCGTGATACATCTGATAGCGAATGCCGGTTTCAAAGCTGTTCAGGGCATTTTCTGTAAGCTGCTCTTTCAGCGCATGGGCTCCAAAGGCTCCGCCCGCCACCGAGAGGGCTCCTAAGAGCGCAGCAACTGCAAAAAATAAGCGAGCCATAAGCTACCAGGCTAGGTTTCCGAGAGATCAAAGCAGTACACCACCAGACCGGTTTCATCGACTTGAGAAGTGGCATTTAAAGGACCAGCCCAGGCGTCTAGACAGATCTGCGCCTCAGTCAAAGAAATTTCACCTAGCATAGCGAATTGAACTGGGTTGATTTTGCCGCTGTTGGCTTGGAGTGCCTTGTAAAAAAGCGACTGTAGCCGCTGAGAATGGGTCAGCTGGCGCTGATGAAGCCGCTTTTGCGATCCGCGCTCTAAATCGATAAACATCCACAGCGCTCCTACGGTTACCGGAATGCCCACCGATAGCCCTGCCGTAATCGTTTCTTGCTTGTTGAGCCGAGTGGCATCTGGCGCCAAAGCTGTCTCTACCGCTCTCCCCACGCAGAGAAAGCCCAGCAACAGACCAAAAGTAGAGAGCCCAACACCAGCTGTATATTTTGCAGCAGTCATCATGTGCGCAGTCATCGTGTGCTTGGAGAGTTAACCCTGAGTGCGAGTAGCTTCTAGCAGGCGAGAAAAATAGAAGGGAGCTTTGTTGAGCGATCGCCGCCCAATCGTCCAGCCATTGGCTTCTAATGCATTCACAACGTCCGACTCTCTATGTAAATAGGCGCGGGTCGCCTTACTGGGCCCAGGGAAAAAGTCACCCACCTTTTTGAGCGTGGCATAAAAGCAGGTTTTCGGCGCAAAGCTCAAGATTACCCGATCAGTTGCTAGCGAACTCAGATGCTTAATCATGCCATCGGCTTTTTCCTGCGGGTAGTGAATCAGCACGTCTAAACAGACGACCGTGTGATAGCTACCCTCAATTTTCTCCAGGTCCAGCGCTTGAAATTGAGGCATTTTCTCTGCACTCAGGTCATCTAATTCAGCCTCAGCCCGATTTTTGGCCTCATCGACCATTTTTTCTGAAATATCACTGGCAAAAACCTGCGCTCCCATCTTCGCCAGAGGAATGCTCAGACTGCCGACGCCGCAGCCTGCGTCACAGACGGTCATGGCAGCGCGATCGCCCTCTTCAGCAAACCATTCCAGCACATTGTCAATCGTCTTCTGGTGGCCCGTGCGAATGTTAGCCTGCACCTTATTGACTTCGCCATCGCCATAGATCCGCTGCCAGCGATCAAACCCTGTCGCATTGAAATAGTCACGAACTACTGTCTTGTCGTCGAGGGTACTGGTCATAGTCGAAGAGTCTATGGATACTTGTGTTAAAGCCTGTGCGGTAAAGATTCTATTACGTTTCGGTGCAGGCTATGAGTTAATCTAACGACTACTCAGTCTAGGCGGTTGGGAAGACAGTTGGGAAAAAGCTAGTTTCTAGGACATCTGCCAGCGAATAGGGGCAGTTTTCTGAAAAGGTCTCTTCTGATAGCTGCGTTTCTTTGATGGCCAGAGCGGTGCCTAGCTCGTAGGCATCTGGCAAGGCTTCCTGTAGATAAGGCTTGAGGCTAGGGCTGTCTTTGAGCAAGAGGTTAATTTGCTTCCTTTGCTCGCGAATAGTGCCGCGCCAGCTATTGCTTCGCTGCTCGGGCTGAAACTGCCATTTCAAGAGGTGACCCAATAAGATACCCAATCGATTTCTCAGTTCCTGCCGTTCTTTACGCCCCAACGATTCTATTTCCTCAACCAGATTAGGGGCATCTAAATAACTCCACTGCCCTGTAGCCATTAGCTCAGACTGTTCTTGAGTCCAAGCGTAGAAATCAGTTTCATACAGGGATGACTTTTTCACAATTGCTTTGCCGCGTCACAAGATAATGCCATTTTAGTTTCCTTCAGGCTAAATTTAGTCGCTGATAAACGAGCTGCTTAGCTGTCTGATCGTGATGCCAGCGCAGCAGGTGAGCCGGACTTCCGGGGCTGAGGCCAGGCAGACTGAGGGCCTGGCGAGGGGCGCGGGTAACTAGCGCGATCGCCTCATCCCCACTACAAATTCCCCACTTCACCAAATTCTTAGCCCCCTCTATCAGCGGCAGTGTTGTCCCGGCAAGCGTGCCATCGGCTAACCGGGCTGTGCCGTTGACCACTTCGATCTGGCGAGTGTCCCAGGGATAGGTGCCATCGGGTAAACCCAGAGGGGAGAGGGCATCGCTCACCAAAAATAAGCCACCTATCGGTGTGTCCAAGCTACCCCTACCTGAACGCACGAGCCAATCGAGCATAGTCGGACAGATGTGCTCACCGTCGGCAATGAAGCCACAGGACACGCGCGGGTCAGTCAGGGCTGCGCCGAGCAACCCTGGTTCGCGGTGATGCAGGCCTGGCATTGCATTAAAGGCATGGGTGACCATCTTGGCTCCCTGAGCAAAGGCGCGGTTGGCTTGCTTGGCGGTTGCAAGAGAATGGCCCAGGCTGACGGTGATCTGGCGATCGCACAGCCACTCAATCACATCCTCATCTGCGGCCAGCTCAGGCGCTAGGGTGATGATCTTGACAGTCTCTGCAAAATCGCCGATTACTGCCTTTACTGTCTCTAAGGAAAGCGGCTGCAAATGTTCTGCCGGGTGAGCTCCTCGCTTAGCCAGGTTGAGAAATGGGCCTTCTAAATGAACGCCCAGAATTTCGGCGCTGCCCGGTGACGATTGCTGTTTGAACTGAGCGATCGCCGCCAAACTGCCGTGAAAGTTCTCCAGAGAAGTGGTCACCAAAGTTGGGCAAAATTCGTTCACACCCTGCTGCCAGAGCAGATCACAGATGAACTGTAGCTCCTTATAGTGCGCCGCTCTCACATCGGGAAACGCTAGCCCTAGCGCCCCGTTAATTTGCAGATCTACCGCACCTAGAGAAATCCAGTCGCCTGCAACGTCCAGTGTCTGAGCCGCCAAACGCTGAGCCGCTGCCATTGGCTGAATTGACTGCACCGAGCTACCAACAATCACAATCTGATGCAGACCCGAATGTTGGGTCAAACGAGCGTTGAGAATGACAGTACTATCAGACATGAATTCTTAAACGTGAAATGAGGCTATGGCAACTCCACAGGCAGACACAGCGGTTGAAGTTGGAATCATTATGGGCAGCGACTCAGACCTGCCGACGATGATGGGGGCGATCGCCATCTGCGAAGAATTTGGCATTCCCCATGAAGTGGCTATCGTCTCGGCCCACCGCACCCCCCAGCGCATGGTCACCTACGCCGAAACCGCCCATACTCGCGGACTCAAAGTCATTATTGCAGGCGCTGGCGGAGCCGCTCATTTACCGGGTATGGTAGCCGCGCTTACCCCGCTGCCAGTGGTTGGTGTCCCGGTCAAAACTAGCACGCTTGCTGGCGTAGACTCGCTTTACTCCATAGTGCAAATGCCCAGCGGCATTCCAGTCGCAACCGTCGCCATCGGCAACGCCAAAAACGCCGGTTTGCTAGCGGTGCAGATGCTTGCTGCCCACAGCCCTGACTTGCTCAAAAAGGTATTAACCTATCGCCAGCAGCTCAAAACCCTGGTCAGCGATAAGCAAAACCAGCTCACCGCTCTCGGGGCTCGTCAATACCTGAAGCACATGATCAACACCTGAATTTGCCACCGCCGCTTCTTTAGCGGCCCCACACCCGTAAAACTAAAAACGCACTCGTCAACAGCTCAAATGAGTGGCTCAAATCAAGAAAAGCTGATGTTGCATTCGCGACACAAATATTTCTGCCCCCGCCAACAGCAGGACAAAACCAAAACATTTCGTAAAATTTCCGCCGTCCGCTCAAAAAAGAGCCCCAAGTGTACCCACTCTCACCCAAAAGGTATCAATCAATACAGAACGACTTGCTCAGAATTGATGCAATGAAGTCCATCAGTTTGACAGGTGAATGACGGGTGAGCGGTTATCTTTGACTGCTCACAGGGATCTAAATAACTGTGCCAAGAGAAACCATTGATTAAATGGTTACTGACTTGAGTATCAGCGGTGGAGCGCTCGAAGGAGCAGAGCTAAGGGTTTATTTTTTGCTTTTAGCACTGGCAACATTTCAAAACCTTCTCTAAAGGTTCTACTATCCGGTAGCTTTTCCCATCTCCCTAGTGGCTGATCTATTAAGAGGCGACTCCATAAGGCCATGGATTACTGTCTAAATTGCGTTAGGAACGCCCGAGCAAAATGTCTAATTTTATGTTGAGAAAAAGAAAGCAATCCAGGTACGGCCCCTCGCCCTGGTCTGCTAATGTTCCCCCCTTTACAGAAATGGCTAAACGCAGCCTCAATCGTGCGTTTGGTCGGTCATACGCCTGGGGCTGGCTAGCTTGTATCCCTCTGGCTTTCGTTATTGTAGCCACTTGGGGATTTGCCGCTCACGCCCAAGATGAAGTTGTTGAAGCTGGCGACGTGCAGATCATTCTGGACAACATCTGGATTGTGGTTGCAGCCGTCCTGGTGATTTTCATGAATGCTGGCTTTGGCATGTTGGAGACGGGCTTCTGCCGTCAAAAAAATGCTGTCAATATTCTGGCGAAAAATCTAATCGTATTTGCCCTAGCCACCGTTTCCTTTTGGGCTATCGGGTTTGCTCTGGCATTTGGTGAAGGCACTCCGTTCTTTGGCCTCTCAGGATTTTTCCTGGCGGGTACGGACCCTGCTGAACCGGTCTACGGCACGCTGACTACGCCGGTATTCTTCCTGTTTCAGGCTGCTTTTGCCGGTACCGCTGCCACTATTGTGTCTGGTGCGGTTGCTGAGCGAGTTAAGTTCACCAGCTTTATTGTCTTTAGCCTCTTGCTGACGGCTGTTGCCTACCCTATCACTGCCCACTGGGTTTGGGGCGGCGGCTGGCTATCGGATATGAGCTTTTTGGGTGAGGGCGTTGCCTTCAGCGACTTTGCTGGTTCTACCGTGGTTCACTCTGTCGGTGGCTGGGCAGCGTTGATGGGTGCTATCTTCTTAGGCCCCCGGATTGGTAAGTATCAAGACGGTGGTATCAATGCCATTCCAGGCCACAACATGAGTATTGCGACGCTAGGCTGCCTGATCTTGTGGATCGGCTGGTTTGGCTTTAATCCTGGTTCTGAGCTAGCGGCTAGTTTGAACGTCCCTCAGATTGCTTTGGTAACTAACCTGGCTGCTGCTGCTGGCGGTATTGCCGCAACTTTCACCGCCTGGAGTATGAGCGGTAAGCCCGATCTTTCGATGGTGATCAACGGCATTTTGGCTGGTTTGGTCGGCATCACGGCTGGATGCGGTGGGATTGGCTACTGGGGCGCGATTATTGTCGGTGCGATCGCAGGCATCATCGTAGTCTTCTCGGTCGGCTTCTTCGACAGCATTAAAATCGATGACCCGGTTGGCGCAACTTCTGTGCACCTGGTCTGCGGTATTTGGGGCACGTTAGCTGTGGGTCTATTTGACCAAACAGCGGGTCTCTTTTACGGCGGCGGCATTACTCAGCTAATCGCTCAGATCATCGGCATTGTTGCGATTGGTCTATTCACCGTGATTGTGACCTCTGCTTTCTGGGTTGTCATCAAGTCTTTGATTGGGCTGCGAGTTTCCTCCGAGGAAGAGCTCAAAGGCTTGGACATTGGCGAGCACGGTATGGAAGCTTACAGCGGTTTCCTCAAAGACACTAGCGACATGGGCGGCATCATCTAAGCGCTCATCTACGCAGTTCATTCAGGCAACTAGACCAAACGACTGGCTCAAGACAGAATTGAGCTGATCACCTGAAGGCGGTATCGGAGACTCTTGCTCTCTCCGATGCCGCTTTCTGCTTTCTAACTCCAAGCCCGAGCCGAAATCCAACAGCGCTCGATGAATAATTTTTACTCAACTCATTGCTTTTAATTAACTTCTGCTTCTTTCTGTCTGATCCGCCTGCTATTCTAACGGTACTTATAAAGCCACTATAAAAAAGCTGCCTGGTCAGTGCGAGAGGCCAGCGTTTCCCCACAAGTCCGCTCAGAACCAGGACAGCAAACTTCGCATGGGTAACCCGACTTCCATTGTGGAAGAAATATTTGAGGCGCTGCCAACCCTGCGGTCTCAAATGTATTTCAAGACATCGCTGACAGCGCTCTCCCATGCCATGGAAGATCAGGTATTGGCGGGGTCAGAGCAGCCTTTAATTATTGCTAGCTTTCAGCAAGAGCGGTTTTACCGGCAAGAAGCGCACCGCTACGCTCGCATCGGTGGGTTGAGCGATCAGGTGTATGTGCTTTCGGCGGTAGAGACTGAGTTTCGCGATGTCGCTGATGGTTACGAAAAGATAGACTTTGATGCTGTAGACGCTCTGACTGAAGAGTGGCATTTGGTGGTGATAGGCGACTATTACAGCGCCGCCTTGATCTGCCGTGAGCACCAGCCAGATAAGCCCGAGCGAACGGTGGGCGAGCCAGCGCCTCATTTAGATCAAACTCGCCGGTTTGAAGGCATTTGGACCTTGGACCGACAGGTCAGCCTGCGGGCGGCCAGTGTACTGCTAGGCCGCATTCAAGGATACCGGCCCGATCTGAGTGAGAAAATTAATCGGGCTCGGGCTCGCTTTATCCCCAACGTGCTGGGCGATACTTTAGAAGTCGATACCGAGCCCTTTGCTCAGCGGCTGATCACCTATTTGCAGGCAGGGCAGTACAAGCAGCTCAAGGCTTATCGGGCGATCGCGCTGCAAGAACAAAGAGCCCGCCTGGTCAATTCGATTACAGCTGCCATTCGGCGATCGCTCAATCCCTCCGAGATATTCATGATCGCTGCCAACGAACTGGGCAGCGTACTCGATGTGGGCCGCTGTATTATCTACCGCTGCGGGCCAGATGACCCAGATGCCATCATTCAGCACGAGTACCGCCAAACCCATCTCAATTCGTTGGCGGGCGCAACCTGGCCGCTAAAAAACAACCCACTCTATCAGTGGGTAAAAGCGCATCACGGCACGCTGGCGATTGACGACATTTCGGGTGAAGTGGCTGAAGGAATTGACCTGAGCGTCGCTTTGTCCCGGCTCCAGCGCTGGCAGGTGCGAGGCTGTCTGCTGGTTCCTTTGGTGCACAAAAATCGGCTGCTAGGCATGGTGGAGCTACACCTCGATGGCAGCAGCTGTCACCGCTGGAGCGACGATGAGATTGCCCTGACTGAGGCGATCGCCAACCAGCTCAGCGTTGCCCTGATCCAAGCCGAAGCCTACGCCAATCTGGAAGATCTCAACCAGCAGCTCGCCGATTTAGAGCGCACCCGCAGTAACCTGATTGCCATCACCGGCCACGAGCTACGCACCCCGCTTTCCACCATTCGGGTGTGCTTAGAAAGTCTGCTCACCGAACCCGACATGTCAGCCGATATGCGGCAGGTGATGCTAGATACCGCCCTCACCGATGCCGAGCGTATGCGCAAACTCGTGCAGGATTTTCTCACCCTCTCTCGACTGGAAAGTCGCCGAGTGGAATGGAACCTGGAGTCGCTCCCCCTGCAAGAGTGCATAGACCTGGCGCTGAGCAGTCTGCGCTGGCAAAATTCATCGACTTCAGCTCCGTCTATCCGCATCGAAACCGACCTGCCTGAAGAATTGCCCTTTGTGCGAGCAGACGGCGAATGGATTGTCGAAGTGCTCTCCAAACTGCTTGACAATGCCTGCAAATTTACCGAAGCCAATGGTCAAGTTACCATCAGTGCTCAGGTCACTGGCTCAGCCACCAACCAAACCGTTGAAGTGACTGTAGCTGACACCGGTCGTGGCATTGAGGCCGACCGTTTAAAGACCGTATTCGAGCGGTTTTATCAAGAAGAAGGTGCCCTACGTCGCTCGGTAGGCGGCACTGGGCTAGGGTTGGCTATCTGTCAGCAGGTCGTAGAAGGACTGGGCGGTAAGATTTGGGCGACCTCTGCTGGAAAAAACCACGGCACCGAGATCCATTTCACCCTACCGGTAGCTGGCTTGGCTCGCTATGAAAAAAACCTGGCCAAAAGCCAGCGCCCTCGCAAGTCTTCAGCCAAAACCGTCAGAAGCCGCACTCGATAAGCGGTCACCTGGCTGCTGAACAGGTGCAGCCCGAGTAAATGCTCAGCACAGTTAAAGAACTATTACGCTTCCTATCAGGGTTGTTAAAATGCTCGCTTAGCGATGATACGATTCCAAACAGCTAAGCTTGAGAGAGATTCATTCATGGCAGAAAGTTTAACAGGTTCAATGCCCAAGTTTGGAGGCAGCACCGGCGGCCTTTTAACCAAGGCTGAGGTCGAAGAAAAGTACGCAATTACCTGGACAGCTCCCAAAGAGCAAGTCTTTGAAATGCCGACAGGCGGCGCTGCCATCATGAATGAAGGCGAAAACTTGCTGTATTTGTCTCGCAAAGAGCAGTGCCTAGCGCTGGGCGCTCAGCTGAGAACTAAGTTCAAGCCCAAAATTACCGACTATAAGATCTATCGGGTCTTGCCCAGCGGCGAGACTATTTATCTGCACCCCGCAGACGGTGTCTTCCCCGAAAAGGTCAACGAAGGCCGAGGCTACAGCGGCAAAAAAGAGCGTCGCATTGGTGAAAATCCCAATCCGGCGGCCATCAAATTTAGCGGCGAAACGACCTTTGGCACCGATATGAAGAAGGCCGATGTTGACACCAATCCGCTTGGTTAACTAGCCTGTACTGATTAGATTCAGCTTGGAAAGGGTAGCTCTAGCAGCTACCCTTTTCCATTGGACTTGATATTACTCCTCCTGCGTGCCTGTCAGCGCTATGATTTTTCCAGACTTTAAAGCCTTTTGCGACCTTGCCAAGCAAGGAAACTTTGTGCCGGTATATCAGGAGTGGGTCGCTGACCTGGATACCCCCGTATCAGCCTGGTATAAAGTCTGTGCCGGACAGCCCTATAGCTTTTTGCTGGAGTCGGTTGAGAGCGGTGAAACCCTTGGACGCTACAGTTTTTTAGGATGTGACCCGCTGTGGGTGCTTGAGTCTAAGGGATCTAGCACGACTCAAACCTTTCGCGATGCCACCCAGCAGGTGCTGGAGGGCAATCCATTTGATATTTTGCAAGCTTGCTTAGCGCCGCTAGCGCCGGTGCGACTGCCGCAGCTCCCGCCAGGGATTGGCGGTCTGTTTGGCTTCTGGGGTTATGAGCTAATCAACTGGATTGAGCCGACGGTGACTACCTATGACCGCCGCCCCGATGACCTGCCTGATGGACTGTGGATGCAGATGGACAATCTGCTGATTTTTGACCAGGTGAAGCGGAAGGTTTGGGCTATTGCCTACGCCGATCTGCGCGACCCCAAGGTAGACCTGCGGGCGGCTTACGATGCGGTGTGCGATCGCGTCACCAACCTAGTCAACAAACTGCGCCTTCCGCTTTCTGCCGACACCCTGCTGCCGTGGACTTCTCCTGAAGCCAGCACCGCACCGCCGTTGGCCTACAGCAGCAACCGCAGCCGCGAAGAATTTTGCGACTGCGTAGAAAAGGCCAAAGCCTACATTCGAGCTGGTGACATCTTTCAGGTAGTGGCCTCTCAACGACTGGAAACCAGCTACAGCGGCGCACCGTTTGATCTGTATCGCTCGCTGCGTCTGGTCAACCCCTCGCCCTACATGTGCTACTTCAACTTCAATGGCTGGCAGCTGATTGGCTCTAGCCCCGAAGTCATGGTTAAAGCCACTTGCACTGGGCCAGATACGCCGATGGAAGCGACTCTGCGGCCCATCGCGGGCACCCGACCTCGGGGCAAAACCCCCGCCGAAGACGCCCGATACGCCGCCGACCTGCTGGCCGACCCCAAAGAAGTTGCCGAGCACGTCATGCTAGTCGATTTAGGTCGTAATGACTTAGGCCGCGTTTGCATCAACGGCAGTGTCGTCGTCGATGAGCTAATGGTGATTGAAAACTACTCGCATGTGATGCACATTGTCAGCAACGTTGTGGGCGATCTGGCACCCGATAAAACCGCCTGGGATTTGCTCAAAGCCAGCTTTCCAGCCGGTACCGTCAGCGGTGCACCTAAAATTCGGGCGATGCAGATTATTAATGAACTGGAGCGCGATCGCCGTGGCCCTTACTCCGGCGTCTACGGCTACTACGATTTTGAAGGCCAGCTCAACAGCGCCATCACCATTCGCACAATGGTTGTTCAATCTGAACCTGATGGCAGTCAAACCATCAGCGTGCAGGCGGGTGCTGGCTTAGTCGCAGATTCCGTCCCTGAAAGTGAGTATCAGGAGACGCTTAATAAGGCAAAAGGCATGTTGGAAGCAGTACGTTGTTTGAAAGGGTAAGCAGACTGCCACATTCCGTATGTGTCGTTGAATGTTCCTTTTCTAATCAGGAGCCTACGTTTGAGCGCTGATGTCGTAAAGACTCTGCGAATGCTTGAACCTCTTCGAGCAAGCTCTCTGGCATATTTTCTAGTAGCTGAAACAAGTCCTCTTTCGCACTTTTCCGAGGCAGCAGCTTCATTTGGTCAGGGCGTACTGTCTCGACGCCTATTGTTTCTCGAAATGCCCCTTCCTCCTCAGGTTTCGCTCGACATAGTTCGTCCGTATCCTTTGAGATAACCCAGTCCCCAAAAAGCTCAACCAGAAAAGCTTCATCCGGCGCTAACATTTCTACGATAGTGCCAATTGTTCCTACAGAAGCCACATCAGAGGTATCTATAGCATTGCTTACAAAACCAGTTAGCACTATTGGCTTTGTAAGCTGCACTTGGTCAAATAGATTAAATTGTGTCATCACTAACCCCCAGTTTCCCTGGGACAGCAGTTACAAATCTAGCGATGTCTTCATTATGACGTACTATCCACCCTGTCTTAACTAGCCGAAAAACGCCCGTAGGCCCATAAATTCCAACGGTAGCTTGATAGCGATCACCGTATGAATCTACACCTTGCAACTGTAGGTCAGTGACTTTAGTACTCTTCAGAATGGCATCTCGAATGTCTTCAGGTGAGCTAAATTGTAAAACTTCTTTCCAGAATTTTTGTTTGTCACCGCCCTTTCCCGGCTGTGATTTTCGTGTAAACAAATAGGTCGCTTTCTCTATCGCAAAAAAAGCTCTGTCGGGTTTGCCATTGCGAGCGCTCCTACTGAGCCTGTTTCTTCATCGCTTCAATAATCTGACCGTTGGCTTTGGGAAACGGGTATTGGTCAATCTCGTCAAGGGTGACCCATTTAACTTCGTCGCTTTCGAGGGGTTTTGGTTCGCCGCTGAGGTGCTTGCAGTTGAATACGTTTAGCGTCACCTTAAAGTGGGTGTAGGCGTGTTCAATGGTGATTAGGCGGCTTCCCACCTCGATCTCGATATCCAGTTCTTCTTTAATTTCTCGTTTGACGCACTCTTCTACCGTTTCGTCAGGTTCAATTTTGCCGCCTGGAAATTCCCACAGGCCGCCTAGCAACCCCTCCTGCTTGCGTCGGTCAATTAAAATATTGCCCTGCTCGTCGGTGATGACGGCGACACCAATTCGTTTGTGGGGGAGGGGAGGACGAGATTCAGTCATGGGGAAGTCCGACACGGCATTTTGATTGTACGCTGCACAGTGAAGTCGCCAGGGACACAGCAGACAGGCGGGATTGTGTCGTGTACACAGGGTTGCGCCCAAATCCATGATGGCTTGATTGAAATTTCTAGGCTGCTGCGGATCTAGCAGCTGCTCTGAGAGCGCCCACAGCGGGTCTAGAGCTTTGGGCGGGGGGACAGGTAAGGCAATTAGCCGCGCGAGGACTCGTTTGACGTTGCCGTCTAAAATCGCCACGGGCTGGTTGAACGCAGCGCTGAGGATGCCGCCTGCGGTGGTACGACCAATGCCTTTGAGGGCGATCGCTCCCGCCAAATCCTGAGGAAAGTGCCCGCCATGCTCTGCGACTACTTGCTGAGCTGCTTTGTGCAAGTTCCTTGCTCTGGCATAGTAGCCCAGGCCCTCCCAGAGCTTGAGCACCGTTTGCTGATCGGCAGTGGCCAAATCCTCGACGGTCGGCAATCTGGCTAGCCAGCGTTCGTAGTAAGGAATCACTGTCTTTACCTGGGTCTGCTGAAGCATGATTTCCGAAATCCAGATCGCATATGGATCGCGGGTGCGTCGCCAGGGCAGATCTCTGCCTTGGGCCTCGTACCAGGAGAGAAGCTGTCGCCTCAGCTCAAATACCTCAGCTTTAGAACGGGCAAAGCTCGATAGACATTTGTCTACCGAGCTTTGTACCAAGGGCTCAGATGGGAGGGACCGCGATGAGCGGGGGCGTTGCGATCGCGACATGAGCAGCCTACGCTTGTGCCCCGTCCTCTAGTGCAGTGCTGAACTGCTCCTCAAATGCTAAACGCTGCTCCGCGCCACGCAAAAAGTAGCCGCTCATCATTGCTGAAGCCAGCAGCCGTCCCAGATTTTCGCGGTTGGTCGTCACGGTTACATCAAAATGCTGAGAGGGCAATCCCCCTAATAGGCCGATGACGTTATGCTCCATCACCTGCATCACCTCAGACGAAGCCGGGCGCGACAGCTGAGTAATGGTCTCCGGCTCCATGGTCTTCACATAGCGCAGCAAAGCATTTTCTTTTGCAGACTTAGACTCCATAAACTCTGGCAGTTTTCCGGTTGTATCATCCATGCTGGATACCTTTATATATCTTTCTTGAACGGATAGAATGCGATTCTATGGCGATCGCTCTTTACGGTTATTTGTAATGTAACAAGTCAGTTTACGTTCGCCTATGGTTGAAACCGAATGACAACCGAACCGGCCTATTGGCCCGGCTGCTCACCAGGTGGGATCGTCTAATAGATTGACCTCTATTGTGTCATTTGGGTCAGCGGGCACTGCCGCTAAGCAGGCGAGGATGGGCTCTTCTTCGCCGGTCATAACAACTTCGCAGGCATGGCACGATCCCATCAGACAGCCTGTTGAGATATAAACGCCCGCTCGGGCAGCTACGCTCAGTAAAGGTTCGCCTACCGCTGCTGTAATGACGACATCATCTGGCAAGAAGCGAATTTCTACAGTCACAATTGACACAGTCTCGGCTATAAATTCTCGGCCATGCATTGGCTATATGGTCTAGAAGGCTCTCAGGCATCGGCGGAAGCGGGCATCGCCCTGAGCATAGCCACCAGGGTATGGTGAGCATCAGCAGCGTCTTCAAGCTCGTGGTCAAAGGCAACACGCACCGGCAGCGATTGGCCGTTTACCTCGGCCTCCAGGTTCATGCCCTGGTCGTCAATAGCGGTTAGGATGGCGGCGGTGGCTAATGGCTGCTCGCCATAATGCTGAGCATAGGTGAGGACAGCCTCAGCGTGGTCTTTGTTCATGTGCTTGCAGATGCGATCGCTCACCTGGCCCGTAATTTTCTCGGATTTCGCTTCTGACATCGCTCCCCCCTTTGAGACTACTTTGACATTACAATTCCAGCAGCCACAGCTGGCTTTTCTATCGCGGCTTTCCCACCTAATAGATAATACGTCACATTCATGAAAGCTGTTTCTTCCCTCTCAACTGGTCAGCTAGGCCATCCCTGGCCGACTGGTCACATTTTTGAAAGCCTGGGTGCCCATCTGACCTACCGGGTGGTCGGCCCCTGCTGCCGCCTGTACGACCGCGAGCAATTACCCTGGCCCTGCTGCCGCCTACAGTGGCACAGCAAAGAACCTAGCTGGCGGCGAATTGGTCGTAGGCTCATTGCCGATTTATCGACTCGCACCCACCCCTCCTACTGCGTTGAGATTATTGGCCAGAGCTATCGCAGTGCCCCAGTAGTGATGACACTCTACACCGTGAGGCTCACAGCCCAGCAGCAGCGCTGGTGGCACACCAAACAGCTGATTGACCCAGTGGCACACCAGAGTGATCAGCAGCAGGCGGCTAATTCTCAAGCCGCCGCCCCCATACAGCCAACAAAACAGCCAGCAAATTATTTAATAGTCAGAAAGTAGCGCTCATCGACTGACACGCTCATCCTAAAACTTATCGTCAATCTCATCAGGCACAGCGACGTTGCAGCCCCGACGATACTCAGTTCCAGCCCAGGTGATTGCACCACACAGGCTGGCCCGAGAAAAGTCCGCATCTAAAAACAGGGTGTCGCGCATATCAGCACCATTCAAAATCGCGCCAGTGAAATCGGCACTGTCTATGTAGGATTCGCGCAGGTCAGTGTCGATTAGCGATGCGCCCGCAAAGTCGGTATGGTCAAAGATGGCATAGCGCAGGTCAGATCCGTTAAACACGGTGCCTCTGGCGCTGGCGTAGCCCAAATTAACGTCGATTAAGTTGGCGTCTGTGAGCTGGGCACCGTCCAAATTGGCATAGTAAAAATTGGCCCCTTCCAGGTCAGCGCCAGTGAGATCGGCCCCTGAAAGATCAAGTCGCCGCAGGTCGGCTTCATGTAGGTCACAGCCCTGACATTCGTTGGTTTCGATCAGTCTTTCAATGTCGGCTTTTTCGGCGGCTTGGGCACTCTGAGTTGCAATCGGGCCGACAGTCATCGTGCCACAGAGAAGTGTGCCGACTGCAAAAGCGACCCTTCCATGACCGCACTTACGAATTAGATCAATTATCTCTGTATACATGACGCGGGGCGAGCTCCAAGACTTTTTCCTATGGTGTCAGATGCCGTAGGAGAGTGGCAAGAGGCTCACCCAAACTCCTGACAAACTACTCATGTTTTCCCCTTCTTCTATGGAGAAACTATAAGTCTTTTAAGGCGCTGCTCACACAGACGTTTTACGGATGTAACACAAGCTTAGTTTTAAGGTAATTTGGTCTGTTTCACAGGTATTCTGTGAGTTAGTCGAATACAGAAAGTTCAAACTACTAGCAAAATCTACACGCTATCAATTTGAAAATGCTTTCCTGTATCAGGTAAACAAGGCCCGCGCTGACGCAAATCACTGTGAAATCTACTTATAAGGACATGCAGAAGATGAAATCACTCCGTTTAACGATGGCTGCGCTTGCTACAGCAGCGATCGCCATCACAGCTAGCAACCTTCCCGCAGCCTTAGCTCAGGGGACGCCGCCGCCAGTTCCCATTCAGGTTGACCAGTCTGCCCAGTTTGGGATGCAAGAAACCGACCAGACTCCCTTTATTTTGGTTGCTCAGCCCACCAGTCGGCTCGGCGGCAGACAGCGCTACGGGCTGATGATCATTGAGCAAAAGCGCGCCGAGCCGCTCTGCTACAGCACCACCGGGTCAAACCCGACTCAGGTAAACGTACTGCTGCTGAACTTTGACTTTACCGGTATCTGCGGCAAGGCGACTGATACCAACGGCTATATCGTTCGCACAGCGGGTGAAGACATTGCCTACGACCCTGTCATTGAAGAAAGAGACGGCGTTCTGGTTCTTTCCGGCATTCCTCGTCGCTCTGCTGGCTCAAATGCGCAGCCAATCCTCATGGGCCAGACCGATGGGATTGCAGCCAACGGCTTCACTAAGCTTTTCTTGAGACCCGGCTGGCGTCTTGCCCGGCAAACTTATAACAACAGCGTCACTGGTCGTACTTATCTGGCCAATGACAAGACCCTCGCCCAGCTGGTCGTAGAATCGGGTGGGGCAGTAGTTACCCCACCGACCAATCCCAATCCGCCGACGACGCCCCCTGTCGTGCAGCCACCCGCTCCACCAGTCAGCTTCGGTGATGTGAGGGGCGATATCTACGCAGAGGCCATCAATCGCGCAGTGCAGCTAGGCTTTATCTCTGGTTTCCCTGAAGATAATACCTTCCGTCCGAGAGCTTCTCTCACCCGCGAGCAGCTAGTTTCTATCGTGGTTGAAGGGTTGGATTTGCCAGCTCAAGCAGCGGTCTCTGCTAATCCTTACCCCGATGTGCCCGCTAGTCGCTGGAGCGCCGCGAAAATTCAGCAGGCTAAAAACCTGGGGCTGATCAGCGGCTACCGGAATGGCACTTTCCGACCTACGCAGGCCGTGACGAGAGCTGAGCTGATAGCGGTAATGCGCCAAGCAGCCGCATACAAGAGCGGTAGTACCCAGCTAACGGCTAACCAACCTGTCCGCACCTTTGGCGATACTCAAGGCCACTGGGCGCAGTCTGTTGTTTCTGAGATGTCTGGCTACTGCGGTGTCGCGACGCCGCTCAACGAAACGGGCGGTAACTTTGCGCCTAATACGTCTGCTCAGCGGAATTACGCGGCAGCGGCGATGGTTCGTCTACTCGACTGCTCTCAAACAGCGGATCGCTAGACCTGGCAAGTGCGCTGATTCGCAACAGGTTTGATGTGAATCAGGTCGATGTGAATCAGTAGCCTTTATTAAAAGCTCTTGGCTGGCCTGCGCTTAGTCGGGAGCTTTTTAGCGTTTGTTATAGCAGATGTCCTGATGCATTAGGCCATCTGCTAGTCGAGTTGCCTGCTGTTCTCTAGCGGTCTCAGCCGACAAAAGCGTCCTAAGCAACTCGACAGGGGCTATAGAGACGATCAGAGCGGTGGTTTTGAGCCTCGTAGGATGCCGTAGCGAATTAGCCCTCGGCTGAATCCTGTGGTCATGAGAGCGATCGCTGCCGTCCCGCGAACCGTCTCTGAACCCGCTTGCAAAATGCCTGCTATTACCTTTGGATTTAGCGCCGAACGCACAACATCCTGCCAGAAAAACTCTACCTGCGGTGACCAGTCCGCCATCTCTAACTCTGTAAACCCGATGGCTGAGGCGAGTTCTCCGTAGGCGGGCAGCGAAATCACATAGGGCAAATGATAGAGGCGATAGAGCCAGTCAAGCTGCTGCTGCTCGCTGTGGGTCAGGGGGCCAGCTAGGGTATCGGTCGGTCGGTGGCACCAGGTGGCCATCAAAAACGTGCCGCCTGGCTTCAGCTGGCGGTAGCACTCTTGTAAGAAGGCCCGCTTATCTGGCATGTGCTCTCCGCTCTCCATCGACCAGATAAAATCGAAGGTGTCATCGGGGAAAGGTGTCGCTAAAGCATCGGCCACCTGAAAACTGACGGCGGAATTGTCTGTATCGCTAAGCGTTGCCCAAGGCTGCAAGGGGATGTTTTGTTCGGCGGCTCGCTGATTGGCTCGCTGAGCTTGAACTGGGCTGAGCGTAATCCCTATGGCTTGAGCCGCAAACTTTTTGGCCAGATAGAGGGTGCTCCCCCCAATACCGCAGCCGACATCAAGAATCGCCTGCGCCGACTGAACGTCAGCCCACTTCAGCAATTCTTCAATCAGATCGACTTGGGCCTGGCGGCGGTCTTTTCTGTGTTGGCCACTCAGACCGTAGTAGCCGTGGTGCATATGCTCACCCCAGGTGCGCTCCCACAGGGGCGAAGACGTGTCATAAAACTGCTGAATTCTCTGAGTTAGCGGGGTAGTCATGGTGCCTTTGCTTGCCCTATATTCGACGCTATATTTGGCTGACCTGTGAGTAGAGTATGCGGTATTAACCGTCATGATGAAATGTATTGATATTCAGCGAGTTTCATCCCCAGCCCTGATACAGTCCTTTCATCACTTCTTCAGCTGCTTAACATGATGACGGTTCCTAGAACAATTTGCGTTGGTTTTCTCGCTTTGATTGTGATTGGTACGCTGCTGTTGATGTTGCCGCTAGCTACAGCTAGCGGTGAGTGGAATAATCCTCTGGTGGCGCTATTTACGGCGACCTCAGCGGTTTGTGTGACTGGGCTGATCGTCGTCGATACGGGTACTTATTTCTCATCTTTTGGTCAAGTCATTGTGCTGGCGCTGATTCAGTTTGGCGGTCTGGGCTATATGACGGCGACTACGCTGCTGCTGCTGCTGGTGGGCCGGCGGCTGGGCTTAAAGGATCGTTTGGCCATTCAGCAGGCGATGGAAACCTCTGAGCTGGCTAACGTCAAGATGCTGCTGATCTCGATTGTTTCAATGACGCTAATTTTTGAGCTGACGGGGGCGTTTTGCCTGCTGCTGACGTTTACCGAGCGGTTCAGCTTTGGGCAGGCGCTATGGCTCGCTATTTTTCATAGTGTCAGCGCGTTTAATAATGCCGGGTTTAGCTTGTTTTCTGACAGTCTGGTGCAGTATGCCGAAAACGCCTGGCCAATAGCGGTGATTTCAGCGCTGGTTATTCTCGGGGGCATCGGCTACCAGGTAATTATGGAAGCATTTATGTGGGCGCGCGATCGCCTGCGTATGCGTCAGGAGCGCATTGTGTTTTCACTGCACTTTAAGATTGTCACCAGCACGACGCTATTTTTGCTGGTGCTGGGTACGGTCGCCTTTTTGCTGATTGAATTTGACAATCCCGATACGCTAGCAGGGAAAGGCTTTGGGGCTCAGGTTCTGCTAGCAGGGTTTCAGTCGGTTATTACCCGCACCGCCGGATTTAATTCAATTGATATCGGCAAGATGGAAGCGAGTTCTTTGTTTATGGCGATCGCCTTAATGTTTGTCGGGGCCAGCCCTGGCAGCACCGGTGGCGGCATCAAAACCACCACCCTGCGAATTCTCCTCATCTGCACCCGCACCGCCCTCAGAGGCAAAGAAGAAGTGAACTGCTATCAGCGGCAAATCCCGATGCTGCGAGTCCTCAAAGCAATGTCAGTCGTGGTAGCCTCAGCCATGAGCGTCGTGATCATCACCACCTGCATTTCCCTCACCGACCCAACCGTATCCTTTATCAAGCTTTTGTTTGAGTCGGTTTCAGCCTTTGCCACAGTCGGCCTCTCAACCGGCATCACGGCAGAGCTGTCTACCCTGGGTCAGCTATTTCTCATCGTCACAATGTACATTGGCCGGGTCGGTGTTTTGCTGTTGATGGCCGCCATCTTAGGCGATCCTAGCCCTACCGCCATTCACTATCCCGAAGAAGATCTCCTGACTGGCTGAAGTCACAGCCCCTTGAGCCTCTGGGTATTCTCCACCAGGCTTTTGGCAAATTCATCAAACCGCTGCGAGAGCTTTTCGTCTTTTAGCTGCCCTTCGCTATCAAAGGCGTCCCAAGCTTGGCCGATGGCGATTTGCTCAGGAATTGCCCAAGCGTGCACCCACCGCATAATCAGTCGCATGTCGTTGAGCGCGTTGCTGTTAGGCTGGCCGCCCAGCACGCTGATAAAGCCAGTAACTTTATCGCTGAGCTGCTCAAAGCTCATCAGATCTAGCGCATTTTTGATCACGCCGCTAACGCTGCCGTGGTACTCAGGAGTCGATAAAATTAGCGCATCTGCATCTTTTACGGTCGTTTGCAGGATGGCTGCATCTGGATAATCTGGATAGTCACTGCCGCCGTCGCAAAAGGGCAGGTTCATTTCCTTTAAGTCTAGAACCTGAACCTCTGCGCCCAGATTTTTCGCCCGCTCGGCAGCTATGTGTAGCGCCTGCATACTGTACGAGTCTGTTCTCAGGCTGCCACCAATGCCAACAATTTTTACCATGTTTAATTAATGCGGTTAGTGTCTTGATTACTCTGTCAGGCTTTCAATCGGTTAGTAGTCAGTAGCCGGTTCGACTGCTTAGACATATAGCTTAGACATATAGCAAAGTAAGGATGACTTTGCGAGTCGAGTTGCCTGTTGTCAGGTAACGGTTTCAGCCGATAAAAGTGTCTTAAGCAGCTCGACAGGAGCTGCAACTTTAGATTAAGCATAGTCAAAAAAAGAGGTCACCTGCTACAGGCAACCTCCCACATAAATAACCAGAGACACTTAGAAACGAATGATCACACCTAATCAATCTAGCCTTCGGTAGCTAGTTCGGTGCTACCGCGACGGCGACCGCCCGTGAGGCTGTTAAACAGCATGACGCCAATAGCTTTCACCAGGTTACCTTCCAGTTCTTGGAATAGCTCCATATTAATGCCAAAGGCGTCGTTGGCTTCCTCGACGATGGCATCTGCTGTGGCCTCGTCTACAGGCGCTTCACCTAGAGACGCACGGTACTGGTCTTTAAAGGCTTTCTCATCTTCGATAGAAGGAAACTCATAAAAGGCAACGCCATCGCTGCCCGATAGGTTCATCGCTCTTTGAGAAATGTTTTTGAGGATTTGGCCACCAGAAAGATCGCCCAGATAGCGAGTGTAGGAGTGACCGACTAGCAGCTCAGGCCGAGTTGCCGAAATTTCGCGAATACGGTCTACGTACTTCTGCCCACCTTTTGATAAGACGATCTGGTCGCGCCAGTTACTGCCGTAGTAAAAAGCTAGATCCTCTTCTAAGCTGGCTTTGCGATTGAGCTTAGGAAAATATATCTTGGAAACAATCGGGTGATTCTTGTGCTTTTCTAGCTCCTCTTCCATCGCAGAGTAGATAAAGTAAAAGTTGCCCACTAGCTTGCGGTAGGACTTTTTCTCGACTACACCCCGCAAAAAGCATCGAACAAATCCGACGTTTTCGGCCATAGTGTGAGCTTTTTTAGTGCCCTCACGGAGCTGGGTGGCTAAATTGTTGCTCATGTTCTTTAAATATCTCTAACTTGTGAAAAACCAGAATTTGCCCGTCTTCCTTAAAGCTTAGAGGGCTAGCTCTACCCTAAGAAAGATTTCGCAACATTTTTTCATGTTGTACCAGTGAATAAGAGAAAAGAACTCCCCCTGCTAGAGCAGCAGGCGGAGTCTGTTGTAGTCATCGAGATATCGGAACCAGCTGACCATTTGAGAAAGACGGCTCAGATGTGTAGATATTAGATGTCTAGATCAGCCATGTTGAGCCGGGGACCGTAGGTTTCGATAAATTCGCGGCGGGGGGCAACGCGATCGCCCATCAGTACCGTAAAGATCCGATCAGCTTCCGCCGCATCTTCAATCTCTATCCGCTTTAGCGTGCGTGACTCTGGATTCATTGTCGTGTCCCACAGCTGCTGCGGCATCATTTCGCCTAGGCCCTTGAATCGCTGGATATTGTACTTGGCGTTGGCGGGCATGGCCTCAATCCCGTCTTCCAGCTCGCGCTCGCTGTAGCAGTAGGTGTGGTTACGGCCCCGCTCCAGCTTGTAAAGCGGCGGGCAGGCGATGTAGATATAGCCCTGGTCAACCAAATCGCGCTGATAGCGATAGAAAAAGGTCAGCAGCAGCGTGCGAATGTGCGAGCCGTCCACATCGGCATCGGTCATCAGGCAAATGCGGTGGTAGCGCAGATTGGCTGGGTCGAAATCTTCGCCTTTGATGCCGAGGCCCAGCGCTGTAATCAGCGACTGCACTTCGTTGTTTTTGTAGATTTTTGAGTCGTCGGTTTTTTCGATGTTGAGGATTTTGCCTCGCAGCGGCAAGATGGCTTGAAACCGGCGATCACGCCCCTGCTTAGCACTGCCGCCCGCAGAATCTCCCTCCACGATGAAAATCTCCGACTCGCTCGGATCGCGCGAGCTACAGTCAGCTAGCTTGCCTGGCAGCGTAGAAGACTCCAGCACCGACTTACGACGCACCAAGTCGCGGGCCTTCTTCGCCGCCTCTGCCGCGTTAAAAGCCTGAATAGCCTTCTCCAAAATGGCATCGGCCACACTCGGGTTAAAATCCAGATACTCAGAGAGGGCTTCGCCTACCAGAGAATCCACAATACCCCGCACCTCAGTATTGCCTAGCTTGGTTTTGGTTTGGCCTTCAAACTCCGGGTCGGGTACCTTGACCGAAACAACTGCTGTCAGACCCTCACGGATGTTTTCCCCGGCCATGTTCGACTCGGTGTCTTTGCGCTTTTTGCGCTTGCGAGCAAACACGTTCAGCGTGCGGGTGAGAACGGCTTTGAGCCCCTCTAGATGAGTGCCGCCATCGACGGTGCGAATGTTATTGGCAAAGCCCAGCAAATTGTCAGAAAAGGCATCGCTGCACCACTGCAAAGCCGCCTCAACCTGCACGCCGTTTTTATCAGAATTGACGTAGATAACGTCGGGGTGCAGCGGCTCTTTACCGCTGTTGATGTACTCTACGTACTCTTTAATGCCGCCTTCGTAGCAATAGTGAGAAACTCGCGGCTGCTTAGCCTTAGTTAGCTCCAGACGAAAGTCCGTAAAGGTAATGTCTACGCCTGCATTCAGGTAGGCTAGCTCCCGCAGTCGGCTAGCCAGCGTGTCGTAGTCAAACTCCACGGTGTGAGTAAAAATAGTTGCATCGGGCTTGAAGATGACCTGAGTTCCGGTGCGGCTGTTGCCTTTTTTGGTTTTCAGGCTGCCGATGGGGTTGCCTTGCTCAAAGCGCTGCGTGTGGACTTTGCCCTCGCGCCAAACGGTGACTTCTACCCACTCAGAGAGGGCATTGACCACTGAGACGCCGACACCGTGTAAGCCACCCGACACCTTGTAGCCGCTATCGCCGCCAAATTTGCCGCCCGCGTGCAGCACAGTCAGCACTGTTTCGAGTGCCGACTTACCTGTACTGGGGTGAATATCGGTGGGAATGCCGCGCCCGTCGTCAATTACTGTGACCGAACCGTCTGCATTGAGCGAAGCGGTAATGTGGTCGCAGTGACCGGCTAAGGCTTCATCGACAGCGTTATCAACGACTTCGTACACTAGGTGGTGGAGGCCCCTTGGCCCCGTACTGCCGATGTACATTCCTGGCCGCTTACGGACAGGCTCAAGCCCTTCTAAAACCTGAATCTGCTGAGCACCGTAGCTATTTGCCATACAATCTTCTCCTGAGGTCAGTAGTGACCGCTCCTCTTTGGCTCGTTTTGTCTGTTCTCAGACTTGTTTGAAAAGCCCTACAAGGCCGATGTGAACCAACAAAACGACAATCCGCCTACGGATTCTAGCACAAAGGCATTAAAAGCGATTTTAGAGCAGTTTCAGAGAACTTCTCTAAAAGGGGTCATAGTCGCCTTTTTAACTCCGTAGCGATAATCCATCTATCTACCCGCTGTTCCCTTCTCTTATATATTGGGTGAATTATTGCTTGAGTAGCTTGCTAGATAGTTCCTTTGTACCATCTTTAATTATAGTAGTTGGTCCGACTGCTGTGGGTAAGTCCGGACTGGCCATGACGCTTGCCCGTCAGTGGCCTGCTGCTATTCTCAGTGCTGACTCCAGGCAGGTTTACCGGGAGTTTGATATTGGTACCGCTAAGCCGCCTGTGAGCGATCGCCAACAAGTCCCTCACTACTTTGTCGATATTTGCGATCCTACGGAGAGGCTGACGGTAGCCGACTATCAGCAGCAGGCTCAGGCGGCAATTGCTCAGATGCATCAGTGCGGCAGTCAAATGCCGCTTTTGGTCGGGGGTACCGGACTCTATATTGATGCCGTTGCTAAAGGATTGAAAATGCCTCGGGTGCCGCCTCAGCTAGAGCTGCGATCGCAGCTAACTAATCTCGGTCAACCTCAGTGCTACGCACTTTTGCAGCAGGTAGATCCGGCAGCAGGCGATCGCATCCACCCGAACGATCCGGTGCGAACCCTGAGGGCGCTAGAAGTTTACTATGTCACCGGGCGAACCATTTCGAGCCAGCAAGGAAAAAATCCGCCAGACTATCCGATCTTATATATAGGACTGAGCTGCGAGCCGGATGGATTGCGATCGCGCATCGTCACCCGTACCCATCAGATGGTCGAAGCTGGATTTGCAGATGAAGTGGCCCAGCTGATTGAAAAATATGGATCGGCGCTGTCTCTGTTAAAGACGCTGGGCTACGCTGAGATGCAGCAATATCTGAGAGGAGACGTCTCACTAGAAACGGCGGTTGAGCAGATTGTGCAGCACACCTGCCAGTTTGCTAAGCGCCAGCGCACCTGGTTTCACAAAGAGCCACGCATTGAATGGTTTACCGCTAATGACCCGACTCTAAAGGAGCAGGTATTAGCGCGGACTGAGCAGTTTATTCGATTTACCGCTGCCAGTGAGACTTGAAGTCGAGCTTGGCGGTGAGTTCGCTGCGAATTTGGCTCATAATTGAGTCTTCGTCTAGCTCGCTGAGGATTTGGGCGACGACGGCCTTGGGGCTGCCCGCTCCCCAGGTGGCACCGTTGGCCAGATAGGTTTTAGTGACCTGGGCGATCGCATAGGTAGACACCCCAGACACCGCTGCCTGTGTCAAAGCAACTGATACATAGGGCGTCGCCGTCAGCCCCCCAGTGGGAATGGCCGCTGCTGCCAAAACGCTCTTGAGCCCGCTCAGGCCAAAGCTAATCACCAGTTCACTCGCGGTGAGTCCGCCCATCGCCAAGGCAATTTTCTGCAAAAGCTGAGCCGCTCCTTGCTGGGTCATCTCTAGTCCGTAGAGCCGGGCCAGCACCACGATTAGGGCAATGTCAATCGCTGCGCCGCTGAGTAAATCGACGACTGTAATCGGGTTGAGGGCAACGGCGATAGATTTGGTAATCACTGTTTTCCAAATGGTGTCATCGGCAGCGCGATCGCGGACAGCCAGTTTTTGAACGACTACCTGCTGATTGATTTCATCGGCATAGAGCAGCGTATTCAGCGCGACTAGGGCTTTGCCTTCCCGCTGCAAAATTTCTAAAATCTTCACCTTCAGGGCGCTAACGTCGGGCGTGCCGCGCTCGGTCTGAGCGGTAAGCTGTCCATCGGCAGATCTAGCCGCCTGCGTTACCAGCGGGGCGGCAGCCGCCGTCACTAAGTTGCCAGACGGCAGCAGGCCCGCCAGTCGGTCTTCTCGTAGCGTCGCTAAAATCTGCTCGCGGTCAAAAGCAGGATACTGATCGACCTTATTAAACACCAGCAAAATCGGTTTACCGGCGCTGTGCAGTTCGCTAAGCGCCGTGTATTCCAACTGAGTGAGGTCGCCTGCGATGACAAAGAGAATGAGGTCAGCTTGGTGGGCAATCTTTTGGGCGATCGCCTGCCGCGCATCGCCATCTACTTCATCGATTCCCGGCGTATCGATGAGCTCTACCCGCGCAGCCTGCTGGCTAGAGAGCGTAGCCCGGTAAATATCTGCTTCAAACTCATCTGTATCTACTTGCCAGGCGACGCTTTCGGCCTGCCGGGTAACGCCGTGAAGTGGCCCAGTCTGAAAAATGGGCTGACCGACTAAAGCATTGAGCAAAGATGACTTGCCCCGACCAACCATGCCAAATACGGCAATGTGAACCACCTGATTTTCTAGCTTATGGAGCACGCTATGGAGATGGTGAATCTCGGTTTCTAACCCGGCCTGTTCGCGCGGGGAGAGGTCCAGCTTGCTGATGAGAGTGGTGACAGCCGCGATCGCCTGCTGATATTGCAAATCAGCTGCAATCTGCCCGAATTCTAATTGAGACTGAGAATGTGTTCCAGCCGTTGACGGCTGCGGAGATAGTTCACCCATAGGATCGGTAGGCGCTGTGAATGTCCAAATCAGTCAATTGACCCATTAAAAAGTCTCACCTACCCTATAAGCATAGTTACCAGCCAGCAGATTGGGGGACGGTCGATAGCCGGACAACCGATCTCAAATCGCTTTAAACACAGGCTGCCAAAAAAATGCCAAAAGCGACACAGAAAATCGCCGATAGACCCCGATAACTCTTTAAAGGTATATTTCAGCCCTCTCGTGAGTCGTTCAAACAGCGCTGCTGTGAGGATGGTGGCATCAGCCGGAGGATGTCATTAATTAGTGAGAGAATAAAAGTAGTCCATTACAATTGTCTGAGTACTGATGGAATTTGAAAGTAATGCGCAGCGGGCCTGCTACCAGCGAATTGTGCCCTGGATAGCAGATCTCTTTGGTGAATCTGCCGTCGTGTTTGAAGATGAGCCGCTGTTTATCGTTACCATCGGTTCAGCGGTCGCTTCTACTCGGGTAGTGCCCTGGGGTGATAATGATGCCCTCATTACCACTCGCTCTTTTGTGGTGACTGATATCAACGTCACCCCCGAGCTGAGCTATTACCTGCTGCGCGCTAACAACGGCATTCACTTTGGCCGCTTTGCCCTCGATGGTGAAAACGACATCGTATTTGAACACAGCTTGGTTGGCTCTACCTGCGACCAAATCGAGCTTAAGCACTCGGTTGCAACGGTCATTCGCATCGCCGATGACTACGATGATGAAATTGTCGCTCGCTGGGGTGGCCAGAGAGCGCTGGAACGCTGGTCTTCGTAAGTGATGAGCTGTTTAGACAAGTGAGCTACGCCTGCGGATCTCCGGCAGTTGAAGCGACCGTTTTACTCAATTAACGTCAGTTCGGGATAAGTGATTGCCTGTGATGCCCGACTGTCAGCGCTTTTTAACACATAGCCTCAAGTAGATCCCCTCTAGAGGGGCGCAGGGGTGGGTTCGGTGTGTAGCGCACGTTGCCGACCCATCCCGACCCTGCGGGCCACCCTTCCAGAAGGGACTTGCTTCGGGCAATAAGCATGAGTTGCTTATCCCGAACTCAGGTTCAATTAGTAGCAGCGAGCGGCAGCGTAATTACAAACTGTGCCCCTTGACCTGGCTCAGAAAAACACTCTAAGCGACCTTGATGCTGTTCTGTCACAATTGTGTGACTGGTCGAGAGCCCTAACCCAGTGCCTTTCCCCACAGGCTTGGTGGTAAAGAATGGATCGAACACTTTATTTTTGATAGCCGGGTGAATGCCTGGCCCATTGTCGGCAATGGTGATCACCACTGCTTGCCTGCTGGCTAGTTCAGTTGTGATAGTGATTTTGGGAGTCCAGGCTGAGGCTAAATTATTTTGGCTGTCTAGCACTTGGCTCGGTTGACAAGACTGCTCATGGCGGTAGTAGTCTTCTAAGGCGTCAATGGCATTTACCAAAATATTCATCAGTACCTGATTTAGTAAACCCGCGCAGCACGTCACCAGCGGTAGAGCCGCAATCCTTTTGATGACCTCAATTTCTGGTCTATCAGATTGGACTTTCAGACGGTGCTGCAAAATCATCAGTGCGCTTTCCAAGCCTGCTTGAAGATCGGCTGGCTTTCTGCCCGTTTCGTCCAGCCGGGAGAAGGTTCTCAAGGCCTTTACAATGTCAGCAATCCGCCGACTGCCTGTTTGCATAGAGCTGAGCAGGTGAGGGAAATCTTCTGCCAAAAACTCTAGCTCTATTTTCTCAGCCAGGGCTTGAATGGTTCTGGAGGGCGCTACATATTCTGCCTGATACAGTTTGACGAGTTCTAATAGTTCACTGGCATACTGCTTTGCAGGGTCAACGTTCCCAGTGATAAAGTTGACCGGATTATTGATTTCGTGGGCGATACCTGCCACCATTTGGCCTAGGCTAGCCATCTTTTCATTCTGTACGAGCTGGCTTTGAGCAAGGCGTAGTTGCCGCAGGGTGTGCTCTAGCTGTTGGTTTTTTTGAGAGATCGTTTTGTTGCGCTCCTCCAGTCTGCCGTTAAGCTGCTGCAATGCGACTTTAGACGCTTCATTTTTCGCCATTTCTTCCTCAATGCGTTGCACCGTCAGCCGCATCTCTAGCTGACTAACAACCTGCCTGGCAAGTGCTTCGAGCGCCTGAATTTGCTCTGACGAAAGCTGTTTGGGCACGTAGTCAATGACGCAGAGCGTGCCGACTGCGCAGCCCTTAGAGGTAATTAACGGTGCGCCAGCATAAAAGCGAATGTAAGGTGCTCCTGTCACTAAAGGATTGCTGGCAAAGCGTTCGTCTGCGTGAGCATCTGAAATCACCATCACCTCTGGCTTCAAAATGGCATGAGCACAAAAGGCCAGATCGCGAGGCGTCTCTACTGCATCTAAGCCCACACTGGATTTGAACCACTGCCGGGAGACATCAACTAGGCTGACCAAAGAGGTTGCTGTACCACAAATATAAGCAGCGAGCTTTGCAATATCGTCGTAGCTTGTTTCTGGCGAGGTGTCTAAAATCCGATAGTTTAAAAGTGCCTGAATTCTTTCCTTTTCATTGGCGGGAAAGGCAGCAGGAACAGCACCTGGAAGAAGCTGCTGGGGTGCGGTCGTTGAATCAGGACTCATGGGTGTGCGTATCTGAAAATGGAGAATTTTTGGTCATTGATGCTGAAGGCTCTGAGTGCTGAGGGGTGAGTTGAATGCTACTTATCAAATGCTTGGGGTTGAATTCGATCAGAGCCTGACAGTACCGAAATTGCCTTAGCGCAAAGCCTAAGTTAAGATTACCCGCCGTCATTTCTTTGCCTCTATACAGAGGCCATACTCACGAAAACTACAGGCTATGTTTATCTATTTTGAGAGGGTGCGATCGCTCAACCGACACCACCGTTAAACTAAGGTAAGCTCGCAAGGTATGTCTATCAGTGATGTGGAACGGAGTGCCATATCTGTACAAAGGAGGCTAGTGCGCATGAATCTGTGCAAAATAAAAGCCCCAGCCTTCTAACCGTAGAAGAGCTGGGGCTTATTGCATTTAAGCTATCAGAGCGATTGACGTAGAGGCGTCTAGCGGCCAATGCCCAGGTAGCGGAAGCCTGCTTTCTCCAGCTTGGCCTGATCGAGGAAGTTACGACCGTCGATCATCACAGGAGCGTTCATCAAGCTAGCCATTTTAATGTAGTCAAGCTCTTTGAAGTTGGCCCAGTCGGTAACTAGAACCAGTGCGTCGCAGCCATCGGCTAACCGCTCAGGATCAGTCTCTACAATCACGCCAGAGAGACCGTTGCGGATGCCGCTTTGAGAAACAATCGGGTCGTAGGCTTTGACCTTTGCGCCTAAGCGGTTGAGGCTTTCGATCATAATCAGCGAGGGGGCATCGCGCATGTCGTCGGTGTCAGGCTTAAAGGTCAGCCCTAGCAGGCCAACGGTTTTGCCCTTCAAGATTTTCAGCACCTGCTGTAGCTTTTCGACGGTGAGTAGCCGCTGGCGATCATTGACGCGAATAGTAGACTTCAGCAGCTCTGCTTCGTAGCCGTAGTCATCGGCAGTGTGCACCAGCGCCGAAACATCTTTAGGAAAGCAGGAGCCGCCCCAGCCGATGCCCGCCTGCAAAAATTTGCTGCCAATGCGGGAATCCAAGCCGATGCCCTGGGCAACCTGGGTGACATCTGCCCCAACGCGATCACAAATATTCGCCACTTCATTAATAAAGCTGATCTTGGTGGCCAAGAATGCGTTAGAAGCATACTTCACCATCTCGGCTGAGCTGAGGTCGGTGACGACGACCGGTACCTCTGGCAAGCTGGTATCTTTAGCAAACTTACGCTCTACAATCGGAGTGTAGAGTTCTTTCATCATGGCGATCGCCTGTTCGCTGCCGCTGCCCAGCACAATCCGGTCGGGATTAAAGGTGTCGTATACTGCCGAGCCTTCGCGCAAAAATTCAGGGTTGCTCACCACATCAAAAGCCGCATCGGCCTCTGGCTTGCTCCCTCCGCCAACGCCAGCCGCAACCGGCACCTTCTGCCGCTCAGCAATACCGTCCAAGACAATCATCCGCACCCAGTCGCCCGAGCCAATCGGCACCGTAGACTTGTTGACAATCACCTTGTAACCACCGTTCAGGTGCTCACCAATCCCGCGAGCCACTGCCTCGACATAGCGGGTATCGCTTTCGCCAGTCGGTAATGCGGGCGTCCCTACAGCAATAAACAAAATATCGCCGTGGTTAACGCCTGCCCCCAAGTCGGCTGTGAACTCCAAATTGCCAGAAGCCATAGACGACTTCATCAAATCAGACAAACCCGGCTCATAAATCGGGGACTGGCCCGACTTCATCAGCTGCACTTTTTCTTCGTTGTTGTCAACACAGATCACATGATGACCAATGTGAGATAGACACACGCCAGTTACAAGGCCTACGTAACCAGTTCCAATGACACAAACACGCATGATGGTAAAGCTCTCTAGTAAATGAACAGTTTAGTCGTTGATTTTCGTCGTCGATAGTCGTTGATAACAGTGCCGCTAGTCGCTAGGGTACAGTTGCTGTCGTCTCGATCAAATCTTTGCTCAGGGTGCCGTTAGCGGCCATGCGATCGCGAAAATCAGCAATCGTTTTTTCCAACCCTGTCTGCAAATCCACCGACGGTTGCCAGCCTAGAAGCTGCGACGCTTTTGTAATATCGGGCTGGCGGCGGCGTGGATCATCTTGAGGCAAAGGCCGATACTGCACCTCTACGTTGGGATTGACCATTTGTTGAATGGTCTGAGCCAGCTGCAAAATGGTGTATTCCCCAGGGTTGCCAATGTTGATCGGGCCAGTTTGATTGCTGTTCATCAAGCGGATGAAGCCCTCTACCAAATCTGAGACATAGCAAAAGCTGCGGGTCTGAGAGCCGTCACCATAGACAGTCAGCGGCTGACCACTGAGCGCCTGAACGATAAAATTGCTAACCACCCGGCCATCGTTTTCAAACATGCGCGGGCCGTAAGTATTGAAGATCCGCACCACCCGGATGTCTACATCGTTTTGACGGTGATAGTCAAAGGCTAGCGTTTCAGCCATCCGCTTACCTTCGTCGTAGCAGCTGCGAATGCCAATCGGGTTGACACTCCCCCGATACTCTTCAGGCTGCGGATGAACTTCTGGATCGCCATAGACTTCTGAGGTTGAAGCTAGAAAGAACCGAGCTTTGACCCGCTTAGCCAGGCCCAGCATGTTCAGGGTGCCCAGGACGTTGGTCTTGACCGTTTTCACCGGGTTATACTGATAGTGTACGGGCGAGGCAGGACAGGCCAAATGGTAGATCTGATCGACCTCCAGGCGAATCGGCTCGGTAATGTCGTGGCGAATCAGCTCAAAATAAGGGTGATCCATCCAGCGCAAAATATTGCGCTTGTGCCCGGTATAAAAATTATCTAGACAGATAACCTCGTGCTTAGCTTCCATCAGCCGGTCAATCAGATGCGATCCGATGAAGCCAGCGCCCCCGGTGACTAAAATTTTCATAGACATATGTCTGACAGGACATGTATACAGTGAACTTGCAGCAGTAAGGTATTGCGTCTAAAGGTCAGATCTCAAAGCCAGACCCAAGCCACGAATGGCCCGAAAAATGAATACGGTAAGACCTGGCAAGCACTCACCGCTGCCCGAAACTGTTTAAGAATGTAACAAAGTTTTTTTGATTCCAATGATTAAATCACCAGGTTTCACCAAAACTTCAACCGTTTTTATCAATACCCAAAATGTTCGATTCTTTATCAAGAATGTGCTGATGCTCTCCGTGCTTCCATGTAGTAAAAGTATCTGCCAGCCTGGATTCTCTGCCAATTCTGGCTGCAAAGTTTAGCTGCTGGGCGTCAGCTTGAGCACAGCCATAAACGCCTCTTGGGGGACGTCTACTGTGCCGATGGACTTCAGCCGCTTTTTACCTTTTGCCTGTTTCTTGAGCAGCTTTTTCTTGCGGGAGATATCGCCGCCGTAGCATTTGGCCAGTACGTCTTTACGCAGAGCTGGAATGCTCTCACTAGCAATGATGCGGCTGCCAATGGAAGCCTGCACGGGAATTTTAAACTGGTGGCGAGGAATGAGCTCTTTGAGCTTTTCGGTGAGGGCACGGCCCACGTAGTAGGCTTTATCTTTGTGGACGATCGCTGCCAGAGGGTCTACTTTGTCGCCGTTGATCATCACATCGAGCTTGACTAGCGGATTGGCCCGGTAGCCAATGAGCTGATACTCCATGCTGGCATAGCCTCGGCTACGCGACTTCATCTGGTCAAAAAAGTCGGTGACGACTTCTGCCAGCGGAATTTCGTACATCAGCGTGGTGCGCCCCGGCGTTAGATATTTCATATCTTGAAAATCACCTCGGCGGCTCTGGCACAGCTCCATCAGGGTGCCGACAAATTCTTCGGGGGTGATGATGTCAACTTTGACGTACGGCTCTTCAATCTTTTCGCGGTACTGAGGGTCCGGCAGCAGGCTAGGATTGTCGATTTCAGTCACATCGCCTTTGATATCCGTTATCCGGTAGATAACTGAGGGCGCAGTGGTAATCAGATCCAGATTGTACTCGCGCTCCAGTCGTTCTTGCACAATTTCCATGTGGAGCAGGCCCAGAAAGCCGCAGCGAAAGCCAAAGCCCATCGCGCTGGAAGTCTCTGGCTCATACTGCAAAGCGGCATCGTTGAGTCGGAGCTTGTCTAGAGCTTCGCGCAGATCTTCGTACTGGTCGGAGTCGGTGGGGAAAAGCCCGCAAAAGACCATCGGCTTGGCTTCGATGTAGCCTTCGAGCGGTTCGGTGGCGGGCGCTTTGACTAGCGTGATGGTGTCGCCAACCCTGGCATCTTCGACCGATTTGATCGAAGCGGCGATGTAGCCTACTTCTCCGGCGTGCAGCTCATCGACCTGCACCTGATTGGGCGAAAGAACGCCGAGTTCGTCAATATCGTACTCTTTGCCGGAGGCCATCAGACGGATGCGATCGCGCTTATTAACCACCCCGTCAGTCACCCGAAAGTAGATAATCACCCCTCGGTAGCTGTCGTAATAGCTATCAAAAATCAGCGCCCGCACCGGGTTAGCGGTCGTATCAGCCGGGGGCGGCACCAAATAGACAATTGACTCTAAAATTTCGGCAATGCCGATGCCTTCTTTGGCCGATGCCATAATGGCATTGCTACAGTCAAGCCCGACGATTTCTTCAATTTCCTGCTTGACTCGCTCGGGCTCAGCTCCCGGCAGATCTACTTTATTGAGCACCGGAATGATCTCTAGATCGTTGTCTATCGCTAGATAGACATTTGCCAGGGTCTGCGCCTCAACGCCCTGAGAGGCATCGACAACCAGCAGTGCGCCTTCGCAGGCCGCAAGCGAGCGGGATACTTCATAGGTAAAATCTACGTGACCAGGCGTGTCAATCAAGTTAAGCACATACACTTCACCATCTTTGGCGGTGTAGTTCATCCGGGCGGCCTGGAGCTTGATGGTAATGCCGCGCTCCCGCTCAATGTCCATAGAGTCGAGAAACTGGGCTTTCATGTCGCGATCGCTCACCGTACCCGTCGTCTGCAAAAGCCGGTCGGCCAGCGTAGACTTCCCATGATCAATATGGGCAATGATAGAAAAGTTACGCAATCGTGAAACGGGTACATCGGTCATGAAGAGGCCGCTGAAACAATGAGGAGAACCTAAAGCTTAATACTAAATCCTGGGGTGAGGGTTTGGGTGCCCTGGCGGGCTATCTAAGGAGAAGCAGCGGAAAGCAGGTGCCAAGCCGCAGAGAGGCGTGACGTATTCGCCGTTATCCTAGCTAATAAGCGATAGTGTTGATGAAAGAATGCTCAAAAGCATTTCACAAATAAGGGCTGACTCTCGAAGAATTGAACGGGCGCGAGCAGTTTGGAGTTCGCCTGAAGCGTAAGCTATTCTGGGAGCGTTCTACTAACCCACTCATCTACCGCCGCTGCCCTGTCTAGCTCTATTTCCCAGCTTTATCTACAGTATGTAAGCGTTAATCCTAGAGCGATGCCTCGTTCTTTCCATCCATTCTCGCCGAGCGAACCACCAGTGCCTGAAGCCAATCAGGAGGCGCTGTCGGTTGATGCTGAGCAGAATAGCGCACTTGTAGTTGCTCACACAGGTCAAGGCAAAATTTTGTCTTTGTACTGGCCCCAGTCAGATAACGCTCAAAACGGCCAGGAGCTAGTTGGTCAGTCAGTAGCGGCGCTATTCGGCCCGGTTGCGGTCACACCTTATTTGCAGCGAGTGCAGCAGGTACTCAAAAATCAAAAGCCCGAAGAATTTCAATGCGTGGTGCGCTGTGGTTACCATCCAGTGAGTTTTGAATTCGTGCTCAGTCCGCTGCCATTTGATTCGGCAGAACCCTTGATTGACCACTCGTCCGGTCAGCCCCAGATTGTAGTGGGAGTGGCCCGTCGAATTGTCCCTGAAGTTGCACAGCTATCAGAAGTGCGGCTATCGAACGGCAGCGGTACGAGTGGCAACAGCTACTATTACGCGCTGCTCTCAAGTGTGGCCTCTAATATTCGCAGAACCCTTGATCTCAGCACCATTTGGCAGCAAACGGTGGCCGGTCTAGGCAGTCTGCTGGGGTTAGATCGTTGCCTGGTTTGCGACTACTCTCAGCCCATGCAGACGGTGACCGTGGTAGCTGAATACCACCAGGCCGATATTCATCCTTGCCTGGGGAAAACGTTTGACCTGGCGCTTAAAACCGACTTTTCAAAAACGCTGCAAAGTTTAGAGCCGGTGATTTCTGATTTTGAGCAAGGGGAAGACGACCGGCCCTATACAGTGCTCACCGTAGCAACCTGCTACCAAAATGAACCCAACAGCATTTTGGTGCTACAGCAGCCGCCCTACCGCCCCTGGCAACCGTTTGAAATCGAGCTTATTCAGGAGCTGACTGACCAAGTAGGGACAGCCATCGCCCATGCCAAACTCTTCAGTGAGAGTCAAAGCATCACTCAAGAGCTGCGCAAAAAATCTCAGGCCCTGCGGCAGACTAATGACGAGCTGATGCGCAAGCACGATGAGCTAGAAGAAGCCAGGCGTCAGGCGGAAGAAGCGTCTCGGCTGAAAAGCGATTTTTTGGCCAATACCTCCCACGAGCTGAGAACGCCGCTCAACGGCATGATCGGCTTTTTGCGGCTGGTGCTGGACGATATGGCCGATACCGACGAAGAAAAAATCGAATTTATCCAAGAATCACACAGCTCAGCTATTCATCTGCTGAACTTGATCAACGACGTGCTCGATATCGCCAAAATCGAAGCGGGCAAGATGGATTTGCACATGAGCGCAGTCAGCTTAAAAGAGCTGCTTTCGGAAGTGGAACATTCTCTGCGGCCTCACATTGAGCGGAGCGGGCTGGATTTTACCGTGGTGCTGCCAGCGACCTTAGATGAAATTAAGCTGTACAGCAACTATCAACGCCTCAAGCAGGTTTTGCTAAACCTGGTCGGCAATGCCAATAAATTCACCCATGAGGGCGGCATTACTATCAGCGCCGAAATTAAGCCGAAGTCGGTCGAATTTGCCGACCAAACCTGGCCGGGTCTGATTAAATTTAGCGTGGCCGACACCGGTATTGGCGTGTCTTTAGAAAAGCAAGACCGGCTGTTTCAGACTTTTAGCCAGGTAGACAGTACCCGCACCCGGCAATACGAAGGCACAGGGCTAGGGCTGGCTATTTCGCAAAGGCTAGTAGAGGCGATGGGCGGCAAGGTGCAGTTTGTCAGCATGGGCGAGGGCTTAGGCTCAACGGTGATTTTTACCGCAGTGCTGTATCAAGAGCCGGTGATGGAGCTGGGGAGCTAGCTGGGCATGGATTTAGCATGGGCTAGTCTGGGACGAAGTGCGATCGCTCCTGTTGAACGGTCTTGAGCCGCTGAGAAAGTGCTGGCCAGTCTTGGGTTTCTAGCTGGTCGATGGTGGTGGCGATTGCCTGCTGATATTGCTTGAGCGATCGCAGCACCTCATCCCGGTTGTACTGAGCCATCATCAGCCCCAGTTCTGGATTGCCGCCACCGACCCGGCTGGTATCGCGAAACCCGGAGCTAGCCAGCTGCTGCGCCAGTTTCAACACGTCTCTATTCGGTTCTTGGAGGGCAGCGTAAATCAAGTTAGCGCTGACCATCACCGGCAGATGAGAAATCCAGGCAACCGCCCGGTCATGAGCCTCTGGAGAACAGCGATAGATTTGGGAGCCGAGCTGCTGCGCCAGCTGTTCGACCGTTGCGATGGCAGCCGGAGCGCTCTGCGGCAGCGGCGTCACCACATAGGGCCGCTGGTGAAAGATGCCAGGTTCGGCTGCTTCTAACCCGGCTTCACTCTTGCCGCTCATCGGATGGCCGCCGACAAACTGCGGCCAGTGCCGGGTCGCCTCGACGACGATGGCCGTTTTTACAGAGCCCACATCGGTCACGATAGTGTGGGGTGCGAGCACTTTGGCCAAATCGGCTACTACCGGCACCAGCGTGGCAATAGGCGTACAGACAAACACCACATCGCAGGACCTGAGCGCAGCTATGTCTGGACTGGCCGTATCCACAACTTGGTGGCTGAGTGCCTGAGCGCAGGTTTCTGCTCGGCGAGCAACGCCATGTACCTGGTGCCCTAGCGCTTTCAAATCCAGCCCCAAGCAGCCGCCAATTAGCCCTAGCCCAACAATTCCGATATTCATCTGAAACCCTCTCGCGATTCGCTGTTGTTCTTTGATTCCTGACATTTGCGCGGGTCTTTCCTGCGGGATCGTCTGTGGGGATGTGTCACAATAAGAGCCATCGTTAAGGACACCTCCTACCCCGGTTAACTGAACTCCTCTGCCTGTGATCGAAACAGAAGTCCATCAGCGCCTTCGGGCTTATCTACGAGAGCAAGGGCACACCCAGTGGCCCCATCACTTGACCATGGCCAGGCTGGTAGCAAGGGCGCTGCGAATAGGCCGCAGCGCGCTGATGCAGCCCGATAGTCTGGCGGCTTACCAGGGCAGCTATCGGCTGAGCTATTTGATTCCGGCGCTGCTATGGCCGGAGCCAGCCATTCTAGCTTTGCCAGAGCACATGCTCAAGCCGGTGCTACAGCAGGATATTCCAAATTTGCAGCAAGGCCTGCCTGTGATCAAGCCTGTACAGACCGGCGATCGCTGGCCCGGTAACGATTTTCGGGGGCTGCTGGTGACTTCGGCTCAGAGCTGGCTGGGCGATCGCCTCACTCACACTCCTTCCTCTGCTAGCGCACTATTCGGTCAGGGACAAGACTCCTTTCTCAGCCGTTTCCCAGCAGGCATTTCTACCTTAATAGACGGGGCCGGTGACTTAGAGCGCTGGGCCCGCGAGCAGCTGAGCATCACCTTAGCGGCTCAGCACTGGGAGGCGCTAATGCTGGCATATCCCAGCCAGCGCGCCTTTATTCGAGATATGCGGGTGCGGCTTACCCACGCCATCTTTCAGCATCCGGCCAATCCCTACAGCTGCCATCTGATCGAGGAGCCGGAGAAAGCACTGCTGTACCAACTGTACGAGCTGCTTCAGGCCTATGGTGACGGTGGTAGATTGCCACCAGCATGGCAGCAGTTTTGGCAGCAGTTTTCGCAAACTGAGCGGCTCGCCTGGAGCAGTGTCAACCGCGAGCTGGGTCAGGTATCGCTACACTGTGGCCCCATCGATATTAAAGAGAGCCTGGCACCAGTATGGGCTCAGCAGCCAGTGGTTCTGATTGGAGCGGCTTTAGACACCGACACTAAGGCAGAGCGGTATCGCGATCGCCTCGGTTTAGGCGAAATGACCTGCCTTCGCTTTGGCCCCGACCGCCAGAGCGATCTGGTGCAGCTATATCTGCCAGATCGACTGCCTATGCCCAATACCAGCCGCTACAAAGGAGCCGTACTGCAAGAGATTTTCTCGCTCATAGGCGCTAAAAATCTAGTCAGCAGCAGCATTCATCCGGCTGATGGAATGGCACTAGCTGGCTCCACTGTAATTGTGGTCGGCGACATGCCGCTCAAAGCCCAGCTAGCCGCTATTCTGGCAGCTGAATATGGCTCTCGGGTACAGGTAGAAGCGCCGATAGACAGCCAGGGTATTTTGATCACGGGCTGGGAGTACTGGCGGGCGCACCAGTCAGAATCGGCTATTCCAGAGCTGCTGATCATCACAACCTTGCCCATTCCATCGCTCGAAAATCCGTTGGTAGCAGGCCGAGTCGCGGCCTACAAGCGTCGCCGTCAAGACTGGTTTAAGGCGTATTTGCTGCCAGCCGCCCTGAAGGAGCTACAGCACGCGGTGGCCCCAGTGCGATCGCGCCAGGGTGTAGTCGCCTTATTAGACAACCGAGTCAACTATCGGAGCTATGGCGCTCAAGTCTTAGCGGTATTGAGCCCAGCAGCTCGCAGCAGCTGCCTCGATACAACCTGGTTTAACGCCGAAAGCGTCTGCCTTTGAAGCCGCAGCTGAGTAGTCAGCAGCACGGGCGCTCTCTAAATAAATAATAATTTAGCCGACCAGCCGCCAGGTTTTCCCAACGCGCCCGCTATGATTGGGAAAGAGTGCAAGCTCACTTGATAGCAAGACCACAGGGTAAACTGGCCGGTCAGTTCTTAGCGCTCTAATATAGTATTTAGTCTGACTGATTACTGGCACTCTCGCCATCGAAACCCACTAGCTTGACAACGACCATGGGAGAATCTAAACGTCGACAAGAGGCATTAGGCGAAAACTACGGTAAGCCCAAGCCACTAATACCAGGCGTACCTATCACCAAAGAAACGGCTACTAAGTTTGTTTCATGGTCAACCAAAGGAGCCTGGGCAGGCATTATTTTGATGATTGGTGCCTGGCTTACCATTCGCTTTATCGGCCCTGGGTTTGGCTGGTGGACGCTGACTAACTAAAGTTTTGGCTAAAGCTGGCTGAAATTTGGTCAGCCAATCGTCCCTAGCAGCTTTTCACTGAGCAATAGCTGCTACGTGAAAGCACGAAAGCTGCTGACGAGACTGGGCTCATTGCTAAAAACATACCTCCCTAAACATGCTAAGTAAGCATGTATGTCAACATTTGTCATGTTTTCTCTACCTGGAAGGTAAGATCCAATAATTATCCTTTGGGTTGCGTTAGAACAAGGAAAGCATCTGGCAAGGGGAATAGCCGAATTTATCGAATTCTCATTACCCCTCAATGGCAACGGCGACTGGGCACATAGCCCGTCTAATGCCAATATCTGTAGGTGCTGAGAGGAGTAAACAGCAGTGTTCTGACCTCCTGGACTTTAGAGGCGAACTGTGATCGATAAACTCGATACAGTTTAATTTTTCTCCGATTGATAACTTTAAGATTTGATATTTTAATAAAAGCCTCCGGGCATCTTCCATTATCTATAGAACAAAGTTGTTATAAAAAGTTATACTGTGCGAGAATCACCGTAGGTACAGCTTCCCTGAAAGTTTGCTCAGGATCTTACGTACGAGTGTTGCAGGAAAAATATTAAAAAATAATTAGGTAAATCACGTAAAATCGTTAAATGGTGTAGAGGAAAAGACAATGTTTTTCAGGCTTGCCGATCAGCACCGTCAGTTTGTTCAAGACCTCGTTCTTGACCTGAAAGCGCTAGCGGTCGTCTTAGAGAAAAGAGGGTACCTGGCCTCTTGCTATACCTGCGGGGAAGAGCTGAATAGCGCTTCTTTTATGGCGAGCTTAGGCGGTGACCATCTAATTCGCTTTTTGGTCTCCGACTACGGGATTACCTGGACAGAGATGCGCGACGACCGTGAACTCATGAAGCTAGAGGGCGCTGAAGCGATTAGTCAGCTTCAGGAGCTAGCTAATTTGATCAAGTATCAAATTAGCCCAGCTGAGCAGGAAGAAGTAGTGGGCGTGAAGAAGTAGGGTTTAGCTTGAAGGCTGAAGTTCAAGGCTGAAGTTAAAGGCTGAGGCCGTAGGCTAGGGTGCCACTAATCTGCCGTTAGGCTCAGCCGATCACTAGGTTGATGCCTTGAGAAGCTCGGCGATTTTTGATTGCCTGACCACTTGAATCTGAGTTATTTGAGCTGAGTTATTTGCAGCCGTCGATAGATAGACTGCTGTGCCTAACTTCAATCATGGGGTGCGACGAGCTGACTGTAGCCGATCATCACCGGGCGGCAGCTCCTTAATATTTTTTGGAAAGGCAGATGAGTGCCTGTAGATGGTAAACACCACGTCTGAGCAAACTGCGGAGCTAGCGGTTGGAGTAGCGGGTCTGACGGACTACTTGAAGCTGCTGCTAGAGGAAGATCCGCAGCTGCGAAAGATCTGGGTAGTTGGGGAAGTTTCTAGTACCAACAACCATCGCCAGGGCTGTTTTTTTACACTGCAAGAGCCCGATGGCTCAGCAGCGGTGAATTGTGTAGTGTGGCGATCGCAGCTGCCCAGGTTAACTGCTATGCCAGCAGCGGGCGAGCAGGTGACCGTGCTTGGCCAAATTCGCCTGTACCCCAAGCGCGGTTCTTACCAGCTGACTGTGTGGCAGGTGTTGCCCGCAGGTGAGGGCTTACAGGCTTTGCGCTACCAGCAGCTGCGATCGCGCCTGAGCGCAGAAGGTCTGTTTGATCGCGCTCGCAAGCGCCCATTGCCTGCCTATCCTCATACGGTAGCGGTAGTGACTTCTCATGAAGCCGCCGCCTGGGGAGACATTCAGCGGACGCTAAGCCAGCGTCATCCCGGTGCGCGGGTCTTGCTTTCTCCAGCAACGGTGCAAGGGCAACAGGCACCGGCTTCGATTGCGGCGGCGATTGCCCGCATCGCTCAAGATGGCCGGGCCGATGTGCTGCTACTGGGGCGGGGTGGCGGTGCGAGCGAAGACTTGGCCTGTTTTGACGATGAGCAGGTGGTGATGGCCATCGCCCAGTCGCCGATTCCAGTGATTACCGGCATTGGCCACGAGCGCGACCAGACTCTGGCCGATCTGGTAGCCGATGTTTGCGCCCATACCCCAACTGCCGCTGCCGAACAGGTCATGCCGAGTCTAGATGATCTCTACGGCGAGCAGGTACAGTATCTACAGCGCTTAGGACAGGTGATGGCGAGCTGCCTGCAATCGGCTCGTCTACAGGTGCGATCGCTGCAAACCCGGCTACAGCGCCTCCGGCTGGATCGTCAGCTCGTTCAGCAGCAGCGAGACCTAGGCTGGCAACGACAACAGCTGATTGCCCTGCTTACCCAGCAACTACAGCGCGCCCAATACCACCATCAGCTGCTTCAAGAAAAACTGACTGCGCTCGATCCAGAAGCCGTACTCAAGCGTGGCTACGCACTGGTCAGGGCCGAAGGCCAAATAGCGACCAACGCTCATCAGCTCCCGCCCGGTACAGCTCTAGATATTCAGCTTAGTCAAGGTCAAGTCAAAGCCACCGTCACAGGCAACAGCGCTTATCCCTCTGATGGCCCTACCCCATAGCAACCCTTTCTTCTGATAGCCCTCCGCTCATTCTCAAACCCGATTTATGCCCCGCCCTAAAAAAACACCCTCTCTTCCCGAAGACTGGAATTACGAAGCCACGCTTCGTCGAATCGAAGTGATTACCAATCAGCTGGAGACTGGCGAACTACCCCTAGCAGAAGTGTTCGATCAGTTTTCAGAGGCGGTAGGCGCTTTGCAGCAGTGTGACCAGTTTCTTCAGCAAAAGCAGCAGCAAGCTTCACTGCTGATAGAGACTTTGGTAGATGACGAAGCGGTCTAGCAAAAATGCTCTTACTGATGCTTGACGCTGACGAGCAAAGCGGAGGGGTGATCGGCATCGAGTGCGAGAGAAGGACCAACAGCGGCGATAAAATCGGCAGCGCCGATAGAAGAACCGCTTGCAGATGCAGGGCGAGGTACTGGCAGTAAGACTTGGAACGTCGTGCCCTGTTCGGGTGTGCTGTCGACCGAAATGCTGCCACCCATCCGTTTGACCAGCTGTTGCACCAGAGTAAGACCGAGACCTGCTCCCAAGGGACCTTCGCCACAGGTAGATCCCCGGTAAAAGGGCTCAAATAGCCTGGCGATGTCGGACTTGGTAATACCTGAACCAGAGTCTTGTACGGTCAGACCGACAAAACTGCTGTCATAGGGTAGCGCTGCAACCCAAACCTGTCCGCCTCCAGGCGTGATTTGAATACTGTTTTTGATCAGGTGAATGACCACCTGCTTGAGTTCCGACTCTACGGCCAGTACTTTGGCTAGGTCGGGAGATACGGTGTAAGCGAGCATAATGCCACGCTCTTTGGCGATTGGCTGATAAGTGCTAACAATACCAGGAATGACATCTGCCAGTTGCAGCAGGTGCGGTGCAGCTGCGGTTGTCTGTATTTGCAAGAGACCAATAACGCTGGTGATTAAAGTTTTTTGGCGATCGCACTGGGCCGCAATCATCTCCAGGTAACGCTGCCTTTGAGCCAGCTTCAGGGCAGGTGACCCTAGCAGTGTCAAAGCTGTTTTTACAGTGGTGAGAGGCGATTGCAGTTCTTGACTGGCCTGGCTCAGGAAGTCGGGGCTCAGCGAATGTAGACCAGGGTTACTCTTCGCTGAATTGCGGTGGACGGCTAGCTGCGATCGCAGCTCCTCTTGAGACTGTAACTGCCAGCTCAAGAAGGCCTCTGTCAGCGGCAGCGCTCCCTGACTGAGAAGACTCGTAGGAAAGCAGCGATCCCATTGGCTGAGGACGGTTCGGCCAACGATGGAACAGTTTGCCCCAGGCTCTGATGAACCATCTGCCCATGAGCCCTGTATCGAACTATCTGGCTGGGCAGTCCAGCCATCTGGCAGCGGGTCAGCTGCGATTTGAGCGCCGCTCAGACTGCTCTCGATAATAGCCCTAATCCCAGTGGACAGGGCTGCAACTGTGCGCCCGGTGGTGGAGCAATAGAGCCTGAGCGTACGTTTGTCTGGAATGGGGCCGGGCGCAATTCGAGTCGCTAGCAGCGCTCCTACAAAATCATCGGCGATCGCCAAACACAGATACTCCCGCTTAAGGTCAGCGTCTTGCTCAATCGGAATAGGATGCACATTGGCGGCCAGATTGTCAGGTGGGCGGCCTATGTGCTCACCCAAGCTATAGATAGTGCAGCCCAACGTCTTTTGCCCGTACTGCCAAACATCTGTCCACCAGGCGTCTTCTTTAGGCAGCTTGAGCCACAGGGTTGCAGAGACTTCGTTAGCAAGTAAAAAATTGATCAGCGACTGAAGCGCCGATTTAAACCCGCGTGGATCAACTGAGACAGTCGATAGCTGAGGCTGCAAACTGACTAAATGAGCCTGTAAAGATAAGGGCGACATGACGTACGAATCAATAAATAACCGGAGAGCCTGGCACAGAGATAGGCAAAGATCACAGCAGCGGAGCAGGCTTGTGATGAGAGTTTCTTGGGCAAGATGAACCACTTCTCAGGTAGCTTAGGAGACTAACGTAACGTGAATTCGGCATAAGCAATCACCTGAGATGCCCGTCAGACAGTAACCCTAGCCGCCCCGCCCGAGGTAAATCCCCTCGGGAGGGGCACAGGGGTGGGTTCCGGCGTGTAGCACAAGTTGCCGACCCACCCCGCCCTGCGGGCACCCCTCCGACGGGAGGGGATTCACTTCAGGTTTACTGACTACAGATCCCTCTCTTAACCCGAACTCACGTTAACGTACTTAAATATGCCCAGATGGTGCCCTCAAATCAGCCAAATTATGTCATTAACTCGGCAATTTCTCGCTTAGCTTGCTCGCTCAGACTGTTTTGCTGAGACCAACTTGCTTAGACTGTCTGGGTTAATCCGGCTTGCTCAGACTGCTGCTAGCCGTTCGCTCAGCGCCGCTCTGGATTGCTCGCGGTCATCGAAATGAATCTTTTCGGTGCCCAAAATTTGATAGTCTTCGTGGCCTTTCCCGGCAATTACAATGCCATCGCCGGGATGGGCTTGAAGAATTGCGCTGCGAATGGCCTCGGCGCGATCGCAGATTACCTGATCCGCATCCAGTGGCCCGTCAATGCCCGCTACCACATCCTTTAGAATTCGCTCAGGGTCTTCGGTGCGAGGATTGTCGGAAGTGATGATCGCCCGGTCGGACTGATCATAGGCAATTCGGCCCATCTGCGGGCGTTTGGTGCGATCGCGATCGCCGCCGCAGCCAAAGACGCAGATCAGTCGCCCAGCGATAAAAGGCCGCGCCGCCTTGAGCGCATTGTCCAGGCTGTCTGGGGTGTGCGCGTAGTCTACGATTACGCTGATATCCTGCGCTTTCTGGTGCGTATTTTGGCTCGGTATCTGGACGCGCTCCATCCGGCCCGGTACGCCAGTAAACTGCGGGAGGGCAGCGGCGATTTGCGCTAGGGAAACTCCCAAATGCAGCGCTGACCCAGTGGCTGCCAACAGATTTTCTAAATTGAACTGGCCTACCAGCGGCGAGGCAAAAGCCTGCTTGCCCTGGGCTGTGCAAAGTGTACCGCTCACACCTGTTGGCCCATAGGAAAGATCTTCTGTATAGAGATCGGCGCTAGGATCGCTAGTGCTGTAAGTCCACACCCGGCTACGATCTAACCGACTAATCAGCTTTTGTCCATAGGGATCGGTTTGATTGATAACTGCGCGTCCTTTAAGGTAGTCCGGACTAAATAGCAGCGCCTTAGCCGCAAAATAATCTTCTAGATCTTTGTGGTAGTCAAGATGGTCCTGCGTCAGATTTGTAAAGACACTGACTTCAAATGGAATGCCCCAGGGCCGGTGCTGTGCCAGAGCGTGGGAGCTAATTTCCATGACGGCGTTTTGACAGCCCGCCCGGTGAGCGCTAGCCAGCTCTTTTTGCAGATCAATTGGGAAAGGCGTGGTGTGGACAGCAGTTTTTTCGTAGCCCGGCCAGCGGGTGTAAAGCGTGCCTAAAATAGCGGTTTTCTGCTGGGCCTGGTTGAGAAAGTATTCGATCAAATGGGTGGTGGTGGTTTTGCCATTGGTGCCAGTGACGCCCACCATTTTTAGGGCCTGAGCAGGCTGACCGTAGAATATGGCGGCTAGCTCAGCGCAGATTTGAGCAATAGCTGGGGCGCTCAGCACCAGAGATGTACTGCTGGCGTCGGGTTTGGCCTGTAGTGCCTCGGGCGTAATCAGGGCGGCGATCGCTCCCTTCCCTAGAGCGCTCTGCCAAAATTCACCGCCATCTACTCGGGTGCCGGGCATCCCGATAAAGAGATTGCCTGGAGCGATCGCCTGAGAATTGGCACAAAGGCCGGTGACTTCCTGAGCCCAATGCGGATGGTTGACCAGTGTCTCAGGCACCGCAACTCTCGCCGACGCTAATTTGGCAAACAGTTCTTTGAGCAGCATGTTTCTCCCTTTCACCTGTAAATAAGATGGCTAAGTCGGACGGCTCCGAACAGATATAGCCGACGCTGGCTGAGATTATGCCTCAAAGGGGCCTATATGTGTCTGTATCATTCGCGCCACCTGCCCGGCAGAGGCGCGCGGGGACGGGCGCGGCAGAGGCTGCTCAATCGCATCGATAGGCCGAGTGAGCACAGGCACTTCGTACTGATACTTTTGAAACCACGCCTGATTTTGGGTGATATCCCGAACTTCTAGCTGAATGGGCAGCGTCTCTAGCTTCTCTTGCAGACCCTCACAGAGATGACAGCCAGGCTTGCTGTATAAAATAAGTGTTTTCATCAGGGTTATAACTCTAAGCTGCGACTCTGAGCTGTGACTTTAATAGATAGCTGGCGGGGCTTTTGCCCGCATTAGGACGCTCGCGCCGGTAGGATCGGTTGACTGAACCGATTAATGACCGGTATTCCGGTCGGATTAGGGGTGTTTATGGAGTAGGATTGTCAATGTACCTGAAAGCAATGGTGCTCCTCAAGCCATTCGCTCTTTGATTTACCCTTTTCGATCCGCCTTTTTTAGTCAGTATCTCTGGCAAATTATCCGGCAACTACTATGGTTCAGTGCATGGAAGCCCCAACAGCTGCGGCTTTGAGCAAACAGTCTCATGGCACTCACTTTAACTCGCTGATTCAGCCGCTCGATCTAGACGCGCTCAATCAGCAGTTTGAGTCGGCCACTCCTCAAGAAATTTTAGCCTGGTGCGTTCACTATATTCCTCAAGGCTTAGCGCAGACCACCTCGTTTGGTGTGCTGGCTGTCACCCACATGCTTTACCGGGAACTGGCCCATCCGGTGCCGGTAATTTTTCTAGATACGTTTCATCTTTTTCCTGAGACGTTAGAAACCGCTCGAAAAGCCAAAGCGATCTATAACCTGGATTTGCACACCTACCGGGCACTTGGCATCAGCAGCCGGGAAGCCTTTGCTGAGCGCTACGGTGATCGGCTCTGGGAACGCGATGTTGACCGTTTTTATCAGCTGACTAAGGTAGAGCCTTTGCAGCGATCGCTAGACGAACTACAGATCAAAGCGTGGATTACAGGCCGCCGTCGCGATCAGTCTGAAGCCCGCCAAGACCTGCCTATCTTTGAGCAAGACGATACCGGACGGCTAAAGATCAATCCGTTAGCAAACTGGACCAGTCAGGAACTTTGGGCCTATACCGCCCAGCAGGATGTGCTCTACAACCCGCTACACGACCGAGGCTATACCAGCATTGGCGATCAGCCCCTGACGACTCCTACGAATGCGGGCGAAGACGAGCGAGCAGGCCGCTGGCGAGGCACTGAGAAAACCGAATGTGGGATTCACTGGTAGCCTCCGCGTACCTGATATGTTATCTATTCTCGCTGGCCAATAGCAGGACCTTCTTCTGCATCGTTTTAAAGATGTTGTAAAAGCCGTTGGCCCGCGAAGGCGTCAGACTGACATCCAGCTGGGTTTCTTTAATGAAGTCGGGGGTGAGCTGAAGGATTTCTTTAGGTGAGAGTCCTCCTAACGCTTCGATTAGCATCGCTAGTAGCCCCTTAGTAATTTGGGCATCGGAGTCGCCTTGAAAGGCTACTTTGCCGCCTTCTAAGTTAGCGGTGATATAGACCTGAGAGACGCAGCCAGGCACTTTGTTTTCAGCCGTTTTGTCCGTAGCGGGAAAGTCATCTAGCTTTTTGGCGTACCACAGCAGCTGCTCATAGCGACGCCTGGGATCACTGATGCGGGCGAATCGCTTGACCAGTTTGTCTAGCTGAGCGGGGCGAGAGGGAGCTGTCATACACAGAGGAGAGTAAAAAAACTGGCTGAGCACTGCTTTTACCATAGCGCTAAGCGCCCGCCATAGGTCTATATCTCTACGGCGGGCCATGACAGGCTATAGAGATAGATTTATCGGGTCTTACTGGGAAATTCTGCTCAGTGACCGTTGATCGGATCTTTTGAGGCTGCCTCTTTTGAGGAGACATCCTTTTGGGCCACAAAGCGATGAGCGACGGTTTCTGGCTGAATGGCTGAGAGGACGACATGCCCTGAGTCGGTGATCATCACGGCACGAGTTCGCCTACCATAGGTGGCATCGACTAGCTGACCGCGATCGCGAGCTTCTGAAATGATGCGTTTGATAGGGGCAGACTCGGGGCTCACGATGGCGACGACTCGGTTTGCAGAAACGATGTTTCCAAATCCGATATTGATAAGCTTCATGTTGATTGAACTACAGTTAAAGTAAGTTAAGCCTGAAAAGAAGGGCTTGTTTAGCAGTCCCTCTAAAGGAGGATGTTTGAGGAGTGAAGTTGGCGGTGTTCTTGCGACCTTTTCTCTACAACTTGAATGCTTCAAGCACAGAGAATAGAAACTCCCAATGATTGGGCAGTAGCTGGATCGGTCTTTCAAGAATTGACTAGCGGTAGGTCAGTGGCGTACCGGTCTCAGTCAAGACTTGAGCTTTCTAATGCTAGCGAAAAAGACTGATTTTGTGGTCTTTTAGACAAATGCCGCTCCTAACCCGAAGAATTGATGACTGATGCCTTTAGGCTAAACCCTCTCTTCAGCATTCCTATGCGAAGTCCCGATTTTTATTAGATACCTCCTCTCATTTTTCCTTTGTTTTTAGTTTCATTTCCAATAGTTTTGCCCAGCAGTTTTGCTCTGAGAGGTTCTTGTGCAACCGGTCGATTTTACGACTTTGATGGCGGTGAGTGCCGATTTGCGATCGCACTGGCTCCCGGCCCGCTGCGAACAGGTCTATCAGCGCGATCGCTATACCTTGTTCATTGCCCTGCGCACGCTTGAAAAGCGAGGCTGGCTGGCCATTTCCTGGCATCCTCAGGCGGCCCGGCTGCACATGTCTGCGCCCCCGCCCAAGCGCCCCGACACCTTCACTTTTTCTCAGCAGCTAAAGCATCAGCTCGGCGGCCTAGCCCTCACGCAGATCAATCTTTTAGCGCCGTGGGAGCGGGCCCTCGATTTGCAGTTTGCTCGTCGCCCCGATGAACCTGCTCTATGGCATCTCTACGTAGAGACGATGGGCAAATACAGCAATGTTATTTTGACTACCGCAGACGGCCAAATTGTCACGGCTGCCCATCAGGTGAGCGAGCAGCAGTCAAGCGTACGCCCTATTCAAACCGGACGGCCCTACGTTCATCCGCCGGCGATGCGCGGCAAGCTACCGGGGCTCGATGAAGGCTTTGCCGATTGGCGCGATCGCATTGCTCTCATTCCTGGCAAACTGAAAAAAATGATGGTCAAAGCTTACAGCGGTGTGAGTTCATCGGTGGTCAGTCAGCTCATACTTGCTGCTGATCTACCAGCTGACGTGGCGACTGTTGACCTTACCGATGCCGACTGGCATAGACTGTTTGACAGCTGGCGAGGCTGGCTTCACTGCTTAGAAAAAGAAACGTTTACTCCCGGCTGGCTGGACCCAGCTGTGGGCGGCTATACCGCGCTGGGCATTGGCATGGTGAAACCGGCTGCTAACGTGCAAACCCTGCTTGACCAGTACTACCGTCATCAGTTTAACCAGGAAGAGTTTCGCCGTTTGCACCATCAGCTTAGCCAGCGGCTCAAAACCTTGTTAGCCAAGCTGCGTCAGAAGGCCAATATCTTCACCCAGCGCTTGCAGCAGTCTGGCCAGGCTGAGCACTACCGCCAGCGAGCCGACTTGCTAATGGCAAATTTGTCTCACTGGCAGCCGGGCATGACCCAAATTGAGCTAGCCGATTTTGACACAGGAGACCCAGTACAGCTCACCCTCAATCCTGAAAAAAACGCCGTGCAAAATGCTCAGGCCCTCTATAAACAGCACCAGAAGCTGAAGCGATCGCGAGCAGCCGTCCTCCCCCTACTGGCAGCGGTGAATGCGGAAATCGAGTACCTGGAGCGGGTGGAAGACAGCCTATTGCAGGTGCCGGCCTATCGCGTAGAGGCTGATTTGCGATCGCTTGAAGAGATTCGCAGTGAGCTGATTTCTCAGACCTATCTGCGTGACTCCACCGGATATCAGTCCGGATATCAGTCTGGCAAGCGCGCCGACAAGTCCGGCCACAGCCAGAATAAAGACCTGACTGGCTTTCGCCGCTACACCACGCCTCAGGGGTTCGAACTGCTGATCGGTCGCAACAACGCTCAGAACGAACGGCTCACCTTTAAGCAGGCAAGCGATTACGACCTGTGGCTTCATGCCCAAGAAATTCCCGGCAGTCATGTGCTTTTGCGGCTTGATGCGGGCGCGGTGCCTAACGACGATACCTTGCAACTAGCCGCTAGCCTGGCTGCCTACTATAGCCGGGCCCGTCAGTCTGAGCAGGTGCCAGTCGTCTACACTGAGCCCAAGAATGTGTACAAGCCTAAAGGTGCTTTGCCAGGCATGGTTATTTACAAGCATGAGCGAGTGCTGTGGGGCCAGCCTCAGCAGGTGCTTGCCTTCATAGATGCAGCAGATAGTTCAGCAGATATGTAGCTACTGGCAGGGGAAATAACTCGGGTGTTTCTCCTCAGATGTTCTCACTCAGCAGCGGCATGTACAGTAGGTAGGCAAGGGTTTGTTTCTGAACAATCCCGTCGTCAGGCAGCCCGAAATACTGCTGAAACTGGATCACCGCATGCCAGGTCTCTAGACCAAACACACCGTCTACCTCGACGATGTAGCCAATCTTAGTAAGTAAAGACTGAATCTCTCGTACGTCCGATCCTATTAGATACGGATCACTCAAATACAGTTCTCTCGCATAGAGAATTCTCTGAGTTTCAGCGTTGACAACTCCAGTCACTGGCAGACCCATAGCTGCCTGGAACTTCTCTACAGCCCACTGAGTTAGCGGCCCAAACATACCGTCAATAGCTATTTCATATTGTCTATTAACCAGAGCTGTTTGCAGAGCACGGACATCTTCTCCTTCTGAAAAGGGAATGGTGAGCTTCAGCAGACGCGGACGATTGATCACGGTGAGCTATCTTCGTGTATTCAACAGGAACTAAAGAGTTTTTTTGCGGTAACTGACAAGGTGTAAAGTCGTGCTAGCTTGCTGTCAGTGCATCCTTATATAGCAAAGTAAGGATGCATTCTTATCTTTGTGAGTCGAGTTGCCTGTTGCCAGATAACGGTTTCAGCCGATAAAAGTGTCCTAAGTAACTCGACAGTAGCTGTATCAACTGCCAGCGATGAATGGTGACGAAATAATCCCATGCAAGGGAGTGGCCCAAGAGGACAGTAAGCCATGTATCAGATATGCAAATGATACGGAGACAAATCAGGAGGGTATAGAAACTGAGCATCAAGATCTCAACTTTTTACAGATTGCGGCTATTCCCATACCTAGCTGTGTAGATTAGATGTTGGTGCTTGACTTCTGCTGATCGCCTCTTAGCACACAAACTCTTAGCACACAAACTTTTTTGATGAGGATTACTATGCTGCCGCTTAGCGTTGCGCCCATGATGGATCGCACGGATCGCCACTATCGCTATTTCATGCGGCAGATCACGCGGCGCACGCTGCTCTACACAGAGATGGTCACTAGTATGGCTATTCGCTATGGCAATCCAGAAAAACTGCTGGGCTTTACCGCAGCTGAAAATCCGCTGGTGCTCCAAGTGGGCGGTGATGATCCTAAGCTGTTGGCCCACTGTGCGCGGGTGGCCGCAGCATTTGGCTACAGCGAAATTAATCTGAATGTGGGCTGTCCGAGCGATCGCGTGCAAACCGGTAACTTTGGCGCTTGTCTGATGGCCCAGCCCGAGCGCGTCGCTGACTGCGTTGCTGCTATGATGGCCGCTGCGCCGCTGCCGGTGAGCGTAAAGCATCGCATCGGCATTGACAATATGGATCGCTACGAAGATATGGCTCACTTCGTCAGCGTCGTATCGGCAACGGGCTGTCAGCGATTTAGCGTCCATGCTCGTAAAGCCTGGCTACAAGGACTCAGCCCCAAAGACAACCGCACCGTGCCGCCGCTACGCTATGGCGATGTTCACCGCCTGAAACGAGACTTTCCTGATCTACACATTGAAATCAACGGCGGCTTTCAAACCCTTGAGCAGGTTAAAGTGCAGCTGGCCTCAGTTGATGCTGTGATGGTAGGTCGCGCTGCCTATGACAATCCCTATTTGTTTGCTCATGCCGATCAAGAAATTTTTGGTGAAGATACCGCGCCGCCGACTCGCCATCAGGTCGTGCGGGCCATGCTGCCTTATATTGACCAGTGGACGAGTCAGGGGCTCAAGCTCAACAGCATTACTCGCCATATGATGCACCTATTTCACGGTCAGCCCGGCAGTCGCATTTGGCGGCGATACATCACCGAGCGGGCCTGTCAGCCGGGGGCGGGTGCTCAGGTGGTTGCCGCTGCGCTAGATCTGGTCACCGAAGCAGCGGCAGTTGCTCTGCATCATCGGCAGGCTGCTGCCGACGACACTCACGCTAGCCTGATCGCTCTGTAGGTTGAATAGCCGGTAGGTTGGATAGGCAGTTCAGATAGAGCGCGATCGCCGCCGATGCAGCTGCCAAAACAGACTAGAGACAAAATTAGTCGTAATATGGGCCACTATCGGCACCAGTAAATTGCCTGTCACCAAAGCGCTACCGCCCAATCCTAACCCGATAAAACTCGCCCATATCGCGTAAGACCACTGCTGCCGGCTAGACATATGCAGCACCCCAAAACACAGGCTAGAAATAACCAGCCCCGTCGTATTCAGCCCAATTGCTGGCAGCATGACGCCGCGAAACAAAAGCTCTTCACTCATCCCTGGCAACAGCCCTATCCAAATAGAGTCGGCGGGTACTAGCGGTGCCAATACAAAAGCCAAATAAAAATCAGCACTCTGCCGGTAGGCAGGCCACAGTCGGTAGACCAGCATACTCACAGCAGAAATAACCAGCCCCAGCCCCAGGCCAGCACTCGCAGCCTGCCAGTTCAGCGTGATTGGTAAACGAAACGGTTCAAAAAACAGCCATATCCGCGCTACTAGCAGCAAGATCAGAGCAGTCGCCGCCATTGCCGCCAACAGCTGAGGTCTGCTTAAAGGCTCTATCTCGGGTCGTTTATTTGGCGGCTCAGGAGAATATTTTGTCAAGAATCGCCCTCGTTTGCTCCACAATCTGCCGACGCTCATCATTCTATTAGAAAAATTAGCGGTCGCAGGCCCCCTTATCAACCTGAGACAACGTCGAGCCCAGTCGGCAGGCAAGCTTCTACGGAATAACTATGCAACGTTATAAAGCGCTCTACCTGATCCGCATCTTCCACAGGCGACCCAATTCAGCAGTCAACTAAGTGCGGAACCGCAAAACTACATACACGCCCCATTTCCTTCCTTGCTGCCAACACGAAGAGATCAAATAGAAAAGACCCTTTAAGCGGACTTTAGAAGCAGATTCTCTGGGAAAGCGAGATGATCGCTTTACAATAGCTTTAAGTAAAAAACGATTTTTTGTACGTATTCACAAACAGTATTCATATGTTTGGATTAATACTTGTAGAAGACAAACCCCCATGTGGCAGACGTTCTGCTCTCTCGAAAATGGCTTTGCTATACAACCCGAACAGCTAATCATTTCGGCTGTATTCAATCCAACCAATAGATCAAAATTTATCTGTATAATTATTGGTTTAAACATTTGTTCTCTATCAAATTTTTAAAAGCAAGGTTCGTCTTTGTCTCTATTTCTCGATTCCTTTACGAGACAAAGCCTGGCTATCAAAATAGCATCCGTATCTACTGGGAGAGAATAAGTATAAAAACGTTTATTAAAAGAACTTTGATGCGATTCTCTTCCTCTAATTTACCTAGTAAAAACGGTCTCCTAAAGTGAAGGTAAAGCCGCTTATATCAAATTCTTAAAGTGTTATCTCACAAGAGATTAAGGGAATTCAATAGTTACTAAGATGCTTTGAACTCGGCAGACGTTTAATCTCCGAATAGGTGTTCAGACAGCTGGATTAGTGTCTACCGAATCCTCTAAATTTACATAGCCTGCGGAACTCAACTTTAAGATATGAACAGTTCAACGAATCAATCTCTACCTGATAGTGATGTTGGCATCTACGAATGTGAGATACGTCTCAAGTTTCGGATTATTGAAGAGCAGCTAACTATGGCAAACCATGATGAGTTGGTAGAGACACTGGTCGATGCGTTTGCCTATGGCAGCGACGAATATCTAGAAGCGTTAGATACCCACGTGGCGATTCATCAGCTGCAAGATATAGAACAGGCCTCTCCAGCTATGCGGCGTCAGCTGATTCGCCTGCGCAACTCTGGTCGTTTGGCCTGAGCTGGAGCTGCTAGACCTTTTGCTTAAAAGGTCTGTCTTGGGTTTGACACATCGCCCGAACAACAGGTATCTTTATAAAGGTCTGAAACATACGCCCCCATCGTCTAGAGGCCTAGGACACCTCCCTTTCACGGAGGCGACGGGGATTCGAATTCCCCTGGGGGTATGTACAAAAAGTTCCAAGCGTCGATAGGCGCTTTGGAATTTTTTTATGGCTTTAATCGCCTCTTCCCAGCAGAAGCTGTCATTCATAGAAAAAACTGCGCTCAGGCGGATCACACTTCGCCAAATGCGCAGCTTTCACATGGGCCAATCTAGCTAGCCACTCTAAAGCTAGACAATCCTTGTCAGCAATGTCAGCCGCTAGGCAACAAGCTCTAGCGTACGCTGCCGGATAGCCAGCAGGTTAGCTGTAATGTTGTGGCGGATATGACGCTCAATCAGCGCTGCTGGCATAGCCCGAGGCGGCTTTACCAGCAGATCGTAGGATAGATGCGTGCCCTGCGCGTCGGCGGTTGGGCGCAGCTGCCAAACTCCGTCAAAGTGCTGAAAGTCGCCTTCTTGCATAGCGAAGCCGAGTTCGTGGGGAAAGTTTTCTGTCATCTCCAAGACCACTCGGGCACAGAACTTTACCTTTAAGAAACACTGCGCGCCAATTTGCTCTAGGCGAATGCGGCCCTCGGCGTTTGGCAGCAGCCTACTGACTGTTAGATTTGGCACAAAATCGGCGAGGTGCTCGTAGTCGGTAATGACCTGCCATACCTGCTCTACGGGCTGAGGAATAATCACCGATGCTAGAATACGTCGCTCTTTGGCCGGACGCTTTTCGGTGGAAACTTTGATGTGGGCCGCGTCCATCTCTTTGCCGTCAGGGGAGAGACCATTAGCGCGGGCAGCAGCTTTGAGTTCAGTCTCTAGCTGAGCGACCTGGTCAATAGGCTCTTCGTATGGAGATAGCGAATTATGAGTCACAGGTTATGTCCAAAATCTCGAAAAGTCGTGGAGTGAGTTGAAAAGGACTTTAGTTAGAATAGCAAGCTTTCTCAGCAAAACGAATATCTGTGAAGACAGTTCTTACAATAAAGCCGGACTGAGGCCACTTTTTTGTGAAGCATGTTTGCCTATCTCAGATTTTGCGGGTTGCTCTGGATGTATTCCATCCGCGATCACACCGGATTTGGGCCGTTAGCAGCGGTACTGACAAACCCGCTGCGCTGGGTGCCGGGGCTGGTTTGCCGAAAACCAAATAGTAAATTTGTATGGGTGAAGCGAACGAACCCCCGTAGGAACTGCTATAAACGTCAGTGAGATGTCTGCAATAGCTCACAGATTATGGTCAAAGTGGTTGAAGCCTCAGCAAATTCTCGGCCCTGCGTTATCGGCACCGTTAAAGGGCCTGGCGAAAATGGCAATCAGTATGTGTTTATCACCTCCAACAACCGCCAGGTAAAGATCGGCGAGTTTGTTTACTATCAGGTGGCTGCGCCTGGCGGAGAGGAGACGCTGCAAATTTTAGGGAAGATTTCTGACCGCCGTCTGAGTGACCATCTGCCCGACCGAATTTTTGCGGACACCGAAATTAGCCCCGAGACAATTGCGGCCCTGGTTGGATTTGCTCACCCAAGCCCAGAAATCTATGAGGTGACGGTGGATGTGATCGGGTATTTTCACTCGGCGCTGGGCTTTATCAATCCTCGTCTGACGCCCGATCCAGGCGCAAAGGTCTGTATCACCGATGACGAAACGCTGCTGCGAGTGGTGAATAAAAAGCAGCCGGGTGAGGTGGGATCAGCTCAGGTGGGGTCGCTGCTGCTACGACCGGGCGGCGCAGTGCCAGTGGCACTGGATGTCAAGGAGCTAGTAAGTACCCATATGGCGATTTTGGCGGGTACCGGCTCGGGAAAAAGCTATACCGCTGGGGTACTGATTGAAGAACTTCTGCGGCCTTATAACCGGGCAGCGGTGCTGATTTTTGACCCGCATGGGGAGTACGGCACTCTGGCAGAAATGCGCGGCCATCGAAATTTTCAGGGAGCCGATGGCTACGCGCCGCAGGTCAAAATTTTGACGCCCGACGACATTACGATTCGGATTTCGTCGCTGGACTATCATGACGTGCTGACGCTGCTGCCAGAGATGAGCGATCGCCAGCAGTCCATCCTCAATAAAGCGTTTAGAATTCTCCATCGCCATAAGCGAGGTGAGTATCGCTGGAATGTAGACGATCTGATCGCAGCAGTAAATGAAGCTGACACCGCAGAAGATGACGAGGGCAATTTGAAGATCGGTTCTTCGGCTCCGGCGCTGGCCTGGAAACTGGAGCGCTTTGCCAATTCGCCCTACTTTCACCAGACGCATCATCTGGCCCCCAGCGACTTGTTTGAGCCCGGTCAGGTGACGGTGCTGCAAATGAACGAGATTAGCCAAGAAGAGCAGCAGGTGATCTGTGCGGCGGTGCTGCGGCAAAGCTATCTGGCCCGGATCAACACTGAAAAGGACAAGATTAGCGAGGGCGATGAAAATTATTTGCCCTATCCGGTATTTACCCTGGTAGAAGAAGCACATCGGTTTGCGCCGGCAAAAGAGCCTTCACGGTGCAAGGCAATTTTGCGCACTATTCTCAGTGAGGGCCGGAAGTTTGGCCTAGGGGTAGGGCTGATTACCCAGCGACCGGGCAAGCTCGACTCAGATGTGCTTTCCCAGTGCATGAGTCAGTTTTTGATGCGAATCGTCAATCCGGTTGACCAGGAAAGCCTGAAGTACGGCGTGGAGGCAGCCGGGCGAGACCTGCTCAAAGAGCTGCCCGCTCTGACCAAGGGGCAGGTGATTATTTCGGGGGCCTGTGTGAATACGCCGGTGCTGTGTCAGGTGCGGCAGCGGCTTACCCAGCATGGCGGTGAAACGCTGAACGCGCCAACTGAATGGCAAAAGCACTTTCAGACTCATCGGGTGCGATCGCAGACCATTGAAAAATCCCCAGTGGCCGCTAAAGTCAAAGCTAAAACCTTTCGGGGCGTCAGCATTGAGTAAAGACGACTGAGTTAAAGACCAAAAAACTATTGTTTCCGAGCGGCGGTGGCTTGCCGCAGGGCCGCCTGACTATTGGCCTGGTAGGTTTGAATGCGGTCTTGAGCGATTTCGTACTCTTCACTGCCCACCGGAATTTCGCTCATCAGATCAGAGGCCTGCTGCCAGCGGGCCGCGAGATCTAGCCAGGTGGTGGCCGTTGTCGCCCTTTGGCCCTCGATAGCCGCCTGCTCAGCAATTCGGACGGCCTCGGCAAACGCATCAACTGCGGTGTCAGCGCCTTCTTCAGCTGGATCGGTTTCTAGCGCGTCAGCGGGTGTCTGACTGGCCTCGGGTAGCTCGGCGGCTGGGCTATCAGCGCTATCGGCAAGGGATGCCGTCGGCGGTGCGGTGGTGTCGGTGGTGCGGCTGGGTTCATCGACGGCTGGGCGATCGCCAGGCGGACCTTCACTGCTAGGGCTGACCGGCTCTGTAGTGTCTGGGTCGGCCTCTGCATTCAGCAGCTGTGGACCCACTTCCTGGTAAATGAACCAGCCTGCTACCAGCAGTATCAGGAGCGCTCCCGCCCACCCAATGACCCGCAGCAGCAGCGCGAACTTATTTGACTCGGGCTCGCTAATGTCTTTGAAGACAGGGCCAGCGGGTTTGAGATGGCGATCGCGAATCCAGCGCTCGACAAAAAAGGGCCGCTTCAGCACAATTACCTCCGACCACAGCAGCGCTTTTGCCGGATCGCGATTGATTTCCTCAATCCACAGCAGCTGATCTTCTTTGACAATGCGGCTGTTGATTTTGACCTTTTTTATCCGCTGCGGGCTAATGGTCTCTAGCGTATTGCGCACCCGCTCGACCAGCGTTTTCTTCTCTAGCTGTTCAGGGCTAGCGGCCTCGCAGAGAATTTGCAACATACCATCTGACACCACTGCGCGAGTGCGAACCCCCGCGCCGACTAGTTGGTCATTCAAAATATGAATAATGGCGGCCACGCTGCCTTGGCGGGCTTGCCCAAAGGTGTCTCTAGCTGACTGGGTCATAGCGGCTCCTCACATTTGGCCCACGGCAGCAAGCGGGGGAATTCCATTTGGATTGATTTGGCGCGTAGCACTGCATAGCACTGTAGATGCTTGAGATGCTTAATCAAAGCCCGGTAGACCCAAACGTAATAGAGAATACCTGAAATTGGGGCAGACCATCTAGCAGTGTAGCAAAAGTGTAACTTTGCAGCGCTCTGGCTAGCTCAGGTGCTTGGGCGCTTAGGTCCAGTGAAAGCTCAGTGAAAGCCCGGTGAAAGCTCAGTCGGTGTCCAGGTGTGAGCAGTCGTTAAAGCGGTAAAGCTTCCAGTACTCGGGGTTGTAGCGGTCGTGGGTAAGGGTTTCCCACTGGGTTTTGGCGAGCCAAAATTCAAAAATGGCGGTGTGAGCGATGGGGATTTTCCAGGTGCGATCGCAGCCCATCACTACTGAGATCAGCTGCTGCATCAGTCCCTCGTGAGAAATCGCCCAAATTACATCGCCCGGCTGATGTACAGCTAGCACCCGCTCAATCCACGCCTGGGATCTCTCTCTTGCCGCCGTTACCGACTCTGCCTGGGGAACCGGCTGCCAGACTAGAGCAGACATCAGCTGATTGCACACCTCTGGATACTGAGACTGCGCTTCTGCCCAGGTGAGCCCTTGAAAAATCCCCTGATGCATTTCCTGCAAGGCCGCCGCTTGCTGATATTCGAACAGATGATCAGCTTGCCGGAGGGCTGCTGTTAGACAGGAGGTTGTCTGTCTGGCCCGTAGCAGCGGACTGCTATAGAGATGGGTTGGCCTGATGTCAGAGCGCATCAGTGCCTGGCTAAGGCGCAGGGCCTGCTGATGGCCTTTGGTAGAAAGGCCAGTGGAGTTTTGCCCTTCGAGTTGGCCCTGGCAGTTACCCTGTGACTGAGCATGACGCATCAGCAAAAGCTTGAGATAAGTCAATGAAGATTTGGGTTAATTGAAGTTCAAGATAGGTCGCCAGCTCAGCTCGGGCGCTAGCAAAGTGTCATTAGATTAGCAGCCGAGTCGTAAGGTAACCGTTTACAATATGCAGTGAACTCGGTAACCGTTTGGGCTAAACCCTCAACCGTTTTTGTCTCAACCGTTTTTGTTCTGAATTGCAGTTTTTGTGAGTCACCTGTCTATGCTGCTAAAGTCTACGACCCGTCATATTCAAATTTACGCAGCCACCGTTGAAAACAATGAGCTGGTGCCCAGCGAAAATGAGCTGACCTTGAACATTGACCCCGAAAATGAGTTTGTCTGGAATGATGAAGCCATTGGCAAGGTTAACAGTGAGTTTGACCAGCTAGTAGATGAGTACGACTCAGAAGCGCTGACAGACTATAATTTGCGACGTATTGGCTCAGATCTGGAGCATTTTGTCCGTGCCCTGCTACAGTCGGGAGACATTAGCTATAACCTGGAAAACCGTGTGCTGAACTACAGCATGGGTCTGCCCCGCGTTGTTGAAGGAAGTGATGGGGCTACTGCTGGTGAGCCAGCTGTCTCATAGCTTTTGCTGCCACCTGAACTAGGCCCACTTGACTGAAGGCCCACCTGACTGAAGGCCCATTATTTAGTGATTAACTGTCCTGATCCTAGCTGCAAAACCGCCAACCCAGAAGGGGCCGATGTCTGTCAGGGCTGTCAGTCTGCGTTGCCCTATCACTATCTGTGGGGCGTAGGCGACTTGGTGAGCAAGCTCAGGCCAGGTTCTCTGGTCAATCAGCGCTACTTGCTCAAGCAAGACCAAATTTTTCTAGATACTAAGCCTGGATTGGTGCCGGAGTCCCTGTCAGAGCTCCCCGATTTTTTGCTGCCCTATCTGCATCTGTCGGTCTATCCGCTGCATGTACCGCGCCCCTATGCGGTGCTGCGATCGCCTGACGAAGACCACGTCCTGATGTTAGAATCTGCTGCCCTAGCCACTTCGTTTCAATCCGATAGCTCAGCTGATAGCCAGAGTAGCAGTGTCCCCGAGCTGCTCCCTCAGCTCGTTGAACAGTGGCCCGAAGCGCCTGCCCTGCGGCAGTTGAGCTGGCTTTGGCAGATGGCTCAGCTGTGGGATGCTATGCAGTCGGAGCAGGTAGCGACGACCCTTTTAAAACCATTGCTGCTGCGCGTGGATGGTTCGGTGCTGCGGCTGTTAGAGCTGACTCCACTAACTTCAGCAGACGGCGCGGCGCCCCCGACGCTGGTCGATTTAGGCCGCAGCTGGGAGCCTTTAGCCCAAAGTGCCCGCCCAGCTGTCAAGGCCTTTTTGCAGCGGCTGTGCGAAGACTTAGAAGGCCAGCAGTTGAACGCTGAGCAGCTGGCTGAGCGACTGAGCTTAGCTATCACCATTTGCGGGCAAAGTCAGGCGGTGAGCTACGACCTAGCTGTCTATACTGATCAGGGACCGACGCGCAAGCGCAACGAAGATGCCTGCTATCCGAGCAGCGGTACCGCCCAAGCGCTGAGCAGTGAACAAACCCAGCTGAGTCCGCAGCTGCTGATTGTCTGCGACGGTATTGGCGGCCATCAGGGGGGAGATGTGGCTTCTAAGCTGGCGATCGCCACGATCCAGTCGCGACTCCAGCCGGTCTTAGCGGCTGACTCAGCCGAGATGAGCGCTAGCGAACTGGCCCTGACCATAGAAGAAGCCATCTGCGCCGCCAATGACGAAATTTCTGCACAGAATGACCAAGCGCAGCGGCAGGCTCGTGATCGCATGGGCACTACTCTGGTCCTAGCCTTGGTGAAGGGCGCAGATGTCTATATTGCCCATCTGGGTGACAGCCGGGCCTATCGCATCAGCCAGCGCAGCTGCCAGCAGGTAACGCTCGATGACGACGTGGCCTCACGCCAGGTGCGGCTGGGCGGCAGTCTTTACCGGGAGGTGCTTTTGCAGCCGGGGTCAGGATCGCTGATTCAAGCGTTGGGAATGGGATCTTCGCAGGCATTGCGGCCTACGGTACAGCGGTTTGTACTCGATCAGTCTTGCGTGTTTCTGCTGTGTTCAGATGGGTTGAGTGATGGCGATCGCGTTGAGCAGTTCTGGTCCTCAGTAATTCGGCCCTTAGTGGATGCTGGCAGTACAGCTGAAGTCGGCAAGCGCCTGATCAATCTGGCGAACAAGTACAACGGTCATGACAATGTCACTGTCGGCTTGCTCACCGCCAGAGTCACCGGCGACTCAGATCGGATGGTGCCAAGAGAACTAGCTGACGCTGGAACGACGACTCTGAGGGGCAGCGGGAGCGCAGCTCAAACGACTCGGCAGTCCGCTGCTACCAAACCCTTCTCCGCTACCCCCTTCTCTGACAAAGCCGCTGACAAAACAGGCGACTTGAATCCGAGAAAATCCCATGCAGTGAGCTGGCAAGTCGCTAGCTTGGCAGTCCTACTGCTCGCGGCTGTCGGCAGTATGCTCTACTTTTTGTTGCCCGGTTTGAGCTGGCGGTTTCAGCCATCGACAGCTGATCTGCCCAACGATCTGTCCAGTGATGCCGATTCTAATAGCGCGGTTCGCCCAGCGCTCGGCCAGCCGTCAGCCGACGGTCCGCCGCCAGTCAACCTTCAGCGAGATCTTCAAGTCGGTGCCTATGTGCGCATTCGTCAATCTGATGTGCCTGGAATTAGTAGCTCAGGCGGCAGCTCCAATGGCAACTCAGATGGCGCTGGCTTCTCGCCGCTGACCCTATATCCCACCCCGGCAGCGGGCACGGCTACCAATGTCATTCCAGGCACAATTCCAACTGGTGGCATCGTCCGGGTGATCAGCAAGCAAACTGCCGATGACCAGTCCCAGTGGGTGCAGCTTAAGCTGTGCTCTATTCCTTCAGGAGAGACCCTAGCAGATGTGCCCGCCGAGACAGATGCACCTGATCCGGCAGCCACCGGAAGTCAACCTCTGAACCCATCCGAGTCTACTCAAATTGACCGACCGCTGATCCTCTCACCTGGCAACGAAGGTTGGGTAGTGGCTTCTCAAGTCGCGATGGTCTCGGAGCCGATTAAAGATTTGCAGCCTACCCAGAAAGGAAGTTGTGGTAGCTGATGTCCCAAGAGTCTCTATGTCTGTGGTTAGCGGTAGATAGCCTGCTGGAGCAGCGCGATCGCTTCGCCATTTGGGTACTCAGAGCGCCCTATCCTAGCGGTTACGTTCACTACGACTGCCGGTGGAGCCAGCCGCTCGCTCAGGCCTGGCAGAGCTGGCAGTCGGTGTTTTCGCTACGCGGGTTGCCTCAGGTGCCGCACATTCCCTCTGCTTACGTTCCGCAGTTCGTGCTCGAAGATGTCGATGAACTGGCTGAGGGGCTAGATCCGAGTGGTCAGCCAGCGAGCTACAGCAGCCGCTACATGCAGCAGCTGGGCGTGAATCTTTGGCAGTGGCTGTTCAGCGGGCCAGTAAAGAGCGCTTTAGACCGGTCTCAGGGAATTGCTATCGGTCAGGAACTGCCGCTGCGCCTGCGGCTAGAAATTCGCGATCCGGCACTGATTGCCCTGCCCTGGGAAATTATGCAGCCTCAGCCGGGCAGTCGGGCGCTGTCGCTCAACCGAAAAATTTTGTTCAGCCGCACCAGCAGCAACGTAGAGCGGCTAGAACCAGTGCCTCTAGATAAGTCGCTGAAGATTTTGCTGGTGCTGGGTCAAGATAGCCCGGGCGAAAATTTAGAGCCGTTAGCTGCCCGACTACAGCTAGAGCAAGAAGCCATGCTGCTGAAGCAGATTTTAGAGCAGAGCAGCGACTTAGGTCTGCGGCCTACCGCCCAAAGGCGAGTCGATGTGCTGCTTCAGCCCAGTGCCGCAGCGCTCACTCAAGCGCTGGAGAGCGGGGGATACAATGTGTTTTTCTACTCGGGTCATGGGGTGCCGGGGCCCGATGGGGGGCTGCTGTTTTTGTCGGCGGCCAGCCTGAGCGGGACTGAGCTATCTCAGGTGTTGATTCGGGCGCGAGTAAAGCTAGCGGTTTTTAATACCTGCTGGGGCGCGCAGCCCGAGCAGAGTCAGCAGACTGCTCTGCCTCGCAGCAGCCTGGCTGAGGTGCTGCTGCACCATGGGTTGCCGGCTGTGGTCGCGATGCGCGATTCGATTGCCGATGAGGAGGCAATTAGCTTTATTCAGGTATTTGCCCAGACGTTGGCCGAGCGCAAATCGGTAGATGAAGCGGTGGCGATCGCCCGTCAGCATCTGCTCACTCTCTATCACTTCAACCAGCCTGCCTGGACCCTGCCTGTCCTCTACATGCATCCAGACTTTGACGGTGCGCTGCTGCTCTCTGAAGAAATCACTCAAATTAATGCGCATACCAACCTTTTGCCTCGCCGCCAGCAGGCAATGCTGCGCGACTCGGACCATCCCGAAAACGTCTGGCCGATCTATAGCGATGTGATGCGGATTGGCCGCAGACCGGATGCCAACGACCTAGTGATTTCTGAACCCTGGGTCTCTAGCAGTCACGCTGAGATATTTCATCGGCGGGTAGCGGCTCAGCAGACTGGCGGGGACCGGGAGACGGCCTACTTTCTGCGGGATAATTCTCGCTACGGCACTTTTTACCGGCAAGACGGCAGCTGGCGAGAGGTGCACCGCCGAGAGATCACTCTTTGCTCAGGAACTCAAATTCGGTTTGGCAGTCAGTCGGATGGGCGGCTGCTAGAGTTTGTAGTAGTGGAGTAATTAGCAGAGATTTGGTCAGCCGTGCGGAACGATTGGGATCAAAGCTGTATCCCTTCTCTGTCACATTCCATAATTCTACTTACGTCAGGCCCCGCGCAACTATGGTCAATCATTCATCCTCTTTTAGCGACCAGGATAGGGCAATCTCAACGGCCCAAGCTGAGCTGCTGCAAACGGTTCTAGATGCAGATTGCTACCCCTGGCTATCTGCTGAGATGGCAGCAGACTATGCTGCCTGCGTCGAGGCGGCGGGACAGGCGTTGGAAATTTCTGAGGCTGAAGCCGTTCAAGGCTGGCAGGGACTTTCGCAGCAGCTCACTCAGGTGTGGGGTGATGGCGCAATTGCTCAGCTACAGCAAAAGTTTGTCGGTCGTCTGTCGCCAGCGATGATCGCTCATATTGGCGAGAAAGCGCAGCAGGTCGTTCGCAGCGGTCAGCCGATGATGTCGCAGATGATCGCCTGTGTGCGCGACCAGCTCACCCACGTAGCAGAATCGGATTTGCAGGTGATGGCGCGGCCTATGGCCCTAGCAATGCGCGGCAACAGCGCTGAGGAATTTGTAGAAGCCACGATCCGATCAGTTCGTTCAGCTGAGTGGGATACTCTCACGCCGCCAGAGCAGGCCCGCTTGAGCTTGGCCGCCGCCCGCTATGCGATCGCCCGCATTGCCAAACAAAACTAACTGCTAAACCCGACCGTTAAAACCGACCCTGTGCCAGCTACAGATTGCTACCGGGAGATGGGGTGACTGACTCAATCTGTTCGATAAAGTAAGCTTCGCGCAGGCTGAGCCGGTCGGCGATCGCCAGTGCCAGCTCAAACGCCTTCAAAGCCTCAAATTGGTTGCCACGGCGGCGCTGGAGCTGGCCAATTTTGTCGTAGGCGTTCATCACCCCGTAGTCGCTGTAAGCTTGCTGCTCCACTGGAATCAGCAGATTGTAAGCGCCAAGGGCTTCATCATTCAGTGCTACAGCCTCGTACAGTGCGCCCAGATCTTGCAAGACGCGGGCCGAAAAGCTGAACTGCTCAAATCGCTGAGCGGCGCTGTAGGCCGACCGATAGTATTCGATGGCAGTTTTTGGCAGGTTGAGGGCGCGGTAGTTCTGGGCGATCGCGACCAGCAGCCCCGGCAACTTTCCCAATTCGCCCTGCGCTTGATAAAGGGCCAGCAGGTCTGTCTGTGCCCGCACAGCGTAGGCTAGCGAGTCGGCCTGCTGATAGCTATAGGCCAGCTGCTCCAAATAGGCAGTTTCATCCAGCTGATTGTCGTCAGCCTTAGCCTGATTCAGCAGCGCGAGATAAACATCGGCAGCCTCGGCAAACTGAAACCACGCTAAATGCAGCTCGGCCAGCGCCTCTTGCTGAACCGCAGGATCTTCTCCTTGAGCTGCCGTGAGGTCAATCAGCGTCTGGTAAACGCTGACAGCAGAGTCAATGTCTCGCAGGGTAATGAAAGTTTGGGCGATCGCCGTCAGTACCGCCCTATCCGAACTAGCGTCACCGCTCACTAAAACGCGCTCAGGGTTATTTGCTAGCGCCGCAGGCGATTCTTCTCCAAGTGCCCGAGGCGTGTCTAATTCGCCTAGCGCTGCCTGCACCGTCCCCCAGATCTCTCTAGTACGCAACGTCAGCAGCTGCACTTCTACCGGGCGCTGCTGATTCCAAGCCAGAACTGCTGTCTGACTGAGCGCATTAAATTCTGCGACCGGTCCAAAAACCCGCCGCAGGCGCAGCTCTTGCAGCAAAAGCTGAAAAGCGGCGTCGGTTTGTCCTGTTGCCAGCAGTTCCTGAGCGGTCTGGTTAAGCTGATCTAACTCGTCTGAGAGGGCACTCAACTCCAGCGGACTAAGCGGCCTCTCGACCGAAATCACCGGCAGCAGCGGGTCGCGTGGTTTAGCAGTGAGCGGATTGGAGAGGAAATATTGCCGCAGCCGGGGGCTGACTTGCTGAGCGATCGCCGGAGAGTCGCCCGAGAAGTCTCCTAACAGTGCCAAAGTAAACGCCATACTTGACAGCGCACTCAGGGTAAAAGCTTTACAGGCTTTATATAAAGGAAAATACACAGTTGTTTGTAGAACTTTATGATTTTTAGAGAGACAATCGGGAGACAAAAGAAGGGCTGCGGCTAGGGCGATTCTAGGGCGATTTATGGACTGGTAGGGGGCGGGTATAAGCGAGTTAGGGCATAGAGAAACCGGGCTGGAGTTTGGCGGCTTCAAAGCCGGCTCTAATTGCGGTAGGCTTGTGATCTTGCGCTGTTTTCACCGCCTGTTTTCAGCCAGACCACCATAGCAAATGCCTGCCCTTGTATGTCTTCCAACGTTGCCACTCGTACTATCTGGATTGGTTCTCGCAAAAGTCAGCTAGCCCTGGTTCAAACCCACTGGGTGCAGGCGGAGCTGAGCCGCCATTTCCCCGATATCAATTTTGAAGTTCGGACGATGGAGACCCAGGGCGACAAAATTCTCAACGTAGCCCTCTCAAAAATTGGTGATAAGGGCCTCTTTACCCAAGAGCTAGAAGACGACATGCTCAGCGGTGATATTGACTTCGCAGTGCATTCGCTCAAAGATTTGCCCACGGCGCTGCCAGAGGGCCTCATGCTCGGCTGTGTGACCGAGCGCGAAGACCCCGCCGATGCGATGGTGGTGCACGCCCAGCACAAAGATAAGCAGCTCAATACTTTGCCCGAAGGTGCGGTAATTGGCACTTCTTCGCTGCGGCGGTTAGCGCAGCTACGCCACCACTTTCCCCACTTCAAATTCAAAGATATTCGCGGCAATGTAAACACCCGCCTGCGCAAACTCGATGAAGGCGAGTACGATGCCATTGTGCTCGCGGCGGCGGGGCTGAATCGGCTGGGTATGCAAGATCGCATTCACCAAATTCTTCCTGCCGACATTTCCTTGCACGCTGTTGGTCAGGGCGCTTTAGGCATTGAGTGTCGCAGCGCCGATGACGATATCCTCTCTGTGCTGAAAGTGCTAGAGCATGAGCCAACGGCCCAGCGCTGCTACGCCGAGCGAGCTTTTTTACGAGAGCTAGAAGGTGGCTGCCAGGTACCTATTGGCGTGAACACAGATATAGAAGGCGATACGCTGACGCTCACCGGTATTGTTGCCAGTTTGGATGGCCAGCGGCTGATTAAAGATACCGTCACCGGTTCGCTCGCCGCCGCTGAGAGCTTAGGTACCCAGTTAGCTACAAGCCTGCGTGCTCAGGGGGCTCAGGAGATTTTAGATGAAATTAACGCTCAAAATCGGTCATAGTATCTCGCTGATGGGCAGGTGGATTTCATCTGTAAGGCAGGGGTTAAAGGGCGCTGTAGTCTCCTTCTGGGAGATGTTTTGGCGGTAATTTCTCGCTAAGAATGAGAAGTTAAATAACTTAAGAGCCTAGTTTAATCTATGAGAATTTCTCCTGAAATTTCCTACCGAGGCGTCAATAAAACAGACGCCTTAGAAAATTTGATCGCTGATAAGATTGCCAAACTGGAGCAGGTCTACGACCGGATCAGCAGCTGTCGGATTGTGCTAGAGCAGGTACACGAGCATCCTGAGAGCGGCTCGCCCTACAGAGTGCGGCTCGATATAACGGTGCCTGAGAGTCGTGAAGTGGTGGTGGATAAAAGTCCCGATGATGGTAAGCAGTATCCTCCGTTGGAGGCCATCATTCGAGATGCTTTTGAAGCGGCAATGAGGCAGCTAAGAGAGCTTAACCAGCAGCAGCACAACCATATGAAAACACATGTGCCAGGGCAGCGCGAGATTGTGCTGGACGACCTGGGACCCAGCGAAATCCCTGTGCCGCCTGCTGATGTAACTGAGGACTAAGCCCGCTTACTAAATTCGCCCAGGTAGGGGGCATGAGCGCGGGTCAAATCGCTATAAACTTGAGTCTGATAAAAACGGGATTTTTACATAGGGCGTAACATGCGAATTTTATTTGTGGCTGCTGAGGCCGCGCCGCTGGCAAAGGTAGGTGGCATGGGTGATGTGGTCGGCACTTTACCCAAGATCTTGAGGCAGATGGGCCACGATGTGCGCGTGTTTATGCCCTATTACGGTTCGTTGGTTGGCAAGGTAGATATTCCTTCTGAGCCAGTGTGGTGGGGCAGAGCTATGTTTAATGACTTTGCAGTCTACGAGACTAAGCTGCCTAAGACCGAGGTTCCTCTGTACCTGTTTGGCCACCCTAGTTTTGACCCTGAGCAGGTCTATGGCAGCGATGACGAAGAGTGGCGCTTTACCTTTTTTGCCAATGGCGCGGCTGAGTTCGCCTGGAATCACTGGAAGCCCAATATTATTCACTGTCATGACTGGCATACGGGGATGATTCCGGTGTGGATGCACGAAACCTCTGATATTGGCACGGTATTTACCATTCACAATTTGGCCTATCAGGGGCCCTGGCGCTGGAAGCTAGAGCGAATTACCTGGTGTCCGTGGTTTATGCAGGGGCACAACACGATGGCGGCGGCGGTGCAGTACGCCGACCGAGTGAATACGGTGTCGCCCACCTATGCCGAGCAGATTAAGACGCCCGAATACGGTGAGAAGTTGGAAGGGTTGCTGTCATTTATTAGCGGTAAGCTCAGCGGCATTGTCAACGGGATTGATCTGGAGTCATTTGATCCGGCGACTGATCCAAAAATTGAGCATAACTTTACCGCTGAAACGTTGGATAAACGCGCTAAGAATAAGGCAGTCCTCCAAAAAGAAATGGGGCTGGACGAAAACCCTGGTGGCTTTTTGGTGGGTTTAGTCGGTCGCCTAGTAGAGCAAAAGGGCATCGATCTGATTTTGCAGACGCTGGACCGCTACCTAGCCTACTCAGATGCGCAGTTTGTGATTTTGGGGTCGGGCGATCGCCACTACGAAAATCAGCTTTGGGAACTGGCCGCCCGCTACCCTGGCCGCGCTTCGGCCTACATTATGTACAGCGATGGTCTGGCCCACAAAATCTATGCGGGCTGCGATGCCTTTTTAATGCCTTCCCGGTTTGAGCCCTGTGGCATCAGCCAGATGATCGCCATGCGGTATGGCTGTGTCCCGATTGTGCGGCGCACAGGCGGATTGGTAGACACCGTCACCCACAACGACCCCGCTAAGCAGGCCGGAACCGGCTACTGCTTTGACCGCTACGAGCCGCTAGACCTGTTCACTTCAATGGTTAGGGCTTCAGAAGCTTACCGCTTTAAGCCGCAGTGGGAAGCGTTGCAAAAGCGAGCCATGAATACAAGCTTTAGCTGGGAGCAGTCGGCAGTGGAATATATCAAGCTGTACAGCGACGTGATGGGCCTGTCAGCAAAGGAGCAGCTGCCCGTAGAATACGGCGGCACAGTCGAACTTTAGAGAAATCTAGAAGAAGAATTTAGAACGGGCCCGACGAGATTCGAACTCGCAACTTCCGCCGTGACAGGGCGGTGCTCTAACCAATTGAACTACGGGCCCCTATTGTCGAAAGCGACGAAGCTCTCTTAACAAGGCGATCTCTATTGTGCGGAGTTGGGGGCGCTTTGTCAAACCAATTTTTCAGAAGGGTTTCCAGCTAGCTGGCTGCTTTATGTCCTGGCAAGCCTGCCCGATTGTTTAGAGCGATTTCCAATTATACAGAGACTATTTTACTAGTTTGATCATATTTGTTCTCTATCAGAACTGATATGTAAGCTATTCACATCAATCCTCGTATACAGAGCCTTTTGATTTCCTGTATCCTTTGCTGCTGATGCCTTTCGTCAGTTATCTGTCACTGAAAGATCTGGGTAAAACAGTAGATATTGAGGATTATTTTTGTATTTTTGCCTCTGACTATTGATAGCTAGTGTCATTACCTGTAGAATTGATTGCACAATCATTCTCTTTTAAAGGCTATGGCTAGAAAGTTAAAAGCAGCAGAACTGTTCCTATCTTTAGGGTTGGCTGCTTCTGTATTGACCGCTTGCACAACAACTGACAGTAAAGTTGAGGCGAGCGGCGATCAGGCACCCATAGAAGTAGTCGAAGGCGGCGAAGGGGGCGAGGGCGGTGAAGGAGGTGCCGGCGCAGTGGCCAATGAAAGTTTGAAGTGGGCTAATACCTTTGATGACGGTGCCGTCATTTCAGAATTTGCCAGCCAGGTCGTTGTCCCTAAATACGAACAGTTTGCGGGCAAAACGGCTGAGCTTAATCAGGCCATTGATGCCTTTGCCGCTAGCCCGACCGAAGCGAGTCTGATCGCTGCTCGCGAGGCGTGGACGGCGGCTCGAATTTCTTGGGAGCAAACCGAAACCTTTGCCTTTGGCCCAGCTGGGTCGTTCGGGTTCGACGGGGCGATGGATTCTTGGCCGGTCAACCAAACCGATATTGAGCAAGTTTTAGCTGGTTCCGATCCGATCACCGCAGAGAGCGTGGCCCAGCTACAGGATACTGAGCGCGGCATGCACTCGATTGAGTACATTTTGTTTGGTACGGATGCCAGTAAGCAGGTGAGCGATTTTAGCGATCGCCAGCACGCCTACCTCTCCGCCCTTGGCCAAGACCTCAACACCTCAGCCGATGCCCTGCTAGCGAGCTGGGCAGAAGGCATTGAAGGTCAGCTCGCCTATGAGACAGTTTTTGCCAGTGCAGGCAGCGCCGACAACGCGATTTATCCAACGACCGCCGCTGCCGGTCAGGAGCTAGTCTCGGGTATCATCGACAGCCTGACTGAAGTAGGCGAAGAAAAGCTGGCAGCCCCCTTCGAGGAGCAAGACACCCAAGGGCTCGAAAGCCGCTTTAGCGCTCAGACCATTAACGACCTGAAGAGCAACTTACAGAGCGCCGAAAACGGTTACTTAGGTCAGTTTCCCGAAGCCAGTACAAAAACTGATGCCAGTATCAGCACCTACGTCGCAGGGCGTGACCCCGCGCTAGATAAAAAGGTAAGGGAGCAGTTTGCCGCTGCCGACAGCGCATTAAATGCGGTGCCCACCCCATTGGAAGAATCTCTGACTGATGAGGCCGCCGCCAATGAGATTGAGCAGGCGATCGCCGCCATTCTCGAAGTCAAAAGCACCATCGAAAACGAAGTTGTTCCTTTGATCTAAGCGTTCTTTTATTGACCTTGTCCTATCTCTTGCCGAGCGTTCATGGCTTCGACTCCCTCTTCTCGTCCTTCACGACTGCTGAATTATCTGCTGCTACTTGTGGCAGCGAGCATTGTTGCCGCTCTCCTTTCTGTTGCGATAAAGCACCAAGTCGCGCCCGCGCCCGACTATCAGGCGGGCGGTGAGACCACTTTCTACAACCGCTCATCTCATGCCTTTGGCCAACCAGCGCCCGGTCTCAACGCTAGAGAAATGGACTTACACGCTGAAGGGGATGTCGCTTTCGACGCGGTGTTTGTCACTGCGCCCGCGCCTGTTCACCCAGGGCTTGGACCAACGTTTAACAACAACTCCTGCGCAGGCTGCCATATCAAAAATGGACGGGGGATGCCACAGCTCGGGCAGGCGCTGGTACGCACCAGCTTGCCAGCTGCTAGTGGGCCCGCTGTGAAAACAGAAGGCGTTGTGCCCGATCCGGTAATCGGGACGCAGCTGCAAGACAGTGCGGTGTATGGCGAGCGGCCCGAGGCCAAGGTGACTTTGGCGTGGCAAGAGAGCAGCGGTGAGTATTCAGATGGGGTGGGGTATGCATTGCGATCGCCCCAAATTACCCTTTCTGCTATCGATGGCAACCGCCCCCTGAGCAAAAATCTGCTGACCTCACTGAGAATCCCGCCTCCGATTTTCGGCGTCGGTCTGCTCGAAGCCATCTCCGCAAAAACGCTTCAAGATCTCTCCGATCCAGAAGACAAAAACAAAGACGGCATCTCAGGGCGAACCAACCGGGTATGGAACTTTGAAAAGCAGCGAATGGAGGTAGGTCGCTTTGGCCTGAAGGCAAACTCGGCTAATCTGCTCTCCCAGACGGCAACTGCTTACGCGCACGACATGGGCATTGCCAATCCGCTCTTACCAAACGATGACGGCACTACAGAAATTGACGCAGATACGGTAAAAGCAGCGGCTTTTTACACGCAGACCCTGGCCGTTCCTGCTCGGACTCAGATAGACGATCAGACCGTACAGCAAGGCGAAAAGCTCTTTGCCAACGCTAACTGCGCAGCCTGTCATTTGACCTCGATTAAAACGGGCGCGGCTTCAGTGAGCGCGCTGGCAAATCAGACCATTCAGCCCTATACCGATCTGTTGCTTCACGATATGGGCGAAGCCTTAGCGGACAATCGACCAGACTTTGAGGCCACTGGTCAAGAATGGCGGACGATACCGCTATGGGGCTTGGGCCTCACGCAGACGGTGCTGCCTTATTCAGGCTACTTGCACGATGGCAGGGCACGCACGGTTGAAGAGGCAATTCTGTGGCACGGTGGCGAGGCTGAGAATGCGAAGCAGGCGTTTATGGCGTTGGGCAAAGAGGGGCGAGCAGCCATGCTGAAATTTTTGAACTCGCTGTAGGACCCTTACTGCCAAAACGGTTGCGCGAACTTCACCAGCCAGTCTTTGACACGGTAGGTGGCCTGACAGTCGTCTTCGTTGTAGCGGAGGATGGTGTTAAGGTAGGTGCGATCGCCTGTCCGCAACCAGTCGTCATACCAGCAAATCGACTGCGCCCCATTCGCATCTTCATCGCGCCAATCGAACCCCATCCAGCGGGCCAAATGCTTGAGCGCGTAGCTTTCTACCGGCAGCGCCACCGCATCAACCACACGCTTGTGAATGTCTACGAAGCGGTTGAGCAAGTGATCTATATTGACGCCGCCGTCGCCATACAGCTCGCTAAGTCTGCTCACGGTTTGAGCTTCGTAGGGGCAAAAGTGATAGACCGGCGCATTGGGATAGCTATCGACTAAGGCTAAAAATTCAAACCAGGCAGTCTCTTCGTGCTCAGGCGCTTCGGCGATCAGAGCATGAAAGGATTCTTCCTGTGTACGGTTGTTGACGACCAAAACGCCGTGCAGATAGATCAAGTCTTTGTCAGGGGCAGCTTCAATGTCGAAGTAGAGTTCGATGTCAGTAGTGGGAACGTCGCTGGGCATAAGGGAGAATTGATGGTCATGAAGGCAGGCAACTGCTCTTTCCGTCCAATTTGCCTGGGCCTGAAATATCATCTTTTCTGTCACCGGCTGCTCTACGTCCAGCAAGTAGGCTAGGTGAGACGGCTGTGTCTTTGCCAAGGCTTCAACAGTGGTAATGCCCATTTCTACTAGAGTGGGATAGCGTTTCTTAGTGACGCCTGGAAGCAGCGAGAGATGGCTTTGTGCTTTTGCTTCTGCGTAGCAGTGACTGAGCCACGGGCACATATCGCAGCGGCTGCGGGATATGAAGACTTCTGGAGGATTAGCGGCAGTGAGTACGCCGGATTGAGCCTCTAAGCAGTCATCTAAAGCGGCTTGCAGCTTAGGGACGTAGCGGGCAAGATTCACAGCGTACTGTTTTTCTTTGAGAAAGAGCCAGGCGACCTCAGGCCAAACGCCCTGTATTTCGGCCAGCACATAGGCACTAAAGGCGGCAACTAGCTGATATTCCGGTTTAGGCTTTTTGCCGAGTTTGACGGTGTAAGGCACATAGTACCAATCGCCTAGCCACGACTCGCCAGCACATTTCACCAGCACGTCGGGCTCACTGCGGTACAGTACGTCGCCTGGGCCTTGGGCAGTCAGCACGCCCCTATAGATGGTCTCTACGCCATCGGCCATCATTTGGTAAGTGGCTCTGGCCCCGGATTCCCAGTCGTGCCGCTTAAAGACAGGCCGCTGCAAAGGCTCAAACTGGGCGAGCATAGCTGCTCGATGCTCAGCGCTGTCTTCACGGAGTTTTACGAAATAATCGCTGGGCGGGTCTTGCAGTCTGGCATCTCCGTAGCTGTCGAGATAGACGCGGCGGCGACAGCGATGGTAATGGAAAAGCATGTAGTCGGTAAACCACATTTGGGCAGGTGCGAGCTGTGTTGCACTGACGGAATTAGATAAATCGCGCCGCACAGTTGACAAACTGACCAAGACCAGAAACTACCTTGCTAGCGTAGCGTATTTGGGGGCGCTTCGTTAGTGTCAGTCAACACAATCCTTTCTTGCGATGCTGCATAGGCAAAACCGCCGGGTTGTCCGCTCCTGATAAACCTATCTCTCAGACACGTATAAAGTCGTTTAATGGCAGACGCACAGGTTGCGCTCACGATGTGTTGTGGCAGAACGATACCGCCTAGCCTAAAAACTGCTCGTATCCTTGTTGGAACTTCTCCTTGCCATCCTGCTCTATTACACTGCCGTGAGCCATAATCACTCGCTCAAAGTCCCAGTCCAACATCTTCTTGACAGCTTCTCTCACGCGCTCTTTTTCTGTTGTGGCAACTCGCTCCAATAGCGTTGGGCTCAATTTTTTATGACCTCCAAGCACTCGACTTGCAAACTGCGTAAGCGCCGGGAAACTCTTGTCAAAGTGAACAGCAGCATCGGTCAGTATCAGCGTGCGGCTCTCAGAATGAAAGAACACACATTCGTTGAAGGAGTCGAAGCCGCTCAACCCAAGCGTTCTAAATCCGTCAAAAAAGATGTATTCGAGCCCGTCCCATGAGCCGAGTGTACCGCGCTCGATGATTTTGCTAATCGGTAAATCTGGTTTCTTAGCTTGCAAACCGGGCACTGCCCAGACGATTGCGTTTGGATAGAGCGCTTTGAACTTGGATATAAACGAGTAGTGGTACAAGTTGGGTGCAATGATGTGCTGAACCATCCCAAGTTCGCCAAGCTGACTCACAATCGTATCGCTGGCTTGGATCGGAGAAATAACCGCTAGCTCGCGATGCGCCAGCCGAATCACCGTCATTCTTGTGCCAATACTGAGGCCAAGGTATCGAAGTGGCTGCTCAGCGACCCAGATATTGCGATCAATCTCTCTAAGCACTGCAAAGCTTTATACAGATAAAGGATCTACTCTGGGCGTGTATCAGTTCTAACACCATATATATCTCGGTTAGCTATTGGCGCACGGTAAAGTTTCTGATTACCATTTGAGAGGTTCTGAGGGCGTTCCCAGCAGAGGCAGACCTTACTCGAACCGGGACTGATATTTTTACGCCCGGAGCCAGAAGGCCGTTGTGAGTGTAGGTCTGGCTGTATTCACGGGGGCTGTTGATGCCGACATACGCTACAACCTCAATATCTCGGATGGCGTAGTTTGTATTGTTCCACAATGTGCCGTACACCGTTGATCCAATGTTGTAGGTTTCTAAAATGAAGAGTTCTTCAGGATAGTCTGGGTTGACTCGTGAGGTTGATGAGCGAGTTGCGGTTTGAGGAACGCTCCGGCTGGCTTTTCCCTTCTCTTCGTACGAGCTAATCGATGCCTTACCACTACCGTTGGCAGATGGATAAGCTTTAGCCGGGGCAGAAGCTGTTAATAGGAGAACGGCGGTAATGACAGGAATAATTTTCATGGATGCTAGAGAATCGACTACATCCAGACAATTCCCGCTAGATCTTCAATCAGAATCTGGAAGCCGACCAATTCATAGAAACTTTTCAGGTTTGATTATCTTATTGATTATTTCTATAATTTTGTTCCATGTCGGCGGTGTTTTGAGTCAGCTAGATAAGTACGGTGAATCTAGTTGTGCTTTGAACACCGCCGAGATTTTTGGTGCCTTGTCTACGGAATTTCAAAGTCGAAAGCTCAGGACAAGCAGCTTAGGGTTTGATGAGTTCCTTAATCGCTTCTACGCCTTGCTCCATACCCGCGACACCGAAGTGAATCAGCCAGTAGAGAATGGTGGCGCTCAAGGCTGCGCCCGTTGCGCAAATGGTCAGTCCGGCTAGGCTAATTGCGCCGTCGTCGTCTAGTAAGCCAAATCCGGTGACGAAAATGCCGATGGCGGGCAGCGTGTTGGTCAGCGGGATAGGAATCATCATGGACATGGACATGAGGGCGATCGCACAGCCAATCGCCATCCGCCCTACCCGGCTAGTACAGACCGGTGTCAACCTCGGCCTCGCAACTGTTTCAATGCGCTTTAGCCAGGGCATTCCCTTTCGCAAAAAGCCCTGAATGGTTGATCGCTCAAAGCCCTTTTTGCGAAATTTTTCCGGTAGCCAGGGCTGCTCCGACCCGGCAATCAGCTGCAAGGCTAACAGCAGCATGACAATGCCAAACGGAACCGAATACCCCGGCGCGGGAACAGGCAGTGCCGACGGTAGCGACAGCAGCACAAACAAAAAGCCAAAGGTACGCTCTCCCGCGATCTCTAAAATTTCGTTGAGGGTGACCTGACGTGAATGGGCGCGGTTTGAAATGGGTGCTGAGCTTTGACCAGGCGGCGTGGGTGTAGAAGCGATCGCACCGCCTTCCAAAGGAATCGCCACACCCCCATCGTTAGACAAAAAGTACCGCTGTAGCTCTACTGAGAGTCTGGCCATGAGAAACCGCTACTGAAACAAGGTCTATAGAAATATACAGCAAGCACTTTGCTCTATTCGGATAGCTGTGCTGGTTCTTTGCTTGATCTTAATAGGTGGATGTAGTGTTCAAATCTTTCGGTCCGATTGCTTAAGCAAAACGCTGAGGAAGTTCGATTATTCCCTCAGCGTTTTAAGTTGTATCTCAATGGCTGGTTTTAGCACTTACAGAGCTTAGTACTTATAGCTATCGGTCTTGAAAGGGCCTTCTAGCGGCACATGAATGTAGTCGGCTTGCTTCTGGCTGAGCTGCGTAATTACACCGCCAAAGCCTTGCACCATATAGCGAGCGACTTCTTCATCGAGCTTCTTGGGCAGCACTTCCACCGTCAAAGCTTGAGCCTGCTTATCGGCGGGTAGCTCAGCAAATTTGCGCTCATATAGCAGCATCTGCGCTAGCACCTGGTTGGCAAAAGAGCCGTCCATGATCCGCGAGGGATGGCCAGTGGCGTTGCCCAGATTCACCAGGCGACCTTCAGACAGCAAGATCAAAAAGTCCTGCGGATCGTCACTGCGATAGACCTGATGAACTTGCGGCTTGACTTCTTCCCAACGCCATTCTTTACGCATAAAGGCTGTGTCAATCTCGTTGTCGAAGTGACCAATATTGCAGACGACTGCGCCGCGCTTGAGGTTAGCCAAAATGTTGGCGTCACAGACGTTGTAGTTGCCGGTAGCGGTCACAACCAGATCTAAATTGCCCAGCAGCGCCTGGTTCAAACTGTTAGCGGTGCCGTCATTCTTTCCGTCGGTATATGGAGAAACCAGCTCAAAGCCGTCCATACAGGCTTGCATGGCGCAAATTGGGTCGATTTCAGCTACTTTGACAATCATGCCTTCCTGACGGAGAGAGGCGACAGAGCCTTTACCCACATCGCCGTAGCCAATAACTAAGGCTTTTTTACCGGCGAGCAGATGGTCAGTGCCGCGCTTAATAGCGTCGTTTAGGCTGTGGCGGCAGCCGTATTTGTTATCGTTTTTGGTTTTGGTAACTGCGTCATTGACGTTAATGGCAGGTACTTTGAGCGTGCCTTTTTCGAGCATTTCGTACAGACGATGGACGCCGGTAGTCGTCTCTTCGGTGACGCCGTGAATGCTTTTGAGCATTTGCGGGTAAGTCTCGTGGATATAGCCAGTGAGGTCGCCGCCGTCATCCAAGATCATATTGGCCTCCCACAGATCGCCGTTGGGGGCGCGGCAGGTTTGTTCAAGGCACCACATGTATTCTTCTTCGGTTTCGCCTTTCCAGGCAAAGACGGGGACGCCAGAAGCGGCGATCGCTGCTGCCGCATGATCTTGAGTCGAGAAAATATTGCAAGAAGACCAGCGCACTTCCGCGCCGAGTTCACACAGGGTTTCAATCAAAACCGCTGTCTGAATGGTCATGTGAATGCAGCCAATAATCTTGGCGTTGGCCAACGGCTTGCTATCGCGGTATTTGGCGCGAATGGTCATCAGCGCGGGCATTTCACCTTCAGCAATAGCGATTTCTTTGCGGCCCCAATCGGCCAGGGTAATATCGGCAACTTTGTAATCGCCCTTAGAAGCAGTCGACGCGGCTGGTGCGCTGTCAGGGACTCGGGTGCTGGTGGCAATCATGGTGTCTCTTTGTCTGTGGATCAATTCTGCAAGGTTAGCCGAGCTGCAATTGGCGTAGCATCGCTAGCAACTTCAGCCTACTCTTCGCCTAGCTTACCTTCAATAAAGAAGTGCAGACAGCCTAAAACCCCCGCTAGGCTATGTATTTCGCAGATGCATATGCATTAACGACACTGATTGTTCTGATCTCATTGCTCTGCTCAAACGGCCTCACCGTAAGCAAAAATTTCCAAAGGAACTGATCCGGTGGGCTTATCCTCACCTCTAAGTCTCATGGTACTAGGGCCATATTAAATAGAAATTTGATGGCGCTACTGAAGAATGAATCTCTGACGCTGTTAGACCTGCTGACTTGATGCAGATTCAGGTTTGGTCTGAGTGCCCAATGGGTGCGAGTCTCCTCCGGAGAATCTGCGCTGACGGACATCTGCGCAAAATTGCTTGGCTGCCTCAATGCCCTGTGATCGCAAATCGGCATAAGGCTTAGCAAAGGGCGGTTGCCACGCCGATAGGCCCAGCAGATCTGAGGTGACCAGCACCTGTCCGTCGCAATAGGGGCCAGCGCCGATCCCGATGGTAGGAATAGTGAGCTTTTGGCTAATTTTTTGGGCGAGTTCGCTGGGAATGTGCTCTAGCACAATGGCAAACGCACCGGCTTTTTCTAGGGCGATCGCCTCATTCAAAATGCGCTCTCCAGTCTCAGCCGTTTTGCCCTGTTTGCGAAAGCTGCCAAACTGATACACCGATTGAGGGGTTAGCCCGACGTGTCCCATCACTGGGATACCGGCTTGGACGATAGCAGCGACAGTCTCTATCATCGCTTCGTAGCCCCCCTCCATTTTTACCGCCTGCGCCCCAGTCTCTTTGAGCACGCGGCCAGCCGCCATCATGGCCGCTTCCCGGCTCACCTGATAGCTCAGAAAAGGCAAATCTACGACGACTAAAGTCTTCTGTACAGCCCGGCGCACCATTTTGGCGTGGTACAGCATCTCCTCTAGGGTTAGCGGCAGGGTGGTTTCATGACCGAGCACGGGCATTGCCATCGAGTCGCCGACCATCACAATGTCAGCACCAGCGGCATCGACCATCTGCGCTGAGAGATAGTCCCAGGCTGTAAGCACCGCGATTGCCTTGCCCTCCTGTTTCCACTGGGCAAACTGATGCACATTGACGATCATGACTGGCTCCTGGTTACATCCGCTACACTACCGGACTACTCTAGCGAGAAGCAGCCCGACAAAACCAGATGCGCAAACCAGCGATCGCTTTTAAGTCTTAATTATTGCGCACCGACCGCGCTGACAATCGATCCGTGAGGGGTGCCGCGCCCGGTTGTCGTGCTAACCCAGGCCAGTCCTTCAGTTGTGCCCACCCAAATTTTGTTGCCGGTATCGGGTGAAATAGACAGAATGTGCTCCGAAGGCAGATTAGGAACTTGACCCACTACTGCGCCATTGTAGGGGTTGAGCTTGAGCAGCCCGTCGCGGGTGCCTACCCAGAGGTTGCGAGTAGCGTCAAAGGCGATCACGCCCACATCTCTCCCCCGTAGCTGTGTTACCGAGCGCAGTAGCTGTCCTGTTCGGCTATCGACAACGAGCAAGCCAGTCGGCGTCCCCACCCAGAGATTGCCATGCGGGTCAACCGCCATCGCCTGAACCGAGCGTCCTGGTAAATCGGTCACCTGATTCATCAGATAAGCAGAAGCCGTACTCACGCGAACTAAGCCCTCTAGTGTGCCGACCCAAAGATTGCCGTCAGGCGCTAGCGTCAGGGCATTGGCACTCACCCCCGGCAGCGCTTGCAAGGTCGTCATTAACAGCCCTTCATCTGGACTGATCATGGCTAGCCCCCGGTCGGTACCCACCCATAGAAAGCCGCGTCCATCCACCAGCGTAGACAAGACCCGGTTGGACGGCAGCCGAAAGTTTTGCGCGGTGATCTCATTAATTCGAGGTTCTATGCGCACCAGTCCTTCGGGTGTACCCAGCCAGATACGGCCCACGTTGTCTTGAGCCATGGCCTCGATAAAGCGGTTAGGCACAGCGACTTGAGCCTGGATTCGACCGGTCTCAGGGTTGATTCGGGCTAGGCCTTGATGCGAGCCCACCCATAGGCTACCGGTATAGTCGGCCTGCAGCGCACCCACCCGATAATCTGGGGCGATTGGGTTAGCGCGCCGCTCTACCGATAGCGGGCGAGGGGATTCATTGACTGCCGGTGATGGTTCAGCTTCTGACAGTTGGGCGCTAGCGGTGGTGGCGAAGCCTCTCCACGGGAGAATCGCTACCCCGCTCCATAGAAAAGCGGCGGCGGCGATCTGACTCACTTTTCTAGCAATGCTCACAAAAATACCTGGGGGTAAGACCTTAGCTGATGAAATAGCTTGCCCAAAAGTACCCGTGAATCTGCGCTGGTTAACGGTGGGTGCGGAAGCGATCGCCCAGTCTTCTCTTACGAAATGTTACAAGCAACACCCCTTGTTTACACTGCCGAAACCTTCTGAAACCTTTCTACATCAGTATTCATAATATTTAGTTATCAGACTATACAGAACTTCTAAAAGGAAACTTATTGAGCGGCTGATAGTATTCTGTAGAGCATAGGTTTATCTGGCAGGTTTATCTGAAAGCACCTAAACCTTTATCGGCGCGGTCACTTTACAGTTTCTCGGGCAGTTTCCTCAGAGGTTCCTTTGGACTGGGGCAGAGACTGTTTGATAACGCTTCGAACTTCCATTAGCAGAGATCGTTCGAGCCGTTCGCTGATGCCTAACTGGGCTGGCGGCGGGTTTCTTGGGCGTTGGGTGTCGGTCTCTTTTCAATGAGACACATGGAGTTCAGTCAATATCTAGTTCGCCTTACAAGAATAATAGACAGGAAAATAGGGAAATATGTCCTACTCACAGACTCAGTCAAAGTCTGGCGCTGGTTATAGCGCTGGTGTACAGGATTACCGGCTGACTTACTACGCGCCGGACTACACGCCTAGAGATACAGATATTTTGGCTGCGTTCCGGATGACGCCTCAGCCTGGCGTTCCTCCCGAAGAGTGCGCAGCTGCGGTGGCTGCAGAGTCTTCTACCGGTACATGGACGACCGTGTGGACCGACCTGCTGACCGATATGGATCGCTACAGAGGCCGCTGCTACGACATTGAGCCCGTCCCCGGCGAAGACAATCAGTACATTGCTTATGTTGCTTACCCGCTCGATCTGTTTGAGGAAGGCTCGGTCACTAACCTGCTCACCTCGATTGTGGGTAACGTCTTTGGCTTTAAAGCTCTACGCGCCCTGCGCTTAGAAGATTTGCGGATTCCGGTGGCCTACCTGAAGACGTTCCAGGGGCCACCTCACGGTATTCAAGTTGAGCGCGATCGCATCAACAAGTACGGTCGTCCGCTACTGGGCTGCACCATCAAGCCTAAGCTGGGCCTATCGGCTAAAAACTATGGCCGGGCAGTGTATGAGTGTCTTCGGGGCGGTCTCGACTTCACTAAAGACGATGAGAATATCAACTCTCAGCCCTTCCAGCGCTGGCGCGATCGCTTCTTGTTTGTCGCCGACGCCATCAACAAGTCACAGGCTGAAACTGGCGAAATCAAAGGTCACTACCTGAACGTCACCGCTTCTACCTGCGAAGAGATGATCAAGCGGGCCGAGTACGCCAAAGAACTCGACATGCCGATCATCATGCACGACTTCTTAACGGCTGGCTTTACGGCTAACACCACACTCTCTCACTGGTGCCGCGACAACGGCGTGCTGCTGCACATTCACCGCGCGATGCACGCTGTGATCGACCGTCAGAAAAACCACGGTATGCACTTCCGCGTGCTGGCGAAATGCCTACGCATGTCCGGCGGTGACCACATTCACACCGGTACGGTTGTGGGTAAATTGGAAGGCGATCGCGGCGCTACTTTAGGCTTCGTTGACCTGCTGCGCGAAAACTACGTCGAGCAAGACAAGTCTCGTGGCATCTACTTCACCCAAGACTGGGCTTCTATGCCTGGCGTGATGGCAGTAGCTTCCGGTGGTATCCACGTCTGGCACATGCCCGCGCTGGTCGAAATCTTCGGCGACGACTCCGTATTGCAGTTCGGCGGCGGCACCCTGGGTCACCCTTGGGGTAATGCTCCGGGCGCAACCGCCAACCGGGTTGCTCTTGAAGCCTGCGTACAGGCCCGTAACGAAGGCCGCAACCTGGCCCGTGAAGGTGGCGACATCATCCGCGAAGCCTGCAAGTGGTCTCCTGAACTGGCTGCTGCCTGTGAACTCTGGAAAGAGATCAAGTTTGAGTTCGACACCGTCGATACTATCTAAGCGGCTGCGGCCTAGAGCCTCTGTTGGGTCTACATCTAGCAGAGCGGTATCAGGTAGAGCGGTTTCTCAAGCACCCCAATGGGACAATGGTCGGCACAAGATTTATCGGCGCTCTTTAGAGCTCCTGCAATATGAATCTCAAGCGAATCGCAAAAGATACGGCCCAGGTACTCACCAGCTACCTCACCTATCAAGCCGTTCGCACCGTGCTAAACCAGCTCAGAGAAACCAATCTGCCCCGGTTCTATTGGCTCAATGAGTTCTCTAGTCGTGAAAAGCTCCAAGACGGTGAAGCTTACATCGCCAGTCTGCTGCAAGCACAGCCCGATTTGGCCCTGCGGATTATGACCGTCAGGCAACATATTGCCGAAGAGATTGCCGAATTTCTGCCTGAAATGGTGACGAGCAATATCCAGCAAGCCAATATCGGGCATCGCAGAAAGCAGCTAGAGCGCATGACTCAGATGACCTCAGAAGAGTTGGCGGCTAGTACCGATAGGGTAAAAAGCGAATCAGAGTCTGAGACGCTTCTACCCGAATCCGACCTTTCTGGGTCTGATGCGACCGATGCCGACCCACCGGACGCAGCCGCCTGATAGATAGCTCCCTCAGCCCGCAGCTCCAGCTTATCGCAACTATTTCGGCTATCAACTTTTCCCTTTTAACCAAAAGAAACTCATGAAAACTCTGCCAAAAGAGCGCCGGTATGAAACTCTCTCATACCTTCCCCCGCTGACCGACAGCCAGATCGAAAAGCAGCTCAGCTACTGTCTGCAAATGGGCTATATTCCTGCCGTTGAGTTTAACGAAGACTCCGATCCAAAAACCTACTACTGGACGATGTGGAAGCTGCCTTTGTTTGGCGCAAGCAGCACTCGCGCGATACTCGATGAAATTCAAGCCTGCCGCTCTGAGTACGGCAACTGCTTCATCCGCGTGGTGGGCTTCGACAATGTTAAGCAGTGTCAAGCTGTGAGCTTTATCGTTCACAAGCCCGGCAGTGGCAACAACAGCGGCTACCGCTACTAGAACTTAGTACTGAACTAAATTCGATTGGGGAGGCAGTCTGTCTCCCCTTTTTTATGAGTTTCGCCTTTTGTGAGGAATCAGCATGTCTCAGACAGAGCGCTTAGTAATGCTGGCTGAAGACCAGCTGACTGAGTACAGTACCGATGCGCGCAAAATTGAAAAACTGCGGCAAAAAATTTCGCTGTCGGTGTCGCCTGCTCAGCAGAAGCAGGTAAAGCAAGATTTAGACGCCGATTTGCCTCGGAACTTTTTTGACAATATTTTGCTAGAGCAGCGGCAGGCAGTGTCTCTGCCATTTTGGGGGATTGCTGGGCTAGGGCTGCTGTTTGGGATTTCGTTTACGCAGCCGATAGACTTTCTGGCGACTGGGCTGGGTGGGGCGGCGGCTATTATTATCCAGAAACGCGGCTGGAAGCTTCAGGCAAAAAATCTGGTGATGCAGGCGCTCACTGAGATTGAAGAACGCACTCAGTCCGCGAGAACTGCTAGCAAGTAGTACCCTCCACCTTCATCATGACAGACACTCGTATTTGCTTCTTCGGTGACTCTTTTGTGAATGGGACAGGTGATCCGGCTTATTTAGGGTGGAGCGGTAGAGTCTGCGCGGCAATGGCTCACCCCGGCCTGACTTATTACAATCTGGGCATTCGGGGTAACACCAGCGAACAGATAGAAGCGCGCTGGCCAGCTGAATCCACCTTACGCTTTGATGCAGACTGCGTCCCCCGTCTGGTCTTTTCGTTTGGCGTCAACGACAACTGTATTGAAGACGGTCGCTTGCGGGTAGACGCGAAGCGTTCAATCGATTGCGCTCGCCGGATCTTGACACAGGCTAAAAGGCAGTATCCAACGCTTTTGGTTGGGCCACCGCCGATTGCAGATGAAACCGTCAACGACCGTACAGTGGTCACTTCGGTGGCCTATGCTGCGCTTTGCGATCAGCTGGCGGTTCCCTATTTAGAAACTTACCGATCGCTCAGGCAAAATCAGATTTGGATGAACGAAGCGGCTTCAGGAGATGGATCGCATCCTGGGGCAGCTGGCTATGAAGCGTTTTCTCAGTTGGTCTTAGATTGGGCTGCCTGGCAGGAATGGTTTAAGTAGGAGGCTTGCACAAGGTTGTACCATCGCAGTGAGATGATGAATCTGAGTGCGGTTAGCAAAATTCTCTTTGATTAATGGCTTATTACATCGCGACTGGCTTCCTCAATAAGCTGGCGGTTCACATCACTAAAAACTACTTAGATCTGCCGCGAGTTAAAGTTCCGCTAATCCTGGGCATTCATGGGCGTAAGGGGGAAGGCAAGACTTTTCAGTGCGAGCTAGTCTTCAAGCAAATGGGCGTTGAGGTTGTCCATATTTCGGGCGGAGAGTTGGAAAGTCCCGATGCAGGCGATCCGGCGCGGCTGATTCGGCTGCGCTATCGGGAGGCGGCGGAGCTGGTGCGAGTGCGTGGCTGTATGGCAGTGCTGATGATCAACGATCTGGATGCGGGCGCAGGACGCTTTGATCGGATGACGCAGTACACCGTGAATACTCAGCTGGTGAACAATACCCTAATGAACATTGCGGATAATCCGACTAATGTGCAGCTGCCGGGCAGCTATGACGAAAAAGAGCTGCCGCGCATTCCAATTATTGCTACCGGTAACGACTTTGCTACGCTCTATGCGCCGCTGATTCGCGACGGGCGAATGCAGAAGTTTTATTGGGAGCCGAGCCACGAAGACCGTCTGGGCATTGTCGGCGGTATGTTTGCCGAAGACAGGCTGCCTGCTGACGATGTCGAAAAGCTGGTGAATTACTTTAAAGACCAGGCGATTGATTTTTTTGGGGCGGTGCGATCGCAAGTCTACGACGAACAAATCACCCGGTTTATCCAGTCGGTCGGCATTGAGAATATCGCTCGCAGCGTCGTTAATACGCTAAAAGTTCCCTCCTTCGCTAAACCCAACTTTCAGCTTGAGCATCTGATAGCGGTAGGCAAAACGCTTGTCCAAGAACAAGACCGCGTCCGGACTATGGGGCTAGTTAGTGAATATAATCAGGCCCTGACGCCTAGCCGCCCTGACCAAGCCCGCCGCTACAGAGAGTCGGCGCTGCTCACACCGCCTGAAAACAATCCGCTACAGCCGTACAGCGTAAGACTAAGAGCCGCTGAAAAAGCTGCCAAGCACTCGCCAAACTCACCCGCTCAGGCGCAGTCTAACGGTGCTGCTAACTCGCTTCCCTCAGACATTCAGCGGCAGCTCAGCGCTATTCTAGCCCAGGGCCATCGCCTGGGAATAGAACATGTGGATAAGCGACGTTTTCGAGTGAATTCGTGGCGATCGCACGACACCTTTGACAGCTCAAGCGAAGCGGCAGCAGCCAATAGCCTGAATGATTGCCTTAGCCAGTTTTCAGACCACTATATTCGGCTGATCAGCATCGACCCTCAGACTAAGCGGCGCGTCACTGAGACCATCATTCACAGGCCGCAGTAGGAGTCTTTTATGGCCATTATGATTGCTGTAAATACTGCTTGAGTCGGAGTAAGCTGAGCGTCTGCCCTAAATTGAGTGGAAGCAAAGAGATTCCTTCTAAACGAGACTGCACCCAGCCATCGCCCCACTGCCATTCGTGAAAGCCATCAATACTGCCACTCAGCAAAAAGCGCACGCCATAAGGCGAAATTTGCTCTACCCGGTGCCCGGTTTTTGCTAAACCCAGCGCACTCTCAAACTCTTGACCTACCGACAGCTTTCCTACCGAAGTGCTGCTAGCAGACCAGTTGCTAACTTCACCGCTCCCGTTTAAAAATTTGACCTGCTGGGGCCACAGCCACTGTCTAAGCCTCTCGGGTTCTGTAAGACTTTCGCTGATCTTGTCGGCGCTAGCTTCTATCTCTATTCTGAGGTCGCTGTGCTGATAGGTGCCAAACATCTAAACTTGCTCAAACCTGCGCTACATATGAGAGTACTCTAACGCAGCTGATGGCAATAGAAGACCGCTCAAAAGCTCATCAGCTAGCTAATTCAGAGCGCAGATCGGTTGCGCTCGGTAGCTCTAGACAGTAGCCTGCGCCGTAGACTGTCTTAATATACTGGGGGTGTCTAGGATCGGGCTCTAGCTTAGTGCGCAGATGCCGGATATGGACTCGAATAGTTTCGATATCATCATTGGGGTCATAGCCCCAGACTTCCTTGAGAATTTCGCTGGGCGAGACTGTCTGACCGTGGCGCTGTAGCAGACAGTGCAATAGTTCAAACTCTAAATGAGTGAGCTTGACAGTTTTGTCTAGCCAGATGGCTTCAAATCTTTCGGGTACCAGCGTCAGGGGGCCGTAGCTTAAGATCTCGCTGTGCTTAGCCGCCTGAGGAATGCGATCCGTGCGGCGTAGAAGAGCCCGTACCCGAGCCAGCATTTCTTCTAGCTCAAAGGGCTTGGTCAAATAGTCGTCTGCGCCAGCATTAAAGCCGTCAACTTTATTTTGGGTTTCGCTCAGGGCCGTCAGCATTAACACAGGGATATCTGCTGTGCGATCATCGCGGCGGAGTCGCTGACAGACCGTAAACCCGTCTACCTTTGGCAGCATCAGGTCAAGCATGATCAAGTCAGGGACGATCTGGACGGCTAGGGCCTGGCCTCTAATCCCGTCACCTGCCTGGGTGATGTCATAACCCGCCATCTCAAGGTTGATTGAAATGAGTTCGACGATAGCTGGATCATCATCTATGACGAGTATACGAGGCATGCTTAAAGAGGGTATTGCTATAAAGTTAAGACTACCACCTCTACTAAACGTGAGAAGTGCACGTACTCACTACTGCTTACAAGACACATTTGACAGATGCATGCGCCTGTATGTGTCTATACATGGGCGCGACTCTTTATAGGCGCAAAGAAGTAAGCGCAAATAAGTCGCAGGTGACAGTCATAATTTTAACATTGCGTTACGAAGACTGAACAAGCTCGGTGGCCCAATCCTGAAGGCTTTAACCCCCGACAGCTGTGGCAACATGGCTGATGCTCAAATTAAACTCCCCAGGTAGGATTCGAACCTACGACCAATCGATTAACAGTCGACCGCTCTACCACTGAGCTACTGAGGAATGCGTATTTCATAGTACATAAAGCAGTGTTAATTTGGCAAGGCGATTTTCATATATAGCGTTGGTCACCTGACGCTTGGACTGAGGCGATCGCTCTCCTCCCACAAAACTTAGCGAAAACTCTCAGTCCATCAGGCCCATCCGCATTCTTGCAAGCCGTGCCTGCACTGCGGGATCCAAGTTAGTCGCAAGCCCGCGCGATCGCCGTTTGTCAGTCTGCTGTCGTCGCCTGACCCGCTGGCCGGTCTGAGTGACTTCGTATTCGAGCTGTAGCGCTGAGATGCCTTCAGCTCCATAGCCGACGGCGGTTTGCCGATGAACGCTGTCAGAGGTCGCTACAATCAGCCGCTGGGTAAATTTGCGGGCATCGTTGCGAAATTTGGCGCAGGCTCTCTCGATATAGCTGTCGGCAGTCTGGCCGTAGCCGGTGTAGTGTACCGACAGATAAGGCGTAATTGCTTCTTGGGAGGCGGGTGATGGCTGCCCATAGGCGTCAAACACAGCCCAGGTCTCGTAGCCTTCGTAGGCGCTGTAGTTGGCTAGCGCTGCAACCAGTGAGTCACGGGCGGCCTCGAACCCCTTTGCCTGTTTGAGACTGGCTAAGTCTGCCCATGCGCCTATGATGTTGTAGCCATCGACCAACAAGATTGCCTGAGGAGTGCTTGCCATGATTAGGCCAAGTGTAAAATTTCCTGAAATTTCCTCAATGGTAAGCGATTTTTCTCCGGGCGTCTGATTTTTCTAATCCAGATATCTAATTGGTCGCTTCTTTCAAATGGCGCTATTGGGTCGGTTTCAGCTATTTTGTAGCTTGTGTTTAAGGCGCTGCGGATCGCCCTGGTCGCTGACCTCGCCATTCTTTAGCAGAAAAGCGCGATCGCAATAGTCCAGCTCAGCTAAGCGATGCGTCACCCATAGGGCAGTCAATCCTCGGCTCTTGACCAGCGCCTGCACCTGTCTAACCAAATCGATCTGACTGTCTGGGTCGAGCAGGGCAGTGGGTTCATCTAAGAGCAAAATTTGGCAGTGTTGGGCAATGGCTCCGGCGATCGCCACCCGCTGCTTCTGCCCCCCACTGAGCGCGTAGATCGGCCTTCTCTGTAAGTGCAGCAGATTAACCGCCGATAGCGCTTCTTCTACCCGCTGCCGGATTTGGGGTAGGGCTAGCTGCTCCTTGACCAGGCCAAAGGCAACGTCTGCGCCGACGGTGGGCATCACTAGCTGGTGATCGGGGTTCTGAAATACAAATCCAACCGGGCCAACCGTGGTCATCGTCCCGGTTTGGCGGGCCAGCAGACCCGCTAAAAGCCGCAGCAGCGTAGACTTGCCGCTGCCGTTATTGCCCAGCAGCATACAAAACTCGCCTTGCCCCACGGTTAGCGAACAGTCGCGCAGCACCGCCGCCCCCGAGGGCCAGTGAAAGCTGACGTCTTGGATGGCGATCGCCTCTCTAGACAGCTCATAGAACTGTCCATCTATAGCGTTGGCAGCGTCCGACGGATCTTTTGGCAAAAGACCTACTCACCTGCTAGCGCGAAGAAGCCCGGTGAACGCCCTGCCGACGCGCCTTTGCCCGACTTGTCATAGATTTGCACGGCTGCTAGCTCGCTGATGGCGATCGCCACCTTTTTGTCAGCCACCTCATCACAAGTCATTTCTATCGTGACCGGATTACCCGAGGTCATTGCGTCTAAAGCCTGCTTGTAAGCTGCTTCTGCCGCTTCTTTTTCCTTTTTCTGCACGGTCAGCGGCAGGGGCGTGTGCTTCAGCGCAAATTCTACAATATACATAGGTGTCAATTAGCTAAGACCAGCGTTGCTCGGTCAAGTTCGCCCTCTAGTATCGCAAACATTTTAGAAATCAGGGCCGTCAATCTTAAGCCGCAGCCCTTTACAATTGATCACAAAGAGCCGCCAGATTCAAGACGAATATGAGAATAGCAGGCCTGGATTAGGGCTCTCTATCTCTATTGGAGCAGCTGAAATCCCCTGAGGGAATGATTTCCTCCCTTCGAGGGATCAACGTTATCCGCTAGCGGGAAGATTTTTCTGAGGAAGTGCCTCTATAATAATGAGAAGTGGAGTAAAGATTGGTAAACACTTGTATTAATATTAACGAGTCGGTGTTATCCGCTGACAAGCGAACCAATTTTTGCCCTGTCCTACATAGATAATCCAATTTGGAGACTACTTAATGACTATAGCAATGGGACAAGCGCCCGCCGGGCGGGGACGGTTTGACGTTCTCGACGACTGGCTAAAGCGCGACCGATTTGTCTTTATCGGCTGGTCTGGACTACTGCTGTTTCCGTGCGCCTTCATGGCCGTGGGCGGCTGGATGACCGGCACCACCTTTGTCACCTCGTGGTTCACGCACGGGTTGGCAAGTTCCTATCTGGAAGGCTGTAACTTTCTGACGGTTGCAGTTTCCACCCCTGCCGACAGCATGGGCCATTCGCTCTTGCTGCTGTGGGGCCCTGAAGCCCAAGGCGACTTTGTGCGCTGGTGTCAGATTGGCGGGCTGTGGGCGTTTGTAGCGCTGCACGGTGCGTTTGGTTTGATTGGCTTCATGCTGCGGCAGTTTGAGATTGCCCGGCTAGTCGGCATTCGGCCCTACAATGCGATCGCCTTCAGTGGACCGATTGCAGTGTTTGTGTCAGTGTTCCTGCTGTACCCTTTGGGACAGTCGTCGTGGTTTTTTGCGCCGAGCTTTGGGGTAGCGGCCATCTTCCGCTTCCTGCTGTTTTTGCAGGGCTTCCACAACTGGACTTTGAACCCGTTCCACATGATGGGCGTAGCTGGCATCTTAGGTGGTGCGCTGCTCTGTGCGATTCACGGAGCGACGGTAGAGAACACGCTGTTTGAAGATGGCGAGAATGCCAACACCTTCCGAGCGTTTGAGCCGACTCAGTCGGAAGAGACGTATTCGATGGTGACAGCGAACCGATTCTGGTCACAGATATTCGGGATTGCGTTCAGCAACAAGCGTTGGCTGCACTTTTTCATGCTGTTTGTGCCGGTGACGGGCCTGTGGATGAGTTCTATTGGCATCGTCGGTTTGGCGTTGAACCTGCGGGCTTACGACTTTGTGAGTCAGGAGATTCGCGCGGCAGAAGACCCTGAGTTTGAGACGTTCTACACAAAGAACATTCTGCTGAATGAAGGCATTCGGGCGTGGTTGGCTCCTCAAGACCAGCCGCACCAGAAGTTCGTCTTCCCCGAGGAAGTATTACCTCGCGGTAACGCGCTGTAATTCAGGTATTAAACCTGCCTTTTGCCCCCACTCTGATTCGTCAGAGTGGGGGCTTATTTTTGTGTTTCTCACCGCTTAAACTTAGCGATCGCACTAAGTTGCGTAGCATGACCGAAAATATTCGCTAACGGTGACCAGCAACTGCGATCTGCAACTTGATCTAGCTATCCGCTGTCAGGATGTTATTCATTGCATTTTGTGTCTGCTAGCCATCGATATCTTATGTCTGACATTTCACCCTTATGAAAAGGCAGGCTTAGAAGCATCGTCAGCGAGGAGTACTTCAATCTCCACAGAGATCCAGCCGATCAGCTGGCTGTAGCCACTGCCAAAATTCTAGAGATACCATTGCTGACCGCCGACCAAAAAACCTTATCTATGGCTATCCATTAGGCACAAGTATGTAGAAGTCTTACAGGGAGAGGAGTAGGCGCGTCGTTTGTGCAAATATAATCACAGATGTAGCCATCCCGCCTAGAAAGGCGGCAGACCCGATGAAAGATTGGATAGGCTAAGAAATCAGCGTCACGCGCTTCACGGACTTGCGACATGCGAAGCGATTGCGTCAGATAGTCGAAACGCTCAGCCATGCGCCGAATGCGAGCGTACCGGAGGCGACGAAGAGCGCGAACGCAGCGCAAAGTATCTATCGATTTTGGTCCAATTCCAAAGTGACCACCGATGCGATTTTGAACAGTCATATAGACGGAACGACAGAGCGCAGCCGTTCGTGCGAAACGGTGTTAGCGATTCAAGACACGACAGACCTAAACTTTACAAGTCATCGTGCGACGGCAGGATTAGGCTACCTCAATCATACGAAGCAACAAGGCATCAAAGTACACAGCACGTTTGGTGTGAGTGGTGCAGGTGAGCCCTTGGGCTTACTCGGTCAAGCTAGCTGGGTACGAGAGCAACCGCCGCAGCCAAAGAAAGGACGAAAAGCATTAGAGCAGCCTGGCCACAAACCGATAGAAGAGAAAGAGAGCTTTCGCTGGTTGGAGAGCTTGCGCGATGCCGAATCGAAGGTAGGCGCTGGCACTCAACTGGTGCACATGGGCGATCGCGAAGCCGATATCTTCGAGTTGTTTGCCCAGCCCAGAGTAGCCAACAGTGAGCTGTTGATTCGGGTGAAAACAAACCGTAAGGTCAAACACGAGCTAGGCAAACTGTTTCCGACCTTGGCGCAATCGCCCGTATTAGGTGAGCTAACTGTCACCGTCAAGCGCACACCTCAACGTCCGCCTAGAACAGCGCGTATCGCCATCCGTGCCATTGCCGTCACAATTGAAGTGCCTGACTATCTGGCTAAACAAAAGCCCAAGTTAGTCCCCGTTGAACTTAACGCGCTACTGGTCGAAGAAGTCACCCCGCCAGCAGATGGCGGCAAACCCATCTGTTGGAAACTGTTGACGAGCCTGCCGTTAGACAGCTTTGAAGCGGCTTGCCAAGCGGTGCGGTGGTACAGCTATCGCTGGCTGATAGAGCGCTATCACTTCACGCTCAAAAGCGGCTGCAAAATAGAAGACTTGCAGTTGCAGCACCGGGACCGTTTGCTCAAAGCTTTAGCCATTTACAGCATTGTCGCTTGGCGACTGATGGCGATGACCTACCAATCGAGATTGACCCCTGATATTAGCTGTGAGGTCATCTTCACACCGACAGAATGGAAGCTACTGCGTCGTCGGTTTGTGCCTATGAGTCGCTCGAAGAAACCGCCTACGCTTCATCAAGCCACCCATTGGCTAGCTCGTCTTGGCGGCTTTCAGGGCCGTAAGGGGGATGGTGAACCAGGCATCAAGACTCTATGGCGGGGCTATACGAAGCTTCAGCATCTGCTCGAAGGCGCTCAACTGGCTAAGAAAACATAGGTGCTGCAACGCTTTCAGCGACTTCTGCCTAATGGATAGTATCTATGGGGGTGTTACTACCTTATAGCAGGCAGCTACTAATCAGCCTGAAGACCAGGCACAGAAGCAGTCGCGAGGTTAAACGATTGGATAAGACTTGAGGCCGCTGGCTTCTAAAGGCAGAAAGACGGTCCAGATTGTCCCCTGGTTAGAGCGCTCACGGACGGTGAGCTTAGCGCCCAAGGCATGGAAAAGATTTTTAGTTGCTTCTAAGTTCAAGCTCAGTCCGCCGGTTTCGGGTTGGAACATGAGCAGATGGCCTAGCGACTGTAGCGGCGGAGGTGAGCAAGATGACGGCGCACTCTTTTGAGTTGGATCAGCTTGAGACTGAAACTGGAGCTTGAGCTGGTCACCCGCGTCGAGTACGTGGAGCTGGATATGGCTTCCGGGAGAAACGCTGTGTGTGAAGAGTTCTACCAGGCCCGTTAGCACATGCTGAAGCATGGTTGGGTCGCTGGCTACCATCGGCAGCTCGGGCGGCAATCCCACTTCTAGAGAGAGATTTCGACGCTGGGCGGCCTGCTGCCATTGGGGAATGGCTTCTTGAAAAACTTGATGCAGAGCGATCGCACTCAACGGCGACTTCGGCGTCTGGCTAGCCGCCTCTAGCTCCACCGCCCTGAAGATCAGGCTAAAGCGATCTATCTGCTGGGTGCATTCACGGTCAATGCTTTTCAGGCGTTTGATCACCTGCGCGTCTAGATTTTTGCGCTTGAGCAGCGATCGCGTGTAGGTACGAATCGTCGTTAGCGGCGTGCGAATTTCATGGGCCATTGCCTTGAGTAGTTCGCTGTCAGAAAACTGGCTATTGGTCTGGCCGTTTGTTTGATTGGGGTAATCGCTCTCGCCGGGACTCGCCGCCTGGGCAAACGCTTGGTCTAGCTGCGAAGCGGGCTGAACGCTCTGAGGTAAGCAGGCCAACATCCAGCGGTTGAACTGGCTAACGATGCGATAGTGAGGCTCTTTAGGCGCAAACCTTTCGACCAGCGGGTCAATAAAGTCAAGCTGCTGCGGGCGGCCCAAACGAATGCGCGATCGCAGAACTCGCCACACCGAATTCACCACCTGCGGCATAAATGAAAACTGGAAGCGCAGCTCACCGTCAGCGTCTTCGCCGAGCACCAGCACCAGCGAAAATTCGGGTGTGAGCACAAAAGCAAATCGCTCCTGAGCCAGCGGATCGTCTTCTAACAGGGGTAGTAAATGCGCCGTTGGAGACTGTTTTTGAAACTTTTGCTGAAGCAGTCGCCCCACCGGAGAGAGGGCGCTAAAGGCAGCGATCTGCTCGGGCGATCGCGGCACAAATGTCCAGCTAGAAATCTGAGAAGCCAGGTCGGGGGCACTGAGCAGCGGCACCGGTCCGGAGATCAGCAGTGCCTGAGAGGGCCTGGCACGAGAAAATATCGAGGTTTTTGGCTGGCAAGCGGCCCCCTGACCGTTGACTGTCTGCTGAGTGAGAAGCTGGTTGAGCGCGGCAATTGCCCCCTGCCATTCCCGCTCGGCGCGCTGTTGCTTAGCGGCGGCGGGCAAACTATTGCTGACGGTGCCCACTTCAGCCGCATCGCTTAAGTGATCGTCCTGGGCAAATTCTCCCAGAGCGACCAGTGCACTAATAGTAGGTAGAAGCTGATCCGTTACGCTCATAGCCTCGACGACTGCAAACCCCCGTAAATGACCTACTCCAACACTACCGGTAAGCCTTTTATCATGGCTATGGGTAGAACCGAACGATAGGATTCGGTATGGCTTCAGCCGACGCCCAACTCGATGCCTGACTCAATGCCTAACTTAGAGGCCCTATGAAAGATTCGCTTGATCCACTAGAGCCAGACAGCTACCAACTCCCGGTGATGGTTTGTCCGGGCTTTCACAAGGCTCGGCTGACGGCGCAGTGGGTGCGATCGCTCCCCCTTTCGTTACGCCTCACATAGCCGAGGCTTTCCCCGCTAATCCGCTGGCCGTGTTTGACTGGCTTGTGCAAACCACTGGCTGGCAGAGCGCTGCTCAGACCGGTCGGGTTCAGCCTATTGTTGCGGTCGGATTCAGCGCTGGGGTAGTCGGTTTGGCAGGAGCCCTGGCGCTGTGGCAGCAGCAGGGCGGCAAGGTGGCGAAGTTTTTTGCGCTAGATGGCTGGGGAGTGCCGGTTGTGGGGTTGCCCGTGTGCCGCCTTAGTCACGATAGCTTTACGCACTGGAGCACGCTGCCTTTGGGTGCGGGAGAAGTTAACTTTTATGCCGACCCGCCCGTCGATCATTTGCAGCTGTGGGCAGCGCCGCAGCGAGTCAACGGGTGGCAGGTGAGCGGCTGGCAGCACGAGGCGGCGAAACTGCCAATGACGGCAGCAGAATTTCTGAGACGGCAGCTGCAAATAGAATGGGTCAAACAGAAGCCAGCAGGCAGTAGAGCCCCGATGTGAGCAGATGTTTCTTTTCCCTGACAAGGCCCGGTAGAAATATCTTGTTGTAAGTTTGGCTACAATTTACACTAAATAAGCTCCCCCTTTTAATCTCGCAAGTTCAGCTCAGTAGCACGGCTCCAGGTTTACTGACAGGTTTACAGACTCAATTTTTCCGTTCCCGGTTGGCGTTTCCCTCTTTGAACTTCTTATGGCTTCTACGATCACGCTAGAATCTTCAACGGCTACCCAACGAATTAGCGGCGCTTACGCGCTGATTGATAGCCTGGTGCGCCACGGCGTTGAACATGTTTTTGGCTATCCGGGCGGTGCCATTCTGCCGATTTACGATGAGCTGTATCAGTCTGAGGCGCGGGGGCTGATCAAGCATATTCTGGTGCGCCACGAGCAGGGGGCCGCCCACGCTGCTGATGGCTATGCCCGAGCGACCGGAAAAGTAGGTGTCTGCTTTGCGACTTCCGGCCCTGGGGCAACCAACCTGGTAACGGGAATTGCCACTGCGCAAATGGATTCAATCCCGATGGTAGTAGTAACTGGCCAGGTAACTCGCGCGGCGATTGGTACTGACGCTTTTCAAGAAACTGACATTCACGGGATTACGCTGCCGATTGTCAAACACTCCTATGTGGTGCGCGATCCCAACCAGATGGCGCAAATTGTCGCCGAAGCTTTTTACATTGCCAGAACCGGCAGGCCGGGCCCAGTTTTGATTGATGTGCCTAAAGATGTGGGCCTGGAAGAAATTGACTATATTCCTGTTGAGCCTGGCGATGTGAAGATTCCCGGCTACGCGCCTCAGGTAGAGGGCGATGTGGATCAAATCGATCAGGCGATCGCTCTATTGCGCGAAGCCAAATCGCCGCTGCTGTATGTGGGTGGGGGGGCGATCGCAGCCGGTGCCCACGGCGAAATTCAAACCCTGGCCGAAGCCTTTGCTACGCCTATTACCACTACCCTGATGGGTAAAGGCGCTGTTGATGAGCACCACCCGCTGTCGGTTGGCATGTTGGGTATGCACGGCACGGCCTACGCCAACTTTGCCGTCAGTCAGTGCGATCTGCTAGTGGCCATCGGTGCGCGCTTTGACGACCGAGTGACGGGCAAGCTAGATGAATTTGCAGCCAGGGCCAAAGTCATTCACATCGATATTGACCCCGCAGAAGTAGGCAAAAACCGCCGACCAGAAGTTCCCATCGTTGGCGATGTTAGAGCCGTGCTACAGAAGCTGCTGGCTCAGCTAGAGAACCAGGAGAGGCCCGATCCCCAGCAGACCCGCGCCTGGCTGGATCGCATCAACACTTGGCGCACCGACTTCCCGCTGCTAGCTCCCATTTACCCCGACTCGATTTCCCCGCAGTCAGTCATTGTCGAGCTGACGAAGCAGGCTCCTCACGCCTACTGCACGACCGACGTGGGCCAGCATCAGATGTGGGCGGCGCAGTTTTTGAGGAATGGGCCTCGCCAGTGGATTTCCAGCGCTGGTCTGGGTACGATGGGCTTTGGCCTACCCGCAGCGATGGGAGTAAAAGTTGCTTTTCCCGATCAGCAGGTGCTCTGCATCAGCGGCGATGCTAGCTTTCAGATGAATCTGCAAGAGCTGGCGACGCTGAAGCAGTACGGCATCAACGTAAAAACAGTGATTTTGAACAATGGCTGGCAGGGAATGGTGCGCCAGTGGCAGCAGGCCTTTTTTGGGGAGCGCTATTCGTCTTCTAATATGGAGGTGGGTATGCCCGATTTTGTCCTGTTAGCTCAGGCCTTTGGAATCAAGGGAATGGTTGTGAATGAGCCGGGTGAGTTGGCAGGGGCAATCGCCCAAATGCTCGAACACGACGGCCCAGTGCTGATGGATGTGCGGGTGCGCCGCGACGAAAACTGCTATCCGATGATTCCCCCCAATAAGAGCAATGCCGATATGGTGGGCCTGCCCGATAAACCGAGACCCTAGAGAGACTCACAGAGAGATTTGCAGATAAATTTTGTAGAAAGAATTTGTGATTAGGCTTGTTCTTCTCCCGCTAGCGGGGTAGTATGCGCGTAATTTAATTGATGGCAGTGCTGCATTTGCTTAGAGGCTTCCTTTCTCTGAGCAATGCAGCAATCAATCCCGCTACACAAATCAACCTGATACTGTCGCATGGTCTTTGCTACCAAGTTTAATCCTGCTGGGTCCAATCCCGCTGATCAGTTTCCGCACCGTCAGGCTGATCGAGCCAAGAGCGATAAATCTACCTGCCTGGTCGACCCGCCTGTTAAGCTGCGTCACTCCTCTCTGAGCCAGTCCGATCAAACTCAGTTTTTAATTGCCCAGGCTGCGCTCCAGCCGGTTTTCTCCGCTGATCTGGCGCGACCTGCTGCTCAAGCGCGATCGCTGCGGCAAATTCCCTTTGCAGGCAATTCACTCACTGAAGGCGACGGTCAACCTCAAAGCCAGCCGTCAGCGTCAGAAAACCCTGCGGCTGATAAGGTAGTCCCTTTGCATATGGGTAATCCGGCTGTCCGTATACGAACTGACGCCTCCGGTTCAGCGCTACCATTCCCCGATAAGTCCAAGCTACCCTGGCGGCTGCGGCTGCTTAACCGGGTTCAGCAAGGGTCAACTGTCGTAACTGGGGTTTTGTTCACTGGGGCTTTGATTGCCTATGCCTCGACTGTCTATATCGATAAGTCGACTGGCCGCGCTTTAGTTGAGTTAGATGCGCTTCAGGGTGAATCGCAGCAGCTCACCTCAGCCAACGAAGCGATTAAACAGAGCCTGGCTGAGCAGGCCGCAGCAGTAGATTCGGGGCTAAAACCTTATGATCCTGGAGATGTGCTATTTTTATCTCCTGCGCCTCAGAGAGAAACCCAGAGAGAAACCCAGAGAGAAACCCAGGGGGAAACTGATTCGGTAGAAGCTACGCCCGTCGAGATGCCGCGTCCACTGGGTTACTGAAGTTTCTGTGACTGGGTCCCTTGTCTTTAGTCGGTGAACGACAGCATGGCCGCTTCTACTCGCCCGCGATCTTCTAGAGGAAAGGCTAACCCACCCGGTTCTGTGCGCCGCCGCCGTCCCGCTACTCGCTTATCTCGCTCCGCCCAAATTCGCGATCGCCTCAGCTCGCCTCGTCTCCGCCTGATTACTGTGTGGCTGGTGCTGATTGTTGGGATGGTGGGACTGGGGGGTAGGCTGGCCTATTTGCAGCTGCTTATTGGCGCTGATCTAAAGCTGATGGCAAAGGAGCAGCAGACCATTCGGGCGACGCCCCGCGCTGCCAGACGGCAAATAATTGACCTTCAGGGCAACGTAATCGCGATGGATCGGGTGGTGTATACCCTGTATGTGCATCCGATGCTCTTTAAAAAGTCGGACAAGACGATTGCCGAGGCGCTCAGCGCTGTGCTAGAGCGCGATTCTAATGAGCTGCTGGCGCTATTTGCTGAGCAGGAGAGCGGCATCAAGCTCAGCACCGATATTGCAGAAGAAACGGCTAAACGGTTGCAGGCGCTGCGGCTAGACGGTCTAGACTTGCTGCCCTCTCCTCAGCGGGTGTATCCCCAGGGTGAGCTATTTTCGCCAGTTACCGGCTATGTCGATTTGGAGGGCGTCCCCCAAGAAGGTATCGAGCTGAGTTTGCAAAAGCAGCTGACGTATGAAGATCCGCAAACAGGGGAAGCGACGCCTTTGCAGCAGGTCACCCGCGACGATGTGCAGATGCAGCTAACGATTGACAGCCGATTACAGCGCATCGCTCAGGAAAACTTAGCGGCTACAGTAGCTCAGTACGGCGCTAAACGGGGAGCGCTGCTGGTGATGGACAGCCACAACGGGGAGATTTTGACGATGGCGATCGCTCCCACTTACAACCCCAACCGCTACTACGATGCGAATTTAGAGTATTTCAGAAACTGGGCAGTGAGCGATCTCTACGAGCCTGGTTCTACCTTTAAGCCGATCAATGTAGCGATCGCTCTCGAAAACGGCAGCATGGCTCCAGGCGACTACGTCTATGATGAAGGCCGCATTCAAATTGGCGAATGGCCCATTCAAAACGTAGATTTCTCTAGTCAGGGGGGCCGAGGGGCCATCTCATTGACCGATGTGCTGCGCTACTCCAGCAACGTCGGCATGGTCCATGTGATGGAGAGTGTGCCCCGCACTGCCTACTACAGCTGGCTAGAGAAATTGGGCTTGGGTCTCCCTACCGGCATCGAGCTACCGGGTGAAGCCAGCGGGCAAATTAAAGAGCGCAGCCAGTTTGTCGGCAGCGCCATTGAAGCGGCTACGACTGCTTTTGGCCAGGGCTTTTCGCTCACGCCGCTACAGATGCTTCAGCTCCAGGGCACTCTGGCCAACGGCGGCAAGCTGGTTACCCCCCATATTGTGCGCGGACTCACCAATGCTGGTGGCGAGCTGACCTGGACTCCAGAACGCGCCACGTCTCAGCAGCTTTTTTCACCTGAGACCACGCAGCAGGTCTTAGGAATGATGCAAGAGGTCGTAGATGACGGCACGGGATCGGCAGCAAAAATCAAAGGCTACCAGATTGCTGGCAAAACAGGCACCGCTCAAAAAGCAACCGAATATGGCACTTACGGCGATCAGCGGATTACTAGCTTTGTCGCCATTGCCCCCGTTAGCAAGCCTCGCTATGTGGTGCTAGCTGTGATTGACGAGCCGCAGGGCGAAAATGCCTACGGGGGAACGGTGGCTGCTCCTCTGGTGAAGAAAATGCTGGAGTCGCTGGTAGTGCTAGAAGGCGTTGCACCTGACGCGCCTGCTAAAGCATCCCCTTAGATGGCTTCCCTCAGAATACTTTTCTTAGCATGCCTTCCTCAGAATGCTCCGAGACAGCTTTCCACTGGCACCCTAGTCCCGGCATTGATTCGAGAAAGCCCGGCTACGTCCATTACTGAGCCATCGTAGCGGACATCTGTAACTTTCTGGCCAAGCTGCAAATGTCTCTCTGGGTCGAGATAGGTCTGCCCATCAACAGTCATTGGCCTATCGTCGGTGTAAGCCTGGCCGGTGATGGTGTTACCGCTTACCGTCCCAGTAATGCAAGCACCTTCTTCATGGTCGATGTGGCCAAAATTACCAGTTACCGTATTTCCCAATTTCCGAAAGGTGAATAAGTAGCCGCCGCTCGCTAGCAGCTCCTGATCGGTGACAATGCGGTTGGGGTATTCGGCTGTGGCCATTCGGTAGTTGCCATCGGGCAGGGATGCCAGTGTGGGGCTAACGGGCAGGGGCGCTTCAGGCCTAGGATTGGCGGCAGCGTTGCTGTTACTGCCGCTCTGACAGGTAAGGGTGGCGTTTACCGGGCCAAACCCGTTTTCGTCCATCGCCTCATCAGTATTTTCTAAGCCTAGCAAGGCGGCGTAGTAAGCCGGATTGTCTACTACCAGCTGACGGGCTTCAGCTATAGGCGTTTCGTAAATCGTCAGCGTCCGTTCGGAGGCAATATCGACATCTACCGGCGGCGATTCGTCCTGCCCTGATGAAACAAAGGAGGGAAACTGCTCGAAAAGGAAAACGCTGTTGCCTTCTATTTCACTGACGGTGATGAAGGCACGCATCCCCAGCGGATTGAGCGTGCCAGAGCTGGGATCAAAAGCGCAAACGGTTATTGGCTCTGGCGTTTGAGGGTCTAAAGTTTGAGCGCGGGTGGGAAGAGGGGCGATCGCCACTCCACAGGCCGCGGCACCAATAGCAAACGCAAGCCGCACTGAAACCCTGAAACTGTCGTTAGACATAGTTGATTCGACAATAGTTGTTAACTCTATATGCTCACAGATCTCTAGCTCAGCCGCTATCAGCGCTGATCTCTAAACCCTGTACGACCCGCACCGCAGCGAGTAGGTGGCAGACTAGGACCGGCGTTAATCCTGGAAAAATTAGAAAGATCTAACATTGCGCTCGCGTAGTAGAGCCGGTTGCCCTCGGTGCGAGTGCGGCGAATTTGCAGCGCGCCGCTGCCATAGGGTTCAAAGGTTTCGCCGATGTTGCGGGCGCTGTCTTGCAGCGTGTCGGTGGTGTCGTAGGGATAAGCGGCTCCTGAGACGGTATTGCCATTAGCGCTGCCGACGACGCAAATGCCCGGTAGCCCGAGCCGGGGCAGCAAATCTCCGGTTACAGTATCGCCCTTTTTTGTGAGTAGGAAGATAGAGCCGCCTCTCTGGCGCAGCTCCGACTCGGTGTAGACGCTGGCTTCGGTCCCTCCAGAAACGTAGCGATAGCTGCCGTCGGGCAGGTCGGCTAGCGCTGGCGCGGTATTGATATCGGGGAGCGCCGGGTCAGTAGAGTTAGGGGTGGTAGGGGAAGCGGCTTCAGGGATTGGCCCAGCGGGAGCCTGCGCAAGTAGGGTTTCGGACGGGGCGATTTGCTCGACGCTACAGCGGTCTTGATCTGGCGCTAAGCGGTAGGTGCTGTTCTGGTCAAAAGTGTAGGGATTGTCTCGTAGGATCTGCTGCGCTGGGGGCTGGCGATCGCTCAAAAAAGACGCCATTTCCTGCCCTGACGTAACCAGGGCGCGGATGGGTGTCGCAATCGGCTGAGCAATGGGCGACGCACTAAAACTTGCCAGAGGGCGGCTCTGAGCGTCCATTATGAAGCCACCAGTATCTTCCAAGCTGCACGCGCTGGTCGTTTCAAAAGCTGGCGGTTCAGCCGCAGACATCATCAGCGGTGCGACTAGCAAGGTCAGCGGCAGGGTAGATTTGAAGATTGACGGTATGATTGACGGCATTTCAGAGATAGTCTACCAACAGAGTTTTATGGGTGAATTTGCCCATTATTTCACATATTGTCAGCAGGCTTTTATGGGCGATATGAGCAGCACTACGGACACTATGCGTTTGCTCTGCACAATCCAGCTAAATCTCCGGCTAAATTTCTAGCTGAGTTTTGAGCACGGCGTAAAATGCTCGGGACAGCTCGCGCCGGGCGAGCGGGGTATTGTCTTGAGAGAGGCTGGCAAAAGCCTGGCCGTGGGCCTTAGGCACAGCTGCCTTAATCAGGTAAGAAAGCTGTTGACGGGTGATCATGGCATCGGGAGAAAAGCGCCCCTTGCCAACGCCAGCAATCATCCCTTGAGCTTTGAGCGTTTCGATAGTGCTGTATGCCCAGTGCTGATCTGGCTGCACATCCCAAAAACTGGGCTGAGCAGGGCTGATTTTCTCTAGCTTCAGCAGGTTTACCAGGGCGGTAGAGACGACTGCTCTAGAGACATTGGCATAGGGGCGAAAGTGCAGATTTTTGGCGTTTTCACTGCGGATGATGCCGGTTGCTGCCATCACCTGAATGGCTTCAAAGTCTGGGTCGTCGTGAGACACATCGTCAAACCAAAAGATAGGAATGCCGTTGCGCGCCATAAAGCCTTGAAGCTTGCGCAGCAGCGGCACTGTTTCGACAATGCGACGAGGGCTCTCGCCGGTCCAGATGGCAAATACGGCCAAAAATCCGCTGGCTTCGCCAATCGCCCATTCCATCGGATGCATTCGGTAGGCGGCGTTGGTAATGTGGGTAGTGCCCAGGCTTTTGGCTGAGAGCACCAGGCCGTCTGTCGTCATCGGTACAAGTGACTTGGCTGGCAACGAGAAAGGTAGAGCCAACACGTCTTTTCCTTTGGGTGACACATGACCCGCTACCAAATTGCCGTGTAAATCCAGGTAGTGATATTGACCAATGCCGACGCTGTCGTCAAAGCAGCGGGCGCGGGCTTGCCCTGGGAAAAAGCTTTCGGCGACATCTTCGTGGCGGATAGTGGTCACCGCAATACCTCGGCGAGCTTCGCGGACATAGGGCTCTAGGGCAATGCCGTCGGCGCTCCAGGTCAGGTCGCCTCGGGGCTTGAGGTCGGCAACGCCATGGGTTTGCAGGTAGTAAATGTAGGCTTGAGCGCGATCGCGCGCCTGCTGAATCAAAGCCGCTTGCTCTGCCCGGCTCGTGCCAATCAGCTGTCCCCAGCGAAAGTCATTGCCACAGCACTGGCCTTTTTCAGGGTGAGCAGAGGTGCCCCAGTTAATCACCGAGACATCGCCAATGCTGACCGCTTTTTCGCTGAGTGATTGCCGCATTACCCGGCGATAGCGAAAAATGCCAAAGGCCTCAAAGAAGTTTTTTTTGCTCCACCGCCGCTCTGCCCAGGTCCAATAGTCGCTGGTAAATTCGTAAGGATTTAGCCAAAAATCGCGGCCATAGCCCGCGGGTTTTGGCATCATCTGACCCTGCCTAGCAGCGGTGTACTCGACTATCACATTGAAGGTAAACGACTGCTGACAGGCGGGAATGGCCTGATCTGGTAAAATCGCTTCGCCCGTGTCTTGGCGCGACTCTTGCCCGACGCGCGAGGGCAGGTTTGCTAGCTCTAATAAGTCGCCAAAGTCGGTTGCTTCCAGGGTGACAGGTGCGGTCACCGTGAAGTGATGGCCGGTGGTGCGATCGCGAAACTTTATCCCGCTCACCTGCTGCTGCCCGCTGCCAGTATCAGCTGCCATGATCACCTCAGTTGGATCACTATCTGGCACTAGCCGCAGTTTGCCCGATTCTAAATAGGGGATTAGCGGTTCGTTCAGGGCGATCGCGGCTACGACAGGCGTTGTCGTCATCAGGCAGACCCAGGCCCCGCCCGGATTTTGCTGTAGTCTGCCCGCCACTGGCTGGAGCTGGCGCTGACGCCGACGAAACCATCGCTGGCTTTTAGAAATGGCAAACCGCTCGCCGTCTACTGTGCTAAAGGTCACTTCCTGCGTCAGCAGCTCGCCATCGTCCGAAGCCGGTAGCCCTTGAGCGGTAAACTGCCCACCGACCATCTTTAAAGGCTGAACCAGGCAGACATCTACATTCATTCTCAGGGCCGCGAGCGTAGCTGAATACGCCGCCGTAGAGCCGCCTACGATTAATATAGAGCAGCTGAGGGTACTGCCATCGCCGGGCCGGGTAAATACATTCTCGGCAAAAATGCCGTTGCGCTGACTGACTTTACTCACAGCAGAATTACATCACGTTAAGAACTCTCTACTAGATAACCTGGTTGCGGGTCATTTTTGCCTAAGTTTGTCACTATTTGTTTCACTCGTCCTCTTCCCAGACTTCAAAAGCTTCTACATCAATCGGGTCTGGTCTTTCTGAAACGTGAGGACGGGTAAATCTGTTGAGCTTCTCGCCGAGAGAACGGCCTAAAGGCGTGTTGCCCAAGCGGTCTTCTAGCTGGTGGTCTAGCTGACCTTTTGCTCTGGTAAATCGCTGCTGCATCTGCTGTTTGACCTGGTCTGTCTTGGCCTGTAGCTGCTCTGTAATTTCCGGCAGCGCATCTGAACCCCCCCGGTCTCGATCAGCAAGACGATCATCGGTAAGCCGCTTGGCCTGCTGCTTTACCCGCTCAGTCATCTTGCCTGCAAATGACTGCCCTCTCTGCAACAGTTCGCCAAAATCTGCGGGTATCTCCAGCTGCTCTGGTCGCCAGTCGGTTGAGGCGCTACCGGCTGTTGGCTTTGCTGTTAAGTTGAGCGGCTGGTTGTAGGGCTGCGATCGCTGGGCATCTTCTTCCGCAACCATCATCCGCTTGCGACCCGCACTGATAATCGCACCAGGGGCAATAGCGTAAGCGATAGGCGCTACGGCTGGCTCATTGGCATCGAAGTCATCATCCAGCTCGTCGGCGACTGGTGCATCACTGCTGCTAGGGGTATTAGGCGCATGGAGGGTGAAAAGATACTGCTGCACTACGCCAGTTTCTACCTCTAGAGAAAGGTCTACGACCTGACCAATCAGGTCACCGCCATCTGTCCAGACTTCCAGCCCAACCATATTTTGAGCGGCAGCCAGCTGATCTTCAATAGCGGCAAACTCCGAACTAATTTCACTGTGAACAACCAGACAGTCCCGCCCAATATTAACCAGCTGAGACCAGCTGAGCGACTGCTTGCGGCCTAGCAGCCCAGCCGTTTTACACATTAGGCCCACCACCTGAGCCTGCTTAACATCGACTAGCAAATATTCGACGATGCCGACGGCTTCAGCGGTCTCATAGGCCATCACTTCTCGGCCCACTAGCTCACCCTGGCGAATAATAGTTGCGTTCACCTGAGCCACCTCTCAAATTGCACTATCTCTGTTTTACTCGATCTAGCGCTTTACCGGGATTTCAATGTTTTCTTCAATGTTTCCCAATTTTGTGACACAGAAAATAAAGTTGGCCGATGTTGCCCTGCATACCTGCATTGGCGGCAGCGGGCCACCCTTGATTTTGCTGCATGGCTACCCTCAAACCCATGTGATGTGGCACAAAGTTGCGCCCGCTCTAGCGTCACATTTCACCGTGGTCTGCCCCGATCTGCGGGGCTACGGCGATAGCGACGCGCCTGCTTCAGACCGGCTGCACCTCACCTATGCCAAACGCACCGTTGCTCAAGATCTCGTAGCGCTGATGGATCAGCTGGGCTTTGACTCCTTTATGGCTGCGGGGCATGATCGCGGCGGGCGCGTGCTGCATCGCCTTTTGCTCGACCATTGTGATCGGGTTAGTCGTGCGGCTGTGTTAGATATTGTGCCTACCCGTCATATTTTTGAGACGATCAATCAGCAGATGGCGACGATTTATGAGCACTGGTTCTTTTTGATTCAGCCAGGCGGGTTGCCCGAGCGCTTGATTGGCAACGACTCTGACTATTACCTCACGACCAAGCTGCACCGTTGGAGTGCTGATCCATCTGCTTTTGCTTCAGCAGCAATGGCCGAATATCTGCGCTGCTTTCGTCGCCCGGCGGTAATTCACGCCACCTGCGAAGACTACCGCGCTGCTGCCAGCATCGATCTAGAAACCGACAGAGCTGACCTGGATCAAAAGGTAGAATGTCCGCTGCTGTTACTCTGGGGCGAAAAAGGGGCGATGGAGAAACACTACGATGTTCTGCAAGTCTGGCGCGATTACGCCGTTCAAATTTGGGGTAAAACGCTACCTTGTGGGCACTTTCTTCCTGAAGAGGCTCCAGCTGAAACCATCCAGGCGCTGCTTGATTTCTTTGCTGTTTAGTTTGCCTGGTTGACGCGATCGCCGCTGAACCCCATACCTCTGACACCCCAGACCGGCCTCATTGCCTATCCCGTTTCTTAACGTTTGACAGTTTCTATAATCGGTACGTCCTTTTCACCCGTTGCCCCGCAACCTGGCGCTATGACCCAGCCTAAAAATGAAGTTCCAGCCCTGATAGTCGCTTTAGGGTTAACTGCCGCGCTGATTGCAGGCGGCGCTTGGTTGCTCAAAGACAGCGCTATTTTGGGGAATGAGGTTTCTACTGCCCCGCAGTCTACAGAATCGCCGCAGCCGTCACCTGCCTCCTCGCCACAGCCGGACGCTCAGACAGCCCCGATAGCCGCTGCTACCTTTGCCGAAGCCAACGTTCCGAGCGGTCAATTTAGCTATGGTGGCAGCACTACCTGGGCTCCTATCAGAGGCGCAGTCGATCCGCTCATTCAGCAGGCTCTGCCAAACTTTAAGCTGGTTTACAAAGAGTCCCCCAATCAAGCGCCGGGCTCTAGCGTAGGCATTCAAATGCTGATTGACAGCGAGCTAGACTTTGCCCAGTCGTCGAGGCCACTGAACGCAGATGACAAACAGAAAGCTCAGCAGCAGGGCGTGACGTTACAGGAAATTCCGGTCGCCATTGAGGCGGTGGCGATCGCCGTCCATCCAGACCTCTCAGTCCCTGGCCTAACCCTCTCCCAGCTCAAAGACATCTACACCGGTCAAATCACCAACTGGAACCAAGTCGGCGGACCCAATCTGGCAATTATTCCGGCTTCGCGCGGCGATGCGGGCGGCACCGTTCAGTTTTTTGAAGAAACCGTCCTGAAGGGTCAGCCCTTTACCTCCGCTCTCAAAAGACTCTCCAATACCACTGAAGCCCTAAGATTTGTAGGCGATACCCCTGGATCTATTTACTTCGCCTCTGCGCCTGAAATTGTCGGCCAGTGTACGGTCGCTCCCTTGCCCATCGGAGCCTCTGCGCAGCAGCTGGTGCCGCCTTACCAAAACCCCTACGTCTCGCCTCAAGACTGTCCCACCCGCCGCAATCAGATGAATCTCAGCGCCTTTGAAAATCAAACCTATCCGCTCACCCGACCGCTCTACGTAATCATCGCTGAAAACGGCCAGCCGTCTCAGCAAGCAGGCACGGCCTACGCCCAACTCCTGCAAACCGAAGAAGCCCAGCGTCTGCTCAACCAGGCCGGATTTGTGCCGCTTCGTTAGGATCGGCTAGAGCAAGCAATAATAAGCATGTGGATGACTTGGATATTCGTTGGAAACAGCGGTTTTCTAGCTATTAAAAGAGCGCTGGCACAGCTCACCAAATTTATTGAGAAGGGCGAGCTAAACGAACTAGAGGAGCAGGGCCTGATTCAGGCATTCGAATACACTCACGAGTTAGCCTGGAAACTATTGAAGGAGTTCCTCAGCTATCAAGGGATTCAAGATATCTACGGTCTTAGAGATGCTACCCGTACAGCTTTTAGCTTAGGCTTGATCAAAGAGGGTGAAAGCTGGATAGGTATGATCAAGGATCGCAACCGAACTAGCCACACCTACAACCGAGACGTAGCTAAGGAAATTGCCTTCAATATTACCAAGCGCTTTTTTGACCTGTTTACTGCTCTGCAAACTAAAATGCAGGCCATAGAGGATGAACAATGAAACGCCTCTGAGGTTTGGTCTTAAGGAAACCGTCATCGAACAAATCACGAGTGTTCTCTCTAGTCATTCTGAAGTCGAATCGGCTATCCTCTATGGCTCTCGGGCAAAGGGAAACTATCGAAGGGGTTCAGATATTGACCTCACGCTGACTGGAGAGTGTCTCACCTACAGGACTGTAGCTCGGATCGAAGATGAGATTGACGACCTACTGCTCCCTTATCTATTTGATATCTCCATACTCAGTTACATTGATAATCCCGATGTATTAGCCCACATTCGTCGAGTTGGCATACCGCTATACGAGCGATCGCCAAAACATTCAGAGCCAGATTCCTAAAGCTCTACTTCTCGTCCGTTGTAAAGGCTCATTGAGCGCTCGATGCCTTTGCGCAGACTGAAGTCAATGGCCTCTACAGCCATCGGAATCACCGCGTCTACAATCTTCCTGTCCTCCGGAGCGAAGCGGCCTAGCACATGAGAGACCACGGCGCTGTCTTTGTCGCCTAACTTATCTGTGCTGCCAATGCCGATTCGCAGCCGGGGAAACTCCTGAGTGCCCAGGTGGGCAATGATTGACTTCATGCCGTTGTGACCACCCGCTCCGCCTGATAGTCGCAAACGCAGCTTGCCAGTAGGCAAGTCCATGTCGTCGTAGACCACCAGCACTGAAGCGATATCTAGCTTGTACCAGTCCAAAACGGCCCGCACTGCCTGCCCGGATATGTTCATAAAGGTGGTGGGCTTGAGCAAGATGGTACGTTCTCCCGCACTGCGGAATTCTCCGGCTATGCCCTGGAACCGCTTGTTTTCAGCCAGCGAAACCTCTGGATAGCTTTTTGCTAAGGCATCGATAATTTCAAAACCGATGTTGTGGCGAGTGCGATCATATTTAGCGCCCGGATTGCCAAGGCCCACAATTAGGCGCGGCAGTACGAGCGTCTCCGCAGGCGGCGTCCCTCCCATCATTAGGCTGCTTGGCTGCTATTGCTTTGTGTTTCGCTGATTTCGGCGCTGGCCTCAGAACTGGCTGCTTCAGAGCTGGCTGCTTCAGCACTGGCTGCTTCAGCACTGGCCGCCTCGGTGCCGTCTGGTTCGACTACTTTGGCTTCAGCAGGCTCACTGTCGGCGTCAGGGGCGGCCTTGGGAGCAGCGTCAGGCGCTAGGGCTCGTGGTTTTTCTAAGGTAGCCTTCATGGGCTCAGCAACCGACTTTTCAATGCGGTCGGCTTCTTTTTTAAACTCGGTCTCAAATTCTTTAGAGGCATCTTGAAAGCCTTTAAGCGCTTTGCCCATGCTGCGGCCAATTTCGGGCAGTTTCTTTGGCCCAAATACCAGCAAGGCCACAATCATGATCAAGCCCATCTCGGGCAGGCCAATTCCAAAGATGTTCATCCGTACATATCCAGCAACGCTGTTTAAAAGTATAAGGGGCAGGCGTGAAACACACCTACCCCCCATTTCTTAAAAGCTATCCGCCCAGGCTTCGCCAGTCCACATCGACGTTATCGATGATGAGAGACGAGTTGTAGAGCTGGAGAATAATCAGCAAAAACACAAGAAAAAGAACCATAAACACACCCATGACCGGGGTGGTTCCCCAACCGGGCGAGACCTTTCCGTACTCGGAATTGAGAGGCCGTAGGAGGTTGCCTAACTTCGTGCGCTGTGCCATGGAGAGATAGGGGATTAATTTACTTTATATTCTGTAATATCATAGGGTAATTAATGAGCAAAACCCTATGGAAAATCTCGATTCTGCAACAGTTCTTATTGTTTCGGTGGCAGTGATTGTCTTCGCTTTCACTGGCTACGCGGTGTATACAGCGTTTGGCCCACCGGGAAAGCAGCTCAGCGATCCCTTTGAAGATCACGAAGACTAAATTGCGAGGTCTGCTCACTGTTAAGCAGATTCTCATCCCTCTCAAGTGATTCAACTTGCATGGCTTAGCACTGCGCTTTGCCTCAGCTTCGCGGTGAGTGCTAAAATTAAGTGCTCTTGCGTAGCTAGCTATTTTTTAGTCTGGTTTTACAGCTCTACAACCCTCACTATCTGTTCGGCTTAGCCGTCATCAATACTGCCCATGATCAAGATTCGACTCAAGCGCTACGGCAAAAAGCGCGAAGTTAGCTATCGTATCGTCGCTATGCGTGCCCAAGACCGCCGCGATGGCCGTCCGCTCGAAGAAGTAGGTTTTTACAATCCGAGAACAGACGAAACTCGGCTGGATGTGCCTGCTATTGTCAAATGGCTGAAAGAAGGTGCGCAGCCCACTAAGACCGTTGAGCACATCTTGAAGAAGGCGAATGTGTACGAGCAGCTGAGTAGCTAGTTATGAGTCCTGACCCGATCAACCCGGAAATAGCCAGTGGAGCTGATGACCCAGCTGAGTGCCAGACTAATTTCGAGGCGCTGGCTCGCTTTTTGCTTGAGCCGTTTTTAGATAGGCCGGAGACCCTTAAGTTTCACGCCGAAACTTTGGCAGGTGGTAAAAAGCTGTGGCTGCGGGCCGCCTTTGATGAAAATGAAGACAAAGGCCGGGTGTTTGGTCGGGGTGGGCGCAATATCAAGGCAATGCGTAATGTGATCGGGGCGGCGGCCAAGCTTTCGGGGATGATTGTCAATCTCAGCGTGTTTGGTGAGCCAGAGCCAGAACGCTCAGACCGGGGAGGACGAGGTGATCGAGAGGGCGGTAATCGCTCTGGAAGCCGTTCTGGAGGCCGCTCAGAGGGCAGAGGAGGTGATCGCGGTGGCGACAGAAGACCGCCCCGGCCCAGTACTAACCCGGCCCCGCCTAAGAAGAAAAAGCTAGACTAGATCAGCATTGCCGGTACCCCAGCTACTGGGGTGCACTGATAACTGCATGGGAAATCACTACAAATTAGGCTTGATGAGTTCTGAGAATGCCATGGCCCTAGCCGGTCCGCATGAGGAAAACATCAAGCGGATTGCTCAACAAACCGGGGCGACTGTTGTCTTGCGAGGCAGCGAACTGAGCATTGCGGGTACTGAAAATCAGGTGGACCGCACTCGGCGAATTGTGCAGACGCTAGAGCCAACCTGGAGTCAGGGACAGGCGATCGCCATCACAGATGTGATGACTGCCATTCATGCATTAGATACACATCGCGAAGACGAGCTGCAAGCTATTCAAAACGACGTAGTAGCGCGCACCCGTCGGGGGCAAGTCATTCGAGCCAAGACCTTTCGTCAGCAGCAGTACGTCAAGGCTCTGCGTACCAGCGATCTGACCTTTTGCACAGGCCCCGCCGGAACGGGCAAAACCTTTCTAGCGGCGATGGTCGCTGTCAAGGCGCTGATGAATGAAGAATACGAGCGACTTATTCTCACTCGCCCAGCAGTAGAAGCCGGCGAACGTCTGGGCTTTTTACCGGGTGATTTACAGCAAAAGGTGAACCCCTACCTGCGCCCGCTGTACGACGCGCTGCACGAAGTGCTCGACCCGGAGCGTATTCCCCATCTGATGGAGCGGGGTGTGATTGAGGTGGCACCGCTGGCCTATATGCGGGGACGCACGCTGAGCAATGCCTTTGTGATTTTAGACGAGGCGCAAAACACCACGCCAGCACAGATGAAGATGATGCTGACCCGGCTGGGCTTCAATTCACGCATGGTGGTCACAGGCGATGTCACGCAAACTGACCTGCCGCGCTACCAGGAGTCTGGGTTGGCGATCGCCACCAAGATACTCGCCAAAGTGGAAGGAATCGCGTTTTGCGAACTGACTAAGGCCGATGTGGTGCGCCACGCGCTGGTGCAGAGAATTGTCGCTGCCTATGAGCAGTTTGAGGCGTAGGTGTGCAGGTTTTCTGAGTCTCAAGCTAATTGATTTCGATCTGAGATAATATTTAGCCGTTCGGTTACGAGCTTTTGCCCCATGGCGACTTTACATGGAAACTGGTTACCCGACCGCCAGCGCTTTTTTTTATGGGGTGAAACCTGGCGAAAAGTAGAGGCGATCGCCCCGCTCGATTTGCCGACTGATTCGCCCCCTCTCCTGGCCGATCAGCCCTATCAGCTTGAGCAGTCAGCGCTGGCCGCAGTGTTTCAGCCAGCCGACCAGGATATTGACCTCTCCTGGATGCAGGCATTTGTCGCTCCGCCCGATGCTGATAAAGCCAGCGGCAGATCAAAGAAAAAGTCTAAAGGAGTCAGTCGCTGGCAGTCGCGAGCCATTGTTCTACCCACCAAACTCCGTGAGAACGGTCTGCTGCCGGCGCTCTCAGCGGAGGCCCAGGCGGCAGATGAGCTATATCCCTGGCAAGTCTCGGGCGTTCTGTTGGAGGCAACTGCCACCATCAAATTTCTCAGCGCCCTACCTTTGGGACACTCAGAGGCCAGCGCTTTTGTCGGCGCTGATTTACGCTACTGGTCGCACCTTACCCGCTGGTGCCTGGATTTGCTGGCGCGGGGTAAGTTTGTGCCAGTAGTCAGCGCGGATCGCAATGGCGCGATCGCTACCTGGCAACTGCTGCTCGATAGCGCTGTAGACCAGAACCGGCTGAAGGATTTCTGCGATCGCGCCCCGCTCATCTGCCGCAGCTATCTGGCCCCGCTGCCCAAAAAAGCTTCCCCGCTCCGAGTCGATTTGCCCGCTTCCGCCGAGCCGATGGTGCGCCATTGCTTAGAAACGTTGGTGGATGCCCAGGTTCGTCACGTTGCTCAAGATAACGGACTTTCTGCTAGCGCGCCGCTCAGCAAAGACCTGCCTCTGCGCGAATGGATCGATGCTCTGGGTATGCCCGACCCTCACTTTGAATCCACCCCTGTCGGCGTCGTTCGCCTCAACGACGCCCTCAACACTTGGACTTCACCGCTGCAAAATCTGGCCGATACCGCTGGCGGCTTTCGCACCTGTTTTTCTCTGACGCCCCCCGCCGCTGGCACTCTCGACTGGACTCTGCGCTATGGCCTGCAAGCCATTGATAACAGCGACTACAAAATCGACGCTGAGACCATTTGGCAGCACCCAACCGATCAGCTGACCTACCAGGGCAGAACAGTAGAAGCGCCGCAAGAAACGCTGCTTGGCGGCTTAGGCCGGTCCACCCGACTGTACGAGCCGATTAAGCAAACCTTGAATGAGCAAAGCCCTGCCCAGTGCACGCTCGATCCGATTGAGGCCTATCAGTTTATTAAGGCAGCGGCCTGGCGACTGCAAGACAGCGGCTTTGGGGTGATCTTGCCCGACAATCTGGTAGACCCTAACAAAGTTGGTGCCAGCCGTTTGGGGCTGCAAATTAGTGCCACTGCTCCACCCAAGCAGCAGCGCCTCGGACTGCAAAGCCTGCTGAACTTCAAATGGGATCTCTCGGTCGGCGGACAGGTGCTCACCAAAGCAGAATTTGACGAGCTGATTACCCAGGGGACGCCGCTAGTCGAAATCAACGGTCAGTGGGTGGAGCTGCGCCCTCAAGATGTACGAGCTGCCAAGGAGTTTTTTGAAAAGCGCCGGGGCCAAACGAAGCTCTCAGTAGAAGAGGCACTGCGCATCAGTACTGGCGACAACCAGCTGATCGATAAGCTACCCGTGGTAAAATTTGACGCTTCCGGCAAGCTCGACGAGCTGATTACCACGATGACGACGGGCAACCAAAGCCTTGAACCGATGTCAGAGCCAGACGGGTTTGAAGGGCAGCTGCGGCCTTATCAGGCAAAGGGCGTTTCCTGGCTTTCTTTTCTAGAGCAGTGGGGGCTGGGCGCGTGTTTGGCTGACGATATGGGTCTGGGGAAAACCATTCAGCTGATTGCCTTTTTGCTCTATCTCAAGCAGGAGCAGGCGCTGGGCGGGCCGGTGCTGCTGGTTTGCCCAACTTCGGTGTTGACCAACTGGCAGCGCGAGGTGAAAAAATTTGGACCGGAGCTAGAAACGCTGATCTACCACGGTGACAAGCGGCCTAAGGGGGCGGCGCTGGTGAAAGCGGCTGAAAAGCTGGATCTAATGATCACGAGCTATACGCTGGTACAGCGAGACCTCAAAGATCTCAAAAAAGTTGAGTGGCGAGGCATGGTGCTCGATGAAGCGCAGAATATTAAGAATCCGGCGGCGAAGCAGTCTCTAGCAGTGCGCGAAGTAGAAAGTGAGTTTCGGATTGCACTGACCGGTACGCCAGTCGAGAACCGGCTCTCTGAGCTGTGGGCAATTATGGATTTCCTCAATCCTGGATATTTGGGGCCGCTGAATTTCTTTAAGCGACGGTTTGCTACACCGATTGAAAAGTATGGCGATGTCGATTCGCTGAAGACGTTGCGATCGCTCGTCCAACCCTTCATTCTCCGCCGCCTCAAAACCGACCGCACAATCATTCAAGACCTGCCCGACAAGCAGGAGATGACCGTTTTCTGCGGGTTAACTGCTGAGCAGGCCCGGCTCTATCAAAAGCTAGTCGATGAGACTTTAGGAGAAATTGACGAGGCTACAGGCGTTAAGCGGCGCGGCATGATTTTGGGCCTGCTGGTGAAGCTCAAGCAAATCTGCAACCATCCCGCTCAGTTCCTCAAGCAAGACAGTCTGGGCAAATATCGGCGTTCGGGTAAATTGCAGCGATTGGATGAAATGTTAGAAGAGGTGATTGCGGAGGGCGATCGCGCTCTAATATTCACTCAGTTCGCCGAATGGGGCAAACTCCTCAGCCGCCACTTAGAGCATCGCCTCGGTACCCAAACTCAGTTCCTCTACGGCAGCACCTCCCCAGCCAAACGAGAAGAAATGGTAGACCGCTTCCAGCTCGACCCCAACGGTCCCAAAATCTTCATTCTCTCCCTCAAAGCAGGCGGTGTCGGCCTCAATCTCACCCGCGCCAATCACGTCTTCCACTTCGACCGCTGGTGGAACCCCGCCGTCGAAAACCAGGCGACAGACCGCGCCTTCCGCATCGGTCAGACCAAAAACGTCCAGGTACACAAATTCGTCACCACTGGCACTCTGGAAGAACGCATCAACGACATGATCAACAGTAAGAAAGCCCTGGCTGAGCAAGTCGTCGGCGCTGGCGAACAGTGGCTCACCGAACTCGATACCGACCAGCTGCGAAATTTGTTGCTACTAGACCGTGATGCCGTGATCGATGAGAGCTAACGTCGACCTATCAGTTCCTAGATATAATCACGTTGTGAGCCATCATGAGGTTGCTAAATGGCGATCGCGCTATTATTCCAATAGAAAAACTGAAAGGTTACTGTCTCAATGCTGAGCATCCTTCTGGAAAGCATAAAGCTAGAGTGTTTGCTTCTGCTCTAGGAATCACAGCTAGCAACGCAGGTGATTTGCAGGAATTAATAGTGATCGCAGCTGTCGAAGGAGAAGTAGTTCAGAAAGCTTATACAAGTTTTGGCCAGCTATGGAAGGTCGATTGGTCAGTTCCTAACCGCGATCAGCTTGTCCTGCGTACACTTTGGGAAACTACCTCGACTTCCTCTACTCCTCGCTTAATTTCTGCATTCATCAAGTAGGACAGATGACGATCTTAAAATCCTTAGATACGGTTGCAAATATAAATCCAATCCCTGTAGATCGGCTAACTCTAATTGAAGTGGACTATCAATCCATTCAATACTTGCCGGTTGGACAAGTAGGAACTATCGTGGAGACCTACGAAGGAGATATTCCTCAATATTTGATTGAATTTGCAGATTTACAGGGTCGCGAGTATGCAATGGCCGTACTACAAGTAGATGAAATCTTGGCACTACATTACGAGCTGAGCGCGGTCAGTTGATAGATGGGGAAAGGTCGAGATTTAGCGAAAGAACTAGGAATTGACTGTCCCCAAGCGCTGTATAGTTCCTGGGGAAATTTTTACGCTCCTATAACTAAGTCCATGTGCTATTTCAAGAGGATCTTGTTCACCAATTTGCGTCATCTTCCCGGTTGTGACAGTGGCTTATAGTGGTTCCTTAATTTGCGACTCTGTCGCTAACAAAGAAGAAGCGGTTTACTGCTAAAACCTGGTTTTACCGATTGAACTCTGGATAGACCGCCGTATCAGTCAGACTGAGAATACTCAACTTCATAGTTATCAAAGATTTCAGCTCTACCTGACAGGACAGATACAACCCTTCATCACAGCTTGATTCCCTCCATCTGATCGCTCCCTATTAGCGGATGCAGCTTCTGTGCCACTGGAAAACCTGTACTAGCTCCGTGTGAAGGGAACAAATTAAGCTGATATTTCTTTATTAAAGCAGTTCGGCCAAGTGCCTGGTGTACCTCTACCTCTGGGAAAATTTTATAAATGACGTTTCTCAAAGAATTCCGGGACGAGGCCTAACAGACTTTGAATACTGAAGAGTCAATAGTCCCGACTTTTTCCCTATTGATCTGCTCTACTAGCAGCAATCCGGTTCAACTCCTGACAAATAGCCACCTCACAAAAATGGGCTGGCAAAAAGTGAGTGGCTTGACCTGATAGCTCTACTGAGGCGCACCTTTGCCAAAAACGGCTTTTGCTTGTGGCCCCTATCGGCTGGGCACACTATTTTTCAAGAGGTGAGCTACGCCGACTCTCGACTTTGTCCCGCTACTTCCTACCATCATGAAAGCTACGTCCGACTATGTTGACCAGCGCACTGCTAGCGATTCACTCGATGACAGTGACGAGTCTGTAGATGAGCTGCGCGAGCCATCTGAATACGATCTTTCGTTAGCGGCTTCTGATGAGAGTGCCGAGGTACATGTTGAAGGGCTAGACGTGGAGACGCATAGTAAGCCGCGAGTTCAGCGGACGACCGATCTGGTGCGCCTGTACCTGCAAGAGATTGGCCGGGTGAGCTTGCTAGAGCGAGATGAAGAGGTCGCCGAAGCTCAGCTGGTACAGCAGCATATGGATTTGCTGACGCTGCGTAACCAGGCTGCTGAGCAGGCTGGTGGAACGTTGGCGACCTATGTAAACTTGCTGAACACTCGCGATCAGCTGACGGCGCGGCTCAGCCATCGGCCTTCACTGGAGCGCTGGGCAGCAGCGGCAGGCATCCCTGCTGTTGATCTTAAGCCGACGCTAATAGAAGGAAAGCGCCTTTGGGCAGAGCTAGCAAGCCTCAGCGTAGAAGAGCTAAAAGCGGTACAGGATGAGGGCATCCGGGCCAAAGAGCACATGATTAAGGCGAATTTGCGCCTGGTAGTGTCGGTGGCCAAGAAGTATCAAAATCGAGGGCTGGAGCTGCTGGACCTGATTCAAGAAGGCACGCTGGGTCTGGAGCGAGCGGTCGAAAAGTTTGACCCTACTAAGGGCTATCGCTTTAGTACATATGCCTACTGGTGGATTCGTCAGGGGATTACGCGGGCGATCGCCACCCAAAGCCGCACCATTCGCCTGCCGGTGCACATCACCGAAAAGCTCAACAAAATCAAAAAGGCCCAGCGCAAAATCTCTCAGGCCGAAGGCCGCACCGCCAAGGTCGAAGACATTGCCCGCGAGCTAGACATGACCGTCGCCCAAATTCGTGAAGTGCTGCTGAAGGTGCCTCGCTCGGTGTCTTTAGATACCAAGGTGGGCAAAGACCGCGATACCGAATTGGGCGACCTGCTAGAGACCGACGATGTTTCGCCAGAAGAACTGTTGATGCGCGAATCGCTCAAGCGTGACTTGCAGCAGCTGCTCACCGACCTGACTACCCGTGAGCAAGAGGTAATTACTCTGCGCTTTGGTCTGGGCGACGGGGTGCCTTATTCTCTGGCCGAAATTGGCCGTACGCTGGAGCTTTCTCGTGAGCGAGTCCGGCAGATTGAATCCAAGGCGCTGCAAAAGCTTCGCCAGCCCAAGCGACGCAACCGTGTCCGCGACTATCTAGAGGCGCTGTAGGCCCTCTGGCGGCGCGTTCACATAAGTAAAGCTTTAAAGCAGCTCGATCTCCTACTGAAAATCCCCCGCAGACAGCCTAAAAGGTTTGCGGGGGATTTTTCTGTATGAGGCAGTCAGTGATCGCGCCTTAGTCGCTGTGCTACAGACGAGGCTGAATTCTCCAGGGGCGATAGCCGGCGCGAACGCACTGGGTGAGAGCTGCGTCAACGTCAGCTTCAGTGGCATCAACAATATCGATGACGCAGCTGCCATAGCGGTCGGGCAGCAGGCTGCGGCCACAGTTCTCTAGCACTTTGGTAGAAGGGCTATCGAGCAGGCGGGTGTGAATATTGATGGTGCAGTTGGCAACTTCTGTGGGGCGGCGCGATCGCTGACAAATCAGCAGCGCGCTCTCAGCCGTTAGCCCGGTAAATTCGTTAACATCGACTACGCAGGCACCGAGATCTTCTGGATAGCGGGCCGAAGCACAGGCGGCGATCGCGTCTTCTTCAGAAATTCCTGACTCGGTCATGCCTGCTGCGCAGCCAAAATAGTCTGGATTCGCAGCGACGGCGGCTGTTGCCCCTAATGTACTGAGGCTAACTGCGCCCAGTGAAACCGCGCCAAACGCCGCCCCAGCAGCCAGTCGGGAACCCCAATTTCTTAAACGGATAGTGCGCAAACTGGCTTGCAAACGGGTAAAGGATAAAAAATTAGGAGTCGTGAACATTTTCATAGGAGCCTCATTGCTTGCTTGCGCTCTGATCTAATCTACAGTGAATAGAGTGACGATAACGATACGTATACGCCGATTTAGAGAGGATTTGATATGCATCTGAGTGACATTACCCACCCTAACCAGTTGCATGGTCTGTCAGTTAAGCAGCTAGAGCAGATTGCTCAGCAGATTCGCGATAAGCATTTGCAGACAATTGCGGCCAGTGGCGGGCATTTAGGCCCCGGACTAGGCGTGGTCGAACTGACCTTGGGGCTCTATCAAACCCTCGATCTGGACCATGACAAGGTTGTCTGGGATGTGGGTCACCAGGCTTATCCCCACAAGCTAATCACCGGTCGCTATAAAGACTTTCACACTTTACGTCAGCAAAATGGCGTAGCCGGATACCTAAAGCGATCCGAAAGCCGGTTTGACCACTTTGGTGCGGGCCACGCTTCCACCAGTATTTCAGCGGCTTTGGGGATGGCGATCGCCCGCGACCTCAAAGGCGAAAAGCATAAAGTTGCCGCTATCATCGGTGACGGCGCGCTCACTGGCGGTATGGCGCTAGAAGCGATCAACCACGCCGGTCATCTGCCCAAAACCAACCTGGTCGTGGTGCTCAACGACAACGAAATGTCGATTTCACCCAACGTCGGGGCGATTCCGCGCTATCTCAACAAGATGCGCCTGAGCCCGCCCATGCAGTTCCTCACAGACAACCTCGAAGAGCAGCTCAAGCAGCTACCTTTTAGCGAGTCGCTCACGCCTGAGCTAATCCGCGTCAAAGAAGGCATGAAGCGACTGGCCGTCTCTAAAGTCGGCGCTGTCTTTGAAGAGCTGGGTTTCACCTACATGGGGCCGGTAGACGGACACAACATCTCAGAGCTGATCAGCGCCTTTAAAGAAGCTCACAATCACGGTGGCCCGGTGCTGGTTCATGTCGCTACCGTCAAAGGCAAAGGCTACGAAATCGCCGAAAAAGATCAGGTGGGCTACCACGCTCAGTCGCCCTTTAACTTAGAAACGGGCAAAAAAATCCCTGGCGGTAAGCCTAAGCCACCCGGCTACTCTAAAGTGTTTGCTGAGACGTTGGTCAGCCTAGCGGAGAACGACCCCACCATCATCGGTATTACCGCTGCAATGGCGACGGGCACCCGGTTGGATTTACTTCAGGCCAAGCTGCCTAAGCAGTACGTTGACGTGGGTATTGCCGAGCAGCACGCGGTCACTCTGGCAGCGGGCTTGGCCTGCGAAGGCATGAAGCCCGTCCCGGTGATCTACTCCACTTTCCTACAGCGCGCTTTCGACCAGATTATTCACGATGTCTGCATTCAAAAGCTGCCGGTTTTCTTTGCGCTAGACCGGGCGGGCATTGTGGGGGTCGATGGGCCAACTCACCAGGGCATGTATGACATTGCCTATATGCGCTGTATTCCCAATATGGTGCTGATGGCTCCCAAAGATGAAGCTGAGCTACAGCGCATGGTGGTCACCGGTATTGAATATGACGGGCCGATCGCAGTGCGCTACCCGCGCGGCAATGGCTACGGCGTGCCGCTGATGGAAGAAGGCTGGGAAGCGCTGCCAATTGGCAAAGCAGAGGTGCTGCGCCAGGGCGATGACGTTTTGCTCATAGGCTACGGGGCGATGGTGTATCCGGCAATGCAGACTGCCGAGATTCTCAGTGAGCACGGGGTAGAGGCGACGGTGATTAATGCTCGCTTTGCCAAGCCACTAGACACTGAGCTGATGCTGCCACTGGCGAATAAGATTGGCCAGGTGGTGACTTTGGAAGACGGTTGCTTGATGGGAGGCTTTGGCTCAGCCCTGGCTGAAGAACTGAGCGATCGCGGTTTCTCGCCAACGCTGCTGCGCTTGGGTGTGCCTGATCGTCTAGTAGATCACGCCTCTTCTGACCAGTCCAAGGCCGCGCTAGGGCTGATGCCGGCTCAAATGGCTGAGCGCATTCTCAAGCGGTTTGACTTGGGCGAAGCTAGCCGCGAGCTAGCTGAGCAGCGGTAGAGCGTTAGAGGCTTGATTTGAGGGAGCCGGTTAGAGGGGAAGACAGGAGAGTAGGAGAGCTGGAGACAGCAAGAGGGCTGACTTTTTGTCTTCTACCGGCTCTCCCTCACTGCCTCAATAAGGGGGGCGCTTTTGCGGCGCTGCCACCAGCGGGTCAGCTGCGCCATCACTTTTCCGAGAGACTGCCCGAGTGAATCGCCGCTGCTGTTGCCCTGCACCAGATCGATCAAGATACAGCCTGAGCCCGCTAGTAGCCCTACAGTACCCAGGGTAAATAAAACCAGGGCGGTGGAAATTAGCCCGTCAAAGGAGAGGAGCGATCGCAGTGCCAGTGCAAACAAACTCACGCTAAAGACCAGCAGCGCCATATGCAGGATTAGCGTTCCAATATGGCTCCAGAAGTACTGATTACTCAGCCGCTGCCGCTGATCTCGCATGCGCTTGAGATGAGCCCTGCGCTGGTCTTTATCCAATTCAGCTAAAGAGGCTTCAGCAGTTGCCGTAGCTGAGCTGTGAGTCATTTGCTGATAGCGCCGCCGCACCTGCCCAAGCTGCTGAGCGAGCATATTTTGCCGTAGCCAAGCACCGCCGAGCAATGCTGTTGAGAGTAGGGTCGTTAGCACCGAATTTAAGATAAGCAAAATCAGCTGATTGGTCTGTTCGATACTCATAAAACGGGGGAGAGACAGGGCTAAACACAAATCGCAGTCACAAACACTGGTTCAAATGTACTAAATAAGTCCGTAAAACTCAAACCCTGTTTTGCATTTTGCAATCACAGGCTTTAATGAAGAGGTGTAGCGCCTCTATCTTCGCCTCTCTCCCATGCCGACTGATTCAAAGCGATCGCGCATTCCCCTATTTTTTGCTGTCGGTATTGGGCTAAGTCTGCTGTTGGCGGGTCTAAAGGCGATCGCCGCCTGGCTAGCTGAGGGTTTTCTCTACTCGGTGCCCTGGATTGGGGGCTTCCTCAAAAGCATTGAGCTGATAGAAATTGTCAATTTGGTGGTATTCGCAATCTTGGGAGCGGGCATCGGCGCGGCTACATTTCTGCTACCTATCCGGTGGAATCATCAGGCCAAGATGGCCCTGCTGATAGCGGTGAGCCCTTTTGTCTTTAGCGCCAGCTACATGATGCAGCAGAACCTGTGGATTCGAGAGGTCGCTGCTCGGGCCAGCATTTCCTATGATGAAGCTCGCGACCTGACCAATGCCTTTTTGTTGCGACAGGGCGACAGCGGTGGCTTTTTTGGCTATTACCCTTTCAGCACCCAATTTACAGATCTTCCCACCCGCCGAGAAGAGTTAGAAAGTCAGGCGCTAATCAACCCCAGCCAGGCGCTAGTAAAAGAGCTAGATAGCTACAACGACCCCAGAGCCGATGCCGTTGCTTTCGTTTTTGAGCGGGTGGGCTGGCTGATGCGGCTGATGTATATGGCGCTAGCGGCGCTGACGGCACTGATCTATTACTTCAAGGGGCACGACTGGGCTGAGCATCAGCGCCAGGTGGGTGAGACTAGCTTGCCCAAGCGCAAAACAGGCTAATGGCGTCGTCACCGTCTCTATCCGCCATCATTTTGGCAGGCGGGCGCAGTCGTCGTATGGGCCGAGATAAAGCGCTGCTGACCCTGCCTGGCGGCCAACCTTTGCTCTACCGGACTGCTCAAGTTGCCCACCAGCTGACCGCAGAAGTAGTGGTAGTCACGCCTTGGCCCGAGCGCTATCAGACAGTTGTGCCACCCACAGTACGACTCGTTAAAGAAGGGCAAACAACGAGTGGGCCACTCAGCGGATTTATCCAGGGGTGGGCGCAGGTGAATTCAGATTGGTGTTTGCTGCTGGCCTGCGATTTGCCGTATTTGGAGAGCGTCGTTTTGCAGCGCTGGTGGACATGGCTGTTGGCGCGGACTGAGCAGACTGAGCAGACTGGGCGGTGGCGCAGCTACCCTCCCGAAGAGTCGCCAGCTTACCCCATGGCCTATCCTGCGGCCTCGCTCATCTCTGGGATGAAAGGCTGGGAGCCGCTTTGTGGCTATTACCATCGCAGCTGTTTGGCCGGGCTAACTCAGCATTTGGCTGAGGGCGATCGCGCCTTTCAAACCTGGTTAGCGACCGTGCCCATTGCTGCCTACAGCGCTATTCCGCCGTCAATGCTGTTTAACTGCAATACGCCTGACGATTGGACTACGGTCGAAAGGGCCGTCTGAAGGCCAGCCTGCCTGCGTAAACCAGAGCCTCTATCTTTGAAAAATGAGGTGAAATGAGAACTGGGAAATAATGTTGCAAAGTATGAGTTTTTAGCCTGCTTCAGCGGATTGGTTTTGCCAAACAGCCAGCGATTGGTAGCAGCGTTTGGTAGCTAAAGCCTTAACCCGTGCCACTTTTATAGAATGTTAAGCTGTGTAATAATTTCCTCAGATTCTTCAAGATGAACGACCGGCCTCCTCTATGATTGGAACACATTACATATAGCTGTTTACACAAGTGTTGGAGATTCAAGCGTGGCTCTTCCGTTGTTGAATTACCCTCCCAAAAGCCAGAACCAACGGGTAGAGGGTTACACCGTACAGGGCGATGATCAGCCCAGAATTTATAGCGCTGAGGCTCTCCTGGAGTACAGCGAAATGACTGAGCTGATTGACGCAGCCTACCGTCAGATTTTCTTTTATGCCTTCAAGGCCGACCGTGAGATCTTTTTAGAATCTCAACTGCGCAACAACCAGATCACCGTGCGTGACTTCATCCGGGGTCTGTTGCTTTCAGAGACCTATCGCAGCAGTTTTTACGACAAAAACAGCAACTACCGTTTCGTTGAGCAGTGCATTCAGCGAGCGCTAGGCCGCGACCCTTACAATGAGCGCGAAAAAATTGCCTGGTCGATCAAAATTGCCACCAAAGGTATTCAGGGCTTCATTGATGAGCTGCTAGATACCGATGAGTACATCGAGAACTTCGGCTACGACATCGTGCCTTATCAGCGCCGTCGGGTTTTGCCGGGTCGTGAGATTGGCCAGCGCCCGATCAACATTAAGTCGCCTCGCTACGACGAATACTACCGCTCTATCTTGGGCTTCCCCCAAATCAGCTGGCAGGAAGAGGTACGTCGCTTTAAGCCGCAGGAGCAAAAGGCAACCGCGGGCGATCCTTCGCTCTATCTCGATATGGCTCGCAGCGTAGCAGCGCGTCCGGGCGCTGCGCCTCGGGTCAGCACGGCCAACATCAACATTGGTGCGTCTGTGCCGTTCCGCAAGCTCAACGTTCCGGTCAACGGTAACTAAAGTAGCCAGCGACTGATTTGTTCTTTCCTCAAAAGGTTATCGCCGAGGTGGTTTTACCGCCTCGGCTTTTTTAATGGGTCTGCTCAAATGAGGATTGTCTAGTGTGCTCGCAACTTCACCAGCAGCTTGGCCATCGACTCGGGCAGGGGCGCTTCGGCCACGATGGGCAGCTGAGTCACCGGATGCATCAGCGTCAGGCGAAACGCATGTAGGGCCTGACCGGGAAGCCTGACGCTGGGCGATTTGCCCGATCCATAGTCTGGATCGCCCACAATCGGATGGCCCATATAGGCGCTGTGAACCCTAATCTGATGCGTGCGCCCGGTCTCTAGCTGAAACTGTACCAGCGTATAGTTGCCTAGCCGCTCTAACACTTTCCAGTGAGTCAGCGCGGTGCGTCCGCCCTGCTCTACCGGAATAACGGTCATCTTTTTACGGTGCTTGGGGTGACGGCCTACCGGCTGGTTGACACTGCCTTGCTCAGCTTTAGGTGCGCCGTTGACCAGCCCCAAATATTCGCGGCGAGCGGTTTTGGTCTGGATTTGCTTTTGCAGGCTGTGCAGTGCTTTTTCCGTTTTGGCAACGACCATTGCCCCGGTTGTGTCTTTGTCTAGTCGGTGGACAATGCCGGGTCGCTGCACGCCGCCTACGCCTGTCAGCTCTTGGCCACAGTGCGCTAACAGGGCATGAACCAAGGTGCCGCTAGCGTGACCGGGTGCTGGGTGAACGACCATTCCGGCTGACTTGTTGATGATTAATAGCTGGTCATCTTCGTAGAGAATGTTGAGCGGAATGGCTTCGGGTTTGAGTTCGTAAGGAACGGCCTGTGGAATTTCAACCTGAATGCGATCGCCCTGGCTCACCCGCTCTTTTTTGCTGACACACACTTCCCCGTTGACCTGCACTTCGCCCTGCTCTATTAGCTGCTGCACCCGGCTGCGGGAAAGCGCTGCTATCTGTTCGGCGAGCCAGCGGTCCAACCGCATTGGTGTGAGAGTTTCAACCGTTTTCTCAATCGTTTCAGCTGTTTTTTGGGTCGTCTGCTCCAATCGGTTCGCTCTCCTGTGTCTGCTGAATCGCGGCCCAGTGCTCACTGTAAACCGGTGAAGCGGGAGCCAGCTGCGACTTCAAGTCTACGACCTGGCCGACGACGGCGATCGCCGGTGCTGTAAAGCCACTCGCCGCCACCTGCGCCACAACCGTGCCCAGCGTACCCAGCAGCTCTGTTTGCTCAGGCCGCGTGCCCCAGCGAATGAGCGCTACCGGGGTTTCTGCTGCCAGCCCGGCGGCTATCAGCGACTGGGTGATATTCGGCAGATTGTGCACGCCCATATAGACCACAATGGTCTCGGCGGCGCGGGCGATCGCCTCCCAGTTTACCTGAGGCCGGTACTTGCCGGCTGACTCATGCCCGGTGACAAAAATCACCGAAGAACTATAGCCCCGGTGCGTCACCGGAATGCCCGCATAGGCTGGGGCCGCAATGCCAGCGGTAATGCCCGGTACCACCTCGACCGCCACGCCAGCTGCCATCAGGCCGCTCATCTCTTCCCCGCCCCGGCCAAAGACAAACGGATCGCCCCCTTTCAGCCGGACGACTACCGCATGTTCATGAGCCTTTTGGCACAGGAGTCCGGTAATGTCACTTTGAGACATAGAGTGTCTGCCCCGCCTTTTCCCGGCGTGAATCCGTTCGGCTCGGGGGTTGATCAAGCTTAAAATCGGTTCGCTCACCAGGGCATCAAAAACCACCAGGTCAGCGCACTCTATCAGCGTTTTAGCCTTCACCGTCAGCAGCCCAGGGTCACCCGGTCCGGCCCCTACCAAGTACACTTTGCCCAAGGCAGTAGGCACTGGCTGTGACGCTTGAGGGTAGGGTGCATCAGCTGTAGAAAAGTTTGAGGGCATAGTCAGCGGTAGGGAGATCAGAACAAACCACCTTCGTCAACTATAGCTAAATCAGCACAGCTAAATTGACACAAAGCTAAGCCCGAGGTGGCTGTCTCATTCAAGCAAAACCGCAGCTGATATTTTGCCAACTACGATACGGCACCGCCGTCTCCTCACTCTTCTCTTCCTGGAGTGCCTGGAGATGAGTAGGGAGGTGAGCTTTGGTGCTGCGATCGCCCAATCTTCCCTAACGCTTATATCCCGGCTACCGATAGATCAGATCTACCGCAAGGTCAGCAATCTCGTCGGTGGCCCCTAGCGTAGGCAACAGCCGGAAACTCACCTTAGGAAAGCGCTCGGCTAGCTCTTCAGTACGGTGAATAATTGCATCGGTGATCCCCCCTGCAAACAAGAAATAGGGCAAGATTGCCAGCCGCTGGCAGCCCTGCTGCATCAAATCAATCACCTGCGTTTCAATATCTGGCGGGGTAGACCAGTAGGCCACTGCCATCTCAAGCTGTTTGGCTAAGCTCTTAATCGCCTGGTTCCCGCGCGGTTTGCGGCTACCGTGGGCGACCAGAAGTGATCCTTCAGCAGGCACAGCAGCCAGCCGATTGGCCAATACCTTAGTAATCTGCGGGTGACTGCCCAGATGCGGACACAGCGTCAGCTGAAGCGATTCCCCCAGCATTTCTCTAGCGGCCTCTACTTCATCGGGAATATCTTCAGTAACGTGCACCCCCGGCATCAAAAATACAGGCAGCAGCTTCAGCTCACGTACGCCTGCTGCCTGTAACCGCCGCCCAAACTCGTAGATTTGTTCACTCAAAGCGATCGGGGAAAGCTCCAAACAGGCTGTGCCAACGATCACCTTTGAACTCGTAGTCGGGGCTTTCTCCATGCGGGGTTTGGTGAGCAAAGAGGTTTTTCCAGCCGTTCTTTGCTGCTGGTATTTGTCTGAATAGGAGCTGTCTAAAAAGGTACGCTCGTTCAGCGGCAGAGACTGTGGACGTAGGGTGTCGCTGCCTGCTGCGGGCAGTTGAGGTACGGCTTCTAAATGTCTACGTACCAGGTCTGCGAGTCGGTTCATTGCCTCCTGCGGGCGTGGGTCTCGGCTGCCATGCGAAATCAGTAAATATGCAGTTGAAGCGACCACGGGTTTCAAAAGCTACCTCTTCTATGAACGGCAAAAGCACTGACTCTATTGATAGCGGACCAGAAGACTTCGTGCCAATTATTCAATGTTTAGTTAACAAAGGGCTGTATCGGAAGTTGCAGTTTAGCTGCTCCCTTGTCGCCAACCTCTGACATCGGCCTGATATCGGCAATCACCTCAGTCACTGACTGGCGTAAACAATGGCTACAGAGATTAATCGAACCGCGCTGTGCATCGCGCTGTACTCAGTAAACCCGAGAAGCCTTCCTCGCCATCAGCGGCAAACGGACCTGCTGCTGATGGCAATCTGCTACGCCTGTTTTTGAGCAGAGAAAAATACTGTATAATTAGCGTTCGGCAAAACAGCGATGTTATACTAGGTATATACGGCGAGCGTGGCCAAGTGGTTAAGGCAGTGGATTGTGATTCCACCATTCGCGGGTTCAAGTCCCGTCGTTCGCCCTTCTAATTCTTATTTTCTCCTGTGGTCGAGCGATGACCGCATCTATTGTGCGGCCTGTGCCCACCAGGCTAGTGCGTAGGGCTGAGCTTCGCCGCCAGCCTGCTGCACGACTCTCAGCTTATAGCGACCGTCTGCGGGAATAGGAATGAAGATGTGCTCCAGGCTGTCTTCTGGGCTGATCGATGACCATACGCTCTGGCTGATGTCGTCGGTGTCGGCAGGCATCAGGTACAGGTTCAGATTGCTCAGCGGCTGACCGGTAAAGCTTTCGCCGACGTCGTAGTATTCGTCGGCTGAATTGAGTTTAACCACACGTTCCCAAGAGAGGGTGGCGCTTACATAGCTGCCGCCCTCAAGCGGCTGGTCAAAGACGTAGTCTTCGGTGCTGCTGATATCGGCCAGACTGCTGTAGCTCCAGCCGATGGTGGGAATGGTGCCTGGAGTCCACTGTCCGCCTGCGAGCTGCTCGTAAGCTCTAAAGGCGTTGAGGTGTCCGGTGCCTAGTTCGGCATTGAGTGGAATATTTTGATCCCGGTAGGCATCGGATTCTGTCCAGTCGCGACCGCTTTCGTCTAGCAGGGTGCGGCTCATGCCCAGCAGCGAGCCATCGCCAGGGTCTTCTATCTTATCGGCGGCGTTGAGAATGACTGATTTCATTACCTGAGGTTCTCTGGAGTCCAGGCTCCAGTTGCTGACACCCGCCCGCAGCTGACGATCGCCAAATTCCTGCAAGAGCGCTATGGTGGCCACCACATGCGGGGCAGCAAAGCTGGTGCCGCTGCTGATCGTACGAGCACCGTTGGGCTGAAACATTTCAATCTCGCTGCCCGGTGCGACTAAATTAATCGAGCGGCGGCTGCCCTCGTTGGCTTCAGGGCGGGAGCCATTAGGTGAATTGACGGTCGGCTCGCTGCCCAAATTGGCGTAGTCTACCCGCATAAACTTGCCATCGACTCGGGTGGAATAGGCCACGTTGATGCCGTTAAAATTGTCGGTTGGAATGGGGATGCCTCCTCGACCCTGGTTACCAGCAATCACATAGAGCAGCTTGTGCACACGGGCTGACCAGTCGATGCACTGGGTGAGCAGCGCGTTGCCGTCTAACGTGGCGTTGGGCCGCGCATCGCGGCTGAGAGGTTCGCCAAAGCTAAAGTTAGTGGCCCTGACGTCGCCGCTGTTTTGCAGGGCGACATGCTGAGAGGCCAGGCATTCTTCCTGCTGACCGGTAAATTCGGTCAGGGTGCCGATGGCTGCTGAATAAAGAAAGGCATCAGGGGCAACGCCTCTGAGCATTTTGTCACGGCTGATCATCACGCTGGCCACGTTGGCTGCGTGGGGGTCAACTGACTCGTTGGCGATCGCGGGCCCATCTAGCTCAAAAATTCGGCCCACCTGCACGGGCGGATCTTCCGTCGCAATTTTGTCAATGCCAAACTGACTGGGGCGACCAATCTCTACCTGCCCAATGGCAATTTTGCGGCCCGTTAGATCGTAAGGCGCTTCTTGCAGGCGGCGAGCATCAATCCCATCGGTGCCAATAGAGCTGGTTAGCGCCACTGCTGGCAACCCTACTGCGGCTATTGCCCCTAAACCCAGACCTAAGCTGCTGATCGGTCGGTTAACAAGATGCCGCCGCCACTGCCGAAAAAGTCTGCCCATAGAGTGCGCCATGTAATGACATGAATTGACGAGACAACAGAGCAACTTTAACTCAATTGCTGGGGCGACGGTAAGGGTTAGCGCTGCTATAGTTCAGGCAAATGCGCTGCCCGTAAACTTTGTGCTATGAGCCGGATAAATATTTTGTTACAATAGGCACACTATATAGATCTTTCTCTATAGCAAACATCCCCTAGCGAGAGGCCGCTCCCTATGGCAACTACTCAGTTCAATAGCTCCGCCCATAAATCTGTCGTTATTTCACCGTCAATTTTGTCCGCCGATTTTAGCCGCCTGGGTGAGGAAATTCGCGCAGTTGACGAGGCTGGGGCTGACTGGATTCACATCGATGTAATGGATGGCCGCTTTGTCCCTAACATTACGATTGGCCCGATGATTGTGGAGGCCGTTCGCCCCCATACCGACAAGCCGCTAGACGTTCACCTGATGATTGTGGAGCCGGAAAAGTACGTAGAGGACTTTGCTAAAGCGGGCGCCGACATCATTTCGATTCATTGTGAGCACAATGCGTCGCCTCACTTGCACCGGACGCTGGGCCAAATTAAAGAATGCGGTAAACAGGCTGGAGTCGTGCTCAATCCGGGCACCAATCTAGATCTCATTGAGTACTCTTTAGACCTGTGCGACCTGGTGCTGATTATGAGCGTAAACCCCGGTTTTGGCGGGCAGAGCTTTATTCCGGGTGTAGTACCTAAAATCCGCAAGCTCAGAGCGATGTGCGACGAGCGCGGTTTGGATCCGTGGATTGAAGTGGACGGCGGACTAAAATCTCACAATGCTTGGCAGGTAATAGACGCAGGTGCCAATGCAATTGTGGCGGGTTCTGCGGTCTTTAAAGCGGATGACTATGCCGAGGCGATTCGCGATATTCGCAATAGCAAGCGGCCTGTGCCAGAGCTAGCGGCTGTGTAAAGGTCGCCCTGCGAAACCCCATTCCCTGTCAGGCGGGGTATGACAAAGGGCTGCCAACTTTTAGAGAGACCTCAAGTAGACTTTCTCTAGAAGTGGCGGTCCTTTACTGCGCACGTATCTGCCCTTAAGAATTCGGGCATTCTGATAGCTGTAAGTCTGCCCTTGACCTTACAGCCGTTTCCGCAGCGTCCGCCGCCATCAGCCTATGCCGTCTGTTGAGAAGAGAATCGCCCAGATATTTGCGGCGCGCCAGATTACGCGCACCGATCAGGCTTTTCTGATGTCGGTGTTTGCCAGCGGCAACATCAGTACTACCGATGAAGTGCTGATCAATCAGCTCTACGAGGCGCTCACTGCTGGTCGCCTGAAGGTAGTCGATTGATGGAAGAAGCCCATGACGAGGATTGAACTCGTGACCTCACCCTTACCAAGGGTGTGCTCTACCACTGAGCCACATGGGCAATTTTTAGTGAGTAAATCCCTGCCTGTCATCCTCTCTGTAAGGATGCACAGTCTGTAGGGTGCGCAAGATGGTGGGCCAGGCTGGATTCGAACCAGCGTAAGCATAGCTAGTGGATTTACAGTCCACCCCCATTAACCACTCGGGCACTGACCCATGACCATCTACGGCTTATAAAATGTAGCATACGATGCGCCCAGGTGGGCAGCGTTTAGCTCTCTCAACTCGGGCAAGTTTTGCTTGACTTTTGGCTGAACTAACCGTCGCTGAGTGGGTTCCTTTCTATGCCCTGGCGATCTCTAAAAGATAAACCCAAGAGCGATGCTAGGGCTGGCGAATCTGTTTAGGCTGGCTTTTCTTAAACTGAGAGAGCCATGGATTCCACTTTTGATATTGACACTGCGTTTACCCGTTTGCGCCAGTTTATGCAGGCGTATCCTCGGGCGGCGATGTTTCAGCTAGCCGAAGAGGGCTATACCTCGCCGTTTGAACAGCTGGTTTCCTGCATGATTTCGATCCGAACTTACGACGAGGTGAGCCTACCGGTGTCGCGGCGACTGTTTGCTAAAGCTAATACACCGCAGGCGATGAGTGAGCTGTCGGCAGCAGAAATTGAACGGCTGATTGCCAAGAGTACGTTTGCTGAGCGGAAGGCGGAGCAGATTTGGGCGATCGCTCAAGACATCGTCCAAAACTACAGCGGCGAACTTCCCTGCGATGAAGCTGTGATGCTCAGCTTCAAAGGTGTCGGCCCAAAGTGCGCTCACTTAGCGCTGGGCATTGCCTGCCAGCAGCCCTATATCAGTGTGGATGTGCATGTGCACCGAGTGGTGAACCGCTGGGGCGTAGTGGCGACCAAAACCCCTGAGAAAACGACCCAGGCGCTGGCGCAGAAGCTGCCAAGGGACTATTGGATTGAGACGAACCGGCTACTGATGCCGTTTGGTAAGCAGATTTGTAAAGGGCAGTATCCACAGTGTGCCAGCTGCCTGCTGGCGGATATGTGTCCTCAAGTGGGCGTGTAGATCCCTAGCATATTTATGTGTTTTAGGAGCCACTATGAAGTTCTGGCATCTAGTTTGATTGATTTTTTTAAACTTTTGATATAAGTGTCCCTGTGCGGAGTATCAAGTCAGACTTGCTTAGCCAAGTGTTTCATTTGTTACCAAGTGGCTGTGCTTGATGCTCTTAAGTTATGTAAACGCTGATGTAAAGAAATTTAAGCACTTCCTATGTCTCAAAGTTTCTCCGCTTCTCCTCGGCCTGAGAGTCGGTCTTCAGGGCGATCTTCAGGGCGGTCTTCAGGGCGGCAGCTCAGTTGGCTAGAGGGCATTCGAGTATTGGCAGCGGTCAGCATTTTGCTGTACCACGCTCAGCTATTGTTTGCAGACTACGCCTACACTCCTCAGCCGAGCGGGCTGCGAAATAATCTGGCAGCAATTACCGCCGCTAGCCATAGCTTGGGTCAAAACGGGTTGGCGCTAGCGGCTACCCTGCCCACCTGGTTTGGCTTTCAAGCGGTTGATGTATTTGTGCTGATGGCGGGCTTTGTTCTGGTTCTTTCACTGCGCAATAAGGACCGCACTGTCAGCGCAGGCGAATTCATTTGGCATCGCCTGCTGCGAATTCTCTGGCCGTTTTGGACGGTGGCGTGGCTAGCCTACCCAGTGCTTTGGATCGTAGGTGTTGCGACCGACAGCTATCGGCCTGCGCCATGGGACATGTTTGCAGGGGCTACATTCCCGCTGCTTTTTGACTTTGAGGGCAAAACGCTGCTGAATACGAGCGGCCCCTGGTGGTTTATTCCGCTAATTATCAGCTTTACGCTGATTTCTCCAGTACTCTGGTATCTTTTGAGGCGGTGGGGCGATCGCAATCTGCTGTGGGTCAGTTTGCTGATCACGGTTGCCTATCGTTACGAGGCCGTCTATCACTTTGGTGGGCATTTGACTTACGCCATTGTGGATACTGCTAATGGCTGGCTGCCTTTTGTCTCTTTTTTGGCGAAGCTGAGCACTTTTGTTGTGGGGATGACTGCGGCGAATGCTTATTGTGATCGCAGAGGTCCTCTGTTTTGGCGTCCTCAGCGACTAATTTTGGTGGGCCTGCTGACCTATGCAGCTGGGTTCACAGCTCAGTTTTATCGGGGTGGGTGGGTTGTGTGCGATCTGCTGCTGCCGGTTGGGCTGGCCATGTGTGCAGCGGTATCTTTGCGATCGCTGCTGACTTTCCTCCCTCCTCTCTCAGCGGTAATGCGGCGGCTAGGCCCGCACAGCTACAGCTATTTCTTAATCCACGGCTTTGTGATTGATCGAACCATCAATCTGTGGGTGAAAGAGAGTCTGTGGCGGTATTGGATTTCTCTACCGCTGATGGTACTGGGCACTTTGGCCTTAGCGATGATGGCCGATGCTATTCGGCCTTTTATGCAGCGGATGATTTTGCACCTGTGGCGCGATCTCGATCATCTGCTGAGCTTGCACCCGACTGTTGATACTAGCTGGATGCCGACAGTAGGCGATCGCGTTGGGCATCAGCGCAGCCGAGACTGGACTGTTCTAAAAGTAGAGACCCTACTCGACGAAGGAGAAACCCACCTGTGTCAAATTTCTGATGGACAACAGACACAGTGGGTTAGTGCCAGCACGCTAAGACTCATTGAGCCAGCGAAAGCCGCTCGGACCAGCGCCTATTCAGGCATCAAAACCGTCGTCTGAAATCAGGAGCTTTACAGAGAATGGCAAAAGGAACAATCGAAATTCGAAAGATCATCTTCACGCATGGGCTGCTGATTGGGTTGCCCGCTGCTTTTTACACTTGCTTGCTGGTAAGCGGGTGGTCACTGCTCACACCCAGAGCAATTGTGCTGACCTTTTTTCTTTTTAACGCGGTGGTGATTATCGTCGAATCTAGCAATGCGCTGTTTTGTCGGTATGCTACCCATCGGCGTAGTGCGAGCCGCCCGCTAGTGCCAATGCTCAATCGAATTAAGGCTTGGATGGGGGTGCGGGGTGCCGAGTGCCCATCTCCAATTGCGCCGGTACCGGCTTGTTCGTTTTTGGTGGCTGCTTATTTGCCCAATGAACAAGACATTATCGTTGAAACGATTCAGCATTTGTTGTTTCACATTGAGCGGCCAGCTGGCGGACTAGAAGTCATCTTGGCTTACAACACGCCGGTTGATCTGTTGATTGAAGTTGAGCTGCGCAGGCTGGCTAATCAATACCCTGAGCTGAAGCTGTTGCGGGCCGAAGGCAGCCAGTCTAAAGCTGAAAATCTCAACACTGCGCTAGATATTGCCACAGGAGAAATTTTGTGTGTGCTAGATGCGGATCACCATCCTGCATCAGACTGCTTTGTGCGGGCGTGGCACTGGCTAGCGCAGGGCTATGACGTGGTTCAGGGGCGTAACGTCATTCGCAACTATGGCGAAAATTTTCTGACGATGAATGTCGCGCTTGAATTTGAACAGCTCTACGGTATCAGCCACGCGGCTAAGTCATTCCTTACCGATTCGAGCATCTTTGGCGGCTCGAATGGCTACTGGCGCACGTCTGTGCTCGAGCGTATTCGGTTTAACCCGAGCCGACTAACCGAAGATATTGACGCGACTATGAGAACGCTGCTCAATGGCTACAGGATCTTGCATGATCGCAGCATTATTACAACTGAGCTTGCCCCAACTTCTCTCAAAACATTCTGGTTCCAGCGCAAACGTTGGGCGCATGGCTGGCTGGAGGTTTCTTTAATTTACCAGCGGCGGTTGTGGCGATCGCCCTACTTCAATCAGTGGCAAAAAATCTACTGGACCTATCTACTCTATTACTGCGAGTGCTTTGCCATTATCGCTTTGCAGATGCTGCCAGTGATGCTCAGCTTTTGGCTGGTGCCCCGCCCGGTAGCTGGTGGGATGCACTTCTATTTTCTCTTGGCCGGGAGCCTGGCATTTTTCAGCGGTATCTATCAAGTCTTAGCCGCCGCCAAAATCGCTTCTCGGGCCTATCCGCTGTCTTACTACATTCTACATATTCTCTTTTTACCCTTCTATGTGACGTTGAAGAACTCGATTGCCGTCGTCGCTATCTACGACTACCTAAAAGGAAACCATGCTTGGGTAATCACTTCGCGCGATGTTAAAGCTCAGAAGCGGTATCGCTTTAAGCGAGGATAGAGGCAGCGTTGAGGTTGATGATGAGATGCGTTCGTCAGAAGCCAGACACTCCTAGAAATAGCCAGCGCCAGTACTCCTGAATGACTTTAGACTGAAGATAAGCGATCGCACACTCAGCAGCCAAACCCACGCCTCCTGCTGCCGAATCGACTCAATCCATCATCCACGAAGCACAGCTGAACGGCGTTGTGTTTCCGCCTGGCGACCTCTGTAGTGACGAACCGCAGCTGGAGTCGATCTTCACCTACAGCAGATGGTGCTGCTAAACTGCCTTGACTGGCTGTGGAAAGACCACACCGACTACTTCTCAGCAGGCAATCTGACGGTTTACTACAGTCCGCGCCAGCGTAAGTAACCTGAGTTCGGGATAAGCAACTCATGCTTATTGCCCGAAGCAAGTCCCTTCTGGCAGGGTGGCCCGCAGGGTCGGGATGGGTCGGCAACGTGCGCTACACACCGAAACCCACCCCTGCGCCCCTCTAGAGGGGATCTACTTTAGGCTATGTGTTAAAAAGCGCCGACAGTCTGGCATCACAGGCAATCACTGATCCCGAACTGACGTTAAGTATGAAGACTTTAGAGGGCCAGACTTCTTTGTGGTGGTGGGCACAGAAAAGCGCCCTCGTAAAAGCTGGATAGTTTGGGAAGAAGACGGTGAGTATCCGAATATCATCATCGAGCTGCTTTCCGACTCAACGGCGAAGACAGATCGCGGGCTCCAAAAAGCAGATCCATAGCGCCTGTCGAGTTGCTTAGGACGCTTTTATCGGCTGAAACCGTTATCTGACAGCAGGCAACTCGACTCGCAAAGTAAGAATGCATCCTTACTTTGCTATATCAGAACATTTTCCGCACGCCCGACTACTTCTGGTTCGATCCAGATAGTCTGGAATTTGAAGGCTTTCACTCGACAGAGGCTATATGGAATGATACAAACATTGATTGCTTAGAGGGCTTAATGACTTAGCCTAAGTTTGATACTGACTCCCTTGAGATTGGGGTGAGGGTACTGTCGTAGGTAAGTGCTCACACAGTCCTGACAGGCGGGTAAGTAGCTAAACGCGGTAACTAGCTGTGACCAGCGGGGCGTGTGTCTAAAGGTGATGCCCGCTCGCTTGGCGGCTTGGCGACAGGCATTGTAGCTGCCATAGCGCTTGAGCAGATCGGCCTTGGTAACAAATGCGGGGGCGGCTAAAGGATTGGATAAAGCGTCATCTGAGGGCCTTAGTATGGGCTGAGCTGAGTCAGCCGCTAGCTGATTGACTGCGCCTTGAGCCACCGTAAAAATGGCTACCGCGTTTTCAATGTCTTGAGCGTGGTTGTCTTCTAGCTGTGCTAGGAGCCGATCTAGCTTTTGCTTGCCCATGATGGTGGCGGGTTTAAGGCGATTTTAACAACTAGGGGTCTAGCAGTGAGCGATTGATGGAAGCTTGATCGCTGTAGAGCTGCGGGCGATCGCGCTTGTCTTGCTCGTCTTCTAGACCACCGACGAGTTCAGCCGGATGAGACTGGTCGCGCAGGCGGCGGCTATCATCGTCCTTGCTGTGCCACCACTGCATGAGCACTTTAACAGCCCTGATCAATTTCATAAAGCGCTGGGGCAGTGAGACATATCCCCAGTGGTCTTTGGCCTCAGCTTCTGGATCGCCAACGGCATCAAACGCTTCAGAAAGAGTGTCTAACTGTGTGCCCATTTGCTTCATCTCGCTGGCTAGCTGCGCGATGATGTCTTGTTTTTCCTGTAGCTGGGTCTGCTTTTGGGCTTGCAGCTGGTCGATCAAACTTTGAAAATGGGTGATGCGATCGCGCAGCTGTAGCGTTTTATCCTTGTGTTCTGTATTTCTTCGCACTAGCTGGGCCCGGCTGCGATTGGTAAAAATCAAACAGTCTCGCATTTCCTGGTAAATCGCATCTGCCCGCTCGCGCTCTAGCGATTGGACATCTTTAGGAAAGTCAGTCGCAGAGCGAAACCGAGCGGTGTCAGGAGATAAAGCGGCCATAGCCTGTGGTCGGTGATAAGAATCCTCTTCTCTATGCTGCCACCGCTCAATAGAAAACTCGTAGAGAAGAATTACCCACTAAAGTAAACTTGATACGTGATTCACCTCATCTTTACTGTTTGCCTGCCTTTATCCATAAGCAACCCCATGATCTTTTATGCAGCTACCGCTGGTGTTATAGGCGTAGGTCTGCTTTTGATTTAAGGCAATAATCAAGGCCAGAACGTGGGATGAACAAACTGGTAGCCGGTACTTTTAAGTTTGGCATTGGAGACACGAATGTTGTAGGCGCGGCGACTAGGCTGGCTTTCGTCCCACTGGACGGAGGCAAGATTTTGGCGATCGCACACCTCTCCAATCAATTCTCTTACCGTCAGAATTTCATCCTGGACAAGATTATAAACGCCCGCTAGCCGCTGCTGGCACGCCCAATCAACCGCCCCGACAATATCGTCTAGATGCACCCAGTTACCGCGCTCTGCGCCTTTGCCAGGTCGAGTAGTGCCTGCGACGCGCCCGTAAATGCTCTCAACGGTTCGCCCTGGGCCATAGATGCCGCCTAACCGCAACACGCAGATCTGGCGCTGGGGACTGGCGGCGGCTAACAGCGCTTGCTCGGTCGCTGCCAGAATTTCGCCCTTCTCGGTAGCAGGCACTGGCGGCATCGTTTCGGTGACCCATGCGCCGTGATGCTGACCATAAACCGAATAGCTGCTGGTGTAAATAAGCTGCTGAATGTCTGTCTCTGGTAGGATATTAGCCAGGGCTTTAGCCGTATTTAGGTAGGTCTCTATATAGCTAGCGCCTCGTTTTGGCCCGACGCACAGCAGCGCTACCTGACGATCAGAGAGGGCTGCTCGCAGCTGAACGACATCTGTACCGGTAACGACTTTGACCTGGTTGACGACAGCCGAGAGTTCTAGGACGCGATCGCTGCGAGTTGTGGTCGCCAGCACATCTACTCCCTGGTCTTGCCAGCGCCGGGCAACGGCTGTACCTACGTAGCCACAGCCGATAATGGCAGCTCTCATCCTGCTCCCCTCCTCAGATTTTTGATAGTTCTAGCAGAATAGGTGGTTTGGCGTCTTTTGCAGACCCTTCCTCTGAGGTAAAACCCGACAGCAGATGATAAGCAGGGCATAGCAGGGCATTAAGATTTTTCAATGGTTATTGATATTTATATAGATAGAGAGGATGCTATATTTTATGTATTGATTAACTCCCTAGTTCTCATTTGTTTCATAGTCTTTTATCTATCGCTGCTGTATTGCCATCCCCTGTCTGAATTCGCCAGGCGGCGCTAGACCGGCACTGTAGCAAGGCTAGTGGCGATTTACCCTCTTACTTTGTTCACTTCCATGATCAACGCCAACGCTATTGCCCAAACAAGCTGGCTGATTCCCTGCTATCCCTTGCTTGGGGCTATCGTCTCGATTTTTTGGTCACCAACGCTGATCCGTCGCACTGGCCCTCGCCCAGTCGGGTATATCAACTTGGTGACAACGGTTGTTGCTCTGGTCCACAGCAGTTTGGCACTGGCAGAAGTGTGGCATCAGCCCGCTCGGTATCTGTCGCTGTCTTGGCTGCAAGTTGCCGATCTAAACCTGACTTTGCCGCTGGAGCTATCCGCGCTAACGCTGGGGGCAACGGTTGTCATTGTGATTCTCAATCTGCTAGTGCAGATCTACACGGTGGGCTATCTGGAAATGGACTGGGGTTGGGGCCGCATGTACGCACTGCTGGCTCTGTTCGAGGCGGGCATGACGGCGCTGGTGCTGTGCGATTCGCTATTCTTTAGCTACATTTTGCTGGAAATTTTGACGCTAGGAACCTACCTGATCGTCGGCTTCTGGTTTAACCAGTCGCTGGTGGTGACGGGGGCGAGAGATGCCTTTTTGACCAAGCGGGTGGGCGACCTGATTTTGCTAATGGGCGTGCTGGCGCTCTATCCGCTGGCAGGCACCTGGAACTTTAGCGAACTGGCGCGGTGGGCGCAGGCAAATCCTTCTATTGGGCAGACGCAGACGCTGACTCTGGCTCTGATTGGGACGGCGCTGGTGGCTGGGCCGGTGAGTAAGTGCGCTCAGTTTCCGCTGCATCTGTGGCTAGATGAGGCAATGGAAGGTCCACTGCCCACTACTGTTCTGCGTAATTCGGTAGTGGTTGCAACTGGGGCTTGGGTGCTGGTGAAGCTAGAGCCGGTGGTCGCGCTGTCTCCCTGGGCTACGGGGTTGGCGATCGCCATTGGTACCGTCTCTGCCCTAGGCGGCACGGCGATTGCCGCTGCTCAAATTGACGCGAAGCGAGTGCTCTCATATTTAGCCAGTGCCTATATGGGGCTGATATTTATCGCGATTGGCGCTGGCCAAACGACAGCGGCCCTACTGCTGGTACTCACCCACGCAGCAGCCACGGCGCTGTTGCTGATGAGCACTGGCGCTGTGTTCCTCAAGGTGATCACTCAAGACATTACTCAGATGGGCGGACTCTGGAGCCGTCGCCCGATCACAGGTCTGTCCTATCTAGTCGGAGCCGTGAGTCTGGTGGCGCTGCCGCCTTTTGGCGGGTTTTGGTCGCTGATGGCAGTGCTCGAAGGGCTGCGGGTTGATGGCCGATGGGGTCTGGTGTTGGTAGTACTGGTGGCGAATGGGGTCGCAGGTTTTGCGCTGGTGCGGATGTTTGGTCTGATGTTTGCAGGCGATCGCACCTCTATGACCGCCCGCGCGCCCGAACCTATCTGGTTGATGGTGCTGCCGATGACGGTGATGGCTGGGTTGACCCTGCATCTGCCGCTGGTGATTAGGAATCTGTCGCTGTTTCCTGAGCTACAGCTGCACTGGTCGCTAGGCTGGATGCTGTTTTTGTCTAGCGTGGGGGGGATGGTGACAGCTAGCTTCTTCTATATATTCAATCGGGTGAAAAGCCCAGCTGAGCTGTTGCCGCCGGTGCTTAATCGACTGTTGGCCTACGACTTTTATACGCCTAAGGTGTATCAGTTTACGGCGATCGCCGCAGTCGATCTCATGTCTAAACTCACCGACTGGCTAGATCGCTACGTGGTCGATGGGCTGGTCAACTTTGTCGGACTGTCGTCACTGTTTAGCGGTGAAGCGCTGAAGTATGCCAACAGCGGTCGGATGCAGGCGTACGCGCTAACAATCGCGTTTTTCGTCGCGGCAATTAGTATCTACCTGGCGTTGATCTATCTGCCTGCCTAATGTCGGACTGTTTGTGTTGCGACCTCTTTTTTTAGAAAATCATGCAAAAACCATGCTAAGTCCCCTCATTTGGCTACCGACTGTCGGCGGTCTGCTGCTTGCCTTCATCCCATTCAAGCTCACCGCCCGGCAATCTCGAATCTCAGCCCTGGCAGTTTCAGGCATTGCGCTGCTGTGGACTATCTGGCTATTTACCCAGTTCGACCTCAGCGCGGCTGGCTTCCAGATGCGAGAGTTTGTGCCGTGGCTGCCGATGCTGGGCTTAAATTATGACCTTGGTTTAGATGGGCTCTCGCTGATGATGATAGCGCTCAACAGTCTGCTTACCTGGATTGCGATCTACGGTAGCCGGGAGAATATGGAGCGTCCTCGATTTTTCTACGCGCTGATGCTTTTAGTCAGCGGCGGAGTAGTAGGCGCTTTTCTAGCTCAAAACCTGCTTTTGTTCTTTTTGCTGTTCGAGATTGAGCTGGTGCCGCTCTATTTTCTTATCTCTATCTGGGGCGGACCTAAGCGCGACTATGCGGCCACCAAATTTTTACTCTATACCGCGCTGGCGGGTGCGTTCATTTTGGCCAGTTTCTTAGGAACGGTATGGCTGGGCGGCAGCGCTGACTTCTCTTACGATCAGGTGTCAAAAGTTCAGCTATCTCAGTCTACACAGCTCGTTTTGCTGGGGCTGATGCTAGTTGGTTTTGGCATCAAAATTCCGCTGGTGCCTTTTCACACCTGGTTGCCCGATACCTACGTAGCGGCGTCTCCTTCGGTGGCGATTCTGCTGGGCGGCGTTTTGGCAAAGCTGGGCACCTACGGCATCTTTCGCTTTGGTCTGGGCCTATTTCCTGATGCTTGGGCCATTCTGTCACCGTTTTTGGCGATTTGGGCGGCGGTAAGTGTGCTGTATGGGGCGGTGACGGCGATCGCGCAAAAAGACATCAAGCGCATGGTGGCCTATAGCTCTATCGGACACATGGGCTATGTGATGCTTGGCGGCGCGGCCTTTACTGAACTTAGCCTGGTTGGGGCAATCTCTCAGATGGTCTCTCACGGCCTAATTTTAGCGCTGCTGTTTCATCTCGTCGGCGTTGTTGAAGACAAAGTGGGCACCCGTCAGCTCGATCAGCTCAATGGCCTGATGAATCCACTGCGGGGTCTACCTGTCGTCAGCGCCCTGCTGGTGCTCAGTGGCATGGCCAGCGCGGGTATTCCCGGGCTAGTCGGCTTCATCACCGAATTTCTCGTCTTTCAGGGCAGTTACAGTGTCTTCCCTGTGCAAACCCTCCTGTGTGTGGTGGGCACGGGTTTGACGGCTGTGTACTTCGTTATTTTGATCAACCGCACCTGCTTTGGCCGCTTAGACAATCAAAAAGCCCACTACGGCAAAGTCAGCTTTACCGAGCAAGTACCAGCGCTGATTTTGGCAACGCTGGTTGTTGTGCTGGGCCTTCAACCCAACTGGTTAGTGCATTGGAGCGCCGCTAGCTCTAGATCATTAGTCGCCGCCGTGCCCATACTAGAAACTCGCATCGCCCTGCAATCCGAACCTGCTGTTTTCTCACCAAAACTACCATGACTGCTGCTACCCTTGCTGCCACCCTACCGCCGTCTACTCACGAATTCTCTGAGGTCATTCACCGCCTCGAAGCCGGGGGCTCGATGCTGCCCGACACGCCCGACAATCTCAAGCAAATCATCGGCATTTACAAAGCCTACGCCGTGCCGATGGATTTCTACTGGCGAGATCTGCTCTATATTGCTGAGCAGGTGTTTCTCAACCCCTTGCCTGCCTTCAAATACTTTATCTCTGATGAGTATTTAGACCGCCCCTGCGCTTATTCGGGAGAGACTGCCGACTTGCGGATCTGGCGCGGTGAAGCGGATGCGCACCCTGAGCTGCGGGCCTTTATGGAAAAAGGCGAGGTCAATCGCAAGCTGCCCAAGCTGTTTCATCATCTCTGGCACGACCGGGTCAATATGGAGTTTGCCGAAGCCTGCATGGAAGCAATGCTGTGGCATGAAGATATCAACCCTACCTTTAACGCCTACTTAGATAGTGATGAGTACCGGCAGAATAGCGACCGCGCCATCCGCGCCTACTTCAAAGGCAACCCGGCCATGCTTGGTCTCTACAAACTCTTTCCTGAGATGTTTCTAGAGCAGGTCAAAAAGCTCTCTTACTATGCCAACCTAGGTTTGTTCTGGGAGGTGATGGCTCCTGTCTTCTTTGAGATGAGCGATCTGTACGACGAAGGTAAAATGACGACTGTGCCTGAAGCGATGGAGTTTTTGGTTAACGGCATTTTCGCTGTAGCGGGTCGCCCAATCTTTCACCATGTCTATATCGATGGTGAATGCTATGAAATTATTCCTAAGTCTCAAGCCTTTACCTGGCTGTACGAAGCGGCTCTACCCTATGTCGAAGCTGTCTTTTATCGCACGGCTCCTTTCCGAGGTACCAAGTCTTACAACGCTCAGGCAGGGCAGGTTCCTGCCGATCAAAAAGACTTTCACTACGGCATTCTTTACGCCGATGTTTTTCCGGTAGGCAGCGCCGGTATTCCCCCTACGCTGCTAATGCAAGACATGCTGCATTTTCTACCAGACTATTTGGTTGAAGAATACCAAAAGCACGGGCGCGGCGAAGACGATATGCTAATTCAGCTAGGCATCACCTTCCAGCGCTCTATGTACAACGTCACCTCTGCGGTAATTCAGGCCCTGCGGGCAGCGCTACTCTATCCACTAGATGATACTAATCCCGAGCATCTAAAAGCTAACCGTCAGTTTTTTGAACAGCAGATTGATCGCTTTAAGCGTCCGGAAGCGAGACTGCGGGATGTGCAGGATCAGAGCTATCGGTAGTGCAGGAGACAGGAGACAGGAGACAGGAGACAGGAGACAGGTAAATTCTGACTTCTGAATCTGCAAAACTTTTTCACTTCAAATTGCCCCTTTAATTTTTCACGTACTTTTCCCAAGGAATGGTAATGCCGAGTATCGTAGAAATTGCTGTTGAGACTGAAGGATTCTCCACGCTTGTAGCAGCGGTTAAAGCAGCAGGATTGGTGGATGTGCTGGCAACCGGTGGCCCATTTACCGTATTCGCGCCGACTGATGATGCCTTTGCAAAGCTGCCGCCTGGCACCGTTCAAACGCTGGTAGACAATCCGCCGCAGCTAGCGCGAATTTTGAAGTATCACGTTGTCGCTGGATCTTGGCGAAAAGCGGATCTCTTGCCGACTGATACGCTCACCTCACTCGAAAGTTCGCCCATTCCTATTCGGACTGAACCAGCCTTTGAGGTCAAAAATTCGACGGTTGTCGCGGCAGATATTGAGGCTGACAATGGGGTCATTCATGTAATCGATAATGTGATCTTGATGGGTTAGAGACGGCTGGCTGGCGGTTGACAGCGGGCTAGCTAGAGAACTTTGGCAGCAGCCTATATCTATATCTGAGGAGTGTTGTCATGGCGATCACACAGCGCCAGTAATATCGCTAATGCTATAAAGCTTTAAGATAAAACTGCTCTCTCTGCGCTTTCCATGCTCTCCACCATTCAAAAGATCGCGACCAAGCTCTCACCACGCATCACCGAAATTCGCCGCCACGTTCACTCCCATCCCGAACTCAGCGGCCAGGAATATCAGACGGCTGCCTACATTTCAGGCGTACTTTCTTCCTGCGGCTTTCAGGTGCAGGAGATGGTTGGCAAGACGGGCGTTGTCGCTGAGCTGAAAGGTGAGACGCCGCCTAATCAGGACGTGCTAGCCATTCGCGCCGACATGGACGCGCTGCCGATTGTCGAAAAAACGGATCTGCCATTCGTCTCCAAAAGTCCGGGGATTATGCACGCCTGCGGTCATGATGCTCATACGGCTGTTGGCCTCGGCACAGCAATGGTTTTGGCTGAGCTAGTTAATGACAGTGAGCAGCCTTTTCCAAGCACGACCCGATTTCTCTTTCAGCCCGCTGAAGAAACCTCTCAGGGGGCAAAGTGGATGATCGAAGACGGCGTCATGCAAGATGTTGCCGCTATTTTGGGCCTGCACGTATTCCCTAGCATTCCTGCTGGCATAATCGGGCTGCGTCAGGGTGCGCTCACGGCTGCTGCCGATGATCTGGAAATTGTGATTTTGGGTGAATCTGGTCATGGGGCGCGCCCGCATGAAGCGATTGACGCTATTTGGATTGCGGCTCAAGTCATCACGCAGCTCCAGCAGGCGATCAGTCGGACGATTAACCCGCTGCACCCGGCTGTGATTACGATTGGTCAGATCTCGGGTGGCCGTGCGCCGAATGTGATTGCCGATCAGGTGCGGCTGACGGGAACGGTGCGATCGCTCCATGCCGACACTCACGCCCTGCTCCCAGAATGGATAGAGCGGATTGCCACCGACGTTTGTCACCTACATGGCGCGACCTGCACCGTTAACTATCGCCGTCGCTGCACCTCTGTGCTCAATGATCCTGATTTGACCCGACTGGTGGCTGACTGTGCGAGTGAGGCGTTGGGCAGCGATCGCATTCAGTGGATAGCCGATGCCTCCATGGGCGCAGAAGATTTTGCCAACTACACCAGCATCGCCCCTGGCACAATGTTTCGCTTGGGCGTTGGTTTTGCAGGCCGGCACAACTATTCGCTACACCACTCACAGTTTGAAATTGATGAGACTGCTTTGATTGCTGGCGTAACGACTATGGCGTATAGCGCTTATCGCTATTGGCAGTCTGGGAAGGAAAAATAGGAGCAGGGGGAACGGGAAAAGATAGGTTGGACTGCTGGTTTTTAGATTTATCTTCAGGATTTCGTCTTCAGGCAAAGGCGTCTCGCCTGAGCCTTTGTCTTTTCTCAGTTATAGCAAAGTAAGGATGCATTCCAGCAATTCCAAATTCCAACTAACGGACATTCGCCATAGATATTTAGAAAAAGCATGAGACGTTTTCCAGGATATGCAGTAAGGTTCAATCAATCTGCCCTCCGTCTGTAATGACTCAGCCCATGCCCCCAGCCAGTCTCAGTTTTGAGGGTCTATCAGCGACGCTCAGGGATGCAGTTGCCCAGATGGATGACCCGCGCCAACCGAGTAACGCAACTAGCTACAGTCTCAGGGATGTGGTTGTGGGAGCCTTTTCATGCTTTTTCATGCAGAGCGCATCGTTCTTAGAGTTTCAGCGCCAGCTCAATAGTCGCAGCGGTCAAGATAATGCTCAGAGTCTGTTCGGGCTAACGCAGATACCGAGCGTCGTGCAGATCCGCAATATCCTTGACCAGCTAGCAGCAGCGGGGCTTTTTCCGGCGTTTATCAGCTTCTACCGGACGCTTCAGGCACAGGGCTACTTGCAAAGATTTGAGCGGCTAGGCGGCAACCTGCTGGTGGCGCTAGACGGCACAGAATACTACAGTTCTCAGCAGGTGAGCTGTCCGTGCTGCTCGACGCGCACGTCTAAAAGCGGGCAGGTGACCTATTCGCACAAAGCGCTGTTGCCAGTGATTGTCGCGCCGAGTGAACCAGCTGTGATTTCACTGCCGCCTATGTTTGTCACCCCTCAAGATGGCCATACCAAGCAGGACTGCGAACAAGCTGCCGCGAAACGGTGGATCGGCTCAGCGCCAGCCATATTCGAGCAGCAGGCGGTGACCTTGCTTGGCGATGACCTGTTCAGTCGTCAGCCGATGTGCGCAGCGGCTTTGGCTGCACGCTTCAACTTTATCTTCGTCTGCCTGCCAGAGTCACATCCGGCCCTCTATGACTGGATTGGCTTCAAGGCTGCCAATGGCAATGTCAAGACGGTGACACAAGTGCAGCGCCACGGTCGCCGCGATGAGCTGTGGCAAGTGCGCTATCTCAACGATGTGGCACTGCGCTCAGAAGCCCCTGCCCTGTCGGTCAACTGGTGTGAGCTGACGGTGTCGCGGCCCGCAGACGGCAAGGTGCTCCATCTCAATAGCTGGGTTACCAACCACCCTATTGATGACTCGCAAGCCTTTGAGATTGCCGCTGCTGGTCGCAGCCGCTGGAAGACTGAAAACGAAAACCACAATGTGCTCAAGACTCAGGGCTACCACCTCGAACACAACTTTGGCCATGGCAAACAGCATCTGTCTGCCTTTTTACTGACCCTGAACCTATTGGCATTCTTGTTTCATACAATCTTGCATCTGGCCGACGAGCGCTATCAACAGATTCGTCAGCAGCGCGGCACTCGCCAAGGCTTCTTTCAAGATATCCTGGCACTCACCAAGTACTTATGGTTCGAGAGCTGGACAGCGCTGATTGACTTCATGCTTGATGAGAAGAAAAAGTCTGCTAAGCAGATGAGAAACACCTCTTGACGGCTTTCCTCGTCGATGGCTAGTCAGCCCTTCAGCGCTGATTGGTTTGTCCGTATCTTGGAATTTGGAATTGCTGGATGCATTCTTACTTTGCGAGTCGAGTTGCCTTTTGTCAGATAACAGTTTCGGCCGATAAAAGTGTCCTAAGCAACTCGACAGGAGCTATATCACTCTAAGCAGAGGATATTCGAGAATCTATCTAAAGAAATTGGTTGCTACTTGCATTTACCCTTTTAGAAGTGTCAGGTAGGCTGTGGAATTTCGTAATATGCAGTCTGATAGCGCTCGATATAAGGAGCGCTGCACTCTTTTTGTCGTCAAGCCAAGGAACATGGAAACACCATGACGTTCTTTCAACGCAGCCGTCGCTGGCTCACAGCCCTAGCGCTGGTACTGCTGCTCACCGTTACTACCGGCTGTGCTACTGCTACTCGTGAAGCTCCGACAGGAACTAGCATCGGCTACGAGCAGCTACAGCGAGGTAACTCCACCGCTGGGCAAACCTATGGTGACTGGGTTATTAGCGCAGCTCAAGGGCTGATATCCGACGCCTACGTGCGCGACAACGACAAACTTGGCGTTGTTATCAGTGACTCAGTGCGGCCTAGCGAAGTGAAAGATCTCTCTCGATCTCTGCTTCAGGGCTTTCGCCAAAGCTTTCCCGATAAAGATTTGAAAGTGTTGGTGTACGCCCCTGATAAAGAGCTGATCTTACAGGCTAACTACGACTCGCAAACCCGGCAAATCGAGTACGAACAGCCTTCCTAAGGATCTAGCCAGGCTGGTGCCAGGTGATCTGGTATCAGCCTTTTAGAAAGTCTGTGGTTCAGCCTGGCACCATACCTTAACTAAACACTCATCAATTTGGAGTTTGCTCTCATGTCTACAAGTGATAAATACAAACGCGAGATTATGAAAGATCTAGCGGGTGGTAACAAGGAAGTTCTCAATGATAATGACGCCCTCGGCGAAAAGTATCAGAGCTTCGATGACTTTGCTGATCGCTCTTCTCGCGACGAGCGCCACGGTCTACTCAGGCGGTCTTTCCACCCGGAACGGGTTCCAGCAAGTCAGATGGATCCTGAACTGAAGCAGGCGATCGCAAAGATTAAGCCAAATGAGCGCGATGATGTGGCTCGTGACTTCTTTAAGCATCTCAAAGAGCGAGGGTTGAGTGATCGCGACCTAGAAAAGCAGTTGGGCCTGTCGACTCATAATGCCAAGAAAATGAATTCAGACGACGTAGGTAAGCTAGCGTCTTTTGCCTATACTGCTCACCCTGATGTCTTTCAAGATGTGCTTGCCGATCAGCCAGCTATCTTAAAGTTTTTGAGCAATCCGCTGGTGGGTGCAGCGCTTGGTGCGATCGCGGCCAAGTGGCTTCGTCGATAGGCGACTAGCTGACACATAGAGAGGCCAGTCCCTATCTTGAGACAGGCCAGTTTGAGACTAGTTTGAAGGGTGCCTACGGGCACCTTTTTGGGTCGGGGCTGAGGGTAAACTGAACTTACGTCCTGGTTTACTCGTCTACTCAGTCCATGTTTACTCCTCATCTGTTGCATCTGATCGCTATGGCTAGCTTCGCCCACAAGGCTGTAAGCCCGCTACTGTTTGCCGGTAGCCTGGCTGCTGTTGCCTACGCGGGCACGTGTTTGGCGCTCTATTGTGCTCAGGCGAAGCTGATTTTTCGCCCTTTGCCTCATCTGATGAGTACCCCAGCCGATAGCGGCTTGCCCTACGAAGACGTTTGGGTACAAGTTGAGCAGAAGGCGGGTGTAGAGGCCGTATCTTCAGAAACGGGTATGCTACACGGCTGGTGGTTGCCCCATCCGGGCAGTCGTCAAGTGCTGCTGCTTTGCCACGGTAACTACGGCAACATCAGCTATAACTTAGAGCGAATTCGCTTTTACTACAATTTGGGCTTTTCGGTATTCGCCTTTGACTACCGCGGCTACGGACAAAGCACGGGCGTCGGCCCTACAGAGCAAACGACCTATGCCGATGCCGATGCCGCGTGGCAATACCTGACGGCAGTGCGCCAGATTGCGCCGGAGCAAATCACCGTTTGCGGTCACTCTATGGGCGGGGCGATCGCCATTCACCTTGCATCTCAGCAGCCCAGCATGGCCAGTCTGATTGTTAAAAGCTCGTTTACCGCTATGAAAGACGTGGTAAACGGCAGGTCAATCTATCGCTTTTTTCCTATTGAGCAGCTACTGGCTCATCCTTTTGACTCCCTTAGTAAAGTCAGTCAGCTAAAAGTTCCCGTCCTCTATGTGCATGGCGACCAGGACCTTGATGTTCCTGCTGTAATGAGCGAGCGTCTGTATCAGGCCTCTCCTGAGCCAAAAGAAATCTGGGTGGCGAAGGGCGCTGATCACAACAACATCGCCACCCTACTTGGAAATGCATACGGCGAAACGGTCAAAGCCTTCTGTTCCAACAAGCTGATCAGCAAATTCGGTTGCCTATCTACGGGTTGACGAGGCCAGTATTAAAAGGGTCTTTCAAAAAATGGTTTCGCCTGCCGGTAGGTTGGAAGTGCCTACTCCATCCCTTCAATCGGGGCAAAGCCTTGACGCTGAACATTCTCGGTGACGGTGCGCGGATCTAGAAATTGCAGCAGGTAGTCGGGGCCACCAGCTTTAGAGCCAACGCCTGAGAGTTTGTAGCCGCCGAAGGGCTGACGGGCGACGATCGCGCCAGTAATCGTACGGTTGATATAGAGATTGCCGACTTCAAATTCTGCGTAGGCTTGCTCAATGTGAGAGGGCGTGCGGGAGTAGAGTCCACCGGTGAGAGCGTAGTCAGTGCTATTGGCGATCACCAACCCCTCCTCAAAATCTGCCGCCTGAATCACCGACAGCACTGGCCCAAAAATCTCTTCTTGGGCAATTGTCGCCTGCGGATCGACATCGGTGAAGATCACCGGCCCCACAAAATAGCCGGGTTCTGGCGAAGGTAGTTCCAGTGCCAGGGTCGCTTCTGCTTTGCCTGTTTCGATGTATTCTCGAATTCGCTTTTGAGCAGTTGCGTCAATCACCGGGCCAACTTGAGTCCCCGGATGGGTCGCATCGCCCACGTTGAGCGATTTGGTTGCTTCCAATAAGCGGCTGACAAACGCCTCGTAAACTGGTGCCAGCACAATCACGCGGGAGCAGGCAGAGCACTTCTGACCGCTGTAGCCAAAGGCAGAATACACCACGCCTTGCACGGCCTGATCCAGGTCAGCGCTCTCATCGATAATCAGCGCATTTTTACCGCCCATTTCTGCGACGACTCGCTTCAGGTGCTTTTGCCCTGGCTGCAAAATTGCCGCGTCCGCATAGATCTGACAGCCCACTTCCTGCGAGCCGGTAAACACAATCATGTTCACATCGGGGTGCTTGACCAAGTGATTACCCACAGTCGAGCCCTTACCGGGTAGATACTGGAAGACGCCTTCAGGAATGCCTGCTTCTACCAAAATATCGGCTAGCTGAGCGGCAATCACAGAGGTGACCGCTGCCGGTTTTAGCATCACGCAGTTGCCGGTTACCAGCGCTGCGACCGTCATCCCGGTCGGAATTGCCAGCGGAAAATTCCAGGGCGAAATCACTAATACAATGCCTTTGGGCCGGTAGAAGTAGCGATCGCTCTCTCCCGCCACGTCATAGACAATCGGATCGTCTAGCCGCTCCATTTCAGCCGCGTAATAGCGACAGAAATCCGCTGCCTCCGAGACTTCTGCATCCGCCTGCTGTAAGGGTTTGCCGCCTTCTAAGACCATCCAAGCATTGAGCTGATGGCGCCTGGCTTCTAGCAGATCTGCCGCCCGGCAGACGATAGCCGCTCGCTCGCGGACTGGCGTTCGGCTCCAAGTCTTAAAGGCTGCTTTGGCCGCAGCTACCGCCTGATCTGCCTGGTCAATATCAATCTGACCAATGGTGCCGACTTCTTCGGTCGGATTGCACGGATTTACCGAAGGAATTTTGGCTTCTGTCTGGACGGATTCGCCGTTGATCAGCGGCCAGTAGGCTTTGCCGAGCTGCTGCTGGATGGATTTGAGCGCGGCGATCGCTTCTTGCCAGTGATGCAAAACCGCGTAGTCAGTATCCGCCGATGGATCAATTCGCGTGACCGGGTCAGCAGCCGAAGCAATGAGTTTGGGGGCGACTTCGGCAGTGTCTTCGTCACCTGCACCCCAAACGGGAATCGCTAGCAATTCTTCTGCCGGGCGGTCTTCCAGGCTCTGACGCAAAAATGAGCTATTAGCCGTATTCTCCAGCAGTCGCCGAATCAGATAGGACATCCCCGGGATCAGCTTGCCGTAAGGGCAGTAGACCCGCACCCGGTAACCCTGTTTGACTAGCGCGGTCGCCAGGGTGTCGGCCATGCCGTAAAGCACCTGAAACTCAATTCGGCGCGGTGGAATTTTCAGCGTTTTGGCGATCGCCAGCGCCAGCGCCTGAGACCGGACGTTATGGCTACCAATCGCGGCGTAGAGATGCTCGTGATTTTCCAACAGCAGCTGCGTCATCCGCTCGAAGTTGGCGTCGGTAGAAGACTTTTGATTGTAAACCGGTGTTGGCCAGTAGTTTTGGCGAGCGGTGATGGTCTCTTGATCCCAATAAGCGCCTTTCACCAGGCGAATGGTGAGCGGGTTGCCGCGCTCCTTCGCCCAGTCAATCAGACCCTTTAAATCCTCATAGCTGTCTCGCAGATAGGCTTGTAGGGTGATCCCCAAATCGGTGCGATCACGAAACTCGGGCTCCATCAGCAGCTGCTTGAGCGTGTCGAGGGTGGCATTTTTGTAGCGATACTGCTCCATATCGAAGTGCACCGCCGTCCCTAATTCCTCAGCCCGGCGCAGCAGGGTGCGAATGCGATCACTCACCTTAGCCTGAGAGCCTTCTACATCCAGCGGATCAAACTGGGAGTAAAACGCCGTCAGCTTCATCGTCACCTGCACTTTGGGCAGGCTTTGCTCACCGGCTGTGTCGATTTGGGGTACCGTTGACCAATTTTGAGCGGCTGTCGTCAGCTCAGCCATCAGGTCTAAATACCGATCCAAATAAGCCTGGGCTTCGGTTTCGGTGACAACTGCCTCCCCCAGCAGATCGACGGTGAACGTCATGGACTGCTTGCGCAGCCGCTCAATGCTTTTCAGCGCTTGCTTGAGATTTTCTCCGGCGATGTACTTGCGGGCCAGCGTTTCGACTGCGCCTGAGAGCGTAGTGGCCGCTACCTGTGCGGGCATGGAGTCTGGGTCAGCAAAGTTGAGCAGCCCTTTGAGCGCCTGCGGCAATTCGACGCTGTCGTCACCCAAATACTCTTGCAGGTGACGGGCGATTTCAGCCTTAGTTGTCAGCGCGGGCAGGCAGTCTATTAGGCGGAACATCTGCACCCGCAGGCCGGGGTTGTCCATCGTCCAACCCAGCAGCTTGTCGTCCCAGCGCAGCTGATCGCGCACCTTAGAAAAGAGCGATCGCTTGCCCTGACTGTCGGCTAAAAGCTGCCGGGCGATCGCCTGGGTTTTGTCTTCGTAGTCAGAGCGAGTTGCTGCCTTAGCGTCAGTTCGAGATGCGTTGATAACCATTGAAAAAGTGAGTCTCCTACATTGCTCAGACGCCGCTTTCCAGACGGCATTTTCTCAGACGCCGTTTCCCAAAAGCTGAGTTAAGCCGGTTTTAGCGGGTCAGCTTAAGAAGGGGTGGCCGCTACGCTAGACGCTGATACCTCTATATCCACGTTAGCGCTCCCCTCAGAAATTGGGCCAGAAGCCGGGCCAGAGATTGGGTTGCTCGGTGATGAACCATTGGAATTTATCTGATAAGCGCCTTCCAAAGAATCCAGACTATCTGGAATTGGGCCTCGGGCATTGATCAGCGCGATCGCCCGGCTGACGCTGTCTGGCAAAACTACTACCAGCCCCTGATCTGGCGCATTATCCAGCGCCCAGTCAATCGCTCCCGCCTCGTCTAGATGGACAATTGGCGACGGCGCATCGGCTACTGGTGCCTGTGCAATGCCCTGCATAATTAGCTCAGCAGCTTCACCGCGAGGCCGACCGCGCGTATCGTCGTCTTCTTTAACCACAACCTGGTCAAAAATCTCAGCGGCCAGCCTGCCCAGCGCTACAAAATCTTCGTCGCGCCGGTCGCCAGGGCCACCGACTACGCCCATCGAAGGCCCTGGCCAGTTTTTCACAAAGCTGCCAACCGCCTCATAGCCTGCCGGGTTGTGAGCGTAGTCTACCAGCGCGTGGCAGCGGCCCAGGTTAAACAAATTCATCCGCCCTGGGATCTGCTTAGCCGATGCCTTGAAGCTTCGTAAAGCTGCTCGAATATCCTCTATTTTTATCCCCTGAACAAAGCCCACCAGACTGGCGGCTAGCGCATTGGCAATCATAAAGGAGGCAAGTCCGCCCATCGTCACCGGGATGCGCTCTGCTTTTTCAATGCGCAGCAGCCAGTCATTCTGCAAGATTGATAGGTAACCCTTTTCGTAAATGGCTGCAATACCGCCGTTTTGAACATGCGATCGCACCAGCGGATGATCGGGATTCATCGAGAAATAGGCCACCTTACCATCCACCCGGTCGGCCATCGCCGCCACCCGCTCATCGTCTGCATTGAGCACCACATAGCCATTGGCATGAACCGCTTCTGCAACAACCGCTTTAAGCTTAGCCAGCTCGTCAACCGTGTTGATATCGCCCAGGCCAAGGTGGTCGGCAGCGACATTTAGCACAACCCCAACATCGCAATACCGAAAGGCCAATCCCGAACGCAGCAGCCCGCCCCGAGCGGTCTCTAAAACGGCTACCTCAACTGTCGGATCCTGCAATATCATTCGCGCACTTTGAGGTCCGGTCGTATCGCCTTTTTCTACCAGGTGATTGCCTAGATAGATGCCGTCTGTAGTGGTGAAGCCAACGGTGTCATAAACCTGACGAAAGATGTGGGCCGTCAGCCGGGTCGTCGTCGTTTTGCCATTGGTGCCTGTAATTGCCACAATCGGAATGCGAGTCGGCGCGCTCGGCGGGAACAGCATATCGAGAATTGGGCCAGCAACATTGCGGGCGACGCCTTCACTAGGTGCTACGTGCATCCGCAGGCCAGGGGCCGCATTGACTTCGACAATCACGCCGTCTACTGCCTGCAATGGCTGAGAAATGTCAGTCGTGACGACATCTATCCCCACTACGTCTAGATCGATCAATCGAGAGGCCCGCTCAGCCATCCAGATCGTATCTGGATGAATCTCATCCGTGCGATCAATTGCAATGCCGCCAGTGCTGAGATTAGCCGTCTCTCTTAAATAACAGACCTCACCGGTTGCTAGAACGGTGTCGAGTGTGTAGCCCTGATTACTAAGTAGCTGATCGGTTCTGCGGTCTAGCTGGATCTGAGTGAGGATGTTGTCGTGGCCCTGGCCTCGCCGGGGATCGCGGTTGGTCTGCTCAATCAGCGTTTCAATTGGGTCTTGACCATTGCCTACGACGTGGGCGGGCACCCGCTCTGCCACGGCTACTAATTTGTGGTTGACCACTAAAATACGGTGGTCTCGCCCCTTGTAGTAGTGCTCTACAATCACCCCATCTGAGACTTCTTTGGCTTTGTCATAAGCGGTCTCAGCCTCTTGCCAGGTCTGAATATCCAGGGTGATGCCCCGCCCGTGATTGCCGTCTAGTGGCTTGATCACAATTGGGTAGCCCCCAAGCCAGTCGAGAGAATCTTCTAGCTCGCGCAGGGAGTAAACCACATTGCCTTTGGGGACAGGAATGCCCGCGCCTGCCAATATTTGCTTGGTGCTCTCTTTATCGCAGGCCAGCTCAACGCCCAAAATATTGCTGTAGGCCGTGAGCGACGCCTGAGCCCGCTTTTGATGCAGGCCATAGCCAAACTGCAACAGATTGCGTACATCTAGCTCAAACCAGGGGATATTTCGCGCTTCGGCCTCGCGCACCAGCGCTTCTGTAGTGGGTCCCAAAGCGGCGGCTACTCGCAGCTCTCTGAGGTCTTCTAAGTCTTTTTGGAGTTCGCTGTTGGCATAGCTGCCGGTTTCGATAATGCTTTCACACAGGCGCAACGCGGCCCGAGCCGCGTAGCGTCCGGCTTCCTCATTTTCGTATTGGAAGACGACCTGATAGGTGCCGGGAGTGGCTGTTTCTCGGGTGCGGCCAAAGCCAACGTCCATGCCCGCCAGGGTTTGCAGCTCTAGGGCTATGTGCTCAATGATGTGCCCCATCATAGTGCCCTCCTGCAACCGGCTCAAAAAGCCGCCCCGGTATCCCGGTGAGCAAAAGTGCTCAATCAAGCTGGGCATCGCCGTTACCAGGCCGTCGTAAAATCCTGGAATTGTATCCGAAGGCCGCTCAGCTAGATCCTCTAGATCCAGTCGGACGACAATTAGCTTGCTATAGCGAATACTCCAGTAGTTAGGGCCACGGAGCGTTTGGGTTTTGAGGATTTTCATAAGTTTAGGAGGCCGTTAGCCTGTTGCCAATAACCTAGATACAACCTTTGACTGGATAGAATGACTGAATAAAACGGTTTGAGGGAACTGCTTTGCTAGCGGAGCGACCGGCAACGTCCACTGGAATATCCACTGACGCTAGAGGGTGGGTGCTAGAGGATGGCTCGGTTTTTGTAGTCGTAGCGATCGCCCCGGCTCAGGACATGAACTCTCAAGTTGTGAAGACTCAGGGGATCGGCTTCGCTGGTCTGGGCGTAGTTAGTGCGAACCAAGCTGCCGGGATCGACAATGGTAACGGTGCCTTTGCCTAACACTTGAAAGGTGCCGTCGCCGACTATCGCAATGCAAGTGTCTTCATCAATGCCGATGCCGAGCTTGTCTGTGTGAGCGGCGATCGCACTCAGCAGCCGGGCCATGCGATTGCGGTTGTGAAAATGCTGATCGATCAGCATTTCGGGCACAATGCCTAAGCCATCGGTCAAATCGACCAAAGCCTGGTTGGGCGATTCGCCGCTGCTGCCGCCAGCGATCATTTTTTCGCCCATAATGGCAGCGCCAGCACTGGTACCGGCTAGCGCCAAATCACCGCCTCTAACTTTCTGCTTGATGATCTCCATCAGGCGAGTGCCACCGATCAAATCGCGTAGCCGCAGCTGATCGCCCCCCGTTACAAACACGCCTGTACAAGCGCCCAAAATATCCAACCACCGGGCTTCATCGCACTCGTCGCGCTGGCGAATGTCCAATACCTGAACCCGCTGAGCGCCCATCCGCTGAAAAATCTGATAATAGCGATCACCGACAATACTCGGCTCCCTAGAGGCGCAAGGAATAATGCCAATAGCAGCACCCTCCCCACCGGCGCTCTCAAAAAAAGCCCTCAAGATATCGCACTCATCTGTCTTATCTTCTGCCCCACCAATGACCATCACCGGATAGCGGGTAGAAGTTACCATAGACTTTTGAGCCAAGCGAGATCTTAGTTCCAGCATAGAACCATCCCAGGGATTTATTAAGGACATTGGGGAGAAGTAGAACAAACACTACCTGGTTATTGCCAGTCAACGATCTAAATTCGACTCAGTCTGAAATACGCTGCTTACCAACCCACAGCCTAACAATAGCTCTGCGCATGGTTTTGTATTGAATTTGACCAGTTTTCATTTGTCAAAGAGCGCGCACCCGCTCTTGACCCTCTGCGCTAGAGCTTTGGCAGTCTGAATCTAATCTATAAACTGCCTTTCATTGACAGGTCGAGCCTTGACAAGTCGGAGCATTGACCGGTACCAGATTCAGCAGTATATACTACGGCGTGCGCCCGATATTCATCTGCCGACAGCCAGGGGCTTTGGCCCTTAAGGGGGTGATCGCCTAGGCGGCTCTGTCGCTACAGGGGCTCTACAATAGAAACGACCCCACTACAGCCCATCTCACAGCACAGATCGCTATGAATAACCAAGAAATCAGCCAGTCTATAGAAGCGCTCCACATCGAAATCGACCGGCTCAACACGCCTGATACAACGGTGAAAGACAGACTGCTCTCACTTATAGCCGACCTGGAAGATCAGCTGCAAAATCCCGACAGCTCAGAAAGCCGAGAGACAACGGCGCAAAGCCTACCGGCGCTCATTGAACAGTTTGAAAGCGATCATCCCAAAGTCACTGACACGCTGAGCCGTCTGCTGACAACGCTGAGCGGCATGGGCATCTAGAGCAAGAGCGCCTACTGCGATCTATTTAGCTCGCTGCTCAACTGGCCCATCGCTCAGCTGGCCTACTGCTCAACCGTGACACTGCTTAAACTTTTTACCGCTGCCACACCAGCAGGGCCCGCTACGCTTAGGCTGATAGGGCATCAAAATATCGCCGCCGATATAGAACCACTGGCGATCTGTTTGCACAAACTGAGATTTCTCGTGTAGCTGCGACAGACTTTCAAGCGGAGCGACACTCGCTAGCCAGAGCGCAGACCGGTAAGCTGCAACAAATTCCACAGTTCCGGTTTGATCTTTTGCCCGTCCCTTGTGAGTACTGACAATCAGCAGGTTGACCCAGTGAGTGTTTTTGATGCTTTTAATTAAGTCGGCTCGGTCATCAGATCTGCGGCTAGTGGGATGGTGAGTGGCGATCAGGTAGTCAATATTGCCCTGGGCGAAGGCACTGTAGCGCGATCGCATCAAAGCCTCAGCCGTCGGAGCCGTAGCTTCGCCCGTTAAATAAGGGCCACAGCAGTTGGCATACCGCCGCTGGCTACCGCACACACACTGCTGGCTCGTAGCTCTATCCATTCCTTTGGCCCATTCCTTCACCGACCTTACCCTTTGCTAGCGTCTATGCTAATCAGACCAGGGCCGTAGGCAATCACCATCATCAGCCCGCCAATCAACGCCAAATTTCTCAAGAAACCTGTCAAGTCTGTTGCAATCGGGTGAAAAGCCAAAGTTGCTGGTACCAGAAAGAGAATAATGAGAGAAGCGCCAATTTTGGCCTTGTAGCCTAAAATTAGCGATACTGCTCCCAGCAAAAGGAATGCGATGGTACCGGCTGCTAACACCTGCGGCAGCGGCAGACCTTTGCTGGCAATTGTCGGGACAAACTCTGAAAACCCTGTCAGCTGTCCTATTCCCGAGTTCAGGAAAATCAGCGCCAGAAAAATGCGTGCGGCCAAAGGTACGTAAGTCATCAATATTATTGGTTTGTAAATGCCTGAGAACTTCTCCAGGTTAACCGGTTATCCGTTGAATAATATTAACGACTCCTGAAAACTTGCGGGCGTGATATTGCTCTCTAGCAGCAAGGCGACTCATTCACTGAACAAGTCGCCCGAGCTATGACGCTCAAAAACATAGCTGCTTATTTATATGCTGAACACGTATGCTGAACACGTACGTGCCAAGTCTCTATCGAACAAAGGCAGTATCTAACAGCGGATTCCTGATATCTACTGACGACTTTTAACAACTTGTACCGCTGAACTCGTAGGCTCTTCGGGTGCGTTGTTCACTTACTTATGGACTTTGTTAACCTCTTGCATCGGGTCAGCAATATATCGGAAATTCTCATCAGAATTCCAAGGGCCTCGATGGTCACTGCCCTCACTGCCCTCAGTGGAGAGATTGTAGTAAATATCTACCGTATCGTCGGGCTGCACATTACCAAAGAACGGCTCGGTAAGCTTACCCATCGACTCCAGCGCATTCATGAACATTTGAGTGTGAGAAATCTCACGGGTTAGCAAATGCACTAAAGTCTCTTTCGTTCCGGCATCGGGCGCAATCTTGATCAGCGATTCGTAAGTTTGCCGGGCACCTGCTTCAGCTCCGATGTTAGCTCGTAAGTCACGGACGACATCTCCACCCTCATTTAGGTAAGCAGCTGTCCAAGCAGAGCCTTGAGAGTCTAAGAAGTGAGGGCCAATGCCGCGTACAGCAAATAAGCTGCTATTGAAGGCAGCTTCTTGACCGGCCTGCTTTGCATTTTTAGTATGAACTTCAATCAGCTTGCCAACCATCTCTAAGTGGCTAAACTCCTCAATAGCGATGTCTTGCAGCATGTCTTTAATGCCTTTGTTCTCGACATGAAAAGACTGAACCCAATACTGCAAGGCGGCGGTAAGTTCACCGGTAGCACCGCCAAACTGCTCTAGTAAAAGCTGCGCAAATTGAGGATTGGGCTCGTCTACCTTGACCTCTTTTGCAATTAGCTCTTTTTTGTGAAAAAACATAGTCGAAAATCTCCTGTGGATCGCCAGCGAAATCAGATCTGTTAGCGTTCGATCTAAAGATTGAGCTTGCTGTGATTGATCCGGTGTAAGTAGCTTTCCAAGCGTAGGAGAGCCGCCTAAACGCTCCCTCTACCTAAGGAGGCACCTATCGTAAGTTATCTCTCAGGTGGTAGCTAATAGAATATCAAGATAGAGCCAGAAAGAATGATTGACTTGGTTATCACCCTCTCGCGAGAGAGGAATCGCAAGAGGACACAGGCAAGTGAGTAGATTGGTGTTCAAAGCGATCGCTTTTTAATCGAGCGAGTAGTTCGATTAAAAAGTAGAGCCGCATCCTTACCTAATGTAAAAAATGAGGGTTTAACCTTGTCCCGTCTTCTCTAGCACCGTTATGGCTACTGTTGAGATCGTCTATTTTCCAAACTTGGTCATACTCAGCAGATAGCTGAGCCTTCGCTGGTGCGCAATTTTAGCTAGTCGGCGGGAAGCCTCGCGCTCTACCGATAGGTGTTCGCGCAGCGCTTCCGTAGGAAGAACGTCGGGCTGAGAGCCAGGGAAGCCCGCGTTGTACCGCCAGGCGGTCAACGTCGGGAGTAGTCACAACGCAGCTACAATAGGCCATAGATTAGCCGCTCCACCCATGCCTCAGACCTCGCCGACAACTGATGCCGATTCTGTAGCGGGCATTCCTCAGGTATTGCCCGGGATTAATCTCAGTCAGCAGCAGTGGGACGCACTGCAAGCTTTAGAAGACTTCGTGCGCAGCGACGAGAAGATCTATTTGCTCACAGGCTACGCGGGCACCGGCAAAACCACGCTGCTACAGGCGCTGATTGCCCGGCTTCAGCAGCAGCGCGACGGTAGGCCCGTTGCCCTGACTGCACTTAGCAACAAAGCGACCAAGGTATTGCAGGCGATGGCCTATCGCTGGGGCTGTGAGGTCGACTGCATGACCTGCTGTAAGCTCTTGGGGCTGCGGCCTGTGATTGATAAAGAGACTGGTGGCCAAAAGTTTGAACCGGATAGAGATCGGAAAAATTTGACCACTGAGTACGATCTGGTCGTCGTGGACGAATGCTCTATGATCAACCAGGAAATGTGGGATTTGCTGATCAGTTCGGTCTCCCAACTGACGCAGGGCACCAAGCTTTTGTTCGTTGGCGATTCGGCCCAACTGCCGCCGGTCGGCGAGGAAAAAGCGCCCTGTTTTGAAAAGATTATCCACCGCAGCGACCTGACTGAAGTGATTCGCTATGGCGGCGTGATCGGTCTGCTCGCTGAAGAGGTGCGAACGCATTTGGGCAGGCCGACGATGCCCAGGCCAGAGAGCGATCGCAACGCCACCAACACTGAAGGCATTTTCACCCTCCCCCTGCTGCACTGGGAAAAGCTTATGCTGCGGGCCTTCACCAGCCCTGCCTACGAGAAAGATCCCGATCAGGTGCGCGTCTTGGCCTACACAAATAAACGAGTTAACTATCTCAACAACAAAATTCGCGCGGCCATCTACGGCGACAAAGCCGCCCGATTTGTCGCCGGTGAAAGACTCGTTGCTAACAATGTCTGCCTCGGCAGAGACGGCATTTTGCTGCAAACTTCCGAAGAGTGTACTGTTTTAGAAGCCTACTTGACTCGCTTTGAAGGCTGGCTCGTATGGGAGCTAGAGATAGAGACAGAAGAACATCAGGAACGAAAACTCAGAGTCCTCCACGAAGATGAACAACAGCGTCTTAAAGGTCTCCTCTCAGACTACGCAGAGAAAAAACAGTGGATGTCTTTTTGGGATTACAAGCAGCTCTTTCACGAAGTCAGCTACGCCTACAGCCTGACCGTGCACAAAAGCCAGGGATCTACCTTTCAAGATGTTTTTGTAGATGTGCCCAACCTGATGCTGAACCGCAAAGTTACCGAGCGTAATCAGCTTTACTATGTTGCCTTTACACGAGCTGCAAAGCGATTGTTTCTAACGCTCTATTAACGGCTCTGGCTGCCGATAAAGGCAATTGTCTGCGGTTGAGCGTTTGTAGCTAAGAATCTGTAGTTGAAAATGGGCGCACTCACGGCTCACTACGCTTTTTTTGACGCACCGCGCAAAGTACTACTGTGCAAAGAACTTCAAACTGTGCTGAAGCTGTGTAAAACCCCATACAGATTCTGCCGGTGAGTGGCCTACTATAGGAGCACTTCAACTATGCCGCTAGCGGCTTTATCGGGAGGGAGCAGTACTTGTGTTAGTCATTCTTATGGAAAATCAGCTCTTACCTCCTGCCGCTGTCTGTCAGGGTTGTCCGATGGCGAACCAAAGCGGCCTGCCTCGCTGGCAGCAGGGCCGTTTACGCTGCGGCCGCCCGATTGACCAGCCGCTGCACCAGGGCCCCGCCCAATACGAATGTACGATGGGCTTTCGGATCGCAGAGCTGTCAGATCGATAGGCAAACAGCTGAAAAGTGCTGATAGATTGGCAAGCACTGACAGATGGGGCAGATACGCTATGCTAGGGGGAAGGCTATCTGTGCCTGAATTGTTTATCCCTGAACTGTAGGAGTCCGCTATGAATGGATCTGCAACCGCCCTAGATAGAGCTTTTGCAGCCTTATCTTATGTGATGCCGCTAGCTTCTGCGCTCGCGGCGGGCAGCTACTTTTTTACTTTTTTGCAGGCACAAGCACCTGCTGTGTTGCAAATCATTTCGCTGATACTCGCTCCTTTGCAGCCTCTGATTGCGCTTGAAAACAGCATTTTTGGACTGGTAATTTTCATTCTGCTGTTTGTCTTCGTGATTAGAAACACAAATATCAGCCGCTTCATCCGCTTCAATGTGCTTCAGGCGATTTTGGTCAGCTTTATGATTTCCATCGTCAGCTTGATTTTGGATGTACTAGAGCTGACTCGGGGGCTAGTGGGCGAAACCCTGCTGAACGTTCTGTTTTTGGGCGGTATGGCGATTGTCATTTACTCTGTCGCTCAGTCAGTTTTGGGCCGCTACGCTGAGATTCCGACGATCTCAGATGCAGTCAACATGCAGATGCCTTACTGATGCGCGATTAGCAGCGCACTCGCTATAGTTCTGACTGAAGCGCTAGCTCTCTTGAGGCTGGCGCTTTTGTGATTTTGGCATGCACTGTGTTTTCCAGTCCGCCGATGCCTTCGATTTCGATGCGGATGCGATCGCCCACTCCCACCGGCCCGACCCCTTCAGGCGTGCCAGTGAGCACTACATCTCCTGGCAGCAGCGTAATCGCCTGGCTGATATAGGCCACCAAGTAATCTGGCGAAAAGATCATGTCGGCAATAGAGCCCGACTGAGCTGGTTGCGTTTCACTGTTAATAAACGTTTTCAGGTGGGCCCCCGCTGGAATTTCTCTGACAATCCAGGGGCCTAACGGACAAAATGAGTCAAACCCCTTGGCCCGCGTCCACTGGCCATCTTGCCGCTGCAAGTCGCGAGCGGTAACGTCGTTGGCGATGGTGTAGCCCCAAATTTTGCTGCGGGCTTCAGCGGGTTCGCAGTTGGTGCAGCGATCGCCAATTACAATCGCTAGCTCGCCCTCATAGTCGACCCGCTGAGACTGAGGCGGATAAAAAATAGGCATGTCAGCAGCGGTGACTGCCGTAGGCGGCTTCATAAACAGCAGCGGACTTTCAGGTAAGTCATTGCCCAGCTCGGCAGCGTGTTTGGCATAGTTACGGCCTACGGCAATCACCTTAGAAGGGGCACAGGGAGCAAGCAGCTTGTATTCTCCTGTCGCAAGTTGAGTAGACGTTGCCTGGCCGTTGCGCCACGGCGGCGCATCTAGCACCTGAACCCGGCGGTCCGCCTGGAGTAACCCATAGTGAAGCTGCCCTGATGCTGATCGAACTCGGACATAGCGCTGCGTCATAGGTTTGGGGTGATCTTTTCGGTGGACATATCTCGGCCCGCACAAGCAGGCTCAGTTCTTGGTATGATTGTAAGCCCTTGCTTTTATCCGCGCTACGCTAAGCCCGAATAACGCGCCAAACAGCGCTTAATCGGGTAAAACCAGCCCGCGACAAAGGCCACTACGACCACAAGGATCTCACGAGAGCTATGGATACACTTTACGAAACTATGTACATTTTGCGGCCTGATCTAGGTGACGAAGCCGCCGATCAAGCTATCAGTCGCTACCAAGACCTCCTCAAAGAACAGGGCGCTGAGATGCTAGAAACTCAGCACCGGGGCAAACGTCGCCTTGCTTACGAAATCAACCGCTACCGAGAAGGCATCTATATTCAGATGAATTACCAGGCCCCTGGAACGGCCATTGCCCCTATGGAGCGAGCCATGCGCCTGAGCGAAGACGTGATTCGCTACCTCACTATTCTCTTTGAAGAGCCTGCTGAAGACAGTGGCGAATCTGAAGAAACCGCCTCGGCTGCTCCCCTGGGTTCGTAGGCTCCAGCCTAAAGATGTAAGGCCGCAAAATATATGAGATGCGGGCCGCACACAGCAGACATTGCCTCAGGGTAATGTCTGCTTTTTAATACTTAGGGCTTTGGACGTAGCTTTTGTTACATGGCCACCTCAGTCTTGATCAGGTTTTCTTCGCCGTTCTAGAAGTGATATATATTCCAGCACGACTTCTAAACCAGTCACGTTAGACCATCCGATTTAAACCATTCGATCCCAACCATTTGACCATACAGAGGCATCGTCAGTGAGTCAGCTAGTGAGCAGTAACGGTTCGAGCACTCAGTCAGAAATCGCCCGGCTAAAAGAAGAGCTGTCTATGCGGGACCAGCTTGTGCAGCAGCTTTCTCAAGAACTTTTTCGACTGGTCAAGGGAAACAAAGACTTCATGCCTGCCCCCGAAGTCTCTGAGCAGCATCAGCAGGAAGTGCGATCGCTGCGCGACCAGCTACATAAGCTAGAGGAGCAGGTGACCTTCTATCAGGCGCAAATTGAGGACCGAGACGAAGAAGCCTGCCAGCTGCGCCAAACCACGCAAGAACTGACCGACCGCACCCGGATGCTGGAGCAGGTGGTGCAGGAGATGCCAAGAATTTATAAAGAGAAGTTTGCAGAGCGGATGTCTGCTGTCAAAGATCGAGTTGCCAAAATTCAGCAGGAAAACCGTCAGCTTCATGCTGAGTTGCAAAGCACTAGCTATCGCCTGGCCGTGCGCAGCCGTCAGGGTAGTCTGCACCTCGACCTGCCGACTTTCCCCAGTGAGATGCTAGGCACTAACTCTATGGCCAGCTTTGCCAAGGCCGCTGTGCCAGAGTAGACGTTCATTTCAGGTTCATCCAAAAAATAGGCTATCCGTAGATATCGAATTGACACTTTACGGAACAACGCGCCAAGATTGGTAAGTATATAGAAAGCTAACCGCTTTTAGGCGCAGAGCACTTTGCATGGATGAATTGATATCTCTGGAGACGATGCAGGACGTCGCTCGCGAATATGGATATTGGGCTATATTCTGCGGCATTCTGCTAGAAAATATGGGTATTCCCATTCCTGGAGAGACGGTCACTCTGGTGGGCGGATTTTTGGCAGGCAGCGACGAATTAAAAGTGTGGTATGTGCTGGCAGCGGCTACTGCCGGAGCGATTATCGGCGATAGTGGCGGCTATCTGCTGGGCTACTACGGCGGCTGGCCGCTGCTGTTGCGAATTGGCAAGCTGCTGAGAGTATCAGAAGAAAGACTGGTGGCTGTGCGCGATCGCTTCAGCAAAAATGCAGGCAAAGCTGTTTTATTCGGCAGATTTGTCGCCCTGCTGCGAGTTTTTGCCGGGCCGCTGGCCGGTATCACCCGTATGCCCTATCCCAAGTTTTTACTCTGCAATGCGATCGGCGCGGCTACATGGGCGTCGGTCATGGTGAGCCTCACCTACTTTTTAGGGCGGCTGGTTCCGCTGGCAGTGTTGGTTAAGTGGGCCGCAGAATTCACTGGCCTCGCTCTAATTGGCGTGATTGCCTGGGTGACTATTGCCTGGTGGCTAGAGTCACGTCGCGCTACGCCGCAAGGCCAATAAATCAGTAGCAATAGATATTTGGCTCCGTAGCCCCTCTCAGGGCTCTACCAGATATTCCGAGTCTATGGGCTCTACTGCGCCCGTTTCAACCAGGGCTTGATAGATAAAGGCAGCTAGCTCTGCTCGGGTAGTCGGCTCAGTCGGCTTCAGCTGGTCAATGTTTGGATAGTTAATCACTAAATTGCCCGCAGTAGCGGCAGCAATTTTTCCATCGGCCCAGTTTGGAATTGCATCGGCATCGGTATAGCGATCCAGCGACGCCTGCACGTTATTGGGTGGCTCTATGCCTAGACCTGACACTAAGGTGGTTAGTGACTGAGTACGGGTGACAGGTATATCCGGTGCGAAGGTATCGTCCGGAAAGCCAGTCATAAATCCGCCCCTGACGACTTCTTCAATCGGCTCTCTGGCCCAGTAATCGTCGCTGACATCGGAAAACGCTAGCGTTTCTTTGTCTTCTCTAAGGTCAAACGCTCTAGAAACAATGTTAGCAATTTGAGCTCGGGTGACGGGCTGATCGGGTCTGAAAAGACCGTCCTCAAAGCCAGAGGTCAGACCGCGACTGCTCAGAGCATCGATGTAGGGCTTAGCCCAGTAGTTGTCGGGCACATCGTTGAAGTTGATGGCGTCTTGAGGGTCAGCGGTCGCGGCGGCTGAAGGGACGACCCCGGTAGGCGTTGCAGCAGTGTTGACATCGGGGATAACTTCGTCAGCAGCTAGCCCTTCTGTTGCGGCTGCGCCAGCTACGCCAGCGGCGGTGCCAGCAGCGGCGGTGCCAAGAATACTGCGATCGCGCCTGCGGGAGAGTGACTCTCGTCTGGCAGTGGCTCGTGCTGCTAGCTCGCGGCGGGCTGAGCGAGGCAGCTCTTCTATGTCTCCCGCAGCGTTTGCAATTCCATCGGCGGCGGCGATCGCCTCATCTACCTCTTCTTCAGAGTCAGGTGAGAGCTGAGAGCCTGTCGCCGCCGTTAGTGGCGCATCCAATCCCACTAAAGACTCGCCTAAATTGATGCCGCCTTGGGTCAGTCCCCAAAACAGAACGCTCCCAATAGACAAAAAAGCTACCCCTACAGCAACCATCTCATCGAAGCTGAGCGGGCGACGGGGGCCAGTGGTGGGGGGCTCAGAGCCGCGAGGGTCGTTAGGGGGCTCAATAGGAGATTGGGTCACAGGAATAGTTGCCTTAATGAAACAAAAATAAACAAGCGCACTTCCAGGCAGCGCCACATCTGGCAAATGCTTCAGATAAGTTAAATAGATTATACAAACGCATTAACTTCCCAAAAATAGAGCATTTTGGTAAAAAGATCAGCAGTCTTACGACAGGCACTTCATCAATGTTCACCGATTGCAGCTCCCGTAGGACATTGCAGCTCCCGTAGGGCTGCGCAAAAAGCCTGTAGAAACCTGGCCCGATGGACTGCGCTAGACTGCAAACAGTTGCCTAGATGCACGCCTGACGAGCCCATGACCAATCGGTTAGCCCACAGCAACAGCCTGTATTTGAGAAAGCACGCCGAAAATCCGGTGGACTGGTGGCCCTGGTGCAATGAGGCGCTGGAGACGGCTGCGCAGCAAAACAAACCGATCTTTTTGTCGATTGGCTACTCTAGCTGCCACTGGTGCACGGTGATGGAGGGAGAAGCTTTTTCGGATGAGGCGATCGCCACCTACCTCAATGCCAACTTTCTCCCCATTAAGGTAGACCGAGAGGAGCGCCCTGATATAGACAGCATTTATATGCAGGCGCTGCAAATGATTGCGGGACAGGGCGGCTGGCCATTAAATATCTTTTTAACCCCAGTTGACCGAGTGCCTTTCTACGGCGGCACTTATTTTCCGGTAGAAGCTCGCTACGGTCGCCCAGGCTTTTTACAGGTGCTAAAAGCGCTGCGCCAGCTCTACGATACCGATACCGACAAGGTGAATTCAGTGAAGTCGCAGATTTTAGGCGGGCTAGAACAGTCGGCGCAGCTACAGATCGGAGCGCTAGATCCGACGCTGCTACCTGCTGGAGTTGCCGCCTGCGCGAGAACGCTGATGCCTTTTGATACGGGCACGCGCTTCCCGATGATTCCCTATGCCAGACTGGTGCTTCAAGGAGATCGTCTCTTACTTTCAGCAGATACCGACGCGCCGATTGACGGGCTGCATTTGGCCCGGCAGCGATCGCTTAATCTAACCACGGGTGGCATTTTCGACCATGTGGCGGGTGGCTTCCATCGCTATACCGTAGACCCAACCTGGACGGTGCCTCACTTTGAGAAAATGCTCTACGACAACGGCCAGATTGTAGAATTTTTGGCTGAGGTGTGGCAGAGCGGCGAGCAGGCACCTGCGATCGCCCGCGCAGTTGATCAGAGCGTGGCTTGGCTACAGCGCGAAATGCGCTCAGCCGACGGCTTTTTCTACGCTGCTCAAGATGCTGATAACTTCACTAGCGCCGAGGCCATTGAACCTGAAGAAGGCGACTTTTACGTTTGGTCAATGGCTGAACTGAAGGCGCTGCTCAGCGACGATGAGCTGACTGAACTCGCCAAAGAATTTACGCTCACCGACGCTGGCAATTTTGAAGGGCGCAATGTTTTGCAGCGCAAGTCCAGCCGTCAGCTCAGCAAAACAGTAGAGCAGGCGCTAGAAAAGCTATTTCAGGTTCGCTATGGCGCGCTGCCGTCTGATGTGCCTACATTTGAACCAGCTATGGATGCTGAGGCGGCCAAAACCCACAGCTGGCCTGGTCGCATTCCGCCGGTGACCGATACCAAAATGATCGTGGCCTGGAATGCGCTGATGATTTCAGGTTTGGCGAAGGCTGCTGCTGTGTTTGGGCGAGCAGACTATTTGGTGATCGCCCTCCAAGCTGCCCGCTACATTCAGCAGCATCAGCAGGTTGAGGGCATTTTTTACCGGCTCAACTACGACGGGCAAGCAGCAATTCCGGCGCAGGCAGAAGACTATGCTCTCTTTATCAAAGCTCTGCTAGATATTCAGCAGGCTTGCTTGAAATTTGCGGAATATAGCGTTCAGGCAGATGATTGGTTAGAGGCGGCGATCACCCTTCAAACCCAGTTCGATCAGCAGCTCAGCAGCGATCAGGGTGGCTATTTCAATGCGACTGGCAGTGAGCTGATTGTGCAAGAGCGGGCCTACCAGGACAGCGCTACGCCTGCTGCTAATGGGGTGGCCGTGACGTCTCTCGTCCGGCTGTTTCTCCTGAGCGGAAACCAGGACTATCTCAGCCGTGCTGAAGCTGCCTTGCAATCTTTCAGCACCGTTTTACAAAAAGCCCCACGAGCCTGCCCTAGTCTGCTCAGTGCCTTAGATTGGTTCACTCATCCTGTACTTATTCGGACGACTGCCGACCAGATTCCCGATCTGATGGACCGGCTGCTGCCTACGGCTGTGCTTCGAGTGGAGAAAGAATTGCCGGATGGCGCGATCGCCCTCGTCTGCCAAAAACTAAGCTGTCAAGCCCCGGCGACAGATAAGGCTATGATGCAGCGGCAAATTGAGCAAGCTCAGGGCAAGGCATAAGCCTTTGACGGCGCTAGCTACCCTCTAGCTGATCAATCCGACTGTTGGTAGTAGCCATTTGCACCAAAAGCCCTTGAATCATCTGGTTTTGGGCTTCAATGTGACGCCGCCATTCGATGCGATCTGCCCTAGCCTCAGCCAGCATCGTCTCAAATCGGCTTTCCCCGTCAGCAATGGCTTGACTCAGCCGGTCGGTGACCTCTTGGCGGTGCGATTCTACGCTCTGCATCATTTCAGTGATAGCGACCGTTCGCTGACTGACCGTTTGAGTAACGTCGATCAGTACTTTAATGGCCTCTGTATTTACTTTTACGGCCTCTGCATTGCGATCACAAACCGCCTCTATCCGGTCCAATCGATCCGCCATGCTCACAAGTCCTCACAACCCTTATCACTTGTATTTTGCCCGCACATCCAAATTTTACAGCGTGGCAAAGCGGATCTTCAGGTAGTCGTCTTCCATTTTTGCACCGGCTGGCTGGAGCGCTGCTAACGCTTGGGGCAGCACCAGATTGCGGCGGTGATTGCCGATGCGAATATTTAGCTCATCGGCGGTTTTGCTTAGCTCCACTTGGTCTTTAGGAATGCCAGGTAAATACACTTCTAGGCTATAGTTGCCCTCTTCCTGCACTACTCTTAGCGTCGTTTCTTTGTAATAAACCTGAGCCGGATCTTCATCGCCGTACAGCGTTTCTTTGAGTCTATCGAGCGCTTCTAGGCCGCACATTTCTTCTGAATAAAGCGGCACTTCTTTCACCGGCAGCGGGTGGAAGTTGTCATGGATTTGCTGTCTATACTTCGACTGCTGATCTTTCCAGCGCTGAAAAAACGGGTCGCTCACACTGTCTGGAATAATTCGATTAGCAACGACCATATCAGTGCCTACATTGTAGAGACTGAGATAAGCATGGGCTCTCAGCGACTCTTTGATCACCATTTTCTCGGGGTTAGTCACTAGTCGGACTGAGGTGATTGTAGGATCAGCCAGGATCTTCTCTAGCGCTTCTAACTGCTCATAAAATTCGTAGGGCGCATCCATCACTTCTTTAGTGGGTAAGGAAAAGCCCGCCACCGGTCGGAATAGGGGCTCTACTAAAGGTCGCAGCGCGGTAGAGACGGCCTGAAAAGGCTTATAGAGTCGGCGCATGTACCACCCGGCTACCTCTGGCAGGCTGAGCAGCCGTAGTGCCGTTCCGGTAGGCGCAGAGTCAATAATTAAAACGTCGTACTCGTTTTCGTCGTAGTGACGCTTCATGCGCACCAGGCTGAAAATCTCATCCATCCCTGGTAAAATTGCCAACTCTTCGGCTTCAATGCCCTCTAGCCCTCTAGCCTGCAAAACCTGAGTGATATAGCGTTTGACCGCGCCCCAGTTGCCTTCTAACTCCCGCAGCGCGTCTAGTTCTGCGCCCCAAAGATTGGGTCTGATCTCTTTCGGATCGTGGCTGAGTTCTGTATCGAAGCTGTCGGCTAATGAATGCGCCGGATCGGTACTGAGTACCAGGGTTTTGTGACCGACTTCCGCGCAGCGTAGACCCGTTGCCGCTGCAACCGAGGTTTTGCCCACCCCACCTTTTCCGGTCATCAGAAGTACGCGCATAGCAGACTGGCCTGTGGTGAAACTAACGTTATTTCACTGTAACCAGTTTTGTAAGGGTTCTGGAAGTTTCTCATTCTATAGAGTGATATCGGTGGCGATCGCCAACCAGCCCCTATTGAACGTTGAGATACTGCAAGATGCCGTTGGCAATCCCCTCGGCAATGTCGCCAACGGCTTCTGGATCTCTAAACCGGGCGGCGTCGTCACGACCGGTGACAAACCCGGTCTCTACTAGTACAGCGGGCATCGAAGTATTGACCAGCACGTAGAAGCGCGCCCGTCGAACGCCGCGATCGCCTAAGTCAGTGCGCTGTAGAACATTGTTGTGAATGGTTTGCGCCAGACGCAGCCCTGAGGAATAGTAATAAGTCTCCAACCCATTGACTTCAGGGCGGCTCAGGCTGATCGCATTAGCGTGAATGCTGACAAAGATATCGGCATCGGCGCGCTCGGCAATGTCTACTCTAGGCTGTAAGTCAACCTCTCGATCATCCGCGCGAGACATCACAGCGTTCACCCCCCTATCACTCAAAATCTCCTGAACGCGGCGGGTAATATCAAGATTGATATCCTTTTCCCTTAGGCCACCAATGCCAACTGCGCCTGGATCGCGGCCACCGTGACCTGGATCGAGTACGACCGTTAGCTGACCCTGGCGAGGGCGAGGAATAGACGGAGAGGGTGCCGATGGCGAGGGCAACGACGAAGAGGGTAGCGAAGGGGAGGGAGAAGGCCGAGGCACGCTGGCAACAGGCGCTGATCCTTCGATAATTTGTGCGGGCAGTCGGGCTGCTGTGAGTCTTTGCTGTAGCTGTTCGGCACGGTTACGCTCGCGGAAGCGCCCGGCCTGAATCACATTTTGGCCGTTGACCTGAGTGCGGAAAGCGCCCGACTCAATGGCACTGACGCGATCGCGCGTATCCGATCCGCTCTCAGGCACTACCACCTGATAGTAAGTGTCGCTACTCGCAGGCTGGCCCGGCGGCGCTGCCTGGCGCGCTTGAATAATTTGCGATTCAATCCCTCGTCCTGAGAGCTGAGCCACCAGCTGATTGGCCCGGCCTTGCTCTTGAAAAAGACCTGCCTGAATCACCTGGCGACCGTCAACGGTTGCGCTAAAGGCGTCGGGAGCCACCTGACGAACGCGTGATCGCACGATTATCGACGAACTCGGCACAATCACCTGGTAGTAAATTCCTTCACCGCTTCCACCCCCCGGAGCTGCTCCTGGTGCAGGCAACGAACCGCCGCTGAGAATAGGCGGCCTAGCTGGTGGAGTCGGCGCGGACAGTATGGGCGCAGCGGGCGTAGGCGCTGCCTGTGCGGGCGGGGCGGGGCTCGGGCCGCCTGCCTGGGCAATGACCGTCTCTAAACTCTGGCTATTAGAAAGATATACATGGCCCTGAGCGCTGCCGTTCAGAGTTCTACGGGCCAGCTCCCAGCCGGGGTCTAGCGTGATTTTGACAAAGTCATTAGCCACGCCGTTGCTGCGGCCAATTTCTAGTACCGGCAGGTCACCGCCTTGCCCTGGCAAGGCCCCCGGCAAAGCCACCAAAACCAGGCTGTCGCCCCGGCGCGTCACCTGCAAACGGTAGCGACGGCTTAAGTCTTCATTGCCAACGCTGAGCGAGTAGCCGTTACTGTCAGAGCGACGCCCGCAGACACCCGAAAAGTCAAAATTTAGCAGCAGCGGCTCAATTACGGTGGGGCTGCCCGCCCGTTCAGAGAAGCAGGCGCGCTGGTCGGACAGCTGCTCTAAGACCAGCAGCCGATAGAACCGGCCATTGGAGACTGGTTCTGCGATCGCCACCGCTCTATCTGCGGCGATTGGCTGTTGGCCATAGTTTTGGGCTAGGGCGCTAGTGGAAGCGATGGCGCTACCGACTAGCGTGGCAGCAGTCAGCGCAGTAAGAGTAGTGAGGCGACGAATTGCAGATTTCATGTCTTCGGCAGTGAGCAGTGCAGCGAACAGTGATCAGATCCGGGTGTATTGTTATCAGCCAAGAGGACTATAGCAGGTAGGTTGGGCTTCTAAAGCACTGACCCCATTGAGTGGGTTTTCTCTCTCATCAGGTTGAGTTTATGTGACTACTTTTGATTTGTCACATCCGCTTACAATCAGCCGTTGAGCGATTTTGGAATTTACAGAAAGCACTCATACTGATTTCATATGACCGACTTTATTCTGCCTACATAGCTCTTAAAAGTTACCCACAGGTCCAGCCAAAATGAACGGCCAAAGCCCTATAGCCCAAATTGAGCGCAGCCTATTATTCGGCTGCGCTGCGCAAAAACGACAGCGCTAGCTAGACTTTAAAGGTGAGCTAGAAGGCTAGCGGGGCTTCGGCTCAATCGTATTTAGGCAGACACACTTAGGCAAGGCAGAGGCAAGGCAGACATGAGAAAACGGCTGTTGGCAAGATTTTTGATAGGATTGAGCGTTTTGTTCATCAGTTGGGGGTCGGTAGGCTGCGCTCAAACGGATGCCGCCAATCAGCAGTCTGATTCTGATCGGACGGGTGTGACCGTCTCGACTAGCCAAGTGAGTGAAGGGACAGATCTGGCAACGGCTACTTTTGCGGGGGGCTGCTTTTGGTGCATGGAGCCGCCCTATGATCAGCTGCCGGGTGTGGTCTCTACCACTTCAGGGTACACAGGCGGCACAGCCGAAAATCCCACCTATGCCCAAGTATCGGCAGGTGGTACAGGCCACGTAGAAGCTATGCAGGTCCGCTACGACCCCGATCAGGTGAGCTACGAAACGCTGCTAGAGACGTTTTGGCACAATATAGATCCGCTGGATAATCAGGGGCAGTTTTGCGATAAGGGCAGCCAGTACCGCTCGGCTGTTTTTTATGAAAATTCTGCTCAGCAGAGCGCTGCTGAAGCTGCCAAACAGGATATTGCAGGCCGGTTTGATCAACATATAGCGACAGAAATTTTACCAGCAGACGATTTTTATCCCGCCGAAGACTATCACCAGGATTACTATAAAACTCGGCCTGTACGCTACAAGGTGTATCGGTTTGGCTGCGGGAGAGATCAGCGCCTGTCGGAAATTTGGGGAGCAGATGCGCCGGGCCACGAATAGTTTTTAGTGAGTAGTCTTTGGCGAGTGGCTTTGGTAAGTAACGTGAATTCGGCATAAGCAATCACCTGAGATGCCCGTCAGACAGTAACCCTAGCCGCCCCGCCCGAGGTAAATCCCCTCTCGGGAGGGGGGTGGGTTCCGGCGTGTAGCACAAGTTGCCGACCCACCCCGCCCTGCGGGCACCCCTCCGACGGGAGGGGATTCACTTCAGGTTTACTGACTACAGATCCCTCTCTTAACCCGAACTCACGTTAAGTAGTTCTTATCAGCTTCACAATACTCCGCTCTAACTTCATGCTTTGATGTCAGCAGTGTAAAATCGTGCGCTGCTCTATACTCAAAGGCAGCTTCGCGGTAGATAGTTGAGATTATCCTCTTAAATATAGTGCCGCTTAATGTAGTGTTCGGCTTGACTGAGGCATCGCATTGGGTGCCGCTTAATGTAGTGTTCGGCTTGACTGAGGCATCGCATTGGGTACCGATTATAAAGATGTAAGGATTCGGTTTAAGTACCCAAATTCAGGCAAATTCAGGGTTGAAAGCGTGTATGGATATGACTTTGGCGTGGCTGCGCAAAAAACGGGTTTGGGTGGGGTTGGCGATCGCTAGCTGCCTAGCCGTTTTAATTAGCCAACTGCCCCTATTGACCTGGCTTGCCAATGCCCATCAGTGGCTAGCGGGTCGCGGTGTCTGGGCCATGCCGATGTTCATCACCCTCTACGTCGTAGCGGCCATCTTTGGCTTACCCAATATCGTTTTGATTTTGGCAGCGGGTACTTTGTTTGGCCTGACAGAAGGCGTCGTTAGTGCTTCTATCGCCGATACCTTAAGCATTGCGGCCTGTTTTGTGATTGGGCAAACGGTGGCTCGCCGCTGGATCACTAGCGTAGTCCATGAGAACAGCCGGTTTCACAGGTTAGACCGAGCTTTTGCCCAGCAGGGTTGGAAGATAGTTTTGCTCACGCGCCTATCGCCTCTTCTCCCCTCCAACATTCTCAACTACGGCTTTAGCCTGACTCAAATCAACTTCTGGCAGTATCTGTTTTTCTCCTGGTTGGGAATGCTGCCGGTCATTTTCACTTATGTGTATGTCGGTACCTTTGGCGCTAGCGTCATTGCCCCGGATAGACCTGCCGAAAATTTGCTTTTTCAAGCCCTGGGGCTAGTAGTAACCCTGGGGGTGATGATTTATACCACCCGGCTAGCCGCTTCCGCACTCCATCAGCAGGAAACATCCCCGCCGACTGGAGAGCAGAAAACTGAGCCACATCGCGATAGCGCGGCTGAAGAACCCAATTCTTCAGCTCAGGCCCGAGCCGACCAGACGAACCGCAGCTGCGTAGATTTGGCTGCCCAGTCGGAAAGGTTAGCGCTAGTAAAAGTGCCTATTGAACAGTAGCTGCTCTAGTCAGCCGGTTCTAACGCATCTGGCTTATGAGCTGCTTCACTGCCAGTGCTTTCGCTTTCTACCAAATACTGTGGGTCGGACTCGGTCGCTTTGGCAGTATGGCCTTCGATCTCGGTGGTATCGGTTAGTTTCTTTTTGACGGTGCCGGTCGTTTTGCCTTGAGCCGTATTCCACTGAACGCGATCGCCCGGCTTAAAATCGGCCCTATTTTGCCTGCCGCTCGAATCAGCCTGAGACTTAGATTCAGATTTGGACTTAGATAAAGCCGCCGGGCGATGACCAGTCACATTGCCCGTATTGTCATTTTCTACCAGATAGCGTGGATCGTCTTCAGAAGCGGAGACGGTGCTGCCATCTACCTGCTTATCTTGAGTAAGGTACTCCTGTACTGTGCCGGTCGCTGTTCCTTGCCCAGAAGACCACTCAACTCGGTCGCCTGTATTAAACTTCTGCCTTGTCATTTGCGATTGTCCCTCAAGTTGCGGTTTTATAGCAAAGCGCGGATGCATTCGCGCTTTGTGAAGCGCTTTGTCTGTTGCTATGTATGGCTTACAGTCAGCAGTGCTGCATAAAGCAAAGTGTCAGAAGCTATACCTGATGGCAAGCTTAGCTTTGTGGCATCGGCCACGATTTAGCCGCGCTTTGCCCAGACCTTTGACAAGGTAGAGGGCTGGGGACAGTAAAACCTCTGTCCATCTTCAGGTTTGTGACTTTTGGCCAACAAATATATAAAAAGGTAGATAGCGCTAGGCCCGCGGCAAAGCGACTATTTTTATGTATTAACAAATGTTAATTGCAGAGATAGTGACGAAAAGTTCTGCTGATGTCGGTGCCATGGCCCGATATGTCCAAACAGGTAGACAAATCCTACGAAAGTAGTTCTTTTGTACTATTTCGTTTAGTATGTCTTTGTCTCGCTCTACTGATGCTGTCTGCGGTGCTTATGAACACTCAACTGACTCCAGGAAAGTTTGTCCGTTTGAAAGGTCAGCCCAGTGACCTGCCGGATTTTGTGTTGGAGCGCTATTTAGGAAAGTTTTGCTGGATTCGGCAGCAGGCTTGGGGTAACTCTGTGCAATGGAAGGTGGAAGCAACCCGGATTGAGACTGAGCAGACGTTGGGCCGTGCGGATCGAGTTGTCCCCTGTGTAGCCCAGACAATTGCCTTTGCATTAAGATCGTAGCTATTGAGCGATCGCCTGTCACAAAGCAGCTGGGCGATCGCTCGTTCAAAACAGCTGCTGTCTACAGAGAAACCCTATGACTGCCCTTCAAGTCTCAGCCCGCGAAATGGTTCAAGCTGCCTACGAGAACCGCTACACCTGGGATAAAGCTTTTCCAGGCTACACAACCAACGTCACGCTGAAGCGGGACGGTAGCACGGTTCAGGGCAGCGCTCGGGTCAACCCTGACCTATCGGCGGAAGTCTTTGATGTGGCCGATGAAACGGCTCAGAAGATCATCAAAAGTCAGCTGTGGGAAGTGGCCATTCACCGGGTGAGCCGTCCGTTTGCTAAGACTCACGGAGAAAACACGTTCAGCATTGAAGGGACCGAGGAGGACGGCGCGGTAAAAATTGCGGTCGGTGGCAAAGCCAAAGGCGATGCCTATAAGATCAAAAACAACGAATTTACGATGGTGCACCGCCATATTCACGGCGTGGTCGTCACTATTCACACGTTTAGCGCCTACGACACTGGCAGCGGCTATCTGTCTCAGACCTACGATTCGGTGTACCGCGACCCTGAGACAGGAGAAGTTAAGCAGGACCGCAGCGAATTTACCGATGACTACACAGAAGTGGGTGGCTATACCATTTTGGCTAAGCGGACAGTGAAGTCGGCGGATGGCTCTAGTACAGAAATTACCTTCTCCGACATCAAGCTCCTATAGGTTGGGCCGAGCCTAGCGCCACTCGACGTTTAATAACGGCTCCTTGGATTTTGAGCAGGTAGGACAAGATAGCTTGAACGATCGCACCCCCCCTTACACCAAGCCTGAATTGACTAGCGGCAAACCCGGCGACCGGGCTTGGCCGCTCTGGCCAATTGTGCCGATCTACCCTTACGGACAGCGGCGCACGCTGCGCCGGGAGATTATTCCCGATAAGCTCTGGCTCTTTGAACAGGTGCAGGGAATTTTTTACGTGGTGGTGCCGATTCGGATGACGGTGATCAAGCTGGCTGAGGGCGGGCTGCTGGTTTTCTCACCAGTGGCCCCGACCCGCGAATGTGTGCGGTTAGTCAGAGAGCTAGAGGTGGACCACGGCGAAGTAAAGTATGTGATTTTGCCGACTGTGACTGGGGTGGAGCACAAGTATTTTGCTGGGCCGTTTGCACAGAGATTCAAGCGATCGCAGGTATTTGTCGCTCCCAATCAGTGGAGCTTTCCGGTCGATTTGCCCCTGAGCTGGCTGGGCTTTCCTGCCAAACGCACGCATGTCTTACCCAATGACCCCAGCCAAACGCCCTTTTACGACGAATTTGACTATGCGACGGTCGGACCGATTGAGCTAAGCGTTAAGCCTTATACCGAGGTTGCTTTTTTCCACCGGGAGACGCGATCGCTCTTAGCAATCGACACCGTCCTCTCGATTCCTTTAGATCCGCCGGAAGTAGTGGCCCAAGATCCCTACCCACTGATCTTCCACGCCCGCAACAGTGCCCAAGACCCTTTAGAAGACAGTCCGGGCAATCGTCGTAAGGGCTGGGCTCGAATTGCCCTCTTTACCTTTTACTTTCAGCCAGAGACGCTGAACGTGCCGCCGATTAAAAGCATTTTGCAAGACGCTGTCAGTTCGCCTGATCGCTCCAAGAAAAATTACTTTGGCCTCTATCCTTTTCAGTGGCAGCAGGGCTGGCGTAAGTCATTTTCGACCCTACGTAAGGACGGGCAGCTGCTAGTCGCTCCGATCCTACAGACCCTGATTTTTAACCGTGGGCCTGAGGCGGTGCTGGCTTGGGTGGATCAGATCACCGAGTGGGACTTTCAGCAGATTATTCCCTGCCACTTCAGCGCTCCGGTTGCGGCTACACCGGCTGACTTTCGCCGTGCCTTCGACTTTTTACGGCAGCCTGATTCTCAGAGCTGGTCGGGCTTTGACCACAATCTGCCGAGAGGCGACCTGGACGCGCTCAGCCAGATTGACCGACAGCTGCGAGGAAAGGTGATAGCACCGCCGGACCAATAATCTGACCAGCGGCACAGAACGCAGGCTACAGCTTGGCCACAGGACTAGGATCTAGCAGCGAGGGCTAAAGGCTTGGTCTCCTTTAAAATTACCGCTTCGTAGGGAATGACGCCTACCTGCTCACTGCCCAGGCAGCGGGCCGCTGCTTTAGAGAGGTCGAGAGAGCGATCGCCTACATACGGCCCCCGGTCATTGACTCGCACTACCACTGTTTTATCGTTGAGCAGGTTGCGAACTTTGAGCTGGGTGCCAAAGGGCAAAGACTTGTGGGCAACGGTGAGATCGTTTTGATTGAAGGTTTCGCCGTTGGCTGTTGTTCGCCCGTGAAAATAAGGCCCGTACCAGGAGGCCTCGCCAGTCATAGAAACCGCTGAAGCTTGTAGGTTTTTGAGCGACATGTGGGCATCGAGCGGGCTCAGCGGCTGGGCATCGAGCGCCAGGCGTAAGTTGTTAGCCCAGGCCACTGCTGCCCACTCTGGGTCATAGCCAACCGATTCGGCCAGGGACGGATTGATGGTCAGCAGCTGTTGACCATCCGCGTCAATCATCAGTTTGGGTCTGGCACCCTGATTGGTTTCATCGGTGTGAGACGTGATTGGGGAGGGGGCGATCGCCTCAGAGTTAAACGACGCCTGCCTCAGCAGTCGCTTCAACTGTTGAGCCAGCAGATAAGCGTGCCCTTCACCTGCCACGTAGCCGAGGGTCTGGCCATCAAGGCTAATCTGATAGGAGGGACCTGCCTGTAGCTGGCGTTGAGCCACTGGCGAACACTGGCCGGTAAAGGCACCTGCCCAATCTGCATTGTCAGCCATTGCCTGCTGTGGCGCAGCCTCAACCCGCTTGGTTTGAATATCGACTGGCACCACCGGATGCCAGCTGGAGCGCTGCACCTGTTGAATAGGCACGGTCTCGCTGTACAGGGCACGCTCAGCGCGACCGAGATTAGCTGACCGCAGTACCCGATCAACGAAATTGAAAGAGTGAGCCAGTCGAGATGAAGCCAAAAAGCCAGCGGGCGTAGAGGTTTGATCTGTCGCGGGGGTAAGGGTTGTCAGCACCGGCGTAGGTAGCTCAGTGACGCTAGCTACAATGGCAGGAACATTGCCCTGAGAGGGCGGTAAAGCTGGAACATCCATACGTTTCTGGCTATCGGAGACGATTATCCGGATCTTTTTGTATCAGAACGTACAATTATACAGACTCGATCCCGCTTTCAAGGACGCTGGCTGTCGCTAACCCTGCCCAGAAGTCGTTAGGTCAAGATTTCATGAAGAGAGCGGAAGCTTTTAAGGTCGGTCAGTTCAGCCCGTTATTGCCCCAAAAATTTGAACCATAACCGGCTCACTTTTGAAAAGCTAATCTATAGCGGCCCCGAATTCTATTGACAAAGTAGTCTCCGCTATGGAAGCTGCTATTCCACTTCGTGAAAGACTGAAAAATCGATGTGGCGATCGCCACTATCAGTAATGTGAATAATGTCTTTTAGCTGGCGATGCCACAAAATATCGCCCGCGTGATAAGTGTGACGGGTATGGATAGCCTGGGCCACCGTTTGATCGATGCCACTGAGAGAGATTAATAGGGCAGCGTGGGTGCGACTCAAGTCGGCCTGGGAAAAGTCGAACAGCGGACTGGCTTGATCAATCGGATGGAGAGCAGTCCAGGAGAGAGAAAAGCTAGGGTTGCGATCGCGCAGCAGCCTCAGGTCGTAAAATCGGCGCATCATCCGGCCTTCGCTGACTTCATCAAGGGTAAGATATACCCGCATCTGCGCCTCTAAGATTTGGTTGCGGCGTTCATTGGCGGCCCGAAACATTAGCGTGGGCGTGCCCTGGAAAGGCGTGACCACCGCCACTCGGCTGAAGAGCACCTGGGCAGTGGGCCGAGAAAACCGGGCGTAGGCTAGCCCTGTGAGCACGGCAATACCCAGCAACGACACAATCGCCTCTAGCGTCACCAGCAGATGGGCATAGGCGTTGCCAGGCGACATCACGCCGTAGCCAATTGAGGCCGAGGTTTGCACGCTGAAGAAAAACGCATCGCTGAACGAACCGGGCTCAGCGTTGATAATAGTGTCAGGGCCACCGAGTAAAAACAGCAGCGCAAAGCAGGCATTGGCGATCGCATACAGGCCAATGGTGATCGCAAAAAAGCCCTGCCACGGCACCGTCAGCATCAGATAGTAGGGAGAGCGCCAGTAAGAATACCAGGCCCCTAGGCCCAGTACCTGAAGCCGGCCCTGATCCATCCGAATATGCACCTGAGGTAGATAGCGCGATCGCCTGCCTGCTGGCCCTTTGCCCATTTTTATCTCACCTGGCGTCCGATACTCAAGGTTCAAATACTATCAGGTTCAAATGCTATGAAGCATACCGGGAGAAGATACGCTGTGGAAATCCAGGCTGCTATAGGCAAGGGCGACTGTGCAAACACTGACAGAGATAGTTCAGCAGCTCAACAGCCATCTACAGGCGTTAGCTGGTCCCCGAGATCCCTACCTGGCTTCAGGTAAGCATCAGCTAGCGCAGCAGTATATTCGCTCGGAGCTGAGCCAATGGGGGCAAGTCACCACCCAAAAATATGTCGTGCGAGGGCGCGAACATGTCAACTGGTGCTTAAACCTGGAGGGCGCGCAACCCCAGCTAGCGCCCATCCTGGTAGGGGCTCACTACGACACGGTGCCAGGCTCCCCTGGCGCTGATGACAACGCCAGCGGCGTAGCGGTCATGCTGGTGTTAGCAGCGCTACTGACAGGTAACGCCTCGGCAAAGGGGTCGCGTCGGCCCATTTGCTTCGTCGCCTTCGATTTAGAAGAATACGGCCTGGTCGGTAGCACCACCTGCGCTCAAACGTGGCGGCGACAGCAGCGCCCCCTCCATCTAATGCTGTCTTTAGAAATGCTCGGCTATTTTTCATCTGCGCCCCATTCCCAGCAGTATCCGCTCGGTTTGCTCAGACGCATATACCCCAGTACAGGCGATTTTGTCGCCCTGATTGGCAATGGCCCGACCCTCCCACAAATGATGAAAATGAAGCGCTGTTTGCAGGGGGCAGGTGCGCCCTGTCAGTGGCTGCCAGTGGTCAACCGGGGTAAACAACTTCCAAATACCCGGCGCAGCGACCATGCTCCCTTTTGGGATGCAAACTATCCGGCGATTTTGGTGACTGACACGGCTCACCTGAGAAACCCTCACTACCACACCGCCTCAGATTGCATAGAGACGCTAAACATAGAGGCGATGGCAAAAACTACCCAAGGATTGGCCGTCAGTCTGTGCCGGATGTAGCGCAGCTACGGGCACCGAATAGAAAACCTCCTGCCTACAATAGAAGCGTGTTTTGAGCGGATTTTGAGCAGCTATGCAGCGCATCATCAGGTTACTGGGCGTTGCCGCAGTTGGGCTATCGATTAGCTATGTAGGCTGGCGGCTCGACGGGCAGGCTTCTGTTGCGCAGATCGTGCTGCCAGCGACGGCCCGTACCTATTTTGGCGCAGTGGGTGGGGGCGGTGCGCCTAGCTATAACGAGATTGCTCTCGAAAAGAATCTGCTCTATTTTCAGCGATCGCTCACTCATCTCGGCTTTGATCCAGATTCAGCGCACCTGCTTTTTGCCAATGGTAACGACGGTCGGGCCACCGTACGCTATCTCGACGAAAATCAGCAGCAGCGGTTTAAAGCGGCTAATATTCCTGGCCTGAGTGGGGCCGCTACCCAGGCAAATGCTCGCGGTTGGTTTGCCGCCGTTGCCGAAGCGGAAACCCCCTGTCCCGCCTTCTTTTACTTCACGGGTCACGGCGCTCGCAACGAAGAAAATGAAGACAACAACTGGCTGCTTTTGTGGGACGAGGCGCCTGTCTCGGTTCAAACCATGGCCGGTTGGCTAGAAGACCTCCCGGCTGACCAGCCCTTTGTCACCATGATGGCCCAGTGCTATTCGGGCTCGTTTGCTAACTTGATCTATGAAAATGGCGACCCAGCGCAGCCGGTAGCGCTACAAACTCGCTGCGGTTTTTTCGCGACGGTGGCAGAGCGGCCTTCAGTAGGCTGTACGCCTGCGGTCAACGAGGCCGACTATAAAGACTACAGCTCTAGCTTCTTTGCCGGGCTGAGCGGGCGCGATCGCACCGGTCAACCCGTTCCTTCAGCTGACTACAACCGAGATGGGCAGGTCTCTTACGCCGAAGCCCACGCCTTTGCCAAAGTGGATGAAGCGACTACCGACTGGCCAATTTCCACCGTCGAGGCCTGGCTTCAGCGGCAGCTTTCAGACGAAGATAGAGCCAGCCTTTTGACGCAGCCGATGGCAGATTGGATAGCGATCGCCCGCCCAGAGCAGCAGTACGTCATCCGCTCGCTCGCCGCCCAGCTCAATTTTGATCCCGCGCGCTCGTATCAGACTAATCGAGCTAGCACACCGCGACCTGCAGCCAATACGGTCAGGCAAGCCTACCACCAGCGACTGCAAATGGAGCTGGCCAATATTGCATCCGAGCAGAAAATTCGGCAGGCACAGCTGTCTACCGGAGAGCCGGAGCAAGTAGCCATTCTAGAGAAAATTCTCAAATGCGAGGCGGGCTCATGGCAGTAGCGACTGCCCATTGCCCGCGCAGTCGCTCTTGCCAGCGCTACAGCGTTTCTAAAAAGCTCAGCAGGTCGGCCATGTCCCTTTCATTAGGCTGGAACTGAGGCATAGGCGGGGTTTTACCGCTCGTCACCTGCTCAATTAAAGCTACCCGAGACTTTCGCTCAGAGACACCGTGTAGATCTGGGCCGACTTCACCGGCTGCTTCAAGGCCGTGACAGGTGGCGCAGTTCAGCTGAAAAATTTCGCGCCCCCGACTCGCATCACCGGTCAAATGCAGCACGCTTTGCACGTAGGGATCGCTCTCCTGTAGAGCATGTACGCCCCATAGAACGATCCCTAGCGCTAGACCCAAGCTCACCAAAATCGTGACAATTTGCCGCGTTACTGTGATCGCAGCCGCAGGCTGACTTTCTACGGGCCCTTCTAGCGATTTTTTCAAAGGCCTTTCTGAGGGCTGGTCTTGCACCATTTGCTTTTGCACACTTTCTGTTGCCACCGCTCAGCATCTCGTAACAAGTCTTTAACTATATATAGCTTAAGATTTTTTCAGAGAATAAGACAAGTCTTAATACAGATCAAAACAATATTGCGGGCCTATTTTTATAGCATTCCTCCTTTTCAGATACGAGAAGCAGTCGAAAAACCCAGCGATGACCAGACTTCACGCCGGTCGCCAGCCCTGCCAGATACGGACAACAGCGCAGAAGCAGCCAGTAAACTTGAGTGTATCTCTTCACTGAAGCGCTCGATTCCCATTAAGATTGAATAAGCGAATTTAAGCAAAGCAGCCAGCGACTGCCAATAGCTGACCAGGCACTCGCATTCGCTGACTGGGTCATCCGTGACTCAGCCCAAATTATGTTTACTAAAAGAGGAAGATTACTGTGGTAGAGCCTTTACTGTCTGGCATTGTTTTAGGTCTAATTCCCGTTACTCTGATTGGCCTATTCGCTGCCGCCTACATGCAGTATCGCCGGGGCAACCAGCTAGGTGGCTAGTTAGGGGCTGTGGCCTCACTATTATTTAAGGCATCTTCCACTGCTATTGTTTCTACTGCTATATGGCAAACTCGCTGAGCCCAGCCATTGCTAGCTGAGCGGTTCCGTAGGCGGCTTCTGTCTGAGCGGCGATACCTACGGCTACCGGTCCGTCTACCTTGATGCCTAACCATCGCTGTCGCAGTGCCTGCCACGTCAGATTTTGAGCACCACCGCCAGCGGTGTAAACCTGCTGTAGCGGCGGTGCACCTAAGCTACTGAGCATTTGGTAGCCTTCTGCTTCGATCCGCGCCATCGCATCGAGTAGGCCATAGAGAAAGTCTTGATCTTGCGGCGGGCGAGGGGTCAGCTGCGGCGGGTAGTCGGGGTCATTAATGGGGAAGCGTTCGCCGGGCGCGTTTAGCGGGTAATAGCTCAGCGGGCAGGGCTGAGAGATGTCTATTTGAGGGCTGAGTTCTGTCAGCTGGTCAGCGCTGAAAAAACGCTGAAGGACGGCACCGCCTGTATTGGACGCGCCTCCTGCTAGCCACAGGTCGCCTAGCCGGTGACTGTAGATGCCGAATGCCCGATGACTAACCGGTTGGCGGCTGAGCAGCTTAAGCACCAGCGTGGAGCCTAAAGAGGTGACGGCTTCTCCGGGGTGGCGAGCGCCGCTGGCTAGAAAAGCGGCAATGCTGTCGGTGGTACCGGCGCATACCTGGCAGGTAGGAGATAGCGAAAACTGTTTGGCAATGGCAGGCAGGACTGGGGTGATCGCTTCTCCCGGTACGCCCACCGCAGGCAGCCACGGAGCGATAGGCAGATCTATCAGCCAGCTAGGGTAAGCCAGCGCGTTAACGTCGTAGCCTAGCTTCAAGGCATTGTGATAGTCGCTAATACCAGGCTGACCGTGGAGTAACCCGGCTAGCCAGTCAGCCTGATGTGCGAGGTAGGCGACTTGTGATCGCACCGACAGATTCAAGTTCTGATACCACCATAGGGCCTTAGTCAGACTGGAGGTTGCACTCAGTGCAGGACTCTCCGGCGGCGCTGCGGTATGCGTCTGCGACAGCGCAGAACGGGCCTGAGCATCGTCGTATAGTAGCGGGGCCGTTAGCGGCTGCCCATTTTGGTCGCAGAGCAGCACGGTGGCTGAGGTGCCATTAACGGCAATCCGCTCGATTTGAGTGCGAATTGGAGGAGCGATCGCGCCAATTAGTGCCCACAGCGTTTGCTGCCATGCCTCTGCACTGGCCGCTTCTCCAGAGGCAAATTGACGGCGAGATCGGGCGACAATTTGGCCAGCGGCGTCGAGGACAATTGCTCGCGCTCCCGAAGTCCCAAAGTCAATACCGAGAGCAAGCATAGAGCGGCGTACTGTAGAACTGTGAAAAACAAAAAGGCCCCATTGTTCTGGGGCCTTTTTGCCTTGGTCTATGGGGCGTATCGCTATTGCCCGCTCTTGGAGCCCGCTATATGCTGACTTCGCTAACTTCGCGAGAAATAAAGTCAAAGGGCTGATCGATGAAAGAAGTATCCTCAATGCCCGACTCAACGGCTTTGTCTTTGACCATCTCTTTCATAATCTGAATGCCTTTGACCGTGGGTGCAATCGGCACGCCCAAAGAATTATAGGTCTCACGCAGACCCTGAAGTACCCGCTCCATCAGAACATCGTTGTTGCCAGCAACCAGCGCGTAAGTGCTATAGCGCAGGTAGTAGTCCATATCCCGCAGGCAGGCAGCATACCGGCGAGTCGTGTAGGCATTACCACCCGGACGCAGCAGCTCGGGTACTTCCTCAAACAGACGCTTGCCAGCCTCCCGAGAAATCTCAGCGGCATTGGCGCTGATCATCGCTGCCACTTTGACTCGCGCCGCGCCAGTGGTGAAATACGACTGCAAAGAGTCCATTGCAGCACGATCCAGGTAGCGACCTGTAGTGTCGTAATTGCTAATTAAACTGGTGACCGTATCTCGCATGAATTTCTCCCAACGTTGGGCGACTAGATAAACGCCCTTAAAAGTTACATGTTTTGGGCTACAGGCATTGGAGCGAATTTGCCTTTTAGAGTAATTGACTACGAGTCTACCACGGGAGCCAAATCCTCTCATCTCAGGGGCAATTACATGAGGGCGATCGCAGGAAAAGTTTACAATTCGTCTGGCAATCGTCTCCTGATTCGAAGGCTGCTAGCAAATTATATACTGCGCCCCTTCAGGGTTTGATCAGGGTGTGCAGGCGTTCGGGGCCAATAATTGAGGAGCTGTAAAGGAAATTCAATAAAACTTGTTGAAGGTTTTGTATACGACTATACAAAACCTGTCAATCGCTATTCATAGGATCGTTAGCACCTCCATGGCCTCCGAAACACTCAGGAAAAAGATATGACCGGAAACGAGACGCGCGTTCAAGCAATTTACGGAATTACCAACAAAGAACCCATCGAGCAGAAAGCGTCGGAGAAGCTGGAAGACATCTGGGCTTCGCACGTTTTCAGTCTGAGCAAGATGCAGGCGACCCTGCCTAAGAGCATCTTTAAATCACTCAAAAAGACGATCAAGACGGGTGAAAAGCTCGACCCTACCGTAGCGGATGCTGTCGCTGGGGCAATGCGCGACTGGGCCATGTCAATGGGCGCTAAGTTCTACGCCCATGTCTTTTATCCGCTGACGGGTGGCACCGCTGAAAAGCACGATGGCTTTATTTCACCGCAGAGCGATGGCGGTGTGATTTCGGAATTTTCTGGCAAGCTGCTGATTCAGGGTGAGCCAGACGGATCTTCCTTTCCAAATGGCGGCATCCGCGACACCTTTGAAGCGCGGGGCTACACCGGTTGGGATGTGACCAGCCCGGCCTACATTTTGGAGAACGACTGCGGAGCGACGCTGTGCATTCCGACCGTCTTTGTTTCATGGACAGGCGAGGCGCTCGATAAGAAAACGCCGCTGCTGCGCTCTATTGCGGTGGTAGACAGAGCTGCTAAGCGCTTGCTGAAGCTGCTAGGTAATGATGAAATCGCGTCGGTCAATTCTAGCTGCGGCGCTGAGCAAGAGTACTTCTTAGTCGATTCCAATTTTGCGAACACTCGCCCTGATCTGCTGATGGCAGGCCGCACTCTTTTTGGTAAGGCTCCCGCTAAGGGTCAGCAGTTTGACGACCATTACTTTGGGGCGATTCCGCCGCGCGTGCAGGCATACATGCACGATGTCGAAGGCAAGCTTTACAAGCTAGGGATTCCAGCCAAGACTAGCCATAACGAAGTGGCCCCCGGTCAGTTTGAAATTGCGCCAGTATACGAATCTGCGAACGTGGCCAGTGACCACCAGCAGCAGATAATGACGACCCTGCGCGATACTGCCAAGGAGCATGGCTTTATCTGCCTGCTGCACGAGAAGCCTTTTGCCGGGATTAATGGCTCGGGTAAGCACGTCAACTGGTCTATCGGCAACGCCACTCAAGGCAATCTGCTGGATCCTGGCGATACGCCAGAGGAGAACCTACAGTTTCTGGCTTTCTGCGGCGCAGTAATTCGTGGCGTTCATATGTATGGACCGCTGATGCGGGCGGTGATTGCCACAGCTAGCAATGACCATCGCCTGGGAGCCAATGAAGCGCCGCCGGCAATTATGTCTGTCTATCTGGGCAGCCAGCTAGAAGATATTTTCAACCAGATTAAGGACGGCGACCTGAAAGGCTCTAGCCACAAAGGGGTGATGAATTTAGGGGTTGATGTGCTGCCGCCGCTTTCTAAAGACGCGGGCGATCGCAACCGCACTTCTCCCTTCGCCTTTACCGGCAACCGCTTTGAGTTTCGCGCTGTGGGCTCTAGCCAGTCGGTTTCTGGCCCGTTAATTGCGCTGAACACGATGATGGCTGACTCGCTCAGCTGGATTGCTGACCAGCTAGAGAGCAAATTGGGCGATCGCAAAGCTGGCCCAGAAGAAGTCGGTCAGCTCGTCCAGCCCATCCTCAAAGACATCATGGACAAGCACGGTGCGGCTGTGTTTGGCGGCAACGGCTACTCTGAAGAATGGCATACTGAGGCGGTTGAGCAGCGCGGATTGCTAAACATTCCGACCACGGCCGACTCACTCCCCTACTTAAAAGATCCGAGCATCAAAACGCTGTTTGAGAGCACAGGCGTGCTTTCCCCAGTCGAGCTAGAAAGCCGCTTTGAAGTGTACGCCGAGCAGTACATTCTCTCCATTGAAGTAGAAGCTAAGCTGGTCGTTGACATGGCCAAAACGCTGATCTACCCGGCTGCAATGCGTCACCTGAATGAAATAGCAGGTACTATTGCCAACCTCAGCGACATTGGTATCGACGTTGATAAATCCAGCGTCGAAAAGGTGGCTAGCCTCGCTAAGTCACTACTGCAAGGTGTTGACGAACTAGAGACCGCAGCGGGCAAACACGATTTCGGCTCGGTTGAAGATCATATGCAGTACTGTGCTACCACCATTCGCGACATGATGGACAGCGTTCGTGAAGCGGCTGACACCCTAGAAGGCGAAGTCGCCGACGACCTCTGGCCGCTGCCAACCTACGAAGAGATGCTCTTCATTAAGTAGGTCAAGTCCTCTAGATTCTGAAGCCGCCGCCCTCTGAAAAGAGGGCAACCGGTCTTACTCAAAAGAAGCCTTCTCTTAGCAGGGGGCTTCTTTTGTCTTTGCCTTGGCCGGTTGGCCGTTTTTGCATAGTTTTCTCTCTATCGACTCCCACAACTTCTGTAACACTCTTTTACAATGTAAAAACAATTTCTTCACAACTAAGCTGCGCTCAGACTCTATACCTCTTATGCCAGACACTCTCACCAAGATCGCCTACCAGACATTTCAGCAGGGCAAGCAGGTCTTTGGCTTTGCCCACAAGACCCTCAGCACCCGCATCTTGAATACGATGTCACCCAAGGAGCGGGAAGAACCCAACCCGCTTACGCCAGAGATGATTCAAACCATTCAGGCGCGTATCAACGACCTGCTCGAAGTAGATTGGCAGGACGCTGAAGACGGCGTGTATCCTAAGTGGGCCTTGTTCGAAAACCGTTGGGATGACTTTTTTCGCTACTACCCTGAAATGTGCCTCGACTTACCCGGCATCTGGGAGCGGGCCAACGGCAAGCGCTACCAGGAGTTTGGTAAGGGTATCAATACCAAGGGCTACCCCGACTACTACGTTCAAAACTTTCATCACCAAACCGACGGCTACTTTAGCGACACCTCTGCCAATCTTTACGACTTGCAGGTAGAGGTACTATTTAACGGCACTGCTGACCCCATGCGCCGTCGCATTTTAGCGCCGCTGAAGCAACATTTGAGTACGGTGCCTACTGAAAGCACTCCTCAGCCGCTAAAGATATTGGATATAGCCTGCGGTACTGGCAACAGCCTGAAGTTAATCAGTCAGTCTATGCCTGAAGCTGCCCTCTACGGTGTCGATCTCTCCCCAGCGTATCTGCGTAAAGCGCATGAAAATCTGGCTAATGTGAAGGGCACGCCGGCGCAGCTGATTCAGGCAAACGGTGAGCAACTGCCTTTTGTTGATGGATTCTTTGAAGCGACGACCAGCACGTTTCTCTTTCATGAGCTGCCAGCAGAGGCGCGTCAAAATGTGATTGACGAAGCTTATCGGGTAACGAAGCCTGGTGGCATCTTCGTCATCTGCGACTCGATTCAAAAGCTGGACACGCCCGAGCTGGAACCGATGATGGAAAACTTCCCAGCGATCTTCCACGAGCCCTACTATCGCAGCTACATTGCTGACGATCTGGTGGCTCGGCTAGAAGCGGCGGGCTTTACCGGTGTCAAAACCTTCAACCACTTTATGAGTAAGTACTGGTTGGCCTACAGGCCCGCCGCTTGAGCAGACTTGGATCTGGTCGAATAGCTGACGGACTTTTTGTAAGTCTTTATCCCCCGGTGACCTCTCTACCCCGCTAGAGAGGTCAATGCCGTTTGGGGAAAGCTGAGCGAGGGCAATGAGCACATTGTCTGGCGTGAGCCCACCCGCCAAGAACCAGGGCCGAGTAGGAGCGAATGTCTGTAGGGTTTGCCAGTCTATCGTTCTACCGGTACCACCTAGCTGGTCAGGGTGGTAGGCATCTAGCAAAAGAGCATCCACGTCAGGTTCGTAGCTGAGCGCAGTGACTAGGTCTGTGGCAGTACGGATTCGTAGGGCTTTGACAAGTTTGATATGGGGTAAGCTGGCCGCTTTGAGGGCAGCGCGGAGCAGCTGACAGGCGGCTGGCGTTTCGTCACCATGCAGCTGAATGACTGTGAGTCCAGCAGTTTTAACGGTGGCGACGGTTTCTGATAGGGGCGCGTTGGCAAATACGCCAAAGTGCTGAATGCCAGGCAGAGCGGTGGTAATCGGCGAAATCTTTTTTGGGGTGATGTAGCGAGGCGATCGCGCCACACAAACATAGCCTAAGGCTGTCGCGCCTAAGCGAGCTATAGCCTGTCCCTGCTCCACCCGAGTAATCCCACAAATCTTCACCTGGAGCATTTCATACCTGCTGAATCTACTTCGCTTCAGATTGCCGAATCCATCAGCATAGTCGGTTATCCACAAAGACTACAGCCTCTGGCAAATCCACAGAGTCGGTACAATACAGATAACTTCTTAACTTCGGGCTTTGATTAGGCTTTAACCGGACTCTAACGCGCCCCTATTGACCTGTATCGAAGGATATCGCTTATGCAATCTGGTTGGCGAGTGGGCTCTCTGTTTAATATCCCACTATTTATTGACAATTCCTGGTTTTTCGTGGTGCTGCTAATCACCTTCCTGCAAGGCAGCGACCCCGAATGGAAAAACTTAGTTGGGCCGTTTGGTGCTTACGGCGCAGGGCTGCTGCTGGCGCTTTTACTCTTTGCGTCTGTGCTGGCGCATGAGCTAGGTCATAGCCTGGTAGCACGGTCTCAGGGCATTACCGTAAAGTCTATTAAGCTATTTTTGTTTGGCGGTGTTGCTTCAATTGAGCGTGAATCTAAAACGCCAGGCGAGGCTTTTCAGGTGGCGATCGCCGGACCTGCCGTCAGCTTAGCGCTATTTTTTGCCCTCACTTTGGTCGGCAGTATCTCAACACTGCCTGTCATTGCCAGTCGGATCGCCATTAGCGTCGCTCAGACCAACTTGGTATTGGCGCTGTTTAACCTGATTCCGGGACTGCCGCTAGACGGCGGGCAAATCTTTAAAGCAGCCGTATGGAAAGCCAGCAACAACCGGGCTAAAGGCGTTCGCTGGGCTGCTAAGTCTGGTCAGGTAGTGGGTTGGTTAGCTATTTCTCTGAGCCTGCTAGCGTTCTTTTTCTCCGGCAATCTCAGCCTGCTGTGGCCCGCTCTAATTGGTCTTTTCATCTTGCGCAATGCCGGGGCCTATACCCGCATGAACGACTTGCAAGAGGGCTTAACTAAGCTCAAAGCCAGCGATGCGACCATTCGTGACTTTCGGGTGCTCGATGCCGACATGTCTTTGCGAGAGTTTGCCGATGAGTGTCTGCTGCAAGACAAACAGTCTGCCCCGGTATACTTTGCCGCTTCGGACGGACGCTATCGCGGCTCGGTCTCGCTTGACGATCTGCGTCAGGTGGAGCGCAGCCAGTGGGAAGATCGCAGTCTGCAAAGCATTGCCCGCCCGCTGCTAGAAATTCCCCACGTCAGTGAAGAGACCTCTTTGATCGATGCGATTAACCTGATGGAGCAGCAGCAGATAGATAGACTTACTGTTTTGACGCCTGCTGACGCGGTCGCTGGCACGCTAGATCGCGGTGAGATTGTGCGGGCGCTGGCAAAACAGCTGAAGTTCCCTGTTTCTGAAGCGATTATTCAGAAGATCAAGCAAGAAGGTGCTTACCCCGCTGGGCTGCAGTTGGGAGCGATCGCTCAGTCCACCGAGCAAGCTTAAAATAAGAAGGCGTTGATCTATCCAAGCGTAGGCGGGAAGAATCTAGATGACAGTCGCTACCAAAAACTCACTTTTGAGGAGTATCTCGCCTACGAGGATGGTACCGACACTCGCTACGAGCTGGTCGATGGGGAACTCAAAGCGATGAGCGTAGGAACGGGTATACACGCGCTCATCATTGATTTTTTAGCTGAGCAGTTTAAGTCAGTGCTGTCTGAATGGAGTGAACCTCACAAGGCGATGTCTGGTTCAATTGGCGTGCGATCTCCCCGAGGTAGACGTCAAAATACGTCGCGCATTCCGGATATCACTATTATCACTATTCTTCCGTTAGCTTAGTCTAAAGCGATGATTGGCAGAGAAGCCGTGATTGACTTGGATGAGCCACCGCCGCTGCTAGTGGTTGAAGTGGTCAGCCCTTCTACCAAAACAGAGGACTATCGGGCCAAACGTGCAGAGTACGACATTCTAGAGATTCCAGAATATTGGATTGTTGATCCGTTAAGCGAACAAATTGCGATTTTTGTTGCAGAAGATGGCCTGTATACCCCCCGCGAGTTTTGCGGAGAAGAGAAGATTCAGTCAGCTACCTTCCCTAGCCTCAATTTGACAGCCGCTCAAGTGCTGGCAGGTGGCCTTTAAGCGCAGCCTGTCTCTCTGCAAAAGTTAGCGGCTGCACTGCAAAATTCACGTTAAACCCCTGGCAAGCAGCCTGTACTAGAGCATTCACAATCTTGTTCATCCTGTCTGCTGTGAGGGGTAACCTTTGTATATTTGGCTGCGCAATTTTTTCGTTAAATATCTGTTCAGACAGGTTGCTGTCCGGGCTGAGTCGCATAGATCCGTGTTGCAGGATGCACCCGTTGCGGTAAACCTGAGCGCTGCCAATCAGCTTATAGCCATCGTTCATGACTAAGTCGGCAGCGGTGGCGGTGCCAAAGCAATTGGGATTGTGAATATAGCCCCGTCCGGCTGCGCCAAAAGAAAGCTCTACGCCCAAACTGTGCCAGCCTTCGATTAAAAACTGGCAGAGCTGCCGGTAGATTTCTCGCCGCGATCCGCTCAAACCTGAGGTGATTAGCGCATAGGTCAGGTCGCCCTGATGCAGTACGGCGCGGCCCCCGGTCGGTCGGCGGACGAGGTCAATCGGCTGGCCCTGCCATTGCAGAGTCTTCCAAAAGTTGGGAAACTGGCGCTGGTGATAGCCCAGAGAGAGGGTGGGCGATCGCCAAGTATAGAACCGCAAACACGACGGCTGCATTCCCTTTACGTGCTGATCGAGCAGCCAGCTGTCGATCGCCATTTGCTCAGCGCCTGTACCTTCATAAATGGGAATTAACCGCCAGGGGTCAGACAGCATCTTGGGAGAGAGGTCTGAGGGAGCGTTTTAGAAGCGATCGCACCAGCCAAACAAAGAGAACCGCTTCTAGCACACCTGATGCTATTGAATAAAGAGGGTAATAGCCAGGGCTGACCTGAGGCAGAATTATGACTGGGAATGCAACGCTCGCTACAACGTATATGCCATAGATAATGGGCGCTAGCCTATGAGTGCGAACGTATGCCCAGACTAAACAGCCAACTTTTGCCAGGAGGCAGGCAGCGCCCAAAACCAGCGCCGCATAAGTAGTTATAAGATCCATAAAGCAATGCGTTAGATACCAAGAGAGGCTAGGTTGCCGGATAATCCTTCAGCAGCACCTCGTCGTTTTCATCGGCAATGGAAGCTACGATTGTCATCAGCCGAGAAATTTCGCTGGCGTTGATATCTTTGAGGGTGCGCGAGGCAAACACCACTACGTTTTGATCGAGCAGCCCAAAGCAAGCTTCAAACGTACCGCCGCAGTTCAGCTCTAGCAGGCGACGCATCATTCCTGGCTCATCTTGCACCGGCAGCTTGTGTACCGGCGACCAGGTCGTCAGCGTGTCGTCATCGGTTTCGCCCGTGAGCTGCACAAACACATCTACTGTGCCGTACTTAAACTTCCACAGGTAGCCATCTTCTGAATGGTTAACCATCGCGGTCCCTTCCTGCTCCAGGCTAGAAATGACCGTTTCGATCACTTCTACATAGCCAGCAGTAATTGACGTTTCGCTATCTTCATCTGAAAAAGCTGGAGCGGTCGGTGCGTCAGTCATCATAGCGGTCATTCACATAAGAAATAAACAGAATACCCCAACTCTATCGCTGGTTTTCTCAAAAGGAAAGTACCCATCGAAGCAGCCTTGCTCCTGCCCTAATAGTCGGCATAAGTCGGCAAATTAGTAATTGGCAAATCCTGGCTGATGGCGAATCAGGCTCAAAAATTCTTCTCGGGCTTTGGCGTCTTCGTCAAACACGCCTACCATAGCACTGGTCACCGTCCAAGAACCTGGCTTTTGCACGCCGCGCATGGCCATGCACATATGACTAGCTTCCATGACGACTGCCACGCCTAGAGGATCTAATATTTCTTGCACGGCTTCTGCAATCTGCCGATTGAGCCGCTCTTGCACCTGCAAACGGCGAGCATACATCTCGACAATCCGCGCCAGCTTACTCAAGCCCACCACGCGTTGATTGGGAATGTACGCCACATGAGCGCGGCCCATAAACGGCAGCATGTGATGCTCACACAGGCTAAAAAAGTTGATATCGCGCACCAGCACCATTTCATTGTGCCCTTCGTCAAAAATGGCATCATTGACAATCGTTTCTAAAGACTGAGAATAGCCCTGAGTCAAGAAACGCATGGCTTCAGCCACCCGATAGGGCGTTTTGAGCAAGCCTTCACGATCTGGATCTTCACCGACAGAGAGCAGCATAGTGCGCACGGCCTCCATCATCGGGGTACTTTCCTGCGAAGGCACGGGCGTATCTATTTGGCTGGGCTGGTTGTGTTTGGTCTGGCGGTCAGGGCGTACCTGGCTTTTGGGCTTACTGCTGGGCTTGCTGCTGCCGGTGCTCACAACGCCATTGCTCAAATCTTGGCCATTTGCAGCGGGTGTGTCGTCGGAGATCGTCATCAGTGTTTCCTCAAATCAAAATTTAGCCCGGCTACACCCTTCGAGAATCGCTACATCCGCGCAGCTACAGCCATCACCTGCTCTGCCTGCCAACCTAACTGCTAAACACGCCAATTTGCCGAAACTTGTCGTAGCGTAAAGCGCGTCTCTGCTCGGGAGCCATTTCTAGCAGCACGTTGAGATTTTGTGAAAGCGCCTGCTGTAACGTATTGGCCGCTTCAATCGGGGCAGCGTGAGCACCACCAATCGGTTCGGGCAGCAGCTGGTCTAGAATGCCTAAGCTTTTCAAATCCCAGGCGGTTACTTTCAGCGCTTCTGCTGCTTGAGGGGCGCGGGCCGCATCTTTCCACAAAATAGACGCGCAGGCTTCGGGGCTGGCCACGTAATAAACCGAATGCTCAAACATCATCAGCCGGTCACCGACGCCGATGCCTAGAGCACCGCCCGAGCCGCCTTCACCAATCACCGTGCAGATAATCGGTACGTCCAGGCTAAACATTTCTCTGAGGTTGTAGGCGATCGCTTCCCCCTGCCCCATCTCTTCTGCTTCAAACCCTGGCCAGGCTCCGGGCGTATCGATAAAGGTCATAATCGGCATCTCAAACCGATTGGCATGTTCCATCAGCCGCATCGCTTTGCGGTAGCCGCCGGGCACGGGCATCCCAAAATTACGGGCGACGTTGTCTTTGGTATCTCGGCCTTTTTGGTGGCCTAACATCATGACCGGCCTGCCTTCAAAGCGGGCAATACCGCCCACCAAAGCCAGGTCGTCTTTACCGGAGCGGCGATCGCCATGCAGCTCTATCCACTCATCACTAATTGCCTGAATATAGTCCAGCGTGCTAGGCCGACGCGGATGACGCGCCACCTGAATCCGCTGAGAAGGCGACAGACTGGTAAAAATTTCCTGCCGCAGCTGCTGCGCCCGTGACTCTAGCTGGTAGATTTGCTTGGAAACATCTACGTCATTATCTTCAGCCAGTTCGCGAATCTGAACAATACGCGACTCCAGCTCAGCCAGCGGTTTTTCAAAGTCCAGCAAAATTGGCCTACGTTCAGTCGTTGCCATGAGGAGATTAGGATTTGTGATAGTGAAACTAGGTTACCGCAATTATCGCCCTCAGGAATTGACTTCAGGGCGGTCTATGGCCGTAGCAATACCTATGTTAATAGCGGCCTGAACCCGTGTCGCCGCGACGCTTCACCGATCAAATCCATCTTCTCCAGGGTGATTTGGTTGCGGCCCCAGGAGAAATTGGTATGCAGTTTCTCAAACTCCAGCAGCATCGATTCAGCAAAGCAGGCAAAGAGCTGTCGCCCTGGCACATCCATATTCACAATATTCATAATGTGCCAGTCGATATCGAGAACGTGCTCCACAATGCCGCCTTTGAGCACATGAATGCCGGGGTGCTTGAAAGCCACATCAATATTTTTAGGATAGCCGCCGTCGATCATCAGGCAGGGCTGCTTGAGCGTCGTCAGATCAACTTCCATGCCTTTAGGCATACTAGCGACCCACACCACCACATCAGCCTGAGGCAGCGCTTCGTCTATTGTCATGACTTGGCCGAACTTCAGCTCTTCTTTGAGGTTGGTGAGCCGCTCCTGATTGCGAGCGACTAGCAGCAGATCTTTAACCCCGGTGCGAGCCGTTAACCAGCGGCAGACCGCGCTGCCAATATCGCCAGTGGCCCCGCAGACAGCTACCGTGGCATTCTCCAGATCAATCCCGTGATTGGGCGCGGCCTCTTCTACCTGCTTGCAGATGACGTAGGCGGTGTGGGTGTTGCCGGTGGTAAATTTTTTGAAGTCTAGATCGAGGTTGCGCACGCGCTTGATTTGGTCGAGTTTGAAGGTCTCAAAAATGATCGATGAAAATCCGCCTAGCGCTGTGATGTTGATGCCGTTCTTTTGGGCGTGGGCCATCGCATTGAGAATTTTGCGGGTGGCGGCTTTGATCCGGCGATTGGCCAGCATCTCTGGTAAAAAGCACGACTCGACGTATTTGCCCTCAATAACTTGGCCGGTGGCGCTGGTCACCTTGAAGTGATCGACGATTTGCGGCGGTGCGCTGCACCAAAAGTCCAGGTCTTGCTCTGCGTATTCGGGATAGCCCAAATTGTGTGCGACGGACTTGGCGTGTTCTAAGCTAGTGAGGTGACCGATTAAACCAAACATTCGGGGTTGCTAACGTCTTAGCATTGAAGGGAACTGAGCTTGAGAAGAGCTGGGCTTTGAAAAGAACTTGATAGAAAAGCAGTACAGGAAGGATGGTATAGCAGGCTGCTCTGCTCCCACATAGTTAGCAGGAGCAGAGCAACAGAAAGCCAATCAAGCAGCGACCTCAGCTGAGCCGGTGAAGTCGCTATGTAAGGGCTTTACGCAGATGCCAGACCTTGTGCTGATAGCTTCATCACCTCGCGACTGGTAAAGCCAATATTGGATAGGGCCTCGCCGTAGGTGATCATAAAGTCTTCGACGAGGGCGTCTTTTGCCATGCCCAAGACAGCAGCGTCATCTTCTACTTCGTTGAGCATTTTCCAAACCAGGGGTAGGTTAGTCCGGTTTGCTGCTTCTAGCCCGGCTTTGGCAGTTTCGAAGTTGGCTTTGAGCCATTCTTCGCCGAAGTTGAGGTGCAGATATTCGTCTTTGACGACGTTTTCGGTGATTTTGCGCGCAAAGTCGTCGGCAACGGGGATATAGATATTGTAGGCAGCGATCGCAAAGGTCTCAATAATCAAAGACTGAATCAGCAGGCAGGTGACGATATTCCCTTCAGCTAGGGCCGTTTGGAAGTTATCGTGTAAGGGGGCAAAGAACGTTTTGGCGAAAGGCATATCGGCGGTGACGTTCAGATTTTTGCCGCAGGCCTGAAAGCCCTTCATGTGGCGATTTTCCATTCGAGCCAGTTTGATTAGCTCATCCTTGTGACCACTGAGGTGCTCTGCTAACTGTTTATAGTTGTCGTTAGCTTCCATCTCACCTTCGATGACAATCGCATTGATACGGCTGTAAGCATCTTTATAAGTTTCACTCTGGAAGTCCATCACTGGGCTGGCTTCAAGGGTTGGCATAACTGTACTATTCCTAGATTACGGCAAACTAGCTTTAACTATTAGTAGCCCTAACGGCGACCTGACAGCAGTAAGCCCAGGTTCTTAATAGTTCTTACCAATTTTGATTTCTTATAGCGTATCAGAATCAACCTGAGAAAGGTGTAGGCGTGCCAGTAAATCAACCGGCGAGCGCTGTCAGCTAACTTTGACAATATCGTCTACTAGCGCGCTGTAATTAAGGATCAGGCGATGGCATAGACAATCGTTAATCTATCAAAATCAGCCTATTGGCGCATTTACGCTAGCCCTTGCTCAACTGAATCGTTTTGAGCGTCTCCGGTGGTTTTGTCAGGCAGCATCCGTAGCCTTATCTGCCGGGCGATCGCACTGTCGCCTTCTCCGCCTAGCTGCACTTCAATCAGCTCGCCGCACATCGGCTCTAGTGCCTTGAGCAAAGCTCGCAGATGAGGCGTGCTCTCGCCGCTATCGACATACACCCGGTCAGAGAGTTTGTGCATACGCTTCCAGGCCGTGTAGAGCTTGACGGCAGCCTGCTCTACCTGCGTGGCCTGATTGACCAGGTCGGCAGCTGAATTAAGGCAGCCGGTTCGCAGCGCTTCGTCGAGGGCCAGCTCCAGATCGACGGCTTCTGGGTCGAGGGCCTGCACCTGAGTGGCAGCAGCGATGTAGCGCGACAGATATTTGGCTTCAGCGGTGACCTGCTTGAGCGTGTTGATATCTGGATTTTCATCGACTTCGTTTTTGAGCGTTTGCTGATGGCTTGGGGGAAGCTTTTCCATCTCTCGCACCAGGGGCGTCAGGTAGCGTGTAGGGATGGTATTGTCAGCGGCTTTTTCGCGAACTGACTGAGGAATCAGGTCGGAGTTCATTGCAGTCCAGTCGTCAGAAAGATTTCTCACTTCTTTACGAGTGATCTGATCGCCTCGGCGGGCAGCTTCGCTGACAATTTGCTTGACCTCGGGCGAAGCCTGGGCGGTTTCCATGAAGGCACGCTTGCTGAAGCGATTCACATCTTTGGTTTCGATCAGGCCGTCTTCGAGCATTTGATCGGCGCTGTTGGCTAGGTCCATCAGCACGTAAGCCTGACTTTTGCTGATGTCTTTATCTTTTAGCCAGTTGAGAAAGCCCGCGCCTTTACTGCTACTGCTATTGCCATCACCGTTGCTATTGCTGTCGGCACCATTAGCGCTGGAACTACCGGCTGTGCCGCGCTTTTCGCGATCGCGCACCACCCGCAAAATCCGCCCGCGCCAGATGTCGGTCTGTAGATCGAAGCGATCGCACACCTGCCAGGCCACTTCTATCCGCTGGTGAAATTCATAGTCCGACAGGCTGCTATCCACTTCGGGTACGCTCACCTCTAGCTCGACCGTTTGGTCTGACCCAGAAATATCCGCAGTAAACTGCTTAGCTGTCATCTAAAACCTGGCGGCAAGGAGCCGAACTATTATGCCACAGCCGTCTAGCTACCCGTTTACTTATCCACGCTATCTGCCCAGCGTAAATAGGCTCACTATGATCCATACCGACAGCGCCGCCACCCCTAATACCAATGCGAGCAGCGCCACCACCAGCCCAATCGCAAACAGTCGATCAGCGGCGCGACTTGGCTCCGGGTTAGCCAGGTGCTTTTCTAAGAGCGCCACGTTTTGACTGTTTGCCTTCCAGGTCACATCGAACAAATCGCCCAGCACTGGGATTAGCCCAGTCGAAATATCGATCAAAATATTCAGGCCCATTCGCCCTAAGCTGGCTGCTGGCAGCCCCATTCTGGCCCCTTCAAACACAATGTAAACAGACATCAGCCCGGTGACCAGGTCGCCGCCGCCTGGCAATAAGCCCAAAATTGGATCTAACCCAATGCGATAGCCAATGCCGGGAATCGCGATCGCATTGTCGAGCAGATGACTGAGCTGCCGCAGGCGTTGCAGCGAGGCCGATGGCACAGGTAGAGGCTTTGAAGGGCGAGACATAGGGCGTTCTAAAGAGGTATCTGGGTCAGCGTGTCTGGTCGGCAGCTTGATGCGGTGAATAAAGTTTCAGCTACAAAGATCTTAAACGATGGCTGACCGCTGTTTTGATACGCTATTGCATAAGTGAAAAACTGTAGCCCTGGCAACCTTTTCGTCAGGCCGTTGAATCTATACATTTAGAAGCGTCATGGTAGAACCCACCACTCAAACCTGTCCAATTTGCAGCGTAAAAATCATCGCGGGGGCTGCCGGGGGCGATCGCGTCGTCTTTTCCTCTGGGCCGCAGGGTAGCCGGGCTAAGCTCTGGGCCAGAGTCTGCCAGTTCAATCAAAAACCGGGCTGCATCAACGAACAGGGCAAAAGCGCCGCCATCAGCGCTGACGATTACTACAAGCCCGATATGCCGACCAATCCGCCGACCAGTGACGCCTGATCATGAGGTAGGGCATAATACGGACGGCACTGGCAAACTTATAGTGACGCTTTGCAACCTGCCCGTATCTACAGGCTTTCTGTTTCGTCTAACCCTATCTCTATCAATTGTATGAAATCAGCCAGATTCCTATCACTCCTAGTCCCGGCCACTTTGCTCACCATTGGGCTCAGCGCTGGCCAAGCTGCCGCTCAGCTATACAACCCCGTAGCGCTGGGCTCTGATGAAATCAACGACTCTCTCTCTACAGCAGATATCCCCACCGGCTTTGGCGGGTTTGCTAAAGACTACGTTGTCAACTTAGAAGCAGGCGATCAGATCACCATCGACGCCATCTCCAACGACTTTGATACCCTGGTAACGCTGATGGATGCCAGCGGCGTCACCGTCAGCGAAAATGACGACGGCCCCGACGGCAGCACTAATTCTCTGCTTTTTGCTCGCATCAGCGAATCTGGCAAATACACGGTTCGCGTTCGCTCTTATGCCGGGGAAGGCGCTGGCCCCTTCTCTCTGAAGCTGGCTCGCCTGCGCCCCATCTAGGCGCTTAACTCTAATCGGCATCCCACTAAGCCTGATGATTCCTGAGGGTGTTGTATCGGACTGGCTCTAAAGCGCTGCCGAATTCACCCTCCAAAAAAAATCTTGCGAGTGTCCCCCTATTTTGCTACTTTGGTTAAGCGCAAAAAACGCACCAAGCGCTGACCCAACTAAGCAAAGCTGCCTTCTCCCTGGAGCGGTATAGACTTTGCGGGTAGGCATTGGTAAAGCAAGCCGGGATAGCTCAGCTGGTAGAGCAGTGGACTGAAAATCCTCGTGTCGGCGGTTCAAGTCCGCCTCCTGGCATCCATAAGATTAATTTCTCCTCAATCCGTCCAGATTGGGGATTATTTTTGGGAATTTTATAAGCTTGAAAATTACTAGAAGAATTGGCTTCTATAGCCTCCGCGTTTTCCAGAGAGCTGATAGGTCAGAAATTTTAGAACCTAAACAGTACATTCAGGATGTTTTGGCCTACATTACACAGCTGCAAAGGGCGAATAGAAGACGCGAGACAGGAGATGACAGATTTTATTTTTTGAGCGACTGCAACAGGGTGAAAGATCACCCGGATACCCAGAAAATAGTGTTCAAATTCGCTAACTATGGCAAGCTACCTCCATTGATTGAGAAAGGTACACTCTCCGAACGCCCTAACACAAGGCAGGTGACAGAAGGTGACAGAAATAGAACTCATGCCGTCATTCGGTACTTTGATGATGAAGCTATCGTACTGCTAGAAGATTCCAGACCGGCTATTACTATCAAGCAATTGGTCTATTACCTAAGATTTTTCGCTGGAGAATTGCACTTCAAAACCAGAACCAAGCATGATTACGACATAGATTTCAGCATTATTCCAAAAGGTGATTTTCTAACCGAACTACGTAACCTCAGGCAGGTAAACGTTGGGACTATTACAATATCGAAAAGGTTTATCGGTAGCGAGGGTCTCGATCTATCAGAGAGCCTTAGCGAAGTTCAAAGAGGAATAAACCTAGAGCTGAAGGCTAAACGGAACCAGGATATCAAAAGACTAATTGAGGAGATAATTGAGAACATGGTGGCTCCTCAATCTAAGGTGGAACGTTTACGAATCAGAGGAAAGAATCAGAAAAATCAATTAGTTAAGTTGGATACCGAAAGTATAAAAATGGAACGAATTCTAGATTTTACGCCAGATCCCATAACGGGAGAAGTCAAAACAGACGAAATATTGAACCACCTTGTGGAGATAATCGGAGAATTCTAACATGCCTGGCCAATGGTTCTATTTAGAGTTTCTTATACCGCTAAAGGACTATATGGTGACTTTGAAATGTAGAGAAGGTCTCTTCGATTGGTTCGTGCCTGCGTTGATAGCAGTTATTGTCTACATCTTCGTTTTAAGGACTGCAACGTACACCAGTGATGCTAAAGACTTTATCGGGCAGATTCTTAACGTTTTAGGTATACTGATAGGCTTTTCCATCGCGTCAGTAACTCTACTGCTAACAAGTACCAGCAAAACCATTGAACAGCTTAAAGAACATGTAGCCAACAAAAGAAAAGTGGGCGGACTACCAATCAGTTCCTATCAGCTAACTCTAATAACATTTAATGCTCTCTTGTTTATTGAGATTTCTGGAACTCTCGTCAATTTGTTTTATGGGCTAGTAGCATCTGTGAATACAGATTTTAGAACTGCGAGCTGGAAACTTTTTTATGCATTCGACTGTTTCTTGATTTCTCAAGTTTTAGCACTGAATATCAGAAATACAACCAACCTTTATCTGGTATTTCTAAAACCGTCTAAACGGAATCGTTCTAAAGTTTAGTATAACTCTTTAGCCTCTGATAACAACCGCTCATCTTTTTCGGTGATTTGAAATCCTCGTGTTGGCGGTCTATCCATTAGCCAAAAGTTGCTGAAATCATTGTACATCAACGTTTTCAGCGATTAGTTGCCAAGCTGATCAATTGACAAGGGTTTCAGCGATTCTTCTGAATGTGATGAACCCTGAAACGCATACGCAGCGTGGCTTTCAGGGTTTGGCCCCAGAGAATCGCTGAAAACTTTTTGTGGCAAGAGTTACATCGACTTTTGTGTAAAAGATAGAGGTTTGGATATTGTGGTGTTGGCGTGCGCTAAATAAGTACCCTGGCAGCGTAGAATAACGACGCTGCTTATTGCTTGCCTATGCCCAATCTCGCCGCCATCTACCGCTACGACTTCACCGTTCCCGCCGCCGCCATTGATGAAAACGGCCACTTAAACAACGTGGAATATGTGCGCTGGATGCAGACCGCTGCGATCGCCCACGCCAACCACACCGCTTGTACCCGCGAAACCACCGCTGTGGGAGCAACCTGGGTTGTGAGAGCGCATCGGGTAGAATATTTGCGGCCCGCCTTTGAAGGCGAAGAGATTGCCATTCTTACCTGGATTGCGAGTATAGGGAAAGTGCGATCACAGCGTCATTACAAGTTCTTTCGCGTCTGCGATCAGGTTGTTCTTGCAACTGGTGAAACTGACTGGGTATTTGTTGATACTCAAAAGGGCCGCCCCATGACCATTCCTGAGCGCGTAGCCAATGCCTTTGAAGTTGTTGCCGATGAGCAAGTTCCCACGACGCTCACATCCTCTTAAATCTTTCTTACTTAGGCATCTCTCATCTGGCGCTTTTCTCGGTACATCTCTCTATCGGCCTGTCGCAACAGATCTTGTAGGGTAACCCCGTCTCTCGGACAGCAAGCCACGCCGATGCTAGCACTGAGCATGAGACAATAGCCAAACATGACGACCTCTTGCTCTAAAGATTTTAGTAGACGCGATCGCACCACCGTCGCCACAGTCACATCAGCGCCATTCAACAGCGCGATAAACTCATCCCCACCCAAGCGCACTATTGTTCTAGCTGCGCCTGCTGCTGCTTCTCTAAAGTGATATCGCAAATGACCATAACCCAGCCTGATAGCCGACCGCTGGGGCTGAGCAGCGATCGCAGATTAAGCAGTCAAAAATTACCAGCTCAAACCCTAGTCGTCTGGCGCTCGCTGACTAAGCGATTCAGTCCGTGAGTCAAGACAATACGGCATCAATAAAGTAGCTTTATCAGTGATTGGGGTAATGCCCCCTCAATTAAGGCAAGCGCTTTTGATTCAGAATACCTGTGAAACCAACAGGCCTTGCATTGAAAAGGATCTGCCACCAAAAAGCTCGCTGCCTGCTTGAAGACAACGAGCTTTTGTAAAACCCTTATAGGCTTATAGGATTGAGCTATGCGGGCAGCTCACCTGCTACCCTTATCCGTCTGCTGGCTTAAGCCGAATAGACGCTAATTTTTTTGCGGCTCTTACCTTTGCGCTCAAACTTGACCACGCCATCAATCAAAGCAAAAAGCGTATCGTCGCCACCGCGACCGACATTCTCGCCCACGTGATACTTAGTGCCGCGCTGCCGCACGATGATATTGCCCGCAATTACCTGCTCGCCGCCGTACTTTTTCACGCCTAGCCGCTGAGCGTTAGAGTCGCGACCGTTGCGTGTACTGCCTGTTCCCTTCTTATGTGCCATGGCTGGAATGATCTCCTGTTATTAAAAAGATAGCTGCGTTTAGTAAAGCCCTTCACTGGCCGTTGAAAGCCGGTTTATGAGCGCTTAACTGGCCGCTTCGCTTTCGGTACTTTCTGCGGTGCTCGTCGCTTCGGGAGCCGCTGCACTGTCGGTAGAATCAACGGTGATAGTATTGCCACCTACCGTAATCGAATCGATCATCACCCGAGTCAGCTCCTGCCGGTGACCCTGCTTTTTACGGGTCTTCTTCTTGGGCTGCATTTTGTAGACGATCACCTTCTTGCCGCGCAGATGGCTAATCACCGTACCGCTGACCGTCGCGCCTTCTACCAGCGGTTGGCCAATGCTGAGGTCGCCGTCATTTTCTACCATCAGAACATCGTCGATTGTGATCTGTTCGTCAGGTTCAACCGGCAGGCGGTTAATGTCGTAAAAACGACCGGGTTCTACTCGCAGCTGGGTGCCGCCAGCCGCAATAATTGCGTAAGTCATAGTTCCTTTTTCCTTATGCCGTAGAGGTAGGGCTGGAGCAGCGCCTTTTTACCTGATCCGAGCATCTTTACAAGAACGACCATTGTCGCGATAGAAGCTGCTTCCTGTCAAGGGGTTGATTTGCCAAAAGCTCAATCTAAAAGCTTAATTTTTGAGGCATTCCTCTACCCACACCGATACAGCGCTACCCGAGCAGCCAAAATTTCCCCAGCCGTTAGCATTGGTCCGCACCGATTCTTTCATCTGCTGAGTGATGTCTACAAACTGAGTGTCGGGTTTACCCGCCTCCATCCACAGTTTGCCGCCCTTGCCGTTGCTCATAACGACAGCGATCGCCTGCGGATAGTCAGCGTTGCCCAGCCGGGTCCAGCCAATCAGGTCGGGGCGTGCAAAGTAGTCGTACTGCTCGCCGTAAGCGCAGTGCGATCTCGCCCACATCAGCTGTTTGATAACCCAAGCCTGAGCGCCATAGTAATCAGCCGCAAAGACGCAGGGGTACCCCTCCTGCCGCAGCAAAATCAGCGCATATGCCAAAGGCTTAAACCAGTCTTCGACCGGAGACTCTAAGATTTGCAGCGGCTGAGAATTGTGATTGTCAACAAAGGTGACCGCCAGAGCAGGCTGTTCATCTGTGAGGGTGCCCGCCAAAAGCTGGCGCAGGTCGTAGTAGCAGCCTTGGCGGCTGGCCCGGTGAAAGTTGTAGTGCAGCGGCACATCGAATAGCGACAGCTGACCGCCGCTTTTGGCAATATACCAGTGCAGATCGTTCACCTGATCTGACCAGCAGTCGCCCACGGCAAACAGCGACGGCACCGAGGGATCGACCGAGGGATCGACCGAGGGACCTGAGGGATCGGTGGAGCCACTGCGCAGCTGCCGCAGCCATTCCTGTACAAACAGAGCAGGCACATGGGTGACCCCGTCTATCCGCAGCCCGTCTATTTGAGTGGTGCGCAAAAACCAGCGCCCCCATTCATTCAGCGCCTGTACCACTGCTGGCATGTCCAGATCTAGCTCACAGACTAGCGCGCCGCGATTGCCCAGCGTCTGACTCGGCACCTGTTGGTCGCAGCATCGCCCCTGCTGACCCAGCCGGACATCGGCTTCAGTGCTAACCAACTTGGGTTTGAGGCGGTAGAGAATGCGATCACGGTGACTGCTCAGTTTACTCGGTTTGGCCAAACAGTCATCCAAACAGTTGTGGTTGACCAGCTGAAAATGTTCGCCCCGCCAGGTCATTACACTGTAGCGCTGCCCCCGTCCTGGAAAGGTGAAGCGGCTTTGGGCGGCGATGGTTTGGCTAGGGCCAATGATGCGGTTGCGATCGCGCCAGGCCACCGGCGTTCCGGCTAAGTGCTCAATGCCATCCCCCCCGTGCTTGCGATGCAAAACCACATCGCCATAGACTTGCAGCCCGGCGGCATGAGCAGCGGCGATCGCCGTCAGCAGCTGCTGAAAATTACCGTACTTAGTCGCGACGCTGCCACACTGGTCAAATTCGCCCAGATCATACAGGTCGTAAGCGCTGTAGCCAACATCGCTGGCGCCGCCGCTGGCTTTGGTCATCGGCGGCAGCCACAGCGCGCTAAATCCTGCTTGGGCTAGATTAGGTGCAGCCGCAGCCAGCTGCTTCCACAGACAGCCATCGGCAGGCGCATACCCATGAAAGCATTGCAGAATCGTCCCGTTGATCATGTTGGCGTAGGTGAGGTGAATTACTTCATGACGACAGACAGACCGCTTCAGATTCCAGATTTTTTAGCCTTTGCAGCATCTTTACCAAGCCGCTGGTAAACCAACTTAAACGGTTGCCGATCCGTTTCTACTGCCTGCGCGCTGTTTCCATTTTCATCTCTACCCCCCAACCCGTACAATTAAAAGCCTGTTCTATCTGCACTGTTCTGCAATTTGAGACTTATGAAGCCCTACCTGGCAGCGGCTCTGCAAATGACCAGCGTGGCCGATCTCAGCAAAAACCTGGCTCAGGCCGAAGAGCTGATCGATCTGGCTACCCGTCGCGGCGCTGAACTGGTCACGCTACCCGAAAACTTTTCCTTTTTAGGTGACGAAGAGGCCAAGTATAAGCAGGCCGAAGCCATCTGCGAAGCCAGCGAAAAATTTCTCAAAACCATGGCCCAGCGCTACCGCATTACGCTGCTGGGCGGCGGCTACCCGGTGCCCTCTCCCGACGGGCGCACCTACAATACGGCCCTGCTCGTCAATGCCAATGGCGAAGAGCTGCTGCGCTACGAAAAAGTCCATCTCTTTGACGTCAACCTGCCCGATGGCAACACCTACCGAGAATCAACTACCGTCACATCCGGCAGCTCCATTCCGGCGGTTTATAGCTCAGAGCGGCTAGGCAAGCTGGGCATCTCTGTCTGTTACGATGTGCGCTTTCCCGAACTTTACCGGCAGCTCTCCAAAGGCGGCGCAGAGGTGCTGATCGTGCCAGCGGCCTTTACTGCCTTTACCGGTAAAGACCATTGGCAGGTGCTTTTGCAGGCTAGAGCCATCGAAAATACCTGCTACATGCTCGCCCCCGCTCAGACCGGCTTTCACAATGCCAGGCGGCAGTCTCACGGTCATGCCATGGTGATTGACCCGTGGGGAATTATCTTGGCCGATGCGAGCGACCATGTAGGGATGGCGATCGCTGAAATCCGCCCGGCTCGCCTGGAACAGGTACGCAGGCAAATGCCCTCGCTACAGCATAGGGTGTTTGGCTAATGCTATCCCAACCTTCTACCTTAAATTAATTTTGGTAGCGGCTTATGACAAAATGAACAATTTATAGCCCGGTCACTCCTGTAAATTAGACCACATGTAGATTAGACAATGGGCCATCTAAGTGGCATCAACAGCATGGTAGACAGCCTCATCTCTCAGACTGTGTGGAATAGCGAACTCTGGTCAACGATTTGGCCCAGCTTCTGGAATGGAGCAGGGCCACTACTGGCTGAAGTCAACGAAGCAGAAATCGGCCCGCTGGTTTTATCGGGCGTGCTGCTCAGTTTGATTACGGTTTTTGTCGCTGCCAAGGTGGGTGGCGAACTCTGCGCCCGGCTAAATTTGCCGTCTGTTTTAGGGGAGCTAATTGGCGGCGTTGTCGTAGGCGTTTCAGCGCTGAATCTGATCGTTTTTCCAGAAGGTGCTGCAACCCCTCCCTCAGCGCTGATGAACCTCATTCAGATGACCGCCGGACTAGAGCCAGAAAGTCTGCTCAAGGTATTTAGCGGTGAGAGCGAAGCGCTGTCGGTTTTGGCCGAACTCGGCGTAATTATTCTCCTATTTGAAATTGGACTAGAGTCGGATCTCAAAGAGCTGATTCGGGTTGGTCCGCAGGCCGCTGTGGTTGCCATCGTAGGCGTGGTAGTGCCTTTTGTCGCTGGCACTTTAGGCCTGATGTTCTTTTTCAATATAGGCACTATTCCGGCTGTCTTTGCGGGCGCGGCGCTCACGGCTACCAGTATCGGCATCACCGCTAAGGTTCTCGCTGAGATGCAGCAGCTCAGCTCCAAAGAGGGTCAGATTATTATCGGCGCGGCTGTGCTCGACGATGTGCTAGGGATTATTGTGCTGGCCGTCGTCGCTAGCCTGGCCAAAACAGGTGAAATCGAAATCACCAACGTCATTTACTTAGTATTAGGGGCAGCGGCCTTTTTAATCGGCTCTATTTTCATTGGCCGGTTGCTGAGCCCGCTGTTTGTCTCTTTGGTAGATCAGCTGCAAACGAGAGGTCAGCTGATTATCACATCGCTAATTTTTGCGTTTGTCCTGTCCTACATTGCGGCGGCTATTCAGCTAGAGACCATTTTGGGCGCTTTTGCTGCCGGTCTAATCCTGGCTGAAACCTCTAAGCGCCGCGAACTAGAAGAGCAAATTACTCCGATTGCCGATATGCTGGTGCCGGTCTTTTTTGTCACAGTCGGTGCCCGCACCGATATCAGCGTGCTCAACCCACTGGAGCCTGCCAACCGCGAAGGGCTAATCATCGCTTCTTTTTTGGTGGTAGTGGCCATCATCGGTAAAACGATCACGGGCTTTGCAATCTTTGGTCAACCTGGCATCAACCGTTTGGCGGTAGGCTTCGGCATGATTCCTAGAGGCGAAGTGGGGCTGGTATTTGCTGGGGTCGGCGCAGCCAGCGGGGTGCTTTCAGAGTCGCTAGATGCCGCCATCATTGTCATGGTGATTGTCACTACCTTTATTGCCCCTCCGTTGCTGCGCATGGTCTTTGATAGCGATGACGACAATAGCCTCCCGGAAGCGACTCAATCGGCAATAGAAGAGAAGGGTGTAGCCGCCGTCGCCACTGCACCGATCGCCGACGCCGAATCATAAAATGCTAGCTAGTAGCTGACTGACGCGAGCTAGTAATTTACGCGGTGAAGGGCACAAGCTTTAAAGAGATATTTTGAACTTGTCCGTAAACCCCTGGAGCAAATCTGTAGTCTCTCCAGGCTAAGATGGCTGCCGACAGTCAGCTAGCGGTTGGTTTTGATTTCCTTTAGATTTTGTTCCCCTGATAAAAGATCGAGCTCACAGCAGAGTTAACAGGGCAGCTACTGAGTTTGGTCCGATAGCTGCCCTGTTCCAAAGGCCAAACAGCATTGAATATGCTGAAGCCTGGGCGCTCAAATCTCAGCAAGACCGATAAAGTCTGAGAAAAAACACGTCGATCTGTAGATCTTCCCACTCAGGAGTCAAAATCAAGCAGGTAAACTCTCCAAATCCGACTAAACTCTAGACAACATTTGTTCGCTTCAAAAATTGAGCACTTTTATCTATGAGCATTCCGGCCCTCTCTAGCAAGCTGCGCTCCAATTCCAAAGTTGGTGTTTTCGACAGCGGGGTAGGGGGGCTCACGGTGCTGCGCGAGATGCAGACTCAGCTCTCCTATGAGTCGGTGATTTACTTTGGCGACACGGCCCGCGTGCCCTACGGCAATCGTTCTAAGGGCGAAATTTTACGTTTTGTCCGCGAAATTATCGCCTGGATGATGGGCCTTGACGTGAAGCTGGTAATCATGGCTTGCAATACCAGTTCGGCGCTGGTGCTAGAAGAGGTGCGCTCGGAGTTTCCAATTCCGATTCTAGGCATTATTTTGCCGGGGGCACGGGCAGCGGTAAAAAGCGGTCAGCGGATTGGGGTGGTATCGACTCAGGCCACAGCGCAGAGCGATGCCTACCGGCAGGCGGTGTTGGAAATTAACCCGGCTACGCAGGTCTGGCAGGTGGGCTGCCCGGAGTTTGTCCCGTTGATTGAGAGCGATCGCATTCGCGATCCCTACACGTTAGCCGTTGCCAGGCACTATCTTGAGCCGCTGATTGCCGCTGATATCGACACTCTGGTCTATGGCTGCACGCACTACCCTCATTTAGCGCCTGTTTTTAAGCGGCTCTTGCCGGATTCTATCGCGCTGGTAGACCCGGCCAAATACCTGACAATCGCCGCTGCTCAAGAGCTAGAGATTTTGGGACTGAGCTGCGCCAATTCCAACCGCAAGCAAGGTCGGCGATTGACCCCTCATCAGCCTACCGAGTTTTACGTGAGCGGCGACCCTGATCACTTTGCCCAGATCTCCCAGCAATGGCTGGGCTATCGGCCTCAGGTGAAGCAAGTCCCGGTCGCGGCGCTGGAGACAATTCACGCGGCTTCTTATCAGGCTTCTTATCATTCGAGCGATCGCTAGCATCCGCATAAAAGCAAAGCGGCTGGCCCACTGCACTTTCGCAGGGACCAGCCGCTTTTAGCTGACATTGCTTGACTAGCTTTACGTATCTGATGCCCTAGCACTCACCCACATCATAAACAAATACACTGTGAGCAAATAGCCTAAGGCCGGAACTACAATAAAAACTGGGCTAGCAGGGTTAGAGAAATTTAGCATGGCGAGCACGGGAAAAGAGAGGAACAGAGGATTATAAAGCGGTATCAGCAGACGAAATTAATATAAAAAACTCGAATACAGGCAAACCCGCAGCGCGAATAGTGCCTGCGACTTGACCAGTACCTAAAACCCGCGCGCAATCAACCCGCGCACCTGGCTGTGCGCCAACCTATAGCTAACCTACAGCAGCTTAGACAGGTCGCTAAAACTGTAGTGAGCTGAACATAATGAGCTAGATCACATCTCTCTGTTCCGCTGCGATCACAGCAAAAACAGAATTACAGCTTCCTCGAAATCGAGAAAGTCTGATAGCAATGTAAGCCTACCAGTCTGCTCTGGCGCTGTAGGGAAAGCTCCACGATTGGATCCCAGCCTCCGGTTAAGTGAGCCCCTGAGCAAAGAAGCTGGGGAACCTGAGGAGAAAACCGACAAGGGCGTTGCCAGTTGAAACGAGCTGGGCCAGTTGAAATGAGCTGGACTTGAAAGCGTTGGCGTTTACTTAACGTCCCGAAAAACTCGATCAAATCACTAAAACCAAAATCACTGGAACGACGCGGTTCGCTTGGTCTATCTGTAACCATACGAACATCGAACCAGCGCGGCTAGGCCGCTATCACCCGTCGCAGCTGAGCTGCTACAGGCGGGGAGGTTTGCGTCACCTAAACCACCACTTGTGTGATGTATTACATGACAAGCGTCTTGTGACGACATCATCCAATATTATTAACAGCCTTTAGCCATAGCGCTTTTGCTTCTGAGGCAAACCCTCTTCAGCTAAGCTCTCTTGGGATAAGTTCAGTGCAAAGATATAAATCGATGCAGATGAGCTGTCTCCAAAAAGTGAACTGCCATGACGGCGCTTTGAACGACTTCAGGTTGGATGACTTCGAGCTTTTCCGAAAAGTCTTCTGATATAGATAATATACCATAAGCTCTAGTTATCTAACAACCCCTTGCCAAGGCTATTTTGTATAGATTTTGCACAGATTTCTGCCGCCTGTGACAGCGCTGACCGCTTTGATCGCGACAACGAGCCCCTTTGCCAGCGCTATAGCTTAGAATGAAGGAGAACTGCTTAAAGTTTCGTAACCTAAATCCGCCTGAGTCGCGTTTTCCATGACCTCAGCCACCTCTCTTTTTTTTCCTGTTGAAGCCGATCTAGCACTGCTGACGGACAATCTTAAGAATCTCGTTGGCGCTCGCCATAAAATTTTGTATGCCGCTGCCGAGCATCTTTTTGGTGCGGGCGGCAAGCGCATCCGTCCGGCTATTGTGCTGTTGCTAGCTAGAGCGACACTGCCGGATCAGGGCATTACCCCTCGCCACCGTCGCCTGGCAGAAATCACTGAAATGATTCACACCGCTAGCCTGGTGCACGATGACGTGGTAGATGAGTCGGCTACTCGGCGCGGCGTGCCGACCGTTCACAGTCTTTTTGACAATCGGGTGGCTGTGCTGGCGGGCGATTTTCTCTTTGCTCAGTCTTCCTGGTATTTGGCTAACCTCGATAACTTAGAAGTCGTCAAGCTGCTTTCGCGGGTCATTATGGACTTAGCTGAAGGGGAGATTCGCCAGGGGCTTAAGCATTTCGATACCACGCTGTCAATTGAAGACTATCTAGAGAAGAGCTATTACAAAACCGCTACGCTGATTGCCAACAGCGCTAAAGCTGTAGGTGTACTCAGCGAAGTTTCAGCGCCTGTGGCTGAAAATCTCTATAACTTTGGTCGCAGCTTAGGTCTGGCTTACCAGATAGTGGATGATATTTTAGATTTTACGGGTTCGTCGGAAGTGCTCGGGAAGCCAGCGGGCTCCGATTTGCGCAGCGGTAATCTGACTGCCCCGGTGCTCTACGCCCTCGAAGAGGTGCCTTACTTGAAAATCCTGATCGACCGAGAGTTTTCTGAACCCGAAGATTTTGAGCAGGCGATTGAATTGGTTCATTCCAGCCAGGGGATTGATCGCTCACGGGCGCTGGCAACTGACCATGTGCGCCATGCGGTTGAGTGCCTGACTGAGCTCCCAACATCGGCCTCTCGCCAGGCTCTAGAAGATATCTCAGAATATGTGCTGCGACGGCTGAAATAGGTTTAGGGTGTTAGCAGATGCCTAGAATCTAGGTGCCCAAAGTCTAGATGCCTAGAACTTAATAGAGGCCTGTGAACCGCGCCGTTTGCCTGGGAGAAATTTTGGTTGACTGCTTTGCTGAGCAGCCGGGGTTGCCTCGTAGCGAAGTCACCAGCTGGACGCCACTGCCAGGCGGGGCACCGGCAAATGTGGCCTGCGCGCTGGCAAAACTGGGTGACTCGGTAGATTTTATCGGGGCGGTAGGTAGCGATCGCTGGGGCAATGCCTTAGTCAAGCTACTGGCCGACATGGGGGTGGGCCACCGGGGGGTGCAAAGAAGGATTAAGGCCCCCACTCGTCAGGTCTATATCACTCACGATGAGCAGGGCGATCACACCTTTGCAGGCTTCAGTGAAAGCGATCCAGCAATTTTTGCCGATGCCCATCTCTTTGCCGATGCGCTAGATGCTGAGCTATTTACCGGGGCTGGCTTTTTGGTGCTGGGCACGTTGGCGATGGCCTACACAGATACTCGGCAGTCGGTAGCACGAGCAGTCGCGCTGGCTGCCGCTCAAAACACGCCCATTTTAATTGATGTGAACTGGCGACCGATGTTTTGGCCCAACCCCACCGAAGCACTGGGCCGGGTCTACGACTTGCTGAGCAAGGCGCAGTTTATAAAAGTGTCTGACGATGAAGCTGAGTGGCTATTTGGCACGGGGTCAGCGGCGGCTATAGCCCGACAACTGCCTCATCTCAGCGGTGTCTTAGTCACATCTGGAGCAAAGGGCTGCCATTATTCGCTGATGGGCAACGTAGGTACTTTGCCAGGCTTTAAAGTAGACGTTGAAGAAACCACTGGTGCGGGTGATGCTTTTACCGCTGGGTTTGTTCATCAGCTGCTGCACAGAGGGCAGCAGTGCTTAAAAGATGCCAGTAGCGCTCGCGAGGTGGTCACCTATGCCAGCGCTGTTGGCGCACTGACCACTACTCGCCCAGGGGCGATCGCCGCTCTTCCTACGCTCAGTGAGATTGAGGTGTTTTTATACCTCAACTAATGACTGATCAACATTCATTGCCCCCAGATATGGCCCAAGAAATTGAACGCAAGTTTTTAGTCACTGCCGATAGCTGGCGGCCCTTAGCAACCGGCCAGCCTTACTGTCAGGGCTATATCGCAACGGCCCGGCCTGGCCACAGCGTGCGGGTGCGTTTGGCGGGCGATCGCGGCTATCTGACGATAAAAGGCCCCACGCAAGGACTCACGCGAGCCGAGTTTGAATACCCGATTCCGGTGGCTGATGCGCAGGCTATGCTGTCAACGCTGTGCGATCGCCCATTTATAGAAAAAACGCGCTACCGCCTGCCAATAGGCGAAGTCATCTGGGAAATTGACGAATTTGCTGGGGAAAACGCGGGGCTAATTGTGGCAGAAGTAGAGCTGCGCTCAGAAAATCAGCCGCTGGATCTACCTGACTGGGTCGGGACAGAGGTCTCGGGCGAAGCGCGATATTACAACGCCAGCCTGGTCAGGTATCCCTATTCGCAGTGGTCATAGCAGTCGGGATGGATCGGTTCATCGCTGTGGGCATGAGCTAGCCAGCGGCCCACGTGATGTAGGGCAGTTGGCTGGCGGTTTGAGAAATCGCCGCAGCCTGTTCTACCAGCTGCCTGCAAGCGTCCCAAGTGCCTTCGAGAAACATCTGCCGAGGGCCTGCGCCCATCTGCGCAGCCAGAGAAAGCTCGCCCGCCTGTACAGTCATCTGCTCAAGATCGACGGTCACTTCTACAGTTGGGTCCGCGGCAATCAGCTTTTGCAGAGCAGTCACGTCTGTGGTATCAGCCGTGATGCAGGGGACACCCATCGCAACGCAGTTGCCAAAAAAGATCTCAGCAAAGCTTTCCCCGACCAGCGCCCTGATGCCCCAGCGGGCGATCGCCTGAGGTGCATGTTCTCGGGAAGATCCGCAGCCAAAGTTGCGATTGACGACCAGCACTTTAGCTCCCTGATACGGTGGCTGATTAAAAGAATGCGCCGAGTTTTGCTGACGGTCATCGGCAAAGACCTGTTCACCTAGCCCATCAAAGGTCACCGCTCGTAAAAAACGCGCTGGGATAATCCGGTCGGTGTCGATGTCGTTACCCACTAGGGGCAACCCTCGACCAGAGACCGTATGAACTTGAGAAGAGTCACTCATGATTTTGCGATCGCGCATGGCCGCTTCTATGTTACCGCTGATCGGGCGTTGAATCCGGCCTTGATCGGCCACTGGCCTAGCTTCAGGACCCTGCCGTCAGGCTGCATAGTAGGAAGGCCTCAGTCCATTCCACCACCGCCCCGTAGGTATCTCCGGTGTGACCGCCGAGCTGCCAGTTAAAGTAGGCGCTGGTCGCCCCGGCAAACAATAAGCCACCGATGACCGTGCGTCCGACGAGAGACCACGGCACTATAGCGCCAAGTCCTAACCCCAGGCTCAGCCCAATTATGCCGGCAAGGCTAGGCAGTGCGTACCCGGCTGAGGGCAATGCCGCTTTGTGGAAAGCGCCTTTGCCCTCTTTTTTTAGGTATGGATAGCAGGCGATCGCCCACTGCTGACCCCAGCGTCCCCACATGGCCACCGCGATTAAAATGAACGCTCGGTGTGCAGAGAGGGTAGAGAGAGCCGTCACCTTGAGGAGGAGTAAGGCGATCGCTGCCATTCCCCCAAAAGCGCCCATGCGGCTGTCTGTCATCACCGCCAATCGCTGCGCCGCATCGGGCACCGCCAATCCATCGGCTGCATCCATTACCCCGTCTAAATGCAGCCCGCCAGTCAGCGCAATGCCTAAAACCACGACCAAAGCGCTGCGTACCAGATCGGGCACCTGGCCGACTACCAGCCCCCAATCGGCCAGGGCAAGCAAACCGCCTACCGCCATCCCAACCCAGGGCACCCACTGCGCGATCCACCGAAATTCTAGCGGCCAACCTTTGGGCATAGGCAGGCAAGTGTAGAACATCAGCGCCCCATTCCAACTCGCCCAGCCAGTCTTAATGGCTGATCTAATCAACGCGATTATCCAAACTATATTTCTCCAGATTCTTAGCTCAATTTTTGGTAAATGGAAAATAAATGTTCCAGTTTTGAAAGATTTTATAATGACTCTTAATCAGAATCTCAGTGATGTTAAATTCATCCTCAAATTGTCCTCGTGAAGTATTTCAAAATCTACTAAATCCGACATTGCAAACCTTTGGAATTCGTATATCGTTGAGAATATAGCGGTGTGCAGATGCATTCGTACACCGTGAGTCACTTTGCCTGTTGTCTTAATTAAAGCTTCCAGCCGATACAAGTGTATTCAAGCAAAGTGACTAATGCTATAGATTGCCGAATTTACTGAGCGCTGCTTAGCAGGTTCGCCCACGCTAAACTGTTTATTGGCCCACGTACAGCCTCTCCAATGAACCACAAAAATTCCAGCGATCTGCCCGCCCCCTGTATTGTTGATAGCGGTATCGTTGTTCACAAGGCCGACATGCTCCGACTGCTGCAAGGTCTTCGCCGTGTCCGCTACATTCATAGGCAGGCCGACGAAATCACCAATACAGGCGAAGGCTGCGTTATAGAAGCATTTGCCGATCCTCAGCAAGCGACGCTAGTGGCTAACCGCAGCCTCTATCTAAACGTTCACAGTTTTGACTACTTAGAAATGGTGACTGCTGGCGAAGAAACCAGTTTTGTCTTGGTGCAAGACAACCGCTGCCTGTGTCTGACGCCGATTGCTAACGCAGTGGAAGACCGGTCGGCCCATCAGCTAGACGCCGCCGCTTTAGAAGCGATTGTCACAGAAGCGCTCTCAGCGAGCTGGGATGCTTCTTTAGACGACGAGCGCAACCTGCCTTAGCGAAGCAAGGCCCGGTAGAAAGACAGAGCGAGGCTTACAGGGCGCTGGTTTGGCTACAGGCAGCATTCAGAAAAGTATCATAAGCGCATAAAATGGAGCACCGATAACGTTAACGACTCAGCGTTTGGGTGCCCCCTTTGAGTGAATTCTCTTGACGACCGCCTTTTCCTATCAGCTTCAGGCCCAGTGCAGCTACACTAAGGCCCGCGCGGGTGTGTTTCATACGCCTCACGGCCCGGTTCATACGCCTCGGTTTATGCCAGTAGGAACCCTGGCAAATGTCAAAACCATCACGCCGGCCCAGCTAAAAGACTGCAACGCCGAGATGGTGCTGGCCAATACTTATCATCTGCATTTACAGCCCGGCGAAGACTTAATAGCAGCGGCGGGCGGCCTGCATAAATTCATGGGCTGGTCTGGCCCTATGCTGACTGACTCGGGTGGGTTTCAGGTTTTTAGCCTAAGCGAGATGCGCACCGTTACTGACGAGGGCGCTACCTTTCGCTCCCCTCGCGATGGCCGCCTGATTGAAATGCCGCCTGAGCGCTCGATTGAAATCCAAAATCAGCTGGGGGCCGATGTGATCATGGCCTTCGATGAGTGCCCGCCGTACCCTGCGACCCGCGAGGAAGTGGTGATGGCGACTGATCGCACTTACCGCTGGCTGAAGCGCTGCATTCAGGCTCACCAGCGCTCTGACCAGGCCCTGTTTGGCATTGTCCAGGGCGGTGTCTATTTGGATTTGCGGCAGGCGGCGGCCAAAGATCTCGCAGCGCTAGATTTGCCCGGCTATGCCATTGGCGGCGTCAGCGTGGGCGAGCCGCCAGAACTGATTGCAGATATTGTCAAGGCGACAACGCCGCTGCTGCCTGAGCACAAGCCTCGCTACCTGATGGGGGTGGGCACCTACCGGGAGATGGCCCAGGCGATCGCCTCAGGCATGGATCTGTTTGACTGCGTAATTCCCACCCGGTTTGCTCGTCACGGCGCAGCGCTGGTCCAGGGCGATCGCTGGAACCTGAAAAATGCCCGCTTCCGCCGCGACCTCACCCCGCTAGATGCGAGCTGCCCCTGTTACACCTGTCAAAACTTTACTCGCGCCTATCTCTGCCACCTGATTCACGCTCACGAGCTGCTGGCCTACACCTTGCTTTCTATTCACAACATCACCGAACTCATTCGCTTTACGACTTCAATTCGCGAGGCCATATTGCAAGATCACTTTGCCGAAACGTTTTCGAGCTGGTTGGCTTAGCCGCCCTGGCTAACGGGCGTACTTGGCGCACTATCGTAACAATATGTTTACTGCTTTACGCCTTGAAAGTCGGGCTTGAAAGCTTGACCCGCTAGTCCGTTGAGCTATTGTTTAGAATGATATGGCTGCTAATAGGGCGATCACAGGCCGTGATAAAATAGTGCTTACTGTTCAATGAGCATATTGGAGACACCGGATCTATGGACGCCGCACTGCTGGTAGCAACCTTGCCCGAAGCCTACCGCGCCTTCGGACCTCTAATCGACGTTTTGCCCATTCTTCCTATCTTCTTTTTGCTGCTTGCCTTTGTATGGCAAGCGTCGGTTGGCTTTAGATAGAATGCAGCCCTGTCTATGTGACACACGTCTGTTCAACACACAATTTTCTGACTGGAGTCTTCTGACTATGGCTTTCTAACCACAGTCAGAAGACTCCAGCTTGACCCACAAAGGTGAGCGTTCACACTGCTGAGCGCTCACCTTTTGTCTTAGGTATTAGGAGGCCGCCCTAGTCTCTTTGGTTTGTCGATAGTTTGATTGGCCTAGGTAAGTAGGCAACGCAGCAGGCGAGTAATTGCCGATTGGGTCACCGCCTTACGCCAGCATTTCTACCGACATATCAACTTTCCTTTGAAGATAAGCAACTCATTCCTACGTCATTTTTCGGTTTGGTTTAGGTTGAGTGCCGTGAGAATATTTCATCAAGAACGCTATATGTAAATAAATTTGTTGTATCGGTTTGCAAAACAGCGTTTAGACGATGCTATCAGCCAGATTCAGTACCTTATCGCTGAACCAACTGATGAAGTGACACACATCCGAGCAGGCTTTGCCCACCTACTTTCACACTGAATGTATGCCATCTCTTGCAAATGCGATATCTACACCATGCAATCTCTAAACTCTGTTAGCTCTGACCTAGTTCAAGCCGCTTCTACTGCACCCGCTTCTATTCCACCTGCTGCCATCCAATCAGATTCTCGACTGGCTTTAGGGCAGGCGGCGCGATCGCCTCACAAATCGGTGCGTCAGCCCAATCGCTCCTATCGCTGTCGGCCCAACAGCTGGCTCTCTCGCCCAGATACCAGTCTGCTGCTGAGGAGTCAGGCGCGCTGGCAGGCACACCAAAAGAATTACGTCGCGGCGGTCCAAGCCTTTGATCAGCTTGTTGCCTACGAACCTGACAACGCAGATCACTACGCCAACCGCGGCCTTATGCACTATCAGCTGCAGCAGTGGGATCGCGCTCTTGCCGACTACAGCTATGCTATTGAGCTTAATGGTGAGCTGGATAGAGCCTATAGCAACCGAGCAAATCTCTATGCCAGTCAGCAGAACTGGACGGCGGCGATCGCCGACTACGATCAGGCAATCGATCTCAATCCGCTCAATATTCGCGCCCGCTTAAATCAGGCAATTACCTTTCGGCAGATGGGCGACTACGAAGAAGCGCTCACCTGCTTGGACATTGCCCTATTTTTTAGACCTGAAAGTGCGACTCTACACGCAGAGCGGGGCCGCGTCTATCATCTGCAGGGCGACTGGAACTGTGCGATCGCCGACTACAGAGCTGCCCTTGCCCTAACTGAAAACAGCCCAGCTGCTAGCTCAGGCGACCTGAGCCATTTCAGCACGGTCAATCGCCAAGTGCTTGACTGGATGAGCAGTCTTCATTGAGTAGGGATCAAGCCCCAGAGCAAAAATCAGTCTATATCAATAGACTGCGGGCCTTCAGGCGCAGACGAATTCACACCGCCAAGTGAAGTGCCCGCACCGGGAACAGCACCCTGCTTATTAAGCCACGTTTTCACCGGATCTTCGGTCAAGTCTAAACGAAAAAGACCGGAGAAAAAGCCACCACAAAAGGCCACTGGCTGACGGGCTATCTCCCGGACAAAAGGGGTGAGCTCATCGACAAACATACGCACTTCCTCGCTAAAGTCTGCTATTAGTCTAGCGGGCAAAACCAGGCTTTTACGATTGATTAAAGCGAGCTATGCCGATGGCAATGGTCAGCCGATGGCAATGGTCAGCCGATGGCATAGGACTAGCGTAAAACTCGTCGCCCATTGGCATGAACCGTAGACCAATTGGTACGTGCCGAAGCAAGCTGATTCTCAGTGATCGTTGCGCCAGTCAGGTCAGCGCCGCAGAGATTGGCATTTTCTAGATTGGCTAGTTCTAAGCTGGCACGGGTGAGGTTGGCTCCTCGCAGGTCTGCGCCTGATAGGTTAGCGCCGCCTAAATAAGCGTTCTTGAGCTTGGCATTTTTGAGCTTGGCCTCACTTAAATTAGCGCGGCTCAAGTTAGTATTTGAAAGATCTGCGCTGAGCAGATTAGTTTTGCACAGGATCGCTTTGGCAAAGCTTGCCCCTACGAGGGTCTGTGCGCGCAGATCCAGCTGGGTAAAGATCTGGTTGGAGAAATCTCGCTGCCCCTTTTCATAGGACTCCTTGAGAGACTTTGCCGTCGGCTTTTTAGCGCGAGTGTAGTCAGCTTGTGAGCAAGTAGCGCCGGTTCTAGACTGGCGCTCGCGCCTAGCCCGAATAGCCGCTGCCATCCGTGATGAGGGTGACGCGCCTGTCTCTGGCTGCGCAGACTCCATTGGGGCAAGCTCAACTGCTGCAAAGGCCAGATTTTGCGAGAGGCTGTTTAAATAGGGTTCAAGGTCCAAGTCGCGCAAAACATCTCCAGCCATTTGATAGCGGCTGCGGACTGAGATATCTAGCATTTTGCACAGCACTTTGCTGAAGTGATCGCTCACTGGCACATCATCTCGCCAGCGCAGCTCCCCCGTAAGCGGGTCGTAGGGTAGGTCTTTGGGCGATTTGCCAGTGAGCAAATAGACGCAGGTAACCCCAATGGCATAGAGGTCGCTGGCATAGACTGGCCGCATCGCCATCTGCTCGGGTGGCGCATAGCCAGGTGTGCCAATGGCATAGGCTGTCAGCGCTGTCTGCTCAGAAGCGTCAACCTGCGGCGGGTTGACCTTATCTTTGACTGCGCCAAAGTCAATCATCACCAGCTGCTTGTCTTCTTCGCGGCGGATTAGATTGGCGGGTTTAATATCGCGGTGAATAATTTTATGGCTGTGAATGTACTTGATGACAGGCAGAATTTCGGTTAAGAACTGCTTCACCCCGGTCTCTGTAAAAGGGCCACCTTGCTTGACTTCTTTCTGCAAGGTAGAGCCTCTAACGTACTCTTGCACCAGGTAAAACTCCTGTGACATCTCAAAATAGTCCAGCAGGCGAGGCAGCTGCGGATGGTTGCCAATTTTACCCAGGATATTGGCTTCCCTTTGAAAGAGGTCGCGGGACATCTCTAGCAGCGCGGGCACCTCTGTGGTGGGCCGCAGCTGCTTAATCACGCACGGCGGTTGGCCCGGCAAAGACTGATCGCGGGCTAAAAAGGTGGCACCAAAGCCGCCTCGACCCAATATTCCTAATGCTCGGTAGCGATCGCGCAGCCAAAGTGAGCTACCGCAGGTTTTACAAAACCGGGCATTGGCAGCGTTTTTGGGTTGGGGGCAGTGAGTGGCTATGCAATAAGTCATTAGAGGTGAAAAAATCGCCTTATCTAGTGGCGCTCTCGCTGTCAGATAAGTTTATTAACTTCAGACGGCCATGCCTCAAGTGTTCCCGCATCCTGAGCGAGAAACATATTCTAGAGATAGCGTAGTAGGATAAGTCGAGGCCGTTCGAGGTGACCTGTAGAGTTAGCGCGGAAGTTGTTAGCGTGGAGGGAACTGTCGGGCTGCTTTTATTGTTGTGGCAAGCGCTGATCGCCAATGCGTGTTTCTGTTAACTGGCTCAAAGAATTTGTTGAATTTGATCTTTCGCCAGAAGCGCTAGCCGATGCGCTGACGATGGTGGGCTTTGAGGTCGAAGAGATTGAAGATCGTCAAAGCTGGGCAGCAGGTGTTGTAGTTGGTCAGGTCCTGGCCTGCCAGCCTCATCCTGACGCTGAGAAACTAAGCGTGTGCACTGTAGATATTGGCACAGCAGAACCGGCTACGATTGTCTGCGGCGCATCCAACGTGCGGGCCGACATTTTTGTGCCCGTGGCTACGGTAGGCAGCTATTTACCCCAGGTTGATCTCAAAATTAAGCCCCGAGAGCTGCGCGGCGTGCCTTCAGCTGGCATGATCTGCTCGCCAGCGGAGCTGGGCCTGTCCAAAGAGTCTGAAGGTATCTATATATTTGACCCGGCGAGTTTTGAGCCAGAGGACATTGCCGTCGGCCAAGACGTGCGCCCCTTGCTTGGGCTAGACGACTTTGTGCTGGATGTCAGCTCTACTGCTAACCGGGCCGATGCCCTCAGTATGGTGGGAATTGCCCGCGAAATTGCGGCGATTACCGGCAATCCGCTAAAGCTGCCGCTCGCTGACGCTTCAGCGAGTGACTCGTCCGAGGGGGTTACTGTTGCCCTGAGCGATCTTAAAGCCTGCCCGATCTACATTGGCAGCGTTTTAGAAGCTATTGAGATTGCGCCCTCACCTCTGTGGTTGCAGCAGCGGCTGACTGCGGCGGGCACTCGCGCGATTAGCAATGTGGTGGATGTGACCAACTATGTCTTATTGGAGTGGGGTCAGCCGCTGCACGCCTTTGACCTGGACCGGCTGACTGCTGCTGGAGCGGGGCAGTCGGTCACGGTGGGAGTGCGCTACGCCAAAGGAGACGAAACCCTCACTACGCTGGACGATCAAAAACGTCAGTTGGAATCGCAAACGCTGCTAGTCACCGCCAATGATGTGCCTGTAGCGCTAGCCGGTGTCATGGGCGGCGCGGAGACAGAAGTTGACAGCCGCACTCAGCGGGTATTTCTAGAAGCGGCCTACTTTGATGCGGCGGCGATTCGGCGCTCGGCTCGCTCTCAGGGACTGCGGACTGAAGCTTCGGCCCGGTACGAGCGGGGAGTAAACCCAGCTGAGCTAAAGTTAGCTTGCGATCGCGCCCTTCAACTCCTTCAAGACATCACCGGTGCCCGCCTAGTGGGTCAAGCCGAAGATCGCACAGAATCCGGTCGCATTTCCCCAACCCGCGAAGTTTCCCTACGGCTCAGCCGCATCAACCAGATTTTGGGACCGACCGTAGAAGCCGAAGCTGCGCTTGATAAAGCAACTGTAGAAACCCTGCTGGACAAGCTTGGCTGCAAAGCGACGCCCATGAGCACAGATACAGGCGCAGATAGCTGGACGGTAGAAGTTCCGCCTTATCGCTATCAAGACCTGGAGCGAGAAATTGATCTGATTGAAGAAGTCGCCCGGCTGTATGGCTATGATCGCTTTGACTATACGCTGCCGACCCAAACCTCACGGGGCTATCTCTCTGAAGAAGAAGCCCTTTCTAGACAGCTGCGAGCCACTTTTCGGGCAGCAGGGCTGACTGAGACGATTCACTATTCGCTCACCAGCACTGACCCGGCGGCTAAGCAGCAGGTGGTCTTGGCCAATCCGCTCTTTAAAGAGTATTCAGCTCTGCGGACTGACTTATTAGACGGCTTAATTGATGCCTTTGAGCTCAACTTGAATCAGGGCAACGGCCCAATTAATGCCTTTGAGATTGGGCATGTCTTTAGCCAGGCTGAGGAGCAGACTCCAGGCAATGGCGACCCGATTGAATCGATTAAAGTAGCGGGTATTGTTGGCGGCGATGCTCGGCGAGGGCGCTGGGTGACCAGTGACCAGGCAGTGCCCATCACCTGGTATGAAGCCAAAGGTATTTTGCAGCGGGTGTTTGACAGTTTGGGCTTAGCGGTAGACTATCGCCCCGACGGCGGTGACCCGCGCCTGCATCCTGGACGGACGGCCTCGCTGTGGGTGAGAGGCCGTACCTATTTAGGAAAGTTTGGTCAGCTGCATCCTCAGCTGCGCCAGGCCCGCGACCTGCCAGAAGCGGTGTACGTTTTCGATCTGGATTGGTCGGTGCTAGTGACGTGTTTGACAGGCAGTCGTAAAGCTGTGAAGTTTGCTGCCTACTCCACCTATCCCGCTTCTGATCGCGATCTGGCCTTCTTTGCGCCGGTAGAGGTTTCGGTGGCAGATCTGGAGAGAGTCATTAGCAAAGCGGGCGGTAAGCTGCTGGATACGGTGACGCTATTTGACGAATATCGCGGCGAAAATGTGCCGGTAGGGCAGCGCTCTCTAGCTTTTAGGCTGGTTTATCGGGCGGGCGATCGCACCCTCACCGATAAAGACATTGAACCCATCCACCAAAAAGTGCGAGCCGCTCTGGAAAAAGCATACAAAGTCGACTTACGCAGCTAGCACTCGCCCAACCCAATTCCTTCAAAAAGGTACATCTGGTCCAGGCTCAGACGACTTCAGCCGCGACGAATTGCCTGCGGTCGGCTCATCCAAATCATCATCTAAATTGACAATTTGGCCGTTAAAAAAGTTGGCAAACCGCTTAATCTTTTCCTGATCTTGATCTAGCCCCTGATGCGCAGTGGGCGGATCAAGTCGGGCGCTAGGATTACTATCAGCAGGCGGTTCTGGCGGCTGCGGTGGTGATAAGTCAGCGGCGGGTTCCTCAGTTAAGCTGCTTGCAGGCGCAACGCCGTTGGAGACGCTGTTAGAGACACCATTTGGGGGGGCAATAGCGGGTGAATCTGTCTGAGCGGGCGCAGAGGGCAAAGGGTCTTGAGAGTATTTGCCGCTGGGCGGAGGGGCTGTTTCAGTGGTTACGATCTCTAGCGAGACCTTGATTTTGCGATGAAAGACGGCTGCAAACGCTGCTTCTAAATTGGGCACCCGGTCTTGGGCCATTTTTTGCAGTGCCGCCGCCCGAAAGCCAACTTTTGCGCCTACCCCATCAAAGCCCAGCAACACGCCCTGCTGAGACATTACCATTTGCGTGGGTCTAGGTTGCAGCGCCGCCAGGATCTGACGCCAGAGGTCTGCTAAGTTGCTAAAGGCGACTTCCGCCACCGGCTCAGATACTGGCTCAGCAGGCGGTTTGAGGGCAGCAGGCTCAGCGACCGGTTTTGTCGAAATGCCTGTCTCTAATGGGCTGATAGCCGGACTTGCCGCTGGCGCATCCGCAGGTATTGGCTCAGACAGCGGTGCAGCCACGCGACTAGCTGGCAAAGGCGTATCCGAGGGTAATGCAGGCCGCGAAACTGACCGATCCGGCAAATTGGCGGTGGCGCTGAGCGCACTAGGTAGCAGCCCTGTGAGCGTGATTTCTAACCACAGGCGCGGCTGAGTGGTATTTTTTACCTGTACTTCTGCTGACTGCAATTTCTGCTGACCGGCCAGCAGCTGCGCAGTGGAAAGCGTCGGGGCAAATTTTATCATTTCGGCCCAGGTCGGTGCAGTAATGGCGACCAAATCGTCTCGGGCGGGGGCGCTTTTGGCAATCAGCAAATCGCGATAAAACCCAACCAAGCCCTGAAGCACAATCAGCGGCTCGCGGCCTTTGTCCATCAGCTGGCGGACTCGCTCTAGTAAAGCGGTGCTGTCATCGGCAGCGATCGCCCTCACCACATTGAGCAAGTCGCGCTCAGGCACCGCCCCGACCAAATCCCACACCGCATCAAGGGTGATTTCGTCAGCTTGCAGACTAAGCTGATCCAGCAGACTTTCCGCATCTCGTAAGCCCCCTTGGGAAATCTGGGCTACCAGCTGTAGGGCAGAGTCGACAATTTGAATAGTTTCCTGGCTGGCAATATAGCTCAGGTGTTTGGTCAGCGACGGCAGCGGAATGCGGCGGAAGTCAAACCGCTGGCACCGAGAAATAATGGTTGGCAGCACCCGCTGCGGGTCGGTCGTAGCCAGCACAAATACCACCCGATCAGGCGGTTCTTCTAAGGTTTTTAGCAGCGCATTAAAGGCCGCCGTGCTCAGCATATGGCACTCGTCAATCACGTAGACTTTGTAGCGACACTGCACCGGAGCAAATTGCGATCGCTCTATCAGCTCGCGAATATTGTCTACGCCAGTGTTGCTAGCAGCGTCAATTTCGACAATATCGAGAGCGTTTCCCCGACTGACCGACTGGCACACATCGCACTGGCCGCAGGGCGCTGAAGTGGGCGCGTCGGCTTGCAGACAGTTGAGTGATTTGGCCAAAATGCGGGCGCTGGAGGTTTTGCCCGTGCCGCGCGGACCGCAGAACAAGTAGGCCGGGGCAATCCGATTTTGCTGGAGCGCCTGGGTTAAGGTAGTCGCGATCGCGCTTTGCCCGACTAGCTGGGCAAAGGTTTGCGGTCGATACTTATGGTGGAGAGGGACGTACAAGCGAGCTAACCCCAAACAAACAGCCAAACAGCCAGTCAGACAAAAATCCAGAAAAACCGCAAGCGACAAACCCATTGCGCTCACCGCTACTAAGATATCGCCTTCACCAAACGATTGAGTATGTATTTTGCTGACTGCCCTGATTGTTCCGATGGCATGACGAGGTGAGTTTAACCGGTAGCATCAGACGAGAGTATGCTCAAGAATATAGGTATCGGCTTCGCTCGCGTCCGTTGGCTGCAAACGCTGACGCTGCTGAGTAGCCAACAGCGCCGGAGAAACCGCTGCGGCTGCTGGCGCTAGCTCATCTTTTAGCCAGTAGCCCTGCAAATAAGCCTCGACCAACTGATCGAATATCTCTCTTAAAGCAGTCGGCAGTGCTTCAGCAATCTCATCTTGAGTAGCATAGTTATCAACCAGGCGTCCCATAGACTGCATCAGCAAGCAATTCTCAGCTAGATCAGTAGAACGGCTTGCTTCCAGCGACTGCCAGCAGGCTTCAAAGGCTCGGATTCCGGTAAGCATTATCATAGTTTTTACAGCCTGTAGATCAACAGCCAGCGCTAAAACAACTGCTCAAACCCGCTGCTAAAAAGCCTCACTAGATTTGATCAAATTCGCTTCACCGCTATTGACGTATTCTCTAACGAACATACTGAGTCCGGATGAACTTATATCAGTAGAAACACTGGACTTAAGTCATCGCTAGCCGCACACTTGCACCGACTGTCACCGTTAAAATTTGCGCCGCGCTGCCATTGCAACAGGCAATTTCTACCCAACCATGACTACCGACTAGAGCGGCCAAGGTGCCAGAGGGCACATCGCTGTAAGTTTTTATACCGCAAAAGTAGCGTAAGCCAGCGGGCATCTCTAGCGTGATTTGCCAGGGCCGATCTGGCAGTGCCTGTGCCGGAATATTGCTGATCAGATTGCCAAACCCATCTATATATTGCACGCTACCTGTGCACCGATAGCCTGAATAATTGTCCGAATCGGTTGCTTCAGATCGCCAGGTAAAGGGCGGTAGCTCGGGCTGGACTAAAGTAGCCGGGTCGAAGCGATCGCCCAGCTGATCAATCGGGACACCTTTAGCCAAGTACGCAGCAGCGGGGGCAAAAATGTCTCGCCCGTGAAAAGTAGAGCTCGGCTGAGCCTTCCACCAATACTCGGCATTGGTCAGCGACACCGCTGCCAAGACGGGCGTTTTTTGTAGAACGCCGCTAAACAGACCATTGTCTGGGCCGACTAAGAAACCATCCGGGCATTGCAAAGCGATCGCCCGCCTTGCCGAGCCAACTCCTGGATCCACTACCGCCAGATGTACTGTCCCTTTGGGAAAATACGGATAGGCCATCATCAAATTAAATCTAGCCGCTAGAACATCCTGAGGAGGCACCTTGTGTGTCAAATCGCACATGCTCTCCGCTGGCAAAATTGATGCTATCACCCCCTTCATCACAGCAACATAAACGTCTTTAGCGCCAAAGTCGCTAAGCAGCGTAATCATGAGTGGGTAACCGATTATTTCTGTCCAAGCAGCCTTGTAGCATTTAATACAAAGAATGTGTGATAGCGATCATTGATTTTACGTAAGGATTGAGCTTTTAATATATCAGGTGTATTTAATATGCCATTTAGCCAGTTTATCTGAGACTCTAGTACGCCAAGAAAACGCAGCGACTTGTTCGGTCACTCATCCATATCAGATGATGTTTGACAGGTGTGAAGTAAGCAGCAGCTTCTAATAGTTAAACCGGGTTGAGCTGGTTTAGGTAAATTGATCTCAGTGAACAAAGGCGATTGGGAAGAGAAAGCCATTTCTCAAAGATCTTCTAAGTGATGTTGTTTACATTTTGGGAATACTTGATATGGCGATCTAGCAAGTCATTACTTGCATGCATCAGGATCATCTTTCTCTGCATCTACGCTCATATGATGTATCAGGTCAAACCATTTTGATTAAGGAAACATCAATTGAAAACCATTTGAATCAATTTTTCTTAGAGTTATCTGAACCTTAGATTGGCTTTATCTATCTTTACAGTACGATAACCGTAATTGCATATGAAGACCGCAGTTGAGCGAGTCAAGTCAACCTAAAGCTATTGCAGGGTTCACCCATTTGTCTATCGCTCTGGGTTAGCCTACAGCTTTCAGGCTGCTTTCGAGCAGCTTCTATTGTCTACTTTAAGTACAAAACTCTCTAGCCAGAAGAACACGAGCGAGCACACGGCATGAAAGAATCTAACATCGGGGAACAAAAGAAGCTTTTACTTATAGATGACGACCCAAATCTCATCTTGCTAGTAAAAGACTATTTAGAGTTTCGAGGCTATCACGTAATGACTGCTGGCAACGGTCGGGAAGCGCTCTCCGCCCTCACCGACCTATCGCCTGACATGATTATTTGTGATGTAATGATGCCAGAAATGGATGGCTATGCTTTTGTCGAGCAGGTTCGCCAGGATCCAGCTAAGAGTTGGATTCCTATCTTGTTTCTCTCTGCCAAAGGGCAAAGTCAGGATCGGGTTAAAGGACTGACTACTGGCGCTGATGTTTATATGGTGAAGCCCTTCGAACCCGAAGAACTGGTTGCTCAGGTAGAGTCTTCTCTAAAGCAGGCCACCCGTCTTATTCACCACCAAAACAAAGGGCCAAACTCCATTCCTACCATCCAGGTCCCTTTTGATGTAGAGCTCACACCTACCGAACTCAAGGTGGTACAGTTTGTCGCTCGCGGCATGGCCAATCGCCAGATCGCTGACGAGCTAAAAGTGAGTCAGCGCACCATTGAGAGTCATGTCAGCAACATGCTGGGCAAAACGGGCTTGCACAACCGTACAGAGCTAGCTCGCTGGGCGGTAGAAAATAATAAGGCCTAGGCAGCATACGCAGTACTCTGAGGTGCTGAACTGCGAGCTGCGCTTATTGGCCAGCGCAATTCACGCCTCAAAATAGGTTTGTTAAACTGCTCACAAGCTTTGATATAATGATTTCTCTGCTGGTGTAGCTCAGTTGGTAGAGCAGCTGATTTGTAATCAGCCGGTCGCAAGTTCGAGTCTTGTCACCAGCTTCCTAGGTAGATCGATAATTGCGCAGTCCCGATTAGGCCCACAGTCCTTGTGGGGACTGTTCTTTGAAGATGCCGAAAAAGGCTAGTGGGCATTATTAGCTGCTTTTGGGCAGGCTTGGAAGGCTGTTTTGGGCAAAAAGCGCCACTATAGCCTCTGTCGAGTTGCTTAGGACGTTTTTGTCGGCTGAGACCGCTAGAGAACAGCGGGCAACTCGACTAGCAGATGTCCTAATGCATCAGGACATCTGCTATAAATGTTTTTAGGTCTAATGAGTGCGATATTGAAGGATCGGTACAGCAACCTATACGCCTTTAAGTATCGAGGTCATCTAAAAACTCAGAAGCAGGGTCTACGCCCGAGATGAGGAGCTGATCTCGGGCTCGGGTACAGGCTACATATAGGAGATGGCGCTCAGTATTGTAGACCTCTTCTAAGTCGGCTTCGTCTGAGATAGTTTCAATGCGCTCTTGTAAGGGGAGCACTTCATCATCACAGGCCATTACTGCGACGGCTCGAAACTCTAGACCTTTGGCGAGGTGCATTGTGCTGACGGCAACGCATCCTTGAGCAGGCATCGCCTGACTATCTAGTTCGGTGGAGGTAGCGCCTGCTTGATTGATGGCAGCGATCGCGCGTTCAACCTGCTGGCTCGATCTAACAAAGACGCCAATTTCATCGGGCTGGAGTCCATCTGTGAGGCGATCTGCGATCCACTTCCCGACTGACTGATGTTCTGAGTCTGCATCGTCACAGATTTTGATCTGCGGCGTGGGGCCGTTGAAGACGGAGACTGTGTTTTTTCTTTCCTCAATGTTGCCGTCTACATCGGCAATGGCAGCGGGGAGAAGGCGATCAGCCTGCTGGCGAATTTGGTGCGAGGTGCGGTAGTTGATTTTGAGGGTTTGCGATCGCCCCCGAATATTCACACCCAAAGATTGCCATGAGTAGGGCTGCTGAAAGATGCGCTGCCTTAAATCCCCGGTAAAAAACAGGCTATCGGGACGACTGCTACCCAGCGCGGCTGACAAACGTAAGGGTGCGATACCGATGTCTTGAGCTTCGTCTACGATGGTGAAGTCATAGGGGAAGCTGCCAGATTCGATCAGGTGTTCGCTCACCTGGCGAAAAAGACGATTCCAAGAGTTTGTTGCTGTTGTTCAAGAGTGTTCAGCACCTCACGGAAGATTGACTACAATATCTCTCGTTGTTTGCCACCGACTTTGGTTTTCTGTCTAGCCTCTGAACGTCTCGGTAGGCTTCCCAAGTGCTGAGTTGCTAAGCATCCACGATGCCCTGCCATTCGCTCCAAAGGAATGCTTCAGAAAGAAGCGCTGGGTACTCGCAAGGTAAATTGAGAAGTAGGCTGCTCAAAAAATTGCTTGGCCATAGGCAAATAGGAAGCACATTAACGATTCTCCAATAGAATAGCCAACTTCTTCGTAAATGCCCTTACGAGCTAATCAAAAGTATATTCTGGCACTCGTACTTGCCAAAGAAATCTGGTAGTCCTAAACAGGTAAGGATGCATTGTAGTGGTGAATGAAGTACCAAATGGCACCGATGTGATTCTCTAGCTTCTTTGAGAACGACAGCGTCTTGCGTACCAGCCTTGACACGCGCTGACGTAGCGTACAATTGAAACGCTCAATGCGATTAGTTTGGCCGCTATCTTTGCCAACCGCTCGATGTCGTTTGCTCGGAATCACTTGTTTGTAAGCTTCCCAGAAATCGGTGTAAGCGACAGCGCATTGTCGATAGACCGGTGGCAATGACCGCCATAGGCCCTGTGCGCCAACTCGACTACGAGTCCCGACAAAGACAGCGACAATCTCTCGGGTGACCGTGTCTATAGCTAGCCAAACCCACTGTTTGTTGTCTTTATTGCCAACAAATGACCAAGCCTCGTCACATTGAATGGTTAAGCGCCCCCTTTTTTAGCCGACACGGTCACTTCGCGCGGCACAGATGCATATTTCTCATTCACATAGCCTTGTAGCCACGGCTCAGAGACATCAACGACTCTGGCGATGCCTGCCAGCGGAATCTTCTCTAACAGCAGTTTGTCAACTAGCACTTTTGTTTCGTCGCTAATGACTTTGTTCTGCGGGTCTTCTACAAACTGTCTCCCGCAATCATTGCAGCGATGATTCTGTTTCCCATTATGGATGAAGCCGTTTTTGACGACATTCTCAGAGTTACAAGTGGGGCAGGCTGGAAGAGCAGAAGGCACAATTAGAATTTAGATGGCTACACCTTTTATAGTGACTCAAGCAGATGAGCGATCGCATCCGCCGATCAATAGAAAATCCTTACTCGTTTAGGACTACCAGAAATCTCTTCTGAGGTTTGTGCCGCAAGATTGTAGATAGGCAGATGCCGGCTACAAAAAGGATTTGGGTAACCGTCGTCATCGCAGTAAGGATTGTGTCAGAGCTGTAACGGCGGGATGTTGATTGGCCGGCTTATCGATAGAACAGAATGTGGGGCTGATTGATTTGTGATTTCTAGTGTATCTGCTCTCTTTTTGAGAGTGATCTGAATTTTGTGTAAGCGCTTTTCCGCTTAAGAAAAAAGCGCTTACACAAAATTCAGATCACTCTCTTTTTATAGCTAGTGAAGCGATTTCTTCACTTCAGGTGAAACCTTGAAAACCGCATAATTTCGCGATGAAGTGAAGAGCCCCTGTTCCGTAGGGGTTTTAACAACTGTTAAGTTACAAGAAGGGGTTGCTCTAAGCTGGTTTTACAGAGCTATTATCTGAGGTGAAGATTTGATGCCTGGAGCCCCTACGAGTCAATGCCTCCCAGAGAGGCCCTTTCAGATCCATTACCCCGCAAGGGGACGGAAACGAGTACGTTTCTACGGTGGTCCAGAAGCGTTTCCAAAGCTTTCAGATCCATTACCCCGCAAGGGGACGGAAACTGTTGCCTTTGTTAGAAACAACTGAGCAAGAGCGATCAGCTTTCAGATCCATTACCCCGCAAGGGGACGGAAACATCTGGTGAATTACGCCCCGATCACGAGCAGCAACGTCAACTTTCAGATCCATTACCCCGCAAGGGGACGGAAACAACAGTCTCCTGCCAACAGGAACGATCTAGTTGCAACTTTCAGATCCATTACCCCGCAAGGGGACGGAAACTGTCGTAGCGTTCTTGCAATGGACCCGTAGCTTCTAAGCTTTCAGATCCATTACCCCGCAAGGGGACGGAAACATTCAAACGTCTGTACAAAATTGCGGAGTTCACGCTGACTTTCAGATCCATTACCCCGCAAGGGGACGGAAACTTGCGTAGCAGCAAGAGCATTTTCAACACGTTGAGCATTGACTTTCAGATCCATTACCCCGCAAGGGGACGGAAACCTCCTAAAGCGTATACTTTTCCAACTTCGAAACCGTCTTTCAGATCCATTACCCCGCAAGGGGACGGAAACACTGCCATCATTGAGAATCCCAATAATAGTGCCCCTTTTACTTTCAGATCCATTACCCCGCAAGGGGACGGAAACAAGGGAGTGACCCTGTATAGGAAAGAGAAAAACCAGCTTTCAGATCCATTACCCCGCAAGGGGACGGAAACAACACATAAAGCAAAACCAAGAACAACCCAAGATAAAAACCTTTCAGATCCATTACCCCGCAAGGGGACGGAAACAAAATAAATAAAACCAATCCAAGCAGAATCCAAGATAACTTTCAGATCCATTACCCCGCAAGGGGACGGAAACTGGGGCCATCATACAGACCAACAGAAACAATCAGTTTTCTTTCAGATCCATTACCCCGTAAGGGGACGGAAACGTTTCCCATTGGGGGTTGTTCCTACTGGAGTTACTTCTTTCAGATCCATTACCCCGCAAGGGGACGGAAACTTGCAAGGATGAACGCGTATCTCGTTTGAACCCCATGTACTTTCAGATCCATTACCCCGCAAGGGGACGGAAACCGAAGAAAGGTCAGAAGGCGGAAGGCAGAAGGATGAGTTTAAAGCCGTGTAGCACTTCTTGGACTATGCGAGGCATTTCGACTCAGCCCTATCTCGGCTGCTCCAATAGCTTTAAGCACACCTCCTTCATCGTTCCGCCTTCTCTTCCATTACCCCGCAAAGGGACGGAAACTGAAGAGAGGTCAGAGTGCGGAATGCAGAAGGATGAGTTTAAATCTGTGCAGTACTTAATCGGCTGATCCAGCAATCGTTAATAAGCCCCTTCATCTTTCATCGCTCCTACTTCATCGTTCTCTTCCATTCCCCCGCAAGGGGACGGAAACAGAAGAAAAGTAGGAACGCAGAAAGATGAGCTTAAAGCAGTGACGACAAATATTATCGACAGCTCTACCTATCCTCTATCATTTTGATAAAACTTCAGCTCCCGCTTGACTTCTTCTGCCACCTGCTTTCGCAAATCCCAGGGCAACAGCACTTCCACATGTGGTCGCCAAGCCCTCAGCCGCTGGCGAACATTGGGATCATCATGACGATAGATAGCTCGATAGTAAGCATCCTGGCTAGAACGAGAAACTAATGCCTGGAGCAAATGCTGCTGATTTTTTCCCGCTGATTCTTTCTCAATCAGCTTTTTTGCCTGATCGAAAGAGATCGGCTGAAAAGTAGGGTGACGCAAAGAATTCTGAATATAGCGCTGATCCCACAACGTGTCGAACCGGATCAAAAGCGTACGCGGCGGCTGATAGTAGTCAAACCCCCAAACCTCAGACATCCGTAGCTCAATTTCCTCTGGCTCCGGCAGTGTTTGGGCCTGATAGCACTGTCGCAAACGCTCGGGAACAGCCTCCGCTTCTCACAAAAGCAACTCAATCAGTCTGGTTCCAACTCAGTTTGTTTGAGTTGGAACCAGAATCACTCGTAATGTAGCAACTCTGCCTGTGCCTCTCGCTTCATCTGCTGTCTCAATTCTAAAGGCGCTATCACCTCTCCATTCGGTCGCCAGTCTCGCAACCGCATCACAATGTTAATGTCTCCCAGCCTTATCCATGCCCGGTAGTACACGTCTGTAGACGCCCCCTTCGCCAACACCTGTAATACTTTTTCTTTAGCCTCCGGGTCTTTTATCTCGCATTTCACCAAAGCGGGGAGTTCTTCATAGGTAACCGGCTGAAAGGTAGGATGTCGATGCGTCTGATTCACGTACCACTGAGCAAATGCAGCCGGAAAGCGAATAATTAGCAGCTGACGCGGCAGATAAAAGTTAAATCCCCAAGCTTCCTCCAAAGCCGTGCTCACTTCCTGCGCGACCGGGAGCCGCCCCGCTCGTCGCATCGTTGCAAGCGCCTCTGGTACTCGTGGGTCGTCCCAGGCAAGCGGCGTCACCCTCGACGATGCAATCCGATCTAAACGATAGTTATGCCAACCCAAAACATTTGCAGGATCGTAGCCATAGGCACTGAGGTACTTCGCCCGGCGCGCGTAATGCAGGCATACTGGATAGACCGTAGTGGGAATTTTCCGCAGCAGCGGCTGCTCAGCGGACTGAGCCACCCTCAGCCAATAGTCAAACTGGACGACACCTCCCCCTTCGCGCCAGAGCCGTTCGACTTGTTCTTGCAGCGTATCTACCTGTTCTTGAATGGTTTCAGGCAAGATGTAATCCAGGTGGATAAAAATTCTCTGCTCAGGTTCTGTGATGGTTTCACGAGGATGGGTAATCAGCTGCTTCCACAGCGACTGGATAATCACCTCCAAATCAGGCCGGACAAAGGAAATTGATTCGAGCGATCGCAGCACTTCCCAAGTCTGTGCCACCGATAAACTGCCCAACGGTGTGAGTGGTTGCTCAGGTAGTTTTGGCCAGTCTTGCGGGGTCTCGCTGAGAGCTAGGCAGCGAAAGCGCCCCTGGCCTTCGTTAGTGAGCCAGCCCATATCGGCCAGATAAACCAAATCATCTCGAATTGAACGATGTACTGTTGCGAAGGGACACTGCTCTAAAAGATTGCTCAGTAGCTCAGGCGCAATATCAGTAAGCTTTATGACTTCCTGCTGCCAACTTGTCACTGAGATAGAAGGCGTACTTTCTTCTAGCCACGTTTCTAGCGATCTCTGACACCAGCAGGTCAAGTCACACTGCGCTGTCAAGGTGCTGACACTGGCCGTTTCGCTACGTCCGTGAGTGCTAGCAAAAAGGCGATCGCGCACATCTCTATAGCGAAATGGCTGGGGTAGGCGGTGTACCCAGTCGGTGTGTCCATAAAACTGATGTAACAAAACCCACAGTCGCACTGATCGCTGAAGCCGATCAGCCAAACGGCCTCTGGCTAACCGATGCAATACCTCAGGTGTCGGTAAATAGTTAAACATTATGAAAGCTTTAACAAAAAGGACTTGTCTTGAAGACCCCTCTTCTAAATAATGTGCATAACTATAAGTGAGGTTGTTAACCAAAGCTTGTACTGCTGGTTACAGCTCTCGCCATTAGCCTCTGGCCTATAAACGCTTTCTCCTGGAGAATCGACTGTGACCGCTGCCCCTATACAGCTTACGCTGAGTCATCATAAAACCAGTGAGGGACTTGCCTATCAGCTGTTAGCCGTTGCGTTGACTAGCTGCGATCGCATCATCACACCGCAAGATCTAGAAGCTTTACGGCTACCCGCAGGGCTAGATCCTCGGAGAGGGATTGTGATCTCAGGCCGGGCTCCCGTGTGGCTGTATGTGTATTTAGCCCATGAATGCCATCCGGCTGTGTGGGTTGCCTGTTTCGATCCACGTTTAGGAGCGGTGGTGACGGTTACCCATTCTCATGCGGTCAAGATAGGTCAGACAATTCCGTTGGAGTCCCTCAATTTAGGGCCGCCTTCAATTCAACCCGACCTGCTAGCCAACAAACTAGGGCCTGCGCTGCTGATCGTAGGCCCACCCGACAGTGGCAAAAGTATATTCTCATATCAGCTCTTTAGCACCTTGCTCAAAGACTATCCGGATGTTTATTTGCAAAGGTCGCATTGGGATGGAGAGGGCAACTGGATTTTAGAACTGTCAGAGGATGCAACTGATGATGAGAGAGAGGCTTTTAAGCTTCATAATAAAGGCACCCTTACCGAACGCTTCTTTCCCTATCAAGGAGAGGCAATTTTCAATCTGAGAAGGCAGAAAACGCTGGTCATTGTTGATGTCGGCGGTAGGATACAGCCTGAGAAGCAGTCGATTTTAGCAGCTTGCACTCACTATCTAGTCATTAGCTCAAATCCGGAAGAGATTGAGCCCTGGTGTGATTTTTGTGAAGAAAGCGGAAGCTTACAGCGGGTTGCGGTCATTCATAGTACGTTAGAGCAAACATTATGCGTCTTGCAAAATGATCCATATTTGGAATTGCGCTGCGGCCCATGGGTACAAAAACAGGTAGAAGCGCTGCCAGCCGAACTCATTGAACCTATAAAAACAAGGCTGTTGTCAATGACGTAACCCTAAGGCAGGGTCGCGTTTGATTGCCATACTTACAGAGCCATATTTATAAATCGACATTTTTTATTCCACATACTTTTAGAAAGGTCAGCTGCTTAGCTGAGATTGCTTTCCATGTCCAATCTACCCAACAATTTGTCAGTTCAGATAGCGATCGCTTGGTGCCTAGCCTGGGGTAGCCAGCTCACACCGCAGTATCCTATCGAAAAATTTAGAGGCTGGCGCAGCGCGATCGCCCAAGGCAACTCCCCGACCGATCCTGAATGGCGGCAGGCACTCCAGCTAGCCGAAACCCTCACCCATCTCGGCGAAAATAGCGACACCCTATCCATCACAGCAATTACCGAACTCATTGCTCAGCAACCTACCCTATGGGAATCGCGCATTGGCCTGGTGTACGGCGGGGTCACCAAGGTAAAAAGCTACGTCTTTGAATCAGCCGATTTGCAGGAAGTCCGAGGAGCCTCCGCCCTGCTAGATCGGATCAACTTGGTAGACTTGCCTGCCTTCTTTCACGCTGAAGACACTCAACCCTCTAATCGAAAGTTTGAGCAGTGTCAGCAAGCGCCCCAATACTGCCAGCAGGTACGCACAGAGGCATTCCCAAAAACGTCGGATGGCAGCGAGCCTCTTATTACAGATGCCCTTATTCCAGAACTCATCGTCTATGCGACAGGCGGCAACATTCTAGCCTTTTGCCCTGCCGCTTTTATCAATGACCTCTCTAACGCCATCGAAAAACGCTACACCGCTGAAACCCTATGTGCAAACTCTTGCGCGGTCGGTGAAGCCTTCAGACCCTTAGAAATTTATTTGGGTCTGCTGAAAGACCCGGTTGAAACGACTCTGTGGCATGATGCGATCGCTACTCAGTACAAAAGCAACAAAGCCGTCCAGTCATACCTTGGCTTTGCGGACAATGCCTCCGCAAAGGACATCAAAACAGCCTTCAAAAATAGAAAGAATTTTGGTGAGTTAGTAGGTAAGCTCACCAACCAGTTTAACCAACGACGCAGTGGTTACGATGTCCCGCTGGTTGAAAAGATTGCAGAGGAAGGCGCAGTCCCTCGACCTAGCCGTCGCTATCCACCCATGTTTGAAACGCATCCCTATGTCTTGCGTGATGACAGCGATCTCCGCTCAACAGTTGTAAAATTGCCCGCCGATCTCCTACCCGATGGACCCAAACTCTCGGAACCCTTAGCCCGTAAGCGGCGAGTGGGTCAAATTACTAAGCGAGACAATATCAGCGACCAATGGTACGAGAGCAGCGGATTCAAAGCCGACTGGAACCCAGCTCCTAAGGAAGATGGCGAGAAGCTGTTTCGGAGCTGGATCAGTAAGTTCGAGAAATTTCTGCGAGACAATAACCGCATTGATAACTACGATCCAGATAGGCAGCTATTCGACAGGCAAGATCTTATCAAGGACGCCTATAAGCGAGAAGCGCGATCACTTACTGAAATAGGCGCTGGTAGCAATGGCTACGTCGCCTATATCTACGCTGATGGCAACAGCATGGGGCAATATATTCGCGAGCGGATTAAAAACCCGGCTCAGTATCAGCAGTTTAGTGAAAATATTTTTGCAGCGACTGAACAGTCTGTGTATCGAGCGATCGCAGATCATATTACCCCCGCTCCCTACAAACCCGACGCCAAATCCTCCCGAAAAAACAAGGACCCCGTCTGGATTCATCCCTTTGAGATTATTACTATCGGCGGCGACGATGTGTTGCTGGTTGTCCCGGCTAATAAAGGACTGGAAGTCGCTCAGTCGATTGGGCAACACTTTGAGAGTATCTTAATCGAAAGGGGCGGATATGAGATTGCAAATTCTGTGTCTGCCGATCAGCAAAAGCTAGCCCACCGATACCGGTCTGCATCGGCCCCTGAATCGACTTGCTGCTTAAGTACTTCTAGCGGCGTTTTAATCACAGCGGCTAATACACCCATTTACTACGCGGACAAACTGGTTACCCAACTGCTCAAATCTGCCAAGCAGCACCTCAAAATGCTAAAAGAATATGGCTATCACGGTGGCACCGTAGACTTTTTAGTTCTCAAAGCCGTTACTATGATCTCTTCCAACATTGCAGCTTTTCGGAAAGAAGGGCTCACGCTCACGCCGCCAAATCGCAACCATGTTCTAAAGCTATACGCTGCGCCCTATACGCTCTATGAGCTAAATGGCCTGATCAATACCGTCAGAGCGTTGAAGCAGTCAAGCTTTCCAAAGTCTCAGCTCTACCAAATTCGTAGCCTGCTAGAGCGCGGCAAGCGAACGGCCATTCTCAACTATCGCTACTTCCGGGTGCGACTTGCCGCAGATAAGCGAGCCCTGATCGAAACTCACTTTGAACAAGCCTGGTGCAATGCGAGCACAAATGGCGGGAACCTGGCCCCCTGGCTAACCGCTAAAACTGATGCGACAGCAAATTCTCCGACCGTATACGAGACCATTTGGCGAGAGCTGGTGGAGCTGGAGCCTTTTATTAGAGCAGACGGGGAAGCCACTGAAGCCGCAGCTGCGCAGACAACGACAGATCGAGCATCTGCTGCGCCAAATCCGACACAGGATCTGTCTCCAGGGAGGTTGCTATGATTTTACTCGCAGATATTATTCAGCCTGATGATGTAGCGCATACAGCCGAAACCATTTCCCTGACGGCCATTATTAATACGGCCCTTTGTGTTGGCGCAGGGGGCTCGTCCGGCTCACTCGCCGATAAACCCATCCTCAAAAACTCAGAAGGTCGATTAGTCATTCCTGCTTCCCAGCTCAAAGGTCGGCTGCGCCATGAATGCGAGAAGCTTGCCCGAGGCTTAGGATGGCCTGTATGCGGCTCTCCGGTCGCCGAAAGAATGTGCCCTCAGCGAGCGAGACTTTCTGAATCGGAAGCCAATTGCTTTTGCCTTGCCAGCTATCAGTTGCGGGCTAGGCCAGGACAAACTCACGGCGAGAATCAGTATCACTGCCTGATTTGTCAGCTATTTGGCAATCCATCGCTCCCGTCCCAGCTACAGTTTAGCGACCTGGTATGCACAGAGCCGGAAGAAAGCATTCCTGAAGTTCTTCGCCCTGGGGTGAGCATTAATCGTCGCCGCCGCACCGCTGAAGAACAAAAGCTGTACTTTTTAGAAACTTCTCCGGCCAATATTCAGCTGCGTTTTGAAGGTGAAATTCAACTGCAACAGAGTTGGACAAGCGCTGATGGACCCCCAACGCCTTTTGCCAAAGCCTTGATTTTAACTGGGATAAAACACATTTACGCCCTCGGGGGCGGCAAGTCCACTGGGTTGGGCTGGCTACATTGGGAATTTAAGCCGGATGAAATTGCTATTTCAGAAGCCTCATGGGACTGGCTTGGGAATGCTCCAAAACCCGAAGGAGGTGCCACATGAAACGAATTGACCTAACCATTACGGCCCTTTCGCCCTTGGCCATTGGTCAGCGTAAGCCAGGCGGGTCGGTGAGTGAAGCGCTGGACTATATTCCAGGCACGGTGATTCGGGGGGCGATCGCCAAAGAAATTCTCAGGCACTCCCCCACCCCACCAGAAGCTGGAGACGATTTCCATCGCCTGTTTTTAGACGAAACCGCCGCCGTTTTCTGTAATGGATATCCGGCGATTGCGCAGATCGACCCTGGGCAATACCTCACTCGCGAAGCTCCTGTTAAAGTCATTCCGGCAAGTGCCCTTAGCTCTAAAACCAACCCTGGCTTTAAGCCTGCTAAAGCTGGCGTCTTTGATAGCCTGATTGATGGTTACTGTGCTACAGCGCAAGGGCACTTTTATGTCCCTAACGATCTCAGTGGCAATCTGGTCGAGGCTTTCAAGGGTTTTTATAGCAAAGACAGCGGTAAAGCAAAGTCGCAATACTACAGTCACGCAGTGAGCAAGCGCCTGCTCACACGGGTGGGCATTAACCGCAAACGGGCCACTGCTCAGGACGAAATTCTCTACAGCATTGAGGTGATGAATGAGTCTCAGGGCAAGCCGGAGCGAGTGCAAACGGTGTATCGCAGCAGCATTCTAGTTCAAGAGGAGGATGGCTTAGGCAATAGCAAACTGGCAGAGCAGCTTTGTGACTTTTTGCAGCAACAATGCACTTTGTTGAGGCTTGGCGGAGCGGCTTCAAGAGGATTAGGCAAAGTCCGTCTGCAAGTGAGCGAGCCCAACACGGTAGAGCCTTCTAACTCGATAGAACAACGAATAGACGCCTTCAACCAACAGCTTGCAAAACGGTGGGACTGGTGGAACGTTTTAGGCGGAGCTAGCTCAAACCCGACAGAATCTTGCACTTTTTTCACACTCAATCTACAGGCTGATGCCATTTTGATTGAAGACTGGCGTCGCACTACCGTGGTGTCTCCGGTCATGCTAGCGCCACTTTTGGGATTAGAAAAGGCTACTGACATCACCTTACACGCAGCTCACAGCAGCTACAGCTATCGCTCAGGCTGGAATGCCGCTTGGGGCCTGCCTAAGGACACAGAACTGGTCACCGAAAAGGGCACCGTGTATTTGTTTAGTATTGCCAAAGAGAAACGAACCGAGTGTTATGAAACATTGGCCAAGCTAGAAAAAGTGGGGATAGGGAACCAATGCTCGGAAGGGTATGGCCAGATAACTGTGTGTGATGAATTTCATCAGATAGTGAGGGAGAATCCAGCGTGAGTGAGGCAGTAGGAACAATGGCAGCAGATAGACAAGAGATCGAAGCTAACCAGGATAAAGACAGGCAGAAGATTGAGCTGCTAATCCTAAAAGGGATTCGACAGGCGGAAGACGATATTGTGATCGCCATTGAGGATGCGTTGGATAAGTGCGAGTATCCCAAAAACGGACGCGATAAGCTAGAAGCCTCGCAGTTTAGAAATCTGGTGCGAGTGGCCGATACGACGGAAAGCGCGGAAGTGGTCAAGAACTTTTTGCGCTATCAGGTCGGCAGAGAACGCAAGTGGGGCCGTGGCAAAGATTCCTTGGCTGAGCGCATTGTGCAAGATATTGATGGACTGCTGAACAAGTTCGCTGGAGAGATTGCAGATAAGGCGGGCAGTACTGAAAAAAAACGCATCCGTATGGAGCTGATTCGCAGGTATCTGGGCTACGGTTCTCGACGACTCAGATTTTTAAGTTCGCAGCAGGAGGGCTAAGCCGTGTTTGATGTTTTTAAGAATCGTCTGGAGCTGACAGGAACTCTCACTACGGTGACGGCTCTGCGGATTAGTCAGGGGCGCTCGACAGAACCCATTGGGTCAGATTTGCCCGTGGTAAAAGATGCGCTGGGTCAGCCGTTGATTCCGGGGAGTAGCTTCAAGGGAGCCTTGCGATCGCGTATGGAAAGTTTCCTGCGAGGCATCAATCCTGAGCTAGCTCAAGACCCCTCCGAGCTAGTGAGCGATCGCATAAATACCGAAGTTAAAAGGCTAAAAGAACTTCATAAAAACGATGACGCGGCCCTGACAACTGCTCTAGAGGACATTACCGATGAAGTTTCTAAAGTGTTTGGCACACCCTGGCAGGCTAGCAAATTTCAGGTACGCGATTTGTCGGTGAAGCCCGATAGCTGGTTTGGTCAATATCAGGAGCGCGATGGTGTTTCGATTGATCGAGATACTGAAACGGCGGTAGATGGCCGTCTCTATGATTTTCAGGTGGTTCCGGCAGGCGTAGAGTTTGAGTTTAGGGCTGTGCTGGAAAATGGCGAAGACTGGGAGCTGGGCCTATTGGTTATGGGGCTACAGCAATTCAAGCGGCAGCAGATACCTTTAGGCGGTGGCAACTCCAGAGGCTTAGGGGTAGTACAGCTAGCGATTGACGATGTGATGTGGGTAGACCCAGAAGGTGACCCCGCCGCCCTGCTCACCTACATGCAGCGTTTGGGCACTGATGACCTCAGCGAGTATGAACGAGATGTCAGCTATGTAGAAGCGCTCAATGAAGAATGGACGGATGCCCTTGTGCGCTATTTATCTTCAAAAATATCGGTATCTACTGCTGTGGAAGCTTAAGGAATTGTTCTATGCATAAGCGATTTGTTAATCAGTGTACGCTCGATATTAGCCTGATTCCTAAGGGGCCGGTGCTGATCAAGTCTGGGAAAGAAGGGGCTGACCCCACCAAGCCTGACATGGAATTTGTAGAGACTGACCATGCTGGGGGCCGCTCAATTTACTTTCCGGGCAGCTCTTTGAAAGGGGCGATGCGTGCCCATGCCGAGCGGATTGTCCGGACAATAGGATCCGACCGCCGCCCAGCAAATTTAGATCCGGCTGAGGGCGAGGCCAGACCCTTGTGGGCCAGCGATCCTTTAAACAAAGAGAGCTACAAGTACATTGAAAAAGAGAAAGATTCTCAAAAGGTGTATCGGTGGTCATCGTTTACCGATCAGCTGTTTGGCAGTGTGGCGATCGCCAGTCGTCTCCGCATTGAAGATGCCTACCCGGCAGACGTGCAGCAGGTAAAAACCGAAGAACGCAATGGGGTCGCCATCGACCGCGTGTTTGGCTCAGTCGCAGTTGGCCCTTTTAACTATCAGGTATGTACCGCTGGTGAATTCCGCACGAAGATTTACCTGAAGAATTTTACGCTTGAGCAGTTAGGGCTCTTGGGCTTGGTGCTAAGAGATTTGAACGATGGCTGGTTTGGCTTGGGCTTTGCCAAATCTCGCGGGATGGGACTGGTAGAAGTGCAGCTTAAGCAAGCCAGGGTTGAGTATCCGGGCTGCGTGTTAGATGGCGAGCAGATTCGGCTGTTGGGCAGCAGCCAAGAGCCCTGGTCAAAGACTGACTTAATTGGGGCAGGTGCTTTTCTCTCGGACAGTGAGCGCAAGCAATACGGTTTCCCAGCCGATGATGTGCAGTCTACGCCCGTAGCTGGCACAGAGATGGCCTATGGGCTGGGGGTGCAAATGACCTGGGAGGAAGGCCAGGTAGAAGATTTGTTTACCCGAGCGGTGACCGCCTGGCGATCGCGCTTGATGGAGGGGGCCACAGCATGAGTAATTCGTATGTGGGCGTGGGTTCAGTAGAAGATATTGAAGCCGTGAAAAAGCTTGTGGATGACTGTATCGGCAGCGATGGCTATTTGTTTTTACGGTGGCCACACAGGGTTCACTGTTCGTCGGTGAGTGAGCCACCGGAGGAGGGGCTAAGTTGCCCGGAAGGTCAGGCGTTTAACCATGATACAGAGCTGCGCTGGAAGCGGAAAGGGACGGCTTATGAGCTGTTGTTGCTTTCTGAGTCAGAAGAAGAGGACGCTCCTTCTACGGCTAAGTTTTCCGCGATAGGTTCCACTTGGAAAACTAAAGTACTCGATGCCAAAGTCTACCCGGAAACAGAAACAAGATTTCCTAGAAAGATCAAAGTTCCTGAAGGACTCAATGTGGGGCAGCGATACTTTATTGATGCCGAGACGGCCTGTGTACAGTTCATTGCGTTGAGGGCACAGCATGGCTCCTAATAAACCTACCCGTCCCGCCGGCCGCTCAGTCAATACTGACGATCTTCCGCCGAAACCCTACGAGCTGGTTTCTTTTCCTAAGAAAAAGCCCGTTCTAAAAGCGCCTGTGGGCCATCATCGCTATACCAAAACGGGTTATCACGGCACGCTGCATCTTGCGCTCAGAGTGAAAACGGCGTTGCATGTTTCGACTGGCATCACCGCGATGGGCAGCGATGTGGCTAGCCGAGTGCCCTTGATTAAAACCATGACTCGGGGCCGCGCTCAGCAGCTTGTGATCCAAGGAAGTTCACTTAAGGGCTGCGTGCGTGCCATTTACGAGGCGATTACCAACAGCACCTTGGCCGTTGTGAGCAATCGCTACCGACAACAGATGCCGAGCGAGCGACTGCCTTGCCGTAAAAAAGACAGCCTATGCCCGGCCAGTCAGGTCTTCGGCGCTTTAGACTGGCAGGGGCTGGTTCACTTTACAGATGCCTACTGCACGCAAGCCAAGTCAGTGACAGGGTTTATGCCGTCTCTGTATCGGCCCAGGCCCGATCAGCGAGAAGCGTATTTTGAGCGGGGCAAGGCTGCTGGGCGAAAATTTTACTACCATGCCAGGGAAGCGATTGACGGGGGTAATCGTGGCACGCCTGTACAGCAGGCAGGTACTGAATATACGTTTAAAACGCAGCTACAGTTTTTGAACCTGTCGCACGCTCAGCTTGGGACGTTGCTGATTTCGCTGGGGCAAGATGCCAAGCACCCGATGGCGCTAAAGCTGGGCGGCGGTAAGCCGGTCGGGCTGGGGACGGTGCAGGTAGTCGTGACCGAAGCTGAAGTGACACAGGATGTGCGAGATCGCTATGCTCACTACACGGTGCCCGAAGCTGCCAGGCTTACGGGTGATTCGCTAGCAACCTTTGTCCAAGAAGGCGTGCAGGCGGCGCATCGCGAGCAGCTTGTAGAACCAGATCAGCTAGCGCAGCTAAGCCAGGTACTGCAATGGCCTACCACCCGAGAAGCTCCCACAGGAATGTACTGATGCAAGCAGCTAACACACTGACTGATACGGAATTAACGGATGCTCAATGGCAAATTGCGGATGCGATCGCCCGCCAGCTCGTGCTAGATGGGGTGGATGTGAATGAGCTGAGGAAAGCGATCGCCTACCTGCGAGAAACGGTAGACAAAGAAAATGCAGGCAAAAACTTTTTCGACTACCTAAAAACGCTCGTGCGCCACGGCGATACCATTGGCCACAGCAAGCGAACCGTTGATTACTATCGCAGCTTGGATACTATATGCAGCCAGTATTTGACCAATTATCAAGACGACGCTCCAAAAATGCTGTTTTTGCTAGGTTGGGCAGCCCGGCTGGTGAAGTATTACAAAGAGGGTGTCCCCACAGGTGAGCTGAAAGTTCCTGAGATAAAATCGGAGCGAGAAGCGGAGCTTCAAGTCGTTGCAGCGGCAAACACTTTCGAGGTAGGACAAGTTTTAGAAGCGACCATCACGACAATCAAAGGCAATAAAGTTACTTACGAAATACTTGGAACAATTCGGTTAACCCAAAAAGAACCAAAGCTTATGAAATCTGTTGAGTTAGCCGAGGGCCAAACGCTGAACGTAGAAATCTCCGCTTTGAGGGAAGATGGTTCAATTAAAAAAATTAAAGCTGGCGTTTGAGACTCGGCGCTGTGCGCAGACCGTCTCACTGCTCAAACTTTACGCTCCGGCCATAGAGGATTTCACCAAATACGACTCAGCGTTAGGCGAAAGCCGACTAATACATTTTCGCCCGATAGCTCAGCAGGATTCTCCAAAACTTCTACAGGTAATCCGGGCCGATAAATCTCTACACGACGCTGCTGTGGATCTATCAGCCAGCCTAAAGCGCCGTTTTCGAGATACTCTGCCATCTTATCTTGCAGGGGCTGAAGTCTGTCGGAGCTAGAGCGCAGCTCAATGACAAAGTCAGGGCAGATATTTGCATAGGTTCCTTTTTGCTCTGGCGTAAGGGCATCCCACCGGGACTGACTGACCCAGGAGGCATCGGGAGACCGGGTTGCCCCATTCGGCAAGTCGAACCCTGTAGAAGAATCAAACGCTCGCCCGTCTTCACCCGAGCTGCGCCACCACAGATATAGCTCTCCTGCGAGGCTCCAGTTATACGCGCCTGTTTCCCAGCCGGTCGGTGGATTCACGACCAATTCTCCTGCGGCGGTTCTTTCTAACCTGATTTCTTTATTGGCGGCAGCTAGCGCTAAAAAGTGCTCGTAGCTAACTTTCAGCCCGACGGTCTCGGGTACGTCAATAGAGACTGTTTTAGTTTCTAGAGACGAAGAGACCTGTACCATCTTGATCGCTTATTAGACCTACCGCACGATATTTCTATCCTGATTATATCCTGGTGACAAACTTTACGAAAATGCTGATATTTCCAGGGCTTTAACGGCTATTTCCGCTGCGATCGCCCTTCGCCACATACGCGCCATCTGCTGCATTCCCCACGAGCGTGATCGAGCCGTTTGCTGCCAGCACGTATCGTTCTTTGGCGACTACATTAATGTGTTTGATTTGTGGATAGCTTACAAACACAATCAATACAGATGATTGGGGAAGGCGTTCGAGGAGTTCGTCGATGATGGGTTGCGCGATCGCGTCCCGAGCATCCGGCGCTAACCCGGCAAAAGCGTCCCCGGCTTCAGTCTTAAAATTCTCTAAATCTAAGACAACGACATCGCTCTCCTGAGTTCTCAGTTCGCCGAGCTGAGTAAAAAAATCAACATTGCCAAACTCCCGAGCACGCAGTAGCCTGACTTCTTTGGGTGCGCGATCACCCCCCGGCAGATAATAGTCAACCTGGGTTGTGCCGATAACCTGTTCCTTTTTCACAATTCGGGCGATGTTCCTCACTTCCGCCCGGACGATATCGCGTGCTTCATGCTCCACCATATAGGCCACTTCTGTTTCTGCCTTCCGCCGAACTTGCTCTACAGCCTCTTTGCTCGCCGTCTCAGAAAAGTCATGGATTCTTTCAATGTTTTCTCTGGCAAAAATTTGCAAGTCTCGAAAGCTTTTGCCAAAAAAGTAAGCAGCTACCGCACCCGCAATGCCCAGTATGATAAAGATAATTTTGATGGTTTCGACAAATTCGCTATAGCTTTGCTTGAGAAATTCTAGCTGGCTCTTTAGCAGCTCAACATCAGCAGGGACGATCTCTGGCGGCGATGCCTGACCTAAAAGGTGATGGGGTATCAGGTAAGTGCCGCTATGGGGTAGCCCATGCAGAGAAGACTGTATAAAAGCGATCGCTATACTGACCATCGGAACAATTCGATAAAAGTCATTGCTATTGTTCCATAGTTCAGCTCAGATAACAGCGATTCTCCACGAGAGGGGTTCCGCCATCACGCCCTCAAACGCTATTTGAGAAAATACAGGCATACTCGTACAAATCGCTTCTATTTTCCACTAGCCGCTAGCCCACCTCACCCCTCGAATGTTAGCTGCTTGAGGTGGTTAAGGGAGACGCTGCGAATGAGGTTATGCTGCTTGAGCAGGAGTTCGGTGTCGTCGGTCATTTCTTCGACGAGATAGCGGTCGCGTAGCACATCCAACGCCACCATTTGCTGATCGCCATCTTGCTGCCAATCTTCTAAATGGCTGAGCCACCAGTCTTCGGGGACCGGGCAACGGTAAACAGCGGTTTCGCACAGCAGAATGTAGGCATAGCGGGCGTCCTGCTGTAAGCGCTCAAAGGTATGTTCCAGACGTTGCTGCACATTCCAGCGCAGGGCGCGGGTGAAGCGGTCGAGCTGCCATTTGTCATCTGCGCCGGTGGTATGGCCCGCAGCGGCTTCGGCAATCGATTTCTCCACGGCCTCAATCTCGCTGCCATAGCGTTTCCAATAGGCATCGGTATTGCCAAAGAAAGGGCGATCGCTCATTTCACCCAAGATAGTCCGCAGCGCTAAGGGATGTCCTTCATACGCTTTTCCAATTCTGATCAGGGCAGAACTGAGCGTGAAGCCTGTTGTCTCAAACAGCGTTTTCTGTTCAGTTTCATTCAGGCCACTGATGGGTTGACAGTGCCAGAAGTTAGGGTAGCGAGAGCCGATTTCGACTATCTGCGGCGGCAGTTCTTGCGAGGTCAGGATAAAGCGGCTCTGGCAGTGATTACTAGCGAATATTGCTTGGAAAAACGCTAGGAAGCCGTCGTCTTTGAACTTGCTCCACCCCTTCGCTTCATCACCTTGCAAAATGTGCTCTAGCGAATCTATCAGAATGAGCGTCGGCGTTGCTTGCAGATGGGCGACCAATCGGCGGGTGAGCTGTGCGCTTTGACTGCGCTCTTCTGGCGATACGGGTTGCCCGCAGCTTTCTAGCAATCGGGCAGCAAAGCTAGCAAAGTCTGCGAGCTGTTCATGATTATCGAAGTTCTCTCGCAGCAGGCGGTAGCGAGTGGCTGGAGTTTGTAGCTCTATGATCAGGCGCTCTGAGAGTGCGGTTTTACCGATGCCCGCCAAGCCGGTGAGCAGCAGCAGGCGACAGCTGTTATTGAGTTTGTCGGTGAGCGCTGTAACCAGGGGCTCGCGCCCAACCCAAAAGGGATCGTAGGCGAAGAACTGGGTGCTGTCGGGTGTAATGCTAGGGCCTAAACTTGCGGTCGTTTCAGCGGTTTCGGCTGCGGTGGCTAGCGGCAACATCACTTGCTTGGGTTCGAGCGCGAGCGCCTCACAGATTTGCTCGAAGCTGGCAATTGAGACGCGAATGCCCCGGCAGAACCGGCTGACGGTGGAGAGGGCAATCATCAGATTGGCGGCGAGGTCTCCTTGAGTGAGAAAACCGTTGCGTTCTAGTGCAGTTGCAACGGTGCTTTTGTGATCGGGATGTATGCAAATAGAGCGAGCCATAGAGAGCTGGGGCCAGGCCAATTATTCGACTCATCTTAACAACTGAACGAGCTGACGCCTGAACTGACTTGCGAACTCACTTGTGAACTGACGGCACTGACGTATGAGCTGACGTTTGCGGTTGGCAGTATGAATTTGTCAACCGAACGATACTAAGGAGACAGACGGATGCAGGTTTATGCAGAGCATCTTTATGCGGCCTGGGGGCTGGTGCAGCGCGGGAGTCCGGCGGCAGGGGTAGATGGCATCACGACGGACTTATTTGCTGGGGTAGCGAAAGAGCGGTTGGGGCAAATGCACCGGCAGATCAGGCGTGAGAGCTATGGGGCAAGTCCAGCGAAGGGGTTCTTTGTCCCAAAGAAGAACGGCGGGCAACGATTGATCGGGCTGTCTACCGTACAAGATCGCATTCTTCAGCGCTATTTGCTCCAGTCTATCTATCCTCGGCTGGAGGCGACATTTACCGATAGCGCCTTTGCCTATCGCCCTGGTCTCTCCATTTATGGTGCGGTGGATCGGGTGATGGGGCGCTATGGCGAGCAGCCTAGCTGGGTGATCAAAGCGGACATTCAGCAGTTTTTTGACAATCTCTCCTGGGGCGTACTGCTGGGCCAGTTAGAACGGCTGAAGATTCCGGCGGCGAAGGTGAGACTGATAGAGCAACAGCTCAAGGCCGGGATGCTGCTTCAGGGGCAGTTTTACCGGCCCAATAAGGGAGTCATGCAGGGCGGTATCTTGTCGGGCGCACTGGCGAACTTGTACCTGAGCGAGTTTGACCGGCTGTGCTTAGCGGCAGATATTCCGCTGGTGCGCTATGGCGATGACTTTGTGGCCGTGTTTCAGAGCTACTTGCAGGCAAATCGGTCGCTGGTGATGATGCATGACTGGCTAGAAGACATTTACCTGACGCTGAACCCACTGAAGACGCGGATTGTGGCACCGAATGAGGGGTTTACCTTTTTAGGTCACCAGTTCCAGGCGCAGCAGGTGATTGCGCCCGTAAGGACATGGTCTCCCAAAAAGAAGGAGAAGAAAGCCGCAAAGCCCGTTTATGGGCCACCGAAGGCTTGCAGCATTATCCGGCTGCCAAAGACAAGGGCGAAAAAGTCAACTGATGAATATTGGAGAGATGGGATGACGACGCTATATGTGACGGAGCAAGGGGCGTATCTGCGGGTACGGCATCAGCAGTTTCAGGTGTTTCATGAGCAGGAGATGCGCATTAGCATTCCGGCAAATAGCATTACGCATGTGGTGCTGTTTGGGGCTTGCACGGTGTCGCATGGGGCGGTGCGGCTAGCGCTACAACGGCGGATTCCGCTGCTGTACCTGTCGAATAAGGGGCGATACTTTGGACGGTTAGAGACCACGGGGCAAGCAAGGATTGACTACCTGGTAGGGCAGGTGGCGAAGTCGCAGGATGAGGGCTTTATTCGGCAGCAGGCGCTGAATGTGATTGTCGGCAAGCTGCATAATTCTCGCAAGCTGTTGATGCGGTTACGGCAGCGGCGAAAAAGTGAGCTGGCGAATAAGGCAGTCAAGGAGATTGCTGTGCTGATGAAGAAGGTGCAAACTGCCGAAACCGTAGAGTCGATGCTGGGCTATGAGGGACAGGGGGCGAATCTGTACTTTCGAGCTTATGGATCGCTATTGAAGGGGCCGTTTGCCTTTGATAAGCGTACCCGCCGTCCGCCGACTGACCCGACTAATAGCCTATTGAGTTTGGGCTATACCCTACTGTCGCAGAATGTTCATGCGATGACCGAAGCAGCCGGACTGCACACGCACTTTGGCAACCTGCACGTTCCTCAGCCCAATCGTCCTTCACTGGTGTGTGACCTGGTAGAAGAGTTTCGAGCGATGGTCGTCGATTCGCTGGTAGCGTATTTAATCAATTCCAACATCTATACCCCAGAAGACTTTACGCCACCGGACGGGCGCGGCGGGGTGTATTTGCACCCTGATGGATTGAAGCGCTTTCTCAAGCATTGGGAAGAGAAGCTGCAATCGGAGACGGTGCATCCGCATACGGGGTACAAGGTCAGCCTGCGGCGGTGTTTTGAGCTACAGGTTTGGGAATATGCGGCCTGTGTTACCGGAGAGCGGGAGGGGTATAGGCCGATGATTTGGAAAAAGTAGGAGGTCAGAGGGATGAACGATGAAGTGGGAAACAAGAGAGGTTCTGGCAAAGGTTTTCTTGCTTCTTTAATCTCATCGTTCATCCTTCATCCTTCATCGTTTACTGAGAGGTTTCTGATGTTTTACCTGGTTTGCTACGACGTTGTTTTGGACAGGCGTCGCAATAAAGTTGCTCACATCCTTGAGGGGTATGGGTTACGGGTGCAGAAGTCGGTGTTTGAGTGTGTGCTGACGCCAGATCAGCGGGAGATGTTGAATAAGAAGCTGGCGAAGTTTATTGATGACGAGGAGGATCAGGTGCGGTTTTATCCGATGTCGCCGCGTTACCGGAAAAAGGTGACGGTGATGGGGATGCAGCCGGAACGAGAGGTGGATGATGTGGCTTTTATTGTGTGATGTGAAGCAACGAACAACAGTTTTTAGATAAGAAGGAGAACAAGATTATGGAACAGAGATTTACGACGGCCTACGCGATGACCTATCAGCCAGATGGCTACAAGGAGTTGATTGCCTATCAGCTCGCGTTTAATGAGGCGATGCGGCTGCATTGGTTGTTGCCGCCGATGCTGGCAGAGGAAGAAGATTTGTTGGTAGCGAAGCTGGTGGAAGGCTCTCGGTTGGTGTGTACTTATCTGGCCGAGGCTTGGGAGCATCGGCGGTGTCGCGAGGCGTTTGTGGAGAAGCTGAATGAGGCGGGGGCTAAGGCGGCCACGGTACAAACCTGGGTGGCGTTTGCGGTGGAGTGTGGATATTTGGAGGCTGAAGACGGGCAGGTGCATTGTGACCTGTACAAGGACATTTTGGTGGAGATTGGGCGGTTGATTAATACGGCGACGGTTGTTGTGAATTTGGCGGGGTAGCGCGATGAAGAAATTACAGCGAATGTGTCAGGAGTATCTCAGGGGAGCGCTGGAGTGGATGGGGCAGGTGCTTGAATGGTTTTCTGGGAGGCAGATGCGACGGGAAAATGGGCGATTGGTGCAGCGGTTGGCGAGGCTGCGGGCTGACTATAACCAGCTGAAGCGGGATACTGATGAGCTGCTGCGCTACACGGATAGGGAGCTGCGTGAGCTAAAGCAGACTAATACCGGATTGGCGCGGGAGTTTGATGAGTTGCAGCTGCGGGTGTGGGAGCTAGAGCAGCAGGTGGATGAGCTACTGCTGTATATTGCTCAAATGGCTGAGGTGAACCAGCGAGGAGCCGGGGTGGTAAAAGTCGTCTCCGTACCCGATCTGGCTGAGGTGAACTTGGGCATTGTTGGTGGACATGAGGCGACTCGCCGGGAGGTCATTGAGGAGCTGACGGTGCAGTATGGGCTGCGGCGATGGGTGGAGGTACCGCCGACTTGGGAAAGTAGCCTGACGAAGCCAGTGCTAAAGGCAAAGCTAGAGCGATGCGATCTGATTGTAATTATCACGGGGTATATGAATCATTCGTTGACTCATGCGGTATTTGGGTTGAAGGCTTCCGGGGCACTCGCGGGCGAAGTGGTAATGCTGAACTTTCGGGGCAAGAGCGGTGTGGTGCGGGAGGTATTGCGGCATGTCGCTTTGCTGGAATAATCGCACTGCTTAAAGCCGGGATATGACGACAGCGAGGTGAGTTGCCCTCAGCCGAATACCCGTGGCTGAGGGCATTTCTTCAAAAAGGTTAAAGAAGTGCTGTAACCCATCGACATCTGCTTATACTATGGCTATTATGGGCTAGAGCTTCCAAATTCGTGGGGGTTTGCGGAACCTTGAAAATATGATTATTCCGTTGACCCTAGAGAATCAGTTGCTGTACAAGGGCTTTAGCCCTGTTAGAATGCAACTTATTAAGACTGATTCTCAATTGTAGGGCCATTCTACAGACCCCCGCGAATTGGGCCTTTGAAAGACTTTATCCGTCAGGCTTTCAAAGGGTAGGGGTTCAAATTCCATTACCCCGCAAGGGGACGGAAACGATTACGAACGCATGTGCTGCATCCAAGCAGCACGGAGTTCAAATTCCATTACCCCGCAAGGGGACGGAAACCCTTTTTAGAAGCTAGCTGTTCTTCCAGATCAGTTACGGTTCAAATTCCATTACCCCGCAAGGGGACGGAAACAATTCGAGCCCAGCTGCTTTCGTTACCAACTCTAAGTTCAAATTCCATTACCCCGCAAGGGGACGGAAACGAAAATGTTCGTATCTTCGTAAGTTAGATGGTCTTTGGCTAACGGTTCAAATTCCATTACCCCGCAAGGGGACGGAAACACGTAGACGAGTGCCGAGGAAACCCGCTATTCGTCAGGTTCAAATTCCATTACCCCGCAAGGGGACGGAAACACGTAACGCTCCTGCTCCAACGCCTGCACCTGTAACCGTTCAAATTCCATTACCCCGCAAGGGGACGGAAACCAATCTCAGGATTTTCTAGGGCCTTATCGGTGCACCGAATGTTCAAATTCCATTACCCCGCAAGGGGACGGAAACTTTAGCTGCACAGACCCACCAGCAAGGTTTTCTCCTTGTTCAAATTCCATTACCCCGCAAGGGGACGGAAACAAAAAGGCTTGCGTCCACCACGTAAAGTAACATCGCGTTCAAATTCCATTACCCCGCAAGGGGACGGAAACTCCACAGGCAATCGAGGTATATACCCCTGGAAAGATGGTTCAAATTCCATTACCCCGCAAGGGGACGGAAACCTATAGCCAGTAAACAACAGCTACCCCCCTATAGCCGTGTTCAAATTCCATTACCCCGCAAGGGGACGGAAACGGTAAGCTCTCTGTCCATCCATTCTACAAAAGAGACCGTTCAAATTCCATTACCCCGCAAGGGGACGGAAACACCTGATTTTCTTTACCAAGTCACACAACAAGTAGAAGGTTCAAATTCCATTACCCCGCAAGGGGACGGAAACGGGCAAAAGGCTAGCTAGCCTTTGCCTCCTCGTACATGTTCAAATTCCATTACCCCGCAAGGGGACGGAAACTTTACTACTCTACTGCAAGATTGCAGCGAGGGCAGCGGTTCAAATTCCATTACCCCGCAAGGGGACGGAAACCTTTCAAAGCCTCAACTTCTTGCATGAAGCTCTCTTCGTTCAAATTCCATTACCCCGCAAGGGGACGGAAACTTGCCCTTGTTACAGGGACCTTTCGCACCACATGCAGGTTCAAATTCCATTACCCCGCAAGGGGACGGAAACGAAGTCTCCGAACCCGAAGTTCATTAAAACTCCAGCGTGTTCAAATTCCATTACCCCGCAAGGGGACGGAAACAGTGAAACCCATAGCACATACTTGGTGAACCAAGACGTTCAAATTCCATTACCCCGCAAGGGGACGGAAACAAGTTCTTCTCAGGTCAAGAATTACATCATACCCTCCGTTCAAATTCCATTACCCCGCAAGGGGACGGAAACGATTACCGCCGAAGAATTTCTGGAGAACAGAGTCATACTCGTTCAAATTCCATTACCCCGCAAGGGGACGGAAACCATTCCCGTATTGATCACAGACCATGAAGACAAAGTTCAAATTCCATTACCCCGCAAGGGGACGGAAACTTACACGGCAGCGCCGCAATCATTACAGATGTCCATGTTCAAATTCCATTACCCCGCAAGGGGACGGAAACCTGACGATGCTACATGCCTTTGCAATGAGTCGTTTTGGTTCAAATTCCATTACCCCGCAAGGGGACGGAAACTGAAGAGAGGGCAGAAGGCGGAATGCGGAAGGATGAGTTTAAAGCCGTGCAGTAACTAATCGGCCTACCCAGCAATCATCCAGCAATTATCAATACGCTATTCATCGTTCATCACTCTGCCTTCTACCTTCTCTTCCAAGGGGACGGAAACTGAAGAGAGGGCAGAAGGCGGAATGCGGAAGGATGAGTTTAAAGCCGTGCAGTACTGAATTGGCTTATCCAGCAATCATAAACACGCCCGCTCATCGTTCCGCCTTCATCCTTCATCCTTCTCTTCCCTGGGTACCCTGAGCCAAACCCAAAATCTTCCATTCTCCACATGCCTCAGGATTTACAGCAGCGCACCAAAGCATTCGCACTACGTATTATCAAGCTGTACACGGCACTGCCCAAATCAACAGAGGCGCAAGTACTTGGGAAACAAGTCCTGCGTAGCGGAACCTCTGTCGGCGCACATTACCGCGAAGCCAAAAGAGCAAGATCAACCGCCGAATTTATCAGTAAAATGGAAGGCGGGCTTCAAGAACTCGAAGAAACTGCATACTGGCTAGAACTTCTCAGCGACGCAGAAATTGTCACCCAACAGCGTCTAGCCAACCTTCAAGAAGAAGCCGAAGCCCTAACAGCAATCTTTGTAACCTCAGTCAAAACAGCAAAAGAAAGAAAAAACCTAAAGACCTAAAAACCTTCATCCTTCTCCCTTCATCCTTCAGCTTGTTCCCACTTCACCAAACACGCCACCATCGCTGTGACCGTCTCCTGCCCATACTCTTCTGCCATCTCATCCAAAGGCACTTTCCATACCGACCAAACCCGCTCAGCCGTCACCGGCTGATCTAAAAAGGTAGAATCGACTGCATGACAGAGGTACCCGTATAGCGCCCTCACCACAGTCTGCATCCGAGGTTCTAGCTCAAGTTCTATAAACACCATCAAACTCCGCAGCCAACAGCCAAACACATCATCCGTTTCACCCAAGGCCACCATGACCCCACCCAAATTAAATAAAGCCAATCCCTCATTAGGCCGATCGCCCATTGCCTCAAACAACGAGAGCGCTTCAACCGCATACTCAATCGCTGCCTCGTAGTCTTGCAAAGATACCGCTATCTGACCGAGTAACTGCACCATCTGCGCCTTCAAGCTATCACTTTGCAACCCTTGCACAATCACCAAAGCTTCCTGTGCCACCACCTGCGCCCGCTCGCTCAGCCCCATCGCATTGTGTGCTAGCGCCAACCCCATCAGCGCCACCGCTTCATTGCGCCGCTGCCCCATCTCCCGCGCGTTCACCAGGCAGCTTTCATAGGCCAAAAGCGCCTCATCATAACGCCCTAACAGCCGATATACATTACCGAGTCCGCTTAAGGCACCACAGGCTCTGACGCGATCGCCCACTTCCTCGGCCAAGGCACGAAGCTGTTGGTAAGCTGCGATCGCCCGGTCGAACGCACCTAGTGCCTGATCAACATGCCCCAAACTGCCCAGCGCCGATCTCATCTGCATGGCATCATTGGTTTGCTCACTCAACGCCAGCTGTTTTTCATGACAAGTTCGGGCGGTGCCATACTCCCCCAAAGAATAGTACGCAACGCCCAGATCGCCCCAAGCATAAGCCTGCTCTTGGCGATCGCCGACGCGCTGACTCAGCGCTAGTCGCTGCTGCTGAAACTCAATCGCTTTGTCAAATGCGCCCATGGCATGATGCGTAATTCCCCAGTAGGCCCCACAAGCGGCCCCATAGCCGATCATCATTGAGTTGTTCCAACACTTTTTGATAGCGATCGCAATCTCTCAGCGCTGCCGCATAGTCTCCTAGCGCGTGATGCGTATGTCCCATCCCATCAATCAGTCGCATCTCTTGGTTGAGCGGCAGCTTTCCTAACAATCCCTCATATAAAGCCAGTCGCTCAACCCCATACCCCCAGAGTCCCAATAGCTCGTGCAACGGCTCACCTTCAGCAATCTTATGGGCTACCCGTGGCGACACCCATAGAATTTCGTAAGCCAGCCGATAATTTTCCAATGCTCGCAAGTGGTAAGCTGCCTCCAACCACCCTTTTACCTGCATAATGTTGGGTGCGTTTGGCTTGGCCCGGTATCGCTGTAACCAGTTCACAGCTGCTAGATATTGAGATCGCTCAAACGGAGAAAGCTGCGCAGGCGACGTAGTCTCTCCTATACAAAGCTGTCGTTCACCCAATGTATCTTTGATCGCCTGTACAAGTAGCCTCTCTTCAGAGATATGCATCCGCACGCCGCTATAGGGAAAATCAGTCAATCAATAGCCTCTAGCCGAACATTCTGATAAATCTGTTCTATTGGCAAGTCAAGACCCATACTTTCGATTCTAACTATCTCCCCAACCTTGTAGGGAAAGTACAGCCACATGCGTCCTTCTCCGCGACGAAAGCATTCCACCTGCACCTGTTCGGCGCTGACTAAAATATATTCTTGCAAAGTCGGGATTTCGATGTACTCTTGAAACTTTTTATTTCGATCAACGATTTCAGTACTCGAAGAAAGGACTTCTACAATCAAACTAGGAAACTCATAAAAAGTCTCATTGCGCTTGTCCCGGTCATCACAGCTCACCGATAGATCGGGATAGCGGTAGAAACGTCCCTGCTGCACCTTCACCTTTACATCTGATCCAGATGTACTACACTGCTGTTCGTCCGCGCGGTCAATGATTGCCCGCCGTAAATTAAAGGCAATCCTGTCGTGATGTTTGGTACCACCTGCCATGGCAAATGCTTCACCGTCTGAATATTCGTAGCGAACCGCCTGATGGGGTTCCCACTCCAGATATTCTGCGGGCGTCATCTGTGGGCGTTTTTGGCTGGCAATCATGGGACTAGCGGCATAGTGCTAAGCGTTTCAAAATCCTATACTCATACTACACAATCACTCTGCTACTGCGCGATCGCAACTTGAAAGGCCACATCTTGAGCGGTCGTATCTAACCCATCGCCTTGCTCCCTGAAAGAGCGTTGGTGCTAAAATGGGCAATGTTGGACAGAGACAAAAGATAGTGAGCCCCAGGTGGTAAAAATATCTAATGCCTATACTCATCAGGTTTGCAGGCAAGGTGCGAATCATCGTTTATCCGGGCGACCACCCACCCACTCATGTCCACGTCAAAGATACTCAGTACGAGGTAAAGATTGATATTTCTGGCGATGTTGTCAAAGCAATACGACCCTCGAAAAAGGAGAGATTTACCACTACGCCAAAGTTTACAGAGAAGGCGCTACAGCTCTGTCAGTCAAACTTAGAATTTCTTAAAGAAGAGGTGAGGGTATACTATGAAGCTGAATAGCGCAGTCTCAGTAGAATACAACAGAGACAGTCAGGCAGTGGTCGTATCCTTTGCCGATGGATCACAATCATCCTGGCCGGTACGCCTATTAGAAATGGTAGAGCGCACTGAGGACGGCTACACACCGATCAGCCCCAGTGATGAGCAGCTAGCTGCTGTAGAGCTATTTGGTGGCAATAGCATTATGTGGGATGAACTCGGTCAAATCTTTAAAATCGAAGACCTTCAAAACCATATTTATGGGCGAAAAGCTTGGATGGAGTCGATTGCAGCCACCCTCCCTGCTTAGCCGTCCTCCGATCTTTCTTTTATGGCTCGCCGCGCTAGCTTGGAGTAGGTCTTAGCGGTTTCATAGGGTAAGTCCATATCTTGAGCGATCGCATCCAATCCATCTCCTTGTTCTCTTCTGGCCAGTATCGTCGCCCAGCTTTCGGCGGTATTGCGAGCGCGATCGCCCCCTTTTCTCTTTTTCTGTGCTAGAAATATCTGCGTGAGCTGATCGATCCGCTCGGCGAGTAGCTGCTGTTTGGTCGGTAGGGCTGGGGTAGAGGCAGTCCCGCGCCAGCCCAGCTGCGTTTCGCCGAGGCCAAAGGTGGTTTTGTGGCCGGTGCCGCAGTAGGGTGCTAGCTGAATCAGTGCGTAAAAGAGATTGTGAAAGTCGGGCTGGTCAGCGGCTTGACGATCTAGGGTGTAGGCGATCGCGCCGACAAATCCGGTGACCGACCCCTGTTTTCCGGCGGCGACTTTCACCGATTCAATTTGGTGCCGCTGAATCACCACATGGCGATCCACCCAGTCTAGAAACTCGGCCTGGTCTATTTGCTTCTTGGCAAAGTTGTTCCAGCGCCTGAGATAGCTGTGAAAAACGTTGGTTGGCCAGGGTAGGGGGAGATGATGGCCTTTGCGCTTGAAGCTGGTAGGGCTGATAAAGCTGAGGCTAACGCTACCAGAGCCCCCTTTTCCTAATTGCAACAGCTTATGGTAGGTCGTCGCAGGCTGCGCCAACCGCACGGTGTCAATGACTAGCGGCGCATTCTTCAGGTCAATTTCATCGGGCAATTGCTTGAGCCATTGGCCGATGCCTTGGGCAACTGTCTGGTTGAGACCGTTAATTTTCCAATGGTAAGTTTTATCTTTTTGAAGCTGTAGCTGCTGGGCATGGCTAACGAATTGGCCGCTGAGCCCGGTGAGGCTGAAGGGTTTTTCAGCGCCGCTGTCGTGCATGTAGGCAGAGAGATCGGGGTCGAACGTTTGGATTTGCTGAAGGAACCAGGCATGAAGCCCGATGGTGTACTGGGGGTAGAGTTCGCAGTCAAAGCGCGGCTGTAGGGCAAACTCCAGGCTGACTAGCTCGGTACTTTTGGGCCAGAGGGCACGGGCGGAGGAGAGGTTTAAGGGTTTTGGGCTGGGTGAGGGCTTGGATGGAGGGCTGGTTTTCGCCATGCCTTTTGCGCGGGTGAAGGACATTGCTGTTTATCTTATCCCCTGAAGGGGATGGAACCCAGAAGGGAGAGCAAGCGCCAGCAAAACATCTGTTCTTTTGTAAATTCACCGGGCTGGTCACGCCTGAAGGTGAATGAGGCTGGGTCAAATCTACGGAAGGCGTTTGCGTTGACCGTCTGCATTAATGAGAGGCGGATTGACTTATGAGCTGACGTTCGAGAGGTTTAGCGATGTCTACCAAGAGTCGGCTAGTGCTCCGCCTATAGCGCAGTTTAGGGGGTGGTGAAAGTCAGGTGAGTGCAGTGAACAATCTTTCCAATACCTTGTTCTACCGGCCTAGCGTTTGCTAGTAGAACGTTGTACAATGGGGCTATGCTGATATTCAACTATCAATACCGCATATATCCTAGTGCTGAGCAGGCCACGATTTTAGACGATTGGTTTGAGACATCACGGCGCGTATATAACTATGCGCTGCGCGAGGTCAAAGACTGGTCGCAGTCTCGTAAATGCTCAGTGAATGCGTGTGATTTGCATAGTTGTTATATCATCCCGGCTGATGCGCCTTACCCGTCTGAGCAAAGGCAGCAAGCCAGCTTGGCGAAAGCGAAGCAGGCCATGCCTAGCCTAAAGACGGTGCCCGCTCAAAACTTGCAGCAGGCTATCAAGCGACTGCACAAATCATTTGAAGCTAAGCGAAAGCGGGGCTTTGGATATCCGAGGTTTAAGAAGTTTGGGCAATGGCGCTCAACCCTCTTCCCTCAGTTCAAGGCTAGCCCGCTGGACGCTGAGGAAGGGTTGCTAAAGTTTCCGAAGCTGGGACAGGTAGACATCAATCTACATCGTCCTATTCCTGATGGCTTCACGATTGCAAACGTGCGGGTCGTCAAGAAGGCCGACCACTGGTTTGCCAACCTCTGCATCAAGTGCGATGTAGAGGTGCCTGCAATCGGGTTTCACGGCCATGCTATCGGTGTAGATGTGGGGTTAGATTACTTTCTCGCAACCTCAGACGGATTGCAGGTGAGGGTTCCTAAGTTTTTCAAGCAGTCTCAAAGCAAGCTTAAATTGCTGCAACGTAGACTTGCTCGGAAGGAGAAGGAGGCAGCCAATCATCAAAAAGCCAGGGTAGCCGTATCCAGACAGCATCGGCACATTGCCAACCAACCGTAGGGATCTGCACTTCAAGCTTGCCAATCAGCTCTGTGATGGGGCTGACAGTATCTTCTTTGAGGATATTGATTTCCGCATTATGGCCAAAGGCTTCTTAGGAAAACACACTCTAGATGCGGGCTTCGGCCAGTTTCGAGACGTCACCAAGCAGGTCGCTTTTAAGCGGGGTAAGTTCAGTTCTGAGGTGGATCACCGTGGCACCTCTCAGGAGTGCCCAGACTGCGGCGCAGAAGTGCGCAAAGAACTCGCTGATAGGGTTCATAGCTGCAACGCCTGCGGCTCTGTTAAGCCTCGTGATGTTGCGAGCGGGCAGGTGATCCGAAACCGGGGCGTTGCAGCATATTCGACAATCGTACCCGTGGAATATCGGGAAATGGAAACTGCCTGAGCAATCGATCTGCCGGGGCGGGGTAACTCGCTAGGTCAGTGGTGCAAGCCGAGCAATCGGAATAACCAGGAAACTCTTAAGACAAACACCCATTGAAGCGCTAAGTCTTAGGAAGCTCCGGCTATACCCGTAGGGTTAGTGGGAGAGACTTCACGATATATCTCGTTCATCAGGGCAGCATCGTTTTAAAGAAGCAAGGCCGGTTTCAGTTTACCGGGGCTGAGCAGGCTCTGCCAGATATTCCGGTTCGGGAGATTTCTAAAATTTTGCTCTATGGCAATATCCACCTGACAACGCCGGTGATTGCGACCTGTTTGCAGCAGCAAATCCCCGTCGTGTTTCTCAGTCAGTCGGGCCAATACAAGGGGCATTTATGGAGTGCTGATGAGGGCGAAATCACCTCGGAGTTTGCCCAATTTGACCGGCGGCAGGATGAGGCGTTTAGCCGGGAGACGGCGCGAGCCATTGTGCGCGGCAAGCTACAAAATTCTAAGCGGTTGCTGCTGCGGCTCAACCGTAAGCGGCGAATTGATCAGGTGGCTGAGGCGATTGGCGGCATCAATGCGGACTTGCGAGCTCTAGAAATGGTGCATACGGTAGAGCAGCTGCGCGGCTATGAGGGCAGCTCGGCAGCTCGATATTTTCCGGCGCTGGGGCGGTTGATTCAGGTGGAAGGCTTTGAACTGGTGCGGCGTACCCGCAGACCCCCAACCGACCCGATTAATGCGCTGCTGAGCTTTGGCTACACGCTGCTCTATAACAATGTGCTGAGCTTTATTTTGGTAGAAGGGCTCAACCCATATCTGGGAAATCTACATCGGTCTGACCGGAAGGAGACGCATCTGGCCTTTGACCTGATGGAGGCGTTTCGCTCGCCGGTGGTAGATAGTTTGGTGTTGAGGCTGGTCAATCAAGGCATTATCGGGCCGGATGATTTTTTGCCGCCTGCTAACAATGGCGGCGTGTACTTGAGCGATGGGGCGCGGCGTCAGTTTTTGCAGCAGTTTGAGCTGCGCATTTCTGAGCTGACGGCGTACCCTGGCAGGGCAGAGCCAGTTGAGTATCGGCGGGCGATTCAGCAACAGGTGCAGGACTATAAGCGCTCTTTGCCGGATGGGGTGCCCTATGAGCCATTTCTGAGGGCGGTGTGAAAGGAAGGATGAACGATGAACGATGAAGGATGAGGTTTTGGGAGGGGCGGGATGTTGGTTTTGGTGACTTATGATGTGGTTGATAATCGGCGACGGACTAAGCTGGCGACGTTTTTGGAGGGGTATGGGCGGCGGGTGCAGAAGTCGGTGTTTGAGTGCTTTATGGGGTTGGGGGAAATGCAGAAGCTGCAAGCTCAGATATTAAAGCGGGTCAGTTTGCCGGAGGATAATGTGCGGCTGTATTGGATTAGTGCGGATGCGCTGCCGCGATCTCTGACGTTGGGCAGTCCGATGCCGGCGAAGCCGCCACAGGTTTACATTATCTAGAGCGGCGGCTATGGGGGCGAAGGCGCAATGTATAGCTTTGATTGGCTGGCCTATGGCGCTAGTGGAAAGCTCGCTGTGGCACCGGGCAATATGACTTCCCGAATAGAGCTGAGACCGCTATACTGTAAAGCGAGCGGAAGCGTATCGACGCATCGCGCCATTACCTTGAAAACTGCATGATTACGTTCTAATGCGTCGATGCCTTTAGCCGTAAGGCATCGCGCTTCACCTAGCGAGCTGATTTTGGTCAGCTAGCCTCAAAACGATGTTCTGAACTATGAGCGCGTCGATTTGAAGGCTGAAAGCTAGGCACCGGAAGGGCTGCTGAACGGGCTCTTTCACGCCATTACCCCGCAAGGGGACGGAAACAGAAGAGAGGTCAGAAGGCGGAATGCGGAAGGATGAGTTTAAAGCCGTGTAGTAGTACTTAATCGAGAGTGATCGTATTTTTGTGTAAGCGCTTTTTACTTAAGCGGAAAAGCGTTCTGGGAATAGGATAGCAAAATGTGACAGCGCTGCGCGCCAGTTTTTAATCGGTCTGTTCCACTTCTTCGAGATGTTGTTCATCGCCAGGTACATCAACCTGAATACAGCATCCTCGCTAGGAAAGACAGCCTTGGTCTTGATCACCTTGCGCAGCGAGCGATTGACGGATTCAATCGCGTTGGTAGTGTAGATGACACGGCGAATCTCCATCGGGTAGTCGAATATGGGAATGACGTTCTCCCAATGCCGAATCCAAACTTGACTGACGGCTGGATAAGCCTCGTCCCACTTAGCTGCGAAGGCATCAAGGGCAGCTTCTGACTCGGCTAGGGTCGCGGCTTGGTAGATCGGCTTGAGGTCAGCTGAGACGGCCTTGCGGTCTTTCCAGGGTACGTACTTCATGCAGTTGCGCATCAGATGTACGATGCATAGCTGCACCTGGGTTTGCGGGTAGACCGCTTCTATCGCTTGAGGAAAGCCCTTGAGGCCATCGCAGCAGGCGATTAGGATGTCCTTCAAACCTCTGTTGCGAAGGTCTGTGAGCACTTTGAGCCAGAACTTCGCGCCTTCTGTTTCGGCCTCACCGACCCATAGACCGAGCAGTTGCTTATCACCTTCGCGGTCAACGCCGAGCACAACGTAGACGGCTCGTTTACTGACCCGCCCTGAAACCTTGATGTTCACATACAAAGCATCGAGATAGACAATCGGGTAGACCTCATCGAGCGGCCTGGACTGCCAGGCTTTGACGTCCTCGCTGACGCTCTCGATGACCTCGCTGATGACGGCGGCTGATATCTTCGCACCGCCATACAGCTCTTCTAGCTGGGCGCTGATGTCGCGCGTACTGTTGCCCCTAGCGTAGAGCGCCAGGATCTTCTCGTCAAGCCCAGCAATGCGACGCTGATGCTTGGGCACCAGAATCGGCTCGAAGCTGCCTCTGCGGTCTCTCGGTATCGATAGGTCTAGCTCGCCGTCTTCAGACTGAACGGTTTTCTTCGAGCTGCCATTGCGACTATTCGCGGCGATCGTTTCGCCCGATTCACTGCTTTTGAGGTGGTGATTGAGTTCGCCTGCTAGCGCACGTTCGACTAGCCGCTTTTTGATCTGCTTCATCAGTCCAGCTTCGCCCAGGATATCCTCTGGGCTGTGACAGTCTTCGAGCAGCTCGTCTAGCAGGTCATCGACGCGATTGGGTTCTTTTTGCTTACGGGCCATGGTGCGGTCTCCTGAGTTGATAGGATCTTAGACCGCTTACACAAAATTCAATACAGTCTCCTTAATCGGCTTATCCAGCAATTATCAATGCGCCCATTCATCGTTCATCACTCTGCCTTCATTGTTCTCTTCCATCCCCCGCAAGGGGACGGAAACCGAAGAAAGGGCAGAAGGCGGAATGCAGAAGGATGAATTTAAAGCCGTGCAGTACTTAATCGGCTTATCCAGTATTTGTTAGTACGCCCGTTCATCATTCATCGCTCTGCCTTCTGCTTTCTCTTCTTTGACGTGCGCGTAGAAATGACAGCGGCGATTGACCGCATTCAGGCGGGCAAGGCTTCACAGCTACCCATGTGGATGCGCATTAGCAACGCTAGTTGAGGAGGAAACGCTCTAGCAGTCAATCGTCAGGCCATCTGTTGTGTATGGTTAGAGTTGTCATCTGTTATCATTCGCTCCCCTTTGCGCTTCTTTGTGTCTAGACAAACCCGAGGTAGAAAACGCTTCCGTCCACTCCGCCTGCTCTGGCGGATAGTGACTTTCTTTGTATGGCTGTGGGCGCTATCGGCGTTGCTAGTGCTGCTGCTGCGGTTCGTGCCACCACCGACTACCAGCTTTATGCTGCAATCCTTTTTTCGCAATGGTTTATACGTTTACCAGTGGCAGCCATATCCGCAGATTTCACCGGATATGGCTCTGGCCGCGATCGCTGCCGAAGACCAGCGCTTCCCGACACATAGCGGGTTTGACTTAGAGGCCATCAACGCTGCTATCAGAGAGGCTGAAAGCGGCGCTAGCCTGCGCGGCGGGAGCACCATCACCCAGCAAGTTGCCAAAAACCTGTTCCTATGGCCAGGGCGTAGCTTTGTGCGCAAGGGCACCGAAGCTTGGCTGACCGTTCTCATCGAGCTGATGTGGGACAAGCAGCGGATCTTGGAAATGTATCTAAACATTGCGCAATTTGGAGAACGTACCTTTGGTGTAGAAGCCGCCAGTCAGCAGTTTTTTCAAATCTCTGCTCAGGACCTCACTCCCGAAGCAGCTGCGCTCCTCGCCGCCGTGCTACCTGGCCCGGAACTTTACAGCGTAGAAGCCCCTTCCTGGGAAGTGCTAGATCGCCAAGACTGGATTCTCACCCAAATGAGTCAGCTGGGTGGCACCACCTATCTTCAGTCGCTACAAGAGGGTTCCTGACCGGCCTTTTGGCAGCGCGATTCCGTACTGGGTTTGGTACGACCGTTTTTGTGTGCGATCGCTTCTTCCTGTGGTGCCCTCACCCCACCTCGCCTGTCAGTCGCTGACTCAAAAGCGTATAGCGCTCCTGCGCCTTTATCTGCCGCACTGCTAGTCATGGGACACAGCATCTAAAGGCAAAGCTAGAGCGATGCGATCTGATTGTAATTATCACGGGGTATATGAATCATTCGTTGACTCGTGCGGTATTTGGGTTGAAGGCTTCCGGAGCACTCGCGGGCGAAGTAGTGATGCTGAACTTTCGGGGCAAGAGCGGTGTGGTGCGGGAGGTATTGCGGCATGTCGCTTTGCTGGAATAATCGCACTGCTTAAAGCCGGGATATGACGACAGCGAGGTGAGTTGCCCTCAGCCGAATACCCTTGGCTGAGGGCATTTCTTCAAAAAGGTTAGAGAAGTGCTGTAACCCATCGACATCTGCTTATACTATGGCTATTATGGGCTAGAGCTTCCAAATTCGTGGGGGTTTACGGAACCTTGAAAATATGATTATGCCGTTGACCCTAGAGAATCAGTTGCTGTACAAGGGCTTTAGCCCTGTTAGAATGCAACTTATTAAGACTGATTCTCAATTGTAGGGCCATTCTACAGACCCCCGCGAATTGGGCCTTTGAAAGACTTTATCCGTCAGGCTTTCAAAGGGTAGGGGTTCAAATTCCATTACCCCGCAAGGGGACGGAAACTACTAGCATTGTCTACAACCATCGTCGCAAAAACGGTTCAAATTCCATTACCCCGCAAGGGGACGGAAACGGGCACGAACCACGTGCGAACAGCAGCCTGGGGCTCGGTTCAAATTCCATTACCCCGCAAGGGGACGGAAACGTAGCACTACATGCCCCCAGTCACCAGCATTAGGAGTTCAAATTCCATTACCCCGCAAGGGGACGGAAACCACTAACGTTTGACAGTTGCGTAACAAGTTGCCGCGTGTTCAAATTCCATTACCCCGCAAGGGGACGGAAACGTGTCGTCATTCCACCCGATGCTTGCATTGCCATGTTCAAATTCCATTACCCCGCAAGGGGACGGAAACACGGGGGTGTCCCTCATCAAGATCTCGGAATTAATTGTTCAAATTCCATTACCCCGCAAGGGGACGGAAACCAAAAGCCTACTCGCAGTCGATCAACTCTACCGAGGTTCAAATTCCATTACCCCGCAAGGGGACGGAAACCCTAGCTTGCGCAGTAAATCACCAAGCCACATCGGTTCAAATTCCATTACCCCGCAAGGGGACGGAAACCCTGGAAACCACTCTGTGCCTGCAAGAAAATAGACTGTTCAAATTCCATTACCCCGCAAGGGGACGGAAACCATCATATCTGTGTCAAACAGCGTGGAGAAGGCAGTGTTCAAATTCCATTACCCCGCAAGGGGACGGAAACCTACCGGGCAACGTGTACCCAAACACGCTGAACGCTTGTTCAAATTCCATTACCCCGCAAGGGGACGGAAACATCTGCACGTTCCTGAGCACCTTCCAACATGCGAGTTCAAATTCCATTACCCCGCAAGGGGACGGAAACTGGTAACAGGTACCACGATCTTTCAACACTGATGTTATAGTTCAAATTCCATTACCCCGCAAGGGGACGGAAACTAAAAGCTGGAGTGACATCTTCGGTACTTTCATCGTTCAAATTCCATTACCCCGCAAGGGGACGGAAACAAACTGGATATTAGCCAGCGATATGAGCAACGACAGCGGTTCAAATTCCATTGCCCCGCAAGGGGACGGAAACGTCAGGACCCTTACCAACAGCTTTGAACTCGCCAAGTTCAAATTCCATTACCCCGCAAGGGGACGGAAACCGCTCTGTGCATGGATTGCATGGTTCTGATCAGAGGTTCAAATTCCATTACCCCGCAAGGGGACGGAAACTTGAAGCGTTGCACGAGTGAAAGTGGTAATTGCGTTGTTCAAATTCCATTACCCCGCAAGGGGACGGAAACATTTGGATTGCCAATGTAACCTTCGTCTTCAACAGCAGTTCAAATTCCATTACCCCGCAAGGGGACGGAAACGCTTACAAACCTCGGGAGTTGCGCACATGATACGGTTCAAATTCCATTACCCCGCAAGGGGACGGAAACCCTGCTTTGGCAGTCTGCACTTTGTCGATCTACGGTTCAAATTCCATTACCCCGCAAGGGGACGGAAACTGAAGAAAGGTCAGAAGGCAGAATGCGGAAGGATGAATTTAAAGCCGTGTAGCAACGTTTCGTCCTATCCAAGGCATTTCGACTCAGCCCCATCTCGGCTGATTCAATAGCTTTAAGCACTCCCATTCATCGTTCCGCCTTCATCATTCCGCCTTCTCTTCCATTCCCCCGCAAGGGGACGGAAACTGAAGAAAGGTCAGAAGGCGGAACGCGGAAGGATGAGTTTAAAGCCGTGCAGTACTGAATCGGCTTATCCAGCAATTATCAATGCGCCCATTCATCGTTCATCGTTCTGCCTTCATCGTTCTCTTCGATTCCCCCGCAAGGGGACGGAAACCGAAGAAAGGGCAGAAGGCGGAAGGCGGAAGGATGAGTTTAAAGCCGTGTAGCGACATTTCGTCCTATCCAAGGCATTTCGACGTAGCCCCATCTCGGCTGGTTCAATAGCTTTAAGCACTCCTATTCATCGTTCCGCCTTCATCATTCCGCCTTCTCTTCCATTCCCCCGCAAGGGGACGGAAACCGAAGAAAGGGCAGAAGGCAGAATGCAGAAGGATGAGTTTAAAGCTGTGCAGCAACGCTTTGTCCTATCCAAGGCATTTCGACGTAGCCCCATCTCGGCTGATTCAATAGCTTTAAGGGGGTAGCAAACGAATACAATACCAGCGATTATAGGCAGGTATAGGGGGAGAGGAGAGCGGCTGAGGAATGCTAGATGAACAGGTGAAGGAAACCTTGAAAGATGCTGCCCGCAAGCTGAGCGGACATAAGAAACGAGCGTTCATGGCGAAAGTAGCAGAAGACTACTTCGACGCTTCAGCCCGGAAAGCCGAAACGTATCTTGGGTGGGGACGACAAACGGTTCAGCTCGGGCTGCACGAGCGCGAAAGCGGTGTAGTCTGCGTGGATTACTATCAAGGTCGAGGGAATCACCGGCGCGAAGCGAAGCAGCCTGAATTAGAGCAGGCTATACGAGCGCTGGTCGATGGGCAATCACAAGCCGACCCGACGTTTCGGACTACGTTTTACTACGCGAGAGTAAGCGCCCAGTCGGTGCGCGACGCGCTGATAGAGGAGAAAGGCTACCGGGATGAGGACTTGCCAACCCGCCAAACTATCGGCGCGATGCTGAACCGGATGGGCTATCGGTTAAAAAAACGCAAAAAGTGAAGCCGCACAAAAAGGTGCCCGAAACAGACGCCATCTTTGAGAATGTAGCCCGAGCGAATGCAGCAGCAGACGCCGACCCCAAAGTGTTGAGACTCTCCATCGACAGCAAGGCTAAAGTCGCCATTGGGAATCTATCAAGGGGCGGCGGGGCGCGAACCCTCGAACCGCGACAGGCCGATGACCATGACCACTACCGCGAAGCCACACTAGTGCCCTTTGGCATTCTCGATGTGAAGGGAGAGCAACTCTCGATTTACTTCGGGCAGTCAGCAGAGACCAGCGACTTTATTGTCGACTGCTTAGAAGACTGGTGGCAGACGCATCGGGCCGCCTATTCAGAGATAGCAGAATGGGTGATTGACTTAGACAACGGACCTGCTGTCAAAAGCCAGCGGACTCAGTTCATCAAGCGTATGGTGCAGTTTTCGCAGCGCGAGCAGATGAAAATACGCCTGGTTTACTATCCGCCTTATCACAGCAAGTACAATCCGATAGAGCGCTGTTGGGCGGCGTTAGAAAACTACTGGAATGGCGCTATCCTCGATACCGTTGAAGCTGCCCTACGCTGGGCGGCGAACATGACTTGGAATGGCTTTGCGCCAATTGTTGAGTTAGTCGAGACGACTTATCAGAAGGGTATCAAGGTGGCCAAAGATGAGTTGGAACCGTTCGAGCAACAGTGGCAACGGTCTGAAACGTTGCCTAAGTGGGATGTGACGATTGTTCCTATGTAAACGGTAACTTATTTGTTTGCGCTCCCCTAAGCACTCCTATTCATCGTTCCGCCTTCATCACTCCGCCTTCTCTTCCATCAGATTGGCTGAGACCTCGCCGACAGCGTTAGAAGTCGCCGGGGCTAGCGATCGCCGCTCTACTGCCGCAAATGTTTTCAGTCGAAGTGTACTGCCAGGGAAAAATACAAGCGCCCGTATAGCGATAGTGGGCTGGCTTATTCTGTGAATTTAAGCAAATTGAGCCGCTACCAGCGTGATAACAGTCTACAAGAAAATCAGAATTAAGCTGAGCCAGATTGCTATCAAAGAAAACAACAACCTCTGGATTCCCCCGGTCGGCAACACTAGCATACTGTCCCTCCCACATAAAATAGTAAAAACCACCCCCAGCTCTGGCTGGCCGCTTCCATACATTGAAAGCTATGTTCTGTGACTCACCGGAATTCCACAGCGTAAAGCCATCTGCCGCCATCGCCTGCCGATAGTCCATATCCGCCTGAGCCATAGCAGAAGGCGTTAAGGCCGTAGTCAGCAAGAGAAATCCACCACCAACCGTAGCCGTCAAGGCAAACGCAATTTTGTTGAGCATGTTTTGAAATGTATGTGAAAAAGAGGTCGTAGAGAGAAGCCTATCTAAGTTTCCCAAGCCTCCAAATTGACCTGAGGTCATCTCATGAAGAAGCCATTAACAAGCACTAGACACGATGAAGTTTCCGCTAAACATCCATATGAGCCAGCGCTATAGAAGCCCCTTTCACCAAACCTCTACGACGCGGGCGCATGGTTACTAGGCCAGAAATCCCCAGGGCTCCGTGATATTGACGTAGTGATCATCCGTCATGTCTATGGTGACCATCTGGGCGATCGCAACCTGTGAACGCAGTCGCAAACGGCTGAACATTGCCTGGTGCTCCATCAAAACGATGTGATTGTCATTCCTAGTCTCACTCCAGTTCCATAGGTTGTCGAGATGACAGCTTATACTGTACTCAGAGACTTGGTAGCAGGTGCTCAGGCAGACCTCAAGCAGGTCTCAGGCGACGGTGCCTACGACCAGATGGACTGCTACGAAGTGATTGAGCAGCAGGGAGCGACTGCTGCTATCCCGCCGCGTAAGAACGCGAAGATTCGGCAACATGGCAACCGTAAAGCACCGCCGCATCCGCGTGACCAGAACCTGCGGCTGATTCGCAAACGCGGCAGAAAAGCCTGGAAGAAAGCCATCGGCTATCATCGCCGGTCGATTGCCGAAACGACGATGTTCAGACACAAGGCCGCGTTTGGTGGGAAGGTGCGTTCTAGACGCTTCGACAACCAGGCGGTGGAGATACTGCTACAGTGTGCTGCCTTGAACCGGATGATTCAGCTCGCCAAGCCAGAGACGGTTTGGGTCAACGACTAAGCGCCGGGTCGCGAGGGCAGGACGATTCTCTCTTTCTCTGATTCGCGCAACAAAGCCGCGCAAGATTGTAGATAGGCAGATGCCGGCTACAAAAAGGATTTGGGTAACCGTCGTCATCGCAGTAAGGATTGTGTCAGAGCTGTAACGGCGGGATGTTGATTGGCCGGCTTATCGATAGAACAGAATGTGGGGCTGATTGATTTGTGATTTCTAGTGTATCTGCTCTCTTTTTTGCGCTATTCAGCGCTTGGCTTGTCTGCAACTGGCTCCAACTCAAAGATGTTCAGCTAGAAACGTTGAAATCGGGGGATCCCGTCACGCGATAATATACCTTGTGTAGTCTCTGATGCTGGACTCGAGTGAAATGACAGGTCAGCCTAAGCGATCGCTCCTATCCCTCTCTCATAAAATTAACCGCTTCACCAATCTCATTGGCCGTCTTGCCTACTGGCTAGTGCTGATCATGATTGGCGTCGGCGTTTGGAACGTGCTGGGCCGCTACATCGGCAACGCTGTCGGTCAAAATCTTAGCTCTAACGCGCTGATTGAAACTCAGTGGTACCTGTTCGATTTGGTCTTTCTGCTCGGCGCTGCCTACACCCTTCAGCACAACGAACATGTCCGCGTTGATGTTTTTTACGCCCGGTGGAATCGTCGGCGCAGAGCGATCGCCGATCTCATCGGCACCCTATTCTTCCTCTTACCTTTCTCCGTTCTGGTGATCTGGTTCTCTTGGGGCGCAGTGGCCAAATCCTGGGCCGTCCGCGAAACCTCCCCCGATCCCGGCGGCCTCGCCCGCTACCCAATCAAAACTGTGATTATCGTCAGCTTTGTCCTGCTGATCTTGCAAGGTATTTCAGACGCAATTAAGAACTTCGCCATCATCCAAGGTAATCTGCCAGCCGAGGAAGAAACATGATTACTGATTGGCTCGGCCCTGCTATGTTCGTGGGAGCCCTGGCGCTCCTTTCCCTCGGCTATCCGGTCGCTTTCTCCCTCGGCGGCGTGGCTATTCTCTTTGGCCTAATGGGTATTGCGCTTGGCGTTTTCGATCCGATTTTTCTCACGGCGATGCCTCAGAGAATTTTCGGCATTATGAATAACTTTACGCTGTTGGCGATTCCCTACTTTATTTTTATGGGGGCGATGCTAGAAAAATCTGGCATCGCTGAAGATCTGTTAGAAACGATGGGCAGCTTGTTTGGGCGTATTCGCGGCGGACTAGCGGTTGCCGTGGTAGTGGTGGGCGCGCTGCTGGCGGCAACTACAGGTGTGGTTGCGGCAACGGTTGTTACTATGGGACTAATCTCTCTTCCGACTATGCTGCGCTACGGATACAGCAAAGACCTCGCCAGCGGTGTGATCGCGGCCTCCGGCACCCTCGGGCAGATTATTCCACCGAGCATTGTGCTGGTGGTGCTAGCCGATCAGCTTGGTATTTCTGTTGGAGATTTGTTTTTAGGCTCGGTAATTCCGGGGCTGATGATGGCCGGAGCGTTTGTGGTGCATGTGCTGGCGATCGCCTTCTTCCGCCCTGACATGGCCCCAGCACTCCCTACCGAACTCCTTGCCATTCGCGGCAAAGCTCTCTTTCTCAAAGTTATTAAGGTGATGGTACCGCCCCTGGCGCTAATCTTGCTGGTGCTCGGCAGCATTTTCTTTGGGGTAGCGACCCCGACAGAAGCCGGAGCATTGGGTTGTTTCGGTGCAATTATCCTGGCAGCGCTGAAAGGTCAATTAAGACTCACCGGATTGAGAGAAGTGTGCGATCAAACCCTGCGCATGACCAGTATGGTGATCTTTATTTTGATTGGGTCAACGGCGTTTAGTCTGGTGTTTAGGGGGTTGCGGGGCGATCGCTTCATCTTCAACGCACTTACCAATCTTCCCGGCGGCGACATCGGCTTTTTGATCGTCAGCATGGTCACCATTTTCATTCTCGGCTTTTTCATCGATTTCTTTGAAATCGCCTTTATTGTGGTTCCGCTCTTCGCCCCCATCGCTCAGCAAATCGGGATCGACTTGGTCTGGTACGGCGTCATCATTGGCGCAAATATGCAAACCTCTTTTCTCACCCCGCCCTTTGGCTTCGCCCTGTTCTACTTGCGTGGCGTCGCTCCCAAAGAAATCACCACCGGCAACATCTATCGCGGCGTTGTCCCGTTTATCGCTTTGCAGCTAATCGTTCTGGTCGCTATCATCGCTTTTCCTCCGCTGGTAAACTGGCTCCCTTCTATCAGCCAATAGCTAATCCGTAAACCACCCTGTCAGACTCAAGCTAGCGAAGTCAGCCCAAAGATTGTATATTCAACTCCACAGCTATGGAGCTGCTTTTCAGTAACCTTTTCCTTCGCCGTCGTGATGGCTTCCACCGCAGAGAGCGCTCAAAACCAAGCTCAAAACCAGGCCCGAGAAATCGCCCAGCAAATGTCGCAAGAATGTGTAGCCCGCAGGCTCCGGCAGGTCAACCGCACCATCACCCGCCTTTACGACGATGCCCTCCGCCCCTTCGGTCTCACCGTCAACCAGCTCAATATCCTAGCCGTCATCCTCAGCGAACAGCAACTCCGCCCCGGTCAGCTTGGTCAAAGCCTCGGCATGGAAAAGTCTACCGTTAGCCGCACCGTAGATCGTATGGTCAGCAAAGGCTGGCTGAAAATTTCTCCTGGCAAAGACAGCCGCACTCAGCTACTGGGTGTCACAAAAAAGGGGCAGCAGCTCTTGCTGTCGGTCACGCCTATATGGGACGCTCTACAAGCAGGCGTTCTCACACCTGGCGACAACAACATTCTACAAATGCTCGCTCTCGATCAGGAACCTGCCCCCACCGAAACAGACCCACCCCTCACAGCAGACGACTTTTATCTTTGAGGGTGTCAATACCAGTCCTCCACATACATTAAGACGGCTCTCTCGGAACATCTTCTCCCGTGCCTGCCCTAATTTCCTCTACGGTAGGGAAGTCCGGCTAAGCGCCAGCAGTCTTTTGAACAACAGCTTCCCAGGCGGCTGGTTTCTGTTGCCGATCTATTTCTTCTGGAGACGTCTCTGAATCATCGGGCATCGGAATAGAATGATCGCCTAGTGCATGTCGTGAATTTACCAATTCTAGAGTTGTCTGAAGCTGAGAGACCGGTAATCGCTGTAGCTTGCTGACAATCTTGTCTACAAGTGCTTCCATAATTCTCCCTCACTCAAGCGCCATAAAACCTAATCAAACTATAGGCACAAAGGCTATCCTGGCTGATACAGAACCTACCGGCACCAGATTTATATCTGCATATCTGGTTACTTATTTACAAACTGCGAAAAGCTCAGCTCGTTTATTTTGTTCCAGCTTTGTACAGAGTCGCGGAACTGCTTCCAACCTTCGTAGACCTCTTTAAAGGTGCCGTCTTTGCTAGCGTTATCTTCTAAAAAGTCGGTAGAGGCAGCAGCGGCAGCGGTAAGAATTTCATCGCTGTAGGGCGTTAGTTCGGTGCCCTGTTCTACCAAGCTCTGGAGCGCTGTGCCATTGAGCGCGTCGTACTTTGCCAGCATGTTGATATTAGATTCGTAAGTCGCTGTCTTAAAAACCTCTTGATATTCTTCTGGCAGCGCGTTCCAAACATCCAGATTCACGGTCGCATCAAGCGTTGCCCCAGGCTCCCACCAGCCGGGATAGTAGTAGTACCTAGCCGCCTCGTGCAGCCCTAGCTTTTCGTCGTCATAGGGTCCGACGAATTCTGCCGCATCGATTGCGCCCCGATCTAGCGCCAGAAAAATCTCGCCGCCTGGGAGCACCTGCACATTGACGCCGAGCTGAGACATGACCTCACCGCCTAAGCCCGGGATGCGCATTTTCAAGCCTTTGAGATCGTTCACAGACTGAATTTGGTTCTTAAACCAGCCGCCCATCTGCACGCCAGTGTTGCCAGCCGGAAAGCTGATCACGCCGAAATCTGCATATAACTTGTTCATGACGTCTAGGCCGTCGCCGTGGTAATACCAGGCGTTTTGCTGCTGCGCGTTGAGGCCAAAGGGTACGGTGGTGCCAAAGGCCAGGGCCGGGTTTTTGCCGACGTAGTAGTAAGCGGCGCTGTGGCCACATTCGACGGTGCCCTCCTGTACGGCATCGAGCACTTGCAGTCCCGGGACGATTTCGCCAGCGGCGTAGGGGTCAATGGTGAAGCGGCCATTGGTGAGGGCAGATATGCGATCGCACACCGTCTGCGCTCCCCCATAAATGGTGTCTAACGACTGCGGCCAGCTCGTCGCCATCCGCCACTGGATCCGAGGCAAGTCGCCGCTGGTGGTGCTACTGCTACTCTGCTGAGAGCAGGCGGATAGCGCGGTACTGCTGGCAGCGATCGCCCCACAACCCAAGATTCGTCTACGTTTCATCAGCTCAGACCGGTTAATTCACGTATTGTCTGATACGTTTCAAACAACCCCTTCATTAAATCACCCAGCGTAGAGCCCATTACCCTCTATTTACAGTCAGTAATGGGTCAGTAATACTTGAGCCCCTCTTTGGATGAAGAGATGATAGAATCTAGCAGAGATTGGTTCTGATATCACAGCAGACCAATGCTCCCAAAAGCCAAGGACATGTAGCTCAGTTGGATAGAGCATCAGATTCCGGTTCTGAGGGTCGGGGGTTCGAATCCCTCCATGTTCGTCAGGTCTGAAAGCCTCTAGAAAGGCTTCTACAAAACTACGGGGATCCATCTAAGGCATCCTTTCTTTTGCGCACGCCCTGCACAATTCGTGAGAGTTCGTTCTTTTCGTTAGTCGTCACCCGTCTAGGCGAACCGCTGATAATGCCTTCCAGATTACGAAACGACTCTTGAATCTGCGGGCCGCCGTTGTCGATAGTGTATTCGCGAATAGCCTTGTCATGCCAGGAGCCGCGCATCTTAAAGACATTGATCGCCCGCGACATTTCACCGCGAACCTCAACGTATTGCAGCATCAAGATCGTATCTGTAATCGTAGAAATGTGGGAGTCAGTGATGGAGTGAGAACCCATAAACTGCTCGGTAGTATTGGTGAAAAAGCCGGTAATTTCCTCCTGCTTTGCATAGCCGGTCACCCCAATCACAAACTGCCGAAAGGCGTTATTATTTACCCCCCGATCTAGCGCCGAGAGTGAATCAATCGCAATTCGCGAAGGCTTAAATTCTGAAATCTGCGACTTGATAATTTGCAGGTGATCTTCTAGCCCCGTTGATTCGGGGTAGGCACAGATAATCTTGAGCAGGCCCTGGCGCTCTAGCTCTTCAAAGTCGATGCCCCAGGAGGCGGCGTTGCGCGATAGCTGCGATCTCGATTCCTCATAGGCAAAGAGAATAGAGCGCTCGCCATTCTCACAGGCATTGGCCAAAAAATTGCTGACCAGCAGCGTCTTACCCGTCCCAGTCGCTCCAGTCGCCAAAATAATCGAATCTTTAAAGAAGCCGCCGCCGCACATCTTATCTAGCGTCGGCACCCCTGAAGATACTCGCACATTAGAAGACCGTTGAGTTAAGCGCATCGCACCCAGCGGGAAAATACTAATGCCTTCATCGGTAATCGTAAAGGGATATTCTCCTTTCATGTGAGTGGTGCCCCGCAGCTTCAAAATCTCCAGGGTGCGGCGGCGGCGCTCAGCGTCCAGGGCGTTGCGCACAATCACCACATTATCTGAGACAAATTCTTCCACCCCAAAGCGAGCAACCGGCCCATATTCCTCCATGCGCTCTGTGGTCATTAAGGTCGTTGTGCCCATTTGCTTGAGCCGGGCCAGCAGCCGAAAAATTTCTCGCCTGACGACTTCAGCCGCGTCGTACTGATGGAAAACGGCTGTTATAGAATCAATCGAAACGCGCTTGGCTCTATATTTGCGAATGGCGTACTGAATCCTTTCGATCAATGCCGACAGGTCAAAATCACCTACAACTTCCTGCCCTTCGGGATCGGGGCAGGCATCGAGAATAAAAAGCCTGCCGCTGTCAATGAGGGCCTGCAAGTCCCAGCCGAAGCTATAGGCGTTAGTGATGATATCAGCGGGAGATTCTTCAAAGGTGACAAAGACGCCAGGTTCGTCAAAATAGGTCATGCCGTGGTAGAGGAACTGTACGGCGAGCAGTGTCTTACCGGTGCCTGAGGTGCCGCTCACCAGGGTAGATCGGCCAACCGGCAGACCGCCGTGGCTAATATCGTCAAAGCCTTCGATCATCGTGCGGATCTTCTGCACCCCTTTTGAGCGGGTGATCGCCTGACTATCAGCTGAGGGTGGTTTCATAACGGTTTGTTGAAAGCTGTTTAAAGAAAAGAATGGCGTCTCCGCCGTAACCGTCGAACTAGCTAAACAGTCCGTTTTCTCGCAATTCATCATAGAGAAGATCGAGCCCAATCAAAACCCTGTCCCGGTCTGAGAGATCGCCGATAATCTTACGGACGGGTGGCGGCAAAATCTTCGCTAGTGTAGGGGTTGCCGATATTTTATCTTCCTCGGCCAGCTGAGGATTTTTGAGTACGTCAATCACCTTCAGGGCATATACGCCCTGGAACTCTGTTTCTAGAATGGTGTTTAACACTCTCAGCGCTCGCGCAGAGCTGGGAGTATTGCCAGCCACGTATAGCTTTAGGATATAGGTCTGCTGTGCGCTCATAGTTATTTAGCAATAATGAAAGGCCGCTACATGTCTCTGGGGGTTGACCGGCGGTACATCTCGCACAGGTGCGCAATTACGTCAATCAGTGTGAGCCGGTAGTCTGCCAAAATTTCTTCGTTACGTCCTTCTAACTGTAGCTGTTTGGAAAAGTCGTCGATTAGCTCCATATGAATCTCAACGATTTTGGGTACCGACATATCGGCAAAAAAGGCAACGTTGACAAAGTCGTCAATTTTTTGGTTGACCGCGCTATTACTAGCAAAGTAGCTCAAGATAATGTGCTGATAGTCCTGACGCAGCTTATCTAGAAATTCATCGCGCTCGGAGGCGCTCATATGGCGCAAAAAGTTTCGCTGATTGCGTTTGTAGTACACGCCGGCATAGCCCAGGCGTTCTCGCAGTTTTTCGGTCAGGCGCTGCTGCTGTAGGCTGAGCAAAAACAAGCGCTTGTCCCTTCTCTCGGCGGCGCTTTCGAGCTGCTTCATCTCGGGCGTTTTGGCCTTTGTAGGCAGCTGCAAATAGCGGTTCACCGCTTGACGAATGGCCTCATCTACCCCATTTAAGTCGTCAATGTTGAGCGCGGCTACCGCCTCGTGATAGGAAAATACTAGCTGGCTGACCGCCTTAGCGTCTTCTGGCTCATTTCCTGCTTCAACACTATCTGGCTCGCCTCTTTTGGGCTCTAACAGTCCTGGCTCAGTGCCTGTAGGGTAGTCTACCGTCAGCGCTGGTAGCAAAATATCGCGCTGCTTCAGCTCTCTCAGAACCCGAAATGCCTCTTCTGATGACTGCACAATCAGGCAGTCAATGAGGTGGCGATTGCTAATCACCCAGCTGGTAAAGCCAGCAGTCGTCCGACTCCAGCTCACCACAAAACTTTTCTGAGCTAGCAGCTGACGGAGGGGATCAGCTAGGGACTCAGTGGGAACGAAAATACCAATGAGAAACTGTGCAGACAAGGGATTTTCTTAGATCATTGCTAATGTGAAATTTAAACAAAACAGTCAAGCCGAGACAATGGCAGGAATATTGAGTATTTGTAGGTAAAAAGCCCACGCGTCAAGCGCATGGTCAATCTCCCATAATGTTGAGTCTACAAACGTGAATTTAATAAGTATTGCTTATTGTATCTTATTAATAAGCTTATCTATAGCTCCTGTCGAGTTGATTAAGACACTTTTATCGGCTGAAACTGTTATATGACAACAATCAACTCGACTCGCAAAGTAAGAATGCATCCTTACTTTGCTACATCACGCACAAGTATATAAAGGTCTGTATGGTCTTGGTTCTCTTTCAGCAATGGTTTTTAGGGGCTATGCGCAGCTGGCAACGGTTGAATGTTGGCGCCTGCTTGGCTGTAGGGCTAGCGATCGCGCTGTTTTGGTCAGCCCAGGCAAATAGCGCCATGGCCCAGACGCTAACCGGTCAAGCCGCTGTTGCTGAGAGCGCCGCCTTATCTACTGCTCCGCCTGATAGGGAGATTTCTTCAGGAGAATCGCTCTTTAGCCTTAACTGTGCCGGGTGCCATGCGCATGGCGGCAATATCATTCGCCGGGGCAAAAACCTTAAGCAAAAGACTTTAGTGCGGCGCGGCTATGGGGAAGCGGGGGCGATCACTCAAATCATCACCCAGGGCAAAGGGGCTATGCCTGCCTACGCAGACCGGCTGACGGGGGAGGAGATTGAGGCGATCGCCACCTACGTTCTACAGCAGGCCGAATCTGGCTGGTAATCAGGCGCTAAAATACTTCGCCGCAGGGTGATACGTCACAATCGCCGTCGTCGACTGCTCGGGATAAAGCTGCTCGCTCTCGTCCATGTGCATCCCAATCTGGCTCACGTCCAATAGATCAAGCTGCTTCACCTGATCCTGCATATTCGGGCAGGCCGGATAGCCAAAGCTATAGCGCGATCCTTGGTAGCGCTGTGCCAGAACGTTGCGAATGCCCTCCGGCTCCTGATCGGCGTAGCCCAGCTCGCAGCGAATTTTCATGTGCATCCACTCAGCCAGCGCTTCGGCCATCTGCACGGCCAAGCCGTGATAGTACAGATAGTCAGTATAGTTGTCGTCAGCAAAGAGCTTGGCTGCAAATTCGGTGGCAATGTCGCCTACGGTCACCGCCTGCATTGGGAAAACATCGTACTCTCCGGGTTTAGCCTGATCTTTTGGTAAGCAGAAGTCAGCAATACAAAGCCGCCGCATAGAGCGCTGACGCGGAAACTCAAACGAAGTTACCGGCTCGCTGGGTTCGCCCTGCTGCGCCGCCTGCCAGTCATACACATACAGCGTATTTCCCTCCGCCAAGCAAGGAAAATAGCCATATACTAGCTTCGGATCTAGCAGCTTTTCGTCGATAACGCGCTGCTTCCAGTGCGCCAGAATCGGCGCTACCTTTTCGGCGAGGAAAGCGTCATACTCTTCGCGGGACTGTCCCTTCGGCTTGCGGAATTGCCACTGCCCAGCGACCAGCGCCTGCATATCTAAGTAGTTAAACAGTTCCTCAACTGGAACCTCTGCTGCTGTCAGCATCTTTGGCCCCCAAAAGGGTGGCGCGGGTCGCTCAATATCAATCGCAACATCATCAGAGCGGCGGGTATCAACAATCGCAGGTTCGGCAACGGCAATTTCCTCGGGCTCAGGCGCATTGTTAACGGCGACTTTTGCCACCTTGCTCATCGGATGATCATCCGCAAACCCCTTAAGGTTGTCCCACTGCTTGGCCTTTTTCGCAGGCATCAGCGCATCCATAAAGTGCAGGTCGGCAAAGGCATCCTTCCCATAAATCACCTGCCCGCTGTACACGTTCTGACAGTCCTCATAGACAAACTTCGGCGTCAGTGCCGCCCCGCCCAAAATCACCGGCACATCAATCCCGTGCTCATTAAAAGTAGCCAAATTATCCTTCATAAAGGCGGTCGATTTCACCAGCAGCCCGCTCATCGCAATGCAGTCCGCGCCATGCTCCTGGTAGGCCGCGATAATGTTGTCCACCGGCTGCTTAATGCCAATATTTACAACCTTGTAGCCATTGTTGGAAAGGATGATATCGACCAGATTTTTGCCGATATCGTGCACGTCTCCTTTTACCGTCGCGATCACCACCGTGCCCTTGCCGCTATCGTCCGATTCGGCCTTGTCCATAAACGGCTCTAGGTGAGCCACCGCCGCCTTCATGGTCTGCGCCGATTGCAGCACAAAGGGAAGCTGCATTTGCCCCGAGCCGAATAGCTCACCCACTACCTTCATGCCGTCGAGCAAAAAGGTGTTGACAATTTCTAAAGGCGGATACTTCTCTAGCGCCTTGGCGAGCTGATCTTCTAGACCAATCCGCTCGCCGTCAACAATGTGCCGCTTCAGCCGTTCTTCCAGCGGCAAGTTTTCGTCCTGCGTGGTTCTAAGCTGCTTAGTGCTCTTGCCAGCAAACAGCGTCGTCAGTTCGCCCAGCGGATCGTAAGTGCAGGCATCCCCTTCAAATTCGCGGTTGTCGTAAATCAGGTCGCGGCAGATTTTCTGGTGCGCAGGGTCGATCTTCGCCAGCGGCAAAATTTTACTGGCGCTAACGATCGCCCCATCCATCCCCACCGCCATTGCTTCATTCAGAAACACCGAGTTCAAGACCACGCGAGAGGCAGGATTCAGTCCAAAAGAAGCGTTAGAAACGCCCAGCATGATGTGGCAGCCGGGCAGATTTTCACGAATCAGACGAATGCCCTCCAGCGTCTCTCTAGCATTCACCCGGTCTTCTTCAATGCCGGTAGAAATCGGCAGCACCAGCGTGTCAAAAAATAGCTCGTAGGGCGGAAAGCCATATTCCACTGCGTCCCGGTAAGCCCGCTGAGCAATCTCAAATTTCTTTTGCGCGGTGCGGGCCATGCCGTCTTCATCGATGGTGCCAATCACTACGCCTGCGCCATAGCGTTTGGCAATCTCCAGCACCTTGAAGAAGCGATCATCGCCGTCTTCATAGTTCGTGGAGTTGAGAATGCACTTGCCGCCTGCGACTTTCAGGCCCGCTTCCATTTTTTCCCATTCGGTAGAGTCGAGCATCAGCGGTAGGGTGATGTTGGTGACCAGCCGCGAGACCAGTTCGTGCATATCGCGCACGCCGTCGCGCCCGACGTAGTCTACGTTCACATCTAGAATATGTGCGCCCTCTTTTACCTGAGACTTGGCCAGCGCCACCAGACCGTCCCAATCTTCGGCGTTGAGCATTTCTCGGCACTTTTTAGAGCCGCTGGCATTGAGGCGCTCGCCCACAATCAAAAATGAATTGTCCTGTTCGTAGGGCTGCGGGCTATAGATGGAAGCGGCAGCCGGGACGTAGGGCAGGTCACCGTAGGGAGAGATCTGAGTGCGATCGCCCACCATTCTCTCTTTGGGCTGCAAGCCTTTCGACAGATCAGCCAGCTGTTCAATGTGGTCAGGCCGCGTCCCGCAGCAGCCGCCGATAATCTGCACGCCCAGATCTTCTACGAAGTGCATCAGCGACATCCGCAGCTCCATCGGCGTCAATCGGTAGTGCGCCTGACCGCCCACATTCTCAGGTAGACCCGCATTTGGCACGCAAGAAATAATAAAGGGCGAATTCTCCGAAAGATACCGAATGTGCTCCTTCATCTCCGCCGGGCCGGTGGCGCAGTTGAGACCCAAGATATCAATCGGGTAGGGCTCTAAAATCGTCAGGGCTGCGCCAATCTCCGAACCAACTAGCATGGTGCCCTGTTGCTCTACGGTGACTGAAACCATCAGCGGCAGACGTTCAGGCTTACGGGCAAAGACTTCCTCAACAGCGGTGAGCGCCGCCTTAATTTGCAGCACATCCTGACAGGTTTCGATCAAGATCAGGTCTACGCCGCCATCGTAAAGGCCCTCTACCTGCTCAATGTAGGCTGACTTGAGCGTGTCAAAATCGACGTGGCCCAGGGTGGGTAGCTTCGTACCGGGGCCGATTGAACCGGCGACGAAGCGAGGTTTTTCGGGGGTGGAGTAGTCGTCGGCTGCTTTGCGGGCGATCGCCGCTGCCTTCCGGTTCAGCTCATAAGCCCGATCCGCCAGGTCATACTCCGCCAGCACCAGCGACATGCCGCCAAAGGTGTCGGTCTCAATCACATCCGCGCCAACTTCTAAAAAGCCTCGATGCACCTTTTCAACGGCGTCAGGCTTAGTTTCGACTAGATACTCGTTGCAGCCTTCGTACTCCGCGCCGCCAAAGTCTGCTGCCGTCAGCGCCTGCATCTGCAAGGAAGTACCCATTGCGCCATCAAAAACTAGAACCGGGCGTTCAGGACTTTGCAAACGGTCTAGAAACAGGCTTTTCATAGCGGCGTTAGGATACGGGTAGGAGGAATAATTCAGAGCAGAGTCTCAATCTTAAAGCTCAAATATGAAGCTCCTATTATTATTACTAAAAATCACCTGGCTACTCAATTAACGCTCATGAGTGCGATCGCTCCTCACGCATCAACTTCGCTCATAGGCTGATCCTTATCTATCTCCTCAAAAACTATGACCTTCACCGTCGATCATCTCAGTCAAACCGCAGACAGTTCCTCAGATGCCGCCACCGGCCTCATGCCAGGAATGCTGCGCAGCGTCCATCACATCGCCCTCAACGTGCAGGATATGCAGGCATCCTGCGATTTTTATGGCACGCTGCTAGGACTGCATCGGCTCGTGGGCGAAGAGGTCCCCAAAACGCTAGTCAAGCTGGTTGCCGAGGGCAAAGTCACCAACTTTAGAACGCCTGATGGCACCATTCTTGACCTCTTTTGGGAGCCTGAGCTAACCCCGCCCGACCCTGACCCCGAGCAGGGCTTCACCCGTGCGAACCATCTGGCTTTTGATATTGCGGCTGGCCGCTTCGAGCAAGCGATGACGCTGCTGCGTCAGGCCGGTATTGACTTCTCCGGTCCAGTCATTCGGCCTACGGGCAAAGGCATTTACTTCTACGATCCTGACGGCTTTATGATTGAAGTTCGCTGCGACCCGGCCTGATCCTATTTCTCTTAATCCTCAGAAGCCCCTGAAAGCATACGCCTTAGACCAGACCGCCACGCCTCTGCTGAGCGCTTTACAGCGCTGCGCTGACCGCCCCAACGCAGCTTTCCACACGCCCGGCCACAAGCGAGGCCAGGGAATCTCTGCCCGCCAGCAGCGGCTTTTTGGCACCGCCGCCTTTCGCGCTGACCTGCCCGAACTGCCGGGTCTAGACAATCTCTTTGCTCCCGAAGGCGTGATTCTACAGGCCCAGATTCTCGCTGCTGCTGCCTTTGGCGCTGAGCAGACCTGGTTTTTGGCCAATGGCTCCACTTGCGGCATTGAAGCTGCCATACTCGCTACCTGTGGCCCTGGTGACAAGCTAATTTTGCCACGCAACCTCCATAGTTCTGCGGTTTCCGGCCTAGTTCTATCGGGCGCTGTGCCGATCTATGTATCGCCTGCCTACAGCGCAGAGTGGAATATTCCCTTGGGCGTAGCGCCTGACGCGATCGCCGCTGCCCTCACCGCCTATCCCGATGCCAAAGCAGTGATGGTAGTCTCTCCTACCTACTACGGTGTTTGCTCAGACCTGAAGGCAATAGCCCGCCTTACCCACCTGCACAACATTCCTTTAATTGTCGACGAAGCCCACGGCCCTCACTTTGCCTTTCACCCTGAGCTACCTGTTTCGGCCCTGAATGCTGGCGCAGATATTGCCGTGCAGTCAGCTCACAAAGTGCTTAGCGCCTTTACTCAATCGGCTCTGCTGCATGTTCAAGGTAGCCGAGTTGATCGCCATCGCCTCTCCCAGTCACTCCAGCTTACCCAGTCCACTAGTCCCAGCTATTTGCTGTTGGGTTCACTCGACTCGGCCCGTCACCAAATGGCTACAGATGGGGTCTCACTGATGGCTCGCACCCTGACACTAGCGGACAGGGCTGACAAGGCCTTGGGTAATCTACCAGGATTGAAAGTTTTGCAGCCTGCCACTGATGGAACAGGTGTTGTCGGCGATCGCACCCGCCTCACTGTCGATGTCTCGGGTCTGGGAATTACTGGTTTTACAGCTGATGAACTGCTTTGCGATCTTGGCGTCACCGCAGAGCTGCCTGCTCTTCGCCATCTGATGTTCATCGTGTCTCTGGGCAATACCGAGAGCGACATTGCTCAGCTAGTTTCCGGCTTTAAGCAGCTCTGCCAGACGCACTCCCTTACGCCGCCGCTCCGCCATTCCCTCATGCCTCAAACCTTGCCTGCTTTGAGCCCTAGTACGTACTCCCCTCGCCAAGCCTTTTTCGCTCATAAGCTATCTATGCCTTTTACTCAGGCGGCTGGCCATATCTGCGCCGAAACCGTTTGCCCTTATCCACCGGGTATTCCTGCGCTGCTGCCGGGAGAGCCTATCTCTACAGAAGCGATCGCCCACTTGCAAACCCAGCTCAGCGCGGGTGGTTGCCTGACAGGCTGTCGCGATCCCTCTTTAAAGACAATTCTGGTGATCAAGCCTGATACGCTCAGCCCCTGTTAGGATCCTTCTTCGAGCCAGTTTTTTTAGCGCTGAACCTCATATATGTCTGCACTTTGGCCCTACGCTACCCCAGGTATTCCCGATCAATTTTTTCAACGGCTGCCCGGCATTCCCCTCACCAAGCGAGAGGTGCGTCTGCTGGTGATGGGTTACCTGCGGCTCAAAGCCGATGCCCACCTATGGGATATCGGCGCGGGCACTGGCACGATCTCCATTGAAGCGGCGTTGCTGTGTCCTCAGGGCAAAATTACCGCCGTTGAGCGCGATGAAGAAGTGGCGAGATTGATTAAGACCAATTGCGATCGCTTTGAAGTTGGCAATGTTGATGTCGTCGTGGGCAGTGCGCCCGAATGCCTCAACCAAATAGCAGGATCGCCTAGCTGTATCTTAATTGAGGGAGCTCCCCTCAAGACCACCCTTGAAACCGCCTGGGAAAAACTTATTCTCAATGGCCGAATTGTCGTGACCGCCAGCAATTTGGAAGCGCTCTACACCGCCTCAGAGACATTTTCCACTCTGCATATGCGCAACATCGAAGTGGCTCAGCCGGCGGTTAATCGCTTAGAAACCCGAGGCAATCGTCAGGTTTTTGCCTCGGTCGATCCGATTTTTGTCATCAGCGGCGACAAATTGGAGTAGAAACCTATCAAAAGATACTGCTACTACTAAGTATTCCGTGTTCTAATTGTGATGTGCATCACTGCTACCTGTGCAAACTACCGCGTTTAATCTCTACATTTTTGCTGCTGAGTATTTGGGCCGCTGAAGATTTTTGTCAGCTATAGCTCCTGTTGAGTTGCTTAGGACACTTTTATCGGCTGAAACCTTTAAATGACAACAGGCAACTCGACTCGCAAAATAAGAATGCATCCTTACTTTGCTATATCTATCAGCTAAGTGTCGTTAGTCACTGCCAGGGTATCTCATAAGATTTCTACCTCTTGTTAGAGCATGGCAAATTCTGATGCACTCAGCTGTTTTACACCGGGTTCTGTGACTGCTGGCAATAGTGCTGCCCTTCCCGGCTCGATTCAACGAAATGTTGAGCAGGGCAATGCCGACCCAAATTCAGCCGACGCCGCTGCTGTCGGTCAGAGCCCAACTCTGGACATTACGGTCGCGATTCCCACTTATAACGGCGCTGAAAGGCTACCTTTGGTGCTAGATCAGCTGCGATCACAAATAGACACCGATTCCATCAGCTGGGAAGTAATTGTCTGCGACAATAGCAGTACCGATGACACCGCTACCGTCGTCCGTGACTACCAGAGCGATTGGCCAGCTCAGTTTGCGTTGCACTATCGCTTTGCGGCTGAGAAAGGGGCGGCCTTTGCCCGCCAGCGTGCGGTTGAGGTAGCCCAGGGCGGCCTGATCGCTTTTTTAGACGACGATAATATTCCGACTGATGACTGGGTGGCCCAGGTCTATCGATTTGCGCGATCACATCCGCAGGCAGGTGCCTTTGGCTCCCAAATTCACGGTCAGTTTGAAACCGAGCTGCCGAGTGAACTGAGCGATCTTAAGTGCTTTTTAGCGATTATTGAGCGCGGCTCAGAGCCGCGCCGCTATGAACCGGCAAAGAAAATTTTGCCGCCTGCTGCGGGGCTGGTCGTTCGCCGGCAGGTCTGGCTAGAGGCAGTTCCGGCTCGGCTATTTCTCAACAACAAAGGTAAAGGCGCTGGTCTAGCTAGCGAAGACTTGGAGGCGTTGCTCTACATTCAAAAAGCTGGCTGGGAAGTTTGGTACAACCCCGATATGGTGGTCTATCACCACATTCCTGAGAGCCGTCTGCGCCCGGACTATCTGATAGATTTGCTGCGCTGCGTTGGGCTCAGCCGGTTTCATATCCGTCTGCTGGGTCTATCGGGCTGGCAGCGGCCTCTGGCAATACCCGCCTATATTGCTAACGACATTCGCAAGCTGCTGCTCCACTACCTGCGCTACGGCGGGCGATCGCCCCTCACGACGGTCGAGCGCTGCAATCGCCATCTGCTTACCAGCATCTTAGCGAGCCCCTTGTTTTTGTTGAAAAAAGCTTGCAAAGACAGCCTCCAAACCTACCAGGATCAGCGTCATAGCGATCGCCGCCGCTGGCTAAAGCAGATTACCCAAGCCTTTGAAGAAGACCGTTTTGCCCTTTACCAGCAGCCTGTAATGGCGATCTCCACGGCTGGTGAAGGCATCTCTAGACAGCCTCTCCTCGTCGGACAAAGAGAGCTGCTGCTACGGCTATACAGCGAAGGCACAGGCAATGAAGGCAGTCGCTATGTGCTGCCTGACCGTTTTCTGCCAACAGCCAGACGCTATGGCCTGATGCGCACGGTTGACCGCTGGGTCATTCGCCGTTTGTTCGGGTGGGTAAAGCAAGAAAGTCACCGCCCTGCTTTTGCCGCAGAGGTGGCCCATCTCCACGGCAGCCCTATGTATTCAGTAAATCTCTCTCAAGACAGCGTCACCGACCCTAGCCTGGTGCCGTTTATTGCCAGCAATCTAGAAAAGAATAAGCTCTCCCCCCATTTGTTTTGCTTTGAAGTCACAGCGGCCACAGCCACGGCTTGGCCAGCACAAACCCAGCAGCTGATGGCGGACCTGCATCAGCTTGGCTGTCAGACGACGCTGGATGATGCCACACTCGGCCTGACCACTGCGACGCTAGTGGCCAATCTGCCGCTTGACTATGTGAAGTTCACGCCGACCGCAGCCCAGCTCGCCTGCCAGCAGGACAATCCTCTGAGGCGACAGCTTCGCCAGACGCTCTCCCAGACAATGTGTGACCAGCCAGTAAAGGCGATCGCCAAAGGAATAGACTCTAAAGCCACGCTTCAGACTGTTCAGCAGGAGGGCATTCTCTACGCTCAGGGCGATCAGATAGAGCGGCCACAGCCCCTAAAGACTAGCCTAAACTAGGCTATGCCCTGACCGGTTGCCCGTCAGGGCCGGGCAGAGCGGCTTGGCATTCTGACAAGCCGCCTGTGTCAGCAGGCTAGACTTTGCTGTAGTGTTTTATCAGCCCTTTCTCTCCTTAGCGAGAGCTTTACTATGGGAACTGTACTGTGAGAGCCGTATGGCGAAGAACTACGCTGTAAGATCTCACTCATCTTAAGTTGATACGTCTATGCCCTGGACTCGCATCGCCAGTGGAATTATCGCGATCGCCCTTGCCCTCAGCCTGATTGTTTTAGGCGGCTGGTATTTTACAGCCGGGTTTGGCATCCTCGTCTACTTAGGTCAGCTAGAAGTGTTTGACTTGGTGAGGGCTAAGGGCATTAACCCTGCTGCTAAAACGACCCTGATTGTCAGCCAGGTGCTGCTGATTACAGCCCACTTCTCCCCACCGGTTGCCGATGCAATTTTGGCTTTGGCGGGCACTTGCATCTGCTTTTATCTGCTTTTTCAGCCTAAGTTCGCCACCATCGCCGATGTAGCCGCTTCAATTCTGGCGCTGTTTTATGGCGGCTACCTGCCCACCTATTGGATTCGGCTGCGGGATTTGGGCAGCAGCAACCCCTCTCTGCCGCTAGGCGGCTACTGGCCAACCAGCCTCAGCTGGTCACAGCTACCCATTGGCCTAACGGTGACCCTGATCGCGTTTGCCTGCATTTGGGGAGCAGATATTGGAGCCTATGTATTTGGCAAAGCCTTTGGCCGCACGCCGCTCTCTAGCATCAGCCCCAAGAAAACGGTGGAAGGGGCAATCTTTGGCATGGGAGCCAGCGCCAGTATCGGCATTGTTGGGGCTTGGGCAATGGGCTGGCCGATCTGGTGGCTGACCGGCGCGGCACTCGGCACCATTATCGGTATTTCTAGTCTGCTGGGCGATCTGACCGAGTCACTGATGAAGCGCGACGCGGGTGTTAAAGATTCGGGGACGCTGATCCCGGGACACGGCGGCATTTTAGACCGCACCGATAGCTACGTTTTCACAGCGCCGCTGGTCTATTATTTTGTGGTTTATTTGGTGCCGCTGCTAGGCCGGTATTAGATAATCAATCGGGGCGTTGAATCCGCTTTATGGGCTGACGTTGATCTGCCCGCAGCACAGCAGCCGCTGATGGCCAAGCGTTAGTTGGGTCAACTGAACGTCTCTGCCCAGGTTCCACCGAAATCCCTCTAGCGCATCGACGGGTAGGCCCTTTGCTGGATCGCTCAGGTCGTCTAAATTTTCTAGCCAGCGAGGAGAATTTAGCTGCAATAGGTTGCCCGAAATGACTGACAGGGCCGTGCCTAAGATAATCGGCTGAGCGGCAGTTTTTCCTTGGGCATGGGGATAAAAGCTCAGCCCTAAGCGCTGCTCGCTCAGCCGAATTTGCGATCGCCTCAAAGAAACATCCGCACTGAGAGAAAGCGGCCCGTAGCGGTGCTCAACCGCTTTCCTTAGCGCCGGGTTTTGCAGCAGCGATCGCCAGAAGTTTTCCAGCCCTTCAGCCAACAGCGCAGAGGCCAAAGACGCATTCAGGTCGTCGTCGCTCAGCGCTACCTCGCCGAGCACCGGAAACCCCTTTAGCAGCCGCAAAGGTTTGCCCCGAATCACCTGCCCTATGTTGATGCGGATGTCTGTCGCTGACAGCTGCACTCGCCCTAGATGAATGCCTCTGTAAACGGTTTGCCGAGCAGAGACGCTCACTTTGGGCAAATAACCGGTAATGATGTCGCGATCGCGCCCTTCTAGCTGCAAAGATAGCTCCGCCACTTGCTCTACTTGAGAAAGCAGCCACAGCCGCACGGCCACGGGCAAAACTCGCCCAATCACTTGGCTGCCGCCCCTTTTGCTATCAGCTACGTCTTCGGGTTTTTCAGCAGACACATTTTCTCTCACAGATTCTCTCGCCATTTCCTCTATCTATCGGCCTATTATCAGCTGATTAAGGCGATTACGCCGAACCAAGAGGACACTAATTCCAAACTGCACGATCGGAAGAGATCGAGATCCCGGTAATGTTAAGCTTTGATGACATAACGATCCCCTAATCCCCCAGACTCGCGTATTTCCCTTCAAAAAAGCGCTTTTGACCGATCCCCATCCGTGTCTTTGTCATACTATTAAGACATTGATCCCGTTCTTGATCCCATTGATATGGATTTTTGGGATCATGGTCCAACCTTCAGCTAGGAGAACAGCGAACTATGTCATCCCAAGCCCCCAAAATTCCGCTAGAGGAAATGACGCTGCGCCAGCTCCGCAGAGTGGCCAGCGAGTATGAAGTTTCTCGCTACAGCCGTATGCGTAAGGTGGAACTAGTTGCAGCTATTCAGCGGAAGCAGTTAGCAGCAGGCGATCTCTCGGAGTCAACTGCCGTTGAGTTTGTGGACGGGCAGACCCAGGCTGAAGCTGCCAAGTTTGCAAATCCGGCGCAAGGTCACATGCGCTCAGCGTCAGGAGCCGTTGGTCAGTCGGCAGACAGCCGCAGCGCTACCGCAGTAGCGACCCAAGATACGGCGACAGCCACTGCGCCAGACATGGCGATCCTGGCGACAGTAGATGATAATCTTGGCGACTTGCCCGACGGCTACGGCGAAAGCCGGATCGTGCTGCTGCCGCGAGATCCGCAGTGGGCCTATGCTTACTGGGATATTCCTAATGATCACAAACAGATGCTCCGCGATCAGGGCGGTAGTCGCCTGGCCCTGCGGTTCTACGATGTCACCGATATTGACATCAACAGTCAGAGCCCCCACAGCATGCAACAGTACGAATGCGGCGAGATGGTGCGCGAATGGTATCTGCCAGTGCCGGTGAGCGATCGCGACTACACCGTAGAAATTGGCTACATCTGTGATGATGGCCGCTGGCTGGCGCTGACTCGCTCCGTGTCCATGCGTATTCCCCCTGTCTATCCTTCTGAATGGGTTGAAGACCGCTTTCTCACCGTTGGTTGGCAAGAGGGTTTACAAAGCCGCACCTTTGCTAATCTCGTTTCTCCTGCCCAGAAAGCGGGGGCTGCGGGTCAGATGACCGAAGGCAATCTGCTGTACGACGAGATGGTTGCCCGTGCGCAGTCAATTGAGGCGCAGCGAGCGGCAGGTTCTCTGTTTGGCTCTATGCATCAAGTGCCTGATCAAGCCGTCAGTTCTTTTGTCTTTCCTTCTGGGGCTGGGCTCTGGGCACTGCCAACGGTTTCTGGTATGTCTGGCGCTGGATTCTTTAGCTCTGCGCCGCCGGTTCAGCCTCGCAAGTTCTGGCTAATAGCCGACGCCGAGCTGATTGTCTACGGCGCTACCGAGCCCGATGCGACGGTCACCATCGACGGTCAGCCGATTCAGCTCAGTGCCGACGGCACTTTCCGCTTCCAAATGTCCTTCCAGGACGGCGTACTGCGCTATCCGATTGTGGCCGTTGCCAAAGATGGCGAACAAACCCGCTCTATTCATATGGATTTTGAGCGACAAACGCTGTCACGCAATACCAACACCAAAGCAGAAGCAGTTGAAGAGTGGTTTGTTTAAGGTAACGTGAGTTCGGGATAAGCAATTATCTAAGATGCTTGTCAGACAGTAATCTTAGCTGCATCGCCCGAGGTAAATCCCCTTCTCGGAGGGGCGCAGGGGTGGGTTTCGGCGTGTAGCACAAGTTACCGACCCACCCCGCCCTGCGGGCACCCCTCCAACTGGAGGGGATTTACTTTAGTCTTAGTGATTAAGGATTTTCTATCCTGAACTCACGGTAAGGCAGATCGCTTTACATAGACATGAGACAACTGTTTTCAGCAAAAGGGGAGTCACCGAATGGCTTCCCTTTTTTGCGCTATGGCTTGGTTTATCGAGGCAAACTGCCAGTCAAAATATCAGCTCAAAATATCAGAGACTACAGCAAAGAGCGCCTGCCAACGGTTTTCTATCCGTAGTAAAAGCCGGTCAACCCACTTCAGCAGCCTTTCTAAAGGGTGCTCAATATAGTCCACAGCTAATACATCAGCTTCCCAGTCTGCTGTGCCAGCGCTGTCAAGGCGCTTTACAGTCGGTGCAGCCGGTCGATATGCGGGCAAAGCGCACTGCAAATTTGAGGCTAGTCCTATGAGCGCAGGTCCCGGTGATAGTCTCGATTGCGGCGATGGCTCCAATACTTCTGAACCGCTGGGTAGCTTAGCCATACGACTGCTGAACCGCTTAGACCGTGGCTGAAGCTGAATGACTCGTTTAAGTACCTCAACCCAAAACGAAAGAACAGGGCGCACCAAACCGCGCGTTTGTCCCGGTAAAGCTTTAGCATCTACAAATCCTATTATCTGCGCTTGAAGCTGCTGCTGCTGCGCTACGCTCAGTCCTTGCCAAGCCAGTTTATGTCCCAGAATTAGCACCAGCGATCGCGTCTCCAAATCGCTCGCAATCCCCGTGATGCGGCCTGCCACACAGCCACTAGCCTCACCAACAGACAAACCGTTCTGATCCCGCATTGCCTTCAGCAGCTTCATCTGAGCAGGAGAAAGACAGTCACCAACGGCCATCAGCGTTCGGGCCATTGCTTGCGCTGTTTCTAGCTCATCTGCGAGCTCTGAATCCTGCGACATTTCGCGCACAGTGGGAAGTTCACCAAAGTCCGAAAAATCTATCAGCTCGCTTGCGTCCGTATTTGATCCGAATCGGCCAGATAAACGCATATGATTAACAGACTGTTTTAGCTGACGCCCTGCGAACCGAGACGCCCGAACTAACGCATACACTGGAAATACCGTCAGTGCTGCGCCTAAGCTCGCGCTCAAAGCTACCGTAGATTGGGCCTGACGAATAGCGCGCCGATGCCGATCCCGCCCGCGCCGATACTGAGCGATCGCAAACCGTAATAAATTGCTTTGATAAGGGCTAGAAGTCATACCATTTGCCCACCTCGCTGCTCTAAATTCTACCGGAAGTTATGGCCTCTGCCGACCTCAATACTGCCCTTCCTCCAGCTTTACAAGCTGATATTGACCGGCTGCGTCAGCTCAATACCCAAAATATTCAGTCAGAATGGCATTGCCATTCTCAGGACATTGCTCTAGCAGACATTCTTACGGCCAATGTCCTAACGCGTTGGCCCACAGTGGCTTTGAATGAGCGCCAGCATATTGCGTGGGACAAAGGCCGTCATGTCTTTTGGCTGTATCAATCGATCACAGTACCGACTGATCGCCACGGCTATCCGTTGACGGGACTGACCCTACGCCTCGGGCTCACCTGGTGGGCCGACGATGCTCAAATCTATGTGGATGGGAGCCTGGTGCAGACGGGCGATTTGTTTGAATGCTTTGCCCGAATCTGTCTCAGCACTAGCGCTACCCCAGGCCAAACGTTTCAGATAGCCATTCGACTGGTTAGCCCTGGTCACGATGATGGTGCATTGGTGCGATCACAGCTCTTTTACGAATTCCCCGCCGCTCAACTTACCCCCGAGCCCAGCTTTGTCGCTGATGAGCTCACCGTACTCACCACTTTTGAACCCGACAGTTGGAACAAAATACAGACCGCGCTTTCTCAGGTGAACTGGGACAGTTTGACCCAGATACCAACCGTGCAAGAGCCTGTAAACCACCCTTTTCAACAGTCTCTTACTCAGCTGAGAGAAACCCTGATCCCTTTGGCGACAGCTCTCAAACAGCGACAGATTCATTGCGTAGGTCATGCTCACCTCGACATGGCCTGGCTATGGCCGGTTGCTGACACTTGGGACGCCGCCGAGCGCACCTTCAAATCTGTTCTTGACCTACAGAAAGACTTTCCCGAACTCACCTATACCCACTCCAGTCCCGCTCTTTTTGAATGGCTAGAGCACAACCGCCCGGCGCTATTCACAGAGATTCAGCAAAAAGTAGCAGAAGGCAGCTGGAGCATTGATGCTGGGCTTTGGATTGAACCTGAGTTTAATCTGATTAGTGGAGAGGCGATCGCCCGTCACATTCTCTACGGACAGCGCTACTGTCAGGAAAAATTTGGCCAAATCAGTAAAATCGCCTGGCTTCCTGACTCCTTTGGCTTTTGCTGGCAGCTGCCTCAACTGCTCACCCAGGGCGGCATTGAAACCTTTGCCACTTTAAAGCTCTCCTGGAACGATAGCACCGAGTTCCCCCATCAGCTCTTCTGGTGGCAATCTCCCGACGGCAGCCGCATCCTCAGCCTGATGCTTCCCCCCATCGGCTCCGACATCGACCCTGTAAAGATGACTGCCCACGCCAAAAAATGGGAGAACAGCACGGGTCTATCAAACACCTTATGGCTGCCAGGCCTAGGCGATCACGGCGGTGGTCCCACTCGCGACATGCTCGAAAAAGCACAGCGCTGGGAAAAGTCTCCCTTTTTCCCCAACCTGAAATTCACCACTCCCAACACCTACATAAGCAATCTTCCCCCTTATCCTTCTCTTTCCACTTGGAACAACGAACTTTACCTGGAACTCCATCGCGGCTGCTACACCACCCACGCCGACCAAAAACAACACAACCGCCGCTGCGAAGATCTGCTCTATCAGGCAGAAGTTTTTGCTACGGTCGCCTACCTTATCGCCAATCAAACCTATCCTAAAGCCAGCTTAGAGACTGCCTGGAAAGCGCTTCTGTTTAATCAGTTTCACGATATTTTGCCGGGTACTGCCATTCCAGAAGTGTTTGCTGACGCCAACCAAAGATGGGAGCAGGTATATACGATAGGTCAGAACGTTTTGGAAGAGAGTATTGATGCGATCGCGGCCACCATTTCTCTACCAAAACCACCCCACCCCCAAGCCAAACCGATCATCGTATTCAACTCACTCAGCTGGCCGCGCAGCTCAGTAGTGACAGCTCAGCTACCGACTGGTGACAACAAAAATCCACTTGCCTGGTCAGTTTACGACTGCGATCAACAGCTTATCTTGAGCCAAATCGCCGACCCGACAGCGCCAAAGATAAAACCAGAGAAACCTAGCTGTAGCATCTACTTTCTGGCATCAGATATTCCCGCTGTAGGATATCAGTGCTTTTGGCTATGCCCTGAAAGTCCCTCCACAAAATATCCTCAGCCTACGGAATACTATCTCGAAAACAAATTTATTAAAGCCTCTATAGATCCTGTTACAGGTCATCTCATCAGCCTCATAGAAAAAAGCACTCAGCGAGAAACCTTTAGTGCACCTGGCAACCAGCTACAGACCTTCCGCGATCAGGGGCAATACTGGGATGCCTGGAACATTGACCCAGACTACGCTAGCCATCCGCTTCCGTCTCCCGCCTTACAGTCCATTCAATGGATCGAAACCGGCCCTATCCGCCAGCGCTTACGGATTGTCTACCAATTCAACCGGTCCACCATTTGCCAGGACTATGTTCTCGATATAGATAGTCCCTTTCTCACAGTGGAAAACCACATCGACTGGCAAGAAAAACAGGTTCTCCTGAAAGCATACCTACCGCTCACCGTCTCGGCGGAGATAGCGACTTACGAAAACCCATTCGGTGCCATCACGCGCCCAACTCATCCCCAAACAAAAGCCGAAAAAGCTCAGTGGGAAGTCCCCGCGCTCCGCTGGGCCGACCTGGGTGATCAAGACTTTGGCGTGAGTTTCCTCACCGACTGCAAACACGGCTTCGATGCCCGTCCCAATCATCTTCGTCTCACCCTACTCAAATCTCCTATCTGGCCAGACCCTGATGCCGATAGGGGAGAGCACAGCTTCACCTATGCCATTTACCCTCACTCCGGCACCTGGCAATCGGCCCGGACCGTTCACTACGCCCGCGAACTGAACATTTCGCCTACTGTCCACTTTAGCGATCGCCGTGCCGCTCCTAAGCCTTCAAGCCATAGCGCTAACAACAGCATGTGCAGCTTCTTACAGATTGATAATGCCAACTTGATTCTCTCTGCCTTTAAGCCCGCAGAAGAAGACCCTGATGAATTTATCCTACGCTGCTATGAAATTCATGGTGAAAGTGCAACTGTTGAAGTTAGCAACAAACTTGGCCTGAGGAGTTTGGAGTGGGCGGAGAGCGATCACGCACATGCGCCAGTACTCACCAATATCCTTGAAGCACCCACTCAGCGCAAACAGCTCACACGCGCTACCCCCTGGCAAATCCTCACCTACCGGATTAACCGACTAGACCCACCAGGATAGTCGCTCAGAGGGTAAGCTGCCGGGCGATCGCAAATCCAATCAACCGCCCCTGCTGCGATGACTTCTGGGCCACCTCTGCGCGTAAGTATTTCAGCAGCAGCAGTCTGCCAACCCCTTTTATCCGACCGTAGAGCCTTCCTTTTAGCCACTGCCAGCGGTTCACCTGACCATCAATCTCAGCGTACAGCGGCGCAAAAGCTAGCTTGCCGTATAAGACATCGGCTCGATGAGCTTTACTAAGCTTATTTTTTCCATGCTCAGGGTTGGGCAGTCCGCCATGCTCACCATAGTTACGAAAAGGCACGTAGTTATGCAGTCCGCTGTCCCGTAGATAGTACTCAATGCCCGAATCCCACGGAGAATAAGCCCTGGGTCCGGGCGCTTTCTCTACCTGAGCTGCCAGTTCAATCAGCAGCCGAGCGCTTTTCGCCGTTACCACGTAGGCCACCATAGAAGTAGAGTAGCCCTGCGCCAAGCCGCCGCTAACGCTATAGATCTGCGCCGCGCAGGTATAGAGCCAGGCAATCCCCATGTCTGTATCAGCCGGGTCAAAAGGCGGCGGCAGCTCAGCAAAGTTTTGTACCGGGACAAAGTCGGCCTCGACAATCAGCGTTGGCTTTTCCGAACGCAGGGCCAGCTCCCAGGCGCTGCGGTGGTTCAGCAGGCACAAAAAGCTAGGCGAATAGGTTTCATAGCCAGGCTGATGTACCTGCCGCAATACGGTACAGTCGCACCCCGCTTGAGCTAGCGCTGCGGTCAGCCGCTCAGTCGGCTCTCTGTAGGCAATCACAAAAGTTTGCGCAATGCACTCTACTAGCTGGCTGTGAGTTCCCTGATTTGAGCTAGGCATATCTACTCTTCATATTCGCAGGCGGTATCTATTCTTTTTGCTTTTCTCAGTGTTTGTACGGGTAGTGCAGTCAGGCGCTGAACTATTTTGAAAGAGGTATTACTGTTGACTCCTATGAATCGTCACGACAGTGCAGCTCAAACTGACCAAGAGCCTGCCCCTCACAGTCATTTTAATTTATCTCAGGTTCGCCCTGGCCTGTCGAGTGCTCCCCAGACAATTCGCGCTGACTTTAAAGTACGCTCCAGCGCTCAAGAACTCGAAATACAGTTCTCTCAACATCGGCTCAGAGAAAACCTTTTTCCTATTCTGAGTGAAGATAGCCTCGACGAAAGTACCATTTTTGGCTTTTGGGCTGTCTTATTTACTGTGGTGCTAGTCGGCGGCGCTGTTGCCCTTACCGATTCGATCCTGCTGGGGGTGGCGGTGGCGGCAATCTTGCCTATTTTCCTTGGCTTAGCAGCCTTCACAAAGAAAGCGCCAGAAGCTAGATGCAATAGAGTAGTCAATCTGAAGCTTTGCAGTACGCCTCACGGACATACGCTTTTGAGCTTGACAACGGCGCCGTCGTCGTCAGAGAGAGAGGCCCAAAAATCTACGGGTATTCCAAAAAGCACTCGCCATTTCTCAAAGATGCCGCTGCGGGCCGTGAAGCTAGCGCCGACTAGGTGGCACTCTTTCTCTCAGGGGGAATCGCTCTCAGTTTGCTTTAGTCCGCTCAGCTGCCATGTGAGCTTTATTTTGTACGAACATCGCTCTCGTAGAATTAACCGATTGCGGATTGCTGGCAGCCGTCAAGACATTCAGTGGCTATACCATCATCTGTCTCAATGGGGCTATATTTCGATTGAGGGCCGCTGTTTGGCTTTGCGATCGCCCTCGTCCACGCCTGATCTATAGATTTAAATCTTCAGTCTAACGATGGTAACAGTCTCGTAAGGTCGGCGATACACTACAGCTGGATAGATTTGGGGACATCTATGACCGTCGGCATCTGGGTATTAGGCGATCAGCTGTGGGAGGGGCAGGCGGCAATCGCCAGCTGCGCAGGCACCAATACGCCTATTATCTTGATCGAATCGCTCAGTCATGTAAAAGAGCGACGCTACCATAAGCAAAAGCTGGTCTTAATCTGGTCGGCCATGCGTCACTTTGCTGAAGCGCTCAAAGCCGACGGCTGGCCTGTGACTTATGAGATTGCCGAATCATTTGAGAAACCCCTGGCAAAGTGGATTGAGCAAAACAAGATCGATGAGCTGAGGGTAATGGAGCCCGCCGACCGACCCTTTGCCGATTTTTTGGCAAGCATCGATCTCTGCAAGCTGGTGCAAGTTCCCAACAACCATTTCCTCTGGTCCAAAGAAGAGTTTAAAGACTGGGCCGCAACTCGTAAAAGCCTACTGATGGAGTCGTTTTACCGGGAGGGCCGCAAGCGGTTTAATATTCTCATGCAGGATAAGAAGCCAGTTGGAGAAAAGTGGAACTTTGATAAAGAGAACCGGAAGCCGCCTAAAGGCAAAATCTCTCCGCCTGCTCCTTTGGAGTTCGAGCCGGATGCTATTACTAAAGCGGTGATAGAAACGGTTAAAGCTGCTGACTATTCTACGTTTGGTGATGCTAAAGGCTTTGGCTGGGCGGTGACGCGCGAGCAGGCGCTGGCAGTATTGGATTATTTTGTGAGCGATCGCCTCAAAACCTTTGGCCCTTACCAGGACGCGATGGTCACCGGCGAATCTACCATGTGGCACGCGCTGCTTTCCCCTTATCTCAATATTGGCCTATTGCAGCCGATGGAAGTGATCGCTGCGGTAGAACAAGCCTACGAAGAAAACGACCTGCCACTCAACTGCGTAGAGGGCTTTATCCGGCAGGTAATGGGTTGGCGAGAGTACATGCGCGGCATTTACAACCATGTTGACGCCGACTACCCCTCACGCAACTACTTCGAGCATATTCAGCCGCTGCCCGACTTCTTTTGGAGCGGCAATACGCAAATGAACTGCCTGCACGAGACGATTACAACCCTCAAGCGCACTGGCTACGCCCATCATATTCAGCGGCTTATGCTGCTGGCTAATTTCTCTCTAATCGCCGGACTTTCTCCCCAACAAGTAGAAGACTGGTTTCACGCCGCCTTTATCGACGGCTACGATTGGGTGATGCAAACTAACGTGATCGGCATGGGCCTATTTGCCGACGGTGGCGTTTTAGCAACCAAGCCCTACGCCGCGAGCGCTAACTACATCAACAAAATGAGCGACTACTGCAAAGGCTGCCAGTACAATCACAAAGCCCGTACTGGTGAAGATGCCTGCCCCTTCAACTTTTTCTATTGGAACTTTTTAGCTCGCCATCGAGAGAAGCTCAGTACCCAAGGCCGCATGAACTTTATACTAAATAACTTGGATAGGATGTCAGATGCTGAACTCAGCGAAATTCACCAGCAGGCAAAAGATTGGCATCAGGAACAATGATCGTTTTTATGTTGTTAAAAAGAGACTTTAGCTGTGATCATAAAATCTTCTCTGAAAAGTCTTTTTATTGTTTTTTCTCTGGTGAGCTGTGCTGCTCAGCCGCCCGTCTCTGAAATGCCGGAGGCCACCTCCTCTGATAGTGAATCGGTTTCTGAAGCAGATCGCTTGCCAGCAGATGGGCTGCCAGACGATGAGCTCGCTGTGGTGAGCGCCGTTAAAGTGAGTGGGGAGCCAGGAGACTACACGTTCGCGGTAACGATCAAAAGTCCGGATACGGGATGTAATCAGTATGCAAATTGGTGGGAAGTTCTCACTGAAGATGGCACTCTGCTATACCGACGAATATTGGCTCATAGCCATTCGGATGAACAGCCATTTACTCGCTCAGGTGGTCCTGTAGCAGTCGATGCTGGTCAGCCGGTGATTGTGCGAGTGCATATGTTTCCTCAGGGGTACAGCGCTCAGGCCGTGCAAGGTACAGCTGGTGAAGAATTGGTGCCCGCTACGCTCCCGGCAGGCTTTGCCTCAGAACTGGCCGCAGTTGAACCGCAGCCGAGTGGCTGTGCATTTTGATGTTTGACAACGGCATTATTCGGAATGCTTCACAGATGCTCACGCGCAGCCTCAATCTGGGCAGTATGTCTTCCTCTAAAAAGTAGCTTTCACTGTACTTTCCCGCTCAAAGTAAACCTCGCCTGCGATCGCTCAGCGCTTACCAAAAGCAGCAGCAAGCAGCTCTCCTGGGAGTCAATGCTACGATGACCAGCCTGCAAGTCAAAAGTGAATCAACGCCGCTGACGGTTGATGTATCGTCAATTATGCCTCAAACAATGACAGCTGAACAGTTTTACTTGGCAGGTAAGACCTACGCTGCTAGTGCCAACTACATTAACATGAGTGACTATTACAAAGGCTGCCAGTACAGTCACAAAGCCCGCATCGGTGAAGATGCCTGCCTCTTCAATTTCTTCTACTGGGACTTTTTAGCTCACCGTCGAGAGAATCTGAGCCAGCAAGGCCGGATGGATTTTATTTTGAACAATCTATAGCCTCTGTCGAGTTGCTTAGGACACTTTTGTCGGCTGAAACCGCTAGAGAACAGCGGGCAACTCGCCTGGCAGGTGTCCTAATGCATCAGGACATCTGCTATAGATAAAATGTCCGATGAGGAGAGCTGAGCGATCGCTTTGCAGGCTAAGGACTGGCATTGCAGCGTCAGGTAAGCGGTTTGATTCCTCTGTCGAATGGTAGACGCGAGCAACAGAAAGATAGCGATAAGTTCTTAAACGCTATTACCCACTTATGAGTTTGAATTGTCTGCGGTGAGGGCGTCAGCTAAAGGTGCACCGAAAGTGATCGAGCCGGTAAGGTCAAGATACAGGCAGCAACGCTGTCTTCTAGAGAGTCCAAAAAGTTCTTGCGGTGTATTAGCAGCTCATGGCAGATATTGACTTTTCAGCTCTGGTCAAAAAAGGGGCCGAGGACTGGAACCGCTGGCGAACAGCGCACCCTACAGTTCAACCCAACTTGAGCAGCGCATACTTATTTAGTCAAGTCTTAGACGGGTTTGACTTGAGCGGTGCTTTGCTAGACGGGGCTTGTCTGATTGGCGCAAGCCTGCACGGCGCGGATCTGACTGAAGCTAGTTTACAAGGGGTTTATGCCAGTAGCGTTAACTTTAGCGAAGCCAACCTCAGTGGGGCCGATCTGAGTCGCGGCAACTTTGGTGGAGCCAATTTTAGCGAAGCCAATCTGTCCGCTATTCAAGCTAAAGGGAGCAACTTCGCGAATGCTTACTTCGAAGGGGCCTACCTGAGGCTGTGGCAGATTGATGAGGCGACTGCTCTTAGCGAGCTAGGCGGCAGCTACGTTTATACCGGCAGCTCAAGGCAGCAGCGGCAGCCGCAAGAGGGATCTTTTCAGCCAGGAGATTTGGCGGCTTTTGTCCGACAGTTGCCGGGCTCCGAGGCGGCGGCGATCTCTACCCAAAAACACACTCCCCAAAAACACACTCTTCAAAAACTTCCGCTATTAATGGGCCTTGGTGTCGCAGGTGCGATCGCGCTGACGGCCTTGATTTTCACTTCACGCTCAAACGACGCTACTTTTGGGTCTGGCGATCACCCCCGGTCAGTTTTGGCAGGCGAACTTGATGCCGCTGCCTGCCCCAAAGACCTGCCTGAGCTACCGGCAGATTCAATCCGCTATAGATATCAAAATGATGCAATCTATTACGGTCAGCTCATCGACGGACGGCCCGGCGACGGTAGGGGCATCATGGTCTACGCCAGCGGCAACCGCTACGACGGCGAGTATCAAAACGGCCAGCGCAGCGGCTGCGGTACGTTTACATTTATTAATGGCAGAAGCTATGTCGGCCAGTTTAAAGCCGACCAGTTTAGCGGCCAGGGCATCTGGATTTTAGAGAATGGCGATCGCTATGTCGGTGAATTTAAAGACAACTATTGCAGCGGCCAGGGCACGTTCATCTTTGCTAATGGCTTTTCTAAGTCAGGCATTTGGGAAGAGGGGAAGCTACTAAACGACACCCTCTCCTGTGGCGACCAAAACGACTTTCTTCTATCACCTTCTTCTGACGGCTAAGTAGATGGACACAACGAAGGCGCAATCATAGCAAAGCGCGGATGCATTCGCGCTTTGCAAAGCACTTTGCCTGTCGCTGTATATGGCTTACAGTCAGTAACGCTGAATGAAGCAAAGTGCCGGAAGCTATAGCTCCTGTCGAGTTGCTTAGGACACTTTTATCGGCTGAAACCGTTATCTGACAACAGGCAGCTCGACTCGCAAAGTAAGAATGCATCCTTACTTTGCTATATATAAAGTTTGTATGATGAGAGCCAGTACTACTGAGTGATATATCTCACAGGCTGATAGCATAATCCGAAATCACACAGAGGCAATCACGATGTATCAGCAGCTGTTCGCACACGCCAAGCGCCTACTTATGACGGCCTCTCTCTTATCCGCGGTTGGGCTACTGTTGAGCTTGCCAACAGCCGTTAAAGCTCAAGACACTCCGGAGTCTACCCCTTCTACCGAGCCCGTGCCTGAAGCAACGCCTGCCGTTGCCACCCCAGAGCCAACGCCTGCACCAGAACCTGGCATTGGGGAAGAACCAGACGCAGGCTCGGGAACTCTAGTTGAAGATACGCAGTTAGAAACTGAGGCAGCAGCTGACTCTGAGGAAGGCGCTGTAGGGGTTGAAGCTGAAGCCCCAGCTGAAGCAGGTACGCCAGCGGCAGTTCCAGCTGCGACACCTGTTGTAGCCCCCGCCGCTGCCCCGCCAGCTGCTGCCCCAACGGCTACGCCAGCTACGGCTACGCCAACTGCGAATCCAGCGGCCCCAGCAGCCCCGGCAACAGGTAATAGAAATTCTAGCCCACGAGCGCTTTGGTAAATTTCGACGACGGCCCCTGTCAGCAGTCGAGAGCTTAAACTCATTCGGCAGCTTCCTTTACCGGAAACCGATCAACCAAAAAAGCCGCTTGCCGGGCAGTGGCTTTTACCTCGTTAGAGAGGTAGGGAACGTGAGAAATTTGCGAGAGAAAGTCCAATGTGCGGCGGAGAATGCGGACAATATCGCCTTCATCAAGGCTGGTATTGTCACACAGGTCTTGCCAGTCTGCCTCTAGCGCCCACTGCTCTACTAGCGCAATAAAGTCCCACTCTAGCCAAACCGGAATCTGAATATCCTGCCGCCTTTGCTCTTGAAAAATGCGTCGTCTGAGCGATCGCAATCCCTCCAGTGCGTCTGCAACCGGGGTCGTAGGCCGATAATAAATCCAGGTATCGGGCCGGTTGTTCTCCATCAGCAGACCAGCGCAGGCAGCGGCAAACTGCTGCGGTTCTAAATCGTCAAATTCTCCTGAAGCTAGCGCTAACACCAGCCAAAGCTCGTTATCACCACGAATGGCGGCGGCCATTTGCCCTAGCTCAGTAGGCACGTCGTCTGCTAAGCATTCAAATTTTTCAAGCACCTGCATCAAGCTAACAAACTCTTGCCAGTAGCGATGGGTCTCGTTCTCGTACTTTTGAGTGCGATCGCTTCTCTCCGCCTGCAACCGCTTCAGCCGCTGCCGCTGTTTTACCACAGCCTTAGGCTTCTCTAGCTGACCTACCGGATTAGCCGCAATCTTGGCCCAAACAGAATCTATTTTCTTGCGCTGTTCTTTAACTTCTGGTGCCTGTTCTTCAAAAGGAACAATCTGCGGCATCTCAGCAACGACTGCCGCTGTTGCTGCATCTCCCTTGTAAGTAGAACCGGGCTTTATTTCCCAATCTGTTGGCGGTGTGAGTGTCTCCGCCGCGCTGACGCGCTCAGCATCGCCATGCAGCAGCACAACGTCTTTAACTGCCGCCACATACCAGCGATTGTCCTGTCCTAAGCACACCAAAAAAGGAAACTGTCCTGGCCCTGGCACTTTGCTCACTAGCACCGCCGGCAAGGGCACCGCCACCTTTACGTTTTGCCCCTTAAGCGAGAGCATAGTGCCCGTCATTGCAAATGAAACAGTGACCGAATCGCTGCTGCCCAGTGTTTCTTTGGCCTGCTTATGAAGTATTTTTAGCAGTCTCTGCTCTTCTTTTAGCCAGCCGCGCAGTTTTTCGTATTCGGCGATCGCATCCTCATCAACATGAGCCAGCTGATCTTGCAGCATGGCAATCTGGTCGTCTACATCCGTCATGGCCTTGCGCTGCGGAGCGAGGTGCAGCGTCGCCAAATACTGCCCAAAGCTGCGTTCAATCAGCTCTTGAGCTTCTTCTACAGTGTGAATTTGCAGCAGGTTGAGCACCATGCCATAGCTAGGTGTAAACTGGCTCACCAGCGGATCGGGGGGCGATAGGGCCAGCTGAGCGGCTTCTCTAGCTCCTTCAAAAGGTGACTCTACGGTGACTACATGGCCCTCATCATCCATCCCCCGCCGTCCGGCTCGGCCCGACATCTGTAAAAATTCTGAAGCGTGGAGCAGCCGATGGCCGTCATCAGTACGTTTAGAGAGGCTGGCAATAACGGTGGTGCGGGCGGGCATGTTGATACCAGCGGCCAGGGTCTCAGTGGCAAAGACGACTTTGATCAGGCCCGATTGGAAAAGCTGCTCGACCAAACCCTTCCAGGCGGGCAAAATGCCAGCATGGTGAGCGGCGATGCCTCGGTAAAGCGGCTCTAGCTGATTGTCTCTGACCGCGTCGGGGTGCTTCTGTAAGAAACTATCAATGCGGCGCTTGAGTAGTTCAGCCTCAGCGACGGTGACCAGGTTCATATGGGTCACTGCTTGCACTGCTCGGTCGCATCCCTTACGGCTGAAGATAAAGTAAATAGCAGGCAGCATGTCCTCCTGCTGAAGCTGAGCGACAATGCCGGGAATAGTGGGAACTGCCTGCTTTTTCTTCTGACCGCGCTGGTGACGAGGGGGCTTGCGGCGTCTTTTCAGCCGGGGATGCATTCCACCGCCAGCGCGCTCATTTAGAAGCGGAAAGATACCTTTGTCTACAGCAAAATGAAAGTTGAGCGGTACCGGGCGAAAGTCTGAATAAATCAGCCGGGTGGGGCCGTGGACTTCTGCAATCCAGTCGGTGAGCTGGCCCCCATTGGCGACGGTTGCAGAAAGACCGACTAGCTGGATTTCGGGCGGGCAGTAGATTACCGATTCTTCCCAAACGGTGCCGCGCTGCCGGTCATTCATGTAGTGGCATTCGTCGAGGACGACGGCCTGCACGTCTCGTAGGGAGGTGCCGACTTCACCGATGGTGGTGCCGTAGAGCATATTGCGAAAGATTTCAGTGGTCATCACGACGACGGGCGCATCGCGGTTGACGGAGCTATCGCCTGTGAGCAGCCCGACGTTTTCGTCACCAAACAGCCGTCTGAAGTCTCGCAGTTTTTGGTTGGAAAGGGCTTTGAGGGGAGTGGTGTAAAACACCCGCCGCCCCATCTCTAGCGCCCGGTGGATGGCGTATTCGCCCACGAGGGTTTTCCCAGACCCGGTTGGCGCACAGACAATCACCGATTCGCCCTGGTTGAGAGCAGCGATCGCCTCTAGCTGAAAGTCGTCTAGCGGAAAAGGAAAAAGGGTTTCAGGCGCTAACACAAAGTCATGGATAAGTAGAGAACCCCTCTATTGTGCCAGCCTGTGCAAAAGTCGGGGCAAAATCACCTATTTTCGTGTCCAATAGCTTATAGATGCTTGTCTAAGAAGTCGAGCGATCGCGCCCATGCCTGCTCTTTCGCCTCAGGACTATAGCTATCGCCCGTTTCGTTGCCAAAAGCATGTTCCGCGCCCGGATACCGGTAAAACACGTAGTCTACTGCTTCGTCTTTAAGCGTTGCTTCGAGCTTATCCACCTGCGCGATTGGGAAAAAGCTATCTTTTTCGCCAAAGTGACCCTGCAACGGAATATCAATTTCGCCCGGATCACCCGCGCCCTCTGGCGGCAAGCCATACCAACTAATGGCTGCATCTACTTCTGGCAAGTGAATAGCCGCCAGCATTGTCAGCACGCCGCCCATACAAAAACCCATCACAGCCACATCAGGGCTAGCTTTCTGTAAATACTGTGCGGCCCCGCGAATATCCTGCTGAGTGGCATCTTCAAAATCTAGTGACTCCATCTTGTGCTGAGCTTCAGCCGCCTCAAGCGTGACTTCGCCCTTGTACAAATCAGGCACCAATACGCGATAACCCACGTCTACCAGCTGATCAGCGACGCCCTTAATTTGCTCATTCAAGCCCCACCACTCCTGAATAACCACCACCCCAGGTGCATCGCTGCCATCGCCTTCGGGTTCTGCGTAGTAGCCCGAGCAGCTTTTCCCATCAGGACGCTGGAAGGTAATCATTTCAGCCATTTTGTTCCAATTCTCTCTTAAGCAAATATTCGGTTTATATAGAATAAACAGATTTTTACCAATTTTCTAGGACGAATGTGCATCCAATTAAAGCTATACCCCGACAGCATGAGGCGATCGCCCTTCCAAAACCTGATAAAAACCTGCCATCAAAGCTGACTAAGCGGCCTGCTGAGCGTAATTGCCTTCGCTAAATTCTTCAATCGCTTTGGCGCAGAAGGCATCCAAATCATCGGGGTTGCGACTGGTCACTAGGCCACTGTCTACATGCACTTCCGCATCTACCCAGGTGCCGCCCGCATTGCGAATATCGGTCTGTAAGCTCGGCCAGGAAGTCAGCGTGCGGCCTTTCACCACATCCGCTTCTACCAGCGTCCAAGGGCCGTGGCAAATTGCGGCCACTGGCTTAGACTGCTCAAAAAAGGCTTTGACAAACTTCACAGCCGCTGGCTTAGTCCGCAGCGTATCGGGGTTGTATACGCCGCCCGGCAGTACCAGTCCGTCATAATCTGTCGGATTGACTTCTGAGAGGGTTTTATCAACTGAGAACTGGTCTCCCTTATCAGCATGATTCATCCCCTGAATCTCTCCAGACTCTAAAGAAACTAGCTCTACGGTTGCCCCTGCCGACTTAATTTCTTCCCAGGGCTGAGTGAACTCTACCTGCTCAAAGCCATCGGTAGCTAAAAAGGCGATACGTTTACCGCTAAGCCGATTGCTTTGTGCGGCCATACTGTATAGCTCCTGTTTAATCTCTGACATATCTCTTACTTCCTCCTCTGCTAGCCTGCATCTGTTAGTTTGCTACGTGGGTGTCCATTGTGATATCGGCGTTTAGCAGCCTGGAGATAGGGCAATTTTCTTTGGCTTTGTTAGCTGCCTTTTCAAAAGCCGCTTGCTCACCGCTGGGCAGCTTCGCTGTCACATCGAGATGTATCTGAGTCACCTCAGGCGCGTTGCCCTCTGTGCTAAGCGTTACCTTGGCGACGGTTCGTATGCTCTCAGGGGTGACACCGGCCTCACCGAGAAAGTCGGTGGTTGCCATCGTAAAGCAGGCGGCATGGGCGGCGGCAATCAGCTCTTCTGGGTTTGTTCCTGGATTGTCTTCAAAGCGGGTACCGTAGGTATAGACCGATTCTTTGAGCACGCCGCTCTCGGTTGTAATTTTGCCCTGGCCCTCTTTGACGCTGCCCTGCCAAACAACGGTCGATGTACTGTCCATAGTGGATCTCCTTTTGTGAAAAAATCAATAAAAGCTGTCCAACCGCTGTTAGCAGTTGAAGGTAGCCCGAATTAAAACTGGCTTGAAGCTGGTCAGTAGAGTCGACATTCAGCAAAATTGACAGACCACTGGTAAAAAGTGGATGACTTGAAAAGATCTCAGTTTTTACAGTGTCTATTTCATCAGCCACGCACCCAGCCAATGCTTTTATTAGAACAGCTAATCGCAGTCTGACTATCCTTCATCAGGCTGATTTGCTTGGATTTTGCCGAATAGATGCGGCTGTCTCTATTTCAGCTGTCTCTATTTCATACGATGGCCATAGCTTTGTCACCTCCTTGTCAAATCAACTGTCTATATTGGAGGTATTCGTCCCCTATGTATAGAACTTATGAAAGATCATCACTCCAAAATTCCATCCGATGCACCGAGGCCTGCCAGGAGATCTGCTAGTAAGCGGGTAGCTACTTCGCTAGCGTTAGTGCTGCTTGGTGCGGGAACGGCAACGACAGGGGCCTACTACGCTTGGGGCCAGCCTCGTAACCTGGAGCCCGTTGTCTCAGAAGCTCAGCCTGCATACAAAACCGTCCCAGCTAGTTTGGCTTTGCCAGCGGAAGCGAGTTCTATTGCAGATGTTGTGCAAGCGGTGGGGCCAGCCGTTGTCCGAATTAATGCTTCGCGCACGGTGACGAGCCAGTCGCCCCAGGTGCCGGAAGCTTTTCGGCAGTTCTTTGGCAATCAGCTGCCCTCGGGTTCGGGTGAACCGCAGGAGAGGACGGAGCGTGGGGTCGGGTCGGGTTTCATTGTGCAAGATGACGGGCGGATTATCACCAACGCGCACGTGGTAGAAGGGGCTGATACGGTTCAGGTAACGCTTAAAGATGGGCGCAGCTTGGAAGGGAGAGTGCTGGGCAGCGATCCGGTGACCGACGTGGCAGTGATCGATATCGATGCGAACGACTTGCCGACGGTGGCAATCAATCAGGCAGAGCTGATGCCTGGGGAAGTGGCGATCGCCATCGGCAATCCCTTGGGACTTGACAACACCGTTACCGTCGGCATCGTTAGCGCTGTCGGACGCACCAGCAACCAGGTTGGCATTCCCGACAAGCGGGTAGATTTTATTCAGACTGACGCGGCAATTAACCCCGGCAACTCAGGCGGGCCGCTGCTCAACGCCAGGGGCGAAGTAATCGGCATGAATACCGCTATTATCAGCGGCGCGCAGGGACTGGGCTTTGCCATTCCTATTGGCGACATTGAGCGGATTTCTGAGCAGATTGTCGCGACCGGTAAGGTAGAGCATCCTTTTATTGGCATTCAGATGGTCAACCTCACGCCCGAAGTGAGAGACGCTATCAACCAAGATCCCAATAGCGGGATTAGCGTAGAGGCTGAGAACGGGGTATTTGTCGATAAGGTGATTCCCAATTCGCCAGCGGCTCGGGCGGGCCTACGAGCGGGCGATGTGGTGCGTCGGGTCAACGGCACGGCGATCGCTAATGGTCAGGAAGTACAGGATGCGGTCGAAGCAAACGGGTTAGACCGCGATCTGCGCTTAGAGATTGAGCGTAATGGTGAAAATCAAACGGTGTCTTTACGTCCTACCCCACTGCCCGCTCAGGGCTAGCGCTTGATCACTTTTTTATCTCGATAGCTCCTCACTGCCGCCGTAGATTCTGTTTGAGACCTCTGCGGCGGTTTTCTATCTGGGCTATTTATTGACAATTGCAACAAAATCAAAAGTTTTTCCGCAGGAGACAGCATAGCCAGTGAAGCTATTAAAGGTATTGACTGAACCGGCCCGGCTACCGGGCATAGTAGTTTGCAATCGGATAAAGCATCAATGATATGGCCAAGAGCGATCGCGTCTATCGGCATCACAACTCTACTTTTTGGCGGGCTCTCAATAGACCAAGCAACCGCTGCCCAGTTAGAAATTAGCTTTGAGACATCTGCCTTCAGCAATCTGACGCTCAGCGAAGGGTCGGTATCTATAAACTTAAATTATACGCCGCCCAATTATGACTCTCTAGCGGACGATGTCGGCGAGCGTTTGCAGTACCAGGTTTATTACGACGGCCAGCCGTTTGTTGAAGCGGCGGCTGAGGCTTTTGGATTCTCTAGTGTCAGTCTGCAAGATCTAGATGGCGATCGCACCGCAGAGGTCATCGTCAAAGACTTTAGCGGCGGCGCTCACTGCTGCACCAGTACGGTGGTGTATAGCTGGCAAGGAGATGGCTTCAGCCAGGTCGAGACAGGCTATCTAGATGGTGACGGCGGCCAGTTTGAAGATTTAGAGGGTGACGGCAATTACGAATTTGTCTCCGCTGACAACGCCTTTCTCTACGCCTTTTCTTCCTATGCGGGCTCTTTTCCACCGCTGCGGGTGATGGCCTTTAGTGACGGCACCTTTACCGATACCACTCGCCAATATCCCGAGCTAATTAGAGAACGCATTGACAGTACCGAAGGGCTATTGAACGAAAGCGAGTTTGTCATAGAGCGCAATGGCCTGCTAGCTTCCTATGTAGCCAGCAAAATCCTCGTTGGAGAATATGAGTCTGGCTGGGCCTACATGCTGGATCGCTACGATAAATCATCGGAGTGGGGGCTAGATATTTACAGCGCAGATGGAGAAGTTGTGGGCCGCTATCCCGATTTTCCAACGGCGCTAAGGGCGTTTTTAGAAGAGACGGGTTACCTCAGTTCGCAAGACTGATAAGCCAAATAGTGGCCGTTGAGTTGCTAAGCAAACCTGGGAAAGCTTGGAGCAGAGGCTGAGAATCGCAGAGATTGTGACCGCCTCTGTGGTTTCTCTGAGAATTTAGCCATGCAGCTCACAAGCCGGCTTAGACATCGTCCAAGACTGATAGCCCTGGTGATAGGTTTAGGGCTCAGTTTTTTATTAGCGCTGGTGCCTTCACTGCCTGGCGCTGCCATTTCGCCTGCCGAAGTGCCCAACCCTCGTCAGATCGACGGCACCTGGGTGACCGACATGGCCGACATGCTCAGCCCAGATAGCGAGAACCAGCTAAACCAAATGATTGCGGCCCTCGAAGCGACCAACGGCACAGAGCTAGCTGTGGTGACCGTGCCCGACACTCAGCCCTCGTCATCGCACAAGGTCTTTGCGACGGAACTGTTTGCTACCTGGAGTATCGGTAAGGCAGGGGCGGATAATGGGGTGCTGTTTTTGGTTTCTAAGGGCGATCGCCGTACGGAGGTAGAAACCGGCTATGGCGTTGAAGGCATTTTGAGTGACGCTAAAATTGGTCAGATATTAGACAGTCGAGTCACCCCGCAGTTCAAGGCAGGTAACTTTGATGCGGGCATCTTAGCAGGCATAGAGGCCATTGTTAGCAGCCTAGAAGGTGAGGAATTTGAGCCGTCTACGGCAACAGGCGGACAGCGCTCAGCAAACGACGCCCTGCTCTCTAGGCAACTCCCAGCATCGCCAGTGGTTGAATTCATTAGAATTCTCTTCTGGTCAGGCGTTTTATTGTACTGTTTGTTTTTGACTGTACGGTTGAGAAAGCTAGTCACCCGTCGGCCAATCTCCGTCGAAGTTGAACCGGCGGGGCGTTCGAGCGGCGTTAATCTGCACGCTGATGCTGGGCAATGGCTAATCTACCTGCTGATTGGCGAGCGAATGGCTAAAGTGAAGGGACTCGCCGATCAGCGCTCAATGTTGCTGCGGCAGTATACCGAACCGGCATTTGAGGGCAGTTGGCTGGTCACCGCTGCGCAGAGAGAACAGCTCACTCGCAGAGGCCAAGAGTTGTTTTGCTGGTTTTTAGCGTTAGCCGGGCTCTTGACGCTGCTGCTGAAAGACCAGTCGTTTGTTGAACCGATATTTACCTTCGTATGGCTGTGCTGTGAGCTTTGGTTCTATGCGCTAGATGTGCAGCATCGAGAAACGACGGAAGAACATGGTTTGACTTTGGCCGTGATTCGACTGGCTGTGATCACTCTATTTGGTTTCTGTGTAGCGATCGCTGTCAACAAGATTGCAGGAGGTTGGCTGGCTTGGCCGCTGCTAACGGCTTTATTTGGCACCTGCGCCGTGCTTTTACGGTTAGTGCGATCGCTGCCCAACCAGCCCGAAGCCACCTGCAAAACCTGCCACAAACTTATGCAGCGGCTAAGTTACGAAGATCTGAACCAACGCATCAGCAAACCTGAACAGGTAGAAATGCAGCTAAAGAGCAAGCTGTATGAAGGCTGGCGTTGTGAGCGCTGTTCGCCAAGCGCAGAAACGGACGGGCTAAACATTCATCTCGCCTCGCATGTACTGAACTCAGAGGGCTATTCGCTCTGTACCGCCTGCGACGCATTGACGCTGGAGATTGCCACAAAAATCAACAAACCAGCAACAACGCGAGCGACCGGCAAACAAACCGTCCTGAGACTGTGTCACTGCTGTAGCGGGCACAGCAAGAAGATAGAAACAATTCCAAAAAAACCATTGCAAACCTCTAGCAGTTCGAGCAGTTCCCGTAGCTATAGCGGCTCTAGTAGCTACAGCTCTAGCAGCTCTAGCAGCTCTAGCAGCTCTAGCAGCTCTAGTTCCAGCAGTAGCAGCCGCCGCTCTAGCAGCAGCAGTTCTAGCAGCGGCAGCTTTGGCGGTGGCAGCAGTGGCGGCGGTGGCGCAGGCAGCAGCTGGTAAGCGAAAATAAGCAGCACACAGAACTGATGAACATACAACAAGAGGGCTTTTGACAGCTTCTATGTTGTCTCTAGTAGATTGTCTTTGGTGAATTACAGAGGTTGTCATGCCCACTAAAAAAGAAAACTCTGGCTGCGGCTGTGGGAGCATTCCGTTTTCAGTCATACTGCTTTTTTTAGGCTTAGGCTATTGGGGCTTCACACGCCTGGATGATATCAATATCAAGGCATACTTCCTAGACAACATCAGTACGCTTGCGGCTGATCTGCCGGGCAAAGATTTTCTACTATCTAAGCTACCCGTGCCTGAACCTGTTGGCTCTCTTACTGACTCTAAGCCACCAACCCCGACAGTCAGCACTCAGCTACCCCCCGAGATACCAGCCGCCAGCCCGGTAGTTGCGCAGCCCGCCGTGCCGGTCATGCTTCCGCCCGCTTGGGAAGCCAAGGAGATCAGAGGCATTTATCTCAGCCGGTATCAGGCCACTAACAACGCCAGTGAGCAGATGATTCGCGATCGCGTTCGCTACTACAAGCAGCAGGGCATCAACACTATCATTCACGGGGTGTGGGGAAATGGCTGCACGATGTATCAAAGTCAGGTCATGCAGCAGACGCTAGGCTATTCTAGCTGTCCTAACTTGTTTCAAGATCAGTGGCTAGACTGGCTGATTGACGAAGCCCACAGCCAGGGAATGCAGGTGCACGCCTACTTCGAGAAGGGGATCAAGCTCGACGAAAACAGCCCAATTTTTGATCTTGCAACCGCTAAACAGTGGTTTGTCCCTGGCGTCGATAAAACTTATCCTGCCGTTGATCACTACTTGCTCGACGTCGACAATCCAGAAGTAGCTAAGTACTTCACCGAAGTATCAGCAGAATTTGTCAGCCGCTACCCCACCATCGACGCCGTACAGTGGGACGACTATGTGGGCTATCATGACGAGCTGCCGGGCAAAGTAGACCGCACCGCCTCGCTCACCAAATTTATGAAGCAAATGCGCGCTGCTGTAAAGCAAGCCAATCCCAAAGTCAGCTTCGACCTGTGCCATCACAATCCCTACTGGGGCAAACGCTACTTCGATGCGGACTGGCAAGACTGGGATATTGACCGCGCCTTCATTCAGGTCTATAACGACGCCAACTTTGCTATTGAGCTGGACTACGTCGAACAGTATCAAGGCATTGCTATCTCAGATGTACAGTTTGGCCGCTTAGAGACGCTTGCAAAAAATCCAAAGGTAAAAAGCGTCTTGCTTTTTCCCTCAGCGGGCAATCCGGAAGAAACCGCCGCCCGGTTCAAGCAAATTGCCGATCAGCACAAATAAAATCTCTATTGCAAGACGACATTTTTCCAACTACTCAACATGAACCCTAGCGCTATTCCCGAAGAGTCGGTGCCTGCTGTCTTAGAAAAAGCTAGCCGCCTTTATCAGCAGCAAAACTCATCTGACGATGCGTTCTCCCTAGAAGAGCTAATGTCAGCCGGGGCCGATGTTCAAATTCCGCCAGCGCTGATGCAACAAGCTTATGAACAGCTTCAGCAAGAGCAGTTAGAAGCTGAGCAGCGCCAGGTGCAGCGGCGGCAGGCTTGGATGATAGGTGGTGCGATCGCAGCAGCCCTTTCTCTAGCCACTACGATCTGGATAGGCGGCGTCTACAATTCTCTCAACGCAGCGAAGACAACCGTTGACGGTAAATGGGCTCAGGTAGAAAATCAGATGCAGCGCCGGGCTGATCTGATTCCGCAGCTGACGCAGGTGGCGGAGTCGTATGTCGGGCGCGAAACGCAGGTGATCGAAAACTTGACTACGGCACGGGCAGCTTTTTTGACCGCGACGACGGTGGCAGATCAGAATGCGGCAGACCAGGAGATGAAGGGAGCGATCGCCGATTTTCAATCCTTTGCTGCCAATAACGAACAGCTTCAGTCCAGCCAGCTCTTTGTCAATTTGCAGTATGAAATTGCAGGCAGCGAAAACCGAATCGCTACGGAGCGAATGCGCTATAACCAATCAGTAGAAAGTTACAACCGGTCGGTCAAAGGGTTCCCGACTGTTCTAGTAGCCGGGATATTGGGTTTTGAGACCCAGCCGTATTCAGGTCGAGAATAGGCCATCTCTTTGCTGATCCGCAGGGCAAGATTGGCCGATAGGACTTGTTTTATCCCCAGCGGTTAAACGTAGTTGAGTAGACCGAAGGTAGAATAGCGGGTAGCTACCTTGCTTGTCCCTTCTCGCACTTCGCGTCTTTGCCCATGCCCGAAATTCATTTCAAAATTCAGTGGCCCGACGGTAAGCAAGAAACTTGTTATTCTCCTTCTTTGGTCGTTCAGAAGTATTTTGACCCAGGTGAAGCCTACACTGTGACTGAGTTTCTGAGCCGCTCGCGCGAATCACTACAGATTGCCAGCGATCGCGTCCAGGCCAAATACGGGTTCCCTTGCAGCCGCGCACTTGGCCAGCTCAGACAAATCGAATCAGCAGCTCAGCCCTACCTGACCCAGCCCGAGAGCAAAGTGACCGTCCTTGATTTTGTCTGAGCCCACTTTTTGCTCAGCGCTAATAGATCAGAGTCTTTCGGCAACTTGCTTAAGCCGCTGCAATTGGGTCTCCATGTCTTTTTTAGTCCAGCTAGCGGCAAACTGCTTAAAGCCAAAGCTCACCAGCGGATTGGGAATGGTGAATTCGAAGCGGTTGAGCAGGCGGGTGCCCCTGATATTGTTCTGATCTTCTGGCTGGCATTCCCAGCGATCGCGTCCCTGAAAAAAACCGTCAAACGCCCAGACAATCAGACCCGGCTCGCGCTCTATCACCGTACTGGGTAAGGTCGGAGCCAACAGTGGGACCTTCAGCTTGAACTCAAACTCGCTGCCCAGCGTCGTCTGCCATTGACCGACTGGTTCGCACACCAGAGCCGGATTGAGCCACTGGTGCATTAGCTTTTGTTCGGTAAAGCAGCGCTCCACCGCAGTGGCGTTAGCTTTTATAAATACAGACTGCTCGTACAGGTTGGGCTGAGACATGGTAGTGCAATAACGACATCAGAGTTAGCCGGCAGATTTAATAGACGGATCTAACGGCTGATTGCTTGGGCGGCTCGCTCAAAGTCGGCGGTGGCGGCGAGAGTAGCTGGCACATCGAAAAGGGCTTGGGCGATCGCCTCCGAAAAAGTAAACGTATCAACGCCCCGCGCGGCTAATGCGGCAATATCTTCTACCTGGCGAATGCTTGCAGTAAGGATTCGGGTCTGACTGCGAACGCCGTTGAGCGCCTGCTGCATAGTGGCAATTTCTGTCCGCCCATCTCGCCCGCTGTCATTAATCCGACCCAGATAAGGCGCAACGTAGCTCGCTCCAATCGCCGCCGCAATCAAAGCCTGATGCACCGCGTATGCCGCCGTCAGCGTTACCAGAATGCCCTCTTGAATCAGCGCTTTAGCAACTGTAGTTCCCATGCGAGTAGCGGGTAGCTTAACCACGATGCGGCTGTCGGCGCTGCCCAGCGCTTTGCCGACTTGTAGAAGTTCATTAATGGAGCTGCCCCAGGCTTGCAGGTGGATTTCTTGAGCGCCCAAGTCAAACGCTTTTTTTGCCAAATCTTGAAGAATATCTGGTTGGCAAGCAACCCCTGCCCGCTCGGTCAGCAGCGGATTGCAGGTCACCCCATGGAATAGCCCCATCGGTAGCCAGGTTTGCCACGCAGTAATATCAGCTGTGTCCAGATATAGCCGTAAGTGAGGCTGGTCAGTAAAAGCGAGGGAGCTATCCGCATCGCTAACCATGATTTTCGAAAGCATGAGGCGTTGGGGGTAGATAAAGAGCGGAGCTGTCATCTGCTCTCTAATAGTAAGTGTCCAACCGAAAAAAAAGCCATCCGAACAGGTTTGATACTGTCCTGATGGCCTTGTAATTATTAGAGTGTCGTCAGCTACTGCAATTGCCCTGTGTCCGCCCTGTCGCAGTTGGCTCAAACGAAGTCGGCTGCGGCGGTAAAGGGACTGGCCATTAGGCTGAGGCTCGGGTCTGGGGTAAAGTCTGACGCTGTGTTTTGATCGGTTTGTTGCGTGGATGTGCCCAGAGCAGTAGTTACTATATCAGGGGCGATCGCTGCTACCTTAGCGGTGACAGAAATATTGTCAATGAAGCCGCCAATGCTGTCGACAGGGCCAACGGCGCGAAAGATCAGGGAGCTAGCATCACGAATGCTTCCCTGCACATCATAGTTAAACGTGATCCATTCGCCTTTGCCGCCACCCGTCAAAGTGTCTATTCTCTGGCCTTCCCAAAAGACGTCAATGCCCGTGGTGTCTGGTGCCTGTCCCCCGCTTGTATAGTCTACAGATAGGCTATAGGTCTGGCCGGTCACCGTGTCTATGTTTTGACCAATCGTACTGTTTTGACCGTAAACATCAAGCGTTGCCCAGGCGATTCCTTCGGCGGCGGCACCTAGCAGATCGGTGCGCTTATCAACCTGCAATCCCGCACCCGAGAATACAGCCCAGCCCTTGATACGGCTGTACACTTGATATTCACCAGCTTCTAGAGGAACTTCCTCAAAACTGCCGTTTACGACCAGATTAGGCGCAGGCAGTACGAGCTGAGCATCCTCCTGGAGAAAGGGACCCGCCAGCGTCTCGACTGATCCTATCCCGGCCCCATAGAGGCTACGAATACCGTTGATATCGTCTTGCAGCAAAAATGGCTGACTCACGCCATCAAAGCGATTGGCCAAAACCGAATTCATAATCGCTGCGGTGCCATCTTCGTGAGCCAAGCCCAGGGAGTGCCCTAATTCATGCACAGCGGTCTCTAGAAACAGCGACTCAGTCCAGCTTTCACCCGCATCAAAGGTAATGTCGCCAATGCTGGGGAAATAGGCAAAGGCCAGAGTGCTGCCGGGGCCGTCAATACTAGCACTCTGTGCCCAAATGTCTACAGCGTCACCCGAGCCTGGGTTTTCTATCTCGAAAAAATCTATCGGTGCATAGTCTGCCCAAGTTTGCAGCGCCGACGCGAACAGGGTCTTAACCCGGCTGGTCTCAATTCCAGCGAATGTGAAGCTGTTGTCAAAGGCAAAGGTGACAGCAGTGCTCGTCTTACCGTCGGCCTTGGTGTTCAGGCGGTTCCATTTGAGTGAGCTAGCGACCTGGCTAGTGCCATTGGAGACTAGCTGGCCAGTAGAGGTAACAGTGGTAAATGCAGCAGCGCTCTCAGGTAGAATAGCCTTTGAGCAGAGCGGGCAGCAGCAAGGAGCGGTAGCATCCGGTATGTGAGCGGGTGTAAATTCTGCTAGCGGAAAGGTCTCTATGACAGACTGCTGCTGAGGCAGTGAGCTGCTCAGGTTGACGAAAGACCCAGCTGCTAAAAACTGACGGATCAGCCCTGCCTCTGTTCTCTCTAAGCTTGAATTCGAGCTGAGACTGGCGACTTTTTGCTGGAAATCTGCCAGCATTGGGGTGCTAACTGCTGTTTGAGCAGCGGTTAGCAAGTCTGTTAGTGAGCTAGCCAGGTTCGAGCTAGCGCCCCCTTCAGATTCGATATAGGCTGCGATGTCGGAGAAGATTCCTGCAATATCAGCCTGATTTAAATGAGGTGCAATCTCTGCAAGAGCCGCTTGGAACTCAAGCTCTAGCGTTTCTAGAAATGAATCGCTTAATACGTTTGCTGTAACGGCAGGCAAAGACATTAATTTATCGAAGAAGCTTCAGGCGAAGATAATTTGAAAAGGGTGTAGCAACCCAGCCTGTAGGAACTGATTGGAAAGTAACAGCCTTTAAATAAAGCTATCAATCGCCAAAAAATTACGGTTGCTATCAATAACTGCAAAGGTGAAAAATGCTCGGCAAAGCCAGGAGTCTAGTCGACACTTTGTCGATCTCTAGACCAGCTTGCGGGGCAGTTATGAGCAATGGGAGCGTTGATAACGCTCGACCAATACCTTATGAACAATTATGGTAGATGCTTCCTTGATACCCGCATTATAGTGTGAAGGTGAGGTCAAAACCTCAGGGATTTCAATGAAGGTTTTGTAACGAAGATTACATTCTGGGCCTTGGCTGATGATGAAGCCGCGTAAAGCTCTGCCGCCAGCTAGTCGGCGTCGCCGCCTACAACCACATCTTTAATGCGCAGACTCGGTCCGCCGCAGCCTACCGCCAGACCGCTCTGACCGCCTTTGCCACAGCCGCCCGATTCATCCCAATAAAAGTCATCGCCAATCGCTTCTATATTGGCCAGTGTGCTAAATACGTTGCCTGAGAGAGTGACATCTTGCACGGGCTCGGCAATCTCTCCCTGGCGAATCATCCAGGCTTCTCCAGCGGTAAAGGTAAACAGCTCGCCGTTAGTTTCACCGCCCACCCAGTTACGCGCGTAGATACCTGTTTCGATGTCAGTAAACAGGTCACCGACTGGCGTATGGCCGCGCTCAATCCAGGTATTGGTCATGCGGACGAGAGGTGAATAGTGATAGTTCAGGCAGCGGGCGTTGCCGGTGGGTGCTTCGTTGAGGCCACCAGCCGTTTCGCGGGAGTGCAGTCGGCCTGTGAGCACCCCGTCGGTAATTAGCTGCGTAGTAGTAGCGGCTGTGCCTTCGTCGTCATAAAAGTAGCTGCCACGATGTCCAGCGGGCGCTGCCCCGTCAAAAATTTGTAGGTTAGCGGGGCCGAACCGTCGTCCCAGGGTCATGGTCTCCAGCAGCTCGGGGTTCTCATAAATCATGTCGGCTTCGGACAGATGACCAAAGGCTTCGTGAACGAATAGCCCGCTGAGAATGGGGTCTATGACAACGGTGTAAATGCCGCCTTTGGCTGGAGGCAAGGTGAGAGCGGTGACGCTGCGATCGCCTGCCGCTTTCACTTTTTCTTCGAGCCCCAGCACATCTTCATAGGCCCGCCGCGATCCGACCGTTTCTCTGCCAGTCTGCACCTGTTCGCCTTGCCGCGCCGTTGCTGCAAAGCGCATTTCAATATCTGCCCAGCCCTGCTCAATCAGCGTGCCTTCAGAAGTCGCTAACAGGATCTGCTGATAGCTGTCTTCGTAGCGGACGGCAGTGGAAGCAATGTCAGCGTGGGCGCTGCGCAGTACTTCGGTGTAGTGGTGGCACAGGGCTTTTTTGGCTGCCAGGGAGACCTGCCGGGGGTCGGTGCCGGTCAGGGGCAAAACGCAGCGGGTTTGGACGATGTCAATTGGGGCGAGCTGGGTGGTGTCGTCGCCGATTAGTTGAGCGGCGGCGATCGCATCTTCTACTCTCAAACTCAAGTCGGCCAGCCGATTAAAACTGGCAAAGCCCCAGCCGCCTTTATGACAGGCCCGCACCTGACCGCCAATAGAAATATCTTCACTGAGGGCTTCGGGCCGGTCGCCACGCAGCCGGATCTCGCAGCCCTGCGATCGCTCCAACCGAATTGCCAGATAATCTACCCGATGGCGATGCCGACCGATCAGATCGCTGACCTGATCTTTGTAGCTATCTAAGGTAAAGTCAGTCTGCTGTTGACTGTCCCTAACTTGGGAGCTCAATGAAGCGTCAGATGTCTGCATGTCAGTCCTATGCCTGCATTCTTGAGTGTTGCTATTGTGCCGTGAAATGTTGCGCGATTGTTGGGTTATCCCTAACGGCAGGCGACTCGTATTACCATAGAGCTGAGCCCATAGAGCTAGGCCCATAGAGCTGAGCGATTTTTCTGACCCGCCACCCCTATTACACTAAAAAAACGATGCTATGACAGGTGAACTTGGTTACTCCTTGCCTCCGGCCATTCGCCGCATTGCTACCAACTTTCGGCTGGCGGGCTGGATTGGGCTGTGGGCTCAGGCTGTCATTGGCGTTGTGGCGAGCGGGCTGTTTGTCATTTACTCGCTAGAACCGGAGACCGGGCCAGGGGAGGCCAGTGCTGGCATCTTTACCGCTATCGGCATTGTGACCGCCTTCGTCAGCGCGTTTTGGGGGTTTCGCTACACTCGTTTGGCCCGTAAACTGCGCAATCCCAATCCTGATCTGCGGCCCAAACCCAAAGATGCCGCTAGAGCTATCCGCATTGGCCTGATCATCAGCTTAGCGGGCATGTTAGTGACTATTTTAGGCACCCAGTCCATCGTGGGGCCACTGCTGCTGCGCGGACTCCGGCAAGGGCCGGTGGTGATTGGGGCCACCCGCGATTCTTCAGCTTTTATCAACGCCGCTGATATTGCTGTAGTCTGCTCGGCAACCAATACTATTTTTGCTCACTATATTGGGCTGTGCTGCTCGCTGTGGCTGCAATATGTAGTCAACCGCTAGCAAGGATCTCGATCAGGAATGTCGCTAAAAGCGCGAGCCGGGCTGCTGAAGAAAGGCGATTTCCGCAGGCGTACTCTGGCGACCCAAAATTTCGTTGCGGTGAGGAAAGCGACCAAAGCGGTCAATCACCTCCCGGTGACGAATGGCATAGTCGAGCCCGCCTTTGAGACCGTCATCCAGGTCGGGGGACGTTTCAACGAGATCTTTCATCAGCTCAACGCAGCGATCCTGGTGGGCGATCGCCTCGCTGTGCTCAAACGGCACATATATAAAGAAGCGATAGGCAGGCATCAGCGCTTTATCTGCGCCTGTATTGACCAGCTTTTGGGCCACGGCTAGCGCCTGAGCATCGGTCGCAAAGCTGCGCGGACTGCCCCGAAACAGATTGCGTGGAAACTGGTCGAGCAACAGCAGCAGCGCTACGGCGCGGCGCGGTGAGTCTTGCCAGCTGTCATATCTTCCGGCAGCCGCTTTTTCGCAGTCAGCTAAAAAGTGCTGGCGAATCTGAGCGTCAAAATCGGCACTCTTCGTAAACCAGGCCTGGCGATAGCTGCCATAGTTGGCGTCAGCCGGCTCGCCAAACCAGAAGCTCAACACGGCGTCTGCCCGGCTTTGTGGGGAAGGTGAGGGTGGTTGGGCCATAGTTTTACAGCGGTGACAATGCAGTAGCCGTCAATTGAGCGTCGTTCCTTCTAATATCATTGACTAATACTATTGAAACGTCTTTAGATTCAGTTTTATGTCTTTTCTACCGATTGTGCTGGCGATCGCGATTATTTTAGCTGTATTTAGCTGGCTCACAGGTCGCCGACTACCCATTCAAGGTCGCCGTCCGAGCCGTGACCGCAGCATCCAGCGGGCTCGCGGCGTGTCCCGCACTACTCGCAAACAGCTGATGAGACTAGTGGGCGGTAATGCTGCGGTCGCTCAGCGACTCGTAAGCGATTTACAAGCGCATAATCCTGGCCGTACGGAGCAGTGGTGCTGGGAAAAGGCAATCTACGATATTGAGCGCGATCGCCGGGCTTAAAGGTAACTTTGGCTGAAATTGCGGCGACCTAACCTGGATACTCTATGAATATTTCGCAAATACATCACATACTCTTGATGCGATGCCCGGATTATTGGCCTAAGCTTATGTACTCTTGAGTGGAGCAAGGCGCGTAAACACACCGTTAGCTTTATTACCTCATTTCTACACAAAGCTTTACATTGCCTGCTGGCAACTGAGCCTAGAGCCGCCATCAAGAATTTTTTGACTGATTGGTGTTTTTGGGAACCCTATGCTAAAGCTTGACAGGTAGCCCTACTGCCAGAGCTACATCTGCAAAACTATTAACTTCAAGGACGCTGAGAATAATGACGCAACCGAAGCGGGCACTTATCACCGGAATCACAGGGCAAGATGGTTCATATTTAGCGGAGCTATTGCTCGATAAAGGCTACGAGGTTCATGGCGTCATTCGCCGAACTTCTACCTTCAATACTGACCGCATTGATCACATCTACGTAGACCCTCACAAAGAAGGTGCCAAGCTTTTTCTGCACTACGGTGACCTCAATGATGGCACCATGCTGCGCCGCATTCTAGAGCAGGTAAAACCCGCCGAAGTTTACAACCTGGGCGCTCAGTCACATGTGCGGGTCAGCTTTGATTCACCGGAGTACACCGTAGATACGGTCGCTATGGGCGCACTACGTTTGTTAGAAGCCATTCGCGACTATCAGCAGCGCACAGGTGACGAAGTTCGCTTTTATCAGGCGGGCTCTTCGGAGATGTTTGGCAAAGTGCAGCACGTCCCTCAGTCAGAAGAGACGCCTTTTTATCCACGCAGCCCCTACTCCTGCGCCAAAGTTTACGCGCACTGGCAAACGATTAACTACCGTGAGTCTTATGACATGTTTGCTACCAACGGCATTCTGTTTAATCACGAATCGCCGCGTCGGGGCGAGACCTTTGTCACGCGGAAGATTACACGGGCGATCGCTCGCATCGTCGCCGGTCAGCAAAAGCAGCTTTACTTGGGCAACCTCGACTCTAAGCGCGATTGGGGCTATGCCAAAGACTATGTCAGAGCTATGTGGCTAATGCTACAGCAGGAGAAGCCCGACGATTTTGTCGTAGCCACCGGCGAAACTCACTCCATCCGCGAATTTTTGGAAGTGGCTTTCAACTATGCCAACCTCAACTGGCAAGACTATGTCGCTTTTGATGAGCGCTATCTGCGCCCGGCAGAAGTAGACCTGCTGATTGGCGATCCGACTAAGGCAAAGACGGTTTTGGGCTGGGAGCCTGAAATCACTTTTGAAGGCTTAGTGAAGCTAATGGTCGATTCTGATCTAGAGGCGATCGGGCAAAAGGCAATCAGCGCCTCTGAGTCCGGCAGCAATCTCGATATGGCGACCGTCCGCCGCGAAATGATCGGTTCGATGTCTTAAGCACCCTATTATTTGATCGTTCTGTATCTGAACATCAAGAGCATGTGAAATGTAGACTGCGAGCCAACGTCTTGCGGATGGCGTTGGCTCATATTTGTATGCATAGAGAGCTATAGCCTCTGTCGAGTTGCTTAGGACGCTTTGGTCGGCTGAAACCGCTAGAGAACAGCGGGCAACTCGACTAGCAGAGGTCCTATGCATCAGGACCTCTGCTATAACATTCGGCTCTCGAAATTTGAATGAGTGTGAATGATTGGGGTATCTATCGCCTAAAGGTGCCTATAAGTGCGTATTCAAAGCAAGATGAAAGACTATGGAATTAGCAAATAAGAAAATTTTGGTGACCGGCGGCGCGGGTTTCTTAGGGAAGCAGGTAGTAGCGCAGCTCCAGCAGGCAGGCGCTGACCCTGAGAATATTTTTGTGCCGCGATCGCGCCAGTACGACCTCACCCAGATGGAAGCCTGTCAGCGAGCCGTGCAAGGTCAAGACGTAATCGTCCATTTGGCAGCCCACGTTGGCGGCATTGGCCTCAACCGAGAAAAGCCCGCTGAGCTGTTTTACGACAACCTGATGATGGGCACTCAGCTTATCCACGCGGCTTACCAGGCCGGGGCCGAAAAGTTTGTTTGCGTCGGCACCATCTGCGCCTACCCTAAGTTCACCCCCGTCCCCTTTAAAGAAGACGACCTCTGGGCGGGCTATCCCGAAGAGACCAACGCTCCCTATGGCGTTGCTAAAAAGGCACTGCTGGTACAGCTAGAAGCCTATCGTCAGCAGTACGGATTTGACGGCATCTATCTGCTGCCAGTTAACCTGTACGGCCCCGAAGATAATTTCGACCCGCGCAGCTCGCATGTGATTCCGGCTTTGATTCACAAAGTGCATGAAGCGCAGACCAACGGCGACAAAACCTTGCCAGTATGGGGCGACGGTAGCCCAACTCGCGAATTTCTCTACTCTACCGATGCAGCTCAGGGCATTGTCATGGCCACTCAACGCTATTCAGATGCCGCCCCGGTCAATCTGGGTACGGGTTCTGAAATTTCTATCCGTGACCTGGTCGAGCTGATCTGTGAGCTGATGGGCTTTGAAGGTGAGCTGATCTGGCAGACTGATAAGCCCAACGGCCAGCCCCGGCGCTGTCTGGATACGGAGCGCGCTAAACAGGCGTTTGGCTTTGAAGCGCAAACTGATTTCCGTCAGGGACTGAAAAGCACGATTGAGTGGTACCGAAAAAATGCAGTCTTGCAGCCAGCATAGGTCAGCCATAGGTTGAATGGAAAATTAAACCGCGGAGCTTCTATAATTAGGGCGCAGCAAACCTGTGGCAGTATTAACGCTATAGATTTGCTGCGCTTGCAGCTTGTTCAGGCGTTTAGAGGACATTTGGCTAAACATGGCAGAAGAAAACCCGTCAAACGAGACCGCTAAAGAAGATCAGGCTGCGCAACCCGACGCTAAGGCAGAAGGGGCCAAAGCCGACGCTAAGGCAGAAGGGGCTAACGCCGACGCTAAGGCCGAGAAAGGGTCTGATGAAAAGGCTGCAAAGCCTGCCGACAAATCCGGCGCAAAACCCGCCGCCAAGGCCAAAAAAGAAAAGCCGCCCAAGCTAGAGGATAAGCCCTTTGACGAGTTTATGGAGCAGCACTACCTGCCCAGTCTCAAGGAAGCTTTGGCCAAGGAAGGGATTGACGATCTCAGCTTAGAGTTTGCCAAGCGCAAGCTGGTAGCCGTTGGGCAGGCTGACAGCGACCCCTACTGGCAGGTACAGGGCGAGTGGCAAGAACCAGAAGAAGGCCAACGCCAGTTTAATATCGCCTTCATTGATGAAGATATCAGCGGTCAAAAGGTATTTACGCTCACTTCCAATGGCTCAGTTCCCAGCACAATTGAGCAGTTTATGGGCGACGAGCGCCGGATTACCTTAGATCTGATGGTGCTGTACACCTTGCAGCGGCTAAACGGTCAAAAGTGGCTGACCCGCAATTGACTTGAGCTGGCGAGCTAGACGGGCTTAGTTAGATAGGCTTAGTTAGACAGGCTTAGTGCAAAAAGTGACGAGTGCCCGTGAAGGCCATCATTAGCCCGAGTTCATCAGCGGCGTCAATCGAGTCTTGGTCGCGAATGCTACCGCCTGGCTGCACGATGGCTTTAATGCCAGCAGCGGCGGCAGTGCGAACCGAATCGTCAAACGGGAAGAAGCCATCACTGGCCAAAGTTGCGCCCTGAGCTTGGCCTTCTGCTTGCTCCAGGGCAATTTTCACAGCGCCCACGCGGTTCATCTGACCTGCGCCCACGCCTAGCGTAGTTCTGTTGCCTGTTAGCAAGATCGCATTAGATTTCACATGCTTCACCACTCGCCAGGCGAATAGCATTTCTGCGAGCTCGGCTGCATTGGGCTTTAGCTGAGTGACAAACGTCCACTGGCTGGGATCGGGGCGTAGGTTGTCTGCCGCCTGGCTAAGAAATCCGCCAGCGATCGCCCGCACAGTTTGACTCGGCCCTGTCACCAAATCGGGCAATATCAACACCCGCAGATTCTTCTTTTTACTCAGAATTTCTTGTGCTGCTGAGTCGCAGCCGGGCGCTACGACACACTCTAAAAACGTGCCGGTCAAAGCGTCAGCAGTGGCTTCATCAATTGGCTGGTTGAGGGCCACAATGCCACCAAAAGCAGAGGTTGAATCAGCGTTAAACGCCTGCTGATAGGCGGTAGAGAGAGCATCGCTAAGGGCCACACCGCAAGGATTAGTATGCTTAAGAACGGCGGCGGCAGGCTGCTCTGCGCCAGGGAATTCGGCAATGATTCTGCGGGCCGCTTCTAGATCGATCAGATTGTTATAGCTGAGGGCTTTGCCTTGAAGCTGCTGCGCTGCTGCCCAACCGCTGGCGATCGCGCCGTGCTGATACCAGCCTGCGGCCTGATGTGGGTTTTCGCCATAGCGCAAAGTTTGCTTAAGCTCCCCGCTGGTGGCGTAGTGGGCGGGGAGCGCTGCTGCTGGGCTGGGCTGGTTGTCGAGCGTTTGTACCTGGGTCAGGTATTGGGCGATCGCACAGTCATAGTTAGCCGTATGCCAAAACGCCTGCTGCGCGCACGAGGCTCGAAACGCCATCGGCGGGTCTCCCTGATTGGCCTTTGCGACGACTAGATAATCCTCATACTGATTCGGGTTACACAGCACAGTCAGGTAAGCATAGTTTTTGGCGGCGGCGCGAATCATGGTCGGGCCACCGATGTCTATATTTTCTACTGCGTCCGCTAAGCTTACGTCGGGTTTGGCAATGGTCTGCTCAAACGGGTATAGATTGACGACGACCAGATCGAAGGGGCGAATATCATTGTTTGCCAGATCTTGCGCGTCGTCTGTCTGGTCGGGTCTGGCTAATATGCCGCCGTGGACTTTGGGATGCAGCGTTTTGACCCGCCCGTCTAAAATCTCCGGTGATCCCGTGTAGTCAGAAACCTTGGTAACGGCTATTCCAGCGGCGCTGATGGCTTTGGCCGTGCCGCCCGAGCTGACGATTTCAAAGTCGAGGTCTTGGGTGAGCGATCGCGCCAGCTCAACCAGACCGGTTTTATCTGAAACACTCAGTAGAGCAAGGCGGGACATGGGCAGACAAGCGGTAAAAGGACAGGTTTAAAACATTACAGGAAACATTACAGGTAATGGTCGAGATTGGAGAAGATCTATTCTCTCCTATGATGAACAGGTCGATTTTTTCAGGAGGTCTCCTTTGGCTTTGCGTGCGATCGCTCTCACCCCCAAGGCTACGACAACTGCTCACGGCGATCATCTGCTCGTGCTGCTTCACGGTTGGGGAGCCAACGCTCAAGATGTTGCCGGACTCATCGAAGGCATCGGCATGATCAGCGCCCCCATCGCAGCTCGCTTGCCCAACGCTCCCTTTGCTCATCCAACGGTGCCAGGAGGACTCGCCTGGTATAGCTTTCCGCCCAACTACAACTTTCAAATGCCGCATGACTTTTCGGCCCAGGCCGATCTGCGAGCAAGCCGTCAGCAGCTCAAAGCTTGGATGGAATCGCTGCCTGAGCAAACCGGCATTCCGCTCGAAAAAACCATTATGGGCGGTTTTTCCCAAGGCGGCGCGATGACGCTAGACGTGGGGCCACACCTCCCCCTAGCAGCCATGATGATTTTGAGCGGTTACAGTCACGCGCCCATTGCCAAATGCGTTACGCCGCGCCCCGTACTGCTGGTTCACGGTAAGCAAGACCCAGTGGTGCCTCTTGCTAGAGCCCTCGATACTCGGACGCAGCTAGCACAGCAAAATTTGGCAGTGACCTATCAAGAATTTGACATGGGTCATGAAGTTTCTTTGGAAGCGCTAAAAGTGGCAAGTCAATTTTGTCTGAAAGTGAGTCAGCAGGACTGAAGATGTGAGTTTCCAAGTGAGACAAGGCGCAGCCGACTGGTTTACTACTGGTTTACTGAGCTATTCAGTATTTAGACCTCATCTGTAGAAATTCTTTTATCTACAGCGGTTATTTTTATCGCCCTTACACTGGAAGCAGCCCCTAAAAATAGCTAAGCTAGGCTAGTCTGTGGTAAGCATAAATTGAAAGTGATTTGTGTGTGGGCGATCGCGCCTTGGCTACCGGGTTCCATCAAATTTTCAATCTGTCACTGCAAGGATAGGTAACGGGCAATGCAGCAATCAGCAGAATATCGTCAGTCTAGACTGCCTTCTAAACCCGCTTCTCATCAGGCTTCAACACACATTTCTACGCAAGAAATTGCTCAGATGACGCCAGAAGACGTTGCTCAGCTAGCCCAGCGTTTGGAGCAGGACGAGTACAGCAACGCTTTCGCCGGCCTACAGGACTGGCATCGGCTAAGAGCAGTCGCCTTTCAGCGTTCCGAGCTGGTTGAACCCTACATGCACTTGCTCGATTTGGAAGCCTACGACGAGTCTTAGGGCGATCGCCAAATGCGTGTTCTAATCGGCGTCACCGGAGGAATCGCGGCCTACAAGGTCTGCGAAGTAGTCTCTACCCTGGCGAAGTCGGGAATTACGGTGCGGGTGCTGATGACCGAGCAGGCCCAAAGCTTTGTCTCAGCGGTGACGTTTGCGGCACTCTCTCGCCATTCGGTCTATACCGATGCCGACTTTTGGTCGGCACAGTCCGAACAAGGCTATAGACCGCTGCACATAGCATTGGGCGAGTGGGCCGATGTATTTGTAATAGCGCCCTTGACGGCCAATACGTTAGGCAAGTTGACCCACGGCCTGGCGGACAATTTACTAACCAATACGCTGTTGGCTTCTGTATGCCCGGTGCTGCTGGCCCCAGCGATGAATACTGACATGTGGCAGCAGCCTGCTGTGCAGCGCAATTGGCAGCAGCTGCTAGCAGATGATCGCTACCATGCCGTCGGGCCTGGCGCTGGCCTGTTGGCGTGTGATCGCGTTGGCCCCGGTCGCATGGCTGAACCGGCTGAAGTCGTGACCTATATCACCTCATTGCTGCATACCAGCGGACGGCGCGACCTTGCCGGTATGCGCATTTTGATCAGTGCGGGCAGCACCCAAGAATATTTAGATCCAGTGAGATTTATTGGCAATCCGGCCAGTGGCCGGATGGGGATAGCGCTGGCAGCGGCGGCTGAGCATCGAGGGGGCCAAGTTACTCTGGTGCACGGTCCGCTCTCTGTAGAAGTAGCGGCCACTTTGCCGGGGGGTGTGCGAGCGATCGCCATTACCACCGCTGCCGAAATGGAGCAGGCGATGCTCACCTATCTCAACGAGGCGGACTGGGTGATTATGGCCGCCGCCGTGGCTGACGTTCGCCCGGTCGATACGGCCCCAGCTAAACTGCCTAAAAAGGACTTACCCAGCCAGCTGATGTTAGCGACTGTCCCCGATATTGTTGCCCAGCTTGCTGCTCGTAAGGGCCCTGACCAGCGCGTTGTTGGTTTTGCCGCCCAAACCGGTGAGATGGTCGCGCCAGCGCTCAGTAAGCTCAAGCGCAAACAGTTAGATGCGATTGTCGCCAATCCGGTTGATAAACCTGGCAGCGGCTTTGGCAGTTTGGGCAATGAAGCAGTAATTTTGTCAGCAGATGGTAGGCGGATACAGGTCGAGCATGGCAGTAAGCTAAGCATGGCCCATCAGCTCTATAGCTTCTTGCTGGCGTGATCTTCTGCTAGCTGCTTCCCCTTGTTTTGGGCAGTCCGCCAGCTTTGATAGGTCGCTGGCTTTGACAGTCCGCTAGTTACCCTGAGGTGGAGCGCTCTGCTGAATGCTGTTAATCGTTTCAGAATCGGGCAGCAGCCGAATTTGATTGAGTGATTCGTCATCGCTGTTGCGCATCTCTATTAGCATGGCCTCTAGCGGCAGTACGCCAATGCTAATAGCTGCGCGCGCTTCAGGATTACGCTGCTCTAGTTCAGTCAGCAGCGCCTCTAAATCTGCTCGCGAGAAAAACATTGGGAAAATAGTTTCCCCGTTATTTTGCTGCACCGGCGCTAGCGAACCATCTTCGAACCGGGCAAAAAACAGCGGTACACCGCCCTGATAGCCAGTGTTGATTGCAGCAGCTTCGTTCGCTTCAGCTTCTTCGGGAACATAGACGAGCTGTAGCGGCTGTTCGTTGTTGACCTGGGTCTCTTGATAGAGTCGCTGTAAGTTAGTGACGCCGACGCGAGCATCAGGCGAAAACTCAGGGTTGGCCTCGTTGGCCCGAGCTAGAAAGGTCTCAGCATCTTGCTCAGTCATAAAGACGTAGAGACTGGGCTGCTGCGGCTGACCTTCTTGAGAGCTAGAAAGCAAAATCAGGCCGCTGTCATTGCCTAAGATGAAGACAGGCACGCTAGAAAGCTTTTCAGCAACTTGCTCCGCAGTCAGAGCAAACGCCGGGTGAGCGGCTATACCAGTGCTCAAAACGCTAGCTCCAATGACGCCTAAAGCCAGGGTTTGATTGACAGCACGGCGAATAAAAGACTTCATAGATTTTCCTGATTCTGCAAAAATTGCACGTCTATCATGGGCCAGACGCTACCCGGCACTCAAGTCCTAATGGACAATTAATAAACTGATCCGGTTTGTAAAGGCTATCGATTTTAAGCGAAAATTTAACTTGAGCCGAAGTTCAGCCGTATTTTTAGGCCGAAGCTCAGGCATATTCTAAACAAAAATCGGGATGACAGGATTCGAACCTGCGACATCCTGCTCCCAAAGCAGGCGCGCTACCAAGCTGCGCTACATCCCGGCCCCCAATGTAACACGTTTGCAAGGCTTCTATCCCTGTGTTCAAACCCATAAGTCTATCGTCGCGATAGTCCCCCCTATGATAAGTTCGGCCAATCATCCTATTGCCCAGCTTCCTGGCTTTACTGACTCTCAAGTCAAGCAGCTGGCTGCCTTCGGCATTTCTACCACTTTTGACCTGCTGCGCCAGGGCAACAGCGTCGTTCAGCGTCAGCAGCTTTCATCGCAGCTCAGTATCAACATTAAACACATTAATAAGTGGACAGCGCTAGCGAACTTGGCCCGGATTCCGGGGGTGGGCTGTCAGCACTGTGGACTGCTGCTTCATGCCGGGGTGAGCACCCCGCAGCAGCTAGCGTCTATGAGCGTACAGCAACTGCACCCTCAGTTGCGCCGCTTTCAGGTACAGCTGCTTAAGCGAGCTGACCTAGCGCCAGACACTGCCCAGGTAGCCGCTTGGATTCAGCAGGCCAAGCTGATAGTGCAGCGCTCCTAAGAATAGTTGCTTAGTCTGGATACCAGAACATGCCTTTAATGCCCTCTGGGTCGGGCATGAAGCCTAGCTGCTTGTAGAAATTCACCACATCGGGGTCGGCAAACAGAGTAACGTTACTGATGTCTTCGCTGCGCAGCTTTTTAATGAGCTGTTTCATCAGCGCTTTGCCCAAACCCTTGCCCTGTGAGTCAGGGTGGACGACCACATCCCAGATGGTGGCGTTGAAGGCGTGGTCAGAGGTTGCCCGCGAAAACCCGATCAGGCGCTTGCGGTTGCCCTGCTGCTCCCACATGGTGATCACCAGGAAGCTGTTCTGAATGGCTTTGCGCACCTTGCGAATGGGGCGACGTGACCAGCCTACTGCATCGCACAGTTCCTCTAGCTCGTAGAGATCGATGGTGCGATCGCTACTAAAAAATATGCGAGCGGTGGTATCGGCGCTCGGGGCTTCGGCAAGGTAACCGGCAGAGGCTGTTTGCTGGGAAGCTGAAGTAACTTCAGAGGTGGTAAACAGGCTTTTCCAGAAACCCATGCAGGCAAAGTAATGATTTCGTCAAGTTTTAGACAGAGCTTAATAGAAGTATATCCTTTGCCTGCTCACTTCATGGGCAAGGTTACCGGTAATGACTTCAGGAATGCGCATCAGCGCAGCGCAAATCTATCAAATTAAACCGATACAACCTAACGAATTGAGCCTGAAACCGGGCAAACTAAAGCGACTCTCCCCGAATTGATCGGCTGATCTTTCAACATTTTCTCAAGCGGTCGGCTCCCTTATGGCATCTGGTTTAGATCCCTCTACGTTAGCGTTGCTCAAGCGCTTTAATAGAGCATTTCCTCAGTTCTATGAGCAGTTTGTAGGCAGCGATATTCAGCTGCAAAATCTGCGGCTGGCCTACCAGCTGTTTAGAACCAAAAAAGCGGTGATTGAGCTGTCTGCGGAGGGCGATCGCACCGCTCTACACTTTGCCTATCGCAATCAGTCGTTTTTGCTCAGCGATATATTTGGCGTATTAGCAGCGTACGGTCTGACTATTCACAGCCTCAGCCTGTACGGGCAGATCTACCCGCCTATGCTGGTATTTGCCAAGCTAGTGGTCTCTAGAGGCGGCAAGGAGCTATCGGCTAAAACCGCTGACAACGTGCGGCGAGCGATGAGAGAAGCCCTGGCTGGCCGCTTTGAAGTCGAAGATATGCTCAATGTTGAATTTAATCTAGATGCGGGCTTAGAGCAGGTCGAAACCGAGTTTTATGTCGATCCGGTTTTTCATTTGCCCGCACTGCTGATTGAAGCGGACAATCAGCCGGGCCTTTTTTACAAGGTAATGTACACGATCTGGCAGGAAGACCTGCTCGTAGTCAACGCCAACCTGCTGGTATGGCGGGGCCGTACCCGGCTAATTTTGTACTTGCTTGGCCCTAACGAAGGGTTAATTCCAGAGTATTTGGGACAAAAAATTGCCGAAGGCGTCCGCTATCGCCTGCTGGACCGTCAGGTAAGAAAACAGGTCGTCTAGATCTGTCGGCGAGCTGCGAGCACTTTATTAGCCATGTTCTGAGTGGCACTTGGCGCTAGCATATTAGGTATGTCGACTGTCAAGATTGGGGGTGTTCCCCACCGTTACAATTTCACTGAGTTAGCAGGACTTGGGCCAGCAGGACTTGAGCCAGAACACGCCCAGCCGCTGGTGTTTATCCATGGCTGGCTGCTGAGCCGCGCCTATTGGCAGCCGCTGGTCGCCCGGCTCTCCGCTCACTACCGCTGCTTGACCTACGATCTGCGGGGCTTTGGTGAGTCTCAGGGGCCTGAGCTGAACAGTAGGGCGCAGCTGCAAAAAGCACTTCACCGCCACCTTGACGTTCCTACCGGGTATTCCTGGACACCAGATACGACTGGCCTACCTTCTGTTTATAGTTTGGCCGCCTATGCTCAAGATTTGGGCGACCTGCTGGATTACTTAGGACTTGATCGGGTGTGGCTGCTGGGCCATTCCCTGGGCGGCAGTATTGCGCTATGGGCAGCTTACTTACTGCCTGAGCGGGTGAGCGGAGTGGTTTGTATCAATGCGGGGGGCGGCGTTTACATTCCTAAGGAATTTGAAAAATTTCGCACCGCGGGCCAGCAGATGGTGAAGTACAGACCCACCTGGCTACAGAGCGTGCCGCTATTGCCCAGGCTGTTTTCGCGGCTGATGGTGCACCGGCCTTTGGATACCTGCTGGGGGCAGCAGCGCCTGCAAGATTTTGTGCGAGCTGACCGGCAGGCGGCGGCGGGTGCTTTGCTAGAGTCTACAACCTGTGAGGCTGTGCATCAGCTGCCCCAGCTAATCGCTCAGCTCAAGCAGCCTGTCCATTTCATTACGGCTAGTGAGGATCAAATTATGCTGCCTCGCTACGTACATTACCTGGCCAGCTTTCACTCGCACTTTCAGGGAGGAACGTCTGTGAGTGAGCTGGCAGACTGTGGTCATATGGCGATGGTGGAGCAGCCGGGCGCGGTTGCCGATGTCGTGAGATCTGTTTTGGCAAATGAGTGAGATCAGGGCCGCTAGACCTCATAGAGCTGAGCAATGTCAGTGATAGAGAGCTTGGATTGGCCGCCGAGGGTGAGAGGCGATCGCTTTCCTTGATCAAAATGCTCGACCGCTGCGCAGGCAATCATCGCGGCATTGTCGGTACAGTATTTGAGCGGGGGAAACAGTACTTTTAGATGACGATTAGCCGCTGCTGCCTGTAGCTCTCGGCGCAAACCGCTGTTGGCTGCGACCCCGCCGCCCACAACGATAGTAGAGAGGCTGTGATCCTGAGCGCAGGCGATCGCTCTTTTCACCAGCGCTCGCACGACAGTCGCCTGAAAGCTAGCGGCAATATCAGCCACCGGCAGCTCGCCCTCGTTCTCATCCTCTTCAGCTTTCAGCTTTTCAGTCAGTCGCAGCACCGCTGTTTTGAGTCCGCTGAAGCTAGCGTCATAGGGATGGAAGCCGCCGCCTGGCAGAGAGATCTTTCCTTCGGGCAGAGCAAACGCCTTGGGATTACCAGTTTGCGCCAGGCGATCAATCGCTGGGCCGCCTGGGTAGCCCAAATTTAGCAGCCGGGCCACTTTATCAAAGGCTTCGCCCGCCGCATCGTCACGAGTCTTGCCCAAAATCACGTAGTCTCCAGCGCTGCGCACGTGTACAAAGCTGGTGTGTCCGCCAGAGACCAGCAGGCACAAAAACGGTGGCCGTAAAGTCGCATCGCTCAAATACGAGGCGTAAATGTGGCCTTCTAGATGGTGAATGCCGAGGAAGGGCTTGCTGTGTACCATCGCCAGGGTTTTCGCAGCGGTGATGCCGACTATGAGTGCGCCGACTAGACCGGGGGCGCAGGTGGTGGCTACCGCGTCAATATCAGACCAGGTGAGATTGGCTTCGGTGAGAGTTTGGGTGATCGCTACCCCAATTGCGCTCACATGCTCTCTAGAGGCGACCTCCGGCACCACCCCGCCGTAGCGCTGATGCACTTTAATTTGAGAGGCCACAACACTGCTCAGCACCCGCCGCCCGGCAACAATGGCAACAGCCGTTTCGTCGCAGCTAGTCTCTATGGCTAAAACAGTACTCATTGGCTTGGCTCTCTAGACAGATTTGCAGCAAAGGATAAGTTTACTTTTTTAGGTATTTTTTTGGCTGGTGCGGGTAAGTATGTCGGGATGTAAAGCCTTGGCATCGCTTTCTTTACGGGATTTCCGACTGAGGAGTATGATTACCTAAAAGCTGGGCTGAGCTTGTAGGTCTTCGTTCACAAGGCTTAATCAAAATATAAGTTAGCCCACGTCTTTTTAATCAAATGAGAGGAAACCAATTTATGAGACGATTGTTTGCTCTGGCTTTAGTTCTTTGCCTTTCCTTGGGGTTTGCCTCTCCGGCTACCGCTGGCATCGCAGGTGACGACGTGTCAGGTCTAGTACCTTGTAGTGAGTCAGCCGCTTTTCAAACGCGCGCCGCTGCTGCGGCAACTGACTCCGCTAAGGCTCGCTTCGAGTTCTATGCCAACACTAGCCTTCTGTGTGGCCCCGAAGGACTTCCCCATCTTGTTGTAGACGGCGATCTTGCCCACGCTGGCGAGTTTTTAGTTCCCAGCGTATTATTCCTGCTGATTGCTGGATGGATTGGCTGGGCCGGTCGTTCTTATGTGATTGCCGTCCGTGAGACGAAGTCTCCTGAAGAGAAAGAGGTCATCATTGATGTGCCGCTAGCTATTAAATGCTCGCTAACCGCACTGACCTGGCCTCTACTGGCTTTTAAAGAGATTACGACGGGTGAGATGTTTGCCAAGCGAGAAGAGATTACGGTCTCTCCTCGCTAGCTGTCTTAGCTGATTTTAGTCTGGGCTACTTTTGATCTAGCCGTCTGTTTTTGATCGGCTGCTTTTTAGCAGTGGAACAAAAGATGAAGTGTATGGATACAGTACACAGAGGCCAGCTAATAAAGTAGCCAACTTGTTGTCTATTGCTCCGCAGGAGGAGTTCTTATGAGCAGTAATTTCTTGAAGTATCTTTCAACAGCGCCAGTGCTAGCTACCATTGTGACGATTGTTGCTTCAGGCATCATTATTGAGATCAATCGGTTTTTCCCTGACATGCTGCTGTATCCGCAGTAGCTGCTATACCCGCAGTGGAGAGCGCTAGCGGGTGACTAACCCTTTTGTAGCGTGTTGAGTAAGTTTGGAGAACTCATAACAAAGATATGCCGACATCATCACAGTTTATTAAACCCTGGTCTGGCGATCCGCAGATCGGCAACCTGGAGACTCCGTTAAATTCATCGGGTCTGTCAGAAGCATTCATTAGCAACCTGCCTGCCTATCGTGAGGGGCTGTCTCCTCAGCGTCGCGGTCTAGAAGTGGGGATGGCTCATGGCTATTTGCTATACGGTCCATTTTTCTTACTTGGGCCACTGAGAGATACTGACGTACCTGCGATCGCTGGCTTGCTAGCCTCGGTTGGCCTGGTGATCATTTTGACCGTTTGCCTCTCGCTCTATAGCGGTGCCAACGTCAGCTCAGCCATCTCTCGTAACACTCTGCCCTATAAGCCGCCCGAAGGCCTGAGCACCGATGAGGGCTGGAGTGAGTTTGCTGGCAGCTTCTTGATTGGCGGTATTGGCGGAGCGGCCTTTGCCTACTTGCTATCGGCGAACTTGCCGCTGATCTCTGGACTAATGGCAGGCGCTCAGTAGCATTTGACTGTCTAGTAAATGATCTAGATGGGCATGGTCTACTGACTGAATTGCAATAAAGAATCCCCTGTTTAGTCATCTGGCTTGCAGGGGATTTTTTTGGGGGTGGGCGTCAGGCAATTTGTCTTTAGATTCCAGATTAGCGAAAGATGACTGTAAAGCTACAGCTCTTCTATAAATATCACTCTAAAATAGTCATGTTTTAACTGTGGCTTAGCGTCAGGCGACTTTTCATGGATATTGGTGTTCCCAAAGAGATAAAGGATCAGGAGTTTCGGGTGGGGCTGAGTCCTGCGAGTGTGAAGGAACTGTGCGATCGCAATCATCGGGTAGTGGTAGAAACCCAGGCAGGCATTGGATCTGGATTTAGCGATGAGGACTATGTGAAATCGGGCGCTGAGATCGCGCCTGATGCGGCGACGGCCTGGGCACAGGCGATGGTGGTGAAGGTGAAGGAGCCGCTGAGCGCAGAATACGGCTATATGCGTTCAGAGCAGCTGTTGTTTACTTATCTGCATTTGGCTGCTGGGAGAGAACTCACTGAGAAACTGATGGCTAGCGGGGTGAGTGCGATCGCCTATGAAAGCGTGGAACACAATGGCACTTTGCCGCTGCTGATGCCTATGAGCGTGATCGCCGGGCGGCTGTCGGTGCAGTTTGGGGCGCGTTTTTTAGAAAAGCAGCAGGGCGGGCGCGGTGTGCTGCTAGGAGGTGTACCGGGAGTAGCGGCGGGTAGCGTCGCTATTTTAGGCGGTGGCGTGGTCGGTACTGAAGCCGCGAAAATGGCGGTCGGGCTAGGCGCGCAAGTCACTATTATTGATATCAGTATAGAGAGACTGGCTTATTTAGAAACGCTCTTTGGCTCTAGAGTAAATCTGCTGTATAGCAATAGTGCCAACATTGCGGCTGCCGTTACCGCCGCTGACCTGGTGATTGGGGCGGTGCTGGTACCGGGTCGCAAAGCACCAATCCTAGTAACTCGTAAGATAGTCGCTCAGATGCGGGCAGGGTCGGTAATTGTAGATGTGGCCGTCGATCAGGGAGGCTGCATTGAAACGCTGCGGGTGACCTCTCACAGTGAGCCGGTGTATACAGAGTCTGGTGTGGTTCACTACGGGGTGCCCAATATGCCTGGCGCAGTGCCCTGGACGGCGACTCAGGCGCTGAACAACAGCACCTTGCCCTATGTTTTGCAGCTGGCTGAAGGCGGCTTGACTGCGCTTAAGAGCGGCTCTGCCATCGGCAAAGGCTTAGCCACTGGTCTCAATGTGCACAATCATCAGCTGGTACATCCGGCTGTGCAGAGGGTCTTCCCTGATCTGGCGGCTTAGTCTGCGACCTATTAGACTGACTGCGCTGCCCAGGCTAAAACACTTTTTCTCCACCGACTTCGATGGCCTCTAGCTTGTCTAGACGGATGAGGGTGCCGTCTTCTAGCTTGCAGTAGTCTGCGCCATCTTTGGCATAGACATCGACGATTTTGCTCTCTACTTCTACTTTGTCACTGGCTTCGTTGCGGTAGGCGATTTGGCTGGTGCGGTGGAGGGTGGCGATCGCCTCTAATTCGTCATACAGCTCGCAGCTCACAGGGGTATAGTCGCTCATAGTTGACCCACACATATAGTTCTGATGCAGGCTATCACAGGCCATTTAGGGCTGAACTCTGTCTCTGGTCGCTATTCTGCTGTGCTAACGGTGAGCACCTGAGGCGGTGTGGCATCGGGCGGGTAGAGAAACTGAAAGTTGACGTCGCGCTGTTCACCGGGGGCAAGCGTGACCTCTATGAGCGGCTGACCTTGCTGACCCTGGCTTTGCTCCAGATACGTATAGTAAGCGCGAGATCTGCCGTCGTCGTCTCTATAGATAAACAGCGCCGTTCCTCGAAAGAAAATGCGAGCGGCTGGCGAAGTGTAGAACTGAAGCGCGTCGCTCAGGTCATCGTTTTGCAGAGGCGTTTGCACAGAAAGCGACACCGTTTGCGGCACGTCCGTGTCGTTAGTTAATGGTAAGTCTAAGTTATATTCAACGCCGTAGTTACCGTTGGCGCGATAGGCCGTATCGGAGTAGCGGGCGTCAATCGGCGCGCTTTGAATTTGGCCAGTGCCAAACGTGTTGCGCTCTAGCGTGCTGAGCCCGTAGGAAAACTGCTCGCCGGGCTTGGGAATCGCCAGCTGATCGCTCCGACCATCAGTTAGCGTCGCTCTCCACTGTGAGCCCCGAGCGACACCTGAAACGCGGCCATAGCGAAAAGGATTGGCGCGGCTGCCGGGCTGGCTAGGCGGCTGATCGCGAGGGGTCGCCAGTCGCCCTCGAAACAAGACCTGCTTCCAATCTTCCAGGCTAGGAACGCGCTCTGTGCCATTAACCTGAGGAGCGTGCATGGCCAGACTCGCAACATAAACCGGACCGCTGCTGTGCAGTCGCATCAGGGTAGAGCGACCGTTTAGCCGAGGGCCTTCGCCCGATGAGACTCGAACCGGTGCTGGCAGGATTTCGCTGCCGGGGGGCAAACTACCATCTGTAGCAACGCTCAGGCGACGCAGGGGAATCGGTGCGTTCAGGAGTAGATAGCTGCCACCAGCTGACAGGGTGACTTGAGCGGGCAGCGGTGACTGACGGCGATCACGCAGCACATCGTTCATCACCCGGCTACCGGGGCCAGAAAAGTTGTTGCTATACAGGTTAGAGCTACCAGAGGCGATCTGATTCCAGGGAGATTCCTGGCTAATTTGAGAAGCGCCTTCCCGCACGGAGAGGGTGACCGGGCGACTGCCCGGATTGTGAACGATGATGCCTTCATAGACTGTCCGGGTATCGGCATCATCCTGCCCGCGGGCGACGTGATGAGAGAAAATGTCAAAGCGACCGTTAAAGGCGTAGTCGAGATGGGCCTCGGGCGCACTCTTGCCCCGAGAGGGAAAAGTAGACAGCAAGATACCGTCGGATTCGATAATTTCGGGGCTGTTGCTATTGAAGACTGGCACGCTGTCCAGGCTACCAGAGAGCGGGCGCACTTCTTGCTCAATAGTGATGACGTTACTCTCGGCCTGGGCAACTAGCAATGCACTCTCTGTTGGTTTGGCCCACAGTATCGGATCTGCGGTTGAAAGTGGGGTGGTAAGAATGTTAGCCAGTGACAAAAAAGAGAGTAGCGAAAACATCAATTCCAGAAACCTGTATGAACATACATACCGCTCTGTAAGGTGTATAGAAGATCATACACCTGCTCAAACGGACGGGTAAGACCATATCACTCTGGGTGAACGGCTCGCAATTGAGGGTGGACAGTTGCCAGCTGATGGGCGCTTTTATCGCGCCATGCGATCGCGCTCAATATCGTAAATGGCTTTTTCAACACACCAGAGCTGGGTTCTACCAGGATTTTTCTGACTGACGCTCAAGACCAGGCGAGCCGATACTTCTGGGCTATGTGTCAGGGCGGCAAGCTTCTTTAGCGCTGAGCTTTCTACCGCTCCGTTGCCTTTTTGACGTAGCGGTCTGGCTGGGTAGACAGCAGAAGGCTGAGCCTTGGCCCTTGGCCTCTCAAGCCAGGGTGATTTGGGTTTGATGCCTGTTCGGTGCTGGCCAGAAGCTTTTGATCTTGTCTCGATGCTTTCTGTTCGATGCTGATAGTAAGCAGCCGCAGGCTTCACTGTGTTCTTACTCCACCCAAACCACAGCAACCCCTTTTCAATAGCCCTATTACGGCTCCAAAAAACTAAGAAAACGACAATCGCAATAAATGCATACATGACCACGTGCCCCATCGCATCTGCCTATTTTGGCTCACCGCGAAAGCTGTCAGATTCGTATATTTGCGAGCTTTGCAGCTCATGAGGTAACGAGGAGACGCATTCTGGCTAGTCCCATCGGTGCTGCCTGGCTTCATAGACTATCTCTTGCGCTTCTTCGAGTGGAATATGGTAGCGATCGCTCAAAAGTTGGGGAATGCGATCGCAGGCGCGGTTGGGATTTACGTTTGGTCGGCTGGAGTAAGAAGGCAGGGCAACGTTGCACAAAAAAGGCGAAGGTTTCGCCTCTAGCTGAAGCGGTTCAAGGTTTAGAACGCCTCGTAAATTTGTGAAAAATAGCAAGGCACCGCTGAGGTTGGCATCGCTAAGGTTGGCATCGCTGAGTAGGGTGCAGTTGAGGTCGGCATCGCTGAGATTGGTATATCTGAGGTTGGCCCCGCTGAGGTTGGTGTATCTGAGGTTAGCCCCGCTGAGGTTGGCATATCTGAGGTTAGCCGTGTTGAGGTCGGCCCCGCTGAGATTGGTGCTGATGAGGTCAGCCCCGCTGAGATTGGCCCCGCTGAGGTTAGCGCCGCTAAGGTCCGCCCCGCTGAGGTCGGCACCAATAAGATCAGCGCCGCTGAGGTTAGCGCCGCTAAGGTCAGCCCCACTGAGGTCGGCTGTCTCTGCATCTCTGTCAGCAGTGCAGAAATTAACAAGTAAGAAGGCTCCACCGGTAATCATCGCGATCGCCTCAATACCGCTGATGAGGGTTTCACGATGCTGATGCGCAAGGGTTGCTCTTTCGTGGCGGGATAGGTGGCTGTAATCTGGCTGAAGCCTACGCTCGGGGAGCGACCAAAACCACCACACCATCCCAAGAAAGACTGGAGTAGCTGCCACTCCAATCCCCCACCGCCTGTTGGCTTTTATCCTTGGCAGCCACTGTTTGAATTGCTCCCGCATTCTCAAGACCTTCTCAATACTGAGCACAGTATCGCTCTTTTAACTCCGGGTCCGCTCTAATATCTATGTGTGCTTACCCCCCGCTCACTTCAATGCTTTACCGTCTCAGCTTAAACAAGCTTGCTTCTACCGGATGTACTTCAAGCGGTTGTTTAAGACACAGTAGTACAGCCGGAGTGATCGCGCTGGACGAGGCGAACGTCATGACTATCGCTGAGATATGCAACACGCTAGGCCATAGTCGCTCTACTTACTGCCGTTTAATAGCACTGAGTCGGATACCTTGTTAATACCCACTCATTAAAAGACATCAATTTGCACCAGCATGTACTTTCGCACGATCTATGAAATTCAGGTTCGATACAAGTATGAGGTAAAGGAAGATAAGCACCTTACTATTCTATTGCCACCGTTTCAAGTAGACACTGAAAATGGAGCCTATATAACGTTCAGAAAGCGTACCTTTCAGGAAGCTGTAGATCACAGATATCAGTGCGAAGACGTTGTAGAAGCCTGCTTTGAAGAAGCACTAATAGAAGAATACGAGGATTTCTTTATATTTTTACATGAGAACGCTATACATCCGGATCAGAGTGAGCCATCGTTTCGTTACCAAGGGAGTGACGGATGCGTGTATCCTTGGCCAAAAGTAAATAGCGATCTAATTCCTAGCGGTCTAATGGAGGCGATCTACAAAATCAGGCCAGCTTACGAAGCTAAGACCTTTGACATCATAAAGTTTGTTCGATGGAGACTTAATAGACCCTTCTCAAATAACCTAATTGGAAGACGTGGCTCAGAGTTCTCTATGAATAGAGTAGATTGGTATCCGATGCCCTACTCTGCAATGACTATCACTGCATCTTCGGTACAGCCTATAGAACATACTCCAGCTATCGATGATAGTCAAAGAGAGGATATCAAGCTAGCCCTATCAAATCATAGCGAACACACCAAAGAGCCTTTCTATCGATATCTCTTCCACGAAACTTGGGAGCAGTATGAAAAGTCTCCTTTGAGCGCTATTGTTATGACTATGGTGGTTGTAGAATCGGCGGTGAAGCAATGTCTTATCTACCTTGACCCTTCTCGCAAAGAATCTCTTGAAGAAGAGGAGTCTTCTCCTCCATACAAGTTAATCAAAGAGATCTGCGCATTAAAACAGGAAAAGAATTTTATTCCGAAAAGGATAAGAACAGTTATTCACCAAGCTACAGAAATCAGAAATAAGATTGTTCACACAGGAAGAATTCCAGATGTCAACGACCCGAGTTTAGAGCATTTTGAGCAATACAAAGGCGACCCAATAGGAAAAGCCTATGAGCTTCTTGTCATTGTAGAAGAGCTGATGTGGCTGCTTGAATATGGAAGAAACTTAATGTGGACTAAGGAATACATCCAGGTAGAAACTAAGCTGTAGCAGAAGACTAGAGGCAATGACCTTTGTATAAAGCACTTCTGAGACATGTAATGAGATACGTTCTCCCTATGTCTCAAAAGGTATACCTTTCGTGACTTGCTGAAGAGAAAGCCTCTGCTTTCAAAATTTGAAAAGTACCCCGAGAACCAACCTCGTGAGAGAACGCTTTCTACAAACAACAAGGCCACTGAGAGATCTTTTGAGCCTCTGAGCTAGAGCGACTGTGGCATGTTCTGACTTTCTATGAATGCGCAGGTTTCAGCTGGGACGATTGGTAGGATTATGGTGAATTCTGTGCCTGATTGGGCGTTGAAGGCTACGTTAATTTGTCCGCTGTGCTTTTCAAAGACAATTTGATGGGCGATCGCCAGCCCCAACCCAATCCCTTCCCCCAATAGCTTTGGTGGTGTAGTTTCTAGTAGAAGAGAGTATGTTGTTGCAGAGAAGATTTTGCTCCTTGACTTTTCCTGAATTGAATCTCAAATAGCCGTGCCACCTCTAAAATGATAAAGGCAATGACAAAGGCGCTGTACTAGACTCGCAGGAATTGATAGCCTACGGTTAACCCAACGCTGAGCCACTGAATCTATGCGAGATTTTCATTTGCCTGGTCGCTCCCCTGCCTATAGCGCTGGTGGCATGGCGGCAACCTCTCATTCGCTGGCGACGCTGACGGCTATAGACATTTTGCGAGCGGGCGGCAATGCGGTAGATGGGGCGATCGCTGCTGCTGCCGTTCTCTGCGTCGTAGAGCCTCAGGCTACTGGCATTGGCGGTGACTGTTTTGCGCTGTACGCTCCCGCTGGTGAGGGCGAAGTGGTCGCATTGAACGGTTCGGGTAAAGCCCCAGCCGCCGCTCATCTTAGCTGGTATCTCGACCAGGGGATGAAGCAGATCTCACTGCAAAGCCCCCACTCAGTCACCGTACCTGGCGCAGTCGATGCCTGGTGTCGGCTGCATAGCGACTATGGCAAAATGGCCTTTGCTGAGCTGCTTGCCCCTGCGATTCGGCTGGCCGAAGAGGGCTATACCGTGCATTCGCGGGTGGCTTACGACTGGGCGCGGCTGGCCAAAAAGCTAAAGGTGACAGACAACGCGACCCGGATGCTGTTGGTTGACGGGCGGGCTCCTCGGGCGGGCGATCGCCACCAGCAGCCAGGACTGGGCTGCACCCTCCAAACCATTGCCGACGAAGGTCGGTCAGGCTTCTACACCGGCCCTGTGGCCGAAGATATTGTGGGCTATCTCCAGTCGCTGGGCGGTCTTCACACGCTAGAAGACTTTGCGGCTCCGCAGTCGGAATATGTGACGCCGATTTCTACTCAGTATCGGGGATATGAAGTGGTTGAGTGCCCGCCCAATGGTCAGGGACTCACCGCGCTGATTATGCTGAATATTCTCTCCGGCTTTTCGCTGACTGATTTTGCGCCAATGAGCGCTCAAAGGCTGCATTTAGAATGTGAGGCGGCGCGGCTGGCTTACGGGGTGCGCGATCGCTACATCGCCGACCCCAAACAGGCCGATATCCCAATAGAAACGCTGCTCTCAGAAGACTACGCTGCCGAGCTGAGAGCCAAAATCAGCCCAGATAAAACGATGCCGCCGCTGACTGATTCTGATTTTCCGGCTCATCCTGATACCGTTTATCTCTGTGTCGTTGATGCCGCAGGTAACGCTGTCAGCTTCATCAATTCAGTTTTTCATGGGTTTGGCAGCGGGCTGGTGAGTCCTAATACCGGCGTGGTACTGCAAAACCGTGGCGCTGGTTTTTGCCTGGAAGCTGGGCACCCGAATGCGATCGCACCCCACAAACGCCCGCTGCACACAATCATTCCCGGCATGTTGATGAAGGCAGGCCGCGCGGTTATGCCCTTTGGCGTGATGGGCGGTAACTACCAGCCCACTGGCCACGCCCACTTTTTAACCAATCTGCTGGACTACCGTATGGACGTTCAGACAGCCTTAGATTTCCCCCGCGTATTTCACGATGGTAAAACCTGTCAGGTAGAGCGCGGCGTACCCGATCTGGTAAAAGCTCAGCTGAGCGCCATTGGCCATCAGGTGGTGCCAACAGTCTCTCCACACGGGGGCGGACAGGCCATCTGGATAGCGGAAGACGGCGGCTTAATTGGTGGCTCCGATCCGCGCAAAGACGGCTGCGCTCTGGGCTATGAGTAGAGAGCCCTATAGATCAAGTGCGTCAATGCCCTGCTTGCTGTAGTAAACGCGCAGCTTCAGTCCTAATGTGATTTGCTTCATCACCCAGTAGAGCCCGGTCAAAATTATGAAGGTGACAAATACGACTGCCGCCGGGCGCTTGGTGGTCAGCGTATTGAGGGCAGTGCTAAAAACGCTGGTGGGGTCAGTAGCTAAATCCCAGCTGTTAAGCCGCACAAATCGACCCAGGTAAATGCCAATGGCGCTGAGCGCGTGAATTAGCAGCTCAGTTGGCAAAATATAGCGCTCGTTACCTTTTTGCTTGAGATAGTAGGCTTGGTTCAGCAGGGCCAGCACGTAAGCTTCAAAGCCTAGCAAAATAGCGATCGCATGTACCGGAATAAACACCAGCGCGACTACCCACACGCTTAGCTCACCCGAACTGGTTCCCCGAATCAGATGAATAATATCGGTGAGTACATAAGGCGCGTTAGGCAAAAAAGCGATGAAAGCCACCAGCCCTAACCACCACAGCACAGTGCGCGAACTCTTTTTACGCTGGAATAGTGAAGCGCTCAGGCCCAGTGAGATCAGGGCCAACACAGCCCACCAAACAAGCTTGATCTGCGCAGTGCGATCGCCCGATGAAAGCGCGCCCATCAGCTGCATTTGCGCCTGCATCACTCGGGGCAACCGGGGCCACAGACCCACTATGCCAATCGCACTCACCACCCCACAGGCAACCCAGAGCTTGACCTGAGAAAAATCCTTACGCCGAAACAGCAAAAAGCTTAGAAACAGCGGCAAGAAGGCCAAAAACAAATTCCATAAAATCCAGCCGCTGTAGACATTGTCAAAGGCGGCGGAGATATCGGTGAGGAGCGATCGCGTCAGCGCCGTCTGATCGGGTCGAAACATAGCAGCAAAGCCAGGGTCGATTTGTGTCCACCTAGCCTACCCTGAAGACCTGTTGGCTGTCGGACTTATTAGCTGTGGTAAATAGCATTCCATCTCAAAACCCCCGCTTCAGGAAAGCAGGGGTCCGTATTTCCCGTATCTCGATGGCATCCGAATGGCCGCTCAGCTTGTCTGACCCTAGCTCACGGTAGTTGTCAGCTTGTTGGTCTGCACAGATGCTTCCACACCATCCGCTTCAGAAGGCGGTACGACCTGCCAGAACTGAGGCAAGTAAGTTTGCCAGTCGGCCGAAATCTCTTTGGCTTTAGCGCTACCCGTGCGCTCAGCGTGGGCTTCGATCAGCGATCTGAGCTGCCGCTCACCAGCTTCAGACCCCACTTTTTGCACCTGTACAATCTCAGGGTTGACTCGGGTTTGGAAATCACCAGCTTGGTCGAGAAAGTAGCCTAAGCCGCCGGTCATGCCTGCCCCGACGTTGCGACCGACCTTGCCCAGCACCACAACTACACCGCCAGTCATATACTCACAGCAGTGGTCTCCGGCCCCTTCGAGGACGGCTTCAGCTTTGGAGTTGCGGACGGCAAAGCGCTCGCCAGCGATACCGTTGACATAGAGCGTGCCGCCAGTGGCTCCATACAGACAGGTATTGCCGACGATCACGTTATCAGCGGCGGCATAGTTGGCCTTTTCAAACGGTTTGATGATGATTTCACCGCCGTTCATACCTTTGCCGACATAGTCATTGGCTTCGCCGACCAGGGTCAGCTTCATCCCAGCTAGGTTAAAAGCGCCAAAGCTCTGGCCGACGCTGCCTTTAAAGGTGAAGTTGAGCTGGCCGCTGAAGCCGTCATTGCCATATTGTTTGGCGATCGCTCCCGAAACCCGCGCCCCTACCGTCCGGTCGGTATTGATTACATCCCAAGTTTTGGCGACTGTCTCGTGCTGAGCAATTGCGCTGGCGATGTCTTTATCAGCGAGCATCTCGTCGTCTAGCACCGGTCCGTTACTGTTGATTTCACCATGATCTAGCCAGGTGCGATCACTTTTCACATCTGGCAATCTCACCAGGGTAGAGAGATCTAGCTGCTTAGTTTTGGCAAGCTGCACATCGTTGCGAGGGGTGAGTAAGTCGGCTCGACCGACAATCTCACTCAGCGAGCGATAGCCTAGTTTGGCCAGCAGCGATCGCACTTCTTCGGCGATGAAGTAAAAGAAATTCACCACTTTACCTGGCGTGCCCGAAAAACGCTTGCGCAAGACTTCCTGCTGAGTAGCGACGCCGACCGGACACTGATTGGTGTGGCAGACGCGGGCCATAATGCAGCCTTCGGCAATCATCGCAATCGAGCCAAAGCCGTATTCTTCAGCGCCCATCAGCGCGCCCATAATCACATCCCAGCCGGTCTTGAGGCCGCCATCTACTCGCAGGGTGACGCGATCGCGCAGCTGATTGTCCATCAGCGCCCGGTGCACTTCAGTCAGGCCCAATTCCCAAGGCATCCCTGCATGCTTAATCGAACTCAGCGGTGACGCGCCGGTACCACCATCGTGACCTGAGATTTGGATTACATCGGCATTGGCTTTGGCTACACCTGCGGCAATGGTGCCAATCCCTACTTCAGCGACCAGCTTGACCGAAACGCCGGCTTTTGGATTTATTTGGTGCAGGTCAAAGATCAGCTGAGCGAGATCTTCAATCGAGTAAATATCGTGGTGCGGTGGGGGAGAAATCAGCGTCACACCAGGCTTAGAGCGCCGCAGCGAGGCAATATATTCGCTGACCTTCTTGCCCGGCAGCTGACCGCCTTCGCCGGGCTTAGCCCCCTGCGCCATCTTGATTTCGATCTGCCTGGCGCTCATCAGATATTCTGGCGTCACCCCAAAGCGACCTGAAGCGACTTGCTTGATCGCAGAAGAAGCTGTGTCACCGTTTTCCAAGCCTTTTAGGTGAGGCAGCGTCGGTGAGAGACCTGCCTCATCGACATCGTCAAGCACCTTGAAGCGCACGCCATCTTCACCGCCTTCGCCCGAATTCGACTTGCCGTTGATCCGGTTCATCGCGATCCCCAGCGTCTCATGGGCTTCGCGCGAGAGCGACCCGAGCGACATGCCGCCCGTACAAAAGCGCTGCATGATGGCTTCTACTGGCTCTACTTCAGCAAGGTCAATAGAGTCGCGATCGCCCTCAAAGTCCAACAGATCGCGCAAGGCCGCTACCGGACGACCGCTCAGCTGCTCGCGATAAACTTCGTAATGGTCGTACTGCTTAGTCTCAACCGCCTTGTGCAGCAGTTTGGTCATCGCTGGGTTGTTCATGTGGTACTCACCCGATGGCCGCGACTGCACAAAGCCCATATTCTCCAGGCGTTTGCGAGTCAGCTCGGGAAAAGCCTTTTCATGAAAAGACATCGTCTCTTGGGCCAGTTCTTCAATCTCTAGCCCGCCTAGTCTAGACACGCTGCCTCTAAACGACAGGTTCAATAGCGCGCGACCAATGCCCACCGCCTCAAAAATTTGCGCGCCGCGATAGCTGCTCAACAGCGAGATGCCCATCTTCGAGAGAATCTTCAGCAGGCCATTGTCTACCGCCTTCCGGTAATTGGTCTGCGCCCCGTTCAGCGTAGAGACCGGCAGCTTGCCCGACTCCATTTGCTTTTGGGTCTTTTTATCGGCCCACCAGTGACGGACGCTCTCTAAAGTGAGGTAAGGGCAAATAGCCGTCGCCCCGTAGCCTAGCAAACAGGCATAGTGGTGAGTGCTCCAGCACTGCGCCGTATCGACAATGAGAGAAGCCTGCAATCGCAGTCCCTGGCGGATCAGGTGGTGATGTACCGCGCCGACTGCGACCAGAGGTGGAATATAGGTTTGTTTGTCTGAGAGGGTGGTGAGATTGCCCTGGGCGTCCAGGCGATCGCTCAAAATCAAAATTTGGCCACCGGCCTTGATTACTTCGGCAGCGCGATCGCACAGTGCACCGATAGCTGCCTCCAAGCCCGCTGGCCCTTTTTCAATGGCATATAGCGTCGAAAGTTCACTCACAGGAAAATCCGACTTGCGGATCATCGCCATCTCGGTGTCGTTGATTACAGGCGACTCTAGCTTTAGCAGCCGGGCCTGCTCCGGGTGCTCCTCTAGCAGATTCCCCTGAGCGCCCAGCTGGGTAGATAAAGACATGACCAACCGCTCCCGCAGTGGGTCAATAGGTGGATTTGTGACCTGGGCAAAGCGCTGCTTAAAGTAGTCATAGAGCAGGTGAGGCTTGTCCGAGAGCACCGCCAGCGGCGTATCGTTGCCCATACAGAAAGTGGGCTCTTTAGCCTGAGCTGCCATGTCCTGAATGATCATGTCCAGATCTTCGGCAGTGTAGCCAAAGGCAGTCTGCTGAGTCAGCAGCGCCTGGGTATCCAATCGGGTTTCTTCGCTAAAAAGCTGAGGGGAGATCTCCTGACGGCGCTCAGCTAGCCATTTGCCGTAGGGCTGGGCTTGGGCAATTCGCTTTTTAATATCCCAATTCTTTAAAATTTCGTGGCCTTCTTCAAAATTGACCGCCAGCATTTGGCCTGGTCCCAGTCTGCCTTTCTCAACGATATTTTCAATCGGAATATCGACCACCCCTGCTTCCGAAGAAACCACCACGTAGCCGTCTTTTGTAATCACATAGCGGGCAGGCCGGAGACCATTGCGGTCGAGGGTAGCGCCAACCTGCTTGCCGTCGCAAAAGACAATCAGGGCGGGGCCGTCCCAGGGCTCTTGAATGCTGCTGTAGTACTCGTAGTAGTCAACAATCTCAGGGTATTTGGCTAGCTCAGGCTGATTGTGATACGCCTCTGGCACCATCATGGTCAGGGCGTGGGCGGGCGATCGCCCCGATCTCACCAGTAACTCCATCACATTGTCTAAATTAGCCGAGTCGCTGTTCTCGGCGTTGACAATGGGCTTCAGCAGCTCCAAGTCATCGCCCCAAACTGAGCTGGAAAGATTGGCTTCTCGGGCCTTCATCCAGTTGATATTGCCGATCAGGGTGTTGATTTCGCCGTTGTGACCCAGCAGCCGCATTGGGTGAGCCAGCGGCCATTTGGGCAGCGTATTCGTGCTAAAGCGTCGATGGTAGACCGCAAAGGCACTTTCATAAGCCGGATTTTGCAAGTCTTTATAGAACTGGCCCAACACCGCCGAGCGCACCATGCCTTTGTATACAACCGTGCGAGCGGAAAAAGAGCAGACGTAGGCATCTGCTAAAGGCTGAGGGTCGGCTGAAGTTTTCATCAGCCGTGCCAGGGCCTGCTTAAATCGCTGCCGGGCAAGAAAGAGCGATCGCTCTAGCTCATCGCCCACCTGATCTGGCGAAGTCACCAGCGCCTGAGCAATCTGCGGCTGAAATTCTCTTGCCATTGCTCCCAACGTCTCGGGAGCGACCGGCACCTCGCGCCAGCCCAAAAAGGTCAATCCAGTTGCGCTTACCGCCTGCTCAAACTGCTGACGTGCCGCTGCTGCCGCTTCGTCTTGCTGTGGCAAGAAGACCATGCCTACCCCGGTTTTGGCAGGCTCTAGCGCATCGACACTTGCTTCATCAGCCCAGGTTTGCAGCAGTCCCCAGGGAATGGCCGTCATAATGCCTGCGCCATCGCCGGAGTCCTGGTCAGCGCAGCAGCCCCCCCGATGTTCCATACAGTTGAGCGCTGTTAGCGTATCGGTTACCAGCCGATGACTGGCCCGCCCCTGCTGATCGGCAATAAACCCAACCCCGCAGGCATCGCGTTCTTCCACTAGCCAACTGGGTCCTAAAGGCTCTAATACGTCTGTTTGAAAAGTGGTCGGGTTGAGAATCACGCGCGGGTTACCTGTTGAGAAGACTGTTTGAAACGACGGTTGAGTGCTGATTGACTACTGGAATATGAAAATTATATAGAAATATTAAGTGATAGTGAAGCTGACGGACAATTAGGCTGTCATGACTAGGTGATGTTTCAGTGAAGAGACTTCAGTATTTTTACTCGATTGTTAAGACTCCCAAACAAAAGCATTGCCATCGGTGAAATCACCCTCTTAAATACGATTAGAGAGTGCGCAGCAGCACTGGCGAAATCTAAGCAGAAACCCCACAGAATTTGTCCCGGTGGGCGATCGCTCTACTGACAATAAAATCATTGGCAGAATTTGGCTGTATCCCCTGAGCCAAGTCCGTAGAATATAGAGGCGCTATCTAAATGACCGCTGGTCAACGCTCGCCTCAAGGATACCTGTCGCCACAGGATGGGTATACCAGGTCAAAAGAGCAGTCCACTCTGGAAAACTAAGACAGGCTAAGTAAGCTTCTCAGCAGCGCCACTTGGCTCTTCCCCCTCAAAGAATCAATGAAATCTTTTCGTAATGGACCGGTTCGGTCGCGTCGGTCGCCTGGTCGACGCTCATCTCAGCCATTGTCTCAGCGCTCCAGACGGCTGCTTTTAGGTCGGATTGTTTCCCTGAGCATGCTAACTAGCCTCGGCTGGGCAGTGGTGAGTTCGGTGGGCGGGCGCTCAATGCCAGTTGCAGAATTACTGAGCGATCGCTCCGATGAAATCACTTTACTGGGCGAAGCTCCCAAGCTTTCTCGCCTGGACCCCATTCAATCATTTCAGCCGGTGGCCAAAGCCGACGATACCAGAGCAGAGCTGGCGGGCAACCGGATTCGCATCAACGGTCAAACGCTCACCGGTTTTTGGCAGCAAAAAAATGGCCGCATCGGCATCTCTAGCAATAGCCTGGCCAGTTCACTGGGCGTTGAGCTCCTCAGTACGACAGATCCCAATCAGCAGCCAATTCGCTGGTTCCCGACTCAAGCTGAGCCGCTGAACTTACCCGCCTGGTGGGATGCGACTGATCGCTACATCGACATCGGCGACCTAATGGCCAGGGCCGGTTGGACCGGACAGGCGGCCGGGACCACGCTAGATCTTACGTTGCCTCAGAGCAGAGTGAATGGGGTGCGGCAGGGCCGACAAACTTGGGGTGACCGCGTCGTTGTCGATCTCACTGGCCCCGCCACCTGGCAACTGGCGGCGGCTGATGGCTACACCATCACGATTGACGGAGCGATCACCCCTCAGATGGTGTCTGCCTTTAGAGCCTTACCTGGCAACCTAATCACTCAGCTAGACGTGGCAGCGCTGGGCGGTCGTACCATTGTCAAAATCAAAGCAAAAGACGGCGCTACCCCTCAAATTTGGTCAACGGGCAACCCGTCCCGAGTGGTTATCGATATTCGCCAGGATGCAATGGTCGAGCGCGATGTCGCCTGGGCCCCTGGTCTGCGCTGGCGGCAGCAGTACATCACCGTGGGGCAGGGTCGCTTCCCGGTATACATGTTTGTGGCGCGGCCTGACCCAGCTATGCTGTCACTCCGCCCGATCAGCGCCAATCCCGGTAGCGCCACTGGCACTGAGCCATTGGTGACGATGGCCCAGCGACAGGGCGTAGCGGGCGCTGTCAATGCTGGCTTTTTCAACCGTGACAACCGGCTGCCGCTAGGGGCGGTTCGCAGCGGCGGTCGGTGGATATCGGGGCCTATTTTAGGGCGCGGGGCGATGGCCTGGAATGATCAAGGCGATCTGATTATGGACCGGCTAGCCCTTTCAGAAGTCGTCACCACAGAGTCCGGTCAGGCTTTTCCGGTGCTAACTGTCAACAGCGGCTATGTTCGAGCTGGTCTCGGTCGCTACACGTCTGGGTGGGGAGCCACCTACACGCCAATTGTAGACAATGAGATTGTCGTAACCGTTCGTAACGATACCGTCGCCGCTCAGCAAACCCTCGGTAAGGCTGGCACGGGCAGCGTCCCGATTCCTACTGATGGCTATCTGCTGACGCTGCGCAGCAATAGTTCTGCCGCTGGCAACTTTGTACAGGGCGCGCGGTTGGCCCTGGCGAGCCAGAGTCAGCCGTCGGCATTTGACCAATATCCCAACGTGGTAGGCGGTGGGCCTTTGCTGATTCGCGATCGCAACATCGTTCTCAATGCTCAGCTAGAAGGCTTCAGCACCAACTTCATTCAGGGGGCTGCGCCTCGTACCGCCGTAGGTAAAACCGCAGACGGCACCTGGATTGTCGCCACTATGCACGACCGGGTGGGCGGGCGGGGGCCGACCCTAGCGGAATCTGCCCAAATTATGCAGCAGCTAGGCGCGGTCGATGCGCTTAATCTAGACGGTGGGAGCTCTTCTAGCCTGTATCTGGGCGGTCAGTTGCTTAACCGCTCACCCCGCACGGCGGCTAGGGTTAACAACGGCATCGGACTGTTTATTTTGGGTCGTTAATCAGCCATAGAGAAATGGACCGTTAAATCTGTCGGCAATGCTTCTTGCCGGGGTGACGGTTCATCCCGGCTTTAATCTGGGCCTATACGCATGAAGACTCAATAGAGAATGCCATTCCGTCGCCTGCGCCTCTTTACAGACCAGGGAAGGGCACTGTTAGAATCAACCAGCATTGAAGATTTTAGATTAAGCAGCCATATCCCCCATTCCCCATAACAAGGAGATCATGACTACCATGGTTCAAACTCAAGAACGCACCAAGCCCGCTAAGCCCGAAGATGTCAAAGGTTTCGAAGGCGTCGCTGCGACTGAACTCAGACCCTGGGGTTCATTCACCGTATTAGAAGAGGGCATTGGCTACAAAATTAAGCGCATTGAAGTCAAACCCGGCCACCGCCTTAGCCTGCAAATGCACCACCACCGCAGTGAGCACTGGATTGTGGTTTCTGGAACGGCCAAGGTGACCTGCGGCGAAAAAGAGACGATGCTTTGTACCAACCAATCTACCTACGTGCCTGCCTGCACCACTCACCGCCTAGAAAATTCAGGTGTGATTCCCCTGGTACTGATTGAAGTGCAAAACGGCGAGTATCTGGGTGAAGATGACATCACTCGCTATCAGGACGACTACGCCCGCGATGCCAAGTAAACTTCATCTGCTTGGCTAAAGACTGGTGCTTAGCTAAGGACTCTTGAGTTTTCAGTGATCGAGAGACACAGAGCCAGCTGGCTAAAATCTATTTGGGGATGCTAAACAGCGTCCCCTTTTTCTTAAGTCTTATTTTCCTTAAGCTTTAAAACCGTACAATGGCTTTAGTGAACCGGGCGGCTGTCGCAATGGCCCTACCCTCCCAACTGTTAATTACCGCTAATTGTCATGATTCAGCTCACTGCCGCTGCCCGCCGAGAAATCAATCGACTGCGCCAGCGGCAGCAGCAGCCAGATGCGATTTGTCGGCTAGCGCTACAGCCGAGCAGCTGCGCCCAGTGGTCTTATACGCTAGGGCTTGACCATGCCGCTGATGGCGACGACGACGTCTACGACTTTGAAGATATTCGCCTGGTGGTAAAGCGCGATCGCCTCGACTACATCCGCGATCTCAAAATCGACTTTTCAGAAGACTTGATGGGGGGTGCCTTCCGATTTGACAACCCATTAGCGACCGAAAGCTGTCGGTGCGGATATGCATTTTCTATCGGTTCTACGGGGAGTTTACCAGGCGTTTTATAAGACAGTTCTCAAATATCGGCTTAGTTTAGATTGACAAGGTAAAAATATAATTGATACTATCGGATCTCATGACAATTTATTTTGCGGAGTAACTTACCCCCCGCCCTATATGCCTACGATTCAACAGCTCATCCGCACCGAGCGCACAAAGCTAACCAAAAAAACCAAGTCTCCAGCCCTCAAGAGCTGTCCTCAGCGTCGAGGTGTCTGCACTCGCGTGTACACCACCACTCCCAAAAAACCCAACTCGGCTTTGAGAAAGGTGGCCAGGGTTCGTTTGACTTCGGGGTTTGAGGTGACGGCCTATATTCCTGGCATTGGCCACAACCTACAAGAGCATTCGGTCGTGATGATTCGCGGCGGTCGGGTTAAGGATCTCCCGGGCGTCCGCTACCACATTATTCGCGGCACTTTAGACACAGCTGGCGTTAAAGATCGCCGCCAGAGTCGCTCGAAATATGGCGCTAAGCGTCCCAAAGCCGCCTCATAAAAAGGTTCTGTAGACCACGCGATGATTAGTCAGATGCGAGCAATGCTGATACTCCTCGACATCAGCGTTCTAGAGCGGCGCTGATAAGCACATAAAAACTCTCCGCCCGTCTACGCCTAACGCTGCCAATACTTTTTTACACTGCTGCTACTTCCACATCACTTACAAAGGTTAAAGCCTCATGTCTCGTCGTTCTGCCGCTCAAAAGCGCACTGTCCCCGCAGACTCTGTATATAACAGCCGTCTCGTTAGCATGATGTCTCGGCGCATTATGCTCAGCGGTAAAAAATCTCTGGCTAATAAGATTATCTACGGTGCCTTCAAGGTGATTGAAGAGCGCACGGGTAGCGATCCGCTAGAGGTCTTTGAGCAAGCAGTTCGTAACACAACTCCGCTAGTCGAAGTGAAGGCTCGCCGGGTAGGGGGCGCAACCTACCAAGTGCCAATGGAAGTTCGATCAGAGCGAGGCACAGCCCTTTCTTTGCGCTGGCTGACTCAGTTCTCTCGCTCTCGCGGGGGGCGCACAATGACGATGAAACTAGCTAACGAACTCATTGATGCGGCTAATGAGACTGGCGGTGCGGTTCGAAAACGGGAAGAAACCCACCGTATGGCTGAGGCAAATAAAGCATTTGCTCACTACCGTTACTAAGCTTAGTTGAGCTCAGCGACAGCTGCTGCACGCTCCCCCAAGATGATTTTTTAGACGCTTTGTTAAGCTGCGTTGCAGGTCGAGCACGCTGGCAAACTTCCGAGTAATTTTTCTCAGGAATTTTTATAATAGTTTGGTAGCAGGCAATCCTACACCCTGCGACTATCTGTGAAGAGGTGATTTTGGTACGTACAACTCCACTGGGAAAAGTTAGAAACATCGGAATTGCCGCTCATATCGACGCGGGCAAGACGACGACGACAGAGCGAATTCTCTTTTACTCAGGCGTCGTCCATAAGATTGGCGAAGTCCATGACGGTAATGCGGTTACCGACTGGATGGAGCAGGAAAAGGAGCGGGGGATCACCATCACTGCTGCGGCTATCTCTACGACCTGGCGCGACCATCAGATCAATATTATTGATACGCCGGGGCATGTCGACTTCACAATCGAAGTGGAGCGCTCCATGCGCGTTTTAGATGGTGTGGTTGCCGTGTTTTGTTCCGTTGGCGGCGTGCAGCCTCAGTCCGAGACGGTTTGGCGGCAGGCTGACCGATATAAGGTGCCGCGCATTGCCTTTGTCAATAAGATGGACAGGACAGGGGCAAACTTTTTCAAGGTTTACGAACAGGTCAGAGACCGGCTGCGGGCCAAGGCTGTGCCTTTACAGATTCCGATTGGCGCTGAAGACGGTTTTCGGGGCGTGGTTGATCTAGTCGAGATGAAAGCCCATCTCTACACCAATGATCTGGGCACCGATATTCAGGTGGCTGACATTCCGGCAGAAGTAGAGGCTAAGGCTCAGGAGTACCGAACTATTTTGGTGGAAGCGATCGCTGAAGCCGACGATGCTCTGATGGAGCGTTACCTTGAGGGCGAAGAGATTTCGTCTGAGACACTGATGGCTGGCATTCGCAAGGCTACCATTCAAGACAAAATGGTACCGATGCTGTGCGGGTCGGCCTTCAAGAACAAGGGCGTACAGCTACTGTTAGATGCGGTGGTGGACTATCTGCCCTCTCCGCCTGAAGTTCCGGCTATTCAGGGCTTGTTGCCCAGTGGCGAGACCGGATCTCGGCTCGCGAGCGATGAGGCTCCGGCAGCGGCCCTGGCCTTCAAAATCATGGCTGATCCCTATGGCCGGCTGACGTTTATTCGGGTTTATTCGGGGGTGCTCAAAAAGGGCAGCTACGTCTATAACTCTACTAAAGATAAGAAGGAGAGAATTTCGCGGCTGATCATCCTCAAGGCCGACGAGCGGATCGAAGTTGACGAGATGCGAGCTGGTGACCTAGGTGCGGCCTTAGGTCTGAAGGAGACTTTCACCGGAGACACAATTTGCGATGCGGACGACCCGATTGTGCTGGAATCTCTCTACATCCCAGAGCCGGTGATTTCGGTTGCTGTAGAGCCCAGAACCAAGCAGGATATGGAGAAGCTCTCAAAGGCGCTACAGTCCCTCTCTGAAGAAGACCCTACTTTCAGAGTTAGCATTGACCCAGAGACCAACCAAACCGTCATTGCGGGGATGGGAGAGCTTCACCTCGATATTCTGGTCAATCGTATGCTGCGAGAGTTTAAGGTCGAGGCAAATATCGGTGCTCCACAGGTTGCCTACCGCGAGACGATTGTCAAACCGGCTAAGGCAGAAGGTAAGTTTATCAGGCAGAGCGGCGGCAAAGGCCAGTACGGTCACGTTGTGATTGAGCTAGAGCCTGCCGAGCAAGGTGCCGGGTTCGAATTTATCAGTAAAATCGTGGGGGGGACTATCCCAAAAGAATTCATTAGCCCAGCCGAGCAAGGCATGAAAGAGGCTTGTGAATCTGGTATTCTAGCCGGATATCCATTAATTGATGTAAAGGTTACATTGGTGGATGGTTCTTATCACGACGTTGACTCCTCGGAGATGGCATTCAAAATTGCTGGCTCTATGGCAGTCAAAGAAGCAGTGATGAAGGCATCTCCGGTTCTTTTGGAACCCATGATGAAGGTCGAAGTGGAAGCTCCAGAAGACTTCCTCGGAGATGTGATGGGAGATCTCAACTCCCGTCGCGGCCAGATTGAGGGGATGGGGTCTGACGACGGTATCACCAAGGTTTCCGCCAAGGTACCTTTGGCCGAGATGTTTGGTTATGCGACCGACATCCGCTCCAAAACCCAGGGAAGAGGCATCTTCTCTATGGAGTTCAGTCAGTACGAGGAAGTTCCGCGTAGTGTGGCTGAGGCGATTATCGCCAGAAACAAAGGGAACGCATAGTTAGTTTTAGGAACACAGAAAAATTCATGGCACGCGCAAAATTTGAAAGAAGCAAACCCCACGTCAATATTGGTACTATTGGCCACGTTGACCACGGTAAAACAACGCTGACAGCAGCTATCACGATGGCACTAGCGGCTGGTGGCGGCGGTAAAGCTCAGCGCTACGATGAAATCGACGCAGCTCCTGAGGAGAAAGCGCGCGGTATTACGATCAACACCGCTCACGTGGAGTACGAGACTGAAGCTCGTCACTACGCCCACGTTGACTGCCCCGGCCACGCTGACTATGTGAAGAACATGATCACGGGTGCAGCTCAGATGGACGGCGCTATTTTGGTGGTGTCTGCGGCTGATGGCCCGATGCCCCAAACTCGTGAGCATATTCTGCTGGCAGGTCAGGTAGGTGTACCCAACATTGTCGTTTTCTTGAACAAGCAAGATCAAGTTGATGACGAAGAGCTGCTAGAGCTAGTTGAGCTAGAAGTTCGTGAGCTGTTGAGTTCTTACGATTTCCCTGGTGACGACATCCCAATTACGGCGGGTTCTGCGCTAAAGGCGGTTGAAAAGCTCGTCGCAGATCCGGCGACTGCCCGGGGCGCTGATGAGTGGGTCGATAAAATCCATGCGCTGATGGATGAGGTCGATGCCTATATTCCTACCCCTGAGCGTGAAGTCGATAAGCCTTTCTTGATGGCGGTAGAGGACGTATTCTCGATTACCGGTCGAGGGACTGTGGCTACTGGCCGGATTGAGCGCGGCGTTGTCAAAGTGGGCGAAACGGTTGAGCTAGTCGGTATTCGCGACACTCGCAGCACCACTGTAACCGGCGTAGAGATGTTCCAGAAGACTTTGGATTCTGGAATGGCTGGCGATAACGTGGGCGTACTGCTACGGGGTATTCAGAAGGAAGACATTGAGCGCGGTATGGTGCTGGCTAAGCCTAAGAGCATCACTCCTCACACCGAGTTCGAGTCTGAGGTGTATGTGCTCAACAAAGAAGAGGGTGGTCGTCATACGCCTTTCTTCCCTGGCTACAAGCCCCAGTTCTACGTGCGGACAACGGATGTGACCGGCAGCATTGAGAGCTTTACTGCCGATGACGGTAGCGAAGCTGAAATGGTGATGCCGGGCGATCGCATCAAGATGAACGTAAAGCTGATCAACCCGATTGCCATTGAGCAGGGGATGCGCTTTGCCATCCGTGAAGGTGGCCGGACAGTTGGCGCTGGCGTTGTCTCTAAGATCACCAAATAGGATCGCTCAATAGAAGCAGGCTGCAAAGCCGCGATACGCTGTAGGGGCATAGCATTATTGCTATGCCCCTACAAAACCCGAGAGCCTACCGATGGGGCTCCTTTCGGATTTCTCATCCATTGAACCTAGAAAACCAAACCCACGCGCCCATAGGACGCATATTCTTCGATGGCTACCACTATTCAACAGCAGAAGATCCGCATTCGCCTCAAGGCTTTTGACCGCCGCCTGCTAGATACTTCCTGCGAAAAGATTGTCGATACCGCTAACCGCACTAATGCCACCGCTGTCGGTCCGATTCCTTTGCCTACCAAGCGCAAAATTTACTGTGTGCTCAGGTCGCCTCACGTCGATAAAGATTCCCGCGAGCACTTCGAGACCCGTACTCACCGCCGCATTATTGATATTTACCAGCCCTCTTCTAAGACGATTGACGCTTTGATGAAGCTAGATTTGCCTGCTGGTGTAGATATTGAAGTCAAGCTCTAACTCATTTCATTGGCTTGGTTCGCTAGCCGGACTCATTCGTAGCAGGCGATAGAGGCCTTGGGTTAGAATACCAATGGCACTGCAAACCGCCCCCTCAAACGGTCACGGTCGGTCTCAGTGCTTTAGCCTTACCCCGGATATAATGGATTCCTCCTCAGTTGCCGTTCGCGAACTGCCGCTCTTTCCGCTAAATGAGCTAGTGCTTTTTCCCGGCCAACGGTTGCCGCTGCATGTCTTTGAGCTACGCTATCGGATGCTGATGAATACGATTCTTCAGGGCGATCGCCGCTTCGGTGTGCTCATGAGCGATCCTAGCAGTGGCGACATTGCTAAAGTAGGGTGCTGTGCTGAAGTGATTCACTATCAGCGGCTGCCAGATGACCGGATGAAAATCATGAGTATCGGTCAACAGCGCTTCCGGGTATTGGACTATGTGCGAGAAACGCCCTATCGCGTTGGCTTAGTAGAGTGGATTGAAGATGAGCCTGCTGAAGAGAACTTAGTACCTTTGGCCAATGAGGTGGACCAGATGCTCAGAGATATTGTTCACCTATCGACCAAGCTCACCAGTCAAGAAATTGAATTTCCTGAGAGTACGCCAGAACTGCCTCTGGATCTGTCTTACTGGGTAGCTAGTAAGCTCCATGGCGTCTCTCTAGAGCAGCAGTCGCTGTTAGAGATGCGAAACACTTTGAGTCGATTAGAGCGAGAAGCTGAGATTTTAACCGCTACGCGCAACAATTTAGCTGCTCGCACCGCTTTGAAAGATATTTTAGAGTAGGCAATCAGCAGTCCGCCTTTACGTTGTGGTCATCAGCTACAGCGGCTGTTGAATCGTTGTCAGATCGTAGCTACCAAAAATCTTCAGCGTTGCCGTGTGCAGCTTGAGTAGTTCGAGCGCTGTTTGCATAGTCCCTTCGTTGGCGCTGGCTTCTACGTCTACAAAATAAATATAGTCGCCGAGCAGCCTTTTGTTAGGGCGCGACTCAATGCGACTCATGTTGATATTGAGCACAGAGAAAACTTGCAGCGGCTTGAGCAAGATGCCAGGTTCGTTGGTCGGTAAGCTGAAGGCGAGAGACGTCAGCTTTCCGCTGATAGCCTGCTGCTGACTGAGTACCCAAAAGCGGGTGTAGTTCTCGGCATGGTCGTTAATGGGGTGAGCTAAAACAGGCACATCGTAGAGGCTAGCTGCCCATTTAGAGGAAATCGCCCCGGCTGTTGGATCAGCTTTGAGATACGGTAGGGGTTCTGCGGTAGAGCTCGCGGGGATCAGCTTTACTGCCGGGAGGTTGGTCTCTAGCCAATCGCGACACTGAGCAAGAGCCTGAGGATGGGAGTAAACCGTCTTGATCTGGCTTAAGCTGTCAGCCTGAGAAATAAAAGCGTGCTGTACAGGCAGTGCAAAGGCCTGCTGTATCTTCAAGGTGTCTATTTCCCAAAGCTTATCTAGCGTGAAGGTCACCCCGCCTCCAATAGAGTTTTCGATCGGCACAACGCAAAAATCGCTGTCGCCCTGCTCTGTCGCGCTGATGGCCAAGGGAATAGTGGAATATGCCTTGAGCTGGACGGAGGGGCTGTTGAGGCTATCGGCGTAGGCCGCTGCTGCAAATTCTGAGAAGGTGCCCGACGGGCCAAGATGAGCGATTGAAACGGTCATAGGGGCGTTAGCTCGCTGATCAGCAGATTTCATGCTTTATATTTTCTGGATTATATTCTCTAGGTGGGCTGATGCGGTAAGGTCTAGAGTGCTAGGGTTAGCGTACGCGGTTCTCTCACTTATTTTCACTTTCAGCTATGGTTCGCTTTAGTGCTTCTCAGTCGGTGACGATTTCGGTGCCGTCGCAGCCACTGTCTATTGAAGCATACCTGAGAAAACCGGATCGGTTGGTCTATGCCTTGATAGATCAGCAGCAGGTGGAAGTACTCAATCCCAATTTGTTTCGCGTAAAGGTGCGACCAATTCGATTCGTTGGTCTATCTCTTCAGCCAGTCTGCGATATAGCAGTCTGGCTGGAGGAAGAAACGGTACGGCTGAGTTCCGATCAGTGTCGCATAGAGGGACAAGACTCGATCAATCAAAAGTTTTCTCTGAATTTGCAGGGCTACCTGGTGACTCAGTCAACAGCGACTGGACAGAACTTGCGCGGTCAGGCAAACCTGGCTGTCAGAGTCGATCTTCCTCAAGCGATGCGATTGACGCCTAAAGTTTTGCTGGAGCGGACGGGCAACAGCATTCTCAGCGGTATTTTGATGACGCTGAAGCAGCGTCTGATGCGCCAGCTTATTAAAGACTACTGCACCTGGGCATCGTCGCCGCCCTCCGCAAAGGTGTCTAGCTCGTAATCGTCTTTTACAGCTGTCTTTGAACGTATAGCTCCACAAGAAGGTGCTGCGCTTGACACAGGGCTACAGCGACTGACAGCTGCGAAAAGACTTGCGGTGTTGGGGGCAAATGCCTAGCCTGGCGATACCGGCCCTGTGCCTGGCGCTGCCATATCCCTTGTTGGAAGCTAGGTCATAGCCAGGATACCTGCGGTCTAACCGGATAATCAGCTCGTCCCGCCATACTTTGGCAATAATGCTGGCAGCAGCGATCGCCAGCACGCTCTGGTCGCCTCTAATAACGGTCTGTTGCAACACAGGTAAGTTCGGTACCGGCTGGTTACCGTCTACCAGGCACAGCCGGGGCACGGGGGATAGTTGCTGCACTGCCCGCCGCATCGCCAGTAGGGAAGCTTGCAAAATATTGATTCGGTCAATCTCATGCACCGAAGCCAGTCCAACTGAGCAGTTTGCTATCTGTCTAATTTGCAGGGCTAGCTGCTGTCGCTTCGCGGCTTTGAGCTGTTTGCTGTCGGTGACGCCAGCTAGAGTCAGGGGAGCGACAGCAGCTACTGGTAAAACCACCGCTGCTGCTACTACCGGCCCAAACAAAGCCCCTCGACCAACCTCGTCGACGCCAGCAGTTTGCTCTAATGGTATAGCTAGCTCGCACATCGCAATTCTTAATACAGACTACTCCGGCACAAGCTGTACATAGCGCTGCATGTAGCAAGGGGCGGATGCACACTGGCCAAGAAAGCAGTGACCAACGCTATAAATCAGCTAGCTGAAGACCGACGGCGACGGCGGCGCACTACCACCTTCTCTTCTTCAGAATCTGTCGTTGAACTGCTGTCTGCACCTGAATCATCTGTATCTAAGCTGGTAGTGGCCGTGTCTGTACCGTTTTCTGAACCCTCTGGCGAACTCCCCGAGGTGGCGACAGATTGGGTGTCTACAGACGTATCCGGCTGAGTAGCTGATCTTCTACGCCTTTTTACCGGTGCAGATTTAGTGATTGGTTTATCTGTAGATTCGTCAAAATTATCAGTATCGTCGGTTTCACTATCCGCTGGTTGGCTAGGGTCAGCTAACGCCACCGACTGCTCTACTTCTGCTTTGGCTTCAGCTTGAATGGGGGGATCAATTACCCGTTTGGCAGACGTTGTCGCCTCGGCAGCTACTTTTGCTGTCGCCATAAACTGGCTCGCCTCACCCGGTAATACAACCGAAATCACGGCATTCTGAGGATTTTCAACGGTCTGACCGCTAAAGGTTAGTGGCGAAATTCCCATCATCGCGTAGATCCGCTGCTCTTCTGGGGACATCTCAACTGCGATAATTTCAGGCGGCTCCTCTGGTTTGCGGCGTCCATTTCGAACCCGCTTGCTTCGAGTAGAGGGCTCTGTCGACTTAGCCTCAGCCGAGCTTTCTACCTTATCTTCAGCCCAGCTATCGGTCTGACTATCGACTTTACTGCTACTGCGCGGCTGTGCTCGCTCCTCTTTTTCCTTCACAGCGGCTGTGATAGGTGTCGCCGGTGCTGGCCGCGGACTGCTCCGAGTAGATGATGAGCTGTCGGTCCCTCGCCGCCGCCGCCGCCGACTGCCCCGCCCGTTCTTATCTTGATAGTTAGGATGGTTGACCAGGTCTAGCTCCTGGAGCTCTGCCTGAGGATCCAAGCTGACAGATCGATCTTCTTTTGCCGAAGGCCGACTGGAAAAACTCTGAGCCGGGGAACTATAGCTAGTCGGACGAGAAGACACTGCTGATAGCTGCGCAACTGTGCCAGGTTCTTCGCCAGGAAGATGGACTAGATGCCCCAAGCCGCCGCAAGTGGTACAGGTCTGACCGAACAGCTCGTAGAGGTTTTGGCCCTGGCGTTTGCGCGTTAGCTCAACAAGCCCTAGTTCGGAGAGCTGAGAAATCTGCGGCCTAGACTTGTCTACTCGTAGCGCAGTGCCAAACTGCTCTAGCACCTGCATTTTGTCTCGGCGGGAGTCCATATCGATAAAGTCGACTACAATCACCCCAGCTATATTGCGCAGTCTCAGCTGCCTGGCAATTTCAACAGCGGCTTCGCAGTTAGTCCACAGCACGGTCTCTCGGGCCGTTGCAGAGCGAGTAAATGAGCCTGAGTTGACGTCAATCACCGTCAGGGCCTCGGTCGGCTCAATGATGATGTATCCCCCAGAGGGCAGGTCTACTCTGGGCTTGAGTGCTTCGCGAATGGCGGCGTTAACGCGGAAATACTCCAGAATAGGAGTCGATTCTTGGTGGGCGTCAATTAAAATGCCAGTCGGTACGCGGCCATCGCTCCAGCTGGACAACAGCTGCTTGGTGCCGTCGAGTCCGCTGTCGGTGTCGGTGACGATACGATTGACATCGTCGCTGTAGACGTCGCGCAGCACTCTCTGAATGAAGTCATCATCTCGGTTCAACAGCGAAGGCGGACGAGTTGCCAGCGCCTCTTCCTGAATGGCTTCCCAGCGCCGCTGTAGTGCCTCTAAATCTTCGATAATGGCATCTTCAGAGACGCCCTCCGCTTCAGTTCTAATCAGCAGCCCCATACCGGCTGGCTTGATCAGGATACCGAGAGCCCGCAGGCGATTGCGCTCAGTTTCGCTGCGAATTCGTCGGGATAAATTGACGCCTCTGCCATAGGGCATGAGTACCAGATATCGGCCCGGCAGGGTCACTTTGCCAGTCAGCCGAGGGCCTTTGTTGCCCGTAGGCTCCTTCATGATCTGCACTAGCACCTTTTGCTGAGGCGCTAGCAGTTCGGTGATGGAGCCAGCCATGCGCTTGAGCTTAAGCGGTCCCAAGTCGGAAACATGCATGAAGCCGTTTTTATCACCGTTGCCAATATTGATAAAAGCAGCGTCGATACCGGGCAAGATGTTTTCTACCGTTCCGAGGTAGATGTCTCCGACCTGATGGCTACCGGTTGCAACAATGACTTCTTGAATTTGATCTTCTGAAAAAACAGCGGCAATTCGATGCTGCTCTGCAATAACAATCTGCTTGGACATTCAATAATCCTCTGAAGCCTGCCAGCTGATGCCCTTCGTAGGCTGCATTGCCAGCGGATCCTGGGGTCGTAAAAAACTTAAATTTTGGAAGCTTAAAATCTTGGAAAAATCGGTCTGTCAGAAAAGCTGTTCAATCCGGGGTGAATGATAGGATATCTTCCTAAAACTCACCAATGAAAAAGCTGCTTTTACTGCTGTTAGGTGCTTGTCTCATACTGCTATATAGCCTGATGAGCACTAGAGTGCTGTAAGAAAGTGCGCTGTCAACGACTGCATTCTCAAAGGCTACAGAAACTTAAGCGCTACAAAAAATATTGCTCAAGACAGCTCAAGCGGTTCAAACCTTAGCGCTAACTGCACCAGCGCCAACTATGCCTAGCCGTCACCTACATCCAGTGCCAACTGCGTACTGACTGCTGATCAACGCCTGATGCATAGGGTCAACCTAACCTTTCGCAGCAGCTTCCGTGGCTGTATTATAGCGCCAGTGACGCTTTTGTAAACTTTAGATATACAAAAAATTAATTTAGCAGTCAATTAATTCAAATTTGTGAGTCGGGGCTGACCTTTGACCCGTCCCGATCAGCTTAAAAGCTCTGGCGATCAATATCTGTGCGCGCCAGAGCTTTAGAGCGATCGCATTCGGGAGCACCTGAGCGCTTCCTTGCTAGATCTCGATCACGAAGCCGAAGCCGTAGAGAGGGAGCGTCGCCGTCTAGGACCGCCCGAGTTTGATTCTCGGGTAGGTTGATCGGCAGACTGCCCTTTGTTAGGTGGCTGGCCATCAATGTGCTGAAGCATGAGGACTGCAACCGGATACTGCTTGGGCAGCTCACGTCGGACGAACCGGCGCAGATCTTCTTCTAGGCGCGATCGCAGCCCATCCCAATTCACAGTAGGCTGAGCGCTATCAGCATTGTCAACGACTTCTTTCCAACGGCTTCCCAGAGACTTCTTCACCACTGGAATAATGCCGCGCTCCCACTGTTCCTGAGTTTTAACAGTCACGACCCCGCGCAGGTTAACAGCAGGCTCGCTCAGCAGCCGACCTTTAGCATCGACCGCAGCCGAGACAGTGATGATGCCGTCTTCCGCTAGCTGCTGGCGCTCTTTGAGCACCCCGCGCTCAACGATACCTGTCCGGGACGAATCGACCAGTTCAATGCCTGAAGTCACCTTGCCATCGACTTTCATGCTATCAGCGGTCAATTTAATCACATCGCCGTTGTTGACGATAGCGACATTTTCGGGAGCAACTCCTGACTGCTGGGCCATCTCAGCATGTTTGACCAGCATTCTGTGCTCGCCATGTACTGGAATGAAGAACTGAGGCCGGGTCAACGCCAGCATTAGCTTATGATCTTCTTGATATCCATGACCAGAAACGTGCAGGCCCTTGTCTTTGCCGTAGATTACCCGCGCGCCCTGCTGCATCAGCTTATCAATGGTGTTAACCACGCTGATGGTATTGCCCGGAATGGGATTAGAGGAAAAGATGACGGTGTCACCCTTTTCAATTCTCAGCTGGCGGTGGGAACGATTGGCAATCCGAGTGAGCGCTGCCATCGGCTCGCCCTGAGATCCGGTAGTGAGGATCATGGCCTTCTTATCGGGGCACTGCTTAAGCATGTTAAGCGGCTTAAACAAATCGTCGGGGCATTTGATGTAGCCCAGGTTGCGGGCATGAGAAATGACGTTCAGCATTGAGCGACCCACGACAAATACATCGCGCTTATGCTTTTGGGCAAGCTCTAGCAACATACTTACCCGGTGCACAGAGGACGCAAAGGTCGTGACAAACAGCCGCCCCTCAGCGTTGTTGAACTCTCTGTCCAGGTTGGGAAAGACGGCTCGCTCTGAAGGGGTATTGCCCGGAATCTCGGCATTGGTGGAGTCGCTAATCAGGCACAGTACGCCCTCCTCACCGTATTCAGCAATTTTTTGAAAGTCAAAGAATTCGCCGTCTACGGGGGTGTGGTCAACCTTGAAGTCGCCGCTGTGAATGACAGTGCCCACTGGGGTTTTGATAGCCATTGTGAAGCTATCGGCCATCGAGTGCGTATTGCGAATGTACTGAGCGCTGAAGTGCTTACCAAACTGCACGGTATCTCTAGGGCCCACTGTGTGTAGCTTGGTGCGATCAGAGACGCCTGCTTCTTCGAGCTTGCCCTGTAAAAGGGCCATCGCTAAGCGCGGACCGTGAATGACAGGAATATTGAATTGCTTGAGGTGAAAGGCAATGCCACCAATATGGTCTTCGTGACCGTGGGTGACGATCATGCCTTTAATTTTGTGCTGATTTTCCTTGAGATAAGTGATGTCGGGCAGCACTATGTTAACGCCGTGCATCCCTTCAGTAGGGAAAGAGAGGCCCGCGTCTAGCAGGACAATTTCATCGTCGTATTCAAATACGCAGGTGTTTTTGCCGATCTCGTGGAGTCCGCCGAGCGGAATAATCTTGAGGGTATTTTCTGATTTGCTTTTACTGATACTTCTACTCATGTAGCTTCCTTTGTTGGATGATAAATGGAATGGTCGAAAAACTTGTGGGCGATTGGGGTCAGCTCGCCGAGGCTGGTTTGACAGACTTTGATAGGTGGTCTTAGCGGAAAGTCTAAAGGCTCTAACTACAGTGCTCTAGTCTTACAGCGCTTTAGGTCAGCAGCTTTGCTATAGAAACGCCGGTAGGCCGGTGGTAGCACGGGCGGCGAACCCTGGATGTGTTTGGGCAGAGGTCGCGAGGGCTTAAGCGGAGGTCGGCGGCTTCATCAGGCACAAACCGACAGCCACAGATGAGTTGAGCTGTATGAATTCTGGAGTGTATGACGGATCTTTACCTTAGTGCTTGGTTTATGCAAGTAGCTTAGCTGAGATTTCAGTTTATGCCTCGGCCCTGTGTTTAGGCTCTGTGTTTGGGCTCTATACTTCGACGGATTGACTTCACGAATTAGCTTATTCGCTCTAGCTGGTCGGTGCTTCCGAGTCTTAATCGGTTAAAGGAATGTCGATAGATGCTTTGCTTAGGGAAGCTGCATGGCCTGGTTAGCGCTAGCTAGCGTGCTTCTGAGTGCTTGAAGTGCTAATTGGCCGCCAGCAAATCTAGACTGATGAGCATGGCTTTGAGCTGATTTTGTAATTCGGCTGAGCCTTCACAAAGGGGCAGTCGACAGTTGCCAACGGGCCAGTCTTGCAGCGTCAACGCCATTTTCAGAGGAACTGGGCTGGTTACTGCGAATAGCGCCTTGAACAAAGGAAAAAGCTTGAGATGCAGCGCTGCTGCTTCGCTGACTTGACCTGCCTCGAAAGCCCGAACCATCTGTTGGAGCCAGTCGCCTACCAGGTGGCTGGCCACGCTGACAACGCCTACAGCCCCTACGGAAAGCATCGGCAGCGTTAGGGAATCATCTCCAGAGTAAATCTCAAAGTCAGAAGGGGTTGCTCTGCTGATTTCGCTAACCTGATCAAGGTTCCCACTTGCCTCTTTGATAGCAACGATATTGGAAATCTTTGATAGCTGAACGACTGTTTCGGGCAAGAGATTGCAGCTTGTACGCCCAGGAACATTATAGAGCATGATTGGTAGATCTGGTACGGCTTGGGCGATCGCCTTGAAGTGACCATACAGCCCCAACTGGGGTGGCTTGTTGTAGTAGGGTACGACCTGCAAAGATCCGTCTAGGCCAAGTTTTTGGGCTTTTTGGGTGGCAGCGATCGCCTCTTGAGTACTGTTGGAGCCGGTGCCCGCGATCACCTTAGCGCGGCTACCTACCGCCTGCTTGATCGCCTTAAACAAAGCATACTCCTCATCCCAGGTGAGCGCTGGTGACTCGCCCGTCGTGCCGCACACCACCAGTGCATCGGTGCCGTGGTCAACTAAATGGCTAGCCAGCTTCTCTGCTACCGCGTAGTTAACGCCTCCTTCGGGGGAAAAAGGCGTCACCATTGCCGTTAGCACTCGCCCAAATCTAGGAGCGCTCCTGGCACTGTTAGCGCTTTCGGCGCTATTAGTCATACTCGTTACCTGCTTTTGGTTTATGTCGCGAGGGCGGCTGGCGATTTGAGCCATTGCTTTGCCACCACCAATTCTGCAATTTGAACGGCGTTAAGGGCAGCGCCTTTGCGAATTTGGTCGCCACTGAGCCACAGCTCCATGCCAGATGGATGGGAAATATCCTGACGGATGCGCCCGACTAGAACATCGTCCTGACCGCTGGCATCGATAGGCATTGGGAAATAATTGGCCTCCCAGTCTTCTACCAGCTTGACGCCGCTGGCCTGCTGAATCGCAGCTCTCGCCTCGGCTACGGCAAACGACTGCTCAAACTCTACATTAATTGCTTCAGAATGTGCCCGCAACACCGGGACTCTAATACAGGTAGCCGATACTCTCAAGTCTGGCGCACCAAAAATTTTGCGGGTCTCATTGACCATTTTCATTTCTTCCTCGCAGTAGCCTTGCTCGTTGAGCGGCGTATTGTGAGGAAACAAGTTAAAGGCCAAAGGATAAGGGAAGCTTTCTGTCGGCGGCGTTTTCCCATCTAAAATAGCTTGGGCCTGCTGCTTGACTTCTTCCATTGCCCGCGCGCCCGCCCCGCTAGCGGACTGATAGGTCGCCACGACAATTCGGCGGATTGGCTGAATTTGGTGCAGCGGCCACAGCGCGACGCTCATCAAGATAGTCGTGCAGTTGGGATTGGCAATGATACCCCGATGGTCTGCGGCGGCTTTTGGATTTACTTCTGGTACCACTAGCGGTACCGAGGGCTGCATTCTAAAAGCGCTGGAGTTGTCAATCATCAGTGCGCCAGCATCGACGATGGGCTGGGCCCACTGCTTGGAGACACCGCCCCCAGCGGAAGCCAGCACAATATCTACCCCTGTAAAGGCGGCGGCGCTGACGGGTTCGACGGCGATCGCCTCTCGTCTAAACTCAATCTGAGTGCCCGCTGAGCGAGGTGAAGCCAGCAGCTTCAAAGACTTTATCGGAAAGTCGCGCGCTTCCAGCAGCTGTATGAGTTCGGTGCCAACCGCGCCAGTGGCACCTAGAACGGCGACATGGTAAGAGTCAGTCAAATTGATATCCTCCTTGGGGGTTGTCTTATAAGTCTAAAAGTTAAATTTAGTAAGTTTTATAGCAAAGTGGCAGTGCCACAGACGAGCGCCGCAGAATAGCTGTAGCTACTATACCTTAAGTGAAACAGCACCTTGAGCTACCGGTACTGCCATCTACAGCATCAGCTGCTGGCTCAAGGCTGACCGAGCGGGCCATCTGCAACCGATATGATTGAAGTCCATCTACAACCCATATAATCGGGTGTATGATGTCTTACTGCGCGGATTTTCTGTGAAGCGATCGCAGTCATCTGCCCTCAACTAATGTCCAACCCCAGTATTTGTCAATGAAAGTTACCCAGGAAAAATTGCCCGATAGTCAGGTCGGCCTCGAAATAGAAGTGCCCGCCGAACTGTCAAAGCAGAGCTACGAAAAAGTACTGCGGGACTACATGAAGTCGGCCAATATTCCTGGGTTCCGTAAGGGCAAGGTGCCGCGCCAGATTTTGATTCAGCGCATCGGTACGGTGCAGCTCAAGGCCGCTGCCCTAGAAGACATGCTGCAAAAGGTAATAGAGCAAGCCATCAAGCAAGAGGAAATAGACGCCCTTGGCAACTATCAGCTGCGCTCAGACTTTGAAAAGCTGCTCGGAGACTATACTCCCGGCGAACCTTTGAACATCTCTGCTTCAGTCGATGTGCCGCCTCGGGTCACCCTCAATAAGTACAAAGGGCTAAGCGTAACCGCTGAAGAAATCAAGGCCGACGCCAGCCGGGTAGACGAAACTTTAGAAGGCTATCGGGAGAACCTGGCCACCTTGGTTCCTGTAGAAGACAGACCTGCTCAGGTAGGCGACGTCGCGGTTGTTGACTTTGTCGGCAAAGCTAAAAACGAGGCAGGCGAGCTAGAAGAATTTGAAGGCGGCAGCGCTCAAGACTTTCAAGTTGAAATCAAAGAAGGTCGCTTTATTCCCGGATTTGTAGAGGGGATAGTCGGCATGGCGCTAGAGGAAGATAAAGACGTTGAAGTCAGCTTCCCAGAGGACTACCCCCAAGCCGAGCTAGCCGGTAAACCCGCTACGTTTACAATCACGCTCAAAGAACTCAAAGAAAAAGAACTGCCCGAGATAGACGATGACTTTGCCGAAGAAGTCAGCGAATTTGAAACGCTAGAAGCGCTGCGCCAGTCGCTGGAAGAACGCTACCAGCAGGAGGCTACTGACGCTACCGATAGCAACATCGAGCAGGCGCTGCTAGATGAATTAGTAGAGTACATAGAGGCCGAAATTCCCGATACGCTCGTGAAGCGCGAGGTCGATTTCATTGTCTCTCAGACTGCGATGCAGCTGAGCCGTCAGGGAATTGACCTGAGCAAGTTCTTGACTAAAGATCTGATCGAAAATATGCGCGCCAATGCGCGCCCTGACGCGGTTGAGCGACTGCGCCGGACGCTGGCCTTAGGAGAAATTGCCAAGCTGGAAGAAATCGCCGTTGAAGAAGCTGAGGTCGTTGCTCGGACTGAAGAAATGATGGCCGAAGTAGAAGATCCGAGCCAAGTCGATCCTGAGCGGCTCAACGAGGTCGTCAATGAAGATTTGCTCAAAGAGAAAATTCTGGCCTGGCTAAAGGAGAATTCGACGGTTGAGCTAGTGCCTGAGGGCACGCTGAGTCCGGAGGTTCCAGAAGAGGACGATGCGGATGCTGAAGCCATTGAAGCTGAGCCTGTCGAAACGGGATCTGCGGAAATGGGTACCTCAGCAGCTAAGACAATTGAAGCTGAGGCGGTTGAGGTGGAAGATGACGAATAAGCTCTGCCTGACATGATCGGGCCATAGGTACCATCGGCTGGGGATCAGCAGATAATGCGTCCCCCAAAATGGCCAAAGGAATGTCGAAAACGAGGTGACTTCGCTACATTGGTATCGCGTCTTTAACTTTAGTTAGGGTTTGAGATGCGGTACATTAAGCACGTATATAGGCGGCTGCTTCAGTTTTATGGATACACCGAATCGTAGGCATGAGCCATTTAGCCCTGCTGTGCCCTTTCTAGGTCATGGCCAGATGGCGAACTTTCAGGCGAGCGATCGCCCCCTCAGCCCAAGGCCAATGAATGTAGTCCCTATGGTGCTTGAGCAGTCTGGCCGGGGCGAACGGGCTTTCGACATCTATTCGCGGCTGCTGCGGGAGCGGATTGTCTTTTTAGGAACGCCGGTCATGGATGAGGTGGCAGACTCCATCGTGGCTCAGCTGCTGTACCTGGATGCAGAAGATCCCGAAAAAGACGTGCAGCTCTACATTAACTCCCCTGGCGGATCGATCACGGCGGGAATGGCGATCTACGACACCATGCAGCAAATTCGCCCGGACGTGGTCACCATTTGCTTTGGGTTAGCGGCCAGTATGGGGGCGTTTTTACTTTCGGGCGGGGCCAAGGGCAAGCGGATGTCTTTGCCCAGCTCTCGCATTATGATTCACCAGCCCTCTGGCGGCGCTCAAGGACAGTCTGCCGATATTGAAATCCAGGCAAGGGAAATCTTGTACTTGAAGAAGCGCCTGAACGAAATGCTCGCCAACCATACCGGTCAAGATATAGCTCGGATCGAAGCGGATACTGAACGAGATTTCTTTATGTCTGCTGAAGAAGCGCAGACATACGGTCTGATTGATCAAGTGGTCACCAGACAGATGCTCTCTGATACTAAGCTGACTGCGGTAGGGTAACGGTTATGTCTAAGTACGACTCCCATTTGAAGTGTTCCTTTTGCGGTAAGTCGCAGGAGCAGGTGCGCAAGCTGATTGCCGGGCCAGGCGTTTACGTCTGCGATGAATGCGTCGACCTGTGCAATGAGATTTTAGATGAGGAGCTGTTCGACTCTAATTCGTCGGCAGCTGCGCCTGCCCCCCGTCGCGAGCAGATGCCAGAGCGACGGCGCAAGTCCCCTTCTCCGATTGCCCTGAACCAAATCCCTAAGCCACGTGAGATTAAGGAGCATTTGGATGAGCATGTGATTGGCCAGGATGAAGCCAAGAAGGTGCTGTCGGTAGCGGTCTATAACCACTACAAGCGTCTGAGCTTTGTGCAATCTGATATTGAGGGCGATGAGGACAATATTGAGCTGCAAAAGTCGAATATTTTGCTAATCGGCCCTACTGGCTGTGGCAAAACGCTACTGGCTCAGACGCTGGCGGCGATTTTGGAAGTGCCGTTTGCAGTTGCCGATGCCACGACGCTAACGGAAGCGGGCTATGTCGGTGAAGACGTGGAAAATATCCTGCTACGACTGCTGCAAGTGGCTGATCTAGATGTGGACGAGGCCCAGCGCGGCATTATCTACATTGATGAAATTGATAAGATTGCTCGCAAAAGTGAGAACCCGTCGATCACTCGTGATGTCTCCGGGGAAGGGGTACAGCAGGCGCTCTTGAAGATGCTGGAGGGTACGATCGCAAATGTGCCGCCTCAGGGCGGGCGCAAGCATCCCTATCAGGACTGCATTCAGATTGATACGCACAATATTTTGTTTGTCTGCGGTGGGGCTTTTGTCGGGCTTGACAAGATTGTGGAGCAGCGAATCGGCAAAAAATCTATGGGGTTTGTGCAGCCAGGACTCGCTGCTAGCAATGAAAAGAAGTCGTCTCTGACTTTGAAGCATTTGGCGGCGGACGACATTGTCAAATTTGGCATGATCCCTGAATTTATCGGTAGGATTCCGGCGATTTCGATTGTGGAGCCGTTAGACGAAGAGACGCTAGTAACTATTCTGACGGAGCCGAAGAATGCTTTGGTGAAGCAGTTTAAAAAGCTGATGCGGATGGATAATGTGGATTTGGAGTTTAAGCCGGATGCGATTCGGGCGATCGCCAAAGAAGCCTTTAACCGTAAAACTGGTGCAAGAGCGCTGCGCAGCATCATTGAAGAAATTATGCTGGACGTCATGTACGAGTTACCCTCACGGGAAGACGTCACCCACTGCGTGATCACTCGTGAGATGGTCGAAAATCGCTCAACGGCTGATTTGCTGCTACATCCCTCTTCGCTGCCCAAGCCCGAATCTGCCTGATTTAAACAAAGCCTGCTGGATAGTTGCGATGCCCTACGTTAGCGTCAACGGCGTTGATCATTATTACGAATGGATCTCTAGCCAGGACCATCCCGGTGTTCAAGAAAAGGCAGATGCCAAGCCGGTGATGGTCTTTTTGCACGGCTGGGCGGGCTCGGCGCGCTATTGGGAATCGACTGCTGAAGCCATCAAAGACGAGTACGACTGCCTGCTCTATGACATGCGGGGGTTTGGGCGATCGCAACCTGCCCCACCCGAAAAAATGGCTAGCGATCCCTCATTAAGCACTTTAGAAAGCTTTGCCGATGACTTACTCGGTTTGCTAGATGCGCTCAACCTCAAACAGCCGGTGTATATCAACGCCCATTCTCTAGGCGGTACGGCAGCGCTGTATTTCCTAGAGCGCTACCCAGAACGGGTGAAAAAAGCAATTTTGACCTGCAACGGCAGCTTTCCCTACCAGAAGTGGGCTTTTGAAGCCTTTTATTTCTTTGGCGGATACGTCGTCGCCTTTCGGCCCAGATGGCTCGGCCAGATTCCGCTTGCCCCTCAGATGTTCATGTCGCGCTTCCTGAAGGGATCGATTCCGCTGTCTGAGAAAAAAGCCTTTCTCAACGACTTTTTGAGGGCCGATGCGCTGACCTCTATTGGCACGCTAAAGGCCGCCGTGAGTAAACATGCCACTGAGGTAATGCCAACGGCATTTGCGTCGCTAAAAGTGCCGACTCTAATGGTCTCTGGCGAATATGATAAAATCACACCGGCTAAACTAGGCCGCGCTGCTGCCGATATAAGCGAGCAGATGCAATACGCCCTGATGCCGGACACCGCGCATTTTCCCATGCTGGAAGACGCAGAAAACTATTTGCAGATTATCCGCTCGTTTCTAGCGGCTGAACCGCCCATCGCGGTTTGATGGATGGAGATCTCAATCGTTCAGCTTTGAGTCTCTAGCGGCTCCGGTCTGCGCGGCTCTCTGCGCTCTCAGGTGCGCTGGGGATTGCCGGTGAGCAAGCTGTTGCTGAATGGCGTCTAGCTTATCTTGGATAGCGCTGATTTCACTGAAGGCGTTTTGTTCGCTGAGCAGGGTTACGATGTATTGATTCAGGCTGACGCCTTCACGTCTGGCGCTATCGGCTAGTCTCCGGTGTAGCGTGGGCGGCATGTTCAACAGCGCTTTGCCGCTGTAGGCCGCCCTGGTCGAGGGTAGGGGGATCATGTCACCGTGTTCGTAGGCGGTTGCAAGCCAGTGGGCGCGGGCTGGGGTGATCGCCTCAAAAGCGGCTTCAACTGTGGCACCCTGGCTAACGCATCCCGGCAGATCCATCACGGCGACCGTAAACCCGCCGTCTTCTTCGGGATAGAGAGCCACAGGATAGTTTAAGTTCATATAAAAGCTAAGTGGCTTATCATTGCCCTGTTTGCTGTCTACACTTGTACCACCTCTAAATTGAATCACTTTGACCCTTCACTCACTAAGTAGGCTGAAGGTTTTCCATGTTCTGGCTGCTGGCGAATTTCGTTTATTTGATTTTGAATATCTTTAATGGCTCCAAGCGCATTTCTTTCGCTCAGTAGCGACACAATGTATTGATTGAGACTGACTTCTTCTCGTTTGGCACTTTCCGCTAGCTTACCGTGTAGAGACTTAGGCATTCTCAGCATTGTCTTACCGCTGTACGTAGCTTCGGTAGACGGCATCGGAATTGGATCGCCATACTCATAAGCAGTCTCTATCCAAAGCCCGCGGGCTTCTGCAATCATCTCAAAAGCTTCCTCTATCGTCTCTCCCTGACTAAAACATCCAGGTAGATCTGCAACTTCGACAGTGAAGCCTCCTTCTGCCTCTGGATATAGCGTAATGGGATAGTTGAGATTGAGATAGAAATCTAACGACTTTTCTTCAGTCTTCTTTTTGCTGTTCATACCACTCCTCTAGCTTAAGTAGCTGGACAATTTTTTTGATATAAATTTTCTTTACTCTTTTGCCGCTCTTTGGAATAGCTGGAACTTTTCGACCGTCTGGATGCCGAAACATATGATGACTGCCTTTTGCGCGTGCTTCTTGAAAGCCAAATGCGCTCAAAACTTTTTCTACATCCGAAAATTTAAAGTCACTAGAGTTGGACAGAAATGATTCTACTAATTTCTCTAACTTTGCCATACGAATTATTTTTCATAATATTTTTCATTAATATTTTTCATAAGTTTCCTTTGACTGTCTATCTCTGACTGCCTATGTCAATAATGATACTATATTCAGTATCAGTTTGTGCCGAAAAACAATAAATAAAGACTACAAAAAGCCCTACGAGGCAATAGAGCTCATAGGACTTCTTAGCTATTTCGAAAACTCCTTTATGACCACGAGCTATAGCGCTTAATCCAAGCCTAACTCACGCTTCAGACGGCCTATCGACTTCTCACCGATGTAGTTTTCGCAGCGGATAATTTCAGGGGGACGAATGATGTCGTTGCGGGCAGCGAGGAGAGCTTCTTTGATGGCTGGATAGCTGGCAGTATCCAGGGCAACGATGGTCTGAGCGCTGCGGACGACGGCGGACAGCTTTTGTGCGTCTTCCGTTTGGGCGGTCATCACCAGAATGTCGTCACCGCGCAGGCTGTAGGAGAGCACTTCGGCAATGCGGATGATGCCGCTGCTGAGACTGACCAGGCCCAGGCAGGTGTCTTTGGGCAGTTCTTTGAGCAGCTCACGCTCTTTGGCGTAGTCGTAAATGTCGATGGGGATGACGCGGACGGATTTGGGGGCGGCGATCGCCTCCGCCTCATTAATGTAATACCGGCTGGTCACCACTGTGCCTGAGCGCGTCTGAGAGAGCACCTGCTCTAGTTCTTCTAAGGGCACTAGCTGCACAGGAATCTGGAGGGCCTGCTCCAGCTCGCGCACCATAAGTTCGCCTGCGCCATCTTCCTTTTTGATAGTGACCAGCACCCGAGCGCTACAGCGCAGCCGCCAATCGACCTCAGCCATAAACAGCTCACGCGACTGATGCAGCGAGCAGCCCTGACGCAGCAGCTCATCTAGACTGTTCTCTACCAGCTCTTGCGCTTTAGGAAACTTATCGAGCAGCGGCGAGCCGGGTTTAACAATTTCTGTCGTACCTTCAGCCCGGACATAAATGCCCGATCCTGGCATGGCTTCGACGACGCCCGCATCCTCTAGCTGACGGTATACCTTACTAATGGTGTTGCGATGTAGTCCGGTTTGCATAGCCAACTGCCGGGTGCTGGGCAGGCGGTAACCGGGTGGATATTGCCGGGAGGCAATAGCAAACCAGATCTGGTCATATAGCTGAGTAGATGCCGGTATTTCGCTGTCGGTCTGAATATGGAACTGAACCACTATAACGCGCCCCCCGTGCGGCAAAAAACAGACTGACCTAACGCTCAGCTCAATGCGCGGTGCAAGCCCAACGGAATTCTAATATATAAGCTGTCTCTACCTAGAGATTAATCGGGATTTAGCCCTTCGTGGGCGATGACTTTATGTTTTAGCAGTCTACTCAATAATTCTTGATGATATCGATGAAGTTTGAGTCAGGTTTCTTGAAGATTGGCTCAGCCGGGTTTTGTCTGGGTTGGACGCGAGTGGCCTCGGCCTTGGAGGTCAACCCTCGAATGGTCTAAACCCACCAATAGCCCGTATATTTGAAAGGCTACTTACTAATCCGACTTTGGAGATTTCTCCGTTGACCTTTTCAGCCGAAGATTTTGCAAAAGCTTTAGATCAGCAAAGTTACCAGTTTGAGCGCGGTAGCGTGGTGACCGGTACAGTTGAAACCCACGATGTGGACGGAGCCTACGTCGATATTGGCGGCAAATCAGCAGCCTTTTTGCCGCTCAAAGAAGCTTCGCTAGAGTCAGATGTCACCCTAGAAGAAGCAGTGCCCATCGGTACGGAGCGCAAGTTTTTAATCGTGCGTGACCAGGATGCCAATGGCCAAATGGTGATTTCTATTCGCCAGATGGAAATTAAGGCGCTGTGGGAGCGGCTGCAAGAGCGGCAGGAGAATGGCGATGTGATTGAAGTGACTATCTCCGGCAGTAATAAGGGCGGGGTAACGGGCGATGTCAGCGGTCTGCGCGCATTTATTCCCAGGTCGCACCTGGCTAAGCGGGTAGAAGATCTCGATTCGCTGATGGGCCAAACCCTGAACGTGGCCTTCTTAGAGGTCAACCCAGACGATAACAAGCTGGTGCTCTCTGAGCGAATTGCTGCGCGGGCCTCGGCCATGAGCCACCTGACTAAGGGCGAACTGATTGAAGGAACGATTGCTTCGCTCAAACCTTTTGGCGCGTTTGTAGATTTTGGCGGGGCCTCGGGGCTGCTGCACATTAAGCAGATCAGCAAAAGCTATGTGTCTTCTTTAGGCGATGTATTTAAGGTAGGCGATTCGATCAAGGCTGTCGTACTAAACATTGATGATGAGCGAGGCCGGATTGCGCTTTCGACCCAGGTTTTAGAGAAATATCCGGGTGAGATTTTAAAAGAGATGCCGACCATGATGGCTGAGGCGGAGGAGCGGGCTAAAAATGTCGCTCAGGTGCTCTCTGAAGCTGACGCTAACTAAACGTTAGAGCGCCAGCATTTAGAGCATTCGCGGAGAGGGAGCAATACACACCTACAAAAAACTATGGGCACTGTTTGGGAGCTGGATTTTTACTCCAGACCGATATTAGACGAGCGGCAGAAGAAGCGTTGGGAGATTTTGATTTGCGAAGGATTGCAGTCAGTCGATGACGACCCGGCAGCGCTATTTCGCTATAGCAAATATGTGTCTAATAATCAGGTAAATTCGGAGGAGCTGAAGGTGGCTTTGGAGGAGGCGATCGCTCAAACCGATAGCTCCCCCACGCGGGTTCGCTTTTTTCGCTACCAGATGCAAAACATGATCAAGCGAGCCTGCGAAGAATTGGGTTTGCTTCCTTTTCCTAGCCGCCGCACGCTGGCTCTACAGCAGTGGCTAGAAGATCGGCAGAAAAATGTCTATCCCGATGAACCGGGCTATCAGGCAGGAGCTTCTCCTTCAATTGCCAAACCGCTAGAAGTGGTCAATCCCCTGCCGGATGCGTTGGTAGGTCAAAAATGGGCGCTGGTTACTTTGCCTGCTAAAGACTTTGCCGATATGGAAGAGTGGGACATCGGCTTTGGTGAGTCGTTTCCGCTGGAAATGACCGGGGTGAGCCCTGATACGCCAATTCCGGGTTTTATTGTCTATTCTTCTCGGGCGGCAGCGCTCGCTGCCTGGATGTCTGGGCTGGAGATGTCTTGCGTTAGGGCTGGGCGCGAGGAGGCAAGTAATTATGTCTCTGGCAATAGTGACGCGGCGCGGCTGCTGCTAGATACGGGTACAAGTGAAACTTGGCTGCTAGCGGATCTTGTCGGGGCTGATATTCAGGCGGAGGGGCAGCGGTTCGAAGCGGCTAAACAGGCAGCAAACAATGTGCATTTTATTGCAGTGCAAAAGAGCCCGGAAGCTGAAAATTTTGATGGGTTTTGGCTAATGCAGACGCGGGAGTTTGGCTAATGGTGCCGGTCAGTAAGCGAGCTAGCAAGTCAGCAGATCAGCCGCGGGTGAAATCGCTTCTGATGTATGGGTTGTTGGGGGCGATCGCCCTGATCATGCTCCTCCCCCTCCTGTGGCTCGTCAGCACTGCTTTCAAAGGCTCTACAGAAAATCTTTTTCAGTTCCCGCCACAGTTTTTACCCGAGTCCCCTACCTTTGGCAACTTCGTCAAGGTCTGGCAGACTAACCCCTTTGGCCGCTATTTCTTCAACAGCACGCTAATTGCCGTTGTCACCGTCGTTCTCAACCTGATTTTGTGCTCTTTAGCCGCCTATCCTCTAGCTAGGCTGAACTTCAGAGGAAGAGAAATCCTTTTTTCGCTAATCGTTTCCACAATTTTGATTCCGTTCCAAATTGTGATGATTCCGCTGTACATCCTCACCGTACAGCTCGGTCTCACCAACTCGTACATCGGCGCAATCTTTCCTTCTATTGCCTCAGCCTTTGGCATTTTCCTGATGCGTCAGGCGTTTCAAACTGTGCCCAAAGAACTCGAAGAAGCGGCCCGGATGGATGGCTGCACTGAATTAGGCATCTGGTGGCACATCATGATTCCGTCCGTGCGCCCGGCACTGGTGACGCTAGCGATCTTCGTCTTCATCGGCTCGTGGAGCGATTTCCTCTGGCCGTTGCTGATCTTGGATAGGCCAGAATATTACACGCTGCCGCTTGGCGTCGCTCGCTTGGCCGGTAGCTTCTCGCTCGACTGGCGACTGATCGCTGCGGGCTCGGTAATATCAATTGTGCCAGTGATTTTGTTTTTCGTAGCAGCTCAACGATACATTGTGCCTTCAGAGACCGGCAGCGGCGTTAAAGGCTAACGTGGTTGATTTCGGCATTATGCGATGGGCATATGCCTGATTTGATCCTGAAACTCTTTGTCTGAGACTGCTTTAGCTAGAAATATTAGCTCATTGATAATCGCACCGATGCTCATACTCGCGCTCAGTATCAATATTCCAGGTATGTGACGGCCCGCCTTTAGATGATCCGTTAGATGCGGCGGCATTGACGTTCGGTTGTTAGTGACGAGTACAAACTGATTGACTTCACACCATTCCAGTATCTCTGGGTCGAGCGTACCTTTCGGAGGAGCCCCTGGCTCGCCGACTGCTCTAACGACGATCTGAGGTTCACGTCGTCTTATTTGCCTCATGTAAACTAAATCAACGTTTTCATCCGTAAGGTATGTGATCATTGATTACGCTACGTTACTATCTGCCCTAGCTTTTGTTCTATTCTCAGCTTTCGTAATCTGATCATTGCTGGCGTTGGATTTGCTTCCTGTTCTCTACGCATCTTGTCGCCGTACTCAATCCAGTCAGTGATGTACTGATCGATGGTTTCTTTGTTCCGCAGGTAGTAAAGGATGGTTGCGTAAACCTGATCTAGCGTAATTGTCGAGTAGGATTTTTCAATTTCTTCAGGCGTTCGGGCGCGGAATATGTAGTCATACAAGACGGTTTCGATGCCGACGCGAGTGTCCTTGATGCGAATGTCGTGGGATTCTAGAAAGTCGAAGTAGTCTTCTAATTGCATGGGATGGCCCTCAAGCGTTTCTAAAATATTAATGTGTTTGAGCGATCTCTGACTTGCATAAGAAGGAATGAGCGCTGCTTCTAGACAGGCGATCGCCTATTGCCTTAACGCCTGACCGTTCTGAGCAACGTCAATTTACGCGGGTCTAAGCTTATCGACACTAACTCTAGGAATGCCAGACTACGTGGTGCTGATTTTAGAGGTGCGTACTTAATAGGTACTAATTTGCATTCTGCTGATTTGTATAGAGCAAATCTTAGCGATGCCTATCTTCGAGATGCTGATTTCGAAAATGTGTCTTGTGACGAGCAAACAAAGTGGAGCGGACTGACAGAACTGTCTAGGGCACTGAATTTGCCTGAAGTTCTTAAGCTCAGGACAGGTTGGAACTCAGGGTAAGCGCAAGAATCAATAAGGTGATCCCTATTGAGAAAACATCTCTATGCGTGTCAATAGGGTCAAGCTATTGAGAAAGTTGAGCACGAAAAAATGAGGCTTCTCGCCACGTCTGCATCGCCCAAAAGCCAATGCACACTTTGGATGCAATTTTCTTGTGCTCACCCCGGGTTCGAACTGATATTGTTACTGAATTTTTTCATACTGAGAACATCGGGTTTGCTATGGCCTGTTAGTGAAACTTAGTCAGAGGAGCGGGATTAACCAATTTGTGGTTAAAGAGTGAAACCGTATAAGACTTTTTTGTGCAAGCGGTCAGCCGATAGCGCCTGAATGTCTTCTATTGATTGTTTGCGTTGATGCTCTATAGAAGCTTGTACTGCATCCATTGTGGTTCAGCGCTGAGTATCGGCTTTGCAACTCGCGGCCAACCTATAAACTCTATTTTATGTTCTGTGCCCTCAGGCTTCTCAGCTCGCTACTATTAAGAGCAGTTGATAAAACAGGAATATCGCCCAGCTATGAAAATTGCCATTACGGGTGCAACAGGGTTTGTCGGGTCTCGATTGGTTGCTCGGCTGGTGGATGAAAGCCACGATGTAAAGGTGCTAACGCGCAGCATAGAGAAAGCGCGTAAGGCTTTTGCTGCGCCTAAGTTCAAGGCATTAGAATTTGTTGCTTGCAAGCCGACAGAGTCGGGTGACTGGCAGACGGCGATTTCAGGCTGTGATGGGGTCGTCAATCTGGCGGGTGAGCCAATTTCGGAGCGGTGGTCGGCTGAGCGTAAGCGGCGCATCATTGATAGTCGCCAAGTAGGAACGCAGAAGCTAGTAGAGGCGATTAAAAATGCTGAGCAAAAGCCTGTTGTGCTGGTGAGTGCTTCGGCAATTGGCTTCTATGGCACGAGTGAGTCGGCAGAGTTTTTAGAAACGAGCGAACCGATAGAAAATGACTTTTTATCTAAGGTCTGTCAGGGCTGGGAGTCGGCGGCTCGGAAGGCGAAGGATTATGGGGTGCGGGTGGCGATTATTCGCACGGGCATTGTGCTGGGGGATGGGGGAGCGATCGCCAAAATGATCATGCCCTTCAAGCTATATGCCGGGGGACCGATTGGCAGCGGTCAGCAGTGGTTTTCCTGGATTCATATTGATGATTTGGTCAATTTGTATATGCAAGCGCTGCTCGATTCGTCCATGCAAGGTGTGTATAACGGCACCGCACCTGAGCCAGTGCGAATGAAAGAGCTGGCCGATACTTTGGGTGAAGTGATGGATCGGCCCTCCTGGCTGCCTGTGCCCGATTTTGCAATCGAGGCGCTGCTAGGCGACGGCGCAGTAGTAGTGCTCAAAGGGCAAAAGGTATTGCCAGAGCGGACGCAGGCGGCAGGCTTTTCGTATGAGTATGCGGATGCAAAAGCAGCGCTAGCGGACGTGGTGAAGAAAATTGGCTAGCGTTTTTTGAACTGCTCGCACTGCTGAATGAATCGTTGGGCAATGTCTGGCCGGTCACCCCAGTGCAGGTGAACGTAGGAGGCATGGAGGTTGGGTCGGTGGTAGCCTTCTGAGGTGGGTCGCTCCACTTCGCCCCAATATCGCTGCGCTGTATAAGCGGGCTGGGTTAGCTTTTCTACTACAGCAGACTTATGGAATTCGTGTCCAATAACAGGTTGTCCTTTTCTGAGGAGGGGACCGTTGTTAAGGGCGATCGCCTCTCGATACCCCAATACCAACCGCCCGCCCATCTTCACCGACTGCGGAATGCTCCCCACCATCGGCCAAGACTTCCCTTCAAAATCGGTCAGGCGCTGACTGAGATACATGAGCCCGCCGCACTCTGCATAAGTAGGTATTCCTCGCTCAACTGCCTGCCGCACCGCCGCTATCATCGGTTTATTTTCACTCAGCTGAGCCGCAAATACTTCTGGAAAACCACCACCGAAGTAGAGCCCATCGGCATCCGGCAGTTTTTCATCGTTAATCGGGCTCCAACAAATTAGCTCTGCGCCCTGCGCTTCTAAAGTTTCAAAATTATCAGCATAGTAAAAGTTAAACGCTGAGTCATGAGCGATCGCCACCTTCACCCTGCGCTCACCCTCCTCCCGCCTCTCCCGATGGCTGAGCGCAGTCGTTCGCAAAGCGTCGCCGCAGGCGTTAGCCACATCCGCGACCAGCAACCGCTCCAACCTCTCCCAGTCAAAACACCGCTTACCCAAACCAGCTAGCCGTTCAGAAATTTGCCCAAACCCGCTAACCTCCCCGGTCGGCACCAGCCCCAAATGGCGGTCGGGCAGCTGAATATCTTTTTCTCGACGAAACACGCCGAAGATAGGCATATTGATCGCGTCTAGGGCGTCACGCAACAGCTGTAGATGGCGATCGCTCCCCACCCGATTCAAAATCACGCCTGCCACATTCACCCGAGCGTCAAAGCTTCTATAGCCCTGAACCAGAGCCGCCAGCGATCTCGACATCCGAGCACAATCAACTGCTAGCAGCACCGGCAAATTTAGCAGCCGAGCAATATGAGCTGTACTTGCCGTATCGTCTACGCCCGTTGCGCCATCAAATAGACCCATGACGCCTTCAATCACCGCATAGTCAGCATCGGTGCAGTGATTGGCAAAGCTCTGCTGCACGTAGCTTTCGCTGGTCAGCACCGGATCTAAGCTGTAGCAGGGCCGACCTGTCACAGCCGCGTGGAACATCGGGTCAATGTAGTCTGGCCCGACTTTAAAGGATTGGACATGGCAACGACGTTTCTTAAGGGCGGCGAGCAGCGCCAGCGTGAGGGTCGTTTTGCCAGTGCCGCTGCGATCGCCTGCGAGGATGATAGCCAAAATAATTCGGATGAAAGGAAACGAAGGATGTATAAATTAGCGACTGTGCTTTGGCGCTATGCCACCTGTGAGATCTCCACAACCTACGCGTGATCGCCAAAATTGGCTGGATATACTTTAGCTGAAGAAGGCATGCCCAACTATCCATAGCTACGTTGTGTATCGTTTTGGGCACAGTCTATTGCCGTACCGCTTCGCACCAAATACGATGGCCTCTCACAATCCTCACAACATGTCGCTATTTCGACTACGCTCGCGCCCGAGCCGATCTGTCCATAAACTAGCTACCCGATTTGGGAGCGGGCTATTAGCCTTAGGGCTCAGTCTGAGTGTGGCGCTGCCGTCGCTAGCTGCCGATCCCTTCAGGACCACTTCACCTCACGACATTGGCGACCAAACAGAAGCGGCGTTTAAAGCCATTTTTAAAGACGGCGACTACGTCAGCGCTCGCGAATATTTGAGAGAGGCTGAAGCGACTGAAGCCGATGAGCCCCTGGTCCATGCCATGCTCGCTTCGATGGCCTATCTCGATGCCGACTGGGGCGAAGTTGCCAACCGCGCCGCGCTGACCCAATCTAAGGCCCAAGACATGGTGGCTAGTGACCCGCTGCGAGGTCATCTATATACGGCGGTTGGCATCTTTTTAGAAGGTGCACATGTGCTCAAAACCCGAGGCGTCGCGCGGGGTACGCCAACCGCTTTAGCGATGCTACAGCGCGTCTTCAGCGAACTCGATGATGCCGAAAGCATCGATCCCAATGACCCAGAGCTAAACTTGCTAAAAGGGTACATGGATCTGATGCTAGCGGTCAATCTGCCTTTTTCTAACCCGGAAGAGGCGATCGCCCGTATGGATCAGCACGGCAGCCCGATCTATCTTAGCCAGCGCGGCATTGCCATTGGCTACCGCGATTTAGAGCAGTATGACGAAGCTATGTCTGCTGTCAACCAGGCACTCGGCGCGGCACCTGAAAACCCCGAGCTGCTCTATTTAAAAGCGCAGCTGTTGGCTCGTCAGGGCAATAGAGCTGAGAGCGTTGAGCTATTTAACCAAGCCTTGACATATGCCGATCAGCTACCGCCTCCCCTGGTACAGCGGATTACCTGGGAAGGCTGCATCGCAGAAGGCACGCCCGGAGATGCATGTTCAGAACTCGTAGGCTATAACTAGCTCACTGGAATGAAAAAATCTGTCGCCTCTTTGCTAAGAGACGAGCGTTCTGACAGAAAAAACTCCACCTGTATCTCCTGCAAGGAGTGAGACGGGTGGAGCTGAGACGCAGTTAGGAGGTATCTTGCCTACACCTTATCGACTCTGTCTCCATTCGGGGCAGGGTTTAATAAGTTCTTAACTTGAGCTTGCCGTAGGCAAAGAAATTTGAGCGATTTTCAGCGATCGCAACCGATTAATAGCAGCGGCTAGCTCAAACCGGCGAAAGGTGGCTAAGTCCCCTACAAGCCAGCTTTCGGTGGCTGAGGCTCTGTCTGCTAACAAAGCATCGAGCCCGCCTCGCTCAATATCTGCCATCACCCGGTCTAGCACTTCGTCAAAAGGCCGCTGTCTGTCGAAATAGTAGCGCCGTGCATAGACGATGGCCTGGGCGATCGCCTGCACCTGAGCGACTTCAACAATTTGCTCGATTGCTCTCAAGTCAATGGTCTCAGGCCCTAGCACAAGCAAGTCTTGGCGGGCCTTAATCTTCAGCGAGCGGTTTTCTTTTGCTATGGGTAAGCTGTCGGGCAAAATGGCCCGAGGGGTAACGCTGCCAAAGTGCTGTCCGCCTTCTGGCTGTCGCTGGTTAGGGTCTGCTTGGGCAATCGCTTGAGCCTGCTCGGTCACGATTCGCGGCTGATAGTCTTCCATGGCAATCACCGTATCGGCTACGCCAAAATAATCACCGCTGCCCCCCATTCCCAAAAGGGTAGAAATGCCGTACTCGTCATACAGCTGACGCACCTTATCAACAAAAGGTGTAATCGGCTCCTTGTCTCTAGCAATCAGCGCCTGCATGTTGCGATCGCGAATCATAAAGTTCGTCGCTGCCGTATCCTCATCAATTAGCAGTACCTTTGCGCCCGCCTCTATCGCTTCTATCAGCCCAGCTGCCTGAGAAGTACTGCCACTGGCATTCGCGCTAGAGAAGCTAACCGTCGAAAATTCCTTCGGCTGCCGGCCTTTAGGCAAGTGCCCAATCACCGCAGAAATATCGACGCCCACTACGCTCCGCCCATCTTCAGCCCGCAGTTTTACCGTATCGGGATGGCTGACGACTTGCTGGCGTCCGTCCCCCGGCACATGAGCATAAATCCCCTGCTCAATCGCTCGTAGCAACGTTGACTTCCCGTGATAGCCGCCGCCCACAATCAGCGTCACGCCAGCGCCAATACCCAATCCGCTAACCTTGCCGCTGTGCGGCGTCTCTAATTCAACGCAAGCATCAGCGGGGGGGATAAACCGGTCGGTGCCGATGAGCGGGCGCTCGTCAATGCCACTGCGACGGGGCAAGCAAGCGCCTGCTGCGATAAAAGCTACCAGACCATTGGGCACGAGCTGACTTCTCAGAGCCTCTGTGTCTTCTAGCGTATGGATCTGGCGAGTGAGGGCGGCCTGGTCTAAAGCCGTGTACTTAAGGCAACGTACCAATTGGGGAATGTCTTCGCACAGAAGCGCCGCCGCTGCTCTGCCCGCAATCCGTCTGCCAAAGGCCGGTAGGCCAACTGTCAGCCTGACCTCTACTGCCTCAGCATCAATCCAAACCGCTGTCCGCCGCAGAATAGCTTGGCTAGGGGCTGATATCTCAATATTGCCGCTTTTGCCGGAGCCCCGTTTTTGCTGCAAAGACTGGGCCACTTGAGCGACTTGTCTAGTCAGGTAATCGGCGATCGCCGTTTGCGCAACATAATCAGTTAGCCATTGAGGAGGAAACCGAGCAACGGATTGAGCGAGTTGAACACGAATGCGGCTAGGGGTAGCAAAGGGATCTCCCTGTACGTAATCCACACCTAACTCAAACTCAGGAAATGCGTAATTCCCTCTAATCTCTCTGTAGTTTTTATAGCTACTTCCCTCCAACCGGTTCAGCTGCCGCTCCAATGTTTGCCAGTCTGTCATCTGCCTAGTAACCACCTTATTCCTTTCTAACTGGCGAAATATTACTTATAACAGATGCATTCTCGGATTAGCGCTTGTTATATTTAATACATCAATAAATATAGATAAGGCGAGCAGACAGAGATTGGTATATCAGGGCTTGAGCAAATCCATGCTCACCTTTTAAGTATCTCAAGCTAAGTATTTCTAAGTATCCCAAGTGCGTCGGGCTTGGCCCTAATCGGCCTTATAAATAACGAGTGTAAATCCTATGACCTTTTTCAAAAGTGCGCCTACTTCAGCTCAGTTCATTAAGCTATCTCTGTTAGTGGTCGCAGCGCTCGGGTTAACGCCTAATGTGAGCCAAGCTCAAGTAGCCTCTGATGCTTCACAGGAATCAGCTACTCGAACTGTTCTAGCAGATGGAACTTATCTATTTGGTCAGAGCCCTGAGCCGGGTGAACTTGGAACGACTTACGCGGTGTTCTCAGTGCAAGACAACCGAACGGTAGGCGCGTTCTACCAGCCGAGTTCCTCGTTTGACTGTTTTTCTGGCCAAATATCACCCGACAGGCTGGCAGTAAATGTCGTGGACAGCTACGAGCAGACTGTACATCCCTACTCTATTGCTCTCGCCGTAGATAATTCTTTCGTAGCGGGTGAGGCGGCAGGAGCCTACGGTTTAGAAGGGTTTCACCGAATTGACAACCTCAGCGATCAGGACCAAGAAATCTTAGGAGTTTGTCAGGCCGATCTCGCTCAGTAAGCAGTTGGGATGCACTTTACTCAGCGAACGATAGGGTTGGAAAAATATCAGGCGTTGAACGGCCAGCGATCTTTTGAATCGTTGGCCATTATTGTGTTTTGAGCCTGCCTTTAGAGTAAAGAACCAAAGCAGTGAAGTCTGTTTCCAAGCCTGTCGCAGCTCGGTAGATATCAGGCAATTGTTAAGGTTTATATATTTGGTTTAATAAATGAGCATCCTGCCAAAATCCGCGGCTCATCGCACATGTTACGGAAAACACGCCATTGGGTACGGCTCTCTCTAGTGCCAGAAGACCTGAGATGCAAGTATATTGACATCAGTAGACAAATAACTTAACGAACGAAAGCGCGGATAAATGAGCCGTCTGCTTAGACGAGATGCCTCTAGTATTTGACTTATGTCATTTGTAATCAGGTGTAGCTCGTCAGGGTAGTACGTTAAGCCATTAAAATGGGTTAGAGGCCTCTCCAAATATGTTTGAGCATTTTACAAACACAGCGATCGCGGTCATTATGCAGGCGCAAGAGGAGGCCCGTCGCCTGGGTCACAATTTTGTCGGTAGTGAGCAGCTGCTGCTCGGCATCATCAAAGAAAATACCAGCATTGCGGCTAAGGTGCTAAATGAATTTGGCATCAATTTAGCTAACGCTCGCACCGAAGTGGAGTCAATCATTGGCCGGGGATCGGGCAATGGTCCGGTAGAAATTCCTTTTACTCCGAAGGTTAAGCAGGTTTTTGAGCAAGCTTTTCAAGAAGCCCGCAAGCTTGACCATCCCTATATTGAACCTGAGCATCTGCTGCTGAGCCTGACGCAAAACTCTGAAAGCGTAGCCTATCGGGTAATGGCTAACCTCGGCGTAGATCCCGAGAAAATTCGGGTGCAGCTGGTGCGCGTGATCGGTGAAAGCACGCCAGTACCATCCGGACGGGTGGGTGCGACCAACAAAGCCGACCGCAAGAAGGATGGCAGCGTTCTGACTGAATATGGCACCGACTTAACTGCGGTAGCGGCTGAAGGCAAGCTAGATCCAGTAATTGGCCGCCACAAAGAAATTGAGCGGGTAGTGCAGGTCTTAGGCCGCCGGACGAAGAATAATCCGGTGCTGGTGGGTGAGCCAGGTGTGGGTAAGACGGCGATCGCCGAGGGCTTAGCCCAGCGCATCGTCAACCAAGATGTGCCCGAAGCCCTAATCGACCGCCGGGTAATCAGCCTGGACATGGGCTTATTGGTTTCTGGCACCCGCTTCCGAGGCGACTTTGAAGAGCGCATTACTCAAGTAATTGATGAAGTGCGCAAGTCTGAAGACGTGATTCTGGTGATTGACGAGATTCATACACTGGTTGGAGCTGGTTCTCTAGAGGGCGGCATGGACGCGGCCAATCTGCTGAAGCCTGCCCTGGCGCGGGGCGAAATGCAGTGCATCGGCGCAACCACGCTCGATGAATACCGGAAGTATATTGAGAGAGACGCGGCCTTAGAGCGACGCTTTCAGCCGGTGATGATCGAACCGCCTTCAGTAGAAGACACGGTAGAAATTCTTTATGGCTTGCGCAGTCGCTATGAGCAGTTCCACCGTCTCAACATCACAGATGAAGCGGTAGAGGCAGCAGCGGCACTGAGCGATCGCTACATCACCGACCGTCACCTGCCCGATAAAGCTATTGATTTGATTGATGAAGCCGGTTCGCGAGTCCGCTTGCGCTATTCAAAAATCATTCCGGCTAGCGAACTGCGGAGTGAACTGCGGCAGGTGCAAAAAGACATCATCGAAGCGGTTCAGCACCAAGACTTCGACCAGGCTGCCACCTTGAGAGAAACTGAGGCGTCTTTGACCGATAAGATTCAAGACACCTTAGAAGGTGATGTCAAGATTGCTCAAATTCCTCAGGTTAGCGATGAGGACATCGCCGACATCGTTTCCTCTTGGACGGGCGTCCCTGTCAACGCTATTACCGAAACCGAATCGGCCACGATGATGCACTTAGAAGACACCCTGCATGAGCGGGTTGTGGGTCAAGACGAAGCTGTAACAGCGGTTTCTAAAGCTATCCGTCGTGCCCGTGTGGGTCTGCGGGGCATGGATCGGCCCATCGCTAGCCTAGTCTTCTCTGGCCCCACTGGAGTTGGTAAAACTGAGCTAGCCAAAGCCCTTGCCCAATCGGTGTTTGGCTCCGAAGAATCGATGATCCGTCTGGATATGTCCGAATTCATGGAGTCTCATACCGTCTCCAAGCTGATTGGTTCTCCGCCAGGATTTGTCGGCTATGACGAGGGCGGTCAGCTTACTGAAGCGGTACGCCGCAAGCCTTACAGCGTCATTCTAATGGATGAAATAGAGAAGGCTCACCCCGACGTGTTCAATATCTTGCTACAGGTATTAGACGAAGGCCATCTGTCCGATTCTAAGGGCCGCGAAGTCAGCTTTAAAAATACGCTGATCATCATGACCTCTAACATCGGCTCCAAAGTGATTGAAAAAGGTGGCGGTGGCTTAGGCTTTGAGCTTTCGGGTGATGACGGTATGACCAGCCGCTATAACAACATCCGCAACTTGGTGAATGAGGAAATGAAGCAGTTCTTCCGGCCTGAGATGATCAACCGGATTGATGAAATCATTGTCTTCCGTCAGCTTACTAAGGACGAAGTTAAAGAAATCGCCGAGATTTTGCTGAAGCAGGTGACTCAGCGGTTGAGCGATCGCAAGCTTTCCTTCAAGCTCACCGACGCCTTTAAAGATCGCTTGGTAGACGAAGGCTACGATCAGCGCTACGGCGCTAGACCGCTGCGCCGGGCAATCTCCCGCCTGATTGAAGACCACCTGGCTGAAGCAATTTTGGCAGGTGCTCTAAAAGACGGTGACACAGTCGTCTTCGACATCGACAAAGAAGGCGAAATAGTAGCGTTGCCCGAACGCGAACCTGCCCTGGCTGGTGCGAAATAGCGCTAACAGTTAGCAGCTCTGCCTGTTAATACAAGTGAATGTACAAGTCGAAGCCACGGAAAATTCCGTGGCTTTTTTTCTCAGATGACCGATCCCCGCAAATTTCATTCTTTGGTTTTCCATTGACTTAACTATGCCCCAGCCCCTTTCACAGAAAAAGATCGTTGTCGTCGGTGCTGGCTGGGCGGGGTTGGGCGCTGCTCATCACCTGTCCAAACAGGGCTACGAAGTCACTTTGCTAGAGGCGGGCGCTCATCCCGGTGGCTTGGTAGCTGGCTGGCAAACCGAAAAAGGTCGGTCGGTCGAAGCGGGCATTCATGGCTTTTGGTATCCCTACAGCAATATTTTTGCTCTGACCGACGAGCTGGGCATTCAGCCTTTCACACCTTACACGCGCTCATCGCAATACTCCCCGGCGGGCCTGGAAGTAGAGTCACCTATTTTTCAGCGCCAGCCCTATTTACCAACACCCCTGGGCACTTTCATCTATACGCAGTTCAAGCGAATGCCTCTCATAGACCGGCTTTCTGCTTTGCCGCTGCTCTATGCCCTGGTAGATTTTGATAACTCTGACGAGGCCTGGCAGCGCTATGACTGCGTCACTGCCCGTGAGCTGTTCAAGCAGTTTGGCGTTTCAGAGCGGCTCTACAAGGAGTCGTTTGAGCCGATGCTACTGGTAGGTCTATTTGCCCCCGGCGAGCAGTGTTCAGCGGCAGCGGCTTTGGGAATGCTGTACTACTTCATCCTTGCCCACCAGCCAGATTTTGACGTGCGCTGGTGTCGGGGCACCGTCGGCGAGATGGTGTTTCGCCCCTGGGTCGAGCAGATAGATCAAGCGGGCGGGCGTATTTTGGCCAATCATCGGGTGACAGATGTGCGAGTCGGCGCGGATAACGCGATTGATGCGGTTATCTGTGATGACCAAATATTTGAAGCAGATGCGGTAGTTTTTTCGGTGGGGATCACCGGGATGAAAAAGATTGTGGCGCAGAGTGCGGTGCTGCGTAGTCGCCCCGAATTTCGCAACCTCAGTAATCTAAATGGGATAGACGTGCTCGCGGCCCGCCTCTGGTTTGACCGCAAAGTTGATATTCCCTTACCCTCTAATGCCTGCTTCGGTTTTCATGAAACCACCGGTTGGACATTCTTCGATCTCAACGCTCTCCACGATGAGTATAAAGGCGAACCCGGCACCGTCGTCGAAGTCGATTATTATCACGCTAATCAACTGCTAAACCTCAGTGACGAGCAAGTGATTCCGCTCGTACAGAAAGACTTGGCAGGCTGCATTTCAGATTTCGGCAGTGCCAAAGTGACAGACCATAGCGTCATCCGTATCCGCCAGGGCGTCAGTCACTTTGCCCCCGGCAGTTACCGCTATTTACTACCTGGGACAACTAGCTTTAGCAACGTTTTCATGAGTGGCGATTGGATTGTCACTCGCCACGGCTCCTGGTCTCAAGAGAAAGCTTACGTAACTGGACTAGAAGCCGCCAATCAAGTTATCGGACAGTTGGGCGCTGGGCAATTGGCCGACATCATCCCTATCGTGCCGGATGAACCACATATTCAGGCGGCCCGTGCGATCAATAAAGCGATTCGCGATGCTGGGCAACAGCTTCTCCGGCCATAGCTTAGGATTCTCCCAATACGGAGCCATTCTTGGGAAAGGGAAGAACCTGAATCTGAGTTATCAAAACAGGCTGCTAAAAACGGAGAGGGAGGGATTCGAACCCTCGTTAGGTTTGACCCTAAAACAGTTTTCGAGACTGCCGCATTCAACCACTCTGCCACCTCTCCAAAAGCGTAGACTGATGCTCTATATACTACACCTATTTACCGGCTGATTTGGGCCAAATCTATCGTGCTGTCTGCCTTTTGCCGCTGCCAAAGCCAGATGCAGATGGCTGCGTATACGCCATAGCTAGCCACGACATGCGCTGCTGTGAATCCTTCAAAGGCGACTGAGTTGCCCGGTAGATGGTTGAAGTTTTCTACTAGCCAGATAAGTAGCTGAATAGGGTAATAAAGGTTAGCTGCGATCGCACTTCCCACCACTGGCCAGATGATCGCTGCGATCGCACTCACAAACCCACCCATACTAATCAGCACCACCAGCGGTGTCGCAATCATATTCAGCAAAATGCTGTAGGACGGTAGCACCTCAAAATAGTGCAGTTGTAGCGGAATCGTCCAGAAGTACGCCGCCATCGGCACTGCTAGTACGGTGGCTACATTGATCGGCAACCAATCTAGCCATTCCATCAGCTTGGGTACGGTCAAGATTAGACCCAAAGTCGCCATCGCACTGAGCTGAAAGCCCACATCCCAAATCCACTGCGGATTACACAGCAAAATCAAATTCACTGCCATCAGCAAACACCCCAAAGGCTTGACCTTGCGCTGTAAGGCAAGGCCGGTCAAGGCACCTGCACCCATTACCGAAGCTCGAACAACACTGGGCTGCAATCCGGTGAGTCCGACATAGACGGCTAGAGAGATGAAGCCAATGATTGCCTGAGTCTGAGGTTGGCGCGATCGCAGAGCGCCCAACACCAAACCCAGTATTAAAGACACATGAAACCCTGATGCAGCTAGGGTATGAGCTAAGCCCGCCTGAATAAAACTATCCCTCACGCCATAGGGCAGATCCACCGCCTTTCGGCCCAGTGTCATCGCGCTTAGCAAATTGCCCGCTGGGTCGCCTAGCCAGCGTCCCTGGGCTAAGACAACGCGCTGTCTCAATCGCCACATTGCCCAGCGCGGTGGCGTCTGATTAGGCGAAACTTCTACCCAGTGGGTTCTAAATTCTGCAAAACATCTTTGCTTAGCCAGGTAGTCACCAAAGCTAGATTTATCCGTCTCCCGTCCATCATCGAGCGCATAGATTTCTCCTTTTAGCTCTACAAACTGACCCGGATATAACGACCCACGCTTTTCTGAAGGCGTTACTGTCACATATAGTTTTCCGCTAACGCTGCGAGGTATTTCCTTAAAGCTTTGCTCTCCCACGCCTCGAATAGACTGAGCCTGCAAGAAAAATCGTTCCTTCTGCTGACGAGTCGTTTGCGGCATGTCAATCACCTGCCCTAGCACCCACTGCTCCTGCCGGGAGACAAATCGGCTAACGTCGTTTGGTGCAGGGTGAGGTGATCGCCCAATACAGTAGCTAGCGCCCACCAACGCAATTAAACCTGCTATCCACCATTGGCGAGCCGTCGGCCCTAGTCGCCAGAACCGAGGCACTACGCACCCACTGACGATGCCCAGCAGTAAAATGGCACAGCCAACCACAGACACCCCAAAGATACAAGCATCCGTGATTCCCGTCGCCAGTAGTCCCAGGAGATAGGCCCAACTGACAATCAAAACTCCCCAAGGCGTCATGCTTCCATCCACCAACTCTCTTGGTTTATGGAGCCCACCAGAAGGCGATCGCTATCTCTGTATAAGCTCTAGATAGAGAGGCCCAGTCGAGCGCCAAAAAAAGCATGGACTACCAGTAGAACCAAAGCAGCACTGCCTATGTAAGCATGGGCTGATCTCAGCGCTTGTTTGCCTTTGCCAAATTTGGTTGCGGCGATGATTGCATTTGTGGTGAGGAGAGCGATCGCCCCCATCCCCGTCCAAAAATGTGGACTCTCTAAAATCGGCTCGCCCTGCATCACCAGCGATAAAATACCGCCTGTTGCACCCAACACGATAAATAGATACATCAGGGGCGCTATCTTCGCATGGTTCTGCTTTTGCTCAACCGCAACGCCCGTATCCTTAGCCAATCGTCCTCGCCAACCTGCGTAAGCCGCAAACCCACCCATCACAAACACCACAATCGCCATCATCACCGGATGCCCCCAGTGCACAATCGGCTCAGGCAGATTGAACTGCGCAAACCAGCTTGCGATTGGCTCTAGATACCCTCTCAAAGCCACACCCACAGTCCCTTCCTATTAACACCAAAACGCCCAACACGAGTCCATCTAAGCCTGTAACACCTTTGGCTTCTCTAATGTCTCAACCGACTGTGCCAGCAACGGAAATCCTAGCTTCTCTCTTTGCTCCAAATACAGCTGAGCTACTTTTCGCGCCAGCTCACGCACCTGACGAATATAGCGTGTCCGCTCAGTCACCGAAATCACGCCCCGCGCATCCAGCAAGTTAAAGGCATGGGAGCATTTCAACACGTAGTCATAGCTGGGCAACACCAGTTCTCTCGCCATCAACTGCTCTGCTTCCTGCTGATACAGCTCAAATAGATTAAACAGCAGTTCCGAGCTAGAAGCTTCAAAGTTATACGTCGAGTTCTCAATCTCTGCCTGCATATAGATATCGCCATAGGTCAGATGATCATTCCACTGAATCTTGGCTATAGCATCCACTTCTTGCAGATACATTGTCAGCCGCTCCAGTCCGTAAGTAATCTCAATTGAGACCGGGCGGCAATCTAGCCCACCGCACTGCTGGAAGTAAGTGAACTGCGTCACCTCCATGCCATCTAGCCAAACTTCCCAGCCCACACCCCATGCGCCAACCGCTGCATCTTCCCAGTTATCCTCCACAAATCTCACATCGTGGTCTTCAGGCATAATTCCCAGTGCCCTCAATGACTCTAGATACAAGTCCTGAATGTTGCTAGGCGAAGGCTTAATCAGCACCTGATACTGAAAATAGTGCTGGTACCGATTAGGATTCTCTCCATACCGACCATCAGCCGGTCTTCTGCAAGGCTCCACATAGGCTACCGACCAGGGCTCTGGTCCAATTGCCCGCAAAAACGTATGAGGACTTTTCGTCCCTGCCCCTTTCTCCGTATCGTAGGGCTGCATAACCACACACCCCCGCTCAGCCCAAAACGCATTCAACGTAGCAATTACAGACTGAAAATTCACCGCGCATTCCCAAATACACTTTCAACACCTTATACAGTCTTATCCCCAGCGCCAACCTAAAAAGCCTGAGGAAAATCTGAAGCCTATTAGGCCCAGAAACGACCAACTGTATTTGTGAAGTTTTAAAACCTATGTGTAATGAGGAACACAGACGTTTTCGACTTTTCTTGAAATTCAGGTTGACACTCATCATCGAATGGCGTTATATTCATTAGGCGCTGAAGGGAGCGACCGCCACGGCGGGCGACCTCTGAGGTGAGGAGTAGCACCTAGAAATAAGAATAATTTAGAAGAGAGAATTAACGAGACCCTCGTTAATGAATGTAAATTGCTTTGATGGTAGCATAGCTATTGTCAGTTTGCAATAAAGGATAGCTAGTAAATAGCTTGAGACTGAGACGAACTGAGTTGATTGGTTGCTGCTTAGGTAGTGATTGGTGGATTCAATCTGTTTTTAAAATGGAGAGTTTGATCCTGGCTCAGGATGAACGCTGGCGGCGTGCTTAACACATGCAAGTCGAACGATCTTCTTCGGGAGAGAGTGGCGGACGGGTGAGTAACGCGTGAGGATCTGCCTACAGGATGGGGACAACAGTGGGAAACTGCTGCTAAAACCCAATGTGCCGAGAGGTGAAATATTTATAGCCTGTAGATGAGCTCGCGTCTGATTAGCTAGTTGGTGGGGTAAAGGCCTACCAAGGCGACGATCAGTAGCTGGTCTGAGAGGACGATCAGCCACACTGGGACTGAGACACGGCCCAGACTCCTACGGGAGGCAGCAGTGGGGAATTTTCCGCAATGGGCGAGAGCCTGACGGAGCAACGCCGCGTGAGGGAGGAAGGCCTGTGGGTTGTAAACCTCTTTTCTCAGGGAAGAAGTTCTGACGGTACCTGAGGAATCAGCATCGGCTAACTCCGTGCCAGCAGCCGCGGTAAGACGGAGGATGCAAGCGTTATCCGGAATTATTGGGCGTAAAGCGTCCGTAGGCGGCTTTTAAAGTCTGCTGTCAAAGCTCACAGCTCAACTGTGAATCGGCAGTGGAAACTCAAAGGCTAGAGAGTGGTAGGGGTAGAGGGAATTCCTAGTGTAGCGGTGAAATGCGTAGATATTAGGAAGAACACCAGTGGCGAAGGCGCTCTACTGGGCCATTACTGACGCTGATGGACGAAAGCTAGGGGAGCGAAAGGGATTAGATACCCCTGTAGTCCTAGCTGTAAACGATGGACACTAGGTGTTGGCCGTATCGACCCGGTCAGTATCGAAGCAAACGCGTTAAGTGTCCCGCCTGGGGAGTACGCACGCAAGTGTGAAACTCAAAGGAATTGACGGGGGCCCGCACAAGCGGTGGAGTATGTGGTTTAATTCGATGCAACGCGAAGAACCTTACCAGGGATTGACATCCTACGAAGACTTTTGAAAGGAAGTTGTGCCTTCGGGAGCGTAGAGACAGGTGGTGCATGGCTGTCGTCAGCTCGTGTCGTGAGATGTTGGGTTAAGTCCCGCAACGAGCGCAACCCTCGTCCTTAGTTGCCATCATTAAGTTGGGCACTTTAAGGAGACTGCCGGTGACAAACCGGAGGAAGGTGGGGATGACGTCAAGTCATCATGCCCCTTACATCCTGGGCTACACACGTACTACAATGCAACGGACAAAGGGCAGCCAACCAGCGATGGTGAGCTAATCTCATAAACCGTTGCTCAGTTCAGATTGCAGGCTGCAACTCGCCTGCATGAAGGCGGAATCGCTAGTAATCGCAGGTCAGCATACTGCGGTGAATACGTTCCCGGGCCTTGTACACACCGCCCGTCACACCATGGAAGTTGGCCACGCCCGAAGTCGTTACCCCAACCCTTGTGGAGGGGGACGCCGAAGGCAGGGCTGATGACTGGGGTGAAGTCGTAACAAGGTAGCCGTACCGGAAGGTGTGGCTGGATCACCTCCTTAGAGGGAGACCTACTAGGCTAATACTTGAAAGCGATTTGCGAATAGAGTTTAGCTGTAGTCACCTAAGGTCGTTGAGGGTTTTGTTAGTTTTGTTGGTTAAGTCCAGACTCTTCTAAATTATTCAGGTGTTACGACGAGTGTTA
>CAVPZC010000001.1:557500-2445385 GCA_963710175.1 uncultured cyanobacterium
GCGGAAAGAACTGTGGTGATCGTGTGGCTCCAGTATCCAAAAGAATGACGCGCTCATTGCCAAAGAGTAAAAACATGAAAGGCGCTTCGACATGCACGGCCATGTTTTGCCGGAGTATGAAAGTGTGCTCGTTTAGGCAAATTGTTGTTGTTAATGCAACGAGAGAGCGGCGGAAAATCTCTCTGAAAGGCCTACTGCCTTGCGTAGTAGGCCTATGATGACAGTTTCTGAGCTACCTGGCGTTGTGTTTTTGTGACCGCCAGCGCCCTATACCAACGTAACTTTTCTGTCTCAATCTTTTCCTTTTTTGTCTGAACTATCGGTTTAGGGAAGCGAAATGTACATGTCTTGGCTTAATCTACTGTTAGGAGAACAATAGACGCAGCACAACTCGATGTTCTACAAGAATACATACTAATGTCGTATGAGATCTGACCAGCGCGCGTTACTACAAACTGAACTAATCCGGTTCTGTTGTTGGCGGCGAGGTCGCTACCAATACCATGAACAACTAGATCTATATCTCTGGTGTCGTTATCACCACCCGTCAGTAAAACATACTCTCCGGGTGTGACGTAAATGCTTAAAGTCTCCGATTCTCCTGAGCTTAGAGAGCCGTCCCAATTAGGGACATTGTCCAAGTTATAAATTTCAAAACCTTCGCTGGCAAGTCTATCTCCCATATTTCTATAGGCTTCAGTTGTGTAAGAGCGCTGCGCCAGCACGGTATTGTATTCGGCTGTATTGGAACTCAAGCTGTCTGAAGAATCTGCGGCAAAGGCATTCGAGGGGGAAAGCATCATCAGTCCCGCAAAAGAGAAGCCAGCCAGCTGACGAAGATTGTTGAGAAGTGACATAATTAATGGCCTGAAATAGTTGCAGAAAATTGGTTATAAGCAACCTGATTCATGCCTTAATTAACACAAAAGATATAAAGTAAATACCCGGACAGTGCGAAGTTTCTTTAGGTATGGAGGACTGGGTGAGCAGCTCTAATTCTGCTGGCCTCCTGCCCATCGGCTCAAAGACCAAAACCGAAATAGGGACAGCTTACTGTCTAAAAGTTCATCAAACTACGTAAAAGAACGTGAGTTCGGGTTGAGAGATCCTGTAGTCATCAAGCCTGAAGTGAATCCCCTCCCGCCCTGCGGGGTGCCCGCAGGGCGGGAGGGGTCGGCAGCTCGTGCTACAAGCCGAAACCCACCCCTGCGCCTCCCAAGAGGGGTTTTGCCTCGGGAGAGGCGGCTAGGGTTACTGTCTGACCAATGTTTCAGGTAATTGCTTATCCCGAACTCACGTTAAAAGAAGCCGATATTTCAAAAGTTCATCAAACTACGTAAAAGAAGCCGATATTTCCATATTTGTGAGGAAACGTCAGCTTTTTGTCAAGACAGAATCTTTAATTCTTTTGTAGAAAACTATGAACTTTCTTAAAAATCCCTGCAATCCATATAAATTCAAGGTTTTATCTGTTCAGATGGACCAAGTACCCCTTAGAATGGTGCAGTAAAAATCATGAGGTTTCGGGGGTTTCAGCGATTGCTGTGCTACTCTCCTCATACAAACTTTAAATTTTGCCATCGGGCAATGTGTAGTCCGCGTCGATCAAAGTAATCCAATCATCCGCCAAGGAGATAAGCATGAATAAAGGTGAACTCGTCGATACAGTTGCAGAAAAGTCATCCGTGACTAAAAAGCAGGCTGACGCAGTCATTTCAGCGGCTGTAGAGTCCATTATGGAAGCCGTATCTAAAGGTGAGAAGGTGACGCTAGTTGGCTTTGGGTCATTTGAGCCACGGGCCCGTAAAGAGCGCGAAGGCCGCAATCCTAAGACTGGCGATACCATGGTCATTCCAGCGACTACGGTGCCTGCTTTCTCCGCAGGTAAGCAGTTTAAGGAGATGGTGGCAGGTAAAAAGAAGTAAGCTTTCTTAACCGAGATGACTTTATGTCTAGACCGGTTCACGGGGGGAATTTGGCTTGGGCCGCTCGGCTCGCACAGTGTACTCCTGCTGAATTGCTAGATTTTTCAGCTAGTATTAGTCCGCTCGGGCCGCCTCGCTCTGTCAGTGAGGCGATTCGGGCGGCTTTTTCGTCTGTGGTGGCTTACCCCGATCCGGACTATGGGGAGTTGAGGGGGGCGATCGCACATCACCACCACCTCTCTCCAGACTGCGTACTGCCCGGCAACGGTGCGGCTGAGCTGCTGACTTGGGCAGCTCGTGACTTAGCTAACTTACCGGGTGGCTGCTGGCGTCTAACACCCACTTTTAGCGATTACGACCGGGCGCTTGGGGCGTTTGGCTGCGAACCGATTGACCTGCCTTTGTTAGATTTGCAACAGGGCCGGAATTTTAATGATTGGGAAAAGGCACTGCTGCAAATTGACCTCAGCCAGTGCGGTCTCCTGCTGAATAATCCTCATAATCCGACCGGTATGCTCTTTACCCGATCAAGGCTGTGGCCTTTGCTTTCGCAGTTTGGGCTGGTCGTCGTCGATGAAGCCTTTATGGATTTCTTGCCGCCTGCGCGATCGCAGAGCGTGATTAACTGGGTGAGCGAGCTGCCAAATCTGGTGGTGATTCGCTCTTTGACTAAGTTTTACAGTATGCCGGGGGTGCGTTTGGGGTATGCGATCGCATACCCCAAAACCCTTCAGCGCTGGCATACCTGGCGCGATCCCTGGCCTGTGAACGTGTTGGCAGCAGCAGCGGGCACAGCGGCTATCCAAGACACCGATTTCCAGCGGTTCACCTGGGACTGGCTGGCAGTGGCCAATGTTCAGCTCTACGAAGGGCTATCTAGTCTGCCAGGACTGAGTCCGCTGCCGGGCTGTGTGAACTTTTTGTTGGTCGCCTGTGAGGTGTCGGCAACGGCACTACAAACCGAGCTGCTTCAGCGTCATCAAATTTATATTCGGGACTGTATGAGTTTTGCGGAGCTGGGCGATCGCTATTTTCGCGTTGCCGTCAAAACCGCAGCAGATAATCAGCGACTGCTCGACGCCATAGCCGATGTGCTGCCCGATTTGGAAGTCGTTCATGCCTGCTGATTATGACCTAGTGATCTTAGGCGGCACGACTGAAGGCCGAATAGCGGCGCTGACGGCGGTGGGCTACGGGGCTCGGGTGGCACTGGTAGAACCCCCTGGATTGTTTGCTCAAAGGCAGCAAGAACGTTTTTTGCTCCAGGGCTTACAGCAGCTAGGAGAAAGTGCTCAGCGGCAGGCTGTTAGCGCGTATTTTGGGCAGTCTGGCGCACTCCCTAGTCTGAACTGGCCGGCGCTGCTAGACTGGAGTGCGATCGCCGCTCAAACTCAGTCAGCAGAGCGATCGCCAGCCGTCATGAGTGCCAGCGGTGTGGATGTCATCCGAGAGAGGTATCGACGGCTATCGCGCCAGCTAGTGGTGACGACGGCCCACAGGCGACTGAGCACGCGGGCAGTTTTGATCGCGGCTGGAACGATGCCAGTGGCGCTAGAACTTCTGCTCAGGCTGAGGGCGCTGCCTGAAACCGTGAAAATTGTTGGTGGCTCTCCCCGAACGATTCTGTGGGCAGAGGCTTTCTGCTCGCTGGGCACTCGGGTAACGTTGGTAGCTGAGCGGTTTTTGCCCAGTGTAGATGGAGATATTCGGCGGTTGGTGCGATCGCAGCTGATCGCATCGGGCGCAATGCTCTACCAATTCGATGATCAGCAGACAGCCTCTAGCTGTACATTGGCGCTGGAGCCTTATCGAGCAGCCATAGCTTTGCCGAGTTTTGTTTATAGCCGACCCAGAGCACGTCCTTTGAAGGTCAACCGTCAGTTACAGACAGCTCATCCTCGCGTGTTTGTCTGTGGTCCTGTATTGGGGGGTGCGATGGATGAGGCGATCGCTGAGTACGAGGCAAAATTAGCGGTACGGAATGCGCTGTTTGTGCCTGGTTGCCGGGTGGACTATGGAGCGATCGCTCAAGGACATCACCGATTTGCTAGCGCAGGTCTGACTCAGAGCCAGGCACAGCAGCGCTACGGCGGCGCAACTCAAATATGGACGGCTAGCAGCGCCAACAGCACCGATTTGAGCCAGACCGATCCTTACCCTCTCTATTGCAAACTTGTCTGTGACAACCAACGGCTGTTAGGCATCCATCTTCTCGGCTCTGGGGCCAGTGAGCTGATCTACCTGTTGACCTCCCTGATTGGTAAACCAGTCGAAGTGTTGACAGATGCTGGTCGCTTTCCTTCTTCTCCTCAAACCGCTCAAAATCTGGCAGATTTGGTTTGCTCAGCCGCTAGCCAGTCACAACAATCTCGCTGGCAGATCGGACACTGGCGGCGAGACTGGGCCGAAAACTGGTTCAACTGGCGGCGCAGCCGTTAACCTGCTCTTTTGATTTGATACTAGATCACCACGTCAGAAAACTAGGCATTGCCTCTAATCACTTTAACTTCGACCCTGTTGTTTGTTGAAAAAGTTGCCCCTGTATTCGTAGCTTGCTATGTGAGCAACCGAAAAAACGAAGCGAGCTTTGCAATCAGCAATTCCAAATTCTAACTATGACTCCTGTCGAGTTGCCTGTTGTCATATAACGGTTTCAGCCGACAAAAGTGTCCTAAGCAACTTGACAGGAGCTATAGAGGGTTGAGTGCCGTCAAAACCAGCCATCGTTCAAGCGTAACCAGCTATCGTTCGAGCGAAATGAGCAGTTGTGCAAACAAAGCCAGGAATTCAGACAGGTAGAAGGCGCGATCGCCAACCCAATCGCTCCTCAGGAGAGAGGATTAGTCTCTGCGTGTGATAGCGCACCCACTTTAAGGCAGGGCTGAGCACACCTCAGTGAGGGTTTCGAGCAGCGCATAAACGGCAGGCGGCTGAAGCGCTTCAGCAAGCATAGCAACGCCCACCTGACGCTCTAGCGGAACTGGCAAAGGATAGACCTGCACCCCCTCAGGAATCGGTTCAGCCGCTAGCCGAGGCAAAATAGTGCCGCCCACTCCCTGAGCAACCAGCCTGACAATAGTAGCGTCGGTCTTTACCTCATTGATCACCTTCAGCCGGTAGCCCAATCCATTGATATGCCGGTAAACCGGACGCATCATAATGTAATCGACGGGCGGCATAATCAGCGGCTGCTCGGCCAGCACCGGCCAGGTAAGCGCGTCGCTCTCCAGCGCGAAATCAGGCGGCAAAAGCACGATAAATTCGTCTCGCAGCAGTTCCCAGGCTGACAGGTCTTTGCCAGCAGGCAGCACCGTAATGCCAATATCGGCGCGGCCCTCCCTGAGCGACTGCTCAACTTGAGTGTAATCTTCGTGCTCAGATAGGTTGAGCCGGATGCCTGGAAAGCGCTGATGGAATTGGGCGATCGCCTCAGGCAAAATATGTGTGGCAATGCTGCGAAAGCTGGCAACGCGCACCTGCCCTTTCTCCAAGCCCTTAGCGATCGCCGCCTCTTGCAAAATATCTTGCGTATGCTCCACAATCACGCGGGCATGGGTCAGCACGCGATCACCTACAGGCGTCAACCGCGCCCCGTAGCGCCCCCGCGAAAACAGGACAATGCCCAGGTAGTTTTCTAGAGAAGCGATCGCATGGCTCACTGCCGACTGCGAAATGCCCAGCTCTAGCGCCGCCTCACTAAAATTTTGCCGATCTGCGACGACCGCTAAAATCTGTAGCTGCGAAAGCTTAATGCGATTTTGAGAAGTCTCTTTCATACCCGGCCCCTTTACCAGTGCCCCTCTACTCGGTGCCCATCTTCGGTGCCCCGCTACCGGTGCCTAGTCTACTCTCAAAATTCGGCCCGCATTGAGAATGGCCAACAGCGCCACGCCCACATCGGCAAACACAGCCGCCCACAGAGAAGCCAGACCAATAGCCCCCAGCGCCACAAACAAGGCTTTGACCGTCATTGATAGAATAATGTTTTGCCAGACAATGCGTAGCGTGCGATGGGCCAGCGCGATCACTTCTGCCACCTTAGCAGGCGCATCGGTCATAATCACTACGTCAGCCGTTTCGATGGCCACATCAGATCCCAATCTGCCCATAGCGATGCCCACATCAGCTCTGGCAATCACTGACGCGTCCCCGTCTACCGTGCACATCGTGAGGAATGTTTTCTCGGTGCAGCCGCCAGTCGTTACCCGCCAGCACAGTGCGTCCGTCAATATGAGCGCGAATGCCATGTCTGGTAATTTCTTCATAGTCTCGCACGCCAGCCTCTTCCACCGGCTGCGCGTGCGCCTGCCCAATCGACTGCGGCACCTTCTCACCGGGCCGCACCAAAATCCACATCGCCTACCCCGACCGTTTCTGAGGCCACTGCACGAATATCGACATCGCCTTTCAGGCTGGCAGTATCAGGGCGCACCTATAGCAGGGCTTTAATCGAGCGGCGTGATCGCCCCACCGAATGCCTCTGAAACAGCTCCCTTACGTGAAAGAACAGCATCACCGCCACGGCTTCTGGTAGTTCATGAATGGCGATCGCCCCCAAAGTTGCTACCGCCATCAAAAAGTTCTCATCAAAGATCCGCAATACATACAACAGTTCTCGTGAGCCAAGTCTGACTACCCGCATAAAAACAACAGATGCAACAGTCCACAAATTGCAGCGAACAGAAGAGATTCGTCAATGATCGATGAAGAAACATCTGTCGCCCTCAGAGCACTTTGATTGTACTGGTGTGATGAGCAACTTAAAACAAACGCCCTGTGATTGTCTGCCACAGGGCGTTGCAGGCTTTAGCGCCGCTCTCTCACTAAGAAGACGAAACGCGATTTTCTTTGGGAGCGGCTTCGTTGTCGCGCAGCTTGATTGGCTTAGGCTTAGGCTTATCAGCATATTCTTCCGCCCTGAGCTGAGTGGGCCGCGCCTGATCGTAGGCCATCTGGAGCGCCGCCGCCGCAATGGTGCGAATGTCGTATTCCTCGGCCAGCTGAGACACAATCGGCAAAAAGGAGGCTACCCGCTCGCTGGTAATCGCATTTCGCACTCGGGTCTGTAGCTTTTCGAGGTGACGCGCAGCAATCTCAGCTTGAGTCGGCACCTTGCAGTATTCCACCGGCTTTTTAAACCGTTTTTCCACCCGGGTAATCTTATACTTTTCTAGCAGGCCCACTATCGAAACGGCGCGACCCTCTTTTCCAGCGCGGCCAGTTCTACCGATGCGGTGTACATAGCTATCTAAGTTATCTGGCAGTTCGTAGTTGATCACGTGGCTAAGGTCGTCGACATGAATGCCTCGTGCCGCAATATCGGTTGCCACTACCCAACGCACCTGCCGCTGCCGAAAACGCTGTAGCAGGCGCTCTCTCTGAGACTGCGTTAAGTCGCCATGATACTCGTCGGCGCTGTGGCCTGCGGCTTGAAGCTGGCGAGTAAGATCAGCAGCGGTGCGCCGGGTGCGCACGAAGATGATGGCCGATTCAGGATCTTCTATTTCTAAAATGGGCATCAGCGCTCTAGGCTTGGTCCAGCCTTTGGGCACCACATAGGCAATTTGTTTAATGCGAGCGGTCGCGGCTTTCTGCGGCTCAACGCTAACCGTCACCGGAGACTTGAGAAAGCGAGCGGCCAGCTTTTGAATTGCTGGATCCATTGTGGCTGAGAAAAAAGCCGTCTGACGCTCGTCGGGCGTATGCGACAAAATCTTTTCTACATCTTGAATGAAGCCCATATTGAGCATCTCATCGGCTTCATCCAGCACCATTACGCCAACTCGATCCAGCAGCAGGCCGCCCCGCTCAATCAGGTCAATTACCCGGCCAGGCGTACCGACAACGACTTGAGACCCTCTTTTCAAACGCTGTAGCTGCTGCCCAATGGACTGCCCGCCATAAACAGCGGTGACCTTCAGCCGCCGATCTACTGTAAAGCCCTGCATGGCCTGACTCACCTGCATCGCCAGCTCTCGGGTCGGCGTTAACACCAGCGCCTGCACGTAGCGATTGCTCACATTGACCTGCTCTAAGATGGGCAGCGCAAAGGCCGCTGTTTTTCCCGTTCCCGTCTGTGCCAGACCAACTGCGTCATGACCCGCAAGCAGATGGGGAATGGTCTGAGCCTGAATTGCTGTCGGCTTAGTAAAGCCCATATCGGTCAAATGTTTGACGCGATCAGGCGAGAGTCCTAAATCAGCAAATGAAGAGGTCATGATATTCCTTGAGATGAAATTGAGACGGAGAGGCTAGATGCTTTGTAGCCAGTGTCAGATAGGGGTCTATGCCAGCGTCAAAACTGGCGCGACGACAGCGCCAAACAGGTCGTAGGCATCTGCCGACTCAATGGTGACCGGTACTAGCTGACCCAGCACGGCCTGGCCTTTGGCATACACCAGGCCATCGACATCGGGCGCAAACCGGGCGCTGCGGCCAATCAATTCACCCGTCGATGGATTTTCTTGCTCAATTAGCACATCCACGGTACGGCCCACCTGGGTTTGGTTGCGCCGAAAGGAGATTTCCTGCTGAGCTATCATCAGCGCGTCGCGGCGAGCGTCTTTGACGGACTGCTCAATCTGGTTCGGCAGGTCGTAAGCAGCAGTGCCTTCTTCGGGGGAAAAGGTAAAGACGCCGACGTGGTCGAACTCATGACGCTGTACAAAGGCTTTGAGATGCTCAAAGTGCTCGTCGGTTTCACCGGGGAAGCCGACGATGAAGGTGGTTCTCAAAGTGGCTTCGGGCAAAGCCTGCTTGAGATTTTGAATAATCTGGTCATTGACCTGCCCTTGCCAGGGGCGATTCATTGCCCGTAGAACTTCTGGGTGGGAGTGCTGTAAGGGCAAATCCAGGTAAGGCAGGGCGTTGGGTGTGTCTTGAATGGCGCTAATCACGGCTGGGGTGAGGCCAGTGGGATAGGCGTAGTGCATTCTCACCCAGGGCACATCGACTTCGCCCAGCGCGCGGAGCAGCTCTGCCAGCTTGGGTTTGCCGTAGAGATCGACGCCGTAGTTGGTGGTGATTTGAGAAATTAAGATGATCTCTCGGACGCCCTGGGCGGCGAGCTGGTGGGCTTCGGCGACGATGGATTCGATGGGTCGCGATCGCTGCTTACCGCGCAAATGCGGAATAATGCAAAAGGCACATTTGTAGTCACACCCTTCAGCGACTCGCACATAGGCCACTCCTTCTGAAGTGGTGCGATAGCGAGGCACTGTTTCATCGGCAATGTAGGTCGGCTCAGCAGAAATCGCCTGCACGCGCTCACCCGCTTCTGCCCGCTCGATGACTTCGACTATTTTGTGGTAATCGCCCGTGCCTACCAGGGCGACAGCTTCGGGAATTTCTTCTAGCAGCTCACCTTGAAAGTGCTGAGCCAGGCAGCCGGTAATCACAATCTTTTTACTAGCTTCAGCCAGCTCGACTAAGGTGCGAACTGATTCCTCTCTAGCCGACTGAATAAAGCTACAGGTATTGACAATCACGTAGTCTGCGAGTTCTTCGTTAGCGCCGACGCCGTAGCCCGCTTCGGCTAGCAGCCCCAGCATGTGCTCGCTATCGACTCGATTTTTCTCACAGCCTAAGTGCGAAACTGCAATCGTGGGTTTTTGTCCCATGAAATACTCTCTTTAAGGTGGCCTGACAACACAAAGCAGGTGTAGCGATCGCCCTGTGGAATGGCCCCGTACAGCTATAAACTGACCAAGCAATCTTCTACCTCAAAAATCATAACATAACTATACAATTGGCGAGAGAAAAACGGCTGACTCTTGACTGAGGCGGTGGTGTCCAACCTTTGGCTCAACTTCTGCTCAAACTCTGAGCGTTGGCTGTTAAGGTAGATCGAGGTCTTGAGCTAGACAGCAGCTAAGCTGAATAGCCACAGACCCGCCCTACAAAACAACGACGTGACGAGTCCGAGATAGTAACCCCGTGGACTTAACCCAGATTTTTGGAACGGCCAATCCTGCGATTGGCGTTGTTCATTTGCTGCCTTTGCCGACTTCTCCGCGCTGGCAAGGTGACCTGCAAGCGGTGATTGCCCGCGCAGAGCAGGAGGCGACGGCTCTCGCTTCAGGCGGTGTACATGGTCTCATTGTAGAAAATTTCTTTGATGCGCCTTTTCCCAAGTCACAGGTAGATCCGGCTGTAGTCAGCGCTATGAGCCTGGTGGTGCAGCGCCTGAAGCAGCTGGTAACTCTGCCAATTGGGATCAATGTGCTGCGTAACGATGCGCGCAGTGCTCTGGCGATCGCTACCTGTACAGAAGTGAGCTTTATTCGGGTCAATGTGCTCACGGGCGTAATGGCGACCGATCAAGGGCTCATAGAAGGCGAGGCCCACGAAATTCTGCGCTACCGGCGCGAACTGGGCAGCGATGTCAAAATTTTGGCAGATGTCCTGGTCAAACACGCTCGCCCGCTGGGGACGCCGAACTTAACGACAGCGGTGCAGGACACTATTTTTCGGGGATTGGCCGACGGGGTAATTTTATCGGGGTGGGCCACTGGCAGCCCGCCGAGTTTGGAAGATTTGGAGTTGGCCCAGGCAGCGGCTGGGAAGACGCCTGTGCTCATTGGCAGCGGGGCGAGCTGGGAAAATATTCCTCAGCTCATTCGCGCGGCTGATGGGGTGATTGTCTCTAGTTCCCTAAAGCGCAAAGGCCAGATTGAACAGGCGATCGATCCGATTCGGGTACGGCAGTTTGTCAGCGCACTAGAGCAGGGACTGGCCGCTCGCAGCGAAGCGATTGTTCCGCCAGCCCATTCGATGCCAGTCAGATAGCTGTGACAGATTCCTGCACGATCACGGGTATTTTTGTCTAAGATTCTCTATGGGCACCTGCTCCAAACTTTCAAGCGCCGATTTTTAAAGACTTTACTCGCCAGGCATTCGCCCAGGCATTTGCTATGAGACGCCGCCGCCAGGAAACGCTCTGGATTCACCGCTGGTCGCGCCCGCTGATTGGGGCGATCGCTGCCATTGGTGCAGCGGGGACTGGCTACCTGACCGCTGTGAAATTGCTGAATCAGACGGCGGCTTGCTTAGGGGGGTGCGATCGCGTTCTTTCCAGTGAGTGGGCAACCGTCTTTGGCCTGCCGCTAACGCTGTTTGGCTTTTTGTCCTACCTATCTATGCTGGTGCTAGCCGTAGCGCCGCTGCTGGTCAACATTGAGAAAAACAAAGCACTGCGCACCAAGCTAGAGGGTCTGACTTGGCCGCTTTTGTTTGTCGGCGCAACTGGCATGATGGTCTTCAGCGGCTTTTTAATGTACGTGCTGACCACTGAGATTAAGGAAATTTGTCTTTACTGCATTGCTTCAGCCACGATGACTGTGCTGATGTTTTCACTCACCTTACTGGGGCGGCGCTGGGATGATCGCGGTCAGCTCCTGTTTACTGGCGCAATTGTGGCAGTGCTAGCGCTGGTGGGTACGTTTGGTATTTACGCGGTACCTGGTGGCCCGCTAAATTCTGGGGTGCAGGCAGCTGACGGGGCTCAAGTCGAAGGCGCAGGCCCAGCGATTACGACGGTATCTGGAGAGGCCGAAGTCGCTTTAGCCCAGCACCTTAGCGACAGTGGAGCAGAGATGTATGGCGCTTACTGGTGCCCTCACTGCCACGACCAAAAGCAGCTGTTTGGCAAGGAGGCCGTTGCGCGAATGCCCTACGTAGAGTGTGCGCCGGATGGACTCAATTCAGAGACTCAGGTGTGCCAGGCTATTCCAGAAATTGAAGGCTTTCCGACCTGGCAAGTAAACGGTCAGTTTTTAGAAGGGACTCAAACCCTGGAGACGCTGGCAGCAGCCTCTGGCTACGAAGGCCCAGCAGATTTTACTAACTGATGCAGCGTCAAACCCAGCGCTGACGCATCGCAGTCGAAAGGGCTGAACGCGCTCAAAGCTAAGCTCACTATAGTTCTTCGGTTTCTAGCTCTTTGATCGGCACTGACTGCCGCTTTCTCTCGATAGTCTCTAGTTCTGGGGCTCTGGCCGGAATCAGCTCCTTCTGCCGCTCTTTGCGCTCTTCTAGCTTCAGCGGCAGCCGCACGGCCTGAGGCTGCTTCTCTTCGACAGTCTGAGCCTTGGGCAAGCTGCGCTCTAGTTCGCCCAGCGGTCTAGGAATGACCATCACTGAGTTGAGTTCGCCAATGCGCTCAGCTTCGTTCATGCCGGCTTCTACGGCGATTACCACGTTGGAGAGTGAGCCCTGAATAATGATGGTGCAGAGCCCCTCGCCAATGGTTTCGTGAGAGAGTAGCGTAATTTCAGCTGACTTGGTCATCGCGTCAGCCGCACCGACCATTGCCGGAAACCCTCGGGTCTCTAGCAGGCCGATGGCACTGCCGCCCATTGACTGGCCCACCCCTTCGAGATCTTCTAGCCGAGCAGTAATCGGTAGAACCGCCTCCAGATTAGCCATTGGCCGAGGAATCATAGAGGAGGAAATAAACTGACCAAACTGCTGTGCGGTCTTTTCACCCGCATGGACTGCCATCCGCACGTCGGCAACGCCGCCCCTGACAATGACGGTGCAGTGGCCGCCACCTGTCTTTTCGTAGCCGACCAAAAATACGTTGGCAGATTTCATCATGGCGTCGGCTGTGCCAATAATCGCAGGGAAGCTTGTTGTCGAAACCATACCCAGCGCCGTATCGTGCAGCCAATTGCGGGCAGTTACGGTGGGCCTACGAAGGGGAGTAGCATCTGAGTGCATACGTTTAAGAAGAGGAGTTGTCGTTCAGTGACTGTCGATTGGGAAACAGCGCTGAAATAAGTTCGTTCACCTGTGATCTGCCGTACACCTGATGATTAGAGGAGGGCGCGGTGAGTGATGACGATCCATAGCCTGATTGTACGCCATTAGTTGAGAAGCCGTTGTGAGTGCCGTTAGGGGTACTGTTGAGTGACCCGTTGGTTTCAACCGGCTGGCTGAAGGGCTGATTGAGCAGCGGCGGTGGCGTAAAGGTACTGGACTGATCGCTCAGATCAGGGATCGATACAGGCTTAGCTTCAATCGGCCCAGGCTCGACAAAAGTATTTTTGAACGTTTCTGGTTGAGCGCTGACCGGCTGAGTACTGACTGACTGATGACTGGACTGAGGCTGGCTGTAGGTATGGCGCTGCGACGAATCCGGCTGAGCGCCAATCAACGTATCGGGCGGCAGAATCGTGTCGGCTGCCACAGACGGATTGATCAGCGTACTGCCTGGGCTCACACAGGCGTTCGTCCCGATGGTGCCCTTGCCAACGATCAGCACACTGGCCCCCAAACTGACGCCTGCTGAAATCGTCAGCACGCCTGCCCGCGACTGTACACAAACCCCAGCCGCTAAGCAGGCACCGCGACCGACTACGATGCGACTACCCGACGCCGCCTGCAATACTACGCCAGGTGCGATCGCCGCTGATTCATCAATAGTGACATCGCCCATCACACAGTAATGGGTCGAGCTGATGAGTGTAGGGTCCCTTGGGGTCACGTTGGTTATAGGGGGTGCTTACAGTGACGGCAGGTCACTTATGGGCGCTGAATAGTTGTCTCTAGGACACGACGCTTGGCTTGCGGGTCGACGCCAACTAAGCGAACATATTCGCCCTGATGCCGGGCCAATTGCTTGCCGAGTGCAGAGATCGCTTCAGCCGGACGACGGGCATTGATTGCTTCACCAGTCTTCCAGATGCCGCTACGATAGCGCCGCTTATCAGCATACTCAACCGAGATGCGATGGCCCTGGTTCACTAGCTGCGTGACTTGATCCATGACCTTGGACTCTATGCCGCTACCGCCGTTGCTACCGCTGTTACTGCTGCCATATCCGCTGCTGCCGTAACCACCGCCGACGCGATCGCTGCTGTAGCGATCGCTGCTGTAGCTGCTGGGCTGACCGCGATAGGCCGGGTCGTCGTAGTGGGGCGGGTTGGCATTAATTGGGTCTGGGCCTGTGCCAGAAACCCCTTGACCCGGCTTCTGAATCGTCATTTCTGTAACTCGGCGTTTTGCTTTGGGATCGATGCCAACGAGCTTCACATAGTCATCTCTGTGCTGCGCTAGCTGCTTACCCAGTGCCGAAATTGCTTCAGCCGGACGCCGCGCGCTGATGGCAGCGCCAGTTTTCCAAATGCCGCTGCGATAGCGCCGTTTGTCGGCATACTCAATAGAGATTTTGTGGCCCTGGTTGACGAGCTGAGTCACCTGATCCATGATTTTGGGATCTAGGCTGCCGCTAGTGCGATCGCCCCCGTAGCCCTGGCGAGACTTGCGATAAGCGGGGTCGTCGTAATGGGGCGGATTTTCGTTGATGGGATCTTGCCCAAATTTCCCCTGACTGCCTTTTGACTGACTCTGGCTACCCTTTTTACCCGGCTTTTGAATGGTGGTTGCTGCCGTCCGCGTCTTCATAGCGGTATTGACGCCAAAAATCCGCACATATTTGTCAGCGTGCTCATTGAGGAACCGCTGGAGCTGACTGATGGCACCTGACTCATTGCGAGCTTGCAAGATCGGGGCAGTCTGCCAGATGCCGCTGCGATAGCGCCGGGCGTCAGCGTATTCGACACCGATCTGGTTACCCTGCCGAACGATTTGGCCTATGGCTTTGACGGCTGCTTCGTCGCTGCCACCGGTAATGCTGTGGCTTTGGCTGTAGCCCTGGGGATTGTTCTGTCTATTGTTTTGTCTGGGGTGCGAGGGGTGATCGCCGCCCACATCCGCCATTGGCCGACCGGGTGAAACGTTAACCGGCTTGCCGTCAGCTCGCTGGATAGTGGTATTGGCCGTCCGGCGATTGACCTTGGGATCGATGCCAAACATCCGCACATATTCACCGCTGTGCTCATCTAAGCAGTGCTCTAGATGGGAAAACACTTCCTGCTCACGATTGGACTTGATCGGCGAACAAACCTTCCAAACATTGCTTCGGTAGTGGCGCGGATCGGCGTGCTCAGTCCCAATCATGTAGCCGCTTTGCAGCAGATTACGTATCTCTTGAGCCACGCCCGGACTCAGCTGCCCTGAGGCGTTGCCGTTGCTGCTGCCGTTGCTATTACTGCTGTAGTTGGAGCTGCTGTAGCTAGAGCTGCCGTAGCTAGAACTGCTGGCTGCTCCTGACTTGGCATCAATACTGACCGGTCGGCCATCTGGGCGCTGGACGGTGACCATGCCCACTCGCCGCTTCACCTGCGGGTCAATGCCAAACATCCGGACATACTCCCCCGAATGCTCTGACAGGCACCGCTCTAGCGCGGCAAATACCGCCTGTTCTTGCGTGTCTCTAATAGGTGGGCAGGTTTCCCAAACGCCGCTGCGATAGTGACGGCTATCGGCATGTTCCATCCCGATGCGATAGCCCTGGCTCAGGTGCTGTCGAACCTGCTGGACAATTTCTGGCGCGAGTCTTTGGGTTTGCATGGCTGCTCCTTCGGTAGCGTAGGAATGAGTGGGTAAGTTTTGGCTGGAGGGCATCTGTTTGGCAAATTGGCTGCCGGTAGCTGAACGGCTTCGGATTGGCATTAGCCGCGCTTTGGAGGGCTGTCTGAAGGCCGCAGTCCCCGTAATTTCTTGGGCAAGTTCAAGGTCTTCGGGGCGCACATCGGGCAGCTGTTCGGCCTGATGCTGGCTGGTGATAACGCTGCCTGAGGGCACCCGCTTACCCGGCGGTACCTCCACGTCCTGGATCAGCGCGTGCATCATGACCACGCAGCCATCGCCCAAACGGGCATTGAAAACGGTGGAACGAATGCCAATGAAGCAGTCTTGACCGATGAAGGCAGGGCTGTGAATGATGGCTTTGTGCGCGACGGTGCTGCGATCGCCCAGCCAAACTGAACAGGGACCGTGGCCCCCCATCACCTGAGCGCCAACGATCCCTTCTACGATGACGCCGGGTAGCAATTGAGTGCGATCGCCCACCACCACAGCGGCTCCCGCTTCAGCAGTGACCGCTGTACCTGCTGCCACCAAAGCGCCAGCACCTACCCGCACATCGCCCTCTAGCAAAGAGAACTCATGAACATTGGCAGAGGCATCCACCCTCGGATTTCCCGGCTGGCTCAACCGTGGGTTAGCGGGAGCCGCTTTTTGGGCTACCATTTGACCCCATTCCTCACCTAAAAATCTTCTCGTTTATCGTAGAGCAGGCCAGAGTCTAAGCTGACGGTGTCAACAATGGCAATAATGGCTGCATCGACGGGCTTTTCGCTATAGCGCTGCTGCTGCCTAGCCGAACTCCCCCTGGCCACCAGCACCCACTCGCCAACGCCAGCTCCTACTACATCAGCTGCTACTTCATAATCATCTTGGGGGTTGCCAGACTCGCTGATTAACTGCACGAGCAGTAGCTTAACCCCCCTCAAACTGTCATCTTTAACGGTACTGACCACTGTCCCCCTAACTTTTGCTAGGCGCATGCCTATCTACCGTAGGGGCGAATACCGCTGACGCTCTCGCGGAACTGCTCAACCGCCTCGGTGTAGCGAATAGGTAGCACAAACTCCAGGTTCTCATGAGGACGCGCGATGATGTGAGTAGAAAGCACCTGACCACCGTTTACGCGCTTCACGTTCTCAACGCCAGCGGCGACCGATGCCTGCACTTCAGAGACATCGCCCCGTACAATCACGGTGACCCGGCCACTGCCGATTTTCTCGTAGCCCACCAAAGTGACGCGCGCCGCTTTCACCATCGCATCAGCTGCTTCAACCACTGCGGGGAAACCCAAAGTCTCCACCATTCCTACTGCAATTGCCATACTCTCTTCCTAAAGTAAAACTAAAAACAAACCGTCCAACACCCCTGCCCACCTTAGATGTGAGCTAAAGGCGTAAGACCGTACAAATCGCGTAATATCGCTATGAGCGGAACTGTTCTACCGCCTCGGTGTAGCGAATTGGCAGCACAAACTCCAGGTTCTCGTGAGGACGCGCAATGATGTGGGTGGAGAGCACTTCGCCGCCATTCACCCGCTTTACCGACTCAACCCCAGCAGAGACAGAAGCCTGTACTTCAGACACATCGCCCCGCACGATCACAGTTACCCGGCCACTGCCAATCTTCTCGTAGCCCACTAGCGTAACTCTGGCCGCTTTGACCATCGCGTCAGCCGCTTCAACCACTGCGGGGAAACCCTTCGTTTCAATCATTCCTACAGCAATAGGCATTCGTCAAAATCTCCTTCAAATTAAAAAGCTATTGCAGGTTGAATTTTTGGTAGAACAGGCCAAACCTAACCGTCTCTGCCGACCACGGAGATCTCAGGTCAGCAGAGACGTCAAGATCTAGCTATTTCTACGCTTAAAAATTTTCCAGGCTAGCCTGCATAACTCCTGCGTCATCATTCAGAATAAAGTGACGCTGTCGCTTTGACAACATAAGCCTCAATGATTGTCATTAATGTAGGTCATCATTAAAACTTATGAAGACAACATTGCTATTTGTGTTGAAGAGTGAAGCTGAGTTAAGCAGCCATCGCCTGACAGCGAGGCGGTCGAAGGGTTCACCGCTCAGGTAAGATAGTGTTGGGATGCTCACATCCACGCTGCCCGGCCCGTGTCTCTCATAAAAAGCTGAGCCACTATTTTTAAAATTTTGAAGTGTCAGTAATGCAGTTTTTGATCCAATGGAGCTGGTTGATTCCGCTGTATGGGCTGGTGGGCGCACTGCTGGCACTGCCCTGGGCAACCCGGCTAATCCGACAGAGCGGCCCTCGGCCAGCCATGTATGTCAATGTCTTAATGACAGCGCTGGCCTCTCTTCATGGCCTGCTGCTACTACAGGCAATCTGGAATACCGGTAGCCAAGAAGTGAGCTTTGAATGGCTTGAGGTAGCTGGGCTCAATCTCTCTGTTTCGCTAGATCTTTCGGCAGTCAACCTAATCTTTCTAGAGCTGACCGTTGGGCTAAGTTTGCTCGCTCAGATCTATGGCATGGGTTACCTGGAGAAAGATTGGGCGCTGGCTCGATTTTTCGCCCTGATGGGATTTTTTGAGGGGGCGATCAGCGGCATCGTCTTGAGCAGTTCTCTGTTTTCGACCTATTTTTTGCTGGAGATGCTGACGCTCTCAACCTACCTAATCGTGGGCTTTTGGTACGCTCAGCCGCTGGTGGTAACGGCGGCGCGCGATGCTTTTTTGACTAAGCGAGTCGGCGATGTGCTCTTGCTGATGGGGCTAGTGGCCCTGAGTACTTACGCCGGTAGCCTCCGATTTGACGATCTTTATGTTTGGGTGAAGACCGCTGACCTATCTCCGGCAGCGGCGACTTTAATGGGGCTGGCGCTGATTGCTGGCCCAACGGGTAAGTGCGCTCAGTTTCCGCTTCATCTCTGGCTAGATGAAGCTATGGAAGGCCCAAGTCCTGCGTCTATTCTGCGAAACTCCGTGGTGGTTACCTGCGGCGCTTACGTATTGATCAAGATTCAGCCAGTGGTGGTGCTCTCGCCGATCACGCTCGATGTACTGATTGCAATTGGCGCAATTACGGCTATCGGCGCGGCGCTGGTTTCCCTGGCGCAAATCGACTTTAAACGATCCTTCTCGTATTCGACCAGTGCCTACGTGGGTCTAGTCTTCATCGCAGTTGGCACAGAGTGGCCGGGGGTGGCTTTGACGCTGCTTTTTACCCATGCGGTTGCAAAGGCGTTGATTTTCATGAGCATTGGCGCAGTCGTTTTTACCACCAACAATCAAGACCTGACGGAGCTAGGCGGAATTTGGTCACGGATGCCAGCGACGACTCTGGCGTATCTGACGGGCGCTCTCGGATTGACAGGCGTACTGCCTTTTGGCTGTTTTTGGTCGTTTTGCTTGGGGATAGATTTTTTGTGGCAGGAGCATCCGGTGCTGGTGGGAGTATTTCTGCTGGTGAATTTTTTGACCACGCTGAATTTGGTAAGAGTGTTTCGACTGGTGTTTTTGGGCGAGCCGCAGCCGAAGACCCGCCGGACGCCGGAGGTGGGTTGGCTGATGGCGCTGCCGATGGTGATCCTCTCAGTTTTTGTGCTGGTGTTGCCGCTGCTGATGGCGCGCATGTCGCTGCTGCCGCCGCTGGAGTACTTTAATTTGCCGGCTGTACTGCTGCTGATCGGCTCTGGTCTGCTTGGAACGGGTCTGGGCTTTTATCTGCCGCTGAATCGGGCGTGGTCCCGGTCGAGTTTGGCTCCCCTGCGGGTATTGCAAGATTTGCTGGGTAACGACTTCTACACTGGGCGGCTGTATGAGGGCACGGTAGTGCGGCTGGTGGCGTGGCTCTCGGATATAAGTAGCTGGATGGACCGCTATGTGGTGGATGGGGCGGTGAACTTTGTCGGCGCGGCGTCGCTGCTGAGCGGTGAAGGGCTGAAGTACAGTGCGTCGGGGCGATCGCAAAACTACATTTTGACCATTGTGTTCGGCGTCGGGCTACTGGTGCTGATGACAACCTGGGCGCTGTGGTAATGCAACAAGTAGGAATACGAGGAAAACTGTGATACTGAGTGCGCTGCTGTTCATTCCCCTGATGGGGGCGCTGCTGATCAGCCTCTGGCCGAGATCACTGGAATCTGCGCAGGCCCGGTTAGGGGCGCTGATTACCCTGGGAGTGACGCTGGTTTTGTCAGTCTATTTAGTCAGTCAGTTTGACATTGAGAATTCGGGTTTTCAGTTCGTCGAGCAGTTTAGCTGGGTGGAGGCACTTGGGCTCAGCTACCAGCTGGGCGTAGACGGGATTGCGCTGCCGCTGGTGGTAATGAACAGCCTGCTGAGCTTTGTGGCGGTTTACATCAGCAGCAATGTGAAGCGACCTCGGCTGTACTATCCGCTGTTGCTGGTGATTGCCAGCGCGGTGGCGGGGGCTTTCTTAGCGCAAAATCTGCTGCTGTTTTTCCTGTTTTATGAGCTGGAGCTGATCCCGCTGTATCTGCTGATTGCCATCTGGGGCGGGGCGCGGAGCGGCTATGCGGCGACCAAGTTTTTAATCTACACGGCGTTCTCTGGCATTTTGATTTTGGCAGCCTTTCTGGGGCTGGTCTTTTTATCGGGCGCAGGCAGCTTTGACTACGACCCGGCCCTGGCGCAAGGACTGACGCTGGCGCAGCAAACGGTGCTGATGGGGGCGCTGCTAATTGGCTTTGGCATCAAAATTCCGCTGGTGCCGTTTCACACTTGGCTGCCGGATGCGCACGTGGAGGCCTCGACGCCGGTTTCGGTGCTGCTAGCCGGGGTGCTGCTGAAGCTGGGCACCTATGGAATGCTGCGCTTTTGCGTGGGGCTGTTTCCAGCGGCCTGGCTCAATCTGTCGCCGCTGCTGGCCTGGTGGGCGGTGGTGAGCGTGCTGTATGGGTCGCTGGCGGCGATCGCCCAAACCGACATGAAAAAAATGGTGGCCTACAGCTCTGTCGGCCACATGGGCTATATCTTGCTAGCGGCGGCGGCGGCGACGCCGCTGAGCATTCTGGGCACGGTTTTTCAGATGGTGAGCCACGGGCTGATTTCAGCGCTGATGTTCTTGCTGGTCGGCGTAGTCTATAAAAAAACCGGTACCCGCGATCTGACCGTGCTGCGCGGTCTATTAGCGCCCGAGCGCGGCCTGCCTTTTATTGGCTCCCTGATGGTGCTGGGCGCGATGGCCAGCGCCGGTATTCCAGGGATGGTGGGCTTTATTTCGGAATTTATTGTGTTTCGCGGCAGCTTTGAGACCCGCGCCCCTCAGACGCTATTGTGTATAGTAGGTTCCGGTCTGACGGCGGTGTATTTTTTGCTGATGATCAACCGGGCATTTTTTGGCAGACTGGCGGTCAAACCGGCCAGACTTGGCGTTCCGGTAGATACCGAGCTGCCGGGGGTGAGATGGCGCGATCGCCTCCCGGCGCTGGCACTGGTGCTGCTAATTTTCGCCTTTGGCCTCCAGCCAGAATGGATTACCCGCTGGATGGAATCGACCACCACTGCCTTTACACCAGTCCCTGAAACGATTGTCCTGACGGTTGCGCCAGTGCCCGCGCTCAAGGCCGCTGTCATTCTGCAATAGCAGTTAGTTTCAATCACTGACCGGCTGTCCTACGCAAGCACGCTCGCTATGACCTCATCCTCTGCCAAGCAGACTAAGCTCGCTCCTATTTACTCTGCCGCAGACTACGTACAGCGCCTGCTAGCAGGAAAAACTTTACTGCCTAATACGCCCGAAAATCTGAAAGAAGTGGTGGGCGTACTGGATACCTACGGCGTTGTGCTAGACGCTTACGCCGTCAACTTAACTTACATCGCCGAGCATCAGTTCTTAGTGCTGTTTCCGCTCTTTAAATATTTCAACGGCGAAGTGACGCCCGGCAAAATTGCCAGACATCTCTGGCACGACCGGATCAACTATGAGTATGCCGAATACGTCATGCGCACCATGATCTGGCACGGCGGCGGCGGTCTGGATGCCTACCTCGACTCAGACGAGTTTTGGGCTTCCTGTAGCCCGGCAATTCAGGCCAGAATTCGGTCCAACCCGCTGCTGCTGACGCTGAACCGGTTCTTTCCAGATTATCTGCCAGAACAGGTGCGTCAGCTTGCCTATTACTCAGGGCTCGGCCAGTTTTGGCGAGTGATGAGCGATATGTTTGCCAAGTTGGCAAAACAGTACAGGCAGGGAAAAATCACGGCGATCGCTGATGTCGTTGAGCTGATTAAGACAGAGCTGGTGGCCAGTGCCGCGCAGTCTATCACCTACGGTGTTACCATTGGCGGCACCCGCTACGACATTATTCCAGAGTCGGCAGGGCTAACCTTTTTGCCCGATACGGCAGTGCCCTACGTAGAGAGTATTTTCATTCGCGGGACGCCGTTTTTTGGCACGGTTTCTTACAACGCTCAGGCACATCAGGTGCCGATTGACCAGGCTCAGTTTGGCTATGGCGCACTATTTGCCGACCCGCTGCCCATTGGCGGCGCGGGCATTCCCCCCACCCTGCTGATGCAGGACATGCGCCACTACGTGCCGGACTATCTGCAAGAGATGTATCAGGCGTCGGTGCGCGGTCAAGATGACATTCGGGTGCAGCTCTGCCAGAGCTTTCAAAAGTCGATGTTTTGTGTCACCGAAGCAGCGGTACGCGGCATGATGCCCTATCCGGCTGATACTGACATTCCCAAAGAGCAGGCGCTTAACCGCGACTACCTAAAAGGCTGGGTTAAGCGCCTGACAGACTCCCGGCTAGACGTGGTGCAAACCGACTGATAGTAGAGCGCTTTTGCAGCGAGTCTCACAGCTGGTTGGTGATGGTTCGTCGCAGAATTTCGGTGACCTCAGCGGCCATTAGCGCATCGACATATCTGGCTTCTTGGTTGGCATCGCCTGTCGCTTGGGCTGCAATCAGGGTAAAGCCCAGAGAATACTGCTGATGGGTAGCGGTCGGATCGGGTGCGCCCTGACGCGGCAGGCTGAACTGAACGAGGGCGCTGTAGGTGAGCTCAGTGCGATCACGCTGATCGCTCCGGCCAAACCCGCTTTTAGAAATAACCACGGGCGATCGCACGTACCCGGTCAATCCCAAAGCGTCTAGCGCGACATCTACGTACCGGGCAGTATCTGCGCCCATTGCCTGAATAAAGCCGGCCAGACTGTGCCCCTGCATTCCGGGGATCACAGCGGACTGCGGCAGATGCCAGTGCCAGCCCGCCATGGTCAGCAGCCGGGTAAGATCGTAAGTAGAGACCAAATTTTGTCCCTTGTGTTTTTCGCCAGCGGCCTGGAGCAGCACCTGCCGGGTTTTGGGATCCCACAGCTGCGGAAATTCGATGAAGGGTGCCTCGCCGTAGCGCCCTTGAAAGGACAGCTGCTGGTTACCCGTGAGCTGCTGCGTCCATTCCTCCAGGCGAGCTGGCGTTTCAAAATGCTTGAACATCGCCGCCAGTGAATTGGAGGTGGCAATCCGATTGTCGTAGGCGACAATGCCCGTTGCTAGCTCGTTAAATGAGTAGCCCCGCTGTGTTCCTACAGCGCGCACCTGACAGCGATCAATCTCTACAGCTGGCACAGCTGTGTTGGCACGGGCTGTTACATTTAGCAGTGGAATAAACTTAGTGGCGCTCCACAGCTGGCGATCGCTCAGCGCATCTTTGCCCAGCCAGCGCGTTTGCAGCTCGCCTTTTTGCAGTGTAGAGAGACAAACGCAAGCCGATAAAATATCTGACGAGAGAAAACTCAGTGCGCCCTCGGTCGGAAAGAGCAAATCGCCTCGGGAAGGGTAGCCCACTGGCTTTGTCAGCGTCGTCGCCACAGCTGCTGACAGCTGTGGCGACGACTGTAGCTGCGGCGCGTATTGAGAGAGTTTAGTGCGGAAAGGTGATTGCCGAATGCCCCGATCTAAAAAAGCTAGCTTTTCCGCATTAAAGCCCGCTTCCTGCTGATGTAAGGATTGAAAGGTGGCCTGCCGGTTCTGAGCTTGCTCTAGCTGGGGATAGCTGCGAATGAGTTCTTTGGCAGGTACGCTCAGCAGACGGCAGAGCAAAGCGGCGACTTCACCTCGGGTAATGGCCTGGTTGGGCCGCAGTGGGCGAGGTTCACTCAGTGGCTCTAAAAGTTTGCGATCTAGCGCTGAAGCCACCGCTTCTCGGGCATAGGCCGGAATCTGGTCGGCATCGCTAAAAGACTGCGCCGTCAGGTCGGGGGTCTGCGTGGCGATCGCATTCACCCCTTGTGCGGCCTCAATGCCGACCGTCAGCACTGTGACCACCTGCACTCTAGAGATCGTCTGACCGGGGCGAAAGCTGCTGTCTTCGTAGCCGCTGAATAAACCGCGTCCGCTGGCCCAGGCAATCGCCGTGCTCGCCCAGTGCTCTATGGAGACATCGCGGAAAACCGCCGGAGCCTGGCGCTCGCTGATCTGAGAAAACAGTTTGGGCATCAGCGCGGCAAATTCAGCGCGGGTAACTACACCGTCCGGGCGAAACGCGCCGTTAGGGTAACCGCTAATCAGGCCGCGCTGAGCGAGCGCCAAAATGCACTCGCTGGCCCAATGCAGCGCAATATCAGAAAACATATTTCTCTCTACTGGCCGTTGTAGAGCCAGCTTCTGTACGGGGACTATCACTAATATCACACCTCCTCTCACTCGTTAACCGGACTGATTGAAGGGTCACTAAGCCATCATGAATCCGTGAATTAGCGATATCTCTACCGGCTGCTAGGAACCTGCCGCCCACAGGAGAGAAAATTTGACGTAGGCTCAAAAGAGAGATTCTCGACGCACTGCAATAATCTATGACTCAGATCGCGCCATCCGCTCAGTCTGATGCTGACCAATCTGCTAATCAAAACTCGACCGAAACAGTTGTACTTGATGTAGAAGGTATGATGTGCGCTGGCTGCGTGAGCACAGTAGAGAAGAAACTGGCCCAGTGTGACGGCGTTGTCACTGCTACGGTAAATCTGGTGACCGAGGTGGCAGCCATCGAATGTTGCTCAACTGCCGACCCGCAGGCGATCGCCCAGACCCTCACCGCCGCTGGCTACCCCAGCCAAATTCGCCCAGCTCACGGCCAGAGCGCCCTAGCCGCTGAAACCGACTGGCTGGAGCGCAAACAGCAGGCCCAAAAAGACCAGGCCAGTCAGCTGGCGATCGCCCTCCTACTGCTGGGTCTCTCTGCGATTGGCCACTTGCAGCATTTGGGGCAGCATTTGGGATCACCCGGGCAATCTGGGGCAGGGGCTTGGGCCGACAGTTGGCAGCAGCTACCTATACTCAGCACCCTCTGGTTTCACGGCACGCTGGCGACTCTGACGCTAATTTTTCCAGCCCGCGAAATCCTCATTGATGGGCTCAAGGGCGCACGTCGGGGCTCGCCTAACATGAATACGCTGGTCAGCTTAGGGGCGGTGAGCGCCTATGCAACCAGCCTGGTTGCCCTGCTGTTTCCTCAGCTGGGTTGGGAGTGCTTTTTTGATGAACCGGTGATGCTGCTCAGCTTTATTTTGCTGGGGCGCACGCTAGAGCAGCGGGCTCGGTTTCAGGCGGCGAGTTCATTGCGATCGCTGATTGCCCTTCAGCCGACGCTGGTTAGACTGGTGCCCATGCCTAAGCTGGCAGCTGATGCTACTGACTGTTCGACTCGTACAGAAGATACAGCAGACAATACCGCAGGTGTCCAAATTCCCGCTGCTCAGGTGCAGGTGGGGGAGTGGCTGCGGGTGCTGCCGGGTGAAAAAATACCGGTCGATGGGGTGATTGCCGTGGGCCAAACGACAGTCGATCAGTCCATGCTGACTGGAGAATCGCTGCCAGCTTTGAAGCAGTCAGGCGATGAGGTAGCCGCTGGCACTCTCAACCAATCAGGCGCAATCACACTCAAGGTGGCGCGAACAGGAGATCAAACCACGCTAGCCCAGATGATTCATCTGGTGGAGACAGCGCAGACGCGAAAAGCGCCGATTCAGGGCTTTGCCGATCTAATTTCGGGCTACTTTACCTACGGCGTGCTCACCTGCGCGGCCCTGACCTTTGGCTTTTGGTACTTTGTCGGGCTACCTCTGTGGCCTGAGATATTATCTGCTGTAGTCGCTCATGCCCACCACAGCTCGATTCACAGTTCAATGGAGCCGACCGGGGAACTGCTGGTCACAGGTTCCTCTCGGCTGCTGGTTAGTCTGAAGCTGGCGATCGCCGTTGTTGTCGTCGCCTGCCCCTGCGCTTTAGGACTAGCCACCCCCACCGCTATTTTGGTCGGCTCCGGCATAGGCGCAGAGCAGGGGCTGCTGATTCGCGGCGGCGACATTTTAGAAGCGACTCGCGGCCTAGACACGCTGGTCTTTGATAAAACCGGTACGCTGACTACCGGCACGCCTCAGCTGACTGACTGCCAATCGCTGGCATCCGCCCTCTCAGCCGACCAGCTGCTACAGATCGCCGCCACCGTCGAAAGCGGCACCCGCCATCCCCTGGGGCTCGCCATTCAGCAAGCTGCCGACTCCAAAAAATTGGCCCTGCTGCCAGCAGCGGACTTTCACACTCAGGCTGGCTTTGGCGTTGCCGCTAACGTGACTACCGACAGCGAAACCGCTCAGTTCTTTGTCGGCAATCTGGCCTGGATGGAAAAAAATGGCTGCGCGGTAGACGAGCAAACCCGCAGCGCCGCTCACGCGCTGGCACAGGCTGGTAGCACGGCGGTTTTTATCGCTACAGCGCAGCGGCCAATCGGTCTAATTGGGGTGGCAGATGCGCTGCGACCGGAGGCGACCGAGACCATCCAGCGGCTTCAATCGCTGGGCTTAGGGGTGAAGATCTTAAGCGGGGACAGTGCGGCAGTGGCGATCGCCATCGCCACTGCGCTTAACCTCGACTCTACTCATGTGCAGGCCGAAGTCACTCCTGAAGAGAAAGTGAAGGTGATCGCCCGCCTACAGGAAAACGGTCACCGCGTTGGCTTCATCGGCGACGGCATCAACGACGCCCCGGCCCTTGCCCAAGCAAATATTGGTATTGCGCTCAATTCGGGTACCGAAGTCGCGATGGAAACTGCCGACATCGTGCTCATGCGCGATACCCTCTCAGATGTGCTAGCCGCCATTCAGCTCAGCAGGGCCACCTTTAATAAAATCCGCCAAAATCTGTTCTGGGCCTTTGCCTACAACCTAGTCTGCATTCCGCTAGCCGCAGGTGCCTTTTTACCTGCCTATGGCCTGTCTCTAAACCCTGGGTTCGCGGGCGGTCTGATGGCCCTAAGCTCAGTGACCGTTGTGCTTAATTCTCTGCTGCTACGGATTCAGCGGCCCCAGCTGTAGGCCAAGACCGCGCCAGCCCTATTAGCCCTGCTTTTTCCAATCGGCACTGTGGGGAATACAAATCAGATTCTCACCGTAGCTCTGAATCATTCCGCCCTGGCGCAGCTTACCCATCAGCCGAGTAACCGTAACCCGAGTTGAGCCAATAGCGCTACCAATCTGGGCATGGGTCAGCGGAAACGGTAGATAGTAACCCTGCTCACCTTGTTCACCATGCTCATCAATCAGTAGGGTCAAAAACCCTAAGAGCCGATCAATCGTCCGACGCTGCCCCAAAGTACTCAGCCAGAGCAACTTACGCTGATGCTGCTTGCGAAAAGCATCTAGCACCTCTTTTTGAAAGTGAGGCCAGGTATCCAGGTCATTCCAATAGAGCCAGATCACCGTAGTCTGATCGACATGGGCAAAGCTTTGCAAGGTAAATGGTGGCTGAGCGACCACTTCAAACGGCTGACCGGCCCCCACAAATCCCAAAAAGGCTTCCTCAGCTGCGACTACCGGCATGCGCGACGCGCTGCTTTTTTTCTTGATGGTGGCACTGACTTGAGCATTGCCCAGCAGCCTCACCGAACCTTTCTGCACCAGATAAAGCAGCCCTGGTCGAGCCGGAATCTTTTCGTCTTTATTAAAGGTGCGGCAGCGGTAATGCTCAGCTGCCCAATCAGAGATGCGCTGCCATGCTAAAAAAGGGCGGGCGCTATCTGGCTGAGGAGCCGACTGAATGGCCGGCTGCGGGGCCGGTTGGGGGGGAGGAGACATGTTGGCGATACTGGAATTGAGTTTAACTGTAGTAGTAGATAGTGTCATCTATAAATGTTGTGAATGATGGCATGACTTTGAGCGCAGCACAGGCATAGCGGGCGACCGGTTCCCATCTGCCTGTGACTTCACAAAAAAATAGGACCGGTCTCTCTATTCAAATAGGGACTGTTCAGTGATGATCTCGCGCAGCCATTCTAAAAAAGGGCATCAAATGGCTAACATTCACACAGTTGTCACCTCAGTAGCTGCGTAACAGTACTTACAGTAATCAGACCCAAGTGCGCGAATATTGTAAGTAGACTAATATATATTGTTGGGTTTTGTATGATGAAATTTCCTTCTTTACAACTACTTCAGCATTTACCGAGAGAGTCCGCAAACAAATATTGAAAGATACCCGTAAAATTCGGGAGAGATTCCCTTACCGAAGTGCTTTAATATTCCTCAACAAGGTTACTAGAGCAGTGACGATCTTATCGCTTAGATATACTTTACTGTATTGCTTAAATAGAGCTCTATCTGACAAGGGCGAACTAGAGGCGTCTAGCTTCATCAATTTTTTACATGTTAATAAGATTGAGGCTAACGCTGCTAGCAGCGCTAGTAGAGCTAGCGCTGCTAGGCAACGGTTGTATTGGCAGCAAATACCCCTGCAAAAAAAGCAGCGTACTGCCTCGGTTTTCTACACTTCTGCCCTTCCTCAGATACTGGTAAGAAACCCTGAATTTTCCCAGCATTCAACCCTTTCAGAGGTTTCGCAGCAGACCGTTAGTCGACTCAATCAGTCTCGGTTTAATCATCTAAAGGGTGACGCAGATCACAGGGATCACGACCTTGCTTTGCTGCTGCAATTATGGTCCGAATTTGAGATAGAAACTCAGCGGCCAGGATGGGTCGCTTTTCGTCTATCAGAAATAGGACTCTCTCTATGGTTGCAGCAGTTTCAGCTCAATTGGCAAGACTCCCAATTATCTTTGGGTTCAATATCACCTAAGTCGGCTGATCAGCCATCTAAGTCATCAAATAGTTTAGATAATGTTGATCTAGATCACAATAAGATGAGCGGCAGACAGAGAAATACTCTCCCCGAACAATCAGCTTCAAAGAAGTCTTCGAAGCACGTTCAACCGCCCGGTAATTCTCTGAGTGGCCTCTCAGCAGGGAAAGCTTTGTTTCCTAATTCGATAGGTGCTGCTTTATACAAAGCCAGTTCCGAAGCCCGTGCTATGCTCTGGGCGGCGCAGTATACCCATGCCCGCTGTTGCACGCTGCTGCATCTGTGGCAGGAATTGCAGCCGGGTCGTATTCCATCCCTGACCGCTCCCCTGGCTGGCTCGTCGGATTCACTCTGGCTAACTGCGGAAAATCTGCTGCGGGTTCACACCCCCCAAGCCCGACAGCTGATCCAGACATTAATAGAAATAACAGACGATTTGTTTGAAATTTCTTATCAATGGACAGACCGACAATACTTTCTGCTTCTGAAGCTTGCAGCTCAGCTGTGCCAATCGTTTGAACAGTTTTACAGTGCTTGCCTGAGTGGGTTTGGCCGGGTCCCAGCGACGTCAGATCGGTCGGAGGCTCTGTTGTTTAGGGCTCGGTTTGGCCTGGTATTGGCGACTCAATACATGCTGAAATCTCTGCTGCAAGGCTGCTTTGCGGCTGAGACCCCTGATTCGCTGTAAAGCCCTACTCGACTTCTTGAGCGTGTTTGAATGTGACAGTGCAGCGGATGTCCACTGAAGGTGACAAAGTTCGCACTATCTACTATATTTGTGGAGTGTGAGGAGCGAACCAGTAAGGGCACCGAGACGAAACACGGCCAGTCGTCGGTGCCCTTTCTGATTTTAAATTTTTTGATTCGATCTTTTTCCGACTGGGACTCTGTTCCCCCCGTGATAGCCTGTGCGCTATGGATGTAAGCGGACATCAGCGGCGAGTGAGCTATCGCCTGCTACTCATGATATTGTGGGCAACCCTTTTGGTGTTTGCCGTTGAGCTAACAGCCGGGTGGGTAAGCCATTCCCTCTGCTTGCTGGCGGAGGCTTTGCATACGCTGGTCGATATTTTTAGTACGTTGCTTGGCTTGGTGGCAGTCGCTTCTCCGCAGCGAACGCTAGGTAAAGAGATTTGGGGTCATGGCCGAGGCGAAGCTGCCGGCGCTCTAATCTTGTCGGCTGTTTTGGGGTTTGCCGGAATTTCTCTGGTGATACTGGCGCTTAATCAGTTCGAGGCTTTTTTTCAGACGGTACGAGGCGCTTTCTCAACCGAAGTCACCCCAGTGCTGGTTGGCCTGATGTGGGTGATGGTTAGCTTGATGCTAATAGCGGTGCTGGTTGCTGCCTACCAGAGCCAAGCGATTCACAGTTTGGCCCTTAGGCTTAATACCCGGCACATTTTATCGGATGCGTGGCTGACATTGCTGACGCTGCTGGTGCTAGTGGCGATCGCTCAAGGCTACCGCTGGCTAGATCCGGCCCTTTCTATATTACTGGTTGGCTTAGCGGTTAGAAGTCTCTGGCAAGTGCTGCGCAGCCAGCTGCCGATGTTGCTAAAGCCGACGGCGATCGCTCCTGAAGCGATTGCCCAAATTGCCTGCCAGATAGAGGGCGTTACCCGCTGCACCCGGATTTTGTCGCGGGGGATGGTAGGTCGTCAGGTCTGGATCGAGCTACATCTGGCGCTACATCCAGAATTTATGGTGATTGCCCATACTATTGGAGAGCGGGTAGAAAAGTCGCTCCGAGAGCGCTATGGTCCTGTACGCGCCCAGATCTGGCTAGATCAGAGCTACTATAGCGGTCTTTCAGAATCTCCTGCTAACAGCCACCGGCTGTAGGGACTGTCATCTATGGCCTTAGCGATCAGCTATGACCTTGCGATCTGTTGAACCCATCGGCCCCAAATAGCGAATGAGGTAAGGTGAAAAGACCTCATAGATCAGCGTGAGCGGCTTACCGTGGTGCCAAAACAGGTAGTGCCTCCCCCAAAAAGGTCCTTTTTGTTCAAAAGCTGCTTCCAACGCTGCCGAATGACCAAAGTAAATGCCCTGAATATCGCGGTAAAGCTCTGTGCGCAGCTGAGCTAGACTAGCCCATACCGGCAGCGACCGATTCTTTAAATACTCATCCACATGGCTAGCTTCCCACCAGGAGGCAGCATAGGCCAGCCGCTGCCCTGAGGCCGTTCGCAGCCAAACCTGTCGCCGCAAATGAGGTCCGGGCACCTGCTCAATTTGGGCGGGAGCCTGGTCGCCCGTTTGAGCAACCGGCGACATATCAATCACATCGACTTCGGTGGGCTCTCGGGTCAGCAGCTGTAGATGCCGAGTCGGCGAACCGTCCCCCAGCATCAGTATTTGCCAGGCCGGAGAGAGCTGATCGTGAGGCAGCCCCTGACTGACCACGGCTTTATCGCCCTGCCACAGCGTTTGAAGAGAATGCCAGGCAGCGCGTTCGGAGCGAGGGATGACGGGAGAAGCTGAAGCCAAAGCGTTTACAAAAGTTTACTTCTTCAGCTCATCATAGCGAAGAAGCCACTGGCTTAACAGGACGGATGAACCAGGACGGACGGGTTCATCTATTCGGCTACAAGCGTTCGGCTAAAAAAATATGCGGATGGCGAGACTCGAACTCGCAAGGCGTGAGCCACACGCCCCTCAAGCGTGCGTGTCTACCAATTCCACCACATCCGCAGACGGCGTCTGATGTTGAGCGCTCAGTCCAGCGAGCTAGTTAAGCAGCTTCTGTACGGTTCCTGGGTGACTCAAGCAACTGCTTAAAAGGCTGCTGAGGACAGCCTTGCCAACCCAGTGGCTACACATCGATTTTTAACAATACGGCATAACGAACCCTTTTTAACGACTTTCTTTTTGCAGCAGTGCTCACAGACAAGGGTGCAGGCCCTGCATGATACGATCAGCTTCTCAACTCAGTGAAAAATGCTGGCTGCCAGATGAGTTTTTCTAAAATTTTAATTGCCAATCGCGGTGAGATCGCGCTGCGGATTTTGCGCACCTGCGAAGAGATGGGCATTGCGACTGTAGCTGTGCATTCCACCGTAGATCGCCACGCTCTACATGTGCAGCTCGCTGACGAGGCTGTGTGCATTGGCGAAGCTCCTAGCAGCAAAAGCTATCTCAACATTCCCAACATCATTGCGGCAGCCCTAACGCGGGGTGCGAGTGCGATTCATCCGGGCTACGGCTTTTTAGCTGAAAATGCCCGCTTTGCAGAAATCTGCGCCGACCACAACCTGACTTTTATTGGCCCTAGCGCTGAAGCGATGCGCTCCATGGGCGACAAATCTACAGCCAAAGCCACTATGCAGCGGGTAAAAGTGCCGACTGTCCCTGGCAGTGAGGGATTACTCGCCAGCCCAGAAGAAGCCGCTCAACTCGCCAACGAGATCGGCTATCCGGTGATTATTAAGGCGACAGCAGGCGGCGGCGGGCGAGGAATGCGCCTGGTGCGAGAACCGAGTGAGCTGAGCAAAATGTTTCTGGCCGCTCAAGGTGAAGCCGAAGCATCTTTTGGTAATCCTGGCGTCTATTTAGAGAAATTTGTTGAAAATCCGCGCCACATTGAGTTTCAGATTTTGGCTGACAGCTACGGCAATGTAGTGCATTTAGGCGAGCGTGACTGCTCTATTCAGCGCCGTCATCAAAAGCTGCTAGAGGAGGCCCCAAGTGCCCTCCTCAGCGATGAACTGCGCAGTCGTATGGGCGAAGCTGCGGTGCGAGCGGCTCAGTCTATTGACTATGTGGGCGCAGGTACGGTGGAATTTTTGGTGGATAAAACCGGCAGCTTTTACTTTATGGAGATGAATACGCGCATTCAGGTGGAGCATCCGGTGACGGAGATGGTGACGGGCATTGATTTGATTGCTGAGCAAATTCGGGTGGCGCAGGGCGATCGCCTGCCCTTTACCCAGGCCGACATCGAGCTACGCGGCCACGCAATAGAATGCCGTATCAATGCCGAAGATCCTGAACACAACTTTCGGCCCAACCCAGGACGCATCAGCGGCTATCTAGCACCGGGTGGCCTCGGTGTGCGAATGGACTCCCACGTCTACACGGACTACGAAATCCCGCCTTACTACGACTCGCTGATTGGCAAACTGATTGTCTGGGGCCCTGACCGAATAACCGCCATCCGCCGGATGAAACGGGCCCTGCGGGAGTGCGCTATTACTGGGTTGCCGACTACCATCGGATTCCACCAGAAAGTATTAGAGAACCCCAGTTTTCTAAAGGGTGAGGTGTACACCAACTTCGTCGCCACTATGATGGAATAAACCGACTGTTCAAGGCAACGGCTTAAAGTGATGGCGCAACCCTTATGCCGCAATATCTTCGGTAAACGTGACTCTGTAGAGTTCTACAACGGCAGTGCCCTCTACTTTGTTAGCCAGGCTGACCAAGCGATTGAGCAGGTAGCGCGAAGCAACTACGCCGGTTAAAATCACCACGCAGCCGCGCTGACGGACCTTGAGCTGAGCGACTTCGTCACCCACAGACTGCTGAAAGCAGTGCATGACACGCTTGGCCAGGCCGTTATAGTCGTACTCGCCTTGCACGCCGATTCGCTCTGGTGGACTCTTGTGGAAGCTATTGATAGAGAAGCCGGTTGTCACCGCGCCAAACGTTTTGTTGATCGCCGGAATGAGTACTACTGAAGATTCGCCCAACACACCCATGATTTCACACTCCTAATTCAAACAGTCATCTCGCACCGTTCTATCCACTTCAGGGCCAACCATAAATCTCTGAATCCACCCAGCAGATCTAGCTGTAGGCGGATTTTTCGAAGTAGGCACTGTATAAATCAGAACGTACTTACGAACAGTTGTTGGTGATCTTGGTGGTCACTAACCCTGTATTCGCAGCTATCCATGGAAATACGTAAAGTTCTAGCCAGTCTTTACAGATCGTTGTATCAGCTAGGTGATTTCCTTAGCTGTCGTCCTGAACGACTGGCAGAAATTCTACCTACAGTATCAAGATATTTACGTATATTCTGATACCTCGCTCAGCTTGTTTCTCTAAAGTGCCGTATTTCCGCTAGGGTTAGGCTTATTTTTGAATAACATTTTTCACTTTTCATGAAAATATAGTGAAGCCTGCCCCGACTGTAGAGAGAGGTGGCCAGATCCTTAAATTGTCTACTGCTGTTGCCTGGCAACTATTTTTGCAGTAGAGCGATCGCATAGGCGGCAATGCCTTCCTCACGCCCCAGGGGGCCTAGCTTTTCGTGCGTGGTTGCCTTGATGCCAATCTGCTCAGGCTCAATGTCCAGTGTGTCTGCCAGGCGATCGCGCATGGTGTGAATATGCGGTTTGAGTTTTGGCTGTTCGGCAATGACCACACTGTCGATATTGCTGATCTGCCAGCCGCGATCGCGTATCAGCTGATGCACCTGCCCAAGCAGCAGCTGGCTATCAGCCCCGGCCCACTGCGGATCGTCTGGCGGAAAGTAAAGTCCAATATCGCCCAGGCTTAGCGCCCCGAGCAGCGCATCCATAATTGCGTGGGTCAGTGCGTCTGCGTCGCTGTGGCCTAGCAGCCCCTGCGTATGGGGAATCTCCACGCCTCCCAAAATCAGCTTGCGACCTGTCGTCAGGCGGTGAATATCGTAGCCATTGCCGATGCGAATGTTCATGGGTGAAAGGGTAACGCTATTGCTCTACGGCGCTATTTTTAAAGTTTTTTATGGAATGGTCTGCGGCTTTATTTGTCAGGACAGACTGCTGCCAACGCTCAAACAGGTCGGGGCGGCGCTGCCGGGTGCGCTCCACTTGCTGCTGCTGACGCCATTGAGCGATCGCACCGTGATCCCCTGATGTGAGCACTTCAGGCACAGCCCACTGCCGAAACTGAGCCGGACGAGTGTACTGCGGATACTCTAGCAAATGGGTTTCAAAGCTCTCATATTTAAGTGAATCCGCCTTGCCCACCGTCCCTGGCAGCAGCCGAATAACCCCGTTGAGCAGTGCCAGAGCCGGGATCTCTCCACCAGTCAAGACAAAATCGCCCAGCGAGATTTCCTGCGTTACCAAATTGAGCACTCGCTCATCTACCCCTTCGTAGTGGCCACAAATCATCACCAGCTGGTCAAACTGGGTAGAAAGTTCTTTAAACAGCGGCTGATCCATTGTCCGCCCTTGAGGTGTCATCAAGATCACCGCTCGGCGGGGGCACTGTGGCAGTGACTCCACCGCCGCAAAAATGGGCTCAGGCTTCATCACCATGCCAACGCCCCCACCGTATGGAATATCGTCTACTCTGTGGTGCCTATCAGTTGTAAAGTCGCGGGGGTTGGTCACCTGCACTGCTGCGATTTGCCGCTTCAGGGCGCGTCCCAAGAGCCCAGAGTTCAGCGGTGAGGTGAAAAAATCGGGAAACAAGCTGACAATATCAAACCGCAGCGGCGGTGCAGGAGAATCCATAAAGAGACAGTCGCCGGGGCATAGCGCCCGCTTAAATTCTCAGGATACTACCGCAGGGGCGGGGCCAGCAAACCTCTGTTTTTTTGCCAGCGGGCGGTAATCCTCAGTCATTCATGCGGGCCGACAGCGAGATCAGACGGTTGGTCAAATCAGCTTGAATTTGCTTGCGCTCCAGTGTTTGGGCCAGGGTCAGCGCCCTTTGAAAGGCATCATAGGCAGCGGCTAGCTCACCGTTGTCCTGGTAGATTTCTCCGATTGTGCGCAGGGTAAGCAAGCGCTGCCAGTCGTCGCCAGTCCGCAGCGTCAGATCAATTCGGTCATCGAGATAGGCTGCTAGCTGCGCTGGTTCGTTGCGCTGACGATAAATGGCAATCAGGCCGTCAATTGCCCGCAGCTGAATGTAAGGGTCGTCAATATCGCGGGCCAGAGAAAGCGAGAGGCGATAAGCGCCAATGGCTGATCGAATTTGGCCGGTGGCAAGGTAGACATCGCCCAGATTGCTGTCGGTATTGGCCTGCCCGGCGTAGTCGCGGGCGCGGGCGCGGTAGTTAGCGGCTATTTCATAGTATCTGCGGGCGTCGTTGGTTTGCCCTTGAGCGACGGCAATCAGCCCCAGGTTGCTCATCGATAGGCCGATGCCGCTTTCACTGTCGACGTTTTGAGCGATCACCAACCCTTCTGTAAAGGCGACCTGAGCCGCATTTAAATCACCACTTTGGAGGATGAGCGTGCCAAGGTTATTAAGCGCCAGAATTTGATCGCTAAAGTTAAGATTGCTGCGGGCGATCGCCAGCTGCTGCCGCACCACCCGCTCGGCCTCGCTATATTGGCCCAGCTGAGCGTAGATCTTGACCAGCTGTTCGTAGGCCTCGCCCATGCCGACAAAATCGCCCAGGTAGTAGTAGGCATCAGCAGCTAAGCGAAGCGCTGTAATCGCCGCTGTGTCATCTCCTTGGGCAATTTTTTCCTGACCCAGCAGCAAAAATTGATCGGCGACATCGCGCTGCTCGCGCACGGTCTCCTGCACCGGCCTGTGGAGTTGCTCGGTCAGGCTGCTAGCCGCTTTGGCAGGTACGCCGGTAGCTAGGGTGATCGCCAGCGCAGCAGCAGCCAGCGAGCTCAGACGATAACTGCTATCTATATCCCAACGATCTCTCTGCCAGCGACCCATAGCCTTCCTCAACCCCAGCGGTATAGCCCAGTCTTGCCAGGCCGTTGCAGGCATAAGGTACCCAAATTTAGCCCACTGGCAGATTCAATTCGTCAAATTCAATTGTCATCAGGCCTGTCAATGCTTCAGAGGTAGCCGGTGCGGTCGCCGCAGGCCGGTCTAAATAGATGGCCTGGATATCTTCAGGAATGGCCCGTTCTAAGGCGCTATAGGCTACTTCTAGCTCTGCTTGCACTGCCTGAGGCGACATCTGTGCGCCTTCGGCTTGCAGGTAGGCAGCAATTCGGGTTTCGCTCCAATGAAAGGTTTGAGCCATTAAAACTATCAGTCGGTGTTGAGGAGAGAGGCTTTCGAGGGCGCGCTCGGTGTAGCACCACAGCGGCGGTGGCGCATCGCTGAGGGCATAGTGGATAGATTCTACTTCCGGCAATACAGCCTGATTGATGTAAGCTGCCGTGAGATTGATCAGCCACTTTTGCAGAGAAAAATCTGCTCTGGAATCTGAGGGGCTGGCCTTTGATTGAGCATTAAGCACAGAGAGATCAAGGCCGCCCAGTTCATTGAGGATATGCCGCCAGGTGAGCGCAAATAGGTAGCCAGCCTGGACGGGCGATCGCGCTGAATGGCGAATCAGTGAGTAGACCACCGGGCTGTAGCGACAAAATAGCGCAGTAAAGAACTTGCCGTCAGAAGGCGACTTTTGCAGCTTTTTGATCAGCTCATAGTCATTGCAATGAGCTAGCGTTTTCACTAAGAGGTGATCACATTCAGGAAAAGTGGGAATTTTCACAGGAGTCAATCAAAACGCAGTAAATGGCAATGAGAGGAGGGAGTCGTCTGAAGCAACCGTTATCTGTTAGAACTTTTGATGTATCAATCAGGTTTTGTTGATATCTAACCCTCAGCAGGTTGCCCAAAGTCCGCTTCTAGCTATCAGCTATGATCTAGTTACCTATGAGAATGCCTGTCGTAAACTAGAGGTAGACTCTCTCCCAATCGAAGTTTTCAGTTTTATAGAAACTGCTCCCTGCTATGATCATGAGCTCTTTCCCCCAAACGCTAGCGGCCAATGTCTTTCAAGGGTTGCCGCTAGACGCGCTAGTGTCCACCCAGGGCATTATGGTGATGCTGCTGGTGGCCTATGCCGGGGCGATGTGGGCGTTTTTGAGCAGTGCCCCCAAAGTTCACACGGTGATGGTGTCCGATTTGGACCTAGCCCGTCGTTTCTATGAGGGTGCGCTCAATCTATCGGCGGCAGAGGTGCCCCTGCACTACTATTACAACTATGAGCAGACGCTAGGGACAGCTGGCATCGACCCGATGTTTGGTTCGTTGGGCTCTTCTACAAGCTCTTTGGGAGGCTCTACTGGCCTGAGCCGACCTGGCGGTGCCTACAGCAGCCCGGACGGTCTGTGGTATCAGCTCAAGAAAAATACTCAGCTGCATGTGATTGCCGGGGCGAGTTTGGGCAATCGCAACCGCCAGCGCCACGTGTGTTTTGACCATAGCTGCCTAGAGTATCTGCTGATGCAGATACAAACTAGAGGGATTCGTCATAAGCTGCGGCGCGATCGCCCCCTCAACTTCTTAGTTAAAGACTTAGAGGGTGAAGTCATTGAGATGGCTGAAGTCGAAAACTAAATATCACAACTCACAGCAGTTTCAATTAAGCAGGTTATGCCATGAATGGTTTGGCTGAGTGGATAGCGTCTGGGCGGGTCTTCTCGCCTCTATCAGCTCTGACCCTAACAGCGGATTTGATGACAGATACCCTAGCCGCGTGCGCTCCAGTCATAGGCGTTTTTCAATCGCCGGGTCCAGAGATTGTCAGCATTGGCCCTTTTACACTGCGCTGGTATGGCTTACTGATCGCCTCAGCGGTGCTGATTGGCGTAGCGCTGTCTCAGTACATCGCCAAAAGACGTGGCGTCGACCCTGAAAAGGTGGGTGATTTGGTGATCTGGCTGGTGATTGCGGCCATTCCCTGCGCTCGCCTGTACTACGTACTTTTTGAGTGGCAGTCCTACGCAGCCCGACCTGCTGATATCTTGGCTATTTGGAAAGGCGGCATCGCGATTCACGGGGCAGTATTGGGCGGTACCCTTGCCACCTGGCTATTTGCCCGGTTTAACCGGCTCTCGTTCTGGCAGCTGGCTGATATCATCGCCCCGTCGCTCATTTTGGGGCAGGCAATCGGTCGCTGGGGCAACTTTTTCAACTCCGAAGCGTTTGGTGGCCCTACTGACTTGCCCTGGAAACTGTTTATTCCTCTGGCCAATCGACCGGCTGCCTACCGGGAGTTTGAATACTTTCATCCCACTTTTCTATATGAGTCTCTGTGGAATTTAGGCGTTTTTGCGCTGTTGATGAGTCTGTTCTTTTGGGGCCTGAAGCGACCTGGCCGGTTGAGAGCAGGCACCTTGTTTTTGGTCTATATGATTGCCTACGGCGCAGGCCGAGTCTGGATTGAAGGACTGCGTACTGACAGCTTGATGGTCGGTCCTTTACGCATGGCTCAGATCATCAGCTTGGTCACCATTGCCCTGGGCTGGTTGGGCTTAATTTGGACCTACGGCCTGGGCAAGCGATTGCCCGATACGGTGGTAGAGACCAATTCTTCTAGGCAGACAAAGCCGCTCAGCTCAAGCAGTCGCAGTTTGGGCCAGCAGCCCGGTCGTGATTCTGGTCGTGACTCTGGTCGCGGCCAGAACAAAGCAGATGATCGCGATTAGTCAAGCTATCAAAAGACAAAAAAAGCCCCAAGGACCTTGCGACCTCGGGGCTTAGAATCAGGGTGCATCTACAAACCAAGATGCCGGATTTCTTCGCCATATCGTGAGATTTACTAGCCGCTTTATTTACTCTTCAAGAAGTTGCTAGTGATAATAGTGAATTGATGAATATCGAAGCCTTATATCAATTTTGTTTGATTCTTTTCACAGTTTATTAGTCAGTGCTTAGTATCTTTTTAGACTCACTCTATGCAGGTTTTTATGGATCTCGATAAATTCTCCGACGCGATTTCTACTGTCCTCTCTCCGTCGGTCTACATTGTCGGGGCGGGTCCTGGAGACCCCGATCTGCTAACGGTCAAAGCGCTGAAATTGATTCAGAAAGCAGATGTTTTAATCTACGCCAATTCGCTGATCCCTAAGCAAATTCTTTCTGCTATGCGGCCTGATGCAGAGAAGATAGCTACTGCCAATATGACTTTAGAAGAGATAGTGCCGCTGATGATTGCCCGAGTGCGAGCAGGGCAGTCAGTGGTGCGTCTGCACTCGGGCGATCCGAGTTTGTACAGTGCTATTCATGAGCAGATGGTGCGTTTGAATGAAGCTGCTGTGCCCGTTGAAGTGGTGCCGGGCATTAGCGCCTTTCAAGCGGCGGCGGCCAAGTTACAGGTAGAGCTGACGATTCCAGGTCAGGTGCAAAGCATTATTTTGACTCGGATCGGTGGCCGTACCCAGGTGCCACCCACTGAAGAATTGGCGGGTTTGGCGGCTCATCAGGCCAGTCTGTGCCTTTACCTGAGCGCGCGCCATGTGGAGGCTTCTCAGGTTCAGCTGCTGGCTCACTATCCGCCGCAAACGCCAGTGGCTATCTGCTTCCGGGTGGGTTGGCCGGATGAACAAATTCAGGTGGTGCCGCTTGCGCAAATGGCTCAGGTTAGCGCAGCTGAGAAACTGGTGCGGACGACGCTCTACATTATTTCGCCAGCGCTAGCTACTGCCAGCGGATCTGTGCGATCGCGTCTCTATAGCCCAACTCATACCCATCTATTCAGACCTGGAGAGAGTGCCAACGCCCCAGCTAGCCCCTCAGCGACAGCCGAGAAGTCTGTAGAATCGTTACCGCTGAGGGCTACTTCTGGCAATGCGCAGGATACTGCAAAGACGGCAGCCTCAACCGTGGGGCAAAGCAGCAGTCAAATCAAGCAAGAACGGGAGCAAGCCAGACAATGAATTATTTGGTGGCTGTATTGGGCGATCGCATCCAGGCAGAAGAAGTGTACTCCGCGCTAGAAACCGCTAACATCGCGATGGAAAAAGTCTCCATACTCGGTCGAGGCTACAAATCCGCTGACGAATACGGCCTGATCGACCCCAACGAAACCGCCTGGAAGCAGATCAAGCAGTTGGCTTTTTGGACAATTCCCTTCGGGTTTGTCGGTGGCTTTGCTTTTAACGCGGTTACCGGACTCGATACCTTTCCCTGGGCGGGAACCTTAGGCAACCAGATTATCGGTGGTCTATTAGGGGCTGGTGCAGGTGCGATGGGCGGCTTTTTTATTGGGGGTGGCGTCGGTATTGGCTTTGGTAGCGGCGATGCGGTGTCCTATCGCAATCGACTGAACGATGGCAAATACTTGGTTGTCGTCAAGGGCTCAGAAGGCCTCATCTCCCAAGCTAGTCAAATTATTCGTCCTTTTCGTCCCGAAAATATGCAGGGCTATACCGAACCCCTTGCTTAACTAACTTTTCCAGAAGTAGCCCGCTGGAATTGCTCGCCCTATCCCGTCTGAGGCAATGACTCTAAGGCTATGATAGATGTCTAACTCATACCGACTGTGAGCTAGGCGGCGAAGCTGGCCGCTGACCTGGCGCGATCCTCTTTTCCTCTCCCGCAGAAAACTTGCAAAGAACATTTTGTCTATGAGCGTTATTTCTTCGCCTGCCACAGCAGCCCCTCTCAGCAATCCTCTATTGATTGGCAGTGGCCTTCCTCCCTTCGATGAGATTAAAGCTGAGCATGTGGTCCCTGGCATTGAGCAGCTACTCCAAGACCTGACTGAATCACTGGTATCCCTAGAGAAGATTTTAGAAAATCAGCTGCACTCTTCGGTTCTGCCGACCTGGGAGGACATCGTTACGCCGCTGACCGCTATTGCCGAAAAGCTCAGCTGGAGCTGGGGAATCATCGGCCATTTGATGGGGGTAAAGAATAGCCCTGAGCTGCGTTCAGCCTATGAGCAGGTTCAGCCGCAGCTGGTGCAGTTCTCCAACCAGCTCAGTCAAAGTCATGCGGTTTATCAGGCGCTCAAGCAGCTGCGCTCAAGCGACGACTGGCAGCCGCTAGTCTCAGCTCAAAAGCGTGTTGCAGAAGCGGCGTTGCGAGACGCTGAGCTATCGGGAGTAGGCCTATCGGGAGAGCCTAGAGAGAAATTTAATCAGATTCAGCAGTCCTTGGCAGAGCTGTCTACACAGTTTTCTAACCACGTTCTGGATGCTACTAAAGCTTTTAGCTTAACCCTCACTCAGCCTGAGGAAGTGGCTGGACTGCCGCCGAGCTTGCTGAGCCTGACTGCTCAAGCCGCTCGCGATGCGGGTGAATCGGAGGCGACTGCCGATGCTGGCCCCTGGCGAATCACGCTAGATATGCCGAGCTATGTGCCCTTCTTGCGTCACAGTCAACGCCGCGATCTTAGAGAGCAGCTCTATCGCGCCTTTATCACTCGCGCGGCGAGCGGCGACCTCGACAACGCGCCGCTGATCGAAAAGATTCTGGACTTGCGGCAGCAGCAGGCAGCGCTGTTGGGATTTGAGAACTACGCTGAGCTGAGCTTGGCTCGCAAAATGGCCCCTTCGGTGGCCGCGGTAGAAGCGCTAATGGAGGAGCTGCGATTGGCGAGCTATGACGCGGCTGCTAGCGAGCTAGAGGAGATTAAAGCTTTTGCCAAAGCTCAGGGTGCGTCTGACGATGTTAAGCAGTGGGATCTGCCGTTTTGGACAGAGCGGATGCGAGAGATTCAGTTTGATCTCAATGACGAGGCGCTGCGGCCTTATTTTCCTTTGCCCAAGGTATTAGATGGGCTGTTTGGTCTAGCAGAGCGGCTGTTTGGCATCGCGATCTCAGCGGCGGATGGTCAGGCCCCGGTTTGGCATCCTCAGGTGCGCTACTTTCAGGTGGCTAACGCTGCCGATGGCCGAGCGATCGCTCACTTTTACCTCGACCCCTACAGCCGCCCGGCGGAAAAGCGCGGCGGCGCGTGGATGGATGAATGTATCGGACGCGCCCGCCTCAGCGCTGACGCTGTTCGTCTGCCGGTGGCCTACTTGGTGTGCAACCAGTCACCTCCGGTCGATGGCAAGCCCAGCCTGATGACCTTCCGTGAGGTAGAAACGCTCTTTCACGAGTTCGGCCATGGCTTGCAGCATATGCTCACGCAGGTTGACTACCCCGGCGCAGCGGGCATTAACAATGTGGAATGGGACGCGGTAGAGCTGCCCAGCCAGTTTATGGAGAACTGGTGCTATGACCGCGACACGCTCTTTGGCATGGCCCAGCACTACGAAACCGGCGCATCTCTGCCAGAAGCCGACTATCAAAAGCTGCTGGCTGCCCGGCACTTTATGACGGGTAGTGCAATCCTGCGCCAGGTGAATTTTGGCTGGCTGGATATGGCGCTGCATTCTCAGTATCAGCCGGGCGGCAGTGAGTCGGTTTGGGCGGTGCGCGATCGCCTGGCCAAAACGACAGCAGTCATAGAGCCTTTGCCCGAAGATGCTGCTCTGTGTAGCTTTGGCCACATCTTCTCGGGAGGTTACGCAGCCGGTTACTACAGCTATTTTTGGGCAGAAGTCCTCAGCGCCGACGCCTTCGCAGCCTTTGAAGAAGCGGGCCTAGACAATTCAGCAAAAGTAGCTACCATCGGTCAGCGCTTTCGGGAAACAGTCCTAGCGCTGGGCGGCAGCCGCCATCCGATGGAGATCTTCAAAGCTTTCAGAGGCCGTGAGCCCAGTACGCAAGCACTGCTTCGCCATCGTGGTCTACCATCCGCTGCGTAGCGTCATCAATATCCTCTACCCTCAGACCGAGATATTACACGCTTTACTAATGCTTAACTGTTGACACTTCTGGTTGAAATTTGATAAAGGCAACGCTTCATCTAGCGCTGATTATTTCGAGACGATGGCTCAGCCCATCTCTGACTAAGCGCCTCTAGATGGGCCTTTTAAGATAAGACTCATCATGCTCAAAACAGTTTCTGCCGGAACAGTTGTTGCCTGGCACCATCCTAGCTATCTGAACGGTCAGCCCGATCCTATTGAGGCGGCTCTGGCCCACCGAGGCTACCAGGTTACAGCTGTTGCCCAAGAGAGCGAGGTGCTGCAAGCCTTTTCAAAGGCAGTGCCGGACTTGCTGCTGATCTATCTACAGACTTCTAAAAAACAGGGCTATAAACTGTGCCAGAGTCTGCGTAAGCTGCCTCAGGCAGCGGCTGTGCCGATTGTTTTTGTAGGCGCTCGTAAGGGTAAAAGTGAGTCGATCAAGGCACTGCGCTGCGGCGGCAGCGAGTACTTACAGCTGCCGATGGAATCAGAAGAGTGCTGGCTGCGTATTGAGCGCCATTTGCATACTGGCGAACTGGTGCGCCGCTTGCAGGCTGACAAAGTGAATTTGCACCAGCAGATTTGGTCGTTCAACCGTATTTTGCAACAGCAGGAGCAGGAGCAGGTTTCTTTGACCGAAGAAATCGAGACTTTGCAGCGGCTCGCCTTTGTCGATAGTTTGACTCAAGTGGCCAATCGACGTAGCTTTAGCCAAAAGATTGTCGAGCTTTGGCAGGCGGCCCATCGTGACCATCAGCCTGTTTCCTTACTGCTGTGCGATATTGATTACTTCAAGCGCTACAACGATACCTATGGTCATCCGGCAGGAGATGCCTGTCTCAAAGCAGTGGCGGCGGCGCTTGTACAGGGGGCCCATCGCCATGGCGATCAAGTAGCTCGCTACGGTGGCGAAGAGTTTGCAATTTTACTGCCGGACACCGATTCACCGGGGGCTCAGCGGGTGGCTGTGAGCGTGCAGTCAGCGATCGCGCGCGCCCAGGTTCCGCACGAAGCCTCCTTAGTGAAGCCCTACGTTAGCTTGAGCGTTGGCGTTTGCACGCTGGTGCCTGAGCAGCCGCAGAGCTGTGAGGCGCTGATCAAGGGCGCAGATGAAGCCCTCTATACGGCTAAATTGCAGGGGCGCGATCGCACAGTAGCCAATACCCACGACGGCCTGCAGCTGGTGGTGCCTACTTACCACCACAACTACGGACCAGATACGACCAGGCAGGCGCTGAGACAGCTGGCGAGCAATGAGGCTCCGATCCAGGCAGCCCCTGCGTCTTTGTAAATCGACGCAGCCTTCCCCGCGCAGGCAATTTGAACCAGTGCAGTCAGGCGGGGCTAGCCTCAGGCCAGCTTGATTGCAGGCAACTCTACTGACCGCTAACTCGTTAAGATCGGTAAACTGGGTCGCTACGCCAGTAGACTATAAGCGTCGCAGGGGAGGATCTGGCTTTGCCGAATAGCGAATCTACAGCTAAATCTCAGACGATCTCTCGCCACGAGCTGAGAGAACTGGTGCGATCGCAATTACAGGCCCTGCTAGAGCAAGAAAATCTGCGGGGGGCAAAGGCGCTGCTGGTACCGGTGCAGCCTGCCGATATTGCCGAAGCGATTGAGGGACTGCCTGAAACGATGCAGGCGATCGCCTTCCGGCTGCTCTCTAAAAATGAAGCCATCGAAGTTTACGAAAATCTCGACTCCACCGTTCAGCAGGCGCTAATTGAAGAATTTAAGCGGCAAGATCTGATCGACATTGTCGATAAAATGTCGCCCGATGACCGGGCGCGACTGTTTGATGAGCTACCGGCCAAAATCGTGCGGCGGCTGCTAGAGCAGCTCAGCCTTCAAGAACGTCAGGCCACTGCTCTGCTGCTGGGCTACGAAGCGCAGACGGCAGGCCGGATCATGACGCCGGAGTACGTCTCGCTCAAAGAAAACTGGACGGTCGCTAGAGCCCTAGAGCATATCCGCGCCCAGGCTGACCTGAGCGAAACGGTTTACTACCTGTTTGTCACCAACTTTGCCCGCCAGCTCACTGGCATCCTCTCGCTACGGCAGCTCGTAGTGGGCCAAACCGAGCAGACCATCGGCGAAATTATGACCCGCGAGGTGGTTTCTGTGCAAACCGGCGCAGATCAAGAGGAAGTGGCGCGGATCATTCAGCGCTATGACTTCCTGGCGGTGCCGGTCGTCGATACCGAAGATCGGCTGGTGGGGATTATTACTGTAGACGATGTGATCGATATTTTAGAAGCTGAAGCGACTGAAGATATCTACACGCTGGGCGGGGTACAGTCAGGCGGCGACAGTTACTTTCAGAGCAATCTGCTTGATGTAGCCCGTAAGCGGGTGGTCTGGCTTTCAGTGCTGCTGATTACCAATACCGTCACCGCTGCTGTGATTACCAGTCAAAAAGACGTACTAGAAAAGGTCGTGGCGCTAACGGCTTTTATTCCGCTGCTGATTGGCACTGGCGGCAATGTGGGAGCCCAGTCTTCAACGGTCGTTATTCGCGGGCTCAATACTGACGAGCTGAAGATTAAAAATGCCTTTCGGGTGATTCGGCGAGAGGCGATCGCTGGCGCATTTCTAGGCGTGATGCTGGGCATTGTGGTGACCGTTTGGGCCTATTTTCTGCAAGGGGGTTCACCTGCTGATTTGCCGGTGGCGATTACGGTCGGGATCTCGCTAGTCGGCATTTCTATTTTGGCTTCTAGTGCCGGGGCGGGCCTGCCGTTTCTGTTTCAATCTTTTGGGCTAGATCCGGCGCTGATGTCAGCACCTTTTATTACGACGATTGTGGACGTGCTAGGCGTTTTAATCTATCTCAATCTGGCCCGACAGATTCTAAATATCTAGAGCGGTCATATAGGAGAGTCATCTAGAGCAGCCGGAGGAGTGCGAAGACGACAGACCGGATTTGCCGAATTTGATAGACTTAATGTAGTGACTATAAAAATGCAATTCGGTTTATCAGAGACTATCAAAGGGACATAAGACCTGTTAATCGTCAGAACTTTAGCGCAAAGAATTGTTTAAAATAGACGTTGATCTTAGCCAGCGTTCGTGCTGGCAAACGGGTAACCTGTGCTGCAAAAATTCAAGCAAGACCTAAAAAACGACCTGATCGCCGGGTTAGTTGTCATCATTCCACTGGCGACGACCATTTGGCTGACGCTGAACGTAGCCAACTGGGTGATTCGGTTTCTCACCAAGTTTCCTAAGCAGCTCAACCCCTTTACCGGGTTGAATCCCTTTTTAGTCGCGCTGATCAATCTGGGCATTGGGTTTGCAGTGCCGCTACTGGCAATTTTGCTGATTGGTCTAATGGCGCGCAATATTGCCGGGCGCTGGCTGCTGGATTTGGGTGAGCGCATTGTCCAATCGATTCCGCTGGCAGGCTCGGTCTATAAGACCATTCAGCAGCTTTTGCAGACCGTTTTTCAAGATTCCAAAACCCGTTTTCGGCGGGTGGTGCTGATTGAATATCCCCGGCGAGGGCTGTGGGCTATTGCCTTCGTTACTGGTGCAGCCGTCACCGGGTCTTCTAACAAAATGCTCAGCGTCTTTATCCCCACTACGCCCAATCCGACCAGCGGCTGGTATTCCATCGTTTCTGAAGACGATATCCTTAACCTTTCGATCTCCATTGAAGAGGCCTTTAAAGTGCTGCTTTCTGGGGGGATTGTTGGCCCGAATCTGGCGGTTGAAATCCCCCCGCACAGGGCGGGCAGTGCGGCGCTTAAGACCGGCAGACCGGGAGAAGCCCCCTATGCTCCGACGGAACTGTCAGCTGATAATATGGCTGAGCCCCACGCTGATGGTATTGCATGAAGGCCCGTTCTATTGCCCGTGAATTGGCTCTTTTGGGCGTGAGCCAGCTGACCGATAGTCTGGACAAGAGCAGGAGCAATTCCGCCTCTCCAGGTGAGCAGCTGTCGGCTAAACAGCTAGACGCGCTGCTGCTGAAAGCGCTGACGGCTCTCAGCGCCGATGCCAAAGAGTCTATTGAAACGGCTGAGGGTGAATTGCAGCGCGGTGAGCGGCTGATATTAGAAAGTGAAACCCGGACGATTGAAACCGATAAGGTGCGATCGCGCATTCAGCCCGCTGTCCCCCTCATCGAATCAGCCATCAATCGAGTGGGCAGTAATTTAGAGCTGCTGGTATTTGCCCAGCAAGGCGACAAAAGAGCGGTCATGGCCGCTCAAAATGCCTTAGAGTCTGCCGCCCAAACTTTAGTCAAAAGCGATCAGCTGATCGTCGACAATGAGCGCCGAGCCGCTGATATTAGCGATGCTCGTCAGCAGATGCAGCTGGCCGTTGCAGCGGTGCGCTCAGCCATTGCCGAGCTTAAGCAATCGTTAGACCCTACCACTTTTGCCCAATTTATCAGCCAGGCTGACATCCGAGGCTATGCGGGTGACCTGCTGTATAGCTGGACCTGCCACTGGCAAGCGATAGATACCCAGCTAAATGAGGCAATGGAAAAGTGGACTGTCCGCAGACTCGCCCGGGTAGACCGCGATATTTTGCGGTTGGCCATGATCGAGATTGTGCATTTGAGCGTACCCAAGCGAGTGGCGATTGACGAGGCGATTGAAATGGCCAAGCGCTACAGCGATGAAGCGGGCTATCGCTTTATCAACGGGGTCTTACGCCGTGCGACTGATAAGCTAGATACGGCCAGCGACGATTAGCGCATGCGGCGACTAGCGCATTGCCAGCCCTACTAGCAATGGTGGAGTTATCACTAACCACGCGCTAATCTTTTTTAACGGTGAATTTGAAACAGGTTTTAGGGTAATGGCATTCAACTGGTTTAAGCGCAGCTATGAGGAGCCCGAACAGGTCAAAGATCCTGACGACTTCGAAGATCAGCCTGAAGAGCAAGCCAAAGCGACTGAACCGGAAGCCGCATCTGCTAATTCTGAAGACTATTTAAACTGGGCAAAAGCGGCCTACCAAAATATTCAGGCGCGTCAGGGTGAATCGACGACGGCTGAGACAGCGGACGATGCTGGTGTGGAAACGGGCGGCGATCGCCCACCGACAGATTCACCGACAGAGCCCGAAGAACCGACCAAAGACCTCCTCGTCGATCAAACTTCGGATGAATTAGCTGAAGCGCCTGAAGCGCCTATCTCAGAAGTCTCATCAGACCCTGAAGAAGCCAATGCTGACGCTGACCTAGAGACCGCTACTGAAGTTGAAACGGTAGACACCCGTCCTGAAATGGAATCGTCAGCTGCTGAGGCGGCGGCTGTTCCGGCTGAAGCATTGCCAGTTGAAGCAGCGACGGAGAGCCCAGAAAGCTCCGTCGCTGCTCAACCAGCCCAACCCTTTTGGGCTAAGGCTCAAGCCGAGCGAGAAGCCCGCCTAGAGCGTCTACAGGCCGAGGCGATTTTAGAACCGGAGCCCGAGCCCGAACCGGCTGCCCGCCAGCCCGAATTCGAACCGCTAGACATCGATCTAGATGAAGCATTTCTCTGGTCGGCAGAGGTGCTAGCCGCTCAAGGTCGTCGCCCTGACCAGATTTCTTTAGAAGAAATTACCTGGCTTAACAAGCTGCGTCAGGGACTCGGCAAAACCCGCCGGGGTTTGGTCAATCAGCTTAAAGCCATTGTCGGCCAGGGTCCGCTCAATGACGAGGCCGTCGATGAAATTGAAGCGCTGCTGCTACAGGCCGATGTCGGCGTCAGCGCTACCGACTACATTATCAGCGCCCTACAGGCCCGGCTGAGAGAAGAGACCTTGCCCCCTGAGCAGGCCATCAGCTATCTAAAATCGCTGCTGCGCGACATGCTCGACGCGCCGCTATCAGGCGGACACAACCTCACCTTCACGCCTGAAAAAGACAGGCTCAGCATTTGGCTGATGACCGGCGTCAACGGTGCTGGCAAAACGACCACCATTGGTAAAATTGCCCACATCGCTACTAAGTCGGGCTTTAGCTGTCTAATTGGGGCCGCCGATACGTTCCGAGCGGCAGCTGTAGAGCAAGTGAAGGTATGGGGAGCCCGCAGCGGCGTGGAAGTGATTGCCAACCCCGGTCAAAATACCGATCCAGCATCAGTCGTTTTTGATGCTATCAGTGCAGCAACTTCTCGCAATACAGAGCTGCTGCTGATCGACACAGCCGGTCGCCTGCAAAATAAAAAAAATCTGATGGATGAACTGTCAAAGGTGCGTCGCATCATTGATAAAAAAGCCCCAGATGCCAGCGTAGAATCGCTGCTGGTGCTGGATGCTACGTTGGGACAAAACGGTTTGCGTCAGGCGCAGGTATTTTCTGAATCAGCTCAGCTCAGCGGCGTGGTACTCACCAAGTTAGATGGCACCGCCCGAGGGGGTGTAGCCCTGGCAGTTGTCCAGCAGCTAGGGCTACCTATCCGCTTTATCGGCGCGGGTGAAGGCATCGAAGATTTGCGGCCCTTCTCTAGCTACGAATTTGTCGAGGCGTTACTGAGCGGTTAGAGACGCGGTTACTGACAAGGGCTGGCCTTGTCACCAGATGGCCTGGTCGTGATTGAGAAACCAGGCCAGGTCAGTCAGATTTCGCGCCGCCATACTTTTACACCGCCAGATTCCACTCCGCCAGAAATTCCACTCCGCCAGACTGTGTACCGGAGCCGTCTCTGCTGAATAAATTAGTCTAAGTAGCCCATCAAAGTAGAGGGCTCTTCATCGATGTCATTGCTAGCAATAGGGCGATGGCCAGGCAGGGTATCAACATCGGAGATACGCAGCCGACTGACGGCAACAGGGCGGTGGCCGGGCAGCGAATCAGTGGTAGCAATCTCAAACGAGTTGGACATAACGGGGCGGTGGCCAGCCGATGAAAGCGAATCAACCACGTCGATATCGCTCAAAGTGATCGGACGATGGTTGGGCAGTGAGTCCGATTCAAAAACGCGGGTGTGATCGTGTAGTTCAACAATTTCGTGGGTGGGCGCTTTGACCAGTCCGCCTTTAGACCCGCTTTTTGAGTTGCCTTTTGATTCTGCCGAAGCGGCACTAGCTGCTTTCTTCTGAGTTTGAGCGGAGGTAGTGTCTTTTTCGGTACCGTTTTCTGCGTTGCTGCTCATTTACATTAACCTTTTTGCTGTTGGCGGAACCCTGCCGAGCCCAACACCTGACGGACGACTACTGACCGCAGACGGCTGGCTGGTTGATATGCTCGGATTCTCTCGGCTTCCGAACTAAGCTTCTCAAATAAGCCGTCGAAAGGCTGATTAAATCAGAGGATTTTTTAATAACCTTAAGAAAATATTATAGATGAAAACATGCCTGATTCAGTTTGCGAAAGGTAATGGCAGTGATAATCCAGACTACTGTGTGCAGCAACACAGCCTGAGCGCTATAATAGAAATCTCACAAGGGGCTGAAACGGTTTCGACGTTTTGACGAAAGTCGTGTTGTGATTCAGGTCGAGAGTGAGCCACCTCTCGTTAATCAAGACTCAAACTAAAGATAGATGCAAACAACATCGTACCTTTTGCTCGTAAGCGCGCTCTTGTAGCTGCCGCCTAACAACCTCTTACAGGTTCGAGCGTCCGAGCTGTGACTCCGTTAATCAGCTCAGACTAAACCCCCAACGGATGCGCTGACAAACTTTCTTTGATGGGTGCGCTGGCTAAGACTTTCATCAAAGCATCCTATCTTCCGGGATAATGGAAGATTCCCGCCCTGAGGGTTAGAGGGGCTATACCTGTGAACGAATGGCACGTGATTACTTAAAGCGGACACGGGTTCGACTCCCGTCAGCTCCATTAAACCCAGTAAAAAGGCCCGGCGATCGCCGGGCCTTTTTACTGGGTTATTTTTTTGAGTATTGGCTATAAAAGCAGGCGGACAAAAAATAAGCCGATAGGGGGAGACCTTTGCGCCTCCCCTTATCGGCCAAATTTTTAATTTTGATCGGTTTTAGTAATCCGCAAAGGCTGCGCGACTGCCAGCTAGCTCAGGGTGCTGATAGCAAAGGTGACTAGCAGGGCACTGATGACGTAAAACACGCCGACGACCTGTATCTCTGACCAGCCGGACAGCTCAAAATGATGATGTAAAGGAGCCATCTTGAAGAGGCGCTTCCCTTTGCCGTCAGGCCCTTTGGTTGCTTTGTAGTAGCCTACCTGGAGAATGACAGAAAGGGTCTCAGCAAAGAACAGCAGGGTCACTATTAGTAGGCCAAAGAGGTTGCCGCTCAATATGCCAGCAGCAGCGATCGCCCCGCCCAAAGCTAGAGAGCCTGTATCTCCCATGAAGACATTGGCAGGGTTGCGGTTGTGCACCAAAAAGCCCAGACAGCCACCGCTGAGCGCGGCGCAAAAGACCATGAGATCGGGGTGAGTAGGGGCAATTAAAGCGCCTAAGCCGAAGAGGGCGATCGCCCCGGCTCCGCCCATCAGACCATCGACTCCGTCAGTTAAGTTGGTGGCATTGCTCTCTGCAACCAAAACAAAGCCCGCCAGCGGCCAAAACAGCAAACCCAAAGGCAGCGTAAACCCAAAGGGAATGGCTATTGCAGTAATATCTGCCGACTGAGAAGCCATCGCCCACAGGCAAAAAGCGATCGCACATCCCACCTGTAAAATCAGCTTTAGCCTGGCAGAAATACCTTTATTAGAGCGACGGCGCATGACTTGCCAATCGTCCAACCAGCCGATTGACATGTAGGCAACCGTCAGCAGACTCGCCGCTAGAACCGTTGAAGAAAATCCTGTCCATATCAGGGCCACCAAGAGCCCTACGGGAACAAAAAAGATCCCACCCATCGTGGGGGTACCGGCTTTTTTGAGATGGGCTCTCGGCCCGTCTTCTCGAATGAACTGAGCTGCCTTGAGCTGATGTAAGACGGGTAGAGCTGCGTAGCCCGCTAAAGCTGAGAGCAGCGCCCCTACTAACAGCGGCAGCGTCAGATTAGCATTCAGACCCAACGTACGCCCGGCCAACCCATCTAGGCCGATAGCAGCGCTTAATAAACCCATAGCCAATATAACTGAAAGCCTAGTCCCAGAGAGACCGACCGACTTTGACGAAAACCTAGCATCCACGACGTCATTCCTTCACTTACCACACACCTTTCCCATTATTTCCTTAAGACCTTTACGTGGCTGCCATAAATGGTCCGATAGCCAGGATACAAGTCAGTCAGAGCAGTGCTTTGGCCGGTTGGGAACCCTGGGCCACACTGTTGCTGTCACTGTGTTCGCTCTCTACACCGAAGCCACAGCTTAAGCTGCCGCTTTTACGCCAAAAAACGCATAAGCTTCGCTGATATTAAAGTCACTTTTCAGACATCCTCTAAGATAAATAGAGCAGCGACTAATCGGCGTCATCGCTATCGTCATCGTCGTCCAGTGACATATCGTCGTCGTCTTTGTCTTCGTTGCCCATGAGGTCGGCAAGTTCTTCGGGTTCGGGCTCATCTCCCACGCTATCTACTGGTTCGCGGGGGATCATTCTGCCGGTGCCCTCCAACCAGCCAAGTATGGATGAGTCTCGCTGTAGCGAGATGACGCTCGCAGGCTCTTGGCGAGGGATTTGGCGAACGGACGGATTGTATGTATTCATTAAATTCGGCTGAAAAATTTGGCTGAAAGGGGAACTCACTCAGGCTGAAGTTACTAGCACATTGCGATGGCAGACCGCTTAAGTTTATCTGTATGTTTCGCGATTTTAAGGTCAAGAAAGATACATCTGAAAGCTTTAGAGCAGCTACCTACGGCAGAATAGCTCGATAGATGCCTGGCAAGGCTTCAGCAGAAGTGCTTAATCTACACTACCACCGCATTAATTACATCGAATCGTAGATGATGTCAATCTCTGCTCTATATTTCTACAGACACTGCTACAGACAGATCTCCTCAATGCTCATCGCCGCGTGACTATGCTAAGCAAAACTGACTTGAGAAATGCGATCGCCTCAAAAAACAGAGGGCTATCGGCGACCGAAACCGACCGGCAGGCAATTGCTAGCGCGATCGCTCGCCTTGAAGATCGCAATCCTACCCCAAATCCGCTTACAGCGCCCGATCTTTTAGCTGGAGATTGGCGGTTGCTCTATACGACCAGCCAGGACTTACTCAGTATTGATCGGGTGCCATTCGTCCAGCTGGGAAATGTCTACCAGTGCGTTCGCCCCTCACTGTCGTGCCTTTACAATATCGCTGAGGTGAGAGGCCTGCCTTACTGCGAGGGGCTAGTCTCAGTGGCGGCTAATTTTGAGCCGGCCCCTTTAGCTCCTGACGCCGTAGAGCCGACTGATGCCTCGCCCTCGCTATCTAAACGCCGCGTCAATGTGAAGTTCAACCGGGCGGTACTGGGCTTGCAGCGACTGCTCGGCTACCGGTCGCCAGCTCAACTGATTGAGCAGCTAGAATCGACCGAAAAACTGAATCCGCTACAGGGTATCGATTTCTCCATCAATGCAGACCGTCAGCAGGGCTGGTTAGAGATTACCTATCTAGACAGCGATTTGCGCATTGGCCGGGGCAATCAGGGCAGTTTGTTCGTGTTGACTAAGTAATGCTTTCTCTTTCTCAAAGCCATCTCACTCTGCTGGATGCCTGCCCGCGTAAATATCAATACGTCTTTTTTGACGCACTCTCAGGGCCGGCTACGCATGAGCAGCAAGCTACCGTTCAGTGGGGCAGTCAGTTTCATTTGCTGATGCAGCAGCGGGCACTCGATTTGCCTGTAGAGGTGCTCTCAGGGGCAAACGCGGACATGGCCGCTAGTATGGCTGCGCTGGCTGAAGCTGCGCCTGAGGTGTTTGAGCAGTTGCCCGGTTCTTTTAGTCGAAGCGAGCACCGCCGCACGCTGGCGTTTGGTGACTACCTACTGACAGTTGTTTATGACCTAGTTGTGCTCTCTGAGAACCGGGGCCAAATTTTTGATTGGAAAACCCACCATCAGCCGCCGCTTCAGGTCTGGTTGCAGGGTGACTGGCAGACCCGCCTGTATCTATATGTGCTGTGTGAGACGACAAAGCTGAGCCCAGAGCAACTGTCGATGACTTACTGGTTTGTCCGTTTAGGCGACCAAACGGCGGGCGAGACGACAGGCAAACAACCGAGCTGCTATCGATTTGGCTACAGTGAGGTGCAGCACCGGTCTACTCAGAAAGACTTGCAGCGGCTAACGGAGCGGCTAACTGGGATGCAGCAGCAGGCTGATTTTCCGAAAGTAGCGGTTGGGAAAGGTCTGTGCGATCACTGCCCTTTCAATCTGCGGTGCGATCGCACCTCCCCCTCTATGCCTTCACCTACAGACTCCCAGCGACTGCTGCAAGCCGCCAGCCAGCTCACTGCTGACAGCGTCGAAGAGATTCCGCTATAGTAGTTGCCTTAGCTCGACTTCATGCTAGTTGAATAAAGCTGAGTCTTCGCTGACAGCTGAACCGCCAATTGAGATTTGCTATAGCTGGTTGGGGCGCTCAGCTTTCCTGATTTTGCCGTCCGCCCAAAGCGCTATGCTAGGTGATCCGGCTGGAGTGCCAAGTCATTTCTGCCGGCTGCCGCGCCACACCTGTTGCTAGCCGCTGCTGCTGGCCACCTAACTCATATGGAAGCGCCTTTTGAAATTACCCTGCAAATCGTTTTAACTGTCTTAGCGGGGATTTCTGCTCAGGTAGCAGGGGCTTATCTGAAGCTGCCCAGCATTATTTTGCTGCTGATTTTTGGCATTGTCTTGGGCACAGACGGTCTGGGTTGGATAACGCCTCAGAGCCTAGGTATCGGCTTAGAAGTGATTGTCTCATTGTGTGTGGCGCTGATTTTGTTTGAAGGTGGGCTGAGCCTAGAGCTGAAAGAAATCGGTAAGGTCTCGGGCAGTCTGCGCAACCTGATCACTATTGGCACATTCATCACGCTGGTGGGCGGTGGGATGGCGGCCCATTGGCTGGGTGAGTTTCCCTGGTCGATTGCCTTTTTGTACGCCTCGCTTGTCGTCGTCACTGGCCCGACAGTGGTGACGCCGCTGCTAAAGCAGGTAGGCGTAGAGCGCAAAGTCTCTACCCTGCTAGAGGGAGAGGGCGTCTTAATTGACCCAGTAGGCGCGATTTTAGCAGTGGTCGTGCTCGATATTATTCTGAACGGGGACACTAATCCGGCCTTTATCCTGGGCGGGCTGTTAGCGCGGCTGGGCATTGGTGTTGTGATCGGCGGCGGTGGCGGTGCACTAATGGCCCTATTTCTGAGGCGAGCCGATTTTCTCTCAGACGAGCTGCGCAATCTGGTCGTGTTGGCAGGTATATGGGGGCTCTATGGTTTGGCGCAGAGCGTGCGGGGCGAATCGGGGCTGATGGCGGCGGTGGTCGCGGGGATTGTAGTTCGGGCCATCTCTATTCCTGAGGAGCGCCTGCTGCGGCGGTTTAAGGGGCAGCTGACGATTTTCTCAGTGTCGGTGCTGTTTATTTTGCTAGCGGCTGATCTCTCTATTGCCAGTGTGTTCGAACTCGGGCCGGGATCGGTGCTGACGGTGCTGGTGCTGATGCTGGTGGTGCGTCCGCTGAATATTTGGGTCTGCACTTGGAATAGCGATCTCAACTGGCGACAGAAGACATTCATGAGCTGGATATCGCCTCGGGGGATTGTGTCAGCTTCGGTGGCGTCTCTGTTTGCCATTTTGCTGACCGAGCGCGGCATTAATGGTGGCGATTCGATTAAAGCGCTGGTGTTTTTGACGATTATGCTGACGGTGTTTGCTCAAGGCTTGACAGCGCGCAGCCTAGCCAAGCTGCTTGGCGTGACTTCTAGCAGCGCCACTGGGGTGGTGATCGTGGGCTGCAATCCTTTAGGGCTAGCGATTGGCCGCTTGTTTAAAGATCAAGGTGAGTCGGTTGTGGTGATCGATACCGATCAGGTCGCCTGCGAAAAAGCTGAGGCTGAAGGGTTTGAGACGTACGTTGGCTCGGCGATGAATGGAGAGATTTTAGAAGAAGCGGGCCTGAGCTCTATGGGCACGTTTTTAGCGATTACTAACAATGGCGAGGTTAATTCTGTCATTGCCGAGCGCGCTCAAGAAGAGTTTCAGCCGCCGCGAGTATTTGCGGTGATGCCCCGCAGCGAAGTGGGTGAACCCGATGCCAAGCTCCGAGGCGATTTGCGCACTCCTAGGCTACCGGTGAAGCAGTGGAATACGTTTATTGCCGATGATGCGGTGCAAAAGGGGGTCTATGACTTTACTGCCGATGCGATCGCTGCCCAGCGCGATCAGGTTAACAAGCTGATTCGCGAAGGCGATATTGTGCCTCTAGTCACTGAGCAAAACGATCAGCTAGAAGTGGCCTTAGGCGAAACCAACTGGCAGGCGAACAGTAAGCTGATCTATTTGCTGCACGACCCTACACCGCAGCTGATCAAGCGCCTATCGGGAATGCGCAAGCCCTCAAGACAGATTATTAAGCCCACTAAAGAAGAGGTTGCCAAGCCCACTAAAGAAGAGGCAAAAGCGCCCACATCTGAGCAGCCCGATGTCAAGCCCGCCCCTGGGGGTAATGGTGTTGCTGTACCCACCCCGGAAGCAATGCCCGAACCCGGTTCAAGCTAGCCACTGGCTCCACTCTTTGACAACGGCTTTAGAGCCGTACCAGAGATGGTTGGGTCGTGGCGAGTGAAAAACCCGACTCAGGATGAGGCTAGTAGCACCGTCTAGATGGGCAGCTGAGACCGGAACGATGCCATCCCCCCAGACAAACCCATCGCCGCCTGTGATTTTATAGCTGTTAAAGGTGAACCAGTCGGCCTTTTCCCCCTCAATGGCTTTGCCAGCGACGCAGACATAGTTCACGTCGTTATAAAAAGCCCCGGGGTAAGTTTGATTGACAAAGTCCAGGTTTTTACGGGTCCAACGCTCCTGACTGGTATGGGGAGTGCCTAAGGTGATCAGCGTTCTGACATGAGATCTCGCGGGCCTGGGAAAAGTGCGCTGGCGATCGCTCGCGTGAATATCGTAAGGAACTTCGCCCAGATAGATTCGAGCAATCCACCCACCAGCTGAATGACCGACCAGATTAACGCCATTACAGCCATGGTCGATCATGGCTCGCTGAGCGGTGGCATCTAGAGCCTGAATGATGCCAATGACTGAACGTCCGCCCACTGTTGGCAGCCAATCGCGGCGGCGCAGCGGCACTGTTACAGCTGGAAAACCCTGCTCTGCCAGCGCCTTCGTCATCTCCTGGTAGGGCTGAGCACTGGCAAGATATCCCGGCAAGATCACCGTGGGTAGGGGCATAAAGTAGCAGGCAAAAAGTCTGGCTGGATTGAATAGAGCGCTCTGAGCAATAATATTTGTTTACTATATTAGCCGACTCAAAGCCTTGCAAAAACAACCGTTCCCCCAAAAGGACAATCCAGCTGGCACGCTCTATGGAATCGGCGTCGGCCCTGGCGATCCAGAGCTAATCACCGTCCGAGCGCTGAGACAGCTGCGAGCAGCGCCAGTAGTCGCTTTTCCGGCGGGTCTTAGAGGTCAGCCTGGAGTCGCTGAGCAGCTGATTGATCCCTGGCTGTCTGCTGAGCAGCAGCGATTACCCTTAACCTTTCCCTACACAACCGACTCGCAGCAGCTAGCGGCAGCCTGGCGGCGGGCCGCTGAGTGCGTTTGGCTCCATCTGAAAACAGGCGATGTGGTATTTGCCTGCGAAGGGGATGTGAGCTTCTACAGTACGTTTACCTACCTGGCTCAAAGCCTCCAGCAGCAGCAGCCTACTGCTAAGACAGCGGCAATTCCAGGGGTGGCTTCACCCATGGCGGCGGCGGCGGCTCTGGGCATTCCCCTGACCTGCCAGTCCGAGCGTCTGGCTATTTTACCAGCGCTATATACCGTCAGCGAGCTGGCCGCTGCGTTGAACTGGGCAGAGGTGGTGGTGTTGATGAAAGTGAGCAGCGTCTATGCTCAGGTATGGCAAATTCTGGCACAGCATCAGCTTTTAGAGCGCAGCTACGTGGTAGAAAATGCAACTAAGCCCAACCAAAAAATCTATGCTGGCTTGCAAAACTATCCCCATTTGAAACTGCCTTATTTTTCTCTGCTGATTGTGCAATGCCAGGAGCGCTCTATAAGACTATAAAAGCTAGAGACTATGCAAATTCAGATGCTGATCCCCAACTGGGCAGCTGGCGACCTAAAATTGGCATATAGCGCAACCAGCACTGCTAGCTTTATGACCTACGCTTAAGTATCAGCTCAGTTTTCTTTCCCCTATGGCCATCCCTCCTCAAGTAAGTTCAGCTATTCGCCCCCTCAATAGACTGACTAGAGCAGTCGGCCCTACTGGCATAGGCGTGCTGCTATCGGTTGCTGCCCACGCCGCTTTTTTGATCGTTGGGCCCAAGACGAATCTGTCGTTTGCAGCGCTTTCGGAGGCGGCTCAGCAGGCAGATGCCGAAGAAACGATTGTGCCACTCGTACAGCTCACCTCCGCTGAGCAAAATCGCCTGCCCGATTTTGCTCAGCCAGACCGTCAATCGTCAGACCTGACGGGACTAGGCAGCCTGGCGCTGCCCTCAGGTCTGCCATTTGTGCCCAACCCCACTGAGCAAAAAAGGCGGACAGCGGCGGCCCCTTTCCCCCCAGCGACACTGCCTCAAACGACTCAGCGCCGTCCTGTTGTTGGGAATAATCCGTCCTCTACCCGGTCATTCACTCGCCAGCCCAGCATTTCTCTACCCGTTTCTCCTACTCCACCAGCTGGATTCGTGCCGCCATCACCTGATCCGGCTGCTGCTCCCATTCCCGATTTGAGCGAGGATAGTGAAAATAGCGGTGCTGTCGAACCTAGCAGCAGCGAAACTGGAAGCGCCGCCGACTTACAGGTACCCGCACAAAGGGGACTGACACTAGCCGAAGCTTTAGCTAGAACTCAAGAAGCTGGCGCTAGTCAGCCAGAGACCACACCCGGTGACCAAGCTGAACAACCTGAATCTACGGCAGCGGCGGCCTCAGGGGCGGCGACAGCAGATCCCGCTCAGGGCAACCCATCCCAATTAAAAGACGATTTCACATACAGCGATGTCAACGTGTCAGAAGAAGCGGCAGCGGCCAACACAGAAGACTGGCTAGTCGCTATTTACGAGGGTAAAGGCAACATTGCAGCCGATACGACTGAACTCACCATCGACTCTCAGTTCAAAGTTTGCAAAGATATCCCGCCGTCTTACGGCTTGGTCGGCGTACTCGTCAATCCTGATGGCACGCAGACAGATGCCACGGTGCTTAAAAGCACAGGCTACGAGGTGCTCAATCGCCAATCGCTCGAAGCGGTAGAGAATGCTGATTTTGGTCAGCCAGAAGCCCTCACTCAGTATCAGGTGAAGGTCAATGTCATCTATACGCCAGAGGGATGTGTAGACTCTTTGCCAGAAGGTGCAGCTGAGTAAAGGGCTGCCTCAAGATCTGTAAACGAACAGACTGCGGACGGGCTGCTGGCGGATTGATATAGCAAAGTAGAGATGCATTCTTACTTCGCGAGTCGAGTTGCCTGCTGTCAGATAGCGGTTTCAGCCGATAAAAGTGTCCTAAGCAACTCGACAGTAGCTATAGCATAAATATTTTCTGAGCAAGCATTGGCTCTGTTCAGAGGTCTGCACGAGTAGGCTAGTTTCTGAGCGTTGGTTTACGCTTCTTTGTAGTCAGGTTTGTAGTCAGTCGCAAATAGTGATGGCAGGGCGTTGCTTGCTTAATGATCCCGAGCATTTAATCTGCCAAAACGGAGATTTTTTACGTCGTGGGCAGTCAGTCGGCTAAGGATACTCGGTTAGTGCCCTCATAATCTTTAAGTGTCTTTACTTTTGTTTGCTGATTGTTCACTAAATGAGTGACCTGGGGATCGTTGCATTAGTGTTGAGATATACAGTTGTCAAGGCTCAATGGCCTGTCCCCACTATGAAAGTTTCACGCAAAGTCGGTCTGGGCCAATCGGTTGGGCTGGGGTTGCTCTTCATTGCCGGATGTGTCGGGCTAATCATGCTGGTGTCTTCTATGGCTGTATAGCTGAAGAGCTGTCTCGCATGAAGCAGCCTAAGTTAGCGCTCATGCCGAATTTTTCCTGTGAATTCCTAAACTAGAGCCGCCTCGGGAGACCGGGCGGTTTTTTCTAGTCAGAGTCGTTTGGTGAGGACTTTGCCGTGAGTGTCAGTGCCGCAACTGCTGAGCAGGCTGTGCTCATGGGCGAGGGCTTTTACACGCTCAGTTTTGCCGGGGCTAGGTCGCCAGGTTTTAGGATTGTCGTAGGCGTAATAAGTCTCAACCCCATCAATGCCAAGCAGCGCTGCTGCCTGAATCAACGTATTTTCGTCGGTGCGGTAGCGGACGGGGTGGGCCAGTACAGCAATGCCACCTGCGGTCTGAATGGCCTGAATGACGCGGCCTGCTTGCCGGTCTTCGCCCTTGGGTGCGCCACCTTGGATGTAGGGCTTCAGGCTTTCAGCGGTTGGCTTGAAGGCGTAACCCAATATGTGAACGTCTGTATCCGCTAAGAAAGCAGTAATTTCTATGCCTGCCCAGAGCTTTGGCAGTACTTTTGCGCCCTGTTTGCGTTTGCGGCCCCAGTTAGATGGGTTGTGCCAGCGCCAATCTTCCATCCACTGACAGGCCCTGTAGTAGCCTTTAACGCTGTGATGGTCGGTAATTGCCATACCTGTCAGACCGATGTCTACAGCCTGACTCATCAGCTCGGTGGGAGTGAGTTTCCCATCAGAGCAGTTGGTATGCATATGAAAGTTATAGGTTCTCGGGCAGCTTTGCGCGTTAATACTCTGTAATACTTCTCTAAGTAGCAAAGAATCCTGCGTCGCCGTCCGATGGGTAGCTACCCGATCAGCAGGATTGACAGACATGGCTGTATAGCACTTATCTTACGACTTAACTTAACTATACCCAAACTGCCGACCAATGGGGAGTTTTTACGGTCTGGCGTAGTCGCAATACGGGCTGATTCTACTTACACTTGCCTTATCTAACCGGGTGTGAGTAGGCTGGGATCATTGCTCTGAGCTAAGCTAACCGGCTGATCGGTTTGAGTTTTTGGCTGTTCTGGCAGAGACGGATAAATTAAGCCAATAGTCGAGCTTCGACAGTTGGGAGCTGATAGCCACACCTCAATAGCTGAACGAGCTAGTGAGCGTAGTTGAATAGCGTGTCTAAATATACTCGTGAGGGGGTGCGATCGCCTTGGCTCTGGCCATTCTGAAGCAAAAATAGCGAAACCGCTGCCGCATAGACACGGTCTTGATCCCAGGCAGGATGAGTTTCGAGAAAGCTTTTTAGAGATTCGTGAAGTTCTTCAGGTATCTCTGCCAGGATGCTTACGGTTAATTGCATTGAGGGCCTCTAAGTGGTCTCTGCGCTGCCGGCAGGGGGTTTGACTATTTTGGGTAGATGAGCAGGGTTTGTCAATGATAAAAAAACTTGGAACAGCTATTTTAAGCTGATGTGAAATGACGAAAAACTATCGTTTTCCGGCCTTTTCTGTTACATATGTTTATATAAACTGTTCTTTTTCTCATATTTTTGAGCCCTGCCGCTCAAAATCCCAAGAAAACCGTGAAGCCACTGATCTTGCGTCAAAGCCTGTGGAAAACTATCCGCAATCTGTGGAAAACTTTTGAGAAAACAGTGGATAACCTCTGAAAACTGTTCAAGGAAGATTAAAAAGTAAAAAAATATTGGAATGCTGTCTATCTGATTTTTGGGGTTGCGTCTGCTGGCATTTGCCGCTGTAAGAAATTCCCCAAGCTAGTGCTTTCTGAGGGTTTCGTGCTGTTTTTGACATAGGTTCTGAGCCAGTCAGCTAGCGGGGGTGAATCCGCTTATGCTCAATCTGGCAGCTGTTAGGCGCAAAAATCTGGTGCTGTTTTGAGATTTCGCGCGGATGCTATCCCTGTGCCCGGCGGTTGGCATAGCCTGGGGAAAACTTATCAGTCTCGCAGTGAGCGACCCCTGACTACGTAGTCAAAGAATTTGAACCTATCGCCCTCAAGGAGGTTTTGTGCAAATGCCTATTGATGTCGTCTGCAAAAATTGATAATCTCAGATCCCGCTTCGATTCCGAGCAAATATTTCAATGGCTAAAACTGTATTTCGGAGCCGCCGCTCTGTAGTCGCTGGTCTGTGTAGTCTGCTGCTGTTTGCGTCTTTGGGCTGTACCGCTGGTGACCCGGGTGAGCCTGACGCGGGTGCAGACGAGACTGCAACTCCCGATTCGACAGAGCCTTTGTCTGTGGGCGCGATTCCTGACCAGGATCCGGAGAAGCTACAGCGACTTTATGGCAAGCTAGCGGACTATTTGAGCGCAGAATTAGGGGTGCCGGTGGAGTATCAGCCGGTGACTGACTATACGGCGGCGGTGACGGCGTTTAAGGTGGGCGATCTCGATGTAGTTTGGTTTGGCGGGTTGACTGGTGTGCAGGCTAGATTGCAGGTGCCGGATGCTGAGGCGATCGCCCAGCGTGACATTGACGCCGAGTTTCACAGCATCTTTATTGCCAATAGTGCCAGCGAGCTTGCCCCGGTTGAGAACCCAACCGATCTAGCCAGCCTCAAGGGCAAAACCTTTACTTTTGGTTCAGAGTCTTCGACCTCGGGCCGGTTGATGCCGCAGTATTTTTTATCCGAGGCCGGCGTAGAACTGTCAGACTTCAAGGGCGATCCGGGGTTTTCAGACTCGCACGACGCGACGCTGAAGCTGGTTGAAGCTGGTAGCTACGATGCGGGCGCTATGAATGAGCAGGTGTGGCTAGACCGGGTGGCTGAGGGCGAGGTAGATGAGAGTAAAGTGCAGGCCATCTGGCAGACCCCGGCTTACTACGACTATCACTGGGTGGTGAATAGCGATAAGCTCAACGAACAATACGGCGAAGGCTTCACTGAAAAAGTGCAGGCGGCATTGCTGAAGCTCGATGCGAGCAACCCTGATCAGGCTGAAATACTAGAGCTGTTTGGGGCTGAAAAGTTCATTGAAACTCAAAATAACAACTATGCCCAGATCGAGGCGGTAGGCCGTGAAATCGGCAAGATTAAGTGAGCCGGATGGCCCGGTTCTCAGCCTAAATAACGTCACCTGTCAGTTTGGTCAGCTAGTGGCATTGCAGTCGGTAAGTTTGGTGATCTCTCCCGGTGAGCGCGTTGCTTTAGTGGGACCTAGTGGAGCGGGCAAAAGTACGCTGCTGAGCTTGCTCAATGGGGCATTGAGTCCGTCTGGGGGAGAGGTGAGGGTGTTGGGGCGATCGCTGCAACACCTGCGGGGTGATCGCCGCCGTCAGCTACAGCGACAGGTTGGCATGGTCTATCAGCAGCACCATCTGGTTAGCAATCTCCCGGTGATTCACAACGTCAATGCCGGTCATCTGGGACGCTGGCCGCTGTGGAAAGCGCTGTGGTCTCTGGTGTGGCCTAAGCAGGTGAATGTTGCCCGGCAGGCACTGGCTCAGTTGGGGCTAGCAGATAAGCTCTACGCGCGAACGGACCGGCTCTCGGGCGGTCAGCAGCAGCGGGTAGCGCTGGCGCGTGTGCTGGTGCAAGATCCGGCTATTGTGCTGGCCGATGAGCCGGTAGCTAGCGTTGATCCGGCGCGATCGCACGACATGATGAATTTGCTCAGCCAGATCGGTCAAAACAGAACGCTGTTGGTGAGCTTGCACGATGTGGATCTGGCAAAGGCTTATTGTGATCGCATTATCGGCCTGCGGCAAGGTCAGATAGTCTTTGATCGGCCTAGCGCCGCAGTCAGCCATCAGGATTTAGCTGAGCTCTATAGCTTAACAGCAGATGCTGCCTGAGCGATCAATCTCTCGAAGTCAAGGTGGCTTGCTGCTGTGGGTCGGCCTGGTCTCCTGGTCCCTGTGGCTAGCTGGGCTGGGTCGCAGTCCGATTATTAACTGGGCGGGTCTACCACTGCTGGGCCAGTTTTGGGCGGCGATGTTCCAGCCTGCGCTGGACGGTGAATTCGTCAGGGTGATTGGGTCGGCAACCTTGACGACGCTGGCCTTTGCGGTTTGTGGTACGGCTTTGAGCTTAATCATCGGCTTGTTTGGGGGCGTAGCCTGTTCGCAAGTTTGGTGGCAGGTGTGCTGGCCGGGCGCGGCGGGGCAACGCCTGTGGATAGCGCTGCGGGGGACTTTGGTGATTCCTCGGGCAATTCATGAGCTGATCTGGGGGCTGCTGCTGCTGAACGTGCTGGGGCTAGATCCAATGGTGGGGGTGTTGGCGATCGCCATTCCCTTTGGTGCCATCACCGCCAAGGTTTTCTCTGAAATTTTGGACGAGACGCCCACTGCCCCCTTGCAGTCTTTGGTTAACAGTGGCGTTCGACCAGGCATCGCTTTCATCTATGGCCATCTGCCACAGGCGCTGCCCAATCTGATTTCCTATGGGTTCTATCGGTTTGAATGCTCGCTGCGGTCGGCGGCAGTGCTGGGAGTGATTGGCGCTGGCGGGCTGGGCTACCAAATTTTTTTGAGCCTTAAGTCTTTGCAGTATGAGCAGCTATGGACAGGGTTTTATGCGTTGATTTTGCTCAATGGGCTGGTGGATGCGTGGAGTGGCTGGCTGCGGCGGCGGATGGGATTTGTCAGTCGGATGGATTTGGTGGGGCAGCAGGATAAGGAAGAAAGAAAAAAAGGGAAAAGGAAAAAGGGTTGGTTTGTGAGGCTTTCGTGGGGGGCGATCGCCGCTGCCTTTCCCATTTGTTTAGCCTATTTAGATATTGACTGGAGTCGGTGGGGACAGGCGCGATCGCTCCTCTCAGAACTCGCCGCTCAGGTGACGCCTGCTCAGGTGCTGCCAGAATTTTCTTTTTCGCTGGTGCCGATAGCGCTGCAAACGGTGGCGATGTCGGTGATTGCGATTACGCTGGCGGGGCTGGGCGGGGTGGCTTTTTCGTTTCCGGCGGCGCAGAACTTCTTTTTGCCGGGCGGGATACTGCGCTCAGCCGGTGAAGGGCGGCGCTGGGGCACAGGGCATTTGGCGCTGCTGCTGACTCGGCTGGTGCTGCTGGGAGCGAGGGCGATTCCGGCTCCAATTTTGGCTTTGGTGATTTTATACGGCATGTTCCCTAGCATTTTGCCGGGGGCGCTGGCGCTGGCAATTCACAACTTTGGCATTTTAGGGCGGCTGATGGCGGAGGTAAATGAGAATTTGCCGGATGGGCCAGTGCGGGCACTGCGATCACTTGGGGCCTCTAGCGGTGGCCTGGTTTTCTACGGCATTCTGCCAGCAAATCTGGCTCGGTTTTTGGCTTACATTCTCTATCGCTGGGAGGTGTGTCTGCGGGAGACAGTGATTGTCGGCCTGGTCGGGGCCGGGGGATTAGGGCGGCTGATGACGGAGCAGCTCAGCAGCTTTGACTACAGCGGACTGGCAGCGACTTTAGGTGTATTTATTGGGCTGACCATGGGTGTGGACTGGGTCAGCGGGTGGCTGCGTTCGGCGGTGCGGTGAAGATCGCTTGATGGCGGGGACGCAGGGAGTGATTAAATGAGGACTGATTAATTTTTAAGGCTGGAAAGGATCGCTCTGGGCTTGGTTCTAGAGGGTGACCAGTCGAGCAGAGGTAGGTGGTGAGTAAGCGATCGCTAGCGGGAATTGCGGGAATTGTGGCGGCAGCGACCCTGCTTAGCAAGGTGTTTGGCCTGCTGCGGGAGACGGTGATCGCGGCGGCTTTTGGTACGGGGCCGGTGACCGACGCCTACAGCGTCTCCTATGTCATTCCTGGCTTTTTGCTGATCTTGTTAGGCGGCATTAACGGGCCTTTTCACAGCGCCATTGTTAGCGCAGTCTCTAAGCGCAAAAAAGAAGAGATTGCGCCCATAGTCGAAACGGTGACGACCGTTGTGGGCATTGTCTTAGTCATTGCTACGGTTGCGCTGGTGATTTTTGCGGGGCCGGTGATTGATCTGCTTGGGCGAGGCTTTCAAGCGACTTCTTTGGGGTTGGAGAGTCGGGCGATCGCCATCACTCAGCTACGCATCATGGCCCCGATTACGGTTTTTGCCTGCTTTATCGGTATCGGCTTTGGCACGCTCAATGCCGCCGACCAGTACTGGCTGCCGTCTATTAGTCCGCTGCTCTCCAGTACGAGTGTGATTGCCGGGCTGGGCGTTCTATGGCTGGTGCTGGGCAGCAATATCAGCGATCCAAACTACGCCATGATTGGCGGCATGGTGCTAGCTAGCGGCGCACTGGTCGGGGCGATTTTACAGTGGCTAGTTCAGGTGCCAGCTCTGTGGAGTTCGGGATTGGGTCGGCTAAAGCTACGGTTTAATCTCAGTGATCCGGGTGTGCGCGATGTGCTGAGAGTGCTGGGGCCAGCGACCTTTTCCTCTGGCACCATGCAGATCAATGTATATACCGATCTGTTCTTTGCCGCGTTTGTGCCTGGCACCCTAGCGGCGCTCAACTTTTCTAACCTGCTAGTACAGACGCCGCTCGGCATTGTCTCCAATATTATTCTGGTACCGTTCTTTCCAATTTTTTCTCGGCTCACTGACCCGGAGCAATGGCCCGAACTCAAACAGCGCATTCGCCAGAGCCTGATGCTGGTCGCTCTGACAATGCTGCCGATCAGTGCGCTGATTATCACGCTGGCTCAGCCGATTGTCACCGTGGTTTACAAGCGCGGTGCCTTTGACGAAGAGGCGGTACGGCTGGTGACGACAATTTTGATTGCCTACGGGATAGGTATGTTTGTCTACCTGGCACGAGATGTGATGGTACGGGTATTTTACGCGCTGGGCGATGGGCAAACGCCCTTCCGGATCAGCGTGGTTAATATCGCGGTCAATGCCGTCTTAGACTATATTTTGTTTAATCTGATGGGACCTGCGGGCCTAGTCGTAGCGACCATTGGCGTCAATGTTGTTTCGCTAGTGGCGATGACTGTCCTGCTTAGTCGCAAGCTCGGCGGGTTACCCATTGCCGATTGGGCAGGTACCATTTTCACGCTAACGGCGGCGAGTGCTCTGAGCGGAGTCTTTTGCTGGCTTACACGCTACGGATTGGCTAGCTGGATAGGGTCAGAAGGCTTTTTTATTAACCTGATACAGCTATGCGTAGCGGGTGCGGTGGGCTTAGCGACCTTTGCCTTGCTGACTGTCGTTTTGAGAATTCCTGAGGCAGGGCTGCTGGCTCAGCGCATTCGTCAGCGGCTAGGACGCTAGATAGGGCGCTAGGACAGGGCCGATTCTAGCCGTGAGAGGCCGGATCTCGCTGCCAGATAGAAATCACTTCATCAGCACTGGCCGTGATCAGAGTTTGGCCATCGGGAGAAAAGGCGATCGCCACCACGCCCCAATCGTGAGCTAGCTTAGCGACGCAGTCACCCGTACCTAGCCGCCAAAGCGTGAGCGTTCGATCTTCACTACCAACCGCGAGATAGCCGGTGCTACTGAGCGCCAGAGCGGTGATCGGGCTAGCGGATTGGTAAAACGCCGCTGGTGGCGCTGGGTTGAGCTGAGCATCTAAGTCGTAGCGCTGCACTTCATTGGTGCTGGTAGCGACAACTAGCTGCTGATAGGGCCGTTTTTGATGAGGGGCGTGAAGGAGAACAGCAATCGCCCCTTTGCCAGACAAACTAATTGTTTTGGCAAGCTGGGGTCGATCTTGCTGATAGCGCCAGAGCTTCACGGTGCCATCGTCGCTGGCACTGGCGAACAGATTGCCTTGGGTAGATAGCGCGATCGCATTCACCTGCTGCTGGTGCTGGCTCAGCCGAACGATGGGCATTAGCGTGGCAATATCCCACAGCACTATCTGGCCGTCGCTATTTGGGCTAATCAACTGCGTTCCGTCCGGCGTGACCGCCAGCGCTGTGGGTATCCAGCCAGCGGTAGATAGTGTATTCAGCAAGCAGCACCCGGCACTATCCCACTCTTTGAGCGTGCCGTCGGCACTGGCACTGTAGAGCGCTCGCCCATCGGGGTGAAACTGTAGCGCTGTGACCTCAGCTGAATGGCCCTCACCGATCAGGCGTCGTCGAGGAAACGTATGAATTAGCTGACCGCTCGGCAAATGCCACAGACGAATAGCTCCATCGGTACCAGCGGTAGCAAACACAGGGCGCTGCGGGCTGACGGCGATCGCTCGAATCAGGCCGACCGGCTGCGTCAATCGCTGGCGGCACTGCCAGGACTGGGGCGCTGTGATCACAACAGGACGGATCGATGAGTCAGGGCGATCGCTCTGTAGCACATTTTTGAGTGCAGGTATGGTTTCTTTAGCGCGAGTCAGCAGCTTCTTAGGTGCGTAGATCAGCGGATTTTGTGAGAACTGCAAGGCCAGGGCGACTTGATCCATGCTCTCGTAGCGTTGCTGCAAAGAGCGAATAACCATCTGGTCGAGCACCTGGGCAAAGCGAGGCTCTACCGGTTGAGACAGATAGTCTTGCCACACCCAGCGATCTTCAGCCGCTGAATAGAGCGAAAACGGGTGAATGCCTGTGAGCAGATGTAAACAGGTGAGCCCCAAGCTATAGATGTCGCTGGCAAAGGTCGCCTGACCCATTGACTGCTCTGGCGCGGCGTATCCTGCACTGCCAATCACCGTTTTAGCGGGGGTCAGCCGCACCCATTTAGCCGCGCCAAAATCAACCAGCATAGGCAAATTTTGAGACGGGTTGGCAGTTGAACTACCTTTTAGGACAATGTTGGCAGGCTTGATATCGCGATGGATAATATCAAACCCGTGGACGTATTGCAGCACGGACACAAGGGAGGTGAGAAGCGATCGCACCCTACTTTCTGACCACGGCCCATCGGTTTCTATCTGCTGTTCTAAATTTTCACCCGGCGCAAATTCCTGCACCAAAAACTGCCCCAAATCATTCTCTACTGCCGCGAGCAGCCGAGGAATTTGCGGATGTTCTCCCAACTGACGCAGCCGCTCAGCCTCGCTTTGAAAGCCCTCTTCAGTCAGAGAATCGCTGTAAATTTGCTTGATGACGCAGCGGGACAGATAATCTCCATCCGCCAGTAGGTCTGCTGCCAGAAACGTGCGCCCAAACCCCCCTTTCCCCAGCAGCGATCTCAGTCTGTAGCGATCTGCCAGCGTCAGCGGTGTGCCGCAAGCTTGACAAAAATTAGCCGTCAGCGGATTTTGCGGCTGTAGGCAACCTGGATTGAGGCAGTAGGCCATGACCTTTAGGCTTTAGAGAAAGGCCCCTTTAAATTGCAGAACCGCAGGGCTCTATTCTAGATAGAGGTCGGTTCGGGCTGCTAGCTCAGGTAGGGATTGCTTCACCGGGCCTTAGCTTTGCCCATTTACCCATCTCTTCACTAAAGCTATTGCAGCCAACAACGTCATATTCAAACCCAAATTCGCTGGACTGAACCATCTTCTGACCGCTGACTTCTACTTTTGGCAAGGAGATGTTTGCATTAATAGTAGGGTTATCGGGTTCAAATACAGGCATCTCGGTCAGATGCGGCTGCTGATGATTAGTTTCTACCGCATGATAGGTAATGCAGCTATCGACGTAGTGGCAGTTTACACAAATACACATGGGCCAAACCTCGGTGACGGATTTGTAGCATTAGCCCTACCGTTTAGAACCGCTGCTATAGATAGTTTTGCTTTACTGTAACGTATGATTTTCGCTTTCTGCTTGTGCCTGCAATAGGCTTTTTTATGTCTGCTTTTGTGCCCGCTTTTGTGCCCGAAGATTGGCCATTTTCGCTCGATTTGCTACCGGCTGAGGCCTGTTTAGTCGGAGGCAGCGTGCGTGATCGCTTGCTTCATCGCCAGTCAGCCTACCTCGACCTCGATTTTGTGCTGCCTCAAGACGCCGTGAAAACAGCGTCGATGATTGCCAGATCCTGCAAGGCGGGGTTTGTCGTGCTGGATCAGGCCCGGCAGATTGCTCGGGTTGTCTTTGAGCAGATGACGGTCGATTTTGCGCAGCAGCAGGGCGATAGTTTGGAGGCCGATTTGCGGCGGCGAGATTTTACGGTAAATGCGATCGCCTACCACCCCCACAGCCAAACCCTGATCGATCCGCTAAATGGCAAGGCCGACATTGCCACCAAAACCATTCGCATGGTGAGCCACGAAAACCTGGCCGCCGACCCGCTCAGACTCATGAGAGCCTACCGGCAGGCTGCACAGCTCGGATTTTCGCTATCGCCCTCTACCCAGGCTGCAATTGGTCAGCTTGCCCCTCAGCTCGCCGCTATCTCCATTGAACGGGTGCGCCAAGAGCTAGACGCCTTGCTTAGCGTTCCAGCAGGCACCGATCAGCTCACGCCGATCTTAAAAAATCGACTGCTACAGTTTTGCCTGCCTTATTTCAATACCAGCAGCATTGAGCAGGTGGCAGCTATTGACCGAGCAACACAGCAATTTGAAAAAGACCTTCCTGCTTATGCTGAAAGGCTGTGCGGCTGGCTGAAGCCAGTACCGGCTGGCTTTTATCGCAGCTGGACTAAGGCAACTAAGCTGAGCCGACTGATCGCTCAAGACGATGTCGCCGCCGAAGCAGAATTAGCAGCCCTCAAATACAGTCGTACTGAAGCTCAGGTCGCTCTGTCATTAATCCATCTACAGCCCGACATCAAGGCGATGTGTAGGGGGCCAATGAGCCGATCACAGCAGTTTTTTCTGTTTAAAGCGGCAGGAGAGAATTTTCTGGCAGTGTCTTTGCTGGGGCTAGCTCAAGGCGCGGGCATGACGGTGCTCCAGCCGATGATAGACCGGTTTTTAGATCCAGAAGACAAGCTTGCCCACCCCCAGGTGCTAATGACTGGTCGCACGCTAATCAAGCGTCTGGGCATGAAACCTGGTCCCGAGATGGGTCACTTGTTAAAAGAGGTGGAGCTAGCTCAAGCGAGGGGAGAAATTGGTAGCCAGCAGGAGGCAATCGCCTGGCTTAAGCAGCGTAAAAACTAACCTACTACAGCGAAGAAACTTTCTGGGGGCGCACGTCCATCCTGTGAGCTAAGCTGCCGCTCGTCCAGTCGAGCGGATGGTCTTCACTAGCGGGAACAACGCTGACAATAGACTGGCGGCTACCTGCTTGCGCTGCCAGCCGTTTGACTGGTTGCGGTCTAGATACACGGCTAGTTGGTGCTGCCTGCTGCGCGGTAGACCGAGAAACCAATACGCGACCGACGACTGCGGCAGATTTTGGCGCTGCCGATGCTCCCTGGGGACGAGGGCGACGTTTTTTACTCTTGCTGTGAGCTGAAGGGCTAGCCGCTGATTTGATCGCTGCTGCTGGTTTAACTGTCTGTTTAACTGCGGGCCTAGCTGCGGGTTTAACGGGCTGCTTAACCGCTGCCCTAACAGTTTCTGATTGGTGGGTCCGAGCTTGTGACAGACGAGCGATCACTGAAGCTGGCTTCCGCGCACTTGCTTCCTGAGCAGGCTTACCCGAACGGATAGGCGTGTCGGCATCGATTCGCACCCGGCGTACTTTGCCGCGCGAGACACTGCGCGATTCCCCACGGGAGACGCTGCGTGATCGCACTGCTGCCAACCGTACTCTAGCTCGCTGTCTCGATATCACCAGGCAGCCTGCTGCGCAGGTGCCGACCAGTGCTCCCACAGGCCAGGTCGGAAAATCTGAGCTGTTAGCTGCTGTCCCGGCTTCGGATGCAGGTGAAGCTGTCTCTATGTTGTCTGTAGCGATGCCATCGGAGACAATATCGTCGGAGCCCTGTTCGATATTGATGAATGAATCTTTAGCTGCTGAGACAACTTCAGCTTGTGGCTCAGGCAGCTCCATCGTTAGCCTTCTCGGGCTGATCATGCCTTCCAGGGCGATCGCTGCCCCCAGCATTGAGACCAGCCACAGGCCAGCGACTAGTACCCATGGTTTGACTAACAGAAGATGAAAGGCAATTTGCGACCCCTTTGAACTCTTAGAATCAGACCGAGGGGCAGCCGGGCGGACACCTGTATTAGGTACATTTTTCTGAGGCCTATCCGGTGATGACGGCTTTTCCCCAGGCAGCTTATTCGAGAGTTGCTTGAAAGGTTGAACTGACCGAAGCTTCAAATTCTTCAATGAGGCAGTAGGAAGCTTCATACTTTTCAACCTCTCTGACGCACTAGTCATATTAACGGGTTCCCCTGAGAGCCTTTTGTTCAAAAGATACCGGAATTGTAGAGGCATCTTAAACGATTGGCTAGCTTTAGGCCAGTTTTTCTTTAAAGCTGTTGTAAAGACCTGTCTTTTTTCGCCTTATTTCGTTTTATGGAGAGTTGCTAGCTAACGCAGCTCTAGAGCCGGCAGATATTTCCCCGGATCTTGGGCAATCCAGCCAGCAGCGGAGTTGGTGCGCACCTCAAAATACAAAAATGTGGGCGTATCCCCCCCGAGGCTGCCGACGGTTGCCCCTGCCGCTACAGCCTGCCCGACTGCAACGGCAATCTCACCCAAGTTGACGTAGCGCGTTTGTAGACCCTGTGCATGGTTGATAACTACCATCGACCCATAGCCTGCTTGCTCTCCAGCAAACGCTACAGTGCCACTCTCTACAGCCAGCACCTCGCTTGGGCCAGGAATGGCGAAGGCAATGCCGCTGTTGAAAACCAGCTCGTCTCGGGTGGAGTGAGGTTGCCAGCCGTAGCTGCTAGCAATGTCTGCGGGCTCAGCTAGCGGGTAGCCTGATAGCGACGCGCTTTGGGGACGGCTGGTCACTGTTGTCAGTGCGCCCGGCACAAAGATGCGGCTGGGCACTTCGGCGACACAGCCATTGACTTCAAACAGCAAGTCGGCGCGGCTGCTGTATTGCTCAGCTAGAGATTGCCAGCTCGCGCCTGAGCTGGCGCTAACAACTTGACCGTTAAACGGAGGAATAAGCAGCTCCGCCCCTGGAGACAGACTGCCAAGGTTGGGATTGAGGCGGGTCAGCGTTGCTGTCTGCAAACGGTACGTGGCCGCTACGCTCGCTAGTGTGTCGCCTGCGACAACTCGATGAGTCCGTATTTGCTCTAAGGCGGCAGGGCAGCTAGCGCTGGCCGTAGCGGGCGCCCCGACGATGAGTTGAGCTGTCAGGCCAGCGCAGACCATCAGGACTGCTCTGAGGCGTCTTGGCCGACGGTTCGTAGCCTGACTGGGCTCGAAGAAATTTGCCATTTTTGCCATTTGCTATAGATGAAGATCTGCTGAAGATGCGCGACCAGCGTTCTCTAGAGGTCGGTAAACCAGGGTTAATAGTATGAGCAGCTGGGCTCAATCATTGTTCTACCAATGTTGGTGCCTATCTGGAAAATTTACGCTGACCCTAACTTAGCGAATTCACTGAGTAGATTGACTAGGCAGAGCGACTGGGTAAATTGACTGGACAAACTAGCTGCGTGAACTAGGCTGCGTGAACTAGCAGGAGAGATTCTTCTGAAGGGATTCAGTGCAGCTGATTGTGGAGATTCTTTAAGCAGGCCCAGCCCGCCAAAGTAGAGAACCAAAGTAGGGAAAACGTCTCTATACTTTGGAAGGTAGGAGAAATTTTTGCAGGCTATTTTAAAAGAGGACGATTGCACATGGGGGTTTCTCCTAAATACCTGGGGCTGGGTGGCCTGTTGCTGCTGCTTGGCACAGGCGCGGGCTGGGCAGGCAATACTTATCTATATGGCCGAAATCTGGCAGAATTTCCCTCTGAACGGCTTTTGCCAGCGGCGATTCCGGCTTCTCAGGAGACGATTGCCCAGGCTGCTGTGCCCCCTAGTTCGCCGGCGGACTCCAACTTTATTGCCGCCGCTGCCAATCGGGTAGGCCCCAGTGTGGTGCGCATTGATGCTTCTCGTTCTGTCAGTGGTTCAGCCGATCCAATGGAGCGGCGCTTGTTTAAACGATTTTTTGGTGAGGATTCACAGCAGCTGCCGCAGGAGCCCGAACTGCCTGAGCATGTAGAGCGCGGGACGGGCTCTGGATTTATTCTCAGCGCCGATGGCAAGCTGTTGACCAATGCTCATGTGGTGGAAGGGGCCGATACGGTGAGCGTCACCCTCAAAGATGGCCGCACCTTTACTGGAGAAGTCATTGGCGTAGATCCGGTGACCGATGTGGCGGTCATTAAGATTGAAGCGACTAATTTACCTGTAGCACCGCTGGGCAGTACCGAAAATCTTTCGCCGGGGGAGTGGGCGATCGCCATTGGCAATCCTCTGGGCCTGGATAATACGGTGACAGCAGGCATCATCAGCGCCTTAGATCGCTCTAGTACTCAGGTGGGCATTGCCGATAAGCGAGTGCAGTTTATTCAAACTGATGCGGCGATCAATCCGGGTAATTCTGGCGGACCCCTGCTCAATGCCAGCGGCGAGGTGATTGGCATGAATACGGCTATCCGCGCCGATGCCCAAGGTCTGGGGTTCGCAATTCCGATTGAGACAGCTAAGCGAATTTCTGACCAGCTGTTTGCAACTGGTGAAGTGCAGCACCCCTATTTGGGGATCCAAATGGTCAATTTAGATCAGGAGATGCGTGATCGCATCAACCAGGACAAAGAGATTGATGTCCAAATCAGCGAAGAGCAGGGTGTCATTATCATTCGGGTAATGCCAGATACGCCTGCCGAAACTGCCGGACTGAAGCAGGGCGATGTGATCAAGCGGATCAACGATAAAGAAATGCTCAACGTTACCGACGTGCAGTCTCAAGTGGAGAGCAGCGGCATTGGCGAAGACCTTCAGGTAGAAGTTATCCGTGCCGGTCAGCTGCAAAAAATCGACGTCAAGCCAACAGCCCTGCCGCCTGAGCTTCAGTAGGCCGCTATGCATCGAGCTTTCTAGCTGAAAAAATAGTTCTTGGCTGTGACTGCCTAGCGACTAATCTTCGGAGTCTCTGTCTAGATCGAGCGAACCAGAGAGGGTTGTCTCTAGCTCCATGCGCTGCTCCATCTGCCGAAGAAAGTAACCGGTCATCATCGCAGAGGCCAGCAGTCCGGCTAGATTTTCCCTATCCGTGTTGATCTGCACATTGAAACCGTCTGCGGGTAAGACCCCGACCAATCCCTGTACGTTGTGAGAAATGATTTGCCTAATTTCGCCGCTGACTGACTGGGCGACTCGAGTGAGCACCTCGGGAGGCTGGTGCTGAAGATAGCTCAGCAGCTCGTTGGATTTGCTGTCCTCTGAATTCAGGCTGATGAAGTCTGCACTTTCAGGATTGAAAACCATAGAGATATTGCATAGCGCCTTTAGCTGACTGCCAAAACCATAGTTAAGTTGGGGTTTGAGCTAGGTTAACTGTCGCCCGCGCTGAGCGCCCCTTCCTAAAGTCTTTAGTTTTTGACCGCTGCTAGAGACAGCTTAGCGAATAATGTCCGAATCGTCATGTTCTCAAGCTTTTGCAGGGACGTCTTGACTGTGAGCTGAAGCCGGTATCTTTAGCCCGTTTCTTCGGTTGGTTGAGCGATCGCCTCTGCTTCAGTCTCTTCCTCAGTAGTCTTTATTGCCTGGGTGTCAATTGGCTTGGGCAGTCTGAGGTTACTAATTTGTGGCAGTTTGTCAATCTCAAAGTGCTGGTAAAACTTCTCGGTAATCTGTAGCCAAGAAGACCGTCCATCAGCCTGACGACGTTTGCGTACAAAGCCTTGATCCACCAGGTCGGGCACATGTTGATAGACCCCCGAGCCGCGCAGCTCAACGAGATCGCTCTGGGCAATGGGTCCGCGCAGGGCAATGGCCGCCAGCGTTCGCAGCGCTCCTAAGCCAATGTCTAAAGGGACCAGAGTATCGACCAGGGGGCGATAGATTTCTCGCAGCTGGAGGGCGTATCCCTCTTCGGTTTCGGCGATTTCTAGAGCGCCTTCCCGATGGGCATATTCGCCCATCAGTTCAATTAAGCCTTCTTCTGCGGTTTCGCGATCGCACTGGGCAAATTCTGCAATCTGACCGATCTTTAAAGGCTGCGCTTTGAGATAGAGAATCGCTTCAATCGTGCTGGCCAGCCGAGACATATCGCTTCTGCCGCTTACTACATTAACAACCGCTAAAACCGCTATGCCCTCTCAATCTAGATTGCGGCCCGTCAGTTCAACAAAGATGTCTTCCAAGTTGGCGCTTCGCGTCATCATACCGGTTTTGTCTGGCTGCTGATCCAAATAGTGGTTGGCTTCAACCAGGGTGGGAAAAAAGAGATACTCCCAGCGGCTCTCCGTGCCGCCAGCGCCCTCCTGCTGCTTCATCACCAGCCCTTCACCGTGCTTTTGCCGCAGCTCCGCCAGGGTACCGCTTTCGATCAGCTGGCCCTGATCCATAATGCCAATGCGATCGCACAGATACTCCACTTCTTCCATATAGTGAGTAGTCAGCAGCATGGTGATGCCCTGCTCTCGGTTGAGCTCACGGATAATTTCCCATAGCCGTCGCCGCGTCTGCGGATCTAGTCCAACTGTCGGCTCGTCTAAAAATAAGATACTGGGCTGGTGCAGCAGGGCGCGAGCAATTTGCAGCCGCCGCTTCATACCGCCAGAGAGGGTTTTGGCTTTATCGTTGGTGCGATCGCTCAAGCCCACATAGCCTAGCCACTGGCGAATACCCGCCCGACGTTGAGCCGGGGGCATATGGTGCATCCGGCCATGAAACTCCATATTCTCCCAGACCGTGAGGTCAGCGTCTACGCTCACCTGCTGCAACACCACGCCAATGTTGCTGCGAACCTGAGACGGCTGACGGCTGACATCGTAACCCGCCACCACAATATCCCCCTGCGTTTGCTGCGCTAGCGTAGTCAGCATCCGAATCGTGGTCGATTTGCCAGCCCCGTTCGGGCCTAAGAGCCCAAAAATCTCGCCGGGGTGAATAGCCAGCGATAGATCGTTGACCACGCAAGTATTGTTATAAACTTTGTGAACGTTTTGCAGAGAAACTGCTGCAACCATCGGCTCTTCCTCAGACTGCTATCTCAATTCAGCCTATAGCAATCGATATTTCAATAGTTCCATCATATAGTCCGCTATGCGAGCCCGAATTGATAACCAGGTTTTGTTCCTACGCAACGAAGATGTCCCTCCTTACAAAAAAAAGGGATCGATTGTTCGCAACAGCTACTTCTGGGCACTCAAATCTATCGCCGACCGAGCCCCCTTTGAAAAAGAGTGGGAGTTTGAGGAAAGGGTCTGGATCGCCCTGACGCGGATGCTCACCTCTTTTGCCGAATCAGGCTATTTGGGGCTCAAAGAGACCCAGCTAGAATTCCCGCCTGATGACGTCATTCCGCCCGTGCTCAAGCCGATGGCGACCTGGTGCGACCCTGCTCAATCCGACGACGACGATACTGCCGATGAATGGGAATAGCGGTCTCCGCATCAGGCCCGCTAAACCAGTCCGTCAAGCCAGCGCTCCAAACTACAAAAGAGCCAGGCACAAACTTGCCCGGCCCTATAAAAATGCGTCACTCGCTACAGCTACCGCCGATAGCAAGAGCGTTATCGCTTGACCAACTACATCAACCCTAGCTGAGCCAAAATGCCCTGACCGGTCACATATTCAGCCACCATAGCGCCGACAAAGCCAAGCATGGCCAAGCGACCGTTCCAGGTCTCAGCAAATTCAGTAAATCCTACCTTAGGAGCGTTGTCATTCATGATTCATATCCTCATTGGGTTATCACACAGCTTTTCTCTAGGGCACAGTCAGCCACTCTAGAGAATCACCCTGTAAACAAATGTTAACTGATCCAAATTGGATGTCTACCCCTTCCACTACAAATATCCCAAAGATCCGTAGAGCGGTATGCTGATTCCCGTATTCCTTTACACTTCAAGCTCTAACGTTGCGTCAAGAGTTTTGTAATACTTGCTCAGCTGTATCTACCGCTACTGCCTGCCGCTCTTTGTCCAGCCGGCGCTTGCGCGCATACAGTTGAATCGTAATTACAAAAGACAAGACTAAGCCAACCATCAGCCAAGTCGTTGCACCGGTCGGAAAGCTGTTTTGAAAAATGACCAGCATGACAATGGCAACCAGCAGCAGCGTTGGCGCTTCATTCAAGGCTCTGAGCTGCTTTGGTCCCCATTGGCATTCGCCCTGCTCTAGTTTTTTCATCAGCCGTGAGCAGTAGTGGTGATAGCCCAAAAGCAGTGCCACAAATCCTAGTTTGGCGTGCATCCAGCCTTCATGGAGTACATCGGGGCGCTGCCACAATAAGCCTGCTGCCATTGCCACCGTCAAAATCATGCCAGGCGTGGTGATAATTCTCAGCAGCCGCTTCTCCATCAGGCCGTACTGCTTTTGCAATATGCTGCGAGCGGGTTCGGGCTCCTCATTGGCCTCCACATGGTAGATAAACAGGCGCACCAGATAAAACAGGCCCGCAAACCAAACCACTACACCAACAATGTGAAACGCTTTGAACCAGTAGTAAGCCATCAAAATAAATCGAATATAGTAGTTACTCCATTTTCCGCTAGCGACTTATATTTTGATCGCTTAGCTCATAGGTTCTTAACGTTACTGACTGTTTGCCCCACCGGTTACCCCCAAACTTAACGAGACTTACGCTGATGAAAGTTACCTGGCAGCCCATCAACTCCTACGAAGATATTTTGTATCACAAAGCTGATGGCATCGCCAAAATCACCATTAATCGCCCTCACAAGCGCAACGCTTTTCGCCCCAAAACCGTCTTTGAAATGTATGACGCTTTTTGCAATGCGCGAGAAGATACGACCATTGGGGTAGTCTTACTGACCGGCATGGGACCGCATAGTGACGGTAAATATGCCTTCTGCTCCGGGGGTGACCAGAGCGTGCGTGGAGAGGCGGGCTACGTTGATGACGACGGCGTGCCCCGGCTCAATGTGCTGGATCTTCAGCGGCTGATTCGCTCTATGCCCAAAGTCGTCATCGCCCTAGTCGCAGGCTATGCCATTGGCGGTGGTCATGTGCTCCATCTAATCTGCGATCTGAGCATTGCTGCGGACAATGCTATTTTTGGGCAGACAGGGCCTAAGGTTGGCAGCTTTGACGGTGGGTTTGGGGCGAGTTATCTGGCGCGCGTCGTCGGCCAAAAGAAAGCGAGAGAGATTTGGTTTTTGTGCCGTCAGTACGACGCGCAGCAGGCGCTAGCGATGGGTTTAGTCAATACGGTAGTGTCTATTGACCAGCTAGAGTCCGAGGGCATTGAGTGGGCGCAGGAAATTTTACAAAAGAGCCCAATCGCGATTCGCTGCCTCAAGTCGGCCTTTAATGCCGACTGTGATGGACAGGCCGGGCTACAGGAGCTGGCTGGCAATGCAACTTTGCTCTATTACCTGAGTGAGGAGGGGGCCGAAGGGAAGCAGGCCTTTCTAGAAAAGCGGCAGCCTGACTTTGGCAAATATCCCTGGCTACCCTGAGAGGGCTAATTTTTAGTCTAAACAGTTTTTTGCAGCTGGATATTGAGGAGATAGCCAACAGTAACCGCTCTGCGGGATCGTAAAACTTAAGACTAGCCAAAGCTCATGAATAGACAGCCGCCGATGGCGTTCTCATTGGGGAGATAGTGGAGTGAGTGACGAGCGTCGATGCTGACCACGCCCTGATCCCCGCTGTCTGCTCAGCTGTATCTTGAGGCGCTGCCTCAAAGGGTGAAGCCGCTAAACAACAGGCTTTCCACCGGGAATTGACGGGTGTATTAAGCTGGCTACACTGACCGCCGCGTCGCCCTTCGTGGGTATAAAAGCGACATAGTCCACAGCGAGATGTGCCACACTTTGAAGCGGTCATAGTTATATCTTTAAAGTCTGCGAATTACTTATTCATCATGACTTAACTGAGAAAATCAATTCCGAATGTTACGAAACCCAGAGCTATTGATGGGAAAGGCGGAACAAGAGACATCGGCACTGCTTTGACCTTCAGGTTTTCTTCAGGTTTTCTTCAAGAAGCGATACACGCTGTCTATAAGGGCTGTAGCAAATTCTACTTAGGTAATATGTTTGGGGATCACCGCTTTGTGCTCTGTTTTCGCAGACAGCTTGTGTTTGTTTAAAGTGAATAGATCCGTAATCTTTCTTAGTAAATAAATTCACTTTTGTAAGACGCTCTAAGGATAGATTCTCAGTCTTTGAAGTTTTCGGCGAGTATGCCCTACATACGATTAGCGAGGTGATGATCTCAGCGCTCAGTCTAAATGTCCGATTTTACAAGCCTGGTCTAATGCCACTGTTTAGCGGCGCATAGGGCGCAGATTGCCCATCTGTCCAGTTCGCCCTGTGGGCAGTGGCAGCGACATTGGGGGCATAGGGCTTGAGCCGTCTGCATTTGCTGTATGGCTTGAGCCCATCGTCGGAAGGCTGCGTCAGGGGTTTGGAGGATGATCGCTGGCAGAGTCGGTACCTTGCCGATATAGCTAGGGTGCCGCATGGTCTCTTGATCCGGTGTGGCTACAGAGTCAGACTGGGCCCAATGAGCCGTTGAAAAGCGAATATTCTTCAAAGGCTGAGGCTGATAGCGATTGAGTTTTTGCAAAATTTTGAAGCGCTCATAGGAAAGGGTCTGCGACCAGACTGCGGTAGCCGCTGCAACGTAGAGGACTGAGCGCTGAATGCTGATCGGGCGAGTCTGCCTGGCTACCGCAATCCCTACTGCTTGGGGCCAGTGCTTTAACACTAGTCGAAACTGCTGCTGCACTTGCCAGCTTGCTTGACTCTCTAATCCCTTAATCAGCCCGTTTAAGTTTTCTAACGCCATGAGCCGTAATTTGCTCGCCTTCCTAATTTTTTGAAGCCTGATTTCTGACAGCCCAATTTCTTAGAGCCTAATTTTTCAGAGACCGTCTCTTAACAATTAATCAGTCTAAAAGTTTGGGTAATATCCCGTAAAAACAGCTGACTAATGTTTAGACAAAACCTGGTGATCATTGCTGTTGATTTCACCGATTGTCTCTGATTAATATACTTTGATTCATTCGATGGCTTAGCCAATGACCCCTACTCAAGCGATCGCCATAGCAGATCAGCGATCTTCTGGGTTGCCCCCTCAGCTGCGGGCTGTTTTAGGTAGCCTCACCGTTAGCTTAGAGTCCGAGCTAAATCGCTATCGTCGTCGTCCTATCACTAGTTCAGCTGATGACGACTTATTTGCCGACCTGGAAGACGCTGCTTTTGATGTAGCTGGTGTCGATTTACCTGCCAGTGTCCCTACAGTAGCGGTGCCTGTGCCAGCGCTGCCACCAAATCGGAAGCTGCTGGCTCAAGCAGCCTCCGTAAATGAGGGTTTAGAGCAAAAAGACGATCCAAATCGAGGGGCGATCGCAGTCACCAGCGCCGCACTGACAGGTTCTGTCGGCGAGGCATTAGCAGCGGGCACCCACCACAGCTCTTTGCCCGGCAGCACTAGCGGCGCGTTTACAACTAGCGGCTACCTGGAATCCTCTGAAGCACTGATTGAGAGTTTGAGAGAAGTTCCTACTTTACCTGAGCCTGTTGACCTGACGCAGCGTAAGCGTAAAACGGTCTCGCTCTTAGTGGGGGCAACCTTAGGCTTTTTGGGGCTGGTAGCCGGATTGGGTGCTAGCTATGCGATTTCTAATCCGAAGGTGGTTCAGCAGCTAGCCGATGGACTGCAAGGGGGCGCTGTAGCGATCGCCCCAGCAGCTCAAATAGCTTTCGATCCCCTTGGCCCAGACTTATCGGCAAGCGAATTTATCCATCTCGACCTAGAGAACCTGAGCACTCTAAATATGCCGCAAACTATGCCACAGTCGGCGGCCAATCCGCAGTCGCTGCCCGTAGCTCCCTCCTCTGGAACGGTGCTCCCACCGATTGCCAGCGATGGTCAAAGTGCCACCAGTCCTGCGACAACCGAAATCCAGGCTGCTGCGGTGCCTACTGGCCTCACGTATTACGTCACCGTTCCTTTCTCAACTGAGCAAGATCTGTTTGAAATCCGCAAATCGGTGGATGCTGCCTTTGTTCGCCAGTTCGCTGATGGCAACCGCGTCCAGCTAGCGGCTTTTAACAATCCAGAATCTGCTCAGCAGTTTATTGCCGATATCAAAGCGCAGGGAATTAGTGCTCAGGTCTACGGCCCAACGGCTGAATGAGATCAGCGCTCATAGCGCGCTTACGGCAGCATCTTCTACTGGGCGTTTGCTGGCGGGCAGGTGACTCGACGCAGCGAAGCGACAGTCAAATCAGAAGCTTGCTATGCTGCTAGTCAGGTAAGTTCACTGACTCCTCGCCAGCTTATGGGACTGCTAGATCGGATTTCTCGCCTGGTTCGAGCCAATTTCAGTCAGGCTGTTAGCGGCGCTGAAGACCCCGAAAAAGTCTTACAGCAGGCGGTGATAGATATGCAGGGTGACTTGGTCTCGCTGCGGCAGGCGGTGGCTCAGGCGATCGCTACCCAAAAGCGCACTGAAAGACAGTCTGAGCAAGCTGCTCGCACCGCCGAAGACTGGTATAACCGCGCCCAGCTCGCCCTTCAAAAAGGAGACGAACCGATTGCCCGCGACGCGCTCACCCGTAGACAAACCTATGCCCAAAGTGCTCAGACGCTAAGCGCTCAGATCGCAGAGCAAAAAGACATCGTCCAACGGCTCAAATCCAATATGGGCACTCTAGAGCGCAAAATTGCCGATGCTCGCACTCGTAAAGATATGTACATTGCCAGGGCTAGGGCTGCCCAGTCCAGCGCTCGGATCAATGAAATGATTGGCAAAGTGGGTACAGCTAGTGCAATCGGCGCCTTCGATCAAATGGAATCACGAGTGCTCGATTTAGAAGCTCAAGCTGAAGCGACCAGTGAACTCAACACAGATCCCATAGAAAGCCAGTTTGCTCAGTTGGAAGGCCAGGGCAATATCGACGCTCAGCTAGCCGAGATGAAAGCGAATTTGATCGAAGGGAGCCCTAATCAAACCTGAGTTCGGGATAAGGTGTTTCATGGTCAACCGCTCAAATCTCTCCTATCAACCCCTCCCTTACGGGAACCGTAAGGGAGGGGTTCTGGCGACATGCTCTGTGCTCAGCCGGAACCCCTCTGCCTGCGGCATCTCCCCTTGGTAAGGGAAGAAAAGATCCCCGATGGCACATTCTAGCTATTCTTATCCCGAACTGACGTTAATCAAGGTTAATTGCTTAGCCCCTGTAGACCGGCAGGGTGAAATGAAAGCAGCTGCCTTCCCCCAATTTAGAATCCACCCAGATCTGCCCATAGTGGGCGCGAACGATGCGCTGACACAGGGTTAACCCCAAGCCGTAACCCTCTTTAGTGTGATCGCGCTTCAGCCGAAAATCCTCCTGAAATATCAGCTGCTGGTTGCCCTGCGGAATGCCAGGCCCGGTATCTCGAACGCTGATCTGCACTTTTTCGGTCGTACGATGCAGCGCCGCAATCCCAATCTGACCGTTCGCCGGCGTGTACTTAATCGCGTTATCAATCAAGTTAGTTAAAACTCGCTGCACCCGGTCAGCGTCGGCATAGACGTGAGGCAAGTCCTGTGGAATATCGGCTTCAATGCGCTGCTTTTTGTGCGCGAGTTTATTTTGAAAAGAGTCCATGACTGTAGTGCACAGCACCTGCAAATCCAGCTCTTGCGGAGAAACTTGCAGAGCGGCGCTGGGCCCTTTAGCCGCCTGCAATATCTCAGCAATCATACTGTTGATGGTGCGAATTTGGACCTTAGTACTTTTCAGCAGATGGGCAATTAGCTCGGGCGTAAACTTCTCCGCCCGCTGCCTATCAGGGCCATAGGCTAGTTCCAGTGTCTCTAACGCAATAGAAGCAGCTGTCAGCGGATTGCGGAGGTCGTGAGCCATCATTGCAATGATCCGATCTTTAAAAGCTATCTGCGTCTTCAGCGCTTCTTTGTCCTGGTTAAGTCGAAAAATCTCATCAGACAAATGCAGAATCTCTGTAGACTGCGCAACGGCATCTACGATGATGCCATCGCTGTTCGGGGCGCTGTTGGATGAGCTGTTTGGTGTGCTTTGGCTACCAGTAGGTCGCTGGGCTAGGCGCTCTTCAGCTGCTCGCTGCCAGCGCGGCCACCAGTGCGCTAGCTGCTTAGCAATATCAGTGCCCGCCAAAATTTGGTGGGTGTCTGTGTCTATCTTGATCAGGGCTGGCGTAGCCACCAGCTTAAAATGCTCGGCCAGGTAGGGCTGATTGGTCACATCTACAATGTCTAGGCCGATCTGCTCGCTGCCGGGCAGCTTTTTGAGATAGCTGCGAATTCGCCGGACTTGCTCAGTCGAATTTGACCGTTTATCAATGAATAGTAAAAGCTTGAACGGCCCGTCGATGTCGGGCAAAATTGGAGCGTGTGCCTCCATTCAGCCTCCTATTAGACTGCTTAAAGTCAGGTAACTACCATACCTTTTTTGCTAAGTTCGTTCTATGGGCAATCTAAATTGGCCAATCTAAATTGGCTAGTCCAAGTTGTCCGGTCTTAACCTGTAAAAGTCTGTGGTGTTCGGTATCTTGAGCTATTGACGCTTCAAGTCGCAACTTCTAGCATGTTGGGGTGTTGATGCTACGGCTCAGCGATTCTTCAGCGGTTCTAACTGTCAAAAGCTCCCATAGCGTTTTTTAATAGCATAGTCAGCGTCTACTACCAGGGTAATTTTCCGTAGCAGCACAGTAGCCAAAGTCGTCAGCAAATTACCGAATTACCGATGTAGTTTATTGAAAAATTCTATTAATATAGCTTGAAATGGTCGCCTAGTCTCTTGTCAGGCGCATTGAAGTTACACACTCTTAAAAGCCTGTTTACTTATAACAAGAGATATTAAGGCTTCTCATAGGGGCGTATCTTAGCGTTGACCCACTCGCCTACAGTTGGATGTATAGAGCCGTAGTGGGCTGCGACGACAAGTTTCTTTTGTTCGTAATTTTATTTGTATACGTTTGTTTGTATACGTTGGTGCTAGCTGCCGTCCATGCTTTGTTCAAAAGCTTGGGCAATATGGCTAAGGAAACAAATTGCCCACTTTGCTGATCAGGATGAGGGGTTTAATAAATGGTGGTATCACTTAAAGCGCAAGGTCTGTGGTTGGCGATCGCCCGGCGATCGCCTATACAGACCCAGAGATCAGGCAGTCCATATTGGTGGGCCAGCCCTTTCATCCGAGTGGGCCTATCTGCTGGACTGCTGACGGCGATCGTCGGCCTGAGCGGGCCTGCTCAAGCATCCTACTCAGTGGGTGACAAAACAGTGGGTGACAAAAACATAGAGACGTCTGTCGTGCCGCAGTTACCGATGCTAACGGCTGCGCAAAAGCCAGATCAGCTGGGTAAAGTCACTGCCCAATTTGAACAGACCCGGTTTGAACGAGACCGTCAGCAACAAGCTCGCCTCGAAGCGGCCCAAGCAGAATATGCCCGACTTGAAAGGCTGCGACTTCTGCAAGCTCAGATCCGGCCTAGAAATGAACAGCCTCAGCTAGAGGCTTCACCCGCCTTGCAGCGTCCTGCTGCTTCCTTCTCAGCCGATGGCGTTTACCTGTATGGTCAGCAGCCTGTGCCCGATCAGCTGGAGACAGCCTATTTTGTTTTCGAGGCTCAAGCGGGCAGCATCACTGGCGCATTTTATATGCCTTCATCCTCTTTCGACTGCGCCCAGGGGCATGTCAGCAACGAGCAGATAGTGCTCAACATCACTAACAGCGACTCTCAGGAAACCTATCGCCACGCCCTTGCTCTCGATACCGATACCTCTGATGTGGCAAGCCGGCAGGGCACAGTGGCTGCGCCGCTCGATATCGCTGGCTTTCACCAGCTGCCAGTGAGCGATCACGACCGCTCAATTCTAGCCACTTGCCAGGCTCTGTAGCCTTTCTGTAACCCTCTGAGCTGTAGCTGTATCTGCGCATTTTGATAGGGGTATAGCGATCTATTAAAATTGGACCGCTACAATAAAGCATCAGAAAAACAGCAGAGCTCGGTGAGGTGGGGTGAACGCAGCAGAACAGGCATCGACTATTGAATTTGCCAGCAAGATTGCAGCGACAGTGGGGCTGTTTAAGTCTGAGCTGCCAGACTTACGCGCCGACCTGAAACCCTGGTCAAACGACCCGGAGACCCAAGATTTGATCGACCCTCACTCGGTGGATATCGGCTTTCACTTTCCAGGGGTGAGCCGTCTGTTCCAATGTCGTAGTCTGCTGATTCAAATCCGTTTGCATCAGGAGGGTGAGACCGATCAGCGGCGGGCAATCGGCCTTGAAGTTGCTGGATTTGACCATCGCGGTCAGCAGTGGCGGCTTTCTACCATCGACGACTGGCGCTTTGAAGGCAACATCACACCCGAACCTATCTCAGGTGAATCTTTGCGAAATTGCTGTCGCCGGGTCTTTGAAGTTTTTAACCACTAGGTTCACTTAGCCTATCGAGTCTCTACAGCCAGGTATCTATGGCATGGTATCCGTAGCTGGCAAGACGGGCAATCGCAGTCGAGACCCGGTGTCGCCCCCGGTGGCAATAGTCAGCGTAATAATTTGGGCGTCGATTAGCCGGGTTGAATGAGGCTGCGCGCCTGTACCTGGATTGACCAGGTAGGCAGGGAAGCAAGCGGCGCTAAGACTAAGCCGCAAGGCTTCGCCGGGCGCTAGGCTAAAGCAGGTCGGGTGCAGCGATAGGCCGATGGCGGCTGCTGGCTCGGCGTAGGGCAGATCGACTCGACGGTAGCCTTGGGTGAGATTGTAGACTTTGCCGCTTTGTACTCGGGAAAGTACGGCACAGAGGTCGTAGCTCGGGGTGGCGGCGGCGATCGCACACTCCACTTCTACCACCCCAGCAACGCGCATTTCCACTGTGAGGGGCGCAGTGGTGTAGGTGAGCACATCGCCCCGAGCGTCCACCGCCGTCCGTTCAAAAACGCCTGCTGGTATAGCGCTATGGCCGCCCAGGGCCGGAGACGGGTTCCACGGATCATGCACAATCACATCGTGATTGAGGGGCCCTTCGTTGGTTTCCGTCAGCGCGCCGCTATCCTCCCGAATATTAGCCAGCCCATCACTCTGCAAAAAGTAGGTTTTCATCGGTGGCTCCGGCCAGCCTACGAACTGTCTCCACCGATTGCGACCCATCTCAAACAGACATACTGGCAGATCTGCTCTATTCAAGGCTGCTAACCCCTTTGTCTGTTCGCTGCCTTTGAGCACACGGTCAAACCAGCGAATTTGCAGCCGGTCTATTGGGCTAATCGCTGCTGGGCCAAAGTCCACTGCGCCCACTTTGCGCCCCCAGGGAATATGCCCCCATGGCCCCACCCAAAAATGATGCAGCTGCGGGCTACGAGCGGCCATCTCTCTATACAGCCGCAGATCGCCGCGCAGATAGGGGTCGAACCAACCGCCGATATGGAGCATTGGCAAATCCACCTGCCCTAGCTGAGGCGTGAGCTGTTGCCAATAGCTGTCCGGATGAGGATGCGCCACCCAGTCATGAAAAAAAGAGTCTGTCTCTGCTAGCACCTTAGGGCGGGCAGGCACCGGATCAAACAGAGGCAAATGGCGGGCGGCGGCAAACAGCTTTTGGTGCGTCTCTACCGCTGCTTTCAATCGGGCTGTCTCAGCGGCGAGCTGAATTGCCCAGGTGAGCCCGAGCTGTAGACACAGCGCGCCGTTTTCGTAGGCCCAGTCTTCATAGAGGTGATAGCCAGTCATGGCTGGTGCGATGGTTTTAAGCGGTTTGGGCTGGGTTTGGGCGGCCTGTAGCTGAGTCATTCCCTGGTACGAAAAGCCGTACATGCCCACCTGCCCGTCGCTGCCTGGTAGCTGGGCTGCCCATTCTACGGTGTCTGCGCCGTCTTCTACTTCATGGGCAAACAGATGAAATTCTCCCTCGGAGGTGCCGCGCCCCCGCACATCTTGGATGACGACTATGTAGCCCTGAGCTGCATACCAGCTTGGATGGGCGTAGACAATGGTAGAGGCGATCGCCCGGCCATAAGGCTGGCGCATCAGTAATACTGGAGAAGCGTCGGCTCCGGCTAACCCCGCAGGAGGATAGTACACATCCGCGTCTAGCCGCACCCCGTCTCGTGTCCGCATAGAATGGGTTTGCCTGGCCTGAGGAGAAAACATGGCTGGTTTAAAAAATGTTAGGTAAGGATTGAGGTAAGAGGATGAGTGCATGGAACCCATTCTGATTATGAGCAACCTGGTGCTAGTAGGCCTGACCGGTGCATACGCCTGGTTGACTCATAAAAATGTCAAGCAGTACCAGCAACAGAGCGAATACTATCGCGGTGTGATCGAGAGGCAGCTACGGCTGACTGCCCTACCCCATCTTTACTGGGATTTGCGGTCAGCTGAAGGCAGCGATGGTCTGGCGCTAGAGGTGTTCAATATCAGCAACGCACCTGCCTATGACGTTCATCTCAGTTTAATTGGAGCCTACACCGAAGAAGGCTTGGGGATCGCTACCTTCATGCGCACCCACGTGCAGTCGCGCCACCGCAAATATCCGCTACAGCCCGATAAGGTGGGCTACTATGGCGTGCGCAATGCGGTTCGTCTGTCGCTGCTGCCCACCCAGCAAAAAATTATGCTTGCTCTCCCTTTCCCCATCCAGCCTGTGGATGTTTATACCCTGGTGCAGTACCGCGAGCTGTCAGGCGCAAACTATTATCAGGTGTGCTGTTTTAGCGCTATTGATGAATCGGGTACCTACCGGGCCAATATTCTTGAGCCCGCTGAAATTCAGACGATGGCGCGCCTTCATCTGTTCGACCTGGAAGATTTTGCGCTGCCAAACGACGCTGAGACCCCATCGGATTTGCCCTATTACCTGGCCGATTTCATCGATTTATGGAATCATTCCATTTCTAGTCGCCTGATTTTAGACGCACCTGTTCCTGCGGAGGCGGAGGTGCCGGTTAAAGCAACCTATGACTTTTAGACCTTTTTTATCGACTTTTGAGCAGCCCGAAGAGGGCTCACGGTCGCTGCTTGGCGCTGTTCGCAGGCCCGGTGAACAGCCTTCTAGCGTGATCGATGTTTTGATCATTGATGATGACCCTATCGTTTTACAGAGTTTGCAGCGGCTACTGCAAAAGCGGGGATATCGGGTGGCAACTGCTATTGACGCGGCGGCTGGGTTGCAAACTGCGGCCCGACTAGCGCCCTCTGTGATTGTTTGCGACTGGCTGCTGCCGGGCGATACGAGCGGGCTAGATATCTGCCACCTGATCAAGAAAGATTCGCAGCTTTCGACCACCGCATTTTTAATGATGACCAGCCATACCGAGATTGCCAATCGGGTAGAAGCGCTGGAGGCAGGTGCTGATGATTTGCTGATTAAGCCAGTCGATACGGCTGAACTGACGGCGCGGGTGAAGTCTGGCCTGCGGCTGCATCAGCTGACTCAAGCGCTCAGAGCGCAAACCCGGCGGCTAGAGGCGGAGCTGGCAGAAGCTGCGACCTATGTCATTTCGCTATTGCCTAAAGATACGCCTAAACTCTCTGCTGATGGCACCGCTGAGGTTCAGGGCCAAGCGGCAGGCAGGCACAGACCGTATCAGCCTGTTTCTATTGCCTCTTGCTTTATTTCTTCTCAAGAGCTGGGTGGCGACTGCTTTGACCATTACTGGCTAGATTCTGACTATTTGGTGACGTATTTGCTGGATGTGTCAGGGCACGGATTAGGCGCGGCGCTGCTGTCGACTTCGGTGCTGAATGTGCTGCGATCGCAGTCTCTCTCCGGTGCTAACTTCTATTGCCCCGAAACCGTGCTAAAAGGGCTCAACGAAGCCTTTCAAATGAACGGTCAAAACGATAAATACTTTACGATTTGGTACGGCGTCTATAACCGCACAACTCGCCAGCTGGCCTATGCCAGTGCCGGTCATCCCCCGGCTTTGCTGGTCGCCCCGGCCACCCTTGCCACTGGCAGCCCTACTATAAAGCGGCTGCGCACGCCCGGTATGCCCATTGGTATGATGCCCGACACCGTCTACCAGCGCCAGAGCTGTAGCGTCGCCGACAATAGCCGCCTCTACATTTTCAGCGACGGCATTTATGAAATTCAGCCCGCTGGCAATACGGATAATTCAGAAGCTCCTCTGCTGGGGCTAGATGGCTTTGTTCAACTGCTCACTCGCTTAGAATTTCACCAGCAGCTCAGCCTCGATACGCTGATTCAGCAGGTCAGCGCTTTTGGTGGCAGTCATTTTGAAGACGATCTCTCGCTGTTAGAGATCGACTTTAACGCACCGCCTAAAACGGCTTAGGCTGAAAAGATAGCAGTGAATCTGGCAGGGGCGATCGCTTCAGCACCAGCCCAAAGACCTGCTCAAACTGTTCGATAACGACTCTTTGAACCGCTTCCAGGCTCACATCCGGCAAAAACTGTGCCAGCGAGCCCACCGGTTTGCCCGCTATGCCACAGGGCACAATCTTTTCAAACCCGCTCAGATCTGGGCATACGTTCAGGGCAAAGCCATGCATCGTAATCCAACGGCTCACCTTGATGCCAATAGCTGCCACCTTACGCCCTTCTAGCCAGACCCCTGTCAGCCCGTCGATCCGCTCAGCCGCTAACCCATATTCTGCCAGCGTTCCAATCAGCACTTCCTCTAGCTGCCTGAGATACCAGTGCAAATCTAGGCGATGACGGTGGAGATTTAAGATGGCATACCCTACCAGCTGCCCCGGACAGTGATAGGTGACCTCGCCGCCGCGCTCCACGCGATGAAGCTCCTCACGGTTTGGATCGAGATCAAGCAAGAACCGAGTATCTGCGCCTTGCCCCAGCGTATAGACCGGCGGATGCTGCAATAGCAAGAGCGAATCCCTAGGCCCTTTAGACCCAGCTTCAGGCAAGCTTGGCTCAGCCAGACTCGTCTTATAGCTATCAACCAGCTGCCGCTGCCACTGCCAGGCCACCCGATAGGGCACTTCGCCCAGCAAATACAGATTGCCGGTGTTTATAGTTTGAGTGTGTTCGTCTATTGGGGCCTGAGACTGACTCATCGGGTTTAAACTCAGGTTAAGAACTATCAACTGATGCTTAAAATCTTGACAGTTCTGCTGCGGGTAAAAGCAGCGATGCTAGATTTGAGGAGTATACATTAGCCGTCATGGGACACTGCTTTATGAAGCTAGTAATCCAGGGTAAAAACATCGAAATCACGGACGCCATTCGCGCTCATGTGCAGCAAAAAATTGAGAAAGCGACGGCTCACTTTCAGACAATCATCAACGAAGTAGACGTCAATCTATCAATCGAAAACAACCCTCGGATCGCTCCCAAACAAGCCACAGAAGTCACGCTGTATCTTAACAACACCGTAGTCCGCGCTGAGGAAAGCAGTGAAAACCTCTACGCTAGCATCGACATGGTGACAGATAAGATTACTCGTCAGCTACGCAAATACAAAGAGAAGCGTCGCCGCCAAGACCATGCCTCGGTTCGTCCTACCAACGTCGATTCTCTGAGCGATCCCAACATTAATACACCTGAAAGTAGTCCAGATATTAGCGAAGTGCTCAGCCATCAGCCGGCACTGCCAGCTGAGGTTGTTCGGACTAAGTATTTTGCGATGCCGCCGATGACAGTCGCAGAAGCTCTAGAAAATTTGGAGCTGGTAGGTCATGACTTCTACATGTTTCGCAATATTGAAACCGGCGAAATCAACGTCATGTACGAGCGCAACCATAAGGGATACGGTCTGATACAGCCGCGCAAAGGTCACGACCCAGCCTCTCAAAATGGCCATAGAAAAACGGCATCGAATATGACTGCTGTCTCAAAAGCTTCTTAGGGGCTTTGACGAGGCTGTACAGGCACTGTCATGGCAGGGTCTTAGCAGGCTGTGACAGGGGCGATCGCTTCACCTACGTTACTTCAACCAGCCGCTATCAGACCGTCTAGTTTGCCCTGACGGTCAAGATAGTGGAGGTCATCACAGCCACCAATGTGCTGGTCGCTGATGAAGATCTGTGGGAGAGAACGTCTGCCTGCTCGCCCAGCCATTTCGTCACGAGCATCCTCGTCTCCATCAATACAATACTCTGTATATTCTGCCCCTTTTTTGTCCAGCAGAGACTTGGCTCGAATGCAAAATGGACAGCGACTCCACGTATAGATTTCGATATTAGGCTGCATTCTTTCCCTCCTAAATTGGGTTGGGTTGAGTGGTGAAAGTCTTGCGACGGTTTCAGTTCTCTCACAAGATACCTTTACACCCGGTGAGTCGCCATATATCTTGAGCATGACCGCGCCAGTAGCAATCAGCACATTGGCTAGCTGCCAGGCTTATTCTGCGTCGCCTGCTGGCAAGATTTGCACCGTAAAAGATACCTCATCAACAGTGACGATGTCTTGATTGTAGAGCTTACGGCCTCGCCGCAGCTCCATTTCGCCGTTCACAGACACCTCACCGCTGCGAATCAGCACCTTCGCTTCTCCGCCCGATTGAGCAACATCAGTCACCTTCAAAAACTGATCGAGCTTAATAAAGTCTGCTGTCATAAGCCTCAAGCTAGGAATACGTGCCTTCCTAGTTTAAGGTGGCTGAGCGGTGGCGCGTAGGCTTGATCTACACCAGGACAGCTCTGTCCGCTTCAAAGGTGCGTACCACTTGCTGCGCTTCGGCGATCGCCTGCTGCTGCTGCACCTCTGCTGCCTGGAGCTGGCCGACGACGTCAGAAATCGCCTCCAGCTTTTGCTGAGCAGTCCCCAGCCACTGGTCGATAACAGGTAGTAGCGATTCATACAGGGCGACTTGCCCCTCCGCTATGCCAACTGCCTGCTGCTGAGCGGCGCAGCTTTCTTCCTGTTCGCCCACTAGCTGGCGCTGGGCTCCAACCCCGTCTTGCTGCTGCTGACGGGTTTGCTTAAGCGCCTCTATTTCAGTCTGGATCTGCGCGCTCTCAGCCTCCACCTGCTGAATCTGTTCGCCGAGCCGGGCTCGCAGCTCATCGATCTCATCTAGCACGGGTTCGAGCTCAGCGGCGGCTGCTCCGCTGCTTTCTACCGCAAGCCCCTGTCGCCTTAGCAGCACCGCCTGATGCTGACTGAGCACCTCTTCGCGCTCCAGCAGATTTCGGCGCTGACCCACCAGCGTTCGGTTGAGCATGACATGACGGTCTTTCTCATCGGCCAGTTCTGTCTCTAGCTGAAGCCGATCATATTCGTTGGCGCTTTCTATCCTGGCTTGCAGCTGATCGATATCTTCCTGCTGTAGCCGCAGCTCTTCTTCCTGGTCTTGGACAAACCGAGACATTCTATTGAGGTCTTGCTCTAGCTTAGAAACCAGCCCTTGCAAATCAACTACAGACGTGGCCTCTAAAGCGGCCACATCAACTTTCTTACTCAGACGCACCTTATCGCTAGCATTGAGCAGTTTGTACAGCTGCTGATGTAAGTCAGTTTGGTTTTCTAATTGCTCGGTAAGCAGCTGGTTTTGCTCTTCTTTCGCGTCCCCCCGAGCCTGCTGCTTTAGCAAGCTCGCCTGGGTAGTGCAAAGGGCTGTTTCGGCTTCGGCAAGTGATTTCTTAGCCTGAGTAAGCGCCTCTGTCTGTGTCAGGAGAGCTGCCTGCTCCGCTGCGATCACGGTCTGTTTTTGGGCCCAAATCTGTTGATTTTCGTCCATCTCAGCCTGATACTGGGCAATCAATTCAAAAGTTGCCGTCAGCTCATCATCAGCTGACAATGAGCTGACGTTTACTTCTCCCAATCGGGCTAAGGCACCGCGAAGCTGACTGGCTTGTTCATCGCTGAGGCCGCTTTGAGACTCATCCTGCTGCTCCTCGAAGCGCTGAATCTCCCCCTTTAGATGGTCCCAAGCACCGGCTAGTTCGGCATTGTTTCGCGATAGCTCAGCCCGCAGCTTTTCAACTTCAGCCTCTTGAAGCTCGACTGCCTGCCGCTGAGCTTCTATCTTTTCCAGGTCTGCTTCAGCCTGTTCAATTTGCTCCTGCCGCGATTCAATCTCAATCTCCCGGCGGCTGAGTTCCTGGCTTTGATAAGTCAACGATTCTTTCCACTGCTCAATCTCCTCGCTCTGAGCTTTTGACTTTTTGCTGAGATTAGAAAAATTCTGCAAAATGCCAACTAAGGTCCGTCCCGCTTCCTGATGGCGCTGCACCTGGCGACTGCTATTGAGTTCAATCATCACCAGCGTGCCCGCTCCATAGGTGGCATCGTCAGGGGCGGCGATACTCTCATCGCCGGGTACCCCACTCCAGTCATGCTCAGAACGCTGGCAGGCGAGCAGCTTAAACTCTGCTTTGCCACTGCTGATGAATCCACTTTTCTTTTGTAATTCAGCTAGATAAAGCACGCTGGCATCCCTCTATTTGTGCAGGCTCTGTGGGGCTCTCAGTGTGCCCATATTTGAGGCGATGACTGCACTGCTGCGTAAAAATAAGGGGCTCAAACAAATAGCGCTACAGATAAAGGGCCTACCAGGCGGTAAACCAAATGCAAGACTTTGTCAGGTATTTATTGATGAGTGCTTAACAAATAAAACAGGTAAGGGTACTTTGATTACACGGTAACCGTCACCAGTACTTCGGCAACCGTCGTTCAAAAGTGCGCTATTCTCTACTTCTCAGGGAATTCTTGTCCCAGTTAACAGCCCTTTAAAAAAAATACATGAGCGCTCTCAGGTAAGCCGACCCAGCAAAACTTGATGAGGGCAGGCCCAATGGCTACAGGTTTAAATCTATGAGCACAGTTTTGATCGTCGAAGACAGCGTTGCCCAGCAAGAGATGATCAAAGCCCTGCTCAAAGAAAGTGGATTAGAGGTCACCATTGCTAGCGATGGCATTGAGGCGCTGAATTTTATTCAGGGAAATCCCCCAGATTTGGTTTTACTCGATATAGTGATGCCAAAAATGAATGGATATGAAGTCTGTCGTCGGCTCAAATCAGATCCTAATACGCAAAATTTACCTGTTGTGATGTGTTCTGCCAAGGGGGAAGAATTTGATCGCTACTGGGGGATGAAGCAAGGCGCGGACGCCTATATTGCCAAGCCTTTTCAACCAACAGAATTGGTCGGCACCGTTAAGCAACTGTTAAAAGGGTAATGATTTGGAGGCAATGCCATGGTAGGAAACCCTGACTTTCAAACAATATCGGGACAGGATCAAGCGCCTGAGTTTCAGGAAATTGAAACCCCAGAAGGCGAACTCCATCTGCGTTTTTTCATCACTGAGGAGGATGAGTTTGCTCTGCCAGCGACGGGTATTCGCCGCATTATTGAACATGCGCCCGATCAAATTACGCCCGTACCTAATGTATCCCCGCTTTTATTGGGCACGCTCAATGAGCAAGGCAGGGTCATTTGGGTGGCGGATCTTGGACAGTTTTTAGGATATGCCAAACCGATGAATACTGATCGCGCTGAGATTCCGGTAATTGCAGTAGAAGATCAAGGCACTATGCTAGGGTTAGCCGTTAATCAAGTAGTGGGTACTGACTGGCTAGATATTGAAGCGCTGAAGGCAACAGCTGATCCTTCAGATGCAATGGCTCCTTTTTTGAAAGGAGAATGGCTATTAAGGGCTGACAAGTCGCTGAGGTTGTTAGACCCTGTTGCTATCTTGCGCTCAGCTCGCTGGGTTGCCTAAATCTACCCAGATTTGGGCCTACCTAGATTTCGGTAGCCAGCATGAAGGGCCTACTTGGCCTAATCTCGGTGATAAACGCATTAGGACTTTAGATCGGCAAGGGGAAAGAAAAATGGTATCGGGCACTGACTACGCACAATCCTATCAGGCCGCAGAAAAAGCCTACATGCAGGGAAGCTATGAGGAGGCAGCCAAAACCGTCGATCTGCTGGCTGACGAATACCCGACCGACCCTAGCGTGCTGTTGCTTAAAGGGCATATTTACTGCTACGGTTTGCACCAATATGAAGTAGCTCAAAAGCAGTACCAGTCTGTTCTACAGCTATCTTCGGATCCAGAGTTTGTCGACTATGCCAACAATGGTTTGGCCTACACTACTCAGGCCGCTAATCAGACGACTAATGCGGCATCGCCGATGCCAGACGAGTTTGATGATGATCTATCCGATTCTGCCGATGCCTTTGAAGCGGCCGATCAGGTCAAAGCGTCTGCTTGGGCAGCTTCAATGGAGGCAGAAGGCGATGACGATGACCTGGATGCCTTTGGTAATTTGGCCAGTGACTTGGCCTCAGACAGTCCAATTCTGGATCATTCGTCTTTAGAGAGCAGCGCTGCTGACGAACTGGACAATCCTTTTGACTTGTCTTCTGGCTCCGTAGACTCCTCTGCTAGCGAGTACCACAGCGATAATCCCTTTCAGATGGAAGACCTCGCCCCAGATGACGTAGAGTCTGACGATCATCTAGCGGCATCTCTAGATGACGATCCGTTTAGCTTTAGGTCGGCTGAGGAAGATGCTGATGAAGGATCGGTGACGACCTTTGGTGAGCCTACCGACGATTTTGATATGGCTGAATTTGATGAGGCCTTTGGCACCAGCGGTTCGGCGATCGCTCAAGCCGTCAATCGGGAGAATGGCGCTGCGTCAGTTGCTGATGAGGTCGCCGTATCTGACGATTCTGCGGCGTCTGAGGAAGAGTACGAAGCCTTTGGCGATCTGTCTTTTGGGTCTTCAGCCAACGCTTATACGGAAGACGTTGATGCGGAAGATAACACCTTCTTTATGATGGAGCCAGAGCTGCCTGAGCCGCCATCTCAGCCTGTAGATGAGCCGCTAACCTCGGCCACGCTGGTGGAAAATTCACCTACCCCCACATCGAGATTCGATATGGGGGAAGAGATAGCGTCAGGCAGTATTTCGGATGACGATGAACCAGACGGCGATGACTCGGATAGTAATGGTTTAGATAATGGCGCTGAGCCCACCGCTTTCCCAGATACCTTCGACGACTTTGATGATTTTGAGAGCATGCCGGATTTTGACCTTTCCGATAGCTCTGCTGGGTTTACGAGCCCTTCTATGGGGACGATACCTAGCCAGATAGGTGCTGATGGTAATGGGTTAACAATAGAAGACGGCAGTGCGGGCTCTGAGGCGGCTGCCGTCCCCGCTTTTAACCGGAAGGCCGTAAGCAATCCAAAGCCTATAAAGCAGGGAGTGTTGGCTCCTATAGAAAATGCTTCAATCTCTACTAAGCGGCTGATCTTGGCAGGTTCTGCTGGTGTTTTGTCAGCGATCGCCGTTGGCCTAGTCGGTCTGATTGTACCCCCATCGCCCTCTCAGCCCAATTCACCTAATGCTTCACCCCTTTATCCTTTAGCAGCTGGCAGTGCGGCTGGACTGGTGAGCTTTGGCAGCGTTTTAGGCTTGGGCTACCTGATGGAACGGCGTACCCGACAGACTGTCAACGAGCTACAGCTTCGCTTCGACCAGGTTTCTAGAGGCGATCTCGATGCCCGCTCTGCAATCTTCACCAGAGATGAATTTGGTCAGCTAGCCGAAGGCTTTAATCAGATGGCGATCGCTATCTTCACAACGACCGGTGAAGCTCAGCGCAAAGCTCAAGAGCAGGAGCAGGCCAAAGAAGATTTGCAGCGTCAGGTAATTCGTTTGCTTGACGATGTTGAAGGGGCTGCTAGAGGCGATCTGACCGTCAAAGCTGAGGTGACCGCAGACGTGCTCGGCGCAGTGGCTGACTCCTTTAACTTAACCATCGAAAATCTGCGCGAAATTGTCAAGCAGGTGAGTGTCGCGGCCAGACAGGTGAGCCAGGGCTCCACTGAGAATGAGGCCTTTGCTAGAGCGCTCTCGGCTGATGCGCTGCGTCAAGCTGAGGAGCTAGCGGTGACCCTCAACTCAGTGCAGGTCATGACCGACTCTATTCAGCGGGTAGCTGAGAGCGCCAGAGAGGCAGAAGAAGTCGCCCGCTCAGCTTCTGAAACTGCGCTCCGAGGCGGAGAGGCCGTAGAGCGTACCGTGGCCGGCATCCTGGATATTCGTGAGACGGTAGCTGACACCACCCGAAAAGTGAAGCGTTTGGCAGAGTCCTCCCAGGAAATTTCAAAGATTGTGGCGCTGATTTCGCAGATTGCCTCCCGGACTAATTTGCTGGCCTTAAATGCCAGTATTGAAGCCGCTAGGGCCGGAGAAGCAGGACGTGGATTTGCCATTGTCGCTGACGAAGTAAGGCAGCTGGCCGACCGCGCGGCCAAGGCCTCTAAAGAAATTGAGCAGATTGTGCTGCAAATTCAAAGTGAGACGGGCGGTGTGATGACGGCGATGGAAGAGGGGACTCAGCAGGTAATTGAAGGGACTCGGCTAGCTGAGCAAGCTAAGCAGTCGCTTGATGACATTATTCAGGTGTCTAATCGGATTGACGTGCTGGTGCGCTCCATTACGGCTGACACCGTAGAGCAGACCGAAACATCTAGAGCGGTTGCTCAGGTTATGCAGTCAGTTGAGCTGACTGCCCAAGAGACTTCGCAAGAATCTCAGCGGGTATCTGGGTCGCTACAAAACCTGGTGGGTGTTGCTAAAGACCTGTTGACTTCGGTTGATAAATTTAAGGTGAGCACTCAGAAGGAGTAGGGGCGTGGTGGCTGCCTGATTTCATTTTGGCCTGATTTCGCTTCGGCCTGATTAAACTTCGGATTTGTATTAGGGGAGGACGCGGCTATGCTGCCTGAGCAACAACAGCGCATCATGGGCTATTTCATTGAGGAGGCCAAAGACCACCTCAACACAATTGAACAGGGGTTGCTCAGTCTTCAAGATACTATCGAGGATACTGAAAAGGCCAACGAGGTTTTTAGAGCTGCTCACTCTGTCAAAGGCGGGGCCGCTATGCTGGGTTTGGAGAGTATCCAAAAGACAGCCCATCGCCTAGAGGACTACTTCAAAGTTCTTAAAGAGGCACCCGTGCAAGTAGACCGGGCAATAGAAACGATGTTTCTACGAGTCTCTGACGGTCTTAAGGATCTTTTGGAGCAGCTCGAAGGGCCTTTTGGCCTGACTCCAGATAAGGCTCAAGAGATTATGACCGATGTGGAGCCGGTGTTTGGTCAGATAGAAGCGCGTCTGAACACGCTCATAGAAGAGGCCAGCGAAGAGATCGGTGAAGCGGACGGTGCTTCGGTCTATGTCGGTATGGAATCTGCTGGCACCTCTCCTGATGATTTCAGCGATCGCTTTCAGCGAGAGGTCGCTCTATTGCTACGTCAGATGCTTACCGCCTTTAAGCAGCCTGACACGGCGGAATCTAGAAAAAATCTGCAAGATATCTGCGTTCAGCTGTCTTCTATCGGTGAGCAGTTTGAACTATCCGCCTGGTGCGACTTGATCGAGACGGCGCGCATCGTCGCGGCTAGCTTGGATAACGACTATCGTACGCTAGCTCCTATTTTAATCACAGAAATTAAAAAATCTCAAGATCTGGTGCTTTCAGGACGGGCCTCTGAAATATTTGTCTCTGACCCAATGCAGTCTTTGCTACCGGAAGATACTCTATTTTCTGCTGGGTTAAATGCTGCTGGGTTAAATGCTGCTGCCTTAGAAGATACTTATCTGGGCAACGGTCATGCTGGTGATGAGCTAGATAGTCTAGGCTTTGACATAGCGGATGCCGGTAACGCTGAGGAGATCGCACAAGGTTTAGAAGCGCTCTCTTTGAACGCAGATATGCCGATGGCTCTGCCAGGTTCAGATGAAGAGTCGGCTGATTTGCCTTTAGAAGCAGATGACGATCTAGCCGGGTTGTTTGAAAGCGATGCGGAAGCAGATCTGTTTGGCAGTGATCTGGAAGAAGATGCTAAAAATCTATCAGAGAACGAGCTAGAAGAGTCAGCGCCTTACGCGGCGGCGATCGCACCCGAAGCCGACCCTGCTGTAGACGAAATTGGTCGACTGACCTTAGACCTGGAGTTTGATGAAATTCCATTTGAACTCTCTACGCTCAACCGTCATTTAGATGGCGACGAAAAAGCTGATGAGTCGCTAGATGCTCTGCTCGCAACCGTAAACGTGACCGGGCCAGATGTTGGTACAGAAGAGCTTAACAGCCTAGCCGATCTGTTTGATGGCGATCTAGACAAACTCGACAATACTTTGGGCGGCCACCCCTTCGTCTCAGAAGAGATGCAGCTACATCCTGAGAATATTGATCGAGCTGTAGAAGACGACATAACAGATTTGCTAGCAGACGATGCGACTGACGATACCTCTCAAGAAATAGCTACTGCTGACGGATTAGAAGATGATCTCTTTGGCGGCACGCTAACAGGTGGAGAGTTTGCGACAGTCGATGAGAGCGATTTGGCCGACTCTGCTTTAGATGCTCCGCCTCTGGATGTTTCGCCTCTAAATGTCCCGTCTGATATATCTGCTGATATAGCAGCGCTGTCTGAAGATGTATGGGCTGACGATGACCTGCCAGGCGCTGGCGGTCTACCTGAGCCGGCTGCTTTAACCAGTACGATTCCTGCTGATCTTGAGGATCGGCCAGATTTAGACTTTCCAGAATTGGAGCGGCCCGATCTCTCCGAACTAATGCTAAATGAGCCTCTAGAAGAGCATCCCGAATCGGGGATAGAGACACTGAGTAGTGGGTCAATAGATAGTAATGGCAGCGCTTTGGAGGAAACCTCAGCGGCTGCTCACGTAGCAGAGACTGCTCAACCTGGGCCTATCAGCGCTAGTTTCTCAAGGCGAGCTGCTGCTGTTTCTCGTCGAATCGGGTCTGAATTTTATCCGTTGACCGAGGCGGCTTTGCAGCAAGCGGAACAAGCTATTGACAGCTTTTTCTTAGATGACCCGGTAAGCGAGCCTGGAAAACGCTCAGAGGAGGCTGATCCGGCCTTAGCTTCCTCAGTCCTAGACCTATCGGCGAACTCACCGTCAGAAGAGCCATCAGAAAAACTATCAGAAGAGTCAGAGGAACAACTCTCCGACGGCCCCTGGGGAGAGCTTTCTATAGATGATTCTCTCTCAGACTCAACGCCTCAGACTGCAAGCGAGCCAGCTAGCTTTGACTTTTCCTTTGAAGAGACAGCGATCGCCAGTGAGGTCGCTGATGATATAGATGCCGATCAATCGAGTTTTGATTTGGATGAGCTGCTAGAAGCCGCTGAGGAAAATGAGGATGGGCATGAGCTCAACACTATTTCTGCTATTACAAGCGACACTGTCGCAAACGACGATGACCTAACAGATGACCTGTGGGAAGATTTGGCGGCTCTCTCAGACGTTGCTGAGAAAAATGTCTCAACAGAAGATGACTTAGATTTGATGGCTGTTACGGATGAAACGGTTGATGATGACTCGCTAGATCTAGATGCTTTATTCGCGAGCGATCGCTCAGATGCCTCAGATGACCCAGCAGACTCGCTCACAGAGGAAGCCCTTCATACTCCCTCAGAGGACACTCCTTTAGATGACCTCTCGGACGGAGCGATGGATGAAGCCGATGACGAATTGACTTACTTTTCGGCAGCGATAGACGACGCGGTGACTGACTCAGAGACTGATGACTCAGAGATTGATGACTCAGAGACTGATGATTTAGATGACTCAGAGACTGACGATCTATCGGATTTTGATCTTTTAGGAGATGATCTTTCAGAGGATAGCGTAGAGGAGGTGGCTTCAGAGGAGGCAGACGACAGCCTGAATGATCTAGAGCCGCTGCTACTCGATAACGGTGCAGACGATAGCGCAGATGTCAGCATAGAAGATAAGAGTGTTGATGCTGACAGTTCTCCTACTATTGATCTTCCGCCTGCCGGAGATGCTGAAGAGACAGTGTTGGGAATTGCTGCCTCTGGAGATGCTGAAGATTTTGGAGATTTGGAGCGACTGCTGGAAGAAGGTGCTGATAAGGGGCCTGTACCTATGCCGTCACGCCTGATGCCGCCACGCCTGATGCCGCCGCGTCCGACTAGGCGGAGCGGCGGTCTGCGCGAGCAGAATATGCGGGTGTCTGTTAACCATTTAGATAACCTGAGCAACTTGGTGGGCGAGCTAGTGGTGAGCCGCAATACGCTAGAACGCGACCAAGAGCGGCTGCGTCAGTTTCTCGACAATTTGCTGTTTCAGGTACAGCAGCTGAACGATGTTGGCCAGCGGATACGCGATCTGTATGAGCGATCGCTGCTGGAAAGCTCTTTGCTGTCAAACCGCCGCGCCCACTCATCTCTAAACAACGGTAAAGAGCCCCCTGCGGAGGCAAGTCACGCCACAGGGGCCACCTTTGACGCGCTAGAAATGGATCGGTTCACCGGGTTCCATACGCTCTCGCAAGAGATGATTGAGCTGATTGTCAGAGTGCGAGAGTCTGCTTCAGACATCGGCTATACGGTCGAATCTTCTGACCAGGTCACCCGTCAGTTTCGGCAGATTACTACCCAGCTGCAAGAAGGGCTAAATACAGCGCGGATGGTGGCCTTTTCTCAGGCTGCCGACCGGTTGCCCCGAGCGGTGCGTGACATTTCGCTCAAGTGCGGCAAGGAAGCCCAGTTGGTAGTTGAAGGTCAAGACACGCTGATCGATAAGATGATCGTAGAGAATCTGTACGATCCGCTCACGCACCTGGTAAACAACGCCATTACTCACGGCATTGAGATCCCAGCGGAGAGAACAACTGCCGGTAAATCGGCTGAGGGATTGATTACCGTGCGGGCCTTCTATCAGGGTAACCAGACGGTTATCTATGTCGCTGACGACGGCGGTGGCATCGATACCGAACTGGTTAAGCGCAAGGCGATTGAGCAAAAATTGATCGGTTCAGAAGCAGCGGCGGCTCTCTCAGACATAGAGACTTACGAGCTGCTATTTCACCCCGGCTTTAGCACTCGTGATCAGGCCGATGACTTTGCTGGGCGCGGCGTAGGAATGGATGTCGTACGGACTTCTTTGGCTGAAATTCGGGGCAGTATCACCATTGATTCTGAGACGGGCAAAGGCACTAGCTTTACCATTCGTCTGCCGCTGACTTTGAGTATTTCCAAGGCGCTGAGCTGCGTGAGTAACCAGGCCCGGATCGCCTTCCCGATGGACGGGGTGGAAGACATGCTGGATGTGCCGCGCGATCGCATCATCAAAAACGATCAAGACCAAGACTGCGTACGCTGGCGCGATACGCTGCTGCCTTTTCAACCCGTGACTGATCTACTGAAGTTTAACCGTACTTTGGGTCGGGGCCGGGTATATGGCGGCGGTCAAGACGAAGATGTGCTCTCGATCATTGTGCTCAGAAATGCCAATACCTTCGTGGCTGTGCAAGTCGACCAGGTGATCGGTGAGCAAGAGATTGTGATCAAGCAGCTCGAAGGCCCGGTACCTAAGCCCTTGGGCATTGCTGGCGCTACGGTACTAGGCGATGGCCGAGTGATGCCAATTGCCGACGTGCTAGAACTCATTGACATTGCTATGGGCCGCATTCGCCGCGAACCCGCTTCGCTGATGTGGGCTCAAGACGTGGTTGAGCCGCCAGTAAAGAGCGATCCGACCGTGCTGATTGTGGATGACTCCATCACCGTGCGCGAACTGCTCTCCATGAGCTTTAACAAAATTGGCTACCGGGTAGAGCAGGCCCGCGACGGTCAAGAAGCCTGGGATAAGCTGCGCTCAGGTTTGCCTTGTGACCTGGTGTTCTGCGATATTGAAATGCCGCGCATGGACGGCCTAGAGCTGCTCTCTCGGCTGCAAAAAGACAGCCAGCTAAAGCGCATACCGATCGCCATGCTGACCTCTCGCGGCGCTGACCGTCACCGCCAGATGGCGGTAGATTTGGGCGCTAGCGGCTATTTTACTAAGCCCTACCTGGAAGAAGCGCTGCTAGATGCGGCGCAGCGAATGCTCAATGGAGAGACGCTGGCTAAGGGGCGTGGCGGTTAAGCGCTTCTACAGGGCTTTTCTACGCTAGGATCACAGGGATCATGTATTTCTGTGACTCACTATGGTTGTTGCTGTAGCCGCTCGCAATTGGCAGCCGGTTGTCCGCGCTTTGGAAGCGGTACTAGGGGCTGACCGGGTAATGCGGCGAAAGGAAGAGCTGCTGGTGTATGAGTGCGACGGTCTGACCAGCTACCGGCAAAGGCCCGCTGTCGTGACTTTGCCTAAAACCACCGAAGAAGTGGCCGCTATTGTCAGGCTGTGCCATGAGCAAGACATTCCTTTTGTCACCCGAGGCGCGGGTACGGGGCTGTCGGGCGGGGCGTTGCCGATAGAGAACTGCGTGCTGATCGTCATGACCTGTATGCAGCAAATATTAGAGATTGACTACGACAATCAGCAGGTGGTGGTGCAGCCGGGTGTGATCAATAGCTGGATCACTCAGGCGGTGAGCGGGGCCGGGTTTTACTATGCGCCTGATCCTTCTAGTCAGCAGGCTTGCTCGATTGGCGGCAATGTGGCCGAAAATTCGGGAGGAGTGCACTGCCTGAAGTATGGCGTCACGACTAACCATGTGCTTGGTCTAAAGCTGATCTTGCCGGACGGCGATATTGTGACGGTAGGCGGAGCGGTACCAGAAATGCCAGGGTACGATCTCACAGGCATTTTAGTCGGTTCGGAGGGGACGCTGGGCATTGTTACCGAAGTGACGCTGCGCATTCTCAAGTCGCCCGAGTCGGTGCAGGTGATTTTGGCAGATTTTATGAGCGTAGAGGCAGCGGGTGAAACTGTTTCGGACATCATCAGCGCGGGAATTATTCCGGCGGGTATGGAGATGATGGATAACTTTAGCCTGAATGCGGTAGAAGATGTGGTGGCGACGAACTGCTATCCGCGCGATGCGGTGGCTATTTTGCTAATAGAGATAGACGGTGCGCCTGCCGAGGTCGCGGCTAGCGCTGAGCAAATAGCGACTTTTTGCTATAAAAATGGGGCAAGGCAGCTGACTCACGCCAGCAATTTGCAGGAGAGACTGAGGCTGTGGAAGGGACGCAAGGCAGCGTTTGCCGCGATGGGCAAGCTCAGCCCTGATTACTATGTGCAAGACGGGGTGATACCGAGAACGCGGCTGCCGGAGGTACTCAAAGAGATTGAGAACTTGGGCGCACAGCATGGCTACCGGGTGGCGAATGTTTTCCACGCGGGAGATGGTAATTTACACCCGCTGATTTTGTACAACAACAATATTCCGGGGCAGTTAGAAGAGGTGGAGGCTTTGGGAGGAGACATTTTAAAGCTGTGTGTGCGAGTGGGCGGGAGTATCTCGGGTGAGCACGGCATTGGGGCAGACAAGCGCTGCTACATGCCAAATATGTTTAGTGAGACGGACCTGGAGACGATGCAGTGGGTGCGAGGGGCGCTGAACACAAAAGGGCTGGCGAACCCGACGAAGATTTTTCCGACACCACGCACCTGTGGGGAGTCGGCTCACGATGTGACCGGAAAATTTGCTAACTTAGAGAATTTTTAGACTGGCTTACAATGGAGTAAGCTTTGCAGAGGCGTATATTATGACTTCTTCCTATCTTCGTCAATCTCTCCCTAGCACTGCCGACTTGCCCTGCTCTGACGATACGCCTGTGGACAATGAAGATCAGAATCTGCTGCCCAACTTGCTTTTGCTGCTGCTGACGCATCTGTGGGCGGAGCGGATGGACTGGTTTTTTGGCGTGGATATGGCGGTGTACCACACGACGGGCGTCAGTCCCTATGTGCCTGTTGTTCCAGATGCGTTTTTGAGCTTGGGGGTGGCGCGAAAGAAAGGGGATGAGTTTCGCAGAAGCTATGCGGTATGGGAGGAGCAGGAAACTGTACCGACCTTAGCGCTCGAAATGGTTTCGCATAAGCCGGGCGGAGAGTACGACAAGAAGCTGAGTATCTATGCAAAGCTAGGGGTGCTGTACTACGTAATTTATAATCCGGAATATTGGCAGCGCGATCGCCATCAGCCTTTTGAGGTGTACAAGTTAGAAGCCGGTACTTATCGTTTGCAGATTGGTGAACCTTACTGGATGCCAGAGGTAGGGATAGGGATAGGGCGATATCAGGGCGAGGTGGGCGGTCTGTCTCGGGAGATTTTGACCTGGTATGACGAGCAGGGAAATCGGCATTTTAGCGAAGCCGAGCAAGAGCGGCTGCGGGCCGAGCAAGCAAACAGTCTGGCTCATCGGGAACGGCTGCGGGCCGAGCAAGAGCGGCTGCGGGCCGAGCAATCAGACAGTCTGGCTCATCGGGAACGGCTGCGACGAGAACGGCTAGAGGAGATTTTGAGAGCACAGGGTATTGATCCTGGCGATTTGCCTGAAGCTTGAGCGAGTTTTTACTCGGGCGGTGGCTGAGGGCTGAGCGCAGTCGTAGGCTTTGCCCTCTCGGAGAGTAGTCCGGCTGAGCTGTGGCTAATGCTTAGGGAGCCGCGCTCAAATAACACCCTGGTAGCCCTCACCCTAGCCCTCTCCCGGCGGGAGAGGGAACCGGATTCAAAGTCCCTCTCCCGCTGGGAGAGGGATTTAGGGTGAGGGCGACAGCGTTTCTGATCCGCTGGGACTTTATTAAGTAGCAGGTTCCTTATGGCAACGCTGCGCGAACGGCTACGCTCAGCCAACGGGAGATCACTGCGCTTAGTCAGCGGGAGATGTGGGCGAAAAACGCCTGTGCTAAGCATGTTTTTTCATTGGGGGATTAGCATCAGTTTATTTTGATGAGCAAGGGGGAATTATAGTAGTGGCTACTGATGGCATCGGTCTATTGCTGAGAATCTGGAGCGGGTACCGGAAAAGTACGGATTAATTAGCAGCTAACAGGTTGATTGTTGTGTAAATAGGCTGACTGTTCAAGATTTGTTGAAGGGCAAAGTAAGTTCGGAGCGGAAAGCAAGTCAACCACGACCCGCCCAGAAGGTTTCACTGATCTGATGCCTTTCCTGTGCAGGCGGATAGCTTAATTTCCATAAAGCATACGCAACTTACTTCACCCACATCACGGAGACACCTTTCATGAAATCTGACTTTAAAGCAAAGATGCTTCAGTATTTCTCAGCTAAGAAAAAAGGCAACGGCGGTTTCACTCTTATCGAACTTCTGGTTGTTATCATCATCATCGGTATTCTGTCTGCTATTGCCCTGCCTTCCTTCCTCAACCAAGCCAACAAAGCTCGTCAATCTGAAGCCAAGACTTACATCGGTTCTATGAACCGCGCTCAGCAGGCTTACTACCTGGAGACCAGCTCATTCACCACCCAGATTGGTTTACTTGGTTTGGGTGTTGCTAGCTCGACCGATAACTATGAATACGAAATCGTCACTCCCAACAATACGAACGTAACTAGCAGAGCTAAACCCCAAGGCGGGAATACTGCTTCTGTAAAAGCCTACATTGGCGGTGTCACTGTTGGTTCAGCTCAAGGAACAGGTGAGGCGACAACCTTAGCCATTCTTTGTGAAGCAGTAGCTGCTCCGATTAACGCTGGTGCCAATGGAGCCCAAAGTATAGTTGCTACCAACCTTAGCGCTCCTGCATGTCCTACAGCGCCTGCTGCTTATAAGACAATCAAGTAAGGTAGCTATTGCTAGCAGATCTTGCTGGTACAAACTGTCGAAACTTTGTAGAGCTGTAAGCAGGTAGATAATCGACCTGCTTACAGCTCTTCTCTATTGCATCTTTAGCTCTCCAGAATCTTATCAAGATGACTACGCGCCACCTAGTAACATCTAAGCTTAAGATAGCTCTCTGGCTCGGTTCAGTTGGTCTATCTTGTCTTTCACTGCAATGGTCAGCTCTTAAGTCGCTTACTGCGGATATCGAAAATCAGTCAGTTCAGCAAGAGCAGATAGCTCTCAAAGTAAAGAAGTCTGAGCTGTTAGCACTGAGTAAAATGCCAGCTGTCGGCTTTGGCAACCTTGTAGCAAACTGGACATTTCTTGACTTCTTACAATACTTTGGTGATGAAAAAACGCAGGCTACAGAGGGCTACGAGCTAGCGGCTAGCTACTTCGAGCCAATCGTCGCACACGATCCGTACTACCGGCAGTTTTATTTGTTTCTCTCAGGCAGCAGCTCTGCCTACGCAGCTACCCCGCAAGAGACTATCTCGCTGATGGACAAAGGGCTTGCTAAGCTATCACCCAACGAGCCTGCCGATAGCTACTACGTGTGGCGCTATAAAGGGGTTGATGAGCTGCTGTTTTTAGGCGATGGGCAGGCCGCCCAAAAGTCGTTTGAGACAGCGGCAAACTGGGCAGAAGCCTCTCAAGACCCAGCCAGTGAACTGTTTGCACAGCTCTCCAGCCAAACCGCTCAGTACCTATCCTCTAATCCAAATAGCGAAGCTGCTCAGATCAACGCTTGGAGCAGCGTACTCACCACCGCACTAGACAACGCTACTCGTGAGCGAGCCGTTGCGCAAATTCAAGCGCTGGGGGGCGATGTTGTCTTCTCTGAAGATGGCGGCATCAAGATCGAATTTGCTCAGCAAGCCAATCAAGATCCTGATAGCTGAGTGAGCAACTGTTTTCTCAGCGGTTCTAGCAGACTGTCTAAATCGGGACTATAGGGGGCTGAAGGGAAAAAGTCTGCAAAGAACTGAGTCATCAGCACGTTTTCCGTCCGAGGGGAGAAATCGCTGGGTATCGGGCCATCAATATGGCGGCTGAGAACGCCGAACCCTAGCCGCTGATTTCTCTGCTGACGAGAGGGGGCCATCTGAGTCAGCCACTGGTGAAAGCTGTCTGACTTTTCGGCACTCTGAGTGATTTCTGTGCTCATTTGGGCGAGATAGCTTTCTGGATAAGCGTATTCTGATGAGTTTGACAGCAACAGCGCCCTGTAGAATGTCTCTTCTCTTTTAGCCGGGTCTAGCCAGCCGACAGCAGCGACTTCGGCGGGCAGTAAAGCCTCCTCTGAAAGCTCGACAGGAATTCTCTCCGCTAAAGAGAGCATTAGGGTATTGAGCGCACTGGGCGTGTGGCTGAAGTCTGCCCTTGCTGCCTCAAAATCGCCTCTCCACCAGTGCAATCCGCCTCTTAGCTGGTGAAAGTAGGGCTGTAGTTCTGGCGTCGCTTCAGCAATAAAATCTGCGCAGGCTTGCTCGAACGCCGATAAGACTTTAGGAAAATCTGCCTTCAACTCTTCTGACTGCCAAATGGGGCTGGTCAACAGCAGCGGATTTCTCAGCAGCTCAAGCGTCATCGCTTGCACAGCCAACTCTGAGTTTTCAGCCTGCAAAAGCCCATAGCCCAAAGCGAAGAAGCTACCCTTTTTGTTAGGAACCAGCTGAGCGGCCTGAGAGAAAGCCGTAACCGCTTTTTCAGGCTGAGCATTTACCAGCAGCCAGCCCAAATTAGAATAGCCAAACTCTTGATAGGGAGAAGCGGCATTAGCCGTTTCAAACCATTGGACGCTGAGCGATCGCAAAGACTCTCTCTGCTGCGCATCTGGCGTAAGATAGGCCAGCTCTCCCAAATTCCACCCCAGCTGATAGCTGTAATAAGGCTCCCAGGGCGCAAGCCGATGAGCGCCTTCTAGCTTACTCACAAAGCCTGCCACATCTTTTTGCGCCAGCTTAGCAAAGCCCTGACTAGACAGCATCCAAGACCGATGAATAGGGTATAGATAGAAAGTCGCGATCGCCAGAAAACCAACACCCACTACTGAAGCAGGAAACCGCCAGATTGTAAGGCTATGCCGCTCTTTTAAGTCCTCTCTAAAGTAGGCTGTCAGCACAGATGCAAAGACAATGAGTGTGCCGCTGATACAGAGATTATCTAGCTGATAATCGCTCAGGCTAAATACGCCGTACCCCAGCAGCCCGCTCCAGAGACTGGTCACCATCAAAAAGTCTTCGCGCCCGTACCGAGCCGCTAGCAGCCATTGCAAGCTGCGATACATCAACAGACCAAAGCTGCCGAGCGCCAAAAGACTGCCCACCAGCCCCATTTCCGCCCAAATTTGCGCTGGCGTGCTGTGCAGCTGGTAGGTGAGTTCAGCCGTTTGCCCCGCCCACTCAGGCAAATACTTTTGGTAGAGCAGCGCAACATTGCCCAGCCCAGCCCCCAACAGCCAATGTTCTCGCCCGATTAGCCAGCCTACTGTGTTGGTAACAACCCGATAGGCAATCTCGCTATTTTCACCGGTCACAACAGCCAGCAGAAAAGCGCTGAGGCGATCGCTGCTCAAAATCCACAGCAAAAGCCCGCCTGCACTGGTGAGCGCAACCATCCCCAGCAGCCTTCGACTCTGCGGATAGCGCCACGCTGAAACCAGGCAAAACACAGCCGCGCTAGTCAGCAAACCAAACCAGCTACCGCGAGAAGCCGTCGTATATAAACAGACCAGGCTGATAAAAAAGCCCACACCCCACAAAATACGCCGCTGGCCTTTATGCAAAATGCTCAGCCCCAGCAGCAGCGGCAGCGACAGCACCAGATAACCCGCTACATAGTTTTGGTGGCCAATCGGATACCAGTTGCGCAGGCTGACAATCTGCCAGTCAAAGCTTTTTGAGATGCCGTAGCTTTTGAGGCTTTCTAACGTATCTAAGTAAGGTAGGGCGGTTTGTCCTGTCCACAGGGTAAGGCTAAGCGCTGCCAAGCTGACGACTAGCGCTGCTTGAAAGTAGAGCAGGCCAACTCGGGTGAGTGTGGTGAGCCATTGGGTGAGGGCGTATAGAGTGGCGATCACACAGACAGCCGCCCAAGCATACCAACCGGCCTGCTGCCTAAAACTGGCAAAAACCACATTCAGCCCTAAGCACAGCAGCCAACCGCCGACCAGCCAGTCTAGCTGATTACCTAGCCAAATCAGAGACTTTTGCCGCCACAGCTGAACAATCAGCGTGATTGGGCCAAGCGCTAAGCCGAGCTGCCACCACAGCACCCAGGGCCATTTCACCATCAGGCTGTTGCTGTTGGGTAGGAGGGTAAATAATGCGTAAAAAGATAACCCTGCGATCGCTAATGGAAGATATCTGCGGTCTGAGAGGCTGTCTGACGGCATGATTTATCTGTTGTTAAGGAATTCGCGCTCAAATGTGCTGGAAACCCGGATGGCATTAGCGCGAGTAGTCTTGTGCTCTGGTTCCCCTTGCTAAGGGGAACCAACGGAGGGGTCTCGGTGTGTAGAGGACTTGTTGAAGACCCCTCCCTTACGGTTCCCCTTGATAAGGGGACCCAAAGAGGGGCTTTGATGTTAGATGGCTACGATTTGGGTAGCTGAAAGTGAGTCTCGCTGAGCGGCGGCAGTGATAGCTCTGTGGCTTTAACAGCCGATATCTCTTGATCTAGCTGAGGAAAAATGCGAGGTGCTTCTTCAAAAAGGCCGAGCAGCTCAGAGAAGAAGCTCATTCTCAGTTCTCCAGGATACAAAATCTGCACAACATTGTTGGCTGACAGATTGCGATAGGCAAAGCCGACGCCATTTCTCCGGCTCTGCGGTGCCTGATTGAGAACCGAACCCATCCAGGTACGGATATCGCGGTTTTGATTGATGTGTTTGACTAAGAGATCTCTTTCTTCCTGAGTACCTTCAAAATCTTTTAAGTAGCTTTCTAAATACTTTTTGGGCGATCGCCACGCTTGCAAAAGCCTCAGACTGGCGTCGTCTGCATTTCGCTTCAGCTGCTGATCAATCGTGCTCAGAGCCGCCTCCGGCTGATCTTCTAACTGCAAAATGGCCTGCACTAGCGGGCGTAGTTTAGCAACTTCAATCCCCTCTAGCGGTCTCTCATACCACCAGCTCAGCAGGGCTATCTGCTCATTTATCCATTCGTAGTCGAGAGAGGCCGGGTTTGTCTGAGAGAGAATGTAGCGATCACTCTCCAGCACTTTCTCTAAGACGACTGGCAACATCAGTGCGAAGTTCTCATCTTTCCAGATATCGGCAGTCAAAAAGCTGGGGTTGGCAATGCCCTCTAGCGAAAAGGCGGCGATCGCCTGCTCAATCTGGTCTTGCTGTAAGTAGCTTAAGCCTAATGTGTAGTAGGTATAGTTAGTATTGCGCGGAGAGAGCATAGAAGCGCGCTGAACGTAGAATTCTGCTTTTTTAGGCTCGTTGCTGTCCAGCTGCAAGACCGCCATATTTTGGTTGAGCCAGGTGTCGTTAGGGGCTGCTCTTAAAGCGGCGCCTAAGTATTCAATTGCGGATTTTGTGAGCGACGCCTCATCTGCCTGGTTAGCTGCGCCTGCCCTGAGCAAAATCAGCTGCTCGGCTGCCAGCGCTGGGTAAGTTGGGTCCCAAGCAACCAGCCTACCGGCTTTGAACCATTTGGCATCGGCCTCAACCAGATTGCGATCGCCAATATCTCTGATGGCGGCGTTGCTGAGATATAGCCCCGCATCAAACCGGGTCCATAGCTGAAAGCTCAGACACAAAAACGCCAGTATGCCCAGGCTCAGCCAGCGACGGCTCTGGCGAGAAAGCCCGGCTGATCTGGAGGGAATATCTATACAGGTATCACCCAGATTTATTAGCAGCGCTGTCATGATCAGCAAAGTACTGCTGATGCCGATATTCTCTAGCTGATAGTCGGTCAGGCTAGAAACGCTGTAGCCAAAATAGCTAGCGCAAATGCCGTAAAAGAGATAGCGATCGGACAGGTTAGATAGTTTGCTGTGGAGCCTGACGCTGAGCCGCAGCAATCCGATCAGCCAGCCGCCGTAGACTGCCAGGCCGAGTGCGCCTAGCTCTGCCAGCATTTGAGCAGGCGTGTTGTGCAGCTGCTGCACAAGCTCTAGCCCGGTGCCAACTTCAACCGGGCGGTAGAGATTGTAAACCCGAGACAAATTGCCTGGGCCAACGCCGGTCAGCGGATGAGTGGAGAAAATATTTTGGGCGGCTTTCAGCATGAACAGGCGGTCTTGCGCTGGCCCATCTGCAACAACTGACACGGTTTGGCCCACCTGCGACGGAGCGGCTACTTGAAAGAGCGATCGCATTCGTGGATTGCTCGCGGTGATAGATAAGACAATAGCCAGGCCAACGGCGCACCCTATCAACCAGCGGCGGCTTGCCTGAGCCCGATGCAGCCACAGCAAAATCGGCGTACCCACTACAAAAACAGCCAGAGCGCCGATCATTGCCCCGCGTGAGCCGCTGACGTAAAGCGCCACTGCAACAGTTGCCGCTGCGCCCATGCTTACCCACCTTTTCCACCCCTGCTGCGACAGCGCAAAACTCGCCGTCATCGGCAGCAGCAGCAGCTCATACCCGCCGACAAAATTGTGGTGCCCCAGCGGCCAGGCGTTGCGCAGCGCTGTGTAAAAATTATCTGAGAGCCACATGTCGGGGGTAGGCCGCCACAGTGACAGCCCAACCACGCTGGTGATCCATCCGGCCAGCGTCAGGGCAAACCAGAGACGTTTTCTGGGCAGTTCCTGGCGCAGCCAGTTGACTAAAAGATAGAGCGCAATGGCATAGTTACCGACTAAAATGACGTTCCAAAGCGCTACCGCCTTAAATTCAGCGCCCAGCGCCGAGACTACACTGACGCTCAGTGCCCCGCCTACAACCCAGTCAAATCCGTGCCCTAAGGGGCGAAAAGGCACCGCAAACTGGCGGACAATCCATATTTGCCAAGCGCCCAGTATCAGAAAGGTTATCTGCCAGATCAAAATCCACGGCCAGCCCACCATGAAATAGTAGCTGTTGGGAATCCAGCTAAAAGCCAGGAGACAGGCAAAGCCTAAAACGCCCATCCACTGGCCTCGCCAGGTTACGGATGAAGCCTTTTGAGATAGAGACGGAGCGCCTGTCAGTTCCATAGCGATTGGGAAGAAAAGGTTGCCCTAATATGCCCCTTTTCCCAAACAAACTATTTTGATAGTTTCCAATAATATTTCCAGGTCTAAATTGAGCGACCAGTTATCTATGTAATGCAGATCTAGCCGGACGGCGTCGTCAAAGCTTTTGATGTTGGAGCGCCCTGAGATTTGCCAAAGGCCGGTAATGCCGGGCAGCACCTGATGGCGCACATGATGCCAGGGTTCAAAAAGTGAAGTATCTCTGAGCGGCAGCGGCCTTGGCCCGACCAGGCTCATCTGGCCGAGCAGCACGTTAAAAAGCTGCGGCAGCTCGTCCAGGCTGGTTCGTCTGAGCAGGTTGCCGATGGGGGTAATTCGAGGGTCGCAGGCGATTTTAAACATGACGCCATCGGGGTTTTCGTTTTGCTGCTCTAAGCTGGTTTGCAGGTGAGCGGCATCGGCAACCATCGTGCGAAATTTCCAAACCTGAAAAACTTTGCTGTGCAGACCCGTGCGCTCCTGACGAAAGAAAACGGGGCCGGGTGAGGAGGTTTTGATGGCGATCGCTATTCCTAAAAAGAGCGGCAAAAATATCAAAACGGCAGCCGCCGCCAGCAAAAAATCTAGCCAGCGCTTAATGCAGTAGTCAAACCCTCGAAAAAAGGAAGATTCGATTTTGAGAGTCGGTAAGCTCGCAAAAATTTCGGGAACGCCCCGCCGATAGATCATCTCCCGACTAGAAGGCAACAGCCGCAGCACAATGCCGACGCTGCGCAGCCGCCAGAACAGGCTAGAAGCTAATTCGGCATTGGGAATATTTTCTGCGAGTACTTCTTCGGGCTGAAGCCTGACAATGGATTGAAAAGTAGCGGGCGAGTGGGCAGTAGAGGCGATCGCGGCCCCCATCACCCGGTAGTGAGGCTGCTTTTCAACAATGGCAGAAAGTATTTGCAGCCGACTGGCGGGCGCAATTAAAAAAACGGTGGTGGGCTTTCGCCACCGTTGAAACCGACAAAGCAACAGATTGGTCAGCAGCCTGGCGAAGACAACAATTGCGATGCTGCTGAACCAGGCTGAAAAGAAAAGCGAGCGGGGTGGATTGAGATGCGGATCGTAAAAGTAGCTGAGCACCAAAGAGGCTAGATAAACGTAGCTAATCAGCTGAGCGACTTTAGCGTAGTCTTTAGCGGCGCTGGTCTGGCTGTAGAGCCGGTGGTGAATAAATAGAACTAGCGTTGAGAGCGCAAACAGCCAAAACAAGCTGGGAAAGCCCAGCCAGACCCACCAGACAAAAGAACTGGGTAAAGGAGAGTAAAACTGGTTGAGAAACTGAGCAAACTTCCAGGCGGTGGTCATGGCGATCGCGTCGCTTAAAAGCAGCCACAGCCCTCTCAGCTTGCGAGCGGAGACCCACGCCTGAAATCCGCCGGAAGCGCGAATATCTGCTCGGGTCTTCGATTCGGGCTGGGCGGATCGAGTCTTCATAGCGGGGGAGATGGTCTTATTCTCTATACAGAGCTTTGAAGTGCTGAAAGCGTTGGGTGAGACCGCTGATGTAATGCTTGACGAGTTGCTGTGAAAACAAACAGATAAAGGCAGTATTGGTAAACAGATAGCGGGACCAGAGGCGTTTGGGCTCTCTGGCTAAGCGAAAGCACCATTCGAGGCTGAGTCGCATCATCCAGCGTGGAGCCTGGCTAATTTCGCCGCTGTGAAATTTGAAGGCTGCGCCGACACCAATCATGATTGCATCTAGCTTACCCATCTGCCGATACATCCATTCTTCTTGTTTTGGGCAGCCCAGCCCAACGAAGACGACCGCCGCACCTGAGCGCCGAATTTGCTCTAAGTCGGCGGCTTCTTCATCCGCAGTGAGCGCTCTAAAGGGCGGTGAGTGCATTCCGGCGATGCGCAAGTCGGGGAAAGTGTGATGCAGCTTTTCGGACAGGCGCTGGAGGGTTTCGGGTGTGCTGCCATATAGATAGATGGGTAGGTTGGTTTTGGCGGCGCGATCGCACCAGGCCAACATCAGGTCAGGCCCGTACACTCGCGGCTGATGGCGCACACCGAGCCAGCGCATTCCCATCACGAGCGGCATTCCATCTGGCGTGATTAAGGCGGCTTTGTCCAAAATGTGCCGGTATTCTGGATGCCAGTAGGCCATCATGACAACGTGAACGTTGGCGGCGACGATATAGCCAGACTGTCGGGTTTGGATGAGGGTTTGGATGCGATCGCAAGCTTGCTCGTAAGTAGTCTGGTTGATACACGTCCGTAAAATACGTTGCGACATAGACTTTTAGAATGGGTCAACAAAACTGCGCGTAGACCTGTGAGCCTGTTCGTCTACTGCAAATTTCTCTAAGCTTCAGTGTGCCCGCAGAGATGGCAATGCAACTTTAATCACTTAAGTTTCAGGATTTGTTGTAATAGCTGGTTTCTAGGTGTCTTGATTACTTAGTAACAAGAATTTGATAGGATGCATAATTTCTGAGCCCTCATCCCCCAGCCCCTTGCTCCCAAGGGGAGAAGGGGAGCCGGATCAAAGTCCTTCTCCCCCCGGGAGAAGGATTTAGGATGAGGGCGAGTGCAATGTTTAGCAATCCTTTTCAGCCTTTGTCTCATTCCCTCTGGGCACTCTTGCTATATGGAATCTGACCTTTCTCGCATAGCAGGCCGATACAGGCAAATACCGGATACTTTGCTGCTTCGTGCAAGGGAATTAAGACGGCAGCAAACCTCGACGGAAGAAATGCTTTGGCTATTTCTGAGAGGACGCCGATTGCACGACGCTAAGTTTCGGCGTCAGCATAATATCGGTAGATTCATCGCCGACTTTTATTGTCACAAGTCTCGATTAGTAATTGAGCTGGATGGCAAAATTCATGAAATGCAGGAGGCGCGGGACGCGGAACGAGATGCGTGGATGGTTGCTAGTGGGTTGACGGTTTTGCGATTTGAGAATGAAGACGTGTGGGAGAGACTGGATTTTGTGCTAGAGGAAATTGTGAAAGCCCTCACCCCAAATTCCTCTCCCGCAGAGCTTGCTCCTTTCGCAGAGTGAAAAGAAGAACTTCAAATCCGGCCCCCTTCTCCCCCCGGGAGAAGCTTATCTTGTAGGGGTTTCAAATTGCTTCATTGATATACCTGGTTTACAGCCAGAAACAGTCAAAAATTGCGATCCTGAGTTCCTTGCTATGCAAGGGTTCTGCAAAACCCCTACAAGATTAGTCGGGAGAAGGGGGCCGGATGAGGGCAGCGAGACGCGCACGCATGGTCAAGTTATATAATTCCCATTCCTCAACCGCCACTTGATTTAAACTTCTGCCCCAGTCAAAATCTTGTTGTAAGCATCTCTAGCCCTCTGTGCAATGGTTGGCCATGTGTAGAGCTGTTTAACTTTTTCGTATCCTTGTAACCCTATAGATCTGGCTAGCTCAGGACTATCCAAAAGGTCCAGTATGCGCTGTGCAATTTGGCTAGCTTCCTGCCCGATTAAAAACCCATTGATACCATCCTCAACGACTTCTGTCACTGCCGGAATATGGCAACCAATAACGGGCTTTTTAAACATCCATGCTTCTGTATAAACACCGCCAAAACTCTCTTGAGTAGAGGGCAAACAGAGCAGACTACACGCGGCTAAGGCGCTAGTTTTTTCTTGCAGGCTAACGCTGCCTAGACGATGAATTCGAGGATTAGCATTGAGCGAAAATGCCTTTTCTGAATCTTTAACACTAGGCCCAATAAATACAAAATGCGTATCGGGATGTTTCTCCCAAACAAGCCTTGTTGCTTCTAGAAGCTGACGATAGCCTTTGTATTCGTAGTGCTGTCCAAGAAATAAAATAATTGGCGCGTCGGCTTCTATGCCATGTTTAGCTCGAAAAGCTTGGGCGTCATACACTCCTGAGATAACAGGGCCATGTCCGATGACGTGAATTCGCTCCGGTTTGACTTGCAAACCAATTAAGATTTGCTTCTCAGACTCAGTTAATGCAAAAACACCATCAGCTTGGCGATACAGACTGGTATAGCATTGATATCGCCAACCAACCCATCGCGGATGATGCACTGGCGTAAGGACAAAAGGAATATCCCGATGGCGGGCTGCTCGCAGCGAAGCCGCCGTTAAGCCCTCTCGTCCGATCCTGACATTGTGAACTAGGCTTGCTGTTTTGGCGAAGGGGGCGAGATGACTCTCTAATATGTTGGCGATCGCCGGTAGAGACAGCTTCATCAGAGGATAGTAAGTTGGCAGAAAAGGAGCCATCTTCAATTTTTCTGCAAGTGATATACCCATGCGGTGTACAGGTACACCCTCTACTACGTAGTTGTTGGGCTTTTGAGGTGCTCGGAGTGTTGTTCCTAAAAGCCAATCGGAGCGATTGTGCTGCCAATGACTCACCACTTGTACAGCATTACTTTTATTTATCTGCTGAGCTAAGAGGTGCTGATGAATTTGGGCACCTCCAATAGCGGGAGGATAGCCGGTGAGTGTGTATAGTAGTTGCATGAAGGGTATTCGACGGTGCTAGTCTTTGAATGCGATCGCTTGAAGAGCCGCGCCCATAGCAAACTTCGGTGCAAGGTTGTATAGAGAAGCTGCTATCCCTTTGAGAAAGATAGGCCAATCCTGAATGCTCTCAATAGTCTGAGGTACGCTGGTAAGTACCAAGACCCGGTTAAATCCAGCCTTATGCAAAGCGTATTTTAGGGAATGGGGTGAAAAGTAGACGATATGCTCCGGTGGGATGATATGCGACCACTTAGAACCTCTGATCCGAGCGCCTATACTATTGATATTAGGGGTCTCGACAAACAAGGCTCCCTCAGGAGACAGCAGCCGATAGCATTGCCCGAGCTTCTTTACCGGGTCAAGCAAATGCTCAATGACGTGATAGCTCGTAATCAGGCTGTAGGAATTAGCCGGTAGGTCAAGGGTCGAAATATCACCTTGTAAGATGCAGTCTCCCAGCTTTTGTGTAGCCTGATCAACAGCATCTTGCCCTAGCTCCGTTCCCGAAATGCGCCACCCTGCTTGCTGAGCAATCTTTAAAAAATCGCCAGTGCCGCAGCCAACATCTAATAGCGATCTATTTGGAGCATCTATGAGTGAAGGTAGGTAGGCCCTGAGTATCTCCTCTAGTGCTGCATAGCGATTTTCAGCGAAAGAACAGCCGACCATCGTGCTCTTACTGAAGTTATCGTGATACCCATTGTTATAAAAAAACTCCAACTCTTGAGCTGTCGGCATAGGCGTGAAGAAAACGACTTGACACTTGCCACAGCTCATCAAATCTCCCTGATGAAGTCGATGAAGAGGTTTATGTTTGCTGTGGTTACATATCGGACAAGTCAGAACATTCACAGGTAACTGTCCTATCTTAGATAAACAGATATTGCCCAAAGCTGTATTGAACTAACGTTTTTTGATTTGATTTTATTTGGATTTTATAGGTTCAGTGCAGCCCGTATTTTTCTACGGCTACGGGAGAGCAAACCAAACTGGTAAGCTTGCGTAAACCGGTCAGCTTGAGCATTTCTTAAAACTGTAGAAGGATGGCTTAATGGAAAAGGCATTTCTACAGTTGGCATATCAGAAAAGGGAGAATGGTCATGAGTGTGGTGAGTGCCGTCAGCCTCAAAACCGATGTTAGAGACTAAGTTAGCATTGGGCAAGATACATAGGCCACTCTGTAGCCAACAGGCTAGTGTCCACGCATAGTCCCATGTGTCAATTTTTCTAGCGTAGGTTTGTTCAAACTTATGGTGCCAGTACTTAATTGCAGCAGCGTCGTGTAAAACGCTCTCTAGCCAACGATTGCTCTTAGCCTGTGGCCATAGCTCCATGTTAACGTCATAGTGTTGCCATGCTCGCCTCCAAGTTGCCCAGCCCCAACAATGAGGATACCTAGAAAAATAATAGCTGCCTTGCGTTCGTCTACGTCCAAACTGAAAGTTGTTTCCTGAGATAGCCATAATGCGCTCATCTTCTCGATAATGCTCTAGCAGCTCGTGGCAGAAACGGAAGAACGAAGGGTGCGGCAAGCAATCATCTTCAAGAATGATAGCTTGCTCGACCTGCTCAAACACCCAGTCGAGCCCAGTAGCTACACGTCTCCGGCAACCTAAATTAACATCAGCATAGTTAGTAAATACTTCCCCTTTCCACTGGGCCTTATCAATAAGGTCGCGAGTAGCCTGGCAGTTTTCTCTATCAGTTGGGTGATTAAGACGTGGGCCATCGGCAATGACAAACACTTTGGAGGGTTGAATGCGGGTAACTACGCTCAATAATCTCTCTGTCAAGCGTGGCCTATTAAAAACTATCAGTACAACTGGAACGCTGGATGAATACGGGTGCATGCGAAGCGCTGTAGAGGGAGAGATAAGCATCTTATGAAACTAGCCGTCGATAGAAAGCCCGACTGAAGCATGTGTAGGAAAAAAGACTTATGTTACTGAGTCTTGCACGGTTGGTATACATAGCAAGACACGGTTTAATGGGCGCAGATAGTGATTAAGTCTATCGCCCCTAACCATCACGACTTCAAACTTTGGGAAGTCTATCAAGCGAGAACAGTTTTGACAGACAACAGTTAAGGTAGGTATCTTTTGCTCAAAATGTATCAAAGACTTAGCAATGCTTTAGAAACCTTTTTACTCAAACGCCGCTATTCGATATACTCCAAGTATATATCCTGCCCTTATAATCTATCTTTTTCTCAAGAAGGCGAAGACTTAGTTTTAAACCGCTTGTTTGAAAGACAGAATGGAGGGTTCTATGTTGATGTTGGAGCGCATCACCCGCAGCGGTTTTCAAATACATACTTTTTTTACTTAAAAGGCTGGCGAGGTATCAATATCGATGCCATGCCAGGAAGTATGGAGCTGTTTGAAGAGATCAGGCCAAAGGACACCAACATTGAGGCGGCCATTTCGGATCTCTCAGAAGAGTTGACATACTATATGTTCAACGACCCTGCCCTGAATGGATTCTCAAAGTCTATTTCTGCTGACAGAGATAAAATTCGCGGCTACAAAATTGTGGATTGCAAAATGATCAAAACGCAGAAACTGTCTGATCTTCTGGAGGCGTATTTGCCTGAAGACCAAAAAATTGATTTTTTAAGTGTTGATGTAGAAGGCTTGGACTATCAGGTTCTACTGTCTAATAACTGGCTTAAATACAAGCCCACAGTTCTCCTAGTCGAAGAATTAGTTACGTCTTTAGAGGCCTTGCCTGGTCAATCAAAGACTTTTCGTTTTTTGCAGGAACAGGGCTATGAGCTATTTGCAAAAACCTGCAACACATCCTTTTACAAATTGGCAGTTGCTTCGTAGACAGTCTTGGCAGGCAGAGCTGCTTGTCTGGCTAGGTCAAACTTATCTAACAAGAGTGAGGGATTTTGTTAGCATATGCCCAGTCCTACGGAGAGGGCGAAAGAAAAAGCAGGCTCCATGCACAGCAAACCAGTACGATACAACTGTGGCCGCCGCTGCTCCGAAGGCACCATACCCTGGTATTAGCATGTAGTTGAGAATGACATTGAGGATGCTGGCGATCGCAACAGTCTTGAGATAAAGCCCAGTCAAATTCATCGTAATCATGAATGAACCACGAGCGACTCCTAGCGTCATAAACATGACGCTCCAAACAAGCAAAGAGAGAATGGGCGTCGCTTTAACATAAGTGTCTCCATATAAAATGCCCAGAAGCTCTTTCGAGAATAGAGATACAAACAATACAGAGGCGTATCCCATCAAGCTGACCCTGTTATACAAACTTTGGAGAGCGCTGTAAAAACCTTGCTCATTCTGCTCTTGCAACCGAATAAGTTTGGGAAACGTAGACTGAATAAACGCAATAGGGATAAGGCAAAAAGCCTCTGTCAGCCGAACTACAGCAGAGTACAAACCCAGCTCAGCGTTGCCCGACATGCTGCTTATCATGAGCTGATCTACTCTCATGTAGACTGTAATTGCGATGCCTGAGAAAATGAGTGGCCAGCTATCTTTAAGAATGCTTCTCAGTCTGCTCAGCGAAATGTGAGCAAACCTGAAAAACTGGTTTTGTTTTGTATAGATCGCAGATAGAAAAAGTAGAGACACTAAAAACTCAATGCTAGATATTGCAGCCAATACGAAAATTGACTGGTCTTTTACGATGGCCAGCACCAGCAGAAAAGTAGCGATGCCAGCGGCCAGATTTCTAGCGCAGGCAATCCATCTAAATTCCATTCTTGAGTGAAAAAAGAACTCAATTGCTTCAGAAGACCTGAAGATCATTTGAAAAGAAAATATGATGACTAATATCTGTACAGTTTTATCTTCGATAAATATAAAAGATATGCCGCTGGCCAAAGCCGACAGAGCGATACCTGAGAAGAGTCTTAGTGCTATAGCTGTACTGACAATTTCCGGATGTTGCTCCGGCTCTTGTACGAGATCTTTGACGACAATCTGGTTGGAGCCTAGATTAGAAACAGCCGCAAAGAAACTTATAAATGCTAGAGCATAGTTATAGACGCCGTATTGCTCGGGTTGAAGGTATCGAGCCAACAAAATTCCAGAGAGCAAGGCTAAGCACAGCCGAAAAACTTTCTCAAAGATTTGCCAGCCGGTGTTCACAAGAATCTCTCTGGATTCTTTGTTGTTCCTAGCTTCCCTAAAAAACGTTTTACAGGATTTTATAAGCCCTCGATGCGAGATGAGGTATCTATTCATATGGACATTGTGATGAATGATGTAACCTACTCTGTCTAGGCTGGGTTCTGTCTGAAATTCGCCAGTCGAGATCTTGAGGAGACAACAGGCTGGCAATTACAGGCTTGAAAACCCATAAAATAGCTAACTCGATGAATTCGATGCGGCTCCATCGTGAGTGAGCAGGCGATCAATCGCGGTGAGGCGGTTTTGCCAGGTTCGCAGCCGGTAGGCAGGGCTGGCCGCTTCTACGGTGAGACTGCTAGTTAGTGACCTTTCTAGCGTGTTGAGACGCGATCGCGCCCCCATCACTCCGCGCTCCGAAGGATTTTCCGCTAGCGCCGCCAGCGTTGTCCCCAGCTGATTGACCTCATTGGCCCACTGCTGTAGCCGCTGCGGGTTGCCCCGGATCTGTTGATTGGTCAGCAGCCAGTTCCATTCGCGCTGCAACGACTCGTAGCGGGCCGCTGCTGTGACAAAAGGCGTCTGCGCCGAAAAAGCCTGATCGGGTTCGCTTTGCGTGCGGGCCAGCATCGCCTGAACATCGCTACTGAGATTGTCAGCGGCAAAGAGGGCGTAGCCGCTAGTTGGCAGATCGCGCAGTAGCTGAAGCTGCTCGGAAGCGATCGCCGCTGGCAAGTTCAACAGCCGAATCCCTGGGATTACCAGCGTAGACCGATAGCTAGACTCTACGACCCACGGGCGAATCAGCTCCTCAAACCGCTGAGTCGTACTGGCATAGCTCATCAGCACAATCCAGTCGACCAGCTCCTGGTCGGCCCAGGCTTCCCAGTCTTGCTGAATGGTTTGCTGACGCTTGTAAGTATCGTCGGCAAAAACCGCCGCCGAGAGAATCAGATTTGGGCGCTGCCGGCGCAGACGCTGAGAAGCTTCGGCAACAAAAGAGCTAATCTGCTCAGTGCGAAAGGCCGTCCACTGATTCCAGTAATAGCGCTGTAGCTGAACATCGTCGCCGCTGGCATGCGGCGAGAGAATAATCGGGTCAACGCCCGTCAGCTGATGAAACTGCTGTCGCCCAGCCATGCCATAACCAAACAGCCGGTTGTTATCTGGATCTTGAAAAGGATAGCGAACATAGTCGAACTGAATGCCGTCCACATCGTATCGGCTGGCAATTTCGCTGAGCAAGTCAAACAGATACTGACGCACTTCAGGATTGGCCGGGTCGAGAAAGTGTTTAGCCTGCCCGGGCAGGATCAAATTGCCCTGATTGTCATAACCGGCCCAGTCAGGATGTGCGCTAATCAGGGGGCCAGGGTAGCTAGCGGGCTGCCCAATGACCTGGTTGTGTGCCTGATTGCCAGCCGCAAATAGCCAGACCCAGGCATGGACTTCAATGCCATAGGTTTTGCCCAGATCTACCGCCGCTTTCAGCGGATCCCAGCCCCGAATCAGTGGATTTTGTGCAGGTGCTATAGAGCTGGGGTAGATAGGATAGCCCGCGTTGACGGTTTCCACGAATACCGTATTGATCCCAGACGCTTTGAAGCGCTCAAAGACTTTGGCCAACCCTTCCTGAGAACCCGCCGCGACAATGGTTTTACGATCTAGCCACATGGCGCGAATCTCCGGCTGGGCGATCGCATCTGCCACCTGAACGCTGCTGCGTAATGACTGGCTAACCGTTTGCCAGCGGCGATGGGCCGTTTCATAATCGCCCTGGCTGATCAGCCCCTGCCAGTCTTTCAGTAGCTGCTGAGCGGCCTGTAGCTCGGGGGGGAGCGGTGTCGGTGTCGTGATCGCCGTGCTAGCGCTAGCTGTCAATGTCGGATCAGCGGCATGGAGCTGAGTCGGCTGATTTTGAGCGCGGCTATAGAGATAGGTGCTCTCAGTGCGTCCGGTGAGGTTTTCTAGCTCCCGGTACATCGCCTGAGCCGTCAGCGGATTTGAGGAATTGCTCTGATGGGTCAATTCGCGCGGGGCGGTTTCGGCGATCGCTGTCTCCAGGTTAAGAGCGATCGCCGGACAGGCAGCGGCGACGCTAAAGGCGAGGCTCACTAGCCCACCATATGTATAGTGAAAACGCCATTTTGAGCGGCGATTAGCGCTGGCTGGAGCAATCAAAGCAGTCAGCTGCGAGCGAAAAACCTGAACCATCAGCAGTAAAAGGAGTGAGCAGTACCGTTTAAGAAAATCGCGATGGGCGATCGCTACTCATTAGTTCCCTCAGAAGCTGTAGAGCTATCAAGTAAAGCTGATGATGTCAATTATTTTATATTGGCATTTACGTGCCTGCGTCGCTGGCTCAAGTCTGCTGTGATAGGATAAGAAGCCTGTGTATTCACAACCCTTCTTTACTCACTTTCTACGCTTATGGCTCTGCTACAAGAACGTAAACAGGAGATTATCTCTGAGCATCAGGTTCACGAAACCGACACTGGTTCGGTAGACGTGCAGATTGCAATGCTGACGGATCGAATCAACTCTCTCAGCCAGCACCTGCGAACCAATAAAAAAGACTATTCTTCCCGGCGCGGCCTGCTGAAGATGATCGGCCAGCGCAAACGGCTGCTCGCCTACTTGATCAAGCAAGATTCTGAGCGCTACAAAGCATTGATTCAAAAGCTGGGTATCCGCCGCTAAATCTATTGCTGATGGGCAAAGCCCTCAAAATCTGTGGCAGTTTTTTGTAGAGGTGAAAATGGCTTCTAAGTCTAAGCAAGACTCCAACGCTGACCGGCCCTCTGATGAGCGCTCTGGCCGGGCGGGGCTGCCGTTTGAACCCAAAGCAAAAGCCACCGCTAAATCCGCTCGCAGCGCAGTATCAGCCAAGGCTCAGGCTAAAGCCGATGAAATTCGGGCCAGCAGGCGACAGCGATCGCCCGAACAACGCTCTGGAAAAGCCGCTTCGTCAAGCCGCCGCGACCGCTCAGCCGACGACACCGCCATTCCCCCTGAGGTGAGTCGTCGCATGGTGCGTCGCATGGCCGTCTTTTCAGGCTCCCCCATCGCGCTAGGCGTCGGCGTTTTTTTTCTGGCGTACTATCTGCTGAGCCATGACATTTTGGAGCTGCCGACGGTGGCCGTGCTGCTGGTGACTATGGGCTGCTTTGGCCTGGGCGTGTTGGGCCTCACCTATGGCGTACTGTCTGCCTCCTGGGATGAAGACCCAGGCAGCTTAGTTGGTCTGAGCGAATTCAAGCTTAACTTTGGCCGCGCACTTGAGACCTGGCGCGCCTCTAAAGCATCTAAGACTTAGTTTGTGACAGGGGTTTCGCTACTTTAAACCCGATTGAGCGACTCGTATCTCCTGCGCTCGTAAGTAGAGTTCTGCCCATTTGCTGGTGACCTGCTTTTGGGTGAGCTTGCAGGATTTGGCGATCGCCTCCACGCTGTGACCGTTTCTGAAGTCAGTCAGTATCTGCCGCTGATCGCTCCTCAGGTCTTGCCAAAAGCTATGCCACTCAGCCGGCGTCAGGCCAAAATTGTGCTGCTGTAGCGACGTTTTTAGCCAGCCAAACACCAAGTCGGGCTGTTCTTTGAGCGTGAAAATGCGGATGGCGTGATAGCTTACCTTTTCCCGCAGCCGGTAGGCTTCTCGCACGCTCAGGCCAAGCTGCTGAGAAATGCTGTCTTGGGCGTAGCCACGCAGATGTAAGTCGAACCACTGCGCCGCTGTTTCGCCTAGCTTCTCCTCAAGGTAGTCTGCAAACTGCTGTCTGACCCGCTGACGAGCAGCCTGCTGTTCTTCAAAGTCTTTTTGTACCTGGTAGCGGTCTAGCGCTTCAAAATCCAGCAGGCTGACGGTGCCGTCTGCCTCGTTGGTGCCGATTTCTTCCGAAATCAGCTGAATCAGCTCGGCGCTGGGTACCTGAGTCATGCCCCCGCGCTGTGATCGCCGTAAATAGTTGACGAACCGGTAAACCAGCAGCGGCTGGTTGCGAATGGGCCGCAGACAGTACTCTTCAATGGTGGCCAAAATTAGCAGATTGCGCAGGCTGGTGCGTGAGGTGCATTGCCCAATCCACTGAGTTTGCTGCTGCATGTGGCGATCGCTTTGCAGCATCTCTTGAATCACCTCTTGCAGCACGTCCTTCACAGCGCGCTGGCGATCGCGGCTCAGGGCAATCCAGGTGCGAACTTTACTGCGAATGAGAAAAAGGCCCCCTAGCTTTTGCAGCAGCTTTTTGTAGGCCTGCTCAGGCGAAAGCCCCCAGTAGCGCGAGATCAAAATCCGGTAGCGATAGTCCATCGCCTGCTGAGCCAGCTTGAGGTCAGGGGCGCTCATGGTTTCAAAGCGTTCCGGGTCGCCCACTAGCCACTGGACGATGGCCGCGTGAGTAGTCTGCGGCTGATCGGGCAGCGCCGTTCGCAGCTGGTCGTGCCACAGCGCAGTAATCTCATCTAACAATGTCGCCACCTGTGTTTGCCCTGGCGCTTCTTTTAAAGTGTCTTCTGGGGCGTTTGGTGAGGTGTTCTCGGGAGTATTATCTGCGATGTTCTCTACGGTGGAGAGGCGCTCTAACGAATCGCTCATAGTCGCTGCAAATTGGGCACCAGGATCACGCCTACTCTAACCCATCAACGAAGCCTCCGAAGCGCCTTTCACTAAAGGCATAGATGTGTACTGGCACGGGCGGCTATACTTCATCGTTTTTTCACAAAACCGAGTTGATTTGGGTAGCCCAAACTAAAGACTGCTGACAAGCCTATGCCTATATGCATAGAAAATTGGGGCACTTGCGATGGTGCTGTGCAGTCTACATAAGCGGATGCACTTATATGATTTGCAATATGTCCCACTTATCTACCCACTCACTTTTTAAGCGCACGCTAGATATCGTTGGGGCGCTGGTCGGACTGGCTATCTTAGGCGTTTTGCTGGTGCCGATGGCGATCGCCATTCGGCTTGACTCATCTGGGCCTATTTTCTACTCTCAAGAGCGATTTGGTTTGGAGGGTCGGCCTTTTCGCATTTGGAAACTGCGCTCTATGGTGACCAATGCCGATGCGCTGAAAGCCACTATCGCCAACGAAGCTCAGGGCCTGATTTTTAAGAATGCGGATGATCCCCGAGTGACTCGCGTAGGTCGTTTTTTAAGAAAAACCAGCCTGGATGAGCTGCCTCAGTTTTGGAACGTGCTGAAGGGGGATATGAGCCTGGTGGGAACTCGCCCGCCGACCGGCGATGAAGTGCAGCACTATAGTGAACATCACTGGCAGCGACTGAACGTGCGGCCTGGGCTAACGGGACAATGGCAGGTCAGCGGACGCTCAGCCATCAAAGACTTTGAAGAAATTGTGGCGCTAGATCTGCACTATCAGCAGCACTGGAGCCCAATTTACGACGTGAAGCTTTTGCTCCTGACAGTCATTGCGCTGCTTTCCAGGCGGTCAGGCGCTTACTGAGCGTTGGCACCTGAGCTATAAGTGAAAGCTACGAATGTCCCAACCAGCGAGCCACGTCTTTGGCATGGTAGGTCAAGATCAGGTCTGCGCCTGAGCGCTTGAAGCTCATCATAGTTTCCATCACCACTTTTTCTTCATCGATCCAGCCATTGAGGGCGGCGGCTTTGACCATGGAGTATTCGCCAGAGACGTTGTAGGCGGCGACCGGTAGATGCGTGGCTGCTTTGACTCGCCAGATAATGTCCATATAGGCCAGGGCGGGCTTCACCATCAGCATGTCTGCGCCTTCGGCAATGTCTAGCTCAATTTCTTTGAGGGCTTCGGTGCCGTTGGCCGGGTCCATCTGGTAGGTGCGGCGATCGCCAAACTGAGGAGCCGACTCAGCCGCATCGCGAAACGGGCCGTAGTAGGCAGAGGAATATTTAGCCGCGTAAGAGAGCACCGGAATATCTTCAAAGCCGCCTTCGTCGAGCCCGCTGCGAATGGCCTTGACAAAGCCATCCATCATCCCTGAAGGCGCAATAATGTCGGCCCCGGCGTTGGCCTGAGAAACGGCGGTTTTTTTCAGCAGCTCTAGGGTGGGGTCGTTGAGCACCCGGCCTGAGAGATCTCCCACTTCCAGGTAGCCGCAGTGACCGTGGCTGGTGTATTCACAGAGGCAGGTATCGACGATCACCAGCAGGTCGGGCACTGCTTTTTTGATCGCTTCGGTCGCTTTTTGTACGATGCCGTGATCGTGCCATGCGCCCGTCGCTTCAGTATCTTTTTCGGTGGGAATGCCGAATAAAATCACCGCTGGAATGCCCAGTCCGTAGACTTCTTTGGCTTCTTCGACGATTTTATCGACCGAGAGCTGATAGACCCCTGGCATCGACTTCACCTCCTGAGAGAAGGCGTCGCCGGGGACGGCAAACAGCGGATAAATCAGATCGCTCGTCGTGACGATGTTTTCTCTCACCATGCGGCGGAGATTTTCGTGCGATCTCAAACGACGGGGGCGGTGGGTCGGAAACATAGGGGCTTTCTCAGCGTATCTAAAAGGTATCTAAGCCAGTAAAAATTAAGCCAGTAGAGATCAAGTGTAAAGCTTGAGCTGGGCTGCACTGAGTAGAAACGTGAAAAAGGTTACGTTCTGTAAAATAAGGGCCTGTCTATCAGTAGCGATAATGGGCTTTGCGGCCTGCTTGCCGAATAGGCTTTAGATCGGTTCTGTCGTGGTATTGGCCTAAAATACTTAAGTGTAAATAACTTTTAAGTGGGCTAAGGGTAAACGTGTTTACTGCCTCTGAGCTACTGTGGGCGCTGATTGGTCTGATTTTGACGATTGGTAGTACCTGGTTAGAAGCCTTTGTGGTGGCAGTGCCGATGTCCGTCTGGAGAGGCTACGGCGGCAATATTGAGTTTTACTCTTTGGGCGTGACTTTTCAGGTGGGGGCGGCGCTATTTACCGGCTGTATGGGCGGTAGAAATGCGGCGGCGCTGTCTCAGATTGCCTATGTGACGCTGGGAATTGTGCTGTTTGAGCGGTTTGGCTTTGAGGTATTTACGCAGGGGGCAGGGATGGGCTATCTGCGAGAGCCTAGCTTTGGCTATTTGCTGGGGTTTATTCCGGCGGGTTGGCTGTGTGGGGTGCTGGCGTTTCGGGCGAAGCCGACGCTGGAGCGACTGGCGTTTGCGGCGCTGAGTGGGCTAGCGGTGGTGCACCTGTGCGGTTTGGTCTATCTGGCTTTGGGGCATTTGTTTCAGTGGGTGAAGGCGGAGCCGTCTTTGCTGGCTGCCATTATGGATTACTCGGTGGTGCAGATTCCGGGGCAGGTGATGGTGGCCTGTGCGATCGCGCTGCTGGCCTATGCGATGCGCCGGGCCCTGTTTTATTAGCTGTTTTTTACTAGCTGTTTTATTGACGGTTTTGTTAACGGTATGATCAGCGGCGTTGGGTTTTGTGCCTCAACCGCAACCTACGGTAAGGATTTTTGATTCATGAGACCTAAGAACGGGCTTTTTTGGCTGATTGCGATCGCCGGGGTCATTCTCGACCAGCTCACTAAGTATTGGGTCGTGCAAACGTTTGACCTGGGAGAGAGCGTGACGGTTATTCCGGGGGTGCTGAACTTTACCTACGTGACCAATCCGGGGGCGGCCTGGAGCCTGTTTAGCGAAAACGGCGAGTGGCTGCGGTGGCTCTCAATTTTAGTGAGCTTAGCGCTGGCGATCTATGGCTGGGTGGTGCGGCTGCCCAACCGCTGGGAGCAGGCGGGCTATGGCTTTATTTTGAGCGGGGCATTTGGCAATGGCATTGACCGACTGCTGGCCGGGGAAGTCGTTGATTTCTTGCAGGCGTTTCCCATCACCGGATTTCCAATTTTTAACCTGGCTGATATTTGGATCAACGTGGGCATCATCTGCCTGCTGGTGATCGCCATTTTTTTACCTGGGCCGCCCTCAAAAGCAGGATCTGGCCGGGGCAGTCAGAATGACGCTGCCTCGGGTCGATCACGCGATCGCAAACGCCCTCGGCTGTAAGTTTAGGCGTGCTCTTGGCCCTGCTCTTGGCCTTGCCCATTGATTGCCTCACCTGATTGACCCATCCGAAATACTCCCGGCTGAACCTGTTATCTATACTATTCGTGACGACGTTTCTAGCCCAATCGCTTACTATTCAATCTAGCCACCTCGCCCGTCCTTTGATTACCCACTGCTAGAAGCGAGCTATTACCAGCGCTGCTCTATGACCTCTCCGCCGCCTCAGCCACCTGACCGCCCCGACCATAATCCTGGCAGAAACGCTGGCCAAAAGCCGGCTCAAAAAGCTGGCTCAAATGCTGGCCAGTCTATGCCAAGAACCTTCTTAGGCTCACTCACACAGGCTTTGCAGACTGTTCAGGCCAATGTGGATTTTTCTAAAATTCCGCTGAAGCCGAATGCGCGAGTGCCCAAGCTACAGATAGAAGCGGGTGACAAGCACAGTGAGTATCCGCTAGTCGGTGAGCATTATCTGCTCGGGCGATCATCCAAAGCCTGCGACATTGTGGTGCGCAGCCCTATCGTCAGCCAGACGCATCTGTCTTTGACGCGCGATCGCTCCCACCCCGGCAATCCGTTCGTCATTAAAGATCAGGGTTCAACCAACGGCATCTACCGCAGTAAAAAGCGCATTTCCAAGCTGCCGCTGCGCGATGGCGATGTGCTGACGCTGGGGCCAAAAGAGCTGGCCGATGCGGTGACGGTGCGCTACATTGACCCGCCGCCCTGGTATATCAAAACGGTGCGCTACGGTCTTTACGGTGCCTCGGGGCTAACTGGCCTGCTAGCCTTATGGATGGTCGGCTTGGAATGGCCGAAAATTACGATCAACCCGCTGCCTGAGTCGGTGCAGGGGCCGGTGCTGATTACGGCTGAAGGTGAGAATGGCCGTACACCGCTAAATGAGCTGCCCAATATCGCCCACCGAGAAAATCAGCGGCTCAAAGAATATTCAACCTACTTACCCAAAGCCGTTGTCGCTTCAGAAGATTCGCGGTTTTACTGGCACTTGGGCGTTGACCCGCTGGGCATTGCGCGAGCGCTGGTGACTAACATTGCAGGTGGTGAGATTCGTGAAGGGGCTAGCACCCTGACGCAGCAGATGGCCCGCAATACTTACCGCGACTATGTCGGCACCGACGACAGCGCCGTTCGCAAGATTCGCGAGGCGGTTGTAGCGCTGAAGCTAGAGACCTTTTACAGCAAAGATCAGCTGATGCTGCTGTACCTCAACCGGGTGTACCTGGGTAACAACCTTTACGGCTTTGAAGATGCGGCGCAGTTTTACTTTGGCAAGTCGGCGGGTGAGCTAAGCATTGCTGAGGCGGCGACGCTAGTGGGCATTTTGCCTGCGCCGAATGCGTTTAACCCGATTCAGGACTACGAAGCGGCGGTAGAGTACCGCGATCGCGTCATCGAGCGCATGGTTTCTCAGGGCATGATCGGTGCTGAAGACGGCAGGCGGGCCAGGCGATCGCGCATTGAAATCAGCCCCGACGCGCGCAAACAGCTGCAAAGCTCCAAGGCACCCTACTTTTATAGCTACGTCTTTGACGAATTAGAGGCCGTTCTGGGAAAGGGACTGGCTGGGGAAGGCAACTTCATAGTCGAAACCAGCCTGAATCTGGACACTCAAACCGTTGCTGAAACCACCTTGAAAGACAGCATCAATAATGAGGGGCCTGAATACGGCTACTCTCAGGGAGCGCTGGTCACCTTAAATACGACAACTGGCGAAATTGAGGCGCTAGTCGGCGGCGCGGACTATCAGGAGAGTCAGTTCAACCGGGCGAGTCAGGCTCTGCGCCAGCCGGGATCTACCTTTAAGGTGTTTGCCTACGCAGCGGCGTTGGAAAATGGAATTTCGCCGGGTACAACCTTTTCTTGCAGTGATTTGAACTGGGGCGGTCAGTCCTTTGCGGGCTGTCGTTCGGGCGGGGGCTCGCTGGATATGTATGCGGGCCTGGCTCGCTCAGAAAACGTGATTGCGCTGCGGATGGCACAAGAGGTTGGGCTAGATGCGGTGGTCAGTCTGGCGAATCGGATGGGCATTACCTCTGAGCTAAAGGCGACGCCGGGGCTAGTGCTAGGGCAAAGCGAGGTGACGCCTTTGGAGATGACTGGGGCATTTGGAGCGATCGCCAATGAAGGCGTTTGGAACCGGCCTCACGGCATTCAGCGCGTGCTCGACAGCAGCGACTGCGCAGACGATAACGACACTTCTACCTGCCGGGTAATTTACGACTTTTCGCAGAGCGCGGATGCTAGCGTATCGGCACTCGATGCCAGCGTTGCGAATACAATGGCGGGCATGATGCAGGGCGTTATCCAGGGAGGCACAGGCCGCAATGCTTACTTAGGTCTGGGGGAAGGCGGTAAGACAGGGACGACTAACGACAACATAGACGTGTGGTTCATTGGCTTTGTGCCGCGCAATGAAGTGGTGACCGGCATCTGGCTGGGCAATGACGACAATACGCCCACGGCGGGCAGCAGCGCTCAGGCAGCTCAGCTCTGGGGCACCTACATGGGCCGGGTGCTGCGCTAGTCGCTAAGTCTGACCTATCGGCGTCTAGCCTTGCTGAGCATTTTTTGAGAGAGGCTAATTGGAATGTCTTCTTGCTCAGCCCAGTCTTGCAAAATGCGATAGAAGATCTGGCGATCGCGGCTTTGCAGCACAGCCGTCTGGTCGGCGGTCTCAATCGCGTAGGGATAGCCATTCCCCACAATCACTTCGGCGCGTACCTGATTAATGACCGCCTCAGCGCGGCCTGCTTCCCAAATCCATTTGGGTAACTCTAAGCGGGCGGGATAGTTGGCGTTGGTTTTGAGGTAGGTGAATGTGATCTGATCGCGCAGGTCGGCGTAGTAGTTGAGAATGTCGCCGCGATCGCAGGTCATTAGCGGGGTGCGATCGCCCCAGTCCATCAGCCGGTTCAGCAGCTTGGCATCGTGGATGGTGCGCGTAGTTTCTAGCTTGCTGAATGTGCGCAGTAAGGTCGTGATGTCGTTAGACTGCGCCGTATCGACATAGCCGACCAGCGGCACCTGATGCTTTTGACTGGCCTTGAGCAACGTCAGGATTTGATCGACATAGGGCGCTCGAATGTTGTCTTCGAGCATGGAAGCAAATGACAGTACCAGCGACCCATCGAAAAAAACCAGGCATTTTTCAGGATCTCTGCCCTGCTGAATGGCTCGGTCTCTGGCCTGGGTGATATAGCGGGTCAGGCGCTGCACCTCCATCGAAAAGCGGCGCATGTTGATCCACCTATCCATCGGCTGCGAGCGATCAGCCACCAGATCTTTTGGCGTCATCACGTCTAGCAAAATATCCTTTTCGTAGCCGCCTTCGCCGCTGTGATGGTTTTCAAACCAGCCGATTTGCACCAGCGCAATCGGAATCGAGAAGTCCTTTTGTGGAAAGACCTGAGAGCCATCAACGGCAAACGTAGTGACATTGGTGAGGTGCTCGCTGACCCAGTTCAGGCTTTGCTCGCGGTTGCCCCAGCTAAGGCCGCTGCGAAGGATGCCTTTATGTTTAGCGCTGGTCGGCTCTAGCGGGGTTGCGCCCAAATCGCTCTCTTGAGCCCTTACCCAAGCGTCTCGATCCTGCGCCGACAGTCCTATCCATTCGTCCCAAGCCTCGCGGTACTGAGCTAAATAACTCGACGTGCTCTCGTCAAAGCTGGCAAAATCGGCCCGCTTGCGGCTGAGCACCGTCTGAACTTGGGAGGGCTTAATGGCCATTGGCTGCGATCGCTCTAAGAATCAGGTTCATTTTAGTAGAAGAACACCTGTACTCAATCATCTATTTTTTATCGAGATAGTCAGCAAAAAAATGTAAAGTTATTAAATGATACATTGGCAAAAAAGCCATTCATACATATCCTGCATAGAACTTTGATGACCAGCCCAAAAGAGCGTAGACGCGATTCGACCGGGGTTCCGGTACTTGATGACATTGTCAGCGGCGGGCTCCCCAAAGGAGAAATGTACGTTGCCTATGGCAAGCCCGGTACGGGCAAAACGATTCTGGCGCTGCATTTTCTTCAGGCTGGCATCCAGGCCGGTGAAAAAGTGCTCTGCCTGACGCTTTCTCAGCGGGTGGAGAGTGTCCAAGAAACAGCGGCCTCTGTCGGAATCGACGCCACTAAAATGGTCTTTATAGACCTCAGCAGTGCCCGCGATCTCCATGTTCTGGCTGAGCAGCAAACCGTTTTTGACAACTCAGAAGTCGAACTAGAAGATACGATGATTGCCTTTACTAGGGCCATCGAAGCTGAGCAGCCTGATCGAATTGTTTTTGACGGCATCTCTCATCTGCGAATGCTGGCGAACCATACACTGGCTTACCGGCAGCAGCTCTTTGCCCTGCGCGACTACCTGACCGACCGCGATATTACGGCTGTGTTTACCAGCACGATAGATGTGTTACAGGGCGATCGCGACCTGATTGCGATCGCTCACGGTGCGATCGCCTTATCTACACATACGACCGACCATGGCCTCGATCACCGCTATCTGCATATCACCAAAATTCGCGGCAGCAGCTACCAGCCTGGTAGACACGACATGGAAATCTCTGCCCACGGCATGCGCGTGTATCCTTCGCACAAGGGGCTAGAGAAGATTGGGCCAGAGAAAAGAGCGATCGCGCCTCACGGCGTCGGCAAAACCATTATCAGCGGCATGAAAGCGCTGGATACGATGCTAGGCGATGGGCTGCTAGGGGGTACCTCCTGTCTGCTGGTCGGCCCCTCTGGTGCTGGCAAAACCACAACGGCGACCCTGTTTGCCCACAACTTCGCGCAGCAGGGCGGTAAAATCGGCATTTTCCTATTTGACGAGCTGACAGGCACTTTTTTGAAGCGTTCCAAAGCGTTAGGCATTGACATAAAACCCTTTGTAGACAAAGATCAGGTGCATTTTCACGAGCTCAGCTTTGGAGATGTCACCCCCGGAAAATTTACCGATCTAGTAGCCCAAGATGTGGAAGATTGGGGCGCTGGCATCATCATCATTGATACATTGACCGGCTATTTCAACTCCATGCCGAGTCGCAAAAGGCTGGTATCGCAAATTCACGAACTACTTATGTCCCTGAACCGACGCGGCGTGCTGACTTTCTTGGTTGTTGCTCAGCATGGTGTAGTCGGCCCCGACCTATCAGTAGCAATGGACGTAAGCTACCTGGCTGATACGGTACTGCTGCTGCGACACTTTGAAGCAGACGGCGCACTGCGGCAGGCGATCAGCGTTTATAAAAAGCGCTATGGCACTCACAGCAAGCGCATCCGTGAGCTACGGCTGCGCCCTGGCGGCATTCAGATTGGGCCGCCGCTCACTCAGTTCACCGGTATTCTTTCGGGGATGCCTCGCTACACCGGCGAGTTTGAGAACTTAATGAGTGCCGATGAATAGCAATATTGTGCCTGCATCCCGCCTGCCCCTGGTTCAGCCTGAGACGAACTGGCATGTTGTGCTGTCTACGCGTAGCGGCCAAAACCGAACAGTCTTAAGGAAAATGCTGGAGACTCAGGCGTTGGTCTGCGTCAGTGCGCCGACGGTTCAGTCAGTCGCCGACGCCATCGCAACCAGCGCCGCTTTGGTGGTGATGACCGAAGAGGTGTTAACAGCTAGCCAATCAGGTAATCAGATGCTGACGACTCATCTACTCAGCCAGCCCGAATGGTCAGATCTCCCAATTATTCTCTTACTGAAAGGCAACCGGCGCTCCTCGGCCTGTCTGACCTTCTGGCGAGACGTGGCTCACCGCCAAAGTGTAGTCGTGCTAGATATGCCGCTAAAGCCAACCGTATTTACCTCAGTGGTGCAGGCATGTCTGCAAAACCGGCAGCGGCAGTACGCCCTGCGAGACGCGCTGTACCAGCTGAAGGAAAGCAATCAATCGTTAGAAGGCTTTAGCTATACGGCTGCTCACGAACTGCGTAACCCGCTTAGCGTTGTCACCAGCAGTCTGGATTTACTCAAGCGGACGGACTTGACAGCAAAACAGCAAAAAATCGCCGAGATGGGTCTGCGCACGGCCAGAGGTATGAACCAAACACTACAGGCGCTGCTCGACTACGGCAAGCTAGAGGCTTATGACCAGAACGATTTTCGGCCTGTCGATATGAACTACGTGGCCGAAGAAGCAGTGATGGGCCTGCAACTCGTGTTCGAAGCGCGTCAGGCAAGCGTGAGCTGGGTAGAAGACTTGCCGCAGGTGCAGGGGAATCAACAGCTACTCGTACGGCTGATGAGCAACTTGATTAAAAACGCGATCATTCACAACCCTGGCGGCTCGCCAGAAATCAGTTTGTCTGCAGAGCTAGAGCGTGACCGGTGGCGGCTGCACGTGCGTGACAACGGTCCCGGAATTGCGCTGGCAGACCAGTCAAAGGTATTTGATCTGTTCAACCGGGCGGGCGGAAGTCGCGCTGATGGCAGCGGCATTGGCCTAGCGCTTTGCCGCCGCATCGTTGAGCAGCATCAGGGAGAAATTGGCGTTCGCTCAGAGCAAGGCGCAGGCAGCGACTTTTACTTTGATCTGCTTAGAGGTGATCTGCCGGGGCAGCGCGCGCTTTCGACGGAAGCGACGTAGATCCCAAAGATCATCTCGGAATGTAAAACAGTGTTTCAATATGCTTCATATTTAGGGCTTGTCGGGGCTTTCTTAAGAGCTGTGGTGATACGATTTCTCCCATAGGTTTATTTATTACGTGGAGCATAAGCCCTTGGTACTTCGGGTCGCAGTTGTAGGATCTGGTCCGGCGGGCTCTTCCGCTGCCGAGACACTCGCTAAAGCAGGGATCGAGACTTACCTCTTTGAGCGCAAGCTAGACAATGCTAAGCCGTGCGGCGGGGCGATTCCGCTCTGTATGGTCGCTGAATTTGATTTGCCCCCCGAAATTATTGACCGTCGGGTACGCAAGATGAAGATGATCTCACCCTCTAACGTTGAGGTGAACATCGGTGAAACGCTGAGCGATGACGAGTATATCGGCATGTGTCGCCGGGAAGTGCTCGACGGCTTTTTGCGCGATCGCGCTCACAGAGAAGGGGCCAAGCTAATCAACGGCACCGTCCACAAGCTAGAAATTCCCGGCAACGACAAAGACCCCTACGTGCTGCACTATGCAGACCACGAGAAAGCGGGTTTGCAGGGCGAAGCTAAGACGCTCAAAGTCGACATGGTAATCGGCGCAGATGGCGCTAACTCACGCGTGGCCCGGGCGATTGATGCGGGGGACTATAACTATGCGATCGCTTTCCAAGAGCGCATTCGCCTGCCCGAAGACAAAATGGCCTACTACGAAGAGCTGGCCGAAATGTACGTAGGTGACGATGTCTCCCCTGACTTTTACGCTTGGGTCTTCCCCAAGTACGATCACGTCGCGGTCGGCACCGGCACCATGCGCCCCAACCAGGCGCGGATTAAAGAGCTTCAGCGGGGCATTCGCGCTCGCGCTGCCAAACGTCTAGAAGGTGGCGAAATCATCAAAGTCGAAGCTCACCCCATTCCTGAGCATCCCAGACCTCGCCGCGTAGTTGGCCGGGTTGCCCTCGTCGGTGACGCTGCCGGTACGGTGACTAAGTCTTCCGGTGAAGGCATTTACTTTGCGGCCAAGTCGGCTCGCATGTGCGCCGAAACCATTGTCAAGTACTCCGAAAACGGCGCTCGCGCCCTGACTGAAGATGAGCTGAAGCTCTACATCAAGCAGTGGGATAAGGAATACGGCCTCACCTACAAAGTGCTTGATATTTTGCAGCGCGTCTTCTACCGCAGCGACGCTTCCCGCGAAGCCTTTGTTGAAATGTGCTCTGACATCGATGTGCAGAAGCTGACCTTTGACAGCTACCTGTACAAGACCGTTGTGCCAGCTAACCCACTCACGCAGATGAAAATCACCGCAAAAACGGTGGGCAGTCTGCTGCGGGGCTACGCACTCGCACCCTAGGTTCCAACGTTCCAACCGACTGCGTTATTCTCTTTGTCTTTAGCGTCTCCTGCTTACGGAGGCGCTTTTTTTTGCCCAATACATCAAGGGGGTTCGCTATACAATAGTTAAAGAACGGTTACAAAAATTGCGGACTAGGCATGGCGGATCAATTAATTAGAGCGACGGCAGCAGCAGGAGGCATTCGGGTTGTAGGCGTGACGACCACTCGTCTGACCGAAGTGGCCCGGCAGAGACATGAACTGTCTTACGTAGCGACGGCGGCTTTGGGCAGGGCAATGACCGCTGGGCTGTTGCTGGCTTCGAGTATGAAGCAGCCTCAGTCGCGGGTGAATATTCGGGTGAAAGGGAACGGCCCATTGGGTGGGTTACTGATTGATGCTGGATTAGATGGGACAGTGCGCGGCTATGTGGAACACCCGCAAGTGGAGCTGCCGCCGAGTGAAAATGGCAAGCTGAATGTAGGTGCTGCGATTGGGCAAGACGGCTACCTGTATGTGGTGCGCGATGTGGGCTATGGCTACCCTTACTCCAGCACGGTAGAACTGGTTTCAGGTGAGATTGGCGACGACCTGACGCATTACTTAGCGACCTCCGAGCAGACGCCGTCGGCGCTGGTACTGGGCGTATTTGTCGGCGCAGATGGCGTAGAAGTGGCAGGCGGACTGCTGCTGCAAGTTTTGCCTAAAGCGGCGCGAGACGAGGCGCTGATTTCTTTGCTAGAAGAGCGGTTGGGTTCTTTGAGTGGCTTTACCCCTTTGCTGAGAGGGGGCAAAACGCTGCCGCAGATTTTTGAAGAGCTGGTGGGCGATCTGGGATTAGAGATGCTGCCCGGCAATCAGATTGTGCAGTTTAGCTGTAAGTGTACGCGCGATCGCATGTTAGGCGCACTCAAGCTACTGGGCCAAGACGAACTCAAAGACATGATCGAAGTAGATCACGGCGCAGAAGCCGTCTGTCACTTTTGCAACGAGAAGTATCACGCCAACAGCGACCAGCTGCAAGTTCTGATTAATCAGCTAGATGCGCAGCAGGCCAGGCGGGGTTGAAATGTGCCTATCGCAAGGCTAATGATCTTAGCCACTGGTTGATCCATTCCAACTCAGAAGGCGACCAACTAGGCTCTGGATCTCGACGGTAGTCAACATCTAAATCGTAGCCCGAAAGCTCGTAGATCTCATCTAGCAGAGGCTTTAGAGTGATCGCAATGGCTGCATCTTCTGGTTGCAGTGGCACCTCAAAAGTAGGCAAAGATTGCTGCAAATTAAAGGGGTATAGCTGGGCCTGAGGACGGTCGCTGCTAGCGCTTACCAACACCCGATAATGGCTCTCTGATGCATAGCCTAGTACCGGCATCGGTTGCCCCTTGTGGAGCAAATCAATTTCTACTAAATGTGTCTGGCTCTCTAAAATTTCCAATCGCTTACTTTCATACTTTTGTCGCCCGGCCCCGCGCTTGTTGACTGGCGACAAAATTTCAATCACCGTAACCGCATCGCTGGTTTGCAAACTGCGAATTTCCAGATAACGGTGCCGCACAGTATTGGGCATTGGCACTGTCACGGCTACCGGCTCAGGCTCTGCGACCATCACCTTCCCCCTGGCTGATCTAGACTCAGCGCTCAAACCGCTACTCTGGCGAACCGACACATCCGGCACGCCGATCAATACAGACTGGTCAGACTCATCTCGCTTGTAAACGGCCTCCTCAACAACAACCCGATACTTGGGGCGAATTTGGGGACCGAGAAGATTAGCGATCGCCACAATTAAACGGCTGTGGAAATTAGCCCAAGCTGTAGGATTCTCTAAATAGGGGTTCATACCGGGAAACGGAGAGCCCACAAGCGGTGCTCCTCAGACAGTGTCAGAGCGTACAGCCACAGTTTAACATCGGAGGATAAAAGCTATGGGCGATACGGGGTTCGAACCTGTGACCTCTTCCGTGTGAAGGAAGCGCGCTACCACTGTGCTAATCGCCCTTTGGCCTTCAACTTTAGCACGTTTGCCAGTCAGCAGACTATGACTACAGGCTCACTCCATTGACTCATTCCACAGGTCGCTAGTCTGACGAATGCTGGCAAAATCACCGTTGCCCAAAATCAGATGATCTAGCAGTGGAATGCCCAGGAGGTGAGCGCCTTTGAGCAGCTGCCGAGTGAGGTGAATGTCTTCTTTGCTCGGCTCTAAGCTGCCTGAAGGATGGTTGTGAGCGACAATCACGCGGGTTGCGCCGCGCCTGATCACTTCGCGAAAAATTTCTCGGGGGTGGGCCAGCGTCTCGGTAGCGGTGCCGATGGTGATTACCTTGGAGCCGATGATGCGATGCTTCACGTCTAGTAATAAGACGGCAAAGCGTTCTTGAGACTGCCACATGAGTTCGTGGCCGAGGGCGGCGGCGGCTACGCTCGGATCGTCAACTACGGTAAGGTTTAGCGGCTGAGTTTGCAAAACCCGTTTGCCCAGCTCTATCGCTGCCAAAATGGTCGCCGCTTTAGCCGGGCCAATGCCCGAGATTTCAATTAATTCTTCGGCGGTGACATCGCGCAGGGCTGAGAGGCCGTCGCCGCTGTGCTCTTTACCTAAGTGCTGTAGCAAGAATTGACCGAGCCCGACCGCCGATAGTTTGCCTGGCCCCTGCCCCGTGCCCAGCAAGATGGCAATCAGCTCAGCCGCAGAGAGCCGTTTGGCACCGTGGGCTAGCAGGCGCTCGCGAGGTCTTTCGGCCTCAGCCATGTCAGCAACGCGCAGGCTATAGGTCATAGAGGGTAGCAGGCAGAGAACTCTTTTCAGTGAGCCCAAATTGCAGGCAAACCACCGCCTGAAAAAACGTAAGCTAGGCAGAGTGAGTCCTATAGAATAGCTGTTTTGCCATGTCTGCCAATTCTCCCGAAGCGATCGCCGCTGAGCTACAAGCCATTCGTCAGCAGCTGATCAAAGTTAGTTTGGTGCATACGCCTGCTGACCTCTCAGCAGAGCAAAGGCAAGCAGTGCGATCTAGTTTGCTGTGGCTTAATGAACAAAGTGAATATCAAACCCTGGGCATCTGTGCGGATACCGCCGGTGAGGCAGAGGCTGCGCTTAAAGGCTATGTCGCAGCGCTCAGCCAGCCGATTCAAGCAGATATTCCAGCGCAGGAAGGGGCTGTTTTTCTCAAGTTCAATACGCTCAAAAATGCCTGGTATTTGGATGGATACGGCGGCGAATCGCGAGGGGTGTTGGTGACTTTTCATACCTCTGAACCGGAACTGGATGGGGTGAATGGCACTTACGGCCCGTTCCCGCTAGATTTGTTTTGACAGAGGCTTGGGTCGAGACGAGAGATCTGCCCAAAGATATGACTGTGGCTGCGCTCAGCTTGTAGGCTGGTTAGCTGATCAATTCGCCCGCCTTACTTACGTAGTCACTAACCCATTCTCCAGGGCGTAACGCACCAGCTCAGTTCGGCTATTCGTGCCGGTTTTACCAAACAGACGGCTGACGTATTTCTCCACGTTGCGCACGGTGGTTCCCAGGCGGCTGGCGATTTCCTTATTCATCAGCCCTTCTGCGACTAGGTTGAGCACGTCCTGCTCACGCGGGGTAAAGTCGATGCGAATGCCGCTGTTGTTTTGCTTGATCATGCTGCCGCGCTGAGTCAGCAGGGCTTTAATTTCTTCGATTTGCCGGGCCATTGTAGCGATGTCTGGCGTTTCGGAAGGGTCAGGGGCTTGAGCAGCGCGGCGCTCGATCAGGCTTTCAAGAATAGCAACGAGTTCTTCGGGGTCGAAGGGTTTGGCGAGGTAGGCGTCGGCCCCGGCTTTGTAACCCTGAATGCGATCGCTCGTCATCCCCCGAGCCGTCAAAAACACCACCGGCAGCGCCTGAAACCGCGCATCTTCGCGCACCTGCTTAAGAAACTGATAGCCGTCTACCTGCGGCATCATAATGTCTGAAATCAGCACCTGAGGCGTCTCTTGCTGCAAGAGATCCCAGCCTTCAGCCGCGTTGCTGGCTACGCGCACTTCAAAACTGCTGTCTTCGAGGTAGGCCTGTACCGACTCTCTCAGGCCGGGCTCATCGTCTACGAGCAAAACTTTACTGCTGGGAGTATCTGCCATGATGTCTTTAATAGGGGCTCTGTGATATGGGTTGTGTGTAGATCATACCGCTATGCTAACCGTCACCAACGCTATGCCCAGCCCAAAAGCCTCTCAGCCATTGACGCCGTCCTCAATTCAGTCATCGATAAAAAAGTGGACAACCCTCAGCTCTAAGCGGGTCTTCGACCACCGCTGGTATCAGCTCAGGCAAGATACGGTTGCCCTGCCCAATGGCCAAATCGTCGATGACTATTTCGTCAGTCTGCGGCCTGATATCGCCACCGTGCTGCCGATTACCGCCGACGGACAGATCGTCTTCGTGCGGCAATATCGCCACGGGGTGGGTGAAATTTTACTGGAGCTGCCAGCGGGCACCTTTAACCCCGAGGAAGAACCGCTGGCCGTCGCTCAGCGAGAACTAGCAGAAGAAACGGGTTATGTCGGGGAGGATTGGGAAGCGATCGCTACCTTCTACAACAACCCCGTCAAGCAAAATAACCGCATTCACCTATTCAAGGCGCAGCCCGTCAGGTTAGCTGGCCCGCAGCAGCTAGACGCCACCGAAGATATTGAAATTGTGCTCAAACCCATAGCGGCGATTCCGGCCCTGATTGCCTCGGGTGAAATTTGCGTAGCGGGCACCATCACCGCCCTAGCGCTGGGGCTATCGTTCCGGTTTTAAGCACGCTATTATAAATAAATCTACTAAACTCCGACCGGAATACCGGGGATTATGGCAAAATTTACTGAGAAGTTTTCTGCCGCCCTCAGGTCAGGCAGTCAGTAAACCACACTAGCTCATCTTAGGTAACTCAACATATGGCACTTCAACTAGGCGACATCGTCCCTGATTTTACGCAAAAGTCCTCCATGGGCGAGATCAATTTTCACGAGTGGGCAGGCGATAGCTGGGTCGTGCTTTTCTCTCACCCGGCTGACTACACCCCCGTTTGCACTACTGAACTGGGATTAGTCGGTCAGCTCCAGGACGAATTCAAAAAGCGCAACGTCAAAACCATCGCCCTCAGCGTCGATGGCGTCGAGTCTCACAAAGGCTGGATCAACGACATCAACGAAACGCAAAGCACCGATATTAACTACCCCATCTTGGCCGATGACGACAAAAAAGTCGCTACCCTGTATGGCATGTTGCACCCTAACTCCAGCACTGGTAACACGCTGACCGTGCGTTCCGTATTTGTGATTGACCCTGACAAAAAGCTGAAGCTCACGCTCACCTACCCAGCTAGCACTGGCCGCAACTTCGATGAGATTTTGCGAGTGATCGACTCTCTTCAGCTGACAGCGTATGAGAGTGTGGCGACTCCCGGTAATTGGAAAGATGGTGACGACTGCGTAGTAGTACCTTCTATCTCTACTGAAGATGCCAAGAAGAAGTTTCCTAAAGGCGTAACAGAAGTGAAGCCTTATCTGCGAATGACGCCTCAGCCAAACAAGTAGGCCGAATAAAAAGACAAACTTCAGGTGCCCTAGATTGACAGGGCTATAGCCTCTGTCGAGTTGCTTAGGATACTGTTGTCGGCTGAAATCGCTAGAGAACAGCGGGCAATTCGACTAGCAGATGTCCTAATGCATCAGGACATCTGCTATAAGACTATTAAAAGCGGGGCGCTATGAGTAATTACTTCAGCGCCCCGCTTTTATGGTTTGAAGCGATTAGGCCATTGGCAATCAGGCTGAAATTAGCTAGCCTGAGCAAAGGAACGAACGGATAAGACTTCGCCTGCCTTAAGCGGTTGAATCGTGGTTTTTGCGACTGCTATGACTGCGATGGATTCACCAACAGCATCAAAAATTTCTAAAACACAGCCTTCTTCACCATTTGTAGGACGGTTGGCAAACTCTCCCAGAGTGGCGATGTCATCAGCCTTTAACCTGCTGTCAGGCAAATCAGCCGTCAGAGCGACTTCTTGATGCAGTTCGTATTTCATCGTTTACCCTTCCTCCATGGCTACCTGTGTTTCCCGATGAATCGTCATCTCTTGGTGGTGCAAGGTAGTCATGGCGACTTCCCAAGGGAAGGTAAATGACTGGAAAGATTCGGGAGAGATTTTGTCAACGTCCAGGTCAATAACAACTCGCCGTAACATTGAAAATAGCTGCTGCCGTAGGGTTTGAAGTTCCTGAAGGGTAGTAGCTTGCTCGACTGATTCTATGAGCGTCAAAATCTCTAAATTGTAGCGATCAGCTCGATTTTTTTGATGGCCGATTAGCCACAGGCGCACCTGCCAGATCCCTGAAGCGGCCAGAATGCTCACAGACAGTAAGAACCCCATCGTCTCGGCATATTCTACAAAGAAAGGCGGATTGTCTTGCGTATAGTAAGACCGGGCTCCCGGATGCAGCGGAAAGCCTAAATTTTGACTGGCCTGAGGGGATTGAATACTCGCGGCCCGAGGATTGATGGCAATCAGCTCGTTGCGATGCTCGTACAGCATCTGAGTTATGGTTTCAACAATCTCGGGCGCAACCTCCTCGTGCGCGACCAGCAACGCACTGACTGCGACCACCGGCAGATCTTCTGACGGTATGGGCGCTCCGCCATCGTAGCTGCCTTGAGGAATAACGGTAGGCTCCAAGTAGGGCTGGCTTAGCTGTAGCGCTCCGATTTGCTCAATCGGCACCAGGTCAAACTGGCCGGTTTTGAGCAGTTCGCCGACTGCGGGGTTGCCCAGGCCGATAATGCGAAACAGGGCATCGACCTTTCCCTGACTCAAGGCAGTATAGGCGTCATCAGGAGGAAGAGGCTGAGCGGTCAGGTCTTGGGGGGATAGATCATAGTGACTGGCTAACGGCCAGAATAGCTGATAAGAGCCGCTGCCGACGGGCATCAGAGCGACGCGCTTACCTTTGAGGTCGGCCATGCTGGTGATGTTGGCCGATCTGTTGGCAATCAGATGAAACATCTCGGGGTAGAGCTGGGCGACGGCTCGAACGGCTGGCTGGACGGGGGTGTCGCTCTGAACCAGGGCCATGTCAACGGTGTGAGCCTGCACGCTGTCCATATTTTGGCTGGAGCCAGGAGAGGCCAGTACCTCTATGCGGAGATTGGGCGCGTGCTTTTCGGTGACCTGGGCGATCGCCTCCCCAAACGCATAGTATTCGCCCGTCTCGCCACCGGTCGCTAGCCGTACGACGGACACTTGCTGACGTGATTGCAGCAGCAGCGCCGCACAGACGCCTGCGGCGATCGCACTGACGCTCAGTAAGCCAATCCGCAGCGCTCTCCCCCCTTGCGCACTGCCGGGAATACCTGACGCCTTCGCTCTTTTATCGCGCATAGTCCCGTTCCTGCCTGACAGCCTTTAAGCGACTTGCCAAGTCCCGTGAAACCCGAGTGGCACCACGCCCGGCAGCGCCAACCGACAAACAGGTTCACCCAACTCCGCCGCGAGAATCCACAGCTCGCTGCGGTCATCAGCAGCGCTATACACCACGGTCAGCAGCCATCCTTCTTCAGGATTCAGCCGATCAGCTACATGCAGCGGCTCGGTTCCGTAGTAGCCTTCTCCCAAATCGGCCTCGATCAAGCGGCCCGTAGCGTAGTCAAACCGGCCAATTGCCCCGAACCAGTCTTGCCCGGTGCTCACCCCTGGCCGATGCATCAGCACATAGGTCTGCTGCCAGGGCTGACCGATTTGAGCAGCGGGCACCTGCGGAAATTCGCAGTCGCGATCTATCACCCGCTCATTGCTGAGAATGCGCCCGGTTTGAGGGTTTAGCCGTAGCTGCCAGAGGCTACCGTAAGCCGTCGTTTTCATCTGCCCTGACGGAACTTCTCGCAGCGTCTCATTGATCTGAGGGAAATCGTCAAACCGGGCAAAATCCATGCGAACCGTGCCGTCGTCCTCCAGGCAGCCGTTGCCAAAGTGCCACTGAAACCAGGGCTCGGCCTGTTCTTCCGAGACAATTTCTAAACTTTCGCGGTCAACGACGATGACTCGTGTGCCGCGATCGCTCCGCCACTGCATAGAGTCTGAATAGCTGCGGCGATTTAACAACAGCGGCAGCATCTCGACCGTGACTGGTGAGACGAGAAAGACCAGATAAGGCCCCGCCATCACAAAGCTATGCACTAGCGGCACATCTTTTAGCGGAATTGTGGTTTGTTGAAGGAGATTGCAGGCGCGATCGCAGCGATAAATAATCAAATTGCACTGCGGCGTCACCCCAATGCTGTAAATTTCGCCGCTAAGCGGATCGCGCAAAGGGTGAGCTGAGAAAGGTTGACCTTTGTTGAGCCAGCCTAAAGACTCTCGCCCAAAGGTCTCCAGCGTCTCTAGATCAAGGCTGTGAGGATTGCCCGCTTCCCACAGCGCCAGCAGCTTATCCGGCAGCGCCAGCACAGAAGTATTGGCCGAATTTTTGATGCTAGTACTGTTGATCAATCCCCAGATGTGTTCCCACAGCGGGCCAGGATAGCGCATCCCGTAGTTGCCATAGAGAAATTCATCGGCCTCACTTTCGGCCTGATAGCCCTCGGTCTGCACGTAGCGATAGGTGCCAGTTGCGCCTGTATCGGTCAGATTCACTCGCAAAATGGCCCCATCGCCATCAAACCAGTGGCCCACGGGCTGACCGCCACGCTGTAGACGACCGGTGCCATTTTGGTAGAGCGTGCCGCGCAGCCCAGCAGGAATGCGACCGGAGATTATTGGTAAGGGGGTAGTAGCAAATTCTGAAGCGGGCTGAGCCAGGCTTTTATGCCAGGGCTGAGGAGCGGTGCGTTGGCTCGCAGACGAAGGAGAAGCGGTAGTCGCAGTCATAAAAACAACGGGTGGCTATGCCTTTAAAGGTAGCAGACGGCCCTTTTTTTCGCTGTCAAACGCAGTTATCCGGCGGCTGAATCGGCAGGCTGAGGGTAAAAGCGGTTTGCCCTTTGGGCGTGCTATTCAGGCGTAGCTCACCTTTATGAGCGCGGGCAATTTCTCGGGCCAAGCTCAGCCCCAAGCCAAACCCTTCTCGCTTGCGGTTGCGAGAGAGATCGCCCCGATAGAAGCGGTCAAACAGGCGATCGCGCTCCTCTAGCGGAATATCTCTAGAGGCATTCGCTACGGTTACCTGCACGCTGTTGCCTTGCTGCCGTCCGACAATTGACAGCCATCGCACGGCCTTGCCTTCCGGTAAGTTGTACTTAATGGCGTTGTCGATCAGATTTTGTAAGACTTGAGTGAGCAGATCGCGATCGCCTCGGATCTTCAGTTCACCCATCAGCTTCACCTCTACTGGCAAGCTGGGATCTAACAGCTCAATATCTTCTATCAGCAGCGTCAAAATTTCCTCAATGTCGACAATCTCCCGCCGCATACTGATCTGTCCGGCATCGGCTAAAGAGAGCAGCAACAGCTTACGCACAATTGCACTCAGCCTAGCCACCTCATCTAGCAGATTGCCCAGACTCTGCTGCAAGGCCGAGCCGGGTTTAGCTTGCCGCATGGCTAGCTCCAGTTCGCCTCGCAAGATTGCCAGCGGCGTTTTGAGTTCGTGAGCCGCATCGCCGCTAAAGCGAGAAGACTGCTTAAAGCTGCGCTCTAATCGCGTCAGCATCTGATTAAAGACTTCAATGAGTTCAACAAATTCGACATCGGCGCTACCTACGGGCACCTGTTGATCGAGCCCGGTCGCCGTCACCTGCTGAATGACACTCGTGAGTTTGCGCACGGGTCTGAGCGCGCTGCCTGAGAGCACCCAGGCGCCCACTGCAATCATCAGTAGTGTGCTAGGAATTGACACCAGAAAGATATTGCGAATCATCGCCATGTCTTGATCGATGGTTTGCAGACTGACGGCGATCGCCCCCTTCCCAGCCTCAGAATTCACAATCCCGATGCGCCAGCTGCCAGACGCGGTGCTGCGGGTCGAGACTTGCGTAGGGCTACTACCCGGCGTGGGGCTAGCTGGGTCCAGGCTTTTTTCCTCTTTATCAGCCAGTTCGCTGCCTAAGGTGGTCAGCATCAGGTCAATTTCTAGCGCAACATTGCCGAGCCGGGCTTCACTCACTGAATAGTGCAACGTTCTACCTCTTGCATCTACCCCTAGCAGCGTAATCGGGGTGTCGAGTTGGGTCTCCAGCTCACGCGGTAGCTCTTGAGTGAAATTTTGCCACCAGAGAGGCGATCGCCGCGCCGCCATCCGCTGTAGCTGACTATCGAGCTTGGCATCTAGACTGCTTACCTTCGCTACATAGATCAGCCGCCAGGCCACCAGCCCAAAGCCCACTAGCGCCCCACCAGCCAGCGCCACCGCCATCAGCGCAATCCGTAAGCGAAAAGACCTCAGCTTCACCTCTTTGCCCCATTGCTCTTTCCGGCTGTTTTTCCTGGCTTCATGGCGTCTCTGCCTGCCGGAATCGGTAGCCTACGCCTCGGACGCTTTCAATCCAGCGTTCTTGACCTTCTATGTCGATTTTTTTGCGCAGCCGCTGAATGCACACGTCTACCACATTGGTGCTGGGATTGAAATCGTAGCCCCACACGTGCTCTAGCATTTGGGTGCGGGTGAAGACGCGGCCAGGCGATCGCATCAAATATTCCAGCAAATTAAACTCGCGGGTCGTCAGCTCCACTGCCTGCTGATCGCACACGACCGTGCGAGTAATCCGATCTAGCTTAAAGGGACCTACCGTCACCAGGTTTTGCCCTTCGCCCGCGCTGCGGCGCATCACCGCATACATACGCGCCACCAACTCCTCCACAAAAAAAGGCTTAGCAATATAGTCATCGGCTCCCAGATTCAGCCCATGCAGGCGGTCATCTAGCTCATTGCGCGCCGTCAATAAAATGACCGGCATGTTGCGTCCGGCCTGCCGCAGATGCTTCAAAATGAACAGCCCGTCTTTGCCCGGCATCATGATATCGAGCAAAATCACGTCGTATTCGTTTTCGATAGCTTTTTCGTAAGCCAAGTCGCCATGGTCGCAATAGTCCACTACAAACCCGTGCTCTCTCAATCCCACCTGTACAAAGCTGGCAATCTTAGGCTCATCTTCTGCAAATAGAACGTGCATAGACGTCTAATCCTCAGTCTCTAAAAAATACGGCGCTTTATGAATAAATATTAGCGGCTGCTCATTATTAGACAGTCTGTACCTTAAATGTCGAGTCGCTTTATGAGAAATATTACAAAGATGTAACCAAAAAGCAGGGAGATTGTTAACTTTCCCTGCTTCTAATGAGAAGAACGGATGGCTACCTGCCCAATTAGACAGGTTCAAGCCAGAGCTATCCAAAAACTCAACTCGCTAACTCAGAAGACAACTATGCGTTTTTCGATCTCCACCAAATCTCTCAAGCAGTTTACCGGCGTTGCCGCTGCGCTATTGATCCTTCCAGTCGCCGTCTCTTGCGCGGGCGATCCGGCAGAGGATACTGCCGTTGTAGATCCTACCGAAATGTCCGAAGACGATGCGGCCCCCGCTGACACAGCTGCTACAGACGAAACCATCGTAGACGTGGCTGCTGCCAACGGCTCATTCAATACGCTGGTAGCTGCTGTTCAGGCTGCTGGTTTGGAAGAAACGCTCAGATCAGAAGGCCCCTACACCGTATTTGCGCCTACCGATGAGGCATTCGCCGCCCTGCCCGAAGGCACCGTCGAGAAACTACTCCTCCCTGAAAATCAGGAAGTGCTGACCCAGATTCTTTCTTATCACGTCATTCAGGGCGCTGTCCCCTCGTCTGATATTGAAAGTGGTGCAGCGAGCACTGTCGAAGGAGCAGATTTAAACATTGCTGCCGATACCGATGGCGTCATGGTGAATGACACGGCAACCGTTGTCCAACCCGATGTCATTGCTGATAATGGCGTCATCCATGTGATCGACACTGTGCTGCTACCGCCTGATCTTGATCTCGCTAGCCTGTAGACATCAGGAGGCTATCTCAGCCGATCAAATCGTTCCGCAGAACTGACTGACTAAAAGGCCGCCCGGGGAAAAGATTCTCTGGCGGCCTTTAGCGATGTTTGAGACGTTCTTCATAGCTCAAAAGCGCATGAGCGTGTTCAATAGACGGTTTAATAGTAGGCATCAAAACTTTACTTTTGCCTCTTTTCAAAGACATCCTCTCTATAGGCCGCTATGACGACCCTCCTGCGTACTCCTCTGCACCCGATCTGCCTCCAGCAAAAAGCCAAAATGACTGGTTTCTCTGGCTGGGAAATGCCTGTACAGTTCAGCGGTATTTTGCAGGAGCACCAGGCGGTTCGTCAGGCAGCCGGAGCCTTTGATATTTCTCATATGGGCAAGTTTGTACTCACCGGAACAGATGTCATCGGTGCCTTGCAGCAAATTGTCCCTTCCGACCTGGTCCGCCTAATTCCTGGCAGAGCCCAATACACGGTCTTGATCAATGAGCAGGGAGGAATTATTGACGATCTGATTGTCTATCACCAGGGGCAAACTGGCAGTCAGCAAAAAATTACTCTGATTGTGAATGCGGGGACAACCGAGAAAGATAAACTCTGGCTGCAAAAGCATCTGCCCGACACTGTGGAGCTCCAAGATCTTTCGCTTGAACAAGCGCTGATTGCCGTTCAGGGGCCAGTAGCCACCGCCCGACTTCAGCAGCTCTGCCCTCATGAAGATCTTCAGTCTGTCCCTCGTTACGGTCACTTGACCGGTGAGCTATTGGGACAACCCGCCTTTTTTGCCAGAACCGGCTACACCGGAGAAGATGGGTTTGAGGTAATGGTGCCAGCGGCGATCGCGGTAGACGTGTGGCAAGCGCTAATGGATTTGGGCGTGGTTCCTTGCGGATTGGGCGCACGCGATACGCTGAGGCTAGAGGCATCAATGGCCCTGTACGGGCAAGACATCACTGATGCGACGACGCCCTTAGAAGCCGGATTGGGCTGGCTGGTGCATTGGGATAAAACCGCTGACTTTATCGGTCGCGCCGTGCTGGAGCGGCAAAAGGCAGAAGGCCTAGAGCGCAGATTGGTTGGCCTCGTTTTGGAGGGCCGCAATATTGCTCGTCACGACTACCCTATTCTCAGCCAGGGCAAACCGGTTGGCGTTGTTACCAGCGGTACGCTTTCACCCACGCTGGGCTTTCCGGTCGCCTTGGGCTATGTGCCACCGTCTCTAGCAAAGCTCGGCCAGGTGTTAGAGGTGGCCATTCGCAGTAAAACTTTTCCGGCAACAGTGGTGAAGCGTCCGTTTTACAAGGTAGGCAAATAGGATAGAGGCTGCGCGGTGAGTTGCTTTACCCGCAAGCTGCTGCGACATTGTGAAGTAGTTTTGTGAAATAATTTTGGCTGAGGTCTGTCTATCTTGAGACCAGCGGTGCAATACTGGCAGCATCCAATCACTGGAGTACGACCTGACTGACCTGATTGCGGTCACCTTGAGGAAATATCATGGCGTTTGAATATCCTGACAATTTGCAATATCTGGACACTCACGAATATGCGCGGGTGGACGAGGAAGACAAAACAGTAACGGTGGGCATCACTGCGTTTGCGGTAGATCAGATGGGGGATGTCGTGTTTTTGGAGCTGCCCGCTATTGGCGATGCGGTGGAAAAGGGCGAAAACTTTGGCACGATTGAGTCGGTAAAGGCGGTTGAAGACCTGAAGTCGCCAGTCGATGGTGAAGTGCTAGAGCGCAATGAGGCGCTGATCGAGTCGCCTGAGCAGATTGCAGATGATCCGTTTGGCGATGCCTGGCTAATTAAAATACGGGCGGATGATCTCTCAGATCTGGACGATACGCTGTCGGCAGAAGAATATCAGGAGCAGGTAGAGGGGAGCTAGTCAGAATTCGCTGCTATGAACAGCAGTCAACCGTTTTTTGTTACACAATACTAAGAGGACTGTGGGCGTAGCCTACCTATCAGGCGCTGGCCCGTCAGCTCGCACTTTTATCCCCGCTATCATGCCCTACGATCAGACCGCTCCGTCTCCTGAGGTTTTTACGGCAACCGCTCAAACTGTGGCCAATACTGTGGTTGATGCCGTCAGCAGCAGCCCGTCAGCAGCCCGCTCGATCTGGACAGATCGCCTGCCTGCGGATCGCTTCGCTCAGCGGCACCTCGGCCCGACTGCATCCGATATTGATAAAATGCTGACCGTTCTCGGCTTTGATAGTGTGGATGACTTAATCGCCGCTGCTGTGCCTGCTGGCATTCGGCTAAGCCAGCCTTTGGAGATTGCAGCAGGACTGACTGAGAGCGAGGCGCTAAACAAGATCGCCGACATTGCAGCGCTCAACCAGGTCTATCGCAGCTACATTGGCCTGGGCTATCACAGCTGCGTGACGCCGCCGGTCATTCAGCGCAATATCTTAGAAAACCCTGGCTGGTATACCCAATACACCCCCTATCAGCCAGAGATCTCTCAGGGACGGCTCGAAGCGCTGCTCAACTATCAGACGATGGTGAGCGACCTGACCGGGCTAGAAATTGCCAATGCTTCTTTGCTAGATGAAGGGACAGCGGCAGCAGAAGCCATGAGCATGAGCTATGGCCTGTGCAAAGACAAGGCGGCTAAAGCGGCTAAGCGGTACTGGGTGTCGGCGAGCTGCCATCCGCAGACGATTGAGGTGATTAAGACGCGATCGCATCCCCTCAATATAGAAGTCGTCATCGGCAGCCATAGAGATCCCGAAGCGCTAGCGGGCGGCCCCTTCTTCGGCGTGCTGCTGCAATACCCGGCCACCGATGGCGCGATCTATGACTACACAGACTTCATCGAGCAAGCTCACGAGACAGGCGCGACCGTGACCGTTGCCGCCGAGCTGCTTAGCCTCACTCTGCTTAAGCCCCCCGGCGAATTTGGCGCGGATATTGCAGTGGGCAACACGCAGCGATTTGGCGTACCGCTAGGCTATGGTGGGCCTCACGCTGCCTACTTTTCCACTAAGCAAGCCTACGCACGCAAACTACCGGGCCGTCTGGTGGGCATTTCTAAAGATGCCAAAGGCGCACCCGCTCTGAGACTGGCCTTGCAAACCCGCGAGCAGCATATTCGCCGCGACTCAGCCACCAGCAATATTTGTACGGCTCAAGTGCTGCTGGCAATCATCGCCGGTACCTATGCGGTCTACCACGGTCCCGCCGGGCTCAAAGGCGTTGCTACGCGCATTCATCAGCTCACCAACGCGCTGGCAGATGGCCTGCGACGGCTGGGCTATCCGCTGAGCACCGAGCCTGTTTTTGATACGCTCACAGTCGTCACTGGCGAGCAAACCGCCGATATCATTGCCCGTGCCGCTGAGCGCCAGGTCAACCTGCGCCTCGATCCGATTCGGTCAGGTCAACCTCAGACCTTGGGTGTTTCTTTAGATGAAACGACCGGACCAGCGCAGCTGGCTGAACTGCTGGCTATTTTTGCGGGTGACAAATCTGCGCCTGAGCTAGATTCTCTGCGAAGAGAACCGCTGCCTGAGCCGCTGCGCCGCACTTCGCCCTACCTGACTAATCCCGTATTCAACCAGTACCACAGCGAAACTGAACTGCTGCGCTACCTGTACAGCTTGCAAAGCAAAGATCTCTCGCTAGCCAATGCAATGATTCCCTTAGGATCTTGCACCATGAAGCTCAACGCCACAGCTGAAATGGTGCCGATTACCTGGCCAGCGTTTGGGCAGATTCACCCCTTTGCCCCCCTCTCGCAGACCCAGGGCTATCGGGTTCTCTTCACCCAGCTAGAAGCGCAGCTGGCTGAGATTACTGGGTTTGCGGGGATCTCGCTTCAGCCTAATGCGGGTTCACAGGGAGAATATGCAGGGCTGTTGGTGATCCGTCAGTATCACGCGTCTCGGGAAGAGGGCGATCGCAATATCTGCCTGATTCCACAATCTGCCCACGGCACCAACCCGGCGAGCGCAGTCATGGCCGGTATGAAAGTAGTCGCCGTCAAATGCGATGACGACGGCAATATTGATGTCGAAGATCTGGCCGCTAAAGCAGAAAAGCATCAAGACAGTCTGGCTGCGCTAATGGTGACCTACCCGTCTACTCACGGCGTGTTTGAAGAGAGTATCAAAAGCGTTTGCAAGATTATTCACAGCCACGGCGGTCAGGTGTATATGGATGGCGCGAATATGAACGCCCAAGTGGGACTGTGCAGTCCGGGCGATATCGGCGCAGATGTCTGTCATCTCAACTTGCACAAGACTTTTTGTATCCCTCACGGGGGCGGTGGCCCCGGCGTTGGCCCGATTGGGGTTGCCGCTCACTTAGTGCCATTTTTGCCCGGTCACAGCTTGATTTCAACAGGCGGCGAAGCCGCTATTGGCGCTGTTGCCGCCGCGCCCTGGGGCAGTGCCAGCATTCTGCCAATCTCCTGGATGTACATTCAGATGATGGGAGCCGAAGGACTTAAGCAGGCCAGCGAGATTGCCATTCTTAGCGCTAACTACATCGCCAAGCGGCTAGAAGGTCACTACGATATTTTGTACAAGGGTGCTGGCGGACTGGTTGCTCACGAGTGCATTGTTGATTTGCGAGGCTTCAAAAAAACCGCTCAGGTGACTGTTGATGATATTGCCAAGCGCCTGATCGACTATGGCTTTCATCCGCCGACTATGTCTTGGCCAGTAGCCGGTACGATCATGGTCGAACCTACTGAGAGCGAAGCTTTGGGCGAACTGGACAGGTTTTGCGATGCCATGATTGCCATTCGCGCCGAGATTCAGCAGATTGAGTCTGGCGAAATTGCTACAGAAGAAAGCCCTCTGCACCACGCCCCTCACACCACCGCCGATCTCGTCGATGATTGGCAGCGGTCTTACTCACGCGAGCAGGCAGTCTTTCCGACGCAGTGGACACGCGATCGCAAATTTTGGCCCGCCGTCAACCGTATTGACCAAGCCTTTGGCGATCGCAACCTCATCTGCACCTGCCCCTCCGTAGACGAATTCGCAGATCAAGCCGATTGAGTTTCCCACCTCAAGCCAACCTACAGTCTCATTCATCGCTCATCGTTCATCCCTCATACTTTCCCCTATGACTCTCCCTGCTCAGGACACCTGGCAAGCTCCCCCTGAGCCCATCGCCTCCATGCTCAACGCCCCGCAGCTCCCTACCGTCGCCTTTTCCCCCGAGGCCGAGTGGATGGTTGAACTGGGCCAGGCGGAGCTGCCGCCGATAGCAGAACTGGCCGCACCAAAAGTGGCGATCGCGGGTCTCCAAATCAACCCCAAAACCTGGGGGCCAGCCAAACCAAGCTACTACCGCAGTCTGGCCATTCGCCGCCGCGAGGAAAAAACCGCCCGCCCCATTCAGCTCCCTCCTGATGCCCGCATTCGCAATCTAAGCTGGTCGCGGTGCGGCCAATATCTCTGCTTTACGCATACAAAAATAGAGAATGAGAGCGGCATCAGTCTGTGGGTGCTCGACCTTAAAGCAGCGCAGGCCCGCGCCCTGACTGGCCCTATTCTCAATGCTACCTGTGGCAGCGTCGTCCGCTGGCTACCTGACAACAGCCTAATCTGCAAAGTCCGCACAGAGGCAGGCCCACCGCCTGACGCGCCTGTCTTACCGGTCGGCCCGATTGTAGAAGAAAATTTGGGTCGCACTACGCCTGCTCGCACCTACACCAACCTGCTGACCAGTCCTCACGACGAAAATCTGCTGGAGTACTACCTGACTTCGCAGCTCATCCGCCTCACCCTGGCTGGCGAACAAACTCCGATTACAGAACCTGATCTGTTCAAAAGCTTCTCGCCTTCTCCTGACGGTCAGTGGCTAATGACGACCACGACCCATCGTCCCTTCTCCTATCAGGTCCCGCTTTCTCGCTTCCCCGTCTGCACCAAAGTTTTCAATCTTGAGGGCAAGCCTGCCTATACGGTGGCCGACTTGCCCCTAGCTGAAGAAATCTCCATCAATTTCGACTCTGTTCGAGACGGACGGCGAGCAACGGGCTGGCGGGCCGATAAACCGGCCACCCTGTATTGGATAGAAGCCCTAGACGGCGGCGATGCTCAGCGGGAAAGTGAGTATCGTGACAGTGTGTATACCCTCTCTGCTCCCTTCACCGATGCGCCGGAGCTGCTGTGGCAGTCAACCCTGCGATTTAACAGTTTGGTTTGGGGCAATGGCACAACAGCGCTAGCCTACGAAGCCTTTTACACCAGCCGTCAGGTTCGCACCTGGCGACTCGCACCCGACGACCGACAGGTGTCCCCTGTTTTGTTATCAGAACGCAACTTTCAAGATGCCTACAGCAATCCGGGTGAACCCATAACAACACCCGGCGAACATGGTTGGCAAACGCTGCTGCTCTCAGCTCAAGGAGATATCTACTTCAATGGTCGCGGTGCTTCTGTGGAAGGAGTCCAACCTTTTTTAGACAGGTTGAATTTGGCCAGTGGTGAGAAAGAAAGGCTGTGGCGATCGCCCCCCAATACCTTCTCTAGAGTGAGAAAAGTCCTCGATCCAGCCGCCCATCAGTTCATCATCCGCCAGGAGAGCAAAACTGCCCCCGGCAACTACTGGCTACACGACCGTGACCAGTCTCAGACAGTTGCCCTGACTCATTTTCAAGATCCGCTGCCCTGGTACGAAGCCATTCATAAAGAGATTGTGCGCTACCGCCGCGCCGATGGCTTAGAGCTTTCGGCCACCCTCTACCTGCCGCCTGGTTATGACCTAGAGCGCGACGGGCCGCTGCCCACTCTCTTGTGGGTTTACCCAGAAGAACACAAAAGCCGCCAGACGGCCAGCCAGGTCACTCGCTCAGAAAATACCTTTGGCAGACCTAGCCGAGCTTCCGTGATGTTTTTACTCACTCAGGGCTATGCGCTGCTCTCTGGGCCGACGATGCCGATTGTCGGCGAGGGCGAGACCGAACCTAACGACACCTACCTAGAACAGCTCATCGACAGTGCCACCGCTGCTGTCGATTATTTAGTTGGGCGAGGCGTCAGTGAGTCGGGTCGCTTGGCTATTGGCGGACATTCCTACGGCGCGTTTACCACGGCAAATCTGCTAGCCCATACCAATTTATTTGCGGCTGGCATTGCTCGCAGCGGCGCTTATAATCGCAGTCTGACCCCTTTTGGCTTTCAGGGCGAACAGCGTCACTTTTGGGATGCTACTGATACCTACAGCCAGATGTCTCCCTTTTTCGCTGCCGACAAAATCAATCAGCCGCTGCTGCTCATTCACGGCGCTGCCGATAACAACTCGGGCACCTACCCAATTCAAACCGAGCGACTGTACGAGGCAATGAAAGGACTTGGCGGCACAGTGCGCTGGGTGAGTTTGCCCTACGAAGAACACGGCTACCGCTCTCGCGAAGCGGTCGGTCACGTTCTCTGGGAAATGGTGCGCTGGCTAGAGACTTATCTCAAGCCCGACGGTGAAGCCAGTTAAAAAATATAATGATGGTAATTAAGCTCGTGTAGCCTCTCCTATGACTTTCACTGGCCGCTCTATGCCTCAGACGGATCCGCCGCGATCGCCTTGTCACTCGCTGCCGAGCATGTATGATCTGCCCAGTGAGTTTCCAGAGGAGCCCGGCTTGCCAGACGAATTTCACGACCTTCAGCCTCAGCTACTGAGCAGAACGCTGTCTTTGAAGGGATATTCTTCAAAAAATCGTTTCACGGGCTCGGACTTAAATATTTATTACGAGCTAGACCATCCGCTCTGGCACAAGCGTCCGGACTGGTTTTTGGCCGTAGATGTCCCCCGCGTATACAACGGTGAAAGGGGCGAGGATTCCAGACAGAGCTACGTAGTCTGGCAGGAGCGACGCTCCCCCACGGTCGTCGTAGAGTTTTTGTCGTATCGCACAGAGCGAGAAGACTTAGGACGGTTTTACGAGAAAGCTGATTATATAGCTAACCCTGCCCCAGATTTGATGAGTGATGCTGAAGCGGAGGCGATCGCGACTAGCAAAATAAAACCGCCTAGAAAATTTGACGTGTACGAGAAGTACCTGAAGGTTCCTCACTACATCGTATACAGCAAGTACACCCAGAGACTGCGATACTTTAAACACAACGGCAGTGGCTATGAAGAACAGACTGTTCAAGCAAGCTCGCCGAAAATTTGGCTAGATGATCTTGAAATCGGTCTGGGAATTTGGAATGATTACTTTGAAGACGTTCCTGGGCCTTGGTTAAGATGGTGCGATTCGTCAGGAAATTGGCTGTTGACTGATACAGAACGGGCACAGGCTGAAGCTGATAGCGCAAAAGCAGAGGCCTATAGTGCGAAAGCAGAAGCCAGCAAGCTAGCAGAGAAGCTTAGAGCGCTAGGCGTAGATCCCGATCATCTGTGAAGTCAGCAGTTGGGTGGAGCCTCTGTTTGAGAGCAGATCCCTATTGCATCAGAGATATTTTTTAGACCGTGGTTATCAAGCTTCTGCAATAGCCCGTCTAAAACTGAGCGAACCATTGTTGGCCCCTCATATACCCAGCCGGTATAGGTTTGTAGCAATGAGGCCCCTGCTGTAATTTTGGCCCAAGCATCGTCAGCATTAAAAATGCCGCCTACGCCGATAATGGGTAGGGTGCCCTGGGTTTGTTGATAAATCAGGCGAATGACTTCTGTAGAGCGCTGAGCAACCGGCGCTCCGCTGATACCGCCTGCTTCGATGGCGACGGCTTTGCCGGTTGCTGCAATTTTTTGAGTCTTTAAGCCTTCTCGATTGATGGTTGTATTGGTGGCAATAATGCCGGCCAGTTTGCAGGTTTGGGCGAGTTCGACAATTTCGTGAATGTCTTCAGCAGCGAGATCGGGTGAGATTTTCACCAGCAGCGGTTTGCTTTCGGCGTTGGCCGTTTGCAGGGTTTCTAAAATAGGCAAGAGCTGTTCTTTGGCTTGGAGCGATCGCAGCCCTGGCGTATTTGGCGAAGACACATTTACAACAAAATAACTTCCCTGCGTTTTTAGCAAGTCAAAGCTCTGGCGATAGTCAGTGGCAGCTTCGGCGAGCGGCGTCTTTTTGGACTTACCCAAGTTGATGCCAATGGGTATTGGATAGCTGCTCTCAGGCCACAGACTGGCTAGCTGCTGAGAGAGGGCGGCTGCGCCTTTGTTGTTGAAACCCATGCGATTGAGCGCGGCCTGGTCGGCAGGCAGTCGAAACAGTCGGGGCTGAGGGTTGCCCGGCTGCGCGTGATAAGTCACCGTGCCGAGTTCTGCAAAGCCAAAGCCTAGCAGCGGCCAGGCCCGAGCCGCTGCGCCGTCTTTATCAAACCCGGCGGCTAGACCCAAGGGATTGTCAAAAGAGATGCCCCAGAGAGACTGCCTGAGACAGGGCGATCGCCTGCTGCACAAACCGGCGATCGCTGCCTGCGCTGCCAGTCGGGTGGGCTGATGAAACATCGCTCCCAACGCCGGGTCAGCCGCTAGCCAGGCCAGCGTGTCAATGGTTTGACGGTGAACAGCCTCAGCATCTGCTTTAAAGGCATTGAACAATAGCGGGCGCAGACCCAGCCGATAGAGCTGTTGCAAAAGAAACTCCAAAAACAGCGCCAGCCTCGATAGCCTCGATAGCGTAGCGCAACCACAATAGCAAAAATCGCGTTAGACCAGACAATAGCAAAGGGAACTATACGGGTATAAAGACTCTGCTCATTCTCCATCAGTGCTCTGTGCTTCTACTGGCTCGGCTTTTTTAGGCTCGGTCGCGCCTTGACCCTCGCTATCTACTGACCTCAGGTTTTAAGCCCGCAGCGGCTCTTTTCAACATGGCTAAGACTCCCGTTCACAGCACTGACCCGCGATCGCCTCACGGCCTGAACAAGCAAGATCTCAGCCAGGTACTGCCCACCATTTGGGAGGCTGAAACGCTCGACAAATCTATTCAAACAGCACTCGCCGCCATTCAAACAGAGTTTGGCTACGCCCTCTTGTGGATGGGCCTATACGACCGCTTTAACCACAAGCTCACCACCCGTGGGGCAATCACCCAAGGCCCCCGCCACTTTTCTTATGCCTCGCTGGCGCTGCACCCTGGCGATGTCTTAGAGCAGGTGATTGTGCAGCAGCGGCCAATGGTAATTGCCGATATTCGCGAAGAATCTCGGGCTGGCGCTTTGGCCCGAATTGCCAAAACCTTTGAGCTACAGGGCACCGTCGTTTTACCGATTCAGCGACGGGGCCTCTGCTTTGGGCTGATCGTCTTATGCTCGCAGCACTGGGGAGTCACCCCCGGCATTTTAGAAAATTCCATCCTGCTGGCTATCAACAACGCCCTGGCAGAAGCCATCCACCAAAACGCTCTTGAATCGCAGCGGCAGCAGACCAAACAACCCGCCAAGCCGCTGCTGGCCCTGCTGGGGTCGCTAGACCGTCTATCGGGGTTAGACGCTCGCTTGCAGCTAGTCGCTGAAGAAACTCAAAAGTTTATGGGTGCGCCCGTCAGCATTTATTGGCTGGAGACACGGGGACGCAATTTTTGGTGTCGGGTGGGCAAGCGCCAGGGCAAGTCCAACGGCACGTTGCCAGTCAGCGAAATCCAGAGCCTGTACCAGAGCCTTTGCGCCGAAGAGATGACCGTGTGCGGTGAACTGGAAGGCTCTCTCAAAGCGAGCATGGCCAACCGGCTGATGCAGCATCTGGGCACCCAATCGCTCATTATCGCGCCGATTGTCTATCACGATGAGCTTCAGGGATTTATCAGTATTGAAGGAGCCAACTCCCGCATTTGGAGCGAGGTCGAAAAAGAATATGTGCAGGGCGTGGCCCGGCTGATTGGGCTGGCGATGCCAACAGCCGAGATGGATGCCGCTTTGAGCCAGGTAAAATCTGACCAGCTGCTCAGCGCTGGCGTGACTCGCAGCATTCATAGCGATCGCGACTGGCAGCATGTACTGGGGCTCTGCGTAGAGCAGCTCGCCGCCCGCATTGGTACCGATCAGCTGCTGGTGCTCAGTGCCAATCTGGAGCGGGGCGGGTTTGATTTGTGCTACCGCACCGGTCACAGCGTCGGGCGAACAGAGCACTGGCTGCCGCTGGCGGCTGTCGATGAAAAAATGCTGAAGCGGGCCCACTCTCCTGTCAGCGTCGAAAGTTTGGAGAGCGATCTAAAATTTGCTGCCTGGCGATCGCACTTTCAGGACATGGGGGTCGAATCGCTGCTGGTGAGCAACACGTCGCCCGGCCACTCACCTGAGGGGCTGATTATTGTCACCGATAAAATAGACCGCCGCTGGAGTCAGAGCGATCGCGAGCTGCTGCAAACTCTCAGCAGTCAGATCGGTCTGATCTTGCACCAGTGGCAGCTCCAGCGGCAGACTGACCAGCAAGCTCAGCTGCACGAAACCTTTCAGTGGGGAATGCGCAGCTTGCAGCGGCTTTCTCATATTGATGCGCTCGACCAATCTGCGACTCGTCACATTGCTCAGCTATTACATGTGCCGCTAGTTGCCATCGTCACCTGGGAAAATGGCGAGGATCTCGCCAAAATCAGCCATATGCTGTTGCAAAATAGAAGCTTTCAGCTAGCTGACCAGCGGTACCTTTCAGTAGAGGCCGATCCGGTGATTAGCTGGACGGCTGCTACTGACGGTCTACTGGCGTTCCGGCTAGAAGATTTGCCCGCCGATGGCCAGCAGTGGATCTCAGGGCCAGCGCAGGCGCAAATTTTGGCGATGGCACTGCGCACCGCGCCCGAGCACGAACTCAACGCGGTGATTGTAGTTGCCGATAGCGCCAGCCGTCAGTGGTCAGAAGCGCAAACGACGCTGTTTGGCATTGTCGTTAACCAGCTGGCCTGGTGTCGCCGCCACCTCAACCTTACAGCTGCCATGCTCAATCGTCAGCAGCAGCTCACCCAGCTCAACTGGTACAAGCAGCATCAAATCGAAGACCTCAACCGCAGTTTGAAAGACTGCTTGCAGCAACTGCGCTTGCAGCCCAATCCGGCAGATGCCCGTCAGCAGATGCTCCTCCAAAAGATGAACGCCCTGACTGAGCAGCTGGCCTGGGTAGCAGACCACGAGCGCTGGGCGGTTAAAATTCACACTCAGAGTATGCCTTTGATCAGTTTGCTGAAGCGGGCGATGACTCGGGCCAATCCGCTGCTGCAAGAGCGCCAGCTGTGGTCTAAGGTTCACTGCGAGAGCAATTTAAACATTTCTGGAGATACGACCAAGCTAGAGTTTGTCCTGTATGAGCTGATTGCTGAGGCCTGCGATCGCTCTCCGCTCGGCGATCGCATTGATATCTGGTGCCGCCCGACTGACCCGTCTTGGATAGAAGTATCTATTACTGACGAAGGCACTGTTGCGCCGCTAGTTTTGCAGGAGATGGCGCAGGGCCGTCCGGCGGACTTGCTGTCGCCCTCCACTTTGCAGCAGCCACGCTACAGCCATTTGTGGGTGTGCCAATCGCTGATGCAGCAGCTCGGCGGCGAGTTTACCCTCTTGAAAATGGAAGATGGCCGCACGCTCAGCCGGGTAATGCTGCCGCTAGCTGAAAAGGGTTGAGTGCAATGCTTCCTCAGTCCTCTTATCAAGAGCCTCATGCTTATTGAACAGACACCAAATACAATTGGAAGCAAAGTCGGGTTAAATAGATTTTGACCGGCCTTAGACGCCTCAATATCTGAGGATTGCTCCGACAAGTTTTTCATATGTCACTACCTTTTTACCTGCTGCTGATCTTGATAGCTATCACCTCTTGTGACCGGGTATCAGATGACATCGGGGCAGAGAGCTACGGTTACGGCGTCGAATCGGGCGCTGAATTAGAGGAAAAAAAACCTACTGTTAAAGAACGGACTACAGAAGAGCAAACCACAGAAGCTCCCAAAGAATCCTCGCTGAGGCTAGCTGAAGATGGTGTCCAAGTGACGAATACTCGATCTAATGAAACTCAGGTTGTTTCTTTTGATTCTGATATCACTTTGGCTATAGTGGCTGTTTCCACCGTACTGGGAGAACCCGCCGTATCAGCAGCCAACAGTGAGTGTGACGCAGGACCAATGACATTTACAACTTGGGGGAACGGTTTTGTTTTGAATGCTACTCAGGGCCAGTTTGCCGGCTGGAGTATTCGCACGCACGCGATGAGCAAGAGACTGACTACGGTCAACAATGTTGGTATTGGTACATCCTTAGCAGAGCTGAAGAAGGCCTACAGTGTTCAGACAGCGAGCAGTTCTCTAGGAATAGAGTTCAATGCAGGAAACCAGCTGTTTGGGTTGCTTTCTTCTGATCGGCCTGACGCTATTGTCACAGGGCTTTGGGCCGGAGTGTTTTGTAATCCTCTTTGAGGCGATGCTTATCGTATAGCAAATTACCGAATGTATCCCCTAAAGATAAAACTGCGCCTACTGGCGTAGGTGCGCCACTTGTCCCACAGTATGCAGCGGTTCTAACGGTCACTCCTGTAGCGAGCAAAGTGGCTGACGCTATAGTTCAGCTTCATAAAGACTTTATAGATATCCTCAGGGCCTTCTCAGAATTTTCTCAGGGTCTATTTAGCCCGGCTTCACCATAGTGGCTTTGGCTAAAACCATACGGAGATATTTCTATGAGAGTACGTAAAGGCTTGATTGCATCTGCGATCGCTGCCAGTTCTACGTTGGCCTTAGCACCCTTGGCTGATGCCGCCACTTTGAAGATCACAGTCGATAATCTAGCGCCGACTAACGGCACTTTTCTCACCCCGGTCTGGTTTGGTTTTCACGATGGCAACTTTGACCTCTACGACCGGGGCGAACCGGTTACTGAGGGCTTAGAGCGAGTAGCAGAAGACGGTATTGTCTCTGCTCTAAACGACGAATTTACCGCAGCCGATGATGGTGAGGTGCAGGGCGCTATTCTCGGTCTGACGGGAGCCCCAGGCCCTATTGACCCAGGTGAATCTGCCAGCTTTGAGGTTGATTTGGATGCTAGCGCTGCCAGCAGCCGGTATTTTAGCTATGCCTCCATGGTCATTCCCAGCAATGACTTTTTTATTGCCAACGGCAACCCGCTAGCCCACCGCATCTTTGACGATGCGGGCAATTTTGTGGGCGCAGATTTTGTCATTACCGGGGCGCAGGTGCTAGATGCTGGCTCTGAAGTCAACGACGAGCTGCCAGAAAGCACGGCGTTTTTTGGTCAGCAAGCGCCTGATACAGGTATTGATGAAAATGGCGGGGTAGAGCTGGCAGAAGGTTTCATTCCTGGCGGTCGGATTCTCAGCAGCGACGATTTTGCCAATGCCGACTTTACTGCGCCTGGCTACGAAATCGCACGCTTTCGCGTGGAGCTGTTAGCTGACGAGGCGGCATCTGTGCCAGAACCTGGAGTTGTACTTGGGCTTTTAGCGGCAGGTGGCCTGATGATTGGGCGACGCCGCCAGCAGCAGGCGTAGCTGACAGCAATGGCGCTAGACAGTCGCTCTTTCTAACGCACTCACTAATGGCTGACTCTGACTATCAAGGTCAGCTTTTTTGCCTACGGGGCCTCTTCTGAAGACTCTGGAAACTGGAAGTTGACCACGTCAGGGTCGCAGAGCGGTTCGCCGGTGGCCTCTGAGTGAGCTATCCAGGCGTCGAGTTCGGCTTGAGAGGTGGGGTCAACGCAGCCATCCCAGGGTTCGTAAGGATCGCTTTGGTCAGAGAAATAGTAGCTGGCCATGATGTAGCCCCAGAATAGCTGCCGGTGGAATAAGGCCAGACCGCCAAGAGCGATCGCCCCTGCCACTGAGAGTGAAATCCATCTGTTTTGCATACTATGATTGGGCTAGCGAAGACCTTAACGATAAACACTCAAAGCCGCAGAGCTGGCAGAAAAGGTGCCAGTTAGCCAATTCGCACAAGTAATTCGCACAAGTAATTCGCAAAGTATTTTGCAAGCTGATGCTGTTTGTCTGACGGCCTGACGCTAGCTGCCTGACAACGCTATGCCCAATGCTTATCGCTGGCTAAAAAAATCTCTGCGCACCCTCCACCAAGCTGACTGGTATCGCAGCGTGCAGACTGTCGAAGGTCTACCCGGTCCAGTTGTGACGATGGCAGGCCGCACTCTAGTCAATTTTGCCAGCAACGACTATCTGGGCTTGGCGGGCAATCCGCTGGTGGTGGAACGAGCGATCGCCGCCACCCAAACCTACGGCACTGGCGCAACCGGCTCCCGACTGCTGAGCGGCCATCGGCCCCTACACGATGAATTAGAGCGGGCGATCGCTCACCTCAAAGGTACAGAAGACGCCCTCGTTTTCAGCAGCGGCTATCTGGCAAACATAGGTACTATCACCGCCCTGGTAAACAGCCGCGACCTGATTTTGGCCGACGAATACAATCACGCCAGCCTGAAAAACGGCGCAACCTTGAGCGGTGCGACTGTGGTGACTTATGGGCACTGCGATCTATCTCGACTAGCCGCCGCGCTGCGCGATCGCCGCGCTGCGCATCGCCGCTGCCTGATTTTGACCGATGGCGTTTTTGGTATGGATGGGGACTTGTGCCCGCTGCCTGAGATTTTAGCGTTGGCTAATCGCTTCGAAGCGATGGTGATGATTGATGAGGCTCACAGCGCTGGCGTTTTAGGTAAAACGGGGGCAGGCTGCGCCGAGCACTTTGGCTGTGGTCATCAGCCGATGGTGCAAATGGGCACGCTCAGCAAAGCCTTTGCCAGCTTGGGTGGCTATGTTGCTGGCAGCCGCGACCTAATCGATTTTTTGCGCAACCGAGCGCCTGGCTGGATCTATACGACCGGCCTTTCGCCAGCAGATACGGCGGCAGCGCTGGCGGCGATTACGCTACTTCAGCACTCGCCTGACCGTCTAGTGCAGCTTCATACCAATGCCCGCTACCTGGCTCAGCAGCTCGATCAGCTTTTGAGCGGCTTGCCCGATTCTCAGCAGGCAGTTCTGAGACTGCCTTCAGACTCTGCCATTGTTTGCTTGCAGGTAAAAGACGCGGCTACTGTTCTCAGCTTGGGGCAGCAGCTTAAAGATAGCGGCATTTTTGTCTCAGCTGTGCGACCGCCGACCGTCCCGATTAGTCGCCTGCGGATGAGCGTGATGGCCACTCACACGCAGGCTCACATAGACCTGCTGATCACTGCGCTCGGAGCCTGTTTGAACGATTTGGGCTAGCGATCGCCACTGCAATCTAACGCTGAATATAGAGATCCCTACCGTGGCGATCCCCTAAAATGGAGACGGGAAAACGTTTAACTTCAATTGCATTAGACCATGACAGAAATTAACTGTGCTGAAGCCTGTAAAGACGGCTGTGCATTGGGCGAGCAGTGCCCTCACAAAGAATCTCAGCAGCAGGCATCCGAGTTTATTGAGAGCACTTCTCTAGATGCCATGCTAGAAATGGCCGCTGAAGCAGTGCGTCGCAAGCAGCAAGAACGCACCCGTGAAGGGCCTAAATGGGTTTTCCCTGAAGATGGTATCCAGCAGTAGGTCTAGCTGGATGCATCGGTTTGGGCAGGTGCTTCTGCGCTCATTTGAACGGTCGCTGTTTTGCTGTCCCTGCCATTTTTATCCGCCTTTCTATCCGAGCGTCCCTGCCAGCGGAGTTCTAAATGTTCTTGCGGTACGCCAATGGCAATGCCTGCCTGGTCAAAGGCTTGTTTGATTCGCTGTCGCAGTTCAAAGGCGACTGGCCACTGCTGTAGCGGCTGGGTTTTGAGCAGCAGGCGCAGCGTCACGCCCGCGTGATCGATTTTATCGACGCCCAGCATCTCCGGCGGTTCTAGAATCAGTGGCTTCCACTGCTCATCTTCAGCGAGTTCGGTGGCGGTTGCTTTGAGCAGTGCCAGCGCTTTGTCTAAGTTGGTGGTGGTGGCTACGTCGATAGACAAATTGATCTGAGCCCAGTCTTTTGAGAGGTTTTGAACGATGTTGATCTGGCTATTAGGAATGGTAATTAGGCGGCCTTCGATGTCTCGCAGCTGAGTAATGCGTAGATTGACATGCTCCACTGCGCCAGTAAGCCCCTCTACGGTGATCACATCGCCTATGCCAAAATGGTCTTCAACCAGGATGAGAAAGCCGTTGATGAAGTCTTTAATCAGGCCTTGAGAAGCCAGTGAAATGCCGACGCCGATGATACCAGCACCGGCGAGTACGGGGCCGACCTGGACGCCAGCGATCGCCAGCGCTACCAGCACCGTCACCCCAAAAATAATTGCCCCCGATAGCCCCTTCGCCACCTGAGAAAAGGTGGAAAATCTGAGGTTTAGTCGCCGCGATTTATCCGGTGCCCACCGCGTTCCCTCTTGCAGGGCCAGGCTGACTTTGTCAATGAGCAGGCTGCTCAGCCGCAGTGCCAGCGACGCTAGCCCTATAATTAGCAAAATTTTAGCGGGAATTTTCATCCACTGAAGCAAAAGCGTCGATAGCCAGCGGCTGTAGGGAAATAGAGCCAATATCCACAGGCAGCTGCTGATCCATAGCCCGAGCTGAAATAAGACCAGCAGCCCCCGCTCAATCTCGTTGATTTTGCGCTTTTGGCGATTGTCTAAGCGGGCCTTGAGCTGGTCTAAAACGCTGTTGAAGGTTTTAGCGGGGGGCGCTTCTACCAGTGGCCTGCTGGCCATCGGACGGCTACTGTCGCTGCTGGCCTGACCGAGCTGAGTTTTGGCATTGGCTAGGCGGACCTGTCGCTGCTGTAGCTTGCGGCCTATGCGCCGGGCCGCTATTTGCAGCAGGCTGGCGACCACTACTATACCCACAGCAACTTTGGCCTGTCGCTGCCAAAACTGGGGCGATCGCTCCTGACGATAGCGGCTAAAAGCAGTGCTCAGAGTGTCGCTTATAGCCACAGCCCGATCTTCTGGACTGGCATGGCCGCTCAGCCGCGCATCCAGGCTAGTCACCGTCAACAGCGGCTGATCATCGACGAAAATCACCGGCAGGTTGCTGGGTTCGTCAGTCTGAACTGTGATCTTTAGCGGACTGTCCGAGCGGGCCAGCGTGTACAGCCGCTGCTGAATTTCTTGAGCCCGTTCTTCAGCAGGCCACTGATCGACGACAGCTGGCGCGCTCACCCAAAATAGCGTTCTCCCATCCAGGTAAATCGGCGCGGCAGCAATCGACTCCGGGGCAATCGTCCACTGGTCTGGGAGCAGTCGGTTGGCAGCTGTCATCTCTTCCGATGCGGTCGCTGGTGTTGGCGTAGCCTCAAGCGAGCTGCTGGGAACTAGGTTGGCTGGAGGCACCTGCGCTGGGGCGGGCAGCGCCCACAGTAGCGCCACACTGATGCCAGCTAGCAGCCAGTATAGGAAGGGTTTCATTCGCAAAAAAAATCGCATAGAACGGCTCGCCAGCAAATCATCGATACTGTACGGGTACAACCGCTACGCTAAACCATGACCCAGCCGAAGATCCACTCTTACACCCAGTTCGATGCGGCAATGATGGTTCGCTGCTGTGACCTCGCTGCCCAGGCCGCTGGCCACACCGCGCCAAACCCAATGGTGGGAGCGGTGATCACTCAGGGCGATAAGATTGTTGGCGAAGGCTATCATCCTTGCTCTGGTGAGCCCCATGCTGAGGTATTTGCTCTGCAAGCGGCGGGCAGCCGGGCCAGGGGCGCAACGCTCTATGTCAATCTGGAGCCCTGCAATCACTATGGCCGAACGCCGCCCTGTAGTGACGCAGTGATTCGCTCAGGCGTGCGCCGGGTGGTGATTGGCATGGCTGACCCCAACCCCAAAGCCAGCGGGGGAATTGAGAAGCTGCAAGCGGCGGGTATTGATGTCAGCGTTGGGGTGGAAGGCGACAGCTGCCAGCAGCTCAATGAAGCCTTTATTTACCGTGTGACTCACCACCGACCCTTTGGCATTTTGAAATATGCTATGACGCTAGATGGCAAAATTGCCACAACCACTGGCCACAGCGCTTGGGTCAGCGGCCCTCAAGCGCGTCAGCGCGTTCACCAGCTGCGTAGCCAGTGCGATGCGGTGATTGTCGGTGGCAATACAGTACGCCAGGACAATCCAAATTTGACCAGTCATGGTGAGGGCGATCGCAATCCGCTGCGGGTGGTGATGAGCCGTCAGCTCAATTTGCCCGTTGCTGCTAATCTTTGGAATACTGCCCTGGCCCCAACGCTAGTGATGACTCAGACCGGGGCTAATGAAGAGGTGGCTGCTGCCCTGCGCGCACAAGCTGTCGAAGTCATCAGCTTTGACCAGCTCACCCCCACTGCTGCTATGGAAACCCTCTATCAGCGCGGGCTGCTGAGCGTACTGTGGGAATGTGGCGGTACTTTGGCGGCTGAGGCGATCGCCGCTGGCACTGTGCAAAAGGTATGGGCTTTTATTGCCCCTAAGCTGATTGGTGGGACGGCTGCGCCCTCTCCGGTTGGTGATATGGGCCTGAGCCACATGGGCGAGGCTAGACCCTTGGACCGAATGCAGATAACAGCGGTCGGCCCCGATCTTTTGGTACAGGGCTATCTGTAGGGCGACCTAACAGAATGGCTGTGTAGCAGATCGATAGGGATGAACTTGGAATCAATCCAAGCAGCAAAAGAACGGTGGCTACTGGACTGACTGAGGGATAAAAGAAGTTTCTAGCCGATGGCGGGAGGCAAGGTCTTTTAGCTGAGCGCTCACGGCCTCGCGACTTTGAAACCCTTCTATGCGCTGTACTATCTCGCCGCCTTCTATGTACAACAGCGTCGGCAGTGTTTGGAGCTGGTAGCGGTTTGCCAACCTGAAGTTTTCGTCAGCATTGACATCAAACAGCTGTACGGGACCGGGCCACTCGGCCTGAATGCTAGCCAAAACAGGTGTAATCAGCCTGCATAGGCCACACCAGGGAGCACGGAAATGGACAAACGTGGGGACTGAAGATGCCAGGACTTCTCGATCAAAGTTTTCCTCAGTAACCGTAGTCATCATAGGTAGGCGCTCGTTGCTATCTATATATTATCTAGTCTTGTGTGCGAGAGTCAGTCAGCTCAGCAGCTCAAAAGCCAAGCAGAATAATGTCCTTTTCCCGATACTTTTAGAGTTAGAACAGATCGATCAAACTGTACTCAGCCCCTAGCGGGTAATGATTATATCGCCTCAGCTGACTTCCTTATAATAGGTTACATTTTATATGGTTTGCCAACAAAAGTACACAGAGTTTCGTTTACAAAACTTTTCTTTGAGCATTAAACTAGCAGCCAGCCCAGGCCAATGGCCAAAATCGCCCCTACTGTCGTATTGATAATGTTGACTAGATCGTGGGTTAGCCAGCCGAATTTTTCTTCAATGGTGGCCCCGATCAGGCTTTCTATAGTAGTGGCACCAAAAGCTGCGATCACGCAGATGCCAATGCCTGCTAGAGAAATCAGCCCGACTGCCCAGCCCAGCGCCGCCAACGTCAGTGAAGCCACTACGCCTGCCGCTGTCCCCTCTAAGCTGACAGCACCTTCTGTCCCTGCGGGAACCGGCTGTAGTGTCGTAATCAAAAAGGTTCGCTGGCCATAGGCCTTGCCAATCTCAGTGGCGCTCGTATCTGACAGCTTAGTGCTCAAAGAAGCCACAAATCCCAGGGTCAGCAGCGGCTGCCATAGCCCTAATCCGTTGGGGTAAACGAGCTGTACGGCTAGTACGCCAGCGGCACACAGTGCCCCTGTTAGCGCCGAGCCCCATACGTTGCCCGGTCCGCGCACGCCGCCCCTGGCTTCGGCAATCCCGGCAGTCTCTTTTTGCGCCATGCCGACTTTGGTCACTGCCGATCCCACAAAAAAATAGAACAGGGTGATGGCATAGGCCCGCCAGCCCAAAGCGCCCCACACAATTACCCCCAGGATCCAGGCGTTGCCATAGCCAGCCGGGGTGAGCAGTTTTTTGGGCAGTAGAAAGGCGATCGCAATCAAACCCGTATTGAGAGCGATCGCTGCTAACCAAGGACTATCTACAGGCATAGACTTTTGCTATAGACAACTAACAGCTACTTCGCCTTGGTGACATTCTCTGACTGAGAGTAGCGACCGTTGCGACCGCGATACCAAGTACCGTCGCGAGCGCCCGCTGACAAAATATTAGAGATGCGGTTGCGAGCCTTGAGGAAGGAGGTGCGTGGCATATCTTCACTAAAGATAGAAGACATCACGTCGGCAATTGTGAACACCTCTGAAGGCTGAGAGCGTAAAACGCTGCTCACTGCTTCCGGCAGCGCGGCCTCTCGGTAGTCAGGTTGAACATACTTTTGCCAGTTGGCGGCTCTGCCGTCTTTTTTCTTGCGGGGTGTCGACTTGCTGGCTTTAGGCTTCCGGCCTGGTTTCGCTTTAGCTGCCGTTTTCTTAGCGGCGGGCGGACTCTCTTCAGGAGCGGACTCTTCAGGAGCGGACTCTTCAGGGGCAGATTCTTCAGCAGGCGTTGAAACTACGGCCTCAGTAGCAGGCGCACGCTCACCATCAGAGTCTTGGAATAGTGTGATAACTGTGAGTACGCCCTGACGCTGTTCACGAATTTGGGTGAGTTTGGTCTCCAAGGTCTCAACTTGCTGGGCGAGGTCAGTCTCAACAGAAACGAGTTGGGAAAGGACAGGATCGCTCATTTTTTTAAAATCCTCATAGCAGTGACAGGTTCCTTGTTGCTGATCGTAGCGATTTTTAGAAGATAGTCTTTGTACAAAGTGAGTGTAGCGTTTTCTGCGACCGTTGCTAAGCGATCAAACAATTCTGTAAAAATACTCGTAACCCGTTTGCTTATTTTGCTGATTTTTCTCAGCCCATTTCCCGGGTTTTGTAGGGCGGCTAACGGAATACGATGGTCTTGTGGTTGTGCAGCATTACCCGATCTTCAATGTGGTAGCGCAGTCCCCGAGCGAGAACTGTTTTTTCAATATCTTTACCGTAGCGGATCAGATCTGCGGGTGAGTCGGAATGGTCTACGCGCAGCACGTCTTGATCGATAATAGGGCCACAGTCTAGATCCTCGGTCACATAGTGGCAGGTTGCCCCAATCAGCTTTACTCCTCGGGTGTGGGCCTGATGGTAGGGCCTAGCACCGATGAACGACGGTAAAAAAGAATGGTGGATGTTGATGATGCGACCAGGATAGCGATCGCACATCGCCGCCGACAAAATCTGCATGTAGCGGGCTAGCACCATCACCTCACCATTAGCGGCTTCAAAGTGAGCCATCATCTCTTCGCAGGCCGCCGCCTTATCGCGTTTTACAGGCACATGGTAAAAAGGGATGCCATGCCATTCAACTAGCCCCCTAAACACATCGTGATTGGAGATGACGCAGGCAATCTCAATCGCTAACTCACGGCTGCGCCATCGCGACAGCAGGTCATCAAGGCAGTGACTACTTTTAGAAACCAGGATAGCCACTCGTTTTCTCTGCGCAGAGTCTCGAATGGCCCAGTCCATCTTAAACTGCTCTGCAATCGGCACGAATCGCTGCCGCAGCTCCTCAACTTCAAAGGGGAGAGAGTCCGCCAAAATCTCCTGTCGCATAAAAAAACGGAGACCTTCTTGTTCTGAGTGGTGCTGGGCTTCGCGGATCCAGCCCTGGTTGTCTGCTATCAGCGAGCTGACTGCTGCGACAATGCCAATGCGATCCGGGCAAGAGAGGGTGAGAATGTAGCGCCTGGGAGAGGTCATATCGCTCAAAAAAACTTAGTTCAAGAAACTGACAGTGACTGGTGTCACTGAAGAATGATAAAGCTAAGGGCGTTCTTCCGGATAGTGGATGCGCTAACGGGTATGATGCTGTTGAGCATATCTCTCTCAGCTATAGCGTTGGTCACTTGGCTGCACATCGTCCCTTTTCATAGACAGCTATGTACGCTACTCGTTTCCTGATTCCCCTATTGTTTTTGCCAGCGGGGTTGGGGCTGCTTGTTCAGTCCGTAGCGGGTTCAGCCGGCTCGACAACTGTGGCACAGCGCCTGCTGTCACTAGCGTTAGCCCTGTTTTGTCCAGAGCTAATCCGCATGGCCATTGTAGATCTCAACAACATCGCAGCGGTATCTGAATCGTCGAAAGATTCTCGTCTGCGCCGTTTTAATGGAGCTGTTGTTAGTACTGTTGTTCTAGAAGCGGCTGGGCTTTATATAGCACTGGTCTCTCTTCAGTGGGGGGCGATCGCTCTTATCTTCAGTCAGATCTGGTTTAATCTGCTCGCTGGCATCCAGCTTCACCCCGAACAGTCTCCATCTATTGCCCCGCTGGGCATCGCTGGGCGACGAACCGTTCTAGCCGCAAATGCACTGGGGCTAGGGCTGATGGCGCTTTGGCCGATTCAAGCTATTCGCATTTGGCTGGCTGGCGGACTGCTCACGCTGATTACTCTTTTCTTCCTTATCAAGTACGGCTGGCCTCAGCCAGCGCAGCAGTGATAGAGAATCCAAGCGAGAAATTAGAGATTGTCCGGCTTAGCTAAAGCTGTTTAAGCTCTATGGCGTGGGTCATATAGATTGAATGCAGCACCATAGGTAAAACTCTGTAATTCCCTAGACATAAGGGCTCTCGGTATACGTATGTATTTGTCTGCCGCTCTAAATGCATCAATGGAAAGGCATATAGCAAAGTAAGGATGCATTCTTCCTTTGCGAGTCGAGTCGCCTGTTGTCAGATAATGGTTTCAGCCGATAAAAGTGTCCTAAGCAACTCGACAGGAGCTATAGCTAAGCAGAACTTGGGCAGAATTTCTCCGTGATCTTCCTGAAAACTTCAAAAAAAAGTTGAGAAAAGTCTTGATTAAAAAGAAGAAAGCGTTTAAATAGTGTTATTCTCGAAAAAGATAATTTTGTCTATAAAGCATTTCAGGTAGCGTTTTCTCTGCAAAAAACTGCCTCAAAAGCTTCTAGAACCACCGCTGCAAAGCATTCTATTTAACCTAATCATAGCTAAGGAGAGGATGACGTATGTCTATATCTGTTCTGCCACAACTCTTAGAAGTTGATTCTGAGCTGTTGGCTCAAACCAGCACGCTAGAAGCTCAGCTGAACGAGCTGCGCGAAAAGCGCAAAGGAATTCAAACTGTTATCGCGATGTTTGAGTCAGGCGCATCTCTTGAAATAGCTGATATTGCGAAGGTTACTGAACTAAAGCCGTTAGAGAAAGCCCCAGAGAAAACTACAGAAAAAGCTACAGCAAAAACTACAGAAAATGCTGCTGCTGCACCCAGCAAAGCGACCAAAGCGACCAAGACAGCTGCAAAAACGACTGCCCAGAGAGCGACCAAGAGAAAAACGAAGGCGACCAAAGCCACTAAGGTCAAAGCTACGCGCGGTCGTCCGGCTAAAGCTAAAGTCGCCAAGCCCGCTGAAGTTGAGACAGCCACCCAAGCTAAAGACACCGATAAAGCGACAGCCAAGCGCAGCGGCAGAACGGCTAACTGGCAGCGCTACGTGCAAGAAAACTATCGCAAGGCTCCCTTGCCCGACGTCATTGTTGGCGTATTGCAGGCACAGCCTGGCAGCGTCTTTAAGATTGCCGATGTCATGAATGCGGTCTTCAAAGAAGATATGCCCAAAAATTACTTCTTGAAAGCCCGCAATCGCGTCTCTAATATTTTGTCTGCGGGTGCTCGCAACGGCGACTGGTACCGGGGTCGGGGCGGTACTTACAGCGTCTCTGAAAAGGCGGTCAGGAGCGCTGGCTAGTCAGCGCCTGTTTTAGAAAACCCATACTCTTTGCTCATCAAACTCTGGGAACGTCATCGCTCTCAGAGTTTTTTTAATGGTTGTTTGGATGACAGACTGTCTGCAAATCGTGACAATAGGCTTTGCGCTGGTAGACCTATTTACTTCTATTTACCTGTAGATCGATAGCTCAAAGGGGCTACGGAAGTGGCCTTTCGCTGGGCGCTTAGGGACAGGGTAATAGTGTTGTCATCGGTGCGTTTATAGACCCAACGCTCTCCTGGGCAAACCTCAGAAGCCAGATCAGACAATTGATCTGGCCATTGCCCGACTTTCGACAGTTGCTTAGCCTGCAACACTTTTTGAGCGAGTTCTAGAGTGAGGGCGCGATCGCCTGCCTCTTGCCATCGCCTTGCTAAAACCGCAGGTGCAACCGCCACCGCCGAGTTCCACCGGGCGGTTTCCTCTTGCATCACTATTTGCTCAGCGACGGGTTGCGAAGTAGAACACACGTCCAAAGTGCTCAGCTTATAGAGGGCGCGATGAACTGTTTGGGTGGTGTCGATAGCGGTCAGTTCCAGATAGTAAGCGGGCGAAAACCAGTAAGACAATGCTGCCGACAGCTTTTCCTGAGGGCCTGCTTCCCCAGCTGGATGACTAATCAAAAGCATCAGTGACTTTTGCGAAATTTTATACTGTAGCCAGGCATCGAACTGAAGACCTGCCAACACAGACTGTTGCTGTATTTGCTGAGCCAAGCGAGCTTGCCATAGGTCAGGCACCTGATCTAAGTGACGCAGAATGCCCGCCTGTTGCGCAGAAACCACCGACACCAGCATCTGAGAGACTAGGTCAGGGCGACGAGCGATCGCCTGATTGAGCCGCCACGAAGCCTCCAAAGCGAACAGAGCCTCCTCCGGCTGACCTTTTTGGCTAGCGTCAATAGCCGAAAGTAACAGCAGCTTTTGCACATTAAAAACATTGACAAAGCCAGGAAATGAATAGTTTAGACTAAACATCTGCTCAAAATTCATCTCCCACTGGGGCGCTTCGCTTTTGAGAATCTGAGACTGAGCCGCAGCTATAGTCTCTCTGTAAGCGTTGAGGTAGGCACTCAGCGGCGGCGGCAGCGCCTCTAATGGCCCGGCTATCTTGGTCGTTTGGCGCTGGAGAAAATCGCTCAGCGGCGCTCCAATCGCCTGATAAGCCAGCTCAGCCTCTGCCCGAACACGGATGAGGCTGCTGGAATCGTTGGGAATGAAGCCTAGATCAGCCGCTAGCTGGTCAAACCGTTTGGCAGCGGCATTTTGTGGGTATGTCGGAATCTGGGCGAAAAAGGTGTTCGCCTCAGCATCCATCTGTGCCTGCTGTTGGCGCGCCTGAAGACCGCTCCAGAATAAAAATATCCACGGTAAGCCAAACGTTCCTAAAATAGCTAAGAGTAAAAACGGACGCGGGCGACTCAGCTGTTCTTTTTGGCTTGGCGTAAGTTTCAAAGTTTTGAGCGATTGGGAAAAGGGCGTGAAGTCGATGAAGAGACTGCACTTCTAGCCTTCCCAAAAGCACCTATCCAAAAGTTGATTTTTCCGGTGATAGGCTATCTGCATACAGCTATAGCTCCTGTCGAGTTGCTTAGGACACTTTTATCGGCTGAAACCGTTATCTGACAACAGGCAACTCTACTCGCGAAGTAAGAATGCATCCTTACTTTGCTATATCGACCGCAACCCACTTTGGAGCAGCAGCCGACTGAAATAAGAAAAACCAGCCGCGGCCCGTCAAAGAGGCTGCTGCCCTCATCCCCCAGCCCCTTGCTCCCAAAGGAAGAAGGGGAGGTTGTGTGTATACAGGAGGTCAAAGAGGGGATCGCTGGGCCACTTTAGGTGCGAGGTCTCGCCTTATTGACTTTGAGCGTGCGGCCCATCCACTCAGCGCCATCTAAGGCTTCAATGGCGGCGGCTTCTTCTGCTTCGCTGCTCATCTCTACAAAAGCAAACCCTCTAACGCGGCCTGTCTCACGATCTGTCGGGAGCTTGACAGACTTAACCGAACCATATTCTGTAAATACCTGCTGGATGTCATCCTGAGCGGCATCAAAAGACAGGTTTCCAACGTAAATTGACATAAAAGCGTCTCTAGACTGTCTCTAGAGTATGGATTACAAGACTTTAGATATAAGATATATCTTCTGCTTTGGGCTTATTGTTTTGACTGGCTACTTTTCTGGCTAGCTGCTCAAGCAAGTTGCTGTTACAAGTTGCTATGAGCCACAGTAGCACAGTCATGCGGTGCCACAATAACACGCCAGAGCGTGGCTAAAGGAAGGCTGAAAAAGTTTTAGAGCTCACATTTAATAATGCCTTTAGACCGGTTACCTATCTCAGGTGTACCCGCCCGTCACCTCTTTTGGCTGTAGCACGCATTACAAAATAGCGCCGCTAGCTAGCCACAATAGAAAATACTGTTCTCTTTAGCGGTGAGTTGAGATTTATGAGTACTATTTTCCATCTTTCTTTTCCGATTGAAAATATAGCTGATACCAAACGTTTTTATGTAGAAGGGTTGGGCTGCGAAGCTGGCCGTGAGGATAAAAGCTCGCTGATCTTAAATCTGCGGGGACATCAGCTGGTCGCCCATCTGGTCAAAGAGCCTATAGCGCCACAGCGGGGTATTTACCCCCACCATTTTGGGCTGACTTTTGCCACCGAGACAGAATGGGAAGCGTTTTTGCAGCGAGCCAAAGACAAGGGGCTAACCTTTTACCAGCAGCCTAAACACCGCTTTAAAGGGGAGCGCATAGAACATCGCACTTTCTTTCTAGAAGATCCGTTTCACAATCTGCTGGAGTTTAAGTACTACGTTTATCCCAGTGCGGTCTTTGGTGAATTGCAGTATTCTCAGGTCGGCGATGCTCATTAGGCTATTGGGCCGCTGGTTTAGAGGGTTAGAGGTCAGAGGGAGAGCGATCGCGCAATTTCCCTCAGTCCTTGCGAGTCGCAGATCATCCGGTTGTGCGATGATACGCTCAGCCGCCGTGATTGCCCCACCTTTAGTTGCGAACTCCACGGGGGCAAAATCAGCAGATCAAACGGCGTCCATAAAGAGACAAATTGAAGTGTCTTTAGCAGATGGAGATCTCGGTTAAGCGCCTGCAAAAAAGGGCTGCCCGGTCGCATTTGCCGGACGCCGAGGCGATCGCTAAACAGCCCCAAAGCAGTGCCCTGGTGAGGAGCCGATACGGTCACTAACCGCTGCACCCGCTTTAAACCGCCCAGCCGCTGCACGTAATAGCGGCTCACCAGCCCGCCCATGCTAAAGCCCACTAGGTCAAACGGCTGCTGCGCCCCTATAGATTTGTCAACAAAGCCAGCGACCTGTTCAGCCAACGCTTCTAAAGGGGCGTCACCGTTATTGGGCTGCATACTCAGGGCATACACCGACCAGCCCTGAGCTTCTAAATAAGGTTTTAGCACTGAGAAGATCTCGGCTGTATTCCAGATGCCGTGAACTAACACAACTGGGTTACGGCTAGGCGTCTGAGCGACAGAATGCACGGTCACTCACTCTTTTCCCCACGGTCTTCCCAGCGAAATAAAAACACCATCAGTGCGACTACGCCTATCTGCAAAGCCAGGTTAGGCAGAGAAGCGGCCAAGTCACGCCCGGCCAAAATCTTAGCAAAAAAGACAAACCCCCCAATTGCACCAGACGCCCCAAAAGCAGCATAGATAAACTTACGCAGCCCTTTGTAAGGCGCTTCAGCCTCTGCGAGCAAACGGTCGTAACGCTCCTGGCTCATGCCGCTGGGCGGCGTCTGGCGGGGCTTGTTGGTGGTCTTACCTAGTTGCCCTTGCTTGCGGCTTTTGCTCGATGGTTTTTTCTTGGCCATAGCTGCTCTAAACTGGTGCGTGGTCTCTATACCAATTGTGACAGGTCGTGCCCATAAGGTAGGCACTCGCTGCTTTGCTTTATAGACGGTTCTCCTCCAGGGTTTGGTGACTGAGGGCAGGCGCTGACTGCTATAATGCGAACTCGAATTGCCGATGTGGCTCAGGGGTAGAGCAGCTCATTCGTAATGAGCAGGCCGTGGGTTCGAATCCCACCATCGGCTTTTTAAGCATTAGCTTTTCAGGCGTCGGCGTTTAATCAAAGGAATCAGGTTCTATGGATTTAGGTCTAAAAGGTAAAGTAGCTGTCGTTACAGGCGGTGACTCTGGCATTGGTAAAGCGACTGCCGAAATTTTGCTTAAAGAAGGGGCCAAAGTTGCCATTCTCAATCGTTCTTTTGATGAAATTGACGATCTCAAAGCTTTTGGTGACCCGTTTGCAGCTAAAGCCGATATCACTAGCCTGGAGCAGGTAGAAGCGGCCAGAGACAAGATTACAGAGCACTTTGGGCCCGCTGAAATTGTGGTGCACGCGGCGGGTATTACCGGCGCGGTAGGTGATTTTTTGGAGATTGATGACGAAGGTTGGATGCACACCATCAACGTCAACCTGATGGGTACGGTGCGGATATGCCGCGCCTTTATCCCGGCGATGCGCAAGGCTGGCTGGGGGCGAATTGTCTTACTCGGTTCGGAAGATGCGGTGCAGCCCTACACAGAAGATATGCCCTACTGCTCTTGTAAAGCAGGCACGCTCAATCTGACTAAAAATCTCTCCAAAGCGTATGCCAAAGACGGAGTGCTGACGAATATGGTGTCGCCTGCTTTTGTGAAAACGGCGATGACCGATGCGATGATGCGATCGCGCTCTGAAGAAAAAGGCGTCAGCGTAGACGACGCCGTCAAAAGCTTTTTAGCCGAAAACCGTCCGGGTATTGAAGTGGGCAGGCGAGGCCGCGTTGAAGAAGTTGCCGCCGTAATCGCCTTTTTGTGCTCTGAGCAGGCCAGCTACGTGGTCGGCTCCAACTGGCGGGTTGACGGCGGCTCTGTGTCTACTATTTCGACTTAATGGCCAGTTCAACTGGCTGAGCGCTGGCGGATTCCTTGGCAGCGCCAGGCGTCGGCAGCTGATCGAGATGCTTCCAGCAGACTGTACAGGCGGGTAGGTTATGCGCTTCGGCGTAGGGCTGATGCACCGTATCGAGCCACTCAAAGAAGGTGGTGAAGTTTTGGGCGATTTCTGCTGGGCTGCTGCGCAGGTCTCCGAGCTGAAAATGAGGCGCGTTGTTTTCGATGGCGAAGGGGCAGGCGTGAAACTGCCCGTCGCTTTTGAGCACTGGATAGCAGTGGGGGCACCGGGAATTGACCTTGGGCCGGGTCTCTTCGCCAGTGAAGGGATCAACGCCCCGACCTGAATCGACAATGTCCGGGTGGCCGATGGCGATCGCCCCTGCATGCGCCCGTTCATAGTCCTCTAATAGCTGCAAAGACTTCAGCGGCATCTGCGGCGCACCGTCACCAGTGGCAATAGAGTAGTTGAGCGAGGCTGTAGTCTTATGCAGCGGGTCAGATTCTAAAATCTCTAGCAGCTGCTCGGCGCGAATGCCGTTGGAGTAGATGACGATAGCCCCGGTGAAGTCGCGGTCACGCAGGTAGGCAATCGACCAGATCACGTTCTTGTGGTCTAGCGTCGGTTCTCCGCCATAAAACTTGAGCGCCCCCCGCTCATGCAGCATCACCGCGCGCAAAGCCGCGTCTAAATGTTCAGCAGCGTATTCGGTGTATCCTCCTTTCGGACTGCCAAAGACTGTACAAAAGTCGCAGTCTCGGTTGCAGCGGTTGCCCGGATAGAGGTGTAGCTCCATCAGGCGGTTGTTTTCAATGACGCCGCGATCGCGACTCTCTCGTTCTTTAAAGGCCATACTTTTGCTTTTGGATAAATTACTTCAATCGACTGCCCAGGACTGACTTACACAGCAATCTGCTCTTGCCACAGCGTTTCTAAGCGAGTGGTGTATTCAGCGTTGATAACCGGCACCGTGGTTGCCGCCAATTCCTTCAGCGGAATGCCGTACTCAGCCTCTACTAGAGCAAACTCTTTTTGCAGCTCTGGCGAAACTTTTGTCACATCTAGCAGCGGCGGATCGCCCCACACCTGCGGCTTAAACTTTTGCAGCTGTCCCTCTGGGCTAGAGAGCACATTGGCCAGCACCATTGCGCCCGCCGGATTACTAGCGTTAATCGGAATGGCAGTAAAAGAAGGATCATTCAAGGAGATATCGGGCATTGTGAAAGCTTCAGCAGTAGCCGGAAACTGGCCGCTGGCTTTAGCCTCGGCGATGCGCGAGATAAATACCGGCATCATCCATATCTCACTGTTGGCAAAAAGTTCTTGCAGCCGCACCTGAGTGGGCGGATAGGTTTGGCCTTCGCGCCACAGATAAGGCTCTAACTCCTTCAGGTAGTCAGCAACCAGCGGCGAATTTTGATTCCAAAGATCTTCATTAAATTCGGCTCCGGCATACTGCTCATATCCGCCGGTTACGCCATAGAGCGCCGTGAGTAAAAAACGGCTGCCGTCGAAAGCGGGCGGGGCTACGTAAGCAAAACGACCTGGATTAGCTTTGGCCCATGCCAACAAATCTAAAAATGTTTGCGGAGACGCATCTACTTTGGCGCTGTCTTTCACCATCAGGTAGTAGGCTCCGGTGTAGGGCGCTTCGTAGCCCTCAACCGGCAGGCCAAAATCCGACAGCACAGCTGGATTGTCGAGGTCATAGGCTGCCATTGCCGGTAGCTGATCGGTAAAAGGCCCGTAGAGCAAGTCTCCCTGCTTCATGGTGCGAAAGTTTTCTCCATTGATCCAAATCAGGTCGATGCTGCCACCAGTCGTGAGTCCGGCCTGTACTTCGCCCGCTACTTTATTGACGGCCTCTACGGTGTCGTTGAGCGGTACCCGGTTAAGCGTGACGCTGTATTTGCTCTGAAGCTGTTCGGCTACCCACTCGTCAGCGTAGGCGTTGGTGGTATCGCTGCCTCCCCACATCGCCCAGTTTACGGTGGTGCCACTGGCCTGTTCGAGAATTTCGTCCCAGGTGAGCGTGCCTAAATCGGGGCTCTCTTCAGTTTCAGCAGCCTCTCGGCCAGCGCAGCTAGTGGCAACAGCGGCGAGACCAGCGGAAGCTGAAAGGAAAAGAAATCGTCGTCGGGGCAGTGTGAGAGAAGCTGGAAAGGAAGGTTTCATGAAAGGCAGGAGAAACAGTGAGTAGATGAGCGGTCAGCCACGAATCTGGCTCGGAAAGGGTTGAAGAGTTAATAGAGAGCAGCACGAGCGGGCTCTACAGCTGTCTCGATAGTTGTCTCAACAGGAAAACCCCAGAGGGCATCGGCGGGCAGATGCGCCCACACTGACTGACCTACAGTGAACGCCTGATTCGGGCCTATCCAAGCTTGTAGTGGCCCGGCTGCTGTTTTGAGCGTGAGCCGACGCTGGGTGCCAGTGAACCGATTAGCCGTGATGGTGGCAGGCAGCACATTCTCCCGGTGCTGAGGTTCCAGGAAGACTTGAACATGCTCAGGGCGAATAGTCACCTGGACTAAGCCTGTGAGTGCGTGGCTGGTCGTGAGTATATGATTGCCATGGTTGAGAGTATCGAGCGGGCGATCGCCTCCCCGCTCCAAAATCTGTAGCCGGTGCTGATTGGCTTGAGCCATAAAGAAATTGACGCCACCAAAAAACCGGGCAACAGCTTTGTCGCAAGGGCAGCGGTAAAGCTGTTCTGGTGTGGCCACCTGCCGCAGCCACCCGTCAAACATGAGCGCGATGCGTTGCGACATGACAACTGCTTCTGCTTGGTCATGAGTGACAATGACCAGCGTGACGCCCGTGTCGGCCTGAAGCTGCAAGATCAGCTCCTGCATGTCTTCTCGCAGGTTGGCATCGAGCGCTGAGAGCGGTTCATCTAACAGCAAGAGCTGAGGCTGAATCACCAGGGCCCGAGCTAGGGCTACTCGCTGCGCCTGGCCGCCTGAAAGTTCGGCAGGTTGGCGCTGGGCAAAGCCGTCTAGCTGCACCTGTTGAAGCATGGCGATCGCTCTCTTCTCCCGCTCCCGGCGGTTTACCCCCTGCATCTTCAGTCCAAAAGCCACGTTCTCACCCACACTTAAATGCGGGAACAGCAGTCCCTTTTGCAAGATGAGAGCCACGCTGCGCTGCTCGGGCGGCACGCGGTTTAGAGTGCGACCACCTAATTCAATCTGGCCTGCATCGGGGCGCAAAATACCGGCGATCAGCTGCAAAGTAGTGGACTTACCGCAGCCAGAAGGCCCCAACAGAGAGACAATTTCGCCCGCCTCGACCGTCAACCACAGATCTTGTACAGCGGGTACGCCTCGAAAGGACTTGGTCAGATTTTGCAGTACCAGTGGGCTCATAGGCGGTCTATCAATTCCTCTCGAAGTCTGTATTCTCGAAGCCTGTATAGTCTTACACATTGCCGAGACCGCCGATGGTGGCTTCGTTTTGCAGCGCCCGACTGGAGAACAATAAGAAGATCAGCGCGGGGATAATAGAGGTAATGGCGATCGCCGCTGTCAGCCCGCTGTTGCCCCCCTGCAAGGAAGTAAACAGCACCATCGGCAGCGTAAACACTCGTCCGCTGCCGACAAAAAACGTTAGCAAAAACTCATTCCACGAGATTAAAAAGGCAAACAGTGCGCCGACCACCACGCCTGGAAAAATCAGCGGCAAAGTGATACTGAACAAAACCTGTAATGGCGATGCGCCCAGTGATCGGGCCTGCGCTTCGTAGCCCGGATCGAAGTTGGCAAATACGCTGCTGAGCACCAGCGTCATATAGGGAATTGTCGGCAGCAGATGCACAAAGACTACTCCTGGGACTGTCCCACTCAGCCCCAGCCGAATCAGCACAAACTGAATGCCCATTAGCGTTGCTAGCGGCGACACGATAATCGGCATCAGCAAAAACAGCTTGACGCCTGCTTTCCCCGGAAACTGCATCAGCCCCAGCGCTCTGCCTGCCGGTAGACCTACGAGGAGGGCCAGACCTGTGGCGATCGCCGCAATCATCAAGCTCTGCGCAAACCCCTCTCCTACTTTTGACGAGGCAGAGAGCACCGTTTGCCAGTGCTGCATTGTCCACTGCGGTGGCACCAGCTCAGGAAAGTACCAGCCGGTCGCAAATGACCAGATTAGCAGCGGCAGAAAGGGCAAAAACAGCGCACCAATAATCAGACCCAGCAGCGTATTGCGCTTTATCATGACGATTTCTCTGAAAAAGTAAACCGAGTCCATTTTTTTGACCCCAACCAGATATACAGCGCGCTGAGGCAAATAGAGATTAGGGAGAGCAGTAGACCGAGTGCGATCGCCACCGTCCGCTGATTGAGATCTGCGTCGGTAAACGCCCGGTAAACCAGTACCGGCAGCGTCGAGGGATAGGTAGAGCCGAGCAAAAACGGCACCTCAAACGACCCAAAGACATACCCAAACACAATCAGACTAGCCGAGAGAATGCCGGGCTTCATCAGCGGCAGCGTCACGTTCCAAAAACACTGCCACCGGCTTGCCCCTAACGCCCGCGCCTGAATCTCGTATTCGGGTCGAATGCCGCGCAGCACAGCCAGCAAAATCAGCGTGATAAACGGAATCTCCTTCCATAAAAAAAGCAGCATCACGCCCAGATTAGCGCCATCGTTTACCAGCAAGGGAAAGCCCTGATCGCTCTGAATTAGCCCAAGCGCATACAGTAGCCGCGAAAGTAGTCCGCTGGGAGAAATCAGCAGCAGCATTCCCGCAACGCCAACCAGATGGGGAATTGGCAGCGTCAGCTGACAGGCAAAACTAGCCCACCGACTGGCCCGGCGCAGCAGCAGCGCCAGACCGATGCTGCAAATTGTCGAAAGGCCCGTAGCGACAATTGCGATATAGAGACTGAGTGCGAGCGATCGCCAAAAAGCCGCACTCGTTAGCGCCTGCCGATAAGCCGTAAAAGAAACCGCACCGTCACCTGTCAGGCTCAGCAGCCCAACGCTCTGTACCAGCGCCAGCACCAGGCCGCCACCAAACAACAGCCCAACCAGACTGACTGCTGGCATGAGCAGAAGATACGCCCGCCACCGCTCGCTGCGCAGCCACGCTAGCCCCCACCGCTGCTCAAAAGAAAGATATTGAGAATTTGCTGTCGCCATAGCTCTCTTAAAAATTGCCTTAAATGTCTTCATCTAGCCATGCCATAACTGATCGCCACAGGTCCGGAAAGCGATCGCGGCTCTCTTCCAGTCGCTGCATCCGCTCGGCAGCACTGGCGTTTTCTGTCACCGCGTCGGCATACCAGCGGCGAGCGGTAATCCAATAGCCAGCCGTCCACAGGAGCGATCGCACCGCTGGAAAAGGCCCAAAGGCTGCAAAGTGATGCTGGATAGTTGTGGCCAGCGCCTGGTCTTCTAGTGCGTCGTAATAGCGCTGCAAAAAAAATGCCCGGTCTTCAGGCGGTAGCTCATAGCCCTGAGCGCGACAGACTGTCACAGGCGAAAGAAAATGTCCCAGATCCCCTGCCGGAGAGCCAATCTCGGCCCACTCCCAATCGATTAGATACGCTTGCTGCGAGCTGATTACCCAGTTTTCATAAGTATGATCGCTATGCACCAGGCAGCGATACGGATAATCGACAAGCTGCTGTGCCGAAAGTCTCGCCTTGGCTTTTGCCAACACCGCCTGAATCATCTCCACAATCTCAAGTTCAGCGCTAGCGGACTCCAAATAGGGCTGAGCGTAGTCTTTTGCCTCCCGATAAAACAGTGTCAGCGGCTGATCTATAGCTTGCACAGGTGGCTGTAGCTGCGAGAGATCGTAGTCTGCTGACAGCGGCAGTCGATGCAGCCGGGCCAACGTCTCAGCGCACTGCTTCAGATGAGTTCGGCTGTAGCTGAGGGGCTCTCCCCGAATGTAGTTTGTGACCAAATAGGTGTAGGGGAAATCGACCGTTGGGCTGAGCTGAGCCGCCTGTAGCTCATGCCCAATGCCAGTACCCTGGATGTATTCTAAAACAGCTTGCTCAAAGCTCGTAAGCTGACTAAAGTCGCCGCCAAATCGCTGATTGGGCGTATTCACAGCGACGCGCACCAGCTGCTGCTGATTGAGCCTGAAGATTACGTTGGCTTCGCCATGCGCCAAAAGACTTAGCGCCGGTTCTAGAAAGCCGTTTTGCTGTAGATGAACTGATAGCTTGTCTTGCAAAAGGCGCAGATTGAGAGCGGTCATAAAAGGGCAGCACTTGCTTTGGCAAAGTCTCAGAAGAACAAAACCTCAGAAGACAGCCGGTGGTAATTTGGAAATTAACGGCTATCTTTGCGTAAAAATATCGGTCAATTATGAGGGCAAGTTTAATTTGCTCTGATGGTAGCGTGATTAATAGGCGCAGTAGAGGCAAGCCTATATTGACTTAGGCGTGGCAGGGGCACCTGTATCCACTGCCGTTGTAAAGAAGCGCTGCGTCGGGTAGGCCAGAGAAATCTCACGATTTTTGGCAAACTCGCGCAGGACACCTTCCCATAGCTCCTGTTCTGTGCCCCGACGCTGCCGAGGTTCGCAAAGGTAGCGCATCGTCAGCAATATGCCGCTTTCTCTAACGGCGGTGTATACCGTAGGCGTGAGCTTGGAGTAGAAGATCATGTACTTGTGTCCGCTCCGGCGCAGATGCCGTTCGGCGTTGCCGCTGAGGTGTTCGGCGTGAGTATTAACTTGTTTGAGCAGAATTTTTTTGGCGGTTTCCCAGTCGCTCTCAAAGGTAATCAGTACTGAGATTTCGTTCCAAATGTATTTGAAGCCCTGAGAGTAGTTGGCGATCGCCCGCTGAAATACCTGACCGTTGGGCACATGAATAATTCGCCCGGTGCTTTGATCGGCCTCTACCCAGTTGCCAATTTCCAGCAGGGTAAATTGAAAGACCGCAATATCAATCACGTCGCCTGAATGATCGCCCACTTGAATGCGATCGCCCATCTGAAATGGCTGCCGCCATAGAATAAACAGCCAGCCGACCAAATTGACTAAAGGGTCTCGCAAGACCACGGCCAACCCCGCCGCAAACAGCCCTAAAAAGGTTGATACGCCTTCCATGTCAGGCAGCCACAGCACCATCAGCGAAAAGCCGTAAAAGCCGTAGCAAACGTAGCTAATCCACTTGCGCCACATATAGCGCAACCGGGGATCTTCAATCTGCTGGTCAATGAGGCGAGTTGCCCCCATGCGCAGCGCGGCAACGAGGGCAAACCCAACGACTGTAATGATCAGGTTATTACGGATATCGACATCAATCGGTGGGAGCGGAAGATTGATCGTCTCTTGAAGTAAAAGCATTTAGACGACTTCATAATCAGTAACAGACATTTACTATGGTTACAAAGTTATGAAGCTCAGTGTCAAAAAATTGTGGATTTTATATATCTAGATTGAGGACTGGTCTCAGGGTATTTACGCAAGAGTGTCTTACAAAGCACAATAGAGTCAGTCAATTGCGGATACATGAGAAATACTAATGCCCGGTCCCTCGCGCTAGAGCAGCGCTTTCCTTATCTCTGTAAGGTGCTTTATTTCCCAGCTCAGCAGTCGGACAGCGATTACCAAGCGCCCACCAGCCAGCTCAGCTGGTATCTACGCAGCCCGCTAATGCCTCGGACAGGCGATGTCATTCCCTATGGCCAGTCTCTATTTTCGGTGACAACCGTTGTCTTAGAAGATTGCTGCACCGCCGATGCCATTTTTAAGGTAGACCGGCAGGCAGGCCGTGTGGCCGACAGAGAGGAGATTCCTAAGTGGCACGCTGTTATTTGGGTTAGTTTTTGGGGCATGAAGGCTATTTGAAAAGAAAAAGGGGCGATCACAGTAGCGGCTGGGCTACACTCTTTTGCCATAGCCAGATGCCGCCTGCACAGAGGGCGCTCGTCCACCAGATTGCAGCGGCTTCAGATTTGCCTGCTAGGACGTAGCCGCCGCCGATTAGGAGGAGTGCGATCGCCCCGCCCCCAGAAACGACCAGCATCAGCTTTACCGTCCGAGTGGCGGTATAAATTCGCTGAGCCATATCGTCGCCTGCACTCAGTACAATTGAATGCTGAACCGCATCCTGAAAAGATTTCACCTTGAGCGGATCGACCTGATAATAGGTACCTAGCTCTGCGTCCCGCAAAGTCGGATCAGAGTGTAGGCCAAACTGTTTGGCCAAGGCAATCGATTCTTTCACCTGCCGCTTCGTCACCATCGGTCGAAACGCCTCGAACAGCGACTCGCGGTAAACCCCCGTCTGCGCCATGTCCAAAATTCGCCCGGTCAGCTCATTCATTGAGAGCTGCGCAGTCGTCAGATTATGGGTCATAGTCTTGCCTGCGATCGCGCCTGTCTACACGCTCAAACTAAATACGCGCTCAAACTAAATAGTACATTAGCACCATTTATCCAATCAGACACTCAACAGACACCAAAACCAGGCTATTGCCAAATCAAAAAGACGTAAAAAATGAGGGGCAGCTCAAATGGCTATCCCTCATTTTTTACTTTCTTTATCTACCGCTAGGTGAATAGCGCAATGGGCTACTACATCATACCCATGCCGCCCATACCACCCATACCGCCCATGCCACCCATACCACCCATGCCGCCCATACCGCCCATGCCACCGTCGGGCATCGCTGCTTCGGGTTCGGGCTTCTCGACGACTAGCACTTCAGTGGTCAGGACCATACTGGCTACTGAAGCTGCGTCTTGCAGAGCAGAGCGTACCACTTTTGCTGGGTCTACAATGCCGCTAGCCATCAGATCTTCGTACTGATCGGTCAGTGCGTTGTAGCCGTGGTTAAAGTCCATGGCTTTGACTTTTTCGACCACGACTGCGCCTTCTGCGCCAGCGTTATCGGCGATCTGTCGGAGAGGTGCTTCTAAAGCTCTCATCACAATGTCTACCCCAGTTCTCTCCTCATCGGAGACAGAGGCTTTGAGAGACTCCAGATTTTGAGCCAAGTGTAGCAGTGTCGCGCCGCCACCGGGCACAATTCCTTCTTCTACAGCCGCTTTGGTTGCACTGAGCGCGTCTTCAATCCGCAGCTTGCGGTTTTTTAGCTCGGTTTCAGTTGCTGCGCCCACTTTGATGACCGCTACGCCGCCTGCCAGTTTTGCTAGTCGCTCAGCTAGCTTTTCCTTGTCATAGTCAGAGTCAGTCAGCGACAGCTCTTTACGAATTTGCTCGATGCGCTTGTCAATATCAGCCTTGTTGCCATTCTCAGAGACAATCGTCGTTGTGTCTTTAGTGATATTGATTTTGCTGGCGACACCCAACATCCCTAAGTCAGCGCCTTCTAAGCTGAGGCCTACTTCCTCAGAGATCACCTGCCCGCCCGTGAGGACGGCGATATCGGCAAGTAGCGCTTTGCGGCGCTCACCGAAGCCAGGCGACTTGATCGAAGCCACATTGAGAACGCCGCGTGCTTTGTTGACAACTAAGGTTGCCAGAGCTTCGCCTTCTACGTCTTCAGCGATAATTAACAGCGGCTGCCCTGAGCGAGTAACCTGCTCTAGCACAGGCACTAGATCCTGCACAGCGCTGACTTTTTTATCGACGATCAGCACCCGAGCGTTCTCCAGTTCGACGATCATGCGCTCTTGATCGGTGACGAAGTAGGGCGACATATAGCCCCGATCAATCTGCATCCCCTCGACAACATCCAGCTCAGTTTCTAAAGACTTAGATTCTTCGACGGTGATGACGCCATCTTTGGTCACTTTCTCCATAGCTTGAGCAACCATGTTGCCGACTAAGTCGTCATTGCCCGAGGAAACAGCTGCTACCTGGGCAATTTCGCTGCTCTCTACCGGTTTGGCCGCTGCTGCAATGTCGGATACCAGCTGAGCGACTGCTTTTTCAATGCCGCGTCGCAAGCTGACGGGGTTGGCACCCGCCGCTACGTTCTTCAGACCTTCTCGGATGAGTGCTTGAGCTAACACGGTTGCAGTCGTCGTGCCGTCACCTGCTAGATCCTTTGTTTTAGAAGCGACTTCTTGAATCAGGCGGGCCCCTGTATTTTCATAGGGGTCTTCTAGCTCTATTTCTTTGGCGATTGTGATACCGTCGTTGACAATTTGGGGGGCCCCAAACTTCTTTTCGAGAACGACGTTGAGACCCTTGGGACCCATAGTGATCTTGACTGCATCTGCTAGGGCATTAACGCCGCGCTCAAGCGCTTGGCGCGACTTTTCATCAAATAATACTAATTTCGCCATATGCCTGTGGTTACGAATTCTCCATTCCAAAATTTAGCACTCGGTAGCTGAGAGTGCTAATCTACATCCTAATTTATCGGGAAAAGGTTGGGGCTAAAAGTCGCAATAACCGATCCTTTTTTATTTTTTTGCTTAGCTCCTATCACGATTCATCTTGATTTTGAGGCTGGTGGCTAGGCTGAGGTGCTCTGTAGGGGATGTCTAGACCGGCCAAAAATTACTGAATGTCATAAGCAAAAGGGGCGTCAGCTGGATAAGCTAACGCCCCTTTTTGTTTAAGCTATTGGCTACCTGTAGCCGTTGGCCGTCTGACAGTAAAGACCTAGAGAGATGCTCGGCCCTCTATTTTGCCGCCGATAGCTTTCCATGCCGGTAGACCGCCCTGAATAGCGCTGACTCGGGTGAATCCGGCTGTGTTCAGGTGGGTGACGGCTGCTGCTGTCTCCTCATCGGATTCGCTGTAGATATACAGATCGCGCTCGGGCTCAAAGGACTGCTTGGCGAGCTCAGTCAAGTCAGACATGGGCATTGCCATAGCGCCCATGATGCGCTCTTGGTTGAAGGCGTTGCGATCGCGCACGTCTATGATCGACAGCGCTGGCTCTCCCCACTCCAATCGAGCCTTCAGCTCAGATGGTGAAGAGACTGCGTCAAAGTCAGTTGGCACAGGGGTTGCTTTCCCAACTGTCTTCTGAGCTTTGCTAACCGCGTTGAGAACTTGATTCTCCTTGTCATCTGCCTTATCTATCAGATTGCCAGCGGCGTCTTTGCCCTCTTCGAAAGTTTGCCCTGATGTCTCAGTTTCCATAGGTTGTTATCCTCTTTGTAAAAATGTGTACTGCGGCTGTCTCTAAACAAAACAGCTAAATATGGATGGTTCGCCCTACTACTGCCCTACTACTACAAGTCTGCGCGGCAGCAGACAACCTCCACCTCGTCTAGCCGCTCGCAGAGCCAGACTGAATCGGCTGAGTTGGAATGGCTTCGATTTGACCAGTCTCGGTTTTGGTAATGTCAACCGAGGCAGCTTCAGTTTTGCTTGAGCCAGCTTCCGCTTTGGAATCTACGTCGAGTTCGTAACGATGCTGATCGCGCCGGTGCAAATCTTCAGCAACCGACAGAGGCTTGCCCGGCTTAATATCTAGACCAGCTCGCATACCCAACTCTTCTGTATCTACTTCAGGATCGGGCGATACGTTGCCTGCATAGGCGCTCTTGTTATCCAGCGCGGCCTGCTTGCTTGTACTGTCTGTATTTTCCATAAAACCTCTACCTTTTGAGTAAACTGCTTTCGTCCAAGTCAAATACTGATAAGTCAAATACTGAATTGAGCACTGAACGGAAGTAGCCAAAAGCGAAACGCTTACTGTCAATAATTTAGACAGCTGAACTTCGCAATTGTTAACAAAGTAAAGAATAATCAGGCAGATAGCCTCTATAAAGAGATAGAAGTGCGCGCTCTCATAAGAGGCAATCCCTCTCTCATGGGATTTAGTAAAGTGAAAACAAGCTCTGTCATTTGGCAGCTTGAGATGGGAAAAAGCGATGCCTGCACTACACCTCAAAGAGTGCCTGCACTACATCTCAAAGAGTGCCTGCACTACATCTCAAAGAGGAGGCTAACCCTTTATACTGCATAAGGCATCTTCTCCAAAACGGAGATATGACCCCATTTTCTGCTGTTTTGACTTCCACTGTCTCAATTTGCCACCATCTCAATTTGAAGGATCACACGTGTATGCGCGGGCTGAAAGATAAAAATGTATTAATCACTGGCGCTAGTAGCGGTATCGGCCAGGCGATCGCCGTCCGATTTGCAGCAGAAGGGGCCCATGTCGCGGTGAACTACTACAAAGGTGAAGAAGAAGCCGACAGGACGATTGAGCAGATGAGAGCGGCGAGCGAGGCAGCGGGTATCAGCGGTCTAAAGGACATGACGGTACAGGCCGATGTCTCCAAAGAAGAGGACGTTACCGCCATGTTCGAGCAGGTGATCTCTACCTTTGGCGGGCTAGATATCTTAATCAACAACGCTGGGATGCAGATTCAGGGCGCTTCCCACGAAATCCCGCTGGAGAAGTTTGACAAGATGATCGATATCAATATGAGAGGGGCCTATCTATGTGCGCGGCAGGCGATCGCTCACTTTCTCTCTGTTGACCAGCCGGGCGTCATCATTAACGACTCCAGCGTTCACGAGCTGATTCCGCGCCCGCAGTATGTGGGCTACACCATGAGCAAGTCAGGTATGCGAGGGATGACCCGCACGCTGGCGTTAGAGTACGCTCGCAACAATATTCGCATCAACTCCTTTGCCCCAGGCGCAACCCTGACCCCGATCAATCCGTGGAAGGATGACCCGCAAAAAAAGGCGGACATTGAGAGCCACATTCCGATGGGCCGCTCCGGTACTCCTGAGGAAATGGCCGCTGTTTCCGCCTTCTTAGCCTCTGATGACGCTGCCTACATCACTGGTCAGACCCTCTTTGTCGATGGGGGCCTCACGCTCTATCCATCCTTCCGCACGCCCTGGACCGGCTGATGATTTCTCCTGAAATCTGCTTTAGGGACGATAGATAACGGCTCGCCCTTCTCCAAAATGAAGGAAATTTCACTGCCTCGGCAGATTTTAATCCGCCGGTAGACCTATGCTGAGATCATGGATGGTAATTGGGGGAGCGACGCTGGCGGTTGCTCTGCTATCAAACATTATTAGACCCAAAGATATTAAGTGGTTCAGGCGGCTTCAGCGCCCTAGCTGGCTGACGTTTGAAAAGCTGATTCCGGTGATTTGGACCACTGTCTTTGTCTGCGGGGCGTGGTCTGCTTATATCGTTTGGGAGCAAACTCAGTCGTGGGCTTGGATGACTGGTTACCTGCTGTTAGAGGTTGTCACGGCTAGCTTCACTCCGGTTTTGCTCTGGTCTCATAGCCTAAAAGCCGCCACCTATATAGGGGGTGCCGGGTTTGTGGTTGCTCTATTGCTGGCCCTTGGCGTCTCTCAAATCTCAGTGTGGGCGGGGCTGCTGCTGATTCCCTATCTGCTGTGGAGCCCGATTGGGACCTACACCACCTGGGAGATGGATCGATTAAATAATTAGGACAATCAGCGTCGAGAGGGCTAGGGCTGAGGGGTTAGATCGGTTGCAGTATCTGGGTTAAGCGCAATCGGGCCGAGGTCGTATGTGCTCCATTCGCCCTGGTAGCGCTCGGCAACGAGCGGTTGCAGCTCAAACTGAGGCGTCTCTCCCTCAAACCGGATGTTTACTCGCAGCGCTGAGTAGGGGCGACGGGTCTGGTGACCGTGGCCAGCGCGACCGATAAACAGATGACATCTGGCGACTGGCTGGCCGTGCTCTTCTAAAACTGGGCCCTCTTTGCGCTGCCGCCGTAGGCTAAAGCCGCTACCCCCACAGACTACCCAGGGAATCAGGCGATCGCCGTGCCCAGTCTCTTCGGTACGCAAATATTCAAAGCAGTGAGCATGTCCGCTCAGCACCAGATCGACCAGCGGGCGATCTGACGACTTGGGCAAGGGTTCGATGGCCGCCTGCACCTGATTGAGCACATGGCGCAGATGCGTTCTCACCGCTAGCGTTTGGCCCTGAAACCACTTGGTGCTTTCAGTTACATAAGGCGGATGGTGAAAATAGAGCACCCGGCCCCTGGCGCTCTGGTCTTGCCAGGAGGCAATTAGCCGATCTCGCAGCCAGTCGAGCTGTTCGGTGTCGAGGGTGTCGTCTGCCTGGTCAACGGTAAGCTGCTTGTCAATGTCCCACAGCTGTTCTTCAATTTGTTCGACTTTGCCATAGATATGGGTAGCCCGCTCAGCTTGCTCTGGTACGTCTACGTTGAGTTCGTCTGATTCCGCTAGGAGCAATTGCATCCGCTCTTCGAGCTGATCGCGAAACGCCTCAATTTTTTCTCTCTGCTCCCGGCCTTCATCGGTCTGAGGCAAAGGCTGAGGCGCGTTGAAGGTATTGCTATCGAGCGCAAAAAAATCAATGCCGCCCCGGCGAAACGTGTAGTAGCGATTGGGCAGCCGGGTAAACTCGCCGGGAACATAGTTCAAGCATCGGCCTGTCTTTGTGGTGGCCGTGTAGTGCTGCTGCAACCGGGCCGCTAGCTGGTCATCGCTCAGGGGCTGCAAATAGTCTATAAACGCTTTAGAAAATCCCTCCCCTTGAAAAGAGCCATGCCAGCCCACGTCTAAATTGATCCGCCGCCGCAGCAGCCTGCGAACCGGCGAAAAGGCTTTGCTCAGCAGCCCGGTCAGCAGCGGCAGGTCATAATAGTCGTGATTGCCCAATACGGGCAGAAAAGGCAGCTTGAACGTCATTTTATCAAAGCGCACTTTGTGGGGCTTTTCTCCGCCCACAATAAACTCGCGGTAAGGCTTGATAAAGTTGTCGGGGTACTGCTCGCTAGACCCAGCTAAATAGACGACGTCGCCCGTGTGCAAAATAAACTCGCACTCGGGCAGATGCTCTAGCAGCCGTTCGGTGATGCGGCGCTGGGGCAGATCGCGCACATGCCGACTGGTGCCACTGTCGCCGATCACTAAAAAAGAAAATCCGTCGCGGCTGAGTGCTTCATCGCTATGAGTTTCATCGCTGGCGGCAATCTTTAATTGCGTCTGGTCAATGTTTTGCTCTGCCAGGAGCGGATGCTGCCAGCGCACCCGCTGATTCATCCGAGCAATTTTGGTGGCGATTGTCGAATCGGATACAAACCTCATAAGTACCTTGCTATCAATACAGTCGCGAGCGATCGCAGCCTAACAGAAAATGCTGTTCTCTCACTAGTTTAATAGGCGATCACCCTAGCGCCTATGCAATCGAGCGAAGCCTCTAGTGAATCCTGAAGTAAATCCTTTAAGTAAATCCCAAGTAAATCCTAAGAGGTACGACTTGCCCAGTCAGCACGGGTAATCATCCGCCTTTCGTTGTGGCTAGTTTTATAGCAGCTTGTATCCCCTGGTAGAGTCTCTTTATCGACCGCTTTTATATTGTTATACAGACACTCTACCAAAGCTGACCAGCTCTCTAGAGTTCATTGCAAAAGCGTTTGGCGCTTTGCTTTGAGAGTGAATTTATCCGTAAAGCTGTGATTAGCGGCAGAGTGTAATCAACCCACGTTTAGCAAGTGAAAGGAGACCGTCAATGGCTACCGAAGATAAAAACAAAGATGTCGAACTAGAGACCAGCGGCAAACAAAGTACCCTTGAGGGGAAAACCCGCAAAACTGGCCAGGGGTCCAATACGGATACTCGCCCCGGCGCTGAAGCAGAAGCTCCTGGTAACGACGGCAACGTCGCTGGGGCACCTAACCAGGGCACCGAAGCCCGCTAAATCTGCCAACGTCTTATAGCAGACCAAATCACTGAGCCAGATAGCCAATTCCGACCCGGGCTATCTGGCCCTAGACAGAGGCCAGCAGAGTTTATTCTGCCATCTCTGTGAGTCTGGACATTCATTAAATTCAACCGCGTATTCCCCATGGCGACCACTCAATCAGAAAAGCGACCGACTCCCGACGAAATTCCGGGCCAAAAGCTACCTTATCCAGCGAGTCAGGAAGATATGACGCCTGCTCCTGACAGCGATCTTTCCAACTACAAAGCTGCTGGTAAGCTAACAGGCAAGATCGCTATTATCACTGGTGGAGATTCGGGTATTGGTCGGGCTGTGGCGATCGCCTATGCTATGGAAGGTGCCAACGTCGCTATTTTGTACAACGTCAATGACGCCGACGCCGAGAAAACTAAGTCCATGGTCGAAGAGCGCGGCGGTCAGTGCTTACCCATCAAAATGGATGTGCGTAAACCCGAAGAGTGCGAAGACGCCGTACAAAAAACTATCGACAAGTTTGGTCAGCTCAATGTTTTAGTGAACAACGCCGCCTTCCAGATGGTGCAGAAGGACTTAGCCGAGCTGACTATCAAGCAGTTTCACGAAACTGTGGAAACCAACGTGTTTGGCTATTTCCATATGTTTAAGGCCGCCTTACCTCATCTCAAGGAAGGCGACGTAATTATCAACACCGGCTCTATCGTTGGCAAAATGGGCAAAGGAATGCTGGTAGACTACGCTACTAGCAAAGGCGCTATTCACGCGCTAACTAAGTCTCTAGCTCAAAACCTAGCCGACCAGAAAATCCGGGTGAATGCCGTTGTGCCTGGCCCGGTATGGACGCCGAATATTCCAGCAACCATGCCGATAGAGAAAGTCGATCAGTACGATACCGACAACGCCATGGGCCGCGCCGGGCAGCCCGAGGAGCTTGCGCCTGCCTACGTTTTCTTAGCGGCTGAAGACAGTAGCTTTATGACTGGCGCACTGGTCGATGTAACTGGCGGACAGCTTTCTAGCTAGGTTCTCTCTAAGTATCTTTGTCGACTTTGGGCACTACGTCGGGACGAGCTTTGTCTTCCCAGCCGACCGGGCGCTTAGAGTTATACCAGGCAATAGAACCAATGCCGACAGCAGCGGCAAAGCCAACTACCCCGACAATAGTCAAAACTAGAGAGTACGGGAGGGTATCTGCTACAGCTGCTTGCATCAGTACATTCATGCTTCAAATGCCTCAAATAGAAGAAATAATATCCTCTACAATACCAGGCGAGCTCCCTGAGCGTCGCAAAAAACGGACAGTGAGGCATGCCAGCCAATCCTGAAAAAACCGCTGTCGCCGCTGGGCTGCGATATGTTCACGACGAAATGCCGGGTATTCGCCGTCAGCGCTGTGGCAGGGGCTTTAGCTATATTGTGCCGAGTGGCGATCGCCTATCGCCCTCTCCAGAACGTGATCGGATCGAATCGCTTGTCATTCCCCCTAACTGGGAAGACGTGTGGATTTGCCAAAATCCGAACGGTCACTTGCAGGCAACCGGACGCGACGCTAAAGGCCGCAAGCAATACCGCTATCACCCTGACTGGAATAAGTTTCGCAATCTGCAAAAGTTTGACCGAATGGTGCCTTTTGGACTGACTCTGCCTACGGTCCGTGAGCAGACCCAGGCTGATTTAGAGTTGACCGGCCTGTCTCGCCGGAAGGTGACAGCAGCCGTTGTGCAGCTGCTAGATCGCACCTTGATCCGGGTGGGCAATGTGGAATATGCCAAGCAGAATAAGTCTTATGGGCTGACAACGCTGCGTGACCGCCACGTTGAGTTCGATAAAGGCGAGGTCAATTTTCACTTTAAAGGTAAAAGCGGCGTCGAGCACGAGATTAAAGTTGAAGATCCTAAGCTGGCTAAGGTAGTGCGTCGCTGTCGCGATATTCCCGGTTATGAGCTGTTTCAGTATTATGACGACGAAGGCGATCGCCAAACTGTCGATTCTGGCGATGTCAATGGCTATCTCAAAAGCGTTACCGGTGAAGACTTCACCGCCAAAGACTTTCGCACCTGGGCCGGGACAACTGTTGCTACCGACACCCTTCACCAGCTCGGGGAATGGACCCAAGAAACGGAAGCCAAACGCAATATCGTCGCCGCTATCAAAGCTGCCGCAGCCCAGCTGGGCAACCGCCCGGCTACCTGCCGCAAGTACTACGTCCATCCGACGATTCCAGAGAACTACCTGGCTGGCGACCTGATCAAGCAGCTGATGGAGGCTCAACAGCAGGCCTTGACCGACCCCGCCTACGCGGATTGGCTTGATCAGCGAGAAAAAGCTGTTCTCAGCATCTTAGAGTCGCTTTAGCCCGTCTAAACTATGGCGTGATGGACTATGGCGTGATGGACTGTGGCGTGATGGACTGTGGCGTGATGGGCTATGGCGCGATGGGAAGCTCGATAGTAAAAGTGGTTCCCTTACCGACTTCAGACGTACAGTTTAAGCTGCCGTCGTGTTTTTCTCGAATGATTTGATGGGCGATCGCCAGGCCAAGTCCGGTGCCTTTACCCACTTGCTTGGTTGTAAAGCCCTGCTCGAAAATTCGACTTTTAATGGCTTCGGGTATACCTTTGCCATTGTCGCCGATGTGAACGATAATTCTTTCGGCGTTTACCTCGGTGCGAATTGTGATCTGATTGGGGGCTGCTGCCACGGCCCGAAAGCTTCGACCTTCGTTTGCTTCCTCAAGCGCATCGATTCCATTGGCAATCAGGTTCATAAAAACCTGATTGAGCTGACCTGGGAAACAATTGACTTCAGGCAGTTCGCTATACGCCCTGATAACTTCAATGGTGGGCCGTAGGGCAGTTGACTTAAGGCGGTGCTGGAGAATCAAAAGAGTGCTGTCAATGCCGTCATGTAAGTTAAAGAAAACCTTATCTTCGGCATCTGTACGCGAAAAGGTGCGCAGGCTAGTGCTGATGTGACAAATTCGATCAGTACCCATTTTCAGTGAATCAATTAGTTGGGGTAAATCTTCTCGGATGAAGTCAAGCTCGATCTTCTTGCAGGCTTCTTTGAATTCATCAGGCGGTCGGGGACAATGCTGCTGATATAGATCGATGAGCCAGAGCAGGTCTTTTACGTAAGTATCAACATGCTGAATATTTCCTTGAACGAATCCGATGGGGTTGTTGATTTCATGGGCGATACCCGAAATCAGGTTGCCAAGTGCAGACATTTTTTCGCTATTGACCAACTGTAGCTGAGAGGCTTCGAGCTGCTTCATCGCCTGACGCAACTTGGCAGTCCGCTGTTCAACCTGTTGCTCCAGAGTTTTAGACAGGCGACGCAGTTGAATATGCGTTTTAGCTCTGGCGAGTACCTCGGTGGCTTGGAAGGGCTTCGTGATGTAGTCTACCGCGCCGAGTTCAAAGCCCTTGATCTTGCTGCTGGCATCGGAGAGCGCCGTCATGAAGATTATAGGGATATCCTGTGTCTCTGGATTGGCCTTTAATCGACGGCACACCTCAAATCCGTCGATCCCCGGCATCATCACATCGAGTAGGATTAGGTCAGGCAGCCCTAGCTGTAGCTGCTTCAGGGCGCGTTCACCGCTGGTAGCGATCGCAATTACAAACCCATAGTCACTGAGTACATCAGAAATGACAGATAGGTTAGAAGGCGTATCGTCAACAATTAAAATTTGTTCTAAGCTTGAAGAAGCCATAGTTTCAATCCCTAGAAATTAGAGGATTTAGAGAAGAACCAGAGACTGAACGAGAGAGAAAAGTGGGATCGTTTGCAGGACTTAGGACGAGTTAGCTTCATCGGCCCACCAGTGGCGTTAACAGTTGAGAATCCTCAACGGATATGCTGCTCCAGCAAGCTTTCTAGCTTGTCTACATCAAAAGTTTCGGCCAGGTGAACGGCTTTTCTCACAAAAGGCTTACAGATAGAATCTGCCCCGTCAATCTGGCTCAGATCCTGCACCATTTGCTTGATTAATCCTCTTTGAACCAAACCGAGTAAGTGTTGCAGGTCTTCCTGGCTGGGAATGTTCGCTGCGGTACTCAGATCGGCTGATAAGGGCGTGTCATGGATGTCGGCTCCAGATAGCGCGTCATCTGATTGATACTTCCAGGTGAGATTTAGCTGCTCCTGAAGTGCTTTCATAAGCTTGTCAAACTGTAATGGCTTAGTCAAAAAGTCATCTCCTCCGGCCTGAATGCTCATTTGGCAATCCAGTTCGGCGACAGATGCAGAGGAAACAATCACCTTGAGGTGTTTCAGGGCCACCGAGCCGCGAATTTGGCGCAGCATCTCAAAGCCGTCCATCACTGGCATCGCCAAGTCGGTGATAACTAAGTCAATCTCCAGTGCCTCGCTGGCTTTGGCTAATCCCACCTGCCCATCTTCAGCCTCAATCATGCGGAAACCGAGCGGCTCTAAAAGATTGACCAGAACCGAACGATTTTCCCATCGATCATCCACTATCAAAAGGGTGCGTGGCTCTCCTTCGTAGCCTGTAATCTTTTGATCAGCGCTGTTCAACGTTTTTTGTACCCAATCGGTAACAACCGGAAACTCAGCTTCAAAGAAGAACGTACTGCCCTCTCCCAGACTGCTCTCCACCTGAAGCTCGCTACCGAGGAGCTGAATAATTTTTGTGCTGATGGCCAGACCTAATCCTGTCCCTTCGACCTGACGCGATCGCTCACCCACCTGCTCAAACGGCTTAAAAATATTCTCCATTTCTTTAGGCGCAATGCCTACCCCAGTATCGGTGATCGCGAACCGAATTCTGGTATGGCTGTCACTGCGCTCAATTTGCCTAACCTCAAAGCTGACAGAGCCTTGATCGGTAAACTTAACCGCATTCCCCAATAGATTGATTAGAACCTGGCGCAGGCGCTTCTCATCGGCGGCGATCCCCTCAGGCAGCGCCTCATCACTGCTATAGACGAAGGCTAAGTCCCTGCTCTCGGCCCGAATCTGGCAAATTTCGACAACCCCTTGCAAAAAGGAAGGGAGATGAAAAGCATTGGGATTAAGCTCTAGCTTACGCGCTTCGATTTTAGACAAGTCCAAAACGTCGTTGATCAGCGTCAGCAGATGAGAACCACAGTGATGAACGATTTCAATCCCGCGCTTTTCTTTTTCGCCCCAACCCTTCGAGCGCGAAAGAATCTGGGCATAGCCCAAAATTCCGTTGAGCGGGGTGCGCAGCTCATGGCTCATATTCGCCAAAAACTCACTTTTAGCCTGGTTAGCACTATCTGCTTTATGCTTAGCCTGCTCTAGTTCGGTAGTCCGTTCGGTCACCCTTTGCTCTAGCTCAGTTAAAAGGCTACGATTTTCTTTAAAGGTCTGGGATACGGTTTCAAACCAGGGACGCCAGCTCAGTGGAATTGAGGGGATTGCTGCGGTTTCTCCTTTATTTTGCTTTTCGATAAACTGTACAAGCTGCTCTGCTGGATAAATAAATTCTCTGCGGGTCACTAAGGTCGTAATCCCCAACACCAGCGCGATCGCTGGCAGCAATAGGAGAAAGCCTTCGCCTGAATCAAAGAGAGAATCGAGGATAACTGCTTTTCTGGGTATGAGCAAAACAGTCTTCCAGGGCACATTATCTAGCGACTGGTAAATAAACAGGTAGGAGCCCGCTTTATGCACCGTGTTTGGCGATGCTCGAACAATGCTATCAAGCGTAATGCCTTCAGGGAGGGCGTCTTTTGCCACTTTGACAGCTTCGTCAGAAGACTTGACTAAGTCAGGATGTGCTAGCAAATGATTGTAGCGATCAATGACAAACATCGTCGTTCCGCGATCATCGCTGTCGGCGACGAAGCTAGTCAAGGCATCCAGCGTTAGATCGAGAGAGACGGTGCCAAAAAACTCGTCGCGGTCATAAATAGGCGTAGCCAGGGTGACCATCAGTCCTTGGCCGGCTTCGTCAATATAGGGCTTAGTCCAAAACCGCTCACGCGCCGGGTTGTTTTCTGGCCGTCCTAGCTCATAAAAATCTAAAGTAAGAGTAGAGGGTTGCATGCCAGTCTCAGCAGAGGGAAACCAGGGTGCAAGGCTTATGAAGCTATTCTTAGAGGTGTAATAAACCCAGGCCACGTTCGGTAGGCTGTGGAACAGCGCCTCAAATTTTGGATTGAGGCTCCAAGCCATCTCTAAATCTCGATAAAAATCAGTAGGGCGATTATCGATTGACCCGAATCCAATAATATTGCTGAGTTTTTCGCTGCCGTCAGGCGCTGCTAATACGTCCAGGTTATAGCTCCCCCCATCGGCGGTGAACGAGTCGAAGAATGGAGAGTCTTTAGGGCGAGTAGGATTTGTGACGAGAAAAGCCTGAGCTTGAATTTGCAGGCCATCAATCTGGTCTGTAGCGCTCTTGAGCCAGTAATCCAGGTTGAGCGTCCGTTTTTCGAAGAGATATTCGAGTTGGGATATGTTGTTTTTGTACTGAGCATCAAATCTTAGGTAAAACAGCCCGGAAGAGGCGATCACCACAAATGAAAAGGTCGCAAAGATGATTTGGTTATATCGTTTAAAGAAACTCATGGTTTAAGTCCCGCCAGTGCTCAGTAAGGCCATTCAACTGCTGAAAAAAGGTTCTGACTAGCAGATACAGCAAAGCGCGGATGCATTCGCGCTTTGCGGAGCGCTTTGCCTGTTGCTATACATGGCTTACAGTCAGTAATGCTGCATGAAGCAAAGTGCCGGAAGCTATAATCATCCGAAAAAGCTTATTTTCAATCATTCCCGAAACATATAGGCCAAGCGCAAAAACGGCTGGTGCATCTTTCATGCGCCAGCCAGCTTGAAGCGGAATTGATTTGCTAGCCGACCGTATCAGGTCACGCTAGGGCGCACAGATTTCTGGGAGATCAGCGTGCTTTGGCAAGCGATCGCTTGATTTTTTTGAAGACTCGCTGCGCTAAAGACGTATCCAACCCACCGGCTGACGATTTGGGTCAACTGCAATCCCTTGAATGATCTCCGCTAGAATCTGCCAGGACTCTACCAGTCTTGGCCCCGGTCGGTTGAAATACTGATTGCCGTCGGTGATGTATACCCGGCTATGTTTGACTGCCTTTAGCTGAGCCCATTCAGGGCGGCCAGCCATTTCTTCAGTCGCCTGACGAGTCTGCGCCAGATCGTAGCCGCAGGGCATGACGACAATAATGTCTGGGTCAGCCGCCGCCAAATCATCCCAGCTCATCCAGTCCGAATGAGCCCCCGCTTTACCCAGGCAGTCTGTTCCGCCGGCCAAACTCACCAGCTCCGGCACCCAGTTGCCCGCTGCCATCAGCGGCTCAGTCCACTCGATGCAGACTACTTTCGGACGCGAACCGGCTGCCTCTACCGGCTGTATCCGCGCTTCAACTCGCTCGATGATAGAGGTCGAAACTGTTTTGCTTTCTTCTGAACCGACTAGCGCTGCCGCAACTCGACTCATATCGGACCACACATCTGCTAGGCTCTGAGGCTGTAGCGATACGATCTGAATTGCTTTACCGGCGGGAATCAGTGTAGTGATCGCTGCTTCTACCTCGCTCAGGCTAACGGCGCACACCTCACACTGAGCCTGTGTAATGATATGCGTCGGCTTCAAGTCTGCCAGTACTTCGGTCTTCACCCGGTATACGCTCAGTGCCGATGCCAGCAGCTCGCTCACCCGCGTATGAATTTCTTCGCTGCTGCCCACCGGGTCAAACTTGGGCTCGGTGCAAACAGGGAGATCAAGAACGGCCTTGGGGAAGTCACACTCGTGCGATCGCCCCACCAAATACTCGCCATAGCCCAGCGCCGCCACAATCTCAGTTGCACTCGGAATCAAAGACACTATCCGCAAATCATCCGACTTCATCGCGCCACCCTTACAAAACTCAATCGCTCATACAGACTTACCGACACTCTCCGGGCACAATAACCCCAATTGTCTTCCCCTTTCTCCCTTTTTTTGCTCTCTGTGAATCGTACGCCAACCACGCTATGCACTCCACCGCGCGCCAAGTCCCCCTCCCTACTCCCGCGCTAATTGCTGGTACTCAGCAGTCTCTCGGCACTCACTCCACGCTTAGCGATTTGCCGCTGCACGCCCTCTCTACTACCACCAGCTGCGCTATTCAAACCCTGATAGAGTACTTTATTCAGTCTCCAGATCTACCCGGAATCATCATTGCTGAAGCCAGCCAAGTTAGCGTGCTGTCGCGCCAGCAGTTTCTAGAGTGCTTGCTGCACTTAGGACACACCGACTGCTTTCAATCGGGCTCTATCCGCCTGGTGCTCAACCAGGCCAATCGCCAAGCCCTAATGCTGCCGGGCCATACCCCTATTCTACAAAGCGCACAGCAAGCGCTCAGACGCCCCTTAGAGCAGCAGAGCGAACCCATTTTGGTGCAGTATGCCGATGGCCTCTATCTGCTCGATGCTCGTGTCCTCAATGTAGCTCACTGGCAGATTCGCGGCATTGAAACTCAGATTCGCTACGAACGGCTACAGATGCAGCTGTTACAGAGTGAAAAGATGGCCGCGTTAGGCCGCTTGGTCGATGGCGTCGCCCATGAGATTTTAGACCCGGTGGGCTTTATCTGGGGCAATTTGAGCTACATTGCAGACTATGCCAAGCAGCAGCACGACCTGCTAATTGCCTACGAAGCTGCTCTACCCAATCCGCCACCTGAGGTGGTTCAGCTCCGCGACCAAGTTGAGATTGACTATTTGCGCGACGATCTGCCAGCGGCGATCGCCAGTGCCCGAGGCGGTGCCCACAGACTGCGGCAGCTTGCCACCAGCCTGCAAAATTTCTGCCATATCGACGAAGTGCATCCCCGGCCCACCGATCTCAACACCCTACTAGACAGCACCCTCCGCCTGCTCAAAAGTCGCCTGACCACGCCGATTACTATTGAGCGCTGCTATGGCAAGCTGCCCCCTGTTGCCTGCTTTCCAGGTCAGCTCAGTCAGGTTTTTATAACGCTGCTTATCAATGCCATCGATTCGCTCTTAGCCCAAGCTCAGCTCAAAGACTACGCTAACCCCGAGCTAGCTGCTGACACTTCTCAAATCACCATCACAACGAGTGTCTTGGCTCAAGAAAGCGGCGCTGCCGGTCCCGTTGAGGCTCGCTGGGTATCGATTATTATCAGCGACAATGGCCCCGGACTATCGCCAGAGCTAAAAGCTCAAATCAACGACTCTTTTTCTGCTAAGAGCCGCTCTCGGAAAGAAACAGGACTGGCCATGAGCTACCAGATTGTCACCGCCAAGCACGGCGGCAGATTTTGGCTGCGCTCGGTTCACGCTTCTGAAGATTCATCACCGAGCACAGACTCACCTACCGGCACCGAGGTTGAAATCTTGCTGCCGCTCACCGCTATCGAACCGAGTCTTGGCTAGGCTTCACCGGTCACAGACAGCTCGCTGACCCAAATGCGCGGGCAGATGCCGCCAGGGGTAACTTCAGCTTCGGGCTCTATGTGCTTAATGCTTTTGAGCACTTCTCGGAAGTCTCCAGCGACCGTTGCCGACTCGACGCTAATACGCTGACCGTCTTTGAGCAGCCAGCCGTCAAATGGCAGAGAGAAAGAGCCTTGCAGGGCATTGACGCCCGCATGAAGTGCTTGCAGCTCATCGATGAGAACCACACCATCGGCACGCTCTAGCTGATAGGCATCATCGGCTGCCTCTCCTGCTAAAACTTCCAGGTAATTGAGCCCGATACTCACTTTAGCGCCGATGCTGGCGTGTCCTGTCGGTTCGGCGTTCATGCGTTTGGCGGTGCCAGCGCTGTGTAAAAAGTTCTTCAAAATGCCGTTTTCAATCAGCGGCAGGCGGCGAGTAGGGGTGCCTTCGCCGTCAAAGGTTTCAGCGGCTATATTTTTTGAGTGCAGCTCGTCATCGTATACCGAGAGCAGCGGACTGGCGACCTGAGTGCCGAGCGATTCAGCAGTAGAAAGGCTGCGATTATCCAATATGCTCTGAGCGTTATACATATTAGAAAAGGCGCTGAGCAGGCTTAAGAAAGCTTCTGCTGAAAATACAACAGGGTACTTACCCGATGCGATCTTTTCGTAGCCTAAATGACTGATGGTCTTTTCGGCGGTTTCTTTTGTGCAGCCGTCCACATCTAGCTCGGCCAAACTGTTCTTCACTCGCATGGCCCCAGCAGCGCGAGGCTTACGGCCCGCTTGCTCGGTTTTTCCGTAGAGATAGATTGAGGCGTAAGAGCGTTCTTCGCTGCGCTGAGCGCCTTCACTATTGAGATAGAATCGCTCAATTTCACGCTGAGCGATGCCGTTGTAAGGAACAGATGCGATCGCTTCATGCGCAGCCAACACGCCTTTTTCTGCCCCTACCAAAGTCTCAATCAATTCTGGCACTGGCGCAGGCGTCCCTTTTTAAAGTTCACCTGAGCTGTCGGCGCAGTAGACTGCGGACTAAAGTCAGGTGCATTCTCCTTTACGCCAAACGCACTGGCCTCGTAGGCAGTTCTCAGAGCCATCTCCAGGCCCGTCTTCCCAACATCTGTGGTAGAAGTCACACCAATCTGATTTTGGTCATTCCACACGCGCACGATCACGCTGGAGCGATTAGAGGCTTTGACCTGTTTGGGTTCGCCCTTATCTACCTGAACGCTGGTCTCATCGACCGAAGAGCCGTAGATGTCGTATTTGGCAATGCTGAGCTTTTGAGCGATCGCCTCAGCCTGCTGAGCAATCGTTTGAATATTAGACATAACTTAAATTAAGAAAGATTGTTGAGCCAAAAGAACCTAGAGGCACACGACTTGTGTGCCCCGCAACGCAATTCTGTTTTTACCGGCCACCTACTGTGATGTCATCTACTCGAATATGAGGCTGACCCACCGTGACATAAATGCTGCCACTCACCGACCCGCAAAATCCTGGTGCCAAACTAATATCGTTCGAGCACATTGAGATCTTGTTCATAATTCCTGTTGCTTCGCCAATCAGGGTCGCGCCTTTCAGTGGCTTGGTGACTTTTCCGTTCTCAATCAGATAGGCTTCATCCACCGCAAAGTTAAACTGACCGGTAGGGCCAACGCTGCCGCCACCCATCTTTTTGCAGTAAATACCTTTGTCTACTGAAGCAAATAGCTCTTCGACCGTGTGATCACCCGGCGCGATGTAGGTATTGCGCATCCGCGACGCCGCCGCGTAGGTATATCCCTGACGGCGACCGCTGCCCGTGCGCGGATGCCCTGTGCGCATCTCGCCCGCCCGGTCAGAGATGAAATTCTTCAAAATGCCATTTTCAATTAGCAGCGTTCGCTGCACTGGCATCCCCTCATCATCCATATCAATAGTGCCGAAGGCTTCAGAAGAGAGCCCTTCATCCCAAGCAGTGAGGTTTTCGTTAGCTACCTGCTGACCTTTCTTGTTCATGAAAGGGGTCGTCTCCCGCTCAATTTGAGTCGTTTCGAGCAGGTGACCGCAGGCTTCGTGGAAGATTACCCCGCCAAAGTGGTTGGCCATAATGATCGGATAGTTGCCCGACTCCACGTAGTCGGCGTAGAGCATATTGCCAGCGGCTTCAGCGACCTGCGCGGCAGTTTGCTCATAGTCCCAGGCGGTAAGAAAGCTGGGGTCGCCCGTGTTGCCCAATCGTTCACCAATTGAGGAGCGGTGTTCACCATCGGCGCACAGCAGGTTGTAACCGACCGACTGAGTCAGGCGAATATCGCGAGCGAAAGTACCATCACTGGAAGCCACCAACACTTCCTGCCAATCGCGAAAATAAGCGGCGCGGCGGGCCTGCACGTGATTCGCTTTTTTTGCCAAGGCGGCATTGGCCTCTAGTAAGACTTCTCCCATCGTCTGCATAGAGGTGCAGCTCGCTAGCCAGTTTTCCTTGGCGCGGCTGGTACCGTAGTCTCGCAGCGGCTCTAGATTGAGCTCAGGGATGTGAGCGTGGGGGCCGGGCAGCTCCAGACCCATAATAGCCAGCCCTTTTTCTAAAGCGGCTTTTAGCCCGCTAAAAGTCAGGTCGTTAGTGCTGACGTAGCAGTCAGAATTGCCCTTGAATACACGCACCCCAGCGCCAGCTACCAGGCTTGGTGAAATGCTGGTAATCGCGTCATCTTCGGCCAGACAGCTAATGTAGTTTTTGCGCTCCAGGAAGAATTCGACAAAGTCTGCGCCGACCGCGCGGCCTAAGCCTAGCAATGTAGAGAGCGGCGCTTCCCAGGTTTGATCAAACCGGTCCGGGGTGGACTTGTAGCTCAGGGAGGGAATCTGTTCTAGGCGCAGGGGCTGGTCAAAAATGGCGGCTGTCATACCGGCGGCAGTTCCTTATCAATATTTTCAATTAGCTTAGCAAATGCGCCAGATCATGGGCGCTGCCGGTCTGTTCGGTCTTTACGAGTTTCAGGGGAGTCAGCGGCTTCAACGGTAGCTAGAACGGGGAGTGGGTAAAGTAAGCGCATCGAACTCATCGTGCCGTATCTTTGGATGAAAATCGCCACCTGGAATGTCAATAGTGGGGCGATCTCCGACCGTCTGACAGAACTCCGCACAGAACACGACGCCGACATCGTTGCCATGCAGGAAACAGCAGCGCCTGCAACGGATTCACCGTTTTGCTTTTGGTCGGGCGGCTTACAGCACAAGGGCGTGGCTGTCTCGTCAAAAATCCCCTGCACCCTCGCTAAAGTTGCGGGTGAAACTTCGCCAGCGGTCGGCGTTCGATTTGCCGATTCCGACCTGGGGCCGTTTAACCTGCTGTGCGTATGGGCTAAGCCAGCGCCTTCGTACTTCGCTGACCTCTCTCGAACCTTTGACCTTTACGCCTCCTTTGTTCGGGAGCGGCCCACCGTCATCCTCGGAGACTTCAACATGAGCGCTCGTCTGCTGCACAAGGGGCGACAGTTCTACCTGCTAAACGCCCGACTCAATCACGATTTTGACGTTCACTCGGCCTATCACGACTTCACCCACGAGCGATTTGGGATGGAGGCGATGACTACCCTTTATCATCAGTGGGGCGCTGCGGGCTGCTTTCATATTGATTTTGTCTATGTTCCGGCCCGGTGGCTGCCGAAGCTAACAGCGGTCACGGTTCCCGGCTACAGCAAATTTACTACTAGCGATCATCGGCCTGTGGTCTGTGACTTTGTCTGACGCAGGCATCCTTAGTTTGTCAGCTGAACTTAAAACGTTCTGTTAATACATCTGACCGCCTTATTTCACAGCGCTATCATTTTTTTGGCAGCTGTATCCTTCATTCTGCGTCGTTCTATGAAACCCTTCTACCAAAAGTTTCGACCGATACTCCTCACCGGCCTCTCGCTCGGCGTGGGCTACCTGACCATCAGTGTCACCACTGCCCTACTCTACGGTGTGTGGCTGAGTGGCGAGGGCCATGCTCTAACCTCGCAATTCCTAGCATTTGCAGCTATCAGCGGGCTGGGCTTTTCTACCCTCAGTGGCTACCTTGCCGCGCTTGTCGCTCAGCGCGCTCCTATCGCCCATGCGGCTGGGTTCGCCCTCATGCTGACCTTGCTCTGGGGCATTTCTACCTTTTTGGTGGGGACGACGGAACCGATATTTGTATCGCTGTTGAATATTGCGATCGCGCTCACCGGCGTCATGGCAGGCGGCTTGATGCGCCGCTTACAGACGAACGCTCGAAGCAAAGACGCGGTCAGCTAAATCTGTCGGACTCACGCTGGCTGGTTCTGAGCTAGCCAATCTGCTTGAGAGAGTTTGTAAAGGCAGTGCTCTACCGACTCGCTGGGATGAATAAAGGTTGAGGGGTCACGGCGCATGCCGAGCTTTTGCATGACGGCTTGCGATCGCACATTATCCAATGTAGCAAAGGCAACTATCTCGCCTAGCTTCAGCGTTTCAAAACCCAGCGACAGCGCAGCACGCGCGGCCTCAGTCGCGTAGCCCTGCCCCCAATACGGATAGTCCAATCGCCATCCTGTCTCAACACAGGGATTAAAAGGAAGATCTGCCGAGGGTATGTTGAGGCCGACAAAGCCAATAAAGCGGTGTTTGCCCTTAACTTCAACAGCCCACCAGCCCCAGCCGCGCTGAACAATTTCCCGCTGCATTCTGTCGACCATATGATCGCTTTCTGAACGCGACAGCGGGCGAGGGAAAAATTCCATCACCCGTTTGTCTGCCGTCAGTTCGGCAAAAGGTGGTTTATCTGCCTCCGCCCACTGCCGCAGGTATAGCCGCTCCGTTTCCAACTCATAGATTTTCGTCACGAGTGAGCGCTCCGAACTACTTGCTTCAGACTATAGCGAGGGAGCGATAATTTGCTCAGCGCCTGGCATCGTCATCACCTTGGAAAGGGGCGCAGCATTTGGCACGTCGGGCAGCGTGGTCTGAATCTGAGCGGCGACCTGTACTGTCTTGGCGCTGTAGGTCTGGATCGCCAGCTTAGGATACAGGCCAATGCCAATAATTGGAATCAGCAAAGATAGGGCCACAAAGGCTTCACGCGGCAAAATCTGCCAGGAGCTATCTTTAGGCAGTTTCACTTCACCCACATCGCCGTAAAAAATCTGACGCAGCATCGACAGCAAATAAATCGGTGACAGTACGACACCCACCGCCGCTAGCAGGATGATGCCAGCTTTAAAGAAAGCGTTGTAGGCGTCGCTGGTCGCCATCCCCAAAAACACTGTGATTTCAGCAATAAAGCCGCTCATGCCAGGTAGCGCCAAGGACGCCATCGCGCCAGCTGTAAACAGTGCAAACGTCACCGGCATCGCCTTGGCCATGCCACCCATTTTCCCCATAGAGAGGGTGTGTGTGCGCTCGTAGGCCACGCCAGACAGGAAAAACAGCACCGCTGCCACCAGCCCGTGAGAAATCATTTGCAGCATAGCTCCACTCATACCGAGCGAATTAAAGGCTGCTAAGCCCAGCAGCACAAACCCCATATGACCGACTGAAGAATAAGCTAGCCGTCGCTTGAGATTGTCTTGAGCAAAGGCCGTCAGCGATGCATACACGATATTGATGACCCCTAAAATAGCTAAAACAGGGGCAAAGTAGAGGTGTGCGTCCGGTAAAATCTCGATATTCATGCGGATGAGGCCATAGCCCGCCATTTTTAGCAGCACACCAGCCAATATCATCGAAACGGGAGCAGGGGCTTCGCTATGGGCATCGGGCAACCAGGTGTGAAGCGGGAAGATTGGCAGCTTAGCGCCAAATGCAATCAGCAGCCCTAAGTAGCAAATAAGCTGAAAGGGCAGGGAGTATTCTTTAGCAGCTAGCTCACTGAAGTTAAAGCTGACGCCCGTGCCATAGAAGGCCAGCGCTAGCGCCACCACCAGAATGAACACAGAACAGGTAGCCGTGTAGATAATGAACTTAGTCGCTGCATAAAGCCGTTTCTCTCCGCCCCAAATAGAGATCAGCAGATACACCGGCACCAGCTCTATCTCCCACATGATGAAAAACAGCATCATGTCCTGAGCCAAAAACACGCCGAGCTGAGCGCTAAAAATCAGCAGCAGCATAACGTAGTACAGACGTGGCTTCAGTTTAATGTTCCACGAAGCAATCACAGCTAAGGTAGTTACTAGTCCGCTGAGCATTACTAAGGGAAAAGAGAGGCCATCAACGCCCAGCGACCAGCTCAGGCCAAACTGAGGAATCCAGGAAAATTCATCAACGAGCTGTAGCCCAGGCTTTCCCATTTCATATTGGGTGGCAAAGGTATAGATAATTAGGCCAAATTCGGCCAGGCTCGCTCCTAGTGCATACCGGCGGATGTTTTTACCGTCTTCATCTGGCAGAAAGGGAATAGGGATTGCTGCCAAAAGCGGGAAGATAACTAGGAACGTCAGCCATGGAAATTGTTCACCGATCATTACAATTCACGCAATCTCGATAGCGACAAAGACGCAGTCGTGATGGAAATAGGGATAAATACCCAATGTTGGGATGCGTCCATCAGTCAGTATACAAAACTTAATCAACCATTGATAGAGGAAATTTGACTCAGTTGTCGAATATCTGTGTTGATTGGTTAAAGACTGAGTTTTTACAAGGCGTTTGAGCCGATGTGTTCGGCGATCGCCCCCCTCGTATCCAGCCTCAGGCAGTGGGCGTGAGCTGCAAAACTCTGAGGTTTCCAGGCTGCCGCCATTGCTGTACGCACGGCTTCTGCTGCGTCGGGCGTGCTCAGGGCGAGTAAAGTCGGCCCGGCCCCGCTAATTACTAACCCCCAGGCCCCGGCCTTAAGCGCGGCACTATGGACGCTGTCGTAGCCGGGAATCAGCTTTTTGCGGTAGGGCTGATGAATGCGATCGCCCATACCCCCCGCGATCCAACCGCCATTGCCGGTTGCCAGCCCCCGCAGCAGCAACCCTAAATGAGCCGTATTAAAAACCGCATCTGCCCGGCTGTACTTGGCCGGTAGCACCCGCCGAGCATCTGCTGTCGACAGCTCGAACTCAGGAATAATCACGACCGGCACAACCGATTCATGCCAGGTCAAATCACAGAGCTGCAACCGGCCTCGGGTTACTACCGCTAGCTGAGCGCCCCCTAACAGTGCCGGAACCACATTGTCTGGATGACCCTCTAATTCATTCGCTAGTGTGGCCAGCGCCATTGAATTTAGCGGTGCCCCAGCCAGCACATTTGCGCCCATAATGCCGCCAACAATCGCTGTAGATGAGCTGCCCAATCCGCGTGAAAGCGGCACCCCCAGCACAATTTTGATATGAACGGGCGGCGGACTTTGCCCCATGCGCTCGTAGCACTTTAGGTATGCCCGGTACACCAGATTGCTCGGCCCCACATTCACTCGATTCGCTTCGACTCCTTCTACCGTGATTTGAAACGGCGCGCTGTCTGAGAGGGGCGTAAAGGGAGTGAAGTGAAACCGGTTGTACAGGCTGAGCGCAGCTCCGAGGCAGTCAAACCCGGGGCCGATATTAGCGGTCGTGGCAGGAACGGTAACCGTGACGGAGGAAGGCACGTAAGTGAGAACCTTTAGATCGAGTAATGCCCTAAGGTACCGCATGATGGAGCGGTAGTTGGGAAACTAAATCGCCTGTTATCAACTCACGACCACAAAGCATTCCTGCTGAGCGGCGTTGGCTAGAAAATGTTGGCTAGAAATCGCTGCGATCGCTCAAAGCCGTCTTTAGGCGCTCTAGAACATCGGGCATGTCCAGAGCCCCCAGATCTCCTGACAGCCGCGTGCGAATGCTCAAGTTCTGAGCTTCGACTTCCTTGTCGCCAATGACGGACATCACCGGAATTTTTGCCTTCTCAGCGTTGCGGATCATTTTGCCGAGGCGCTCGCCGCTTTTATCGACATGCACGCGCACCCCTATTTGCTGCATCTGCGTTGCCGCACTGTCCGCATAGTCCCAGTGATCTGAGGTCACAGGCAGCAATCGTACCTGCTCAGGCGCAAGCCACAGCGGAAAATCGCCCGCATACTGCTCAATTAAAATGCCAATCAGCCGCTCTAACGAGCCAAAAGGAGCCCGGTGAATCATCACAGGCCGCTGACGGCTGCCGTCTTCAGCGACATACTCCAGGTCGAACCGCTCTGGCAGCGTGTAATCCACCTGTACCGTCCCTAGCTGCCACTCCCGATCTAGCGCATCACGCACAATGAAATCTAGCTTCGGCCCATAAAAAGCCGCCTCGCCGATCCCTTCAAAGTGGTCCATTCCCATCGTCTCTACGGCCTGACGAATGGCACCCTCAGCTTTCTCCCAAGCATCGTCTGAACCAATGTACTTGTTGGAGTCTGGGTCGCGGAAGCTGAGCCGGGCCCGGAAGGACTGATCTAGCTGTAAGGCTCGCAAGGTAGTCTGAATGAGATCTACGACCTTGAGAAATTCTTCACTCAGCTGGTCGGGCGTGATAAAAAGGTGAGCGTCGTCTTGCGTAAATCCCCTTACCCGCGTTAGCCCGCCCAATTCACCCGACTGCTCGTAACGGTAGACCGTGCCAAACTCCGCGTAGCGCAGCGGCAGCTCTTTGTAAGAGCGCAGCTGGCTTTTATAAATTTCAATATGGAAAGGGCAATTCATTGCCTTGAGCACAAAGCCTTCCTGCTCGCTTTTTCCCATCATCGGAAACAGGTCTTCTCGATACTTTTGCCAGTGACCCGATAATTTAAACAAGTCCACTTTGCCCACGTGAGGCGTGACCACGGGCAAATAGCCCCGCTTTACCTGCTCATCTTTGAGAAAATTCTCCAGCGTAGAGCGCAGCATCGTTCCTTTAGGTGTCCACATCGGCAGACCGGGCCCGACGACATCAGAAAAGACGAACAGCCCTAGCTCTTTGCCCAGCTTACGGTGGTCTCGCCGCTTGGCTTCTTCTTTACGGCGCTTGTATTCTTTTAGTTCTTCGGGGGTTTCCCAGGCAGTGCCATAGATGCGCTGAAGCTGCGCTCGGTTTTCATCGCCGCGCCAGTAAGCGCCTGCGACGCTCTCCAGGTCAAAGGCTTTGGGGTTTAAGTCTTTAGTCGTCTCAATGTGCGGCCCTGCACACAGATCCCACCACTGGTCGCCCAGGTGATAGAGAGTGATTGGCTCTTGCAGCCCTTCTAAAATTTCTAGCTTGTAAGGCTCGCCAAGCTCCTCAATACGCTGCTTAGCCTCTTCCCGGCTAACTTCTTCGCGAATTACCGGCAGCCCTTTCTTGATGATTTTAACCATCTCTTTTTTGATGGCCTTCAGATCTTTCTCGGTGAAAGGCTCAGGATTGTCAAAATCGTAGTAAAAGCCGTACTCAATCGACGGGCCAATCGTTACCTGCGCTTTGGGAAACAGGCGCTGTACCGCCATCGCCATCACATGCGAAAAGGTGTGGCGAATGCGCTCTAGTTTTTCAGATTCATCGGTGCGAAGTAGCTTGATCTCAGGGGCCTGATCGGGAGTGTTGGCCTGAGCGAGATTTTGGGAGGCAACCATAGAAAAACTGCTAAATAGAACTAGCCTTCACAAGGGCTTTGGGGCACAAGGACTTTTGGGCGGATTAGCCGTGAACCAGATGCTCAAGGCTGCTAACCGCAGTTAGCAGGTAATTAGTGTAGCGCGAAGCTCTCAGTTATAGATGCAGTGTGACGAATGCAGTCAGTGAGGTAATCTATTCAGCTTCTTTACCTATTGGCTGCGAAATAATGTCACAGCAGGAGGTCCTTCTGCTAAAGTAGTAGGTAAGGAATCGTTGGAAATCCGTAGAGATACCTTCTCTGTAAGAACTTCATCTATTCGGCTTTGGTCGAATCTTTCTGAAGATAGACTTCTCTTCTCACGTAAAAAGATTATTCTTACAAGAGATTAACAGCGCAGAGCTGTGATACGCTTTATTCGCTATAAGTTGATAGCGCCGGTTTGGAAGCTTCATAAGCCGGCTGGCTTAGCCCGTAAGCGAAGCACACAGCCAGGTGTATCTCGACGTTCGGCCCTGAAAGGCGAACGCTGTGCTCTTGAGCTAGACTCTCAGGCCAGGCTCTTATGCCGACAGGGTCTCAGGTCAGTCAGTTAGCCATGTGACAGTGCCTATCTACATCAGTATTTCCCTCTCCCTCAATTATCGACAGGCTTGATGCCTGAGTTGCAAAAGTAAAAATCACTCTGAAAGCATTCACACAATCGAATCCATGACACAATTAACTGCTCCTGCGCCGTTGTCTCAATCAGCGGCGGCCCATCCCATGGCGAAATTTCAGCGCAAAGTGCGATCGCTCGTTGACACCAAAGCCATCCAGCCCTCTGACAGCCTGTGGAAAATCGCCTTTATCTTTGGCGACAAATGGCCTCACTGGAAATCCGAACTCGAATCGTTTGACTTCACCATGCAAGATTCTATTGGCGATCTGCTAGCCGTAGACTGCTGGGAAGAAGACGAAGAAGTCGCCGCCTGAAAACGCTGCTGGCCTACGACTTGCCCTTATGGATAAGTCTGCTCAGGTCGTTTGGGTCAACGTCATAGGCCGCGCCAAACCCAACGACAAAGCGGCCCGACTGAGGGCTCAGCTGAAAAATCCGGAAGTCGGCCAGTCCTTTCATCACTTCAATAATGTTGCCGAAGCGAGACTCAAACTGCTGAATGATAGACTGCCAGTGATCGCTCTGCCGGTCAACCAAAGTTGCTGCGCAGCTATAGCTCAATCGCTGCCGGGCAAACATCTGAGGGCTCCGTGCTTCGTCTTGGATAAATAAAGTGCTGGCTGTGCCCGTATCCGTCAAGTTCTGCGTGTGGGCAGAAAGGCCGCTGACAAAGATATAAATATTGCGATCTTCGTCCACCACACAGGGCGCGTAGCTGGCATTGGGCTGACCATGGCGGTCTGCCGTACTCAAAATGACGCTCTTAAACTGGCTGGGGAAAGCCTGATACAGTTCGATTATCTGGTCTTTAGGCAACTCTTGCATAGTTCGCTTGCACAAATAGAGATCAACAAAAGCGCATATAGAAAACCAGAGAGAACCAGCTGCGAACCGATATGCGCTCCTTTCAGCAGGGTCGGCTCAGGTCTTTCTATCTAACAGGTCTTCCCTTATTTAACAGGATAGCGAGATAGATCACCCAATAGACAGTTCGCTCACTCGCAAATTTCCTGTTACTGTGCAAAGCAAGCATCTTAATATTTCTACATAAATACTCTTTATGCAAATACTGTCTTAAGTATTTCGATTTGGCGCGCTACGCAGTTTTTACTCAGGTTTTCTTTGTCCCATGTCCGCTCGTTCTTTGTCTATAGCTCTCGTTAGAGAATCGTTTGTCTCTGTCTCTATTGCGACTGTGATTGTTTTGCTGTGGATACTTACGGCCTACGGGAGCTTGTTTGTGCTGCCAGATGCTAAAGATCTGCCCGTGGTTGCTGTGATTGCGGTGATTGCCGTGCGCTCTTTTTTGCACACAGGGCTATTTATCCTGGCTCACGATGCTATGCACGGTACGCTAATGCCCGCTTCGCCTTGGGTTAACCACTGGGCGGGTCGTTTTATCTTGGGAATGTACAGCCTGCTCTCTTATGATCGGCTGTTAGCTTGTCACCATCAGCATCATCGCACTCCGGCTCAGACGAATGACCCTGACTACTATCCGGGTAGCTTCATCACCTGGTATTTCCAGTTTATGCGGGCCTATCTGCAAAATGGTCAGGGCGCGATTATTTTTTGGGGAATGTCTTTCCTATTTTATCCGCTGCTGTTTGTATTCCATGTACCGTTGCTAAATGCTGCCCTGTTCTGGCTGTTGCCTCAGGCGATTAGCTCGTTGCAGCTATTTTATTTTGGCACCTACCGCCCTCACAGACGCCCGGCTGGTGGCCATACCAATGCCCATCGAGCTAGCAGCAGCCAGGCTTCACCTTTTTTGTCATTTTTGAGCTGCTACCATTTCGACTATCATTGGGAGCATCATCAGTATCCGCATTTGCAGTGGTACAAGCTGCCTTCAGTGCACGGTCAATAGCTGCGCCGCTATAAAATCAGCCATAAAAGTTAGAGGGGTCTCTATCGTGTCTTTATTTTCTTTCTCGGGTACGCCGCCGACCGATTTAGGCGTTGATAATGGAAAGCTTAAGAGTTGCCCCAGTACGCCAAACTGCGTGTGTTCTCAAGCGCCTGCTGATGACAGCGAACATGTGATCGCTCCACTGAGCTACACCGGCCCGGCTAAAGATGCCATTGAGCGCCTCAAGCAGATTATCGAAGGGATGGAGCGCTCCACCGTCAATCAGGTTAGCGATGACTATCTCTATGCTGAGTTTGCTAGCAGGCTGATGGGCTTTGTCGACGATGTGGAGTTTTACGCCCTGCCAGGAGAGACGGTGATTCAGACCCGTTCGGCGGCGCGACTGGGCAAGTCTGACCTGGGTGTGAACCGCAAGCGAACCGAAGAAATTCGCCGCCAGTTTATCGCCGCCCAGTAGAAACAGGTGAAGAAAACAGGCAAATGTCTGCGCAGACTTCACAAACTCGACTATAAAGGCGTTCACAGTGAGGGGCCATACCCCGTATAGTGGGAAGGGCGAATCGTGCGTTAGAAATTTTCGTAAAATTTGATGGTCAACACTGTCCCAGCAGATCTTTCAGTTCAGGCTGTCACCTCATCTCATGCCCGACTTGACCGTAGCCTAGACAGTCGATTTAGAGGAAGAGATAGTCAAGAGTTCGTGCTGGCGGCAATTGACATTGGTACCAACTCCATTCATATGGTGATTGCCACCATTGACCCGGCTTTGCCATCGTTTAACATAATTGGTAAAGAAAAAGACACGGTTCGTCTGGGCGACTTTTGCGAAGACACCGGTAACTTGACCGAAGCAGCCATGGCCCGAGGGATTGACTCTCTCAAGCGTTGCCTGAAAGTAGCTGATAGATTCAACGCTGATGATGTGGTCGCTGTTGCTACTAGCGCTGTGCGCGAAGCGGGTAACGGCCAGGTCTTTATAGATCGCGTCAAGGCAGAGTTGGGGCTCTCTATTAATCTGATTTCTGGTACGGAAGAGGCGCGGCGGATCTATCTTGGGGCAATCTCGGGCATGGAGCTGAGGAATAGGCCTCATGCGCTGATCGATATTGGCGGCGGCTCTACAGAAATTACCCTGGGCAGTGGCGGCCCGCCCGATTTTTTGAGCAGCAACAAAGTCGGTGCTGTGCGACTGACGGCCAAATTTGTCTCGACAGATCCGCTGAGTAAAAAAGAGTATGAATATTTGCGGGCCTATGTGCGCGGTGTTTTAGAGCCTACTGTTGATCAGCTTAAGCGAAAATTTGATAAGAAGTTTTCAGCAGAGGACTCCGCGCAGTCCCTGCGGCTTATCGGCACTTCTGGCACGATAGAATGTTTGGCTGTTCTAGTTGCTATAGACAAGCTGGGAATAGAGCCCAACCCGCTCAACGGCTGTAGCATTACCTACGACGAGCTGAGCGAATGGGTCAACCGTCTGCGCAAGCTGAGCTACGAAGAGCGGCTCAACCTGCCGGGTATGTCTGACCGACGGGCGGAAATTATTGTTGCTGGGGCGATTATTTTGCAGGTGGCAATGGAGCTGCTAGATGCCCATCAGCTGAAGATTTGCGAGCGATCGCTGCGCGAAGGTGTGGTGGTTGACTGGATGCTGACGCACGGCCTGATCGAAGACCGGATGGCGTTTCAGGCATCGGTGCGCCATCGATCAGTCGTTAAGATGGCTAACAAATACAAAGCAGATGGCGATCGCGTAGCTACCTTTGCGACTACCCTCTTTGACCAAACGCAGGGCATTTTGCACGAATGGGGAGACGCAGAGCGAGAATATCTTTGGGCGGCGGCCACGCTGCATAACAGCGGCCACTACATCAGTCACTCGGCTCACCATAAGCACTCTTACTACCTGATTCGCAACGGCGGTCTGCTGGGCTTTACCGAAACCGAAGTCGAGATTATTGCCAACATTGCTCGCTATCACCGCAAAAATCAGCCTAAGCGACGTCACGAAAACTACAGCAATCTACCCAGCAAGCATGAGCGCAGGCTCGTCGATCAGCTCAGCGCTATGCTGCGGTTAGCCGTGGCGCTAGATAGAGGACGGAGTGGGGCGATCGCCAGCCTAAATGCCCACTGCGACGATGACAACAAAACTCTCATAATTCAGCTCACTCCCGTACGACCAGACAACAGCTGCGAGCTAGAATTGTGGAATATCGACTATAAAAAAGCCTGGTTTGAAGAGGTTTTCGGCCTTAAAGTCAATGCTCAGTTATAGCGAAGCGCGGATGCATTCGCGCTTCGCGGAGCACTTTGCCTGTTGCTACACATGGCTTACAGTCAGTAATGCTGCATGAAGCAAAGTGCCGGAAGCTATAGCTATGCAGGACGTCATTTCGTGAACTGTCTTTTCAAGCTGTTATATCTGCGATAGCAATCTGTCATATTCTGAGTGAGAACCAATCCAAAACCAAACGATGGTATCCGCTTCGCGCTGACTTACAGCCCGATAGTCTCTGCTGATACGCACAGAATAGATTGGCAGCTTTGCATGGACTCACTTGAGCCTTAGGCTGGGATGCCTTGGGTCTCGTTGGAACTGTCGGTATGCCTGGTGTGCCTGCTCTTGCACCTGTTCGGGTAACCCCTTTAATAGTTTGCGAAACTAATTGTCGTTCTTGACTTCACAACGTTTCTATATACGATTTTCGGGCATTTCTTGAGTCTGGCCAGCACGATGCTCGCTCATCGCTTCAGCGGCAAGGTCAGCTAGCAAATCCTGTGAATTGGCGAACTTGGTATCCCATTGAGCCTCGCTCTCTAGCTCTTCTATAATGAGAGAAGCGATCGCATTCTGCTTGTCCTCGTCAAAGCTCTTCAGTTGCTTGATTGCTCGTTCTAGTAGTTCTGTCATAAAAATTTTAGGCAGCACAGCATGTTTGGTTCTATTATGGCGTATTGATTGTACAGCAATAGCAGGCTTAGCTAGAGTAGTCGGCATCCTTTGCCGATGATTGCGATGAATTGGAATGCAGCTGCCTATCAAAATCAACACAGCTATGTTTGGCAACACGGTGAAAGCTTGCTGGAGTTGCTCAATTCTCAGCTAGGAGATCGCATTTTAGATTTGGGCTGCGGGACGGGGCAGCTGAGCGAAAAGATTGCGGCGAGCGGGGCAACGGTGATTGGGTTGGATAGCGACCCGGCCATGATTACCCAGGCCCAGGCCAACTATCCTGGCGTCACCTTTCAAGTTGCCGACGCTGCCAACTTCCATCTATCGGAGCCAGTGGACGCCGTATTTTCTAATGCAGCGCTGCACTGGGTGACTGAAGCAGAACCGGCTGCTCGCTGTATTGCCACTGCCCTTAAGCCTGGTGGACGGTTCGTGGCCGAATTTGGCGGGAAGGGCAATGTGCAGACTATTCTCATGGCATTGGAGAAAGTCAGCGGGCGATCGCTCAATCCGTGGTACTTTCCTAGCCTGGGTGAATATGCCGCTTTACTCGAAAGTGTTGGATTAGAAGTTGTTTATGCCAATCTGTTTGATCGGCCTACACCGCTGGGAGAGACTGGTCTGGCCGGATGGTTGGAGATGTTTAGCCAGCGCTTTTTTGCCGATTTTTCGGCTGAAGGCTGGGCGGAGATGGTAAAAGCTGTTGAAGCTGCTGCCCCTCAGCTCTATCAAAAAGAAGAGTGGGTGGCCGACTACCGACGGCTGAGAATCGTCGCCATTAAAGGGCAGAGTTGAGGCCTGCGCCGTCAGAACTGGGTGATCATTGACTACAATCGAACAGGCTGGTTCTCACTCTCTACTGACTCGAATGCTCTATCGTCGCTTTGGCCGCACCGAACTGCAAATGCCCGTATTTTCCTGCGGGGGAATGCGCTATCAGCATTCGTGGCAAGATGTATCGCCCGCTGACATTCCTCAAAAAAATCAGGATAATCTAGAAGCGACCATTCACCGGGCTGTAGAGCTTGGTATCAATCACATTGAGACGGCTAGAGGCTACGGCACGTCCGAAATTCAGCTGGGCAAGGTGCTGCCCCAGTTTGAGCGCAGCGAGCTGATCATTCAAACTAAAGTCTCCCCCAAAGCGAGCGCCAAAGACTTTTTAGAGACCTTTGAAACCTCTCTTGCCAACCTCGGACTAGACTATATCGATCTGCTGGGTTTTCATGGCATCAATAACGCTGAGACGCTAAAGTACAGCGTTCGTCCGGGGGGCTGTGTGGAGGTTGCCCGCAAGCTACAGGCCGAGGGCAGGGTGCGCCACATTGGGTTTTCGACGCATGGCCCCACCCAGATTATTGTCGATGCCATAGAGACTAACCTGTTCGACTATGTCAACGTCCACTGGTACTACATTTTTCAAGACAACTGGCGAGCCATTGAAGCGGCGAACCAGCGCGATATGGGCATTTTTATCATCAGCCCTTCGGATAAGGGCGGTCATCTGTACAGTCCGCCGCCGCGCCTGGTGGAGCTGTGTCAGCCGCTGAGCCCAATGGTGTTTAACGATCTTTTTTGTCTGAGCTATCCGCAGGTGCATACGCTGAGCCTTGGCGCGGCTGAACCTTCAGACTTCGATGAGCATTTAAAGGTGCTGCCTTTGATCGAACGAGCTGATGAGATTTTGCCGCCGATTTTAGAGAGGTTGGAGAAGCGGGCGATCGCCACTCTCGGCGAAAACTGGTACCGCACCTGGCAAAAGGGCCTGCCCGACATTCAGTCCACTCCTGGCAATATCAATATTGCCATAGCACTTTGGCTCGGCAACCTGATAGAAGCCTTCGACATGACCGAATACGCCCAGGCCCGCTACAATCTGCTCGGCAGCGGCGGTCACTGGTTTCCCGGCTACAAGGCCGATAAAGTAACCGACCTAGACCTGAGCGAGAGCTTACGTCACAGCCCCCACGCCAACACCATCCCCCAGCGCTTAGCCAAAATTCATGAGAAGCTAGGCAGCAGCAACGTCAAACGCCTCTCCCAACAGTAATCTCCTTTCCTCCTTTCTTCATGGTCGCCCACGCCGCAAAATTCCAAGGCCAGTCTGCCCTGCTCTCCAGCGAGCTGCTCGCCTACTATCGCCAGGTTAGCCAGTCGGAGCTAACTGTAGTCGATACTGAAACCACCGGCTCGCTGGGCCACAATGCCCGAGTAATTGAAGTTTCTGTGATCAAGGCGAGTCTGGCTGATGGTTTGCAGCATCAGGAGACCTATATGATCAATCCCAAGGTGAAAATTCCTGAATTTATTACCAAAATCACCGGCATCACCCCGGAGATGGTTTACCCGTCGCCGCCGCCTGAGGAAATTTGGCCAAAGTGCCTGCCGCTGCTGCAAGAAGGCACCTTTACCGCTCACAATCTAGATTTTGACTATGCTTTTTTGCGCACTGAGTACAAGCGTTTGGGCATTCGGTTTTATAAGCCGCCGCTGCAAAAGTTTTGCACGGTGCTGCTCTCTCGCCTGCTGCTGGCCGACTTGCCTTCTCGCAGCCTACCCAACCTGGTAAAGCATTTCAATTTTGATGTGGACGCCTCGCACCGGGCCGAGGCCGATACTAAAGCTTGCTGGCTGCTAGCCAAAAATTTACTCACTCAGATTCAGCAGGAAGACGACGAGACGTTGATCCAGCGATTTGGGCAGCAGTGGATTCGGCTGCAAGACGCGGCGAAGATTTTGAACTGTCGCAAAGAAGAGGCTCAGCAAAAGCTGGACGCGGCCCAGGTAGAAAGCCGCCTGTCGTTCCGGCAAAAGGTGCCGATGTATCGCCGCTGGGGGGTAGAGACGTTTTACTATGAGCAGCAGGGGCAGCAGATGTCGCTGCTGTAGCGCTCTAAAAGCCTCCCTCAAGAGAGATGAATCATCTACGGGCAAGGTCTAGTCTGAGGGAACACGTTGCTATGGTAATGAACGATGCCTGAGACAGATAAGACAAAATATTCTTGGAAAGGCAGCTGGGATGCAGGTAAGGCGCTGATGGTTTTGGCAGGCGTATTGACGGTGGTTCTCTTTGCTTCAGGGTTTGTGCACTAGCGCTGTAACTTGCCAGGGTAGGTTTATTGCAAAGAGGTGATCGCTCCTACATGAAGCAATCGCCTTTCTATCGATATACGGCTATTTAGTCAGCTAGACGACGGCGAACTTGACAACGACATCGTTGAAGTCGCGATCGCCCAAGCCCGCCAAATCTTCAAAGCCAAATGTGTTGTTGCCGAGCATCTTGGCATGGTCGAGACCGTCTGTATTGGCACCCATATGGCTAAAGTACACTTCGCTCGCTAGCGGGTCGCTGCCATTGGCTACTAAGAATGCGCCGAGGAAGCCGCCGCCAACGATATTTGCAGAGAAGCTGCTGATCTGACCGTTTTGGCCGGTGAGCCGCACGTCTAGCTGTCTGGACAAGGCGGCCTCTTTATAGCCCGCTTCTCCCGGTTTTACCATAGCGCCTGTCAGCAGGTCAGTAATGCCACCATTGGCATCGTCGGTACGATAGAGCCCAACTGTGTTGTTGAACACGGCCTCGCGGTAGACCATAAACTCCACGCTAAGCGGGTCGGTTGTGCCCGTGAGGTCAATGGTGGCGGCATCATCGCGCAGCAGGTTGGTGGTTGAGGTGTAGTTGGCGAGCGCGGCCAGCAGTCGGTTGCCGTCACCAAAATCGAGTTCTATCTGACCGTTGCTATTGAGCACTGGGGTAGCGATGCGAGAGACACCGTTTTGTACCAGCTCGAACTGGAGGAATTCGCCCTCAGCAACTTTGCTGCTGTCCAGCGTGAATATTGGCGCGTAAGCGGTGGGTAGCTGGCCGCCTTTGAGCAGGGAGAAGCTGTCGAGCTGGGTACGGTTGTTGCCTAGTGCATCTGTGCTAAAGATGAGCAGCTCGCTGACGCTCTTAATCCCGATTTGCTCTAGCTGCAAGCTAATGGTGTTGGTCGTGCCCAAGCGAGTCACTTCTAAGGCTTGTGCCGCTGCTACCGGCGTGAGTTGCCCGGTCAAACCAGGAGGATTAGGGCCGGGAGGATTAGGATCGGGAGGATTGGGGCCAGCCGTATCGTCGTCAAGGGTGGTGACGGAGATGGTCTGAGGGCTCAAGCTGTCGAAGGCATCATCGCTGCTAGCTGCATTTACACTGATGGCGAGCGTGCTGGTTTGGCTGCCATCAACTTCGGTATCGTCTACACCGGTAATCGTGACCAGTTCACCAGTATTCCAGTTAGTGCTATTGAGGGTAACGCTAGCAGGCGCTACGGTGGCCTCACTAAGATCGTTACTGACGATGTTTAGAACAACATTAGAGAGCGGTTCGGCGTTTAGGGTGATGGTGAACTGATCGGTGGTGCCCGCTTCGCTGACGGTAGCGCTGGTTTTGTTGAGAGTGAAGCCGGGGGAGTCGTTGTCGATTATGGTGAGAGTTGCTGTAGATTGGGTGCCAATGGTGGCATTGGTAGGGCTAGCAACGCTGAGGAGAATGGTTTCGCTGCTCTCAACTAGGCTGTCATTGATGATGGGGATGTCAACAATTTTGCTAGTTTCGCCAGCAGCAAAGGTGATCGTAAGAGGAAAACTGCTGCTGTCGTAGTCGGTGCTGGTAGCTGTGCCGTCGGCAATGCTGACCTGCACAGTTGAGATGCCGCTGGTATCGCCCGTGCGAGTCAACATGACTGCTTGGCTGGTACCTACGCCTTCGCTGACGGTAAATGCACCAGCAGAAAACTCAATCGTCGGCGATGAAGGTGGGAGAGGTACATCGTCGTCGGTAGTGATGACGGAGATAGTCTGAGGGCTCAAGCTATCGAAGGCGTCATCGCTGCTAGCTGCATCTACACTGATGGTGAGAGTGCTGGTTTGGTCTCCATCAACTACAGCATCATCTACACCGGTAATCGTGACCAGTGCACCAGTATTCCAGTTAGTGCTGTTGAGGGTAACGCTAGCAGGCGCTACGGTGGCCTCGCCAACATCGCTGCTGACGATGTTTAGAACAACATCAAAGGATGGTTGAGCGTTTAAGGTGATGGTGAACTGATCGGTGCTGCCTGCTTCGCTGACGGTAGCGCTGGTTTTGCTGACGGTGAAGCCTGGGGAGTCATTGTCGGTAGTAATGACGGAGATGGTCTGAGGGCTCAAGCTATCGAAGGCGTCATCGCTGTTAGCTGCATCCACACTGATGGTGAGAGTGCTGGTTTGGTTACCATCAACTTCGGTATCGTCTACACCGGTAATCGTGACCAGTTCACCAGTATTCCAGTTAGTGCTGTTAAGGGTAACGCTAGTAGGCGCTACGGTGGCTTCGCCAGGATCGCTGCTGACGACGTTTAGAACAACATTAGAGGATGGTTGAGCGTTTAGGGTGATGGTGAACTGATCGGTGCTGCCCGCTTCGCTGACGGTAGCGCTGGTTTTGCTGAGGGTGAAGCCGGGAGAGTCGTCGTCAGTAGTAATGACGGAGATGGTCTGAGGGCTCAAGCTGTCGAAGGCGTCATCGCTGCTAGCTGGATCTACGCTGATGGTGAGAGTGCTGGTTTGGTTGCCATCAACTTCGGCATCGTCTATGCCGGTGATAGTGACCAGTTCACCAGTATTCCAGTTGGTGCTATTGAGAGTAACGCTAACAGGCGCTACGGTGGCCTCACCAAGATCGCTGCTGACGATAGTTAGAACAACATCGGAGAGCGGCTGAGCGTCTAGCGTAACGGTGAACTGGTCGGTAGTGCCCGCTTCGCTGACAGTGGCGCTGGTTTTGCTGAGGGTGAAGCCAGGAGAGTCATTGTCGGTGATGGTGAGCGTCGCTGTAGATTGGGTGCCTATGGTGGCGTTGGCAGTGCTGACAACGCTGAAGAGAATAGTTTCGTCACCTTCAACTATGTTGTCATTGATGATGGGAATGTCAATATTTTTGGTGGTTTCGTCAGCAGCAAAGGTGACCGTGAGGGGGAAACTGCTGCTGGTGTAGTCGGTATCAGCGCCAGTGGCTGTGCCGCCGGTAATGCTGACCTCTACAGTTGAGATGCCGCTGGTGTTGCCAGTGCGAGTCAACGCAACTGCTTGGCTGGTACCTACGTCTTCACTGACGGTGAACGTATTACCAGAAAACTCAACGGTAGGCGGTATTACAACAGTGTTGTCGAGTGTGTAGGTTTCGTCAGTAGCCGGTTCTCCAGCGGGAAGGGGGTTGTTTGCCAGGTCAGCGATATCTTGCCCGACTGCCAGATCGAGGCCCACTGTGCCATTGAGGTTGGCTAGGTCGCCGCCAGATACGGTGATGTCATAAACTGAGGCGCTGACTGTATTGATGCTGGCAATGGTAGCGGTGGTGCCAGTTACGCTAAAGTCTGCTGCATCGACGTTTTGCACAGCTTCGTTAAAGGTTGCGCTAAAGACCAGGGTGTCGGCATTAGTGGTGGTGCTAAGAGGCGTTTTGCGCTTAAAGCTGCTGAGGATAGGCGCTGTCGTATCGACCGGAGCGCCTCCTATCGTGATGGTTTTACCGAAAAGGTCGTCGTTATCAAAGTCGGGGGATGGGCTGGCACTATCATCGGCAGCAGTGTTTCCTGAGAAGGTAACGCCGTTAAGCGTCACCGTGGGAAGGCTGCTGGGCATTCCTTGCTCGTTGCCGCTTCTAGGCGTATTAGCGTCGGTAGATTTCATGGCAAAGATAGCACCGCCAAGCCCTTTGCCATTGGTAGTACCTGTGCCACCAGTCGCAGTGTTGCTGGTGAAGCTACTGTTGGCAATGCTCAGTGCTCCGCTGCGTATGAAGATGGCACCGCCAAGCCCGGCACCGCCACCACCGCCATCGCCGTTAAAGGTGCCATCGCCGCCACTGCCAAAGCCACCAGAGCCGGCATAGCCATAGCTACCACTACCGCCAAGGCCGCCGCCGCCGCCATAGCCGCCATCGCCGCCACCCCCACCATAGCCATCCCCGCTGCCCTCTCCGCCAAGGCTGCCGTTGCCGCCGTCGCCGCCACCGCCACCAAAGCCGCCATCGCCGCCGTCACCGCCATTGCCACCGCCATCGAAGCTGTAGCCGCCGTTGCCGCCATAGCCGCCGCTGCCGCCAAAGCCGCCATCCCCACCATAGCCGCCACTGCCGCCAGGAGCATTAGAGATGGCACTGCCGCCACTGCCGCCCTTGCCGCCAGAACTAAAGAAACCGCCATCGCCGCCATTGTTGCCATTGTTGCCATTGTTGCCAGGAGCGCCGGGAGCGCCGTTCGCCGCAAGGCTGGGGTTAACAAAGCTGGCTTTGCCACCATAGCCGCCAGAGACACCTCCAATGCCGCCGATCGCCTGATTACCCGTGAAGGTACTGCCTGCAACAGACACCGTCCCGTCATAGATAAACAGGGCACCACCCATGCCGGCACCCCCACCGCTGCCCGAGCCACCCTGAGCACGACCATCCTGGAAGGTGAGGCTGTCAAAATTTACCGTGCCGCTTTTGACAAAAAAGAGATGACGCGCATTGCTGCCACTGACAGTGTGACTTCCACCATTGATAGTCAGCCCTGTGTCTTCTTCAATCAGCGGCAGCAGGTCAGTGAGGGTAATATTACCGGTGATGTTAATCGTGTCAGCCTGACCATTTCCCTTAGAACCGGTGATTGCATCTCGCAATTCAGCAAATGTATCGACGTCGTTGAAATTGGCCATATCTTTTACTCTCCCAACTTGAGTGAGATGAACCCCATGTCTAAAAATGAGCAGCCTACAGTACCCGAGTAATGGATGTGGGCTTCTATGTAATTACACGGCCTGAAGTGTCTGCGCTTTACATTTGTGCAGCACAGACCCCGAATAAATCATGAGAGGGGCTCGGACTCCAGTAGACCGGGATAAAACGTTTGGTAAAACCAGGGAAACCGCTGCTGAATTTGCTGCTGAATGCGCTGCGGCACTGGGTGCGTCTGTGGGGGTTGGATACGCGATCGCGTGGCATGAGGATACTTAAACCGGTAGTAGCTATCGCTCTCGTGCAGCTTTACCGTCAGGTTTTGCGGATCGAACGCAGCTGGCGGCAACCCCAGCCAGTCATAAATCCCCTGCATGACCACAACTGGCTCCTGCATCAAATGCTCAAAAACAACGTAGTAAAGCTGCTGCTGAAGCTGAGCGTCAATATCTTGCAGCGCTTCCATAGCGCCCAGCGGTTGACCAATCACCCCCTGCGCTGCAAAAAGCTGCTCGGCGCGATCTTTACGAGAGAGATTGGCTAGATGATCGGGAAAATCGAGCAGCAGCGTCTTCTGATGCTGAGCTTCTACCGAGCCATAGACCTGCCCTAGCTCACGCACACACACCAGCATCCGAAAATCTGGCGATAAATGATGCACCGTTTCAATGTGGTGGAGCCAGCCCCGGTTTTTATCGACCGTCCAGGCTTTGTCAGTCTCGGCAAACCAGCCATCGACAAACCCTCGAAAAGCATTGCCTAGCCGCTGATAGGTCAGATCAAAATCGACATCGAGCTGCGATCGCAAAAAGTCACTATCGCTCAAATGCTGACGCAGCCCCGTCAGCGTAGAGCACAGCGGCGAACTGTGACCCGTACAGTAAATGTCAGCATGGTGACCCAAGAGCTGACACAGCAAAGTAGACCCCGCCCTGGGCAAACCCGTGACGCAAACAAGCTGCTTAGCAAGCATAGAGAAATTTCTATAAGATGAAGCTTGCTCAGATCCAGAACAAGTGCCCCTCAGCATCGCAGTAAAATTGGCTGAAAGAATCCACAGAATCACACAGTCTCTGAAGTCACATAAGATACCTGCCGCAGGGGAACCTGTACCAGGCGTAGCCCGCTCGTCTCATCGCTGCGACCGATAACTCCAAACGCAGATCTGCAATCGTGAACTGCTTTACTAAACTTACGTCAGTTCGAGATAAGTGATTGCCTGTGATGCCCAACTGTCGGCGCTTTTTAACACATAGCCTCAAGTAGATCCCCTCTAGAGGGGCGCAGGGGTGGGTTTCGGTGTGTAGCGCACGTTGCCGACCCATCCCGACCCTGCGGGCCACCCTTCCAGAAGGGACTTGCTTCGGGCAATAAGCATGAGTTGCTTATCCCGAACTCAGGTTAAACTTGCATTTTCCAGACAGTAATGGTGGCTTCTGCTCCGGCCAATTTGTCACAGGCCAATTTGTCACAGGCCAGCTCGTCATATAGAGCACTGCCTTGCAAAAACTTTCGGAGTGGCTGTGCCTTAGGCTCTTGTGATAGTTTGCTTGGCAAGACGACGGCTGCTATGCCGTTGCTATTTAACAGGTTGGAGCACTGCTCTGTGAACAGGCGATCGCAGCTCAGCTGATTGCGAACCGGCTTGCCATTAACCGTCGGGTTTTGATGCGTATATTGCTCGCTGCGATAAAAGTAGTCGGCGACATAGGCATACTGGCTCTGATAAAACAGCCAGGCCTGAGTGACTTCTGGATCGCCTTTCGCCAGCGCTTGCTTGGAGGTTTTGAGCGAGTGAGCGTTCATCCCCTTGGCCTCGGCGAGGTCTTGAAACTGCCGAAAAAATTCTTCAGTCGTCGGTTTAAAGGCACCCCACGGCGGCGCACAGACAATCACATCAAACCCGCCTTTCTGCATAATGGTGTTGAAATGGTAGCCCCAGTGAAACGGCTGCAATACGTCAATATCTTCTGGGGTGAGCAGTCGGCGCTGGGGTTTATCGGTCAGCTGAGCTGCTTTGTACTGAACGCTGAGCTGCTGGCTCATATGGTTGAGCAGCAGCGTATCTAGCTTGCTCTGAGCTTTGGCATCTAGCCGTAAAATGTCTTCTCGCAGCAGCGCGGCTCTCGCATAGGGCGGAATGTTTTTGGCAGCGGCCAACAGCTGATTGCGAGACTTGTAGTGTTCTAGTGCCAGACTTTTCTCGGCCAACGTTGTTTGATAGCTATCGGCGACCAGCGGCTGCAACAAATTTCCCTGTAAAAGGCTGTCGTCTCCCGCTTTGCTAATTTGGTCAAAACGGGCTGCATCAACTGCAACCAGCCCAATCAACGCATTGCCCATCATGACGTTAAAAGACAGATCGACTAGAGGCTCAATCTCCTGCGGGCGCTGGGCAATTGTCACAGTGTGTAGCAACAGTTGAAAACGGCTCGTTTCAGCGGCACCAGCTGTCAGCTCAACGCCGTAAAGGTTGTTCTTAAGAATTCGCTTTTGAATAGTTTGCAGCAAATTGGGCGGCGCTGAGCGCTGTTCTACAAGGCCAGCCAGCCAAATTTTCAGCTGCGGATCTTGACTGTGCTGAATGTGGCCGATCAGAACGCTGAAGATTTCCACCAGGCGCTGATGTAGCGCCACTAGCAAATTACCGCTACCACAGGCTGGATCGAGCAGTCGCAGGTCAGGTAAGATCTCTTGAATCAGGCAGCGGCACAGCTCAGAGTTGGCGTTGAACAGACGATCATTTAAGGTGGTTTCAGCAGCTGTGGTTACTGAGGGAATCGCTTGCTCAAGCCGGTCCAGCAGCAGTCGATCCAAGGTGTGATCGCTCAACTCCCTGGCCAGCGCTGGCGTCCCTACATAGCTGGCCGTCTGCGCCTCTGCCCAGTAGCGCTCTAGCAAATAGCCAAGTCCCCCGTTCATCCACGGGTTGAGCGCATCGATACTCGCCTGTTCGCTGAGCCAACCCAAAATCTCCTCAAAGGGCTGATTGCCAATGGCGATCGCCGGATATCGTCTCTCCAATCGATGTGTATTAAACCAATGACCCAAAAAAGGAATCTCACCTGTCTGTAGGGCCAAAGGCCGCTCTAGCGCCGGTAGAGAAAGACTTTGATAAAGCGGCTGCAAACAGGTCTCAAAAAAGTGCTGGCCCTGCTGAACTGCCATACCGAAGCGAGTCTGTAAATACCACGTGTCACCGTTTATCCAGCCCTGCTGCTGCACCGTTTGGATAAGGATCAGTCGCTTCAGGGTCAGAACGGCATACGCCTGTCTGTCAGCTGTGTTGCTAATGCCGCCAATGCCCTCGCAAAGCCCTTGCAACAGTTTTTTAAGCGCTTCGTAGCTGGCGGCTTGGGTATCTAGCTGAACATCTAGCTGAGGAAACAGTCCGCCGCCTTGAGCCAACCGCCGCAGCCGAAATTTCCACAGCGCCATTGGTTGCCCAGCGATATACAGCGCGCTTTCCTGGGGTGACTGACACCACAGACTGCGCGTTTTTGCGGCGTCGGTAAAGACGACCAGCGGCTGCTCGTTTGTAGAGGCGATCGCCCCATAAATCTCCTGCCTGAGCGCCGCCGTCAGCTCAGTGCCAGCGGTGAGCAAAACTTGCCAAACCATCACATCTTTGCAGGTGGCAAGGGGAATGCACTGCTGCTGAAATAGCTGAATCGGTACGGCGTGGGCGCTTTGAACGGGCTGCCAGCCTAGCGTTTGGGTGAACAGAGCTGGTAATCGGTGCGATCGCAGCTGTTTAACTGCCGTTGTCAGCTCAGCGTTCAGAGCCATCTGCCTTTACCCGTCGCTTGTCCATAGACTATTTAAAACTACTCATGATGGGCAGTGCTTGTAGCATCTTGGGTTTTAATGCCTTTTTCAACACCCTGAGTCTTAGCGATCGCATAGTCTCGAAACCGATCCAAGTCGGCCTGGAGCGTAGAGGTCACCACCCGATCCACAAACGAATTGCTCATCATCAGCCGGGCCAGAATTGCTGGCAGAGCGTAAGAAATGGTCATTTTTACCGTGCTGCTGCCGTCTTTGCGCCCGTAAAAGCGAATCGCGCCCCGGTTGGGCAGGCCATCTACCGACTCCCAGCTAATCAGCTGCTGGGGCACCATTTTGACAATTCGCGATAGCCACGAAAAAGAAAGCCCGGTTGTGCTTAGCTTCCACCGCGACAGTTCTGGATCGTCTGCTAGCACCTCTACAGAATCGATCCACTTCATCCATTTGGGCATCTGCTCCAGGTCAGACCACATCTGCCAAACTTCTTCTATCGGCGTATTCACATCTACGTGAACCGTATGTTCTAGCCAATTTGCCATGAGAAAACCGTCATTTAGAAAAACCGCGCTACGAGCAACCGCTATATTTATTTTGAGAAAATTCTCAGGGTTTTACGCCTATTCTAACGATACAGTGCAATACGTGATGTCTGCCCTATGTCTGTTTTATACGTCAGCCTTGCCGGTCGAGATAGTTATGACGGCACGGCTAAGTTCCCGTTTAGAACCCTCACCCAGGCGCTGCGACAGGCGGCGGCAGGCGGGGTAATTCAGCTGGAGCCAGGGACGTATCAGGCGGATGAGCAATTTCCCCTAGAGGTGCCAGCGGGCGTGAGCGTAGTGGGCGCGGCGGCCCAAACGGTGACAATTACCGGCGGTGGGGCTTCTGGGCAGTCTGTGGCGGCTAATGTGGCGATAGTGCTGAGCGATCGCGCCCAGATCCGCGAAATCACCATCACCAACCCGCAAGGCAGCGGCGTGCTAGTCGCTACCGGCACCCCGCTGATCATTCGCAGTCGCTTGGCTGGCTGTCAGCAATATGGCGTCATTGTGAGCGGCAGCGCCCATCCTTTTGTCTCCAAGAATGAGTTCACTGAAAACGGCACCGGCCTGGCAATGGTAGCCAATGCCAAAGGAGAAGTCCGGCAAAACCGCTTTGAGCGCACGGACTATGGCATTTCGCTGGGCGACCAGGCCGCGCCCTTAGTGCTGGGCAACCAGCTTACCGGTAGCCGCTTTGCTCTATTAATCACTGGCAGCGCCCGCCCGGTACTCCGGCAAAACCAGGCAGCTGGCAGCGAGCACGGCCTCTGGGTAAAAGATCGCGCCCAGCCCGATATTGGCCAGCCCCAGGACTTAGGCCAAAACTGGTTTGAGGGTAAGACTTACGATATTCGCAACGATGGCGCTCTGCCGCTGGTGACAGCAGGCAACCAGCTCAACCCCATTCGAGCAGCGGGTGAGATTGTCTACCTGCCGAGTGAAATTCCCGATCAGGCCGCTGTGCCCGAAGTGCTGCTGGGCAGTGTCGAACCGGTGCCGCTGCCGGTAGCGCCACCAGCAGACTCTCTAGAACCTGGCCAAATGGCGGGCATCGATCTGGACAGTCGCTTTGACGATTTGGTCGGCCACTGGTCGGCTCCCTTCGTCGAAGCGCTAGCAGCCAAAAATCTAGTCAAAGGCTTTTTAGACGGCACCTTTCGGCCTGATCGTCAGGTCACCCGCGCCCAGTTTGCGGCGCTGATAGTCGCTGCCTTTCCCGATGCCGAAAGCATTCGCCCGGCGAGTCAGTTTTCAGATGTGCTGGCTAATTTTTGGGCGGCGCAGGCGATTCGTCAGGCTCAAATGCAGGGATTTCTCTCGGGCTTTCCTGACGGGTCTTTTCGCCCGGATGCGCCGCTGACCAGGGTACAGGCAGTGGTGGCGCTGGTGAATGGCTTAGGACTGGGCAATGGCCGCTCTCAGTCACTGCTGGTCTATAGCGATCGCGCCCAAATTCCCAGCTATGCTGTTGAACCCGTCGCCGCCGCTACCGAACGCCAGCTGGTGGTCGGCTACCCCGATCCCTACCGCTTTAGGCCGCTGGAGCCGATTACCCGCGCAGAAACCACCGCCCTGGTGCATCAGGCCCTAGTCGCCGGTGATAGAACCCCGCGTCTGCCTTCGCCCTTTATTGCCGAAGCCAACACCACCCTGCCCAGCTTTGCCGATCTGTCCGCGCAGCACTGGGCCAATGACTTTATTGAGCCGCTGGTGCAGCGCGGCTGGCTCAGCGGCTTTCCCGACGGTTCGTTTCGGCCCGATGCGGCGATTAACCGGGCCCAGTTTGCCGCTTTACTGGTGGGTGCTTTTCGCCCCGAGGCCAAACGGCCCGCGCTGCGCTTTCGCGATGTGCCCAGTGATTTTTGGGCGGCGACTGTAATTCAGCAGGTGTACCGGGCCGAATTTCTCTCTGGCTTTCCCGATCTGACCTTTGACCCCAATTCTCCGCTGACTAAGCTCCAGGCGCTCTTGGCCCTGGTGAGCGGGCTCAGCTTACAGTCGGTATCGCCGCCCAATTTGCGATCGCTCAGCTTCTATGCCGACCGCTCGGCGATTCCAGACTATGCGGCAGGAGCGATCGCCTCGGCTACGCAGCTCGGCCTGGTCTTTAACCGCCCTTTTTTAGCAGAGCTGCGGCCCAACCGCGCCGCGACCCGCGCAGAAGTCTCTGCCATGGTGTATCAGGCCCTGGTAATCGACGGCAAGATGCCAGCAGTCCCCTCTCCCGATCAGGTCTCTCTCGACTAATGGAACCGTAAAATGAGAAACTAGCAGTATTAACGTCTGTCTAACACAACCCATCATGGCTGAAATTCAATTCTCTCGCGGCATCAAAGAAGAAGTCGTCCCCGATATTCGCATCACCCGCGCTAAAGATCTTTCTGACGGTACCGCTACGTTTTACTTTGACCGGCCTAAAGCGCTAACTGAAGAAGGCGGCGAAGTAACGGGGCTGTATATGGTCGATGAAGAAGGCGAGCTCACTACCCGCGATGTCAACGGCAAGTTTATCAACGGTGAACCAGCAGGCATTGAGGCCGTCTTCGTGATGAAGGGCCAAGAAGAATGGGATCGCTTTATGCGCTTTATGGAGCGCTATTCGGAAACCAATGGCCTGGGTTTGACTAAAAGCTAGGCGCTAGAAACTAGGTGCAGCGAGCTATTTATAGCCTCCTTTCCGATGGTTTTACCTCACCCTGATCGCCCCAATCAACCGGCGGTAGCCTGCGCGCTGCTCACCGTGAGTGATACCCGCACGCCTGAAACTGACAAAAGCGGTCAGCTCATGCGGGCTCAGCTGACGGCTGCGGGCCATCGGGTGAGCCACTATCAGATAGTGAAAGACGAGCCTGAGCAAATCGCGGCGCTGGTGCAGCGCTTAGCGAGCCAGTCTGATATTCAAGCGATTCTTCTAAGTGGCGGTACAGGCATTGCCCCGCGCGATACTACTTACGATGCCATCGCTCATCTGCTAGAAAAAGAGCTGCCGGGCTTTGGTGAAATTTTTCGTCAGCTCAGCTACGCAGAAATTGGCTCCCGGGCGATCGCCTCACGCGCCGTAGCCGGTACCTGCAACGCTACCTTAATCTTTTCTCTGCCGGGCTCTAGCAAAGCTGTCGCGCTAGCGATGGAAGCCCTAATCTTGCCAGAAATCAGACATTTGACTTCACTTCTTCGGTAAACCGTCCTCACTCTTCGGTAAACCGTCTCTATTTTTTCGGTAAACCGTCTTCACTCTTCGGTAAACCGTATGGGCCAAAGACATCTACCGGCAGCGGTTAGGCGGGCTATCTACACCTGACGACAACAGTCTCCTCTGCGATGATGAATGTGTTGGCTAAGGACCCCCCGGATGAAAAAACAACACTTCTCTACTGCCCTACACAATCTGTATCGCAAAGCGCTCAAGCATACCAAATATCGCTGGATCGTCATTTTAGGAACGCTGTTGTATTTGGTTAGTCCGTTGGATATTTCTCCAGATGTTTTTCCGGTTTTAGGCTGGATTGATGACGGGTTGGTGGTTAGCCTGCTAGTGACAGAAATGAGCCAGATTTTGGCAGAACAGCTCAAGCAAAAGCGATCATTCAATAGAGAATCAGAAGTCGCTGATGCCCAGACAATCACCGTCGAAGCCGTATCACTGAGCTGATAGTTTCTCTCTCACGCCTAATCTTTCGCGTCCAGATTCTCACCTTAACCTCTCTAACCTAGAAAAACACCATGACTTACACCACTCAAAACGACCTTAGCAATCTCTCTGCTACCCCTGTTGAACCCACGACTGCTACGGCTGATCCCTCCACGGTCGAAAAGCTCAAGACGCTTTATCAAGAGAGCAGCCAAAGATCGCAGCGCGTTGCCGAAATTCTCCGATCTGCCTTTACTGAGACTGCCGCCGAATTCAAAGATGGCCGGGCGGTGATTAGCCCTCTTGCCAAAGAAGTGACTGCTGAGACGGTCGCTACTGTTAAAGAAAAGAGCAAGCAAGCCGCTGATAGTGTCAACCAGACCTGGCAGCAGGAAGATGATAGCGAAGATAGCACAGAGCGTCTGATTCGCTTTATCCGCACCCTTGGCCAGACGGCAGGCCAAACAGCAAGAGTGAAGCTGTTTCCTCAGCTCAAGGTGCAGGCTACTAAGCTAGATGACGTGCTGACAAATCGCTACGGCAGCCGCTATGCCACCTTTAAAGGCCGCTTTTCTGGAATTCGTGGCTGGTACACTGCCACTGAACCGACTACGCCTGAAACTGCCGCAGATGAGCGCACTGCTATCGTCGTAGACAGCGAAATTGTTAGCTAGGCGCTGCTAGACCTGTCAACACCTAAACCAAAGACTCGCGGAGACTGCTATCTCTGCGAGTCTTTTTTTGCTTAAGCTGGCGTTTTGTGCAGACGACTATTTCTGGCCAAACTGCTGCTTGGCCTGCTGATAGACGGTTCCCGTAATTTCAGACAGTTCTTTTTCGCGGGCAAACCTCTCTATCTTTTTGCGGGCCGCTGGCCTGACAAAAAACGGAATTTCTTTGAGCATGGCTTCCGCCTCTGCTGTCCAACGGACTGACTCTGCCATGATGATCGCTCCTTTCCCTGCTAAACCTGCCTATAGGCTGACACATTCCACTAACATAAGGTAGCGAGCGATGCCATTGACTGAAGATGCGATCGCTAGTGACAATAGGCAGATATTCTTCAAGGACATTCTTTAAGGACAGCTATGGCCAGCATTCAGCCGACAAAAGTACCCAACATGGAGCGGCCTAAAAAAGGATTTAATCAGTATGCCGAGCGGCTCAACGGCAGAGCGGCTATGGTCGGAATTGCCGCTCTTATTGTGATTGAGCTGCTGACAGGTAAAGGACTGTTGACCTGGTTAGGGCTCGCTTGAGTCTGTATGTAGGCCGCTACTGGCAGTGGGGGGTGACGACAGTGCGATCGCACTTTGCCCGTCGCTTGGAGAGTAAAGCGCCACTCAGCATCAGCAGCCCTGCTACTGCGTCTGACTCTGGCACCTCGACTGGTGTTTTGGAGGGTGGTATTTTGGAAATCGGCTCGAAAGGCGGCTCGGAGGGCGTTTCAGGAGGTATCGTAGGCGGTACCACGAGCGGCGGCCTAGACACATTCTCTGGCGAAGCCAGCTTAATTTGCGCATAGAGCGTGCTGCTGATGGTTTTATCTTCAGGCACTTCAAAGATGCGAGAAAAGGTAGCTCCCCCGTCTGGGCTGAAGCCTAATAGCGCTAGGCTGTAGAGCTTTTGGTCAAACCTGAAAGTTTGAGCCTGAGGATTGTCAGACACCAGCAGATTGTCAGCGCTACCGCCCGTATTAGTGTTGGGTGTCAGGTCAAAGCCAAAAGTATATTTAAACGCTCGCTGCGCCTGAGCAGGCTCAGCCAGGTTGAGCTGAATACTCAGGGGTACGCTGCTCACATGGGTACCGGCGAAAGTCTGCCCGTTGAGATAGGTGAGGTTGCCAACGGCAAAAGCCTGCTCGGGCACAGCTGCAAAAGAGTTGCTCCAAAAGGTCAGCATATTTGGCATAGAGCCGCTGCCGGGTCTACCCAAGACAAAGGTTTCGCTCTGAGGGCTGGGCTTCTCTGTGCTGAAAGTCGCCTCAGGATCTACCGACTGATCAACCAGGGGCGACTCGAATGTGCCGCTGCTGTCACCCAGGAAAAGGGTAGCTGCCCAAACGTGCGAACTCTGAAATAAAACTAGCGAAATAGCGGCAAATGTAGAGGATGCAAGGTGTAGAGGATGAAGCATGTCTGATGGTTTGGCATGGGGCAATATATCAAGAAAAATTGATGCACCTGAATCCACAACTTAGCCACCGCGCTCGGCTTCAGCCTACGGTCAACGCAGAGATTGTTGAATTCTTTATTAGAGTTTGAAGGAGGTATTCTTTTGGGAAGAGAGGCGAGTTAAGGGAAATAGGGGAAGGATATTCAAAGTTAGCGCTCGACGCTATCTCTTAGCTGGAACGGGCTCTGAACTTGAATAGGCACTTCTCAGGCAACTGATACAGTCAACAGTCAAATCTCCTGAGCATCCCTGAATTTTGAGTGAAGTTATAGTGAACATGCAGAGTCAGCCAGCGAAAAGATGTTCATTGGAAATTTATGCTACATGTCCGGCTGCGGCCAGTACTGAGGAAGCGTAGGGTGGCTGGCAATTTCTCGCAGCGGGGATACAAATATAAAAAGGGTGCAAATGGTTATCCATCTGCACCCTTTAGCCGAAGCATTCAGTTGTTTTGTCTATTAGCTCGCTATTGTCCCAAATTTACATATCTTGGAGTCAATAGCGATCTTGATCTGGCAGACTGACCTTTTATTGGTTGTCTGTTTCGGAGAACTCAGCGTCGATCACGTCGTCTTCGCTACTGGCGGCAGCGCTATCGGCAGCGTCTCCCGTCGCAGTGGGGTCAGCGGCGGCATCAGGAGTTGCTTCACTACCTTGCTGGTAGAGGTTGCTGCTGAGCGTGTAGAGCGCTTGCTGTAAGTCGGTCATGGTGGACTTGATTTTGTCGAAGTCTTCAGCAGCGATCGCTTCTTTCAGCTCCTTCACCTGCGCTTCAATTTTCTCCTTGTCCTCAGCAGGCACTTTGTCGCCCAGCTCTTCTACCTGCCTTTCAGCCTGGTAAGCTAGCGAGTCGGCCTGATTCTTGGTATCAATCCGCTCACGGCGCTCTTTGTCAGTGTCAGCGTTGCTCTCAGCGTCGCGCACCATCTGATCGACTTCATTGTCGGAAAGTGTAGACGCACCGGTAATGCTGATCGACTGCTCTTTGCCCGATCCTTTGTCCTTAGCGGTGACATTCAAGATGCCATTAGCATCAATATCAAAGATTACTTCGATTTGAGGGACGCCGCGCTGAGCTGGAGGAATGCCGTCTAGCCGGAAGATGCCCAGGTCTTTATTGTCGCTGGCCATTTCCCGCTCACCCTGGAGCACATGGATTTCCACATTGGTCTGCCCATCGACAGCTGTGGAGAAGACCTCTGACTTTTTAGTAGGAATGGTGGTGTTGCGAGTAATCAGCTTCGTCATGACGCCGCCCAAGGTCTCGACACCTAGCGATAGCGGGGTCACATCCAAAAGCAGAATATCTTTGACTTCGCCTGCAAGCACGCCGCCCTGAATGGCAGCACCAATAGCGACCACTTCATCGGGGTTCACCGTTTGGTTGGGCTCTTTGTCCAAAATCCGCTGAACCAGGCTTTGGACTGCTGGAATTCGGGTAGAGCCACCCACCAACACGACTTCGTCAATGTCGGATTTGCTGAGCTTGGCATCTTTGAGCGCATTCTGTACCGGCACGCCGCAGCGGTCGATCAGATCGGAGCATAGCTCCTCAAACTTAGCGCGGGTCAAGGTGGACTCTAGGTGCTTAGGCCCGTCTTGAGTCGCAGTGATGAACGGCAGGTTGACTTCTGCCTGACTGACGCTAGAGAGTTCGATTTTGGCTTTTTCAGCGGCTTCGGTTAAGCGCTGAAGGGCCTGCTTGTCTTTGCGCAGGTCGATGCCTTCTTTTTTGGCAAAGTCTTCGGCGAGGTAGTCAACCAGCTTTTTGTCAAAGTCGTCACCGCCCAAGTGGGTGTCGCCCGAAGTAGAGAGCACTTCAAACACACCGTCGCCCACTTCTAAGATAGAAACGTCGAAGGTACCGCCGCCTAAGTCAAAGACGAGGATGGTTTCATTGCTCTTTTTATCTAGACCGTAGGCCAGAGCCGCGGCGGTGGGCTCGTTGATAATGCGCAGCACCTCTACGCCTGCGACCTTACCGGCGTCTTTGGTAGCCTGGCGCTGAGAGTCATTGAAGTAGGCAGGAACCGTGATCACGGCCTGAGTAACCTTTTCACCGAGGTACTTGCTGGCGTCATCTACGAGCTTGCGCAGCACTTGCGATGAAATTTCTTCGGGGGCGTACTGCTTCCCATCAGACGTTTCAATTTTGACATTGCCGCCAACTTTAGCGATTTTATAAGGCACTTCGCTGGCTTCATTATTGACTTCGTCATACTGACGGCCAATGAAGCGCTTGACTGAGTACAGCGTGTTCTCAGGGTTCATCACCGCTTGCCGCTTAGCGATTTGACCGACGAGGCGATCGCCATTCTTGGCATAGGCGACGACTGAAGGCGTGGTGCGAAAACCTTCGGCGTTTGCAATCACAGAGGGTTTACCCCCTTCCATCACAGCGACGACCGAGTTTGTGGTCCCGAGGTCAATTCCGACTACTTTTCCCATATCTTGCTCCGACTGAATAACTAACGATAATTTGTTCGTAAGGGTTATTCATATAGTGCTCAATGGGAGGGGGTTTGCTGAAGGGGGGGTTACCGAACCCAAGGCTTCGGCTACGCTTCTCGGCTGAAGATAAGGGCAGCTTTTCGTGAAAGAAAAAGGCGCAGAATGCTCGCACGAGAAAATAAGCAGCAAAATAGAGATCGGCTATGTATTAAGGGACTGTAGTTTCACTCGCGGGAAAGAATATGATTTCAACGGTCAGAGCCAAAGCTACCATGAAACCTGTTGGCTTCGTTGAAGTGCACTCAGATGAGCCGCCTGAAGGGGCTGCTGTGGAAGTGATTGCGCTGGTAAAAAAGCTGAAGAAGTAGAAAAGTCCTCAAGAGAGCTGATCGACTTCATTGGCGCAGCCAAAGGAAGCTTTTAAGCGTATCTATTACTAGTACAGTAACTATCAAACAGTGAAACGTCTCTAGAGCCGAGGTAATGGCTATCAAAGTATTCCAGCTCTCACTATGTTGCATAGTTTGTGATTTCCTGCACTGGTGTGATAGATACGCTGCAATCATAATTAGACGGCAGGCCCAATGACTCAAAAACCAGAAGCGACAAGTCTACCTGAGCAAGTAGTTGAGCTTGTCTCCTATGACATTACGTGGCCTGCTCAATTCAGATCTGAGCGGGCAATACTTAGAGAGGCTCTCAGTCGGTGGCTAATAGGAAGCATCGAACACGTTGGCAGCACCGCTGTGCCTGATCTAGTTGCCAAGCCAATTATAGATATCATGGCTCCGGTTCGATCACTGAAGGAATCCGCCGCCGCGATTGAGGCCGCGACTGCCGTTGGCTATGTTTACTATCCATATAAAGCAGAAGTCATGCATTGGTTCTGTAAGCCGTCTCCCGCTTACCGGACGCACCATTTACACCTTGTTCCACAGGACAGTACCTTGTGGTCTGATCGTCTACTATTTCGAGATGAACTTCGTCGCCACAAGGCTCTCTCAAATGAGTATGCAGCTCTCAAGAGAAATTTAGTAAAGGAATTTTCTCTAGATCGTGAGGCGTACACGGAAGCAAAGAAACCGTTTGTAAATAAGGTTCTCTCAATGGCTAAAAATATAGAAACGTAACGTGAGTGCAGTACATGGCTTATGAAAGAGATAATTTACAGTTTGCATCCTGTCACTGAAGAGGACTAAAGGTATTGGAAAGTCTACTCATCTACGCTAGTACAGTGACCGGAAAATTGGCTGAGACAACTGATGAATTAACGTCAGTTCGGGATAAGAATAGCTAGAATGTGCCATCGGGGATCTTTTCTCCCCTTACCAAGGGGAGATGCCGCAGGCAGAGGGGTTCCGGCTGAGCACAGAGCATGTCGCCAGGACCCCTCCCTTACGGTTCCCCTTGGTAAGGGGAACCCAGACCGGCTTTGATTAGGAGAGATTTGAGCGGTTGACCATGAAACACCTTATCCCGAACTCAGGTTAAATTAGGCAATAAGGTTTTTCTACCTGTGCTAAGCCCGTTGCTGGCTTCAGGAAGACTATTGGGTTAAAGAATGACCTCGAATAGGCATTTATACAAGCGGGCGCTGTGTGATGAGCATTAAGTCAGCCTAATTTCCCCAAGATTTGCTGGTCTAAGGAAAAATCAATTTTTGCTTTGTCCTTGCCAGTAGCAAGGTAGTCGTTTTCGTATGAGTCCTTTAAGCCTTCGACCAGATCGAATTTTGGTTGCCAGTTTAGCTTGGCTTTGGCCTTGGCGATGTCGGTAAAGAAGTGCTGAACGCGCATGGGGAAGGCTTTTCGCTTGCCAAAGTCGAACTGGGTGGGGTCGTAGTGGACAATTTTGATGGCATTGGGGTCTTTGCCAGTGGCGATCGCACAAGCTTTAGCTAGACCATCAAAGGTAACCGCTTTATCGCCAGAAATATTATAAATTTGGCCAATCGCCTGGTCGTTCCCAAGGACGCTAACCATCGCAGCGGCTAAGTCCTGACAGTGACCAAGCTGGGTGAGAGCCATGCCACTGCCGGGAATTGGGACGGGCTGGTCGCGCACAATACGGTCAAAGAACCACTCCTCTAGCGGATTGTAGTTCTGCGGGCCATATATGTAGACGGGGCGAACGGCGGTGAAGGGGACGCCTTGCTCGGCCAGATAGTCTTCGGTGTGGAATTTGCCTTTGTGGCGGCTGTTGGGATCGACCAGGTCGCCTTCTCTGTGAGGCATTTGGTCGCTTTTGGCGTAGACGCCTGCGGAGCTGACGTAGATGAAGTGCTGAAGCTTGCCTTTGAACAGGTCTACCAGGGGCTGGGTGTGGGCGAGTTCGCGACCGTTGTTGTCGAAGATGGCGTCAAAGGATCGCTCAGATAGGGCGGCTTTGAGGGCTTCGGGGTCGGTGCGATCGCACACAATCGTATCCAAACCCTCCACCGGAGCCGGATGGTTGCCTCGATTCAGCAAAACCACCTCGTGTCCCTCGCTCACTAACTGCTGGGTGAGATACACCCCCACAAACCGCGTGCCGCCAATGACTAATACCTTCATACCCGTGTGCCCAAAATGCTGCGCTGAGTATTTAGTTTATCGGGTTATCTAAACTTGCCCGAATGATGGCGGCAGGGATCGCCTTTTACACTTGCTTTTTGAGCAAGTAAACACACATATAAACCATAATTTTGTCAACCCTATAATTTTAATTTATGCAAACCATAGCTAAGAGTAATCGCTCATAAAACCTGTAACATAATGCATATAAAAAACCAGAAAAAGTATGTCAATTTGTGTCACATAAGGGTCTTAAACCTACCTAAAATCGGGGTTTTCTGGTAGAACTTTATATGTATTTGCAAATCTAGTTGCGATTGTGAGTAGCAGTGCCGTCACCGCAATTCAATAGTTTTGTAAACATTTTCTCGCTTTAGAAACAATTTGATTTACATAGCTTTAGACAAGCTACTCAGGAGTTCACCGCATGTTCACTCAAGTTCGACCCACTGTCAGACATGTCGTCCCCGAGGAGTTGGGCGATCGCCATCTGATCAAAGTGGTTTACGTCGTACTAGAGCCTCAATACCAAAGCTCTCTATCGGCTGCCGTGCGCTCGATCAATCAAAATAACCCCCAAATCGCCATAGAAATCAGCGGTTACCTGATTGAAGAGCTGCGCAGCCAGGAAAATTACGAAGACTTCAAGCGCGATATGGCTGAAGCCAATATCTTCATCGGCTCCCTGATTTTTGTCGAAGATCTGGCAGAAAAGGTAGAAGCGGCTGTGAAGCCGCAGCGCGATCGCCTTGACGCTGCCGTGGTCTTTCCTTCCATGCCCCAGGTCATGCGCCTGAACAAGCTGGGCAGCTTTAATATGGCTCAGCTCGGCCAGTCCAAGAGCGTGATTGGCGACTTTATGAAAAAGCGTCGTCAAAAGCAGGGCAGCGGCTTTGAAGATGCCATGCTGAAGCTGCTGAGGACGCTGCCTAAGGTGCTGAAGTATCTGCCGGTAGAAAAGGCCCAGGATGCCCGCAACTTTATGCTGAGCTTTCAGTATTGGCTCGGCGGGTCAGCAGAGAACCTGGAAAACTTCTTGCTGATGTTGAGCGATCGCTACGTGCTGCCCGACAAAAAAATCGCAGGCGCTCCCGATGCCAATAGCTTCACCTACGAGCAGCCGGTCACCTACCCTGACATGGGCATCTGGCATCCGCTAGCGCCCGTCATGTTTGAAGACATCAAAGAATATCTCAACTGGTACAACGCCCGCAGCGATATTCCCGAAATTTCTCGCAATCCGAATGCGCCCTGCGTCGGCATCGTGCTCCAGCGCACTCACCTGGTCACAGGTGATGAAGCGCACTATGTATCGATTGTGCAGGAGCTAGAGTACCGGGGCGCAAAGGTAATCCCAGTATTTGCAGGCGGTCTAGATTTTTCTAAACCCGTCGCCGAATACTTCTTCGATCCGCTCAATCCAGATGAGGCGCTGGTTGATTCTGTGGTGTCGCTGACCGGGTTTGCGCTGGTCGGTGGCCCGGCCCGGCAAGACCATCCCAAGGCGATTGAGGCGCTGCAAAGGCTGAACCGCCCTTATATGGTGTCGCTGCCGCTGGTTTTCCAGACGACAGAGGAATGGGAGGCCAGCGACCTGGGTCTGCACCCGATTCAGGTAGCGCTGCAAATGGCCATTCCTGAATTGGATGGAGCCATTGAGCCAATTATTATGTCGGGTCGTGATGGCATGACAGGCCGGGCCATTACGCTGCAAGACCGAGTCGAGGCAATTTCAACGCGGGCGCTGAAGTGGGCTCGCCTGCGCTGCCTGCCGCGCGTCGATAAGAGACTCGCGATCACAGTCTTTAGCTTTCCACCCGATAAGGGCAACGTGGGCACCGCTGCCTACCTGAACGTATTTGGCTCCATCTACCGGGTGCTGGAGGAGATGAAGGCGCAGGGCTACTCCGTAGAAGATATGCCCGAAAGCCCTGAAGCGCTTATGCAGGCGGTGATTCACGATGCGCAAGCGCAGTACAACAGCCCCAACTTGAACGTGGCTCATCGTATGTCTATGGCTGAGTACGAATCGCTGACGCCCTACTCTGAGCGCCTGGAAGAAAACTGGGGACCGCCGCCCGGCCAGCTCAATACTGACGGTCAAAATCTGCTGGTTTACGGCAAGGCGTTTGGCAATGTCTTTATCGGCGTGCAGCCTACTTTTGGCTACGAAGGCGACCCGATGCGGCTGCTGTTTTCTCGCTCGGCTAGCCCGCACCACGGGTTTGCTGCTTACTACACCTATCTAGAGAAAATCTGGAAAGCGGACGCGGTGCTGCACTTTGGCACCCACGGCTCGCTAGAATTCATGCCCGGCAAGCAAATGGGTATGTCGGGTAAGTGCTACCCCGACAATCTGATCGGCAATACGCCCAACCTGTATTACTACGCGGCGAATAATCCTTCTGAAGCGACGATCGCCAAGCGCCGGGGCTACGCCGAAATTATCAGCTACCTGACGCCGCCTGCGGAAAATGCAGGGCTGTATAAGGGTTTGAAAGAACTCAGCGAGCTGATTGGGTCTTACCAAACGCTCAAAGAGGGCGGTCGAGGGACGCCGATTGTGAATGCGGCGATTGAAAAGGCGCGTCAGGTGAACCTGGATAAAGATATTGTCTTGCCTGAAGACGCCAGCGGCCTGAGTAAGGAAGAGCGCGACACGCTGATTGGAAAGCTCTACATTAAGCTGATGGAGATTGAGTCGCGGCTGTTGCCTTGCGGGCTGCATGTGGTGGGTGAGCCGCCAACGGCAGAGGAAGCGATCGCCACTCTTGTCAACATCGCTAGCCTCGACCGCCCCGAAGAAGAGAAAAAGAGCTTGCAGCGGATTATCTCTGAGAGTGTTGGCCGAGATATTGACCAAATCTACCGCAGCAGCGACCTAGGCAACTTAGAAGATGTGCAGCTCCTGTACGACATCAACAATGCCGTGCGAGAGGCCGTCGCTGCCATGGTCAAAGAACAGATCAATGCCGATGGCCGAGTTTCGGCTAAATCGATGCTGTCTGTCTTTAACTTTGGCAATGCTAAAGATTCCTGGACCCAGGCAATTCACGACTTAGGGTACAGCAAAGTTCAGAATGAGCTGCTCAAGCCCCTGTTTGAGTTCTTGCAATACTGTCTGAAGCAGGTAGTCGCTGACAATGAGCTGGCTTCACTGCTCAGAGCGCTAGACGGCGAATATGTGCTGCCAGGGCCAGGCGGTGACCCGATTCGCAACCCGGATGTGCTGCCGACCGGTAAAAACATTCACGCCCTCGATCCGCAGTCTATTCCCACATCGGCAGCCGTGCAGTCAGCCAAAATTGTGGTAGATCGTCTGCTGGATCGTCAGCGAGCAGAGAATGATGGTGCTTACCCCGAAACCATTGCCACCGTGCTGTGGGGTACTGACAACATCAAAACCTACGGCGAGTCGCTGGCGCAGATGATGTGGTTTGTCGGCGTCAAGCCTGTGCCTGATTCTTTGGGCCGGATGAACAAGCTAGAGCTGATTTCGTTAGAAGAATTAGGCCGCCCTCGGGTAGATGTGGTGATTAACTGCTCAGGCGTCTTCCGCGACCTGTTTGTCAACCAGATGGCGCTGCTCGACCGAGCGGTGAAGATGGCCGCAGAAGCTGACGAGCCATTGGAGATGAACTTTGTGCGCAAGCACGCCATGGCCCAGGCCGAAGAATTTGGCCTGACGCTGCGGAATGCGGCTACGCGAATTTTCTCGAATGCGTCGGGTTCTTACGCGGCAAACGTGAACTTAGCTGTGGAAAACAGCAGTTGGGAAGAAGAGCAGGAACTACGCGATATGTATCTAGCGCGAAAGTCTTTCTCTTTTAACTGTGACAACCCAGGGATGATGGATGAGTCTCGTGGGTTGTTAGAAGCGTCGTTGAAGACAGCGGATGTAACCTTCCAAAACCTCGATTCTTCTGAGATCTCTCTTACCGATGTCTCTCACTACTTTGACTCCGACCCGACCAAGGTCGTAGCAAGCTTGAGAGATGACGGTAAGAAGCCAGCCTCGTATGTTGCCGATACGACAACGGCAAATGCGCAGGTGCGATCGCTCTCCGAGACCGTCCGCCTCGACGCCCGCACTAAGCTGCTGAACCCCAAATGGTATGAGGGGATGCTTGCCAACGGCTACGAAGGCGTCCGCGAGCTCTCCAACCGGTTGGTTAACACAATGGGCTGGTCAGCTACAGCAGACGCGGTTGATAACTGGGTGTACGAAGATACCAACGACACCTTCATCAACGACCCGGAAATGTGCAAGCGGCTGATGGACTTAAACCCCAACTCCTTCCGCCGAATGGTGACCACGCTGCTAGAAGTGAACGGTCGCGGCTACTGGGAAACCAGCGATGAAAACATCGAACGGCTGCAAGAACTCTATGAAGAGGTCGAAAATCGGATTGAGGGCGTTGAATAAGCGTTATCTTTCTGTCTGACGTTGAACTAAAAGGGATAGGCGGAAGTCTGTCCTTTTTCCGTTTGCTATAATGTTGAATAATTGACGTGCATTTCGGCGAGTGTTTCTATTTTTAACCTGAGTTCGGGATAAGCAATTATCTAAAACATTCGTCAGACAGTAATCCTAGCCGCCCCGCCCGAGGCAAATCCCCTCTTGGGAGGGGCGCAGGGGTGGGTTTCGGCTTGTAGCACGAGCTGCCGACCCACCCCGCCCTGCGGGCACCCCTCCGACGGGAGGGGATTCACTTCAGGCTTGGTGACTACAAGATCTCTTAACCCGAACTCGCGTTATTTTTACTCAATCAGTCTGGTGAGTATCAAGAAGAGAGTAAGTCAATGGCCTTGAAGGGATTTTCGCAGTTTTTGCTAGAGGAGACTTTTTTGAAGCTAAAGACGGTGATGATCGCGGAAGTGGCAGACTGGTTTCAAGCGCAGATAGCTCGCTCAGGTGAAGATGCGTAGGCGATCGCTACTAGTAAACCTTTGGCTTACGGTAGGACTGCCGCCTATTTTCTGGCAGAGTAAGGCCAGCCTTAGCGGAGCCCAACAAGTGCTGAATGCGTATCAGAGTCGGCTGTCAAATGTTATCGTCGAAAATGTGGAGGGCATTGTCAGTAGCGTTCTATCAGATGATACTAAAGGGTCTCAGCATCAGCGCTTCATTATGCGAATGGCCAGTGGACATACGGTTTTGGTGGTGCATAACATTGACCTGGCCTTGAGAATCAGCGGGCTAAAGGTGGGCGATCGCATCGCCGTCAAAGGCGAATACGAATGGAACGAACGCGGCGGTCTGATTCACTGGACTCACCGCGACCCGCGCAGCGCCCACGCAGACGGCTGGATAGACCATGCTGGCCTTAGGTATGAGTAGTTAGTTCTGACTCTATGATCTGCCTTGTATAGCCAGAGGAAGATCAAGGCAATCACCCGCCCTGCTAATTTTCTAAAACTGCTAGGTATAGCGAAGCGCGGATGCATTCGCGCTCCGTGAAGCTATAGATTGATCAGCTTTGGTTCAGGAAATGATGACTTTTACCGAGGCTAGAAAATGATAGATACTGTCTCTAGATTTGCTGGAATTCTGCTGGTAGTCGTCACCTTTATGGATATCTTTTTAACGGTGCTTTATCCGCGCAGTGGCCAGAGCCTTTTTAGCTTGTCAGTTAGCAAGAGCATATGGTCGCTGTTTAAAACGGCGGTTCGAATTCTGCCGATTCGCAACCAATACTTTTTGTCTTTGTGTGGCCCTACTGTTGTTGTTGCTATTGTATTTATCTGGGTGTTGCTCTACGTTTTGGGGTTTGCGCTTTTTCTGTGGCCTGCCCTAGGTAGCGGTATTCAGGCGAGCAGCGGGCCAACGCCTACCGATTTTTTCACTGCTTTTTACTACAGCGGTTTTACGTTTACGACGTTAGGCGTTGGCGACCTGATTCCCAAAACCGCGTTTTATCAGGTGCTGACCGTTATCATATCGGCTCTTGGCTTCGCGGTTTTTACGGTCACGCTGACCTATCTGCTGAGCGTGTATAGCGCCCTGACCCGGCGTAATGCTTTTGCGCTGTCGCTACATCACCGTATGGCAGGCAGCCCTAGCGTGGTTGAGATGATTACGCGATTCAAGGCTTATGGGAAATTTGAGGGGGCAACTTCAGAGATTTCCAACATTGCTCGCGAGCTAATGTTTTTGTTAGAGGCTCACCACGCCTATCCGATTTTGCACTACTTCAGATTTTCGGAGAACTATTACTCGTTGGCTCGGATGATGTTTGTTGCTTTGGACTTTTCAACGTTGATTAAAAGCACGCTAGACCCAACAACGTATGAGGCTTTGCTTGAGTCAACGGCGATCGCCGAATTAGAGAGCGGCAGCCTATTCATGCTGAGCCAGATTAGAAGCGCGCTAGTAGAAAGTGACCGGGGCAAGTACGAAACCAGCTCAGAGGCTGACTGGCGCAGGTTTTACTACTGCGCTATTAAAGAATTTGAGCAAAGCGGCCTGCAAACTATTAGCGATGTAGAAGCAGGTGCAGATCGCTATGTGAGTTTGCGCTACCGCTGGCATAATGATGTAGCTATCTTGGCAAAGTATATGAACTATCGCTGGCGCGATATCTCTCCCGAGGATCGCTAAAGATGCAGAGAGACGATTTTCTAGGGGCGCCTGCTATCTGTCAGGTTCAATAGAGATGTAGCTGAGTGATGTTCTTAAGTAGACGGCCAACCGCTGACTTGATTATCAACAGTTGGCCGCATCGTTACCCTGATGGATTGATAAACACACCCAAACTTGCGAGGGGTCTAGCTATTAACTAGGCTGCGCTGACGTTGCAATATCAAGACGCCCACTGCGCCCACGCCCACTAAAGCGGCTGTCGTACCGGGTTCAGGCACTGAGGTAGCATCGTCAACCGCTACAATTTCGCCAGCGGCTACCGGCAACACAGCAAGATATCCACCCGTACCATCGACTTCGCCAGTGGTGCCGCTACCAATGCCAGGCGCGACGGTCTTGCCGTGAATGACAATTTCACGGAAGGTCAGCGGCATCAGGTCAGCAGCGGTAAAGGGTTCGCCGGTGGTGCGACTGCTGCCGAAGATGCCAGGATCAGTCAAATCGAAGACTGTGGTGATACTAGCGTTACCATCTGAGGTGTTGATGGTCTCTAAAGGTAAAATAATCGGGCCATAGACTGGGCCACCTTCTGCTAGCTCAACAAAGCCGTCGCCATCGCCATCCTGAGCGAGCGTGGGCGTCATCGAATCAGCGATCTCGCCTGCGCTGTCAAACAGGCCGTGAATGTGCTGGACGTGGTTTTGATTGGGCTCTAGTCCGGTGGCGTTAGTGGTGACAGTGAGCGTTTTCTCATCATCAGAAAGGTCAATCAGCACGGTGCCCGAAGCGCCCGAATTGTTGAGCGTATTGACATCGGCTCTAAAGCTGGCCGCTTGAGCAGCAGCGGCTGAAAAGCCGAGCAGTGAAGCGCTGAGTAAGATAATTTTGGAAAGATGTTTCATAGGAAACGAGTTCTAGATTTTCAATAGGGGCTTTGTAGATGAAAAGATACACCGACTCCCGATGGTAGAGAGAGTCGCTACAGAGATTAGAGCTGCTTAAGCACGCCGCTACTCCGGTCGAGGGCAGCCAGAGAAGCTGATGACTTGTCTTGGCTATAGCAAAGTAAGGATGTATTCTTACTTTGCGAGTCGAGTTGCCTGCTGTCAGATAACGGTTTCAGCCGATAAAAGTGTCCTAAGCAACTCGACAGGCGCTATAGAGGAGCAATATTCCAAAGGAATGACCCTGTCATCGCGCGGCTAAAAATGTTCGGCTGATAGGGGTAATCACTGTTTAGACGTCTGTAATATAGTCAGCGAGCAAGATTATGAACAGTTCAAAACCTGCTCATTCTTTGCTCATTTGTAAAAGCTCTGTCAAAGGTCAGAGGCGTCTATCAAAGTTTTGTGTGCTGCTTGTAAAGCTAGGAAAAATATCTGTGATATTTTCGTAAATTGTATAAAAATATCTTGAAATAATGATCCTGAGATACTTTCTACTTAAGACACTACTTGCTGAGCAAGACACTTTCCAAAGGCCAGACGCATCTACTCATACAGTCCACTTCAAACGGCTATGAATGACACGGCACATCTAAAAGAGCAGTATTTGGACTTGATCAACCATCAGCTGCCAGCTAAGGCCCAGCAAACTGCGATGCCAGTGCGCTTTAACCACTGCTTTGCCAGAATTGTGCTAGATAATTTGTTTGGCGACTGCTGGTATCGACATCTCTCTCGTCAGCGGCCTGCCTATAAACAGCTAGACGAAGCGCAGCTCAAGCAGGCAATCGCCCTAGCTCAATCTATGCTGCGATCGCCTAAAACGGCTGAGCGGCTCAATCAAAATAGCCTGCACTGGCGAGATCAGCGGCGCTAACGCAAAGCTATGAGCGTAAATTAGGCGATCACCATTTCTAAAAGCTTTTCCCTTAGATAGATAATTATTTCCGCTCGTATGCTTTATCTTCTGTATAGGCTCGCGCTGCCAATAATGCGCTAGCAGTATAGAGATCTGAACTTAGTAAAACGCTTAGTAGCGCAACCCAGCCGATACTTGTGCCGCTGAGGTTGCGCTACCTGTCAGATAGCGGACTGCATCTTTTACCTATAGCAAAGTAAGGATGCATTCTTACTTTGCTAGTTGAGTTGCCTGCTGTCAGATAACGGTTTCAATCGATAAAAGTACCCTGAGCAACTCGACAGGCGCTATAGATAAATTAAAAACAACTTTAGAGAATAACTAAAAAATAGCTTTAGTGAATCAGTTCAAATCTGGGAAGCGCGTTCATGAAAATCGCCATTGTTGGATTGCTGCACCATCCGATTGCAGAGCCTTTTGCAGGCGGGATGGAGTCTCATACGTGGTGGCTAGCCAAAAAGTTGATAGAGCGAGGGCACGAAGTCACTTTGTTTGCCAGCGGCGACTCTGACCCTGAGCTGGGCCTGGTGTCCTGCATTGAGCGCGCGTTTGTGACGCATCCTCAGGCGCAGACAGTTTTAGGCCGTCAATCTTGCAACATGTCCGCCTATGCCAGCGCGATCCGACAGATCTGTCAGAGCCAGTTTGATGTTATTCACAACAACGCGCTGCATCCCTTTTTGCTGCTGAGCGCGGCTGATTTGCCGACGCCGATGCTGACCGTTTTGCATACGCCTGTGTACGCAGAGTTGGCTGCTGCCGTTCGATATGCTGCTGCCCGCAACACGCAGGGTAAACTGGCCGCGATCGCCGTCTCAAAAAGTTTGGCTGCTGAGTGGCGCTCTCTGATTACGGTAGATGTGGTTTACAACGGTATTGCCGTTGAGAATTGGCCGTTTATCTCCGAGACGCCGCCTGGTTTGGCGCTGTGGTACGGTCGGATTGTCCCGGAGAAAGCGCCTCACCTGGCTATTCAGGCGGCGCTGATGGCGGGCTACGCAGTAGAATTTGCCGGGCCAGTGGGCGACCAGAAATATTTTGAAGCACAGGTTTTGCCGCTGCTGGAGAGTAGCCAGGTGCGCTATTTGGGCCATCTCTCACATCCTGCTATCAAACAGGCTCTAGCCCGTGCCAGTGTCTTGGTAAATACGCCGCTCTGGGAGGAGCCTTATGGGTTTGTCTATGCAGAGGCGATCGCCTCTGGAACGCCCGTGGCTGCTTTCGACAGCGGCGCTGCAAGAGAGATTTTAGATGCGCGATCTGGGGTGGTGGTGAAAGAGAGAACAGTGACGTCCCTGGCGGGGGCGATCGCTTCAGCAGCCCGACTCTCTCGTCAGGACTGTCGCCAGCGAGCAGAGTCTTTTTGCCATATCGATACGATGATTGCAAGCTATGAACGCCATTACCGGCAGCTGATACGGCGACAGCGGCGGCAGGTCGAAAGATTGGGACGATTGGGGCAGCGTTTAGATACCGTCAGCTCAATGCAGCTGATGGCTGGGATTGCGACCTCGACTTGACGATGGGCCGAGAGGTTGGGTGACAAGGTGTCTTCAGGCTACCGAGTTTGGCGGTCTATATGAAAATTGCGTTTTATTTGAATCTTCAGGGAGCGGGTCACTGTCGGCGGTTTGAGGCGATCGCGCCTTACTTCCCCTCTGACTGTCAGCTTGCGGTGGTCGGAATGGACGGCCCGCCTGCGATCACCGATATCGGTCGCCCGGTAGAGCGGGTCAGCGTGCCTGGCTATGGGCCGCGATCGCCAAGCTTGTTCATGCAGCAGCAGACGCTCCACGACTACCACGACTTTCTGGTCAACCACGGCGATAACGCCGCCTTTACGCTGGCGATGGTCTCTTTTTTGAGCCGCTGGCAGCCCGACTTGCTGGTGGCTGACGTGGGCCTGGAAGCCTCAATTTTAGGGCGGATGTGCGGCATTCCGGTAGTCTACGGCAGGCAGCATGGTCAGCGCTGGGATAAAGGACACACGCTTGCCTATGAGTGGGCCTATTCGCTGTGGGCACCCTATGCAGCGGCCATGGAGCAGGCAGACTGCCCGCAGTGGGTGAGAGAAAAGACATTTTACAGCGGTGGATTTTGCCGATTTACCGGCAGGCAAAGAGCCGCAGTAGCGCCGTCTGGCTATGCTAAAGATAAGCCTAATATTTTAGTGATGACCGGCTTTGGCGGTACGGAGATAACGCCGCAAAAAATGGCGATCGCTGCGGCTGCAACCCCTACCTGGCGGTGGCATTGGCTGGGTTCCCACGCGCCGATTGACGGGGTGAAGGGCCACGGTGTGGTCGAAGACGTGTGGCCATACCTCTGCCACGCGGACTTGGTAGTTGCTAATGCGGGCCACAATTCGACCATGGAGATCGCAGCGGCGGGTGTGCCTGCGATTTGCATACCGGCAGCGCGGCCTTTTGCAGAGCAGCAGTGTAAAGCAGAGACGCTGCGGGCTTTAGGGCTGAGCGTAGTCGTCTCGACCTGGCCAGAATCCTCGCAGTGGCCTGAGCTAAGGCAGCAATCGCACCAGCAAAATCGCTCTGGCTGGGCGCAGCTGCAAGACATAGAATCGCCGCAGCGAGCGGCCCACTATATTGCTCAGATTGCTCAGCGGTGCATGAGGCCAACAGCAGAGCAGACCGGGCCCGTAGAAGCAGTTGGGGCGGCTTAGTAGGTGTTGTAGGGATCTTGGGGGTATGGTGTTTTACGAGGCGATCGCCTGAGCTGGCAATCGGATGACTTTAATCTGGTTACCGGCTGCGGTCCATTCAATGTAGCCTGCTTGGGCAAAGGCAGCTAGCCAGCTGGTCATCGGCCATTTGCCCCAGCGCTGGTGAAAAATTTTGGCGTTGCTAACAATGCTTTCAAAGTGCTGCCAGGGGGGGACGGTGCTGCCGTGGTATTGGTGAAAGGCCACAGCATCGGGCACCCAGTAGAGCGGAACTTTTTGCACTCTGGCTTTCCAGGCAAAGTCTGTGTCCTCTGCGCCATAGCCCCGATAGCAATCGCTAAATCCACCTATCTGCTCAAAGTGCGATCGCCGCAGCGCAAAAGAGAGTGACCAAAACAAACCATAGTCGGGCTCTTGGATCAGTGGCGTGACTGGTGAGACCCGGCGCTGTGGGTGAGGCTGGCTCTGCGACATTAAGGCGGACTCAGTCCAATAAGTGGCTAACGGCTGCTTTAAATAGCGAACGGTTGCCATGGTGATGCCCTGCACCTGCTGAGCACCGCTCTGGTAAGCCGCAATCATTGACTTTGCTGGGATACAGTCTACGTCTAAAAAGATCAGCAGGTCGCCTTTGGCCTGTTTTGCAGCCAGATTGCGGGCCTGAGCCAGGGGCAGGCCAATGTCGGGATGCCGATAGGTATGGTGATGGCAGGGAAACGGCCAGTCGGCGACGGGTAAGGCCGGTTCATTCATGTGAACGACCACACATTCGTCCGGTGGGTGAGTAGAGCGGGCCAGGCCCTGGAGGAGATTGCGCAGGTGGGAAGGGCGATCGCGTGTCAGCGTCAAAACCGATATATTCATAGAACCTAGCTGAAAGCTATGGAGTGATTTTGCCAGCGGGCGCGGCCCTTTACATCCACCACAGGCTAGGGATAGCAAACGGCGGACTGCATTCGTCGCTTGCGCGTCACTTTGTTTGATCTAAAGAATTTTCAAGTCTGGACAACGCTAATATCAGCATAAATATTGCAATCTCCACAGCTAAAAAAACGCTGAGGAATTATGCATCTTAATTAACGTGAGTTCGGGATAAGCAATTACCTGAAACATTGGTCAAACAGTAACTCTAGCCGCCTCTCCCGAGGCAAAACCCCTCTTGGGAGGGGCGCAGGGGTGGGTTTCGGCTTGTAGCACGAGCTGCCGACCCACCCCGCCCTGCGGGCACCCCGCAGGGCGGGAGGGGATTCACTTCAGGCTTGATGACTACAGGATCTCTCAACCCGAACTCACGTTAATTAAGCTCGCATCCCTTACCAGCAGCGCTGCTGCTCTATAAGAGCGGCAGCAGCCTCTGCCTTCAGAGCAGCGGCAAAAAAAAACCTTGGCCTTCGTCGCATCCCATTTTTCTCAAGCTGTGGAGCTGCCTTTCGTTTTCAATTCCCTCAGCGTTAACCTGCATACTCAAACCGTGGCCGAGGGCGATAATCGCCTGCACAATTTCGGGGCTTTTGCCCAGCGGCCCCATTTCACGAATGAACCCGCGATCAATCTTTAAAACATCAACGCTAAACTGACGAAGCCGACCCAGCGAAGAGTAGCCCGTGCCAAAATCGTCAATCGCTAGCTGTACGCCAAGTACGCTGATCTGATGAAGTCGTTTGGCAGCTTCTGCAAAATCCTGGATTAAGATACTTTCAGTAATTTCCAACCTCAGATTTTGAGGATTGAGGTCGACCTGCCGTAAGACTTGATCCACTCGCCTAGCGATATCCGGCTGGAATAGCTGTTTGCCAGAAAGATTGACAGACATGATCAGAGACTCGCACTGCCCGCTATGTTGCCAGGTTTTTAGCTGACGGCAGGCTGTTTTTAGCACCCAGAAGCCCAACGGAAGAATCAGCTCGGCATCTTCAGCAATCGGAATAAAGTCATGAGGGCCAATTCGTCCTCGGGTGGGATGATACCAGCGTACTAGCGCCTCAAACCCGCTGATTCTGCCAGTGGCTAGACTGATGTAGGGCTGATATTCAACTTGAAACTGATTGCTACCCATCATCTAAGTCTTGAACGGCTTGCCGTAGATCTTTTTCTAACTGCGATCGCTCCGCAACCTGTTCGTACATCTTTCGGTCAAAAACAACGAACTGTGACTTTCCTCGTCGCTTTGCTTCATACATGGCAATGTCAGCGTCGCGCAGTAAGTCTTCTGGCCGCTGATAATTTAATCCGCTAGGGGCAACGCCTACGCTGACTGTCGTAAATAGCTCGTAGCCGTCAACCCTGTAAGCAATAGAGATGGCATCGCACAGTCGCTGCACCACCTGCGTCATTTCTTGGAGGTTCGTTAAACCGTACAGCAGAACCACAAATTCGTCACCGCCAAATCGAGCGATAGTTGAGTTTTGAGAAAACAGATCGCTCAGCCTTTTGCCCACTGCCACTAGCAGATGATCGCCCACTGAATGTCCCAGGCTATCGTTGATGTCTTTAAAGCGATCTAAATCGACAAATAGCAGTGCAAACAAGTAGTTCTCATCTGCTTGAGCCTGTTCTATAGCCTGCTCTAGTTTGCTCCATAGCCAGCTGCGATTGTAAAGCCCGGTTAGGCTGTCGTGAGTGGCATCGTGGCTTAGCTGTTGTTCAAGCGCCTGCCGCTGGGTAACCGCCGCTTTGCGATCAGTGACGTAGGCACCCAGCAGCACCCCGGTAAAGGTCATCGTCATCAGTCCAAACTGTAATGCCAGGGTATTAACGCTCGAATTGGCCCCCACTAGCACGACGGCCAGAATATTGATCCCTAAGGTAATCACCGTTGTCTTTTCAAACCCATACCGCACTGCCGTCCAAATTAGCGGCACAAAAATAAAATAGGAGTATTCAAGCGACTCTGCCTGGATGCCGCCAAACGCTATCCAGGTAAATAAACCCGCTATAGCCAGCAAAAAGATACACTCTAAAGCCTTCCAGAAGCGGGGAAAACGAAAGCTCAGCTTGGGGGCCGGTGCGTTTAGCGTGAGCCGTTTGTCAGACCAGGGCAAGGCTCGCATCAAGATCAATATCGGTGGGGCCAGTACCATCACTCCAGTAATCTCTCCAGCCCAGTCGTTCATAGCGTTTTGCAGCCAATCTGATCCGCTCATCTGATTGAGTAATATCAGAGTTGTTGTATATGCGATAGACATAATCAAAGCTGCGATTGCAAACACACCTGAAAACCAGAGCACATCTTGCAATCGGCGCAGACGAGGATCAATATTTAGCCTATACAGCAATAGATTGGAGGCAATGCCGTAGCCCAAACACAGATATATACCCCCTGCTAAACCGCTCAATGCAACGGGTTCTCCGGTCGAAGCCCAAAGCAAATTTTCTATGAGGGTAGCAAAAAAAATGGTGGGAGCATAGCGCAGTCCAAAGCCAAACAAAAGGGTGACGTACAGCCCCGAGGCAGGATCCCAAGGCTGAATTTGGAAAGCGGAGCGGTAGTAGTCGGCCACTAGCTCTAAGGCAATACTGAGCGTGAGATAAACCGATACTAATAGCCCAGAGCGTAGAAGCTTAGGCTGATGCTGTAGCCACTGCCACAAGTGCTCGCTAAGGGTGGCATCACTTGTCGTACCCGATCTCATCTGTAGCCCTATTTGCTGAATACTTGACTGAGACAGAGAGCACTTTGTGCAGTCACTGAAACAGCATAGGAAACCTATCTCCTATCTATATATTGAGGAGATATTCAAGGGCTCAAGACATATCAGAAGATAGGGAGCGTTTGTCTATACTACACGAGTCAGCAGGCACAGCACACTGATGGATCTATCTTGAGTTCAGCTGTAGAGATGCTGCGACAGGTATAGCGAAGCGCGGATGTATTCGCGCTTCGCGGAGCACTTTGCCTGTTGCTATATATGGCTTACAGTCGGTAATGCTGCATGAAGCAAAGTGCCGGAAGCTATAGCTCCCTTTAGATAGACGTTTTTTGGGGGCGACCTCGGTAAATTGGTTTGCAATACAGCCTATCTTTACTGCCGACATTCTTTTGCAAATTGACCTGCTCACCGCTGCTGACCTCAACGATAAGGCGATCGCCATTCATCACCGCCTCTGCGAAGCCTACAGCTGCCCAATTGCCTACTTCCATAACTTAGATCCGCTGAGCGAACTGGTCTCTTCACTGCTGTCGCATCGGACTAAAAATAAAGACTCAGGCCGGGCATTTAAGCAGCTCAGAGCGGCTTTTCCTACGTGGGAGGCAGTGCGCGATGCGGAGACGGCAGCTGTGCAAAGTGCGATCGCTCCCTGCACCTGGCCCGAGCAAAAAGCCCCTCGCATTCAGCAGATATTGCAGCAAATTACCGCCGAACGCGGCGAGCTATCGGTCGATTTTTTGGCAGATCTCTCCGTTATAGAAGCCAGAGTCTGGCTAGAAACTCTGACTGGCGTTGGCCCTAAAACCAGTGCTGCTGTTCTAGCTTTTAGCACGCTGAGGCGACGGGCGCTGCCAGTCGATAGCCATCATCATCGGGTAGCAGTACGCACCGGGTTAATTCCGGAAAAAGTTTCAGTCGGGCCCTCTCACAAAATTTTAGAGGCGCAGCTTCCGGCGGACTGGTCGGCCCAGCAGGTGTACGACAATCATGAGGTGCTGATGCTGCACGGTCAGCGGTGCTGCTATTACCGCAATCCGGCGTGCAACGGCTGCGCCATTTTAGACCTGTGCCCCCACGGCCAGCAGCTTATCAAAGCTCAGCAGTAGCCACCCTCAGGGCAGCTACGCTAGCGGCGAACCCGCGCCCCCCGGTAGCGCAGCTGACTTTTAGATGCCGACCGCTGCGCAAAGTTGGGCATATCGCCCTGATGCCCCATAATCATCACCGTATCGCCTTCGTGCAAGGCTTCCTGATGGCCCGGATGAATCACAATCGTCCCGTTGGCCCGCTTCAGCGCCACGATGATAAAGGTCCCTTTGCCATCAGCAATTCCAAATTCCAACTAACGGACATTCGCCATAGATATTTAGAAAAAGCATGAGACGTTTTCCAGGATATGCAGTAAGGTTCAATCAATCTGCCCTCCGTCTGTAATGACTCAGCCCATGCCCCCAGCCAGTCTCAGTTTTGAGGGTCTATCAGCGACGCTCAGGGATGCAGTTGCCCAGATGGATGACCCGCGCCAACCGAGTAACGCAACTAGCTACAGTCTCAGGGATGTGGTTGTGGGAGCCTTTTCATGCTTTTTCATGCAGAGCGCATCGTTCTTAGAGTTTCAGCGCCAGCTCAATAGTCGCAGCGGTCAAGATAATGCTCAGAGTCTGTTCGGGCTAACGCAGATACCGAGCGTCGTGCAGATCCGCAATATCCTTGACCAGCTAGCAGCAGCGGGGCTTTTTCCGGCGTTTATCAGCTTCTACCGGACGCTTCAGGCACAGGGCTACTTGCAAAGATTTGAGCGGCTAGGCGGCAACCTGCTGGTGGCGCTAGACGGCACAGAATACTACAGTTCTCAGCAGGTGAGCTGTCCGTGCTGCTCGACGCGCACGTCTAAAAGCGGGCAGGTGACCTATTCGCACAAAGCGCTGTTGCCAGTGATTGTCGCGCCGAGTGAACCAGCTGTGATTTCACTGCCGCCTATGTTTGTCACCCCTCAAGATGGCCATACCAAGCAGGACTGCGAACAAGCTGCCGCGAAACGGTGGATCGGCTCAGCGCCAGCCATATTCGAGCAGCAGGCGGTGACCTTGCTTGGCGATGACCTGTTCAGTCGTCAGCCGATGTGCGCAGCGGCTTTGGCTGCACGCTTCAACTTTATCTTCGTCTGCCTGCCAGAGTCACATCCGGCCCTCTATGACTGGATTGGCTTCAAGGCTGCCAATGGCAATGTCAAGACGGTGACACAAGTGCAGCGCCACGGTCGCCGCGATGAGCTGTGGCAAGTGCGCTATCTCAACGATGTGGCACTGCGCTCAGAAGCCCCTGCCCTGTCGGTCAACTGGTGTGAGCTGACGGTGTCGCGGCCCGCAGACGGCAAGGTGCTCCATCTCAATAGCTGGGTTACCAACCACCCTATTGATGACTCGCAAGCCTTTGAGATTGCCGCTGCTGGTCGCAGCCGCTGGAAGACTGAAAACGAAAACCACAATGTGCTCAAGACTCAGGGCTACCACCTCGAACACAACTTTGGCCATGGCAAACAGCATCTGTCTGCCTTTTTACTGACCCTGAACCTATTGGCATTCTTGTTTCATACAATCTTGCATCTGGCCGACGAGCGCTATCAACAGATTCGTCAGCAGCGCGGCACTCGCCAAGGCTTCTTTCAAGATATCCTGGCACTCACCAAGTACTTATGGTTCGAGAGCTGGACAGCGCTGATTGACTTCATGCTTGATGAGAAGAAAAAGTCTGCTAAGCAGATGAGAAACACCTCTTGACGGCTTTCCTCGTCGATGGCTAGTCAGCCCTTCAGCGCTGATTGGTTTGTCCGTATCTTGGAATTTGGAATTGCTGCTTTGCCATGCACCTCTACATCGCCGATAGTGCGGCTGAGTAAAGCCGAGTCAGCCGACACCGACAGCTCATTTACCTGAATATCAATTTCAGCTAACATCTCATTTAAGTTTGCCCGGCCATCATCTTGAGCAATAAAGTTCACCGCGTTGGGGTGACTGATCAGATGAGCCATTCGCAGTGCGCCAATCGTCGCTGGTAAGATCACCTGGTCTGCACCGGCTAGCCGCAGTTTTTTAGCAGAAGACGGCAGCGTGCCCCGCGCCACCACCATGAGCTGAGGATTTAGCTCGCGGGCCGTCAGGCTAATAAATACGTTGGCCGCGTCATCGGGCAGCACAGTTGCCAGCACTCTAGCCCGGTCGATACCGACGGCCTGCAAGTGATTTTCATCGGTAGCGTTGCCCAAAAATACCAGAAAGCCCTTCTCTTGAGCGGCGGTAATCCGGTCGGGATCGCGATCTAATATGATGAACTTCTGCTGATCTTCTTGCAGCTTCTGCGTCAGCATTTGCCCCATCCGGCCATAGCCACAGACAATCACATGATTGGTTAAATTCTGAATTTCTTGAGTCATTTGCCTCACGCGCAGCGTCCGACGAATTTCACCAGCGGTCACCATCTGTACAAAGCCCGCCACCGTATAGGCAACCGACAGCGCCCCGGCGATGATGACTAAAATTGTAAACACTCGGAGCTTCGTCGAGTCGAGCGGTTCGACCTCGCCATACCCCACCCCAAAGACTGTAATCACCACCATATAGATGGCATCCAGCGGCGTCCAACCCGCTAAAATATATCCCATCACCGCGACGACAATCGTGGTAGAGAAAAAGAGGGTACCGGCAAAGATGCGCCGAAATGAGCTTTGGATAGGCGATCGCAATCTTGTCAACCTTCGGCAGAGCTAAATTCACATCTTACTAGGCGTTCATTCATCACATTGTAGTGAGCATGACCTTAGCAAAAATCCGCCGTAAGTGTTCTAAAGCGGCCTGTCAAGCTCACTGGAGTTTAGACAAAATCTGTTTTGTAAGCAGGCGAAATCAAACTCTCGGAGAATTGTGTGGAGAGTCAAGGTTAATATAGTCTAATCGAGGCCTGGTTCAAAAAAGGTCAATTTTAGGTAACACTCGCAGCACGAAATAGACCATCGTTGATGATGATCCAGCTAGCCAATTGCGTCAATGCCTACGCTCTCTGGAACCGCTCAAAGCCCAACAGCTCCAGCCAATGCGGATGAGGCTGCCGGGTCAGCAATTCTTTAGGACTTTTGCCAGCTCGTTCTGGCTTCAGCGACCGCATAAACTGTCGGTGATTGAGGAAAAACTGTAAGAGATTTAAATAGTCATCGCCGAGGCTCCGTCGCAGAAAGAAATAGTTGCGTAAGTGAGAGTTGAGATTTTCGACCATTGAGCTGGCTCTGGGCGTTTGCTTGAGGGCGTTACCCACCGCTTCCATCAACCCGTGAAACTTGCCAGATAGCTCGCGGTGCAATTGATTCCACCGTTCCCAGTAAGCGTTGGATGTCTCGTGCTTCCGGTGCAGCAGACAGACATTCCGTACGGCCTGTAGCAGCAACTCAAAGCGCTGGGCGATGACATCTAACTTGTGATCCAGGACACCAGCAAAGGCCAGCAGCTGAGCGCGCTGATTATGCAGGGCCTTCCTCAGTTTCCGAATCGTCGGATATTGCTTTCCTGCCCGCTGTTTGAGTTCTATCTCAATGAAGTCAAAGAGTTCCTGACGCACGGTGAGGTCTGGGCCTGCCAGGGCAAGTACATCATGTGAAAACCACTGGCATAGAATTTTGACATCTCGGGCACGGGCGATCAGTCCGGCTTCCCGGCGGTTGGCTTGCACCTGTTGAATGGTCAGCTGCCGCGTCATGCTGTTCGTTAGCAGTGCCTTAGCAATCGTCTGCTCCAGCTTGATGCGATGGGTGGTCGCCCCTTGCGCCTGGCGAGCTAGTCCATTGACCGCCTGCTCAAATTGCTGCTGAATATGGAAAACGCCATGACAGGGTGTTTCTGGCATGGCAGCTTTCTGCCCGGCTCTCAGTCCACTGCCACCATCGGCGATTGTATAGTCAGGGTCAAAACCTTGCGCCATCACATCCAGCAGATGACAGCCCCAAGTATCCTAATCCCGATGCCGGGCTCCTTGAAGTAGGTAGCAATAGGTTGAGGCCGCATCGACGCCGACTAGCACCGGTTTGTCGGCCTGAAAATTTTCGTCGTGAAGTCCGATAAGTCGCGAAACAGTTCCACCACGCCGCGATAGGAACTGTGGCAAATGAGCACTAGCCCTAGAATCAGCTGGTACAGCCAGCTTTTGGTGACAGGCAGATGAAATAGAACCTCGTCATCCTCCTGAGAAGGCGCAAAGGACTCATCGAGCGAGCGCTGCGCTTTATCGCCCTTTTGATAGATGAATTTGCGGCTGACCTGATGCGTTGCAGCTAGGTGGCTAATGGGTTGTGAGCGCGAAACCATCTGGATGCCGATATCTTGGCGAATGCCTGGAGACAAGCTGGCGGCGACGGAAAGGGCTGGGCTCATACGGGGCGATCTTTGAGGGGGCTGGCAAGACTCTCTAGCCTAAGTCAATGACTGTGCGATCGCTGCAAAAGTGTTACCCGGCGATGAACCATCCCCTGATGCCAGCTTGGATTTTTTCTCTGTTGAGTGTTTTTTCCAACCTTCCAAGTCGTGTAAGGTAACCGGGCAGAGTTTAACTACCTCAAGCCTGGAAGTAACATCTGCACAGGCCGTTATATCAACCTGAATATTCAGGGCATTAATTGGAGGCGATGTTTCCAGATCATAAGCCTCAGGAAACAAAATATAGAATGGCCCCTGATGCTGAGCCAGTTTCCTTTTCATCTGCTCCTCCATTAAGGTTCCTTTAATTAACCCTGGATAATCTTCTAGAGATCCTGAAAAATTACCCTCTACTCGAACAAACTGAGTAGAGGCAGGGAACGATGGTATGAGATAGGCCAGCGGATTCTCAGAGACCACTAGAACAATGCTTTCTGCGAGGGAAGGAAGCGATGGAACCTGTACATCAAACCAAGAGGCGGCTTGTCTTGAAACAGGTAAACGCCCCCAGCTAAAATACTGGGTTGTTGCCAAAGAAAAAACAAAGCTAGCTAGCACAACTACTAATGTAAACCGATCTAGAACCCGTCCATTCTTAGCAGAAATTCCGCCAAAATCTAACCCCGATAAAACTTTTCTAGTCTCAAATACAAGACAAAAAATAAAGATGCCACTGAGTAAATCAGTGGGTATGAAGTAGCGAGTATAACCAAACATATAGAGCCAAACCAAAAAGCTAACCACCTCAAAAGAGATGACAAAGTTATTGACTAGACTTAAACTTAGCTGACTAAATCGGTCTTTCTGATTTTGGGCATGATCGAAAAACTTTAAATGGATTAAAAAAACTAAGATAGATAATAGATAAATACCTAATAGCCCGATAGCTATTACCCATCTAGGATCCCTATAAACTAACTCCAGAGATGGCGATGGTGTTTTTCCTGACGCCCATGATATGGGATAAGACAATCCATGCCAAAAAGTTTTAGGAACCCATCGATAATCCTTAAAATTAAAAATTGCAAAATAAGGAGATTTAAAAATCTCGTTATAATAAGGATATAAAGGATTTCCAAATTTAGAATACAACACCGCCATCCAGTAGCCGGTGGAGATTAAAATTCCTATTACATTGCTAACCAGCAGCCAAAAAATAACACTTAGGATTTTGCGGATTTTGAGGTTCTGAAAATCTATGTTGTTCCGAATCGCAAGAAATAAAGGTAGAAGAATTAAGATAGTTAAGCTATAGACCCCATTAGTAAGCTTGAACCCTGTCGCCACTCCAGATAAAAAGCCTGCGAGGAAAATTCCTTGCCCTACCTGACTATCCTGTCGTGGTTTATCCAAAATAGTCAGACAATAGTAGAGGGCCAATAAAATCAGTATACTCAACTTGTTATCATTAAATGTGGTCGCGAGTTCTGACATAAATAGTGGCGAAAGTATGCCAAAGGTAGCTAGAGCCAGACGTATTAGGTCTTGCTGTGGAAAAGATTTAGGAACAACAAAGTAACTAATCAAGAAAAGAAGCCAAAAGTTAAAACCTTCTAGCACACCACCTAAAAACATCACCATTCGGGGCGGCAAATAAGTGACCGCTAAATAAATTGGGACGTGAAAGAAAGGATTGGTATAGGTTTGAATTTGAGAGGCCAAAAAATCTGAGTCAAATCGTCCATGAAGCAGAGCATAGGGAAGATAGAGGTGATAATTTTGGAAATCCCAGTTTACATCTAGCCCTGCCAAGGAACCTGCTAAACCAAAGATTAACGAGATAACTAGGAGCTTCATCATAATTTTTCTATGCCTATCGGCGACATCAAGTCAGATGCTTTAGAGAACAATAATTCAGCTGAATTATTGTTCTCTAAAGCATCTGACTTGATGGTCATGCAGGACATAAAGAGAGAAAACTAGCACAAGACGAAAACTGAACATGGGACAGCAGCAAATGATTGAAAAAGATGGCTTTTGCAAGATAGGCATAATTTAGCTCAAAGCCTTTGACATTTGAAATTAACCCAAGAAGCTTAGGGTTGCCTTGACTTGATACTTTCATTTTCTTTGGTAAATAAGGTTTCTGATTTACTAGAGAAGCCGCGAAAAGATTGTCTTCTAGATTTAAGTAAATTAAAATAAAAAATATAAATCAGGGCAAATATGCCGTCGCTTAAACCAATCTTCTTGCCTTCTTCGTAGGTGCGGCCATAGTAGCTGATGGGCACTTCAAAGATGCGGCATTTCAGCTTAGCAATTTTAGCAGTTACTTCAATTTCAAATCCAAAGCCAGTGGACTCAATGATCATACTGCGAATAATTCCGCCTCGAAAAGCTTTATACCCAGTTTCTACGTCGGTCATATTCAGATTGGTACAAAGGTTACTAATGAAGGTTAGGGTTTTATTAGCTAAATAGTGATAGAAATATAGCACCCGAGATGCTTTTCTAACTAAAAACCGTGAGCCGTAGACCACATCGGCTCTGTTCTCTAAAATTGGCGCAATCACACTGAGGATCTCATCAGGATTGTATTCTAAATCGGCATCCTGCACAATTACAATATCCCCAGTGGTAGCCGAAAAGCCGGTTTTAAGAGCGGCGGTTTTGCCCCGATTGTGGCCGTGGTGAAGCACCTTCAGGCCAGGATGATCATGACTCAGATGGGACAAAATATCAGCAGTTCCATCCTGGGAACCGTCGTCTACCGTCACCACCTCCACCGGCAACGGCAGACGCAGTACTTTTTCTACTACTTTTTGAATAGTGGCCGCTTCGTTATAGACCGGGATCACAACGGATAGTATCGCTGTCTGAGGGGGGGGAGATGTCATAATTTAAGCAGGTTGGGGTTTATTTGCGAAGGGAGTCTATCCTAAATAGCTTGGAGTTAGTAATCTGGCAAAAGATACTAAGAGATTGATGAACAGGCATAGTACGTCCAGAGGGTACCACGTAAGGCGGGATAAAGAGATACTTGGTTTGGGGTATCAATAAGCACTCTGTCAAAATGATATAAAAGGCTCTGCGGCAATGCCCAGAGTCGGGTATCGTTACCGGAACGAATTCAACCCGGAACGATGACTTCTAATATACGAGAACGGCGACACCAGGTAGCCGAATTTTTGAGAACGCAAGGACGAGCGACGCTGAGCGTGATAGCAGAGGCGACGGGCATGAGCCGTAGCAGTGTCTATCGCCATCGGCAGTCGATAGAGGATGCTGAGCAATACCCAGAGTCGCGTGGGTGGGAAACCGTAGTGGGGGGTAGTGCATGTTAGTAAAGGACAGAGGAAAAAGACAGGATCTTCTCTTTCTGCCATCTTCTTTCTAACTGAGCGATTGTACTCATGAATAAACATCCAAATCGCACCCATATGATTCTCTAGCTTCTAAGCCTACGGCAGGCTTCGCCAACGAGAGAGATAGCGGCTTTCTCACCAGCCGGGAAATTCGCTGTCTCAGTGTGTTGTTTAACCTTTCGATGTAGCTCGTCAAGCCGCTATCTCTGCCAACTGCAACATGCCGATTGCTCGGAATGACGCTGCCGTAGGCTTCCCAGTAATCGGTGTAGACCTTGGCACATGTCTATACACGCCGGGTAATGATCCCCACAACGCGATGGCTGACTCCCTGGAGCGATAAGCCTACGGCCTGATTGACTGACAAAAGTCTGTTCATTCAGGATAGGCAAGGGTCTGAGCGGTAAATTCTAGAGAAAAGCGATCGCTGAGATATTTGAGAGAAGGCACCACTAGGTCAGACTCAAAGCTGCCAAGGAAGCGCACTTGTGAGATGAGCTGGCAAGGCTCAATCAAAGCCCGACGAATCCAATCCCAGCCAATCTGTAAGAAGCTGTTACCGCGCAACCAGTGAGTATCAACCTGTTGACGGTCACCGGCCTCAACTACAGCTAGCCCTTGAGCGGTGAGGTAGAAGGTCGCGACCGCCATTACAAAGCAGAGCTTTTCGAGCATCTGGGCATCGCGAATAGCAGAACGCTCCAGCTCAAAGTCATTGGACTTATCATCCAAAAAGCTTTCTTCAATATTGAAGCGAAAGCTATATTCTTGCAGCGTTTTAAGAGTCGTCAGTTGGTTGCTGAGCACCGCCCAGGCTTCGCCGTTGGGATGCCGGGCCAAAGCGATATGGACAGGGCCAAACGGAGACCCTTTGTGCAATCGAACCGTGTGGAGCATCAGCGCTTCACCTGCCGCCAGATGAAAGTCGCTGAGCTGACACCAGCAGTGACCGTAGCGCTTAATCCAACTGTTGGCCTTGAGCCGGATGCGATAGCCCCAACCGAGCGCGGTTACCGCGTCCATCAGCTCGGTTGGGATGAACCCTCGGTCAGCCAAGACCACCACAGAGACCTTAGCAGGGACTCGCTTTGCGGCCTGCGCTAGCAGGCTTTGATAGTCGTCATCGGCGACACTGCTGCTAGCGTGTTTCATCACCCGCCAGGCCATCGTCAAGCCCCGACCGCGATGCACCACCACCAGGCGAATCAAACAGTACTCATTCCAGAGCATGGAGCTATCTATAGCTAGATACATCACCGGTTGCTGCCAGTCTGATAGGGCACTCTTAATCAAGCCGTTGTACAGCTCGCCAACGACGATGTTGGGGTTCTTCAGCCATCGGCTCAATCGACGTTGCTGGCTTTGCGCATATTGCCCCCGATTCGGCAGGTAGGTACTCCACTTCGTCAGGTTCACACTGCCGCTGTAGAGCAGCGCTCTGACCATATAAATCACTACCTGTAGGCAGGGCTGTTTCATTCTGAATTACGACTTTGGTATTTTGATGAAGATACGTTGCTTCAGGCTTCTGAGGTATAGGCTTCTGGTAGCTGAAAACTGAGAACCCGTTGCCCAGATATAGAATGAAATGACCCTGACCTGTAGGTGCCCTTTGGTCGCGCCCGCAATAGCATTGACTCAACCAGATATCTAGGCCGTCGTATAATTGTTCTGAAGCACTCATGAGTCTGTGATTGGTTTTGGTTAATTCCAGACTTGTGCTTCTTTTCTGCTTTGTAAAGACCGGCTATCCCTTGCCCTATAGTCGCTTTAGCTCATTGACAATACTTTTTTGTCAGTCAGCCAGGGCATTGACATAGGCTACAGAGTCTTGCTAGCCCCTTTTGATGATGCCTCCTATGAGTTCAGCCCTATTTGTTGCCGTCAATCTATTCCCCGCCACTCGTAAAGAGAGCGGTGTCAAGGCGATCAGCTGATCTGCCACAGTTCGTATCGGGGCGTCGTGGAGATATTGCGCGATCTATCCCGATTTGGCCTAAAATACCTGAATCGACTGAAGTCTATACTTTTCCAGCAAGCCCTAAGTAAATTAGGCCATGGATAACGATGGCCTAATTTGAGCTGCCAGCGCGACCCTGAATCGACCGAAAATGACCTCCCAGTTCTTTACGTATGCTGGCGAAATGCTTTTTTTTCTATCGGTTAATTACTATTCCCCCGAGCTATTGCGTCACCTGCTTGGATCTGTAGCGGCGCTATCCTTTCCCTTGCCCTACCAATTTATTATTGTCAATAATTCTCCTGACGATACGTCTGTCTACGGTCTACAGCAGGAGTTTGAGCATATAACAATTCTTCCCGCTATGGGCAATTTGGGGTTCGGTGGGGGCTGTAATTTGGGGTTAGCGTATGCCTACCAGCGAGATCCGCGCGCCTGGGTATGGCTGATCAACCCGGACGCGGTTTTGGTGACAGGGGCGATCGCCTACATCCACACCTGCTTCAAACACTGGCCTACGCTCAGCATTTTAGGCACCCGCATTCGAGCGAGCAGTACAGATATCTGGTTTGCTCAGGGCCGCTTCAACCGGTGGACAGGGTCTCTCAAGCATCGGTTACCCGCCGCTCAGACCGTCAATCACTCAGCCGAGCAGCCTGCTGAAGTGCTCGCTAGCCGTTGGGTATCAGGCTGTAGCATGATTTTCAACCTACAGCGGTTCGACCATTGTCCTGAATTTGACCTCAACTTTTTTTTAGACTACGAAGACGCCGAAATTTGCGAGCGCTATCGCCGTCAGGGGCATAAAATCGGCGTGACTCAGGCGGTATTGGTCAACCACGCGGTATCGGCGATTACCAGCCGCAACCGTCGCGCTAAGTTTCGACATGCGACCTTTAGCAAGCTGTACTTTTTGTCCAAGCATGGCACCTGGACTGCGCTCGGCCTGAACATTCCCTATATGCTGATCTGGAGCCTCAAGCTACTATTCTCGGATGGGGAAACAGGTATCGGACGTTTTCAGGGCTGGACAGACTTTATGAGCTGGTGGGCAAAGTCGTTAACTAACCGGCTACCGCTCGTGCCGTTCCGTCCGAGGACGGCCTTTACCCAGTCGCAGCAGCCGCATGAATAGGTAATAGAGCGTTTGAGGGTAGGCGTACCAGGGGCAGTAGCGGAGGAAAATGTAGGCGATCGCAGGTAAATACAAATGAGATCTCGGATTCAAAAAAGCGTACCTTAAGCCCGCAATACTTTTAAGGCTCTGTTGCTTTTGCTCCGTCGAAAAATCATCTCGTAAAACAACCTGCGGTGTAACATACGCCTGAAAACCACTATGATTAGCCCGTAATACCAGCTCCGAATCAGCATGATAATGGGGTAGAAAAGTATCTTTATACAAACCTATTTTTTCAAAGACACTGCGATGAATAAGGACGCCATCACCCGGTAAAGTATCGACTGCTAAAATCTCCTGTTCTAAGACTTTAGCGGGCAATTCTTTAAAGCTAACACCTGCATATCGCAGCTTAAGAAAATGAGGTGTTCCCCACTCGATTTGAGTGCCTAATGCCCAAATTTTATCGGGTGGCGTGAGATAGTCAATGCGGTTTCCTAGTATGCAAATGCCGTGGCGTTGAGCCAAGTCCACCAATTGTTGCACATGGTTAGGGGCGACTGTGGCATCATCATTAATGGTGAAAATATAGTCGTAACCTCGGGTGAGGACATAGCGTACGCCTACATTTGTCGCGCCTGCCCAATATCGCTGATCGCTAACCTGGAGCAGCGTTACGTCAGGGTAGCATTGTTGCACCTTGCTTGCGGTTCCATCGGGAGAGTCGGCATCGACTATCACAATGCTGAGTGCCCCGTAGGTTTGCGCTGCGAACTGCGTTAGGAATCGTTGGGTTTTTTCCCAGCGATTGTAAGTGGGAATAACAGCAGCCACCCTGATCATTTATTTACCTTGGGTACGATGTCTGGTTTGTTTACGGTTGGGCCATTCGAGCTGAAAGAAGGGTCTGCGTGTGGAAAGATTGGGATTGTAATAAGGATCACTATCCATGTAGCCGGTATCTTTAAACTTATTCTGGAGACGTTCTATCTCTCCCTTATTAAGGCCGGTAACGCGGCTAATAGATTCGTAGTGAATGAGTTTTGCATAGGGCGTAAAGACGTTTCGATAACCTGCGACGTGAGCCCGTAAACACAGATCTACGTCGTTGTAGTTAAGGTCAAAGTTTTCATCAAAACCACCTAGTTCCTCAAAGAGCGCGCGCCTCATCATTAAGCAGGCACCAGTGATGCCTAAATAGTTTCGCGTTACCAGGCTAGAGCAATAGTAGCCGTCGTAGTTGCCTGCGCTTCTGTGAAAAGCGTGTCCAGGAATTCCTGCCAGCATCAAGATTCCAGCGTGCTGTAGCCGACCGTTGGGATAAAACAACTTAGCACCCACGGCACCGATTTCTTTTTGCTGGGCGAGTTCCAACATCGCTTCTATCCAGTCGGGTGTGATAACTTTGGTGTCATCGTTAAGTATAAGTAAGATGTCTCCTTCGGCCGCGCGGGCAGCTAAGTTCATTCGCTCAGAAAAATTGAAAGGGCGATCACAATGTAGGAGCTTTAAGTCTAATCCTTTAATAGCGCTAATAACAGCGCTGAGAGTTTTTTCTGAAATATCATTGCCGTCTACCAAAACGATCTCGATGTTGGAATAGGTGCTCAGAGTCCGAATGCTGTAAAGGCATTGTTCTACTAAACAGACTTGCTTACCGTTGATGGTGAGATGGGTTCCCGCACTAGGAATCAAGATGCTTACCAACGGTTTCTCTTCAATATGGCGACGCACCCTAAACAGTCCAGGTTTCACGCCTTCTTCAGCCCATCCGGGGTACGGGCTGCGATCCACCATATCTTGCAGGGCTTTCTGCGCAGATTGATATGCCCACGGCTTAGCATCTACGCCAGACGACATTGAGGATGGTAAGACCCGCCAGTGGTATAGCACTTTAGGGATATGGTGAATCCGTGACGTATGTTCACTAATCCGCAGTGCTAAGTCCCAGTCTTGAGCGCCGTCGTAGGCACTTCTAAACCCACCGATTTTGCGCACCAGGCTTGTGCGATACACACCCAGATGAAGCGTGTACATACAGGCGTGGAGATACTCAGGAGACCAGTCAGGCTTAAAGAAGGGATTTTTTCGCTTACCCTCTGGCGTGATGTGATCTTCATCGGTGTATATGAAGTCAGTTTCAGGATAGGCCTGTATATGGCTGGCAACTTCGTAAAGTGCGTTGGGTGCTAGTTCGTCATCATTATCAAGCAGCGCAATGAACTCACCTTGTGCGATCGCCAAGGCTTGGTTGGTCGCTGCCGAAATTCCTCCGTTTGTTTCGCAGTAGATGACTCGAATACGCTCATCTCTTTTTGCGTAGGCTTCTAACAGTGGTCTAACGTGCTCAGCTGTCGAGGCATCGTCGGCTAAGCACAGTTGCCAGTAGCCATAGCTTTGATTGAGAACAGAGTCAATTGCGATCTCAAGCCACGTTTCTTCAACATTATAAACAGGAACTAATAAACTAATTAGCGGGCCCCCGGTCAGTGGCGGAGGTAGGACAGAAGCATCAAATGCCTTTTCTGTTTGCTTTATCCATTGACTATAGCTGGGGGAAAGTAACCGATCTTTTACTCGACGACTAATACCGCCTAAACCTTCAGCATAAAAAATGGTTTGAATAGTTTTAAACTTAACCATCAGTTCTTTTTGAGTGCTTGGGACCCGTGCGACTCGTGCTAGCACGCTGTTTTCTTGTCAGAGAGCAACTGTTTGGACGTTACGGCTTGGGCTTTCGGGCTGTTACCGGCAGACTCCAGTTTACTTTGTGCAGTATTCCATACTCAGGCACATCAGAATCAAAGTATTGAATATTTTGAAAGCCTGTATCCTGTATATTTGCAGTTAAGTCTTTACGACAAAACACACGCATTTCTAAAGTAGTACCCGGTCCACCGTGGAAAACCAAATCCTTGTAAGTGTTAAATTCTCCCTCTGAGTTTTGATTGACTAAAACGTATTCTCTATCTTTAAAGTTTACAATTTGATACTCTCCTAAATCAGGAAAGTGCTCTTTAGTTTCTTCTTCATTCGTAAAAGGGACTGTCAAAATCAATACACCATTCGGTTTGAGAAGTTTATAGGCACCCTCAAAAGCATTTGAAGCAGGCGGCGGGACATGTTCAAAAACATCGCTAGCAATGATGCAATCGTATTTTTCAAAGTCTTTTTCGCAAGGATTTGTGATATCTAAAAATGGCTCTTGGTGAAAAAAAGTATTGGTATAGCTGAGCTTGCCTGATAGAGGTTTTGCGTAACCTTCCCAATCGCTAAGACCCATGACGACAACCCCTGCTGTTTTCGTGAAATCATCGATAATCCGAGATTCTCCGAAGAGAAATACACTCAACAAGTGAATGACAACTCTCATTCGAACCGCTGAACCGCATTCTATACAAGAAGGGACGTCTCTATCAATTTTGACAACATCACAGCTGTTAAAGGTACCGCAGATGTTGCAGACGAAATTTGTAGCGTTTGAATTGTCGTCGTTTAAGGGGCTAGGCTTATCCCCAAAACTTTTCTTCAAGTTGAGAAACGAAGATACGAACCTGAACATCAAAACATATACCAACATTGAACGATGCGCGCCTCCTTAACTTTAACTCTCTAAGACTTTTGAATTTTAGAAAGATGAGGAATAGCCGTTTCTGCCGAATGGCATCGAAATGTTAAACGACTCAGATGGTCGCAGCTAAAACTATAGACATACGATTACTCTATGGGACTCAAAGTGTATCTCTGCTTTGTGGCAGACTCAGCGAAAGCGACGGAAAATACGAGAGAGAAACGAGTGGTTTCTCGATGTTGGGCTGAGGCTCGTTTTGGATACAGCCGTATCAGCAGGCACCTCTCTCATGCAGTGCTCTGGCGACAAATTTCTAGAATAACTAGGATTGCTTACGGAACTTTTTTTCATGACAGCCATGATATGCGTAGGTTTAATCGAGCCATTGCGAATAGAGGTTTCGTCGAACTGATGGACCCTGTCAATAAAATCGGTATCCCACTCATTATTCGGATCAAAGTTATGCCCGAACCCGCGATCAACAAAAACATCTATCACATTAGCAAACCCAATAAAGAGATCAAAATTGAAATTTTTAATCAACAGAGGTAATATGTCCTGTGCTCTAATTCCCTCAAACCCTTCACTGGAGCAGTCCCAGTTCTCATACATCGTTTCAACCCTTTTGAGCTGATGATTGTATCTATAGCCTTCTGGGAGTTCTTTCCAAAAGTTATGCACAGCACCTAGGGCTTCAGGCCATCTTTGATGCCCATTCCGCCCTATCATATCGCTAGTAATAAAGGTTCCGTCTTGATGAAGCGATTTTTTGATTTCATCGAATACGCCTTCTAAGTTTTGAATATGGTGCAGCGATTGATTGGCGATCACACTGACATATTCCTTATTGGCTTTCCATTGGTTGAAATCTAATTCGATGAAGGACATATTTTCGAGAACACCTTCTTTGTCAGCCAATTCATGACCACGGTTGAGCATCGTTGGATTAAGGTCAATACATTCTAGGCAAAAGCTTTGAAGGCCTTTCTCCTTGAGGTGCTTGGCCACTCTCACTTCAGTATCACAATTACCCGAGCCAATACTAACAAATGCAGGTTTTTCGATGCCACAGGAAGACGCACTCTTAAACATGTAGTTGACGAAAAGATCGTCCGGATTACTAATGCCGTATTCCTCCAACCAAGGCCTTAGATGTTTATTGGACCAATAGTGGTATATCTCAGGCAACTCATGGACATTGACATTTTGATTAAATATTTCCAGCTCTTGCTTAATTCTTGCTTCGTTATCTAGCATCTGTTTAATTCTCGTTCTTTACATCTCAATGCCACGAGAGCCTGTTGCCTGATTGACTGACAAAACATTCACAAAACTTGCTAAATACGGGATTGCCTTACACCTTTGCTATGACTCGAAAGTCTAGATATAGCAGGGGTTTCAGATGTTCTACAAATGGGGCCGACTAGGACTCAATCATGTGCTCGTTTTTAGAATGGCTGAAGTCCTTTCCTAGAAAAGACTTCAGGAATTTTTAGCAGTCAGGCCTGTCCCTCAATTCCATTGACATAATAATTCATAATAAAGGCATTATAACCTAATCCCTTCTCTTGACGTGTTAGAGCCATTCGCCTTGTACACTTAGGGCTCATTCGGAATTAAAATACCTGACCGTTCATTATCTATGCACCTAAAAACGCTTTTTGAGGATCAGTAAGATAGGTAACTTATTTACGAACGGCTCCTTATCTCATGACTTGTGCTAGTGCGTCCATTATCTTAGGTGAGAGCTTGGCCGAGGAAAACTTTTCCCTTGCTGAGTTTAAGCCATTTTGAGAAAGCCTTTCCCAGTCTGTCTCAGCCCTGTAGAGCTGCGAGATCAAATTGGCAAAATCAGCAGGTTCATTGGCCACAGACACATCTAGGCCATCCGTAAGTCCCATCCCTTCTATCGCAATGGATGTTGCAATCACAGGTACGCCAAAACTCAGGCTAGAAACCACTTTCCCTTTCATACCTGCTCCGTATCTTAGCGGTGCGATGGATAATTTCACTCTTTCAAACAAGGTATGTAGCTCAGGAACAAAGCCCTCAATTATAATATCTTGGGAGCTTAGACGTTGGATACTGTCTGGAATGTTGGATCCAGCAACGACAAAACGACACTCTGGTAAATTCTCTTTGACTAAATCCCAGATCTCAGAAATAAAGTATTCGACAGCATCGATGTTTGGCGTGTGAGAAAATCCGCCTAGAAAACAGATGTCATGACGACCCTGAAAGCCCCTTCCTCGACCAGGGATGTCGCGGGCGATAGGGATTACAGTTGTTCTTGCTGAAGGAACTTGTTCCCTAACAATAGTTTCTTCGTTAGGACTAATTAAGATAGTCAAGTCAGCTCTTTTGATGATATTGAGTTCTTTCTCTTTCAGGCTATCCGTCTTGCTGTTATCTTCACCGCTACCTAAGTGATGCCTATAGATGATCTCTCGTTCCCTAGATTCCCTTAGGAAATGCAAATCTACCGTATTAAAAATAATTTTTGCTTCGGGCGCATACCTTGTCACATCTTCAATAACGTCTGATGCGACGACAACTCGTGATAGAACGATTACATCGAATTGATGACCATATGTTTTAAGATAGTCGGCTACAGATTGCAGGTAAGGTTGATACCAGCATTCGATGCCTAGCCGTTGTAGTTGTTCAGTATAGGGGGTCGCATGGTTACGATTAGCCTGTGGAATAAACGTCACCCCCCATCCCCCTTCACAGGCAGTCTTTAGAAAGTTGAAAGTATCCGCTGAACCGGAATCTTGATCGGGTGTAGGAAAAAGTGCATCAATCCACAGCAAAACGTTTTTTTTGTATGGTTTCCATGGAGAGAACCTAGCGTGGCTTGGAGTCAGTTCCCTCGTTAGCTGATGCTTCCACCGCACTTGGAATTTCGTCTGATTAGTTAGCTGATATTGTTTGGTCCCTGATGTCAAACTAACGCCCGAACTAATGCCCTCAAAGTGAACGAGCTTCGAGAAAGGAGTATAAATGACTTTGTAGCCAGCTTCTCTCACCCGAAACGCAAGATCGGTATCTTCGTAGTAAGCCGGTTCATACCGTTCGTCGAAGCCGCCAAGATCAGTCCATAGAGACCGAGAGATTGCCAGCGAAGCTCCAGAACAGTAATCTACCTCTCGTACGAAATTGTACCGGCAGTCAGTCGGGGTATCCTCTCGGCCATAGTTCCATCCTGACCCATCTTTAAAGACAAACCCACCCGCTTCTTGTAAAGTTCCCTCTGCATAAAGCAGCATAGATCCTACTAACCCGACCTGAGAATCTTTTTCTACAGGAGCAACTAGCTCCGATAACCAGCTGGGGAAAGGGATAGTATCGTTATTAAGAAAGACAATTATCTTACCGTTTGCCGATTCGGCTGCACGATTACAGTTGAGCAGAAAACCGAGATTCTTAGCATGCCTGACGTAACGAAGGCCATCAATGAGCGCTGAAATATCTTGTGTTTGATCGGTAGAATGATCATCGGCTAAAATCACTTCAAAAGTATAGTCAGTTTCCTGAAGCGATAATCCTGCCAGAGCGCGTAATGTATATTCAATTTTATTGAATACGGGAATGACGACTGTGATGTCCGGATCGATCACACTGCGGAAAGAAATCGACCGAGCTTTAGCGTAAATATTGCCAGCGACCAATGTTCTTTCTAGGTTATCGTCGATTTCTCTGTTGATACTAGAAAGATGGTGGGCAGAAGTAAGACGACCCTCCTCTCTCCCGTACAGTAGATAATGCAGGAGTGGGTTAATCCCTGATGCTTTGACGTCAGGATTGTTGTCTAGATAGTACTTTGTACTAAAGTCAGGGCTAGGATTTCGACCTTCCTTTGTGCCAAATATTATGTAGTGCAGCAGCGGGTCTTGATTCGAGCTTTTCACATCAGCGTATCTATTGAGATAGTAGCCGCTGTCGAACAGATCGCTATTCTGTAGTGAGATAAAGCTCTCTCTAAGCTTTCCATTTTGGGAGTCTCTGTTCCAACGTAAGATGACTCGGGTTAGGCGATTTTTAATAACTTGAAAAAATGAAATAGCTTGCATCTTGTCAACTAAAACTTATGTATGTTTATCGGTTAATCTAAGATCGTTTCTAGTGCTTGCTATATGCTGTAAATAGTGGTGTAGTATTTCACGAACTTTCCAAAGCTCGCTTTTCTTGAATCTTTTTCAGCCCAAGCTTTCAGGGCTAACTGCACGTCTGACTTGGGGCTGAAATCGTCGGCAATGCATAGCTCCCAGTTATCGTAAATTTGGCTAATAACGCTAGCGATATCAGTCTCTAAAAAGACAAGCGGCGGGCTATAAACCGGCATCACGACTGAGATCTTTGCCAAAGATGAGTCGTACTTTTGCAGTCTTTCCCGTAGATACCGCTCGGCCTTTGCAGTCCATTGGTTAGCCGCTTGCCAAGCCTCGTACGGATTGAGCGGAAGGGGATGTTGAAACCCTGAAACAGAGGCTAGTTCCTTTCCTAAACTTGTCTTTCCCTGATAGAAGAGGATCAGCTTTTCAGTCAATAAGGGTAGATCATTTGGTCTGACAAGGCATCCTAATCTTGCTCGCCTTTCAATGATTCTTTGACGCAAACGCGCTGCTACAAAGTAACTGTTTTGCCTGACTACGCTTCTCAAGACAGACAAGGAACTAGCCTGCCTCCCCTTTCGTGAACTGTTTTTTTCTCTCATTTGTCGTTTTGCTCTAGAAAATAAGTAAGTTGACTTTGATACCAGTACACTAATTTACGTTACGACCAATTTCTTTAGGTGGCTGCCAAAATATTTGTCATCAACGCTAGTATATAGGGCTGTATCAACAGAGATGGTTCAGGGCTCAACCAGATGGTCTTGGCTTAACCGAGCGCTTGAATTTAAACCAAGCCGCTCTGATCTTCCAGAATTTGCTGGATTCCATTGCTTGAATAACCTGTCGAGACTCAGCCTGAGTTTCCTGTAATGTGGCCTGGATTCCTTGTAGTTCGGTCTGGATTCCTTGCAGTTCAGCCTGAGTTTTCTGCAGTTCTATCCGTGTCTGATTTCTTTCCCTTCGAAGCTCGCAGCATCTCTTCTGAAGGGCAACGTGCCCGTGGGACGTTGCCCACGAATATGCCCGAACTACAAATTGTAGGGAATCCGAAAACTCGTCTGCACGGATGAATTCTAACAGCTCATCAGAAATTTTCTCTTGGTTCAAATTTGGCGTTAAAGGGGACGCATCGAATATCGGCATTTTAGTACTGTCTTCTGACTCTATACAGTAACCTGAGGATTCAAATAGATGATACAAAGAATCATGAGTGAAAAAACGTAGATGAGTGTTGTCAAGTAGACCTAATTCTGTATATTCAAAACGACCCTCAAGCAAAGCCAATCGAACAGAACCATGTGCAACGTTAGGAATTGAAGCGATTACACAACCGTCGGGATTCAGAATATCCTTGACAGACTTTAATACCTGCCACGGATCTCTCAAGTGTTCTAGCACGTCTCCAAATATAGCGACATCAAATTTTTGTTCTCCCAAAATAACTTCAACTTTGTCGTAGTCGAGATCAGCCACAATAACCCGTTGACAAAACTGTTCAGCGGCTTTGGCAGCGTCCGGATTTATTTCGACACCAACAGTCGTGCACCCCTGCTCTGCTAATAGCTTTGCGAGGTATCCCGTTGCACAGCCAAAGTCGACAACTTGCTTGTTATTTCCAACAAAAGCCAATATTTTGGCCAAACTGGTGTTTTCGTCTAACCGTCCCTTAGAGACATGTGTGATGTCAGGATAACCTTTGAGTTTTGTATTTAACATAGTTTAATGCGATAAAGAAATCTCCAAACAGTAATCGAATTCTTAGACAAGAGCTGACTTGTTCCCATTTCTTTCGACAGAGACTTCCATAGGGATATTTATTGCTGCAGTAATAAATTTCCCACTTTGAGGCATCTGAATTTGAAAGACTGTGACATTATCTAGCCAATCGCAAATCGTAGTCGTGTAGCTCTCCGCGCCTGCAACAGTCAAGCTATAACTGCCTGCCTTTAAGGGCAATCGAAAAGAAAACTTAACTGCAAATTTATCGTTGTCCTTTAATGAGCCTATCGAGACGTTCTCCTCTTTTGTGTTACTGCCTATCAGCTCATTGCCGTTCTTATCACAGATGAAAAAGCCAATGATAAAGTCTTCTAACGATACATTGATGCGAACATCGGCCACAAGCGTAACCATTTCATCGAATTTAAACATTGGGCTAGCAATGGCTAAGTCACCGTTCTCATGAAAAATCTGAATGCGCTCAATCGTCGCTCGACCGCTTCCTCTACGGCTCGAGTTCCCAGTCAAAAGTTGAGAACTATCTTCGTGATTCAAGATTGATAGTTTACTGTCATGGGAGATATTGCCTCCAGATTGCCGCAGCTCAATCTGAGTGGTTAGCTTCATATAATCAATAAAAACGTCATTTGGCCGTCCGCTTGTGTGAATCTTTCCTTGCTCTAACATAAATGCAGACTTACACAGTGTCTTTACAGCGTTCGCGTCGTGCGACACAAACAATGTAGTGACCCCTAAATCCATCAGCATTTTGATACGGCGCATGCACTTGTGCTGAAACACAACATCTCCAACAGCTAGCGCTTCATCGACAATAAATATCTCTGGATCTACATGTACAGCTACCGCAAACCCCAACCGCACAAACATACCGCTCGAATAGGTTTTGACGGGCTGATCGATAAATTCTCCGATATCTGCAAATGCCGCAATCTCATCGAGCTTCGACTCAATTTCCGTCTGGCTTAGACCTAAAATTCGTCCACTGAAAAAGATGTTCTGCCGCCCCGTAAACTCTGGGTTGAATCCGCTCCCTAGTTCTAGCAATGCTGAAACTCGCCCATTGACATTCACATTTCCCGATGTTGGCTGTAACGTCCCTACAATAATTTGTAGTAGCGTACTTTTTCCAGATCCGTTGCGGCCAATAATCCCGATGGTTTCCCCCTTTGGAATCTCTATGCTGATATCTTTTAGTGCCCAGAATTCTCCTCCATGCTGCTTTCCTGGCAGTAGAACTTCTTTCAAGCGATCAACTGGATGGTGATACTGTTTGAAAACCTTTGAAATATTCTTTAGGGAAATTGCGATATCGTCAGCCATAGGGAATTAATCAACGACACAGACCTAGCACACCGTATACTTTACAACGCAATTGAGCTGAATAGCACACCCAGTGCTGTCCTTTAAGGCAGCGACTCACTAGTGCAAGTACTTCAGCTACTGGTTTCATTGCACAAGGTGCCTATAATACGTCTGCAAAAGCTGGGCGTAGCTTTTCATAACACCAAAAACCAGTGGCGAATATGCCAAAAGACATTGTTGTGGCAACGCCCCATTCGCCCCAATGGGTTACGGCACCTACTAAAACAACGTCTCGATACATTTCGCCAATTGCTGCCAACGGATTCACCCAAAACACCCACTGCTGGAACGGAGCCGGAATCATCTCCGCTGGATAAATGAGCGGCGTTGCATAAAACCATAGGTTGAGAATGACGCTTAGCGTTTGAGGAATATCTCGCACAAATACCGTCAGCCCCGCCGCTAGATAGCCAAACCCCGCGGTGAGCAGCAGCTGTGGTATCCAGACTAGGGGCAAAAGTAATACCGTTGGATGCAGCGTATGGTTTACGAAAAACACCACAAACGCAATCAATATCATCAATCCAAACGTGCTTTCTAAAAAACTTGATAGGACGGGTACCAGGGGCAACAGCTTAAGCGGAAATACGACCTTTTTTACTAAGTTGGGTTGTCCCACCACCGACCCAGATGCCTGCATTAATCCGCCGCTAAACGCTATCCACGGCAACAGTCCCGCAAACAGCCACAGGCCGAATACAAACGAATTGTCGGGAGGTAAGCCTTTCAGGCTAAGCTTCACCCGCAGAACAATGGCAAACACATACGTGTAAATTAACAACTGCGCTAGCTGATTTAGCAGCGGCCACAGATTCCCTATCATAGAGCCCTTATAACGAGCATCCATGTCTCGCTGTACCAGCGTTTTCAGCAGGCCTACCTGGGCCCACTGTGGTTCACTGAGTGGCAGCAGCGGCTTTAGAGATGCCATCTGTCGCCATAGCAAACGTTTGAGTGCTTTGAGAGACGCTTTGATGGGTCTTAATACCACTGTCATAGACCATGCCTGCGCAATTGTCGAATCATTTTATCAAAAATAAGGTCACTCTCATGGATAGTTTGTCAACCGCAGTTCTCCCTTGTAGAGAGCGTGTCAATCGGGGGGCATCCCGAAAATGAACCACCCCCGTTTTACTTTATGTATAAACCGTCTCGTCGGCTACCTGCCAGGCTGGGTCAACAATCGCTAAGAATACTAGTGGCTCATCTCCGCAGCTATGAATGTATTGCCTGGCATCGGGGGGAATATAGACGGCGTCACCTGGGCCGACTCGCTGCGTTTCGTCGTCGATGTGCATTTCGCCCTGACCAGCCAGAATGTAGTACACCTCTGAGGTCTTCAAGGAATGGAGGTCGGAGGTTTGCCCAGCCGGTAGCGTGGCGTGGGCCAGGCTGTAGCGCAGGGCTAGCGGTTGTTTGTCGGGGTGGAGCAGCTCTCGCAGCAGGGTGCTGTCTCCGGCGACAAATTCTTCGCAGGCGTGGAGCGATCTGACCAGCATAAAAGATTCCTTGGTTGTGAATTGAAATCAATTTAGCTGAATATTGCGTAGATCCGCCCTCTGGCCAGTCGATTCATCTACGCCAGTCTGCGTAAAATCCGCAGAAGTTCCTGATAGATAGATACGGTGCAGAAAGCATCACTTAGCCTGCGCCTAGGGCTCTTGTAAATAGGCAGCATCTGTACGCTCGATATCTATAGCTCCTGTCGAGTTGCTTAGGACACTTTTATCGGCTGAAACCGTTATCTGACAGCAGGCAACTCGACTCGCAAAGTAAGAATGCATTCTTACTTTGCTATACCAAAATTAGGAGCCATCCGTCATATTTTATGCTGTGGCCTCTTCGCTTATGACGCTTGCTCTCGGTTCTACAGGCTCTGCCGTCCGGCGGTTGCAGCGTAGCCTCAATTCGCGGTTTGAGCAGCTTGGCATGTTCGCTGAAATGGCGGTGCGGGTCGATGGTTTTTTTGGTCCTGCAACGTTAGCAAGCGTGAAATATTTACAGTGTGTGGGTGGTTTGCCGGTGGATGGGCGGGCGTGCGATCGCACACTCGCCTTCATCACTCGGGGCGCAGCCGGGTTACCTTTTTTGTCTGCTGGCAGTATGGGCACTCAGGTCGCTGCCGTGCAGCAAACGCTCTCAGCCGCTCAGATCTGGCTGGTGTCAGATGGGGTCTTTGGCGAGCTGACAGAGCAGGCAGTGAAGGTTTATCAGCATGAGTTGGGGCTTGCCTCTAGCGGTGTGATTGGGAGAGAGACGTGGGAGGCGATTGTGCGATCGCGTTTGGATAGGTTGCCCTGTGTGGCGCTGCTGCCGAATTTGTATTGAAGGCAGGAGACAGGAGGCAGGAGGCAGGAGGAGATCGTTGGGTACGGCTATTTCTCGCTGTTATGATCGATAGACTGCTTAATTGTTGATTGCTATGCCGCTTGATCTGCCCCGTTTTTATCGCGCTGCGAATCCTAGCCGTCCGCTGAAGGTGGCGCAGCCAGAAGATCGGCGGTACTACGTGGATTTTTCTTCGGTGCGGGGCGGCGATATTATTAGCGAACTGGGGCGGACTATTGTCCGGCTTTCGCCCGATCAGCCGACGACTCAGCTGTTTACTGGGCATATTGGCTGCGGCAAGTCTACGGAGCTATTTCGGCTGAAGGGCGGGCTGGAGCAGCAAAATTTTCATGTGGTCTATTTTGAATCTGACCGCGATTTGGAAATGAACGTTTTGACCTGTGTAGAGAATAGATGCTCTAACTTGTCCCATAGCGGGTAAGTCGTTGAGGGGCAGGTCTTCAAGGCTCATGTGAAAAATACGGGTCTTGTCAAATGGTACGGATACGAGTCTGCTATTAGCAGAGGAGAAGCTGCTGTGAGAGCTAGATTTTTCGATTTTAGCGATAGGATAGCTCAAGAATCCAGACTTTTTATATCTGGATTAGTTTCTCCGGGTGACACTTCTATTGCCATCGGCCCTATAGTTCTTCCAGATAAACCCGGCGACTACAGGCTTATGCTAGATTTCGTTTGCGATGGAATTAGCGAGTTCCCAAGAACAGATGACCAGGCAGGACAAGGTTTTGAAACCACTCTTTCAGTCCAATAGACATTACAACACTCCATGTTCCCAGAAGGTTTAGCTTCACTGTCACCCGTGCCAATATTAAGAATACCAATACAAGAATATAGATGACGAAGATTTTAAGTGCTCAGATGAATAGCACCAGAAATATGAAAATCTGAACTAATAAGGAATTTCCAAAATGCTGTCCAACGCAAGACCTCAATACTTTGGCAAAGACTTGGAAGCAATGTCTTTTGCGAAGAACTACCACGACTGGATCTTAGCTGAGTTTCTTCCATACTTAGGAAGTTCTGTTGCTGAAGTAGGCGCAGGCGTAGGAAGTTTTTCAGATTTAGTGCTGAAAACTAATATTGAGAAGCTGCAAGCTTTCGAGCCCTCTCAGAATATGTACCCCTTCCTAGAAAGTTTACTTGCTAAAGATAGACGGGCTCAAGCCATCAATGGTTTTTTTGGTAGGGAGCTAACTGGGGAAAATTTTGATTCAGTCTTATATGTCAACGTCCTTGAACACATAGAAGAAGATGCTTTGGAGCTGGCTAATGCGTATGAAACGCTTAACTCTAACGGTCATTTACTAATATTTGTACCTGCACTACCCTGGTTGTACAGCGATCTGGACAGGCAGATTGGACACTTTCGTCGATATCTAAAGAAAGATCTCGTAAGAATTACTCAGAAGGCAGGATTTTCTATTGTTAAAGCACAATATTTTGATATTGCCGGCATCGTTCCTTGGTATATAAATTTTGTTTTACTTAAGAACTCTATTAGTGGTGGCAGCGTGTCCTTGTACGACAAGCTAGTAATTCCGATAATGCGGGTTGTTGAGGGCTCTATCTCTCCACCTATAGGCAAGAACATACTATTGGTCGGTAAGAAGATTTAGCCCCAACTGGATGATTAAAATGGTCTCACCAAAACCAATGGCTAGCACACCGATTTACTTTTACGATGGCGCACTGCAATAACGCACTGTATCAGAGGTTCTGCATCAATGCCCAACAGGAACATCTGGTCTAGTGACCACTTTCACAGGGCCACCAGAGTCTTGGCAGATAGTATTTATTCACAGCATGGGAGTAATCCGACAGTCGATTAGGTGAAGAACGACGCCACGACTTTACGTGATTCTTAATTGGACTCGCCCTCCAAATAGACCGTTTCGTCTGCCATCTGCCAGGCCGGGTCGACGATCGCCAAAAAAACCAGCGCTCCTCTCCGCAGCTATGAATGTATTGCCTGGCATCGGGGGGAATATAGACGGTGTCACTTGGGCCGACTCGCTGCGTTTCGTCGTCGATGTGCATTTCGCCCTGACCAGCCAAAATGTAGTATACCTCTGAAGTTTTTAGGGAATGTGGGTCGGAGGTGTGACCGATGGGTAGCGTGGCGTGGGCCAGTCTGTAGCGCAGGGTTAGTGGCTGTTTGTCGGGGTGGAGCAGCTCTCGCAGCAGGGTGCTGCCTCCGGCGACGAATTCTTCGCAGTCTTGGAGCTGTCTTACCAACATGAAAATCCTCGGCGGCACAGGGGCGACTGGCTAAAGGCTAGAACATCTGGTCTTTAGCCAGTCGCCAAGATAGCTTACTGAGCCGTCGTGAGGAGGTTGTTGGGCAGATGATGGGGGTGCGATCGCCCCAACCACCGCATATTGTCCCGGCCAGTATTTTGCAGTTAGCTCAATTTACGCCACTCTGCGTAAGATCCGCCGAAATTCCTGACAAACGAATAAGGATGCAGAAAGCATCACTAAGCCTGCTTTTAATGCGCCTTTATGTAGACAGCTACAGATTCATCTGTCTAAAGTCGGGAGTCATCTGCCATGTTTAACGCTACAAACTCTATACCTATGACGCTTACTGCTGGTTCTAAAGGGTCTGCCATCAGGCAACTTCAGCATAGCCTCAACCTGCGGTTTCAGCAGCTCGGTATCCTCTCTGGGATGTCTGTGCGGGTCGATGGTTACTTTGGCCCTGAGACGCTGGCGAGTGTGAAATATTTACAGTGCGTGTGCGGGTTGCCCGTGGATGGGCGGGCCTGCGATCGCACACTCGCCTTCATCACTCGGGGCGCAGCCGGGTTACCTTTTTTGTCTGCTGGCAGTATGGGCACTCAGGTCGCTGCCGTGCAGCAAACGCTCTCAGCCGCTCAGATCTGGCTGGTGTCAGACGGGGTCTTTGGCGAGCTGACAGAGCAGGCAGTGAAGGTTTATCAGCATGAGTTGGGGCTTGCCTCTAGCGGTGTGATTGGGAGAGAGACGTGGGAGGCGATTGTGCGATCGCGTTTGGATGGGTTGCCCTGTGTGGCGCTGCTGCCGAATTTGTATTGAAGTTCGCAGGAGACAGGAGGCAGGAGACAGGAGGAAATCGTTGGGTACGGCTATTTCTCGCTGTTATGATCGATAGACTGCTTAATTGTTGATTGCTATGCCGCTTGATCTGCCCCGTTTTTATCGCGCTGCGAATCCTAGCCGTCCGCTGAAGGTGGCGCAGCCAGAAGATCGGCGGTACTACGTGGATTTTTCTTCGGTGCGGGGCGGCGATATTATTAGCGAACTGGGGCGGACTATTGTCCGGCTTTCGCCCGATCAGCCGACGACTCAGCTGTTTACTGGGCATATTGGCTGCGGCAAGTCTACGGAGCTATTTCGGCTGAAGGGCGGGCTGGAGCAGCAAAATTTTCATGTGGTCTATTTTGAATCTGACCGCGATTTGGAAATGGCGGATGTGGATATTAGCGATATTTTGCTAATGATTGCTCATCAGGTGACCCAGAGCATGGAGACGGTGGGTATTCGTCTGCGTCCTACTTACCTGGAGAATCTGTTTCGCAATCTGCTGGACACCTTGCGATCGCCTCTGGAAGTCAGCGACGTGAGTTTCTCAGTGGGCATTGCTGCCATCACCGCGCGGGCCAAAGAGAGCCCAGAAATGCGCAGCCAGCTCCGGCAGTATTTGGAGCCACGGACTAAGGGCATTATCGACGCGATTAATACGGAGATTTTAGAAGCGGCGATCGCTCAGCTTAAAGCCCAAGGTAAGCGCGGGCTGGTGGTCATTGCCGATAACCTGGACCGAATTGATCCGATTAGCCGGATGGACGGTCGCAGCCAGTCGGAATATCTGTTTGTAGATCGCGGTGAGCAGCTTAAGCGGCTGAGCTGCCACGTGGTGTATACGATTCCGCTGGCTTTAATTTTTTCAGATGAGCTGCCGCGTCTGTCTAACCGGTTTGGCACTGCGCCTAAACTGCTGGCGATGGTACCGGTGGCGACTCGAACTGGTGAGCCCTCTGCGAAGGGGCGTCAGCTGCTGCAAAAAATGGTGATGGTGCGAGCCTTCCCGACCCTGAAAGAGCGCGATCGCTGGCAGCAGCTAGGCCAGGTCTTTGACTCAGCCGATACCCTGACTCGACTGGTCACTATTAGCGGCGGTCACATGCGCAACCTGATGCGACTGCTCTATGGCTGTTTGCAAAAGGGCGATCCGCCGATTCGCCAGGAGACGCTGGAGTCGGTGATTCGCGATGAGCGCGACGCCCTGCTCGGCCTGATTGACGCGCGTGACTGGCGGCTGCTCTTTGAAGCGGTCAGCGAAGGCGACGAGCAGGGCAACGAGGCTTACAACTCCCTCTTGCGCAGTCTGTTTTTATACGAATATCGCGACGAAGAGGGCCGTTGGTTTGGGCTGAACCCCGTGCTGGCCGAGACCAAGCGCTATCGCCTGTGGCATGCCCAGGAAAAAAGCTAGTGAACGGTAGAATAGCGCTAGGCTGTCGTTCACTAGGCGGAGCTTATGGTTGATACACATTTAGACATTCTTACCTATAACCAAAATGCCCTGAATAATTTGCGGCGGGCGGTGGTGCTGGGACAGGGGCAGTTTTCTCTAATTTTGGCCCGAGTGAATTATCAGCGGCTGCGGCGGGTGCTGCTGGTAGAACTGGGCGATTCTCCGTCGGAGAGGGTTCGCCATCGCCTTCGCTTTGATCAAGTCGAGCTACCGCCGACGGCCACTCAGCTAAAAGACGCCATTCTCCGCGCTAGGCCCGCTGCTGCGCCGATTCGCCAAATGCAGGCGCTGATGGTGACTGGGTTAGAATCGGTGCGATCACTAGAACCTTTGCTCAAAGCGGCTAATCTGGGCCGCGATGAACTGCCCAAAGTCTTCAATTGTCCGGTGGTGCTGTGGGTGAATGACACCACCTTGCAGCAGCTGAACCGCTACGCCCCCGACCTGAAAAGCTTCGCGGCCACCCCAATCCGGTTTGAATATCCGACGCAGTCGCTGATTGCGGTGCTGAGTGCTCAGGCAGACAGTACCTATACCCAAATTTTAGCGGGCGACCGGGGAATTGCGCTGAGCGATCGCTTACCGCTGAGCACCAGCCTGACTGAGCCGCTGGCCAGTCAGGAACTGTCGTTCGCCTTGGCGCAGCTCGAAAGCCACGAGCACACGGTCAGCAACGACCTGATCGCCGATTTGCTCTTTTTAGAAGGGCGCAATCTGCACCAGCAGCAAGATTTGGCCCGCGCCCGCAGCTACTACGAAAACAGCCTGCTGCACTGGCAACACCCCAGCGAGCCTGATAGTGACACCAATGGCGCCGCCAATAGTTCAGTGGTTAGCGCTCTAGATAAGCAGGCCGTTTTGCTTTTCCACTTAGGGCTGTGGTGGCGTGTTCAGGCGGTTTCAAAAGCGGGCGACTATGCCTATGCTTATCAGCAGGCGCGGCAGTATTTTGAAGGCTCTCTGGCCATTTTTCGGCAGCAGAACCGGCCCGACCGGGTGGGGCATTTTATGCTGGCTCTGGCAGAAGTTTTGCAAAAGCAAGCAGACTGGTCAGCGCTAGCCGTGATCGCTCAGACTGGTCTCAATCTCCACCATAGTGACCCGGCCAGGCTGGCGAGAGACTACGGCTATTTGGCTGAAGTCGCTCTGGCACAGTATCGATCCGAGGCGCTGCCTGACTATTTGAGTGAGGCTGAGGGGTTTGCGCAGCAGGCGTTGGAGATTTCTGAGCGGGTTGCTTGGCAGATGGATTTGGGAGAGCAGGAGACGGGAGAGCAGGAGGTAGGAGAGCAGGAGACAGGAGAGAAGAAGACAGGAGAGCAGGAGGTAGGAGAGCAGGCTGCAAGATGTTTGAATGAGCGATCGCTGGCGCATCAGCGAGAGAGTGAAATTGCGAGTGAGATTGCCCTGCGCTACCATCGGGGCTGTTATTTTTATCTATTGGCGGTGGCTTGGCAGCTACAGGGGAAGGCAGCGGCGGCGATTTCTCAGTTGGAGAAGGCCCGGCAGCACACCGATCCGCGCTACGATTTGACGCTTTATCGCAACATTCTAGATCGGCTCTGGCAGCTTTGCTTTGAGCATAAGCACTATGCTCAAGCGTTTGAAATTAAGCTGGCTCAGCGGCGGGTAGAAAATCTTTTTGGGCTGCGGGCTTTTATCGGTGCGAGCCAGATTCGGCCTACAGGGGGTCAGCCGCTGTATCCGGGTCTGATGGGTACGGCTGATGCTGCGCCTACTGCCAAACAGATGATGGCGGCAGAAATCAAGGCCTCGGGGCGGGCTCAAGATGTCCAAGCGCTGGTCAGCCGCCTTTCGCAGCCGCGCTACCCGATTGTGGTGATTCACGGTCAGTCGGGCGTGGGCAAAAGCTCTATCCTCAGCGCTGGGCTGGTGCCCCAGCTACACAGCCTGATCAGTGAGGGCCGCACTACCTATCCGGCGCTGATCGATAGCTATAGCGATTGGATGACTCAGGTTGCTAAGGCACTCACCTATGCGACTGCGGCTGAAGAGAAGAGTGATGCTACAGATCTCTCTGCTCGTAGCCTGGTGAACAGACTAAAAGCGCTGACTCGGGAGAAGTATCAGCAGATTGTGCTGATATTTGACCAGTTTGAAGATTTCTTCTATGAGCATCCTACTGTTAAGCGGCGGCGCGATCTCTATTTGTTTCTGCGCGACTGTTTAGATTTGCCCTATGTAAAAGTTGTGCTGGCGCTGCGAGAAGACTTTTTGCACTATCTGCTGGAATGGGATCGCAGCGCCGATCTGAGCGCGGTTGAGAACGATATTCTCAGCAAAGAGATTCGCTACTATCTGGGCAATTTGACGCCTGAGGCTGCTGAGATGGTGATTTGGCAGCTCACGCAGGCGGCAGAGTTTTATCTGGAAGATGGACTGATCACGACGCTGGTAGACGATCTGGCAGCAGATACTGGAGAAGTGCGACCGATTGAGCTACAGGTAGTAGGCGCTCAGATGCAGCGGGAGCAGATTACGACGCTGGCAAAATATCAGCAGCTAGGAGACCAGCCTAAAGCGCAGCTACTCAACAACTTTCTGAACAATGTGATTCATGACTGCGGCGCTGAAAATGCCACTATTGCCAGATCTGTACTCTACCTGCTGAGCGAGGGTAGCGATCGCCCTCTAAAAAGTCTCTCTGAACTAGAAGAAGCCTTGGCGCTAGCCAGTATTCGCACGGCGTCTTTACAGCTGGTACTAGATATTTTTATCGGCTCAGGGCTGGTCTTTGAAGTGTTAGAAGTCTCGGGTGTCCGCTACCAGCTAGTGCATGAATACCTCGGTGGCTTAATTCAACAGCAGCCTGGCCTGGTAGAAGCTTTGCAAAGCAAACACCGCCATCAGCAGCCAGCAGCCCTTCGCTCAGAGCCTTTTGCCCGCCTCTCAGCGATCTGTCGGGGGCATATGGGTACTGTCTGGGGAGCGCAGTGGTGCCCTCAAAACAGCTCACGGCTGCTCACAGCTGGTGGTGACGACACGATTGGGCTGTGGAGCGATCGCGGCGAGCAGTTAAAATCAGTTGTTGGTCACCGGCGCGGAGTGCACAGCGTGGCCTGGAGCCCAACGGGTGATTTTTTTGCGTCGGCCAGCGCTGATTACTCAGTGCGAATTTGGAGTAGGGAAGGGGAGTTTGTGCGATCGCTCCTCGGTCATGAAGCGGCAGTTTGGCAGGTCTGCTATAGCCCCGATGGGAGCCGGCTGGCTTCGGTAAGCAGCGATCACACCCTTCGGCTCTGGCACCCCGAAGGCAAACTACTCAGAACCTGGCGCGAGCATACAGACCCTGTTTGGCACGTCAGCTTTAGTCCCAACGGACAATATCTGGTCACCGCGAGCGAAGATAACATGATTCGCCTGTGGCACGCCGAAAAAGGCTTAGTACAAACGCTTAAAGGGCATAGCGGCGGGGTTTGGTGCGCGGCCTTTAGTCCCAACGGTCAGTTTGTTGCTTCTGGCGGCGCGGATGGTGTGATTCGCCTGTGGTCGGTGAGCCAGGCAGAGCAGCAGATTCGCCTTGATGCTGATCCGCTAACGCTGCGAGGCCACGAGGACTGGGTGCGCAGCCTGAGCTTTAGCCCGAGTGGAGCATTTCTAGCTTCGGCCAGCGATGATGGCACACTGCGACTGTGGTCGCTTTTACCAGAAGTGCTAGATCCGCTGAATTCGCATAGTGCAGCGATGAGCCAGCCATTACCGGCGCTAATAGGTCACGAAGGGGTGATTTGGGATATCGCGTTTGACGGGCAGGGCGATCGCCTGGTTTCGGCCAGTGCGGACGGCACCGCCAGAATTTGGGAGCTGCGGCTAGATCCGGCTGACAGAGAAGGGCTGACTTACGAGTAAGTGACCGCAGCTATACCCTCTCTTTTTAAATCGGCGCATCGGGGCTATCTTCTGATGTTAGCGAGGCAGAGTCGGACTCTATCTCCTTTAGGCGATCGCTGACCCGCTGGAGTTCAGTCACTAAGCTATCTGTTTTTTCCTCTAGTATCTTTTGAGTCTGGCGATTGTCTTCAATTATTTGCTCATCGACCAGCTCGATAAAACTGCGAACATCTTCTTCAATAATTTGCTCTATTCGCAGGACAAACGTACCGTAAGCGGCCTTGATCGATTGGGCATAGTCCACCGAATCGTCTTGATACTTACTGTAGTGGCCTGAGAGTAGTAAAAACTGCCAGTATTCTCCTTTCATCGCCTCGGCTGCTTTGCGATAATTGCGGTGCTTCTCCCCAAAGTTAAAGAATTCTTCAATTGCAGCGGCGATCGCCACCACCAGACTCAGGATAAAGACGGTGCTATCGAGACCCCTTGCAAAGCCACCTCGGGCGACTTCCACCCCAGCCGACGGATTATTCCTCGATTCTGTGAAAGCGCCTATATCTGGAGAAAAGCTGATGCCAATTAAGCTTGGGATCAGCACGCCACCAATGACAACCGTCAGCCGCAGGCGACGATACCATATCTGCATGGTCTTTGCCCGCCGCTCAAACCAGGCATACTGATCTAGCCAGCGATCTTCTAAATAGGATTTCTTCTCGGCGCTGAGGGCCAGCGCCTCAATTTGTTTGAGATGGTGATCGTACGCCATAGAGATTTCTTTTGATAGGATGGGCTGACCGAGATGCAACGCTAGCTTCCCTTCTGCTAAGGATCAAGGATTTAATAAGATGCACAACTCCCGGCCCTCATCCCCAACCCTTCTCCCTGGGGAGAAGGGAGCTAGATCCGGCTCCCTCTCCCAGTGGGAGAGGGCTGGGGTGAGGGCGGCGAGACATGCGCAAATGGTCAAGTTATTTAATCCTCGATCCTAACCATCTAGGATTCACCGGTAACCCTGACGGCTAGGACTCAATGTACCGCCTAGCTACCCCGATTTGCACGTTATTTTAAGGGATATTGAGCATTGCTTTTCTTCGGGGCTTGTTCTTCTACAGCTGGCTGGTCAGCTCATTGGCAATCATTTCTGCTTGCTTGAGTACGGTTTCGGTGGCGAGCAACTGCATATCGGGCGGATAGCCATATCGACGCAGGAGGCGTTTGACAATGACTTTGAGCTTAGCCCTGACATTTTCCTTAATGGCCCAGTCGATGGTGGCGTTTTCACGGATCTTCTGGGTGAGAATAACAGCTAGCTCTCGTAGCTTGTCTTGCTGCATCAGTTCGCGGGCGCTGTCGTTGTTGGCGACGGCGGTGTAGAAGGCGTATTCGTATTCGGACAGTCCCATTGCTGTGGCTTCTGAGTCGGCGGAGACGATCTCTTTGCTGATGTGGATCAGCTCGTCCATTACTTCAGCGGCGGTCAGAATCTTGTTCTGGTAGCGCTTGAGGGCGTTCTCTAGCATCTCTAGCAGAGTTTTGCTCTGTACTAAGTTCTTTTTGGCGCGGGCTTTTAGCTCGTCGTTCAACAGCTTTTTCATCACCTCTAAGGCAATGTTCTTATGCTCGTAGTCTTTGAGTTCGGCGAGGAATTCGTCCGAGAGGATGGAGATGTCGGGTTTCTTGATGCCTGCGGCGTCGAAGACATCGACCACCTGTTCGGAGACTAGCGCCTGGTCGATAACTTGGCGGATGGTGGTTTCGAGTTCTTCGTTGCTGCGGCCTTCGCTGGGGCTGTCGAACTTGGTCAGGCGAGCTTTGACGGCTTGGAAGAAGCCAACTTCGTCTTTGGCGTCCATTGCCTGCTCGTGGGGGATGGCGATCGCAAACGCCTGAGACAATGCCGTCACTTCACTGATATAGCGCTTCTTACTCACCTCTTGATCTAGCTCTATGCCTAGAATATGGTTTGCTGCTGTGATAATAATCGACAGCTTGCGAGCGGTGTCCGCATCGAAGTAGTTCTCATAGGCGAAGCCGTGATACATCGCGGAGACGACTTCGAGCTTTTCGAGCATGAGTTCGACGGCCTGCTCTTGGGCCAGGGTTGGATCGCCTTTGCCGCCTGCGTCGGAGTAGAAGGATAGGGCTTCTTTCAGGTCGGAGGCGATGCCGAGATAGTCCACGACGAGGCCACCGGGTTTGTCTTTGTAGACGCGGTTGACGCGGGCGATCGCCTGCATCAAACTATGGCCTTTCATCGGCTTGTCAATATACAGGCTGTGCATACTGGGCGCGTCGAAGCCAGTGAGCCACATATCGCGTACGATTACCAGCTTGAGCGGGTCATCCTGATTTCTCATGCGTTCGGCGAGTGCCTTACGCTGCGTTTTGGTGGTGTGGTGCTTGGCAATCTCGGGGCCGTCGCTCGATGAGGTGGTCATCACCACTTTGATCGTGCCTTTGGTGAGGTCGTCGTGGTGCCAGTCGGGGCGAAGCTGGATGATGGCGGCGTAGAGTTCGGCGGCAATGCGGCGCGACATACTGACGACCATGCCTTTACCGGCGAATACTTCTTGACGGGCCTCGAAGTGGGTGATGATATCCTGGGCGATGGTTTGGACGCGCTGGGGGTTGCCGATCAGGGCTTCTACTTTGGTGCGGTTGGCTTTTGCTTTTTGGGCTTCGGCCATATCGTCGTTGGCAAGGTCTTCGTCTAGCTGGGCGATCAGCTTGCGTCCGGCGTCGCTGAGGCTGACTTTGGCGAGGCGGCTTTCGTAGTAGATGCGGACGGTGGCTCCGTCTTCTACGGCTTGGGCGATGTCGTAGATGTCTACATAGTTGCCGAATACGGCGGGGGTGTTGGCGTCGGTTTTCTCGATGGGGGTGCCGGTGAAGCCGAGGTAGGTGGCGTTGGGCAGAGCGTCGCGCAGGTATTTGGCGAAGCCGTAGACGACTTTTTTGCCGATGACGGTGCCTTGCTCATCGGTTTCGTCGATGGTTTTGGCGCTGAAGCCGTACTGGGTGCGGTGGGCTTCGTCGGCGATCACAACGATGTTGCGGCGCTCTGAGAGCTGTTCGTAGACGTTGCCGTCTTCGGGCTGGAATTTTTGAATGGTGGAGAAGACGACGCCACCAGAGGCGACTTTTAGTAGCTCTTTGAGCTGATCGCGGTCGGTGGCTTGGATGGGTTCCTGACGCAGGAGCTGTTTGGAGGCGGCGAAGGTATCGAAGAGCTGATCGTCCAGGTCGTTGCGGTCGGTGATGACGAGGATGGTGGGATTGTTGAGGGCGAGGACGATTTTGCCGGTGTAGAACACCATAGAGAGGGATTTACCGGAGCCCTGGGTGTGCCATACGACGCCTGCTTTGCGATCGCCTTTGGGCTGCTGGGCAACGTCGTGCAGGCCGTAGCTGCCGGGGCTTTCGCCTGCTTGGAATGAGGGGCTGGTTTCAGCGTCGCTGATATTGGCCGCACGGAGCGTAGATTCGATGGCGGCGTTGACGGCGTAGTACTGGTGGTAGGCGGCGAGCTTTTTGACGGTGTGGAGGCTGATGATTTTGGTGGTGGGGTCTTCTTTCTTGGTTTTCTCAAAGACGATGAAGTGCCGAATCAGATCTAGCAGGGTGGCTTTGTTTAACATGCCTGCGATCAGGGTTTCGAGCTGGCTGACCGGGTATGAGTCTGGGGGGGAGGCTTGGGTTTTGCCGTCGGCGGTTTTCCAGGCCATGAAGCGGTTGAATCCGGCTGAGAGGGAACCGGCGCGGGCTTCTAGGCCATCGGAGATGATTAGGATGGCATTAGGGGTGAACAGGCTGGGGATGGTGGCTTTGTAGGTTTCAAGCTGCTGGTAGGCGGATTTGAGGGTGGCGTTTTCGTCGGTGGCGTTTTTGAGTTCGATGACAACCAGCGGTAGGCCGTTGACGAATAGCACCAGGTCGGGGCGCTTGTTCTGATTGTTTTCGATGACGGTGAACTGGTTAGCAACGACGAAGTCATTGTTTTCGGGGTTGCCAAAGTCAATTGGCCAGACGAGTTCGCCGCGTTCGTTGCCACTGTCTTGGTAGGGGACATTGACACCTTCGGTGAGGAGGCGATGGAAGGTTTCGTTATTGGTAAGCAGTTCGGGAGATTGGATGCGCTGGAGGTCTTTGAGGGCGGCCTGTAGCTGGTCGGGGCCGACGGTGGGGTTGATGCGGCGCAGGGCTTGCTCTAGGCGAGCGGTGAGGATAACGTCTTCGTAGCGGCTGCGTTCGGCTGTCTCGGGGCCGGGGGCGGGCAGGTAGGTGTAGCCCTGGCGCTCAAATAGCTCTACGGCTAAGGCTTCGATGGCGGATTCGTTGAGCGGGTTAGACATCGCAGGCGCAGTTAGATAGCGATTGGTTACATAGCTTGGATACCCAATTTGTAGCGTGCGAGCAAAGGTTTGAGGGCTCTGCGGGGCGAGAGCAGCGATTTCTTCTCGTAATTTTCTCGTAATTTTATATTGGTGTACGAATAAGTTGCGAGAAGCAGTAGCTGCTTATTCCATTTTCTCTAGTGCTGACCAATCTACAACCTTTAAAGACTGGATTGCGATCGCTTTCAACGGTTTATCGTCAGTCCAAAACTCGTGACAACCTGCGTAGATAGCTGCGGCTAGGTGAATTGCATCGGGCGTTTTCAAGCTGCTGTCGGCGCGTAGCAGGGTCGCTTGCTCGAATACGGTGCGACCGAGGGCGACCGTTTTACAGGCAGCGAAGAAGCTGTCAAACTTCTGTAAGCTGTCTTGATTTTGGGTGCGAATGGCGAGCAGTCGCGTTTCTAGACGGGCTAGTTCGCTGCTGTAAATGGTGTGTTTGGGTAGCTGCCGTTTGAGTAGCTGTCGCTGGGTGGCATCGCCCTCAATCAGGCTGATAATCAGGCAGCTATCGAGATAGATTTTCGCCATAGCTAATCTTCCCAGGCTTGGCGTTCTTGGCTGAGGTAGGTTTGTATTTCTGCGCGGCTGAGTCCACCTGTTGGGTTGTCGGGGAGGCTAGCCAAAAAGTCTGCCATGAGAGTGTCTTTGGTCGTTTCGGATTCGGCTGTTTCGTAGGTGATGGCGACTTTGGCTTTGCCGGGGGGGATGTTGTCGGGTAGCTGAAGGATGAGCTGGCGGCTGGCTGAAATTTCGGTTTCGGTTTCGTAGTGGGCCTGCATGGTGAGTCCTTTTTGGTTTTATTTTATGTGAGCTTCGCCGCTTGTGGCTTTCTCATAATTATAGATATTGGTGTGGTCGAGATAGAATGAATGGGCCAGTAGATAGTGAGGCGCGCTATGAACTTATCGCCTGAGTTGCAGCAAGAAGTTGAACAAATGGCTAGTCGGCAAGGGCTGTCGCTGGAGCAGTTTGTGTTGCAGGCTGTGATAGAAAAAATAAATGCCCTTAAAGCGAAGGTTCCCTCATCGGCAGATATTGCGATGAATGGCAGTTTGGCAGGATCTCAGCTTAGGGAACAGGATGGAATTTTGGTGTTTGATACGGAGTCGCTGGACGGGGTTGATTTTGATTTGCTGCTTGAGGAAGGCCGGGGTAGAAGCTGGGAAGAGCTAGGGCTGTGAAGGTTTTATTTGATACCTCTGTTGTGGTTGCTGCCTCGCTGCCGCAGCATCCTAGCTATGCAGGCGAACGACAAAAGCAGATGTGGAAGGCTGCTAACGCTGAATTCCAAGCACTTTACGCGGTTGAGTGAGGCGATCGCGCTGCTGGTTTCTATGCCTGAATAGTCGCTTGGACTACGAGCATTACGAAAAGGATTGAGTCTTGAATGTGCTGATTAGCGGTGACTTCTTTTCGTAGCCTTTTCGTAGAATTGAATTTGCCCTTATTTTAAGAGAATCCAAGCAGAGTCTTTTCTGGTACCAGAATCTTTAAAGAGTCGTAGCTGTTTCTAGCCGTTTTGAATTCTACGACTTCGTTTTCAGCGGGGAGTTCGAGGAGGGTTTGGAGCTTTTGTGATGCATCCATAGCATTTAGACGATGGGGGCCTGGTTACGCTTTGTCTGATTTTACTCGGACTTCGCCGCTCATGAGTTTTGGGAGTAGGGTGTCGCGCAGTTTCTCTAAGTTTTTAATCTGAATTGCGTTGAATTCTAATTTTGGGACAATTGACTTTGCAAATTCGTTGAAATCAGAAACCGTTTCGTCTGAAGGAACTTTGATCGGATAGTTTATCAAATGGTTGATGTCGATTCGTTGGCGACCGCTCGAACCAGCAAGACAGCCTTCTGCATAGGCTCTGAAGTCCGAATTTCGAGCTAACGCATAGGCAAAGAATGAATGAAACTGACTAGCAGGACGCATAACTATATATTCTGTTGATCCCCATCCGACTTGTTCATCCTTCAAAAAAGTCACGTATGCAGTTTTTCCATTTTCTAGACAAGGGGTGATTCTCGCTAGAAGCGTATCCTCATTGAGAAACTTCGTACCAGATGAAAATTCTCGGTCATACCAGCCATCTGGATTGAAGGTAGTGGTACTTAGTTCTGTCATTCCTAAATAGGGCGCAACGATTCCCTTCTTTAACTGCCTCTTAGGATTGAATCCAATCAAGTCTGAAATCTCGCATTCTTCCCAGGTTTCTTCGCTTTCTTCGATGAACCACTGACGGAATAGGGTTTCTGCGATCGCCTCAAGCGTTTTGTTCTGACGATGCAGCAGGTCGATTTTGTCGTCTAGGCTGCTGAGAACTTGCGCGATCGCCCTTTGCTCTGAGAGTGACGGAAGCATAATAGGAAGAAGCTTCAGAACTCTTTGATTCAAAGAAGGCATCGTTGCTCCTGTAGCGTGTTGAAGCATCCATTCTCTGTACGACTTACTGCCAAACTGATAGGAGATAAATTTGGAATCTATCGAACTATCGAGTCTGAGTCTGATGCAGTCGCTTCCTTGAACCCAGCCTGCTTCAGAATTTTTTATTATTGCTCTTCTTTCGACAGCCCCTTTTCTTCCAAAAATTATGTCATCCTCCTGAACCATATATCGCGATAAGCGGTTAACCGTATCTTGGCTGACATAGACGAATTTGCTGTGCTTCAGCTCATTTTCACCGATATCCTGAACAGCAATAACGGGAGTCCCAGTAGAAGTGTATTCAGAAGAGTGAAGCATCGTTCCAAATGGGCCTGTTTGGAGATCTGCTTTGCCTTGCTCAATCAATTGCCCTAGTAAGCATTCTTGCCATTCACTCATTTTGTTGATCAATACCTATTTCGTTTCTGATACTCAATATGCCGTTGCATCGCTACAACTCGTTCAATCTAAAACTCTTACGTAGTGAGTGCTACGCCCGCTACCGCGCTTTTCAATCAATCCCCTGTCCGCCATCTCTTTCAGTATCCGCCTCGCCCTAGCCTCCTTCACTCCAGCCAGACTTTCAACCGTTTTAGAAGTGATCGTTTGCTGCGCTTCCAGATGATCTAAAATCCGCTGCTCGTTTTCCGATACTCTACCGACACTTTCCGATACTTTGCCGATACTCTCAGGTTCAGCCTCGCCCCCCTCAAACCTAGGCCGATAAAACTCTACATCCACAAAATCCCCCTTCTCCCGAATCCTCGGCTCCGCAACCCCCACTCCAAACAAGCCGCCCGAATCTGCCCAATCCCACGCCCCCACTGCTCGATATACCCTAACGCCTCAAACACCGCAACTATGCCATAAAATAGAAACGCAGCCCACAAGTGTTTTCGCACCGATAGGATGAGAGTCAATGTATTCGGTAAACCTAAAAGAAGCTGAGACACAGCTAGAGAAGCTAGTAGAAGAGGCCGCACGCGGAGAAGACGTGATTATCACCCGCAGCGACGGCACCTCCTTTCGCATCGTCCCAATCACCCCAGAAGCTGCCGCTCCCAAATTTGGCAGTGCAAAAGGCTTAATCAAGATTGCAGACGACTTTGACAAACCGCTAGAAGAATTTGAGGAATACGCACCGTGAGGCTTTTGCTGGATACTCACGCTTTCTTATGGTTTATCCAGGGGAACGAAAGCTTAAGTGAGAGTGCGATCGCTTCAATCGAAGATCCAGCAAATCAAAAGCTCATAAGTACAGCTAGCCTATGGGAAATAGCTATCAAAGTTAGCATCGGCAAACTAGAAATCGGGATGTCAATGGCAGAGCTTGTCGAAAGACAGGTGCTTGGAAATGCGTTTGATATGCTCAGCATCGCGCCAGAACATCTGAGAGTGATCTGAATTTTGTGTAAGCGCTTTTTTCTTAAGCGGAAAAGCGTTCTGGAAACAGGATAGCAAAATGTGACAAGGCTGCACGCCAGTTCTTAATCGGCCTGTTCCACTTCTTCGAGATATTGTTCATCGCTAGATACATCAGTCTGAAAACGGCATCTTCGCTGGGGAAGACAGCCTTCGTCTTAATCACCTTGCGCAGCGAGCGGTTGACCGACTCAATGGCGTTGGTGGTGTAGATGACGCGGCGAATCTCCATTGGGTAGTCGAATATCGGGATGACGTTCTCCCAGTGCCGTATCCAAACCTGGCTGACAGCCGGGTAAGCTTCGTCCCACTTGGCGGCAAAGGCATCGAGGGCTGCTTCTGACTCGGCAAGCGTGGCGGCTTGGTAGATAGGCTTGAGGTCAGCGGCAACGGCTTTTCTGTCTTTCCACGGTACATACTTCATGCAGTTGCGCATTAAATGCACAATGCAAAGCTGCACCTGCGTTTGTGGGTAGACTGCTTCAATCGCTTGTGGGAAGCCCTTGAGGCCATCGCAGCAGGCGATCAGAATGTCCTTCAAACCTCTGTTGCGAAGATCCGTCAGCACTTTCAACCAAAACTTCGCGCCTTCGGTTTCGGCTTCGCCGACCCACAGGCCGAGCAATTGCTTATCGCCTTCGCGGTCGATGCCAAGCACAACGTAGACGGCACGCTTGCTGACTCGTCCTGAGACCTTGATGTTTACGTACAGCGCATCGAGATAGACAATCGGGTAGACCTCATCAAGCGGCCTGGACTGCCACGCTTTGACATCCTCGCTGACGCTTTCTATCACGTCGCTGATGACCGCTGCTGATATCTTCGCACCCCCATAGAGTTCTTCGAGCTGAGCGCTGATGTCGCGCGTACTGTTGCCTCTGGCATAAAGCGCCAGGATCTTTTCGTCCAGCCCAGCGATGCGACGTTGATGCTTTGGTACCAGAATCGGCTCGAAGCTACCTCTGCGGTCTCTCGGTATCGACAGGTCTAGCTCGCCGTCTTCAGATTGAACGGTCTTCTTCGAGCTGCCGTTGCGGCTGTTGGGCGCAACGCCCTCCTCTAAGCGATCGCTTTTAAGGTGATGATTGAGTTCTCCAGCTAGCGCACGTTCGACCAGCCGTTTTTTGATCTGCTTCATCAGTCCTGACTCACCTAGAATGTCTTCCGGGCTGTGACAGTCTTCGAGCAGTTCGTCTAGTAGGTCATCGACGCGGTTCGGTTCTTTTTTCGTACGGGCCATGGGGCGGTCTCCTTGAATTGATAGGATTTTAGACCGCTTACACAAAAATCAATACAGTCTCAACATCTTAATGTACTTACAAAGCTGCCTTTCCATCACAAAGACCCGTTCGACCGGCTAATCATTGCTCAAAGTATGGCTGAAAATGTTTCCATCATTTCAAAAGATAAGGTATTTGAAAACTATCCTGCTCAGCTACTTTGGTAATTCTCTAGTAAGGCTCATAATTTCATCTGTAGACATTTCAGTCGTGGCAATGCCTCTTAGTTTTTTGAACCTGCCTGTGGTCACCAGCTCGCTTGCTTTCACCAAATAAAACTTGCCGTTCTCCTCTACAAAATCAACCTCCGTTTCAGGCGTTATCTCCAAGACTTCCCTCACCTTTTGAGGAATCGTCACCTGCCCCTTAGTCGTTACCCGCACAGCCTTTCACTCCTAATCGCTAAGTAATACCATATTAGTATTACCTAAACATCCCATCCCTCATTACTATGGTGAGAGGCAATCAGACCATCGATCTCTTGGCGATTCGCCTGGTAGTACAATCGTGCTGCCATCAGATCAAAATGCGTTAAGCCTGGAAAGTCCTTTACTAGGGCATCATCAGCCATCCCTTGATGGGCCAAAGAAATCAAAGTCCACACCGCAATCCGCGTATTGCGAACGCGAGCGTGCCCCCCACAAACGCCTTAAGCCGCTAGCCATCCAACCCAGACTGCGTTCACGCCTGGTTGCAGCCACTTCCTATCACCCTGCTTACCACCGAAGACCTCAGCTTGATGCCTCCGGTAGCTTTATCCTCGCTAGATTTTGGGCGATCGCCGCATTCAACGCCGCCTCTTCCTCTAGCTGCGCCTCAAACTCCGCCTTCAGCGCCGTAAACCGCTCTGCAAAATCAAAATCGTCTTCTTCTTCAGCCAAACCTACATAGCGCCCTGGCGTCATCACATAGTCTAGTTCGGCCACCCGCTCTAGCGGTACCGACGCACAAAAGCCCTTCACATCCTCATACGCATCCTCGCCCGTCCGCCAGTTGTGATAGGTCTGCGAAATCTGTTGGATATCCTCTGGAGACAGCTCCCTCGTCCGGCGATTAATCAGGTGTCCCAAGTTGCGCCCGTCAATAAACAGAATCTCGCCCTTACGCGGATGCCCGTTATTCCGTGCCCGGTTCAAAAACCACAGTGCTGCCGGAATCTGCGTATTCAAAAACAGCTTCGCCGGTAAGTTCACAATGCAATCCATCAGATTGCCTTCTTTCACCAGCGCCGCTCGAATATCGCCCTCGCCGCTGGTCTTACTGGTCAGCGCCCCCTTCGCCAGCACCACACCCGCTCTACCGCCCGGTGCCAGATGATAGATAAAATGCTGCATCCAAGCAAAGTTTGCATTGCCCGCAGGCGGCACCCCGTACTGCCAGCGACCGTCACCGCGCAGCTGATCGCCGCTCCAGTCGCTCACGTTAAACGGCGGATTGGCAATAATAAAGTCCGCCTTCAGATCCTTGTGCGCATCGTTGAGAAACGAGCCCTCGTTGTTCCACTGCACCTGCGAACTGTCGATGCCCCGAATCGCCATATTCATCTTCGCCAGCCGCCACGTAGTTTGATTACTCTCCTGACCGTAGATCGAGATGTCATTCACCCGGCCCTGATGCTCTTCGACAAACTTCTCCGACTGCACAAACATTCCGCCCGACCCACAGCAAGGATCGAACACTCGCCCCTTGTACGGCTCCAGCATCGCTACTAGCAGCTCGACAATGCTACGCGGCGTATAGAACTGCCCGCCCTGCTTACCTTCTGCCAGGGCAAACTCACCCAAGAAATACTCAAATACATGCCCCAGCACATCCGCACTGCGGGCCTTGGCATCGCCCAGCGCAATATTGCTCACCAAATCAATCAAGCTACCCAAGCTCGTCGGGTCGAGGTTCTGCCGCGCAAACACCTTGGGCAATACGCCTTTGAGCGAAGCATTCTCTACCTCAATCGCATCCATCGCCGCATCAACCCGCTTGCCAATATCAGCCTGCTTCGCCTGACTCTGCAAAAAAGACCAGCGGGCCTCGGGCGGCACAAAAAAGATGTTTTCAGCTTTGTACTCGTCTTTGTCCTCTGGGTCAGCGCCTGCGTACTCACCTTCACCCGCTTCTAGCTTAGTAAAAAGCTCTACAAACGCATCAGAGATGTACTTGAGAAAAATCAGGCCCAGCACGACATGCTTATACTCAGCCGCGTCGATATTCTTGCGTAGAGTATCGGCTGCTTTCCAGAGCTGCTTTTCTAGCGGTTCTTCTTGGGCTGCTTTTGCTTTTTTGGTTTTGGCCATGCCGATCCTTTACAGAGCAATAAAAGAGTGAATGGGCCTAAGGCTCGCGCTCACTGCTAAAACGGTCAATCAGCATATCTTTTATCAGGTCGTCTGGCGAGTTGGCTAGGTGCTCTGTCAAGCATCTGGCGTAGCGCTGAGCGACAGGTGGTACCAGTGCAAAGGGACTGGTGAACCCTGAGAAGAGATGCAGCCCGCTGACCTTAGGCACAGGGCCGAGTAGCGGTAAGCCATCTTGAGTGAAGGTGACTAAGCAGTGCCGCCAAGTGCCGGGAACGCCTTTGAGGATTGGCAGCTGTTGCTCTATAGCCCCGCGAATAGCGGCTTCGCTGGTGTCAGGGGCAATCGGTGGGCTGTAGGCAGTGTGAAAGCGGCTGATTTGCCCGATGCGGGCAGTTTTGTCAGCGAACTGGATGACGCCTGCTTCTAAGATGGGCGGCATGACCTGAGCGTCTGGCTGTTGCCACTGATCGCTGGCGGCGGCTTCGGCTTCTCGTTTAAAGCGGCTGTTAGCAGCAGGCATGACAAGCGATCGCACCTCACAATCCAAAGGCGGCGTCTCTATAATCTCCGCATGAGTAAAGAAAAGCGGCACCTGCAATCCAACGACTTGCAAGAGAGTTCGACTATAAGCGCCAGCCGCAACAACAACAGTCTGAGCAGGATACGCCTGCGCCTCGGTGGTTACCCCAGTCACTTTGTCGCCGACTTTCACCAATCCTGTCGCAGCGGACATATTGTGATGGCCGCCCAGCCTGCGAAACGCCTGGTTGTAAGCAGCTACTAACAACATCGGATCGACATGGGCGTGGCGAATGGTGAAGGCAGCCGCGATCGCCTCTACGTCAATTTGCGGTTCTATCTCATGCGCCGCTTCAGCAGATATCAGCTGAGGCGGTGTGTCGAAGACTTTGTAAGCGTCGATAAGAGAGTCTGTATCGGCTTCTTTTTCGACTGTCAGCAACAGATCTAGCTCTCGAAGCTGAGTGTCTGCCTCTAGCTCATCTGGCAGCTCGCGGTGGCGGGCCATGCCTGCACGCAAAAGCGTCGTCGTTAGCTCGGTCGTCCCGGCCCAGTAGCCAATGCCGCCATAGCTGTAGCGGGTGCCGCTATCAAGAGTGCCATCGTCTAGTAACAGCACCGACTGACCGGTTTTGGCAAGTTCGTAGCTGAGCGCGGCCCCGGTAAGACCATTGCCAATGACGATGATGTCGTAGGTCTGCATGGGCTAGGGATGAATTTGCGAGAGAATCATCCGCAGCCGATCATAGTCATCCTTCATCAAAACGCTGACCGTACGCCCGGCCCTTATTAGCCAATCGCGATCTAGATCGCGCAGACTGTAGACCTCACGAATTGCCGCTGCTGCCAAACTCTCTGTCGGCACGCCGCTTACCTGCAACAGCGTGCGCAGCCAGTCGAGTTCTTCTGTAAAAGAAATTACTTCATCTGCCTCACAGCGATGCACAGCCTGGTGAACCTGCGGCGGACGCGGCGGCAGATGCTGATAAGTGCGTTTAGTCTCCAGCGGCACAAACCCCACAATCGCCACCCGGAATTCAGTCTTGAGCATGGCGAAGATCTGCGGCTGCTGTTCGCGCAGTTCGTCCAGTGACATACCCAGGGCCCGCGCCCGATGCACCGAATCTAGCGGGCTGGTCGTTGCATGGTAGACCACACCGTAAATTTGATTGTCGGCTTCTTCATCATAGGCTTTCACCCAGCTGCCAAAAGGCGGCATTGCCGGAAAGGTTAGATCTTCGGGCTCTAAGCACTGCGCCAAAAATTCGGTAGTCGAGGTTTCAATCACCTCGGCAATGTGACTGGCCCGGCGTGATCGGCTCGTAAACTGCGGCAGCGGCAGACGCATCGTTTACTTCTTCCCTCGTCTGGGCTGAACAACTTCTAGATCAGAGGTTTTGAAGGTGACCAGCTTATCCCAGTTGCCGCCTTCAAACAGCACGGCAATTTTGCCGTCACTGACGCGCTGCACCTGACCTTCAAACCCAAAGTAAGTATCATCAACGTTAGTAATGCGAACGGGCGAGCCTGGCAAGATCATCATGGTTATTTCGGTTGTGCTTTACAGCTGGAAACGTTTTGTCGCTGCTTTCTTCCCTAGCTTACAGGGCTGGTTTTAGAGTGCAACCTCTGTTTCAATTATTTAGACAAATTTATGATCGACTATTTCTACAACGGCGCAAATTTGTTTGCGCTGCCGTTTTGGACGCTGATGGTGATTTTGCCGAGCTGGTCGGTGACGCGCCGGATAATGGCTTCCTACGTTCCTTTCGTGCCGCTGGCGCTAGCGTACGTCTACTGCTTTGCTGCTAGCCTTGACCCCGATTCTCTAGCGGCCTTTGCCAGCCCTACGCTGAGCCAGCTTGCCGGGCTGTTTGCCGATGAGCGAGTGATGGCGACTGGCTGGATTCACTTCATTGTGATGGATTTGTTTGTGGGGCGCTGGATCTACTGGCAGGGGCAGGAAAAAGGCGTCTGGACGCGGCATTCTCTAGCGCTGTGCCTGTTTGCGGGGCCGGTGGGTTTATTGTCCCATCTGATCACAGCGCAGTTACAGGGAGGATTGGGACAGGGAAGATTGGGGTCTGCTGAAGGAGACGGATCTGAGGCGATGAGCTAGATAGCATGGGCAATTGACGGCAAAATTGGCACGGTCTCTTCTGACGAATTGATCCAACATCCCGCATAATGACCTGTTGTAGGTAACACGGGCAGACCATGATGGTGTCTCTTATTCGTTTGCAGCAGCAATGGTTCTTGGGAATCGGCCAAAGAATTAGCCAGAGGATCGGTCAAAAATTAGGCCGAATGGGGGTCTATGGGGGGCTGTTTGGCCTGGTGCTGATGCTCGCTGTGAGCTGTGGCGGCGGGGATACGGCTCCTACGGATTCGGCGGCGACAGAGGGAGCTGCGGGCACAGGCGATCGCGTCTCCATTGGCACCACCCTCAGCGCCCGCACACTAGACCCAGCTGATGCCTACGAAATTTTCCCTGGCATTCTGCTGTACAACCTGGGCGATCGCCTCTACACCTACGCCCCCGGCACCACCGACCTGGTGCCACAGCTCGCCACAGAAATGCCTACCGTCAGCGAAGATGGCCTCACCTACACCATCCCGCTACGCGACGATGTCACCCTGCACGACGGCACCAAATTCGACGCAGCGGTCATGGCCTTTTCCATTCAGCGAGTGATTGAGAACGGCGGACGCCCCGCTTCGCTGATTGCCGATAAGGTTGAGTCGGCCACCGCTGCTGAGACGGGCGAGCTGGTACTTACGCTCAAGCAGCCGTTTGCCGCTTTTCCTGCATTGCTGACCTTTTGGAGCATGACGCCCGTTTCCCCTGAGCAGTACGAAGTCGGCGCGGGCAGCTTCAAGCCCGACAACTTCATTGGCTCTGGCCCCTACAAGCTGGCCTCGTTTAGCAGCGATGTGATCAAGCTCGATGTCAACGAAGACTACTGGGGCGAGCCCCCAGCCAACGGCGGTATCGATATTCAGGTCTTCACCAGCGCGGTCAACCTGTTTACTACTTTTACCTCCGGTGGGCTTGATGTGGCTTACCAAACGCTCGACCCCGACCAGATCGCGAAAATTGAATCCGACGCCGACAGCAACGACTGGCAGGTAATCGAAGCGGGCAGCACAGTGGTTAACTACCTCTCGCTCAACCAGAAGATTGCCCCCTTTGACGATCTCAACGTGCGCAAAGCCGTCGCCGCGATGATGGACCGGCAGCTGATTAGCGATCGCGCCTTCAACGGACAGGCCGACCCGCTCTATAGCCTTATCCCCAAAAGCTTTGAAGTCTACGAACCCGTCTTTGAAGAAGCCTACGGCGACGGCGACTATGACGAAGCTAAAACATACCTCACAGCCGCTGGCATCACCGAAGCCAATCCGCTGACGTTTGAAATCTGGTATCCGTCAGCCTCTACCCCCCGGCAAGTTGCCGCCAACACCATCAAGCAGTCAGTCGAGCAGGCGCTACCTGGCCTGGTGAATGTGACCGTCAGCACCGCTGAAGCTGCGACCCTGTTTGAAAACGTCGAAAAAGGCGCGTATAACAGCGTGCTCTCTAACTGGTACCCCGACTACTTTGACCCCGAAAACTTCGTGCAGCCCTTTCTCACCTGCGACCAGGGCAGCGCTGAAACCTTGTGTGAAGTCGGCGCAACTCAGAGCAACGGCTCGTTTTACTACAGCGAAAAAGCCAACCAGCTTGTTGCCCAGCAAAACGCCGAGCAAGATCCTACTGAGCGCGACCAGATTTTCAGCGATTTGCAGCAGCTGATGATTGACGATGTGCCCTACGTTCCCCTGTGGCAGACCAAGGACTATATCTTCACCACCGCTGAGGTAGGCGATGTCGCCATCGAGCCCAACCAGCAGTTCCTCCTCTGGCAGATTGAGAAAGGGTAATTCATGTCTCGCTCTAATTCTCTTCGGCTCTACGTAATCTCGCGCCTGCTTTTAGCGCCGCTGATGATCTGGACGATTACCACCGTGGTTTTCTTGCTGATGCGGGCCACCCCTGGCGACCCGGTCGATGCGATGCTCGGCTCCCGTGCTCCTGAGGCGGCAAAGGCAATTATGCGTGCCCAATTAGGCCTCGATCAGCCTTTGCCTAAGCAATATCTCGACTACCTGGGCAATCTGCTCAGCTTTGATCTCGGTAGCTCTATGGCTAGCCAGGGGCAGACCGTCTGGCAAATTATTGGCGATCACTTTCCGGCGACAGTGGAACTGACCTTGTGTGGCATGATGATTGCCGCTGTCGTCGGCCTCACCGTCGGCTCAATTGCCGCCTCCCGGCCCAATACCGTCTTTGATGCGGGGGGGCGAGTGTTTGGCATCGTTACCTACGCCGTGCCGATGTACTGGTTTGGCATGATTTTGCAGCTAATTTTTTCTGTGCAGCTCGGCTGGTTTCCCATCGGTACGCGGTTTCCGCTGAGCCAGGTCGCACCCGCTGGTCCCACCGGACTGTATTTGCTAGACAGTCTGCTGCATGGCAATCTGGCTCAGTTTGGCACGGCGGTTTATTACTTGGCGCTGCCTAGCCTGACCCTGGGCGTTTTGATCAGCGGCGTCTTTGAGCGGATTGTGCGAGTCAATCTGCGGCAGACGCTCAGAGCCGACTATGTAGAGGCGGCGCGGGCCAGAGGCATTTCAGAATTTAAAATTATCACCGCTCACGCGCTAAAAAACGCCATGATTCCGGTGATTACTATTTTGGGGCTGACGTTTGCCTCACTGCTGGGCGGAGCGGTGCTTACCGAGGTTACTTTTTCCTGGCCAGGGCTGGCCAACCGTCTGTATGAGGCCATCAGTCAGCGCGATTACCCGGTAGTACAGGGGCTCATGGTGTTTTTTGCGGCGATTGTGGCGCTGGTGAGCATTGCCATTGATATTTTGAATGCTTATGTCGACCCGAGAATTCGCTATTGAGCGCGACAGGCTGTACAGGTATTGAGTTCTTTGATATTGTAAATAAACATTACTTATCTCTAAGACGAGCTTAATACTTACTGTCTATAGCTTCTCTAGCTGATTGCTGTGTCTAACTACCTTCCCTTTTCTGAAGACGACTCTTCACTCGCTTTGTTAGCCCTCCGGCGCTTCGTTCGAGGAACGCTACGGCAGGTCGGGCTAGTGCTGATGTCGCTGGTGCTGATTTTAAACCTGAGCGCCCCTGCCACAGCAAAGGGTACCGCCATCGATTTAGGACAGCACGTGACTCATCGCGTTTCTACCTTTGAGCAGCCCTCTCAGTTAAGAAAGCCAGTGTCAGAAGGTCTGATGTCAGAAGGTTTGACGTCAGAGCAGTCATTCAAGGAGAGCAGCTCAGACGCCGATTTGAAGAAGCCTTTTCATCTGCTTAAGCCCAGAATGACTCACCACCGGTTAACCAGCGCTCGTCTGTTTATCCCTTCATCCACTGAACAGATTGTGGCTAGCTTGGCTGAAGCTGATTGACCGATTAGGTCTCAGAAGACTTGTAAGAGCTTTGTAGAAGATCACTGACATTTAGTAAGTCAGATCTGGACTAATGAGAGCGTGGGCAGGCATATGGGGTGATGTGACGTGACTGGCTTGCAGGGACGTTGTGGCAGATCTGTCCTCCTGCCTTCTGTCTTCTGTCTCCTGTCTCTTCACCCACAAACCGCCCGCTCCTGACAGACATCCAGCACCACTTGAACAATTCCAATCCCCGCGATCGCCCCCATCACCGCCCCCGGTAGCAGACCACCCCCAATCCCCGCGATCGCCAGCGCCGCCGCTGCCCCTCCCAAGCGATGCCGGGTTCTGACCTTGCAGGCAAAAATCACCCCGGTCCGGTGCAAAACTGCCAGTGCCAGGTAGCACAGCGCCACCGAACCCGCCATCAGCCAGCGCTCGTTGTCCGGCAGGGCCAGGTTTGCCGGACTCGTGACGATATGCTCTACGCCGATGCCAGCCGCCGCCAGCCCAATCACCAGCGGCAGATGGCCATATAGCCAGACCTGCAAAATCAATATCCTGCCGGTACTGCGGGCATTTTCTAGCGCCTTGCCCAGCGAGTTTTCAAAGTAGAGCCACCACAGCGCAAAGGCGGTCACAAAGCCGAGGCTAGCGGCGATCGCCCCGCTCATACTCCAGCTCACCTCCGAGATACCGTTGACCACGGCAATCACCGCTTCGCCCAGCACAATAATTGTAAAGAGGCCAAAGCGCTCAGGCAAATGTTCGGCATGGGGCGGCAGCTGGCGCTGCCGGTTGGCCACCGCAATCGGCGTCACAAAGTCAACCATCAGGCCTGCTGCCCACAGCCAAAACCGCACAGGCCCAGGTACCCACAGCGAAACGACCCAAAACAGCACGCCCACCGAAAACCCCGCTGTCATCGGGTAGATTAGCCGGCGAGCCTGAGGAATATGCTTGGCGGCCCGCAGGTATTCCCCAATCAGCAGCAGCCGGGAGACGATGTAGCTGATGGCAAAGCCCGTGGCAGTTTCGCTCCAGGCATCGTGCACGTTGATGGCGAGAGCAGCGATCGCCAGCATTTGCAGACCCATCATCACCCGGCGAATCGTATCGTCCGAGTCAAACCGATTGGCATAAAACGTCGTGCCAATCCAAGTCCACCAGAGCGGCACAAACAGCCCGGCGTAGCTCAAAAAGCCCTTCAGTGAGACATCGCCGCTGAGCTTATGCGCCAGCTGAGACACCGCCACCACAAATACCAGATCGTAAAACAGCTCTAGCCAGGTAGCGTGGCGTGGCTCGCCGTTTTCGGCGTCGTAAATTCGCAAGCGGGGCGGATTGACAGTCGCGTTCGCGAAAAAAGGGCTTCTGAAAACGGGTAGTCGCATAGCATAGCAAATTAGGAATCTGTATTACTCGGGCTGACCTCAGCGCTGGTGTCAGTGCTAGACTGCGCCGGGTTGCCGACTTCCTCGGCGGTGATGCCCTCTGTGGAGTTGCCAAACCGCCACAGCACAGCGGCAGCCTCAGCGCGAGTAGCGGCTTTGTCGGGCTGAAACAGCGTGGTGTAGCCAAACGCCCTGCGAACGTTGGCAAAATCACCGTTCTGATAGTCAGCTAGCAGCGCTTGCAGTGCTCGCGGCTCTATTTTGGCTGCATCTTGAAAGCCCCAGGCCTGCTCTATTGCTGCTGGGGTCGCCTGGGGCAGCGGCTGGCGCGTATCTAAGGGTACTTTCCAGAGCACCAGATCTTTGCGGGTAAGCGGGGCATCGGGGCGGAAGGTGAGGGCGGTGCTGCTGCCGGTGAGCGGACTGGGGATAATGCCTGCCTCTGCCAGACCTTGAATAGCGTCGAAATCGGGGTCGCTGGCGGTCACATCTTGAAAAACAGGCTGGTTGCCGCTGATGCCCGGACGAACTTTGCGGCTGCGCTGGTCGGTGTAAAAGCTATTATTGGTCGCCATCAGCCAGCGGGCATATTCTCGCCGGGTGGTGGCCTGATTGGGCCGAAATTCGTCAGGTGGAATGGTGGCGACCGGTTTGGCAGCAGCGCCATTCGTGGCGGGGGCGGCAGCCAGTGGGCGCACTTTTAGCAGGTCTAAATCGATTAGATCAACTAAGTAGGGCTGAATTTCCTCGGGAGCCTGGCCCAGATCTTTATAGTCGCCTGCGGTCACAGCGCTCTCAGAGGTGGCGTCAGTACCGGCAGTGCTGCTGGCCTGGCGATTGCGCTCAGCGGCGGATAGGCCGGACTCTTCGGCACTGCTTTTCTCAGCAGAGGGTGCGCTGTCGGTCTGGTCGCTCGGGGGGCTAGCAGACTGCTCAGACTCGGCAAGCTGGGGGTCGGGCTCCAGGCTTTTACCGACAGTCTCACCGAGCCTGCTGCCCGAGCAGCCTGTGACCACCAGCAGGCTGACAACAAGACTTGGGAGCAGCGATCGCCGCAATAGCCACAAACGGTTGGTCACAAAAATCTGAGTCATCGCCAGCGCCAAGATAGTAGTTTATGTATAGAAAGCGTTATATGCAATCCGGCTCTAAGCTAGCTTAAAGTAGCCGCTTAAAGAGGCCGCTCAAAAGGAAAAAAGCAGATGGTCAGCGCCGTAATTGTAGACTGCGATCCGGGAGTGGACGACGCGATCGCTCTCCTTTTAGCCTTTGGCAGCCGTCTGCCAGTGATTGGTATCACTACTGTAGCGGGCAATGTGCCCCTCCAGCTCACTACCTGCAACGCTCGCAAAATCTGCGAGCTAGCTGGCGCTGATGTCCCGGTTTTCGCAGGCTGCCCGCGCCCTTTGATTAGACCCCTGGCCACCGCGGAAGAGATTCACGGTGCGACCGGGTTGCAGGGCGCGGATTTGCCAGAGCCGACCGGAGCGGTGCGATCACAGCACGGCGTCGATTTTCTTATTGAGCAGCTGTTCAACGCCTCCGAGCCCGTTACCATTGCCGCGCTCGGCCCGTTGACCAACCTGGCCGTTGCCCTGGTCAAATGTCCGCAGATTGCCGATCATATCGATCAGCTGGTGATCATGGGCGGGGCAATCGGCCAGGGCAATATCACCTCATCGGCAGAATTTAACCTGTACGTCGATCCCCACGCGGCTCATGTCGTGCTGACAGCGGACATTCCAACGACGTTGATTACGCTGGATGTGACCCATCAGGTGCTGACAACGCCCGAACGACTAGAGGCCATTCGCGCCATTGGCAACCCTGTCAGCACTGCTGCCGCTGGAATGCTTTCCTTTTACGGTCAGAGCGATCTGGCCCGCTACGGTCTGCCCGGTGGTCCCCTGCACGACCCGTGCGTCATCGCCTATTTGCTAGAGCCTCAGCTGTTTACGACGCGCCCAGTGCCGGCTGCTGTAGAACTCACTGGAGAACAGACAATAGGCCGGACCGTAATCGACTGGTATGGCGATGATGGGCCGGGCCAGCATGTCATCAACGTTGCCGAAAGTGTCAATGCGGCAGGCGTTTATGACCTTCTAATAGCAGCCTTCTCCAGTTTTTCTTAAGCTTTAATGCTCAAGCCTCAATCCCCAAACTCTGATTTGCAAGCTCTGAATCAATGCTAACCAGCAGTATTTTTAAGCGCTGGTGGAGAGTGTTCTTGGTAAAATTCGGGTAAGCAAAATTCACCCCCCGCGAGCTATGGCTTACACCACCGCGCAGCTGTTAGCAATTCTCGATGCCGAGATGAAAGCAGCCGTGCGGGGCGATCGCCTCCTCCTCACCAACGACCGACGGCTCGATAACCCCGTCATCACCAAAGCCATTGGCCCCCAAAAGCTCAGCCAAATCTACGCCTTTCAAGACTTTCGCGATCAGATTCACCGCTACCAAATGGCTGAAGGCGTTTCCGGCATCGTCTGGCGTCACTGCCACTTCCAGGGGCGCTCCATCCGCTTCCCTGAAATCCACCCGCAGCTCACCGCCACCGCCGAAGACAAACTCAGACTAGGCGCAGCCAAAGGCGCTGTGATCACCTTCTGGCGCGAATGCATCACCGGTCTGCGGCTATGGCGAGCAGGCAACCCGCCTGAGCCGATTACAGCAGAACGAGTCGAAACCCTGATCGAACGCGCTGAATGGGCCGATGCCGAAGCCACCCGCAGCGAACTGTATCTGTTGCTCTGCTGGGGTAACCCCAAAGAAAGCTACTATGCCTGGGCCTATCCAGAGTCGGGGTGCGATCGCATCATCGCCACCCGCAGCCAACCTAGCGGCATTAAAGTGTAGCCGCACCCACCAGGGTATAATTCCAAGACAATTAAATCGCCTTACACCCATGCCCATTGCCGTTGTCACTATTGAAACCCACGGATTCCCTGCCTCCCTCGCAGCGGCAGATGCCATGGTCAAAGCGGCCCGAGTTACGCTAATCAAAATCGCCCCGGCTGACAGCGGCCATCAATACGTAGTCGTTCGAGGTCAAAATGCAGAAGTTGCAAGAGCGCTTGAGGCCGGGCTCAAAGCTGCTAACGCCTGCTACGGCGACGGTGCTTATGCCCACACGCTGATCCCTAACCCTACTCAAAACGTGCTGACCACGCTAGAGCTTGACTACACTGAAGAATCTATACCCTTTATCGAGTGAGCCTTTTGAGCAAGTCAGACCGGGGTTCGCAAGAGTCAATACGCTGAAGCTTGCGGGCTGAAAAACTGGATTTTCCGCCTCTGAAAAAAATACGCTGACCTCAATTGAGGCCGTTCCCCTTCTCCCGTACAATTACGAATGGAGTTCATAGAGTGGCCTCCATTAAAATTAGGAGATTATAGATGCCACAGGCAGTTGGATCGCTTGAAACCAAAGGGTTCCCCCCCGTGCTAGCCGCCGCTGATGCGATGGTAAAAGCGGGTCGAGTGACCCTGGTTAGCTACATTCGAGCGGGGAGTGCCCGGTTCTGCATCAATATTCGAGGCGATGTTTCAGAAGTCAAAGCGGCAATGGAAGCGGGCGTAGAAGCGGCCCAAAATGCGCCTGGTGGCGTGCTCGAAACCTGGGTGATTATTCCTCGTCCGCATGAGAATGTAGTCGGTGTGCTGCCGATTCAGTTCGATGAGAGCGTAGAAGAATTCCGTGAGGCCGTAGAGGTGCCCGTGATTCCAGGCAGTCGCAGCGGTCGCCAGATGTAGGCTAGCTGTAGACAGCCTTGTAAATAACTCTTTCACTATGCCAACGCTTCTCACTGCCAATACCCCCGAAACCTTTCCGCTGATGGCTGTTGTCGGCCAGGAGTCGATTAAGTTTGCGCTGCTGCTCTCAGCGGTCGATCCGGGGCTGGGCGGGGTAGTAATTGCGGGGCGGCGAGGCACGGCTAAGTCGGTGCTGGCGCGGGCGCTCTATCAGCTGCTGCCGCCCATTGAGATTGTTGAGGGCTCTTGCAACTGCGACCCGACCAAACCCGGTGAATGGGACGATGAGACGGCCAGTCGACTTGCGGCTGACACGCCGGTTGAAGATCTGCCAACTCAAGTTGTCAAAGCCCCTTTTATTCAAATTCCGCTGGGCGTCACCGAAGACCGGCTGCTGGGCTCTGTGGATGTGGCCAAGTCTATTAGCACCGGGGCGAGCATCTTTCAGCCAGGGCTGTTGGCAGAAGCCCACAGAGGCGTGCTTTATATCGATGAAGTTAATCTCTTAGATGATCAGATCAGCAATCTGTTGCTTTCGACGCTGACTCAGGGGCGCAACCAGATAGAGCGTGAGGGCATTAGCTTTCAGCATCCGTGTCAGCCGCTGATGATTGCCACTTATAATCCTGAAGAAGGGAATTTGCGAGAACACCTGTTGGACCGGATTGCGATCGCACTCTCTGCCGACACCAGCCTGACTTTAGACGATAGAGTCGCCGCTGTAGAACAGGTCAACCGCTTTGTCAATGATCCCTCTCCCTTCTTAGCCGAGTACGAAGAAGAAATTGACTCGCTTAAGACTCAAATTATCCTGGCCCGCGAGTGGCTAAAAGATGTCACTATCAGTACCGATCAAATCAGCTATCTGGTGACTGAAGCGCTGCGCGGCGGCGTGATGGGCCATCGGGCTGAGCTGTTTGCCGTGCGGGTGGCCAAAGCCTGCGCCGCGCTAGATGGCCGTACCAACGTTACTGCCGACGATTTGCGGCATGCCGTTGAGCTGGTGATTGTGCCGCGCTCTAGCGCCGTGCCCCCACAGGAAGAAGAGAATCCGCCGCCGCCACCGCCGCCACAAAACCAGCAAGATTCTGATGAAAATCAGGAAGACGATACCGATAAAGACGATGACTCTGAAGAAGAAGAGGAGCAGCCTGAACAGCCGCCCTCTATTCCAGAAGAGTTCGTTTTTGATCCAGAAGGCGTTGTGTTAGATTCGTCTTTGCTGTCTTTTGCTGAATCCACCACCCGGCAGGGCTCTTCAGGTAAGAACAGCGTTATCTTCTCCGATGAGCGCGGTCGGTACATCAAGCCCTTTATTCCAACTGGGCCAGCTCGCCGGATTGCAGTGGACGCCACGCTTCGTGCGGCTGCTCCATATCAGAAGGCCAGGCGCGATCGCCAGCCCGACCGCAAAGTCATTGTCGAATCTGGCGACATTCGCGCTAAACGTCTAGCTCGCAAAGCGGGTTCACTGATCATCTTTGTGGTCGATGCCTCCGGGTCGATGGCGCTCAACCGTATGCAAAATGCCAAAGGTGCGGTGCTGAGCCTGCTTACCGATGCCTATCAGAACAGAGATCAGGTCGCGCTGATTCCCTTTCGAGGCGAGCAGGCCGAAGTATTGCTGCCGCCTACCCGCTCAATCACAGCCGCCAAGCGCAGATTAGAGACCATGGCCTGCGGGGGTGGCTCCCCTCTCGCTCACGGGCTTATGCAAGCTGTACGAGTGGGTACGAATGCGCAAAAATCTGGCGATGTCGGCAGCGTTGTGATTGTCGCTATTACCGACGGCAGGGGAAATGTGCCGCTTTCTCGTTCTTTAGGAGATGATCCGGAAGATACCGAAGAGAAACCCGACATCAAAGCCGAACTGCTAGAAATTGCAGGCAGCATTCGCGCTACCGGCTATCAGCTGTTGATTATTGACACCGAGCGAAAGTTTGTTTCGACAGGCTTCGGGAAGGAATTAGCAAAGGTAGCAGGCGGTCGATATTATCAACTGCCTAAGGCAACGGATCAGGCAATCGCTTCTATGGCCCGCACCGCCCTCTCAGATGCGAAAGCTTAAGCAGCTTGCTTATCGTTAGTCGTCACCGATAGTTTGAGTCCTAACTGATTTAACAAACTGACTATCGTTGGCAACGCTGGAATTTCCACCTTGGAGCAAGTGATTGATAGCATTGCTCTCAATCAGAATTCGGATTGTCTTCACTTCCACGAGCTTCTGCTACGGTCTTCAGCGCTAGCGAGACGTATTCAAAATTGCCATCTTTAAAAGATAGCAAAGTGAGGATGCATTCTTACTTTGCGAGTCGAGTTGCCGTTGTCAGATATAGCGAAGCTCGGATGCATTCGCGCTTCGCGAAGCACTTTGCCTGTTGCTGTACATGGCTTACAGTCAGTAATGCTGCATGAAGCAAAGTGCCGGAAGCTATACCGGTTTCAGCCGATAAAAGTGTCCTAAGCAACTCGGCAAGAGCTATAGCAGCCAAATAAGCCGCCGCCTCTAACCCAAACTCAGACTTTTTCAGCGACCTCAAAGCTTGATACCCTAACGTCAGTTCGGGATAAGTGATTGCCTGTGATGCCCGACTGTCGGCGCTTTTTAACACATAGCCTCAAGTAGATCCCCTCTAGAGGGGCGCAGGGGTGGGTTTCGGTGTGTAGCGCACGTTGCCGACCCATCCCGACCCTGCGGGCCACCCTTCCAGAAGGGACTTGCTTCGGGCAATAAGCATGAGTTGCTTATCCCGAACTCAGGTTACCCTAGAATGCCTATTCGTATAGCGGCTACATGATGATTCCAAACACAACTAATAAAGCATCGACAGCGCCCTCCCTGTACGGTGAACGAGCGATCGCAGAAGGCGAACTCATCACATTTCCAAACCCGCGTCCGGGGCGGGCATACACCATCAATATCACGCTGCCCGAGTTTACCTGCAAGTGCCCTTTTTCCGGCTACCCAGATTTTGCGACAATCTACATTAGCTATGTGCCAGACCAAAAAGTGATCGAACTCAAGGCTATTAAGCTGTATATCAACAGCTATCGCGATCGCAACATTTCTCATGAAGAGTCAGTCAACCTCATTTTGGATGACTTTGTTGCGGCCTGTGACCCGCTCTCTGTGACCGTAAAAGGCGACTACTTGCCTCGAGGTAACGTCCACACGGTAATTGAGGTGTCTCACCAAAAAGCTAAACCACAAAGCTAACTAGAGGCACTGGTGTAAAACCGCAGTGCAAATGCCCAAAACCACCTGGAAAACTGGAAAAGCAGCGCGGCTAGCAAAGCCGATCCCAGGAGCCAGGTGGTTTCACTGCGGCCAATCATGGTCTGGGCTGGGACGGTGGTGAGAAAGGCCACGGGGATAATAAAGGTGAAGAAAACCCGGTAGGCGGCAGGGTAGCCCTCTACCGGAAACCGACCGGCTTCAAGGAGCGATCGCAGCACCTCGGTCACGTTATAGATCTTGACAAACCAAATGCTCGTCGCACCCAAAATAAACCACAGGCTGTAAAGACTGACAACGCCCAGCAACAGCGGCGGCAGCAGCGCTAAATAGGCCACCGGTGAGATCTCCAAATGCCCCCCGGCATAAAAGATAATAATCGCGCCAAAAAAGAGATCGGGTAGACCCCAGGGCGAAACAGTATGCGTAGACAGCCAAAACTGAGAGCTAATCGGCTTCAGCAAAACAAAATCGAGCGTGCCTTCCTGCACATGCCCGACAATTTTATTCAGGTTGGGCACTAAAAAAGTAGCTGAAATGCCCTGCAAAATGGTAAAGATGCCCAGCACCACCAGCGCCTGATCCCAGGACCAGCCCTCAAAGGTATAGTCGGTGCGGTAAAACAAAAACAGGCCAAACAAGCTTCCTACTAGCCCGCCCAGGCTGCTAATCACTGAGACTACGAAGTTGATGCGGTACTCTAGCTCGGCAGCGATCGCCACCTGCCAAAACAACCGCAGCACTCGCAGATATCGGCCCACCATCATGTTCAATTCTCACCAGTTCTCTATGGCGCTCTGCGGTTTACTCTCTCAGCGCTGGCTCAGACTTGGCTAGTATAGCGAAGCGCGGATGCATTCGCGCTTCGCGGAGCACTTTTCCTGTTGCTATATATGGCTTACAGTCAGTAATGCTGCATGAAGCGAAGTGCCGGAAGCTATATCTCATCAGCTGGCATTCAAATAGATCTTCAGGTTTTCTTGCAGCCGCTGCCGGGCTCTGGCAATGCGAGACTTTACGGTACCGAGAGAAACCCCTGTAATATCGGCAATTTCTTCGTAGGACAGCCCCTGTAGCTCACGGAGGGCAATCGTTGTTTGAAAGACCTCAGGCAGCTCTGCCATCGCCTGCTTAAGATAATCGTGAAACTCCTGAGTCATCATTCTATCCGCAGGGGTGGGCTCACCAGAAGGCAGCTCCCAGTCATATTGGCCGTCGCTGGAGTAGCGAGGCGTATCGAGGGAAACCAGCCCTCGAAAGCGCTTGCGCTTGCGCAGCTCATCGTAAAAAAGATTGGTGGTAATGCGACTGAGCCAGCTCTTAAACCGAGCCGGTTCTTTGAGGCGATGAAGGCTTCGGTAAACGCGAATCCAAACTTCTTGAGCCAGGTCAGCTCGGTCAGACCAGTCCGAAGCCAGGTTATAGAGCAGCTTATCGACATATCGCTGATAGCGGCTCACCAACTCCTCAAAAGCGGCTCTGTCTTTCTCGATGTGATTTTGGCAGCAGAGAATCAGGTCGCTGTTGGATAGCTGACCCAAAGATAGCTCGGCAGGTAGCTCGACAGGCAGCTCGACGGCCAGTTCAGTAGGCAGCTCGGCAACCAGCTCGGCAGCGAGCATAGGTTGGCTGCTTTGAGCTGAGCGCAGGCGCGGCATAAGCGCCCGTAGGGGCTTATGCGAGGAGACAGGTTGCTTTGAGCGAGTTGAGCTACTCATTGGCTGTTGAAAGGCTCGATCTTGGATAGGATTGCACGCTGTTGAGAGAAGGGCTGCATCAACGAAAAAGCGCTTCTCATCTAAAAATGGCGCTAAAGCATAGTCGGTATACAGAGGGTGAAAACCGGTCAAATAGCCAGGCTCACGTATCTTTGTACTCACTGTGAGGGATCGCTGTGTAATTTTTCGGTTCAGTCAACATAGTAAATATTACTTAGACTGTACGTCCGCTTAATAGGCTAATCTTGTTCGTATTATTACCCGTGTGTTAAGAGACGATAATCGCTGAATTAATCAGACGATATAGAGAGCAAGGCAGAAGCCACTACAAAGCCAATTTCTTATCTGGCTTTTTAAAGCTTGCAATATAATTCTATTAGTGGTAGTGCGTGAACATGCTGACAGTGTTTATGCCCCCATGCCTGAGTAATGCTTAAGACCTGATCGCCACAGTCTGCGGTTGATGATCAAGGCGATCACTCCCCAGGCAGCCATCGTCAGCAAGCCTCTGCCTAGATCCACCGGCAGGCCAATTAATAAGCTCGCCGGAAAATACACCAGATAGGGAAAAGGCGTCCACAGGGCAAACTCTCGCACGGCAGCCGGGAACAGCTCTAAAGGGGCAATCATGCCCGAGAGAAAGGTATAGAACAAAAACCAAAACTGCTGAATAGCGGTCGCCCGCTCTACCCAAAAGGCGAGCATCGCAAAGGTGTACTGGATTAAAAATCTCAGGCAAAAAGAGAGTAGTAGGGTGAGCGTCCCCCAAAAGCAGGCATAGGGAGTCGGTATCCAGATCGCCTCAGGATAGAGCAAGCAAAATAACCCCACCAGCAGCAAGATAAAAGGCAGCCGGGTGAAGCGCTCAGCCAGGTGCCCAAAGAAGTGACGCCAGACCGGGTCGATGGGCTGTAATAGCAAAGGGGAGAGCTTTCCCTGAACAACTTCTTTCTCAAAATCCCAAATCACCCAGACCACTGAAAACTGGCGGGCGAGAAAAACCGCTAAAAAATAGCGGGCAAATTCAGCTGGGGTAAAGCCCAGGTCGCCGCTTTGAGCAGCTTGATTCCACAGACCCAAAAAAATCAGTGGGAAGCTGCCGGAGAGCACCCAGAAAATTAGCTCAGCCCGGTATTCCACCATGTAGGCATAGTAAACCGAGAGAAAGGTGCGAGCGATTTTTAGGGGGCGGCGGAGCATGGGATAGAGAAAAGAGAGGAAAAAGGTTTAACTTAGCTCGCCAGTTTGAAAGACTTTGCCGATGACATCTTCTATTGGCGGTTCAGTAATGGTGAGATCTTGAATTTTTAAGTTGTTCAGCAGCCTGGAGATGGTCGCCGTTAGCTCATCTGTGCTGACTAGAAAAGTTGCCTGAGCGCCTTCTAAGGTTTGCAGGTCACCGTAGGGTAAAAGGACTTCCCGGTCGATTGACTGATGGCGCTCAAATTCGACGGAGACTTCTCGGTAGGGGGCAAAGTGTGTGAGCAGGCCATCGAGCAGGCCGTCGTAGATTAAGCTGCCCTGGTGAATGACTAAGACGCGATCGCACAGTGCCGTAATATCTGCCATATAGTGACTGGTGAGCAATATAGTCGCCCCATAGCGCTGGTTGTACTCCTGTAAAAAGCTGCGAACGGCCACCTGAGCATTGACATCGAGGCCCAGGGTAGGCTCATCTAAAAACAGGACCTGAGGCCGGTGCAGCAGCGCCGCTAGCATTTCTGCTTTCATCCGCTCACCCAGAGAGAGTTTGCGCACCGGCTGCCGGAGCTGGTCTTGAATGGAGAGCATTTCGGCTAGCTCACCGACACGCTGGCGAAATTCAGCGTCAGTCAAATCGTAAATAGCCGCATTTATCCGCAGCGAGTCGAGAGCAGGCAAATCCCAGAGCAGCTGTTGTTTTTGGCCCATCACCAGCGTGATCTGCCGCAGAAACTTGGGATCTCGCTGAAAGGGCCGATAGCCAGCGACTTCTACTTTGCCAGTAGACGGATGGATCAGGCCAGTGAGCATCTTGAGTGTGGTTGTTTTACCAGCACCGTTGGGTCCTAAAAAGCCTACGACTTCGCCTGAACCAATATCAAAAGAGACTTGCTTCACCGCTTCAATATTGCGATAGGTGCGGCGGAAAAAATGCCGCAGCGTCCCCCGCATACCGGGTTCTTTGACGGCTACTGGGTAAACTTTACCCAGGTTTTGGACATCGATAGTGGGCATTGTGCTGAGCGATTCACTCCCGTCTGTAGCGTTGGTCACTTGGCTTGAATACACCTTGCTGGCGACAGGCTCTGATAGTACAGCGGGCCAAGACTCGCGGCATACTGCGCCCACACGCCGCTATGTAGGCTGTCATTGGGAGCGTTGTTTCTATAATGCATGATCTCGGCCCCTAGCTGAGCGCTCAAATACTATCGCTAAACCGCCCGGTGCTACCCTTCCTTTTTTAGGATTTTTCTGTCTGAGGACTGCTGTCTAAGGCTTTCAGTTAACCGATGATAGAGATATGAGCGGGGAGAAGCGACTAAGATAGCATCAGCACAGAATATGGATAAAGACATCACCCAGGCAGACTCACAGGCCATACGCAAAGTCATTGAGCGGCAGATTACGGCTTTTCAACAGGACAATTTTCTGGGAGCCTTTTCTCAGGCTGCTCCAGGCATTCAGCGGCAGTTTGGCACTGCCGAAAACTTTGCGCGGATGGTAGAAGCTGCCTATCCAACTGTGTATCGACCTCGATCAGTGATCTTTGAAGCGCTGCTCAAAATCGATGGGTTGCCCTCCCAGCAGGTGATGCTGATGGACCAAGACGGCCAGCTGATTCGGGCGACCTATATGATGCAGCGTCAGCCGATGGGCGATTGGAAGATTGCGGGCTGCTATCTAACGCCGATGGGCGATGAAGAATAGCCGCCGTTGAAACAGAATTAGACGCTCCCGGTGAAGACGGTGGCCTGATGAGCATGACCGTCTAAATGACTAACCACGGGAGTTCGTGGCACGGCTCTACAGATGATGAGTCTCAAGCTGAGACAATTTGAAGAACCTATAGTGAGAAAATCACCCTTAACTTGTCTACATGGCCTCCCAACTTAAAATCGTCTCGTCTGAAACCATTCAATACGTCGCTGAGCTAAGCGAATTCAGTGCTTCTTACATTGTGCTCATGGCTACTGCTGGAGTGCTGTCGGCGATCGCCCTACTGACTAACTCTGTACCAGTGTTGATTGGTTCTATGGTAATTGCGCCAGCGCTTCCCCCTTTAGCCCTTATCTCATTTTCTGTGGTGAGCCGTCAGCCCAGGCTGGCGCTTGAAGGGACGATTTCTGCCATGCTGGGCTTGAGCATTTCGATGGCCGCAGCCCTGGTCATTACATGGCTGCTCAACGTTACCGATGTTCTACCTGAGGAGACTAGCTTGCTCGATAAAGCATTGCTACAGGAACGGGTCAGCCCTGGTTGGTATAGCGTTGTCACTGCAATTGCTGCTGGTATTGCCGGCATGGTGGCACTGACTGAGCGCAAAACCGACACATTGGTGGGCGTGGTCGCTGCTTTGGCACTGGTTCCAGCTGGTGTAGCCGGTGCAATTGCCTTCCTCTCTCACGACCCCGTTCGCGGATGGGGGGGAATCGCGCTACTTGGCATAAATGTCACTTTAATCGTAGTGTCTGGCACTGTCACCCTCCTACTTCTGCACACCAGTGTGCAGAAAGACATTGTCAAAAATGAAAAATAGAATCTCAGTTTTTATTGAGAGACGAAAAAGTCAGTCGGATTCAGGGCATTACAGCGGCTAACTGCGCAATTTTGAGCGCGACCTGTAGGCAGCGATAGCGAAGCCTCTCCGGAGAATCGCGCCCCCACCTAACATTAGCAACCCGACTATGCCGCCCGGCTCAGGAACGCTTTGAGCGTCTGCCTCAAGTTCGTCGTTTTCGTTCAGCGTTTCTAACGCCAGCTGCGCAATCAGAGCGTGGCCTTGGGTCGTCGGGTGAATATTGTCCCAAAACAGGAATTCACTGGGGTTTTCGCAGATGCCTTCAAACACAAAGCCTGGCTGAAAATTGGTCAGACAGGCTTGATCAACGTTGGCAAAGCCAAATTCGGCTGGATTGCTAGTGACCGACGCCAGCAGACTCTCTAGATCCAGCTGCGCAATCTGAGTGCCAGAGGTAGTTTCTAGGTCGGTGAGCTTTTGGTTTAGCAGCAGATTGTGCTGAGTAGAAAAACCGGTCAGCAGGGTAGAGCTTTGCGGGTTGATCTGGTCAAGGAAGTCGGCGAAGGGCTGCTGACCCAGGTCTGGTAGGTTGCTCACCAGCAGTTGTTTAGCCCCAGAATCGATTAGCGTGACGACGGCATCGATCAGGTTGTCAGTGACCTGTCCAGGCAGCGCAGCAGTGTCCACTACATCGGGCTTGACGATAGCTTCGTTGTAGTCATTGCCGCCTGCTAGCAGCACAAAGAGCGCATCTGGCTTAGGGGGAATGAAAGTCGCGAGTCTGTCAAATGTCTCAATTTGCTGCTGTAAGCCCGGCAGCGGTGACCCGCCGACGTTGACATTAGAGCTGAGAGCGCCACCAAAGGCGAAGTTAATACCCTCGGTAGGTAATTTGCCACTGAGCAAGCTGGGGATGGCTTCTGTGACGAGCGCTGGCTCAAGATCGAATTCAAAGGCTAGCTGCTCTACCCAGATAGGACCATTGGAAAACTTTTGGTCGTAGGGCGGCGAGGGAGGGACGCCAGTTACGTTAAACAGGTTGCCAGCGTCTACCAGGCTGTCGCCAAAAATATTGAGAGCGCCGTAGTCTTTAGCCAGGGCCTGAAGGGGCACCAGCGTGATGGCAATGGTGCTAGCGGTGATCGCCACTTTCCCAAACTTATTCATCACAACCCTGCCTATTCGTTTTTTATAGGTTTTTAGCCCTTTTAACTTATAGAAGCACTCTCTCGTTGAGTTCAAGTAAAAAATACTTAGCTTCATAAAGTTTATCAAGCATCAGTATAAGGTTCATGAAGGTTGGCAAAATGTTCGTAAAAGTAGCCAATCAGGTAGAGCGAGCCGCATAAAACAATAGGATCAGTTTGGACAGCAGCGGTGAGCCCTGCCTTTAAATTGAGATGCATGGTGATCTGGAGGGTAGGGCAGGTTTGCTTTGCTATTGCTGATAGATCCGATGGCTCGGCGCTGAGGTGACCTGGCACGGGCACCAGGTGCAGGCGATCGCCCGCCCGCAGCAGCGCTGCAAAAACGCCAGCATGGTCTTTAGTCGCTAACATGCCCATCAGCCAGGTAATTGACTGGTGCGGAAAAGTGCGGTCGATATAGGCTCTGAGCGATCGCGCCGCGTCAGCGTTATGAGCCCCGTCAATCAGCAGCTCGTGGCCCTGCCACTGCCTTTTTTGCAGGCGTCCGGGCCACTGTACCTGAGCCATGCCGCTGACAATCGCTTCATCTGGAATGAGCCAGCCCTGGACGCGGAGGCGCTGGAGAGTGGCGATCGCACAGGCCGAATTCACCCGCTGATGGTCGCCGAGCAAAGCCTGCGGATATTGAATACCGTCGTAGATCAGTTCTGGCGCTGAAGAAACTTCTTGTGCTTCCTCGACGACTTCAGCCGGTGTAACCCAGGTGAGCGGAGCCTGCAATTGGGCAGCGCGAGTGGTGATGACGGCCTGCGCCGCCGCTGGTAAAGGGCCAGCGATCACTGAAACCCCAGTCTTTAAAATGCCAGCCTTTTCACCCGCGATATCAGCTAGCGTCGGCCCCAGTCGCTGCCAGTGGTCGAGGCCGATAGAGACAATCACCGTAGCCAGCGGGGTAGGGCAGACATTGGTGGCATCGAGCCGACCGCCCAGGCCCACTTCTATCACCGCAATATCGACCTGCTGCCGGGCAAAGTACTGCCAGGCAGCGGCAGTAAAAACTTCAAACTGCGTTGGGATGGCGACATCAGGTGCGATTCTCTGAAGGAGAGGCTTCTCCATCGCTGCTTCGACTGTCGCCAAATGAGTCTGCAAATCTGTCCAGCTGATCGGTTCATCATCTATGCAGATGCGCTCTGTCCAATTCACCAGATGAGGAGACGTGTAGCGCCCGGTACGGTAGCCCGCCGCACTCAGTACAGCAGCCAGATACGCGCAAACCGAGCCTTTGCCGTTAGTTCCAGCCACATGGATAATCGGCACCCGCTGATGTGGATTATCCAGCGCTGCTAGCAGGCTTTCTATTCGGTCTAACCCCAGGTCAACACCGAAACGAGCATAGGTCTGCAAGCAAGCTTCGACCCTTTGGCGAGGCGTTTGTGGTGAAGCTGAAGACGGCTGCATACAACAAGACCCGACTGAAAAATAAAGGGGCATAGCCACTCGCTATCCCCCTCACCGATTTAGATTCTGATTGACTGTCTTCCGACTTCTGCCTTCTGACCCTTGTCTTCTGACTCCCGTCTCCTGCTCCCGTCTTCTGACTCCTGTCTCCTGTCTCCTATCTTCCCAACCCCTAAACCGCTTCCAGATTCTTCTCCCCCGTCCGAATCCGCACAATCTCGTTGACCGGGCTAATAAATATCTTACCGTCGCCAATTTCGCCCGTGCGAGCCGACTCTACAATCTTATCGACCACCATTTGCACTTGGGCATCTTCTACGACAATCTCTAGCTTCAGCTTTTGTAGAAACTCCACCGTATATTCAGACCCACGATAGCGCTCGGTTTGACCCTTCTGTCGGCCAAAGCCGCGAACTTCCGAAACGGTCATGCCTACGATACCCGCGTTCACCAGAGCAATCTTGACTTCGTCTAGCTTAAAGGGACGAATAATGGCTTCAACTCTTTTCATGGCTTAATTATATTTCTCCCAATATTTGCCCATCTAGATAGCTACGGCGGTGTCATCAGGCCTCTCCGCAATCACTTGAACAACCTGCTCAGGCATTCAGCTTTTGCGTAGAAACCCGATGGGCCGATGTAGCATTACATAGTCTATAGCAGGAGTTTTACCCCTCTACTCTGTATCTATTACTACCATAAGAGATTTTAGCGCTTGTTCAGCAGTGGCTTCATGATTAAGAACCCGGCCCCAAAAGCCGTCACAATAATCAAGATGATAGACAGCACCAACCAGATACTGCTAATTTCCTTATCGCCTTGAGAATCTAGCGCAGAGCTGCGATACTCTCCGGTCTTTTCGGTGAATAGCTTGACGGTGGTATTGGCTAGCGTGCCAATGCCAAAAGCGGCTTCAGTGCGTCGGTTGCTCTGCCGCACAGCCGGTTTTGGCGACCGTTGAATTGGAGGCTGGCCCTGGCGAGCTGCCGGGGGCGCTGGATAAGGAGCCACTTGCAGAGAAGATTGTGAGATTGGCCGGGGGACGCGCTGCCGTGGGGTGTGGGGCGATGGGGCCGGAGTCGCTGTCTGAGAGCTGCCTGTTTGAGAGCTGCCAGTCTGAGAGCTGCCAGTCTGAGAGCTGCTGGCGCTGCCCAGCAGATCCGCTGTGAAGGCACTGTCTGAATGGCTGTCTGAAGGGTTGTCTGAAGCGGTCTCTGGAGATTCGGTGCGCACAAGTCTGGCTAGGGTGTCGGGCGCGATCGCCCCAGGAAACCCTTCTTCAGACTGCCGGGCCACCCCAGCAAACTGACCCAAGGTCAATGTAGCCTGTACAACGCTGTGGATTTCTTGCTTAAGGCGTTGATTTTGCTGCTGGAGGAGCTGATTGCGGCTGTTGAGAGAATCGATCACAGCTTTGTTGGCCCGCATCTCAGCCGCTAGCTCCCGGTATACCGACATCGGTACAGAGGGCGCATAGGAGGCCTGCGGTGATTGGGGAGATTCAGCAGGATGGGAAGGCTTCATAGGAAGAGAGGACAAGCTATAGGGGGGGTAAGGGCAGTTGAATTGACAAACTACGCTAGATAGGTAGTCAAATTAGAGCAACGTCAGTGACATTCGTCAAGGTGAAACTTGACAGATATCTAGATTTTTTGAGTAATTTGGGAGAAATTACGCTGAGAGGCAAGGGCAGATGCTCATCAGATGGCTGTCTATTTGTACCCTATTGTGTTTCGTTTCTATATAGTCGCGTTGATTTTTTTTGATGGATTATGTGATCTATCTGGGCTAAAAGGTGGGCTTAAGAAAGCTGAATGGACTGGGCTAGAAGGGCGGCCTGGGTGCGATCGCGCAGTCCCAACTGGCTCAGTATACTGGTCACATGGTTTTTGACTGTGCCTTCGGAAAGGTAGAGCTGTTCGGCAATTTCGCGATTGCTAGCGCCTTGCCCAATGCAGATGAGCACTTCTTTTTCCCGAGGCGTCAGGGTCATGACTTCAGGCGGTAGGGCTTTCGCCGGTGAAGCCTCATTTTCGGCGGTGGCGCTATCGGTGACCTGCGGCAATGCGCCCATCATCTTTTGCACAATGCCAGGGCCAAAGTGGCTGTAGCCTTTAGCGACTGAGCGAATCGCCATGGCGAGTTCTTCTGAGGGGGTGTCTTTGAGCAGGTAGCCCCGCGCACCTACCGCCATTGCCTGAGCTACCAGCTGGTCGTCGTCAAAGGTCGTGAGCACTAATACTTTAATCGTGGGATGGCGCTGGTTCAGGTGCGTCGTGGTTGCGACCCCATCCATCACCGGCATTCGCATATCTAACAAAGCGACATCGGGCAGATTGTCAGGAAGCAGATTAGCAAGTAGATCCAGGGCTGCCTGTCCGTTCTCAGCTTCGCCGACTATCTTCAGATCGGCTTCTAGAGACAGTAGAGCGGTGAGACCCTCACGAATGAGCTGCTGATCTTCGATGATGAGAATTTTGAGCATGGCGGACTGAGCTATTGAAATGGGTTTATTGAGTGGCTTATCAAACTGGGCTAGCGGCTGACGACAGCGGCAGGCTGACTTGAAGGTGGGTGCCCGTTGCAGGGGTGTGCGAGCTGGTGAGGGTAAAGGTGCCGCCTGTAGCTTGGGCGCGATCGCGCATACTCTGCAAGCCAAATCCTGTCCGGGCCTGGTCAGGGTCAAAGCCGATACCATCATCTTTAAGACTCAGGGTGACAGCCGCTAATGTGCTGGCTAGCCGCAAGTGAACATGGCTAGCATCAGCGTGTTTCACAATATTCGTCAGCCCCTCTTGCACAATGCGATAGAGGATAGCGTTGACGTTGGTCGGTAAGGCATGGCTGAGATGAATCTCTGAGGTTACGGTGAGGCTCGGTTCAGCTTGACTGCCCTGAATATCTTGGAGAAGGAGCGTGATCGCGTTTTCTAAAGTGTCACCAGCTAGCGAGTCTCGCTGCAAGGCGTCCACCGAGTGGCGCACTTCTTGAAGAGATTGGGTGCCGAGGCGTTTGGCTTTGCCTAAGAATTGATGGGCTCTGGCGGGGTCTTTTTCCCAGAGCTTAACTGCGCTTTCCAGCTGAATATTGAGCGCGGTGAGGGAATGGCCCAGGGCATCGTGAATGTCGCGGGCAATCCGGCTGCGCTCTTGATCCATCGCCAGCTTTTCAATCTCTTGAGCGGAGCGTTGCAGGTTTTGATTGGCTTGCTGCAACCGCTGCTGGCTTTGTCGTTCGGTGAGCAGCGCGTTAATCAGCAGCACCACCAGCAGTAGCGACAGGCCAAAGAGCACGATGAAATTGAGCTGAAAGCTCATAATCAAGCCCTGCAAGCGACGCTGAACCGGGGGCGGCAGGCGATTGCTCACTCTCAAAAGCGACTGTAGCCGCAGCTGTAGCCCGACTAAAAACAAAGCGAAGGCAAGGCCAGTTAAGGCGATGCGGCCCACCACCCCAAACATCAGACAGCCCCGAATCACCAATATTAAGTAAACAACCGGCACAATTCGGCCATCGTTGAACATTGCCACCGATGTGATCAGCGTCAGTAAAATGAGCAGTATTTGCCCAAGCGTATGCCCCAAGCGCGGCAGCTTACCCACCGGCAAATAGAGCCCCATCAGACCGAAAAGAATGAGCGGAACGACCGCCATCAGAGGACTGTGCTCCCATCCGGGTGGGGGGCCGCCCCGTCTGCCCAGCGGTAGCGGCGGACCTTCTAGCACACTGATAAAAGCGACCGCCAGCAGCCCCCACTCCAGGTAGAGCAGAAAGCGAAAAGGATGATTTTTTAGCTGAATGGCTTGGCTCATGCAGGTTGCCAGAGAGGGCCAGGAGTGTTGATACAGTCTCTCCAAGCGAGAAGCGCTTGACAAAACTATCGCTCAATTGCGCAGGCGCTGATCAGATTGGGGCGGGTCGTGACTAAAGTCATGGGTGCGATCATGACCTTTGCAGCCTCTCAAGCAGCAGGGGCGTTGCCTAAGCTTAAACAGTACAAGACCAGGCAGGCGCTAAAGCTCACGACAGCTAAAGCTTCTGCCCCTATTCACCCCACACCTGAAACCAAATGAAACTCAATCTTAAAACAATCGCTCTGGGCAGTCTGGCGGCGGTGACACTTTTGGCAGCTCCGCTGGCGCTAGTTAAAGCGGCTAGTGCAGACGGCGACGGTCATCGGGGGCCAAACTTTGAGCAGCTCGACCTGACCGACGCTCAATCTGCCCAAATTGAGGCCATTCGCACCGAGGCCCGCAGCCAGCTTGAAACGGTGCTAACGCCAGAGCAGCAGTCCGCAATAGAGAGCAGTGAGTCGCCTCGCGAAGGCTTGAGATCGCTCGACCTGACCGAGGCGCAGCGCAGCCAGATGCGCGTGCTTCTTGAAAGCTCCCGCGAGCAAATTAACGCGCTGCTCACCGATGAGCAGCGTCAGCAGCTGATAGCAGCGCGCCCTGACCGAGGCGGGCAAGGTGAAAGAGGGCAACGTTTTGAAGCGCTCGGCCTGACCGATGAGCAGTCAGCTCAAGTCGAGGCGATTCGCACGGCAGCTCGCAGCCAAATGAGCACCGTCTTAACAGCTGAGCAGCAGGCCGCGCTGGAGAATAGTGAGTCGCCTCGCGAAGGCCTACGATCGCTCGATCTGACTGACGAGCAGCGCCAGCAGCTGCGAGCCATTCACGAAAGCTCTCACGAGCAAATTAATGCGGTGCTCACAGACGAGCAGCGCCAGCAGCTGCCAGAGCGACCCCAGGGACGCCGGGGCGATCGCCAGAACGATCAGTAATATTCCAAATCCGAATAATCAGAAGGAGAAAAGATGTAGAGGCGCAGATGTTTGTGTCTCTACATTGAGCCTATTCAAATGACCCTTTCAATCCTTTACCGCCCGGATGAACCCAAAGAGGCTAGAAGGATTTAGCAGCATGGCCACGGGCTAGTCGTGACAACGATAGTGTCCGTTCGCTGGATCGCCGGCTATCTGCTCAATTCCTGATTTGAAGTCACATTTCTCTGTGTAGGCATTACTCAGTAAGCACACTGCAATGGACTGTCTGATTTTATTAAAGAATGACGTAGAAGCTTGGAATCAGTGGCGATCGCGCCACCCCAACGAATCTTGTAATCTGGCAGGTCAAGATCTGAGCGGTGGCTACTTCTATGGCGGCAACTTTTCTCAGGTGAACTTGAGCGGTGCCAATCTGCGGCAGGCCTGTCTAATTGGCGCAGATTTTCGGGGCGCAGACCTGACCGGGGCAGACCTGACCGGGGCCTATCTGGCTGAGGCTACTTTCTACGGGGCTAATTTGAGCTACGCAGACTTGAGCGAAGCCAACCTGGATCGCGCAGACTTGCGACGAGCGAACCTACTGAGGACTCAAATTATCCAGGCTGATATCAGCACCGCCTATCTGCCTGATCCCCAAATCGATCCCTATGCCGATGAAGTGGTGCATTTACTGGCGCAGCGCCACCTGTCTGCTCAGCCTTTGCAAAAGCAGGGTAAGCGGGCTTTTATAAAAGCAGCGATTCGTACGCGCCTCGGCGGAAAGCAGCGAACCCCTCAGCTGGTTTTTGCCCATGAGCAGCGAGCAGCCATGTCAGTGAGCCCGCCGCCTGCGCTATCAGATTTGCCTGCTGCGCCTGAAATCGAGTCGGCGGTGAGAGTTAGGCCAGCTAGCACGGCTGATCGTTACGCTGCCTCAGCTGCCGTATGGCACCTGGATAGCGATGAGGATAGTCTGCGGGCCGATGCAGATGTCTTGGTAGAGGCCGGGGCGATCGCACCCACGCCTCACTAGGTCTACTAGCGCCACCGGCGATCCTATCCGGCAAATTCTATAGTTTTTCAGGCGAACTCTCAGCAAGGATTCAGCTAGACGGCATACTCTTCAATCAAGAGCGCTTGTAAAGAGGAAATGCAATGTCAGTAGAATACGATCTGGTCGTGATTGGCGGCGGTTCGGCAGGCTTAGTTGCAGCTAGTGCCGGTGCCCAGATCAACGCAAAAGTCGCCCTGATCGAAAAAGATCGGCTAGGGGGGGACTGTCTGCACTATGGCTGCGTGCCGAGTAAGTCGATAATCCATGCGGCGCAGATTGCCTATAACGTAAAGACAGCCTCGCGCTTCGGCATTTATACCAACGAGCCCACCATCAAGCTCGAAGAAGCGCTGGGCCACGTCCATTCAGTTATCGACACCATTCAGGAGCACGACTCTACCGAGCGATTTGAAAAGCTCGGAGTAGAGGTTATTTATGGCAAAGGTCAGTTTGTTGACGAAAAGACATTTGAAGTTAACGGTCGTCAGCTCAAGGCGCGAGCATTTTTGGTGGCAACGGGTTCTCGGGCAATGGTGCCGCCCGTGAAGGGGCTCGAAGCGGCTGGCTTTTTGACGAACGAACAGGTTTTTAGCATAAAATCGCGGCCTGATGCGCTGGCGGTGATTGGCGCTGGTCCGATTGGCTGCGAGCTGAGTCAATCTTTTTCCCGGCTGGGTTCAGAAGTAACGCTCCTATCCAGCCGGGAGGTAGTCATGCCGAAGGAAGATCCAGACGCTGCCAGGGTGGTTCAGCGGCAAATGGAGTCGGAAGGTGTGCGCATTCTCTCGAATGCTCGGGCTGAAAGGGTAGAAGTAATTGATGGTAAAAAGCATATTGTTGCTGGTGATGAAAAAATTGTTGTTGATGAGATTTTGATTGCGACCGGGCGCAGGCCGAATGTAGAGTCTCTTAACCTGGACGCGGCAGGCGTAGACTACGACAAAAAAGGCATTAAGGTGGATGAAAAGCTGCGCACAAGCAACAAGCGCATTTACGCAGCGGGCGATGTAATTGGCGGCTATCAGTTTACCCATGTGGCAGGCTATGAGGCTGGGGTCGCCATGCAAAATGCGCTGGTGTTTCCGACTAAAAAGGCAGATTACCGAGTGATCCCCTGGGCAACCTTTACTGATCCTGAACTAGCCAGAGTCGGACTGACTGAGCGACAGGCGCGCGATCGCTACGGCGATGATGTGTACGTGCTTCAGCAAGGCTTTGACGGCGTAGACCGGGCGTTGGCAGAGTCAGCAGGCTACGGCTTTGCCAAATTTATCACTAAGGGCAACGGTGAAATTCTCGGCGCTCATATTGTCGGACTTCATGCGGGCGAGCTGATCCACGAAGCGGTGCTGGCGATGAGCCAAAACCTCAAAGTGAGCGCCTTGCAGTGCATTCATATCTACCCCACCCTGAGCGAAATTAGTCCTAAAACGGCGCTTCAGCTCACCAAGCAAAAGTACGCCAAAAATACTTTTCTGCAAAACGCATTGAAAAAGTTCTTTAACTGGCGGCGGTCGATAGCGGGGTAGCTAGTAGTCTCTCTCAATGGTGCAATCCAGCTGATCGAGCAGCGTATTCGTGCGCCGTGCTTTTTTGGTTAGCTTGTCCATATCGGGCGGTTCTTCGGTAGCGTAGCGAAGTCGGCTGGGTTCTCTCGAATAAACTGATCGATCAGCTCAGAATGGTCAAAAAGACAATTTCTCACCTTTACTCTCTCTTTCATAGAGGTATTGACGTAGGCTACAAAGCTTTTGAATTCCGGCAAAACTTGGCCCTGCTGCTGAGCGTACCACTGGAGTTGCAGGACCCATTTCAAGAAACAGGTCGATATCGGCAGGGCTAATCTTCACGGGTTGGCCAGAATAAACGCTGTTATAGCAAAGTAAGGATGCATTCTTACTCTGCGAGTCGAGTTGCCTGCTGTCAGATAACGGTTTCAGCCGATAAAAGTGTCCTAAGCAACTCGACAGGAGCTATAGGCGCAAAAAATCGGGTCGGAATTTAAAGTATTTGTTACACGTCGCATCGAAACCCGTTCGAGGCTTAAACTTTGATCTTATAGCTGGGTCTGCGGGCTGTGTCTAGATGGCTGCCATTATCTCCGACTTGATTGCGATCGCTAAGCAACTCTGCTTGGCAGCGGTTAGCACGGCTCACCTGTGGCTACCGATAGTCATTTCGCTGATTGCGCTGAAGCTGATCGGTCAGCGCCGCTTTCGTCAGCGTTGGGGAAGACGAATCAAGCGGTTAACCATCGCCCTCATCTGCCCTTACCTGCTGGTTTTGACGATTCTATGGACGGTCCAGCCCAGGCTGCTCTATCACCCCTCGTACGTTCTGCAAACCACACCAGCCGCTTACAACATCGAATATGAGGAGGTCTGGATTCCGGCAGATGTGGAGGCCAAACACCCAGAGCATCTGCATGGCTGGTGGCTACCTCACCCCAAAAATCGTATTGGTACGCTGATCTACTTTCACGGCGCGGATCTCAATATTGGCTTTAATGTCGCTCAGGCGTTTTGGCTCAGGCAGCTTGGCTTTAGTGTCTTGCTCGCAGAGTATCGGGGCTACGGGCTGAGCGAAGGCGGCTTTCCCTCTGAGACCTCGCTGTATGAAGACGCGGATGCAGCGCTGGCTTATCTGGTGCGAGAGCAGAACATTCAGGCAGAGGAGGTTTTCGTGTATGGGCATTCGCTAGGCGGGGCGATCGCTATCGATCTTGCAACCAGACATCCCAACCTGGCTGGAATTATTGTCCAAAACTCATTCACCTCAATGGCAGACATGGTGACGCGCTTCCGCTATACCCAGTGGCTACCCATCCGGTGGATTCTCACTCAGAGATTTGAGTCACTGCAAAAGATCGGCCAGCTGCAGGTACCCGTTCTGCTGATTCATGCGATTGACGATCCGCTGATTCCTTCGGCAATGGGCGAGCGACTATACGCGGCGGCTCACAGTTTTAAGGCATTGGTTTTGGTCGATGCAAATGTGCATCACAACGCCGCCGCTGAGTACAAAGACACCCGGTACTTAATCAAAATTCAAACGTTTGCGCTCAGGGCATTGTTAGCGGCCAACCGACTGTAGAAGCAGCCCTGGAATTCCCTTTCTTTTTGCAAAGCAGTCAGGCAGTTGCTTTGCTAGCAACGGTCGGCTGCAAAGTTGTCGCCAGTTAATAGCCTCCCATAATGGCATTCTCAAAACGATAGCTAGATCTCTTCACTACAGCTCTATAGCGCCTGTCGAGTTGCTTAGGACACTTTTATCGGCTGAAACCGCTATCTGACAACAGGCAACTCGACTCGCAAAGTAAGAATGTATCACTTTGCTGTACCAAATTGTTTTTACAGGTCAATCTATCAGATAAGGCAACCGAAGAGATCGCTCTCGACCCTTCAGCTTAGATAGGTTTCGACGTTAGCATTACTTAGCTTCACCAGTTAGCTGCGTGGGCGCAAATCTGTTTGACTGTTCGTAGCGTTTTTGTTGCTGACGCCAAAGGAGGCGCTCCCCTTTAACGTTATCAGTACGATTGAGTAATGTCTATAATTTTTTCAAATTTACTCGTTATATGCAGTTTCAGATCGTAACCAACTTAACAATGTTAACTCCAAGAAGTGTGATATCTACTTAGATATATCGGCGAAGTCCATAACGACAGGCTCCACAGCTTGAACAAAAGTAGAACAAGGAATCTCTATAGATCTCATGATTGGTGCTATGTAGGCGTTTTTGACTGACTGGCCAAGCAGGCAGGCGCAGCAACCGACGGTGAGCGCACTAATAGGCTAGCGAGTACAGCTAGCTCATGGCGCTCATTTGAGGCTGTTTTGCTTTTTGTTTAGCCTTCTCCATCTATCACTGAATTCTCAGTAAATTATGAAACGCAAAAGAACATACGGCGTCGACAGCCTAACTAGACTGTTGGCCGAGATACCTGACAAATTTCCTCGCACCAAACAGGGCGGACCAGATAGCTGGGCGCTGGTTCCTATGCTGCTGCTATTGATGGCGATCGCAGCTCCCGCTGCCATGGCGCAAGAAGCCGAAGCCTCTGCCTCAATTGCCGACAGTATTATTCAGCCATTCGTCACTGTATTAGACAAGCTTCTGTTTTTTAAGATAGGCGGTGAAAACGGGTTTCCCTTTATCGTGCTGTGGCTATTTGTGGCCGCTGTTTTCTTCACCTTTCGGATGAAGTTTATTAACTTTCGTGGGCTGAAGCACGCGATCGCCGTCGTCCAGGGCAAGTTTGATGACTCGCACGATGAAGGCGAGGTGTCTCACTTCCAGGCGCTGGCAACGGCGGTCTCTGGAACAGTGGGCCTGGGCAATATTGCTGGGGTGGCGATCGCCATTCAGCTTGGCGGCCCCGGCGCAATGTTCTGGCTGACGATTGCCGGACTCTGTGGCATGGTCACTAAGTTTGTCGAATGCACGCTATCGGTGAAATATCGGCGGCGACTGCCCGACGGCACAATTTTAGGTGGCCCCATGTACTACCTGAATCAAGGGCTGGCCGCTCGCGGTATGCGTCCGGCTGGTCAAGGTCTGGCAATCCTGTTCAGCATTCTCTGCTTGGGCGGTAGCCTGGGCGGCGCGAACATGTTTCAGTCCAACCAAGCTTATGCCTCTATTCAGGGTTTATTTCCGGGGTTGCCAGCCTGGCTCTTTGGCCTGGTTCTAGCAGGCCTGGCAGCGTTTGTGATTATCGGCGGCATCAAGCGGATCGGATCGGTCGCTGAGAAGCTGGTACCGGCGATGGCAGTGCTATACATCCTCGCTTGTCTGACGGTGATCATTGTCAATATTACTCAGGTGCCCAGCGCCGTCGTCACAATTGTCAGTGAAGCCTTTGTGCCCAAGGCCGTTGCAGGCGGCTTCGTCGGTGTGATTGTACAGGGGGTTCGGCGGAGTGCCTTTTCTAATGAGGCAGGTGTGGGGTCGGCAGCGATCGCTCACTCTGCTGCCCGCACAGATGAACCGGTTCGCGAAGGCTTAGTTTCGCTGCTAGAGCCTTTGATCGATACCGTCATTATCTGTAACCTGACGGCTATCAGCATCGTCCTGACTGGCGCTTATTTAACCACCGGTGACGGCATTGACGGTGTAGTGATGACAGCCAGCGCTTTTGGCTCCGTCGTCAGCTGGTTCCCTGTGGTACTCAGTGTTGCGGTTTGTCTCTTCGCATTCTCAACAATTGTTTCTTGGAGCTACTACGGCATTCAAGCCTGGACTTATCTCTTTGGAGAAAGATCTACCATTGTCTTCAAGTGCATCTACGTAATTTGCACCTTTCTAGGCGCTTTAACCAGTCTGGGCGTACTGCTCGACTTCAGCGATTTGCTGCTACTGGGCATGGCATTCCCCAACCTGATAGGATGCTACATTCTCTCTAATGAAGTAGCCAGAGATCTCAAAGATTATTGGACAAGGTTAACATCTGGCCAGATGGTGATGAACGAGCCGGTACCGGTCTCGACGGATGCCTAACGGCTAGTGAGGGCGATTAGCTAAAGCGTTCATCGAGGACGCTTGGCGAGGCTGCTCATTTACCCAAAGCTGGCGCTCCCTGGGCGATCTGATCTGATACTCGCCATAGAAGTTGCTGAATCTCCAGAACCACCGCAGGGCTCTCACTATTTGAGGCTGGCGGTGGTTTTGAGGTTGGCCAGCAGGCCGAGTAGGAGAATGAACAGAAGAAGAATTAACAATCATTAGAAATACCTGAATGAGATATTCCTAATGTAGTCAGTGCGCTTTAAAAGAACAAAAGCCCTAGTCGATAGGGCTCATGCAAAAAGTCGATGCCAGGCAGATATACCAGACAGACGTCAGTTTCAGCACATACGCCGCTACTGCCGCAGTACCAGCACCGGACAATGGGCAAAGCGAATCACCCGCTCAGCGATAGAGCCCATAAAAAATCTGGATATACCAGTACGACCGCGAGAAGGCATCACGATCAGGTCAATTTGCTGCTTTTCTGCGTAGTCGATAATCTCAGCGGTCGGGTCGCCCGTCTCAATGACGAAATTTAGCCCTTCGTACTTGCTGTCCCCAAACTTCTCTGCAAACAGCTTTTCAACGTTTGTTTTACGCTTTTCCTCGTTGACCGATTCCCAGACGACGCCTGGCTCTGTCGCCTCTAGCGGCCTGAGCACATGAATCACATGGACAGCAGACGATTTCTCGGCAAAGACAATCGTTTCCTCAAGCGCTTGCAGAGATTTTTCAGAAAAGTCAGTCGGCACTAATATCTTGTCTTTGGAAAATAAAACCATCAGAACACACCGTTAACTATACGAATATCAGCGAAATCAACGGGTCACAGGGAATCTGAAATCTTAGACGATTTCTATAATGCTGCAAGCGGTGCTTTGATAGGCATTTGCTAAACCATACCAGACTGGTACAGTTTCGGAGGTGCAACCAATACAATTGTAAAGCTTGGAGGGGCTACAGGCCTTTGACAACGACTGCCGCCCAGTTCTACTAGCGTTAGCAGGGTATAGCGAAGCGCGGATGCATTCGCGCTTCGCGGAGCACTTTGCCTGTTGTTACATATGGCTTACAGTCAGTAATGCTGCATGAAGCAAAGCGCCGGAAGCTATAGTAGTTTTGACTGAAAGGCAGCCGACTACAGACGGATGGATCTGCGATGAAGCTCAATTTCAAATTTGCCGTTGTGAGCGATCTCCACATCGCCTTGCCCCAAACGATCTGGGATGCGCCGACCCGCTTTCACTTAGTAGAGGTGAGTATTCCGGCCTTTGAGCAGATTTTGACGCAGCTAATGGCTGACCCGCCTGACTTTTTACTGCTGCCTGGCGACCTAGTGCAGCACGGCGAGAGAGAAAATCATCTGTGGCTAGCCAATCGCTTGGCGCAGCTCCCTTTTCCTACTTATGTCGTGCCCGGCAATCACGATGTGATCAGGCAGTGGAGCCATTTACCTGAGGCGGGTTCAGGCCCGGATCGAATTTCTCTGGCTGACTTTCCCCAGATCTACCGGCAGTTTGGCTATGCTGACGGCCAGCAGCTCGACTATCAGCAGGAGATTTTGCCAAATGTGCACCTGATTGGGCTGAATTCCAATGCTTTTGATCAGGCAGGCGAGCAGATTGGGACGGGGCTAATAGATGACGCACAGCTCGACTGGCTAAATGCGCAGCTCACGGCACTGGCCGGAAAGTTTGTGATGGTGATGGTGCACCACAATGTGCTGGAGCATTTGCCTGGCCAGTCTCAGACAAAGCTGGGACAGCGCTATATGATTCGCAATGCGACGCAGCTGGTGACTAGATTGCAGGCGGCCAACGTACCGGTGGCCTTTACCGGGCATTTGCATGTGCAAGATATTGCCCAGTCGGATAATTTCTATGCAATTACAACGGGCTCTCTGGTAAGCTACCCGCACCCGTACCGGCTGATGTCGCTGACTACCGATGAAGAAGGCATACATCAGCTGCAAGTAGAGTCTCGGCGGATAGAGGCGGTGCCGGAGTGGCCGACTTTGCAGCAAACGTCTAAAGACTGGATGGGCGATCGCTCTTTCCCCTTCATCTTAAAGCTGCTGACCGAGCCACCTCTCTCCCTCAGTCTCCGTCAGGCCAAAACCTACGCGCCCCATATCAAAGACTTTTGGGCAACAGTAGCAGCGGGCGATGCGACATTTGACTACTCGCAGCTACCCGCCGTGGCCCAGCAGTATTTTCAGCGGTACAGCGCCACTGACGCTAACGGCCAACCGCAGCTAATTGACAATAACGCCACCCTGACGCTGAAAGCAGGGTAGGAGCAGTCACCTCCTACCTCAGGCGGACTGAGCGGTAGGCGCCTGGGCGAAGCCCTGCTGCTGGGCCAGCTGATAGAGGGCAGCGGCAGCTTCGCTAGAAATCGGCCAGAGCATCCCGGCCAGGTTGCTGGTCGCCACGCCATAGCCCTGATTGGCGGCGCGGTAATACCACTGAATGGCGGCGGCCTCATTGACTTCGACTGCGCCAAAGCCGAGCTGATACAGATTGCCCAGCAGACACTGGGCTTCAGCGTCGCCCTGATGCGCCGAAGTGGTCAACAGGGGCAGCGATTCGGCATACTGCTGATCGCGAAATTCTTGGATACCAGGGACAGACATTTTCCAAAATCTCCGAGCATTTGAACGAATGAATTTGAGAGCCATAGGCGTGCTGACTGGGGCGTGCTGACTGGCTGCATAACCGCGCTATGGGGTTCGGGCGGATTAGCCATTGGTGGTTAGTATATAGTACAAATGTACTTAAAAGACACTGCTGAAAATATTTGACTTTTGAGTTTGCTGCTTACAATAGTTTCAGGCAGTAGTTTCAGAGCGGGCCGAATAGGTCTTGGGCATTGCCTTAGACGGATTAAGGAGGGGTTTGTTAAGTGGCAGCAGGTGAATCTTTGGCGGAGCGGTATCTGGCGTTAATTGATGGGATTGTGCAGCAGACGCTGAAGGGCAATGTGCGATCTAAAGAGCAGGTGCGATCGCAGCTAGAAGAAGCGGTGGAGCGCGGCACAGGGGAAATTTTTGAGCGATCGCTATTGCGCCGCATCACCGAAACCGAAGGCCAGTTAGAAGGCTCGCTCAAAGCCCCTCGCATATTACGGGCGCTCAAAACCATCGAAGGCGAGTGGCAAAAGGGCCAGGCCGACCGCCAGGCCGCTAGCGGCATTACGCTCGCCGCCGATCAGCTCCGGCAGGCAGGCGCTGCGGAGCGGCCCACCGTGTTTTTGGGTTTGATTGACCCCAATCAGCCCAATAGCCTCAACCGTAAGCAGCTCCAACAGCTCGCCCAGGCTCTAAACGATATAGAGGGCGATACAGAGGAGATGGCACCCTGGCGACAGGGAATACTGGCAGGTTTAGAAAGCTACGAAAGACTGGAAGCAGACTTGGTGAGCTGGCTGTACCAACCCGCAGGCGGAGCGGTGGGATTTGGTTCGGGCGATCGGGGCGGGCCGTGGTCAGTGTGGCAAAAAGCGTCGGTCGGACTGCCCAAGCTGCTGTTTACGGCGCTGGCTCAAGGGGAAGCCGTAGAAGCGGTCACTCGAACAGCGGTAGATGCCAGTAGCTGGGTAAATTTGGCCGTTGTTCTACATTTTGTGCAGCGCAGTCTGATCACCTGGTTTGACAAGCAGCCCTACAGCGCTAGGGCCGGCAAGCAGCTTTCCTACAGCACGTCTCTCATTTTTGCGGCGATTTGGGGGCGGCTGGCGCAGGGGTTTAGAAGCAGCGGCGCGGGCTCCTATCAGGCGCTGGGCGACGGCAGCTTTCAGCTGATGCTACAGATTTTGCGGACGTTCGCTCAGAGAGATGACTTTCCGCTTTATGGCGGCGTATTTGCCTCTTTTTCGGGAGACTATCTGCAAGATACGCTGGACTACTTTAGTGAGCCGCTCAATCAGGTTGAGGGCACTCAGGAAAAGGCGCGGATTTTGACGCTGCTGGGCTATTCCCGGCAGATGCTGGGTCGAGCGGCAGAGGCGAAGCGTTTCTATCAGCAGGCGCTAGAGATCGCTCAAAAAGCGGGAGACCTGCCCTGTGAGACGGCAGATTTGTGTCACTTAGCACGCAACGCGGTGTTAGACAAAGACTATGCCGAGGGCGTCGCTACCAGTCAACGAGCTTTAATTTTAGCCCGGCAGCGCGGCGACCGGATTGGGGAAGCGAATGCGCTGGTGAACTTAGGCTACGCGCAGGTGTTGCAGGGACGGGCAAATGATGTGATCGATGCGGGGCTTTATGACGGGGCGATCGCCTACCTCAATCAGGGCTTAGAGCTGGCGGTGAAACAAGGAGACTTGCAGAGTCAGGCGCTGGCTTACAACAGTTTAGGGATTGCCTATGTGATGTGCGATCGCCCCCAGGCGGGTCTCGACATTTTAACTAAAGGAACAGAGGCGATTAATGCTTCTGCCAACACCTATCTGCAAGGGCTACACTTCTTGTACATGGCCGAAGCTCATCACGGGCTGGAGCAGTCTGAACAGGCGGTTCTTTTTAGTGCGATCGCCATGTCCCTGCTAGCGAGCATGGGATCAGAGGAATGGCGGCAGGCAGCCGGGCTGGTCTCTATTTTGCAAGGACAGCTGGGTGAGACAGCGTTTCAAGCAATTTTGGAAAAACACCGCCGCCAGCTGATTGCCGTGATTAGCGCCGATGGCTATGATTACTTAGCTACGCTGCTGACAAAGTATCGAGAAGCGTAAGTGCAGCGATTCTGGCCTGCGCCCGATTGAGGTCGTAGCACAATCGGGCGCTTAGAAACCTTTCAAGCTGTCAAGCGCTCCCTTAAATACGCCGGCTGATGCAGATTCGTGAAAAGGTTCCTCGCAGTCCGCCTCTAATTTCTACCGCGTTTATAGCGTCTGCCTGGACGGTGAGAACCCTCAATTCACCTACATTGCCCTCCTTTGTATCCATCGCCACAACGTTTCCATCGGCATCAAAGGCAACCATTTCAATCGGAACAGAGAGTCCTGAGGTAGTGGCCTCAACGGCGATCGCAGACTCTGTCCAACTGGCTCGCAACCCCTCTGGATTGGGAATTGCCAACTTTACCTGGCTCGGCGGCGGTCCATATTCCACAGCTCGTAGAGACCTGCCATCTAGCGATTCAAAGGCAATGCCGTCAACCGTGGTCTGAATATCTAAGGGAGGTAGCGGATCTATCTTGCCCCAGTCTACGCACTGCTCCTCTATCTCCGGCGGGCATTCCGGTTCGGGGTCGGGTAAGCACTCAGCTGTCTCTGGGCAAGGATATACTTTCAGCTCTACTCGGTCTAAATAGGCGACAGGACTCAGTAGATCGCGGACTTCTAGAAACACGCTTACAGCAGATGCTGTTGCACTAGCACGCCCCGCCAGGAGCACCCAGTTGTCAGTTAATCCGGTTTCGCTCCAGGCAACGGTCGCGGCCTTGGAGTTGTTTCCCCCTGCTGGATCAATGCCTAGCCGAATTTGGCCGCCACCACCGGCGGCAAGATGGACGGCTGCCGAAAACTGGTATTCCCACCCGATGTTGGCTCCGATCTGTTGATAGATGCCCGCCACTTGCTGTTCGCGGCGAATAATGGCCTGGGAGCGCTGGCCATCGTAAACAACGCACTGCTCACAAGCAAAGATATTGCGAGTTTCAACCGCTGTAGAGCCGCTTTCGGTGTAAGAATGCCAGTCGTTGGCTACCTGCCCGACAGCATTTTGATGAAAGCCGCGTTCAAAGTCACCGTTGCATAAATCCACCACTCGGACAAACAGGGTATCTGACCCAACGCCACCGTCATCGTCGGTGACGATCAGTTCGGCAACAAATACCCCGCAGCTTTGATAGCAGTGGGTACCTGTAGCCGTACCGACGCTCTTGGGTGGATTATTCGTCTGCTCAATGCTGGCCGGTAACAGCGGGGTGCAGTCGCCAAAGTTCCAGGTGGCGGTATGGGTATCGCACCAGCCCTGGTCTTCAAAGCGGCCGACCAGGCGCGTGGGCGTGCAGGCGTAGGCAAAGAGATCGGCACCGGCCTCTACTACAGGAGGAACGTTTTGAATGGTGGCCGTCGTTTCTGCTGTCTGGCTGCCGCCCTTATCGTCAATTACTTTAACCGCAATGGTGAACTGACCGTTGTCACAGTAGGTGTGTCTGGCGGTGAGGGTGCCTGTCGCGGCAGGGGGCTGATTGTTTTCTACAACGGTGGCGATGGTGGGGGCGGTGCGATCGCCAAACAAAACATAGGCCGTGTGCGTATCGAGCCAGGAGAGATCGCTGAAGTGAGCAACCACTTCGATCTCTTCGCCTTCGAGCGCCTGGATGGGGGCGATCGCCGCCAACACTGGAACCGTATTTCGCACGCGCACCAGGGCTAAATGCCGGTTTTGAACAATCGTGTTCCCCTCAAACTGATTGTTGAGCGTGGTCAGCACCGCCACTCGATACGCTTGTGACGGATAGGTGTAGGTAGGGGTGCGCCCGGAAAGAAGCGTCAGACTATCCCCGGTTAGCCATTCGTAGTCTGTACCGCTGGCGATCAAACCGCCATTGAGCTGTAGCGGCGTTCCGGCAGTCGCTTCATAGGGGCCACCGGCACGGGCTTGAGTATCGTCCAAGCTGGCAAACCGGCTGGTAGGTTCAGCCGTTCCGGTAAAGAGAATGCCATCAGGCGAAATCTCAATAGGATTGTTGAACCGTGATTCAATATCTACGCCGATATTTTCTAGAGCATCCGGGAGAGGCGTTGTGCTCAGACTATCTCCGAGCAAATCACCAGCCTTGTTACCGCTAATCACCTCAATAATAGCTTTGACGATGAAGATAACAGCGACTGCTATGAGCGCGGCAAACAGACTGCCCGTAAAAACAGAGAGTAGTGCGCCTACAATAGCCGCCAAGATTCCGGCTGGCCCCTCTGCCAAATCGACGTCAGGGTCACCTATCAACTCTTGCTCGACGACCTGGTTGCCCGTGAGGAAGCGAATCTCGGCATTGTTGCCAGGGCTACTGATCAGCGCAGGTGCGATGTTTAAGGTCGCAGCATTCTCTTCGATAGCGGCGGCCTGGGTCAGTCGATAAGTTCCTGCAACCCCGTTAATAGTGAAGCGAGTCTCTGCCTGAATTGTGTTGGTTTCAGGATCGAATCCATCTACTGCTAACAGATTGCCAGCTTGCCCTGCGCCGTTTATCCGCCCCGTGCGAGAAATCTCATCGACCCATTTCAGACGCAGTTTCGTCGTGACGCTACCGTTAATTTCTTTGTATATGAGCGCATTGGGGCGCAGCACCGTGATCGGGCCTGCCAATTGAAAAAAGCCTGTCTGGAGAGAAGGATTGAGGCCGTCGATTTGCACCTCTCGATCATTACCGCCTGCGTCGAAGCGACGATTGGGCAGACCAAAGCCAAAGCTAAACCCAACGCGAGCCCCGTCTTCAGGGCTTTCAGCGAGCGCTGATGTAAGGGTGAGGGTGGCCTGATTGTCCTCAATTGCGGCATCTGCGGCGACGACATAGACACCCTCTACACCCTGAATGCTCAGCTGGGTTCTCTCGCGAATCGTTCCAGTGGGCATGACTAGCCCCCCAATGGCTAAAGTGCTGGCATTTTGACCCGCGCCCGCCACAAAGGCAGACCGGAAGCTGATTCTGGCGTTGTTGTCAGGGCTTGCATCAAGTTCGCTTGTGAGGTTCAGCGTGGCTGCGTTAGATTCAACAATGGCATTCTCAGCGACGGCGTAAACCCCTCCTACCTCGTTGATGGTAAAGCGCATGCCGGCTCGAATAATCTGAGTGTCATCGGCAAAGCCGTCTGCACTGAGTGAAGTGCCTTCCTGATCGCCGCCTGCTACCCGAGCATCCCCGATCAGGTCTCTGTAAGGATTGGGGGTATGGAGAAACGTATCTACTTCGTTTAGGAAAAGCTCAGCGTTGATGAAAACGGCAAAGTCTCGGTCTTCTGGCAGGAACAGCTCTATGCCGGTAGGGTCAGCGTCAGGGCCAGCGTTGATGGCGATGGCGATCGCCCCCTCCAATACCCGTGGCGTTGCATTCTGAAAATCCCCGTCCTGCGCCCGTTCCCAAAAAGGCACGAGCTGTCCGTTGGCTGCCAAGCTAGTTTGAATCAGGTTGGCGACAACGCCGTTTATCTCCTCCAGCGTCAGCGTATCAAACCGCTGTAAACCAGCCGCATTCGCGATCTCCTGCCCTAACACCTGGAGGATTTGATCAACGACTAGCTGGACCTCCGGCCTGGCTAAATTAGCAGCGCCCTCAATGGCCTGAGTGTTTTGTAGCGTCACTGTGCTGGCGTTGAAGTCTATCTGTATAAAAGCGGGAGCGTTCTCTAGCTGCCGGGTCAAAGGCGCAGTCAGGACAATTTCGCTAAGGATTGCCAGCGAAGGCTCTAGAGGCAGCTGAGACTGAATATTAGTCCAGCGCAAATGTACCGGGAAAACGACCGCTATCTGGTTGGGTCCGGCTAAGCTAGCGCGAATCTGACGGTTAGGGTTTCCCCCTACGTCATTTTCTACTTCGACGAAAAGATCGGCTGTAAACAAGACGAAGTCTTGTCCCTCCCTCATATCGCTCGTCGGAAATAGTCCGCTAGCAAAGGCTGCCTGTAGCTGACTGGTAATGGCTTCTACAAGAAAGCTGTCATTGGCAAACGGATGGCCATTAGTAATGTCAACCTCAACGGCGACATTATCTGTGGCGACACCGATTTGCACTCGTTCATCTTCGGTTGCTGATGCCAGCGTCCCAGTGATGCCGACATCGGCGATGAGGTCGTACATCGGTGCACTAGGAGCCGTAGGAGAAGCAAAGGTAAGCTGAGCTTCTGCTGCCTGAAAGACAATCCGAATAGCATTTTCTGCTGGCAGGGTGTCCAGGGCAATGGAGCCTCGCGCCACATTGACTACCGTCTCAGTAATTTCGATGCCTCCAATCGTCGTCGGCGGAATCTCATCAAAAGTCTGAAGAAAAGGAGAATTTGGCCTTTGGCGCTCTTCGTCAACAATTCGCTGGAGAAAGCTGCCTCTCAGCTGGAGGACAGTTTCATATCCACTTGTATTCATGGCTCTCTTTTTGCTTAATGTGGGTTCTAAAGACTGAAACTTATCTTGCCAGTTTGCAAAAATCCCTGTTCTCATGCCATGCCAAAACAAATTACCCAGCCCAAAGCCTGGCAACTCTTATGGCTTATTCAATAGCTATTTTAAAAATCGGACGCTCTTCTGGCTGGGCTAAATGCACTGACCTCGGCTAGATGCGCGGAGAATGACGGCATTGTTTTAGACTTGTCCAACGGCTCATCTCTCTAAAAAACTGGCCTTACTGCACAGTAATTGTGCAGTAATTATGCTTTTTATCAAAAGGCAAATACACCGGTTCTAAGCTCCATCTTTCTATGTATTCTGCTGCTCTAGCCGCTATTAATCCTCAGTCTATACAATGCCGAAAACGATGGGCAATACGAAGAAAAGCGTATGCGATTATTACGAAATCGTTACGAGACGTGCTCAGGTAATAGGCGCTTTTTATCCTGGAGTTGCTTCAAAGCTTTTATAGGAAGAGATCATGACTGACTTGGCTTACCGGGATATGAAAATGATGGTGAATTTCTTACAAGAGCTTCACTCACTTGACAATCTCACCTCGCTGGCGTCTCGCGTCATCTCCATCTTGCCAAAGGTAATCCCCTCAGAGCTAACCATTTGGAGCCCTACAAGTTTTCCAGATGGCGACATTTCATTGAGCATAGCTTCTCAAAAGACAGGGTATCTTCTCCCAGAAGACGCTAAGCAGCTTGCCAATCAGCATTTTCGTGAGCACCCTTTCGCTATGCACTACCTCAAAACTCACGATGGCAGTGCCCATACGCTGTCAGATTTTGTGAGTGAGCAAGCGCTGCACCGTATAGAAAGCCTGTATTATGGCATGTTGCGTCCGGCGGGCATAGAGGCGCAAATGACTACTGTGTTGCCTGTTAGCGCTTCAGCAAAAACCACGCCATCGCCGGCAGCTACCGAGGATATCGTAGTCAGTCTGCATCGCCCTGAGCGAAGCTTCTCTGAACGCGATCGCCTTGTCCTGAACCTGCTGCGCCCTCATCTAGCGCTGGCTTATCGTAATGCCCAAGCAATTAACAATATCCAACAAGAATTAGATCAGCTGAATGAAACAACAGAAGCTATCGGCATGATTACATTGAATGAGACTGGCAAAGCTCAACAATTAACTCGTCGGGCCTGGAAACTGCTGACTCAATATTTCACGCCTTCGGATAAACACACCTCCGAGCTACCAGAGAATCTTCAGCGATGGGTAAATTATCAGCTCAATCAGCTTTCTAGCGCTGATTTTGTGATCAAACCCTGCCTACCGTTGAAAGTCGAACACGGTAACAGCCAATTGGTAGTGCGGCTCATCGTTGATGGTAAGCTATCTCAGTATTTGTTGTTACTAGAAGAGAGGCCAGCGCAACAGTTTTCACCCGAATCTCTGGAGTTAACCGGATTAACTCGGCGCGAGTCGCAGGTTCTTTACCAGATTGCGGCGGGTCAACGTTCAGCTGAAATAGCCACCTTTTTGCAAATCAGCGAAGGCACAGTCAGGAAACATTTAGAACATATATATGAAAAATTTAACGTTAAAACCCGAACGGCAGCTGTGATGTGCGCTCTAAAAATGCTTGGCATGATTGGTTAGATTGACAGGCACCACAGCGAATATTCGATTCGTGAGCTACTCCAAAGCGATCGCTTTACTGCAAAATAGAGGTAACCTTCCTACGTTTCGCCATGAAATTCTTTGAAAAACCCAGTGCCGATGTTGCCGATCGCGTTCCCCCCGGCCAGCATTTAGCCAAGGGGTTCCCGGTACTCACCTATGGCGATACACCGCAAGTCAGCACAGCCGAATGGCAGTTTACCATCTCCGGCTTAGCGCAGGAAAAAACGTTCTCCTGGCAAGACTTTATGGCGATGCCACAGAGCGAATTTACCGCCGACTTTCACTGCGTGACTACCTGGAGCAAGCTAGATGTGCAGTGGCGCGGGGTTAAGGTAACCGATTTCTTAAAAGAGATTGACGTAGATCCGCAGGCAGTCCATGTAATGGAGCACTGCTATGGTGACTACACCACCAATATCTCACTAGAAGACTTTGTGCGAGAAGAGAACTTTTTTGCTCACACCCTCTTTGATGAGCCGCTGCCCGCTGAGCATGGCGGCCCGATGCGGCTAATAGTGCCTCATCTATACGCTTGGAAAAGCGCTAAATGGATCAACGGCCTGGAGTTTCTTAAAGATATGGAGCTGGGCTTTTGGGAGCGTAACGGCTACCACCAGCGGGGCGAGCCATTTGCAGAAGAAAGATACAGCATGCGGTGATCTGAGGGAGATCAAAGCTTAGACTGACTGCGCCAGATTTCGTGATAAGGGCGATGGGGAGATTCTTCTAGCTGTTCGATCAGATTGAGGGTTGGGGTTTCTTTCATTGAGTCGTAGGCGGCGTAGCCTAAGGGCAACAGCGTAAAGAACCCGAGCGTAACGCTACCGGCAACGCAGAGCCCTTTAACAGCTTTGGAGGCGCGCAGTGATTCGATATACTGGCCGCGCTCGTGAAATCTTTTGACTTGAGCAGCCTGGATAAAAGCAGGGACGCCAAAGGGCGGAAACAGCAGCAGGGCAGAAAAGGCGGTCTGCCAGTTGCTCGGCGGGCAGGGCTGACCTTTGTACAGGTCGTAAGATTGGCTCCACTCAGGGCGAGTGACCTCTGCTAAGTGGCCAGTGAGCTGAAACTGATTGACTTCGGCTAAGTGTAGGGGCACTAAGTGCTCTCGAATCAGGTCGGGCAGGGTGTAGTAGTTAATGCCAGTGCCTAGCTGACGATAGATGTGAATATCAAGCCGGGAGCCGTTGTGACGAACCTGGACGGTGAGACCTTTGGCGGCTAGGGGCACTTTTAGCAAAGCGCAGAGCCTGGCATCGCTGGCGGCCTGCTGAACGTTGGCTAGCTTCTGTCTGGCTTCTTCCAGGGTGAAGTCATTGCAGACTGCTAGCTCCCAATCGGCTACAGCACCGGGAATATCGCCGAGCTGATAGCGCAGATTGCCCCGCTGCAAGTAGGCGGTGGTCATGGTGGGGTTGGCTTTTAGCGTGGCGTCTAAGTCGGCGATCGCCTGGCTATGACACCCCTGACTAAGGTGAACCAGCGCCCGCTGATAGTGGGGCTCGGGGTAGTGAGGGCAATAGGCGATCGCCGCAGACCAATCGGCCAGCGCAGCGGCTTCATTACCGGCCTGCTGACGCAGCATCCCTCGATGGTAGTGAGCCTGAGCCAGGGTCTCAGGCGGATAGGCGCTAGACCCATCGGCGTGAATGACCACTGAAAAATCGTCTATAGCGCCGGACACATCTTTGAGGTAGATGCGGCTAATGCCTCGCATCACCAGCGCTTTGGCCGGGTGAGAATAGCCCTTTTCCAGCGCTTGGCTAAAGGCAGCGATCGCCAGCGGGTAGGAAGTTTGGCGGACGTAGGCCAGCCCCTGGCGGTAGGCTAGTTTGGCGGCCTGCTGCTGATACCAAGTTTGCGGCGATAGTGACATGCAAATTCCCTGAGTGCCAGGACATAGAAGAGACGAAAGCGTTAGTGCCAGTCACTGCGCTGTTGACTGATATGCAGGCAGGCAGACAGAATTAATATCAGAGCAAATCGTTCACAAATTGCCCGATTGATCTGCTGCTATACCAGCCTAGCTACTCATTGAGATAACGAGATCAGCGCTAAGACCGAAGCGTACCCTAACAATGTAAACAGCTCTCTTTCCGTATTTTCTTTTAATTAGACAGTAAAAGCTTCGCCCTGTGGTAAGAGACGTATAGTATTGACTGCTACTTTACTTATCAGCTTTGCTTGAATTAAATCCGCATGATTATTCCGGTAGCGCTATGCTGACTAGGGTCAATCGATGCATTTGAGGAAAGATGTCGGTAGCTCCGATTGTGAGCGTCAAAAACCTGACCAAGCGCTTTGGCGATACGGCGGTTTTACGCGGAATTAATCTATCAGTGTGGCGCGGTACGGTGCTGGGCGTACTCGGACCCAACGGCGCAGGCAAAACTACCGCTATTAACTGTCTGACGACGCTGCTGACGCCCGATAGCGGTGAGGCTACGATTGCTGGCTATGATGTGGTCCGTCAGCCTGAGGCGGTGCGATCGCTCATTGGCCTCACCGGACAGTTCGCGGCAGTTGATGAAGTGCTGACGGCGCGAGAAAATCTGATTTTATTTGGCCGACTGCTGCGGTTGTCTAGCAAGGCCGCTAAGCAGCGGGCCGATCAGCTGCTCGACCAGTTTGATCTGACGGCAGCGGCAAATCGGCAGGTGAAAACCTTTTCGGGCGGAATGCGTCGCCGGTTAGATTTGGCTGCGAGCATTGTCGTTTTACCGCTGGTGCTGTTCTTAGATGAGCCGACGACCGGCCTCGACCCGCGCAGCCGTCAGCAACTCTGGGCCGTGGTCAAAGACCTCAAAGCTCAGGGCATCACGATTATTCTCACTACGCAGTATTTAGAAGAAGCCGATGCGCTGGCCGATCAGATTGTGGTGATTGACCAGGGGCAGGTCATCGCTGAGGGAACCACAGACGAACTGAAAGATCGAGTCGGCGGTAAGTTTTGCGAACTGCGCCTGGCTAATTTAGGAGATGTGCCAAAGGTGAGGCATTTGCTGGCTGATATGGGCGATATCGCCACAGGTGAAATGGGTGATGCCGGGCCGCTGGCGATCGCCGCTCCCAACGGGGCCAACACGCTAACTGAAATTGTCCTCCGATTAGAATCGGCGAGCATTCCGCTAGCCGATATTTCCCTGCGTCGCCCCAGCTTAGACGACGTATTTTTTGCCCTCACCGGGCACACCACTCAAGAATAATCGGGGGTCTTTTGCATGACAGCTGTGAATCAAGACGTGACTGAGCTAGCTCAGCAGATGATCGCTCAGCGTCAGGAAACTGGCTGGCGGCGGGCGATCAATGACAGTCTGCTGATTACTGGGCGCAATCTCATTCGGCTGCGGCGCAATCCGGTGGTGATTGTGGCGATCGCGATTTTCCCGATGGTCTTTTTGCTGGGCTTTTGGATTGTGGGCCAAAAGCTGATGGCCGCACAGGGGGTCAACTACATTCAGTATTTAGTGCCGATTATTAACTTGCAGGCGCTCTTTTTCTCGGGGCTGGGCTCGGCGATTATGCTGGCCAAAGATATTGAAACTGGCATGATGGAGCGCTGCCGGGCCATGCCGATTTCCCGCGTCGCGGTTGTCGCGGGGCTGACGCTGGCCTATATGGTGCGAGCGCTGCTGGCGACGGTGGTTTTGATCGTGGTGGCCTACGGGTTGGGGTTTCGCTTTGATGGCGGGGCGATCGCTGCCGCTGGCTATCTCACGCTGGTGATTCTCTTCACTGGCACCTGCATAACGGGCTACAGCATTTTGGCGCTCAAGCTGCGCAGCCCTACCCTGGTAGATGCGGTGGCGATCATTCCTTACACGCCGCTTTTGTTGCTGAGCAATGGCTTTAGCCCTACCGAAAATTTTCCAGACTGGCTACAGCCCATCGTCCGCTATCAGCCGGTCAGCGTTACCTGTGATGCCTTGCGAGCGCTGAGCACAGGCAGTGCCGCTAGCTGGCCTCTATTTTTCGCGAGCTTAGCCTGGCTTTCAGGACTGCTGCTGCTCTTGGGCGCTTGGTCAGTTCGGCTATACAAAAGACTGTCCTAATCTAAAGCTATTTCTAACCCCGCCAAAGAGAGATAAAACCATGCTTGAAAACAGCGCACCCCCAGGAGATTGTGAGGCCAGGCACGCCGGCACACTCGACCCTTTTACCATTGCTGACATGGTCGCCGCCCGGCGAGAAGGCGGATTTGAGCGCACTGTGAGAGATCTGGCCATCGTCGCCCAGCGCAACATTTTGCTAGACCTGCGCAACCCAGCCGAAGTACTGGTGGCTACGGCTTTTCCGATCTCTCTACTGTTTGTATTCACCGCTAGCTTTGCTCAGGTGGTCAACCCCGGTGAGAGCTACAGCAGCTATGCTCAATTTTTGCTGCCATTTACGACGGTGCAAGGCTTTTTGTTCAATACGGTCAACATTGGCAGCGTTTTCTACAACGATCTCGATAGCGGCATGGATGTGCGGCTGCGGGCGATGCCGATTGCTCGGCTGTCAGCCATTGGTGGGCGGCTGATTTCAGCCGGAGTACGGCTGTTGTTTCAGCTGAGCGGCATCGTGTTAGCAGGTCATCTATTAGGGTTCCGTTTTCGGGGTGGTTTTTTAGAAACAGTTGGCTTTTTCTTGCTGCCGGTTGTGTTTACCCTATCGGTGTCACTGATTGCTCTGTGTGTAGCGGTTGGGGCCAAGTCTTCAGAGACCATCTCTGCGGTGCTAAACCCCTGGATTTTGCCGTTTACTTTTCTCAGCGTTGGCTATGTGCCCAAAGAGGGGTTTCCAGACTGGGCACAGGGCTTGGTTACTTATAATCCAATTTCTAAAGTAGCTGAGGCGATGCGGGCTTTGGCTAACGGCGATCCGGCTATTGGGTTAGTTGGGATCACACTAGCGTGGAGCCTAGCGCTGATTTTGATCGGCGGGCCGCTGACGCTAAGAGCCTACAAGCGTAGAAGGTAGAAGCGTCTGAAAATTATGATAAGAGAGGTAACCATCCTGAAGCGGTACGTTGCGATCGCCAGAATTAACGACTTAAATAGGAATATCCTGGCCTGACCACTCAAGGCACAAATATTTGAGTGCAAGGCGATCGCTAGATTTATCAGTCAGCTGTTTTGACAGGGTGCTCTCCTACGGAATCAGGCGTTGCGAGCCTGTGTTATAGCAATAGGTCAACCAGAGGTGACAGCTGTGAGCGTTAGTAATTTTGAGATTCGGCCAGGTCAACTGCTGAAGGATGCCTTCACCTATACGCCGCCGCTATACCTGCCGTTATTAGCTTTCTTCTTACCGAGCTTTTTAACCTCACTGCTGCTGCTGGGAATGACGCCGGGTGCAACCGTGCTAATTAGAGTGGTCAATTTTTTTGGAATTGTTCCCTTTGTGACAGGAGCGGCTATTTTTTATGCTCACCAGAATCTGACCAATCGAGGGGCTACCCTACCAGATTCGATGCAGGCCGCAGGCGAAAGATTTATTCAGCTGGTGATTTTGACCGCTATTACAGCGACGGTGCTGATCTTTGGCTTCCTCCTCTTTGTGATTCCGGGTATCTACTTGCTGGTTCGGCTGTCTTTCTCTTTCTATGCGCTCATGATTGAGCGTCGTTCTGCGGTTAACTCGCTCAGCCGAAGCTGGCAGCTCACAAAAGGACACTGGAGGAAGATATTTTCGGCGCTGGCTATTCTGTTCCTAGCCATTTTCATGCCGGCAGTGGTCGTCCTGGCGATCGCTACCATTATCGATCCGGCTGGTGTGGACATTGGCGGGGCTTTGATCGGGTTTTTAATCGGCCCACCGATCTCGGTTTATTATGTTCTTCTGTTTATGAGCTTTGTCAATTTGGCAAGCGAGCCTGTCAATGAAAAGTAGCTCACTCTAGACTTGTCTGTACACGCGCTCTGAAGTCTCACCCTGAAAACTGACTAACGGTGTCTCGCCGCTGCGAGACATGATAAGACACATGAAATTCAAGACTCCTCTCAATCTTTTTGTTGTTCTCTTCTTAATGGTGTCAGCCAGCGGGTGCGGCAGCCTGGCAACACTTTTAAAGGGAGAAGACCAGTCGGTGACAATCGATCCCGTTTCGCCCTCTGAACAGGCAGAACCAGGGGCTGTTGATTCATCTCTAGGAGAACTGACTCCTTCAGAGTCTAAAGCAGATACTTTCAGACAGATGAACTGCCAAGACCCTAGTGAGACAGATTATCTCTACGGTACTTATCAGATCGGTTGGGCGGCCCAGGGTATTCGTCATGAAGGAATCTTGCATTTGGAGGGCGATGTGGGCAAGATGCGGATAAAGTTTTTCAATGCGGGTATCGAAGCCGAAGACACGGTAGATCAAGATATGTTTCTGGCCACTTGCCCTCAGGGGTTGCTCCTTTTAGGCGAGAATCCTAGAACGCCGGATACAGAGGAGTTGCACGCTACCTACGCCGCAGATAATATCTTAATCCGCCAAGAAACCGACGGCAGCTACACGCTGAAGGTGATTGATAATCGAGGGGTGACTGCGCCCTTAGAACTTCAGAAGATAGAAGAGTAGCCGATCACTCGTCTATTTGCACTTGGTCAAAGGTGATGCCGATCGCTACCCTATAGGGAATTTCGTACTGATCGCCGCTTTTGGTAGAGACCTGTAAGTGGCCGTGCTGCCATAGCCGCTTCCATTGAAAGATCACTCGCAGCTTGGTTTTTTCTTTTACCTGAAGACTGATCTTTTCGCCGTAGGTCAACCGGGTTCCTTCGGAGATAGAATAGTGGTCTTTTACGGTTCGCTGAAAAGTAGTTTTGAGCGTTCCTAACGTAAACAGATTGCCCCCCACTTCTCCGCCCAGAGAGGTCGCTTTTTCATAGTCAATTGTGTAGGATTGCGACCATTCTTTGCTAATGGTAAATTCCCGAGTGATGGTAATTCTGCTCTGAGAGTTATCAATCAGCCGCTGCTCTGAGCCTAAATGTTCCTCAACCCGCTCTGTTTCTATGACGTTGAGCTGGCTGGCGTCTATGTTTTCAATGCCTACCTGAGGCATCTTAGACTGATCGCCTTTGACAGTAATCTCGCCGACGCGCTGCCGAACAATGCCCGACTTGGCACCTGAGAAAACCGACCACTTTTGGTTGCACTTAGGGCACTCTGCCACTGCCAGCGGATCCATCTCTGTATAAGCCGTCCGGAAAGGTAGAGCCTTGTCGCTCTGGTCAAAATACTTGGGGACAATCGGAGCCTGCCCGCAGAGGGGGCACCTCATCTTGGAATACACCATCTCGTGTTCTTTCGACAGTCCCAGTGAGTCAGACATAGGTTTTGGCTACAAGTTGTGGCTATTTTAAGTTTATAGCGCGGGCGATCGCCCAATAGCTGCTTTTGGCTTCCTGGTTGCAAGGTAGAACGAGTACAAGGGCTTTTCAGGCTTTTTCATCCCGTCCGCTCTGGCATCGTGTGAATGCTTGCTGTGACGATGCTTTGGCAGCAATTAGCTTTTGATGCAGAGAGGGTGCATCTACTTCTAAAGGCTGTGGCATAGCATCAAATGCCTGCTCCTCAGATGTTAGATAAGCGTCGATGTCTGAACGGTTGCCAGGTAGAAAGTGATTGCTCCGTATATCTTCTCTAGGTTGAGCAAGGGATAGGTTTGAGCAATGCTTTCGGGAGGTAAACCTTGGCGAAAAGCATAAACGATGGAGTCTAAGGAAATTCGAGTGCCAACGATCCAGTACCCTTGGTTTTTGAACTCTATGTATGGTTTGCTCGCGACGACAGTCATAGAACCGACTTGGGATTTATCCTTCATAGGAAAGCAGTCACAAAGGTATCTAATAAGTTCACCGGAAGCAGGCAGCCATTATAGCTCGACCCACTAAACTGCGGTGTTCCTTTGTAGAGGCTTGTTATGTCTCTGACTACTTTGATGGTAGCCTCGACTGAACAAAACTATACCCATGATCAAATCTTGGAATCATTCTGCAGTTAAGCCGGTTAAGTTCATCAACAATATCAGGGCTGTCAAAGTCTTTAGAGTTTCGATTTAAGAAACAAGCTTGTTCTGGCAAACTACACTGCAAATGACTAATGACCGACGCATAAACAAGCGCATCTTGTGGCGTTAGATCGTACGTAGCTTCATAGTAGGCTCCCTCACTCAAAATACTAGCATTGAGTGCAACGATTTCTCCAACCTCAATCAGTCGATTACGACATTGAATGAAGCGATACCTTTCTTCTTCGTTACTCTGTACCATCAAGCTGGCAATATCCCGAATGCTTTCAATACGACTTACATAAGAGGCTGTGCGTGACAGTTGACGTAGCTCAGCATCCAACGACTGTTGAAGTTCAAGGCGGCTTCGCGATTGGCGGTTCAGTTTTTCGTGGGGTTCAGCAAGACTATAAGCCGGAATGATGAGCTTCGATTTTCTTGCTTCACAGAGTTGCAGAACCTGTTCACAGCTTAAACACTGCTCTTGATTGAAGGTTAGCTCTAGAACGAAGTTTGTTTCAACATAGATATTCACGCAACTGCCTCATTCTCAAGCTTGCCTCCAACTAAGGCAGCATACAGTCCTGAATCAAGCAACCACTGTTGAGAATCGTCAATGCTTTCAGGAAATTGCTCAGAATGAATTATCTCTCCAAGCCAAGATGCAACAATTAGTTCAAGGCTTGCTCCGCTGATCTGATCGGCTGTTACTCCTGCTCTTTCAAAGTAAGGTTGAAGAATCGGAGATGCATCAATCGCGTAAGAAGGTTCGCTCTGCTCTTGATAAGCTTCAGCATTAGACCACAAGTAAAGTTTGTCTGGGAATACCATTAGAAAATACGGAGCTTTCGGGAAAGTGCCATGTGCGAGAATGTTGCGACGCAACTGTGCTGCCCACTCTGGCGATACATTGCTTTTGCGCTTCACCTCAACTCCGAGAGCTAGTTGACCGTCACGATTTTCAATTGATAAGTCCCAGACCGAACCAGGTCTAATAGTCATAATAGAATAGACTCATTCAAGAACCAACTACTCTACTATTGTGACGTATAGTCAGTAGATTTTCGTTAGCTCTGAGAGGAGGGTAGGGGGTTCGTAGTCCACTAGATAATGCTTTCGTAAGAAACTCAATGCTCATGTGGCTTGACGAAGGCGAAGAATCGGCTTATGCTCTGTAGCTATTGGTTGTGATGCCTATCACAGTCTCTCTTCTCAGAACTCAAACGACTTAGCGCTATCGGCAGGTGTGCAACCACCTAACCGATAGCTGACTCTCAAACTGGTATCAGCAGTCTAAGAGCTGAGGTCACTTTACCTTGGCTACCCTGATTTGCACTAGCTTTTGCGAGGTTAGCTGAGGCTTTTGAGTTCTGGTTTTCTCGCTAACCCTATTTGCGGAGACCAGATCTCATGTTTATTCCTTCTACTGCGGGCGCTTTTGCGTCCACTGCTTCTGCTGCCAGCAGCCTACCAGCTGAACCGGTGCGGCATATGTTGTTTGGCAGTCCTGGCGCGGTGCAGGTGACCATTCAGCAATTGCATAAGCTGGGCTATGCTGAGCCAAATGACTGGAGCCAATTGCTGCCAACGGGCAGGCCCAATGAGGTAATGGCAATACTAACCAAGCGAGTGAGGGCGGTTTAGGGCGGCTTGCGCTTAGTGAACCTGAGTTTGTGAGGGTGTTAGCTGCGATCGCCCGCCCAATCCTTCCATTTAACAGTGTGATCGCTCCTTTCACCCTCTATTTTCTGCCAACACTCAATACATAACGCAATTTGCATAGAGTAAATGCTTGGTTTCACCGCCTAAAACTCCTGTTGGGAGGTGTGATCGCTTCTTAAAATGAAAGCTAGTAAAGCTTGCTGCTTCAGGATTGCACTTATGTCTACGGCTGAACACTACGATGTGATTATTATTGGTACCGGTGCCGGGGGTGGTACGCTGGCCCATCGGCTTGCGCCTAGCGGCAAAAAGATTTTAATCTTAGAGCGCGGCGCTTTTTTGCCAAAAGAGAAGCCCAACTGGAGCACAGACGCCGTCTTTCGCGATGGGCGCTACCAAACTAACGAAGTATGGAGCGATCGCAACGGCAACGACATTCATCCCGGCATTGGCTACTGGGTCGGCGGCAGCACCAAGGTATATGGCGGCGCACTCTTCCGTCTGCGAGAAAAAGACTTTGACGAAGTGCCTCTATACGACGGCGTTTCACCCGCTTGGCCGCTAAAGTACGAAGACTTTGAACCGTACTACGACCAGGCCGAAAATCTCTATCAGGTACATGGCAAACAGGGGCTAGACCCGACCGAGCCGCCGCGCCATCACGACTACTACTTTCCGCCCGTCAGTCATGAGCCGCGAATTGCAGAACTAGACAAGGCATTTCAGCGCAAAGGGCTTAAGCCGTTCTACCTGCCGCTGTCTGTCAAGCTGAATGAAAAGGATGCTTTTTTGAGTGAGTGCATTCGTTGCAACACTTGCGATGGCTTTCCCTGCTTTATTGACGCCAAGTCAGATGCCGATGTTAACTGCATTCGCCCGACCATGCGCCATACTAACGTGCGGCTGATCACCGAAGCTAAGGTCAATAAGCTGCATACCAGCGCTTCGGGCCGCGAAGTGACCGGCGTAGAGGCAGAGATTGCCGGGGAGACTCAGACGTTCTCGGGAGATGTGGTGGTGGTGGCCTGTGGCTCGGTCAACTCGGCGGCGCTGCTGCTTAAGTCTGCTAATGAACAACATCCTCAGGGGCTAGCCAACAGTTCTGACCAGGTGGGCCGTAACTTTATGAAGCATCTGGCCGCGGCGATTGTCGGCCTGTCGCTCAAAGAGAATGCAACAGTGTTTCAAAAGACGCTGGCGATCAATGACTACTACTGGGGCGAACCGGGGTTTGACTATCCGATGGGTCACATTCAGCTCTTGGGCAAAGTCAATTCCAAAATGCTGGCGCTAGATGTGCCCAAGATTGCCCCGGCCTTTGCGCTGAGACTGGCGGCGAAGCGATCAGTTGATTGGTGGCTCACTGGAGAAGATCGGCCAGATGAAAACAACCGGGTAATGGTAAAGAACGGCCAAATTAGCCTGCACTATCAGCCCAACAATGTAAAACCCTTTAAGCGGCTGATTGAGCGGTGGAAAACAACTATGCGAGAGGTTGATAACGAGGGGCGTTTGCTGCCGCTGTCCTGGTACTTTAGTAAAATTTTGCCGATTGAGGCGATCGCCCACCAGGTCGGCACCTGTCGCTTTGGCACCGATCCGGCGACCTCTGTACTCGATCTTGACTGCAAAGCCCACGACCTGGACAATCTCTATGTAGTAGACGGCAGCTTTTTCCCTTCGAGCGCCGCTGTCAATCCGTCACTGACGATTATGGCCAATGCAATGCGAGTAGGCGATCGCCTGCTAGAGCGTCTGAACGCAATGTAAACATTGATGGCTGAATGTAAACAAAGCTTGGACAGCGGCAGACCCGCATAAGAGGATGTTTATACTGAGTGCGTCTGCCCAATTGTCTAGATCTAGAAAATTGGGCGGAAAACTTCCCTCTAAAGCGGCGGTCGGTCAAACGATTAGACTCGGTCGCATGCCTTAGAGCTTTAGTCCAACAGCAGAGCAAAATATGGCGCTACAGCCTTGTACCGAAACGCCTCCCGAAACCATCACTGCCGATCTGCCCGTTCTTAAAGAGCGCGGGCAGAGAGAAGTCTTTTGCGGACTGACGGGGATCGTCTGGCTACACCGAAAGATGCAGGATGCGTTCTTTTTGGTGGTAGGCTCTCGCACCTGCGCGCACCTGATTCAGTCAGCCGCTGGCGTGATGATCTTCGCCGAACCTCGATTTGGCACCGCCATTTTAGGTGAACGCGATCTTGCTGGCCTAGCCGATGCCAATGACGAACTAGAGCGCGTCGTCGAGCAGCTTCTCAGCCGTCGGCCCGACATTGGCACGCTGTTTTTAGTCGGCTCCTGCCCTTCTGAGGTGATTAAGCTAGATCTGGCCAAAGCTGCCGAAAAGCTCAATCATCGCTACTTCCCGAAGGTGCGCATCCTCAACTATTCAGGCAGCGGTATCGAAACCACCTTTACGCAAGGCGAAGATGCCTGCCTGGGATCGATGGTGCCGGTCTTGCCGAGCAAAAGTAATGACGACCCGGCTCTGCTGGTGGTCGGCAGTCTGGCCGATGTCGTAGAAGATCAGTTCAAGCGGCTTTTTGACCAGATGGGCATTGGCCCGGTCTCCTTTTTCCCGCCGCGTCGCGCTGCCGATTTGCCGGCTGTCGGCAAGGGAACAAAGCTGCTGGTAGCCCAGCCATTCTTGAGTGAGACCGTGCGGCTCCTGATGAAGCGCGGCGCAGAGCTGCTGCCCTCACCCTATCCGTTTGGCGTAGAAGGGACGACGGCCTGGCTCAAAACGGCGGCTGATGCCTGGAATATTGATAAAGAAAGCTTTGAAGGGGCGATCGCACCGGCAGTCGCCAGAGCTAAGACTGGACTGGAGCGCTATCAGCAGGTATTAAATGGTCGCAAAGCCTTCCTTTTCCCCGATTCGCAGTTAGAAATTCCGCTGGCTCGCTTTCTCTCTAGAGAGTGCGGCATGGAGTTAATCGAAGTAGGCACGCCTTACATTGATCGGCTGCTAATGGACGCAGAAATTGCCCTGCTGCCTGCCGGAACCGCCCTGTCGGAAGGTCAAGACGTAGAAAAACAGCTCGACCGCTGCCGCGATGCCCGCCCGGATATTACGGTCTGCGGCCTGGGACTGGCCAATCCGCTAGAAGCAGAGGGGCTTTCGACGAAGTGGTCGATTGAGCTAGTGTTTTCGCCGCTGCATGGCTACGACCAGGCCGCTGACCTGGCAGAACTGTTTGTCCGCTCCTCAGAAAGACGCAGGCGGCTAGCCGTCTGAAGCGATCACCAGTTGCATTCAGCCCTTTAAGACCCCCGCTAAGAAACTTGAACTATACGCTTGAACTATGGAATTGACCCTGTGGACTTACGAAGGCCCGCCTCATGTGGGCACCATGCGGATCGCGACAGCGATGGAAGGCGTACACTACGTGCTGCACGCGCCCCAAGGGGATACCTACGCCGACCTGCTGTTTACGATGATTGAGCGGCGCGATCGCCGTCCCCCCGTCAGCTACACCACTTTTCAGGCAAGAGATCTGGGCGGTGACACTGCTGAGATGGTGAAAACCTCCGTGCGCGATGCCTACAATCGGTTTAAGCCACAGGTAATGCTCGTCGGCGAAAGCTGCACCGCTGAGCTGATTCAAGACCAGCCCGGTTCTTTAGCGAAAAGCATGGGATTGCCCGTGCCGGTCGTGAGCTTAGAGTTGCCCGCCTATTCTAAAAAAGAAAACTGGGGCGCTAGCGAGACGCTGTATCATCTGGTGCGATCGCTCCTCCTGTCAGCAGTCTTCCCGCCTGGCGCAAGTCGGCCTGAGCGCGATCCGGCTGTCCGCCCCAAAGCGAACATCATCGGCCCTACGGCTCTAGGCTTCCGCTGCCGGGATGACATTCAAGAAGTGCTCAAACTGCTCGCAGAGATCGGCGTCGATGCCAATGTGATCGCCCCAATGGGCGCAACACCTGACGATCTGATGCGAATTCCCGATGCGGACTTTAATATCTGCCTCTATCCCGAAATCGCCCTGACTACCTGCAAGTGGCTAGAGCGCAGCTTTAAGCAGCCGACAGTCAAAACCGTGCCGATTGGCGTCGGGGCCACTCGCGACTTTATTGCCGAGATTGGTGAAGTGGCTAATATCGATGTCAGTGCAGCGCTGCGGCGATCGCAATCTGACACGCTAGGCAGCTGGAGCGCAGATCGGCTGTCATCCATGGCTAACCCTGGCGCTTCGCGGCTGCCCTGGTATTCGCGCTCGGTAGACTCGACTTACCTCACGGGTAAACGGGTGTTTATCTTTGGGGATGCGACTCATGCGATCGCCGCCGCCCGCATCGCCACCGAAGAACTCGGCTTCACCCTGGTCGGCATCGGCACCTACAGCCGAGAATTTGCCCGGCAGGTGCGCGAAGTCGCTAAGCAGCACGGCCTCGAAGCGGTGATCAGCGATGATTACCTGGCAGTTGAAGAAGCCGTGGCCGAAGCCTCCCCCGAGCTGGTGTTAGGCACGCAGATGGAGCGCCATATCGCCAAGCGGCTGGGCATTCCCTGCGCAGTCATTTCCACGCCCATCCACGTTCAGGACGTGCCTGCTCGCTACTCACCCCAAATGGGCTGGGAAGGGGCCAACGTCATCTTCGATGACTGGGTTCACCCACTGATGATGGGCCTGGAGGAACACCTAATCGGTATGTTCCGCGAAGACTTCGAGTTTGCCGAAGGGCATATGAGCCACCTGCACACGGCTCCTCAGCCAACGGCGGGCGCGAGTGGGGGGGGTGCGGCAGTCGCGGTGGCTGCGCCCGTCGCCATCACATCAGACCCGCAGCCAGCAGGTGCTGAGCTAAGCGAGTCTGCCAGCGCTTCTGCCAGTGCCTTATGGAGCCCGGACGGCGAAGCGGAGCTAAAGAAGATTCCCTTCTTTGTACGCGGTAAGGTGAAGAGAAATACGGAGAAGTTTGCGAGCGATCGCGGCATCACCTCAATTACAGTAGACACGCTTTACGAGGCAAAGGCAGTGATCGGCCAGTAATTCAGGCAGATGCCCCAGGCGCACACCTCAGTCATTCAGAATTTAAACAGGAGATTTAATCGTGGTAGCTACAAACACTCGTCCCCCCGCTATTAAAAAAGGTGAAGACGGCGAAGGCAGCCTTCAGGTTCATCAAGATTCCTCCATGAATATGGAAACAGGCGCTTTAGTGATCGCCGTGTATGGAAAAGGCGGCATTGGCAAGTCCACCACCTCTTCTAACCTGTCAGCCGCGTTCTCTCATCTCGGTAAGCGCGTCCTGCAAATCGGCTGCGACCCCAAGCATGACAGCACCTTCACCCTCACCAAAAAAATGGTGCCCACGGTGATCGACATTCTCGAAACCGTTGACTTTCACTCAGAAGAACTCCAGACCGAAGACTTCATGTTTGAAGGCTACAACGGCGTCATGTGCATTGAGTCGGGCGGCCCCCCGGCAGGCACTGGCTGCGGCGGCTACGTTACTGGCCAAACCGTCAAGCTGCTAAAAGAGCATCACCTGCTCGAAGATACCGACGTAGTTATCTTTGATGTGCTAGGCGATGTGGTCTGCGGTGGCTTTGCTGCTCCCTTACAGCACGCCCACTACTGCCTGGTGGTGACTGCTAACGACTTCGACTCCATCTTCGCGATGAACCGGATTGTCGCCGCAATTCGTTCCAAAGCCAAGAACTATAAAGTCCGCTTGGGCGGCATCATCGCTAACCGCAGTGAAGGCACCGACCAGATCGACAAGTACAACGAGCGTGTGGGCCTCAAAACCCTGGCGCACTTCAAGACGGTCGATGCCATTCGCCGCAGCCGCTTGAAGAAATGCACCGTCTTCGAAATGGAAGACTCCGATCCCGAAATTCAAGAAGTGCGAGATGAGTACCTGAAGCTCGCCAAAGGCATGATCGAAGATGCTACGCCCCTTGAAATAGAGCCTCTCAAAGATAGAGATATCTTCGACCTGCTTGGGTTTGAGTAGTTTGTCTCAGCTGAGACGAGCGTAAGATATTGAAATAAGGGTCTGTAGGCTAAGCTTGCAGACCTTTGCTATAGAGCTGAGTAGACGAAAACACCTTTAACCGCTACTCGGGCAGGTAACTCGTCTGTAATTATCTACCCTGCTAAAATTCTAAAACCGCGACCTAGCCCCGGCTTTAGGAAAGCGATCCGGCAAGGCTGCTACTGGAGAAACGCTGGGCAGAAATATGACGAAACGGTCTTAGAGGATGTTTGAAAAGTCTGAGGTAGGCTATCAGTTTCTAAATAAGCTAAACGAGGTTTGGCGGCTTTCGTCACTTTGCCTTAAGTCAATAAAAGGCCAATAAGTAGCGAAAGCCACTTTTCAAACATCCTCTTACTGGAGTGGGTTAGCGATCGCCATACAGCCGATCATAATAGCCCCTGTACTCCTCTGAGAGCAGCGGCTGCCACCAGTCCTGATGGCCTAAGTACCACTCAACGGTTTGTCGCAAACCGGTTCCAAAGTCATACGCGGGTGACCAACCCAGATCGCGCTGAATTTTAGAAATATCCATCGCGTAGCGGCGGTCGTGACCTGGCCTATCTGTCACAAACGTGATTAGTTCGCGCGGGGCTTTTGGTAGGTCGCCTGCTAATTCACCCATCAGGTCGCACAGCTGATGGACAATATCCAGGTTTTTCACCTGATTGTTGCCGCCAATATTATAGACATCGCCAGGGTTGGCCCGATGTAGAACCAAATCAATCGCCGCGCAGTGATCGCTGACATGTAGCCAATCGCGCACATTTTGCCCGTCGCCATAGACCGGCAGCGGCTTGCCCAGCAAAATATTCAGACACATGAGCGGGATAAGCTTTTCGGGGAACTGATAGGGACCGTAGTTATTCGAGCAGTTGGTAATCAGCGTGGGCATACCGTAGGTATGGAAGTAGGCCCTAGCCAGATGGTCGCTGCCTGCTTTAGAGGCTGAGTAGGGGCTGTTGGGGGCGTAGGGTGTGGTCTCTGTAAAGGCCGGATCGTCTGCTGCTAGGCTGCCATATACTTCATCGGTAGAGACATGGAGAAAGCGATAGTCAGCGGGCTTACCTTGAGACTGCCAGCGATCGCGAAACGCCTCTAGCAGCGTGAAAGTACCCACCACATTGGTTTGGACAAATGCCGCAGGCCCCAAAATAGAGCGGTCCACATGAGATTCGGCAGCAAAGTGAATCACCGTATCAATCTCTTCTTCTGCTAGCAGCTCTGCCACTAACTGACCGTCGCAAATGTCTCCTTTAACCAGGCGAAATCTATCCTGGCCTGCCAAATCAGCCAGATTCTCTTTATTGCCCGCGTAGCCTAAAATATCTAAAACAACAGCTCGCCCCTCATGGTTTTTACACCAGTGATGAACAAAGTTAGAACCGATAAACCCAGCGCCGCCGGTGATGAGAACTCGTTTTGTCATGGTTGTAGGGTGAGTTAGAAAGTTGTTCAAAAAACTGGCAGGAGGGAAGCGCGATCACACTCGCCGCTAGGTCAGCTCAATGGTCGAGTCATCACCCACCATAAACCGCAGCGCCTTGGGCCGATGGTCGGTAACCGTCAGCTTGGCCCGCGCGCCGATCAAGCTATCGACAATGCGCTGACGAATGCCTGAAATCGTCGCGCCCTGGAGCACTACGCTGTGATCTATTTCTACATCGACCATGCAGGTGCTATCGGCAATGCTGGTATAGGAGCCGACAAAGCAATTTTCTAAGACGCAGTTTTCACCAATCACCACCGGACCGCGCACGGTGCAGTTGGTCAGCCGAGAACCCTCGCCAATCACTACCCGACCACTAATTTTGCTCTGCGGGTCAACATCGCCCAAAATCTGAGGCTGGCTAACATACTCGTCTAAAATAATCCGGTTGGCTTCTAGCAGGTCGTCTTTTTTGCCGGTGTCCAGCCACCAGCCAGAGAGTTCTTTGGCCTCAACGGGCTGGTGCGTGTTGATCAGCTGCTGAATGGCGTCAGTAATTTCGAGTTCGCCCCGAGCGGAGGGCTTGATCTGGGCGATCGCCCGATGAATCTCCGGTGAAAATAAATATACCCCCACCAGCGCCAGATTAGAAGGCGGATCTTTGGGCTTTTCTACCAGCCTGATAACGCTGCCGTCAGCGGCAATTTGCGCCACGCCAAAAGCGGTCGGGTTCGCCACCTGCTTGAGCATGATGATTGCGCCCAACGGTTTCGCTTTAAAGTCAGCGACAAACTCTGCCAGCTGATCTTGAATCAGGTTGTCTCCTAAGTACATCACAAAAGGAGACTCTCCCAAAAAGGGCTGAGCGATTTTTACCGCGTGGGCCAAGCCATCGGGGCTAGCTTGAGCAATATAAGTAATAGTGGCCCCAAAGCGATCGCCCTTACCCGTTATCGCTTCAATTTCTGGCCCGGTCTCTGGGCTAACGATAATGCCGATTTCGGTAATGCCTGCCGCTACCAGGCTCTCAATGCCGTACCAGAGAATAGGCTTATTCGCTACAGGCACTAGCTGCTTTGCACCCGTGTAGGTCAGCGGCCTGAGGCGAGTACCTTTGCCGCCCGATAAGATCAGTGCTTTCATGTCGTTATCCCTGGAGTTGAGTTGACAGATGTGGGCATCGCAAAGTCAGCGCTGGGTAGCTGGTGGGCCTGAGCCCATTCTGTCAGCATGGCCCGCAAGCTCTCTCGCCAATAAGGAGCACTGTGGCCTAAAGTGTGAGCCAGCTTTTGGCAGTTTAAGACTGAGTAGGCGGGCCGCTGAGCTGGGGTCGGATAGGCGGCTGTGGCAATCGGATTCACCGTTTGAACTTGTAGTGGCAACCCCAGCGCCCTGGCTTCCTGGAAGATGGCGATCGCAAAATCGTACCAGCTAGCCACGCCGCTGTTGGTGTAATGGTAAGTGCCCGGCACCTGAACGACCTTTTCGCTGAGCTGAGCTATGGCAATCGCAATATCCTTGGCCCACGTTGGTGAACCCACCTGGTCGGCCACTACGTTTAACTGATGACGATCTTTCCCCAATCGCAGCATTGTCTTAACGAAATTGCCCTTACCCTGGCTGCCGTAGACCCAGGCCGTCCGCAAAATAATGTGCTGATCGAGGGCGGCGCGAATGGCCTCTTCGCCTGCTAGCTTGGTTTTACCATATATATTCAAAGGAGCAGTGGCGTCGGTTTCACAGCGAGGCGACCCAGCCTGCCCAGCAAACACATAGTCAGTAGAAATATGAATCAGGGCTGCGCCGCACTGAGCCGCCGATTGAGCCAGGGCTTGCGGCGCTTCTGCGTTGATCCGATAGGCCAGCTCTGGCTCGCTTTCGGCTTTGTCTACAGCGGTATAGGCTGCCGCATTGATGATGATCTGAGGCTGTGCGGCAGCGACTTGAGTGGCGATCGCCTCCAAATCAGTCAGATCTAGCTGCTGCCTACCCACCGCTGTTACCGGCCCTAAAACCGGTTCTAGCGGGGCCAGCGTTTTCACCAGCTCCTGCCCGACCTGCCCGCGAGCACCCACCAGCAAAATACTCACGATCTGGCGACCTCAGCAAAGTCTGCCCGGTCAAAATCTTTATAGTCAAACAAATCCGCCGACTTCAGCGCCTCTCCAGCCGCATCTTTAGCCGACAGCACCGGCGTTTTACCCGCCGTTGGCCACTGAATGCGCAGGCTTGGATCGTTCCAAACCAGGCAGCGCTCATGCGCCGGACTATAGAAATCTGTTGCCTTGTAAAGCACATCAGCCGTTTCTGAAAGCACGTAAAAGCCATGAGCAAATCCCGGTGGAATCCACAGCTGCTTTTTATTCTCAGCGCTCAGAATCTTTCCCACCGACTTACCAAATGTAGGCGAGCCCTGGCGAATATCAACCGCCACATCGTAAATACTGCCAACAACTGCTCGGACTAGCTTGCCCTGAGCATTTTGAATCTGGTAGTGCAGCCCTCGCAAAATATTAGCCGCAGAACAGGAATGGTTATCTTGTACAAACGCATAGTGCCCACCGACGGCCTGATCAAAGGCTCGCTGGTTAAAGCTCTCTAAAAAGAACCCGCGTTCATCTTGAAAAACCCGAGGCTCAACAATAACAACTTCAGGAATTTTGGTCGGTGTAATTTGCATATTGAAACCCTTGAATCTGCACCTTAAATCTGCACTATGAGCGTTGGTCACCTAGACAGGGTACAGCATGACAGATAAACCCTTTATACAACAACGGGCCAAGTGACTCGCAAAGTACGTATAGTCCGAGGGGCGACGCGAGGGCGTAGTCTCGCTTTGGAGATATGCATTCGCACTTTGCTATACATTACCCGTTTAGCTGCTGCAAGCAAGTCATGACGAAGATCACTGGCATAGAAGCAGACTTTCGCAGTTTATCAATATCTATTGCTTAGTATCTAACCCTATATAAAATTACGCAAATACTCGGATTGCGCCAATACCGGGAGAGCAAAAACGCAGATAGCTCATACTTACGTGAATATTTCAAAAAGGCAACAGTACGAATCCTGAATAAACAGATTGAGTTAGGGAAGAATAGAGCAGCGGCACAACTCATCACTCGCGTTGTTGCTCTGCAACTTGATCATACGCCTCAGGACGTCTTGCTATGACTTCTCCCTTTCTCTCCATTGTAATACCCATGCGAGAAGGGTTCTCAGCTCAATGGCTGCAAGAATTGCTCAAAGTGCAGGGTGATGTAGAGTTTATTTTAGTACATCCGCCGGGCGTTCGCCCTGAGCCCTGCGCCGATAGCCGTCTGCGTCAGCTGGTGAGCCCCTTTCGCGGCGAAATTATCCAGCGCCTCAGCGGTATGCTAAACGCCTCGGGTACCTATTTGCTCACTTTTAACTGCGACGAGTACATCAATCCTGACGTGCCTGCTCTGGCTCAGCGATACTTCCAGCAGTTCCCCGGTAGCTGGGTGATGCGTCTGGCCAAAGAGGAATACGCATACGGCGATCAGGCCGCTCTCCATGCCCCCTGGGAAGATTTGCCAGAAGACCTCACCTCTCTGCCCATTTGCCGTAAAGCTGACGGCAACCTACGGCTCTACAGAGAAGGTCATCTGTTAGAAATTCCGATTGCGCCCATGCACAACAAGTTTGACTGGGGCTGCATCTGGCGCGGTCGCCGCGATCACCTGGGTCCCCATGCCGAAAACTTTGACAAAAAAGTGTGGGTCAATGCCAGGGTGCAGGCGGCGCTACAGGAAATTCTCCAGGGGTTCAACCTGTTCGGCCCGGTTAAATATTTGCCTTTCTGGTGTTTGGACCGGCTGCTCGGTCTGGCTTTGCAGGCTAAGTTTTACGATCCGGCGCAGCCCGATCAGGTGATTGGCTACAAGCTCCCTGCCCCAGCTCAGCTGCGCGTAGAAGACAATCCGCCTGAGCACCGTCGTCGGGGGCGCTTCTATGTTTTTGCAGAAATTATCTTGCTGCGCCAATTTCCTCAGTATGGCTATATTTGGAACCTGGCCATCCATCAGATCAGAGAGTTTCCAGTTCGGGCTTGGTCGTCTGTGCAGCGAAAGCTCACCAGCCGGTTTGCGACTAAGGCTACTCAGGGCGATCGCGCCCCGGTCACCCAGACGAATTCATAAAGCCTTCTAAAGCCTAACTTCAGGCACAGGGTAAGCAGTCTCAGGCGCTTTCTGAGGCTGCTTTTTGCTGCGAGCAATCGTCAACCAGGGGAGTGCAACTAGCTGATAAGCTGGCTCACAGGTCGTTTGCTCTTGTCTACCGACAGCCGCTATGAAGAAAATTGCCGTCGTTCACGAATGGCTCACTAGCCACGCCGGTTCTGAAAAAGTAGTCGAGCAAATTCTCCAGCTCTACCCCAATGCAGATCTGTACAGTCTGGTCGATTTTTTACCCGAATCGCTGCGCTGGTTCATTCAGCACAAGCCGGTAACCACCTCATTTATTCAAAAGCTGCCTTTTGCCCGGCAGCATTTTCGCAGCTACTTGCCGCTGATGCCCCTGGCCATTGAGCAGTTCGACCTGGCTGCTTACGACCTGATTATTTCGAGCCATCACGCGGTGGCTAAGGGCATTCTCACCCGCCCTGACCAGCTGCATATCAGCTACGTGCACACGCCGCTGCGCTACGGTTGGGAATTGCAGCATCAGTACCTGCGTCAGGCAGAGCTGACAAGCGGCCTGAAGAGCGCGCTCACTCGCACGATTTTGCACTATTTGCGGCTGTGGGATGTGGCCAGCGCTAACCGGGTAGATCGCTATCTGGCTAATTCGCGCTACGTGGCTCGCCGCATTGAAAAAACCTACCGTCGCACTGCTGAAGTTATCTATCCACCGGTTGATATCGGACGGTTTCGCGCAGACTACACTCGGGAAGATTTCTATCTGACCGTATCGCGATTTGTCCCGTACAAGCGAGTCGATCTCACCGTTGCGGCTTTCAACCAGCTGGGGTTACCGCTAGTGATTATCGGCGATGGCCCCAGTGGCAAAACCATGCGGCAGATGGCCCGGCCCAACATTCGCTTTTTAGGCAAACAGCCGGATAGCGTGGTAGAAGATTACATGCAGCGCTGTAGGGGCTTTATTTTTCCGCCTGAGGAGGACTTTGGCATTACCCCGGTCGAAGCGCAGGCGGCGGGTGCACCCGTGATTGCCTATGCCAGAGGTGGCCAAGCTGAAACGGTGGTTCATCAGCGTACCGGCCTGCTGTTTTCTCATCAGACAGTTGAAAGTCTGGTACAGTCGGTCAGAAGGTTGGAGGCAAGTGTGGATCAATTTGAAGCGGGTAGGCTGCGAGAACATGCCGAGAAGTTTTCGATCACCTGTTTTCAGACGCGGTTTAAAGGCTTTGTTGACGATGCCTGGGCGCAGTTTAGAGAAAATGGATTGTCCGCTGACTAGGCATCACTGACAGGGAGCTAAGCTATGCCGCTGTGACCATTTATCCTATCTCAAGCTCTGGAAGTGCCAGTGTGACTAGCCTTAGACGGGCGATCGCCCAGGTCTCTACCCGGCCCTGGCTTACCCTTGTCACCCTCATTAGTATCGATCTGCTGTGTCTCAGTCTGGCAGGCATCGCCAGCGTTTGGGTGCGGCTGATATCTGGCGGTCAGTTTCATCCTTCTCTGTACTGGCGGCTGTGGCCGATTGCTGGCATCTTTGTGATTGCTTACGCCTTGGCGAGTCTCTATCCGGGTATTGCTATGAGCCCGGTAGAAGAGCTCCGCCGCCTGACGATCACCACCACCCTGCTCTATTTGCTGCTGGGCTCTTCTATTTTTCTTTTCAGGGAAGGTGCGCTTTACTCTAGAGCGGCCTTTTTGATGGCCTGGCTGCTCTCTATCGTCTTTGTGATTATTGGCCGCTATGGGATTCGAGCGCTGTGTGCTCGCCAGTCGTGGTGGGGCTATCCGGTCGTGGTGATGGGGGCAGGGGTCACCGGAGAAATGGTGATTCGCACCTTGCAGCGTCAGCCCAGCCTAGGGCTTAAACCTATTGCCGTTTTAGACGATGATGCCGGTAAGCACGGTACCTTAGCGGGTGTGCCAGTGATCGGCAATTTGGCGATGGCTCCCTTACTGGCCCGCGAGCTGAAGATTCCCTATGCGATCGTGGCGATGCCTGGCGTCGCCCGTTACCAGCTGATGCAGCTGCTAGAGCGCTATGGCCGTACCTTTCCACATCTAATGATCATTCCCGATCTATTTGGCATGGCCAGCCTTTGGGTCGCAGCTAGAGACTTGGGAGGCGTTTTGGGCTTGGAAACTCGCCAGCAGCTTTTTTTGCCGGGGCCTAGATTGCTCAAAGCAGGGCTTGATAAAGGGCTGGTTATTCTAATTGGGCTGCTGGCCCTGCCGCTGATTGCGGTGATCAGCCTGCTGATTGCCTGCGACTCGCCAGGGCCTATTTTCTATCGTCAAACTCGTATTGGGCAAGGGGGGAGACTGTTTAAGGCCTGGAAGTTTCGCTCAATGGTAGTCGATGCTGACCTGGCGCTGGGGCAGCATTTGCTAAATCATCCTGAGCTGCGGACGCTATGGGAGAAGGACTATAAGCTCAAAGCCGATCCCAGAATTACTCGGGTAGGGCGCTTTCTCAGACAAACCAGTCTAGACGAACTGCCGCAGCTCTGGAATGTGCTGCGGGGTGAGATGAGTATGGTGGGTCCTCGGCCTATTGTGCACGATGAGATCTGGCGGTATGGCGATAAGTTTGAGCTGTATTTGCAGGTTTTACCAGGATTAACAGGACTGTGGCAGGTTTCGGGTCGCAATAACGTTACCTACGAAGAGCGTGTTAGTTTTGATACTTACTATGTCCGAAATTGGTCGATGTGGCTGGATATTTACATTTTGATTCGCACAGTTAGGGTCGTTTTAGCGGGTGATGGCGCGTATTGAGATGATGCGGCTTGAAGAATTTGGCTCACAAAAGAATCGGTTCATTCAGGAGAATCGTCCGTCTCGGCGCGAGCGGATTTGGCTGGGCAGTCTGATTGCGCTGCCCTATGCCAGCTATGCCAGCTTGGTGGTGATGCTGGGGCTGCTGATTACCGCTATGGGGCAGCGAGGCGGTCGGGTTTGGCGGCTGTGCGGTCAGCAGGGGTTGGGCTGGTTGAGCCTCGGGCTGCTGCTCAGTGCGAGCTTTGCGCTAGACCGGGGGGAGGCTTTTTTGCAGCTCACCAATTTTTTGCCCTTTTTTCTTTTCTTTGGTGTTTTGGCGACGGTGCCGCCTGTCGTCAAGCAGCCTTTTATCAAGCTTGAAGCTTTAGCTAGATGGCTGCTGCTGACCTCGGTGCCGATGAACTTGCTGGCGGTGGCGGAGTACGGGCTTAAATTTGAAGCAGTAATTCCTCGTATTCAAGCGCTTTCTCTTCCAGGCTGGCTACTCAGCTGGCTATACGAACCTGACTTTGGCCACCGGGCTCATGGCTTGTTTAGTCACCCGAATACGCTCAGTGCCTATCTAGTAATTATTTTAGGATTGGGGTTGGGTCTCGGCTTGAAGGGGTTGGTCGCTCAAAAGCTGTCTGCCGGGAAGTCCAAGGCTTCCAGGCAGATGGCTGAGGCACTGGCGATCGCTCTCTGCATAGCCGCTATCTTTTGCACAGGGTCACGCAATGGCGTGCTGATTGCGCTGGTGCTGGTAGCGATCGCCCTTTATGCGGCTCGTCGCCACCGCTGGGTGATGCTGTCGGGGCTAGTAGGGAGCGGGGCGATCGCCGCTGCTGTGCTGGCGCTGGGCATTGGAGGGCGATCGCTCTCTTTGAGCATGATCACCCAAGATCCGCGCATTGGCGTATGGCGACTGGCCCTGGAGATGATTTGGCAGCGGCCCTGGCTGGGCTGGGGCTTTGCCGGGCTGCGGCTGACCTACCAACCGGGCAGCATTCCGGGCTATGACAGCATTGCCCATGCTCATAATGTTTGGCTGTTTTTAGCCTCAGAAGCCGGCATTCCGGTAATGCTGGGCTTTTGCCTTGTAGTTGGCAGACTGTATTATGGCGGAGTAAACACGTTTATCTGCGGAAAACTGCCTGCCGAAAATCGCGCCATTTTGCTGGGCTACCTGCTCGCCTTTGCCAGCTGCTTGATGTTTGCGCTGTTTGATGTGACCCTGTTCGACTCGCGCATCAACGTTGTCAGTTGGGGGCTGCTGTCCGCTATCTACTTGCTCAGTCAGAGTGACCAAGCCCAACGCAGTTAATCTGTAGAAACGAAAAAGGGGTAAGAGCTCTCCCTAGCAGCACTCTTACCCCATTTCAGCTATAGCTTCCGGCACTTTGCTTCATTCAGCACTACTGACTGTAAGCCCTATATGGCAACAGGCAAAGTGCCTAGCAAAGCGCGAATGCATCCGCGCTTTGCTATATCTAACGAAAAGAAACCAGTCAAAGTAACTAGATCAGCTTGACTGCTCGCAAGCCAAAGTAAAGCGCCATAGCCGTGCCAAACAAAGCTACCAGGTAAACTACATAAATTACTGCGCCGCCCATAGTTATCTCCTAAACTGAGGTTTTCAATGCTTCTTCCATTGAAGCATACCCCCTACCCACCAAACTCGGGTTTCTCCCGATATCTCTCCCCATGACTACCCTCACCCAGGTCACTATCCGCGTTAACCTGCCACAGGATCCTTACGGCATTCGGATTGCGCCGGGCAGTTTAGACTATCTGGGGTCATGGCTCGCAGCTGAGGGGAATTCACTGATCAAGCCGGGGCAGAAAGTGCTGGTCGTTTCCAATCCGGCGGTGTTTGAGCTTTATGGGGAGCAGACTGTAGCCTCACTCACTCAGGCCGGCTACGAGGTCTGCCACTGCATTTTGCCAGCGGGCGAACAGTACAAAACCCTGGCTTCCATCGAAAAAATTCACAGTGCCGCTTACGAAAATCACCTAGAGCGCAGCTCCGCTATGGTCGCATTGGGCGGCGGTGTCATTGGTGACATGACCGGGTTTGCGGCAGCTACCTGGCTCAGGGGCATTGCGGTGGTTCAAGTTCCCACCTCACTGCTGGCTATGGTCGATGCTTCTATGGGCGGCAAAACTGGCGTCAACCACCCAAAAGGGAAAAACCTGATTGGTGCATTTCACCAGCCCCGCCTGGTTTTGATCGATCCGCAGGTGCTCCAGACACTTCCCCTCAGAGAATTTCGCGCGGGGGTTGCTGAAGTGATTAAGTACGGTGTGATTTGGGACTTGCCTTTATTTGAGCAGCTGGAAGCGGCTGATAGTCTTGACGACTTCACCCATGTCAGTGATGAACTGCTGCAAGCGATGCTGGAGCACTCCTGTCAGGCCAAGGCAGATGTCGTCAGTCAAGATGTAAAAGAGTCTGGAATTCGCGCCATTTTGAACTACGGCCATACGATTGGCCATGCCGTAGAGAGTCTGACAGGCTACAGCGAAATTAACCACGGTGAAGCCGTCGCTATCGGCATGGTCGCTGCCGGACAGATTGCGGTCGATATGGGCGTGTGGGAGAAACCTATGACTGAGCGTCAAGATGCGTTGATAGAAAAGGCCAAACTGCCGGTCCGTCTGCCCAAAGGCATCAGCATCGACGACATTTTGATTTCGCTGAAAAGTGACAAAAAGGTGCAAGCAGGCAGAGTCCGATTTGTGTTGCCCAAAGGCATCGGCGCAGCTTTTGTCAGCGACCAGGTTACCGACAAAACAGCGCGAGCTGTCTTAAGGAGGCTGTCTTAAAGAAATGGTATTGACCTGCCGCAGGTTGGGTTGAGTCTGAGGCAATCCAACCTGCGGTTTCTTTAAGCTGCCAGATCGAACAGCAGCACTTCTGTGTCATCTGCGGTGGCGGTGAGATTGAGCGGAGTCAGGTTAGCGATCGCCGCCCCGTCTCCAGCTGTCATCTCCTGACCATTGAGCTGTACCGTGCCGCGAGCGATTTGCAACCAGGCCCGACGGTTGTCAGTTAGCTCGTAGGTCAACGCGGCCCCTTTGCTGAGCGTTGCGGTGTACAGGCTAACGTTCTGATGGATGGTGACTGAGCCCTCTCTACCATCGCGTGAGCCGACCAGCCGCCACTGATCCTGCCGCTCAGACGAACCGAAGTGCTTTTGCTCATAGCCGGGGGCGAGTCCTGGCGTATCGGGCATGATCCAGATTTGCAAAAAGTGCACCGGGTTCTCGCTGGAATAATTCATTTCGCTGTGAGAGACGCCTGTCCCGGCGGTCATGCGCTGCACATCGCCGGGGCGGATGACAGAGCCGGTGCCCATGCTGTCTTTATGCGCTAGTTCTCCTTCGAGAACGTAAGAGATGATTTCCATGTCGCGGTGGCTGTGAGTGCCAAAGCCTGCCCCAGGAATCACCCGGTCATCATTGATCACACGCAGATCGCTGAAGCCCATGTGCTCAGGATCTCGATAGCCACCGAAGGAAAAAGTGTGCTGAGAATTCAGCCAGCTGAACTTAGAAACGCCACGGTCTTCCGCTTTCCGAATTGCTAGCATTTGTGGTCACCTCTATAAATGAAGGGTTTATTGGCCTGGCTCTATTATGAATTGATTCTATATAAATAACAATAGGTCTATTTATGGACAAATTGTATCTAAAATAGAGACAATTTCGACGGCGCTAACCAGGCAATGATGGATAAGCTAGAAAGTATGCGGGCTTTTGTTGAAGTGGTTGAGAGCGGTGGCTTTGCGGCGGCTGGAAGGCGGCTGGGGCGATCGCGCTCAGTCATCAACAAGCTCGTAGCTCAGCTTGAGACGGATTTGGGCGTTCAGCTATTGCAGCGGACAACGCGCCGGGTAAGCTCAACCGATACGGGGCGGGCTTACTACGAGCGCTGTGTGAATATCCTGGCAGAGGTGACAGCGGCGGAAGTGGCGGTGGGCCAGCTGCAAGATGAACCGAAGGGAACGCTGCGGATAAATGCGCCAATGTCGTTTGGTACGATGCATTTGGCAGAGGCGATCGCCGCCTTCATGACTCAATACCCCGATATTCAGGTGCAGCTCACCTTAAACGACCGCTTCATTGACCTGATTGAAGAAGGCTTTGACATCACGCTTCGCATTGCCGCAGTCAAGCCAGAAGAATCTCTGGTTGTGCAGCCTATAGCCTCGGTTTGTCGTGTCCTCTGCGCAGCGCCTGACTATTTGCAAGCACGCGGCATCCCCACGCATCCAGACGATCTGCGAGACCACGACTGCCTCAACTACGGTCATCTGGCTACCGGCAGTCAGTGGCAGCTGAGCGGGCCAGCGCAAACGTATACCGTCCCGATTCGCTGTCGGTATTTCTCTAATAACGGTGAGGTGTTAAAAGAAGGCGCGACAGCTGGCATTGGCATCGCCCTTTTACCCACCTTCATCGTCGGGCAAGCGCTGCAAACAGGGAAGCTCATCATCGTTCTACCCGACTATTGCCCGCCCGCAATTACTGCCCACCTTTGCTACGCCACCAACCGGCATCTCTCTACTAAAATTCAGCTGCTGACCGCCTTTTTACAGGAGTGGTTTGAGCAGCCCAGTTGGGAGGCTCAATGACATCTCGGTTGACACAAAGCTAGGTAGAGACAGAGACAGATGACGAGCCCGACTGCTTCTCTTTAGTTTTGGAGAGCTTTTCAGAGACCGCTGCCACTTCTTCTAGGCGGGCTGCTTCCTCCGCATCTACTGTGTCCACATCGGCAGGCTCATCTTGAGGGGTAGAGGATGATTCGCGGCTGGGCGCTGTAGGGCCGGGCGCTTCAGCGGCAGTTTGAATAGCGGTGACCTTTCCGGCAGCGCTGACAGGGGTGATCGCGCTTTCCCTTTGGGCTTCCTTCTGGGCTTGCCCTTGAGTCAGTGCCAACGACTCTGCTGCAATATCTTCTTGAATGCGGCGGGAAACAAATGAGACAAAGGCAATGCCCACAAATCCGGCGCTAAACAGCATCCATCCATCAATGACGTAAGTCATTAAGTGGTTGAGTTCACTAACAGACATAAGAGAAACCTCGCTGAACGCCAGCGCCGGTGCTGATTGCCTGTTGACTAGCAGCAATAATACATAGCGCTTAATCGCCTATTATGCTAGCTCATCTGTCAAGATTCAATGCTGTGTGAAGAAGGGTTGCAGTGCCAGGCAGCGCCAAATTATCAGAATGACCACAGACTCCTGCAAAGTCGTAAAATTGAAAGGCCCATTCACCCGCTGAGAATTTACAGTTCAACGCCACTTTTAGAAATAGCTATGGTCTCTAGCCCCTCTCAGATTTCAACTGCTGCCTCGCCCTTATCTCGTACAGCAGAACCTCATGCAGTAGAGCAGGCAGGCCGCACAGCTTCGGTCAGCCGCACGACCAAAGAAACCGACGTGCAGGTAGTGCTCAATGTCGATGGGCAGGGCCGCTGCACCGCTGATACAGGCATTCCTTTTTTAGACCATATGCTGCACCAGATTGCCTCTCACGGACTGTTTGATCTAGAGGTGCGGGCTACTGGCGATATCGAAATTGACGATCACCACACTAATGAAGATGTGGGTATTACGTTGGGAATGGCGCTGCATCAGGCGTTGGGCGATCGCAAAGGCATTACCCGCTTCGGCCATTTTGTCGCCCCGTTAGACGAAGCCCTGGTACAAATAGCGCTTGATTTCTCTGGCCGACCCCATCTTACCTATGGGCTAGAGATTCCCACCCAGCGCGTTGGCACCTACGATACTCAGCTGGTGCGCGAATTTTTTGTGGCGATTATTAACCACGCTCAGATGACGCTGCATATCCGTCAGCTCGATGGCATCAACTCTCATCACATCATTGAAGCGACCTTCAAGGCTTTCGCTCGGGCGATGCGCATGGCAACTGAAACTGACCCCCGCAGGGCCGGGACTATCCCCAGCTCGAAAGGGGTGATCTAAGAGAGCAACCGAGTGGTTAATATCAGGACAGTTGCTTGAAACAGTCGCGCTTAAGACATTTGGGCAGTGGCCAGCTGCTGCCTAGATTGGCTCTGCTGCCGAATGGTTCTAGGGGCGATCGCCAGCCGGTAATTGCGCACAAAGACCTCTATTTGATTGAGGGCTTGAGCGACTGATTTTTGCGTTGAAATGGGCTGTACACGCCGGGCCCTCATTTCTGTAGTAGGCAGCTGCAACAACCACGCTTGCGGCGATTGACCGTAGCGGCTGTGGGCGTCGCTGAGCAGCGCTGCCGGGCTTTTCAGCTGAGGATTCGGCTGCTGAACAGCGAGTGGGCTAACTTTTATATCTGAGCAAGGCTGCGCATGGGGGGTAATAAAGATGGCATAGTCAGCCTGTGATACCGTCTCAGCGGCAAGGGGAGATTGGTCGAGATGAAGCGATCTCACGCCCGGCAGCTGCCAGCCGTCAACCGCGCTAGAAATAGCTTGGGTTGCTTCAGTCTCTTCGCAGCAGACAATCCAAAATTTTGTTTTATGAGAAGTGGGCACTGACATGTCGCTACAAATGAGGGGACGATTTTGCGGAACGGGAGATATAGCTCCTGTCGAGTTGCTTAGGACACTTTTATCGGCTGAAACCGTTATCTGACAACAGGCAACTCGACTGGCAAAGTAAGAATGCATCCTTACTTTGCTATAGCTGTAAGCCTTTTCACCATCATGCCTCAGGCTGATTAGAACCATCAATAGTTGTTGATGAAAGTTTAGGTGAACACTGTTGCTCAGATAAAGATTTAGGTGAAGATGTGAAGATTTAGACAAAGGTGAAGGTGACGGTCTCTATAAAGTACTTCAGCAGCTAGCGGGTTTGATCGGGAGCATTGCGCAAATACAGTCTGTCATCGATTATGCTCCGCAAATCGCGGATACATTTGCGATTTGCGGAGCACTTTGCCTGTTGCTATATAGCTCCTGTTGAGTTGCCTGCTGTCAGTAATGCTGCGTGCAAAGTGCCGGAAGCTATATTAGATTGACTGTATGCCTGCTAGCGATCGCCCTCATCTATCATCATGGCTTTATTTGTAATGCCTGCTGCCAGTGCCAAAGTCATGAGCGCAGCGTTTTTAGAAGCGCTGCGCTTTGCGGCCCACCAGCACCGCCATCAGCAGCGTAAAGACAACGTTACGCCCTATATAAATCACCCAATCGCCGTTGCTAATATCTTGCTCAACGAAGCTGGTGTGACTGACGAAACTGTACTGATCGCTGCTTTGCTGCACGATACCGTCGAAGATACTGATACCCGCTTTGCAGACATTGAGCAGCGCTTTGGTCGCGCGGTGCGCGACGTTGTCGCCGAAGTGACTGATGACAAATCTTTGCCAAAAGCAGCGCGCAAGCAAGCGCAGATTGACCATGCGCCGAGTTTGAGCGATCGCGCCCGCCTGATAAAAATTGCTGACAAAACTGCTAACTTGCGCGATGTCGCCAATGCGCCACCCCAGGATTGGCCGCTCTCCCGGCTCAATGAGTATCTCGACTGGGGCAAAGCCGTCATCGACCCAATTCGCGGCAGCCATGCTTAGCTAGAAAATCTCTTCGATCAGGCTTACTGGCAGGGTAAGAAAAAGATTGGTGCGCTGAAGGAGTCAGGATAGCTAAGGAAGCTGCCACTTAATAAAGTCCCAGTGGATCGGAAACGCTGTTGCTCTCTTTCAAAGTTCCTCTCCCGGCGGAAGAGGGACTTTGAATCCGGTTTCCTCTCCCAAATACGTGTTTAGCGTGAGTAATCCTGTATTTCGGTGCCCCTTGCTAAGGGGCACCAGCGGAGGGGTTTCGGGGTGTAGCGGACTCATCGGGGACCCCTCCCTTGTGGTTCCCCTTGCCAAGGGGCACCAGTCTCAAGGCTTTGATGTTGCGGTGGTGTTGAGGTGCACTAAACAAGTACTCTCCCAGCTGGAGAGGGCTAGGGTGAGGGCTGCTGGGGTCTTGTGCGATCACGGCTCCCTAAGCGGCGATCGCCATCCCCCCCGCATTCACCACATCTATATAAAACCGCTCTAGCTGCCGCGTAGACGCCTCCCAGCCCCAGCGCTCAGCCTCTACCCGAGCATTCTGCCTGAGCAGCTCGCGTTCAGCTTTCATGCCCAACAGCTTTTGCGTAGCGACAATTGCCCCTTGCTCATCGGCAGGGTCAAACATAAAGCCATTGACGCCATTGGTCACAATATCTGGAATGCCCCCGGCATTAGCAGCAATCACCGGGCAGCCAGCAGCCATTGCCTCTAATAGAACAAGCCCTAGCGTTTCGGTGCGAGAAGGGAAGATAAAAGCGTCGGCAGAGGCGTAGGCAGCGCCCAGTTCTTCGCCGCCCAGATAGCCAACAAAGTGGGTGAGCGTCCCAGCAAAGTGTTTTTCAAGCTCTTCGCGGTGCGGGCCGTCGCCCACTAAGGCTAAACGAGCACCGGGGATAGATTCTAGAACAGGTTTGATTCGATCAATTTCTTTTTCGGCAGAGAGGCGACCGATATAGATCAAAATAGGGGCTTCGGGATGGCCCTCGGTGAGGTGCGATCGCATCTCTTCGCTACGCAAATCAGGCCGAAATAGCGCCGTATCTACCCCCTTCTGCCACACTTCTACCCGCTCAATATCGTGCTCAGTCAGCTCCTGCCGCATTGCCGTCGAAGTACACAAATTAATCGCGGCTTTGTTATGCATGGCTTTCAGCAGCTCCCACAGCACCCCTTCTAGCATGCCAAGGTTGTAGTGCTCCAGGTACTTGGGCAAATGCGTGTGATAAGAAGCCACCAGCGGCACATTTAGAGACTTGCTGTAGTAAATGCCCGCTAGACCCAGCACTGCCGGGTTGACCACATGAATCAGCTCAGGATCGAACGCCTCTATCGCTTCTCGGATAGACGGGCGCGGTAAGGCTAGTTTTAGCTCCGGGTACAGCGGTAGCGGAAACCCCGAGACCCCTTCTACTCTGGCCCCTTTGTACTCGGTCAGGCCGCCTTCGGGGCAAAACACGCAGACCTCGTTGCCGAAGTTTTGCAAATGTTCGACGGTATGCTTCAGGCGAGTGACAATGCCGTCAACTTTAGGGAGAAAGGTCTCTGTAAAAATGGCAATTCGCATAGGTACAGCAAGGTCAGGAGTGAAGTGGAAAAAAATCAGTAGGCCGATCACGCTGCTATAAATCAGCAGGAGATATCAGGTTTTTACCCTGAGAGAACAGCCTTTTGCAACCCTCTTAGGACACTTGATACAGGTGCCATGCAGCACCCCATTCAAGTCAGGCTACAGATAGAGATTTGCCCAAAAACGTTAGCTCGGCAAAAAGGCCAGGTCGCACCTAGAACATTGAGTTCTCAGTAACAAACTGACCTTCGTCAATCGGCAGATAGGCCGCTTATCTGGCAGGCAGGCTAGCGCCGCCAGCTAACCGTAGGCAAAATCTGCTTTTGGTCAACGCGGTGCTTGTACTTGATTGCCATATTTAGCAGCGAATCTAACAGCGAATCTGAGAGAAAGTGCGGATCTAGACCCAGGTCAATCAGCTTGGTGTTTTTGGCATTGAAGTAGTGTTCTTCTGCCTCTACTCGAGGATTATCCAGATTTTTTACTTCGACATCTAGTCCCAGTGTTGTTCCGGCTTTCTTCACCATCAGAGCCAGATCGTTGATGCTAAACATCTCAGTAAACTGGTTAAAGACGCGGAACTGACCGGCGTCGGCTGGGTTTTCGCAGGCAATCTCGACGCAGCGCACGGTATCGCGAATATCTAGCAGGGCGCGGGTCTGGCTACCTGTGCCGTAGACTGTCAGCGGGTGACCGACAGCGGCCTGAATGCAAAACCGGTTTAGCGCCGTACCAAAGACGCCATCGTAGTCGAGCCGGTTGATGAGCAGCTCATCCATGCCGGTTTCTTCAGTGAGCACACCGTAGACAATGCCCTGGTTGAGATCGGTGGCGCGCAGTCCCCAGATTTTGCAGGCAAAGTGAATGTTGTGCGTGTCGTGGACTTTGCTGAGATGGTAGAAAGACCCTGGGCTCTTGGGGTAGGGCAGGGTATCTTTGCGACCGTTGTGCTCAATGGTGATGTAGCCTTCTTCGATGTCGATATTGGGCGTGCCGTATTCGCCCATAGTGCCGAGCTTGATCAAATGACACTCGGGGAAGTGGTCGCGCAGCACGTAGAGCAAGTTAAGGTTGCCCAGTACGTTGTTGGCCTGGGTCATGACCGCATGTTCGCGGTCAACCATGGAGAAGGGGGCAGAGCGCTGTTCTCCGAAATGAACGACCGCGTCTGGCCGAAACTGAAGCATCGACTTCTCTAAAAACGGATAGTTATTAACATCGCCAATAAAGAGTTCGATGTCTTTACCGGTCAGATCTTTCCACCGCTGTAGCCGGGACTGAATAGGGGCAATGGGGGTAAGCGTTTCGGACTGGAGTTCCATGTCCCAGAGCCGCCGAACAAGGCTGTCTAGGATCGCGACATCATGACCTTTGCTGGAGAGATAAAGGGCTGTTGCCCAGCCACAGTATCCATCACCACCGATTACTAAGACTCGCATGCTGCTTCTTTATGAAACCTTTAATAATGACCTTTGCTGATGCCCAATTTATCAGGTTTGGGGGCATGGGTGCGTAGTTTCTTGCCAAGGGGCGCGTCGCCTGGAAACCAATGCTGCTAAAAATAGCCAAAGTTCAGCTCGGGTCGATACTCTCAAAGAGCGTTCCTGAAAGGTTTTTGAGATGTCAGGGGCGGTCGGACGGAGCGATCGCAAACAATATTCTTTAATCAGGCGAAAACCTGCTGACGGCATTAAGAGCCGCTTAAGAATCGTTTAAAGCTTGTAAAAAGCGACCGCGTATCTATAACAACCACCTCTGTCGCTAGCAAGATCTGTGGAAGGCCGCTAGGGGCGATTGAGCTGAAAGACAAGCAGGCTGGTCTCTTGCTCGTCGATAAAGCTATCGTCGCTCATGACGAGCAAACTTTCGTGGCTGCCTGGGAGCGTCGGGCCAAAGGTCATTGCTTCGTAGTTTTGTAGAGGGGATGGCAGGCTGGCAAAGTCGAGCAGGAGCTGTTTGCGGATGGGCTGAATGCCTCTTGGGTCAATGCCGCTATCGTTGCGGAGGGAGGCGATCGCACTAATATCGGTCGCGCCACCAGAGGCCAGCTGATAGAGCTTCAGCGCAAAGCCTTTAAAGCCATAGGAGCGCTCTAGCCCCAAAAAGTGACCGCCCTGGTCGAGCACCGCAATTTCAGACAGGCCGTGCAGGACAGCGCCCGAAGGTGCCAGATCCATTTCGTAAAGGTGCTCAGAAATAAACGTCGTTTGATAGGGGTCAATGGTGTAGTGCAGCAGGCGATTTTTGTAGGGAATTTCGGGGGCAAAGTCTAGATCTTGCAGCAGCGGGCCTTCCGTCGCGACAAACAGCCGGTAGGGTTCGTAAATGCCGCCTGCCCCTGAGGAAACGTTGATTGCCAGCGCTTCAAAGCTGAGGTTTTCTTGAACGCCTTGAGTCTGGGCTTCGGCTGCGCTCAGCCCGCGGTTGGCATCGAGGGTTTCGGCAGCCTCAGCCGGGAGCAGATTGTCTGAGAGATAGCGCTCGGGTATGGGTATGGCTGTTTTCAACCGGCCAGTGGTCAGGTCATATTCGCCTACGGCGGCGGCAACTTTTCGCTTGGGAGAGCCTTCGCTGGAGATGAGGAGCGTGCTGCTAGGCGTGAGGGCCATGCCTTCGGGGTCGAGGCTGCCGGGAGCGTAGGGGTTGCCCTGAGCGTCTTTGAGATAGGTGACTGATTCGACCGTGAGTCTGGGGTCTGTGAGATTTTTTAGGGTGAAGGTGTAAAAGTGGGGGCGATCGCGATTATCTGAAAGGGCGTAGAGGCGATCGCGCGGCACGTCGTAGGCGATCGCCGAAATGCCGCCAATGGGTTCCCCATCAAAGCTTTGCTTAGGGAGTATCGTGCTGCCGACCAGGTCTACCGAAACATTGAGAAATAGACGCTCTTGGGCGCTCACCTGGGGCAGTGCGCAGCCGCTGAGGAGGGCGATCGCCAGCAGGCTACTTACTAGCGCTCTGAAGCCTAGCGTTTTGAGGCCCAGCGTTTTGAGCCATTGGCTAGCCCCACTGAGCCACGGGAATTGATCGCAAAACATGAAACCGTCACAGTTTATAGATATCTCTATGATTCACGATAGGTTATTTAAGCAGTGAAGGAGAGCAGCCTTGCCAATTTGCCAGACAGATCCACAATGAACCAGGGCTGGACGTATGCCGACCGAGTGCGAACCGACGGACAAACTGTGCTGGAATTTTACACGCAGCGCTACCAGCACTCTACCCGCGAGCAGTGGCAGGCGCGAATTGAGCAACAGCAGATTCTGCTAGATGGTCTGCCAGTAACCGCTCAGGCAGCATTGGGGCGCGGCCAAACGCTTACCTACCGTCGGCTGCCCTGGCAAGAGCCAGACGCCCCGCTGAATTTTGAAGTGCTGTACGAGGATGACGATTTGTGGGCGATCGCCAAACCTTCTGGCTTGCCTGTTCTTCCTGGCGGCGGCTATTTGGAGCATACTTTGCTCCACCAGATGCGGCGGCGCTACCCGGACGATATCCCCGTGCCGGTGCATCGGTTGGGGCGGGGGACCTCAGGAGTGATGCTGTTTGCCCGCTCTGAGCCGGCTAGAGAAAAGCTATCGCGACAGTTTAGAGAACGGACAGTGAGTAAACTCTATCGGGCGCTGATTGGCCCAACTGATCCGGCGGCATTGGCTGACAGGGGCGATCGCTTTACCTGCGCATATCCAATTGGCAAACTGCCCCATTCGCAAATTGGCTACCTATACGGTCACTCACCTACCGGCCTGGCCTCTCACAGCGAATGCCAGGTATTACAGCGCCGCCCGCATTCAACCCTGGTCGAAGTCTCTATTTTGACGGGCAGACCTCACCAAATTCGGATCCATCTGGCGGCGGCAGGCTATCCGCTGCTGGGCGATCCGCTTTATCCGGTAGGCGGCGTGCCTGACCTCAATGGTTCGGTCATGCCGGGCGACTGCGGCTATTGTTTGCACGCCCATCGGGTGCGATTCACCCACCCTCGCCTGGGGAAAACTCTGTGCGTTGTCGCTGAGTTGCCGGACGGCTTAAGACAGACAGCTTGAGGTGGACGGCTGTGAGGAATGGCTATCCTCACTTTCCATCGTCTACTTTTTTGGCGTAAAGTGGCACAGACCTGTCTATGCCTGCTCTCGGTACTTTTTGACGGCTTTTTAACAGATTTCCTATGGCTCAGCCTGACTACATTCTCTATGCTCAGCACGGTTGGGCTGATATTGATCGGGGCATTGGCACACTGGCGCGGCAGATTGCTAGCCCCGATGCGCGGGTGATTGTGCCCAATTTGGGCTTTGTCAATACCTGGATTCGGATTGCGCCGCTGATTGATCAGGTGGAAGCGATCGCCCAGCAAACCCAAGCTGACCATCCTGAGACGCCTATCCGCGTTGTCGGTCACTCAATGGGCGGGCTGATCTGGCTGGAGGTGCTGGCGCGACATCCGGAGTGGTGGCCGCTGGTAGAGTCGCTGGTGCTGGTGGGGTCTCCAGTGGGCGGAGCGGACCTGAGCCGAATGGTCGATCCGTTTGCTTTGGGCGTGGGCATCGCTAAAGATTTGGGTCAAAATCGGCGATCGCTGGCTGAAAAAATTGCAGCTGAAATTCCCACACTCGTTATTGCGGGAGATTTTTACCGGGGCGGCGATGGCATTGTGCCGCTAGAATGCACTAAGTTTCGCCGGGCTAGCTATGTCGCAATCAGGGGCATCAATCATCACCGGCTCAAACAGCATTCGGCAGTAGCCAGCGTGATCCAACAGTTTTGGCAAAGCTCGGCTCATCTGTGTGTGCCTGAAGCGATTGAGAGCTATTGCGATCACCTGATTCGTCAGCTACAGGCGGTACCCGGTATGACAGATGCTCACTATCAGGGCTTTGACAAATCTGAGCTATGGGCGACGCTCCCTGACGGACTGATGCTACGGACCTGGCGCAGTCGTTTCAATATTCACCATATCTATTTGTCGAGCCCTAGTGGAGACTGTCTTTTTGCGGGCTTTGTCGGCTGGCCGCACACGGTGGCGCTTTACGATACGCTGTGGCATCTGCGGAGAAGCGGTTCTCATGCCGGGCCAGTTGGGGCGATCGCTGTTGGCTTTCCTTTAGATACAACAACATCTGTGGTGGGAGAAAGCGGGGGGTGATAGGAGCGATCGCGCCGTTGGATGGGATAGTTGCAGAGGTGATAGAAATGATCACCCTTGCAAACTAAAGCTCAGTGAGCGCGAGCTGCCCTAAGCTGTCCTTACCCGCTTGGTCAGTATCGCCATCACCTCATTGGGCCTACCGGTCGGCAGTAGCTGACTCCAATCATTCGGCTCGGCGTAGCCCAGCTTATGCAACTGCTGAATTGTCACCTGTACCGCGCCAGGACTGCCAAACAGCATATGCCGTACCGGTTCAGCCGGTAGGCTGCTACCAGCAGAAGCAGTGGACGCAAAAGCGCCCGCAGTGGAAGGAATAAACATGAGATCTGGTCTCCGCAAATAGGGTTAGCGAGAAAACCAGAACTCAAAAGCTTAGCCACCCCACAAAAGCTAGTGCAAATCAGGGTGGCTAAGGTAAAGTGACCTCAGCTTCCAGGCTGCTCGTATCAGTTTGGGAGTTAGCCGTCGGCGTGGTGCTAGTCACACCCGTCGATGGCGCTAAGTCGATTGAGTTTTGACAGAGAGAGATTGCGGTAGGCACCACAATCAATAGCTACAGAGCATAAACTGATTTCCAGCTTTCGTCAAGCGGTAGAAAAGCGAATTAATTTTTCAGCTGTGAAAGATGGAATCGCGAATGTGATAGACACACAACTTCTCAGTTGACAGGCTAAAGTACTTGCGTCTGATTGCTTCTCGCCCTCAACCTAGCAGACAAGGTGATTTAGATGACGGCATACTTAATGCATGTATCAAGCCTAAAATATAGGCACTTGTGCAGCAGTTATACCTGATAATTACTTCATACCCATACTTAACATCGCGAAAATGATAGATAACATCCTGTCTCTACTGACCCATACCGTAGAGACATCAAATAACTTCTGTAAACGGGAGCGTCATTCCGAAAAAGTGTCGGGCAAGTTAAAAATGAGGTGTCATTCAGCAGATGTGACGTTGAATATTCTGACGTTGAATATATAGTGCATAAATTAGGAGCATAATCATTGCTATCTGCTGTTGAAAAAACAAGATTGCGCGTGTCGCAAAGTACCGAGGCGAAGAAAAAATCTCTGCTCGGCCAGTTTTTTACGCCTGAAAGTACAGCTGATTTCATGGCCGGACTATTCCCGGATTCGAGGGAGGCTTGCAGGCTGCTTGATGCTGGAGCCGGGATTGGTTCACTTTCAGCAGCGTTTTTAGAAAGATGGAGGTCAGGAGCGCTTAATTTCAGAAGTGTAGAGTTGGATGCTTTTGAAATTGATAGTACATTGCGTCCGCACTTAGCTAAGACCTTTGAAAAGTATTATAGCGGCGACGATTTTTTTGCCAATATCAGATGTGATGACTTTATACTTGCAGCTACCGAATCCATCTCAAGTGGTCTTTTCTCGCAGTCAATAGGATTTTACACGCACGCAATTATTAATCCGCCCTACAAGAAGATCAACAGCCGTTCGTCGCACCGCCTAGCTTTGCGTGCAGCAGGCATTGAGACTGTGAATCTTTATTCCGCTTTCATAGCCCTGGCTGTAGCGTTAGCAGTACCGGGGGGGCAGATTGTCGCAATCATCCCGCGCAGCTTTTGTAATGGGCCGTATTACCGCCCATTCCGTAACTTCATCTTAGAGCGTGCAGCCATCCGGCACATGCACTTGTTCGAGTCTCGTAGCAAGGCATTCAAAGACGATGATGTCCTGCAAGAGAACATCATTATTCGGCTTGAGCGTGGTGGCCAACAAGGGCTAGTAAAGGTTTCTACATCAACCGACAACAGCTTTTCCGACCTTGAAACTTATGAACACCAGTTCGACCGAATTGTGCTTCCTAATGATTCTGAGAAATTTATTCATGTGCCAACCTTGGCCGAGAAACCCCTCAACCTATGCCCGGTCATCTGTCACTCATTGAGTGATCTTGGAATTAAGGTTTCAACCGGGCCAGTGGTTGATTTTCGGTTGAAAGACCATTTGCGCAACATGCCAGAACTTGGTACCGTACCCTTGCTTTACCCTGGCCATTTCAGCAGCAGCGCCACCATATGGCCTCAACCGGAATTGAAAAAGCCGAACGCAATCTACCGCAACGATGAAACGGAGAGATGGTTGTATCCAAACGGTTTTTATTGTGTGGTGCGGCGCTTTTCATCCAAAGAGGAAAAGCGCCGGGTAGTGGCTGGTGTAGTTGACCCTGATTTGTTTGATGATGTGGATGTCCTTGGCTTCGAGAACCATCTAAACCTGTTCCATGAAAATAAACATAGCTTGCCGCAAGCATTGGCGTGCGGGCTGGCTGTGTTCCTGAACTCGACCGTCGTCGATGAAAATTTCAGGTGCTTTAGCGGCCATACCCAGGTCAATGCAACCGACCTCAAACAGATGAAGTACCCGAGCCGTGCAAACCTGATTGAGCTTGGAGAATGGGCGATGCAACAAAGTGAATTCACACAAATACTAATTGACGAAAAGTTAGGAACACTTACCGTATGAACAACAAGGATGATGATCACATCAACGCTGCGCATCAAATCATCACTGCTTTGGGCCTACCTCGGGCTCAACAGAATGAGCGTTCTGCCCTTTGCCTGTTGGCTTTATTGAATCTCAAGCCAGGTATAGCGTGGGCCGATGCACAGAACCCGCTTGTAGGTATCACGCCAATAATGAAATGGGTACGGGAGCACTATGGCAAGGAATACGCCCCTAACACACGTGAGACTATCCGCCGACAGACGATGCACCAGTTCTGCGACGCGGGGATTTCATTGTACAACCCAGATAAGCCGGATCGCCCAGTGAATAGCCCGAAGGCAGTTTATCAGATTGAGTCAGCCGCGCTGTCTTTGCTACGTACTTTTGGTACGGAAGCATGGCATGACTACCTTACGGACTATCTAGCCAAGCGTGAAACATTGGTTGCCCGCTACGCAATGGAGCGAGAGCACAACCGCATTCCGGTTGAAATAGCGCCGGGGAAGGAAATCACGCTCAGCCCTGGAGAGCACAGCGAACTGATTCGAGCAATTATTGCAGATTTCGCTCCGCGTTTCGCTCCGGGTAGCGTGCTGGTTTATGTTGGAGATACAGGTGACAAGTGGGGATATTTTGACGCGCCATTACTGGCCAAGTTAGGTGTAGATGTAGATTCACACGGTAAAATGCCAGATGTGGTTCTGCACTTCACCGAAAAAAATTGGCTTCTGCTAGTTGAGTCTGTCACCAGTCACGGGCCAGTCGATGGTAAGCGATATGCAGAGCTTACCAATCTGTTTGCAGGATCAACTGCTGGACTGGTCTACGTTACTGCCTTTCCAAACCGCGTCATCATGGGCCGCTACCTTAGTGAAATTGCATGGGAAACTGAGGTATGGGTAGCTGACGCACCGTCTCATCTTATACATTTCAATGGCGTGCGCTTCCTTGGGCCATACAATGCACCCTAACTAAGGTGATACAACACTCGGGCGGCAATTTTGCTGTGTTCTATTGCCGCCGGTGAGCGCGAGTACCACTAACTGAGTAAATTGACAGCTCCAGTACAGAATTGTTTGCCAGAAAGATCTGCTGTTCAGTCCTCGACTGGTGTCGACGGTCAGGGACTTGTACAGCGGTATGAGATTTACTACCTTAAACCTGTGAGCGTGTTTAGGTATCGAATGTATCTCGTCGATACTGATATCAGGATCGATGACCTTCAGCTTGACGCTGCGATCGCCCAGTCAGATCCAGGCTTTTAGCCACCAGCGCAGCTTTAAGGCAGATGGCGTCAGCGGTGAGCCCAAGCTGAGCGGGAGCCAAAAGAAAAAGGAGAGAGCGATTGCGCTCAACATTTAGCAATGGCCAGAACATGAGTAGAACGAGCGATCAAGACGGATGAAGCAATAGTAACGACCTGGATCAACCAGCAACTATAAGCGGCGTTGTTGCACGAATAGGGGTTGCGGAAAGGGTATGAGGTAAGGTTTAAGTACCACCAAAAACACTACCTGCTATGAGCTACCGCATCCGCAACTGGTCTGAGTATAGCGCTGGATTAAAACAGCGCGGTAGTCTAACGTTCTGGCTAGATGAGGAAGCCATCTCTGGCTGGCAAGTCGAAGTTAAAAGCGGTCAGCGAGGCGCTTCCAAAATCTACTCAGATGTGGCGATTGCAACCTTCGAGACGATGAAAGCGGTCTATCGACAAGCCGGACGTCAAACCGAAGGGTTGCTACGGTCGTTGTTTAAGCTAATGGGCGTTGAGTTGCCAGAGCCAGAGCACAGCACAGTGTCGCGGCGCAAACGGACGTTGACGGTGAGTTTGCCGGTGGTGCCTCGCAGCGGTGCAGTGCATCTGGTAGTGGACTCGACTGGCCTCAAAGTCTACGGAGAGGGGGAGTGGAAAACCCGTCAGCACGGTATCAGCAAGCGTCGAACCTGGCGCAAACTGCATCTAGGCATCGACGAAGCCACGGGCGAGATACTGAGTGCGGTAGTGACGACGAACGACATTCATGATGGGGCTGTACTCAGAGACTTGGTAGCAGGTGCTCAGGCAGACCTCAAGCAGGTCTCAGGCGACGGTGCCTACGACCAGATGGACTGCTACGAAGTGATTGAGCAGCAGGGAGCGACTGCTGCTATCCCGCCGCGTAAGAACGCGAAGATTCGGCAACATGGCAACCGTAAAGCACCGCCGCATCCGCGTGACCAGAACCTGCGGCTGATTCGCAAACGCGGCAGAAAAGCCTGGAAGAAAGCCATCGGCTATCATCGCCGGTCGATTGCCGAAACGACGATGTTCAGACACAAGGCCGCGTTTGGTGGGAAGGTGCGTTCTAGACGCTTCGACAACCAGGCGGTGGAGATACTGCTACAGTGTGCTGCCTTGAACCGGATGATTCAGCTCGCCAAGCCAGAGACGGTTTGGGTCAACGACTAAGCGCCGGGTCGCGAGGGCAGGACGATTCTCTCTTTCTCTGATTCGCGCAACAAAGCCACTATAAGCCTTAAATATCAACCTAACCTAGAGGGTCTACACCATGAACACCGCCCAAATCAGGACCGATGGTACCCATCAAATCGTGATACTTCCCGAAGACTTTCAAATGGCAGGCACTGAGGTCTACATTAAGAAAGTGGGGAATGCAATCATTCTGATTTCTCAAGATAATCCCTGGCAATCTTTGTTTGAGAGCTTAGAGCAATTCTCTGACGATTTCATGACCACTAGAGATTAGCCCCCCCTTCAACGTTCGCTAATCTTGTAGGGGTTTTGTAGAACCCCCTTTTCACAAGGATCTCGTGATCGCGTTTTGGGCGGCTTATCGGCTACAACCCAGTAAACTCAAGAGGGCATTTGAAACCCCTACAGGATTAGCAACGTTCGAGAGGCGTTCTAGATGCAGTACTTGCTCGACACCAACGTCTGCATTTATCTGATTAAGCAAAAACCTTCCAAGGTATTAGCACGATTTTTGCTGCTGATTTGTATCAGAGGTTTTGAGTTATCCTGAGAGTGTATCAGTAAGGCAGCATTGTATGAGCGTTGTCATCTCAGATGAAATACTTCAAGCCTCTCAGCTTTCAGCAGGCGAGTTTCGCCAAGAGATCGCGTTGCATTTGTTCCAAACAGGTCGTTTAACCTTGGGCTATGCAAGCAGGTTGGCAGATATTCCTCTCAATGCTTTCCGCCGTCTCCTCAAACAGCGCAACATTCCGCTCTACTCCTATGGCGTTGAGGATTTTGAATTGGATTTGAAGAACTTGCAGGAGTTAGGGCGATTGTGATTGTTGTTAGTAATACATCAGCAATCACGAATTTGGCAGCTATTAATCAATTAAAACTCTTGCCTCAGCTCTACAATCAAGTGAAAATTCCTGAAGCGGTCTACCGTGAACTGACAGACATCAATCCGCCTGTTCCAGGAACGCTTGAAGTTTAAGCTGCTTCATGGCTAGAAGTGAAACAAGTCGTTAATTATGAGGTTGTTGAACGTCTTCAAAATGAAGCAAGATTAGATCCTGGCGAGTCTGAGGCGATCGCCCTTGTACTGGAGCTTAATGCAGATTTGCTGCTGATTGATGAGCGCCGTGGCAGAGCAGAAGCTGACCGCTTAGGAATCAAAATTACTGGGTTGCTAGGTATGTTAGTTGAGGCAAAGCGGAAGAATTTGATCACTGCGGTCAAGCCTCTGATGGATGCTTTGATTGCTACGTCAGAGTTCAGAGTATCTCCCGCACTGTATAACCAGATTTTGGATATGGTAGACGAAACATAGTTTTCCTAAAGATGATTCAGATCCAGGTTTTTAGCCACCAGCGTAGCTTTAAGGCAGATGGCGTCAGCGGTGAGCCCAGGCTGAGCGGGAGCCAAAAGAAAAAGGAGAGAGCGATCGCACTCAACATCACCAGCGCCATCACCCGCACCCACGTCTGCGACGAATGTAGCCATTCACTCAAAAGCCAGGCCAGCACGATAAAGCTAAACGCCGCCGCAGGCATGTAGAGATAGATAAACGTGCAGCGGCCAATCACCATCCACGGGAGCCAGTTAGCGGCATAGCCGATCAACAAATAGGCACTGAGACTTTGAGAGATAGGATCTGTCGGCGTTGCCTTTCCTCGCATCAGCTGGTCTTTTACCTGCCGCATTCGCACGATAAATAAGAGAATCACCGCGCTACTAGAAAACCACCACAGCGCCGGATTTCCCAGATTGCTAACAGTATATGTTTGTGAACCCACCGTCTCATACCAGTAGGCAATCGGTTTAATCAGCAGCGGCCAGGTGTACCATTTAGAACAGTCAGGATGACCGCCAGCCGCTAGCTGTTGGTGAAAAGAAAGTAGCGTAGCGTGGAGAGAGGCCAGGTGTTCTTCGCTGAGAGAGAGATGGGGCCACCAGATCAGGTTATAGGTCAGAGCCGGGATTAAGCCGCCGTAGAATAGTGCTTTTGAGAGTGCTTTTGGGGAGTGCGATCGCTTAAACCATTCTCCACGCCAAGCTTCCCAAATCAACAAACCAAGCCAATAGCCCAACCCATTCCATTTGACCGCCACAGCCGCGCCAAAGGCCGCAGCCGCCAACGTTCGAAAAATGCTTTTAAAAACTCTCCCTCTGTCCGAATCAATGCTCGCTTGCAGCCACAGCCAATGGCCCAACAGCCCGAAAAATACCATGTAAATGTTGATCAGCGCGTAGCGAGACTCGGTAATAAATAGGCCGTCTATCGCAACAAAGCCACCTGCTAAAAGCGTAAACGTCCATCGCTTGGCCTCCCGCTGCCAGCGCCCCAGCGTATGCGCAATCCCCATTACAACAAGGGGAACAAAACTGCCAACTAGGGCATTCATCCAGCGATAGCTAAAAGGCGCTAACTCCTCAGGCCAATCTGCAAAAGGCCAATCTGCAAAAGGCTGGTGCGTACTGAGCCAGATGCTAGTCGCAATCAAATACTTACCGAGCGGCGGATGAGCATCGAATTGGGGCATACCCGTTAGATAGGCATGGGCAAATTTAACGAAGTAAACTTCATCAAAAACCAGCGCGTCAAATCGGGAGAGCCGCCAAAAGCGTAGACCAAAGCTCAGGCCAACGACGGCAATCAGGCCCAGGTAATAGTAACAGGCAGGGTTCAGTCGCTTTAGCAAATCTCTTTCACCAGCCACCTGTCGGGCGACTTAGTACATGACGGTTATGAATCATAGCCGCGAACAGACTACCGCATATCTTGCTATAGTTTGCCGATGACCGGATAGCATGGGGGTGAGGGGTTTGACCCAGCAGGCAGTGTGGAAAGCAGCGTTGATTAGCCGGATCGCAGTCTGGCTAGTGACCGGCGTGACGTTCTTTTTGAGCCTGTGGATCGTGCTGCCTGCGCCAAACTTGTTTTTTCTGAGGCTGGCGGTGGGCGCACCCGAAATCAGTCCGCTGTTGGGGCTGATAAGTTTAGTCACGCTAGGAATAGCGCTGTGGCGATATAAACGGCTGCCGCGTTTGCTGGCTGCCTTATTGCTGGCGGTGCTGCTGCTGAGTAGTTCGCCGCTGCTCAGATTGCCCAATACCGTCGCCCGAGCTGATGCCTCTATGTCAGCGGCGTTTGCCTCCCCTAGTCAAGCCGCTAGTGACTCACCTTTTAGCTGGCTAAATTTTTTTCGAGGCATACCATCAGGGGAAGTGCGCTATCGGGCGAATATCCCTTTTGCCTCGCCAGATGGCGTCCCGCTGGTTTTGGACCTGTATCAGCCAGCCAAACCGGGTAAGTATCCAGCTGTAGTGACTATCTACGGCGGTAGCTGGGCGCGGGGCAACCCGGCGGAGAGTGCCAATCTCAGCCGGGTTTTGGCAGCGCGAGGCTATGTGGTAGCGGCGATTGACTATCGCCATACCCCGGACTATCGCTTTCCTGCTCAGTTGGAGGATGTGCAGACGGCGTTGGCTTTTGTGCGCGATCGCGCTGATGCCTATGAGATTATGGGCGATCGCATCGGTCTACTCGGCTGGTCAGCAGGCGCACATCTAGCCATGCTAACCGGCTTTCAGGCAGACCTAGCGGTGCAGAGCATCGTCGATTACTACGGCCCCATCGACCTGGCCGCAGGCTACACCGATCCGCCCGTTCCCGATCCGATTGACGTAAAGCAGGTATTAGCCGCCTTCATTGGGGGAACGCCCACCGAATTTCCTGAAGCCTACGCCCAAGCTTCACCTATCACCTACGTAGAAGCAGCTGAGGCCAATACGCTGCCGCCAATGTTATTGATATATGGCGGGCGCGATCACGTCGTGGAAGCCCGGTTTGGCAGACGGCTATATGATGAAATCATCGGCAGCGGCAACACAGCCGTTTGGGTGAAAATTCCCTGGGCTGAGCACGCTTTTGACAAAGTATTCAATGGGGTGAGCAACCAGCTTGCTTTGCACTTCATTGAGCGATTTCTAGACCAAACGCTGCGCGGGTGATTCCACCTAGCTGCTTAACCAGCCTCAACCTGCGCGACCAGCTGCTCGAAGTGAGCAACAGACTTTTCGACGATAGTGAGACTGTCTTGCCAAAACTGAGGCTGTCGAAGATCTTTTTGTAGATGCTGCTGCACTAGAGCTTCGGCGGTCATGGTGCCAGTGTCGCGCAGGAGATCTGTATAGCGCTGATTAAACTGGTCTCCATAGGCAGATTGCTGAGCGTAGATGCCCAGGCTAAAAAGATAGCCAAACAGATAGGGATAGTTATAAAAGCCCAGGCTAGAAATAGAAAAGTGTAGCTTGCTGGCCCAAAAGAGATCGTTATACTCACTTAGACTGTCTTCAAACCACAGCTGCCAGCTAGCGTTCATCATTTCGCAGAGCTGCGCCGGGCGAACGGTGCCCACCTTACGCGCCTCAACTAAGCGCTTCTCAAACTCAAAGCGAGCCGGAATATTCAGTAAAAAGATCGCTGCGCTCTGAGCGTCCTGCCAGGCGATTTCTAGCTGCTGGGCAGGCGTGGTGGCCCTGTTCATTAATGCGTCGCGAACCAGGGTTTCAGCAAAGATGCTGGCGGTTTCGGCCAGGGTCATTGGGTAGCGGCTTTCGATGGCGGAGAGATCGCGCATTACCCAGTTGTGCCAGGCGTGACCTAGCTCATGAGCCAGGATAATCACGTTGTTCATAGTGCCCTCGTAGGTGAGGAAGATGCGCGGCTCGCGCGGGTCGGAAAATTTGGTGCAGTAAGCGCCAGTGGCTCGGTTGGAGGTGGGCTGACCGTCGATCCAGCCTTTTTGGGCCATCATCGTGGCGAATTCGCCCATCTCGGGGGTGAGCTGGTTAAAGGCGTTTGAGATGAGAGCGATCGCTTCTTCAAACCCAATTAATTCCTCCTTCCCAGCCGCAGGCGCAGGCGCCATCGTATCCCACGGATTCATCTTCTCCTGACCTAAGGCTTGAGCCATCGCTGCCAGCGCCCGATGCCCAATGTCACGATTTTGATAAGTGGTCTCCATCAGCGCGTCAAGCGTTTCTCTTTCGATGCGGCTCTGATGACAGCTTTTATCGAGATAGTGGAGTGTACGGTAGTGAGAACGTTTTTGAGTTTCTTCTAGCCGCCAGCCATTGATGGCATTGAGCCCAGCAGCGACGGCTGGCTGGTGATCGCTCCAGGCGCTGCGAATTCCTTCCCAGGCAGCGCGGCGAGTTTCTGGTTGCGGATGGCTCAGCAAATTTGCCGCCTGCGCCAGCCCCATAGATTCGCTTTGAATATCGCACTTCAGAGTACCGGCCAACTCGCTGTAGAGATTGCCCCAGGCGTGCAGTCCGTTCGTGGCGAGACCTGTGATTAGCTGCTCTTCAGCGACGCTCAGCAGCTGGTCTTTAAGCTTGCGGCTGTGATGAATAGAAAAGGTGGTTTCAGAAAGCTCAGGTTTAGAGAGAAGCGCTTCGATAAAGTCTTCGCTGGCGCGGAGGAGAAAGACATTGTACGGTGTCAGGGCTTCTGAGAGATCGGCGCTGAGCTTTTGGAGAATGGGCATCCAGGAGTTAGCGCTGGCGTCTTGAGTGTCGGTGCTGAGGGCGGTGTAGATATATGTGCTGACGTTACCGAGGCGCTTTTGAATGTCTTTACGCTGCTGGTAGACGGTGCTGGCCTGGTCGGTCAGCGCAGCGAATTCGGTCGGAGCGAGGGCATCGGCAGTTTCGGTGACGGCCATAAAGGGGAGGCAGGCGGTGCCGACGCTGGCAATGTCGGTTTTGAGGGTTTCTATGGTGGTGGCGATCGCCGGATCGTCAGTACTACTAAAAAATTGGCTGTTATCCCAAACTTGAGGAAAAGAAGCGGAAGCAGGCGGGCGAACGGTAGTTTGCATGGGTTTTCGGTTTGTTCAGGTGTCAGTTAGCAGCTAAAATTTTGCAGCGAATGCGCTTGAGAATGCCAAGCACTTGGGCGAGTTCATCGTCTTGCTCAACCGATAGCGAAAAGGACCGGGCTTATCGGGGTGTGGGCTGGTGCGTAAGCTTAACAAAGACAAACTCGCGACCACTCACTAAAAGACCATAAACCGGCTTGTCCGGATCTGGCGCACCGAGCGTATAAGTAAGGGCTTGGGGTAGCGCTAAGAGCACATCAAACCGCGTACTTTTAGATTCGGTGACTAACACCCAAAATCGCTTCAAGGCCACTAAAACGTCAATTTTGCCCCTAAAGAGAGTCCCGTCATCCTCTGCGGCAACTTCAACCGACGCTTCTGTTGAAAGGCTAAAAGGCGCCTGATAAAACTCGGCCAAATCTAGCAGTGGAGAGAGCACAACCATTTTGACGGCCTCTTCCGATAGGTTTCTAAGCTGTGCCAGGTTCGCGTAGTTTTGCTGAACGCGCGCTAGCTGCTGTTGCTCAAATTCTGACAGAGGAGGGAACTCTTCCTGCCACTCGTCGAAAAAAGCTTGGTAGGGCACCCTTTGCAGGTCAAACGTGTCCTGTAGGGTTTCTAAGCTGGTTTCTTTGATTTGGGCAGTTTGAACCACGATTTTCACCAGGGAATTCAGTCAGTTAAACCGGAACACGGCAGCTTGTCGGTGAAGCCGGCAGCATACACAATGGTATCGGCTAATCACCCGACTCGCGCAGGCGTAGCAACCTATGAGTAGTTTAATCGGTAAGACCCTGCAAGGGGGAAAGTACAGGCTAGAGGCGGTGCTGGGCCGAGGTGGGTTTGGGCTGACGTTCCGGGCACATCAGACTTATCTGGATCAAGTGGTGGTGATTAAAACGCTGAATGAGTCGTTTTGGCGTGCACCGAATCTAAGCGACCTACAGCAGCAGTTTCAAGATGAGGCCCGCAGGCTGGCGCTTTGCAGCCATCCTAACGTGGTGCGAGTGAGCGACTTTTTTGTCGAAGACGGGCTGCCCTACATGGTGATGGACTATATTCCGGGGCGATCGCTTGCCGACATCATCTTCCCCGAAAATCCCTTACCTCAGGCAACCGCAGTCAGCTACGTGCAGCAGATTGGCCGAGCGCTACAGGCCGTGCACAGCAAAGGACTGCTGCATCGCGATGTGAAGCCACAGAATATTATGATCCATCAGCTTACGGGTGAAGCTGTACTGATTGACTTTGGCATTGCCCGCGAGCTGACCCAAAACCCTACTCAAACGCACACCAGCATTGTCTCTGAAGGCTACGCCCCGATAGAGCAATACTTACCGAAGGCCTACCGCTCGGCAGCAACCGATGTATATGGGCTAGCAGCAACGCTGTACAGTCTGCTGACAGCTCAAATTCCGGTGGCGGCAGTATTGCGTGATCGGACCCCACTGACACCGTTACAGCAGCTCAGACCAGATGTACGAGAAGGGGTGGCACAGGCGATAGATCAAGGCATGGCAGTAGAGCTAAAAGATCGCCCTCAGTCTGTGGGCCGCTGGTTGACCTTGCTAGAGAGCCGTCAGCGAACCGGTTTCTTTGGCCGCACTCAGCCACCAGCTAGTAGAATGCCGTCGCCCAGCCCTTCAGAATTTCCAACTCAGGTGGTTTCTCCCGACTATCGGTCAGTGCCAGCAGTCACGGAAAATGAGACAGTAGCGATGCCTGTCCCGACGGGTTATGGCGCTGATACTGTGCATCAGCAGCCCTCGGTGCGAACTAAGAATAAGGGGGGTGGCTGCGCAGCGACTTTGGGCATTGGGTTGATGGCGATCGCCGGTATCGTAGCTGGAGCCGGGTTCTGGCTATATCAGCAGCTCAATGATGGGCTGAGCAATCTGCCCCAAGTCTCCTTGCCAGACATAGAACTGCCTGCGCCCGATGATTCTGAAAGCGAGCAGACTGATGAACCAGCCGCTGTAGAAGAGAACGAATCCGAAGAACCCGATAGCACCGACTTAGCAGATAATGAAGGCAACACCGCGTCTAACGAAGACGCTGATAGTGATGAGGATGCTGAGCCGGAAAAACCGCCAAAGTCAAACAGTTCGGAGCCACCGCTGCTGCTGACCAACAGCGGCAATCCGGCTAATGCCCAGCCTGGCAATACTGGCAGCGGCATAGTCGCAATTCCGGGATTTCCGCCCGGTGCTTCAGAAGATGACATTCGTGCCCGGCTCGGTTCACCGACGAGAGAATCGGCCCAAGACGGCTTTTATACCAGCGTTTATACGGTTGTGCCAAACCGGGTGACGCTGGCCTACGTCTATGACGGAGACTCGACTCGGGTACGCCAGTCAGAAGCAGCGTTTTCTCCAGCGACTGACCGGCTAGTGATGCGCGCTGCCTTTTTAGGAATGCTCGACGGTCGCTCAACTAGAAAGATTGAAGATGGCTTGGAGGCGGTGAGAAAGGGAGAACGCGATCGCTTCACCTTCAAAAAAAGCGGCTTTTCCGGCGTAGTCGAACGCAATGCCAACGGCTACGTACATATCTACGTGCAGGAATAAGCCTCTGCAAGAACGTGCGCACCACACGTTCAGCTTAAGGGAGGGACTACTGGTTGAGAGTCTCTTCGGCAGGCAGATCAAAGCACTGCACAGCTCTACTCGCCAAGCGATTGACCGCCTGATATGCCCAATCTGTCGGGTACACATCGGGGAATGCTGAAGGGAACTGTCCGGGCGGACAAGCGGCTTGCTTTTGGCTAGCGTCTGCCTCCGGCTGTAAGACCTCTGCTGAATCAACTTGTTCTGATGAAATTTGCTCAGGCACTTCAGTCAACAGAGCCGGTGACCCTGCTAGCAACAGAGCAGAGGCGATCAAAGCTTCCATAGCAATCCAAATCTTTTCTCAGGTTACGCTTCAAATTATACGCAATGCACTCTGAATAGTGTTCTCCAGCAAGCCAACTGAAGTTTTTTCAAGCGTTCGTTACGCCACGCCAATTTGGTCGTAGTAACCGCCCTTAATACTGGGTATAAATCCGCTCAAATATTCGATAATAGAAGGAGAGAATCAGCGTCACCGCAAGACGTATTTCAGACATGACGCAAACTGCTGCACCCGTCAACTGCTTTCCCTTTTCTAATAGTGAAGTCGCTGCTGTTTTAGAACAGGTTGCCGACCTGTTAGAGATTCAAGCTGCTGGCTACTACCGGATCAGGGCTTACCGAGAAGCCGCTCAGACGATTCGCTCGTGGGCGTATTCTGTTGTCGATATTTTGCAGACCGAGGGCACGCCGGGGTTGGAGAAACTGCCGCGTGTTGGCAAGCGCTTAGCGGCGTCGCTTGAGGAACTGATTCATACGGGTGAGCTGAGCTTACATCAGCGATTGCTGACAGAACTCTCTCCTGAAGATCGCTTTGTCACTGTGCCGGGAATCGGGGAAGTGCTGGCCCGCCGCATCTATAGAGAGCTGGGCATTGAGACGCTAGAAGCGCTGGAGCTAGCTGCGCATACTGGTAGGCTTGACGGGGTGCGAGGGTTTGGCAGAGGTCGGATTCAGCTGATTCGCGACGCGTTAGAAACCATGCTTAACCGCTCTTCTCGTCAGCACGCTCGGCTGAGCCGATGGCAAGAGCAGGGCAAGATCTGTGATGCCGCTCAGCCGTCAACCGATCTCTTGTTGAAGATTGACGCTCAGTACCGCCATCTGGCCAGGGCGAACCAGCTACCAACGATTACCCCACGCCGGTTCAATCCGGGTAACAAACGCTGGCTGCCGGTTATGCACGCTCAGCAGGATGGCTGGCAGTTTAGCGCACTGTACTCCAACACTGCTCGGGCTCATGAGCTGGGTAAAACCCGTGACTGGGTGGTGATTTATTACGAGCGCAAAGGCCGCGAAGGGCAGTGCACCGTCGTCACCGAAACTCGGGGGATACAGAGGGGCGATCACGTCGTCAGAAGGCAGGATTTGCCGCTCAATCAGGCAGTACCCGCTTGAAGAACCCGACGGACGTTTCGATTATCATCCCAACTTTAAACGAAGCCGATTGTCTGGCGCGATCGCTGCGCTGCCTAACGCTGCTCGATCCGCCCGCCAAAGAGGTGATTGTGGTAGATGGCGGCAGTACGGATGGGACGGTGGCGATCGCTCAGCAATCTGGAGCCACTGTCATCCACGCTGCGCAGGCCAGACGGTCCCTGCAAATGAATCTGGGAGCAGAGCAGGCCAACGGAGACGTGCTGTGCTTTCTACATGGCGACACGCTAGTGCCCGACGACTTGGTCGCGGTGATTGCGGCAACTCTGGCCGATGCTCAAGTCGCCTGCGGAGGCTTTATCTCACTGATGACAGGGCCATCGACCACGCGCTGGGGCACGTCGCTACACAACGCGCTCAAAACCTACTACGCGCCGCTGCTATTTCGGCCCAGGCAGTTCTTTCAAAACGGGCTGCGGCTGCTGTTTGGCGATCAGGTGATGTTTTGTCGGCAGCAGGATTTTGCTGACTGCGGCGGCTTCGACAGCGCCTTGACGCTGATGGAGGAGGCCGACTTATGCCTGAAGCTGTGCCAGTGGGGTCGGATTCGGCAGGTAAATCGCACCGTGCAGTCTTCTGACCGCCGGGTCGCTCGCTGGGGAGCGTTCAAAGCAAACTTCATTTATTTGTCTATTGGCTTTCTTTGGGGCGTGGGCGTCTCGGCAGCAACCCTGAAGCGGTTTTATGAGGACGTACGCTGATTTAGCTGCCAGCTGTAGGGTTTATAGTCAATGTCGAGTTCGGTGGGTAGTTTGGTATGGGCCAAATAGGGTTGGATATAGCTGGGAATGGACGCGGCCTGAGTGAGAAAATCGGAGCGGTACCACTTAAAGATTTTACTGATGTGGAGCGTACGATTGGCGGCGCTGTAGTGGACTTTGTCGGGATTGTTGATAAAGCGAGCGGCCTCTTCTTCTAGCTGGGCGGGCAGACTTTCAGGGCGATAGGCGCTAGATCGCAGCAAAGGGCAGCCCTGAGAGGCGCAGACCAGGGCGAAGTGAATGCGGGGTTCGTTGTAGCGCGATCGCAAGATCCCTTTTTCGATATCGTCTAAGCTCAAAGCGCGACCGTTAAGCGTGTAGATCTTTTGCTTAAAAAACGAGAGAAAGGCTATCCAGTTGGGAATGCCCAAAACTTCTGGGCGAATGGATTGGATTGGATATTTTTTAACCACCCGCTGTACAACTAGGGCGTTGTACAGGTTTAGCAAAAAGGCGATCGCGCTATTTCGATCTAGCGCCGCTAAGTCAACCGAGCTCGCATCAGACAACCACTGATCTAGCGCAGCCGACTCTAGCTGCCAGCGATCATAGTCAACGGCTCCATTGGCAACATACGCCTGTAGCATCTGGTCCCAAGGTTCAAAGTCAATCAAAGCTAAAATCTCCTATGGCGAGTCGTTTACTGTATTTTCTATGACCTGGCTGTCTTCTGTCTTCAGTCCCTTGCGACCCCTGGCCTGGAAAGGGGTCAAAAGCTGGGTGCATCAAAGCTTTCCGTCAGTGGGCAGCATTTCTACAGCAGATTTGGCAAACTGGCTAGCGCAAGATGCTCCCTCACCTGTGCTGATCGACGCTCGCCGGGAGGCAGAATATGCCATAAGTCATCTGCCGCAAGCTATTTGGGCTAATACGGTAGAAGCTGTAGAAGAAGCTATAAAAGCTGCGAACATCTCTACAGAGAGTCCGATAGTGTTTTACTGTTCGGTGGGCTATCGCTCGGCGCGTCTAGCACAAACGCTTCAGGCGGCAGGCTATACAGTGATGAATTTGGAAGGTTCTCTTTTTCAATGGGCCAACGAGGGCCGTCCGCTAGTAGCCGATGGCGAAGCGACCTACCGGGTGCACCCCTACAGCCGCCTCTGGGAACTGCTGCTAGAGCCCTCGGACTAAATGCTTGGGGGGAGCGCTAGGCACTTTTCAGGTTATGCCATAGCGGTAAATCCTCCGGGCGGTCAATGTCTGATAGGGGATTGAGTAAAGCGACAGAGAGGCCGCAGCGATGGGCGATCGCCTGCGTCCTCTCCAACACCCGCTCTGTGCTCCAGGGAATATTCTCAAACAAAGCCGGACAAAAGCTGTGGAGCCCAATCAGATAGTAGCCCCCATCTACCGCTGGCCCAAGCACCACATCGTAAGACTTCAGTAGGGCCAGAGCCTGCGCGATCTGAACCTCACTGAGATTGGGGCAGTCACTGCCAACCATAACAATTCGCTCTAGCCCAGCTGCAAACCCTCGCCTCAAAGCAAACGTTAGCCGCTCTCCTAATTCGCCCCCACACTGAGGCTTTAGGACGGTCGAATCTCCCAACCAGCGAGCCATTTGCTCACGGCTCCCCCCGGCAAAATGAACTTCTAGCGATAGCTGCCGCTGAGGACAAAATCTCTGAAAGTGCTTGAGCAAATGCTCAGTCATCTGTCGCTGCAAATCAGCAGCGCCCACAGCGCCCAATGCCGGAATCAGTCGGGTCTTAGTCCGCCCCGGCTGAGGAAACCGAGTAAAAACAAACAGACCGTCTACAGCCGCTGGAATGAAATTTGGCGCACTCATATTGGTGAAAGCAAGAAGCCTCTTCACTGTAAGCATCTTCTATCTATCAAAAATCACTCCTTAACCCGATCTTTTTATCCTCAAAACCAACCCAGGGGAATAGCATTCTCCTGACTCCTGACTCCTAACTCCTACCGCCCACACTCACCTATCCTCTACCTCACCCTGAATCAGCTTCATTAAATAGTTCCGTTTCTCTGGCGTCAGCCGGTATATTCTAGGCTCAGCCTTGCCAATCATGTATCCCTGAACATATGCCACGCCTAGCTGCTGTAAGTCATGCAGCGTAACCGGTGAATATTCGTCTAGCCCTTCAACAATGATTTTTGCCAGGTGAAGCTCGCTGGACTTGGCCACTATTTCGCCGACAAAGCGAATAATGATGCCAGCCTGCTGCTGATGCAGAATATCTCGGTCAATCTTGACATGGGGTGGGTTGAGGCCAGCCAACCGAGAGACCGATGCATAGCCAACGCCAAAATCGTCAATACCAAACTGAATTCTCAGCTCCTGGGCGTACTGAATTAGCTTTTCTTTAAAGGCTTCTAGCGGAAACTTCAGGCGAACACCGTCCTGATAGGTGGGTAGGTCAGCTTTTTCAGAAATCTCCAAAACTAAGCTGTCAGAGGGCAGCAGCGTATAGCCGTTTTCATCTGGCAGAGTAATCTGGCGAACCGTTTCAAAATACGCTGTTCTCATCAGCGATTCTGGGTAAACATTGACCGACAGCGGGCTAATCTCATTAATTCTTCTGTTTCTGCGAGCGTCAAATCCGGCCTGACGATAGCTCTCAGCTGCCCGTTTGAGTAGCTCTATATCCAGCTGGACGGTAAACTTGCGTCCCCATAGTTCTGCTGCCGCAAAGAGATCGACCGGCGCTGTCAAACTCTGCGGATCTCTCGCTAGAGCTTCCCAGCCGGTGATGGCAATTTTTCTCAGGTCGAGGATAGGCTCGAAGTAAATGACGATTTGTGAGAGGCGATCGCAAAAAAGATCATACCTTCTGTTGTAAAAAGAGATGGGCAGAAACCCATAGTCACGCTTCAGGTCATCTAAAATGCCAGCTTCAACGCTCAGAGGCTGCCAGTGGTGGCTTTGAGTTGCGCTGTAGAAGCTAGCGATAATTCTGGTATAGGCATCGTTTAAACAGTGCGAATCTTTTGAAAGTCCGCAAACCGCCATAAATTCAGGGCAATCAGATGAATCCAAAGGTATCAATATAAAAGCCTTAGCAGCCGCTGGTCTTTCAGCTCCATTTTTCTCAGCTTCAACGGTGCGGTATATCCCATGATGGCCAACGGTAAAGATAGATTCGCTTGAAACATTCGCCAGCACTTCGGCTCGGATCATCTCAGCATAGTCAAATCCATCTATCTCCTTGCTCAAAGCGCTTTGCCCCTTGAGCTGCCAGCTGTTTTGGTCCTGAAGGCTATTCATCAAAAAGACAAAATCCGCATCTGAGGCCAGTCGAATAAGTTCTAGAACAGCGTTTATAGCAACAGCGTCTACAGCGCCAGCGCTTGGACTGTGAGCCAAATAATAGTTCTTCAGCTGCTCAATCAATCTTTCGATTAGAGGCTTAAGAGGCTGTAGCAAACTGGGAATAGCACTGTAGGCCGGATTTTCTACCTCTTGATTGCTCTCTAGCTTGATTTCACCGAGGTCAAGCTTTCTGTTGTCCGAAGTAAGCACTCGATTAGCCTTGGCCTTTGTTTTCGACAAAATAATCTCAAAACCCTTGTCTTTAAGGACAATTATTTTGGGCGTTGCATCTGGGATTTCTTCCTGAACTTTTTTGGTCGCGTAGTCGTGCAGTTCCAGGATAGACACCTGCCCGTCCTGATTGAGATCTCCAGCACCGGTTGTAATCCCCTCAATCAGATGGCGAGTATAAATTGATAGTTCTGAGCCCTTTTGTTCAAAAGAGTACTGCGTAGAGCTAGACGACGCTAAAACAACTCTTCCTTCAGCGCCAAGCTGCCCCTGCAAATCGAACGAGCCATCATCTTTTGCCTGTAAAGAGGGATCAAAGGCCCCGCTAAAGCAACAGTCTAAAATGACTGCCTGCCGTCTTGCCCGGCTATAGCTCATCATCTCGTGAACAAACTGCGCTGGCACCGCAGTTGAACGAGTCAGTTCTCCTTTAGCATTTTTGCGGGTGATGCGAGTGGCGAAATACAGCTTGTTCTTATCGTCTTTGATGCCGTGCCCAGAAAAAAACAGCAGTACTAAGTCATCCTTGTGGCAGGCTGTAAATACTGCTTCAATTTCATCCTTCATCAACTGACAGTCAGGATTAGCCACAACTTTGACTTGGTCAAAGGCTCCCAGATCGGGATTCTGCAGAACGTTCTGCATGGCTTCAATATCTTTTACGGCTGAAGGCAGTGGGCTCAGTCCCAGATTGTATTCACTTACGCCAATCAATAACGCTACCTTCGCCATGCTCGCTGACTTATCCCTGCTACAAAACCCTGGGCACTGTGAGGGTGCTCAGGGTCTTATCTTACTGTCATTCGCCTGGATCGCATTCGAGCAATCGTACTCTGAACGTAAAGCTTTTCTAAAGAGTTGGCAAGTGAGCATCAAACCAGCGGCTCGATAGGAAGCGATTAGGCAGGGCAGGCGACGGCAGGTTTAGACCCAGCCCACCCTATCCATCAGCCGTACTGCTTCAGCTTGGTTCTCACCGTAGACAGAAACATTGACCTCATCGTCTTTAAAGGTGCCAAAGCTAGCGACCACTGGTGCAAGCTCGGCACCTTCTACGACAGGGTACTCATTATTCCCTTCAGCAAAGAACGCCTGAGCCTCAGTACCCGATAAATATTCTAAAAAGCGCTGAGCGGCGGTAGCATGAGGCGCAGTGGCCAGTACCCCTCCACCGCTGATATTGACGTGGGTTCCTCGGCCTTCCTGATTGGGGAAGAAAACGCCTATCTTGTCGAAAATGGCCTGCTTAGCCGGATCGTCGTCCTCGGCGTAGCGAGGGAGATAGTAGGTGTTGGCGATCGCCAAATCGCCAACACCCGCGGCTGCCGCTTCGATTTGCGCTCGGTCATTGCCCTCTGGCGGGCGGGCAAAATTGCGGACAAACGCTTCTGCCCAGGCTTCAGTCTCTTCTAGTCCGTTCGCTGCGATTAAAGACGCGACCAAAGACTGGTTGTAAATATTGTCCGAAGAGCGAATGAGAATTTTGCCGCGCCAGCGAGGATCCGCCAAATCCTCGTAGGTAGAGAGATCAGCGGGATCTACCGCATCTTTGTTGTACATGACCACGCGGGCTCTCTTAGAAAAACCAAACCAGCTGCCGTCAGGATGCCTGAGGTTCTCAGGAATATTTTGAGTCAGTACTGTAGAAGAGATTGGCATAAATACGCCTGCCTGCTCAGCTCGCCAAAGCATACCGGCATCGACGGTCATAAACACATCGGCTGGGCTATTCGCGCCTTCATTTTTGATGCGCTCTAGCAGCTCGTTGGCTTTACCCTCTAGCAAATTCACCCGAATACCGGTGAGCTCGGTAAACGTCTCATAGAGTTCGTCATCGGTGTTGTAGTGACGAGACGAATAGAGGTTGACAACATCCGTTTGAGCACTGCCCCGCTGGGAATTGGCAGCCTTGGGGCGAAAGATCTGAGTTGCGGCAAAGGCTGCTGTCGCTGCCGTGCCACGGACTATCAGCGACCGTCGTGAAAGCTTCATGATTTGCTGTCCTTACTAAATATAGATTCAGTGAAAATTAGGATGACAGCATTCTACTACTAATGAGAGTCGTTCTTATATAAAAAATAAATTAGTCGTCAAAATCCTCTCAAATTAACGAATTTTATATAGGTGCCCCTTCTGATAGTTGGCCGCTATTGAGAATCATTAAGCTTAAGGATATCCGTCTAACGAAAATTTGGCATCAGTTTGACTCCGGGCTTGATTGAAATAGGAACGACCTGTCTAAATTGGCGATCGCACAGTAAGCATTTATCTCCTAAACCTGTGAACTAAGCTGTTGTTGCCAGCCCTGAACTTTTCCCATTCCAGACACAGTGTTATTCTCCGGAGAGCCCGTGCAATTCTCTAGAGAGGCTGTGCGGTCGCCCACGCTGTGGGGTAAATCGACCTCAAATTTTCTGTTCTGCTTTGCAGCTCGCACAGACACCGTAAAGCGTGAGCTGGCAATCGAGCACATAGTAGCCAGCGGACTTAGCTGTTTTCTCACCAATTTCGGCTACAGAGCGCTCAGCGAACTCTAGAGTCGTATTGCAGTGTACGCAGACAATGTGATGATGGTCACGCATGGGGCGGTTGAGTTCGTAATGCTTATGCCCTTCAGCTAGCTCTAGCTCTCGTAGTAGTCCCATATAAACCATCAGGTGAAGTGTTCTGTAAACCGTAGACAGGCTAATGCGCTCGCTGTCGTTCTCCAAAATTCTGTGGAGGTCTTCCGCACTCAGATGCTCGCCCTGAGTCAGCGCCGTAAATATGCTCAAAACTTTCTGCCGCTGCGGAGTCGAGCGATATCCTCTGGCATTCAACTCATCTTTGAGGGCTGCATCTGACAAAAAAGTCATGACGGTTTTCCTTTTAAGTTAGTAATCATTCTTATTTAGAAAGGCTGGAAAGGTCAAGTCATTCTTAAACATGAGGGCGTCTAAATAGCTATTACTCTTTATAAGTAAAGCTTTGAGAGCTTCAATCCGATGCAGGCAAAATTTCTGAATCTCAATAATGTCAGCGTATACAGATAAATATCAGGTCTGGACACTTACACAACTCAGCTGCCGTCGTGTAGTAGGCTATAGGCAGACAGTATCATTTGCAATAAGCAGATCGCTAGCACCGAACAGAATCATAGATCGGGATCGTTCTCAGTAGCTACAGTAGACGAGTCTAAAGGTCGGCTAATAAGAGTATATTTCAACGGGTGCCTCGCAGGATGCGCTAAATAGCGTTGATTAGCGCTGTTCAGACCAACCAAATACAGCGCTAAATCATGGAAGTCAATAATTTTAGATTGATCTTAGCGGCTGTCCGCAGTAGTATTAGTGAGAGTCTTTCCCAACTAGGATGACATTTGATGGACGGTGCAGGTTTTGACCCCAATCGCTGGAACCACTGGCTGCTAATCAGCTGCTTTGTCGGCATGTCAATTTTGGGGCTACAGCTCCCGTGGCAGTGGGGCAAAGAGTCCAGAAGCAAACTCAAAGCGAGGCGTGAAAGAGCCAGATTGGCCCGCCGCCTGTCAGTGGAACTGCATGGTGTGGGTCGCTCGTCTCTAGAAAATCGGCGATCGCCGCTCACCTCCATCTATGAAAAACAGGCTGCTGGCCGCTCAGTAAGATCTCGAAGCGAGTAGCTAGGAAAAACAACTATCTCAGCAGCCGGTGTTACGTACTCGAAGATTAAGTCTACTGTTTTGGGGACTCTTTTTGTTTTCCCTCGGTCTCCACAGCGCTGTTCTCAAGCTGCCGTGGCCAACTAAGCCTCTGCCCTCAAAAGGTGACGAACTCAATCGTGAGCTGTTAAACGCGGCGCAGCCATCCACTATCTCTATTGCCAGTCTGCCGACTCCAGACCCATCGTCAGCTGATTCGTCAGGAGAGCCTAAAAACAGTTCGTCTGCTATATCTACTTCTTTGCCTGCTGCACCTACTTCTCCACAGCAGCCTCAGCCCGTTCAACCGGCCCCGTCTGTGCAGCCCATTCAGCCTGATGTTCCACAGACCCTTGCACCTGCTGAACTTGCTTCGCCGCCACCGTCTCAACCCGAGATAGAGCGTCTGCCTCCCGATTCGACTGTGCCATTTCCTGAGACTAGCCCAGAGCATGACGTAGTGGTTCATCTGGGTGATGATTTTCCGCATTTGGCGGGTGCCCAGTCTGGTTGCTATGGTCTGGCAAACTGCCGTCAGTTAAGCGGCAACTATCGCCAGGCAGCCCGGCTGCTGCTGACTCAAATGACAGACCAGGGCTATCAGCTTGCCGAGCGAGACGATATTGACAATACCGGTCATCGGGTTTTTGAAGTGATTACCCCACATGAACCGAATGTCATCTATTATCTCAACGTTTTTTCGCCTGACGTAGGCAGCACTGTTTATGTGATGACGGTGAACGTTTTGAGTTTAGAACAGTTGAAACAGCTGAGTAGCTAGCGTTTTTTTCGATACGCACGGGCGTTAACGCTGGTTTTAAGTGGATGAGCTTAAATCTGTTCTATTTTTCTGATTTGGGCAAAAAGCGCTTCAGCAAATCCTGCCAGTCTGATTCGCTCTGCTCTTGCATTACCTGAGTGCTAATCTGCTCTAGCATTGGAGCATTGTCAGCCATAGCAAACACATAGCGGCGAGTTTGGGTGCCGGTAGTCTCGATGGCCAATCGATTTTGAAAAGATTCTTGGTTGAGGTAGCGTAGCAGGGCCGTATCGTAAACAAATGCATCGAGATCTCCCTGGTCGATAGCCCGTAACCCTTCTTCTGGTGCACTGATCGACTGAAATGAGACCTGCTGTTGATCTAATACTTGAGCAGCGCTAGAGCCCTCTATACTGCCGACTTTCATCGCTTTGAGGTCGGCAAACTGAGTGAGCTTGCCGCTTTGATCTGTGGTCAACACTGAGGTGATAGTTGCCGTCAGGCTGGCGGTAATGCCCATTGCTAGCAGCATCCACAATAGAGCAATGATCCGACCGCCTACTGTAACGGGAGCCTTATCGCCATAGCCAATGGTCGTCATTGTGACGCCGGCCCACCAAAAGCTATCCCAAATACCGGATTTTGGCTTGCTATTAAACATCTCTTCGTTAGGCCCTCGCTCGAATAGCCAAACCACTGTTCCGACTACAAACAACAGCACTGATAGCCACAGGCAAATCCAGAGAAAGCGCGGTGAAAAGACTGTACCTGCCGTATCTAACAGGCTCCGCTGCCGCGACTGAGCGATCCCTAAAGAAGAAATGTAGTAGCTCTGAGTAAAATCGATCTGCTGTTCTGCTTCGGCTGTAGCAGTAGCCACAATTGCAATATCGACAGTGCCATCCTGCACTCGGGCGTTGGCTTCGCCGGGCTGTAGTGTCTGCCATTCGTACTGAATGCCAAGCTCTTCGGCTACTTCGCGCCACAAATGCACGCCAATGCCATCCCAGTCGCTGCCTTGGTCAGTTTGAGTCTCGATAGCAAAGGGTGGCGTATGGCTGACTCCGATTTTCATCTGCGCAGGGAGCTGACTAGAGGCATCTGCCTCGGCTGGCTGAGCTGCTGCTGGCAATGGCATCCTACCAGCGAATCCTCCAGCTAGCAGGGTGATGCTCCCAAGCAGCGATGCGATCGCCCTACCGCAGCTAACCGAAACAAGGGTAGATAGTTGTCGCATAGGGAGCACTTAAAAGATATAGCTGCCGACCAGCTGTCTGCATTGAGCAGCTGTCGGTCATGATCTACCAGACCTTACCGTTTTCCTATCCCCAGCAGTGTCTACAAAAAGGCCGATTGCTGCCCACTTGCGGCTGGCTACGCGCTGACTGCACAACTTTAGGGAGAATAGCGCTGATGGAGTAGTGCTATACACTGCTGCCTATAAGCTTTAGTAGCTTGCTTTAACCTGAAGTACTTCAGAGAGTCTTATGTCTACAGATCAGCAGTGGCACTCCCTCGACATCGATCAGGCTGTAGAAGCGCTGAGCGCTAACCCTGAGTCTGGTCTGTCAGATCAGGAGGTGGAGCAGCGGCTAGCTGAGTATGGTGCTAATGAACTCAAGGAGACAGGAAGACGCAGTCGCTGGCAAATTTTGCTCGATCAGTTTGCCGATGTCATGCTGCTGATGCTGATTGGGGTAGCTATAGTCGCAGCAGTGCTGGATATCAGAGCGGGAAGTTTTCCGAAAGATGCGATCGCCATTACCGCAATCGTTCTGCTCAATGCGGTACTAGGCTACTTTCAAGAAAGCCGAGCTGAGCAGGCACTGGCCGGACTCAAAAGCTTATCGGCTCCCCATGTACAGGCCGTCCGCGATGGCCACAGGCAGCAGATCCCTGCTCAGGACTTGGTCCCAGGAGATGTCGTGCTACTGGAAGCAGGCGATCAGGTAGCGGCAGATGGGCGGCTGTTAGAAGCGGCGACCTTGCAAGTGAGGGAGTCAGCACTGACCGGAGAGGCCACAGCTGTAGAGAAGCAAGCTAAAAAAAAGCTATCGCCAGAGATTGCACTGGCCGACCGTAAAAACCTGGTCTTTCAAGGCACGGAGATTGTCAACGGGCGCGGCAAAATGCTGGTGACGCGCACGGGCATGGCAACCGAGCTAGGGCGAATTGCCGAGATGATTCAGTCGGTATCGGTGCTGGCAACGCCTTTGCAGCAGCGGCTGGCACAGCTGGGCAATACGCTGGTGATTGGCTCACTGACGCTGGTGGCACTGGTGGTGATTGGCGGCTGTTTGGCGATGGGCTGGCAGGCGTTTGAAGAGCTGCTGACAGTATCGCTGAGTATGGCAGTGGCAGTGGTGCCAGAAGGGTTGCCCGCTGTGATTACGGTAACGCTGGCCATTGGCACTCAGCGAATGGTGCGGCAGCAGGCACTGATCCGGCGATTGCCTGCGGTGGAGACGCTGGGATCGGTCACCACCATCTGCTCAGATAAAACAGGGACGCTGACACAAAACAAGATGGTCGTGCAGTCGGTACATGTACCGGGGCTACCGTTTGAAAGTGATTTTACGGTGAGCGGTGAAGGCTATGCGCCTGAAGGAGCGTTCTCACTAAGAGAGAAACGAGTGCAGCCTCTAGAGCAGCCAACGCTAGCGCTACTGCTGCTCAACTGCGCTTTGTGCAATGACGCAGCGCTGCAAACTGAAGACGGGGAGTGGGCAATTGTCGGCGACCCAACCGAAGGCGCGCTGGTGACTTTGGCGGCTAAGGCAGGGCTGGAGAAAAAACAGCTGGAGTATGAGTTTATCCGGCAAAGTGAGTTCCCGTTTTCTTCTGAACGCAAGCGAATGGCTGTGGTGGTGACGGTGCCTAAGAGCAACCGGATGGGAATTGAAGCGGCAGCGGCGATTTTTGCTAAGGGGTCGGCGGAGCTGTTGCTAGAGAGGTGCGATCGCGCTGGGCAATCGGGGCGAGCAATCACAGCCGAAACCCGTCAGGACATCTTGAAAAAAGCCGAATCTCTAGCGGCTGAAGGCGGGCGCGTGCTGGGCTTTGCCTATAGGCCCTTGGAAAAAGATGAAACAGCCGAACTCACTGAAGAAACAGCCGAACAAAACCTGATCTGGTTAGGCCAGGTCGCTATGATCGATGCGCCCCGACCAGAAGTCCGCGACGCTGTAAAACGCTGCCAGCACGCAGGTATTCGCCCGGTGATGATTACCGGCGACCATCCGCTGACGGCCAGGGCACTAGCGGTGGATTTGGGCCTAGTAGCGAGCGATGCCGAGGCGTTTACCGGCCAGCAGATAGAGGCGATGAGTCAGGATGAGCTAGAGGCAGTGGTGAAAACAGTAAGCGTATATGCGCGAGTTTCACCAGAGCACAAGCTGCGAATCGTGCGGGCACTACAGGCGCAAAATCAGGTGGTGGCGATGACGGGAGATGGCGTGAACGACGCCCCTGCTCTCAAGCAGGCTGATATTGGCGTGGCCATGGGCATCACCGGCACCGATGTCAGCAAGGAAGCCAGCGACATGGTGCTGCTAGATGACAACTTCGCTTCAATCGTTTCTGCGACAGAAGAAGGGCGAGTGGTCTATAGCAATATTCGCCGCTTTGTAAAGTATATTTTGGGTTCAAACATTGGAGAAGTGATTACTATTGCCCTGTCCCCTCTGCTGCTGCCAATTGTAGCGGTACCATTGGCGCCGCTACAAATTTTGTGGATGAATCTGGTGACCGATGGTTTTCCGGCCCTGGCCCTGGCCCTAGAGCCTCCCGAGCCCAACATGATGGACAGGCCACCACACGACCCTAAAGAGAGCATTTTTGCGAGAGGACTAGGCTTTTACATGATTCGAGTAGGCATTGTGTTTGCGATCTTGGCTATTACGCTGATGCTGTGGTCCTATGGCTATACGCAAAACACACCAGGAGACCCGGACCGATGGAAGACAATGGTGTTTACCATGCTGTGTCTGTCGCAGATGGGCCATGCGATCGCCGTCCGCTCCGACCGTCGCTTAGCCATAGAGATGTCTCAGTTTTCTAACCCCTACGTCTTGCTAGCTGTCGTAGTTACAACAATATTACAGATGCTGTTGATCTATGTGCCGCCGCTGCGCAATTTCTTCGGCACTCACTACCTTTCTCTGACAGAGCTGCTCGTGTGTGTGGGCTTTAGTACGCTGCTGTTTGTGTGGGTAGAACTAGAGAAGCTGTTTATTCGCACAAGGGCCGCGGCAAAGCATTAAAGCGAACTGGTGGCCCATACCTCTGGCAGGCCGTCTGACGATATCTGCAAGCGCGAGTTGTCAGAAAACGATCTCTAAGCAATCTCGCTCGACTTTTCTTCCAACCACGTCTGTAGCGCCGCTACATCGCCAAAATCTAGCAGCGCCTCGCTGAGCTCTTCTAGCAGCGCCAACGGCAGCGCTGTGACTAAAGCGTTGATATCTTCCGGAAGTTCGCCAAACCGCTTTCTTAGAAGTCGGAAAACTAACCGGCTGGCTTCTTCCTGCTGCCCTTCCTGCCGGCCTTCCTGCCGGCCTTCCTGCCGGCCTTCCTGCCGGCCTTCCTGTCGCCCTTCCTGAATAGCTTCTTCTCTTATTTCTCTGTAAACTCTGGTTTCCTCAAAGGTAATATCCAGCATGGTTTCTATCTCCTGTCGACTGAGCTGGTTGAATCGATACGACATAATCGTGGTCACCATCTCCATAATGGCATGACTTATCGTGGGTGGGGCTTCTTGGTTAGCCCTGCTCAACAAGTGCCGTGCTTCGGCGGGCGCTTCTGCTGCCTCTACTGTCGTCAGCACCATGACGCCTAGCCACAGAGGTAGCTGACGAATATTGCCTAGTTCGTCGAGGTAAACTCGATGCAGCTGATCGCTCTCTAGCAGCCAGCGGTGTGGATACAGATCGCTTTGCTCAGTGCGCCTTGAGGGGTAGATGGTAACTATTTGCCAGTCGCTGAAACGAGCGCGATTGCGGTAAAAGTACAGGGCGGTTTCGGCAAAAATCCGTTCGTAGAGCTGTTCGTCTTTTTGAAACTGAATTTCGCAAAAGAAAACGACGCCTACAGTTTCATCTGGCGGCAAAAATACGCCGTCGATTTCAAATCGAGGTTCTTTGACAGCGACTGAATCGAAGCGATAGTCCTCAGCATTGACAGGCGGATTGGGTACCAGATCAAATAGAGTTGATGGCGACTGCGCGAATAGCTTATAGAAAATTGAATCTCGTCGCATGTCTTGGCCTGCTCAGCAGTACATTTGATCCTATCAAAAGAGTGGGCAGATTTAACACCTCGTTGCTCAGGTAGGTTGAGCTTTTCGAGGGTTGGGCAATCTCAAAGTTACGAGCTGAGCCAACAGAACGAAAATTGTTGACACCCATAGGCAGCCCACCAGCCCATATAGCTGAAATACCAGACCAGAGAGCACTGTTCCCGCCAGTCTTCCACCTGCATTGGCCATGTAGTAAAAGCCTACATTCAGCGCTACCTGGTCGTCTTCGGTATAGGCCAGCACCAGATAGGAGTGGACGGCTGAATTAAAGGCGAACACGATGCCAAAAAGCATTAGACCTATGACGATGGTTGGCGCGGTCGGAAGGCCGCTTTGTAGGGCGATCGCGATTCCCGCAGCGATCGCGATCAAAGCCCCGGTCCAAAAGCGGATGGTGCTCGCCTGCGGGGATGCTCCTGAGCCAAACCGCCGTAGCAGCGACGGTGCCAGCGACTGCACCAGACCATAGCCGATCACCCAAGTTGCCAGAAAGCCTCCTATCTGCTCAAACGACCAGTTCAATACACTGTAGAGAAACACAGGTAGACCCACAACAAACCACACGTCCCGAGCGCCAAATAGAAAAAAGCGGGCGGCTGAGAGAATATTGATCTCTGGGCTTTTAGAAAACAGCTGGCGAAATCTCACCTTTGTCTTAGTTTTTCCCATACCTGAGGGTAGCCATCGACTTGATAGTAGAACAAGCAACAGACCTACAGCCATCATCACGAGAGCGCTGGCATAGCCAAACACCGACAACAGCAGACCGCCTAAGAAAAAGCCCACGCCTTTAAGGGCATTTTTGGACCCGGTGAGAATCGCCACCCATTGGAATAGCCGTGACTGATTCTCTTTGGGAATGACCAGGCGAATCGCGCTCTTGGCACTCATTTTGGTCAGGTCTTTGGCAATGCCTGAGAGGGCTTGGGCAGACATGACGTAGGGAACAGCCAGGGTGATCAACCAAGATTCATCCACAGGCGTAAGCAGCAGCAGTGCTAAAACTTGCAGCGCGATCCCACTGTACAGGGTCAGCTTGATACCAAAGCGAGCCCCAATCCATCCGCCAAACAGATTGGTAACGATACCAAAGATTTCATAGAATAAAAACAGCATGGCTACTTCAAAAGGACTGTAGCCCAGCGTGTGGAAATACAGCAGCACCAGCATTCGCATTGCCCCATCAGTAATCGTAAAGCCCCAGTAGGCGACGGTAACGAGGGCATAGTTGCGAACGCCAGCCTGAGCAAAAGTCGGTGAAGGCTCCATAGTGCTTGAGATTCCTTTTTGGATTGAATAGTCGAAATTAGGCCAGCGATCGTGCAACTTTTCGGGCTAGTTCTGCCATGCGGTTGGCATATCCCCACTCGTTGTCGTACCAGGCAAGTATCTTCACCTGTGTGTCATCGACTACCATCGTTGAGAGTGCGTCAACAATAGATGAACGAGAATCGTCTTTGTAATCAACTGAAACCAAGGGACGTTCCTCGTATCCCAAAATGCCGCTGAGTTCTCCCAGCGCTGCCCTCTTGAACAGCTGATTCACCGCTTCCACCGTAGTCGGCGTTTTAACTTCAAACACGCAGTCCGTCAGGGATGCGTTTAATAAAGGTACGCGCACTGCCAATCCATTTAGCTTACCGTTGAGTTCAGGAAAGATTGCGCCAATCGCGGTTGCAGAGCCGGTTGTTGTGGGCACTAAAGAGAGGCTGTTGGCGCGCGATCGCCGCAAGTCTTTATGAGGCGCATCGACGATAGTCTGAGTATTGGTGATGTTGTGAATAGTGGTAATCACACCGTGACGAATGCCCGGCCCCTCGTGTATGACCTTTACCACAGGCGCTAGGCAGTTTGTTGTGCAGGATGCAGCGGTCAATAGGCGATGCTGATCGGGATTGTACAGGTGGTCATTGATTCCCATCACAACGTTGAGCGCTCCTTGTTTAACCGGCGCTGCCACAATCACCTTCTTCACGCCTCGCTTGAAATAGGCATCTAGCAGCTCAGGCGTCCGAAACTTGCCCGAACACTCCAGCACCATGTCAATACCCAGGTCTTCCCAAGGCACCTCTTCAGGCGTTTTGTACGCGCTAAAGCTAAGCGGGCATTGATCAATTAAAAACCGCTCCTCGCCTGCCGCCGCTACGTCTAGCGGCCACCGACCGTGCACCGAGTCAAACTTTAGAAGATGAGCCGCCGCCGCTGGGCCGCCTTCGATCTCGTTGACGTGCACAAATTTCAAATCAGGCCAGCCCCAGGCTGCCCGCAAAACCAGCCGACCAATGCGGCCAAAACCATTAATCGCTACCCGCACCCTGTAACTCCTTACTCTGGACTTGGTCTAATTATTTCAAGTTTATTTGAAATGTCAAGTCGTCAAGGATACTTTTGCAGCGAAATCAATTCAATAAAAGTTAGTCACAGAACTTAATCAAGGCAGCTTTTGGCCGGGATGATCGGGCTATGGCGGCGAAATTCTGCAATGTACTGCTCCAGCACGATGAATTGCTGCAAATTCAGGCGGTAGTAAATCCATCGCCCTTCCTGTCTACCTATAATTAAACCCGCTTCTCGCAAAGCCTTGAGGTGAAAGGAAAGCTTAGACTGAGTGATGCCCAAGTGATTGGCAATATCGCAGGCGCAAAATTCCTGGTCGCGCAGTAGCTCAATGATCTGAACGCGATAGCCATCGGCAAATGCCTGAAAAAGCGGTAGGACAGCAGGTTGGGCGGTGCTCTTCATATTTACTCGCTAACTCTACTTGAAATGATAGATCTTTCTGGCGTGTCATGAGATAGCTGGACTAGATCATGCTATCAATCGGGAAAATTCCCTTAAGCTAGATCATGCTATCAATCGGGAAAATTCCCTTAAGATAGAGGCGTCGTCTGATTATCTGCTATGAAGTCTCGCCTGCCCGATCCGTATCGTCAGAAGCCTGGGCCACTGAAACGCGATCGCCCCTCTAAAACTCAGAAGTCACCGATTTTTCGGTCTTTGCAGCTACTGGCGATCGCCACCACTGGTGGCGCGGTGATTGTCGCGAGCCTGGCAGGACTGGCATTTTTGCGCTCAGGCAGTCGGTTTATGGAAGGGGTAAAGCTGGCGCTGACGCCAAAGCCGCCCGAAGAAACTGTCGATGTGCCCACCGTCGTCATTGAGCAGGTGCGGAATGTCAGTGAGCTGACTACGGCAATCTTTACGATGGAAGCGGTCGTGCCCGCGCAGAGTGATCGCAAGCTGGGAGAATACACCATTGGCAAAACCAATCTGCTCTATGTGGCCTACGGCGAAGTGAAAGCAGGCGTAGATCTATCCGAACTCAGCACAGCAGATGTCAGCACCTTTGCAACAGCAGAAGGTGATCAGGGCGTCAGGCTTGTACTGCCGCCGCCTAAGCTGTTAGATACCAAAATAGACGTTACGCGCTCCAGCGTGTATGACTATAGCCGAGGCTGGTTTAACCTGGGGCCAGACCGAGCACCAGAGCTACAAGAGCTGGCCCAAAAAGAAGCGCTGGTGAAGATAGAGCAGGCCGCCTGCGAACAGGACATCTTAGGCCAGGCCAATGACCGCGCCGAACTGGTCGTTAGCCAGCTGCTCGAAAGCACAGGCTTTGAAAAAGTTGTTGTAGATTCCTCTTTAGAGCCCGGCACGGCCTGCCAGTCTGCTGCGCCAGCTGGCCCAGCTGCTAAGTAGTCTGGGCTGCTGTTTTCTGTAAGTGCGATCGCTTCACCCTGGTCTGCTACCCATGTCCGACTATTCCTCTAAATACAGAGACTTTTCGCCCACCGCCTACGCTGATGGGCTGGGTCGCGAGCAATTTATGGATATTGGCCTGCGAGAGATGTGGCCGCAGATTCCGCGCATAGCAGGGCCAGCTTACACCGCCCGCTGCGCACCCGGTGACAATCTCATGCTCCACGCGGCGATTTATAGAGCCCAGCCTGGCGATGTGATTGTGGTAGAAGCTGGCGATAATGACTATGCCATGTGCGGGGGTAATGTGTGTGCGATCGCTCAAGAGAGAGGCATTGCCGGATTTGTAATCGATGGCGCCGTTCGAGATATTGCTGAAATTCGAGCAGCCTGCTTTCCTGTTTTTGCCAGAGGCTGCATTCCTATTCCAGGCGTCAAAGAGACTTTGGGCTCACTCAGTGTGTCAGTCGTCTGCGGCGGTGTGCGCGTATCGCCCGGTGATATTGTGATCGCCGATGAAGAGGGAATCGCTGTGGTGCCTGCTGCCAGGCAGGCAGACGTTTGGCAAATCGCTAAAAGTAGGACAGAAAAAGACGCCGCTCAGTCTTTAGCAGATTGGGCGATCGCTCACAGGAACAAAGTAGAAAAGGCTTTAGCAGAAAAGGGCTTTGCAGAGAGAGGGTAGAATACAACAGTTCTATCGATACCTGAATCAGGCTTGACTCATTGCTTTTCTTGAGCTAGCATCTTTTGTATCGTTAGTCACACATCTCTAGCTGTAGAGCTAATTTGTCAGCACTCATGAACGCTCAGCCCGCAACTCTCTTCATCTTTAGCCTCAGCCTTAACGGGCTGCTGCTGCTGCGCGGGCGCGCATAACTACTTACTTTTTACACCCCAATACTTCCTCTATGCGCCTGCTTTGACCAGTCTTATGACTCGTTGCAGAGTTTGCTAGACGGCGGCTACACCGGCTTTGCATGGCTGGACCCAGACCGATTGACATCGTCTGTAGCAGGTTCGTGTCCTCTGCTAGCCGCCTACCTTCAGCTATCCCTTCCGATACGTATCATCTTTTTTAGGATCTGCCGCTATGTTGACTCAACCTGCTGCCAAATACACTGCCTTCTCAGCTATTCGTTTGAGCGATCGCACCTGGCCCGACAATACCATCATCCAGCCACCGACTTGGCTCAGCACCGATCTGCGCGACGGCAATCAGGCACTAATTGAGCCGATGGATATTGCTCGTAAGTTGCGCCTGTTTCGGACGCTAGTAGACATTGGCTTCAAGGAAATTGAGGTAGGGTTTCCCGCTGCCTCACAAACAGAATTTGACTTTGTTCGACGCCTGATAAAGCAAAATCTCATCCCTGACGATGTCACGATTCAAGTTTTAACGCCAGCTAGAGACTCTCTTATTCGCCGTAGCTTTGAGGCGTTGCGCGGCGCTAAACAGGCCATCGTACATATGTATAATGCCACAGCGCCCGCTTTTCGCCAGATTGTCTTTGGTTTGGATCAGCCAGGCACCGTTCGCCTGGCAACTCAGGCGGCTGCCCTTATGAGAGAGCTCGCCGCCGCCCAGCCAGAGACCGCCTGGAGATTCCAGTATTCGCCTGAAGTGTTTACCTCTACAGAGCTGACCTTTGCGAGAGAGATTTGTAACGCGGTGCTGTCGGTCTGGCAGCCTACCTCAGAGGCCAAGGCTATTATCAATTTGCCAGCCAGTGTAGAAGTCTCTACGCCTAATCTATTTGCCGATCAGGTGGAATGGATGAGCCGCCATTTGGACTATCGCTCGGCAGTGGTGCTGTGCGTGCATCCGCACAATGACCGGGGCTGTAGCGTCGCCGCCGCAGAGCTGGGGCAGATGGCCGGGGCCGAGCGTGTAGAAGGCTGTTTATTTGGCAATGGTGAGCGCACGGGCAATGTAGACTTAGTCACCCTGGCGATGAATTTGTACACTCAGGGAATCTCTCCGGGACTAGATTTTTCTCAGATAGACGACATTGTAAGGGTGGCTGAAGACTGCACTCAGCTGCCGGTTCATCCTCGCCATCCCTATGCTGGCGAACTGGTCTTTACCGCTTTTTCGGGCTCTCACCAAGACGCCATTAAAAAGGGGTTTGCCGCCCGGCAGTCGACAGACGATACCTGGGCCGTACCCTATTTGCCTATGGATCCAGCCGATGTGGGCCGCTCTTATGAGTCGGTTGTGCGGGTGAACAGTCAGTCTGGTAAAGGGGGAATCGCTTTTTTGCTAGAGCGAGACTATGGTGTCGTCTTACCCAGACGGTTGCAAATAGAGTTTAGCCAGGTGGTGCAGCAGGCGGTTGACGCAAGTGGGAAAGAGATTTCTGCCGGGGCGATTTGGCAGATTTTCAAAGCCGAGTACTGCTCGCAGGATCAGGCTGAGGCTACACCTCTGCGCTATCTGTCTCATCGGGTGACTCAGCCTACGGGCAAGCGCACGGCAGTCTCTGCAAATCTCATTTGTGACGGTTGTGAGATTGTCATATCGGGTGAGGGCAATGGCCCGATTGATGCATTTGTTAATGCGCTAAATGCTGAGGGGCTGACTGCCAATTCAAGCAGAGCAACTCGGTCTGCTTGGACAGAAAAGCTGGGTAAAGTTCAGATTCGTCACTATGAAGAGCGATCGCTCAGCGGCGGCAGTGCGGGGCAGGCGATCGCCCTGGTCGAGATGGTCGCCCTGCAAGATACGGGCTATGGCGCTGGCATTCACGAAAACATCGTGACCGCTTCCTTCCTGGCCATCACCAATGGCGTCAGCCGTCTGCTAAACCGATGCTCGCAAGCGTCAGCAGCCAGTAGATTGGTGGCGAACTGAGAGATCAATTGGGCGATCGCGCCGTCACAAACCTTATAAGCGATGTGATAGCGCGATCACAGTGGATGATGTGAGGTTGATACACATCTTCATATCTTTTGGTAGAGACAAGCTCCCTCGTTTGGCCAAGGGCTAAAGATAACAAAACGACTTTACTAAGAATGTTGCATATTCTAGGTAGCCATTGATGGCAGTTCGTTATTTTTCGCTCGTAGTTGGCTTGGTGTACACGGCTATTGGTTTGCTAGGGTTTTTGCCTGGTTTTGTGGAGTCTGCCCCGGCCCCTGAAATCATGACTCAGGTAGGGACTGGCACTGCCGCAGGGTTTGGCTATCTGTTTGGGTTGCTGCCTGTGAGTACTGTCAGTAATGTTTTCAATCTAATTGTGGGAATTGTTGGGCTTGCTGGCTTTTTGAGTACTGAGCCTGCCGCTCGTATCTTTTCAGACTCGTTGGCCGTCTGGTTTGGGTTACTCACTCTGCTGGGCCTGATTCCGGTTGCAGATACTACCTTCGGACTGATGCCGATTTTCGGTAGCGCTGTCTGGCTACACCTGACGACGGCTGTTTTGGCCGCCTATTTTGGCTTTGCCCGCGACCAGGGTCGCCTGCGCAATGATCCGCGTCAGGCAGGTCAGCGCCAGCTTAAAGAGTTGTTCTACAGGTAGGACGCTCAAAAGTGGTAGCAAACTGTCTCAATAGATCAGAATGTTGCTCAATAGATCAGAATGTTGACCAGCCTGCTCATGGGTGTAGAAACAATGACTGAAGGCTATTGCACTTTAGTAAGGCGTCTGTCTTCATAGTCAAAATGCTCGATGATTTGTTATATAGCGAAGCGCGGATGCATTCGCGCTCCGCGAAGCGATAGAGAGGGCAGCTTAGCGAGACTTAGGTTGCCTGCGTCCAGCCCTCATGAGGATACGAGCTTTTACAGTGATACATTTGACAGTCGTTATTTGCACATACAACGGAGAAACAAAGCTGCCCGAAGTTTTAGACCGGCTGCGATCGCAGCTTCCTCCCAATCCATTTGCCTGGGAAGTTCTAGTCGTAGATAACAACAGCCAGGATCGCACCGCTCAGGTCGTTTCTGAGTATCAGCAGGAATGGCCACACTTTCCCCTAAGCTACGAGTTTGAAGCCAAACAAGGACTGGCCTTCGCCAGACGGCGAGCCATTCAAGTGGCGCGAGGAGAGCTGGTTGGCTTTTTAGATGATGACAACCTGCCCGCAGAGGACTGGGTGCGCTCTGTCTGTCTATTTGGCCAGGCGCATTCTGAAGCGGGAGCCTACGGCAGTCGCATCCGCAGCCGTTTTGAAACCTCACCACCGCCAAATTTTGATCGGATTGCTTCCTGCCTGGCCGTTATTGAGCGGGGCGAAGAAGCGTTTCCCTACCCGGCCAAACGAGGCGTGCTGCCAGCCGGGGCAGGTATGGTTATTCGAACAGCCCTTTGGCGTCAGTATGTTCCCGAGATGCCGGCGCTATCAGGCGTCCGCAAAAACTCTTTGGCAGCGAAAGGAGAAGATGTAGAAACACTTTCTTACATTCGCAAAGCGGGCTACCCAATCTGGTACAACCCTGAAATGGTAATCTGGCACGATATTCCCAAAGAACGGCTGAGTCGCAGCTACCTGTTTCAACTCTTCCGGGGTATTGGGCTGAGCCGATATCCACTGCGAATGATGAACTACAGCCCCTGGCAGCGCCCTGGAATGAGCCTGGCGCACCTCTGCTATGACGCTAAGCGGTTGGCGATCTATACAATGCAGCACTGGCGAGAAATTCATCACAACGACGTGGTCTCTATGTGTGAGCTGCGGCTGCACTGGTACAGCCTGGTCAGCGGTCTATATGCAGCCTATCGTCAGCTACGCTCTGAGCTTTCACCGGCGGGGAAACAGCCAGGTTAGCTCAAATGAGGAGTAACTAAGGCTACAGTCTCTGTCACTGATTTGCGTTTAGATAGGATACTGTTCTCTTACAGCAGTCTGATTCAGTGCCCAAACTCACCGCTACTGACTTAGACGTTTCGCGCCTTTTGTTTGACTTAAAGCTCTGTGGGGAGCTGGTCCGACAGTTTACCGGTTGGCTAGAGACCGATGCGATCGCCACCTGCGTTACCGATGGCTTAGTAGATCGCTTTAACTGCGCCTTTGCTCGCATCTGGCTAGTAAATCGTGATCGCACCGCTCTTTGCCTGGTGGCCTCGTCTGGCCTCTACAACCGGTTAGATGGATCCTTTGCGCATGTTCCCATGGGTGCCTTTAAAGTGGGTAAAATTGCGCAGCACTGCATTCCGTTCTTGAGCAACTGTCTGGCAGACGAAGAGTGGGTAAAAGACAGAGAATGGGCCATTGATAACAATATTCAAGGGTTTGCTGGACTGCCACTGATAGTCAAAGACCAAGCTATTGGCGTTTTAGCTGTCTTTAGTCACGCTCAGATGGCACCCGAATTTTTGGAAGTTTTACAGATACTCAGCATGTCGGTAACTGGCGCACTGGCTAGCGCCCTCAACCATCAGGCCATAGCGCACCAGTCTGCGGCAATAGAGGCCGACAGCCTATCTGAGCAGCTCGCTAATATTCTGGGCAGGCAAAAGCTCAGCTTGCTCGGCACAGAACAACCTCTCTCACCCAGCGTGACTCATCTGCTAATTCAAACGGCTCAGCAGCTCGCAGCGCTATCCTGTCACTACTGCCGTCTAGTTTATGAAGCAGACGCTGTCACCTTGGAAGCTATGCTAGCAGCAGACACCTCTGAGCCCTCTGCCGGCAGTATCCCTGGGCAAGCGTACGAGCGCATCGCTACCGCTGCCAGCGGATTGGGAGGACTCTTCCAAAGTCAGCTCAGTGCCAATCAACAGGTGATGCAAGTCCGTCTCCGGTTGCCACAGCAAACTGATTCATTAGCTGCCTTGAAAGACTCTGCTGCTGATGGTTTTCCGCTGCCGGGTTCGCCGCTGCCGGGTTCGCCGCTGTCAGAACGAGAGCAAGAGGTGATCAAACTGCTGGCCCGAGGACAAAGAGATAGAGATATTGCTGAACAGCTTTACATCAGTGAGAGAACAGTCAAATTTCACGTTAAAAACATGCTCCAAAAGCTAGCGGTCAGAACGCGCATTCAAGCTGTTTTTGAAGCGACACAAAAAGGCTGGCTAAAATAGCTGAAGGCAAAAGACAGCTCGTCAGTCAGCGCTACGATACAGGGTGTACGAACTGTTCTCAAACACGATAGGCAGTGCTAATGAAGTGTCTGAGGAGGTTAGAAAATAGCTGGCCTGGTATTTCTTCAAAAGCGCTTCTACCTGATAGACCTCTAGACTTTTGTACTTGTCTATGAGTATATTTTCGACCTGTGAAAATACAGGGGTATTGTTTCCGAGGGCGATAGCTGATGATAGATCGGGATCACCGGTAACATCGCCAAGTCGGGTGTACCATTCCATTATTCCAGCTTTGGTCTGAGGTAAAAGCTTCCAACTTACCAGGGTAGGTCGCTCGGTCACCCAGGTAAATTCGGCTATGTTGGAAGAGGGCGAGATAACAAATTTAGCAGAAGACTCGGTATAGCTGCCGACCCAACGGTAGAGTTCTGCCCGATCAGGCTGCAAGCGCGGGAAGCTTGAGATTGCGCTGATCTCCTGTTTAAACTCTACTGTCTTAAGCGTTAGGAACACACCGATCAAAACAGTGAGTGTGAGCGCTGAAGAGCGTTTGAGAAAGCTGTACTGAGCGCATCTATACTGTAGGGCGCAGGCAAACAGTAAGCAGGTACTGAAAGGCAAAAACATATCGCCGAACCGAAAGGGATAGTACTGAAGATAGGCTCCCTGCTGGTCGAAAGGCGAAATGAGCAGACCCAACCCAAAAGGAATCAGCGCGATCAGCGTAAATTCAAACAGTTCAGAGCAGGATGAAATGCTTAAGGCAGCGCCGGATGAAGGACTGCCCGGCGGGGTCTTTTTTTTGATTAGCTGAAGGCTAATGACCAAAATTGACAGATAAAAAATCAGATTTATCCACCATTTGGCAGGCCAGACGGCTGGATTGAGATGATGGGGCAGCCGGACAAAAACGTAGATAAACGACGGCGTCAGCGACCCAAGCGGCCCTGAGCTGATCAGCTGGTTGACAACAGCCGGGATCGCAAATGCTGCCCCGAGCAGGTAGATCAGCACTATGAGGCCAATGTGGTTTCGTCTCGTCAGCTGCGATCGCCGCCGAAGTAAGAGATAGATGACTGCTGCCATCATCGGGTAGCCACCGGCTAAAACGTGAAAGGAGGTGGCCAGCCCAAATAAGAGCGCCATCCAAAGGTATCTGCCATGCAGCATCAGAGCGATCGCCAAAAAAACCAGCGCATAGGCCACAGCTTTGGCTTCTAACCCCCCTACATACCACTCACCAGCGGCAATACTTTGGGGATTGTTGTCAGCGGCTAAAAAGAGCCCGCCAGCCAATAACAGCCAGGCGAATGAGCTATCTATACCAACCTTTCTACTGATAGCCAGCAATCCTAATGCCAGTAAAACAATGCCGTAAAACAGAGCGTCAGCACCCTGTTTGCCCAGCCATTGCTCAGCCAGGCCAGCATAGTAGATCTTGGAAAATGGTGTAGCGCCCCGGTAGACGTGCAGGCTCAGATTTAAGGCGACAGCCAGAATGAGGAAGGGAAGCTTGAGAGATAGCTTGCGGGCAATCAAGACGATACCGCTTGACAGTAGCAGGTAGCAGAGCAGACGGCCTCCAATAGAGGTCGCTAAAAACCCGACTGCTGCTGCCAGACTGCCAAATATAGTTTGAAACAACAGTCGATAGCCAGGCGGCTGATTGAGATACCAGTCGTCCGGTATCCAGCTAGACTGAGCGTACTGTCTGGCGAGAGGCAGCACGTCTATCTCGTTACCGCCCATGTTGTTTCTCAGGGCCAGCATCGTTGAGAAGAGTAAAAACAAAGTGCCAATTTCTAACACTAAGCTTAACCAGTCACCTCGATGGAACGGGTTGCTTTCTTCTGGAGAAGACTGTTGGAGCGTCCTGCGGAGACTCTGCATATTCATCTTTAATGAGAGCTGATACAGACAGCAATTAAACCATGGCGGGATAGATACTTGGGTAGATGCTTGAACGAACGTTGTGAGATGTTTTTAGTATATTTAGAAGATAAGAAGCTTGAGAGGCAAGAGGTTAATTCTCTACCCTGGTGGCCCCCAGATGAGCCAGACTAATTTAGCCGCCAGCCAAGCCAATAGGGCATATACGGCGATCGCCACCAGCGTATTCACATCAAATATGCGAGTTTGCTCGATAGCCGGTGCTGAAAAGAGGGTTGCGAAAGGGGCTACAAATATGCTTGAAAGGCTGTAGATAAAGCTAGCAAAGGCATTGGCCGGATTAGCCCCGGTCAGCCGCAAAACGAACCTGATCAGGAGTAATATTTCCAGCGCACCCGACAAATAGTAAATTCCATTGACAATTCGGTTGGCCGTATTGTAGCGCTGAGCCGTCTGGAGGCGGTGCTCTTCCGCTTGCAGGCGGGTTTTCTCATGATTGTGATCAGGCCCTGGTGTCATAGGTTTTTAGCTTGAATCGAGACAGGTATTCGCTCCTCAGCATAGTCAGTAAAGCGCTGATCTGCTCGCTAATATAACTATTCGTAAAGTACATTCGAGCCGGTTGCTGTGCAAATAGGAGCTGAGAATCAAACGTCGAACCAGAGGAGGAGGCCGCTTTTTCCCTGCTGACTAAAATTTTGGGTGTAAAGCCTGTCAAATTTTACCATTATGGCCGAATTAGCAACATCCAATGCATCTGCTAGTGAGTCTTCTGAAAGCTCTCCGAGCTTCACTTACTGGCATGTCTGGACGGACGCAGCACAAACCAGACCATCGTTATTCATAGCCGACCAGCTTGCTGCGCTAATGTTTAATTGCTCATTTAGGAGAAGTGAAAGCGAAGCTGAAGAGCGTCCGCGCTATGATGCCGTTGTTTGAGAACGTGTCGCCGTCAGAAGATCAGGCCACCCCAATTCCGTCTGTTGCAGCAAAACCGGCTAAATAAGTCGCATCCCCATCTGCTGAAGCGCCTGCTGCAAAACAGCCCTCTGCCAAGCGGGAAAAAAGTACGGCTAAGGAGGACGGGAGAGCAGCCATCTGGCAAAAGTACACTCGGCCTGGGGTGAAAAATAAGTCTATTCCAGATGAGGTAAAGCTGATACTAGAGACCCAGCCGAACAAAAACTTCAAGATAGCCAAAGTGATGGCAGCCTTATTTACTGAAGAAATACCAAAAGCGCAGTACCTGAAGGCGCAAAATCGCATCTCAAACGTGTTGACAGGCGGTGTCCGTGCCGGAGACTGGTACCGAGCTGAGCGGAGCACCTACTGTCTTACAGCGGCTTAATTGGTAAGGCTGACTGCCTGTTGCTGAATCCGTCTCATCCTTGTTTTATGCACTGTCATAGCAAATTTGTTCAACGCAGACCTGTTCAACAGAATGTGAAGCAGGCGGTGCCGGAGCTTCAATGCAGACTGCTGGTTTCACATTTCTGTTAGAGTGCCCTGCTGCGATCGCCTCTCGCGATCGCGCTCAGCCACCCCACCATTCATCGGCTTGAAACCTTCAGGAACATCTTTCAGCAACAGCGTATAAATCTCTGTTGGCATTTCAATATCTTGCGACTGCAAAGCTTCCTTCACACTTTGAGTGACAGCCGAGCTTGTCTCCAAAAAACCAGCCCGATGAGAATCTACCCAAAACCGGACTTCCAGGTTAACAGTGCTAGCCGCCAGTTCGTGCACCAGCACTTCAGGCATCGGGTCTGGCTGCACCTCCTGGAGCGAGGCAATGGCTTCAACAATCACCTGCCGAGCCCTGACAATGTCGGCATCGTAGTCAATGCCCACTGTTACCGAACTCCGCAGATACTTAGCTGCCGTATTGTTGGTAATGCTAGCTTGAAACACCTCCTGGTTGGGAATGTAAATCATCCGACCGTCATAGGTCTTCAGGGTGGTTGAGCGCAGCTGCACCTGCGTAATTGTGCCTTCGTATCCCTCAATCACCACTTGGTCACCAATCCGAAACGGCCTGGCCGATAGCAAAATCACGCCCGAAATATAGTTGCTCAAGACATCCTTCAAGCTAAAGCCAATCGCTACGCTGGTCAGCCCTAGCGCACCCAGCATAGTAGCAAAGTCGATGCCCCACACCCCCAGCGCAATCACCGCTCCGACGACCCAGATGCCGCCATAGCCCAGCCGACCAATTAGCACTTCAGTGCTGTGGTCTCCTTCGGTCTGCTGGGCCCAGCGAAAAGCGCTGTAGCGCACCCCTTTAGCTACCAGCCAAGTAATCAAGACCACAATCAGCACGCCAATCAGCGCTGGGATGCTGGCAACGGCATTTTTGCCCAGCTGACGAACGGTGCCATTCAGCCGCTGTGCCACATCAATGGCGACCGGCGGCTTTTCAAAACTTTGGCTCAGCCGATTGGCCCAGTCTTCAGCTAATGCCTCTAATGGCAGACCAAAATCCTGCGCGTCCTGATCTGTGACGGTCATCAAAACCCGATTGTTGGCCTGCACGTTGATCAGGTTTTGGTTGGCAACGGGCGCGGTCGTCACGGTGACTACACCGTCGGTGCTTTCTAACAAGCTGGCAATCCGCCTGCTGATGATGGCTGCTCGCTCGCTGGCAGAGAGATCGTTCAAGCTGCCCACCTGAAAAACAGCCTGCCCGCGCACCAGCACATCGGCAAAGTAGACGCCGTCACCAGGCGCGGCGACTGCCGATTCAGAGGCCGATTCTGCGGGCTGAGCGCTGTTTGTCAGCATCTCTTCACCCGCCTGCGGCCTAGCCGGTGCCATTGGCCAGATGACAGTTAGCAAAACCGTGATTAAGATAGCCCCAAAGCAGCGCCTTTTCATCCTTCCAGGGCAGGCAGGTAAACTTTCATCTGAGTGCCGTGTCCCACCTCACTATAAACTCTTAAAAAACCGCCCGCATTTTTGACAATGCCTGAAACCGTCGCCAGCCCTAAACCGGTTCCCTTATCGAACGCTTTGGTGGTAAAAAACGGGTCGAAGATGCGATCGCGCACCTCAGGCGCAATCCCAGTTCCGGTATCAGCAATAGTGACCACGATATATTGACCCACCGCTGCCTCCAAATTCTGACTAGCAATATCTTCATCGACAAAGCAACTATCAATAGAGACCGTAAGCACACCGCCAGTTGGCATAGCATCACGCGCATTCACGCACAGATTCATAAATACCTGATGCAAATGAGTCGAATCAGCAGATACCTGTCGCAGCTGATGCGCGTCCTCTAGCTGCGCAATGTCCTGACAGATTTCGATAGAGCTGGGGAAACCCTGCCGGACCACGCTGATCACTTCTTGCAACAGGGCAACCATATCTATCGCTGTCGCATCTTCAGCGCTACCCTGAGCAAAAGCGAGAATTTGCTTGACCATATTAACGCCTCGTTTGGCACTGCTCTCTAACAGGTCGAGCTGTTTCTGGGTGGAGGCATCTGTACCTTTATGAGTCAGGCGCAGCATCTGGGCAATTCCTAATATGGGCGTCAGCATATTGCCCAAATCGTGAGCAATCCCGCCCGCTAGCTGACCCAGACTTTCGAGCCGTTGGGCCTGATAAAACTGAGCTTCAAGGCGCTTCTTGTCGGTAATGTCGGTGTTCACTTCCAGCAAAGACTGAGGACGCCCTAAAAAATCTCTGACTAAGGTCCAGCGGCTAGCCACTAAGATTACCTTTCCCGCCTTGGTAGATTGCGTCAGTTCGCCCTGCCAGAAGCCTTTCTCTATCGTGGTGTTTAGCGCCACTTTAAGTTCAGAGATCTCTCTTTTCTTCAAAAGCTGATGGGCAGTTTCTCCAATAGCCTCATCCGCTTGCCAACCATATAGACGCTCTGCGCCCTGGCTCCAGAACACGATCTGGCCCGCCAGATCGCGAACAAAGATAGCGTCAGTAGCAATGTCGATCAGGGCTGCCTGTTCGCGGGTTTTTTGGTAGAGTTCTGCCTGCTGAATGGCAATTCCCATTTGGGTGGCCACCTGCTGAAGTAGCTGAGTGCTTTCGGCCTTCCACTGCCGTGGAGCGCGGCAATGATGGGCAATCAGCAGACCCCAAAGATTTTCTCCCTGCAAAATAGGAACCACTAAATTTGCCCGCACCTGAAGGTCGTGCAGCAATTCTCTGTGGTAGGGATCGACCTCTGCTGCGTCAATATCTGGAATGGCACTGACTCGCCCCTGGCGATATTCTCCGACATAAACATCGCCCAGGCAGGCATCTTGAATTTTCATAGACAGGGTTTCGCACCAGCCCAGCGCTACCGATTCGGCTTCAACTACACCCTGCCAATGGGATTGAAACCGGAAAGCAACCACCCGATCTGTCTGCAAAAAGCGGCGCACCTGATCGACAGCTACCCGCAAAATCTGATCTAAATCCAGCGTTTGACGAATAGAGTCAGTGATTTCGGCGATCAGCCGTTCGCGATCTAGCTGCTGCTGGAGTTTGTCTTCTGTCTGCTGGCGATCTCCGACACGCCGAGAAGCGCGGTGCAACAAAAATTCTACCCGCGCAATCAGCTGTTCAGCCTCAAAGGGTTTTGCGATATAGTCATCCGCGCCCGCAGCGGCGGCGACTACTCCCTGATGGCTGCATTCTGGCGTGCTGTCTGAACTGTTTGGCTCTATACCGCCTGGCTCTATCAGTAGCAAAATGGGCGTTTGGCAGCCAGCCTCACGCAGCTGACGGCAAAGGTCAACGCCCGATAATTCTGCATTCTCCGTAGATGCAGAATCTAGTACAAGCAAGTCATAGGAAGCAGCAAATGCTCTCTGCAAAGCCACTTCTCCATCGGCTACCCGCTCCATCTCGTAGCGGTTGCCTGAAGAAAATAGGTGCTGTAGGTAATCGGCAACCCCTGGGGCCGCTACAACCATAATTTTCATGACGGAATCCAGTAAAGAGGGGTAGTCGGAAGGGTTCCTAGCTAACCCCCACAGTCTGATGAAACTTCGTTAAGAAATGCTGTAAGGCAGTTACCAAACCTTAGCTAATGCTGACGTACTTCACAATTTCTTCACAGCTGATCTCTACAATTCTTATACCAGTTCCTTTCTAAGGTGATTTTTGGCATTCCTGAATTAATAGATGTAGAAGCGGCACTTCCCACAACTTGAGAAAGTCACTTGATCACCAGATAATGTGTTCTAACCTCTCAAAGGACTGGGACACTTCACGCTCAGCAGTCGCCTTTAAAACTTCAGCCTGAATCGATAGTTTGCCACCGACTCCACAATGCCGATTGCAATAAAATTGGTCAGCAGTGCTGAGCGCCCATAGCTCATCCACGGCAGCGGAATCCCAGTAATCGGGGCCAAGCCAATCGTCATACAAATATTGAGAACGGCCTGGAAAATAATCATCGAGAGCACCCCGATCGCCAGCAGAGAGCCAAAGTTATCCTTTGCGTTTTGGGCAATCAGCACCAGACGCAGACAAATCAGCCAAAAGGCCAGCAGCAGCGCTACTCCGCCCATAAATCCAAGCTCTTCACCCACCGCCGAAAAGATAAAATCGGTATGCTGCTCAGGAATAAAGCTCAGCTGGGTTTGTGTGCCGTGAAACAGCCCTCGCCCCCACAGCTCCCCGGCCCCGATCGCAATTCGCGATTGAATCAGGTGATAGCCGCCGCCCAGCGGATCTTTATCGGGATGTAAAAACAGGATAAGTCGGTCTTTTTGGTAGTCTTTGAGCACATGCCACATGATGTCTCCGAGCTTACCCGACACCGAATTAATCACCACCGCAACCACCGCGCTGTAGATTGACCACCACGGCAGCGAGCGATAGGCCACAATGCCCATCAGCACCACCCAGACAATCCAAACCGGCACCCAAATATTGAATAAAATCGCCGAAACCAGCGGCGAAATTATTAAAATTAGCCAGCCTGGGTTAGTGCCACTCCAGTAGAGCATCCCCATCGTGATCGCGCCAAAGACTAGCGAAGTGCCTAAGTCAGGCTGCAAAAAAACCAGCGCCCAGGGCACTGCCGTAATTGCCAGCGCTTTGACCATGCCAAACAGCGTTGAGGCATCGCGGTCTTTAAGCGTGGCAGCCAGGGTGATGATTGCCCCCAGCTTGGCAAATTCTGAAGGCTGAACATTGAAGCCAAAAACGGTAATCCAGCGCTGCGCTCCCAGACCCTCAGTGCCAACTACCATCACCGCAATCAGCGAGAGAATAGTCGCCGCATAGATAATCCACCGCCATTGCAAAAGCATCTCGTAGCGGCCACGCGCAATCCACAGCGCCAAGATCGCGCCAACGCCGCCGAGCGCCGCATGGTTAATTGCGTATCCCGATTCGCCCGTATATTTTTGCGTGCTGCTGATTAAAATGCTGGCAAAGATAGTTACGCCCACTGGCAGCGTGAACAGCAGCCAATCGACGCCCTGCCAACCCTGGGACAGGCTCTTCCAGCGTTTTCGCGCCCGCGAATAGGACGGATATGAGGTCATGGCATGTCATCTATAAGATTCTAAAGAAGCGATCTAAAAACTCACGTTAGCGCAGCCACAGAAATTTTAGCAGCGGCTTGTTTGGCAATCTCTACTAGCGCCCTGGCAGAAGCCGACTCAGGATCAGCCAAGACGATAGGGAGACCGCGATCGCCTCCTTCTCTCACCGGCATTTCTAAGGGCACCTTGCCCAGCAGCGTCACGCCTAGCTCTGCTGCTGCCTTTTCACCCCCATCCGAGCCAAAAATGGCGTACTGTTTATCGGGCATATCGGGCGGCACAAAGTAGCTCATGTTCTCTACCAGGCCCAAAATCGGCACGTTTAGCTGCTCAAACATCTTCAGGCCGCGCCGCGCATCCGATAGGGCCACCGCCTGAGGCGTCGTTACAATTACCGCGCCCGCCATCGGCACCGCCTGCGCCAATGTCAGCTGAGCGTCTCCGGTACCCGGCGGCATATCAACCACGAGATAGTCGAGCTCGCCCCACTGCACCTGGTACAAAAACTGACGAATCACCCCATTCAGCATTGGGCCACGCCACACCACCGGCTGGTCTCTGTCGATTAGAAAGCCCATAGAGACCATTTTCACGCCGTGGTTAAAGGCGGGCTCCAGCACCTGCTCGCCGTCCTGGTCGCGCACGGTCACATTGGCCTCGCTAAGCCCCATCATGGCCGGTGCATTCGGCCCGTAAATATCTGCGTCGATTAGCCCTACCGCCGCCCCAGTTTGAGCCAGCGCAACCGCAATATTAACTGCGACGGTACTTTTACCCACGCCGCCCTTGCCGCTGGTAACCGCCAGAATATTTTTCACACCGGCAATGCCAGTGCGGTCAGGCAACGGCTTTTGCTGAGGGGTTTCAGCAGTTACCTCGACATCTACATTGGCGACGCCTGGCAGAGTGCGCACCGCCTTTTCACAGTCTTCTACAATAAATTCGCGCAGCGGGCAGGCGGGAGTCGTTAGCACCAGCGTAAAGCTCACATCGCCGCTGTCTACCTTGACGTTGCGAATCATATTGAGGGCTACCAGGCTCTTCTGTAGCTCTGGATCTTGTACTGGCTTGAGCACCTCTAAGACTGATTCTGGATCGAGCGTTTTGATCATTTTGGGGTCAAGACTATGACTCGTAATAGGTTAAGTGAGCCTTAGGCTGAAATTAGCTTGCTTAAAAATATTAGCGCTCAACCGGAAGTATCTGGCGGCCTGTCGCAGAAAGATTTGCGCCAAATTGCAAAACGCAGCTGTTAGAAGTCGTTAAAAAATGTCTGTCTTGGGGTCGGGGCGATAGAGCCGACGCCGCGAGGAGGGCTGTAGCGCGGCCTGCTCAGCGGCCTGCACCAGGGCAGCGGCAACTCGGGTAGCGTGTGGCTTGACCATCGGCCAGGCTAGCGGCGACAGCCAGCCGCTCAGCGTAACGGAGTACAGAACGCAGGTGCCGCAGAGGGTAGAGACAATCCGGTAGGTAACTCGCTCTTGCAGCCCTGGCAGCGGAAACAGGCGAATGCTCAGCAGTTCACCGGGCAGCACACGCTCTACAAAAATTTGGGTGGGTAAAGGCAGGTAGCGGCTAAAGGCTTTGTAGATTAGGCCGGGCTTGGCGCACTGGCCCATAGGCGCGTTGGTTCGGGTAATTAGCGGATGCCAGGAGGCGAGATCGGCCAGATCGGTCACAATTCGCCACAGCGTCTCGGCAGGGGCAGTGCTGGCTGCCCAGTAGTTGCTTTCCAAAACGTCGCCAATCAGCCAGTCGGGGGTGACGCCCTGGTCCCATAGGCCGTGTGCTCGCCACTGCCATTGATCGACATCTCCAGATGGATCTAGCATCCTCACGCCATCGACTTTAAGGCTGCCTGCCCACAAACACAGCCGAGCTTGCAGCTGACCTCTTATGCCAGTCAGCCAGCGGGCGAACCCGGTACGATTTTGCTGGAGCCACATCATCATAAAATTATGGCGAAAGCTTTGAAACGAGGGCCATTTTGAAGCAAAGCGCCTGAGCGTGAAGTCAGCCGTAGAGTCAGCACTCTATTGTTCGGATAACATGTGTGAGCACAAGACGCCTATAGTCTAGGCGATCGCTCCCCCAGTCACCTTCTTACTCAGGGTGAGTTTTTGCGCCCTAAAACCCTGTCAGCAGGGCAAACACCGCCCCCTCTGTCGAAGCCAGCGATTTATCACAGATTGTCACGCTCTGTTTCAAAAATGCAATAAAGTCTGCCAAATCGTGTTTGACTAAATGAAGTAACGTTGCCGATCCGCTCGTTATTTAGCTCGTTATTAGACAGTTCTCGTTTTAGACAGTTACTGAGACACTATGACCCTCTCTCCGGCTAAGGCTGTTCGCCCCAACGCATCTGTAGAACCTGCCCCCACTCTGCCACCTAAGGATTCCCGTGAGCGAGTCAGCGCTGCCTTTAAAGGATTACAAGACCGAATCTGCCAGAAATTAGAAGCAGTAGACGGCACCGGCAAGTTTCAAGAAGATGCCTGGAAGCGGCCCGAGGGCGGCGGCGGCAGATCGCGAGTGATGAAGCAGGGCGATATTTTTGAGCAGGGCGGTGTTGGCTTCTCTGAGGTATGGGGCGACAAGCTGCCGCCAGCTATTTTGGTAAAGCGGCCTGAGGCAGAGGGCCACCAATTTTACGCGACGGGCACCTCTATGGTGCTGCACCCGCGTAACCCGTATGTGCCCACCGTGCACCTCAACTACCGTTATTTTGAAGCTGGCCCGGTATGGTGGTTTGGCGGCGGCATTGATCTGACGCCTTACTACACCGAAGAAGCAGACGTGGCGCATTTTCATCGCACCTTGAAGGCAGCTTGCGATCGCCACAATCCTAAGTACTACCCAAGCTTCAAGCGCTGGTGCGACGAGTACTTTTACCTCAGGCACCGCGATGAGCCTAGAGGCGTCGGCGGCATTTTCTTTGACTATCAGAACGGTCAGCGCGGCGAACTCTACCGGGGCCACAATCAAGACGGGCCAGCCGCTCTCTACAGTCAGCAGTTTGGCGATGCCCCCAAGCGCAGCTGGCAGCAGCTTTTTGACTTTGCGATTGACTGCGGCGACGCCTTTTTACCTGCCTATGTGCCGATTGTAGAGAAGCGAGCGGGGACGGAATACGGCGATCGCCAGCGCGATTTTCAGCTCTACCGCCGGGGCCGCTACGTAGAATTCAACCTGGTCTATGACCGGGGCACCCTTTTTGGCCTGCAAACCAATGGCCGCACCGAGTCGATTTTGATGTCGCTGCCGCCGATGGTGCGTTGGGAATACAGCTACACTCCCGAGGCCGGTACGCCTGAAGCCAAGCTGTACGATGTCTTCCTCAAGCCTCAGAACTGGGCAGAGATGGATCTGTAGCAAGGGATCTGGAGAAGAGGCCCTGTAGCAAGGAAATCTATAGCTAAAGTATGATTGCTCCGGCCTTGGTGGCCTACAGACAGCCCTTGGGTATATTAGGCTCACAGGCGCTTACAGGCGATAATTGCGGTCTTAGTAACGAGTGCAGCGGTATGGAGCAGCAGATTTTTACCTCATCTCAGGGCGAGCAGGTTGTTATTTTGGCCCCCACCGGACGGCTGGATATTACGACAGCTTGGCAGTTTCGACTCAAGCTACAGGCGACTATTTCTGAAGAACATCCCCATGTTTTAGTCAATCTCAGCGCGGTCAATTTTATAGACAGCTCAGGGCTGACGTCTTTAGTCGCAGGTATGCGCGACGCCGACAAAGTTGGCGGCAGCTTCCGCATTTGCAACGTCCACCCCGAAGCCAAGCTCGTTTTTGAAGTCACCATGATGGACTCGGTGTTTGAAATTTATGAGACTGAAGAAGCCGCTTTAGCCGTTCCCTATCAAACTCCGGTAGCTTAAACTACCGTCATCGTAGCCGCCTGTAAGCAGCCCTAGCCAACAGCTAGGCTGGCCAGTCAAAGGTTCCCTGCTTAATCATGTGAAAGGGGCCCATTAACGCGCCCCATAGCCCCCGGCCAGTATCTGGATCTACGCCTTTGTCGTAGGTTCGCAGGGTGATCGCGCCCGCTTCAGGCGCGACATCAAACCCCAGGTAGACATACCGCCGCTGGCCGTCGTAGGTGAAAGAGCATAGCTGCCCCTCCGGTAGCGCTGCTTGAAACTGATATTCACTGCCTGCTAGCGCCTGATACTGGATCTCTGCTTCGCTGTTGGGTAAATCCACCAGGTCAGCAGACGACAAACCCGTCAGGCAAGCCGCATCGCGGCCTGCCCCTCGAAACTTCAGCGGTTCGGCTAGAGCAAAGTACTGACCGCGCAGCTGTCCGGCGATCGCCCTCAGCTGAAGCACGCGCTGCCGGTAAGGGGGCTTACCTGCGGCCACACTGGCCTGCTCTAAAAATAGCGTGTAGGTCTGCTCAGAAGACAGCGCAGGAATCGGCCTTTGCCACAGCCGCAGATGCACGTACAGGGCAGGGTCTGCTGCCGCCTGAGCCTGGTTTTCAAACTCGCCAGCTAAGTAGTGAGCCAGGGTAGCTAAAGGGGAAGTCGGCATGGGAAATGAGGTCAGAATCTGGCAAGTTGCCCCTCCATCCTAGCCTGCCAATCCCCGTATATTTTTGTGCAATTGCGCGATAAACATCTTGGCAAAGCGACTGTGAGGCGTAACAATATGTTTACAAAGAACATTTGAGCGTTTACTTGTGAATAACGTCCGCACGGTTTCAGAGACAAAGCGAGCTTTTTACGGCCAGCACACTCGCCCGATCAATGCCATCTATCGCCGTGTGGTTGAAGAGCTGCTGGTAGAGACGCATCTGCTTCTAGTCAATACAGATTTTGAGTACGACTCGATCTACGCACTCGGTGTAGTCAGCGTCTTTGACCGCTTTATGACCGGTTACGAGCCCGAAGCCGACAAGCAGTCTATCTACTCAGCCATTATTCAGGCAGTCGGGGCAGATTCGGGCCAGTATCGCCGTGACGCCGAAGAAGTTTTGGCCGCAGCCAAGGCGATTCCCTCTGTAGATAGCTTCAAATCTTTGCTCAGCGAAGCCAAAACCAGCGGCGGCAGCGACGCCCTTCAGGGCAATCTGCACAAAGTCATCAGCAATCCTAAGTTTAAGTACAGCCGGCTATTTGCCACTGGCCTTTACAACGTAATTGAAGCTATCGACGCCGAGGCGCTCAAAGACAAAGACAAGCGCGAGGCCCTGCTAGACGAACTGGCTGAGACCCTTGGATTTAATAATGATCTGCTGAAAAAAGATATTGATCTCTATCGCGGCAACCTGGAGAAAATGGTGCAGGCCCAAGCCGTGATGAAAGATATGATCGAAGCCGAGCGCAAGAATAAGGCCAAGCGCGAGCAGGCCAAAAAAGACGCGGACAAAGCTAAAGCTAAAGCGGCGGATGCCAGTAGCGCCGAATCGGACAGCACTACAGAATCAACCACAGAGTCGGAAACAACGGCAGAGTAGCGCTACTCAACCTACTAGAACCTGAGTTCGGGATAAGGTGTTTCATGGTCAACCGCTCAAATCTCTCCTATCAAAGCCGGTCTGGGTTCCCCTTACCAAGGGGAACCGTAAGGGAGGGGTTCTGGCGACATGCTCTGTGCTCAGCCGGAACCCCTCTGCCTGCGGCATCTCCCCTTGGTAAGGGGAGAAAAGATCCCCGACGGCACATTCTAGCTATTCTTATCCCGAACTGACGTTACTAGAGGTCTATCAGTCCGTTTTTTTAAGGCTCGTATAGCATAAGGATGTATTCTTACTTTGCGAGTCGAGTTGCCTGCTGTCAGATAACGGTTTCAGCCGATAAAAGTGTCCTAAGCAACTCGACAGGGGCTATAGAAGCATCCCAAACATTAAATAAATTTTAGTTTGCGTGAGGCATGGGCACACATGCGCAGCAGCACCAGCCCTTCTTTGACATGGGCAATGTTAGAGCTGCCGTAGCTGCGGGGCTGATAGCGAATCGGCACTTCGACCAAGTGCAAATTGAGCTTGGCCGCACCAAAGAGCAGGTCAAAATCGCCAAAGGGATCAAAGTCGCCAAAGTAGCTGCGGCCAGCGGCAAGGCGCTGATAGTCGGCACGCCAGAGTACCTTGGTGCCGCACAGCGTGTCTTTCAGCGGCTGCTCTAGCAAGAAGGAAAACAGCAGAGCAAAGGTTTTGTTGGCGAGTGTGTTTAGCCAGGGCATGGCCTGCTTGCTGCGCGGGTAGAGCAGGCGAGAGCCGTTGATAAATTCGCCCTGGCCCGAGGCGATCGCTTCAAAGAAGTGCGGCAAATCCTCGGGCGGCACCGTCAGGTCAGCGTCTAAAATCATCAGCACATCGCCAGTCGCCTCGGCAAACCCCAGTCGCACCGCATCGGCTTTGCCCTTACCGCTTTGCTGAAAGGCTTTTAGCATCAGAGGACCGCTGTAGCGATCCAGGGTTTTTTGAATGGTTTGCCAGGTGTCGTCTTGAGAATGGCCTTCAACAAAAATAACTTCGGTGCGTGATCCCAACAGAGGAAGGCGGGCGATCGCACTCTCAATGTTGCCGGCCTCGTTGCGCGCCGGAATAATCACCGAGCAGCTCGGCGCATCTGCGATCGCATCTACCATTACAGGCGATTGCCGAAAGTCTGGCCGAGCGACCACGTAGTTAGTCAAACACAGATGCTTAATGCCGGGCAGCGGAGCCAGGTAGCGGTTGATGGCGTAGGCCAGGCCGGGAATGCGTTTAGGCATGAGAAACCGCCGCCCGCGCTTGAGGGGAATGTAGCCTGTAATTGCCAGCAAATTGGTCACATCGTCCATTGAGAGCCAATTTTGTGGGGGCTGTGGGCGACGCTGACCGATGGCTTCGCCGAGCTGTAGCAGAGGCTCCCACAGATAGTTATGAAAGCTAACAATCAGACGGGTTCGAGGCGTGCAGAAGGGCTTCAGACGGCTGAACACCGTTTGAATATCGCTGAAATAGCTGGCGGCATTAGCGCAAATGATGTAGTCGAAGGTTTGCAGCTCATCGGTTTGGAATTCATTGATAGAGCTTTCAATCGGGCTGTCAGCCAGGTAGCCGATTTTTTGAGGCGTGAGCGTTTCCCCATCGGCGCAGTAAAAATGCAGGTGAGGGTACTTTTGCTGGGCAATATTGACTGCAATCGGGGAAATATCAATCCCGACGCCCGTATGCGGACGAGTCGCATCGAGCAAATCGCCTGTGCCGCAGCCGATTTCTAGCACGCGGCTACCGGCAGGAATCAGAAACCGATGCAGGCGAGCGAGGTCGTCATAGTAGTAGCGGTTGCGCGATCGCCACTGATCGAGCTGGGGGGCGCAGCGGTTGAAATGGCTCAGGACTGCCTGCTTGTGAGTCTGACGCGGATGAGCCGTCGAAGCGGTGGTTTTGATCACGAGATGTGGAGATGTGGGGACACAGGGACTGGGCGATCGCCATCAGAGACTGCATTAAAGCATTTTACTGTGTCAGCATGTACCAGCACTCTATGGCAAGACCACCTGCCGCTCAAGCTAAGATTGGAGGTAGGAGGCAAAATATATGATGCAAACAGTGAGAGGCGTCTACCGTGACGGCAAGGTGGAGCTTTTGGAACCACCATCTGACATTGCTGAGGGCGAGGTTTTGGTGATTTTTGGGCAGTTCTCTGTAGGAGAGGCCAAATCTACAAAAGACCTTTGTAACGAGAAATTGGCATCTGATGATTCTCCACGCAGGATGTATTTCGGTATGTTTGCTGGCAAAGGCAAAGAATTGACCCTAGAAGATTTTAGGGAAGCAGAGTTCCACGGAGACAAAGATGACGGTTTCAATTGGACGTGAGTAGTGAAATACGTCATTGATACCCATGTTCTAATTTGGTTTGTAGCCGGTAGTTCTCAACTTAGCGATGCTGCCAAGTTAGTGCTTGCTAACGATGAAAATGAATTTATACTGCCAGCGATCGCCCTAGCTGAGGCAGTTTGGATTGTGAGCAGAGGGAAGACGACGGTTCCCTCTGTTGAGGCATTGTTGGAAGCTCTCAGGCGCGATCCGCAGATGACAGTGCATCCGATGGATCAAACGATAGTGGAGAGAACTGTAGCGCTGTCTGCTATCAATGAGATGCATGACAGGCAGATTGTGGCGACGGCGCTTGTACTCCAGGAGGGTGGTGAGAAAGTGGCTTTGGTGACTTGTGATCGCAATATCACCGAATCTAATCTCATTTTAATCGTTTGGTAGGTGTGTGACTTCGCTAGGTTGATGGGAGCTATTTTTTAGAATTGAGATGGCGCTGGCGTTTTTTTTCGCGGAGGCGATCGCGCTTTTCGTCGGTTAATTCCCCTATGCAGTGCGGACAAGACACCTCACTCTCGTAGTCGTCAGACTGTTGATCTGCGGTTGAGACCGGATGACCACAGGCGTAGCACATCGCATAGGAGCCCGGTTCGAGTCCGTGTCTGATAGCTACTCGCTCGTCAAAGACGAAGCATTCGCCCTGCCATAAGCTTGCTGCTTCGGGCACTTCTTCTAAATATTTAAGAATGCCGCCCTGGAGATGATAGACCTCTTCAAAGCCCTGAGAAAGCAAGTAAGCAGAGGCTTTTTCACAGCGAATGCCGCCCGTGCAGAACATTGCAATTTTTTTGTGCTGGGTCGGATTCAAGTTGTTCTTTGAGTATTCAGGAAATTCGTTAAACGTAGAAATCTCAGGATTCTGGGCTCGCTGAAATGTCCCCATACCCACCTCGTAATTATTACGGGTGTCGATCACCATGACCTCTGGATCAGCGATAATCTGATTCCACTGCCAAGCGGCTACATAAGTGCCCACCTGTTGTGTCGGGCTGACTTCGGGCAAACCGATAGTGACAATCTCTTTTTTTAGGCGAACTTTGAGCTTTTCAAAAGGAGGCTTGCTTGCAGCCGATGCTTTAATGTCGATATCAGCGAGTCTTGCATCTGCTTTGATATAGGCGAACACAGCGTCAATATTCTGCTGGGCTCCAGCAAGGGTCCCATTGATGCCTTCTTGCGCTAGTAAAATCGTGCCTCTGACTTTTTGGGCCTGACAAACGTCTGTGAGGGGCTGCTGCAAGGTTGGGTAGTCGGGCAGGGCCACAAATTTGTAAAAGGTTGCAACGGTTAATGACATATCGGAAAGCTTGAACGCGCAACTTCTATTTTGCCATCAGACTCGTTTTTATGGCGTTTTTATGGGGCTAGGACAGCTTTTGCCGCCCTGTGTAGGAGCGAATGTCGATAGATCAGCGCGTCCATATCGTCGCCATAGCCGCCGCCAATTACGCAGGCGACCGGAATGCCTGCCGTTTTGCAGGTTTGCAGGACAGTGCGATCACGCTCAAAAATCCCTGCATCCGTCAAAGCCAGCTTCCCGAGCCGGTCGTCTTTATGCACATCTACGCCCGCATCGTACAGGACTAAATCGGGCTGGAGGCGAGTGAGCAAGGGGAGCAGGTGCGATCGCAATACGGCCAGATACGCCTCATCTCCAGTATTTTCCGCCAGGGGCACATCTAGATCGCTCTGCTGCTTACGGCCTGGAAAGTTGATGCCGCAGTGCATCGAGAACGTAAATATGCTCTGATCGCCTCTGAAAATAAAAGCAGTGCCGTCGCCCTGATGCACGTCTAAATCGACAATTAGCGCGGTGCGAATCAGGCCCTGGATCTGGAGGACTTTGAGGGCGATCGCCAGATCGTTAAAAATGCAAAACCCAGAGCCGTAGCTAGGAAAAGCATGGTGGGTGCCGCCCGCTGTGTTGCAGGCCAGCCCTCGCTGCAACGCTAATTTAGCCGTTAAAATGGTGCCCCCGACCGCCGTGCAGGTGCGCCGAACCAACCCCTCGCTCCACGGCAGACCGATGCGCCGCTGAGCCTTAGCATCTAGCGTGCCTTTACAGTAAGCCTGCACATAGTCAGCATTGTGGACAAGCTCTAGCCACTCACGGGGCGGGGCACCGGGCTGATAGATTTGTTCCTCATGGATTACGCCATCCCGCACGAGCAGATCGCGCAAGCGATGAAATTTAGGCATCGGGAAGCGATGACCCTCAGGCAATGGCGTTACATAGTCAGGATGGTAAACGACAGGAAAATCAGCCAAGGCAATCCGCTCAAATCAAGTAGTAGTCTACTCTTATGATGAATGATGATCCAGCTGCCGGCCATAAAAAAGAACAGCTAGAAGAACAACATTTTCAGCGCCACCCCTAATATTGCCGTGCCAAACACCCGCTTCAACACCATTGCGGGAATAGCAACCGCAAACTTTGCCCCAATCAAACCGCCTAAAACAAACCCCAGGCAAATTAGCGCTGCCGCCTGCACATTGACATAGCCGCGCTGGTAGTAAGTCCAAGCGCCCAAAATGCCAATCGGCGGCACTAGCAGCGCCAGCGTTGTGCCTTGCGCCTCGTGCTGCGAAAATCCCAACAGATACACCAGCGCCGGGGTGAACAAAACGCCACCCCCAATTCCAATCAGCCCGCTGATGGTACCGCCCGCTAACCCCAAGCATAAAAACAGCAAAATTTCCATGTCACGCCGCCTCAGATAAAGTCTTGTACCCAACGCAGCAGCTTACCAGAGAGTAGGCAGGCCACGCTATCGAACAGAGTTAAGATAGCGCGTGCCGCAGGTCAACGGGGTTGATGACTGTTATTTAACCTTTAACTAACCTAGATTTAACCTTATGACTACACTCGCTTAAGGTGCTAACTGGGCCAGCGTGGTTAAGTAATGGTGCAGTCAAGCGCCCAGTAGTGCCGTGGTTTCTGTTGAGAAAGAATCTGTTGAGAAAGAAAACGTCGGTGTTGAGCACTTGTTGAACCCGTCAGCGGTTACAGTCACCAACCTGAGTAAAAGTTTTAAAGGCATTCCGGCTTTGCAGCAGGTGAATGTTACCGTTCGTAGCGGCGAAATGGTGGCGCTAGTCGGCGCTTCGGGTTCTGGCAAATCTACGCTGCTGAGGACAATCAACGGGCTGCAAATAGCCGATGGCGGCACAGTTGAAATCTTCAATACGCCGCTACAGACTGCGGGCAAGCTGCATTCTAAAGCTCGCCGACTGCGGGCTCAGGTGGGCTTTATTTTTCAGCAGTTTAATCTCGTCAGTCGGCTTAGCGTTTTAGAAAATGTGCTGATTGGCAATCTATCGCAGACTTCTGCTGTGCGCTCTACCTTTCGCCTGTTTACCTCAGCTGAAAAAACGCGGGCCCTAGCAGCGCTGGACCGGGTGGGGATTTTAGGGCAGGCCTACAAGCGAGCAGCCTTGCTCTCGGGCGGGCAGCAGCAAAGGGTGGCGATCGCCCGCTGCCTGATGCAAGGGGCGCAAATTATCCTGGCTGACGAACCGATTGCTTCGCTTGACCCTGAGTCGGCCCGGCAGGTAATGGAGCTATTGACCGATTTGAATCGTGATCGCGGCCTGACGGTCATCACCTCACTGCATCAGGTACAGATGGTGCGGTTTTACTGCGACCGGGCGATCGCCCTGCGAGACGGAGCCGTACAGTTTGATGGAGCCACCGCAGCGCTGAATAATGAGCGGCTCAACAACATCTATGGCGCTGCTGCCGAAGAACTAGTGCAGCGGGGCCATGCAGAGATACTCGCAGGATAAACCGCCGAGTTCTCACCCTATCGTTTCTCACTTTATGTCCTTAGGAGTATTTCATGATTGCCCAGCTGCTTACACCCTCTAAAAAATGGACTGCTCTGCTCACAGCGACGCTGTTTAGCGGCGCTATTTTGACCAGCTGTAGCGGCAGTGCTACGCCGGATGCTGAAGTGAGTGCTACAGATACCGCTGACGAAACCCAAGCCTGCGCTCCCGAGCTGACAGAGCTGGACTTTGGCATCATCTCTACCGAATCGCAAGATAACCAAAAGCCCAAGTGGGAGCCCTTTATCGCTGCTATGTCTGAGGCGCTAGGGCGCGACGTAAAGGCGTCTTATGCAACCGACTATGCCGGTGTGATTGAAGCGATGGGCGCAGGCAAAGTGCAAATGGCCTGGTTTGGCGGCAAGTCTTACATCGAAGCGGCTGAGCGCTCCGATGCCGAAGCTTTTGCACAAACGGTCAACAGCGATGGCACAAAGGGATACTATGCCTATCTCATCACCAACAAAGACAATCCCATTTTGGCCGACATCGATACCGAAGCGGGCAACGGCGACCAATATGTAATCGAGAACGCCCCCAATCTCACTTTTGCCTTTAACGATCCCAACTCTACCTCGGGCTTTTTGGTGCCTAGCTACTACGTCTTTGCAAAAAATGACGTTGATCCTGAGCAGGCGTTTAAGGAGCTGATCTTTGCCGGGAGCCATGAGGCGACGGCTTTAGCGGTTGCCAACAATCAGGTAGATGTGGCCACTAACAACAGCGAATCTCTCGTCGAAGTTGAAAAAAATGACCCGACTGCCTTTGAAAACATTCAGATAATCTGGACATCGCCTGAGATTCCAAGTGACCCGATTGCCTATCGCAAAGACCTGCCTGACTGCCTGAAGAACAATATTCAAGACTTCTTCTATAACTATGACGATGAGGCTATTCTAGGGCCTTTGGAGTGGCAAGGATTTGATCAAGCTGATGACAGTACCTGGAATACGGTGCGTGAGCTGGAATACAGCAAGAGCATTCTCGAAATAGAAAACGACACTAGCCTGGACGAAGCGACCAAGCAGCAGCAGCTAGACGAGCTAAATAAAAAATTAGAGGCGGTGCAGTAAAACCTCTCTGTAAAACCGCTCTCTTTGCGTTGCTCATATCACAGTCAGGCGTTGAAGACACTGGAGACACTGGTTTCCGGCGCCTGACTTTTCTCTTTTCTCTATCTTTTGCGGACGACTGCTATGTCTTCTGAATCTAAGAAGTATGCACTCCCGGTTTCTCCAGCGGTAGTGGAGATGCAGGAGCGCGATCGCCTCACCCGCACTCAGCTAGCGCAGTGGATTGCGTTTGGGTTGGCAGCACTCGCCCTCCTCTACTACTCGGCGATAGTCAGCGAAATTGACCTGGTAGAGCTAGCCGAAGGTGGCAGCACGATGGGCGAGTACATCAGCCGCTATTTTCCGCCTGATTTTTCTGACTGGTCCTTTTACCTGGCAGATATTGTCGAAACGATTGGCATGGGGATTTGGGGGACTTTGCTGGCTGTGATTGTGGCTGCGCCGCTCTCGATTTTAGCCTCGGCTAACCTTTGCCCGGTATGGATTGTACAGCCGACCCGCCGCATTCTAGACGCGATGCGAGCGATCAATGAGATTGTGTTTGCGTTGGTGTTTGTGGTTGCTGTAGGGTTGGGGCCATTTGCGGGTGTGCTGGCTCTTTTTGTCCATACGGCGGGGATTTTAGGCAAGCTTTTTTCTGAAGCGATTGAGAATATTGAGGTGGGGCCAATTGAAGGGGTGCGGGCAACGGGCGCGAGTAAGTTTCAAGAGATTTTATTTGGCGTGATTCCTCAGGTGATTCCGCTGTGGATCTCCTATGCGCTCTATCGGTTTGAATCCAACGTACGCTCGGCTACAGTGCTGGGAATTGTCGGTGCGGGCGGTATTGGGGTTTCTCTCTATCAGAGCTTTCGCTCTTTTGACTACACTAAGGTCTGCGCTATTTTAATCATTTTGGTGCTGGTGGTGGGCGTGATCGATGCGGCTTCGGCCTGGTTACGCAGGCGGTTTATTTAACATTTTGTTGGGCATTTTTGTTGGGCATTTCTATTGGATATTCAAGAGGCAGGCGCTGTGTTGTCAAAAACTAGCTCCATGCGATCGCCCCTCAATCTCGCCACTCCATATTCAATCAACCGACCGGCCTGATCGGCATTGACCGACTCAGCTAGCAAAATTGGCTGATTTAAAGGTAGCTGCAACAGCTTGGCATCGGGTGGCTGCACTAGCCGGGCCGATACAGACGTGCGGCGGCGAATGTGATCGACACCGTAGCGCTCTCCTAACCATTTTGAAATTGAGCCTGTTTTTTCTAGAATCGCCAAGCTCTCGTCCGTTAGCAGATCTGGAAAAAGCGCCAGCGGAAAGTAGCCGCTGCCGACGCTAATGGGTGCGCCATCGGCCATGCCTAACCGTTCGATGAGAGCAACCGGATCACCGGGGCGATCGCCAATCCGACTGCTACCGACATCTCAGCGGGCACCTGAATTGCTCTCAGCAGCGTGAATTGGGCTGTGCGTCCCTGAGCCTTTAGCGCTTCGTTATAGCGAACTCGTTGACCAATCGCATAGCGAATCGGCGCGGCAACAAAGGTACCGCGCCCCCGTTCGGCCCGCAGTAGCCCCTCTTGTTTGAGCAGCGCGATCGCCTGTCTAAGCGTATGACGATTGACGCCGAACTGCTGCGATAGCTGAGATTCGGGCGGCAGCTGATCGCCCACCTGGTAAACCTGAGTTTGGATATGGCAGCGCAGCTGATCAGAAATTTGGACATAGAGAGGCGCAGCAGCATTGCTCATAACGGGCTCAGGGTGGGCTCAGGGTGACAGATGAAAAGATGTTTTAAGAATGTATCAAAAAATACTTGCAAGTTTGAGAGACGTATCGCATAATTTGTCTAGACATCTAGATTACTACCTAGACTACGGGTTGAGCGGTTGCTCAAAATAGCAGGTTGAATCAATGCAAAATTTGACTGGACGGCAGGCTTGGATGGGGACATTGGCTAAAGCTTCGCCGGCGGAATTAGAAGACTGTGTGGCCCAGCTGGGAAATTTGCCAGAGTATAGGTTTTTGCGATCGCCCGAAATTGGTCTGGTAATGGTGCGCGGCAGAGCAGGCGGCGTGGGCGATGCGTTTAATTTGGGGGAGATGACGCTGACGCGGTGCGTGGTGCGGTTGCAGGAGGCAGGAGAGCAGGAGGCAGGAGAGCAGGAATCAGGAGAGCAGGAGACAGGAGCGGGATTTGGGTATGTGGGGGGGCGATCGCATCGGCACGCTGAACTGGCTGCGCTCTGTGACGCGCTTTTGCAGCAGGAGCAGTGGCATAGCCGGGTGATCGACGAGGTGATTGAACCCTTGCAGCGCAGCCTGCAACAGTCGGTAGAGCAGCAGCAGCGGCAGACGGCAGCAACCCAGGTTGAATTCTTTACCATGCTTAGAGGGGAGTAGAGAGTGATGGCTACCACGACGCTTCCAGGATTTCGAGATCCGGTGCATGACGCGCAGCAGACATTTCGAGGATTGTTAGAGGCACTCGCCCATCCCGGACAGGTTTACACGCCTAAAATCAATCTCTCCTCGCCCGAGGGCATAACGCCAATCTGCGCGGCGACCTGCCTGGCCCTGTTCGATCTAGAGACGACAGTTTGGCTGCAGCCCAGCTTGCCAGCAGCGGTCAAAGATTGGCTGCGTTTTCACACAGGCTGTCGGTTTACAGACAATTCAAAATTGGCGACGTTTGCGGTGATTGGCGATGCTTTCTCTCAGCTGAAGCTACGGGCATTTAATTGGGGCAGTGCTGAAGATCCTGAGCAGTCTACAACGCTGCTTATTCAAGTTAAAGACTTTACCTCGGGCGCTGCCCAACAGCTCAGCGGCGCGGGAGTTTTAGGCAGCGTGTCTTTGGCTCCTACGCTGCCTGAGACTTTCTGGACGCAGCGAAATCACGACGCTTATCCACGGGGAGTTGACTGCTTTCTCTTAACGCAGCAGTCTGTCGTGGGTCTGCCCAGAACTGTTCGCGCTGGCCAATTATCCATCCGGTGAAAACCACCTGTTAAAAAATGTCTTACGTATCGGTCAAAGGTGGTGAAAAAGCCATTCAAAATGCAGAAGCACTCCTCACCGCTCGGCGGCGCGGTAACCCTGCGGTGCCTGAGCTGAGCATAGAACAGATTAAGCAGCAAATGGCGATCGCTATAGACCGAGTAATGGGCGAAGGCAGTCTCTACGATCCAGATTTGGCTGCTCTTGCTATCAAACAGTCTTGGGGAGATTTGGTCGAAGCGATTTTTCTCTTGCGAGCCTACCGCACTACGCTGCCCCGGCTATACTACACCCGGCCCTTAAACACCGATCACATGGCGATTCAGCGGCGAATTTCTTCCATTTTCAAAGATATTCCCGGCGGGCAACGGCTCGGCCCCACGTTTGACTACGTTCACCGTCTGCTCGACTTTAAACTAGCTGCCGAAGACAATCAGTTTTCCATGCCTCAAGGCGAACCGAATGATCTGGATACGCCTAGAGCCCTGGATGCCTTAGGTCAGGAGGGTTTAATTCAACCTGAGGAGAAGACAGCCACCGCAGAGCCCTTTGATCTGACCCGACAGCCCTTAAGTTTGCCTGCTGATAGAGCAGCGCGGCTACAGAACTTGGCCCGTTCAGATGAGGGATTTTTGCTTGGGCTAGCCTACTCTACTCAGCGGGGATATGGCAACGCCCATCCGTTTGCCGGAGAGATTCGTATGGGCGAAGTAGAGGTGGTAATTTGCCCAGAGGAATTAGGCTTTGAGGTGGCTATTGGTCAGGTTCCGGTGACTGAAGTGCAAATGGTGAACCAGTTTCAAGGCAGTAAAAAGCTCGCTCCTCAGTTTACTCGCGGCTACGGCCTCACCTTTGGCTACAGCGAACGCAAGGCAATGTCTATGGCCATTGTCGATAGGGCGCTGCGAGCAAAAGAACTGGGCGAGGAGATTAAGGGGCCAGCGCAGCAGGAAGAGTTTGTGCTCTCTCATGGTGATAATGTGGAGGCTCAAGGCTTTGTTCAGCACTTGAAGCTGCCGCACTATATTGACTTTCAAGCAGAGCTGAACCTGGTGCGAAAAATGCGAGAAGACTATGAATCTTCGGCAAAAGAGTCTCAAAATGTTGCAGGCGGAACGGTAAAAGCCGTTAGCCGCAGCGCCGAACATGCGTTTAGCAAAACCAATCAGAGCAGCATTCGCCTTTTAGCCGGACTGGGAGTGGAAGGCGATGCGCATTTGGGAGAAACGGTTCAGCACCGCTCTAGAGTTGCTAAAGATCCTAGCCAACCCAATCTACGTCAGGTTCATCTGATTCGTTCGGAGCTGTTTGATGAGCTGAAAGTAAAAGGATTTGAAACTGCGCCCGGTCAGATGGGAGAGAATATTACAACGCACGGTATTGACCTGTTGGCTTTGCCTGTGAAAACGCGACTGCATTTAGGTGAGACCGCCGTCATTGAAGTGACAGGATTGCGGAACCCCTGCAAGCAGCTTGATCACTTGCAGCCTGGGCTGATGGCAGCGGTGCTTGACCATGACGAGCAAAGGCAGCTAATTCGCAAGGCGGGCGTGATGGGTGTTGTTGTCACGAGTGGTGAGGTGTTTTTGGGCGATCGCATCCAAATACAGCTCCCACCCGACCCTCACCAGCCCTTAGATCGCGTCTGAGCCCCGTTCAATGGAGAATTTTTATAGATGACAGTATCTGCTTCCCCTTCGGTCGAACCAGGCTTTAATTTTGCCTATCTCGACGAACAAACTAAGCGCTCTATTCGCCGCAGCTTACTCAAAGCGGTTGCTATTCCTGGCCATCAAATCCCGTTTAGCTCTCGCGAGATGCCAATGTCTTACGGTTGGGGTACAGGTGGCATTCAACTGACGGCGTCTATCATCGGCGCAGATGACACGCTCAAAGTAATCGATCAAGGCGCAGATGACACGACGAATGCGGTCAACATTCGGCGATTTTTTAAGAAGGTTTGCGGCGTAGAAACCACAGAACAAACAACAGCGGCGACGATTATTCAAACCCGCCATCGCATTCCCGAAACGCCTCTACAAGCAGGGCAAACAATGGTATATCAGGTGCCTATTCCAGAACCGCTGCGGTGGATTGAGCCCTCGGAAGTAGAGACCCGAAAAATGCACGCCCTCTCTGAATATGGGGCAATGTACGTGCGGCTGTATGAAGACATTACGCGCTACGGACATATTGCAACCGCCTATGACTATCCAGTAATGGTAGATGGCCGCTATATGATGCGCCCGAGCCCGATCCCTCGATTCGACAATCCTAAGCTTGATATGAGCCCGGCTTTGCAGCTCTTCGGCGCGGGACGAGAGAAACGCCTGTATGCAGTGCCGCCCTATACCTCGGTGAAGAGCCTCGATTTTGAGGATCATCCCTTTACGGTGGAGCAGTGGGATCATCCTTGTGAATTTTGCGGGGCAACCGATAGCTATCTCGATGAGGTAGTGACTGACAATCAGGGCGGACGGCTGTGGATTTGTTCGGATACGGATTATTGCGGACAGCGGCAGGGGAGACGGAATGAAGGAGAGCAGAAGACAGGAGGTAACAATGCAGTCTTTGCTTGATGTGGGTAGTCTTAGTAAGGCTTATGGGACGGTGCAGGCTTGCGATCGCATCTCTTTTTCGCTCTACCCTGGTCAAATTCTCGGCATTATCGGCGAATCGGGGTCGGGGAAGACAACGTTGTTGAATGCAATCGCCCACCAGATTCCTAGCGACAGCGGCCAAGTGCTGTATCGTAGCGCCACAGACCAAACTCTCGATGTCAGCCAGCTCAGCGAATCTGACCGGCGGCGGCTAATGCGCAACGAATGGGGCTTTGTCCGGCAGCACGCCCGCGATGGCCTGCGGATGAAGGTCACCGCCGGGGCCAACATTGGTGAACGCCTGATGGATACTGGTCAGCGGCACTATGGCAACATTCGCACCGAGGCCAGCCGCTGGCTTGACCAGGTGGAGATTTCGACTGCTCGCATGGACGACCTGCCCAGCACCTTTTCGGGTGGTATGCAGCAGCGGCTTCAGCTCGCTCGCGTATTGGTGACTCGCCCTCGACTGGTGCTGATGGACGAACCGACCGGTGGATTGGATGTCTCAGTACAGGCAAAACTGTTGGACTTGATGCGGCAGCTTGTGCGATCGCTCGATCTCAGCGTCATTTTGGTTACTCACGATATCGGTGTTATTCGTCTGTTGGCGCACAGACTAATCGTCATGCGCTACGGCAAAATCGTCGAGCAAGGGCTGACCGACCAGGTGCTAGACGATCCGCATCATCCTTACACTCAGGAGCTGATTAGCGCAACTTTAGTTCCTTAAACAAAACAGAAAAGCCCATGCAAACGCTTCAAACTCACGCTCACAGGCAGGGGGTCGCCGCCGGTCTATCTGCCGCCGATCTGTCGGAAACGGCCTTGCTGCAAGCCCATCAGCTCTATAAAGGATTTACCCTTCACAACCAGGGCGGTATTCATTTTTCGGTCTTGCAGGGCGTTTCGCTGACGGTCAATCCCGGCGAATGTGTAGCGCTCGTGGGCGCTTCGGGCTCTGGGAAAAGTACCTTTATGCGATCGCTCTATGCCAACTACCGGGTAGAGCGCGGCGAAATTTGGCTCAAGCATCAGGGCCAGTGGAGAGACTTAGCCGCCTGCGAATCTCACGAAATTATAGCTATTCGGCAGCACACTATAGGCTATGTCAGCCAGTTTTTACGGGTGATTCCTCGGGTATCGGCCCTAGAAGTCGCCGCCGAACCGCTGATGGAGTTGGGGATAGCACCAGCAGCAGCCAGGGAAAAGGTGAAAGCGCTTTTTACCCGGTTAAACCTCCCTGAAAGGCTTTGGTTCCTGTCACCTACGACGTTTTCTGGCGGCGAAAAGCAGCGGGTAAATATTGCCAGAGCCTTTTCAGTCAGCTATCCCATTTTGCTACTTGATGAACCCACCTCGGCTCTCGATGCGGCTAATCAGGCAGTCGTTGTGCAGCTCATTGAAGAAAAAAAGGCTCAGGGCTGCGCGCTCATTGGCATTTTTCATGACGACGATGTCAAGAATCGCGTTTGCAACCGTTTCTTAACCTTTAGCCCACATGATTAGCACTTGTGGTTTTTGCGCTTGCACTTTTTGCGCTTGCACTTTTTTCCATGTGTGAATTTGCCGCCGAACCGCCTGCCTCATCAGATAATCAGGTTTATCAACAAGATGAAAGAACAGATCTACACCAACTACCGGCTTCAGCTCCCAAGCGAAGAAATTATCGGTACGCTCGTCGTTCGCGACGGCGTCATTGCCGATATTCAGCCGGAGAGCGTCAAAAACGGTCAGAATAGCGATCTTCAGTACCTTCTACCCGGTCTGATTGAGCTGCATACCGATAATTTGGAGCGGTGCATTTCGCCCCGGCCCGGCATTCGCTGGCCTTTAGCGGCAGCTGTCACCTACCACGACCGAGACTTGGCAGCCGCTGGGATTACCACCGTTTGCGATGCGATCGCCATTGGCGATGTCACCCCTGCCGAGTCACTGCGCAAATCGACCTACGACCCGATGATTCGAGCCGTTCACGACCGCCAAAAAGCTGGCAGTTTGCTGGTCGACCACCGGCTGCATCTGCGCTGTGAGCTGGGCTACGAATCTGTTGCGGAGATTATCAGTTGCTATGTCAACCATCCTAGTTTGGCCCTGATTTCGCTGATGGATCATACGCCCGGACAGCGACAGTTTGCCAAGCTCGACAAATTTCGCGAGTACTACATGGGCAAACACGGGGTGAGCGCAGCCGAACTCGACGGCTTTATTCGAGAGCGCTTGCAGGCTCAAAAAGAACACGCCATTAGCAACCGCAAAGCGCTGGTAGAGATGGCCACTGCTCACAATCTCTCTATGGCTAGCCACGACGATGCCACCCTCGAACATGTGCAGCAGGCAGCCGCAGAAGGTGCCAGCATCTCTGAATTTCCTACAACTTTGACTGCCGCGAAAGCCGCCAAAGAGAAAGGCTTACAGGTGCTCATGGGTGCGCCCAATTTAGTGTTAGGTGGATCCCACTCTGGCAATGTCTCGGCAATGGATTTGGTTGAGCTTGATCTAGTCGATCTTATTTCATCGGACTACGTGCCGCACAGTTTGTTGCAGTCTGTTTTTGTCATGGCCGAGGCTACGGGTAAGCCCATATACGAGACGGTGAAGCCGGTGACCATCAACAGCGCGATCGCCATTCAGCTAGAGGGCGATCGCGGCAGCCTGGAAGTCGGCAAACGCGCCGACCTGCTCACCGTTCGCTACGACTGCGAAAATCAGGTTCCTCAGCTCACCCAAGTTATTCGAGGCGGTCGCCGTGTTGCCTGACTTCTTACAGAAAAAGGCCATAGCGCCTATTGTGAGATGCTTTACCATCCGTGGCAGCGAGCAGTATGGCCGTGAAGCCGTCACCCAATTGCAGCATGCCCTTCAATGTGCAACCTGGGCCAAAGCCGCTCGCCAGCCGCCCGCTCTAGTCGCCGCCTGTCTCCTCCACGACGTGGGCCATTTACTCCACGACCTCGGCGAAGATGCTGCCGAGCGAGGGCTTGATGATCGCCACGAATATCGCGCTATTCCCTTTTTGAGCCAACATTTTCCGCCTGCTGTCACCGAGCCTATTCGCCTGCACGTCAACGCCAAGCGCTATCTCTGCGCTACTCAAGAAGACTACCGGAACGATCTCTCACCCGCCTCCAAGCTTAGCTTAAAGCTACAGGGCGGCATTTTCTCAGAAGCCGAAGCACTCTCCTTCATCGCCCAGCCCCACGCCAAAGATGCCGTTCAGCTACGCATTTGGGATGACCTGGCCAAAAATCCCAATCAAAGAACGCCCGAGCTAACACACTTCTTGCCAATACTCGCCGCGATCGCCGTGTAAGGAACTCAGTAAAGCTAAGAGAATAAATCCCCCTAGAAGCCAGTATCACGGCTCCAGAAGGCTGCGTCGTTTCCTTCTAGCTGGGCCCTTCGAGCCAGTAGAGCATTTCTGCCCGCAGCACTTTAATATCGCGGTAAAACTCTTGCTTCACGAACTGCCCCACCGCATCAAACGGGCTGAATGAGCTGCTCGCCTGCCACTGCACATCTTGCGCGATCGGGGTGGTGTGTGAGCCTTTGATAATTTTCACAGTGGTCGTTTGTGGAAAACGTCGCACCAGCACATCGCTCAAAGGGCGGGTCTGATCGATAGTGTCACTGCGAAACTTGACCAGCAAATTGTAAGGAGTCTCGTATTGAGTGGCTATTAAATCCAGCGTTTGTTCGGGGCTAGGCACAAATTCCATGCGCGTGTCTAGCTTCAGATCTGGCACGAACTGTTTGGCCTGCTGGAGGGCCTGATCGAGCAGCGGAATGGATTTGCGGGCCGGGTAGTTGTTAAAGGAGATAAACATATTACCCGCCCTACGAGCGCTGTGAACGCTGCCGATTAGCAGATGCACTTTGCAGCCCATGCTGTGGCCTAAGCCGTAAATGGGTAAGCCTTGCAGCTCTGGCCGCTGCTTGCCCAAGTAGGCCAGCCCCTGCTCGAAGGTGATGAGGGTTTCGTGAGCGATCGCCCTATGGTCAAACGTATTTACAAACGGCGTCGCAATCACCGCATACCCTTCGCTATACAGCGCTTCTAGCAGCCACCGATAGGTCAGATGCGGAGCCGCCGCCACAAAGGCACCGCCCAAAAAATGAATAATCGCCCGAGGCCGCTCAGGCACCAGAAACCAATTGCCAGAAACTTCTTGCCAGTACATGAGATTATTGAGGGCTTATTCTACGCAATGCCTTATTTTAATAGACTTTCGCGGTGAACCGGTTAGAGCAAATCAAGTATTGCGATAGCCAAATCGCTGTGGTACAGTTAAAAGCCATTGAGCAAATCTAAATGTAGAGTCAGGCTTACTGCGGCTCTTCACTTATCTTGCTTGGGCGATTAACTCAGTGGTAGAGTGCTTCCTTGACAGGGAAGAAGTCACTGGTTCGAATCCAGTATCGCCCATGATTTTTTCATTTAACGTGACGCCAGGTCTTGTTGGTAGAAATCATCGTAATAGTGGTTCTACACACATGAAACTTCTCGGCAATTTGGCCGTGGCTTAGCTTTTCTTCACTCAGTAGCTTCTTTATTTCGGACACCTGCTTCTCTGTAAGTTTCGATCCATTTGCTTTCGATCCCCTTTTTGAGGATAGTCCCATATTGTAGGCGTGAGCATTGTTTTGGCTAACGGTTATGTACTCTAAGTTGTTCAGAGCATTGTCCAACTTAGCCCCTGACTTATGGTTGACTACCCAGCCTTCAGCTCTAGGCCCCAAATAGGTTTCAGCAACCAGGCTATGTATAGATCTCGAATGCCGCCTTTTGTTTGCATCGTAGATAGTGACGTACAGGTACCCGTTCCCTTTCGCGGAAGGCTTCAACCATCTGTTCGTCTTTTCACTCCATACATCGCCACCTTTTGTAATGAAGTACTTAGGGAAGTTGGGAATAGCTTCGGCTTTCATCCCAAAATTGTATCGAAATCTACGTCCGAGCTGAACTATCAAGTAGCGCATCCATTCCGTATAGATCCATTTTTAGAAACTGATCCTGTAGATTGATTGTACGTTGAATCATATCCAAATCGTCTGCGTCATCTGCCTCCCGTTCAATTTCAATCAATGCCTCTATCAGTTCTGTTGTTCTATATGTGCGAAGAGAAGCATCGTTTATGTTCATCAGCGCAATTAGCTTTTCTAAAATTTCCAAAGCAGGAAACGGATTTTTTCTGGCCTCATCTGCCAACCATTGAGGGAAAATGGAGAGGCTAACTGTCTCTGAGGATCGACTACAGCCATCTAAAAACTTATTTGCAAATTCGTAGGTTATGTTCAAACCATTCTTCTCGGAAAAACATCTTTCTATCTTTTTAAGAAGATCCTTGGAACAAGAGGACTGCGTAAGAAACCAGTCTAGACCAGCTTCACACTCACCTCTTAGTTGTGGCTTTCCTAGATTAGTGCAAAAGACTTGGACAACACCTTCAGCAGCTGAATTGTTAAGATGCCTCAACTTGTCAAAAAGTTCACTCTGAGTGATACGTCCAGCCAAACTAGCTAAAGCAGATATTCTTCCCCAAACGTCTCCGTTTTTTTCGGTAATCTCCGCAGCCAATCTGTCTAGGTATGGCTTTACCTTATCGAAGTTAGTATCGTAATTGTAGTAGAAAATCCTCTCCGATTCTTTCCATATAGGTGCTTCTTCCTTGTCAAAAATATTTTCAAGCAACTGCCAACCAAAACTTGGACACTGGTAGATTGTGTACGGCAACATAGAGACTATTCGTATACTCACATAGCTCTCGTCGTGTTTGGAAAGGCGATCAAGTGCATTTGCCAGCAATGGTGGTGGATCTATTTCATTCTCAAGCAGCCGATTGTAAAGTACTATCGCGCTCTCTGCTGTTATGCCTAGAACTGAGTTGATTGCTGTAGAATTCAAGTCGTGTGAGCTTTGAAGCGATTTTGGCTCAGGATTGTGGTAGTCAACAGATAGTAACCAAAAAATTAGCAGAGTCAGTCTGTTTGCAAGTATCTTGTCTGATACGACAGAGCAGCAGCTTTTAATAGTATTTGCAACTGCTCGTCCATCTCTAAAAAGCAGCGGATACCTTTCTAATATTTTAATAACTTCTATCAAGACAGTTTCGCCACTAGGAATTGGTTCAACTATTTCTAATTTCTTACCAAAATTTAGCTTGTCAAATCGATAACGTAAGTGCTCGCTCGCTCCTTCTAGACTTTCAATTAGGTATTTATAGTTACTATTTTTTTGAGTCACAGACGAGCAGAGATTCAAAAATCGCACCGGATCGACTCTGCTAGCTTCCCTGAGAGTGAAAGTTATTGAACAACTTTCGCGGAAAGAAGAATCGATCAGCGCTCTAGCCTTAACCTGACCGTAATAATGAAAGAGCTTAAGAATTGAATGATCTGAAAGTTTTATAAATTCAGCGGAATCAATAGGCGACGTGCTCATAATTCCTCCACTCATATAAACTTCTGGGCCAAGCTCTTTTTCGCCAGACCTACTCTGGCATCGATCAATTAGAGCCTGTATTTCCTGTGTCCTGAAATAGGCTGGTATCCAGCGAAGGCGTCGGTAGCATTCATACAAATGTGACTCTTTCCACTCTGTCTCAACGTTGGGATTGCAGCAGTAGCAAATAATTAATCTTTGGTTCTCTAGCTGTACAGCATTAGGTAAATAGGGGTAGGCGCTACTCATTAGCTCCCCTACTTCGTCAACCAGCTCGCTTTCAAGTAATAAATTCTGATCCGTCAAGCAGTATTCAATTTCAGGTAGATTACTGTTTATGTTGTTATTGCAAGCTTGAATGGCGAAGTAGGCAAGCGCGTCCTCACCCCCATCTAGCAGATCTCGAACATTGTCTCTCCACCAATTTTCATTGTTCGTGGCCCTACTATAAATGGCTTTTTCAATCCAAAGAAGTAAAAAGGAAATATCACCAGAAGGCCGATAACACTCCCCCTTACTGTACCTGTTAGTCCAAGACGTTTCCCTGAGCAAGCAAGAGAACGTTCTACTAAACTGAACCTGGCTCCAGTCCCTTATTGCAGAGATAGCTTGATTGAGAAAACTATCTGATCGTTCTAGCCGTTCTTTTATAAAATCTTCCTTGTGAAAAATATGAGGCTCGCACCGTAGGCCACTATAGGGATTCCATGAATAGTCAGTTTCATCAGATGGCTGATCTGTTAGCTCTTTGACCATGTAACGCCATATCAGATCATCACCACTATCATTAGCTTCGATCCATCGGCCTATCATCTCAGGAACAAAGCTATCGTATTCTTCATTCTCTAGCTCAGAACTGGTTAAAAAGGCTTCAAGGATAGTCCTCAGTCCGACTGTGTGAAGAAAATCAAACTCCTTTACCTGATTTGATATGAGCCTTGCTAGTATACGGTGTTCAAACCAAGTCTCGTCGATTGCCTCGCGCCATAAGCCAACCGTCTCTTCTGGCAGTTTGTTCATCCAACACTTTGCCGACTGTACAAATCAGCAATTCCAAATTCCAAGATACGGACAAACCAATCAGCGCTGAAGGGCTGACTAGCCATCGACGAGGAAAGCCGTCAAGAGGTGTTTCTCATCTGCTTAGCAGACTTTTTCTTCTCATCAAGCATGAAGTCAATCAGCGCTGTCCAGCTCTCGAACCATAAGTACTTGGTGAGTGCCAGGATATCTTGAAAGAAGCCTTGGCGAGTGCCGCGCTGCTGACGAATCTGTTGATAGCGCTCGTCGGCCAGATGCAAGATTGTATGAAACAAGAATGCCAATAGGTTCAGGGTCAGTAAAAAGGCAGACAGATGCTGTTTGCCATGGCCAAAGTTGTGTTCGAGGTGGTAGCCCTGAGTCTTGAGCACATTGTGGTTTTCGTTTTCAGTCTTCCAGCGGCTGCGACCAGCAGCGGCAATCTCAAAGGCTTGCGAGTCATCAATAGGGTGGTTGGTAACCCAGCTATTGAGATGGAGCACCTTGCCGTCTGCGGGCCGCGACACCGTCAGCTCACACCAGTTGACCGACAGGGCAGGGGCTTCTGAGCGCAGTGCCACATCGTTGAGATAGCGCACTTGCCACAGCTCATCGCGGCGACCGTGGCGCTGCACTTGTGTCACCGTCTTGACATTGCCATTGGCAGCCTTGAAGCCAATCCAGTCATAGAGGGCCGGATGTGACTCTGGCAGGCAGACGAAGATAAAGTTGAAGCGTGCAGCCAAAGCCGCTGCGCACATCGGCTGACGACTGAACAGGTCATCGCCAAGCAAGGTCACCGCCTGCTGCTCGAATATGGCTGGCGCTGAGCCGATCCACCGTTTCGCGGCAGCTTGTTCGCAGTCCTGCTTGGTATGGCCATCTTGAGGGGTGACAAACATAGGCGGCAGTGAAATCACAGCTGGTTCACTCGGCGCGACAATCACTGGCAACAGCGCTTTGTGCGAATAGGTCACCTGCCCGCTTTTAGACGTGCGCGTCGAGCAGCACGGACAGCTCACCTGCTGAGAACTGTAGTATTCTGTGCCGTCTAGCGCCACCAGCAGGTTGCCGCCTAGCCGCTCAAATCTTTGCAAGTAGCCCTGTGCCTGAAGCGTCCGGTAGAAGCTGATAAACGCCGGAAAAAGCCCCGCTGCTGCTAGCTGGTCAAGGATATTGCGGATCTGCACGACGCTCGGTATCTGCGTTAGCCCGAACAGACTCTGAGCATTATCTTGACCGCTGCGACTATTGAGCTGGCGCTGAAACTCTAAGAACGATGCGCTCTGCATGAAAAAGCATGAAAAGGCTCCCACAACCACATCCCTGAGACTGTAGCTAGTTGCGTTACTCGGTTGGCGCGGGTCATCCATCTGGGCAACTGCATCCCTGAGCGTCGCTGATAGACCCTCAAAACTGAGACTGGCTGGGGGCATGGGCTGAGTCATTACAGACGGAGGGCAGATTGATTGAACCTTACTGCATATCCTGGAAAACGTCTCATGCTTTTTCTAAATATCTATGGCGAATGTCCGTTAGTTGGAATTTGGAATTGCTGTGTACAAATAACCTCAGCCATATACCTTTCTGGTCAGATGCTGAGGCGTGAATCAATGGTAGCCAGTTCTCTGACAGGAAGAAGAACCAAGCCTCTCCATGCAGCGAACCCATATTCTCAAGGCGGATAAGTGTGCGTTTGAGCAACTCAGGATATGTTTGATACAAACGCCGAAATAACGGCCAGTCATCCTGAACAGGTTTAATCTCTGCGAGTGATTCACAGATAAGCCTTTTGATGTGGTAGCTGACTGCATCATCAGAAAGCACCTGCGTAACCTGTCTGGAAAACTGATCCGACCGATGAGCACGGAGATAAAATAGGAAGGCTCTGACGAAAGGACGTATGAAAGGGAGCTGTGGCTGAGATAAGATAAAATCCTTAAGTGTTTTCTGTTTAGCAATTGAAGCGCGAACAGTTAGACAATCTGCTAACGTTTGATGGCTAAAAGCTACTGTGTCTGTTGACTTAGCATAAAGTACGTCTTGACTCACCAGCTCTCTAACGACTTTTTCATTTAGCTTTAATACGGCCCAGTTGCAGTACCGCGCCCGATGATACCTTAAATGGTCTACCATCAGATATATTCCCTCTAAAGCATCGCTTCCCAGAGAATCTTTCTTGATGATGACTTCCTGTATGAAACAGTTGTACAGGTCATAAGCAGTCGCTACCTGCGGTGTAACACCACTATCTAATATCTTTTTATAAAGCCTGAGGTTTTGAGGGATCTTGAGTAGTTCTACAAGCGTCTGAGCAATGCCGTTGGGATCTACATTCCATTGTTTGAGTATCGGAACGATAGTTGATTCAAAGTCTAGGGGCTGTATATAAACGCGACCATCCCATTTCATTCCTTTTAGAGAAGGATCATAATCCAAATCAAAAGTTCGGCAGGCGGCTACAACTGTGACATTTTGGATGTACGTCAGCCGATTTATTAGTCCTGTGAATAATCTGAGGGAACCGTGCTGCCGGTTCAAGGAAAGAACATCAAGTGAGTCTACAATTACGACAACACGACGGTTCTCTGCCAAACGTGCACACCTGCCGACAATATCGTTAGGTAAACCTTGGTCTACCAGGTCAGATTCCGACTGAGCCGACAAAAACTGATCTCCTTTTACAAACAGCAAACCCCAATCATCTGACTGCTCATTTTCGATATAACTTGCTAAGTCGAGGAGTAAACAAGTTTTACCACTACCAGCACCCTCCGTCAGCAATATTGACTTTTTCCCTTCTTCAATGAATCGTACAAGCTTGTTAAGCTCAGGACGAGAAATAGCGATATCGCCGACAGTTCTAGTCCAATTTCGCCCAATCTGAGAGCTAATAGAAAAAGACTCCAATATCTCAGAAATACTTCTCTCAGGTGTCAGATTCAGTCCGTGCTGTTGTAACTTGCTAACAACATCTTCGCGAGTAATCTCTATTGAACCAGCAGATAGTGAGGACTCGTGGTCAAATATCAATTCCTTAAGGTAAGCCAGTGCATCCCCTGCTCTTGGCACTTGAGAGTTGAGTGCTCTTAAATTCTCCTCATCCCAACCATCGAAATTATGAAGCGGGCCAAAGCTAATACGCTTCGCAAAACTAAACGATTCTTCGTCTTCGCAACTAATCGCTTTAGAGAACTGTTCTAGGAGCTTACGATGTTTTTGGTCTGCTCCCTGTAGAAACGCATCATAGCTTGGTATGAGCTGACAGGTTTCAACTAAAACTCGAAAATCGCCAAAATTATCTCGGGAATAAAACTCGACTTCCCCACATGCATCCTTTTTCAGCTGCTCTCGAACCTTCACAAGTTCTTCCTTGAGGTCAGAGAAATTCCATGCCCGGTAGGTGGGCTGATTCTTCTTTGCTTGGATGTAGCGAGTCTTACTGTCTTTATATAAAACAACGATATCGTCAACTGTCACAACATATTCCCGTCCCGGAATGCCTGTGGAATCGATCTGTACAGCCTGAATGCCATCGTCGCTTAGAAGGCGAATCAGCCAATGAAGCGCTATGCGTAACTGATACTGATCGCCCTGATTCGAGCGCCTGCCCGCTAAGCTCATATTTTGGTAGAGTAAAAAAGTCTGTGGACTTGCTGTCTTAGAATATACCTCAATACATTTACGATTGCTTTTGCTCATCTGAGGTAGGCGCGCTTTCTTTCACTACGCTGTAGCACATGAGGAAAACCGAAGTTTATAGATGGCGAGTGGCGTTTGAATTGAAGCGATCGCTTGAAGAAGCAGCCAAAGCTGAGAACGTCAGTTTGGCTCAGCTCCTAGAGCGCATCGTTCTAGACTGGCTTGATCGAAGACCAGAGCTTGATGTCAAAGGAAAAGAGATTCAGCAAGCACTGCATCAATCGGCCTCGCAAGCTTTTGGCACAATTCATGGCGGCGAGCCGAATCGTGCACAAGAAGTTAGCCAGCGAATGAAATCGAAATTGAGGGATCGCCTTGGAAGCCAGGGGACTGATTGATACGGGAGCTATTTTGGCGCTGCTGGATGCTGATGATAGCTGGCACGAGCGCTGCGTAGACGCTTTTTCATCACTCAATCTCCCGCTTGCTACGACCGCCGCAGTACTTGCCGAGCTATTTCACCTGCTGGGAGAGCATCCTAACAATTTGAATGCTGCATGGAAGCTACTTCGTTCGGGAGCTATTCGTGTTTTACCCATTACAGATGCTGACTCAGTAGACTTGGCGCGACTGATGAAGCAGTACGCTGATAGACCAATGGATTTTGCAGATGCTACGCTGGTTCATCTGGCAGAACGGGAGTCACTGTCTGTAATTTGCACTATCGACCATAACGACTTTGAGACATACCGTATTAAAGGAAAGCGTAAGTTCAGCATTTTCCCTCCCAGGTAGAGAGGTCGCCCAGCGAGGTGCCAGCAGTGACAATGAGTTGTCATTATGGCGCAGGTCGGTGAAAAGCTGGTGTGGTAAAAATGGTCGTCTCTAAGTCCCTGGCTATTGGAAGGTTTCAGAGCCTAGACGTTATCCTCGACATTGATGAGGTTCGCCGTTCGAGTCGGCGTACGTCCGTTTCTCCGTGAAGATCTATATTGTTAGACACTATCCAGCTATTTAAAGTCCAAGGATTTAGGCAAAGTGCACGCTTTGTTGACCGACGGTCGTTTTTCAGGTGGGACTACTTCAGGGCTTTCGATTGGTCATGCTTCTCCAGAGGCGGTAGCAGGCGGCAACATTGCCCTGATGCGTGAGGGCGATTCGATTCAGATTGACATTCCCAATCGTCGCATTGATGTAGTGTTCTCGCAGGCAGAATTAGCAAACCGTCGAGAGGCGATGGAGGCAAAGGGCAAAGCGGCTTGGAAACCTGCCCAGCCTCGACAGCGACGATTAACAGCAGCGAAGGCTTATGCCCTGCTTGCGACTAGCGCTGACCAGGGCGCAGTCCGCAACCTGGAGATGCTTGAATAAAAAAGTACGCTAAACCCGGTGCAATGATTTTCGCTGCACACGTCTTTTCGCTGAATTGGGGGACATTGCCTAAATGCTAAAAATCTCTTCACCCGCAGAGGGATGAACGCCAATGGTTTGTTCAAGATCGGCAACGGTAAGCCCTTTTTTCAGAGCCGGTACCAGCGCCTGTACGAGGTCAGCCGCTCGCGGGGCAAACATGTGAATGCCGATAATATTTTGAGTTTTAGGATCGACAACTAGCTTGATCAGCGCTTCCATTGGGTTTGAAGTTATGGCGTACTTTAGCGGTGTGAAAGTGCTGCATTTTATCTCGATCTGGTTGTGGCGATCGCGCGCCTCCTCCTCAGTCATCCCAGCCATCGCTACTTCCGGGTGCATAAATACTGCTGAAGGAATCCACTGGTAGTCAACCTGGGCAGTGCTGTCGCCAAACATCGCTTCCACTGCCACTGTGCCCTCCGCTTTGGCCACGGGCGTCAGCAGCATAGTTGCCGTGCAGTCACCCACCGCAAAAATATTGGGCTCCTGAGTACGGCCCTGCTGATCGACGGCGATCATGCCTTTCTCAGTGTCAATATTAACGGCCTTCAGGTTAAGCGTATCTGTATTTGCTGTGCGTCCTAGCGCACAGAGAATTTGATCAGCCTGGATTTCTTTGCCATTGCTCAGTGTAGCGGTTAAGCAGTTTGTTCCTTTTTTAATCTCTTTGAGCTTGGTGTTGTCAATTAACTCAATCCCGTCGTCAATCAGCGTTTGTTTAACACGTGCCTGAATATCTTGATCAAACCCGTCCAATACACAAGGATTTGACTCTACTAAGGTAACCTGACGACCATAGCAGCGCAGCACCTGGCTAAACTCCACACCAATATAGCCGCCACCTGCGATTAAAAAAGAGTCGGGCAGCGCCTCCAGGTGAAGAATTTCGCGTGAGTCAATAGCGTGCTCTATGCCTGGAATGTCGGGCGCAGCTGGCCTGCCGCCCACTGCTAGAAGAACAAACTCACTCGTCACTTTTTGCCCTTCGATCTCTAGCGTATGAGCATTTATAAACTGGGCCTGCCCGCGCAAAATATCAATGCCTTCTAAATTCTCGATCTGACTTTGCCGAATAGACTGAATGCGGCTATCCATTGCCTGCTTAAATCTCGACCAGTCAAACTGTCCCTTTTGATTGGCCCAGCCATAGTCACCCGCAGTTTCCTGCTGTTTGGCAAATTCGGCGGCGTAGATCATCAGCTTGGTAGGAATGCAGCCCCGATTAACGCAGGTACCGCCGATCAGGTTTTTTTCGGCGATCGCCACCTTCTTTCCTAGCTTCAGCGCCCGTTTAGCTGCCGCTAGCCCGCCTGAACCTGCGCCAATTACCACCAGCTCATAGTCGTATTTTGCTGCCATGCCGCCTTGAAATCTCAATGTAATTGTTTATCAAGGTAGTGAGTAGGCCAGCTGCTAGCCTCTGTCGGTAGATGCATTGCGATCATACCCATCTTTAATCGGCTTAGCGGTTACTGATTTTGTAACCGGGCAGGCGTCAGCTGAGTCTTAGCGGAGGATAGAAAGCATCAATACATTTTGTCGTAGCTATACGCTACCTACCGGGTTCCCATGCTCTCTCTTCGTGCCGCTAGTTTTTGCGTCAGCTTAATTCTTATAGGCGGAGCCTCGGCGCTCATAGAAAGTACCGCCAGCGCTAGCTCGGTTCTTACGCCACCGACCGCTGTCGCCGCTGATTCTAGCGCTGTCGCTCAAATGCCCCAAGCGGTCTCTCGCTTTTTATCCCGTCGCATTCAACGCGACCTGGCCCGGCGGCTGCACGTCAGCGCTGACGATATTGTCATCTTAGAGGCTACACCTGAAACCTGGCCCGATCAGTGTCTGGGTCTGGGCCCTAATCAGCGCTGTATGGGCGGAGAAGTTCGCGGCTGGCGGGTGCAGGTGGCGAGTGCGCAGCAGCAGTGGGTTTACAGGAGCGATCGCTTCGGCCAGCGGCTGCGTCTGGAGCCTTTGGCTGGAGCGCCTGAATTTGGCAGCGGCGAATTTTTGGCTGAGACAGGCCGTCTGCTGCTCGAAACCGTCTCTGAGCAAGTTGATCAGCCGCTGGCTAAACTGCAAATTTTAGAAGTGCAGCCCGCTGTTTGGAATGGCTGTCTGGGTATTTTTGCGCCCGATCAGGCTTGCACGTTGCAGGCGATCGCCGGATTCCGGGCCATTGTCAGCGATGGCCAGGCTGTCTGGGTCTACCATCTCAGTGAAAACGGCGATCGCGTTGCTCAAAACGCCACAGCCAGCGGCGCACTCAGCGCAGTAGAAACGACGTTTATCCCGCTCAATCTAGAAATCTCTTCACCCAATGCAGAAACAAGGCCAGATGCGCCGATAGTTTTTCAGAGCCAGGTGAGCGGCGGTCTGACCGGGTTTGTGAAAACAACGACACTGAGCGCCGATGGGACACTTTACCAGGAGGAATCACCGTGGCGAAACGGCAGCGCTCAGCCCACTCGAACCGTCATCAAAACGCTTTCTCCTGCTGAGGTTGAAGCGTTTGAAAGTCAGCTACAGCAGCTGCGCTTTTCCAACTTTGACCAGCTGCGCTACCTGACCCAGGCAGCTTTGGCCGACTACCCCATGACCCAGCTACAAATACCAGGAATCACCGTTGAGTACATTGATTTAGAAATTCTCAGCCTGCCGTCTGCCCTGCAAGATGTGATTGCAGAGTGGCAGGCACTCAGCGATCCCCAGTCCAAACTTCTCTTCATCAAGAAGTGAAATCTATGAATTCCCATCCCAATCAGAAACGACCCAGTTTTTTCAGGGTTCCCACAGATGCTGTCCGTGACTACATTACCAGCAGTGTGGGGGAGCCGCTGCTGCGACAGCTGCCCTGGCATCAAGGTACGATTCCCTATGAGAGCGGCGATCGCCCAAACGGATCCGAGGCCTTGCCCACTCACCTTTAAACTACGCTTTAATCGTCATGAAACGTCTATTCACCCATGCATTCACTGGAGCCAGCTTCACCCTGGCGCTCTGCTTAAGCCTGACTCAGACGGCCTTTGCTCGCCCTGCCGATGGCTGGGTCTCAACTACAGTTGACGGCGGCGGTGCCAATCTTCGGGCTGCGCCTTCTACCAGTTCTACTATCCAGGCAACGGCTGTCAATGGCACCCGGTTCAGCATTGTCGATCAGCAAGATGACTCGGCTGGCTACCGCTGGTATCAGGTGCGCCCTGTGTCCGTTAACCCCACTTCACCCGTTTGGATTCGCTCCGATTTGGTCAGCTTTGCCGGGCCGATTGCGGCTCAGCCGCAGAGAAGCTGTGGCGATGCGATCGCCCAAACCGAACAGCGCCTCAGGGCCTTCCCAAATACCGAAATTAGAACGCGAACGCAGCGGGCACATGGCTACACTAATGGCCCAGCCGGTCGGCCCAATGGCTATAGCTTCATTTTAATGGGCAGCGGCGCACCGAGCGTTTTGGCCTCGCCCGCTGCGATGAACTCAATAGCCGCCCAGCTAGTTGAAAACTGTTCGGAGGCGGGCCTGGTCTCTTTTAGCGCTGCCCCTACTGATAGCGGCTATGTTAACTATGGCTTCATGCCAGGGCAACTGGTGCGTCCGTTTCAGTGCAACCTAGGGGCAAATAGTCGCGGCCCGGCCCAGTGGGGAGAACAAATCTGTTTGTAGTTGGAGACTAAGCGTTTGTTCGGCAGCTAAGGACGGCGACGGTTGAAGCGATGCTTGAGATCTTCTGGGTCGAGAGGTTTGCTCGTAGAGGGGGCTGTGTCGGCAGCGGCTGAGGATTTACGTTGGGGCTTGCTTGCAGGTACTTTAGCCTGGTTGACCGACCGAACGGGCCTGCTAGCGCTGGGTTCAATACTTTGCCGACTCACTTCACCGCCTAGCCGCATACTCAAGCCGATGCGCTTAAGCTTTTCTTGCACTTCCAAGACCTGCACTTTGACCACTTGCCCCACCTGCACGATCTCTTTGGGATCTTTCACAAATCGGTTGGCCATTTGCGAAACGTGAACTAGCCCATCTTGATGAACGCCGATGTCTACAAATGCGCCAAAGTTGGCCACGTTGGTGACGATGCCTTCTAAAACCATGCCCGCTCGTAAATCGCTGAGGGCGTTAATGCCCTCGGCAAATTTTGCATAGGTGAACTGCGCTCTAGGATCGCGCCCCGGCTTTTCTAGCTCGCTTAAAATGTCTTGGAGGGTAGGTTCACCCACTTTTTCAGTGACGTATTTTTTGAGATGGAGCTGTTTAAATTTGTCCGCAGCCTGGGGTATCTTTTTGAGCGGCACCTGCAAATCTTGAGCCATGGTTTTGACGACGCTGTAGCTCTCAGGGTGGACGGCGGTATTGTCGAGTGGGTTGTCGCCGCCGCGAATTCGCAAGAAGCCAGCGGCCTGTTCGTAGGCTTTGGGGCCGAGCTTGCTGACTTTTAGCAGGGAGGAGCGATCGCTAAACCTTCCTACCTGATCGCGAAAGGCCACAATATTGTTGGCGATGGCCGCGCTCACTCCCGACACGTATTGCAGCAGCTCGCGCGAAGCCGTGTTCAAATCGACGCCCACGTAGTTAACGCAGCTCTCTACCGTGTCATCAAGCTTTTGCTTTAGCCGCTTTTGATCGACATCGTGCTGATACTGGCCGACGCCGATTGATTTAGGATCGAGCTTGACCAGTTCGGCCAGCGGATCTTGCAGCCGCCTGGCAATGCTGATCGCGCCGCGCACGGTGATATCTAGCTGGGGGAATTCGGCGATCGCCACTTCACTTGCCGAGTAAATAGACGCGCCCGATTCATTCACCATCACCTTTATCGGCGGCTGTTCTAATCCGGCAATTACCTCCCCGACAAATTCATCTGTCTCACGGCTAGCCGTGCCGTTGCCAATGGCGATCAGCTCAATTTTGTGGGTTGTTATCAGGCGGCTGAGTACTTTAGCCGCATCTACCCGGCGGCCCTGACCTGAGTGCGGATAGATCGCCTCGTAAGCCAAAAACTGACCGGTTTCACCCACAGCCGCCACCTTGCAGCCGGTACGAAAGCCGGGATCAACGCCCAGCGTCGGTTTCATCCCTGCTGGGGCGGCCAGCATCAGGTTGCGCAGATTTTCAGCAAAGGTTTGAATAGAGGCTTCGTCGGCCCAGGCTTTCTTCTCAGCAATCACCTCGTTGGTCAGCGACGTTTTCATCAGCCGGTTAAATCCGTCTTTGACCAAGTCGGTGTAGAACTGGCGCAGAGCCTTGTCCCGGCTGCGAAGCTGAGTGCTCAGCAAATAGTCTAAAACGATGGCTTCATCAAAAGACAAAGCGAGTTTGAGAATGCCTTCTTTGTCGCCGCGCAGCAGGGCCAACAGATTGTGAGGGGCGACTTTGCTCACCGCGCTCTGGTAGCTGCGGTACATTTCGTATTTGGTAGTGCCCTCGGCATAGTCGGGCTTAATTTTGGAGGTGAACTGTCCCTGCCGCAAGCAAAGCTGGCGCACGTAAGCCCGGAGCGGGGCCTGCTCAGCCATGCTCTCAGCCAAAATATCGGCAGCGCCCTGGAGCGCATCGGCGGGGGTGGCGACCTGCTCATTCACATAGGGCTGAGCCACTTCTGTGAGGAGGATGCCGCTTTGACCGCTGATGTTGAGCTGCGCAATTTTGATGGCGAGGGGCTCTAAACCCAGTTCTCTCGCAATGGTGGCGCGGGTGCGGCGTTTGGGCTTGTAGGGCAAATAGAGGTCTTCTAGCTCCGTTTTGCTCATACAGTGTTCAATTTTTCTCTGAAGTTCGGGGGTGAGGGCATCTTGCTTGGCGATCGCTTCCAGCACCGTCTGCTTACGCGCCGCCAAATCGCTTAAATACTCGTAGCGCTCAGCAATCTGCCGCAGCTGCACTTCATCGAGTTCGCCGGTGCGCTCTTTGCGATAGCGAGCGATAAACGGCACAGTTGCTCCCTCTGCAAAAAGCGCCAGAGCTGCTTCTACCTGATGGGGTTGAACTGACAGGTCTTGGGCAATTAGCTGGGGAGCATTCATTAGGTCTAGGAATATACTGGCTTGGATTTTATCACTGATGAAAAAGATAGAGCGCTAGCAGTCGGTCGCTTCGCATAGCTTTATTAATTGGCCTCGTTAATTCTGAAGCTGCTGAAGCAAGGCTGATAGTTCGGTTTGAATTGATTGATGGGTGTGGGCAGCGGCAGGATCGGGCGGCTGGCCGGGCTGCTGGAACTGAGGGCGATCGCCGGTAATTTGGCTGTGGGCAATCGCCACCTGCCGGGCAAATTCCTCAAAGGTAGTCGGCTCTGCCAAAATGCTGGTGATAATTTGGGCGAGCGCGATCAGCGGCGTATCGAGCTGACGGCTCAGGCGAATGTCTCCACTGGCCCAACTGTGGAGCGTGGTACAGAGCGCCCCGGCTGGCTCATTCAGATGAGTGCCAAGGAACTGCTTAATCTCAGCGATGGCTCGCAGCGGGCGCGGAATGGTCGATTCGCCCTTCATAAAGCTGCCGCCTTCTCGGGCGATCGCTTCGGCGATAGAAAACTGGCGTCCAGCCCGGATTTCTCTTTGAATTTCTTTTTGGGAGTCGGGGGCGGATGGCGGGGACTCAGGGAGAGTGGGAGAAGTAGGGTGCCTGAGGCGACGGCTCGGCACGCCTAGTCCAAAATAAGCTAGCGTACGCGCTAAGGCGTCTTGAAAAGTACTTTGGAAAGAGTCAGACATAACCGCTAAAGTTGACAACCGCAGCTTCATTTTGGCAGGGAATAATGACGATTCGGGTTTTGCTAGTAGGCCCTAGCTTAGAGCAAAAGGGCGGCATGGCATCGGTTCAAAAGCTGATCGTCGGCAGTCGGTTTGACTCTATTGATATTCAGCACATCTCTACCCATGACGAAGGTTCGGTGCGGCATCGGCTGTGGGTGTTTGGGCGATCGCTAGCCGTCCTGCTAAAACACTTGCTCAGCAACCGCGTCGATTTAGTGCATCTACACGTCGCTGAAAAAGGCAGCGTCTTTCGTAAAATTTTGCTGCTGCTGCTGGCCAAGGCATTTCGCAAGCCGGTGATTATGCACACTCACGGCTGCGAATTTCATACTTTTCATGACGGCCTTTCTAGCTGGCTGCGCTATGCGGTTGACGCCGCTCTGCAACAGGCCGACCGCTTCATCGTTCTATCAGAAAGCTGGAAGACCTATTACCTTACTCGCTGCGGTCTCGACCCAGCTCGGATGATTGTCTTGCCCAATCCAGTGGAAATCCCTGCCGGTATTCCTGACCGGTCAAATTCATCCACTGTCCACTTTGTTTTTTTAGGACGCATCGGTCAGCGTAAAGGGGCTTTTGACCTGCTACAGGCTTTTGCTGACTTGCCCGCCGACTGTTTGCACCGGGCGCAGCTCACCCTGGCAGGAGACGGTGAACTAGAGCAAGCCCAGCGCCTCACTGAGAAACTAAATTTAAAACCATACGTCAAGCTACCTGGATGGATTGATTTAGAACAGCGCAACCAGCTGCTGCGGGATGCCAACGTGTTTATTTTGCCGTCGTATAGCGAGGGACTGCCGATGGCGATGCTCGAAGCGATGGCCTGGGGGCTGCCAGTAGTCTCTACGCCAGTCGGTGGCATTCCCGAGCTGATTGACTCTGGGGAGACCGGCTATCTGGCCCATCCAGGTGACACTGAGGCAATCTCTGAGGCCGCGATCTCCCTGATTAAAAACGACGCCCTGAGGTTGGCAATGGGCCACCGCGCCAGAGCGCGAGTAGAGCCGCTGGACTTAACGCTTTACTGCGATAAGCTAACGAAGATATACCGCCTGGCTCTAGCAGAAAATAGATAGCAAAGTAAAGATGCATTCTTACTTTGTGAGTTGAGTTGATTGTTGTCATATAACGGTTTCAGCCGATAAAAGTGTCTTAAGCAACTCGACAGGAGCTATAGATGAAATCTCTAAGTAATCAGCGTCACAATCTGCGCAGCTTTTTGGCTAGAGCGGTTGCAGGCACGTTTGGCTTGCAGGTCGCCAGTGCTGGCCTGGGCTACTTGAGTACGCTTTTTCTGGCGCGACTTTTGGGGGCGGCAGGGTATGGGAGCTATGCCTATGCGATCGCCCTGCTAAATCTCCTGCTCATCCCGGCTGTACTGGGCCTGAGAAGCACCCTCACTCGCGATATTGCCGTCTACCGCACCCAGGCAGACTGGGGATCGGTGCGAGGGCTCCTGCAATGGGCAAACAATATTGTCCTGTGGGCCTCTATTCTCTTAGCTGTCGTCACGCTCGGCGTCGTTTGGCAGCTCTCCCAATCGACAGATTCTCAAACCTTGATAGTGCTTGCGATCGCGTTGCTTTCGCTGCCCGTAAGAGCCCTCACAGAGCTTCGGCAAGCCGCTATGTATGCCCTTCAGCATATCGTTTCTGGTCAGCTGCCAGAAATGCTGATTCGCCCGCTTCTATTCGTTACTTTGCTAGGCAGCGGTTATCTGGTTTTGGGTGATAAATTCACCGCGCCTTGGGCGATGGCAGCCTATGCGTTTACCAGTGCGATCGCTTTCTTCGTAGGCAATCATTTGCTCAAAAAGGCAGTCTCTCGGCACTGCCAGCCAGCACCCGCACAGTACCAGCGCAAGCTATGGCTCCAACGTTCTCTGCCAATGCTGCTAGTCGGCGGCATGTACGTTATCAATAACCAGACCGACAAAATCATGCTAGGCGCTATGCAGGGCGTCTCGGCGGTCGGCATCTACAACATCGCCACTCAGGGAACCAAATTAATCACTTTTGTCCTAATAGCATTTGGCACATCGCTAGGCCCCACGTTTGCTAGCCTATATGCTCAAGGTAATATCAACAGGCTACAGCAGATTATTACCAAAAGCTGTCGCCTAATTTTGCTGGCGGCATTGCCTATCAGCATCGGCCTGATAGTTTTTGGAGCGCAGTTTCTATCGCTTTTCGGCCCCGACTTTATTCAAGGAAAAACCGTATTAGCCATCCTCAGCATCGGCCAGCTGACTAACGCTGCGACAGGAACAGTGGCGCTGCTGCTGACAATGACCAACCATCAAAAAGACGTTGCTACAGGTGTAACCCTCAGCGCCTTACTCAACATTATTTTAAACGCTCTGCTGATTCCACAATGGGGAGCAGAAGGCGCGGCAGTAGCCACCGCAAGCAGCGCTATACTGTGGAACGTGCTGTTAGTAATTGTGGCTTACAAGAGGATCGGCATCCACTCAACTGCGCTGGGTAAGCTTTTTTAATTTTAGCCTCACAGTCTCGCTTCACAGTCTCATAGAGACCGCCTAGAGATGACAATGCCAAACTTTCTTTTAATCGGTGCGCCAAAGGCCGGGACAAGCGCTCTCTATGCTTACCTCAGCCAGCATCCTCAGGTCTACATGTCTCCAGTTAAAGAGCCCCACTTTTTCATGCTCGAAAACGAAAAGGTGAATTTTCAAGGCTCTGGAGATCAAAATCGTTTCAGGCATTCAGTCCACCAGCTAGAAGAATATAAAAAACTTTTTGCAGGCGTCACTGATGAAATAGCTATTGGTGAAGCCTCGACCACTTATCTAGGGAGTAAAAAAGCGCCTCGCCGCATTAAAAAATACATTCCAGAGGCCAAGCTCATAGCAATTCTCCGAAATCCGGTGGATGCGGCCTACGCTAGTTTTTTGCATCTAGTCCGCGATGGCAATGAATCCACAGCCGACTTTGCAAAGGCCCTTGCCGCAGAACCAGAGCGTACACAAAACAACTGGGGCTTAATGTGGCGGTATCAGCAAAAAGGATTTTATTACAAGCAGCTAAAACCTTATTTCGAGCTATTTGATAGGCAGCAGATCAAAGTATTTATCTACGAAGAATTCGAAAGAAATCCCGAGCTTGTAATGAAGGGCATGTTTTCTTTTGTAGGGGTTGATCCCAGCTTTAAAGTTGATATGGCTACTAAATACAACGTATCTGGAATGCCTAAAAGTCAAACATTAAACAAACTTTTGGCTCAAAGAAATCCGCTTAAAGAGAACATAAAGCTGCTTGTACCACCAAAAATGAGAAGCAAAATATACAGTAAAGTCAGAATGTGGAACCTAAGCAACTTCAAGAAACCGAAGATGTCTGAGGAGACCAAGCGGCAGCTAACCGATAGCTACAGAGACGATATCTTAAAACTTCAAAGTTTGATTCAGCAAGATCTTTCTGCGTGGCTCAAGCCATGAAATAGCCACACCTATCTTTACATCGAGCCCTCTGCACCTCTTTACTCATTTGATCCTTGAGTAATTTTTTGAGCAATAGCACTGAGTTATCAAGAGACCAACGCGCTATGACATCACGTCCGGTTGTCAGCATACTAATCAACAACTACAATTACGCAAACTTTTTAGGAGACGCTATTGACAGCGCCTTGGGGCAAACCTACACAAGCTTTGAAGTCATCGTTGTAGACGATGGCTCTACCGACGCCTCAAAAGAAGTGATACTCAGATATGACGACAAAATAACACCTGTATTAAAGCAAAATGAAGGTCAAGCATCCGCTTTCAATGCAGGATTTTCAGTGAGCAAAGGAGACATCATTTGCTTTTTAGATGCTGACGATGTGTTTTTGCCTCATAAACTAAAGCGGGTTGTGTCATCTTTACAGTCCGAGAGCGATGAAGTCGGTTGGTGCTTTCATCCGCTCAAGCTCGTAGACTCAAATCTGTCGACTCTCAAACCCGACTTAGAACCCGACTTAGAAGCTGTTGAAAACCGTCAGCAATCATTTTTACAGGTCGATGTGCGGCATAGAATGGCCAGAGGCGAGCTCGGAGAGCCTTTTGTGATACCTGCCACGTCAGGAATGTGCTTCACCCGATCCTGTTTGAAGCAGATCATCCCTATGCCCACCTCAAGATCGGTTTCCTTAAATGACAGCTATATAAAGTTTGCTGCCATGGGCACGCATAAGGGAATTATTGTCAGCGATCGCTTAGCCTTACAGAGAATTCATGGTCAAAACCTATTCACATTGAGAGAAAACAATCGCGATCAAAAGGCAGAAATTTTTATCAATACAGCTTTTTATATTCGCAAAAACTTCCCTACGCTATCCAACTTTTCAGATAGCCTGCTAGCGACAGGACTGCATCTCAACCCAAAAGTCTTCGATAAAGAGAGCCACGATGCTCTCTTAGTCAAAGAGTATCTGAATCAAAGGCCTTTTTCATCCAAAGTAAAGATAAAGATAAAGCAGCTCTTCTACAAAGCCAAACGAGCTTTTCTAGGTTAAATTTTGGAATTGGAATTTGGGACTGAGTTTCGGGACAGGCTTTGAATTTGGTGACTCGTACTCAGAAAATAACGCTTTGATGACGACTCTTCTATACAGCCGCCTATAATAAATTCAACCTTATTCTCTCTACTGGTTAAGGCAGTGAAGCTAAAACTATCAAAGCTTGAATGGATATTTTCAGTCTTTGCCTTGCTGCATGTTTCAGACGTGCTAGCTTTCAGGAGTGCCTTCTATGGCTCAGAGGGCATAGAGCTTGCTGTAATCGCTTCGCCAATTGACCCGGTCATGGGCGGGACACGCTATTTAATATTTATGATTTCTGCAAGTTTGCTTATTCTTTACTGGAAAACAGCGTCTTCGACTATATTGAAAAATCCTTTTCTCTGGATTCTAGTCTTAATAGCAGCACTTTCCATATCCTGGTCTGCTGCCCCATCGTCAACCCAGCGAGCTACGCTGATGCTATTTGGCTGGAGTTTGTTTGGAACTTACCTTGCTGTTCGCTACACGCTGCGCGGTCAGATCAAAATAGTATCTGCGGCGCTAGTGATAATTATGCTGATAACAGTTGGCTTTGCAGCGGCATTTCCAGCCTACGGATTTGATACTGGCGTGCATCAGGGTGCTTTACGGGGTGCTTTCTGGCATAAAAACACGTTGGGTTTCTTCATGTGTCTATCTAGCTGTCTCTTTTTTGTAAACTCAGTCTGTTCTGCTGGTAAAGAGAAAGCTTTTTGGCAGGTGCTCAACATAATTGCAATTGTACTTTTGCTGCTTTCGACCTCCATAAGCGCCCTGATAGTCACTTTCCTGACGCTGCTAGCGCTTACGTTCTATAAAACTTTTCGGTGGGACGGCAGACTGTTCGTTGCTATATTTTGCATAACCATATTAGCACTGGGTTCTATAGTAAGTTTGCTACAGGGAAACTTTGAAGTAGCTGTGACTACTTTAGGTAGGGATGCTTCTTTGAGTGGCCGAACTGATATTTGGGTAGCTGTTGTTGACAAGGTTTCTGAGAGACCATTTTTAGGCTACGGGATAGGCGGCTTTTGGAGTAAGCACGGCCCGGCGATGGAGGTTTGGAAAGCTGTCGGATTTACACCGTCCAAATCTCACAATGGCTTTGTGGATCTAGCAGCTGAGCTAGGACTGGTAGGGGTAGCAATATTCTGCTTTAGCTTTTTTTCGACCTTCGGTAGAGCCATTCATTGGGCAAAAACAGATAAAGATCTTTACAGCTTTTGGCCGCTGATGTACCTGACCATATTTCTGCTTCAGAACCAGACAGAAGGGCCTATTATCGGCGGATTCACCTGGGTTATTTATCTTGCCGTGTCTCTGTCTTTGGGGCCTGCAACAGATGAGAAGCGGTTGCTTCGTCACCCGGATAACGGTAATTTTGATGCCAAAGCAATGTTTTCGTCCTTGAACTGACCGTTGCGATATGCGTAAGATAGCTATTTTTTTAACAGATTTGGGTGGCGGTGGGGCAGAGCGAGTCATGCTAAACCTTGCCAATGGCTTTGTATCAGAGGGCTTCACAGTCGAGCTGCTGCTAGTGAATGCAAAGGGGCCTTATCTCTCTAAAGTTCATCCAGATATCAAGCTGATAGGTTTCGAGGCTGATAGACTATCGAGAAGTATTCCAGCGCTGCTAACTTACCTTAAGCGCGAAAGACCCGATGTCTTAATCACTGCCCTGGAAGATACTAATTTGGTTGCTATCTTTTCTCATCTTTTGGCCCGTGTCTCTACCCGTATGGTGGTTACCGTTCACAACAATCTGACTCAAGAATCTAAGCAATCAAAAAGCCTAAAGCGTCGCTTTGTTCCTAGCCTGATTAAATGGATCTATCCCTTTGCCGATTTGGTGATTGCCGTTTCTCACGGCGTAGCTGAAGATTTAAAGAAGCTGGGGATTCATCCAGACAAAATTCGGGTGATCTACAATCCCATCATTACGCCTGACTTCAGCGAGATGGCTAGGGCTCAGCCAGAACATCCGTGGTTCGATTCTAAAAATACTCCTATTATTTTAGGAGTAGGCAGGCTGGAGTTGCAAAAGGATTTTGAAACGCTGATTAGAGCCTATAGTTTGGTACGTCAGCGCCAGCCTGCCAGGTTGATGATTGTTGGAGAGGGCAGTCAGCAGAAAAGGCTGATTGCTCTGTGCAAAGAGCTAAATTTGAGCGAAGCAGAGGTCGCCTTTCCTGGCTTTGTTGAGAACCCCTTCGCCTATATGTCTCAGGCTTCTGTTTGCGTGCTGTCGTCGGCTTGGGAGGGCTTTGGAAATGTATTAGTTGAGGCGATGGGAGCCGGAACTCCGGTTGTTGCCACCAACTGCCCAAGCGGACCTGCTGAAATTCTTGAGAATGGGAAATACGGTAGATTAGTGCCTGTGGGAGCATGGGACGACATGGCCAGCGCAATCCTAAGCACTTTAAGCGACCCGATTCGGCCATTGGTACTGCAACAGCGGGCTCAGAATTTTTGTCTTGAGAAGATCTTGCAAAAATATCAGCGTCATCTGTTTGACTGAGCTATAGCAAAGTAAGGATGCATTCTTACTTTGCGAGTCGAGTTGCCTGTTGTCAGATAACGGTTTCAGCCGACAAAAGTGTCCTAAGCAACCCAACAGGAGCTATAGTTTAGAGGTGCTACTCCAGTTCTATTCCCAAAATCTATCCTGCATATTGAATGAAGTTACGATATCTTCAATCAGGTCTTTTTCGTAGTCATCAATCTGCGTTTTCCAGCCTAGTAGCCGATCAGACTTCGATACTTTCTGAGCCCATCCATTTTTGCCCCAGTCTGTAGAGGAGGGTTTATCCATCTCCACGGACTGAGAAACCTTAGGATTGAGGCCTAAGTCAACTAGCAGCTGCGAGATAGCAGATGGCGGGGCCCCTATTAAATCTTCATAGCGAGCCACTTTAAACAAGCCTACGTAAGACTTGAATTTGTCTTCAAGATACTGCTCAGTAAGACAGTAGTAGCCTGCTAGACGACCGTAGTCTGTTGTTTTGTCGATAGCTTTAATAGTGCTAGCCTGAGGCTGAAAATACTCGCTGCGCCCATCATCTACTTCAAGCAGCAGCTCTCGAAGAGAAAAATTATTAAATGTTCCCTCGGCCCACTGCCCGCCTTGCAACTGCTTGATAGAAGTTATCACAGCGCGGGGATCGCGAACAAGATGTAAAACAGGTGTTGAGAATGTATTAGCTATAGCATATGCGCAGAGCGATGCTCGGGTGAACTTCACCACTACGTTTGAACAAATGCATTCTTTGATGTCCCTTCTGTGCCAGGATCTGCCTTTCAGCTGTCCCTTTAAAGACTGTTGAATGACGCTGTAGAGAGCTGATCCTTTTGTAAAATTCTCTGGGACATACGGCATCAGCGCGTTTACAAACTGAAAGTCTCGTCGCTCGGGTCGAATTTCGGGTAGACACTTTAAAATATTTTGAGACGGTAGGTTGAAGGGCTCAAAGACAGACTTTGCCTGTAATAATTCTGCAACCGTTTCTTGGAGCCATGTAGTACCGCTACGCCAAAAGCCATTAATAACTAAAGCTTTGCTCGCAGGCAAACGTAGACCATTTGCATAGTCGGTTGCAGTGCATGCAAAACCATACATCTTTTGGGCTGATAGAATCATGCGCTTTCTCAACTAAAGCAATACTACGAACCTTAACTTATTTGGTTAAAATTTTCCGGGTAGTCACTCATGTCTAGTTGAAATGCTGCCGCTATTAAATCTTGTTTACGCTAACCCGCTTCTCTACTGTAATATAGCTCTGTCGAGTTGCTTAAGATACTTTTATCGGCTAAAACCATTATTTTACAACAGGCAACTCGACTAGCGAAGTAAGAATGCATCTTTACTTTGCTATAAAATCGCTTGACCCTTTGTAGCTAACTATTTTAGCTGGGATGCCAACAGCGACTGCGCTGTCAGGCAGACTCTTATTGACGACGGCATTTGCTCCGATAGCAACATCATTGCCAATATTTATGGCACCAAAAATTTTAGCGCCAGGCGCGATGTACACTCGGTCTCCAATCTGAGGCCATCCTTTCTTATCACCTCGACCGCCCTCTCCAATTGTAACGTCGTGGCTAATGGTACAGTGCTCTCCCAAGGTGACGTTGGGGTGCATAATGATGCTTCCACAGTGCGCAATGTACAGCCCCTTACCGATATGGGCGCTTTTAGGCAGCTCAATACCGGTCACAAGGACAGTGAGTTTGTGCCAGATAGCACCTAAGAACTTTAGTAGCTGGCGTCCTCCTGGCAGCTGGACTTTTTCATTTACCCAATGATTAAAACGGTACTCCGCTAAGGCCCATAATCCCTCCTTGGTAAGTAGCAGCATCAGCCAAGACTTTTTATTTTCAGTGCGAGAGAACTGGCGAATATCTTCTCGGAAAAGCTCTAGCATCGCAGGGCCGACGAAATACGGTGTAGTTCAGACAGAAATTTACCGGTCCTACCTGTGAGAGTTAAGCCTTCTCACTGTCATTCTGTAAACGATACTCTGCCGGGGGCTGCGCTTTATCCTTACTTAGAAACAAGATTGAGCAAAACTATATCTACCGAATTTAGCATGGTGGTGCAGAAATTGGTATGTAGCCGCAATTTGGATTTTTTTGCTGTGTGATCGCTCTCCGTCGTCAGACCAATAGCAACGAACACCACTGATGCGCATATGCTGAGCCACTTTTGTTAGCTATTTCTGACCCACTGCTGCCGCAAAGACAAATCAGGATTCATTCCTAATCTTATCTTCACGACTTGCTTAAAGGCTAGCCACAAAAACGGCGGGATCGTACTCGCATAGCGCTTCCACAGTCGCCCCGGCTCCTGCGCCAGCCGATAGCACCATTCCATGCCATACTTTCTTACCAGCGCCGGAGCCCACTTCTTCTCGCCGACATATACCGAAAAAGCACCGCCCAGGCCGATCATTACTGCCTCTACCTGCCCGCGGTGCTCACCCATCCAGCGCTCTTGCTTCGGGCAACCCAAAGACACAAACACCAGTCCCGCGCCGCTTTCGTTTATTTGAGCTGTGATCGTTTCATCTTCCTCAGCGCTCAATTCCCGAAACGGTGGCGACACCATGCCCACTATCTGCAAGTTAGGAAAATCTTTCGCTAGCTGCTGACGAATCTGCAATAGTGTCTCAGGCGTAGACCCTAAGAAAAAGAGACTGACCCCTGTTGCTTGCGCCTGCTCACACAGCGCTAGCAACAGCTCCATCCCCGCCACCCGGTCTTGAGGCTGACCCTTCATCAAGCCCGTCATCCAGACCAGCGGCATACCATCTGGTGTCAGCAAGTCGGCCTTCCTCAGGACTTGGGCAAACTCACGCTCCCAGTGCCCCTCCATCAGCATATGCACATTAGAGACGCATACCATCTTGCTTAAATGCGCCTTTGCCCACTGCATCATGACGCTAACTTGCTGATCAAAAGACAAAGCCGAGATTGGGAAGCCCGTCACATTCTGAGTGGGCAGAGAACTCTTCTGCCGTGCGGACTCCGAGAGATCGCGATAAAACATGGGTTAAAAGTCTGCATAGTCTTTGAACACGAACCGCTTACGATGAACCCTGAAAAAATCTTTAACGCTGCCTGTCGAAGAAGTCTTTAAAAGATTCCTCTGGGCCGCCCATTCAACGCTTAGCCAATGCTCAATGCCAGCACCTCAGCCCTCTAAAGAGAATCCGGAAGAGCTTAGAAGAAGCTAGAAAACGAAAATATTCTAGAGATTGATGCGCCACAAAACAAACAAATCTATCAACCGAACTGGCCTAAACAGGTCAGCGCGATCGCCAGTAAAGTATGTACAAGAGCTACCTTGCCAATCAGCACACCTGTTGACCAAAGATCCAGTCAGGCTCTCCCCTCTTTAAAGGGAAATGGGCGTGCGGTAAATCGTGCTGTTTCTGTTGAAATAACGCTAAGTGCGCACAGGATCTTAAAACTGTACGAGGCTTATTCGGTTCTCTTTTAATGGCTTTCTAGTCAACGACGACGGGCAATACTGTTGATGAGACTCAGCGATGATCAGCCGATTAAACCTATCGGCAGACCGTAAAATTGGCTGTAAAACCGGTAGATGAGGTAGAGATGCGTCGGTAGATAGCACAAAACTGAGTCCTTTGTTTAACGGTCTTGGCTAAGTGGTGTCTGACTCGGGATAGATGCTTTGAGCTCATGCATAAACATCATGCCGCTCACGTTGCCTACCGTTACATAGTTCTCTCTGTATTCGCAAGAGCAAAATACGTGGTTTCACTCAACTTCACGAAAACTTCATAATTACTGCCAGTTCTTTCTGAGGAAAATTTCGGTGAAAGTCCTTTAAATCACGGTGATATAGAAAACTTTCTTAACAACCGCCGCCACTGAAACTGATAGCCACCAATCTTTTGGAAATTCTCTATTGCAGAGTCAGGCTACACGGGCCGTTCACTCTGTAAAGAAGAGAAAAGAACAACGCATCTATACCCGGACTTGTCAAGCTTTTGCCTATGAAAGTCTGTGAATTTTCTATGAAGTTAGGGCGATCGCTTCAGAAACGTGGCGGATTTGAGCGTGTCGGCCTGCAAACGTACTTGGCTGACCACTAACAGACCCAGCCGACTGTATGACAGGCGATCGCCGCTCAGCAAACAGCACTATCGTCCGGAGAAACGCAGTATTTCTTGAAAGTGTGTAATACAGAGCAGTTCACCCAGAATATCCAACCGCAAAAGCGTACCTGAAAGCCGGACCAAAAAGCCAATCTGAGCCTCGTCCCAACTGCCCCATCTACATCTGCTGAAATTCATGCCTTCTAGACCTCTATACCGACTCAGGATAGCGACCATCGGTGGACTCTTTCTCATCAGCGGCGTCGCCACACCCGCTGTTAAAGCGCAGAACTCTCCATCAGCTCAGGGCCTACCCACTATTCCGACTCAGCCAGCGCCTGCTGCTCCAGCGCCTGCTGCTCCAGTCCCAGAATCAGCCTATACCCTGGGTGCAGGCGACATCGTCAACGTCGATATCTTCCGAGTCCCGCAATACAGCGGCGAAAGCCAGGTCTTAGTCGATGGCACGCTAAACCTCCCCCTAGTCGGTAAAGTCAATGTCAACGGGCTGAACGTGGATGCCGCCACCGCCGCCATCTCCCGTCAATACGGCCAATACCTTCGCCGCCCGATCGTCACCCTCAGCCTGCTCAGACGCCGCCCTCTGCAAATCGGCATTGCTGGCGAAGTCAGTCGTCCTGGCTCATACACCATTGATCAGAACGAAACCCAGTCTTCCCGCCTCAGCCAGCTAATCGAAACCGCAGGCGGCATCACCCAATCAGCCGATCTCGCCCAAGTGCAAGTTCGCAGGCCCCGAGCAGATGGCACCCAGCAGCTAGTCACCGTCAACCTCTGGGAACTTATTAGAAATGGCGACCTCACTCAAGACGTTACCTTGCGAGATGGCGACGCGATCTTTATTCCTACAGCGCTAGTTCCCTTAGAAAATGCTGCCCTGCTAGCCGACGCCAGCTTTGCCAACGACGTCAATCAACCGATTAATATTGCTGTCATTGGCGAAGTCTATCGCCCCGGCCCGTACACGCTGGAAGGCGGTGCAGCGCGGACAGGCAATGCCGGTACACCTGGCGCAGCAGGTTCTTCTAATACGCCTACTACTATTACCAGAGCCCTCCAGGTAGCAGGCGGCATCAAACCGCTAGCAGACATTAGAAAAGTACAGGTAGTCCGTCCCACGCGCGCTGGCACACCTCAAGTCTTCGAAGCCGACCTCTGGCAGCTATTAAGCTCTGGCGACATCAAGCAAGATGCCATTCTGCAAGAAGGCGATACGGTCTTCGTACCGATAGCAACCGCGCTTACCCCCGCCGAAATTAGCCAGGCAGCTGCGGCCAGCTTCTCCCCTGATACTATCCGCGTCAACGTAGTGGGCGAAGTCAAGCAGGCTGGCGTCGTCGAGCTACCGCCAAATACCCCTCTCAGCCAGGGAATTTTAGCAGCCGGTGGCTTCAATAATACCCGAGCTAGCCGAGGCTCCGCTGAACTGGTCAGGCTTAAAGACGACGGCACTGTAGATCGCGAAACCATACCTGTAGATTTTGCTCAGGGTATTAATGACGAAAATAACCCGCTGCTCAGAAACAACGATGTCATCATCGTCAATCGCAACGGTCTCGCTAGCGTGACAGACGTCTTAGGTACCGTCACCAGTCCCTTAGGCGGCCTGTTTTCTATCTTCCGCTTCTTCGACATTTTTAGATGACAGTTAGCTAATTAACAGTCCGCCAAGCCATTCACTTTCGCTATCTAACCTACCTTCGAGTGAGATATGAAATCCGAAACAGCCTTGCAGCTCTCGCCCTCGCAAATCACTCCCGCTGTTTCGATGGAAGATGCAGAAGGCGGGCTAAATGTTGGGCAGCTTCTGCGCACGCTACAGCGTAAGTGGCTGTTAATTCTGGGCATTACCCTGGCGACTACAGCTGCCGCTGCTGCAAAAGTACTGACCGATACACCGACCTACAGTGGCTCGCTAGAAATTCTAGTTCAGCCGCTGAGCGCCGAAACCGAAGTTATCTCCAATATTCCAGAAACCCTAACCAGTGGAGATCAAAGACCTGCTAATTCCCTTGACCAAGATCTCCTCAAGATTTTAACTAGCCCTAGCGTTCTAGAGCCGGTCGTCGAAGAAGTCCAAACTCGCTACCCTCAGTTTTGCAACGCTCCTGCCGCCGCTATTGATCAACCCGAGGTGATGGATAAACTGTGTTATAACAGCATCCGACAGGGGCTACAGGTATCTCCTGCCGCCGAGGACTCAGACATCCTACAGGCTAGTTTTCAAGACCCCGATCCTCAAAAGGTAGTGACCATCCTTGATGCCGTCTCTGATGCCTACCTTAAGTACAGTCTCTCTTCAAAGCAAGCAGATATCAGTCGAGGCATTAATTTTGTTGAGCAAAAGCTACCTGATCTGCGAGATAAGGTTGACTCGCTTCAGGGGCAACTGCAAACTCTTCGTTTAGACAATGACCTGATCGATCCAGAGTCGCGAGGTAGCCAGCTATCGTCTCAGGTCAGCGCTTTCTCACAAGAGCAGCTGGAGGTCAAAGTGCAGCTTGAGCAGCTACGCAATGTCCGGGAAGACTTGAGACAGCAGATACAGCAGCCAGGAGAAACTGCCGCTTCTTCTGCCCTTGCACAAAACCCGCGATATCAAACCTTACTCAATTCTCTTCTAGAGCTGGATTCTCAAATTGCTGAAGCTTCAACCCTCTATCTAGAAACCCTCCCCGACATGCAGGTACTCAGAGAACAGCGGCAAAATCTGCTGACGCTCTTAGCCCAACAGGGGCAGCAGTCTGAGCAAGAGGTGGTGAGTCAGATCCGTGAATTAGAGGCCCGCGAACAGGCCCTTACCGAAACCCTACAAGGGTTGACCACTGGCGTTGACGATCTCTCAGGTATTTCACGTGACTATACCGACATTCAACGAGAGCTAGAAGTCGCTACCGAAAATCTCAGCCAATTCTTGGCAAAAAGAGAAGCGCTGGAGATTGACGCGGCTCAGCGAGAAATTCCTTGGGAGATTGTTACGCCGCCTACTAACCCGAGTCCTCAGCCGGTAAGTCTGCCGCAGAACCTGCTGCTAGGCGGAATGCTCGGTTTACTCTTAGGCACAGGCGCAGCTCTTTTGCTGGATAAATCGGGCGGCGTACTCCACAGCAACGATGAGATTCAGCGTACTACCCGCCTGCCTGTGCTGGGCAGAATTCCCGTTCAAAGGGAGATCAGAAGGGCCGATGAGAAAGAGAGTATGGCAGAATCGGTGCAGTATGTGGGGGCAAACATTCGAGCTGAGCGTAATGGGTTTGGCAGCAATGTTGAGCTGGGTGACAATCCTTTAAGCAGCGGCTATGCTAATGACCCCTTCGCCGAATCTTTTCGGTCTCTCTTTACTAATCTGCGGCTGCTCAATTCGCCTAACCTGACGCGCGCGATCGCCGTCAGCTCAGTCATGCCTGGTGAGGGAAAATCCACCGTAGCTCTGCATCTAGCTGAGGCGGCAGCAGCGATGGGTCAGCGAGTCTTGCTGATTGACGCAGACCTGCGCAATCCTCAAATCCACAACTATCTGGAGCTGTCTAACGAAAAGGGGTTGACCAACCTGTTTTCGGGTGAGTCTAACCCAGCGCTGATTCAAAAGTTTTTGCCAGAGCCGAATCTGTATGTAATAGCGGCAGGCTCTGCCCCCTTCGAGCCCGCTCGGCTGTTTTCGTCTCGCAGTATGAAGCGCTTTACCGAGAAAGTCAGAGCGAAGTTTGACCTGGTAATTTACGATACACCGCCTTTATTAGGACAGTCCGACGCCTATTTGGTCGCTAACAATACGGACGGCCTGCTGCTGGTGACTCAGCCTGGTAAGCTCAAGCAGCCGCTGCTAGATCGGGCGATGGAGCAGCTGCGGATTGCTGATATCAATGTATTGGGAATGGTAACCAGGGAAGGCTGATTGTCAGGCTGAAAGGAATGGTACGTTTGCCTTGCCTATGCAATCAAGTCGGCAAGTTCCATCCAGCGTTCGGTGGCGGTGTCGATTTCGGCAGCGATCGCAGCAATCTCCCCAGAGAGCTTCTGCAACTCCTCATAATCATCCGGCGGCTCAGGGTAAAGCAGCTGCTCTAGCTTGGCCTTCTTCGCCTCTAGCTGAGGAATCTTGCTTTCCAGCGACTCGTATTCTCTTTTATCTTTGCTAGAGGCTTTTTTAGACTGAGCATTTGCAGCGGGTTTGGCCGCAGGTTTCTGCTCCGTTTTCGCATTCTGAGCTGATCTCTGAGCCGCTTTTCCTGCCGATTCTTCTTTTTTCTTGGTGTCTAGATAGACCGAATAGCTGCCCGGATAGCGGCGGATATTGCCGCCGGGCTCTAGTGCGAAAATGTTTTTCACCGTGCGATCTAGAAAGTAGCGGTCGTGGGAAACAGTGATGACGCAGCCGGTGAAGTCTTCTAGGTAGTCTTCTAAAACGGTGAGGGTTTGCACGTCGAGATCGTTTGTAGGCTCGTCGAGAATGAGCACATTGGGCGCACTCAGCAACACGCGCAGCAAAAATAGGCGGCGTTTTTCACCGCCCGAGAGCTTGTGAATGGGGGTGTACTGCTGATTGCTGGTGAAGAGAAAGCGCTCTAGCATTTGAGAAACGCTGATCTGGCTGCCGTCGGCGGTAGTGACAAAGGCACCTTCTTCTTTGAGATAGTCCATCACTCGCAGGTCTTCGTTTAGCGCTTCGAGCAGGGCTTCGGAATGCTGGTCGAAATAGCCGATGTGAATAGTAGAGCCAATATCTACGGTGCCGCTGTCGGGCGCTAGCCGCCCGGTGATGATGTCTACCAGAGTGGTTTTGCCTGCGCCATTGCCGCCAATGATGCCGATGCGATCGCTCCCCGTAAATTCGTAAGTAAAGTCTTTAATCAGGGTGCGATCGCCATAAGCCTTGCTCACGCCCACCAACTCAATCACCTTTTTCCCAATCCGTCGCCCAGGCGTATCAATCTCTACTTTGCCCTGCGCCTCCTTAAACTGGGTTTCTTTCATCTCGTCAATTCGGCCAATTCGCGCGTTTTGCTTAGTGCTCCGCGCCTTTGGCCCCTGCCGCAGCCAGGCCAGCTCCCGCCGCAAAATCCCTTTAAACTTTTGCTGAGAACTCGCCGCCGAAGCCTCCTGATCGGCCTTTTTCTCCAGGTAGTAGGCGTAGTTGCCCGCATAGGTATATAGGTCTGCCCGGTCGATTTCAATAATGCGGTTGGTCACCTGGTCGAGAAAGTAGCGATCATGAGTAATCAGCACCAGCGCGCCGCGAAACTGGCCCAAATAATCTTGCAGCCATTCCACCGACTCCGCATCTAGGTGGTTGGTCGGCTCATCCATCAGCAGCAGATCTGGGTCACTCATCAACGCTGTTGCCAGGGCAATTCGCTTACGATAGCCGCCAGAGAGGTCGCCTACTCGCGCCTCAAAGTCCTCAATTCCCAGCTTGCTAAGGATAATCTTGGCATCGGTCTCCAAGTCCCAAGCGCCCGCTGTCTCCATGTTTTCGCCCACTGCTGCCAGTCGGTTCATTAGCTGATTGAGTTCCTGACCCTGGGCGTGAGACATTTTGTGCGTGAGATCTTCATACTCGCGCACCAGCTGCATCTGCTCGCCGCAGTCGGCAAAAACCTGGTCTAGCACCGTCAGCTCTTCGTTGACGTCGGGCTGCTGAGGTAGATAGACCAAACGAGCGCCAGATTTGGTGAGGCGCTGGCCGCTGTCAATCGGCTCTAAGCCGCCCATCATTTTTAGCAGGGTGGACTTGCCTGAGCCATTGACCCCAATCACGCCAACCTTATCGTCAGGTTCAATGCTAAAGGAGCCGTCGCGCAGCACTTCTTTGATGCCGAAGTCTTTATGGACAGATTGAAAGGTAATCAGGCTCATGGGCACAGCAGATCGGGCAGGGATCTTTATCGTAGGTCAAAAAGGTGGCAGTGAGCAGCGGGTGAGCGGTTAACCAAAGCGTGTGTCAAAAGAAATAGGGCGATTGGCGAACTCACTCAACTGCTGCATCCCCCCAAAATGTTATAAGTATGAAGACTTATAAAGCGTTTCTGTTTAGAGTAATACCCCTCACAAACAGAAGCGCTTTTGCTTGATTTCTAACGGAGTATTGACTTTTGACTGCTACGACAGAAAGGTTTATTGCTGCTGGTAACCCCCTGCCTCAAGAGGTACTACAGCTAAAAGAAATTATTAGAAGCCTGCCTAAGGCTTGTTTTGAGAAAGATGCGGTTAAGGCATGGCAGACCGTACTGGTAAGCGTATCAGCGGCGATCGCAGGCTACTGTGCCATCTTCTTCTCACCCTGGTTTTTGCTGCCCTTCTCCTGGTTCTTTACCGGGACAGCGCTCACCGGTTTCTTTGTCATCGGTCACGATGCGGGCCACCGGTCCTTTGCCAAGCGGCGCTGGGTAAATGATTTAGTGGGGCATATTGCCTTTCTGCCGCTGCTCTATCCTTTTCATCCCTGGCGTTTGCTGCACGACCATCACCACTTGCATACGAACAAAATTGAGGAAGATAACGCCTGGTACCCCTGGTATGTGGAAGATTTTGAGCGGGCGCACCCGGCTATGCAGACCATCTACAAGGTGGCTCGCGGCTACTTTTGGTGGCTAGGCTCCATTGGCCATTGGGCAGCGCTGCACTTCGACCTGCGGAATTTTAAGCAACGTGATCGCGCCAAAGCCCTCTTATCGATGGTCGTCGTCATCGTTTTTGCGATCATCCTCTTCCCCACGTTGATTGCCGCTACTGGCTTCTGGGGCGTGATCAAGTTCTGGCTGATGCCGTGGATGGTTTACCACTTTTGGATGAGTACCTTCACCATTGTGCACCACACCATGCCTGAGATTTCCTTTCAGCCTGCCGCTCAGTGGAGCGCCGGAGACGCGCAGCTAGCCGGTACGGTGCACTGCGTCTATCCTCGCTGGATTGAGGTGCTCTGCCACGATATCAACGTCCATGTGCCGCATCACATTTCGACGGGCATTCCCTCTTACAATCTGCGCTCAGCCCATGCCAACTTGAAGCAAAACTGGGGCGAGCATATAGTCGAGCGTGAGTTTAGCTGGGCGCTGATGAAGTCGATTGCGACTGAGTGCCATCTCTATCACCCAGAAAAGGCGTATCAGTCGTTTCGGGAAGCGGGGTTTTGAGGAGACAGTAGGCAGTAGATAGAAGATGCAGAGAGCTATCAACGGCTCCTGGCTCCTGATTTCTGGCTCCTGATTTCTGTCTCCTGCTCTCCCCTAAACCTTCGGCTTATCCTTCCGCCGCTTCTTCTTCAAAGTCGGCCCGCTCGCCCCGCTTCGTCGGCGGCGTTTAGCGGGCCTGCCTTCTTGCCAGTTGTCGTCTTCGCGGGTCTTGCCGAGGCTGGAGATGTTCATTGGGTGGCCTAAGACTGACACTCGTTTGAGCAGGTCAAAGGTCTCTTTTGGGATGCCGACGGGTAGGTCTACGATGCTGTGGTCGTCGTTGATAGTGATGCGCCCAATGTGGCGATTAGCCAAGCCGGTTTCGTTGGCGATCGCCCCAACAATATGCCCTGGCTTCACCTGATGATTGCGCCCAACTTCTACCCGGAAGCGCTCCATGCCGACGCCTTCTATCGTGACATTGCTCTGGCCGCGATGGCTCTGCCTTCCAAGGGAATCGCGGCGCTGAGGCGTGGCTTTCTCCTCCAGCAGCAGCGGCTCATCGCCCTGTAGTAAGCTCGCCAGCGCTCCGGCAATTTCAATCGCTGGTACATTGTGCTCTTGCTCGTACTGCTCCAGTACCCGCACAAAAAAGTCAGAATCTTCCTCGGCTAGCTTGTCGCTAATCTGCTGCTTAAATCGAGCCACGCGCTGATCGTTTACCTCCTCAGTCGAAGGCATCTCCATCCGCTCAATTTTTTGCTTGGTAGAGCGCTCTACAGAACTTAGCAGCCGCTTCTCCCGAGGCGTGACAAACAAAATTGCCTCGCCTTTGCGCCCGGCCCGGCCCGTCCGCCCAATCCGATGAACGTAGGCTTCCGGGTCGTAGGGCATATCGTAGTTAATGACGTGGCTGATGCGGTCTACATCTAGCCCCCGCGCTGCTACGTCGGTCGCCACTAAAATATCCAGCTTGCCTTTTTTTAGCCGGTCTACGGTGCGCTCGCGCTGGTTTTGAGGCACATCGCCACTTAGCGGCGCAGCGTTGTAGCCCCGTGCCTCCAGCTTTTCAGAGAGTTCTACAGTGGCTACTTTGGTCCGCACAAAGACGATCATGCCGTCAAAGGCTTCGACTTCTAGAATGCGGGTGAGGGCGTCGAGTTTGTGGTAACCGCTCACTGTCCAAAAGCGCTGACGAATGGTGTCGGCAGTCTTAGACTTAGTCTGGATCGAAATCTCAACGGGGTCGGTAAGGTGCTGCTGGGCAATTTTGCGAATTACCTGGGGCATGGTGGCTGAAAAGAGGGCAACCTGCCGGTCTTTTGGAGTCTGGTCAATTACCCATTCCACATCGTCGATGAAGCCCATGCGCAGCATTTCGTCGGCTTCGTCCAGCACCAAAAATTTGAGATGCTTCAGGTCGAGGGTGCCGCGTTTGATGTGGTCAATCACCCGGCCTGGAGTACCCACGACGACATGAGCAGCCCGGCGCAGCTGCTTGAGCTGAATTTGGTAGCTCTGCCCGCCGTAGATTGGCAGTACGTGAAACCCGTCTAAATGCTTGCCATAGCCCTGAAAAGCTTCAGCCACCTGAAGTGCGAGTTCGCGAGTGGGGGCCAGCACCAGCGCCTGAGGCCGATTATTGTGCGTATCAATGTGGGAAAGTATGGGGAGGGCAAAGGCGGCTGTTTTTCCCGTGCCGGTCTGAGCTTGCCCGATGATGTCGCGCCCAGAAATCAGCGGCGGAATGGTCTGGGCTTGAATGGGGGTTGGTGTTTCGTAGCCAACGTCATCTAGCGCTTTGAGCACGGGATCGGTCAGCGCAAGATCTTTGAAGGATGGCACAGTAGCGGACATATAAAAATCACCTGAGAGCTAAGCAGCGGAATGCGGCGGTTAAGTCGGGACCAGATTCCGGCAGTGGAAAAGATGGAAAAGGCCGTGGAGCAGGCAGCCGATGAAGACTAAGGCGCAGCTACTCCACGAATGAATAGATTTGAGACAAATAAATAGGTTTAGAAAGCGTTACTGAGGCTGAGTTTAGACTGAGATGTAGAGGTCTTTAAGGGCAAGAGACTGACGGGTAAGAAACTGGAAGCTCGAAGTTAAGGCAGAAGCATTCGTTACTTGCCTCAGCTCAAACGATAAGCATACCGCGCGATCGCCCCTATCTACCACCTCATCTCTCAGCCTAGCAAACTCTACTGCTCTGCTGCTTTTGACCGGGTCTCAGGCGAACGAGCGTACCAGTAGGCCCAGGCAATCAAAACAAATTGCAGGGGTAGTCGAATACCGTGAACCCACCAGCTGTCAGGAATGCCAGCCAGTTTAATATGATTGAACGCCATGTTTAAATTAGCCGGATAAACCGCTATAAACAAAGCGACCAAACCCCATCCAGAGAGCTGACGGGTGGCCGGGGGAAACAGCCCCACACCCAAAATAATTTCAATCACGCCGCTAATATAGACCAGGGCCGCAGGATAGGGCAAAAAACCAGGCACGATTTTAATAAAGGGCTGAGGAATTACAAAGTGCAAAATCCCAGCGACGATAATAAAAACGGACAGCAGGTTTCGCAGCGTATCTTTATTTTTCTGAATGATGTTCAGCATAGGCTTGATGAAGGGCCTGATTACAAGACTGTTTTCTCTAAACTCCTGACCCCTAACTTCCGACTCCTAACTCCCACCGCAAATAGCTAAGACGACCACACCAGAACCTGAGCCTCATATTCTGGCAAATCCATAACCGCTTGCCCGCCCTCTACCTGTACATCGTAGTTTTTTGTCCACTCATGCCAGCTGCCATCTTCAGGCAGGTTAGTGATTTCATAGTCAGCAATGTAGCTGTTTGAGCAGTTGATAATCACCGCTACTCGTGGACCTATGTCGTGCCAACGAATGTAGCCCAGCACCCGCTGATCTGGGTTTTCGTGGAAAAAATCAATATTGTCAGAGCACAGCGCCGGGTTTTCTTTACGCAGAGCGATCAGTCCCTGATAGTACTTCAGCAGCCCTTCGTTGTTTTCACTATCTAGTAGAGTCCAGTCTAAGGGCGCAGGATCAAGGGTTTTAGCTTTGTATGCGCCGATTTCCTCGCCCATCCAGATCATCGGGATACCCATTGCCGTCATCACTAGCGCTGCGCCAAACTTGGCCCGCTTAAAGGCGGCTTCGTCAAAAATATCGGCGTTTGCCAGGTTAACGATTAGCCGATCCTGGTCGTGGCTGGTCAGATAGTTGACCACATTTGAGGTGCTCTGAAAGCCAGCAGGCGTAGGATCTACCAGCTCTTTTGCCAGATCCACTCCCGACTCTTCTTTGAAAAACAAATCCAGCAGATTGTAGTGAAAGCTAACCCGCCAGCTGCTGTCTACTGGGCCTTCATAGCCTGACAGGCTAGGGTCTTCGGGAATGTGCTCAGCGATGGTAAACAGCGGTTTAGGCTTGGCTAAGAGCCCGGCTTCGTCCACTATCCATCCGAGAAATTCTGGGTTGTCTAGCTGCTTGACTGCATCAAAGCGCAGGCCATCGAAGTGATATTCCGAAATCCAGAAATTGACCATGTCTCGCATGAAGTCGCGAGCCGGATGGCGATCAAAATTTTCGTCGTAGTGGTTGTAGTCAAATTCAGGCCCCCAGCTCTGATCTGGGTCTTTGGCTTCGCGGCGGTACCAGTAGTCGTAGTCAATTTTAGTGAGCGGACTTTCGCCTTCCGAATGGTTGAGCACCACGTCGAGCAGCACTAGCATTTTGCGAGCATGACATTCGTCGATTAGCTGCTTGAGATCGGCAGGTTCGCCATAGGAGCTTCTCAGCGCAAAGTAGTGGCGAATGTTGTATCCCCAGCCAATATTCATTGGGCATGACTGCACGGGCATGAGTTCGAGCGCATTGATGCCCAAGCTTTGCAGATAGTCGAGTTTTTCGGTCACCGATTTGAAGGTGCCACCTTCTCCGGTGTCGCTGCTGTTGAAGTCCTGCACTAGCATTTCATAGATCACCAGCTCATTTTGCGCCGGTAGTTCTACGTCGTCGTGCTGCCAGGCGTAGTCGCCGAGAACTCGCTGACCGTCTTTGATGTGAGCTTTCGCCCACTGATCCATTTCATCTACCTGAGTAGCGTAGGGGTCCATCACCTCTACCCACTCGTCCGCTTCTAAAAAAAAGCTCTTAGAGCGCACCTTAAATTTATAGCTATAGCTACCGTCTTCTAGCTCAACTTTAGTGCGAAAGTATCCGTCCTTTCCTTTGTCCATCTCAACTGTCTGGTCATCTAAAAAGTCTCCTAGCAAACAAGCTTCAGCGTTATAAGGAGCCCACAGTTTAAATTCAACAGGGTTAGCCATAGCGTTTTAATAACCAGAGTAGTCGGTTTAAATGTTGAGATTTGTGAATGGAAACGGACACCCACAAAAACAGGGTGCAAATTGTCGCTTAGAAGACGCAGCCCTTCGAGCCTATAGTAAAAGCAGACCTGGCTGTGCCTAACCTCTGTCGTTAGGGATAGACTCTGAAGCTTGCTGACAGCGTGACTCATCCTTTTGACAGATGGTTTGTGATGCGAATCACTCGGATTTGCCCGACAGCCCGGAAATCTCTATATAGTCTCTAGTACAAACCCTATGCAGGCTTCTGTCTGTAGCTAGAGAGTCCTGTTACCCGGCGTTAACTACACTGGCGATATAGTACTGAAAACTCTATTGCCACCCGCCGTTTGCCCGCCTCTTTGCAGGTAAGTCGATTCAGGTGGACCCCAGTAGCTGCTGCCTGCTTGAGGCCTTTCGGCACCCAAAGCTCATGACAATTCTTAACCGCTCAGTTCCTAACGGCCCAGAGATTTTAGCTGTTGATGACACGCCCGATAATCTGTTTCTCCTAGAGGCAATTTTAAGCGAGGTGGAGAACTATCGGCTGCGCTACGCTAAGAGCGGTGAAGTGGCTATCGAAATGGTCGAAGCGTCGCCGCCCAACCTGATTTTGCTAGATGTGATGATGCCCGGTATTGATGGCTACGAGGTAACTCGTCGCATTCGCCAGAATCCGGATCTGCCCTACATTCCAATTCTGCTGATTACGGCTCACGACAGCGCTAGCGCCGCCGAAGGGTTTCAAGCCGGTGCGGATGGTTTTGTCAGTAAGCCTTTCGATATTCAAGATCTGTTGGATTCTGTTGAGGATTACTGCTGTGGGCGATCGCCCCAGCAAACAGGTCGCCTAAAAGGTATCAAAGAGGCAGTCTAAGAGACCGTCGAAGAAGTCACGATCTGGTAGGGGCTGCGCTGATTCTGAGGTGCTACGCCTGCCATCTCTAATATTTGAGGAATCAGGTCTTCTTTTCTGACGGCCATCATATGTACGCCCTGGCAGAGCTGACGCGCCGAGCGCACCTGCTCTGCGGCAATTCTCATGCCCTCTTGCAGCGGCTGATCGGCAGCGGCCAAGCGGTCGATAATATGCTGAGGAATATTCACACCGGGGACGCAGCGGTTGATAAAAGCCGCATTTTTGGCTGACTTTAGCAGGAAAATACCGGCCAGAACAGGGCGATCGCTTTCTCTTGCGATCTGATCCATAAACTTTTCTAGCCTGTCAAAATCAGAAATCAGCTGGCTCTGGAAAAACTGAGCGCCCGCCGATAGCTTTCGCTCAAATCGGCGCTGTAAGCCAGACCAACTCTGCGACTGCGGATCGACAGCGGCTCCCGGAAAAATATCTAGCGCGCCATCGGGCATCGGCTTTTCATTAAAATCTATGCCAGTGTTCAGACGACCGATCAGCTGCAACAGCCGGACAGATTCTACCTCGCATACCGATTTGGCTTTGGGGTGATCGCCTGCTTTGATCGGGTCGCCCGTCAGCGCGAGCACGTTGCGAATGCCCAGCGCATGGGCTCCCATCAGGTCGGCTTGCAGAGCAATAGCGTTGCGATCGCGCCCCGTCATCTGACAGATAGGCTCAATTCCCGCCTGGTGAAGCAGCACCGCGCAAGATAGGGCCGACATCCGCAGCACCGCCCGGCTGCCGTCAGTCACGTTCACTGCATGTACCCAGTCTCTGAGGTGGTGAGCCATCTCTAGCATGTGGCTGGGGTCACCGCCCTTGGGCGGCATGACTTCCGCCGTCACTAAAAATTCACCTGCCTGAACGGCTGACCGCAGCCGGCCCTGAATAGGAGGGCCAAACGCAGGCAGACCAGACCGGCCATTCAATACAACATCCATAAATAGGCTGACTCAGTGCTATGGGCTATTTTACCTAGTTTCTCTCTCAAATCTGGCCGGGGCTATGATTGAAACCGGTCACGTTCTATGAGTAGCACCGTTTTATCGATATTTTGACGCTGGTCTATTGGGCAAATCCCATAGCTGTTTTTACTTTGGCAAGCGTGGGAGCGGCGATCACTTGTGCCTTTTCTTTGCCCTCGGCTAAGACTTGATGGAGGTAGGTGCGATCGCTCATCAGCTCGTCATATTTAGCCTGAATAGGCCGCAGCGCTTCTACCGTCGTCTCAGCTAGCAGCGGCTTAAACTGCCCCCAGCCCATCGCTTCACACTCAGCAGCAACAGCCGCCTTAGTCTGATTGGACAGCAGCTGGTAAAGGCCCAGCAAATTGCTACACTCTGGTCGCTCCGGATTATCAAACTCCAAGCCGCGCTCCGGATCGGTCTTGGCCCGCTTAATCTTTTTGGTAATTGCCTCAGGCGAGTCGGTCAGGTCAATCCGGCTCTGGTCAGACGGGTCAGACTTAGACATTTTTTTAGTGCCGTCAGTCAGGCTCATTACCCGCGCCCCGGCTTTGCGAATCAGCGGTTCGGGCACCTTCAGCACTGGCTTGTCTTCACTGCCAAACTGAAAGTTGAGCCGGGCGGCAATGTCGCGAGTCAGCTCTAAATGCTGCTTTTGGTCTTCGCCGACCGGTACCAGATCGGGCTCGTATAGCAAAATATCTGCCGCTTGCAGCACCGGATAGTCAAACAGGCCAATGCTGACATTTTCGCCCTGCTTGATCGCTTTTTCCTTGAACTGGATCATCCGCTCTAGCCAGTTAACCGGCGTAATGCAGTTAAATAGCCAGGCCAGCTCGCTGTGCTCCGGCAGCTGAGACTGCACAAAAATAGTTGACCGCGCTGGATCAATCCCGCAGGCGATGTAAGTAGCGGCTACTTTAACCGTATTTTCAGCCAGCGCCGCAGGATCGTGAGGTACGGTGACCGCGTGCAGGTCGGCCATGAACAAAAAGCAGTTGTACTCTTCTTGCAGCGTCACCCAGTTACGGATTGCGCCCAGGTAGTTACCCAAGTGAAGATTGCCGGTGGGTTGAACACCTGAGAGAATGCGAGAGGCCATGAGCTACAGGGGCGAGAGAAGAAGGGAACGACTTAATCTTAGGTGAGCATCTCGGCTGCGTCTAGCCGCTTACTGAATCTCAGCTTGGAGCACAGATTTATCTTGAGGCCCCAGCGTGAGGGCAAGAGGGCGCTCTTTTTCAAACGCCTTAACTGCTGCTCGATAAACATCGTAATCGGTCGGTAAGGTTTTGGTTTCACCTGCCTGGTTAAAAGTGAGTTGGTAGTCGATTCCTTTGATAACTTCGGGCGGGCGAGCGGTTTCGCCCTGAAGCTGGCCTGATTCGATGTCGTCTACTGTGGGCTCGGGGGGAAGTACTGGCCACCAGAGACCCTGACTATCTGGGCCAGATCCGGCAGCATCGGGGCGAATGCCGTTGCTGTTGGTCAGCCTGCTAGATTCAAACTGCTCTAAGCGGCGGTCGTTGGGGCGATCTCGATTGGTTCTGGGCACATACTCCACTTGCCAGGTGTAAGTCGTCACCGCTGTGGCTTCAAAGTCAGACGTTGCCTCTACCGCATTGGTTGTGACCTGAGTACAGCCAGCGCTGACCAAGACGACAAGGGCAGCGGAGATAGTAGGATTAGTCCAGGCGTTCATAGGGCTGCGCATTTTTATGCACCCTCCAATTCTGCGCTACTAGCTTAGCGCTCCGTGTCGCAATAATTAGGATGCCTTTGGTAAAGAACGAGGCCATACCAGGGAGTCAATACGGTCAACTGTGAAAAAAGAAACCCTTAAAACACATCTTTTAACGCTTAAAGGCTCTGAAGAAAGCTATCCCTTTGGCCCGGAGGCATCAGTCTTCAAGGTAATGGGGAAAATGTTTGCGCTTGTGTCGGAAAAAGAGGGCAATTCTATAGTCACCGTCAAATGCGTTCCGCTAGACGGTGAAATACTGGTGGATCAATTTGAGTCAATAGTTCCGGGCTATTACATGAACAAAAAGCACTGGATAACAGTTTCACTGACCGATGAGATCCCAGAAGATATGCTGGTTGATCTGGTCAATAAATCGTACGAGCTGGTGGTGAGTAAATTGACTAAAGCCAATAAAATCAGCCTTCAGCAAACGAAATAGCTTACTCGCGCTTGCTTGCAGCATCGGCCTTCTGACTTGCATCGTTTCAAATCGAGGAACAGCTCCTACGGGCTTGCTGACCAACGCACTCAATAACCCAGCATAATTAAAGCAGTTTTGCTAAAACAGCGCAGGAGATATTGACAGCGATGCCGAATTTTACCCGTAAATCATTCGATTTACTCGAAGGTCTTGCAGAGAATAATGAAAAGACATGGTATGACGAACATCGAGATGATTTTGAGGCATATGTGAGAGAACCATTTGCCGAAGTTTTGGAATTGGCGAGCGATCGCCTTTCAGAAATCGCCACTCCCCTATCTGGCAGCGCCAGAACGATGTTTCGCCAAAACCGCGACGTTCGCTTCTCCAAAGACAAATCTCCCTACAGCACACAGGTCAGCGGTGTATTGACGCCATCGGGCACTAAGGCAGAAAAAGAGGGCCTGATCTACCTTCAGCTCGATTCTTCAGGTGGCATGACCGCCTGCGGATTTTATAAGCTAAAAGCGGCGGAGCTGGCCCCCATTAGAGACCGGATAATTGAAAAGTCGAAGGTGTTTTCTAGCGTACTGCAAGATCTAGAGTCAGCGGGTCTGTCGTTCAGCGATGAAGACAAGCTGAAGTCGATGCCACGTGGCTACGAGCAGCATGACGAGCATGAGCATGTGGAGTATCTCAAGCTCAAAAGCCGATAGTACAGTCATCACTGCCTAAGAGCGCGTGGCTAGAGGGCGATGTCATTGATCGTATTGTCGAGTGGGGAAAGGGCTGCGCTTCTCTTTTGGCTTTTGGTAGCGCTGCGAAGTCGGGCTGATAGCGGCTGCGGCTGAGCTGGTTAGCCGTACACTGTGAGGGAAGGTTATTGATTCTCTGGTGTGCCCGGTGTGACGGTGTTATGAAGGCGAGGTTCAACTGAGGGTTACACTTTACACGCGACCCGCTAGGCTAACGGCTTGCTGTCAACAGTTGGATGCGATGGCAAGGCCACTCCTTCGGAGTATCGCTAATATGAGTCCATTTGCTTCGGTTGCATCGAGACTCCCCGCCTCAGTTCGCAAAGCCATTGGCATTCAGGTACTTTCAGGCTCACAGCCGATTACTCACTTAGCAGACCAGCACCCAGTCAGCCGGAAATTCGTTTACCAGCAGGGCGACAAAGCACAGCGATCGCTCGATGAAACCTTCGAGCCGATGCCCACAGATGACGATGTTCTGTTTCATCTGCCTGTTACCAAAAGCTGGCTGTACCAGCTGATTCTGGGGTTAGTGCTGATTTGCCACAGTTCGTATCGCGGTGTCGTCGAACTCTTTCGCGATCTATTTAATATGCCGATCAGCATCGGCACCGTCCACAACCGGCTTCAGTCCGCTACGGCCACTGCCGCAGAGATCAATCAACAGCAAGACATGTCAGGCATTGAGGTGGGCCTTCACGATGAGATATTTCAGTCGAATCGCCCGGTGCTAGTCGGTGTCGATGCTGCTTCCACCTACTGCTACCTGCTTCCAAGGAGTAGAGCACCGCGATGAGGACACCTGGGGCTGTCATCTGCTGGATACGATGGCGCAAGGCTTCGACCCTGACTATACAGTCGCTGATGGCGGTAGCGGATTGAGAGCCGGTTGTGGACGGTGCCGATGCCTGAAACGCCTCGCCACGGCGATGTTTTCCATATCCAGCAGCAGTTTGAGCAGGTGGCCAATGGTCTAGCTCGCCAAGCGCAAGGGGCGACCACCCATCGAATCAGGCTGGAGCAGACGATTGCTAAGGCGAGCACATCACATTATGAGGAAAATTCGATTTGAACTCGCACCGAAGCCGTCGAAGCAAGCGAAAGCGGCGCAGGGAAAGAGCGGATTTGTCCCCATCCCGACGCGATGGGTAATTAAGCGCTCTAATGCATGAATGGAGCGATGCAAGAGTTTGACAAAGAACTTTGAAAAAACGCTAGTGAATGCAAAGGCGAAGATGGATCTTTGCTTCGCCAGGCTGATGCTTAAAAGGATTGCAGCCAATTCCTGAGATGTTAAATGGATTCTATATGCAATCTATGCTCGCGCAGGTACTGAGACATCCTGGCATTTGAGATAAAGAATCAGTTCTTATGGATATGAGTAGACTGACATTCGGAACATTAAATAGAGTAGAAAACCTCAATTCATACTCCTACTTATGAATTTTCAAATTTACTTTTGTAAAGTTTCCATATGAGATTTCTTTACCGCCTTCCAGGTGAAACGTGTCTCGGGAACGCTGTATGCAGGAGTAAAGCTGAACCTATGTCAATGAATATGATTGTTAGATCAGTGCCGATTGGACTGTTAGCGTTCGTGGTCAGCTGTAGTCCAGTTAGAACGACACCTATTGCTCAATCAGTCACCCCATCAGATAGCTTGGTCTCACAGTCTGAAGTAACAGCAGAGAATACGCTAGTACTAGGTGACATTTCTAACAGTCCTGGTGAAAAGATTGCCCAGTTTCAACCGTTGGAAGCTTATTTAGAGAGCCGACTCAAGGTCGTGGGAATGGAGGAGGTCAGGATAAAGATTGCACCAAATCTGGAGGCGATGCAAGGTTTGATAGCTTCTGGTGAAGTCGATCTTTACTTTGATAGCCCCTATCCCGCAATGATCATAAGCACTGAGACAGGTGCGCAGCCCATACTGCGACGCTGGAAAAAGGGTATTGCTGAGTACAGCAGTATTATCTTTGCAATGAAAGACAGTGAAATTGAAACACTCGAAGAGCTCGAAGGTAAGCGAATTGCGCTAGAGAGTGAGCATTCGACGTCGGGCTATATGTTGCCCCTTGTAGCTTTCCAAGAAGCTGGACTTGAGCTAGTTGAACAGTCCTTAGCGAAGGCAAGTACGCCAGAGAATAGAACTGAGTATATTTTTAGCGAAGATGAGGACAATACAATTGAACTAGTCATTAGTGGAAAGGTTGATGCTGGCGCGATAGATAGTGGAACCTTCGGAACGCTACCAGAGGAAGTCCGATCTCTGATGACAGTTGTTCTAGAGACAGAGACTGTCGCGCGTCACATTGCTTTGATAGGTACTCATATTTCATCTGAGCAAGTAGCTGAGATTAAACAACTGTTGCTAGATATGGACGATTCACCAGATGGTCGAGAGGTACTTGCCACCTTTGAGAACACGACGAAATTCGACGATTTTCCTGTCACTCAATCTTTACAGCGCTTAGAAACTCTCTACCTTCAGACGGTTGATTGAATGAGAAAGCAGTTGGGAAGCTCAGCTCCAAAAGGTTCTCTTGCAGCTAAGATAAGTTTGACTATGAGCTGCTTAACGATAGGTGCTGTAATATCTGTAAGTGGATTGTCGTTGTTAATAGGCAGACGCAATTTCCATCAGGAGCTGGAACAGCAGGCAAAGATTATCTTAGATACGTTAGAGGTTAGCAGTAGTAACGCGCTGTACTTTCAGTATTTTGAAGAAGCTGGAGAGGTCATTAATGGTTTAGATAGTGAGTTTAAGCAAAACCAATTGTTGACAGCGGCTCGGCTCTATCAAACTGATGGGCGGATTATTGCGGATGCTTTCTCCCTCGACCAAGTTTCGCTCAATTTAGAGCCAGACCCACTTGGGCAGAAAATTCTAGAAAGCGATGACTTGACATTAGATTGGAGTACTCATGAGCTATCGGCGGGAAAGTCGATTGTGGTAGGAGGCGAGATAGTTGGAGCCTTGAGCGTGAGTCTCTCGACCTCGAACCTTCAGCAGAAGTCGAACGAAACCCTAGTTCAGGGAGTGCTAGCGGCTATAGCGGCAGCGATAGTTAGTATCATATTTTCACATTTTTTAAGTCAATCTATCACAAAGCCTCTGCATCAGCTCACTGAGGCTACCGAGAAGATAGCCAATAGGAAGCGAACTCAACGTATTGAGCTAAATACTCATGATGAGCTTTCTGTTTTAGCTGACGCCTTTAATAGCATGAGCACCCAGCTGATAGGTCTGATTGAATCATTAGAACAGAAGGCAGATGAATTAACCAAAAGTAGAAGTATTGCTCGGGACAAAGCCAGCACTCTGGAAGAAACGTTACAACAACTCCACCAGACTCAAAATCAGCTTATTCACCAGGAGAAGATGTCAGCTTTGGGACAGATGGTGGCAGGAGTAGCTCATGAAATTAACAACCCAGTCAGCTTTATATACGGCAACCTACCACATGTAGCAAAGTACATTGATGATCTTCTATCGCTCTTGAAACTGTACGAGACACACTATCCTAATCCTGATATTGAGATTCTAGAACAGACAGATATATTGGATATCGACTTCGTCAAAGAAGACTTAGAAAGAACGTTGATCTCTATGAACACAGGGGTTGAACGGATTCGAGAGATCGTACTTTCACTGCGTAATTTCTCGCGGATGGATGAGGCTGAGTATAAGAGCGTCGATATTCATGAGGGGCTAGAGAGCACACTAATGATTTTGCAGCATCGACTCAAGGCTCAGCCTGAGCGCCCAGAAATCATCGTTGTTCTAGACTTTGACGATTTACCAGCGGTTGAGTGTTACGCAGGGCAGCTCAATCAGGTTTTCATGAATATTATAGCTAGTAGCATTGACGCTTTGGACTCTGAGATGAGGAAGAGTTCAACCTTTCAAAAAATACCGGAAATCACGATCTGTACCAAAACTCTTGCGCAGCACATCTCAATTAGCATTGCTGACAATGGCACAGGTATTCCCGCTAGCGTTAAAGGCCACATCTTCGATCCGTTTTTCACCACTAAGCCTGTCGGCAAAGGGACCGGAATGGGGCTAGCCATCAGCTACCAGCTAGTGACTGAGCGGCATGATGGTAGAATCGAATGCTTTTCTGAGGCAGGCGTTGGCACTAAGTTTGTCATCGAGATTCCTATTCAATCGTCTGCCTCAAAGCAACGTCTACAGGCAGTTCATTAGTCGTAAGTATTTAAGTGGGCATTTCAAGGATAGGGAAGGTGTCGCTACGCTTTCGGGACACTGAGCACTTAGTGTTTGCTTGAAGAATTCGGAGGCAGAGCGCCCCTGTCATCGGCAAGTCTGAATCTCAGACAGCAGGTCAGCGGATTGACTTGCAGATGGCTAACGCCAGAGAGCACAGTGATTTTCTAGCCAGAGGCAATCAGCACGACCAGCAGATTCAGATGCTGATAGATGACGCTAGAGCAGACCGGCAGCAAGCGGCCATTGAGCGCGAAGCCGCTGCCGCAGACCGAGAGGCCCTAAGGCAAGAGGCTGCCGCAGATCAGGAAGCCTTAAGACAAGAGCTAGCGGCATTCTTGGCGAGAGCGGAAGTGAGCGATCGCAAGCACGCAGCCACAACTGAGCTGATGCAGCAGATGTTTGGTCAAATCCAGAACATCAATCAGCGTTTAGCCAGTTAGTCTCTGTGGAGTGCTGATCTAGAATGGCTAGCTCGTTGGCTTTAGCTCATCTGATGGTGTGCCCAGCGCTGTCTCTTCGTCACTGTTCCCTGGCCCCTATTCAAAGTTCGGGCAACGCTCTGTGAAATGCGAGTGCCAGTCCAAGATCACGAGCTGCTCTTCTACAGTGATCTCGGGGAAGGGCCGCGGTATCCGGTCGCCCAGAAGGTTGCAGCAACAAGACTGTATTGAATTTTGTGTAAGCGCATTGCGCTTACACAAAATTCAATATCTCCCGCAGATTGATGCTGGACCGCTAACGGTCGGTCGGTTCCGTTGAATTGGCTTGCACTTAGACGAATTTATGTTGATCTCGGTGAGGCTACCCTATAGCTAAGACTGTATGAGAAATACAACATCCGCACATCGTGCTAAGTGTCAATTTTTACGAACATTGAACCATAACATTTTTGGAGGGTAGGCGCTGCGATTACCTAGCATCTCCCGCGAAGATCTGACGGTTACAGGGGCGATACATCGCACACACATATTTTTTGCTTTTTTGCCACCATCAGCTCTGCTGACGCCAACTGGGGGTGGCAAAAAGAAGCGCTATCGTCTAAAAGTTATTTTGGACTAAGGTCACCCCTCACTAATCAAAAGCAGCCGCGAGAAAATTTTCAGTACTCTTTAGAACAGGCTCTGGAACTAAATCATGAACACCTCTCTCCAAAAAGCCGTGATTGTAGTCGCTGGGCCAGCAGGACTACTGTTGGCCCACTACCTACTGAAACGCCGCTATCAGGTAGACCTCTTGGATCGCCGCCCCGATCCTAGATCTGTCGATCTCAATCAGCAGCGGTCGTTTCCGATTGCCTTGCAGGAAAGGGGACGCAAGGCGCTGCGCGGTATTCCTGGGCTGGAGGAGGCGATCGCCCAAGAAAGCATGATCTGTACTGGGTCAGTCATCCATCGTAAGAACAAGGTTCGCGATATTCCGCGCAAAAATGAAACGATGGTCATTGATCGCAATCGGCTGGTAGAAACGCTGTTAAAACACCTCACCGCCAGCTACACCCAGCCCGAGCTGACGATTCACTTCAACTGCACCTGCAAGCACATTGACGACCATCAACAGACCATTCAAGTAAAAGATGCCAACGGGGAGAGTTTTTCAATCTATTACGACCGACTCGTCGGCGCAGATGGTGCCAGATCTAACGTCAGAGAACAGCTAGCGGAGCAGTACAGTTTTCACTGCGAACAGAGCTATGTACCAGATGCCTACAAATCTGTTTTCCTTGCGCGCAAAAATTTAGAAGCAGGCGTTGAGTTTGCCTCCAACCGTATTCATACCAGCAGCATCGGTAAAGATAGTCGCATTATTCTCGCGCCTCAGCCCCACGATGTTCTGTACGGCACGCTGATCTTCCCTGCCAAGCGCAATCCTCTAGAAACGTTGCAGACCAAAGAAGATGTTTTAAACTACTTTGAAGAAAAGCTGCCAACCTTTCGAGCGGTGCTGTCACCGGAAGAAGCCGATGCGCTTTTACAGCGGCCTGTGGGTCGGTTGTTAACGGTAAAGTGCGATCACTTTCATCAGGGCGATCGCATCCTGGTTATAGGAGACGCCGCCCATGCCGTCTCACCTTCTATCGGCCAGGGCTGCAATTCAGCCCTAGAAGATATCATCATTTTCAAACAGCTGCTAGATCGCGCTCAAGATGACTGGGCTCAGGCAATTGCCCAATTCTCCAAAGAACGAGTAGCCGACGCCCATGCGCTTATAGCTCTCTCTGACTACTCATTTCCCCGAGCAAAGCGGCTCATTCCCGAATTTATCTTCCGTCTTATCATCGGCAGAAAGCTAAACAAATGGTTTCCCCAATGGTTTAAGCCATCCGTGTTTGATCTGGTGCTAGATAGCGATATGAGTTACTCAGAAGTTCTTCGTCTCAGTCAAGGCTGGATCAATAAAGTAAAACGATCTACCGATCAGCTCAGCTTGCAGGAGTAAACACGCGCTTCTGATAGAGATATCAGTGAGTTCTATGGAATCACTTTTAGAAGTCGTTACTGAATGCGGATCTCTCTCAAACAGCTTGTTTAGCTGTTTTATCATCGATCAGATAAGGGAGGAACGCATTGGGACTAATGGCGGCTTGAGTGCGATGTCGGATTGTAGATCCAGCGTATTATCAGGTAGCACTTGCTTTAGAAAGTGATGAACAAACAGCGATCCTCAGTGAAAAGGGTAGTCCTAAACGGGTAAGGCTTTGTTGCAATGATGAATAAAGTACCAAATGACCCTAACGTGATTCTTCAGTTTCTTTGAGAGTGACAGCATCTTTCGCCCCACTCTCGATACGCGCTGGCGTAGCGTGCAGTTGAGACGCTCAATGCGATTAGTTTGTCCACTATCTTTGCCAACCGCTCGATGTCGTTTGCTGGGGATCACTTGTTTGTCGCCTACCCAGCAATCGGTGTAGGCGACAGCGTACTGCCGATAGGTAGGCCTGAAGCGTCGATTCTTGAACCGGCTTTTGAGCCGAGTCTTTCCTGCTCGCAGATTTCTTGGACTGTTAGTTCCCCTGCGTCAGCCAGTGCGATGGCGAAGCCTTCCAATGAAATCGTCACTTTCTACCTGGCCCCCTCGTCTATCTGCTTCGGACTCTCTCCCATCCGGCTGCGGGCACGAGCTGAAGCCAACTCTGCCATCGTCTGCTCTCGCATCAGGTTGGCTCGTATTCAGTCATCGTCCCCGTCACGGTCGCTTTTGACACAGGCGCAATGGCTCAACGGAAAGTAGAGCGTTGGTATCTAGCTAGGCTCTAACCGCACTAAACGGCCGTTGGCCGCATCCGTCAGAACGTAGATAAACCCGTCTGGGCCTTGGGCAACCTCCCGTACTCGCTGCCCAATGTCGATAGGAGTTTGGCTGAGGACGGCACCTGAGTCATTCAGCTGAATATGCTGAATAGACTGCGAGACAAGTCCACCGGCAAACAGATCGCCTTGCCACTGTGGGACTTGGCTGCCCCGATACACCGCTAGTCCAGAGGGTGCAATCGAGGGTGTCCAAACAATGAGAGGATCTACCATGCCAGGGCGCGATCGCTCCGATGAGATCTCTCCACCAGAATACTCACGACTATGAGTTACTAGCGGCCAGCCGTAGTTTTCACCCGCGACTATCCGGTTCAACTCATCACCGCCCCGAGAGCCATGTTCTGTGGCCCACACCTGACCGGTCACCGTATCAAAGGCCACCCCTTGAATGTTGCGATGGCCATAGCTCCAAATGGTGGGATCTGCGCCCGCTGTATTGACAAAGGGATTATCCTCAGGGGCTGTTCCGTCATCGTTGAGCCGCACCAGTGAGCCTAAATGACTGCCTAAGTTCTGGGCCTGATTGCGAATCAATTCGCCCTCTAGGGTTACCGGCGGATTACCCCCGTCGCCAATCGAAACCAGCAACGTGTCGTCTGGCATCCACAGCAAACGAGAGCCAAAGTGCTGCGTCCCCTCTTTCGTCCGGTTCGCCTCAAAAATAACTTGCCAATCTGAAAGGGCACTTCCATCAAACCGAGCGCGTGCGACCTGCGTACGATTGGCTGAACCTGTGCCATCGGCATAGGTAAAATACACCCACTGGTTTTCGGCAAACTGGGGGTGGATAGTAATATCCATAAGGCCGCCCTGCCCCTGGTTCAACACCTCCGGCAGTCCGCTCACAGGCGTCGGGTCAAGTACCCCATCTTTAATAATGCGCACTCGCCCCGGTCTCTCAGTGACCAGTAGGGTGCCATCTGGTAGCCAGGTAAGCCCCCAGGGATGCTCTAGTGACTCTACCAGGGTGACAACCTGCGGCGTGGGAACCTGTGTGAGCAGTTCATTTGAGGGCGCTGCCTCCGAGGACTCCGAGGTCTCCAGGGGCGCAGTGGCGGGTAAGGCGCATCCAGATAGCGCCAAACCAATGATTAAGACCTCAGCCACGCAAAGAGAACAGCCTCTAATACTTGCCATAATTAAATCGAATTGAGGGTTTCGTAAAACTCATAAAGCAGCCCCCTGTCCTACTTTTCATTTAATCGGATTTTGGCCATTTCGACATTGACTCAATCGTGTAATCGGCTGCTCTATCCCTAGCAATTGGTGATCACTACCAGCATTCACGAATAGGATAATCGCCACCACCTTCTACAAACTCAGACGCTGTAAGCCAAAATAGAATCACCCCGGATTCCGTTTGGATGGTCTCATGAACGCAAACTTGCCGAATAGAATAGGATTTGGTCGCATCAGTCGTCGTCGCTTCTTGCGGCGATCGCCTCCCTTGCTGGCAGTCTTCACCTTTGCGGCTTGCAGCCAAACCGCCCCGAAGTCCAGGCCGCGCTCACATTCAGACGCCCATTCAGGCACTAGCCCAAAAAGCCTGTCACCCACCCCCGCCTGTGAAAATAGCGGCCTCACCACCCCCGCTCAAACCCCAGGCCCTTTTTATAGCGCCAACTCACCTCAGCGCCGGTCGCTACTAGAGGCGGATACAGCAGGCAGCCGACTGATCGTGACCGGTCAGGTGCTAACGACAGACTGTGTACCGCTTGCCAACAGCCTGATTGATGTTTGGCAAACCGATGCTCAGGGGCGGTACGACAATACAGGAAATAAGTTACGAGGTCACCAGTTTACGGACGTAGAGGGCCGCTACTGGCTCGAAACCATCGTTCCAGGGCTATATCCAGGGCGGACTCGCCATTTACATATCAAAGTGCAGGCACCTGATCGCCCAGTATTGACCACTCAACTCTACTTGCCCGAAGAGCCTCTAAATGAAAGCGATTTCCTCTTCCAGCCGGAGCTGACAATGGCCATTCAGGACACTACCGACGGGAAGCAAGCCCGGTTTGACTTCGTTCTTCAGTGACATTTTCTAACATAATAGAAGGGTACAAACGGTTTTCCCTCAAGCATATGACGGCTACCCAAAATAAAATCTCGGATTCATCAGTCCTTGAGAGCCTTTCTCCACTACTAGCGGGTGGGCTAGATCCCGATCACTTTGACTGGGCTGAAGCTTGGTACCCCGTTCACTACGTGAGAGACCTAGATAAAGCTAAGCCAACCCGCTTTACCTTGCTTGAACAGGATGTGGTGATTTGGTGGGAAGCGCGATCGCAAACTTGGCGTGTCTTTGCCGACCAGTGCCCCCATCGCCTTGCACCATTGTCAGAAGGCCGGATTAATGAAGCTGGGCTGCTGGAATGTCCTTATCATGGCTGGGCCTTTGCCGGGAGTGGGGCATGTAAGCACATTCCTCAACAGCCGCCTGACGGTGAAGCGCATCTATCTAGCCGAGCTTGTATCGACTCTCTGCCTACAAAAGTCTGTCAAGATCTTCTCTTTGTTTATCCCGGTAAGCCGGAGAATGCGGCGCGAGTGAGCGTTCCTATCATTGAACCCTTAGAGGCTGAGCCAGAAGGTTGGGTGATGCTTAATACCTTTCGTGACCTGCCCTATGATGCGCTTACTCTATTAGAGAATGTTTTAGATGTCAGCCATATTCCCTATACGCATCACAAGACGGTGAGCAAACGAGAAAATGCCGCGCCAATGCAGATGGACGTAGTCGCCTCAGACAAGCAAGGCTTCCGAGGCATTTGGCCAGAAGGCCCCCGCAAAGGTAAATTAGGAACTCAACACACAGCCTTTGCAGCGCCCTCTTTGATGTACCACGATCTAACCTCCAAACAGTTTGGCAGAACGTTGACGGTGGTATACGTCACGCCCATTCGTAAAGGAGAGTGCCGCGTGATTGCGCGCTTTCCTTTCAAGTTTTCTTCTAAGCTGCCGAGCTTTTTTATCCGACTTACGCCGCGCTGGTATAGCCATATCAACAACAACCGAGTGTTAGAAGATGACCAAATCTTTTTGCATATTCAGGAGAGATTGCTAGAGAAACGGGGTGATGTCTCCTACGCACAAACCTGTTATCTGCCAACACAAGCGGATCGCTATGTCGTTGCTTTCCGTAGATGGGTGAGTGAGTTTACGGCTGACCCATTCCCCGGTCAGAGCTTGCCTTCCCAGTGGTCAACAGAAGCCTTGATGGAGCGCTACCACTCTCACACCGAACACTGCAGCAGTTGCGCTTCAGCACTTCAGCGCATTCAACAAATCCGAAAAGTTGCCCTAGTGTTAAACATCATTCTGTGGTCTCTTCTGCCGTGGATAATAGTTGCTTTTGAGCCGATCTCTCTAACCGCGAGTGCTGTTTCAGTCGGGATTCCTATCGCCGCTGGCGTGTTATGGCTATGGCTAGGCGACTTAGAGCAGAAGTTCTATCAGAGTACAGACACGCCTCCTCGAAATTTGCCTGACTGAAGTTGTCTTAGGTAGTTTCTGCCAAAGAAAGTGCCTAGAAGGTAGAATACAGCCAGATGTATCTGTTCTAAGGACTCAGCCTATTGTCAGCAGTTCAGGAATCGTCGCCGTTGAGTCGGTCTCAAATCGAGGATCTGCGTCTGCCCGCTGCCCATCTGAGGGGAGTTAATCGACGAGCCTTTCAAGCGGAGATGACGTTGAAGTATTGCCAGGGAAGCGCTCGGCTAGCGGAGAGCCAGTTTGGCTGGAATCGTCAGAGTGTGACGGTCGGATTAGGCGAGAAGCGCACTGGAGCCGTCTGTTAGGGTGCGCAGTCAAGCTTGAGTGGCAATAAGCGCTGAGAAGCGCGACAGCCAGCAGTTGCGGCAGCGCTCAAACAACTGGCCGAAGCTCATGCGCAGCAGGAGCCGAGCTTCACCAGTTCGATAGCGTTCACTCGTCTGACAGCAGCCGAAGCGCTGCGGCAGCTCAGTGTGCAGGGCTACCGCGACGAGCAACTGCCTGCTGCGAGCACGATGGCGGTGGTGTTGACCCGAATGGGCTATTGCTTACGCAAAGTAGTTAACGTGAGTTCGGGATAAGCAATTACCTGAAACATTGGTCAGACAGTAACCCTAGCCGCCTCTCCCGAGGCAAAACCCCTCTTGGGAGGGGCGCAGGGGTGGGTTTCGGCTTGTAGCACGAGCTGCCGACCCACCCCGCCCTGCGGGCACCCCTCCGACGGGAGGGGATTCACTTCAGGCTTGATGACTACAGGATCTCTTAACCCGAACTCACGTTAGGTAGTCGTCCCTGAAAAACCTAAATCAGTCATTTAGGCGATCGCCTCGGGCGGGCTAGGCCAACGCATAACTGCCTGCTGCATCAAGGCAGCAACGGTAGAGCTTACGGAGGTTAAAGCCACAGGCAGAAAGCAAAGCGTTGATGCGGTCGCCCTGCTTTCCTTTCAGGAAGTTACGTCCTAGCGCGTGGTCATGCTTGAGATGACCAATGACCGGTTCAATCGCACTCCGTCGCTTGACCAACCGTTTGAGCACCCCCTTGAACTTTCGAGTGCCTGCAACCAGTACCTGTAGTCCCTTTGGGTGATGCTTTGTGCCTCGAAAGCCTTTGTCTACCGCTGCTTGCTTGGGTACGATGCCTGTCAGTTGGCTGGTTTGCTCAATCACATCGCTGAGCGTTGCGCCGTCGTAGGGATTGCCGTGAACCGCATCAGCACCGACAATCCAATTGCTGGTGCTGATGGTCACGAGCACCACTTTGCAGCCAAACTCGTAGCGCTTGTGAACCTTGCCTTTGGCGATGCATTCGACTTCAGGAGCGTGCATACTGTAGAGCTTTTTAGAGTCACTTTTCTTTTGTTGTTCAATCTGTTTTGCTCTGTTCAGCAACACTGCCATTTCTGCATCTGGCTGCGGTAGTTTTCGCTCAATATCTCGCATCACACGACCCAGGTAAGTACGCAGCTTTCGAGTATATTTCCTGGCCCGTTTGAGCTGTCTGGCGACACGGTAGCGACTTTGCTCAAAGAAGGCGTACTTCCCAACCCTCACATAGCTTTGACGTAATTCAACACCTCTCTTCCTAGCCGCTCGAACCAAGGTTATTCTGGCGTGATTATAAAGTCTCGCATCCGTCGGAAAAGCCACTGCTTTCTCTTGCACTGTTGTATCGACATTCACTCGCTCAATCTCTTTCGGTCGCATCACAGATGCGCGCATTGCCGTTTGAATAATTTGTCCAAGTAGTTGTTCAAAACCCTCTACGCCAATCTGTTTTCGCCACTTCACAAGGCTCGTTGGATGGCAGGGAAAGTCATGCTGGAACATCTGCTCCCCACAAAAGTACTGCCAGTATGGATTTTCTACCCACTTTGACACCACTGACTCGTCACTTTCGTCGTATAGCGCTTTCAGGTAGTGCAGCCCCACCATCAACCGCGTCGGCAACGCGGGCCGTCCGCCACTCGCTTTAGCAACTCGGCCAAACTTCGCCTCAAACGTCTGCCACTCTATCGTTTCAGCCAGTTGCACTAACGGATGCTTCAGGTTCAGCTGTCGAGCCAGGGCGGATAGCGGCGAGTCGGTATTTGAGGGCGATGAGGATGGCTTCATTTTGCAAGGTTTTCCCAGCGGTAGCGGCTTATCTGGTAATTCTAGCCTGCTACTTACAGCCTGAAGCGCTCATCTGGTTTGGCTTTTAGTGGTTTTTCAGGGGCAACTAATTACTCAACCGGGTAGGAACAAAGATCGACCAGAGAGCGCTCTTTGAATAGACTGAAGGGCTGACAGGCCTTGCCGTTTACCTGTGTTGACAACAGAGCGCACAGCGGCAAACAAATCTCTTCCCCAGTCTGAGCGGAAGCCATTGCTTACTTTCCAGAAGAGGGTGCTCATCCGAATGGCCTGCTCGCTAGAATTATTGGCTGGCGGAATGGAGGCATCTTCAAGGAATAAAAACAGGTTGTCTTGGATGCCTTCGTAGCGCTTTTGCAAGCGAATACCGTCGGCGTGGTCAGGCACTAGACCTAGTATCCTACGCAACTGTCGCTTAATATCCAATCGATACTGATAGCGCGTAGTGTCAGCGAGCTGTCCGCGCCGATGATGAATGGCGAGTGCCCGCTTGAAGAGCGCTTTCATTTCGCCTGCAAAGATAGTATCGCCTGCGTCCATAGCGTACTGGCAATCTCTGAGCTGATGAGCTAGACATACCTGCCATTGCTTAGCGGGGTTATTCGCTTGTGCGCCCAACAAGTCCGAGACCCACACCTCGGGTTCGTGGTCTTCAAGCACGGCGTAAACAACGCTACCGCCTCGGGTTGTACAAATTAAATGAAAACACACCTCTGGATTTTGAAACACCCATTCCCACTGGGTCTTGCCGTTGACTCTAGCACTGGTCTCATCCGAGCAAATTAAGTCAGCCTGTCGTAAGTGCCAGAGGATTTCGGCTAACGGCTCTGCTAACCGGTCTTGCACCCAAGTAAGCAGGTTGGCCAGTGCGCCTTCCGAAATCGATAGGCTCTCAAGACTTAGTCCGAATGGTGAGCCAGACCCTAGATGCTCCGGCACTGAAGCAGTTGAGGCGGCTCCACACGCTTTACATTGCCCTTGATAGCGCTCTACCCTGGTCACTATCGGCTGTATCTTGGGCAGTCCTATGCGGTCGTAGCGACTATGCAACCGTTGCACTTCCGCTGGTATTGCCGCTGCGCATTCTGGGCAGCACTCAAGCCGCGCAATCACAGTTTCATCAGGACGAGGATGTAGCTTACGTCCACCGCTTGCTCTACCAACACTCGCCGCCCGGCGCTCGCCGCCTTTTTTTGGCTTCGTTGGCTTTTTGTTTGCCTTGAATCCTTTGGAAGGTGGGATGCTTGAGTTCTCGCTCGTTTTCTTCGGCTTCTCTAGTTCGTCCAACCGTTGCCGCAATTGTTGGACTTCTTCCCACAAAGCTATGATCAAGGCATCTTTGGCCTCGCCTGACAGACTGCTTAGGTCGGGCAGTTTTTCCATTGCTCAAACTTAAACCTTTTCTCCTTTTCTGCGATACCCTTTTAGGGGGAGTTGAGCAATTGCCTAAAAACTACTCAAAGCCAAGCTAGATGGATGCTTTAGGCTGAAAATAGCAGGCTAGAATGACTAGATAAGTCGCTATCGCCGGAAAAAGCTTGCAAAATGGAGTCCTCATCATCGAGCCATAATACGGATTTAGCCCCTTCAGCCCTGGCTCGTCAGCTGAACCTGAAGCCTCCGTCGGTGCAACTGGCTGAAACGATCTGTAAGCCATATGGTTCCTGTCGAGTTGCTTAGGAGCTGTTCTAGTTGTTTCTCAGATTGTTTTTCAGATGCTTGAGCGGACTCATTAAGCTGCTCACAAAAAACGCCATCTCGCAGCTAGCGACTACATCATCCTCAAAACGACCTCTATATTTAGAGAACTGTTTGATGATCCTGCGCGAACTGCCTAAAACCAGTCTGGCAACGATCAGCGGTTTTTGCCAGCCTCGGGCTTTGACTAGGCGCAGCGTGCAAACGTTCAGACCGCTAGCGCGGACCAGCCCGAGTAAGTAATCTTTTTCTAGCCGAGAGGCCGGAATCCGGTGGTCGATGCACATCTCAGGGTTGTACCAAATCTCCCAGCCCGACCGACTGATATGAACCATACTTTCGAAATCTTCGCCTTTAGAGGCTAAAGACTGCCCTACTGGACCTTTTAGCTGAAGCTGATCCGGTATGTTTTCAAGCCATACCGCTTTACGGACGGCCATGCCTGCGCCAGCCGGTAAATCGAGCAGATCCGCATTAAACAGGCGAGGGGTTTCTCCGTATTCTTTGATGGCTAGAAAGCCCTGTATCTTCTCAAAGTTTTTGGGCGGAGCTACCTCAAAATCGCCGCGTATGCGACTGCCTAACACGCCTGCTTGAGGATGAGACTGACTAAAAGCGTATATCTCGGCAACCCAGCGATCGCCTGGAAAATTGTCATCATCTAAAAAGCCAACAATCTCTCCGGCTGCTTCTGAAATTGCCCGTCGCCTGGCAAAAGCCGCGCCCTGTCTAGCTTCGAGAAAGTACTTTAGAGGATAGGGTTTATTCCAGCTGGCCTGGTAGTCTTGGGCAATCTGCTGAGTGGCATCTGTACTATTATTATCGACAATAATAATCTCCCAGCTAATGTTTTCTGTGCTGATCTGCGACTTCAGCTTTTCTAAGATCAGAGCTAGCGTTTCTTCAGAATTGTAAGCGCGGATTGCGACTGAAACGTCTACTCTGTTCGACTGCTGCTCATCGGGTTTGTTATCTACGGAAACCATGATCTCTGTCGCATTTAATTGAAAAAAATTCTCTTAGGAATAAGAATCTAATAAGATGCACAATTCCTGAGACTCTCATCCCCAACCCTTTTTCCGAAGGAGAAGGGGGTCAGATCTAGCTCCCTCTCCCCCGGGGAGAGGGTCGGGGTGAGGGCCATAGGAACGATTAAAACGGCCTCAAACCATTGAAGCAGCCTCAATGAAAATGCGTTTGACCTCGGTGTGAGTTTCCCGAATTTTCTTTTCGATTCGTCGCACTGCGGCTTCAATTTCGTCAGCAGATAGCTCGTCTTTGAATTCAATATTCAGTGCTAGCAGTACGTCTCGTGGCCCCAGGTGAAGGGTGATGGGTGCTTCAGAAGCTGACACCGCTTCGTCGGCACGAACGATTGTCTTAATGCTCTCGCGGGTTTCTGGCGAAGCACTCTCTCCTACCAGCAGGCCCTTAGTTTTAGCAACTAGCGCCGTAGCGACGACGGTCAGCAAAACGCCAATTGAGATGGAGGCGATCGCATCGTAAGCCGGATTACCGGTAAATTCGCTCAGCCACACGCCCGCAAACGCGATCACCAGCCCCACTAGCGCCGCTGAGTCTTCTACGATCACAATAAAAGCGCCGGGGTCTTTACTTTGGGCGATCGCTCGCCAAAGTCCTAGATCTAGGTTGGTTTGAGCCTTGTTAAATTCTCGAATAGAGACCGTTAGGGCCGCGCCTTCAAACAGCGCCGCCGCCCCGAGCACGCAGTAGCTCACCAGCGAACTGCTCGCCGCCTCGGGCTGCTGCAAGCTACGAATGCCTTGCAGCATCGACAGACCACCGCCCAGCGAAAAAATCAGCACTGCCACCATCAGCGACCAAAAGTACAGCTCCTGGCTGCGCCCTAGCGGATATTGCTCGTCGGCGATCACCTCGCTCTGCTTGAGTCCGTACAGCAGCAGCACCTCATTTACCGAATCGACTACTGAGTGAATGCCCTCTGAGAGCATGGCAGGGCTGCCACTGATAGAAGCGCCGACAAATTTGGCAATACCAATGGCAACGTTGGCCGCCATAGCCGCGTAGATAGAGGTCTTAGAAGAACCGGTTGACATAGCGCCAATAAAAAGAACGAGTAGTGAGGCGTGTAGCCAACGCCCGCATCATCATAGCGTCAGCCCCACCGCTCCAGATAGATAGCTGCCAACAAATTCAGCGAGGCTTGGGGCCGGCAAGTTACTGGCTCAGCCTTACCGCCACAGCCGGGTGATCGCTCTAACGACCGCTGGCACTGCCCCTGGCACCCGGGTTAGCCGCTGGGTCTGTCTGCCGATGATGCCTAGCGTAGAAGCGGGCTGGCTGTTTCTGCCGACAATTTCCAACGCTGTCTGGGCGATATTGCGGGTGCGAGAGTCGCGATCGCCCAGCAGCTGATTGAGCAAGGGCACCGCTGGCAGCGCCTGTCTGCCCAAGTAGGAAATGCCTAACGTTGCCAGCTCACGAGTTTCAAAATCGCTCGAAGCGGCCACTGAAATCAAGGTGGGCAAGATCAAGTTGCGGTCTTCCGTCAGCGTCCACAGGGCATCTGCCGCGTATAGTCGGACTAACGCATTGTCGCTATTCAGGGCAGCAGTGAGGGTAGGGATTGATTCAGGCCCAATTTTGAGCAGCGTGCCAGCGACCGTTTGGCTAACGCCTGCATCCTCTCCCAAAAGCGCTTGAGACAGGGCCGGCAGAGCGAGTTCTGCCAGCGGACCAAAGTCGCCTAGCGCAGAGGCCGCCGCCTGGCGAACGCTGCTATTGCCGTCATTGAGCGTGCTGACCAAAATGGGAATTGCCGATTGCAGAGCAACGTTGCCCAGATCGTCTGCTGAGCCGATATCGCCGAGCAGCGTGGCTGCGGTTTGTCTGGCAAGGCTGCCGGTAGCTTCGTTTTCGAGCAGGCGGCCCAGCGCTGGTACAGCGTCGCCCCCCATCGCTAGCAGGGCATCGGCAGCAATATCTTTAACCAGGCCCGATTCGGTTTGCACCGCTGCTACTAAAACATTGGTCAGCGCAGGCTGGTCTAATCCGACGTTGGTAAGGGCACTTGTCGCCAGGGCGCGCACCAGTTCGTCATCATCTCGCAGAGCTTCTAAGAGAGCAGGCGTCGCCGCTTGGGCTTCTGTGCCAATTTCACTGAGCGCGTAGGCAGCGATCGCCCGAGTCTGAGCGCTATCCGCTTCTAAGGCGTTGGCCAGCTCAGGAACGGCTTCCTCTCCCGTTTCGATTAGAGAGTCGGTGGCAGCCTGCTGCACTGCCGTACTGTCGCTTTCTAAAGAGGCAATCAGGTCGGCAGTAATTTCTGTAGGCGCGTCTGAGACAGGTTCAGACGGCGACTCGGTCGGCGGCACTTCTGGAGCGGTAGAGGCAACAGGGGCAGCTACATAAGCAGACGCAATGGGGTTGGCCTTGCCAGTGAGCACCATGGCCTGATGCGCCATCGCAACGATTTCAGCACGGGTAGCATTGCGCCCTGGGCGAAGCTGCTGCACATTTGGGTAGTTGACCACAAACTGGTAGTGGGTGGCGGCAGCGATCGCATCTCTAGCCCAAGTCGGAATTTCGCCTTGATCGCTAAAAGCACTCAGCAGCGGCTCGGTTTCGCCAGCCGGCTGCGCAATACCCAAACCAGCGGCATAAGCATTCACAGCCTCACCGGGCTGGCCCAGCTTTTCAATGCCCAGACCCTTGCTAAGTGCGACCAGTACTTCTACACGGGTAATTGGCTGATCTAGCCCAAACGTACCGTCGGGGTAACCGCTCAAAAAGCCTCTGGAGTAGGCCGTGGAAATCGCGCCAGTCGCCCAGTGACCTGCTGGCACATCGCTAAAGGCAATAGGTTCACGGACAACCGGCTGAGGAGAAGCGCCGCTGATAAAAGCCCCACTGATAACAGCCGCAAACTGCGCCCGCGTCATTTGTTCGTCGGGTCGAAAGTTGCCGTCAGGAAACCCGCTAATCGCGTTATTAGCCGTCAGTGACTTCACATATTGGCTGGCCCAATAGCTGCTGCCAACATCGCTAAAGCGAGTCTGCGCAAAAGCCGGTAGCGTCGTTGCGGCCATACTCACGGCCATACTCACAGTGAGCGCACTAGAGAAGACAGCGGCGGTATTGACGTACTTGTTTTGACCCAGCATGGCGAAGTCCTGATGTCTGAAGTGATTGGTCTCACTATCTCATCGGCATCGCTATGCTGACAAATTTTGAGGGACGGTTAGTGTTCTGGCTGATTTGACGGGGGCGATCGCCTGTCCAGCAGTGCCTGGAGACGGCGACTAAAGGCACTTTGAGCAACCAGTTAGGAATTTGGCCAAGGAGCAAGGACTTAATAAAGTGCGCAACTCCCGTACCCAACTCTGCAAGAAGAGCTAATTTCCTCTCCTGCTAGGCTACCGTGTACACACCAGTAAGAAAAGCGAGAAGATCGGCTAGGTAGCTCGATTGCTGACCCACCCCGTCCCTGCGGGCCACCCCGCCCAAGCGGGGATTTACTTCAGCCTGGATGGGCAAAGGCGACCCGATCACCTCAAAGACAAGCCAGGAAAAATCTCCTCCTCGGAGGAGTGCCCGCAGGGCGAGGTGGGCCAGCAACTGAGGCCACTCACCCAACATCTTACACTTGCGTATATACGGAAGCTCCCGCTGCGAGAGGGCTGGGGTGTAAAGCTTGCTCTTCCCGTAGAGTGGGCAGTGGGACAGGCGCAAAGGGTCAAGTTATTTAATCCTCAATCCTAACCGAATAATCCACAGCGGCTGAGCGGTAAGTGCTCAGTCTTGCCCGACAGCATTGGCCTGCAAATCTTCCAGGCTGAGGTGCCCCAGCGCCGCTTTGTGAGTCGCGGCCAAATCTACCGGCGGGGCCACGCCATCGTCTAAAGCTTCTTGCCAGCGGGCCGCGCATAGGCACCATTTGTCGCCCGGCTTCAGCCCCGGAAAATTGTAGGCCGGTTGAGGTGTGCTCAAATCATTACCCTGAGCCTTGGTATAGCTCAAAAAAGCCTCTGTCAGCTCGGCACACACCACATGCACGCCCCGGTCTTGCGGCCCCGTTTGGCACTGGCCATCGCGGTAAAATCCCGTCATTGGTGAAGTGCAGCAGGTTTGCAGCGGCGTCCCTAATACGTTCTCAGCCTCAGCCATCGAATAGTCTCCTCAAATCATGTTTGCAAAATCTTTAGCCGGCAGTGGCTATATGTCTGTCAAAGCTCTCTACTGGCATCCTCTTTCATCGCTGCCATATATTGGGCAGGCACCAAAGCTAAAAACAACGTCCACCAGAGCAGAATCACCCCGACAACCGGCAGGGTTATCCACAGCCGATGCAGCAATAGCCAAGAGCCCGCGGGAATCGCTAGCCCCGTGAGGATAATTGACCAGGGCTGACACCACCACGGTTTCATCTGCCAGAACGACTCAGCAGGGCAATCGCCCAAATCCTTTCCTGTTTCTGCCACCATTCTCTAATTTCTCCTAAAAATCTCTACCGGCTCAATATCATCGGCTATCTCAAAGCCAAATATCTGCGAATAAAAAGAGAGTTCAGCGTCTAAGGCCCGCTTAATATTCTCCGCCTTGCGAAACCCGTGCTGCTCTCCCTCAAAGAGCAAATAGGCCACCGGAATGCCTTTTTCTTTGAGTGCGTCGACCATTGTCTCTGCCTGGTTTGGCGGCACAATTTTATCTTCTGAGCCCTGTAAAAAGATAATAGGGCAAGAGAGCTGGTCGACTGCGTTTATGGGCGATCGCTCATCATAAACCGCCTTCTTTTCAGGATATGGCCCGACCAAACTATCCAGATAGCGCGCCTCGAACTTATGAGTTTCCTCCGCTAAGCTCGCCATATTGCTCACACCGTAGTAGCTCGCTCCCGCCTTAAACACATCGCGAAAAGTCAGCGCCGCTAGGGTGGTATAGCCGCCCGCACTGCCCCCATCAATAGCCAGCCGGTCAACATCGGCCTTACCTTGATCCACCAGATAGCGCGCCCCATTGGTACAGTCATCTACATCGACAATGCCCCACTTGCCCTGAAGCCGGTTGCGATAGGCGCGGCCATAGCCCGTGCTGCCGCCGTAGTTCACATCTAGCACGGCAAAGCCCCGACTCGTCCAGTACTGAATCGCCAGATTAAACGCACTAGAAGCCGCTGCGGTTGGGCCACCGTGAGTCTTCACCAAAAGCGGCGGACGCTCGGTCACGGGCGCTTCACAATCTTTGTTTTGAGGCCGATAGTAAATTCCATAGGCATTAAATCCGCCGGTTGTGGGGAAAGAAATCACCTCAGGCTCAGAGATATAGCCTGCATCCACCTTAAGGCTGCTCGACTGGCGCAGTTCGGTCATGCTGTGCGTAGCCAAATCGAAGCGAACCAGAGCGCTGGGTTTGGTCTTGCTAGCCGCCAAAAAGATCGCAAACCCCTCTCCTACCTGCAAGCTGCCAATGCCCGAATAAGGCATTTCAATCTCGTCCATAGAGCGAGCCAGCGTATCAAACCGGGCCAGCCGCGTCGTGCCTTCGTATATATAGGTGCAGATAATATTCTGAGCGTCTTCAAAGCCGTAGCTGCTCTGGCCAAAGTTCCACTGCGGCCCGGCAAACTCCGCCTCCATCGGAAACAGCGCCTGCGCCCGTTCGCCCTCCCAGCGGTACAGATTCCACCAGCCGGTCGCATCGCTGATAAAGTGCAGCGCTCCGCCTGGCGACCACTGCGGCTGACAAACCGACTCTTTCACGTTACCGACCAGCCGCTGCGGTCGGCTCAGGCTACCGTCTTCACTGACGTTGGCTAGCCATAGCTCCGTCCCATCCCAGGGCATCTGCGGATGATTCCAGGTGATCCAGGCGAGCTGCGTCCCGTCTGGGCTGAGCTGAGGCGATGAGTAAAAGTCATTGCCGCTGACGAGTATGCGTGGCATTCCGCCAGAGAAGGGAACGGTAGCGATCGCATTCACCGCCTCTCCCGGCTGACGGTGATCTTCCACCACACAGATCAGCCGCTGCCGCTGCGGATCGGCAACCGCGTCGGCATACCGTAGCCCCGCAGCTGGCGTCACCGCTGGCGTTAGCGCTTCGGGCGGCTCCCCTGCCCGCTGCCGGTAAAGCCGCTGGTCGGCAAAATTAGAAAAATACACCGTACCCTGATGCAACAGATACGCCCCGCCGCCGTACTCATGCACCCGCGTGCGCACGTTGAAAGGCTCTGGCGTGATGTCGGTAACGCTGCCAGGGTCATCGTCTGGGCCGTATCGCACTACCAGCTGCCGCCCGCCCTCAGTGGGTCGCAGCTCACTCCAGTAAATATCTGCACCGTCTAGCCGCACAGAGCCCAGCCGCAGAGCACTAGAGACAATCAGATCGGAAGTGATGGGCGATCGCCAAGATCCGTACGGGGCTGTGTTGACCATAGAAATTCTATACCTAAAAATTCGCCAAAACTTTACAGAGAGCAGCCGTCATATTTCTATTGGGACACTTTTCATTCTCCTTAGCCTCAGCCGATTATGCAACACGCTGTCGCCATAAAGGGGCTATCTAGCCAACGGCCAATTCTAAAATTGGCTCAGATCTGTCCATCGCCATCCCCCAACATTTGGCCTGTACGCTAGCCTGAGCAGAAAGTAGCAGGACACTTTTCCTATGAAAGTCAATACCTACAGTCAGTCATTTGGTCAGCGCGGTCGTGCTTTAATCGGCGGCACCCTCTGTACAGGACTTTTGGCTGGTCTGGTGGCCCTCCCTGGCTATGCTCAGAGCACCGAGCCTCCCGAAGTAGAACCAGCTGCTGGCGAACTCCCGGCAGATGCTCGGTTTGCCTGCCAGATCTATCAGGGCGAATTCACAGTGATGTATCAGCCCGAGAGCCAGCCTGAGCAAGCCTATCCCTGGGCCACTCCCGGCCAAATGGGCGGCGGCTGGACTGCCGAAAGACGCTGCAACGCCATCAGCGATCGCTTAGAATCCTACCGTCCTCAAGGCTTAGTCGATCTTCAAGTCGGCGTCGAAAATGGCTATGACGTTGTCTGCGCCACCACTGAGCAAACGCCGGGCCAGTGCCAGATTGTCTTCACTGTGCCCCCCGGTCAAAATCCGGTGGTGACACGCGATCGCGTCTTTGAGAACCTGGCCCAAGCCGACGCGGGCAACAATACTACGGTAGTCAATACCTTCAATGGCAGCAGCATTCTAGGCGAGATCGGCGAAGTCTTAAACTTCCCAACATCCGGCAGAGCGTCGAGTACGGGCATTAACCTCAAGCCCTTCTTAGATGCTGCCGATGGGGGCACCGGCACGGCCCTGCGAGCTACCCCATCATCCAGTCGCCCTCTAAACCCTGACAACTTCCGGTAGCGACCAGCCTCCTCGCTGACAGCTCGATACTTTTCCACCGTTGCTTTCCCTGACTAAGCGGAAGTGGTATAAGGGTTCAGCTTCAGCGGGGCGCAATGTTAGCAAGTGTCATCTGGATTTTACTGGCGGGCTTGTTTGCTGGGCAGCTGGCCAAGCGGATGAAGGTGCCGCCGCTGGTCGGCATGATCCTGGTGGGAATTGCGCTTGGACCTCAGGCAAGCAATGTGATTAGCCTGGCAGTGCTGGGCGCGGCAGATTCGCTGCGCACCATCGCCGTCATGGTGATTTTGATGAAGGCTGGGCTGGGGCTGGACCGGGAGAAACTAGCTCAGCAGGGAACGGTGGCGCTGCGATTAGGGTTTTTACCGGCGACTTTTGAAGCGATCGCTATCGCCATTGCCGCCATCTGGCTGCTCCAGTTCGACTTTCTCACCGGCTTGCTTTTAGGCTGCATCATTGGGGCAGAGTCGCCCGCTGTGATCGTGCCAGGAATGCTGCGGCTGAAAAGCTTAGGCTGGGGCGTTAAAAAGGGCGTTCCTGACGCTATCTTGACCGGTAGCGCTCTGTCGGATGTGCTGCTGCTGCTGGTGTTTAGCCTGCTGCTGGCCTTTCTATCGCAGGGCGCGTCTGCCGGTGTGAGCTTGCCAGGCGGCGTGACGCTCAACCCTTTACAGCTGCTGCCGTTTCAGGTCATTCTCCAGATTGTCTTAGGAGTGCTGGCGGGCTGGGCGACTGCCCGGCTGCTGGTGACGCTGCTGGCCAAGCACAGCTGGACGCAAAATACGGTTCAAGATGCTGTGGTCGCCGCCGGATTTGCGCTGTTGCTGGTCGTGTTGGCTGCGAATGTGCCGGTGTTTTCAGGCTATCTGGCGGTAATGGCAACTGGGTTTTTTTTGATTGAGCTGGATGCACCGCTGGCCAGACGGCTGAGAGGCGGATTCGATAGCTTATGGATTGTTGCCGAGATTGTTTTATTCGTGCTGATGGGGGCGAGCATTCAGCTACATGTGCTGGGAGATACCCTGCTGGTGGGTTTGGTGATGCTGGCAATTGGGACGCTGGTGGGGCGATCGCTCGGCTGGTATCTCTCTACACTAGGCAGCAACTGGACCTGGCAGGAGCGGCTGTTTTTGTTGCCGGGCAATTCTGCCAAAGCAACCGTTCAAGCGGCGATTGGGGCCGTACCGCTGGCGCAGGGCATTGACGGCGGCGAGACGATTCTGGCGATTTCAGCGCTGTCTATTTTAGTCACAGCGCCGCTGGGGGCATGGGCAATTCCAACGTTTGCCCCAAAACTGTTAGAGCGTGGTGAAGTGGACCCGACTAAAGTGGCGATCGCCCGACAGATCATCCTGGTTGCTGCCGTAGACACTTCCCCGCTGTCAGCCCAAGTGTTGACTAAAACCGCAGACTTAGCTCGCCGCAGCGATGGTGAAGTTATCGTTGTTCACATTATTAAAGGCGGCGCTGTCAGCGAGACAGAACAACAAGCAATAGAACAGCTGCGCGATCAGTCAAAACAGCTGCTAGCCGATATTCGCCATCGATTTATAACCGAAGTGGGATCGGTGCCCGAAGAGATCATTCGCACGGCTCAAGCCTACAGTGCTACTGAAATTATTGTGGGTAAGCGCGGACCTCGTTCTTTAAACGATCTGCGAGTCGGATCAGTTTCTCAAGCAATATTAGAGACCAGTTCGCTGCCGGTTATTATTGTCGAAGGTAAGGAGATATAGCAAAGCGCGGAAGCTATAGTTAGTTCGTCGTTTGTCACTTATTCCTGAGGCTTCTAGCTATGAATAAGGTTTTGATAGTCACAGGAGGGAGTCGTGGAATTGGATCTGCCACTGCTCGCCTCGCGGCCACTCAAGGGTACGATGTCTGCATTAGCTATATTTACAATCAAGCGGCTGCCGATAGCACCGTGCAAGCGATTGAAGAGCAGGGGGGTAAGGCAATTGCGATCGCTGCCAATGTCGCTTCAGAGTCTGAGGTTATCCGCCTCTTTGACCAAGCAAACGAGAAGTTAGGCGCTCTCACAGCTTTAGTCAATAATGCAGGTATTCTAGAAGCTCAGATGAGGGTCGATAGCATGGACGTGGCTCGTTTGAACCGGGTGTTTTCGACCAATATCGTCGGCAGCTTTTTATGCGCTAGAGAAGCCGTGAAGCGGATGTCTACTCTGTACGGCGGTAGCGGTGGCGCGATTGTAAATGTCTCTTCGGGCGCGGCGCGACTGGGCTCTCCTGGTGAATATGTTGACTACGCCGCTTCTAAAGGCGCAATTGACACAATGACGATTGGCCTGGCGAAAGAGGTCGCCAGTGAAGGCATTCGAGTAAATGCTGTCCGCCCAGGCTTTATCTACACGGACATTCATGCGAGCGGTGGCGAGCCAAACCGAGTAGATCGAGTCAAGTCATCTATTCCAATGAAGCGGGGAGGACAAGCCAAGGAAGTCGCACAGGCGATTTTGTGGTTGCTATCAGCAGAGGCTGCTTACACCACGGGTTCGTTTATTGATGTCACGGGCGGTGTTTAGCCATATCTGTGAGAAGGGAGACCGTGAATATTCGCGATGGACGTTTTCAGGATGCCGCTAAAATAGTTGACCTGTTAGAACAGCTAGGCTACTCCGAAACAGCCCACTTCATTGAAGACAAACTGCTCAAGCTGACATCACATCCTGACGCTCTATTGATAGTCGCCGTTGAGGGGTCAGGTAGGTTGCTAGGCTTTGTCTCAGCTCACTTTATCCCTCAGCTAGGCTTAAAAGGAGACTTTTGCCGAATTAGCTACTTTTGTGTTGATCAGCAGGTCAGGTCTGCTGGCGTTGGTCAGCTGTTAGAAGAAGCCGTAGTCGAAGCCGCTTGTAAAAGAAGCTGCGATCGCATTGAAGTCCACTGTCATGCCAGACGTAGCCGCGCTCACAGTTTCTATGCTCGTCGGGGGTATATTGAAGATCCTAAGTATTTATTGAAAAAGCTATCTTAGCGGTATCGGCTCGCAATCTCCACATGAATCTGAGGCGCTGTGAGAAAATAGAAAAGCGGGCAATCCAGCTCTGCCTTTCATCCTCTGTCAAATTCGCCTATGCTGCGCCTTACCGAAGTCAAGCTACCTCTCGATCACACTGAGGGAGATTTGCAGACAGCTATCCTCCAAAAGCTCAAGCTCTCTTCAGGCGATTTGCAGGGATACAAAGTGTTCAAGCGCAGCTACGATGCTCGTAAGCGCGATGCGATCGCCCTGGTGTACACGCTCGACGTAGAGACGCCCAAGCAAAAGCAGCTGCTCAAACAGTTCAAAAAAGACAAGCGAATTTTACCCACCCCCGACACAAGCTACTGCCCTGTAGCGCAAGCGCCCGTTGCGATTGCTGATGGCTCTCGTCCAATTGTGATCGGGCTTGGCCCCTGCGGCATGTTTGCTGGGCTGCTGCTAGCGCAGACGGGGTTTCGGCCCATTATCGTCGAGCGGGGCAAGGCCGTACACGAGCGCTCGGTCGATACCTTTGGCTTTTGGAGTAAGCGCAAGTTCAACCCCGAATCGAATGCGCAGTTTGGCGAGGGCGGGGCGGGGACATTTTCCGATGGCAAGCTGTACAGCCGGATAAAAGACAATGATCACCATGGGCGCAAGGTGCTTACAGAGCTGGTTAATCACGGCGCGGTGCCAGAGATTTTGTACATTAGTAAGCCGCACATTGGCACTTACCGGCTGGTGAAAATTGTTGAAAGTATGCGCCGTCAGATTACAGCGTTAGGCGGTGAGATTCGTTTTCAAAATCGGGTGGAGACTGTCGAGATAGAGGGCACAGGAGAAAACCGTCAGGTGCGGGGAGTGACCCTGGAGAGCGGCGAATTCGTGGAGAGCGATCGCGTCGTTCTCGCCGTTGGTCACAGCGCCCGTGACACCTTCGAAATGCTCCACCAGCAGGGCGTTTACATCGAGCCTAAGCCCTTTTCGGTGGGCTTTCGCATTGAGCATCCGCAGCCGCTAATCGATCAGTTTCGTTTTGGAGAAAAGGCAGGCCATCCCATTCTAGGCGCAGCCGACTATAAGCTCGTGCACCACTGCGCTAACGGGCGCTCGGTGTATAGCTTTTGTATGTGTCCAGGCGGTCAGGTGGTGGCAGCGACCTCCGAGCCAGGGCGGGTGGTGACCAACGGCATGAGTCAGTATGAGCGCAGCGGTAAAAACGCCAATAGCGGAATTGTCGTTGGCATTACCCCTGCTGACTACCCGGGTGATGCGCTAGCAGGGATTGCTTTTCAGCGCCAGCTAGAAGCGCGGGCCTTTGATCTGGGCGGCGGCACTTATGAAGCGCCGGGGCAGCTGGTGGGCGATTTTTTGGCGGGGCGGCCTTCGACAGAGCTAGGTAAGGTGAAGCCGTCTTATAAGCCGGGCGTGCATTTGGGCGATTTGAGTGAGAGTTTGCCAGACTATGCGATCGCTGCCATCCGCGAAGCCATTCCCGCCTTTGATCAAAAGCTCAAAGGGTTTGCGATGAATGACGCCTTGCTTACGGGCGTAGAAACAAGAACGTCTTCGCCTATTCGGATTAAGCGCGGCGAAGACTATCAAAGTCTCAATACCTCAGGGCTGTATCCCGCTGGGGAAGGCGCGGGCTATGCAGGCGGCATCCTCTCAGCGGCGGTAGATGGCATCAAAGTAGCTGAAGCGGTAGCCCTGAGCCTGGTCAATCGCGGCCAATAGTGACAGATGAATAATCTATACGAACCTATACAAACTGCTGGGTTTCTCGTAAATCTAACCGGTTTAGAGAGACAGTAGAAGCAGTAGCAAACCCTGCAAACAGTGGCAAAGCGAGGAAGGTGACAATGGCGATCGCAAGCATTAATCCGGCAACAGGAGAAACGCTCAAAACCTATTCACCGCTGACCGCTGAACAGATTGAGCAGGCGTTAGCTCAGGCTCAGGCGACGTTTGTTGACTACAAGAAGGTGAGTTTTAGCCAGCGCCGTCAGTGGATGCATCAGGCCGCCGCAGAGCTGACGGAGAAAAAGACCGATTTGGGCAAGCTGATGACCCTGGAGATGGGTAAGACGCTGGCAAGTGCGATCGCTGAAGTAGAAAAATGTGCCTGGGTGTGCCGCTACTACGCGGACGAAGCCGAAGGGTTTTTGCAAGACGAGCCTGCTACTACTGATGCTAGCGAGAGCTACGTGCGATTTTTGCCAATGGGCATACTGCTCGCGGTGATGCCGTGGAATTTCCCCTTTTGGCAAGTGTTTCGGGCGGCAGCTCCGGCCCTGATGACCGGCAACCCGATGCTGCTCAAGCACGCCTCTAATGTGCCGCAGTCGGCATTGGCAATCGCTGATATTTTCACCGCCGCTGGTTTCCCTGCTGGAATGTTTCAAACCCTGCTGATTGGGGCAGATCAGGTAGAGCCGATTATTGCCGATGAGCGGGTAAAGGCCGTCACGCTGACTGGCAGCGGTCCCGCTGGCGCAGCCGTTGCTGCTACTGCCGCCCGCCATATCAAAAAAGCAGTGCTGGAGCTGGGGGGCAGCGATCCGTTTATTGTGCTGCCGAGTGCAGATTTGGAGAGGGCGATCGCCACTGCCACCACCGCCCGCCTGATGAACAACGGTCAGTCTTGCATCGCCGCCAAACGGTTTATTTTAGTAGGCGATATTGCGGACAGGTTTGAGCGAGGGCTGGCCGAAAAATTTGCGCAGCAAACCGTGGGCGATCCGCTAGATCCTGAGACTGACATCGGCCCGCTGGCCACGCCTGGCATTGTGGAAGATTTGCACGAGCAGGTGCAAGCCTGCATTGATCAAGGCGCGACTGTTTTAACTGGGGGCGATCGCACAGCGCTCAAACAGCAGCTACCCGATAGGCTACAGGCTGGCAACTTTTATCCGCCAACAATTCTGACGGCCATTCCGCCTGGCACTCCGGCTGATCAGGAAGAGTTCTTTGGGCCTGTGGCGCTGGTCTTTCGGGTGCCGGATATTGAGGCAGCGATCGCCCTGGCAAATTCCACCGCCTTTGGCTTAGGAGCCAGCGCCTGGACTACCGATGAGGCCGAGCAGCAGCAGCTGATCAACGAGCTAGAAGCCGGTGCTGTATTCATCAACGGCCTGGTAAAATCCGACCCGCGCTTGCCTTTCGGCGGCATCAAACAATCCGGCTATGGCCGCGAACTCGCCCGCTACGGCCTGCTAGAGTTTGTCAATGCTAAAACCGTCTGGGTGAAATGACCGTATGAACACTGCCGAACTCCTGGTCCGCTGCTTAGAAAATGAAGGCGTGAAATACATCTTCGGCCTACCTGGAGAAGAAAACCTACAGTTTCTCCAGGCGCTCAAACGCTCTTCTATCCAATTCATCACCACCCGTCATGAGCAGGGCGCGGCTTTCATGGCCGATGTCTACGGGCGGCTCACCGGCAAAGCGGGCGTCTGCCTTTCTACGCTGGGGCCAGGCGCAACCAACCTGATGACGGGCGTTGCCGATGCTAACTTAGACCGGGCTCCGCTGGTAGCCATCACCGGTCAGGTGGGCACAGATCGAATGCATATTGAATCTCACCAGTATCTAGACTTGGTGGCTATGTTTGCGCCGGTCACCAAGTGGAACAAGCAGATTGTGCGGCCTAGCAATACGCCGGAGATTGTGCGTAAAGCCTTTAAGCTGGCGCAGAGCGAACTTCCTGGCGCAGTCCATATTGACCTGCCCGAAAATATTGCTGCGATGACGGCTGAAGGAGCCCCCCTGCGGGCCGATCCGCCGACGATTCCGGTGGCGTCTGAAGAGAATTTGCAGCGGGCGGCGATCGCTATTTCCCAGGCCAGCAACCCGATGATTTTGGTCGGCAACGGGGCGATTCGCAACCGGGCCAGCGCTGCCATCGCTGACTTTGCAACGGCGCTAAATATTCCAGTGACCAATACCTTTATGAGTAAAGGGGTGGTTGACTATCGAGATGAGCGATCGCTCTGGACCGTTGGCTTACAGCAGCGAGACTACATCGCCTGCGCCCTCGATGAGAGCGACCTGATTATCGCCATCGGCTACGACCTAATCGAATACGGCCCTAAAAAGTGGAATCCTCAGGGCAACCTGCCGATTGTCCATATTGCTGTCACTCCAGCTGAGATTGACAGCAGCTACATTCCCACCGTAGAAGTGCTCGGCGATATCTCCGATGCCCTTACCGAAATTGGCAAACGCATCCACCGCCTGCAAACCCCAAGTCAGTCAGGCCAGCCGCAGACTATTGGCAAACCCTTCGCCGGTCTCCGCGCCGAAATGCAGGCCGACTACGAAAAATACGCCACCGACACCGGCTTTCCCATCAGGCCGCAAAAGCTGCTGTACGACCTGCGCCAGGTGCTCGATCCCGAAGACATTGTCATTTCCGATGTCGGCGCACACAAAATGTGGATTGCCCGCCACTACCACTGCGCCCGGCCAAATACCTGCCTGATCTCCAATGGGTTTGCCTCAATGGGCATTGCCATCCCAGGAGCAGTCGCGGCCAAACTCGTACACCCGTCTCGTAAAGTAGTCGCCGTCACCGGAGACGGCGGCTTTATGATGAACTGCCAGGAGCTAGAAACCGCCCGTCGCATCAGCACCGCCTTTGTCACCATTATCTTCAACGACGGCGGCTACGGCCTGATCGAATGGAAGCAAGAGTCGCACTATCAAGAGTCTTCTTACATTAAGTTCAACAATCCCGACTTTGTAAAGTTTGCCGAGAGCATGAACCTGAAGGGCTATCGCATCGAGTCGGCAGAAGACTTTGTGCCTACCCTCAAAGAAGCACTAGAACAAAACGTTCCTACCGTGATTGACTGCCCAATTGACTACCGAGAAAATCTGTTGTTTAGTAAACAGTCCCAAGGGCTTAGTTGTCGATTGCCAAATTAGAGACGTGCAAAAACGGGTAGCGCTAATGCAAGGCAGTACTGTTTTGAGCAGCGACCACTTTCAGCTGCTCATAAGACCAGTCATACTCCATATAAAAGGCGGTTTCCTTGGCTTTCTCTAGCCCTAATAGCTGAGCCACCACATAGAGCGACATATCGATTCCAGCCGAAATACCCCCTGATAAAACGATGTGGCCGTTGTCAGCAATGCGGGCTTCGGGGTGAACCTGACCGGGTTGGAGCATTTCTGTGAGCTGGGCGATCGCCCCTCGATGAGTCGTCGCTACCATTCCTTTTAACAAACCAATCCGAGCCAGCAGCAGCGCTCCTGTACACACCGACAGCAGCTTTTCGCTTTTGTGACTACACTGCTCAATCCAATCGAGCAAGGGCTGGTTATCAATTTCTCTTCGAGTGCCATACGGTGTGCCATCAGCCTGGTAGCCACCGCCGCCCGGCACAATCAAAATGTCAGGCGGCGGACAGTTGTACAGCGTATAGTGAGCGTTGATGCTCAGCGCATTCCGAGCCAAAATAGTCGCAGACTCAGCAACGGTGTAGACATTGAAGGGGTCGCTGCCATCTTGCTGCCCTGTGATAGAAAACACTTCAAAAGGACCAGCAAAGTCTAAGACTTCGACATCGTTAAAAATGAGAATGGCAACGTTTTTGGTCATTGTTGTCAGCTTATGTTCAGGAAAATAAGAGATCTCTTTAGCAGCAGCCACCGCCGTCATAGTACCAGCTGGAGTCGGTGATAATCATATCGTCAGCCGCTGCTAAGGCATTCGCTGTTTTATCGCAGATAGCTAGCGGCACTCCCGGCTGCAAAATATGACCTGCGCCATCGTCAAAGTAAGATTCGCTACCGGCATAGACGGCCATTTTCCCCGTGAAGATACAGGCCCCATCCGCCGGAACGGGCACCTTAAAGGAAACAGAATCCAGGCTCTCTAACATCAGATCTTCGGTCATCTGATAGGTTTTCGCATTGAGCAGCCGGTAAGGACGACGCGCCCTAATTTCAACTTGACCAAAGCCCGCATCGACAATCTTTTGGGTATAGCCCTCGTAGGTGAGCGCCCCCGATAGACACATCGCCCGCAGCCGCTCGTCTGCCTGCAAATGAGCTGGCATCTCCCGAGTAGAGATAGGGTCGCTCATTACCAGACGGCCTCGGGGCTTAAGCACGCGGTAGGCTTCGGCTAAGGCTTTGGTCAGGTCATCGGGCTCAAAAATATTAAAGAGGCAGTTTTGAGCCACGACGTCTACCGAATTGTCGGGCATCGGTAGGCTGAAAGCATCGCCTGCTTGAAGGCTGACAAAGCTGGGGTCAAACCAGTCATTTTGCTCAGCGGCGATCACCAAGTTACGCCCAGCCGCCGCCCGCATAGATTCAACCGGATCAACAGCGACAATGGCACCAGGACGACGCGAAAAATAGGCAAACTGAAGCGCTTCTAACCCGCCACCCACACCGACATACAGAACCGTCGGGTCACCTGTCAGCTCAGCCGGATGAACGGTTGTGCCGCAGCCATAGTTCATCTCCTGCATCTGGCATGGAACCGTCAGCCCCGGCATTTTCAAAGGCGTACTCTGCACGCAGCACAGCCCAACCTCAGGGGTTTCAGCAACTTCTGTATAAAAATCGGCAACGGTTTCTAGATAGCTCAAAGTGTCCTCGTGGGGAATGCGTCAGTGAATGATAGCGAGCTGTCTAGCAGCACATGCGGTTTTATTTTAGGGTCTATCGCTGAGTTTTGGCTGAGATCTGCCCATCATCTGGCGCGTCATTAGGTGATTGGGAGGCCGGTCGATATGATTAAAGCAGACAAAGCTTTTTACAGAGGACTGTGCTGGTTTACTTCAAACTAGCGGATACGGTGGCCGATCTTATGCGAACTCAAACTCTGATAGCTGCTGTGAGTCTGCTTTGGATGCTGAGCGCTTGTCAGACATCGACCACAGTAGACAACGATTCAGAGGCTGCCAGCCCTGACGTGGCTGCACCCGATATTAGTCCTGGTCCGGCGCCTCCGAGCACTGAGGCCGATCAAGATGACAGCCGGGCAGTCGCTGATTGCGATCGCCCCCAGTCTCCCCCTTCTCCGCTGACCGTACCTGCGGGTCAGCCGGTGTTTGAACAGTTTAATTTTCAGCCTGAAGATATGGCGATCGCCAACGGCAACGTAGCGGTCAAAACGCCTTACTACACATTCTCTCTTTGCAAAGGCGACGACACCTGGCGAATCACCTCAACTGAGCCCACCACAGAAGAAGACTTTGATTACGAGCGTTTCTTAGCAGAGCTGGCCAATCCTGCCTATCAAACAATGGAGGTGAGCGGTGAGACTTATGAGTACCGGATACGACTAGAAGCCGACTGGCTCACCGAGCAGCTAAATTCATCAGCCGATCCAGCCGACCCAGCTGCTGCATCCAACAACGAAGGCGAAGACGCCGTGTACTTTGAGCTAAAAACGCCTGACGGTGAGACTATCAGCCGCCAGCTTTACACGCTGGCGCAATTGCAGGAGGCTCAGCTCGGTGCCAGCTTAGGGACGCCCAGTATTACCGGGTCTGTCGTCACGGGGAAGACGGTTTGGTGGGCTGCAACAACCAGCCAGGGAGAAGGGGACGGTGGCTTTGCCAGTTTGCTGCACTACAGTCCCGACACGGGCGAGCTAAGCGTGCATCAGCCTGAGGAGATTCAGGGCGATCAGATTACAGCGATCGCCGCTACCGGCAATCCCAAAACGCCGACGCTCTGGCTGGGCACTCAGCGCGCGGGTGAAGGCAACCCCTATTTACCTGCTAGCGGCCTGGTTGCCTATCAGCCCAAAACCAAAAAGCTCAAAAGCTACACCGTCACCAACAGTTCTCTCGTGGGGACAATTCCACATCAGCTGGCGGTCGCCAGCAATTCGCTGTGGGTGGCAACGGGTAATGGCACCTGTCAGGTACGCTGGCAAACCATCGATCAGGCTAAAAGCTGGAACTGCTGGCAGTTTACAACCACTGCAAACCTGCCGTCAGACGGCGTAAAAATCTATCCCAGCTTTTTGGCAACCGAACCCGCCGCCACTCTGAACGAGCCCACAGTAGAAGTGCTCTGGGCCGACCAAGCTCAGCCGGATCAGCCCGATCAGGCTGATACAGAGCCGATTCGATATGAAGTTGTCTACAAACCGGGGTTTGAGGCGCAGCTTGCTCAGGGCGGCTATCGGGTAGCTAATCCGGTAGCTCAGCGAGCCGTCCGAGGAGAGCCGATTTTTTGGCCCGGACGGCAGTGGCATTGGGAGGGCGATCGCTTCGTGCGCGGCTTTGATGAAGTCGCCCTAAACCTGGTAGGCGGCGGACCCTACGGCCTGGTTTCATCAACAAATGACAACGGCTTGTCGTTTGACCACAGCGCCATCCGAGGCAGCTTTGACCTGCTGAGCCTGAGCCAAGAAGCGACAAAAGTACGCTACTATTCGGGCTGGATAGACGGCGCTGACCTGGAGGTTTACCCAAAGATAATCTCAGTAGTTCCCCCCGATAAAGCAGCGCCCAATCCGCTCACTCAGATGGCGGCTGACTTACCTCAAAATCAAGGGCCGTAACCGTTGTGGATGTGGTTTGAGCGATCGCACCCTCATTGTTTTTGTCGATTCTGTAGCCCTTGTAGATTTCCTCGTACTACGTTGGTAGATGGGTGATCCGGTCCGAGAATCCGTTCAAAAAGTGCCAGTGCGTCTATATAGAGGGGTTCTGCGTCGCTGTAGCGCCCTTGATTGTCGTAGAGCGACGCCAGATTGTTGAGGCTAAGGGCGACAGCGGGATGCTCTTCGCCCAACAGCCGTTTTCTCATCGCCAGTGCGTCTATATAGAGGGGTTCTGCGTCGCTGTAGCGCCCTTGATTTTTGTAGAGCGACGCCAGATTGTTGAGGCTAAGGGCGACAGCGGGATGCTCTTCGCCCAACAGCCGTTTATTCATCGCCAGTGCGTCTATATAGAGGGGTTCTGCGTCGCTGTAGCGCCCTTGATTGTCGTAGAGCAACGCCAGATTGTTGAGGCTAAGGGCGACAGAGGGATGCTCTTCGCCCAACAGCCGCTTTTTCATCGCCAGTGCGTCTATATAGAGGGGTTCTGCGTCGCTGTAGCGCCCTTGATTTTTGTAGAGCGCCGCCAGATTGTTGAGGCTAAGGGCGACATCGGGATGCTCTTCGCCCAACAGCCGTTTTCTCATCGCCAGTGCGTCTATATAGAGGGGTTCTGCGTCGCTGTATTGCGTCTGTTCTTTCAAGTAATAGCCCGTTCTGGCTAAGAGCAGTGCGGTCGTTTCAGATTCAATTTGATCAGCCGTGGCGAACTGAATCGCAACTTTGGCATGGGGCAACAGCCGCTCGCAGTCTGGCCAATTGCCATATTCTGCATTCGGAAAGGCCTGGGTCACCGATGCGATCGCCCGCTCTGTCCATAGGCGGCAGTGCGCCTCATCCATCTCAACTTTCACCACTTCCTGTACCAGGCGGTGAATCGTGTAGCTGTCACTTTTGGGGTCTATTCGGACTAAGGAATACTGGCTTAATGGCTCCAGTAACTCAGCGATCTCAAAGCGGGCTGCTTCCTGCTCCGCTGACGCCAGGGCATCGGTCAGTAAGCCCCCGAGCGATTCCCTGCCCGCCATCAGCAATTCATAGGGAATCGTATCTGGAGCTACAAAGGCGCTGAACTGTAACAATTCGGCTGAGGCCGGATTGAGCGCTTTCACGGCATCGAAATTGAGCTGCCAGGTGGTCTGTACAGAACGATTCGGTTGCTGCTCATTCCCGACTTTGGGCGGTTGCTGCTCTAGGAGGGTCAACCGCTTTTTTCGATATTGACTCAGATAGGTACTAAACCGCAGGTTTCGTTTCAGGATGAAAGCTCCAGCCTGTTCCAGGGCGAGGGGGAGAAACCCCAGTTCTGCGGCCAGGGTCGTGGCGGCATCGGCCTCGGTGGCATCGGTATCTCGACCGGCGCGTTTAAACAGAAAGGCGACGGCCTCTTCAGCAGGCATTTTCTGTAAGCTGACCGGCCTGGCAATGCCAAAACTATCAAAGATCTGAGCACGGGAGGTGAGCAGGATATGACCCTGCCCCTGACGCGGACGAAAAGGGTTGAGCAATTCCGGGTGATCGGCATTGTCAAAGACAAGCAGCCAGCCTGGGTTATGAGCCAGCCATTGCTTGACGGCTTGAATCGTGTCATCGGGGTCTTGAGCCTCTTGCTGTGGCAGATTGAGTAACCGTGCGATCTCCACAAAGCCGGTGCGGAGTTCTAGCTCAGTCTCTGCCCTAACCCAAAAAATAGCCTGATAGTCTTGCCGGTGGCGATAGGCATACTCAACGGCGGTTTGGGTTTTGCCAATTCCCCCTAAGCCACTGATTGCCTGGGTCTGAGACAGAGCAACGGCCTCATCCTGACTCAGCTGTTGGTGTAAGGTTTGTAAAACTTCCTCGCGCCCCGTAAAGAAAGCATTCCTCTCATAGGGCACATTCCAGGGGCGTGACCGAGCGGCGCTGGGAAAGTCTGGTTCCGTCTGGCTGATCCGAGGAAAAGGGGGCTCACTATCCGGCTTTAATCGCTCTGGCAACGCCGCTAAAATCGCTTGTTGTGCAACTTCGCGCTCCAGCCCGACCACATCGACATAGACAATAGAGCCCAGTAACCCTTCGGGGTTGCACGCTTGCACCCTAATGGGAATAAGCTTACGCTGTTCGCTCATAGGATCCGACCTAAAGGCACTCCCCCATTCAGATTGTGTGAACGCAGCATTCAGATAGTTCTCAGATAGCACCACCAGAGTTTTATCGGTGTCTTTCGTTGCCTTATCCATATCCAGCACGAAATTCCCCCCCGGTCGAAAATCCCAGGCTTGGATAACGGCTGTATGGCCTTCTGCTTCCAGTATCCAAGCAATCCACTCGGCCCAGGCTCTATCGGCTTTGTTGTAACTGACAAAAAAGCTAGGCATTGACGGCGTGAGTAAAGGCGAACCGGAATTAATCTAGGGGTATTGCCCCGATTATAAGCCAGCACAGCTGTTTACACGCGAAATTTGGTCGTGCGTCAGAGGAAAGTGGTTTTGCTAGAATAACGTGAGTTCGGGACAAGCAATTACCTGAAACATTGGTCAGACAGTAACCCTAGCCGCCTCTCCCGAGACAAAACCCCTCTTGGGAGGGGCGCAGGGGTGGGTTTCGGCTTGTAGCAAGAGTTGCCGACCCACCCCGCCCTGCGGGCACCCCTCCGGCGGGAGGGGATTCGCTTCAGGCTTGATGACTACAGGATCTCTCAACCCGAACTCACATTAGAATAATTCTGTCAAATAGCCGGATGGAGAGATGGCATGTCCCTTCTGTGAGCATCCTGAAGCCCACGAGCACAGCAAGAGAGGAATTGCTCGCGTGTACAACACCGTTGTGGATGTGGTGAGTGCGTCAATCCAAAAGGCTCAGTGCGCCTGAAGGTTCTCAAGGCAGCTGATACGCTACAAGAACGCAGCGCCAGTCTCTCTGTAGACAGTTTGGCAGGTGGTGAGCGTCGTTTATGCTGAGGCTATCGCTCAAGTCCTTTGCGTGCCATGTCTCTAGACCCTGCCGCTGTAGAGCCAGACTTGCCAGTATCGGCTTCAAGAACGGATTCGCTAGAAGCGCAGTTTCAAGCGAATCTCAATAGCTCCGACCTCACCCGCCCGATGTGGATGCTGTGGATTCTTTCTGCTGGGCTGATTGCGCTAGACGGGTTCGACTTTTTTGTAATTGGCGTGGCAATGCCGTTCATTCAGAGAGACTTTGGTCTGAGTGCAGGGTGGGTGGGGGCGATCGCAACTGCCGCGCTAGTCGGTGCGCTGGTCGGCTCACTCACCCTTGGCCCCATCACCGACAAAGTGGGCCGTCAGCGTATGTTGGTGATTGACATCGGGCTATTTATCGTTGCCTCAGCCGCGACTGCGCTGGCTTGGAATGCCTGGTCGCTACTCATTTTTCGCTTTTTGGTCGGCGTTGGCATTGGCGCAGACTACCCAATCAGCGTCGCTTACATTACCGAAAATATGCCCGCTCGGCTGCGCGGTCGCATGGTGATTGGCGCATTCAGCTTTCAGTCAGTAGGGGCACTGCTCGGCGCGCTAGCAGGCTGGATAATTATCTGGGGTTTCCAACAGACTGCGCCAGATTTAGCAACCGGCTATGCCTGGCGGTGGATGCTGGGTGTAGGCATTGCCCTTTCTGTTTTAGTAGGCGGACTACGGCTGTTGTTTTTGTTAGAAAGCCCTAGCTATTATCTGGCAAAAGGAGAGTACGCAGCGGCGTCCGAGGCCGCATCTCAGCTGTTAGAAAAATCTGTTGTGCTCAAGCCCGATTCTCCTAGCGGGGTCGATAAGCAGGCCGCAGCTTCAACTTCTCTGAGCTATGGCGATCTATTCTCATCTGCCTACATTCGCCAGACGGCACTGGCTTCTATTCCCTGGTTTCTACAAGATATTGCCACCTACGGTATCGGTATCTTTACCCCGACCATCATCGCAACGCTGGCCTTTTCTCAAGAGAGCAGTTTGCTGATGCGAGAAATGGCCTCAGCGCGTGGAGCGGCAATGGTCAATGTGTTTTTGGTGGTTGGCTTTTTAATAGCCGTGCTGTTGGTTGATCGAGTTGGCCGTATTCCCTTGCAGATTGTCGGGTTTATTGGAATGGCCGTAGGGCTGTGCCTGCTCTCCTTTTCGGGCTCTACGCAGATTGGCCTACTATTTACCGGCTTTATCGTATTTAATCTGATGATGAATTTAGGGCCTAATTCTACGACTTTTTTACTATCGGGTGAGGTGTTTCCGCCCGCCATCAGAGCTAGCGGTGCAGGGCTAGCAGGCGCTATTGCAAAGTTGGGCGCGGTACTGGGTGCTTTGGGGCTACCTGTCTTGCAGGAGAGTGTGGGGGTGGCTGGGTTATTGCGATCGCTCGCCCTAATCTGCATCCTCGCCGCAGCCATTACCTACAGTCTACGCACCGCAGCTACTAGCCAACCCCTCTCCCCAGATAGCACAATCAGATAGTACGGCCATCTGACATAGCCTGTTAAACTCTGCTAAAAGTAAATGGACGAGTCACCGACTAGGTTAAAACACACTCCATTAGGAAACAAAAACAGCCATGACCACATCTGAAGAGAGCTGGTACATCGTCAAACAGGCCTCGCAGCAGTGTGAAATCATCTCTGCGCAAGCATTAGAAGCTTCATCAGATCGAGACTCAGAGCGCTGGGGCCCCTTTAAAACGCAAAATCAGGCCATTGCAAAACGCATTGGCCTGATCAGAGCGGGTAAATGTCAGCCTAGTTAACCCGAGTTCTGGACAAGCTGTCTCATAGTCAACTGCTCAACCCTCTCACACCAAAGCCAATCCGGGTTCCCCTTACCAAGGGGAACCGCAAGGGAGGGGTTCCGGCGACATGCTCTATAGCTCCTGTCGAGTTGCTTAGGACACTTTTATCGGCTGAAACCGTTATCTGACAACAGGCAACTCGACTCGCGAAGTAAGGATACATCCTTACTTCGCTCTATACTCAGCCAGAACCCCTCTACCTGCCGCCTCTCTCCTTGCCAGAGAGAGAAAAATCCCCAATGGCACATTCCCAGCCACTCTTATCCCGAACTGACGTCAAGCAAGTTTAGCTCAGAGCGATCAGTCAGCAAATCTGAGCTGATAGCCACATCAGCTTACTGCCCAGGAACACCCACTGCGCTGGCCGACTGCCGCTGAGCGCGGATAGAGTCAGTAAGCACTTCAAGTGCCTTGGCATACTGCGGATCTTCTAAAGTGCCAATCTTCTCGCGGTCGTCAGCCAGCAAATCACGCTGCTCTTCGGTTAGCTCCACCACAAAATCTGGCTCGATGCCTAGCTTATTAATATCTCGGCCATCTGGCGTCAGATATTTGGCAATAGTCACGGCCACGCCAGAGCCATCAGCCAAGCCCCGGACAGACTGCACTAGCCCCTTACCAAAGGTTTGAGTGCCGACCAGCGTAGCCCGGTTGTTATCTTGCAAAGCGCCCGAGAGGATTTCACTGGCGCTAGCAGAACCGCCGTCTACCAGCACAACCAGTGGCCGGTCTGTCAGCGCTTGATTATGCGCAACTTCTTCATCGCTCACCGAATTGCGGTCCACCGTCGAGACAATGGTGCCTTCTTCTATCCACATCTCAGCGATGTCAATACTGGAAAAGAGTAGGCCGCCAGGGTTGGAGCGCAGGTCAAGCACATAGCCCGTCACATCGCGCTCTTCTAAAGCCTGAATCGCTTCGCGCATTTCAGCCGCAGCGTTGGCGCTAAACTGCGTCAGGCGAATGTAGCCCACCGAGCCTTCCGGACCAGATTCTACCGAGTAGCGAACGGGATGAATTTCGATGCGGGCGCGGGTCAGCTCAAATTCGAGCGCCTTTTCTTCGCGCCGAACCGTGATCTGCACCTGCGAATTGACGGGGCCGCGAATCAGGTTGACTGCGTCGCTGAGCTCCATACCTTCTGTGCTCTGGCCGTCAATGGACGTAATGACATCGCCAGAGAGTAGCCCTGCTTCGTAGGCGGGCGTTTGCTCAATGGGTGAAACGACAACTATCTCTTCAGTTTCTTCTTCCTGAGTGATTTGAATGCCGACTCCGGTTAGCTCTCCGGAGGTGTCAATTTGCATATTGCTAAATTCTTGAGGATCCATAAATCGGGTGTATGGATCTTCGAGCTGCTCTAGCATCTCGCGCACAGCTGTGTAAGCTTCTTCTTGATCGGTATACGTGCGGTTGAGATAGGTTGTCCGAACGTCATTCCAGTCAACGGCGTTAAATGAGCCGTCAACGTACTCATGATCGATTAGCTGCCACACCTCATCGATTAGCTCTTTGGGGCTTTCCTTAAAAAAGGCCTGGCCATCAGCTAAGTGAATACCGGTACCGGTGACAACGACGGCGACACTCGCTAATGCGGTTGCTCCAAGGATAAGACCACGCTTGGTAACTGCCATAAAGATTAAGAATCCTGTGAGGAGGACATCAATAATGCCCAATTTAACACACACGCTTTGCGAGTAGTCTGAGCTTAGGATAAAGAGATGCTTTTACCGTGTTTAAACGATGTGTTGAATACCCAGATTAGGGCAAAACGAACGCTGCCTACCTCAAATATAGGCCAGTTTGCCAAGCGAGCTATCGCCCAACTATTGCCGCAGCTTTTGAGCGTCTAGCGCGTCGCCGCAGCGCCTACCGGCACAGATGGATTGTCTGCTTCGGGCTCTAGCCAGCGGCCATCGCTTTTAATCAGGTTGATCAATTCTTCTACACCCTGGGCTTCAGGAACGCGCTTAATCTCTTCGCGGCCTCTGTAGAGCGCGATGGTCCCGGCCTGCTTGCCCACATAGCCGTAGTCAGCATCGGCCATTTCGCCTGGGCCATTGACAATGCAGCCCATCACGGCAATATCCAGGCCAGTCAGATGGTTGGTCGCCTCGCGGACTTTATGAAGCACCTCTTCTAGGTTAAACAGCGTGCGACCGCAGGAGGGGCAGGCAACGTATTCCACCATGGTTTTGCGTAGGCCCAGCGCCTGCAAAATGCTGTAGCACACCGGAATTTCTTTTTCGGGGGCTTCGGTCAGGGAGACGCGAATGGTATCGCCGATGCCCATAGCCAGGAGCGTGCCAATCCCTGCGGTTGATTTGATTCGGCCATATTCGCCATCGCCTGCTTCGGTAACGCCTAAGTGCAGCGGGTAGCTCATGCCCAGCTCATCCATGCGCTTTACCATCAGCCGATAGGCCGCTAGCATGACGGGTACCCGCGAGGCTTTAAGCGAGATCACAATATTGTAAAAGTCCAGCGACTCACAGATGCGAATAAATTCTAGGGCCGATTCGACCATGCCTTCGGGGGTGTCGCCGTAGGTGAAGAGCATTCGCTCTGCCAGGGAGCCGTGGTTGACGCCAATGCGCATGGCTTTGCCCTGGTCACGCAGCGAAATGACTAGCGGCTCTAAGGTTTCGCGAATTTTGGCACCAATGCCGTCAAATTCTGCTTGGGTGTATTCGGTGCGATCGCTCGCCGGTTTTTCAAAGACATACAGACCCGGATTAATCCGCACCTTATCGACATGCTTGGCCACTTCTAGGGCAATTTTCATGCCGTTGTGGTGAACATCGGCGACCAGTGGCACAGTTTGATAAGTCTTCGCTAGTCTGCCTTTGATTTCTTCTAGAGCGCGGGCATGAGCCATGCTGGGAACCGTCACTCGCACAATCTCACAGCCAATCTCGTGCAGCCGCCGAATGCCTGCTACCGAGCCATCAATATCGAGCGTGTCTTCATTGATCATCGACTGCACCACGACCGGGTGCCCGCCGCCGATGGTGACATCGCCTACTTTTACCGGGCGAGTTTTGCGCCGTACGATGGTGGCCTCAAAATCGGTAGCCTCAGCAGCGGTGTCAGATGAGGTGCTGATGGGCGCAGGGGGAAAGGGCAGAGTTTGCATAGGTGAGATTGATCGAGTGCAGTTGAGCAGGTGCAACAATTCAGGGATTCCTTTTCAGGTTGCCACAGAATGCACCGCTTTGAGTGTCTTCTACGATGTATTCAGTCTGGGTAGTGCAGAGAAATCACGGGTGGTGCGCTAGACCTCATTACGGTATGGGTTGGATGGCTTTTCTGAAGAGGACGCGCTGATCGCATCTTTCATTGCGCAGACCATGCCAGGGCCTAGAATAAAGGAACTATGCCTGTTAGGGATACTCCAATATGGTTAGTGCAATTCCTTTGATCAAGCAGCCTATTCCACAGCCTATTGGCGAGCGCAGGGTTGTTCTGCGCTCACTTGACTGGCAAGGGTATCTGGCTATTAGGCGATCGCTTAGCGCTGCTCGAAATACTCGCCTGACTTATTCTCAAGGACTCCTAGAGATTACAATGCCGCTCGAAATTCACGAATTTTCGACCTGGCTAATTGGCCGATTTATATACATCCTGGTTTCTGAGCTGGGTATGGATATCAAGACCATAGGCTCTACTACACTGGATCGCGAGGCACTGGATCGCTCAGCGGAGCCAGATGCGGCCTACTACATTCAAAATCAACCGTTAGTGGCTGGGCGCACTATTGATTTAGAAAAAGACCCGCCGCCAGATTTAGTCGTAGAAGTAGACATCACGCATACAGACATTGACAAGCTACAGCTGTACGCCACTATGGGCATTCCCGAATTTTGGCGCTACAACGGTGAAACTTGGCGAATTTACCATCTGCAAGGTGCTGTATACGAAGAGATGGAGATGAGCCCTACTTTTTCGAGGGTGCCTAAGACAAAACTCTATGAGTTTTTAGCGGCTGCTCAACTCAGTGAAATCAAAGCCGATCAAGCTTTGCGTGAGTGGGTACGCTTCTCAGCAGAAAAATCTTCGTCATCGCTCGACCACTAAGCAGGGGAATTAGGCTGCGATCTGTGCAACTCATGACAGATCCTACAGGGGGGATTCGCCTCAGCTATTCTAGCCGGGCAGTGCACTCTAAAATCATTCGCTGGTTGGCGACGGCATAAGGCTGCACGCTGAGCGCCTGCCGAAAAGGCTGGATAGCGGCGGCATAGTGACCCAGCGCGCAGTGGCACAGCCCTAACCCGTGCAGTGCTCCAAAATGATGAGGTACGAGCTGAATGGCTTTTTGGCAGTCGGCGATCGCCCGCCAATAATCACCCTGGGTGTAGTGCAAAACAGCCCGTCTGTTCCAGGCTTCGGCAAAATCGGGCTGCGCTTGAATAATGTCACTTAGCAAAGATTCGGCCTGATTGGGTTGGCCTTCTTCTAGCAGCGTCTGGGCCTGCATCAGCTGTTGGACACCGTAGACGCCTTTTTGGTGAAACCACAGATGCCAGAGAGTGGCTGAGGCGCGATCGCGGACGGCTGCATCCGACTGTTTGAGGTCAGCTAGCAGCTGTTCAATCGAAGTGTGCTCCATCGGATCTATTGGCAAAGGACTTGAGGTGCAGAGTATACAAAGAAGTCGCTATCGAACTCCGTAGCAATGACTAACCCCAGACCATTATAGCTTTGGCCAGATCAGTCCAAATCCTGAGATAGCCGTGGGTTAGTTAGGGCTATATAGAGACCATAGACAGTAAACGTGCGCTTGAAGCCCGCAAAAAAGCCCGGCTGCCTTGCGGCTAGCCGAGCTTGGGGTCTTAAGCTTGCTTTGAGCTCGATTTTATAGCGTTGTTCACTTGGCCCTAATGCAACTTATCGGCAAGGAGCCTGAGAGTGCAACAGGCCAAGTGACTCGCGGCGGACAAATGCATCCGGCACGCCGCTATAAAGAGCCTAGACAAGGTTGAGGTGAGCCGATTCCAACGAATTCACCACGCCTTGCTGTGCACTTGAATCGAACCAACAAGCAAAGCTCTAACTCAGCTATCTAGCTGTCTAGCTAGGGCCGTAGCTCGTAAGCGTAAGCACCTATCTAGTATTCAACAACCTGAGACTAGAGCCGCTGACTGTCCATACAAACTTAGGCAGCGCGCTTTCGCTTGATTGCGCCCATGCCTAGGGTGGCGATCGCCAAACCTGCTAAAGTCGCAGGCTCAGGCACTGAGGTAGCTCCGCTGCCAGATCCCGAGAGGGTAGGCAGAGGGGCTTCCACCGCTGCTTCTTCACCTGAGGCATCAGAAGCAGTAGCCGGGGAGGGCATTGTAGTTGCGGAAGCAACCGGATGCTGTTGGCGAGCTAGATATTCGAGGATACGAGCTTTCGTAGGTTCATCCAGGCGAGCTAGATATTCGAGGATACGAGCTTTCGTAGGTTCATCCAACGGGCCGAGAGCGGATTCAAGCTCATCCAACGAGCTGGGGATGGATTTAAGCGACTTGAGCTTTTCGCCGTAGACTTCGACAAAGGCAGCAATCACCGGGTCAGACTCTACAACATCAGCATTGCCATTGCTTGACACTACATTGCCGGGTTGAAAAGCAGTCGCTAGAGTCTGAGTATCGCAGCCAGTCGCCAGAAGAAGAAGAGGTAAAGATACCTTCAGCCCTTGCTTCTTCATGAATGTAATCATTGGGTTCATGAACACCTTCATTTTAGAGTTTTAAGAACAGACAGAAATGCGCACTGTTACCGAAGCAGCTACTTCGTAACAGTCATGCCCCTGCTCTATCATCCACAAAAATTATTGGGTATCCGTAAAACTGGTGAGGCTTTATAGAGGCTACATATCTACTTCTACGTAGCCATCAAAACCCTCACAAATGGTACCTACTCGACCGCTAATGACACCCGGCGACCGCCAATTTTTCTGAGTTCGCTGAGTAGCCCAGCAATATCGTCATAGGGCAGGGCCCGGTCGGCCTTGAGCATAATGCTGCCGTCAGGGTTTTCTTGAAAGTAGGCTCTGATTTGAGGAGAAAGCGCCCTCAGGTTAGTCGTTTCGCCATCGAGAATAAGCTCTCTTTGGTTTGTGAGGCCAATGACTAGCGGCTCAGCCGCTTGGTCGGTAATCGCTTCATCTGCCCCATCGACTGATTGAGGCAGGAGTACGCCGTTGATCTGCACGCCAGTTAGCCCCATAGAAATGACAACGAAGAAAATTAGCACCGTCATCAAAACGTCCATCATCGGCACCAGGTTGACTTCGGGAATTCGACTAGGGCGGCGGTGGCGGGTGCGCATGGCGACTCTATAAATGAGGACTTCTGAGCAGGGCAAAGGCGGACGGTAAGGTTAATTAGCAGGCGCGGGCGTCTCTTCTGCGGCCTCTTCATCTAGCGCTAAGGAAACGCGATCGCCCCCTACCGCTCGCATCTCTCCTAAAAACTGCATTACCTGCTCGTAAGGCAGTTGGCGGCTAGGCACCAGATATACGGTGCTGTCAGTGCTGCCAGCCAGGTAGGTCGAGACCTCAGCAGCTAGCTGAGCCGGGGCAATTGGCGCTCCATTGAGCAGCTGTTGGCCGGAAGCATCCATTTCGACAATGAAGGGATCTGTCGTAGTCTCTGCGACTGGCGTCTCTTCTGTTTCTTCTGGTGGCAAATCTACTTGAATCAGCTCTTCGCTGCCTAGCGATACAGAAATCACGACGAAAAAAGCCAGTACGCCCATCATCACCGTCAGCATGGGGATGAGGTCAATAGGGGGAATACCGTTGTCTTCTGATTGACGAAAGCGCATAGCAGATGGCGAGGATAGATAGTCTAGCTAGTGGGTAGGCAGGCGGTTCGGTTCTCTGGCGAGTCCGGGGGATGCTTCTACGCTCGGAGGCCGCTCAGATGATGCGCTGCGATCGCTCCTGTCTCGGACGGGCAAGCGGTCGGCCTCGTACCAATATTCGCGGTAGATCAGCTCTAGCTCATTGCCAGCTTCAGAGAAGTAGTCCATTTGCTGCGACTGTAGCGTCACCATGATCCGCAGCACCAGCAGGGCCAAAATAGCGACGACCATACCCGCTGCCGTAGTGATCAGCGCTTCTCCAATACCGCCTGCCGCTTCAGTCGCGCCGACTGCGCCACCGCCGCCGCCAATATTCAGATTTTCAAAGGTGTTGATCAGGCCAGTGACTGTTCCTAGCAGGCCAAGCAGCGGCGATACGGCGACGACAGTTTCCAGCAGTTTGTCGCCTTTGCGCATTTTGACAAATTCTTTGTCACCAGCATTTTCCAGGGCGAGGCGAAAGGTTTCAGGAGAAGGATTTTTCAGATTGAGAGGGGCTAGCAAGAAGCGGCCAATGGGTAAATCACGGGAACGAGAGGCGATCGCGGCGGCTCCAACCAAATCGCGACGGGCCGTATCGAGCACTTCATTGACGACTTGACCTTCTCGCTTCAGCAGATTTGTCCAAAAAGTGGCGCGTTCTAGCGCGCAGGCAACGGTAAAAACAGAGGCCCCCATGATCGGCACCATCACCGGGCCACCTTTTGCCAAAAAATCGAATACCGTTGCCATATCTAAACGCTGCTGCTTAAAGACCGAGAGTGCGTGAAAGCCTAATACTTGAAAGATCGATACTTGAAAGACTATATCCGGGTGACTTCTGTCCTGGGTAAACAGAAGATTAAGAAGGCGATCGCCTGGCCTAGCTCAACTTGCTGGCTGGATAAACTTTCTACCTGCATGAACTTACTGAGACGCCCGCATTTGCATTTCACCCAAGAGCCAATTGGCCATAGTCGCCCGCCGTGTTAGCCGAGGGACGAGCTGATCTACAGAGTATCCCTTAAATCCTAAATAGGTTTTGAGTAGCTGCTTATTTTCCTTAGGGATGGCGCGGGTGAGCTGGACGGTGGCAGGTCTACTCTCAATAAAATTTGGCGGCTCAGGATATTTTTCAGCCCAGGCAGCGGCTACGTTTCCTGTTTGCCAGGTTTTCGTCTGGCCGTCGTAGCGGTAGCCTAGAGTGTGCCACACCATTTGGTTGACGGTGTCGTCGGGCAGCTCATTATTGAGAATGGCCCACAGGTTTTCGGTTGTCAGGGGAGGGAGGTCAGTCATCATAGAGCCGATCATAGCAACCCATTCTACTGATTCGACGAGGGATACAGACAGTCTTATCGGTGCCAAAGCCTCTGAGATAGCTTCTGAGATAAATCCTCAAAAAATTCAGGCGGCCCTGGCAATGGATGCAGAGCACTTAGGTATTTGCCCTGAGTTTAGTCAGGTGCAGCCCAGGTTTGACCTGCACATATTTGAGCGCGTGGATTCGACTAGCACACAGCTGTGGAAGATGCTGAGCCAGGGGGCCGGGGCTGGGACGGTGGCGATCGCCCTACAGCAGTCAGCGGGCCGAGGGCAGCGGGGCCACAGCTGGCAGTCCGCACCGGGCGGGCTGTACCTCTCTTTGGCGCTAGAACCCAATTGGCCGGTTGCACATAGCGCCCAGCTTACCTGTATGAGCGCTTGGGGCATCGCTACCGCCTTCAACAACTTAGGGCTACCGGCTCAGATAAAATGGCCTAACGATCTGTTTTTTGAGGGCCAAAAACTGGGCGGCATCTTAACCGAAACTAAGCTAGCACAGCTTCCCCCAAATCCTCAGTCAGCAGCGGGCAGTCGGCCTGAAGCCTGGATCAGGCAGGCTGTGATCGGAGTCGGAATTAATTGGCACAACTCAGTCCCCGAAACTGGTATCGCTCTGACAAAAATACTAAAGACGCTTCCGGCTAGCACCGCTCTAAACAGACTAAATTGTTTGGAGATGCTCGCTGCACTTACGCTTAAGGGGATTTTACAGGGAATCTTGTTTCAGCAGCGGGTGGGCGGTCAAGTTTTTATGAAGGCCTACGAGAAGCTACTGACACAGGTCGGTAAAACTGTTTCACTGGATAGTAATCTCCTATCGCGGGCTGTTTTTGAAAGTCATATGCCCCAACGATGCGATACATTGCAATTGGCAAACCGTTCCGGAGAAGTCATTGGGGTATCAGAAGAGGGTTACTTGAGAGTGGCCTTACATGAGCGTTCTAGATGTGAGCCTTATGGATATGGGCCTTCGGGTGGCCCCTGTCTTACTACTCAAACCTTACTGCTTAGACCCAGCGAGATTTACGTGAGTTACGATTGATCGGGATTATTTTAGGTTATTGACTATGAGTGCGCCCCAGCATACTGCCAAGCCCACAGCAGACCAGCTCAAGGCAGACCAGCCTAAGGCAAACCAAGAGGACAACAGCTCCACTAACCGCTACAGATTGCAGAGATGCTGGTTTGTCACCCTGGGGTTGCTGGGCAGCTTTAGCTTTGTGGCTAGCCAGGTAAACTTTGCCAGAGCAGAGAGTCCTGATTTCTCAGCTGACGTCGCCGCTGAAACTGACGCTGCTACAAACGTTAGTCATACAGCGAGCGGCGCTGCTCCATACGAGTCTGCTTCATACTCAGCACAGCCAGCCTTTGAGCTGCAACCGACGGCTCAGTTGGTCGCAGCCGCTTTGATCGATGCGCCGCCCGTCCCCTCGGTGGCCGCAGCATCCTTTGCTGTTCCTGATATTTCTTCAGCTCCGGTGACTCCAGCTGCTGGCATGCCAGCCATCACCCCGACAGTTAGCCTTGACAGTGCCGCTGCGATCGCACCGCAAGTCACCTCAGTCGCACCGCCCACGTTCACCCCCGCCAAAAAGGTTGCCGCCAAGCCCGCTCAGCGCCACAATCCCTTGCTGGGACTGATTGAAGCAGGCGCTGTAGCCTCTACGCTAGTAGCGATGGACGATGCCGCACCCGCCGCGCCTCGCACGGTGCCAGACATTGCGCCAGCGGCTCAGCCAGCGGCTCCTCCCATTGTCGAAGCGGCTCCGGTTCAACCCACCGAACTGGTTCCGGCTGCCCTGCCAGAAGGCAATCTGCCCGAGGAGTACAACAGCGTTTTTGTAGATCCCACAGACTACAGTGTGGGCGCGACTGAAGCCCCTGACACTGTGGGCACGACTGGAGCCCCCAACGTGATAATTTCTGAGCAGTCAACCGGCTGTGAATTTACGGTGGGGCAAGGACAGGCTGTGCCTGACGGTGCCTGTGCGTCTGGGGGAGCAGCAGCTTCTGGGCAGGCGGCTCCTGGCGCGGCCAGTACAGCAGCCAGTGCAGCGACTAGCACCCCGGCGCGACAATCAGCGTCGGTGGCCAGTCAGCCAGCGGTCAATGTCGGTCCGGTGAGCTTTAGCGCCGCTGGCATTCGCTTTTCTGGTTCGACAACCGCTGCGGGCCGCGAATTACTCAATCGCTCGGTGCGCCCTCTGGTCAACCTTCAGGCTGCTCGGCAGTTTATTTTTCCGCTGGCAATTCCTGCACAGATTACATCGCTGTTTGGCTTTCGGGTTCATCCCATTACCGGCGATCAGCGCTTCCACGCAGGCACTGACATTGGCGCGGCTCAGGGCACGCCTGTCTTAGCCGCCCAAGACGGCGTAGTGACCGCCGCAGACTATGCCGGTGGCTACGGCCTTATGGTCGTGTTGCGCCACCAGGCCGATGGGACTCAGCTAGAGAGCCGCTATGCCCACCTTTCAGAAATTTTGGTAGAGCCGGGTAAGCCGGTAAGGAAAGGTGACGTGGTTGGCTTGGTTGGCAGTACCGGCAACTCTACGGGCCCTCATCTGCACTTTGAAATGCATCAGCTCACCGCTGATGGCTGGGTATTGATCAACCCAGACGGTCTCATTCAGCAGTCTTTGGCTAACCTGGTAAGGGCTCTCAATGATCCTACGTACGCCTTTAACATGGCCAATTATCTCAGTGCCTCCAGAGCGCAGGATGCAGCCCCGACTCAGGCGGGTTCATCAGTCGTACTGCCTGAGCTGCCAGGTCAAAACGGTATTTCTTTCCGACCAGCCCAGCCCAACGCCAGCTAGCTGAATCCCGGCTAAGAAGCGAGGATCAAGTAGCTTGAATGTCCATGTCTATCTTGCGGCCCTCACCCCAGCCCTCTCCCGTGCTAATCTTGTAGGGGTTTCAAATTGCTTCATTGATATACCTGGTTTACAGCCAGAAACAGTCAAAAATTGCGATCCTGAGTTCCTTGCTATGCAAGGGTTCTGCAAAACCCCTACAAGATTAGCTCCCGTGGGAGAGGGAGCTAGATCCGGCCCCCTTCTCCTGTCGGAGAAAGCTGGGGATGTAGAGCTTATTCTTCTCGCAGAGTGGGTTCAGGAATTGTGCATACTACTTTCTCATTCCTAATTAGCGCCAGCACAGATGACATACGAGCGGCACGATGTCCTTCTGCTATTTTCGGGTCGTTCGTTTTCATGAGACCGATGCCGCTGGCGTTGTCTATTTTGCTAACCTGCTGACGCTCTGCCACGAAGCTTATGAAGCCTCACTAGCTGCTGCTGCTGTTGACCTCAGACAGTTCTTTTCAGGGTCCGGTGAGACGGCAGTGCCGATTGTTCATGCTGAGGTAGATTTTTATCAGCCTTTATTTTGCGGAGATGCGATCGCCATCACCCTCACGCCCCAACAGCTTAGCCCCTCCAGCTTTGAGGTGACCTACAGCGTGACTGCCGGGCATCCGCAGCTACCTGAGTTAGGGGAGCCACTGGCTCAGGCTCTCACCCGGCATGTGTGCATCAGCACTCAGGGTCGCCGCCGTCACCTGCTAACGCCAGATCTGGCTCGCTGGATAGAGTCGATATCTGAGCCAGCAGCACCCGTCGATTGATCTTGCCCTGGAGATTGCGCGGCAAAACAGGCAGGGAAATCCAGTTTTTGGGCCGTTTGTAAGGGCTGAGCTGCTGAGCGATCGCCTGCTGCAAACTATCTTCAGACACGCTCGGATCAGCTGGCACATAGGCTGCTGTCACCGCTTCCCCCCACTGGGGATGGGGCAGACCCACCACGCAGACATCTACCACCTGACCGGTGCTCCGCAGCGCGGACTCTACCTCAGCTGGAAAGATATTTTCACCCCCGCTGATAATTTTGCTGCTGGCCCTGCCGGTAATGTGCAGCCGTCCGTCTACGCTCAGGTAGCCTAAATCATCGGTGTAAAAAGTTTTTTGAGCGATCTCTCCGGGCGGCGAATCTGCCAGTGCCTCTGAACTCACCGCAATCTGGCCGATGCTTTCAGCAGGTAGCGGCTGACCGTTTTGCACAATGTGAATGGTGGCATGAGGCAGGGCCGGGCCACAGCTGCGATCGCCCTGCAAAAAAGCCTGAGGGCGAAGCGCCGTCACCATCGCTGCCGTCTCAGTCATACCGTAGGAAAGGCACAGAGGAATCTGCTGAGCCGCCGCCTGGTCCAATAAAGCAGGCCAAGCGGGGGCACCGCCCAGAAGTACTGCCTGAAACTGTCTAAGCCAGGCGCTTTTGCCTGCTTGCATCAGCCGCTCTAGCTGAGTAGGCACCAGGGAGATAAACCAGTTTTGGGGCCAGGGCAACTGTGGTGGCAGCGCTTCTAGCTGCTTAAAAGGGGTGATGATCACCTGCCCGCCGCTGACCCAGGCTCGCAGTACCTGCATCAGTCCGCTGACGTGGTGCACTGGCAGCACGCAGTATCCATTGATCGGGCCGCCAGCAGCCCTGAAATAACGACAAAATCCGTCTACTGAAGCGATCAGGCTAGACCAGTGATGGCAGGCAAACTTTATCTGACCGCTGCTCCCCCCAGTCGGGACTAGAACAGCGGGTTCGGCGCAGTCTAGATTGAGCATTGGCTCGTTACTTTGCTTAGAAGCTTGCCCCCAGACAACCTGCGGGCAAATCAGCCGACTCACTGACTGCCACTCTTGAGCGCCCCACTGTGGATTGGCCAAGGCAACATGCCAGCCCGCCAGCAGTGCCGCCCAAAAACCTGCCAGGAAATCCAGAGGATCGGCGTCTGCTATCAGAACCAACGGACGGGCTGAAAGCGACTGATTGGGATACCAGACAAATTGCTCTAGCTGACAGCGGCGATCGCCCACCAGCTCAAACCAGTCCACCAGCCGATCATCACGGCCCGCTAACCACTGCTGACTGAGCCACTGCTGACTGAGCTGCTCCCACAGCGCGGCTGGCGTGGTCATTGGGCGAACTGGTCTAGTCGCTCCCATAGCGCCTCCCAGTCTGGGTCGTCGAGCCCGTCATTAGGTAGCCATTGCTGAGTGCCCATGCCCATTATCCTCTGAGGCTCATGAGGCATCAGCGCCCCTAGCTCTACCGCCAGATCGAGCAGCGCCTGACGGCCAATATCGGTTTCAAAAACTGAAGAAATCACAATATCAATCGGATAGTCAGCGCAGAATTGTTTTAGGCGGCTAGGAGAACCCAAAATAGCCGCTTTGACTACATAGACACCGCGCCAACCTCGAAAGTAGTGCGTTTTGAGCTGATCCAGCGTGGTGATTGATTCATCTAAGGCAATCGGGGTCCGGTAGCGGTGGGCGAGCTTGAGCAGACCGGTGAAGTGCTCTGGCGGTAGCGGTTGCTCAATAAATTCAATCCGGTGACCGAGGCGATCGCACTGATCCAACCAATGGTGAGCAGCCAGTTCATCCAGGCCACCGTTCGCATCCAGCCTGAGCTTAGCGCCAAAAGGCAGCTGCCCCATTAGCTTGTGCAGCCACGCCAGCTCAACCGACACGGGCGCTACGCCAATTTTCCACTTAAAAGTGCGATGGCCCACCGCCCACAGCGCCGCCCAGGCCGACAGCGCTGACTGACCGGCAGGCAGCAGGGCGCTACAGCGATGGGGTTCTAGCTCGCTAGAGTAAATATCGCGCGAAAGATTGCTGAGAGCCACTTCAAAACCAAATTTGCAAGCGGGCATCGTCGGCAAAATCGCAAACCCATTGTGAGCAGAAATCTGCCGAGGCACCTGCGCACAAAAGGCCACCGCCTGCGCCTGCGTCTCTGTGCCAAACCAGGGCAGCGGCGCTACTTCGCCAAATCCCAGGCGCCCCTGCTCATCGGTGAACCTCAAAATCACCCCTTCGCGATATACCCACGTTCCATGGCTGGTTTTAATCGGCTGGCGAAAAGGCCGCCGATACGGGCGAAATTCAAATTGACAGGTCATGCGCCCTCAACCCAAAAACTTAGAACTGGGACGGTCTGCACGCCGGTAAGGCCAGCGGATTACAGGCCAGCAGACGGCCACAGCCCAGGGACAAGCAAACCTAACACTAGCAGCAGCCCACTCCAAAAGTGAAAGTGAATAGCCAAAAACTTAGCATTGCTCACCCGCTCGGGCTGAGCGTGAAACCTTAGCACATGACGGCATAACCGCACCGCTATCGGAATACTGCCGCAGATCAGCAAAGCGCTCCAGGGCAACCCACCCTGAAGCAGCGCCCAGGCCAAGATCGCAAACATGCTGCCACAAGCCCACGGCAGGAGCAGCGCCCCTTTCCGAGTGCCCAAGCGGACAATAGGAGATCTTTTCCCGGCTTTGAGGTCGTCTTCTCCCTGGTGAAAGTGGGAGCAAAATAGCACTAACGTGGTGGTGATACCCACCATTAGAGCGATCGGCAGGAGGGATTGGTGCCAGCTCCAGCTGAGCGCATTCCAGCCCTGAGCGCCTTGAATTTGGCCCTGAATTTGAGCATAGTAAGCCGCGCCGACTGCCAGGGGGCCAAAGCTAAAAAAGCACAAAATCTCGCCTAAGCCCTGGTAGCCCAATCGAAAGGGTGGCCCCTGGTAGAGATAGCCCAAGACGCAGCAGGCCAGCACCATCTCTAAGACGGTGGGGTCTTGCTGCCATAGCGAGATGGCCAGAATACCGGCAATTCCCATGATAAGGGAAAGATTGCTCAGCCAGAAAATGAGGCTGCGACTGCGAGTTAAGTTGACCAGCGAGTGGTGCTTATTTTTGTCGATGCCGGTAGCAGCGTCGAAGACATCGTTGCTCAAGTTTTCCCAAACCAGCAGCAGCACCGCAGAAAGCACAAAAACGGTGAATATTCCCGGATAAAAAGTGCCGGTTTGAGCGTAGGCAACAGCGCTGCCTGCGCAAATTGGCATGATCGCTACACAGTACATCGGGGGTTTGAGCGCAGCCATCCAGAGCTGCGAGCGATCGGGCTGCTCCTCTAGCTGACTGACGGGCTGGTGGTCAGGCTTAACCGTTTGGGTCGTCATAGATAAAGTATCTATAAAGTATTTGGGTGGGGGGTGAATGAAAGTATCGCGATGATCGCCAAAACTAAAGAGCGGTACAGGGCCTAGCATAGCGGTTTGTTTATAGGCACTCTGCTGACGGCAAAAAAACTCAAAGTTGTTACTCTACTATTGACCTACTGGTGCCCCAATTTTTGACAACCCAATTTTTGACAACCAAACTTTATAGAGAGAACCTGTGACCTCCAAATTTGCGATGCGCCTGCCGACCAAGTCTCCCAAGCTGCTGGCCTTGGGCGCGGCCTTTGTGATTGGTGGCGGCGCTATTGCCTACCTCAACTTCGTTCAGCGATCGCCCAGAAGCCTATCTCCCGCAGGCGCTCAGCTAGTGCCCCAAACGGCTCTGGCCACGGTGACGCTCACTACCGACGAACTCACCTGGACAAAGCTGCGGCAGTTTGGCACCCCCGAGACTCAGCAGCAGCTCGACACGGCACTCACCCAGTGGAAAAACCGGCTGACAGCCAGCGGCTATAGCTTTAAGCGCGATATTAAGCCGTGGATCGGCGATCGCATCACCCTGGCCTTACTGCCCGCCACGCCGCCAGCCAATCCACCCGCCGATTCTCCAGCCGGTTCTCCAGCGAATGAAGCGCTAGCGGCGGCTCAAGACTTAGTGTTGGTCATTCCTATTGCCGATCCGCTGAAGGCAAAATCGCTACTGGATAAAGGTGCTGACGATTCTGGTACGAGCGAGGACGATGCGAGCGGGGCCAACCCGAGCAGGCAGTCGCGCACTTATAAAGGCGTACAGATACAGACAATAGAGACAGCAGACGGTGCGCCCATCGAATTAGCCGTTATTGGCACTAGCTGGCTACTGCTCAGCGATCGCGCAGCCGGCATTGAGCAGGCCATTGACACGCATAAAAGGGATCGCTCGCTGTTGGATATGGCGGGCTATCGCAAGGCCGCCACTCGGGTGGAGTCGCCGCAGCTACCCGGCAAAAACTTTGCCCAGGTCTATCTAAATATTCCAGCATCGTCTCAGGCTTTAGAACCCGCCGCCAGCGCTAATCCCGAGTCTGGCTCCGGATCTGGCTCTGTCGGGCGCGGCAGCCTCGTGCCCTTACAGGGATCTCAGGGGTTGGTCGCCAATGTATTAGTCGAGTCAGAAGGGCTGCGGTTTCAGGGAACCAGCTGGCTTTCGCCTGAAAACGATCTGGCCTATAGCGAACTGAGAAATGAGGCCGGTGATATGCCCCGCCGCCTGCCTAGTGACACCCTGGTGATGATGTCCGGCAGCAACTTGCAGCAGTTCTGGCAGGGCTTTAGCAGCGGCAACACCTCACCGCCCTTTTTTCCTAACCCGCAAAATCTCAAAGCCGGGCTGCTCACCCAAACCGGTCTCGACCTGGACGAAGATATTATGCCGTGGGCCGCAGGCGAATTTGCGCTGGGCATCTTACCCCCGGTGCAATCTGATAGCGCGGCTCCTACTGATTCGGCTACACCTGCTTTGCCCAACGCCGCCGACTCCACGCCTGGCGATTTGCCCGATAGCGGCCCAGACGGCCCCTCTGCCGAACCCGCCATCGCAAGTTCGCCGCTGCTGCTGCTGGTAAGAACCAATGACCGTCAGATGGCAGAGTCAGTATGGGCGCAGCTGGACGATGTGATGACCAGCCGCTATCGATATCAGGTAGAGACCGACGAGTTTGAAGGCGGATCAGTGACGAGGTGGATATCGCCTTTTCAGGGGGTGCAGTTTAGTCATGGCTGGCTGCCGGGCAATGTGGCCTTTTTCGCGGTGGGTAGCGGTGCCGCTGAGGCGATCGCCCCCACCCCCAAACGCTCTTTAGCTGATGCCCGGCTCTTTCAGAGACTCACCAACGGCGCACCTACGCCCAACAACGGTCACTTCTATCTCAATCTGACCCAAATCAATACGCTGGAAGGCGTCTTTCCTTTACCGCAGCTCTCGCCTGACGGAGTTACCGCAGCTATCGAGGCGATTGGACTGACCACGACAATCGAAGACCGGACGATGAACTATGACCTCTACGTTGAACTGGCGAAAGGGGCCAAATCCGATCCGCTCTGATCGCTCTAGCAGACTGACGTCCAGTTTTGTTTAGGTAGCCCGAGGGAAATAGTCTGATAAACTCAAAGATGGACTTATAGAGATTTAAAGACTCTTTTAAGATCGGCTAGATTTGGCAGTTTGGAGGAATAAACACCCCGTGGAAACCACCCTCGGTTTAGAGATTATTGAAGTCGTTGAGCAGGCCGCTATTGCATCTGCTCGTTGGATGGGTAAAGGCGAAAAGGATATCGCTGATGAAGTAGCAGTAGAGGCGATGCGCGAGCGTATGAATAAAATTCATATGCGCGGCAAGATTGTCATCGGCGAAGGCGAACGCGACGACGCGCCCATGCTCTATATCGGTGAGGAAGTCGGCATTTGTACGCAGCCTGATGCCGATAAGGTCTGCACGCCCGACGAGCTAATTGAAATCGATATTGCCGTAGACCCCTGCGAAGGCACCAACCTTTGCGCCTACGGACAGCCCGGCTCAATGGCAGTGCTCGCCATTTCTGAGAAAGGCGGCCTGTTCGCAGCGCCTGACTTTTACATGCGCAAGCTGGCAGCGCCCCCGGCAGCTAAAGGTAAAGTAGACATCAGCAAGTCCCCGGCAGAAAACCTCAAGATTTTAGGCGAGTGCCTAGATCGCGGGGTCGATGAGCTAGTAGTCATCGTGATGAAGCGCGAGCGGCATAATGGACTGATTCAAGAAATTCGCGATGCTGGTGCGCGGGTGCGCCTGATTAGCGATGGCGATGTGTCAGCAGCCATTTCCTGTGGTTTTGAAGGAACTAACGTCCATGCCCTGATGGGCATTGGCGCAGCGCCAGAAGGGGTGATTTCAGCGGCGGCAATGCGCTGCTTGGGCGGTCACTTCCAAGGTCAGCTAATCTACGATCCGGCTGTTGTCAAAACTGGTCTGATCGGTGAGAGCAAAGAAGCTAATCTGGAGCGCTTGGCCTCCATGGGAATTACCGATCCTGACAAGATTTACACGGCTGAAGAGCTAGCGAACGGTCAGAATGTTTTATTTGCAGGCTGTGGAATTACGCCCGGCACGCTGATGAACGGCGTTCGTTTCTTTAACGGCGGCTATCGCACTCAGAGCCTGGTTATCTCTAGCCAGTCTAAGACGGCGCGGTTTGTAGATACCATTCACATGGGCGGCAGTCCTAAGCGGGTAAACCTGGTCTAGCACTGGGCTCAAGCTTAATTTGGGTTTGTTGAGAGGAGGTGCAGGCATCGTATCCAGCGCCTCCTTTTTGTCGTGCCATTGCTTGACAAAACCATGTATGGCACTGCTGCTGTCTTTAAAGATCTCTTAAAATACATGAGCTCGGATCAAGAGAGCCTATAGTTACTAAGCCTGAAGTAAATCCCCTCTTGGGAGGGGTGCCCGCAGGGCGGGGTGGGTCGGCAACTTGCGCTACACGCCGGAACCCACCCCTGCGCCCCTCCCAGGAGGGGATTTACCTCGGGCGGTGTGGGTAGGGTTACTGTCTGACTGGCATTTCAGGTAGTTGCTGATCTTGAACTCACGTTAAAATAGAGTTTTGTTGAGTTTCCTTGAGATGGCCCTTGATTGTTTAATACTTTAAAGAGAGCGCACTGATTGTTGCGCCACTGTACTTTAGAAGACTCTTCATAACAGATTTCTAGGAAGCTATAGATGAATATTGCTGTCATTGGGCTCAGTCATCAGACTGCGCCGGTTGAAGTCCGAGAGAAGCTGAGCATCCCTTCGGCTCAGGTCGCTGATGCGATCACCCATCTCGGCGGCTCACCCTACATTGAAGAAGTTTCTATCCTCAGCACCTGCAACCGTCTGGAAATTCACATTGTCGCTACCGAAACCGAAACCGGCATCCGCGATGTGATGCGGTTTCTCTCAGAGCATAGCGGCATTGGCGCAACTAACTTGCGGCCCCATCTGTTCGTGCTGCTTCAGCAAGATGCGGTGATGCACCTGATGCGCGTCTCTAGCGGCCTCGACAGTCTGGTGCTGGGAGAAGGGCAAATTCTCTCGCAGGTGAAGCACGCCCACAGCCTGGGCCAGCAGCATAAAGGGGTTGGTCGCATTCTCAACCGGCTGCTCAAAGACGCGATTAAGGCCGGTAAGCGGGTGCGCACCGAAACCAGCATCGGCACAGGCGCAGTTTCTATTAGCTCAGCGGCTGCCGAACTCGCGCTGATGAAGGTCGAGAACTTTACCGACTGTCACATTGCTATTTTGGGGGCGGGTAAGATGGCCCGGCTGCTGGTACAGCACCTGATTTCTAAGCGAGCCAACCGGATTACGATTCTCAACCGGACAATTAATCGGGCTAACGATCTGGCCGCTCAGTTTGGCGATGTGGAGATTGAGACCGGCACGCTCGATGCCATGCTAGAAACGGTGGTCGCAGCTGATGTGGTCTTCACCTGCACCTCTTCGGCGGAGCCCATTTTGCACCGAGAAAATTTGGAGCCGGTTTGCGTAGGCAAGCAGCTGATGGTATTTGACATTGCTGTGCCGCGAAACGTGCATAGCAACATCAATGAAATTGAGTCAGTATTTGCCTTCAATGTGGATGACCTCAAGGCGGTGGTGGCCCAAAACCAGGAGAGCCGCCGCCAGATGGCGCTAGAAGCAGAGGCGCTGCTTGATGAAGAAGTCGAGGCGTTTATGGACTGGCTGCGATCGCTCGATACCGTCCCCACCATTAGCAGCCTGCGCACCAAGGTAGAAACCATTCGCACTCAAGAGCTAGAAAAAGCCATGTCGCGGCTGGGTTCAGAATTTTCTGAGAAGCATCGCGGCGTTGTCGAAGCGCTGACGCGCGGCATTGTTAACAAAATTTTGCACGACCCGATGACGCAGCTACGCGCTCAGCGGGATATCGGCGCACGCGACCAGGCAATGGAGACTTTGCAAATATTGTTTAACTTGGAAACGGCGAATAGAAACGAGGTGGGCAGTCGCCGCTAGTTAAGCTGAGTGATCGCAAGACCAGTCGCCTAACTGGGTACCGTACGGCATTATGACTGGCCCTGCTGATTAGAATCGGGGCCACAGCTATTGATGGGGTTCCTAATGTTTTTGCGATTGCGTCGGTTTGTTCGTCGCTTTTTTAACCGGTCTCGCCGGGTCAATCATGAGCCGATCAACAAGGTCAGCCTGATTGTCATCATTCTGGTAGACCTGTTTATTTTGTTCAATGTGTTCATGGGGCTAGACGACATTAGCCGCTGGCCGATTAGCCCGGCGCAGGCGTACCCCTGTCACAGTGAATGGCAGAGCTACCGCGAAAATACTTCAGCGGGCAAAGATTACGACATTATTAGCCGCAACTTCAATGATCGGGGAATGCCGCTAGAGGGGGGTTATGCGGCGGCAGGCGATCAGCAGCTTGGTCAGGTCTCAGAAGTTTGCTTGCAATATGGGGCGGCGAGCGATGCGATCGCGTCTCCCGCTAATCAGGAAATCATTAGACAGATCGCCAACACTCAATCAGAACTCAGTTCTTTTACCGCCAAGAACAGCACCATCCGCCAGCAGTACGACTCGACGCTGCTAGAGGAAATTGCCGGACAGCCGCGAGAGCAGTCAATTAACAATGTGGAGGCGGCTCAGGCTCGGCGGGAGATTGAGCAGAATGATGCGGCGATCGCTCAACGACAGCAGACGCTCACGACGCTCAAAGCCGAGCTGGTGAACGCGCCAGAAAGTCAAACCTTCTTAGCGCTGCTGACCGACGATGGCAAATTCGCTCAGGTAGATCGGGGCCAGCGGCGGGCAGCGTTTTGGTACCCCAGCATTCAGCTATTTTTTCAGGCGTTGTTTTTGCTGCCGCTAATTCTCGTCACTTCGGCAGTACATCGCTTTGCTCAGCGGCGTGACTATGGCTATGTGGCGCTAATTAGCTGGCACCTGCTGGTTATCTTCTTCATTCCTCTGATTTGGAAAATCTTCGAGTTCCTTCAGGTAGGCTTTCTCTTTGAACTGCTTGTTCAGGTAGTTGAGGCTCTGTTTGGCAGCTTGCGCTTTTTGTTGAACTATCTACAAATCTTGTTGATTCCGCTGGTTGGGTTTGGCCTGATTAAGTTCTTGCAGAAGTTTGTTTTTAATACCCGATTGCAAGCCGCTAATCGCATTCAAAACATGCAGTGCGTACGCTGCGCTAAAAGGCTGCGTACCAGCGATGTTCACTGCCCTCACTGTAGCTACCCGCAGTATCACGACTGCGCCAATTGCCACAATCTCACCTATCAGCACTTACCCTATTGCAACCACTGCGGCACCAACCAAGCCTTAGATTTATGAAGAGGCTGTATGAGAAGTATCAAACTTACTGCATTGGCCCCTTTGAAACAACCTCTAACACAATCACTTGATCTACCATGTGATCCCTTTCATCTCAAGTGGGAACAGCTTGCGGTCAGAAAAACTATTCTCATCTAGCACTTGAATCAAATACTGACCTGTTTCTTGCTGATCTTCGACATCATCGTCATCAATCCAGGACTGGAGCACATCGGCTGCTTCAGTCTGCTTTTGCCTGGTGAGAACAGAATTAGTCAAGAGCTGCAAAGCTAACACGTCAACTGAAAGCTCATGCTGATTGGCTTGCTGTACGAGGTACTGCTCTAGCTCTGGCGACAGGTTAAGGGTCAACGTCATAAGCTACTCTGAAACTCATTTCTTCAAATTCTAGCTCTATGCTGAACTGGTGACGGCCTAAATTTACTAAGAGGTGGGATAGATCTCTTTGATGTGATCTTTGCAGAGCCACATGACATCGCCTTCGGGGGTGTTGGTGGCCCCAGGTTTGGGTGGGGTCTTTGCGCTTGAGGAATTCGTGTAGGGAGCGCAGTGCTGCCCCACTAACGTTGTGAATGGGAAGGATAAAGCTTCACAGTTATTTTTCCTTGTCACCAAGGGCTACCCGCTACACTAGCGGTAAGTTTTTAATTTGGCGTGATTTGACTCTACAGGGGCAAGCGGCGGAGTAGTGAAGTAGTCAGTGAGTAAAAAGAGTAGCAACACGGGCTTCGGCGCATGGCTGCAAGGGCTAGGCGGCGGGGTGATCTTTGTGATTGGCCTGGTGACTACCCTGGTTAGCTTTGTGAAGCTGTGGCAGGGGGATGCCGGACTGGTGACTGTGGTGTTGCTGGGGGTGGGTGTGTTGCTGGTGTGGCTGGCTTGCCTCTACTTTGCGCGGTTTTGGCAGCCGGAGCAGGAGGATGAATCGTCTCAGATTGTATTGCCTGCACCGAGGGGGAAGCAGGAAAAGCAGCAGCAAAAGCAGGAGAAAAAGCGTAAGGCCATTCGTCGTTTGGCGGTGGTGGGATTGGTGCTGGTGCCTCTGCTGGTGGCGGGTGGTGGCTTAGGGTGGCGGCATGTGCAGAGCCTGCCTAGTGATGAAGTGGTGATTCTGGTGGCTGATTTTGATGGGCCAGATACGCAGAATAACCGGATTACAGAGACGATTTTGCAGCGGCTGCGGCAGAAGACGCAGGATTACGAGGACGTGACGGTAGAGGCGTTAGAAGAGACAGTGACTGAGCAGGCCGGAAGTGAGGCTGCTAGGGCCATTGCCAAAAAGCGCAAAGCGACCATTATGATCTGGGGCTGGTATGGTGCGCCGGGTGATGTGGTGCCGGTCAGCATCAACTTTGAGGTTTTGAATCCGTCGGAATATCTGCCTGATTTTGGAGAGGTAGCAAGCGGTGAGGTTCGGAACTTTGCGCTTGCAGAACTCAGCAGCTTTGAGTTTCAGCCTCGCTTATCTGCTGAAATGAGCTATCTGACCCTTTTTACGCTTGGCATCGCGGAATATGCCGCAGAAGACTGGGATGCAGCAATTGCTCTATTCGATGCGTCATTGGAGGAGCTTGAAGAATCCGACAGCTTAGACTTGTCACCTACTTTCTTTTATGAAGGAAATGCACATTCCTTTAATGGAAGCTTTGAAGAAGCGATCGCCGCCTATGATGCCGCCCTGAAGATTAAGCCTGACAACCATGAAGCGCTCAACAACAAAGGCATTGCGCTAGATGAACTGGGCCAGTATGAGGAGGCGATCGCCGCCTATGATGCCGCGCTGAAGATTAAGCCTGACTTTCCTGAAGCGCTCATACAACAAAGGCAATGTGCTAGGTGAACTGGGCCAGTATGAGGAGGCGATCACCGCCTATGATGCCGCGCTGAAGATTAAGCCTGACTACCTGAAGCGCTCTACAACAAAGGCAATGCGCTAGGTGAACTGGGCCAGTATGAGGAGGCGATCGCCGCCTATGATGCCGCTCTGAAGATTAAGCCTGACTACCCTGACGCGCTCTACAACAAAGGCATTGCGCTAGCTGAACTGGGCCAGTATGAGGAGGCAATCGCCGCCTATGATGCCGCTCTGAAGATTAAGCCTGACTTACCCTGAAGCGCTCTACAACAAAGGCATTGCGCTAGCTAAACTGGGCCAGTATGAGGAGGCGATCGCCGCCTATGATGCCGCACTGAAGATTAAGCCTGACTACCCTGACGCGCTCTACAACAAAGGCATTACGCTAGATGAACTGGGCCAGTACGAGGAGGCGATCGCCGCCTATGATGCCGCACTGAAGATTAAGCCTGACTTACTTGAAGCGCTCAACAACAAAGGCAATGCGCTAGCTGACCTGCGCCAGTATGAGAAGGCGATCGCCGCCTATGATGCCGCGCTGAAGATTAAGCCTGACTACCCTGAAGCGCTCAACAACAAAGGCACTGCGCTAAATGAACTGGGCCAGTACGAGGAGGCGATCGCCGCCTATAACTCAGCGATCGCAATTCAACCGAGCTTACCAAATAGCTATGCTGGCCTTGCCCTCGCCTACGCTGCGCTAGGGAAAAAAGAGCAGGCAGTAGAAAACCTAGAAAAGTTCTTAGCGCGATCACCCGACTTCGACCCACAAGCGCTCAATGAAGTGGATGCGTTCAAATCTCTAAGAAATCACCCCCGCTTTCAAGCAATTACGGGCGCACAATAGTCATTGAACGTTGCAGTGAACATGACAGTAAAAGGATCACCATCACAAGCCTAAGAATCAGCTTTGCCACTATCGACAAAAACTGCTGCAAGCGAGCTTGTGAAGGGTACAAGCGCGACGTTTGTTAGTAACGGCAAGCTTGTCGAGGGTACGGGCGCGATGTTTGTTAGTAACGGCAAGCTTGTCGAGGGTGCGGGCGGGACGTTTGTTAGTAACGGCGAGTTTGTCGAAGGTACGGGCGGGGCGTTCGTTAGTAACGGCGGGTTTGTCGAGGGTGCGGGCGCGGTGTTTGTTAGTAACGCGGGCCTGTTGAGGGTGTGTGGCCTGATCAAAAAAGACAGCAACGAATATGAGATGGCAGGCGAGGTGAGAAAACGCGATCGCAAGCGTCCCACTCGTCGAGTCGCAGCTGTGACCCTGGTTGACTAACTTTTGTCAGTCAACCAGTTGCAACCGCCAGTTGCAACCGCCAGTTGCAATCAGCGGATTAGTGCAATGCTAAACCTGAGCGTATTGCCCGGTGAGCTTGCTTAGCTGCTGGACTAACAGACTCAAGAACAGACCCACGTCGGTGACCACGCCCGTCGATTCGACTGAACCGCGATCGCTCAGCTTAGTCACCACCGCCGGGTTGATATCGACACACACCATCTTCACCCCGGCAGGCGTCATATTGCCCACCCCAATCGAGTGCAGCATCGTCGAGAGCATCAAAATCAAATCTGCGCCTTCAATTAAGCGAGCGTAGTCTGTTTGCGCTTCGAGCAGATCCATTTTGGTGTCGGGCAGCGGGCCGTCGTCGCGAATGGAGCCTGCCAGAGAAAAGGGCACGTTGTTTTTGACGCATTCGTACATGACGCCGCTGGTGAGTACGCCCTGCTCTACCGCTGCGGCGATGCTGCCGTGGCGACGAATGGTGTTGATGGCTTTGAGGTGATGGCGATGGCCGCCGTGAACCGAGACGCCGCGCTTCATATCCATGCCCAGTGAGGTGCCCATCATCGACTGCTCAATGTCGTGAACGGCGATCGCGTTCCCCCCGAGCAGCGCATGGACATAGCCCTCCTGGATCAGCTTTTTCAAATGCTCGCTGCCGCCCGTGTGGATCACGACCGGCCCAGCGGTGACCACGACCTTGCCGCCGCGATCGCGAATCCGCCGCAGATCCCAGGCAATTTGCTCAACGACCAGCTCCACCCGACGCTCGCTCGAAACCCCCGCGCCCATAAAGCTAAAGTCATCTGTCTTTTGCTTGAGTGAGGGCGCAGTGCGCAGGGTGTGAATGCCTTTGCTGCCGACAACGACTTCCTCACCCACCTGCAAATCTCGCAGCAGCTTGCACTTGGCCACCGGCCTATTGGCTGGCCCATCGGCATTGCGGGTAACGGCAATCGCCCCGTCCATCCGCTGGCCTTCCACCTTAAACCAGTGATCCCCAATCAGCACTTCAGTCGGGTAAATTGTCGTCACGTAAAAGTCATCTGGGGCGACCCCGTCTTGCACCACCGCTTCTAGAGCAGCAGGCGTCGCTTCTTGCGGGATGCTCACCGCCCCGAGATCAATCAGCTGACCCATGATGTCATCCATCACGACTTGGCCGGGCGCTGATACTTTTACTTCAGCGGTAGAGGGATCCTGCCGATGCTCACCCAGGTTGAAGTTCAGCACCTGAAAGCTGCCGCCGCCGCTGACAATAGTATCGAGCGCTCGGTTGACCAGGCCCGAATCCAAGAGGTGCCCCTCCAGATGAATCACCCGGCTCTGAACGGTCGAGGCTTGCGGGGAAGCCTGGCGGGGCTCTGTTACCCGCAGCGTCAGGCACTTGGCCGCGCCACCCGCTTTCAAAAATTCGGTCAGTGGCGTTTCTTCGACGGTAAAGCCGCGATCGCCCAGCATTTTCTTCAGCCCATCACTGGCCTGATTTACCACCACAACGTGATCTACATTTACCGCGTTGCAGGCAAAATTAATCGCATCGACTTCCTGAATCGCAATCCGCTTCTCGGCGGGCACCCGCATTTCAATCAGCCGGTTGGAATAGGCGTCAAAAGCGGGCGGGTAATAGAGCAAATAGCCGTCTGCCAGCGGACAAAAGCAGGTATCTAAATGATAGAACCGCTGATCTACTAGCCGTAAAGACAGCACTTCCATATCTAGCCACTTAGCCAAATACGGATGAGAGTCCAGCTCTGATCGAAATCCGTAGCCTGCCCACAGCCACCTGCCCGACCGGTCTAGCAGCGCATCTCCGGCACCTTCAAAGGGCAGACTCTTGGGCAGCTTGTATACCGTAAAGCCGTTTTCTTCAAACCACTGCTCAAAGTAGGGCTCTTCGCCCTGACGCTCAGGATGCAAAAACCGGCTGAGGACAACGCGATCGCCCAGCACCAGCCCAGCATTAGCCGCAAATACCATATCTGGCCAGCCCTGCTGCGGCTTCACCAAATCTACCGTGGCATGGCTTGTGAGCACCTGATAGAGCTGATTCCACTGAGCCTCGGCCCGCTCTCGCGATGAGCGGTGAATGTTGCCCTCCATCCACGGATTGATTACGTAGTCCACATCGTAATGGTGGGGCGGGCACATCAAAATTCGTACGGCGTCAGTCATGTTAATCCTTAAAATTGCAGCCTTTGTGTAGTGCTTCTGTTCTTAGCGATACTCAGCTCAGATATAAAGTCTTTCTATCTCTGAAAACAAATCATCTCACAACAGAATGGTCACCGCTGCGCAACAGAATAGAAATATTTCCTGGGCTCTGCGGACTTTTGTGGCCTCACGCTACTGCTACGGTCTGGTTAGCAGCGGTCTGTCTAGGCTAGTTCAGAGGCTGCCGCCGCTCACTGACCGCTGAAGTCTCCGTACCAATGTTAGGGAACCATAACTAATAGACCGCTAACAGGCCGACTCGGATTAAAAACGGTACTGTACAATACCGTTAGTTGCCAAAAAAAGCACTGAGCTTTACCTCCGTATCCTGACTTTCGGCTATAGCCTGATTGCTATCCCCGGCAAAATCTGCCAGTAAAATTTCGATATACAAGTCCCTGTTTCATTAGAATAGCTGTGGCGATTCTGATGAGTTTAACAAGATGTCTAAGTCGCCTTTACTAGCCCTTATCTCCCCTCTCTCTAGATATGGCAACAATGCATCAGCTCCCTTAAGAATCCGATTTGAACTGTATTAATGTGAACTGTTCAGACCGCTGAAGCCCCCACGGGACGACAATGCTTTTTATCCACAGAGCGTTTAAGCAAAAGAGCTAGATTGACACCTGCTTTACGCTCTAATCTACTCTTGAGGACACTACCATGCTTGCAGAGCGTCAGTATTCCATCTGCTCCATTCAAGACGAAGTTCGAGCGCTGGTCACCAAGGGATCGGTTGGCCGGCAGAACCAAATCTACTCCCTTTCGCGGTATTTTAGCGATCGCGAGTGGCAGCAAGTCGGACAGGTTTTAGAAACTAACGACTATCTTTTGAGAGATTGCGTCGTCGATTTGATTGGCAAAGAAGCCTGGCTAAACGACTGAGCGTAGGACCATTCAGGTCTATTTAGCTCGTTTCTCAGCGTCCAGAAAGCGCTTGGCTAGAGCTAGTCGCGGCTAGTAGCAGGGGGCTTATCGCTATCTGCTGCGCCCACCTGATAGGTGATGGCGTAGGGATCGTCTACTTTTTTAGAGGCCCGCCTAAGCTCTAGCCCGATCACATTGCCGTCTTCGTCATAATCCAAAATCAATCCAGGCGCGATCTGAGTTGTTTCTTCGATTAAGGCTCCATTAAATGAGATCTGCAAGATGTCTTTGTCTGAATCGTAAATCACTTTCATAGGGTACTTTTCACTGCGTTTGACAGGCATGTTGACTAGGTTAGACGTAAGCTGGCTGTCCCGATTTCACCCTAATTTATACCGCTATGATCTTGTAGACATTCTATAGATATTTGTCAGTAGTGTCTGTTGCAGAACGAGGCTCCCCTTTGAATTAATCTAGTGGCTCTAGGCTGATTTAATGTCTAAAGAAAGGTGGCCGAGACCGTGCTGTATTGTTGAGTACAGGCGATGTGCCACTTCACTTGATTAATATCTAAACCTTATGTCCCATTCTGACTGGGTGTCGCCGCTATCGCACTCTACTGTCCGCCCAATCGGGGTTTACGTTTTATCTGGGCTAGCGGTTGACCAGGGCCGTTTGCTGGCAGTCGATACCCTGCGGGGGTATCTGGTCGAAATCGATCCGCGCACTGACAATACGACAATTCTCAATCCTCACAACGTCGCTGATTGGATTGGGGTGACGGGTTTGGCGGTTTGGCAAGATCGGCTCTGGCTGGCGAAGGGCGAGGAAGTATTTTGGTGCGATCGCCCCAGCTCAGACCCAACCGCTAATGTCGCGCTCACGCCGACTGCTTTTGCGCAACTGCCCTACTCCGCCAACGGACTGGCCGTCTGGGAGGATCAGGTGTATGTGACCTGCCAGAAATCGGGCTATATCCACATTTTTGACCGCAGCAGCGGTGATCGCACTGGCAAAATGCGTCAGCCCGGCATTGGCGCAGAAAATATCACGGCCACTAGAGATACGCTCTGGGTGTGCGATCGCGAGGAACAAAGCGTCTACTGTCTGGACAGGGCTACGGGCAGCGTTTTCTTTAGCGCGCTCACCCCCTTTAGCTCACCTATGGGGATTGCCTTCTATCCCTCAAAGAAGGACGCTGTAGAACCCACGGGTAAAGACGCCTTAGAAACAGGCAACCACATTTGCTACATCGCCTACGCTGACGAGGAGCCGTATATTCGAGATGACCCCAATTCTGAATCACCTCACCAGCTGACTTTTCGCGATCGCACTTTCATTCACCCGCTGCATATCTACTACAACCCGGAGCAGCACTATGCCCTCTCTAATGGCTACTTAGTAGAGCTGTCTTATGTAGAAGAACTCCTACCCTTAGAGGCCATCCCGTCGCTGCACAACGTGGAGTGGCGAATTGCACTGCCCGCTGACACGCCAAGGCAGCGAGTGCGCCATGTAGAAGCGGTCGGCCATCCTTTTACTGAAGAAGTTCAAGACGGGCAGCGAGTGGCTGTTTTCAAATTTGACACGCTGAATCCGCATCGGGGCGGGTTAGTCGGCTGGAAGGCTGTCCTCGAAATGTACAGCATTAAGTACAACCTCTCTCCTGCCGATGTCGAGGAGGTGCCGCTGCTCTCAGAAGACTTTCAGCAGCGATACCTGGTGGATGATGACGAGCTATCGATGGATACAGCCACCATTCGCCAGGCTGCCAAAGAAGCCAGCGGCAGCGAAACCAACATTTTGCGAAAGATGCTCAAAATTCGCAACTATGTCTACGACCGGCTGTCTTACGGCATTCAGCCCAAAATTGACACCCCCGATATTGCGCTCGAACGCGGCGTGGGTTCCTGCGGTGAATATGTGGGCGTGCTGCTGGCGCTGACCCGGCTAAATGGCATTGCCTGCCGCACGATTGGTCGCTACAAGTGTCCGCCCCATCCCGAACGGCGCAACCTGCCATTAGAGCCTGACTTTAACCATGTTTGGCTAGAATTTTATGTGCCTGGCATTGGCTGGCTGCCAATGGAGTCTAATGTAGACGATGTGATTGACCGGGGGCCTTATCCGACTCGGTTTTTTATGGGGCTAGCCTGGTACCACACCGAACTGGGTAAAGGCATTCCGTTTGCCAAGCTCAAAGCCGACGATAAGCCTGAAAAGATGTCGCTAGGCGATCTGGCTATCAACCATATTCGCTTTACCATACTGGATGAACTGCGCCCCGGCGCTCCTAAGCCTTAACTATGTCTCAGCCTTATTCTCTAATGATTCACGGGGGGGCAGGTGCCCTCGAAGACCTTAAGTACGAAGCGAGCGAGGCCGAGTTTAAAGCCAGCATTACCGCCATTTTAGAGCAGGGCCGTGAGCGCCTTGAGGCCGGCGCTGCGGCGCTAGATGTCGTTGAGTATTGCGTCAATCTTTTAGAAGACAATCCGCTTTACAACGCGGGTAAAGGCTCTGTTTTGAATGAAAACGGCCAGGTTGAGATGGATGCGGCGCTGATGGAGGGGAAAGCGCTGAAAGCGGGAGCGATCGCCTGCATCAAAAACATCAAAAACCCGATCTCTCTGGCCCGTCTGGTTTTGGAAGAAGGCAGCCACGTTATGCTGGTTGCCGAAGGCGCAATGGAGTTCGCCAAGTTCTGCAAGCTGGAGCCCTATCCAGACGACTACTTTATTACTGAGTCGCGAATTAAGCAGCTTAAAGAAGCTCAGGCAGCGGGCGTGATGATGCTTGACCACGAAAAGGTCACCCCCGCTCAGAAGCTAGGGACAGTCGGCGCAGTCGCCCGTGACATTCGTGGCACATTGGCTGCGGCTACTTCGACTGGCGGTTTGGTCAATAAGCGGTGGGGCCGGGTGGGTGACACGCCTGTGATTGGGGCCGGGGTATTTGCCGATAATGAAACCTGCGCGGTGTCGGCCACTGGCTATGGAGAACAGTTTTTGCGCACAGTTTTGTCAAAGACTGTCTCAGACTTTGTTTACTTTAAAGGAATGAATGCCGCCGCCGCCGCTGAGGCGGGCATTGCGTATTTGGTTGCTAAGGTGAACGGTGACGGCGGGGTGATTGTCATTGATAAAGATGGGCGCTGCGCGGCGGCTCAGTCTACCTCGGGGCTAATTCACGGCTGGATAGAGGCCGGTGGTGAGGCCCACTGTAAATTGGGATAGCAGCGGAGTCACTGCTGAAGGCAATTTGAGACATGAGGACCAAATAAACTGTCGGATTCCAACCGCCCTTCGACTGCGCTCAGGGCTCGGCTACTGGCAACTCCCACTGGCTGAGCGCAGTCGTTCGCAGAGCGTCGCCGCAGGCGTTAGCCACAACCCACCGATCTACACAAGCAACTTTTATTTAATCCTCGTGCCTAAACGACAGGTCAGGCAGGTTTCTTAAAAAACATCAGGTGCTGCTGCGGCAAACGATCATCTGTCTTCACCCAGGCTAGCCCCGCAGCGGTGAGTTCTCTTTTGACCTGTCTCTGAGACATTTTATGGTGCTTTTTAATCAGCACTAGCGGATTTTCGGCGCGGTACTCGGCGAGTACAACCTGTCCGCCCGGCTTGAGTGCGCTGACGATGCCTGCCATCATTTCTTGGGGATAGGCAAATTCATGGTAAGCATCGAACATTACTGCCATATCGATGCTTTCGGGCGATAGCTTTGGGTCGGACTCGGTGCCTAACACCGTCTTTACGTTGCCCACGCCATACTTGTCTCGCTCGGCCTCTAGCAGCGCCAGCATTTCTGGCTGCACGTCGACTGCGATCACTTGGCCCTGGTCTACCCACTGCGCAAGCTGAAAGCTGATGTACCCCATGCCTGCACCAATATCTGCGACGACATCATCGCGCTCAAGCTGAAGGGCATCGACTGCCATATCCGACCTTTCTTCAGTAGTGCGGCTGGGGCGGGCCAGCCAGTTTGCTCCCTGGTAGCCCATCACATTGGCAATTTCGCGGCCATAGTATACTTTGCCGATGCCGTCCGAGCTGGGTGATTTGTAGGTGTAGCTGCCGTCTGTTGCGGCGTTGGCCGTGCAGCCGAGGGTAAGCAGTAGCAGCAGGCAAATGCTGAGCAGTCGGGCCAGACGGGGGCGCAAGTGAGAGATAAAGGTCATAGAGAAGAAGCGATCGCAGTCCTTATAGATTAACGCCCTCATTGCTGACACGCTTGGTCAGATCGCCGTCACCTCCTTCGAGCGACCGGTAGGCATAGGTGCGCTCCAGTCGTGGTGTTCGGCGTAGCGGCATTTGTCATAAATGCCGCTTCTCAAAATCAGCAGGTCAGAGCCGAATTTCGCAAGTTGACAATGCTCCTAAAGCGCTGAATTCTTCTCCCAGCATGGCTTAGGCACCTTAGTCATATCTCCTAGTTCCTCAAAAGTTTAATGTGGTTTCTCTATTGGTTTAAAGATGTCATAGGTGATAACCCACGCTGAGTCTTAATTCAGACCTTCCTAAGACTCTCTGAAGTGATCCTAAATAACGTCAGTTCGGGATAAGTGATTGCCTGTGATGCCAGACTGTCGGCGCTTTTTAACACATAGCCTCAAGTAGATCCCCTCTAGAGGGGCGCAGGGGCGGGTTTCGGTGTGTAGCGCACGTTGCCGACCCATCCCGACCCTGCGGGCCACCCTTCTAGAAGGGACTTGCTTCGGGCAATAAGCATGAGTTGCTTATCCCGAACTCAGGTTAAATAGTTCACAACTCATACTCAGCTTCTGCTTGCCAAGGCGCTGAAGCTCTCCAAATTTAGAGGCTAGCTTCTCAGAGTGGACCCCGACAGATACGCATTGCTATTTTAAGTTAGCTAGAAGTGCAACACTCTTTTAGAAAATCCCTATTCTTGCGGCAGTTCTCTTGACCGCCCATACAGGTACAGGTCTCGTTGCGGAAAGGGAATTACAATGCTGACCTCGTCGAAACGGGTCTTAATCGCTTCGTATACGCTCAGAGAAACGGGAACGTAGTCTGTAGTATTCACCCAGGGACGCACAGCAAAGTTGACGCTGCTATCGGCTAGCTCTAATACGCCAACGACGGGCGCAGGCTGTGACAGAATTCGCTCATCTTCTGAGAGAACTTGGCGGATGACAGCTTTGACTTGCTTGAGATCTGAGTTATAGGCAACGCCGACGACTAAGTCGAGTCGCAGGACGCCGAGTGTGGAATAGTTGATGATGTTGTCATCAGTGAGCTTGCTATTCGGAATCACGACCGTTCGGTTATCGAGCGTGCGCAGAATAGTGGTGAGTAGCTCAAGATCTTCGACGTAGCCAGAGACGCCGCTGGCGTCAATCCAGTCGCCAACCCGAAACGGACGGAAAATGATCAGCAGGATACCGGCTGCAAAGTTAGCGAGCGAACCCTGCAGTGCCAGACCGATAGCCAGCCCGGTTGCGCCAACAAGTGCGATTAGCGACGTGGTCTCGATGCCGATTTGACCTAGCACTGCCAGCAGCACAAACGCCATGAAGGCGTAGTAGCTCATGGTGCTGGCAAAGGCAATTAGGGTAGGGTCAGTACGAGTTTTCCCGAGGGCTTGTTTGATGAAACGGCGTAGAAACCGAGCGACCCAGCGGCCAACAAGGAAAATTAAGATTGCAACGCCGATATTTAACCCCAGGCTTAACCCTGCTTCCTGTAACGGTACAAATAGACTACTGAACTGCTCTAATTGCTCAAACGGGCTTTCCATGAAGAAATTGGTGTGATCGCGGCTCAACGATACAGACAGCCTAATATTGACATTCTCCCGACGTTGATAGCAAGCTGGGCTCCCTTAGTGACTCCAGGCTACCGCATGGCCATTTCCTAAAAGCTGCTGCTGCCCAGTCGCGCTACTACCCAGGTATAGCAAAGTAAGGATGCATTCTTACTTTGCGAGACGAGTTGCCTGCTGTCAGATAAGGGTTTCAGCCGATAGAAGTGTCCTAAGCAACTCGACAGGAGCTATATATGTCATAGCTAGCCTCATCGGAAGCACGTCATTCTAGACGAGCCATCCAAACCACCGCTTCGTGAATAGAAGGCAGCCTCTTAGACCGGCTCTTGGGTACAAACTTGCGACGCAATAGCGTCCACTCCGCCGGTTGCAGCATCCCTTCGCAACTGGCGTTAGGCGCTACTCTAGCGCGATCAGTCATCGCCATCAACTGGGTCGCCACGATGTTGCATACACCGACGCGCCTGCCCGAAGCTATAGCTTCTGTCACTTTGCTTTATGCAGCATTACTGACTGTAAGCCATATATAGCAGCAGGCAAAGTGCTCCGCGAAGCGCGAATGCATCCGCGCTTCGCTATATCAATGGGCAAACTGGCGAGCCGTCTCCAACAGATAGGCTTGCCGCCATCGGTGGGCTGGGTGGTTTCTTCGACCCATAAGTCGTATCTTGTACTGTTGGAGGCTTATTCTATATCTTCCGACGGCGCTGCCTGCAAATGCCGGGGCGACTTCTCCACCCCTTCCACGCTCTCAATTGCATCGCCTCCACCTGCACCCAGCTCTTGCAGTTTTCGGGCACTCACCAGCACCCGCCCCTCCATAGACCCCACCGCCCGATTGAAACTATCCACTGTCGAATCTAGCCCTTTACGCATCTTCTGCATGTGCTTGGCAAACGTCCGTACCCGGTCATAGAGTTCCTTGCCCAGGGCGCTGATCGCCTGCGCATTTTCAGTCACTTTTTCCTGCTGCCAGCCGTAAGAGACTGCCTTTAATAGAGCAATCAGCGTCGTTGGCGTCGCCAAAATCACCCGCTGTTCTATGCCCGCTTCAATCAGGCCGGGATCTTGTTCTAGCGCTGCGCTAAAAAATATCTCTCCTGGTAAAAACAGCACAACAAACTCCGGTGTGGGCTGAAACTGCTCCCAATAGGCTTTTTGGCTGAGCTGAGAGAGATGACGACGCACCTGTTTAGCATGTTCGCGCAGTTTGTTTGACCGATCCGATTCATTGGGCGCTTCCAACGACGCCAGGTATGAAACCAAAGGCGCTTTAGCATCGACAACAATTTGCCGCTGACCAGGCAGTTGCACCAACATATCTGGGCGCAGGTTGCTGTTGGCTGTCGTCACCTGCTGGGTAAAGTCGCAGTGCTCCGACATTCCCGCAATCTCAACGACGCGCTTCAGCTGAATTTCGCCCCAGCGACCGCGCACCGTGGGCGATCGCAATGCCTTGGCCAAATTTGCCGTCTCCGCTTGCAGCTGTACCTGAGAGCTAGCCAGCGCCGAAATCTGCTCAGTTAGCTGCGCATAGGCCGACACCCGCTGCCCCTCTATTGTCTGCAAAAAGGTCTCCACCTTACTCAGAGAAGATCGCAGCGGCTGCACCACCGCCTCCACTGCCTGCTGCTTCAGAGCCAGATCACCCTCAGCCGCTGTCTGAAACTCACTTAGGCGAGACTGGGCCAGCTCCAAAAAAGATTGGTTGTTAGCCTGCAAAGCTTCTGAAGAAAGCGCTTTAAAAGTATCGGTAAATTGCTGTTGAGCGGTTGTGATTAAAGAGAGCTTTTCGCGGGCCTGCTGCTGAACTTCACGCAGCTGGGTCTGTGACTGACCCAGCCGAGTTTGGATCTGGGCACTCTCCTTTCTGATCTGTTGCAGCAGATTCTCTAATTCGGGAATGCGTAGACTTTGGGCCTCTGCGGTTGCTCGCTGAGTTATCTCCTGAGTAATCTGATGCTGAAGCGTGGTGATCGTGCGATCTAGCCCTTCCACCTCCCGCCGCAGTTCCTCAATGCGCTGATCCTTCCCCCGCAGCTGCTCCACCATACTCGCCCGGTCAGCCACCAGGTGATTCTTCGTCTGCTCCCGCACCGCCTGCATTTTTGCAGTCAGCACCCACCAGACCACCACGCCAGCTAGCACAGCCCCCAGCCCTAGCCCCAAAAAAAGTTGCATCGCCTACAGGTACAGATTTACTAATGCAGACTACCACGGAAAATCACTGCTCCACAGGTTCAAGGTGATACGGTTGCTGTATGGGGTCCGTGCGAATAAGAATGCATTTTTACTTTGCTATATGTGTGCAATCACGGGTGCGATAATGTTTCGAGCAATGATCGCACTCGTTAGTGTGAATTTTAATGACAGATCTTTTTTGAACCGCCATTACACAACTAGAAGCGGTCGTGTCTAGCCCGAACCGCTTCTAGTCGATTGATATCTGACTGAACCGTTAATTGCGAACGTCAAAGCGGTCAAGCATCATCACCTTGTTCCAGGCAGCGACGAAATCCTTGACCATGCGCTCTTGACCGTCGTCAGCGCCGTAAACTTCAGCAACCTGGCGAAGCTGTGCGTTCGAGCCGAAGATAAGATCACAGCGGGTCGCAGTGAACTTCTTTTCGCCTGTTGTGCGATCGCAAATATCAAACACCATCTCACGATTATCAACCGACTTCCACTCGTATTCCATGCTGGTCAGAACGCGAAAGAAGTCGTTGGTCAAAACGCCAGGTTTGTCAGTGAAGATACCGTGCTTGGAATGGTCGTAGTTTTGATCGAGGGCGCGAAGTCCACCGACAAGAACCGTCCATTCGGGCGCAGTCAGCGTCAGGAGCTGCGCCCGATCAAGAAAGATACGCTCCGCCTTCACCTTATAGCCAATGGCCTCGTTGTGATAGTTTCTGAAACCGTCTGAGACTGGCTTTAGCCATTCAAAGCTTTCCACATCTGTCAGCTCCTGAGTCGTGTCCATCCGGCCTGGGGTGAACGGAACGACCACAGAGACGCCAGCGTCTTTCGCAGCCTTCTCAACCGCAGCGCAGCCGCCAAGAATAATCAGGTCTGCCATAGAGACTTTCTTGTTCCCAGACTGAGCGCCGTTGAAATCCGCCTGAATGCGTTCCAGAGTCGATAGGACTTCGTTAAGTTCCTGCGGGCGGTTCACTTCCCAGCCTTTCTGAGGCGCTAGAAGAACACGCGCACCATTTGCACCGCCGCGCTTGTCGGAGTCACGGTAGTTCGACGCCGATGACCAAGCGGCTGACACGAGCGCCGAAACAGAGAGACCACTTGCCAAAATCTTGCCCTTAATAGAGCTGATATCGGTGTCGTTAACAACGTCGTGATCGAGCGCCGGAATTGGATCTTGCCAGGGCAGATCTTCGGCTGCGATTTCTGGGCCAAGGTAGCGCGTTTTCGGCCCCATGTCCCGATGGGTTAGCTTGTACCAAGCGCGTGCGAACGCATCGCCGAAGTACTCAAAGTCATCTAAAAAGTGCTCACAGACCTCGCGATAGGCCGGATCGACCTTTAATGCGACGTCCGAAGTCATCATCATCAACGCATGATCTACGCCTGGCTTGTGGGCGTCCGGCGTCTTCGGCGCATCAGAATTGCTCGGCGTCCACTGAATCGCATCTGATGGACTCTTGGTCTGTTCCCAGTCGTACTTAAAAAGATTTTCTAGGTAGCTGTTGTCCCACTGGGTGGGATTTGGCGTCCACGACCCTTCGATCCCGTTCGTCATCGTATATTCGGCAAATCCGGTGCCTTCAGGGTTCTGCCACCCCAGACCCATTGCCTGAATTGGCGCACCCTCCGGCGCTGGGCCAATCTTGTCTGACGAGACCATGCCGTGGCTTTTACCAAAAGCATGGCCACCGGCGATCAGCGCAACCGTTTCCTCGTCATTCATGGCCATACGCGCGAATGTCTCGCGAATGTCTCGCGCCGACGCGGCAGGGTCGCCTCCGCCGTTTGGTCCTTCTGGATTGACGTAGATTAGCGCTTGGTGCGAAGCCGCCAGCGGGTTCTCAAGGTCGTAGTATTCCTCATCTGGCTTCCCTACCCACCGAATATCACGAGTGACCATCTCATCAGGATGACCGGGGTGCTCCTCAATATTGTCAATCGGATCGCCATTCCAGAACTCAGCTCCCCAATAGGTAGATAGGTCCGCCTCCCAAGCATCAATGCGACCGCCGCCGAAGCCGAAGGTCTTCAGACCCATGATCTCAAGCGCACAGTTCCCAGTTAGAACCATCAAGTCTGCCCAGCTCAGCGCCGCGCCGTATTTCTGCTTGATAGGCCAGAGCAGCCGCCTGGATTTGTCGGTGTTTCCGTTATCCCACCACGAGTTGATTGGGGCGAAGCGCTGCATACCCTCAGCTGCGCCGCCCCGACCGTCTGCAATCCGGTAGGTGCCGGCGGCGTGCCACGCCATACGAACCATCTGAGGCCCGTAGTTGCCATAGTCGGCTGGCCACCATTCTTTTGAATCAGTCAGCAGCGCTTTAATGTCGCTTTTTAACTGATCGAAGTCAATCTTCTCAAAGGCTTCCTTTTGATCGAAGTCTCGCAGCGGGTTGGCCTGGGGCGAATTTTGATGGAGTGCCTCGACCTGAAGTCGGTTCGGCCACCAGTCATCAGTTTGCGGCTTGGAGCCGAGCGCGCCGCCAACGCGGGTGCCACGGAAGGGGCATTGTGCAGGCGTGGTGGAAGGGGTGTTATTCATCAAGTCCAATTCTTTCTGATCGTTTTCGTTAGTCAATCTCCATCAAGCGCCGATACTTGCGGCGATTTGAACGCCGAGTTCCTTCATGGATAGAGGCTTATAAAGCGCTAAATGTGCTACTCCCTTGTAAGGACGCATGTTGGGACATGTGTAATCATCTGCGGTTCGTCGTGAGAATGACTTCTGTGAATAATTCTAATCGGAAGCGACTTAATCCTGTGGTAGCAACTTACAGCTATCGTGGGGGGAAATCTAATTCGAGAGCAGGTTTTGCGAGAATCTCATGGGCCAGAGTTTGTGCCACACCTGTCCTCATTGTAATTGACGCCCTACATCCTGAGTAGCTTTTCCGTCTAAGCCTCTCCTCTTCGGACTATTGGAAGATCCGAACGGCGTTGCCGGTCACGACAATGCCGCCCGTCTTTGGAATAGTGACCGTGATCCGGCTAGGGCGGCCCATTGTTTCTCCTTGTTTAATGAGAAAAGTGGTCGGCGTAGAGACAATGTTGGCTTCCCTGAGATAGCCTCCAAGCGCAGCGGCAGCAGCGCCCGTTGCCGGATCTTCTACCACACCACCGACAGGGAAAGGATTGCGCGAGTGAAAGACATGATCGCTCTCTCGCCATATCAGCTGAAGGGTCGTCAGATTGTGGTTTAACATGAGCGCTTTCAGCCGATTAAAATCGTAGTCTAATGCCGCTAGCCGGGTTTTTTGGGTGACAGCCAGTACCAGATGATACGCTCCGGCATAGGCGATCGCAGGCGGAATCGAAGCGTCTAGCTCACCAGCCTGCCAGTTCAAAGAAGAGAGCGCTTCAGCCACGACATTATCGGCAGCGAGTGCGTAACGGGGTTCTACCGAGGTCAAAGAAGCTGTGCGCAGTTCATTTTCAAGCCTTGTCGTAACGGGCACCTTACCAACTGTGGTCAATAGCTCGTAGGTACCGTCGCCCTCTGTTTCTCCTAATTTGACACCCGTTGCAATGGTGGCATGGCCACAGAAGGAAACTTCTCCTTCAGGGCTGTAGTAGCGGATGGTGCGATCGCTACCTGCCGCAGGCGCGACAAACGCCGTTTCTGAAAAGCCGACCTCTGCGGCAATGCGTTGCATCTCATCAAAGGCTGGAAGCGTCTCTCCAATCCAAACGCCAGCAGGATTACCGCCAGCAGGATCAAGTGTAAAAGCAGAGAGACGGCTGAGCGTTCCGGATGTCATGGGTTTTGCCTGGGTGAGGTTTCATCAGTACAAGGGTGACCCCCGTAGTTTCACCTTTTCTCTCGCAAGTGTAAATTTAGACCATCGATAGTCCAAATTCAAATAATCGATAAATTGATCTGCCTACATATCTAGAAAATTATCGCTCGTCTATGCAACGCCAGATTTGTCATCATTGAAGGTATGAAGCTACCGCACTACAAAGCCAAGCAAGTGGCCGTCAATCGCAAGCGCCACTACGAGATAGACGGGCACTGCTACCCCGGCATCACTACCATCCTGTCAGCGACCAAGCCCTACGAAGATAAAAAGCGTCTGTGGGACTGGCAAGACCGGATTGGCAAGGCCGAAGCGCAGCGAATTACGACAACATCGGCCCGCTCAGGCAGCCGCATTCACAAAGTGATCAAAGCGCACCTCAAGCAGGAGCCTTACGAACTGCCCGATGGGCTGGACGGCTTTTGGCAATCCATTGAGCCTGTGCTTACGAGCATTGATGAAGTGCTGCTGGTAGAAGGCGCAGTGTGGCATCCGCTCAGATTTGGCGGCTACCCGGACGCGGTGATGCGCTACGAAGGCGAGCTGTGTGTCTGCGATTGGAAAACTGCCCGCCGTCCCAAGCGCATAGAGTGGATAGAAGACTACTGTATGCAGGTTGCCGCTTACTGCTACGCGGTGAACTGGGTCTATCGTGACACTGGCATCAAAATCGAGCGCGGGGTAATTGCCATCGCACTCGAAGACCACCCCGCCCAAGTCTTTACCCTCGAAGCCGACGATCTCTTTCACCACTGGCGCAGCTTTCAGCAGCGGCTCAAACAGTACTACCGGCAGCAGCTTTGAAAGACCCATGACCCTGGTTAACACTGCTTAACCAGCGATCGCCAAGGCGTTTGGTATACTTCTTGTGCAGCCTTTCCGTGGGCTGAAGACCCCGCCCCAAGGAGCTATGCTACCCATGACCGGACTGATTATCGCCTGGATTGTAACGACTATCACGTTTATTATCTTGACCAAACTGCCCACCGGCATCGAGTCAGATAGTTTTGGCAAATCTGCGATCGCCGCCCTCGTCTTCGGCCTGCTCAACGGTCTCGCTGGCTGGTTTATCAATAGCCTCATTGTCAATGTTCTCTCTTTGGGCCTGGTATTCTTGATTGGCAACACCATTCTCTTTGGCCTAGCCGCCCTGCTCGTTCCTGGGTTCCGGCTGCGCTGGGGCATCATGAGCGCCATCATCGGTGCGCTGGGCGTCTCCGTCATCAACGGTATTCTCTTCAAGATTTTGGCTGTCGTGATATAGCAGCCGTCTAGACCCGATCTACCGTCAGCCTTCGTTCAGATAAAGTCTCTTCAAACAGCTCGGTAGGCAGCGCCTGCTCCACTGGCCAAATGCCCGGTTTGATTAATCTGCCCGCTAAGATCAGCTGTGCCACTGCGCCAGTGCCGCTACCCGCGCAGTAAGCCGTGTCCTCATGGTCAAAAGTGGCCAGATACGTAGCGCTTTTCCCATCCTTTTGCCCGTCAATCTGTATCCGCATCGAAATCCCTACGCCGGTGCGCGGGTCGGTCACCTGCGTCATCCGATAGCTGATGTGCGACAGCGACTCTATCACCTGCGGATTTTTCAGCACGGCCTTGGGCATTCGCGCCATCAGCCAGGTAAGGCGGTTGTAATAGTCCGGCACCGAACCGAACTTGGTGATAATCGTCTTTACTTCTGGAAAGGTGTCGGCCACCGTCAGCGCTTCTATCGTATTAAACCAGTACACGCCGCCCTTGCCATAGCGAGGAAACTCAATCACCTCTCGCTCGCTATAAGGCTCAATCGTTTGCCACCTGCCCCCAATTTTTGACCGAAACGATGTTTGCAGCTCTATAAACGTGGTTCGCATTACCGTGACACCCGCCCCACCAGAGCCCGCCACCAAATAGCTCAAATGCACCGCTTCAGCCTGGTCGAGCTGCTCAATGCCCTGACGCACCATGCTGCCCGAAATGCCTGGGAAAATGCCCGTGCTAATCACCGCCGTCACGCCCGCTGCCTCAGCTGCCTGCCGGTAGGTAAACGCCTCAACTACATAGTCAGGACTGTCGGCCACGTCTAAGTAAGGCTTGCCCTGGGCAATACAGGCATTCAGCACGTGGTGATTGCGGCTGCGAAACGGCCCGGCACAGTGAACGATCAAATCGTGCTGAGCGATCGCCGCTTCCACCGCCCCCTCATCTCCCAACTCCAACGGCTGATAAACCTGCTTGTCGCCCAGCACAAATGCCGCCGCTGCCTGGCGACCCGTCACAGTCACCCGAGCAGCGGTATGGGTGAGAATATCGGCGGCAACAGCGCGACCAATTCGCCCATTTCCGCCCAACACTAGAACCGTTTGAGCCATCTCCTAACCCGGCTATAAAAGCTAGCTATCGTTCAACCTACATTCCCAGATCTGACAAAATATCATCTGCGTGAGTATCGGTTTTAACGCTCTCATACACCTTTTTGATCACGCCCTTCTCATCGATTACAAACGTTGCTCGCTTAGAATAGCCGCCGCCCTCAACTTCATAGGCTTGCGAAATTGTGCCGTCGGTGTCGACTACCAGCGGAAACGGCAGACTGAACTTATCTTTGAAGGCTTTGTGAGAAGTCTCATCGTCACGGCTCACGCCCAAGACAACAATATCTTTGCCCTGGTAAGCCTCATAAGAATCACGGAAGCTACAGGCTTCCTTCGTACAGCCCGGCGTATCGTCCTTGGGGTAAAAATAGAGAACGACCGTCTTTCCCTCAAAGTCTGAAAGCGTAACGGGATTGCCTGCATCGTCTTTAGAGGTAAAGTTTGGGGCGGTAATGCCTTCTGAAAGGGCCATAGTCAATCTCCTGTATGTTTTTATCGGCAGACGGTCGTCCGATAGACTTACGTGATTCTATCAAGGACAGGCACCCAAGTGGCACATTAGCAGCATATTCCACTCCTTTAGTCAGAGCAGCCGGTTACAGCCCATTCCCAATCAAAATAAAAGCGGCCCAATCGTAAGGATGGCTAAAGCGATCGCTTCCTATCATCCTCAGCTGCGCCTGCTGTAGCGCCTGGGCCTTAGTATTACCTTCACTTAGCGCAATATAAAACTGGTTCATCAGCGCGGCGGTTGCTGTGTCATCGACCGACCAGAGCGAGGCAATCACGGCCCCCGCCCCGGTCTGCTGCACCTGAAACCCCAACCCTAAAATCTCTTGGCCCGCTCCCACCAGACTCGTCGCCGTCTGGCAAGCGCTAAAAACCACCAGATCGACATCGGGCAGCTGCCACTGACCTACTCCCCGCAGGTCTACCGTGCTGCCATCGCCAAACAAAATAAAAGAATCCTCCGGCTGCCCCGGCACAAACTGAGCGTGCGTCGCCAGATGCACGATCCGATGCCCGCCCACATCGCCGAGCATATTAGTCGGGGTAAAGTCACGATTGAGCAGCGCCAGCGTTTGGGGAATGACCGCCGCCAAATTTTCAATCTCTTGCTTGGCGGCGGGCAGCCCGTCGTAGAGATAGCTCTGCTGCCCCACCTCTACCCGATAGGCCGGAATGTCGGCGGTAAAAGCGCCCGCTAGCACGCTCAGATCCGAATCCGGTTTTGCGGTGAGATCGTCTATTGTTGCTGCCGTGATGTTGTGAGACTGATACTTTTGTGCAAACCACTGCTCACCGTCGTACAGCGCGGCAATCGGCACATAGCGCAGCACTCCATCGGGCAAGTAGATAATGTTTTCAATCTGGCGGTCAGCCAGCGTTTTTTCCAAAGGGCGAATCAGCCAGTCGTAGAGCTGTCTGGCGCTGGGCTGAGCATCGAGCACATCTGTGCTGAGCATTCTCTTGAGTTCGCCTACCGTATCGCTCAGTTCGCGCTGTGATACTGAGGTTGTGCGATGTACGAGCGGGCCGTCGGCGGTGATTAGGATTAGCTCCAGGCGATCGCCCAAAATTAGCGGATAGAGCGCCGCAGTCTCAACAGGCTGAGCCGCTAAAGCCACCTGCAAAGCCTCAATAGACTGTAGCTCAAAAGCTCTGCCAGCTGAGGTTGCAGCAGATTCGCTCAGGGCAGCTACCAGTGGCTGCCGAATAAAATCTGCCAAAGGAATGTCGGTAGATATGGCATCAAAAGTGATCGCCAGCGCCGCCTCTGCTGGCGTGTTGAGCGCCGCTTCCCGGCTGGCCTGAGCGCCGTGCAAATAAGACTCCACCTCTTGCAGCTTTAGCAGCTCCAACACCTGCACCGCCTCAGCCACTCGGTTTTGCTGCAAAAGCAGATCGGCCAGATTGCGATAAAAATCTTCAATCGTCAGCGTATAGCGCTGCTGCACTTCCTGCGAGAGCTGCCTGAGATCTTGACGAATGCTTTCAATTTGGGCGATCGCCTGCTTATAGAAGAAAATCGCCAGATCGGGCTGCCCCCGCCCCTCCATCAGCCAGCCCAGATTGAGCTTGACCTCAATTTGACCCTGCACGTCGCCCGTTTGCTGACTCAGCCGCAAAGCCTGCAAATGCGTTGACCAAGCCTGATCAAACCGACCAGTTGCCCGCTGCAAAGCTCCCAGACTGTTGAGTAAAATCGCCCGTTCCTGAGCGTCGTCTTGCACCGCCAGCAGTGACAGACCCCGAGCTAAGGTCTCCTCAGCCGCCGCCGGGTCGCCCTGATTGAGGTAAACCAGGCTCAAATTATTCAGCGCCCGCATCTCGCGGCTCACATCATCACTGCGCTCGTACAGTGCGATGGCACTTTGGTAGCTAGCTATAGCCTGCGAATAGTTTTGCTGATTGTCATACACCCAGCCCAGCGTAAAAATTGCGCTCGCCTCCAGGCTCGTATACGCTGCCTCCCGGCTCAGACGAGCCGCTGCTTGCAGCGTTTCTTCCGCCTCAGCATACTGACCTATTTCTGCCTGCACCGCGCCGATATTGTGCAGCAAAACCGCTCGCACCTCGGCTCTGAGCGCGAGGCGTTCGCTGTCTAGCCCCTGCTGGTAGTACCCCAGCGCTGTTGCGAAGTTCGCCATTTTATAGTGAACTTCGCCCAGCAGGTTATATAGAGAAATCAGGCTCTCAGTGATATCTGATGGATCGGTGCTGCCTGCTGTGATCGCTTCATAGATCTCCAGCGCCGACGCCAGCACCGGCAGCGCCAGATCGTCGGTACCCGCATCTAAATAAGTGCTGCCCAGTTCCGTGAGCGTCTGGCCCTTAAGCGCTGGATCTATCGGAGCCTGCTGGTCAATCAGCCTCAGCGCCTGACGATAGCTGCTGGCTGCCGCCTCAAAATCTCCAGCCTGGCCCTGGGCGCGTCCTGCCGCGAGCAGCTGAGAAATTTCATCTTCGGCGGCGCTCTTGAGCCTGCGCACCTGCTGGACCAATTCGCTCCGAATTGGTTCAACTCGAACTGTCGTAGCATCGCCTAAACCGCTCTTAGCAGCCGGATGGATAAATGGCAGCGATACCACCGTGGCCACTAAAGCAGAAAACATGAGTTTTTATCTCGGCCAGTAGGCGATCGCCTCTAGTCTACCGAGTTGAGCGGCATCTACCTATTTTTTAGGCGGCACTCGAAAGGTCTCTGGACCTCGACCACGAGGACGAAAGGCCATTACCTTTGGAGCATTAGCGTCTCTTTTCTCAGCGTTGTCCGGAGCCGCCGGGAGCGGCAGCTGACCCATTCGCTTACTCAAAAAGCGGCTAAATCGAACCGTAGCGTCAAAAGCATTGCGGATATTCATAACTTTCACAGCGTAAAAAATAGTCTTCAGAGGCTCGTGCCTGCTGCTACTGACGATTTGCCAGCCTGGTTAACTTTTCGACTAGCTAGCAGTCCGTCAGGGCACTTCCACAGGAGCGAGCCGCCAACAGCTACAGTTTTGAAGATATCCGTGAATTCACCAGGCAGTTTAGGACAGAAGCCGAGCTGTCACCCTGTTTTAGGCGATACTTTACAAATTTGAGCAGCCGCGCAGAATTTTTAGATTTGTACCCGACAGGTCATTAAGCGTAAAGTTTCAATGGAGGTCGAATGGGTGCATCTACGAGTCAACACACCTTGCTTCAGTGTATGAACAGCTCACCAAGTGGCAACAGCCGCCGAAAATCCGACCAGCTGCTACAGCTGGTACAAGCCACCTGCCAGCATCCCCCAGGCAGCCCGCAGCGGCAAAAAGGGCTCACCCAACTGATTCGCCTTCTGAATCAGCAGCTCTGGCATACCTCAGATGCCTACTATGCTGACGCCCTCCAGCAAACCTGGATATACTTTTGCCGCAACCTTTGCGAAGCCACCACCGGCAGGGCCTACGATCCTGAAGTCGCCAGCCCAGTCACCTGGCTCAACGCCTACCTTAAGCGCCGCCTGCAAGATTTTCGCATTGCTGAAAACCAGAAGCGGGCAACCACCATTTCTCGCTCTAGTGCGAGAGTAAGCAGCGAAGGCGACCCTGTTGACCCCATCGACCGCCTACCCGCTCCGCCAGATATCCCGCCCTTGCTAGCACAGGTGAGAGCCTGGGCCAATGCCGACGCCGACGGCACCCTGGCTAGCCTACACATTGCCAAGCACACCAAAGTTACCGCCAAGCTGCTCATTCTCAAGCGGCTGCCGCCAGAAACGCCTTGGAAAATCCTCTCGGCAGAGCACGATATCTCTATCGGTACGCTCAGCAGTTTTTACCAGCGGCAGTGCCTACCCAAGCTGCGGGACTTTGGCCAATCTCAGGGCTACTTCTAACCGTTGGCCTCTAACCGTGCATCTATTTCAGATCGTCAGCGCCAGGTTCACCCTTTTAGCCCCCTCCCTGTATCTTCCTTTTTTCCACGCTATACCAGCTATAGCGCTGATAGATTTTTTTCTCACTGTTCAATATGTCATTGGATTGTTTTTAGAAAAATCTTTCTCTTTTAGGGCATCATCCGCCCGCCTGTTACACAAATATTAAGCCGCAAACGGAGTTAAACGCATGGTCACTGAAAGCTACCGGCATACGGGCATTACCCTGCCCATTACGACAGAATTTAAGCAGATTGCCCAGCGGTTTGGCCAACAGTGCCCTTTGCCAGACAAAGCTCAGCAAATTTGGCACAACACCATCGCAGTCTGCGCCGTCAATGCCTACTTGCAGCTGATGGAAATTCCCACCCGAATTGACCGGGGAGACAGCTGGAATCCGCTGATGCAAATGCTGACTGATGTCGCCGATCTAGACGTACCTGGCGTGGGCATTCTCTCCTGTAGGCCGCTGCTCCCGGCTGCTGAGACTTGCTATGTCCCGCCAGAGGACTGGCATGGCCGGGCAGGCTATGTGGCAGTTGTCATCGACGAAGCCGCCAATCAGGTCACCTTGCTAGGCTTTACCTCCACCGTTGACACAGAGCAGGTGGCACTCGAAAAGTTTGAGCCCATAGAATCGCTGATCAACCGGGTGCACGGCTTGCAGGCCACCGCCGAAACGGCTTCAGCCTCACTCACCGAGTCGATTCAGACAGCTATCACTCAATTGAGCCAATGGACACAGGGGCTGATCGCTGACAGCTGGCAGACTGTCGATGCGCTGGTTAACCCAGCCGAAACCAGCTTCGCCTTCCGCACCAGCGCTGATTTAGCTAATCGCGATCCGGCGATCGCCATCAGTCGTGCTAAAACTATTGACCTGGGTTTGCAGTTAGGTCAGTCAGTCCAGGTCGCCCTGGTCATTCATCTCTCTCAGGCAGTTGACCGAGTAGACATCCTTTTGCAGGTGCGGCCTATAGGAGAGTCTCCTTACCTGTCCGATGGACTGACGCTCACCGTACTTGATGAAGATGACAATACATTTACAAGCGCAACATCAACAGATATTGACAACTATATACAGCTGCGGTTGAGCGGTCAGCTAGGAGAGGTGTTTGGGGTTCGAGTCAGTATGGGAGAGGCTTCTTTTGAAGAGCGGTTTATCATTTAATTAAGCATGGAAAATAGGTTATTAACGGAAAAGCAGGGTCTTACTTTTTAGAGCAGCAGCTGTGAACAAACGCATTGTCATCAAAATTGGTTCCGGCAGCATTGAGACTGGCTATATAGCTACTGTGCAAATTGGTGAAGAAGGCACCACCCCTCGGGTAGAGACTCAAGCTCATCTGCTGCCCGCACCTGACTTGCCCGATCTCTATCAGCGTTGGCGGCAGTCTTACTGGCTTTTAGGCTCATCCTACCGGCTCGAAGCCCACAGCGGCGCTACTAACATCTCTAACACTTTGCAGGTAGCAAACTGTCGTGCGGCTAGCCGTGATTTGCGCGATCGCCTCCACCAGTGGCTTAACAGCGACGCCTTTCGCCCCATTCGCGAAAAGCTTCTAGAGCAGCTCAACCCCGAAGACACCATCCGCATTTTACTCCAGACTCAAGACCCGCTTCTACAGCGCCTGCCCTGGTACGAGCTACAGTTTTTGGAGCGCTACCGACGGGCCGAGGTCGGCATTGGCTCTCTCGACTATCAGCAGGTCACCTATCCGGGCACCCGCTCCGAAAAAGTGAGAATACTCGCCGTCCTAGGCGACACCACCGGTCTCAATACCCAGACCGACCAGGCCCTGCTCAACACGCTACCCAACGCCGACATTCACTTTCTCACTGAGCCCAGCCGAGAGATATTTAACCAGCGACTCTGGGATGCCAGCGGCTGGGATATTTTGTTCTTTGCAGGCCACAGCAACAGCAGTCTAGACAGTCGCCCAGAGTGCGAAGAAGGCAACGGCGAAATCTCGCTCAACGCCACCGACAAACTCACCATCCCCCAGCTCAAGCACGCCCTCAAAAAAGCCATTGAACGCGGCCTCAACACCGCCATCTTTAACTCCTGCGACGGACTAGGGCTCGCCGCCGACTTAGCCGACTTGCACATCCCGCAGGTGCTGGTCATGCGCGAACCGGTGCCCGACCAGGTCGCTCATGCCTTTCTTCAGGGCTTTCTAGAGTCTTTCTCAACGGGCACTCCTTTTTACACAGCCGTTCGCGAAGCCAGAGAAAAACTCCAGGGCTTAGAAGCCCGCTTTCCCTGCGCCACCTGGCTCCCCGTCATCGTTCAAAACCTGGCTGAGACCCCACCCACCTGGCTCTCGTTGCAGGGCAGACCCAGTCCTGAACAGAGTGTAGATCGAGGCGCGATCGCCCCCTCTTTTTCCCTGCCCAGCCCAACATCCTCCACCCCCAAACACCGTCTGAAAATCGGCGTCGGCTCAGGCATCATCCTAGCCGCCGCTCTCCTTTTTGTCCGTCAGCTCGGCCTCCTAGAACCGCTAGAACTCAAAGCCTATGACCAGTTCCTCCGCCATCGCCCCACCGAGACAGTAGACAGTCGGCTGCTGATTATCACCAACACGCAAAGAGACATTCAGGCGCGCCCTAATGCCACTGACAACAGTTCTCTCTCAGAAGAGACTTTATTAGCGCTTCTAGACAAACTGACGCCGCTAGCCCCTCAGCTGATCGGGCTGGATATTTACCGTACTCAGTCCGCTCAAACGCCCGCCCTGGCTCAGCGGCTAAAAGACACCGATAACCTGATCGCCATCTGCAAAGTCACAGACAATACAACAGATGCTGTCGATGCCGCCCCGCCGCCCGAAATCACTGACCCTGGCCGAATCGGGGCTAGCGACTTTGTCTCCGATGCCGATAGCGGCGATGTCTTACGCCGCCATCTGATGCAGCTAGAGCCGCCCCCCAACTCCCCTTGCAGAGCTTTCAATACCTTCAGCACCGTCTTAGCTTTCCGCTACTTGAGAGAACGAAACTATCCAGATGATATCGCGCTGCCCGAAATTGCTGAGCCCGCATTTGGCGGCTATCACCATTTAGACGTGCGAGGCGGCTATCAGATTTTGCTCAACTACCGCATATTGAGAGACCCCGCACAAACCAACTGCGGCAACATCAAAGAAACGCCAGCCGACTGCATGACCGTTTCTGAAGTATTGGCTCAAGACCCCGCTCAGCTGCGAGACAGCGTGGCCGGTCGGATTGTTCTCATCGGCACCACCGATGTAGAATATGGCGCTGCTGATCGGTGGATTACCCCTTACACCGTCATTCCCTCTATAGAGGGTCAAACGCCAGGGGTATTTCTTCAGGCTCAAATGGTCAGCCAGCTGCTGAGCGCGGCTATTAATGATCGCCCGCTGCTCACAAGCTGGTCTGAGTGGCTGGAAATCGGTTGGGTTATTAGCTGGGCCATCCTCGGCGGCTTGATTGGCGCGTACTCTTCTAGGACAGGGTCTGGCGGGTGGCAGCTTTGGCTTCGATTGCTGCTCGCAGAAGGATTGCTGCTGTTGGCCTGCTGGCTATGCCTGGTACAAACTGCGATCTGGGTGCCCTGGGTGCCGAGTGCGCTAGCTCTGCCTGCCGCTAGCCTCACCGCCTGTACTGGCCTCGCTGTTGGCGATCGCGCCCAAAAATCAGCCCAAAAACCACCTCAAAAAGAAAGCAATTGATCTCCTAGCCGACAGGCGACACTGCCAAAACTTTAAAACCGCAAAAACCCTAGAAGATAGGCTCAGAAAATGGCTATGAATAACTCTCTCTCCCTGACGTTTGCCCTGAGCGCCCTTTCAGCGACGGTATTGGCTCTACACCTGCCGCCAGCTGTCGCCCAAACCCTTCCGTCTCTCCCCATCCAGTTCAATCCAGACACGCTAGAAAACCCCGGTCGCCCTGGTGACCGGCGACGAGGCGGCGGTTCTCGGGGCAGCTGCCAGGCCGATATTCCGCTGACGGCGATCGCCTACGCCAGCAGCCAGGTGGTGGAAGAACTCGGCGTCCAGAGCCTTGAGCAGTCTGTTGGCGCGTTTACCACTCAAGCTCAGCCCACGCTGTGGTTTTACCTGCCGGGGCCTTTGACTGAGGGCACCGCTGCCGAATTTATCGTCAAAGACGGCCAGGATACCCTGCTCTATCAGGGGCAGCTCGTCGGCCAAACTGACAGTAGCGGCGTTATCAGCGTACCGATGCCCCTAGATCTAGAACCCGATGCTGACTATCACTGGTTTTTAATTTTGGACTGTGATGAAGGCGATCGCACCCGAGTAGATGGCTGGATAGAGCGCCGCACCACGGGCTCCACGCTGAGCCGCGCCCTAGACCAGGCAAATGACCGCAGCCAGGCCGCCCTCTACGCCAACTCCGGCTACCTGCAAGATGCCCTCACCGAGCTAGCCGCCCTGCGTATTGCCTATCCGGAAGACGAAGCGATCGCCCAAGACTGGGCCACCTTCCTCAGCGCCCTCGACCTCCCCGATCTCACCGCCGCACCGCTTTTGGACTGCTGCCAGGTGACCAGCATTCAGGTACCGACTCAGCGCCCCGAAGTTGAAACCGAACCCTGACCGTTACACTAACAGCAGTAGCCATATCAGCAGCTATTGAGAGGTTCACGCCATGGTGCAGGCCAAACCTGAGCTAAAAACTTTTGACGACTACCTTGCCTATGCGCAGGGCAGCGAAGGTCGCTATGAACTGACCTATGGGGAACTCATCGAAATGCCGCCCGCATCTGATGGGAACGTAGTGATTGCCCGAGCGATGGACCGGGCTCTCTCAGATCTGGTCGGATTTCGGCGAGTACGGACTCACCAGCTGGCACTCGAAATGCCAGGACAGCCCAAGAATCGATTTCCAGATATTACCGTACTGCGGCCTGAGCACCCGGAGCAGTTGAGAGCATCCGGGCAGTCAGCCATTCGCTTGGAGATGGCTCCACCCATGTTAGTAGTCGAAGTTGTTAGCCCTGGACCAGACAACAACAAACGAGACTACATCGATAAACGCAATCAGTACGAATGGAGAGAGATTCCAGAATATTGGATTGTCGATCCCTCTAAAGGTGAGATAACAGTGCTGTTTCTAACTGAAAGCGGTTACGAAGCAACTGTTTTTGTTGGAGATGAAGTTGTCAAGTCTCCTAGCTTTACTGAGTGGGCTCTAACGGCTGCTGAAATGCTGTCAGCCTAACCGGACCTTTTCTCTTCAGACAATCAGCTGCCAGAGTAGAACGGTGAACCCTAGCGTCATGCCGTGCTGTGGCATTAGTTTGAGCCAGGACTGACGGCCTATTTTTTGGGTGAGAACAATGCTGAGAAAAGCGCCGCAGATTAAGGCAACGCCCTGCAAAAAGGCAATTACCGCCGGATGTGCAGCGATGCTACTGCCCGCGATAGGCAGTCCCCAAGTGGCCCAAAATACCGACACAATTTGCCCCGCTTCTGAGAGCCCGAGCAGCAGATAGTGAGCCAGGCTAGCAAACAACAGCAGCGGCAGATAGCCATAGGCCAGTTCTAAAAAAGTGCGAGTCGCGCCAGTGCCCTGTAGCTGCGATCGCACCCAGTCCACCCCCCACATCACCACACCCGGTAAAAACAAGGCAATGATGGACGCGATCGCATGTCCGCCCCAACTGTCTAACAGCCGAGCATCTCCTAAAAACAAAGTCGTCAGGGCTGGCAGCCGATGCAAAAACACCGCGCCTAACAGCAGCAGCAGCAGCGCCACCTCATAGCCGCTGGTCGCATGATTCGTCCACAGCCCAATTCCCGGCGGCCTCAGGTTCAGCTCCACCGACTGATGCGGACAAGCCTTCAGGCAGGTCATACACAGCACACAGTTACGATTATCCGTCAGCTGAGCCGGATGCGAATACACCGGACAGCCGTTCGTCTCCTGACCTTCTCCTTCCGCCGGTCCACCCTTGTAGCAGTGATAGGTATTACAGCTCGCCGAACAAATTCCCTGCTGGGCCCGCAGTTCCACCATCGAAAGCTTGGCAAACAGGCCGTTCATCCCCCCAATCGGACAGAGATAGCGGCACCAAAACCGCCGCTCAAACAGCACCGAACACACCACCGCCCCCGCCGTGATAATCAGCAGCAGCCAGCCCGAGAGATAAGCCGTGTTCTCCAAATTCCACAGCTCCTCCCACAGCAAAATCACCGCAAAACCGCCGTAGATAATCCAGCCGCCCCACCGCTCCGCCCACTGCCGAGGCCAGCTCCGTAGCTGACGCGGCCAAACTTTCAGCGACAAAAACTGAGCCACTTCGCCGTAGATCATAAACGGGCAAACCGCACACCACAGCCGCCCCACAAAGGGAAAGCCCAGCAAAATTAGCGGCCACCACCAGGCCCAAAAAAAGTTCAGCGCAAAATTTTGATCGCGCGTCTGTGGGCCCCACATCAGCACCGCCACCACAATTGGATAAAACCACAGCGTAAACCCATAGTTAATCCGATCTGGCCACCACGGGCTGAGAGCAAACGCCCGCAGCTTGGAATAGCCCTTGAACAGATTGAAGCGAAAGCGCCTGCTCTGTTTTTCTTCAGCCCAAAAGACTTCCTCGGTCATCACGCTGCTCTGGCCAGACTGTGAGACCGCCCGCTCCACCATGCTCTCTAGCTCAGTGAGATTCCCCGGAAAATCGTAGCTTTGCAGCCGCCGCAGCGCTTCGGGTGCCAGCTTACGCTTACACAACCCGCGCGCTTTACACAGCAGCTGAGCAAAGTAGTTAACCTGAGCCTCGATATCGGCTTTGCGAACCCGCAGTGGCGGTACTTTAATCTGTTTTTTAGAGACTTTGGCAAAATCGGGCAGCGCTTTTTCTGAAACCATCAAGATCCAGGCAGAAGACTCTCGCAGCGGCAGCGGCGCTTCTCCTTCACGGGCAACCGGCTGGTATTGCCCCGTTTCGATCAGCTGTAAAACAGGCGCTTTCAAAGATTCATCGAGATCTTGCAAATTGTTAAGCAGCAGCGTGCCACCTTCCAGCCAGGCCAATAACCCAGCCTGACTCTCTCCTCTGCCAAACAGATCTTGCGATCGCAGCGTCTCACAGTTCACCCGAATCATCGGGGCCTTCTTATTCGCCGACCCAAAATGAATCAGCGCCGCCAGGTTATCTTTAGTCAACCCCGGCTCCCCAAAGATCAAAACAGCGCCCCTCCTGTCTCCTGCTCTCCCGTTCTCCTGTTCTTCCCCTCTCCCCTGCCCCCCCGGCGACTGTAGAGCTTTGCTCTTCTCCTTCGCGCAGCCGAAGTCCCCCATCTGCGTCGCCTCCCGCACGCTCTGCCGCAGCCGAACAGCATAGCGACTGCTTCCCATTACCCCTCGCGTCACCCGCGTCACCCGGTAAGGCAACAGGGCCTGCTGCCGTTCCTGTTCATAGGCCAGCTGCTCAGAAACTTCTTCTAGAGCGTCAGCGAGCAGACGGGAAAGCTCCTGATTGAGCGCTGGAAATTCCTCAGCTAGCTCCTGAAACCGGGTTTTATCCAGCCGCCAGAGCACACAGTCACTCAGCGAGACCATTGTTTGCGCCGCCTCTTCATCCAGCAGCAGCTCCCGCAAATGAATCACCGCGCCAGGCTGCAATTCGGTAACCTGGGCCGCACTCGCGTGCCGGGTGCGATAGCTCTCCAGCCGGCCAGACCTGAGAATGTAGAGCGCATCAGGCGGCGTATCTTCTAAAATCAGGCGGCGGTTGGCTTCAAAGGTAATTTCTTTCAGGCAGGGGGCGATCGCCGCTACCAGAGTCTCTGGCAAATCCTGAAAAATAGTGTGGGCTTGCAGCCACTGCGATCGCTCAGCATTCATGGCATCACTGCTTGTAAGAGATTGGCTTAAAGTCTATGCTTCATCCTAGCTCTATAGCCAATTCCTGAAGCCATTCGACAAAAAGCTGTATCTCTTGTTCAAACTGTTTCCAGGTCAGCGGATATTTTTCAATCAGCCTATCAAGACGCTCCGTATCTAGCTCAAACCCATAGATATTGCGCACAACATTTCGCGCAGCGCTTCAGGGTCGTAGGTTTTCATCAATCACTTTCCCCGTAGCCAGCACCCTTGCCTTAAATCTAGGCTCTAACGATTCTATAGGTTTTAGGTCTATCCACCATTTACTGCGAGCGTTCACAGCAGCCAGCGCTGCAAAAAAATCTGCCTTGGCAATTCCTTCAATGGCGAGGTCAATATCTGAGTCTTCGCCGAACCTATCTTTTACAAGCGAGCCGAAAACGATGGCTTTAGTTGTGCCAAACTGGTCTCGCAGCAGTGCTACAGCCGTTTTTACCTCAGTTTAGGCTTTCTGTTCCCACGCTTTGACTTGAGCCTTGTGTTGAGTTTGGCGCGATCGCCAGTAATCTACATACTTTTGCTCAACCACCCTTCACCCTCCTTCACAGCCCCGCTCAAATGCCCAGAACCTTTATCTGCCGTCAATTTCATTCTAGAGAGGGATTGGCACCACGGCGAAAGACGGTAGCTTGGGCAAAGATTAAAACCACCCAATATAAAGGACCTTATGGCTGCGACTCAACCGCTGAAGGGCATTGCGCTAATCGACTGTGCCAAAGCTAATGCGCAGCAGGGCGCAGAGACAGCAGCGCGGCTGTGCGGCTACGAAAGCGATATCAGCAGCTTTCAATCAGCCCTCTCCCAGGCCGGTGAAGACATGGGCGTCAAGCTCGATGACTTGGAAGATCTGATCACCGACCAGTTCATAGCCAAACGCAACCCAGGCATAGAAGTGGCTCCCGATACGCTACAAGACCTATAGGTAGCCTGTAGGTCTTGTAGCCAAGCGTATGGCGCTACAGCGCTTGGCTGTCAATTAGAGGCTAGCTACAGCGTCAAGGACTGTGCGTTGTTCTCAATTAGGTCACACAGGTCTTTTAAGAATGCCGCCCCGTCTGCGCCGTAAATAATCCGGTGATCGCAGGTGATTTTCACATTCATCTGATTGCGCACGCCCATGAGACCATCCGGCGTTGCCACCACCTGAGGCCGCGAGCCACCTACCGCCAAAATAGAGCCCTGGCCCGGCGTTAGCACCGCATCAAAGCTATCGACCCCAAACATACCTAGGTTGGAAAGGGTAAAGGTGCCTGTACTGTATTCGTCCGGCGTCAGTTTTTTGCTCCGAGCGCGGGCCACCAAATCTTTCCAGCTGCGAGATAGGGAGTAAATGTCCATCTGGTCGGCACCGCGCAGCACTGGCGTGATCAGGCCGCCATCCGGCGTAGCCACGGCCACGGCAATATTAATGCTGCTGCTGTACTGGATGCCATCTGGGGAGTAGCTGGCATTCACGACCGGGTGCTTCTTCAGCGTCATGGCGACCGATTTGGCTAGCAGCGCCGTCATCGTCACGCCCTTCGGCTTGATTTGCTTATACAGCTTGTCTAGCTCGGTAGTCGTAATGCTGTAGCCCACCCGGAACACGGGGATAGACAGGCTAGCTTCCATATTGCGAACGACGGCTTTCTGGGGGGTGCTGAAAGCAACCAGTTCACCGGAAGCGGCAGGCGGCGCAGAAGCAGCGACAGCAGGGGCTGAAGCAGATGAGGCAGCAGCGGGTGTGGGAGAGACAACTGGCGTTTGCTGAGCAGAGCTGGGCGTGGGTGTCTTACCCGCCGCTTGCTCTACGTCTTGCGCGACTACCCGACCGTGAGGGCCAGACCCCTGTAGGCCGTTGAGATCTACCTTAAGCTGTTTGGCGAGCTTGCGAGCACGGGGAGAAATCACCACTCGACCAGAAGCTGAGCCATTTTGAGCAGCGGGCGCCGGAGTCGGCGCTGCCGTTGCAACTGCTGCTGGCGTCAGCTCAGAGGTCATCGCGGCTGCGGGTTCGGGTTCGGCAGTTTGGGCAGTGCTCTGGGCGCCGCTGCTCGCCAGGTCTTTGGCTTGCTGCTTAGCCGCCTCTATCTCCTCTTCGGTTTCAGCTAAGAGGGCGATGACTTCGTTGACCTGGGCCATTTCTCCGGCTTCAGTGACGATGGTCGCCAGATAGCCTTCGTAAAAAGACTCCACATCCATATCGGCCTTGTCAGACTCAACGACGACGACGGTTTCGCCCTTTTCTACCCGGTCACCAGCAGACTTGGCCCAAGAGACAATCTTTCCCTCAGTCATGGTGGAGCTGAGAGCAGGCATAAAAACTTCGCGGATCATAGATGGAGAGTCATAGAGGGGATAGCGCTTGCTGAGCGATCGCCAGCGCCTAATTGTAGCCCGTCATGGGAATTCGTCTAGCAGGCCGCGGCTACAGTTCGCCACGAATATCTTCGACGATGCCGTCGCGCAGCACAATTTCTACCTGCATTTTCTTGATCATATGGTCGCCGACAGCAACGCGGAAGAAGCTGTCAATCTGGCCCTGGTTCACTTCTTTGTCTAGCTCTAGCGTTTGCACCTGCTGGAGCTGCTGCAACATCTGGTTTTTTTGCTGGAGCTGCTGGCTTTTTTCCTGGTTGAGCTTGGCTTGGGCGCTGCTAATTTGCTGGGAGATAGCGGTATCAGCCGGGTTGGAGCCAGGCTTTTGCATTTCGGTTAAGATGCGCTGGCTCTGCATTTCAAGCTGCTGCAAACGACCGTCAATCTGGTTGAGCTGGTTTTGCAGCTGCTTTTGAGCTTCTTCCTTCCAGAGCGGGGTGACGACCGCCTTAATATTGACTACTCGCTTGAGCAGTAGCTGAGACTGGGAAACATCCATAGCAAAGGTAATATAGACAACTTAAACTTCATTCAACCAAATCTTGGCGAATCCGACTAATGATTGGGTCTGGCGTCTGGAGCTGCTGTTTGAGCGAAGGGCGTTACTTGAATAGGGCATCAATGGTTTCACGGTAGCGATCGCTCACCTGAGCCCGCTTTACCTTTAGCGTCTGAGTGAGCAACCCATTCTCTACGGTAAATGGCTCTTTTAGGAGCATAAAAGGCCCAATTCGATCATCTGGGCGATAGCCAGGCCGATTGGCCACTTCCCGCTTCAGCTCTTGGCGAAAGAGGTCTTGCACAGGCTGGCTGCGGAGGTCAACGGCGTCCAACCCGGTAGCCTTGTCAGCGGCAGATGTCAGCCCCTGGCTGACTGCCCACTTCTCCAGCGCTTCTGCGCTCGGCACAATCAGCGCGCCCAGGTTTCTCTGATCCTGGCCCACCAGCATAATTTGGTCAATGTAGGGGCTGCGCAAACAGGCGTTTTCAATCGGGGTAGGCTCAATATTTTCACCGTTGGTCAGCACAATCGTATCTTTGGCCCTGCCGGTAATAATCAGGTCGCCCCAGGCCGTCATCTGTCCCAGGTCGCCCGTATCAAACCAGCCTTCAGCGTCGATTGCTTTAGCCGTCGCCTCAGAATTATTGTAGTAGCCCTGCATCACCTGCGGGCCGCGAATCAAAACCAAACCTGGCTGTCCGGCGGGTAATGGCTGGCGGGTTTTGGGGTCTACAATGGCGGTTTCAGCGCCCGGCACAGCTTGACCGTCAGCTCCTCTCAGGTTGCGCCAGGGCCGACGGACGTGAGTGATAGGCGATGTCTCAGTCAGCCCATAGCCACCCAAAATAGAAATGCCCGCAATCTCGTAAAAATCTTCCAGGTAGTCGGCAATGGAGCCGCCGCCGCTGACCAGGTGGGTCACTTCACCGCCCATAGCAGCGCGTACTTTCCCGTAGACCAGGCGATCGCCCAGCTGATGCAGCGGCCACAGATAGATCATCTTCAGCGCCGCTACCAGCTTTTGCACTGGTGAACCGTTGAGATCTGTCAGATTGAGTCCAGACAGCGTACGCCTAGCCGTAATGTAGTCCTGACTTTGACCTAAGAAAAACTGCACCAGCTTTTGCTTGCTCTCCGGCTGATCGCGAAACTGCTTTTGCACCCCTTCGTAAATCGACTCCCACAGACGCGGCACCGCTACCATGTACTGCGGGCTGTGCTCTTTCAGGTCAGTTTTGACATAGCGAATATTGGTGTAAATCTGAGTGCAGCCCTGAGAGAGAATAAAATACTCAAACGAACGCTCATAGGAGTGCCAAATCGGTAGAATGCTCATCACTTTTTGGCCAGGGCCAACGTTGACGACGCTGCAAGGCCCGGCGATTTGGCTGAGTAGATTGCTCTGGCTGAGCATCACGCCTTTGGGCATACCTGAAGTGCCCGAAGTGTAAATGAGGGTGGCGGTGCGATCGCGCGACAGCGGCGCAGGCGTGAACTGAGCGCTAAAATCGCTGCCTATCGCCATTAATTCAGAAAAATTGAGCAGCCGCACATCGCCCAGATCGCTTTCAAGCGCAGCGGCCTCGTCGCTCAGCAGCACAATGAAGCGTAGCCCCGCCCCGCCCAAATCACCCGCTAGCTTGTTGAGCGTCGTGATATCTTGCACCACCAAACCGATGCTGTCGCTATTGTCCAAAATAAACAACAGCTCACCAGCATCGGCATTCGCACCGCGCACTGCGTCGATGCCGCCAGCAGTCATAATTCCCTGGTCGGCGACCAGCCAGCGCGGACGATTTTCAGAGAATAGGGCAACCGTCTCGCCGGGTTTCAATCCCAGAGACTGCAAGCCTGCGGCGAACTGAGTAATGGCAGCGGCTAGCTCGCTATAGGTGTATTGGGTTTCGGGTTGGGTGTGCGGGTCGTGCAGAGCGAGGCGATCGCCATACTGCGCAGCGACAATTGGCCACACCTGAGGAATGGCCTCTACCTCGCTGTAGCTAATAGCTCGGGCGAGGTTATTTCTTTCTTGTTCGTGCAGAGCCACTGTCATGCTTGATGCCGTCCCGTCGGTATGTCGATATATATGGCCGAATTAAATAGCTTAAGTATCACTTGCTAAAAAGAATACCTGGATTTTTACCCGCCGTATACGCAGGCTGTGACGACTAGACCAGCGGCCTGTCGCAGACTTTTGAGTAGGCGGGCGTTACCATTGTTTCTTAAGATTGATTGTTTCTTAAGTTTGATGAGCAAAAGGCAGACTCTATGACGGTTCTCTCAGTAGCAGATTCGCTCTCCTGGCTTGGGCGGCATTTCGACCAGGTTGTCTGGCAGGTTGTCTGGCAGGTTGTCTGGGCGACCGTCGCGATCATCTTGGTTGAAATGGTGCGCGATTTCTACCATGTGCTCAGCCACCGCTGGGCACCCTTGCAGCAGCTGCACAGCTGGCATCACCGGGCCTACAAGAAAGACTTTTCGCCCATCAGCACTGAAATTTATCGCAAGGCTCAGCTCTACAACGACGCGCCCGAGTCTCTCTTTATGATGGCGGTGATGGGCGCAGCAGCGCAGATAGCGCATACGCCGGGGCTGTGGTTAGGAGTAGTCTACGCAGCGGGCTTTCTGGTGGCGGCTGTGTTGCGATCGCGCGGCCTGCTCACCGCTACCGACCTGACTCACGAACCCGGCCCGCTCACGGGCATCCCCGGCCTGTGGAAAGTCAACCGCACCTATCACTGGCGACACCATTTTGACAATACCAACGCTTACTACGCTGGTTTTTTAACCCTCAGCGATAAGCTCATGGGCACGGCTCTCTCGCTACAGGGCAAAACCGTCGCCGTCACCGGGGCTTCAGGCACGTTGGGCCGCGCCCTGATCAGAGAATTAGCCAGCCAGGGCGCGAAACCGATTGCGCTGAGCACTTCAGCCAATGCTGATATTCCTGGTGCGGTCAAGACCATTTGCTGGTGCGCCGGACAAGAAGCAGCGCTGTGCGAAATCTTGCAAAAAACTGACATCCTGCTGATCAATCACGGCATTAATGTCATGGGCGAAAAGTCTCCTCAGGCGATTGAACAATCTTTGGAAGTCAATGCGCTGTCGGCCTGGCGACTGATGGAAGTCTTCTTAGAAACGGTCAACAACCGCACAGGCCGCGCCACTAAAGAAGTGTGGGTGAATACATCCGAAGCCGAGGTAAATCCTGCCTTTAGCCCGCTTTACGAAATCTCCAAACGGCTGCTGGGCGACTTGATTAATTTACGTCGCAGCGATGCGCCCTGTGTGATTCGCAAGCTGGTGTTGGGGCCATTTAAGAGTAATCTCAATCCGGTGGGGGTGATGAGTGCAGGGGCGATCGCTCAGGCCATTCTCTTCTTAGCCAAACGCGACATCCGCAATATTATTGTCACCATCAACCCACTCACCTATCTTCTCTTTCCAATCAAGGAACTCACTCAGGCAGTCTATTTCAAGCTCTTTCTACGCTCCGACAAAAGGTCTCAAACTGCACAGTCAAGCATTTCTAGAGAAGGTTGCCTCTAGAGAGGCGCCCGAAGAATCTAAATCTGCAATAATCAGAACGTTTTTTACTTCTCTACCTCATGGCCTCTTTCGATTTAGCGCCTGCCCAAATCCTTCAGCAGCTCAACTGGCGCTACGCCACCAAAAAGTTTGATCCAGACCGCAAAATTCCAGCCGATATCTGGCATGCTCTGGAGCAAAGCTTGGTATTGGCTCCTTCATCCTTTGGCCTACAGCCCTGGAAGTTTTTTGTCATTCGCAATCCCGACTTACGTCAGCAGCTGCGTCAGCACGCCTGGGATCAAGCTCAGGTTACCGAAGCCTCTCATCTAGTTGTTTTAGCCATCAAAACCGACATCAATGCTAGCGATGTCCCGCCCTACATTGACCGCATTGCAGAAGTTCGCCAGATGCCAGAAGACAAGCTAGAAGGGCTCGCGGATATGATCAAAGGCTACTTAAAAGAGCCACCCTACCCGCTTCAGCCCGATGCCTGGTCCGCTAAACAGGTCTACCTTGCTCTAGGCTTCTTTCTCTACAGCGCTGCCATACTGGGCATCGATACCTGCCCAATAGAAGGATTTGTGCCTAGCGAGTTTGATCAGATATTAGGATTGCCAGAGCAAGGCTACGCGGCCACCGTGCTTTGTGCCGCTGGCTATCGCGCTGAAGATGACAAATACGCCGACTTGGCCAAGGTGCGCTACGAAACTGAAGACGTAGTGCAATACATCGACTAGCTCAGTATCAGAGCAGTTTCTCTGTATAAATTACCAACATCCTGATGCGTGAGACTCTCCAGACTCAACGCATCAGGATAGTTTTTATGCGTAGCGGCCCTGATCTATCAAATTTATTCAATCTTTACCGAAAAGAGCCTTTAAGGAAGCCCTATTAAAGATAGGGAATTATATGTACGCACTTTCGGATAACTGTGGGCAGAATAAAAATGTCCTTAACTTTAGCGTTAAAGGTCAACTAGACAATCGTGGAATGAGTCTTATTGATTGAGAGAAAGAATGACATGTTTAGAACGCTAGCTTTGATATACGGCGGCGTTTACAAGCAGCCCTGATCTGACACTTAGTTTGTTCATTCTACAGCTTGCTCCTAGAACGTCTAATTAAGTAACAAGGCACAGTTTCCGCTGGGCTATGTTTTTGCAGTGTGCTATTTCCGTATGCAAACAGGGAGCGATTATCGTGGTCAAGTTTCTAATCAGTCCGGGTATTGAAGAGCGAATTCAGCAGTTTTCACAAGCGAAAGGAATAGATGTCCGGTCGCTGGAAGAATTCGCCCTTTTTGTCCTCCAGGATGGTGGAGAAAAGGTAAAGCCTCTCTCTATGAAGCAGCTAAAAACTGCGGTATTCAAACATTTCTCAGCGAAAGATACGGCAGCTTTACGGAAGTCTGGGCCATTTAAGATGGCAACCGACGGTATGGACAAGCTCAACCTTCGTCTTAAGAGTTCTTGGGAAACGCTCTATCGAAAATTCGTAGGCGTACTGCCTGGGGAAGACGCAGAGATAGGCAATGACTGCGTCAACGGGATCGATGTCTTCAAGTATTTTCAGCCCTGGAAGGTCTTCGGGCTAGAGCCACAGGCTGCTAGTGACGAAGATATCAAATTAGCATATCGCCAGCTCAGCAGACAATTTCATCCCGACAACCCTGAAACCGGCGATGCTCGTATTTTTGACCGGATTAACACCATGTATCAAAGCATCAGCGCCGGAGCTTGACTGTGTCTAGAAAAACTTCAAAGTTTACGATAAAGGAAGCAGACCTCGCCGAAGCTCTCGAAGTGACCCCGCAACGGCTCGATGAAATTATTGATTTTTTCAATTCAGATCCCAACGATGAATGGGATCTGATTGAAAATGATCATTTCATGTATATCAGCGAGAGGTGGAAGAGTCGGATTTTTTCGTCGCATGGAGCTTTTGCGATCGCAAAATACTTAGACGCTCACGAAAAGAAGTCTCTTTGGGACAAAATCGTTGAATTTGTCACTCACCATCGAGAAAAAATTCGTAACGCTTTCGTACACAAAAAGGTCTGCGAGAACAGCTCATCTCTAACCTGCCGCAACGGCGGATATTTTTTGTCTAAAAAAGACACCGTTGCCATTTTGAGTACAAGCTACGCCCGTCTTAATAAGTCTTTTGAAGATCTCAAGCGTTCAGAACGCCCCCTTGAAATATTCGTTGACTTTGATGACATTGATGGGACTCGCTACTATTCTCTCAGCGGATTCTACCGGCTCAGTCAAGACCTTTCTCAGCGGCTAACTAGCAAAGATCGACGCGCTTGGTGTGAGGCCGTAGATGTTGCTGGCAGAAAAGCGCTCAAGGCAATTGCCGCCGAGGTTGAGAGCCGTCAACAGAAAATCCAGAAGGCAATGAGAGCGGCGAAAAAACGCGATAAAAACACCTGCCAAATCACTCGGCAAAAATCCACTAAACACAATCAGTTTGATATAGCAGCGCACCATGTTTTTTCGTCAAAGCATTACCCGCACCTCGCTGTTAGTGTAGATAATCTCATAACGCTGAGAGAGAGTGTTCACAAAGAGTTTCACGCTTGGAATCGGGGTAATGATAAGCCTTGTACAGTAGACGATCTAATCGACTTCGTCTGCGAGCGCTATCCCGATAAGCCCGAAGTGCTGCCCAAGCTTTCTCAGGTAAAAAACATGTTTCCACATGAACCTACTACTACTACTAAGCGCTACCAGCCTAAGCCTAAAGGTCAGCTAGAAGGGGGAAAGGCCGCTTAGTTCTCTTCAATTAGGTTGCGGAGCCGTCTCTGAAACCTGGGCTTCCAGCGCTAAAACCCGCTGACTCAGTTCGATGACTAAAGTCGCCAGGTTGTCGAACTGTTCATCTAAGGTGGGGTCATTAAAGCTAGAAGACGCAGGGGCAGGGGTAGAGCGATCGCCACTCCCGCCACCCGCTCTCGGCAGCTGAGACTGAAGCTGACTGACTTGGCCTTGGAGCGATCGCAGCTGAAACTCCAGCTGATTGATCCGTGAGTCTGTCAGCGTAGACGCTTTGGCAGTCCCTAGCCAAATGCTCAAAACCAGTAAAGATGACAGGAACCAAACAAAAGGCTTGAAAAATAGTTTCATGACACTTTTTTCCTAATTCTCCGGCAGCTGATCGATGTCAATGCCCTGAGCTTTTAGAATCTCGGCTAGCCGGTCTGCCCGCTGCCGTTCTTGCTCAGCTCGCTGCCGTTCTTGCTCAGCTTTTTCGTCGCCAGTCAGCAAAATTTCGCCCTGACTGTCGCACCAGCGCAGCCAGGTTTCTCGCTGACCTTCAAACTCGCCAGGCCAGAGTGTAAGGCCGAGATTCACCTGCTCTAGCCAGAGGCTAGAAAGTTCTGCATAGTGCAGTCCTCGCAGCTCGAACAGCCGTAGCGGGTTTTCTCCCAGCTGCTGAGCTGGATCGTAAAGGGCGTAGTAGGCTACCCGCATATGTTCGTAAGTTCTGAGCTTACGGGCAAGTTCGTCACCGACCTGATTGGAGACAATTTCGATGACAATTTCTGGTGGTTTACCAAAGTTCCACATCAGATAGCAGCGATTGGGTTTATCCCACCAAGCTTCTGGAACCTGCACATCAAAGCTTACAAACACGTCTGGTACAATCGCTGGCTGACCAGCCGTGTGATAGATGCCAACATTGGCCTCAGCAAGAAAAACAGTTTCCGACAAAGCGCTGTAGAGACTGCCCACTAGCAAGCGCTGCTGTTTAGCCGAAGCAAAGTTATCCACCGGCGTATCGTCCTCGGTAATCAGCGCATGAGTACTCGGCAGGCCGACTGCATCGGCAGCGACAGTTGGATTGATCATCGGGTTTTGGGCTCCGTTGACACTTGCCTCCATCATAGGCGATCGCTAGCTACCAGGCTTTCACGGCTCACCCCGCTATTCAGCGAGCCTGAACTCGTCGAATTTAACAACAGCTGAACTGGGATCGCGAGTGTCAAAATAGTAGCTGCTGAGAGTGCCCGTCTCGGTCTCGAAGATAGTGAAGCTGGTGATGTCGTTACTGGCTAAGTAGGGGAGCGCGCTGCCGCTGTCATCGGTGAGCGGGGAGAGGGTTGGGACTATGGGCACCAGGCCATTGGGGTCACCCGCAGCGCTGTAAATTTCGCTATAGCTTTGCAGGCTACCGGCGGCTTTGACCGCTGCTTCAGTCGGGATATCGCGCGGATTGTCAGCGAGATGTGCGCCGTAAGTATTGCCTACATTGGAAGTCTCTAAAAAGTGCGTGCCGCTCGGACCAATAAACCGATTCCACAGGTGAGAGTGACCGTAAAAAACAAGCTGCACCTCAGCAGCGGCTAGCAGTGGCTCCAGATCGCGAGCTATGTAGTCGTCTGCTTTGGGGTATTCGTACTGCACCGATTGCAGAGTGCCATCTGCCGCACGGTTTTCGACTTGCACCGGATCGGTAAAAGCAGGTACGATATTGCCCCCCAGCGTATGAGGCGGGTGGTGCAGCATGACAACTTTGTATTTGGCCGACTGAAACTCGTCGCTGGCTAGCTCTTGCTGAAGCCATTCGTATTGCAGAGAACCCTGGCGAATGTCTTCAAAAATATGTTGGCCGTAGCCCCAGGCTTCGGGATCTTGAAGATCGCTCTGTTTTTCGCGGTAGCGGCCTTTGGTATCGGGGGTGAGGGCGGGCGATCGCCAAATCTGAGTCACATAGAGAGACACCAGCCGCACATCGCCAAAAGAAACCGCATAGAAGGCCCCTGTTTCGCTGCCATCGGGCAGCTGAGTAGTCGGCAGAGAGAAAATTTCTGCGTAGGTATCAGTATTAAAAGAGTGGTCTTTGATCCACTGCTCAGCATCGGTATCGTCAGCCGTCGGATAAAATTGACTCACCAGCTGCCTCGGCAGCGGATCGCTAAACTGCGCGTTGATCTTCTCAGTATCGGAGTAGCGGCCCATCACCTCGTGATTGCCCATCGCCGTAAACATCGGTGCGTGCTGAATGAGCGCCCCACCTGTGTAGGTAGTGGCAACATCGCCATGAATCAGCGCGTGCTGAGCCCGGCCCTGCAATCCAGGAAAAAACGCCAGCCCTTCGGCATTGTCAAACCACTCTGACGCGCGATCCGCATGATCGACCAAATCGCCCGCAAAGAATACCGCATCTACTCGGCCCACGGTTTCTTCTACTTTTTGCAGATTAGCTGGTGTGAGTGGCTTGAGCTGATGATCAGAAGTGAGCAGTATTTTCAGCGGTTGGCCAATTGGGGGAGTAGCCGCCAGGGTGAAAATGTCACTGGTGACCGTTTGGCCGTTGGCGTGGCGGCTAACGACTCGATAGGGGAGGCTTGAACCTGACTTGAGCCCAGTTACCGTCGCCTGATGTCGCCACACCTCTCGGCGACTCAGCTCAGAGTAGGTGCGGCCCGGCACCCGAGAGTCGCTGTCTTCGCGGGTGCGGCTGAGCTGAGTCGTCGTCGCTGTAGCCGTCAGCTTTTCGTCATATTCCACCCGGTGGTCAGTCCCTTCAAACTCAGTAAACCAAACTACCTGCACAGATGAATCAGTCGGCAGCTGCAAGAAAGGATCGCTCAGCAGAACTGGCGCTGGGTCTACTACAGCAGGCGCAGGCGGCGGGTCAGCAGCAGATTGGGCAGGGCTGCGATCCGGCAGGTTGGCTGATTGCATAGCGAGTATACTGGTGGCCGCGATCGCAGCGATAATAAATAAAGCAAGCCGTCGATACAGACTTTTTCTAGAAGCGTTCTGCCCTTTCATACAAGCATCTCTGCACTGCCCTTCTCTGCACTGCCCTTCTCCACATTGACGCATGGAGGGCAGAATGCCTGTTTAAACGTATCAAATTACTTGGAGTAAGGATTAAATAACTTAACCATCTATGCACGTCTCGCTGCCCTCATCCTCAAACCTTTTCCCGAGGGGCGAAGAGGCCAGATCTTGCTCCCTTTTCCAGGGGGAGAGGGCCGGGGTGAGGGCTCAGGAATTATGCGTCTTATTAAATTCTCATCCCTTGTAATTGTCTCGCTGCATAAGCCTCAGTTCAAATGTCCAAGCTCTATACGGCTTCTGACGCTCAAAGAATCGTCCTGATATCACATCCAACGCCTGTCAAATTGTGACAGGTTATGATCGTAGCCTAGCTAGCGTCATTTCCTCAGTCAGCCGCCCAGCGTCAATGATTCCTGCCAAACCCAACTGGAAAAAACTCACTCACTGGCTCAGCCCGCTGCTGGTTCTCTCCTTGGGTCTTCATGGATTGATGCTGCTAGTTCCTGTGCCAAAAAAGGCAGAAATAATGGAAGAGCCGCCCGAGACTGAGCTGCTTGAGCCGATTCAGGTTTCTACTCTGCCAAAGCTTAGCCTGTCAGAAGCTACCTCTGAACCAACCGCGATCGCCCCGTCAGGCGGTGCTCCATCTGAGCCTCAGCGCCTCCTTGAGTCAGTGCCTCCAGCGCCTCTGCCAGCCTCTGCTGCCCCTCGCCCCTCGCCCCAGGCTGCAACCCCAGCGCCCAGTTCAGCGCCCAGACCACCTTCCGATCAAACTGCTGACCCGGGAGCCGCTGACCCAGGAAATCCGGCTGATGGTACACCATCCGACCGGCCCCAAAAAACCGATCCGATTCCTCAGGCATACAACGAAGAAGGCACTAGCCCTGGGGAAGCCTCTGCTGAAATCTCAAATATTCTCGACCTCTATCAGACCGATGAGACGCCAGTTTCCCTGAAATTCGTTAAACACGATTTGCCACTGGCGTTTCCATCGGATGACTTCTGCTTTAAAGACTACCTGGAGCCGCCTGCTAGCGTCGTTGTGATTGTCGAAAATACTCAGTCCGGCTTGGAAGCCGTAGACGGCAACCTCACTCAAAGGACTGGCTACGCGGCCATAGATAAATGGATTAATAAAAGCGTTTTTCCTACCAGCCAGGTAGATCCCAACGCGAACGAAGTTAAAATTCCAGATGTCGCAGACGTAGACATTTTGGAGTGGATTATCAACAATATCGACGGCCCTGTACTGGAGTCGGGCGAACAGCTCAAAGCCTATACGTTTGGGGTAAAGGTGACGCTGGTCGAAAACCCGTGCGAGTAGGCGTTAACCGCCGCTCACCGGGGGAATCAGCACTAGCTCGTCGCCCTCTTTGAGCGGGGTATCGGCTTCGACAAACTGTAGATTCAGGCCAAAGCGGGTGAGATTGCGCCAGCGCGATAGGGTGGGGTAGTCGGACAGGAGGCGATCGCGCACTTCCCCCACCGTTGTACCAACCGGGAGCGTCAGCCTTTTCTCAGATACGCCCAGCGTCTCCTGATAGACCGCAAATAGCTTTAGCATTACTGTCATTGTCTCTGCCATTGTCCTACTCTAACGCTTCTCCCCTGCTACCCTTTGTAAAGAGGCCGCTAAACTCTTGAGCAATGCCTGCTCCTGATACGGCTTAGAAAAGTAGGCCGTTGCCCCCAAATTCATGGCGAGGTCGCGGTGTTTTTTGCCGCTGCGAGAAGTGAGCATCGTCACCGGCACATCCGCATATTGGGGCTGCGCTCTCAGCTTAGAGAGAAAGCTGTAGCCGTCCATTACAGGCATTTCTATATCGCAGATAACGCCATCGACAGCTAAACCTGTCTCCAGCTTTTCTAGGGCATCTTGACCGTCGCAGGCCTGAGCTACCTCGTAACCTGCTTTTGCCAGGGTCAGAGCCAGCAGTCTGCGAACGTTGGCCGAATCGTCAATCACCAAAAATCTGGCCCGCTGGCGAGCCGCCCAATCTGGCACGGGCTGTAAAAGCAGCGGATCTAGCAGACCATTAGCCGCTGGGTTAGAGTACAGCGCCTGGGCGGAGTTGATATTTGAGGCTTCGCAGTTGATTACCCAGCGGGCCAAGTCGGGCAAATTGACGAGCGGCACGACCTGCCCGTCGCCCAAAATGGTGCAGTTGCTAAAGCCAGCAGGCAGCGCCAGAGGGCCTTCTACCCGGCGCACGGCGACTTCTTGCTCGGGCCAAGAGCGATCTACCTGTAGGCCCAGCCGCTGCTCGCCCATGCGAAACATCAAAACGCTAGGCTCTTTGATATTGGGGGCTTCTGTCAAGCTGTCAATTTGCCGGGGGCAGTTAAAGGCCAGCCAGTTCGAGAGCCGAATTAAACGCACTGCGCCTGATTTGGAGGCAAACATTTCGCGGCCATCAATGCGGTAGATATCGCTTGGATCGACGATAGCGACTTCTTCGATCATGTCGGTGGGTAGGGCAACAGGCATCCGATTGCCCTCGGCGAGTATGACCCGCGTGATCGAGAGGCTGTAGGGCACTGAAATTGTGAAGGTGGTGCCTTCTCCAGCGCTGGTTTCGACGCTGATATCGCCTCGGATTTCGGTCAGATTGTTGCGCACTACGTCCATCCCTACGCCTCGACCCGAAAGCGCCGTTACCTGGTCAGAGGTGCTAAAACCGGGTTCAAAGATTAAGGAGAGCAGCTCGGCTTCATTGGCACTGCGGAGCAGCTCGGCGTCTAGGCCCATGGTGCGGGCGCGATCGCGAACTTTCTCTAACGCAATGCCACCGCCGTCGTCGCTGATGGTAATCACCGTGCGACCGCTGCGGTTGACTGCCTGAATAGAGATGGTTCCCTGAGCGGGTTTAGCTTGCGATCGCCGCTGCTCAGGCGACTCAATGCCGTGGTCAAAGGCATTGCGCACAATGTGCATGAGCGGATCGCTAAGGGCCTCTAAAATATTGCGATCGACCAGAGTATTTTCGCCTTCTAGCCGTAGCGCTACCAGCTTGTCGTGAGCTAGCGCCAGCTCACGCAGCGCTCTGGGAAAGCGGTTAGTCACGTCGGAGAGCGGGCGCATCCGCAGCTGATTGAGGTTGCGCTGCAAGTGACGCGCAGTGCGATGCATCGTGCGGGTGGTTTGCTCTGTGCGGTCAACGCTCAGCTCAATATCGTCAGCGACTTCTTGTAGCTTCACCACCGACTCTACGATCTGGCGAAAAGGCAGATGAGCGTCGCTATAGCGATCTAATTCTAGAGCGTCAAACTCGCTGCGGAAGCTGGACGCAAAGGGTATGGGCACTGAAGGAACAGGCGCTACGGCGGATGTGGAGGCAGCGGCTGCCGCCAGTAGCAAGGGAGGGTTAGGCTGTTCGTAGAGGTCTTGGACATCGTCACTGACCGCGTTGAGCGATCGCAGCTTACGGCTCAAGTTACCGACCAGGCTGCGCATTCGTTTGACTTCAGCATCCAGGCGATTGCGCTCAATGGTGAGTTCGCCAAAGTGATCGTTCAGCTCATTGAGCTGACGCACCGACACCCGCACAGTGTTGTCAGCCAGATCAGGACTCTGCGGTTGAGGCGTTTCAGAAAAGCGAAATTCGGTTCCTGTTTCGGGCTGGTCGGGCGGGGGGATGGTGTGATCGCCCGCCTGACCAGCCGCCGCAGTTGCCCTGCCCGGCTCAGGCTGCGTTTTTGCCTCGGCAAAGAGGGGTGGTGTAAAGGCATTTTCTTCGAGCCCTGAGGCCATAGCAGTATCTGCCTCGGCGCTGAGTCCGGCAAAGACATCTTCAACAGCAGCGCTATCTTCGTCACCTAATCCGGCAAAGACATCGCCGACCAGCAGATCGTCTTCTGCCCCCAAGTCAGCCCAGTCCGCTCCGAGATCAGTCCAGTCCGCTAGCGGTTGATCTGCACTTTCTTCTAGACTCTCTTCTGAACTCTCCACTGGGCTTAAGCTCATTCCCTCCAGCTGACTGGGCATAGAGTCTGCATTGCCTGTGAGTACGAGTGCCTGAGCCCGCCGCCAGGCTTGCAGCGTAGTTTGGGCAACTGTCTGCACCTGATCGCCAGCAGCAGCGGCGGCGGCTTTTTCAACCGACTGGCACAGCTGAATAAAAGCAGGCAGGTTCAGCATCTCTCCCAAGCCGCTTAGCTCTTGAGCCATTGTGACCAGTTCTGTTCGCAGATCGGCGGCGCTCAGCGTGGCTGCCGGCCCGTCAATCAGCTGCTCTAAATGCTCTAGAGATCCCGCTACTTCGGTTTGAAAAATCAAAGGCATTACGTTTTGCCCCTCATCCGCATCCATGATCAGAGCGTCATCTTCAGCTGAGGGCTCACCCAAAGCCTCGTACAGCCCGTCAAAGATAGGCTGCACCGCCGCGCTCACCCAGGCTGGATCGGGTGGCGTGCCCGTGCGATCGCGTTCAACAATCTGGCGAATCGCATCTACACCTCTCAGCAGCTGGCCCTCTACCTCGCTGGGAACCCCTTCTCCCCGCTGAATTTTGAGCACTTTGAGCGAATCTTCGAGCCGATGGGCCAACTGGCCAGTCAGCTCGTAGCCCATCAGCGCCGCCCCCCCTTTAATCGAGTGAGCGGCCCGCAGCGCCGCATTGATGTCATGCCTATCAACCCCGAACTGAGCGACCCCGAGGAGCGTTGTCTCCAGGGTATCTAAATACTCTTCGGCCTCATCGAGAAACTGAAGGCGAATCTCTTGCTCTTTGTCTGCCATCGCCTATTTCTCCTCTTCTACAACAAAGGCAGAGACTTGAGACTGGAGGTCTTGAGCCACTGCGACGGTTTGCTTCAGGGCCACAGACACCTGACGAGAAGATTCGGACGTGCGCCTGGACAGCTGAGAAATTTCTTTCATCAGATCAGAAACAGACGCCGAAGTTTCGACCTGAGAGCCAGTCGCTGCCGAAATTAGACGAGCCAGCTCATCCATTTTCTGAGAACCTGTCAGGATCTGGTTCAGGCTAGTCTTAGCCTCTTCGACGCGGCGAGTGCCCTCCACCACTTGGGCCGTACTCTGCTCAATCGCCTCAACCACGTCGCCAGTTTCGCGCTGAATAGTTTCGACAATGCGCTCAATTTCCTCAGTCGCTGTTGCCGACCGACTGGCCAGCTCGCTTACTTCTTCGGCCACCGCTGCAAAGCCCTGGCCTGCTTCTCCGGCTCTAGCCGCTTCAATGCCCGCGTTGATCGCCAGCAAATTGGTCTGCTGAGAAATCTGGTTAATCAGCGAGACGGCCTTGGTGATTTGCTGAGACGATTCGCCCAGGCGTTTTACCTTTTTGGCGGTCTGGCCTACCGTCTGCCGCAGCGTGAGAATGTTGCTGACGGTCAGATCCATTGCCTCACCGCCTGCCGTCGCGGTCTCTGAGGCAGTTTTGGCAACGGCGGCAGCCTGCTGAGCCTGCTGAGCAACCTGCTGAATAGACGCGGTCATCGCCTCTATCGACCCTAGCGTAAGGGTAGTCTGGTCGGCCTGCTGAAGCGCTTCGCTGGCCAGTGCGCGAATAGCGCTCTCGTTTTGGCCTAGCGAGGCATTGACCTGGTTGGCCGACTGCTTTACCTGGGTGACAATTTGCCGCAGATTCTCTACGATCGCATTGAAAAAATCGGCCACGGTGCCAATCTCGCCAGCAGTGACGCTTGCTCTGACGGTGAGATTGCCATCGGCGACAGCCTCAACATCGCCCAGCAAATCGACTAGCTGCTTTTGCAGCTGCTCTTGCCGCTGCCTACGCTCTTCAGAAAGTGTCTCTGTCTGGGTGATCGCCTGCTCTTTTTGCTGAGTGACATCAGCTTGCTCCAGGGCATAGCCCAGCTGGGTAGCCGCGCGCCGCATAAAGCTAATCGTCAGCTCTGACCAGTCTCTTGGCCCGTCGCATTCGTGGGCAATTAGCAGGCCCAGCAGCCGGTCTTCAATCAAGATGGGTGCCACCAGACTGGCCCGCACCTTAAAGGGTTCTAGCTGGTTGAGATGGCAGGCGGTGAGCCCGGCATTTTGAATATCAGGGGTGGCTTGCACTCTACCCGCCCGGTATTGCTCGACGTAGCTGTCGGCAAAGCAAGGGTCGGTAATTTCTGCGCCAAAAGCGGGCGGCCACTGCGGTTCGACAGCTTCTGCCACAATGGTGCCCGTCCACTGATCGTCGAACAGGTAGACAATTACCCGGCTAGATTCAATTGCTAGCTGCACCTGCCGGGTGATGATGCGAAAAATAGTTGTGCGATCGCTGGTCTCCCGAATGGCCGCAATCAAGTTTGTTAGCAGCTGCTCTCGCTTCACCGCCCGACGCTGGGTTTGCAGCAGCTTAGCTTGAGCCAGGGCATAGCCCACCTGAACAGATATTTGCTGCATCATCGAAATTTCTTCGGGCTGCCACTGACGAGGCCCGCTGCACTGGTGGGCGCACAGCAGCCCGACCAAGTCTTCGCCGACAATCAGCGGCGAGACCATATTAGCCTGCACCTCTAGCTCCCGCAGCAGGCGGCAGTGACATTCAGTGAGGTCGGCTTTTTCAAGATCTTCGACATAGGAAATTTGGCCAGTTTTGAAGCGATCTACTGAGTTGGGCAGCATCGGATCTTCCAGGTGTTGGCCTTTAGCGCTGATCCAGCCGCGCCTCACCGATTCGGCAATCACATCGCCGCCGCCGAAGCCCGGCGAAAAGCGGTAGACCAGCACTCGGTCTACGTTTAGCACTTCCTGCACCTGTGCTACCGCCATCGCTAAGATCGACTCTACATCGCTGGTTTGGCGAATTTGACTGGTGAGTTCGGAGAGCAGCTGGGAGCGCCGGGCCGATTCGGTTTGGGTTTGGGTCTGAAACCGCAGCGAAGACTCAGAGCGGGAGACCGCTGCCGCTAGCTCGTTAAAGGCGCTGGCGACACGGCCCACTTCGTCTCGGGAAAAAACGTTGGCCCGGGCAGTGCGATCGCCTGCCGCAAACTGTTCGGTCGCAGCCTGCAAATTCTTGACAGGTTTAGCAATCGAGCGCCCCAGCAGCCGCGCGATTACAATATCGGCGAGCAGCGCCAGGAAAGCCACCCCAATTTGCAGCGCCAGAGCAGTCCGCAGCCGCCGATTGAGCGCTTTTTCGGATAAGCCACGGACCACTACGCCCACTGGCTGCCCCTCGCCATTTCTGATCGCCGTTGCTGCCAGCGTATAGCGATCGCCATTGAGCTGGGTAACCCGCTCACTGACCACATCCGGCGCTGTGCGCATGGCCTCCGCCAACTGCTGCTGCTGGCCGTCGCCTCGATCAATCGCCTGGTCGGATGTCTGCTCAGCGCCCTCAGCTGCCGCTGGTTCTAGCGCTACCAGAGAAAAGTCGCCGCCGCTAGCAGCTCGGTAAATAGCGCTGTAGCCGTTAGAAAACTGTGTCAGTGCGCCTGCTACTGCGGTTGATTGGCCGTCAATCACATTGCCAGTAGCCAGCGCTCCAATGACTTTACCGGCTGCCGCCTGATCGGCTGGCTGGGTCGAATCATCCGAAAAAATGGGGGTTATTTGGTATCTCACCAAGACGGCCTCACCGGCATTTTCGGGCACCGGTATGTCCAGCTGCTGAAGCTCTGATACGGGCACTAGGCTGACAGCTGCCTGGCCCTGACCCTGACGCAGCGCATTAGAGACTAAATTGTCTGGATCAAACAAGCTGCCACGGCGATCGCCATTGCCGCTGACAATTACTTTCAAGTCCGGGCCTACCAGGGTGGCATACTCCAGCTGACCCGTACGCATTTCTGCCTGAAGGTCGTTGCGAGTCTGCCGTCGCAGATCGTCGTATACGCGGTCAATCTCAACGTAGGTCTCAGCAGCGGCTATCAGTACATCGCTGATAATCGGCTCCTCAGTAGCATCGTTATTCAGGTCGCGGGTGGTCGCCGATAGCTCAGATCTGGCCTGGTCAAGCAGCTGGCGGCGGCCCATCGTAGAGAGCAGCAGCATACTAATGCCGATTATCCCTACGGCTGACAGCACTTTGGAAGCCAGCAGCCCAGTCAGCTGCTTGTCAGCCACAGGCAGATTATAAAACCACTGCGATAGCCCAGAGCGACTGGTGGGAGCGATCTGATTTTTTTCTGGTGCAGAGCGATCGCTGCGATCAGCCCGCTCGCTCGGCGGTCGGCCAGTCACAGCAGGCACTGCATCCGCCTTTACATCAACAGCATCGTCGCTCGGGCCAGCGGGTTGGGGCGGACGAATATCAATTGTCATATCAGACTCACTTCAAAACGGGAAAAATGGAGGAAGTCAACCAGGCAGTACATAGCTGTACAGCCTCTGGTACAGCAGACCAGGGCAAAAAATCAAATTGGCTTAGTTTTATGGAACGTCTATGGGAAAAACGACCCTGAAACTCTCTAATACGCTCAGCTCAGGCCTGTTAATTACTTGCTAATCAACGGTTTTGAAAAACAGAAGATTGCAACACCGCTTCGGCATCCAGCACCAGCAAAACCTGATCAGCGTGAACAGCGCACCCTCGCAAGTAGGGCAGCAAAATAGGATTGGCCTGAGGTGGCGGCTTAAGTGCGTTAGGCGGTATACGAACAATGCCGTCAATCTCATCGACCATCAGCCCTAACGAAGAGCCCGATTTGACAATCAACATGCTGTATTGCTGTCTGGGGCGATCCGACATGGGCAGGCCCAGTAGTCTTACCAAGTTGGCCAGCCAGATGACCCGGCTGCGACGGTTGATCAGTCCCAGCATGCAGGCTGGCATATTGGGAATTGCCGTCACCTGGGCAGCGGGCAGCACCGTGGCCTCTTCCACCGCTCTAGCCGCAAAAACAGCCGGAACATGAGGCGCTAACTGAAACTTGAGGTAGGCTTCACCCCCGAGCTGACGAGCTGGCGTAGCAAGGTTGGTTTTCACAGGCAATTGAGTACCCATAGGCAGCATGAAGAGCAATTAAAAGCAGAGAGTAAATGCACCGCCGCCTACAGAACGATTGTCAACAATCGTGCAAGCTACTGTGCAAGCTTACGATCTCTTTCGGCAAAGTTCTCGGTATCAGACCTGCTTAATACAAGCTTTTCACACCTCAGCTGCTGATTCCGGAATCAGCCTGCTGCCTTTATCTACGCTTTAAAGAAAATTGCTCGACAGCCGCCAAAGAAACGCTGTGCCTGTTTGCCCCGGCCGTACCCGGCTAGACCAAAACCGTCTTGATAATTTGAATCAGCTGATCGCGGGTATAGGGCTTGGTCAAATAGGCGTTAGCGCCCTGACGCATTCCCCATAAGCGGTCAATGTCCTGCTTTTTAGAAGAGCAAATCACGACAGGCACCGCCTGAGTTTCTGGGATACGCCTGAGCTTCCGACACAGCTCAAACCCGCTGATACCAGGCATCACTACGTCAGTCACAATCACGTCGGGGGACTGAGCTATGGCCTTGTCGAGCCCCTCACTGCCGGTAGCTGCGCCAATTACGCTGAAGCCTTCCTCTTGCAGATAGTGGCTCATCAGCTCCATTTCTGAAGGGCCATCTTCAACAACAAGCACAGTGGCCATTTTTGTCATAGTCATGTGAAACCATCCCCGATGATTAACCTTCAGTTGGCAAATGCTTGAAAACTATTTTCAACAGATCGCTTTGAGTAAAAGGTTTCGTTAAGTACCCTGATGCTCTAACCAATTTTGCTCTAGCTCGGTCGATTAAGCCAGTGTTGCCGGTCACCATCACAATTGGGGTGCGCTTGTAGCGGGGATGCCGCCGCAGCAGTGCGCACAGCTCATAGCCATCGAGATTTGGCATGGTGATATCTAGCAAAATTAGATCGGGCTTGCTGCGGACGATCTGCATCAGCGCTTTGACCGGATCGTTAATGGCAACCACCGAAAGACTTTGGCCCTCTAAAAACTTTTGGATGGCGTTGAGCACCGTTGGGCTATCGTCGATGCAGGCAACAGTATAGCTGGGTCGCTCCAGACTGGCCACTCCCAGCTGGCCATTGCTCCCAGCTGGCCCAGCCTCTAAATTAGTGAACTCCCTGCCTGCTGCTGTGTTGGCGGTGGGCTGACGGCTGACAGCAGGTTGTTTGCTGTTGCGCTGACACCGCTCTACGATGGGCCGCAAATCCAGGCTGCAAAAGGTAGGAATGCCCTCGGTTTGAGCTGCGGGAATCAGCTCATAGCTGCCTTCACGCACGCTGAGGAAAGGCTCGATGACGAGCGTGGCGATCGCTTCAATTAGCTGAGCTGCCTGCTGCTCGCTTAAGTATTGCTGCTCGACTAGCCAGCAGAGAGCGCTGTAGTCACGGCTAACTACATTATCGACTTCGTCAGACTGCTCAAACAGCCGCCTCATCCGATTGCGAACAGTTTGAGGTACCGGCTCCTCCAGCATCTGTAGCTGCTGCTCTAATCGGTCAAAAGCCGATTTAGTAGAGCTGGTCGCAAAATTGAGCCGCCCCTGGCTAAATAGCAGCTGCCACTCTGCTGCTTGCGTCGAGAGCTTGAGACAGCCGCTGACCTGACGGCTAATCAGCTGGGCCAGCAAACTTAAAGGATGCAACTTGTGAGAGGTACTGTAACTCATGCTTGAACGGCTGTTTGTCATCTAAAATCTATGCCGGATTTTTGCTGAAGCCTGGTCGCTAGGATAATAGGTCACCTGATAGCATAGCCGCAACCGAACTATGCAATACACGCACTGGGGTGACGCAGTCTGCGTTGGACGCGTCAGGTGGTTACCTAGGGTCAGCCTCAGGCTGGAGATTTTCTGCTGGCGTTATCTCTGGTGCGGTCTCTGGCGCTATCTCTGAGCTGGGCTGAGTATCGTCTCGGGTCACCTCTTTCACCTCGCTCACCTGGAAGACAAACCGAAACGGCTGTTTCATTCGGCGGGTGATGTAGCTCTCCAGCAGCTCCACCTGCCGGGGGGTAATTGGCAGGTTGGAGTTGACGACCATGCGCACCTCAGGCGGAGAGACTTGCCAATTGGTTTGGCTGCTCACCAGCTGTAGGTTCTTAAAGGTCTCGGTGTCCTCGACCAGAACGCGTTTGACGTTAGCTTCCAGCTGATTTTGGCGGATGAGCTGAATCAGGCTCAAGCCCAGCGGAAAAATTAGCAGACTGGTGAGCAAGACCACCGCTCCCAGAGGCCGACGAGCACGCCGAAACGGTGAGTATCCGGAGACCAAAAAGGCCACCATGCAAGATAGCGTGATCCCTAGCAGATTGGTTAGGTAGAGCAGCGATGCACCCAGGCTGAGCTGTCCATTAAGCTGCGCCAGGCCCAGGCCTACTACGCAGAGCGGGGGCATCAGAGCGACAGCGATCGCCGTTCCCGCCAATGTACTCGACAGCCGAGGCTGCACCTTAGCATAGCCGCTGATGCCGCCAGCTGCGATCGCAATCCCCAAATCTAACAGCGTTGGCGATGAGCGGGCCGCCACCTCACTGCCATACTCCAAAAAGCCCAGCCCCAGACCGATCAGGGCAGATAGCGCGATCGCTAGTCCAGTGCCGACCAGCAGCGACTTTACACCGGTCTTCACTAGCACTAGATCGCCTTCCAAAATGCCAAAAGCCACCGAGCGAATTGGCAGCATCAGCGGCGCAATCAGCATCGCACCAATAATTACCGCCGCGCTGTTAGAGAGTAGCCCTAGCGTGGCAATCAAGCAGGCCCCCAAAATCAGCACTACATAGTCAGAATCTAGCTCAGCTTCTTCTAGCAAGCTGTCCTGCATGTGCTGATGCGCCTGAGGCGACACCCGCCTGCCGACCAAATACTTTTGTCCCCACTGATCGATCCGCGCTCTCAAAACTGGGCCTCCCTCTACAAACACGCGATCTAAATTTGTGCCCTCCCTCCTTCAGAAACATTTGTTTCTAAAGGTACACCGCTGTAGATCGGCAGCCGGATATCTTTAGGCTTGAGCAGGTGACCTCCCTGCCTTTGTACAGCAACATAGGAAAATAATATGGGTTTTTTCAGCAGAATTTTCGGTAAAGATAAGCCAAAAGACGCTTCTACTTCTGTGCGCCGGGGCGTAGCTAGCGCTGCTAAAAAGGCGGCCAGTGACGATACACCCGATTACAAAGTCGGTCTCAACGGCGAATTTGATGAGAGTGGCCTCGCCAAGCGAGTGGCTCTCGCCTTCGACGAAGACAATCAGCTAGACGATATCGATACCCTGTGGGTTGCCCAGACCAGCGCGACTGTCGTGCTCAAAGGCAAAGTACCTAGCCAGGCAATCTTAGACAAAATGGTCAGCGTTGCAAAAAAAGTCGATGGCACAGACGCAGTCGATACCAAACAGGTCGAAGTGGGTTAATAGAAGCGGGCTAGCCGCTGCTCAGAGACCAGAGCCTGAGTCGGCAGCTTGAAAGCACAGAAAAAATTAAAAAGGGAGGCTGAGAATTGCCTCCCTTTTGCCATATCAGGTCGCTATACAATGGCCCTATAGCAACCGCAACACAACTATGAGCGATCAAAAAATTCTGGTGGTCGTCAACGGGGCCCTGGGCAAGATGGGCCAGGCCATCGTCAAGGCCGTTTCAGCCGCTGACGATATGACCTTAGTTGGCGCAATCGACCGCAATCCCGAGAAAATCGGCCAAGATATTGGTGAAGTGATTGGCATAGAACCGCTCGAAATACCGCTCATGAATGACCTGGAAGCCACCCTGGTAGCGGCTCAGAGCGAAGGAACAGCGGTGATGGTCGATGTCACTCATCCAGACAGCGTGTACAACTCTGTCCGCGCAGCGATCGCCTACGGAGTGCGGCCCGTCGTCGGCACTACCGGCATGAGCGCCAAGCAAATCGAAGACCTGACAGAATTTGCCGATAAGGCCAGCACAGGCTGCTTACTCATTCCCAATTTTTCTATCGGCATGGTGCTGTTGCAGCAGGCTGCACTCCAGGCCGCCGCTTACTTTGACCATGTTGAAATTATCGAGCTGCACCACAATCAAAAAGCCGACGCGCCCAGCGGCACCGCCGTTAAAACTGCGCAAATGCTTTCGGAAGTTAACAAAACCTTTAACCCGCCGCAGGTCGAAGAATCTGAAAAGATGGCCGGCGCCAGAGGTAGCCAAACTGACGAAGGCGTGAGAATTCACAGCGTGCGGCTGCCTGGGCTAGTGGCCCATCAAGAAGTGATCTTCGGAGCGGCAGGCCAGGTCTATACGCTGCGTCACGATACGAGCGATCGCATCTGCTACATGCCGGGCGTCTTACTCTCCATCCGCCGGGTGCTTGCACTCAAGTCGCTGGTCTACGGCCTCGATAAAATTCTCTAGCACCGAATTCTTTAAGCCTGGAGTATTTGGGCTCAATCGCTTTAAAAAGAAAAAGGCCTGACCCCTTTAAGCCCCCAGGATCAGGCATTTCTGCTAAAGCACCCAGACAAAACTTAGCTTCAAACCCCTAAAATGCCCCTTAGGAAAGCCTGAATGGTTTTGCATACGCGCTTCAGAAGTGCTCTCATTGTCTGACGGCGCAGCGGCTGACGCCTCGCAGTAAACACGGAAATATTGGGCTGCTCAACAGGCAGTAGATCTTAGAATTCAGTATATTTACACTTCACATATGGAGCGATGTGAAACGTATCCTATGGGCGCAAGTCGGCTGGCAACGACAAATTAAAAATACAGCAGCAAATTCAGCCCAGGAATCGTTCGCGAAAGCGTCCACAGCAGCAGGGCAACGTAGGCAATGCCCAACCCCCACTGATACCAGGCTAGAGCGCTGATCAGCCCCGGCACGGCCTGATCTCGCAGCCGAATATCGTTGAAACCAAACTTGAACCAGTTGTTGAAGCTGAAGTCGTAGTAGTTGAGCCAGTTCCAGCGCTGATGGATGAGGAGGGGGGTGTAGCGATCGCGATAAAACGGAAACTTAGGAATCACCGGCAGCCGGGCAATCAGCACCTGAAGCTGGCGCAGCGCTCCGTTTTCAACAAAATAGCTGATGGTCATCAGGTCGTGATAGCGGCCCTGCTGATAGAGCTTCACCATTAACCCTACCGGCACGGGCAAAATGACTAGCACCACAGCGGCCAGAGTCCGCACTGGATGGGCGCTGCTCTGGCTTAAAAGGCTCAGCGCCAGCGCCAGCATACCGGCCCCGCTGAACGCCATAGCTGTCGTTTCGGTGCGGCTTGGCACTAGCGGCGTCGGCACCCGGCGCCGGTAGCGATCAACAGTCCAAAAAATCAGCGCAAACAGGGTCGTTGCGATCAACCCGACGCTAAAGGTGAGGCCCACATCAGTGCCATAGTGGCTCAGCAGTAGCAGCCCCGCCAGCAACAGCCAGCGAACCAGGCGCTGAGCCCGGCTGAGCAAATTAGTAGGCCGAGTGGTGATGCGATCGCGCACCTTCAAATAAGTCGCCAGGTCAATTTCATCTAGCCCCAGCAGGTCAGCCTGACTGACAAAAGGCTGATCTTGAGCGCGGGCCACCACCGCCTGGGCCTGTTCAGGGTTTAGCCCCAAATTCACCAGCTGCATCGGACTGGCCTGATTGAGGCTGACGCCAAAAATCTGCCTTTGAATTTGAGCCAGCCGCAGCCGCTCGGTGGTGTACTCCAGCTGGTTGGCATCGCCAATTTGCTCTAACAGCCGAAAATTGCGCACCAGATTGCGCAAAACCGTCTCATTACTCGCCAGCGCTGGCACCGAAAATACCCGGCCAATCTGACCGGGGCTGCCCAAAATTTTGGCTTCACCCGCGCTGAAATCGAGATCGGTCACGTTGATAGTGGTGGCTTTAGCAAAGCGGGCATCGCCAAAATCTAGCTGGCTGAGAACGTGCGCCCCCCGCAAACTCAGCGGCTGCTGAAACTGCGCCTGCCGAAAGCTCACAGGCGCTTCAAACTGGGTGTCAGTCAAAAACAGTGCCTGGTCAAAACGGCTTTTTTGAAAGCTGACGGTGCTGTGAAACTTGGCTTGGTCAAAGTCGGCGCTGGTCTGCCAGTGCGATCGCCCAAACGTAGCGGACTGAAAATCAGCCTGGGCAAAACTGGCGCTCTGGTGAAAAACACTGGCCTGCCAGTTGGTAAAGCCGCTAAAGCTAGCCTGGTTGAACTGAGCCCGCTGAGCAAACACAGCGCCCCGGAAGCTGCTCTCCTGCTGAAACTGTCCCTGGCTAAAGTTCGCGCTGCGAGCAAATCGCGCCCCTCGCCAGTTAGCCCGGCGGGTAAAGATGGACTGCTCCGCCTCCACCCGACTGAGAAAATACGTATCTGTCGCTGCTGTCTCCCCGTTAAAACAGGTCTGAACCAGCAGCAGCGGCCCCTGAAAAGCAAATGTATCAAGCTGGGCGGGCTGAGCCTGGATTAACAGCGATCGCGCCAGCGCCCCGGTCGGTGCGCTAGCCCCAGAACCGAGTACAGGCCCCATACCGCGAGCCAAGCTACTCGGTAAAAGACCTTTAGCCAGCGACGACTGAAATTCGCGATTAAAAGCGTCTAATGCAGGCAGACTCAGCCCGCCGTAAGCTGGCACCCGCAGGCTCAGCCGAGAAAAGTCCAGATCGCCATGCACCAGCGCAGAGCTAAGATCTAGACCCACTGGCTGACCGCCGTTGAGCGCTTTTTGCAGCCGCTGATAGAAAGGTTCAATAAACGCGGCTTTATGGCTGGCCTCGCTAGCGCGCAAGTCAATATCAAACCCTTTAAGATCGACAACGAGCGCGCCCCCACGACGAACCGGCGCAGCCAGCCGCTGATCGAGCAGGGCCAGGGTCAGCACTGGTCGTTCCGACTGTCCAGACAAACTAGCGCCTACGGCTGTCTCAGCTGCTGCCCAGCCGTCGTACATCAGCAGTAGAACCATCAAACTCAGCCGGGTCAACCAGACCTGAGCCAACCGCCACCGCTGAGAAATATTGACCATTCGTCCGCTGTCCGTTTGCTGACTATCTGTTTGCTAAGTAACCTGAGTTCGGGATAAGCAACTCATGCTTATTGCTAGAAGTAAGTCCCTTCTGGAAGGGTGGCCCGCAGGGTCCGGGATGGGTCGGCAACGTGCGCTACACACCGAAACCCACCCCTGCGCCCCTCTAGAGGGGATCTACTTAAGGCTATGTGTTAAAGAGCGCCGACAATCTGGCATCACAGGCAATCACTTATCCCAAACTGACGTTAAGTATCTGTTTGCTAACTGAAGGTGCGCTCACACCCGCTGCGTAGCCTACTCTATTGCTCCTCACCGAGCAAGGAGGCTCCGCTTTCTCTCGCAGATAACGCGCTGGCAACAGGCTGCTCGGTCAAAGGGCCTGCTCGCTACTCAGCTCGCTACACTGAAGCTATGGATGACTCGCATGACCCGCTAGAGGGCGGCTTAGACAACGCTGTGACCCAGGCTTCTACCTCTGGCCCTACTCAAGAACCCGCTCAGAGACCTATTCAGCCGCTAGATCAAGAAATTGTCTATTTGATGGCAGCAGGAGAGGTGATTGATTCGCTTGCGGCGGTAGTGCGTGAGCTGGCTGAAAATGCCTTGGACGCGGGGGCGACACGGATCGCGGTTAGCCTGTGGCCCGAGCAGTGGCAAGTCCGGGTAGCAGACAACGGCTCAGGAATGGAGCTGAGCGATTTGCAGCAGGCAGCCATAGCCCACGCCACCAGCAAAATCTCTACCCGCCCCGAATTACTGAACGTTCGGAGCTTGGGTTTTCGGGGCGAAGCCTTGCATAGCATTGCCCAGCTCGCGCAGCTGGAAATTTGTAGTCGTCCGCAGTCTCATACAGCGCAGGGTCACTGGGTACGCTATAGCGCCGAAGGGCCACCCGAGGAGAGTCAGGCGGTGGCGATCGCCCCTGGCACTATCGTCACCGTCAGCCATTTATTCGACCGCTGGCAGGCCCGGCGACTGGTCCCCTCACCGGCTCAGCAGGTCAAGGCAGTTGGCCAGCTGATTCAGCAGCTCGCACTCTGTCATCCGCAGGTGACCTGGCAGCTAGAAAAAGATGATGCCCCCTGGCTGTCTCTGTGGCCTGGCCTCACCGCTAAAGCCGTGCTGCCCCAAATACTACGCAACGTGCACGCTACCGACATCAAAGAGCTGAGCGCCGAAGGGCTTTACCTGGCAGTGGGTCTCCCTGATCGCTGTCATCGGCGGCGACCAGACTGGGTGCGTGTTGCGATCAATGGTCGGCCGGTGGAGGTGAGCGAACTCTCCTACGCACTGATCAACAGCTTTCGGCGGACTTTGCCGCGTGATCGCTACCCCCTGTGCTTTTTGCACCTCACCCTGCCGCCCACCCAGCTTGACTGGAATCGGCACCCGGCTAAGTCGGAAGTCTATGTACAGGGCGTGGCGGCAATCTGCGATCGCACTACCACAGCCGTCGCCGATATTTTGCAGCTCGACCATCTCAGCGAAACCTACCAAATTCAGCGGGCGAGCGCACTGGTCAAAGCCGCTGAGCAAACAGGAGAGTATTCGGCCTCACGGCAGATTCAGACGGCAGCGCCAGCAGGACAACCAACGGTCAATTTATCTGATGGGTTGCCAGGCCGGTTGCCGGGCGATTTGCGGGCGATCGCCCAGGTGCACAGCATGTACATTTTGGCCGAGCACGAGGGCGGTCTTTGCCTGATTGAGCAGCACATCGCTCACGAGCGAGTGCTCTACGAACAGCTTCAGCAGCGCTGGCAGATGGTTGAAGTCGAATCGCCTATTGTTCTCCCTAGTCTGACGCCTGAGCAAGTTGACAGGCTGACCGAAATTGGTATCGAAGTCGCCCCGTTCGGCGATAACTTGTGGGCCGTCCGCACTGTGCCCGAGCCGCTGAGCCAGCGAGCAGACTGCGCCGATGCGCTCAAAGAGCTGAGCTTGGGCGCGAACTTAGAAGCCGCCCTAGTCGCTACTGCCTGCCGCACAGCCATTCGCAACGGCACAGCGCTGAGTCAGCTAGAGATGCAAACGCTTGTAAACCAGTGGCAGCGAACGGCCCGGCCTAGCACCTGCCCTCACGGACGCCCCATCTGCCTGACCCTCAAAGAATCCAGTCTGGCTAAATATTTCCGCCGCAGCTGGGTCATTGGCAAAAGCCACGGCATCTAGAGAGTTTTGAAGCGGCAAGAAGCAAACGTTTCCTTTTCCTTAACCTTCTCTTTGCTCCCAGTTAACACTCAGTTTTGATGATTGGCATAGAGTCGGTAAGTGCTTGGGTCAAATTAGCAAATTTTGCTAAGCGCTGTAAGTTTGCTAGCGCACATTCTATCGCTAACGCTTAGAAGCTAGAGCAGCCGCTTAAGCAGACCAGAGCAGGAGACCGATCCATTCGTTGTTAATGGGGCTAACTCGTTTTGTCTTTGGTACCTTCTACGTCCGTCTGTGCTTCATCTGAGCAGTTTGTTACGGTAATAGAGCAGCTCTATCAGGAGCGATCGCTCATCTCCTACACCGCTGGCCGCAACATTCCCCTACAGCGTCAGTATCTGTACATTATCTGTCGGGGCGTTGTGCAGCTGCACACCATTCACGCCGATGGGGGCGAAACGCTAGTAGGACTGTGCGGGCAGTCTATGACTTTTGGTCGGTCTCTGAGCAGCGCCGATCCCTATTGGGCAACTGCGCTCACCGACGCTGACATTTTGCCGCTAGCGATGAGCGAAGTCGAAGCCTCCCCCGCTCTAGCCGCCGCCCTGTATCCACAGCTTGTCCGCCGTTTGCAGCAGGCCGAAGCCTGGCTCTCTATCTCTGGCAAACGTCTGGTTGCCGACCGTTTACAGTGCCTGCTAATTCAGCTAGCGCAAGACTTTGGCCATGTAGAACCTGACGGCGTGCGGATCAAACTGCGCCTGACTCACCATCAGCTTGCAACTATCATCGGCACCACTCGCGTCACCGTAACCCGTCTGCTGCGCGACTTTAGAACCGAGGGGTGGCTGAGCATTCATCAGCGACAGCTAATCCTGTCGCCCAAAGTAGTAGGGCTGGCGCAGCAAGGCGAGTCGGCTGACTAAACTACGCACCTACCACTACACCGCCGTTGGGATGCAGCACCTGACCGGTCATGTAAGAAGAGTCTTCTGAGGCGAGGAAGACAAAGCAGGTAGCCACTTCGACCGGCTGACCAGGACGCTTCATGGGCACCTGTTTGCCAAAGCCTTCTACTTTTTCAGCGGGGAAGGCATCGGGAATAAAGGGCGTCCAGATAGGGCCAGGGGCAACGCCGTTGACGCGAATGCCTTTTTCGAGGACGCGCTGAGAGAGCGATCGCAAGAAGGCCAAATTAGCACCTTTAGTAGTCGAGTAGCTGAGCAGCGGCGCGTTGCCTTTGTAAGCATTGATCGAAGTGGTGATGATAATAGCGCTGCCCTCTTTCAGGTGGGGGAGAGCGGCCTTGGTGAAGTAAAACATCGGAAACACATTCGTGCTAAAGATGCTGCCGAGCCGGGCCGAGTCGATTTCTTCCCAATCTTCTTCTAAATATTGCTCAGCGGCGTTGCTGACCAAAATATCAAGCTGGCCAAACTCATCAACGGTCTTTTGCACTACTTCCTGACAGAAGGTTTCGCTGCTAATGTCGCCAGGCAGCAGCAGGCATTTTTGGCCCAGCGCTTCGACTTCTTCTTTTGTTTTTTGCGCGTCCTGAGTTTCGTCCAGATAGGAAATGGCGACGTTTGCGCCTTCTTTAGCGTATAAAACGGCAACTGATCGGCCAATGCCGCTGTCACCGCCGGTAATCAAGGCCACTTTGCCTTTTAGCTTTTCGCTGCCCTTGTAGCTATCGCGATCAAAAATGGGCGATGGCGTCATCTCATGTTCGTGAGCGGGTTGACGGTCTTGCCCCTGAGCGGGAATTTGATCAGCAGAAATTACCATGTGGAGTCTCCTTTCAAAGGGTTACTCCATCTATGAGAGCGGTTCTGCAATCTTTTTTTTACCGTCTAAAAGTAGAACTTGGCAGGTTGCTTTTTATCAGTCTCTACGTCCTAAGAAGCAGTCTGAGGGGGCTTTTGGGTATGGATTTTAGGCGCGATCGCCTACTCTACATCTGGCGGTTCAGCTGTCCCATCGGTCGCTCCAATGATGGTACCTGCTAGCTGAACAGCCCAGCCGCCAACCGCAACAAAAAACAGCAGCGTCAGCGGCGCTAGCCCTGCAAAGGGAAAGACAATTATCAAAAGAACAGTCAGCAAAATAGTCAGCCGAACCCAGTCACTATTCATGGCACATCGCTATAAAAACATGCCTTTAAAGTAGCGGCTAGCCTCAAGGTCTGTCTTCAGCCAGAAGACTACTTGTCAATGACTCTTTACGCTTAAAGATGATGTTTTAGCTTTCATCCAGGTGATGAGCGTTAGTTTATGAATATTTTGAAGATTGCTGCACGAGTGAGCCAGCTAGTTGACCTGTCAAAGCTGCGCAGTCTGGCGATGGTGCTGGTAGCGGGCGTTTTGATGCTGGTAACTACAGCCTGCAATCAGCCCGATATGACCGCTAGCCAGCCGCCAGTCCCTGATACAACTGAAGCTGCTATCGACCGGGCGCAGGGTAACCTCAGCAATCAGGCCATTGATGAAGATGTCCTTTCACAACAGGGAGAATCACGGGCTCGGCAAAGTGACGGCGCCGCAACGACCGAATAGCAGCTACTCTTTAAAGCGACCTGCAAGCGTTAGGACTCGCTGTGATTTCACTCGTGTGGCTATCTGGCCTCATCGCCTTACTGCTAGTTTTGATCCACATCTACGCTGGCAAGTTCAAAGCGCTCAAACGCACGCCTCGCAGCCGCTGGCTTTCACTGAGCAGCGGCGTTTCGGTGGCCTACGTTTTTGTCCATATTCTGCCGGATCTTGGCGCTGCTCAGGCCGAGTTTCAAAGCAGTGTAGAAATTTTTGATACGATTGAGCACCATATTTATTTGCTGTCGCTGTTGGGGACGCTGGCATTCTATGGGTTGGAGCGGGCGGCGAAGGTGTCGCGTCAGAGAAGTCGGCAAGAAGGTGAGGGCGACGTGACTCAGCCGGGGGTCTTCTGGCTGCACATGGTTTCGTTTGCTCTGTATAATGCGCTGATTGGCTATCTACTGGTGCACAGGGAAGAGCCTGGTCTGAGTGGTTTGGTGGTTTATGCGATCGCCATGGCCCTACACTTTCTGGTCAACGACTACAGCCTGAGTGAAGACCATAAGCGGGCCTACGAGCGAAAGGGTCGCTGGATTTTGTCAGCGGCTATTATCTTTGGGTGGGTGGTCGGCACTCAAACCACCCTTCACGAAGTGGCGACCGCAGTGCTCTTCGCTTTTTTAGCTGGCGGCATTATTCTCAACGTGCTTAAAGAAGAGCTACCCCAGGCCAGAGAAAGTCGCTTTTGGACGTTTTCTCTGGGCGCAGTGGGCTACTCGGTGCTGCTGCTGGCGCTTTAGCTCTGTATCGGTTCAGCTGTGTTGGCTCGCTCTGTAATCGAGGCTGGCAGTGTCACGCCCATCGCTGCTGCTGCCTCCGGGTTTATGTGAAGCTGTAGCGTCTCCACAAATTCCACAGGCAGATCGCTGGGTCTATTACCTTTGATGACTTTGGCCACCATCGCTCCGGTCTGACGGCCCATGTCGTAATCGCTAAAGCTGAGACCAGCGATCGCGCCTGCCGACACCGCCTCTGCTCCGCCTGCGAATACCGGCATTTGGTTATCTTTACCCACCTGGACCACCGCATCCAGGGCCAGCATCACAGTATTATCTGGCGGTACGTAGAGCGCATCTACCGACCCCACCAGCGTGCGAGCGGCGGCGGCGACCTCGTCAGGGGCAAACACCGCCACTGCTTTGACATCGGCAAACCCCTGCTCGGGCGCTCGGGCTTTGATTAGGTCGATCAGCCTAACTGCACTCTCCACACCAGCGTCGTAGACAACACCCACAGTTTCGGCCTCTGGCAAAATTTCTTTAATCAGGGCCAAGTGTGAACCGATGGGTGAGCGATCGCTGACACCACTAACGTTACGGCCCGGCTTAGCAATCGTTTTGACGAGCTGATCGCCGACTGGGTCGCTCACCGCTGAAAAGATGACGGGCGTGTTTTTGACCGCAGCGACAATGGCTTGAGCGCTGGGGGTGGCAATGGCGACAATTACCGTCGGTCTGGCCCCTGCGTACTTACGCGCGATCTGCGCTGCCTTCACGGGGTTGACTTGGGCGCTGCGCCATTCCCACCGCAGCGTATCGTTCTCTATGTAGCCCGCTGCGGTCAGTTCGTCTTTAATGCCATCGCGCACCGCATTCAAAGCAGGCTGGTCGGCTATTTGCATTACTGCTACAAACGGCAGTTCGTCCAGGCCGCCGACTGTTTGTGCAGCGTTGCTACAGCTGAATAGGACGGCGCTTAGCATGGCTACTAGCCCGATCAGCGTAAACGGCATCAGAGCGCGGCTCAGAGAAAACATAGCGTTGAATCGATTTGTGAATAGCCCAAAGTCATGACACTGTGAAGTCTATTTTTGCGCTGGGGATACTGTTGCCGCTGCTACGCCCAGCGCAATATAGGTACCGCCAGCGACGTACTTTTGTCGCCGTAGAAATAAAGGATTTTGCTTAATCCACTGCCGCAGATGTCCGGCGATCAGTGAATAGGTACTATCGCTCAGCAGACCGATACTGACAAAAACTAGACATAGTGGTATCAGCTGCTGCCAGATCGGGCCACTAGCAGGATCTAGGAACTGAGGCAGAAAGGCCAAGGAGAAAATAGCGGCTTTGGGATTCAATACGTTGACAACTACGGCCTGACGAAAGATGACAAAGAGCGGAACTTTGGCGATCGCATCATCAATCACCAGGGTTTCGTGCGATCGCAACTTTTGAACGCCCAAGTAAATCAGATACAGCGCCCCGGCATACTTAACCACCGAAAAAGCCGCTGCCGAAGTCATCAAAATTGCTGACAGCCCCAATCCTGCCGCGACAAAATGAACCATCGCCCCTACAGAAATCCCCAGCACAGAGGCGATTCCAGCCTGCTTTCCCTGATCCAAACTGCGCGTCACAATGTACAGCGTCGCCGGTCCTGGCATAACGACTAGCGCCGCACTAGCCACACCAAACGAAATCAGCGTTGTGCTATCTACCACGATCACTCCCTCTTCAGATTACGGCCCTGGATCTGGGCTCATTTTAGACTGCCGTTCATAATTATGTCGGTGCTCTCATCAATACTCATCGCTATATGCCGCTAAACACTACAGACTTACTGCCTCGCATGACAAAGCGAATTATCCTCCGCCGTCTGAAGGTTTCTGACCTGGCTGATTTTCAGGCGTATCGCCGTGACCCAGAGGTGGCTCGCTGTCAGGGGTGGCAAGCCATGTCTGACGCCGAGGCAAGGACGTTCCTCTCTGAAATGAACTCGGCCATACCGCTGCAATCAGGCCAGTGGTACCAAATTGGTATTGCCCGCCGCTCAGACAATATGCTCATCGGGGATATCGGCATCTGTGTAGCCAGCCGCCGCGCCGAGGCCGAGATTGGCTTTACGCTCAGCCGTAACTCGCAGGGGCAAGGGCTAGGCAGCGAAGCCGTGCGCGAGGCGATTGACTTTGTCTTTGCCTGTTCCGATGTAAATCAGCTGGTGGGCATCACCGACGAGCGAAATCTACCCTCCCTTCGCCTGCTAGAGCGGGTGGGGATGAGTCAGCGCGACCGCATTGCTACAGAGTTTCAAGGCGAACCTTGCGTTGAGTATGTATTCAAGCTTTCTCGCCGTGACTTTGCTCAGTCAGATTCTTAGTCACTCGACTAATCGCCGCCGTACTGGGCTTTTAGTTCGGCGACCCGATCATCGTCAATTTTTTGAATCAGCACAGGCGGTACTTCAAAAGCTCGTCCCGCCTGGAGAATAGTCAGGTCAGTAGCGGCAGCCACCGTGCTGTAACGCTCTGCATCTGTCAATTGCAAAGCCTCAAATAGCTGCTCAGCCGTATTGGGAATAAAGGGCGCCGAAGCCACTGCATACAGCCGAATCAGGTTGACGCAGGTGCGAATCACAACGGCGGCCTGATCTTTATCTTGCTTGAAGAGTGTCCAGGGAGCCCGCACGTCTATATACTGATTGCCCGCTGACCAGAGAGCGTTGAGGGTTTCGGTGGCTTTGCGAAACTCCATGTGTTTGAGGTGTGATCGCAATTCCTCAACCAATGCTTTACACCGCCCCTCCAGCTCCGCCTCTGCTTCTCCGGGCTCGCCGCCCGCTGGCAGCTCATTGCCAAACCGCGACGCCGTAAACTTCAAAATCCGGTTAATAAAGTTGCCAAAGTTATCAGCCAGCTCCTTATTTACCTTTGTCTGAAACTGCTCCCAGGTAAACGCCGAATCGGAAGACTCCGGCGCAGACGCCATCAGCATATAGCGCCAGTAATCCGCCGGGGCAATCTCCAGCGCCTGATCTAAAAAGACGCCCCGCTTAGAGCTAGTCGAAAACTTGCCGCCATAGTAGTTCAGCCAGTTAAAGCCCTTAATATAGTCCGCCATTTTCCACGGCTCGCGCGTCCCTAGAATGGTCGCTGGCCACATAATGGTGTGAAAAGGCAGATTGTCCTTCGCCATAAACTGCGTGTAGCGCACATCCTCAGCGTTATACCACCAGCTTTTCCAGTCTTTACCGGCTTCGTCACCCCAGCTCTTAGTCGCCGACACATAGCCAATCGGCGCATCAAACCACACGTAAAATACTTTGTCTTCAAACCCTGCTTTGGGCACCGGCACGCCCCACTTCAAATCGCGAGTGATGCCCCGGCTTTGTAGCCCCTCGTCCAGCCACTTTTTCGCAATCGATTTGGTCAAGCTCGGCCAGTCCTGCTGCGACTCTACCCAGCTGCGCACCTCATCGCTGAGCTGATCTAGCCGCAAAAATAGATGCCGGCTTGTGCGCACTTCTACATCGGTACTGCCTGACACTGCCGACCTGGGGTTGATCAAATCAGTCGGGTTCAGCATCTTTGTGCAGTTTTCGCACTGGTCGCCGCGAGCCTTTTCATAGCCACAGTTAGGGCAAGTGCCCTCGACATAGCGGTCAGGCAGAAATCGCTCGTCTGTAATCGAATAGACCTGGCTAATTTCACGCTCCTCAATGAAGCCATGCTGATCGAGGCTGCGATAGAAGTCTTGAGTTAGTTCACGCTGCGCCTGAGACGACGTTCGACCGAAGTAGTCAAAAGAAAGACTAAACTTCTGGTAGACCTCTGCCTGCCGCTCGTACTGCCGCTTACAAAAGTCAGCTACATCTAGCCCTTCCTCCAGCGCCGCAATCTCGGCTGGCGTCCCGTGCTCATCAGTACCGCAGATATACAAGACTTCTTCGCCTTCCTGCCGCAAAAACCGGGCGTATACATCTGCTGGCAGCATTGAGCCCACCAAATTGCCAAGGTGCTTAATGCCGTTGATGTAGGGGAGGGCACTGGTGATGAGATATCGCATATAGCCGAGAGAGTCAGTCGGTAAGGAACGGGTTAAAGCATAGATGAGAAACGTGGCAAATAGCCTTACTCAGCCTAGCGGTTTGCGGTACGTGCTGATGAAAAATCATTCGACTATGATGATACTGGTACTGAAAAGATGCTAGAAAAGCCAGCTGCTAGCTTAAGTCTGCATGGCCCTGCAACATGTGAATCGAACTATGAGGTGAAGATATGCTTAGCCGCGAGCAACTCAAAAATGACATTGATGCCGTTAGCGAGCAGAATCTTGAAACTCTGTATCAAATTATTTTAGTATTCCAAAAGCTGAGCCCTACTAAGCCGCAGAATTCAATTCTACCGAACATTTCAAATCCACTGAAGGATAGCGTCACCTTTGAGCACGACCTAATTTTGCCCATTGACGTCTCATGGAATGATCAAGAGTGCTAGATCTTGTAGTTGATGATGCTGTACTAGCTGGGCAAGCGGGACGGTGGAAGATCGCTATCCAGAACCGTCTCATCACCGAAGTGGCTCGTACCATTCAAACCGCTGCTCATCAGACTCTAAATGCTGACGGCAGGCTAGTGATTCCCGGTCTTGTCGATCCTCACCTTCACTTAGACAAAGCCCTGCTGCTAGAACAACATCCTGCTCAAAAAGGTAATTTTCAAGAAGCGCTAGAAGAGACTTTTCGGCTCAAAAGCGGCTTTACTGTAGAAGACATCCAGGCAAGAGCGCGGCAAGTGCTGGAAAGCGCGATCGCCTTTGGCACCACCGCCATTCGCAGCCATGTAGAAGTTGACCCGGTGCTGAAGCTAACTTCTATGCAAGCGTTGCTGCCGCTCAAAAAAGAACATGCCTGGGGCCTGACGCTACAGCTTGCCGTATTTGCCCAAGAAGGCATCACCAATCGGCCCGGCACCGAAGCACTGCTGCGAGAGGCGATGGCGATGGGCGGCGACGTGATCGGTTCTGCGCCTTATACCGACCCTGATCCTGAGAGAAATGTTCGGATTGTCTTCGACATCGCTCAAGAATTTGACTGCGACGTCGATTTTCACCTGGACTTTTTAGACGACGATGCGCCGCTGCTGCTGCCTTTTGTCGTCAGTGAAACCGTAAAGCGAGGCTGGCAAAATCGCGTTTGTTTGGGCCACATGACCCGGCTCGCCGGACTCTCTCCTACAGACCTTAAGTCGATGGGCGCACTGCTAAAAGAGGCAGGCATCTCGGTTTTAGCGCTGCCTGCTTCTGATCTGTATATGATGGCGCGTCAAGATACTCACAATATTCGGCGGGGCGTCGCGCCGATTCAGCGGCTGATTGAGATGGGTGTAAATGGGGCGATCGCTACCAACAACATCCAAAATCTCTTCACGCCCTTCGGCGACGGCGACCCGCTGAAGATCTGCACGCTGATTGCTCAGACTTTGCAGCTTGGCACGACTACCAACCACGAACAATGTCTAGAGATGGCCACCACCCGCGCCGCCCGCGCCATCGGCATTCACAACCACGGCATCGCTCCAGGCAACGCCGCTGATCTGGTGATTATCGAGGCCCGCTCAGCTTCAGAGGCCATTGGCGCAGCCCCGATAGGTCGCACGACAATTAAGCACGGACAGGTGGTGTCGCAGACAAGCGTACAGCGGACCTTGATGCCAGGCTAGGACTCAGCCGCCTGACTCGATGCCCCGTCTGCCTTGTCTGATTGAGAAGCTGTTTCTGACGCACTCAGCGGGCGAATGCTGACGATTTCTCCGCCCAGCAGCGTAATTCGTCGCATTTCCTCATTCATCCGATGGAAGGGAACCTGCATAGAATGGCTGTAACTGCTGCGGATAGGCGACTGAGAGAGGGCGGTTACCTCATTCTGGCTCAGGCCAGCAACCTCATATACAAAAACTCGGCTGTCAGTGTTGGCGGCCTTGCTGGCTGCGTATTGTCCTAACATAGCTACCTCGGGATAAATGGTTGATTCTAGATGGAGCGGCTCAAGCAGGGGTGATACTAGCTATCCGACCGCCTGATTTGTTGATGCGCTGTAGGGTCTGCGAGAGTTCTTCATAGGGCACCACGAGCGCCCGACTGCTGCGGCGAATGCTCGGGTAGCCAGGAAGCCGTTGGCCTGACACTTCAATGCGATACAGCTGACCGCGCTCTGTAGTAGAGGTGGGTCTGGCAAAGGCACGATTGGGAACATTGCCTTGCTTGGCGTCGCGGAAGGCCCAGCCGTTGCTGTCTGTGCCAGAGGGCGGCACCACTGCTGAGACGCTGCCCTGGGCTAGCTCTGCGGCGAGACGAGAGTCGCTGCCTGCAATTTGAGAGCGATCGCTATTTGCATACCCGCGATACAGGCTAAACATCCGCGTAAAGCCCGCGATTTTTTGCCCGGTTTGCGTGTCAAATCCCCGGCAGTAAGGCACAATCCCGTCGCCGAAGCTGCTCTCGTACTCTGGGGTGTCAATGTACGAGTCGATATCAGCGTCGAATCCCTCATTCTGATAGCGGTCGAGATGCTCGACCACTTCAGATTCGTCATAGGGCGCACGGCCTAGCAAATGCTTAAAGTTCAGCTCAATCACCCGCGTTTGAAAGTTGGAGTACAAAAATTTCTCTTTGTATAAATCCGACTTAGCTACCGCGCGCACAAAGTCTCGAATGGTTAAAGCGCCGCTGGTCACTAGAGACTCCAGCGCCGTGAGCCGCTGTGACTGCATCAGATAGTCATTGCCCAGCACCTGCCGGTAAACGGCATTAATCGCAGCTTGAACGTCGCCCGTAGAGAAATTGGGCCGCAGTTCTACGGGACTTTGCTCAGTAAAGGGAGTGGTGCCCAACCGAGCGGACGCTGTTGTAATAGCCACAGAATAGATCTCCTTAGACGGGATGAGTTGTCTTAACTAGCTTTGAAGGTGGGGTTGTTGGCAATTTAAGCGGACGTGATGCTGACAATCCGGCTACCGCGCTTGTTCAGCCGCTGCAAGGTGGGCGAAAGCTGGTCGTAGGGCACCGTGTATTCTTGAACGCCCAACCGTACCTGCGGGGTGCGCCCACTTGCCGCTTGAGAGACGCGCACCCGATAGAGCTGTTCGCGTGCGCCGCCGGTAACACCCTGTAGCTCTTTACCGAGAGAAGATGTTCTGACCGGGGTGGCTGAATTGCTCGCAAGTTCCGCGGTGAGCGTTGCTTGCTTGCGGTTGGCGCGATCGCTGCTCGCCCGGCCTCTGTAGAGCTGAAACATGCGAGCGAAGCCAACGGTCTTCTGGTTTCTCTGGGTGGCAAAGCCGCGATAGTAGGGAACGATGCGATCGCCAAAGTTCTCCTGATACTCTAGCGAATCGATATAGCTGCTAATTTCAGCGTCATAGCCCTGCTGAATGTAGAGATCGACATGCTCAGAAATCTCGCTTTCATCGTAGGGTGCTCGGCCCAGCAAATGCTTAAAATTCAGCTCAATAAAGCGCACCTGAGGGCTGCCGTAAAAAAACTTTTGTTTATACAGATCCGACATCGCCAGCGCCCGCACAAAGTCGACCACCCGAATGGCACCCTGTCGCAGCAGAGATTCGGCGCTGGTCAGCCGCTCAGAACTCATCACATGATCGTTGCCAAATACCTGGCGATACGCTGCCCAAATAATCGACTGCACATCGTCTTCAGACGCACGAGTGCGCAGTTCGACGGGCGGTGATTGGGCGGATTCAAACCCTAAAAGTCTTGCAGAAGTTTCACTCGTCATGATGGCATCCTCAAAGCTGGCGCTAAAACTGTTTAATATTTGGACAATTGTCTGATTGCCCCCACCCCGGCAAGCTCCCAATTCTTAAGAGAAGGGTGACGGCGATCATCGGCAATCGCTACTGACGTGGGAGTGGGAATTGAAACAAGATGCACAATTCCTGAGCCCACTCTGCGAGAAGAGCAAGCTCTACATCTCCAACCCTTCTCCCCTGTACGTGTTTAGCGTTACTAGCTGTCCGCTGGCGTTACCGACCCACCCCGTCACTACGTGCCACCCCTCCAGAGGGGATTTACTTCAGTAAAGGATATTAAAGGAAATTCCCTTTCAATCCCTAAACGACTCAGAGCCAGAACAGATCCCCTCTAGAGGGGTGCCCGTAGGGCGGGGTGGGTTCGATGTGCAACGCTAAACACGTACCTCCCAGCGGGAGAAGGGGGCCGGATCTAACTCCCTCTCCCCCCCGAGAGCTAATCTTGTAGGGGTTTTGTAGAACCCCCTTTTCACAAGGATCTCGTGATCGCGTTTTGGGCGGCTTATCGGCTACAACCCAGTAAACTCAAGAGGGCATTTGAAACCCTTACAGGATTAGCCTGGGAGAGAGCTAGGGTGAGGGCTGCGGGACAGTTATTTAACCCCCGCGTCTTAGCTCAGAGCGTTGATAGCGTAATCAATGTAGGAGTTCGCTTCAGTCGCCGCGTCACCATCCAAGCCGTGGTTGGAGCGAATGTGCTTGAGCGCTTCTACATACCAGCTAGGCGACAGTTCAAAGGTGCTGTTGATTGCGCCAATGCCAGAGAGCAGATACTCGTCCATGGGGCCAGTGCCGCCGGCAATCAGGCAGTAGGTGACCATCCGCAGATAGTAGCCAATGTCTCTAGAACACTTGGCCTTGCCGGTAGAATTGGAGGCGTAGTTGTTGCCTTCCATTTGAGTGGTGTAAGGAAACTTGCTGTAGACGGCTTGAGCGGCACCATCGACCAGGCTATCGGCATTTTTGCTCAGGCTTTGCGCAGCGGAGAGCCCAGCTTGGGCCTGACGGAAACGACCAAAGGCAACCTGAAGCTCTGAGCTGCTGAGGAAACGGCCTTGTGAATCAGCGGCGGCAACCGCTTCTGTCATGGGAGTTTTCATGAGGTAATCTCTCTAAAGGATGTAAAAAGAACAAAGATGAATGGGGCGCGGTTTGCCCCGCAAATGACTAGCTAACGGCTGCGGCTGCGCGGTCAAAGTAACCACTCAGTTCAGACATTAAAGAGCTACAGTCGCCCTGAGTAATGCCGTTGCGGTCGTTGGCGATCGCTAAAGCGGCTTCTTTCATCTTGCTCACGCCAGCGGCGACTGAGTTGCCCGGTACGCCTAGCGCCGTATAGGTTTCGCGTAGGCCGTTCAAGCAGCGGTCATCCATCACGCTGACATCGCCAGTGAACATGGCGTAGGTGACGTAGCGCAAAACAATTTCCATATCGCGCAGGCAGGCGGCCATGCGACGGCTGGTGTAGGCATTGCCACCCGGAGAAATCAGCTGAGGTTGCTCAGAGAACAAATCGCGCGCCGCACTGGCCACAATTTCAGAAGCGCTGCCAGTGATCCGGTTAACGGTATCAATGCGTTTGTTGCCTTCAGCTACTGCTTTATTGAGGGCGTCGATCTTGTCGCTGCTGATGTATTCGCCTCGGGCATCTGCCTGAGAAATTACTTTGGTAAAAACGTCGAACATGTGAAAACGTCTCCTGCTTTTGGAAATTGAGAATAAAACTGTCTCAATGCGGGTTCGTGGCTGGTGACGTTACTTGCAGGTGCGCTCTAAGCCGGGCTGTATTACCTTGGTTCTGCCATGAATTTGGTCTTGCTGTGAAGAGAAGCGTATCCCCCAAACAGCAGGAAGGCAAAAGTTAGAACACTATTTACAATCTGTCATACTCAGCTACAGACACCCTCACTAAGGCTGTGTCTGTTGGCTTCAGCGCTCAAAGTCCCAACGGCTTGACGGCGAGGACTCGGGCGGTTTGAACCAGTAACTTGATTAAATCAATTTGGTTGTGCAGATCCTGTGCACAACTTTGTTGCTGACCGGTTACAATCCCTTTAGAGATAGCTGAAACCTATTCACTGAGAGCTTTTGGATAATTATGAAAGCGTTTTCACAAGTCTTAAAAAACTTCATATTCCGTGACAGAGTGGGTTCACAGGTTTAGTCCAGTCCGCTACGGCGCATCGAACAGCATCGTTTGCAGGTACCGCTGTGCCCATTCCGCTCCAAAGGCTCGCTCTAAGATTCGCCGCGTTTTGTCGTTTTTTTGCTGCTGCGCGCAGTAGTTCCGCTGCCCGGCTAAAACCAGCTGACGGGCCTCTGCTGACTCAAGGGCCACCGTCTGGCTGGCGATCTGACAGTGGAGGGTCAAATATTGGGTGATCCGGCTCAAAAACGTCTGTTCCTCCTGTGCCGTTGTCGGGCGAATAAACAGGCAGAAGTCTGAAAAAATGTCTCCCCAGTCTGGCAAATCGCGAGGGTGGGCGAAGTCAGCCGCCGGTAGAGAGGTCAGGGCCTGAGTGTACGCCGGGGGGAGGGTGCGATCGCTTTGCACTGGCGACAAATCCACAATCGCCGCGCTAACCGCAGTCGGCCCCGCAATAATATCTGCCCCAAAAATCGGCAGATCAAAGTTCGGATGTGGAAACATCACGCAGTGCAAAATATCCAGGTTGTTCCCCACTTTGGCGAGTTCAATATGAAGCTTGCGAAAGTGAGTTGTTTGATAGCAAAAATTTTCGACCACCAGCCGTTCTCCTTCCAGGCTGCCTTCTACGTAGCCCAAATCGGTCGGCATCGGGTAAGGCAGCAGCGTGAGATGCCCTTGCCAGGTATGTTTGATGGTTTTAGCTAGCTGCCCAATGAGAGGATGCTGTGGAGGTAAAGTCGGTTTTTGTGGCGTTTGATTAGGGACTTGATGGATAGCTGATTGGTGGGTGGCTTGAACCATAGTGCTACACAATTGCTGGAAAAGATGTTCAAGCTATACCTTGCCTTATTCCCTGTGCAGGCGTTGTGCAGACCCCGTGCAGCTAAAGTGCCCCCTGACGGCTCCGCTTCAGCCGATTCAGCACCCGGCCCGCAAGGTCTTTGCCCTGAATGGGCTTGGTAATGTAGTCGTCGGCTCCCAGCGCAAACGCCCGCTCCTGGTTTGGCCGGTCGGCATGAACGCTTAAAAACACAATGGGCAAAGACTGCCACTGCGGATGGCTGCGCAGCACTTTGCACAGCTCAAACCCGTTGATATGCGGCATTTCAATATCGAGAATAACCAGATCGGGTACCACCTGACTGAACAGCGTCCAAAAGCGCTGCGGGTTGGCCAGCGGCGTAATTTCCAAATTCCAGGGATGCAGCAGCTGAATCACCTGCTTGAGGTAGTGCGCGTCGTCATCGACGATCATAATTTTGCTCAGATGAGAGCCCAGGTGGGTGGCTTGAGCGATCGCCTCCAAAACCTCAGACGGCACCACCGGATACTCCAACACCACTGCGCCCCCCCGACGAACTAGATCCAGACGATTGCCAAAGTCGGCCTGCGGCGTAATCACCAGCACCGGGAGCTGCGGCCAGCGCTGGGTGATCTGCGCAATCAGCTGCAACAGCATTTGCAAAATCGGCTCGTCGAGGATGGGGTCTGCTTCACCCGCAACCAGATTAATCAGCACCAAATCGGGCAGGTCATCCGGCGGACCGGCCTTCACTTCAGAAGTGGACAGCGCTGAGTGCAAAGCCAATCGCTGTGAGGCTGTGTCTATCGACGCGGCTACGGTAGTTTCCAAGCCCTGCGCCACCGCCAGGGCCATGATCTGCTCAATGTAGGGCATCTCATTGACATCGACAATGAAGAGAGTGGGCGGGCGGGGCACTTCATCCGGCGGGCTGATCAGCTTAGGTGGATCGTCTAGGGCATGGCCTAACGTCGTCACCAGCGCAAGAAGCTGTGAGGAGTGAGCTGATAATGTCTCGCTCTGAAAAAGCTGTTCTATGCGCAGGGCCAAACGATAGCCCTCCATCAGGCCAAAGGTGCCCAAGGTACCGGCCAGGCTGTGGGCCAGATGCTCGGCTTGCGTCTGCTGCTGCTGGCTCAGGCTTTGTTCCTTAAGCGTGTGAGCGATGTGCAGCAGCGTATTCCAGCGCTCTACGCTTTCTCCTTTGTGAGCGCTCCAAGCTTGAGTGAGCCCTTCTAGGTAGCGCTGGCGATCGCTCTGAGCAGGCGAGGCCGGTTCGCGCTGTGAGGCCAGTGCCCCAGTTTTTAGCCGGTAGCCTAACCCGTGCACTGTCTCGATCAGATCGCTTGGGGCGCCGGCGGCTTTGAGCTTGTGGCGCAGACCGCGAATGTGCGATCGCACCGTAGATTCGCTCGGAAATTCTTCTGAAGACCAGGTTTTATCCAACAGCGCCTTGGCGTTAAAAACCTGATGGCTGTGCCGCAAGAACAGCTCCAGCAGCGAGTATTCCTTCGCAGTGAGCGCTACCAGCTGCCCGCGATAGGTGACTTCACAGCTAACCGGGTCGAGGCAGAGATCTCCCCAGGTTAAGACCGGGGCGGCTTCGGTTGTCTGCCTTCGCAGCAAAACTCGAATTCGCGCCAGCAGTTCAGCAATGTCGAAGGGTTTGACAACATAGTCATCGGCTCCGGCTTCGAGCCCTTTGATCTTGTCTGTTTGGTCGTCTTTGGCGGTGAGCAGTAAAATAGGGACGCTATAGCCCTGCGCGCGCAGCCGTTCGCAGAGGAGAATACCGCTGAGCTGTGGCAGCATCCAGTCTAAAACGATTAGATCGTATTCAAAGGTAGAAGCATAGGCCCAGCCCGCTTCACCATCCCCTACCCGGTCAACGACATAGTTTTGAGAGTCTAGCTGAGCGCACAGGAGGGCCGCAAAGGCATCGTCATCGTCAATTAGGAGTACTCTCACATCAAATCTACGCTCATAGTTTCCAATCCAACAGCTTGGCGATCTCACTGGCTAGCGCCAGCGGATTAAAGGGTTTGAGGATCACTCCTGCGACGCCTAGCTTTTGAAACAGCCGTTTTTCAGCAGTGCGGGTTTTGGCCGTTAGCAAAATGACTGGGATAGCGGTTGTCTTCGGATTGTTGACCAATGCTTCAAACGTAGCGATGCCGTCCAGCTCGGGCATCATCACATCGAGCAAAATCGCGTCCGGGTGATAAATTTCGGCTTGCCGGATGCCTTCTTTTCCCGAAGAAGCCGTGATGCTCTCCCAGCTCGCCTCTAACTTTAAGCTCAAGCTGACTACTTTCTGAATCGATTCTTCATCATCAACAATTAAAATTCGCTTGGATGGCTGCATAGCGTTACGGTGAGCGGGACGGTGAGTGAGACGGCAAGTGGGCACAGGAAAGGGGGACCGTAAAACAGAAGCGGCTGCCAGCACCCACCTGACTCTCTACCCAGATTCGGCCACCGTGCTGCTCTACAATTTTGCGGCAGATAGCGAGCCCCAGGCCAGTGCCGCCTTTCTTGCGGGAGTCAGAAGAATCGACCTGCTGAAATCGCTCGAAAATACTGGTGAGCTTATTGGCGGGAATGCCCTGCCCGTCGTCTCGAACAGCAAAAAGCGCCAGGGTCGGCGGCGCAACCTGATGAGGGCGGCGCGGCACATCAGAAAGCTGTTTAGCGCGCCCTGGCCTGACGTAAGGACGAACGCTGAGGTGAATTGCCTGGCCCGGGGCCGAAAACTTGATGGCGTTACCCATCAGGTTAGTCAGCGTTTGCATGATGTAGTCGGGGTCAGCCCAAATTGACAGCGGCACAGAGTCGGTGCAAATTTCGATATCGTGCTGCTGAGCGATCGCCTGCATCGCCTCAGCCGCCTCTGCGACCAGATCAACCACCTCATAGGTCTGCACATCCATCGTCACTTCGCCCGATTCAATCCGCTGCAAGTCGAGCACGTTGTTGACTAGGCGCACCAGCCGGTCGGTATTTTCATCGGCGACCTCCAGCATCTGCTGACCGTCTTCGTCGAGCTGGCCTAGGCGACCGGTTGCCATTAGCTTTAAAGAAGTATGGATAGAGGTGAGCGGCGTCCTCAATTCGTGGCTGACCACTGCGATGAACTCGTCTTTCATGCGTTCGATGGCTTTGCGATCGCTAATATCAGTCGTCAGTGCAAAAAATCCCCTCACGGTCGGTCCGGCTTCTGTCTCTTCGATATGGGGAATGTAGGTGACGCTAACCGAATGCACCTGGCCATCTCGAAAGGTCAGCTCACCTTCGTAGGTTGCCTGAGCGCCTGAGAGCACGGTCTCTACATGCGGCTGAATCGTTTGATAGTCGGCGCTGCCCATCACCGCCGCGAGTGACTGGCCATAGATATCGGCGGGAATGCGGCTCAGCCAATGTTCGTAAGCCCGATTGTTAAAGCGGTAGCGCTGCTGAGCATCGACATAGGCAATCAGCACGGGCAGATTGTTAGTGACCAGCCGCAGCTGCTCCTCACTCTGCCGCAGCGCAGCGCCGACCTGTTTACGCTCTTGAATTTCCTGCTGAAGCGCCTGGTTTGCTTGAGTGAGTTCGCTTGTGCGCAGCTTCACCCGCTCTTCTAAATATTCCATTAGCTGCCCTTGGGAGAGCGCAATGCTAATTTGCCCGGCGAGCTGCTGCATCAGCTCTACCTCAAATTCGCTCCACTGGCGGGGAGCCTGGCACTGATGAGCAATCAGCAGCCCCCACAGGTCGTTGCGCGAAGAGGCTTCGTCTGCTGGTGGTGCCTTCAGCGGATGCACAATCGGCACGATTAGCTTGGCCTGAATGCCCCACTGCTCAATGAAATCGACCAGGCAGTCGGCTAGGCCTGAAGCCGATGCATGAACGTCGGCGATCGCCCGCACTCGCCCCTGAGCATAAAGCGCCTGATAGTCTTCTGGAAAGACCTCTTCAGGAAAAGGGATGCCCAAAATAGCGGGATAGGGAGGCACGACAGCCTCGCTAATGGTCTGACCGGTACCGTCGGCCAGCACCTGATAAATCAGCACCCGGTCAGCCTGGAGCAGCCGCTGCACCTCGTTAACTGTCGTGTGCAGAATATCTTTGAGCTGTAGCGACTGACGAATTTTCAGAGCGATCTCTGAAAATAGCTGATCTCGCTGATATTGCCGCTGTAAGAGGGTTTCAACGCTCTGCTCTTGCAGTATTTGTAACAGACGGGTACGGCCAACAACCCCGACCAGACAGCCCTGGTCATTTACTACGGGCAGATGGTTGATCTGATGTTGCTCAAAGCAGTTTAGTAACTGATTGGTTTTGTTTAAATCTGAGTGAGAGACTGTTACAACCGGCTGGGCCATCACCTGAGCCAGCTGCATACTAGGCCATCTGGGAGTTTGGCTCAGCGCCTGGATCAGGTCTTTATGGGTGGCAATGCCGACAACCTGACCGCGGTGCAATGCCAAAACGTAGCTGGCCTCCGTAGCTGTCGCCATTTGAGCCAAAACTTCAGATAGTGCAGCTTGGCTAGAAGCGGTTACGGGATGAGTCTCCATAGCAGTGCTGCCCGCAGACAGCTCAGCAGTAGCTCTCGTAGGAAGCTCAAACGTCTGGTAATCGGCAGGCATCGGCGGCAGGCTCTGAAAGTGCGATGAGGTACTCCTAATCTAGAAGCAGTTGGTTAAAGCTATGACACAATTGTTTTTATTCTTTAAGCTTAAGATCGCTATGGTTAAGCAATCTTAAGCTGCTGGTAAAGGTCTAGATGCATTTTGGCTGACGTTTGCCAGCTATAGCGTTGAGTGATGGTTGGTTTGTCGCTGAGATGATGGGATTGGGGTCGGGTGATAGAGAGCATTCCAGCGGCGATCGCGCCCACATCTTCAGGATTCACTAAGCAGGCATCGGTCGCTGTGAGGAATTCGGTAAAGGGCGCTTGGTTGGCAGTTAGTACGGGGAGCCCTGAGGCGATCGCCTCCAACACCACCAATCCCCACCCTTCTTTGACCGATGGAAACACAAAAGCATCCGCCAGTCGATAGAGCGCAGGCAGCATTGCATCGGGAACAACGCCCGGTAAAACTAGAGCATTCTTAAGGCCAGAGGCTTGAGCGTTGGCGCAGCCTCTCCGGCGGAGAATCGCCATGAACTGTTCTCGGTAGTCTTGATAGTCGAACAGAGTTGCCCCGCCAGCAATCACCAGCTGAGCCTCAGGCTGTATGGCCCGAACCTGTTCAAATGCCTGTAGCAGTCGAATTGAGTTTTTGCGGGGCTCAATTCCTCCTACCGTCAGGTAAACCGGCTGACCGGCAATTCCGTAGGCTTCAGCGACCGACGCTTCTTGTCCGTCGGGGTGGGGAGAGAAGCGATCGCTCACCCCGTTGATCACTCTGTGCGCATCAATCCCGTAGTCAGCTTTGAGCACTTTTTGCCACATATCGCTCACACACAGGCAGCGATCCGGCTGATAAATAGACTTCTCCTGACAGTCTTGCAGATAAGGGCTGCGAAAGTTTTCGATATGATGCACCGTCCGCACAAAATGAGGAATGTTGCTCTGCTCTCTCAGCAGCGCCAGCGCATTGGCACTCAAGCAATCCTGGGCGTGGTAAATGTCAAAAGGCTGCGAAAATTTTTCAAAGAAGAGAACAAATTCGCTAATGCGCTGTTTAATCAAACCATCAACTTCTCCCTTGTAAGCGCTAGTAGGAACTGCGCAGGTCTGAAAATTGACCGCGCGCTGAAATCCTTGCCCGTCTTTATCCAGCGCAAAAACACAGGGCTGATGCCCCAGCTTGTACAGGGCATCAGCCAGCTCTAACGTATGCACAACGCTGCCACGCGGTTTTGTAGAGTAGGTGAGCAGAGCAATCCGGAGCGACATTAAGAGGCGCTATGGGTCGAGGGAGGCTCTTGGATAAGAAGGAGCTTTTCTAACATATTAATGACAGTTTCAATATCGTTATTGGAGATGTCTACGCCCTCTCCTTCTTTGGTTTCAGAATCTGCTATCCGTAAGACAGGCACCTTTATATCTAGTGAGTTTTGGTCTCCTAGCTGGACTACCTCTCCTTGAGCATTGATGATTTTTCGAGCTTCTCGCTTGCGCTCATCAGAACTCCAGGGCAGCTGAATATCTTTATGCTGGGTCCAATATGGATTGTAGTCAATGTTTTTATCTGTTGCTCTGCCACAAACCACCAAAACAGCAACAGATAATTTGCTGAGGGAGAATCTACGCTTGACGCAGCTAATGGCCTTCTGTATAGACCCCCCAGTCCGGCTGATGTCATCGACCAGTAGGATGTTCATTTGGTCGCTTTCATAGATCTTGTCTAAAAGGTCGATGTTGTCGATGATATCAGCCTTGCTCGCATCAAATCTCAAGAGCTTATCTCGGCTAATATTTAGTCTATGAGCAAGGTAGGTCGATAAGAGCCAGCCCCCTCGATTGACGCCAATAATGCAATCGGGCCTGTGCCGGCGGGCGAACACTTCTAAACTGATGACGCCGATCACCGTGCTAGAAGTTGCTAAAACGCCATCCGACTGAACTTCCTGAGCTTCTATTAGGGTTCGTGGCTGAATATTAAGATCAGTCTCTTGAGGCGCTTTTGGTGGGGCGGTCGTTTTCTTTTTGCTGACCGAACGCACGTAAAGGTAAGTCGCTATCGTGGCGGTAAGACCAGTCAGTAAAATGAGCAAAAGAGCGATTGTAGCGGCATTAACCAGGCTCATTTGTCACAACCATTGGTAACAGGGATAGTACTAAGCAAGCAAGACCGAGCGTAGCTAAAGAGACCAACAGTGACAAAGCTACGAAAACTAATGAAATGATGACTTCGTTACCCTGAATATTAACGACGCTTTTTCCACCCACCGCCGCCACTAAGGTCGCAATACTGGTAAATGAAGCGATTGCTGTAGCTATGCTAGACAAAAATGTAGAAACCGTCTTTATTATATTGACAGAAGGATTGTAAGAAAGTTCCTTCATAACTAAAATCACGCCATATTATTAAGCTGCACGAGTAAAATCAGGCTATCAAACCCTTGATTTGTGTTTTTCGCCACATCATAATTCTTAACTGTCCAAGCGTTCACGCTTTTTTCTTGCTAAAGCCGGTTAATGGCTGAACTAAGTCCCAAAAAAGCTGGTTCTTGCCTTGATACTGCCAGTAAATTTCACTGCCTGAGGTTACAGTGCCCATCGACTCGCAGCTCAGCCCATGAGGATGAAATATTGCCTGCATCCGCGCTACATTTTCAGGCGGTACGCTGAGGAGAAAGCCAAAGCTTGGAAAGCTAGTAAGCCACTTGTCCCATGCCACGTTGGGCGGATGCGGAACCTGATCCAGATTGAGAATAGCACCGCACCCCGAGGCCTCAGCCAACATTAAAAGCGTCCCTGCTAGCCCGCCCATGCTGATGTCCTTCCCGGCATGAGCCAGACCAATCTCAGCTAACTGAGGCAACAGTTTGAGGTGCGCCCTCAGAAGCTCGGGATCAGCTTCTGTCGCGGCATTCCAAAAGGGATATTCGCCGTAATATTGTCCCGCCAAATTCACTACCATCACTAGCGCATCACCGGGCTGCGCGTCAAAGCTGGTGATTAGATGTTGCGATCGCCCCAAAATACAAGCCGCCAGCCCTGCGTAGGGACTATGGCAATTAGTATGCCCCCCCACAATCGGCACGCCATAAGCTTTTGCCGCCGCCTGCAACCCATCCCAAAGGGGCTGACTGTCCGCCACAGATTCGCTCCACAGTGCATCGACCAGCGCAATCGGCGTCCCTCCCATCGCGGCAATATCTGAGATATTGACCATCACCGCGCACCACCCGGCAAACCAGGGCTCCTGCGCCACTAGCTGAGGCCAGATGCCCTCTGCTGCCAGCAACAAATAGCCGTCTCCCTCTGGAATTGCCGCACAGTCATCGCCCAGCCGAATCTGATCTTGACCGCTCTGAACATATTGACCAATAGCCTTGGATGCCGTTTGAATGTCTTGCTTGTGCAAGATACTGAGCGAAGCTTGCAGAGCGGTAATCAGGTCAGATAGCATAGCGCTTGTCCAGTCTTATCTGGGGAACTTATGCGGCCTGATGACAGATGGGCAAAGCTGGGCGCGGCTGATCGGTCACAGGGTAGTAGTCCAAATCGGCCTGCATAAGATGATGGGGCCGTTCGAGAATTTCTACTGTCTCTAAGCTGTCCCAGTGGAGGCGGGTGAAAAAGCGAACATTTTGCAGCTGCACAGTGGCGAGAAACTGATCGCACCCCCAAGTATTTGCTGTGGTCACGGCCTTTTGAATTAGCCCTTTGCCAATTCGCCAGCCTCGCCGAAAGTCAGGGTGAACGCCCAAACGTCCGCCATACCAGAGCCGAGGCGCTTGCTCGTAGATTCTGACAACGCCGATAACGCAGTCGGGCTGATTGGCGGTGTGAGCGATCGCCACAATCGGATAAGACCGCTGATCAACAACATCGCGATCATGCTGCTCAAACAAACCCTGTTCTTTACAGAAAATCTGTTGCCTGAGGTCAAAGTAATCAGCAATTTCAGTGTCCGAGAGGGCTAGCTGAAAACTGTAGGTTCGTTTAGGAGTTGTCATAGCAAGACTTGTCTTAGAACTTGAATCAAGCTTCAAAACTAGAAAGGGCAGAACAGGCACCGCACTTAGCGCAGCCCGCCTTCATATCGGCAGACAGCAGATTCGCCTGCTTTAGCCGCGCCCCAATAGTTTGATAGAGATCGAACATAAATGCACTGTCGGGTGGTGACTGCCCTGCTAAGGGCGTGCCTACGATTGGAACAAAAGGCACCACAAAGGGGTAAACGCCAATATTGATCAGGCGATCGCTCATCTCCAAAAGCGTCTCTTTACTGTCGCCGAGTCCGGCTAAGAGATAAGTGCTCACCTGCCCGCGACCAAACACTTTTACCGCGGCCTCAAACGCTTCAAAGTAGTAGGTCAGTGGCACTTTCGCCTTGCCGGGCATAATGCTTGCCCTCACGACTGGATCAGCTGCCTCCAAGTGCATTCCCAGGCTATCTACACCAGCCGACTGCATCCGCCCAAACCACCGAAAGTCATCTGGCGGCTCGCACTGCGCCTGAATAGGCAAGTCTTTCACCCGCTGCCGAATCGCCTGCGCACAGTCTGTCAAATACGCCGCACCCCGGTCTGTTGTATTGGGCGTGCCGGTCGTCATAATCATATTTTCAACGCCGTCTAGTCGCACCGCAGCTTCGGCCACTTCTGCTAGCTGTTCAGGCGTCTTTCTGGCGATGGTTTTCCCGGCATCAAGCGATTGACCAATGGCGCAAAACTGACAGGCCGTTTTACGGTTTTCATAGCGGATACAGGTTTGCAACACCGTTGTTGCCAGCACATTGTGGCTGTGCAGCAGGGCAATTTTCCAATAGGGAACACCCTCAGCGGTCGCTAAGCTGTAAAACTGGGGCTGATTGGGAAAGTTAATCGAGGCAACAACACTGCCGTTGTGAGTGAGGGTAGATTTGCCAGTCGTGCGATTGCTCTCCACCGCGTACGGAGACTGCGCCGCTCCGCTCGTATACACTGGCACCATAATGGTGGTTTCTCCAACGGTCACTGCCTTGTGGTCCGAGGGGCCAGCCCCCCCTTTTCGGCCCAATGCGCCAACGCTGTCAACAATCAGGCTGAGCCCTTTGGTTTGCAGTTCGGTGATAACCTGCTGTTGGTTCAGTGGTTGGTTCATAAATTAAGAGAGAAGAGAAGGGAATACTCTATCTGATTGAGCAATAGAGTCCGATTGAGCAATAGAGTCCGAAAATACATCTGGTACGGTACCCTCTTGAGCTAAGGCAGCTACCTCAGCGGGGACTTCAGCTTTTGTCGCTGCGACAGCGTAAGCCTCGTCATTAATTTTAAGCTGTAAGAGATCGGGGCGAGCGTAGTGACCAACGGAGTCCATCATGCGTTTGCGTTTGGTAATGAGGGAGAAATCGAGATCGGCGATCGCCATTCCCTCGCCCTCTCTCACCGGCTCACACAAATGAACGCCCTCTGGGCTGATAATCGCCGTATAGCAGCCTCCTTGCAGCCCCTTTTGCAAACCCTCATTCGGCGCAATCTCAGCGATTTGCTCCGGCGTCAGCCAGCCCGTCGCATTAACCACAAAACACCCTGACTCTAAAGCGTGATGGCGCAGCGTTACCTCAGTTTGCTCAGCAAAAATGTTGCCCACCATCGAGCCCGGAAACTGAGCGCAGTGGATCTGTTCATGACTTGCCATCAGGCTGTAGCGAGCCAGCGGATTGTAGTGCTCCCAACAGGCCAGCGCCCCAACCCGGCCTACAGCAGTATCGCAAGTCTTTAGGCCCGAGCCGTCTCCCTGCCCCCAGACCATCCGCTCATGATAAGTCGGAGTCACCTTACGCCGCTTCAGCAGGCAAATGCCATCCGCATCAAAGATCAGCTGAGTGTTGTAGAGAGAGCCGTGGTCGCGCTCGCTTACACCCAATACAATCACCATCTGATGCGTCTTAGCCGCCTGGCTTACCGCCTCTGTCACTGGCCCAGGCACTTCTACCGCTTCCTCGTAGAGCTTCATGTGCTCTTTTCCCATCAGCACCGCTGGCAGCACAAAAGAGAAATAAGGATAGTAAGGCACGAACGTCTCTGGGAAAACAACCAGCTCCGCACCTTCCTTCGCAGCCTCCTCAATGGCCTTCAGCACTTTCTCCATCGTGCCAGACTGGCTGTGCAATACAGGCGCAAGCTGCACAGCAGCGGCCCTTACATTTCGGGAATAGTCCATGGAAAAAGTCTCTCTCAAGCGCTTGCTCTAAAGCTACCTATGTAAGGTCAGCTCTGTAACTCAGCTGTAGCATTCAACTACATTGTCCAGGTATCGAGGATAAAAGCACCCTCTTTACGATGCATCAAAACAATATCCAACACGTCTAGCGGACTAATCGGCTTAATCCCCGGAATCAGTGAGGGCTCACCGTGGCCATACAGCGCCTGAAGCGCAAACCGACAGGCATAGACCTTGCCGCCGTCTTCGAGAATCTTGACGAGTCGATTGTTCATCGCCAGATGCCCGGGGAAAGCTTCATCGTTGAGCTTGGGAAAGCCTCGCTGTACGCCCAGCGTTACCCCTGGCCCATAGAGCAGAACCGATGTGTCGAATCCTTTACTCATCAGACGGCTCACTTGCAAAAGATTAACCAAGCCAATCGATCCCTCAAAGGCAACGGTGTGAAAAGTTACGAGCGCTTTCTCTCCCGGATCTGCCTGCACATCGGGAAATACTTTCTCTTCGTAATCGACGAAAAAGTCACCGGCTTTATGAGCTGAGGTGGTTACTTCAGGCATGTTGTTCACTCCTAAGACTGGATTGCCTACAGACTAAGAGGTCAACAATCAATTGCTTGTATCTGTTGTTACAAAGCTATAAAGCCTGACAGTTGAGACAGCATGACTCATCTCAGCACCTGTACAAAAAGGCAGGTAAGGCCCCGTACTTTTAGCTCAAGCCATCTTCTATCCCTGTCCATAAGGTGAGACCTGCGCCTACGGTAACAGCGTATACAGGTTCTCTCAAATCTCACCACTATGTTTAGAAGCATATGAGTTTAGAAGTATATGAATGATACAGCTGCTCGCATTGGGTCTATGAAGTCGCACTTTCCTGTTGTTATTGTCGGTGGTGGTCAGGCTGGGCTGTCTATCAGCTACTGCCTGAAGCAAAAGAACATTAACAATATTATATTCGAGAGAAATAGGGTTGCGCACTCGTGGCGATCGCAGCGATGGGATTCGTTTTGCCTGGTAACCCCTAACTGGCAATGTACCCTGCCGGGCCATCCCTACGCGGGCAGCGACCCCAACGGCTTTATGCAGCGAGATGAAATTGTTCAATATGTTGAGAGCTACGCTCACTCTTTTCAGCCGCACATAAAAGAAGGCGTCACGGTCTTAAAGGTAAGCAGGCACGAATCTGAGAGAGTATTTGAAGTCTCTACCTCAATAGGCACTTACACCGCTGATCAAGTGGTGGTAGCCACTGGCGGCTATCATACGCCTAAAATTCCCAGAATGGCTGAGAGCCTGCCTAAGAACGTTGTTCAGCTGCATTCTTCGGCGTATAAGAACCCGGAGTCGCTGGGCGATCGCGCTGTAATGGTGGTAGGCACAGGGCAGTCAGGCTGTCAGATTGCTGAAGATCTGCATTTAGCGGGCAAGCAGGTGCATTTGTGTGTGGGGGGGGCACCGCGATCGCCCCGGCAATATCGCGGTAAAGACGTGGTCGATTGGCTAGACCAAATGGGCTACTACGATATGCCGATTGACGAACATCCGCAGAAAGAATCGGTTAGAAGCAAGCGCAATCACTACGTCACCGGTCGCGGCGGCGGCAGAGAGATTGATCTGCGGCAGTTTCATCTGGAAGGAATGCAGCTCTACGGTAAGCTCAAGCTCATTCAAGGCCGTCAGCTCGAATTTCAGGGCGATCTCAAACAAAATCTCGATGCGGCTGACGAAGTCGCCGAAAGCATTAAGCGCACCATTGACGGCTACATCCAAAAAAACCAGATAGACGCGCCGACAGAGCCGCCCTATGTACCCGTCTGGGAACCAGAAGCGGAGCCTTTAGAATTAGATCTTGAAGCTGCCAATATTGGCACGGTGATCTGGTCCACCGGCTACCATACCGACTTTCGCTGGATAGAAATCCCAGCTTTTGACGGCCAGGGCTATCCCGGCCATGAGCGCGGCGTGACCACAGTAGAAGGGCTGTATTTCATCGGATTGCCCTGGCTGTATACCTGGGGATCTGGCCGCTTCTCAGGAGTTGCCCGCGACGCAGCGCATATAGCCGACTGTATTGCACTGAGAACTAAAGCGATGTCTCGAAAAGCGGTTATCAACCTCAACGAAGCCGTGATTGGCTCATGACACAATAGCTTTTGTAGCTCGGCTGCTAAGTCAGCTCTCAGGCAAAGGAGCCAGGAGCAGAACCTAAGTGCTCATATACGATAATATGTTTTCATGTACACAGTGCTCCTTTATAGCAGCAAAGGAAAATGCTATTACGACAAATGGATAGACTCACTGCCTGTTAAGCATCAAGCCAGAGTCGAAGCAAGAATTTTTCGGTTTGAGCAGGGCAACCTCGGCGACCACAAGCAGATTGCGGCAAACCTTTATGAAGCAAGATTTATGTTTCCGCCAGGATATCGTCTTTACTTTGGCATAGACAGCAGGAACGTCGTTGTGCTGAACGGCGGAAGAAAAGACACTCAGAAAAAAGATATCAAGGTGGCGCAAGCACTATGGAATGAATACCTGGAGGGCAAGAATGAATAGCAAAGGCCGGGTCAAAGATTGGAATGAGTCTCTGTCATTAAGACTCAAAAACCCAGAATTTGCTCGTGAGTTTATTATTGCTTCCCTGGATGAATCTATCTCTTTGAAGGAAGTTCTAGCCAAAGTCATCAGAGCATATGGCGTAAATGAGTTTGCTGAGGAAGCTAACATGCCCAGCTCTAATGTGATCCGTGCAATTGGCCCAGACTCAAACATCACCTACTCTACCCTCTCTAAAATGCTTTCTGTTTTCGGTCTTGAGGTAGGGGTCTCCGTAAGTAGGGAGATCGAAAGCGTTGCATAACATAAGTAGCGATAGTGAGCGGCAGAATACAGTCGTCGTCGATAGAAAACGTTACTGTCAACATGACTGAGCGATGGTCATGAAGGCGACGTATGGATGTTTCTGTTATCGGGGCGAGCGGTGACTGTGGGCGGGAGATTGTCTCTCGGCTGATTGCGTTGGGGGCACTGATGCCGACTGAGCGTTTGCAGCTGGTGGGTAGGGCCAATGGACACAGCAGTCAGATTCTCTACGGTCTGTGCAGCGATCTGAGCGACGCCTACGCCGAGAAAGCGCCGATGCTGGATGTAGCGCTGGCCCCAGAAGATATTGTCGCCGATGTAATTGTCATGGCAGCGGGTGCAACGGTAAGCGGCGATACTGTCTCGCGCCAGCAGCTTTCGGCCACTAATCTGCCGATTTTTGAAACCTATGCGCAGGCGATCGCTCAGCATGGCTACGGCCACGAGGTCGTCATCGTTGTCACCAACCCAGTCGAGCTAGCGGTAGAAGTATTCAGCCGTCATTTGGGACGACATCGGGTAATTGGTGTGGGCGCTTATTCTGACTCACTGCGCTTTCGGCGAGAGATTGCGGCTGACCTGGGTATTCGCCGTCAGCTGGTACAGGGGTTTATTGTCGGCGAGCACGGCGAAGGTATGGTGCCGCTATGGAGCAGCGTCAAAATTCACGGGATGACTTCAGACGAATTGAGCAATGCCCGGCGGCAGCTGCGGCGCGATCGCACCGTCAGTCAGTTTCCTGACGAGGTAGCCGCAGAGAAGCAGGTGGTTACTGAGTATCTCAAGCAGGGAAAAATCCAGGCGGCTTACAGCTATGTTGATAGCTTGCCGCCAGACTTGCGGGTGGTTGTAAAGCCCTTTGTCACACACGTTTCGGGTGCAAAAACGATTTACGCCACCGCTAATGTCACGACAGATTTGGTGCAAAACCTGCTGGAGGGAAGAGAGATGGTAGTCTCAGGGCAGGTGCAGCTAGACGGCGAATTTTACGGGCTGCGATCGCCTTTCGGCGTCCCCATTGTCGTCACGCCCTTCGGCTGGACTCAGGTGGTGCCCTTACAGCTGTGGGCCGAAGAAGCCGATCTGCTGCAAAAGATGGCTACCCAGCTTAACCTGCGGCTTAAAGAGGATTTACACCATGCCTGAGAATACGGCACAGAACATGGCACAGGAGACAGCCCCCAAGACAGTCCAAAAGATAGACAGAGCGACCGGTGAGACGGCTCAGCGATGGATTTTCGTCGTGCGGGTTTTAGACAAGCCCGGTACGCTGACAGCCGCAGCCGCCGTCTTTTCCAATCGCGGTGTTTCGCTAGAGAGCATTCTTGGCAGCGGCATTGGCGCAACGGCCATCGAAGACGGACGGCTGATTCTCAACTTTCAGGCGACCACCTCTAAGCAAGCGCTGCTGCACCGGGCGCTGGAGCGGCTGCCCTATATTTTTCGGGTCGATGCCTATGCCTATAATGACCCCAGGCTGAGAGCGATCGCTATTGCCAAGCTCAGCCCCAGCACCAAGCTGCTCAATGACGACGACGGCTATTCGGTCGAAACAATCGCCCAAACCGGCAGTGAACGCACCGTCATGTTCAATGGAACACCGCCAGCGGTGGAAGGAGCGATCGCTCAGTTTCGAGCGCAAGATCAGCTCAACGACGTTGTTCTATCGTATATCGCTATCTAAGACCAAGCCTCATCTACATTCATATTCGCCTCATCGTGAATATAGTCGGGCTTTTGCTGACGCGGCAGCTGCCCAGAGAGCACCAAATGCGCCATCGCATCGCAGATCACGCGAGTGGCCATCAGCGCCGTCATATCGCTGACATCGTAGGGCGGCGACACTTCGACCACCTCCATACCGCAGACCGGCGCTTTGGCCACGATTTTCCCCAGCAGGTAGAGCGCCTCGCGCGGCAGCAGTCCACCGGGTTCAGGCCAACCCGTTCCAGGAACAAATCCCGCATCGATACAGTCAATATCAAAGCTAATCCACACGCAATCGGTGCCATCCATCGCTCGCTCCAGGGCAAAGTCTACCGCCGCGTCCATGCCCATATCCATAATGTCGGTCACCGTCAGGATATTCGTCGCCCGCTCCCGGCAAACTTTAACGCCCGGACGAGGTACCTGCCAGCCGCCAATGCCGAGCTGCACCAGATTTTTAGCCGGCGCGTTGGCCATATTCGTCGCGTGAAACCAGGGGCAGGTGTGCATCCGCTCGTCTAGATCGGTTTCTTGCGTATCGACGTGGCGGTCGAAGTGAATGATGCCAACTTTTTTGTCTCCCAAATGGCGGCAGATGCCGCGAACCGTCGGGAAGCCAATAGAGTGATCGCCGCCTAAAATAATCGGAAAAGCGCCCGAGCTAAAGACATGGGCGACCCCTTTAGAAATTTGGTCGAATGACTTTTCGTTGTTGGCGGGGATGGTGAAAATATCGCCGACATCGCAAAGCTTGATCTGTTCTCTCAGGTCAACGCCCAGCTCAAAATTGTAGGGTGTGTACAGGGCCGATATTTTACGAATGCCCTGCGGTCCAAAGCGAGTGCCGGGGCGGTAGGTGGTGCCAGAGTCGTGGGGGACGCCCAAAATGGCCACATCGTAATTGCCCACCAGGCGAACGTCTTCTATGTAGGGAGCCTTCATAAAGGTGTTGATGCCCGCATAGTGAGGCAGCTCTCCTCTAGAAAAGGTAGAGATGGTGCGATCGCGAATACTCTCTGCTGCCTCTAGCCCATAGGTCAACCCTTGATCGACTTCCTGCTGCCACCCGGTCAGGGGCAGCCTGCTCTCCATATCCAGAGCATGCTGTGCTTCCGACAGCCCGTCTGGGCTCTGAAACGTAGGGTCATCGGAGGAATCGGTCGTCATAGGAAGGCCTCAAAGTTCAATGAACAGAATACCAGAAGGATTAAACCGTTTAGTATCCCTGTACGCCGATGTCTGACGGAACCACAAGCAAAGCCATCGTGAAAACACTATGTATTTAGCAGCAGCGTGCCCATCCCCTTTCAGGCTAAGCAGAGGCGAGGCTCGTTTGTTCCGGCGTTCTCTCTTCGGCTTCGTCCACCGGTTCAGTAGTCGGTGGCGAAGGCGGAATTTTCAGATCTTCAAAGATGCTTTTGATAGAGCTAGCGACTGGGACCGCTACGATCAGACCTAAGAAGCCAGCAATCTTAGTGCCGAGTAAGAGCGAAACCAAGATCCACACCGGATTGAGTCCGACGAAGCCGCCGATCAGCTGCGGGGCGATCGCATTTTCCACCACCTGGTCAATCACCGCAGCAACGGTAACCACCCGTACCCCCAGCCAAATACTTTTCAGCGCCGTCAAAAAGCTAATAATAGTAATGCTCAAAGCAGGGCCAAAGGGGAAAATTGCCATCACGCCCACTGCAATCCCAAACAGCAGACCAAACGGCACCCGAATAAGCACAAAAGCCGTAGTCATCGCCGTGCCCATCAGCAGCGCGACGGTAATTTGCCCGAGGAAATAATTCTGAAAGTTTTGCCGGATTAGCGGCCTGGCGTGCTCATTCCACTCCTGAGGAAGCCACTGAAAAATGCCGTCCCACAGGCGATTGCCATGCAGCAGCAAATAAAAAGTCAGCACCACCGTCAGGCCCAGATCCACCACGCTGCCAATGGCATCGGGCAATAATCCCAAAACACTCGCGCTCAGGCTCTGAAGCTGCGTCGTCAGCTTGGTCTGAAGCTGAACGGCCAGACTCGCCAGGTCTATCGGCAGGTTGAGGCTGATGGCCCAGGTCTGCAAAGCATCCATCTGAGACATGCCCGAGTCCAGCCAGGAGGGCAACCTGCCAGTTAGCTCATTGATCTGCGCGACCAGCGGCGGCACCAAGAGTACGCCCAGCACGCCCAGCACCGAAATCGAGATCAGGAGGACAAGTAAGATAGCTAGCGATCGCCGCAGCCGAAACCGTGACAGCCACTGCACCGGGTAGTTGAGAATAAAAGACAGCAGCGTCGCCGTCAGAAAAATCGTCAGCTGCGAGCGAAAATAGGCAAAAATTTGCAGCGCCACCCAACCGTTCAGCGCCAGAATAGGCAAAGCCAGACCCCACATCATCCAGCGCGGCAGTCGATTCAACCAGTCTATTGGCGCAGCGTTCGTCATTCAATCATGCTATGTGCGGCAGTTTTGTTAGGGTAACCTTTCGCAGCCCCAAACACCTCTAGCCTAGTGAATAAACCAGAGGATTAGCCGCCTGCCGATACATACCAGTAATAGGTCGCCATGGGAATGGCGGTAGCCGCAATCAGCAGCACGACGACCACGATAGTAGACGAGCCGCGAGTGGCCTCAGTCTCTTCAGCGGTGGCGTAGCTTCTGTCAATATCTAAGGTGTCGTCGTAGGCGGGCGGGCCCGGATCTGGCTCACCCGAAATCACCGCAACCAAACGGTCGGTCGCATCTAAAAACGATTGATTGTACTGATTGCCTTGCAGCAAGGGGATTTTCATCGTCTCGTCGGTGATGCTTTGAGCGGTCTCATCGGTCAATACTTCAGCTGTTGTCTCGCCGACGCTGATCCCAATCGTATTGGTCAAATCATCTAGCACAATCAGGGTTTGGTTGGCCTGATCTGCGGGCGTGGGGAACCATTTCTCCAGTAGCTGGTCGGCAAATGACTGGGCGGTTTCGCCGTAGTCTAGCCGGTGAATGGTGACAAAGCGAACTTCGTTACCGGTCTGCTGGGCTAGACTACTCAGGGCATCGGAAATCTTGCCTTCGTTGAGCCGGGAGACCTGAGCTGCGTCGTCCAGTATCCAGGTATCGCTGCCGGCGGCTTGCGGCATACTGTAAATGCCGGTGGCAAGCGCAGGGGCAGCCACTAGCTGAGTTGAGAGTAGGGCGATCGCCAGCAAATACAGCAGCTGACGAAACCAGCCAAAAGTTTTTGACATGGGCTTCAAGGAGAATGAGGTTTTGGGCGCAGTGAGCAAATCGATTGCAGTCGGAGGTCAAAGCCTATCTAACTGAATTGAGCTACTAAGTTTAAATATAGGGGATATCGGAGGCTACAGCAGAACCAACCCTCAGGCTGACCGGACGAGCCGACCAATTTGCTCCCTAGTGCCCGACTCATATAAAGCGGCTTACCTATAGGCACAGACGCAACTGACCTCTGGGAAAAGAAGCGGGCAGCGATGCCCGCGCTCACTTCATGGGTTTGCAGGCCGCGTTTATGGGCTTCGGCGGCGTTTTATTTTTATCAGTGGGCGGACTGATTGCTGACTTGAGCTGGTGATTTCCCTTTTTAATCTATTTGTTTTCGTGGCTACTGCTACCGGGCATTGTCTTTATCCTCTCCTATAAATGCTTTACGACTAAATGCTTTACGACACCTGGAGCAGTGACAAGATCGAGCCTCTCGAAGCCTACCGTTTACCCGATAGCGAATCGCACCACAAAAACACTCTTCAGTAATCATTGAAGTTCTCCTATCAGAGTGACTGTCTACATTCGATGGACGTTTTGACTACTGCCAGGCTGCGACCTTTGGCTGAGTAGGAGCGGTTCGTGAACAAGTCTTGAATGAACGGATGTGGGGAGTCGTTGTCCCTAGATATGAAGACTTAGGAATAAGTCACATGAGGATTGAGGGTAATAACGACTTTTCCTTGATGCTGGCCTGTACCAAAGTACTGAATTAGCCTGGGAACCTCACTCAGGGAATAGGGGCCATCAATCACTGGTTTTAGCTGACCCGCTGCAAACAGTTCGTTCGTATAGGTCAGGTCTTTGTTCGGCTGTAGACCAACCAAACGAACGGTCTTTTGGGTGAACCGGCGAGTAATTTGCCCGAATAGTAGCACCTGGAGCAGCCGGGGCATTAAACCGCCAACGGTTACATACGTGCCGCCAGGATTGAGTACTTGCAAATATTTGCAAGGGGAACGATTCGTCTTAGTATCTAAAATCAGGTCGTACCGCTCTTGCCCTTCTGTGAAATCAGTTTGGGTGTAATCAATGGTATGAGTAAACCCGAGTGAGCGCATCAGGTCAAATTTACTGGCGCGATCAACCCCAGTCACGTCTTTAACCCCAATCGCCTGGGCAATTTGCACCCCAAAGGTGCCTACACCTCCGCCTGCCCCGTTGATCAGGAGTCTCTGTCCCGGCTGTAGTTGCCCGACATCGATCAACCCCTGCACGGCCAACATCGCGGCATGGGGAATCGCTGCCGCCTCAGTAAAGATCATCTTCTCAGGCATTAGAGCCAGGGCGGTTTCCGGCACGCACACATACTCTGCAAAGCCGCCAAACCCGCCCTCAGAAATATCGCCATAGACCGCATCTCCGGGTTCAAACCGGGTGACCTTTGGCCCCACTGCCGTAACTCGTCCAGCGACTTCCGCGCCGGGGATCTGGATGTTAGGCTTGCGCCAGCCACAGAACAGCCGGATGTAAAACGGCACTCCTCGGACAAGGCACCAGTCCCAGTCATTGACTGAGGTAGCATGGACTTTGACTAAAACCTCGCCATCGTTAGGTGTAGGCTTTTCAATATCTTTTAGCTCCAGATCATCCGGCGAACCGTATTGGGTCAAAACGATGGCTTTCATAGTGGCATTTGCTTCCATAAGACAGTGACAATCTACAACGACAATCTGTAGAGGAGTAGCGCTGCCAAAGATTGATGATGCTATTAGAGCTAGCTATACCGCCATGTGCGCTGATGTGAAGTACAGGTAAGGCTTTACACTACCGTTTCTGTACTCAACGTTGTGGCACACCGCTATACTTGCTTTCTGGCTGAGGCCATTGCCACATATATCTAAACATGAACACCATTGTTATCACTTCTACCGACGCAAAAAATACATAAGAGAGTGGAATTGTCTCCCCCGGGGAGAGTATGCAGGCAGGCACGACAACCCACAGAATCATTAGCGGGATAGCGATAAAGTGCGCCCAGCGATTGGCTTTGTAAGCTAAGACGCGCGACAGAAGAATCATTGCGATCGCGACCTCCATGAGCACGGCAAAGAACAACACCGTAACGCCCGTCAGCTGCTGGCTTATCTGGTCTAAAGTGTCTAAGTATCCGGGCCGTAACGTTCCTAAAATGTCGGCGTAGACCATGTTAAAGAGGATAAAGATCCAGAGCGTTGAGAGTAGGGACTTACGTTCTAAATCTATATTTTTGGGGCTTGATTTCATCATGTTTCTAAATCAAAAACTTGTCTGTTCAGCCTTAATTTAAAGAAAGCATGGCTGTACCGCTATCTAATTCTTGCTAACCTGGCACATTCTTGCTATTGGTTTTTCCCAGGATGCTAGACTCGGGTGAGATACCCTTGCTCAGAACGCTGTCAGATTAGTGCTGTATCGCGCTAGAGTCCCATGTCTCAAGCCCCGCTTTTATCATCGGAATTGTCTGCTCAAGCTGAATGGCATGTGACCCAGCAGTGGGGACCGTTGGCGATCCGGCATGTTCGCCATACCTGTGGCAGTGAATCGGGCGCAGATGTATGGAGTTATCCGAACGAACATACCCTGGGCCTGTTTCTGTCGCCGCGCCCGTTCAAATTCTCTCATCGGCAAGATGGTCACACTCATTCAGGGCTTTACAGTAAAGGTGATTTACTGGTTACTCCAGCAGACACCAGGCTGGCGACTCAAGCGGAGGGAGATGTTCAGCTCATACAAATGCGGCTTCAAGATTCGTTTTTACGCCAGGTAGCAGGGGAGACGCTGGGGCAGGATGGCGATCGCCTTGAACTCGTCCCCGCATTCCAGACCCGCGATCTACAAATTGAGGCGATCGCAACCATGCTCCTGACCGAACTCCATCGCGAATCGTTTGGCAGCCATTTGTATACTGAATCTTTGGCCAATGTGTTAGCGGTTCATTTGCTGCGCCACCACGCCACCACAAGACCGTCGTTACCCCTCTACGAAGGCGGACTCCCTCAACGTCAGTTGCTGCAAGTGTTGGACTATGTTGATGCCTACTTATGTCGCGAAATCACTTTGTCAGAATTAGCAGAATTGGTTGATATCAGCCAGTTTCACTTCAGTCGCCTGTTTAAACAGTCGCTGGGTCTGTCACCTTATCAATATCTGCTACAACAGCGAATAGAACGGGCTAAGCGACTACTAAGACGGGGCGATCAGCCGATTGTAGCGATCGCCCTTGAGTGTGGTTTCAATAGCCAAAGCCACCTAGGGCGAAAATTTCGGCAGCTGACAGGTCTCACACCAAAAGCCTATCGTGCCCAATAGAAAATTCCACTTTCTAGCGTTCCCAGTCAGCGGTTGTCAGTAGTATTTACGTCCCACCGACTGCTCCTGACCATCCGCTGCACTGTTGTTATGCCACTACAAACACAACACCAACCTGCCAGTTATTGGCGAGATTCTTGATGCGCTTCCACATACGCTCGTAACAATTGATTGATCTGCGTTTGATATAGCTTCTGTCGAGCTGCTTAGGACACTTTTATCGGCTGAAACCGTTATCTGACAGCAGGCAACTCGACTCGCAAAGTAAGAATGCATCCCTACTTTGCTATACCACCGTTTATTAAGCAACCTGAGTTCGGGATAAGCTGTCTCATGGTCAGCCGCTCATACCAAAGCGAATCCGGGTTCCTCTCATAGCTTCCGGCACTTTGCTTCATGCAGCATTACTGACTGTAAGCCATATATAGCAACAGGCAAAGTGCTCCGCGAAGCGCGAATGCATCCGCGCTTCGCTATACCAAGGAAAGAAAAGATCCCCGATGGCGCATCTAGCTATTCTGATCTCGAACTGGACATTAAGCAGGCGGTAGATCAATAAAAGGCGGTACCGGACAGCCCAAAGCTATGAGAATAGCCCGCAGCAGTTCGGCTTCTTGGTCAGTAGTTTGGCCATCTATCAGAACCGTGTGAGCGCAGGCTTGCGCAATCGACTGCTTCAGCTTTGGGTCGGTTTGTCTCAACCGACGTAGGACCTTACCGAGATTGGGTAAGGTACAGGTGGGCAATTCTGTAGGCATCGACTGCTTTGTAGCGCCCGGCAGCTGTTGAATGCCGCAGCGAAAGGCATAGTCTATTTGAGAATGTTCACTCTGACCTACCTTTGCCAGGGCCGATATCAACAATAGGCCGTCGGGCCAGATGTCAGTGAGGCGAGCGGCGCTTTCAGCCGATGGCTTCTCAGGCTGAAAGTAGGGCGCTAAGCGATATTGCAAAACAGATTGCAGCGCAAACTCGCTCAGGGATAACTTGCCATCTGCTTTTACCAGGGCCTTCACGCGGATGAAAAACTGAGCAGCTACTTCCGGCTTGAGCTGCTTCAGGGCAGGAATGCACAGTTCTAGCAGCGGCAGACGAGACCGCACAGGTATCTGGTCAAGCAGCGGTTCTGTACTCTCCAACAGGTCGTATACCTTCTGTGAACTGTCAGCGATGATTTTTTTCTGGCGAGACCGCACCTTTGTATCTGTGTCTAACAGTAAGCCATAGCACACCGCGACGGCACCGGGTTGAAATCTCACCGTCTGCAAAAGAGGCTGCGGCAAATGATTCAGAAGAGACTGTGCCTGCGTGAGATGAGCTGGCGTCACTACGCCAATGTCGGCAACGACCGCATCAGGTGCTAGGGGGCTGTGAGCTACTTTAAGTCGATCTGTGCTGCGGATTGCTCCAGCCGCGGCCAAGCTAGAGACGGCTCCTGCATTGCTGAATTGATTGATCGGGCTGTGGTCACTCAGGGCAACTGGGAAAGCACCTCCTTTCCTCGCCAATGAGCGACTTGCCACTTGGGCCCTGGCAAACGAGCCAGTCCCCATAGCAGAACCGTTCCCTAAGCGGCGGATACGTTCAGCCAGCGGCGGATGGGTCGAAAAGGCACTTGCAAAAGCACTCAGCGCAGAAACATTATTGAAAAATAGGTGGCTTGCGGCCTCCGCTTCACTAGAAGACATCTGCGATCGCTGAGATTGCCTGGCAATACACCTCAGAGCGTTAGCAATTCCCTCGGGGTTACGAGTAAACTGCACCGCAGACGCATCGGCCAAAAATTCTCGCTGGCGAGAAACGGCACTCTTTATCAGCTGACCAAAAATCCAACCAATCGCGCCAATCACCATCATCGAGCAGGCAAAGGCTAGCCAAGCGCCACCGCCGTTGCTGTCACGGTCTGAAGAGCGGCGATGACCGCTAAATAAAAATTCGCGACCCAGCAGATGGATAAACAGCAGGCCATGCACCAGGCCCATCAGCTTCAGATTGAGCGCCATGTCGCCATTCACAATGTGGCTAAACTCGTGGCCAATAACGCCCTGTAGCTGGTCGCGATTGAGCAGCGTGAGGCTGCCCTGAGTCACTCCGATAACAGCGGTATTAGGAGTGAGGCCAGCGGCAAAGGCGTTGATACTGGTTTCTGGCAGCAGATAGACTTCGGGGACAGCGATGCCTGCGGCGATCGCCATTTCTTCCACTACATTCAGCAGCTCGCGCTCCTGGGGATTCGAGGTATCTTGCCTGACGAGCTGACCGCCTAAGCTCTGGGCGACGGCCCTACCACCCCCCCGCAAAGCAACCATTTTACGAAGGCTACCGCAGGCGACAATCAGGCAGACACTCAGAGCGGTTATCCCTAACCAGCTGGGTTGCCAAAAGCCTTGTACTGTACCACTCTGCATAGCGATCACAATACAGGCTGCGTACATCGCCAGAATGGTAAAGGCGATCGCACAGCCAAACAGAAAAATGAGATAGGCGGTGGTGCGCCGGGCCTCGTCCTGATGCTCAAAAAAGTTCTTCATCGACCGTCATTCCCCCTATGTCACCCACAGCAGCTTACGAAAAGGAAACTTGGGGGGCCTGCCGCGCTTCCGCTGAGAGTTCCTGCCACAGTTCAGCAAAGGAAAAGTTAAATGTATTGGCGACTAAGCTGTTGGGAAACACTTCACGACTGGTGTTGTAGAGCGTGACGCCATCGTTGAAGGCCTGCCGCGCAAAAGAGATCTTGTTCTCAGTTGTCCGCAGTTCTTCCATCACTGTCTGCATGGACCGGTCGGCTTTAAGGTCAGGATAAGCCTCGCTCACCGCCATCAGTCGGCTCAGCATCCCCGTTAGGCCGGCTTCAGCTGCCATTGCTTGCTGCATTGCCTGCGGATCACCTGGAGCCGCCGCTGCCGCCCGAGACGAACTCATGGCTTGGTTGCGTGCGGTAATCACAGCCTCTAGCGTTTCGCGTTCATGCGCCATGTAGCCCTTGGCCGTTTCTACCAGATTGGGAATCAGGTCATAGCGACGTTGCAGCTGCACATCAATTTGTGAATAAGAGTTCTGATAGCGGTTGCGCAGCGTGACCAGCCGGTTATAGCTTTTCCAAATAAATAGTCCTATCAATACAATTGCTGCAATTAGCAGCAGCAGAATTATCCCCAAAATAGACATCGGCGAATTCTCCTTTTCTCCTTTGACAAGCTTTAGCAGCCTATAGCTCCTGTCGAGTTGCTTAGAACACTTTTATCGGCTGAGACCGTTAACTGACAGCAGGAACTCGACTCGCAAAGTAAGAATGCATCCTTACTTTGCTATATGTGCCCTCAACTATAGCTTCCGGCACTTTGCTTCACGCAGCATTACTAACTTGTAAGCCATATATAGCAACAGGCGAAGTGCTCCGCGAAGCGCGGATGCATCCGCGCTTCGCTATATCTATGCTTTTTCAGAGTGCCCTAACAAGAATAGAAATCCTGTAGGCAATTCAACCCAACTTTGCTGCTGTTGGTGCATCACCTTTTGCTTATTGAAGTTGTGTGGGCGCTATCGCTGGGCATCGGCATGACTCTTTAGCCCGTGAGAGCGCTATTCAGTGGCCATGTCCGTAGCGATCGCGCAGAGATAAGTCCAGCGCCAGCTGCTGAAAGGACTGAGGATGAGCCAGGTTTGAGATAGTAATACCCAGCAGCCTGACCGGTCGATTTACATTCAGATGTGCGGACAGCAAATCGCGCGAGATCTGCAAGATCTCTTCTGGCTCCTGAATCAAACTCTCTCTCGTACGACTGCGTGTAATCGTCTCGTAGTTACCGTACTTTATCTTCAGCGTCAGCGTGTAGCCGCAGCGTTTGTTTGCGCTCAGCCGCTGATGCACCTCCTGCGCAATCTTTGCCAGCGCTGCCACCATCTCCTCATGCTGTCGCAGGTCTTTTGAAAAGCTCCGCTCTGCGCCAATCGACTTGCGAATGCGGTGGGGATTGACCGGTCGGTCGTCCTCCGCCCTGACGACCCGGTAGTAGTAGTCTCCTACTTTGCCAAACGTGGCTATTAGCCGCGCCCTGTCCCACTGCTTCAGGTCTGCGCCAGTCTCTATGCCCTGTGCCTGCATCTTCGCTGCTGTCGCTGGGCCAACGCCATGAAACGCGGCTATTGGTAAGCGCTCCAAAAACGCTTCTGCCTCTGCGGGCGATATCAAAGAAAGGCCGTCAGGTTTATCCAAATCCGACGCGATCTTAGCCAGAAACTTATTAATAGAGACCCCCGCCGAAGCGGTGAGCTGTAGATTTGCTTGGATACGGTGTTTAATTTGCTGAGCGATCGCCATCGCCGACCCCATCCCTAACTTATCCACCGTCACATCTAGATAAGCCTCATCTAGAGAAAGCGGCTCCACTAGGTCTGTATAGTCGAAAAAGATTTTTCTAATCTCAGCTGACGCTGCCTTGTAGGCATCAAAGCGAGGCGGCACAAACACGAGCTGCGGGCAGCGCATCAGGGCGCTGCGAGAGGGCATGGCCGAGTGAATGCCAAACTGCCTGGCCTCGTAGCTAGCGGTCATTACCACCCCACGCTGCTCAGGAGCCCCGCCAACCGCTACCGGCTGACCGCGCAGCGCCGGATTGTCTCTTTGCTCTACCGACGCATAGAAAGCATCCATATCGACATGGATAATCTTTCTCACGTTCGCTTTAGAACTGGTCAATGTAGACACCGCATAGGCTGGAGCAGGCACGGCCACTTTCAAGGAGATTAGTTAAGGCTAACGTTTAGAGCGAGTAGAGCGGGTCGGCCTTTGCCACTGTTTGTCTAAACTCCAGCTACCAATCTGTCTATTTTTGGAAGTCACTATGCGGTGCGTAGCTCGCTATACTGTTCTAGCCATCTAAGAAAAACGGAGAAATTCACAGCTGCGGCTATCTTTTTCTTGATTGTTGCAAACTGCTAGCTTTGTTATGCATATTCTCATCACCGGCGGCGCGGGATTTTTAGGACAGCGGATCGCCCGGCAATTGCTGGCTGACCCAAGCTTACAAACGCTGATTTTAGCGGACATTGTACCGCCGCCAGCACCTTTTGATGACGCTCGGGTGACGAGCATTCAGGCAAATCTCACTGACCCGCAGGCGACGCAGCGGCTGGTAACGCCGGAGACAACGGCGGTCTATCATTTGGCGGCGGTGGTGAGCGCTCAGGCTGAGGCCAATTTTGACCTGGGGATGGCGGTGAACTGTGATGGTACGCGCCATTTGCTAGAGGCGGTGCGGCATCGGGCAGCGGGGGCGAAGGTGATATTGGCCAGTTCGCTAGCGGTGTTTGGCGGCGAGCTGCCAGCGGTGGTTTCTGACCAGACGGCGGTGATGCCGCAGTCGTCTTATGGCACGCAAAAGGCGATTTCTGAACTCTTGGTCAATGACTACACGCGCAAAGGCTTTATCGATGGCCGCGTATTGCGACTGCCGACCGTCTGCGTCCGTCCGGGCAAGCCCAATGCGGCAGCGTCTTCGTTTGCCAGCAGCATCATCCGCGAGCCGCTTCAGGGCGAAACTGCCGTTTGTCCGGTCGATCCTAGCTTACCGCTGTGGCTTTCGAGTCCTGGTACGGTTACGGCCAACTTAATTTACAGTTTAAGTCTCTCAGCTGATCGCTTTGCGGGCATCCGCGCTGTTAATTTGCCCGGCATTACGGTCACTGTGCAAGAGATGATCGAAGCGCTGAGCCGGGTTGCGGGTTCTGCTGCTCAAAAGATTCAGTACGAGCCTGATGATGCCATCTCTCAGATTGTCGCTAGCTGGCCTAGTCGCTTTGATGTGAGCCGGGCGCAGGCGTTGGGGTTTGAGAGCGATCGCAATTTTGACGACATCATTCGAGCTTTTATGACAGAAGCGCGATGAGGTGTAGGCCGTTCTACGCAACGTCACGGGCTAAGAATAGCTAGAGTGCGCGATCAGGGATCTTTTCTCCCCTTGGCAAGCTATCCATTAGGCAGAAGTACGTATAAGCTTTACGGGGCGGGGGATTCGGGCGTCATTTGTGACAGTATAGTAGCAGTCTTAATTTAGCGATCGCGCATTCTAGCTATTCTTATCCCGAACTGACGTTCCTTAATTTTTCAAAATATGACCTATTCCCCCGCCGATCTTCAGCGTTTTCTCGACGTGGCTACAGAAGCCGCTTCAGCTGGGGGCGCAGTTCTCCAGCACTACTGGGGAAATCTTGCAGATATTCGCTCCAAAGGTCGCCCCGGAGACCTGGTTACCGAAGCAGATAAAGCTGCTGAAAAAGAAGTTCTCGGCGTCCTCTGTCTGCACCTGCCCGATCATGCCATTCTTGCGGAAGAGTCGGGCAGCATTGGCACGCAGACAGACGGCTTGCTGTGGGCAGTAGATCCATTAGATGGCACGACGAACTATACCCATCAGTATCCTTTTTGTGGCTGCTCGGTGGGTCTGCTGATTGATGGCAAACCGGCGGTCGGGGCTATTTTTGACCCGGTTCACAATCAGCTTTTTCGGGCGGCGAAGGGACTGGGCGCTACCTGCAATCGGGAGCCGATTAGCGTCTCGGGCACGGCAGATTTGGCTGATAGTCTGCTGGTGACGGGCTTTGCCTATGATCGCCGCGAAACCATTGACAACAACTACGCCGAGTTTTGCCATCTCACTCACCTCACTCAGGGCGTGCGCCGGGGTGGGGCGGCTTCGATTGACCTAGCTTATGTGGCCTGCGGGCGGCTAGAGGGCTATTGGGAGCGGGGGCTGTCGCCGTGGGATTTGGCGGCGGGGGTGATTTTAGTAGAAGAGGCGGGGGGGCTGGTGACGGCTTATGACCAGAGTCCGTTTGAGATTGAGTCGGGGCGAATTTTGGCGACGAATGGCAAGGTGCATGGGGCGCTGAGTAAGGCGCTGGAGAATGTAGAGCCGTTGGCACGGTTTGCGCCAGGTTAAAATAGGGTTACTCTCGTCTGTACGAACTATGCACAGTACTTACCGCCTTGACGCTAGCGAACTCAACGAAAGTCTTTTGGAAGGGCTGAAGGCCACCTTTTAAGGGAGAAAGATTGAGATTGTAGTTTACGATGTGGAAGAAATGGATGAAACGGAGTATCTGCTGAAGTCTGATGCCAATCGGGAGCGGTTGCTGGCGAAAGCGAATATTGAGAACGGAACTAATTTGGTAGAGGCTCCCTGGGAGTTTCCTGAGCAGCCATCAGAATAGTTCTACAGAAAGAATGCGGCATAGAATCGATCAGAATTTGTAATGGAGTCTGTTGAATGCGCCGCAGAATCGTCTTTGAAGAGAGTGCTTTTGAAGACTTTAATGATTGGTGCGATCGCCCACAAAAAGCTCTATAGGAAAATTGTGCTGTCAATTGAAGCTGATCGCGCGTTTTCTATCGGGTCTCTCAGATAGTTGACGCTTTTGAAGGGGGACTGATACGCTATCTTTTAGCGATCGCACTTTTCGTCACTTGCGGGGGATGCGATCGCTAAACTGCCTCGAAAAATTTAGCCGCTACCGGCATTGGATTTGGCCCCAACACCGATAGCTGGCCCCTAACACTGACGACACAGTGAGAGGGGTTGTGGACATTTTCACAGCCCCCCTGACTTCTGGCAAGTTAGGGGGGCTGAATTTTTCGTGGTTTTTCTAACCCAACTCCATAACCGTGTAGAGAAACCATGAAAACCATGATGTTTATATCGGGTCAACCGCTTGCGGCTGGCTCACTTTCGCCCACGACTGAGTCTGTGATGGCATTGCCTGAAGCGTTGCCAGGTGGAAGCGGGGGGCGGCGATCGCTCCGCCACATTTTGCTTGGCCACCCCGAAGATATTCGCCAGACGATCCATTTGCTGCACACGCTGCGCTATGCCGAAACCGTGCTGTGGAGCCCGGTTATGGCCATAGAAGCAGCGCTCACGATTACGCCCGCGCAAGGGGAGGCGATCAGCCTGCTGCGGCGATGGGTTCACTAGGCGGGTGAAGCGTAAGCTAACGTCAGTTTGAGATAGGAACCACTAGACTTTGCCCTCGGGGATCTCATCTCCCCTTACCAAGGGGAGATGCCGCAGGCAGAGGGGTTCCGGCTGAGCGTAGAGTATGTCGGTGGAACCCCTCCCTTGCGGTTCCCCTTGGCAAGGGGAACCCGGATTGGCTTTGGTTTGGGAGGTTTGGGCGGTTGGCCGTCTGCCTTGAAGCTAGTAGGGTGAGCTGGCGCTGAGGCCGAAGGTAGATGGAGAAAGGGGCGATCGCGATCGTATTAACAAACGTCGCGCCGTTACCAACAAACGTCGCGCCCGAAGGCTGGGCGATCGCGCCGTTACTAATGAACGTCGCGCCGTTACTAACGAACGTCTCGCTTGTATCGATGAACGACTCGCCCGAAGGCTTGACAATCCAGCCGTTACTAACGAACGACTCGCCCGAAGGCTTGACGGTCGCGCTTGGAGCAGGTTTTCTTGATGGTGGAAGGTTGGGCGTTGGGGTAGGAGGGGCGATCGCTTGGTGGGAGGAGGAGCGATCGCACTCTGCAAAGATACTCAGCCCCGTTGCCAGGGCCACCAGTACCATAAGAGTCGTCTAATCTACGCCGAGCCTTTCCTTTGATGCTCTAATAGAGTTTGCAAATTGCCATGCGCGTTTACATAAGAAGGATGTTCTGGCCCCAACCTCTTCTCAAAGGTAGCTAAGCTCTGGCGGAAGAGCGGTTCGGCCTCGCTATAGCGGCCCTGATCTTGGTATAAACTGGCTAAGTTGTTGAGCCTCGTAGCGACAGCGGGATGGTCATTGCCGAGGCTGCGTTGAGAGATGTCTAAAGCTTGTTGGTAGAGCGGTTCGGCCTCGCTATAGCGGCCTTGAGCCTGGTATAAACTGGCTAAGTTGTTGATCCTCGTGGCACTATCGGGATGGTCATCCCCGAGGCTGCGTTTACCAATCTCAATAGCTTGTAGGAAGAGCGGTTCAGCCTCGCTGTAGCGGCGTTGATCTTGATATAAACTAGCTAAGTTGTTGAGCCACATAGCGACAAGGGAATGGTCATCGCCGAGGCTGCGTTTACCAATCTCAATGACCTGTAGAAAGAGCGATTCAGCCTCGCCGGTACGGCCTTGAGCCTTGTATAGAAGGGCTAAGTTATTGAGATATGTAGCGACAGCGGGATGGTCATTGCCAAGGCTGCGTTTACCAATCTCAATAGCTTGTAGGAAGAGCGGTTCAGCCTCGCCGTAGCGACCTTGATCTTGGTATAAACTGGCTAAGTTGTTGATCCTCGTAGCCCCATCAGGGTGGTCATTGCCAAGGCTGCGCTTACCACTGTCGATGGCCTGTCGGTAGAGCGGTTCGGCCTTGCTGTAGCGGCCTTGAGCCTGGTATAAAAGGGCTAAGTTGTTGAGATATGTAGCCACAAGGGGATGGTCATCGCCGAGGCTACGTTTGCCGCTGTCGATGGCCTGTCGGTAGAGCGGTTCGGCCTCGCTGTAGCGGCCTTGCTCTTTGTATAAAAGGGCTAAGTTGTTGAGATATGTAGCCACAAGGGGATGGTCATCGCCGAGGCTACGTTTGCCGCTGTCGATGGCTTGTAGAAAGAGCGGTTCGGCCTTGCTGTAGCGGCCTTGATACTTGTACAAAAGGGCTAGGTTGTTAAGCCTCGTGGCGACATCGGGATGGTCATCCCCGAGGCTGCGTTTACCGATGTCCAAAGCTTGATAGAGGAGCGGTTCAGCTTCGTCGTATAGCCCGCGTTTGTGTAGGTACGAACCTGTTTTTCCCAGCAGCATCACAGCAGCTTCAGAGTCTACTGAGTGAATCTCAACGAGTTGAGCCGCCAGCCTAGCATGGGGCAAAAGGCGATCTATTCGCGACCAGTTTTCATAGTCATCCTCTGGAAACGCCTGAGCAACCGCCTCAATGCTCCGCGCTGCCCACAGCCGCTCTGCTTCTTCACTCAACGCCGCCTTTTGCACCTCCTGCACTAGCCGGGCCACGCTATAAGCTTGCATCGCCGGTTCAGTTCGCACCAGCGAATAGCGAGTCAGCGGTGCTAACACCTCTGCAAACGCAGCCGGATCATCTGCCATATCCGCTAAGGCTGCTGCCAGCGCCTCCCCCATTTCACTAGCGCCCGCCTCAAATAGCTCATACGGAATCGCATCCGGACTCAAGAACGCACTAATTCGCAGCAAGTCAGCAGCGGCTGTCGAATCTGCTTCTACCGCCTGAAAGTTTAGTGCCCAAGTTGTCGCCACCGACTCCGGGTAGTCTCCCGCCACCGGCAACCCTTTCTCCAACAGCGTTAGCCGCCGCTTACCATAGCTTTTTAGATAGTTTGCAAAGCCCATCTGCTGCGCCAGCACATAAGCGCCCGCCTGCTCCAATGCCAAAGGCAAGTATCCCAGCTCTTTTGATAGGGTTGCTGCTGCTGCTTGCTCCCCCGCATCATCCGCCGCTCGCCCCGTCCGCTTAAACAAAAAGTCCACCGCTTCACTCGCAGGCATTCTTTCTAAGCTCACAGGCCGAGCAATGCCCCAGCTATCAAACGTCTGCGCCCGCGAGGTCAAAAGCATGTGGCTCTGCCCCTGCAACTGTCTGGGCCGAAAGTCTTTCAGCGCCTCTGGCCGGTCGGCATTGTCAAAAATCAGCAGCCAGTCCGAATGCGCAGCTAGCCATCGCTTCACCGCCTGCACAGTGTCATTCGGATCTTGCGCGTCTTCTTCTGGCAGACCTAGCAGCCGGGCAATCTCCATAAATCCCGTCTGCACCTCCGTCACCGCCTCTGCCCGCACCCAAAACACCGCCGCATACTCATCGCGATACTGATAGGCATATTCCACCGCCGTCTGCGTTTTACCAATGCCCCCCAGCCCGCTAATCGCCTGAGTCGTCGCCTGAGCAATAGCCGCCGCCTGCCCTGCACTCAGTTGCCGCCGCAAGTCTTCTAAAACTGCCTCGCGCCCGGTAAAGAATACGTTCCTCTCGTAAGGCACATTCCAAGGCTTCGTCACGGCAGGATTTGGAAAATCCGGCTCTGCTGCGCTTCCTCTATGCGCTGGCGGTACATCGGTCGCATCAGTCGAAACCGGAAACGCAGGCTCCTGATCGGGCTTCACCCGCTCACGCAAAGCCTCAAAGAGCTTATCTCGCGCCGCTTCTGGCTTCAGCCCAACCAAGTCAACGTACACAATAGACCGCAATAATCCCCTGGGCTCGCACTTTCGCACGCGAATAGGAATAAACTTGCGCTCTAGGCTTTCGGGGTCATCGGCAAAAGCCCCCGCCCATTCAGACTGAGTATATTTGGCAGACAAATAATTTTCCGACAGCACCACAATGGTCTTATCGGTTTCTTTCGCTGCCCGATCCATATCTAAAACGAAATTCCCGCCAGGCCGAAAATCCCAAGCCTGAATGACTGCTCTATGACCGGCTTCCTCTAGCTGCCAGGCAATCCACTCCGCCCAATCCTTATCGGCGCTGTTGTAACTGACAAAAAAGCGAAGCATGAGCAGCTATGCGCAAGAACTTGCTCAAATTATAAGGGAACCCGCTGAACTCTCAGGTATTGCCCTGTCTTTGCTTTATGACAGCAACACTTAGATTCCATCAAGCTGCTGGCTGAACTGAAGATACCTGATTGACCCTAACGCCTGCTTCCTGGTCGGGGTCAGTGTGCGGGCGAATTACAATTTCGATATCTTTACCGAGCAGATTTAAGAATCGGAATAAGCGATCGCTCGAAAACCCATCCAGATTCCCCCTATTTAAAGCTGACACCTTAGGCTGATTGATGCCTAATATTTCAGCAGCTTTAACTTGAGTTAAATTCCGCTCTCGAATAGCCACACAGATTTGATGGGCCAGCATCGCCTTAGCCAGATAAAGCGATGGTTCAGGAACATTCAAGTCAACAAATACATTGCCACTACTTCTTTCTATCTCGTCAGGTTCCATCAATATACCGCCGCCCTATTGGTCGTACGTTTGCTCGTAATCTGTCTTTGCCTGCTGTAGTCGCCTTTTAATAAGTTCAATATCCTGCTGTGGCGTTTGTATTCCTTTTCTTGATTTCTTTTGGAATGCGTGAAGCACATAGACAACGCCTGCAAACTTCACCGTATATACCGCTCTATAAGTGTCGCCATCGTATCTTCTGACGATCTCCAAAGTACTTGCTCCACCAAAGCCTTTGAGGGGTTTAGCAGCTACATGCTTGTCACCTGACTGTGCCTGAAAGAGCGCAAAGCCCATCTCCTGGCGTACTGAAGCCGGAAAGTCCTGTACTGCTTTTTTAGTTGAGCCTAGCCAGATTAGTTCTTGTAAATGATCTTGATTCAATTTTTTTCATGATTTTATATTTAACTATCCTATTTGTATCCTAAATATAGGATATTTTTAACTGGCTGACAACTCATTGAGGTTTTGTAATGAAGGAATTACGGGCATTCTGAACCCAGCGACCTTTACCCAGGCTTCACACTGCTATGACTATCACCGAAGGCCTCTTCAAACTCGATGTGACCGATCATCACGCCGTACTCGGATTTTCTCTGGCCGCCGATCCCAAGCAGGTGCGTAAGCGCTATCTCAAAGTGGCCCGACAGCTGCATCCCGACAGCCTGCGAGACGTTCCTGAGGCGCAAAAACAGCTGGCCAGCGAGCTGCTCTCAAAAATTGTGAATCCAGCTTATGAGGCGCTGACCCAGGAGAAAGCGACCACCGAGCACTACATTTTGCTGAAAATGAAGCAGCAGCAGCTCATTGCCAGGCCAATTTTATTTACGGCTAAGAGCGAAGCCGCTAAAAAGCTGCTGGGCACTGGCAGCCTAGAATCTGAATACACAGCAGCGCTCAAGCAAATCGCCGCTACCCAGTATGACGACCTCACTCAGGTAGAAACAGCAATTGGCGAAATCAGCGAGCTGAACGCGGTCTACCTGATGCGTAAAGGAAATCTGGGCGGCAAATCAGTCCGTGGCGCGATCGCCGACCCAGCCCCAGCCGAACCGACAGAAACCAGCCGCCGCCCCCGCCACGAGTCGATTATTGAGAGCTATTTGAGCCGCGCCAAAGAATTTGACTATAAACGGGACTACTCTCGCGCTATTTTAGAACTGCGAGAAGCGATCGCCGCCCACCCCCAAAGCGCCCCTTGCCACGGCTACCTATCCAGCCTTTATCTCAAAGCTGGACAGGCGACCCTGGCAAAGATTCACGCTAAGCAAGCCCTCACCTTTGACCCCGAAAACGATCTGGCCAAAGCAGTGCAAACCCAGCTGAGTGCCCGGCCCAGCGCCAGGTCAGCCAAATCCGCAGGTGCGGCAAAAGGGGGTAAAAGCGGCGGTCTTTTGAGCGGATTGTTTGGTGGAAAGAAAGCATAGATGCCCCCAGGAAACCCCATAGGAAATACCTATCACCCCCCCACGGGTGGCCGAGACCTACTCCCCCTCGACGTTGTCCAAAAGCGTTGGATTGAAGACCGTCTGGAGCAGGTCTTTCATCGGTGGGGCTATCACCGCATTATCACCTCCACCGTCGAGACGATGGATACGCTAATGGCAGGTGGAGCCATTGAGCGGATTGAAGTAATTGAGCTGCAAATGGCTCAGCTGGGCGGTCAGCGGCTGGGGCTGCGGCCTGAGCTAACGGCTTCAATTGCGCGCGCTGCGGTGACCCGGCTGGCCTCGGTGACCTATCCGCAGCGGCTCTACTACAACGCCAATGTGTTTCGGCGTTCGGCAACCGGCAGTCGGGGCGGTCAGCAGGAATATCATCAGGCGGGCATTGAGCTACTCGGCGCTAGCGGCCTGATGGCCGATGCAGAAGCCCTGCTGCTGGTCTCGGCCTGTTTGAGCGCGCTGAATCTGGCTGATACCAGTATTGTGCTGGGTGAAGCTGCCCTGACGTATTCGCTGCTGTTGCCCTTTCCGGAAGGGATTCGCGAAACGGTGCGTCATAGCATTGCCACTCTAGACCGGGTAGCCCTCGAAGAGATGGCTCTGCCGGATGATTTGCGGGGGCTGGCGCTGCGACTGATGGATTTGCGCGGCGAGCCGAAGACGGTGCTAGCTAAGCTCAGTGAGTTTGATTTGGATGAGCAGCAGCGGGCGATCGCTCACAACCTCAAATCTTTAATCGCCCTGTTAGAGCAAGAAGACGAGCAGGGAATTTCGGTGCCCGCCATCGTGCTAGATCTCAGCTTGATTCGGCCTTTTGACTACTACACAGGCATTGTGTTTGAAATTGTCAGTCAGGGCGGGCGTCAGGTCTTGGGGCAGGGGGGCCGCTATGACGATTTGTTGGCGGTATACGACGCTGCTGATAGTCAGGGCTTTCCGGGCATTGGCTTTGTGCTCAATACTGAGCGGCTGCATCAGGAGCTGGTGCCCGGCGGTCAGCTACCGGATAAAATTCCGCCGACTGACTGGCTGATTGTGCCAAAGAGTGAGTCGGCGGCGGTGGCGGCGATCGCCTACGCGCAAAAAGCCCGCCAGTCTGAAAATACGGTGCGGGTGGAAATGAGCCTAAACTTAGGACGCTCGGCAGATGAAGTGAGAGCGATCGCCCGCAAACGCAACATCAGCCGCATTGCCTGGATTGCCGATGGCGGCTTGCCCGAAATCGAAATAGTTAACTAGAGGATGTTTGAAAAGTGGCTTTCGCTACTTATTGGCCTTTTATTGGCTTAAGTCAAAGTGACGAAAGCCGCCAAACCTCGTTTAGCTTATTTAGAAACTGATAGCCTACCTCAGACTTTTCAAACATCCTCTAAGCTAGATAAGCCCTCTTTTATAAAGCGAGAATTCCCTGTGGCCCATTCTATTGTGACTAATGTGTGTGAAGGCGTTGCCGACTGCGTCGATGCTTGCCCGGTCGCCTGCATTCACGAAGGGCCCGGTAAAAACAAGAAAGGCACCGACTGGTACTGGATCGATTTTGACACCTGCATCGACTGCGGCATCTGCCTACAGGTGTGCCCGGTCGAAGGCGCAATCGTCCCCGAAGAAAAGCCTGATTTGCAGGAGACGCCGACGTAGGCTGACATTGAGCGGTTGACATTGCGTCCGCAAAGCCAAACAATCTGATTGAATTAGCGATCGCCAGGGGAACCCAGCTGTATGCGCTCAGTCAGATCTTTCAAGTCAGCCCTTACCGCAGTATCCCTATCGCTTTTGCCTATTGTGCTGGGGGGTACCGGCCTACTCACCGCCTGCAACCCAGCCAGCAATCCTGTCAGCGAAGCGCCAGCTGAATCGGACGACCCTACTAGCTCCCAATCGCTAAAACTTCTCTACTGGCAAGCCCCCACGACGCTAAACCCCCACCTCTCTAGCGGCACCAAAGACCGAGAAGCCGCTAGCCCAGTGCTAGAACCGCTGGCCGTCTACAACGAGGCTGAAGAACTAGAGCCGATTTTAGCTGCTGAGATTCCCACGGTCGAAAACGGCGGCATCAGCGAAGACAGCACCGCCGTCACCTGGAAGCTCAAAGAAGACGTTCTCTGGTCGGATGGCGAACCCTTCACCGCCGAAGACGTTGTCTTTACCTACAACTTCATCACCAACCCCGAAGCGGCCACCACCTCGACCGAATTTTACGGCGAAGTCGAGAGCGTCGAAGCCATAGACGACCTGACCGTCAAAGTGACCTTTAAGCAGCCTACCCCCGCTGTCATGTCGCCCTTTGTCGGCGGCAGCGGCATGATTTTACCCGAGCACATTTTCAAAGATTACAACAACGCTCAGGCTCGCTCTGCCCCCGGCAACACCTCTCCGATTGGCACAAATGCCTATCAGGTAAAAGAATTCAAGCCGGGAGACACCATTGTCTATGAAGCCAACCCTAACTTTCGCGGTGAGCCGCCTGTCTTTAGCACCATTGAGCTGAAAGGCGGCGGCGATACCGTATCGGCGGCTAGGGCCGTCTTGCAAACAGGCGAAGCCGACTACGCCTGGAATATTCAAGCAGAGCCAGACGTTATCAGCGGCTTAGAGGCGGCTGGCAAGGGCGAAATGACTTACGTATTCAAGCCGCTGATGGAGAGAATATACATCAATTTCTCCGACCCGAACAAAGAAGTGAACGGAGAGACCTCGCAAAAGGATACGCCTCACCCCTTTCTCTCCGAAAAGCCCGTGCGCGAAGCCATTAGCCTGGCTATAGATCGCGATACGATTACCGAGCAGCTCTACGGCGAAGCAGGCGAAGTGGCGACCAACTTTATCGTCGCGCCAGATAAGTACGTTTCGCCCAATACTGAGTACGAATTTGACCTGGAAAAGGCGGCGGCGCTGCTAGATGAAGCCGGTTGGAAAGATACCAACGGCGATGGCATACGAGATAAGGGCGGTGTAGAGATGACTATTCTCTTTACCAGCTCCGTCAACCCGGTGCGGCAAAAGACCCAGGAGATTATCAAGCAAAATCTGGAATCTGTGGGGATGGCTGTAGAGCTTAAGAGTGTAGAATCTGGTGTGTATTTTGGCGATCCGGCCAATCCCGATTCGGTCAATCGGTTTAGTGCTGATTTGCAGCTCTTTGCCTATGATAGCGAGACACCTGAGCCTGATTCGTATATGGAGCTGTACGCCTGTAACCAAATTTCGCAACAGGAAAACCAGTGGTCCAAAGAGAACTCTTCTCGCTACTGCAATTCTGAGTACGATGCGCTGCTAGAGAAGCTCAAACAAGAGATCGATCCTGATGAACGAAAAGCGCTGTTTGTTGAAATGAACGATCTGTTGATTGACGATGTGGCGCTAATTCCGCTGGTGCGACGGAGTGACCCTTATGCGATCGCTACCTCTCTCACCAATTTAGAATTTACCCCGTGGGCCGCCAGCACCTGGAAAATCAACGATTGGGGCCTCCAGTAGGGCATGGGCAAATATCTTTTAAAGCGAATACTGATAGCTATTCCCACCCTAATCGCCATTAGTATAGTGATCTATCTGGTGCTAGCCCTGGCCCCTGGCGACCCCTTAGGGGAACTTGCCAATAGTCCGTCCATCACCGCAGAAGTTAGAGAAAACATCCGCCGCAGCTTGGGTCTCGATCAGCCGATTTACATCCGCTATGTAAAGTGGGCAACCGCCTTTCTCACGGGCAATATGGGCTATTCGTTCGTCAGCCCCGTGCCTGTGAGCGCCCTGATCTGGCAGCGTCTGCCGGTGACGCTGTGGGTTGTTGGGCTGGCCTATTTGTTTTCGGTCGCGATCGCCTTCCCTCTCGGCATTCTCTCCGCCCTCAAGCGCTACACCTGGCTAGATCAGCTCGCCACCACCTTTGCTTTTGCCGGTTTCTCGATTCCCCCCTTCTTCACTGGCCTTATTTTCATTATTATCTTCAGCGTGTGGCTGGGCTGGCTTCCCTTCATCTACGACAGCAATTTGACGGTCAACAGTTTTACCAGCTTCATCGCTCAAGTAAAACAGTCAATTATGCCGATTGCCGTCTTAGCACTATTTCAGACTGCCGTGCTCATGCGCTACATCCGCGCCGCCGTGATCGAACAGCTGAATATGGACTATGTGCGTACCGCCTACGCTAAAGGACTCAGCAGCTGGACTGTGATTGTTCGGCACGTTTTGCGCAACGCCCTGATCCCGGTTGTCACCCTGATCGCGCTGGATATTCCCACCGTTTTTACCGGGGCGCTAGTCACCGAGCAAGTGTTTCGCGTGCCGGGTATTGGCTCGCTGCTGATAGACTCCATTACTCGCAGCGATACCCCCGTGGTGATGTCAATTACTTTTATTTACGCCATTTTAATCGTGGTGTTTAATTTAATAGCTGATGTCCTCTACGGCGTCCTCGACCCCCGCATTCGCTATTCGTAAACTTTAGCACTGGCCTTGAAAGGGAATCACTTCTCCCTCACAGGCCACGTATGCGCAGGTATACTTCGATAGGGTCACCTCGTAGCCGCCGGTAAATTCACCAAAGGAAGGAAGGGTGAGTCGTCGATGATCGTGCTCTACAAAAAAGCAGGGCAGGCGGAGGCTGTCTGTGGGCGATCGCAACCTCACCACCGGATGAATATGCCCGCAGATATTGAGCGCCGCGTCGTGCTTTATCTCCGGCTCGTGGCTCAACAAGAAAGGCCCCAGCATGACCGCCTCTGCGTGATAATTCATCGGCAGAGACGGCAGCGACGACACTAATTGGCGGTCGTGATTGCCCACGATTAGAGACGTTTTTACGCCGGTTTCTTTGAGAAAATTGTCCCAATCAACGAGAACTTCGGGGACGAGCGATCGCCTTGAATGAAACAGATCGCCGAGAATGAACAGATGCTTGGGTCGGGTTTGGGTGAGGAGAAGTCGCAGCCTTTGTAGATTCTCTTGATTCACCGTGCTAGCAATCGGAATGCCCAGTGACTGAAACGTCTCTGCCTTGCCCAAATGTACATCCGAGACTAGCAGCGCCTCCACTTCGGGCAAATACAGCGCCCTGTCATCCAGCAGCCGCAAGCGACGGTCAAACAGTCGAATCTCATTTGCTAACAAAGCACTTGCCAAAAACATATTTTGGATGCTGGCCAATCGTGACGATGTTCACCATCGCTAACATCATCATGTTCCGGAGAGGTAGTAGAAACATTCACTAGATGAAACTATCTATTCAGAACTAACATTCGGACTAGACCCTCTCTATCTCCACCATTGCCCATATATGATCCCATCGCTTTCCCTACTACATTGCCTATTAATTTTTTGTCGTTGCTCGCTTTCATTGCAACTCCTGGAATACTTGAAGAGACTAAGAGGTCTCCTGGCCTGACTTTTCCGCCTTCATCGCATACCCGAACATATATCTGGCCAGCAACAGCGATCGGTAAGTCGGTTGAGCCATCTTTTCGAGAGCCAAGAGATGTGCCTATCTCTAAACTACCTGCTCCGCTAATAACCCCAATAACGTTTTCGTCATAAGCGATCTTAGAAGGTGCAACATTTATACTATTTGGAAGAACGCTCATAACCGTTCCAGGTATAACTTTGTCACGAGTCGCTAATTCGAAAACATCGCTATAATCATTTCCCTTTGACCAAACCCCTTCATCGGTAAGTTTCACATATTCCTCTCCAGTCATACTGCTAAGCCTAAGAAAACCACCAAAGTATTCTCCATCATGGGAACCTGCTCCCAAATATACGAGCTGGTTGCCATTCTCAGACTTGAGAACTACCTGTTGATGTCCGTCATATGTGGTAATACCACTGTTGCCTGCCGCGCCGCTCTCTCCCTGCTCACCTCTGAAACTACCTGATTCCTCCATTCTCTCAATCAAAACATTCCTATATTCCGGCTCATTTATGATATCTTCAGTTATTTTTTGCCGCTGGGTGTCTGAGATGTTCTTTTCGACGATGTCACTTGAGAAGATTGCGATAGTCGTAAAAGCAGAGGCCAAGAGTGTTGATGTAACACCTGTCACAATACCTACAAAAATAGTATCTCGCATAGTTTTGAGAATATAAAAGCCTGTTTACTTGGGAAGTACAACCCTTCTCAGAAGTAAGGTTACCTCCTAATTGTCACTGTTCGATAGCCGAAGCTAAACACATCGTATTTTTCGTACCATACCATTAGGCTTCGAGATTAGATACTCGGTTAACATTACGAAGTCAAGCTAAGCAAACTGCAATCCATTGCACGTAATTCGACATCAGTTTTTCCATACACATAGGGTATGCAGGCTCCCAATTATAAAGCCACTCTTTTTAAGGCGTCAGCGTTCGGCGCAGCAAATTTCCGTGACTCACTACCGAACTCATCAGTCCCCAGCGCACCGAGTTAGAAGTTTGGCCAAACAGCCCTAGCATTGCTTGCACTATCTCCGGCAGGGTCAGCGTATCTGCCAAAAAGCCCGACCACTCAGGCTTATCCAATTCAAAAAAGGCTGTAAAAAACTGCTGCAAATCGCGAGTGCCAAAGGCCATCAGATTCTCTAGGCCAAATGTGTAGAGGTAGTGTTTGCGCAGGCGTTCGGTGGGCCAGAGGGCTTGCCAGGCGGTCTGAGCCGTTTGGGTTGGAGAGGTGTTTGGAGCTTCTAGCGCGCGGGCGATCGCCTTCGCCAAATCGGGACCACGCCGCAGCATTGCCCCCACCATGTAGCCGGTTGCCGGATGCACCATACTCGCCGACCCGCCAAAGCCTACTACCGGCTGATTCAAATCGGGAATAGGCATATTCATCGGGAACAAACAGCGCTCAGTGTGAAAAGTATCTGTCACCGTCACCCCACGATGAGCCAGCCGCTGATGGAGCCGCCGCTCTAGCGTATCAAACCCAATCGCCGGCGCATGGGCCAAAGAAGTTTCTTCAATAAAATAAACGTCGTCTCCCAAATCCATCGCATATAAAAAGGTCGGCGGCAGCGATCGCTCTGGCGCAGGCAAATAGTCGTCTCGATAGTCCATTAGCACCATCTGCCCCGGCTGAATCGGCGGCGCAGAAAATCGCCCGACAATGCCATAAGCCGCCTGATAGGCAATCGGCTTCGTCGCAACAGGCCGCTTCACCAGCGCCGGATGGTGGCCTGTCGCGTCAATTACCAGCCGAGCACTATAGGTCTTCCCGGCTTCGTCTATCACTTCAGAACGCCTGGATGAATGCGATATGCCAGCGACTTTGCCGTGATGCCACGCAATACTATGTCCTCGGCTCTGCGCCAACCAGTGCCCTTGCAGCTTTTCGCGATCAATCAAACCGTAGTCTCGCCGCAGTGGAATCGCCCCTTGGCCCATATGCGCCACCGTATTTTGCCAGCGATGGTCTAAAAATTCGCTCATTCCCAGCGCTTCAAGTTCATCCGTCCAAATGCCATAGGTGTTTGGCCAGGGCTTTGCCGGGTCAATCGCCGTTAGTCCCGTCACCTGCAAACCCCGCTGCCCCAGCGCCGCTGCCAGCGATAGCCCTGCTGGCCCTGACCCAATCACCAATACATCTGACATGAAACCCACTGCTTACCAAGGTGTCTGCTTATTTTACCGGGTTAGCCATGCGTCCGCCTAACCCCATTGGCAAACCTCATCTACGCCTGAGTATCGATGCCAGCACAGCGATCGCTTGATAGCCTGGGAACTAATCATGTCATAGCAAAATTCTAAAGGAAGCCCAGAGCAGATATGGATCCCAGTCAGCTAAGCGGAGAAACCATCAATCGCGTCATCGAAATGGCCTGGGAAGACAGAACCCCTTTTGAAGCCATCGAGACACAGTTTGGCCTGAAAGAGAAAGACGTGATTGCCGTGATGCGACGCCATATGAAGGCATCTAGCTTTAGGATGTGGCGCAAGCGGGTGAGCGATCGCAAAACCAAACACGCCAAAAAACGTAGCTTCGAAGTCGGTCGCTTCAAATCTAGCAATCAAAAAAACTGAGGCTCTACTCCAGAAAAACATCCTGCAAATTACGGTATCCACCGACTACACGTAGAATGCTGACATCATTTTCAGAGACGCTGTAGAAAACGATGTAGTTCATGAAGAGCAGATCTCGCAAACCAGGCTTTACCTGGTCGTAAGGCTTACCAATAAAAGGAAACCTTGCAATCTGCTGATATTTCTAGCTGAAGGCTTTCACAAAGCGATCGCCCGCATCGACGCTTTGCTCTAAAAAATAGTCAGAAATTTCTTCCAAATCTTGGCTTGCTGGAACTGTAATGCGCAGGGTTCTCATGCCGAGGCAGATCTGGCGGCTTCTACTTTGTCACGCAACCTAGCCAACACATCACTGACATCTAAAACGGCTCCCTGCTCTGCGGCCTTTTCACCTGCTTCTACCTTCAGCCGCGCTTGTTCGACCCAGTTTAAGTATTCCGGACTTTCTGCTGAACTGCGCTGTGTTATTTCGTCAGAAAGTAAAATAAGTGCTGTGTCAATGGCATCTTCTAAAGACGCATATCCACCGTGCTGAGCGAGCGATTCAAGGGCTTTGCTTTGCTGCGAACTAAGAGCAATTTGCATATGTGCTTAAGAAGAGCAGGCTGTATTATCCAGGCTGGATAGCAACCATTATAGTTGCGGGGACATTATCTACGATAAAAGCATTAAGCGGGATGAGCTGCCAACAGCTGTTTTCCTGCTTCAATTCTAGAAGTTTCTCCAGTCAAGATGCACTCTGACAGTATTTTGAGATCAAGCGAAGATAGCGCCGGGATCTGGCTGCGATTTACCTTCTCGTAGCTGCTGTTTTGAAGATGATAAACCTCTAAGATACCGTCTTCCCAAAACCATACTTCATGCACCCCCAGCGCCTGGTATCGCGCTAGTTTTGCAATGTCGCCGCTGGTGAAATTCACTTCGATTGACAGCGTAAAGCCTTGAATTTCGTAAGATTCATCAGCCTCGACAGAAGCAATGCCTGCTTTCTCCTGTGTTATTGAGCCGGTTGGCTCAAACTCCAGCTCGTGTTGGAACAAAGATGTTTCAATTAAAAAACCGATAATGCTCTTGCATAGCTCATGTGCTTTTCCAGGCATAAGAATTTCAACTGTTCCATCAAAATAGAATAGTCGGATACCTCGACTGTTTTCAAAGCCCTTCTGTAGGTGCTTGAATTGTTCCCAAGTTCTACCCTGCTGAATGGTGAGAACGTCGCCTCTGGCAATCTCGACCCAAGTAGAAGGTGATCTAGCGGCAGTTTTCATGTTTTATCTCAGGCAGCTATGCAACGGCTAAATCCAAGCTTAAGGTGCATCAGCCGATCATAGCATTTTGACTTCGTACCGCTACTTATCCCACTGTTTTTTGAGACGTTCGATGCGATCGCGCAAGCTCTCATTCGTCAGCCGCGAACTCAGTCGCTCTACCAACAGCGGAAACCCCAGAGGCGAAGGTCGCTTAGTGTCCTGCCAGATCAGCTCTAGCGATCGCATTCGCTTCAGCGCCGCTGCCAACCTTGGCGTCTCCATCTGCGAATCAATTACCTCTCGCTCTGCCTGTTGCAGCAGCAGATTTTCCGGTTCGTACTTACTAAACACTTCGTAGATTAGCGATGAGCTAATCTGCACCTGATTGGCTGTTTTCTTTGAGCCCGGATAGCCTTTAAAGACTAATCCTGCTACCTGAGAAATCCCTCTAAACCGGCGCTGCGTTAGCTCGGAAATGTTTAAACTCTCCTTTATTTCCTCGTACAGACTTCGTGTTGAGAAAAACGACTGATCAAACAGCTGTGCAAACGGATAGTCCTTCGGCGCTAAAATCTCAAATCCATAGTCATTCACCGATACCGTAAAGGTCGCCTTTGCCAGCTGCGAAAATCGATATGCCCAGAGAAAGCCCAGCCCTTCATGCACATTGCGTCCTTCAAACGGATACACATAGAGGTGCTGTCCCTCCCGCGTCTTACAGCACTCGATCAAAAACTGATCGGCCCCTGGCAAATGCGAAATCCGATCCTGCGCTGCCAAAATTGGCATGATACACTCCACTTCCGCACTGACATTGCCTGCTTTCGCCTGCGTGATTTCTTCTCGAATATACTGGCTCAAACAGTCTGAAATTGCCAAATACCCGCCACTCCAAACAGGCACTACATTTGACTTTTTCTTCGCATTCTTCACGTACAGCGTCATATCTTTCATTTGAAAGTACTCTAGCTGCCGCCCCGCAAAAAAGAACACATCGCCCTTTTTCAGGCGCGAGACAAAGTTCTCTTCTACTGTGCCAATGCGACTACCTTTAGCATAGGCAATCTTTACCTGCTGATTGCCCGTAATCGTGCCAATGCTCAGCTTGTGCATTCGAGAAATCTGCGGTGTAGAGACTGTATACAGCCCCTCTTCTAGCACCAGCTTCTGATAGCGCGGATACGCCTTGAGGCATTTGCCGCCGTTTTGCAAAAAGTTTACTATCCAGTCAAACTCTGTTTGCGATAACTCCTGATAGGAGAATGTTTTTCTCACCGCCGAAAAAGTCTCTTGGGCACTGAACCCGTCGCCGCAGGCCAGCGTCACTAGATGCTGAATCAGTACGTCATAGGGCTTGTCTAGCGGGTGGCGAGACTCTATTTGTCCGGCAGCTAGCCCGCGACGAAAAGCCGATATCTCTAAAAGTTCCAGCGCATTGGTAGGTAAAAAGAATACCTCTGAAGTGCCTCCTGGCAGATGGGCCGAGCGCCCTGCCCGCTGCAAAAGCCGCGCCAAATTTTTAGCGCTGCCAATTTGCACAACGCGCTCTACCGGCTGAAAGTCTACGCCCAAATCTAGCGAAGAGGTACAGACTACCCACTTAATATCTCCAGATTTGATCCCCGCTTCAATTGCCTGCCGGGTGTCAAAGTCAATCGAGCCGTGGTGCAAGGCAATTTGCTGTTCGTGGTCGGGCATGGAAAAGCTGAGGGCTTGAAACCATCGTTCGGCCTGCGATCGCGTATTCACAAAAATCAGCGTAGACTTCTTTATATCCAGCGCCGCCACCAGCGCTTCAAACATGCGCAGCCCCAGATGCCCCGCCCAGGGGAACGTATCTACCGACTCTGGCAGCACGCTAGTAATCACCGTCTGCCGCTCAATGTTTGACTGAATAATCACCGGATCGCTGGCCGTTCCCGTTGCTGCTTCAGCCGCCTCTTGCAGATTCCCCAGCGTCGCGGAAATCGCCCAGGTCTGCACTGCCGGGTTGAGCTGCCGCAACCGAGACATGCACAGCTCTGTCTGCGTCCCTCGCTTAGAGGCCATCAGCTCATGCCACTCATCTAAAATTACGCAGCGTAGCGAGCCAAACCGCTTGACCAAATTTTTGTAGGAGAGCAATACTGCCAGCGATTCGGGCGTCGTGATTAAAATCTCCGGCATTTTCTTAATCTGCCGGCTTTTTACAGAAGACTTCGTATCTCCGGTGCGCGACTCTATCCGAATCGGCCAGCCCATTTCCTCAATCGGTCGCCGAATCGAGGCCTCGATGTCGCGGGAGAGCGATCGCAAAGGCGTGATATACAGCAGCCGCAAACCGCCCAGTGATTTACCCGCCTCTACCTCAGCCAGCATCTGTGACACCGGCCCCATTACCGCCCCGTAAGTCTTTCCTGACCCTGTCGGCACCTGAATAATGCCGCTCTTGCCAGCCAGATAGGCTGCCCAGGTCTCTTTTTGAAAGGCAATTGGCTGCCAGTTTTGTAGGGCAAACCAGTCGTAAATGGGGGTGAGAGTAGCCACAGGTATTTTTCCTTAGCGCGATCGCACATCCAAAGTATCGCGCAAACCGTCGCCTACATAGTTAACGCTCAGCACCGTCAAAAAGATAGCTAGCCCCGGAAAAATCACCAAATGCGGCGCACTGGCAATATAGTTTTGCCCGTCGAACAGCATTCGCCCCCAGGTGGGCACGTCTGGCGGAAAGCCAATGCCCAAAAAGCTCAGGGTCGATTCGGTGATAATTGCATTGCCCACCCCTAGCGTGGCCGCTACAATCACCGGGCCAATTACGTTGGGTAAAATGTGCCGCCAGACAATGCGCACCGGATGCGCCCCGAGCGATCGCGCTGCCTGGACAAATTCTCTCTCTTTTACTGCCAAAAAGCCCGCCCGCACCAGCCGCGCAGTGGACATCCAGGTCAGCCCGCCAATCACCAAAATAATCAGCATGAAAATGCCCCTTTCTGGGCCAGCGATCGCCCGCACCGAATCGCGAAATAAATAGATAATCAGCAGCAACAGCGGCAGCTGCGGCAGCGACAAAAACAAATCTGTCAGGCGCATCAGGCCATTGTCTATCGCGCCACCGCAAAACCCGGCCAGCGTGCCCACCAGCGTGCCCACCGAAATGGACACCAGCATCGCCGTAATGCCGACCGCAATGCTCACCCGCCCGCCCCACAGCAGTCTCGCAAGCTGATCTTGGCCGAGGTCATTAGTGCCTAGTGGATGTTGCCAGCTCAGCGGAGCAGTAGACTGGGCAAAATCGATATCGCTATAGGAGAGCGGATATACCAGCGGCCCCAGCGTTACACCTACCGTCATCAGCAGCAAAATCAAGGCCCCCAGCATCGCCATCCGATCTCTCTGAAACTGTGACCAGGCCCGGCGCTTTGGTTTGGCTGAGAGGCTTTGGTCGGTAAGAGAGTTGCGAGGCATATAGTTACCGATAACGCCGGATAGCTGCGGCGCATTTGCGGGTGTAGAAAATCAGGCGTAGAAGAAAGAGGCTTGAGGCAATCCCGAATTTAGACGGCGAGATAGTCTTGCAGGGCTTTGACAGTCAACTTGTTCTCTCTAAGAGAGCGGATCGCCGACAGCGTGGCGCTGGCCCCCGCGATGGTGGTGATCGTAGGAATTTTGTACTCCAGGGCGGTGCGGCGGAGGATGCGGTCATCTTGTTGGGCAGTCTCTCCCACTGGAGAATTGATGATTAGCTGAATGTCCTGATTTTTAAGGGCGTCGCCAATGTGCGGACGGCCTTCGTGAATTTTCAACACCAGTACGACTGCGATGCCCGCTTCAGTGAGCGTTTTGTAGGTGCCGCTGGTGGCGACAATATCAAAGCCCAGGTCAACGAAGCCTTTGGCAATAGGAATGACGGCAGTTTTGTCGCGGTCGTTAACGGAGATAAATACTGTGCCTGTGGTAGGGAGAATTTGAGAAGCGGCGAGTTCGGCTTTGGCATAGGCCTGGCCAAAGCTAGTGTCAATGCCCATGACTTCGCCGGTGGAGCGCATTTCAGGGCCGAGCAGCGTATCTGTCCCCGGAAATTTGTTGAAAGGGAGAACCGCTTCTTTAACCGCGACATGGTTGGGCATAATCTCTTCTGTAAACCCAATTTCTTCGAGTGTTTTGCCAGACATGACGCGCACGGCGATTTGCGCTAGGCGAGCGCCAGTTGTTTTAGAGACAAAGGGCACGGTGCGCGAGGCCCGAGGATTGGCTTCAATGATAAAGACCTGTTCGCCCTGAATGGCGTACTGAATGTTCATTAGGCCAATTACCTTCAGGCGCTTGGCGAGCTTAAAGGTCCAGTCGCGAATGGTGGCGATCGCCTCTTCTGAAAGATTTACCGTCGGCAAGGAACAGGCCGAGTCGCCCGAGTGAATGCCCGCTTGCTCGATATGTTCCATAATGCCGCCAATCACGGTTTTGCCGGTATGGTCACAAATCGCATCTACATCTACTTCAATGGCGTTCTCTAAAAACTTGTCGATCAAAATCGGGTGATCGGGCTCCACCTGGACGGCAGTCGTCATGTAGCGCTCTAAGTCTTTATCGGAGTAGACAATTTCCATCGCCCGACCGCCGAGTACATAGCTAGGCCGCACAACGACCGGATAGCTGATCTTGCGGGCAATTTCCAGTGATTCATTGTAGCTGCGGGCTAATCCGTTAGGCGGCTGACGAATCTCTAGCTCACGCAAGATTTGTTCAAAACGCTCTCTGTCTTCGGCGGCATCAATAGCGTCAGGTGAAGTGCCCCAAATCTGGGTTTTGATCGGATTTCCGGCGGTGTCACTGGCCGATAACTCTAGATAGGCTTGCAGTGGTACGGCTAGCTTCAGCGGCGTTTGACCGCCAAACTGGATGATCACGCCATCGGGATTTTCAGCTTCGATAATGTTGAGCACGTCTTCTTTGGTGAGCGGCTCAAAGTAGAGGCGATCACTCGTATCGTAGTCAGTCGAAACCGTTTCGGGGTTGGAGTTGACCATGATTGTCTCATAGCCATCGTCTTGCAGGGCAAAAGAGGCGTGACAACAGCAATAGTCAAACTCAATGCCCTGGCCGATGCGATTGGGACCACCGCCCAAGATCATCACTTTGCGCCGATCAGACGGCAGCACTTCACTCTCGGTTTCGTAGGTGGAGTAGTAGTAAGGCGTAAACGATTCAAATTCAGCCGCGCAGGTGTCTACCATTTTATACACCGGCACCACGCCAAGAGATTTGCGGTGGGTGCGCACCTCGTCTTCATTGGTTTTGGTAGCGTAGGCAATCTGTTTGTCGCTAAAGCCTTCTTGTTTAATTGCCAGCATCTGGGCTTCGCTCAGAGCGGTCAGCGGCGTGCGCTTGATAAACTTTTCGACGGTGAGCAGGGTCTTAAACTTGTCGAGAAACCAGATATCAATAGCCGTTAGCTCATAGATTTCTTCAACGGTGAGGCCGAGCTGCATAGCGTGGCGAATGGCAAAAATGCGCTCCGGGTGGGGTCTGCGCAAATTGGAGCGCACCTGAGAGAGGGTGGGCAGCTTTTCGGGGCCGTCGCAGCCCCAGCCAGCTCTGCCGGTTTCGAGCGATCGCAATGCCTTTTGAAAAGACTCATTAAACGTACGGCCAATGGCCATCGCTTCGCCCACCGACTTCATTTGCGTGGTCAAGGTAGAAGAAGCGCCGGGAAACTTCTCAAAGGCAAAGCGCGGAATCTTAGTGACCACGTAGTCAATCGTCGGCTCAAAGCTAGCTGGCGTTTTTTCGGTAATGTCGTTAGAAATTTCGTTAAGCCGGTAGCCCACCGCGAGCTTGGCGGCAAATTTAGCAATGGGGAAGCCAGTCGCTTTAGAAGCCAGCGCCGAACTGCGAGAGACACGCGGATTCATCTCAATCACCACAACTTCGCCCGTATCCGGATTCACCGAAAACTGAATGTTCGATCCCCCCGTTTCCACTCCAATTTCGCGAATGATCTTGATTGAGGCATCGCGCAGCCGCTGATACTCCTTGTCGGTCAGAGTCTGTGCTGGGGCAACGGTAATCGAATCGCCCGTATGCACGCCCATCGGATCAATATTTTCAATCGAGCAGATGATTACAACGTTATCGGCCAGATCACGCATCACCTCCAGCTCATACTCTTTCCAGCCCAGCAGCGACTGCTCAATCAAAATCTGCGAAACCGGACTAGCATCCAGCCCAGAGCGACAGATTGTTTCAAATTCTTCCTGGTTGTAGGCAATGCCGCCGCCGCTGCCGCCCATTGTAAAAGCCGGGCGAATAATCAGCGGATAGCTGCCAATCTCTGCGCCGATCTGCCAAGATTCATCCATCGTTTCTGCCAGGCCCGATGGACACACGCCCACGCCAATTTTGATCATGGCCTCTTTAAACAGCTTGCGATCTTCCGCCTTTTCAATCGCTGCCAGGTTCGCCCCGATCAGGTCTACGCCGTATTTTTCTAAGATGCCGCCTTTGGCCAAATCCACCGCCAGGTTCAGCGCTGTTTGGCCACCCATCGTCGGCAGCAGCGCGTCGGGTCGCTCCTTATCAATAATCTGCTCTAGCAGCGCCACCGTAAGCGGCTCAATATAGGTGCGATCAGCAATTTCTGGGTCAGTCATGATGGTCGCCGGATTGGAATTGACCAGCACTACCTCATAGCCTTCTTCTCTAAGAGCCTTACATGCCTGAGTACCCGAATAGTCAAACTCGCAGGCTTGGCCAATCACAATCGGGCCAGAGCCAATGAGCATTATCTTTTTAAGGTCATTTCGGCGAGGCATAAGACACCAGGGGCAATAAATCCAACCCATTTTAGAGGGTTTTCGGAAAAAATTTAGGCTCAGAGACTCCTATTTGAACTGCCGCCTGAACTACCGCTTATAAAAGATGATAAAAATTCCTGATAGGACAGCTGCAATTAACGCAAGCCAACATACTAAAATAGGAAAATCTTTTTCAGTAATCATTATCAACAACGCAATTGAGAAGCATGAAAATCACCAGACGGCAGCTGTGGGGCATCGCACTTTCGCTATCAGTAGGAATCGCTGCTTGCCAGAGCCAGCCAGCCTCAGAATCTGGTTCAGAGCCGGGTTCGGAGCCCAGTCCGGAGCAAAATTCAGACTCGTCTGAGCAGGTCATCAACCTGTACTCGGCCCGACATTACGATATCGATGAAGACCTCTACAAGGACTTTACGGCTGAGACTGGCATTCAGGTAAACGTCCTGGAAGGCAAGCCAGATGAGCTGATTGAGCGGATTAAAAACGAGGGAGCGCAGAGCCCAGCAGATGTTTTTGTGGCCGTAGATGCGGGCCGTCTGTGGCGCGCTCAGGAAGCGGAAATTCTTCAGCCGGTAGATTCGGAAGTTTTGAATAGCAAGGTGCCCGAAAACTTGCGAGAGCCCAGCGGCCTTTGGTTTGGACTGACGACGCGAGCCCGGCTGCTGGTTTACAACAAAGAAAATGTGCAGCCGAGTGAACTCTCTACTTACGAAGATTTGGCTGATCCCAGGTGGAAAGGGCGAGTCTGTGTACGCAGCTCTAGCAACGAGTACAACCAGTCTTTAGTGGGTTCGATGGTGGAATCGGACGGGGCTGAGGCGACTGAAAAATGGGCTAAGGGGCTGGTTGCAAATTTTGCCCGGCAGCCCGAAGGCGGCGATATCGATCAAATTAAAGCAGTGGCGGCGGGCCAATGCGATGTGGCGATTGTCAACCACTACTATTGGGCGCGATTGGCCAAGTCTGACGATTCTGAAGATCAAGACGCTATCTCAAAGACAGCGTTGTTTTTCCCTAATCAAGAGGGCCGAGGCACCCATGTCAACATCAGCGGCATGGGACTGGTGAAAACCTCGCCTCACCCTGAGAATGGAATTGCGTTTATGGAGTTTTTGGTGAGCCCAGAGGCGCAAAAGGTATTTGCAGACGGCAATAATGAGTATCCGGTGGTCTCTGGTATAGACGTGGATCCGGTGGTGGCTGAGCTGGGTGAATTTAAGGTGGATGAGGTGAATGTGGCTTCCTATGGCCGCAACAACCCTGAGGTGAATGAAATTGTAGATCGCGCCGGTTGGCAGTAGGTGGCTTTCTGATGATTTTTACTATTCCTGAGCTGTTTTCACCGCAGGCCGTTGCCGCTATGCGCGAGCAGCTCATGACAGCCGACTGGGTTGATGGCAAGGTTACCGCTGGCTGGCATGCCAAAGCTGTTAAGCACAATCAGCAGCTCGATGCTAAGCATTCAAGTGCTCAGCTGTTGATCGACCAGGTGCGACAAACGACGATAAAGCACCCTCTGTTCCAATCGGCGGCGCGGCCCCATCGCATTCACACTGTGCGCTTTAACCGCTATAGCGACGGCATGGCTTACGGTCGCCATACGGACAATGCGCTGATGAATGGGTTCCGTTCGGACCTTTCGTTTACGCTATTTTTGTCTGATCCTGAAAGCTATGAGGGGGGTGCGCTGGTGGTAGAAGGGGTCGATAGTGAGCAGTCTTATCGGCTGCCTGCGGGCTCTATGCTGGTGTATCCGTCTGCGAGTTTGCACCGGGTGGATGCGGTCGTGAGCGGGGTGCGCTGGGCGGCGGTGGGCTGGGTGCAAAGTCAGATTCGTGATTCTGCTCGGCGCGAGATTTTGTTTGAGCTGGATACGGTGAGGCGATCGCTCTTTCACCAATACGGAAAAACAAACGAGTTTGACCTGATTACCAAGAGCTTGAACAACCTGGTCAGGCAGTGGGTGGAGTAAGCCAATCTATTCTCATTAGGTGATCGTGACAGACGGCTTAATGAGAATAGCTCCGGGGTGAGATAGCGTATAGTAGAAAAAGCTACTATTGAAATTAATATGCAATAGCTGCCGAGCCGATTTGTCATCAGAACCTATGCCTTCCTCTCCCCCTGTCCTTGCCTGCCGGAATGTCACTAAGCGCTTTGGCAAGACGGCTGCTCCGGCTGTAGATGGGGCGAGCTTTGCGCTTCACAAAGGTGACCTGCTTGGGCTCTTGGGGCCATCGGGCTGCGGCAAGACGACTTTACTGCGCCTGGTTGCCGGATTTGAGACGCCCGAAAGAGGTGAAATCGAGCTGGCCGGGCAAGTGGTGTGCGGACAGGGCCAATGGGTGCCGCCAGAATACCGGCAGGTGGGCGTTGTTTTTCAAGACTACGCGCTGTTTCCTCATTTGCGGGTAATTGAAAACGTTTCCTTTGGCCTGAAGCAGCTCTGTCGGCGGGGGCATCTGCCCAAAAAACAGGTTCAGACGCTGGCGCATGAAGCGATTAGCCTGGTAGGACTTTCGAGCATGGCGCAGCGCTATCCGCATGAGCTATCGGGCGGGCAGCAGCAGCGGGTGGCGTTGGCCCGGGCATTGGCTCCTCGCCCCCCGCTGATTTTGTTAGATGAGCCGTTTAGCAACTTAGATGTGCAGGTAAGGCTGTATTTGCGGCAGGAAGTGCGCGATATTCTCAAGAGCATTGGGGCCTCGGGAATTTTTGTGACGCATGATCAGGAGGAGGCGCTGGCGATCGCCGACTTAGTCGCGGTGATGCACGCCGGGCAGCTAGTGCAGCTAGACACGCCTGAGGGCATTTACCAAAATCCGGCTTCGCGGTTTATTGCTGAATTTGTAACGCAGGCAAATTTTTTACCCGCCGCGCGGCGAGCTGACGGGTGGGAGACAGAGCTAGGGCAAGTAGGCCCGTTACCTGGCGCAGATGGAGCCGAACGGGGTGAGCTGATGGTCGCTCAAGAAGATTTGCAGATTGTGGCTGATCCGACCGGGGCCTTAGAGGTGCAGGGCCGTCAGTTTTTGGGCAGGGAGTATCAGTACAAGCTGTTGATGCCTTCTATGCGGGTTTTGCAGGTGCGATCGCCGGTCGGTCAGCGACTGGCAGTGGGCGATCGCGTCAGAGTAAAAATTAACTGCGATCGGGTACGACTATTTCCGCAGTCAGGCGCGCCTGTAGCGGGGCGAGAGACTGGGGCCAATAATCAGATGGAATTGATCAGGTAATGGGCGATGGGGTGCTACATCTCTGTTGATATCGACCTAGCGCCATTAGGGGAAAATTATGGCAGTAGAGATGGTAGCGGAGATAAAAGTGCTGAGGAAAGCCTGTTCCAGTGAATGCTTCCTCTTTCCAAGTCCCCTCCTTCTGGGTACGCAACAGGTATTGAACACCCTTTTGAACAGCAGCTTTTGCCGATGGGCTCAGGCAAAAAGCCACGTCAAGCAGTCCCAACAAGGCCCAGGCCGTTTGAGAAGCCGTGCTAGGGCCTTGCCCCTTGAAGCTCGAATCGCGATAGCTCTGACAGGTTTCGCCCCAGCCTCCATCGGTATTTTGACAGCTGACTAGCCAGCTCACGCCGCGCTCAATCTGTATCTGGCAACGCTCTGGTGCAATTAACGCCAGGGCAGAAAGTGCCTCGCTGGTGCCGTAAATGTAGTTCACACCCCAGCGCCCAAACCAGCTGCCGTCGGCTTCTTGGGCTTGCAGCAGGTATTTTAATCCGCGCGAGATTTTGTAGGGGGACAAATCTGCGGCATAGCTGTTGGTTAACGTGGAATCGTCAGATAAGCGACCGTGCATTTCCAATACGCGGGCGGTGATATCGGCGGTGCTAGGATCGATCATCGCTTTGAGATCGCCGTAGGGAATAGCGTTGAGCCAATCTTGGTCATTGTCGATATCGAAAGCAGCCCAGCCGCCGGTTTTGCACTGCATGGTGGCAATCCAGCGTACGGCCCGAGCGATCGCCGCTTTTTTCAAAGGCTCATCAGGCAAAACAACATCTTGCAGGGCCATAACAACCACCGCAGTGTCATCCACATCAGGATAAAAGCGATTTTCAAACTCAAAGGCCCATCCGCCCGGCTGACCCTGAGGATTTTTGACGGCCCAGTCGCCGTAGCTGAGAATTTGCCTGTCGAGCAGCCATTCTCCTGCTTGGACGAGGGCCGGATGGGTGGGGTCAAGGCTGGAGTCGGTGAGCGATCGCATCGCCAAAGCCGTATCCCACACGGGCGAAATGCAGGGCTGCACCCAATAGGTATCTGCGGTTTCAACAGCAAAGTTATCGACCGCTTTCAGGCCTCGCTGCACGACTGGATCGTTAACGTCGTAATTTAGCGCGCGCAGGGCCAGCAGAGAATTCAGCATGGCAGGCATAATGCCGCCCCAGTCTCCAGACGCTTCTTGCCGTTCAATAATCCATTTTTCGGCTCGCCGAATGCTCTCTTCTCTTAAAGGAACAGCGTTGAGCGCTTCCGCTAGCTTGAAGGCTTTATCCAGCCAGAGGAAAGCATCGCTCCAGTCGCCGCTGGCGGGCAGCTCCCAGCGTGCGTTTTCAATGCCTTCTGCGTAGAGTTCGTTGAGGTCGAAGCTGGGATCGACTGAGTAAACGGGCTTTTTGTCAAAAACGACCAGCAGCGGGACAGTGCTGCCTCTAGCCCAGCTGGACAGCTCGTAGATATTGATAGGGAAAGGATGTTCGAGCTGCATGATCCAGGCGGGCAAAGCCGGAAGACCCTGCCAGCTGTAGCAGCCGATGAGGGCAAGGTGAAACTTGGTGAAAATGCGGGTTTTACTAATGCCGCCTCGCTGCAAAATAAAGGCTTTCGCCCTGAGCAAAGCAGGATCGTTAGCCGGAGCGCCCAGCAGCCGCAGACCCATATAGGCTTCAACAGAGGTGCTCAGCTCGCCGCCGTCGCCGGAGAAGAGTTCCCAGCCGCCGTGATCTTGCTGGTGCGATCGCAAGTACTTCTCCGCCTTGTGCAAGGGCCTGTCACCATCTGTCTGCCAAATTTTGTGCAGCAGAACAGCCTCAGCAGTGATGCTAACGTTAGACTCTAAATCGGCCCACCAGTAGCCCTCTTTTTTTTGAATGGAGAGCAAGTAATCTTGAGCCGCTGTAATTCCCTGAGCCAGTTCTTTGTCTATCTCTTTGGCTGGCTTTACGGACGGCTGTGGGACTTCGATCTGCATACAGTTTGGATAGCGCTATTGAGATAGCATAGTGCAAATTTTACCGTAGCAAAATAATGGAAAGCGCTTTATTGGGGTTAGTGATTGTTGCTGCCGTTGTTTGGGTTGGCCTGCTGACGGTTTGGGGGCAGTTTTGGCGGGCTGACCAGCGGCTTGAGGGGCAAGATTCTGTGCTGAAGATTGAGCCGTTAGAGATTGGGCCAGCAGTGGCGGTGGTAATGCCAGCGCGAAATGAGGCTGAGCTGATTGGCAGGGCACTGCGATCGCACCTCACCCAGTCGTATGCTGGCCCATTGTCTGTGGTTTTGGTGGACGATCAGAGTACGGATGCAACGGGGGCGATCGCCGCTCAAATAGCCGAAGATCTAAAAGAATCCGCTAGTTTGACCATTCTCTCTGGCAGACCGCTACCCCCTGGCTGGACGGGCAAACTATGGGCAATGGAACAAGGATTTCGCCATCTTCAGCAGCAGAAATTTCCTGACTATGTTCTTTTTACCGATGCTGATATTGAGCACCATCCGCACAGCATACGGCAGCTAGTCACCAAGGCAGAAGCAGAAAAGCTAGATCTGGTTTCTCTGATGGTGCAGCTGCGCTGTCAAAGCTTTTGGGAAAAACTGTTGATTCCCGCTTTTGTCTTCTTCTTTCAAATGCTCTACCCCTTTCCGTGGGTCAATGATTTTGGCAAAAAAACAGCGGCAGCAGCAGGCGGATGCGCTCTAGTTCGTTTCAGTGCCCTGAAGCAAATTGACGGCCTCCAAGCGATCAGGCAGGCATTAATCGATGACTGCGCGCTCGGTGCAGCTGTCAAAGCGGGTGGCCCGATTTGGCTGGGCCTAAGTAAAAAGACTCACAGCCTGCGCCCCTACCCAGATTTGCAAAGCATCTGGCAGATGGTGACCCGCAGCGCCTATACGCAGCTCAACTATTCTCCCTGGCTGCTAATTGGTACGGTTTTTGGGATGGCGCTGGTCTACTGGGTGCCGCCGCTAGGATTTATTGTAGGTATGGCTTTGGGAGAAGGCTTGACTGCGCTCATCGGCCTAGCCGGTTGGCTGCTGATGGCTCGGGCTTATTGGCCCACCCTGAAGCTCTATGGCGGCTCACCTTTGCTCGCTTTAGCACTACCCCTGATCGCGCTGCTGTATACGCTCATGACAATCGATTCAGCGCGTCGCCACTGGATTGGAGAAGGAGGTGCTTGGAAAGGTCGGGTGTACAGCGACGTTAACTATTAACAGTTTTTATCTGGCTAACTCACCGCGTAATCAGTGAATTGGCGTTTGAAAGGGGAATGAAAACCGATGACGATGTCGGTCTTAGAGATTCCTTTCTCTACTAATTCTTCAGCGATGTCATTTTCAGTACCGTTGTGCTGAATCCAAATTTTTCTATCTTTAATGTCAAGATGTAAGATACAGCCGTAAATGCGCCGCTCGCCTTGCCAGCCAACATGTACAAGCTGATAGTGGTCTCTTTTCGTATCGTAGATAAGTTCAGTTTCAATTTCGCAATCGTTACGACCGTATACGGCATAATCCTGTAGCAGATTCTGTACGGCTTCGCGATAGTGAGCTAATTCAGCCATTGGTCGATAGTCTCCTGCTGTGGTTTGTAGACGATGAGTTTGAGGCTATAGTTGCTTACAATGCTGCGGGCCAGCTGGGTAGCAAAAAAAGAAGTGTAAGTGTCTATTGGTATGGCGAGATATAAGACATATTCTGGATATTGTTCGTTTAGAAGTGTGCGATAGCTAATGAATTGTCCAATAGCGGTATGAAATTCTGAGACGGTAGAATTTTGCAAAAAACTTTTGATTTCAACAGCGATCTTTTGACCTCCCCGTTCTGCGGCTAAGATCTTCTCAGCGCCTAGATCGATGTACAAGTTTCCTAGCTCGTATCGTAACAGAAGTGGATCGTGAGTGATTGTCCACCCGTCTTTTTCGAGGGCACAGCGCATAATATCGTGAAAGGTATCTTTTCTAGACATTAGGCTCTATCTCTTGCATTTAGTAGTACTTGGTCTTGGAAGAATGAAAAGGCTATGTTTCCTAACGCTTTCAGCCCTTTTAGTGAACCTGTAATAAATCTGATGGCTGATAGCGGGCGTTTTACGAAACTAAGCGTGAGATACATTGGCTTGAGTGAGCCATCGGCAGCGATCGCCCCAGAGATGTCGGGCAAATCATAGCGGCAGTCATCGCTAATCACTCTCAAAACAGCGATCGCGCCGGGCAATTCCTTCAGCAAAACGGCTGCTTCCATATCAACGACATCGGCGCTGTAGCGATCGCTCAATCTCTGCTTTTCTTCAACTGTTGTAATCACGTGATCGCAGGTCACTCCTACCCCTACAGCAATTCCGAGTCGCTGCGCAATCTGAGTAGTTAAGGGGCGATCGCACTCAAACACCGCTTCGCGTTCAAACCCATGCCAAATGCGCTCCATTACCACCGCATCGCCGACATCGTACTCAGGAGATAGGCTCCCTCCCAATCCCATTAGCAACACGCCGCCCGATTGGAGCGAATTCTGGGGGGAACGGTGTGCTTGCCAGATCTCTAAAAACTTTTTTACACCCTGTGGCCCGGCGGGAATCGCCACTAGCTGAGGCGCGTCAGATACTCGGCTTAATCCTTTCTTCACCGCTCTATACTCGGCCCCCGCAGGCACTAGAATTGTCCTAATGTTGAGATCTTCTCTGTGCATACTCACTGCGCATAGGCCGACTGGGTGGGCGGTTTGTCATATTTCAGGCTGCCGTAATCGAGCTTGATTAGACGGTCGGCCAGATGAAAGTACTGATCATCGTGGCTGATGACAAATATTGTCTTTCCTTGAGCTTTTAGATCTGGTAAAAACTGAGTGTAAAAGATGTTCTTAAAAGTGGGGTCTTGGTCGGCTGCCCACTCATCGAACAGGTAGAGCGGGCGGTTTTCTAGATAGGCGGCTAATAAAGTGAGGCGTTTGCGCTGGCCTTGAGAGAGGGCTGTCGTCGAAAATTTCCCTTTCTCAATGCTGACTTTGTGATCGAGCTGAAGTTTTTTCAGATACTCTCGGGCGCGGCTGTCATCAGCGCGGCTGTCAAAGCCCAATAAGCGATCAAACAGATAAAAATCTGAGAAAACAACAGAAAAGTGTTGGCGATACCATTCCCGATTAGAAAGGTCAATTGGCTGGTCATCGAGCCAGATGGAGCCAGATTGGGGCGGATATAAGCCTGTCAGTACTTTGGCTAGAGTTGACTTGCCGCTGCCGTTGCCACCGACAACGAAAAGCAGCTCTCCTGGGTGAACCATCAGCTCGACTGGGCCTAAGGTGAATTCGCGATCGCCCTGATCAGTCCGGTAGGCATGGGTGACGCCTTTGAGCGTAAGGCGCTGCCAGTTGGCTAGGGGGGGAAGCGCTGCTGTCGAGGTCGGGGCAGACGGGGCGCTGTCTGGGTCGCTCAGTTCCAAAGCCTCAATTTTATTCAGAGCGATGCTGGCCCGACTGAGGAAGGGGAGCTTGTTGACCAGTCCCTCCATCGGCCCAAGCACGTAAGTAAACGTGAGCACATAGCCAAAGCGAGTTTCGGGGCTGAGACCAATCCAGCGAGGCAAGGCAAACAGCACTAGGCCCACCGCAAAGAAGTAGATAAACTTACCCCAGCTATCGAGCACCGCAAACAGGCTGAGCCCGCGCTCATTCGCCCGCTGTAGCTGTAGCGCCGTGGGCTCTAAATCTGCCTGCAAAAAGTCCTGCTGCCCGCTGTGATGCAGCTTCAGCTCCTTGATTCCTTCAATCAGCGTGCGAAAATGCTGAAATAGCCGGTCTTGCCGGTTCCGCGCGGCGTTCAGCCAGTAGCGCCCTCGGCTTAGAAACCAGCCACAGCTCACTGAAGCCACCAGCGTCAGCAGCAAAACCAGTAGTAAAACCTGCCAGGACAGCCAGGCGACGTACAGCATACATCCCGCTGCACTGGCCAGATTGATCACGAGTACCGGCACCACACCGGCAGCTGTGGCGATCGCCTGAATATCGTCAGTCAGCACCACCAGCAAGCGAGGCAGTCCAATCGTCTCCAGGGGTTTCAGCTCAGTGGCCAAAATCTGACGGCTCAGACGCATCTGCAAGCCAAATACGGCCTCTTGAGAAAACCGCACCAGCAAAATCCGAGAAATCGCAGCGGTCACCAGGGCTACTGCTCCCAATCCGATAAAGGCGTAGGCAGCGCTAGACGACGACTCTCGAACCATCGTTTGAGTGATCAGCGCAATCAATCCGGCGCTACAGCCCCCGCTCAGCAGGCCAGTCGCCAGCGCCAGTGCGATCGCCCGCCACGAAGTGCGCAGTAAAAAAGCAATCAGGCTCATTGCTGACTCGGGTGCTTGCTCGGACGCTGGTTTAACCGTCCGGTTAGCCGCTGCCAGCCGTCTTCTAGCAGGCTATAGAGCACTGGCACCACCAGCAAGCTCAGCAGCGTTGAGGTGGTCAGCCCGCCGATAATGGCTACTGCCAACGGCTGACGTAGCTCAGCCCCAGCGCCCAGTCCAAAGGCGATTGGCAGCATTCCCAGCACCGTCGAAGCCGTCGTCATCAAAATGGGTCGCAGCCGCACCAGGCCAGTTTTGACAATCGCTTCGGTACGCTTCATACCGTGCCGCCGCAGCTGATTGGCGTAGTCCATCAGCAGCAGCGCATTTTTATCGAGCAGACCGACTAAAAACAGCAGTCCGAGCAGCGACACCATGCCAAAGTCACTCCGGGTTAGCAGCAGCGCCAGCATCGCCCCCACGATTGACAGTGGCAAAGAAAGCGCTACCACAGCTGGTTCTAGCAGACGGCCAAAGGGAATCAGCACAACGGCCAGCATACAGATAACGGCCAGGGTGAGCGCTCTGCCAAAGCTGCCCAGCACCTCGCCCGCCCGCGCAGAGTCGCCGCCTAAGTCAATGCGAACGCCTGGCGGAATCACTGACTGAGCAATCTTCACCACCTGGTCAGTGGCATTCCCTAACGCTTCGCCCTGAGCTAAGTTAGCGCTGATAGAAGCGGCTCGCTGCCCGTTTTGCCGATCAATTTCGACTACCTGATCGGCGGTGTTCTCTTCTCCAGAAATGCGCACATCGGCGAAGCCCGGCAGCGGCTCGATTTTGTCTTTGATGGCGGTGATAGCCCGGTTGAGTTCGGCTAGATTATCGCCTAGCAGTACTACCTGCAAGGGCTTTTCGCCACCCGTATCGACAAACTGAATGTCTTCAACGCTGGTGACCACGCCGCTGAGTTCGGGGTTAGTTGAATCGAGCAAATCTTGCCGGAGCTGAGCTTGGACGGCAGCTGTTGTGTGATCGCGCTGACCCTGTAGCTGAATATAAAGACTGCCCTGATTGGGTCTACCTTTGCCACCTACCGTTGTCAAAACCGAGGCCACCTCCGGTAGCTGAAAGGCGAGGTCTTCTAGCGGCCCGGCTGTCGTGAGCGATTGCTCTAGCAATAGAGATCTTGGATCGGTCGGTGGCGCTGAGGGATCGGCGGGTATCGCGATCAGTCTTTGCAGATCGCCGGAGGGAGCAGCGGGCAGTGGCACGGTGTAGTTGAGATAAAATTCGCCGCGATCTAGCTGGGGAATAAAGCCTTTGGGAATGAGGGGAATGATGGCAATACCGGCAATGAGGCTGGCGATCGCAATCCCCACTACAGCACCGCGATGGCGCAGCGCCCAAGACAGCAGCCGGCTGTAGCTGCGCTCCAGTCTGGGTTCTAAGCTGGCAGCAGCTGCATCCGGGTTTGCCGGTGAGGGCGCTGTGACCGATCCATCAGTCTGTGGTCGCTTTAGCCGTTGCTCTGGTCGCTTTGGCCGCAGCCAGTAGACCGCCAGTACCGGTGTTAGCGTTCGCGCCACCAGCAGCGAAGTCAGCACCGCCGCCGAAACTGTCAGGCCAAAAGGCTTAAAAAACTGCCCTACGGTGCCGCCCATAAAGGCCACCGGTAAAAATACCGCCACAATTGTCAGCGTCGAAACCGACACCGTCAGCCCAATTTCCTGCGTGGCAACGATCGCCGCCTGACGCGGGCTCAATCCCAGGTCGAGATGCCGGGTGATGTTTTCAATCTCAACAATGGCGTCATCTACAATGATGCCGATAACCAGCGCCAGGGCTAGCAGCGTAATCGTCTCCAGATTGAAGCCAAAAATCGCCATGACGATGTAGGTGCCCAGCAGCGAAAGTGGAATCGCTAGCGCCGTAATCAGCGTCGCCCACCAGCTGCGTAAAAAGCCAAAGATCACCAGCACCGCCAGTGCGATCGCCGCCCACAGTGAGTCAATCGTGGCCTGGGTTGCTGCTTTGATATAGTCTGCCTGGGTTGCCGCCAGCGTGAGCTGCACCGCCGATAGCTGACTCTGTAGCCGCTCGACTTCAGCGTCTACTCGGTCCACTACCTCCAGCGTATTGGCATCGCTGCGTTTTACGACTTGCAGCGCTAGCGCTGTCTGCTGATTGAAGCGAATCAGCGTGGGCGGGTTTTGCAGATTGGCTAAAAAAGAGCCTGAGGCCGCCGCTGGAGTAGCGCTATCCGTAATGCCGTTGCCCAGCAAATCGACCCGCAGCACGCCAGAGATTGCTCGCAATGGGGGTAAAATTTGGTCTGTTGCCAGCTCTGATAGGTCGGCTAAAGAGAGCGACTCACTAGAGAGCGCGTAGCTTACCGCAGTCGCTTCGTTCAGATTAAGCGGAATGACTTCAAAATCTGCTGCTGCCGGCAGTTCGGCCTGCGCGATTGCTTGCTCGACTGCTGCCGTAGAGTCCGCTAGTGCTGTGCCCACCCCAAAGCGCAGATTCATCACGCTACGACCGGCTGTTGTCGAAGATATTATTTTCTTAAGCCCCGCTACTGGCTGAAGCTGCTCTTCGAGTGGAATCGTCAGCTGCGCTTCACTTTCTAGAGCGGTAGCCACCGGCGCTGTCGCATTGACGACCACCACCGGAAATGTGATATCGGGGAAGAGGGCGTACTTGAGCGTGCTGAAGGCAAATAGACCGGCGACGGCGATCGCCAGCCAACAGCAAACGGTCACCCAAGAATGCTGAATAGCCAGCCTGGAAATGTTAAGTCTTTCCCGAAGCGGGGCAGGGGCAGAAGGGGCCATTTGAACAAGCCGATTGAGCAAGGTAGATCTGTAGATCTAAAGTACGATCCTATCGCGCGCTTAGATCAATCAGCTATTAGATCAGTCAACGCTCAATCAATGAATGACATCAGCCAGCCACCCGAGTGATCTGGCCGACAATCGCCAGCACGTCGCTGCGGCTGAGCTTCTCCCTGCCCTGAGAGAGGGCATCGAGAGTGCCGTGAGCCAGCGCCAGCGGAATTTTGCAAAACATCAGAGCCGGACCTTTGGGCAGGGCGGCAGTGTAGGCATCAGCCAGCGTCAGGTTGTGGCGAGCATAGCGCTGCATGTCTTCATCAGCCCAGTCGGGCGGGTAAAAATCTACCCCCCGAGTCATATCCTCTGCGTGGTTGCGCAATATATTTACAGCCTGCAAACCTCGCCCAAAACCAATGGCCTCAGTGCGATTGGTCTGAGTGCCATCGTGCCAGGCCCAAAGATCGGATAGCATCAGTCCGACCGCCCCCGCTACGCTAAAGGTATATCGGTTGAGATCGGCTTCATCTTCAATCAGCCAGTTACGCTCGGCCCAGTAAGCCATGCGATCTGCCATTGCCGCCGTTGCATCCCAAATTCGAGGGGCGATTGTGGCCGGGGCCAGCATTGCCCATTCGCCGACTCGCAGCGTCACCTCTTCAAGTTCAACTTTAAAGTCGCTCAGTCCCTCAGCAAAATCACTTACCTTAGAGGTATCGGTCCCCGCTTGCAGATTCAGGCTGAGTTGCCGCAGCAGTTTGGCCTTTAGCACAAAGTCCATCTTGGGGTGATCTTCAATCTGGTCAATGGCTCTCATACACAGGTATGCAGAGGCGACTGCCTTCTGCAAGTCCGATGGCAATAGACTAATAGGAATATAAAAGGTTCGACTGGTGGCTTTTAGCAAGGCCAGCGCGGGATTAGCAGACAGCATTTTTTCTCCTCATACACACCACAAATGATGCAGTTACCTTTATACAGAATGATTAATGCTAGATTAATTTGCCAAGAGTGAATTTTGTCAGAGTACAGTAGAAAAAGCTAGATAGCTATCGGAGCAAATGAATGGGCATCCACTTACAGCAGGCATTTTCAGTAGGACAGTACCTTGTCTCGCAGCGTCTTAAAGGTCGCAAGCGCTACCCGCTAGTGCTTATGCTAGAACCTTTGTTTCGATGTAATTTGGCCTGTTCAGGCTGTGGCAAAATCCAGCACCCTAAAGAAATTCTAAAGCAGCATCTTTCTCCGGCAGAGTGTTTTGCTGCTGTAGAAGAATGCGGCGCACCCGTCGTTTCAATTCCAGGTGGAGAACCGCTTTTACATCCCGAAATTGACCAGATTGTACAGGGTTTGGTCAAACGAAAAAAGTTTATTTACCTTTGTACAAATGGCCTGCTCCTGGAAAAAAGCCTGGATAAGTTCGAGCCGTCTCCCTACCTCAGCTTCAGCGTTCATCTGGACGGTTTGAAGGAGCTGCACGACCGCTGCGTAGACCGCGAAGGCGTGTTTGAGAAGGCGGTGAGCGCGATCCGGGCGGCGAAGGCCAGAGGCTTCCGGGTGACGACGAATACGACCGTTTTTGACGGTACCAACCCCAAAGAAATTCAAGACCTGTTTGACTACCTGACTGACATCGGCGTAGATGGCATGATGGTATCGCCGGGCTACAGCTATGACTGGGCTCCCGACCAGGATCACTTCCTTCAGCGGGAGCAGACTAAAGCGCTGTTTCGAGAGATATTAGCGCCTTTTCGAGCAGGCAAAAAGGGCTGGCAGTTTAACCATAATCCGCTCTTTCTAGATTTTCTCATCGGTCAAAAAGACTATGACTGTACGCCCTGGGGCAGTCCTAGCTATAGCGTGCTGGGTTGGCAAAAGCCTTGTTACCTGCTGAATGAAGGGCACTACAAGACCTTTCAGGAGCTGATTGATGAAACTGAGTGGGATAACTATGGCGTTAAAAGTGGCAATCCTCAGTGCGCTGACTGTATGGTTCACTGCGGCTATGAGCCGACAGCAGCCGTAGATGCGATGCAGCCTCAGAATATGGCGCGATCGCTCGGCAGTCTCTTCGGCGCAACCTAACCAAGGGCGCAGCTTAGTTGGTTCACCCTTTTTACCTGAAAAATGGACATCCTAGACCTGATAAAACAGCGGCAGCAGGACAATTTTGCCCTGCACGAGCAGTACCTCAACCCGCAAATGGTCAATGTGCTGAAGACCATTGGGTTTGATCGCCACTATGTCAAAGCAGAGGGGGCTTATCTGTTTGATGATCGGGGCGATCGCTATCTGGACTTGCTCAGCGGGTTCGGCGTATTTGCCCTAGGGCGCAACCATCCTGCGGTTGTCAAAGCGCTGCAAGATGTTTTAGCAGCCGATCTGCCGAACCTGGTGCAGATGGATGTGTCGCTGCTGTCTGGTCTCTTAGCAGAGCGGCTACAGCGGCTGACTCCGCCTGGGCTAGATCGGATCTTTTTCGCCAATTCCGGGACAGAAAGCGTCGAAGCTGCGATCAAATTTAGCCGCTGTGCTACCGGACGCGCCAAGATTGTCTACTGCAAAGGGGGCTATCACGGGCTGACCCTGGGGTCTCTCTCGGCGACCGGAGATGCTCATTTTAGAGCCGGATTTGGCCCGCTGCTGCCTAACTTTATTGAGGTTCCCTTTGGCGATTTGGCGGCGCTAGAGCAGGCTCTGTCGGGCAAAGATGTAGCCGCTTTTATCACCGAGCCGATTCAGGGGCACGGCGTCTGGATTCCTGAGACGGACTATTTGCCAGGGGCGGCGGCACTTTGCCGCAAGTACGGTAGCCTGTTTATTGCCGATGAGGTGCAGACGGGGCTGGGCCGGACGGGTAAATGGTGGGCGGTGGAGCATTTTGGCGTAGAGCCCGATCTGCTGTGTATGGCTAAAGCGCTATCGGGCGGGCTCGTGCCGGTGGGGGCGGTAGCCTGCCGCCCGTGGATTTTTGACAAGGTGTTTAGCCGGATGGACAGGGCCGTTGTGCATGGCAGCACCTTTGGTAAAAATAATCTGGCGATGGCGGCTGGACTCGCCACACTGGAAGTATTGGAAGCTGAAAATTGGGTTGACCATGCCGCTCAGATGGGGCAGCAGCTGGTAGATGATTTGCAGCCTTTGGTCGGCCAGTATGAGTGCCTGAAGGCCGTGCGAGGGCGAGGGATGATGATCGCACTGGAGTTTGGTGAACCGAAAAGCCTGAAACTGAAGCTGTCCTGGAAGATGCTGGAGACGGCTAACCGAGGTCTATTTTCTCAAATCATTACCGTGCCTCTGTTTACGCGCCATCGCATTTTGTCGCAGGTGGCTGGTTACGGCATGAATGTGGTGAAATTTCTGCCGCCGCTGATTTTGACAGAGAGCGATCGCCGCTGGGTCGTAGAAGCGGTTAGCGACGTGGTGGCAGATGCACATCGGGTGCCGGGTGCCGCCTGGGACTTTGGCAAAACTTTGGCAACTCAGGCGCTGCGCAGCAAAGCAGGGGCGCGATAGTTCCCCCTTAAATACGGCTGAATTATGGCAAGCCTCTTCCATCCCTTGTGCGGCAGCAATCCGGATACTCTATTAAAGCTGCTGCTGTCCAACGGGCCAATTGCTCTAAATCGCTGGCCTCAGGTGGCCCTGGCCTTAGCCGTAGCTTTCGCTCGCTGGCCCTTCTCAACGGCAGAGCGCGTTGTTTTTGAGCTGTCCGAGCGAGGGGCTGACGCTATGCCTGCCCCGGTTTTTATTGTGGGGTATTGGCGATCAGGCACCACCCATCTGCACAATTTGATGGCTCAGTCGTCGCAGTTTGGATACATTACTCCATTAGCGACCGGGCTACCGTGGGATGTTTTGGGCATTGTGCGGGCTCTAGAGCCGCTGCTGGAAAAAGCGCTGCCTCAAGATCGCTACGTGGATAATGTAGCGGTCACGCCCACTTCGCCTCAGGAAGATTCTATTCCACTGGCTACGATGGGGGCGCACTCCTACTACCACGGGATGTACTTCCCTAGCCAGTTTGAGGCGCACTTCCGCCAGGATGTGTTTCCAGCGGAAAATGGCTCAGATTTAGACCACTGGCGGCATTTGCATCGTCACCTGCTCAAGAAAGTTTCTATCCATCAGGGGCACCGAGCCCTGCTCATCAAGAACCCTGTCTACACCGGCTACATTCGCCATCTGCGGGAGATTTGGCCGGGGGCAAAGTTCATCCATATCCATCGCGATCCCTACCGGGTGTTTGTGTCGGCGCGGCACTATTTCAACCGCCTGCTGCCCGAGCTAGCCCTGCAACCCTATGGCGATTTGCCGATTGAGCCGCTGATTTTAGAGAGCTATCCTTTTTTGATGCGATCGCTCGAAGCCGACACCGCCGATCTCCCGGCTCATCAATTTGCTGAACTAAGCTTTGAAGATTTACAGACCAATCCGCTTAGAGAACTCGAAGCCCTATTTAAGCAGCTAGGGCTGTCGGATTTTGAAAGCGATCGCCCTCAGTTTGAAAGCTATTTGGCTGGCCTCAAAGACTACCGCCAAAACCAATACTCCCTTGACGCTGAAACCCGATCAAAAGTTGAAGCGCACTGGCAGCCTTACGTGGAGCGGTGGGAAAGTGCAGCCGCTAGCGAACAGTAGGCCACTGGTCAATGAGCTGCCAGAGGCGAAGGACTTCAGCAACAGACCAGGCTTGGGCATAGGCTCCTCGGGGCGAGTAGGGCGGGTCGCCGTCGAATATTTCGCTGAGGGTGCCGACGCAGCCTGAGCGCAGGTGGTGAGCTATCGGCATGAGCAGGGTCCGGGCAGCAGCAGGATCTCGATAGACCTTGAGGTGAGCTTGCACAAAGGGGCCGATTAGCCAGCTCCAAACGGTGCCCTGGTGATAGGCGCCGTCACGCTTGTAGCGATCGCCCCCGTAGCGACCGATGTAGTCAGGATGAGTGGGAGTGAGCGATCGCATCCCATGAGAAGTAAGCAGCTGCTGAGCGGAGGCGTCAACAATAGCTTTTTGCTGCCGCGCAGTCAGAGGTGGGGCGAAGGCTAGGGAAACGGCGAAAATCTGGTTGGGTCTCAGAGTGGTATCGTCACCCTCGGGGCCATCAATCACGTCGTAGCAGTAGCCATCGTCAGCCTGCCAAAACTTCTCAAAGCCGGTGGCGGCTCGCTGAGCAAGGGCAGTGTATTCTTGGTCGGGCTTATGCAACCGCTGACAGAACTGAGCCATCGTCATCAGCGCGTTGTGCCACAGCGCATTGATTTCAACAGGTTTACCAATGCGCGGAGTAACCACCCAGTCGTCTACTTTGGCGTCCATCCAGGTGAGTTGCTCGCCAGGTTGACCTGCATAGATCAGACCGTCGCTGTCTAAATGAATCTGGTAGCGCGTGCCTCGAACATGCCAGTCAATCACTTCGGCTAGCGCTGGAAAGAGTTCTTGCAAAAGCCCGTCGTCTTGGGTTGCCGCAATGTAAGCGCGGATTGCCTCGAAGTACCAGAGAATAGCATCGACAGTGTTGTAGCCCGGCGTGTCGTTGGCTTCGGGAAAAGCGTTAGGGAGCATTCCCTGGCTGAGATAGCGAGCGAAGGTGCGTAGAATCGGGCGGGCGACTTCTGGGCGATGGGTGGCGAGAGTAAGACCGGGGAGGGCAATCATGGTGTCTCGGCCCCAATCGCCAAACCAGGGGTAGCCCGCAATGACGGTTTTGCCGGGAGTGTCATCGCCGGGAATGGTGCGGCTGACGATGAACTGGTCAGCAGCGAGGGTAAGTTGTTGGATCCAAGCAGGTGGTGCGAGGGTGGTGGATGGTGGAAAGGCTTGGGTAAGAAGGGTTTGTTCGTATTGCTGGCGGGTGGAGAGGGCAGTTTGGCCGTCTATTAAGGCTTGGGGGTTGGTGCTGGCGACCAGAGTGAGGGTCTCGCCGGGGCGGAGGGCGGTGCGGAGGGTAGCGGCGTGACAGTTGTCGTCCAAGTGAGGGAGGCCGCGATATTGTTCCAGAGTGAGCAGGTAGTGCTGATACCACTTATTGGCAGGTAGGAGCTGGCCTTTGTCGCTGAGCAGGTAGAAAGGGGTGGCTTGGCCAAAAGCTTGAATTTGCAGCCCTTTGGGATGAGGTTTTGTTTGGATGGGCTGCTTGTCCCAAGCGTTGCTCTGAGTGACGCTGTGATGATCGCGGTAGTTGATTAGCGCTTTTATCGACAGGGTAAGCGGGCTGCTGGCTCGGCGCAGCTGATACTGAATGTAGGTGGTGTTTTCACCGGGCTGCATCCAGATTCTTTTTTCTAAGCGGGCGTCGGCGATCGCATAGCTCCAAACCGGCGTGGTGCCCTCTAGATGAAAGCGCTCTAGCTGCAAATAGCCGTGACCAGTGAGGGTGCTGCCTGCCCAGCGATCGCAGCTCAATGGATAAGACGTGCGCCGATAGCTTACCGCTTCATCTAGCTTAGTGAGCAGCAGCGTGCGGCCCAGCGGCGGTTTGAGAGCGGCGACCAGCAGGCCGTGATAGCAGCGAGTTAGGGTGCCAGCGAGGGTGCCACAGCCATAGCCGCCGATGCCGTTAGCAATGAGCCATTCGCGCTGCTCTGCCTGGGGCAAACTGCTGCAAACGGCGCGGCCAAAGTCAACTACATTAAGCTGATCGCTGCTGCTCGTCATGAGGCTACTTCACTTAGCACCCGGTTGAGCTTACCGCTGCGGTAGCCTTCAAGATCCAACGTGACGTAGGTAAACCCAAAGCCCTGAAAGGCTTCCACTAGAATTGGCAAAGCTACCTTGGCGACAAATCCTTGGATTTCTTCGGGCATCAGCTCAATTCGTGCGGTTTCTCCATCTGAGCGTACCCGCAGATTGCGGTATCCCAGATCTCGCATGTAGCGCTCGGCCCTGCCTACCCGGTGCAGCTTTTCAGTTGTGATCAGCTCGCCATAGGGAAAGCGCGAACTCAAGCAGGGCTGAGAGGGCTTATCCCACCAGGGTAGGCCGAGCTGTCGGGAGATTTCTCGCACTTCTAGCTTGGTGATGCCGACTTCTGCTAGGGGCGATCGCACTCCCCTTTCTTTTGCCGCCGCAATCCCTGGCCGATAATCCTGTAAATCATCCGCATTTAGCCCATCTACCACATACAGATAGCCCAGCTGATCGGCCAGCGGCCTGAGCGTATCGTGCAGCTCACTCTTGCAAAAATAACAGCGATTGACCGGGTTAGAGGTATATTGCTCATTCTCCATCTCACGGGTTTCTACCACTTTATGAGCGATCCCCATTTCCGCCGCCTGAGACTTCGCATCGATAAAATCTTCCGGCATCAGCGAAGGAGAATTGGCTGTGACCGCTAAAGCCTCTGATCCCAGCACATCGTGAGCGACCTTCGCGACCAGCGTACTGTCAATGCCCCCTGAATAAGCGATCAGCGCTCGATCCATTTCACGAAAGATAGCCTGGAGCTGAGCGAGCTTGCTAGACATAAAAAATCAGAAAACGCACTACAATACCTCACTCTAACGCTTCTCACTGGCACTGCGGTCTACTGGTAAACCCACTACAGCTTCAGCCAGCCAAAAACATCTCCATGCGTTACGTTTACTGAACCCGCAAATTCCGGCACTGATAGCCGACTTTGGTTGTCCTCAAACGACTGTGGCTGCTTGCCTCTTGGATAGGTCAAAATTGTTCGCTCACTTGGGTCGATTAGCCAGCCCATCTGAGTCCCATGACTCAGACTATGCAGGATTTTATGCGTAACTTTTATGGGACTTTGTCCCGGTGACAAAACTTCGATCATCCAGTCGGGATGAGCATTGAATATGTCGGCTACGTCGCCTGTTTCGTCAAAGGGAATGCGCTGCCAGGTAAAAACGCTGACATCGGGCACGATGGAGCGATCGCCAAATGTGCATCTGAGTTCGGGAAAGGCAGAGGCAATCTTTCTATCTTCTAAAGCCTCATTGATTGCCATTGCTAGCCTCAGCTGGAGCCTGCTGTGTCTTCCTTTAGGCATAGGCTTTTGAACAACTTGTCCGCTGATGTATTCGCTGGCAGGCTTAGTTTCTGGAAGGGCTAAAAATGCTTCAAGCGTCAGTCTTTCAGAGGGAGCTTGTACCATAACCGGACAGTTGTGTGTGCTGGGGTCTCTTTCACATTGTATCGAAGTGCCTAGAACTGTCGCCGCTCGAATATGGCTACCGTCACCGTCAGCAGCAGCGCGGTATAAATCAGGCCGTAGGCGGCATTTTCTAGCAGACCGCCGCCGCTGGGGGGAGCGACGAAGCCGTTGGCAATCTCGTTTTTGAGGTTTAGCCGCTCCAGGTCGGGCAGGACGAGAAACAAGCCTTCGGCAATTCGGCGAAAGTTCTCACTTTCAGCAATTTTGTCCAGCTCTAAAATGTTGCGCGTTTCATGCCCGACTGCAAAAATGGCTAGTGTCATCAAAGTGGCGAGGACGGTGCTGGTGACGACGCCAAACATCATTGCTGCCGCGATTAGCAGCACCATTTCCAAAAACATAAACAGAACGGCTAGCAGCATCAGATTGAGCTGAAACGGTATGCTGCCAAGCGCCAGCAGCCCGAGCATTACGGCGGTCAAAGCGGCAATCAGGACCGCCATTACCAGGCTCAGGCCTAGATGTTTACCTAAGATAAATTCCAGACGGCTGACGGGCTTGGCAATTAATACCAGCACCGTTTTTTTCTCGATTTCCTTGTTGATCAAGCCGGTGCCGATAAATACGACGACAAAGAGAGACAGCAGATTGATGGCTGCTAGACCTGTATCGAGAATGAGCTTGTTTTCAGTACCGGCGGCGATTTCGGGCAGTAGGGCGATCGCCATCACCATCACCAGCCCAAACACGCCGACAATATAGAGAATGCGATCGCGCACCACCTCTAGAAACACATTGCGAGCGATCGTCCAAATTCTGGCCCAGACCGTAGAAACCGTCATCAAAGTAGAACCCATTGTTTACCTTTTTTGGAAGTATTCCTTTTCCAATAGCGCCTTCTATCACGCTTTTAAAAAATTGCTGGCTACTGACGGCTAAGCACCCCCGAGCCACTGCACCACAGGCGGTTCTTCACCGCAGTCTACGGTAGTGGTTTGGGAAGTTGAGGACGGCTGGTCGGTTCCTGCTGGGGTGGGCCGCGCGCTGTCTTTTGGCAAAATTTTGCAGTCTTTTTCCAAAAAGAAACTCTGATCGCGAGAAACAGGGCCCAACCATCTGGCCTGCAAACGCAGCAAGTAGCCCTCTCCTAATCGCTTTAACTCTGGCACTTCAATCTGCCAGAACATTTTTTCAGTCGGGGCAGAAAAGGCGTTGGCCGTGCGCTGTGAAATCGCTTCGAGCCGTTCTTGCCGGGTGTAGAGCCAGCGCTCAGTCTGATACCAGGGCAGTCCGTCTAGCTCTCTGGTGATGGCATCTGCTGTACTCTCTAGCAGCGGCACCCCTTGAGGCTGCTGATTGCGGTCTGAGTTGAAATCAGTGACAAAAGCGCTTCTGCTCAAATCACTGACCAGTAGAGTCGGGTAGTTAGACACCCAGTCTTGCACTCGGAAGTAAAACAAAATCCAGCTAGTCAGCAGCAGATTGATCAGCAGCACCAGGATCAGCTGGGAGCGATCGCGGCTTGCCGGCAGCTTAACTTCTAGCTCCCAGTTGACAAAGTAGGGCAGCGTCTTAATAGTCGTAGAGATCAGCGGCCAGCTAGAAATTGACCAGCGCAATCGGTCATCTGCCGACCAGGGTTCAAATAAAAACAAACACAGTACTGCCCCGGTGATCCACGGGCTGATAGAAAAGCCACCGACTACTACAGGGTTTTCTGCCAGCGCCCACCAAATGGCTGACACTAGAAAGATCCAGCTCAGCGTGCTCAGAAGCCTGACGCTGAAAGGATTGCCCTCACCGTTAAGAGACTCTAGCGCAGCGGCCACTAGCAGTGAAAATAGGCTCAGCAGCAGCAGCGTCTGCCAGGCAAAATAGCGATCTGGCCAAAACGCCGTTCTTATCTGCCCGCTGATATCTCGAAAAATCTCTTGCACTATATCCAGCCCTCCGCTACGGCCCGCAGTAATAACAGCAGCAAAATGGCGCTAAAGCTGGCTGCATTGGCCAAAATCACCGTGTCGGTAAAATCGGAGATAGCCTGCCGCGCTTCGGTGCGGCCCTCCCGCGCTCTGGCATAGCGCTGATCTCGTGGCAGCTGGTCAAAGGGCTTAGACGTTTTTGGCAACCCCCAAGCGCTATCTGAGCGCATGATGAGTTCCAACCCCTTGGCCTTGATAAAAAACGTTACGAAAAAGGCCACCAAACCCACCGCAAAAATTGCGCCGCCGACCTGGGCTGTCCAGCCATTGAGCAGCAGTCGGTCATAGAGCACATAGCTGATAATCTGCGCCTTTAGAGGCGGCGGCGACAGCGGCTCTATGATCAAAAAAGCCATCCACCCAACGACTACAGATGCCAGATTGATTAAAATGGCGTATTGCACGCTGGTCTGAAAGCCTAGCCGCAGCCGCTGTCGCAAAATGCCTGCTTCTATGGCGATCGCCACCATCAAAAACACAATCTGAAAGGCAACCGCCCGCAGCGGCAATATCGGCTCGTACTCCATAGCAGGCGATCAATCAACTTTTAGGTATATGGCATAGGGTATCTCCTAGTGGGCAACTTGAGCTAGGCAAATACGCGGAAAATCTGCATAAATCAAACTACCAAAGACTGTCCGGTGCACCAATACACCATCAGGCAGCCCTGCAAGAGCCCTAGAAAAAGCGTCATGCCATCGTCCCATGCCTCCTGACGGCCCAAGTGCGCCAGCACAATATACAGCGGAAAAATAGGCAGGACATATCTTGCCATCGAGTCAATTCCCGCAGTCAGCGGAATCAGAATCGAATACATTCCTAGCAGCCAGTAGGCAAAGCCGATCCTGCGATAGCCAAGCGTCAGTAGCAGCAAGCTGACTGTGGTAAAGCCTGCTTCTAAAAGCGCTCTGGCATCTGCTTCAGCGCTCCCCTGCCGCAGCGCTCTCCATAAAACGACAGCCGGATTAAGAAGTTCCCGGCCCCAGGCTGCCTGATTGGTTTTGAAGTAAAGGAAATCGCCCGTCACGCGATAGCTATACAGCGAAAATCCGACTAATCCCAACGGTACCAGCAGTGAAAACAGGCTATTGAGACCGATTTTGCGAGGTCTAAAGTCAATGCTGCGCAGGTATTCAAATAGCAAGGGCAAAACAATCAAAACGCCCAGCGTTCTCGTTGCCGATAGCAAAGCGCCCGCTGCTCCGGCGAGCCACCAGTTCTGACGCTTCGCTAGATAAAAGCAGAGCAGCGTCAAGCACAGATACAGTGACTCAGTGAACACTCCCGAGAAGATGAAGGAAGCCGGAAATAAAAACAAGTACTTCACCGACAGCCGGGCTGTTTTGCGGTCAGCTTCCTGCGCAACCAGCCTGTAGAGAAGATAGCCAGCCAGCAATAGGCAAACGTTGGAAATAAAAAGGCCCGCCAGGAAATATTCTCCGCCGGTGATATTTCCTAAAAACCGCATCAGTAGGGGATAGAGCGGAAAGAACGGAAAGTTAGTTTGGTCTGGACTGCTCGGAATGCTGCCCGCCATAGAATAGCCATTTTGGGCAATATCCATGTACCAAAAGGAGTCCCATACCCCCCATAAGTTCAACCACTGATAGTTCGACCAGCTAAACTGCTTGCCATACCCAGTTTCGGTAAAAGAATGAGCCATTACCCCAACCAGGGTCAGCGCAATTCGCGTAGATAGAAACAGCAGAAAAATATACCGCAGTTCCGAAGCCATACTGCGAAACCAAAATCTCGGTTCAGCAGGCTTTGCGCTGTAGGTAGCTGGCTGCATTCGTGACATTAGAGTGTCCTTAGGAGGGCGGGTTGACTTCATTGAGACTGCCTATTCAAAGCAGGCAACTGGCCTGTAGCGACACACGCTTTCTAGCATGTGTCATTCGCAGCACTATCAAAAAGCTGTGAAATTTAGCTGGTTTACGTAAGCTATGCGTGTAGCTTCACTGCTCGCTTGAGGAAGGTATAGTCAAAGAAGGATGGCGAACAGGCGTTCGATAGCGCAAAGATAATAGGCAGACAGAGACGCTATCTGCTGCTAGCCTTTTACGCCCTCTATCTACACGCCTACGCTAAAGAAATCATGCCCAAAGCTATTGGCATTCGTACCGCTCAAAACACTTCTGAACGTCTCACTGGCCAAATTCATCTCTACGATGGCGAGGGCAAGGGCAAGTCACAGGTCGCTCTCGGTGTGGTGCTGCGCTCGATTGGTCTGGGCATTCATCAGTTTGTCGATAGCCGGGTGCTGCTGCTGCGCTTTCTTAAAGGGCCAGGGCGCACCTATGACGAAGACGCGGCGATTGAAGCTTTGCAGCGAGGCTTTCCGCACCTGATCGATCAGGTGCGGACCGGGCGGGCTGAGTTTTTTGGGCCGGAGGCGATTACCCCGTTTGATAAGCAAGAGGCGCAGCGCGGTTGGGATGTGGCTAAAGGCGCGATCGCCTCTGGTCTCTACTCAGTGGTCGTACTCGACGAATTGAACCCCGTGCTCGATCTGGACTTGCTCTCTATTAGCGATGTGGTCAAATCGCTCAAAAATAAGCCCGATCATCTAGAGGTGATTGCTACCGGTCGCGGCGCGCCGCCTCAGCTAATTGAGATTGCCGATCTGCACTCTGAAATGAAGCCGCAGATCCATCAGACCGCTGCCGATATTGGCATTGAAGGCATCGAAATCTACACAGGTGATGGCAAGGGCAAATCTACTAGCGCACTGGGCAAGGCATTGCAGGCGATCGGGCGGGGCATCAGTCAAGACAAGTCCCACCGGGTGATGATCATTCAGTGGCTGAAGGGCGGTCAGGGCTATACCGAAGACGCGGCGATCGCAGCCCTGCGCAAAAGCTATCCGCACCTAGTCGATCATCAGCGCTGCGGTCGCGATGCGATTGTCTGGCGGGGGCAGCAGCAGCCCATTGACTACATTGAAGCTGAGCGGGGATGGGAAATGGCGAGTACGGCGATCGTCTCCGGCCTGTATAAGACCATCATTCTCGATGAACTTAACCCCACCGTAGACCTAGAGCTGATTCCAGAAGAGCCGATTATTCAAACCCTGCTGCGCAAACCCAAAGACACCGAAGTCATCATCACAGGCCGCTGCAAAAATCAGCCTGCCTACTTTCAGCTAGCCAGCGCCCACTCAGAAGTCTTTTGCCATAAGCACTATGCCGAGCGCGGCGTCGAACTCAAGCGCGGTGTGGATTTCTAAGCTGGCTTTTAGACGGCATTAACGAGAGCAGCTCGCTTCAAGCTGCTATTAGATGACCGCAGGGCCTCGGTTCCTGGAATATCGCCAAAAATCTGCGCCGAGTAATGCCACAGCGCCTGGTTTTGAAAGAGCTGACGAAAAGCTGGGTCGTCTGCAAAGTGCTGCCAGCGATTGATCACATCTAGAGAGCAAGCCTGGCCGCTGTGACGGGTGCCGCTAAAAGAGCTGCCGCCCCCCAAATGGGGCACATGCTTCAGCCCAGCGTCGGAAAACACCAGCCCTAGCTGGTCTGCTAGCCCCTGCCGGTAGCTAACGTCGGTAAACCAACGGTTGTAGTTGATGCAGACCCGATCTGGCTGTAAGTAGCTGCTCTCACCGACAAATTCTTTGGCGTACTCCAGCCACATCTCTACCATTGAAGTTGCCTCAGCCTTGGTCTCCACAAAATTCTGCTTCAGGCGGCTGGCAAAAAGATTAAACGGATCGCGCAAAATCAAAACGTCAAATCGCTGAGCACTTTTGCCCAGATACAGGGTGCGATTACGCTCAAAGCGCGGCTGAGTCACCTGCGGTAGACCCCAGTCTTCGTAGCTCAAGATCAGGCAGTCGCGCTTTACTAGATTGCCCTTTGCCTGTTGCCGATAGACTGCGGCCATCTTGCTATGCTCAGGGTGATACCGGCGCAGGTTGTCGGCTTTGTGGCGATAGGGACTGGTTCCGGCAGCGACGTTATTCAGGTGGCAGACTGTGCCGGGCTGCTGCCTTTCTATCCAAGTGATGATGGCGTGGTTGCCCGTGCGACGCATACCCACCGCACGGATCTCTTTTTGATTGATGGTTTCCTGCGGCTGGGAGCGTTGGGCCAGACCCCTCTGCCAATCTTGCATGGGATAGATCAACAGTTGGGTGGCTCTAAAGCTTAACTGGCTGAACCGACTGGGAACTTGCGTAGGAACACGGTTGGAGTAAGCAGGAATCGACATCAGTTGTTGAACCGTAGGGGCATTACAGCTTGCAAAACCTGAAAAGATAGCTGATAGAGAGCTTGGCAGCTAATTTCTGACAGTGAGAATAGCGTGGTTCTAGCTGCTTGGAGGTAGTCAATATCACACTATGTCGAGACAATAGGCTATAGGTATCTCAATTCTATGGCTACTTTCTACAGGTAGAGATAGGGGCTGCGGCTACAGCTTTGCTCGACGCAAAAAAGGCACCATCACTTCGCTCACCTTCTCGGCCCAGTCTTCTTGGGCATAGTGTCCGGTTTCTTCTAGCCGGGCGATTTCTACATCATCAGTGAGGGTTTGGGCAAAGGTCTCAGCCAGGCCCACCGGTAACCATTTATCAGCCATGCCCCAGGCGATCAGAGTGGGTGCCTGCCAGCCTTGAAAGCCCCGGTCGATTTCAGCGAGCGTCTGGGGGAGCTGAAGCTGCTTGACGGTGGCAAGTAGCGATCGCCCGGCATCCGAACTCTTCAAAAAGGGGCGCCGGTATACATTGAGATCTGTGTCAGAGACCTCGTACGGGCCACCGCCTTCTAGCGTTCGATCTACCAGCAAGGGATCTTGCGTGAGCATATCGCCAATCAGCGGAATCCCCATCTGAGAAATTTTAAAGGGTAGCTTCGCCGCTGCTGTCAGCGGCGTGTTTAAGATAATTAGCCGCTCAATCTGTTCGGGATACTGCGCTGCGTACAGCAGCCCAGCTGAGCTTAAAAAGCCCTGCACTCCCAGATGAAAGCGCTCAATTTCTAAGACCGCTAGCCACTTTCCCAAGGCTGAGGCAAAGGCTGCTGGGGTGTAGGCAAATTCGCTTTTATCTGGCTTAGCCGAAGCGCCATGGCCGATCCAGTCGGGGGCGATCGCTCTAAACCCTGCCCCGGCCAGCTGCGCCATCACCTCTCGCCAGCTATAGCTCTGAGAGACCAATCCGTGCAGCAATATGACCGGCGGCTTGTTTGTTTTATTCATTGGCACAGCCTCCCGGTAAGCCCACCGCAAACCGCCCGCCTCACACGCCCGGTCCATAATTTCTACTGTGCCAATCTTCACAAGTCCCACCCTGCCGATGTTGCCCTTTGAGCTTACCGCTCCCGTGATCCCCAGAGCAAACCAGTAGGGATATGTGAAAGTGCTAGGACAGTGAAAATGTTAGGGTAGTCAAGCCGACTTCTCCCCATTCCATGAGCGTCAACCCCTCTAGTGACCCAACCGTCACTCGCCTGCAAGAAATTCGCCCCGAGCTGCTGCGGCTGCACAAAGCCCTACTCGACTCAGAGCGGATTGTTTACGAGCAAACTCACGGCCCGATTGTCAACAGCGGCGAGTTTTTTCGCCTGGTAATCGAAGATCCCGCTTTTAGCTGGCTGCGCCCTATCTCCCAGTTCATTGTGCAGATAGATGAGCTGCTAGATCTGCGCAAAAAAGACACCATTGAACCTGAAAGCGCTGCCATTCTGCTAGAAAAAGCCCGGCTCATGCTCAAGCCCAAAGAACACTCCTCAACGCCTCTAGGTGAGCACTACTTTCAGGCGATTCAGCGCGACCCCAACATCGCCCTAATGCACGCAGATATCGCCCAAAAGCTCAGAAGCCGCGCCGCAGAATAAGATCTATTAGAATCTAGAAGAAGTTGGTGCTCACCTTGGGAGAACGGTCTTTTGATAGCTCAAGCCCTTCAGCTTGTCTTTGTACTGGTGGCTAAGGGAATCGTTTTGATTCGTCCTCTTTTGCCGACTGTTTGTTTGGTGCTGGCCTGGTGGATGACGGCTCTGGTGATCTGGACGCTGGTGGCGGCTGTTCGCAGCAGCGTTGCTAACGTCCGCCAGCTGCATCGTATTCCCTGCGCCCAGTGCCGCTATGCCACCCGCGACTACCATCTGAAATGCCCGGTGCGTCCGGTTGAGGCGTTTTCGGAGCAGGCTATTGACTGCCCAGATTTTGCTGCTGCTGAGAGCTATGGCGTTCAGTCGATGCGACTCCCTTCGGAGCGTACGCCTTCCTAGTAGCTGTTTGAACTGCCAGTAGTTTGGACTAGTAGATTTAAGTGAACGAGTAGCATTCGCCACGCCCTCTCTCCGTAAAGCTGCACTAGCCAGCGATCTGACGTTCCTTTTAAAGTGGAGGACGGAAGTTTATCTAAAGTTGAAAATGGGTTGGCGGGTTAGCGCTTACACTCATGAATATTGATTCACGGATATTGCTTCATCGTCAGCTGCTGATCAGCTTAAACCTGCGGCTATTTTCAGGTCCCTATCTTTAGGCCCCCTGGGGTTACCAATAATCTTAAATGTTTTCCATCTTTATCCTGACTCACAATGAAGAGTTGGACATTGCCGCCTGTATTGAGTCAGCTTCGCTTTCGGACGATGTAATTGTGGTGGATTCTTTTAGTAGCGATCGCACCCTCCCCATCGCTCAGAGCTATCCCCACGTTCGCACTGTTCAGCACGCCTTTGAAAGCCACGGCAAGCAGCGCACCTGGATGCTACGCCAGATTCCGACAAAACACGACTGGGCATACATTCTAGAAGCCGATGAGCGCATGACGCCAGCGTTATTTGCCGAGTGCGAGGCCGCTGCCGCCTCGGGTGAACAGGTAGGCTATTACGTAGCTGAGCGCGTCATGTTTATGAACCGCTGGATTAAGCGCAGCACTCAGTACCCGCGCTATCAGCTGAGGCTGCTCGACAAGCAGCAGGTCTGGTTTGACGACTACGGCCATACCGAGCGCGAAGTCTTAGCCGGATCTCATGGATTTCTTCAAGAAACCTACCCGCACTACACCTGCGGCAAAGGCTTTAGTCGCTGGTTAGAAAAGCACAACCGCTACTCTACCGACGAAGCCAGAGAGACGGTCAGGCAGCTTTCTGAGGGCAAAGTCCGCTGGAAATCAATCCTCACTGGCAAATCTGAAGTAGAGCGCCGCCGAGCGCTCAAGGATTTGTCTTTACGCATTCCCGGTCGCCCGATAGTGCGCTTCTTTTACATGTACTTTTTCTTGGGCGGCATTCTCGATGGCCGAGCCGGATTTACCTGGTGCGTCCTTCAGTCTTTTTACGAGTACCTGATTTTGCTAAAGGTATGGGAGATGCGCCATGACAAAACATCTGCTGATAGCACTGTGCCAGCACAGGTAGTTTCTGAAACCTCAATTAAAAAATCGCTAGCTGCCCATGACTAAAGGCCACTGTAGAGACCTAAATGAAAACAAAGGGCCCTACGCCAAACCAGCGTCGTATTGCTGATCGCATCTCAAGAATCACTGGCATCGCAATACGTCAATTATGAGATCGGGTCGGCCATAGCTGCTGATACGCCGGTGATTCCGGTTCTTGTAGGTGATGTGGAGTCGCTACCTACCTATTTAACGTCAGTTCGGGATAAGTGATTGCCTGTGATGCCCGACTGTCGGCGCTTTTTAACACATAGCCTCAAGTAGATCCCCTCTAGAGGGGCGCAGGGGTGGGTTTCGGTGTGTAGCGCACGTTGCCGACCCATCCCGACCCTGCGGGCCACCCTGCCAGAAGGGACTTACTTCGAGCAATAAGCATGAGTTGCTTATCCCGAACTCAGGTTATTTACGCGGCGTACATGCGGTTGATGCCAGAGGGCTCGACGGAGTGAGTATGGGCGCTGAAGTAGCCGCGGCTATCAGAGAAATTCAGAATAGAAAGACCGATAGTTAGCGACGATGTGTAGACAGATGCGCATCGCTGATTTTTTCTTTAGATGCAATCGCGATCGCTCTAACTTTCCAATCCCATAGAGAGCTGCTAAAACTCCCCTTAAACTCTGCTCTCCAGAGACTTTAGGTACTCTGTATTGACGCCGGATTCACGGGTGAGGGCAATCTTACCTGTCCGCGCAATTTCTGTGATGCCAAAGCGGTTGAGCACCTGCTCAATGGCCACCATTTTACCGGGGTCGCCGACGACTTCTAGCGTCAGCGACTCTTCGGAGACATCGACAACGCGGGCTCTAAAAATTTGGGCTAGGCCAACCACCTCAGAGCGGTTGGTGCCGTCGGCGTTGACTTTTAGCAGCATCAGCTCTCGTTCAACGCTGGGCGTTTCGGTGATGTCTTGCACTTTGAGCACGTTGATCAGCTTGTACAGCTGTTTGGCCAGCTGCTCAATTACCTGATCATCACCCGGTACGACCATCGTGATCCGCGAGATGCCGGGCTGCTCAGCTGGCCCGACTGCCAGACTTTCAATATTAAAGCCCCGGCGAGCAAACAGGCCCGCTATTCGGGTCAACACGCCCGCTTCGTCTTCAACCAGTACCGAAAGCGTATGCTTCATGACAATCAGTGGGGCGCTAGGCCGCTCTCTCAAACCGTTACTTAACCCCGCTATCTTAGCCCGTTTAGTGGCCTCTACTCCCAAAAATCAGCTCCCAAAAGTCAGCTTCTAAAATCTAAGAGGCCAAGCTATAGCTTCCGGCACTTTGCTTCATGCAGCATTACTGACTATAAGCCATATATAGCAACAGGCAAAGTGCTCCGCGAAGCGCGAATGCATCCGCGCTTCGCTATATATAGAGTATGGCGTGCTAAGGCGAGCTTGGCGTTGGTGCGGGCGGCGCGAATGGATCGGTGGGTGCAGATGGAGAGATCGGCGGCAGGCCATCGGGAGAAATGGGCTGAGCGTCGCCAGGGAACGGCGTATTTAGACCGTCACTACCGCCGGGAATTTCCTGCGGCTCCAGGGCTCCCTGGTCGCGCAGCACGTCTTCCAGGGTGGAATTTTTATCTTGCGTGGGGTCTAGAGAGGCGTTGTTGGGTAAGGTGGCGAGGGCGACGCGATCGCCACCAACCGAACGCAGCAGATCGAGCACTTTAATGACATCTTCGTAGCGGGCGCTGCGGGAGGCGTATAGCACAGTCATGCCGTTGGGGGATAGCTGCTTATGCTGAACCATTACGTCGTACAGTAAACCGAGCGGCACGGCGCTTTTATCGACATAGACCTGACCGGCACTGTCCACGCTGACGTAGAGGCGATCACGGCTGTTGCCTTCTACTGGCGAACTGCTATCGACCGCCGGTAAGTCCAGGGCGATCGCCTGCTGCCGCGTCAATCCAACCGCCGCCAGGATAAAAAACGTCAAAATGCAAAAAATTACGTCGATCATCGGCAGAATCTCAATCTGCACATCCGACTGACGATTGTCTAGGTCAACTTTCATGGGCGAGATCAGCTTTCATAGGGCGGTTGGTTTTCGGTACAGGTTCTCAAGGTACAGGTGCTAAAAAGCGGCTGGCGGTTTGCTGGGCGGTGGGGGCACATCTACCGTCGGAGACGGCGGCGAATTGGCCAAATTTTCGCTCAGCAAGCTGGGCTTACCATCTGTGTAGGCCCAGGCCTGCCGGTACAGCAGCTCTAGCTCATTGCCTGACAGCTGAAATACCTTAGCCTGACCGAACACAAAGCCTTGAAACAGTCGGAAGAATGCCAGGCTGACAATCGCGATGATCAGTCCGGCTGCTGTACTGATCAGCGCTTCGCCGATGCCCAAAGCTGTACCCGCTGTCGCATCGCCAACGCCCAGGGTGTTGAGGTCAATTGATCCGAGCGAATTGATCAGGCCTACAACGGTGCCAAGCAGCCCCAACAGCGGCGATAGGGCAATTACCGCTTCTAAAACTTTTTCGCCCCGACGCATGGTGGCCAATTCTTCACTGGCTGAGGTTTCCAGGGCCAAGCGAAAAACCTCCGGGTCTGGATCTTTGAGCTTCAGCGCTGAGAACAGAAATCGGCCCATCGGCAGCTGGTTAGCCCTCTGGGAGAGGCTGGTTGCCGCTGACCACTCGCGCCGGGCTGCTTCTAACACTCGCCCTGAGACCTCGCGCTCGCGGGTCAAAATCTTGGACCAAAACCAGATCCGCTCGATGATGGTCCCCAGCGCCAAAATCGATAAGAACAGCAGCGGCCACATCGCGATGCCGCCCTGTCTGAACAGTTCTGAGATATTCACTCCTGGCCTCCTAACCACCAAAGCACTCTGATGACTGTCGCTGCTTCAAGCTCGCTTCGTCTTCTATCTGTAAGTCGCCTGGTTTTGGACATACAGAGCACTGCTATTTTCTGCCCTAGTGTAGTTCATAAGGGCTGGCCCTTATCAATTTTGCTGTCCACTTTTTGAGGCGGGCTGAGTTGGAGCGGTTGGCAGCATGTCTAAAATTTCGTTGGCGGCCCGGTCGCACACGCCCGGTTCACCCATGGCCTGCCGCATTTTGCGGTAGCCTGTCAGCATCTGCTGTCGCTTGGTCTCGTCAGTCAACAGCTCTAGGGCGGCGCGGCTAATTTTTTCGGGCGTAGCCTCCCACTGTAGAAGCTCCGGGACAATCGGCTGATTTTCCATCAGATTTACCGGCGAAACGTACTTGCCGGTAAAGCGCACGATGTATTTGGCGATAAATCCGGTCAAATGGCTGAGCCGGTAGGTGACTACTTGCGGCACGTTCAGCAGGGCAACTTCTAAGTTGGCGGTGCCTGACTTGTTAATTACCAGATCGGCGGCGGCGATCGCCCGCTGGCCATCGCCTTTGCTCACGAGCTGCGCGTTTAAACCGTATTCGCTAATGGCCTGAGCGATCGCCGCTTCAAAATCTGGCAGCGACGCAGGCACTAGAAACTGCACGCCAGGCTGCTGCGCCTGTATCTGCTGCGCCGCTGCAAACATCCTCGGCATAATGAATTTAAGCTCTTGCTTTCGCGATGCGGGTAAAAGCGTCACCACCTGAGCTGCTGGCGAAATCTTCAAAGCTGCCCGCGCCTCATGCTTCTGCATGGGCTCCGCCAAAATATCCACCAGCGGATGGCCCACCCAGCGCACGTTCGCCCCGGCCTGCTGGTAGTAGGTTGCCTCTTCTGGAAAAATCGCCAGCAGCTTATCGCTCACGTCCAGCACGTTTTGCGTGTCTCTTTTGGTGGAAAACACCCACTGCTGCGGCGCGATGTAATACACCAGGGGCACCTGAGGCAGCTGCTTACGAATAAATTTACCCACCGCAATATTGGGCGCAATGTAGTCCAGCAGCACCGTCAAATCGGGCGGGTTTTCCAGCAGATATTGATTGATTTGCTTTTGCGTCTGCCACCCCTCCACCAGGTAGGGCAACGCCTCAATCAGGCCGATGGAGCTTAGCCTGACGGTGTTCACTAAAATTTTGGCACCCGCCGCTTCCATGTTGTGCCCGCCCACGCCGACGACGCTCAGGTCTATGCCGCGTTTAGCCGCCTGCCGATGCAGCGCGCTTACCAGCAGTCCGCCCTGCAAGTCGCCGGAGACTTCACCGGTATGAATAAATATTTGAGCGCTGTTCACCACTGAAAAATATGTCTCAAGATACGTCTTAAATACTGTGCGTCTTAAAACGCTGTAATAAGCTACTTTTTGCGTCCTGGTACCGGTCCCCGGCGACCTTTTTTGTCGGCGGAGGCGCGCAAAAATTCATACAGGTGCCGCACATGGTGATTATCGGTCATGGCCTCTAGTTTGCCGATCGCTTCTTCTAGCGTTAGCCCTGAGCGATAAAGTATGCGGAACGCCTCTTTGAGACCTTTGTAAATTTGACCATCGGCTTCTTTGGCAATCCCCGAGCGGCTGAGCAGCACCTGATTGAGCCCTCGAACTCGGGACGGATTGCCTTCTACCATAGTGTAGGGCGGCACATCGCGCTCAATTCGGCTCATGCCGCCGACCATCGCGTAGCGGCCAATGTGCACAAACTGATGTACCCCGACCAACCCGCTCAGCCGGGCGTAGGATTCAATCTGCACGTGGCCAGCTAGGGCAACCGAGTTGGCAATAATTACCCGGTCGGCAATTTCGCAGTTGTGGGCGACATGGGCGTAGGCCATGATCAAATTGTGATTGCCTAGCCGGGTGACTTCACCTAGCCGGGTGGGGCGGTTAATGGTGACGCACTCGCGAATGGCATTGTCGTTGCCAATTTCTACCAGGCTCATGGAACCGTCGTACTTGAGGTCTTGAGGCTCTAAGCCAATGGCTGTGTGCGGGAAAATGCGGTTGCGATCGCCAATTTTAGTCAGGCCATCAATCACCGCATGAGCACCAATCGTTGTCTCTGCGCCAATGGCGACTTTTGCTCCGATTACGGCATAGGGGCCAATGCTGGCGCTCGGGTGGATTTGGGCACCGGGATGAAGAACAGCGGTGGGGTGAATCAGAGTAGTCAAAGCCATGCCTCCAGCAAAGCCACCGAATGAGTAGGGCACATAAGAAAATCCATGAACGGTTCGATATACCTGTTCGAGATGACTATAGAGGCTAATCAGCCGCTCGGGTCAAACCCGCATTGATCCTGATATTAGTTTTGCCAAAATTATAGAGATACCTCTGAACAGTGTAATAACTCAGGCCGGTTAGCCAGTTTGACCTATTAGCCAATTTGTCGGTCGGTCTACTGCCGGGTTCACTGCTTTCTTTGCTAATTTAACCCAGCGCCTAATCGACAATTGAGAACATCAGAACGCCTTCGCAAGCCAGCTGACCATCTACTTCAGCGCGCGATTTCATTTTGCCAAATCGCAGCCGCTTAATCGTTATCAGCTCTGTGGTGATAATTAGCTGATCGCCCGGCACCACTGGTCGCCTGAACTTGACTTTATCAATTCCGGCAAAGACGCACAGCCCGTCTACGCCTGGCACCTGACTTAGCACCACGCCGCCGACCTGGGCCATGGCTTCTACAATCAGCACTCCTGGCATAATCGGTCGCCCTGGAAAGTGCCCTTGAAAGTGGGGCTCATTAAAGGTGACGTTTTTTAGGCCGACGGCTCGCTCTCCGGGCACGTACTCAAGAATCCGATCAACCAGAGCAAAGGGATAGCGATGGGGCAAGAGCTGTTGCAGCTCTTCGAGCGTATAGCCTTTTGCAGCTGCATCATCGGCTGAGCCGTTTTGAGTAACGTTGTTGGCCTCGGCAGAGGCAGGAACACTGGTTGGCATAGACATGAAAATCAATTGAAACGGCAATCTTTAGCTTTGGCCACTTTGCTCAGTGCATAGGCAACCGCCAGAACTACTGTGAGCTGAGGCTAACTGAAGGCCCAAAGACAGATAGGGGCCAAAAACTCAGCGGCGGCCTAAGCCTCTCACGATTCTGCCATTAGTCGGTGCCTGACGCTACGAAGAAGCTGAAAAAGTCTGAACCACCGGCCTTTAGAAAGAGGCTGACTGAAAAGGGCAGCGCTGCATCAGTTCTTTCGCCAGCTGCACATGCAGACTGTGACTGGCTTTGTAGGCGATGTAGTGGGCTGTAGGAATATCTCCCAGCAGGCTCAAGTCCCCAATGAGATCGAGCAGCTTATGGCGGGCGGGCTCGTTGTCAAATCGGAGCGGCGGGTTTAGCCAGCCGTCTTCTCCGCAGACTAGCGCGTTATCTAAGCTGCCTCCTTTGATCAGACCTTGCCCGCGCAGGTAGTCGATCTGGTGAGCGAGGCCAAAGGTGCGGGCCGGGGCGATCGCCTGAGCAAAGTCGCCTGCCGCTGGCGACCAGCTGTGCCACTGATTGCCAATTGCCGCCAGGTCAAAATCAATGCCGTAGCTGAAGCGTAGCTCGCTGCTGGGTAAAGCAGTGACAAAGGCCTCGCCGCTCTGTACGGAGGCGGGCTGACTGAGCGCTGAGCGCTGCTTTCTGGCAATCAGCTGGGAGGTGAGTTGGACGGGGGCGATCGCTGCCAGCCAGCCTTTAGCCGAACCGTCCAGCAGCGGCAGCTCTGGCCCGTCGATTTCAATCCGCACGTTATCTATGCCCAGTGCCATCAGCGCTGAGAGTAAATGCTCCACCGTTCGCACCGTCACCTGATCGGGCGGCTCTCCTATGCCCAATTCTGTCGAGAGCTGAGTTTGAACAACGCTGTCTACTTCGGCTGTAATTCGGCCTGTCCCCGGTCGGTCGGTTCGCACAAAATAGCGGCCCTGATCTGGGCCAGCAGGCAGCAAGCGCACTGTCGTCTGCTGCCCCAGATGAAGCCCTACCCCGCTCGCGATCGCCGCCGCTATCAGGGTGCGCTGAGGCAGCGTGACCCGATCAGTGGCTACAAGCGGATCTGCCGACAATCCCACCATTAGAAGCGCTCTCCGAAGCCAAAGTGGAAGCGACTGCCCTCATCACTCAGGCCGTAGTCCAGACGGAGTGCGCCCAGCGGCGTCTGCACTCTGACGCCTGCGCCATAGCCAAAGCCATTGCCAGGCTTGCCCCGGACGCCCGCCGGATTGCCTGGCACCGAGTCGCCCGAACCCAGATCGGTACCGTAGTCAGCAAACAGCGCCCCACTCAAGAACTCACTGAAAAGCGGAAAGCGATACTCTGCGGTTCCTAGCAAAAATGAGCGCCCCGAACCGACAGCGCCTTCTTCATAGCCGCGCACAGAGTTACCGCCGCCTAAGGGGAAGGCCTCATAGGGGGGCAGATCGCCGATCACCGTGCCCCCTTGCACATTGAAAGCAAAGGTCTCACCGCCTCGCGCTGAGCGGAAGAAATTGACGGGTACGTATTGGCTGTAGCTGGCCCTGAGCTTGTTGGAGAAAATGGTGCCGCTGCCGATCGGCACTGACTGCTCAGTACCCAGGCGAATCAGGCTACCGCTGGTGGGCTGTACGGGGCTATTGCGACGGTCGAGCACCGCGCCAAACTGAACGGTAAATAGGTCATCGCGTCCAGAGCGGCTGGCCGTCAGCTGGTTGCCTAGCTCATCGACTGGAGAGAGTCTAGAGTCGGCATCTAACAGCGCTACCCGCTCGTATTGAGCGCCCAGTGAAAGCGATAGGCCATTGTCCAGCGGGCGGCTAAAGCTCAAGCCAGTGCCCAGACGATTCAGACGGGGGGTGTCGCCATTGGGTAAGTCCACATCAATCGGACCGTTGTCAAAAATCAGCGAGGTCGCCCGGCGATTGAACAAGCTGGCGGTATAAGAAGTGCGGTACGGGTCACCGGCAATCCAGGGATCGGTAAAGCTAAGATCAAACAGAAAGTCTCCCCGAGTCGTTACCCGGCCCTCTGTCCTGAGCTTTTGGTTGTTGCCGCCGAAGTTGTCTTCGTTGTAGCTGAGCTGGCCGAACAGGTCGCCGCGCAGGTTAAAGCCCAGAGAAGCTCCAATCGAGCCAGTGTCGCGCTCGGCAATATTGACAATTACTTTGACTTTGCGCGGGTCTTCGTCACCGGGATCTAGCGATAGGCGGATGTCTTCAAAAATGCCCAGCGCAAAGGCACGGCCTAGATCCTGCTGAATGGCACTTTCTTGAAAGACATCTCCAGGCTCTGTCTCGAACTCACGGGTAACGATAAAGTCGCGGGTTTTGCCCCCGACCGGATCGCCGTCTTCGGTGGTGGTTTCACCATCGGGGGTGATATAGCGCACCTCAATCGATTCGATTTCGCCTTCGGCCACAATCAGCGTCACCGTGCCGTCATCAGAAATTTGCGGTGCGGCGGTGACCTGAGCGAGCACGTAGCCATTCTCCTGATACCAATCGTTGAGATCGAGGATTGACCCTTGAAAATCCCGCAGGTTCAAAATTCTGCCGTATTGCTCGCCAAAGATTTCATCGACGGTTTCATCTGATAGCACCTGACGATTGCGAATATCGACGCGAGTGAGCACCGGGTTAGGTTCAACCAGGAAGGTGACTTTTACCCCTAGCGGCGTGTCTTCGGGCGTGGCCTGCACGTTGGAGAAATAGCCGGTGCTAAAGACGCTATTGATGTCTTCCTGGAGCTGGCTGCGGGTGGTGGTGCGCCCGGGGACGGTAGCGATCGCCCCGTAGACAGCATCGATCAGTTCGGTGGGGAGCGGGTCGCCAGTTGAAACCACGTCCACTTCTGAAACGAGTACCTGAGTTTCTTCTACCGCCGGCTCAGCTTCGGTTTGTCCGGGGGCGGCTTCGGGAGCGGTGCCGTCACCCGGGGGACTAGGGGCGGTTTCATCAGGCTCTAGATCATCCGTTTCCAGGTCGTTAGGCTGCTCGGGGGCAGCCTCGTTAGGCGCAGCAGGGGTTGGCGGCTCGGCTTCCGAGGGAACCTCTTCTGCCGGTTCTTCTGCGGGCTCTCCTGCGGGTACAGGAATCTCAAAAATCGGCGGAGTGCTGTCTTCGTTGGGAGGTGACGGAAAGGAGGGCTCGGGCAGCGGCTCCGGATCTTCTATCTGCTTAGTTGCCCCGCTGCGCAGCTGCGCCAGAGACATTTGAGGCTCTAGAGACTGCTCGACGGTAGGTTCTAATGCCTCTGAGGGCTGGCTAATTGCCAGTGAAGCAGCCGGGCGGGTAGCTTCAGCCACTAGGGAAGGGGCGCTCTGAAGAGTTGCCTCAGCCACAGGGGAGCGATTGGCCATTTCAGAAGATTCAGCCGCCTGGCTGGGCGCTGCGATCGCAACCAAACTGAAGCAGGCCACAAGAGCCGGGGAAACACGCATAACCAGTTGATCCTTGATATTAAGTTCACTCCTCACAGCGCTCTTACTGCTCGCTGCTACCTCAGTCTTTCATACCGTCTGGTATAAATTCGGACTAGAAAGATGCTTTGCAAACAGAGTAAGGCTCGACGCATCCAGACTCAGGTCAGTGCTGCAAACAGGCGCACAGCAGACAGGCCAATCATGTGGATGAATCAATTCGGAAAGATCTTACCTTACTGTCAAGCTCGATACGAAAATTCACTGTGACAGAATTGCAGGCTGCACGTTGGTGGCAGGGAAGCAGGGGAGGGGGAGAAAGGGAAAGGGAGATTAAGACGGGGCTTTTTCTAGCTCGGCTGTGATGCGATTGAGGACGGCCTGGTAGCCAGCGGCGACGTCGCCTAAGTCTTGCCGGAAGCGGTCTTTGTCCATCACGCGCTGGCGCTCGTCGGCCTGGCTAGTATCCCATAGACGGCAGGTGTCTGGGCTGATTTCGTCGGCGAGTAGCAGCGTGCCGGTTGAATCAGTGCCAAATTCTAGCTTGAAGTCTACCAGGGTAATTCCACAGCGGGTAAAAAAGTTACTCAGTATACGGTTGATGGTCTTGGCTTTTTCGGCGAGCTGATCGAGCTGATCAGGCGAGGCTAGCTTCATGGCAAAAATGCGATCGCGGGTCAGCAGCGGATCGCCAAGATCGTCATTTTTGTAGTAGAACTCGACTAAGGGCGGCTCTAGGGCTGCGCCTAGCGTTAGGCCGGTTTGCTTGCAGAGACTGCCAGCGGCCAGATTGCGCACGACGACTTCTAGCGGAACGATCTCTACTCGCTTAACTCGCATTTCGCGATCACCGGTCGTTTCTAGCAGGTGAGTGGCAATCCCCTGATTCTCTAGCAGGCGATATAGGTAGGTGGTGATCTGGCAGTTGATTACCCCTTTGTGGGTAATCTGTCCGCGCTTCTGGGCGTTAAAGGCGGTGGCGTCGTCTTTAAAGTAAGTTATCAAAACTTCTGGATCGTCGGTTGCATAAATAATTTTGGCTTTGCCCTCATAGAGCTTTTGGCCCGGCGGATTGCCCGGTTGATTGGTGGAGAGCGCTTGAGAATCGGCCATGAGATCTACTGGAGAATGAAAGCAACTTGCCCATTATCTCGCTAACTTGGCAAATGCTTCATGCCCAATGCTTCATGCCTAACGTGGAGCGCTGCCGGTCGTAAGCCAGTCGTAAGCCAATAGATCAGCAGACGACTACTTCGTCTTCATCACATGGACGCCGTCCCAATCGGCGGCGGGAGGGTTGTGCAAATAGGTTTGAGCCCGCTCTAGGTGAAGGGTGAGCGCCTGATCGTCAGGCCGTAGCGCCAGGGCTGAGGTGAACAGCAGCACGGCTGACTCAAAAGCCATCGACTTGTAGGCTTCTCGCCCCTGAGTGTAGAGCTCCAAAAAGGTTTTGGTTTCGCTGGGGAGTGGCTGGGTGCGATCGCCAATTAGCTCGTAAATTTTCACCGGTTTTAGCTTGCCTTTGACCCGAATCAAATCCAGCTCTCGCACCCAAATTTTATCCTGGCAGAGATAGTAGGTATGCTCGCTGAGCACGATATCGCAGCCATACTGCTTGGTGATGCTCTCCAAGCGAGCGCTGAGGTTGACGCCATCGCCAATCACGGTATATTCCATTTTACGCTGAGAGCCGATATTACCTGAAACGACTTCTCCCGAACTCAGGCCAATGCCAATGCGCAGTTCTGGCTGACCCTGGGCAAGGCGATCGCGGTTAAATACCAGTAGCCGTCGCCGCATATCCAGCGCTGACTGCACTGCTGACCAGGCGTGGTTTTCTAACGGTAGGGGCGCACCAAAAACCGCCATCAGCGCGTCGCCAATAAATTTATCCAGGGTGCCCTCGCAGTGAAACACCGCTTCGACCATCGTCTCAAAATACTCGTTGAGCATGGAGACCACCGCTGCTGCTTCTAGTGCCTCGGTGAGCGTAGTGTAGCCGCGAATATCGGAAAACAGCACCGTTACCTCTTTGCGCTCTCCCACCATCAGCACGTCTTCGCCTAAGGCCATTACCCGCTCGGCTACGCTCGGCGTCATGTAGCGATACAAAGTTGTTTTCATCCGTTTTTCCTGACTGATATCTTCGAGCACGACCAGCCCGCCGCGCACGCCGCCGCTCGGGTCACTCAGCGGGCTTACCGTCAGATTGATGCTGCGATTCCAACCCATAATTTGCTCTAAGTCCTCCAGTCGCTCAGATGATCCCCACAGCCGGTAGCCTTTGTCGTCGGGTACGACCAGTGCGCAGCTCTCTGAAAGTCTGCCAGGCGTGGCGATATGAGGGGCGGCGGCTCCGTTACTGCATCCGTTTAGAGTCAGGGGGTGCTCATAGGCCACCGATACGGTCAGCGACTGTTCTGGCACGTAGTGCCGCGCTCCATTTTGCAGGCTGTCTTCTAGCCGCTGCTGTAGCCGCTCTAAGGGGACTACGTCCCACACGCACTGGCCGGACAGCGCCTGCTGCCAGGACTGGGCGATCGCTGCATTCACCCGGTTCTCACCGCTGGCGTTGAGACCGCCCGTCAGGGCCTCTAGCTCTCCGATGGGGCAGCCCAACAGCTTGAGCGCCGCGCCATTAATAGTGACAATCCGCCCAGCCATATCGGTAGAAATCACCGCGTCAGACAAACTCTCCAAAATATCTTTTTGGTACTGCTTTTCTAAAGAAATTTGCCGAAAGAGCTGAGCGTTATCCAGGGCAATGCCCGCCTGAGTATTAAAAGCCCGCATGAAGGATTCATCCAGCTGGGTAAACTGCCCCTGCGCTTTGTTGATCAGCTGGCTCACGCCGATTAACTTGCTTTCAGAATTAAACACGGGCATACACAAAATATTGTGCGTGCGGTAGCCGGTTTTAAGATCCGACGACCGGTCAAAGCGCGAATCACGGTAGGCATCCATAATATTGAGCGTTTCGCCAGTTGCCGCAACGTGGCCGACAATGCCCTTGTCGGCGGGCAGCCGCAGGTCGATGAGCATTTGCCCGTCGGCGCTCTGCACCTGAGACCACAGCTCATTATGGGCTTCGTCTAACAGCCACAGCGTACTGCGGTCGGCCTGCATGAGGTTGCGGGCGGCGGCCATCACCGATTGCAGGGTGACTTCTAAATTCAGGCTTTGCTCCATAGAGGAAATGGCTTTTAGCAGCGCTGCTACGCCCTTTTGATTGCGCGCTGCTAAGTAAAATGACTGACAGCTTTCTAGTAAAATGCCAATAGAGGGCGCAAACCGGGCAAACCGCGCCTCGTCTTTGATCGAGAAGGGCTGATCCCCAATCTTGTTGAGCAGCTGGGCGATCGCAACTACTTTATGCTTGCTGCTCACAACAGGCATACATAGAATATTGCGAGTGCGATAGCCGGTCTGCCGGTCGGTTGCGTCGCTAAAGCGGGCGTCGGCATAGGCATCTGGAATATTAACCGCTTGCCCTGTCGTCGCGACGTAGCCAGCGATCCCCTGGTCTAAAGGCAGTCGAATTTCCAAGCTGTCGCTGCCCTGAACCCCGCCCTGAGCCACTTTAGACCACAGCTCTTGCCGGTCTTCATCCACAATAAAGATGGTGGTGCGCTCTGCCTGTAAAATCTGACCGATTTTGAGTGTAAATGTCTCAAGCAGCTCATCTAGCATGGGCTCTAGTGACTGATTGTTGATTAGATCAATCACCTTGAGAAACTGCTTAAAGTCGCCGGTAGTCCGATCTAAAAAAGCAATAAAGTCAGGAATAGAGAGATCTTGAACCCGCTCGGTCAATCGACCATGACTGTGCTGAGAGAGAGCCAAAAAAACACTGCTAGTTGACTGAGTCATGATTGCTAGATTTCTTTAGAGGGTAGGCACCTTACTTTGATAGGTTGCCCGTTCGCTACCGCTGCTATGCTTCATCCCTCAGGTCGATGTTTTTTTAGGGCAGTTCAAGCGGTTGTACAGTCGTCGTCGGATGCATAACGCCAAAAGAGCCTTTAACTCCAGCGCATTTCGGGCAGCGATTCTTGATTGCTAGTAGCAAGGGTCATGACTATCGTGAGTTCCTTTTCAGTATTATTACAGGGATGGCAGCAGGCGCTGACAGGCGGCTAAACGGCACAGCAGTAGGAGAAAATTATGAGTAAAGTGTTGATCAAAGGCGGACGCATTGTCACTGCCGTCGATGATTATGTCGCAGATGTTTTGATAGAGAATGGGAAAGTTGAAGCGATCGCCCGCACCCTCCAGATAGAAGACGCCGAAGTCCACGACGCTACAGGACTGCTCGTCATCCCTGGCGGTGTCGATGTGCATGTGCATATGGAAACGCCGATGGGTAACGACATTTACACCTGCGACAGCTTTGAAAGCGGCACTCGCTCAGCAGCCTTTGGCGGCACTACAACCATTATTGACTTTGCCCAACAGTTTAAAGGAGAAAGCCCCAAAGCCGCGCTGGATCGGCGACTGGCAGCGGCAGAGCCTCAGTGCTGTGTGGACTATGGCTTTCATGTCATTCTCACCGATGCAAATGAGGATGCACTGGCCGAACTCCCTGACCTGGTCAATAACGAAGGCGTGTCCAGCTTTAAGCTCTACATGGCCTATCCTGGCGTGCTGATGGTAGATGACGCAGCCATTTACAAGATTATGCGTAAGCTGAGTGACCACGGCGGCATGGTAAATATCCATGCAGAGAATGGCACGGTGATTCAGGCGCTGATTGAAGAAGCGCTAGCAGCCGGAAATACTTCTCCTAAATTTCACCAGATGACGCGGCCCCGGCTAATGGAGGGTGAGGCGACCCACCGGGTGATCCGGATTGCAGAGCTGGCGGAGGTGCCGGTTTATATTGTGCATCTGTCGGCGAAGGAGGCTTTGGATGCGGTGGTGGAGGCGCGCGATCGCGGTATTCATGCCTTTGCCGAGACCTGCCCTCACTATCTCTTTTTAGACCAGTCAGAATATGATCGTCCCGGCTTCGAGAGCGCTAAGTATGTGATGACGCCGCCTCTGCGAGACCATAAGTGTCAGCACGAACTCTGGCGTGGTCTTCGCTTCGACGATTTACAAATTGTCTCTACCGACCACTGCCCATTCTGCTTCAACGAAAATCCGATGGGCATTCTCAAATCCAAGCGATTTGGCGAAGACAATTTCAACAAGATCCCGAATGGCGCACCCGGCGTAGAGCTGCGCTTAGAACTGCTGTACGATGGCGGTGTTAATCAGGGCAAAATCAACCTCAATCGCTTTGTGCAGCTGACGGCAACAGCCCCGGCTAAGATGTTTGGATTGTTTCCGCAAAAAGGAACTATAGCAGTGGGCAGTGACGCCGACATTGTGTTGTTTGATCCAGAGAAGCAGCACAGGCTAAGTGCCAGCACTCAACACTCCAATGTAGATTACTCTCTATTTGAAGGGCGCAGCGTACAGGGGAAGGTAGAAAAAGTGTTTTTGCGCGGGGATCTGCTTGTGGATGGAGAGGAATGGTTGGGGCGAGCAGGACTAGGACGCTATCTAAGCCGATCAGCTTCTGGGAGAGTGATGTAAAGCTTTTGTAGTGCAGCGTTCTATAGTCTGGTTCTCAGCTGGTCTCGAAATGCCATAACAGCATCGAATTGTTCTTCTGGTTTGACGTAGCTTGCGAGTAAACCAATGTCGAGGTCAGGCAGTAATTCGCTGCTTTCAACTTGCTCGTACCGCTCTGAATGGCTGTCCGAACGGAGGTGATAAAGGGTAAATCTTCCGGCTTCCCGTATCCATACTTCAGTGACGCCTAAACCTTTGTAGATGTCTAATTTATCGACGATGCCACTGCTCAGCACCACTTCAATAGCTAAATCTGGAAATTCCTTTTTCCCGCCCAAGCAGTAGCATTCATCGGGCTCTAGCCCTCGCTGCTTTGCAGCCTGGCGAAAAGTGGCTGAGCCAATGCCATGAAAGCGAGTGCGCGTCTCTTGAAAGTAGGCTTCCATGAGCATCCCAATCATGGTTTTGAGTTCTTCGTGTAGCGGGGAATTCGTCATGATTTCCAGGGTGCTTTCCAGATAGCTCAGGCGCAGTGCTGGGAAGTCGTCGCCGAGTGTGGCTAGCAACAGCTCGTACTGATGCCAGCTCACGCCTTGCAATACAACGCGCTGCTCTGGTGGTTGCTCTGGGGGGGAGGCGATCGCCGAAAACGCAGCCTGGGAATTCATAGGACTTATCCGCCAATTCACTTCCTTATCTTAAAGTATGTGCGCCTATCCTCTTCAGAGTGACCAACGCTATAGTTGAGACGGTTGCCCGCGAGTTTTACGATGGTTCAGGCTCAGCCAAAATTAGTCACGTTTCGGCAGTTTCTAGACTGGAAGCCAGCGTCAGGGCGCTATGAGCTGCACGATGGAGTGATTATTGAGATGCAGCCAACCGGCCCGCATGAGCAAGTAGTCGGTCTGCTCAACCGTAAGCTAAATGTGCTGTTGGATCGAGAGAATTTAAGCTATTTCATTCCAAACACTGCGATGATACAGCCTTTGGGCTTTGAGAGTGGCTACAAGCCAGACCTGATGCTGATTGATCCGGCGGAGCTTGCTAAAGAGCCTTTGTGGGAGCGGGAGTCGGTGATTGCCTTAGGCAGCTCAGTCAAGTTAGCGGTGGAGGTGGTTTCTACCAACTGGCCAGATGACTATGCCCGTAAGTTTGAAGACTATGAAGCGATGGGCATTCGGGAGTATTGGATTGTAGATTATTTGGGGCTGGGGGGACGACGATATATTGGCTCACCTAAGCAGCCGACTATCACCGTGTGTAATCTGGTGAATGGGGTCTATGAAACGCAGCTTTTTCGGCAAGGAGAGCAGGTGGTTTCGCCAGGGTTTTTGGGTTTTCAGATGGATGTGAATCAGATGGTGATGGGTCTGTCGTCAGAAAATTAGGGGGTGGGCTATTGCAGTAGCAGGATGATGAGGGCGACAGTGGCGGCTAATGCAAGGTAGGGAAGCCATTTGGAGAGCGAGTTTTGGCCCTGAGGTGAGGAAGGGGTTGAGCAGTTAGGGGGGGCTGTCGGCATAGATTTTTCTCGCCAGTCGGATTCAGGAGTTTTGGTCGGTAGCGCAGGGGCTTTTTTGGGGGTGAGAGAGATGATGCGGTTGCGCTCTTGAATGGCCGTTTCGCATTCCTCTACCATGTGGGCGAGACTGTATTGATTTTTGTGTAAGCGGTCTAAAATCCTATCAATTCAAGGAGACCGCCCCATGGCCCGTACGAAAAAAGAACCGAACCGCGTCGATGACCTACTAGACGAACTGCTCGAAGACTGTCACAGCCCGGAAGACATTCTAGGTGAGTCAGGACTGATGAAGCAGATCAAAAAACGGCTGGTCGAACGTGCGCTAGCTGGAGAACTCAATCATCACCTTAAAAGCGATCGCTTAGAGGAGGGCGTTGCGCCCAACAGCCGCAACGGCAGCTCGAAGAAGACCGTTCAATCTGAAGACGGCGAGCTAGACCTGTCGATACCGAGAGACCGCAGAGGTAGCTTCGAGCCGATTCTGGTACCAAAGCATCAACGTCGCATCGCTGGGCTGGACGAAAAGATCCTGGCGCTTTATGCCAGAGGCAACAGTACGCGCGACATCAGCGCTCAGCTCGAAGAACTCTATGGGGGTGCGAAGATATCAGCAGCGGTCATCAGCGACGTGATAGAAAGCGTCAGCGAGGATGTCAAAGCGTGGCAGTCCAGGCCGCTGAGAGTGATCTGAATTTTGTGTAAGCGCTTTTTTCTTAAGCGGAAAAGCGTTCTGGAAACAGGATAGCAAAATGTGACAAGGCTGCACGCCAGTTCTTAATCGGCCTGTTCCACTTCTTCGAGATATTGTTCATCGCTAGATACATCAGTCTGAAAACGGCATCTTCGCTGGGGAAGACAGCCTTCGTCTTAATCACCTTGCGCAGCGAGCGGTTGACCGACTCAATGGCGTTGGTGGTGTAGATGACGCGGCGAATCTCCATTGGGTAGTCGAATATCGGGATGACGTTCTCCCAGTGCCGTATCCAAACCTGGCTGACAGCCGGGTAAGCTTCGTCCCACTTGGCGGCAAAGGCATCGAGGGCTGCTTCTGACTCGGCAAGCGTGGCGGCTTGGTAGATAGGCTTGAGGTCAGCGGCAACGGCTTTTCTGTCTTTCCACGGTACATACTTCATGCAGTTGCGCATTAAATGCACAATGCAAAGCTGCACCTGCGTTTGTGGGTAGACTGCTTCAATCGCTTGTGGGAAGCCCTTGAGGCCATCGCAGCAGGCGATCAGAATGTCCTTCAAACCTCTGTTGCGAAGATCCGTCAGCACTTTCAACCAAAACTTCGCGCCTTCGGTTTCGGCTTCGCCGACCCACAGGCCGAGCAATTGCTTATCGCCTTCGCGGTCGATGCCAAGCACAACGTAGACGGCACGCTTGCTGACTCGTCCTGAGACCTTGATGTTTACGTACAGCGCATCGAGATAGACAATCGGGTAGACCTCATCAAGCGGCCTGGACTGCCACGCTTTGACATCCTCGCTGACGCTTTCTATCACGTCGCTGATGACCGCTGCTGATATCTTCGCACCCCCATAGAGTTCTTCGAGCTGAGCGCTGATGTCGCGCGTACTGTTGCCTCTGGCATAAAGCGCCAGGATCTTTTCGTCCAGCCCAGCGATGCGACGTTGATGCTTTGGTACCAGAATCGGCTCGAAGCTACCTCTGCGGTCTCTCGGTATCGACAGGTCTAGCTCGCCGTCTTCAGATTGAACGGTCTTCTTCGAGCTGCCGTTGCGGCTGTTGGGCGCAACGCCCTCCTCTAAGCGATCGCTTTTAAGGTGATGATTGAGTTCTCCAGCTAGCGCACGTTCGACCAGCCGTTTTTTGATCTGCTTCATCAGTCCTGACTCACCTAGAATGTCTTCCGGGCTGTGACAGTCTTCGAGCAGTTCGTCTAGTAGGTCATCGACGCGGTTCGGTTCTTTTTTCGTACGGGCCATGGGGCGGTCTCCTTGAATTGATAGGATTTTAGACCGCTTACACAAAAATCAATACAGTCTCGGCCGCTTGATGAGGTCTACCCGATTGTCTATCTCGATGCGCTGTACGTAAACATCAAGGTCTCAGGACGAGTCAGCAAGCGTGCCGTCTACGTTGTGCTTGGCATCGACCGCGAAGGCGATAAGCAATTGCTCGGCCTGTGGGTCGGCGAAGCCGAAACCGAAGGCGCGAAGTTTTGGTTGAAAGTGCTGACGGATCTTCGCAACAGAGGTTTGAAGGACATTCTGATCGCCTGCTGCGATGGCCTCAAGGGCTTCCCACAAGCGATTGAAGCAGTCTACCCACAAACGCAGGTGCAGCTTTGCATTGTGCATTTAATGCGCAACTGCATGAAGTATGTACCGTGGAAAGACAGAAAAGCCGTTGCCGCTGACCTCAAGCCTATCTACCAAGCCGCCACGCTTGCCGAGTCAGAAGCAGCCCTCGATGCCTTTGCCGCCAAGTGGGACGAAGCTTACCCGGCTGTCAGCCAGGTTTGGATACGGCACTGGGAGAACGTCATCCCGATATTCGACTACCCAATGGAGATTCGCCGCGTCATCTACACCACCAACGCCATTGAGTCGGTCAACCGCTCGCTGCGCAAGGTGATTAAGACGAAGGCTGTCTTCCCCAGCGAAGATGCCGTTTTCAGACTGATGTATCTAGCGATGAACAATATCTCGAAGAAGTGGAACAGGCCGATTAAGAACTGGCGTGCAGCCTTGTCACATTTTGCTATCCTGTTTCCAGAACGCTTTTCCGCTTAAGAAAAAAGCGCTTACACAAAATTCAGATCACTCTCTGTGGGCAAGCTTTAGCTCGGTGAAGATTGCTTTTGCCTGCTCGTATCCCTCGCGGGCTTTCCAGTGTTCGTCTATCTTTGCGTAGGTATTGGCTAAGTTGAATAGGCTAATGGCTATGCCATTGCGATCGCCAATCTCACGTTGAATCTCAAGCGACTGCTGATAGAAGTCGATGGCTTGGGGATAGTTCCCGAGTAAATAGTACGCATTGCCCAGATTGCCGAGAGAGGCTGCAATGCCATTGCGATCGCCAATCTCACGTTGAATCTCAAGCGACTGCTGATAGAAGTCGATGGCTTGGGGATAGTTCCCGAGTGACTTGTACGCATTGCCCAGATTGCAGAGAGAGGCTGCAATGCCATTGCGATCGCCAATCTCGCGTCTAATCTCAAGCGACTGCTGCTGGAAGTCGATGGCTTGGTGGTACTCCCCGAGTGACTTGTACGCAATGCCCAGATTGCCAAGAGAGGCTGCTATGCCCTGGCGATCGCCAATCTCACGCTGAATCTCAAGCGACTGCTGCTGGAAGTCAATGGCTTTGTGATAGTTCCCGAGTAAATAGTACGTACTGCCCAGTCGATTTAAAGTCCATCCAAATTTTTCCCATTCTTCATCATCCTGTGGTGGCTTTGCTCGCCAGGCCGCAGCTAGCCGCTCATAGGTAATCACTAAAACGCGGTAAAAACCTCCTAAATCTAACCCTGAGAAGCGGCGGTCAATAATGTCATACGCTGCTTTATAGTCTTGACGCTCACAGTAATGGTGAAAGCACTCCAAAGAGTCTTGAATGTCTGTTGTCTCTGCCTGAAGCTGAGCTTCAAAATAATTGATGGCTTTACGATGCGCGCTTACTTCTCCGCCTTCTGCGCGAAGTGTCGCTGTCACAAGCTGATTTACCAAAGGATGCAGCCGCCACCGATCTGCCTGACTCAACAAAAAGCCCTGCGTTTCTAAGGTTTCTAAGCCTGCTTCTGTCACCTCGGGCCGCATTGCCTGTGCCTGCATCAGGTTAAATGGCATCCGGTACACCGATACCTCCAGCAGCAACTCCCTCAGCCTTTCGGGCAAAGCCTTCAACAGTCGCTCAAAAATCTTCCCTACCTGTGCCTCTGAGTCGCCCAAATCATTCTGAAAGAGTCGCTCAAAGAAAATCAGGTCGCCTTCATTAAGTTGCCGTTCTGACGTTTCTTCTAGCCAAGTTGCCGACAGGTTTAGCAATAGCGGATGCCCGCCGCACACCTCCGACAGTTGTGACAATCCTTCCGATAGAGCGGTAGTGATGCTCCGCTTCTGCAAAAAAGCAGCCCCCTCCGCAGGCGTAAACCCCGGCAGGTGCAACCCCAAGCATTCCGACGATAAAAAGCGCTGCCGCGTCGTCATCAGCACCGTACTGTTTTGTCCTTGCTGCTGCCACCGTGCAAAAAACGCTTCAAATGCCTCCCTATCTGCTGCCTCAGCAACTGCCTCTAGCTGATCCATCACAAGCAAGCAGCGCCGCCTCGCTAGCCGATACACAAGCTGGCTAATCAACTCATCATCCGGAGTCTCCTCCTTGATCAAAAAGCCTAGCTCCTGCAACACCCACCGACCAAATGAGCTAAAAGAAGGCGCTTTCGAGAAGTTCACCCAAATCACCCGGTTTGCCTTCGCTTGCGCCGGCTCAGCCGCCCACACCGCTATGGAAGACTTACCAAAGCCACCCAATGCAACGACTTCTATCAGCTTAGTTTGCGGCTCATCTATCCGCCGAAGCAACTCAGCCTGTACCTGAGCGCGGTCTACCCAAAGGTCTAAATTTCGCGGCGTCCAGTTAGGCTCAATATCTGAGACCAGAATTTGCCGCTGGGTCTCGATCTGGTCTCCAAAGTTGACCGTTCCAGCATTGACATCGCCGCCAACGGTAATTGGTCGCGACTGACCTTCAGCGCGAATATCTATTCGCTTTTTGGGTGAGCTATCCTCTTCACTCATACCTGCCCATCTCCAAAGTTCACAGTAGTCGCATTGATTTCGTTGACAGCGTTTACTCTGGCCTCATCCCGCGCGTCAATATTAAAGGTTGTGTTTGTCTGCTGCTGCCCAATATTGATAATCTGCTGTGCCATCTGCCTTAACTCGTCGGCCAGCGCCTGATGCTGCGGCTCCTGCAAGTCATCATCCAGATATACTTCTAGCTTGCTTAGCGCCTCGGTTGATTGCGTGGTTTCTATTTGGGCGATCGCCCTCTCCGCCTTCCCATTCCCCGCAAAGTGCCGCTTCACCCGCTGCCACATCGCATCTATCTGCGTTCCCGTCTGCTTTAGCACCGCAGGCGTCAGCACCTCACTCGCCTTTGCCGCTGCCGTCTCTACAAACTTACTTGCTGCCAATGCCGCCAGCATCGCCCCCGTCAAACTCACTGGCTCAACCATATCTTCAAAGCCTCAAAAACTTTCCTGATCATTGCCATCATCACCGGACATCAGTAATCATTCGAGCGATCGCCGCTAATCTTCAGAAGAAATTGACATATTCCGCTGGCTTTCGCTGCAAAAGGAAGTACATTCCTCTGCATCAACTTGATCGGTATCGGTTGCCCAGCATCTCAATAGGCAGAGGAATTTTTTGAGATGGCCTGGCAATACTGAGTTGGCTTAGCCGCCGCACGACTCTCTCAAGCTACGTTTTCTTTTCCTGCAAATAGCTCAGCAATTAATGGTTTTGACCGGGCAAGCTGGCTAACTGCCAAAATGGAAAAACCGAGAAGATTGCCCTCCACGTCAACCCGTTCCATGACAGCATCATTCTTTGTTTCTCTCATGTAGCCTGGAGCATCAGAAAAAGTGACCTCCAAAAAATCGGCTTCAGGATCAAACCAAACCTTTACTCGCTCTGCCATAAGTCATCTCCCTTTTTAGGTTTATCTGTAAAATAAGCGGTTACGATGAAAGCATCATCGGAAAGATATTTAACAACGACACAAAGCCACTTGTCGCCGATCATCGTTTGAGTGTAAAACCGATAAAATAGTGCAGCATTATCATCACTTCGAGATCTGCGAACCAGTTGCGGCTGCTTGAGGGTATCAGCAATCTGAGACTCCATCCCGACCATTTCAGGATGATGGAGGATATGAGCAAGTCGTTCCTCCGTGAGGCGAACAGATCTATCTTGGTAATCAGACAGGATCGGCACAGCACGTTATACCTCCACCTCTACAGTAATAGAAATATCGCAGCCGAAGGTATCAACGACTTTGACATAGGTGATTTATTTACCTAGTTTGGGTTAGCTATTCACCCCGAGCAAGATAGCTGTGGATTATTATAGCTACCGTCTGCTGAGCTAAACAAAAACCTCCAGCCCTTTGCCTGGCATACCCTTCGACATGAAAGCGAAGACTGCCTGGTGAAAAGAGCCGGAGGGTTTTTTAACAGGTGAGCGCAAAGCCTGTGTTACGACAGTCGGGCGCTGTTGTCGGTTAGCATTGTCAGGGTTTTGGCATACTCTTGTAGCTCAATCGGTACTGGCTTGATGTTCCAGATCTGATCGCAATACTCTTTGATCGAGCGGTCGGAAGAGAACTTACCCATCCGCGCCGCGTTCAAGATAGACATGCGCACCCATCTATCTTGATCTTGGTACGCCAGACTCACCTCTCCCTGGCAGTCAATGTACGCCTGATAGTCGGCTAACACCATAAATCGATCCTGATTCAACAGGTTATCGACCAGCGGCTTAAACATCTCAGTATCACCGCTGGAGAAGATACCTGAACCGATGAGATCGATCACAGCGCGCAGATCTTCATTCTCTTCATAGTACTGACGCGGGTTGTAGCCTGACTCCTTGAGTTCAGCCACTTCGTGCGCCTTCAGACCAAACAAAAAGAAATTGTCTTCGCCCACTTCTTCGCGAATCTCGACGTTAGCGCCGTCGAGTGTGCCGATGGTCAGTGCCCCGTTTAAAGCAAACTTCATATTGCCTGTTCCTGAAGCTTCAAATCCAGCGGTAGAGATCTGTTCTGAGAGATCAGACGCGGGGTAGATAGGCTGAGCGTTCGTAACGTTGTAATTGGGGTAAAAGATTACTTTGATCTGGTCACGAATGGCTGGGTCGCGGTTAACGATAGAGCCCACTGAAGTAATTAGCTTGATGATCAGCTTGGCCATGAAATAGCCCGGCGCAGCTTTGCCCGCAAAGATAAAGGTGCGCGGCACAATGTTCAGCTCAGGGTTTTGCTTGAGCTTGTTGTACAGAGAGATAATGTGCAGCGCGTTCATCTGCTGGCGCTTGTACTCGTGCATTCGCTTAATCTGCACGTCAAACATAGAGGTGGGGCTGACCTTTACGCCAGTAGCCTTCTCAATTCGAGCGGCCAGAGTCTCTTTGTTAGCCTGCTTAATCTGTCGCCATTCGGTGCGGAAGCCCGGATCGTCGACAAACTCTTCTAGCTTTTTGAGCTGAGATAGGTGAGTGGGCCACTCGGTGCCAATGCGCTGGTTGATCAGGCGGGTGAGCTTAGGATTGCTTAGTACCAGCCAGCGGCGGGGCGTAACCCCGTTGGTCTCGTTGATAAATTTTTCGGGGAAGAGTTCAAAGAAGTCGTTGAGTACGGTTTGCTTGAGCAGCTCGGTGTGCAGTGCGGCAACACCGTTGATGGCATGGCTACCGACACAGGCTAAGTTAGCCATGCGCACGTAGCGACCGCCGCTCTCGTCAATGATCGACATGCGCTCAATGCGGGCGTTGTCTTGACCAAACTTGAGCCGCACGTCTTCTAAGAAGATGCGGTTGATCTCAAAGATGATTTCTAAGTGGCGAGGCAAGAGTGAGCCAAATAGGTCAATCGGCCAGCGCTCTAGGGCTTCGGGCAGGAGGGTGTGGTTGGTGTAGGCCAGGGTTTTTTGGGTGATTTCCCACGACTGATCCCAGCCCAGTTCGTTTTCGTCCATCAGCAGGCGCATCAGTTCGGCGACGGCGATCGCCGGATGCGTGTCATTCATCTGCGCGGTGTATTTATCAGGGAAACTCTCTAACGGCGAGCCTTCTACCTTCATAATTCGCAGCATGTCTTGCAGCGAGCAGGAGACAAAGAAATACTGCTGCTCTAAGCGCAACTGCTTGCCTTCTAAGTGCTCATCGTTGGGGTAGAGTACCTTGGAGATATTTTCTGAGACAATCTTGGAGTTCACTGCGCCGTAGTAATCGCCCTGATTAAACGCATAGAAGTCAAACGCATCGGGCGACTCTGCCTTCCATAGCCGCAGCGTATTGGCAGTATTGACCTGGTAGCCCAAAATTGGTGTGTCGTAAGGAACGCCTTTAACGACGCGATCGCTCACCCACTCCACCCGATAGTTGCCCTTAATATCGGTGTAGGCTTTAGTGTAGCCGCCTAGCTTCACCTGAGCTGCCCACTCTGGCCGGGCTACCTCCCAGGGGTTGCCGTTGGCTAGCCACTTGTCAGTTTTTTCAACCTGCCAGCCGTTCTCCAGCTCCTGCTTAAAAATGCCAAACTCGTAGCGAATGCCATAGCCCAGTGAAGGGATTTGCAGCGTTGCCATTGAGTCCAGATAGCAGGCCGCTAAACGACCAAGACCGCCGTTGCCCAATCCTGGCTCTTGCTCTTGAGCCATAATTTCAGGCAGGTTCAGGCCCAGATCGGCCATGGCCTGATCGACTACGTCGTACAGCCCCAAGTTGATCAGGTTGTTGCCCAGGTAAGGCCCCATCAAAAATTCAGCAGAGAGATAGACCGCCGTGCGCGACTGCTTCTCGCGGTAGGTGCTGCCTGTGCTGAGCCAGTGGTGCAGCATGCGATCGCGCACCGTATAGGCCAGCGCCATGTAATAGTCTTGCAAAGAAGCAATCTCTGGCGATTTCCCCTGCACATAAAATAGATTGTCTAAAAACGCCCGCTTCAGGGTCTCCGGCGTTAGACCAGTGCGGTCATCTTCCACATGGATCGTCGTACCCGGCGCTGACATGGCGTTGATCTCTTTAGATTGCATAAGTCACAGGGGAGATAGATTGTCAAAAGATAAAAATGTGGCGTTCTGTCCGGTCTGATCAGCCTTTTTACTGGACTTTTCTATAAAGTCATTTTCTATGAAGTCATAAGATACAGCCTGCGACGGTAAAGTGCGATACCGCCAATGTCTACTCACTGCTCACACACCCGAGCTTCAAACGCACTGGCCCAGTCTACCGCTCAGACTTGATCGCTCAAATGGCCAACCCGCTAAGACTCTCACATTTTGGCGGGTTGGCCACAGGCAGGCGTTAAATTCTGCTTAAGAAAGCGCTATTAGACCTTTTTGAGCCAGCTAAACATAGCCCGCAGATCTTTGCCCACTTCCTCAATCGGGTGTTCTGCTTCAATCCGCCGAGTGGCGTTAAAGCCCGCATTGCCCGACTGACTCTCCAGTACAAATTCTCGCGCGAACTGTCCGGTCTGAATCTCTTTGAGAATTTGCCGCATCGCCGCCTTTGTATCGTCGGTGATTACCCGTGGGCCTCGGGTGTAGTCGCCGTATTCAGCGGTATTAGAGATGCTATCGCGCATTTTTGCGAGTCCGCCTTCCACCACCAAATCGACAATCAGCTTCACTTCATGCAGGCACTCAAAATAAGCGAGTTCCGGCTGATAGCCCGCTTCTGTCAAGGTTTCAAACCCCGCTTTAATCAGCTCACTGAGGCCGCCGCACAGCACCGCTTGCTCGCCAAACAGGTCGGTCTCAGTCTCTTCGCGAAAAGTGGTTTCCAAAACGCCAGCGCGAGTGCCACCAATGCCTTTGGCATAGGCCATGGCCAGATCACGAGCCTGCCCGGACGCATCTTGATAAACCGCAAACAGCGCCGGTACGCCCTGCCCCTGCTCATAGGTGCGGCGCACCAGATGACCCGGACCTTTTGGCGCGGCCATCACCACATCGATATCGGCGGGCGGCACAATTTGGCCAAAGTTAATATTGAAGCCGTGGGCGAAGGCCAGCACGTTGCCCGCTTCTAAGTTGGGTTCAATGCTTTCTTTGTAGATGCTGCGCTGAATTTCATCAGGCAGCAAAATCATAATGAAATCAGCAACTTTGGCCGCATCTGCCACTGACTTAACGGCCAGCCCTTCGGCTTCGGCCTTGGCGATAGAGCGACTGCCCTCATACAGACCCACCACCACATTCACACCGCTGTCTTTGAGGTTGAGCGCGTGGGCATGGCCTTGCGAACCATAGCCGATAATTGCCACCGTTTTGCCATTGAGCAAATCGAGGTTGGCATCGCTGTCGTAATACATTTTGGCCATCAGAAGTTCTCCTTAAACTGCGAAATCCCCCTTGCAAAAGCTAATCGTGCAAAAGGTGTGAATGGTCGAACGCTTGATTCTATCAAAATATAGTGTTGGTCACTTCGCTCGAATACGCCCTATTGGCTTATAAGCTTTGCGGTATAGCGGTTAAAGTGGCTCACGAAGAGCAAATGCATCTGCACTTTGCTCTGTATATCCGTCTTAATGTCTGTTTTCTGAAACGCCTAAATCTTGGGCTGCTTAGTGTGCCAGTCAGTCGCCTGCTCATAGGCATGGCCGACTTCAAACAGCAGATCTTCACGGAGGACATTGCCAATTAGCTGTAGACCAATCGGCATACCGCCTGAGTCAAACCCGCAGGGAATGCTCATTCCCGGCAGCCCGGCCATATTCACCGGAATGGTCATCAGGTCGAGCAGGTACATGCTGAGCGGATCGTCTTTTTCGCCTGCTTTAAAGGCTGTTGTCGGCACAGTTGGGCTGACCAGCACATCTACGTCTTCAAAGGCTTTGTCAAAGTCTTGCTTCATCAGCGTTCTGACTTTTTGGGCCTTGAGATAAAAGGCGTCGTAATAGCCTGCCGACAGGGCGTAGGTGCCGATCATAATGCGGCGCTTTACCTCGTTGCCAAAGCCTGCTGAACGGGTTTTGCTGTACATCGAAAGCAGGTTGGATTCGTCGGCGCGCAGGCCGTAGCGAACGCCATCGTAGCGGGCCAGGTTAGCCGATGCCTCACAGGGCGCGATCACGTAGTAGGCGGATACCCCGTAGTTAAATCTGGGGCAAGAGATAGTTTTGACGTCTGCGCCCAAGGCTTTGAGCTGTTCGATGGCGGCGGTGACGGCAGCTTCTACTTGGGGATCGAGGCCGTCGCCAAAGGTTTCTTTGATGATGCCGATTTTGCGGCCCTTCAGGTCTTTTTTAAGCGACTGGGTATAGTCGGGAATTTTGACGTTGAGACTGGTGGCGTCTTTGGGATCGTGACCGGCGATCGCCCCCAGCAAAATTGCCGTATCTTCAACCGTCCGACCAAAAGGCCCGATCTGATCGAGCGAGGAGGCAAAAGCCACCAGGCCAAACCGCGATACCAGACCGTAGGTTGGCTTCATGCCCACAATGCCGCAAAAGGAAGCAGGCTGACGGATGGATCCGCCTGTATCTGACCCGAGCGAGACGGGCGCTTGCCCCCCGGCGACCGCTGCGGCTGACCCGCCCGATGAGCCACCGGGTACGCGGCTGATATCCCACGGGTTAGCCGTGGTGTGAAAAGCAGAATTCTCTGTGGAACTGCCCATGGCAAACTCATCTAAGTTCGTTTTGCCAATGAACACAGCGCCAGCGGCACTGAGCCGAGCAGTGACGGTCGATTCGTAAGGGGGCACAAAATTTTCTAGCATTCTGGAGCCGCAGGTGGTGCGAATGCCCTCAGTGCAGAAATTATCTTTGAGTGCCATGGGAATGCCAGCCAGCAGGCCGATTTCTTCGCCAGCTGCAATTTTGTCGTCCACCGCCTGAGCTTGAGCCAGCGCCTTTTCAGGGGTCAGCGAGATAAAGCTCTTGAGCTGAGGCTCTAGCGCTTGGGCCTGGTCGAGTTGAGTCTGCGCAATTTCAACGGCAGTGCGCGATTTACTCGTGAGCTGGTGGTGCAACTCGCGGATGGCTGACATAGGGGTTCCTCGCTCCGGTGGGGGACGCTTTAGGGGATGCTTTCAAAAGGTAGGTTAGGCCCTTGCAGGCGGTCTAAGCTCCAGTTAGCTAGATTAGCAGACCTGCTATCTGGTAGACCGCGATTGTGGCTGCAATAGTGCTATCCTCAATCCTTAAATAAGATTAGTTAAAATTGCTATTGACTGCATTTGATCGGGTATAGCTACCCATCCTACTGCTGATTCCTGGTTTCCTCTCAGCAATCAGCAGGGCGTTAGTTCCTTCGTCACCCTCGGTTTTAAAATGTCTGGCTTTCGGTATACCACTGCGATCGCCACTACCTTAGGCGCTGTTTTTGGCATCTTGGGTGGACTCAAGATCGCGCCCTCAGCTGCTGCCTGGGCATCACGCGCTGTGCTACCTCAGGTTTTTGACGATTTGAGTGAGCGGCTAACCGATTTTCAGAGCCAGCCGCCGGAGAGCGCTGTGACGGCTGAGTCTTTAGGTGAACCGGCGGCTAAGCCGAATGGGCTGGTCAACGCTATCAGCAGCCCGGCTGCTCGCGACTACAGCCGAGCGATGGAGCTGGCCGATCAGGCTGTTTCTGCCTACCAGCTGGCCCGCGCCGCCGATGACCCGGCCCGCCGCTTAGAATTTACCCGGCGTGAGCGCTTTTTGTGGCGGGCCTCTCTGCAAAAGCTAGCAGCCATTCCTGAAAGCTCAAACCTCCATGAGCAGGTCACCGCCAAGCAAGCTCAGTACCGACGGCTGCTGGCCACTGCCGAGAGCAAGCTGGCTGAGGCAGACAGCGCTTTTCTCGTTGATATTGTCAGCGACCTTGGGTTAGACCCGGAGCAGGTGCATATTACGCTGTGTCAGATTGATACTCCGGCAGGGCGGGCTGAGCAGGTACTCAATCGAGACTTGAGCAGCGATGATGGCCGCACTGAGGGCCAAATCGACGGCGACCTTTGCCGCCATCAGCAGGGCGACCAGCCGATGGCCAGCCCCGCTAGCTTGATTAAGCTGCCGGTGGCGATCGCCCTCATGCACAAGGTCGATGCCGAAGAGATTGACTTCGATAGCAAAATCTACATTGACCGGGGCAACTTTACCGAAGATGCGCAGGGCGCGGCCATTGAAGTCGGCAACGAGTACCCGCTGCGAACCGTCATGGCCAGCATGATCAACCAGAGCAACAATATTGCCACCAATCAGCTGATTGACTATGTAGGCCGGGATTACATCGCTCAAACCCTGAGGGAAATGGGCTATACAGACACCTATGCGGGCCACAAGCTGGTGGGCGATCAGGTGATGCCTCAAGACCCTGGTTCTCGTGGCAATCGGCTGACTAGCAACGCCATGACCGCCATGATGGTGCAGATCTACCGCCTGGAGACGCCCGGCGACGAAGAGCTGATCAGCGCTCTGGTCAGTCAGCAAGACCAGGAACTGGGCTATGAAGGGCTCAAAGACTTGGGGCCAGCCGTTCATTGGATCGGTGAGAAGACAGGGCAGAATAATCTGGTTTTGGGCTCTGCGTTGGCTGTGAAAATAGGTGAAGAGCGCTACGCTCTGACGGTGGCCCTAGATCACAGTGGCGAAGTCTCTGCCATACAGCAAATTGTGCGGGCGATCGCCGCTCATCTGCTAGAGACCGGCCCGCTCGTAGGTCGCCAAGAGCGATCACCTGGGGCCGTCTAGCGTTAGCGACTCTGCTCACTGGTTACTTTGCTCGCTCTGTGAGCGATCGCCAGCACAGGCTGAGTCACCTTTTAGGGCAATGTATTTCTGTTTACAAAAACAGATTTCTCTATCGACATTCGTCAATATATCTACCGATCCCCCCTTGCCAACTGGCAGAGACAGGCACACACTTAAATGTGAAGTAAGGATGGCTTGTTTTCTGTAAGTTAGGGTTGACGTTGTGAAAAGAGTTCTTTCAATCATTTTGGGAGGCGGTGCTGGCACTCGTCTCTATCCGCTGACCAAATACCGCGCTAAGCCCGCTGTCTCCTTGGCGGGGATGTATCGCCTAATCGACATTCCAGTCAGCAACTGTATAAATTCTGACATTCTAAAAATTTATGTGCTCACGCAGTTCAACTCGGCTTCGCTAAATCGGCACATCTCCAAAGCCTATAATTTTTCGACTTTTAGCGATGGTTTTGTTGAGGTGCTCGCCGCCCAGCAAACGCCCGACAGCCCCAGCTGGTTTGAAGGGACAGCCGATGCTGTCCGCAAGTATCTGTGGATGTTTGAAGAGGCAGATGTAGACGAATTCATTATTCTCTCGGGCGACCACCTCTACCGGATGGATTACTGCGACTACGTGCTCAAGCATCGGGAGAGCGGCGCTGATGTGACCCTCTCAGTCGTGCCGATTGGCTATAAGACAGCTTCTAGCTTTGGCCTGATGAAGGTAGACGAAAACAATCAGATTGTCGAATTTTCGGAGAAGCCCAAAGGCGAGGCACTCGAAAAAATGAAGGTCGATACGACCGCCATGGGGCTATCGCCAGAAGAGTCTAAAGACAAGCCCTTTATTGCCTCAATGGGCATCTACGTGTTTAAAAAGCAGGTGCTGATCGATCTGCTGCGCAAGTATCCCGATCAGACCGACTTTGGCAAGGAAATTATCCCGGCCTCTGCCCGCGATTACAACGTTCAGGCCTATCTCTTTAAGGGCTACTGGGAAGATATTGGGACCATTGAGGCGTTTTACGAAGCCAATATCGCGCTGACCAATCAGCCTAACCCGGACTTCAGCTTCTTCAAGGAAAACGCGCCGATCTATACGCGATCGCGCTATCTACCCCCCAGCAAGCTGCAAGACTGCCACGTCACAGCGTCGATTATTAGCCCAGGCTGCATTCTCAAAGAGTGCCGCGTCCATAACTCAGTGATCGGTCTGCGTCAGCGCATTCATGCCAGCTGCGAAATTGATAGCTCTTTGGTGATGGGCTGCGACTATTACGAAGCGACAGACGAAGGCGGTCATTTTGATTCAGATGGCAAAATTCCTATGGGCATCGGCGAGGGCTCGGTCATCCGACGGGCCATCATCGATAAAAATGCGCGCATCGGTCGCAATGTTCAAATCATCAACAAAGACAATGTTGAAGAGGCCGAAAGAGAGTCGGAAGGCTACTACATTCGCAGCGGCATTGTCGTGGTGATTAAAAACGCGGTCATTCCCGACAATACAGTCATCTAGGCGGTGAAATCAGTAACTGACAAGCCTTAGATGGTTTGGAGAATACAGGAGTCAGGAGTCAGGAGTCAGGAGTGCTTCTGTCTCCTGTTTGCTATTTACCGCCGCCTATTTACTATCTCCCGCCTCCTGTTTACCGTCTCCCGCCTTCTGTTTACCGTCTCCTGCCTCCCGCCTCCTATCCCCTCCGTGTCCCCAACCGCCCCCCTTCTAATCATGGTCGGTCTACCCGGTAGCGGTAAGTCTACCTGGGCTATTAACTATGTACGCCGCTGCCCCAGCTACCAGATCGTCTCGACTGACGACATTCGCACCGAGCTATACGGCGATGCGGCCCTTCAGGGGGAGTGGGGCGATATTTGGCGGCAGGTGATGCAGCAGCTGCGCGATGGCTACCGGGCGATCGCACAAGGTCGGGCAACGGGGCTGATTTACGATGCCACCAACGTGCGACGCCGCCATCGCCGAGAGTTTGTCAAAGCGGCTCGAATCTGCGGATACACGCCGGTAGCAGCGGTCTGGATAGATACGCCTCTGGCGACTTGCCTGCTGCGCAATCAGGAGCGATCGCGCCAGGTTCCAGCTGAGGTGATCGAAAAAATGCACCGTCAGCTCACCGCTGCGCCCCCAACTCAGGCAGAAGCTCTAGACCATATCTATCGTATGTAAGGGCTTCGCCATCTGGCGCATGTGAGGACTTCGTCATCTAGCTTTGTCCATCTTTGAGCAGTCTGGTATGCTCACAGACAAACCCGTTTAAATGCAAACGATGAAGCCGGTTAGCTCAGCACCTGACGACGACTTGCAGCCGACCGACCTCTCAGCGCTCGGGCGATCTCTGGCCGCAGAAGCAGCCGCAGAAGATCCGCTAGATCCTTTAAAGCTGCGCTGTGCCAGTCAGCTGACCAAAGATATCGCCCGCCTGAAGGCAACCAAGGCCAAACTCCAAGCCGAAGTGACGACGCTTCAGCAAAGTTACGAGCGTTTGCAAACCGATGTGCAATCGCTGCATCAGCTGGCTGACTGGGCTGAGCGCGGCGTGAGTCCGTCAGCAGGGCCGCTTCTGCCGGGGGAGCTGGTGCCTGCCTTTGACTCTTCCGTAGGGCAGACTGCTCATGAGCGGATAGATTTGCCGACGCTAGCAACTTCAGAGCAGCGCCGTCAGGTCAGTCAGGGTAGGCAGTCTGCTACAGATGCAGCTAGCCGGACCAATTTTCGTAAAGGGCTGATTTTGAGTGCGATCGCAGTTGTGCTGACAGCCTGGCACTATGGTTTGATTGGCGTATTGGGGCAGGGCGGGAGCTGGCTGGGCGCAGAAATTGGCCAGGTAGGGACAGGGTTTGTCCCGGCGGTGGCTCTGATGTGGCTCAGAATGCTGGTGAGCGTGCCCGTTTTGGTTTTGCTTGCGCCTCAGCTCTACGCCAACACTTGGGAAGACTTGCAGGTGTGGATCTATACGCGGGAGCAGCTGCTGACTTTGCTGATCGGCAGCGGCATTGCTTTCTTTTTCTCTCAAGTGCTGATCTATCAGAGCATTGGCGCGCTGGGTCCGGCGATTGGGGTGACGCTGCTGTTTCTCTATCCGCTGACGGCTGGGCTATTGGGCTGGTTTACCCGTCAGGAACAGGCGATGACGCCTGCAAGCTGGCTGGCAATAGTGGCGATCGCTATGGGCGGCTGGCTAACGATTAGACCGCTGCTGAGCGGTGCTACACCAGCTGCTATTTGGCTGGGCGGCCTGGCTAGCGTTTGTTTTAGTATTTACATTGGGCTGACCAATCTCAGCTATCGTCAGCGGTGCCACCCTATTCCGGTGGGCGTTGTGCAGTTTTCTACTGCGGCTGTGCTCAGCAGTCTGGTGCTGCTGGTAAAACCGCTACAGCTGGCGGATATTAGCTGGCTCAGATTTTCGATGTGGGGTCTGCTCCTGGGGGCTGTGACGCTGCTGGTGTACCTATTCAACTACAGCAGCCTGCGCCTGGTGGGTCTGCGGACTGCCGTTGTTGCCGCTGCGACCCCGCTGGTGACGCTGTTGCTTGCCTGGAGCTTTATTCCCACCCCATCGCTAGAACTCATCCAGTGGACGGGGATTTCTCTGGTGACGACAGGCGGCATTGCCTTCAGCAAAGAAAAGCTCAGCGGCAACCATCAGCCGTAGGCTGGGAAAACTAGCAAGCAAAATTTAAATATTTAAATTTAGTTAGGGACGGAGAGAGAGGGATTCGAACCCTCGAACAAGTTGCCCCGTTACAGCATTTCCAGTGCTGCGCCTTCAACCACTCGGCCATCTCTCCTAATGGGATGCGTAACGCCATGCATTACAGCTTTGCCATCCTATCAGAAATTGCGCCGGGCGATCGCTATCTTTATGCGACCATAGAAATGCCCTCCGATTTTTTGCTGATGACGGCTGCTGATTATGGCTGAGGTTTACAACGTTCGGATTCATGACCGCCAGAAGGGGACGGTCTATACGGTGCAGGTGCCGAGCGATCGCTACATTCTCCAAACCGCCGAAAACCAGACTGCTGACCTGCCCTTTGCCTGCCGCAACGGAGCCTGCACGACCTGCGCTGTGCGCGTTCTCTCAGGCGAACTGCACCAGCCCGAAGCCATGGGCCTATCGCCAGATCTGCGCGAGCAGGGCTATGCGCTGCTGTGTGTGAGCTATCCGCGCAGTGACTTAGAAGTAGAAACCCAGGACGAAGACGAGGTATACGAGCTACAGTTTGGCCGCTACTTTGGTAAGGGCAAGGTGCGCTTTGGCATCCCGATTGAAGATGATTAGGCAGTGTGGCAGCGCACTATCTCTTTCAGAACGGCGTTAGTTGAGCTGAGCGCGGAACCGGCTGATGCTGACGCCCAGTAGCAGCACAGCAAAAACGCTAAGGGCCGCGATTTCAGGCAGCAGTACGCCGACGCCTTTGAGGATCAGGCTGCGGGCGATGGTGACATAGTGGCGCAGCGGGTCCAAAAAAAGAGAGAATGCGGAAGAATTTTGGCATGCTTTCGATGGGAGCGATCGCCCCTGAAAGCTGAATAATCGGTACGTTAAAGAAAAACGAAGTCAAAATCACCTGCTGCTGATTGCGAGAGACCGTCGCCAGCAAAATGCCGATGCCAATGCAGACGAACACGTAAATGCCCGACAGCGCCAAAAACAGAAAATAATTACCGCAAAACGGCAAGCCAAACACCACGCGGCCAATCGCTGAAGCTAGCAATACATCGCCCATTAACAGCACAAACAGCGGCGCAATTTTAGCCGTCAAAATCTCCCAGCCAGCGGCAGGCGTCATCAAAAGCTGTTCCAAGGTGCCCACGTCTTTTTCACGAATCACTGTAGATGACGAGACTAATGAGCCGGTCAGCGTTAGGACGACACCAATCACACCCGGCACAAAAAACCAGCTGCTGAGCAAGCCGGGATTGCAGAGGAAGTTTACCGCTGCCTGAACCGGCGGGGCTGTCTCGGCGTTGCCCAAGGTTCGACCGGAGCGATTGACTAGCTGATTGATGTAGCCACGGGCGATGCCAGCGGTATTGGCATCAACGCCGTCAATTAGCACCTGCACATCCACAGATTTGTTCGCCGCTAGCTTTTGGTCAAAGTCGGGCGGAATAATCATGTCCGTCGAAATTTGACCGGTGCGTACCTGTTGCCCCAAGTCAGTTTCATGCGGCTGATAAGAGTCAAGTTCAAACACATCGTTAGCCACCAGAGAAGCAACAAAATCGCGACTGTCAGGACTGTTGCTGTAGTCTACAACGCCCAAACTGAGACCGGTTACGTCTTCTGGGTTGAGGGCAAGGCCAAAGACTAGCAGTTGAACCGTAGGCGGGAAGAGCAGCAGAAAGATAATCTGTCTGTTCTTGAGAATTTGCCGCACTTCTTTGAGGATAAGGGGCCAGAGGCGGGAGTCGAGAAGGGGACGGAGGAGTTTCATGGAGGCAGGGAGCAGGGAAGAGAGGGAAGAGAAGGGAGATTAATCGGAGAATAGTGCTCCGCCAGGTCGCTACAAACTTGCTAGATATGTTGGCTATTGACGACGAATACATTGCCTTTCTGCGACTGATTATTGGCGAGTCGGGGCGATTTCCAAAGTTGGCTCAGCTATTTTTCAGGGCGCTGCCACAGCGGGTTTGGGGTTTTCTCAGTGAATATTTTGAAGCGCACCCCGAACTCAACCACACCAATCCTGAGGCCACCGCCCGAATTTTTATGGGCAAGCTAATGAGCTATGTGCTTACTCAAAAGCTTCTACACGGGCAAGACATTCTGCCGATGAGTCAAGATATCCTCATCGACAGTCTGCTTGAGCTCATCATTGAATAGAGATTCCTGCCGCTGCTTCATTTAGCCTCTTTCTCTCTGCCACAAAACCTATACCCATTCCATTTTTAACCTGAGCTCGGGATAAGCTGTCTCATGATCGATTGCTTAAACCTCTCACACCAAAGCCTAGCCCGGTTCCCCTTGCCAAGGGGAACCGTAAGGGAGGGGTTCTGGCGATGTGCTCTATGCTCAGCCAGAACCCCTCTGCCTGCGGCATCTCCCCTTGCCAAGGGGAGAGAAGATCCCCGATGGCGCATTCTAGCTATTCTTATCCCGAACTGACGTATTTTTAACTTGACGCTATGGGAAAATACGCTTATCTTCAGATCCAGGGTGTCGATGCCTATCGCGCCTGTTCTGCCAGAACTCGATTCTCTTAGCGCCATCGGCGGGTGTTGGAACCACCACACCGACGGCTCACCGCACAGGATTTTCAGGCAATCCCGGACGGCTAGGGTCACTTTAACCCTTAGCTACCCCGATTTGCACGTCATCTCTGCGGGTGGCTAAGCGTTATTGAGTTCTGGTTTCCTACCAAACCCGTTTGCGGAGACCAGACTCACATGTTTACCCTATCTACTCAGGGCGCTGCGGCGTCCACATTGCCTGCTGCCGAGCCGATTACTGAGGTGGGGCGGCCCATCTATCCGTCCAGCCCCAGCTCCGAACCAGGGCAGATTCGCCATCTGCTGTTTGGCACCCCGAGCATCGTGCAATCGACCATTCAGCACCTGTACAGCCTCGGCTACGCGGAGCCCAACGATTGGAGCCGCCCCCTATCTACCGGCAGACCCGGCGAAGTCATGGCCATTTTGACCAAGCGGATAGGCGCTGCGTAAAGGCTTTGCCCTCATCTTCATCCCCTCTCTGTCAATCAAGAGAGAAGCCAAAGGTGAGGGCTTTAGTTCGATTCCTCGAAAACGGTCGGGAAGTCACGACGACCGCTGATGACTCTCAGAATTTCGATGCCATTGTCTAAGAGTCTGTAGAAGATGACATAGCCTTCTGTAGATAGCCCTCGGAGCCCAGGACGAATTGACGCATAGCTTTTGCCGCTGTTGGGGAAAGCAACGAGTTGCCCGCATCTGGTCAAATGCACGAAAGAACCGTTCGCCTGCTTCGAGGCTATTTTCGGCAAAGTAGTCAGCAATTTCGTTCAGGTCTTGACTGGCCAGAACGTTAATGACATAGCGGCTCATGCCTGATTCGCCTGCTGAAACCTCTCTAAGATGCCATTAACAAACGTTTCGCCATCGACTGGAGGAGTCTGGTCAGAAGCTTCGATGGCCGCGTCAATTTTTACTCGAACATCATCAACCCATTCAGCTTCAGAGCGCTCGTATTCATCCAACAGACGAAAGGCGATCTCTAACATTTCTTCAGCAGATTGATATCGTCCAATCTGAAGTTTGGTCTGCACAAAACGTTCTTGCTCAGAAGTGAGGCTAATATTCACAGCAATCCTCTATCTAAACTGTCTATCCACTATTTTAAGTCAAACCTCAGGCGTTCCTGCTCTCGAAGGTGAGGGTTCCGGTCTAATTTCTCGAAAACAGCATAGAAAGTATCGCTTCAGCAAGGCGTTAGCGGGCGATCGCATACTGTTGCAACCATTCTATAAAAGCTTCGCGGCCCGTTTCACCTGATGCAGTTTTCAAGACAACGTTCTCTTGTTCATCTACAGAAGCACTTATTTCTATCCCGTTCAAAACCAAAAAAGTCTCTAATGCAGCGTGTCCTGCCCGCTTGTTTCCATCTATGAACGGATGATTCATGATGATGGAAAACCCTAGAGCTGCTGCCTTCTCGATCAGATTTGCGTAGAGTTCTTCACCTGCGAACGTCATTTGAGGCTGCGCGATCGCCGATTCTAATAAGCCAAAATCTCGAACGCCCAAGGTTCCACCAGATTGCGTAATGATTCTGCGATGCAGTTCCAATACTTCAATGAGCGTCAGGTAGCGTATCATGCCAGACGCTGGTACAGTTCAGTATTTTTCGTCAGCACATAGTCAGATGCATCAACGAAATCAGCTTTTTGAGTACTCAGCCAATTTTCTAGACTGGCGCGTAAGAGCACATCGAGCGGAATTCCGTACTGGTTTGCGAGGCTTTGTAATACCTGAAAATGATTGTCTGGGAGATCAATAGTGATCGAAGCCATCGCTATTACCTTTGAAGGGGTTCTGCATCAAGTTTATCATTTTCACTTGGGGAACCCATCTGCTTTAGGACGGTGCCAAACGCTAGCCTACACTCCTCGACGTTACTGGGGTCACAAGCTGGAATGATGGAAGATCTCGCTGTTCCCTTATTAAGGGGCTACGTATATTGATTGTCTGCGATCGCTTCAAATTGCGCTTACCAAGATCTCTCGTCTTGTAACTCAGCCAGAAGAAGGGGGCCAGTAGCCGTTTTTTCAGTCCGTCCGCTCTTACGGAGTGTTGTGTAGGGAAATACTCAAAGGGGTATTTGAGGTTGGACTGGCCTGACCAGCGCTGGTAACAGTAGGTACCTGATTCTCATCTACGTCTACAAGTTCAATCCGTAGCTGTTTCCCCAGTACTGTAGCCGCACGATCCATCGTTTTAAGCGTCACGGCAATATTCTCAGGATCGAGCAATCGATCCAGCGCTGAACGGCTCGTATTCATAGCATCTGCCATTGAAGCCTTGTTAAGACCCTGAATTTCCATTGCCTGAGCAATTTGCCAGGCCACAACACGCTTTAGAGACAATGCGCTCACTTCGGCTAAAATTCCGTCTTCTTCCAAAAAGCCGTCGAAAGAAGACCCAACATGAGTCCTATCCATCATTTTCCTGCCTCTAGCTTTTTCTTGCGCTTCAGTTCTGAATCAAGATCTTGCGTGGGTGTTTTCTGAGTTTTCTTAATGAATCCGTGCAACAACACCATATTCCCCTGGCAGATACAAAAGAGAACTCGTGCAATCGTTCGTTCCATCGTAGGGCGACGTTTAACACCTGTTGCACCGGGGAAATCAACCGTTATCATATCGCCTGGATTGCACCTCACTGAGCAATCTCCTTATCCTCAGGAAAAGCAGTTAGCGCATACTGTAGAGAAAAGTCAGACAGGTCGAGTTGATCTTGCTCCATCCAGGTATCGCTATCATCCACAACAGACGTATTCACCTGAACCAAGCCATTGAGAATAAGAGTCGCCAGTTGTAAACGTTCAGTAGGTGATAGAGCAGATAGAACGTGATTATAAATTTCCTGAATTGCAGTTGGCATATTTTACAGCTCTCCCTATTCCTAGATCCAGGATGGAGCAGTTAATCTGGCTTTTGCTCAAATGAGTTAAAAATTGCTTCCCGGATCACTTTCATGTCGCCATTAGAATAACTGATCCAGAAAGACTTAATCTTTTCCTCAATATCTTCAAAGCTTCCGTCTTCATAGTCCGCAGAATTAAGAACTGGTACCGTACAAAGCTGGTTAAATCCTGATGGGCTAACATTACATCTCTTAATCCCTGCTGCAGGGAGTCCTCTAAGCTTTTCACAAATCTTTTTCTTTACTTGAATGTCTCCAGGGCCAACAACCAGCTTTAGCTCCAACCTCTGTGGCTCATTCCAGAACTCAAAAAGTAAAATTCGCTTACTGCTTGTCCATCCAGAACATGTTTTTTGAAAAGCTAAACTGTCCCATTTTTTAGGGGCAAATCGAATCCATAGCTGAGTGCTGTCATCCCTTTCAAGATTCATAGACTCTGAGTATGCTTCTATAAGATTCCCTAGCATCTCTTCAATACTTGACCTGAAATCAGGTCGATGCTCATAAATCAGATCAATAGCTTGTCGGTGTTGTTTATATATCTGCCGACATAATTGTGCTATATCAGACTCGCTCATGATGTGCCTCCGAATTAAATCGACATAATGACGTATCGAAACATAAATATCATCGCTGATATTTGATTTTTGCTTTTCACAGAGCTTTTCCAAGATGTCTGCAATACTTGCATAGCTCAGCGACAACCACAGAGAGTTGGAAGCAAAGTCACCTTCCTTTGTTAGGAAGATAAACATTCTTTGGCAGTTGGGAAACTCCTTTGCAACTACTGACTCATACTTATTAAGCTGGTTGAAGCCTTCTGAGGAATCAACTTTGTTCTCAATGACGCAAATGAAATGATTGCTCGGCGAATAAATAAGCAAATCAATATTTTTCCATTCGCGTCTCACTTCAGCATCGCTAAAGCTTGAGATGGCAATTTTCAATGATGCTGAAGATGAATCTTCTGCGTCGCGCAAAGCCTGCATCAGAAGCTTTTTTAAGAAGAGATCACCAAGGCGATGCTTTTCGGATGGACTTAACAAAAATTGAATAAAATTTGAATGCTTAATCTCTTGTCGAACCATTCCAACGGCTTCGAAGATATTGAATCTAGATATTTTCTGTTCTAACTCTTCCAAATTCCTGTTTTCGACAATAAATTTCTCAAGCGCTTCTCTTTTCTCTCTTTCTGAATGCTTTTGATAACCTTCTAGAGTGGGTTCAAAAGGCTTCCCAGATTTTTGAAGTCTCTTATTAATCTGAACGCTTAGATCTTGAAGCTGTTCCATCCACGGCAGAAGGCCAACACTTGCCTGCATTCTGAATTCTAGCAATCCATCTCCCCCGGTCAGCATTTCAAGGCGCTGGTATAGCCTTTCTACACTTTCAGAGCAATTTGATGAAATTCTGTGAACTTCTTGCGTTTCTTCATCCGTAAGCTTAAGTTGCATATCAATAACATATCTGAACAGTAGCAAGTATGCCGAGGAAAAGTAAGCAGCCAGTAATTATTGACTGAGCGAAAATATCTTTACCTAGTCACACTTTCAAGGTAGGTTCGTCTGTGAGCTAGAGATTTTATGTTCGCGCGAGTCCCTTATGACATCACCTCAGGTTCTGATAGTCTTCCCTCCAGTGGTTCATACTCATCTTCCAATAACCAAAGTTGTGCCTCGTCATAAGTACCAAAGTGGTTAATGAGTTTGTACTGCTCAGCGGGATCGATGACGTAGCAACCTCCTGACTTATCACCTAGCAATAGTAAAACGTAGGGCGGCGACTGCAGTGGGTCTATCCATACTTCGAGAAAGTGCCAATTATTCTTGGCTGGGTCGAGTACGGGGGATGGGGTGGTATCGATTGTCTGCGTCAATTTTCACCTCACCATAGAATAAACTAAGCGTCGAGCCATCGGGACTAATCCGAACGCCGATTGCTTCTGTGAAAAAAGCCCGTAGCGATCATACCCTCTGGCAAATCCTGTGTAGTTGCCTCTTTCAATAATAACTTTTGATTAATTCGCTTATATGAGAGTCATGTTGATTCAGTTTTCGTACCCTAGCTGACTGCTTTTGCCCTGCCTTAAACCTTCAAAATGAGTTTTTTCACCACTGAGTACCCTGACATGGAGCTTATACAATGCTGAGAGGCATCAACTCACATTTTTTACTACATGCAAAACCCCCATTCAAGCTTTTTATAGCGAATTGCGGCTCCAAAGAGTCCAACTGGAGTTTCTCAAAGTCATACCTCAACACCTGTAGCCGTAGAGAGGTTATTTCCTCGGAATGGCCATTAACCGGATTGTTTCTTTCGGTTAAGCCACGAAGTTCTACGCTACTTACGAAGTAAATTACTCTAAACGTTTCGTAAATTAGGCGCAAAGCTAGCCCCGTGCAGACATTTGAATAGATTTGGTATCTATCCTTTTGTGACATTTCTCTCTCAGATAACTTGCCGGTTTTTGTTAGTCTCAACCTTTGCTCCGGTACCACGTCTAAATCCGGCATTTTCATTAAAAGTCTGACTGTACTGCCATCAACGAATCTAACGTCGAAGACGAGGGGAACCGGCAAATTTTCATTAGAGAGTTCGACTCTGAGCAGTTCTGCCAATGGCTCTGCGTCATCTGAGCCCACAGAATTTCTCAAGCGCTTGCGGCATTGTTCTTCTTGATTCCAAATCTTCTCTCTTTCTCGCTCAGACTTAGCGTGTTCTGATTGCTCTGCCTCAATCTTTTTTAAGTATTGCTGATATTCGTTTTCCCTGTGCTGTTTGAACTTCTCAGCTTCTTCCTGGAGCCTCTCTAGCAAGCACTTATCGCACAACCGATCAAATCTACCCTGCTCAAAAGCGTAGCCTATTCCTGCCAAAGTCAGAAGAGATAGAAAGAACCCAAAACTGTGAAAAACAAGGATGAAGCTTAAACCTGTAAGAAAGTACGTGATATAAAACTTGGCTTGTTTATGACTCCTTATTTCCTGTCTCAAAGCGGCCTTAGAAAAACTGGGTTCCGGTTCTACAAACTCATCAGGTGTATAAGTTTTATATTTGTATTCGCCCATAGGGGAAGTGAACTCCTCCCAGTTAAAAGGTTGCTTCTCTCGGTCTCTTAATATACTTGACAAAGATTCGACTTTGCCCTGAAATACTAAATATTTTTCCTCAGCCTCCTGTAGAGCCTTTTGCTTTTCTTCTTCTTTCTGCTGATTCAGGAGATCCTTGTGGACTGATCTATTATCAGCTTGGGAAGAACTAATCCTTTGTTTCTCGCCAGTAGAAGTCTGAGTGACATAGCTAATTCCTGTTCCAGGAACGGTACAAGTAGACCGAATTCCTCGGCTGCTGATATTAGTGGTTGCACCTCGTCCTCCGATAGATAGACTACCCCCACTTTTGCTCAGGTTAAGTTTTACCCCAGGAGCTATTTTGACCGACTTCCTGAATCTGAACCCCACGTAGATACCATTCGCAACAGCACATTTTCAGTTTTCCCTAAATCGATTATTCTTTCGACTCCTTTTTAGAAGTGTCATGGGATTGAATGGCTCTGCCTAACACAAAAGCTCCTCAATCAATAGACTGAGGAGCTTTCGAGCAAAAACAAGAATCCGTATCAGGTATATACGAGCCTGGCGTTAAGCCTGACGTGAGTAGTACTCAACGACCAGCAGCTCATTGATATTCAGCGCAATCCATTCGCGCTCAATCACGCCATTGACCTTTGCTTCCATTTTGCCTTTGTCAAATTCCAGGTGAGCGGGAATGTTGGCCAAACCTGGAAACTCCAAGTTCGCCTCTACAAGCTTGCGGGAAGCTTCTTTGTTGCGTACCCCGATTACATCACCCGGACGACATTGGTAGCTCGGAATGCTCACTACCCGGCCATTGACCGTAAGATGCCCGTGATTGACCACCTGCCGCGCCGCTGGAATGGTTGGCCCCATGCCCAAACGAAACGCCGTATTGTCCAGCCGCATCTCTAGCTGCTGTAAAATCACCTGTCCGGTAGAACCTCCGGCCCGACGTGCTTTTTTCACGTAGCGGAGGAGCTGGCGCTCGGTAACACCATAGTTGTAACGAAGCTTTTGCTTCTCTTCTAGACGAATGCCGTACTCAGACTTCTTTTTACGAGCCTGACCGTGCTGTCCAGGGGGATACGCTTTCCGAGCCGATTTGCGGGTTAAACCCGGCAGGTCGCCCAAGCGGCGCACCACTCTCAGGCGAGGACCTCTATATCGAGACATTTTTTCTCCAAATAACTAATTGCAGACTCAATATTGTACCTTATGCCGCTCTGGAGGGCCATAGGCTCACTCAAAATTCTAAGGATGAAGAGTTTTAGCATCGACCGCTGCTGCTAAGCTAGCTTGAGCTTTGAAATGGGAGAAGCACTCTGCTGTTTTCTGACTCGAATGGCTTGCTGAAGGAGTTTCCAGGCGGCAGGAGACAAGGCTGCTGGGAACCCAAGGGCGGCGCTGGTCGCTGGCTGCTTTTGCTTGAGCGCCACGATCGCCCAGTGCAGATGCAGGTATTGGTCAATGGTAGAAAGTTTGGGCAACTTGGCCTGATACTTAGCGTCAATCCGCTTGTAGATACGCTGCTTGATCAACATATTCGTTTCTAAGCGGCGCGATAGGGCAATCTTCTGGTCGTAGCCGCCGGGCCAAACGGTGCGATAGGCCAAACACTGATTAATAAACAGCGCGTCGCCATGCTCAGCCACGCGAATCCAGGAGTCGACATCGTCGCAGCTTGTCATGGTGAGATCCCAGCCGCCCGACTTGAGAAAGGCATCTCGCCGCACCGCCACCTGAATGGGTGTGCCAAACGGCACCACTTCTAGCAACATGCCGTAGTGAATATCGGCCTGAGGAATGTAAAAAACTTCGCCAGGGCCAGTGCTGGGCGTGCGGCTGAGTTCTTTTTCTTCGGTATCAACCTGGGCCGCCTGACAGGAGCAGATCACTGCTGCGGGCCGCAGACTGATTGCTTCAGCCATTTTTTCTATGCAGTTGGTTGCTAAATAGTCGTCGTCATCTACCAGCTTGATCCATTCGCCGCTGGCCGCTTCTACCCCAGCATTTACAGCGCCCGCATGGTTGGTATTGGTCTGGTTGCGCACGTATGTGACGCGATCGCCCAGCGACTCCACATAGGCAGATGTGCCATCCGTCGAGGCGTTGTCTACCACAATCACCTGAGCGGGCACTGTCTGATCGAAAGCAGACTGCACCGCCCGCTTGAGTAAATCGAGCCGGTTGTAAGTGGTAATTACAATGCTAAAAGGCACCGTCGCCATTGCTTAGCACTCCATAAATATAGAAAAATCTAAGACGAGTCTCTGCGCTCCTCTTTATAAATGTAATCCCTTTCTGATTGGGAACCGACTGCCTCGGCTGACGCGATCGCTCAGGATATTTGAAACGATGAAGTCTGAGTGAATTCTCTGAAGTTTTATTGAGAGCCTCAGGAGATGCATCTTTTGCCAGTCAGTTACAGGGCCATAAGGTTAGACTATTTTGAAAGCGCTCATGTTTTTTGCCCTCTTTAGGTTTGCACTCTCATAGTGATGGTTAACTCTGCGATGAACAGCTCCGTCCCTCAGCAATCTCAATCTGCCGCGTCCGGCCAGCCGGTACAGTCCCCGTCGCCGATGCGTACTGTCTTTGGGCGTACTGTTTTTGGGGCTTTGACTGCTAGCACGCTGGCCGTCACAATGCTGCTGGGTCAAGGCTGGGTAGGGCGATCGCCTGCCATGGCCCAAACAACCGCCCCCACTACTGAAGCCGAAACTCAAACGCCCCCACCAGAAGCAGCCCAAGAAGACGGTGAGGAAGCGGCCATCACCTACGGCGAACTGCTGAAGATGATCGACAACGGTGAAGTTGAAGAAGTAGAAATCGATCAGATGGCGGGCATCGCCAGAGTCCGGCTCAAATCAGATACGGAAGAGGACAAGCCCCACGAGGTCAAAATATTTGCCAATGACCGCAACCTCGACCTGCAAGATCGGCTAAAAAATAATGATGTCATTTGGGAAGCTAGCCCCAGCAGCGACAACAGCGCGCTGACAGGCTTTGCGACGACGGCTTTTATTGGCCTGCTAGTCGTTTTTGGCATGATGATGTTGCTGCGGCGATCAGCTAACTCGGGCGGCGGCGGCGCGATGAGCTTTGGCAAATCCAAGGCGCGCTTTCAAATGGAAGCGAAAACCGGCGTTGTGTTTGATGATGTGGCTGGCATTGACGAAGCCAAAGAAGAACTCCAGGAAGTGGTTACCTTCCTAAAAAATCCGGAGCGATTTACGGCCATCGGCGCTCGTATTCCTAAAGGGGTGCTGCTAGTAGGGCCACCGGGAACGGGTAAGACGCTGCTAGCTAAAGCGATCGCCGGTGAAGCGGGTACGCCTTTCTTCAGTATTTCTGGCTCCGAATTTGTCGAAATGTTTGTAGGGGTAGGCGCTTCTCGCGTCCGCGACCTGTTCAAAAAAGCAAAAGAAGCCGCTCCCTGCATTGTCTTTATTGACGAAATTGATGCGGTGGGCCGTCAGCGCGGGACCGGCATCGGCGGTGGGAATGATGAGCGTGAGCAAACGCTCAACCAGCTGCTGACCGAAATGGACGGCTTTGAGGGTAACAGCGGCATTATTATCATCGCGGCAACTAACCGCCCCGACGTGCTCGACTCGGCCCTGTTGCGCCCCGGTCGCTTTGACCGCCAGGTGACGGTAGACCTACCGGGTTACAACGGTCGCCTGGGCATTTTGCGGGTACATGCTCGCGATAAAAAGATTGTTGACGGGGTGAAGATGGAGGCGATCGCTCGCCGCACACCAGGCTTCTCAGGTGCACAGTTGGCCAACTTACTCAACGAAGCAGCCATTCTCACCGCGCGTCGCCGCAAAGAGGCGGTCACCATGCTGGAGATCAACGACGCGATTGACCGGCTGACCATGGGTCTGAGCCTGACGCCCCTGCTGGACAGCAAGAAAAAGCGGCTGGTGGCCTATCACGAAGTCGGCCATGCCCTGGCAGGTACCCTGTGCAAAAATGCCAGCCCGCTGAATAAAGTGACGATTATTCCGCGCTCTGGCGGCGTCGGCGGATTTGCGAGCTTTTTACCCAAAGAAGAGCAGGTGGATGACGGCCTGATTTCCTATGGTGAAATTGTCGATCAGCTGGTGGTGGCACTGGGCGGGCGCGCTGCTGAAGAAGTGATTTTTGGTCATGACGAAGTGACCGTCGGCGCTAGCAGCGACATTGAGCAGGTGACGCGCATTGCCCGGCAGATGGTGACGCGCTACGGTATGTCTGAGCTAGGCTCATTTGCGCTAGAGAGCGCAAATTCTCAGCCCTTTTTAGGACAATCCAACCTGATGGGCGGTGGTCACGAGTATTCCGATCAGCTGGCGACCAAGATTGACGAAAAGGTGCGGGCGATCGCGCAAGAAAGCCTCGAAAAAGCTATCGAAATCATCAGCAATAATCGAACTTTAGTAGACCGGCTAGTCGATACGCTGATTGAGAAAGAAACGATTGATGGAGAAGAGTTTCGTCATATCGTCAGCGAGTACATTCAAGTTCCCGAAAAGGAAATTGTCAAACTCTCCTAGTCAATAGCCAAGACAAATCGTCCAAAGACTAAGGCCGCTGTCTCTCGAAGTGATTCTGAGAGACAGCGGCCTTTGAATATTGTATAGCTCCTGTCGAGTTGCTGAGGACATTTTTATCGGCTGCAACCGTTAACTGGCAACAGGTAACTCGACTCGCAAAGTAAGAGTGCATCCTTACTTTGCTATAAAAGTCTAACCCTTTTGGCGACTGCTATCGAGGCAGCGCTGCCCGGCGCTGGCCATCGGCCATAGCTTGCAGTACCAAAGCCGGATCGACCCATTCGCCCTGGTAGCGCATTCCCCAGTGCAGGTGCGGCCCAGTGGTGCGGCCTGTCATGCCGACGCGACCAATGCGATCGCCCGTCGCGACCGCTTGCCCTTCTGCCAAACGCAGCCCGCCGCCACTATCCACAAATACCCGTCTGCCGCCCTCATAGGTGACGTAGCCCTGCATGTGGCAGTAAACATGGGTCCATTCGCCCGACTCAACGACTACCGAAGTCCCACAGGCGCTATCGTCAGAGACTTCTACGACGTAGCCATCCCACCAGTTGCGAATGTAGCTGCCAGACGGTGAAGCAATATCCAGACCGTAGTGAAAAGAGGAGCCGCGATAGCCGTAGGCAGAGGTGTAGGCTTGAAAATTTTCTACCGGAAAAGAAGCTATCTGCCAGGGCTCACCAGCCAGGGCAATTTGGGCATCAGGCGTAGCGGTAGCCGCTTTTCTAAAAGACTTTGGAGCCACCTCACCGAGGCCTGCTACCAGCAGACTGCTCGCGATTAGCAAGCCGCAATAGGTACGGCTGCGCTGATGGAAGCGGGATGCTAAACCCTGACACAGGGAGCGGGAGAAAAATCGCTTCATACAAAAAATACAGTTTGTCGTGTGAAGAACCTAACTAAGTACGATCACTGAGTAGAAACCGTTTTTGTGAGCCACTAGCCCCTTTTGGGCCTTATTTTAGGACTTCACAAGCAACTTTCTACTCAGTGCAAGCGAGGCGTTGGAGGTAATGTACCCCGAAATCTTGCTAAAGATGGATATGGACGAAGTTGTGATAAGCATTCCCAATTCAAATCAATTTGATTGATTAAAAAATACTTACCAAAAAACTCTAAAAGTGTCGTTTGAGAGACAAATGTTGCCTGAAGATCTGTACGTGTCAGCAAAAATACGGAGGGCACCGCAACGAGACCTTAAAGAAACGGTAAAGCTTCTGACAGAAAACTTTTTTAGCGGTCGGCCTGTTATAGCAGAGTGAGGATGCATTCTTACTTTGCGAGTCGAGTTGCCTGTTGCCAGTTAACGGTTTCAGCCGATAAAAGTGTCCTAAGTAGCTCGACAGGAGCTATAGCTGCGCCGATTAGCTGTGACCGATTAGCTGCCGCACTTTCACCAGCAGATCTTTAGGATCAACGGGTTTTCTAAGAATATCGTGGTGAGCCATCGGCAGTGAGGAGGAAGCCTCTTGACCTAGCAGCGCCAGCACTTTGACATTCATTGCTGTGGTCGCTAGCTGGATGGCTTTCACCTCGCTGGGGTCATGGCTCAGTAAGGCTAGATCGGCAATCAGCATTACAGGCTGTAGCGAATCGAGCTGCGTTGCTAGCTGACCGGCTTCTACTATCCAGATCACCCTGTATCCGGCTGCTGTCAACATATTGCAGACAATGGCGGCGCTCTCTTCGCTGTCGTCTAGCAAAATCACTCGCGCTGTGGTGTCTTCTAAGGTGGAAGGTATCTGGTAGCGATGAGTCGGATAGGGATCGCGCTGCACCGGCAGCCGCACTGTGAAAGTAGAGCCTTTGCCCACTTGCGACTCGACTTGAATTGACCCGCCGTGTAGCTCTACCAGGCGTTTGGTCATGGCGAGGCCCAGTCCCGTACCCGGGTACTGGCGTTGAAAGGGCGATTCCAACTGTTTGAATCTTTCAAACAGGATGCTTTGCTGTGACTCAGGAATGCCAATGCCGGTGTCTTCTATTTGGAAGAGGGTGGTCTGGTGCTCCTGCCAGACGCGCAGGTGGATCTGGCCATCGGCTGGGGTGAATTTGATCGCATTGTGCAGCAGGTTAGAAATGATTTGCTGGAGGCGTCTGGCATCGGCTGTGAAGCAGTCTGAATCGGGGCTCACTTCAAATGCCAAGGAGAGGGTGACGCCCTTTTTTGTGACTAGCCCCTGATGGGAAGCAACCACAGTATCGACCAGCTGCCTGAGAGAAAGCTCGCTGAACTCTAGCAGCGATCGCCCCGACTCCACCTTGGCAAATTCGAGAATGTTATTGATGATATCTAGCAGCTGTTCGCCGCTTTGGTTGATGGTCGTTAAGTAGCTGCGCTGGCGATCGCTCAGCGCTCCAAATGACCAGCGCAGCAGCGTCGCCGACATGCCGATGATATAGGTGAGCGGCGTTCTCAGCTCGTGGCTCATCGTCGAGAGAAATTCGCCTTTGGTAACATTGGCCGCATCTGCTGCCACCAGCGCATCGCGCAGATTCTGCGTGCGATCAATCACACAGCTCTCCAGGCTGACGGTCTGCTGGCGCAGCTGCTGATAGAGCTCGGCTTGATTGGTCGCCACGGCCAAATGCTCGGCAACCTGCTGCAAAAACAACGCTTCGCTCTCTTCCCAGTGGCGATAGTCACTGCACTGATGGGCAATCAGCAATCCCCACAGCCGGTCCTGCACAATGACCGGCGCAATCAGCTTAGACTTGATCTGAGCCCGGTGCAAAAAATCTAACAGACGGTCCGCGTGAGCATACTGCTGATCTACATTGTCAACGGCGATCGCTGCACCCATCAAATAGCGGGCTCGCACCGATAGCGATGGCTGAAAGCACCCTGCTTCTGAAGAATGCAAAACGGAAGGAATCTTTTTAGAGATGCGCGACTCACAGGTAACGCTGCCCGCCGTTGTTCCACTGCCGTCTAATTGCTCAAGCTGATGCAGTACTACCCGGTCAGCTGAGAGAATTTCCCTCACCTGAGCAACGGCGCTCTCCAAAATCACAGGGAGATCTACGCCACGGCCAACCTGCGCAATCAGCTGATTGAGAAGGCCGCTCTGCTGGCGCTGGCTATCGAACGCAGCTTCGATTGGCCGCAGATCCTGCTTCGGTGATGCTGCTAGAAGCTGTGCCCAATTCAGCATAAAATCCGCCTGAGTTATTGTCTCACCGGCAGATCCATCAGCGCTAGCTGGAGCCAGATCCAGAGGTTCTTTTGGCCAGTGATTCAAGGCCCGGCGTGACTCTGGCTGGGGGCGGCTTCGGTGCTGATTGGGCGTGAAGCTGGCTGTGCCATCCTTCAACTGGTCACTAAAGACGGCGATCGCGCTTTCATCAAACGTGAGCCTTACCCGGTATTGCGCCGCCGTCATCGCAGCCTTTTGGCGGCGTGCCCTTTTGCTGCTGGTCTGACTGCTGGTCTGACTGCTGGCCTGGTTGACGGGTGCAGCCATCAGCAAAACATTAAGCGCGGCAGATTGCATGAGTACAAAGCTGTCAACTTTGAAGCCATCCCAACTCTCTACGGCTGCTAACCGACCGTCGATCTGAAACTCCGTCGTCACCGAGTCAAAAAAATGCGCTTGCTGCATCAACGCTTCTCTCAGTCGCTGGTAGGCACTAAGAGAAACAGTCTGAGAGGCAATGAGGCGTGCAGAAGTTGGCGTCATAGAGAGGCTACGAAAAAACGTAGAATACTTTTACAAAGCTCAAAACTATAGAGAATTGAATAGCGATGCAGCATACACAGCGGATATGCAAACAACGTCAGAGGCAACTTATGTTCTGAGAGGCAAAAAGTTAAAAGTTTCTTAAGTTAATTGAGCGGTAAAACCGCTGCCATTATGTCAACGGCCTTTATCTTTTACAGACCTCCCAGGCGTCTCAATTGATCTGTGGTTTCTGTTTTGCTGATCGTACTGCCCGTTGATATCTATTTGTGGTTATCCCAATAGTTCCTTTACATTTCTAATCTTTATGCATCGTTTAGCAGCCACGCCAGGCGGATGGGATAGCAGCGTAGAAGGCGTCGTTTTTATCGAACAAACGCCCGCTCCAATTGTTGTATTGACAGCTGCTGATACCGATATCTCAGCCCTGAGCCAGGCGCTAGCGCAGCTGCCCGAAAGCTTTAGCCAGCTGCGATGCCTCAACCTGCTTCAGCTACAGCAGCAGCTCACGATTGATACCTATGCCGATACGGTGTTGCGCCATGCCCGGCTAATTGTTTTAAGGGTGCTAGGCGGACGAGGGTATTGGTCTTATGGGCTAGAAGTCGTGAAGGCAGTGGTCGCGGAAAACGGCGCAGCGCTAGTCGTCATGCCCGGTGATGATCGCCCCGATCTTGACCTGATGGGCCATTCTACGATGCCCTTGGCAGTGGTCAATCAGCTGTGGCAATACTTTACAGAAGGCGGGGTCGACAATCTGTGCCATGGGCTGCTGTATATCAGTGATCGCACCCTTGCTACTCACTATCAGCCACCTGCGCCTGAGAGCGTTCCTCGAATTGGCATTTATCCCCTACCAGCGCCTGCTATTTCTCGTTCGTTACCAACAAGTTTAAAGGGAGATTTAATATCATCGCCATTGCTCAAAAAACAGCGATTGAACGAGCAGCTTGATGAACAAATATTAAGATCCCTGCAAAGTCCATCGCCTGATTTAATTGGTGCGCGAGTTGGCATTCTTTTTTATCGGGCGCACTATTTGGCAGGCAATACCAAAGTTGTTGAGGCCATTGCCGCTGCGTTAGTTTACCGGGGCTTAAAGCCGGTGCCTATCTATGTCTCTTCTTTAAAGGAAGGTGAAATTCAGCAGGCGCTGTTGGACTATTGCCAGGCCGATAGCGATCGCCCTATCGAGCTGTTGATCAATACCACTAGCTTTGCTGTCGCTAACCTCACCCAGCCCGCCTCTGGTGCTACAGCGTTTGACTTATGGAAAACGTTAGATGTACCGGTGCTTCAGGCTATCTGTAGCGGTAGCCCTCGCCAACACTGGCAAGATCATCCTCAGGGGCTGACGCCTCGCGACATCGCCATGAACGTTGCCCTGCCCGAAGTAGACGGGCGGATTATCACCAGAGCCGTCTCTTTTAAAGCGGCGCAGACAGCGGCTGCGAGCAAAAGTTTGCAAACCGATGTGATTGTGTATGAGCCAGAGCGCGATCGCATTAATTTTGTCACCGACTTAGCCACTCGCTGGCTGCGGCTACGGCATACCCCACCCGTATCTCGCAAAATCGCGTTGGTGCTTGCTAACTATCCCAATCGCGATGGTCGCATGGCCAATGGCGTTGGGCTCGACACCCCAGCTAGCTGCCTGAAGATATTGCAGGCGCTAAAGCAGGCGGGCTATACCGTTGATGATCTGCCCGAAACCGGCGATGACCTGATGGCTCAGCTCGCTCAGGGGGTCACCAATGATCCTGAAAGCTACGGTCTGCGGCCCAGCTATCAAACCCTTTCCGAAGCGGACTATCAGGCGTTTTTTGACACTTTGCCCGCAGCGGTAAAGCAGGGCGTAACTCAGCGATGGGGCACCGCCGCTGAGGAGTGGCAGCGCTTTTCAGCCGGATTGTTCAAGCTGCCTGACTCCTCAGCGCTACCTATTTCAGGGATTCAGTTTGGCAATATTTTTGTCGGTATTCAGCCCAGTCGGGGCTATGACCTCGATCCGAGCTTGAACTATCATGCTCCCGATCTAGAGCCGACCCATGCCTACTTAGGTTTTTATTACTGGCTGCGCCGCTCTTTTGCCGCTGATGCTATTGTCCACGTCGGTAAGCACGGCAATCTGGAATGGCTGCCGGGTAAAGGGATTGCGCTCTCCGCCGAATGCTATCCAGAAGCCGCTTTTGGCCCGATGCCGCATTTTTATCCGTTTATTGTTAACGATCCTGGTGAAGGGGCGCAGGCCAAGCGGCGATCGCAAGCCGTCATCCTTGACCACCTCACCCCGCCGATGACCCGCGCCGAACTATATGGCCCCTTACAGCAGCTAGAAAGCCTGGTCGATGAATACTACGAAGCTCAAAACCTCGACCCCACCCGCCTGCCGATCATCGCTGAGAAAATCGTTGCCCTGCTCAACAACACTCAGCTCCAGCAGGATTTGAATTTGACCATCGCCCCTCAAACCCAGCCTGATCGTCTGCAAACCTGGCTACCCCAAATCGACGGCTACCTCTGCGAACTCAAAGAAGCTCAGATTCGAGACGGACTGCACATTTACGGTCAGTGTCCCGAAGGCAGACAGCTCAGAGATCTGATCGTGGCGATCGCCCGTCACCCCAGTTCAGCCCACATGGGTTTGAGCAGAGCGATCGCCCATGCCTGGCAGCTCGACCTCGACCCCCTCACCGCTGACCTCAGTGAGAATTGGCCATCCGACACCCCGCCTCACTGCCGCACCGTCGGCGACGTTGTAGAACGCATCGAACAACAGGCCAACATCTACATAGACGCTCTCCTCGCTCCTCCCCTGCCTTCTTCCCCACTTCTTCCTCCCCTCCAACCCGTCCTCACCTGGATTACCCACACCCTCCTCCCCCACCTCACACGCACCACCGACGAAATTACCCATCTCCTCCACGGCCTCAACGGGGGCTACATCCCTAGCGGCCCCTCGGGAGCGCCCACCCGCAATCGCCCCGAGGTTTTACCCACAGGCCGCAATTTTTACTCTGTTGATATCCGCGCTATCCCGACCGAAAGCGCCTGGGACGTAGGCCGCAAAGCCGCTGAAATTTTGGTGGAAAACTACACGCAGGAAAATGGCGAATACCCGCGTACGCTCGGCCTTTCGATGTGGGGGACGGCAGCGATGCGAACAGGCGGCGACGATATGGCAGAAGCGCTCGCCCTCTTGGGCGTTTGTCCGGTGTGGGATGGCCCTAGCAGACGAGTGGTGGATTTTGAAATTCTGCCGGTGTCTCTGCTGGGCCGTCCCCGAGTCGATGTGACGCTGCGAATCTCGGGCTTTTTCCGCGATGCCTTTCCTAACCTGATTTCTCTATTTGACCAGGCAGTGAATGCTGTCTCTGTTCTAGATGAACCGCCTGAGCAAAATCCGCTGGCTGCTCAGGTGCAAAAAGACTATGCTCACTGGCAACAGCAGGGGCTAGATAACGAACAGAGTTGGGAGCGATCGCGCTATCGCATTTTCGGCTCTAAACCCGGCGCATACGGAGCCGGATTACAGGGCCTGATTGAAGCGCAAAACTGGGAGAGCGACGCTGATTTGGCCCGTGCCTATATCAACTGGAGCGGCTACGCCTATACTGGTCAAGCGGATGGCCACAGCGCCTTAGAAGCGTTCAGTCAGCGGCTCTCACAGATGCAAATTGTCTTGCAAAATCAGGATAACCGCGAGCACGATCTGCTCGACTCTGACGACTACTACCAGTTTCAGGGCGGCATGACCGCAGCGGTAAAGGCGCAGCGGGGAGAGTCGCCGGTCACTTATTTTGGCGACAATGCAGTACCGGAAAATCCGAAGGTGCGATCGCTCAAATCCGAAATCGCCCGCGTCTATCGCTCACGAGTTGTAAACCCCAAATGGATAGCAGGCGTCATGCGGCACGGCTACAAGGGCGCGTTTGAAATGGCCGCTACCGTAGATTATTTATTTGCCTACGATGCAACGACCGGCTGCGTAGAAAACCACATGTACGAAGGCATTGCCGATGCCTATGTCTTTGATCCGGCAGTGCACGAGTTCATTGAAAAGTCTAATCCCTGGGCGCTGCGTGATATGGCTGAGCGGCTGCTGGAAGCTAATCAGCGAGGACTATGGCAGGGGGCAAGTGAAGAGAAAGTGGATGGGTTGAGGGCGATCGCTCACGCCGCTGAAGGCCAGATCGAAGCAGGACTATCCGGCATAGGATAGAGCCTTAAATCTGCCCAGTCAAAACATCTTTAGCCACGGCCTTTAATTCAGGAAAGACAGCGGATTCAATCTGACTATCACCTCGATACACCCTCTCCTGATAGAGACCATCGACCAGGATCAGCACGGTCACCTGATCGCGATGCGGGTCAATAATCCAATATTCAGGAATGCGCCATTCTTGATACTGCTGACGCTTCCAAACGTAGTCACGCTTATAGTTGCTGCTACTGTCCGGCCCTGGACTGACAACTTCTGCAACAAATAAAGGCGGCGTCATGCCCAATAAAATAGCTTGCCTTGCCGTCTCTATATGCTCAGACTGCATCACCATCAGGTCAGGCTTGCGATTCACCCGCTTGTCGCCAACAGGCCGCACCTGAATCTCTTTATTACCGCTGCGAACCCGACTCAGAAAAGCCCTGTCGTTTAGAAGAGAAAGGTACACACCTAGCACATGAGCAATTCTCAGATTAATATCATCTTCTGAAGACACTTCGATCAGTTCTCCGCTGCTAAGCAGGCGATAGTTGCACTCAGAAGACAGCTGGTCGTCATCTAAATAATCCTGATAGCTTTTATAGCGGCGAGTGAGGGCGTAGGTCATGGACTGTGCCTCATATTTTAGAGAGGTAACGTCAGCTAACTAATCACTAAACTCATTTTAGTGTGCTGGTATCAGTCGCTGCTACCGCTGGCGTTGTGACGCTAGGATCTACCCGTATCCACAGGGCAAGTTCTAGCGCTTCATCTTGTAAGTCAAAGTCGATCACCCGCGCGGTTAAGCCGCGTCGATCTAACTGCTGCAAGCTCAGGCGTTCGTTAACATCGCCTAGCAGGGTGTCTACTAAGCGCTGCGGGGCAGGTTGGCCGTTGACGATGAGGGTGGGTTTGGTGAGGGTAAGGCGATCGCCCGCCGTAATCATTAGCCCCGTCTCCGCTTCTAAAAACAGCGTCTCTGACTGGACTAAATCTTCGAGTTCTACCGTAATTTTCAGGCGATCATTCGCCAAAAACTGGATTGCCGGATTGTTGATCTGATAGCGATCACGCTCCCTGGCCTGAGCGGCATTGGGTGCCCCGATCCTAATTTGGCTCAGCCGCTCCGCTACTACCGGAGAATTCAAGAAAACGTTCAGATCGGCTTCGGTCAGCACCAGCCGCACCGCGCCCTGCAACGGCTGGTCGAGCACGACCTGTCCCTGGCGCAAGCTTTTAAACTCCAGGTCGATGGGGTCAGTTTCGAGTTCAGCCACCGCCAGACGTAAACCCGGCACTGGTAACACCCCTCGACCGGCAATTCGCACCCGATCTACCCGGCCCTGCAATAGCTGAAGAGACGAGTCATTGTCTATACGTACGTCCAAGCTCTCAGCGCCAATCAGCCGCGAGCGAATGGCGTCTTCGGCGACTTGATCGAGCACAATGCCGACCGGCGAAATCAGCAGCAGCAAACCAGACAGTAAAACGGTGAGGAGTTCCACTAGCGCACCGCTGCCTCTACCCAGCCTTTGAGCGTATCAACGACCGCTTCTAGCGCTATTTCTTCGGCTTCGCCGTTGGCGCGTTTTACCACTTCTACCTGGCCATTTTTGAGTGATCGCCCCGTCACAATCCGAAAGGGAATGCCAATCAGTTCAGCGTCTTTAAACTTTACCCCGGCGCGCTCTTTGCGGTCGTCTAGCAAGGTTTCAACGCCCGCTGCGTTCAGTTCATCGTGCAGCTTTTCGGCGGCGGCCATTTGGCCAGCATCCCCGATGTTAGGGACAACGACGATAGCGTGGTAAGGGGCGATCGCTACCGGCCAGATGATCCCATTTTTATCGTAAGACTGCTCCACGGCTGCCTGCGCTAGCCGCGAAACGCCGACGCCATAGCAGCCCATTTCCAACGGGACTTCGGAGCCGTCTTCGGCGGTATAGGTGGCGCCCAGCGCCTTCGAATATTTATGGCCTAGCTGAAAGATATGACCAATTTCAATGCCCCGAGCAGTTTGAATCGTCTGAGTGGGATCGTGGACGGCTTGGTTGCCAGCGATCGCCTTACGCAAATCCATTTTGTGCGACGGCAGCGTGAATTCTGCGCCCCAGTTACCCCCCACAACGTGATAGCCGCTCTCATTAGAGCCTGTGACAAAATTTTCTAGCGACACCGCTGTTTCATCTACGAGTCGTAAAAACTTTGGCGCTATCCCCGCAGTCTTTGCTTTCTCTGGAGAAATATAGTCATCGGCTAAATTTGGCGCAATGTAGCCCAGCGGCAGCGGTTTAGCTGCCCACTTTGCCTGGGCCTCTGCATCTGGAACTTCTAAGGCCAAAATCGTTGTTGCCCCGTAGTCAGCTGCCAGATTGGTCAGCGCATTTTGCAGCTTTACTTCATTTACATCCTGGTCGCCGCGAATGCTCACCAGCACCAGCACCGACTGCTCACCATCAGGCCCACGGTCATAAGTCACCTGATACAGGACGTTTTTGACAATCTGCGTGGGTGAGCAGTCTAAGAATTTTGCCAGCGAATCAATTGTCGGCGTGTTGGGCGTGTCTCGCTTTTCGTAGGCTGCAAACTGCGAGGGCACCGCCGCTGGCGCCAAGGAGATCGCTTTTTCTACGTTGGCAGCATATTTGCCATCTTCGGTGTAAAGCACCTCATCTTCACCGGCTTCTGCGAGCACCATGAATTCTGTCGAACCGGAGCCCCCAATTGCGCCAGAATCAGCGTCTACAGCTCGAAACTCCAGACCGCTGCGCCGCAGCATATTGCTGTAGGCCACATACATATCGTCGTAGGTTTGCTTCAAGCTGTCGGTGTCGGGATGGAAAGAATAGCCGTCTTTCATGATGAATTCGCGCCCGCGCAAAAGGCCAAACCGGGGGCGAATTTCGTCGCGAAACTTGGTTTGCAGCTGATAGAGATGCAGGGGTAGCTGACGATATGAGCGAATCATGTCGCGGGCGATCACGGTGATCACTTCTTCGTGAGTAGGGCCGAGCGCGAGTTCTTGCTGACGGCGATCGCCCAGCGTAAACATGATCCCTTCAGCTTTAGTATACGTATCCCAGCGGCCCGACTCCTGCCATAGAGAAGCGGGCTGTAGCTGCGGCAGCAGACATTCTTGAGCGCCTGTCGCGTCCATTTCTTCGCGCACAATCGCCGATATCTTATCGAGCACACGCAGCAGCAACGGCAAATAGGCATAGAGCCCGCTGGAGATGCGGCGCATGTAGCCTGCCCGCAGCAGCAGCTTATGGCTCGGAATCTCTGCCTCTGCTGGATCTTCTCGCAGCGTGACAAACAGCATTTGAGACAGTCGCATAAGCCTCCCCTAACCTTCAATACCTGATATGGACAAAGTTATCAAGACACCCAGCGTAAACGCTTATCTCAGCAGCGTCTAGCGCTGTCAATCTCAAATCAGTCTAGAGCATTCGGCTACGACAAACCTACCAGGTCTCGAACTCCAGCCCAGGATACTCACTTGCTGAACCGAGGTGCTTTTTGCTGTCGCTTGTTTTACTGACCAACTATAGATTTGTATATTGGTAAGGAAACTATCAATAGCTGGAAAAATACAGCTGCTGCGCTGAGCGATCGCGCCAATGCTGACTTATCAAAAAACGAATCCACAAGATTTTTCACAGTGAATAAGTCAAATTTCGTAATTCTCATTGCTGACAACGACGACCGGACTCGGCAGGCCCTGACCAATAGCCTTAAGTCCGCTGGCTACGACGTGATTGCCGCCGCTAATGGCCAAGCGGCACTAGCGCACTTTCACGCAGCGCCAACTGTCGATCTGGTCGTTCTCGATGTGCTCATGCCTGAGCTAGATGGGTTTCAGGTCTGTCAGGCCCTGAGGCAAGTTTCCGACGTGCCGATTATTATTGCTACGGTGCTCGGCAGCCCTGCTGACCGGGTAATTGGCCTAGAAATGGGGGCCAATGACTACATTGTCAAGCCTTTTTCTACTCAGGAGCTGATTGCCCGCATTCGCTCAATTCTACGGCGAGCTCCTCGACATTCCGATCCGCCTACCCTCTCTCACCAGGTGATGAAAGTCGGGCCGCTGACTATCGACCCAATCACCCGCAGGGCTTACCGCCAGAGCCACCAGCTTCACCTGACTGAAATTGAGTTTCGCTTGCTAGAGCTGCTCGCTAGCAAACCAGGCCACATCTTTTCTAGAGGCGAAATTCTCAGCTCGCTGTGGGGCTACGCTGCCAGCAGTGCTGCTGATACCAAAACAGTGGATGTCCATATTTCTCGCCTGCGGATCAAGCTCAACGACCACACTCAAGATCCCGATTTCATTGTGACTATTCGCAGCCGGGGCTACATGTTTTTGGTGCAGCGTTAGCTAGCTGCTGTATTCTGTTGAGAAATCGCGCCGATGATAGCGCCGGTTGCTCTGATATAGTCAGCAGCTAGCAGCCAGAGCATTTGCCCGCGCATTCCCGCTGAAACGGCAATGTGCTCGTATACCTGAGCCCATTCCTCTAAAAAGACGGGATAGGGCTTTTTGCAGGCCAGGGCAGTGACGCCGCCGCGAATGTAGCCGGTCAGGGGCTGTACTTGCTTGAGGGGAACGGTTTCTACTTTGCGATCGCCGCTCAGCCGGGCCAATGCTTTAAGATCAAGCTGATAGCAGCCGGGGATTACGGCTAGTGCTACGCCGTGGCGATCGCCTCTGAATACCAGCGTCTTAAACACCTGATCTGAAGGCATCCCTAGCTTTTGCGCGGTTGATATTGCTGTGAGATCTTCATCTACCGCGTAGGTAAGCAAATCGTAGTCAATGCCGAGAGTATCTAAAGCGCGAGCAGCGTTTGTTTTCATGGGCTTTACTGACCGTAACTTGTAGCATTGCCGCTAAGGATTTTCTGCTTCAGCGAAGCAAAAGCGATCGCGGCCTTCAGACTTAGCCTGGTATAGACCCTGGTCAGCTGCGGCTATCAGCATCTCGGGATGAATATTTTCAGTAGAGTCAATGGTTGATATCCCTAAGCTCAGCGTCACGTAGCTGCTCGCTTGCGACTGGCTGTGGGGAATTGCCAGCTGCCGGATCTGCTGCTGAATTTTCAGGGCGACATTTTTAACGCCCACCCAGCTCGTGTTGGGTAGAATAATCGCAAACTCTTCGCCGCCATAGCGAGCGACCAGGTCAGTGCTGCGTTTCACAGACTGCTCAAGCGATTTGGCAACCTTTCTCAGGCACTCGTCTCCCGACTGATGTCCGTAGGTGTCGTTGAAGCTTTTAAAGTAGTCAATATCGCACAAAATTAGCGCTAGAGATGAGTGCCCTGAGCCAACATTTTGCCATACCTGCGCTAAGTATTCATCAAACGAGCGACGGTTGGCGACCTGGGTCAGCCCGTCCATGCGAGCTAGCCGGTCTAGCTCCTGGTTGAATGCCTGCAAATCGGCTTCAGCGTGCTTGAGCTTGGTGATATCGGTAGCTGTGCCAAAAATTTGGGTGGGCTGGCCCTGGCTGTCTCTATGAAATACCGTTTCGCGGCACAGCAGCCAGCGCCAGTTACCCTGACGATGACGGAAGCGGTATTCATTTTCTACGACCTCACCGTCACTGATAGTCGCCAATTTGCGCCGCTCTGAAATCATGTGGACTTTTTCTTCTGTGTGGACGAGCTGCTGTAGGTACTGCGCTCCCAGCTTTTGCACGTCCTCGGGCTCATAGCCCAAAACATTTTCCAACCAGCGACTAATGTAGATGCTGCTGCCATCTGCAAAGCTGTCAACATAGAGAATATTAGTGCTGGCATCAATGATGCCTTGAATGAGTCGCTGGCTTTCTTGCCAGGCCTGCTCAGCTTGCTTGCGCTCGATCGTCTCGCGTTTGAGCTGACGGTTGTAAATCTCTAGCTTTGCCACAAGTTGCTGCTGCTGCTGCGCTTCGATGGCCGTCGTCATTTGCAGAGCAATGGAAAGCGCAAGCGCGCTCTCCGTTGCTGTCCAGCGACGGGCAAACCTACATTCGCACCACAGCGCTCCGACCACCCTACCCTGGTGACGTACGGGCATTTCCAATAGCGCTCCGGGTTCATGAAAAACCCAGTTTTGCTGGACCAAAGAGCCCAGTAAAGCGCTGGCGGTAGCGACGTTTTCAATTACCAGCCCGACGCGATCGCATAGAGGCTCAAAGTAGTGAGGGCAATCGGCCACCTTGAGCACCGCGTCAGCTGCATGGGCCCCGTCAGCTCGGTCGTAGCGGCCTATCTGCTGAAACTGAGCATCAGCAGCATACATCCACAGACTGACGCGGTCTACTGCAAGCAGCTCAGCGGCTGCGTAGGTAATGGCAGCGGCAGCAGCGGCTAAGTCTCCGCTATAAAGCGATGGGTGCTGTGAGAGCAATTGCAAGCTTCGCTGCTGTAGGTCTGGCAGCTGGGCTAGTGACTCTTCCCTGAGCATTGAAGATGCGTCCTCCCGAAGCTGGCCCTTACGGTCTTTGGGTTGATCTGTAGGTTGGCCTTCAAACCTGACTTGAGGAATATCTTTGACGAGTTGTGTGACAGATTGCCCTGAAAGAATTGACATTCTATTTGCTTAAAAGCAACCGTGCCTAGAATTGATTGCGTATTGCTAACATTCCCGAAGAAACGATTAAACGTACAAGTTTAAACAATAGGTAAAGCTGGCGGCTCACTTTTGTAAAGGCAGTCTTGTGATTTTATACCTCACTCAAAGATATTGCTAAAAAAATCGATGGTCTCTTTCAGCGCTGCTACAAAAGCGTCGATTTCGGCAGGCGTATTATAAAAGTACAGACTGGCCCTAGCCGTAGAGTTAACGCCCAATATCTGGTGCAGCGGCTGAGTGCAGTGGTGCCCCGAGCGAATAGCGATGCCTGCATGATCTAAAAATGTGGAGAGATCCTGTGCGTGGACGCCTTCGACAGTGAAGGTAGCGATCGCAGCTCTGCCTGTGCCATCTGCCTGCGGCTGAGGTCCATATAGCTTTACCTGAGGTACCGCGCTGATCTGCTGATACAGGTAGGCTGTGAGCTGATGCTCATACTCAGCGATTCGATCCATGCCAACTTTGCTGAGATAGTCTACGGCTGCGCCCAGCACCACAGCTTCACAAATGGCCGGGGTGCCCGCTTCAAACTTATGGGGCAGCTCCGCGTAGGTCGCACTATCTAGAGAGACATCCTGGATCATCTCACCGCCGCCCATAAAAGGTGGCATGGCCTGTAGCACTTCCAGCCTGCCGTATAGAAAGCCTGCTCCAGTTGGGCCACACATTTTGTGGCCGGAGGCAACCAGCCAGTCGCAGCCCATTGCCTGCACATCTACTTTCATATGAGGCACGCTTTGACATGCGTCAATCAGCACTTTAGCGCCGTGTTGATGAGCAATGGCGATGATCTCACCGACCGGGTTGACGCATCCCAACGTATTGGAGACGTGGTTTACCGCGACCAGCTTAGTTTTATCGGTGACCAGCTGCTTAAAGGCGTCTAGGTCAAATTCTTGAGTCGCGGTGAGCGGCACATGCTTCAGCACAGCGCCGGTTCGCTGCGCGATTAGCTGCCAGGGCACCAGGTTGCTGTGGTGCTCCATTACCGACAGCACGATTTCATCGCCGCGCTCTAGCTGGCTCAAGCCCCAAGCGTAAGCCACTAGGTTGATGGCTTCGCTGGCGTTGCGGGTAAAGACAATTTCGTCGCGGGAGGCAGCATTAACAAAGGCGGCTACCTTATCGCGGGCCCCTTCGTAAGCCTCGGTCGCCCTGCCGCTTAGCGTATGAACACCGCGATGCACGTTGGCATTGTCTGCCTGGTAGTAGTGAACCATGGCATCTATCACCGCCTGGGGCTTTTGTGAGGTGGCGGCGTTATCCAGGTAAACCAGCGGCTTACCGTTGACCTCCTGATGCAGAATGGGAAAGTCAGCGCGGACTTCATCTGCCAGGGTGAGGGTGGTTCTAGGGGCGGTCAGCGTCATAGTCTGAAGTGAAGGGCTAAGGGGGAATAGAAAACGGAGAAGGGGGTTAGCGGGTCCACTGGGTGAGGCGATCGCTCAGCGACTGGCGCAGCGGCGCAACGGTAATTTTCTCAATGATTTCCATCGCGAAGCCGTAGAGCAGCAGCCTTTGGGCTTGCTCGGCGGAGATGCCTCGGCTTTGCAGATAAAAGATTTCGTCGGCTTGCAGCTGGCTCACGGTAGCGCCGTGGGCACATTTCACGTTGTCAGCGACGATATCTAGCTCGGGCTTGGTGTCTATCCGAGCTTTGCTGGAGAGCAGCAGGTTGCGGTTGAGCTGCGAAGCGTTGGTTAGCTGAGCGGCCTGAGAGACCAGCACCCGACCGTTAAAAACGCTGTGGGCCCGGTCATCGACAATGTTTTTTTGGATTTGAGTGGCCTGCCCGTGGGGGTGCGTCATGGCGATCAGGCTGTGGGTGTCGGCTAGCTGGCGATCGCTCAAGGCGTTCAGTCCATACAGATGAGTGTCCGTTTGCGGCCCAGTCTGATACACCTCTAAGTGATGGCGAGACAGCTGTGCGCCCAAGTCTATGGCCGTGCACTGGTAGCGGCTGTCGGCGGACTGGGAGACGGCTGTTTTAGCCAGGTGGAAGGTTTGCTGCCCCTCATCTTGCAGGCGGACATGGTTGACCTGTGCCCCAGCTTCTAGCCAAACTTCGGTGACGCTATTGTTGCAGCGAGGCTGGTCGTCGTCGCCCCAGAATGATTCCACCAGGGTAAAGCTGGCATGGCGCTCGGCGACTATCAGGGTTCGCAGATGAGAGATTGCCTCGCCCTGGGACGCTCTGACGATGTGGATCGGCTGGTTAAGTGCCTGGTCGGCCCGCAGCCAAACCACCATCACATCGGTAAAACCAGCGGTATTTAGCGCTGTAAAGACTTCGCCGCCGCCCTGCACCTGAGCCAATCGCGCCGAGATCATCGGGCCTATTTGCTGGCTGTAGTTGGGGTCGGCCATCAGCTCTGAGAGCGGCGCTACGACCGCACCTGCTGGCAGTGCAGGCGCTGAGGCGTTGGCACTCGCTAGAGATAGCGCTGAACTATAGTGACCGTTAATGCTGGCAAGCGGGTAGCTACCGCCCAAATTAGGTAAGCTGTCCTTCAGCTGACCTACCTCTATATTGCTCTCTGCCGCTGGTTGAAAGGGAATGGGCAGCATCTCAGAGAGGTCGGTAAATCGCCACTCCTCATCTCGGCCAGAGGGAAAAGACCGTTCGCTGACCAGTGCATGAGCGCGGCTACGTAGATCCTTCAGGTTAAGATCAGACGCGGTAGCGGCGGCGGCAGCCTGGGTCAGTAAATGCTTTAGATAGCTCTCCCGGTCAGCTGCCCGAGTTGAATTTGCTGTTGCGCTTGTTGTGCTCACTTTTAAGCTACCGCCTCCTCCGCACCAATCCAGTCATAGCCCCGAGCTTCTAGCTCTTGGGCGAGTTCTTTTCCGCCAGTTTTAACGATTTGGCCTTGAGCCATGACATGCACGTAGTCTGGCACGATGTAGTTCAGCAGCCGCTGGTAGTGGGTGATCAGCACCGTTGCATTTTCTGGGTTGCTTAGCTGATTAACGCCGCCCGAGACTGTTTTGAGCGCGTCAATATCCAGCCCTGAATCGGTTTCGTCTAGAATTGCCAATGTCGGCTTCAGCAGGGCCATCTGAAGAATCTCGTTGCGCTTTTTCTCCCCGCCGGAGAAGCCCTCATTGACGTTGCGGTCTAGAAAGCTGGTATCCATTTTGACGACTTGCGATCGCTCCTCTACCAAATCATCAAAGTCAAAAACGTCTATCTCTTCTTCGCCGTTAGCCTTGCGATGAGAGTTGTAGGCCACCCGCAAAAAGTCGCGGTTGCTCACCCCCGGAATCTCTAACGGATATTGAAAAGCCAGGAACACGCCCGCGTTAGCCCGCTCATGGGGCTCTAGCCCCAGCAAGTTTTGCTCTTGAAAAAGGACTTCGCCAGTCGTAATCTCATAGTCAGGGTGGCCCGCTATCACCTTGGATAGCGTGCTTTTGCCTGAGCCATTTAGCCCCATAATGGCGTGAATCTCTCCTGCCCTGACTTCAAGATCAACACCCTTGAGAATTTCTGTGCCCTCAACGCTGGCATGGAGATTGCGAACGGAGAGAATTGGCTTAGCGTTTTCGTTAATCATTTCGCTGTGGGAAAAAGCGGGTAAAAAGTAAGGGACGGGCGATCGCTCAAAAGAAGGCCGGTAGATGAAAAGACAATCTGCTCCATACAACCGTTCGCAGACTGTCCGCAGCAGGGGGACGAAGGCGGTGCCTACCCCACCGAATTCTCTAGCTTGAGGCTCAGCAGCTTGTCAGCCTCAGCAGCAAATTCTAGCGGCAGCTCATTAAAGACATCGCGGCAGAAACCGCTGATGATCATTGAAACGGCATCCTCGGGAGAAATACCGCGCTGAGCGAAGTAAAACAGCTGATCTTCACCGATCTTGGAGGTTGAGGCCTCGTGCTCTATCTGGGCACTGCTGTTCTGCACCTGGATGTAAGGGAAGGTGTTGGCATTTGAGGTGTTGCCCAGCAGCATGGAGTCGCACTGCGAGTAGTTGCGAGCACCCTCCGCCTTGGGGTTAACCTGCACCAGGCCGCGATAGCTGTTCTTCGATTTGCCCGCAGAGATGCCCTTAGAAATAATCGTGCTGCGAGTGTTTTTGCCAACGTGCACCATTTTGGTACCCGTGTCGGCCTGTTGGTAATGGTTGGTTAGGGCAACTGAGTAAAATTCGCCGACCGAGTTGTCACCGACTAGCACGCAGCTGGGGTATTTCCAGGTGATGGCCGAGCCGGTTTCTACCTGAGTCCAGGAGATTTTGGAGTTGACGCCCTTACAGAGCCCGCGCTTGGTGACAAAGTTGTAAATGCCGCCTTTGCCGTTTTCGTCACCGGCAAACCAGTTCTGCACTGTCGAATACTTAATTTCGGCGTTGTCTAGGGCGACTAGCTCTACCACAGCGGCGTGCAGCTGGTTGCTGTCGTACATGGGCGCAGTGCAGCCTTCTAAATAGGTGACTGAGCTGCTCTCTTCGGCCACAATCAGCGTCCGCTCAAACTGCCCCGAATCGCCGTTATTGATCCGGAAGTAGGTGGACAGGTCCATCGGGCACTTGACGCCTTTGGGAATGTAGACGAAAGAGCCGTCGGTAAAGACTGCTGAATTCAGCGCTGTAAAATAGTTGTCCGCAGCGGGAACCACCGTGCCGATGTACTTTTTCACTAGCTCTGGGTGCTCTTGAATCGCCTCTGAAATAGAGCAAAAGACGATGCCGTGCTTAGCCAGATCCTTTTTAAAGGTAGTCGCAATAGAGACGCTGTCAAAAATAACGTCTACCGCCACGTTAGATAGGCGCTTTTGCTCGTTGATAGAGATGCCTAGCTTATCAAAGGTTTCCAGCAGCGCCGGATCGACTTCATCCAGGCTGTCTAGCTTTTTCTCGGCTTGCTTGGGCGCGGAGTAGTAGACAATTTTGTTGTAGTCGATGGGCGGATAGGCAACGTTGGGCCACCTGGGTTCTTCTAGCTTGAGCCAGCGGCGGTAGGCCTTGAGCCGAAAATCCAGCATAAATTCGGGCTCGTTCTTTTTAGCAGAAATTGCCCGAACCACCTCTTCACTGAGACCGCGAGGAAGCGCGTCGGCTTCAATATCTGTAATAAAACCGTATTTGTAGGGCTGACTAACGACAGACTGAACGCTAGAAGTCATGGGCGGTAAGAAACCTGCTTAGGCAAGGAAAATAGAAGACGGGGCAAGAGAGTTGAAGGGGGCACTGTCTGAGCGGCTACCCGGCGAATTAGGAGCGGGGGCGACTAAGACTTGGCAAGATCGGTCTCAGCGCGAATTTGGTCGAAGGTAATCTCCTGCTCTTTGCCAGAGAACGGATTGTCCTCGGTGAGAAACAGCATACAGTGACACTCTTGGCGCTCTTGCATGGGCACGCAAGGGCAATTCCAGTAGGCTGCCTTGACCTCAGCTTCCTTGTCTTCGTAGTGGCGGCAAGGGCATAGGGGCGCGCCCAAGTCGTCTTTGTGCTTAGCAAGTCCTTCTATGACCACTGCGGTAACGCCCAAATCTTGACAAAAATAGGTACCCGTGCGCTTGGCGTAGCTCTGGGAAAAATTTCGCATGATTTCAAGGCTTTTATCAGAGCCCTGATTAGGATTACTTGCGCTCATGGTGATTTTATAAGGTAGGGAATGCTGAGACGACTGGATGAATTTGGCCCAGGTTTGGCCTAAGATAGATAAAGCAACACTGATGTTGTTTTACTAATTTAAGGTTACTGTAAGAATCACACTTTAGCAACCAAAGTGTTTCTAAAGTATTGTAACTCAGCTATTGCCAATCAGTCCGGTAAGCCCATAGCCATAATGATGACTCGCTACAAAATGACTTCTCCCCAGACATCTTCCCCACAGACATCTATTAGAGAGGACATTTTGCGCTTTTTGCTGAAGCGGGGAACGGCGACTGCTGGGGCGATCGCTCACCATCTTGAAGTGACGCCTCAGGCCATTCGCCGCCATCTCAAAACTCTAGAGACCAGCGAACTAATTGAGCACCAGAGCAGTCAGGAAGGGATTGGCCGGCCCAACCACCTCTATCAGCTCAGCCGCAAAGGGCGCGAGCATTTTCCCGATCAGTACGATCAGTTTGCGCTGTCGCTGCTCAATACAGTGGCTGATACGCTAGGGGCCGAGCACGTCACCAAGCTGCTGAAGCATCAGTGGCAAAACAAGGCAAAAGAATATCGGACGAAGCTGGGCGATGCGTCGCTCTCAGAAAGAATGCAGACGCTGGTAAAGCTGCGTCAGGCTGAGGGCTATATGGCAGAATGTCATCCGGCAGATGACGACGAGGCCACCGGACGAGCTGCTTTTGTGATTACTGAGTATAACTGTGCGATCGCTCACATTGCCGAATCGTACCCAACGGTGTGCGGCCACGAGCTGGCGATGTTTGCCATTGCCCTGCCCGACTGCTCAGTGGAGCGCACGCACTGGCTGGTAAACGGGGAGCATCAGTGTGGTTATTTGGTGAAGGCGAAGGGGGCGATCGCTGAAGACCGACTCGCAACAGACTAAGCAGACGCACTAGACTGAGTGTAAAAGCTCTAAGAGCTCAGAACGCAAGCTAACTTTTTGATTCTATGTCGCTACAGTTTTTGACCCCCGAAGACTCCGCTGCTGTAGATGCAGCGCTCATGACCACGCCCGAAAAATTTCTGACCCGGCTAACGCTGTCTACAGCTAAGCTGCTGACCTACATTGCTAAAGATCTCGATACTTCGGTAGAAGCCCTCTCAACCGAGCAGATTATCGCCTGGTTTGAAGCCGACTCTAAACGCAAGCGCACCGAAGGCATAGAGGCGTCTGTCTTAAACTGGGAAGCTAAAGACCTGACCGATGTACCCTCTGCATAATCTCTAAAAGCTGATACCATTTGCTTGGTTTTATCGCCAGCCATCTGCCCAATCTCAGCCGTGTTTTGCTTCCTACTCTAAGCAGATCGTTCTAAAAGGTAATTTTATGAAACAGCTACCGCTTTTAATGCTTGCCGCTGTAGGCATAGCTGCCACCGTGCCTGCTGAAGCTTTGGCCCACCAGGTGCAGACTAACTACTTCATCGATGCGCAGACCCGCGACCAGCTAGAAGTACAGACGGTATTTAGCAATGGCGAACCTCTGAAAGGGGCCAATGTCACAATCTACTCGCCTGAGCAGCCGAATCGCCCCTGGGCTAAAGGACTGACTGACTCTCAGGGCCGCTTTACGTTTAGCCCCGATCAGTCAATCAGCGGCGACTGGGAAATTGACATTCAGCGAGAGGGCCACGGCGATATCTTGGTGGTGCCGGTGAGTGAAGCGGGAATTGATGCGGACCGGGTTTCTCAAGCTGAGTCGAGAGATGTGCACTACGCCGGGGCTTCGCCTTGGATGGCTGTGGGGGGAGTGGCGATCGCTGCTGCCTGCATCGGCTTTGGTCGATTTGCGACTAAGCCTAAAGCTGAGTAGCTGCCCGTAAAATATCCTTCAAAAATCCCTGGTTCAGATATTTGAGCTAGGGATTTTTTGATGAGGGGCTTCACTATTGACCGTGGCAGTATGATGGAGCATGGTTTGCGGGCAATGAATCAGGCAATGAACATGGATCGCATGGAGCAGTTCACCAAGGCATATCGCAACCTGAATTTGTTTCCTTTGTTTAAGCCGGAGGATATTAAACAGTTTCGGTTGCCTTACGGTCAGCGGGTGCTAAGGAAGCTGCGGCAGGAAATTGCAGCGACAGAGGAAAACGGGAAGCTGATTTTTACCGGGCATCGGGGCTGCGGTAAGTCTACGCTGCTGGGTCAGCTCGCAAAGCAAATGCGAGAGGAAGGTCTGTTTGTAGTCGGGTTTTCGATTGCTGACATGGTAGAGCTGTCAGATGTAAACCACATCAATATTTTGTACTCTATTGCGCTGCGGCTGATGGAAAAGGCGGTGAATCATAAGGATGTTTCGATTCCTAAGAGTACGCAAACCACTCTGATGAATTGGTTTACACAGACCCGCTCGAAGGTGTATACCGAGCAGCTTCAGGAACAGATGTCGATAGGGGCGAACCTGTTCAACTTTTTTACCGGAAAGCTGCAAACAGAGCGGGCTTTTAGAGACGAGATTAAAGAGAGCTATCAAAACAACGTATCCGACCTGGCGAACCAGATAGACCTAATTGCGGCGGCAATTCAGAGCGCGACGAAGCAGCCTGTGCTGGTAATTATTGACGATTTGGACAAGCCGGACTTGTCTGTGATGAGATCTGTTTTTGAGGAGCATATTAATTCTCTCTATCGACCGAATATTCGAGTGTTGTTCACTATTCCGATTGCGGTCATTCGAGAACTGAAATTGAAAGCAGCCCTGCAAGCACGCAGCCGAATTATTCAGCTGCCGGTGACAAAGTTTTTTCATAAGGCAGAAGCGCATCAGCCGGGAGCGCAGCCGATTACAGAGAGTGTAGACATGCTGCTGTCGGTGTTGGAGAAGCGCATTCCAGATGAGCTGATTGAGCCGGAGATGAAGCGAGAGATAGTGATGCTGAGCGGCGGGGTGCTGCGAGAGCTGATGCGGCTGGGCCAAGAGTGCTGCCGGGAGTGTATGTCTGTGATGGATGAGTATCCGGAGAAGACAGATGTGAAAATTGACGCAGCAATTTTGAAAGAGGCGGCTAAGAACCTAAGGATTGAGTATTCGCGGCCACTGGGTAACAATTTGCTGGAGCTGCTGGTAGAAACCTATGAGAATTTTTCGCCGCCGGATGCAGGAAGCGATGACTTTTTAGAGCTGCTGCACGGGCTGTACGTGCTGGAGTATGAGAATGATGAGCTGTGGTACGACTTGCATCCGCTGGTGGTGGATTTGTTGCAGCGTAGAAAGCTGATTGAGGCGTGATGGAGATTTACTGGCTAACTTTCTTGTACGTTGGACCCACCCCTGCGCCCCTCCAGAGGGGATTTTTGCTGGCGATGAAAAATAAGCTCCGAGATAGATCACCCTTAGCCCCACAGCCCAAATTAAATCCCCTCTGGAGGGGTGCCCGCAGGGCGGGGTGGGTCGGCAACTCACGCAACCAGCCAGCCTTCAGATGGTCTTTCCCTAATGTGCACGCAGTAGACCTCTTAAGCAGGAAAGTTGCTTTCGGCAGTGAAGTTAGAAGAGATCTGGTGCGAGCTGGAGGTCATAGCCATGTCTTCTCCTGACCTGGAAGCCTCAAACAAAAAGGCAATGCGGCGGCTATTAGTCACAGTCAGGGCAAACTTGCAGACATTGGGGTTGCTAGTAGCAATCTGTGATGATCGCAATTTGCAGGCGTCTGTGATTGATGAGTATGAGGCGGAGCTGAAATCGCAGGGCATTACGCCTTTTCAGGCGCGGCTGGATTTTAAGCGGCCCAGTTTGCGGGCAACTTTGGAGGCTTTGGTGGCACAGGAGCCGGTGCTACAGGCGGGAGAACCGGCGGTGGTGACGGTGCTGAATGCGGAGGCGCTGTTGGGGGTGCGGCTGAGTGAGGAGAAGTCGGAGCAGGAGAGGTTTTTCTTTTCGTTGCAGTGGACGCGGGAGGCGCTGCTGCGGTTTGAGTTTCCGGTGGTGCTGTGGGTGCCGGATGCGGTGGCGACGCGAATTGGGCAGAGAGCGCCGGATTTTTGGAGCTGGCGGGGCGGGGTGTTTGAATTTGTGGCGCGGCCTAGAGCGGTGGCTGAGGTGGGGCAGCCGATGCCGATGGTTCGTGAAGTGGATACGACGGACAGGGCAGGGCAGCTTTCTATTGCTGATTTACAGCGGCAAGTTAAAGGATTAGAGGAGACTTCGCCGGAGTCTCCATTATTAATAACGTCGTATAACTCACTAGGAGAGGCTTATGAGCGTGAGTACGCCTACGGTGAGGCATTGGGGCTATATGAGAAAGCGCTGGCTTTGGCACAAGTAAAGAACAACTTGGAAGGGCAAGCGCGATCGCTTAGAAATTTAGGCGATTCGTTGCGGTATAGCGGGCGATCGCAACAGGCCATTAACTACTACGAACAGTCTTCAGAAATTTATCGGGAGATTGGTAACCGCCAAGGTGAAGCCAGTTCCCTTGGCAATTTGGGGCTTGCGTACTATTCGTTAGGCCAGTATCAGCGGGCCATCGACTTTCAGCAGCAGCAGTTAGAGATGGCGCGGGAGATAGGCGATCGCCAAAGCGAAGCCAATTCCCTTGGCGATCTGGGCACGGTGTACCATTCACTAGGCCAGTATCAGCGAGCAATTGAGTTCCATCAACAATCGTTAGAGATTTCGCGGGAGATAGGTGATCGCCAAGGCGAAGCTGCCTCTCTCGGTAGCTTGGGCAATGCGTACCGTTTACTAGGCCAGTATCAGCGGGCGATTGAGTTCTGTCAGCAGTGCTTAGAGATTGTGCGGGAGATAGGCGATCGCCAAAGCGAAGCTGCTGCCCTCGGCAACTCGGGACTTGCACACAATTCTCTAGGTCAGTATCGACGGGCAATCAAGCTTCATCAGCAGTCGATAGAAATTAAACGGCAAATAGGTAATCGCCAAGGCGAAGCCAATTCCCTTGGCGGACTAGGCAGTGCGTATTATTCACTGAGTCAGTATCAACAGGCGGTTGAGTTCTATCAGCAGGAGGCAGAGATTGCGAGGGATATAGGCCATCGCCGAGGTGAAGCCGAAGCCCACTTCAACAAAGGCAATGCACTCGCTAGAATCGATCAAAAATGGGAAGCTCGGTCATCCTACGAATCGGCGCGGACCTTGTATGAAAGCTTAGAGCTAAAGAAATATGTCGAGGACTGCAAGCAGGCCATTCGAGACCTGGGTCAGATGATAGTCGCAGTACCCAAACAAGCACCAGCAATTACGCCCTCAAAGCCGCGTCGCAAGCGGCGGATGCCCATCATTGTGTGGTTCTTAGCGGGGCTGATGTTTGTGTTACTTATCTGGTGGCTGTTTCAGTAGGCGAGCAGGCCATTGCGAAACAGCGCTTTAGTAAACCTGATAGCGCTGGCTCCGCGAGATTCAATCTGCGCAGGCGACTACCCCCTGAATCACATGCTCAGCAAAGTCAACCCCCGTAAACCGCTCCGCATGAAGCAACCCGCCCGTACTAAACACATTCACCTCCATCAGCTGATCTCCCATAAAGTCCAGGCCCACCAAAAATAGACCGTCGCTGACTAATTTCTCTCCAATGGCGGCTACCACCTGGCGCATAGCATCCGTGACCACGCCCGGCTGCGCTGTTCCACCCGCGTGAATATTGCTGCGAAAATCTCCTTTGCTGGGCACCCGGTGAATGGCCGCGAGCTTTCCAGAAATCTCTAAAACCTCACCGTTCATGACGACCACGCGGGTATCTCCGGCTTCGGCACCGGGAATGCACTTTTGCACCATGACCAGCCCTTGTCTGCTAATCACATCAATCATCTGGTTCAAATTTTTGTCAGTCTCAGAGGAGACAAAAAACACATCGTTTCCTCGGGTCCCTTGTAGCGGTTTGAGCACTGCCGGAGACTGCAAATCTTTAATAAAATCAAAAATTTCAGCCCGATTTTGACTCACCAACGTAGGAGGATAGGTAAACTCTGGCAGCTCTAAAAGATAGAGCTTTGTCGCCGCTCGAATCAATCCATCGGGCCGATTGATCACCCGCACTCCTTTGTCTTGAGCCAGACGCGCTAGCGCGATCGCAGTTTGGTGAGTAGCGCTGCGGGCCAAATCACGAGCCGGATTGGTGCGCATAAATAAAATATCTATGGTCTGAGCGTTTAGCGGGATAGCTTCCCAGGGGAGGGTGGCGATCGCTGTCATCAACGCCGCTAGAGAATGGTATTGTGCGGTCGGCAGTTGCTTGGCACAGGCCCACGGTTGGCCCCCACCGTGGCAAGATAATTCTCCTACCGCCGCCACCCACACTGTGTGATTACGAGCCGCTGCTGCCATCAGCAAAGCAGTCGTTTGAGACGGTTGAATGGCATGGACGTCATTCACCAAAAACAGAAAGCGCATAGCACTCCAAAGAGAAACACCTAGAGCAACTATCTACTCTTCACATCCTCAGCTTAAGGCCTAATCTTCAAGTCTTGACCTTCACATCTTCAGCTTCAGGTTGGCTGTGGAAGGGGTGAACGCCCAGCGCTTCAACCGTGCCCCAGTGCAAAATTCGCCCTCCAGTCTGAGTGACTGGATTCACACTTTTACCAATGATGACCGCATCTTCGGGAGCCCGATACTGACTCACTACCTCTCCAAAAATGTTGCGCTGCTGCGCTATCACCTCTCCTTTTTCAACCAGATCGGTAGGCTTAGGCAACACTTCTAAGAGCCCGCCCTGATCGGCATATAGCCACTGCGACTTGGGGCACAAAACCGGGGGCAGTCCCAGTGACACCGGACGCTTGGGCAGCATCCCGACTTCTGCCATCACCCGCCGCACCCCAACCAGCGCCGGTTTAATGTATTTGGACTGAAACACCTGCGGGTCTCCCATCTCTAGCGTAATTGCCGGAATGCCCAGCTCCATAGCCGCCCCGCGCAGCGTGCGATCTGACGGCGGATTGTGCAAGATGATTTGCGGATGCTGCAAGTAGGCCATCTTAGCGGTGATCTCATTGGTCATATCGGCCCGCACATAGAGCGAGTTGATATTGCCAAAGCTGGCCGTGTGCAAATCGATCAGATAGTTGAGATTGCGAACAATTCGATCAATGAAGCGATAGGCGTAGATCTCCGCAATGTTGCCATTGATTTTGCCCGGCATGATGTGGTTCATATCGGTGCGGTCAGCAAAGGTACGCTCGTTGTTGAGATAGGCAGGCACGTTTACCACCATCACGCCGACGACCGTTCCTCGCAGCGTTTGCAGATCTAGCGTATCGAAGAAACGATGAATGACCGGAATGCCATTAATCTCGTTGCCGTGCAGCGCCGCTGTCAGCCCAAAAACCGGCCCCGGATGCTTCCCTCGGGCCACTACCACAGGCAGCTGCATAGCCCGGCCCAAGCCATCGTGAATTAGGTCTACCATCAGCCGGGTAGAACTGCCCCTGGGCAACTGCTCAATGTCTAATGTTTCAACAACATAGGCACCCGGAAAATCTAGAGAAGCGCGACTACTCATAAATTAATATCGTTGACAAAGGCAGGATCTGGATTGAGAGAGCTAAACAGACGACGACGGAAAGCCCCCTTTTGGGTGATCAGTTTTTGGGCCATCTTATCAATGGCGATAACTGACAAGACCGTCTGAATATACCCCTCAATTAAATCATCTAATCCGATGCCCAGCAGATTGAAGTCGCGGCTATCCATCAGCAGCAGACGCTCAGACTGACTGCCCCAGGAGCCATCTTCGTGCAGTACCGACAAATTAGTCCCGAGCATATCCCAGGAAGATTCGCTGCCATCCAAATCTCTGGCCAGCGGCTGACGGGCCCGGCGCGCATAGATAGCAACCGGATAGGGGCCGCTTTCACCGACGCCGACCATCATTCGCAAATCGGCTACAAATATTTCCTTACGGCGGTTGGGCAGCGTACCCAAATGATAAAATCGCCCCTGAGCCGTCTGCGAACTCCAGCCCGAATTTCCGACCAGGCTTTGCACAATGAAGCGCTCAAAGCGAAAGTCAATGGCCATAAATTCGTCTAGCTCGCGCGGGTTGGTAATGGTATAGACGCCCTGTCCGGCGTTGCTGTAAGGGTCTTTCACTACGGCAATGCCGCCCATACGCTCGACCCAGAGGGGAATTTCATTTTTGGCGACATCCCAAATAGTCTCCGGGGTGCGGATCATCAGCCCGGTAGAGCGCAGTTCGGCGTTGTAAAAGTCGTAGGCTTTGGCGGCCATTAGCTTGTTACGTCCGCCTGTCAGGCAAACCACGATGGGGTTGAGGATGGCAGTTCGCGTGAGGGGCGGAATTCGGCTCCAGGGCCGCTGGGTGACGTACCGCAGCGCTGCTCGAATAGGCTCCCACTGACCTGCGGGCGTGCGAATCTCTAAAACCCGGTCTTCGGTGAAGCGCATAGGTAGGTCTGGATCGTTTTGGAAGCAGGGCACTAGCCAGACTGGTTCACCGGTTACATCTGCCATCATGGCTGCGTAGCCAGAGGTTTCCATTTCGTTTTTGTCGTAGAGCACGGCCAGTCCGCCTTTGGGCAAGCGGCGCTGTTGCTGTAGCGGCAAAAAAGTGCGCTCTAGCAGCGTCCGGTAGCCGCTTTGTTCGTGAGCATCGTTGCCAAACGGCATGGACTTTTGGCCTGATGGGCAGGAGTTGGTCTCAATGACGATAATTCGCCGAATGCCTTTGTCAGTAGTGGCCGCAAAAAGATCAGCGCCGCCCCAGCGAAAGTACCTGGTATTGTGGGCTAAGACTTCATGCACTGCTTGAGGATCTACTTCTGGATGAAGGTGGATATAGCGCTCGGCAATGCGGGTATTGCCTAAGCTTAAAAAGTGCTGAACTAAAGGATGAACCTGAGCATTGAGAACCCGAGGATAGAAGTGATTGGAAGTTTCAAAGCTGTCTGGCAATACTTTGACAACAGATTTTTTGGTTTTCAAGGGTGGAGTCGCCTCAGCTTTCCTGCCCTTTCATTAAATGTCAGGTTATCCCTACCATATGTTTAGAATCGTGAAGAAAATGGCTGCGGGCGATCGCAAGCCTATAAAGGCCCTATACGCACTACAAACAAAGTGCCGGACGCTGTATTAATAGCAATTAGTAGACGGTGGGCACTCTGAAGACGGTTTCTATATGATTCGGACAACCGCCCTGTGAGCATTGACCGAGACAGCACCCTTCCTATTCTGGCGAGCCTGCCGCCTGAGGCCAGAGACTGGTTGACTGCCCTCCCCTGGGAGCAGCGCCGATACGTGCTCTCACTGTGTCATTTAGTTTGCGCTACGCCAGCCGCGCAGCAGGCCGAGTTTTTAGACGGCTATACCGCAGAAGGCTTACTTTCTCGCATTGTTGATGATGTGGCTACCCGGCAGCGAGTTAATGCACACTTGGCTGGTTTTCGTAGCCAGGCCGAAATCGACGACGACACCGTGAGAAAGTACATTCGACAGGTGTACGTACACTCTGTGCAAGATGCGCGGCAGCAGCCTGATCTGTATTTGGAGACGGCTGTCATGCTGATGGGAAGCGCACATGAGCATAGCAGTGTCCTTAGCTACATTCTGGGCTTTGAGATTTTGAAGCTGCTGTTTGCTATGAGCTGGGAGCAGCATGAGCGGCTGTACCACCTACAGCCCAACCAGGATGAATTTACCCGCGAGTATATTCGGCCTGTGCAGGGAGCACATAAGCGTCACGGCATCGTTACGCCCAAAGACGAGGCCACCTTTTTTGCGCGCCGCGACTATTTTATTCGTCAGCCTAAGATTCACCCGCAGCGGATGGTCGGCGTGATCATTGAAGCCTTCAGCGCCAATAAAATTATTGAGCTGGGTTTTTCAGTGCTGCGGCATCCCAATGCGATTCATTTTGACTACGACTATATCTACGGTACTCCAGAGGATACAGAGGTCTAGCAGAGCAATTAGGAGAGCCTCAACAGAATCAGGTGATGTGGTGGATCGAAACGATCTGGCTTTGAGAGAGTCGCCCAGGCGCGATCTTCTGTAAAATCGTTGTTCTTCCCTGAATACGCTGCACCCGCCCGTAGAAAGAGTTTTTGGTAGCGTCCTGACAATATATATCGCCTTTTAGCTGTAAAATGGTAAGCATAAAATGCTCGTAAACTGAACCGTATTTATAAAATGATAAAACCAGCTGGCAGTGCAGCGCGACCGACAAAATAGCGGCGTCAATTCGAGCGCGGGTATTTAATTGGAGTAACGCTAGCAACTAGCAGCTTTCCCAACTGCTGAATTGGTTGTCCATGCATTCCACTGACCAGTCTGTTAATCTGCCTCGCCTTGGCCGTGGGAAGCAGCGTCGCAGGTGGCTGCTTTCTGTCGGATCTATAGCAGCGATCGCCCTCCTCCCCCCAGCCGTTACGCCCGCTCACAGTAGCTGTAGTAATCGCGTTACTCCGACAGAAAGCAGCGGCGGCGAGCTGGTTCAGTTCAGTCAGCTACGAACGCGATCGCAGGCAGTATCAGAGCAGGTTTACCAAACGACCGTCTTAGTGGGTCTTCTCATCCTGCTGCTGCTCAGTGCTCTGATCTTTCTACTGTGGCGATATTTGACGGTTCATAGCCGAGATAGTGCGGCGATCGCGGAGCAGGCCGAACGTCTGCGGATCACCCTGGCCAGCATCGGAGACGCGGTGATTACTACCGATGCCGACGGCCAAATTACCAATATGAACGCTGTTGCTGAGTTACTCACTGGATGGTCACTCAGCGAAGCGACCGGTCAATCGCTATCGAGCGTCTTTCGCATTATTAGCGAAGACACTCGCCAAACTGTCAGCAGTCCGCCCATCAGAGCCTTGGCCGGAGACACTATTACTAGCCTGGCGAACCATATCCTTTTAGTTGCTAAAGACGGTACAGAGCGCCCGATTGACGACAGCGCTGCGCCGATTCGCTCAGTCAAAGGCGAGATTGTGGGCTGCGTGCTGGTGTTTAAAGATGTGAGCGATCGCCGCCAGCAAGAAAACCAGCTGCGAAAAGCTCGTTCTCGGCTAGCCTCAACATTAGCGGCCAGCGAAATTGGTTCCTGGGAGCTAGATGTTGCCAGCGGAATCGTTCAAAGCGATCTCAACATGGCGAAGATGTTCGGCCTACCGCCCGCCGCTGCTGCCGCTGCTCCCAAAGAAGTTTACAGAAATGTTGTCTACCCAGGTGACAGAGAACGGGTGACGGCAATAGTTAAACAGTCACTGGCAACAGGCGAAGACTACGAGATCAGGTACCGCATTGCCAAGCCTGAGGACACAGTTCGCTGGGTCATCGCGCGTGGGCGGATTGAACAAGACGAGTCTGGTCAGGCGGTTCGGGTATCGGGAGTCGTCGTTGACATTACCGCTCAGCGAGAGGCCGAAGAACAGCTGCGAGAGAGCGAGGCTCGGTTTCGGCAGCTGGCCGATGTGATGCCGCAGATTGTTTGGGTCACCGGGCCCGACGGTTTGAACGAGTACTACAATCGTCGCTGGTACGAATACACGGGCTGCACTTCAAAACAAGGCACGGGCGACCGGTGGATCGTTCCCATTCACCCGGAGGATCAGCAGCGCGCCGTTGATCTGTGGAACACCTGCGTGCGTACAGGTGAACCCTATGAGATTGAGTATCGCTTTCGGTCGAAGACAGGAGAATACCGCTGGTTTTTGGTACGAGCCTTGCCCGTGCGAAACGAAGCTGGGCAAATTGTGCAATGGTTTGGCACCTCTACCGATATTGAAGACTTCAAACGCGCCGAAGAAGACCGGCAAAACTTCGTGCGTATGGCTGACAACAGCACCGAATTTGTTGGTATGTTGGATCTGGCGGGAATACCGTTTTACATCAATCCAACCGGGCTTGAAAAGCTAGGCATCGACAGTATGGCAGCAGCTTGTCAGCTCAATGTCGGCGAAGATTTCTTCTTCCCCGAAGACCGAGAGCGGATTGTCAACGAGTTTTTACCGGCTGTCTTGCAAAACGGTACGGGGACAACCGAGGTGCGGTTTCGTCACTTTAAGACTGGCGCAGCGCTGTGGATGGTGTGTAATGTCACTGCTCTGGTCGATGAACAGAATCGACCTGTAGGCTTTGCGACTATCAGCCAGGACATTACCGATAGGCGACATCTGGAAGAAAACCTGCGACACTTAGCCGCTGACCTGTCTGACGCAGGACGGCGAAAAGACGAATTTTTAGCCACGCTAGCTCATGAACTGCGCAACCCCCTGGCCCCCATCCGTAACGGTCTGCAAATCATGCGGTTGTCTGGTAACGACACCGCAGTCGCCGAGCGAGTCCGCGCTATGATAGAGCGACAGCTCAACCAAATGGTTAGGTTAGTAGATGATTTGCTAGATGTCAGCCGGATCAGTCGAGGTAAAGTGGCGCTTCGCCGTGAGCGGATTGAGCTAGCCACCACTATTGAGCAAGCCGTTGAAACCAGTCGGCCCAGCATTGATCTGGCCCGGCATGAGCTGACGGTAGCGCTACCGTCGCAGCCGGTGTATTTACACGCTGACCCGGTGCGGTTGATTCAGGTGTTTAGCAATCTGTTGAACAATGCCAGCAAGTACAGTGAGCCAGCCGGACAAATTGTGGTGAGCGCCGAGCAACAGCAGCAGCAGGTGGCCATATCGGTTAAAGACACTGGCATCGGCATCTCAGCGGAGATGCTCCCTAAGGTGTTTGGCCTGTTTACCCAGGTTGATGGAGCGTTAGAGAGCGCGTCTGGGAGCGAAGCGGCCTCAGAGACCGGCGGCTTGGGTATCGGTCTTACCCTAGTCGAGCAGCTAGTTGAGATGCACGGCGGTACGGTTAGCGCTTTTAGCGAAGGGTTAGGCCAGGGCAGCGAGTTTGTGGTGCGGCTGCCTATTGCTAGTGCTCCCGCTGGTCAGCTAGAGCCGGTTGCTAGCGAGCCTGCTAGGACGAGTATCCGGCGCATTCTGATTGTCGATGATAACGAAGATTCGGCCCTATCGCTGGCAATGCTGTTTGAAATCACCGGGGATGAAACGCAAACTGCGCACGATGGCTTGGCAGCGGTAGAAGCTGCCGGTGCTTTTCGGCCCGATGTGGTGTTGCTCGATATTGGTTTACCTGGTTTGAACGGGTATGAGGCGGCGCGAGCTATTCGAGAACAGACCTGGGGTGAAGGGATGATTTTGGTTGCTTTAACCGGCTGGGGGCAGGCAGAAGACCGGCGCAAATCTACCGAGGCTGGGTTTGATGCGCATATGGTCAAACCGATAGAGCATGACGATCTTTTGCAGCTGTTGAGCGAGCTGATGGCGTAGAGCGCTCCATTCCACTGCTGGTTCTTGAAAGTTATAGCGAAGCGCGGATGCATTCGCGCTTCGCGGAGCACTTTGCCTGTTGCTATACATGGCTTACAGTCAGTAATGCTGCATGAAGCAAAGTGCCGGAAGTATATTACGAGCTATTTAACGTCAGTTCGGGATAAGAATAGCTAGAATGTGCCGTCGGGGATCTTTTCTCCCCTTACCAAGGGGAGATGCCGCAGGTAGAGGGGTTCCGGCTGAGCACAGAGCATGTCGCCAGAACCCCTCCCTTACGGTTCCCCTTGGTAAGGGGAACCCAGACCGGCTTTGATAGGAGAGATTTGAGCGGTTGACCATGAAACACCTTATCCCGAACTGACGTTATTTAGTCTCTCTCTGATAAGCGACCTCCCCCAAAATGTATGTTGCTTGAACTGCGCGATCGTCTCCCATCATCATTAATGAAAAGACACGGTCTGCTAATTCACTCAGCGTGACGGAGCTAGCGGCAGGATTGCGAAAGGCCATTAGCGGCGTGGCCCGCGAGTCGAGCACGATAAAGTCTGCTTCTTTACCCACCTCGAAGTTACCCAAGGTATCTTCCAGATAGAGCGCTCTCGCACCCCCTAGTGTCGCTAAAAATAGAGCTTTAAAGGGAGATAGCTTTTGCTGACGCAGCTGAGCAACTTTGTAGGCTTCATTGGCGGTTTGCAAGAGTGAAAAACTGGTGCCAGCCCCTACGTCTGTTCCTAAGCCTACTTTTACCGGGTACTCTGCTGATTTTGCCTGTTCTATCTTAAAGAGGCCGCTGCCGAGGAACAGGTTTGAAGTGGGGCAAAAGGCGATCGCGCTGCCCGTTTCAGAAAGCCGCTGAAATTCGGCATCCGTTAAATGCACGCCATGTGCGAAAACAGATCGCTCCTTCACCAGCCCCGCTTGGTCGTATGCATCTAAGTAGCCCTCGCAGCTCGGGAAAAGCTCTTTCACCCAGGCCACTTCATTCACATTTTCCGAAATATGTGTGTGCATGTACACATCTGGAAATTCCTTCAGCAGCTCTCCGGCTTTGCGCAGCTGCTCATTGGTAGAGGTAATCGCAAATCGGGGCGTAACCGCGTAGCGCAAGCGCCCTTTTTTATGCCACTTTTGGATTAAAGCTTTAGTTTCCCGATAGGCAGATTCTGCCGTGTCACAGATATATTCTGGAGCATTGCGATCCATCATCACCTTGCCCGCAATCATGCAGAGCTGACGCCGCTCAGCCGCCTCAAAAAAAGCCTCTACCGACTGTGGAAAAACAGCTGCAAACACTAGCGCTGTAGTCGTGCCGTTGCTCAGCAGCTGATCTAAAAAGATCTCGGCAACTTTCTCTGCGTAGGCTTCATCTTGAAATTTGCCCTCAGCAGGAAAAACGTACTGGCTTAGCCACTCCAGCAGCTGTTCCCCATAGGCCGCAATCATCTCAGTCTGAGGATAGTGAATATGCGTGTCAATAAATCCCGGCATGATTAGCCGCTCAGCATAGACCGTAGTCGGCAAGTCCCCATATTCACTTTGCAGATCAGCGTAAGCGCCAAATGCCTGGATTCTACCGCCATTGAGCACCAGCAGTCCGTCTGCTAGGTAGCGGGCGCTCTCTTCTTCGGGGGCGTAAAAAGGATCGTCTACAAAGTCTAAGAATGATCCGCGAATGGCCTTCGAAGGCCGATCTGATTGACTAGGTTGAGAGGTCATCGGCTGAGACTATTACTTTTTCTGATAGGACTGCTCTTGCTGAGCGTATTGCTTATCATCCGACTGGTAGGACTGCTTCTCCTGGGGCTTAGCCTGGTTTGTTTGCTTGTCAGTGTAGCTGTAGTCAGTAGATTCTCGCTTGTCGTACTCTGACTGACCGCTGTAAGACTGCTCTGTTTGAGCTGAGCTGTAGTCTTGAGTGGCCGCTGTTGCAGATCGCGGCGACCCGATGAACGTGCCTACAGTGAGAAACGTAACGACAACTGCAATTAATAATCGACGAGTCACTTTGTTAGCGTCTCCTGGTTTTTGATTTTTGTTTTTGAATCTGGTTTTTGAATCTTATTGGGGTTAATCTACGGCGGCGTCCGCTTCTGACGGTTCAACAGTGGGTGTCTCAACCTGCTGGGGTAGGTTGGCGATCGCCGCTGCAATTTGCTCTCGCTGATTGACCAAATAAACGCTCACCAGCGTTAGCATGACGCCGATCCACTGAAAGTTAGTCAACAGCTCGCCCAAAAAGAGATAGCTGAACAACAGCGCAAACACAGGCGTCAAAAAGATTAGCGCGCTCACGCTCGTCATGTTGCCGTTAGCTGCCAGGTAAAAGAACATGCTGTAGGTCAGCGCGGTGCCAAAGATGGTGGCATAGGCTAAGCCAATCCAGTCACCTGTTACCAGATTAGCGATCGGATACGGTTCCCAAATACCCGACATCACAGCCAGCGGAATCCCGCCTAGAATCATATGCCAGCCTGTCGCCACCAGCGGGTCGGCATGACGCTTCACATAGCCGATGATGATGGTGCCAAATGACATTGACAGGGCTGCTAAGAGCATGAGAAATTCCCCGCTTTGCATCAGCATAGAAACATCAAAGTCACCGCCTTTTTCACCGTAGCCCTGAAGCGCTTGCAACCAGCTTTCTATGGGAATGCCGTTTTGCAAGAGACTGTAAATCCAGTTCGCCGGGAGACCGCACAGGCTAATACCCGCAATCCCGATAGCCAGGCCCAGCCAGCCCCAAAAACCGATCAAGTTGCCAAAGAGAATCCGGGCGAGTAAAGCCACTACCAGCGGCTGAGCATCAATTAACACTGCGCCCAGGCCAGCGCCTGTGTTGACCAGTCCGGTTGTTAAGAGGCCTTGAAACATGGCCCCATCTACCACAGCAAACAGAATAATCCACAGCCATGCCTTCCAGGTTTTAGGCTGTGGTAGCTTAAGAGCGACGGCTACCATCAAGATTAAAATACCGGCAGGTAGCAGGCGAAACGCCGCCAAAAAGAGAGGCGATGTATGAGGAAGAATATACTTCATCGCTACCATTGCCGTTCCTAAAAAGAAGAAAGGAGCGACTAGAAAAATAGGAGATTTTGCCAGATTGGTCTTTTGAAGCTGCATAGGCTTACAGGGGGTATAGGCTGTAGTCGTCGTTGAACAGCGATGACTGTAGTCACAAGCGTAAAGGAAAGGCAATGCTGCGAACGATAAGCTCGCTACCAGACGAAAACAATGTTTACTATCAAGTTGTATGCTGCATTCTGTATACAATTAAGGCTATTGTTCAGAATTTGCTGGTAATGTCGCCAAAGTTCGTCACAGAGCTTTGAGGCCGGTAGCTGAGCTGCCTGGGGCGCGAATATCGGCAGAGAGGGGCGTGATCGCCCTGTCTCGATCTGGCAAAGCGCGAACCTGTTTAATTTCGCCGTGTGCTTTTAGCAGGGCTTCTACTCTTTTGCGAATCATAATGCCAGGGCGACCAGTGAACATGTGCTCTTCGCGGCTGGGGCCGAGCGGCACATCGTAGTCGGTCGATTCTAGAATGCGTTTGTCTTCTAAGGTGACGGCGCGCTCAAAGGCGATGACGCTATCGGCGGGCGTGTCGGCTTCGGTGTCGTTACGCAGGCAGAACTGCACCATTTGTGAAGTGCGATCGCTCACTGGCGTCATTGTATTTACTACAATAACGTCAGTTCGGGATAAGAATAGCTAGAATGTGCCATCGGAGATCTTTTCTCCCCTTACCAAGGGGAGATGCCGCAGGCAGAGGGGTTCCGGCTGAGCACAGAGCATGTCGCCAGAACCCCTCCCTTACGGTTCCCCTTGGTAAGGGGAACCCAGACCGGCTTTGATAGGAGAGATTTGAGCGGTTGACCATGAAACACCTTATCCCGAACTCAGGTTGCAATATGCTCCAGGCCATTTAGGTGACAGCAGCGATCGCGCACTGCCGCAGGCTGGCCCTGCTGATCTAGCCAAATGACTAGCGGTTCTCTCAGCAGTTCAAAAGGCTGCGGCCCTTCTGCTAGCCGCTGACGCGGCATGACAGGGTACCAAAAGCGGCGGAAGATGGGCTGCTGAGTAACTAACATATGGGCATGTACGGACCTACATTTGTATACTGTATACAACTTACTTTAAAGTTGTTTTGTAGCTTGGTATACGAGACTTTAAGTATTGTCGCGACTACAGATCTGCCTCTCTCGCCCCGCTCAATGGACAGGCTAGCCATTGAGCGGGGCGAGTCTTATTTACATCTCACCGAGCGTAAGTGGTTAGCCAAAGCGCACAGCCTCAAACGCAAATCTGAAGATGAAGATGGCGGCTAAAACCCAGGTAATAACAGGAATTTCGCGAGAGCGTCCGGCGGCTAGCTTGGTAAACGGATAAAGAATCAAACCTGCCGACAGCCCAGCGGCAATGGAAAAGCCCAGCGGAATAAAGAACATGGTGACAAAAGCGGGAATGGCCTCCGTCAGGTCGCCCCAGCGAATGCTGATCACGCTAGACATCATCAGTACGCCGACAATTAACAAAGCAGGGGCAGTGGCAAAGGCAGGAACAGCCTCAAAAATAGGCACAAATAAAAGCGCGATAACAAACATCACGCCAGCAACGACGGCAGTAAGACCGGTGCGCCCACCTTCAGAAACACCAGCCGCAGATTCGGCAAAAGTGGTGACAGTAGAAGTGCCCATGATTGCGCCTGCTGTTGTGGCGATCGCATCTGCCGACAGCGCCTGATTTGCCCGAGGCAACTCTCCTCTCTCGTCAATGTAGCCCGCCTGGGTACCCACCCCCATCAGCGTACCAATCGTATCGAACATATCGACGAACAAAAAGACCAGTAGAACCGCCAGAAAATCGATCAGATTGCTGCCGTTGATGCCGCCGAGCCCCACAAATGCCTGACCAAAGAGCGTAGAGGGAAACTCCGGAATAGCGACAATTCCTACAGGCGCTTGGGCAACTCCAAACACCCAGCCCAAAATCGCCGTACCGCCAATGCCCCACAGCAGCGCCCCCTTAATCCTTCTGACGATAAAGAAAACGGAGAGAAAAATGCCAAAGGTAGCCAGCAGCGTAGCCGGCTCTCTAAAGCTGCCAAAAGCGGTTTTGGTCACTTCGTTAGCGACAATCAGCCCCGCACCGCCAACCGCTGTGTCGCCGCTCAGCCCAATGTAGGCCAGAAACATGCCAATACCGACCGTTGTAGACGCTTTAATACAGGAGGGAACGGCTGCAATCAAATGGCGGCGAACATCTGTGACGGTAAGGGCAATAAAGATAACGCCTTCAATCAGCACAGCAGCCAAAGCTACTCGCCAGTCGATTCCTAAACCCAAAACAACAGAATAGGCAAAAAAGGCGTTCGTACCCATACCGGGCGCTAGCACAAACGGATACTTGGCATAGATACCCATCACCAGAGTACCAATAGCAGCGGTGATGCCGGTTACAACAACCAGTTCTCGAAACAGGTCGCCTGATTCCTGCAAAAATACCGCATCCGACATAATTAGCGGATGCACCACCAAAATGTAGGCCATCGTCATAAAGGTGGTTAGCCCGGCCAAAATTTCGGTGCGAAAGTTGGTTTGGTGGTGCTCAAAGTTAAAATATTTGGCGACTTTTGCCTGCCATCCCGAATACGGTGGGGGTGACGAGCCCGGTGGCTTTTGATGAATATCGGTACTGGGCTGAGTCATAAAGATTCCCCGGAGAACAGTTTTTCTCTACCTGTGCAGAGCTGACAGTTTGGCTGACAGGATAAAGCCTTGAGCCGATAGAGTTTTACGACTCTACCGGGCGTCTCCCACGGGAGTTGTCGCATACATTACACACTTGCGGGTAGGCCTTGACCCAAAGGTAGATTTCAGCTTTGAATACTGTATACAAACTAAAAAAAGGGAACTGTGTTGTTCGCTACAGTATCGCACTGAGAAAGTCGCTGGACAGGGTTCTGTGAACTTATTTTCTGTGAACTTATTTATAGTTTGTTTCCTTCAGGCAACAGACTCGAAGAAAGCTCAGCTTGACTGAGCTTTTGACTGAGCTTTTGACTGAGCTTTTGACTGAGCTTTTGACTGAGCTTTCTACAGGGAGCTTGCCAAAAGGCATCTGCCAAAAGGGAGCTGCCAGAAGGGACTATTATTTTATTTGTGTATACGGTATACATAAGGGGCGCTAGGAAAGAACCATTGAAAACAAGGCTGTAACCAGGGCGACTGTCTGACCCGAATCTCCCAGATACACTGCTACCTAATACGAAACGTTAGAGATCCGTATGGCTACTATTAGGCGATTGTTGAGCGGACTGCTGTTAGCTGCCTTTACCGTTACGGTGGCTTTCACCATAGTAGTGATGCTACCGGCTGACGGCTGGGCAGCTGACTATCGGGGAAACCAGTCTATTAACCGGCCCGCTAGCCTAGTCGCTCCAGAGCCGGACGCTGAGATAGCGGTTTATCCGCAGCCCGAGGCGGGGCAAAGGCAGGTTGGGTATGGCGCGAACGGTGATGCGGTAACGATTTTAGAGCAGGTAAGTGACAATCAAAGCACGACTTGGAACCACATTCGCTTTGATAATCCGCCCTATGCCGAGGGCTGGGTGCAGTCAGAATTTATTTTGACTACAGATGCCACTGGGCAAAGCCAGCAGAGTGCGGAGGGAAATCGCTATCTGGGCAATCGACAGTTTAAGTCTGAGCAGAAATCGCCTTTCAACTCTCAATCGGGTGCGCCATCCTACTCGCAGCGACAGAACTAATGGCTGACCCTGACGTGAGTTCGCTGGTGGGTGCTAGCCTGGTTGTAGAACATACCGTTCCGGCTGGGGAGGGGTTAGCTTTTCGCTGGTGGCACGCAAAGGTGACCCGAGCGGCCAAGAACTTTAAGGGACATGTTCGCACTGACCTGTGTGCGCCGGTAAGAGGGCAGCAGCCTAATCAGCCGATGAAGTGGTATTCTCTGGTTCACTTTGAGTCGCCTGAGCTGCTGAATAAATGGGTGAATTCGCGTGATCGCGAAGACTTGATCAGACTCGGACGTAAAACCTTTGCCTCCTACCAGTTTATCTCTTTTTCCACCGGGCTCGAAGGCTGGTTTTCTCGTAGAACAGGTACCGAACAATCGGGGCTAGGGCCTCCTGCCTGGAAGCAAAATGCGGCAGTCATACTAGCGCTGTACCCAACGGTGATTATCCAGTCGCTGTTGTTTTCGGCGCTGGGCCTCATGCAGTCCTGGTCGCTGCCAAACTCCATGATTATCAACAACATTATTACCTCTTCTGTTTTGACCTGGGGCGTGATGCCTTTGGTAACAAAGCTGCTGCGGTTTTGGCTTCAGCCCACCTACCAGCCCACGGCTTGGAAAACAGATGTGCTGGGTGCTGGCGCTGTGGTTGCGGCCTTGGGCTTAATGGTGGTTTTGTTTAATACATTTTAGTTTCATGCACTTTGGATACAGGCAAACGTATGAGCGGCATCTACAGCTGGCGGAATGTTGTTCTCTCTATTGTTGTCGGCCTGGCGTTGGGCTGGGGCTGGATTGGCTGGCATGGCCCAGCTGCAAACGCATATTACGAAGCCTTAGCCCAGCCTGCTATTGAAGCGGCTCTAGAGCCTTCGCTAAAGCAGCTTCAGGTTACAACAACCGCAGATGCGGGCGCAGGATCGCTGCGCTGGGCGATCGCTCAAGCAAACGCAGCGCCAGACAACGACCTAATTGACTTGAGCCAGGTAGAGGGAGAGATCGCACTGCAAAGTCCGCTGCCGGCGATTACCAGCAACCTGACGCTAGTGGGCAATGGCAACACCGTAGTTAGCGGCGGCGATCGCCACCGTGTTTTGCAGATTGACAGTGGCGATGTGACCATTCGTGATCTCACTCTGGCAGATGGGCTGGCCCAAGGCAGCGAGGGAACTCACGGCAGCGGCGGCGGGGCCGGTATGGGCGGCGGCTTGTTGATTAACAAAGGGACGGTGCGTCTGGTTCGGGTTGCCTTTGTCGGCAACCAGGCGATTGGCGGTAAGGGCAGTCAGCGGCTGCCCGCCCAGGCTCAAATTCAAGGTCAGATTCAAGGTCAGATTCAAGGTCAGAAGGCCAAACTAAAAGTGAATAGGGGCGCTGTCATTGGCGTGCGGGGCGTCAGCCTTTCGTTCCCTGACCCAATTGACCCTGACCCAATCGCCCCTAACCAGATAGATCCGGACGCCCTAAAGATTGCCATTAGCAGCGCAGAAGAAAAACTAGAGGCCAATCGGGGAGCGATCGCCGGGGTCAGTGGCATCGGTATTGACGGCATTGGCAGCATTGTCTTTGGCGGCGGCGGCGGGTTTGGCGGCTTTGCAAATGCGGGCAATGGCGGCAACGGTGGCAATGCGGGTGCTAGCGGCGGCGATGGCGGTAATGGCGGCGATGGGGGGAATGGCGGCGTCGGTATTTTTGGTAGCTTTGGGCGGTGGGAAGAAGAGGGAAGTGTAGGGGCGATCGCCTTTGGCGGCGGCGGCGGGTTTGGCGGCTACGGGAATGGGGGAAACGGGGGGAATGGCGGTAACGCGATCACCGAAGTGGCCAACGGCGGCAACGGTGGCAACGGCGGCAACGGTGGGTTTGGCGGCGGCGGCGGAGCCGGTGGCTATGGCGGCAACGGTGGCTATGGCAGCGTTGCCGAGCAGGTGGGTGAACTGGGCTCAGCTGGAACTGGCGGCTTTGGCGGCGGCGACGGTGGGATCGGTTACGGCGGCGGCGGCGGGGGGCTAGGCGGGGCTGTGTTTGTACGTTCCGGCAGCTTGGTTTTGCACCAGGTGCGGTTTGAGCGGAATGTCGCGAATGGGGCGGGGGGCGATCGCCCGGTCAGGGAAAAGGCGGTGCGATCTTCATCAGTCCCAACAGTATGACCGCTCAGACTGATTCAGGGGCAGCTCCGGGTGTCTCACTGCTCGGTGAAGCGCCTGTATTCATTGAAAACACGGCTTCCAATGCGGCTAATTTGCCGACCGATAATGACGATGTCTATGGAACTATTTTTCCCCGTTAAACCAGCCTGGCTATGAGTCTGGCGGGCGAGGCTTCTACTGCTGCGCTTTGTAAGCTGCCCAGCTACCAATATCGGAGATGTCGGGCCAGCCGCCTTCCTCAATGAGCGCTTTTGGGTAAAGCATGGCGATCGCCTTCTGCCCATCTGCCAGCGTTACCTCCGCTGGATACATATCGGGTGGCTCTGTAGAAACCAGATAGTCGTACTGCTCAGCGGTGAGTTCGTAAACTTCCCCTAGAATAGAGACACCGTCTGTCTCAGTCTGATAAATACCCGGGTGCCAGCCGTCTTTGACCACATGTAGCCGGTAGTCGGGCGCGGTCTTAGTTGCCCGCAGGAAAGTCGCAGACTGCAAGTTTTTATGGTCGGGTTGGCCGCGTAGCGCTGAGCCACAGATGAAAACTTGTTTGACAGCTGAAGACGCATCGGACATACTGCACCATCTAATAGATCATATTTCTGTAGTTTGCATACAGTATACAGCGAGTAAAAGCCTAAGGTAGTATCCTATTACCCAGAAATTTAGCTCTATGGGCATTAAAAATCGTATTACAGGGCATCTAAATCCTCAGGAGAACACGTGATAGGCCTCGTTTCAACCCTTCAGATCAATCAAGACCGGCTGATGGAGAGTATCGCTGATCTAGCCAGTATTGGCGCACTGCCCAACGGCGGGGTGCAGCGGATTGCCTTTAGCCCAGAAGACATGCTCGCTCGCGACCTGATCCAGCGCTGGATGTGCGAGCTGGGTATGCAGGTGCGGATCGATCCGGCGGGCAATATCATCGGGCGCTATCCAGGGCGGTTTGAACATGTCCCGGCGCTGACAACGGGTTCCCATATCGATACGGTCCCTAATGCAGGTCATTACGATGGGACTTACGGCGTTTTGGCGGGGCTAGAAGTGGTTCGAACGCTGTGCGATCGCCGCCATATGTTAGATCATCCGCTCGATCTGATCGTCTTTGCCGACGAAGAACGTACCATGGTTGGCTGCAAAGCTCTCTCTGGCAACTTAGGTGACGACGCTAGCCCCTATCGCAGTGCCGACGGCGAATCGATTGAGAGCTGCCTTGCCCGAGTCGGCGGGGCCTGGTCGCAACGGGCTGCGGCTCGGCTAACGCCGGCTGAAGTCGCTGTTTTTGTGGAGCTGCACGTAGAGCAAGGTCCGGTCTTGGAAGCCGCTGAAAAGGAAATTGGCATAGTCACCGGCATCGTCGGGCAGCAGCGGTACGTCTTCACCGTGGAGGGACAGGGCAGCCACGCGGGCACTACGCCCATGCAAATGCGTCAAGATGCGCTGGTGGCCGCCGCCCATCTGGTACTTGCTGTTCATGCCCTGGGCAATCAGCCGGGCGATCAGGTGGCGACGGTGGGGCGGCTGGATGTCTCTCCCAACGTGGCCAATACAATCGCTGATCGGGTGGAGCTGTCGCTCGATATTCGTGACCTCGATGAAGACCATCTCAACCGGCTGATGGCGCAGTTAAAAGCCGATATGGAGCGGATTGCAGCAGAGACAGACACTTTCATTGGGCTGTCACCGCTGCTGCGAAACCGCCCCGCTCCGGCTAATTCTCGAATTCAGAATGCGATCACCCAGGTCTGCGAAGATCTCTCGCTGAGCTATATGCATTTGCCTAGCCGGGCCAGTCACGACGCTCAAGAAATGGCCCAAATTACCGACATGGGCATGATTTTTGTGCCCAGCGAAGCGGGCGTCAGCCATGCCGAAACGGAGTACACCTCGCCCGAGCACTGCGCGCAGGGGGCGAATGTTTTGCTCCATACCCTCATTCGCCTCGATCAGCACTACCGCTGCTCAAATCCAGGTCAACCCGCATGAAGAGTACCACTCAGCCCCAGACCGCTCAGCCCCAGACGACGCTTACCCATCCCGATAAGCCATCCGCAAAGAGCCAGCAGGAGATAGCCGCTGCGGGCGTCTCGCTGCGGGCGGTGACCAAAAAGTACGGCCCGGTCACCGCCATCGAAAATATCACGCTCGATGTTCCGGCTGGAGCTTACTGCTGCTTGCTTGGGCCTAGCGGCTGTGGTAAGACGACAGCGCTGCGGATGATTGCCGGGCACGAAGAGGTGACGAGCGGAGAGGTGTATATCGGCGATCGCCCTGTCACCCATCTGCCCCCGGCCCAGCGCAACACCGCCATGATGTTTCAAAACTATGCGCTCTTCCCCCACAAAACCATCTGGCAAAACATAGAGTTTGGCCTGAAGATGAAAGGCGTGGCCAAAGCCGAACGCAGCCAGCGCGTCGATGAGATGCTAGAGCTTGTAGGGCTCACTCACACCGCCGGGCGCAAACCCAGTATGCTCAGTGGCGGTCAGCAGCAGCGCATCGCCCTGGCCAGAGCGTTGGTCAATCGCCCCCAGGTACTCATGCTTGATGAGCCGCTGAGCGCCTTGGACGAAAATCTGCGGGTGCGAATGCGCGGCGAGCTCAGAAAAATTCAGCAGCAGTTCGGCCTCACCTTTTTGCAAGTCACCCACGATGTAGAAGAGGCCTTCTCGCTCTCCGATCAGATTGTCGTGATGAATCACGGCCATATTGACCAGGTAGCAACGCCTACAGAACTGTTTAACACGCCGGCCTCTCAGTTTGTCGCCAAATTCATCGGTGACAACAATATTTTTGGCGGTACGGTGGTCAACGCGGCACCCGATGAATTTGGCAAAGACCTGATCGAGCTAAACGCTGACGGGTTAGGCACCTTCTTCTGTCAGGGCACCGCTACCCCAACCGGTTCCAAGGCGGCCTGCTCCATCCGGCCCGACCTGATTCAGCTGATACCGCAGTCGGCCTCCGACACTGCGCCTACTCCCTACGCCAACCGTGTGACTGCTCGCATTACAGATGTTGAGCTAACGGGCTACGTCACTCGCGTTACGCTGTCGCTAGAAGCTACCGGGCAGGCGCTGTTGCACAAGGTGCGAACGACTGATTGGATGGAGGCAGCGCTACAGACAGATCAGCTAGTCACCGTCCGCTGGTCAGCGCAAGACTGTGTTTTTCTGCCGTATTGAGTGATGTCTCTCAAAGCTTGAGCTGAGGAAAAGAAGTTGACTCTTTACCTTTTCTTAACTTAAGTTGTTTGTTATCCAGTTGTTTAGTGACCATTTGGTAATCAAAGATAATGCCTAAGTTTACTCGCCGCCGCCTCATTCAGACTGGACTCGCCACAGGCGCAGCCCTTGCCACCGCTCGCTGTACCAGGCCCGAAACCGCCGCTGAAGGTACGCCCAACAACCCCGCTACCGGCCCCGAAGTCAACGCCAACAAAACAAAAGACGTGACGCTGCGGCTGATCGGTACCGGCGTCTCGCAGATTAACGAAATTCGCGACAAGGCACAAGAAGATCTTGGCTTTAAGCTCGATATGCGGGCGCTCAGTACTGAAGAGAACAATCAGATTGCGATTACTCAGCCCGGCCAATACGATATTTTTGATGGCGAATACTTCAGTTTGCCGCTGGTTGTTCCTTCGGGTAATCTTCAGCCGATTGAAGTCGCTAAAATTAAAAACTGGGACAAGATTGTCCCCTTCTTTACCTCCGGCAAGTTTGAAGGAATGCCGGTTGAGACTTCTCAGGGCACCGCGCCCTATCGGGTGATGTATCTCACTGGCCCCGATGCCACTGAGTTTTCTCCGACGCCAACTGACTACGCTACGCTGATTCCCTTTCAGTACAACGCAGATACCTTAGGCTATCGCCCTGACTTAGTCGGTAAAGAGATCAAGAGCTGGGGCGAACTGTTTGACCCGGCCTTTAAGGGTAAAACCGCCATTCTCGACATTCCTCAGATCGGCATTATGGATGCGGCGATGGTGGCCGAAGCAAGGGGGCTGATGACTTTTGCCGATAAGGGCAACATGACCCAAGCCGAAATCGATCAGATTACAGACATTCTCAAAGAGCAAAAAGCCGACGGCCAGTTCCGTGCCTTCTGGAAGACTTTTGATGAGTCGGTAAACCTGATGACTTCTGGAGAGGTGGTGCTTCAGTCCATGTGGTCGCCAGCAGTTGCAGCCGTTCAGTCTCAGGGCGTTGAGTGCGTTTACGCGCCGCTCACCGAAGGCTATCGCGGCTGGGGCGGCGGCGTGGGGCTCTCTAAAAACCTGGATGGGATTGAGCTAGATGCCGCCTACGAGTATCTCAACTGGATGCTAGATGGCTGGGTGGGGGCGTTTTTAGGCCGTCAGGGCTACTACAGCGCTGCACCTGACACGACTAAAAAGTTTATGTCTGAGGCCGAGTGGGCCTACTGGTATGAGGGCCAGCCTGCGACTGAAGATATTGTCGATCCTTTTGGTAAGACGTTGGCAAAGACGGGGTCTGAGCGTGATGGCGGTTCTTTTGAAGAGCGCTTTGGCAGCATTGTTGTTTGGAACTCGACAATGGATGAGAATACCTATCTTGTTCAAAAGTGGAACGAGTTTATCGCTTCGTAGCTGAAGTGCGCTAGATGTGTCGGCATGCTTAACGTAAATGGTCTTGCGTTCCGGTTTCCCTTGATAAGAGGAACCAATGGAGGGGTCTCGGCGTGTGGTGTATCTGTCGGAACCCCTCCCTTACGGTTCCCCTTATCAAGGGGAACCAGTTTTGGGATTTTGGAGGTTTTGGTGTTGGCGTTTGCTAAGAGGGGAGGCATCGGCGCTTTGCTATAGCTAAAGACTAATCTTTCATTGGTATCCTCATGACTAGATCTTGGACATCTCTAAAGCCCTATTTTCTGGCTGCACCGCAGGCTTTAGCCCTGGCTCTGTTCCTGGTTTTTCCGATTGTTCTCATTGGCGTGGTTAGCTTTTGGGAGTTTAACGGCTACTCCATGACGCCTGCTTTTACGCTGGATAATTACATTGGTATTTTCACTTCTGACGTAACGCTTAAGACTTATCTGAATACGTTTAAGTTTGTTGGCTTTGTATGGCTATTTACGCTGCTAATTGGCTATCCGGTCGCTTACTTTCTGGCGTTTTGCATCCAAGAGCTACGCTGGCAGGTGCTGCTCTTTTTGATCTGCACGATTCCTTTTTGGACTTCTAATGTGATTCGGATGATCTCTTGGCTGCCGCTGCTGGGTAGAGAGGGGCTGGTTAACCAATTACTGCAAGGGGCAGGGCTGATCGACCAACCGCTCGAATTCTTGCTCTATTCAGACTTTGCGGTGGTGCTGGGCATGGTGCACCTCTACATTATTTTTATGATTGCGCCTATCTTTAACAGCCTGATGCGAATTGATCGGACGCTGATCACCGCTGCCGAGGATATGGGTGCGTCGGGCTTTGATGTTTTTAGGGAAGTTACTTTGCCCCTGTCGGCTCCGGGAATTGCGATCGGTTCAATTTTTATTGTGACGCTGGTGATGGGCGAATTTGTGACGGTGCGCTTGATGGGGGGCGGGCAGGCGGCCTCTGTTGGTAAGCTGATTCAGACTCAGATTGGTAGTTTGCAGTACCCGCTGGCGGCAGCTAACGCGATTATTTTGCTGATGGTCACTATGCTGTTGGTGGTGTCTATTTTACGGGTGGTGAACATCCGTAAAGAGCTGTAGAGCACTGGGAAACTGTAGAGCATTGAGAAACTAATGATGAAAAAGCGATCGCTCTCCTTCTATCTACTTGCGGCTTTCTTCGGCCTGTTTATTCTATTTCTATACGGCCCGATGATTACTATCTTTATCCTGTCGTTACAGGGGCCAGACGGCAATCTAACTTTCCCAGTGCGCAGCTTTGGCTTTTACTGGCTCGGGCAGGTTTTCCAAGAGCAGCGGGTGGGCAATTTTATAGATCCCTTTAAGCGATCGCTTGTCTTAGGCGGCATTGTCACGGCTCTAGTCGCCAGTATGTCGCTGCTAGCGGCGATGTCTTTTCGTCAGCGCTTTAGAGGCTCTACTATTCTCTTTTACCTGACGATTGCCAGCCTGATTGTACCCAGCATTTTAATCTCTCTGGGGCTGGGGGTGATGTTTCAGGTGTTGGGGTGGCCGACTAACTGGTTTAGCTCCGGCCTGGGCGCTCATCTTACCTGGACGCTGCCAATCGCTTTTTTGATTATGCTCGGCATTTTTAATCGGTTCAACGCCACCTATGAAGAGGCGGCCAAGGACTTGGGCGCAGGCGATGCCAAGACCTTTTGGGAGATTATTATGCCTCTGATTTTACCGAGTCTGGTCGGGGTCGGCTTGCTCACCTTCACCCTCTCCTACGACGAATTTACCCGAACATCGCTGGTCTCCGGGCAATACAATACGCTGCCTTTGGAGATTTTTGGGATGACGACTAACGTGACTTCTCCGGCGCTGTATGCGGTGGGTACTTTGACGACGCTGTTTTCGTTTAGTTTGATTGCGATCGCCTTTATCGCCTATCGCAGCTTTTCACAGCAACAGCGCAGCTAGGTCGCACAGCGCCTGATGAGCTGATCGCAATGGAGCATAAAGACGCTTCCTTCTCCGTTGCTCAGGCACAGATGGCGACGCTGCACGAGTAGGCGTAACGCTGTAATAGCGACTTGGCGGCCATTTACAGGTGTGCCCATCAGAGAAGAGTCTGCTGAGGCTATCATGTCAGCAGGGCTCGGGCAGGTGTAGATGTGGCGCGAAAGATTTTAATCATTGATGATGAGGAAGCAATTCGAGTTGTCACTGAGGCGGGGCTAGCGGCGACGACTAGCTGGCAGGTGTTGCTGGCAAGCTCGGCGGTGGAGGGTATGACAATGGCTCAAGCTGAGCAGCCCGATGCTATTTTGCTAGATGTGATGATGCCGGAGCTAGACGGCATCACTTTGTTTCATAAACTCAAGGCTCAGGCGCTGACTAAAGGCATTCCGGTCATTTTTTTGACGGCTCAAACCAGAACAGAAGAACAGCGGAAAATTGAAGTGCTAGGTGGGGCCGGGATGATTGTCAAACCGTTTGACGTCGTGGCGATCGCTCACCAGATTAAAACGCTGCTGCACTGGTCTGAGTAGAGCTACTGGCCAAATGCACCTACGCTCACACGCTGGGTTGGTGTGGCCATTACTTCATTCGGGCGACCGGTAGAGATAGGCTTGCTCCAGTCGTTGGGTTCGGCGTAGCGGCGCTTGTGCAGCTGCCGGATGGCGGCTTGCACGGCTTGAGATATGCCAAACAGCATGTGACGCACGGGTTCGGCTCGTCCAGGGGGCTGGGCAATCAGCTTTGTGGACGCTATAGCGTCTGAGATTGACTGGTAATCTGGGGGTTATATCAACGTAAGAATGCATTCTTACGTTGATATATAGCGAAGCTCGGATGCATTCGCGCTTCGCGAAGCACTTTGCTTGTTGCTTACATGGCTTACAGTCAGTAATGCTGCACGAAGCAAAGTGCCGGAAGCTATAGCTGCCCTTTCAAACTGTTTAGTCTTCAATGTCTACTCCACTGAACTGCCTTGACGTGGGCACGGTGAAGGCATAGAAATAGTGCAGCGAGGTTATGAGAAGGACTATGGCAGAGCCGCTGAGTGTTGCTATCGATTTGACTGAGGCTGGGTTGGATTTGGCACCCGATGAAATGGAGGCCAGATCGCTTGCCTTGGCCGACGAACTGCGTTCAGGCGATTTGGCAGAATCTGCCCGATTAGTCAGACAGGAAGACTTGCCAGAAGGGAGTAAAGCGGGCCTGCTAGCTTTTGTGGGCACCGTGCTAACAGCTGAAATCAGCCGGGACAACTTAAAGAAAACGATGGACTTTTTGGGTCACCGGTTTTACGGCAAAACGCTGACTTTATCCTACAAAGGCGATGGCTTAGAGAGTACGCTTGAGTATCGCAATCCGGAAGAACTATCGCAAGCGTTGGCCGCAGTAGAGCGGTTAGAAGCAATTCGCATTCGGGTGAAGGACGTATCTGAGTTAAAGGAGCCTTAAAAGTTGACTATGATGGAGCTGCTAACGATAGTAATTGCTGTTGTTAGCAGGAATGAATCTGTTCTTTTTTCTCTTTCTCTTTGCTTTTATTTCTTCTTTTACCCTTGCTATTTAGCGCGAGTTCGGGATAAGCAATTACCTGAAACATTGGTCAGACAGCAACCTTAGCCGCCCCTCCCGAGGCAAAACCCCTCTTGGGAGGGGCGCAGGGGTGGGTTTCGGCTTGTAGCACGAGCTGCCGACCCCTCCCGCCCTGCGGGCACCCCGCAGGGCGGGAGGGGATTCATTTCAGGCTTGGTGACTACAGGATCTCTTAACCCGAACTCACGTTATTTAGCGCCCAACACAGCTATTCAACAGGGCTTTGTAGTACAACCAGGCTGCGGGCGGCAACAGTGATTTTGTCGCCTTCTCTGTAGGTTTTGGTGCGTTTGACGAAACCTTCTGACTTGGTATCTATGAGTAAACGCCAGCGGCGATCGCACAGTCTCTCAGGCAGCGCAAACTCCAGCACGTCGTAATGGGCATTAAACATCAGCAAAAAGCTGTCGTCTATTACCTGCTCGCCTCTGTGGTTAGGCGTGGCAATCTCTTCCCCGTTTAAAAACACCGTCAGCGTTTTGACAAAGCCGGCGTTCCACTCGTCCTGCATTTCTGCGCCTTCTACATTAAACCAGCCAATATCATTGATGCCTGAGCCGTGGATTTCGCGCCCATAAAACCAGTGGCGACGGCGAAATACCGGATGGTCATGAACCAGGTCAATCAGCCGCTGAGTATAGCGCAGCAGCGCTTTGTTTTCATCGGGCAATTGCCAGTCAATCCAGGACAGCTCGTCGTCATGGCAGTAGGTATTGTTGTTGCCGAGCTGCGATCGCCCCATTTCATCGCCTGCGAGCAGCATTGGCACGCCCTGAGACAGCAGCAGCGTCGCCAAAAAATTGCGCTGCTGCCTGGCCCTCAGTGCCAATATATCGGGCTTATTAGTCTTGCCCTCTACGCCACAGTTCCAAGCGCGGTTGTGGTCTTCGCCATCGCGGTTGTCTTCGCCGTTGGCCTCATTGTGTTTGCCGTTGTAGCTGACCAAATCGCGCAGGGTAAAGCCGTCGTGAGCGGTGATGAAATTAATGCTGGCATGGGGTCTGCGCCCCGTGTGCTCGTATAGATCAGAGCTGCCGGTAAACCGCAGCGCAAATTCGCCCAGCGTACTGTCTTCGCCGCGCCAGAAGTCTCGCACCGTATCGCGAAACTGGCCGTTCCACTCTGACCACAGCAGCGGAAATTTGCCCACCTGGTAGCCGCCGTCTCCCACATCCCAAGGTTCAGCAATCAGCTTTACTTTCGAGAGCACCGGATCCTGGTGAATAATGTCAAAAAAGGTTGCCAGCGTCCCCACTTCAAACATCTCGCGCGCCAGCGCCGAAGCCAGGTCAAACCGGAAGCCGTCTACGTGCATCTCCTGCACCCAGTAGCGCAAGCTATCCATAATCAGCTTCAGCACCTGCGGGTGGCTCATCTTCAGCGAGTTGCCGCAGCCGGTGTAGTCCATGTAGTAGCGCTCATTGCCCTCTACTAGCCGGTAATAGGCCGCGTTATCAATGCCGCGAAAGCTCAGGGTCGGCCCCATATGGTTGCCCTCGCCCGTGTGGTTGTACACCACGTCTAAAATGACTTCAATCCCCTCTGCGTGCAGCGCCTTGACCATCGACTTGAATTCTTTGACCTGTTCGCCTGTGCTGCCCGCCGCGCTGTAGCCAGAGAAGGGCGCAAAGTAGTTGAGTGAGTCGTAGCCCCAGAAGTTAGTTAGCTCTTTGTCTACCAGGTAGCCAGGTTTAGCGTGAAAGTGATGAATCGGCATCAGCTCCACCGCGCTAATGCCCAGAGATTTGAGGTGCTTAATGGCCGCTGGGTGTGCTAGTCCCGCGTAGGTGCCCTGAAGTCGTTTAGGGACTTTGGGATGTAGCTGCGTAAATCCCTTTGTATGCAGCTCGTAGATGATCGTTTCATTCCAGGGAATAGCTAGAGGGCGATCACCTTCCCAGTCAAAGTCAGTATCGACGACGATGCACTTAGGCATGGACTTAGCGCTATCGGCATCGTTATAGCTCAGGTCTTCAGCCCCATCGATCCAGTTATAGCCAAAGGTCTCAGAGCCCGGATCTACATCGCCTGCGATCGCCAGCGCGTAGGGGTCAATCAATAGCTTATTCGGGTTAAACCGATGGCCGTTCTCAGGGTCAAACGGCCCATGCACCCGGTAGCCATAGCGCTGCCCCGGCTCAATCTCTGGGAAATAGCCGTGCCAGACAAAGTTATAGACCTCCCGGAGCGGATAGCGGGTTTCCTTGCCACGCTTGCTAAACAGACACAGCTCTACCTGGGTCGCGTTCTCAGAAAAGATGGCGAAGTTCGTTCCTTTACCATCCCAGGTTGCCCCTAACTGATTGGCCGTACCGGGCAGTTGTTGAATACTCATATAAGAAGGAAGCTTGGGATATGGGCGATCGCGACATCAAATCTGTAAAGATGTTCTCAATAGCATACCGCGCCTTTCTAAGACGGGAGCATCCTTTGTCTTGCCGTCTTCCTATAGATAGAATTTATGATCATCCGCCACGACATTGACCCTGCGCGCTATCTTGCTAGCTCAGCGCAGTTTCCATCCATCGTGCCTGTCTGTAGCGCTCCAGAAGAAGTGCTAATTGTCTACGACGACATCGACCGACTGCTCAAACCCAGCCTGATTCCTGCCGTTCAATTAGCCCCCGACGTTTACACGCGCTGCGACGCCATGGGCACGCTAATTCAACCCAGCTGGATTTTGAGCGCAGCCCACGTCGCCATAGAACTGTCTTTAAAGCATGAGATTGAGTTTGCAGGCACTGCCTACGCGATTGAGCAGCTAGTACTCCATCCCGACTTTCACAGCTGCGAAGATATCTCCAATGTGCAGAACGACATCGCGCTGATTCAGCTTCAGATGCCGGTAACAGGCATCTCACCTCTGCCGCTCTATAGGCAAACAGACGAACTGCAAAAGACAGTTACCCTGGTGGGCCAGGGAGATTTTGGCACCGGTCTAATTGGGCCAGATCAGGTCGATGGAAAAAAGCGAGTAGCCACTAACCGCGTCGAGGAAGCAGACGATCAGTGGCTAGTACTTAAGTTCGATACGCCTCCCGATGCAACAGACTTAGAAGGGATCTCTGGGCCGGGAGACGGCGGATCACCTGCTTTGCTAAAAACAGACCAGGGCTGGGCGATCGCCGGGGTTAGATCCGGTCAATACTCAGCCAGACTGGGCGAAGGCTACTACGGCGTTTACGAATATTACAGCCGCATCTCGCATTACCTCGACTGGATTGACTCAGTCGTGGGCCTGCTCACCCCAGATATCACCACAAATACAGCAAAATAAACAAGATAATCCAGATCACATCGACAAAGTGCCAGTACAGCTCTACCGCTTCAATGCCAAAGTGATTTTCGCTGGAGTAGTGGCCAGGCTCACGCGCCCGCAGCAAAACAGCCAGCATTAGCAGTAGACCCACCAGCACGTGCAAGCCGTGGAAACCTGTCAGCACATAAAAAGTGCTTGCAAACAGATTGTCGGTGAGTCCAAACTCCAGATTGCTGTACTCGTAGAGCTGACCTAGCAAGAAAACCGTACCCATCACAATGGTGAGGCTAAACCAGGTTCTCACGCCATTTACATTATTGTTTTTGACGGCGGTATCGGCCTTGTGAATGACAAAACTGCTGGAGATTAAAATCAGTGAGTTAATCCCAGGCAGCAAGATTTCTAGCTCCGGTGTCCCCACGGGCGGCCACTCTGTGGCTACCAGCCGAAAGGTGACATAGGCGATAAATAAGCCCATGAACAGCATACTCTCGGCGCAAAGAAACACCAGTACGCCAAACAAGCGATGGTCAGGATGCTCCTCGTGGTGGCTAGCTGCGCCCTCCTGAGCGATATTGATCACGCCCTCAGCTGTATTAACAGAAGAACCTTGCATAGGTAAGTATCGGTGGTGTTTGCAATAGTTGAGTAGTCAACTGGAAAGTAAAGAGGCAGCTCACACCCTGCCGTTTCTCTGGCTAAAGCGTGTGAGCTGTTTTGCTACGTAGCCGGAACTGGCACACCGTGCTCGTAAAGCTCCGGCGGATCTTCTTCGGCGATGTAGCCCAGACCGTAGTCGTAGGGGCCTGTTTTCAGCACCGGCAGCTCTTCAAAGTTCTCAATGGCCGGTGGTGAGAGGGTCTGCCACTCAAGCGTAAGGGCACGCCAGGGGTTCGCTGGGGCTTTTGGCCCGTAGCGCCAGCTCCACACCGCATTGATCAAAAAGGGAATAGTCGAGACTGCCATGATGTAGGAGCCGATCGTCGCCAGCACGTTCAGGTCAGTGAACTGCGGATCGTATAGAGCAATCCGGCGGTTCATGCCCATTAGGCCAAGCTCGTGCATGGGCATAAAGGTGAGGTTCATGCCGACAAAAGTGAGGACAAAATGAACCTTGCCCCAGAACTCGTTCATCATGTGCCCGGTCATCTTAGGGAACCAGTGGTATACCGCCATGAAGACGCCGAAGACTGAAGCGCCAAACAGCACATAGTGGAAGTGAGCCACCACAAAGTAAGTGTCGTGAACGTGAATGTCGAACGGCACTGCCGCGAGCATCACGCCGCTGATACCGCCGATTAAAAAGAGCGCGATAAAGCCCATCGCAAACAGCATGGCGCTGGTAAAGGCGATTTTGCCCCGCCAGAGCGTAGCCACCCAGCCAAAGACCTTAATCCCGGTCGGCACCGCAATCACCATGGTGGTGATCATAAAGAACATGCGCAGCCAGGGCGGGGTGCCGCTGGTAAACATGTGGTGCGCCCAGACAATCAGGCCCAAAAAGCTGATGACAATGGAGGAGTAGGCGATCGCCCGGTAGCCAAAAATCGGCTTGCGAGCGTGAACCGAAACCACCTCGCTAATCGCCCCAAACAGCGGCAGCACGAATATATACACCGCCGGGTGCGAGTAAAACCAGAACATATGCTGGTAGACCACCGGGTTGCCGCCGCCCGTGGGGTTAAAAAAGGCAGTTCCGGCAAATAGATCAAAGGAGAGCAAAATCAGCGCCCCCGCCAGCACTGGCGTACTGATCAAAATCAGCAGAGAGGTCGCGATCATCGCCCAGCAAAACAGCGGCATATCAGTCAGCGTCATGCTGGGGACGCGCATCTTTAAGATGGTGACTAAAAAGTTGATCCCACCTAGAATAGAGGCCGTCCCGCCCACCAAAATGCTCATGATCCAGATACCTTCACCCAACATGCCAGTGGTCAAGCTCAGCGGTGGGTAAGAGGTCCATCCTGCCTGCGGTGGCTCAAAGAAAAAGCTGCCAATCAGCATCAGGCCCGAGGGTGGGATCAGCCAGAATGCTATGGCATTCAGCCTGGGGAAAGCCATATCCCGCGCCCCAATCATCAACGGGATCAGGTAGTTCGCCAATCCTGCGCCCGCTGGCACAATCCACAAAAACAGCATCACTGTGCCGTGGAGGGTCAGCAGCCCGTTGTACACATCGGGCGTGACTATGTCGGGAGCAGGCGTTGCCAGCTCTGTGCGCATCACCGTTGCCAGCGATCCGCCAACCAGATAAAAGAAAAAGGCCGTCACCAGATATTGAATGCCAATAACCTTGTGATCGGTGCTAAAGCTGAAATAGTCAGTCCACTTGCGCTCATTGCCCAAGAGCATAGGAGTCTCTAAGGGGGCGGCGGGCGCTTTTGCCTCTGGAGTTACTGTCATAAACGCTTTCAGTCGTTACGGCTAAAGTCAGGTAAACATTGAGCGGCTTGTCACTCGTACTCGTTTCCAAGTGACAGAGCAAAAATCCGTCTAGCCAGGGTGATGCAAATGCTGGCTATGCGTAGCGATGCTGTGCAAGGAAGCCAGATTTTCAGGGGCCACCGCCAGCTGCATGGGCTCTACAAAATTGCCCAGGTACTCAGCATCGGTGCGCTCTGCTGGCGGCGCAGGGAGATTGGCAATCGTTGTATCGCCTGCGGCCATCGCAGTCAGCCGGCTGTCTACCCAATCGGCATACTCATCTGGAGAGTGGACGATGATTTGAGTGCGCATGCCGCCGTGGTAGGGTCCGCATAGCTCCGCGCACACAACCGGATAGCTCCCTTCACGAATAGCGTTAAACACGAGCTTGGTCTCTTGCCCAGGGATCATATCTTGCTTGATGCGAAACTCAGGTAGCCAAAAGGCGTGGAGCACATCTTCAGCGTTGAGATTTAGCGTGACCGGCATGTGAGAAGGCACATGCAGCTCGCCGTCGATGATGCCGTTAGGGTAGGTAAAGATAAAGGCATACTGCAATCCCTTGACCTCTACTGCCAGTGTCGGCTCACTCTCCATGCCGGGCATCACGCCCAAACCAGCCTCGCTCAGCAGCGGCTCACCGGTTAAAGCGTCAACTGCATCAGGCGCATAGGCCACCTGCACAGCTTTCGCGCTCGCGGGCGACATGTCGTGATTCATCAGCTCCAGGCCACCCATGCGGCTGTAAATGTCGAAGCTGTAAATAGAGATGCCGAGTACGACGACCGCCGGGATCGCTGTCCATAAAATTTCTAAAGGAATATTGCCTTCTAAATGCTCGCCGTCGCCCATATCCCCTTCCCGGCGACGAAAGCGAACAGCGGCCACCACCAGCGCCCCTTCAACCAGCAAAAACAGGCCAAAGCCAATGGTCATCATCGTATTGAACAGCCCGTCTACTAGCTCAGCTTCACTAGAGGCTGCCACTGGCATCAGACCGTGGTTTTGGCCGTACCACAGGCTGGCCAAGGTAACGAATATACCTACTAAAAGAGTCACAATCGAGCTGGGAATGTTCACAGGATTCATTTCAGATCGTGAATAGATCTGTTGCTTTCAACGTATGAGCGATTTGTACAGACGGTCAGGGGTTCTACTGCCTCATCGCCTATCTAAGGTAGCGTTCTTTTGAGAGATATGAGCGCTTTTTCGAGTAACGTCTGTGCCCTTAAGGTTTTCTCTAGAATCTATTTGGTAGACGAGCGCTAGGAACTACTGGCAGATGATCTTAAAGTTAACGAAGGATCAAGGATTAAGTAATTTGATCGGTTTACTCAGCCACCCTGCTCTGCGAGAAGGCCAAGCCTACGACTACGCTAGGGTTCGGTGCTTGGCGTTCGGTACTCGGCGTCTCCGATGGCTGAGCGTATTCGAAGCCAAAACCCACCGATCCACATGAAGCAGCTTTTATTCAATTCCCGCTCCTAAATGCCTCATCTCAGCCACCTCGATCTGTAAATGCCTCTACGTTTCATAGAAAAGCGTGTAGCCTTACCGATGCTGTATAGCGGACTACTCCAGCCGCTTTGCCCGTGATGGCTTGGTGAAGTCATTGCTCTGAGTTCGAGGCTGTCAAGGGCTCATCTCTACACACAAAACAAAAGGATCGAGCCAATTTATGTAAGCGATAATTGTTAAGCAACATTAAACGCAGCCGTCACTATCAAAAGAAAATGTCTACAACAAGAGAATATCCGGCTGCTCGCGTTATATTTTCATCGAGAGGAAATTTAACCAGCAAGCAGGTCACAACCCTTAAAGGCCCTCAAAAATTTGGCTGCTAATTCTCTGTTTTTGACAGGTCGCTGCGCCCTACCCCCGCTTTAACCGCCATGGCAAATCCCAGCTTTTCGAGCCCACCTATTTCACCCAATTCGGTCGCCCTCCATTCGCCTGCAAAAGAGTCGTCGGCTCAAACGCTAATTCGGCGGTGGATTTGGAAAATGGCGATCGCCACCCTCGCTCTCATGGCCGTCGGCAGCGCCACTCGCGTTATGAATGCGGGCCTGGCCTGCCCTGACTGGCCGCTGTGCTACGGTCAGCTCGTGCCCACCGCTCAGATGAATCTGCGGGTGTTTTTAGAGTGGTTTCACCGATTGGATGCTTCGCTGATTGGGCTGATGGCAATTGGCCTGGTTGGGCTGAGCGGCTGGTATCGGCGATCGCTTCCCGCCTGGCTACCCTGGGCATCGGTCGGCGCGCTGTTTTTGATTGTGGTGCAGGGCCTGCTGGGGGGGCTGACGGTGATCGAGCTACTGCGGTTTGACATTGTCACAGCGCACCTGGGCACGGCGCTGCTGTTTTTCAGCACGCTGCTGATTATGGGCATGGCGCTGATGCCCTACAAACCCGCTGGCAACGTCGGCAAACTGCCCTGGCTTGGACTGGCGGCGGCATTGCTGGTATACGCTCAGAGCATTATCGGTGGCCTGGTAGGCTCTCGTTGGGCTGCGCACCAGTGCTTTGGCCTGGCAGACCTGTGCAATGTGATGAATACTCATATCGCCGGGGTCGTACCGCCGACGCTGGCAGTATTAGCGCTAGTTGTGGCCGTATGGCGAACGCCTGCCCTTGACCAGTGGCTGCGCGGCTTGGCCAATGCTGCGGGAGGGCTGCTGCTGCTGCAAATTGCGCTGGGAGTCGCTACCTTTAAGCTGCGGCTACAAGTAGAGCCCTTGACGGTGTGTCACCAAACGATTGGCGCAGCCCTGCTAGGCTGTCTGGTGTGTTTTACGGTATTGGCTTTGCGCGATCGCGCCTCACAGGCCACAGTCGCTACTGCCCCGTTTGAGGAAGGCGACTTTAAGGAAAGCAACCCGCTCCAATTCCCGGCCTGATCGCTGGCTGTGACTGATTTGACCAGCGCCTTCTGATAACTCCCCTCTAATAACCTTTGAGAAAAGCTTAACTATGCAAACCTCTTCCATCTGGGCCGCCCGCCACCACGACAGTTTTGGTGAGGTGGTACGCAGCTACTGGCAGCTCACGAAGCCGCGCATTATTCCCCTGCTGCTGATTGAGACGGCAGCGGGGATGTGGGTAGCAGGCCAGGGCCGCGTTGGTCCGGTGCTGCTCTTGGTCACGCTGTTGAGTGGCACCTTAGCGGCAGCTTCAGCGCAGACTATCAACTGCATTTACGACCGCGATATTGACTACGACATGGAGCGGACTCGTCACCGGCCCATTCCCTCAGGGCGCATCCAGCCTAAAGATGCGCTGGTGTTTGCGCTGGTTATGGCGGCGATGTCTTTTGGGCTGCTGGCTGGCTTTGCCAACTTGCTCAGCGCGGGGCTAGCGATGCTGGGCATTGCGGTGTACGTGGGTGTGTATACTTTCTGGCTGAAGCGCTCTTCGCCGCAAAACATCGTAATTGGCGGCGCCGCCGGTGCGATTCCGCCGCTGGTTGGCTGGGCAGCCGTCACGGGTGACTTGACCATTGCAGCCTGGGTGATTTTTGCCATCGTATTTGTATGGACACCGCCTCACTTCTGGGCGCTGGCGATGCTGATTCAGGACGATTACGCCAAAGTAAAGGTGCCGATGCTGCCGGTCGTGGTGGGTAACCAGGCGACGGCCAAGCAAATTTGGGCCTATACGGTGGTGCTGGTGCCGCTGACGCTGGCTTTGGTGTATCCGCTGGGCGTCTGCGGGGCAGTGTATGGCCTGAGCGCGCTGGGGCTGGGCTACTTGTTTTTACAAAAGGCTTGGCGGTTGCGCGATCGCTACGACGATAAAGACCTGGCTCGCAGCACCTTTAAGTACTCCATTTTCTACATGATGCTGCTGTCTGTAGCGATGGTGATCGATTCGCTGCCGGTTGTCAGATTTGCCGTCGCCTCACTCACTCACGGTGTTCAGTCAATCTTGACTGCGATCCCGATGCTGGCGTAAAGCATCATCAGGCGCGTCAATACTAGAATAGAATTCAGTCGAGTTCGATTTTAGAGGTGCTTTATGGCTCCCGCTGTCTTAGTGGAAAATTTGAAGAAGTCCTACGGCGAGGTAGAAGCTGTAAAGGACGTTTCTTTTGCCATAGAGCCTGGTGAAATCTTTGGCCTGCTCGGGCCAAACGGCGCGGGCAAGACAACCACCATTCGCTGCCTCTGTACGCTGATGGCTCCGGACGCGGGCAGGATAGAGATCAACGGCCTATCGGTGCTAGACGATCCGCGTGCGGCTAGACAAATGCTCGGCTACATTGCTCAGGATGTGGCGCTTGACCCAGTATTGACCGGACGCGAGCTGCTTCAGCTTCAGGCCGCGATTTATCATCTGCCAAAAGCAGACATCAAGCCTTGCATTGAGAAAATGCTGGGGCTACTAGACATTACCGAGATCGCCGACAAAAAAACCGGCACCTACTCCGGCGGTCAAAAGAAACGGTTGGACTTAGCAGCCGGACTGCTGCATCAGCCCACTGTGCTGGTGCTCGACGAACCTACCGTCGGCTTGGACATTGAGAGCCGAACGGCGGTCTGGCAGTTTTTGCGGCAGCTTCAGAAAGAGGGCACCACGATTTTGCTCACCAGCCACTACTTAGAAGAAGTGGACGTGCTGGCGGGCCGGGTGGCGATCATCGACGCGGGCAAAGTAATTTCGAGTGGTACGCCTGCGGCTTTAAAGGCTGAGGTGGGGGGCGATCGCATTACCCTCCGCATTCGCGAATTCACCGCCGACCAGGAAGCTGACAGCGCCCGCAGCCTGCTCGCCAAGCTACCCGTCGTTCAAGAAGTGATCGTCAACAGCGCTCAGGGAAATTCTCTTAACCTGGTGGTTGACAAAGGCGGTGAAGCTCTCGCCGCCGTCCAGTCAGCCCTCAAAGAAGCAGACCTACCTACCTTTGGTATTGCCCAATCGCAACCCAGCTTAGACGACGTGTACTTAGCCGCCACTGGTCGCACCCTGATGGACGCTGAAATGGCTGCCGTCGGTAAGCGCGATGTCAAAAAAGAGAAAAAGCAAAGTATGCGATAGCAATTCAGGAGTCTTTTCTCAACCCACCGCGAATTTTGTGTAGTGCTGTGCCTATAGGGACAAAGTCATGACCGGCAACGACCAAAGCCAAAACATCAATGTGAAAGGAGACTTTGCAGTCACCGCGAATTAGTCGGTTGTGAGCCTACGCGACATCAGCGGCCAAGTCACCAATCAAATTACTCATCTCGGCAACGAACCGACCCAAGCCCAATTGAAGGATTTGTTCTTTTCAGCTTCAAGCCGCCATCGAAACTGAAGAGAGCTTTAGCGAAGAAGAAAAGACAGAGGCATTAGCAGAGGTACAGCAGCTCGCCGTTGCAGGCCAAGCCCCTGAAGATGGGCCAATGAAAAAGGCCGCGAAGCGAGCCATTACGGTGCTCAAAGGCATGACCGTAGGAGTCGGAGCAATGACGAAATTTATGGAGGCTTGCAATGGTTTATTACCTGCCATCAGCCTTCTATTCGGCCTATAGTCTGGTGCTAGGATGTAAGCAAAACAGCAAAGAAATCGGCATCATGACTTTTCAATAGCTTCTTATCGGTGTATGGGATGATGACGCTCACGTTGGATATGCGCTCCGCTGACCTCGCATTAAGTGAGGCCGACTTCTATCGCCTCTGTCAGGCCAATCGAGACCTAAGGCTTGAACTCACAGCAGCAGGACAATTAATACTGATGCCACCGACAGGATGGGAAACCGGTAATCGCAACTTTGATTTGGCCTATCAATTTGGTACATGGGTTAAGCGAGACGGCACAGGACTGGGCTTTGACTCCTCCACTGGCTTCCGCCTGCCAGATGGCGCTATTCGCTCTCCCGACGTTGCCTGGGTACTGAAGCGCCGCATAGAAGCTATCAACCCCGATCCCAGCAAGTTTCTTCCCCTTTGCCCCGACTTTGTCATAGAGCTGCGCTCCGCCAACGACAGCCTGAGCGACCTTCAAGACAAAATGCAAGAATACCTCGACAACGGCCTTCTCCTCGGCTGGCTCATCGACCCCCAAAACAAAACCGTCGAGATCTATCGGCAGACCCAGCCCACCGAAACCCAATCGCTCTCCGGCATCCTATCTGGCGACCCCACACTGCCAGGCTTCCAACTCAACCTCAGCAAAATTTTCTAGACTAATCTCTAACACCAATCAAATGCACCATCCCCAAAATTGCGATCGCCCCCACTAGCCCTCACCCCTTCCAAACCATGAGCCAATCCGTCACTCCGGCCCCCTCGCGCCCTATCCCCCTCGCGCCTACTCCCGGCCTCGCCGAATTTATTCAAGAAACCACCGCCCTGACTCGCCGTCTCTTCATTCAGCTCCAGAGGCGACCCACGACGCTGGTAGCAGGTGTGATTCAGCCGCTGATGTGGCTGATTTTATTCGGTGCGCTGTTTCAAAACGTGCCTAAAGGACTGTTTGGCGAAAGCCAGAACTACGGCCAGTTTTTAGGGGCCGGTATTATCGTTTTTACGGCTTTTGCGGGCGCGCTAAACGCAGGGTTACCTGTGATGTTTGACCGTGAGTTTGGCTTCCTCAACCGGCTGCTGGTCGCGCCCCTGGCTTCCCGCTTTTCGATTGTGGTCGCTTCGGCGCTGTTCATTGGAACAATGAGCCTGATTCAGACGACGGCGATTGTGGCGCTGAGTGCGGTGCTTGGGGCAGGCTTACCCGGACTGGGTGGGCTGCTGCTGGTGACGCTGATTGTGCTGACGCTGGTATTTGGTGTAACGGCCTTGAGCCTGGGACTGGCCTTTGCGCTGCCTGGCCACATTGAGCTACTGGCCGTGATTTTTATTACTAATTTGCCGCTACTGTTCGCCAGTACGGCGCTGGTGCCACTGTCTTTTATGCCGACTTGGCTACAGGTGGTCGCTAGTCTTAATCCGCTGAGCTACGCGATTGAGCCGATCCGCTACATCTATCTTCACTCAGACTGGACTCTCGGTAGCATTGTAATGCAAGCGCCCTTTGGCGATATTAGCTTGGGCCTGGCGCTGGGCATTTTACTGGCCTTTAGCGCTGCTGCCCTGCTGACGATTCGCCCGCTGATCAGTCGTCGGATTGCTTAGCTTCAGTCCTAAAGGCTGACTCAGAGGTAACCTCGGAGGCCGACTCGAAGACCGGCACAGATTATGGGGTGAATGGCAGAACGATTGGTAAACTAAAGAAAATCGATGCCTGGTGTCTGTGTGACCCAGCTGGTGGTAGCTTAGCTAGAAACTTTTTTGGAGAGTGAACGGATGAATAACTTATTGGTTCGGCTGGTGGGCGCGGGTTTGGCTCTGGGTATGGTGGGTGTGATTTCAGGCCCAGCGATTCCCTTTCAGGGAGGCTCTGCCATCGCTCAAGACTCGGGCATTGCCAATACTGCTGAAGACTTTAAATCAGCCGATGCGAATGATGGCATTCTCGGTTCAGATGTGGATATCTGGGATATTTTTCATCAGGGGGGTGCTTTAAATGGAGCTGGCGTGGTAGATGATGGCTTTTATCGCAGTCAGGGCCGCCGGATTGACCGACAGGCTGAATCTTTGCGTGAGCGGCAGCGGGCAATTATAGAGCAGCAGGCTGAATCGACCTCAGCGCCTACGGCTACTCCGGCTCAGTAAAGCAGCTGACTAAAGTAGTTGAGTAAAGCAGGTTTGAACGGTTGATGAGCTGCTTTACTCAGATAGCTGATTGAATAACCATGACTCAGAGGGCATCTGGCGATCGCAAGACGACGCCCGGTGCCTTTTTGCAATTGCGTCCTCAGTTGCCAATTCGAGTTGATAGCCTGGGCGCATGAAGGCTCAAATCACTGCTACCATTTACCTGAGCTGTATCCGTACCCCACCTGCAATGACCGCCAACACGCCGACTCTAGCTAGCCAGTACGATCCCACCGCAACCGAGACAAAATGGCAGGAATACTGGGAAGAAAAAGAAGTCTTCAAAGCTGATCCGAGTCGGGGCGGCGAGCCGTTTTGCGTGATGATGCCGCCACCCAATGTCACCGGCAGCCTGCATATGGGCCACGCCTTTGAACATACGCTGATTGACACGGTCGTCCGCTACCAGCGAATGAAAGGGCGCAATACGCTGTGGCTACCTGGGACTGACCATGCCAGCATTGCGGTGCAAACGATATTGGAGCGCCAGTTTGCCGCAGAAGGCAAAACCCGCGAATCTGTCGGGCGGCAAAAGTTTTTAGAGCGGGCCTGGGAATGGAAGGCTGAATCGGGCGGCACGATTGTTAACCAGCTGCGGAAACTGGCCGTTTCAGTAGACTGGTCGCGCGAGCGCTTCACGATGGATGAGGGGCTCTCAAAAGCCGTGCTTACCGCCTTCAATCGTCTTTATAACGAAGGGCTGATCTACCGGGGCAGCTACATGGTGAACTGGTGTCCGGCCAGCCAGTCAGCCGTCTCTGATCTAGAAGTAGAGAACAAAGAAGTCGACGGCTATTTGTGGCATCTGCGCTACCCGTTGAGCAGCGGTGAGGGCTCGATGGAGGTGGCGACGACTCGGCCTGAGACCATGCTGGGCGATACGGCAGTGGCGGTCAATCCAAATGACGAGCGCTATCAGCACCTGATTGGTCAGACGCTGACGCTGCCAATCATGGGCCGCGAGATTCCGATTATTGGCGATGAATTTGTCGATCGGGAGTTTGGTACAGGCTGCGTGAAGGTGACGCCCGCTCACGACCCAAACGACTTTGAGATGGGGAAGCGCCACGATCTGCCGGTGATCAACATTCTCAATAAAGACGGCTCGCTGAATGAAAATGCGGGTGATTTTGAAGGCATAGATCGCTTTGAGGCTCGCGATCGCATCGTAGATCGTCTGGAGTCGGAAGGCTTTTTGGTCAAGCGAGAAGACTATCGGCATTCGGTGCCGTATAGCGATCGCGGCAAAGTCCCCGTTGAACCGCTAATTTCCACCCAGTGGTTTGTCAAAATTCGCCCGCTGGCCGACAAAGCCCTACTTGCCCTTGATGAGCAGCAAGATCCTCAGTTCGTGCCCGACCGCTGGACTAAGGTTTACCGCGACTGGCTGGTAAACCTCAAAGATTGGTGCATCTCTCGTCAGCTCTGGTGGGGCCACCAAATTCCGGCCTGGTACATCGTCAGCGAAACCAACGGCGAGATTACTGACAGCACGCCCTTTGTCGTCGCGATGAACGAAACTGAGGCCCTGAATAGAGCGGCTGAGGAAACGGGCCACGAGGTGGAACTGCGACAAGACCCGGACGTGCTCGACACCTGGTTTTCTTCCGGACTCTGGCCGATGTCTACCCTGGGTTGGCCCAATACCGATGCGCCTGACTACCAGTTTTACTATCCGACCCAGACGCTAGTTACAGGTTTCGACATCATCTTTTTCTGGGTAGCCCGGATGACCCTGATGGCCGGGCACTTCACGGGCCAGATGCCGTTTGACACGGTGTACATTCATGGGCTGGTACGGGATGAAAACAATCAAAAGATGTCGAAGTCTAAAAACAACGGCATCAACCCGATGGTGCTGATTGATAAATACGGCACCGATGCGCTGCGCTATACGCTGGTGCGCGAAGTTGCCGGAGCCGGGCAGGATATTCGCCTGGACTATGACCGTAAAACCGACGAATCCCTGGCGGTAGAAGCCTCGCGCAACTTTACTAACAAGCTGTGGAATGCCTCCCGGTTTGTGATGATGAATCTGGACGGTCAGACGCCTGCTATCTTGGGAATGCCAGGCAGCGGCGGGGCTCCTTTAGAGCTAGCAGACAGATGGATTCTCTCTCGCTACCACCAGACGATTGAGCGATCGCGCCAGCAGCTGGACGACTATGGCATGGGCGAAGCAGCTAAAGAGCTGTACGAGTTTACGCGCGGCGATTTTTGCGACTGGTATATCGAGCTAGTCAAGCCCCGGCTCTACGGTGATGGCGAGACTAAGTACACGGCCCAGCAAACTTTGGCCTATGTACTGGAAGGCATTCTTAAGTTGCTACATCCCTTTATGCCACACATCACCGAAGAGCTGTGGCAAACGCTAACGGGCGCAACTGATGGGGATACAGCCGACTGTTTAGCCGTGCAGCGCTACCCGGTGGCCGATGCTCAGCAGATTGATTCGGGTTTAGAAGCGCAGTTTGAGCTGCTGATTGACACTATTCGCACTATTCGCAACCTGCGGGCTGAGGCGGGCATTAAGCCCTCTGCCAGGATTGAAACGCTGCTGAAGACGGATAGCGACTTTGAGCTGAAAATTCTCCAGGCCACCCGTTCTTACATTCAAGAGATGGCCAGGGTAGAAACGCTTTCGATTGGTGACACGGACTTTGCACCGGCGCATGAAGCAACGGCTAAAACGTTGACAATTGCAGAAGCCGAAGCAATGGTTGAAACAGGAACTCCGACCAACCCTCAAGCCAATACTCTCTGGCAGCGGTTGTCCGATGCGACATCACGGTTTTTAGACCAGCCAACACGCTACTTCGGTAACTTCTTCAGCGACTACAAGCAGCCTGCGCTTTCTCTGGCAATTCTTTTAGGCAGCGTCATGACCATCAAAGTATTGAGCTCGATGCTCAATGCCATTGATGACGTGCCGGGGCTGGCAGGGCTATTTCAGGTAGTCGGCATTATCTATGTCGTTCGGTTTGTGGCACAGAAGGGATATACGGCTGAGAAGCGTGATCGCGCGATCGCCGAACTCAAGCAAGCCTGGATGGAAGTGACTGGAGCGCCAACCAGCCAACCGGCGGCTAGAAGTAGCGAAGCACCTGAGATCAGCCCCGCACCCACGGGCGTAACCCCTGCTGACATTATCAGGGCTGACTCTAAAGCCAAGCCAACTGACAGCCCCGATAAAGACCAGCGCATGTTTGCGGGCGTAACCGGCACTGTGCAGGTGCTAATTCCGCTGACGGGCGTGGTCGATGTAGAGGCGCTAAGAGCCAAGCTGGAAAAGGATCTGGGCAAGGCCGAAGGCGAAATGAAATCTCTCGGTGGGCGTTTAGGCAATCAGGGCTTTGTTAATCAAGCGCCTGCCGAAGTGGTGCAGGGCGCAAAAGATGCGCTGGCCGAAGCCGGGAAACAGGCTAAGCTCATCCGTGAGCGACTGGCAATGCTGTAAACCACAATTGATCTTTCAGAAATTTAGCCTGAACATTGACTCATATCAGAAGACATCAGAAGAACAGAGGATGCGAGAATGGCAGATTTTAGCAACTTGCAAGACGATGTAGCTTCTTTATGAAGACGCTCAGCGACTAATTCTCGATTTTATTATCTTCCTGAAGCAGCGCCATCACAAAAACGGAGGCTCCTGCCTTGAGACTATAGGCTTTGCAAACCAGTCCTTTGTTGGCATGTGGGAAGATATAGCGAAGCGCGGATGCACTCGCGCTTCGCGGAGCACTGCCTGAGTGCGACAAGTCCGCAATGGCACGTCTTTTAATGGATACCGATGTTTTGATCGGCATCGCCAACAACGACGAAACTGCAAAAGCGCGTCTGGCTCAAGAGAGCAACCATGCCACACTATGTGTTTCTATCATCACTGGCGTGAAGTTGGCTGTTGGCTGTCGAAACAAAGCTGAGAAGCAAGCCTTCGGTCAATTTCTAACGCAGTTTGAATCTCAACCTATCGACGAAGCAGTATCAGAGATAGCTCTATCAGCTTGCTCAGTAAGAACCAGCGCGACTATCGTTTCAATCCCAATCTCACGCTGCTTCATTATCCCTAATGGCAGGGGTTTCCTGTTAACCGACAGTTATAGCCTCTGTCGAGCTGCTTAGGACACTTTTGTCGGCTGCAACCGCTGGAGAACAGCGGGCAACTCGACTAGCAGATGTTCTAATGCATCAGGACATCTGCTATACCAGCCCTAAACAGCACTAATCCAACACATGAATTACCGCACCGACCGCTGCGCCCTGAGCTGCATTTTCTAAGAAGCTGTCATCATTAGTGATCGTTCCCACGCCGCCAGCCGTTCCCGCACCCACGCCGACATCCTGCACAATGCTCCGGTCTTGATTTCTGCGTAGCTCTTCATCAGCGACATGTACCGCTGCGCCCGCCGCCGCGCCATTGGCTGCATTGTCTAAGCCAATGCCATTGCCGAAGATGATACCGGTCACCACGCCGACACCCGCACCGACAGCAACATCTTCTCCCAGGCTACCGGCTTGTGCAGGCTGAGCAGTCAGCATCGTAGCGCCGAGCAGGCTAGCCATCGCCGCCCCTGGCACCATTACATTACGAATCGAACTGAAGTAGTTCATCTCAGGTAGGCTCCCCTGATACTTAGCTAAAAGTATCAAATACGACTGATGTATAAATAATAGCGAACTGCTCCGAAACCAAATGAAATATTCGTGAGAAAGTACAGGGCAGCTGCGTTCTCTGCCTATGCCTGGCCTAACGCCAGCACCGCATTCTGTCCGCCAAACCCAAAGCTAAAGCAGAGCATATGCTGTAACGCTGTCGTCCTCACCTGCCTGACAAAATTTAGATCAAAATCGGGCTGATGTAACCCGGTACAGGGCGGCAGCTGCTGCGCTTGTAAGCTGAGCAGGGTGAGCGCGATCGCCACCCCTCCAGAAGCTCCTAACGTATGCCCGGTCGCCCCCTTCGTCGCCATCACTGGCATTTCATGGCCAAAGATCTGGTCAATTAAGCTCGCCTCCATCCGATCATTAAGCGCCGTGCTAGTGCCGTGAACATGCACTGCGTCAATCTCACTCGGGCTCAGCCCACTGCGCTGCAAACACTGCGCCACCGCCCGCTCAGCCATGCCATAGTGCGGATCAGGCGAACTCAAATGATGGCTGTCATTCGTCAGACCCGCCCCCAAAATTTGCCCATATACCCGCGCCCCACGCTGCTCTGCCAATTCTGCCGACTCCAGCACCAGCGCCGCGCCCCCTTCCCCCAGCACAAACCCCTCCCGCCGTCGGTCAAACGGATAGCAGCCCGTCGTTGCCAGCGCCCCCATCTTTCTAAACCCTGCCAGCGTCAGCGGCGTAATCGGTGACTCTACTGCCCCGGCAATCACCCGACTACACTGCCCGTTGCGAATCAGGTCTGCCGCCTGCGCGATCGCCCAAACCCCAGTTGCACAAGCCGCCATCGGCGCTAATACTGGCCCTTCACACCCCGCCCACCGCGCTGCCACTAAAGCCGATTCGCAGGGCAACGCCGCCAGCCAATCGCCCTTAACTTGCCCCGGCACTGCTCGCTGCTCATCTGCCATTGCCTCCCAGTCTCGCAAGCAGCTCCGACTAGACCCCATCACCACCCCGCAGTCAATTCCTCCCTTTCCCCTTTTCTTCTCACCCTGTCTACCTAACCCTGCATCTACCCAAGCCTCACTCACTACTCGCCGCGTCAGCTCCCTCAGAGCCACAGGTCGCTTTCCTCCCATTGCTAGCGGCCCTGGGGCCAGATCTAAAAAAGGCTGGCGAAGTGCGATCGCACTTTCGCCAGCCATCAGTTTTTGCCAGTTAGCCAGCGCTGTAGGCGCTAGCGCTGTGGTCAGACCCAGTCCTGTCACGACTACAGCAGACTCACTCAGCCGCTTCACCACCCGCCCCAGTCGGCTGAACCAAATTATCTGCGCCAGCAGTGACAGTGACCGAGTCAATTACAGTGCCAGGCTGAATTTCGTCTACCACATTCATACCGTCGGTCACATAGCCCAACACCGCGTAGTCACCGTCTAAAAAGTTGACATCGGCCAGCGTGATATAAAACTGAGCAGAGGCGGTATTCACCCCCGAACGGGCCATGGCAACTGCGCCGCGCCGATGGGTTAAAGCAGGCGGATTAGTAACGCCCGCTTCAGGAAAGGTCTGGCCATACACCGGCTGATCAGCCCCCTCGGGCAAAATTTCTAGCGGAATCATGCGGGGCTGACCGGTCTCAGGGTCTACATAGCTGCCGGTCCCCAGCTGATTGACCGGCACATTAGGATCGGCGCTTTGGGGATCGCCGCCTTGAGCCACGAAAGGTTCGGGCGATTGCACCACTCGATGGAAAACAGTGCCGTCATAGACGCCCTTCTCGGCGAGGTCTACAAAGTTACCGGCAGTATAAGGAGCCTGATCGCCATCCACCTCAATTGTGATTGGGCTACCGTTGACCATAATTTCTACCGTAGCCATGCCCTCTAGCTTTGGCAATCCGGCTGTGAGGTCGGCAATATCGGGTTCGGCGGGTGTGACTGCGGTGGGCGTTGCAGGCGACTCGGCGGTCGGTGCCTCAGCGCCGCTACAGCTCCCTAACAGCAGCGCAATCGCCACTAATACGCCCCATCTCGCGCCCAAATTTATCCCTAATTTCATGGTTGAATTTCCTAAAACGTGGCTCATTCTGCCACAGGACGAGCGGTAGTTCAACGGGCTCATCCCTTAAATCAATCGGATAAAAAGATTGGGTAAGAACTCTTCAAAGCGGCCTACAGTCCCTCTAGCGGCACCTGTAAAAACCGGGCTAGTTCAGCGCCCTGATTTTCTAGATCAGATAGAGAGATCGGTTGACCTACTCGGGTCAGCGGAATGTTGCCCTTGCCCTTTACTCTTAGGTAGAGCGATCGCTTTGGATTCAGCCCTTCTTTAATTTCGGCGCGAACGGCCAGCAGATCTTTGAAGGGATAGCGCAGGTCAATTTGCCGATTTTTGCCTGGAAAGCCGCGCCTGAAAATTTGCGCTTCGTTCGCCTCTTTATCAAACTTGTTATAGCCGCTGCCAACATCCCACAAAATGATCAGGCACAAATAGGTGCATAGCAAAATTGCCGCCAGTCCATAAAAGCCCATAGCAATGCCCTGCGGGATAAATACCAGCTGAGCAGGCAAATCGGAAAATGGCAGCAAATTGGTATGCAGATAGCTAGAGATGCCCGAGAGAAAAAAGCCAATACCGCCCACGGCAGTCACCGCCGCCCAGAAGTAGTTGCTCGGACGCCGTGCGCCTAAAATATCTCGTTGCAGAGTTGTTGCGCTAGGAGCTTTAGTAGGTGTTTTAGAAGCAGCCATAGGTAAAGGTTAATGATAAAGCCCACCGAATAGGCAAGCGTGCTAGCTAAATGATATCCGCTTTGCTCCAGTATCCACTTAACAATCCGCTCATTTACAAACCGAAACATTCTCAGTCAAAATATTTTCAGTCGTTGCAGACAAGACTGGGCTGCCGCAACTGACCATAGGAGCCCGTTGGTGGCCCATAATGCAGATGGAACCTTCGTGCTGGCCCCACAGCCGTATAGCTGAGCCTACCTTTTATTCTTTTGAAAAAAATTATCGTTGGCGCTCATTAGCGCGGCAGCTAAAGCGCTGTGTCCCTCACTGTAAAGCGGTCTTGCCGATTTCGCTTTGGGCAAACAGGCGGGACCGTTCGGGGTAAATTTGCCAAAATACCGATCACTTTCAATCTGAGAATTAACATAACAGATTGTAAAAATAGTGATCTGTCTTTATGATAAGTATATTCCCAAATCCTTTATGGCAGTGATTTTTAGCTGCCTGGTTACGGATCGATCCGAATCTTTTCAGATTTGATCCGCCAGCGTCTGAGGCTGCGTCTGCTCTGGCAGGCACATTTCCAGACACAAAGGACTTAATCCCTATTAAGCGCCAATTAAAGAGGATTCTAAATGACTATAGCAATGGGACAAGCGCCCGCCGGGCGGGGACGGTTTGACGTTCTCGACGACTGGCTAAAGCGCGACCGATTTGTCTTTATCGGCTGGTCTGGACTACTGCTGTTTCCGTGCGCCTTCATGGCCGTGGGCGGCTGGATGACCGGCACCACCTTTGTCACCTCGTGGTTCACGCACGGGTTGGCAAGCTCCTATCTGGAAGGCTGTAACTTTCTGACGGTTGCAGTTTCCACCCCTGCCGACAGCATGGGCCATTCGCTCTTGCTGCTGTGGGGCCCTGAAGCCCAAGGCGACTTTGTGCGCTGGTGTCAGATTGGCGGGCTGTGGGCGTTTGTAGCGCTGCACGGTGCGTTTGGTTTGATTGGCTTCATGCTGCGGCAGTTTGAGATTGCCCGGCTAGTCGGCATTCGGCCCTACAATGCGATCGCCTTCAGTGGACCGATTGCAGTGTTTGTGTCAGTGTTCCTGCTGTACCCTTTGGGACAGTCGTCGTGGTTTTTTGCGCCGAGCTTTGGGGTAGCGGCCATCTTCCGCTTCCTGCTGTTTTTGCAGGGCTTCCACAACTGGACTTTGAACCCGTTCCACATGATGGGCGTAGCTGGCATCTTAGGTGGTGCGCTGCTCTGTGCGATTCACGGAGCAACGGTAGAGAACACGCTGTTTGAAGATGGCGAGAATGCCAACACCTTCCGAGCGTTTGAGCCGACTCAGTCGGAAGAGACGTATTCGATGGTGACGGCGAACCGGTTCTGGTCACAGATATTCGGGATTGCGTTCAGCAACAAGCGTTGGCTGCACTTTTTCATGCTGTTTGTGCCGGTGACGGGCCTGTGGATGAGTTCTATTGGCATCGTCGGTTTGGCGTTGAACCTGCGGGCTTACGACTTTGTGAGTCAGGAGATTCGCGCCGCAGAAGACCCTGAGTTTGAGACGTTCTACACGAAGAACATTCTGCTGAATGAAGGCATTCGGGCGTGGTTGGCTCCTCAAGACCAGCCGCACCAAAAATTTGTATTCCCTGAAGAGGTACTCCCCCGTGGTAACGCTCTCTAATAACACTTTTATTGGCGGCGGGCGCGACCAAGAGACTACTGGCTATGCCTGGTGGTCTGGTAACGCTCGACTGATCAATTTGTCTGGTAAGCTGCTGGGCGCACACGTTGCCCACGCTGGCCTGATCGTCCTGTGGACGGGTGCAATGACTCTGTTTGAGGTCTCGCACTTTGTTCCTGAAAAGCCCCTGTATGAGCAGGGTGCCATTCTGATTCCTCACCTGGCAACGCTAGGTTGGGGCGTCGGCCCTGGTGGTGAAGTGATCAACACCTTCCCCTACTTTGTAGTGGGTGTGCTTCACCTGATTTCTTCGGCTGTGCTCGGGCTGGGCGGTGTGTACCACGCCCTTCGTGGCCCTGAGACGCTTGAAGAATATTCCAGTTTCTTTAGTCAGGACTGGAAAGACAAAAACCAGATGACTAACATCATTGGCTATCACCTCATCCTGCTGGGCCTGGGTGCTTTCTTGCTGGTGATTAAAGCCTGCTTCTTAGGTGGCGTCTATGACACCTGGGCACCGGGCGGCGGTGATGTGCGGGTAATTACTAACCCGACGCTAAACCCTGGCGTTATCTTCGGCTATCTGACTACGTCTCCGTTTGGTGGCGAGGGCTGGATTGTTGGGGTTGACAATATGGAAGATATTATCGGCGGTCATATTTGGATCGGTTTGATCTGTATTTTCGGCGGCATCTTCCACATTTTGACCAAGCCGTTTGCTTGGGCACGTCGCGCTCTGATTTGGAATGGTGAGGCTTACCTCTCCTACTCTATCGGTGCGGTCTCTCTGATGGCCTTCATCTGCTCTTGCTTCGTCTGGTTTAACAATACGGCTTACCCGAGTGAGTTCTTTGGCCCGACTAATGCTGAAGCGTCTCAAGCTCAGGCTATGACCTTTTTGGTACGTGACCAGCGCTTGGGTGCCAATATTGGTTCGGCTCAAGGCCCGACTGGTCTGGGTAAGTACCTGATGCGATCGCCTACCGGAGAAATCATCTTTGGCGGTGAGACCATGCGCTTTTGGGACTTCGACGGCCCCTGGCTTGCACCTTTGCGTGGCACCAACGGCCTCGACCTAGACAAGCTCAAGAATGACATTCAGCCCTGGCAGGTGCGTCGCGCTGCTGAGTACATGACTCACGCGCCCAACGCATCCATCAACTCTGTTGGCGGTATCATCACTGAGGTTAACTCGGTTAACTTTGTGAATCCCCGTCAGTGGTTGGCTTCATTCCACTTTGTGATGGCCTTTTTCTTCCTGGTCGGCCACCTGTGGCATGCAGGCCGGGCACGCGCAGCGGAAGGCGGTTTTGAGCGTGGCTTGAACCGTGAAGCTGAGCCCGTGCTCTCAATGCCTGACCTAGACTAGATAGCTGTGCCCTCTTGAGATCTTCTCATGCGGGACATGACTTGAGTGTCTGGTTCAAAAATTAAGGCCCTTACCATTTGGTAGGGGCCTTCTTCATTGTTAGGCTAGATCTATTACGTTTTGATCCTCACCATGCTCGAACAGCCCTACTATCTGCTGCGCTCCAAATCTACCGGACAGTATTTGGTGGCTAGACCGCCGGTGCCGGGCGGTCATCCCGAGCAGCCAACCGACCCATACTTGCTGCTGTTTGTGGCTGACTTTGATGCGCTGAGCTATCTCAATACTCATGCGGGCGAGCTGGCGCCTCAGTTTGCGATAGAGACAAGCGATCGCCGCCAGATCAAAACCATCTCCGAGCGCTGGAGCTATGTCGGTGTCGGGGTCGTCAACGATCCGCTCGTGCCCCGAGTAGAATTTATGCGCTTTTAATCAGTTCAGGCTCAGTGACTCAATCCAATCGCCGAACCCGTTGAGGATGAGCTGTACGCCAATGGCCATGACAAATAGACCGAGTATCCGGCTGAGGGCGTTAATGCCGCTAGCGCCTAGCAATTTTAGCAGTAGGGTAGAGGAACGCAGGGCGATGTAGATGATCGCGCCGATGAGGGCGATCGCCACCGCTACCGCCGCCAGGTTGCCCGCCGTCTGGGCGACCTGTGTACCCCGACTGGCTTCTGCTGCAAGTCCCAATGTCACGGCAATAGAGCCTGGTCCGGCCAGTAGGGGAATTGTCATCGGCATAAACGAAATGTCTTTGTGGTGTCCTGCCCTGTCGGCGGCATCTTCATTGTCCAGCTCGCTCATTTTCGACTCGGCGTTCATCGTATTCCAGGCCGCATGAAACACCACAATGCCGCCCGCAATCCGGACCACTTCTAATGAGATGCCAAAGAAGCGTAGAATACCGCCGCCGACTAGCAAAAAGCCGATCAACATCAAAATCACGTTGATGGCAATGCGTTTGGCGTAGCTGCGTCGCAGTGACTCGGGGACGCCAGCGGTGAGCACCAGAAAAATCGGAACGCTGCCAATCGGATCCATCACCGGAAACAGTGCGGCAAGGCTACCTAAGATGAAGTCAGTAAAGTCTTTGATCGGCATAGCAACTTTTCGTAGTGTCTGCCTTTACGGTACAGGGATTTGGGGAGAGTCGCGATCACACATAGCTTCCTCGACCTACAGACAATCTTCTGCAAACTTGTAGACCATTGTCATAGAAGTGTCTCCCGCCTGATTCTTCACTTCAGAGCCAGTCACGGCTATAAATCCTAACCGCTGGTAAAGCCGCAAAGCCGGATTGCTCGTGCGAGTGCTCAGACACACTGCCGGAAATTTGGGTTGGGCTAGCACTAGAACTTTCTTTAGCAGCGCTGTTCCGATTCCCTGTGCCTGAAATTTGGGGAGGACGGCGATCGCCAATTCTGGAATCTCATCGGTCAAATAGCCATATCCTCTATTGCCATCAGACCACAGCCGCAGCCAGGCAGCACCCACCGGCATCACCTGCTCTGCCACCATCCCCAGGTCTCCAGCCCTGCCCCAGTCGCGAACATATCGAGCCAAGTCAGGATTGGCCTTTACCGCAGCTAAAGAAGACTCGTGCGCAGCGTGCACGAGCATTCTCCACAGAAAAGGTTCATCTGGGCTTTCTACAACGCGCAGGTTAATATCGTCACTCATCGCTCGGGAATAGGTTTGTTTACCCTGTCAACTGCTAGCCTGCGACTAGAACCTGCTCTGCTGTGATCTGTAGATTCGGAAACGTTGGAGAGTTGATCGGCTGATCGCCTCTCAAGCAGATTGTCTGATAGCGTCTGTCTTCGCATAGCGTGCAAAGGGTCAGCGTGGGTTGCTTGGGCCGTCCGATAAACACCTCCCCGCCGAGACCCGCATAGTCTACGATCCAGTATTCAGGGATGCCAAGAATTGCATAGTCTTCCAGCTTACGCGCGTAGTCGTTTTGCCAGTTGCTGCTGACAACCTCTGCGACAAGTTTGACCGATTGGCCCAGCGTTAAAATACACTCTCTTGCCCAGAGGGGTTCGTGAGCTAAGTTTTGATTATCTACTACCACCACATCTGGGCGAAATGCTGTGAAGTTGCCCAGTAGCTGAAGCATCCCGCGCTGCAAAATGAAGTAGGGCAGCCCTAACGTATCGATCTGAACATTGAGCTTGCAGTCAATAAAGGTAGCTACTTTCTCATGAGGGCCGGTGGGTTCCAAATCAGACACCGCACCATCGATCAGCTCGTAACGATTATCATCGCGGTATCGCGCAATAAATTGCTCAACCGTAATGGCTCTTGGCTGTACAACGGTCACCATGAATAGAACCTCTGAGCCTCTTCCTTCACTGTATCAATGCGATTGATATATCTAGAATAACTCGTTTAATACCGCCTGCCTTCGCGGTAGACGTACATGTTGATGGCGGCGATCGCAAAGCAGATCATAAAAATCATCAGCCGGATGCCGTAGATGGGTTCGTTGATCAGCCGTCCGTTTTCAAACAGCGGCGTCAGTGAGGGCTCTAGCTTAGCCAGTGAAAAACCCGCTAAAAAAGCGCTGATCGTCGAAGCCGCCTGACTAAATCGCTTGATCTCTTGACTGGTGCTGGGCGAAACTAGAAACCCAACCAGCCAGCCAGCGGCCCAGCCAGCCGTACCGATCAATACCGTCTGGGCGAAGCCCCCATCGTTAAGCTCTTGGTGCACCGTGCGCGCGATCCACAGCACCACGCCAAAGACGATAAAGCCAATCAGCAGGCTAGCAAAAGAACGCGCTTGATTCATAGAGCCCCATGTCGCTTTACAGCCTGATCTAATTTAGCCGGGAGAGCTTGATCCTTGGATCGACAAATGAGAGCGCTAAATCTGCCAGCAAATTTCCTACAATCAGCATCACCGCGCCCAGTACCAAGCTTGCCATAATCAAATACAGATCTTGCACCTGCACTGCCTCCAGAGTGAGCTTCCCCAGTCCCGGCCAGCTGAAGTAGTTTTCGACGATAAATGATCCGCTTAGCAGGGCCGAAAATTCAAACCCTAAAATTGTAATCAGCGGGTTGATCGCATTGCGCAGCGCATGAACATAGATGACTTTGTTCTCGGGTAGGCCCTTGGCCCGCGCCGTCTGGATATAGTCTTGCCTGAGCACGTCCAGCAGCTGACCGCGCATCAGCCGCTGCAACCCGGCAAAGCTGGTGATGCTCAGCGCTAGGGTCGGCAAGATCAGGTGCCAGCCGACATCGAGGATTTTGCCAATAAGGTTAAGGTCTTCGTGGTAGAGGCTGGTGCGTCCGCCGACCGGGAATAAGGGCGCGGTGAGCTGCGCGAAAAACAGCAGCAGCAGGCCGGTGATGATCGTCGGGAAGCCCTGGCCGATGTAGCTAAGCACCCGCAAGAGGCGGTCGGGCCAGCGGTTTTGATTGACGGCGCTGATAATGCCGAGGGGAATGGCGATCGCCCAGGTCACAAAAATAGAGGCCGCCGACAGCAAAATCGTATTGGGCACCCGCTCCCACAAAATCTCTAGCGCGGGCCGCTGGTAGGCAAAGCTCATGCCAAAATTGAACTTAGTCACCACCTGCTGTAGCCAGGCCAGATACTGATCCCACACGGGCCGATCCAGGCGGTACTGCTGCTCCAAAGCTGCCAGCGTCTCCGGAGAAACGTCAGGATTTTGGCGGTAGGGCGTGAGAAAATCACCTGGCGCTAGCTGCACCACCAAAAAGCTGAAGGCCGTCGCCAGCAGCAGCGTAATCAACGCCTGAATTAGCCGCTTAACAATGTAGCGAGTCGTCTCGCTGGTGATTAAGTCTCGGAGCGCTAGCGTGCCGCGAGTCAAAGGAGAAAGCTGCCGGGTGGGTGACGACATAGCGCTACAGGTCTAAAGAAAAGCAGTAGAGAGATAAGCAGTGGAGGGAAAGCATAGAGCCAGGCATAGAAGCAGGGAGAGGCGGGGCGTAGCTAGTACTGAATTAGGCTGATAATGGAGGATTCTGTCGGCAGGCGATCACGCCCCGCCAACCCTTCTAGCTCAATCACAAAGCTAAAACCGACCACAGTGGCCCCGGCCTTTTCGATCAGCTGCGCCGCCGCTGCTGCCGTGCCGCCAGTCGCCAGCAAATCATCGACAATCAGCACCTTACTGCCCGCTGCAAAAGCATCTTGATGCACCTCCAGCCGGTCTTGACCGTATTCTAGGTCGTAATCGACCCCATAGACGGCGCGGGGCAGCTTACCGCGCTTACGAACCGGCACAAATCCGCGTCTGAGCTGCTGTGCCACCGGCATCCCAAAAATAAACCCGCGCGACTCAATGCCAACAATGTAATCTGGCGCTAGCTTGGCACCTTGTTCACTTAGCTGAGCTACCGTATACTGCAAGCCCTCTGGATCTTGCAGCAGCGTGGTGATATCTCGATAGACAATTCCCGGCTGCGGAAAGTCCGGGATGTCCTTGATTAAGGCCTTGAGATCCATAGCGGAGCATACCTGCACTCTATATGACTAGCTAGCATTAAAAGCGTCTAAGCACTCTATCACGGGTATCTTATCAGGGCGGCGCGCCTGTCATAGGCTTGTAGATCGATCAAGCGATCTACACCTTAGGGACTTTGGTAGCCGAATCATCAAACCAGCCTTTACGCCAGAAGTAATAAGACAGCGCTAGGGCGATCGCAATCATCCCTGCCCAGCAAAGTGGGTAGCCCCAGTAAGTATCTAGCTCTGGCATATTCCAAGGCGATACCTGAGTATTGAAATTCATGCCGTATACGCCCACGATGAAGGTGAGCGGAATGAAGATTGACGAAATCACCGTCAGGGTTTTCATCACCTCGTTCATGCGGTTGCTCACCGAGGAGAGATACACATCCATCAGGTTAGCAGTCAGCTCCCGGTAGGTCTCGACGATATCTAGCACCTGCACGACGTGGTCGTAGCAGTCTTGCAAATACACCCTCGATTCGATACTGATCAGCTGGCTATTGCTGCTCACGTCGCGGATGAGCTGGTTGAGCGCGTTGCGCTGAGGCCAGATAGAGCGTCGCAGCGACATTAGCTCCCGGCGTACCCGGTAGATTTTTTGGACGGTTTCTCTTGTGGGGTTGAAGATCACCTCGTCCTCTAGTGATTCGATATACTCGCCATATTCTTCTAGCACAGGGAAGTAGGCATCAATCACCGCATCCAAAAGGGTATAGGTGAGATAGTCAGCGCCTTCGCTGCGAATGCGACCTACGTTTTGGCGAATCCGGTTGCGCACCGGGTCGAGGCAGTCCTGGTCAAGCTCTTCTTGAACGGTGAGCAGGTAGTTTTTTCCCAGCACAAAGCTGAGCTGTTCGCTGGTGAAGTGCGGGTCGTCATCGCTGGACCCCGGAACCATCATCACCATGCGGGTGATAATCAGCACCTGGTCGTCGTAGTACTCTACTTTGGGCCGTTGGGGCACGTTCACCACATCTTCTAATACTAGAGGGTGCAGATGGAACACTCTGCCCAGGCGGTTGAGCACATCTTCATTGCCGAGTCCCTGCAAATCTATCCACGAGATTGAATGGGTATCGAGGTGTTGGGCGGCTTCTTCGGGCGATCGCAGCCGCCTTCGAATCGCTGAGGTCTCACTGTAGTCAATCAGCGTTAGCTCAGTTGGAGAAGCGTTCTCGCCAATGACCAGGGTGCCGGGGGCCATGCCGATTTCATCGTAGTGATAGTCCCAGTGACGGCGCTCATCGTCTTCGTCATCATCAGCGGGGGCAAGGGCCTGATTCCAATCTTCGGGTTTTACTCTTTTCATCACGCTCTCGCATAGACTGCATAGGTACGGAACTATCTACGGGCAGAAAGCGCTGCCCACCGACAATGTTTCCCTGGTTTGAGCTATCATACTTTCGTCTTTGTCGGTTAATGGCAACCCCTGTCAGTCAGATGCTAGCGGTATGCTGCTCAGGCGGTCTCTTGGTAAACATGCTGTAAGTGACTTCTCAATCTTCTCCAGGCTCTTCTGACCAGGTTGCTGCCCGCCAGGGTGACCCCAAGCGACCCTGTCGGGTGACGGTAACCGCACCCGCGTGGCACGGGGCACGGGCGGCGGCGATCGCAGCTGGCTGCACGAGCGTTTCTGACATGCTCGAAAAGCTCGGACGCGGTGAGCTGTCTATCATTGCGAGCGATGACATTCAGCTGGACCCGATTAGAGCTGCTGGCAGGCCCCTGCGCTCAGCGACCGGTACTGCCCCTTCTTTACAGCAGCCAACTTTACAGCAGCCAACTTTACAGCAGCCAACTTTACAGCAGCCAATTGCCCAACCTCAGCACATCTACCTGCATACAGCGACTGCTGCCACTGCTGAGCCATCCGCCGATAGCGAGCTGCCAATCGGCGGGTCTCTCCCTAGGCTGATTATCACCGGGCTCTGCGCCGCTGTCATCCTCGGTTCGCTGCTTTACATTGCTGATCGCCTGGTCTCCCTGACGACCCGTACTTTACTTGACCCAGAACAGATAGAAGACATTGTCACGCCTGTTACCGGCGACGTTGTAGCAGGCTATGAAGTGACTGATGAATATGGTATTCGCCCCTTTCATCCGGTAACTGGTGAACCGAACGTGCCTCACAATGGGGTGGATCTGGCAACTCCGACTGGCACGCCCATTTACGCTGTGGGTAAAGCAGGCGATGCGGTCACTGTCGAATGCTGGTGGGATGTAGACGGCGGCGGCTGGGTAGTTGATCAGACGGCGGACTCTTATCCGGGCTATACCTTTCAGTCTTTGCACCTGTCTGAGAATGGCTGTCGTGAAGGGGAGGCGACAGCGGGGGAGGCGATCGCCTACTCAGGCAACAGCGGCCTTGGCACTGGCGCTCACTACGACTTTCGCGTGAAGATAGACGGTAGCTACGTACCACCGGCTACCAAGTACTTAGAATCTGCGGTAACCGGCGAGCCTCCGAAGGAATAGTCGGCTCAGTCGGTTAACATAAAGACATTAGCTATCCCTACTTCTAAGCATTAGAGCTTCAGCTGATGACACAACTCAAGCAGCGATTCCTGAATTTTGATGACTATCTTACCTACGACGATGGCACTGACAAACTCTATGAGCTGTTTAATGGAGAGTTAGTCGAAGTGCCCCCAGAGTCAGGAGACAACGTCGAGGTTGCTGCCGCTTTGTTTTGTGAATTTCTCCGTATAGTGGGGCGCTCTCGGGTCAGATACCATGGCTTAGAGATAGAAGTTCGAGGAGAACCTAAAAATCGCTATCCCGATTTAACAGTCATGCGTGAGGAACATATTGCTTTACTGAAGCGACGCAATACCATTCGTCTGACAATGCCGCCGCCTTTGCTTGTAGTGGAAGTGGTGAGTCCTGGAGAGTTGCAACGCGACCGCGACTACGTGGCCAAACGTAGACAGTACGAAGATATCGGCATAGGTGAATACTGGATTGCCGATCCAGCTCTCGGACAGGTGACTGTGCTTGGAATGCAAGATGGCAGCTATGTGGAAGTGGACGTTTTCTGTGATCGCCAAATCACCCAAAGCCCGACCTTTCCAGAGTTAGCGATCGCTGCAAACACCCTCCTCAGCGCGGGAAAATCTTAGCAGATCAGAGCTGAGTCCTGCTTATTTGCCAATGCAAAAGCGGCTGAAGATTTCGTCGAGCATAGATTCTGTTATTTCTTCGCCGGTGACTTCGCCGAGCGCATGAATAGCCGTTCGTAGGTCAATGGTCCAAAAGTCTAGGGGCAGCTCGGCTTGAATGGTGGATTGGACTTGAACAACTGCCCTCTCGGCTCGTAGCAGGGCAGCCGCCTGTCGCTGGTTGATGGCAATGTCGGTGTCGGCAGCGACTAAGCTGCCGCTGTGAACTGCGCTTAAGATTGCTTTCTCCAAGTCTTCAATGCCCTGGCCTTTGGCGGCAGCTGTATAGACTGTTGGAGACTTTGGCAAGCTGCTTACGTTCTCTCTTTTGTCTATTAAATCTATCTTGTTAACAACTAGGATGTAAGGCTTGTTCTTGATTTGTTTATAAAGCGATTGTTCCGCTGACCCCCAACCCTGGGTAGCATCGAGCGTTAGCAGCACTAAGTCGGCAGACTGAGCGGCAGATTGCGATCTGGCAATGCCAATTTTCTCTACTTCATCTACAGATTCGCGAATGCCAGCGGTGTCGAGTACCTGTACCGGAATGCCGCCTACGGTGAGCTGAGATTCTACAACGTCGCGGGTGGTCCCTGGCAGATGGGTGACAATGGCGCGATCGCTTTTACTCCAAGCATTCAGCAGGCTAGATTTGCCCACGTTAGGCTGGCCGATAATCGCCACTTTTATCCCTGTCCGCAGCAGCTCACCCTGATGGGCGGTGGCCAGCATACGGGCGATTTCATCGTGGATAGAGTGCAATTGCGATCGCACCTCCCCCTCATCTAAAGGCGGCAGATCATCGGCAAAATCTACCCGCGCCTCCACTTCGGCCAGCACGTCTAAACACTGGCTGCGCAGCTGGCGAATGGCGTTTGCCAGCTTACCGCGAATGCCCATCAGGGCGGTTTGGGCTGCCTGAGGCGACTGGGCACCGACCAAATCGGCAACGCCTTCAGCCTGAGTCAGGTCTAAGCGGCCATTTAGAAAAGCTCGCAGGGTAAATTCTCCTGGCTGAGCTAGCCTTGCACCCTGCTGCAAACAGAGCTGCAACACCTGCTGCACTGCCATAATGCCGCCGTGACAGTGAAACTCCACCACGTCTTCGCGGGTGTAGGAGCGAGGCGAATACATCAGCAAAAGCAAAGCTTCGTCAATCGGCTCATTCGGAGGGCGCTGTACCTGACCATAGAGAATCCGGTGGCTCTCCCAAGTTTGGTGTCCCGGCGGGTGAAAGAGCCGCCGAGCAATGGCGATCGCCCCCACGCCCGAAAGCCGTACAATGCCCACACTGCCCTGCTGCGGCACAATGGCGGTGGCGATCGCTGCGATTGTCTCCCTCTGAAATATTTTCTGAGCCAAACCGGGTTAGATCTCTGCTAGTGATACGGGCTGCTCGATAGGCCAAAGCCCCTGGTTAAGCGTAAGGCCTTCACACCGTAAAGTGAACCCCGACAGTTTGCCCGACAGTTTGCCCGACAGTTTGTAATATTCAGCGCACACTAGCGGCTCAGCGACGCTATGGCTAGAACCCTGCTGTAGCATTGGCCTATAGTCTGATAGACAGATATCTATCCGGTCTCCTGTCAAAATCGCGGGCAAAATGCAACACTTGTATAGAGACCCCGTGAAAAGGCCTTATTGAAGAGTGCAGCTTAAAGAAGACTCAGCCCCAGCCGCTAAAGTGCCATGTCAGATTCGTTTTCAAAACCTAACGCGGCCAGCGACCGGACCCAAAATGCTTACTCGGGTCAGTATCGCTTAGGCAGATCGCCTTCACAGGCCCACTCAGTGATAGATCGGCCTGCCCACGAAACAAATGCAGGCGGCAGAGTAAGGGTGAGGAAAAACTGGCGACGATCACTGCCTCAAAACTTCTTTCTCAGATGGTTGAACGCACTGTATTGGAAACGGCTGCTGCGCTACTTGTACATTCGCTTTTTGCGGATGGAGGGCAGCCCTGAGGCGATCGCCCGAGGCGTCGCTGCTGGGATGTTTGCTGGCTCCTTTCCGCTGCTAGGCTTTCAAACTCTGATTGGTATTGCGATCGCGATGCTGGTTCGGGGTAACAAAGTGATGGCCGCCGCAGCCACCTGGATCAGCAATCCCCTTACCTACTTACCGCTATTTGCACTTAATTTTCACGTTGGCTGCTGGCTGCTTCGCCTACCGACTGCTGATGTACTCCCGACCTCACCCGCCGATCCGCGTGAGTGGATGAGCCTGGGCATGTCTGTTACCGCTGCGCTGATGGTGGGCTCGTTTGTAGTCGGCATTATTGCCAGCATTTTAGGATACTACGGTGGCCTGATTGTGGCCCGGCGCATTCGCACGGTAAGAGCCGCAAGACGCCCATAGATCTTAGGCGTGCTTTGTTACTAAAACTGAAACCCTCCTTTTTTCTGCTCTATAGCTGTGTAGGCTGTGGATGCTCTATTCATTCGCTGTTTGAGGAGTTGTAATGTCCAGAATTTGTCTTAGCCATCGGTGGGTGCGATCGCTCACCATCGCGACCCTGACCCTAACGCCTATTGCCGGCTGCGTTCTATTTTCCCCTGCTGTCATGGCTCAACCGTATCAGCCGCCCGAACGAGTACTCAGCGTCACCGGGCAGGGAATTAATTCGATTCCGACGACGCTGACACAGGTGAGCTTGGGCGTTACGATTGAGGCGGAAACGGCTGAAGCAGCGCAGCGGCAGGCAGCTGAAAAGTCTACGGCGGTGGTGGAATGGGTGCGATCGCAAAACGTTGAAAAGCTGGCAACAACCGGCATTTCGCTCTATCCGCGCTACGACTATGTGGACGACCGGCAGGTGCTGCGAGGCTACCGGGCGACCAATACGATTAGCTTCAGGCTGCCGACCGAGAGCGCTGGCGCTGTGATTGATGAGGCCGTTAAAGTCGGGGCGACGCAGATAAACGGCGTCAGCTTTGTAGCCGATGATGCCGCGATCGCCGCCGCCCGCCAGCAGGCTTTAAGGCTGGCTGTTCAAGACGCTCAGCAGCAGGCGGACACCGTATTAGCAGCGCTCGGGCTTTCTCGTCAGGAAGTTATTAATGTCTCAGTGGGTTCAGTCAGTGCGCCGCCCCCCCAGGCGGTCCCTGAGGCAGCTAATCGGCTCGTCAGTGCTGACCAGGCAACGACACCCGTGGTGGGTCAAGAGCAAACGATTAACGCGCAGGTGACGCTGCAAATTCGCTATTAGTCGCCCAGACGCAGGGGCCCTAATCGTTACGCCTGATACGGAATCGGATATCATCATAGGCGTAAATCAAGAGAGACCAGCGGTACAGCTGCTAAGTGTCTTAATTGTAAGGTTTGCCTGAGGTTTGCCTATGCCCGTCGATACGCGAGTCGATATTCCGCTAATCGATTTTGCGCCGTTTCTTCTAGGAGATGCGGCAGGTCAGCAGCGCGTGGCTCAAGATATCTTTAGGGCCTGCCACGAGGTAGGGTTTCTGTATCTAAAAAATCACGGGATTGATCAGCAGGCGATCGCCCAAGCCTTTGAGCAGTCGCGGGCCTTTTTTGACCTGCCGCCGACCGAAAAGCAGCAGGTTGCCTGGGCCGATGAATTTAGTAATCGCGGCTACGTGGGCGTGGAGCGAGAACGGCTCGATGAGCGCCAGCCAGGAGACCTCAAAGAGGCTTTCAACGTTGGTAAGGAGGTTTCTTCCGCCGCCGAAAATGCTGCGCTAGTGGTCAATCGTTGGCCTGCGGGTCATCCGCAGTTTCAGCAGACGATCACCGATTTTTTTGGGCAGTGCGCAGTCGGGGCAGAGCGGGTGTTTCGGGCATTTGCGATCGCCCTTTCCATGCCTGCTAATTACTTAGCGGAACGCCATCAAACCCACGGCTACACCTTGCGGCTGCTGCACTATCCACCGCTCTCTACAGCGCCCAAACCCGGCCAAATTCGCGCCGGGGCTCACTCCGACTACGGTACTTTAACGCTGCTGTTTCAAGACGAGGTGGGTGGCTTAGAAGTGCTTAGTACCGAAGGAGACTGGATAGCAGCCCCAGCCATTCCTGGCGCGGTGTTGATCAATACTGGAGATCTCACTCAGCGCTGGAGCAACGATGTTTTTCGTTCGACTAAGCACCGGGTGGCACTGCCTCAGGGTAATCAGGGCGATCGCTATTCCATTGCCTTTTTCTGTCAGCCCGATGCCGACGCTGAAATCGTTTGCCTGCCAACCTGCCAGAGCGAAGACAATCCGCCCAAGTATCCGCCCGTCACGTCTGGGGACTATTTGCTTAGTCGTCTTCAGGCAACTTATTAGCCTCAGAAGCCAGTCTGTCGCCTGACGGGTGCCTATCACTCTCGCTCCCCACTTTTTCGCCTGCTCCTACTCTATAGATAATTCAAATGACACCACGATTCCTATCGCGATCGCTATCCTCAGCCGGTTTTGCTCTTGCCATTCCTTTGCTGGCACTGAGTGCCTGCACCTCTTCTACCCCTACCGCTACCGATACAACCTCAGAAACCACCGAAGCGGCTTCAGACTCTGAACCGGTGAAGATGGCGCTGGTACTCAGCGGCTCGTCCAATGACCAATCGTGGGATCAAGCTGCCTTTGAAGCGGGCGAGGAGCTGAAGGGCGAGGGCGTAGAGGTCGCGGTTTCGGAAGCAGTCGATCCGGCAAACGCAGCTGGGGTGCTGCGGCAGTACGCCTCAGAAGGTTACAGCCTGATTGTGGCGCACTCCTTTAGCTATCAGGATGCGGTCTTTGAAGTCGCTCAGGAGTTCCCAGATGTAAACTTTGCCTGGGCGGGTGGCATTGACGGCACAGCAGAGAACGTGGCCGATTACGATCAGCCTTTTTACCAGGGGGCTTACTTAGTGGGCCTAGTGGCGGCTGAGCTGAGCAAAACCGGTCAGCTGGGGGCACTTTACGGCTTTGATATTCCGGCCTGCCACGCGATGGGTGAAGCAATGCTAGCCGGTGCTAAATCGGTGCGGCCCGATGTGACACTGGTCAGCACAGCGGTCGGCGACTGGTACGATGTGGCCAAAGCCAAAGAAGCCGCCCTCTCTCAGGCGGAGACCGGTGTCGACTACTGGATTGGCTGCGGTCAGGGGCCAACGCTCGGCGAGATTGAAGCGGCTAAAGAGGTAGACGGCTATGCGACTAGCTACGTGGGCGATATGTCATCGCTGGGGCCAGATGTCGTTGCCGCCAATCTGATTTGGAATATGGAGCCATTGTTTAAAGAAATGCTGGGTGACACAGCAGGCGATACCTTTGCCGATAAGTACTATCAGCTCGGTGTGCCGGACGATGTGATCACAGTAGAGGTGAATCCTGAGTTTGAATCGCAGGTCGGTGAGGCCACGCTGAGCCAGGTGAAGGAAACTGAAGCGGGCATTGCCAGTGGTAAAGTCGAAGTGCCCTTTGTGCCTGAGTAGGCTTGGACTGGTTGGGCCATGCCATCTTCTCTGCCAGCTTCTGCCATGCCCGATCTAGCCGTTAATATGCGGCAGATTTTCAAGCGGTTTCCAGGCGTCATTGCCAATCAGCAGGTCGATTTTGCGGTGCAGACGGGAGAAATTCACGCGCTGCTCGGTGAAAATGGGGCGGGTAAAACTACCCTGATGAACATTCTCTGCGGGCTGTATGAGCCCGATGCCGGGGAGATTTATCTGCGGGGCCAGCGGGTGCAATTTGGCAGGCCTGCCGATGCGATCGCCGCTGGTATCAACATGGTGCATCAGCACTTCATGCTGGTGGAGCGCTTTACGGTAGCTGAAAATATTGTCCTGGGGCAAACCCGAGGACTGCGGCGAGAAAACCCGAAAAAGCTGCATCAGCGCCTGTTCGCGCTAGCTGAACGCTATCACTTGGAGCTAGACCCGGCCATGCCCGTCTGGCAGCTTTCGGTGGGGCAGCAGCAGCGGGTAGAAATTCTCAAGGCGCTCTACCGGCAGGCGAAAGTGCTGATCTTAGATGAGCCTACAGCAGTGCTGACCCCTCAAGAAGCGCAGGGGCTGATGGTGATTTTGAAGCAGCTCGCCGCTCAGGGCACGGCGATTATCTTTATCAGCCACAAGCTGAATGAGGTGCTGGCGCTGTGCGATCGCGTCACCGTTTTGCGAGACGGCCAGTCGGTCGGGACAAGTGCGATCGCCAGTTGCACGGCCCAGCAGCTCGCCGAGCAGATGGTCGGTCGCGCTGTAGACTTGCAGCGTCCGGAGAGAGTTTCGGCTTCTGACAGTTCGCCGCGACTTCAGCTCAATCAGGTAACCGCGCCTGGCACCCACAGTCGGCCCGCTCTGCATCAAATGAGTTTGGCGGTGCGGCCTGGCGAAATTTTGGGCATCGCCGGGGTCGATGGCAACGGTCAACGCGAGCTAGAAGAGGTGGTGATCGGTCTGCGCCGGTTTGAAGGTGAGATTCACTGCGAGGGCACGCTGGCCCATATTCCTTCAGAGCGCTACAGTATGGGCCTGATTCGTTCATTCAGCGTGGCCGAAAACCTGCTGCTGAGAGACATTGCTCAACCCCCTTTTACGCGCTGGGGGTGGATTCGGCCCAGAGCGATCGCCCGCTACGCCAAAGATTTAGTAGAGCGCTACCTCATTCGCACGCCAACGCTGTCAACTCCCTGCGGTAGCTTATCGGGCGGCAATGCACAAAAAGTTGTGGTCGCTCGCGAACTGGCCCGCAAGCCCGACGTAATTTTGGCGGCGCAGCCCACCCGCGGGCTCGACATTGGCGCGATGGCATACGTCCACGCTCAGCTGATGGCGCAGCGAGACCAGGGCGCGGCAGTTTTGCTGATTTCAACTGAGCTAGACGAACTGCTGCGACTGAGTGATCGCATAGCCGTCCTTTACGAAGGCCAGATTGTCGGCCAAATGGACACAGCGACCGCCGACATTCAAACGCTGGGCCTGATGATGGCCGGTCAGCCGTTAGATCATCCCAAACAGGAGACGATTGTGTGACTGTTCAAGCCGCCCCTTCTCAGTCAAAACGGTCTCTCAAAGTGTTAGCGCCGCTGATTGGCGTCCTGTTGGCGCTCATCGTCAGCGGTTTGTTGATTGCCCTAGCCGGTGTGAACCCAATTGAGGCTTACAGCAAGCTGGTGACCGGGGCGTTTGGCGGGCCTCGTCAGATCACTGAAGTGATTCTTAAAGCCGCGCCGATTTTGATTATCGCGCTGGGGCTAGCGGTTGCGTTTCAGGCCCGGGTTTGGAATATTGGCGCAGAGGGTCAGTACCATTTGGGGGCGCTGTTTGGTGGGGCGATCGCGCTCACCTTTCCAAATTTACCGAGCGTCGTCCTCATCCCTTTAATGCTGATAGCTGGAACGCTGGGCGGACTCCTCTGGAGTGCGCTGGCCGGACTGCTGCACCTCAAACGAGGGGTGAACCTGATTATCTGCACTCTAATGCTCAACTACATCGGCATTTTACTGGTGCAGTACGCGGCGCGTGTCCCGCTGCGCGATGACGGCGGATTTTTGCCGGAGTCAGCTCGCTTTGTCGCTGCTGCTCAAATGCCCCGGCTGTTTGGCAGTCGGCTTCATATTGGCGTGCTGATTGCCCTGCTGTTAGTGGGCGCTATCTACATTTTGCTGTGGCGTACTCCTCTGGGCTTTCAGCTGCGAGCAGTCGGGGCTAATCTCAGCGTGGCTCGTACGGTCGGTATCGACACTAGCCAACGCATTCTTACAGCGTTGCTGATCAGCGGTGCACTAGCTGGTCTGGCCGGTGTGGTTGAGGTCAGCTACACCTACACCCGGCTTAAGCAAAGCGTCTCTGACGGCTACGGCTTTACCGGCATTTTGGTGGCGCTGCTGGGCCAGATGCATCCGGTGGGCGTGCTAGTCGCTGCGATTTTGTTTGCGGCGCTGATGATGGGGGCTCAGGCATTAAATATTTCATTGCAGGTGCCTGTAGCGGTGGCGGGCGTATTACAGGCGCTGCTGGTGTTGGGGGTGTTGGCAGGGAGTGCGATCGCTCAAAAAGAATCTTCTGGTTAAACTGTTCAAAATCCGAGACCAGCTTTGTTCAAATAAAGCTGTCTGCTAGCGGCGAATAGCGCTTTCCGATGTTGTTCAGGATTAAAGGAACAGACCCAAACGAATCTATATTAGGATGCCGAAGAAGCGCAAGAACAGATTGCCTTTGCCGATGTGATTTTGCTGAATAAAACTGACTTGGTGAGTGAGGTAGACCTTACTGAATTAGAAAATCGGATTCGGCGGATGAATGCGATCGCTAAAGTGTATCGCACTTAAAACGCTTGTCCGGAAGTCACTTGGCAGCAACGGAAAGAGCTTGACTTATCTTGGGCAACATTCCGAAGGAGTGGCTTTGCCATTGCACAAGAGGGTAGGATAACAAGAAGCACTAAGACGATCTAATCGATCTTAAAGTGTCACCCTGCGCTGAACCATACCTTGATTTTATTAGGGCTGGAACAATGCGATCACTCGCCAGCTTCCCCCCAAACAAGTTCCTTGCTACTGGCCCGACCCGCAAAGCCGCCCAAGGCCCCATTAAAAACAGCTCGCATCCCGGCCAGCGCAGGTGCTTGTCCAGCACGGGCAAGCCATTGACCGTTTGAGCCGGATACTGCTTTGAGATCTCTCTTAAAAGCGGATGCGCTGTAATATCGAGCTGCGTTCCGGTTGCGAGCCAGATCCGATGAATTCGCTGATGGGTAAAACAATCATGCACAGTAGGATTGTTGCAACGTACCTGCCAGGCGTCTTCTTTCCAGATCGCCTCTGCCACCTCACACCGTTCATACAGCGTCACTTTACCTTCTCTAGAAAGCCTTCGCAATCGCGTCAACATTTCAGGCGTCAGCGATCCACCATTGCGCGCCTGCCGGATCATTTGCGATCGCTTTTCCCACTCTAACTCAGCGTCAAACGCCTTTAAACATTTTGGCCCTAGCCAACCCGGATCGGCATCAAAAATCTTTTCTTGAAATGTCCGCCGCCCCATCAGCAGCACCCGCGCCCCCCGTTTAACCGCGCCGATGGCTAAATGGCCGCTGGTCAGCCCACCGCCAACAATCAAAATCGTCTCTCCGGTCAGGGTGGGCAAAGTGGGTAAATCCACCGCTTGAGCATGGCAAAGTCGCTCAGACGGGTAGCCAGCGATCTGCTGAGCCCAGGCAGGTAGGTGAGGGGCTGCGCTTCCCGTCGCCAACACCACGCGACGGGCGCTGAACGCTTTGCCATCGCTGAGGGTGAGCCGAAACCGTTTGCCCCGATGCGTTAATCCAACGACTTGGGCTTGAGTCACGCGATCGCGCAAATGCCAGCGGTCGATCACCGTTTCACAAAACTCTCGAAACAGCTTGCTCCCCGGTCGGTTGTACGGGTTAAACAGTTCATCGTTCCGCCGCTCTGCGAAGCTCAGCAGGGTGTGAGGATTACAGTCAGGATGATGCACCGCTGGAGAGCGCAGATGCGGAATTTCTTGGGCGGCAAACTGCTGATGCCACTGCGCTAGCCAACTGCCGCTGGGGTCAAATACTTGAAAGCCGGGTGAATGGCCAGCGCGGAGGCGATCGCGCATAGCCTTATGCTTTTGCAGCAAATGAGTCACCAGCGTCAGCGACTGCGGCCCCGCTCCGATAATGGCAATATCTGTCTGGTCTATTCGATCTACTGGATCTCTCCTGGGACTGCTCACGTCGCATTTCTCCATAGCGCCTCGCAAATTGCCTCAAAAACTGGCCTTTCAATTTGGAACTTCTCTGCTGGCCTCCACCGCTGAAGATGGTCGGGTGATTCTCTGGCACAAAGCCAAACAGTTGGGTCAAATTTTAGAGGGAACTCCTCAAGGCTTTTCTGAGCCGGCTTGGAACCGGCAAGGCACGTTGCTCGCAGCAGGCGGAGCGCAAGGGGAATGGCTAATCTAGGCGCAAAGTCAGCGCGGCAGAGGCTTTCGCTAAAGAGAGACCGCCCAAATCAGACTTCTCTTATTTCATGCGCCTACTGCAAAAATGCCTGAGCTGCTGCCTCGTCACAGGTGCCCCCCAACCCACTGACAATCGTGCAGGTATTCGTCATTAACATCCCCTGGTAGCTAGCTGCTGGAGTCCCTGCTTCGCCCAAACCATCGGCATAAATCGGATTTTCTGACACCTTGATATCAGATTCTGTAGAAACGGCTTCAATCAGACCCGGATTGCTAGTAGACTCAACAAAAATTCTGGATACGCCGCTGGCCTTAACTACCTTAGTGAGTTCGCGAATATCTGCCGCTGAAGGGCGAGCTTCTGTGCTGAAGCTGTCGAGCGCAGGCTCAATGGTAATGCCATAAGCATTGGCATAATAGCCCAGGGCATCGTGAGTGCTGATAAGCACGCGCTGAGATTCGGGCACGGTATCCACCTGGCTCTGAATCCAAGTATCCATCTGCTCAAGCTGAGCAATTAGGGCTTCGGCGTTGGTCTCATACAGGTCGGCATTATCAGGAGATACTTCCGTAAGCTGCGTTTGAATTTCTTTTACCATCGCTACGCCGTTTTCAGCATCGTGCCAAACGTGAGGGTCAGGCTCCATTTCGGCTTCCCCTTCAGCATGTGCTTCTCCATGATCGTGTTCTTCTCCCTCAGCATGTGCTTCGCCATGATCGTGGTGCTCTCCCTCAGCATGTTCTTCCCCTTCATGATCGTGTTCTTCTCCCTCAGCATGTTCTCCGCCATGATCATGGTGCTCTCCCATCAGCGGTTCGCTCACCGAAACTTCTGAAACGGCCACTTTAGGGGCAGGCGTGTCAGTGGCTTCAACCATGTTAATAATTCCAGGCTCAAACTCGTAGCCGCCGTATAGCACCAAGTCAGCTTCTTCAATTGCCCGACGGTCAGAGGGGGTGGCGCTATAGACGTGAGGATCTTCACCGGCACCAATTAAGCAGGTCAACTCCACGGTGGTTTGAGCGATCTGCTCGGTCAAATCGCAGAGCACGCTGTAGCTTGCTACGACCTGAGCCTTGGGCTGGGTGCCAGTTTGCTTGTCGCTAGCGGGCTCACTGCCCGGTTGACTGCCGGTTTGAGTACAGCCCACAGCAGTCAGAGTGAGTGAAAGCGCAGTTAGCTTGGAAAGGATACGAAAGGATCGGTTCATGACACTACATTTTGATAATGATTATCATTCCTAAAGATATACTATACTACGGGTGGCTATAGCGGCTGTCAACTTCGAGTGGCGCTACTCAAGCAGTCTTTAACGAGGCAAAATGAAGGAACGCCCAAACACAACCCCTAATGACCCAAGCAGAACCGCCCGATACTTGTTCAACTCGCTGCTTCGACACTGAGCGAGTGGAGCAGACCCTGGCGGATATGCTCAGCGATGACACTCTGGAAATTGCTCAAGTTCTCTTCAATGCTCTGGCTGACAAATCTCGTCTCAAAATTCTCTATGCCCTGGGCAACGGTCAAGAGCTCTGCGTTTGCGATATTTCAGTATTGCTCGGGGTCAAGGTTGCAACGGCTTCCCATCAGCTTAGAAAGCTGCGCGATCTCAAAATTTTGAAGCACCGTAACGAGGGCAAGCTGGTTTACTACTCTCTGCGAGACCCGCGCGTTAGTGACATCTTAAACTTTGCACTCAGACGGCTGATTGACTAGCGATCACCATGAACCATCTGCCTCAATCCATCTGCCTTAACCCCTATCGCGACATCATTATCACGTTCATTTGAATATCATAGCGAATGTGGTAAGCTGCTATGTACATTCAAATGATTGCTTGAATGTTTGAATAACTCGCTCAAAAGGAAACTCGCGATGGCTGACCACTGCTGTCAACACAAAGCCCAAGCCCTCGAAAAACTCAAAGGCCAGCAAAGCCGGGTGCTCTGGGTGGTATTGGCGGTTAACGCGGTGATGTTTGGCGTAGAATTTAGCGCTGGTCTACGGGCTCAGTCACTGTCTCTGACGGGCGACTCCCTCGATATGTTAGGAGATGCGTTGGTTTACAGCAGCAGCCTCTATGTCATTCACAAAGGCCAAAGGGCACAGGCAAAATCTGCGCTGCTCAAAGGGGGCATTATGTTTCTCTCAGCGGTGGCTGTATTTGCTCGTGCCACCTACCAGATCTTTTGGGGCACCTTACCCGATGCGAGCATCATCAGCGGTATTGGCCTGTTAGCATTGGTGGCCAATCTCGTCTGTCTTCATTTGTTGACACGCCACCGCAATGACAATATCAACATGACCTCTGTATGGCTTTGCTCCCGCAACGACATCATTGCGAACACGGCTGTTTTAACGGCGGCTGGCCTAATATTTTTAACCCACTCCCCCATTCCTGACATTGTCGTCGGCTTGTTTCTGACGATTGTCTTTGCCCAATCAGCCGGTCAAGTGCTCTCCCAATCGTGGCGAGCACTGCATCAGGTCTAGCGAGATTAATCTGGCAAAATTAATCTGGCAAAACTAACCTGGCAAAATTATAGAAATCGCTCGACTGGCTTTACAATAACGATAATCATTATGATAAATATCAAGACACATATCAAGACACATCCCGGCTACTGTCGAGATAGAGACTAATGGATTGGTTGCTAGATCCTTTTAATTACGAGTTTATGCGTCAGGCGCTGATGGCTGGGGTACTGATTGGTATTTTGTGCCCGATTGTAGGCACTTATTTGATTGTGCAGCGGATGGCGCTGCTGGGTGACGTGGTAGCCCATGCGGTACTGCCAGGATTGGCGATCGCTAACTTTTTCAACCTGCCGCTGCTGACTGGAGCTTTTGTTTTCGGCATGTTCAGCACATTTGTCACCACCTGGATTCGCTCCCAGTCCAAGGTTAAAGTTGACACGGCGATGGCGATTACGTTTTCTAGCTTTTTTGCTTTAGGGATTTCTCTCCTCACCTTCTTAAACAGCCGTTTAGATCTTGAAGAACTGTTGTTTGGAAACATTCTTAGCATTACTCCAGGCGATGTTCGGCAGATTGGGCTGATTGCTGTCATTGTTTTGCTGTCGATCAAGCTGTTTTATAAAGAGCTGCTGTTTTTCACCTTTGATCGCTTAGGCGCAGAAGCGATGGGTCTGCCTGTCACAGTCATCAACCTTGGGCTAATGTCCGCCATTACCCTGACCATTGTAGCAAGTATGAAAACGGTGGGGGTGATATTGGTGGTCGCGCTGATGGTGACCCCGGCAGCGGCAGCTTACTTGGTCACTCAAGAACTCCACTGGATGATGTTAGTTGGGGCTGGCTTTGGCGTATTTTCAACCATGGCAGGCATGTATTTGAGCTATTACCTGGATGCCCCTTCTGGGCCTGCGATCGCCCTTACCCTATTCACCTGCTTTCTGCTGACGCTGCTATTTAGCCCCACTCAGGGAATTTTGACCCGCAGTTTTCACAAGCGAGAGTGACTGATAAAGGTCTTTTAGTTTTGCCACCCCGATTGAGAACATGGGTATAAATCATCTCTGAATATGCACACATATACCTCGTGCCTCAACCCTTGCAAGATTTCCAGCCAATGGCAAACGGATAGTTTGTTCCTCCCAAATTGCCCCCAATTGCAGCCCGATGTCATAAGGTAATAAATTGACCGTAGAACCAGTATCTAGCAGCGCATTCGCAGAAACAGTAAAGTCTGAATAACTCAGAGTGATGGGAATCGTGGGCAATGCTTCGTCATCAGGAAGGGGAAACTCGACTGTACTAGGCATGAGTAGAGGCAGATGCCTTTTGTTCATTCTGAATCATCTGCATCAGAATGTCTTCAGCTTCTGTTGCGTCGTAGGGCGACCAAACTGGATACTCTGATGCAGAAAAGACAGCTTGTAGCTCAGCATCTGGGACTTGTGTTGCTAGAAGTTTGAAGAGTGATAATTTGTCTGACGGGTTCAGATTGTTTACTAAAGGAATTAATTCAGAGAGAGACATCATTTAAACTCCCAGTCAGATGAGGACACACGTATTATAGTCGTTTCGAGTTTTGCCTGTGTGCCGAAGCCATCGAAAAAGATTTTTCGGCCAACAAAAAGCTCTCCCAGTTGCTGAGAGAGCGATTACCAAAAGTATTTGCTGAAGGTATTTTTGATTTCTCAAACAGACGCTAAAAAATAGGTCGCTGTACTCCGCCTGTACAAACCGCACAGGTACAGCCTAGCGCGTCTGTGATGGGGTTAGATTCATTTTGAACGAGCGTGGGCAAGCCGTAATCTGAAGCAGCGTCAGGGGCTGTGACCGGATTGGTTGTGAGTGAGCTGGCCATCGCCGGGCTGGTCATGGCTAGGATTGCAGCCACAGAACCCGCACAGCCTAAAGTGGTTAACACCGTCTGCTGACTGCTCATAAACGCTTACCAAGATTGATTAACCTTTAGCATAGCTAAGCTTTTTAGAATTGGCAAGAACTGCTAGCAGGCAAACGGGATAGCGCTTTGGCTATTGAGCACCGATTGAATGTTGGCTCCGTAGGCTTGCTGAATATTTTCCATGGTCATCACCGCTTCGGGGGTGTCGTTGGCGAGTACGCGGCGATTGAGCAGCAGCAGGCGGTGGTAGCGGTTGAGGGCGCTGCCCCACTCGTGGCTACAAATGAGCAGGGTTTTGCCTTGGCCGCTAAGTTCGGAGAAAATACCGAGGATGATGGCTTCGGTTTTCTTGTCGATGCCGGTGAAGGGTTCATCTAGCAAAAATAAATCTGCCTGCTGAGCCAGGGCGCGGGCTAAGAAAACCCGCTGCTGCTGACCGCCGGAAAGCTCGCCAATTTGCCGGTGGCGCAAAGGCAGCATATCGACCCGATCTAACGCGGCGCTGACGAGCCGTTTGGCTTTGGCACCGGGCGCACGACCCCAGCCAATTGCCGCTGTTTGGGCCATCATCACCACACTCCAGGCAGTGATAGGGTAGTCCCAGTCAATCTGCGATCGCTGTGGCACATAGGCCACCTGCTGCCGCTGCCGCTTTAACGAAGCCCCATTTAGCAAAATTTTGCCCTGGTAAGGCGTCAGGCCCAGAATAGCCTTCACCAGGGTGCTTTTACCGGCTCCATTGGGGCCAATCAGCCCCACCCATTCGCCTGCTTGCAAGGTCAGCGAAACCGCCGTCAGCGCCTCAATGCCTCGATAGTTAACCGACAGATTTTGAACGGCTAGCATTTTGTAAAATGATAATCATTATCGTGGATACGAAGAAATCATAGCAGATTATTTTGACGAATCTTCGACACCAGTATATCGTAAGAACGATAATCATTATCAATCTATGATGTCAACACCGGATGCCGATATCTAATGATTACACCTGATGACCGGTCAGCGATCGCCATCCCCAAGCAAGGAATGCCGGTGACGGTGATTACTGGCTTTTTGGGAAGCGGTAAGACCACTTTGCTCAATCACATTTTGACCAATTGCCAGGGGCTGAAGGTGGCGGTGCTGGTAAATGAATTTGGCGATATTAATATTGACAGTCAGCTCATCGTGGCGGCTGAGGAAAATATGGTGGAGCTAAGCAACGGCTGCATTTGCTGCACCATTAATGAAAGCCTGGTGGATTCGGTCTATCAGGTGATGGAGCGCCCAGAGCGGATAGATTACCTGGTGATAGAAACCACGGGAGTAGCCGATCCGCTGCCGATTATTATGACGTTTGTGGGGACAGAATTGCGAGAGTTGACCCGGCTGGATTCGGTGCTGGGCGTGGTCGATGCCGAGATGTTTGGCACGGCGCTGTTGGATAGCTCGGTGTACCTGAATCAGCTGATCTACAGCGATGTGATTTTGCTCAACAAGGCCGATTTGGTCACCGCAGAGCAGGCGGCTATCGTAGAGCGTAAAATCTATGACTTAAAAGCCGGGGCGCGGTTGTTGCGATGTAGCCTGACTACTGACGCGACCCTGCCGCTGTCTGCGATTTTAGATGTGGGGTTAGCCGATGTTGAAACCTATCTTTTATCAGAAAGAGTATTATCAGGAAAATTGTCAGTGCAGCCGTCTGAACATTTAGCTAACGATGGCTTTGTTTCGCTTCCCTTTCGCAGCGATCGCCCCTTCGACCTGATCAGATTTGAACATTTTCTCATGCACCAGCTTTCCGATAACATCTTTCGTGCCAAAGGCATTCTCTGGTTTGAAGGGCAAGATCATCGGCACATTTTTCAATTAGCCGGTAAGCGAATTGACCTTTTCCTCGATACTCAGCAGCGTCCCACTCAAAACCAGCTCATACTCATCGGGCGTCAGCTCAACCCGCTACAGATTCATCAACAGCTCAGCAATTGTTTGGCGGGTTCATCTTGGGCGATTTGTGACGTTTGACAGATAAGGTTTCCTCACGGTTGTTGATACTATCTTTGCCTATGGTTTTAGACAAACAAAAATAAGAAATTTGAGTTTTCTGCGTACTGTTCTATCTATATTAAAAATCCTTGACAGGGCAATTGCGAGAGCCCAGTTTCCTGACACCGAGAGATCTTTCTCAAGCGTTTGTCTGTTAAAGAACGATTGACAGTTATCTTGATCGGAGAGAGTTGAGACATTCGACTGCCTAAGTGTCAGCCTGTGAGCGTGATCGCTTACTGACGGCTGGCTTTGGCAATCTCACTATAGAGCGGTTTAAAGCTTTCGAGCAGCTTCAGATATCATACGGGCAGCACCGACTGATAACGCTCGACGTTTTCAAGAGCAGGCTGGTGGCTGTGAGTTTTGCAAAGCATGTCGTTTACTTGCTCCAGGTCAGAAATACGGCCCAGCGCATAAAGACCCAGTACCGCCGCCCCAAAGCAAGAGCCTTCAGGGTTATCGGGAATAATCACCGTTCGATTGAACATATCTGCCAGCATTTGTCGCCATAGGAATGAGCGAGCAAAGCCGCCGCTCACCTGAATGCTTTTGGCGGGACCAGTCACTTCTTCTAGTGCGGTTAGGACGCCATACAGACTGTAGATGATGCCTTCTAGCACCGCTCGAATCGTATGAGCTTTGGTGTGATGGAGCCCTAATCCAAAAAAGCTGTCTCGGGCGTTGGTATCCCACAGCGGCGATCACTCTCCGGCCAAATAAGGGTGAAAACAACCGCAGCGGTGTATGAGGCCGATTACTTTGTGCAGGCGACGGGGCATCGCTGGGCTGGGCTGTCTTCTGAATGGGCAGGGCGTGTTTTTAGGGCTTGTCCGTGCGATGGCATCGCCCTTCCTATGGAAGATCGCTACAGCCAAAATTTACCGCCTCAGGTCACTGTTGTCGGCGCTGGCCCTGCTGGTATCGAAGTTGCCCTGCATGCCCTGCACAATCTTGGCGTAGAGCATGTCACCTTAGTCAGCCGCCGGGCGCAGGCACGACTACCCGCTGTAGAGCCCACTGAAGGCTATCGGTGCCGGTGGCTAACTCGTGAAAATATGCTGGTTCGGCCCACCGCGATCGCAGCGCAAAGGCTGCTACAACAAGAATTGGAAAACTGCTATCGGACCTGCAACTTGCCGTATCCTGGCTGGGATGCACTACTACACATCGACGATTATCCCGCCTTTTTAAGAGACTATTTGGCGCTCACTCAACAGTGCCCCAATCATCCCCTGGCTCATCTGGTGCGTCCGGTGATGTCGTTCTACGCTCAAGTTCAAGACTTGCTGTCGGTGAGCGATCGCACCCAGCTCTGTCAGCTCATTCACCGCGTCAAGCCCTTGTTTGCCACTCAATCGCGCCCTTGCGCAGATTTGTTGCTATCTGCAATTGAAAAAAAGCGTTTAAAGCTCGCTGCTGGCGAGTTTTTATCCAGCTGTGCAATCCCGACTATTCTGCGAGACGATCATACGCAATGGCAACCGGAATGTGTGATTTTGGCGACGGGCCTAGCGCAAGTAGCGCCTTTAACAGCACTGGCTGAGCCTACCGTCAGTCTACTCACCGGGCTACGGTTGAAGCAGCAGGATAAAGTCACCTCTTGTTACCAGGTAGCGGGAACTTCCCTCAGCTCCGTGCATCGACGGGCTGCTACAGTGGCCAGTGTAATAGTACAACAGCGAATGAACAACGACAAAGCTTTGAAGAGAATGACAAACGAAAATACGCCTCAGCTACAACCCTGGCAAGCAGAGTAAGTTCGCCCAAAAAGTTGGCAATTAGCAGCAGTGAAATAGAGGTCAGCGCGATCGCAATATTTTGTTTGATGATACGCTGCGACTTCGCATCAATGCGGATAGGCTGTTCTAGTTTTTCAAGGCGATGAGTGACCGACTGCTCAGCCGATCACCAATCGCCATGAAACCCCTGCATGGTAAACATACGGTCAAGATGGTTCATCGGCCTGTCCACTTGATTGCTGGTGCGACAGGCATCGGGAGAATCGTAGGCGCGCTAGAAAGCAGGTCAACTTGGCCCGCAAGCATCGTAGGCGCTATTTAATCGCAATAGCGTTGGTCACTTGGCTTGAACACAGCACAGGCAAAACCCTCATATAGCAGCAGACAGTCCTAGCAGCAGTTGCTGCGCTCAGTTCAGCTTCGACTAGCTTCTCTAGCTCTGCCTTTTGCTGTGACGGCAATTCTTGCCCTTGCTCTCGCGCTGTCCGCCATAAGCTCATCAGCACTGATAACCGTTCCTGTTGCTCGGCGCTAAAGAATTTGTCAGGGTGAGCGCTCCGGATAAAAAGTAGCGCACTAAACTCTGTCTGGTTCAGCTGGGCTATTAATGCGTCTAATGCTTGCCCTGCCGTTCTACCGACTGAGTGTTTGTCTCCAGCGATCGCTCGGTAGGACTTCTCACCGCTGACGCTAAAGATCGGCATAATTTCCACTGTCGTCCTGCTTTCCAGCTCAAAGTCGGTTGTCTCAGATTATAGCGCCGTTTAAAACCCGAGCAGTTTTACCTGCTTCAGCCATCATCTAATCCAATCAGGCTATAAACTGAACTCAAGCCAACAGTCATCAAACGCCATGCCCTGGGAACAGGTTTTTACCTTCACTTTTTTGACCGCTATTCTTACTGCTGGTATTCGCCTGGCGATACCGGTACTGCTGGCCGTACTCGGCGAAATTATCACTCAGCTTTCGGGCGTGATGAATTTGGGGCTAGAAGGGGTGATGCTGGTGGGCGCGCTGGCTGGCTTTGCGACGACCTATTCGCTAGAGCAAACGACCGGCTCAGTGGAGCTAGCTGCCTGGGTTGGTCTCGGTTCGGGGCTGCTTGCTGGAGCCTCTATGGGCCTGGTCATGGCCTGGCTATCTATCACCTGCCGGGCCGATCAGGTGGTCTCGGGCATTACCCTAGTGTTGCTGGGCCAAAGTCTAACAACTTACTGCTATCGAGCCGCGCCTGCCCTGGCAACGGTTCGCATTAGCGGTCTCAGCCCCTGGCCGATACCGCTACTTTCTAATCTACCGGTGGTCGGCAAAATTTTGTTCAATCACAGTTTGGTGGTCTATCTCAGTGTGGCGCTGGTGCCGCTGATTGGCTGGCTGCTCTATCGCACCAGCTGGGGGCTGCAAATTCGCGCGGCTGGAGAACATCCCGAAGCGGTAGAGACTTCTGGCCTGAGCGTTTTGCGGATTCGCTATGCCTGTGTGCTAGCAGGGTCAGCTTTAGCCGGTTTAGGGGGTGCGGTGCTGACAGTCGGGCAGCTCAATCTATTCATTGAGGGAGTCACAGCGGGTCGGGGTTGGATTGCGGTGGCGCTAGTTTATTTCTCTCGCTGGCAGCCATCTGTCGCCTTGGCGGGAGCGCTGCTGTTTGGCGTTGCCGATGCGCTTCAGTTTCGCATTCAGGCGCTGGGCTCCGAAACGCTGCCCTATGAGTTTTTGCTAATGCTGCCTTACGCGCTGACGCTGCTAGTATTGGTGGGAAGTCGGTTGCGCGATCGCACGCCAACTGTACTAGGCATCCCCTACATCAAGGGCCGTCGCTAATCTAACCTATCAGTTGAGACAATTTTTACCGCTGTTGGACGGCTTTTTTTTAGGCAGCTCAGCTAGAGTCGTGAAGATAGGCATAGAAATGAGCCGTCGCAGACCTGACCCCACTCCTCAAAGGTGACTCTGACACCTGGGATTGGTAAGCATGGCGCGCTCTCTTCAGCAAAGTGCAGTCTGTCAACATACATCATTCTGGTCAAAGCCTGTAAAATGACCGTATTGATTCGTAGAGCTTGTATCTTATGCCTGTAGAAACCGTCGGTAACCCAACGCCTGAAGCTGACAAAATGCGCGCCGAGATTGAAAAGCAGCTGCCCAATATCATCGCTAGCTTTAGTCAGGTTTTGCAAGAACAGTTCGGCTTCGATACGCTTCGAGTAGGCGGATTTACTGTCGTGCCAGCAGCGGCGAGTTCCGACAGCATCTCTTGTGATGAGGAAGGCTGCGCCATCGATTAGGGCTCGTGCAGCATGGCTATTTGAAAACGAACGGCGTTCAACTGCACTATGTCACTCAGGGCAACGGCCCTTTGGTGCTGTTTTTGCATGGCTTTCCAGAATTTTGGTACTCTTGGCGACATCAGCTTGAGGCATTTGGTAGCGACTACAAAGTAGTAGCGCCAGATTTGCGGGGCTACAACGACAGCGATAAGCCCAAAGAGAAGTCTGCCTACGCGCTGCCTGAGCTAGTCAAAGATGTGGCGGGAACAATTCGAGCGCTGGGCTACGAGCGATGTACGCTGGTGGGGCATGACTGGGGCGGGGCGATCGCCTGGAGCTTTGCCTACGCCTACCCTCAAATGTTAGAGCAGCTAATTGTGCTCAACCTGCCGCATCCGGCCAAGTTTGCAGCGGGTTTGCGCACGCCTCAGCAGCTCCTGAAAAGCTGGTACGTTGGCCTGTTTCAGCTGCCGGTGCTGCCAGAGATTTTGCTAGAAGCGGGCAACTACGCCGCAATTCGGGCTGCGTTTCAAGGTCAGGCGTCAGCGGCTTTTACAGAAGCCGATATTGATGCGCTGGTAGCGGCGGCGGCGAAACCAGGGGCGATCGCCAGTATGCTGAACTACTACCGCAATATATTTAGCTCCGATGGACTGCTCGATCAACAGTGGGGCGTGCTAGACGTGCCGGCTCTGATGATTTGGGGAGAGAACGATGTCGCCCTTGGCAAAGAACTGACTTACGGTACAGCAGACTATGTGAGAGACTTGACGATTCGCTATATCGCTGGCTGTAGCCACTGGGTTCAGCAGGAGCAGCCAGCGCTAGTCAACCAGTACATTAGAGAGTTTTTAGAGCGCGATCGCTCCAAAATAAACCAGCCTCCAAAATAAACCAGCCGACAGAGCACTGAGGTTGGCCCAGCCGTTACCCTTAAGGTTCTTTAGATCGACGGGCCGCTTCTAGAAAGGCCTGTCAAATCGCTTGTGTATGGAAAGATTCAACTTCAAAGTATTCAAACGGTTTTGGGCGATCGCCAAAACCTACTGGTTTGGCGAAGACAAGTGGAAGGCGCGGGGGCTGCTGCTGCTGATTGTTTTGCTGCTGCTGGGCTACACTGGTCTGAGTGTTTTACTAAATACCCAGCGGGGCGAGCTGATTTCGTCACTGTCGGCTAAGAGTGAAAGCCGCTTTTGGAAAACGGTGGGTGTTTTTCTGGGCATTTTAGTGGTGTATGCGCCGCTGCTGGCGGGCTATACTTTTTTGCGCGATCGCTTGGGCCTAGCCTGGCGGCGTTGGCTCACAGGTAGTTTTCTCGACAGATATTTTCAGGATCGCGCCTTTTACAACATCAACCAGTTCAAGCCTGAAATAGACAACCCTGATCAGCGAATTGCTGAGGACGTGCGGAGCTTTACTCAAGAGTCGCTGACTCTAGTCCTGGTCGCCGTTGAGTCGGTTCTATCAATCATTGCCTTTAGCGGCGTGCTGTGGGGAATCTCTAGAGAGTTAGTGCTGTTTCTCGTCATCTATGCGGTGGCGGGTACGGTGCTGACGATTGGCGTATTTGGTCAGCCGCTGGTAAAGCTCAACTTTGAGCAGCTCAAAAAAGAGGCGAACTTTCGCTTTAGCCTGGTGCGAGTGCGAGAGAATGCAGAAGCGATCGCGTTTTACCAGGGTGAGAGGCAAGAGTCTGAGCAAATTAAAGATCGGTTCATCGCCGCGTTTGATAACTATAAAAAGCTGCTGACCTGGGAACTGGCGCTCAACGGCCTCACTAATTTCTACGAATTTATTCCGTTTGTTCTGCCTGCAATTGTAGTGGCACCGGGCGTATTTAGCGGAGCGGTTGAGGTGGGTAAAGTGAGCGAAGCTCAAGGCGCATTCATCCGCGTTTTCTTTTCACTCAATGTGATTGTCGCTCGTCTGCAATCGCTAACAGCCTTTGGCGCGGGTATTGACAGGCTCTATGACTTCTCTGATGCGATTGGCGATATTGAAAGTCCTGATGCGCTCGAAGACGAAAATCCGAAAGAGCTGCCTATCTTAGCTGCTTCGTTAGAGACCGAGACAAAATCAGAAGAAGGAAGCTCTGATGAGGCGATCGCAACTCGCACTGCTGAAACTAATGCAGAAGCCTCGCCCCTCATTTTAATCGAAACAGCTCCAGCGCTAGCTCTCGATAACCTGACGCTGCAAACGCCTAACTACCAGAGAACGCTAATTGAAAACCTCTCGCTAACTTTGGATAAAGAGGGGTCACTCTTAGTGATGGGGCCGAGTGGGTGCGGCAAAAGTTCTTTGATGCGGGCGATCGCAGGTCTTTGGCGCTCTGGCACAGGCACCATTCTCAGACCCGATATCCAGGCACTTTTGTTTTTGCCCCAAAAGCCATACATGGTGCTAGGCAATCTGAGACAACAGATGCTGTATCCCTACCCTGACACAAAAGCAACCGATGCGCAGCTAACTGAAGTTCTCCAGAAAGTGAATCTGCCAGACCTGGCCGAACGCTACGATGACGGCTTTGACACAGTAGAAGAATGGGGCGATGTTCTTTCTTTGGGAGAACAACAGCGGCTCAGCTTTGCTCGGGTTCTCATTCATCAGCCTGCCTATACCCTTTTAGACGAGGCGACTAGCGCCCTGGACCGTTCCAATGAAGAACAGCTCTATAGCCACTTAGCCGCCGCAAAAACGGCTTATGTCAGCGTGGGCCATCGAGAATCTTTAGAGAATCACCATCAATCGCTTTTACGATTGGCTGAAGACCACACATGGCAGATAACCCAGACCTTGCAGCCATCTTGATAAGCCCATTTCTTATCGAGTCTCTTTTGAAATTGAGCGAGCTAGCTAGCTCAGTTCACGGTTCCACAAAAATGCTGTCACTTCAGCAATACCGGCCCTGAGATGGCGGCGAAACGTGCTAAAGGGGAGATCTAGCGCCGCCGCTGCCTGTTCTTGGGTGGGGGCAGGCTCCAGGTAAGTCTGGTGCAGAGCGCGGTAATATTTACTGTGCTTGGGGGTAGCTTTCAAAGTATCGGCAGCTTCACCGATAAGAGACTGTAGGGCCACGGCGCGGTCTGTTGAGGTCGCTTCAGCAGCGGTGTTGTTTTCTATTAGGCGCGATCGCACCAACGGATTTTCAGTCAGCACTTCAGTTTGCGTAAATGTCTGCAAAGCCGATCGCACCGCCGCCTCAAACTCAGGCTGACTGAGCACGACCACCGTTTCCGTCACCGGCTCGGGCTGCTCTGCCGCCGTCATCATTTCTCGCTGGGCCAACAGCGATTGCCAGGCGGCTGGCGGCAGCACTCGCCAGTCGTGACCGTAGACGCCGTAGGTATGGTCACCGGTGGTAAAGTCAGCGGCGGGTAGTCGGGTGAGATCGGCGTAGGCAAACATCTGTGCCCAGGCTTCTGGCTGCGCGCAGGAAAAGAAGGTGTAGGCCAGATTAGTCGTTTCGCGGTGATACTGGACAAAGGTGATAAATATCAGGCTCTGAGCGGGTGAAACGGCTTGATAAGTTCCTTTCGCCATCCAAAAGCGAAACATCACGGCAGACTCGCCCGAACGCAGCGGCGCATGATCCTTCAGGTAGTTCCAGGCTGAGTGAGTGGCGGGGTCTTGAGAGGTCGCCTCAACCGTGTCCTCACTTAACGTTACTTTGCTCACAAACCCCGCTGGCTGCTGCTCGGCATCTCGAAAAATCAAAACGCCTTCAGGCTGTTTCTTCATCCAGTAGGCTGCTAGCTTAGCCGCTGCCTTACCCTCAAAGCCCTCCACCATAGCGAGCAGGTCAGGTACATCGCTAGCCCGCAGCTCGGTTACCTTTAGGCTGCTGGTCTCCTGCCAGGTAAAGTTGGGTCGAATGGCCGAATTGTCGCGGTGCAGAAAAATATAGTCAAACAGCACCCGATGCTGCTCAGCACCCTGGGTTTTGCTGAGGCGATCGCTGTAATAAGCCCGCGCTCTGGCATGTAGCAACTCATACCAGTCGGGTGCCCGCCAGCGCATGTCGGCCACCAGCACCTCGCGCACCACATCGTGAGGAAACAGCCCGGCAGCGTGCGTTTCGATAAACGACAGCCCTCTGAGCCAGTCAAATAGGGAATGCACATCGGGCTGCTCTAGCAGATGAGCCAGCAGCGATTCGCTCAGCGCCTGTACACAGGCGCAAGCTTCCAGTGCCTGACGGTGCAGCGCACTCGGCACCTGTTCAACAAACTTTTCCAGCAGTAGCTTAACTAAGTCGGGCGCGGCGGCAGGCTGAAAAGAAATCGGCTGGTCAGTGATTTTGCCCTGTGCAAAAATGTCAGCGACCAGAGAAAGCGCCAGCGGATGGCCGTGGGTAAAAGCCAAGATTGCCTCGTGCTCGGCAGCGGGCACGTGACGCTGAGTCAAGTAATTTTGGCTTTCTTCAGGCCGAAAATTACGCAGGGCAAGTGTTTCAATCAGGGCCTGCCAACCCGCATCGATTTGCCAATCGGCAGCAGGCGGCTGACGACCGGCCAATACCACCAGCGTAAATGCCGGTAGCTCAGTGATAAAGCTCTGATGCAGCCAGAGATCTAAAGCGTCGAGCTGTTCGTAGGTGTCAATAAATAGAACGTAGCGATTGGGTTTGGCCTGATTCGCGGCTGAGGCGATCGCCGCCAGCACATCCTCGCCAGAATCCAGGCCTATCGCCACCCGCAAAGCACTTAAAAAAGAATCTGGATCAGCCTCCATCTGCCGCGCATCGACGTAGGCATAAGGAATAGCGCGGGTCTGACAGGTGCGAATTAGCGCCTGCATTAGCGTGGATTTGCCGACCCCGCCCGGCCCAAAAATGTGCCACAGACAAAAGGGCAGCTCCAGGCTCAGCAACGCCTGCTGAAAGACCGCTAGCTCAGCAGCCCGCCCGATGAACTGTCGCTCCCTTTCAGCCTGCAATCGCGTCGCTAGATTTGCCGCCATATCTCTACTGTGACTACTTTTCACTGTGACCATAGAATAGCGTCTTAAAAAGCGATAGCCAACGCCAGAATTGGGATGTACTTAGGCTAGACCATGCTGTCTCCTGTCTTCTGTCCCCCGGAGCACCATTGCCATAGATTCGCCCGATAGTATTATCTTTGTTCCGGCAGTCCTCCTGGGTAAAATATGGCGCAGGAGGACTCGGAGCAATATGCTGGGACAGACGCTTGCTGGACGCTATCAGCTGACGCGCATTTTAGGGGCAGGCGGATTTGGCCAGACCTATCTGGCAACAGACATTCAGCAGAGTCATCAGCTTCAGTGTGTGGTTAAGCAGCTCAAGCCCGCCAGCCAGGATGCTAAGTTTTTGGCGATCGCCCGACGCCTGTTTGAGACTGAGGTAAAAACCCTAAAGCGGCTAGGCTCCCACACTCACATTCCCAAATTACTGGGCTCTTTTGAAGAAGACAACGAGTTTTATCTGGTTCAAGAATTTGTTGACGGTCAGTCTTTAGAAGGCGAAATTAAGCAGGTTGGTAAATTCAGCGAGGCTGATGTGATCGCGCTGCTGGAGAGCGTGCTGCCAGTGCTGGGCTTTATTCACAGTCACCAGGTGGTGCACCGCGACCTGAAGCCGGACAACCTGATTCGCCGGCAGGACAATGGCGAGATTGTTCTGATTGATTTTGGCGCGGTCAAGGAGATTCGCACCCGGCTGATTACCGGTGAACCCACAGCGCTGACGATTGGCATTGGTACTCAGGGCTATACGCCCAGTGAGCAGCTCGCGGGCAAACCGCGCTATTGCAGCGATATTTATGCGCTGGGGATGACGGCGATTCAGGCGATCACCGGGCGATTACCCTACGATCTTCCCGAAGATGACAGCTTGAATCCCGCCTGGCAGGGCTGCGCTCAAGTTAGCCCTGGGCTGGCTATTCTGCTGAGTAAAATGACCCGCCACTATGTGTGTCATCGCTATCAAAGTGTAGAAGAAGTCCTGCGCGACCTCGACCGTCTCGAACAGCTGCCGGACGAAGCCACTGGCCCGGATGTTTACCCAGAAACGTCTTTGCCTCAGGGACCCCTGAGAATTGGCAGAGGAACCGGCAGCACTTCTTCTATTGTGCGATGGCGCATGGGTAAACGGGCCAAACGCTGGACGGCGGCGATCGCGACTGCCGCCACCAGCGCCTTCATATTGGGCCTACGACAGATCGGCGCTTTTGTCCCCGCTGAGCTGTCAGTTTACGATGCGCTGGTGAGCAGCCGCGCCGATCCGGGGCCAGATGCCCGGCTGCTGATTGTGGAAGTAACTGAGGCAGACCTGCGATCGCTTTCCCTGACAACGCCCTCTGACGAGCTGGTGGCAACGGCGATCAACAACCTTCAGCAGCACCAGCCTGCCAGCATTGGTCTCGACCTACCGCGCGACCTGCCCCAAGCGCCCGGTACTGAGGCCCTGCATCAGAGTCTGCAAGTGCCCAATGTAGTCGCTGTGACCCAGCTAGGTGACGCTGATGATGCCGTGCCGCCACCCGCAGGCATTGCCTTTGAGCAAACTAGCTTCAACAATATTGTGGTCGATACAGATTTTCGCGTACGGCGAGCCCCTATGCTCGACTTTTTATCGGTTGAACAGCCCATTTTTTCGCTAGGGCTGGAACTCTCTATGCGCTATCTGGAGAAGTATCACGCGATTGTGCCAGCTGACGGCGATATTTTGCAGCTTGGCGATGCGCGTTTTAAGATGATCTCGCCTAGCTTTGGCGGCTATCAAGAGGCCGATGCTGCTGGCTATCAGATGTTTGTACAGTATCGCTCAGCTCAAAATGTAGCTCCCAGGCTAAGATTTACCGATGTTTTGAACAACAATTTTGATCCAGATTTGGTGAAAGACAAGATTGTTCTCATTGGTTCAGCTGCTGGCAGCAGTCGCGATCTGTTTTTGACGCCTTTTAATACGAGGGGCGATCACCATCAAATGCCAGGCGTGATGATTCATGCTCAAGTCGTCAGCCAAATTCTCTCAGCGGTGCTAGAAGGCAGGCCGCTCCCTTGGGCCTGGCCAGACTGGGCAGAAATTGCCTGGATCGTGACGCTGACTGGTATTGGCAGTACGCTAATGGTACTCACTCAGCGCGGACCAGTGCTGATTTTCTTTGGTGTAAGCGGTCTGAGCGTTGTCTTTTTGGTCGGTGTGCTCTGCTTTCAAGCTGGCGGCTGGGTGCCGGTGATTGCCCCAGCTAGCGCATACTTTCTCTCTGCTGCTGGCGCACGCATCAGCAAGAGCTATCAGCGCCGTCACTGGGAGGCCCGTCAGTGAATTGTTTAGAGAATTCTTTAGAAATGGGGGCAAAGCCACCGTGATCAAGATACGTTTATTTGCAGCACCAGATGCTGAACAAGTAGCGCAGCTATTTCATGAGACCGTTCGGGAAGTGAATGCTCGCGATTATTCCAGTGCTCAAGTTAGGGCCTGGGCACCTGATGACGTTCACTTTAGAGACTGGGCGGCGGTCTGTGCGAGCCGGTTTACCTACGTGGCGGAGGAGGCAGGGGCGATCGCCGGATTCGCAGAGCTAGAGCCCAATGGCCATATAGACTGCTTTTACTGCCACAAAGACTATCAGCGGCGGGGGGTAGGCGCTCAGCTCTATCGGGCCATAGAAGCAAAAGCCTTAGCGCTACCAATCAGCCGCCTGTTTGTAGAAGTCAGCATCACTGCAAAGCCATTTTTTCAGCGAATGGGGTTTGCCATAGTCGAAAAACAAACCGTAGCTCGTCGCGGCGAAACCTTTGTGAATTTTGCCATGGAGAAGGTTTTATAAATTCATTGTGCCAGGGTGTGTCACCGCGTAAAGACCCGAAGACAATCACCTCTGTTGCGCTAAAGTCTTGCTTTAAGAGGGATGAGCACTGCTGAGCGATCGCCAAAGCCGCCTGCCGTCGTTGATCTACCGAAGGCGGCTGGGCGTTGACAATAGAGGAGAATGAATTCATGAGTCACAGGGCAGATTAAAAGCATCTCTGAGGCAGAGGCTGATACCCGTATAATAATGCCTGGGCACCTCAACTGCTAAAAAGGCCTACGGCTGAACCTATGAAACCTGAAGACTTTAAGCCGCTGATTGCAGAGGCCCATCACAGAATTGCAAAACACATTCGAGAAACGCCTTCTGTAACGCTAGCTGAAGGCACTTTTGGGCTGGATGCCCGTCTCACTCTAAAACTAGAGATGCTGCAACATGCAGGCTCTTTTAAGGCACGCGGCGCTTTTAACCGAATGCTAAAAAATCCTTTGCCGGTGGCAGGGGTGATTGCGGCCTCGGGCGGTAACCATGGCGCTGCCGTTGCCTACGCAGCTCGTAAGCTTCAGTGCCCGGCGGAAATCTTCGTGCCTACGATATCGTCTCCAACCAAGGTCCAGCGCTTAAAAAACTACGATGCAACCATCACCATATACGGACGTGACTACTTTGAGGCGCTTGGCAAGAGTGAAGAACAGGCCAGTCAGACAGGCGGATTAGTCGTTCATGCTTTTAACCAGGTAGAGGTCATCGCCGGGCAGGGAACCGTCGCGCTAGAGCTAGAGCAGCATGCCCCCGATCTAGATACAGTGCTAGTCGCTGTTGGCGGCGGCGGCCTGATTGCCGGCATTGCTGCCTGGTACCAGGGGCGATGCCGAGTAGTCGGGGTAGAGGCAGAACTAGGCCCTTCGCTGCACGCTTCAATGGCAGCGGGAGAGCGGGTCAATGTGGAAGTAGGCGGCATTACCGCTGATGCGCTGGGCTGTCGCTGTGTGGGTAAACTGATGTTTCCCATCGCTCAGCAGTACGTTGAGCAGGTTGTCCTTGTGGATGAAAAATCGATTATCCAAGCTCAACGGCTGCTGTGGGAGGAGCTACGCATTGTCGCAGAGCCCGCTAGCGCTGTCCCGATTGCAGCGCTGATGTCAGGTCGCTACCAGCCTGCTGCCGGAGAGAGAATTGGGATCGTTATTTGCGGGGCGAATACAGACCTGTCTAAGCTGTCTTGACTCTCTGTAGAGTCGCTCAGGATCAAGGATTAATGCAATGCACAACTCCTGTGCCCACTCTGCGAGAAGGTAGAGGTCGGCGTGGTGGCAACAATTGCTGACCCGCCCCGTCCCTGCGGGCCACCCCGCCCAGGCGGGGATTGACTTCAGGCCAGGCAGCTCGATCACCTCAAAAGCAAGCCGGGACAATTCTCCTCCTCGGAGGAGTGCCCGCAGGGAGAGGTGGGTCGGTAACTGAGGCCACTCAACCAATGTCTTGCTCGTGTATACACGGAATCTTCCGCTGGGAGAGGGCGGGGGGTGTAGAGCTTGCTCTGCTCATAGAGTAGGTAGTGAGACAGGCGCAAAGGGTCAAGTTATTCAATCCTCATTCCTTAGCTACCATTATGTATTACTTATCTTTTGAAGATATCTCTAGCTCTTTAGAGCCGGTATTTTCGTCAAATATTCGGCGAAACCTGACTTCGGGAATGGAGACAATCACTAGCTCAAGCGTTGTATAGACCAGACAGCCATAAACCACATGTCCGCCTGTACATTCGCCCTGTGAGTTGGCGACGGTCATGTGTAGATGGACGCCGTCTGCCCCGAGCGTTCCAGAAAGGGTCAAAATCTCGTGCTTGCCGGTTAGCTCGGTGGGCGCATCATGGCCTGCAAATCGCAAACATACTTCAGATAGGCTGCCAACTGCGCTCAAGACAACACCTGCACTGAGTCTTTCTTTGATGGCTAAAGTCTCCAGCTCCTGACGGATATCCTGCCCAGGATGGAGCCTTAGAGAAAGTGTTTTAGGCGTGATCGGGGAAAGCATAACGGGGCCTCTTCAGGAATGATCAGGACTAAGTCTGCTGTAGCTTTTGGGCAAAGGGTCTTCCTGATTTGCACCAGGATTTGCACTGGGTTGGTTTGCATAGATGACCGAAACCGGGGGCACTTTGCGAGCAGCGTAACGGCCCAAAAGACCGTAGCTAAGCAGGCCAAGGCTTTCTCGAAACACCAAAAACTGATTTTGGATACGCTGGGTATCTGGTGCGATTGGGCTAATGTGAGGAATGACCTCGAAGCCAAAGCTCTCAAAGGTGAGTAGCGATCGCATCATATGCAGCGGATCGGTGACTAAGATAATTTTATCTATGCCCTGAGGGCGCAAAATCGCAGCGGTAAATTCGGCGTTTTGGTCGGTAGTGAGCGAGCAGGGTTCGCCGGCAATCGCCTCAGCCGGAATCGCCCGATTCAGCAGCAGCTTAGCAATTTGGGGCGCATCCCCGCGTCCGCTAGCAAAAATTAGCGGCGCTCGCTGATTATTCCATAGCTTGCTAGCTTCTTTCACGCGCGTTGAGTTTTGCTCCGATCCCCGTCCCAGTACGACAATAGCCGCCGCTTTTTCGCCAGAATCAGCGGGGACAAAGCCCACCAGCAGCCGGTTGCCTAGCCCTGTGAGAATAGGCGAGGTAGCTACTAGGTAAACCACTAGGAGGCTGCCGCTCAGGGCGATCGCTGGCTTTCTCCAGCGGGCCTGCCGGACTATCCAGGGCAGGGCAGCTATAGCAACTAGCGTCAGCACCACTACCATTGGGTGAGAAACAATAAACGTAAATAGGTGCATCAGTCTCCAGGTCAGCATTGACCACAGGCGAGTGGATGACACCTTCTGGCATAGGGCAGAATCTAGCATGTGAGAGCGTCTCTCAAGGCCGAAACAACTAAGGGCGCGATCACTCCCCCATTAGTTTTGACACACCGCTTAATATCTGTCAGTAGTCAGCCTTGCAATTGTGCCTTTAGGTCAGGCCCACTAATTTTTCGCTCAGCGCCCACAGCTTGCCTGCTTTGCTCTCATCGGCGGCTTCGTTAGAAACTTCCTGGCAGAAGGCTTCGCGATTGGCATCTTGGCGGTTGCCCCAGCTCCAGTACACGCCGGACTTGTTGTAGCCTTCATCGGCGACGACTTTGGCAACGCGATCGCCCGACTCCGCTTCAGAGACATACCCGCCGGTAATATTCTTTTGAAAGAACGGAAAGATCGTCTGAAATAGCTTAGGCGCGTCTCTGAACAGGTCAGATTCGGCTACGCAGCCGGGATAGAGTGCATTGAAAACGATCCCCGCGTCTTTGTGGTAGCGCCGGTGCATTTCCAGCATGGTCAGCATATTGCATAGCTTGCTGTCTTTGTAGGCTTTGCCTGGCTTAAACTTTTTGCCGTCGATCATCGCAATTGGCGCTTTAAAGCCGAGTTCCATACCCTTCAGGTCGCCCAGATCTGGCGGTGCGGGGATTGGGATCTTACCGCCTAGCTCTTTGGGATTGGCTGTCACAGTCCCTAGAGTCACCAGGCGCGGCTCGGGGTGAGCTGCCTTTTTCATATCTTCTAGCAGCAGGTTGCACAGCAGAAAGTGGCCGAGGTGGTTGGTAGCGACGCTGATTTCGTAGCCGTCTTCGCTGCGCTCGGGCGACTTTAGCTGGGGTTTGTAGATGGCCGCGTTGACGACTAGGGCGTCGAGCGATCGCCCCGTCTCTCGAAAGTCTTTGACAAACTGCCGGACGCTCTCTAGTGAGGCCAAATCCAGCTTGAGAATGGTATAGCGCTCAGGAGCCATGCCCACCTCTTCGGCAACCCGTTTGGTCTTGGACAAATTGCGACAGGCCATAATCACGTGCCAGCCTCTTTGGGCAAGCGACTTAGCGGCGTATAGGCCCACACCGGAAGAGGCTCCTGTGATGACAACGCTGTAGTTCTGCTGCTGTTCCATGAATTGCTTAGAGGAAAGTCTTTCTATAGGGCTTTGATGAGGCTCGGTAGCTAATCATTATGCTGCCATATTGTTGAAGGGATACAGCAAACCGTTACCTTTTGCTAAGGAGTTAATAGCTTTGCTAAGGAGACGAGGGTGTCAGCGCAGGCGCAACTTGGCAAGCAAACCAATGAGCGGTCGTCAGTGCACCGGTTTCTAGCTTTTTTGCCAGTCGGTCTCCTAGATCTGTGAGCAGGTTTTCTCGGGTCTGCGCTTCGAGAGCAATGTAGCCAGAGAGCGTGCTCAGCAGGGCGAGGTATTTTTCAATGCTGTAGATAGACTGGCAGCTTTGTATCGTCACGCGGCTGGGCTGAAAAAAGCCAGAGGTGTTCACCCTCTTGGCAAAGGTTTCAAAGTTGCTCTGGTAGTAGGCCTGAGTGCGACTGTGTTCTTGCCCCATTTCTGAAAGAGCGTGGCGGTCATAAACGGGCTGTAGATATTGGCACAGTTCTTCGCTGGGCTGAGGCGGTGTGGCCCAGAGCAAAATCAGCGATCCGCCTGGATTGAGCGCAGCAGCCGATTTTGTGCAGGCAATGTCGGGTGATATCCAGTGAAAGGAGGTAGCGGCAAGCACCGCGTCGTATGTGTGGCTGAGGGGATAGTTTTCAAAGGTGCTGTTGTGAATGGTGACGTTGGGGTGGGCTTTGCAGGCTTGACGAGCGAGTACGCAGGCCGCCGCACTCGGCTCTACGCCCGTAATCGTCAGCCCCTTTTTGGCAAAGTCAGCCGTGGCAATTCCCGGTCCGCAGCCTATTTCTAGCAGCGTACTTCCCTCGTTGAGCCCGGCTGTTGCCATGACCTGCTCAATTAGAGCCTCAGGATAGCGAGGTCTGGCCCATCGGTAGGCTTGGGCAGCCCCGCTATACCACTGCTGGCGCTCTGCCGGGCTGTGAGTCTCATCAAACGCGGCATACCAGGCGTACCAGGGATTGTCTTGGGTTACGTCCATTTTTGTTCTCAGTCATTTTTGTTCTCAGTATGGATTGAGGCGCTATCAATCCTTTAATGCTCAGTCTTTTAATACTAAGGGCACGCCGCCACTGGCTGCGACCAATACACCGCGACGGCGAGGGGTCACTGGCTGCTCATCGGTTAATTTGAGTGAGTGGTGCTTTAAAGTCGTCGCCAGTACCAGATTAATCTCCAATTTTGCCAGGGCGTATCCCAAACAGCGCCGACTGCCGCCGCCAAATGGAATGAATTCTGAGGGAGAGAACTGCCTCTCTAAAAATCTCTCGGGTTTAAACTGTTTGGGCTCAGGGTAAAGATCTTCCCGGTGGTGAAGCGCGTAAATGGAGGGCGCTAGGACGGTGTCAGGCGGAAAAGTGTGATCTGTGATGGTGACTTTCTGGTTGGCAATTCGAGGTGAGGTGATGGGAGCAATCGGGTATATCCGCAGCGTTTCGGAGGCGACGGCAGTGAGGTAGGGCAAGCTGGCTGCTGCCATACAGCCAGCCTCTTCTGCCAACCCCTCTAATTCTGTCAACAATTTATTTTTTACCTGGGGCAGTTTGTGAATCCAATACAAGGCCCAGGTCAGCACCGAAGCGGTAGTCTCATGTCCGGCTACCAGCATAGTCATCAGCTCGTCTTTTAGCTCTACATCTGTCATCGGCTGTCCGTCTTCGTCTTGCGCCGATAGCATCAGGCTCAAGATATCATCGCCCGCTGTGTCTGGCTGGCTTCTGCGCTCGTCAATTTCCTGCTGTAACAAGTCATAGACCTGCTGCCGCTGGCGCACAACTTTGCCCCACGGGCTCCAACTGCCCCAATCTTTTTGCAGCCAGGGGAAAAACAGGATACTGGCACTTACTGGCGTCCCGGTTGCATCCAGCAGCGTGATCAGCAGAGATTTGAGCTGCTGATAGCGATCGCCTTCTCGCAGTCCAAACACCGTTTGCAAAATAACTTCTAGCGTAATTTCGGCCATGGCTTCACTGGCCAAAAAGGGCTGCTGGGGTTGCCAGGTATTGCTTACCTCACGAGTGATCTGGCAGATAGTGTCCCCGTAGGATTTGACCTTGGCACCGTGGAAAGGGGGCATGAGCAGTTTGCGATCGCGTTTGTGGCGATCGCCATCCAGCAAAATCAAAGAATTCTCGCCGAGCAGCGGCTTGAGTATCTGCTGCCCTTTGCCCGCATCAAACTGTTTGGCATCGACCGCAAAGATCTCTTTAATCGCCTGTGGATTGCTAATAATTACCAGCGGCGGAAAGCCAAAAAGCTGCGCGACAAAGATATCTCCGTACTTTTCTGCGCACTCATCCAAAAAATCGTAAGGACGAGCAATCCAGTTGATGAGCTGCTGAAGGCGAGGCAGGTTGACCGATGGTAGTTGCATGGGCGGTGCACCTCATGATTGAGCTGGATCTTCTCAGGCTGATCCTGATAAAGCCTACTCAAAATATCCACATCTTGCCCAATCACCGTTGCGACCAGCTGTAGAAGCGATGAATTAGCTATTCAAACTTTAGTTAAAGTTGTGAGAGATTAGTGCTTTCATTTTCTCAGGAAGCTTTGACTGAGGATCAAGATAGTGTTTTCACAACTGAACTGCGGCTTGTCCACCTGGCAAAGGCTGCGCCGGTTACGAACATCAGCAAGCTGTAGATTGCCGCAGGAATTGCCATGGTTGGATTGTTGAGCAGGGTGGGGGCGCTGGCAACGGCGATCGCTAATGTCCCATTCTGAATACCAACCTCACAGGTGATTGCGACCGTGCTGGGCCGGTCCAGCTTAGCCAGCATAGCCAGTAGGTAGCCCAGAGCCATTGTCAGCAGGTTGAGCATCAGCGTCACCCAGCCCAGATCTAACGACCTCTCGCTGACATCTACTCCTAAGATGAGGAGGAACACCTGCCCACGGTTTTCCTATGCCAAAATGGTTCAATGTCGCTGGCCCTTGCAAAGCAGACATTCACTACATGCTTCCGCCTTTGGCGCGGCTACCTCAGCTAGAGTTGCTGGTTGAGCAGTGGGGCTATTTTGTGATTCATGCGCCCCGGCAAACGGGCAAGACGACCGCTATGATCGCGCTGGCGAAGCAGCTTACGGCGAGCGGAAAATATACGGCGGTGATGGTGTCAGCGGAAGTGGGTGCTGCCTTTCCTCACGATCTGGCGGCGGCTGAGAAGGCGATGTTAGGGAGCTGGCGAAATACCGCTGAGGATAATTTGCCTGCTGAACTGTACCCGCCTGCTTGGCCAGATGCGGATGCTGGGCAACGACTGCAAGCTGCCCTGAGAGCCTGGGCTAGAGACTCCTCACGTCCTTTCGTGTTTTTTCTAGATGAAATCGACTCGTTGCAAAATGAGACGCTGGTTTCTGTTCTTCGTCAGCTTCGCTCAGGCTATCCCAACCGCCCAAAGGGGTTTCCGCAGTCACTGGCGCTTATAGGTGTGCGAGATGTCCGAGATTACAAAGTGGCTTCAGGCGGCAGCGACAGACTCAATACGTCAAGTCCTTTCAACATCAAGATTGAGTCTTTGACAATGAGGAATTTCACCTCAGATGAAGTTGCCCAGCTATATGCGCAGCACACTGAGGAAACAGGGCAAATTTTTACGTCGGAAGCGACACAGCGAGTATTCAATTTGACTCAGGGTCAGCCGTGGTTGGTGAATGCGATCGCCCGAGAAATCGTAGGTAAACTCGCCACCGATCCTACGCAATCAATCACGCTGGCTCACGTTGAAACTGCCAAGGAGATTCTAATCCAGCGGCAAGATACGCATCTCGATAGCTTATCCAGCCTGTTGCAGGAAGATCGGGTGAAACGGGTAATCGAACCCATGTTAGCCGGTGAAGAACTCCAAGGTGTCGCCCAAGATGACTTGCAGTTTCTCACCGATTTGGGTCTGTGTCGGATGAGCGCAGAAGGTGGTCTTGAGATCTCTAATCCTATTTACAGAGAGGTACTCCCTCGGGTATTGAGCCAGACGCCACAGGCTTCTCTTCCTCAGATTTCGCCTAGCTGGTTGACTGCCGATGGCACACTCGATCCGGACAAACTTCTGCAAGCTTTCTTAGCTTTTTGGCGGCAGCATGGAGAGCCGTTGCTCAAGAGTGCGCCCTACCATGAGATTGCGCCTCATCTGGTGCTGATGGCGTTTTTGCATCGGGTAGTGAATGGGGGCGGTACTTTGGAGCGGGAGTATGCGATTGGCAGTGATCGCATGGACTTATGCCTGCGGTACGGCAACGTCACGCTGGCAATGGAGCTAAAAGTGTGGCGTGAAGGCCGCGCTGACCCACTGAAGGCAGGACTGGAGCAGCTTGATCGCTATTTATCTGGGCTCGGGCTTGATAGCGGCTGGCTAATCATTTTTGATCGCCGCCCCGGACTGCCGCCTGTTGCTGAGCGAACGGCCACAGAACTGACTATGACGAAATCCGGGCGATCAGTGCAAGTCATTCGGGGATAGGCTACCGCCTCGGTTCTCACTACTTTGCCGATTTTACTTAGCTCTATAGAATAGAGGTATAGCAGCTCACGGTGACTTTCTCATGCAACTGAAGCGTCCAATTTTAGTCGGTGGTTTGGGTCTGTCAGCTGGCTTGTGGCTGATGAATATTGTCGGGCACTCACCCCTGGGGGATGGCTCCGGGCTGCTGGGTATGGTAGCAGTAGGCTCCGGCCTGTGGTGGCTCAAGCAGCGCGGCGGTTCGTTGGTGACGGTTGAGCCGCCGCTCGCTTTGGGGCCAGTGGATAGAGCAGCGGTCGAGAAAGCGTTGGCTGAAGTAGAAGCCCGGCTAGATATGCTAGTCAAAGAGCTGCCGGCAGAAATTAAGATCGATCAAAGCCAGCCAATTTGGGCGCAGATAGAAAAGCAGCGGCAGGCGATCGCTCAAACCCTCACTAGCTTGGATCGCGAAACGCTCAAATTTGCCGTCGTCGGTAATAACTCAACCGGCAAGACCGCACTGGTTTCTCAGCTCAGTGAGTCCTGGCTAGCGAGTCAGCCGACTATCGCTGCGGTCACTGAAGTCCAAGGCGAAGACGCTTTGCCACCTATTGATACCGACCTTGTTCTATTTGTTACTGCTGCCGACCTGATGCAGTCCGAATTGCAGCGCATTCAAGCTTTGCTCAAGGCGGGCTATTGGGTGCAAATTGTCTACAACAAGCAAGATCAGCTAGCGCCCTTGGATCGTCAATCGGTACTGCAAAGAATTCAGGCGCGGGTGGAAGATTTGGAGATTGGGGTGAGTGCGATCGCCGCCCAACCCAGCCCGATTAAAGTCCGTCGCCATCAGGAAAACGGACAGGTAGAAGACTCTTTCGAACAGCCAGCGCCTCAGCTAGAAAACCTGACAGCGCGGCTGAGCCAGCTTGTAGAAACAGAAGCGCAGCAGCTCGTGATGACTACGACTTTGCGACAGACCAAGGCGCTAAAGCTGACCGCTCAGCAACTGCTGAATGATCAGCGACGACTGCGGGCCATGCCCCTGGTTGAGCAAATGCAGTGGATCGCGGCAGGCAGCGCCTTTGCCAGTCCGCTCGCCAGCTTAGATTTACTTGCTTCCACCGCCATTAACGCGCAGATGATTGTCGATTTGGGCGCGGTGTACGGTCAAAAGTTCTCTCTGGAGCAAGCGAAAACGGCGGCAGGTACACTGGCTGAGCTATTGGTGAAACTGGGTTTGGTAGAGCTGTCTACTCAAGCATTGGGCAGTTTGCTGAAGGCTCACGCGGCTACTTATGTCGCAGGCGGCGCTTTGCAAGGTGTGAGTGCGGCCTACCTGACTCGGATGGTCGGCCTTAGCCTGATTGACTTTTTTGAAGAACAGAGTTTGCTGGCTCCTGAGAAACAGACGTTTGTGTTTGGGGAGATGGGCGATAGACTCCAAACCCTCTTCCAAGCCACCAAAAAAGCCGGACTCCAAACCTTTGTTCAACAAGCCCTCACTCATCTGCCCGCCTTGCCTGCCAAGCCGGTTGCAGCAGCTTAGTAGTATAACCTCCCATGTCAGCGCCAAACCCTCTAGTAGAGCAAGCCCGCGACAGCCTGCGACAGGCGATAGATCGCTATATTCCGCAGCTAAAAATGACCCGGCTAGATGCTCCAGAGCTGAGTCGTCAGGCAGCGGTTAAAAGCGGCATTGATCAGCTCACGGCGCTGATGAACAAATTGGATAGCTCGCTTTTACGAGTCGCCGTCTTTGGGCTGGTGAGTCGGGGTAAATCGGCGGTGATTAACGCGCTGATGGGTGAGAAGATTCTGGAGACTGGGCCGCTTAACGGCGTTACCCAGTGGCCCCGGTCGGTGTACTGGCAGCCGAAAATTGAGCAGGAGACAAAATCTCTCAAACTAGAGCTGATTGATACACCCGGTTTAGATGAGATTGAAGGGCAGTCACGAGGGGCGATCGCCCGCGAAATTGCAGAGCAGGCCGATCTCATTCTGTTTGTTGTCTCTGGCGATGTCACCCAAATAGAATATCTTGCCCTGCAACAGCTTTATGCGACGCGCAAACCCTTGCTGCTGGTATTTAACAAAATAGACCTCTATCCAGAGACCGACCGAGACGCGGTCGCGAAAAACCTAGAAACGCTGTGGCAAAAGGCTGAAAGTAAGGCCGACTTGCCAGAAGGGGCACGGCTTGTCGATGACATCGTGATGATTTCGGCTGAACCCGCGCCATTGCAGGTGCGGGTGGAGTGGCCCGATGGCCGCACGTCTGAAGAGTGGGAGCACCCGCCTGCGCAAATAGAGCCGCTGAAAACAACGCTTCTGAAGATTGTGCGAGAAGACGGGCCGACGCTGGTCGCACTAAACGCCCTGAGACAGGCAGGCGTGATTGAACAAAGTTTGGCAGAAGAGACGGCTGGGCTGAATCAGGCGAACGCCGATGAGCTGATTTGGAAGTATGCGAAGTACAAGGCGATCGCTGTCTCCCTCAATCCCGTGGCCATCATCGATATGCTCGGCGGCATCGGCTCCGACATTGTGATGATTCGCTCGCTCTCACGGCTGTACGGCTTTCCTATGACCCGGTTTGAAGCGAGTAAGCTCTGGCAGTCGATTATTCGCAGTTCGGGCACGCTGCTCTTAAGTGAGTTTGGCACCAGCTTACTTTTGGGCTTTGGTAAAAGCGGGGCGGCGATTTGGAGCGCCTTTGAAAGCTTCTCGGGGTTCACCGCCTACGCGGGGGCGATGACCGCACAAGCGGGTGCGGCAGGCTACGGCACTTACGCGGTGGGTCAAGCGGCCAAAGTGTACTTGCAACAGGGCTGCACCTGGGGGCCAGCTGGCGTTAACACAGTCATGCAAAGCATTCTCGCTAGGGCCAAAGCTGACTCTACTTTAGATCGCTTGCAGACTGAGATTAAGGAAACGATAGGCAGTCCGCAAAAGATGGCTGAAGTGCAGAGCGAGCAGGCCGTGATGAAGCCATCGTCTCTCTCTCAATGAGAGTTTCCCTGTAGAATCAGGCTATGAGCATGAGGATAGCTGAGATGGTTGCTGTTAACCTAAAGCAATTTACAGTTGATGACTACCATCGGATGAGCGAACTGGAGATTTTGTCTCCGACAGAGCGAACAGAGCTGATCAATGGGGAGATAGTTGTCATGGCGGCGAAGGGGACGGCCCATGCGTCTACTGTCTCAGTAATCAATCGTCTTTTAATTAGGTTGTTAGGTGAAGAAGCTTTCACTCGACCTCAAGATCCGGTTCAACTGAATGATCGATCAGAGCCAGAGCCTGATATTGCAGTTGTTCGGCTAGACCCGCTGGCTTACAGCACTCGCCATCCTGCCCCAGAAGATGTGCTGCTCTTGATTGAAGTTGCAAGCTCTAGTCTTCAATATGATTTGGAAGTAAAAGCGCCGATGTACGCGGCAGCAGGTATTGCAGACTATTGGATTTTGGACGTGATTGAGCGAGAGCTGCATGTGTTTCGTCAACCGGCAGGAAATCACTATCAGTCGCACTCTGTTTTAGCAGCGGCGCTATCTATTATGCCGATAGCCTTTGCTGAGTTGGAAATACAAATTTCAGATATGTTGCCTCCTCAAGCCACGGGCGCAGAAGACTGCGCGTAGCCTATCAAGCCGCTGGCTGAGTGTCGCAGACGTAGTGAGCGTAGCTAAAAGAGCCTCTATTGCCACCTGATGGCACTGTGCAGTTTTCGGCGGTCAGATTGGGAGCGAAGTTTAGCAGCCATAGATCAAACGGCCTGGGAACGGTTGCTAAGCTTTGCGCAAGCTGATTTTCGGCGTTCAGGTTTTTGGCAACATTGTTTTCTGCAATGACAAACCGAGGCGCAGTAGACCAGCGGGCCGATGGATCACTCGGATTGAAATGGCGCTGAATTTCCCAGGCCGCTGACATAATTTCAATGCCGACAACGGTAGGCTGCTCGGTAATTGTTGTGTCTGTCCCAATTACCACAGGCAGGGTAGAGTCTGCTTGAATCACGCTGACGAGGCGATCTGCTTTGTAAAATTTGAGGGTGGTGAAGTCGTTGACAACGACCTGAGCACCGAAAAACCCAATCAGCATCACTGTCGTTACAAAGGCCCGTCCGCTGATGGCGCGTTTGATCAGCGGTAGCTTCACGCGGCTAAAGTTTTTTCCCGCGGGCTGCTGCCAGAAGGGGGCTAAGCCCGCGCCGACTAAAATCAGAATCGCCGGAAAAAAGACAAAGCTATAGCGATGGCCTCTGGTGATGTCGAAGCCGAGCCCATAGCAAATCAGCGCAAAGATAGCGTTGGCCATGATCAAAAATCCGCCGATGCTCTGGAGGCTAGTTCGCAGGCGAGGCTGGTGGAGCTGGAAACTGAGCGATCGCCACAAACACCCAATCAGCCAAGGCGCATATAGCCCCAGCAGTAGTGAAATAGTAATGACCATTGCCGTCACGGCCTGCCAGCTATAGCCGCTGGTTACCGGCGAGAGCACTGCATACAGCCAGCCCACAGCCGACTGCGCCACCGGGTTAACCCAGTACTTCCAGCTTGACGGCCCATCCCTTAAAAAGCTCGACTGCGGGCTACCGTAAAAATTGATCAAAAGCGGTAGCCAGATCGCCGCACCGACAGAAGTGCCCACGGCTGCCACGTAGATTCTCACCCAGGGGGCTCGTCGCCAGACTGATCCCTCCGCTAAACACTGTTTTATCAGCAGCACTACCAGCACTAACGATTCTGCCAGGATAGTGATGCCCGTAAAGTAATGCACGGCTATGCCCAGCGAGTTGATCAGCACCCAGCTCAACACAACCTGCCAGCTCAGAGCCGCCCGCTGGTGTAAAGCCTGTACTGCCAGCACAAAGCAGCACAGCGAGGCGATTACCATCAAAATCGCCAGGGTGTAATGGCGGGCTTCTTGGGCCAAAAACACGCCAAAAGGTGACACGGCCATCAGCGCAGCGCAGAGAATGCCAATCAGCCGACTGCGAAAGCTAAACCAGGCCAGCAGGTAGATAGCGGGTACCGATAGCGCGCTAAAAATGGCAGACAGGGCTCGCGCCGCCCAGAGCGAAGCGTAGCCATCTGCCCGGCCAAAAAAGCGATCATAAAGGACCATCCACTCATGCGCTAGCGCGAAGTAGACTGGCGGATGATTATCTTCGGCCAGCAGGTTAGTCACCGCATCGGTGGCTGTAGAGCCTGGCGTCATCTGCAAAGGCCGCAATATTTGGTCAAGGCTAATCACCTCGTTTAGCGGAATCATTCGCGAGGAGTTGCCCAGGCTAAAAATTATAGTAGAAACCTCATCCATCCAGGCGGGTTTGGCATCGAGATGAGTCAAGCGGATCAGCAGGGCAACGATAAACAGCGCTAGCAGCCAGATGGCAGGGTGCATTTTGACGATAGAGCGCTGAGCTGCTGTACCGCCAGCGCTGTTCTTAGGGAGAAGGGAAGTCATGAAATCTGATCAACAATAGCGAACTAGAGAGGTTGACGCTCAGACGGCTAACCGATGCTGAGGGGACGGCCAATACTGCCTATAGTAATTTGCCACAGGAACTGCGCAGATAATTAATTTGGCTTTGGCACCACCCTCGTTCCCGGCACCTTCGACTCACTGATTACAGACCTCGGGCACGCCCCTGAAACATTCCGAGCAGAGCCTATGAAAGCAGAAAGCTGGAAAAGCATCCGTAAAAAGACGCAGCTACCTCAGCAGGGCGTAGACGAATAGCCGCGCTGCAAAATTATTCGTCTGATTCGGGAGCTGAGATCGGTTGAGCGGCGTCATCGGTCAAGCAGGGAGTTGATGAGTCGGCTGCGGGGAGAAGTTCTCCTGGAAAGGTATCGCCAAATTTCTCTCCAATCCAGTCCAGCTTGATCTCTCGTAAGTAGTCAACGACCCAGGTTGCTCGCCGTTGCAGCATGTGGTTCGGATAGGTGTGAGCAACCCCAACGACCGAAATTTGCGCGTTTTTAGCAGATTCGATGCCTGCAAACGAGTCTTCAATCGCGATGCACTCATTCGGCTGCAAATGAAGCCCGGCATTTGCCTGATTTAGCCGATCAATTGCTTTGAGGTAACCATCGGGCGACGGTTTGCTACCGTCTGCTGAGATATCGTCTCCGGCAATGACGCTGGGAAAGTACTCACTCAGCCCAGTGCGATCCAGTACGCTGTTGACCTGTGGTCGCTCCGTGCCGGTGACGATGGCCATTTTGATCTGGGCAGCCCGGCAGCGAAAAATCAGATCTTCTAGCCCCGGATAGATCGGCAGCTTGTCTAGACTATCTAGCCAGGTCTGGTAGTCGGTATTTTTTTGTTCAAGCAGTTTGGTCAGCGCTTCATCGCTGACGGTGCGGCCTCGCTGCTTGAGTAGGCCCTGCAAGCAGGCGCGATCGCTTCGACCCAGACACACCTGGCTGTAGTCATCTGCATCGGGCCGCAGGTTTTCAGCCAGCAAAAGCTGATCGCTTAGCGTCTGTCGAATGCCTTCGTCGTTGATGATGATGCCGTGAAAGCTGAAAAAAGCCGCTTTGAGTGCCATAGATGAACAGCAGAGTAGTGGTTAATTACGTTTTGTTGTAAAAATCCTCTCGCTTTGTCAGTGTCTGTATGCCTCTTTAAGGGTACAGGACAGCATCCCTTCTTTTGATGACGAGCGCTGATAAAGTCCAATCACGTTCTAAGATAAGAGCTATTCGATGCTGTTCAGGCATCCTCTCAAACAGCTTCTTAGTTTCTGAATGACCGTCTCAACCTGCCCTATCCATTTCAGTTGAGAAGACTATCAATGCCTCTACGTACCTCTTCTACTATCAAAGGTGTTTCCATTCCGCTGCTGCTTGAGTGGTGGCAACAGCGCAAGCGACTAGCCAGTTCTTACAGCAATCTGCATACCACTCTGCCCAAAGGTGATGAAACTTACTTACAGGCTTACTACCGGCTGATGGAGATATACTCTGTGGTTAAGTCGGGCGGCGTACAGGCCCAGACAGAAGCTATTCATGCCTTTGCAGGGCGTGAAACCAGCCTGCTCACGCAGCAGCTAGCTGAGCTAGAAGCTGCTGCTCAATCTGAGAGTGAAAAGCAGTCTCAGCGCGCAAAGATGGGCAAAGAGCTGACTGAACTGCGCGCGGCCAATAGCTGGCGGCTCCAGGCGCTCGCAGATATCTCACCGGAGGAAGAGGCCATTGTCAGGCAGTATCTGCCCAATATTGAAAGTACGCTGATTCAGGTGAATAAGTGCGCTTGACTGAATAAGTGCGCTTGACGTGCAGCCCCTGAGTGCTCACTCTTGCATGCAGTAAAAGCCCTACAGACAAACTCTATGCAGGCAGTAGATGCGATTATCATTGGCAGCGGACTGGGCGGGCTGGTGGCGGGGGCGCTGCTGGCCCGCTACGGTCGCCGGGTGATTGTCTGTGAGAGCCATACGCTGCCGGGTGGAGCGGCTCATGCCTTTACCCGAGGCGGCTTTACTTTCGATTCGGGGCCGTCTTTTTACTGCGGGCTGGGTGATGCTGCTGGGGCGAACCCGCTGAGTCAGGTGCTGGCCATACTGGGCGAGCCGATTACCGCTGTTCCCTACGATCCGTTTGGCTACTATCACTTTCCAGAAGGAACGCTGCCGGTATATGGCGATGGGGAAAAGTACCGGCAGGCCGTAGAGCGCTTTAGCCCCGGTGCGGCGGCGCAGCTGGCGGTATTAGAAGCGCGACTACTCAAGCTATATGCGCCTTTAAAGGCGATTCCAACGCTGGCGCTGCGGGCCGATTGGCAGCTGTTGCCGTTGCTATTACGGCGCTATCCGGGGGCGATCGCCCAGCTCCTACCCACCCTCCCCGACTTGGGCCGATCTATGGGCGAAGTGATGGCCGCCTGCTGCCCCGACGGATTTGATCCGTGGCTACAGCGCTTGCTCGATCTGGAGTGTTTTTTACTCTCAGGCATGAAGTGCGATCAAACCGTTGCACCCGAGATGGCCTTTATGTTTGGCGAGCGATCGCAATCGGTGATTGACTACCCGGTTGGCGGCAGCGGCGCGCTAGTTGAGGCTCTGGTGCGCGGGCTCAAGCGGTGGGGCGGTGAGCTACGGCTAGGGACTCATGTAGACAAAATTGTGGTTGAAGCAGGCCAGGCTAAAGGGGTAGCGCTGAAGAATGGCGATCGCCTCACTGCCCCCATCGTGATTTCCAATGCTACCCTTTGGGACACTTATGCTCATCTGCTGAGCCCCGCAGACCTACCGGCAGACTACCGCGCTCAATCGCTAGACACCCCAGCGGTGGATAGCTTTATGCACCTGCACTTAGGCATTCGCGCCGATGGGCTCGAAGATCTGGCCATTCATCACGTGGTGGTTCACGATGGCGACGCCGACATTACCGCACCGGGAAACACTTGCATGGTCTCAGTGCCGACAGTCCTAGACCCGCAGCAGGCCCCGCCGGGGCATCATACTGTTCATGCCTACACGCTAGAGCCGTTTGCAGGCTGGCAAAAAGACGAGCATTATGCCGAAAAGAAGAGAGAAAAGGCAGAAACTCTCTTCAAGGCCGTCGAAAAAATTATTCCCGACCTGAGAGAGCGAATCGTGCTGGAGATGATCGGCACGCCGCTGACCCACAGCCGATTTTTGCGGCGATATCAAGGTACGTACGGGCCAGCGATCGCCGCTAAGGAGGAGCGCTTTCCCAGCTGCAAAACGCCGGTCAAAGGGCTTTATCGGGTCGGTGACAGCACCCTCCCCGGCATTGGAGTGCCGGCTGTCGCTGCTTCGGGCATTCTCTGTGCCAATAGCCTGGTTACACTCAAAGAGTCAGCCGGGCTGTTGACGCTGCTGTAGTGCCCAGCAGCCCAGATCCGACCGCTTGAAAGTGCTTTCCTCAGCTTGAATAGCCGCTCAATGGCAGTGGGTTACTTGCGCTGCGATCGATCAACAGCCTTCAGCATGTGATAGGTAATCAGCAGCTGAGTCAGCGCCAGCGGATAGCTCTGAAGCGTTTCACCCGTTGTCCCGACCAGCTTACCCACATCTTGATTGCCCTCCAGACTGCAAAACTTACCAAGGTAAGGCACCTCTTTACACAAAACCCGCTCTAGCTGCTGCACCTGATCCTCAGTTGCATGGCCATCGACACAGAGCACATCTACCGGCTTGCCCATATCGCGGTCTAACGTCAGGCGAATGGCATCCCCTAGATCGTTGCCCTTATCGTGCAGAATATGGGTAAAGTCGGGGTGAGGCAGCGTTGGCCGCAGTACCAGCTGCACGTTTAGCAGTAGGTCGTTGCCCTGCTCATTCTCGTCGCCAGGCGGGATGAAAGAAACCACCACATCTGCCCACTGCCGCTGCGGGCGAATAAAGGCTTCAGAGTCGGGCTCACGCTTGCGCAAGGCCTCTAGCACCTGCTCATCGGTATAGCCCCGCTTGCGAGTGTCGCGCTTAATTTTCCATTTGGCCCGCAGCTCCTCTGGCGGTGCCAGGTACACTTTTACGTCGTAGGCGTTGCGGGCGAGCTTAGTTGAGTAGCCCAGCAGCCCTTCAACGACAACAAACCGCTTAGGCTCAATGTACTCGGGCGCGTCAAATTTACCGGTGGTGTGATTGTAAATCGGCTTGAGAATGGCTTTGCCGTTTCTCAGCGTTTGTAAATGTTGCTCAATAATATCGAGGTAGTTACACTTGGGATCAAGCGCAGAGATGCCCATCTCGGCACGCTGTTGGCGATCATAGCGGTGATAGTCATCAGTGCAGATAGAGACCACCTCGTCCTCCCCGAGCACCTGAGCGATTCCACGGGTCAAAGTGGTTTTTCCAGCGGCGCTATCGCCTACAATGCCAAGAATGATTGGACGCTCAGCCATAGTTCCTCCTAGTGTTTCTCTGCTCGAAGATTTTTTGCAGCCTTCAATACAATTCAATTCTAGGGATCAACGGTCATTGACTCAAGTTTCTACCGCGTCCCCGTCAGGGTTGCCTTTCAGGGTTGACAGACTTGCGCCTCGGTTCTTCGCATTAGGTCTGAATTAATGGTGACGCCCAAAGACGCACAGAAAGACGTACGGGACAATCGGCTACCCGTCCTATCTGCTGATAGTTTTGATTTTTCTCCCAACAGCAGCACTGCTGTTATCTCTAACGCTTACAAATTTGTCATTCCGGTACCCGCTCTGTGCGAGCAGGCAGAGCCACTGGTCTACCCTGGTGACCACTCTCAATCCGGTGAGCCGATTGTAGATGGTGAAGGCAATCCGATAGGCGATCGCGGTCTGGTATTTTTTAATGAAAAGGATCAGTCTTGGCAGGCTGTTCCCGCTGATGGCACCGGAGTGATTATTATCAACGAAGTGACGCCAGCGCAGGCAGCGCAGCTGGATGAGAAGGTGCGATCGCTGAATCATCTCTATGATCTCACGCTCAGCCAGATCAAAGAGATTTTGACCTATAGCCGCACCGTCCTAAAGCTAGGCGATATCTACAACTCCACCTGCGACTATGTCGCGCAAAAGCTAGTCACCCCACGCGCCCAATCAACAGATTTAGAGAGCGGCTACGGCTTCAAACAGAGATCCAGCAGCGACACTTCTCAGGCCGTTTACGTGCCAGCAGCCTTTACACTCACAGAAGTCACCGCCAGCGCCCAAGTATTCCCTCAGGGCGGGGTAATCGTAGAACAAGAGGGAAAAAAGCGAGGCATCCAGCCAGATGTCTTTATCCGCACCTATCGGTTAGCCAGTGGAGAGCCCATTGCCAGTCTAAAGACGGATATCGTCAATGCTAAACTGGAGCGCTAAACTGAAGCGCTAAAATGGCCGAGAAAAAATCGTAGCTGCTGTTGGGTTTGCCAAACATAGTCGGTAGGGTGCCAAAGCGTTTGCAGGCCAAAGTCGATCAGCTGAGCAGGCACTAGCTGGTCGCGCCGCTCTGCCAGCATCATTCGCTCCAAGATCCACGGGTCGCGGCAGTATTCAGGATGTCCCGAAAAAACCAAAATGTGGCTACCCAGCATCCATCCTAAGTGCTCGGTAACGCCGCTAGTGCCCAAAGAAATTGCACCCGGCGGCAGCTTAGTCACGCCGTCATTGTGATGCACCTGAACTTTGTAAGTCGTTCGCTCAGTTTCAAAGTAGCGTTGGGCAGCAGCGGTGAGGTTGATGGTAACCGTAGATAGCTCTGTGCCTGGCGGATTGCGCTCTACTTTGCCGCCTAGCGCCTGGGCAACAATCTGAGGCGCAAAGGAGTAGCCCGACAGCCGGATCTGCTGGTGATGATAGTCTCGAATAGCTTCTTGCATTTGCATCACCCACTGATCTTGATCGTAAGCGGCACTGGCCGAACCAGAGATGATAATGCCATCGAGATCGTCCAGATCAGCGTCGCTGGGATAGTGAGATTTGCGAGGCTCAAACTTAATAAGTTCAACGCTGCCAAGCTCAACGCCGCCCAAGTCTTCGGGCTGACTCTGCTGGCACACGGCTGTCAACAGCTGCTGGTGCATATCGTAATAGCCCTGCGGGTAGCGCTCCAACAGCTCGGGCGCCCACCAGCGCAGGTCGTCGGTACCGACATCAAAGCTAGCTAGGCGAAGCGTTTGGGGTGACATTGGGAGAGTGGCTCTAGCGCGTAAAGGGGTCTTGACAGTAGTCTGCCAGGAAAGGAGTGCGGTAGCCGTCTTCGCGCCACAGCACAGGATAAAAGCTCTCATGAAGCTCTAAATTTTCAACCCGGCGGTATCGGTCAAAAATGTAGCCGGTGCCGGTACCGGGCGGCTGAAACTGGGCCTCCCCTGCCAGGGTGCTAATGGCCAAAGCGCGATCGCTCTGGTCAGAGAGATTGCGGCCAGAGCCCCGCCAGAGATCGCCATGCAGAAGAACAGCGCTGCCCGGTGAGAGATTTATCGTGAGGATTTCCGAATCTTCAACGCCCGCTTCAGCGGCTGCCTGTTCTAGCGGCAGGCGATAGTCTGCTTTGGGGGCGTGGAGAAAACGCACCTGATCGTGACATTGCCAAAGGTGAGAACCGGGGACGATTTCCAGCCCGCCAGTGCCACTCAGCGCGATCCAGCAGGTGATAGTCTTTGGCGGGTCAATTGCAGAGACGTAGGTGTTTTGGCGATGAAAGGACACTTCGGGAGCGTTGGGTGGCTTGCCCCAAAAGGTATCGAGGCCGTAGCGGGCAGACTGCCAGCCCATGCAGCTGGCGTTGAGATGGGCGATTTTGGCGGAGAGCGAGAAGCTGGCAAGGGTGCGATCGCATCTCCACAGCCCGGTCATCTGGCGGGTCGCATTTGGCTGACTGAGACCGGGGCGACCGTACCATTCATCGGGGTAGATGCCGGTTTCAAATTGGGTATTGAAGAGGCGATCGCACCGTTCAATAATCTCGCCAATCTGCTCAGCATTTAGCAAATGATCAACAACACAATAGCCCTGCTGTTGAAACAGATCGGACTGATTAATGGTCATAGGCCTCTAAAAACGGAGTGCGATAGCCGTCTTCACGCCAGACAATGGGAAAAAAGCTTTCGTCCATCGTGTCGTCGCCGTGGATGCGGTATTTGCCAGCTACGTATCCGCCCTGGACGTAAGCACCCGCCGACTGAAATTCGGCCTCGGCAGAGACGTGAATAATCACCAGGCTGCGGCGCACTACGTCTACTGTATTCTGGCCAGAACCGTGCCAGATGTTGCCATGATGAAACACGCAGCTACCGGGGGCTAGCTCCATCTGCACAACTTCGGTTTTCTCTACGCCTGCGAGCTTAGCGGCCTGTTGCATCTCCGAGAGATAGCTTTTGTTCTGGTTGTGAAATTCTGGTACGGCTGCTGAGACTGTCCAGGCGTGAGAGCCGGGTACATATTCAATCGTACTTGCGCCCGGAAAGGCGTTGCTCAGGGCGACCCAACAGGTCATCGCACCGCTAGGCGTGTGCGATTTGATGTACATAGAGTCTTGATGCAGGGTCGTTTCTTTAGCGGTGGGCGGCTTTTGCCAGAGCCCATCTGTCAGCAGCCGTGCGCCCGACCAACCTTCTAGTGCGGCGGCAATCTGACCGGCTTTTTCAGACATAACGATGGCGGCCATAGCGCGATCGCACCGCCACACCCCGGTCATTTGCCCAGCGACGCCTGACTTTCCTAAGTAAGGATTCCAGTGCCACTCATCGGGATAAATCCCCGTTTCAAATTCGCCTGCATAGAGCCCGTCAAATCTTTGTAGCAATCGCTCTACCTGCTCGGGGGCAAACAGGTTTTCGACGACTAAAAAGCCGTCTCGATGAAACTGCTCAACTTGCTCAGCGGTAATTGGTTGCTCAGCAGTGATGGGTGACTGTATGGTTTGCATGGCCTCTGCGCTTGTCTTTGGCTCTCAGTTTACTCACAAATTTCTAGAGATTCTGTAGGCTATGAGGCTGCTAGGATAGCAATCGATGACATTTTTATCTCAGCTGACGGCGAAGCGGCAGCGCGGATAGGTAGGTGTTTTGGGCAGTAGGCCTTTACTAGAGGGCTCAAACGGCCAAACACCAGCGGTTAGCAGTATGTGATGGCGTTGGGAGGTTCGCGCAGTGCTCGAAAAGCCTGATGACTCTGGCATGTGTCGGTCTTGTCGTAAGCAAATCCTATGCACACTCAGTATGAAATGCTATATTTAATTCGATCCGCGCGATCGCACCTTGAAAATCAAATACTGCAAGCCTTTCCAACGCCCGCCGCATCACACCCCCCCAAACCCTCTCAGGGATTGAAACTGTTATCAATTCGGCCCCTGGCTTTAAATCGGCCCGCATCACACCCCCCCAAACCCTCTCAGGGATTGAAACATTTTGGCGGGCCAGACGCCCATGAGAGAGTCTAAGCATCACACCCCCCCAAACCCTCTCAGGGATTGAAACCTTACGCTAACACACTGAGCGTAAACTTTTGGTTGGGGCATCACACCCCCCCAAACCCTCTCAGGGATTGAAACTTTTCAAATCGTTTTATTGCCCTCTATCGCAATGAGCATCACACCCCCCCAAACCCTCTCAGGGATTGAAACAATAATTTTGGTGATGGGCTTGGGATGTCAATTACGCATCACACCCCCCCAAACCCTCTCAGGGATTGAAACATGGTTTGATTACGGCTAACGATGTGAGCACTGCGCATCACACCCCCCCAAACCCTCTCAGGGATTGAAACAGCAAACAGTAAATGGGAACTTAACTTTTACTGTGGCATCACACCCCCCCAAACCCTCTCAGGGATTGAAACAACGTTTGCAGCAGCGATCGCCCACTGCTGAGCATCCCAGCATCACACCCCCCCAAACCCTCTCAGGGATTGAAACTTTTCGAGTGCTTGGAGCTGGGCAGGCGTCAGGCGCATCACACCCCCCCAAACCCTCTCAGGGATTGAAACCATCGCTGAGCGACCGATCTACCTCGAAGCGCTCAGGGCATCACACCCCCCCAAACCCTCTCAGGGATTGAAACGTACTCAGAGAATTGGCCGAGAAAGCCACGGGCGTAGGGCATCACACCCCCCCAAACCCTCTCAGGGATTGAAACACGATAGATACCAGTCGCGTCAGCATTGCGTATATGCATCACACCCCCCCAAACCCTCTCAGGGATTGAAACCCTGAGGATTTAGAGATAGAAGCTCAACGGCTTTGGGCATCACACCCCCCCAAACCCTCTCAGGGATTGAAACTCAGTCTCGCCTATCGTTTCAAGGCGTTCTTCGTGCATCACACCCCCCCAAACCCTCTCAGGGATTGAAACCTGATTCCTACCATTCAAGCCGATATCGTAAGCCAGAAGGCATCACACACCCCCAAACCCTCTCAGGGATTGAAACAAGACAATCAAGGCAGCAACCTAGTTACCTTGATTGCATCACACCCCCCCAAACCCTCTCAGGGATTGAAACATGCAATATATCTTACACGATATTTCAGTAGCTCGTGGCATCACACCCCCCCAAACCCTCTCAGGGATTGAAACCTAGCGCCTCATTCTCTTTATCTATTGGCTTGCCAGCATCACACCCCCCCAAACCCTCTCAGGGATTGAAACCTACCGCTGCTGCTGCTATGGTTTGTAGCCCGCCAGCATCACACCCCCCCAAACCCTCTCAGGGATTGAAACAAGTACAGACGCTTGTACGGTGGAAGGCAAGGGGGCATCACACCCCCCCAAACCCTCTCAGGGATTGAAACAGTGCCCAGCCGGAATAGCGCGGGGCTGAGCAGGGCATCACACCCCCCCAAACCCTCTCAGGGATTGAAACCTAGCTTCTCTCCACCCTTGACTAGAGATTGCACGGCATCACACCCCCCCAAACCCTCTCAGGGATTGAAACGTGGTCAGCAGCTCAGTCAACCCTGCGGGGGCGTGGGCATCACACACCCCCCAAACCCTCTCAGGGATTGAAACTTGATTTGGATGTATCATGATATGCGTACAACTGCGAGCACCAAACCCCCAAAAACTCTCTCAGGGATTGAACCTCAGTAGCATCGTTTCTCGACTGACGCGATCGCCGCCCAACACCCAACCACGAAGACTCAAGGAAGCTTCATGACGAACCCAAGACTGCTAGAGCGAATAACGGCTAGCAACGCCATTGCTGACGGCAGGCTCACTATCAGAGGGCAACCCTTAACAGTGGAAGAAGTTTTAGGAAAGCTGGCAGCAGGAGAAACCCACCAAGCTCTATTGAGACAGTACTCCTGGTTGGAAACCGAAGACATCCACGCTTGCTTGCTCTATGCTCAGCAGTTAGTCAAACAAGTTCAGACAGCGCTATCAGTGAATGACCTGGCTGTAGCCATCCCAAAAATCATTGAGGAAGCGCCCTATATTCGGCTGCTCATACTGTTTGGCTCCAGAGCGAGAGGCCATGCAACGCAAGGCAGCGACTGGGACTTTGCTTTCATATGCGACGAAAATAGCAGAAAACAGTACGAAAACGGTGGTATGAGTTCAATGCGTGTTTGGGTACTCATACAAAGAATCTGTCGCCTAAAAGATGACGAGATTGATGTGGTCGATCTAAGAGAATGTTCAGATCTGCTAGCGCACTCCGTTGCTCAGGAAGGTAAACCCCTATACGAAGCAGAACCAGAACTGTTCGATAAGTTTCGGCAAAAGCACTTACTTAGCCCTGAAAAGCTAAAAGAAATTCAGCAGAAAGACAGAGCAAAGATAATGCGAACAATTCAGAACCTGAGAAATGAAAGCGTTCAAACCTAGCGTCGTCAACAGAAAGCTAGCGTATATCGAAGAGCGGCTAAATCGCCTCGTGAAATTCAGAGAGACTACGATTGAAGACTATTTAGAGAGCCCAGACTATCAAGATATTGTCGAAAGAAATTTAGAAGTTCTGATTCAGGCCGCCTCTGATATTAACAGATACATTTTGACAAGGCTCACTGGGTCAGCAGAGACCGAATCAGAATATGTTTCCAATGCTGATTCTTTTCTTTTGCTAGCTCAAGCCGAATTGCTTTCTCAACCACTCGCTGAAAGGCTGGCAGAGTCAGGAAAATTTCGAAATGTGCTGGCCCATTTGTATGACGAAATCCTTCCGGAAAAGGTCATTGAAGCCATGCGAACAACATTGCAGTACTACCCTGATTATCTTTTTTCCATTCAGTCGTATATAGACTCGTTAGAGAGTGAGCCCAATTAGAGAATTAGAGTCTTTATGCACTCTGACTACGTCGCGATTCTCTCTATTGATAGTTCTGAACTGTCTTCTCCAAATCCTGGACAAAGCGATCGCGCACTTCCCTCGGCCCCACAATCACACAGTCCGCCCCATAGCGCCGCACCTCCCGAAAAAACCAAAACGTATTGTGAACCCGTCTGATTACTCGTCTGATCTGCTGTTCGGGTAGCCATTCATTCACCAGATCAGTCTTAGTCTTTGAGCGGTAGCCCACCGCCAAATAGCCCAATAAATGCAGCTCGACATCGACATAGCTCAGTCTAGGCTGCCAGGAACCTTCAACCGGGGACAGTACCGCCTCATCCGGAATCCGGTCTAGCCGCAGCGACCAGTTATGCTTCAGCACGTCAATATCTTTATTGCTCTCCGTCTGGTCACACCAGCAGTCCAAATACTGACGCTCTTCATGGCGCTGTATGCGAGCATAGCGCACGGTAAAGCTCCAAATGCGATCAGCCGCGTCCTGATAAGCCAGCCGAAACGGGCGATCGCGTCGCAAAAACCCCTCTAGCTGCACCCGCCAGGGCTCCCCTGGTTCATCCACCCAGCCCTGAATTTCCTGCCGCAGCGGACGGCTCAGCTCACTGCGCTCCAACAGCAAATGAGCCAGCTCCAACGCCTCAGCAAAGTAGCCTTCATCTTTAAGCTGGTTTAGCGCTCTGTTGATTGTGTCAACGCGATCGCGCTCCCAATCGTGATTCGTCGCGATGCAAAGCTTGCCCTGAGCGATCGCTTTGATAAGTTTTGAAACGTTAGCATTGTCGCCCCAGGTCTGCCCAAAGTCCAGCGCAAGCTGCTCTAGCTGAACCTTTTCCTGTTCCGAAATCGAAAGCGTAATCGAGGATCGTTTGCGAACCATAGCCCTTCCTAAAAAGTGTAAGTACACTTTGTTCATGCACCACTTGACCAACTCTATTTTCACAGGCATTATGGACTTATGCAACAAAGCACGTGCACTAGGTCACTTCACTTAGCGCAGTGCAACGGATGAAAGCCAGTAAAATAAGGTTAAGACGCCATCAGTCAAAGAGGTTTCATAGCGTCCTTATGTTCTCTATCCAGCTCAAGTCTGTTTATTCTTGCCCGGCTGAAGATGTTCCTAATGGCATTCATATGCCTGACGGCTGGCGGCTCTCATGGCACCAGGCAGAGACGCTCAAGGCACTGCAAAATCCCGACATAGACGTGGTCTTTAACACCGCTATGACAGGAGATGGCAAAAGTCTTAGCGGCGTACCTGGACTTTCTTGCAGGGCAGCTGTACTGCGATTGGGCTGTATCCTACTAATGCGCTAGCTGGCGATCAAGAGACTCAGTTAAAGGATTATATCGCCAAATTTCAGCCCTCGAACGATCCTAGAGTCAGTCGGCTCAGTGGTGCAGAGCTAGAGATTTACGCTGAGAATGAGGGGCTAAGAAAGGGAAGTGCGATCGCTTCTCGGGCGAGCCAGTCTGAAGTCTTAATTACCAATCCTGATATCTTTCACTTTCTGCATCGTGGCGCTTACATCACTGATAAAGATACGCCAGATAAGCTCTGGAATCGTATTGACAAAGAATTTAATCTGTTCATTTTTGACGAATTTCATGTTTTTGCCACACCGCAAGTTGTCAGCGTTCTCAACACGATGCTGTTGATCAGAGTCACAAACCGACGTAAAAAGTTTTTGTTTCTCTCGGCAACGCCCAAAGCATCTCTTTTGAGGCGCTTAGAGAAAGCCGGGTTTAGGTGCCAGTTGATTAATCCTGTGGATGAGGGCAAGTATAAATTTCCCGAAACTGAGGCAGAAACAGTCGATCTAACAAATTGTCACTGGCGACAGGTGGCTCACGCCATCGATCTTACTTTTGTGCCGATGGAAGCGACTTCTAAAGCTTCGGAATCTTGGCTAAAGGAGAATCAAGAACGCATTCTCACGCTGTTTACAGACCATCCCGGCAGTAAGGGTGCGATCATTCTAAATTCTATTGCCGCTGTAAAGCGGCTAACCCCTATTTTCAAGGCGTTACTTGCAAATGACGGGCTAGTTGTTCGAGAGAATACAGGTCTATCTGGCCAACAGGAGAAAGCTAGCTCGCTTGCGGCAGATTTGGTGATTGGCACCAGCACCATTGATGTTGGCATAGATTTTAAGATTAACTTTCTCATTTTTGAGTCTTCAGATGCAGGTAACTTTATTCAGCGGTTGGGCCGACTGGGACGGCATGAGGGCTATGAGAAAGCGGGGCAGAACAGTGCAGTTTGACGGATTTAGAGCCTATGCGCTGGTGCCTAACTTCTTTGTCGAGCGGCTGTTTGCGGGGGAGAGTGCGGTGCTGGCTGAGGGGGAGGTGTGCGATCGCATCCACTTCCAAACTCTCATCCGCGAAAAATATCGCCAGATCAACGACTTTGAAGGCTATTACAAACGCTGGGGCTCAGTTCAGTCATTCAGACTGTTGTACGATCTCAAAAATCCTCATATTCAACAGCAATATGCCGGATCTTTACAGCGTTTTCAGGCGAGCTGCGAGGAAGTGTTCGACACACCCATGAGGACAGTCGCTGGGCGCGTTAAAGGATGGGCCAACGAGTGGCAAACGGTTTCAGGCAGAAAAGGAAATCCCATCGTTGATGATGCTACTAGCTTTCGCGGGTCGAGCCCACTGCTGTGCGGCCTGTACGATTTGACTGAACCCAACGAAGCAGATCGCTTCAAAACCTACGACCTTCCCGGCGTGTTGAGCAATCTCAATATCGAAATGTGGACTAAAAAGGGCTTTCTAGAATCGCTCAAAGCGATCGCTAAGCGCACAGGACAGCCAATTGCCAAAGGACGCTTTGAGTATTGCTTAGGCTTTATGCGGTTACGAGGCTACCGAGAAGAAAGGTTGAACTGGAAATTCACATTTCCCGGTGACCTGCAACCCTTTGCTGATACGTGGAAGGTACAGGTGCTAGAAAAATTACAAATTTGGCAACCAGACAACCCCTGGGCTGGGGAGATTAACCGGCAACTGAAGAAGAAAGCACTGGTTTGCTACGTACTGCGCAAGCCCACTCAAGAAGTCCGCCTGAGACTTCAGCTACCGATGCACTTTCAGATATATCCCATCAGCGACTCGTACAGCATTCACGATGCAAATGCTCCCTACTCGGTGGCCTTTGGTCAGTCGGCCCTGCTGATCGAAACCCTGGCCCACCGGTTCAGAAACGATCCAGGAGGTGAGTTATGGATTGCTTAAGGAATACAGTGTTGTATCCGCGCTACCCTGATTTTCTAATAGTCGGGTATATAATTACGAAAGCTTCAGGTAGGTTTCTATGACGATACAAGCGCTATTAGGGCGAATAACTACCCGTGACACTATCTTTGATGGGAAACCCAGCATTCGAGGGTACCCTCTCACTGTTGAGACCGTTTTAGGGCAGTTAGCGGCTGGAGAAACCTACAAAAGCTTGTCCGCACAATATGGCTGGCTAGAGCTAGAAGATATTCAGGCTTGCTTACTCTATGCCCAGCGTTTAGTTAGTCACTCGCCCCCCGAGCCGTCATGGGAAGATTTGGCGGCGGCTATTCCAGCTATCTTGGAACAAGCGCCTTATATTCAGTTACTTGTTCTGTTTGGATCTAGAGCCAGAGGTACCGCTGGGCAAAGCAGCGATTGGGACTTTGCTTTTTTATGCGATGAAGATCAGCGAAAACGGTATGAAAACGACGGCTTTGGTTTTTTACGCATATGGGGCATCTTGCAAGATATCTACCATCTTGAAGATGGCCAGATTGACGCTATAGAGATGAAAGATTGTTCAGACCTGTTAGCTCATTACATTGCTAAAGAAGGAAAGATTCTGTACGAGCGCTCTCCAGGTATGTTTGAAAATTTTAGAAAGGTCAAACTAAAGACGCCAGAAGAGCTTAAGGAAAACAGTCAGAAAATGAGGGAAAAAACACGTCAAACGATAGAGAAGCTTAAACAGGCCGTAAAGTAATGACGTTTGACGAAAACTCAGTGCGTTTGCGGATTCAGCTGATCGCTGGTTATCTCGCAGAAATGAACCTGCTTAGAGAAATGGATCCCGAAGAGATTTTCAACGATGTTTTTAAATATAGAGCGGCTGAAAGGCTTCACGAACTAATTATTCAAGCGTCGATAGATGTTAACCGTCACTGTCTTTCTGAGCTACATGGTATGGCACCCACAACTAATGCAGACGTTTTTATCAAGGCTGCGGAGGTCGATATTCTACCCCCTGACTTGGCAATGAAGCTGGCAGAGGCTAGTAAATTCAGAAATTTCTTGGCTCATCACTATGAAAGGATCGATCCTTTTATCGTAGTTGAAAGTATTGAGTCTATTTGTATCAACTTTCAGCGCTATTTGGACTGTCTGGAAAATTACGTAAGTTCTCTACAAGATGATGACACAGCAATCTGACGAGCAAGATTTAGACTTTCTGGAGGGCGATTTTGGGCTTGAAGAGACGAGTGATCGCACCGACGCCCCAACCCAACCAGAACTCCTCACCTTAAAGCTGCTCAAAGCCTCCATCCAAGCGCAAAACCCTGACGACCCGGTAATGCTAGACTTTGCTGAGATTGTTCTACCTCACCTGTTGACCTACACAGTTGGGGTCACGGCTAAGGGCGGCAAGTTTTTCGCAGAATACTTAGATCGCGTTGTCAATCCTCAACGCACAGCCGCAGGAAAAGCGCCCATCCGACGCGATAATGCGGCTGATCAATCCCTAAACACACATCTTCTCAACGGACTGTTCCCCGCCAACCTGATCGAGCGGCGGCTTTCACGGCTGAATACTACCGTCAAAAGACAAGTTAAAGAACAAGAGCGCCGACTGCTGATCGCTGGGTTCATTCTGCATGACTTTGAGAAGTTTGACTATGCGCTTATTCCCGGGATGGCGGAAGGCTACCAGGCCATCCGGCGCGATCCGTCACAAGATATTCGTAAGCAGCCAATTGAAATGCACCGCGAGATTGTCGCTACGCTGGTAACCGTTCTAGCGCTCGACAGGTTCATTTGTCCTGATGAGGCGAACGATTGGCAGCAATACCTGGATGACCTGCTGTACATCGCCTACAATGCTCAGCGCCGCAATGATACCAATCTCAATTTGTCAGAGGATGGATTGAATCCGGTTTTAAGCGATCGCACCCTGAGCTGCCTGAGCGACCTCACCTGCCTAGCTGACCGACTAGCCTCTATCATCAAGCACCCAAAAGATGCAGCAGCCTACGGCCTCTCCGAGATTATCCACAAGCTTAGCGACGGTCAGCTTCGATTTACCTACCATGCAATTTCTGAGAACCGGGGCGTCCTAACCAACGTTGCCAACAACGCCCTAATGGATGCCCACACTAGTCTCAACAGCCCCCAAGAAGAACACTACTTTCCTCTGCTTTATCTGCCGACGGGCGTCATTTATCTGGCCACCCGAGCAGCGCCTGCCATCAGTCTTACTACGCTGCCAAGCCTTGTCGTTGCCAGCATCAAAAGCCTCTGCGCAGGGCAGCTACGCCTGCGCCAGACCGGATTTAGCCGCGATGGTAAAGGGATGAAATACGCTGACTATTACAGCTTGTTTTTTGACACGCCAGATTTGATGCAGGTTGCGCTAGACGCCACCCGCCGCATTCTCAATCCTACCAAAGGCTCTGTTGCCAGCAAACGCAGCGAAAATCTGGTCGCTTTCCAGCAAAAGAACGTCCTCTCAGCCGATTACGACTTTGAATTCGGCGATGACATTCGCATTGATCAGCTTGCCGAGTTTGGCGATTTGGTCAGTCGTAAAATTTGGGGTGAGCAGGTTAGCCAGCTAGAGAAAATTGTTAAAGAAAGAGCCAAGGCCCGTAAAAAACAAAAAGACCTGCCGGAACTTCCTGAAATTCCAGCCGATGTTTTACCGGCTCGTCTTATCGGTAAAATCGCTGAAAGCTGGCAGCTATCTGAATACTTGCCCCAAGTCCGAGAAATTCAGCATATTAACGAAACCCTCAAGTCGCTGAAGCTCAAGGGCAATACCGGTGGTGTTCCCTACGAGTGGTACTTTTTAGCGGCAAAGTTCTTAGAGAAAAATCCTGGGATAGAAGACCTGCGTGAGACCTGCCAGAATATGGTCGCCTATATCACCGAGCTAACACAACCCGTCTCTGCGCAGTATGAAATATCTGACGGCTGGGACGATATTCGGCTTTGGGTTGGGCAGGTGGTCATGCTTCCTGAGCAGGCTACAGTATCATCGGGTCAGGCCGATATGTTCTTAAAGGAGCTGGCTGCTTACAGCGCGGCCAAAAAGTCGGGCAGAGGACGGCAGCTAATTTGCTCTATCTCTCACTCACCTTATTCTGTGAGCGAACAGATGGAATCAGCCGTGCTGTTTACGCCCCAGGTTTACACTAATAAACAACATCTAGGCGGCTCTAACGCCAAACGCAACATCTCTAGCATTGCCGGTATTGAGATGATGCTGAGACAAATTTTGATGAACCAGACTCAGGCAGTCGGCAAACGGTTTGAAGACGGCAAATATCGCTACCTCTACTTTTACCCCACGTACTACTTCACGCCAGAGACCAACGCTTTTTTACACAAGGCTTACAGCAACATTGCGCAAACCCGCTTTGACACCAGCATTCGCAACCATTTTGTCAGCAAATCACTAAAAGCCGACTTCAGCCGGTCGCGCTATCAAACCGTCGATGCTTTTCTAATGGACGAAGATTTGGAACAACACAAGCAACTGCCCGCAGACGACCCTAATTTCAAGCGTGACAGAACCTTTAAGCTAGCTTACCCTGACGATAAGCCGCTGACTTTTTACTTCATGGCTTTGCCGCCAGGGCGAGACAGCACCGATACCGAATCGTGGGTGATGCCAAGCTGGCTAGCGCTTACTTTTCCAATGATTTTAGATGTTAAAACGGTCGTCTCAGAATCGCCTATTCCGCCCTTTACCGATGGCGCTGAGTTTGAGGAAAGTGTCTTTCTCGACAGCGCACCTCAGGCGTTTCGTACATTGGTCGGCCAGGATCGGTTTCGGCTAGACGCTATTCTCGAAGGCTGGTCAGATGCCAGCGGCCTGAAGCGACCGGCCCCCTTGAATACGCTGACTGCTGCCTATGCCATCCATATGGACGTTAACGCCAAGCAAGGAAAAAGCGGCTATGACGCCAACTGGGGGAAACTAACAGAATTCGCTAAAGATATCGAGACTAGCCCGCTCTATGTCTTTCTCTTATCTGGCGAAGTGGAGTAGGGGCCAAAAGGCAGATGCTGCCTAGCCCCGCGCAAGATCAGGCTTTATGCCCACTACTTTTATCCTTGTTTTGACCCTTATTCAACCTACAGCTTCACGCAGGAGACCTGGAACTTGAAAACACAATCTGCACTTAATCATCCGAAAAAGCTCACTGATTTATACCGCTCGTTTTACCGAGCAAACAAAGCCTACAACCCAAAAGCGAACGCTGTTCTCAAGCCGGTTGACATTGCCTCTGAAACAATTCTCAAAGCAGAATCTACTATGTTTCAGGGAGATGCCCTGATCGCTGTCGTGGCCGCAGAAGTTTTCAAGCTGATGGACAGGGTGCATAATTCGACGGCGGAGGGTCGCTGGGTGGTGAGCGATCGCGAAAAAGAAAGGCAGCTAGTTCTCGACTTTGCCCGCTACTTTGTGGTGGACGTATTTGAGGAAGCATTTTCGGGCGATCGCGCTCGTCTAGCCGGTCGGCAAATCAACCTGATCCGAGACACCTGCGAGTTTTTGTACCGCTTGGAACAAGATAAGGAGAACCAGGAGCGCCAGGCCGCAAAGAGAATCTGAAGCCATCGAAGCCGAATAAGCCTTAGTACAACAGCCCAAACTTACTCACTAAAGGACACTAACAATGACTTTGCTCAAAACACTCGACTCCAAATTTTTCCACTGCTGAGATTCCCTACAAGCCAATGGGTAAGTACGTTCATTTCCTGACGGTGCGCGTAACCGAATCCTATCCGCTTTTTCAAACTGACAAAGAGCTAAACAAGGCCCGCGTCCGGGCAGGCATCGCAGACAAAAGCACGATTAGCCGTCTCTCTATGTTCAAGCGTAAGCAGTCTACGCCAGAGCGATTGGTCGGGCGCGAACTCCTTCGCACCTATGGATTTGTAAAGCCGGAAGAGTGCGAATACAACGTTGCTTTTGGTATGGATAACCCAGACTGCATTATCTACGGCTTTGCCATTGGTGACTCGGGCTCTGAGAAATCTAAAGTTGTGGTTGACACGGCATTTTCGATCACTTCATTCGACGAATCTCACGAAACTTTTACGCTCAACGCCCCATATGAAAGTGGCACGATGGCTTCAAAAGGTGAAAATGGCTCAAAACCGGGCGAAGTCACCAGCCGTATCAATCAACAAGACCACATTCGCCCGCAGGTTTTCTTTCCTAGCATCGTCACGCTCAAAGACCCGACTGAAGCTAGCTTCCTTTACGTTTTCAATAACATTCTTAGGACTCGTCACTATGGCGCGCAAACCACTCGCACGGGCAGAGTCCGCAATGAGCTGATTGGCGTTGTCTTCGCTGACGGTGAGATTGTCAGCAATCTGCGCTGGACTCAGGCCATCTTCGACCAGATGAAAGCAGACGACACGCTCAAAACCCCCGATCCGCTCGACGAGGATGATGTCGTACAGGCAGCTACGTCGTCGATTCAATCGCTGATGAATGAGGAATATATTGTGCATACCGACTTTATCGGGGAAGACTGTCAGCCATTACTCGCTGAAGTAAAAGCCCTGACAGCTAGTGAAACAGGCATTCGCTCTATTCTCCAACAGGCCGACGATGAGAGCAAAGCCTATGCGGATAAGCACATTGGCAAGAAAAAGGCAGCGGCTGCGAGGTCATAGCTATGACTCATATCTATCGCTGCACGCTGGAGCTGCATGACAATCTTTACTACGCTACCCGAGAAATTGGGCGGCTTTATGAAACAGAGCCGGTACTGCACAACTACGCGCTATGCTATGCGCTGGGATTGGTTGATAGCGATCGCCACGCCACCACCGTCGCAGGCGAACAGTCCTATCGCTACTTTTGCGCAGAACAGGTGCCGCTGTACGAAGCTCACCTGACGCCGCTTAACCAACAGGGCATCTACATCACGCCCGCTAGAGCTGTTCGTCACGCCTCTGTTCTCAACACCTGGAAATATGCGGACAACCGCTACCACGTAGAGATGCAGAAAACCCAAAAAAACATTCCCAGCTTTGGTCGTGCAAAGGAGATTGCGCCCGAAAGTCAGTTTGAGTTTTTTGCGATCGCTCGCCAACCCCTGACCCTTCCTCGCTGGATTCGGCTAGGAAAATGGATGAGCAAAGCTGAGCTAACTGTCGAAGAACTTCCCAACCCCCAACACAATTCGGTGAGTGAATTTACTTTCCCCTACTTGCTCAATCCGCTGGATGTCATGTTTAGCAATCAGGTCTTGAGCTACGACACTGTTAACATGCCGCCGGTTAGCCTCATTCGCAACGTGCGGATGGCGGGAGAGTACTATTCTTTCCCGGGGCTAGGGGCTTTAAAGCTACCGGTTCAGATGACCTATTGTTTCAACAGCTAACCGCTTTTCAGCTATGCCACACAGTCTTGTTCTCAATCTGTTGCCTGAGACTTCGATTCCGCCTGGTTTTACGGCTGGGAAGCATTTGCACGCGCTGTTTCTTAGTTTAGTGAGTTCGGTGGATGCGGATACGGGCGATCGCCTCCATGCCAACGAAGCCAACAAAGCCTTTACCCTGAGCCCGTTACAAAAGGTGCGTCAGACCGCCCGTCCGGTGTTGAAGAGAGGAGCAAAGCAAAATCCCGCGCCGCTTCATTGGAATCATTTGAACCCAATTGCGCCGGGGACGCCCTGCTGGTGGCGGATTTCGCTGCTGGATGATCGTTTGTTTGGGCATCTTAGTCAGCTTTGGCTGAACCTGAATCCGCAGCAGCCGTGGCATTTGGGGCCAGCGAATTTGCACATTACCAGCGTGTTGGGGACGCCGCAGAGTACTCAGCCCTGGGCGAACTTTTGCAATTACGCTCAGCTCTATGAGCAGGCGTCGAGTGAGAATCGTAAGCTGACGCTTCAGTTCTGTACGCCGACTGCCTTTCGGCAGGGCAAATACGATTCGTCTTTACCGACGCCTGAGCGGGTGTTTGGCAGCTTGCTGCGGCGATGGAATCATTTTAGTGGGATGACGTTTTCGGAAGAGATTTTGGCGGTTGTTCAAGATAGTCACCTGAATATTCGCACGGAAGTCGCGGTCGATCCGCGCGAACAGTTTCAGCATACCGGGGCGAAGACAGATCCGCGTAACAGTTTTACCGGCAGCGTGGGAAAAATGACTTTCAAAATTTTGGGCAAGGTGGAGCCAACGACGATTCAGCAGTTGAATACGCTGGCAGATTTTGCGTTGTATGCGGGCGTGGGCCGCAAGACGCCGATGGGGATGGGGATGGTGAAAAGGATGAAGGATGAGCGATGAAGGATGAAGTGGGGAGCTTTGATGAGGTTAGTTATGTTTCGATTGCGGCGCTGAATCAGTATGCTTATTGCTCGCATCGCTGCTGGCGGATGTTTTGTGCGGGAGAGTTTGTTGATAATCAGTATACGCTGGAGGGGACGGGGCTGCATGAGCGGGTGCATACGCTGGGCGACGGGCACCGGCAGGAGACTTGGCAGGTGCGGGCGATTTGGCTGAAGAGCGATCGCTATGGCCTGATCGGTAAATCTGACCTGATTGAAGAGAGTGACAGGCAGCTTTATCCGGTGGAGTACAAGCGGGGGCAGCGCGGTGAGTTTAATAACGATGCGCTTCAGGTTTGTGCGCAGGCGCTGTGTTTGGAAGAGATGACGGGGCGGACGGTGACGCAGGGGTTTGTTTACTACGCGCATTCTCATCAGCGTCAGTTGGTGGAGATTTCGGTTGAGTTGAGGGAGGAGGCGATCGCCACCATTGCCGCAGTTCGCACGCTCATCCACACGGGCACGATGCCTCAGCCGGTTTACACCAAGCGCTGCAAGGGCTGTAGCCTGTACGCGCAGTGCCTGCCGCAGGCTGTCAAAAAGTTAGGGCGCTACCGAGAAGCTGATTAACCAGGTAAGGAAACAAGATGGGAACGGTTTATATTTCGACAGACGATGCCTTTATTGGTAAAACCGATGAGCGGCTGCGGGTGCGGGCCAACAAGGAGACTTTGCTCGACGTGCCGATGATTAAGGTAGACGGGGTGGTTGTATTGGGTCGGGCAACGGTTTCACCAGCGGTGATGATTGAGCTGCTGTCGCGCAAAATTCCGCTGAGCTTTATGACTGGGACGGGGCGGTTTTTGGGGCGGCTGGAGCCGGAGCTGAATAAGAACATTTTTGTGCGGGCGGCGCAGTGGCGGGCGGCGGGGGAGAGTGAGCGGGCGGTGCATGTGGTGCGGGGGTTTGTGCGCGGTAAGCTGAAGAGCTACCGGAATTTGTTGCTGCGGGCTCAGCGGGAGGGCGAGGCGGATTTGGCGGCGGGGATTGTGCGGTTGGAGCAGGCGATCGCGCCTATCGACAAAACGAATGCAATCGACTCGCTGCGAGGTTTGGAAGGGGCGGGCAGTGCGGCTTACTTCAGCTGTTTTAATCGGCTGATTCGCAATCAGGGCTTTACTTTTACCAAGCGCTGCCGTCGTCCGCCGACCGATCCGGTGAATGCGCTGCTGAGCTTTGGCTATTCTCTCCTGACGCACGATGTGCAGGGAGCGATCAACATTGTTGGATTTGACCCTTACCTGGGCTATTTGCATACGCAGCGCTACGGTCGCCCTTCTCTGGCGCTTGACCTGATGGAAGAGTTTCGCCCGCTGGTGGTGGATGCGATGGTGCTGTCGGCATTGAACAAAAAGGCGCTCTGCCCTGATGATTTTTCTCAGGAGCCGATCAGTCGGGCGGTTTCGCTGACGGAGGAGGGGCGGCGCAAATTTTTACGGCTGTATGAACTCAAAAAGCAGTCGAAGTTTAAGCATCCGGTGATGGGCCGTCAGTGTACGTATCAGGAGGTGTTTGAGCTTCAGGCGCGGCTGCTGGCGAAGTATTTGATGGGTGAGACTGAGCTGTATCCGCCGCTAGTGTTGAAGTAGGGCGCTCTTATGCACGTTGTTATCACTTACGATATTTCTGAGGACAAGCGCCGGACTAAAATTCACAAGATCCTCAAGTCTTACGGTCAGTGGATGCAGTTTAGCGTGTTTGAATGTAGTCTGTCAGCGACGGAGTACGCTCGCCTGCGCAATCGGTTGAGCAAGCTGATCAGCCCTGAGCAAGACAGCATTCGGTTTTATTTTTTGTGCGAATGCTGTCAGCCTAAGGTAGAGCGCATTGGTGGTGAGAGCGTGCGAGATGAGACGGTATTTTTTGCGTGAGGGGTGTTTTGCTGCGCGGATGGGTAGGTGTTGAGGAAGGGAGTTTGTCAGGTGAGGGGGAAGGTGTTGGCGTTTGGGGATTGTGGGCGATCGCGCCATCGTATGGATCCGCGCAATGGCTCAAAAGCCAGGTATCACTGGATTCGTGCTCTGTATCGCCGTCAAAAAGTCATTGATATCTGTCTACGATGCTATAGTGGGAGCGCTTCGCGCAATCACACCTCGAAAACTAAACACTGCAAGCCTTTCCAACGCCCGCCGCACCAACCCCCCCAAACCCCTCTTAGGGATTGAAACTTCGCTGATTCTATTGAGCCATTACCCCCAACAGAGCACCAACCCCCCCAAACCCCTCTTAGGGATTGAAACGCAGCATCGACTGTGATTGGCCTGAGTACCCCCAAGCACCAACCCCCCCAAACCCCTCTTAGGGATTGAAACACTGACAATGTTGCTACCGCCCGCTGCTAGGTAGGGGGCACCAACCCCCCCAAACCCCTCTTAGGGATTGAAACTCTGAGCTTCCCAATCTGTCGGGGGTTTACGTCTAGCACCAACCCCCCCAAACCCCTCTTAGGGATTGAAACAAAAGCAACCTTCTCCTGGCGCTGCGCCTCTTCAAGCACCAACCCCCCCAAACCCCTCTTAGGGATTGAAACAAGTTCTTGTCCGACCGTTCGGCCCTTGACTTAAAGCACCAACCCCCCCAAACCCCTCTTAGGGATTGAAACGCCTTCCTTTACGTCTGCCAGCTTTACTAATTCCGCACCAACCCCCCCAAACCCCTCTTAGGGATTGAAACCACCGGGCATCACCGGCTGCCACAATCGCAGACTGGGCGCACCAATCCCCCCAAACCCCTCTTAGGGATTGAAACTATCAGATAGGGGGCCGATGTAGCTCTGAAGATAGCACCAACCCCCCCAAACCCCTCTTAGGGATTGTGAAACAGCCTGCGCTTCTACATTGCGCCGTATAGAGCGCTCGCACCAACCCCCCCAAACCCCTCTTAGGGATTGAAACCAATAGATATACTTCTTTTCTTCGGCGATAGGCGCACCAACCCCCCCAAACCCCTCTTAGGGATTGAAACTTGATGTCTCCATGAATCGGGATTCCGGGGAAGTGCACCAACCCCCCCAAACCCCTCTTAGGGATTGAAACCAATCGCCTTTGCCGCATCTATCAGCAGCTTTAGGCACCAACCCCCCCAAACCCCTCTTAGGGATTGAAACATATAGCCGCCACTCTTCCGCCCACTCCGGGAACGCACCAACCCCCCCAAACCCCTCTTAGGGATTGAAACCTTGCTGTTCGGCTTGTGAGAGAGTCATAATGCTGCACCAACCCCCCCAAACCCCTCTTAGGGATTGAAACCTTACCTGAGGCACTAGGGAGCGTAGAAATAGCAGGCACCAACCCCCCCAAACCCCTCTTAGGGATTGAAACTGATCGGTCGATTATTTTGGGTCGTTCTTCGGGGGCACCAACCCCCCCAAACCCCTCTTAGGGATTGAAACGAGTCATACGGGCTCGCCAAGATCTGAAAACCTGGCACCAACCCCCCCAAACCCCTCTTAGGGATTGAAACCTGCACTCGCAACGCTACCGCCGCCTCTGCGGATGGGCACCAACCCCCCCAAACCCCTCTTAGGGATTGAAACATTGCAAAGTTGAAAGTGTTGACCGTGCGTTTATTGAATGCGTGCCGATACTGCCCGCAGTGAAACGTGGTATAGCCCAGATTGGCTTTGCATTTCAGCCGCGAAACACGAGTCGATTGCCCGTGAGGGCAGTTCAGAGCCTGAGCAGAAATAGATTAGTAGTTTCCAGCTCAGGATGCCAGAGGGCTGAGCCCCATTTTGGTGACTCAGTCCTGATAGGTTTTCGAGCTTGCCCACGCTTTTTTGCTTTATGAGAGCGCTATCAGTCTTCTCTCAGCCTCTCTTCACTATTCTTTAAAGGAGGCTTCAGGTTCGTCTCAGCTTAGCTTTAGGTGAGACTGTCATTCTAATCGCATCAAAGCAATCGGTTTTTGTCTAATAGGCCGCCCGCTACTCAATCAACAGCGTCGCACTAAGGAGACTTTGCTATGAAACGTACTGTACTTTCGGCGTTGGCTCTACTAATGACAGCTGTAACACTCGCACCCGCTGTTCAAACGCAGGGTTCGACACCTCAAGAACTTGGGAAAAGCGAATGTTTTTTTGTATCTAGAAGATAGTTATTACCTCCGGCGGATCTAGAGTTAATGATCGATGAGACGGACGGCTTCCGATTGAGTCCAATGCTATCAAATGTCTGCGTTATTATCCCGGCACTAGATGAAGCTGACACCATTGCTGGGGTGATTGGAGGCTTGCAGAAACAGGGGCTGGCACAGATTTGTGTGGTAGATAACGGAAGCTGCGATCGCACGCCCATAATCGCAGCCCAAGCTGGCGCACTCGTGATTTCAGAGCCTCGGCGCGGCTACGGTCAGGCTTGCTGGAGCGGGCTGAAAACTCCCATGGCGACTGATGCTGAATGGATTTTGTTCTGCGATGGAGATGGCAGCGATGATCTCTCGCAGCTACCCGACCTACTGGCATTACGGGCTGAACACGACCTGATTATAGGAAATCGGCGGGGCACTGAGAGAGGAAAGCAGCAGCTCACAACAGTACAAAATTTTGGCAATTGGCTGGCGACTCGACTGATTTGGCTGGGGTGGGGCGTGAGGTATGAAGACCTGGGGCCGCTGCGGTTAATTCGTAAAAGTGCAGTTGACCGTCTGGCGATGAGCGATCGCAGCTTTGGCTGGACGGTAGAAATGCAGGCAAAGGCGGCAGGGGCAGATCTCCGAACTTGTGAGATTCCAGTCAACTATCTGCCCAGGCAAGGCGGTCAGTCTAAAATTGCGGGCACAGTGAAGGGCAGCGTGAAGGCAGGACAGGTAATTTTGACAGCGCTGGCTCAGCTATATTGGCAGAAAGTAAGCCAGAAGATTTGCCAGAGAGGGGCGCTGGTCAGCCAGTCTGTTCTAGTTCAGCGGAGCTTGCTCTGGCTCAGCACGTTGCTGTTGATTGTGGGCAGCGTATGGGCGATGCCCCACGGTGACTTTCTCAACGATTCGACGGCGGTGCCTCTGTTTTGGCGGGGGATAAGCCTGATGAGCGGGGGATTTGTGCTCTCTTGGGTCTTGAGGAAAGTGACAGGCGGGTGGTTTTGGGTAGGTGCGATCGCACCTCGTCTGGTCTTGCTGGCCATGCATCCCGGTGACGACATTTGGCGCTACCTGTGGGAAGGCCATATTCAAAACTTCGGCTTCAACCCTTACCTGCTTGCGCCCAGTGCTGAAGTATTGACCCCTCTCCGGCTTGAAACCTGGAGCCAAATTGGCCATATAGACCATGCCGCCATCTATCCACCCGTCGCTCAGCTTGGTTTTCGGCTGCTGGCTGCGATCAGTCCTTCGGTACTGCTGTTTAAGCTGTCGTTTGTGGCGGCGGACTTAGGTATTTGCGGACTGCTCAGCTATCGATTTGGCTATCGAGCGGCGCTGCTCTATGCCTGGAATCCGCTGGTGATGTACAGCTTCGCAGGCGGAGGCCATTACGACAGTTGGTTTTTACTGCCGCTGGTGGCCGCCTGGCAAGGAGAACCTTCTAGAGAGCAGTCGGGAAAACCTTCCGAAGATATTTTGGAAACAATAGAACAGGCTGTTAGCGACTGCAAGCAACCGTGGCGAGCGCGGAAAAGTGCCTTTTTAGTAGGCATCAGCATTGCGGTGAAATGGATGTCGGTACCGGTGCTGGCCTATTTGGTTTGGCGATACCGGCGCTGGGGTTGGTGCTGGGCAGTTGCCCTGATAGTGGCGGGGCTGCTGCCTTTGTCTTTAGCCACACTACCCTTTTGTCAGTCAGGAAGCTGTTCGGTGCTGCCGGTCACTTCTGACTTTGTCACCTACGGGCGCAGCGCTGCTCTGATTGCGCCGATGGTAGATGCCTACTGGCCCAGCAGTTTGCTACAGCTCAACTGGCTGCAACCGAGTTGGGCCGTTCAGGGGCCTGCAAACTGGATATACGCACTGCCGCTGGGCCTGGTTGTGCTGTGGGGCTTTGCTCGCTGGCGGAGCGTTGGGCAATTTACTGAGCGCTATTTGATGGCGCTAATGCTGCTTGCGCCTATCATCCACGCCTGGTACTTTACCTGGCTAGTCCCTTTTTCTGTGGCCAGCCGCAGCTGGGGAACTCGAATGGTGAGCCTGTCAGCGTTTATATATTTTGCCTTGCCTTATCAGTTGGCGACAGGTGCGGGTGATTGGACGCTCAGCGCGACGCAGCGTTTTTGGCTGTGGGGGCCGTTCGTGCTGGGGTTGGGAATATCTGCCCTGACCTCATCAAAACACACATAATACAGGCAGAACTTATGGCATTCTCAGCGATATTTCAGGCTGAGCCAGTTCCATGAACGTATTGTGTTGACCAGTGCTGGTGTAAGGGTAAAATAATGGCCATAAAAAAACAGACTTTCCTCATAGCAATAGTACCTGCGCTGCTCGTTGTTGGCGGATTGACGGCGCAGACGCTGCTGAAGAGCGGCGGTCGTTCGTCAGCGGGGCCAGCGATCGCGCAAGAGGCCGCTGCTAGGGCGGCTGATACTGTCAATATTCCGGCACTGGCCAAAGTGCTGACAGCCTACGTGGATGAGCAGGGCCTGGTAGACTATCAGCGCTTGCAAAACAATCGCCAGGATCTCGATGCTTTTAATGCTTCTTTGCAGCTAACAGAACCCTCTGTTTACGAAAGCTGGAGTCAGGCTGACAAAATTGCGTTTTTAATCAATGCCTATAATTCGCTGACGCTGAAAGCTATCATCGACGAGTCGCCGATTAAAGACAGCATTAAAGATATTCCCGGCGTTTGGCGATTTGACCGTCACGGCATTTTGCAAAGTGAACAAACTTTGAACAATATTGAGCACGACATTTTACGGGCTGACTTTACCGAGCCTCGAATTCATGCGGCGCTGGTATGTGCGGCAGTGAGCTGTCCATATTTGCGTCAAGAACCCTTTACAGGTGAAAACTTAGATGCTCAGCTCGACGATCAAGTGGAGATATTCCTGAGCCGCCCAGAGGTGCTGACGATTGACCAGGAGAACAATGAGGTAAAAATCTCGCAAATTTTCAATTGGTTTGGTCAGGACTGGGTGCCCGGATTTAGCCCGGATGAAGGGTTCGCGGGGAGCGAGAATGAGAAGGCCGTGCTAAATTTTATCAGCGACTATTTGGATGAAGATGAACGCGCCTACTTGCAGAGCGGGGAGTACACTGTCAGCTACTCAAATTATGACTGGGCTCTGAACCTGCAAACAGATCAACAGCCATAGGCATATGGATGACCATCGTTTGCTGCTATTTGTGCGCTATCCGCAGCCAGGGTACACGAAAACGCGGTTGATATCAGCGCTGGGCGCGGAGGGTGCAGCGCAGCTTCAGCGGGAAATGGCTGAGCATTTGCTGGGGCGACTGCGCGATTCGAGATGGCAAATGCACGTACATTTTACGGGCGCGGTGCAATCTCAAATGCAAGATTGGCTAGGTAAAGATCTCATCTATTGCCGCCAGGCAAATGGCGACTTGGGTGCCCGCCTATGGCATGCCTTTCAGCAAGGGTTCTTAGCAGGGGCTGATCGTATCGTGGCGATAGGTGCAGACTGTCCTAGTCTGAACGCGCAGCATATCTGTCAGGCTTTTCAACGGCTAGAGAGTAAAGATATGGGGCTTGGCCCGGCGCGAGATGGCGGATACTACCTGATTGGGTTACGCCGGGGAAACTACCGCTGTCAGTCACTTTTTCAGGGAATAGACTGGAGCACATCGCGAGTACTTCAACAAACGCAAGCAAAAGCACAGCAGCTAAACCTTTCTCTATTTCAGCTAGAAACGCTGTCAGATATTGATCGCCCTCAAGACCTTGTCATTTGGCAACAGATTCGAGCTATGAACCAACAATGATGCCAATAGAGATTGTTCCGGGTTTATACATCAGCATTTTATCTGTCATTTCGCTGTATGGATTCCATAAAGTGTTTATGATCTGGCGTTTTTACAAGTATCGTCATCAGCCTCGAACCGATCCCTTTAAATCTCTTGCCTTTTCGGAACAGACCTTACCTAAGGTAACCGTACAGCTTCCTATTTTTAATGAAATGTATGTAGCAGATCGGCTGTTAGAGGCTGTAGCCCAGCTAAAATATCCGCCCGACCGGCTACAGATTCAGGTGCTAGACGATTCTACCGACGAGACTCAACAGATTTGCCTGGATAAAGTAACCGAGTTAAAACAGCGTCATATTGACATTGACTATATTTATCGGCCTCATCGCCAAGGTTTTAAGGCAGGGGCTTTAGCCCATGGTCTTCACTGGGCCTCAGGCGAGCTGGTCATGATTTTTGATGCAGACTTTGTCCCTGCGCCAGATACGCTGCTGAAAATGGTGGATCACTTTTGCGATCCTACGGTGGGTATGGTGCAGGCCCGATGGGTACATATCAATCGAGAATATTCGCTCCTAACGGAGATTCAGGCATTGATGCTGGATGGGCATTTTGTGGTTGAGCAGACAGCGCGTGATCAGTCAGGCTGCTTTTTCAACTTTAATGGGACTGCGGGTATCTGGCGAGTGAGCGCGATCGCCGATGCGGGCGGTTGGGAACATACCACTGTTACCGAAGATCTAGATCTTTCCTATCGGGTGCAGCTAAGGGGATGGCAATGCCGGTATCTGCCTGATGTTATTGTGCCTGCCGAGCTGCCGATGGAGATGAACTCATTTAAAGCGCAACAGTTTCGCTGGGCCAAAGGTGCTAGCCAGGTAGCTAGAAAATTATTGATCACGGTGTTTCGCGCGAAGGTTCCGCTGTACGTAAAGTGTGAGGCTTTTTTGCATTTGACCAACAACTTCAACTATCTGCTGCTGCTAGTACTGCTATGTCTGCTGTTACCCTATCAGGTTTATATTTCTCAGCATCAGCTGCGGTATGGGCTGCTCATCTATTTCCCAATCTTTTTAGTTACCACGCTGAACCTTTTGGGGTTTTACTGGGTCTCCCAACGAGAACAGCAGGTTTTGCTGTCGCCCTGGCAATTTGGCAGACAAGTATTCTTCTTGATGAGTATTGGTATTGGCCTCAGCTTGAACCAGTCTTTAGCGGTATGCGATGGCTTGCTGAGAGCAGATACAGACTTTATCCGTACGCCTAAACACGGTGTGATCAACAGCTCAGAATCGTGGACGGCTAAGAAATATCGTGGGGCGAAGACTTGGGTGCTGTGCCTGGAGGTGCTGATGCTGCTGTATCTGATGGCGACAACAGGGTTTGCCATTCACCAGATGCATTACTTGTCTCTGCCTTTTTTAGTTATGTTCTTGGCGGGCTATAGTTACGTGCTAGGGTTGGGTCTATTTCAGCGACGGTAGAGATCGCAAAAAGAGCCAACGGATGAGTCTACGCGAGATTAAGAGCCTCGTAACTGTAGTGTAAAAGGTATCACACGTCATCGTTTTGCCGGTTGGGTTGGTCAACACTGTCTGAAAATACGGCATCCTCAGCCTGGTGAGCACAGGCAAATCGTCTGCTACTATGTAAAGCAATTGCCCAGTGAAACTGTCTAGTTAAATTCGGCTATGACTGATGACGAGCTTAGAAAAATAGTCGCTAATATAGCTCAGGCAGCAAATACCGCTGGACTGGCCGAGAGTCAAAGGCTTGACGCTAATACTAAAGGACTGTCTGAGAGCCGGAGATTGCCCAATACGGCCTTGACGGAAGAGAGTGCATCTGACCGCTTTGCTTTCATAGAAAGAGCAAGAGAGAGCGATCGCCAGCATCTGGCGGCAGCAGAGTTGATGCAGCAGATGTTTGGTGAGATTCAACATATCAATCAGCGATTGGCAGGTTAACTTTGCACTCAGATCAATCCCCAGGGCCTCAGTCGCCTCGTCTGTACTCGCTTTTGCTCAAGGCTGGCGCTGGTCTGGGAACGGTGGTTTTAATCGGTGGCGCGGTTTTTGTGGTTTGGGGCGATCGCATCATCACAGAAAGAATTTTGCCGCGAATAGAAGTCGCTATCGAAGACGCGGTTGACCGGCCAATTAAGCTAGGCGCATCACAGGGAACTTCGCTCTGGGGCGTGCGCCTGGGAAAAACCGTCGTTCCGCCGACCGCAACAGACAAGTCCTCGGTGACGGTGGACGCAGTTGAAGTGACGATTGGATTGCGATCGCTCATCTTTCAGCGCATCATCAAGCCCCGAGTAGTTTTGGTGCGGCCTGAGGTATCGCTAGTGCAGGCAGAAGACGGCACCTGGGGCGAGCTGAGCATACCGGAGCTAGCCGAAGAAGAGAGCCGAGTTAAGTTAGAAATTCAATCGGTTGAAGTTAAAAAGGCTCAGCTGACGGCTAAGCCTTTTACAGCAGGGCGCAAGGCCGTTGTTCCTCGGGAGACAATAGCGGTAGATGAAGTCAATGGCATCGTTGAATTCTACGGTGGGGAAGAGATTAAAGAAGTCTCTTTTGACGTGGCAGGCGCAGTCGAGACTGGCAGCTTTGACCTTGACGGTACCGCCAACCTGGACAATCGGGCCATCAGGGCAAATGTGCGCACTACAGACTTGCCCGCTGTTGGGGTGAATCCGTTTTTACCAGATTCGTTAGGGATCGGCTCAGGCACACTTAACAGCAATCTAAAGGTAGCCGCTGCGCTGACTGAAGAGAGAACGCTCGATCAATCAGCGACCGATGTCAAAGGAACAGCCCGCTTCCAAGGTGGTGAGTTTTGGAGCCATGAACTGTCTGAGCCGATCAGCAATATTCGCAGCCAGCTTCGATTCCAGGGACAGCAAGTCACCTTAGAAGACACCGGGCTACAGCTAGCTGACATTGTTTTAACGGCCTCAGGCGATGTGGATTTGGAAGACGGTTATGATATAACAGCTCAAATCCCTTCGGTCTCACTGGCCCAGGTGCAAACGTTAGCCGAAGCGCAGCTGCCGACTATTTTAGAAGGAGCCTTAGACGGGACGTTTCAGGTAGATACTCAAGTGACGGGTGAGCTGAACGAGCCTCAGTTAAAAGGACGTCTCTTTAATCTGGAAGCCTTGCAGGTGGACAGGCTGAGCCTGGAAACGGTGGCCGCCGATTTTGACCTCACGCCTGACCGGTTCAACCTGAGCGAGCTGCGCGTTGTTCCTGAATCGGGTGGAACCATTGTTGCTGACGGTCGGATAGACTTAACTGATTTAAAGAATCTTAGCTTTCAGCTGGCGGCTCAAGCTGATTTGCCCGCTGATATCTATGCCCAAACTTACGGTATCGCCATACCCGAAGCGGTTGTAGTGGGCAATTTGAGCGCGGACATAGAAGCGGCAGGTACGCTGCAAGAACAGACCGCTTTTGCCCAGTGGCGGCTATCAGAGTCTACCTTCCCAGGAACAGGGGAGATTACGCTAACAGACAATACTGTCGTATTGGACAATACTCGCCTACAGGTGGCCGATGGTACCGTCACGGCAGAGGGGGTTTTGCAGCTAGAATCGGGGGACTGGCAGGCAGCCGTAGCTACTGATAAAGTGCCGGTTGAACAGTTTACGTCTCAAGCTGAAGGGCTCTTGAGCGCAGATGTTGAAGCATTTGGCAACCTGGATGCGCTGACTTTAGAAGAGATTCAGGCGGGGGAAGGGCGGCGATCGCCAATGCCCAAATATATCTTCCCAAAACCAACGCTCCCCTGTTAGATCGAGGGGATTGGACAACCGCTTTTGAGTGGCAGGGCGATCGCGTTGCCGTCGAATCGTTTGCAGCGCCGGGCGTGCAGGCAAACGGCACTATCGGCGTAGACTTCACCCAATCAATCCCTATTGGCAACCTGGATCTAACCGTAGCGCTACAGTCATTTGATCTTCAGCCGCTCAACAGCTTTGCGCCGCCAAAAGTGAAAGAATACGGCGAATTATCAGGGCTGACCAGCTTCAACGGCCAGCTCTTTGGCACTTTAGAAAATCCTCAGCTAGAAGGTGACGCCAGACTCGACTATCTAGCGGTCAATCAGCTGCTGTTTGAGCCGGTGGCAGGCCCAGTTTCACTGTCTTTAGCGGGCGCAAATATAGATTTGCGAGGGCGAGAAGATCGACTTCAGCTCGTGGCGAATGGTTCTCTTGTGGAAAGTTTTCGTCAGCAGACGTTGCCCGACCTTTCTTTTGAAGTGAAAAATCAGGAGTTTGTGGCAAAAGGCTATGGAGAAGATCGTCAGCTGCACGCCGATATTGTTCAGCTGCCGCTGAGTACTCTCAATGTTCGGCCCGCTGTTCAGTATGGCTTTGGGACGGTAGCGGGGCTGCTAGATGCGAGCGTGGACGTAGGCTTCACCGATTTCTCTAATCCCACTGCCAATGGGACGCTGAGCGTTACTCAGCCGGCGCTCAATCCGGTTGAAGCTGAGCAGTTTACCGCCAGCTTTGCCTATGCCAATAGCACCGCCACCCTAGAGCAAGGCGAACTGCTCTTTGACGATAGCCGATATTTGCTGACAGGCAGCGCTAGCCTGACGCCTACCATTCAGTATGAGGGTGAACTGACGATTGCTGACGGGCGTATAGAAGATTTGGTGCCCATCGTTGAAAAGCTCGACCTGAGCGCTTTTGGACTGGAAGAGCCTCCCTCGGTATTGGGGTCGGCAGCCGATGTGACAACGCAGCCGGTAGGACTGCCCGCTGATACCTTTTTAGCCCGACTGGAAAGTTTTGTTGCTTTCAGGCAGGCACACCCCGAGGAAGAGGCTCAGCCGGGTGATTTGGTCGTGCCCAATTTGGATGAGCTGGCTGGGAAATTTACCGGCGTGATTGAAGTAGCGGGGCAATCAACGGCTCTAGCCGATCTGACGGCTGACTTTAAAGTTCAAGGAGAGGGCTGGGAGTGGGGGCCTTACACGCCGCCCAATGAGTTTTTACTGAGCGGCGATGTGCAGCAGGGGACTTTTGCTGTTGAGTCTGCTGTTGTGAATGCAGGCGAAACACAGATCGACCTCTCGGGTCGCGGCAGTCTAGATCGGCTGACCGGGCGGCTTATGGTCGATAACCTGCCGGTGGAGCTAGCGGCGCTGGTGTATCCTTTACCGGCGAGGGTAGAGGGCGATTTAAGCCTGGCGACAACTTTTGGCGGAAGTTTGGCAAATCCTGTTGTTGAGGGCGAAGCCACTGTTGCGGGCGCGCAGGTCAACGGCCAGCCGATTGAACAAGTGGAGGCAGATTTCGCCTATCGCAATGCTGTTTTGCGCCTCGACAGTGAGGCGGCGGTGGTGCGCACTAACAATCCAATTACGCTTGAGGGGACTATTCCCTACGCCCTGCCTTTTATGACGGTGCAGCCCCCCACTGAGCAGATAGATCTAACAGCGGTAGTGCCCAACAACAGCTTTGAGGTGGTCAATGCCTTGACAGATAATCAGGTGCGTTGGGAAGGGGGCCAGGGGAGAGTTGAGGTGGCGGTTGGCGGTACTTTGTCACAGCCCGTAGTGGCGGGCCAGGCCAGTTTTAGAGATGGGACGATCAGCAGTTCTCTTTTACGCGATTCCCTGACTGATTTGAACGGTAACGTGCAGTTTGACCTTGAGCAGATAGACATTCAGCAGCTACAGGCCGCTATGGGCGATGGCCGGTTAGCCGTGACCGGGACGCTGCCGCTGCTGCCATCTGGCCAGTCGATTTTGGCGCAAGGGCTACCGGCACTGCGAGCAAAACAAGCGCCGACCAATCCTCAAAATCGCAGCGGCTTGGTGATCGCCCTCCAAGACCTGCCGGTCGACTACAGCGACATTTTGCGGGCTACCTTTGCCGGACGGGTGTTTGTGACTGGTGCGGTATTGGCACCGACTGTGAGCGGTACTGTTGAAATTGACGATGGTCAGATTCAGGCCAATCGTCTGTTGAGACAGGCCGGTTCGATTAATTTACCGACAGCAGCGGAAGTAGAAGAGGTCAATCCTTACCGGGCTGAGTATTTAGATATTGATCCGCTTGCATTACAGCCTGCTGAGCAGCCAAAGGGAATTTTAGAGCGGCTGACGCTCCAAAATTTTGAACTGGCGTTTGGCGATCGCCTGGCCATTGTCGGTTCGCCGTTCTACAACATCAGCGCCCTGGGCGATATTACCGTCAGCGGCCCGCTTACTGCGCTGCAACCCACTGGCACTATTGAACTCAAGTCGGGCTGGATCAATCTCTTCTCGACTCAGTTCAGGTTGGATTCTAGCGCACCTAATACGGCCACGTTTACGCCAGAGAATGGACTTGATCCTTTTGTTGATGTGGTGATGACAGCTCGGGTGCAAGAGGCCAATATAACGCCAGCGCCCGGTGTGGCTGGGGGCTTTGCCAGTGCCGAAATAAATGAGAGCCCGGTAGAAACTGTTGGGAATGTTCAGTACCTCAACGTGCAGGCTATTGCCAGAGGACCGGCGAGCGAGGTGAGCGATAGTCTGACGCTTACTAGCGATCCAGATCGCAACCAGGGAGAGCTGTTGGCCCTGGTTGGCAGCGGTGTATTTTCGGGGTTGACGGGCGCTTCTTTGACCCAGGTGACCGAGTTTATTGGGGCGGGTAGTTTGGCTGGTTTTGGAGATCGGGTAGCGAGCGCTGTCGGGCTAGACTCTTTTAGCGTGTTTCCAACAACCGATCCCGACTCTGACAGTGCGGTTGGTATTGGCATTGGCGTAGAGGCTTCTGCTAGCCTTGGCGATAGATTCGATATTAGCTTTCTAGATATTCTCAACAGCAGCAATCCGCCTCGGTTCGGCGTAGACTATCGATTTACAGACGAGCTAGAACTTCAGGGGTCATCTAACCTGGAGAATACTGATTTCGAGCTGGAATATCGCATCAGATTTTAGCTGTTCGACTGTTGTTGGTTGCCTCAAGGGATATGCTATAAACCTTTGGCAGACAAAAAAACACTGTGCTTCAATAACTTAAAAGCACAGTGCTGAACATCAGAAGAAAGCGATCGCAGATCTAGAAAACTTACCGTCTAGACCGCGAAGATTTTAAATTGCGGGCCAAGCGCTTGCGCCGACTGGCAGTCCGGCGAAAACTCGGCAGGCCGATCCCAACCATTCCCAGCAGTCCCAACGGCGTTTGAGACCTGGAAGACTGAGAAAGTCCGGCTTGGGGAACGGCCTCAGAGCGCTCAGTGCGAACCTGCTGCCGATGGTCTGCCGCTACCAGCGACAGCAGACCTACCACGAGCAGCGCACTCAAGTGATTGAGAGACTTATCGACGCTCGAAGTAGGACTGTGCGGCTTATAGGTGCAGACAATAAACCAGATAAATAAACCGACCGCTACCAGCAGCGCCAGAGTGTTGATAATTGGCGTTTGCGCAAAGGTATAGATAGCGCCCTCGGTAGGGCCATCTATGGCGCTGTTAAACTCCTCTAAAGTGGAAAATGGGCTAGACATACAGAGTCTTCTCCTTATGTAGCAAGGTGGCCAACGCTATAGCTGCGGGCTCGCTTTTGAAACCGTAACCTCAGAGACAGGTACAGAGCCATTAGGCTCAGGCAAAATAGGATATTCTGGATAGCCCATACTGCCAAAATCGGCCATGTCCAGGCCTATGATCTCTTCCTCTTCGGGAACCCGCAGCAGATTGAGCTGCTTGAGCACAAAACTCACCCCGTACCCCGGAATAAAGCCCAGGACAATCGTGCAAACGGCAGTACCCACTAGCTGGCCGAAGAAGCCAGTCAGCGGAATGCCCTCTCCCTGTGGGTAGCCCGAGGCCATCACGCCAACGGTCATCGCACCGAGCAGTCCGCAGTAGCCGTGCACCGCAAAAGCGCCGACCGCATCGTCAATGCCCGCTTTTTCAACTGCGCTACCGACAAAGGGCATGGTGTAAGCGCCGATGAACGCAATTAGAATGATCATCGGTGGACTGTAGAGGTCTAGCCCCGCGCCCACTGAGATAATGCCTGCAAGTCCACCCGAAATGGTGTAAAAGGGATCTGCCTTGGAAGAAATGTAAGACCCGACAATTCCGGCGCACAGGGCGAGCGTTGTATTCACCCCGACAGAAGCCAGCGTCATCGGCGTCCCGTAAATGGTAATCTCGCTCGTCTGACCCGGAACAAAGATCACGCAGGCCGCCAGAAAAGCATAGAACCCGACAAAGATGAGCATCAGGCCGACCATCGTCAGCGGCAGGTTGTGAGGCAAAATCGCTCTCGGTCGCCCGTTCTCATCAAATTTGCCAATGCGTGGCCCTAGATTGATCAAAACGCCTAGTGCGAAGAAGCCCGCCACACCGTGGAGAACAGCTGAGCAGCCAAAATCGTGATAGCCGAACTGCGTCAGGAACCAGCCGTAAGGATTCCATCCCCAGGCAGCGGCGACGACCCAGGTAAAAGAACCCAACACAACAGCTAAAATGGCGTAGGCACCCACCCTAATGCGCTCAATCACCGCACCCGAGAGAATTGAGGCAGTTGTCATTGCGAATAGAGCAAAGGCAAACCAGAAGACACCCGTGAGATTGTCGGCGACGTTTGGCCCCAGTGCTGGAGACCAGGGGTAAGAAGCCTGAACAAGACCCAACACTTCACCGACGACGCCCTCAGAATTAGGATCTGTCCAGGGGCCGACGATGCCGCCCTGCAAGGGAAACAGCGGAAAAGCGTTGTAGACCCACCAGCCAAAGAAGAAGAAGGTGAGACCAATAATTGACAGGGTCAATAGGTTCTTGACCATAGTGGCCAGAACGTTTTTAGCCCGAGATGCGCCGCCTTCGTAGGCCAAAAAGCCTACGTGGATCAGCAGCATAAAAACGGAAGCCCAGTAATAGTAGGATTCCGATACGAAAGTTGCTAGAAACTCTTGTGATTCAGGAGTCATAGACGGCTCCGGTAAGTGAGATAAGGGGAACAGTGAGACACGGCTAGGCAAACATATATAGCTTCCGGCACTTTGCTTGATGCAGCATTACTGACTGTAAGCCATATATAGCAACAGGCAAAGTGCTCCGCGAAGCGCGAATGCATCCGCGCTTCGCTATACCTAATGCAGACTCAGCAGTCGAAAACTACCTGCGGTGAACGCTATTTACTGTGAGGTGAAGTTTTCAGCGAAAGTCTTACTGTCATAGACTTTTGGTTGAGTTCAACGCCTGTTGGACGCCGCTTGGCTTGCTATGTCAAAGAGTATGCAACGCAGAGCGAGCATGGACTGTATTAATCAATACTGAAAAGCGATTCTGAGGCGATATTGTTTCAGTTTGATTGCGGAACAATTGCTTTGAGGCTGACTTTTTCCATGAGTCTGTCTACATCTGTGCGGGCCAGGTGGAGATCTACGACGGGCATACCTCGGGGCGAATGTCGCCAGATGAGGATCGCGATATCCGCTACCTGAGCAGGGACGGCCTGATGGTTGGGCAGATGCAAGCGGTGAGGCGGTCTGACGGTGGTTTGAGCTGTGAGCTGTGGTAGCTGGTGGGGGGCGATCGCCACAACGCTCAGCCAGTCATATTCTCTAGCCCAGACATCGGCTTGTAAAGGCGCTATCAGAGAGTCTAAAGGGCCTGGATAGGCGATGCGGAAATTGCGATCGCACAGTCTCAATACCGAACAATCCTGCCCTGCAATCACCGTCTCTAGCGACTGAAACGGCGCTAAATAGCCCGCCGCTTCACCAAAGAGCAGCTGAGCCACCGCCAGCCCATCAACACCCGCCATATCCCACAGCCTGTAAGTTGCTGGCATGCTGCTACACCCGCACCCGGCTTTTGGTCGGGTCGAAAGCGGCCAGCGGCCCGACAGTGGCACTTATTCGACGCTTAAATCCGTCGAGCAGCCCTACTTCTACAGGAGTATCAAGCTGAGCGTATTCTGGGACGACTTGAGCCATGGCAACGCTGCGCCCGAGTATAGGGGAGAACGTAGCGCTCGTAATCTGACCGATGCGCCAGCGTTCACCTTGAGCGTAAACAGCCTGCCCGTGAGCGGCGACCTCGTTACCCGCGAGTACCAGGCCCACCGCCACTCTGGGCGGATGCTGCCGAATTGCCGCTAAAGCTGCTTTACCGATAAAGTCGGTCTTTTTCATCGCCACCGTCCAGCCAATGCCCGCCTGATAGGGAGAGATCAGGTCATCAAATTCGTAGCCAGCTGCTAGCAGTCCGGCTTCAATCCGCGCCCGGTCTAGCGCAGCCATGCCCAGCGGCAGCAGACCAGCGGGTTTGCTTGCTTTCATCAATAAGTCCCAGAGCTGAGCGCCGTATCGCGGATCAACAAACAGCTCGTAGCCCAGTTCGCCGGTGTAGCCAGTGCGCGACAGCAGGATAGGAATGTCGCCAATCTGAGCGGATTCAAACCGAAAGTAGCCTAAGCTATCGAGCGGTTCTCCTGAGGAAAGTATTGCTAGCGGCCTGAGGATATTGCGAGACTCTGGGCCTTGAAGGGCAAGATTGTGACAGCGATCGCTCACCGCCTCAATCTCTACCGCCCATCCTTGCTGCCGGGCCACCCGCCGCAGCCAGTCACCATCCGTATCGCAATTGCCCACATAGCGATAGTGCGCCGGGCCAAAGCAAAAGACAATCCCATCGTCCACAATGCCACCGTGCGGATTAAGCAGACAGCCGTAGGCAGATTGCCCTGCCGCCAGCTTCTCTACATTGCGCGAAAAAGCATACTGCAACAGTACCCGCGCATCAACGCCTGTCACCTCAAACTTGCGCAGCGCCGAGAGATCCATCAGCGCCGCTCGCTGTCTGAGCGCCCAATATTCAGCCTGATCGCCCTGATGCGCGAAGCTGCTGGGCACCCAAAAGCCGCTGTATTCGCTGATATTGTCTGTGAGCTGACGAATGCTCGGCGTAAAGGCGCTGTCCTGCGTCAGCCGCAGCGGTAAGTCTGCCGCCACTCTTCGGCCCATTGCCCGGTCAAAAGACTGTGCTGCGTAAATGCGAACGTGAATGGGCGTCGGCTGCCAGCCGTTGGCCGAATCAATATCGTCGGGGCAAGCAGAGCTAGCGCAGAGCAGATCCTGATGCGCTTTGAGCAAAACGTAATCACCCGGACGAGACCACGATTCTTCGGCGACGACGCTGCCAGCACAGTCGATTTCGGTATTAAAGAAAAAGTTAATCGCGGGCCAGCCGGGTCTTGCGACAATGCCGTAAGGGGCAAGCAGCCGATTAAAGTTGTCGCTACAGCTTGGGTGACCCGGATAGCCTGCGTCTTCGTAGTAGCGAGGCGTGCAGGCTAGAGAAAAACTGTCGTGACGCCCGCAGGTGTCTTGAATCACCTCCACCATCGGCTGCATAGACTGAGAGAAATATTTGCCATGCAGCCCGGCCTGAGGATTGGCAATACCGTTCAGCGTACGGGTGACAGTGCTGTCGATCTCCAGCTGATGATGGCTCCCGGCAAAGGCGAGAAAGTCAGAGCATTGCGATCCTTCGATGTCGATGATTTGGATGTGTTGGCCCTGAGTGACGGTGTAGGCGATCGCCTGCCCTGCCTCAATCCGATACTCGGCCACGACAGTCCCTAAGGCAGCGGGAATTCTCTCAGTCGCAACAGGCATGTTTGTTCGCAGAGGGCGGCACGTCGTTAGCTGGGTTTTCATCAAAGAAATTCAGCGGCTTCAGCATAAAGCCAATCGTTGCAACCGGCATCACCGGCCAGTCTTCAGCGCGGGGGGAGTGGCTGTGAGCAAAGGTATACCACACAACCACGTCCGTCTCTTCGACTGAGCGATTGTCTTGAGTCCAGTGGGGCAGGCCCGCACCGCCCGGATTTTGGTTGGGATAGTCACCTGCCGGATATTTTTCATCCGCGCTGTAGGGCGTCACCCAGAGATGTTTGGTCATGTAGGTTGCCCGCTTGGTAACGCTGGCGTAGGGGCGAGCCAGGGGCAAAGTGTTCTCTCCTGGCATCAGCTTATAGGCAGTCGGGTAGCCCATCGCATTCGTTTTTGTTGGATTGACAATCTTCCAATAGCGGCCCTGCATCGGGTCAATCAGCCGCTGAGCGGTTTGCTCGGTGGGCAGCAGGGTAGATTTGGCGTAGAACGCATTGCCGTAAGGATTGTCATCACCTTCTTCAGGCACGATGTCTACTTCATAGACAGAATTTTGGGCTCCGTCAATGCACATATCCATCCGCACGTTGAAAATGTGTTGGTGAATGGGGGCACTGAGCTGCGGGGCTACTAGCGTGCCGTGCTTGGGGACTTCACCAGGCATGACGGCGGCAGTGCTGACAACGCCTGTGAGCTTCACCTCGTATTGAATGGTGCCGTCTTGATAGAAGTACCAGTAAAAGCCATACTCGTAGTTGCCGACGGTAGCGATAAAAGAGATGACTAAGCGGCGCGATCGCCTCACTTCAGTTTGCTCGGTGCGCCAGTCCATATGCTTCCACAAGATGCCAAAGTCTTCTTCATGCAGACAAATAGCATTCTCAATCTGGACGACTTCGCCGCGAGAGTCGGTGATAAAGCCGTCAAAGTAGTAAATCTCTCCCAGGCAGTCGCAGCCCAGCGTCAAAGAGTTGGCTAACGAACCAATGCCGTATTCGCCCACATCAAAGGCATTTTTACGGTAGTGATGCGCCTGCGGATCGCCGTAGGGCACAGTCATCTCTGCCAGCGAAGCCCGGTAGAAAATGGGCCGCTCTTCTCCCTGGTCGGTATAGGTAACGTTGTGAAGCACTAGCCCTTCACGCGGGTTAAAGCCAATGCGAATCTTCCACTTTTGCCAGAAAATCTCGTGGTCTTTGACCTCAAAGCTCGGGCCTTCTGGCTGGACAATTTCTAACGGCTTGAGATCCTGTCGGTAGTTTTTCACATATTCAGGCGTGTAGTTACCGTCTTTAGGTGGCAGTGGCACCACGCCATAGTCTTCAACCCGAATCACCTCCATTTTATTCAGGTCTACTACTGGAATCACGCCCTCAATAGGCCGGGCATAGCCGTGGTCAGTGGGGTTCGCTCTTACCCAGCACAGCGCTCTAGAGAGCCGCACGCCCTCTTCCTCTTCAATGCCGTAGTTTCCCGCCGACCAGGGGTCTACCATGACCAGATCAGGGTCGGTAATGCCGCGTTTGGCGATCGCTGCCTGAAACTCTGGATTTGCCTTGACTGCTGCCTCACACTCGACAAATTCATCGAGCATAATCGGCGGCTGCACGTTGGGAATATACTCCCAAGATTTCACAGCGCCGTCGCTCAGGGAGACCACCGCTTCAAAGGTTTCTGCCGTCGCGTTGTCGAGCAAAACGATAAAGGCTTCTCTTTTTATGCGATCGCCCGGCTGAAAGCTCAGCACAGTTTCTTTAGCCGGTTCATTCAGCGTCACTGTCGCAAACCGCACGCTAGCCGTCAGCGACTTTTGCTCACGAACGATAGCAACTGCCGCTGAAATCTCTCCGGGCGTCAGTGGCTCTAAAGGATGACTGACGGTAACGGCTGATGTCGTTCTTTCTTTAGCAAGGGTCATACATTCACCTGATATCTTTTAGCTTTCCTGCGAGAGAAATCGTCTATTCTTCCTACGCAGTGGTGCCAACCATGGCGGGCCGCTTCAGAGGAGCTTCAACGTCTTCCAATTCTTCTAGAAGGGTTTGGGCCAGGTGACGCTTGTCTTCAGCGCTCATTTTCTTCAGCTCATTGTGCAGCACTCGCTCATTGACAGACTGATTCCAATAGTCGAGGCTCTCAAACCCCAGTAGCGCTGACTTACCGACAAACTGCCGCAAAATCTCGTTCGTCGGCCCCATCACCCAGCCCGCCTTGCCATCTCGCAAATATCGCTCCACCTCCATGTCTTTTTTGAAGCCGGAGCCGCCGCAGGCATGGAGCATTTTGTCGCAGACATGAGCCACATTTTTGGCCGCTGAAAACTTAATTTGCCAGTACCAGTGCAGGTTTGCCGAACGCGGCAAGGCGGCAACATCGGCGTGGATAGACCAGTCACAGCCGCTTGTAAGCTGATCCATGAGCTGACCCATGGAGAAGGTGTACATTCGGCAGGCGCTGGTATCAATAATTGCCTCGCCAAAATAGTCTTGAATCGTAGGGTAGTCAGCTACTCGCATTCCTACGTCTACGTGCTTTTTGCGAGTAACGTGCTTTTTCGCGATGTCAATAGCACCTAGCGAAATGCCATTCCAACAGGCGGAGGAACAGAGCAAAAAGAACGGATCAACAATCTCATCGTTAGAAGCAGTGCCGTCGCCCGAGGGGCCAACCATACGCTGCGCTGGAATCACAACGCCGTCTACCAGCAGTGTTCCCGATTGATTGCCTCGTAGCCCTAGCGCATCCCACTTGTGCGGTTCTGCTTGAACTTCGTCCTTGTATATTAAAAAACAGGAAAGATCGGAATAGTCGCCGTCAAAGTTGGGACTGGTCGTTTGCACGATGTACCAGTCGGCAAATCCGGCTGAGGTTGTCCAAGAGGCCCGCTTGAAAACTTGCCAGCCTTCGGTAGTCTCTTCGGCCCGAGAGGAGACCGGATACCAGAAGTGCGATCCGGTTTCGGGGTCAGAGTAGGATAGCGTCCCAATGGCAACGTCTTTGTCCAAGCGCTGCAACAGCGTTTGCAGTTCTGTATTGTTGTGGGCACGAAACAGGGCGGCAGCAACCGCGCCCAAGTGCATGGTGTAGCACATGGCCGTACTCGGACAGCCGTAGCGAGCAATGGTTTCAACGACCATAGCGGCGCAGATGTGATTTTCGCCCAGCCCGCCCCACTCTTCAGGCACCAGCAGGCCAAGTAAGCCGATAGAGGCGAGGGCTTCAAAGTTTTCGCGCGGGTAGATGAGGTTGCGATCAGAGGCGATCGCATTCGGTCTTAGAACTTTGGCACACAGGTCAATCAGCTTGGCCTGTAGCTCTTTTTGCTGGGGGCTCAGCAGCCACTGCGGGTCAAAGTCTTCGCTCAGGCCACCAAAAAATTCACTGCTAATGCGGTCAGGGCTAGTTGTGGGGGTCATATAAAGAGAGATGAGTAGCGTAAGAAAAGCTATACAGGCACTGCCGTCGGGCTCGCCAGCGGATCTGCGCAGTAGTCAGCCAGGTGAGGACTCCGGTAGCCGTCTTTTTGCCAGAGAACTGGGAAGAAGCTTTCGTCCATCTCAGTGCTGCCCAGCCGCTTGTAGCGTCCGTAAATGTAGCCTGCCTGATTGGTCGGGTGGAACTGCGCTGCCGAGGGAATCGTATGCAGGCCAATGCTATGGAATGTGCCCTCGGTGCGAGTGGTCTTACAGAGGCCGTGCCAGGTGCGTCCGTGGTGAAAAGCGCAGCCGCCCGGTGGAACTTCCACCACAACCAGCTCTGGCTGCTCCACACCTGCATTTTCTGCCGCCTGAAGCATGGCCCAGCGATAGTCTTTAGTGGGCGCGTGAAATTCGCCGGCTGTATCGATCAGCGGCCATTTGTGAGAGCCTTTCACGTATACCAAAGTGCCGTCAGCGGCGGTGGCACTGTCGAGCGCGACCCAGCAGGTCATCATTTGCGCCGGGGACAGGTAGTCGATATAAGCGCCGTCCTGGTGCATGGCGATCGCTTTCGCCCCCGGCGGCTTCATCCACAGACTGTCCTGACCGATGCGCGCTCCGTCCCAACCGGCTAGCTGGGCAGTAAGCCGACCGATTTCGGCAGAGAGTACCAAACTGGCGATAGTGCGATCGCACTTCCAGGCATTGCACATCTCCCGCGTCACATCCGGCAGGCTCAGCCCGGGCCGCCAGTACCACTCGTCGGGATAAATTCCGGTCTCAAACTCACCGCAAAATAGCGGCTCCATCCGCTCTGCCAGTCGCTTGGCAAAATCAGGCGGCACAAAATTCTCGACGATCAAAAAACCGTCGGTTTGAAACTGTTGAAGCTGTGCTTGAGAAAGGCTGACGGGCTGATAGTTCATAAAAGACGGGCGGGCGACTGTACTTTCTCTCACTTGCGTTGCTCTCTCTGAGGGCGACGCAAGTGAGAAATCTGCTATCCCCAGTTGACAAAAAAGAAGTGACAAACTCTACTTGTCATAATAAGTTTTCTCTGAAGAGAAGATGTGTTCTCCGTTACCGTTCCAGAAAACGACAGGCAACCAGGATGAAATCTGAAGAATTGTTAACTGCTCAGCCGGGCTGTCTCAATATTGTGGCAAGCGACTTTGATGCTCGCCCCATGAGCTATCTTACTGCCGACGGACATCGTACCGGGTACGAGCCAGAACTCGCCCGTATTGTCTGCAAACATTTGGAGCTGACGCCGGTTTGGCACAATTTGCCAATGGCCGATTTCTATACCTGTTTAGACCCGGCAAAAAGGTTGCCTTACGATGTCGTTTGGTTCAACCAGGCGATCACCCCTGAAAGGCAGCAGCAGGTAAGTTTCACCAGTCCCTATGGTCTGTTCGACGAGGCGGTCTTAGTGCGAGCAGGTAGCAGCGTTTCTTCCCCAGCAGATTTGGCCGGTCAGCGGGTAGGTGGCTTAGCAGACAGTACCAATATTGCTTTAGTAGCAGGCTTTCCAGAAGCTAAGGCCGTTCCCTATCCTGGCAGCGACCGGGTTTTACCTGAAATGCTAACAGCCCTGCGAGCTGGAGAAATCGACGCCCTGATAGATGATGAACTGGTGCTACTAGTCGCAGCAGCAGAAGATCCCAGCCTGCGGCTAGCCTTTAGCCTGCCGACGCAGGTGCCCTTTGCTGTGGGGGTTTCAAAGGAGCGATCGCTTCTATCTGAAGCTTTGGAAAACACCCTTTCCGCCCTAATTGCAGACGACACCCTGGCACAGCTCTGGTCGCAGTGGATTCCCTGGAAACCATTTCCCTTCTCGTAGCCCCTGATACAAACCTGTTATAACAGGTTAGATTTACTGAGACACATGTGTTCACCCAACCGGAGATTTCACCGTGACTGGAGTTCTCAGCAGAGCTGAAGCCTCAACGAGCGTCTCAACAGACTTGCAGGCTTATGTTCGAGCGGAGGGGCGAGACGATCTGGTCAAGCAGGTGCGAGCCAAAATCGACGAGCTAGGCATCCAATACATTTACTACCAGTTCATCTCGATTACCGGCAAGATAGTGGGTAAAGGCGTGCCCGCTGACCACTGGGAAACCATGGCAGAAGGCGGCATTCAGCTCGTATACGGGGCGACGGTGAACCTGGCGATCAACCGTCAGCAGCAGTATTTGGGCTATGGGCCAGAGTCGGCTGAGCTAGTGGCCATTCCTGACCCGGATACTTTTTGCCAACTGCCCTGGGATAAGCGAGTGGCGCGGGTTTACTGCGTGTGTTTTCGCAATCGCGAAGAAGAAGAGAATCCGGGGGCTTTTCTCACCTCGGACTGTCGCGGCAATCTCATGCGCATTCACGCTGAGTTTCAGCAGAAGCATGGGCTTCAGCTTCGTCATGGCTGCGAGCCGGAGATGATGTGGCTGAAAAAAGGACCGGACGGTAAGCCCGATGGCGGCGTCACTAAGCCTAACTGCTATCACATCGATCAGTTTGAAGAGCTGCGGCCTGTCTTTTTGCGAGTGATCGAATACAGCCGGGCGATGGGGCTCGATATGATCCAGGGTGACCATGAGGACGCGCCCGGTCAGCTAGAGCTGAATTTTATGTATGACGATGCGTTGAGGACGAGCGATCGCCTCACCACCTACCGACAAATCTGTGCTCAGGTCGCCCGCGAATTTAATCTGATCGCCTGCTTCATGTCCAAACCCTTCCTCGGCGTGTCGGCCTCAGGCTGTCATCACAATCTCTCTTTATGGAAAGGTGGCGATACCACCATCAAGTCTTTCGGTATGGAAAGCTTGCCCGGTTTGGAAGGCAACTACACCTACCACAAAGGCGGCGAGAACACTTTTATGCCGGTAAAAGGAGAATCTCCGAGAATGCCTGGGCCGGTGGGGCTGAACTGCATTGGTGGCGTCATTGCCCACTTGGGCGCACTGACGGCTGTGGGTTGTTCGACTGTGAACTCTTACCGTCGCCTGTGGGATGCGGGTTTTTGGGCACCGGTTTACTCCGACTGGGGCTACCAGAACCGAACCTGCGGCCTGAGAGTTTCCGCGCCCGGTCGCTTTGAATATCGCGCCGTCGATTCGATGGTGAACCCTTACCTGATGGCCGCAGCGATGCTCAAAGCTTTTGACGATGGGCTCAGCCGCGATCTCGATCCGGGCGAGCCGGAGCAGCGCAACATTTATGAAGCGATGGAGAAAGGGAAGGAAGTGAAAAAGCTGCCGATGTCTTTAGGAGAAGCGCTGGATCGGCTAGCTGATGACGACGTGATTCAATCCGCGATGCCAGGAGAAATGTATCGCCTATTCGACGAATACAAGCGCGACGAATGGATCAGATTTTTGGCAACCACTAGCAACTGGGATGCCGAAAACTACATGCACTGCTTACCTTAAACGAGGTTTATCACATGTCTGTTGTTGGTACTTTAGAGAGTCTGTGGCGATACCCTGTGAAGAGTATGCGCGGGGAAGAATTGGATGAGGTGTTTGTGACCTTTGGCGGGGTGATGGGCGATCGCCTCTACAGCCTCACCACCGACAGCGGCAACCCCGGCTTTCCCTGGCACACCGCCCGAGATCAAGAATCCCTTTTACTCTACAAACCCCAATATAAACAAGGAAGCACCACGCTCCAGCCCAAGAACCTTGACGCTGCTCAGAGCATGGCCCCCGGCATAAATCCGCTGTATCCAGAGACCGAAGCCTTTGCGATAGAAGTAGAAACCCCCGAGGGCGACACCTATCGCCTCGATGACGAGTCATTCCTAGCGCATATCAAGGCTTTGACAGACGACCCAACACTCAAACTGCGCTTCACTCAAAAGAGTCAGTACGACTGTAGGCCGCTCTCCCTATTCTCTACGCAGCTACAGAATTCGCTCACCGAAGAACTGTCAATGGAAATTGACAAGCGCCGGTTTCGTGCAAACTTTTATGTAAGTTGGAATGAAGATAAGCCACCTCTGTACGAAAATGACCTCATTGGTAAGCGGCTAAAAGTCGGCGACAAGTTAGAAATCGCTGTGCTAGAGCGAGACCCTAGGTGCAAAGTGATCACCCTAGACCCGGATACCGCTGAAGCGAATCCTGACATCATCAAGCACATCGCTCGCACCCACGAAGGCTACGCCGGAGTGTATGGCGCTGTCCTTGTCGAAGGCATTGTCAAAGCAGGAGACGCGATTGAGCTTTTAGACTGACACGAAATCTATTCACCAAAAAGGAAAGTAAAACCGATGAAGAAACTGCTCGTCACCCTGATGCTCTCTTTAGGTGAAGTCCTCGATTGGCTAGCGACTGATCCTACGGTCAAAGCGATTATGCCCTGTGAAATGTACGGCCTGACTGAGCAGTCTCAGCGCAATGAGTAAACTGGCTACGCCACTTTGAGGAGAAAACAATGGCAGTAGCAGTAGCCCCACCCATTAAACAAACACCTCTCCTGTTCAAGGCGCTAACCTGGCGCGAGTTTAAGGCCGTTGAGCAACTGCTCGACCAGCCGGGATATCGGCTTTCTTATTTAGATGGCACGCTGGAGATTTTGCAAATGCCGGGAGAACCGCATGAGACTGCCAAGAAGCGAATTGCGGCGCTTTTGGAACTTTACCTGCTGTCAGCCGGATTCGATTTTACACCAACAGGCTCTATGACGCTGGAGAGTGAGGCTGGCAGGGTAAAAAGAGAAGCTGACGAGTCTTATAAGCTGAGCGCTAGCAGTGTTCGTCCTGACCTTGTCATAGAAGTTACTGTCTCTAGCGGTGGCATCAATAAGCTAGAAGCTTACAAGCGGCTTAATATTTCTGAGGTTTGGTTTTGGGAAGATGGGGTGCTTGAGCTGTATCATTTACGTGCTGGTGAAGCCTCTACTGCGGAGAATGGTGTGAGTCAGCCCTACTACGAGAAAATCACCGCTAGCGAAGAAGTCAAAGGTATTGATTTGGCTTTGCTATCGCGCTGCATTTTGATGGTTAATCATGTTGAAGCCTTGAAAGCTTTTCAAACAGGTCGCAGCAGCTAGACTATAGCTATAAAAGGCGCGGTCAAAGGCACGGTCAAATTTTGTCTGCTGAAAATGCCATTTGCCAAAAATCTTTTTCGAGCCGGGCGACCTCTAAAAACGCCTGTTCGGCCTGTGTCTGCGCTGCGCTGCTAGCAGAACTCAGCGCGCTGTCAGCCTGTTTCTCCAGCATTTTCACATAGTCGGTAAAGCCAGGATTGCCCCAGCGGTCAGCAAATTCTGCATAGGGCTCTGCCATCGGACTGTGGCACTGCCAACCCTGATTGTAGGCCAGCTCAATCGCCCAAAAAGCAGTCGCTTGCACCGCGTAGGACTGATTAGCTAAGGCGCTCATAAACTGACGGTAAGATTCACAAGTGGGCTGGGGTGAAGTGGATAGTGTGAGGGAGCGATCGCTTGCCTTAGCTTCAAACCAGAGCAGCTCGTCTTTCAGCGCCTCTAATCCGCTGAGCAGCGTGACAAAATGTGCGGTCGGTGCAACCGATAACAGTCGCGCCGCCATCCGGGTAAATTCGATCACGAATAGATAGTCCTGCACCAGCCAAGTATTGAACTGATGGGAGGCAATGGTGCCCTGCTGACATTTTTGCAAAAAGGGGTGAATGGTGGCTGATTGCCATTCTTCGGAGTGGGCCGATAGCAGCGAACCGCAGGTGAGATTGGGGCTTGTCATAAACCAAACAGATACTGTAAGGGCATGATGACATGCTTTCTATAGCAAGGGCAAAAGCCAGCAAGATTTTCCGGCTATTTGGGCTGCGGTTGAGCAGATCATATGCCGCTTAACGGCGAAGCCGTGCTAAATGAGTTTCTTCTGATAATTGATTGGCTAGGAACTAATCCTACCGTTAAAGCACTCATCCCCGGTAAAACGCATGGCCCTCATGAGCATCATCATCGAGATGACTCCGTACAACCAGGCTTGCCAGATTAGACTGTGCCTTATCTTCTTAAACTCTCTCTTTTTAGGAGAAAGAAGAAAGGCTGCTGCGATTCTTTGTAGTCCATCAGGCCAAGTAGGGTATTTTCATCGACTTTTCTGAACACGTCGTGGATGGGCAGATAGTCATAAATCATGGTGGCGCTAATCTTACCTCGGTGCTCCATCATTCGCAGCCGCGCCTGACTCTTTTCTGTCTTTAGCAGCGGGTTGAACAGTGTGAATACAGACTTAGCCGCGTCGTTTTGAGGAATGGGTAGGCTCAAAGCCATTTTCATCATCTGCGGGTTGGGCGAAATTTTGAAGATTTGGCCGCTACCATCTAAAAACAGCAGGGGATGAACGCAGTCCGGGCTGACAAATTCCTTACCGTACCAGTTTGTCACCTCCAGCAGGCCATCCATCGGATGGTCGGTGTCGAGGCCAGAGCCCTGCCATCTACCGAACATAAAGGCTAAATCCACCGGCTCTAGCTGGTCAAAGAGCGCCAGGGCTTCTGCGGTAGTCGCTTTCTGGCTCTGTAAAATCGGGTTGGTTTTGTCTTCGGTAAGCATGGTTTTAGTCAAGGCTGGTATGAGGAAGCTACTACAGCATATATAGTATCTCAGTCGTCCGGGCTACGACTGCGCTCAGCCCTAACGGGACTTTAAACAAAAGGAAAATCACTGATTGCTCAGCAGACTATCTGGCCCCTCGTGGTGGAATGCAGGCAGACCCGGAGGAACGAAGTCGTAGAAAAGCTCACTTTGCAAATACACAATGGCAATCACCTGACCATCGCGCTTCAGCACCCCCCAAGTGCTGGGCATTGTATTGTTGATCACCTGGCCTGCTAGCGGTTCTGTGATGGCCGGCAGCTCGCCTGTGAAAAGTTGTTCAATTATTTGGGTTTCTTGCTCGCTGGGAAAAGTGATGTAGAGTTCTGGCGCGAGCTGTAGCTTGCCATCATTACTAGAGCGGATACTGCCGCTGTTGATTCGCGCATATTTAAAGGGCGGCTGAGCGGCTAAAACGAGAAGTGTGGCATTGGGTGACTGCGGAAAGGAAGATTTGATGGCGCTGAAGAGTTTTGACAGGTTTCCCAGCTGACCTTTTTCGGCGAGGGTGTTGGTGTCAATGGCTTCTAATAGCGGCGGGGTGAACAGGTTTAAGACGGCTTGCATAGAAGTATTGAGGTCGGCTTGGGCCTGGGCAAATTCGGAGCGGGCTTCACGGGCAGCCGCCTGAGCGCGCAAGTGGTCGGTGATTTGCAGGCCGCCAATGATGAGCGCGATCGCCACCAACCCAGCCACCAACCCTCGCCGCGTTCGTCTTTTGATTCGCCGCGATACTGCATAGTCCGGCAGTCTGGCCCGGCTTGCATTCGACTCTGCTAGCAGCGCCAAAGACAGCAACACATTCATGACAACCAGCACGAAGGTAACAATGCCGCCTGCTATGAGCAATGCCCGCACAAGCAGGCTCCAGCCATCGGGCAAAATGTCCCATAGCAAGATTTCATCTATCACCCACAGCACGATGCCAAAGCAGGATAGGCTCAGCAGCACAATGGCTAAGTTAGTTACGAGTCGTAATAAAAAGCGATGATTCATCAGGATTACCTGGCGGTCATAAAGACTACAGGCAGCCAGGACACCATTCCGATAGATAATTGGCGGATAGTTTACTGCATGGGCAAAATAGCTGCGCCATTAAACGATCTCTCAGGTATTCTTATATCGAGCGCTAACTAGAAAAGTTTTGGTGTTGGACATTCTGGCATCTATATAAATAAAGTAACAAAACCACATATTTCTCAAAACTTTCTAGTCTGTGCCGCTGTAGATCCTCAAGAGAGGGAGAAACCTTGGCAAGAGATACTTCTAGAGACGGCTGCAAAAACCGGCTAGAGCTATTTGTTCTGACCAACTTTTCAGGACTGTGGCAGTTGATTCAACGCATTTCCTGGCTAGCGCGCTGGCTCAATCGCTTTTTGATTAACAATACGATTTACAAGGTAGCGACGCGGCCCTACCCTTTTAGTCTGATGACGCTGGATGAAAATATTCCAGATACTCAGATACCGAAGAAAACAGAGGCTTATTCCTCCTGGGATTCGCTGAGCGATCGCACCTACACCGGACGACATTTGCCGCCCGCTCCAGAATTTGCCCAGAGCGGCGCACTGCCCAGCCTCGAAGATCTGGCAATTCTCTTTCGCAAAAGAGAGAATAAGACAATCTACGCCCCGAAGTCAACGCTGCTGTTTCCCTACTGGGCACAGTGGTTTACCGATGGTTTTTTACGCACTGACCGCGACAACCGCCTGAGAAATACCTCCAACCACCACATTGATCTGTCGCCAGTGTATGGGCTCAATCGCAAAACGACCCATTTGCTGAGAGCATTCGCCGGGGGCAAGCTCAAAAGCCAGCAGATCAACGGCGAAGAGTACCCGCCCTTCTTCTACGAAAATCCTGAAGAAGGGATTGTCAAAGAAGAGTTTAAAGAGCTGTATACGCCTTTGAATGACGAAATTCGGTTGCCGCCCCATCGCAAAGCCAACCTCTTTGCAATGGGGGTCGAACGGGCCAATGTGCAGATTGGCTATGTCATGCTCAACGTTATTTGCCTGAGAGAGCACAACCGCCTCTGCGATATTTTAGCGGGAGCCTACCCAAGCTGGGACGATGAGCGGCTTTTTCAGACAGCGCGAAATATCTTGATCACGACGATTATGAAAATTGTGATCGAAGACTACGTTAACCACATTACGCCCTATCACTTTAATGTGATTCTCGACCCACAGTCGTTTGACAATGAAAAATGGTACCGGCAAAACTGGATGTCGATTGAGTTTGACTTTGTCTACCGCTGGCACAGCGCCTTGCCTGAGACGTTTGTGTATGATGGTCAGCCGATGGCGATCGCCGATTCACTCTGGCACAATCAGCTGATTCTCGACAGAGGCATCGGCGCACTTTTGCAAGAAACTTCTGCCCAACCGGCTGCCAAAATCGGCTTGTTCAATACGTCCGATTTCTTGATAGAGGTTGCCGAAATCCCGACTATCCAGCTTGGGCGCAGAACCCAGCTAGCGAGCTACAACGACTATCGCGAGGCGTACCAGTTTCCTCGGGTGACCGATTTTGATCAGATTTCGGGTGATTTGGAGATACAGACCTCTTTACAGCAGCTGTATGGGGATGTAGACAACGTGGAGCTATACGTGGGCCTGTTTGCAGAAGAGGCTCCCGAGAATGCGGTGCTAGGCGCACTGGCCAGTCGCCTGATTGGGATAGATGCCCTCTCGCACGTACTCACCAACCCTCTCTTAGCTGAGAGCATATACAACAAAAACACGTTTTCAGCAGTCGGCTGGGAGATCATTCAGGAGACAAAAACGCTGTCTGATTTGGTTAGCCGCAATGTTTTAGGCGGAGATGATGACGATTTTAATATCACTTTTTATCGGGGCGGCTCGTCATGAAGAACCTATTTGCCGAATATCCTGAGGAATCAGAGCAAAATATACCGATCTGGTGGCTGAGCAGGTGCAGATTGACCTGGAGAAGCTTTACGGCGATCGCGACTACGCCCTGCGTGACACCCATCCGAAAACACACGCCTGCGTAAAAGGCACGCTCGACATTTTTGATTTTGATCAGCAGGCGATCAGGCAATTGCTAAAACAGCTGATATCGCTACCTCCTGAGCAAATTAATGCGATCTCGTTCAAGCAGGGACTATTTCCTGCTCCTCTGCAATATCCCATAATGCATCCGGGTAATGCTATAAGCTAGCTTGCATCTAGCGACCATCGCTCTAATAATTACAAGATAAGCAAAATAGGTAAGCAGACTAGTCGTCTAGCAGGCAGATAGCTCTATATGCTTCAGATCCGTTGCAGTATGTGTTTGAATCCTACAGATAAAAAGCTATGAATCAACCTACAGGGCGCTACTTACTCTCCATTGAGGCGATTCCAGCGGCGGTAGAATCGCCGTGCTCGGATACTTCTCCGGGCGCTGATGCACCTGTGCCGCGCTTTCCAGCCTATTTCGTCGGCAGTACGGCTCCTAATAATGTGGAAGATGGCGTGCGGCCAGTGCCCAATCCAGAAATTGCCATTACTGAAATTGCGGATTTTTTGAGCAAGCAAGCGCAGCCCGAAATTCTGATCGCTATTCACGGCTACAACACTGGGTTAGGTGAGTTCGCGACGGCTAAAGATGAGTATAAGTACGGCAGCGGGGTGAAAGGATGGTATCAAGATATTAGAAATCACATTGCAAAAAACTGTACTAACTGCTCCCCAGGTCTGATGCTGATTGGGTATCGATGGCCGTCTGAAGAGGTAAAGGGCGTTGATAACGATAGCTTGGGGCGAAAGCTTCAGTATGCTCGCAAGTCGCTGCCGCTGATTTTGAAAGTGATTTCGAGAGTGGCGATCGCCGTCTTTATTGCCCTGGTCCTCCTTTCACTTGTGAGCGATCTGTTAGAGACGGCGCTGTTTACAGCTATGGGCGTCATTCTTCTAGTACTGGCGACCCTGGCGATTACTATCGTTTTGACCTTGTTTTTGCTCAGAATTGTTGGCTACTTCCGAGATACTTATCGGGCCGTCAATTTTGGCGTTCCCGACTTGGTTGAGCTGATCAGGCAGCTCGATAAGGCCGTGCTCGAAGCGACTCCGGGGGTTGACTGGGACGACCGCCGCCGCATCAAGCTCTCTTTTATCGGCCACAGTATGGGCGGATTTGTGGTGACTAACACGGTGAGAATTCTCTCGGATGTGTTTGATACCCGGTCGATTGGCCGCACCAGCATTAATGCGAGTAAGGCAAAGACGCCTGCGCCTGATATTGGCAATGTTTTCTCACTGGGACGGCTGGTTTTGGTCTCGCCCGATATCCCCGCAGAGACCATTATTTCGGGCCGCGCTAATTTTCTCAGTTCGTCGCTGCGTCGGTTTGAAGAAACCTATCTGTTTAGTAACGAAGGCGATATGGCGCTGAAGCTAGCCTCGACAATCGCTAACTACGCTAGCTTTCCAGCCCGAACTCGGGAGGGAGGCTATCGGCTGGGTAATGTAGTGCTGCGATCGCCCTATGAAATGGCCAAGGCCCACAGACGGCCTCAGTACGGCATTCTTAACCTGGACGCACTGCAAGCTAAAACAAACGGCTCAGCTCCGTCACCGTCATTTTTGGAGTACCTCTACATTCTCGACCAAACGTCTTTGCTAAAGCGCCAGAGTGACCTCCTAGAGCCAGGTCGAAAGCCGATTGCTGAACTATTTACCGTCTTCGACTGCACCGACTATCAGGAGAGCGTGCCCAACCGGCAGCCAGGATCGCCTAAAAAAGTCGGTCTGTTAAGTCGGGCGCTGGGCAAGCGATCGCTCACTTTCTTCGATTGCTTCCTGCTCACCCTCGATTATTTTGGCGGCAAAATTGACACCCACGGCGGGTATTTCTTTCCGGGTGATCTGCCCAGCGCTGTCGGCAAAAATGAGCGCCTGGCCCGGCCCGATGCTCGCCTTTCCAAGCACTTGATCTATGGCTTGGCTAGCTCAGGCTTTACCGCCTGCCTAGAATCGCTCAGCACTTACGACACCGCCCAACCTATAAACCCAGTGATAGGCGAAGCGACCTCAGGTGACGAACTGCCTCTAGAGCAGCGCTTAGCGCCCTTACACAGGCTCTCTGAACTATGCCAGCAGCACGGCGTTCAGGTGCTACTGGCAAAAGAGCGATACAACCGGGATATTTTAGGACTGACGATAGAGGGCGATCGCAACGGCTACTAAAACGTATGTATTCAGTCAGCCCCGGATTACCCTGTCCGCATCTTGAAATTTGGAATTGCTGAATTATCCCAGCAAGATGAGCGATCGCCGAAACAAAATAGGCGATCGCTCAAGCAAGTTCAGAACCAGGCAACCCTCAATCACTGATAAGCGATCGCCCCTCTCGAAAGAGGCAGAGAGTCAAGTTAGAGAGTTTCTCGATCCCAGGCTGACGTTAAAAAGAAATCTGCGTTTGCAGGTTGAAAACGAAAATATCCGGGTTATCTCTAAAGTTGTTGGCCTCCATAATCCAATAGACAGAAGGAATGATCGCAAAATTAGGATTTACCGGGTAGCGATAAGACACCTCCACTTCTTTCTGAACTCCCCCATCGCCGCCGCCAGAGAGCAAGAAATTGCGACCATCCAGCACTTCAAATGGCTGAACGTAGGAAATAGTTGCCAGAGCGCCCTTTCTTAACAGATCTGGGAAAGCCGTCCCAACCTGAATAGACTGAGCGTTGACATCGCCATTAGCGCGTCCGGCAGTTGCCGGAAACAGATGGGTGCTGCCATAGCTATAGCGGCCAAACAGCCCAAACCCTTTTGTCACCAGCCAGTCAAAGTTAAACAAAAACGTATCGGCTGTCGCTGTTCTTAGAGGGCCACCAAAGCCATCATCCGCAAATCCATAGAGCGGTTCACTCAGTGCGCCACCCACAAGTCCGGCTGCGTTAGTTTCTAGATTGCTGCGAGTGTAGAGAAACCGCAGGTTGAGATTGCTAGTAGGATAAATACCCACCTGACCGGTGAGCGTATTAGTCCCGCCAAACAAGCCTCGGGACGGGTCGCTAGCAGATCGCGGCAGCGGCAAAAACTCGGTATTGTCACCCAAATACCCCAGCCGCAAATCGAGCCAGTCTGCAACGTCATACTGGACGACGACGCCCGCTCCGCGATCAATCGTATTTACCTGAGTACCGCCACTGGAGTTAAAGCTATTGGCACCCGAGCCAAAAAACGTAAAGCGGTTGTTGTCGAAATGTCTATACCAGTTGACCCTGGGGCCAATGGTAAAAGAAAGTTTTTCGCCAACGGGGAAAGAATAAAATATCTCTCGCAAAACAGGCGCATCTTCCTGCCCTGCCGTCTGAAGCGTAAACGGTACGCCAAACGTATTGAAAAGGCCTGCTGAGGCGTAGAAGTTAGCCGGGCCATTGCCGTCACCCGCCGCTACTTGCAGAACCAGGCGATCTTTTCCGGTGAAAGAAGTGGTCAGATTCAGCCAGGCCAGATAGCTAAAAGTTAGCTCAGGATCTTCAGTCACTGTTCTTCTGACCGGTGCTAGATCGGTAACTCCCCGCTGACCAGCGGCAAATACGTTGACGCCTTCTGCCTGCACATCGCCGCCAGCCGTCGCTAGGCTGAAATAGCTATAGACGTTACCAGTAAGCTTTGTAGTAGTAGAAAACTGATTGTCTTGAAGCTGAGCAGCATCTGTTTCTAGATCATCAACTCGGGCGCGTATTGCAGCCAGTTCTTCTGCAAATTCCTCATATAGTCGGTTCACCTCATCAAAGTCAATGCCACTGCCGCTTCTTAGCTGTGTAATAACGTCTTGACAGGCACTGAGCCCAGCGGCAAATTCGTAGCGGGTCAGTGCCCGATCGCCTCGAAATGTGCCGTCAGGATAGCCCTCCAAACAGCCGTACTCCTCCACCAGCCGCTGTAGTGCCGTAAAAGCCCAATCGCCTGGCTGCACATCAGATAGCTCAGATACGCTGGTGACCTGCGCTAGCAAGTCTGATGCGGTTGAGGTGGGAGAAGCCGCTTCTGTCGGCGCTGGCTCTTCTGATGCTTGAGGCTCCTCTGATACTTGAGGCTCCATTTGGCCCGCTGTGGGGGCTTCTCTCAATAGTTCCTGAGACTGGGTAAGCGTCTGAGACTTATCGAGTAGTGCAGCTAACGAAGGTGCAGCTGTTTCCTCACTGACTTCACTGGAAGACGCCTGTAATTCTTCAGTCTCTACCAAAGGCACCGCCAATGCCGATGCCGCTGAAATACTGAGCGTTGCTGATACTGCGCCTAAAACACCACAAACTATTCTCGGCAGGGCAAAACCCGCCGCTACACCACGATTAACCACTCTGAAATCCTCACACCGGAATATATCAAGCAAGCTAGCAGGATATTTTTTTCAAAAATGTATTGCAAGACACATATACTCATATGCCTTGCAGCGCTGATTGACCAGCGGCTAAGCGCAGTCTAATCAGTTTGAGCAGCTGACTTTATGCTGTTGTATCAGGCTGTAACCGCTAGTACTCTTTGACATCGTATGTCTCAAAGTCAGCTTGAATATCGTCCTGATGCTCGATGAACAGCTGTCTGCCGATGTCGTAAACAATGCGAGGTAGGGCAAACTGCAAGTCTGTTAGATTGGCTCGAAAGCCGCTGGGAATGGCGGCCCCAGAAGAGAGATAATAGCAGCGCTTGAGATAGTCGTGTTCTGGAGATTTGGGCGTGAATTCGAGACTTTTACCCAGGTAGGGATAGTGAGCCATTGCCCTATGTTCATCGCCAGCCGGCGGGGTAAAACAATCTTGCCAGCGGGCAATATGGGGAACCAGCGCCTGTAGCTCAGGCTGTTGGTCTAAGTTGGTGGCAAATCCGGTGCCGCAGATCAGCGCGTCGTGAGTGAAAGTCTTGTTGCCATACTGCCCCACAATCTCTCCAGCTTTGTAGTCAAGCTGTTTTACCAGCGCATGGGTGTAGAGCGTGAAGCGAGGATGGCTCGTCGCCTGATAGTAAGTGTGCGCAGGTGGCAATTGTCCCAGGCGCGCCTCTGAAAGGCTGTAGGCCCACTTGGTCGCATCGGGCAAATCGATATAGTGACGGTGGTAGCCATTCCACTCACTCCAGCGAATGCGATTGACATCGGGCAGCTTAGCGCGGCGAATAGCCATATCCACTGATTTTGCGCCAGCTCTCAACAGCAAAATCGCGTTGTCAAAGGCGCTCGCGCCGCCGCCGATAATCATCACCCTTTTATCTGCAAAGGTGGAAAAGTCTATTTTATCCATCGTGTGGGCGTAGCAGTGAGCGGGCAAACTCTCTTTGACAATGTTGGGTATGTTTTTGCCGCCAGCGCACTCCATGCCTGTGGCTAAAACAACAAAGCGAGCCCGGTAGCGTTCGGGGTTGCCCCGATGCTGAGCCTGGAGCCAAAAGCACTGCTCTGCTTCATTCCAGGTGATATTTTGAATATTAGTATCGTTTTGAACGGGCAGATCTAGCACTTTGCCGTACCAGTCTAGATAATCTGCCCAGAGTAGCCGGGGAATGTATTCGATTCTCTGCCAGTAGTTATCCCCATGACAGGCTGCGCACCAGCGGCGAAAGTTGAGGTTGGCGATGCCCCAGTCGAGGCCGCCAGTAATTTGTTTGGGCGATCGCAATGCTGCATTCCGCGCAAAAGCTCGCCACACTCCCTCCTGCCCAGCTACACGCCGATCAAAAATCCGCACCCGGCCAATACCGTGCTGCCGCAGCCCAAAAGCTGCCGATTTACCGCCATGCCCCGCGCCTAAAATGGCCACTTCTAAAATATCGGGGTCGCGGCTATAGTCCCAGGTACGACCAGAATAGCTGACCACTTCTAAGTCAGCGTAGACAGCTTCGGCCAGACGGTGCAGCCGCGCTTCGGCATCGGCAAGGACAGGGGGCAGTTCCCACAGATCTTTTGCAGTGAAGTGGGGGGGCAACGGGGAAGGTGAATGGCGGGTTGTCATAGGGAGAAATCTGACGATGGCGGGCCTTGAGATCAGGCTGATTGCTTCTGGTAGATAGGTTCACCAGAGCTGCGGGCAACCTTTACGCCATGCTTGCGGAGAAGCACAATTTTGTCAGTATCTAGCCATACGCAATGCGGTCCTGTTAACCGCATTGCACGATCTACTGACTCCCGTAGATACGCAAGCCCAGATAGAATTAATTTGAGTAGAGCACTATCGAGTCTTCTGGCTTAATGACAACGACAAAAGATGCAGTCGTGTTACCCACGAGAACGCCTGCCGCAGCGCCACCAGCTACTTCCCACAGGTTGGGGCGACCGAGCACTTCACCTAGCACATACCCGCCAGCTGCGCCAATGGCAGCGTCCGTGAGAATAGCGCCGGTCGAGGTCTGGCGGGGGTCTTTGCGATCGCGAATCAAATCCGAAGCCGCGTTGATCTGGTAGATGCGGTCGGCTACTTCTACCGAATTGGCCATATACACCAGCCCGCCTTCTGCTGGCTCAAATCGACCGCGAATAATCGTGCCTACCGGCAGGCGCTGATTGCCAATCGACGCAGCAGTCCGCAGCACCAAATCGTAATCGTACGTCTTGTTTCTATTCAGATAGAGGGTTTCTTCTTGCTCTAGGGTTGCTCTCAGCGTCACATCTGCCTGGCTCAGCTCAGCAGGTGTACCGGGCGCACGCTGTGAAGAAAAAACCTGAGCAGCGGCTGTTGTTGCCAGCGGGCCAAAACCAACTAGCGCTAACGCCGTCAGCCCGCTAAAAGCTCCGCCCCAAAACCGACCAAAAGCTCCATTAAAAGCTAAAGATTTCATCGCAACTTTCCTCAGAAAAAACGTTTTAGCACATCGCGTTTAATGACTGAAGATTGCCCAAATGTGAGCCTATAACCGTATCAGCTGCCGACCGCTCAACGGCTGACTAAGCTCACTGCCTGCTCTCAATATAGCCTGCGTAAGTAGAGTGTGTAACTAGCGCTGCCGATAAATCTCTAGAAAGTAGGATCCTACTGGATCAGGCTATTCAAAGCAGCGCTCACAGTGTCCAATAGATCTGGCCGTACGCCAGCAACAATGCCACCGGCAAAGCCAAACAGATGGCCCTCCCAAGAAATGGTGGTCTCGCTAGAGCTGGGCAGCATGGCCCACAGCTGATTGCCGTACAGTAAAAAAACCACCAGGGCAAACCCTATGGTCAGTAAGGTGGCCTCTGCATAGCCGCTGGTCAGTAAAAAGCCGATATAGCCAAAAATTAGCCCGCTGGCTCCTAGGTGAATCGCGTCGCGGCCAAAAAGCCAGGTGCCCAAACCGCCGATGAGCAAAATAGTCACCGTCACAGCGTAAAAGTCGCCTTGTCCTTGAAGCTTGCCCTGAAGCAAAACCAGCCAGCCCAGCACCAGAAAAGGAATAGTATTGGCCAGCAGATGGCCCAAACTTCGGTGAAACAGCGGCGAAAAGGCAACACCCAGTAGGCCAATCAGCTGGCGTGGACGAATGCCAAATAGCCGCCCTAACCCGTTGCCTATCGCCAGATTCACCAGGCTGGCCATCCAGGTCAAAATGATACTGTCGCGCAGCACCTCAGCCCCGACTCGCCAGTCGGGATTGGTGGTGTACAGCGAAAGGATAATGCCCCCCAAAATCAGGCTGAGTATGAGAAATTGTGGCCGGTCATCAAACACGCTGAAACCTTATCTCCGCAGTTAGGGACACAGTTGGGTAGAACGGTCGGGTGCGGCGTCGTAGGGGTTACATTGGCGATCGCACCTGATCATCGCTGCTTCCATACGCTAAAGGGCATCATACCGGGCAAATGGCGCAGGTTGATCCCGGCGGCACGAAGCGATCGCAACATCTACATCTCTAGCCAGCATGGGGGGCCAGTATGGGACAATGTAGACCGTTATCTGTGGCAATCGGGTTAAGAACAGCATGAAAATTAAAGGGTTCGCTTCACTTTTACTGACTGTTAGCATCGCGCTGATCGGTCTGCTGAGCTTTGCCGCGCCAGGCTGGGCCTACATTGAAGAAGACGTTGAAATGCTGATGATGGATAATTCCTGCCCGGTGTGCATTCTCAACGACGCCGACCTCAGCAACGCTCAGCTGCACCGCGCTAACTTGAAAATAGCGTCTTTAACAGGCGCCAACCTCAGCGGCGCTGACCTGACAAATACTAACCTGATGCTCTCCGAACTCAGCGGCGCCAACCTCCGCGGCGCAGACCTCAGTGGCGCGGAACTGAACGGGGCGCAGATGCAAAATATCGATCTATCTGGGGCCAACCTGACAGGCACCATTCTCACTCAGGCCAATATGAACGAGGCCAACTTAAAAAATGCCACGCTGGTCAACGCCGAACTCACCGCTGCTATTATCGGCATTGCCGATCTCAGCGGCGCTGATCTGACCGGGGCCAATCTACGCGGGGTCAACCGCAGCCGGGCGGTTTTGTGCCACACCATCATGCCCGATGGCGCTGAGGAAAATCGCGACTGTCAGTGAACCTGGCGATCAATCTGAGCCGATTGACAGATTGGGCCGACTGGCAGATTGGGCCGACTGGCAGATTGGGCCAACTGGTAGAGGAGCCTCCAGAAATAGAATATATACGTCAAGATAGTTAAGGAGCCCGCAATCAGCAGCCCATAGTCGTTCACATCGCAATCAGATGCTCAAATCAGGTGTCGTTAGCCATCCTCAAGAGAATGCTCAAAAGCCTATCAGCATAGCGCCAATCGATAAGCCAAAAGGACCGAGCGCTCTACGACGACTGGAGTGGATTTTAGACCCGGTCAGCTATTTGGAGAGAACCAAGTCGCACGCGCCTGATTTCTTTACAGAAGATTCGCTGGGGTTTGGGGTGGGGCCAGTGGTGATTACCAGCCATCCTGAAGCAATGCAGTACATTTTGACCCGCGATCGCAAAACCTTCAATGCGCCGGGCGAATTCAACCGCATCCTAGAGCCGCTGATTGGCGGGGCCTCGGTGATTATGCTTGACGGCGATCGCCACAGAGAAAGGCGGCAGCTGATCACCCCTGCTTTTCACGGTGAGCGGCTAGAGCTATACGGCCAGCTAATCTGCGATCTGACGGCTGCCCTAGTGAACGATTTGCAGCCCAGCGAAGCGTTTTCTGCCCGCACGCTGACCCAGCAGGTCTCCTTGCAAACCATTTTCAAGGTGGTATTTGGCCTGAGCGATGGTCCTCGCGCCCAAGAGATTATGTCAGTGCTGACCCAAACGATTGATCGCTTTGGCTCGCCGATGTCAGCGCTGATGCTGTTTTTCAGTGGGCTGCAAAAAGACTGGGGCCCTTGGAGCCCCTGGGGTGGGTTTGTCAAACTGCGGCAGCGGCTCGATACCTTGCTGTACGCCGAGATTCGCGATCGCCAATCCAACTTCGATCCAACCCGCACCGACATTCTCTCCATGCTGATGGCCGCCCGCACCGAAACCGGCGAAGCGCTCTCAGCAGAAGAGCTGCGCGACGAGCTGATGGCCCTGCTCATGGCCGGACACGAGACGACCGCGACGGCGATCTCCTGGGCCATGTACTGGATTCACAAAGAGTCACCAGTCAAAGACAAGCTGCTCGCCGAGCTAGACGGGCTGGGGCCAGAAGCTTCGCCGACTGCCATCGCTCAGCTGCCCTATCTGAGCGCGCTGTGCAAAGAAACGCTGCGGCGATCGCCGGTTGCCATGTTTACCTTTCCCCGCGTGGCTCAAGCGCCCGTAGAGCTGATGGGCCATACGTTCGCGCCTGGCACTACGCTTTTGGGCTGCATTTTCCTAACTCACCAAAGAGAAGATCTCTACCCCGATTCCAAAGCGTTTCGGCCTGAGCGTTTTTTAGAGAAAAAATTCTCGCCCTACGAATTTATCCCCTTTGGCAACGGTGCGAGACGCTGTGTCGGTGAAGCCCTGGCGCAGTATGAAATGAAGCTATCGGTGGCGACAATGCTCTCTTCCTATCGGTTTCGCCTTGCTGATGACCGGCCCGAATCCGCTAGACGACGAGGGGTGACTTTAGCTCCAGCCAGAGGCGTGCCAATGGTGTTTGAAGGAAATAGGTGAGAGGAAGGGTGAGAGGCACTATGAAGCTAACTGTATTTGACCGTAGCCACTGGGGGCGCATTCGCCTGACGGGGGCCGACCGGGTGCGCTTTTTGCACAATCAAACCACCAACAATATTGAGCAGCTGACGGCAGGGCAGGGCTGCTATACCGTTTTTGTCACCTCCACGGGGCGGACGATTGATCTGGCAACGGTGTATGTTTTGCCTGAGTCGCTGCTGCTGGTGGCCTCACCGGGCATGGCTCAGCCGCTCTACGACTGGATGGATCGCTATATCTTCTTTTCAGACCAGGTTAGTCTGAGTGATGAGAGCGAGCAGACTTTTATGTTTACGCTGCTTGGCGAGGGGACTGATGAGAGGATGCGATCGCTCGGAGCCGCCGACCTGGTTGGCCAGGCTGACTTTAGCCATCAAGCGCTAGGGCAGGCTACAGCAGGAGCGGCAGAGGTGACTGTAGCGGTAGGGAGTGATCTGGCGATCGCTGGCTACACCCTCTGGGGGCCTAAAGCCCAAGCGCAATCTGTGTGGCAAACGCTGCTCACCGCTGGCGCTAGCCCAGGCACCGCAGAGCAGTGGGAAACGCTGCGCATTCAGCAGGGGCGACCGATGCCCGGCCAAGAACTCACCGATGACGACAATCCATTAGAAGCGGGGCTCTGGCAAGGCGTCTCCTTTGAAAAGGGGTGCTACATCGGCCAGGAGACTATTGCCCGGCTAAATACCTATCAGGGCGTAAAAAAGCGGCTTTGGGGGCTGACTTTAGCTGCGCCAGCGGCAATCGGCGCGACCATTTTGCACGACGGCGCAAAAATCGGCAGACTGACCAGCGTTACCGAGACTGAAGCAGGTGTTTTAGGCTTGGCCTATTTGCGTACTAAAGCGGGAGGAGAAGGCCTGAGTGTACTGGTAGATGGAATTGCCGGTCAGGCGATCGCCCTCCCTTTTATCAGCCACAGCTACTACACGGCCACCGCATCGTCATAGCAAATTTCAACAGGTCAGCGGGCATCCTAAATCAGCATTTACCCGTTCGCCACTATGAGAGACAGCGTGCCCGAGCCCGTTCGAATATTGCTTGTAGACGATAGTCGGACAAACCTGGCCATCCTGTCAGACTATATTCACAATCAGGGATGGTTGACGCTGACTGCTACCAATGGAGAAGCTGCCCTAGAGCAGGCCCAAGCTATCCAACCCGACCTGATTTTGCTCGATGTCATGCTGCCTGGTATCGATGGCTTTGAAACCTGCCAGCGGCTCAAAGTCAGCGCCGCGACAGCAGATATCCCAGTCATTTTTATGACAGCTCTCTCCGATAGTGCCGATAAGGTAAAAGGCTTAAAGCTAGGTGCGGTAGACTACATCACCAAACCCTTTCAGCAAGAAGAAGTCGTTACCCGCATTGACGTGCAGCTGCGCCTGTCCCAGATGAACCGTCAGCTAGAGCAGCAAAACGAACTGCTCAACCAGAAAGTAGAAGAACAGACCAAAACAGAAGCGCAGCTTCAGCTACTTACTCACGAATTGGAAGAGAGAGTGCAGGCACGCACCGCAGAACTCAACAGTGTTTTGGATAATCTTAAACAAACTCAGGTGCATTTGGTTCAGAGCGAAAAAATGTCTTCTCTCGGCCAAATGACGGCGGGCATTGCCCACGAAATTAACAACCCGATAAATTTTATCTATGGCAACCTGCGGCCCGCTAAAAGCTACTTTCAAGAATTTATTGATCTGCTAACTCACTATCAAACCTGCTATCCCAGCCCGCCTTCAGAACTACAGGAGCATATAGACAATCTTGATATGTCGTTTATGATCAAAGATACTTTCAATCTCTTGCATTCTCTTGAGATAGGCGCGGATCGAATTCGACAGATTGTCCTCTCTCTGCGCAACTTTTCCCGGCTAGACGAGGCCGATATCAAATCTATTGATATACACGAAGGTATTGATAGCACGCTGCTAATTTTGCATCATAAGCTGCGAGGCGCTGACAGCCAGCCGATAGAAGTGATCAAGCGCTATAGCGCCACCTTTAAAGTGGAGTGCTATCCCAGCCAGCTCAATCAGGTTTTTATGAACATTTTGGCCAATGCCATTGACGCTCTAGAGGAGAGTCGCCTGAGCCAGCCGAAAGACAGCTACAGCATCCCCACGATTGAGATTGATACCGAGCTGACTGCTAGCCATCAGGTGATTATCCAAATTTCTGACAATGGTCCTGGCATTCCAGAGCCTGTTCTCACTAAGCTATTCGATCCGTTTTTTACTACCAAATCTGTTGGTAAAGGGACAGGTTTGGGGCTCTCAATTAGCCATCAAATTGTGGTTGAAAAGCACGGTGGCGAAATTCAGTGTCTTTCAGAGCCGGGGAAGGGCACCCGCTTTGTGATCAAAATTCCACAGATACAAAGATGCGGACGCCCAGAATCGCCGGTTACAGAGAGACTACTGCTAATGCATCAATCTCAAATAGCATGCCCTCTCCTGCTAGGCGAGGCACAGGAATAAGCGTGCTGGCGGGCTTGATATCGCTCGGCCACATTGCATTTCGTTCAGCTGAAATGAGGGCTTGCTTGTCGGCATTGTAGTCAACTGAAAGTACAGTAATCTTCACCACCTGATCCGGCGTTGTATCAGCCGCAGCTAGGGCTGCTCGTAGATGAGAAAAAGCCTGCTTAAGCTGCGCTTCAAAGTCACCCAGATTGCCCTGTGCATCTCTACCACCTTGGCCCGCAATAAAAACAAGAGTTTTATCAGGAGGAACGATAACGACATGGGTAAACCCGTAGTGAGAAGGATTGTCTAACGCAGATGGGTTGATATGTTGGATCTGTTGAGCCATAGCGAATCTTTTTCCTAGAGAGATGTTGTTAATAGTCTTTGAAACACATTAAGAGCCGAAATTTGAGAGCCGCGATTTGGGTAATAGAGCGATAGCGTTTTGACTACCGCTGCTGCCCGACTAACACGCTAACTAATACGATTACAATTCCAATGAGCTGAACAGGTGACAGCGTCTCCTGTAAAAAGATATATCCTATCAGGGTGGCTACTACCGGGCTCAGCAGCCCTAGATATGAAACTGCGGTAGCGCCTAGCTTACCAATGCCTCGGAACCAGAGCGCGTAAGCCAATCCGGTTCCAATCAGACCCAAATAGATAAAGCCCCACAGGTTGGTTTTAGATACCTCAGCAAATGGCCCCTCGACAAAGAGGGCAACCGGGAGCAAAATTAGCCCGCCTACTGTTAGCTGCCATGCCGTAAAGACAATTAGAGAAACGCGAGGTTGCCACCGCTTTACCAGTACGGTGCCAAGTCCCATAGCACCCGCACCCGCGATCGCTGCTGTAATGCCAACACCGTCGAGCTGCGCCTCAGGGCCAAGTACCAGCAGCCCAACGCCAATGAATCCTGTGATCGCTGCTGCAACAGATATCCAGGTTGGCTTTTTGCTCAATATTAGCCAGGCAAACAGTCCTACCAGCAAGGGCTGAATGGCTCCCGATGTGGCCGCTACACCGCCCGGCAGACGGTAGGCTGCGACAAACAACAGCGCCTGAAAAACCCCGATATTGAGGCCGCCCAAAATTAAAATACGCCACCACCAAACGCCTTGAGGCAGCTTTCTCAGGCCGATAGTCAGCATTAGACCGATAGGTAGCGATCGCATTGAAGCGACCAATAGAGGATGACCGGGCGGCAGAAATTCAGTTGCCACTGCGTAAGTTGTGCCCCAAGAAATAGGGGCCAGGGCTGTTAGGAGAATGTCCGATAGATAGGATGTGGATATCTTCACACTATTATCTCAACGTCAAAATACTTTACGTCAAGATAATAGCGCTTTATCTTGATATTGAGTATCTTAACATCGAGATTTAAATATTTATCTCGATGTTAAGATTATTCTTAGTAAGGCTTTAAGCAATAGGCTTCAATGGTTTCTGACCCAGTTGACGAAATTTTGGCCCAGTGGCAAAAAGAGCGGCCCGACTTGGACGTATCGCCGATGGGCGTGATTGGCAGAACGACCCGGCTAGCCAACTACCTCAAGAGAGCAATTGGAGAAACCTTTGCAAAATTTGGTTTGAACCCTGGAGAATTCGATGTGCTAGCCACATTGCGTCGCACGGGTTCGCCCTATCAGCTCTCACCTACCGAGCTATTTCGATCAATGATGGTCTCATCTGGGACGATGACGCATCGTATCGACCGGCTGGAAAAGGCTGACCTTGTAGAGCGTATTCCCGACCCGAGCGATCGCCGAGGTACGTTCATTCAACTGACTGAGAAAGGCTTTGCCGTGATCGAAAAAGCGGTTGAGGCTCATGTCGAAAATGAGCACCGTATTCTCAGCGTTTTGAAGGAATCTGAGCTTGAGGAACTGACGATATTGCTTCGTAAGTTGCTAATTTCGTTAGAGGAGTAGTTCGGCGGTTTAATGAGTCACACTAGTCTCGGGTCAGAATGCTGCAACTTATAGCTGGCGGGCATAGGGCAAATGGCGCGGAGCAGTCAGCTTCAAAACCTGCTCTAGTAGCCGGGGCGACAGGCGGTTACACCAGACGGCCAGATGAGACTGCCAGCCAACTAGCACTTCTTGAGAGTCTTTGTTAATTCCCTCTAAACAAGCGCGGGCGACCTGCTCAACGGTGTTTGGGACGACACCCCGAAACTTTTTCAGGTCTTTAGCCATGTCGGTGTCAGTGAGTGACGGCAGCAGAGTCATCACTTTGATGTTGTGAGGAGCCAATTCCAGGCGCAGGGCACCGGTAAACCCGACAATGGCAAATTTAGTGGCTGAGTAGGTGGCCATGGTCGGCGCGGCAATTTTACCCATCAGGCTAGAGACATTGACAATAGTGCCGCTGCGTCGGGAGGCCATGCGCCGGGCAATCAGGCTGGTGACGGCGTACATACCCATGACGTTAGTGTCCATTTCTTGCTGCACTTGGGAGGAGCGCGATCGCAAAAATGGCGTCTGGTGCGCTACCCCCGCACAGTTAATCAACAGATCAATTGCGCCATAGTCGCGCCAGGTCTGAGCAATAATCATACTGACTTCTCGCTGGGCCGTGAGATCGATAGAGATAGGAATTGCTTCTACGCCCATTTGCCTGATATCGGCAGCGACCTGATTTAGGCGGTGACAGTTGCGAGCCACTAAAATTAGGCGACGGATGCCACTTCGGGCAAGTTCATAAGCGATCGCCTGGCCAATGCCTTTAGAAGCACCGGTAATCAGAGCGACTTTACCATTAATGTTCATGAGTAGAGACCTCTGGGTATATCTATGGCCCACTTAGGGCCAATTCGGGGCCAATTTGGGCACGGTGAACCAACAAATGACCTGAGCGGCCATCTGTTTGAGAGAGTTTTGAAAACGTGTGAGCTGTAAATCTGTGGCCTGCAAAGATGCAGACGCTATGGCAAACAGATCAGAAACAACAGAAAATTTAGAATGGAAAAAAGGACGGCTAAGGAATCGCCTGTAATCAGAACTAGGAGCACTGTAATGGACCTTGCGAACAGTCTTTCAGGCGGACTGTCCGGCCTGGTTGTGATCTGTTTTAGAATCGTTGAGCAGGACCCGAGCAGTAAACAGACAGAGTTGAAGTGAGACAGCTACGGCGGCCTTCATGAGTATCCGTTGAAGATAAGATACACAGCCTTTGTAGCTGGTCTGGATTGCCGCTAGTCGGGTAGAGAAGATATTCATACGTAAGCAGACCTCCTGAATGTAGATCAATCATTGGCTCACTAAGTGAGGACCAACGGTGAGTTGCCGCTGGGGCAGCGGGAGTCGCTCAAACACACCCGCGATTTGATTTCTTGGCTACCAGGACGCTAAGGGGCAGCGCGATCCGGCATAGATTCAAATCGACATGCATACGCTAACAACGGGATCAATAATGCGCAACACTTTTTTATATAAGCGGATTTCCGTTACATTGCTTAACATTCCCTTTAACTTATCAGCTCTTTCCTCAGGCAGATGGCGCCGCTAAAGTCTTTCGGTGGTAGGCGATGCAGAGGTTCTTTTAAACGGACACTATGAGAAGCGATCGCCCTTGCCTGAGAGAGGCAAAGCCAAAAATTGCTCCAAAAGTTAAGAAATCTGTAGCGATCCTCTCAAGCAAGTAGGCCGTAGCTAGCGCACTAGCATCGTGCTGAGCTATAGCTTCCGGCACTTTGCCTCATGCAGCATTACTGACTGTAAGCCATATATAGCAACAGGCAAAGTGCTCTGCGAAGCGCGAATGCATCCGCGCTTCGCTATATATCTGCCGGGCCAGTCAAAGGCTTTTCAAAGCTCCTCGTCACCCGGTAAACTTCAGTGAGGCAATCCGCAGATTTACGCAGACAAATTTTGACTTTTTCTCTTTTGATCAAAGATCTGTGCTGGCACAGCCTAATTTTCTTTCTCTTTACCGGATTGGGCTACTTCGCCGCTGCTGGCGGACTCTACTGGTTTTTGTATCTCCGCCGCTCATCCCGGTTCGTCATTGCCCCTAGCAAACAGACTCCAGCCGCTATTTGGCAATCGGTTCGCAGCGATGTGATTTTATCGGTACTGTCATCGGGCATTTTTTCAGTGTGTGCTGCCCTGATGATGACGGCCTACCAGCTGGGCTACACCCGCCTCTATCTGCAACCTGAGCAGTACGGACTAGGATATCTCGGCTTCAGCCTGGTGCTCGTACTGTTCTTACAAGATACTTATTTCTACTTCACCCATCGGCTCTCGCACCATCCATGCTGCTATAAGTGGCTGCACCAAGGCCACCACCGTTCCAAAAATCCTACGCCCTGGACCGCTTTCGCATTTGACCCGGCAGAAGCGATAGTGCAGGCGATCTATTTGGTGGGGATCACGTTTATCGTCCCGATGCATCTATCTATACTGGCAGCCGTTGTGCTGGTGATGACCCTGGGCGCGCTCATTCACCACTTCGGGCTGCGATTATTTCAAGCGTCGGCGCTGGGCAACTGGCTAGGTAGCTGGATGGTCGGCCCCACGCACCACTGGCTGCACCACCGCAAATATACAGTGCACTACAGCCTGTATTTTACCTTTTGGGACAGGCTGCTAGGCACGCAATACGATGGGTACGAAGAGGCTCTCACCTCGCCTGTCACCGGGATGAATGTGCGGGTAGCCGGTACGGTGCCGTTCCCAGTCCCACTCAAAAAAGCTTCCTAAACTTCCTAAAGATATTTTTGTAGCAGCAGGGCAAGCTTTTCTTTGGTTTGAGCTGGAGCCTGATCTAGCGGCGTAATGATGGCGTATTTCAGCGCCGAATGAGCCTCTGAAGCGGGCGGATTTTCGCTCAGTTGGCGAACGACGGATCGAATCACCTTTTGGGCATTTACCGCGTTTTTTTGCAGGTTGCCAATCACCATCTCTACGGTGACGCTGTCGTGGTCGGGGTGCCAGCAATCGTAGTCGGTGACCATTGCTAGCGTGGCATAGGCGATCTCGGCTTCTCTGGCAAGCTTTGCCTCGGGCAGATTGGTCATGCCAATGACGGTGGCATCCCAACTGCGGTATAGCTTAGATTCGGCCTTAGTTGAGAAAGCGGGGCCTTCCATACAGATATAGGTACCGCCCCGGTGTAGCGTTACCTCAGCTAAGTTTTGGCTCTCTACGGCATCGGCTAGGACCTTGGCTAGCTGAGAGCACACCGGGTCGCCAAAAGAGATATGGCCGACAATGCCTTCGCCAAAAAAGGTCGAAACTCGGTTTTTGGTTCGGTCAATAAACTGATCGGGTACGACCATATCAACTGGTTTGGCTTCGGCCTTGAGGGAACCAACCGCCGAAGCGGAGATCAAATACTCAACACCCAGGCTTTTCATTGCGTAGATATTGGCCCGAAAGGGTAGCTCTGAGGGCGTGAGCGTATGACCGCGACCATGACGCGCTAAAAAGGCCACCGGTACCCCATCAACTTTGCCTACAATCAGCGCATCGGAAGGATCGCCAAAGGGCGTCTCTACTTTAATTTCTTCTATTTCTGTCAGGGCTTCCATCTGATAGAGACCGCTGCCGCCAATGATGCCAATTTTTACCGGATGCTGCGCCGCCATCAATTTTTCCTGCTGGGATGTCCAGAGGAATTCTACCGCTCACACCAGCCCTTTAGACATCAGAGCCAGAACATTTTGCCACTAATATACTGTCACCCCTTCCCCTTCTCCCTTTCCTCTTTCCCTACTAATCAAACCAATCCTCACCCCACAACCTTATGAATTTGCTTACCCGCCGTCGCCTGCATCAGCCAGAGTCCGGTGTAGGTTTGCCCTGAATCATCTGGGCGGATTAGCAAAAAATGTAGTCCCTTGGCTGCTTGCTTCCGTTCAGTAAATGTCCGCGCTGCGCCAGCTACGGCCTCGTCTTCAAATGTCGCTAAGATCCAGCGATCGCTCAACCCTGCCTCTAGCAGCAGTCCATCAGGAACCCCGGCAATATACTGAAGCATTACGGGTCGCGCTGAGTTCAGCCACTGGGCGAGGGCTATCGACTTGCGCCCCCCGTCAATAATCACTCCTGGAATCAACAGAGTACTGGGCAGGCCGAGGCTCAAAGGCGCTATTTCGGGCGGAACCGAGCGCATTGGAATGGGCTCATGCTCTAGGCGCATGAGCTGGTCGGGGCTGATGGCGGCAAACTGCCAGCTATCGCCCATCACATAGTCCGCAATTGGCTGAGGGGCAGGCCGCTCGATGGCCAGCGGATCGTAACTTTCCGGCAGGTAGTTTTGTAAATTGGGATACCAGGCTGCTCGCTGGCGCAGCCACTGCTTTAGTGCAAAGAGATCGCGCCGTGGGTGCACGTCTACCGGTAGCTCCCGGCAGGCCACTTCAACTAGGCTGACCGTCTGCGGTCTGAACACGCCGATGTATTCGGGCCAGCCCTGGGCGCGATCACTGGCAATTTGCAGCTGCTGCCGTATCCAGGGCGCGCTGGCTTCTGCCTGCGGGCAAGAGGCTCCATAGGTAAACGTCATCTCCGCATCGCAGATCAGCAGTTCCCAGAGCGGGTTGCCCTGATCATCTTGTAAAGGGCGGCGGTAGAAATCAAGTTGCCAGGGCGGAAGCATGGGTCAGCAGTATTATTTTTCACAGGTAATCGCAGCCCCCCTCGACTAAAGGTTATATTGAATCGAATGAGCGCCCAACCAGTTCTGGGTAAGTTTGCCGAAAGTTTACGGGAACTTTGAACTTTCCTTTAGGGTTACACGCTGGTTACCCCATTCGACTTTAAACTTCACCTTCCAGACCTATCAACCTAGATCTATCATGACTCTTGCCCTGACTCAGTTCGGCGATCGCATGTCTCACCTGACCGGGGTGCGGGCGATTATGAAAGACATTATTGAAACGCTGAACGCAAGCAAGTCATCGAATTCTGATCAGGAATTTATCAACCTCAGCGCGGGCAATCCGGTAATTTTGCCAGAAGTGGAGCAGCTCTGGCGCGACTGCACAGCAGATTTGCTGGCTAGTAAAGAGTACGGCGAAGTCGTTTGCCGCTACGGGGCCAGCCAGGGCTACGAACCCTTCATCGAAGCGGTTCGCGACGATTTTAACCAGCGCTATGGGCTCGCTCTGACCGCTCGCAATATTTTAATTACGCCCGGCAGTCAAAATCTCTACTTTTTAGCGGCTAACGCGCTCGGCGGCTACAGCAGCGGCGGCCAGCTCAAAGATATTGTGCTGCCACTCAGCCCAGACTACACCGGCTATGGGGGCGTCACTCTCTACCCTGAGGCAGTCAAAGCCTACCGACCTTTCATTGAGCTTGGCAGCGATCCACACTCCTTTAAGTATCGTCCCGATTTTGACCAGCTAGAGGTCGATGAAAATACTGGCTTTGTGCTGTTTTCGCGCCCCTGTAACCCCACTGGCAACGTGATTACTGGCGAAGAGGTGCAGGGCATTGTCGATTTGGCCGCGCCTTATAGTGTGCCTGTTTTCATCGACTCGGCCTATGCGCCGCCTTTCCCAGCGCTCAATTTTACTGAGATGACGCCGGTTTTTGGCCCCAATATTGTTCACTGCATCAGTCTGTCTAAGGCTGGTTTACCCGGTGAACGGGTGGGCATTGCCATCGGTGACGAAAATATTATTCAAATCTTAGAAGCGTTTCAGACCAATCTGTGTATTCACTCTAGCCGGTATGGTCAGGCGATCGCTGCCCGCGCCATTCGCAGCGGTGCCCTAGCTGACATTTCGCTCAACGTCATTCGGCCTCACTACCAGAGCAAGTTCGCTGTCCTGGAAGAAACGCTTACCCAGGCCATGCCAAACGAGGTGCCCTGGCGGCTGCATCGGGGCGAAGGCGCAATCTTTGCATGGATATGGTTTGAATCTTTGCCGATGAGCGACTGGGATTTTTATAACGAACTGAAAAACTACGGTGTGATTATTGTGCCAGGCAGTCCTTTCTTCCCAGGGCTAAAAAACAACCTGAACGGTGAAGATTGGCCCCACATGCGCCAGTGTTTCCGCATCAGTCTAACGGCCACAGACGAGCAGATTGTTACCGCCATCAAGCATCTAGCAACGCTCGCAGACAAAGTCTACTCCGCTCAGCCCGCTATGGCGACCGCCTCGAAATGACAGCAAAAATGACGGAATCGGGCTGGCTGCGAATTGGCCGGATTGTCGCAGCTCACGGGCTGCATGGTCATGTCAAGGTATATGCCGAGAGTGATTTTCCTGAGCGGTTTACTCAACCGGGCGATCGCTGGCTGAAAAAGCCAACCGAGGCGCAGCCAGTGCCGATCAAGCTCGTCAGCGGTCGCTACTTAGAAGGTAAAAATCAATATTTAGTCAAGCTCGCAGGTGTAGACTATCGCGACCAGGCAGAGGATTTGCGGCAAGCCGAGCTGTTGGTGCCAGAGAGCGATCGCCTTTCCCTAGAGCCTGGAGAATTTCACGTCTCTGACCTGATTGGCCTAAAGGTAGTTCTGAAGGCTGACCAGACAATAGTCGGAACGGTGATAGATGTCTTTACCACCGGTCATGACATGCTGGAAGTCGCAGTCGAGGCACCGCCCGAGCAGTCACAGACAGAGCAGTCACAGACAAATCATTCAGAAACAGAAGGCAAAGCAGATTTGGCGCTGACGACAGAACCCACTCCTCAGGCTTCTCCCCATCCTTCTATGCGAGCAAAGGCTGCCCAAAAACTAAAGCGGCAGGCAAAGCGCAAAGCTAAGAAAAAAATGCCCAAAACGCTGCTGATTCCCTTTGTAGAAGAAATCGTACCTGTTGTCGATATCCCCTCAGGTCGGATAGAAATTACGCCGCCCCCCGGCCTCATCGAACTAGGGACTTCATAGCTTGCCGATGCTTGACAGTGTCTACGAAGAGCTGCATTGAGGCAAACGGCCAAAAGCTAACCATCCACTTCATACATTGAAAAGTTGTCAAATAGATATTCCCCGGTACCCATCGAAACAATTCCAGGTATCCCTTTTTTCAGCTCCGCATCTCGAACGACCCAGACAAACACATCATTCGCATAGAGATAAAACACATCTTCGTCAGAGACAATTCCCAGCTTATTAAACTGTCCAGGCAGTATGTATTCTCTGTTTTCTTCGAGGGCACGAGCTTGAGCAGACCGACGCTCTAGATTAACGTCAGTTCGGGATAAGTGATTGCCTGTGATGCCAGACTGTCGGCGCTTTTTGACACATAGCCTAAAGTAGATCCCCTCTAGAGGGGCGCAGGGGTGGGTTTCGGTGTGTAGCGCACGTTGCCGACCCATCCCGACCCTGCGGGCCACCCTTCCAGAAGGGACTTGCTTCGGGCAATAAGCATAAGTTGCCTATCCCGAACTCAGGTTAGATTAGTCCATAGCTTGGTAGCGTAATTTTCGGAGAGAAATATCACACAAAGCCGAGCCTGTTTTTGATACACATATGACAAGTGAGAATACAGGTCTTTTCCCCAAATCGTGGCTTTTTCATGTTTGCCATAAAAGACTTTTCGGCACAGGGGCGGTCTTCTCCTGCAAAAGAAAGAGCTACGTCATACTTTAGACTCGTCATATCCTTATATTCTCGACGTTTTAGCTACCGCCACTCAGCTGCTAGTAGTTTACTCCATCCGCCACTTTTTCTAGCCACCGCTGGCGTGCGAACGGTAGATACCCTGCTGTATAGCACGGATCAGCTCATAGGAAGTAAACATCAGCTTTTGTCAGTAGGTGCGCGGGACGATCGCTATAAATCACCAGCAGGCTGACTAGCTAGAGAGTAAAACGCTCTCTGTGTTGCTCAGGCGCTGACGGAGGCGAGAGAGCATCCGCTCATCTTCTACCCGCTGTTCTGTATAGCTGCGCTGCCATACCGGAGAGCCCGGCTGATTGCGAACTAAATTAATTCGTTTAGCTGTGACCGCTTTAAACCCGGCGATGAAAGCGGTTAGCAGCTGAGGTTTGCCTACCTTAATACCGAGTCCACGCTGATCCTGCAAAAACACTAAAGCGTACAGTGCATCTGGCACGATTACCCATTGATCTAGCGTAACGCCGGGGTAATCCGCAGCAGAGAGCAATAGCTCATCAGCCACAATCTTTGCATAAGAAGATACTAGTAAAGACGAGGATTCTGAGTATCCCTCTAAGGAATTTTCCTGCGGTTCAAACAGACTACATCCGCTACGAGTTTTAAGGCGCACATAGTAAAGCGCTACCTGGGCAGATCGGCTGTAAAACGAGGATGTATGTGTCAACGGATGACCTGAACCTTTGCAAGATGTCTGGTGTTAGACTGCCCAGCCCCGCCACAAACTTGCGGCGATGTCGCAAAAATAAACCAGGCAATAAAATCTACCCAAACCTGGACAGTTACTATCTGTAGCGAGGGGTATCACCCCCTATTGATACAAACAAGGGATGCGGTCTTCTATCCGGATGATATTTTTGCTCAACTTTAGTTGAATGCCTAAAAACGGCTCTCTAGATGAGTCAATATGGGCAAGGAGAGACTCGAACTCTCACGACCGAAGCCGCCACATTTTGAGTGTGGTGCGTCTACCAATTCCGCCACTTGCCCCTGAATGATACTTTAAAGGTATAGCGTTAGATGCGCTGCGAAGAGACGCTTTAGCTACTCTTTAAAAAATATCCTCTCAGGTTCATTAGTATACCGAACTGAGTGACTTTGTTACAGCGTTTCAAGAGACAAGTTTGCCGATAAGTTCGTTTAGAGAAATCAATCTGATAGTGGCCTACCAGTTGCGCCAGCCGCCTGAAGCACTGCGCTGATCGTCAGTCACTAGCGGTCGGCTGCTGAGCAAAGCCTGATAGTCTGGGGTGCTGGCCCAGCGGTCAATCTCTCGGGCTCTGAGGACGGGAACCGGATGGCTGAGTTCGTCGGTTTTGAGCTGCTTGAGCATGTCGCCGATCTCGCTATTGCTGATGGCGTCGTAAGAGCGAGCTTGGTCTATGAAGGCATCCAGGTTGAGCTGGGGTGAGAGGCTGGGGGAGCCGCCGGAGAGTTTCATCAGTACCGAGGCGACGGTGCGGGCGTCCTGAGTGGCGAGGAGGGCAGCGCGATCGCAGGTAAATTCGGCGCAGCGCACCCACTCCATAATTTGTGACTGCCAGTTTTGCATCAGCAGTGCGCCAAAGGGCAGCTGGCTGGTCGCCAGAGTCAGCAAATTAGCCAGGGTGAGATAGACGCCGTGATCGCACTTGAGATGGCCTAGCTCATGGCCAATGACAGCCTGCACTTCAGCCGGATTGAGCAGTTCAATCAGCGCGGTATGCACCACGATAAAGGGCTGCTTGCCCCGCATAGCAAATGTGTAGGCGTTGGGCACAGGGTGCTGCTTGATATAGAGCTGAGGCACTTCTAAATCGAGCACCTGACAGGCTTCTAAGAGCAAGCTGTAGAGCTCTGGCAGCTGATCAGGACCGACTAGAACACTGGCTGCGATGTTTTCTAAGTAAAAAAACTGCTCGCCCATCGGCCCCAGCAGGCTGCGAATGGCTACATCTAGGCCGGGCAGGCGCTTGAGCGCCTGAGTTGCCTGCCGATCTAGCGGGTGGCGAAAGTGATCGGCATTGAGACCAATGAGTAAAGATTTGGAAAGAGCCATGGGGAAATCGCTAGCGAGGCACTCACAACAGGCAAAACCGACCGCTGAAGCGTTCTTGACGTTTTGCGCTATCTCGTCAGTATAGCGAGATCTTGAAAGTGCCTGTAGCGAAACCTGGAGGGCTGCTGCTGGGCTAGTTTGCTGAATTGGCCGGTAGCGCTGCTGCGACTGGCGCGGCGGCACTAGGCTGACTGCCATTTGCGGGAATTTGGGCGGCACTGTCTACTTCGCTGAGCGGAATGCGCCGCAGCTGAGCCCCGACATTGCGCAGCTTTTCTTCAAATTTCTCATAGCCTCGGTCGAGATGGTGCAGGCCATGCAGGGTGGTTTTTCCCTTGGCGGCTAGTCCGGCGATCGCCAGCGCTGCCGAAGCCCGAAGGTCGCTACCCGTCACCGGTGCCCCCGAGAGGTGGCTCACCCCGCGCACAATCGCGCAGTCGCCCTTGAGCCGAATATCGGCCCCCATCCGGTTGAATTCAGCCACATGCTGTAGCCGATTTTCAAAGACGGTCTCAGTTACCATGCTGTTGCCGTCAGCCAGGGTGAGCAGCGCCATAAACTGAGCCTGCATATCTGTCGGAAACCCTGGATAGGGCAGGGTCTGGATATCGGCGGGTAAAATTCGCTCACCCGGCGAGAGTCGAATCGTGCTGCGCCCTTCCACTTCCACCCGAGCGCCAGTCTCCCGCAGCTTCGCCAGCAGCGGCGTCAGATGATTGGGATCAACGGGGCCAACGGTAATTTCAGAGCGAGTCAGCGCCCCGGCAACCAAGTAAGTACCGGCTTCGATCCGATCGGGAATAATGCTGTAGTCGGTAGAGTGCAAACTAGGTACACCTACAATGGTGATGGTATTGGTGCCCGCACCGCGAATTTTGGCTCCCATTGCCCGGCAGAAATTTGCCAGGTCAACTACTTCGGGCTCTTGAGCTGCGTTTTCGATGACGGTTTCGCCCTCGGCCAGGGTCGCTGCCATCATCAGAGTCTCGGTCGCGCCGACGCTGGGATAGTCCAGGTAGATATTGGCCCCTTTGAGCCGGTTTCTCGCGCCGGGCACGTAGGCATGAACTACGCCGTGATCCATGTGTACATGGGCACCTAGCGCCTGTAATCCGCGAATGTGCAGCTCTACTGGGCGCGCGCCAATCGCACAGCCGCCGGGCAACGGAACCCGCGCCACCCCCAAGCGAGCCAACAGCGGCCCAATGACAAAAAAGCTGGCTCTGAGTTTGCTGACGATGTCGTAGGGCGCTTTGGAATGGCTGACGTGGCTAGCGTCTACCTCTAGAATATCGCCGCTGCGGTCAACTTTGAGCCCTAAGGCGTGAAGCACTGCCGCCATCCGACCAATGTCCATCAGGTCGGGAATATTGCGAATGCGGCAGGTTTGTGAGCAGAGGAGCGTGCCGCCCAAAATCACCAGTGCCGAATTTTTAGCGCCGCTGATGGGGATGTGACCGCTGAGCGGCGTGCCGCCCCAGATCTCAATTACAGATTTGGAGCTGTCTGTAGCAGGATCTTCTGCCGGACGGTTGCTAGCAAGCTTTGGAGTGATAATGGGAGTAGCCTCCATGATTTTCGGGCTTGAATAATTAGGTATGGATTCTACCCGAAACCTCCGAGTTTCTCCCGGTGGGTTTGAACAGTTTTGACACTACCATTCTTTTAGATCGTCTGCGCTCTAGTGATTTTTGCGCAGGCAAGTGGGGAATCTGCTCAAATAGGCTTAAACCGCTGTTGACGAATGTCCCTTACTGCTAGATTATTGTTAATCGCAGCCTTGGGCAAATTGCTGATGGGCTGCGCCTTGGATGTCAGGCGGGACTGGCGGAATTGGTAGACGCGCTAGATTCAGATTCTAGTGTTCGCAAGGACTTCCGGGTTCAAGTCCCGGGTTCCGCATCCATACAGGTTAAGCAGAAGGCTCCTTGGCATCTACCGGCTGAGGAGCTTTTTTGTGCGATCGCCCCGCTCTACTCATCACATCGAGTATTGTTCAAAACTTCCTATCATTCAGTGTAAATACGTAGCGCTTTAAATATATTTCTCATGCTCACTAGCTTGCAAAATCCGACGGTTAAGCAGTTGCGCAAGCTCCAGCAGCCCAAAGAACGGCGGCAGCAAGCTGTTCTTTTGCTGGAAGGAACTCACCTAATCGAGGCGGCCTGCGCTGCTGGCTATCCCCTGCAAGTGCTGTGCTTTACCGAAGCATGGCAGCAGCGGCATCCGCAGATCTGTCAGGAGGCGATTTCTCAGGCAGAGCAAGTAGAGCTGGTCTCGGTAGCTGTGCTCAAGTCGATTGCCAGCACGGTGACACCAGATGGCGTGGTAGCCACCGCGCCGCGTCGCTCAGTTTGGCAGGCGGCTAGAGAGGCAGCAGATTCTATTACCGCTGTGAATCTGGGTCTTATTTTAGAGACTCTGCAAGATCCGGGTAATCTGGGCACGATTATTCGCACGGCGGCAGCGGCAGGGTGCGATCGCCTCTGGCTCAGCCATGACAGTGTTGATTTGGGCCATCCGAAAGTGCTGCGGGCATCGGTTGGGCAGTGGTTTCGTCTGCCGATGGCGACGGTAGATGTCGTCACCCAAGCGCAGCAGCTTCAGCAGCAGGGCGTTCAGATCGTTGCAACGACAGCTACCGCTGAACTGGACTACTGGCAGCTAAATTTGCGTCAGCCCACCGTTTTTATGATGGGCAACGAAGGGGCAGGGCTGTCGGCTGAGCTGATGGCCTGCGCGTCAGTGACGGCTAAAGTTCCGGTGATGCCGGGAGTAGAGTCGCTTAATGTGGCGGTTTCGACAGCGCTTTTACTGTATGAGGCTCGGCGGCAGCGGCTTTAGAGAAACGGAGAAGGGCGAAACCCGAGTTGTCTAAAACCGCCGCTCTAGTTGAGAATAGGAAAGCACCTAAGGAGAGCGCAGTGGATTCAGCATTTGATTACGATTTGGTGATTATTGGCGCGGGCGTTGGCGGTCATGGAGCCGCTATTCATGCAGTTAAGTGCGGCCTGAAGACGGCCATTATTGAAGCTGGAGATATGGGCGGCACCTGCGTTAATCGGGGCTGTATTCCTTCCAAGGCGCTGCTGGCAGCTTCGGGCAAGGTGCGCGAAATGAGAGATGCTCAGCACCTGAAAGCATTGGGCATTAGCCTCTCTGGGGTTGGGTTCGAGCGGGAAAAGATCGCCGATCATGCGAAGAATCTTGTCGGTAAAATTCAGGGCGATCTGACTAACAGCCTCACCCGGCTAGGCGTAGAGACCATTCGCGGCTGGGGCAAAATTGCTAGCGGTCAAAAGGTTTCGATTACTGACGACAGCGGCACTCGTACTATTACTGCCAAAGATATTATTCTGTCGCCAGGCTCAATTCCGTTTGTGCCTAGAGGCATTGAAACCGACGGTAAAACGGTTTTTACTAGCGATGAGGCCATTCGGCTTGACTGGCTGCCCGATTGGGTGGCTATTATCGGCAGCGGCTATATTGGCCTGGAGTTTTCTGACATTTACACGGCGCTGGGCTCTGAAGTCACGATGATTGAGGCGCTCGATCAGCTGATGCCGACTTTCGATCCTGATATTGCTAAGCAGGCAGAGCGCGTTCTGATCAAGCCGCGCGATATAGAAACGAAGGTAGGGCTGCTGGCGAAGAAAATTACGCCGGGATCGCCAGTTGTGATTGAGCTGGCCGATCCTAAAACGATGGAGACAGTAGAGACGCTAGAGGTGGATGCTTGCCTGGTGGCAACAGGTAGAATTCCGGCGACCAAAAACCTAGACCTGAATATGGTGGCGGTAGAGACGGATCGGCGCGGCTTTATCCCCGTGAGCGATCAGCTAGCGGTGCTGCGCGATGGTAAGCCGGTGCCCCACCTGTGGGCGATTGGCGATGCGACTGGCAAAATGATGCTGGCTCATGCCGCTTCTGCTCAGGGCATTGTGGCGGTGGACAATATTTGCGGTCAGCATCGCACTATTGACTATAGTGCGATTCCAGCGGCAGCTTTTACGCATCCAGAAGTCAGCTTTGTCGGTCTGACTGAGCCTGCGGCCAAGGAAGCCGCGAAGGAAGGCGGCTATGAGGTGGCCTCTGTACGCAGCTATTTCAAGGCGAATTCTAAGGCGCTGGCAGAAGGTGAAACTGAAGGTCTGGCGAAGGTGATCTATCGTAAGGATACGGGCGAGGTGATGGGGGCTCATATTATTGGGCTGCACGCGGCTGATCTGATTCAGGAAGCGGCTAATGCGATCGCGGCAAAGCAGTCTGTCACCGAACTCTCTCAGTTTGTACATACGCATCCCACCCTCTCTGAAGTGCTGGATGAGGCTTACAAGCGAGCTACCGTCACTGCCTCTTAGACCAGTTAGGAAAGCTGAAACTATGGCTACATTATTTTTTTCCGCAGTGATTTTAGGATTTGTTTTCAATGCTGCACCTGGAGCAGTTTTTGCAGAAACAATTCGTCAGGGCGTCAGAGGTGGCTTTAAACCTGCTTTGGCAGTTCAAATCGGCTCACTCGTAGGCGACGCCCTTTGGGCAGTGCTGGGACTAGCGGGCGTCGGGTTGCTTTTGCAGGTAGATTTCTTACGTTTACCTGTAGGGATGGCAGGCGCAATTTACTTACTGTGGCTGGCATGGGATTCGTGGCAAGAAGCTAATCGGGAGTTCGGGGTTCAAGCTAGTGAGGTTACCTACCATACAAAAGCGCTACGCTCTGGAATTTTGCTGTCTGTTACCAATCCGCAAAATATCGCATACTGGGCCGCTCTAGGTAGCGCTATGGGCGCTGTCGGCATTGCTAACCCAACGGCTAGTCACTACACAATTTTTTTCGCTGGCTTCATGGTTTCGTCTGTTCTTTGGTCGTTTCTTTGCGCTGGGGTCGTTGCCCAAGTTTTCCGAAGACCCGGCCTAAACTGGGTGCGTTTGACATACCGAGCCTGCGCCATAGCCTTTTTGATCCTCGCGCTCTCTTCCCTCCGCAATCTTTGGAGTTTGTATTTAACCCCCCAAAACGCTACGCCAATACCGCCCGTTCACAGCCAGCCGTAGATAAACACAGTCGTAGAATAGATTTATGGAAATCCGCCGCCGTCCGCCCAATCCGGCGATCACTGTTGCTAGTTTGCAATACCAAATCAAAGCGTCCGACGCTGAGCCGCGCAATATTTTAGAGAAAATTGTGTGGCATAAAGAGGTAGAAGTCGCCCGTCAGCGAGAAAAAGTCAGCCTGCAAGATCTACAGCAGCAGGCAAAGGGGTTGCCGCCTACCAAAGGCTTTGTCGAAGCGCTGCGTCTGCAAGCGGCTCAGCAGCGCCCGGCCCTGATCGCAGAAGTGAAAAAAGCCTCGCCTAGCAAAGGCGTGATTCGGCCTGATTTTGACCCGGTAGCGATCGCCCACAGCTATGAGGCTGGCGGCGCGACCTGCCTGTCGGTGCTGACCGACAGCGAATTTTTCCAGGGCAGCTTTGACTACCTTGTCCAAATTCGCCATGCGGTGCACCTGCCGCTGCTGTGTAAAGAATTTATCCTCTACCCCTACCAGCTCTACCAGGCGCGGATCGCTGGAGCCGACGCGGTGCTGCTCATTGCCGCTATTTTATCTGACAAAGACTTGACCTATTTTACGCGGATTGCCAAAGTGCTGGGTATGGCAGTCCTGGTTGAAACGCACACTGCTGAAGAGTTTGAGCGAGCATTGAGCTTAAAAGACGTGCGGCTAATTGGCATCAATAACCGAAACTTAGAAGACTTTACTGTTAGCCTGAAGACAACCGAGCAGATTTTAGCGACCTACCGCGAAACAATTGCCCAGCGGCAGCTAACTATCGTCAGTGAGTCGGGGCTGCATACTTCAGACGACGTTAAGGCAGTGACGGCAGCTGGCGCGCAGGCTATTTTAGTCGGTGAATCTCTGGTGAAACAGCCTGATCCCGGCGGGGCGATCGCGCCGCTTTTAAGCCGCTCGGTCTAAACGCTTACCCTCCTCTAAAGAAACCTCCCCGGACGGCAGCTGCCTGAACGGGTAAAACTGTACACATGCCCCCAGCGGTCAATCAGTATGACCACAGATCGTTCTCCTTTACCACTTCCTTCTCATATTCACTACGAACTGCTGCTACAGCTATTAGAGCGACAAACCGCCAGAGGCGTACAGCAGCAGCCTCAAAAAGAACAGCTGCAAACCCTGATCGTAGCTTTACGCAAAGCCTTCTCTCAGCAAAAACAGCTAGAAGAGAGCTGCCAGCGAGCTCAGATTCCCATTGAGTATCACTGGTCACTGAACGGGGAAGCTGGTCAAAATCAGGACTATCACAAGGTTGCCTCTGTGGAGAATGTAGCTGGCTTGGAGTAGGGGAGGGTGCGATCGCCCAAAGGCAGTCATCCCAACAGCCATCCCAGCGGCCATCCGGATTGAAAACAGGTCTATACTAGAGGTATGTATAGTCAGTAAAAGTACCGTATGAGTCGCCAGCAAGCCATCATTATTGGGTCGGGGATCGGTGGATTATCCTTAGGCATTCGACTACAGAGTTTGGGATTTGACACCACCATTTTTGAAAAGTTAGATGCCCCTGGCGGGCGCGCCTATGTGCGCCGGGCCGACGGCTTCACCTTTGACATGGGGCCGACTGTGCTGACTGTCCCTCATCTGATTGAAGAACTCTTTTCCTTAAATCGGGATGCTGCGGCGCTACATCTGCCTGACTTCCCTAAAGAAATCATGGACCCGGCTGACCGTATTAGAAGCGGCATCAGCGGTGGGCCTAACACCTCTAAATATCTCAAAATTGTTCCGGTTCTGCCGTTTTATCGCATCTATTTTGACGATGGCACGTACTTCGACTATGACGGCGATCCCGAAAGCACCCGTCGCCAAATCGAAGCGATTGAGCCCGACGACCTAGACGGCTACGAAGAATTTCACAAAGCAGCCAGGGCCATCTTTGATCGAGGATTCATTGAGCTGGGCTACACCTACTTTGGCGATGTGTTCTCCATGCTCAAAATCGCGCCCGACCTGGTGAAACTAGACGCGGTTCGGCCTCTATTTTCCTTTGTGAAACGCTACTTTAAGAGTCCTAAGCTCCAGCAGGTATTCAGCTTTGAACCCTTGCTTGTAGGGGGCAACCCGCTGAGCGTTCCGGCGATCTACGCCATGATTCACTTCGTGGAAAAGACGTGGGGCATTCACTTTGCGATGGGCGGCACTGGCCAACTCGTGCGCAGCTTCGTGCGTAAGTTTGAGGAGCTAGGCGGCACCATGCGATACAACAGCGAAGTGGCGAAGATTGACGTAGAAGGCTCCCTCTTTGGCAAGAAAGTGGCCAAAGGCATCACCCTAGTCGATGGCACTACGCACACCGCCGACATGGTGATCTCTAACGGAGACTACGCCAACACTTACATGAAGCTAATCGATCCGAAGTATCGATTGATCAACCAGGATCTGAAAGTAAAGCTGACCCGGCAATCCATGTCGATTTTGGTTATTTACTTTGGGTTCAGGGCCGATGGTTTAGAAGATTTGGATCTGCGCCACCACAACATTATTCTGGGGCCACGCTACGAACCTTTGCTCACGGAGCTGTTTGATAAGAAAACTCTCAGCCCTGACTTTTCACAGTATCTGCATGTGCCGTCACTAACTGACCCGAGTATGGCACCGCCAGGGCACCACGCCGCTTACACGTTAGTACCGGTGCCCAACAACGCTAGCGGGATCGATTGGGATGTGGAAGGGCCGAAGCTGACTGAGAAAGTTTTAACTTTCCTAGACGAGCGCGGCTATATTCCCGACCTAAAAGAGCGCCTGGTATACCAGAGCCACGTTACCCCTGATTACTTTGAAGGGACGCTTAACAGCTATTTAGGCAACGGTTTTGGGGTCGAACCTGTACTGGTTCAGAGCGCGTTTTTCCGTCCGCACAACAGGAGTGAAGATATTTCTAACCTGTATTTGGTTGGGGCTAACACGCAGCCCGGAGGAGGTACGCCTGCAGTGATGATGTGTGCCAAGATGACGGCCCGCGAGATTGCCAAGGACTTTGATGTGCCAACTGCAATCGTAGAAGGCGTAGCGGCTGAACCTGAAGTGGCTAAAGTCTGAACATCTCAACTAAACACTGCGCTCAACTTTTATGCTCCCAAAGGAAGACCTGCTCAAAAGGGCTGAAAATAAAGAAGCCCTGACTCGAATTATTGATAGGGCGGAGCAGGCCATTCGGACATGGGAGCCGGTGGCTACCGATTTTCTGACGCCGCCTGAGCTGCTTGAAGCACAAGCCCTGTTTAAAACGCTGACGGATGTGCAAACGCTAGCTAGTGGCGGCTATCCGCAAGCGGAAAGGCAGCGACTGATGATTTCTCGCAGCGAAATTCCGTTTGATGAAACGGTGGTAGGTGGCCCAGTGCCGCTGTCAGCGCTCAGTATTGCCGGTAATTTTCTGTTTGATACCGCTTCTCATCGCGATTTTTTAGGGTCGCTGCTGGGAACGGGGATCGTCCGCGAAAAGGTGGGAGATATTATTGTGCTGGGCGAGCGCGGAGCACAGGCAATTGTGGTGCCGGAGCTGGCAGACTTTTTAATGACGAGCTTAGTTCAGGTCCGCTCTGTGCCCGTAAAGACGCAGCTGATAGATATCAGTGAGCTGCGGGTACGCGAGCCCCGCCGTAAGGAAATCACGACTGTAGAAGCCTCTATGCGGCTAGATGCGGTGGCTTCGGCTGGCTTTGGCATGTCGCGCAGCAAAATGGTCGATTTGATCACGGCTGGCGATGTGCGGGTGAACTGGCAGCCGGTGACTCAGTCGAGTCATAGCTTAGAGACCGGAGATTTGGTCGCAATCCGAGGCAAAGGCCGCTTAGAAATTGGCGACGTGGCAGTCACTAAAAAGCAAAGATATCGGGTGCAGCTGACGCGCCTGGTCTAGCTGTACTGAGCTAGCGGATTGTCCGGATAAACCTGCCGGGTGATGGCGGAGTTGGCATGTATAAAAAAATAATGCTTCTCCCAGTTACTGAGTTCTGATATGCCTCGCCTGAGCGATCGCGCCTTCTACATTCTCAAACAAGAGATTGAACACCAGCGCAAAATCTGCCTGGACCCGATTGAACGATTTGTCTTGATAGCCCGGCTCGAAAGACTGCGTAATCGCGAAGGCAACCCGCTGACTCAGCTCGAACTTTGGGACGAAGTCAGCGATATTGCCCCTGACTTTGATGCGGCGATCTTGGCAAAAGCCGCCAGCGCTGACAGACACTTTCCCGTACTCGGCGCTTCTGTTGGGGCAGGCACCGTCATCGTCTTAGCGGCTGGGACAATGGGGATAGCTAGGCCACCTGCTGACAGCTTTCCTCTAAAAGTCAGCCATCCCGATCCGATAGTAGCTGAGACAAAAGTTGAGGCAAACAGGACTAAAAGCGCCTTTGAAACCGCTAAAAGCATGGGCTGGCAGGCCGCGCTACAGGGCCAGCCTTTGCCGCATAGCGCTCAGCAGTGGCACGAAGCGGCGCAGCTCTGGCGGCAGGCGATCGCCCAGCTAGACCAGGTTCCTATTCAATCGCCCGAATACGCAGCTGCTCAAGCCAAGAAAGCAACCTACCAGCAAAATTTACAGCAGATTGAAACGCACCAAACTACGCAGCTAGCTACCCCAGCACCCATCCCAGCACCTCGCTTTTCGTCATCGTCTCAAGATTGGCTAGCACTCGCCAAACGCTACGGCTGGCAGGCGGCGATCGCCAGCCAAAATGCGCCCCTCCCTCCGGAAAAGTGGGCAGAAATCTCCAGGCTCTGGCAAACGGCCCTACTCAATCTCGATAAAATTGACAGCACTCACCCTCAGTACAGCGAAGCTCAGCCGGTCAAAGCTCGCTACCAGCAAAATCTGAACGAGATTCGCCAGCACTATCAGGGCTAGCCGTTATCAGCTCGGCCACCCATCGCCTGCCGCTTAACCGCTGTCCTGGTTTTGGTGGGTATCGCGATCGCTCAGCCCAATCAATTTATAGTAAAAAAGTCGTGAGCAGCAGCGGCTATGAAAGACTTTGAGAAAATTGAGGTGACCAGTCGCCAGCAGTGGCGCGATTGGCTAGCAGATCACTACTCGCAGAGCGAAAGCATTTGGCTGGTGACCTATAAAAAACAGGCAGGCAGTCGCTACCTGTCTTACGATGCCATCGTGGAAGAGGCGCTGTGCTTTGGCTGGGTTGACAGCTTACCGCGCCGGCTAGATGAGAATAGAACCATGCTGCTGCTCTCTCCTCGCAGGCCCAAGAGCGTATGGTCTAAGCTCAACAAAACCCGAGTTGAAAAGCTGATAGCCAGTGAACTGATGAGGCCTGCCGGATTAAAGAAAATTCAGCAGGCCAAAGCCAATGGCTCCTGGGTATTTTTAGACGAGGTTGAGGCACTAATCATCCCTGATGATCTGGCCGCAGCGCTGGCAGATAACGCTACAGCAGCAGCGCATTTTGAAGGGTTTAGCCCCTCTGCTAGAAAAGGCATTTTGCAGTGGATTAAGATGGCCAAGCGCGAGCAAACCCGGCAGCAGCGGATTGAGAAGACGGTGACCCTCGCCGCCCAGAACACAAGGGCAGTTTGATCAAGGTCAGCCATCAGCTCAGAGGTATTTTGCACCATGTTTACGCCAGTTGAGACCGGTGACGGCTCTAGCACGTTCTATTCAGAAAAGTTTGGCGAGTGGTTTCACAGCCGTGAGGGGGCCTGCCATGAGGCGCAGCAGACTTATGTAGAAACGGTTCAACTGGCGCGGCGATCGCAGCTCATCCCAGCAAGCTGTCTGAAAATATTGGATATCTGCTATGGCCTGGGCTACAACACAGCGGCAGCGCTAGAGACTATCTGGCAGGTGAATGAGTGCGCTCCAGTAGACATCAAGGCGCTGGAAATCGATATTGAAGTGGGGCGAAGTGCGATCACTCACAAGCTTACCCAGCAGTATTCTCCAGCGGTGCAGCACGTACTGAACGAACTCGCCGACCACTGTACCTTCAAACGCGATCACCTAACCGCTCAGATCCTCTTGGGCGATGCCCGTCAGCAGATCCAGCTCCTGATCGAGCAGGGTTGGCAAGCCGACGTAATTTTTCTTGATCCTTTCTCGCCGCCGCACTGCCCACAGCTATGGACGGTAGAGTTCCTCCAGCAAGTCGCTCAGTGCCTTAGTCCTAATGGCGGCGAACTGGTCACCTACTCCTGTGCGGCGGCAGTGCGCTCAGCGCTAAAACTAGCCGGACTCTCCATTGGATCGATTCAGGCAGGGGGGCGAAGATGGCCGGGCACCCTCGCCCAGTATTCATCCGATGGCTTGCCTGTACTCTCTCAACAGGAGCAGGAGCATTTGCAAACCCGCGCGGCGGTGCCCTATCGCGACCCGACTTTGCAATCTTCGGCTGAAGAGATACTGGCGCGGCGCAGTCAAGAGCAGGCTACCTCACCATTGGCACCGACTGGCCCCTGGAGACGGCGATGGGTGGATAATAAAGCGTCGCCCACTTTTGTTCTAGCTATGGCAGAGTCCCCTTACTTAGTCAATAATCAGTGGCTATCGCAGCACTTAGACGATCCTCAAGTTGTCATTGTTGATACTCGCTTTTCTCTGAGCGAGCCCAAACAAGGCCGCAGCCAGTACCAGTCGGGTCACATCCCAGGGGCTCACTATCTCGACCTCAACTGCGATCTCTCCAGCCCTGTTCAAGCTCACGGCGGGCGTCATCCGCTGCCCGACTGGGACTCTCTTGCAGATAAGCTCGACCAGATTGGCATTCACTCTAAGCCGCCTGCTGGCCCAACTCAAGTCGTTATCTATGACGACTCGCGCTTTGCCTTTGCTGCCCGGCTGTGGTGGATGCTACGGTACCTGGGCCATGAGCAGGTCGCTATATTGGACGGCGGCATTCGTGCTTGGGAAGCGGCTGGCCTGCCGTTGAGCCAGGATACTCCCTCTGCAAAGACAGGAAGCTTTGAACCGCATCCTCAAGCTGGATGGATAGTGGATATTGAGACGGTGCGGCAGCGGAAAGACTTGCCGGGAGTGGTGGTGGTGGATTCGCGATCGCCCGAAAGATACTGGGGCGAAGTAGAACCGATTGACCCCATTGCAGGCAGCGTCCCAGGCGCAGTCAACTCATTCTGGCAGGCAGTGAGCACAGAGCAAGGCCAGTTAAAAGCGGCTGATGCGCTGACTGAGCATTGGGCTGATCTGAGTCTGGACGACGAGATTATTGTCTACTGCGGTTCGGGCGTAACTGCCTGCGTTAATCTGTTTTCGCTGGTCGTAGCAGGCTACCCCATGCCCCAGCTCTACCCCGGCGGCTGGAGCGACTGGTGCTCTTACCTCAACTACTCATAGCCCAACGCAGACAGAAGCCCAATGCAGACAGACCGCCTTTTCTACATGCTTTTGCAAACTGTGCCTGGGATTGTGCTGGAGCTGCTAGGCAAACCGTCCAGTTCAGCCTACACATTCCAGGCTGTAGAAGTTAAGGAAACCGCCTTCCGCTTTGACGGTGTGCTGATGCCTGCTGTAGAAACCGCTGACCAGCCCACCATTTTTGTAGAAGTCCAGTTTCAAAAGGATGCGCACTTTTATCACCGCTTCTTCTCAGAAATTTTTATATTTCTGCGCCAAAACCCTGAGGTGACTTACTGGCAAGCAGTCGTGCTTTTTGAGAAAAGCAGTCGTGAGCCGGAGCGGCAGCAGCCATTTCTCGTGCTTTTGGACAGTGACCAAGTGCATCGTATCTATCTGGAAGACTTGCAGCAGGTTTCCGCAGTCTCGCTAGAAGTCGGCATCGTTCAGCTCATTGTCACTCAGCCAAGATCTGCCGTCTCGTTTGCCCGGCAGCTGCTAGATCGGGCCAAAACTCAATCTGATTCCAGTCTGTCCCTATCGCAAATTATGGAATTAATTGAGACAATAGTCGTGTACAAGTTTCCAACACTTACTCGGGAGGCCGTGGCAACCATGCTAGGAATCGATGAGCTTAAGCAAACTCGCGTTTACCGGGATGCCCTAGAAGAGGGCCGTCAGGAAGGCCGTCAAGAAGGTCAATTCCAGATTATTCTGAGGCAGCTTACTCGAAAACTGGGTCAGTTGCCAGACTCTACGGCTAGCGAGATTCGGGCACTGCCGGATGAGGCGCTAAGTGAACTGGGCGATCGCCTCCTAGACCTCTCAACTCTCGAAGAACTCAATGATTACCTAGCGGATGTATAGCCTGATTCATGTCTGTCCGCATCTACGGCAACCGAGAAATTAAAACGCTGCCGGGAGAGGCCACTCGGCCTACCTCATCGCGAGTGAGAGAGGCGTTGTTTAATATTTGGCAAGGGCAGGTATCGGGCTGTCGGTGGCTGGATTTGTGTGCGGGCAGCGGGGCGATGGGTGCTGAAGCGCTGTGCCGTGGGGCCGCAGAAGCCGTCGGCATTGAGAAATCGGGCGCGGCCTGTCGGATAGTGCAGCAGAATTGGCGGAAGGTAGCCAGGCCGGAGCAGCGCTTTCAGGTGATGCAGGGCGATGTCGTTCGGCAAATGAAGCAGCTCGTAGAACTGGGCTCGTTATTTGACCGCGTTTATTTTGATCCGCCTTATGCCGGTGAGCTGTATGGGCCGGTGATCAGCCAGCTAGCCGACTGTTTGAGTGATCGCGCCGAAGCCGCCATTGAATACAGCAAGGCTCACTGGCAACCTCACGATCTGCCTGAGAACTTAGAAATTATCAAAGCAAAACGCTACGGCAGCACCTCTCTGCTGTTCTTGCGGCGAGCCGTTTAATCGGTTTGATAAGTATTTATAACTAAGAAAAGGCGGCTGAAATCGCTAAGTTGCGGCACAATATAAATAAAGCAACACTTTTGTTGTTAAACTCATTTTAGGGATTGCTCGTACAAGCTAGCCATAAATCTGGTGAGCTACGCGGGCCGCAGAAATAGGAGATTCGCCATGGTTGCCGCCGCTATTCAAACTCAAACTGGTCAAGACCCTGCTCAAAAGCGCCTGTCTATGCAGGTTGCAGGCATTGCTGATGAGACGACGGCGATTCGCTCGTTGGACTGGGATCGCGATCGCTTCGACATCGAATTCGGCCTGCAAAACGGCACCACCTACAACTCCTTTATTATTCGCGGTGAACAAACGGCGCTGGTAGACACTTCCCACGCCAAGTTTCGCGAGCTGTATATGGACGCGCTCAAGGGCGAAATCGACCCGGCGACGATTGACTATATCGTGGTTAGCCATACAGAGCCTGACCACAGCGGCTTGATTAAAGACGTGCTGGAACTGGCTCCCAATGCGGTGGTAGTCGGTGCGAAAGTGGCGATCGCCTTCCTCGAAGACCTAATCCACACCCCTTTTGAGCGCCAGGTAGTCAAAAGTGGCGAAACCCTGGATTTGGGCAACGGCCACGTCCTCGAATTTACCAACGCGCCCAACCTGCACTGGCCCGACACCATTTTTACCTACGACCACAAAACCAGCATCCTCTACACCTGCGACGCCTTTGGCGCACACTTCTGTAAAGATGACCTCTTCGATGAAGATCTGGAAGCGCTCTCCCCCGACTTTCGCTTTTACTACGAATGCCTGATGGCTCCCAACGCCCGCTCAGTCATCTCGGCGATGAAGCGCATGGACAAGCTCGATGGAGAAATTGAGACGATTGCCACCGGTCATGGCCCTTTGCTACGTCACAATGTCGCTGAACTCACCGGGCGCTATCGAGAATGGAGTCAGCAAAAGAGCGGTGCGGAAACGCTGATCGCCGTATTTTATGTGTCTGACTATGGGTATAGCGACCGCATTTCTCAGGCCATAGCACGCGGCATCACCAAAACCGGCGTCGGCGTCGAAATGGTGGACTTGCGATCAGCAGATGCTCAAGAAGTCAACGAACTCGTCAGTCGCTCCACCGGTATTCTCATCGGGATGCCACCTTCTACCGGCAAAGCCTCTGAGGAAACCCGCGCGGCGCTAGGAACAATCCTGGCGGGCGTGAGTAGCAAGAAAACCTTTGGCCTGTTTGAATCCTACGGCGGCGATGACGAGCCCATCGACCCCCTGCACACTAAGCTGCAAGACCTGGAGCTAAAAGTCGCATTCGATCCGATTCGGATTAAAGACACGCCCAGTGAAGCGATTTACCAGCTCTGCGAAGAGACTGGCACTGACTTGGGTCAGGAGCTAGCGCAGTCTAAAAAAATCAAAAAAATTAAGGCGCTCGACGCTGACTTGCAAAAAGCGCTGGGCCGCATCAGCAGCGGGCTTTACATTATCACTGCGACCAAAGGCGACGTTCAGTCAGCGATGCTGGCCTCGTGGATTACGCAGGCCAGCTTTGAGCCGTTGGGCTTTACCGTTGCTGTCGCTAAAGACCGGGCAATCGAATCGCTCATGCAGGTCGGCGATACCTTTGTGCTCAACATTTTAGAAGAGGGCAACCACCTGCCGCTGATGAAGCACTTCCTCAAGCGCTTTCCGCCCGGTGCGGACAGATTTGCGGGTGTGCGCACTCGTCCGGCGAACAACCAGTCGCCTATCCTCGCAGATTCTCTGGCCTATTTAGAGTGCGAGGTCGCTAGCCGTATGGAGCTGAGCGATCATTGGCTGGTGTATTGCACTGTAGATGATGGCAAAGTGGCCAAAGAGGATGCGCAGACGGCAGTTCACCATCGCAAAGTCGGCAACTACTACTAAGTAAAGACGCTAAGTAAAGAGAGGACAATTCAATGACTGCTCAAATCCCAGCGCCTCAGTCCTCTACTGAGCAAAAAACTGAGCAAAAGCCAGCTGACTTAGGTCGTAGAGACGTGCAGGTACTGCCCATTGCAGCCGATACCACTGCGCTGCGATCGCGCTCCTGGGATCGGCTGCGCTTCGAGATTGAATATGCCCTGGAAAAAGGCACCACGGCGAATTCCTACCTGATTCGTGGCAGTCAGATTGCCCTGCTCGATCCGCCAGGTGGCTCTTTTACAGAAGTATTCTTGGCGGCGCTCAAAGCAGAAATCGACCCGCATGACATTGACTACATCGTCTTAGGACACACTAATCCCAACCGGATTGAAACGCTCAAGGCTCTGCTTGCGCTGACGCCTCAGGCGATGATTGTCTGCTCTAACCCAGCGGCGATCGCTCTCCAAACTGCCAATATCGAACATTCCATTCAGCCGGTCAAAGGCGGCACCGAGCAGGATTTGGATCTGGGCCAAAAGCACCATCTCCAGTTTATTCTCGCTCCCACACCTCGCTACCCGGATGGCCTGTGCACTTACGACAGCGTCACCGAAGTGCTCTACACCGACAAATTTCTAGGCGCACATGTCTGCTCGGAAGACGCTTACGACCTCCATCGTGAAGCCCTGCTAGAAGACCAGCGCTACTATTTTGACTGTCTGATGGCCCCCAACGCCCGGCAGGTAGAGGCTGCGCTCGAAAAACTCGGCGAGTATGTGCCTCGGCTGTATGCGACCGGGCACGGCCCCATGGTGCGCTACGGCGTCACTGACCTGACTCAGAAATACCATCAGTGGGCAGCGCAGCAGAAAGGGAAAGAGCTTTCGGTGGCGCTGATTTACGCTTCGGCTTATGGAAATACGGCGACGATTGCCCAAGCTATAGCACGCGGCATTACCAAAGCAGGTGTCGGCGTCAACGCTATCAACGCCGAGCAGAGTAACACTGCTGAAATCAAAGCAGCCGCCGAAAACTCTGCTGGTTTCATTATGGGTTCACCCACGCTCGGCGGACATGCTCCTACTCAGATTCAGACGGCTCTGGGCGTGGTGCTCTCCTCCGCCAGTAAAACTAAGCTCGCGGGTGTCTTTGGTTCCTTTGGCTGGAGCGGCGAAGCAATTGACCTGCTAGAAAACAAGTTTAAAGATGCGGGCTACAGCTTTGGCTTTGATCCCATTCGAGTAAAATTTACGCCGGATGCCAGCACTTTGCAGGAATGCGAACAGGCCGGTACAGACTTTGCCCAGCAGCTCAAAAAAGCAAAAAAAGCCAAAGCCCCTCGCGTACCGGCGACCTCTGTAGAAAAAGCGATCGGTCGATTGGTGGGCTCTATGTGCGTGGTTACTGCGAAGCAGAGCGACATCAGCGGGGCAATGTTGGCTTCCTGGGTGGCTCAAGCGACGTTTACGCCTCCTGGTTTTACGGTAGCGGTGGCCAAAGATCGCGCGATTGAAGGGTTGATGTACTCGGGCTCTGACTTTGTGCTGAATATTTTGGCAGAGGGTAAGCACCTGGGACCCATGAAGCACTTTTTGAAGCCGTTTAGTCCGGGGGAAGATCGGTTTCAGGGCGTTGAGACGCGGGAAGCAGAAGGCGGGCAGATAGTGTTAGAAGGGGTGATCGCCTATCTCGAATGCCAGGTCAAAAACCGCATGGACTGTGGTGACCACTGGGTAATCTATGCCACCGTTAGTGGCGGTGAAGTGATCGCCAGCAACGCCAAAACCGCCGTTCACCACCGCAAAACGGGTACTCACTACTAACGCCACGAGAATCTAAATTGCGATACAAACGTCAAACTGATGTCTTGCAAATCATGGGAATGTTTGAGTATCTCAAGCAATTTCTTGACTGGCGCTTTTTGAGACTTGGTACGACTGCTATAGAAGTAATACCCCTAGTCGTGAAGTTACCAGGCGAGCAGGACAGGTATGTTCGTAAGAAACACCGCATTCCAGACCTGATAGCTTTGACCAGTAGAGGGGCGCAGCAGCTTTGTGACGATGATCATAAAATTGCCCTAGCTCACGATAGCCCCTTACTAATTATCGACTGGGCTTGTGAGCTTAATGTCGAAGAATACTATATCGGCAGCAGGGCTCAATACGAAGCCAGAGGCGTTTGCGAATATTGGATTATAGATAACTATCAAAAACAGGTGAGCGTTCTAATCCTGACGAATGATGGTTATGAAGAGGTGTGTTATCGCGGCGATAGCTGGGTTCATTCAAAAGTATTTCCCAAGCTGTCGCTCACGGCCTGCGGAATGCTGCTATACCAAGGTCTATAGATTATCTTTGAGAGACGAAACCGGCTCAGTGGAGATGACGTTGGGTGTTTCAAATAAGCTATGCAAGCTCTCTGTCATTGGCAAAGAACGCCAATTGTTTAGTTATACCAGTTCGACACCGAGCATTCCTCAGATGGGCGAGTGCAATGGGGTTACATCACCCGGCAGGCAATCAGCCTGTACGGGCAGACGTTGATTGCTAAAACTAGCAGTCAGATCAATACGCTGGCTATCTTTAGCAAAGTCATGCTTCCCTCAAACGAACAGCCCCCGGATCGTAAATCTGAGGGCTAAATGAGGGCCGCTAAACCAGATAAAGCGATCCCTTACAGACTAAAATATTTTTATTTTATTAAAGTTTATATTTCGTGACATTCTCTCCCTAAAGCATCACGAAGAGGCGGACAGGTTGTGTCAATATAAGAGCGGTTTGCCAAACGGTTTGATCCCACAGGCAAAAAACAGTGGCAGGAAATGGAGTAAGGAATGGAATCCGTAGAGGCCATCTATAAATACACCTGGCTGATACCCGTGTTGCCTTTACTAGGCGCAGCGATTGTCGGCACAGGTCTTATCAGCTATAACGAGGCGACTAACAAGCTCAGAAAGCCTGTCGCTACTTTTATCGTCAGCCTGATCGGGGCGGCGATGACTTTATCTATTTTGCTCTTAGTCAGCCAGGTTCAAGGCCACGCGCCCTACACGTATCTGATTGAGTGGGCTTCGGCTGGCGATTTTCATATCAACATGGGCTTCACGGTTGACCACATCACAGCGCTGATGCTGGTGATCGTTACCACCGTGGCTTTTTTGGTGATGATCTACACCGACGGCTACATGGCTCACGATCCGAGCTATGTGCGCTTTTACGCTTACTTGAGCCTGTTTAGCTCGTCGATGCTGGGCCTGATTATTAGCCCAAACTTGCTTCAGGTCTATGTGTTCTGGGAGCTGGTGGGCATGTGCTCCTACCTGCTGATCGGCTACTGGTATGACCGCGATGGCGCTGCCGATGCCTGCCAAAAGGCGTTTGTCACCAACCGCGTCGGTGACTTTGGCCTGCTGCTGGGGATACTGGGTCTGTTTTGGGCAACCGGCACTTTTGAATTCGATTTGATGGGCGATCGCCTGACCGACTTAGTCACCACAGGCACCATTTCTGGCTCACTCGCTGCCCTGTTTGCCATTCTGGTCTTTATGGGACCAGTCGCAAAGTCCGCTCAGTTTCCACTGCATGTGTGGCTGCCCGACGCGATGGAAGGCCCCACCCCTATTTCTGCGTTAATTCACGCAGCGACGATGGTGGCAGCAGGCGTCTTTCTAATCGCTCGCATGTACCCCGTCTTTGAAGAAATTCCGACGGTGATGACGGTGATTGCCTGGACAGGGACCATCACTGCCTTTTTGGGCGCATCAATTGCAATTACGCAAAACGACATCAAGAAGGGGCTGGCCTTTTCGACGATGTCTCAGCTGGGATACATGGTAATGGCCATGGGCGCGGGCGCTTATACCGCTGGCCTGTTTCACCTGATGACGCATGCCTACTTCAAGGCCATGCTGTTTTTAGGCTCGGGATCAGTCATTCACGGCATGGAAGAAGTCGTGGGTCATGACCCGGTGCTGGCTCAAGACATGCGCTTGATGGGCGGACTGCGCAAATACATGCCAATTACGGCTATTACATTTTTAATTGGTACGCTAGCAATTTCTGGTTTGCCGCCTTTTGCAGGGTTCTGGTCAAAAGACGAAATTTTGGGCTCTGTGTTTGAAGTTAACCCGGCGATGTGGGCAATTGGCTGGATTACAGCTGGCGCTACGGCCTTTTACATGTTCCGCATGTACTTTTCTACCTTTGAGGGTGAGTTTCGCGGTAACGACGCTGAAATCAAGCAGACGGTGAAACGGCAATCGCTGCAAATGGCGGGCGCTTCGCTAGGGCCGGGCGCGATGAGTACCCAGGAGCGCTCTCTAGAGGAAACTGACCACGGCGACCATGCTCACGCCGAAACGCCGCATGAGTCTGCCTTGAGCATGACTTTTCCGCTGATTATGCTGGCTATTCCTTCAGCCCTAATTGGTTTGGTCGGAACGCCTTTTGCCAACTACTTTGAAGAGTTCATTCACCCGGCGGGTGAGGCGTTGACCGTCGTTGAGCTGGCTGAAGAGTTTGACCTGAACGAATTCATCAGAATGGCAGGGGCTTCGGTAGCGATCTCGGTGGCGGGGATTATCTTGGCGGTGCTGATGTATCGCAGCAGGGTGATTAATCCGGCGGTGATCGCCGAAAAAATCAACCCCCTGTACAACCTCTCACTCAATAAGTGGTACATCGACGATATCTACCGCGAGGTCTTTGTTAAGGGCACCCGCAACTTGGCCAAAGGCGTGCTCAATGTCGATGTCAAAATCGTCGATGGCATTGTCAACCTCACGGGCTTTGTTACCCTGGTCTCTGGCGAGGGGCTGAAATACCTTGAGAACGGTCGCGCCCAGTTTTACGCGCTGATTGTGTTTGGTGCGGTGCTGGGTCTGGTGTTTGTCTCAGGGCTGACGTAAGCCTCAGACAAGTTGAAATTATTCGAGGGGGCTGAAACTTAGGTTTCAGTCCTTTTTTTTGCGTTGGATTGCGATCGCGCCATGCCAAACTAAGTCAGCAGGGTTGAACACGCGTTGGCTTGCCGATGCCATTCGGACTCTTCCCCATGCACGCAGATGAGAATGTTGGTATCGATGTCCTGACCGTCTCAAAACCTATATTAACCTGAGCTCGGGATAGGCAACTCATGCTTATTGCTCGAAGTAAGTCCCTTCTGGAAGGGTGGCCCGCAGGGTCGGGATGGGTCGGCAACGTGCGCTACACACCGAAACCCACCCCTGCGCCCCTCTAGAGGGGATCTACTTGAGGCTATGTGTTAAAAAGCACCGACAGTCTGGCATCACAGGCAATCAACTATCCCGAACTGACGTTATATTATACTATTGGCGAATTTAATATTTAACTCTGAACCTACGCAAACTCGTTGATTCAGTCAGAAGCCCATGAACGATTTTATTGGCTTTGATCCACTATTGTGAATTTCGCCAACAGTATCCTATATGTTCAGAGACATAGAGAAAGCTATGTCTCCTTCCATGTCTCAGAAAGCTGTTCTCAAAAGGATTAAGGTATTGCAAGACTGTATGCAAAGCCTGATGAGATAATAGTTCGTGAACACACTCAGCAAGAACAGATTCAGTCAATGAAAATTCCCACAAGTTAGCCTGCTATACTGACGAAGAATTAGGCAGGACAAGTGCTATGAGCTTTTTTCCTTGGCGGTCGCGGCGCTATGTTGCCTACCTTTGGGCCTGTCTTCTCAGTTGCTTTCTAGCGCTGAGTCTGATTTCCCCCGTATCGGCACAAACGGCAGTGACTTGGGAAAATTTGCAGTCGCAGTCTACTCACCTGCGCAATCCCTACGAGCACCTGACAACCACGCAGACCTACCAGCTCTCTAGCCTGTATCATCTACAAGAGTGGGTCAAAGTCAATCAGCCTGCGCCTGAGAGCTTTGAAAGGAAAGAGCTTCAGCGGTTAGAAGAATCGCTTGCGGCTGAAGGCATTGACGCCAATGAACTGCTGAAGGAAGCAGACAAAGCCCAAGCGTATTGGGCCGCACAGTCTCGTGCGACGAATGCCGATATAACGGAAAGCCTCGTTATCCTCGACGGCTACGTATTGCCGCTAGGCACAGATGCAGGCCAGGACGGAAACCAGGGGAAGCCGATAAACGAATTTTTGCTGGTGCCCTATGTTGGCGCTTGTATCCATGTGCCAGCACCACCGCCCAATCAAATGGTGTACATCAAAACATCTAAGGCTGTCAAAAATCCAGGTATTTTTTCGCCTGTGCAGGTAAAAGGTGAGCTACAGGCACATGAGGGTAGCTATGACCTGTTCCAGATAGACGGTTCTCGGACAGTGGATGTGAGCTACAAAATTAAGCTGAGAGAGATCACCTCTACCGCTAACCAGCCAGTGGCCCCTTCGCAAATAGGCGGCTCTCTTCTTACCGTCCAGGGGTGGAAGCAACTTCCCGCAAAAATTTCCAACACTTTAACCACCGCGCTCAACCAAATACAAAGTCAGCAATCTCCCCAAGCTATAATTTTTGCTCTGTTATTGTCCTTTAGCTACGGCGTTTTGCACACACTGGGGCCAGGACACGGCAAAGCGGTCATTGTCTCCTACTTTGTAGGGCAGGGGGGCAGTTTACAGCGAGGGCTGATGATGGGGGGCCAAATCGCCATTTTTCACGTACTCTCAGCGACTTTGCTGGTGATTGTTACTGATACAGTGGTGCGCCAGATAGGCGGTTCGACAGAGAGTAATTATCGAGTGGTTCAGCTAATTAGCTATGGTGCGATCGCGCTTCTGGGCGGCTGGATGCTACGGCAGACTCTAACCCAAAAGACAAAGCATCAAATCGCACCCCCCTTTACAGCACCACCGTCAGGCAAGTCCCCGGACGACGTACTCTATTCCAGCTTGAGCCAGCAGATCCAATCATCTGCTCAACCCGTGAATCATCAAACCAAGTCTCAGAAAGGCGATCAGAACAGCTGGATAATCTGTGGCTGTTTGTCCTGTGGGGAAGCGAACAGCATGAGCGGCTGGCTGGCGCTGGCGGTGGGGGCTGTCCCCTGTAGTGGTGCTTTGTTAGTTTTGCTGTATGGACTGGCCAATGACATGCTGTGGCAAAGTGTCGCTATGGTGCTGGCCATTTCAATCGGGATGGCCATGACGCTTGCCTGTATTGGCGTGATGGCGATTTTCACACATCGGTGGGGCGCTCAGGTGGCGCAGCAGCGACTTGAAAAAAAGAAAGCTATAGCATTGCCAATTCCCATAGCTCTACTAGGGCGAATCATTGGTGCAAGCTGTGTGTGCCTGCTGGGAATTTCGCTCTTTGCAGCCACCTGGATGACAGGTGCCTGATCGCTCATCCATTCCCTGGCCTGCCTAGCCATAGGAGATGTAACGACTTATTGAACCTTGCACTGGCACACATCAGATAGGCGCAATCTCAGCAGGACGCCGATCAGGCATTGTCGCAGGCTTCTTTGTTTCAGTCTTTCTATGCCAAAGGGGTATTTGAGACATTGGCGTTTTTGGGCCATGACTTTTTGACCACAGCCTATCCAAACTTTGCGCAATCACGCCAAACAGCCAAGGCTCAAGACGGCGTTGAGCGAGTGATTGTTGGAATGGGTACTTACTCTTTCCTCGGGAAAATGGGCTTCGGCGATCGCCCCCCATCTTGACAGCTAATTCACCGCCGACTGCTTCACGCGGGCCAGTCGGCTCCCTGTCAATCAGGCCTCCATCGGCTCGCTCATAGCGGGGGGCGATCGCCATATCAAAATAGCGGTTAATAGAGCGTGTAACCTTACCTTCTGCCCGAATGAGCTCGTTTATAAGTGATTTTGGCTGGCTTATTGGATTGTTAGCCCCGCTCGATAGTCTGCACAAATAATCTCTGAAGAACCGACCAACTTAAAGGCTTCGCTCTGAATTAACTGCTTTTCTCTGGCTAAAAAAGCCTTAATCTTTGCGAGCGTGCCCTTTTTCTTTTCATGCAGCAGGTAAACAGCAGCCTCTCTGGGACCTCGATGGGCAAAATTAATATCAAAAGCAGCGGGTGAGCCTTTTTCAGGATGGTAGTCCCAACCTGCCAAACGATACTGAGGATACCGTTGCTTAATGCGCTCCCACAGTGACTCAGTAATGCGGCCACAGGGTGGCCTGAATAGCGTCGTTTCAACCCCGTATTTAGCGAATTCTTCGTGCGCCCTTTGAAACTCTGCAAAGGCTCGCTCTTCAGGCACCATGAAGACATGCTTGTTGGGAATCCAGCCTTTGTGAATCCAAGCGTGGCTGGCAATTTCATGACCGTCCTTAATGACCTGGTTAAAGGTAGATGGATTTTTGGTGATGTAGGCCGCCTGCATATAGAAAGTGACGACAATAGGGGGTTTGCCTAGCGCTTTGAGCTGAGCGTTGAAATTTCTGAATATTTGCAAAGCTGCATTAGTGTAGTTGCCCCCTGCCTCTTGATGGCTGCCGTAAGGGCCGTCATCAAACGTGAGTGCTAGTTTTTTCACTGATTTCTCGCTCTAATTTCCGATGCCACTACGCTATCGACCAAGCGGGAATATTTAGAGAATGCCTTTCAGCGAAACCTGGGAAGTGAATCCACAGGTTTAGAGCATAGCGATCCTTAAGGTGATGCTAAGTTGAGAGGCGTCTTTGGTAAGTCGCAGTATTATTCACTGGCGAGCATTTTGCTCGTGGCTGAAATGCAAGGTATCGCTGCACACTTTTTGGAAACAATGCGCTTTCATGGGCTCAACTTTCTTTCTACAGTGTGAAAAGAAATCGAGCTTCGGCCTATATATATAGACAAGCACTTCCGCGATCGCCTGTTTAGTCACTTTGCCCACTGGTTGCAGATGGCCTTCAGCCAGTGCAAATGAGCAAAGCAAGGTAACAGGCGCTATAGTTCATCAGTAGCCCATCTGTACGCATATTACGCCGCAGAATATCACTTCGTTATGGATCAATTTCCCTGGCTGTCGTTCATTATTTTCTTTCCGTTTTTAGCGGCACTACTCATTCCCTTTATTCCCGACGAAAAAGGGCGCACCGTTCGGTGGTATGCCCTGGTTGTGGGCCTGATAGACTTTGCCGTAATTGTCTATGCCTTTGTCAACAACTACGACATCAGCAGCTCAGGAATGCAGCTATATGAAAGCTACACCTGGGTGCCTCAGATTGACCTGCGCTGGTCTGTCGGGGTCGATGGCCTGTCGATGCCGCTGGTAGTGCTCACGGGCTTCATCACGACGCTGGCGATTTTGGCCTCCTGGCCAGTGACTTTCAAGCCCAAGCTGTTTTACTTCCTGCTGCTGTCAATGTATGCCGGTCAAATTGGCGTCTTTGCCGTGCAGGACATGCTGCTATTCTTCCTGATGTGGGAGCTGGAGCTGCTGCCGGTTTACCTGCTGCTCTCGATTTGGGGCGGCAAGAAACGGCTGTACGCAGCGACCAAATTTATTCTCTACACCGCTGGCGGCTCGCTGTTTATCCTGCTGGCGGCACTGGGAATGGCCTTTTACGGCGATACGGTCACCTTTGATATGCAGTCGCTGATGGCCAAGGAGTTCCCGCTACGGCTTCAGCTCTTGCTGTATTCAGGATTTTTGATTGCCTATGCGGTGAAGCTGCCAATTATTCCGTTTCACACCTGGCTGCCCGACGCCCACGGCGAGGCCACTGCGCCGGTTCACATGCTGCTGGCTGGCATTTTACTGAAGATGGGCGGCTACGCCATGATTCGGATGAATGTGGAAATGCTGCCGGATGCGCACGCGGTTGTGGCCCCGGCGCTGGTGATTTTTGGCGTGGTGAATATTATTTACGCGGCCCTGACCTCGTTTGCGCAAAACAACCTTAAGCGGAAGATCGCCTACTCGTCGATTTCGCATATGGGCTTTGTGCTGATTGGCCTGGGGTCGTTTACCAACTTGGGGCTGAGCGGCGCGGTGCTGCAAATGGTCTCTCACGGGTTGATTGGCGCAAGCTTATTCTTTTTGGTGGGCGCAACTTACGACCGTACCCATACTTTAGTACTAGATGAAATGGGCGGGGTGGGCCGCAAGATGCCCAAGATCTTCGCCATGTTTACCACTTGCTCAATGGCCTCTCTGGCGCTGCCGGGGATGAGTGGCTTCGTCGCTGAGCTGATGGTGTTTGTGGGCTTTGCCAATAGCGACGCCTATGGCTTTAACTTCAAGCTAATTGTGGTGATGCTGATGGCTGTGGGCGTGATTTTGACGCCGCTGTATCTGCTGTCGATGCTGCGCGACATTTTCTACGGGCCTGAAAACGAAGAGCTGGTTTCTAAAGAAGTTCTGATCGACGCAGAGCCTCGTGAGGTGTTTGTGATCGTTTGTCTGCTGATTCCGATCATTGGCTTTGGGCTGTATCCCAAGGGGCTGACTCAGCTTTACGATGCCAAGACGGTGCAGCTCACAGAGCGGATTCGGACGGAGATGTTTGCGATCGCCCAAGACAAAACCCCGCCACTGCCGATTGCTACCACCCCGCTACTCAATGCGCCGGAGCTATCGCAACCGTGACTTCAACTGCGCTCAGCCTTTGGTGTGCTCGTAGGCTGAGCGCAGCCGAAGCCGAAGCCTTGACAGCCCATCCCCCGATCTCCTATAGCTCTAAGAACGTTTTTGCTTTGGGTTGCTTCCTTGACGCTTACTCGTGCTAGTGGCATCGTCCGGTTTTTCTCGGTACAAAGTTGGGCTCTAGAAGCCAGACTGCTGCGCTGGATGACGCTGCTGTGGCTGTCGGTCGGCATGGTGGTCCTGTTTTCTGCCTCCTATCCGGTTGCCGAGGCCGACTTTAACGACGGGGCGCGGTACTTCAAGGTTCAGCTGATCTGGGTAGTCTTGGGGCTGTTTATCTCTCGGTGGATCACCCGCCATCCGCTTCGCCAGATCATGCGGCTCTCGGGCTTCTTTTTACTGATCTGTATGCTGATGGTGGCGGCTACCCACATTCCGGGGGTCGGAATTTCGGTAAACGGGGCGACGCGCTGGCTGCCTTTCGGCCCCTTTTTAATTCAGCCCTCGGAGCTGATGAAGCCGTTTTTGGTAATGCACAGCGCCCAGCTGTTCGGTAAATGGCACCAGCTTACAAACAGCACACGGCTAGTCTGGCTGGGCATTTTGACCGGCGGGCTGATGATGATTTTGGCTCAGCCCAACCTCAGTACGACGGCAGTTTGCGGCATTGCGATCTGGCTGATTGCGCTGGCCGCTGGCATTCCCTACCGGCAGCTGCTGATGACGGCATCTACCGGACTGCTGGCAGCGGCGATCAGCGTCAGCATTAAGTCTTACCAGCGCGATCGCATTGTCTCTTTTCTCAATCCCTGGGCCGACCCGAGCGAAAGTGGCTATCAGCTGATTCAAAGCCTGCTGGCGATTGGCTCTGGCGGGGCGGGCGGCACCGGCTATGGTCTCTCTGCCCAAAAGCTTTACTTTTTGCCGATTCAATACACCGATTTCATATTTTCGGTTTTTGCAGAGGAATTTGGCTTCATCGGCTGCATTATGCTGCTGCTGTTTTTGGCGGTTTACAGCACGGTGGCGCTGATGGTAGCAGTTCAGGCCGAAAAAACTGTCCATCGGCTAGTGGCTACTGGCTGCATGGTCTTGCTCGTGGGCCAGTCGCTGATCAATATCGGCGTGGCTACCGGCAGCCTGCCGACGACCGGACTGCCCTTTCCCCTCTTCAGCTATGGCGGCAGCTCAATGATTGCCAGCTTGATCACTGCTGGCGTGCTGATTCGGGTAGCCAGAGAGTCGAGGGATGCCGATGTGCTCTCCCTCCCTCGTTCAGCGCCTAGCACTGCCTTTGCGGGAAGCCCTAAGGGAAAATCCAGTAGCCCTGTCGCTGTGCTGCCGACTGCGAAAAATCGCCAGAATGCCCCGCCGCCCCGCCGCCCGCCGCGCACCGGGCTGAGGGGCGATCGCCCCTCAGCCCCCCGTCACCCTGGCTCTCGACGCACTAGGCCATCTGCTGTGCCCCATCCCGACCAGCCTCGCTGACAGTAGAGAGGGGAGCGATTCGATACAATGTGAGAGAAACTGTCTGATCGAACCAATCCTATGGGCGAACGCCTGCAACTCTTTCTCTATCACCTCAGCCAGTCTGCCAATGGCTGGGTAGAAGGCCAGCTAGGCCATCTCTCTATCGCTAGTATCGGCATCATCGCGCTAGCCGGGCTACTGACTAGCCTCACCCCCTGTATGCTCTCAATGCTGCCCATTACCGTCGGCTATATGGGTAGCTACGAGTTGGAAACTCGCTGGCAGGCGGTGGCTCAGTCAGTCTGGTTTGCCGTTGGGCTTGCAACGACTCTGGCAGGCTTAGGCATAGCCGCTAGCAGCCTGGGCTGGGTATACGGCCAAGTTGGCGTTGGGCTACCGATTATTGTGAGTGCGATCGCCATTCTGATGGGTCTAAACCTACTGGAAGCCCTGCCGCTACCTCCCTTGCCTTCGTTTAACGGCACCGACTTTCTGCAAAACAATCTGCCGCGATCAGTTAAGTCATATTTACTTGGGCTCACCTTTGGATTGGTCGCTTCCCCCTGTAGCACGCCAGTATTGGCAACGCTGCTGGCCTGGGTTGGTAGAGAAGGCGATCCAGTCCTGGGGGCTTCACTCCTGCTGGCCTACACCATTGGCTACGTCGCCCCGCTGATGCTAGCAGGCATCTTTACCGCCTCTATCAAACGCATTTTAGAACTGCGCCGCTGGTCTGGCTGGATCACCCCTGCCAGCGGCATCCTTCTTGTCGGCTTCGGACTGTTCTCTCTGGTCACTCGCTTCCTTCCCATCGCCTAGCGCCGATCTCCCCAAAATCTCGGACTCCCCATGCTCACCGCTATCAAACGCTACTTTCGCAAAGATCTCGTTCCTCTCCTTGCCGACCTTCGTTTGGCCATTGGGCTACTGCTGGCGATCGCGCTCTTCAGCATTAGCGGCACGGTCATTGAGCAAGGGCAAGGGCTGGCTTTCTACCAGGAAAACTATCCCGAAAATCCGGCCCTGTTTGGCTTTCTCACCTGGAAATTTATTCTGACGGTGGGCCTGAACCACGTCTATAGCACCTGGTGGTTTCTAGCCATTTTGATTCTGTTTGGCGCTAGCCTGACCGCCTGCACCTTCACCCGGCAGCTGATTGCTCTGCGGTGGTTTTCGCGCACCTGGAATTTTTACAGTCAGCCGCGTCAGTTTGGCAAAATGGCGCTGAGTACGGAGATCGCGGGCGGGTCTTTGAGTGAGCTGAAAGCGGGGCTGGGCGATCGCCGCTACAAACTCTACGAAAAAGCAGATGAAGCCGGTGAGATGCTCTACGCCCACAAAGGGCTAGCGGGACGCATTGGCCCAATCGTCGTCCACGCCAGTATGCTGCTTATTCTTATTGGCGCAATCCTGGGAGCCATGACCGGCTTTTATGCTCAAGAGATGGTACCCGGCGGCCAAACTTTCAAAATACAAAATATCTTTGAAGCCGGACCCTGGTCAGCCAGTCAGGTTCCCAAAGACTGGTCGGTCCACGTCAACCGCTTTTGGATTGACTACTCCCCGGAGGGCCGGGTCGATCAGTTTTACTCCGATCTCTCCGTACTGGATGACAGCGGCACAGAAGTCAAACGCAAAACCATCTGGGTCAACCAGCCGCTGCGCTACAAGAACGTCACCCTCTACCAGGCCGACTGGTCAGTAGCCGCCGTTAAAGTACGCCTGAACAACAGCCCCGTTTTCGATTTACCTATGGCTGAGCTGAAGACAGACGGCGGCAGAATATGGGGCACCTGGGTACCCACTAAGCCAGATATGAGCGAGGGCGTTTCGCTAGTCGCGCAAGATTTGCAGGGCACGCTGCTGGTCTACGATATGACGGGTCAGCTGGTGTCAACCGTCCGCGAAGGAGGCTCTACTCAGGTTAACGATATTACCCTGTCTGTCGATGAAATCACTGGCAGCACCGGCCTGCAAATCAAAGCCGATCCCGGCATTCCGGTCGTGTATTTGGGCTTTGGCCTGCTGATGCTAGGCGTGCTGATGAGCTACGTCTCTCACTCGCAAATATGGGCGCTGCAAACCGCTGGCAAGCTCTACATTGGGGGCCGCACCAACCGCGCTCAGGTTACCTTTGAACGTGAGCTGCTCGGCGTGCTAGACCGGCTCACAGAAAAGCTTCATATAGAAAATGACACCGCTGAAGAGGCTTTGCTGACGACGGGCGTAAAATAGGCTGAGAAGATCTGAGCAGATGGAGATGCCTCAATCAAACCCTGAGACATTTATCAGCGTCCTCTAATACTGTTCAGGTATTGTCAGGATAGCGTATCTCTTTAGACTGCTATGAAATCTGCTGTCGATCCCAATTCTATTCAGTTCAGGCTGACCATCGGCATGGTTCTGGTGTCTATTTTAGGGATTGGGGGGCTCACCAGCTGGATTAACTGGCGGATGCGACAACTTTTAGTAGAGAGCCATAAAGACAATGCGCTGATGATTGCTGACAGGTTAGTTCAGGATGTTGATCTCTACGGTGAGACCATGCCGATCACCAAAGCGATGGCGATGGCCATTGATTATCGCGAGCAGCCCGACGTGGCGATTTGGGTGACGTCTCCTCAGGGTGAGATTTTGGCTCAGTCGGATACGCTCTCAATGGGCTCCTGGCAGGTCAATGGATTTGCGCAGGGGCTGCTGAACCGGGTGAAGGGCGATTTGGGATTGGAAGTCATCCGTTTTCGAGATCGCCATCTGGTGACTTGCTCTAACCCCCTAGAGATAGACGGGCAGGTGATGGGCGATCTGTACGTTGTAGACGACATTACAGAAGACCAGAGGATGCTGTCGCGGATTACGCAAACCCTCGCGCTCTCTAGCATTTTGGTGATTGGAGTGGGGGCGATCGCCACTGCCCTCTACACGCGCCAGGCGATGGCTCCTATCCGCAAGATGAACCGGTTAGCCGCTGATATCTCTACTGATAACCTGGCCAATACCCGGTTGGAATTTGACCGGGCTCCGACAGAAGTACAAGAGCTAGCTCAAGCCTGCAATATGATGCTCTCTCGCCTGTCAGCCGCCTGGGATCAGCAGCGCCGGTTTGTCAGCGATGTCTCTCACGAGCTGCGCACGCCTCTGACTCTGGTTCATGGCTATTTGCAGAGTACGCTGCGTCGCAGCAACAACCTCAGCGCCCTCCAGCGAGAAGGGTTAGAAATTGCTGCTGTCGAGGCCGATAGAACCATTCGGCTGCTGCAAGATTTGCTAGATCTGGCGCGAGCTGACGGCGGGCACCTGCGGTTTCAGATTGAGCGGGAGCCTCTGCATGTGGTGGTGCAAGAAGTGCTAGAGATGAGCCAGTATGTAAGCGATCGCATTCACGCCGATCTAGAGCCTGTCAATGCCTGGGTTGATCGCCATCGGTTGAAACAGGTGTTGATTAACCTAATAGACAATGCGATGAAGTATTCCGCTGACAACACGTCAATTCGGGTGGGGCTCAAAAAGATGGGCGATCGCGCCTGTATAGAGGTGCGTGACCGGGGCCGAGGCATACCGCTGACAGATTTGACCAAAATATTTGACCCATTTTACCGGGTAGATGAAGACCGCTCGCGGGTAACTGGCGGTACCGGACTGGGCTTATCAATAGTTAAAACGTTGGTCGAAGGGATGAGCGGTACCCTGAAGGTGCAGTCTAAGCTCGGAGAAGGCAGCGTATTTACGGTGAGTTTGCCAGTTTAAACAGATACCCATAATAATTTTGTAGTCAATCAAGGAGGCTTTGCTGATGGCTGACGGGGCAGCGCGCATTTTGGTCGTAGAAGACGAAGAAAAGCTGGCTAAATTTGTGCAGTTAGAGCTGGGCTACGAAGGCTACGAGGTAATCGTCGCTAACGACGGGCTGAGCGGGCTGATGGCGGCTCGTGACAGTGAACCTGACCTGGTGCTGCTCGACTGGATGATGCCAGGTCTGAGCGGGGTGGAAGTCTGCCGCCGACTGCGCGCCACCGGAGCGATGATGCCAGTCATTTTGCTCACCGCCAAAGACGGTATCGAAGACCGGGTCGCTGGGCTCGATGCCGGGGCAGATGACTATGTCGTCAAGCCTTTTAGCATTGAAGAGCTGCTGGCGCGGGTGCGGGCTCATCTACGGCGCAATCAGTCAGACGATCCAGATGCCTTTCAATTTGCCGATTTGAGCTTGAGCCGCAAAACTCGTGAGGTGAAGCGGAGCGATCGCCCCATCGAACTCACCGCCAAAGAATTTGACCTGCTGGACTATTTAATTTCGCATCCTAAGCAGGTTTTGACGCGTGATCGCATTCTCGAAGAAGTCTGGGGCTACGACTTCATGGGCGACTCCAACATCATCGAAGTCTACATTCGCTACCTGCGCCTGAAGCTAGAAGCCGAAGATGAAAGCCGCCTAATTCAAACCGTGCGTGGCGTGGGCTATGTGATGCGGAGTTAGCAGCCAAAGCCTATCTGCCGATTAGGAGTCTTCGCTGGGTCGCACGCATCCCTCGCTGAAGCTCTACTTCGTCGTCGTCGGGTGCATCTGCGTAAGCTGCATCTATTTGGCTCATCAACTGCTTCCGTCCTCGATATCGACGAATAAAGTCACTGAGAGCAAGGGTTAGTAACCGGCTCCAGGAAATGTCGAGTTCTTCCGCTAGAGCCTGGGTGTCACTGATTAAGGATTTTTGGATGGGAAGGTTAGTCAGCTGATCTGCCATGAATACCGGTGGTTGGTGAAAGCGACTGTTTAAAGTATAGCTGTCAGGATATTTGTGATCGCATTCTCGAAGAAGTCTGGGGCTATTCATGGGCGACTCCAACATCATCGAAGTCTACATTCGCTACCTGCGCCTGAAGCTAGAAGCCGAAGACGAAAGCCGCCTGATTCAAACCGTGCGCGGCGTAGGCTATGTGATGCGCAGTTAGGTAACCTTGTAAGCCTGTGTCTTCCATGCAAGTTGCTAAACAGAATAAGACCCTTTAAAGGGCCAGACATATCATGAGCAAAACTGTGACCGTTGTTTTTGACGGACAAGTATTACGGTTAGAAACCCCAATTGAACTTAAGCTCAATCAGCGCTACGTAGTGACAATCCAGTCTGAATCAGCAGATGAGTCATCAGAAAATGTTGGCTGGGATGCAATCTCGTCTTTGGTCGGTAGTATCGATGCACCAGCTGATTGGGCAGCCGAACACGACCACTATCTCTATGGCACGCCTAAGCGCTCCATAGCCGATGAGCGCTGATCGTCTGTTTTTGGATACGGCTTTTATTCAGGCCCTGCTCAACCGTCGCGATCAGCATCACTCAATATGGCATTGGGAAGCGATTGATATCGTCCTGTCTGGTGCTAAATGCTAGCCCCGTTCTGGCGCGTTGCCGTAATATATGACGTAAGTTAGCCCTTTGTGCCAACAGAATCGTCTGCCCAGCGTCAATCTGAATTAAGCCGAGGATATTTCCCAATGACTGTAGCTGTTTCAAAATCTCCAGCGCCTGCTTTTTGTGAGGGGATTCAGCATTTTGGTGAGCCGACTGCTGAGTTTGAGCAGTACGGGCAGTCGGCGGTGATTGGTGAAGGTGAGCAGGCGATCGCTTCTCCGGCTGATCCGGCAGCGGTGTATCAGACTTTGCTCGCCGCTGATGCCTTGCGCTACCTGACGCTGCAAACAACAGCCAGCAAACAGTCTGGCCATCCGGGCGGATTTGCCAGCATTGCCGATGCGATCGCCTCTCTGGTCATGCTGGGCTACAAAAACCTGATTACCGAAGTTGGCCACCACGCCCCCGGCTTTTACAGCACTGTCTTTATGGACTCGTCGTTAGAGGCGATGGGCATTAAAACCGTGCAGCAGATGGGCGATCGCTTCCGCGAAACCCACGGACTGCTGGGCCATCTCTCCGGCCAAATTCCGGGGTTGCTCAGTCCGGCAGGCCCCTTGGGTCAAGGTCAGCATTTTGCTATGGCGGGGGCTAAGCTTCACCCTGACAAGCTATTTCCCGTGACTATCGGCGACGGCGGGCTGGGCGAACCCTACATCATGAGCAGCATGGGCCACTTTCATACGGCCTACCCTGAGACGACTAACTTTTTGCCGATTTTGGTGTGGAATGGCTTTTCGCAAGAGCACCACAGTATGGTCTCTACGCAAAGTAATGAGGCGATGGTGGCCTACTGGCGGGGCAACGGCTTCGAGAACGTTATTCTGCTAGATGCCAAAGACTACGACGATGCCAACCAGTCTGGCGCTTATGTAGACAGCACTGCCTTCTCTATGGAGCAGCGGCTGGCCTTTACCCAGGCGATTTTAGAGGCAGTCGATGAAGCTGCTAAATCGGCGCTGGGCGGCACGCTGACGGTGCTGATTGTCAAACAGCTTAAGGGCGCGGGGGTGCATAAGCGCGGCGCTCAGTCTCACAACCTGTATCCGGGTGACAGCCTGGAAAAAGACTATATTGTGGCGGCTTTGAAAGCGCGATCGCTCCCACCGGCTGGCTGGAACCTGGTGCGAACCAACTTTTCTCGCGCAGGCGGCGGCCCTGCGGCTCAAGTCGCCGTCACTGAGTCAGAGCTGCCGCTGGCCGACTTGGGCAAACTGCCGCTGAATGAATTTTCTGTGGGCGGCGGTGAAAAGCAGGTAGCCACGACTGCGATGGGTGCACTGGTGGCGCACGTTGGGCAGCAAGACCCTACCTTTGTGATTACCAATGCTGACGGCAATGCGGCCTCGGGGATCAACAACATTAACCAGGCGCTGAAGATTGTGCATCCGACCGTTGATGAAACCTATTTTCAGGGGCCGGGCGGACAGGTCTATGAGCCGCTGAGTGAAGATGCCTGCGCGGGGTTGGCGGCAGGTCAGGCACTGTTTGGCGGGCGATCGCTCTGGTGCTCTTACGAATCTTTTGCGGTCAACGGCCTGCCGATCTGGCAGACCGTCATCCAGGCGATGGCCGAGCTGCGCCGGGAGACGCCCTCTAGCATCTGTTTGTTTACAGCGGGCGCACTAGAGCAGGGCCGTAACGGTTGGACGCATCAGCGCCCCGAAATCGAAAACTACTTTGCAGCGATGATGCGCAACGGCAACGTGTTTCCGCTGTTTCCGGTTGATGCCAACAGCATTCAGGTTTGCTACGACTGGGCAGTCACTACCAAGAATAAGGGCATTCCAATCACGGCGAGTAAGTCGCCTCTGCCGATCCGAACAACGGTTGAACAAACCCGTCAGGCGCTGGAAAAAGGCGCGATTGAGCTACAGTCTACGCCCGGTGAGAAAACGGTTGTTTTTGCAGTGGTAGGCGATCTGGTTTTAATCCCGGTGATTGATGCGGCCCGAGCACTAGCCGAACAGGGCATTGGCTCAAAAATTGTTTCTGTGATTAATCCGCGCCGCCTCTACCGCCCGAGCGATGTGGCTTGGGAAACCTGCTCGCAGGCCGCAGACGATGGCTTTTTGTCCGATGCTGAATTTTTAGAGCTGTTCGATGGCGATGCGCTAGTCGGTATCTGCGGCGGCGCGAGTGCCATGCTAGAGCCGATTATGCTGCGGAGTAAGCTGCCGAGAGATGCGATCGCCTGGAGGCGCGGTGAAACCACCGCCAGCGCCGCCCAACTGCTTGCCTTTAACGGGCTAACAGCAGAGAAAATGGCGAATCGAGCGAAGGCGCTGCTAGGCTAAGTGCAAGAATTCCTTAGGGAGCCGCGCTCAAATGAACCCTCGGCGGCCCTCACCCTAGCCCTCTCCCTAAATCCCTCTCCCGGCGGGAGAGGGATTTAGGGAGAGGGCGACAGCGTTTCTAATCCGCTGGGACTTTATTAAGTAGCAGGTCCCTTACCCTGCTTCAATCTCTGTAGGTGGATACGTGCCTTCTACAGCCACCCAACCATCAGCTACCTTTTGAAATAGGGGACACTTGATGGGGGCGTGGACTAAGTTGGGCCAGTGAGGAGCGATCGCGCCCAACTTCTCAACCCACACGTTTGTCTCTTTTACAGCGGTGACGATTCCTACGACGTCGGCCCCGATTTTTTCCATTAGCTGAAGCTCCGCTGAAACCGTGCCGCCTGTGCTGATCACATCTTCTACCAGCAGCACTCGCCTGCCGTTGATGCGCTCAAGCAGCTTGGGGTCAAGGTAAACCGTCTTGGGCTTAATCGGACTGGTGATGGACCGTACCGGGACAGAAAGCTCTTCGTCATACCAAAACTTACGAGAGTATCCCAGCGGGACGTATCGCTCGTGGCCCAGCTTTTGAGCGACGGTAGCGGCGTACACCATTCCCAATGTAGGCATACCGACAACGACTTCTGGTTCGAGCGTTCTGGCAATATCAGCCATGTGGGTCGAAAGGAGATCTTCTACTGCAAAAGAGGTTTGGTTGGAGCAGAGGAAAGCGATCGCCGTATCAAAGTCGGGCGGCAGCGGTAAAAATGGCAGCTCTAGATAATCTCCATCTGGAAGGAGACAGGGGTAGCTATCTTGGTAAGGCGGGCCAGGGAATACAGCCAGGTCTGCGGCAGGTATGAGCCGTTCGCGGTAGCGCCCTCGGTTACTGGTTTCAATCATCTGATGGGTTGCCTCTTTTACCAGTGGGAAAACTCAGATATTGATGTATTGATCCATCTCCCAGCCGGTGACCATAGAACAGAAATCGCTCCACTCTTTGTTTTTAAATTCAAAGAAGGTTTTTGCGCCGAGTTCGCCCAGCGTATCCATCAGCAGTTCGTTTTGCTTGAGCGTGGTCAGAGCCTCGAACAGGTTTGTCGGTAGGGTTTCTAAGTTGGGAAACTCTGCGCCCCGAGCGAATAGGTTTTCGTCAATTCGCTCTCCCGGAGAAGTCTCTTTTTTAATTCCATCTAGACCTGCTGCGAGCAGTCCGGCTAGCGCCAGGTAAAGGTTTGCCGAACCATCAATTAACCGGCACTCAAACCGGCCTGCTTCGGGAATGCGCAGCATCTGAGAGCGATTGTTGCCGCCGTAAGAGATGTAGCGCGGTGTCCAGGTGCTGCCAGAGGTTGTTGCACTGGCCCCAAGCCGCCTGTAAGAATTTACTGTGGGGGCAAACAAAGCGGTTAGCCCTTTAGCGTGAGCCAGAACGCCGCCGAGAAAGTGGTAGCCTACCGGCGATAGGCCGCCTGCATCGGCATCTTTGTCAAAGCTGTTGATATCGCCTTGCCACATGCTGCTGTGAACGTGACCGCCGCTGCCGGTGATGTGGCTGAAGGGTTTGGGCATAAAAGTGGCGGTCAGGCCTCGCTTTTCGGCCAGGGTTTTGATCATGTATTTGAAGAAAGTGTGGCGATCGCATGTTGTCTTGGCATCGCTGTAGCCCCAGTTCAGCTCGAACTGACCGTTGGCATCTTCGTGGTCGCACTGATAGGGCTCCCAGCCGAGCTGCTCCATATAGCCAACAACGGTGGAAATGAGATCGAACTGGCGCATCAGGTTGAGCTGGTCATAGCAGGGGCGCTCTGCGGTATCGCGTTCGTCGGCAACAACATAGCCCGCCTCGGTTTTCTTCAGCAAAAAGAACTCTGCTTCTACGCCCGCTTTGTAGGTGTAGCCCATCTCTTCGCACTGGTCGATCACCCGGCCCAGTATCATCCGAGGAGCCGCAGGAAAGGGCTTGCCTTCAAAATACACATCGCTAGCCACCCAGCCCACGGTGGGCTCCCACGGGAGCTGAATCAGCGAGCTAGGATCGGGAATGGCGGCAATCTCAGCGGCGTCTGGCCCCAGACCCAAATTGGAAGCAAACGAGCTGAAAAAAGCGCCATCTTTCTCGACAGAGGCAATCTTGGCGGCAGGCACCAGCTTGGCTCGCGTACCGCCTAGCAAATCGGTATAAGACACCAAAAAGAATTCGATGCCCAGCGTTTTGGCTTGCTCTACCAGGCTCTGTGTTTGCGTTAGCGTTTCAACCATAGTAAATTCCACCCTGCTGAGGCCTGCGATTTCTGCCTCAGTAAAACAGCCCTGCTCACAGGCTTTTGTAGTATCTGTTACTGAATCTTGTTTATGACGGTGAGTTTGGTTCGCCGCGAGGTGTGAGTGGGATCACACATTTGGCCGCAAATTTCAGTCAGCCACTGAACAGTTTTCTAAATCACTGTCTTGCATACTCTGTGAAAATGTTCTTTGGGGAAGCCGCTCACATGCCTGATTCTCGTCGCCGTCCTGTCGGTTCTACTTCAAGGCGCAAATTTTTAAAGCTGGTTGGTAGAGCCGGGGGGACGGCTGCTGTCCTGACAACTATGAAGGAACTGGGGCTGCTAGCCTCGGTTGATGCCGCCCAAAAGCCGGCGCTGCAAGCCCAGTCAGGTGAGGGCACGCGCATTGCCATTTTAGGCGCGGGGATTGCTGGGATGACAGCAGCCTACGAGCTGACCAAAGCCGGGTACGACTGCACCATTTTAGAGGCACGCGATCGCGCGGGTGGCCGCTGCCAAACCCTCCGAGGCGGCGATACTGTCAAAGAGTTTGACAGCACACAAACCTGTTCATTTGATGAAGGGCTCTATTTCAACCCCGGCCCGGCCCGCATTCCTTACCATCACACCGCCATTTTGGGCTACTGCAAAGAATTTGGCGTACCGCTAGAAGTGCGCGTCAATGAAAACAGGGCTACCTACTTTCAAGACGACGATGCCTTTGACGGTCGGCCTATGCTCAACCGCCGGGTGGTCAACGACAGCCGGGGCTATATCTCTGAACTATTGGCTAAAGCCATCAGTCAGAAGTCCCTTGACCAGACGATCTCGGATCTAGACCAGGAGCGGCTGATGGCGTTTGTGAAAAGCTTCGGCAGCTTAGGAGATGACTACCGCTATACCGGTGGTTCGCGGGCGGGCTATGTTTCTGGGCCAGCGGCAGGTGAGCAGATAGGCGATCGCTTTGCACCGCTGGGCCTGGCCGAGCTGCTCAGCTCAGACTTTTGGGACTACAAACTGCACTTTGGTGAGGGCTACACTCAAGCAGCGACTATGCTACAGCCGGTAGGCGGTATGGATAAAATTGTCAAAGCCTTTGAGCGTCAGGTAGGCGACTTGATTGAGTACGGCGCTGAAGTGAGTGAGCTACGAAAAACTGCCGAGGGCGTGCGCATTGTCTACAGCACGGCAGCGGGTGAAGCCACAGCGCTGGAGGCAGACTACGCTATCTGCACATTTCCACTGCCGGTGCTGGCTCAGATCAGCGCCGACTTTTCACCTGAGATGCAGGCGGCTATTGAAGAGAGTAAAGGCATTTACGCCAACGCCGTTAAAGTTGCCTTCCAGCCCAAGCGACGCTTTTGGGAAGAAGACGCCAATATCTATGGTGGCATTTCTTGGACAGAGCGAGACATTACTCAAATTTGGTATCCCTCTCACGGTTTTCAGAGCGATACGGGCATTTTGGTCGGTGCCTACATTTGGGATAACCCGATTGGCAATGTTTGGGGCACGCTGCCGCCCAAGCAGCGCCTGGCCAAAGCGATCGCAGACGGCACTGCCATTCATGCCAACTATGCTAAAGAAGTCTCTGCTGCTGCTGGCATCACAGTTGCCTGGGAGAATATTCCCTACAGTCAGGGCGGCTGGGCAGAGTGGGAAGATGAACAGCGAGAGGGCGCTTACAAAGTATTGCTACAGCCCGATGGCCCCATCTTTTTGGCGGGTGAACATCTCAGCTATCTAACAGGATGGCAGGAGGGCTCCGTAAGGTCGGCGCTGCTAGCCGTTGAGGGGATTGCGGCCCAAGTTCAAGCAGCCTGACGGCTGTAAGCGCGTTTTAAATATCTCAAAAGTCCACAACAAAAGTAACAGGAAACTAAAACTATGCGTTGGAAAAGAGCTGTATCAGTCGGGCTGCTAGTGATTGGATTGCTAACGAGCATGGCAATGGGCGTCTCAGCTCAAAACGTGATTCGCTACCCTATCCCCAATTCAGATTTTCCAATCGCGCTTGCCGTTGAGATTCCAGCTGATGCGACGCTGGTTTATCTCAGCGGTCAGGTGCCTGCTGTGATTGATGAAGCTGCTGAGCCTACTACAGTAGCCGCCTTTGGCGACACCGAAGCTCAGACGGTCAGCGTCCTAGAGAAGATTGAGAGCATTCTCACAGATTTAGACTTGACGATGAGCGACGTTGTAAAGATGCAGGTGTTTTTGGTGGGCGACCCCGATCTAGAAAACAAGATGGACTTTGCCGGGTTTATGGCGGGCTACACTCAGTTTTTTGGCACGGCAGAGCAGCCTAATTTGCCGTCTCGCTCGGCGATGCAGGTAGCAGGACTGGTCAATCCCGGCTGGCTAGTAGAGATTGAGGTGGTGGCTCTGCGGGAGTAAGCGAGCACCGCCCTACTGCGCAGAGACTGTTATGCGGATGATATACAGAGCCAGCTATGCCCAAAAGCTCTCACCTTCGTACGTAATGCCTGGGAAGAACCATCCTTTTGGGCTGACGTAGCGGTATTGAATATCGATGCTATCAAGCGCGGCGCGGGCCTCGCCAGAGAGATTGTGAGAAGCCGCTGCGAAGTTTTGGGCAATGCGCCCGGCGTTGGTGGATTTGGGAATGACAGCGGTGTCTCGGCTGAGGGCCCAAGCGATCAGGAGCTGAGCGGGGGCAATGCCTTCTTTAGCGGCAGCGGCTTTGACGGTTTCATTTTCGAGTAGCGGCGGCTCGTCTTTTCCCTTCATGCTGTCGGGGCGATCGCCCGATCCCAAAGGCGAATATGCCGTCACACAAATACCCTGCTCACCGCAGTAGTCCAACAGCTTATTCTGAGGATGGTAAGGATGCAGCTCCACCTGATTCATGACCGGGACAGCGCCGCTTTCATCAATGAGCTGTTTCAGTTTGGAGACCGTAAAGTTGGAGACGCCAACGCTCTTAACAAGATCTTTTTCGCGCAGCTTTAGCATTGCCTCAAACGTTTTTGAGAATGGCATTTCAGGCAGCGGCCAAAAGTCTTCAGGAGCCCTATGCTGAGACTTTCCGGGGCGAAAGGCAATCGGCCAATGCATCAAAAACAGATCTACGTAGTCTAAGCCAAGCGCCGTCAGCGTTTCCTGACAGCCCTTCTCTACATCATCAGGTGCGTGAAACGTATTCCATAGCTTAGAGGTGATAAAAATCTCCTCTCGCGTCACTATTCCTGCCTCTATAGCATCGCGGATGCCCTGACCCACCTCTTTTTCGTTTTGGTAAATCCAGGCTCCGTCAATATGGCGATAGCCGACTCGCAACGCCTCTTTCACCGCCTGGCGCACCTCACCTTCCGGAGATTTCCAGGTTCCTAGACCAAAGGCCGGGATGGTGTTTCCGTCGTTAAGCGTGTATATTTTCATGCGGTAGCGCCTCCTGAAACGGTTAGTCACCTCGCTACCCTAAGGGTTCTTTTCATTAAAATCAACTCTCCACGGCATACATTGAGAGACCAGCCTCCACACTTCGACAGCTGATCGCTCAGATGAACGAGAAAACGTGACAACAACCAAGACATGGTGCGGCAAGTTCTGCTGTCTGAAGCAGAGTGTGATTCCCGGTTCAGACAGCTTTTACGTCGGCAAGATGAGCAGATTATACAGAGCTTGCGAAGGGAGGCTGTTGCGATCGCCTGTCAAGCATGAGTTAGAAGATATTGCCCGTTCCCATTGTACTCGCCGTCGCAAGTAGCAAAAATAGTGCCTAGCAACAGTAAATAAAACCGCCATATTCGCCGGAACTTAGCGTATTCCATACCATAGTCCAAAGTCTTTACCGTTTCTTGAGCGGCGTCAAATCGCTCCAACCAGGCAGTCAGCGTTTTGTGGTAGTTCGTGCCGTTCATGTACCACCGATCCACTGTCTTCAGATCGCGGTTATGGCTTGGCACCGCATCGTGATTCCAGTAGCGACCGTGCGGAAAAATGTACTTGTGCGTAAATCCAGACGACATGTTGTTGGGAATGCGCACGGTAATGATATGAATGAGTACCTTGCCGTCCTCTTTAAGGAAAGAGGCTAGCTTTTGAAAAGCGTTGGTTAAGTTGCCTACATGGCAAAAGACGCCGACTGAGAGAATTTTGTCGAACTTTTCGGTAAACTGAGCTTCGTTCAAGTCGCCTTCATGCAGGGTAAATCGGTCGGAGCTGAGGTAGCTCTCTGGGTCTTGCATTTTGCGGCGCATGTATTCGCACTGCTGATGGCTCAGGTTTAGTCCGGTAAACCGTACGTTGGGAAACTTGGACATAATGTAGTTGGGCACACAGCCCCAGCCACAGCCGAAGTCCAAAATATTGTCGCCATCAACAATGCCCAAGCGCTCAATCATCTGGTCGATCATGTGCATTTGAGATTCTTTTAAATTGGCTGCGCCATGCTCCCAAAAGCCGGTGCTGTACTTGGGATAAATGACGGGCCAATCTCCTAACATTTGGTTGAGCAGCGCTTGAGGCCGGTCGTACTGCACATCCATCAGCTCACGCGAAGATTCAGCGAGCCGATCAGATTCTTTGAGCACCCATTCATAGGGGGCTAACAGGGCCGGGAAATGCTGGAACAATACCGGCATAGTTGTGTGTAAGGCTGCTCGAAAAGCTGCGTCTGGTATCTCTAATCCGTTCACGTAGGCTTCGGCTAGGGCCATTTGAGCGACATTGAGCGTTTCGGCCATGAGCCGCGTTGCTCTATAGGCTCCTGAACTTTTTGAGGTGATATCTCCGACGCCGGGGAGATATCGGTAGAGGTTCAGGGGTTGGCTTGTAGAAGTCATTTTGGTTCGTTCTCCAGCTTCACCCGCTGACCTACATCCAAACTAAAAGCTTGAAGGTTTCCAATGGGAAAACAACAGCTTTAAATGTAGGCCAGGTTCATAGGCCAAGCAAAGAGATCTCCATTGCTAACAACTGTGGTCGTTTCAAATGACTCAGTGTAACAAGTGTCTTATGTTTGCGAGGGTTAAGAATTTACCGAGGATGGAGGGCGGCTGACAGCTTTGTATTCGCCGAGCTTTGAGGCCGAGCGCGGGCCAGCAGTACTGGCTCGGCAGGCACTCTCAGCTTCGAGGCGAGCTTGAGTGACTCCAACATTTTTATGAAGATAAATGTAGGATCTATCAGATAAGCAACCCGATTATTACGAATGGTAATGCCGTGCCGACTAGAAGACTGAAAAGCGTGGTGGAGATTGTGCCAGCCTTCGCCCAGGGTGAGAAACGCAACTAGCCCGCTGTTACGGCTGTGGTCATCGGTGGCAAATGGCTGCTCGCCGATGAGATGCGCTAGCGAGTTGACGGTTTGGACGCCGTGGAAAAGGAGGGTAGTGCTCAGGAAAAAAGCGCCGAGGTATTCTAGTCCGCCGATGGCATATGAAAGGGCACCGAGCGCCACTGTGGGGACGAAGTGTAAGCGGTCGATGATTTTGAGGACGCGATCGCTCTCCACATCGGCAGGCAGCTTATCTGGAAAAAATCGAGATGACAGCAGCCACCCGCCCTGAGACCAGTAAAACCCTTTCAGTCCTTGAGACGGTGTATAGGGAGAATGCGGATCGAGGGGTTGCTCTACGTGCAGGTGGTGCGCCATATGGTGCGCCTTCCACCAGCTTGGCCCCATTTGCCCTGCCGATGCGCCGATAATGCAGCCTATCCACAGCAGAGGTGCAGGTGCCTGGTAGCTTTTGTGAGTGAGCAGCCGGTGATAGATAGCGGTGGTGGCCAGCATCCGAATCAGATATAGAAAGACAACCCAGCTGATAGCGCCTACAGAGAGTCCGGTGACGAAAACGAGCAGTGAACCAAAATGACTAGCGATGATCAGCGCTGGCCCCATCAGGTAGAAAATAATTGTGGGTAGAGAATATTGCTTCATGTAGGCAGATTTCTTTCCTAAGAGGGATGGATAAACAGTCGAAAATAGCCTGCATAAGCCGCTGTCGCAGCGCTTATAGCTATAGTGAGTTCCCCGTTAGTTTAGTCCAAACAGACAGCCGCCTGCCGCCCACTCATCTGAGCTGAGCGGCAGGCAGACGTTCTTATCGGCAAATTCTTCGGCCCGTTTAGCGATCCACCGAGCCCATGATGATATCGATGCTGCCAAGGATGACGACGATATCGGCAAATTTCACGCCCTTCAGTAAGTGGGGCAGGATCTGCAAATTATTGAAGTCGGCGGCGCGAATTTTCCAGCGCCAGGGAAAGATATGGTCTTCGCCCAGAATATAAATGCCCAGCTCTCCTTTGCCACTCTCAAGGCGAACGTAGTGTTCTCCAGCGGGAATTTTGAAAGTGGGGGAGATTTTTTTGCTAATGAACTGGTAGTCAAAGTCATTCCATTTTGACTTGGGCCCAGCTGCCATACGCTGCGCTTCTAAGTTTTCGTAGGAGCCGCCGGGCATTTGGGCGATCGCCTGCCGAATTATCTTGATCGACTCTCGCATTTCGGCCATTCTCACCTGGTAGCGAGCTAGCGCATCTCCAGCCGTTTCGCAGCACACCTCCCAGTCAAAATCGTCATAGCTTTCGTAGTGGTCTACCTTGCGCAGATCCCACCGAACGCCAGAGGCGCGGAGCATGGGTCCAGAAAGTCCCCAGTTGATGGCCGCTTCGCGAGTGATAGTGCCGACGCCTTCCACTCGCCGCCGAAAGATCGGGTTGTGGGTGATCAGGCGCTCGTATTCGTCAACTTTAGGCGCAAAATACTCACAGAAATCCTGGCATTTGTCGAGCCAGCTGTAGGGCACATCTACAGCGACGCCGCCCACCCGAAAATAGTTGTTGTTTACCATGCGATAGCCGGTCGCAGCCTCCCACAGGTCGTAGATCATCTCTCGTTCTCGAAAGATATAAAAGAGCGGCGTGCCTGCCCCCAAATCCAACATAAATGGCCCGATCCAGAGCAGATGGTTAGCAATCCGGTTCAGCTCTAGCATGATCGTGCGAATATAGCTGGCGCGCTTGGGCACTTGAATATTGGCGAGCTGCTCAACCGCGTTGACGGTAATGGCTTCATTAAACATGCCTGCCCCGTAGTCCCAGCGGCTAACGTAGGGAATGTACATAATATTGGTGCGGCTTTCGGCGATTTTTTCCATGCCACGATGGAGATAGCCAATGACCGGCTCGCAGTCGAGCACGTCTTCGCCGTCTAGCGTGAGCAGCATTCGAAAGCAGCCGTGCATGGAGGGATGATGTGGCCCCATGTTGAGCACCATCGGCTCTGTTTTAGTTTTGAGCATTGCCATGAGAAAATCTCCCTGATTCAACCATCCAAACATTGACTGATGATCAATACTCGGGTTTGCAGAGAGAAAGTTCTTGTAGATTCGTCTGATTTTTGTAGAATCTTCCTATCGTTTGGTCTGCTGCCTGAAGGCGCGGGGTGTGACGCCGACAATTTTTTTGAAGTGGCGATGCAGATGACTCTGATCGACAAATCCGACAATTTGAGAAATATGGGAGATAGTGAGCTTTCCCTGACTCAGCAGCGTTTGAGCGCGGTCTACTCGGCAGCGAATGACGTATTGATGAGGAGTGAGGCCGGTGGACTGCTTAAATAGCTGTGAAAAATAGTGAGGGCTGAGCTGAGCGATCGCGGCTATCTCCTTTAAGCTCAAATTCTCACTGAGATGAGCCTGAGTGTAGTCAATCACCTGCCGCAGCTTCAGCTTCGAGAGTCCGCCTGTGTAGGACGGCAGCGTCACTTGCTTAGCACAGTAATACTGCATTAAGTGCGCCATTAGTGCCGTAATTAGGGTCTCTGCATACAGGCGGCTGGCGCTGCTCGAATTTTCTAACGCGCGTTTGAGGGCCACCCCAATCTGGTGAACTAGCGGGTCGGCAGTGGTAAAGTGTGGAACCAGTTCAACGCTGTCGCGCTCAGCGGTTTCGTTAACCACCTGGGTAAAGTCTTCAGGTTCAAAGCTCAAGAAAACGACGTTTGCGCTGCTGTAGGACGTGGTTTGATGCCAGGTATCCGCAGGGACAACAATGATATCGCCCTGCGTTACCTGTTCGCGCTTGTAGCGGCCATCGATCATCCGTTCTACCTGAGCAGGCTTAGGCATATCGATGAACATGCCGATGCCGTGCTGCTTGGCATAGATTTCGGGCGTTTCGCCAGGCTCAAGATAGTCGTAAGCGGCCAGGATGCCGTCCCATTCGACTGAAACGCTGCTGAGAAGGGGCGATCGCCCAAAAATGCGCCGGTAGGCATCCTCTTTTTCTTGAGCGAGATCAACGATCAGAGATGACATATCCGATACGCCTCCAGCAGCGTCCGATGCCATTAGTCTATCAGGGGATTAGAGAAGCGATCGCGCCTACGCCTCACCCATCTCGGATGCTGCTTCGTCTTCGCTCCAATCTCACGAACGCTCAAATCGGAACTCTGAAGCATGAAGCTAGTCTTGAGGGATAGACTGGGCCTTAGCAATCTCGCTGTAAAGCGGCTTGAAGCTTTCGAGCAGTTGCTTGTACAAAGGCAGCACAGACTGATAGCGCTCAACGTTTTTTGGAATGGGCTGTTGACTGTGAGTCTCGCTGATCATGTCGGTTACCTGCTCCAAGTCGGAGAGGTGGCCCAGCGCATAAAGGCCCAGCACCGCTGCTCCAAAGCAAGAACCCTCATGACTGTCTGGAATAATCACCGTCTGATTAAACACATCGGCTAGCATTTGCTGCCACAGCGAGGAATGAGCAAATCCGCCGGTAGCGCGGATGCTCTCAGCCGGGCCAGTCACCTCTTCTAGCGCCTCTAATACGGTGTAGAGATTGTAAACAATACCTTCTAGCACGGCACGAATGATGTGTGCTTTGGTGTGATGTAAGCCCAGGCCAAAGAAGCTGCCTCGGGCATCGGCATTCCAGAGAGGCGATCGCTCCCCCGCCAAATAAGGATGAAAAATCAGTCCTTCAGACCCAGCTGGAACCGTAGCTGCGATCGCCGTCAAAATATCATAGGCATCTTTTTTCAACAGTTTGGCAGTCGCCACCTCCGTATCTGCCAGGTTGTCGCGCACCCAGCGCAAGACAATGCCTCCATTGTTAATCGCCCCGCCAATTACCCAGTGATTTTCAGTCAGCGCGTAGCAAAACAACCGCTCTTGTTCGTCTGTGTAAGGCTGCTTGAGCATAGCCCGCACTGCCCCGCTGGTGCCGACCGTAATCGCGACTGTATTGGGTGCGATCGCCCCTACCCCCAAATTTGCTAACACCCCATCGCTGGCTCCCATGACCACGGGCGTCTGTGCCGGTACCTTTAGCTGACCGGCCACCTCAGGATCTATTGACGTAAGCACATGTGTTGTTGGCACTAGCTGTGAAAGCTGACTTGAAGTGATTCCGGCCAGCTCAAGTGCTTCTACATCCCAATCCAAAGCTCTCATATTAAACAAGCCAGTGGCATTGGCAATGGAATAGTCCACCACGTACTGGTTAAACCAGCGGTAAATTACATATTCTTTAATTGAGATAAACTTGGCGGCTCGGGCAAAAACATCTGGCCGCTCAGCGCCCAGCCACATCAGCTTGACTAGAGGAGACATAGGATGAATGGGCATTCCGGTGCGCGCATAGAGACTGTGAGCATCGCACTGCTGCCGAATTTTGCTGACCCACTCAGCGCTACGGCGATCAGCCCAGGTAATGCTGTTAGTGAGCGGCTGACCCTGGACATTGACGGCAATCAGGCTGTGCATAGCGGTGCTAAATGACATCCCGAGGATGCTTTTTGCCTGCTGCGGGTAGCGCTCAACCACTGTTCGGACACTGTTTACTACAGCCCGATAAATCTCTTCTGGATCTTGCTCTTGCACTGCTGCCTGAGGCGACAGCATCGGGTAACCAATGGAGTGCTGCCCAATAATGTTTCCTGCCGAAGCAAACAGAGCAACTTTGGTACTGGTTGTCCCAATGTCAATGCCGAGAATGTATTCAGAAGGAGTCATAGCAGCCAGCGAATGATAGAGATTCAAAGAGTAAAGGACACAGGAAAATCACAGCCAGAAGCTGAAAACCCAGGCTACCAAAAATTAACCGCGCCCACACACGAGAAATGCGGGGTAGCACCCTGCATTTCTCCATCATTCATTGTGTCTCGTATTTTTTAAAAAGGATAGATAAATGGCGTTAGGGCAACTGTGACCAAGCCGTACAAAATGTTGAGCGGCACGCCAATTCGCAGAAAGTCGGAGAATTTGTAGCCGCCTGGCCCGCAGACCATCAGATTGGTCTGGTAGCCGATGGGCGTGGCAAAGCTGGCAGAGGCGGCAATCATAATGCCAATGACAAAAGGCAAGTAGCTGACGCCTAGCTGGTTTGCCAAAGAAAGTGCAATCGGGAAAATCAGCGCCGCCGCCGCATTGTTGGTAATAATCTCGGTGAGGATGGTGGTGACCGCGTAGATAGCTGCGAGCACTAACCAGGGATTGCTGCCTGCCAGGCTGATAAAGCTATTGGCGATCACCTCAGCCGCCCCCGTAGAATCTAGCGCCTGCCCGAGTGCCAGTGCCGCCGCAATCACTAGCAGCACCGACCAGTCAATACTGCGCAGTGCCTGAGCCGGTGAGCAGCACCCGAGCGTCAGCATTCCTACTGCCGCCAGCACTGCTGCCTGAAGCATACTCAGCCAGCCAAACGCCGCACAAAGCACCATGATTGTAGTCAGGCCAAACGCCCACAGCGACTTCTCATGGCGAATCGGTTCAGAGTTGGGAATAGTGCTGACCAGGTAAAAATCGCGAGAGATTCGGCGCTCGTCTATAAAAGCGGGAGAGGCCTCTAATAGCAGTGTGTCGCCTGCCTGAAGCCGAATGTCGCCAATTTTTCCGGTGAGGCGATCGCCATTTCGAGCCGCCGCCACTACCACCGCGTTATACCGGCTGCGAAACTTACTTTCGCGAATCGTCTGCCCTACCAGCGGGCAAGTGTTAGACACCACTGCTTCAATCAGGCTGCGCTCTGTGCGATCGCTCTCTAGCTTGAACACCTGATCGGTCGCAGGCTGCAATCCGCGAATGCGCTGCAAATCCAAAATAGAATCGACCACGCCGACAAACATCAGCTGATCGTCACCTTGCAACACTTCCTGCGGCCCTACCGCTGCTAACCGCTGCGGCCCTCGCCGAATCTCGGCCAGATACAGGTTGGGCAGATGCCGCAGTCCGGCTTTTTCTACCGTTTTGCCCACCAGCGGACTTTCGGGTATCACCTGCATCTCAACGGTGTACTCGCGCAGATCATCTGTATTGCTCAGCACCGCCTGACGATCAGGCAGCAGCCACCGCTGCGCAAAGAACAAAAACAAAAAGCCGATCAGACCGCAAGGCAATCCTACCCAAGTAATATCAAAAAGTCTGAGGCCGCTTTCTCCCGTCGCCTCAATTAACAGGCCGTTGACAACCAGGTTTGTGCTGGTGCCGATAAGAGAGCACAGGCCGCCGAAAATTGCCGCATAGCTCAGTGGGATCATCAGCTTAGACGGGCTAAAACGCAGCTTGCGGCACCAGTCGTTCACTACCGGAATGAACATGGCTACGACCGGCGTGTTGTTCAGAAAGGCGCTCGCTGCCATGACCGGCAGCATCAGGCGAATTAACGCTTTGTTGGGCGTTTTGGGCATACCTAATACCTGCTGCGACACCCACTGTAAGGCTCCGGTTTGCTGTAGCCCGGTGACCACGATGTAGAGCACGCCTACGGTGATCATGCCGGAGTTGCTGAAGCCAGACAGCGCCGCTTTTTCGTCTAAGACGCCGCTTAAAAAGAGGACAGCTGCTGCCCCGAGAAACACGATCTCGGCAGGTAACGTGGTTAGAGCATTGCCTAAAAAGGCGGCAATAGTGACGGCGATCGCCAACCAACCCTGCCAGGATAGCGAATCAGCAAAGCCTTCAGACAAAGTAAAGGCAGCACCCAGGCTCAACATCAGACCAATTCCGATCAGACTGCACAAAACCAACCATCGCTGAACCCGATATCGTCGCTGAAAAAGAGGCAGGCGCATGTGAATTTCCTAAAAGCTAAAGTGCCAAAAGCTAAATTGAACTTTGCGTTTTCAAAATTCTATACCAGTAATACGAAGATGAATCGTAAATGTTTTCAAATTCATTCTCAGTTTATGTCTGCTCACCCTGAGCTACATGACAGAATATAGGAAGTGAAAGCCTTGCAGGAGAAGTCAATATGGCTAAACAGACCGTGCAGGCTCCTTCCTTGCCCGATTGGATTGCAGACCTGGCCCAAACCAATTTTTTGTTTCGGGGGCTCGATGCCGCTCAGCTGGCTCAATATCTAAAGCCAGAGGACTGCTCTCTCGAAAAGCTATACTCCAGTCGGCCTATCTATACGGCTTACCTGCCAGATGCCCCGCTCGATCACCTCTATGCTATTGTTAGCGGCGGTCCGGTAATCGCTCGTAGCGCTCCTTTAGACCGGGTGATTGCCCTCACCTATCCGGGCGGCTGCTTTGGCATGTTGAATTTAGACATTAGCTATGGGCAGGTTTATCACGGATTCCCCAGTCTAGTAGAGGCTTATAAAACGACCGATGTAGTTAAGATTCCCCGGTCTACCGTTCAAGCGCTCTATCAAAACAGCCCAGAATTTCAGGCCCGATATAGTCTGCTGTTTGAGCTGCGTGACAAGTTCCAGTATCATCTGCTCAATTGCAGCACTTACCCGCCCCAGGCTGTTGCTGCGCTGCTCAGGGCATTGGTTTATCAGGAGCGATCGCTCGGCAACCAGCCCGAAAACGACGGCACCTTCAACTTTGACCTGCCCATAGACATCATCGCTAGAGCCTCTCAGCTTAACCACCGCACCGTAGAGCAAGTGCTCAAGGGCATGGTGAAAGTAGGGCTGCTCAAAGCCAATGCCAAATCTGAAGCTACGACAGATTTTGTTCAAGTCTGCGATCCAGAAGGCATGAAGGCAGTCTATGGCGCGACTAGAGATAAGGTGTCCTGGTGGCCACTGCGCTGATTTTTTCGGCTGTATAGTCTGAAGCCCAACGATTGAACAGCTCAGCAAACTCGACAAAGCTCAGACCCAGCATCGCCCTGCGAAAGGTCGAGTACGACGGCATCTGCTAGGGGACTGGCAAACTTGTGCTCCGTAGCGTTGGCTGAACTCGGCAGCCGGTCGCGGTATCCTCAGTAGCCCAGTAGCCGCTACCGGCGGCTACTATCAGCAACAGCAGCAGAAACCACAGCTCATGGAAACGGCCATACTTATAGCGAAGCGCGGATGCATTCGCGCTTCGCGGAGCTATGTTGCTGAAGTCGGGCACGGTTTTGAGACTCTCTATCAGTGTCATAGCCGCACTCATTAGGCAATAGATCTACTGCGACTAGCCTACTTCTTCTCTCGTAAGCGTGAAACAACCCTGCCTTGCTAAGGGGAACCAAAACGCAAGACTATTTACGATAAGCATGTATACGCAAATGTCTTGGGTGATGGGTCGCTAGGAAGGTTTGTTGATCGAGGTTGTCTGTGAGCTAGGGGGTCGCAGCCGCAACCCGATATTCGTTGCTGTCTTTGCCGTACCGGGCGGTGTCGCCTAGCAGCATTTGCTCGGAGTGAATTGCCAGCCGCCGCTCAGCTTTATCGACTTCGTTTTGCAGCTCATATACGTAGGAAAGTGTTTTGTTGCAGGCGTTGATTCGGATGCGCAGGTTGTCGATGTTTTGGTTGTAAAGCTCCATCGTCACGCCAGGCCCCAGGTCTAGCTGGTCGTCAATCGACTGCATACCGGCTGAGCGGCGCTGCGCTCTGTCAAGCACGCGAGAGCTGCGTTTTTGTCTGTCCATGATGGATTCCTGTTGTAAAAGATGAACAACTTTCGACATTGCCGCTCAGACTCACTTAAGCAGCAGCCCTCTCATTTATGAGAGTATCTTTGGAATGTCTGTTTTGAAACAAAAATATCTGAGCATGATTGGCGATTTTTAGTGCATTCGATCAGGCACCTCCCGTAATCTCGCGCACTTCAGCCCGCCGTTACTAACGAACGCCGTGCCCGAATGCTTAACCAGCCTCCTTGGAGGAATTTTTGTCGATGTGCAAAGCTTTGCATTTGGCTGATCGAAGCGCTAACTAGACTATGAATTGCCTGCTATTAATGGAAAAAATCAGTAAATTTCTACGAAAAGCAAATTTTTCTTTGAGGACGATGGCCAACGCATCGTTACCTCTTCTTATAGACGAGCCGCAGTTGCCTCTATGACCTAACTGGCAGAGAGATAGCTGCCTTTGATGGCCCTTTCAGAGGCTTTAGCAGCGATGGCCAACGCATTGTTATTTATGCCCCAAAGGATCAGCGCTCTTACTTTTACAATCTTGCTGGGCAACCAGCCGACCTAGAACCAGTCAAAGGAACCTTTCGCGAGTTTTCGCACAATCAACAACATTTCGTCACGACCGCATTTAGTGAAGACATTAGTCTGGTTTACGATGCCACTGGCAAGCTACTGGCTGAATATCCGGGCTCTGTATTCGGGCAGGGCGACCTTGGCTTTACCCCCGATGGCACCCGGCTTACCACTAAAACTAACGATGGTCTCTACCACATATGGCCACTTGACAATGGCCTAGAAGACTTATTAGCCAGCGGCTGCGACTGGGTAAGACCCTACTTACAAGCCAACCCCGAAGAAACAAGAGCCGCCTTTTGCCGGTAGGCCGTCGGCTTGCATCAGGCCAATCTACATTTCGCCCAAATACTTAGTGCAAACCTGACGAAAGTCGTCGCCCCGCACTTCAAAGTTAGGGTACTGGTCAAAGCTGGCGCAGGCAGGCGAGAGCAGCACGGTTTTGATCAGCTGCGTCTTGCTGATATCGGCGCTGCGAGCCACAGCGCGATCCATCGTTTCGACGATTTCGTAGTGCGGGTAGCCCGCAGCAGCCAGGCGCTGAGCAAAGCACTCGGCAGCGTCACCCACCAGCAGCACGGCGGCAGCTTTAGCTTTGACCTGCCTGATCCAGGCGGCATCATCACCGTCTTTAGCTGCGCCACCCGCAATCAGCACCGTCGGCCCCGCGACTGACCGCAGGCCCACTTCGGCAGCGTCGTAATTAGTGGCTTTGCTGTCATTGATAAAGTCAACGCCGCGCCAGGTGCAGATATGCTCCAGGCGATGAGAGACACCAGGAAAGCGGGAGACGCCTTGCGCGATCGCCCCTACCTCTATGCCCGCCAGCCGCGCCGCCGCCACCGCCATCAGCAGGTTTTGCAGATTGTGCTCACCCACCATCCGCAGCGCCCTGGTTTCTACAACCGGTTCGCCCTTGTAGATCACCCAGCCGTCTTCGATGTAGGTGCTGGGGGTGAGGGGGGCGATCGCCGCTTTGCCTTTAACGCTAGTCCAGTGGCTGTCAGGCGCATAGTCTGCGGCTCTGCTCAGCAGCGTTGGGTCGTCGCCGTTGATCACGGCGGTTTGCGACTTCTCTAATAAAGACGCCTTAATCCGGTAGTAATTCTCCACCGTTTTATGTCGGTTGAGATGGTCGGGTGTAAACGTCGTCCACAGGCCGATGGTCGGGGCTAGCGTCGGCGCAGCTTCAATTTGGTAGCTGCTGAGTTCGGCAATCACCCAGTCGGGCGGCGCAGTCAGGGCCAGCTCACAGGCCGCGTAGCCAATATTGCCACAGGCAGGCGCTTGCAGGCCGGCGGCTTTAAAGATGGCCGCTACCAAAGCCGTCGTCGTTGTTTTGCCATTCGTGCCAGTGATGCCCACCCAGGGCCGGTCAGACAGGCTGCGCCAGGCCAGCTCCATTTCACCGATTGTCTCAATGCCCTGCGCCCGAGCCTTAACCAGCGCCAGCGCATCCCATGGCACACCCGGACTGACCACCAGCAGATCTAGCTCGGGGTCCGGGTTAAAAGCGCGGTTGAGCTTGACAGTAATGCCTTCATCGCGCAGCGCCTGCCCCTCCACCTGATGCCGGGGCGCGGTGCCCTGGTCGCTCAAAGTTACCTGCCATCCCTGGCGAGCAAGGACTCGCGCCGCAGCAATTCCAGATCGGCCAAGACCGATGACATGAGCTGTTTTCATGAGTGGGTTAATTTAACGGGGTGGGCCTGAGCAGTCTCTACAGTCGCTTTCTACAGTTACTTTCTACAATCGCACAGAGAATTCGATAGGTCAGTATACGGGAAAGTGCGCGAACGTGCGATTGAATTGAGCAAGAGTTTAGAGGTCGGCAAACTCATTTAGTACCGCTTACCCCTCCCTTACGGTTCCCCTTACTAAGGGGAACCGTAAGGGAGGGGTCTCCGATAAGCACGCCACCCACCGAGACCCCTCCGTTGGTACCCCTTGCCAAGGGGCACCGTAATGCAAGGCTATTTATCTCAGCCTACCTCTGCCCTAGCTCTTCACAATCGCCCCAAAGTCAGCCAGCACCAGCGCATGGTTGCGCAGCAGACTCAGCAGATTCAACCGGTTCTGGCGAATGCCGGCCTCTTCTGCCATGACTAAAACGCTGGTCGGCCCGTCGAAGAAATTGGCTACGGCGGGGGCGGCTTGCTCCAGGCCAGCCAGCAGTTTGCCGTAGTCTCGTTCGGCTTGGGCAGCTTCGGTTTGGGGCACGAGCTGCTGCAAAGCATCGTAGAAGGCTTGCTCTGAGGGCTGCTCGAAGAGATCGGGGTCAACCTGGCCAGCCGGATCGAGCGCTTCGGTGGTTAAGCTGCCCTTAGTCGCTAGCTTGGAGGCGCGGTTGACGGTTTCGTAGACGCGGCTCAGGCGACCATCGGCGCGAATGGTTTGGAGGAAGGTGGCGCGGTCGCGCACATCCAGCAAATCGGTCAGCGCCCGCATCTGGTAGTCTGCCGCCTCGCCAAAGACTGCATTCACCAAATCGTAGTCAATCGCCTGATCTTGCAGCAGGGTGCGCACGCGCTGAGCGAAAAAGTCGGTGAGCTGCGCGGTGAGTTCAGCGGCGTTGACCCCAGGGCGATCAGCGGCAAACTCTTGGACGATCTGAGCAATCACCGTCTGCAAATTCAGCGGTAGCCCAGCCTCCCAAATAATATTGACAATCGCGTTAGCCGCTCGCCTCAGCGCAAACGGATCGGCAGAGCCCTTAGGCAATTTGCCAATGCTAAAAATGCCCACCAGCGTATCGAGCCGGTCTGCAATGCCGACCACTTGACCGATCAGCGACTGCGGCAGGCTGTCACCAGCTCCTTTGGGCAAATAGTGCTCGTAAATGGCATCAGCGACGGCCTCAGGTTCACCGCTGCTGAGGGCATACTTTTGGCCGATGTAGCCCTGAAGCTCGGGAAACTCGCCCACCATTTGCGTCACCAGATCGGCCTTGCACAGTTGGGCAGCGCGGGCCACCTGCTCAGTTTGCTCAGCGTTCAGCTCCAGCTGATGGCACAGCAGAGCGGCGACCTGGCCAATTCGATGAACTTTGTCGAGCACCGACCCGAGCTGAGCTTCAAAGGTGACGCGCGCTAGCTGAGGCAGATAGTCGGCTAGGGGCTGCTTGCGGTCGGCATCAAAGAAAAATTTGCCGTCAGACAGGCGGGCCCGAATGACGCGCTCATTGCCTCGGGCGATCGCCTCACGCTTGGCCGGGTCGCCGTTAGAGACGGTAATAAAATAGGGCAGCAGCTGATCTGAGTCGGCATTGGGCCGCACCGGGAAATAGCGCTGATGGCTCTCCATTTCAGTAATGGTCACCTGCGGCGGCAGCGCTAAAAATTCTTCGTCAAACTTACCGACAATGGCAGTCGGCCATTCGACTAGATCGACCACTTCGCTCAGCAAGTCTGGATCTATCGTGGCATGGCCACCCACAGACTGAGCGACGGCACCCACCTGCTGCAAAATGGTCTCGCGCCGCGCCGCCGGATCGACGGTGACATAGCCCGCTTTCAGGGCACTCACATAGTCCTCCGCCTGGCTGATTTCAATCGGTTCAGGGTGGAGAACGCGGTGCCCTTCGGAAGTGCGATCGCTCTGACAAACGTCAGACCCATTTTCAATCGTCAGCGGCAGTAGCTGGTCATCTAGCAGCGTCACCAGCCAGCGAATTGGCCGGGGAAACCTCAGCTCGCCATCACCCCAGCGCATGAAGCGGTTGCCCTCCAGTCCAAAAATCCAGCCCGGCACCAGTTCCTGTAACAACTCGGCAGTCGCTCGCCCCGGAATCTTTTGCTGAACAAAAACAAACTCTCCTTTCTCGGTGTCGCGGATTTCTAAGTCTTCTACACTCACCCCTCGGGAGGCTGCAAAACCCTCGGCAGCTTTAGTGGGTTTGCCTGCTTTAAAGGCAGCTTTGGCGGGCGGACCTTTGACCTCTTCTTCGCGGTCGGGCTGGCGACTTCTCAACCCGCTGATCACCACGGCCAGTCTTCGCGGCGTCCCATAAAGCGCCAGTCCACTCTGCGCAAGGTGCAGATAGTGTTCTTCCAGATCCGCCGGAATCTTTACTTTCCACTGGGCGATCGCCTCGCTGACGAAGCTTGCCGGGAGTTCTTCAGTACCGACTTCGAGTAAGAACGTTGCCATAGGAGTGTAAGGAAGAGAAGCAAAGCCCATTATTACAGAAGGGCGGCCAGCTGGGGTACCCGTTTGCGGGCAGCGCAGTATCCTTTAAGATCAAGATCATGCTCACCTGTCACTCTACAATCTGCCACTCACCATGCCTGTCTACGTCGTTTTATTCAATGCCCGCACTGAAAATGAGGGAATTCACTCTCTCCAAATGGAGGATCGCAACCTGGTGCTGATGTTTGAAGTAGAAGACGACGCCGTTCGCTTTGGCGGTTTGCTGGAGGCGCAAGATTTTCCGACTGCGACGGTGGAGGCCTTTGAAGTAGAAGAAATTGAAGAATTTTGCGAGGGCGCTGGCTATGAGGCAGTAAGCGTACCCGAAGGCACTCTGCTGATGCCGCCTGAGAAAATGGTGGAGGAAACCACTTGGAACCCGGAAGCTGCCCCTAAAGAAACGTCTCCCGAAGAAACCGCTCAGGGCAGTCTCTACGATGCCTCCTCAGATGAAATGGATCGAATTCGTCAGCAGTTAGAAAAGCTGCTCTAACCCTCGTACTCCTTATGACTGATATCAACCGCGGCCACCTGCTCACAGAGCAAAACAACCCCCACAGCCAAAACCTGGACCAGCTGTCTACGCTAGAGCTAGTAGATGTTTTTAACCGAGAGGATCAGCGGACGGTAGAGGCGATCGCTCACGCCAGAACAGCTCTAGCACAGGCAATCAACCTCACAGCCGCTTCTTTGCGAGACGGAGGCCGACTGTTTTATGTGGGCGCAGGCACCAGTGGGCGACTAGGCGTACTCGATGCGGCTGAGTGTCCGCCTACCTTTTGCACGCCGCCTGAGCTGGTGCAGGGCATTATTGCAGGCGGAGCCGCGTCGCTGTTGCGCAGTTCAGAGGCTTTAGAGGATGAGGACGAGGCCGGGGGCGAGGCGATTATTGACCATAAGGTCACCCGGCGTGATGTGGTGGTCGGTATCACCGCAGGCGGTACGACGCCCTACGTCCACGGTGCGCTGCGAGCGGCAAAGCAGTGCGGGGCAGCGACGGTTTTTATCGCCTGTGTCCCAATGGAGCAGGTGCCGGTAGAGGCGGACGTCGATATTCGATTAATTGTCGGGCCAGAGGTGCTGGCAGGTTCTACTCGGTTAAAGGCAGGAACGGTGACCAAGCTGGCGCTGAATATTCTCTCAACGGGGGTGATGGTGAAGCTGGGCAAGGTGTATGGCAATCGGATGGTCGATGTGGCAGTGACGAATACGAAGCTGCGCGATCGCGCCATCCGCATTTTGTGTGAGCTGACTGAGCTAGACCGGACTGCCGCTGGTGAACTACTAGACCAGAGCCACCTACAGGTAAAGGTGGCTTTGGTGATGCACCTGACTAGCGTAAATCGGCAGACCGCAGCAGCTGCTTTAAAGGAGCATAACGGAGACCTGCGCTCGGCCCTGGAGAGCGCCCCAAGCGCATCTGAATCCTCTACTCAAGCCTGAGGGTCAGTGATATCGATATTGCCCTTGTGCCACAAAAAGGCATAGTAGGCAGCGACCAAACCTGTCACCCCATTAAACCAAACGTTGTTGCCAAAGATAGGCATAATCCCAGAGAGCGTATTGGCAACCGGAATCAGCCCTAGTACCGCTAGCGACAGGTAGCTAATGGCAAAGAAACGGTTGTAGTTAAACGCGCCGCGATCGCCCGTCGCCGAGTATAGACCCGTAACACCCACTGCCAAATGAACAATGTTGTGCAGCAAATTAGTTGGGAAAAGGCCAAACAAATAGCCAAACCCTCTCAAATAGGCAGCCGCATAGTTTGCCCCTGGCCCGGCGGGAATTTGGTCGGCGGTAATTGGCGCAGTGCCCGCTATCGCAGCTGACGGCAGACTCACCAAACCCGGAATAAACCCAGCAATTCCAATCACCGTAAAGATTAGTCCCAGTGCTAACGCACATTTTCGTTCGCCAGACATTTCAATTCTCCTAACAAGTTCAACCCTCTTATTGTGAGAAGCCCGCTTGCCGATTTCCTCTCTCTAAATTCAGAAGTAAGCCCACCCCGACTCACCCCATAGACTGACCCACAGCTCTACCAGCCAACGCTATGCATCTACCTATTCAGGAAAGGTCACTCTTTAATGCGGCAAATTCTGAGCATTTCATTACCTCCCGGCTGAAGCTCATAGTCCACCTTTTGTACTTGGCATTGATAGCCCGCTCCACCAAAATGTTCTATTACTGGCGCGAGGTGAGGCGACTTTATCTGACTCAGCGTTAAGAGCGGAAAAATTTTCACTTCTTGGGCCACCCGCAGCATTTCGTCAATGGCGGCGATGTGAAAGTTGGTGTCTAGCTGCTCAGCGTATAAAAAGAGAAAGTGTGAGCTGAGTGCGAGATCGTAGCTGGCTGCCCTGTAGCCCAGGTGGGGCAGTTCGCCAGAGGTATAGCGACCGGCTGCTCTACCTGCTGCGTAATCGGCATAAAAGCGTTCTGCAACCTCGACTCGATGGGCTTTGAGGGCGGTAGGAGAATCGTGATAGCTCCATACCCAGCTGTTTGGGGTGTTTTCGATTTGGGTAATGATGTCGTCGAGTACAGCGTAGAAGCGACTGCGAATCTCCTCACCGCTGAACGCATACAGCGGATCGACAGACTGAATTTGATAGCCTTGCTGAGTGCCCTCAGCGTTGAAGCTAGCCGGTCCGTCGGCAACGCTGAGGATTGTTTTTTGCAGGTCGCGATCGCTCAGCGAAAACATCTTCACGTATTCATCAAAAGAGCGGCCAAAAGGCACAACCCGATCAAGCTGCATTGCCATCGGCAGACCTGCATAGCGTTAGTTCGGAAACAAGCAGACTACGATTCTTCAGCGGCAACCTTTTTAGTAGCTGACTTTTGGGTTGTTTTTTTGGCGGCGGCAGTGCGAGTGGTGTTGGCTCCTGTCGATTTGGCTTTAGTCCCGGTCGACTTAGCTGTTTTTTTGGCAGTCTTAGTGCCTGTTGTTTTCTTAGCGGTGCTCTTTTTGGTCGTGCTTTTGGCCGTCGTCTTTTTGCGAGTAGTCTTCTTTTTCACCGTGCCGCCTTTTTCGGTGAGTAGCGCTACTGCTTCTTCTAGGGTGACTTCCTCAGGCTTCTTGCCCTCCGGCACCGATACGTTTACCTTGCCATGCTTAATATACGGTCCATAGGGACCATCGTAGACATTGATTGGCTCCTCATCGACCGGATGCTGCCCAATCTCATGGATGGCTTTGGCGGCTTTGCGACCTCGTGTGATTTTAGGCTGAGCTAGCATTTCCAGGGCTCGCTCTAGCGTAATAGTCAGCACATCGTCGTCGCCTTTAATCGACCGGTAGTCGTCTTTGCCGTCTTCTTTACCTTTGCTGTGCACTACGTAGGGGCCAAACCGACCCAGGCTGGCTTTAACTTTATTGCTGCTCTCGGGGTGCAGGCCCAGCGTGCGCGGCAGTGACAGCAGCCCTACGGCCATTTCCTCAGTGACATCCTCGGCTTTGACGCCCTTGGGCAGAGAAGTTCGCTTCGGTTTTTTATTGTCTTCGGTGACATCGCCGAGCTGTACGTACGGGCCGTATTTGCCAATAAGCATGTACATTGGTTCGCCTGTCTCGGGGTGCAGGCCAATTTTTTCGGGGCCTTCAGTTTTTTGCTTGAGCAGCACTTCGACCTGCTCATCGTCCAGGTCGGCGGGGCTGACGCCATCGGGAATCGAGGCTCTGACGGTTTCGTCGTCTTTTTCTAGCTCTACGTAAGCGCCATAGCGACCAATTCGCACTTTAGCAATCAGGTCGGCCAGGTCAACGGTACGGGCTTCAGCAGGGTCAATGGTGCTCTGCTGCTGCTCGACCTGATGGGCGAGCCCTTCATCGCCAGTGTAAAAGCCTTTCAGGTAGGGTAGCCATTCGGCGTGACCGGTGGAGATTTCGTCGAGGGTTCGCTCCATTTTGGCGGTGAAGTGGACATCGACCAGGTCAGGAAAGTTTTTCTCCAGCAGCTCGGTGACGGCAAAGGCGGTGAAAGTGGGCATCAGGCTGTTGTTGATGAGCTCGGCGTAGCGCCGCTCAACGATGGTGCCGATGACGGTCGCGTAGGTGCTGGGGCGACCAATGCCTTCTTTTTCTAAGGTCTTCACCAGGGAGGCTTCGGTGTAGCGAGCGGGAGGCTGAGTTTCGTGACCGATGGCTTCTAGTCCGGCACAGTCCAGCGAATCGCCTTCCTTCATCGCGGGTAAAACAACTTCCTGGTTTTCGATGGCCGCATCGGGATCGTCTGACCCTTCGACGTAGGCCCGGAAAAAGCCAGGGAAGTCAATTCGCTTACCGGTTGCCTTGAAGATGGCGTCGTCGGCTTCTATCTGTACGGTGATGTTGGTCTGGCGGGCTTCGGCCATTTGAGTGGCGACGGTGCGCTTCCAAATCAGGTCGTAGAGCCGAAGTTCGCGTTCTCTAAGGGCCGTATTTTGAGGTGTGCGAAAGACTTCTCCGGAGGGGCGAATGGCTTCGTGGGCCTCTTGTGCGCCTTTGCTCTTAGTGGCGTACTGGCGCGGTTTGGGGCTGAGGTATTCTTTTCCGTATTTAGTCTCTACGCAGCTGCGGGCAGCAGAAATTGCCTGTTTGGACAAACTCGTCGAGTCGGTTCGCATGTAGGTGATAAAGCCTTTCTCGTACAGCCCTTGAGCGGTCCGCATGGTGTCGCGAGCCGAGAGCCCTAGCTTGCGGTTGGCCTCTTGCTGCAAGGTAGAGGTGGTAAAAGGCGGGGCGGGTTTGCGAGTATTGGGCCGCTCTTCTAGGTTGGAAACGCTCCAGGCGCTTTGCTCTAATCGGGATTGCAGCGATCGCGCCTCCGCCTCATTCAGCAGCAGCACGTTGCGACCGGCTTTCACCTGACCGGTGGCCTCGTCAAAGTCACTGCCGTTGGCGACCCGAGTGCCCCCGACTGACACTAATTTGGCATCAAAAGGACTCTTGGACTTGAGTAAAGCCGCTTTCAAGTCCCAGTACGAGCCTCGTCTGAAGGCGCGTCTGGCCCGCTCGCGCTCTACCAAAAGCCTGACCGAAACCGACTGCACTCGCCCGGCTGAGAGCCCAAAGGCAATTTTTTTCCACAGTAGCGGCGAGACGGTGTAGCCCACCAGTCGGTCTAAAATGCGGCGAGTCTCCTGAGCGTGTACCAGCTTGTCGTCAATGGTGCGGCAGTTAGAGAGGGCCGCTTGAATGGCTTCTTTGGTAATTTCGTGAAAGACCATCCGCTTGGTCGGCACTTTGGGCTTGAGCACCTGCAACAAGTGCCAGCTAATGCTCTCTCCTTCGCGGTCTTCGTCTGTAGCTAGCACCAGTTCGTCTGCGTCTTTGAGCGCGTCTTTAAGGGTTTTGACGACCTTCTTTTTGTCCTGCGGGATCACGTACAGAGGTTCAAAGTCAGCTTCTGTATTGACGCCAATTTGAGCCCATTTTTCGCCTTTGACCTTGGCCGGAATCTCTTTGGCCGACTTAGGCAAATCGCGAATGTGGCCCATCGAAGCCTCTACCCGATAGCCCTTGGGCAGGTAGTTGCGAATGGTTTTGGCTTTAGTAGGAGACTCAACGATGACGAGCGTAGACATACGACCTGTGCGTTTTTAACTGAGGTGGACGGCGGTGGTGAACGGTGACGAATGGTGAGCTTCAAAGCAGACTGACGCTGCCATTGCAGGTTCTGGGACAGATTCTAAGATGAACGGGCCTGCGGATAAACGGGTGCCCGGCAGGGAGCACTTTGCCGGTTGGCTCAAGCATTCCCAAGGATTGAGTCACTGCCGCCTCTACTCTATATATAGCGATAGATCAAAATGGTTCAATCCGTCTACCCTGCCTTTTTGGCTTTGTCTGCTTAGAGTCAAGCTAACGGAGATAGGCAGATTGAGCAAACCCTTTGATCTCTATACCGTTTTTGTTGTAGCGCTCTCTAGAAGTATCTGTCTATTAATTTTTTTAGTGATCTCCGTCCATTCGGCGTCCGTTTGGTTCTTACCCGTTGTGATGGTGGCCGCTATTTCTGCAAAATTCTTCTGTCAAACACTGGGATTAACGGAAAATACACGGTAAGCTTTCAAGTGGAATCTAGCTGGCCACGTTACTGGGCCGTAGTCAATGGACTTTGCCAATATTGCCGCTCAGCTGAATGCTGGCATCATTTTGCCAGAAGGGATTGTGATCGTCACGATTATGGTGGTCATTGTTACCGATATTATTGGCGGTCGTAGGGTAGCCCAGTGGCTGCCCTATGTCGCAATGTCTGGCCTGCTGGCCGCCATTTTTGACCTCTACTTGCAGTGGGGCGCAGCCGAGCCGATCGCTTTTTTAGGAGCGTTTAATGGTGACGATTTGAGCATTGTTTTTCGCGGCATTATCGCGCTGTCAGCGTTGGTAACGGTGCCGATGTGCATTCGTTACGTAGAGCGTTCAGGTACGGCACTGGCGGAGTTTTTGGCGATTTTGCTAGCGGCGACGCTGGGCGGCATGTTTTTGGCTGGGGCCGATGAGCTGGTTATGGTCTTTGTCTCGCTAGAGACACTGAGTATTTCGTCTTACCTGCTGACGGGCTATATGAAGCGCGATCCTCGCTCGAATGAGGCGGCGCTGAAGTATCTGCTGATCGGGGCGGCGAGCGCGGCAATTTTTCTCTACGGCATGTCGCTGCTGTACGGGCTGTCGGGTGGGGAAACGAATTTGGCGGCGATCGCCACTCAAATCGCTGCTGCTAATACCGAAGCCCCAATCGGCCTAATTATTGCCCTGGTATTTGTGATTGCCGGGATCGCCTTCAAAGTTGCGGCAGTGCCCTTTCACCAGTGGACGCCCGATGTCTACGAAGGATCGCCTACGCCAGTGGTGGCCTTTCTATCGGTTGGGTCTAAAACAGCTGGGTTCGCACTGGCCATTCGTCTGCTGCTGACGGCCTTTCCCATGGTGGCCGAGCAGTGGCGGTTTGTATTTGCGGCGCTGGCCATTCTCAGCATGATTTTGGGTAACGTGGTTGCCCTGGCCCAAACCAGCATGAAGCGTCTGCTGGCCTACTCCTCAATTGGGCAAGCGGGCATTGTGATGATTGGCTTTATCATCGGCACCGATGCGGGCTACTCCAGCCTGGTGTTTTACCTGTTCATCTATCTGTTTATGAACCTGGGGGCTTTTACCTGCGTCATTTTGTTCTCCCTGCGCACAGGCACCGACCAGATCAGCGAGTACAGCGGTCTCTACCAAAAAGATCCGCTGCTGACGCTGGGGTTGAGCATTTGTCTGCTTTCTCTGGGCGGCATTCCGCCGCTGGCAGGCTTCTTTGGCAAAATTTACATTTTCTGGGCAGGCTGGCAGGCCGGTGCCTATGGCTTAGTGCTAGTAGGCCTAATTACCAGCGTCATCTCCATTTACTACTACATTCGAGTGGTGAAGATGATGGTGGTCAAAGAGCCGCAGGAAATGTCTGACTCGGTGAAAGCCTACACAATCAATGACTGGTCGCTGCCCGGTATGCGACCCTTGCAGGTGAGCTTGATCACGGCGGTGGTCGTAACGGCCCTGGCAGGCATAGCGGCCAATCCTCTGCTGACTCTAGCTAACAGCTCGGTGGCGCGCACGCCCCTGTTACAGCGCTCAGTGCTGATTCGCAACGCAGAGCTGGTGGCTGAAATGGGACATGCCCAAATGCCAGTGGCTGACGTGGCTGTTTCTAAAGCGGTACCGCTGAAGTAGGCTCAGGAGTTCACCCGTTTTCCTGGGAGGCTCCTATGTTCCCGTGCATACACAAGTGTAAGAAATTGAGTGGCTCCAAGTGACCGACCCACCTCGCCCTGCGGGCACTCCTCCGAGGAGGAGATTTGACCTGGCTTGCTTTTGAGGCTATCGAGCTACCTTTGTCTTCCTAGCCTGACGCAAATCCCCGCTCGGTCGGGGTGGCCCGCAGGGACGGGGTGGCTCAGAAACTATGCCACCTAGCTGACCCCTCCAAGGCTATCGTATTTGTTGTATACGATAGCCTTGGAGGGGTCAGGAGCGGGTGCTGTCGAGCTAGGCCATTAGCTGATACTCCATATTGTCCTGGTGGCTGCGCTGCTTGGCGAGAATATTTTTAACGTGCTTCTTCACCGTGTTTTGGGTGATCCACAGCGCAGTCGAAATTTCTTGATAGTCGGCTCCGCGCAGGCGCAGCTGCCAGACTTCGGTTTCGCGTTCGGTCAGGCCAAAAAGGGCGGCGTCGGAGAGCGCTTTGTTGCGGATGGTTTGCTGACGGTCTTCGATGACGATCAGTAGGTGGGGAATCTGGGCCAGGTGAATATTTTGTGCGCGCACGCGAGCGGTGCCGAGGTCCTCCGGCAGGATGATCTCGGCATCGATGCCAATTTTTTCAAAAAAGAGCACGTCCTGACTTTTCAAGGCGGATTGGCAGACTCTCCAAATCTCGGCGGGTAGGGTGTCTGCTTCTGCTTTGAGGAGCGTGCAGATGCGCCGGGCAGGGGGGTTGATTTTTTCAATTTCGCCGGTTTGGCTGGCGATGATGAAGCCGTCTTGCAGATTTTCTAGGGCGGCACGTAGAATGCTGAAGTCGGCTGGGGCAGGAGTGCGTTGGCCAGGGCAGTCGGCTTGGGGGATAGCAGCTTTCATGGTTTGATTCCAGGAATTGGCTTATATCGATCTATCAGCAGAGATGGTGAAGATTCTGCGATCGCCCCTTCATCAAACTCTTCGTCAAACCAGAGATGGCCTCAGCCAGCTGATAGGTCGTATGACCTGGTCAGACCCATATCTATATCTTTAGAGGCGTTTCCTATTTAATTCTTTAGCCTGATGATGATGACTTAATAATCTACATCTTTACAATTCACATCCTTCACGGAGCGTACTCAACATGGCTGCCCCTAATGGCGTGATGATGCAATACTTTCACTGGTACAACGAGCCTGACGGTACTTTGTGGAAGGAAGTTGCTCAGCGGGCTGAAGCGTTGGCTCAAGCCGGGATTACGGCGGTATGGTTACCGCCTGCCTACAAAGGTGCTGCGGGTGGTTACGATGTGGGCTACTCAGTCTATGACCTGTACGACCTAGGAGAATTTGACCAGAAGGGGTCGGTGCGCACCAAATACGGCACTTCTCAGGAATACATTGATGCGATCAAGACAGTTAAGCAAGCAGGCATTGAAGCCTATGCCGATGTGGTGATGAACCATCGGCTGGGCGCAGATGAGCAAGAAGAATTTGTAGCGACGCCGTACTCGCCGAGCGATCGCTCTCAAGCTATTGGCGATCCGGTCACTATCAAAGCCTGGACTCACTTTACCTTTCCGGGCCGTAACGGCAAGTATTCCGAAATGGAGTTTCACTGGTGGCACTTTGGCGCGGTAGACTACAACGCCTACGAAAAAGGTGATTTTGAGGCGGTTTATCTGTTTGAAGGCAAAGGTTTCGAGACCAATGTGGATCTGGAAAAGGGCGGCTTTGACTACCTGATGGGCTGTGACCTGGATGTGAGCCATCCGGAGGTAAAGGAAGAGATTACCCGCTGGGGAGAATGGTTTATAGATACCACTGACCTAGACGGGTTTCGCTTTGATGCGGTCAAGCACGTCAAAGCAGGATTTTTCCCGGAGTGGCTCACCCACATGCGCAAGTACAGCGGCAAGCGGATGTTTGCAGTAGGCGAATATTGGTCTAACGAAATTGAAGCGCTGCACCACTTTATCGATGTCACTGGTGGCGATGTGGCGCTATTTGACGCGCCTTTGCACTACAGCTTTCGCGAAGCGAGCAAGGCGGGCAATGGCTACGATATGCGCGCTATTTTTGATGACACGCTAGTCAAAGAGCAGCCTGCCTTGGCCGTTACGCTGGTTGATAATCACGACTCACAGCCGTTGCAGTCGCTAGAGTCGGTGGTAGAAGCCTGGTTTAAGCCGCTGGCCTATGCGCTGATTTTGCTGCGTCGGGAGGGCTACCCCTGCATCTTTTATGCGGACTACTATGGCGCTCACTATAAGGACACCGGTAAAGACGGCAATGAGTATGAAATCTGGATGGAGAGCCATCAGTGGCTGATCGATAAGTTTTTGCACGCGCGCCGCACCTACGCCTTTGGTGACCAGTACGACTATTTTGACCATGCCAACGTGATTGGCTGGACGCGGCTGGGTACCGAGACTAACCCCGGTGGTATGGCCGTTGTGCTGAGCAACAGCGAAGCTGGGACTAAGTGGATGGAGGTCGGTCACGCTAACTGCGTCTATATTGATGTGACTGAGCATGTCGACCAGCCCGTCACGACCAATGAAGAGGGCTGGGCCGATTTTCGCTGCGAGGCAGGGTCGGTATCGGTATGGGTGCCGCAGCCGTAGCCAGTCCAGAAGAATCTGAACTAAATTATCAAGAAATCCTGACATCCGGAAAAACGGGCGTCAGGATTTTTTTGTGGATTCCACACAAACTTCACACGTCTAGCGGCACGCCAATCTCTCTTTTGGCACACCTCGTTTTTCGCTACAAAAATCTGAGAAGAGAGATGTTTGGTAGAACGGACAGGGCATAGGCAGATACTAGCCCAGCGCGATCCGGCTAAATCAGAGATTTTTTTAGGGTGACGGTCAAGACTCTGACACAGCTGCGGTATCAAGTATGCTTGGTCTGTTGTTTTTTGGCCTACCTGTTTTTGGTATCAAAACGCGATTTTTTCAAGCAAAAAGTTCTGACAGTCTGAGGGATAAGAAATAGCGTGAAGCTACTGATATGTCTGAGTTTAGGTCCCATATGGGCCTGTTTTGACGCGGAAAAACAATGAGAATCCTGGCGGAAATACTGAGATTACACCCGAAGAGTTAGTCAGTAGCATCGCGGAGAGAGACAAAAATTTCTCAAGCAGCGGTGCCAACAACTTTGCAACACAAATAGCTAACACTCCCGGTGCTTCCCAATGATGTTTCTACCCATAACTGCTTCTCAGCCACGTACGTCTTCAGATAACCGTCACTTGCGCTCTACCGCCACGCTAATAGCAACTCTGTTGGCGACGGGCGGACTTGGCCTGAGCGCTCAGAGCGCGATCGCTCAGCCCTCAGATATCAGCCACGATAGTGCTAGCGGTCAGGTCGAGATAGACAACAATGCCTTTGATCTGCGAACCGGCACGTTTGAAAATGGCTCATCTATTCCTTTGCCAGCAATGCTGCCAGCTGAGACTAATGAAGGGATGGCTCAGCCGGTCATTCGTAGTCAGCAGTCACCCAACAGCATCGAAATTACCGCTGACGGTGACTATATCGATCAGTCTTTTGACAGTGCCCTGGGCCAGGAAGACCTCAGCTACCAGCTTGATACGGATTCTTTACAGCTGAGGACGCGGTTTGACCTGAATCATCTCCCTGGCAATCATCGCTATGGCGAGGGCATTCAGGTGACGGTATTTGACCCAGCTGGAGAAGTGAAGAGCCGTGAGACTGTCTTTGTGCGCGGTGACGGTGTGCGCGTGGGGCCAAACGGTGAAGCTTTGCCGGAGAGGGCGCAGCTGAATGTCGCCTACGGCTCTGCGGATGTTGTAGAGCTGCGAGTGCTCAATTTGAGAAGTGATGGCGCTGCCCCCAGTGAGTCGGGCATCTACTTTGCTCAGGACGGTCAGTTTATTGTCGAAGACTTGCAGAATGGCGGTGACCTAGACTTCAACGACGGTGAATATGTCGAAATTCCGGGCGGGCAAGGTGAGGCGATCGCGCTCGAAGAGCGCCGCAATATCTCCTACGATACTCAAGTTGCCGAAACGCCACTAGCACCGGAAGTCAGGCAGGAAGAGGAGATTGAAACTGAGCTGAACGAAGATGTCATTCAGTCTGACACGGTCCTTGTAGAAGAGAGAATTCGGGGCACGGTGGAGACGCCGGATGCGACCCATACTCGCCTGGGCCACGCTAGCGGCGTGCGCACCGAAAACAATGAGCAGCTGGTGTACAACCGCTACGCAGCAGCCAGTCAGGTTCGAGTAGGCAGCGACGGTCTGAGCGTGACCGGTCAGCTATCGCCGCTGGTCAACAATCCGGCAGTGCCGCCAACCCTGCTCTCGGGCAATCTCACCTTTGACCCGAGCGCTGGCAACAACGAAGCCGGACTGACCACCAGCCTCTCTCTAACGCAGTTTTTAAGCTCGACTCACCATCAGGCAACCGACATTTTCGGCAATGCGATTGAAAATCCCGATTCGAATGGGCCCAGGCTGGTAGAGCCCGGTGGCCTGCTGAACAATCGGCGCTGGGTGGGCTATGTGCCACCGACGCCAGCCACCACGATGCTCGGCAATCAAATATTTTCAGCCAACGGCATCTTTGATCTGCCAGCCAACCAGGCGGTGGTGATTGCACCGCCTGACCCTGCGCAGGTCGGTCGGGGTAACGCGGCCTATACCGACAATGTGGGCGGTCTGCTGATTGAAAGTGCGGCTGGAGATTTTAGCTTTATTCCGCAGTGGACAGGCAGCGGCTATGCCCAAGAACAGATTGCGCTCGCACCGGGTGAAGCGCAGCGGATTATCTACGCGCTGGTGCCACAGCAGCCTGGTCAGGCACTGCAAATTGGCGATCGCTACGCAGTGACTGACAGCGCCAGCGGCTATGCGATTACCGACGGCGGCTTTACGGTGATTGCAGCCGACCGGCAGCCCCAAAACTTTGCCCAAGAGCAGGCAGCCCAAGAGCAGTCAGAAATATATGCCGTTGAAGATACACTGGCGAGCAACAATGCGGCAACGGCTCTTTTCAATGGCATTCAGGGTGTCTATGCAGAAGCCGTTGGGGGCGATCGCATTTCCACTATAGATGTCGGCCTGGCTGACGAAGCCGATGCGCGAGTGGGCAATGCGCTCTTTCCGCAGGAGATAATTGCCGGTGACCAGGGGCAAAGCGCCTATGTACGCACGACTCGGGCCGGTGGCTTTTATCTGGGAGCTGCGCTCACAGGCGGCATCGGCAATCAGCAAGACACCATCAGACGCACCCGCTCTACCGTAGAGCAGGCCGCCGATGAGCTGCGTACCCGGCGCACAGTCAACACGTTTGCGACGCCGCTGGTACGGCAAGACATCGTTTCTGTGCAAACTACTGAGACCATTCAGAATGCTGGCACCGCTGTCTTCGATATCACCGGTCAGGGTGAACTCGAAAACGTCAAATTTTTGCGCGGTGATGATCTGCCTGCTACAGTCACCCAAGAAGTCACCCAAGACAGCCGGATAGCGCGGGGCGAAGAGCTGCTGCTCAGCTCTGTGACTGAAGAAACCGTAGAGCTAACAGATATCAGACTGCTTGGAATGGACCAAGAAACCACGACCGCAGCCGGTGAAACCTATCCTAATTTTTCACCTGTACAGGGCGAGATAGCGCTGGGCGGCGTGTACAACTTTGGCAATACGCCCTGGACAGCTGCTGCCAACACGGTGCGAGCAGAGCTGTTTACCAGAGATACCGTGTTTGGTCGCGGCAGCGACACCGAAACTGGCCTGCGAGCAGAAGTGGTGTTTCATCCGTTTGGAGAAGTCCGGCGCGATGCCTATCAGTACGATGCGGCGGGCAATGCGGTGGCTATCTACCAGACCGAGCCCATGCTAAACGCCGCTGGACAGCAGATGATGGAAGTGCTGTCCAGCGCTGACAAAGCGGTAGAGGTGCCGGTCAATCAGTTTGCAGTCGATGAAGCGGGCGATCGCATTGCTCAGCAGGTGGGTACTGGTCGAGCGCAGGGACCGGGCGTGTATCTGCGTTTGGAAAATGTATTCAGCGATCGCGACAGCGCCATCGTCGCTGGCGGCATCCAGTTTTCCTTCTGATGGTTTTTAGATCAGTGGTTTTCAGATGTCGCTGCTCAATGCCGCGACGAAGGGCGGTTGCAGATTGAGCCTTTGTTTCTTTTTTAACATTGCTCAATCTAAATACAACCTAAATGCAACCGCCCTAAAAATTTACTATGGCTTTAAAGAAGACCTGTCCTATTCGTGTATGAGTACCTGTGTACAAGGGATGTATCGATTTGTTTAAGTACTGATGCCTATACCAGAATTTCAACAATGTGAAGTTACAGAGTTTTTTTAAGCTGCTTTATTCTGCGCAAAAGAACTGGTATCAATAGGTTTACGGGAATTTTAAGCCTCTTGCTGAGTAGATCTACGGAATTTCTTACGGGAAACAGGTTGCTACCTTAGAAGAGTGCTTAAGTAATATCGCTGAGTTCTCAAAAAGTCTTCCTCGGCGATGCCTCCAATAGTCGTCATGGCAGATTCTGCCTTTATATCCTGATGCCCCCCATTAAGTTCCTGTCAACTGCTAACTCTTCTCCCTATATTCTGATCCGTCTGTGCAGCGATAATATTTTTGTCGCCAGACTGATGGCGCTGCTGATAGCGGCTGGTAGCTTTGGCCTGATTGCCCCAGGCGCGATCGCTCAAATCACGCCTACTGCTGCCCCCCCAGTACGTGATGCGAGCGGCGCAGTCCGAGTAGACAACAACGCTTTTAATCTCAACACCGGGCCGCTGAGAAACGAATCCAATATTCCGCTGCCCGCAGAGATCCCGGTTACCACCCAAGAACGACAGGCGCAACCTGTTGACACTACCAAACTAGCGCCCAACAACGTTGAAATTCGGACCGATATGCCCTATATCAACCGGGCTTTTAACGACGCGCTAATGCAGGAAGATCCCGGCAGCAGCTACACCTTACAAGATGATACGCTGAGGTTTACCAGTCGGTTTAACCTGAACTATCGTGAAGGCAATCACGGCTTCGGTGAAGGCATTGAGGTGACAGTGCTAAGGCCTGATGGCACCGAGAGAAGTAGCGAAACTGTCTTTGTCCGAGGCGACCGGATTACGGTTGGCCCCGATGGCAAGCCTCTCCCTCGAAATGCTGGCATTACGGCGGAATATCGTGTCAACGATGTTATCCAGCTGCGCGTGCTTAACATCAGGAGGGACGAAGCTGCTCCCAGCGAATCGGGCATTTACTTCAACCAGGCTGGCGACTTCATCGTAGAAGATTTGCAAAACGGGGGCGATTTGGACTTTGACGACGGTGACTATGTAGGCCTGCCAGGGGGGCGTGGTGCGGGGATTGCTCTGCGAAATAACACCAACATCACCGTCACCCCTGCTGAAGAGATTCAGCTAGCGTCTGAAACGCGGCAGGAGGAATTTGTTGAAACGGACACCGTTGAAGACCTTCAGCAGTCCGTCACGCAGGTAGAAGAACAGAGAAGCCGGGGGACAGTCGAACTGCCCGACGACGCGCTATCAACCCGCATTGGCCATGCTACTGGCGTTCGCACCACCGATGACGATCAGCTCGTATACAACCGCTATGCTGCTGCCGGAGAGGTACGACTCGGCAGCGATGGCTTGGGACTCACCGGCCAGCTCTCTCCCTTAGCTCGCAATCCGGCTACGCCGCCCACGCTGCTCACAGGCAACATCACTTTTGACCCCACTGTCGGAGACAACGAAGCCGGGCTGACAGCAACAGCAGGGATTACGCAGTTCTTTACCCGCACCCATCGCATTGCCACAGATATCCTCGGCGTTGCGATTGTCAACCCTGAGCCAGATGGTCCGCTATTGGTGGAGCCTACCGGCTTGTTTAACAATCGGCGCTGGGTGGGCTATGTGCCCGCTACGCCTAGCCGCATAGTGCAAGGCGATCCGATCTTGCCCGTCAATGGTATTGTCGATTTGCCCGCAGGTCAGGCGGTGGTGATTGCGCCGCCCAATCCTCAGCAAGTCGGTCCGGGCAACGCGGCCTACACCGACAATGTGGGCGGTCTGCTGCTAGAGCGCCCGGATGCTTCGCTGAGCTTTGTGCCGCAGTGGACTAAGAATGGCTATGCCCAAGAGCCGATTTCGCTGGGGGCAGGAGAAGTCTCGCGAATCATTTACGCGCTGGTGCCTCAACAGCCCGGTCAGGCGCTACAGCTCGGCCAGACTTATGCGGTGACTCCAGAAGCGGGCGGCTACCGCATCGCCGATGGCGACTTTAGAATCATCTCAGCTGACCGCCAGCCGCAAAACTTTGCCCAAGAAATGACAGAGGTGTACGCGGTAGAAGACACTCTGTCTACAGGCAACGCAGCCAATACGCTGTTTAACGGTATTCAGGGCTCCTATGCAGAGGTGCCTGGTGGCGCTCTTATTCCAACCGTAGACGTTACTCAGAGCATTGAGGCCGATGCCCGAGTGGGCAATGCACTGATTCCGCAAGAGACTATCTTGGGGTCGGTCGGTCAGCAGGCTTATGTGCAAACAACCAGGGCGGGCGGTCTCTATCTTGGGGGGGCGCTTACTGGGGGGATCGGCAACCAGCGAGATACGGTGTTCCGGACGACTACAACGGTAGATAGAGCCGTCACCGGCCTGCGAACCCGGCGGACGATCAACACCTTTTCAACGGAACTGACGCAGATCAATTCATCTGGCACAGAGGTGACGCAAACCACACAGACGCCTGGCGCTGCCGCTTTTGATATCAATAGCAATGGTGAGCTAATCAACGTTACCTTCGTGCCACAAGGAGAGCCCATTATCACCAGCAGCTCTACTCGTGAAGTGCCAGTGACCACTACCATTCAGCGGGGAGCAGAGACTCTAACAGATTCGACGGTTGAAGAAACTATCGAGCCTACAGAGGTCAGAATACTCTCAGTGGATCAGGGCCCGACCACGGTTGATAATGACAGCTACCCTAACTTCTCTCCTGTGCGGGGCGAGCTAGCCCTGGGCGGCGTGTATAACTTTGGCAATACGCCCTGGACAGCTGCTGCTAACACGGTGCGAGCAGAGCTGTTTACTAGAGATACGGTGTTTGGTCGCAGCAGCGGCGGATTTGACACTGGCCTGCGAGCAGAAGTGGTGTTTCATCCGTTTGGAGAAGTCCGGCGCGACGCCTATCAGTACGATGCGGCGGGCAACGCGGTGGCTATCTACCAAACCGAACCCATGCTAAATGCCGCTGGCGAGCAGATGATGGAAGTGCTGACCAGCGCTGATAAAGCGGTAGACGTGCCGGTCAATCAGTTTGCAGTCGATGAAACGGGCGATCGCATTGCTCAGCAGGTAGGCACCGGTCGAGCTAAGGGGCCAGGTGTGTATCTGCGCTTAGAAGATGTGCTCAGCGACAACGATAGCGCCATCGTCGCTGGCGGCATCCAGTTTTCCTTCTAGTCGCCGGTAGTCGCAGGTGGGTGAAGAATGAGATAGTGATAGGCGAATAATCAGCCGCCCCCTGGGTTTTCCCAGTTTCGTGATTTCATGCCAATCACCCACCTGATCTACGATTTTGACGGACTGCTGTTAGATACTGAGCCCATCTACTGCCGGGTGAATGAAATTATTGCCAATCGCTATGGTAAGACGTTTACCCCGGCGCTACATCGCCAAATTATGGGCCGTCAGGCCCTGGAATGTGCTCAGATATTGGTCGACGAGCTGGCGCTGCCGCTGACTGCTCAGGCTCACTTACAGGCCCGCGACCAGCTAATTTACGATCTGCTGCCGCAGGCCGAGCCAATGCCTGGGGCTGTTGCAATCACTCAGCGGTTTCATAAGCTAGGGATGCCGCAGGCGATCGCTACCAGCTCAGCTCAGGTCACTTTCACGCTCAAGACGCAGCGCTATCAGGCGTGGCTGGCTATTTTTCAGGCAATTGTGCTGGGCAGCGACCCAGCAGTTAAGCGGAGCAAGCCTGCCCCAGACAGCTTCTTAGTCGCGGCACAGCGGCTAGAAGCTGATCCGGCTCAGTGTCTGGTGTTTGAAGATTCGCCAGCTGGGGTGAAGGCTGCTAAGCAGGCAGGTATGTCTGTGGTGGCGGTACCGGCAGCGCATATGGAAGCGCAGCTTTACAGCGAGGCTGATCAGGTAATTGCTCAGCTGAGTGAATTTGACCCGCAGAGCTGGCAGCTGCCCGAGTGAACCATGCAACTATAGACTGTTCGTACTGCTGAAACAGACGGTTTTGAGGAGAACGCAGTCGATGAAGACCGTGTACAGCTCGCTACATAGCTTACATGTGCCTGAGAAGGAATTCTTCAGAGGCAGCCTGGTCGATTGTTTCGAGAATCCAGATCGCGCTTTCAAGATATTAAATGAAGTGCGTCAGCGCAGCTTAGGCGAAATTGTTGAACTGCCTGCCTCTGAGGAGGAGAAAACGGCTACTCCTCAGTTTATGAAACCTGAGGCTGATCTGCTCACACTGATTAAACGGGTTCACAAAGCGGAATACATCGACTTTGTTCGGACAATTTTTCAGGATTGGCAGTGCGAAGTGCCGATGCAGCCCTATGCACTGCCGCATACCTTCAACCGCCTCAGCTTAGATCGGGCGGAACCTCTGAGCCCATATGCAAAGCTAGGCTACTATTCGTTTGATACGGGCACTCCGATTACGGCGGGCACCTGGAATGCGGCCATCGGTTCGGCCTGGTGCGCGGTGAAGGCTCAGGAAATTGTTCGCGAAGAGGGCATGGCTTTTGCTCTTTGTCGTCCGCCCGGTCATCATGCGCATGGGGATATGTGCGGGGGCTACTGCTTTTTTAACAATGCGGCGATCGCTGCTGAAGCCTTTCGAGCGCACGATCCGACCGCTACTGTCGCCATTCTCGATGTGGACTACCACCACGGCAACGGCACGCAATCCATCTTTTATGACCGAACGGATGTCTTCTTTGCCTCTATTCATGGCGACCCCACTCACGACTATCCCTACTTTCTAGGCTATGCCGACGAGACGGGTGGAAAAAACGCGCCGGGCTGGAATGCAAACTTTCCGCTGCCTCGTGGCATTCAGTGGGAGCAGTATGCTCGCACTTTAAAGGCCGCGCTGAAGAAAATCGAAAGCCAGAACCCTCAGTACTTAATTGTCTCTTTAGGCGTCGATACCTTTAAAGGTGACGCCATCTCGAAGTTTTTGTTGGAGAGTGAAGATTTCATCAAACTGGGCAAACAGCTCGGCGCTCAGCAGTGGCCTACCCTGTTTGTCATGGAAGGCGGCTACCACGATGAGATCGGGACAAATGTGGTGAATGTTTTGCAAGGGTTTCAGGAGGCCTGCTCGGGAAAGGACGGCTTGTAGCGACCATTCCCTCCACTGGAAACGCTGTGAACCCTACGCTCAAACGATACTGCTTAGCGCGTAGCAAAGCTATCTGAACCGATGCTCAGGCTTCATTGTGCGCGTTGGTTGGCAGCCGAAGGGGGCTATTCGGGAAACCTTGAAATTAGGTTTTAGTCAAGTTCTATGCTTTATCATCTCCGCCGAAAACTCTCGCGGCGCAGCATCCCTAAAAAATCACCCATCACAGACAAGCCCCTTCGCAACCCTGGCCAATCTTTAGACGAAGCCATTCAAAATATCCTTGACGAAGATGCTTACCCTTTGATAGTAGCCGCGCTCTTTGCCATTGTTTCAGCTGGCCATGAGTGGTGGCGCTGGTATGCTGAAATCCCCTACAACCCGGTGCTCATAACCATTTTCTGCGGAGGTATTGTTGCCTATTGCATCTTTAAGCTATCTACCTTGATGAGGCAGATCAAAATTCTCAAACAAGCCAGAGATGGAGAAAAGGCTGTTGGACAGTATTTAGAAGCGCTGCGAGAATCGGGCTATCGTGTCTTTCATGATGTCATTGGCAAGAATTTCAACCTTGATCATGTCATTATTGGCCCCAAAGGCATTTTCACAATAGAAACCAAAACCTTCAGCAAACCTGCCGAAGGTAAAGCCACTGTTTACTTTGATGGGAACGCCGTCAGCGTAAATGGCTATAAGCCTGAGCGTGATCCCATCACGCAAGCGATCGCTCAAGCAAATTGGCTGAGCCAGTTCGTCAAAGAAAGCACCGGCCACACTCACGCTGTCAAACCAGTTGTTGTTTTCCCAGGGTGGTTTGTATGCTCCGGCCCTGAAGCTAAACGCAGCAAAGTCTGGGTAATCAACCCCAAAGGCTTACCAAAATTTATGGAAAGTTCATCGTCCGAACTCGGCCCGGAAGAAATTAAGCTGGTTGCCTACCATCTTTCCCGATACATTCGGACAAGATAGCAGTGTAAACTGACCTGCGGCATAGACTAGTCGGAGACGGACGCCAGGTATTCAGCCCAGTCTGTAGTCTCTTGAACTTTGCTGGCAGGGGGCATTTTTCGCAGTCGCATGAGTTCTGAGATGGCAGCGATCGCCCTATCTCGCCCAATTCCCGAAACAGCTAGCACTTGCTCTTCCTTAGCGTAAAAAGAGAGAAAATCTTTCTCTTCTAAACTTCCTTGAACAATTGTGTTATCCCAGTCTTCGGCGTGGCCTACATAGCGCAGCTTAATGTCAAACTGTCCTGTCCAGAAGAAAGGAACCGCCTTGAAAGTGACTTTTTGCCCTACCATATTACAGGCAGCGATTTGTCCGTGCTGCATCGCCAATCGCCAGTGTTCTATCCGTACCGGCTGACCAGTAATGAAATGCGGAAACTGGGCAATATCACCAGCAGCGTAAACGCTGGGCGTGGCCTGCAAGTATTGATTGACCAATATGCTGCCATCTTCTTCGTCCATCAGCAGCCCTTCGACAAAGTCTGTAGCAGGCTGCACGCCAATGCCCACAACCACCAGATCGGCTTCCAGCTTTTCACCGCTGTCTAGCTCTACTGTCTCTACTTTACGCTCTCCGTGAAAAGCCTTTGCCTTAGTCTCTAGCTTGAACTGTACGCCCTCAGACTCATGAACCTGTCGAAACAGCTTACCTACCGACTCTCCTAATACGTTCTTAAAAGGAACTTTGTGCGAGGCAACAACAGTTACATCGAGTCCCTGCTGTCTCAAGCTAGCGGCAACTTCCATACCGATGAAGCCGTCGCCAACAATCACCGCTTTCTTTGCGCCTTTGGCAGCTTGCAAAATCTGCTGAGCATCTTCGGCCTGCCTCAACGTAAATACATTTGGCTTGTCCGCACCGTCGATTGGGATCTGACGCACCTTGCCACCGGTTGCTAACAAAAGCGCATCGTAGTTCAACGTGTTTTCCCCGTAGAACAACTGCTGCGACTCAGTATCTAGCTTCGTGACTCTGGCCGATGTCTCAACTTCGATGCCGTACTTTTTATAGAAGTCAGCCGGGCGAAGCAGGTCTGGGCCTTTGACTTCGTCGCTTTGCAGGTAGGCTTTGCTGAGTTTTGTGCGGTCGTAGGGCAGCTCGCTGTCGGCAGTGAGCATGACAATCCGGCCTTTGTAGTCAACCTGTCTGAGCGTTTGTGCGGCTGCGTTTCCGGCTGCGCCGCCGCCGACGATGACAAAAGTTCGTTTGTCGCTTTGTGTATTGGGTTCAGCCAGGGCAGGCACCCTGTGCTCTACGTTCTTTTCTGGTAGCTCAACGTAGACGGTGCCCGATTCTACCTGAACGGGGTATTTTGCCAGATTGTCACATCCGGGGGGCTCGATCTGTACGCCTGACTCGGCGTCATAGCAGGCGTTATGCCAGGGGCAGACGATTCGGCCCGCGTGCAGTATTCCTTTGGCCAGCGGTGCACCGTAATGAGAGCAGTGGGGGGCGATCGCGCTGAAGCCATCCTCAGATCGAACCAGCAAAATCTCGCTGTCAGCGACCGAGAACTGCCGCATTTGCCCCTCACTCAGGTCATCAACCTGACAAACCGATATTCTCTGAGAACTCATTCGCCTTTCCTCTTTTGCCTTTTCGCACTGCCTTTTTTAGCCGCCCGCTGCCACACGGCTTTTCTGTCAAGATAGTGAAGATGAGCGCCCACAAACATCTCTCATTCGACACAGGCAAGTTCCTGCCCGAGTAGATAAGTTCTACAGTCCCTAACGTGACTGCCACGACAGTCGGCTCGGGGGTATTTTCACTTTTCGTTACCTAGCTCGGTAGCTGAGAGCTGGTTATAGTGACCTGCTGAAGTGAAGAAAAACGGGACTTCTAGCGCTAGTTACGGCCAAAGGTGAGATTTTCTAGGCTCTGTCCAGGCGGCAGGTCAATAAAGACGCGGTCACCTGCCGCTAGCCCATCGAGTACCTGAATGCGATCGCCCACCTGAGATCCTAAAACCACAGGCTCTAGCTGCGCCTGACCAGACTCTCCCGGTACAAGCACGCCCGTTTCTCCGCCCTGTGTGATAATTGCGACCGCTGGCACTACGAGCGCATCTGCTAGCTGCTCACCAATAAAGGCAACTGTCGTGTTCATATTCGAGCGCAGTTGGTCGGTGCCTGTCAGCAGATCAATCCGCACTTGAAAGACGGTAACGTTCTGGCGTTCAATCGCCTCTGGCGCAATTAGTCGTACCTTTCCTTTAAAGATTTCTTCTAGAAATGCGTCGGCCTGAATTTCAGCCGACTGGCCGATTTTGATGCGGCTGACATCGGCTTCGGGAACTTCAGCGATTACTTCTAGACCGCTGGCGATCGCTACAATCGCTGTCGAAGTTGCAGAAGTCACCTCTGAAGCGGTGGCCGTTGGCGTCACAAAGGCCCCCTCAGAGGCAAAGCGCTGGGTGACAATGCCGTCAAAGGGAGCGCGAATCTGGGTGTCATCTAGCTGAGACTGAGCTGCTGCCAGCTGGCCCTGGGCGCTGCGCAGTCGAGCCTGAGCTTGAGCAATAGTTTCGGTATCACTGCCATTTTGCTGGTCGATCAGGCGCTGTTCGGCCTCTGCGAGCTGGGCGATCGCCTGGTCAACGCCGGCGCTGGCACTACGGCTGTCGCTGAGGTCGCTGTCTAGCTCACTGCGAGAAATCGCTCCTCGGTCGAAAAGGCTCTGGCTGCGGTCATTGTCCGCCTGGGAGAGGGTTAGGCGAGCGCGGGCGTCGTCGAGCTGAGCGCGAGCCCCAGAGACGGCGGCTTCGGCCTGAGCAATATCTGTGGTTGAGGCGCCCCGTAGGGCTTCGTCGAGCTGGGCCTGGGCTTCAGCGACACCGGCCCGGCGCTGGGTAAGCTCAGCATCAATCTGTTCGCGGTTCATCTGGGCAATGAGCTGGCCCTGGGCGACGCGATCGCCCTGCTCTACATAGAGTGCTTGAACGATACCTGCCAACTTCGGACTGAGATTGACGGTGCGTACGGGCTGTACGCTGCCGCTAGCGGTAATTCGCACGGTGAGTTCAGTAGAGGCAACCGGAACGGTCAGTTCCTCTAGATCGTAGTTGGGGCCACGGCGAGAGAGGGTGAAGGCGATCGCTCCGGCAGCGACTAAGCCAATCAGTCCTAACCCAACTAGCCAGGGCAGAGGACGCTTGATCCGACCGAAAAAAGGCAAACGCATGGGGTAAACGCATAAACAGGTGAGGCTTGCCAGGTGGTGTTCTAGCAAGCCTCCTTCTAGGATATCGACTGTGAGCTCAGACCGCTCCTAGTGGTGGCTATGCTCCGCCGCCGCGTGAACAGGGGTCTTCTCGGGGTGATGCCCATTGGCGCCATGAGTATGACCGAGTTCACCGTGACTGTGACCGGCGTGGCCATTGGTGTCGTGGTTGTGCCCGGCGTGGTTGTGCCCAGCGTGGTTGTGCCCGCCGTGATTGTGCCCGGCGTGGTCGTGGGAATGAGCGTGACTGTGAGCAGCTAGGTCAGTGTCTCTTAGCTGCGGATTGACCGTCATTGGTTCAGCCTCTAAGAGTGCCTGAATCTGGCTGTCGGCCCAGTCTGCAACCATCTGCATAAAGTCAGGATGGTCATTGACACAGTCCATCTGTACGTAGGTGACTTCGGGGTGCTTGCGCCGCAGCTGATGAATGATGTGATCGACATCTAGCAGCGTCTCGTGGTTTTCGGTAGCAAAGCCAATCGGCATGAATACCAGAGAAGTCGCGCCCAGATCGATCAGGTTTTTGCCTGCTAGGGTGACGTTGGGCTGAGTCCACTCAATCAGCGGCGTGTCGTGGTTGAGCCAGCCGATGGAGATGAGCGGATACTTGTAAATCAGCTTTTCGCGGATTGCATCATAGAGCTTCTGGCTTTCGTCAATACCAGAGGTGAAGCCTTTGGCTTTGTGAGGGCAGCCGTGGTTCATTAGTACGATGCCGGTTTGCGAAGGCAAATGGGCGACTGCAAGCTGCTTTTCAATCTTTTCCTCGACCATATCAGCCAGCAGGCTGATGTAGCGATCGCGGTTATAAAAGGAAGGGATATAGCGAGTGCCTTTTAGCCAGTGTTCGCCAGTGCCTGCGAGCTTGGTCAGCGCATCGTTCACCTGCTCCACGGCGATACCGCTGGTGAAAATAGAATCGACCACTAGCAGCGGGTAGATCAGCAGCTTGCTAAAGCCTTCTGCCTTAATCGTTTCGAGCACCTGTTCGGGTAGATGCGGCGCGCAGAAGTTAAAGGCTTTGAATACTTTGACGCGATCGCCCCAGCGCTGCTGCAAACACTTTTCTACGCCTGCTCGCTGCCCTTCAAAAATGGCGTTGTGAGGAGAGATAAACTGGTCGTGCTGATGGCTCCACTCGTGCAGATCAAAGGCGGCCAGCAGCTTAGCTAGCGGTGGATATATCCAGGTTGGCACGGGGGCAAATTTGGCCGTTAGCAGGTTCAGCGCTTGCTCATTGTAGTTGGCAAAGTCTTCGTAGCTTTCGACTTCGCCATAGCCCATCAGCAGGACGGCCACACGGTCGTCAGATGCGGCAGTCGAATCAGTTGGGCGCTGGGTTTGAATAGCAGTCATACAGTCGTCTCGATAGTTGTCTTGGTTTTAGGTCTAGCTAAAGTTTGTTATTTCGTTTTTTATGCTGGCTTGCTGTTTTTGGCTTAATCGCTCTTGTTTAATGGCGGTTGCTTAATACGTATAGACTCATCGAAAATGATGGTAATTAAGGATTTTTACACTCAGACTGACGGTTAGAGGGCAAAAGTATAATAGCGCACTTAAAAGGTCGATGATATCGCTCGCGGGTAGAAGAAAATCTGTAGTTTTACTCGGGCGACCAACCGTACAAACAAAGCTATCAATCTTGATTGCAGAACCAATTATACAGCCATGGTAGAAAATTAACAGCGAGGCGAAAACCGCTTCTACAAGCGTTCAGAACTTTTGAAGTCATCGCCCGCCTGCTAATCAGCGGTGAAGCGTATTCATTCCCGCAAGTCCCTTTCTGCCTGCAAGCAATAAATCCGTCAAACTTTACCGTTGTATCGCCAAAATTCTGGCATGCCCAGCGCCGCGTAGAGCCGCAGCTTATCGATATCGGTGTGCGTAATGTCAACCTCTACAGCTGGGTCAGGCAGCGGATCTTTCTCTCAATCGATATCGCGTCCGGCTACCAACGGCTGATTATTGACTGTAGTGAGCATCGTCAGGCTCAACGGCTATACATCTTCCCAGAGCCGTCTTCTGGGCTTTCCTCTCAGGCGCTGGTGGGTGTCTCGTAGCAGGGCAGGAATATCTAGCTGCTCGGGGCAGCGCGGCAGGCAGTCGCCGCAGTCAGTACATCTGTCGCCCCGCCGCCCCGGAAACCAGTGCCCCGCTTTTTCAAACATGCCGTAGCGATACTGGCCAAAATCGCTCATGTCACAGGCTACCGCCAGGTTACGCAGCCGCAGCACTTCTGGAATGTTGATTACTTCGGGGCAGGGCAGACATTCGTGACATTGGGCGCAGCGATCACTTCCTAACGCCTCTCTCTGAGCGCGATCTAACCGTTCAATTGCCTGCCGCTCGGCGGTACTCAACGGTCCATCGTCAGCGGCTACTGTCAGCGGCCAGTCTAGCTCTGAAGGAACTGCTGGGCCAATACTGAGCGTAGTGATGCGTGGGTCACTCAGCAGCCAGCGGTAGTTTAGCAGCAGCGGATCAAAAGGGGCACACAGCGCTTTTAGCTTCTCAGGCGGAGTGTAGAGCATTCCGGCTTTGTCGGCTGGGGAAATGATAAAAACGCCCATATTTTGCTGGTGGGCCTGCTCTATTGCTGAGGCATTACGCTGAAAAAAATAGCTGTAGTGCAAATTGACAAAAGAAAAAGCTTGAGTGGCGATCGCCGCTCGAATCACACCTAGCGGTCCGTGGGTCGAGAAGCCCAAATGCCGAATGCGACCGTCGGTTTGAGCGCGAGCGATCGCCGCCAGCATATGAACCTGCACCCACGCCAAATGAGCCGCTGTGTTAATGCCGTGAATCGCCAGACAGTCCAAATAGTCAACGCCCAGCCGAGCCAGCGACTCGTCTATCGCCCGATCAATTTGATCGCCTGTGAGGGTGGGGGTGAGCTTACTGGTAATTACCAGCCGGTCACGCGCCTGAGCCGATAGAGCCTGGCCGATGTAGCGCTCGCTGTGGCCATAGGCAGGAGCCGTTTCTATGTGGTTGATGCCTTGCGCGATCGCTGCTGTCAGCACGTCATCAGCTGCCGCCGCTGACACAAATCGCATCGTGCCCAGCGAAAAGACAGACAGCCGCAGCTCAGTTTTGCCAAATCGGCGCTGGCGAGCCCTTTCCCTGGGAAAATCACGCATTGGCCACTCTATATAGAATGGCCCCGCTCGGCAAAGTCGGCGGGGCTAATATCGGAGAGAAAGGCGTGAAAGGCTTCTTTTTCGGCGGCATCGGCAGCTTGGTCAACCGGCATGGCGGCATCTACCACCACCTCCTCCATTACCCAAATCGGCGCATTTACTCTCAGCGCTACCGAGATAGCGTCGCTGGGGCGAGCATCTAGCTCCTTTTTTTTCTTGCCTCTGCCGACTGTCATCACCGCGTAAAAAGTGTTGTCTCGCAGGGCGTGAATGACTACCCTTTGCAAAGTCATATCCCAGGCAGTGAGCAGGTTGACCAAAAGGTCGTGAGTCATGGGACGAATGGGGGTCTCCCCTTCTAGCACCGCATTAATAGCTCTGGCCTGCTCAGGGGAAATAAAAATAGGTAGCTGCCGCCGCTGCGAGCCGTCTCGCAGCAAAACGATTGGATTGCGACTTCCCGCATCGACCGCAATCCCAGCAACAGTCATCTCAATCATCGCCTAGCCCCTTAGATTCGCCAGAGAAACCCGCACTCACCAAATGCATACCCAGCAGAAACGTCACCTCATACGCTCAAAAGCCTTTAAACAATCTTACTTTCAGGTAACTTTAAATTCAGTATCTGTTAATTCAGCTAATTTGACGCTAGCTTAGCCGCGCTAAAATCGAAAAGGAGCTACTAGCTGCCGTGACAGCAGATAGAGCCACACAGCAGATTTTTATATAGTCTAGGCTAAAGCGATTCCGAGTAGAATTCAGCTTAAGATAAGAAATCTTTATCGAAACTTAGGACAGCTACAGCGCTGTCGGCTGGGCGCTGTCAGCCGGTTGAATGAAATGGGGCGGTAATTGCTTGTGTTTACAGGATTAGTTCAGAGCCTGGGCCAGCTACAGCACTTGGGCCCATATCAGCTCAAGATTCGCTGTCCCACTGCTAGCGATCCAATTTTGCAGGGGATCGCACTGGGCGACAGCATCGCGGTTGATGGCGTTTGCCTGACGGTTGAAAAAATCCTCACGCAGGGCTTCATCGCTTCGGCCTCGCCTGAGACTTTAAACAAATCGACGCTGGGTAAGGTGCTAGACAATGGCAAAGTTAATCTAGAGCCTTCGCTGCGGGTCGGCAGTAAAATCGGCGGCCATTTTGTCACTGGCCATGTGGACGGTATCGGCCAGCTAGATCGCGCTGAGCGGGTGGCTAACGCTTGGGAGATTAGCTTCAGGCAAGTCAGCCCTCGGGTGGCTCGCTACATTGTTAATAAGGGCAGCGTGGCGGTCAACGGTATCAGCCTGACGGTAGCCGACTGTAGCCAGTCGGGTGACTGGTTTTCTGCCGCTGTGATCCCGGTTACCTACGCCGAGACTAACCTACAGTTCTTGAATCCTGGCGATTGGGTGAATCTGGAGGGCGATGTGCTGGGTAAGTACGTGAAAAAGTTTATGGGCGATCACACCCTCAGCCCCGATTCTCTAGAAGTGGGTACCCGCGAACCTTCAGAAGATCTGTCTATGGCATTTTTTGCAGAGCACGGCTATCTGTCTTGATTTTTGATCCAATCTCTCGACCCAATCTTTTGATCCAATCTCTCGACCCAATCTAAGGACAGTACAGCGTCTCGCGAGTGTCTCTACCTGTGACCGGGTTGGTGCCGCTAGCGACTTCGCACAGCATGTTGTTCACCCGAGGATCAAACAGCACGTCTGTAAAATCAGCACCTTCTATATCGGCTTCACGAAAGTTAGCGCTGATCACATAAGCGCCTTCTAAAACAGCATCTTTGAGGTTTGCTTTGATCAGCGTCGCACCGTCTAAGGTCGCGCCCCGCAAATTGGCACCTTCTAAATTAGCCCGGTCGAGATGGGTCGTAAATAGCCGCACCCCCTGTAGGTTTGTGTGGCTCAAGTCTGCCTCTGTCAGGTCAGCTCTGGTGTAGTCGTTATCAGTGAGATCTTGCTCAGAAAAGTCCTGCTGCCGTAAGTTTTTGCGATCAAAATTGGTGGCATAGGCAGCTTGGCTATCGCCAATAGCGCCAATCGTTAGCCCTAATACCAGCATCAGGGTCGTCACGATTGGCCAGAGACGCCGTGCCTGAGCCAGGTGCCTTACTGCTGCCCAACTGCTTTTGAAAGCCTGCTGAATCTTTGTCATCTGCTGCCTGTGCTACTTAACCGTAAAGTCAATCCTACCGAAGAAGGGGAATCGCTTATCGATTATTCGGCAGATACTTAACCTTACGAAAGATAGTTGAAAAACGGCTTGCCTAGCTCCTGTAGGCGGTTAAGGATAGGCCGCTGCACATTTAGGAAAGTGCGAGCGCAGTTGCGGCCCGGCATCCCGGAGATAGCACCGCCAGGATGGGTACCCGCCCCAGTTAAAAAGAGCCCATCGATAGGTGTTGTGTAGTTGGCAATTTCTGGCAGCGGGCGGAAAAATACCATCTGGTCGAGTGTCATATCGACATGGTAGTAGTTGCCTTTGTAAGCGCCAAGGCGATCGCCCAGCTCAGCCGGACTCTCTACATTCCTGGCAATAATCGACTGCTTGATGTTCGGCGCATAGTCTGCAAACTTATCTATGACCCGATCAGCCACTTTATTCTTCAGCTCATCGGTCCAGCCAGTGCCTGCATAGCCTGTTCCCTCAGCGCCATTGATCTGATACGGCGCAAAAAATTCTACCCAAAGCGTATGCTTGCCCTCAGGAGCCATACTCGGATCGCGCATAGTGGGCACTACCGCATAAAAGGAAGGATCGTCGAGCGGAATATTGCCGATGGCAGGCTCCTGGTGAGCAATCTCAACCTGCCGCACCGAGTCGGCAATTAGCACAGAGCCAATCAAATACTCATCTCTGTGATTGTGATGCTCAAAGCGCGGCGCTTCTGAAAGGGCACAGTCAATCCTTAAGATGGTTTCGTTGTTGTTGACAATCCTTCTGTCTAAGCGCTCTCTTAGATCTTTATCGACAGCGGCCACATCACCTGCCTCCATCAGCTGCAAAAACACTCGCTTGGCGTCGATATTAGAAATTACACCCAGCTTGGCCCGGTACTCTGTGCCACCTTCTACTTCAACGCCAACAGCGCGTTTGTTGTCAATCAGTACCCGCTTCACGTTTTGATCTGTCAGGACAACACCGCCTTTAGCTTTCACCAGGTTTAAAAGGGACTGTACCAGCGCCCCGGTGCCGCCTCGTGGTCTGGCCATACCCGGATTGTGCCGCATCGACATCATCATGCCGCCTACTGAAATGGTCTTTTGCGAAGGGGGCGCGCCAAATTCGGAGGCCAGCCGGGCTAGCGGCGCTCTGATAAACTCCGAATCAAAATATTCCTCTAACAGGTCTTTTGGGCTAGTTAGCATCGTTCGAATCAGGTCGAGCGACTTGTGAGGTCCGCCTAAGATGCTTAGCAGGTTTTGAATGCTCTTAACGTCGTAGTTGCCCAAAATATCGAAAATGGCCTGAGGCGGCGCGTTGAATACGGGCTGAATTGCTTTGGTAAAGCGCTGCCAAAAGTCAATGAATTCTTCGTACTTTTCGGCGTCGCGACGGTTAAACTGGGCAATTTCTGCGCAGGTCTTTTCGAGTGAGCGGTGAGATAAAAAATATTTGCCGTCAGGGTGCGGGCAGAACACGGTGGGGTCGCAAAACAGGTATTCTAAGCCGTATTTCTCCAGCTCTAGCTCTTCGACGACAGGGCCCAAATGAATAAATTCGTGGTCAATTGCGCAGCGGTTGAACTTAAATCCGGGAGCTGCTTCCGGCAAGGTTTCTTCAGTCGTGGCCGCACCCCCTGGAATAGAGCGCTTTTCGAGCAGGGCGACACTGTAGCCCGCCTTTAGTAAGTAAGCAGCGCAGACCAGGCCGTTGTGCCCGGCCCCAATAATAACAACGTCGTAAGTTTGCATGGCGAAGGCTTCCTGAGAATGGAGAAAAGTAAGCTGACAGCTGCTTATTCTTTCTTAGCAAAAGCTTTTCACCGAGCAGTCCGTCGCAGTACATATATGCTGCGAACGCTACGAACCGTTAGATAGTAATAGTTTTACCTGCTGCTGCTGCTGGCGATGCGATGGAGGCTGGTCATCCGTTTGATACTCAGCTGTGGCTTTCATCGAGCTGGATGTCGCGCTGGGAGCGATCATGCACCTTGCCATTTCCCATACTCAGCCCGCTGCTCAGTTCGCTGGTGCTGGGCGACTGACGAGGACCGCTGACCGGGTAAATAATATTGAATTGATTGAAGTCGATGATGCGCCTGCCGTGTGAGCCGGTGAGCAAAATGTCGGCAAAGCGGTAGTCCCAATAGACATCCTCAGCCTTGAAGGTGTGGCGAGCGTGAATGGTCTGGGCCAGGGTTTCATCTAAACCCGTAAGCGTGACAATGATTTCAGCGCGATCACGCTGTAGCGTCTCTACCGTATCGCCATCTAGCAGTCCGCCCGGCATAATCTGATGCATGGCCGTCCACGATAAGCTGAAGACCGGGGTGTGCGATCGCGTCAGCGGAACGTCGTGAAATCGCCGCATAAAATCGCCCTCAATACTGTACTCATCGCGCACTAGCGTCACCCACAGCTGAGCTTCTAGGATGTAGTTTTTACGCTTATTGGCCGTGCGAAACATCAGCGTTGGCACGCCATTAAAAGGCGCAACTACGGCCACATCGCTAAAGAGAATGCGCGCTGTTGGCAGAGAAAACCGCGCGAACACGAGCCCCGTTGTCGTCGCAATAAAAAACAGGCTCACCAGCGCCTCGACGACGACCAGTGAATGTGCGTACAGATTGGTGGGATACATTGCACCATAGCCAATGGAGGCCATGGTTTGCACGCTAAAGAAAAACAGCTCTAGAAAATACTCGGGCTCATTCTCGCCGACGGTGGCAATACCGCCCCCCAGGCTATAGGCTAGGGCAAATAGCGCGTTTACCAGCAAATAGAGGACGCAAGTGAGGCTGACAAAAGCTGGCCACGGCATCGTCAGCAGCAGATGGTACACATCATCCCAGTAGGAATGCGGATCGCCGATCCGCTCGATTTCTGGATAGGCGCGATCGCCAATAAAAAAGCGTTTTGAGGCGCGTCGAAGCTGAGGCCGAAACATGGTCTCTCCTGAAGCAGATGCGTTAAGCAAAAAAATACTGCGAGATTAGCCCTTAAATGTGCCAATCTCCATAAGCTGGCTAGCAAAGTCAGGTTGCTGTCAAAGTTACTGTATTCGACTGCACCCTTTGAGGCTACTGGCAAAGCCACAGCTCACTCTAAAGATAGCAACTGCACCCAACTTGTTGCAGACAGGTCGTGCTTTGGAGCCAACTTCAGTAACTGTACTGGCATAGGGTGTCTATAGTTTGTTGCGCAATATGGGTGATAATGACTAAAATTCCTCTGGAGGCTTGTAGTCACTATGAAGCAGCTTGCTGTTCGTAGTTTAGGTTGGAGTGTAGGCATCCTGGCCATTGTCCAGCTACCTGTGCTGGCTAGTCACTCTTCACTAGTCGGTGCTCAACGCGCCATAAACCCACTGATTTTGGAGCAAACTACCCTCAGCGGCTCGCTGCTAGATCAGCATCAGCTGCTGGCAGTCGCCTTGAGTAGCCGCACACTGCGAGTAGGCGATTTTGGCGCAGATGTTCGCAGCCTACAGCGCTTTCTAGGCCGCAACGGACTCTACCCGTTTGCGGTCGATGGTGAGTACGGTCAAGACACGTTTGATGCTGTAGCAACCTATCAGCGCATTCGCGGCTTGCCAACTACGGGCATCGCCGACGAAGAGACGCTCGCCGATATGGACTTTGACTTTCTACCAGCGACAGCGCCAACTGCGGTAGCGGCGGCTCCGGTCACAGGCCGGTCGCCCTCTCTGCTATCGGGAAATCTGGTGCCCGGCAGCACTGGCAGCGATGTGATTGCCCTGCAGCAGCGGCTCAATCGGTTTGGCATCCCTGTCTTTGTAGATGGCGTCTATGGGTTTGAAACGCAGCAGGGTGTGCGCACCTATCAGCGGGTGCAGGGGCTGAGCGTCACCGGCAATGCCGATAATGCAACGCTGGAAAGTATGGGGTTTATCGCACCTAATTATCCCTATGTCGCTGCTGTCATCGCCGACGAATCTCAGCTAGCTAGTGTGCAGGAATTCTTCCCCAATGCCTTTGTGGACCGCAATCGCCGAGGCCGGTTTATTAATATTGGTAGCTTTGGCGATCGCTTTCCTGCTGAAGCCCGCGCCGACGCTGCCACCGCTCGGGGCTTTTCAACTCGGGTGCTCTATCGTTAGATAACCGGCGCTAGGCCGACCAGATCGCCTCGGCATCCATCCTCAGCGCGTAGCCCAATCGCATCAGCGCGCTCCAAGCAGGCGTGGCGTGGCTGGCAGTCATCTCTGATTGATGGGTGCGGGTGCGTGTCAGATAGTCGTAGTACAGCTCCTGTACTCGGTAGAGCGCCAGCGGCAGTCTGAGCTGGTAGCCCAGGGCAATCAACCGCTCTAAGCCCTCAACTGCCGTCTCTAGTTTGCGAGGATCGTTGGGCGTAGCCATCTGCAAAGTTTGGGAGAGCCCTTGCCAGATCAGTCGCTCTAAGATGGGCTGGCTGCCAGGTAGCTTGAGCTGGCAGCAGAAGTGATGCGCTTCTGTGGCGATGCCTTCTAATTCGGCAATCCGACCGACGGTAATTTTCAGCAGATCGCCGCCGGGCTCAGTGATGTCTTGTTCTAGGGAGCGAATAATCTCCTGGGCTCGGTGGCTCAAGGTGATATCGGCTGCGACTTGCAGGGCTTGCGGGACGGCAATGCGATCGCGATGGAACGCCATCAGCACTCCGTAGTTTTCACGGTACACCTGCTCGTAGAGCTGATCGAGCCGTTGCAGCGTCTCCTGGCTGAGCTGCTGCATAATCCGATGCCGCTCCTCGGTAAACAGATCCTGTAGGGTGTAGGTCTGGCCAAACTGCTGATTAACCGCCAGCACGCTCTGAGCAATACTGGTACTGCTAAAGGCCGCGATCATGGCAGCTTTGGCTTTGCTATAGGCCGCCCGGCTGGGAAACGCCTGAATGCCGCAGTGAAAGTCCCAACCGCCCAAATGCAGCACCGCAAAAGCTAGCGTAGTTTGCTCTTGAGTCATCGCCGAAATCACCTGCACCTGCCCTATAGCTAGCGTCAGCGCACCCAAGGGCTGCTGATAGTAGTCCTGACGGCGCAGCGTATAGCAGTAAAGCGGCTGCTCTGCCCGGTAGGTATTAAACAGTGAGCCCATGGCATAGTGAGCGACGACTTGCTCCAGGCTTACCCGAGCGGGCAGTACCTGTTTGAGATAGACGCCAGCGCCGGTTTCAAAGTGTTGGACGTTGCTAGGCGCTTGCTCCAGTCGTCCGATAAATTCTGCCTCCAGATCGATCCCCGATACGGCTTCAGCGAGCTCTATCGCTCGGGCAGCGTAGCGCAAAATCTGGGTGCCCTCAGGCCGCGAAATCTCGTCAAAAAACCAGCCGCAGCTGGTGTACATCAGCAGGGCGTGGCGCTGCATTTCTAAAAGTCTGAGGGCTTCTGTACGCTCGGCGCTGGTCAGCGGATGCTGCTGCTGGGCGGTGAAGAACTGGTTGAGCGATCGCGCTGTGCGATCGCCCACCACGCTGATGTAGTCGTTGCGAGCTTCCCAGGGATCTTTAAGCAGGTCGGCACTGGCCTTTTCATAGAGGCGGCTGAGGCGGTCGCGCAGCCAGTCTAAAGCGTCTCTTAAGGGGGCCCGCCACTGCTGCTGCCAGCCGCCCCCACCACCACAGCCACAGTCCCGCTGCCAGCGATCCACCCCGTGAGAACAACTCCAGGCCGTAACTGGTTTAAGCTGCACCTCCCAAGTGGGAGTTTGCAGACTCAGATAGTGGGCGTAGCTGGTCACCTGCCAGCCCCGCGCGGGAAATTCAGCTGTGACTGCATAGGCGAGGGTTTTTTCGGTGCCCTGACGGTGGTGGCCAAAGGTCTCACCATCGGTCGCGACTGAGATTAGCTGCGATCGCTCCTGATCGTCATTTCCCTGGGGATCAAACGGGTGCGGCTGCTCAGCTTGATCTCCTGCCGATCTAACGGCCCCACTGAGCCGGTCGGCAAACTGCTGTGACGAGTGCAAAATATCATCAAACCCCATGTCGCCAGAAATGGGGCCATCGTAAAAGAAAATATCTATGTAGTTGCGGCCATTAGGCTGCATCGGCAAAAAACAGCGGTAGGGCCTTCTGGGATCAATTTCGCCCTGGTCTACTGCTTGCCAGTCGTCGTAGCCATCGTCCCGGCCAAATCGCCGACAGCGAGCAGCCTGAGAAGGTGCTAGCACAATGAACCGAATGCCTTCACTAATCAGCACTGCTAGAGAGTCATTGTCCACAGCTGTCTCAGCTAGCCACATACCCTCGGGATCACGCCCAAACCGACGCTGAAAATCGGCAATTCCCCAGCGAATTTGGGTGACTTTATCGCGATGATTGGCCAGCGGCAAAATGATGTGGTTGTAAGCCTGGGCGATCGCATTGCCGTGACCTGAGCGGCGATCGCAGCTGTGCCGGTCAGCCTCTAAAATGCGCTGATAGGTCTCTAGATCATGACGCTCTAACCAGCTCATCAACGTTGGGCCAATATTAAAGCTAATGTATTCGTAGTTGTTGACAATGCGAATCACTTCGCCCTGGTCATTGAGAACACGGGCAAAGGCGTTGGGCCGATAGGACTCGTGCAAAATTCGCTCATTCCAATCGTGAAACGGCGCTGCACTCGGCTGACGGCCAACCGCATCTAAAGAGGGATTTTCTCGGGGCGGCTGATAAAAGTGCCCGTGAACGCAGATATATACCCCTGTGGCTGCCGACTGAATAGGCTCATCCACGCTCTCCACAGCAGAGATCGACTGAGGCTTAATCATAAATTGTCAAAGGTTGAGAAATGAAGCGATAGCAGCTTTTAGAGACGAGCTGTTTCGCGAGCTGCCAGTCAAACTACTGGCAAAATTATCAGGCGAAACTAGCGCCAGTGTAACTGCATATTTCTGAAAAATAAAGGAAACTTTATGAACTTATCTCCCCTGAGCACCCATTCTGAGACAGTCACTTTAAGCGGCAGCGTTGTCTCTGGTCACAGAGTCGCTTCTGGCCAAGCTTCAGACAGCCCTTATCCCAAAGGGACAGTTGAGATGCAGACGCCCTATTTCTGTGCGCTGGGCGTTGATCTTTCACCCTTTTACGCAGGCACTCTGAACGTCTCCATTGCGCCCTACCGCTTCAAGCTGAGGCCGCAGCAGACCCTTTCTCAGGTCAAGTGGTCGCCCGACCATGCTGCTGAGAGCTTTTCGTTCGTGCCTATTAGCCTCACCTGGCAGCAGCAGCGCTACAGCGGTCTAATTTACTATCCTCACCCCGAAACTAAAATTAATCACTTCCAAGATCCCGCTGTCTTGGAGCTGTTACTGCCGCCGTTAGCCGGGATCACTGACGGCAGCCGGGTTGCATTCACAGCGCCAGCCAGCGAACTTATAATAGAGCAGTAGCCTTCACTTCAGGACGCCATGACGCAGCCCGATCTCAATACTCTTGCTCAGCAGCTGGAAACTGGCGACCTTAAGGATCGCAAGCTGGCTTTGGCCGCGCTGCGCGATATTCCTGCTGAGCAGGCTGTTCCTTTGATCAAAAAGGTGCTGAATGACAAAAATGACCAGGTGCGCTCGATGGCCATTTTCGCGTTAGGGATCAAGCAGACAGATGAGTGCTACGACCTGCTGATCAAAATTTTAGAGAGCGATCCTGACTACGGCATTCGCGCTGACGCTGCTGGTGCGCTCGGCTATCTCGAAGATCCCCGAGCTTTTGATCCGCTGGTGCGGGCTTTTTACGAAGATGTTGATTGGCTAGTGCGCTTTAGCGCGGCGGTGTCTCTGGGCAATCTCAAAAATCCTGAAGCTCATGACGCTCTGATTTCGGCGCTAGACAGCAAAGAAGTTGTGATTCAGCAGGCTGCGATCGCCGCCCTCGGTGAAATTAAAGATATCTCTGCCATTGACAATATTCTGGCCTTTGCCCAATCAGACGATTGGCTGGTGCGTCAGCGCCTGGCTGAAGCGCTGGGCAACCTGCCTAGCGAAAAAAGTATCTCTGCCCTGCGCTACCTGGCCAAAGACGAACACTCTCAGGTAGCTGAAGCCGCTCAAATTTCATTAGAGCGCCTGAGCGATTCCCCAAACAATTCTCAAAGCACCCAGACTGCTTCCTAAAGAATTGATTGCCATCTGGGTACTATAGCGCCAAACGCGGTGATATTTTATACGACCCATGGCTAATCGAAATTTGGTTACATCTGGTCAAACGACTCCTCTTATCAGGTGGTATTGGGCATTGCTAGGATGCAGCTGCCTGGTGATAGGCAGCCTCTACTTAGGATTCGTTAATCTGAGTGCTCCTCAGCTCAACACCGCCAATACAAATGCTGTCGAATCAGGCAGTGCGACGCCTTAGTGCAGCATCAAATACTGTTCCCAAACTTTTAGGATTGATGGTGCTCCCCGATAGAGCGCTCACGAGCAGAGCGCTCTATCAAAGGAATATCAGCGCAAGCGCTCATTGAATATGGGCTATTCCATCCATTCGGTGTGGAAGAAGCCGTCTTTATCGAGGCGCTCATAGGTGTGAGCACCAAAGTAGTCCCGCTGGGCCTGAGTGAGGTTTTGCGGTAGACGGCTCCGGCGATAGCTGTCGAAGTAGTCTAGCGAGGCGCTGAAGGCGGGTACCGGAATCCCCACTGTGGCTGCGGTCGCAATCACTTCGCGCCAGGCGCTCTGCCGATCCAGGATGGTTTGCTTAAATTCAGGCGCTAACAGCAGATTGGGCAGTTTGCCATCCTGGTCGTAAGCGTGCTTAATTTTGTTTAAGAAAGCCGCTCGAATGATGCAGCCGCCCTTCCAAATCCGGGCCGTCTCTCCCAGGTCTAGGCTGTAGCCATTGAGCTCAGAAGCTTTGCTGAGCAAATCCATGCCCTGAGCGTAAGAGCAAATTTTGGAGCAGTACAGCGCATCGCGAATTTTGTTGACAAACGCTTTAGCATCGCCATCGAAGCTAGCGGATGGGCCAGTGAGCTGAGGCGTAGCAACTTCCCGCTCTTCTTTAATCGCGGACATAATCCGCGCATTCACGGCGGCGGTAATGGTGGGAATGCTAACGCCAATATCCAGCGCGCTCATCACCGTCCAGCGACCGGTGCCCTTTTGCCCGGCTTTATCAACAATCAGCTCGACTAAGGGCTTGCCAGTCTCATCGTCCATTTTGGTGAAGATGTCGGCGGTAATCTCGATCAGGAATGAATCGAGTTCTTCGGTTTTATTCCACTCTGCAAAAATTTCGTGGAGTTCTTTGTGACCTAGCCCTAGCACGTTCTTCAGCAGGTCGTAGGCTTCTGCAATCAGCTGCATGTCGCCGTACTCAATGCCGTTGTGCACCATTTTTACAAAGTGACCGGAGCCGCCCTGCCCGATGTAGGTAACGCAGGGGCCGTCGTCTACCTGAGCAGCAATCTTAGTGACGATAGGTTCAATCGCGTCGTAGGCGGCTTTACTGCCACCGGGCATCAGGCTAGGGCCATTGAGCGCGCCTTCTTCGCCGCCGCTGACGCCCATGCCAATGAAGTTAAACCCGGCTGCTTCAAGATCTTTTACCCGGCGCTCGGTGTCTTCGTAGAGGGAGTTGCCGCCGTCGATAATCATATCGTCCGGGTCTAGCAGGGATTTGAGCTGCCCAATCACCGCATCTACCGGCTTACCGGCCTGCACCATCATCAAGATTCGTCGAGGTTTTTCTAGCGCAGCGACAAATTCCTCTAGGGAATAGGCTGCCACCACGTTTTTACCCTCAGCGCGGGTTTTCATGAAAGCGTCGGTCTTCTCGCGGGAGCGGTTGTATACCGCAATCGGAAAGCCGTTGCGCTCGATATTTAGCGCAATATTCTCGCCCATGACCGCTAGGCCAATTACACCAAAACTCTGTGCCATAAACTCTCCATTACTTAGTCTTTTGTATAGCTATTTCGGGTAGCTATCTGTATTCGGTCTGACAATCGAGTGTTAGACCAAATCCTCAGAGGCTGCTAAGACTTTAAACAAAGGTGTCAGTTTTTCCTATTAAGGAGAGGGAAAGTTTTTATCAAACGGCAGAATCTATGTCTATGGGCTTACTGATAGTACCTGCCTTGGGGGTAAGCGGCCTGATTGGGAAAGAGCGCTTGCAGGGCGGCCTGACGTTCGGCAGGGGTCTCTTGGGGGCTGAGGTTCCACAGGGTTTCGTAGAAGAAGAAGGAGACGCCTGCGAAGTTGCGATCGCGTACCGCTTCTACTTGCTCAGCAATCTGCGCCATTGGCACAGAGCGTCCTCGCAATCCGCTCAAGATGCCGATGCTGGTCGGCACATGGCTGCGAGCAAAGTCTGCTGCTTCCTGGCCCATCTCCCAGACAAACCGGCCTAAGTCGGTGCGGTAAAGCTGAATGATGATTTCCTCGGCGTAACCGCGCTTGACCCAGGTGTCCCAGTCTTGCAGGTAATACTCGTAGGCAAATTCGTGAGGATTGGGAGAGACTGACATCACCGCCTGAGCGCGATAGGTTTTGAGCGTAGTAAAAGCCTGGCCCATGAATTCAGTGATTTTGTCAGCGCGCCAGCGAGTCCATTCAGCATCTTTGGCATCATCGGGCGGCAGCTGTCCGTCGTGTTCCCGCTGGTATAGGTTCACTGTGTAGGGATCGTAGCCATAGGCGAAGGGCAGCCCCATGTGGTCATCGACCTGGAAGCCGTCAATGTCGTAATTGGCGGCTAGCTCAGCCACCAGCTCTAAGATGAACGACTGAACCTGCGGATGAAAGGGATTGAGCCATACCCGATCATGGTCGCCCTCAGGAGTGATATAGCTGCCGTCTTGCTTTTGGGTGAGCCACTCCGGATGGCGGGTAGCCAGGGCTGAGTCGGCGGGGGCCATAAAGCCAAATTCAAACCAGGGGATCACCTTCAGGCGGCGGCTGTGGGCAATTTCTATCAGCTCTTGGAGCATGTCGCGATCGCCCTGCGCGGCTTCCAAGGATTCCTGTCGTCCAGTAAATCCCAAATCAGGGTATAGCCCCTGCCGGTAGCCAGTCACACGCTCAGCCACCTGGCTAGGGAACAAAGTGTAACCCCAGTTCCATACCGTTGGGTACACCGTGTTGAAATTCAAATCTGCCAGTCTGTTTAGGGCTGGTTCTAAAGTGGCGCGAGAAAATAGCACGTTGCTATCAATGTTGGTAAGCCAGACGCCACGTAGCTCGTTGGTAGGGGCAGTGACAGCAGGCGGCGGGTCAAACACAACAGACAGCGCCTCGGGGACAGTTGCTACCGTTCGCGTGTCTAAACTTGCCCGGCAAATTGATGCTGCGCCTTCGGCAAGGGTCATATTTCGGCGAGGGCGCAGCTGTGATCGGCTACTTGAGTCACCGTCACCTTCTGCATCGACGACATAGCCAGCAGCTAACGCCGCTGCTACCCCCTCACGGGCACTGCGGGGAATTAGAAGGGCATCGCGAAATGTCGCGTAAAGGGTACGGGTCGCATCCGCTTGGTAGGCCGTAGCTGATCCTGAAGTGAGAATGGCCAGTGCTTGAGCTCGGCCTACAGACTGCTGCAAGCGAGCATCTTGCCCGAGTGCAGCCATCAGCAGCGATTCTGTCTCAGAGCTGGCTTCGTCAAACGTCAGTCCTAGCGCTTCGTTCGCGTTGGCAAACGCGCCGGGGAATGCCTTGAGCACAGCCTCCGCAAATTCGGCTTGGGTAAGCGAACTGCTTGGGTATCGACTGTTGACCGTGCGCTGATCGAATACCCGCTGTGCTACCAGCGATTGGACACAGGGCTCGGCCCAGTGACCGGCAAACCCGGTGGTGATTGCCTGCGCCCGGTTAAACCCAAACAGGCTGAAGCTTCCCAGCAGCGCCGAACAAACAATTCCCAATAAAAACGATATTCCTACCTGTCTGCGCCGCCTGTGCCCCATTGCCCTTTACCCTCCGCTAATTTTGGCTTTGTAGCCTTTGTCTATCAGCAGGGAGACGAGCTTGGCTGCGTGTTCTCCCTGAATTTCGACTGTGTTCTCTCTGACCGTACCACCCGAGCCACACTGGGCCTTGAGCTGCTTGGCCAGTGCCTCAAGTGTCTCGGGCCGATGGGTAAATCCGCTGATAATTGTGACGCTCTTGCCTTTGCGCCCCTTGCGAGAAACCTGCACCCGCAGGTCTTGCTGATCTGGCGGCAGTTCCGGAACGGCCCTTTCGGTTGCAGCTGAGGCGGTGCCAAATTCTGAATAGACCACTCGGTCGGTCGCCTGGTGACCTGTGCGTTTCTTTGCCATAACTCTGAGTAAATCTTTAAATCTCACAAGAGCAAGTTTACTGCCCCGCAGAGGGAATGTCTTTGTTTGCGCTATCTAGTAAATTGACTAAACGAGGTGCTGAGTCCCTCGTTGCCGATCTAATCGGCTTGTTCTCTTTGCTGCCTGTAACCGGAGACGACCGCTGTGGTTCCCATTCGTGATGACAATCCCGTCGCTATCACACCTTACGTGACCTACGGGCTGATCGCCCTGAACGTACTGGTGTTTCTTTATGAAGCGACGCTAAGTGCCCCCAATTTGCAAACGCTGTTTGAGACATTTGCAGTGGTGCCCAGAGATTTAAGCACTAGCTTTCACACGGGCTTTGGCGCACCGCATATCTCTGAATGGGGCACGCTGCTCAGCGCTGAATTTCTGCATGCAGGCTTTTTCCACGTAGGGGGTAATATGCTCTATCTGTGGGTGTTTGGCAATAATGTGGAAGATCAGCTGGGTCATCTAAAGTTTTTGCTTTTTTACCTGGTGTGCGGCGTACTGGCTTCGCTTTGTCAGTGGTATATTGCGCCAGATTCGACGGTGCCTTCGCTGGGGGCAAGTGGGGCGATCGCTGGCGTTATGGGCGCTTATATTTTCCGTTTTCCTGAGGTGCGGGTGCTGACTTTCATTCCGATATTTTTCACCGCCTTTCGGATTCCGGCGCTGGTGTTTTTGGGCTTTTGGTTTTTGCAGCAGGCGTTTTATGGCGTTACTAGCCTGGGCGTTTCTGCCGATGTTGGGATGGACGGCGGCGTTGCTTACTGGGCACATGCGGGCGGCTTTGTCTTCGGAGCGATTTTAGGCTACTTGCTTGGGCTCTTTGACAAAGAGCAGGGCTACCCGGCAGAGACCGTCACAGAGAAAGCATTGAATGAACCATCTGAATGAAGGATGGCGATCAGCAGAAAAGCCCGCACTGTCGAAGTGCAGGCTTTTTTTACATTTACCTCAAGCTTTAAGCAACGATGTCAATCTGGTCAGAATGCAAGCTGTAGCCGTTAGTGAAGGTCGCGATTTCCAGAGCGGAACCGCTACCTGTCCCATCTCGGTCAAAGCTGAGGGTCTTGTTGCCAGTATTAAATAAGAAGGTGGCTTTATTGCTGGTGGCGGAGGGGCTGCTGCCGCTGATGAACGATGAGCCATCTAGCGTCATGCTAGCCGATAGACCGCCGCCAAACCCAGCTGCTGAGATCTGCAACAGGTCATTACTGCTGAAATCGACGATTCTATCTTTGCCGTGAGTCGGGTCTTTGTAGACAAAGATATCCGCACCGCCGCCGCCAGTCAGCTCGTCTTGTCCATCGCCGCCCTCTATTACATTGTTGCTGCTGTTGCCAGTCAGCCAATCGTCGTATTTAGTCCCAACTAGCTTATTGCCAGATAGAGATTTTGGATTGAAAATTTCTTTGTACCAGGCGTTGCCCAGCTTATCGTAGCCAGCGGCAGTAGGGTGCAGACCGTCGTCTAAATCATTGGTAGCGCTGTGGTCACCGTTGATATCTCCTACGCCGAGGCTGCCACCAGCATCTACAAAGAAAACTTTCTTTCCCTCTTTAACTTTTTCTCCTACCAATTCATCTTTGATGAGTCTGTTGTATTCGTTGATGTTGTCTCTTTTGTTCTCAGAGCCACGGGGAGAGTCTACCGGCGGAATTGAAGAGACGTAGATATATGCAGAAGGAGCTGCTTTGCTGATTTCATCGATTAGAGTGCTGAGGCGATCGCGCATGACAGTACCCGATGCATTGCCGTTGGCATCGTTGGTGCCAATCATCAGCAGAATGCCATCGACTGGATATTTAGAGAGATTGTCTTTTACCCAGCTGGTCGTTTGGTTAATTGTCCGGCCAGGGAAACCAGCATGGTCTTTGTCTGCTAAGTCTGAGCCACCGTTCTTTTGGCTACCGACAAAGTCAATGGATAGGCCGTCGGCGATCGCCCTATCTTCTAACTGAATGCGATATCCACCCGGCACAGCTCCTTTGCTATGCTGTCCAGCGGTAATTGAGTCACCCAAAGGCATCAGCCGAGGCATTTTCAAAGCTCCGAACTCAGGTGACAGACCGACCCCTGTATCGAGATTAAGAATGACGCCACCCGCAGTGCTACTGCCGCTGCTTGGCGTACTCCCACCGCCACTGCCAGACCCTGGAGGTGTCGTAGTTCCACCGGTTCCGCCTGTGGGTACCAGCTCAATGTAGTCAACTCGGGCAACCTCACCGCTTTCTAAGAAGCCCTCAAGCTGAATAGTGTCGTTAGCCTTAAGCTGTACGCCTGTGAACACCCGTTCGCGCCGATTGCTAGAAGAGGCCCGCGTATTACCTGTGTTCTCATCAAAGTCAAAGCTCGTCGCAAATCCAGTGCCAGCCGTGATTTTGAGAGTTGACTTGCCGTCGCTCTCATCGTGGTAAACCACTTTCAGGTCATAGGTACCAGCTACGCCTGAAAACTGAGTGGTCGCCGTGCTCTTGCCCCCTTCGTTAGGAACGCGAATGAGCTGACCACCTGAGGCAAAGCTAGCGCTCTCTTTTTCATAGCCCACCAGCGTCATCGACTCAGCTTCGATGCGCACGACGCTAGCGGTCCCACCGCCAGTAGAACCACCGCCAGTAGAGCCGCCACCTGAAGGTGCAGGTGTGACCGTAACACCGACTGTTGCAGTAGCGCTGCCGCCTTTGCCATCGCTGATGCTGTAGTTAAAGCTGTCGCTGCCGCTGAAGCCAGCTTTGGGCGTGTAGGTCAGCGTGCCGTTGGTATTGCTGACCGTGCCGTTGGCCGCGTTGCCGACGTTAGAGATATTGAGCGTGTCACCATCAGGGTCGCTGTCGTTGTTCAGCACGTTGATAGCAACCGGTGTGCCTGCTTGAGTAGCTGCACTATCGTTGCTGGCAATAGGCGCTTTGTTGACCGGTGCCGGAGGTGTCGTAGTTCCGCCTGTTCCGCCTTTAGGTATCAGCTCAATGTAGTCAAGGCGGGCAACTTCGCCTTGGTCTAGAATGCCTTCTAGCTCAATCTTGTCACCTGTCGTTAGATTGACGTTCGAGAACACTCGCTCGCGGCGGTTGTTCTCGGAAGCTCTGCTGCTGCTGGTTTGCTCGGTCAGCTCAACTTTTGCTGTAAACTGACCCGCCTTCAGATTGATGGTCGAATTACCGTCGCTCTCATCGTGATAGACCACCTTCAGGTCGTAGGTGCCTGCTGCGCCTGTGAACTGAGTGGTAGCGGTGCCACTTGTCGGGTCATTTTTGCCACCAGACAGACGAATTAGCTGCCCCCCTGAAGCGAAGCTAGCGCTCTCTTTTTCATAGCCAGATGACAGCGTCATCGCCTCGGCTTCGATGCGCACGACGCTAGGAGTCCCGCCGCTAGAATTGCCGCCGCTAGAATTGCCGCCACCAGAGTTGCCGCTGCCAGAGCCGCCAGTTTGTTGTGCAGGATTGACAGTGACGCCAACGGTTGCAGTGGCGCTGCCGCCTTTGCCATCGCTGATGCTGTAGTTAAAGCTGTCGTTGCCGCTGAAGCCAGCTTTGGGTGTGTAGGTCAGCGTGCCGTTGGTATTGCTGACCGTGCCGTTGGCTGCGTTGCCGACGTTAGAGATATTGAGCGCGTCACCATCAGGGTCGCTATCGTTACTCAGTACGTTGATAGCAACCGGTGTGCCTGCTTGAGTAGTCGCACTATCGTTGCTGGCAATAGGTGCTTTGTTGACCGGTGCCGGAGGTGCCGTATTTCCGCCTGTTCCGCCTTTAGGTATCAGCTCAATGTAGTCAACGCGGGCAACTTCGCCTTGGTCTAGAAAGCCTTTTAACGTGATAGTGGCATTGGCCTCAAGCTGTACGCCCGAGAACACCTTCTCGCGGCGGTTATCGGTGGATGCCCGGCTGCTGTTAGGGTTTTCATCGAACATAAAGCTCGTTGCGAATTTGGAGCCAGCCTTGATTTCAAGTTTTGAGTTGCCATCGCTCTCATCGTGGTAGACCACTTTCAGATCGTAGGTGCCTGCTGCGCCTGTGAACTGAGTGGTAGCGGTGCCACTTGTCGGGTCATTTTTGCCACCAGACAGACGAATTAGCTGCCCCCCTGAAGCGAAGCTAGCGCTCTCTTTTTCATAGCCAGATGACAGCGTCATCGCCTCGGCTTCGATGCGCACGACGCTAGGAGTCCCGCCGCTAGAATTGCCGCCGCTAGAATTGCCGCCACCAGAGTTGCCGCTGCCAGAGCCGCCAGTTTGTTGTGCAGGATTGACAGTGACGCCAACGGTTGCAGTGGCGCTGCCGCCTTTGCCATCGCTGATGCTGTAGTTAAAGCTGTCGCTGCCGCTGAAGCCAGCTTTGGGTGTGTAGGTCAGCGTGCCGTTGGTATTGCTGACCGTGCCGTTGGCTGCGTTGCCGACGTTAGAGATATTGAGCGCGTCACCATCAGGGTCGCTATCGTTACTCAGTACGTTGATAGCAACCGGTGTGCCTGCTTGAGTAGTCGCACTATCGTTGCTGGCAATAGGCGCTTTGTTGACCGGTGCCGGAGGTGCCGTATTTCCGCCTGTTCCGCCTTTAGGTATCAGCTCAATGTAGTCAACGCGGGCTACTTCGCCTGTCTCTAAGAAGCCTTCAATTTGGATAGTCGAATTAGCGTCAAGCACTACGCCTGAAAATACCCGTTCGCGGCGATTATCATCACCTGCTCGGCTGTTGCCCGTGTTTTCAGTGAGCTCGATAATGCCGTCCAGTGTGCGCTCGATAGTGCCGTCATTCAGTTTTTGGTCAGCCGTGATCTTGAGTTTTCCCTGGCCATCGCTCTCATCGTGATAGACCACCTTTAGGTCGTAGGTACCTGCTGCACCTGTGAACTGAGTGGTAGCGGTGCCGCTGATGCCATCGTTAGGAATACGAATGAGCTGACCGCCTGAGGCAAAATTAGCGCTCTCTTTTTCATAACCCATTAGGGTCATCGATTCTGCTTCGAGTCGAATGTTAGCCATAGCCTATGGAGATAGTTCAGGGTTGAAGAGTAATGGTTGCGTGGCTGAGTTTCCGAAAGTTTGGTTTTTCCTCAGCCGTGCGTTCAAGACGGGACTGTATTTGGATTTGGGAGTTGAATTATCTGGGGGCAAGAAGCAGGGGCAAACGTGAGACGGAGAGACTTTATCTGTATCGCCTCTCTGTGGATGTGGCTAGATGAGGTCATACCTGCTGATATATACAGACGAATCTGGGTGATAACAGGAGGCTGATTGTGAAGTGTGTTTGTGCTCGGTCAGGTGTTTACTAGATTTACTAGCTATGGCTTTACAGAAGCTCTACAAAGTCGTTGGGGGAAACGCCGATAGCCTTTGAAAAAACCTGAGAATACCTAGTTGCTAGGTGTCTTCACTGGCTCTAAAGAATCTGAGATGTAGATATTTAGCGATAGATAGACGGTGTGCAAATCCGAGTCAACACCCTGTTGATATTTCAGAGGGTTTTCACTGAGAGATCTGTACTGATTAAATAATGAGAATCTCGAATGCTGAGCGTATTGCTGATGCGCCTGGAAAGAGATGGATGCTACCTGTTGCTGCTAATCCTATCAATCCATCAAAAGCACTAGGGTGAAGTTTGCTTGTAGATTGCCCCGATTTTCTTGAAGATCTTAGATGTCGAGGCGCGATTGGGTTAGAGTCTTTGGCAAAGCGACGCTCAATAATATGCGTCCTAAGCTCCCCTTAACCTCCTTAGCTTTGCCGTATCGGTAAAGGGAGATGATATCTATACTGTAAAGCGTTACTTTTTTGAGTATTTGGCATGGCTCTTCCCAATTTTTTGATTTTTGGCGTCCAAAAGGCAGGAACGACCTCTATATATAACTATTTGCGCCAGCACCCGCAGGTGTATGTCAGTCCGCGTAAAGAAACTGACTTTTTTGGTCGTGAGCTGGTAGATGGCGTTGCCACTAGCGAGGGAAAATCAGTGCCTCAGCTGACTCGGGGCGGGCGTCAGCAGATTTTGAGTCTGGCCGACTACGAGGCGCTGTTTGACGGGGTGACTGACGAAATTGCTATGGGAGAAGCTTCTCCTAACTACCTTTTCCTACATCAGCAAGCTGTTCCCAATATTCAGAAGTACGTGCCTGAGGCTAAGCTGATTGCCGTTTTACGCAACCCAATTGGCCGGGCTTATTCGGACTATCTGATGCATGTGCGCCAGGTGGTGGGTAATTTGAAACCGCTATCTGAGCAGGTGGAGACCAGTGCAAATTCTTCACATACGCTGCTAAAAGGACTTTACTACGAGGGGACAAAGCACTTTTTAGAGACGTTTGGCCGGGAACAGGTAAAGATTTTTTTGTATGACGATCTGCGGCGAGATTCAGATCAGCTGATGCGAGACATTTACGCCTTTATTGGGGTAGACAGCAATTTTGAGGCGGATACTAGCGAGCGCCGGCAAACCGCTCAGGTGCCTAAGAATCAGTCTGTCAATAAGCTTTTGCAGACTAAAAACCCTTTGCGGGCGGCGGTAGGGACAGTTCTGAGAACGGTTGTTTCTGAAGAAAATCGGCAGAAGCTGCGATCGCGCCTAATTGCGGCTAACTCTCAAGGAAAGGAAGGGTTGCCTCTCTCAGATGAAGACCGGCAGCTGCTGCAAGACTATTACCGCGAGGATATTCTCCGGCTGCAAGACCTGATTGGACGCGACCTGTCAGGCTGGATCAAAGAGTAGGCATCTGCTGGTCACAATTGCTACATGGGGAATCCTAGAAAACTCACTGGCGCGGGAATCATTTCACCGCGAAAATCAAGTATTTGCACCAGCAGGAGGTAGGCGATCGCCAGCAAAATAGACACCGTGCCAGTGATAATGGCCACAATTTTTGAGCGATCCATAAGCCTATGAGCCTCCAGTTTTTGAACTTGACAGAAATTCTTGAGAGTGATCTGAATTTTGTGTAAGCGCTTTTTTCTTAAGCGGAAAAGCGTTCTGGAAACAGGATAGCAAAATGTGACAAGGCTGCACGCCAGTTCTTAATCGGCCTGTTCCACTTCTTCGAGATATTGTTCATCGCTAGATACATCAGTCTGAAAACGGCATCTTCGCTGGGGAAGACAGCCTTCGTCTTAATCACCTTGCGCAGCGAGCGGTTGACCGACTCAATGGCGTTGGTGGTGTAGATGACGCGGCGAATCTCCATTGGGTAGTCGAATATCGGGATGACGTTCTCCCAGTGCCGTATCCAAACCTGGCTGACAGCCGGGTAAGCTTCGTCCCACTTGGCGGCAAAGGCATCGAGGGCTGCTTCTGACTCGGCAAGCGTGGCGGCTTGGTAGATAGGCTTGAGGTCAGCGGCAACGGCTTTTCTGTCTTTCCACGGTACATACTTCATGCAGTTGCGCATTAAATGCACAATGCAAAGCTGCACCTGCGTTTGTGGGTAGACTGCTTCAATCGCTTGTGGGAAGCCCTTGAGGCCATCGCAGCAGGCGATCAGAATGTCCTTCAAACCTCTGTTGCGAAGATCCGTCAGCACTTTCAACCAAAACTTCGCGCCTTCGGTTTCGGCTTCGCCGACCCACAGGCCGAGCAATTGCTTATCGCCTTCGCGGTCGATGCCAAGCACAACGTAGACGGCACGCTTGCTGACTCGTCCTGAGACCTTGATGTTTACGTACAGCGCATCGAGATAGACAATCGGGTAGACCTCATCAAGCGGCCTGGACTGCCACGCTTTGACATCCTCGCTGACGCTTTCTATCACGTCGCTGATGACCGCTGCTGATATCTTCGCACCCCCATAGAGTTCTTCGAGCTGAGCGCTGATGTCGCGCGTACTGTTGCCTCTGGCATAAAGCGCCAGGATCTTTTCGTCCAGCCCAGCGATGCGACGTTGATGCTTTGGTACCAGAATCGGCTCGAAGCTACCTCTGCGGTCTCTCGGTATCGACAGGTCTAGCTCGCCGTCTTCAGATTGAACGGTCTTCTTCGAGCTGCCGTTGCGGCTGTTGGGCGCAACGCCCTCCTCTAAGCGATCGCTTTTAAGGTGATGATTGAGTTCTCCAGCTAGCGCACGTTCGACCAGCCGTTTTTTGATCTGCTTCATCAGTCCTGACTCACCTAGAATGTCTTCCGGGCTGTGACAGTCTTCGAGCAGTTCGTCTAGTAGGTCATCGACGCGGTTCGGTTCTTTTTTCGTACGGGCCATGGGGCGGTCTCCTTGAATTGATAGGATTTTAGACCGCTTACACAAAAATCAATACAGTCTCGACTCGGCAAGCGTGGCGGCTTGGTAGATAGGCTTGAGGTCAGCGGCAACGGCTTTTCTGTCTTTCCACGGTACATACTTCATGCAGTTGCGCATTAAATGCACAATGCAAAGCTGCACCTGCGTTTGTGGGTAGACTGCTTCAATCGCTTGTGGGAAGCCCTTGAGGCCATCGCAGCAGGCGATCAGAATGTCCTTCAAACCTCTGTTGCGAAGATCCGTCAGCACTTTCAACCAAAACTTCGCGCCTTCGGTTTCGGCTTCGCCGACCCACAGGCCGAGCAATTGCTTATCGCCTTCGCGGTCGATGCCAAGCACAACGTAGACGGCACGCTTGCTGACTCGTCCTGAGACCTTGATGTTTACGTACAGCGCATCGAGATAGACAATCGGGTAGACCTCATCAAGCGGCCTGGACTGCCACGCTTTGACATCCTCGCTGACGCTTTCTATCACGTCGCTGATGACCGCTGCTGATATCTTCGCACCCCCATAGAGTTCTTCGAGCTGAGCGCTGATGTCGCGCGTACTGTTGCCTCTGGCATAAAGCGCCAGGATCTTTTCGTCCAGCCCAGCGATGCGACGTTGATGCTTTGGTACCAGAATCGGCTCGAAGCTACCTCTGCGGTCTCTCGGTATCGACAGGTCTAGCTCGCCGTCTTCAGATTGAACGGTCTTCTTCGAGCTGCCGTTGCGGCTGTTGGGCGCAACGCCCTCCTCTAAGCGATCGCTTTTAAGGTGATGATTGAGTTCTCCAGCTAGCGCACGTTCGACCAGCCGTTTTTTGATCTGCTTCATCAGTCCTGACTCACCTAGAATGTCTTCCGGGCTGTGACAGTCTTCGAGCAGTTCGTCTAGTAGGTCATCGACGCGGTTCGGTTCTTTTTTCGTACGGGCCATGGGGCGGTCTCCTTGAATTGATAGGATTTTAGACCGCTTACACAAAAATCAATACAGTCTCAAATTCTGGTATTTCTGCGGTAGACAGCTCCATCTTATCGCCTGTATAGATTCTAGTAACTACCCCAAGCCGCATGTCACTCTCTATGAACGTGGTTTCCTCTCCTAGCCCTAACGTCTCTGGCTATAACTCTAGTCCTAACACTAGTTCTCCAACTGCTTCGGTGATTGCTTCAACTATTGTGCATCGGCCTCCGATTATCGCCACGCATGACTTGCGTAAAGTTTATCGCACAGGGTTTTGGCTTAGGGCCGCGCCTCCGTCGCTAAAGCAGTGTTCTCTAGATGTTTACCAGGGGGAGACCTTTGGCTTGCTAGGCCCTAATGGAGCGGGTAAGACCACTTTGCTCAAGCTGCTGTTGGGAATTATTCGCCCAACAGCGGGATCCGCGACGCTGTTGGGACAGCCTGCGGGTGATGGCAGCGTCAAGGCGCGCATTGGCTACCTGCCAGAAAATCCTTATTTCTACGACTATTTGACGGGCTGGGAGTTTTTGAGCTATACCGCTGGTCTATTTGGGATAGCGGGCAAGGCTAAAAAACAGCGGATTGCCGAGCTGCTAGACCTGGTACAGCTAGACCGGCAGGCGGCGACTAAAAAACAGATGCGCCGCTACTCTAAGGGGATGTTGCAGCGGATAGGCATGGCGCAAGCACTAATTAACGATCCGGAGATTGTGTTTCTCGATGAGCCGATGTCGGGCCTGGACCCGACCGGGCGGTTTCAGGTGCGAGAGATTATTCTCTCTCTCAAAGAGCAGGGGAAGACGCTGTTTTTTAACAGTCACGTACTCTCGGATGTAGAGATGATCTGCGATCGCATTGCTATTCTCGATCAGGGCGAACTCGTCTGCGTTGGCGCCATTCAAAAGCTGCTGGGCAACCCTACTCACTACCGGGTAAAGGGCAAGGGGGGCAGTCTGGACATTTTGGATCAGTGGCTTAGAGAGATTACTTTTGAAGGCGGCTATTGGCAGGGCGTTCTAACCGAAAATCCGTTTGAATTTATGGCCACTGCGCGGCTAATGAATGCCCATATTGCCAGGCTAGAGGTGGCTAAACCCACCCTTGAAGAATTCTTTATGGCGCAAATTCGTCAGCGCCGAGAAGAGGCTGAGCAGAAGGAGAGACAGCGATCGCTGAAGAAAAAGCGCCTGTTCGGTAGGCTAAGCGCTCAGTAGAGCTCAATATGGCGCTGCCGATAGCTGTTAGGCGTTTGACCTAGCCATCGCTTAAAGGTGCGATGAAAGGCGCTGGGTTCAGAAAAGCCCAAGAGGAAGACCACATCGTGGATTGAAGTGTCTGGATTTTTTAAATGCTTTAGAGCCAGGACTTTGCGGGTTTCCTCTAAAGCAGCTGGTAGGATGTGTTTTCGGCCTGTAGCCCCCTTTGTAGCTGGCGAACGCTGACGGTAAGCTGACGGGCGATCGCCTCAATCAGCGGCATCTCCAACAATCTCACAGTTGCACTGCGCCCAGCCATCTAAAACGCGATGATGAATGGCTACGCCCTGACTAAGTAAGCGAGTGTATTGAGAGAGTTTTTCTAGAACCTGTCCGTAGGTTTTACAGTTGAGTAGGACGTAGCCCGCAATGCCGATGGCAGAGAGATTAGAGGCTTCTCCAACGGCCCAAACCGGCTTACCTGGTGATCTCGACTCTCATGGGTGCACTTTCGGGCACTTTGCAGGCGATTGGTCTGATGCGCTGGGTGAACGATTCAAGGCCCGACTAGAGCCCTAACTAGAACCCCAGCCCTAACTAGATTCCCAGGCCTAACTAGATCCCCAAGTTGGAGAGAGCTTCATAGCCGCAAACTCTCAACGGTTTCTCAGGAAAAGCTCAGGCGAAAGTCACCTTGTCTCTGGTTAAATCAACAGTCAGCGGTGGCGTCAGGCATTGGCTCTTGATCGTCATCTTGTCCAAGGTTCCTACCTCTATAGCGCCTGTCGAGTTGCTTAGGACACTTTTATCGGCTGAAACCGTTATCTAATAACAGGCAACTCGCCTCGCAAAGTAAGAATGCATCCTTACTTTGCTATAGAAGCTTCAGCAGACTTATAGTGTTTTGGCAATCACTGTTCTCTCATTCTTAACTCAATCGATCTATGGCTTTAGCAATGGCCCTCACTTGGGTGCTTCTCGCTGGATACGGCCTTTTTATTTTTCAGTTGGTGCGGAAGACAACACCGCTCAAGGTCTCTGCCTCAGAGTTTTTTGGCGGTCAGTCGCAGCGAGGGCAGGCACCGGGGCTATGGCTGCTGATCTCTAGCGCAGCTATTTCCTGGATTTTTGCTAAATCTATCGATAACGCGGCGAGCTTGGGCAACACTTTTGGCATCACGGGCGGCATTGGCTACGCAATTTACTATCTGAGCTTTGTGACAGCGGCGATCGCGCTCTATTTTATCCGCACCCGAGGCGGTCATCAGTCGATTCCAGAATTTTTGGTGAGTAAGTATGGCCGGGTTTGTGCGCGGCTGTTTTTGGTGGCGATCGCCATTCGCCTGCTGAACGAAGTGTGGTCAAATACAAAGGTTTTCTCGCTTTACTTTGGCGCGGAGGGTAGCGCTGGCTACTGGATCGCGGTATTTTTGGTGACAGCTTTCACGGTGTATTACAGTCTGCTGGGCGGCTTGCGCTCTAGCCTGCTGACAGATCAGGCACAGATGATTTTGGCAGCAGTGCTGCTGGTGGCGATTTTGATAACGCTGGGTCCAGGCTTGGCCGATCAGGGTTTGCCCGCCGTCGATCAGGAGACTTCTCTAGCTGGTCTGACCTTTTGCGGGTTGGCCTTTGTGCAAATCTTTAGCTATCCCTTTCACGACCCGGTGATGACTGACCGCGCTTTTATCACGTCGCCCCGCGTCATGTTTAAAGGATTTATATTAGCTGGGCTGGTTAGCGGCGGCTTTATCTTTCTCTTCAGCTTTGTCGGACTCTACGCGCTGGCTAATGGCGTTGAAGGTCAGCCGACGCTGGTGGTGCCAGCGCTCTTTGGGCTGCCAATGCTGCTGGTGTTTAATGCGATTATGCTGACCAGCGCCGGGTCTACATTAGATTCTACATTTTCGAGTGTGGCCAAGCTAGGCGCACGCGATTGGAATAATCGTCAGGGATTGCCGACCGAGCAGCAGGCGCATCGGGGCCGGTGGTGGATGGTGGCGATCGCTCTGCTTGGCAACCTGCCGCTGTTTAGCCTTTACTTGGGCGATAGAGTGGGGCCTGCCATTATCCAGGCAACGACGATCAGCGGCACGATGGTCATGGGGCTCGCGCCTATCTTTCTGCTGGCGTTCATCCGACGGGCAGGCAGTCTGAGCTTTCATCTCGCTTTCTGGCCAGGGCTGATCTTCGGCATTTTAAGAGTGCTTGAGAGCGCCCTGAGCGCTGAAATCTTTCCAGTATGGATGAGCATTGGCAGCGGCAAATATGCGGTTGATTTAGGGGTCAACCTGTACGGGCTGTTGATTTGTATCGGCGGTTACCTTTTAGGCGCAGCTATCCAACAGGCTAACCCTGAAAAAACGACCCAAACCAGGGCAGTGCGGTCATGATGGATGGTTGCCCGTGGTGTCGCTGACGCCACCTGGTAAGCTCGCTAATCGGAGCAAGTTATCGATGCCACTCCCTTCAGGAAGACCTCCGCTGGGTCAATTCTGTTTCTTATGACGGAGGGCTGTTTTATTGAGTTTTATTAACTTAGAGACTCAAACCAACTGAGGAAACGAACATTATGCAAGAAGGAACAAACGTACCGATGGACGTAAAGCAGCCCTACGTAGAGCCTGCAACTAGCTGGCGCGGCGGCTTTGTCCCCAGTGCCGAGATTTGGAACGGACGCCTGGCAATGATTGGCTTCCTGTCCGCTACGCTGATCGAGATCTTCTCTGGACGAGGATTTCTCCACTTTTGGGGTTTGCTAGGCGGCTAGTAGCTTAGTCGAGCAATTACTCTTTTTCTAATACAGACAGAAAATCATAGCGGCGCCTGAAAAAGGTGCCGCTTTTTTTGATGTTTGATGTTTTGGTGTTATACCGCGTCGCTCTCTACAGTGTTCTCTATTCCTATTGAAGGGTGTAGGTTATTGAGACACTGGCATCGACAGGCACTCCTAGAGGAACAGAAGGATCGTAGTTTTGCGCGCCGTACAGCCCTATGTAGCTCAAAACGTCGCTGATGCTGGAAGGGCAGCTTCCTAAAGAGGGGCCAGAATACCCCCAGTTAGTAGAGCCTGACACAGATAAAATGTCTCCTATCTGCACGCCAACAGCGCTGGCCATGGTGGTTGCCTGACGGCGGGCTTCTTCTACAGCCATCTGGCGAGCGGTCGTCTCGGCAGCCTGACAGTCACGAGCGGTATAGACGACGCCAGTCGAGTTGGAAGCAAATTTATTGTCTTCCGTAGCTGCGGCGTTTGCCAGCTCTACCAGGGTGTTAATCCGTTCGCTGGTAGGGCGGTCAACTTGTACTACTAGACGCAAAGATTGAAGACCGTAGGCGTCTCGGGTAACGCTAATAGCGCTTCTCGAAATACCTGCTCCGGCCAGTGCATTTACTACCGAATTTAAGTCTGACTCTTGGACCGTAGGCGGCGAGGCAATCACATTTTCGTCAGTGACTGGCTCAGGGTAGTAGTTCGACGAGTAAGAAAAAACAATGGCAGCTTGATCGACCGGTGCTGTAACTCGCCCGTAGCCTGAGGCGGAGAGCGATCGCACATTGGAAGGCAGATCTTGCGCTATGAGGACGGCATCGCTGGCGGGCTGGGCATCGCCTGTTGGCCTCAAGTCAGCTGCTTGACTGGCCTTGGGCAAGACGAATCCGGTGACGGTGGCAGCGATCGCGCAGTTTAGTGCGGCCCTGACTATTTGCTTACGTGACATTTTTATTTCGAGGGGTAATAACGGGGAGTCTAAAGCAGCTATCGTGCTCCATATATAAAGCTATCTGGGTGAAACCGAAAAATTATGAGGCGAGCTGACTTTATCTGTCCTTGCCCTGACAAATTTTACGGATCACCCGGCTCCTATAAAACTGTATTACCACCAGTAGCAAGACCATCAGCCAAGTTTTAACGATTAGTTAAACGGTTATCTCTGGCCCTGAGTACACTCGAATCTATAGGTGAACAGCGGCTGACCCGTTTGCAAATCTAGATTGATCAGCGCTTGTAATAATCACGGGTACCGCGATCATCAAGCGCTGTGCTGAGTCGGCTCAGGGCGTGAATGTAGGCAGCTGTTCTAAAAGAAATTGAGTGCTGCTGCGCGATTTGCCAGATGGTTTCAGCTTCTCGGGTAATGCGGGTTCTGAGCTGACTGTTGACTTCATCGAGCTGCCAGTACAGGCCGCTGCGGTTTTGCACCCATTCAAAATGGCTCACCATGACGCCGCCCGCGTTGACTAAAATATCGGGGAAAAGAGAGATGCCTTTTTTCTCTAAAATAGCGTCGGCATCGGCGGTAACCGGGCCATTGGCTACCTCAAAAATGTATCTGGCCTGAACGCTGGGCGCATTCTCAGCGGTGATCTGGTTTTCTAGAGCAGCTGGAATCAGGATGTCTACATCCAGTGCGAGCAATTCCTCATTGGTCAGATTGTCGTGTTCAACAATGTTGCAAACGCTGTTTTTGCAGTAGACTGCCTGCATCGCGTGATGGGTTTGCTTGAACTGTTGAATGTCTGGAATGTTTAGCCCTTTGCTGCTGTAGACGCCGCCTTTAGAATCGCTGATAGCAACTACTTTGTATCCGGCTTCAAAGAGCTGGAGGGCGATCGCACTGCCCGCGTTGCCAAACCCCTGCACTGCAACTGTCATCTGCTCGGGTGATTTGTTGTATTTGGCCATCATTGCCTGGAGCACATAAAACGCGCCAGTGCCAGTTGCAGTAGCACGCCCTAAACTACCGCCCATGCTCACCGGCTTGCCGGTAATAACAGCAGGCGACCTTTTCCCTTTGATAATGCTGTACTGATCCATCATCCAGCCCATGATCATGGCGTTGGTGTACACATCAGGGGCTGGAATGTCGAGATCGGGGCCGATGAAGGGGGCGATCGCATTGATATAGCCCCGGCTCAGCCGCTCTAGTTCAAACTTAGAAAGCGCCTTCGGATTGAGCGCAATTCCTCCTTTTGCCCCGCCAAACGGCAAATTGACCGCCGCACATTTAAACGTCATCCAAAAAGCGAGCGACTGCACTTCATCAAGCGTGACCTGTGGGTGAAAGCGAATGCCGCCTTTCGTCGGCCCGCGCGTATCGTCATAGCGCACCCGGTAGCCTTCAAATACGCGCAGCGAGCCGTCGTCCATCCGCACGGGAATGGCTACCTTCAGACTGGCTCTGGGAAATTTGAGCCGCTCGGTGGCATCGGCTGAAATGGGTGCGTACTGGGCCGCTTGCTCTAAGCGACGGCTGGCATCGGTCAGTAGGGCAGCAGGCATAGGCACTCTGGGGGGTGAGCGACTGCTGGCGCAGCCGCGCTTACTATACAATTATCTACGAATAGGGTTCAGTCGTTAGCGCTGAGCGGCTGTCTAGCGAGAGGTAGACTTGCTATTGCGGTGTTTCTAAGTGGTCAACTCTGTGAGTTTAGGGCAGCTGTCTGGAGAAAATGCGTTTGCTCATTTTTGGCCGCTGGTGAAGGGGGCGATCGCCCTTAACGCCGAAACCTTCCAATCTATTCAAACCCAGTCTTATAGTCTGCTAGCGGCGCTAACAGTCGTCTTTGTCGCCGGGTTAGCCCAGTCTCTCAGCCAAATGGCGGTTCTGTTCATCAACCAGGTGAGGCCGCTGCGATTTGTGCTCAGCCTATTTATTTCAGCGCTCTTTTTTGTGGTGGGCTTCGGCTTTTGGGCGCTGAGCCTCTGGAGCATTCTCAACCTGGCTTTTGCCGAACCGCTCTCGCTAACGGCGGTGGTGCGCACCCTGGGCTTTAGCTACGCGCCGCTGATTTTAAGCATTTTTGTGATGCTGCCCTACTTTGGCGGCGGTATTTTTGTCGTGCTCTCTATCTGGACACTGCTAGCAGTAGTGGTAGGCATTGACGCGATCACGCCGCTGGGTCGCTGGGACGCTTTTGAAAGTGCCGCTCTGGGGTGGATCGTCGTACAGCTGCTGCAAAAAACGGTGGGTCAGCCCATCGCTTCTCTCGGTCAGTGGATTACCAACTGGGCGGCTGGAGAAAAGTTAATCACCAATCGCACTCGCCTCTCTGAGGAACTCTATATGGGGCTGAGAGCCGAGTCTGTGCCTGAGGCGATCGCCGATCAACCAGAGCGCTGGGAAACGCCAACAGATAGAGAGTAACCGATAGCCAATATCTGTGAAGTGCTATAGCTCCTGTCGAGTTGCTTAGGACACTTTTATCGGCTGAAACCGTTATCTGACAGCAGGCAACTCGACTCGCAAAGTAAGAATGCATCCTTACTTTGCTATAGCTTCATGTGGCCATCATCTAGCACAAAGAAACCAGCCGCAGGGGTTCAGATGCTAGTGTAGACAGCGGTATGGTGTGGCTTCGGTATGACGAGACGACTAATTCAGCTGATCGGCGTAGTTTTACTCACGGTGGGGGTGATTGTACTGCTCTCACCGGCCAATGAGCAGTGGTTGCAGTGGTACCTGGCCCTAAATAATAAGCTGCTCAAGCTAGTTGTAGATTTGGCCCGCGTCAGCCTGATTGCGCTACTGCTAGCAGGGCTGCTTTCTCCTTTTGAGGCGCTGGGCTGGTGGGCGGGCTGGTATGGCGATGGCATTGAAACGCATATTCCCTGTAAGAAACCGCTCCCGCCAACTCATCTCCCTGCCTCCCTGCCGCCGAGTCGCTACGTAATCTACTTGGACGGTATTTCTCAGAGCTGCGCTGACTATCCGCAGCGAGTGCGAAACTTTTTAGATACGCTGGCGGCGGCCCTGCCTGCTGATATGGTTTTTGTTCAAGATATTTTGGCGTACTCAGCTTTAAATCGTCCGCTGACTATGCAGCGCCCTTTTGCGACCTTTTGGCGCTGGGTAAACCGGATTGAAGATGGGTATCCGCAGAGCCCGCTAGATATCTTTATCAACTTGCGCAATACCTTTCAAGTAGCGGTATCTACTGACAACCGGTATGGCCCGGTGTTCAATCGGGGCACGGCGCAGGTGATTTTGAACAGTTTGCGGCAGCAGGGCTATCGTCCGGGTGTGCCGATTACGCTGCTGGGCTATAGCGGCGGTGCTCAAGTGGCGCTGGGGGCTGTGACCTACCTCAAATACGCGCTGGATGTGCCGATTGAGATTATTTCTTTGGCGGGTGTTATCAGCGGCAATACGGGTGTGGCTGAAATAGACCGGCTCTATCACCTGACGGGCGATCGCGACCTGCTCGCCAAAATCGGCGCGGCGATGTTTCCCAAGCGCTGGCCGCTGATCACCTGGTCTAGCTGGAATTTGGCTAAGGCTGCAGGCAAACTGCGCTTTATTTCGCTGGGCCCGGTCAGTCACAGCGGCGCTGCTGGCCCAATTGATCCGGTGGCACAATTGCCTAACGGCGACACTCACCTGAATCAGACGCTGACAATCATTCTTGAAATTTTGGCTGAGCAGTCTGTTCAGCAGCGTGTGATCGCCCATTCACAGCGCCAAAATCCAAGGCTTCAGAATTCGTGACTTCAGGTAGAGGAGAGCGGTCACCCTTTACCCATACAGTGAGTGATGACGGCGGCGATCGCCCACTGGCCCACGATTTTGAGACGGATCAGAGATAAATCACAGCTGCTGACATCAGGTCACTGATACGGGCAGCCGTATAGGAGCAGTTCAAGTGAAATTTGGTAAGTTTGTCGGCCTGATTTTGTTTGCTGGGCTGCTGTATTTGCTCTGGCAAATTCGCCAGGTACTGCTGCTGGTGTTTGCGGCTGTTGTTTTTGCAACGGTGATCAACAAACCTGTGCAATGGCTGCGAAAGCTGGGCATCACCCGAGGGCTAGCGGTCGTCCTTTCTCTATTTACTATTACCGGTATTTTGCTGGGCGCTGTTTGGTTTGTTGTCCCTGCTTTAGTTGACCGTCTGCCCCAGTACACCTTCTTTTCAGAACAGGGGATCAATCAGCTACAAACCTGGTACAGACATGTTAGAAGCATTTTGCCAGGCGATCCATTGGCCAATACCCCGCTTTCTGAGCTGTTGCCACAGTTTAATCAGTTCAACCCCAGCTGGCTGGGACAGGCGATGGCGCTGGTGACCAGCTCTCTAGATTTTTTCCTCAATGCGCTTTTGGTACTGGTGACCATCGTTATGCTGCTGGCTAGTCCGCAAAGCTATCGCCGGGTATTCATTCTGGCTTTCCCCAAGTTTTACCGTTCTCGTGCTGACAAAATCATGAGCGAGTGCGAGACGGCACTGATTGGTTGGGTGTCAGGCATTTTGTTCAATATGACTGTGATCACCCTTTTTAGCGGCATTGGGCTGGCACTCTTAGGGGTGCCGCTGCCAACGGTCAATGCTGTGATCGCGGGCCTTCTTACCTTCATTCCCAATATTGGCCCTTTGGTCAGCGTGATTCCGCCAGTGCTGATGGGGCTGGCCGTTAAGCCCTGGCTGGCCTTGGGCGTAGTGATTCTATATCTGGCGATTCAGCAGCTAGAAGGTAATGTGCTCACCCCTCTGGTAATGAAAAAACAGGTGTCTTTGCTGCCTGCTATTACGCTAATGGCGCAGGTGGTGTTTGCGGTTTTCTTTGGCTTTTTAGGACTGTTTTTGGCCCTGCCGCTAGTCGTTGTCTTGCAGGTATGGGCCAAAGAGCTGCTGGTCAAAGATATTTTAGATCGCTGGCCGGCGCCCCAGCGACAGATGCGCCCGCTGGCGATCAATCCACAGGAGCGCAAACTGCGGCATCCAGGCTGATGGTCGTCTATTCGCCGCGCAGCCGTCTGAGTAGCTCTAGCGCCTCTTCGCGGCCCAAGCCCAGTCGGTTTTGGCTGTGCTGCCAAAATTGCGCCCACCAGTCTTCGGGCTGGGTGTGCTCGCCGCTGTATTCGGTGGGGCGATCGCTTCTGCCGCCCGTCACCAGGCTACCCACGTAGTCGGCATCGTCGTAAATGCGCTTAATCTGAGTGTCAATCTCAGCCAGGTCTGCCGCTGAAACGACGCCGTTGCTCGTGGCTTTGTAAAACTGCACGGTAACGCGAATGGGGAAGTCGGGATCGCGCTCAACGGCCAGGCTATCGAGTTCGGTAAAGGGGCCTTCTACGGGGCCGTGGCCAATCACGGCAGCTTCGACATTGCTTTGCCGCGCCGCGGTCGGGGCCGGAGCCGCTTCAAAAAGCAGGTCGCTATCGGCGCTAATGGTGCTGCGAAAGGGCTCTTTTTGCTTAAGCGGAACTTGAATGAGCATCACCATATTCAGCCCGGCTTCGGCGGTGACTGCTGGCAGCGAGGTGGCCCCATCAGCACCATTTTGCTCGCTGCGAAAGTCGCTGATGCGCTTGCCAGTAAGACTGCTGCGCTCCCCGTTTTGATTGAAAAATAGTCGCTGGCCCCAGGTCCTACCCGAGTCGAAGCCGTCGCGCTGATTGTCGATGACGGTAACGCTAGTGCCTTCGCGGGTGGCTAGCAGCGTGAGCACCGCCGGGTCACCGGGATAAGACTGATAGTTAAACAGAACGGGGTTGAAGGTGGCTTCGCCGCCCTCGGGAATTGGCAAAAAGGCAGCTTGAGCGCTGACTAAAACGTGGGAGTCGCGTTCGGCCAGGAGCGACTGGTTGCGGCCCGTTCTAGCATCGAGCCAGGAGTCTGGGCGGGTGAGGTGCGATCGCAAATTCTCCAAAACTTCAGCCAGCAGCACCGGCTCTACTGCATCTCCTTTTTCGTTGCCGGTCAGGACAGAAAATCTCTGCAAGGGCACATCGGCTGTCACATCCGAAAAGTTGGGATAGCGAATCACCGGCATCAGGTGCAGCTGAGCTTCGCCTGAGCGGGGATCTTTTTGCTCAACTTGAATGGTCATGTCGCTGATATTGGGCCCGACCGCAGAGTTGTCGTAGCGGCCTGTGTCTTCCCAGGTGACATCGAGAATTTGCAGACCGTGTTCGGCGGCCAGCTCTCTGGCCTCGGGATCGCGAATCATCGCTTTGGTGCGGTCAATCACCTGGCCGTACTGCCTGAATTCTGAAAGGTCTGTGACCAGGGGAGCAGCCTCTGTAGAAGATTCGGTTGATTCGGTCGATTCGGTTTCAGCACCGGGTTGGGCAGGCGCGATGCCCCACGACTGGGCGATCGCCATCTGGTTAAACCCGGCTGCCCCCCCTAAGAGCACTGGCAGTATGACCAGCTTGCCCAATACCTTTCGGGCGGCTAACTGCTGCCAGCTTTGCTTAGAAGCCTGAGCCTGCCTCTGGGGCGATCGCTTCATCTGATTCACGGCTAATCCTCACTGCCCAATTACAACTCATACAGCATAAGGACTGCACTGGCTGAACTTTGTCTGGTTTCACTTTCGGCAACGCCGCGTCTGAGAACTAAACAGATCAACCTGACGACATACATTTTGCTGCCCCGCAATGAAGCCTTAGCAGGATAGTGGCACGAACGGGAATACGCTACGATCATTGAAAACCGAAAGAGCACTGCGAAGGAAAACGTACACATGGTAAACAAGATTGTAAAGACAGACGCAGAGTGGAAAGAGGAGCTGACCCCTGAGCAGTATCAGGTTGCCCGTAAAGCGGGGACCGAACGCGCGTTCACGAGCCCGCTAAACGACAATAAAACTGAGGGCATCTACAGCTGCGTCTGCTGCGGCTCAGAGGTGTTTAACTCTACGACTAAGTTTGATTCAGGCACCGGCTGGCCCAGCTTCTATGCGCCGAGCAAGCCCGAAAATGTGGCCAATAAAAAAGACTTTAGCCACTTTATGATTCGTACAGAGACGACCTGCGCGGTATGCGACGCTCACTTAGGCCATGTCTTTGGCGATGGTCCTCAGCCCAGCGGTAAGCGCTACTGCATGAATGGTGTGGCTCTGACCTTTGAAGCAGCTGATGTGAATGGGGATGGCCAAATTAGCGACAATGCCCCTGCCGAAGCAATCAGTTAACTGATGTGGCTGCATACCTACGTTCGGGGGCCTGCTGGCGGGTTCCCGATTTTGTGCCTGCACGGCCATCCGGGCAGCGGCGAGGCGATGGACGTGTTCACAGCGCCGCTGTCTGTAAATTTTGCAACCTATGCGCCCGACCTGCGGGGCTATGGCCGCAGCCGTACCGCCTATGCGTTTGAGATGACGCGCCATTTAGATGATCTAGAAGAACTGCTAGATCGCTATGAGATTGAGTCGTGTCTGGTGCTAGGTTGGTCGCTGGGCGGCATTTTGGCGATGGAACTAGCGCTGCGCCGCCCGCAGACTGTGCGCGGCCTGATTTTGGTAGGCACGGCGGCTCGTCCTCGCGGGTCTCATCCGCTGGTGAGCTGGCAGGACAATGTGATGACGGGCGCAGCAGGTGCACTGAACTGGGCGCTGCCGGCTCATCCGCTGGCGATCGCCCTGGGCCGAAAGTCTCTTTTTCGCTATCTCATTCGTCAGCATACGCCAGACGCCTATCGCTATCTAGCTCAGCGCGGTGCCCCGGCTTATTTGCGCACCAGTCGCTATGCCGAATCCGCCTTATTTAGCGCCATTCGAGCCGGATATAACCGCCTGCCCGATATCAAAACGCTGTCTATGCCTGGCCTGATGCTTTGCGGGGAGTGCGATCGCCATATCACTGCCGAATCCAGCCTGGAGACTGCCCGCGCCTTGCCCAACTGCCAGGTTCACTGCTATCCTGACACCGCCCATCTGTTTCCCTGGGAAATCCCGACGCGAGTGAATGCCGACATTCGCACCTGGCTGGGGGATCGTCCGGCCATTTGGCAGTAAGCCCAGATAAAACTGCCAGATAAAATATCTTCTAAACCTGTTAATTGTTTTGATCGGCCCAGTTGATTTGCCACCGCCTGCCCTACTTCTGCCCTACCAAAGAGCTTCATGACCATTCAAACTCCAGACTGGGTAAAACACGCTGTCTTTTACCAGATTTTTCCTGATCGCTTTGCTCGCACCACCCGCAGCGATCTCCCACCCGAAATGCAGGTGCCTTTAGGGCCTTGGGACAAACCACCGACGCCAGAAGGCTACAAAGGTGGCGATCTGTGGGGGGTGGCTGAGCAGCTAGACTATCTGCAAGATCTGGGCATTACAGCTGTTTATTTTACGCCAATCTTTCGCTCAGCCAGCAATCACCGCTACCATACGCACGATTATCATGTGGTCGATCCGCTGCTAGGTGGCGACGAAGCTTTTTTTGACCTGCTGCAAGCGGCTCACAGCCGCGATATGAAAGTTGTCTTAGACGGTGTGTTTAACCACGCTAGTCGAGGCTTTCACTACTTTAACGACATTTTAGAAAATGGCCCGCACTCTCCCTGGGTCAACTGGTTTAAGATACAGGGCTGGCCGCTCTCTGCTTACGATGGCGATAAACCTGCCAACTACGAAGGCTGGATTGATAATCGCGCCCTCCCCGAGTTTGATCACAATAACCCTCAGGCCCGAGAGTTTATTATGCGAGTGGGCGAGTACTGGATAGAAAAGGGGATCGACGGCTGGCGGCTAGATGTGCCCTTTGAGGTGGAAGCTGATGGCTTTTGGGTGGAGTTTCGTGATCGCATTAAAGCCATCAACCCCGAGGCTTATATTGTTGGCGAAGTCTGGACAGATGCCCGTCAATGGCTAGACGGCAGCCAGTTTGACGGCGTGATGAACTATCTCTTTACTGGGCCAGCGATCGCTTTTACTGCTCAGCAAAACGTAGTCATGCCTCTGGTCGAAGATGTTGATTACTACCCCTACCCAGCCTTAGATGCTAAGGGCTACGCGGAAAAAATTGATGCGCTGCTGGCGCTCTACCCGTGGGAGATTCAGCAAACTCAGCTCAACTTGCTCTCCAGTCACGATATTGCTCGGGTCTTGAGCGTGGTCGACGAAGATATGACTAGCGTGGAGCTGGCAACGCTGCTACTGCTAACATTTCCAGGGGCTCCCAGCCTCTACTATGGCGATGAAGTGGGCCTGCCCGGTAAGCTAGACCCTGACTGCCGCCGCACTTTTCCTCAGCCCGAAGACTGGAATCAGTCGCTGCTACAAATCCATAAATCTCTAATCGCCCTGCGCCGGGCCCATCCAGCTTTGCGAGTAGGCAAGTATCAAACCCTGGCCGCAGAAGGGCACTGCTACGTATTTGCCAGAATTTTAGAGGAGGAGATGGTTGTGGTGGCTGTCAATGTAGGTGAGAAGGCGGTGCAAATCAGGCTCGCAGATATGGATGTTGAGAGTGGCCAGGTGCTCTACGGACAGGGAAATGTGGACTGGTTGGGCAATCGCACTGCCATGCTAGAAATTCCGGCTCGCTCGGGCATGGTGCTGGGCAATAGTTGAGAGACAACAATTTGACAGTAGTTGTTTGGGTCTTCTAGATGGATATTGTGACCGCACCTGCAAGTTTTCAGCGTAGCTTGACTTTTTTTACCTAGCTGGCAGTGAGCGAGCATGTCGCGATTGAGTGCGACGAACTTATGATCTAGTGCGCCTACTAATAGCAGTAAGGGAACGTTGATGTTGTGTAGCTTTGGCCAGAGTGAAGGCTGCTGCCCCGTGCTGAATCCCCGCAGCGCGCGAGAGAGTTCGATGGAATTGTTGTTTTGACGGCACCGGAGCATGGTGCTGTAGCGGCCTGAAAGCTTCTTTAAGCTGGTGAAAAGCGGGTTTCTGTACCATTGGTCTAGAAAATCAGGGAGCGGAATAGTGGCTATCTGATGGGCGATCGCCTCATCTTGTTTCACTCTTTCTTGCCGCTCCTGATCTGTCTTGAGACCGGGCGAAGCCGACTCCAAAACCACGCGAATCAGCCGCTCAGGAAAGTGACAGGTGAGATAGAGCGCCAGCCGTCCGCCCATTGAGTAGCCCAGCAGATGAGTTTGAGAGATCTCAAGGTGATTGAGCAGGTTTAAGAGCAGCTGAGCAGTAGCCGGGAAAGTATAGTAGCCAGGCTCAGTCAACGTCTGGCCGTGACCGGGGAGATCGGGCGTGATGCAGTAAAAGCGTTCGCTGAGTGCAGGTAACAGCGCCGTGAAGTCTGCATGGCTGCCCAGAAACCCGTGAAGCAGCAGCAGGGGCGGATTTGCTAGATCTCCATTGACGGTGTAGTAGAGGGTGTGGTTTTCGCAGGTGAAATGGGGCATAGCGGACTACAGCGAATTGAGCAGGGTTTTTCTCTGATGGGCGCTTTGTTTGCGATCGCACACGACTTCCAGCACCCGAACACCCTGCGTCGGCATGATCCTAATTCGATCCACAAAGTCTTCAGCCTGACTTATCTGCCGATGCTCTACGCCGTAGGTTTTACAGAGGAGAGAAAAGTTCACCGACTGTGGAGTGACAAAGTATTTCTCAAATTCGGGCTCGAACTGAGAGATCGGCAACGTTTCAAAAATGCCGCCGCCCTGATTGTTGATTAAGACAATGGTCAGATGGCCCTCTATCTGAGCGACGTTGAGAAACCCGTTGGTATCGTGAAGCAGCGCCAGATCGCCTGTGAGCAGTACGGTCGGACCGCTGCGGTGAGCCAGGCCCATAGCGGTAGAAAGCGTACCGTCGATGCCGTTGGCACCCCGGCTAAAGACCGGCTGAATGTGGCGATCGCCCGGTCGCCAAAAATACTCAACGTCGCGAACGGGCATACTGTTGGCGATAAAGAGCGGCGTGTGGTCAGGCAGATACTGCGAGAGCAGCCAAACAACCTGGCTTTCGACGAGAGTGGTTTCGCTGCCCAGCCGATTGTCTAACGCCTCGCGAATGGTTTTTTCATAGGCCAGCCAGCGCTCATTGTAAGGATTGAGAGACTCTGGCTGAGGCCGATTGCGAGCCAACCCAGAGAGCGTTTCGATATCTGTTGTCCAAAAGTGCGTGTGGCCGTGGAGCGGGTCGAGATTGCGCTGTGACCCGATTATCCAGCGCTGGGGCTGCACCTTCTGTAGCCACTGACGCAAGACCGGGCTAATAGGTAGTGATCCGAGCTGAACAACCTGCTGAGGAATCAGCGCATCTGCCCGCGATTGATTTCTCAAGATGATGTCGTAAGTAGAAAGAAGAGAAGAATTGAGACGGCTGTAGTTGCGTAGAGGAGAGAGCCCTGCTGCCAGTACAGGCCAACCCAGCAGTTCAGACAGGTCGCTGACGGCGGCGCAGTATTCCTGCGGATTTTTTGGGGTGGCTGGCCCGGCAATAATGATTCCCTGTGAGCCCGGCTGCCAGGCTGAAAGAGAAAGATAGGGCGTTTGTTCAATTGCCGCTGTCGGTGGCGTCACGGCCCTAAAGAACTGGTCTGAATTAAAGGTGGCGGCAATGCCTGCGGTTTTACCATCTGGCAGAGGGGCTAGCGGGTCGCGAAAGGGGCAGTTGAAGTGGATGGGGCCGGGCTGGTCAGCGATCGCACTTCCCCATCCACTCACTAAAGTTTGCCGCAAATAAGCCAGCATCCCCGCTTCTGCTACCGGCACTGCCAGCTCCGCATAGCGTTTGGTAAAGCTGCCAAAGAGCTTTTGCTGATCAATTGTTTGGCCCGAGGCACAGTTTCTTAGCTCGGGCGGTCGATCCGCTGTAAATATCAGCAGGGGCACCCCGCTTTCGTAGGCTTCAATCACAGCCGGGTAGAAATTAGCGCCCGCCGTACCCGACGTGCACACCAAAACCACCGGACAAAACTGCCGCTTAGCGCAGCCCAGCGCAAAAAAAGCGGCTGAGCGCTCGTCTAGAATTGGCAGCGTCTCAATGGCCGGGTGGCGAGCCAGCGCCAGCGTCAGCGGCGTAGACCGCGAGCCGGGGCAAACGATGGCGGTTTGCAAGCCCAGCCGGGCCAGGGTTTCAGCAGCGACCGAGGCCCACAGGCTGTTAGTATTGCGAAAATCAATCTGAAAATTAGCCGGAAAGTCGGTTGGCATTGCCTTTAGACCAGTGCGCTGAGCAGCGTCTGCAATTTTAGCTTGATTTCTGCTAGCTCTTTGGCAGGTTCTGACCCGGCGACAATTCCGGCTCCGGCGTAAAGTCTGGCTTTGCAGCCGTCAATCAGCGCAGAGCGAATGCCGACAATAAATTCGCTGTTGCCCTGCGTATCTATCCAGCCCAGGGGCGCGGCGTAGAGCCCCCGGTCAAAGGCTTCGTGCTGGCCAATTAGCTGACAGGCCGCTTGCCGAGGAACGCCTGCGACGGCGGGGGTGGGGTGGAGCTTGGCAAGAATATCTAAAGGGGGGATTGTCTGCGGGCTCAAGGTGGCGCTGAGAGGGGTGTGCAAATGCTGAATATGCAGCAGCTGAAGCAGCTGAGGGACAGCGCTGTACTGAGGATCGAGGCCGAGCGATCGCAGCTGACGCGCCAAAAATTCTACTACCACCCGATGTTCGTACCGTTCTTTATCGCTGTGTAACAAAGTGTGAGCCAGCTGCGCATCTAGATCGGCGGTGGCACCCCGAGAGGCCGATCCCGCTAGCGCGTCGGTAGTCAGCTGACCGCCGGTAATGCTCAGCAGGCGCTCGGGGCTAGCACCGATAAAAGACTGTCCCTGGCCGTTGCCCACTGAGAATATGGTGCAGTCGGGGTGGTTTTGGCGGAGGGTTTGGAGCGATCGCACTACATTTACTGGCTGCGAAGCTACCACGTCCATCACGTCTGCTAGCACCACCTTGTGCAATTGGCCTGCCTGAATCTGCCGCAGCACTGCCCTCACCGTATGCTCAAAATTATCTACCCCTTTAGCAACTTCCTTTTGGGATACCGCTGCTGGGTCACCCTGTAAGTCAAGCAGTGAGTCAGCCGTCATCAGCTGCTTTAGCTGCCGATCAATTCGCGCCCTTGTTTGTTCCAGGTCAGTCGTCGCTGTCATCAGACAGTTGAACGTCACCGTAGAAAAATTTTCCTGCGCTGTCATCAATACTTGAGGCACGAAGACGTAAGCAGGATCAAAGCAGATCGGTGCGGCAGCGGGCGGGGTGGCGATCGCAGCAGCCATCTCCTTAAAGGCCGTCTCCTCAAAGAAGGTAGCGCTGCAAAAGAAGAGCCCTTTAGCAAACCGGCTTTCAGCGTAGATGAACTGATCTCGCCAGAGGTGAATAAATTTCTGTGCCTGCGCAAACCGAGCTGCGCCAGCCGTGCTACAGCCGACGACCACATCTAAACCCACCATGGCCGGTCGCTGAGGCGGGTCGTAGTAAAAATGCCGCTGATGGCGCTTGCCTAAGATAGACAGCGCGGCCCACAGCGGCATGGGCGCAATCGAAAATGTGAGGCTGGCGATTTTAGCCTGGTTTGCCTGAGTAGCCTGCTGCTGAGCATGGTTTAAAAAACGAGCGGTCTCTGTCGTCTTAAGTGTCGTTTTGGATGGGTCAAATCCGTGCTGAACAGCTGGCATGAATGTTGCAGTAACAGGCGATCGCTCAATTTTCCCACGCCCTTTGCCAATGTCAAAATCTTCAGGGGTTTTAGGCGATCACCCAGCGCTGAGCGGTCAGTTCACTGATGTAGCCTCCTCATTGCCTGGCTTTTCAGGCTTAAGCAGGGGGAAGGCAATCACATCTCGAATACTCGCCGCGTCGGTCAGCACCATCACCAGCCGGTCAATCCCCAGGCCCATGCCGCCCGTCGGGGGCATCCCGTATTCGAGCGCGGTGATGAAATCTTCGTCTACGCCGTGCGCTTCTGAGTCGCCTGCTTTCTTTTTGACATCTTGGGCTTCTAGGCGATCGCGCTGGTCAATCGGGTCGGTCAGCTCAGAAAAGCTGTTGGCCGTCTCCCTGCCGACAATAAATAGCTCAAATCGCTCTACGAGCCTTGGCTTACTGCGATGCGGCTTGGCCAGCGGCGAAATCTCTACCGGGTAGTCAATCACGTAAGTCGGCTGAATCAGCGTTTCTTCTACCTTTTGCTCAAAGGCTTCGTTTAATACGTGGCCGATACTCTCACAGTCATCGACGTTAACAATGCCTGCGGTCTTAGCAGCCTCTTTTGCCTTGGCTAAGTCGGTGAACTGGCTAAAATCAACGCCGGTTTTTGCCTGCACCGCGTCGTGCATTGTAATCCGCTGCCAAGGTCCGGCCAGGCTAATTTTCTCACCCTGATAGGAAATTTCGGTCGTGCCAAGCACGTCTTTCGCGGCCTGAATTACCATGGCTTCAGTCAGATCCATCATGTCGCTGTAGTCGGCGTAAGCCTGGTATAGCTCGATAGTCGTAAATTCGGGATTGTGCCGGGTAGAGATGCCCTCGTTGCGAAAGACCCTGCCAAGTTCAAACACTTTCTCAAAGCCGCCGACAATCAGGCGCTTGAGATGCAGCTCAGTCGCAATTCGCAGGTACAGCTCCATATCGAGCGTATTGTGATAGGTGACAAAAGGCCGCGCCTCTGCTCCCCCTGGCTCTGATTGCAGCACGGGCGTCTCTAATTCGATAAAACCCTGCTGATCGAGGTAACGGCGAATGGCAGCGGTGATCAGCGATCGCTTGCGAAAGGCATCGCGCACCTCAGGGTTGACGATGAGATCGACGTAGCGCTGACGGTAGCGCTTGGCTACATCGGTGAGGCCGTGAAATTTGTCAGGCAGGGGCAGCAGCGATTTGGTGAGCATGGCGTAGCGCGTCACTTTGACCGACAGTTCGCCTTTATCGGTGCGCTTGATAGTGCCTTGAGCGCCTAAGATATCGCCTGCGTCGGTAAGCTGCTTGAGATGGTTAAACGCCTGCGGGTCAGCTTCGCCCATTTCGGCCTGAATGGTCTTTTTCTCCAGATAGAGCTGAATGGTGCCGGTTTCGTCTTGCAGGGTGAAGAAGGCGAGTTTTCCAAAGACCCGCCTGGCCATAATGCGGCCAGCAATGGAGACTTCAAAATCTGCCTCTGCGCCCGCTTCAAGATCGGCAAATTTGGCCTGGAGTTCAGATACTGAATGGGTTACGTCCCAGCCATAGGCATAGGGCGTCATGCCTGCTGCTTTTAGCGCCTCTACCTTTTGCAGACGAGCGGCCCGGATTCCCTCTATACCGGAGTCGCTGCTATCGTTGAAGGCGGGCTTTGCGGACTGATCTGAGGCCATTGACTAAAAAGCGTAAGAGGACATGCAGCACTATGCACAAGTCCTCATTGTATCGGCAGCCGGACGCTTTGTATTGCTGTCTCGAACTGACGTATCGAATCGCCTATGATTTAGCTTTCATTCGTACCACTTGACGGCGGCAATGCGCATTTCTTGAGAAAATTCATCTGGGGTTTTGCGTAAGGCTGAGAATACAGTGTCCGGGAGGTAGAAAGTTGTGCTGGGTCGGGGTATTTAGTCGTCCCTGAAAAACCTAAATCAGTCATTTAGGCGATCGCCTCGGGCGGGCTAGGCCAACGCATAACTGCCTGCTGCATCAAGGCAGCAACGGTAGAGCTTACGGAGGTTAAAGCCACAGGCAGAAAGCAAAGCGTTGATGCGGTCGCCCTGCTTTCCTTTCAGGAAGTTACGTCCTAGCGCGTGGTCATGCTTGAGATGACCAATGACCGGTTCAATCGCACTCCGTCGCTTGACCAACCGTTTGAGCACCCCCTTGAACTTTCGAGTGCCTGCAACCAGTACCTGTAGTCCCTTTGGGTGATGCTTTGTGCCTCGAAAGCCTTTGTCTACCGCTGCTTGCTTGGGTACGATGCCTGTCAGTTGGCTGGTTTGCTCAATCACATCGCTGAGCGTTGCGCCGTCGTAGGGATTGCCGTGAACCGCATCAGCACCGACAATCCAATTGCTGGTGCTGATGGTCACGAGCACCACTTTGCAGCCAAACTCGTAGCGCTTGTGAACCTTGCCTTTGGCGAAGCATTCGACTTCAGGAGCGTGCATACTGTAGAGCTTTTTAGAGTCACTTTTCTTTTGTTGTTCAATCTGTTTTGCTCTGTTCAGCAACACTGCCATTTCTGCATCTGGCTGCGGTAGTTTTCGCTCAATATCTCGCATCACACGACCCAGGTAAGTACGCAGCTTTCGAGTATATTTCCTGGCCCGTTTGAGCTGTCTGGCGACACGGTAGCGACTTTGCTTAAAGAAGGCGTACTTCCCAACCCTCACATAGCTTTGACGTAATTCAACACCTCTCTTCCTAGCCGCCCGAACCAAGGTTATTCTGGCGTGATTATAAAGTCTCGCATCCGTCGGAAAAGCCACTGCTTTCTCTTGCACTGTTGTATCGACATTCACTCGCTCAATCTCTTTCGGTCGCATCACAGATGCGCGCATTGCCGTTTGAATAATTTGTCCAAGCAGTTGTTCAAAACCCTCTACGCCAATCTGTTTTCGCCACTTCACAAGGCTCGTTGGATGGCAGGGAAAGTCATGCTGGAACATCTGCTCCCCACAAAAGTACTGCCAGTATGGATTTTCTACCCACTTTGACACCACTGACTCGTCACTTTCGTCGTATAGCGCTTTCAGGTAGTGCAGCCCCACCATCAACCGCGTCGGCAACGCGGGCCGTCCGCCACTCGCTTTAGCAACTCGGCCAAACTTCGCCTCAAACGTCTGCCACTCTATCGTTTCAGCCAGTTGCACTAACGGATGCTTCAGGTTCAGCTGTCGAGCCAGGGCGGATAGCGGCGAGTCGGTATTTGAGGGCGATGAGGATGGCTTCATTTTGCAAGGTTTTCCCAGCGGTAGCGGCTTATCTGGTAATTCTAGCCTGCTACTTACAGCCTGAAGCGCTCATCTGGTTTGGCTTTTAGTGGTTTTTCAGGGGCAACTATTTAGTTTAATACTGATCGAATTATGATTCCGCTAGTGCTCTCAGACTATCTGCGCTGTCAGCGATAGAAGAGTTAGGCCAATAGTAGACAATCATTCAGGAGGAAAACTGGCTGGCGAGTCCTTTTAAGGTCATGTTTTGGGCGATCGCATCGTGCGGAATCAATACGTAGACCCAGGGCTTACCACCATGCCTCTGAATATATTCAGAGGCATTGGCGCACCATTCTACCGCCGCAGTTCTCTTTGCAAGCACTTCAGCATCGTTAAGCTGAGTGTTCATTTTGGGTTCGAGCATGTACACGGTGTCTTCTGTCTCAGCAACGAAATCTGGCTGATAGTTTGGCTGAGCGCCGTTGTAGCGATAGTAGAGTTGAAACTGGTCTCTGGCGGGCCGAAACCATTTGATGGCGTCTCGCTCTAGGATGATTGCCAGCATTCGCTCGCCGTTAGAGTCGAACTTTTGAATTTGATACAGACACTTGGAAAAGCCACTGAAAAGATAGGTTGACATCTTACTTTTGTCTTCTGGTGCATGGCGGTAGTCGAGCAGTGGCCGACTGTCTGCCGTAGTGTAAGCGCTTTGTTTTAGCTCAGTAAAGCCACGGCTGATCTTGGCTTCGTAGCCGGTGGCTTCTTCCCAAAATTCCATTTGAGCATAGATGAATCTGGCAATGTCTCCTTGATGAACGCTCAGAACTCTTCTCGTTTCCTCTTCATCTAGATAGCTGCTGAAGTGTTCAACGACTTGCTCAGCTAACTCGAACAGCAGGTCGGCATGGTCGTCGTAGGCGATATCGTCAAAATCTACAAGGCCGCTGACAACGTAGTCTTCGAGGCGGGATACGGCAAGGTTGCCCTCACCAAGCCCTATCACTTCTCGCTCACCGGTTTGGAGACTCTGTATCCACATTTCTTCAGAGGGCGGTGGATAGTTTAAGCCTGCTAGATCGAGCGAGAAGGGACGAATACCCGTTTTTACTTCACCGGTCGGCACAACAATGATTCGAGGGATGTCGATAGTTTGTTGGATTACCAATTCTGTTGTTTTGGCGATGATGGCTGCAATGTCAGGTTTGTCAGCGACCCCTTCTAACATGAGCTGTGTGACTTTATACTGGGCTTCGACTTTTTCTTTGACTATTTGCTGTACCGCAGCGGACTGTAGCGCTGCGGTCGTGGGTGCAATGTCGGGCTTGTTTTCTAAGCTTTGGATGGCTTTGTAAGCGAGATGAGCGATCGCCTGTTCTTCAGGGCTTGTAAAGGCAGGTATTTTTGGCGCTGAGATTGTGGCAGTAGCGCCTTTGACGGAGGCTTCCTCGGTTGTGAAAGGGTTGGGGTCTGTCGGTGGCGAGCCTAGTATGCTAGCAATGTTGGATTCAGAGATAATGCTGACTTTGCTGACAGTTTCTTCTGGCTCTATGATCACCTGCTGGAGACGAATAACAGAGTCGGGGCGGTTGGCTTCATCGACGATCTCTTGAAATTTGTCGTGGGCTACAATGTTGAGCCGGTCAACGACGGGTACGCCAGTTCGGGTGCCGTAGGGTAAGCGTAAGCCTCTGCCGATAGACTGCTCAATTAGGGTGCGGGCATTGGCGGCTCGCAGCGGAATAATGGTGTATAGGTTAGTAACGTCCCAGCCTTCTTTGAGCATGTTGACGTGAATGACAATTTCGGTCGGTTCTTCGGTGCTTTCTACTTTGAGGAGGCGCTCGATGAGATCGTCTTCTTTGCTGCCTCGGGTGCTTGAATCGACTTGAATCGCTTTGTCAGCGTATCGGCCTTTGAAAAAGGTGTCAGACTGGATAAGCTGTAGCAAGTTAGCTGCGTGGGTGGTGTCGCGGGCAATGACTAAGACGAAGGGCTTGACGATTTTGCGGTCGGTGGCGCGGGCGTAGGTTGTGAGTTCGGCTTTGATGTTTTCGTGGAGGCGGATGCCGTCTTCGAGTTTGAGCTTTTCGATTTCTTCTGTGCTCATGCCTGTGGCACTGAAGTCTCGGCGGGTGGCGACAGCAGGGTCTTTGACGAAGCCATCGGCGATCGCCCGCCCCAACGGATAGTCGTAAACCACATTCTTAAACGGGTTTGGCCCTTTGCCTGTCTCTACAAAAGGCGTTGCCGTCAGTTCTAGACCTAGTATGGGCTTTAGCTCATTGATGGCGCGTACGCCTGCTGAAGCTCGGTAGCGATGGGACTCATCCATGAGAATGACGAGATCGTCTAGTCCGGCTAGGTAGTCAAAATAGCTCTCCCCCAGGACTTCAGAAAGGCGTTTGATTTTGGGGCTCTTGCCGCCGCGTACTTCAGTATTGATTTTTGAGATGTTGAAGATGTTTATTTTGCAGCGGATTAAGTCGTCTAGGATGAGGCCGCGATTCTCGTAGGTGTCGCCAGTGATAATTTCGGGCTGGTTAACGGCAAATTCTGAGATGCCTTTGAAAACGTATTTGGGCGTATTGGCTGTGAAATCGGTGATGAGCTTGTTGTAGATGGTGAGGTTGGGTGCGAGGACGAAGAAGTTGCGGATGCCGTGGGCGAGGTGCAGGTAGGTGATGAAGGCCCCCATCAGGCGGGTTTTGCCGACGCCGGTTGCCAGGGCAAAGCAGAGGGAGGGAAAGTCGCGCTCGAAGTCGGTGACGGTGGGGTATTCGCTGTGGATGATTTCTAGGGCTGATTCTAAGGTGGCCTCTTGCCCTGTATTTTGCCTTAAAGGGATGAGTTCGCAAACGCGGTGAAGCCTTTCTAAGGATTCTCGCTGTGGGGGGCGTAGGCTGAGACGATTAGAAATGGCGTTGACGTGGCGACTCATGAGGCAGTTATTCTCCAGCTTGCTGTTTCAAAAGCGTAACCAGACTGTCGGAAAGCCATAGTCCGGTATTGCGTAAGGATTGAATCGGGTCGGCTATAGAAGAAATGATGCCCTTCTTTTTGGCTAAGACGATGAGTCCGCCTGTACCAAGGGTCGGAATATTGAGACTGATGGCACAGCGACGAGCAGCGGCATCATCGACGATAGCGGTGTAGTTCGGGTGAGTCAAGGCGTAACTTAGCACTGCTGACTCGCCTGCGCCCAAGTCCCAGGCGGCAATTGATGCTGCAACCGAGACGGCTTCGGTTTGCTTTACCCAAGTGGATTGAGGTAGCGATTGAGCAGCGACATCAGCTTTGTGTTCAGTAACTTCGTGCCATACGGCAGGTGGCACTTTCACCGAGTTGAATAGTTGAGGCAGTAGATATGCGAGCTGACTATTGAACAGGGTAATGAGTGGTGAAGAATTGACAATGACCTGCTTACTCGGCATTACTCAGCTCTCGGGACAAGTCAGCTTCGGTGTATTGAAAGGGGGAAACTTTGTATCGGGACAGCGCTTGAATGAACTCGGCGCGGGTCAGTCCGGCGATTTCGGCGGCTTTGCCTTGAGAGACTTGCTCTAGCTCATACCATTTGACGGCGGCGGCGATGCGCATTTCTTGAGCAAATTCGTCTGGGGTTTTGCGTAGGGCGGAAAAAGTGGTTTCAGGAAAGCTGAGCGTGATGTTAGTCATGTTGGCTCATGGTTGCGTTTCTATAGTCCTAAACAGTACTGTTGACTCTCTACTTGAGACCATCCATTTCTGTGACTGCGAACTCGGCCTTGATTGTAGCAATTTCCTTTTGAATATCTGGGTCGGTAGCCATTTGAGCCAGGTCATCGTGAGCGCGATCGCCATCAGTGCTTGCTTGTGCTGCTTTGAGCCTGTCTTTGCGTAATTCATTTATGCCTGATTGTTCCCTGGTTGACTTAAGATGCCTGTGCTTCAGCTCGCTTTTGCTTGAGGAATTCAGCAAAGTTTTTGACTTCTTCGAGCGTATTTTCGGGCAGTTCGTCTACCAGCGCCAGTAGCTGAGCGCGTACGCCAACGGCTTCTCTAGCAGGGGTGACTAGGCGAATTTGCTGAGGCGCGACTGTTTCTACGCCGAGGGTTTCCATAAAGGAGTCAGGTGCTTCACGAGTGCTCGGAGCAAAGTCGCCCTCCTCGGTGTCGGTAACCCATCCGCCAAACAGTTCAACCATGTAGGCTTCGCCATCGTTGAATACCTCCACGATTGACCCGACGCAGCTTTCTGGCGCGGTGCCGCCGTCTTCTAGCGGAATTTCTGCGTTTAGCTTGACAGAATCAAACAGCTCAAACTGGCTCATGTCGGCCCCTTGCCTAACATCTCTTGCATCAGAATCTTCATGTCCTTTTCAGGAGGGCGTTTTTTATTTTCTTCGTGAGTATAGAGCCAAAACAAATGAATTATCATGAGCTGCTCGTTGACTAGATACATTAGCCGACCTTCTCCAGCGGCACCGCTTCGTCCTGGCATAGAAAAAATGAGTTTGCGAAACTCCCATGCTGGATAGCTAAGATTTGAAGGCCAAGGCTCTTGTCTTGAGTTTTGAGGCTTTGGGCATCGCGACAAAGTATCGACCAGGTCACCAATGCACTCTAAAAACGCTTTTGCCTCTCGCTTGCTTTTATAGCTTTTTTGAAGAACCTTTACCGCTCTAGTGAATTTAGCAGAAGGCGCAATGCTATAGCTCTGCGAGCCATTCTCTAAATTCATCAGCGCTCATTGTGGGAGTATCGTCGATTGTTTCCATTGCTTCAGCTAGAGCAGCAGCCATTGCCGGTTCGTAGTTAGGATCAGCTCGTTCGATAGCATCTAAGATTGCATCCTTCAAGGTTTCGGGAGTATACGCAGTGTTGCTTTCTATGAGCTGATGTAGCTGAGCGTATTTATTCAAGGAGGCCGCAGGCTGGTCGTCTGGGGTCAATAGCTGGATAACAGCGTCACTGATACTGATATCACTTTCTACAGCGAGCTTTTGAATGGATTTACAAAGCTCATTGGATAAGGTTTCTACTTGTACTGTGGTCATAACGCTTACAAATATATAGATTGCTGTGAGCAGACGTGAGTCAATCGCAAAGAATTCTACATTTCCAATGTTAGCTGGTCAGGGTTGGATGGTGCTGGGGCTGGCTTTTTTCCGGCTGGCAGCTCAGGTTCAGGGGGCGCTTGGGGCAAGTTTTCCACTTTGAGGCTGTAGTCGTCGTGGCCCCATTCGCAGCGGTAGAGGATTTGCTTGGGGATTTTTTTGACGGTGAGGTTGTCGAAGGGGGTGGCATCGCCGCGAAAGGCCATGCAGAGGACGAGGAGGCTGCTATCTGTGCCAACGTCTTCGCTGAGCTGGGCGAGCTGTGCTTGGCTGAGGGTTTGGGTGGTGACGTAGATGAAGTCGCGTTCGGTGGAGTGGCCTTGCTGCCAGTAGAGGGTTTCGGAGGGGGCGTAGGTGAAGCCTTCGAGTTTGCAGAGGGCTTGGGTGAGCATTTCGGGGTTGTAGGTTTTGTTGATCACCCAGCGATCCCATTTGTCTTTTTCGAGGAGGGAGGGGGCGAGGTGGTAGTAGCGGAAGCCGCCGCCGCCTTGCCAGTTTACGGCTTGGGTGATGCCGCCGGGGTCTTGGCCGTCGATGACTTTTTGCAGGCGGGGGATGATGTGGGTGTGGCAGTGGTCGCCGAGTTCGATCATGATCCAGCGGCGGTTCATTTTGTGGGCGACGGCTCCTGTGGTGCCGGAGCCTGCAAAGGAGTCTAGGACGAGATCGCCAGGATTCGTAGAAATTCTGAAAATCCGGCTAATTAGATCTTCTGGTTTGGGAGTGTCGAATGCCCCGTTTTCTCCGAACAGCTTCTTCTGATGCGCTTTCGTCTGTCTTGTTGTATCGAGGTCATTCCATATAGTTGGATAAGGCCGAGAAGGATTTTCTGGAGCAAATTCGCGGGTATAGGGCACCCACTGTTCTGTACCACCTTTTTCTCGTCTTTTCCATATAAGTTCATCTCTATCGATGCGTTCCTTGACACCGCTTTTGCCCATGGCCCAGCAAGCCTCTCTACCATCATCGTGAATAGGAAAAACTTCGCTACCATCAGGGGCAACTAACGGAAAAAACATCGATGGACGATCTGACCTAAGGCTACTTTTTCCATTCTTTTTAAGAAGCCGATCTCTATAAGGACGATCTGACTCCTGATCTGGTGCTTTGTAGGCTTTTAGAATTGACTCGTCAAACTTTTGCTTAAACTCTACTCCGTTGAGAACCTTTGTGAAACAAAGAACATACTCATGGTCTGGAGTGATAGGAACCTTGTTGTCATTCGGACTATCAACTTTCTTCCATATGAAAGAAGTAACAAAACTATCTCGACCAAAAACTTCATCACATATAATCTTTAGATAGTGAGCCTCATGATCATCAACAGATATCCAGAGCGATCCATCATCTGATAATAGTTGACGGATGACCTCTAATCGATCACGCATTAGAGACAGCCAAATAGAGTGCTCTAGCCCATCGTCATAGTACTCAAAAGCAACACCAGTGTTGTAAGGGGGATCGATATAAACACATTTCACCTTCCCTGCAAACTCCGCCTCCAACGCCTTCAGCGCCAGCAAATTATCCCCAAAAATCAGCCGATTATCAAAGCAATCATCCTCCGTCACCACATGCGCCGCATGGTAAGACTTCGCCGGGTCTTCTAACAAAATACGCGGCTCCAGCTTGGGCCGATTCTCCTTGCCTATCCAAGTCAACTCCAGTTTTTGCTTCTTTCCCACTGCAACCTTGCTCATTCACCAACTGCACTTTATCAGTTGCGGGCAGTAATCGCCCATTCACCCACTGCAAGCAAAAACGCATTATAAATTGAGCTGCCAATCAGCATCGTTCTCGCTGATTGAATCGCAACGCTCTATCAAAACAGGCCAACTATTAGGTATTTCGCCTCTCTTGAGCAGTTGGGCAAATACGACGTAAGGATCTCGTTTACTACCCGCTGATCTAAGCTGCTTTGGCCCATTGATCCAAACATAAGCAATCACCTTACTCTGACGGTCATAGCGGAAAAACAGCCGATGGCGACTAGCGGGTTTGGCCCTAAACCAATGTCTGTGAGGCTTTCCCAAAGTGTTTCCCTGGCGATACCGACTATCCGATGGATCGTTGGGTATCTCCACCAGGCAACAGCGGGCGATCGCTTTGTACAGCGAGACAATATTATTGCGCTCCCAGCTATCGGGGTTACGCTCCTTTATCTTTCTGACGGCGATCGCCAGCTTTCGCATATATTCCTTAAAAGCCGGGTGCGTATAAAGATTCCAGCCATTGACCACCAGGGGTTTTGGCTTCACGCTTTTGCTTCCTCAGCTTCTATTTCAGCAAAGAGGTCAGATAGTTCAGTAGCGTCGTCTTCAGTGAAATCAAAGCTGCTAGGGTCGAAGTCAACCAGGTTTTGCCAGCTTCCAGCGATGGCGATCGCAACTGCCATAAAATCAGACTCCATTGGCTCAAGCCGCACAGGACTTTGCTCGATATCCCGCTCTAACAGAGACAGAAAAGGTCGCAAAGCCGGATCAGACTCATCGCCAGCAAGCCCTTCAGCTTCTAACTTTGGCCGGATAATAACCCGACCACCTTCATCAACCTCATACTCGATCTTGCCGCCACCTTCTAGTCCTAAGTATTTGCGGATACTGCTAGGAATCGCCGTTTGGCCGCGATCGCTCAAAGTAGATTCTGCTGTGTATCGATCAACCATTTCAGAGAAAGCATTAGGAGTTCAATAAGTCTAGCAAGACCACAAGGCAAATACAAGTCAGATACAAGCTATATACAAGTCACCACTCTTCACGACCCCCCTTGTCCTCGACGCCAATTCTCCTTGCCTATCCAAGTTAAGGAGAAATTCTGCTTCTTTCCTATTGATCATTTTTTAGGTTTTTGGAGAGGATGTAAGCGGCGTGTTTCCCCGGATGTCTCCCAGTAACTCCCTGATTTGTTGTGCCTCGGCCATCCATTATCAGGGTCAATCAAGATATCGGCAAGCTCCAGAACAGCTTGCCCGAAGTCTAAAGCATCGTTATCCAGTAATTCAAATGACAACGTATTAAAGTGGGCACCGAATATATTTCTTGCCTGAGCGATACTATCAATTTTTTCTATAATTTCTTTTAGATCCATGCTTACGTATATCGGTTTTCCATCCTCCTCTTCACCTGTTAGAACCTCGACTCTAAGCGCTTGCCTCAGCTTGCGATCTACGGCAGGCAGTAAGTCACCCAAGGTATAGCGCTCATCGCCAAGGCGACGCGGCACCATACAGGAATACTGCCGAGTTAGAAAATCCAAAATTGCTTCTAGAATGACACCTGCTTTGCCACAGATCGATTGAAGATCCGGCGTAGAGGTATCCTCTAGCAGTACTCGCAATCTCTGAACCTCTGGAATACTCCGAATTTGAGTGAGTCCCTTTGCCAAGCTCCACCGGGTCAATTCAACAAAATGATACTTTCCGCTCTGTAGCTGTCCCCAGCGCAGCTTGTACTTCCAAGGGCGATAGTGAGTTGTAATCACACAGTGACGAAACCGCTGAGCCTCACTATGCAGCAGATTCATCAGCCGCTCAACGTGAGGCTCGTCCACACTCGCTAACACATCATCTAAAATCAAAATAGTATCGTCTGGTGCGTCCATTCCTGACAGCGCCAGAAAAACGCATAAGCCTAATGTATCCAAATGCGATTCACTAAAGTACGCCTGAGGCTGAACATCTGACTTGCCGCAAAATTCTGTTTTTATGTCCAAAGAGGCTCTTTTCTTTGGGTTCAGCTCAAGGCTGATTTTGTTCTTACCTTCACCTGGATGAATAATCTCGTATAGTCTGCCTACCTCGTCTGCAATAACAGCTAATAGCTCATCCGTGAACTTTCGCCTTTCGTCTTCGCTAATTTTCAGCGCTTGCTCTAGTTTTGGGATCAGAACTGTCAGCGCCTGCTGTTGCTGAACGTTTTCACCATAACTCTCAAGCGACTTTCTCAACGCAGCTAAAAACTGCTTCTTATCTTGCCGCTGTGCTTCTAATCCGAGCCAGTGCTCCGGGAGGCCATTTGTTTCCTTCAGCCAAGCCGCTAGCTCATCAGCACTACTAGGCACTTCACTTTCTGGTAGTCGCACATCACTAGGCAAAGCTTCGGCGAGACAAAAAAACCGAAATTGTTCTGCCGCCGTTTGCACGGTTTCTTTTACAACCTGAAACTTTTGCTGAACCTGCTTTAGAGCTGCCTCTGTCCTATCTTTTCGTCCGATGGCTGCATTCAGAGTAGATAGCTGGCTCATTTTCTCAGCAACTCTATCAGCCAAACCTTCTGCATTCTCAGCGCTTTCGCACAATGGGCAAGCTGCATCTGTACGATGATTTTGTAAAAAGAAATGAGCTGTTTTCCAAAGCTCTAATAGGTCAGTAGAGCCCTGAGAAGACCTACTAGCTGCCTCGTCTAGTTTTTCGCTCGCCTCAGCCAGTGCTTGCTCAGCCGTACTCAATTCATGGGCGACTTGATGAATACTTGATAGGCGCTGAGCTAACGCCCGGTAGCTGCTACTAAGGTCAGTGAGAGCTAGCAACTCCTGCTCGAATACGCTGATAAGTAGAGATGGTCAATTAAATATAAGATGGCGGCAGTGCCAATTTAGCTGAATAATATGCCTGCCCCCTTACGTGTGATTCTGAGCGATGCTGAGGCGTCAATGTTGCGTGAATTACGAGTGGCGACAACGGTGCCGCGACGCACTCGCGACCGTGCCCATATGCTGCGGTTAAATCACGACGGCTGGAATGTGCCCGCGATTGCGGATATGTTTGATTGCCATGAACACACGGTTCGAGCGACGATTCGGCATTGGGAAAGGGGTGGGCTATCTGGATTGTGGGAAGCCCCCGGTCGGGGTGCAAAGCCGAGTTGGAAGGCCGCAGATATGGCCTGTATCGAAGCCTGTTTGAACGATGCAACCAGGACATACACCAGTGCGCAAATCGTCCGCAAATTAAAGGATGAGGGATTGGTTGACTTGAGCAGCGGTCAATTGCGAGCGATTCTCAAAAAAAAACTATCGCTGGAAACGAACCCGTCACAGTCATCGCAAAAAGCAAGACCGGCTCAAGCGGGCAACCAAACAAGCTGACCTTGACATCCTGAAACAGGCGGCAGAGCGGGGTGAAATCCACTTGAAGTACCTAGATGAATCAGGATTTTGCCTATGGAGTCCAGTCAGCTACAGCTACAGCCGGGTGGGAGGACAAAAGCGGATGGAGCAGACCAAAATTGTCCAGCAGGGACGCATCAGCATTTTAGGGTTATGGGAAGACAATGCCGGGTTTGAGTACGGCCTCGCCAAGGGGGGATTCAAGAGTCCCAGCTATATTGAGCTGATGAATTGGGTGGCGGTGCGGGCTGCCGTGACCTTAGCTGAAACTGGACGGATGACGGTGGTGGTGCAAGATAACGGCTCGATCCACAAAAGCCAGATTGTTCAAGCCCGGTGGGATGCTTGGGCCGAACAAGGGCTGATCATGTTTTTTCTGCCACCTTATTGCTCCGAAATGAATCCCATTGAAGGCGAGTGGCATCAGCTTAAGGCCCATGAGATGGCCGGACATGATGTTTGATACTGCTTATGATTTAGCGATGGCAGTCAAAGCCAGTGTTGAGCATCGATATAAATCAAACGAGTATTTGGTAGAACGTTTTATATTTAATTCACCCTAGCTACTTATTGCGCGAAGCTTCTTCCTTAGCCCAGGTCAATATGTCCTGATTCTTTATCCCAGACGAGGAGTAGAAGTTTTCAATATTCTCTAGGCTTTCTTGAGTAAGTGCGATCGCAATCTTCTCATCGCCCTTCAGCTCTTTTATCAGCCGAACTAAATTCTTCTCCGACTCCTCAATCCCAGACACGTCAATGAATCGGGCAATTTCTTCATAGCGCTTCGCCGGAGAAGCCTCGATCAGCTTTAAAATCTGAGTTCGGCGCAATATTTCGACTTTAGGCTGAGAGTTAGGCGGACTGACAACAACGTTGCTCTTATTCATCTGGGCATGGCATGAGCCATTCCCAAAAACTAGCTCAACAGAAATATCATCTGAATTTTTACCAAGTGACACCCAGTAGGGAGGCGTTCGGCCTAAACCACGGTCTTCTATAGAGCCAACTTTCCCATTCGCAAGGAATTCAAACGCATCGCAGATAGTACTTTTTCCTGCCCCGTTCTCACCATAGATGACAGTTAACCTTTTACCTTTCTCAAACTCAAGCGTAAAAGGCTCTACAGAGCCCCTCAAATGTTTGATTGTTAGGTTCTTAAGATTTCGGTTGCTCACTGTGTACCACCCATATCTGAAGGCACTGTACTCAAATCAATTTCTGATTTCCAGTCTTCGGACTTGACGTTGCCACTTGGAAGCTTGCTCTGGATTCGTTTTCCGCGTTCGACGCTCAAAAGTCCCTCCTGAACTAAGCGAGCAACGATTTTCTCAGCTAGCTTTTGAGAAGGTGACTCCATAAAAATCCATACGTATAAAAATTGGAATGTCTACTGCCCTTTCCTCATCCTTTATAGCCGCAATCGAATCAGAAGAGGTTGACTCATCTCACTTTGCGACCGTATCCTTTTATACCTAGAATGCTACGTCAGCAATTCTAGCCATCACACCAACCTCCACCGAATCGTAAACAGCCGCTCCAGCTCGCTCTTTTGATCTAGCTGCTCTTCCATATCGTCAATAATATTGTCCCTACGGGCATCCACATCGTCTTGCGCTTCAAACAACGACCTTCGCTTTTGAGTGCGCGATCGCTCCAACTCCCTTACCCGCTTTTGTCCCGCCAGCTTTGCCTGCAAATCCAGCGCCCCCGTCGCTGCCCGCTTCGCCTCCCGAATTTGCCGATCAAAATCTTTAATATCGCGCTCCAGCACCACCTTTAAGTCATCTGCCCAGGCATACAGCTTCTCCACCTCCGCCTCAAAGAATTTTGCATTGCGCTCCCGAATGCTCTGATACTCAATCTGTTGCTGCCGCTGCGTCAGCTCCGTCAAATCCATTTCGGTTTTAGCATCTATCTCAACAAAATCGCTCACTACCTTCCCTGGCAACGACATCAGCTTTGCCGCCATTTCAGCATCTATCGCTTCACCCTCGTCCGTCCGCACCGCAAACAGCAAATGATCCTCTTCCTGCGCCAGCGCCTTCACTGTCAGTTTTGACAAAGCCAACACACCCGACTGACCAATCAACCGCTCCAAAATAGTGATTTTCCCAACGTGCGCTCCATAGTCAAACGCAATCTCGGCAGGTTCAAGCTTCTGTTCCTTTGCCTGCTCAATCACTGCCTTTGCCAACGGATGCTCCAATCGGTAAGCATGTGCTTCATCCGACTTGCGAGGTAGCTCATACAGCCCAGCAGGAATGGCCTCCGTCCCAATCCGCTCTCCCAAAAAAGAAGCAGTCTCTTCTCGCAGACGAAATCCACCCGACTCAAAAAACTCCGCTTTGCCCGTCAGCTCATGCTGCGTCAGCCGCATCAACTGCTGCTCAAAATGGCTGCGCGCATCTTCAGAAGCCTTTGCCTGCGTGTTCAGCGTCGCCCGCACCTCATCGTCAAAGTTCTCCAGCACCTTCTGGCGCGTCTCGCTCATGGTCTCGTCAATTTCTACACTCAGCTCCTGCTGAAGCTCATCAAAAGCAGCTTCAATCTCTTCCGGCTTCCGACAGCTCTGATATATCTGCGTAATCCGCTTCTCAAAATCTACTCCTGAGCCAATCGCGCCTAGCACCTCATCGCTAGAGCCAAACACGCCCTCAAACAGTTTGAACTTCTGCGAAAGCAGATCGAAAACTCGCTTGTCCGCCGCATTCTTCTTATTCAGAAAGTTCACCACCACCACGTCGTGCTTTTGCCCGTAGCGATGGCATCTGCCGATCCGCTGCTCGATCCTTTGAGGATTCCAGGGCAAGTCGTAGTTCACAATCAGCGAGCAAAACTGAAGGTTGATTCCTTCAGCGCCCGCTTCCGTCGCGATCATCACCTTGCCGTCATTGCGAAAATAGTCCACTAAAGCCGCTCGCATATCGGCGGTACGCGACCCCGTCACCAGCTCCGTTCCTCGATGCCGAGATATCCAAGCCTGGTAAATTTGCTTAGACTTCTCATCGTTGTTAGAGCCGTTGAACAGTAAAATATCGTCGGCCCAAGGCGTCTCGGCCAGCAGCTTTAGCAAGTAATCTTGCGTACGACGAAACTCAGTGAAAATGATTGCCTTCTGAGCGCCGCCTACATCCATCGTTTTCTTAAAGGCGATATCAAGCACCTTTAGTAGCGCTCGCCCCTTTCCATTTTCTTCAATCGACTCAGCGATCTCCGCAAATTCTTTGAGTTCAGCAATCTCTGCTTCTATCGCAACTCTTTGAACCTCAGAAATTACGGCCTGTTCAGACTCTTCCGCTGAGTCCTCGTTCCATTCCTCCTCTAGTTGATTCAGCCCTTCGTAGTCATTTTCTAAGGCCATCGTGAGCTGCTTGGGTTCAACCGAGGCTTCGTTTAGTTCGTCCTGCAAGCGAGTGGCGATTGTCGTTAGAGCACCGGCTATGGCAAATGTAGAAGATGCCATCAGCTTTCGCAGCATCAGGGTCATGAGCGATCGCTGACCCGACGGCAACGCCTTCAAATTGTCCCGCTGCAAATAATCCGAAACCAGCTCATACAAAACCTCTTCAGAATCATCTGGATCAAACTTTTCTAACAGCGGCAGCCGCGCCGTAAAAGACACATAAGCATCCACCTGGCGGCGCAGCGTCCGATGACAAATAGGCTTCAGCCGATTTTTCAGCGTTTCAAACACCTCGCCCGAACCTTGCCGACCCGTAAACTGCTCTTTGAAGCTCTTCACATCCCCAAACGTCAGCTCATCGATAAAGCTCACCAAGCCATACAGCTCCAGCAGTGAATTTTGCAATGGCGTCGCCGTTAGCAGCAGCTTATTCCGCTTTTGAAAAATTTCTCTCAGCTTCTTAGCAATCACATTGGAAGACTTATACACATTGCGCAGCCGGTGGGCCTCATCAATCACCACCAAATCCCACTGCGTGCTTTCTATTTCTTTCGCCTTATTACGAGCAAACTGGTAGGAGCAAAAGATAATATGCTCTGTATCGTCGAAAGGATTGTACGAACCGTCTTTTTTTGCCTTGTTATAGGACTTTGTCTCTAAAATTTTCCCTGGCAAAAAGAACTTATCTTTCAGTTCTAGCAGCCACTGCTTGCGCAGGCTAGCAGGCGTAACTACTAAAATCTGCCTTTTTCTTTCTGCCCACTTCTGCGCAATTACTAGCCCCGCTTCAATCGTCTTCCCCAACCCCACCTCATCCGCTAGCAAAGCTCCCTTCGACAGCGGCGAGCGAAACGCAAACAGCGCCGCCTCCACCTGATGCGGATTGAGATCAACTCGCGCCCCAGCAAACGTACTCACCAGCTTCTCCAGCTTGTCTGAAGAGCACCGCTTAGTCAGCTCATGAGCAAAATATTGAGCGTGATAATCAGTTAGCTGCATAGGTCGCCAGTCAAAAGCTAATAGCAGTATGGCTTATCTTACCGTTCCTGACTTCTAGAGCGGAGATGGCCTCCGAACCGCCCCTACCCCAAATTTTGCTCGCAGAATCCGAAGAAGGCTCTCAATATCCCTAATAGCGTAGGCATCCCGCCAGTGCTGTACAAAGGCGACTCACTTACATTGCCATCGATCATCAGACGGTAAAATTGCCAGCCATCACCATTAGTAACGATGCCATAGATATCAACCACCTTACCTAGCTGCCGATTTATCCACTGGCAAGCCTGCATTTCTACCAAACACTGAGCCGCTCCCTGCTCAAAATCATCCTTTTTTGCTTCAATGACGCATACAAAAGGCGCTTCTAAGTAACCTCTCCGCTGTTACCAGGCAACTGCTCAATCGCTTGGTCAATCAGCCTCCACCCGCGCAGATTAAAATAGCCCACGCAAAAGTCAGCTCGCGTTGCCTGGTCTAAAGTATCCTTCAGCGTCTCCAGTAACCGAAGGTCAATATTGTCAAAAATGCGTGGCAAGCTTCCTAAGCCCTATATTTTGAGCAATTGTCCTAGCTCAAATTTTGCTCGCACAGCTTGAAAAAAGCTCTCAACTGCCCTAGCAAAATTGACATTTGGTTAGCTCCGGATGTCAACGACTCGCTGACCTGACCCGCCGTCGTCAGCTGATAAAACTTCCAGCCTTCACCGTTAGTCACAATGCCGTAAATATCAATAATTTTACCCAATTGCTCATTCGTCCATTGACAGGCTTTCATCTCGACCAGGCACTGAGCCGCCCCTTGCTGAAAGTCGTCCCGCTTCGCCTCAATCACACAGACAAAAGGCGCTTCCAAATACGCCCGCCTTTCGGCGATTAAATAATCCGCATTTCCGCAAACATCTTCGCCCTCCAAATATGCGCCTTTCCATACTTTCAGCCGCCGAGACTCTATCAAGCCTTCTTCACAAATCGCGTCTATAAGTAGCGTCCGAGAAACCTCAAAGTCCTCTAAGTCAAATATTTGTAATCTGTCTAATCGCTGCTGAAAGAAATCACTGATAGGAACTGGCGCTGCCTCAACTGACCAGCGCTTCAACTCAGTGATGCCTAAATACTTGCAAGCCTCCTTAAAAGTAAAGCTAGAAAAGCTTTTTTTACGCTCTTTCGTGGCTTGAGGCATGGTAGCAACCAGTGACTACACCCCAATCTTAGGGCACATGTCCGCCAGCGGGCAGCTTGCACACTGCGGATACTGCCCCTTACACACGTTCTTGCCAAACGGCATTAGCAGTCGGTTCGTCTCTACCCAGTAAGCCTTTGGCAGCTTTTCTGCCGGCGCTTTGGTCGTTTTCTCAGGCGTCTTCGTCTCCACATAGCCCCAGCGGTTCATCACCCGGTGCACATGTACATCGACGCTGATGTAGGGCTACTGGCAGGCAATGCCGAGGGCGAGGTGGGCGCACTTGGGGCCGACGCCTTTGAAGCTGAGCATCACCACCTCAATTTCTGCTGCTGAATACGAAGATCCCTTGCCTGCGCCGTACCCTGGCAAACCGCTGCCGCAACGCCAGCAAACTCGAGTTTTCTTGCAGGCAAGCGTAACGTGGCTTTTAAGGATAGGCCTGACTGGGTTCTGCTAGGACGCCGTTTAAGAAGATGTCGGCGAGGGTTTCGGCCATTTCCTGCATGTCTTGGGGTGAAGCAGATTCGTCGCCCATGGTGGTGTTGCTGAAGCCAGCGACGGTGAACATGCCTAAGAAAATGAGCGCGGCAACGCGAGGGTTCATTTTGCGGTAGGTGCCTCTGTCCATGCCGGTTTGGAAGAAGGCTTCGGCCACGTCGGTCATTTTGTCGATGACTTCGGCCTGGACGCGATCGCGCAGCTCCGGATGAAACTGCGCCTCCATAAAGCACACCCGCATCATGTCAGCGTTGGCATTGAGGCTGAGCATTCGCTTGCGCATGACCTGGGCGACCGCCTTGTAGCTGCCCATTTCACTGAGGGCGGTGAGCAAGTCGGTGAGAATTTCCATCCAGCCTCGGGTGGCGACTTCTATGAGGATGGCTTTTTTGCTTTCAAAATGGCGAAATAGGGTGCCTTCAGCGATGCCTGCTGCCTGAGCCAGGTCGCGGGTGGTAGTGCCGCCGTAGCCGCGCCGGGCGAATAGCTTTTGGGCAGCTTTTAAGATGCGCTCTGAGGTGTCTTCTTCCTTGAGGGCGGTTTTGGGCTTGTAGAGCTGCATCGCTATCGGGCTCGCATATGGGTAGCCTTCACCCTAGCGTCATTTCTAGCGGCTGCAAATAGAAGGGCGATCGCAATTCACAAAACAATATTTTCAGGAATAGTGCGAGTTGGTTTGAAATGTTGAGTACAGCGACAGTTAAAGCAGGGCAGACAGTTGGGGAAACTGGGATAGAACAGAGAGCGGTTTTAGCCAGCAGCGCTTAGATTGCGAACATAGCTAGAGGAGCCAAGTGGGTGATGCAAAGAGACACAGCAGAAAGATTTAGCCCATTTGGAGAAGCTGACTGTGAGTCGGAGGTGAAGCTGCTGAAGCAGGACTACAGCCGCTATTTTTTCTATCACACCCGGTTCAACCACTTGGCCCTGGATCCTAAGGTGTTTTTGATTATTGGGCGGCGGGGATCGGGGAAGACGGCGCTGGGGCAGTTTTTTTCTTTTCAAAAGGTGATGAATGGGGCGATCGCCATTGACGTCGATGAGCCTGCTGCCTTTGAAAAAGTACTCGAAGATATCACGCTGAAAGTTCCGCACAGCCGAGAAGTCGCCATTCCTCGGATTGCCAAAATTTGGCATTTGGTGATGTGGTCGGTGATCTTTCGCGAGCTGGAAGATCTCGATCCGCGTATTCGCAGCGCCTGCATTTTTGGCACTCGTGAAGGCAAGCTCTCTACGTTTGTGCGTCACTGCCTCAAGGCGCTGCTCGACCGCCTGGTGCAAAGCGAAGATGATCTGCTCGACGAGCTAGAGAGTATTTTCGCCGATGGCCGGGTGCGCGCTGGCATGGCCGCTGTGCTAGAGATTGCTCGCCACCGTTCGGTGATTGTCGCGTTTGACACGCTGGAAAATTACGCCGTTCACGACCCGACCATGATGCAGGCCACCGCTGCCCTGATTCAGTGCGGCTCAGAATTTAACCGTGACTTTGCCCACCGGGGGGTGCATATCAAAATTTTTGCGATGGCGGAGGTGTTTCCTCAGCTCAAAGAAGAAGTGATTCTCAATCCGCTGAAGTCGGTGCGCAATGAGGTGCATCTGCACTGGCGACCCAAAGACCTGATGCGGCTGATCAGCTGGCGGCTGTATAGCTATTTGCAGGCGCTCGATCTGCTGCTGCCCGAATCGCGCCCGATTGACTGGGATAGCTCTGACGATGTGCTCGAAAAAATGTGGTACCCCTATTTTGGCCGCACGCTGCGCAATGAATATGGCCTGCCCGAGCGGACGTTTCCCTATGTGCTGCGCCATACGCAAATGCGGCCCCGGCAGCTGATTGTGCTGTGCAATGCGATCGCCCGCCATGCCACGACTAAGGGCACTTTTCCGCGCTTCCATGCCGACTCTATTATCAGCGCCGTGCAAGACCGGCAAAATGTGCTCGCTGAAGAAGTGATCAACTCGTACAGTACGGTTTATCCTAAGGTCGGTCGGATTGTCGAAGCGCTCTCGGGTCTACCGATGATCTTTAAGGGCAACCAGCTTGATAAGCGCGCGCCGATCACTGCTTCTGAATGGCCCTATGGCGACTACTCTCCCCACAGCTTTCGGCAGCTGGTGAGTGAGCTGGGCATTGTTGGCCAGGTGCGCCATTTAGACGAGGCGGCTGGCTACGCTGAGGCCGATTTTGAGTACAGCTACGAAGGTAGGCTGCCGCTGCTCTCAGAACACCTCTGCGCGATTCACCCCATGTTTTACCGAAAGCTCACCATCCGCTACGATCAAAAGGTGAGAGTTTACCCTTTTCCGGATCACGAAGACTTTAGGCAATGGCGGATGGCAGGCGTTTAGCATGAGCCTTTTTGCACTTTTAATGGCGGTTTTGATAGGCTTGATTTTCTCCGTTTGGGCGGAAGATCTGCCACGGCTGCTGTTGGGATGGATCATTTTTCCTCGCTGGCTGCTGTGGCTGTCGCTACTGGCTTTAGTGTCCTGGTGCATGAACGATGCGCCCCCAAATTCGTAGCGCGGCCCCGTGCTTGAGTACAGTATTTGGGCAGTATTACAGAGTTCCGTGGGCAGAAGCGATCCCTTTACCCAGCCTGACTTTGACTGGCAGCAGCTGCGATAGATGGCTGGTGACGATGCCGATTTTGAGGCTGAGCTATTAGCTATATTTTCAAGCGATCTTGAGAGTGTCTGAGGCAGCTAGAGGGTGCGATCGCTACCCAAAACATTCAAAATACAGTAGACATCGCCCACTCCCTACTTAGCGCTACTGCCCTCGCTCAGGTTGATCAGCAGCCAGAGCAGATGCCGGTAGCGGCGAAATTCCCGGCGCTCAGACGTTACTTCAGGCGCTCCGCAGCCACCGTCAGGGCCTCCGGGCTCTGTTGCAAATCAGGCAATAGCTGCTTGGGACTCCCTTTTAGGTAACGATTTTTACCAATGCAGCCCCTGGGCAGTTGTCTTGATTCAGCCAAACTGCAACAATTACAGCGGCTGTGTGAGCTGCAATTTGTATCTAAGCCTCTCAAGCTGGTTTTCTGGTTTTAAAGTTTAAGGAGCGTCGGTGTGAAAAGGATTGAAGCAATTGTGCGACCTGAAAAGCTACAGGAGGTAAAGACCGCCCTGGTCAGCATTGGCGCTACCGGCATGACGCTAGAAGACGTACGAGGCTTTGGCCGACAAAAGGGGCAGACCAGCACCTACCGGGGCATTTCGTACACGGTCGAATTTTTGACCAAAAAGCGGCTGGTCTTAGTCGTCTCTGACGATCAGCTAGAAACCACTCTAGAGACAATTGCAACGGCGGCAGCGACCGGCAGTATTGGCGATGGCAAAATTTTTGTTTCGCCTGTAGACGAGGCCATTCGGATTCGCACAGGGGAAACTGGCGAGGTAGCTCTATAGATTAAGCCGACATAGCTTAAGCCGACGCAAGCGCTAAGATTCAGTGCTTAGATAAATTCCAGGTTGAACGCTAAATCAGCTGACCTAGCCAAAAGCAAACCGCTGCGGTGCCCAGCGGTACGCTCAGATTATCAATCCCGTACTTAGACGCTGATTCTAAGAGAGCGGCGACGATGGCGACGGCAGCAGATACTAGCCAGGTAGCGACGACTGGCCCCTGCACCCCCAGCAAAACTAGTGCGCACACGCTATAGCTCACCAGCAGCATGGTCAGGCTGCCCTCCCAGCTTTTTTTCTCGCCCCAGATCTGATAGGGATGTTGGCCAAACCGCTGCCCCACTAAGGCGGCAAGCCCATCACCCCAGGTCATAATCAAAATGCCAATGGCAGCGTACTGGGGCTGCTGCTGCGGCCAAAACCAGCCGATCAGTAGGCCAATACTCACTGCATAGAAAAAAGTACCCAGGCTCTTGCGCCCAACGCTATTGACGCCCGGCAGCAGCGGCAGCTGATAGGACAGCAGCGCTACGCCGCTAAACAAAATCGAAGCGGCTATGCCTGCCCAGGCTGGGACTGCCAGCCACCAGGCAATTAAAATTACATGCCCGGCTCCGATATGGACAATTTTGCGGGTGATTTCGGGGCCGTAACCCAACCGGCGCGCTCCTTCAGATAGCCCGCCAGTTAAGGCGAGCCAGACCAGAACGAGCGTGCTTTGAAACAGTAAAGGAGACAATAGGCAAAGATATCGACAGTTAGCGGGGTATCGCCCAAACGCTTTGGCTGCTATCTTGATGTAGAAATTACTGACTTAACTATAGAGCACGCATGGGTAAACCCTATCAGCGAGTCCTGCTAAAACTGAGTGGTGAAGCCCTTATGGGAGAGCTGGCCTACGGGATTGACCCGGCGATTGTCGATGCGATCGCCCAAGAAATTGCCGGTGTCATCGCGCAGGGCATTCAGCTGGCCATCGTCGTCGGCGGGGGCAATATTTTTAGAGGCGTGAAGGGGGCCTCGGCGGGGATGGACCGGGCGACTGCCGACTATATCGGCATGATTGCCACCATCATGAACGCCATGACCCTGCAAGACGCGCTAGAGCGCATAGACGTGCCCACCCGCGTACAGACCGCCATCTCTATGCAGGAACTAGCCGAACCCTACATTCGCCGCCGCGCCATTCGCCACCTGGAGAAAAACCGGGTGGTGATTTTTGGGGGCGGATCGGGCAATCCGTTTTTTACGACCGATACCACCGCTGCACTCAGAGCTGCTGAAATTAGCGCCGAGGTGCTTTTTAAAGCGACCAAGGTAGACGGCGTATACGACAGCGACCCCGCTACCAATGCCAATGCCAAACGCTATCGATCGCTCACTTACAGCCACGTTTTAGCAAAAGATCTTAGAGTAATGGACAGTACGGCCATTGCGCTGTGCAAAGATAACAATATTCCGATCATGGTGTTTAGCCTTTCGGTCAGCGGTAATATTCACCGCGCCATGATGGGTGAACCAATTGGAACCATTGTAGGAGAGTCTTGTGAAGTTAGCTGATCTCAGTGAAGTAGAAGATGCGATGCAAAAAGCCGTTGAGTCAACTCAGCGCTCTTTTAATACCATTCGCACTGGCCGGGCGAGCACCTCACTACTAGACCGGGTGATGGTCGAGTATTACGGCGCTCCGACCAGCCTTAAGTCGCTAGCCAATATCACTACGCCCGACGCCAGCACGCTGATGATTCAGCCGTTTGATCCGGGCTCGCTGTCGCTAATTGAACGGTCGATTTCGCTATCGGATGTGGGGCTGACGCCGAATAACGACGGCTCGCTGATTCGGCTGAACATTCCGCCGCTGACAACTGAGCGGCGTCAGGAATTTGTCAAGATGGCCTCTAAGTATGCTGAAGAAGGCCGGGTCTCGGTCCGCAACGTGCGACGCGATGGCATTGACCTGGCCCGTCAGCAGGAAAAAGACGGCGATATCTCCGAAGATGAATCTAGAGATATGCAGGACGAAGTGCAAAAGCTGACCGATAAATACACGAAGCAAATTGACGAAGCCTTGGCAGATAAGGAAAAGGCAATTCAGACCGTCTAAGGTTTGAAGCAAAGGGTGCTCTCAATGTATGACTGTATTGTCGTAGGCGGCGGACCAGCGGGCAGCTCAGCGGCCTATCATCTGGCTAAAGCGGGTCGGTCGGTGCTGCTTGTCGAAAAAGCTGCTCTGCCGCGCTACAAGCCCTGTAGCGGGGCTGTTTCTCCGAGCGTTGCTCAGTGGTTTGACTTTGACTTTACCCCGGCTATCGATACTCAGGTGCGGCGGGTGCGCTATACCTGGAAGCTGGGCGACGCGGTAGATGCGCAGCTAGAGACCGATCCAATTTGGCTGGTTAAGCGTGAGGTATTTGATCATTTTTTGCTGGAGCAGGCTCAGGCTGTAGGCGCTCAGGTAAAAGATCGAACGACGGTGAGTGGGATTGAACTGCGGGGCGATCGCTGGCAAGTCGATACAGGCAGTGATAGCTTCACCTGCCGCTACTTAATTGCTGCTGACGGGGCTCAGGGGCCAATGGCTAACTGGCTTGGCTTTAAGCCGCACAGAGTACGCGAAGCAGGCGTTTTAGAAATTCATACGGCTGAGCCGGTGGAAAATGGGGCCTTCAGCTTTGAATTTGGTCTGGTTAAGAACGGCTGCCTGTGGAGCTTTCCCAAACGGCAGGGATATTCTGTGGGGATGAGTAGCTTTATCGGCGGTTCGCCTGAAGACTTCAAGACGCCCTTGAGTAAATATGCCTCTTATCTGGGTGTGAGTTTTGAGCAGGGCGAGCTGTACACCTGTCCGCTGAAGCTGTGGGATGGTAACCGCGTGCTGCATACTGACCGGGCGCTGCTGGTAGGAGAAGCCGCTGCAATTGTCGATCCGCTAACGGCTGAGGGCATTCGCCCGGCGCTGTATAGCGGTATGGTAGCTGCCCAAGCCATCGACCGGGCGCTGAATGGAGAGCTAGATGCGCTAGCGGGCTATACCCAGACCATTCACACGAGCTGGGGGGCCGATATGCAGTGGGCTCAGCGGATTGCTAGCGTGTTTTTTCGATTGCCTAAGGTGGGCTACCGGGTGGGCATTAAGCGGCCAACGGCGACTAAACGGCTAGGACAAATTCTGGCAGGTGAGGTGAGCTACGCCGATATTGCCAGCCGGGTGATTAAGCGAATCAGCACGAGCTTTATTCCGGGTAGAGGCAGTTAAAGGGGACTGGTAAAGTCGCTGCCCTTGCGGTTTGCAGTCCTGCTATGCTCAGCTCAATTAATGTTTTCAGGTAGGCTCTGCTCGCGAGTTTAGCCAGCACTAGAGAGACTTTTAGCGCTCTCCAAGGGTGAGCACTTTGTCTATCAGCATGATGCCTAAAATAACCTGAGTTCGGGATAAGCAATTACCTGAAACATTGGTCAGACAGTAACTCTAGCCGCCTCTCCCGAGGCAAAACCCCTCTAGAGGGGATCTACTTGAGGCTATGTGTTAAAAAGCGCCGACAGTCGGGCATCACAGGCAATCACTTATCCCGAACTGACGTTAAAATAAGTGCTACGTCAACACCCAGGTATCCTTAGCGCCGCCTCCCTGCGACGAGTTCACGACTAGCTGTCCCTTCTCTAGCGCTACCCGCGTTAGCCCGCCCGGATGCACATAGATTTCTTCTCCCTGATGGAGCACATAGGGCCGCAAATCTGTGTGCCGCCCTTCAATGCCGCTATCTACCACCGTTGGAATTTGCGATAGGTACACTGTCGGCTGTGCCATGTATCCTCTTGGCTTTTCGCGAATCTTTTGAGCAAATGCTTCTCGCTCTTCGGCGGTGGAATTTACCCCTATCAGCATGTCGTCTCCGCCTTCAGCGCTCGCTGCCTTTACCACTAGCTCCTCTAGATGGTTGAGCACATAGTCACGATCATCGTCTCGCCAGCATAGATAGGTGGGTACATTAGGCAACAGTGGCTCTTCGTCTAAATAAAACCGGATCATATCCGGCACGTAAGCGTAAATTACCTTGTCATCTCCCACGCCCGCACCGATGGCGTTGACCAGTGCTAGCTTTCCTGTTTGGCACAGCTCAATTAAGGTAGCAATACTGTCCGGATAATTCTCTCCTAAGTCCAAGTCATTGAACAGCTCTTCATCGCCTCTTCGATACACCACGTCAAGGCGCTGAGGGCCCTTATCAGTGCGGTAGCACAGGTACCCGTCTGACATCGTTACGTCTTCTGGGCTGATGATTGCAATACCCATCTGCTTTGCTAACAGCTCATGCTCGAAGTAGGCAGAGGTGTGAGCACCTGGGCTGAGCACAGCCATAGCGCTGTCGGAACCAGGTGCGGCTAAATCCATCACAGCTTTAAGCTGCTGAGCATAATCATCCACTGGTCGGGGATTGAATTTGGCCATAAGCTCCGGCAGCACTCGCTCCATCGCGATCCGATTTTTTAGCACATAGGCGATGCCGGAGGGAACTCGCAAATTGTCTTCCAAAACGCACCAGTTCCCGTCACCGTTGCGCACTAAGTCAATGCCGCCAATGTGACACCAGATACCTTCAGGTGGTTTCATGCCCATACACTTGGGCCGAAACCGCTTTGCTGACTCAACCACATCGCGAGGAATCACGCCTTCGGCAATGATGCGCTGATCACTGTAAACATCGGCGCAAAACAGGTTGAGCGCTGTCACCCGCTGCTTCAATCCGGCGGTGAGCGTTGGCCACTCCTGAGCGGTGATGACGCGGGGAATGGGATCAAAAGGCAGCACTCGCTCCTCTTCTCCTCCAAAGCTAAAAGTAGCGCCTAATTCCCCCAAAACGGCTTCTAGCTCAGCCTTGAGCTGAGGCATATCCTGAGATGGCTGCGCCTGAAACCACTCCAGAATAGGTGCTAGCTCTGGGCGTAGCTTTCCTTTTGAGGCGAAATATTCGTCGTAAAAGTTTTGAGGATCGTAGGCATCGAAGTTCATTAGGTAAGTATCGAAAGGTACAACGCTACTAAGACGCAACCCGTTTTTCGCAACGGGAATGCACAGACTCTAGCACCGTCGTATGTGGTAGAAGTCTCTCTTTTGGGCTAGCCATATTGTGAAGTGTATCACCCACAACAAATGAACTTAATCCTTTAGAGTGATGCTAATATCAGCATTCTAAAATTTGTTTGGCTAACTTCACCTCATTGACGCTATCAGATTCTTAAGCACCGCCTTTTGACAGAGACCAGAAACAGTACAGGTGTTTTATAAAAGTACGATATGTTCATTCTCCCACGGCTTGATTATGGCAGTAGCAGACCTGCGCGAAAGTAGTATGATGGCGCATCTTTTAGATGCTCTAGAAGAGGGCAAAGACATCGGTCACTATGGCAGACTCGTCTTTGCCATGATTGCTCAGTATTTTGCCGATGAAGATGAGATTATTGGCGAGCTGCAAAAAGACAAAGACTTTAGCGAAGAAGAGGCGCGATCGCTCTACCAGCAGGTCACTAGCAAAGGCTACAGCCCACCTAACCGCGACACCATTTTAGAGTATCAAAGTCAGCAAGACTTTACAATTTGCCCCGATTCAGAAGATCCAGATGCCTGTAATGTCTACCAGGATCTCACCTTTCCAGACACCGTTTATGAGAGCATTTCTGAATACCAGGAGAAGAAGGCAGATTAGGAATGCGTTAAAACGGGTAGAGACTCTGCATCAGCCCTGAACGTCAGTTAGAGAAGACTATGCGCCTGACCCATCGAAGCAAGAAGATTGCGATCGCCCTTGCAACCTTTATGTTCGTATGCGCCATTGCGCTTCAGGCCGTCGCCCGAGATAACAACTCAGAAAGTCCTGCTGACTACGCTGCAATCAACGTTTTTGGCGATAGTTTGATGGATGTAGGCAACATTTTTAAGCTGACTGAACGCCCTCCTTCACCGCCCTACGCCCAAAAGTTTTCTAACGGCCCGCTCTGGGTAGAACAGCTCGCCAGTGATTTGGGCTTGTCTCCGGCCCTTTCAACTACGGTAGTGCCCGACATTCTAGCTGGCAAAACGCGGCTGCCCGCCAACGGCATCAACTTCGCCCTGGCTGGTAGCTTGTCTTCTGACCGCAATGTCAGCGGCTCGCAGTTGTATGGGCTGCAACAGCAGATTGAAAGCTTTCGCGAACTGAGTGTGATTGTCCCGCCCGATCCCGACACGCTCTATCTGCTGCTCGTCGGTGGCAACGACTATAACGAAGCCGTTCGGCTTACCCCTTCAGTGGCGGCTCTAGCTGACCTCCCCGAGCAGGTCAGTGACCATATCGTTCGCGCAGCGACGGCCCTGATTGAGTCGGGTGCTAGGCATCTGCTCATTAGCAACCTGCCAATTTTAGGCCAGCAGCCCTACGCTAAGCTTCTCAACCGGGCTGCTCCTCAGAGCGCCGCTCTACTCAATAGCCTCTCCACCCAGCACAACCAGCTCCTAGCTCAAAAGCTCGATGCCCTAGCTGCAACTACCCGCTCTGAGATTATTCCGCTAGATCTGGCAGGTTTGTTCAATACAGTCATCGACAGTCCTGCTCAGTTCGGGCTCACTAACATCAGCGATCCCTGTCTGGTCAAAAGCCGCTCAGAGACAGCATCTGCCTCTATTTGCGACAATCCCAAGCAGTTTCTATTCTGGGATGACGTTCACCCGACTGAGCAAGGCCACGCGGTGATCGCCCAGCTCGCTATCGAAACCCTGACCACAGCAGATCCGCAGGCGAGCCCAAACGCTTTCAATCGGCTAGGACGCTTGGCGACGCTAGGGGGTGGGGCGGCGATCGCCTATTTAGCGCTCAGAGAAAGTCACTAAGAAGGTTATTGGAAGAAGGTTATTAGGAACGTCATTCAAGGCTGTAAATGCTAGCCTAGTGAGGTGTTTCCTTCCATTTTCATGAGCAAAATTGTCGTCGGTTTATCGGGCGGGGTAGATAGCTCTGTCGCAGCAGCCACCCTACACAACCAGGGCCACGAAGTTACTGGTCTCACCCTCTGGCTAATGAAAGGCAAGGGCCAGTGCTGCTCTGAAGGCATGACCGACGCTGCCAAGCTCTGCGAAGATCTGGGGATCGACTACAAAGTCGTTGACTCTCGCGAAGTCTTCGAGCGCAATATTATTAACTATCTAGTAGAAGGCTATGCTCAAGGCGTCACCCCTCTGCCCTGCTCACAGTGCAACAGCACCGTCAAGTTTGGTCCTATGCTCAGCTATGCCCTAGGCGAGCTAGGCGCTGACTACATCGCGACTGGTCACTACGCCCGCATCACCCAGAACAGTGCAACCGGGCGATACGAGCTGCGCCGCGCGGTAGATCGCAACAAAGACCAGTCCTATTTTTTGTATGACTTAAGCCAGGCGCAGCTAGCCGCCACTCAGTTCCCCCTGGGCGAAAAGACCAAGCCGCAAACCCGAGAGATGGCCGCTCGCTTGGGACTGCATACCGCTGATAAGCCAGAGAGTCAGGATCTGTGTTTGGTCGAGCGGCATGGCTCAATGAAAACATTCCTCGACAAATATCTAGCCCCCAAACCCGGAGAGATTGTTGATTCTGCTGGCAAGGTGCTCGGACAGCACGACGGCATTCATCACTACACCATCGGCCAGCGTAAAGGCTTAGGCATTGCCGCGCCCAATCCGCTCTATGTCATTGGTTTAGATGTGGGTCGCAATCAGGTCGTCGTCGGCGAGCGCGACAGTGTGACCGCGCCTGACTGCACGGCCCACCGCGTGAACTGGGTGTCGATTGCGCCACCAGCAGGGCCAATTGCAGCCGAGGTGCAGATTCGCTACCGGGCTGCCGCTGTTGGCGCGACTGTTGTTCCAGAACACAGCGCAGATGGTACAGGCCGTGTAAAAATAATTTTTGATGAGCCGCAGTTCGGGGTAACCCCCGGACAGGCTGCTGTCTGGTATGAAGGAGGAGGACGGGTGCTGGGGGGCGGCATTATTGAGCCCGTACATTCGGCTTGAGCATAAACCCCCTGTCAAACACCGACGTATCAGATAGAAATAATTGAGGAAGAATCCCTTGAGTACAGTGAAAGACGCCATCGCTGCCCACGGCGGTACGCTAATCAACCGCCTGGCCAGCTCTGAGCAGAAGCAAGATTTTTTAAGCAAGGCGGAAAGCCTCCCCCGCGTTACTCTTGATCCCCGTGCCGCCTCGGACCTGGTTATGATTGCCATTGGCGGCTTCAGCCCGCTAACCGGCTTTATGGCCAAGGCTGACTACGATCCCGTCGTTGCTGACATGCGGTTGGCCAGCGGGTTGCCCTGGTCGGTACCAGTGACGCTATCAGTCAGTGAGGCCGTTGCTGAGCCGCTGCAAGTTGGCCAGCTAGTGCGGTTGGACGATGAGAGCGATCGCTTTATTGGCGTATTAGAACTCAGCGAAAAGTATACCTACGACAAGAAAAAAGAGGCCGTTAATGTCTACCGTACCGATGAGGACAAGCACCCCGGTGTAAAGGTGGTGTATGACCAGGGGGCGGTGAATCTGGCCGGTGATGTGTGGCTGCTAGAGCGCGACGCTCATCCGCTGTTTCCTGACTATCAGATTGATCCGGCAGACTCGCGGCAGCTGTTTCGCGATCGCGGTTGGAAGACCATCGTCGGCTTTCAAACCCGCAACCCCATCCATCGGGCACACGAGTACATTCAAAAGTGCGCGTTAGAAACGGTAGACGGTCTGTTTTTACACCCGCTGGTCGGCGCCACTAAGAGCGACGATATCCCCGCAGACGTGCGGATGCGCTGCTATGAGATCATGATGGAGCACTACTTTCCTCAAGATCGGGTGATTCTGGCGATCAACCCTTCGGCAATGCGTTACGCTGGCCCTCGGGAAGCGATTTTCCACGCCCTGATTCGCAAAAACTATGGCTGCACTCACTTTATTGTGGGCCGTGACCATGCGGGTGTAGGTGACTACTACGGCACTTACGACGCTCAGGCCATCTTTGACGAATTTGAACCGGGGGAACTGGGAATTTTGCCGATGAAGTTTGAACATGCCTTCTACTGCACCCGCACAAGCACGATGGCAACGACTAAGACTAGTCCTAGCAAGCCCGAAGAGCGCATCCACCTGTCGGGCACCAAGGTACGGGCGCTGCTGCGGGAAGGAAAAATGCCGCCGCCGGAGTTTTCTCGTCCTGAAGTAGCAAAAGAGCTAGCTCAGGCAATGCAAACTGCCTAGCAGTTTACCTAAAGTGGCCAGCACGCGTTAGATTGACGTGAAGTGAAGATAAGGGGTGAGGTCTGGTGGGTTTGAGCCGACGAGCGTTTTTGCAGACAACTAGCGCAGTGGTAACTGCTCTGGGCCTCACCGAGCTGGCGATCAATCTGGGGATTCCGCCGCAGGCTAAGGCGTACAGTCAGGCACTGGCGCAGTCTGGCGGACGCAAGCTGGCCTTGCTAATCGGCATTGATAACTATCCACCTGAGGCTTTACCCGCCGAGCCGTTGGTCGAGCAGCCAATTAAGCTAGCAGGCTGTGCAACCGATGTCGCCTTGCAAAGAGAGCTGCTAATCCACCGATTTGGCTTTTTGCCTGCTGATATTGTTTGCCTGACCAATGGCCAGGCGACGCGGTCAGGGATTTACCAAGCATTTTTTGACCATCTTTACAGCCAGGCGAAGCCGGGAGATGTGGTGGTTTTTCACTTCAGTGGCTATGGCGCTGAAGTGCGATTTGAAGATTCGGCGGAGGGGCAGGCGGTGCGATCGCTCGTCCCGATTGACGGTCTGCTGCCCAATGCCGAGCGCCCGGTGCTGAACGATATCACTGAAATAGAGCTAAAAGCCCTACTGCGACAGCTCAAGACTCAGAAAATTACCACCGTTTTAGACGCTGGGTTTGTCGATATACCGGTGCCGCTCTCCGGCGGACTGCGATCACGCGCTCGTTCAGCTGCCGTGACGGGCCAGCCGCCCGCGCCTTTTCCACTGCTTGCAGAGGCCCGGCTAGCGAAAAAAGACGCTCCTTTCCCGGGGGTGCTGCTGCGTGGCGCAGATCTTGACGATGTGGTGATAGAGCGGCAGTGGAATGGCTTTAACGCCGGGGCCTTTACCTACGTGCTTACCCAGTATCTATGGTCAGCTCCTGCGCCAGTGACAGTTAGGCAAATGCTGGGGCGATCACAAGAAACTCTGGTGCGCTGGGAGGGAGATCAGCAGCCTAAAGTCGGTGGCAGCCGCAACCTGAATTTGCAGAGCCCAGAGAAGAACTCGCTGGTTTACGATACGCCTATGGTTGAGAGCAGCCGGGGCGAAGGGGTGATTCAAGCGATTAATTCCGACGGTAAAACGCTCACTCTATGGCTGGGGGGCTTGCCGCCTCGCGTGCTCGAATATCTCTCTCCATCCACGGTGATGACCTGCTCAGGCCGGCGGCTCAGGCTGCGATCGCGCGATGGGCTAACTGGTAAAGCCAAACTGATCTATTCTCCCCAGGCAACGCCCGTTCAGCCCGGAGATCCAATCTTTGAGGCAGTCCGAACACTGCCCAAAAGCATTGACTTGGTGGTGGCTCTAGACAGCCGCCTGGAGCGGATTGAACGGGTCGATGCCACTAGCGCTCTATCCGCTTTGGCCTTTGTCAGCTCTACATCTGACACGGCGCTACCGGCTGACTGTCTGCTGGGTAAACCGCTCTCCAAACCCGCTGAGACGCTGACTGCTAGCCTGCGTCCGGTTGGCCAGAAGTCAGCTGAAGGGCTACCAGACTCGGCACTAGGCCAAAGGCTCGCTGCTGCTGACTCGGCTGAACCGAACAATGAACCTGCTGGCACCAAAGGTAGCTCTGGATATGGCCTGTTTTCTTTGACGCGATCGCTGATTCCAGGCACCTTAGCCTTTCAAGACGAAGCTATTAAACCTGCCATCAATCGGTTAGCGCCCAAGCTACAGGCGCTGCTAGCGCTAAAAATGCTGCGGCTGAGCGAAAACCAAGCGGCTTCACAGCTGCTCTTCCGGGTCACACTAGAAACGGCTGACGCCAACGCAGCAGTATTGCTCAGCCGCCAAACGCTGCGATCAAGGCCACTGGATCAGCGGGCTAACGCCTCAGGCAAAGATAGCGCTATGCCTGAGGTGCCGGTTGGGAGCCGGGTGCGCTACCGGCTGTTTAATGACGGCGAGAAGCCACTGTACTATACGCTGATCAATGTGGATCCCAGAGAGCGGCTGTCGGCCTTTTGCCCGGTAAGGAACCTGGCTGCACCCTCGCCGGAAGCCGAAGAGGCCGAAGAAATCGCTGGCATCGCCGCGACCACGATTGCCCCTGGTAGCTCGGTTGCTATTCCTAGCGCTGATCTCGACTGGGCGGTAGAAGCGCCCCCTGGCCCCACAGAAACATACGTTGTGTGCAGTACGCTGCCGCTGACTCGCACTTTCAACACCCTGCTGACGGCATCAGCCAACAGCGGCAGTCAGCGCATCAGCCCACTGCCTGCTCCTCTGAAGATGATCGAGGCTCTGCTTACCGATATTAGCCAAGACAGCAATGACGATGTCTACACGCTTAACGTCTCTCAGTGGGCTACTATCAACTTCATCTACCAGGCCGTTTAACCTGGACATTTCGGTACGCTGCGGCAGATTACTCCGAGCAGCTGATGCGGTTACAGATACGAGAGTAAAAAAATCTACGGTTGCGCCAAAAAACGTTGCATACTGATAGGCAACCACGCGCAGCAATAAGAACAAGGGCAACATGAAAATGTTTAGGGTATTGTGTCTGGCACTGCTACTGCTGCTCACGGGCTGCGGTGTGCTGAACCAGGTACCGCCCAATCAGGCTGTGAAGCTAGCGATCGCTCAGCAGCTCACAAATACTCAGCAGAGCATTGCCCAAAATCTGGGTATGCTATCTGAGTCCGAAATAAAGCCCAACTTTACAGTCAACCGGCTCAGCGTCGAGAGTCGAGAAAAGCTGTCTGGCCCGCAGCGGGTCAGCGCAGCAGTATCACCACACCGCTATCCGGGCGATCTCTACCGGGTTCGCGGCACCTTTGAGGCCACCCTCAGAGCGCCCAATCGTAAAATACAGACAAAAATTCAGCGAAGCAGCGCTTTTGAGGTTTATCTCAGCACTGATCCTCAAGACACCAGCGAAGTAGAGACTTGGTTTCTTGTTAGGCCCTCAGATGCGATACCGGCAGCTGACTAAAATCCTAACTAACGTCAGTTCGGGATAAGTAATTGCCTGTGATGCCCGACTGTCGGCGCTTTTTAACACATAGCCTCAAGTAGATCCCCTCTAGAGGGGCGCAGGGGTGGGTTTCGGTGTGTAGCGCACGTTGCCGACCCATCCCGACCCTGCGGGCCACCCTGCCAGAAGGGACTTACTTCGGGCAATAAGCATGAGTTGCTTATCCCGAACTCAGGTTAACTACCTCGCGGTACGTAAGCTGCTGAGTAAGGTGCTCGCGCTGCCTATGCCAGGGAGAGGCGTTGTTGCACGAATAGGGGTTGCGGAAAGGGTATGAGGTAAGGTTTAAGTACCACCAAAAACACTACCTGCTATGAGCTACCGCATCCGCAACTGGTCTGAGTATAGCGCTGGATTAAAACAGCGCGGTAGTCTAACGTTCTGGCTAGATGAGGAAGCCATCTCTGGCTGGCAAGTCGAAGTTAAAAGCGGTCAGCGAGGCGCTTCCAAAATCTACTCAGATGTGGCGATTGCAACCTTCGAGACGATGAAAGCGGTCTATCGACAAGCCGGACGTCAAACCGAAGGGTTGCTACGGTCGTTGTTTAAGCTAATGGGCGTTGAGTTGCCAGAGCCAGAGCACAGCACAGTGTCGCGGCGCAAACGGACGTTGACGGTGAGTTTGCCGGTGGTGCCTCGCAGCGGTGCAGTGCATCTGGTAGTGGACTCGACTGGCCTCAAAGTCTACGGAGAGGGGGAGTGGAAAACCCGTCAGCACGGTATCAGCAAGCGTCGAACCTGGCGCAAACTGCATCTAGGCATCGACGAAGCCACGGGCGAGATACTGAGTGCGGTAGTGACGACGAACGACATTCATGATGGGGCTGTACTCAGAGACTTGGTAGCAGGTGCTCAGGCAGACCTCAAGCAGGTCTCAGGCGACGGTGCCTACGACCAGATGGACTGCTACGAAGTGATTGAGCAGCAGGGAGCGACTGCTGCTATCCCGCCGCGTAAGAACGCGAAGATTCGGCAACATGGCAACCGTAAAGCACCGCCGCATCCGCGTGACCAGAACCTGCGGCTGATTCGCAAACGCGGCAGAAAAGCCTGGAAGAAAGCCATCGGCTATCATCGCCGGTCGATTGCCGAAACGACGATGTTCAGACACAAGGCCGCGTTTGGTGGGAAGGTGCGTTCTAGACGCTTCGACAACCAGGCGGTGGAGATACTGCTACAGTGTGCTGCCTTGAACCGGATGATTCAGCTCGCCAAGCCAGAGACGGTTTGGGTCAACGACTAAGCGCCGGGTCGCGAGGGCAGGACGATTCTCTCTTTCTCTGATTCGCGCAACAAAGCCCCAGGGAGATGCTAAGAATTCAGCAGATGCTGACATGCCCAGAGGGCGGCTTGGGTGCGATCGCGTACCTCTAGCTGGCAGAAGATATTTGTCAGGTGATTTTTAATCGTGCCCTCTGTCAGGTTGAGATCTGCTGCAATCTCACGGTTGCTCTTGCCCTCTCCCAAGCGTCTGAGAATATCTAGATCTCTTTCCCTAAACTGATTGCAATAGTCTACTTTCTCCTCTTCGGAAGTGGCCTTGAGCTGAGAAAACACTTTGGGTGCAATTGTGGGGCCGAGCTGGCTGTATCCCCTGTGCAGGTTACGAATGGCCTCGGCAACCTCTCGCGATGGCGTACTTTTGAGCAGGTATCCTAAAGCGCCTGCCTGAAGCGATTGGAAAACATACTCGTCGTCGTCAAAAGTGGTGAGGACTAAAATCCGAATCCAGGGATAGCGGGTGTGAATCTCATGAGTAGCCTGAACGCCGTCGCAAATAGGCATTCGTACGTCCATAAGGACAATATCAGGCTGAAGGTCGGCTGTGAGGGCGATCGCTTCTTGCCCATGATTGGCCTCTCCGACTACGCTTAAATCTGCTTCGAGATCGAGTAAAGAAGAGAGACCCTGACGAAAAATAGGCTGATCATCTACGAGCAGCAGTCTAATCATCGGGGCACCGTTACTGATAGGCAGGTTCCTTTTCCCGGCTGACTGATCATGCGCATCGTACCGCCTATAGATTGCGATCGCTCTTGCATTCCTCGCAGACCAAACCCGGCTACGGGCTTCATCGGGTCAAAGCCAACGCCGTCATCTGCCAAACAGATAGCGATGCCTTCAGCCGTACATTCCCCGCTCAGGCGGATGGTCTGCGCCTGACTGTGTCTGCGAATGTTTTCTAGCCCTTCTTTGACAATGCAGTAAAGCTGATGGCTGGTTTGCAGCGGCAGCTCAGGCAGATTAATCTTGCTCTTTACGGTCATTGCAGGGTCAGACTTAAAAGATTCCAGCAGAGCGTTCAAGGCCGATGTGAGATCGAAGGCGGCGGCTCGCATAGTGGCTACTGCTCGCCGCACTTCTTGAACTGACTGACTAGCGAGCACTTTAGAAGTGTCTAGGGCCTGCTGCACCTGATCGGGAGTTTTCTCATATAGCCGCTGTGCTAGCTCTAGCTGGATATCGAGAGAGGTCAGGGTGTGTCCAAGCGAATCGTGAATATCACGGGCAATTCGAGTGCGTTCTAAATCCGCTGCTAAAAGCTCTACTTCTTTGGTTAATGCAGCCGCTCGCTGACGGCTTTTACGCTCAGAAATAATAGTTAGACACAGAAAGATAATGAGCGAATTGGCGGCAATAAAAACCGCTGTGCTATTGAGAACAACGTCGATTACCCGAATGGGCAAAGGAATGGCATAGAAAGCCTGTAGCTCAGCCTGCACGTCTTCAATCGACTGCGAGAGATAGGTAGTAAAGTATTGAGCAATGGCTATCTGCCAGGCGACACCTGAAGCAATCACTGTAAAGATGACCTCGCGTCTGCTCAGGAGGAAACAGCTTTTCACCAGCACAAACCATAGGATGAGATCCAGCCCCCAGTCAGAAAATAATCGCGTGGCTAAAAGTGCGCCAATCTCTATCCAGATGTAGGTGCGCCTCTGCCATAGCGGGCGATCAGTCGGCAGCCGGATGCTGAGAACTGCCAGCAGGCCAAACACCCCAAAAACCAGGTAGTCGCCGCTAGAAAGTTCATGACCCAAGGGTTTGTAAAGAATTGGGAACAGGCTTCGAAGGGCGGGGATTCCCAAAGATATCCACTCGATTATTCTGAGGATTTTAGGGATAGAGGGAGGGGTGGTCAGGATTGCCTGGGATGCTTTAGAAGTCATAGCAGAGGGTGCGGCAATGGCTGTTTTGGACGAGATGATTACGACCGTAAAGCCTGGATCTTATCGGAATGGGCGAGTGATCGCCATGACAAACGTCATCTAACTGCATGACTTCTGGCTCTGTAAGCCATACGGCTGGCTCGGCTACAATACAGGCATAAAAGCGAGCAGTTTCTCTTATGCACTCTAAAAACGAAGAATCCCAGCCTCGCACATTGAAAAAGACGTTTTTTCTCTTCGGTGGCGGCTCAGGGGCTGGTCTAATTGTCTTTCTATTAGTTGGCGGCGCGTGGCAGGTTTCTCACTTCTGGTGGGTAGCGAGCAGCGTATCTATTTCCTGCGGTCTGCTGTCGCTTTTTCTACGCCAAGATTTTGGGAAGACGCTGAATGCTCTGATGGACAGCCTGCCCTGGATTTAGGGAAGGCTGTCCACATGGCATAGACAAAGAATGAACTGAGATAGTTGTGATGGAACTATTTTTCTTCTGCTCTAGACCCATGCGCCCGGTAGCCTGGCTAGCAGGAAATAAGAATTCTATTCGCAGCTCTTGCAGCGTAATTGGAAACCCTCATCGAGTCTGTCGAAGTGCGCTACGGACTCTATCCGCTCTCTAAACTGATGAATGAGGCATAGGCATTGTAGAAACTTATGGCCCTGACGTGTTTTCAGAAGAGATTAATTAGAATAACGTCAGTTCGGGATAAGTGATTGCCTGTGATGCCCGACTGTCGGCGCTTTTTAACACATAGCCTGAAGTAGATCCCCTCTAGAGGGGCGCAGGGGTGGGTTTCGGTGTGTAGCGCACGTTGCCGACCCATCCCGACCCTGCGGGCCACCCTTCCAGAAGGGACTTGCTTCGGGCAATAAGCATGAGTTGCTTATCCCGAACTCAGGTTAGAATAAGCTCGCTGGCGCTAAACCACCTGAAAACGTCTTTAAAGTCGATTATTCACTTCAATAGTAGCGACGTCTGTATCTTGTAACGCTAGCTACCAATAAGCAGCGGCTTCCTCTTGTCAAGGGAAACCGCTTCAAGTAAACGGAGCGACGTTTTTTGTACGCCCCAGCGTCAGCACTTCTACAGTGCTACTTAGCGTCTGACGTTAGCGTCTGATAACATCAGTGCCATCAGAATCTACATCTAGCTCCTCGCGACGAACGGTCGCTTCTTCATTCACAACGTCCCGATCAGTTTCCTTACGGACATTGACTTCTTCTCGGACGAACGGTTCTTTACGAATATCGGCGCTCTCCTCGTATACTTCCATGCGGGCTACTTCACCCGACTGAAAGGCGTCGGCTGTGGGCACCGTCGTACCAGGTGTGGTCGGTGCCGTACGCTCTATCACCACGCTCTCTTTGCTCACCGGAACAGAGACCTGTGCAGTCTCAGTTTCAACTCGCTTACCCACGGCAACTTCGCCTGTCTTGACCCGCTCTCTATGAACCTTTAAGCGCTCTTCGTAAAGCTTGACGTTGTTTGGATTATCTAGCGCTGAGCCAGCCGAGTCGTAAACTTTGACTTCTTCGGCATTATGCCTTCTCAAGAGGGTCTCGGCGCGATCAGCATCTACGCTAGGGCCGTTGATCATCACTAAGTAGTGGCCTGCTTCCACGCGGTCATTGTAAACGCGGGCATCCTCCTCAGGAATTCCTAAGCCCACTAGCGCCCCCAGCAATCCACCCGCAGCCGCGCCAATCGCACCGCCTGCTAACGTAGTGGCGATCGCCGTGGCCTCAGCGCCCGCTAGCAGGATAGGCCCAACGCCCGGAATCGCCAACGCGCCTAAGCCAACTAGCAGACCGCCGATGCCGCCGATCGCACCGCCCGTCAAGGCACCTGTCTTAGCGCCGTCATCGGCGTGATTGCCTGTATCCTCTTCTGTGTCAAGACCTGTCTCCACGCCAGAGACCTCATCGGCATCCCGAGCGACAACAGAAACGCGCTCCATGTCTACGCCTGCGGCCTTGAGGTCGTCGATTGCCCGCTCGGCATCAGCGCGAGTGCGGAACACACCTACCACGCGACGATAACGATTAGCTGAGGTCTGAATAGCCATTTACATTCTCCTTGTTTCTACAAATTTGAACAACGGTGCTGAGACTGAGCAGAATGCTCTATCCCAAAATTGGTCAAGACTCCGCTGCCGGTACAATATCAACGTCCAAGCTAACGGAATCGACCCCTAAAATCTCTTTTGCCAAAGGCTCGATTGTCTCATACTCACGCTCGCTTGGAACCGTACCCGCAACTGTAACAGCGCCGTCTTCTGCTTCAATCGTTAGCTTGCTGCGAGGAATGTTTGCTTCGAGCTTGGCGCGAACCTCACTTTGGAGGTCAGCATCGGTTCGCTCACTTTCGTTTCCCAATACCTCATTGCGCTGTTCGCGGGCTCTAATATCTGAGTCAAGCTGATCTTGCCTGACTTCGCTATTCGCGTCTTCTAAGGTATCTTCAACCTCTGCGGAATTTTCAACCTCGCCGTCTACATCCGAGGGCGCATCAGCGCTTGTTCTTGCAGTATTACAGGCAGTCGCACCGAAGAGCACGGCACCACCTAACAGCATAGATAGTATTATCTTTCTCATAACGAATCCAACTTCCTTTAAGCAAATCACACGCACTGCTTACGACGAGCAACGAGTACAATTGTTGTTCAGTGCAACATTACCAAAATTAAGAGCTTGCTTCATCCGCCATATTGAAGGGTTTGTTTTTCCTGTTTTCCCTCTATTATCCATCTACAGTCTGAGCCTACAGTCTGAACACATTATCTACTTAAAATATACGTAGGTCGGACGATCCACAGGCGCTCCTCAAAACATGAAATGGGCTCTATACAGCGTATAGAATTACCATATTCAGTAGCTAACGGCTAACAGTTATGAAAAACATCGCAGGAAAAATAAAGTATGCCCTCATTGGCATAGGAGGTTTAGTCGGCCTCTTGGCGATTTGGGGATTGATTGAACCGCGTTTTCTCAATACAGAGGAGGAAATCGCCAAAATCCCCAACTTGCCTGCCAATTGGGAAGGCAAGCAAATAGGCCAGCTCTCAGATTTTCAGATTGGCCTATGGGCAGATAACCGCGGCACCGCTAGCCGTAGCGTTGAGCAGATGATCGAAGCGAATCCTGCTGCTGCCTTGATTAGCGGCGACTTTATCTATCACGCCACACCTGACCCTAGCGCCGAAATTGAAGCAGCAGTCAGCATTGTGAAACCTCTGGTCGATGCTGGCATCCCAACTTATGCGGTGCTGGGCAATCACGACTACGGCATGAGCAGCAAGCAAGCGGAACCCAAAACGCAGCTAGCCAACAGCTTAGCGTCGGCGTTAGAAGCTGTCGGTGTGGCCGTGCTTGAAAATGAATCCGTCGCCATGCAGCTACCGGACAGCAGCGATCCGCTGTATTTAGCCGCTGTGGGTTCGCTATGGGCTAATCGAGACAACGTAGACGCTGCTTTAGCGGGTATTCCAGCAGATAGCCCCAGGGTTGCTTTGATGCACAATCCAGACAACTTTGAATCATTTCCTGAAAACACGGCCCCGCTGGCTGTTGCTGGTCATACTCACGGCGGGCAAATGCGCCTGCCCTACTCTCCTCAATGGTCCTGGCTACGATTCACTCAAGGCGATGAAGTCCACGCTGACGGCTGGATAGAAGACAGCTACGGTCAACCAGGCAACAATCTCTACGTCAATGTGGGTATTGGTATGAGCATTATTCCAATTCGGCTGTTTTGTCCGCCAGAGATGACGCTGTTCACACTCACAAGCTGAAGCATCGCCGCACCCACAGCAGTTTTCCTGATCAAAAGCGCCACGTAGAACTTTACACGGGCGCTTAGCGATTAAAAGGAGTAGGCAAACGTCATGCCAAGCAGCAATTTTAAGCGGCTTGCCACAGCTCTAGCCAAATAAACTACATTCCAGCTGAATAAGGGAGCCGCGCTCAAATAATATCCCGGTGTCCCTCACCCTAGCCCTCTCCCAGCGGGAGAGGGCGCCGGATTCAAAATCTCTCTCCCGCTGGGAGAGGAACTTATATGCAATCCTCCTGGTTACTACCAACAAGAATCAACCGCAAGGGAGCCAAAATAGCCACCATGCGGTGATTCTGCATTTAGGTACACGGTGTGCGACCAGCAGGATTTCATATTAGGAAGAGGGCGACAGCGTTTCTAATCCGCTGAGGCTTTCTTAGGTGGCAGATCCCTAACCTACATGGCGGAAGGGTAGACACTATCTGCAACAAATACTGGCTTTTCGGTGTATTCTGCCTCGATTTGCTCCTGAACAGACAGATCCCAGTCCAAATCGTATTCAGTTTCAAACTCAGTTTGCACGTAGGGGCGCAAGACGCCTGTAACAGTGACTTCTTCCCCATCTTGAGTCTCAGGAGTCATGCCCTGCGCAATGACTAACAGGTCTTCGCTGCCGAACAGCTGTTCTTCATCCAGTGTGAACGTGGTGGGTGAAAGCTTGTCTTCCACTTCGCCTGCGACTGCAATTCTCTGGTTGTAGTAAGCTTCTGGATTAGTTGTCAGATCGCCCGGATCAGGAGAAAGCGCAATAGATTGAGCTACAATAACGGGCCGATCTTCATAGTCAGCATACAGCTCCGGATCTAAGTCTAAGCCGTACTCCGTCTCAAAATCAGCGGTTACGAGCTGCTGCACTTCGCCCGTTACCTGCACCTCAGTATCGTCGCCCTCAACCAGCACAAAAGGCTCGCCAGAAGCGTTAATTACTAAGATATCTTCGCCGCCAAACAGCTGGTCGTCTTCGAGTAAGAATGAAGTATCGTCGAGCGTTTCCTCCACTTCCGCTCGAACCGATACCGTCTGGCCGATGAGACCCTCTGCGCCTTCTGACACTTCCTCAGTCGTCACGTTTTCGGCAGCTTCCTCTTGGGTAGTCGTCTCCTGCGGCGCTTCTGTGCAGGCGGAGACAACTGTAAGCGAAGCCGCCATCATAAAGCCCGCAAAAGGCTTGCTGTAGCGGGTGACGATTTTTGAGGGGTTTATCATTTCAGTGCTTTCTCTGTAATCTTTGCCTTTCTAAGGTTATCAAGCGGTGCTGGCTTATCTCTCTGTCAGCAGGCAGAACATCGTCAATGTAAAGGGTATACTTTACATCTGTTGAAGATCTTCACAAAGGCATATAAGAGGGCATACAAGAGAAACGCTTGGCTACTACAAGGCTGCTATTCTCCCTCTTCTCGGAGCTTGCGCAGCGCAATCCTTTTAGCGATACACTCGACGCAAAGGGTGAGCGATCGCAATAACTCCGTCCCCTCTTCATACCCAGCAGGTACCAGGTTGGAAAGCTTTTGAGTGCTACTAATGCTTTCTATATGTTCCCAATCTGTAGCGCTATGACCTTCACTATATATACCAATAGACATGCCGCCATATTGACCCATTACATCGAAGCAGGGTGCATCAGAAGCCCCATCTCCGACATAGACCACCTGATCTAAAGGAATATGCAAATTTTCTGGATCTGAGCCCTGATAGTTATAGATCAGGTCTTTTTCGTTCTCAGCTTTTTCGATGCCTTGAGAAATGTAGTACAGATAGCGCGTTTTCTCGGTATGGGTCATCTGCTTTCTCATAAACTCAATCTCACCAGACTCGCCATAGTGAAATTCGCAGCCCCACATTTGTTTGAAGTCTTTTGCGATGGGGGTATTACGGGGGATATCGACAAAGCCTCCAGAGATCAGATAGAACTCAAGTTCAATACCGTCGTCTATTTCGTGAATCTCTTGCTGCAGTCGGTTAAAGAGCTGATCTGTACCCTCGTACAGCGCGATATTTTGACCGACCTCAGCCAGCTTGCTTTGCGTAACTTTGCAATCTAGCTGTTCGGATGCTTTGACCAAACAATAAGCTCTAGCCAGATACTTCTCCCAGCCCTGATCTACTAAAGCTTGGACGCGGTTGTTTTTAAATTCGTCTACGTCAAATCCACAGTCTTCGAGCAGAGCGGCAAAGCTATCTTTAGGCGTTAACGTCTCGTCAAAGTCAAAAACAATTGCAATTCGGTTGGCGGTTACCCGAGTGACTTTTCCCATATTTTTTACGAACTAAACAGAACTCTCAATACGACTATATCAACCATAACAGCAGTCTTTTATCTTTGTTAGGAGAACCGGTCTCCTATGAGAATGCTTGCGCAATGGGCACAGCAAACTCTGGCAATAGAGGACTAAGTGAGTGAGTCTTCGACCAGCAAGCTGCCAGTTCGCTGAAGCTGAACACCGCTACGGCGGTAGATTTATCAAGGTTGAGCCGGGTTGGAGTCGCTAGTTGATGGTCTAATATTCTTGCACGCCACAGCGAGAGTAGAGTTTGAGTTTTCTATCTTGCTGTTCCTTCACTATGAGCAGCTTTTTAAGCGCCGGTATACTGAACTCGGTAAATTCTGTTGTTGGCTTCGTCGGTGATTAGCAGTGAGCCATCGGGCATGGCTAGGAGTCCTACAGGTCTTGCCCATGTCGTAGGGACGCTAGGATCGATCAAGAAGCCAGTTAAAAAGTCTTCATAGCTACCGGTCGGTCTGCCGTTTTCAAAGGGAATGAAAACAACTTTGTAGCCAGTCCCGGCACTGCGGTTCCAGGAGCCACGAAAAGCGACGAAGGCTCCGTTTTGGTAGCGCTCTGGGAAAGTGTTGCCATCGTAAAACTGGAGCCCTAGGGCAGCTGAGTGAGACTGGAAGAGAACGTCGGGCGATCGCGTCTCCTGGACTAAATCGGGAGCCTTGCTCACGCCGTTAACTACCTGACGCGGGTCTAAGTTTTTGGGCGAGAGGTAGGCATAGGGCCAGCCGAAGAATTCGCCCGACTGAATGCGGGTGAAGTAGTCGGGCACCAGGTCATCGCCCAGCCCATCGCGCTCATTGACGGTGGTGTAGAGATCGCCAGTGACGGGGTTGAAGTCCAGGCCAACGGGATTGCGGAGGCCGCTGGCGAAGGTGCGAGCATTGCTGCCGTCTAGATCCATGGTTTGCACAGAGGCGCGGGGAGCCGGTTCTTCGCTGGCGTTGGACTGTGAGCCGATGGAGACGTAGAGACGATCGCCCTCAGGCGCAACCACGACATTTCTCGTCCAGTGCTGGTTGTAGCCGCCGCCGGGCAGGGTGGCAATGCGATCCCCCCGACCTTCTAACGCGGTCTGCCCCATTGCCCAAGGAAATCGAACCACTTCGTCGGTATTGCCTAAGAAGAAAGACCCGTCAGCAAAGGCCATGCCAAAGGGGATATTCAGGCCATTACGAGCGGTGGCGAAGGTCTCTTTTATCTCTGCTACGCCGTCGCCGTTGGCATCTACCAGGCGCTGAATGCGGTTTTGCCGTGTCTCTGTCACTAGCACATCGCCGTCTGGCGTTAGCGATAGCCAACGAGGTTTGTCTAGTCCTTCGGCAAACAGGTTAACGGTAAACCCATCTGGCACGTTTAAGCTGGCATCGGCAGGGGGCGCAACCACGTTGGGCGGCTGGCTGGCGCTGTCTAAGGCGTAGGGGGCGGGTAAATCGTCTAGAGAGATTTTGATCGGCTCGGGATTGAGCGATTTGGTGGGAATCTGAGCGCTGGCAGGCGTGGCAGCTGCTGTTTCACTTGGGCTATTGGTTTCGGCTGGGGTTTGCTGAGTTTGACTCTGCGTCATTGCGTTCTGTTCAGCTTGTGAGGCGATGCTCTGACAGCCGGCTAATAACAGACTTAACCCAATCAATCCTTTCCAATAGCGCATGACATTCTTTTGTGGTTTCAAGCTCCCATCCTAGCTAAAGGAAATGAGCAATGTGGGCGGCTGTTTCTTGGGCTTTTTCCAAGTGGGGGACGTGGCCGCAGTTTTCAATCCATACGAGCTGGCACTGAGGAATAGTTTGCTCGAACCGGGTGGCATCTTTCACGCCTAAGATCCGATCTTGCCGCCCCCACAGCACTAGCGCCGGCACCTCTATTTGCGAAATCAGCTTGGATAAAAAGTTGTAGCCACCGCTTTTGGTAAAAGCGATTAGCGCCGTCTGCCAGCGGGGCATGAGCAGATGTAGCGAGGCGCATAGCTCTGCATCGGGGGTGACAAAGGTGCGGTCGTAGTAAGCCTTTTCGCTGATTTTGCGGCGCACGCCCGGACTGCGCAAAAAGTTTGTTGCCCAGCGGTCTAAGGGCGGAAACATCACTTTGCCAATAGCTGGTCCGGCTGCAAAGCCGACTGCATCGATCAACACTAGCTGTTTAACCGCTTCGGGATGACTCACCGCGAAATCTATGGCTACGCCGCCGCCCATAGAAGCGCCGACTAACACAACTGGCTGACCGATAACCTGCTGGCAAAATGCGAGCAAATGCTGCTTAATCGCAGCTGGGTCGATTGACTGAGTAGCGAGGCGATCGCCAAACCCAAACCCTAGCAAATCCATCGCGTATACCTGGCAATGGGCCTGAGCGTGCTCTGCTAGCAGCGGCACCAGCCGCCGAAATTCAAATAGAGAACTGTCAAACCCGTGCAGTAAAAGTACCGGTATCCCCTGACCACTGCAAACGTAGCTAGTCGCCACTGGCCCAGCGGGCATCTGCACGTCTACCCATTGGACTTGCTGGGCGATCGCCACCGAATCCGCCTCACTCAGCCCCGCTGCTTCCACCGGTAATCTCATCTGCACTCCCTTTCCCTTTTTAATCTCTCACCTCCCCATACTTCCGCCGCACATCTACATAAAAGCTTGCCACAATCGCCAGCAGCATCCACCACAGCGTGCTTACCTGCGGACGATACCAAATAGTGTCAAAAGCTCCTTGAACCAGCAGACCGACGATGGCAGCGATCGCTCCCATCAGCCAAAAAGCATCCGTTTGCCGCAGGTATCGCAGCCGCCCTAGCTGCGACCAGCCCTGCTGAAAGAGAACAACCAGCATCCAGCCAAATGACAATATGCCGAAAATGCCTGCTTCTACAGCCGTTTCAAAGTAAATAGAGTAGGCACTTAGCGCCGTATAGTTGGGGCGCTGATAGAGCGGATAGACCTGGTTAAAGGCCTCGTTGCCGGGGCCGATGCCGATAATCGGTCTGGCCTTAATCATTTCAAACACCGCCGCGTATACGTTCAGGCGAAAGTTGTTGCTGCTGTCGCCGCGCGGATCAAACATGCTCATCACCCGATCTCGTACCTGAGGTACCAGCAGCACGCTGGCTACCACAGCCACTGCCGAACAGCCCAGCAGCAAAGGCAGTGCCCACCGCCGCCAAAACGCTGAGAAAGTAGGATTCCACCAGAACACCAGCAGCACAATGCTGACAAACGACATGGCGACAAAGCCCAGCCAGCCGCCTCGACTCAGGGTGAAGATTAGGCAGGCGCTGCTGGTTAGATACATCACTAGCGCCAGCAGTTTGGGCAGCCATTTGGGCCAGGCAAACACGGCCATTGCACTAAAGCTGACGGCGGGCATCAGGTAGCCTGCTAGCAAGTTGGGGTTTTTAAGATAGCTGTACACCCGCGTTACGCCGACCATATTTGACTCGGGATCTACCCAGGTGGCCAGTGCCTCTGCGCCAAAGAACCACTGCCTGAGGCCATAGACCGACACGATCAGCGCCGTCAGCAAATAGACCAAAATCAGCCCTGACCGCAGCTCTTTGATCCGCAAAATTCGGGCCAGTAGCATAAACAGCAGGATGTTTAGCGTCAGCTTAGCTAGACCCGCTAACGCCGCCATTTTAACGGGCGATAGGGCGGTGGCAACCAGCATTGCCCCCCAGTAGAGCATGACGACTATGTGCAAGGGGGTGAGCCAGCCTTCGGCGCGATCGCTCACCGTCAGCAGCAGCCAAAGCCCTGCCGCCGCTACCATCAGCCAGCCAATTAGCGCAGTTGAAACATAGGGCGCTAGGGCAATAGTTGCGGCGGCAAATACCCAGGCAATGCCGTCGCCCCAGGTCAGTAGCCAGCTGCCCTGCCGCCAGCGGCGCAGCGGCGCAAGCAACCGATGTAAAAGGCTCACCTCTCGCCACTGATGAAAAGCAAAGCGGTTCAGGGTGAGACCCGAGGCGATCGGTCGCGTCACCCGCCGAAAAGTTGCGCCAAACATACGCTTCGATTTATAAAGGCTCGTGTATCCTATCAAAGTCTTGTGACCTGATAGCTGGTATCTGGGTCTACAGCTACACTCTATAGCCCGCTAGAAGGTTTAGAGTGAAAGGAGGTTTTCTAGAGAGATCGGCAGATGACGGTAGCAACCCGGTTGAAAATTGGTGAAGTCTCCAAGCAGGCTGGCACTGCGGTAGGGGCTTTGCGCTACTACGAAGGCTTGGGGTTGCTCAGCTCAGAGCGCGGGCAAAACGGCTATCGCTATTACGCTCCGGCGGCGGTGCAGCAGGTGAAGTTCATTCGCAAGGCGCAGGCGCTGGGCTTTTCTCTAGAAGAGATTGGCGAGGTGCTGAGCGTACATCAGCAGGGAGATGTGCCCTGTGAGTTTGTGCGATCGCTCCTGCAAGAGAAAATTGAGCAGCTCGACGCCCAAATTCAGCAAATGAGGGCATTCAAAGGCGAGCTAGAAGCGTATCGCGACCAGTGGGCAGCCACAAAGCCTCGGCCTGAGCCCGGAGATATTTGTCCGCTGATCGAGACGGTGTCGTTAGCAACACCAGCTTCCTAGCTGTCTAAATATCAGGCACAAAAAAATCTAATACTGCGAGCAAAGCACCGCCAACAATCAGCAAGCAGGCGAACCCGACTGACCAGCTAGCCTCAGCCAGGCCGCAAACGATTAGGAGCACAGTAGACAGGAGGGGGGCGGTGTAGGAAAGGGTTCCTAAAATTCTGATATTGCCGTGCTTAACGCCGTAGTCCCAGGTGAAAAAGGCCAGTCCGACCGGGCCTAGCCCCAGCCCTAAAACGGCCAGCCATTCCCCACCCACTGGCCAGACGGTTGATTCAAACGCGAAATGGCAGAGCCAGGCGAGAAGGGCAGTGACGCCGCAAAAGCCGCCGACAGCATGGGTAGGAATTGCGCCCAACCGGCGAGACAGCAGCGAGTAGGCTGACCAGGTAAGGGCGCAGACCAACGCAGCTAGATAGCCTGTAGTGTAGCGAGCGTCGAAGCTGAGCGACTGGCCTTTGGTCACGAGGAGAATGACGCCTGTGAAGCCGGCGATCGCCCCTATCCCATGAAACCAACGCAGCCGTTCACCCGGCAGCAGCGCTGAGAGAAAGACAATCAGCAGCGGCCACAGATAGGCAATCAGGCTGGCTTCTACGGCGGGCGCGTTTTGCAAGGCGATGAAGTAGAAGAGATGGTAGCCAAAGAGACCCGTAACGCCCAGTCCCCAGACGGCCTTCGGCAGTTTGAGATGCCGCAGCGGATTGCCGCCCGCGCGCAGCCAGACGATGACGCCGATCAAAAAGGCAAGTGTAAATGACATGGCTGTTAGCTGAAACGGTGGAACAGCGCCGCTCAGTTCGGTCAGCAGCGCTAGCGTCGCCCACATCAAAATAGCTGTTGACCCGATCAAGGTAGGCCGCCTGCTTAAAACTGGTGACGCCATGACTACCTGATAAACGGGGCACATAGCTATCTTAAAATCTAGCGGGCTGACCTACGTGATCGCGCCCATATTTTTCAGCCATGTCCCATAGAGCCATAAGGGTATGATGATTGCCGTATCCGAAAGATAGCGATAGATCTGAGCAACAACTGTCAGCCCATCTGTCGCCATTCTCAGAGGCTGTAAAGTTGGAGAACCGATGGGGCACCTGCTAACCTGGCTACCGCTACACTCGATGACTCCATTGCTGGGGTTCAGCTTTCAAGAAGAACCCATTGGCACATTTGCCGTGCTGCTAGCGGTGACGCTGATTGTGCCACCAATTTTTGAGCGATTGCAGCTGCCGGGGGTATTGGGTCTGCTGGCGATGGGCGTAGCGCTGGGGCCGAATAGTTTGGGCGTGCTGTCGGCAGAGTCGCCGGTAGTCGAGCTGCTGGCAGATGTGGGCCTGCTCTATTTGATGTTTGTTGCTGGGCTAGAAATTGACCTAAAGCAGCTGCGCCAGGTGAAATATCGGGCGGCGGGCTTTGGCGGATTGACCTTCACGCTGCCGCTGATCACGGGGATTGCCATTGGGCGTTGGTTTGGCTTCGACTGGAACGGGGCGGTTTTGATGGGGTCGCTGTTGGCTTCGCACAGTCTGATGACTTACCCGGTGGTAAGACGGCTGGGCGTGGTGGCGAATGAAGCGGTGACGGTGACCATCGGCGCGACGATTTGTACGGACATTGGGGCGCTGATTATTCTGGCGGTTTGCCTGGGAATCAACGAGGGTGGGTTTAGCCTGGGCCGGTTGTTTGCCCTATTAGGATCGCTGAGTCTCTACACCCTGGTTGTGCTGCTGGGATTTGACTGGGCCGGGCGGGAATTTTTTCGGCGCTCTAGTGGCGATGAGGGCAACCAGTTTTTGTTTGTTTTGCTGGCGGTTTTTTTGGCAGCGATCGGGGCAGAGCTGATTGGCGTTGAGAAGATTGTGGGGGCGTTTTTGTCGGGTCTAGCTGTTAACGACGTGCTGCGCAATGGCCCAGTCAAAGAGAAGGTTGTCTTTGTGGGCAGCGTGCTGTTCATTCCGATCTTTTTTGTCAATGTGGGGCTGCTGATTGACTTGCCGACTTTTGTGAGAAGCCTGTCTTCTTTTTGGCTGGCGCTGGCAATTGTGTTGGGGCTGGTGGTCAGTAAGTTTACGGCGGCGTTTTTGGCGAAGCTGAGCTTTCACTACAGCTGGCGAGAAATGCTGACGATGGGGTCGATGTCGATTCCGCAGGTGGCGACGACGCTGGCGGCGACGCTGGTGGGCAACCGGGCCGGAATGCTGAGCGACGGGGTGCTCAATAGCGTTGTGGTGATGATGCTGGTGACGGCGACGCTAGGGCCTTTGCTGGTGTCGCGCACCGCCGTTGGGCTACCAGTGCCAGAGACGCCGCTGCCGGCGGGGGAAGGCTGGCTAGTCCCGGACACGCAGACCGAGCGGCCTTTCACGGTGGTGGTGCCAGTTTATAATCCTCAGACTGAGCAGTATTTGATTGAGCTGGCAGCGCTGCTGGCGCAGCAGCAGGCAGGGCAAATCGTGCCGCTGGCGATTACGGTGGCGAGGCCGCATATGACGCGATCGCAGCTCAACCGGGCGGTTTCCCGCAGCGAAACCCTATTGGAAAAAGCGCGGGTATTCAGTCAGGCGTTTGCGGTGAAAGTACAGCCGCTGCTGCGGATTGATGAGAAAATTCCTTCAGGAATTTGCCGGGCGGCTCAGGAGCAAAAAGCGAGCCTGATTGTGATGGGCTGGGGCAATGCGGGCGGCCTGCGGGCGCGGCTGTTTGGTACGATTGTCGACAGCGTGTTTTGGGAGGCACCTTGCTTGGTAGCAGTGGCCCGGCTGCTGCACTCACCACAGCAAATTAATCGAATTTTGGTACCGGTAGAAAATTTCTCGGAGCGGGCGGTGCGGATGGCGTCGTTTGTACGTCACCTGGCAGAGATCACTCAGGCTGAGACAACGCTATTGCATGTGGTGAAGCGCGATCGCTCAGCAGAGCCCAGTCACCGGGCGCAGTCGCAGATCAATCAGCTGATTGTCGAAGCCAACTTTGCCGGGCCAGTACAGTCTTTGATAGTGCGGGCAGAAGATGTGGGCAGAGCAATTTTACTGGAGGCAGAAACGTTTGATCTGGTGGTTTTGCACTCTCAGCGCTACCCACTGGCGGCGGAGGGATTTGGCTTTAGTGACATCACCAGCCAGGTTGTTCAACAGATGAGCCGGTCAACGATTGTCTTAGGCGAATCGCATCTGGCTTAGGGCGCTGGCTAGAAAAAGCGTAGTCACAATTACAGAAGTACAGGACGGCAGCTCACTACTTTAAAGGTTAGCCACTATGTCTGCAATCAGGCAAGATCAATGACACCTCAGATAATTGTCTATGGATTAGATTCTATTGGGTATCGCATTCTCTGCCTTTTACGTCAGCAAAAGGCGGCTGTCGTTGGCGTCAACCGATACCCGATTCCCCATGAAGAAGACATTATTGTCGGAGATCTGCTGTCTGCCGATACGCTACGGATGGCGAATATTGAGACGGCGCAGACCATTGTTCTGGCCAACAATGACGATGCGATCAATCTAGAAATTCTGCTACAGGCGCGGCTGCTGAACCCTCGGATTAAGATTATCAACCGTCTGTTTAATCAGAGTTTGGGCGATCGCCTCGACTGCACGCTGCCTCACCATTCCAATATGAGCGTGGCAGAACTCTCGGCCCCAATCTTTGCGTTTGCGGCAATGAGTCAGGTGGCGATTGGTCATCTCAAGCTGTTTCAGGGGATCTGGCCGATTTACGAAGAGTATATTCACGCCGATCATCCCTGGTGCGATCGCTCCATTAAAGACCTGTGGAATGACCGCGCCCGCATGTTCATTTACTATCTCACCTCTGACGCCGAGATTAGTCTGGTAGAGGCGATGAGCCTGGGGCGACGGCTACAGGCGGGCGATCGCCTGATTATCGGCACCCGTCCTAAAATAGAAACGCAGCGGGCCTCGCTAGTCGAACGATTCAAGAAGAGCTGGGTTTGGCTGGGACAGTTTCAGCGCCATCTGCGCTCAGGGCTACTGGTGACCCTGCTGCTGCTGACAACTATTTTGGTGGCGACAGCAGCCTACGTTTACTTCGGCTGGAATCAGAGCACGCTGGTAGACGCCCTGTACTTTTCGGTGGGGATGATTACGGGCGCAGGGGGCAATGAAGATATTGCTGAGCGCTCGTCAGCGGCCATGAAGGTTTTTACCGCTGTGATGATGCTGGTTGGGGCTGGGGTAATTGGCGTTTTCTATGCGCTGCTCAACGATCTGGTGCTGGGGTCTCGGCTGCGCTCGTTTTGGGAAGTGACCCGCGTGCCGCAAAAGGGTCACTATGTAATTTGCGGGATGGGCGGAATTGGGATAAAGACCGCTCAGCAGCTCATGAGTCAGGGGCATAAAGTTGTTGTCATTGAGCGGGACGACAACAGTCGGTTTTTGAGCATGGCGCGATCGCAGCAAATCCCAGTGATTGTGGCGGATGCGACTTTGCCGGTGACGCTAAAGGCGGCGAATGTGGAGAAGGCGATCGCCCTGCTAGCGGTGACCAATGACAACATGGCTAATTTGGAAATCTCCTTGACGGCAAAAGAGCTGGCTCCTCATCTGTCAATTGTGGTTCGCAGTAACAATTCGGCCCTGGGTGATCGGATGGATCAGGTGTTTGACTTTACCGCTGTTCTAAATCCCTTTGATATTGCCGCTCCGGCTTTTGCCGCGGCGGCTCTGGGCGGGCGAATATTGGGCAGCGGTGTCACGGGAGAGATTTTGTGGATTGCGCTATCTCTACTGATTACGCCTGCTCATCCTTTTTGCCAGCAACCGGTGAAAGATATTGCGATTGAGGCCGATCTGGTGCCGCTCTATTTACAGACAACGCAGCAGCAGCTGCACGGTTGGGATTTGCTCAATGCGGTCTTACAGCCGGGCGATGTGCTCCATCTCACGATTCCAGCTAAAAATATCGAACGCCTCTGGCGCATCAGCAATGAGATTCTAAACGAAAGTCTGAAGCGTGAGTGAACGGCTAGTAATTGTGCTTCAATCGCTGAATTTTCAGAGCGCATATACAGCCTTTGGGTTTGGCTAGGCACTCACTTTCCATTCACCGTATTCCATTCACCGTAGATGACGGACTGGCTACAGATGGAAACATTGGTCAGTTCGTTTTTGATACTCAACTTCGCTCGGTTTAATTAACCTGAGTTCGGGATAAGCTGTCTCATGGTCAACTGCTCAAAACTCTCATGCCAAATCTGAGCCGGGTTCCCCTTGCCAAGGGGAACCGTAAGGGAGGGGTCCTAGCGACGTGCTCTATGCTCAGCCGGAACCCCTCTGCCTGCGGCATCTCCCCTTGGTAAGGGGAGAAAAGATCCCCGATGGCGCATTCTAGCTGTTCTTATCCCGAACTGACGTTAATTGCTCCATTCCAGATTTAAGCGTTCACAACGCCGGGTAAGCCGTCTGTAAGACCTTCCGATTGAGCGGGAGCTGAATAACAAATTTCGCACCTTCGCCTTCTTTAGAATGGCAATCTAGTTTCCCGCCATGCTGTCCAGCCACAATTTGATAGCTAATCGAAAGGCCCATGCCAGTGCCACGACCAACCGGTTTTGTTGTAAAAAACGGATCAAAAATCTTTCTTTGAACCTCGGTTGGAATGCCCACACCATTGTCTTTGATCACAATCTTTATCCACTGAGAATTTATGGCTGCCGTGCGAATTGTAATGCAACCGCCGGGCCTTTTCTGTTGAGTGCACTGTTGTCTTTCGCTATCTAGTGAGATTGCGTCAATTGCATTAGCCAATATATTTAGAAAGACCTGGTTGAGCTGTTTAGGAAAACACTCTATTTGAGCCAGTTGACCATAATCTTTGAAAAGTTCGATTTCTGAGCCTACTGGCGTAGCTGCCAAGCGATGCTGCAAAAGTAACAAAGTACTGTCTAATCCGCTATGGATATCTACCGTTTTAAGGTCAGATTCGTGGAGGCGTGAGAAGTCACGCAGGGCTAAAACAATCTTGCCGACCCGTTCTGTCCCTCCTCGAATAGAGGTCAACGTACTGGATAGATCTTTCTGCAAGAAGTTCAGGTCAACAGACTCCGTCATCTCTTTAATCTCTGCATTAGGATTAGAACAATGCTCTTGATAAAGGTTGATAATATTCAGTAAATCCTGCATGTACCCCTCTACATGGACAAGGTTGCTATGGATGAAGGTTGTTGGATTGTTTATTTCATGAGCAATGCCTGCTACCAACCCCTCTAGCGAGGACATTTTTTCAGCCTGTATTAGCTGAGGCATTGTCTGAAGCTTAGCAACGGTTTCTTCTAATTCAGCAGCTTTTCTCTGAAGGATTTCCTGAGACTTACGCAGTTCTGTGTCGATCTGAGCACGCTGCAAGATTTCTTCGTGGAGTGGTTTGTAAACAAACAAATATAATGCTGGCGCAATCAATACCGATAGTATGGTCGCATCGACAAATACCTCGATCAGATCTGGCATTGGGGGCAAGCCCATGAGCAGCAGCATAACAATAGCTTCTGCGACAAACACCGCTACTGCCATTTTTAGCATGATGTCGAAAACGTTTTTTCGCTGAGGGCTTTGGAGGGGGTTCGGAAAATAGGTAGAAGCCATTGCCATTTTTAAATTGCTATTTTCAAAGCCGGTTAATAAATTAGTACAAAGCTAGAATTCCCTATGTACGCAAGCTATATACGGAAACTGGTCGCGAACCAGAGTATGAGATTCGTCTCATCAGGTGGTGATATTCGCTCGCATGTAAAGTCTTTTTATAACGCTCTGCGGATTCTACACCCGGGAGTCTATTAGCCTATTTCGGCTTTGCCTAGCAAACCGGATGGCTTAGCGTTACTTTTTGCACCGTTGCCGTTCCTACTTATAGCCCTTTACCAAAACTGACGACGGCATCTTGAGCGAACCCAATGCGCTCATAGAATTCGACGGCAGATAGATTGTCCTGACGGATTTGCAGGTTGATTTTGGGGCAGCCGCGATCGCGTAGCCGCTGTTCTACTACAGCCATCAGAGTGCGGCCTAATCCCTGCCTGCGTCTATGTGGATCAACCGCGAGGTAGTTAATCCAGCCCCGGTGACCGTCGTAGCCAGCCATAACGGTAGCGACAATTTTCGAATTAATAACGCCTACCAAAAATAGCTCTGGCTGTACGAGTTGCTTACGGGCAATATCTTTATGCGGATCGTTCCAGGGTCTCAGCAGGCCGCAGCGCTCCCACAGTTCGATGACAGCCTTTTCATCAGATGAGCAAAAGGGGCGGATATTCATGAGCGCTCTTAACTTAGATAATTTAGACTCGTATCATTTAGATTTATAAGTCAGGTTCTGGCAAAATAGGCAAAACACTGTTACTTTCGATGGATTTTATAAAACTTCAAATCTGCGATAATCGGTAGCACAGCTGCTATAAAAAAGCGGCTTTGGCGAGTGCTGTGTGTTTATATCGTTCGCAGCCGCCCCTAATTGTTTGCTCACCTGTCTCAAAAGTCTTCATGAAAAATAATCCACAGTCCTCTAGCTTGGTTAGGAGTTACTTAAAAAATATTGGTCGCTTTCCACTACTCACCCACGAACAAGAAATTACGCTAGGTAAGAAAGTACAGCAATATATGGAGCTTGAGGAGGTCAGATCAGATCTCGTTGAGTCGGAGGGCGATACGCCCTCTCCAGTGGTGTGGGCAGAAAGCACGGATCTTTCTTTAGAAGAACTGCAGAGGGCTGTAGAGGTTGGGCAGCGGGCGAGGGCCAAAATGGTCAGGTCCAACCTGCGCTTGGTAGTGTCAGTCGCTAAAAAGTACGCTGGGCATAGCCTGGACATGATGGATTTGATTCAGGAGGGGACGATTGGTCTGCACCGTGGGGTGGAGAAATTTGACCCCGGTAAAGGCTATCGGTTTTCGACCTACGCTTACTGGTGGATTCGACAGGCAATCACGCGGTCAATCAGCAACAATAGCCGGGTTATTCGCCTACCGATTCATATTGGCGATAAGCTCAGAAAAATGCGGAAGGCTCAGCGCCAGCTCTCCCAATCGCTAGGCCGTCCGGCAACGGTCAAGGAAGTGGCGAGCGAAATGTCGCTATCGGTCGAAAAGCTAAGAGAGCTGCAAGAGCAGGGGAGACGCCCTCTCTCACTGGATATGAAGATTGGCAGCGAGCAAAATACTGAGTTAGGAGCGCTGCTAGAAGACGAAGGTATTTTGCCAGAAGAGTACGCCACTCAGAAGCTGCTGAAAAACGATTTGAGTAAGCTGCTCTCGACGACGCTCTCAGAGCAGCAGAGAGCGGTTATCAAAATGCGCTTCGGCCTGGATACTGGCAGCAAAATGACCCTTCACCAGATTGGCGATTCGATGGGCATCAGTAGAGAGCGGGTGCGTCAGGTTGAGCGGTCTGCTTTGAGAAAGCTACGCCAGCAAGGAGCTTCTTTGAAGGAGTATGCTGCGGTTGGCTAAGCCCTGTTGCGATGCATAATAGAATATAGAAAAGAATTGCAGGGATGCTGAGGTCTCCCTGCAATTTTTTTATTGAGACAGCCTCTTCAGACAGCGCTGTAGACATTTGTACAGCCTACAAAAACCACTTTTTTCATCTGCCTATAACAAGGATGAGCCCATGGTTACTGCGCCAGCCTCTGCCCCCTTAAAACTACCGCCCGACCTCAACTCCCAAGCGTTTGCGAACAACAGATACGAGTACTACAAATGGATGCGCGAAGAAGCGCCTGTATTTCACGGAAAGCTCAGCGTCATAGATTCTTATGTGCTCTCTCGCTACGATGACTGCGTTAGCCTTCTAAGAGATCCGCGCTTTGTCCGCAACCGCACGACCGCAACCGGGGGCAGCAGGATGCCTTGGCCACTGTCTTTGTTTATTCCTGAGGCGGTAAAGCTGATGGCTCAGAGCATGATTAATGAAGACGAGCCCGACCATCGCCGCCTGCGAAATTTGGTTCACCAGGCGTTTACTCGGCATTCACTGGCAAAATGTCAGCGCGGATTGAGTCGCTTACCCACGACTTGCTAGATTAAGCAGAAGCGAAATCACTGGCAGCGGGCTCGGTAGATCTTCAGGAGGCTTATGCGCTGCCGATTCCGGTCACCGTCATTCAGGAGATGATGGGCGTAGACGATGAGGATATGCCCCGATTTAAGGACGGCGTTAAAGCTATGAAGGACGGCTTTTCGGGCTGGACACTGGCTCGCACGCTGTTTTGGGATCTGCCGCGCCTGTCTAAATTTGTGCGTGAGCTAATTGAGCGCAAGCGCGCTCACCCGCAAGATGATATTCTCACCCAGCTCATTCAGGCAGAAAATGAAGGCGCAAGCCTGAACGAGGATGAGCTTGTCAGCATGGTCTTTTTGATAATTGTGGCTGGCTACGAGACAACCGTGCACCTGATTACGAACGGTGTGCTGGCGCTTTTGCAGCATCCTGATCAGTTGGAGAAATTGCGACTACAGCCCGAACTAATCGAATCAGCCGTTGAAGAAATTCTTCGCTATAGTGGCCCGGTTCACAGTACAAAAGCTGCCTACGCGCTAGAAGAGGTGACCATTCACGGCGTTACCCTTCCCAAGGGGGCGACTGTCTGGCCCTTTTCAGGCGCAGCCAACCACGACCCGGCGGTATTTGAGAATCCGGAAGTGTTTGATATTACCCGTACGCCCAACAAGCACCTTGGCTTTGGCAGCGGGATTCACTCGTGTCTGGGGGCTCCGCTGGCGAGAATGGAGACAAAGATTGCTATCACGACTCTGCTACAGCGCAATCCTAATTTGCGGCTGGCTGTTGACCCGGCTGAGCTTGAGCTACAGGTCAGACCGGGCTGGTATACCTACAGGCGGTTGCCGGTTGTGCTGGGCTGAGGAGGGAGCTTGCTCTGCAAGAAAAGCTTAGAACTGCAATTATAAGAATTGATTCTTTAGCGAGCTGTCGCGACACATTGCTAATGGCGTTTTCTATACCCGCTCAATACCGCAGCTTTTTGCCTCGTTTTTACAAGCTGGCGGCGGTGGCTGTGTTGTCCAACATGATGGTGCCTCTAGCAGGGCTATTTGATGCGGCGTTTCTGGGTCATTTAGACAATATTGATTACCTGGCTGGCGTCATTTTGGCGGGGCTGATGTTTGACTATGTCTACCGGATTCTGAAGTTTTTGCGCAATAGTACCAATGCGCTCACAGCCAATGCGATTGGGCAGGCGGATGATACGGCAGTGCTGACGGCAGGATTGCGCTGCGGGGCGATTGCGCTGGCGATCGCCGGGGTGATTTTGCTACTGCAATACCCCATTCATAAATTTGGCTTTGCGGTGCTCTCTGGGCCTGCGGATATTGAGGGAGCGGGGCTGGCGTACTTCAATGCCCGCATTTGGGGCGCGCCCGCAGTATTGCTCAATTTTGTGCTGATTGGCTGGTTTTTAGGCCGGGAGATGAACGGGATTGTTTTGCTGATGTCTCTGATTGGCAATGGCAGCAATGTGCTGTTTGACTATCTGATGATTTGGCGGTGGGGCTGGGAGAGTATGGGGGCGGGGGTCGCGACGGCGCTGAGCCAGTACCTGGCTTTGCTGGTGGGGCTGATTGCTGTGGCGCTCAGTACGCAATGGCAGCTGCTGAGACCAGCCTGGACGCAGGTGATGGACCGTCAGGGGCTGATGTCGGCGGTGGCGCTGAAGGGCAATATTTTGGTACGGTTTTTGGCGCTGATCTCGGCCTATGCTATTTTCACGAACCTGAGCGCCTCTTTTGGCGTTGGCACGCTGGCCGAAAATGGATTGCTGCTACAGGTGGCGCTGCTCAGCCAGTTTACGGTGCAGGGCGTGGGGATGACGGCCCAAACGCTGATTGCCAACTTTAAGGGCAAAGGGGAGACGGCACAGATGCTGCCGGTCTTGGGGGTGGCTTTGGTGACGGGGCTGGTGATCGCCCTGATCTTCGCCCTGAGCGCGGTCCTCTTTCCAGAGCCCGTTTTTAGGCTGTTGACAAACCACGCTGAGGTTTCTCAGGCCATGCAGCAGTCTGTCGGCTGGCTCGTGCCGCTGCTGAGCTTAACGGCGGCTGCCTTTATGCTAGAGAGCTACTTTACCGGGATAAAAGACGGGGCTACTCTGCGGAACGGGGCGGTATTGGGGTTCGCTGTGGGCTTTATGCCCCTGGCGCTGCTGGCAATGTCTCGGCAGAGCGAGTCTTTGCTGTGGAGCGCGCTGACGGCCTATATGGGCGTACTGCTGGCATTCTTAACCTACCGGCTGGTGAAGACCCACCGGCTGTTGGTCGCAGACGGTGACCCAGCAGGGTCAGATCAGGCTCAGACAGCTGCTTAAATGGAGCACCATGCCTTCGTGGGCGATTTTGGCATTGGGGAAGCGATCGCTCACTTCTTTTTGCAAGAGATCGAGCGCGATGTCGTCTTGCACGGGGCTATGATGCAGCAGGGCCAGCTCTTTAATGTTGGCTTGCTGAGCGATCTTAATGCCTGTTTCCCAGGGCTGTAGAGCCGTTTCGGCGGTGTCGGCGGCGTACAGGTAGGAGAGATCGCAGTAGGTTCCATCGTAAATGAGGAGATCTGCCTGGTCTGCGAATTTGAGAAATTCTAAGTCGATTTGCTCGGTGGGCATGTCGGTGGCATATACCAGGCTGTGGCCTTGCCAGGCGAGCCGGTAGCCTAGCGCTTCGGTGCGATGATTGATTTTGAAGGTTTCTACTAAGATGTCGTCAATGTGAAAGCGGGTGCGATCGCTCAGCGTGTGAAAGGCGAGGTCGGCTCGCATGTTTTGCAGCGGCAAGGTGAAGTGCGGCTGCAGCATTTGGTCGGTAAGGCAGTGCTTAATCGATGCGCCGTTGGGCGCGGTGCCACCGTAGATGGAGAAGTGGTTATCGGGCACAAAGGCGGGCTGAAAGAAGGGAAAGCCCTGAATGCGATCCCATTGTGTGTGAGTGAAAAAGAGGTGGGCGCTACAGGGCTGTTGCAGGCAATGGCCCAGACCGACCAAGCCAGTGCCGCCATCGAAGATGATTCGCTGATCGCCCATCAGCACTTCTACGCAAACAGTATTGCCGCCGTAGCGCTGGTTGGCGGGAGTAGGCGTTGGTACACTGCCTCGCACGCCCCAGAACCTAACCCGCAGGCCTGACGAAGCTGGAGCGTCTGTCTGTGAGAATAGATTGAGCAGGGGGGAGGCTGTGTGGAGCATGACAGGCAGAGGAATCTGTAGTAGCTAGTGAGCCCAGGCTAGCTGGTACGAGATCTCAGTGTTTCTATCTATTTTCGTCCGGGCTCAGGCAGAAGGCGGAGGTGCTCATGCAGAAAGCCCTAAAGTAGCTGGTACTTCAGGGCTTTCTAGAGTCTTTGGACAGATGCTAGCGGCAGCTACTGGGCGGCTTTAATGCACTCGTCGATGAGGGGCTGAACCTGGTCGATGTTTTTCCAGCCGAGGATTTCGGTTTCTTTTTTCTCTAGATTTTTGTAGGTTTTGAAGAATTCGGCAATTTCGGCTAAGCGATGGTCATCAATATCATCTAAGGATTTGACGTTGACATAGCGGGGATCGTCAGCAGGAACACAGAGGATTTTTTCGTCGCGATCGCCGCCGTCAATCATTTCCATCATGCCGATGGGCCGCGCTGGGATGACGCACCCCGGAAAAGTCGGCTGATCCATAATCACCATGCCATCAAGCGGATCACCGTCGTCAGCCAGCGTGTTTGGAATAAAGCCATAGTCGTAGGGATACTGCACTGAGGAGTACAGTACGCGGTCTAGCGCAAAGGCGTTAAGGTCTTTGTCGAATTCGTATTTATTTTTGCTGCCAGCCGGAATCTCGATTAGGACATTAATAATGCCGGGCTTGGGCTGAGCGGGAATGCGGGATAGGTCCACAAGTTTCTCCTGTCGATTACAACCGAAGGGAGCAGCAGATGGCTGAACATAACAAAGCATCGGCTCAGTCGCTGCGTCCTCCGTGTAGCATTCTACGGGAGAGCGGGGGCCAGTTGATATGCAGTTGGTCGGGCTACAGAAGAGTTTGTGTCTGCGTGAGGAAGCGGTGAACCCTTTGGTTAGTTTACTTCTGCGCTCTCATAAATGATGGAGATGACTGCTGTGGAACAATCTCCGCCTGGGCTGTATTGAAGTTTGATATCGCGTATAGGGGTAGGGTGAGTGTCATCAGTGCAATCACTACGCCGACGATGTTGGCGATATGGCCAGGAGGTTGTTCAGATGGGTGCTCGGGACTCGCAGATTCCATACGGAGAAAAGAGGCAGACGCTGTGTAAAGGACAGTTGAAGCAATAGGCTAGACAGTCTCTATAAGTATAAGCTGATACGCTCAAAAGCCTTTCAGCCCCAACCTATAAACCCTGTAACTTAATAGTAGCTAAGAGCCCAACATTCGGCACATGAAACCTTATTATTTGTGACATTGGCATTATTTGTATCCGTATTTACCGCAGTTATCAAATGAAATGGGCTACTGCTGCTCTAGCAGTAGCCTGATGGCTTGCAGTTCGGCTAAGACGGCTTGCAGCAGGCGGTTAGTTTCGGTTTCGGCGGGCTGAGCGACTTCGATGGTGACTTGCTTGATGCCCATCATCTCTTGCGCAAAGCGAGCAACCTCGTTCGGGTGAAACATCAGCGGGGCGTCTTTATCACTGCGAATTTCGGGGTTGAGACATTTGGGATTGAAGGGCGGATTGAGATCGACCGGATCGGTGTTGGCATAGCGGTAAACAGAGGCTCGGGAGCGGCTGAGGATCTGCTGGACGGCCTCAATCGGAATCAGCTGGTCCGACGAGTCGATAGTGATGTTTTGCGAAGAAACCGTAACGGCTGACTTTGGCATTTTTCGTTCGTATCAAAGTAAGACTAAGACAGCTTACTGTAAGTCTTTATGCTATACAAGTGAGTCTCATATTGTGTTGATCACATTTAGGCGCTGAGCCAGTGTGTACGGACTGTAGGTTGGCAGAAAGAAAGTTAGAAGAGACTAAGAGGACCTTTTGGGCTGCCCGCTGAACATGGGACGCAGGTCGCGTATGATGCAGACCACGCCTACGAACACGGTGAAAAACTCCAATCGGCCTAAAAACATGCCAGCGATTTGTGCCCAGAGCACACCGACTGGAGCATCGGCAGCGGTCACCCCAATTGACAGGCCGACTGTTCCCAGCGTGCTGGCATACTCAAACAGGCTTTCCTGCAAAGAGTAGCCGTAGCCCATCATGATGGCGCTGCCGAGCAAAAAGGTTGACACATAGAGAAAGACAAACAGCGCTACCTGACGAATCTGCGCTGGGTTTAAGAAGCGACGCTGCTCGCCCTGCCAGATTTCGGTTTCGTTGACCACGCCTTGAGGCAGCAGCATTTTGCGAGATTCGGAGAGGAGGGAACGGTATAGAATATAGACGCGCAGCTGCTTGATGCCGCCTGCTGTGGAGCCAGCGCCGCCGCCAATCAGCATCAGCACAATCATCCCAAGCCAGGGCAAACTGTTCCAATCGCCATAGCCTACGGTCGAAAATCCGGTGGTGGTCAGGGCTGTTACTGCTTCAAAAATGGAGACGCGAACTGCTTTGCCCAGGGTTGGATACAGGCCGATAGCAGAGGCAAAAAAGATAATCACCGCCACCAGTGGGATCATCACCGCCTGCAAGCGCACCTGACCGTTTCGCACAACAGATTTGATTTCTCCAGTGAGCAATAGATAGATGGTGACAAAGTTGAGACCGCCGAACAGCATCAGCACAATGGTGACGGCTTCGACAAAGGGACTGTCCCAGTAGCCAATAGAATCTGTGCGAGTGGAAAAGCCACCGGTAGACAGCGCTGCAAATGAGTGGTTGACTGCATCGAACCAGCCGACGCCGGAGATGCGCAGGGCGACGATGCCGATCGCGCACAGGCCGCTATAGATAATCAGAACCAGCTTGGCTGAACGGCGAACGTTGGGGGCGAGCTGTTCGCTACGGCCTTCGGCGCTGCTGAGACTGGACCCGACTGGACCGGCGATCGCACTCAAGGTAATAATCGCCAAACCCGCGCCGCCAAACAGCTCCATAATGCTGCGAAACAGCAGGATTAGCTGAGAAGTATCGGTCACATCGACCACCGATAGCCCGGTTGTCGTCCAGCCGCTGGTCGATTCAAACATGGCCTGTGTAAAATTCAGCCCGCCGATGGTCAAAAAGGGCACGGTGCCGAACAGGATTGCCAACAGCCATGACAGGACAACAATCACAGAGCCTTCTTGCAGGGTCAGCGTTGCGCCTGATTTGGGTGCGAGCGATCGCCAGCAGATTAACCCCAGCCCGCTGAGCAAAAGTCCCGGCAATAAAAAGCCCCAGGCCAGGCCCGCTTCTTCGGGGTAAGCCAGCAGCGCCAGTAAAGGAGCTAGAATACAGAGCCCGGCAATCATGCAAGTCAACCCGGTGTAGCCCAGAATAGCCCGGTAACGCTGTCGTAGAAAACTTTGATAGCGCATCAAGCACCCTCCCCGGTGAGAACTTTTTGCACCTGACCGTAGCGTTCATCTTCGGCAATCAGGAGAAGGCGATCGCCCGCATGTAAATAGCTGCGCTGTTTTGCCAGCATCACCCGCCCTCGCCTCACCACGCAGGCCACTACTGCCCCCTGCAAATTCAAATCTTTAATTGCCGACCCCACAGCCGGGCTGGTTTCTTCCAGCACCACTTCGGTAATCGTGACGCCGCTGTCGGCCACTGGCACCAGATTGCGAATATCGGCGCTGGCCGTTTGCTGCTCAATCATCGAACCTAGCACTTCGGTCGCTGAGAATGCGACGCTGACACCTAACTCTTCAAAGACCTCGCGGTTTTCCGGGTCGTTCACCAAAGCAACCGTTTTGGGCACCCCATAGCGGTCTTGGGCAATCTGACAGGCGATCAAATTGTCTTGATCTTTGTGTGTGAGGGCGAGCAGTACGTCCGCCTGATACGCACCTGCCTCTTGCAGCATCGCCGGATCGCTGCCATTGCCTGTCAGCACAGTTGCCTTTAAACGCCGAGATAGAGAGACTGCATTCTCCTCGCTAGGCGTGATAATCGTCAGATAGTAGCCTTTACTAGAAAACCGCCGACCTAAGAAGTAGGTGAGCTTATCAGCCCCGATTAAAATAATTCTCATTTAGCTGCCTGCTTAGCATTCTGCTGACTGTTCGCTTGAAACTGACTGCCTAGCTTTTGCAAAAATACGTCGGCAGAAAGCTGAGTCGGGCTAATCGTTTCAATTTCTAGCTCCTGATAAATGGCCTCGCGGGCTGGGTCAAAAACGCGAGCGAGCACCGTTGGCGTTTCAAAGAAAGTTTTGGCGATTTGGGCCACCATTAGGTTGACATTGTCTTCGCTGGTGACGGCGAGCAAACAGTCCGCTTTGTCGACCTTTGCTTTACGCAGGGTTGCCATCTCAGCGGCATCGCCGACTATTTGAAAGCCGCTGAATTCACTGGAGAGGCCACCGAAGGTCGCTTCTTGCTGGTCAATAACGACAACGCTGTGACCTTGAGCGCTGAGCTGACCGGCTAATAGTGAGCCCAGTCGCCCGCAGCCAACGATGACGATATACTGAGAGGCTTTGGCAGTGCCACCAAAAAGGTTAGAAACCATATGAAAGACTCGATGATAGGAGAACGGTTATAAAAAAACACTGTCTACGGCCTAAAATTTAGGGCTTGAACCAGGATTGGTCGCCGCTCGATCCAGGTTGTTACTGGCTGCTTTGTATGCTGGATCCAGGTCAAGGGCGACTCGATAGTTTTTCAGGGCTTCTGGGCGATCGCCGCTCACCTCTAGCAATTCACCCAGTAAGTTAAACCCGGCAGCACTCTCAGGATGGCTGCCAATGCACCGTTTCGCCAGTGTGATCGCATCTTCATACTTGCTTTCGCTAGCCAGCTTACGCGCCGCTGCGATCTGGTCGTCGTAGTCATCGCCGCTTACCGGGCCTCGATCTAGCACACGGTTGACCAACTCTCGCAGCTCGCTGGGGGTGAAGGGCTTTTGCAAATAGTCTACGGCTCCTAGCTTCATCGCTTCTACAGCATTATCGACTGAGCCATGCGCCGAAATCATAATCACTTTGAGCGAAGGCTGCTGAGCCATTGCCTTTTGCAACACTTCGATACCGTCCATCCCCGGCATCTGAATATCTAACAGCAGGAGATCGGCAGGCGTCGTTTTTAGCTGGTCAATGGCCGTGCTGCCGTCGACAGCAGTATTCACCTCATAGCCCTGCGACGCCAGCGCCTGACTCACGGTCAAACGGATACTTTTTTCGTCATCGGCAACTAAAATACTCGCGTTAGGCATCGTTTACGTCCTTGTGAGTGGAAGAAGCGGCAATCGGTAGCGTAAAGGTAAAGGTACTGCCCTTACCCGGCGTTGAATCAACCCAAATGGTCCCGCCATGAGCCTTGATGATTTCCTTGCAGATGGCGAGTCCCAATCCAGTGCCACCGACGTCTTGTTCGGTGTTAACCTGCACGAACTTATCAAATATCTTATGTTGATATGCCGGATCTATACCAGGGCCATCGTCAATGACCGCTATAGATATCCAGGTTCCATGAGATTTCGCGGTAATTTCGATAGTTTCTTTGGCATAGCGCAGGGCGTTGGCGATCAGGTTAGTCAGTACCCAGGTCACTTTATTGACATCGGCCTGCACAGCAGGCAAATTTTGGGATAACTGTTTGGCGATCTGAATGTTCTTGTCTTCTATCTGAATCCGCAATAGATGGGCCGCTTTATCGATTAACCCTTTGGGATCTACCGTCGTTTTTTCCATCTCCAGCTTGCCAGACTCGATCTTAGAGAGATCTAACAGATCGTTGACTAGGTCTCGCAGGCGCTGAACATCTTCTTGGGCGGTTTTTAACAGTTCTTGCTCACCTTCGGAGAGCTTAGCTTGGGCAGTTTCTGTCAGCAGCTCAATGCTCATAGCCATGCCGGTGAGCGGTGTGCGCAGCTCATGAGAGGCAGTCATGACAAATTCACTCTTGAGCTGATCGAGCTGCTTGAGGTTGGTGACGTTTTGCAGCAGTAGCACCACGCCTAGCCGCCGGTTGTCTTCTGTTGTAACCGGCGTGGCCAGATATTGATAGTGCTCAACGCTCCCTCTTTCGATGATTAGTTCGGCGCACTCGGTGCTGGCTTCAAGCGGACTAGCGGGCGTTTGAGAATCAACGACCCCCTGAATCTGGGCGTAGAGCGAGCGATTGTCGATAATTTCCAGGCAGTGACGGCCCTGGGCCAGGTTAGGCTTAGTGCCAAAAAGCATGGCAGCGACAGGGTTAATGGCAACGATGTGAAGCTGGTCATCGACGACCATAATGCCATCGCTAAGGCTGTTGATAATGGCTTCGCTGCGCTGCTTTTCGGCAACGAGCTTATCAAGGTTGAGCGCTTTGAACGTCTTCAGACGGCTGCTCATGATGTTGATTTCGTCGGCGAGCTGACCGAGTTCGTCTTGGGAGGCGATCGCCAACTGCACATCATAGTCACCGTCAGCAATCTGCTCGGTTGCGGTTCGAATTGCCTGAATGGGCCTGACCAACTGCCGCGAGAGAATCCAGCTAATAACAAAGCCAATCGCCGCAGCGCTGAGCCCGGCTAGCGCCACCGAGATAATCGCTTGCTGCGACGTATCAGCAGCTCTATCTGAAGCTTCGATCATGGCCGACTGATTGATCTCTCGCAGATCGGTCGCAGCATCTCGAACCGACTGAAACGCAGGCCGTACCGTCTGTTCATAGGTATCGATCTCGGCTTCGGGTAAGTCCGTCAGCTGGTCGACACTGGCCAAATATGACTGATAGGCCGCTTCCAAGGCAGACAGCGTCTCTGCTTCGTTTGGCAGCGTAACATTGTCTTTGGCACGGCCTAGCCACTGCGAAAACTCGATCTGATTTTTGCGAAAGAGCGACTGTCCAGAGTCGGCGTCATCTAGAAGGAAGATGAGTGTTGCACTGTCTTGCCGCTCCAACGCATCGATCATGCTATCAGCGGCCTGAATACTGCGGTAGTTTTCCTGAAGAATTTCCTCGCTAGCCTGCCCCAATCGCCAGAGGTTGAAAACGCCCCATAGACCAACCAAAACAACAAGCGTCAGGCTTGCAACGTAACCCGATAAAATTTTCGCCTGAAGCTTCATTGTGGAGCTGGATTAATCCATTTTTTGTTTTCTGGACGTACATACGAACTTATTAGAATAGAATTTTATGCAAATCGGCCTAATTTCACATACACATTTAGAAAGATTGTTGGAAATGCCTGCGGTGCTCTGACCGTTGCGATCACATCGCACATTCAATTTACCATGATACTAATCGTCTTATAAATAGACTCGTTCTGATGCAAGCAAATCTCATCGCGAGACAAGCATATTCATGAAGTAAAAGCCGCGTTTGAGAAGCTAGGGAAGGGGGTATTGGCTGGCTGGCGAGCGTGAAGCTTTTCAATCAGCCTCCAGGATCTGCCTGCTGCTTTTGTGGCTCCGCTGGCTTGAAAGTGCTGTGCGGCCTGCTGAAGATTTAAGATGGCGCTCTCTTTATTACCCATCTGAGCGTAGATGGTGCCCCGGTTGAAATATGCCTGGGCATTTTGCTGGTCTTGAGCGATCACCCGGCTAAAGTCTTGCAGGGCTGGCAGGAAATTTTGGCTGCGGTGGTAGGCACAGCCGCGATTGAAATACGCCCACAGATCGTCTGGGTTTTGCTCAATGGCGGTGCCTAAGTCGGTAATGGCGGCTGCATAGTTGGTTAGTAGCAGGTGAGAAACACCGCGATCACGATAGATGCTGGCTTGCTCTTTTGGCTGCGATGAGGTCTCTAATGCTTTTGTATAGTGAGCGATCGCCTGCTCGTACTGACCTAGCGCCACCTGGGTTAAACCCAGGTTGTAGTAGGCCCGGTAATCATCAGAACGGGAGCACGTCATTCTCTGAGTAGAGAAAAAGTAAGCTAGAGACAGCTACTTTTAGCCAAAGGATAAAGCCGATGACGCCAGAGAAGCAAGCCCAAATGGATGACCACGTCAGAGCAATTGCGGCGCTGCTACACGCCGACGCCAAAGCTGAAGGACTGCCAATGGCGACCCTCGGTGAGATTGAACAAACCGTGCGTCAGCAGTTGCAAACACACGTATCCCCTGGCATCGGTAATTTTTTATCCAAACAGGTTGCCCAGAAGAGTGCGAGTCACCCAGGCGCATAACCAGCTTGCTGGGAGAATTGTGGCTTGGGCCGAAGCAAGCCAAAGCGCTGTTAGTCAAGCCGCGTGTTAAACATAGTGCCTATTTGGAGCAGTGCTGTCTGCGGATGTGTGCCAAAGCTTCCTACCAGCAAGCCGAAACCGATGTGACGATGCTCACAGGAGTACGGGTGAGTGCGAAGACCCAGGAGAGAATGGTGAAACGAGCGACCTTCCCCGAAGCCATTAGCGATGAGTCGGTGACAGAGATGGCTTTGGATGGTGGCATGGTCAGGGTTCGCACCCCGGCAGGTCAACCGAGCGAGTGGCGGCAGTACCATGCCATTCGGCTAAACCGAAACGGTATCGGCATGGCCTGGTTCAAATCGTCACCTAGCTTGCTCGCTTGGGTCACGACCTTGCCGATTGCCAGCCTGTTATATGCCCTAGGGGATGGTCACTGCGGCATCTGGTCTCTATTCGAGCAGATGTCCATACCCGGTTCAATCGACGAAGTTCTTGATTGGTTTCATCTCAAAGAGAATCTCTACAAAGTGGCGGCAACGCCCGAGATGCTCGAAACGATCACTGCCACTCTCTGGGAAGGCCAAGTCAGTACTGCTAAAAGGATGCTGGATGATATGAATACCGATAGTGCCAAGCGGTTCAGGGGCTATCTCGAACGACATACTGGCCGCATTCCCAACTATCGTTACTACCAGATGGAAGGGTTACCGATTGGCTCTGGCCCGGTCGAATCGCTGGTCAAGCAAATTGATGCCCGGTTACAAGTCACTGGCGCTCAATGGAATACACAGAGCTTGCCACAAGTTCTGAAGCTGAGGTGTGCCTATCTGAATGAACAACTAGACGTTATTTCTTTTGCTAGAGAATGACGTGCTCCCATCAGAACTGTGCTGAAGTAGCTGCTGGTAGCTGGCGATCGCCCTGTCGTATTGACCCAAGCTCTGATAGGCCAGCCCGAGATTGAGCAATGCTTCAACGCTATCAGGATTAAAAGATAGGGCCTGAGTACAATCGTCCACGGCTACCTGGAAGCGCTGCATTTTCAGGTAGGTTAAGCAGCGATTGCTGTAGGCCAGCTCAGGGTCAGCGTTGATGGCCTGGGTGAACTGATTGATGGCACGACTGTAGTCGCCAGCGCCAAAGGCCGTGGCCCCTGCCTGCAAAGCGCTGTCGGCTGAATTCGCCTGGGCAAAGGGACAGAGGCACAGCCAGAAAGCAAAGATCAGTAAAGCGGCGCGAACGGCTTTCATAGCGCTTTGGTATTTTCTACAGAGCAGGCAATCACATAAGCAGCCCGCTTTAGAAGCGGGCTGACTATAGGGCGTGATCGTCAATTACCAGCCATTTTCTGCTTGATTGTTGACGTAGGCGGCAACGTCAGCAATTTGAGCGGCGGTAAGGCGATTTTTGAAAGCAGGCATGGCGTTTTTGCCGTTAGTCACCTGATAGACAATGGCTTCGACAGCATGGTCTGTGCCGTAGTCGGCCAGGTACTGCTCTAGGGCATCTTTCTTAAGCGTTTTGTTAGACATGATGGCGTTGCCGCCGCCAACGTGACAATCGGCACAGTTGGTAGCAAATACCTGCCCGCCCTGGGCCATATCTGCGGCGATCACTGGGGGAGTGAAAGCGAATAGGGTGGCGGCGGCGATCATCAAAACAGCTGTAATTAAAGCTTTCATCAGCGAATAGAGTCCTCTCGAAGGGCAAACGCCTTCAGTATTGAGGCGGTTTGCCAGCAAAGTCAAAAGACAGCCTGTCGGACATCACAATTGCGCAACATATAGCGTCGGTCACTTGGCTTGAATACAGCAACACAGGCGAAACCTTTGCATAGCAACAGGCTAAGTGACTCGCGTTACCCGAATGCATCCGGGTAACGCTATAGCTTCTGCCATGCTCACTGCACTGGTAACCGCTAAAGCCGCTTTCGCCTATGCCTTTAGCCGATCTATAAGGTGATCGCCTACTCGCAGCGCATTGGCCATTACCGTTAAGGCTGGGCTGACGCTGGCGCAGGAGGGGAAGAAGCTGCTGTCTACAATATATAGATTGTCAATTTCGTGAGTGCGGCAGTTGATGTCTAAAACAGAATTGCTGGCATCGGTGCCCATGCGACAGGTGCCGCACTGGTAGCCGACCACCGGAAGAGGGGCTTCACCTCTGGGATATACGGTGCTCTGCCGCATCCCGAGCGCCGTCTTTTCGAGGCTTTTTAGCACGCCCATCCAGCGGTACACCAGGCGATCATGAGCTTCCAAATTGTTGGGCGTAAATTCGTAGCGCAGCTTTTTCTTGCTCCGGCCTTGCTGCCAGTAAATACGGTTTTCGGGTTTGGGCAAAACGCCGGTTTGCGCCCACCAACCGATAGAGCTGGTAGCTAGCTTTTTAAGACCCGCGCCAGGCAGGAGGCGGGCCAGTACTGAAAGCAGTGGAGGAGACTCTGCAAAGACAATATCTTGCAAGAGGCCACCGCTGTTTTCAATATGGCCCATGGGGTATTTGTAGATAGAGTCGCCCCAGTAAAAGTCGTTAATACTCACGCTAGGAGAAAACGTGCCGCTGTTCTTTGCGGCCCCGCGCTCGACAATCACCGTCATCAAATGCTTCATCAGGTTGCGGCCTACCTGATCGGAGCGGTTGGCCAGCCCGTTGGGATGCTGTTCGTTGGCAGAACTCAGGAGAAGGGCGGCTGAGTTTACCGCGCCGCAAGCGAGTACGACAATGTCGCTGGTAAACAGGGTGGGCTGTTCGCCGACGTTGGCTTGAACGCCTTTAATCTCTGTTCCTGTGGGGTTGGTGTACAGGCCAGTTACTAGGGCGTTGGGCTTAAGGGTTACGTTGTTGTGCGCGAGTGCCAGGTTGATGCCAAAAACTTCTGAGTCTCCGGTGGGGTCATCGTCTCGCTTAGTCAGACTCATCGGCAGCGATGTCGGGTGCAGGCCTTCTGATGCAATCGCCTCGACAATCGGCTGCATGACGGGCGCGTGGGTCACGGCTGGATAGAGATAGCTGGCGCTGTGAGCAGGTTCGGTTGGGTCGGCTTGGGCATCGCCATGGACCTGGTACAGCTGCTCGGCAGCGGTGTAATAGGGCTCCCAATCTTTGTATTTGAGTGGCCATTCCGGGGTAACGCCGTCTTGATAGGTGACGGCTTCAAAATCGCGATCGCGCATCCGCATCAAGGCGGCATTATAGATTTTGGTATTGCCGCCAATGGCGTAGTTAGTCTGGGGTGAAAAGGGCTCACCGGCTTCGTCGTACCACTGTTCGGGGGCATGATAGCGCTCTTTTTTGAACACGTCTACATCAGCTCGGTTTTGTTCTTCGAAGGCCATGCTTTCGCCGCGCTCTAAAATCAAAATCCGTTTGCCAGTGGGCGCGAGCTTTTGGGCGAGAGTACCGCCGCCAGCGCCTGTGCCGACAATGATGATGTCGTAGTGTTGGTCGTCAATAATCATGAGCTACTGCCACACATAGATCAAAATAAACAGCAAAATCCAAATGACATCGACGAAGTGCCAAAACAAAGAGGTCGCAGCTACGCCATATTCTCCTCCGGCGTAGTTGTCAGGAATAAAAGAGCGCCCCAGCATAATGCCTTGCAGCAGCACGCCGGTAAGCACATGCAGTCCGTGGAAGCCTGTCAGCAGGTAGAATACGCCGCCGAATACACCTGAGGTAAAGCCAAAGGGGAGGCCCATCCACTCTACGGCCTGACCGTAGAGAAAAAAGCTGCCCATCGCCATAGTCAGCAGCCAAAAAATCCGAAAGCCCCAAAGGTTTTCTTTGTGCAGGCAGCGCTCTGCGAAGTAAATGACAAAGCTGCTAGAAACCAGGACAACGGTGTTTATGAAGGGCTCTCGCACTTCTAACCCTTCAAACCCGGCAGGAAGCCAGTCGGCTGCATTGGTTTTGAAGACAATGTAGCCGACGAAAAAGCTGAAGAAGATGATGCTCTCCGAGAGCAAAAAGACAATGAAGCCGAACATCCGGTTGTCTTCTTCGGATTCGCTATGGGCATGCTCTATTGACTGGGCTGTGGCAAGGGTGCCTTTGCCATCGAGGGTGGGATCAATATTTGTAGTGCTCATACGGTTCTCCTTTCGAGCGGTCTGGCGATCGCTTCTTTCCTAGCATGGCCTCCAGGATCATTAGACACTAGCGGTTCATCGCTGCCGTAGCCATAGGGAGGCGATACCACAATGGGAATCTCTTCAAAGTTTTCGTGCGGCGGCGGTGACGCCACGAGCCATTCCAGGCCGATCGCTCGCCAGGGGTTGTCGCCCGCGTCGTCGCCTTGAGTCCAAGAACTCAGCATGTTCAAGATGAAGGGCAGGGTAGAAACGCCGAGCAGGAAACCACCCAGGCTAGCGAGCACATTCCAAAAGGCAAACTCGGGATCGTAGGAGGCGACGCGACGCGGCATCCCCAACAAGCCCAAGGGATGCATGGGTAAAAAGATCAGGTTGACACCAATAAAGGTCAGGGCGAAGTGCAGTTTGCCCAATCCCTCGTAGTACATGCGCCCGGTCATTTTAGGAAACCAGTGGTAAATGGCGGCGTAAAATCCCATCACCACGGCCCCATTGATCACATAGTGAAAGTGCCCGACCACAAAGTAAGTGTTGTTGACGTGGATATCGAAGGGGGCAGAGGACAGCATGATGCCGGTGATACCGGCGAAGAGGAACATTGAGAGGCCACCCAAAGCAAACAGCATGGCTGAAGTGAGCCGCAGTTTGCCGCCCCACACTGTGGCTACCCAGGCAAATACTTTAATGCCAGTAGGGATGGAAATGGCCATGGTGGTGAACATAAACAACATGCGCATCCAGCCAGGTGTACCGCTGGCGAACATATGGTGCACCCACACCACGAGGCTGAGCACCGTTATCAGCACAGACGAAACCACCACGACTTTGTAGCCGAAAAGCGGTTTGCGGGCGTACACCGGAAACACTTCTGAAAAGACGCCGAAGATGGGCAAAATGATGACGTAGACTGCCGGGTGAGAGTAGAACCAGAAGAAGTGCTGGTAAAGAACTGGGTCACCACCGCGAGTGGGGTCGAAAAAGCTGGTGCCGACGGTGAGATCGAGCAGAAGCATGACTGCACCGGCGGTCAGTGCGGGCAGGCCAATGAGCTGGATCATCTGCGCGGAGAGGACTGTCCAGCAAAAGGCGGGCATCTTGAACCAGCCCATGCCAGGAGCACGCATTCTAAAAATGGTGGTAACAATATTGACCGCGCCCATGATGGAGGAGACGCCGGAGAGAGCAACCGCCAGCAGCCATAGGGCCTGACCGTTGATGAGATTGCCGGTGGGGTTTTGCAGACTGACGGGCGGGTAGGCCCACCAGCCAGACTGAGAGGGGCCACCGGGGATAAAGAAGCTGGCGATGAGAATGACGCCGAAAACAGGCACCATCCAGAAGGCGGCGGCGTTTAGCCTGGGGAAGGCCATGTCCCGCGCTCCGATCATCAGCGGCACCAGGTAATTGGCCAGGCCGTTGAGCATGGGAAATGTCCACATGAACAGCATGATGGTGCCGTGCATAGTGAACAGTCCGTTGTAGACGGTGCGATCAACCAGGTCCGCTTCAGGTGTAAGCAGCTCACCGCGCATAATCATGGCCAGCAGTCCACCGAACAAAAAGAAGGCGAAGGCGGTGACGATGTACTGAATGCCGATCACTTTGTGGTCGGTGCTGAAGGTGAAAAATCGACGCCAGTTGTCGGGGGCACCGGGTTCGGGCTGAACCGGTGGCGATTCGGAGGGCTTTACCTCTAACGATACGTTACTCATAAGCATCCTCTTCTGAACTGGTGTAGTTTACGATGGGCGCTGGCGCTGGTTTGACGGTAGCCCAACCCAGGCTGATGGTGCCTTCTTCAGCGCGGCTGAATTCTGTGTAGGGGATATTTTCGGCAGCGGTCGGCTCGGTGGCGGCGGCGGCTGATAGCCACTGCTGATAGTCTGCTTCGGATTCGACAACAACGTTGGTTTGGTTGGCGGCGAAATAGGTGCCGCTATATTCCGAGTCTCTGAGGCGATAGCGGCCTGCTCGAATGGGGGTGAAGGAAAAGTCGATTTCTTCGCCTGGAATAATGTCCTGCTTTACTCGGAAAGCGGGAATGTAAAAGCCGTGGAGAACATCGTCTGAGGTGAGCTTGAACTTGGCCCTTTGATCGATAGGCAAGTGTAGCTCAGTGCTGCTGATGCGTTCACGGGGGTAGCGAAATTCCCAGGCCCACTGGCGAGAGTGCACTTCGATGGGCAGCTCGTTTTGGGTGGCTTCGGGGTTGGCATCTACTTTTTTCTTCGGCTCTAGCGGCACGGTGGGTACGGTGCTCATCTCTTTGGGTGCCATGGGGCCAAGAATGCTCATTTGGTCGTAGGTTTGGTAGCTGACCGTGCCAATCCAAACGATCAGCATGATGGGAACGGCTGTCCAAACAATCTCTAGCTTCAGGTTGCCTTCAATGGGGGGGCCGTCGCTGATGTCGTATTTGGCGGCTCGCTGAAAGAGCATGGAATATAGGAGGGTGCCGGTAACGCCGATAAAAATGAAGGTGCCAACGGCGGTCATAAAGCTAAAGAGCTTGTCAACCAGGACGGATTCCGCGGAGGCTTGGGGGGGCATCCAGTGGTAGGCTTGCTGGCCCATCCACAGGCTGATCAGAAGATTGGCGATCGCCAGCAGCGTCAGGTTGAAAATCCTGCGTCGATTCAGCACCCGGCCCAAATCTTGAGTTCTTTGGTCGTCAGTATTCACGCGAATTTCTAGGTTTGGTTTTCAGGTTGGTTTTCAGGTGGCTTCTCGGGGCCGGTGCGCCTAGGGCCAACGGCGCGGGGCTGAGTTAGGAGTTCCGTCGCAGGCGTGCTGGATACCCTTTGATTGGGATTAATCCCGGCTCGAATCAGCCGATCTGCTGTGACATGAACGCCAAAGTCGCCGCCTAAGTGCGCGCCGAGCGTTCCTTGGGCAAACATCAGCCCGAAGATGAACAGCCCGGTGACCAGATAGCTCCACTGCACCTGCCGGGCCCGGTCTTCTCGCCAAACGTAGCGCTGAAACCCTCGCCAAACGGTCATACCGACAATCAGGGCTAGCAAGAGAACGCCGCCGAGACCGTGCCATACCATTGTGTCGGTGGCGTTTAGCCCCCAGGGGCTGACCATGTCGTCAGGGGGGTCGGCCAGGAGAATTTCGTAGAAGCCAGCGGCGACGGTAAAAAAGGTGATGCCAGCGGCGGCAACCAGGTTAAACCAACCTACATCGTAGAGGCCGGAGCGGGTGACGGGGATGGCGAGAAATTTGAAGATGGGTTTTTCTAGAGGGTAGAGGGCAGCGACGATGTCGAAGGCGATCGCCACGATGAAAAGCCCCAAGGTGAGATGCACCAAGTTTGGATGAATGGGCACGCCGTAGGGCAACCCGTTTGCGCCTACAGTCAAGACTGGCTGCCCAACTAACGCTGCGAATAGTCCAACTGTCACTGCAATAAACCTCCTCGCCCTGCTTCTACGACGGCTTCTGTATGCAGGCCGTAAACCCACACTAATTTATCTCCCAAATAGACTTGGAAAAAGACGATCACCGTTAGGATAGCGTTGATTCCAAGGTAGGCTACGGGCAAAGACTCTTTCTTTTGCAGGCGGAGGACGTATCGCCAGCCGGTGATGACGGCCAAAATGCCTGAGAGCGACCAGCCAATAATGGTGTGCAGATTGAGGTCACCGGTAGCGGCGGAGTAAGGGGTGGCAAGTCCCGCTTCAATCTGGCCGAAAATGATGGCAATGAAGATAGAGACGGTGGCAAATACCATGTTCCACCAGCTGACTTCGTGTAGGCGAGTGTTTTTGGTGAAGTAGCCGATGGCATCGCAAGCAATGGCGAATAGCACCATGGCAATGACGAAGTGCACCACGATGGGGTGGATGGTGTCGGGGTAGGGCAGATTATGGTTATTTAGGGGGGGCAGTAAATTATCGAGCAATGGCTTCTCCGATCAAAATAGGCAAAGTACCCGTAGAGTAGCAAATCTTTAAAAACATTGATGCAATAGTTGCGACAGTATCGACTGCGCTTAGTCTCATATAGAGACTATTGTTTTCAATATGAGTCTTATATCGATACAGTTTAATATCATTTCAATACTTGCAGACAGTCGCTATAACTCTATGACTGTCCTTCCATGCGAGTATCCGAATGGTTTGGCTGAACGAGGGCTCAGCCGAGGGCGGCATGAAAGGATGGGCTATGCAAATAGCTTTGTCGGCGGTGATAGGGCGTTCAGCCGGCCTCAAAATTTAGTCCAATATTAGTCCGAATAAATATGGCTCCGCCTAAAACTTATGATTTTAGGCGGTCGCAGCCCACTGACTGTTTGCGTAACCCGCAACTAGTCAAGCCATGTTCTGGTTGAGTAATCGCAATCTCTGCAATTAAGGCGGTCGATGAGCACTGCCAGAAGACCGACAAACTACTCAGAATTTGCAAGCGCGGCAAGTCGCCTGTTTGCTCGATAGTGCGACTGTTCGCTCATGGGTTTTGGCTGTCTCATCACCGAAATTTAGAGAGCCTGCGCTTTCTAATTGGTTGGGCTGAGCTAGTTTTTTTGCTTAAGGAGCGCGATCGCCCCGACTGATACACTCCATGCAGATATGGAACAGGCTGACTATCACAATCAGCTCAATACCAACTTGCAGCTCCACGGGAGAAGAAAGCAGACCTGCTAGCACCAACCCCGAGCCCATGAATATCGTTGCGATGAGGAGCACTTCGTCGTCAAACAGCTTTAGCCCTGCCCAGAGAGTGCCAAATCCAAGAATCCAAAAGACAAGGTAGGTCATTAGTCCAATATACCGAATAAATGCTGGCTGCTCGATACAGCCTGGTCGGCTTGGAAATAGTCTTTCTTTAACGTCAGTTCGGGATAAGTGATTGCCTGTGATGCCCAACTGTCGGCGCTTTTTAACACATAGCCTGAAGTAGATCCCCTCTAGAGGGGCGCAGGGGTGGGTTTCGGTGTGTAGCGCACGTTGCCGACCCATCCCGACCCTGCGGGCCACCCTTCCAGAAGGGACTTGCTTCTAGCAATAAGCATGAGTTGCTTATCCCGAACTTAGGTTTCTTTAGACTACATCCATCTCCATACACCTTTAGCATCCTGAACTGCTCTGCCTGGATTGTCTTCGGCATATCCTGCAAGCTGAAGGGCTTTTGTGTTGGTATCGGTGAACCTTCAGCACCCCTTTTATTGGCATAAACCCTTTAACTTCCAGCGGCCTAGCTAAGTTGAAAGCTCATAAACCCAGATCTATAAACCGCTCATATCAGTACTCTCAGGCCGGTGCGAGCGGGATTAGGCGTATCTCAACCAGGGGTTGGAACAAGCTGATTAACCAAGTAATGTATTAAAACAAGATTTTACGTCGCAAAATGAGTCTCATAATGAGTCAGGATAGTATTAGAAAAATACAAGTGGGTTCTGCTACAGAATAGTCTTACAGGACTCGTCAGCGAGCGAAGACTTCAGCCGTTCTCTAATACTGACCAGGGGTGACGACGCTATTGCAGTTCGTCTGTTTGAGAGAATATCTCGACACCGTCAAGAGTTATGAACGCAACCCCTCACCAGTCGCAATATCTGTCGAAACTTTAATCCGCAGGCATATGGGTAAAAGTAGCGGCTTGTAACCGCACAGCGAACACAGATGCTTGGGTTAGGTCTCCTTGAAGGTATCGATTGCACAATAGTCAGCTATTGGGAAAACGCCGGGAACCTAAGATGTGATCGTGCTCACCCGGCAGAGGGTACTCAGACCCCACTTCATCTGCCGAACCCTGCTCAAGTTCGTCTCACAAAAAGACCACTTGGAATCAATTTGAGTCTTTACATAAGACTTAAATTATCTTTTTAAGATTAAGCCCGTCCACACTTGGACAAAGATCGAACGAGTTTTCGGGCTTTGCCACGGTTTCTGCCGCTTTCCAAGTTGTGCGGCGAGTGTCGCCCAAAAGTAGCCACTTGTGAACCACGCCGAAAGGGTAGCCCTGGTTTGATCCATGACGGAAAATTTGCCTTATCAATTGGGGAATATTGGATGCAGCAACCCAGATGCATTCTATGGCGCTCTTTAAACTCTCTCGTCTCAACTTTCTGCGCAGCTCTATCTCTCGCAACGCTGCTAAGGTTCATAACGCTGAGACCATCCCTTCTGCCACTGGAACAACTGTTCCGCCCAGTGTATCGCTCCAGTCCACCACCTTGGCAGAACTGGAGCGACAGATAGAAGAACAACGCTTGCTGACTCAATCGAGAAAATCTGTCAGGCCTGTTAAGACAGCAAACCGGCGATCGCCCCTCAAAGCGATGATTGGCGTAGGGCTGCTGCTGGGTATTCCCCTGGGTGTAATTTATCTGGTGAATTTACCCTATGCAGCGATTCGGCGTCCGGTTGCTACGACGGCTCCCCTTTTGTTGCTACCCAGCCATATCAGCCTAGATCACCATTATCGCCTCGCCATCACCACCTTTGAGGAGGCTCAGCAATTAATTGCTGATGCCACAACGCCAGCCGATTTAGCCCTTGGCGAGCAAAAGCTAGAGCAAGCCCAAAAGAGCCTAGATGCCCTGCCCATCTATTTGGTAGACAGCTCTTTTTCGACTTACGGCGCTTACAACTGGCAGTTCAGCCGCAGTCATTTCAACGCAACTCGCGCCGAGGTAGGGCGCTTGAGGTCAAAGATTTTTCAAGAGAAAAACGCGCAAACTGCGCTCTTAGTGGCTGAGCGATCGCTGACGAGCGCTCAGCAACAGTACCCTCAAGCTAAAACCACGAGCGATCGCCAAACAGCAATCGCTATCTGGCAAACTGCCCTTGAGCAGCTCCAGAAAATTCCCAGTGAGACCTTAGCAGGGAGAACTGCTCAACAGAATCTATTGGCCTATGAGCGAGACTTTGAAAAAACGGTAGGATTATTCGCGGGCAATGAACGCACCTCAATGGTGATCAGCAGCGCCAAAGAATATTCTCAGCGAGCGGCAGTGCAAGGCCAAAATCCACCTCATAGCGCTGAGGAATGGCAGGAGGTTATAGCGTTGTGGGAAGAGGCGATCGCCCAGATTAAGCGCATTCCGCAAGATGACTTGCTGGCCAACCGTGAGGCGCAGGCATTAGGGGCAGTCTATCAGCAAAACCTTGGCCAAATCAGAATTCGGTTAGCGGCTGAGACCAACTCAGTTAGGGCTTTTGAACAGGCACAAGAGCAAACGACATCCCTGCTTGCCAGCACTGATTACGCCACCCGTGAAGACACCATCAGCCGACTGCAAGGCATTATCAATCAACTCAACCAGGTCAAACCAGGCACTACCGTATACTCAGACGCACAAGCTGATCTCCTCTCTGCTCAAAATAAACTCGACCAGCTCAAGCGATAATTAAACTACGCCTCGTTGGACTTTGAGTAGTAATGGATTATGTTAAGACTGAAATCCTCATCTCATAAGGGCTTAAAAAATAGACTTTTTAGGCTCGAAAGTCGCGAAGCTGGGATTTAGGGTAATTTAGTTCGTTTGTATCGGCTGGTTAGCTGCGAGGTGACACAACTACTCTGCGCTTTCTGATACCCTGAAGCAGTTAGCGAAACTGACTTACAGCCATTTGTCGATTGGGGGGGGTACGCAAAAAGCCCCAGCGTGAAAGCATGACAGTTGAATGGAAATGGAAGCCGTTTTCTCACCTGAGCTGTCAGGAACTCCATCAAATATTGCAGGCTAGGCAACAGGTCTTCATCGTAGAGCAGCGCTGCATTTACCTCGATGCAGATAACCTGGATGCTCGCGCCTGGCATCTGATGGGCACCGATCTCCAAGGAAACTTAATCGCCTATCTGCGCGTAGTAGAGCCCGGCGAGAAATATCTGGAGCCTTCCATAGGGCGGGTGCTCACCTGCTCAAATAGACGCGGCGAAGGCATTGGTCGTCAGCTGATGAAGGCTGGCATCGAGCGGACAATGCGTCAGTTCCCTAACCAAGGCATACGAATTTCAGCGCAGGCCTACCTACAGCAGTTTTACTGCGAATTAGAATTTCAACCCGTCGGTAAGAGTTACTTGGAAGACGGTATTCCACATATAGAGATGTATCGACCTGAACTCGACTCTATCCATTGACAATACTTGTGCGCGATAAGAAGCTGTGTGCCGCGATTTATCTGGTCAATATTTTATCTGCTTTGTTGAACTCTCGGCTCATAGCTCGGCGTAGGTCTTGTTCATGAGATGCATCTAGAGGAAAGTGAATGATAGACTAAAATCGCCGTACAAAAGCATCGTCAATGTTGTTCTTTAGGTTTGAGGCAAAACCACCAGCCCGTCATAACTTTCCACACGCTGTAGCAAGTAGCTCACTTCTTGGTTGGCATACTTGTCGTAGGCATCTCGCATGCTGGTACGTTTGCTAAATAGAGCATCCGCTTCATCAAAAAGTAATATATAGCCTTTGCTTTCTGCCCGTGTGAACAATAAGTCATTCCATTCTAAGCTCGTGCTAATGCGCTGAGCTTGGAAACGGGTGCTAAATTGGGGCGGTGCTAACACACCCTGAATGAACAGCGTGACATAAACCCCGTCTACGTTGAGAACCAGAGTTTTTCGATTTCAGAGTCGAGCGGAGCCAATGCTAGAGGTGTTCGACCGGCATAAAATCAGGATTGTAGGCGGGTAAAGGCTGAAGCTCGATATCGAGGGATTGAGCAATATCACGGACAGAGAGTGCACGGTGACAAGGTGCGCCATCCCAAACCATCTGAATCGGCAAGCCAGGGAATTCAGCCCGTAAGCGTTCCAGCACATCGACAGCGCTCTGTTGGTTAGCGACCTCGTAAGGAAAGATCCGCACTCGGGCTAAGTCGTACAGGTAGAGGCCGTAGAAAGAGACCTTTTCACCCAAGCCACCAGCCGCTTCAGCGTCCAGCGCGGTCGGATAACAGCAGCGGCTGGACGCTGCTGAGGGGGTTAGCAGAGGTTTTCAGACTGTCGCGAACGACGCTATCTGACGCCTGCTGGACGAAGACGGGCAAAGGGGGGATGGCCCCCGTGGACATGAAGCATCGCCTCTGGCCCTGCTGCGCTAAGGGGGTAGGCGGTCGGAGCTTCGGCGGGGTCAGCTACCACCGTAATGACGTCGTGCATTATGCTCTCGGCTTGGTAGATAGATAAATAGATGGATCTGCCGCTTCATACTACCGTTTTGGCAGCAGAGACCGTAAATAGATGCCCCCCCTAGGCATTGCGCATTTCAGGAAGCTCGGGCCTAATTAAATAGGCTGGAGTTTGTCGGGCCAAGACCCAAAACCGCTCGACATTCTGACGCGACACTTGCCTCCTAGCGCTAAGCCATCTATTTTCTTAGGTACTATGCAACGCAATTTGATTAAAGCTTTCACGGTTGGCGCACTGGGCTGCTTGGCCCTAGGGGCGCTGGCTGGCTGCGGTAGCGAAAGCCCCACTGCCACTGCCCCCGAAACCGCTTCCGAAACTACCGAAACCGCCGGTGCCGAAGGCGAAACCGGCACCCTGCTGATTCGAGCCAACGGCGAAGATTTTGTGCGTCAGGGGTTTACCACCAAAGACGGTTGGGAGGTTGCCTTTGACAACCTCTACGTATCGCTAGTCGACATCACCGCCGCTCAAACCGACCCTCCCTTTGACCCCGAAGCCGGTACCGAACTCCAGTCCAAGGCCGAGGTCAAGGTCGAGGAAGCCCAGGTGATTGACCTGGCCGAGGGCGATGATTCGGCAGAGCCGATTATGGTGAGCGAGGTGGAGGCTCCAGCCGGACGCTTCAACGCGCTGGCCTGGCGTATGGTGCCCGCCGAGTCGGGGCCGTCCGAAGGCTACTCGATTTGGATGCAGGGCACCGCCACTAAAGAGGGCGAAACCGTGCCGTTCACCGTCAAGGTAAATGAAGAGCTGGCCTACACCTGCGGCGACTTTGTCGGCGACGAGCGCAAGGGCATCTTGACCGCTGGCGACGAGGCCGACATGGAAGCCACCTTCCACTTTGACCACCTGTTTGGCGACGGCGAGGCCCCCGCTGACGACGGCATCAATACCGGCGCTCTGGGCTTTGAGCCCCTGGCTGCCCTGGCCGAAGACGGTGAGGTCGAGGTTGATAGCGCGGCACTTCAGGCCGGGCTGTCTGAGGAAGACTACCAAACCTTTCTCTCAATCTTGCCGAGCCTGGGCCATGTAGGTGAAGGCCACTGCGAAGAAGTGACGCTAACGACCTCATGAGACTGAGACTCAAGTTTTCCTGGTTGCTGGCGCTGGCACTGGCCAGCGGAGCTGCGCCTGCGCTGGCCCACGGGGTGACGGTAGAGCACCACCAGGTTAGCAGCATTGAGCTAGAAGCCCGATTTGATAGTGACGAACCGATGGCCAACGCCCAGGTCTTGGTCTATGCCCCCGGCAGCCCCACCGACGTGTGGCAACAGGGCACCACCGATGACCAGGGGCGCTTTAGCTTTACGCCCGACAGCTCCCAGCCAGGCGCCTGGGAGGTAATGGTGCGCCAGGCGGGTCACGGCGTGCTGACCACAATTCCGGTGGCAGATTCTACCTCTGGGGGTGAACCTGCCACCACCCCAGCGGAGGCACAGGCCGGATCCAACTCTTTAATCTCTCCTAGTACTGCTCTGTCTCCAGTGCAGCAGGGCATTACTATTGGCTCTGTCATTTGGGGCTTCATTGGCACCGCTCTATTTTTTGCTCGAGGCAAGCGCTAGTGCATATCCCCGATGGAATTTTACCGGCCCAGGTCTGCGCGGCGGGATATGCCATAACCGGATTAGCCACCTGGTATTCGCTGCGGCAGATCAACCGCAGGCCCGATCCAGCAGCTGAGGTACCTAAGGCATCGCTCTTAACGGCGGCGTTCTTTGTGGCCTCGTCTATTTACATTCCAGTGCCGCCCGCCAGCGTGCATTTGATTTTGAATGGGTTGCTGGGGGTGGTGCTGGGCTATTTTGCCTTTCCGGCGATTTTGATTGGCCTGTTTTTTCAGGCGTTGGTAATTGGCCATGGTGGCATCACCACGCTGGGAGTGAATGCCGCCATGATGGGCATTCCGGCGCTGCTGGCCTACCACATCTTTCAGCTGCGCCACTCGGTGGGTAAGTCTCTGGCTGAACCCACTCGCACAGGCGTCTTTGCCTTTCTGGGCGGAGCCCTGGGGCTGGGGATAGCGGCGCTGATTTTTCTGGCGCTGATTATTTTCAACATTCCGGCTGAGCTAGATGCTGGGGCTGAGCAGACGGCGGTGCTGGCGCTGTCGGTGAGCCATGTGCCTCTGGCCATTGTGGAGGGTATTTTTACCGCCATGCTGGTGCTGTTTTTGCGCCGGGTGAAACCCGAGCTGCTGGAGGGTTAAACACTATGGGAGCCGCGAGTCTCGATACCTATGTCCATCGCGAGTCGGTGATTCACCGCTGGTCGCCCCGGCTGAAGCTGGTCAGCCTGGTGGGGCTGATGTTTGCCTTTGCAACGGTGCGCCAGCTGGCCTTAGTACCCTGGATGCTGGGACTGGCGGCGGTGCTCTACGGCCTGTCAGGGCTGCCGCTGACGTTTTTGCGGCAGCGGCTGAGCTATCCGGGGCTGTTTATTTTGGCGCTGGTGGTGCTGCTGCCGCTGACCGTGGGCGATACGGTGCTGGGGCAGTGGGGCTGGCTGACCCTGCGCCAAGAGGGTCTGATGGCCACGCTGCTGATTGTGGGGCGGTTTTTGTCGATTTTGACCTTAGGGTTTATTTTGCTGGGCACGACGCCGTTTTTGACTTTGCTGCACGCCATGCGATCGCTCGGCCTACCCCCCCTCTTGGCCGATATGACCCTGCTGTCGTACCGCTATCTGTTTGAGATTGCCGCTATGCTGGCCACTATGCAGCAGGCCATGCGGCTGCGGGGCTTTGGTCAAAAGCGCCAGCGCTGGCTGCGGGTCAATCGCCAGACCATGGAGCAGCTAGCGATGCTGGCGGGCAATCTGCTGATTCGCAGCTACGAGCAGTCGGAGCGGGTGTACAAAGCCATGCGACTGCGAGGCTATGGCTACAGCGCAAAGTCAGCCGTGGGGCAGAGTGCAGCAGCCCAGCCCAGCGCTCTAAGCTGGGCGCTAACAGGGATAGTGCTGGCCGCTGCGATCGCGTTAGTCATAGCTGAAGGAATCTTGCGCCAGTAACAAATATGACGATGACAAATAGGCCAACAATGAATGTGTCAATAGATTCAGTCTCGGCCGGGTTTGACCCCCGAGCTATGGCCGCAGAGCCCAGGCCAGCCGTGATCGCCGCCCAGACTCTCTCCTTTGGCTACCCCGGCCAGCCCGACGTGCTGTGTCAGATTTCGCTGACGGTGCAGGCAGGCGATCGCGTCGGCATCATTGGCCACAACGGCTGCGGCAAGACTACCCTGTTTATGCTGCTGTGCGGCGTGCTCAGCCCCGCCGCTGGCGAAATTTTACTGTTTGGCAAACCTCTCAAACCCGGCCAGTTTCGCCCCGAAGTCGGCCTGCTGTTCCAAGACCCTGACGACCAGCTGTTCTCGGCATCCGTGCGCGATGACATTGCCTTCGGCCCCCAAAACATGGGCTTTGACCCCGCCGAAGTCGCCACCCGCGTCGCCCGGGCCGCTGATATGGCCGGCATTACCCACCTGCTTGATCGCCTGCCCCATCATCTCTCCGGCGGCGAAAAGCAAATGGTGGCCATCGCTGGCCTCCTCGCCATGACCCCCCAGATCATTCTCTACGACGAACCCACTGCCAGTCTCGACCTGCGCACCCGCCGCCGCCTGATTCGCTTTCTACAAAACTCCACCGAAACCGTGCTGATCTCCTCTCACGACCTGGAGTTTGTGCTGGAAGCATGTGATCGCGTCATCCTGATCGACGAAGGCCGCATCATCACCGACGGCTGTCCCCGCACGATCATGAGCGACCAAGCGCTAATGGAGAAACATGGCCTAGAGAAACCCCACTCGCTGATTCCACACAGGAATCAGCATCATATAGGTAGGGGAGTGGGTGAGTAGGTAGGAGTACGCCCCTGCACTTGTCAGCGAGGTACGGCTCTTTCCCAGATACCCCTTCTTCTAGATGCCCTTCTTCTGGATAACAGAGCTGTAGAACAGGCAATAATGGCAGGGGCAGCCCATATCGCTACTGGCTTGCTACCGGCGATCAGCATTTTCTAACACAGTCAAAGTTGCCCCGTATAGGCTACTTTGAGAGTTCGTTGACATAAGGGTTCTACGAATGACATCAGCGCAGTCACCTCGACATAAGCATATTGTCTTGACCTCTCATCCTGGGCAGTCTGGGCAGGAGCCGCTGCCAGTTCGGTGGGGACACTCCGACCCGGTTGAGCGGGGGCCGATTATTGCCACCTTAGGGAACCGGGCTCACCGCAATGCGATTGGCACACACTCTGGAGGCTACGCAGTTTATCGGGCGCTGGCGATCGCCAGCGGCAGCCTAGAGCAAGATCACCGCGCCGATTTAACCAATACTGCGCCCACGGTTTCTATCGGTCCATATCCTAGCTGGACGGATGCTGAGAAGATCGTCTCGCTCGATCCTTTCGGAGCGCTAGACAACAATTTGTTTGCTGAGCTAAGAGCAGAAGGCTACGACATTCGCCCCTCCATTGCGATTACCAAAGCCCACATCAATATCCCAGAGCTGCAAGAAGCCGTTTCTCAGGGCCGGCTACAGGTGGATGGCAAAATCTTAAACCAGCGGGGAGATCTGGTAGTGACCAAGGCCGCAGTCGAACCGGTTTGGTATCTGCCGGGGATCGCCCAGCGGTTTAACGTAAAAGAAAGCGACCTGCGCCGCACCTTATTTGAACAGACCGGAGGCATGTTTCCAGAGCTGGTGACGCGGCCCGACCTACAGGTATTTTTGCCGCCGATTGGAGGGCTCACCGTCTACATTCTTGGCGACCTGGAAGCCATTACCGATCCCAATCGCCCTTTGGCCGTGCGCATCCATGACGAATGCAACGGTTCAGACGTGTTCGGGTCGGATATTTGCACCTGTCGCCCCTATCTAGTTCACGGTATTGAGGTGGCGGTAGAGACGGCTCAAGCGGGCGGTGCAGGGGTGATCATCTATGCGCGCAAAGAAGGTCGGGCGCTGGGCGAGGTGACTAAGTTTTTGGTGTATAACGCTCGGAAACGTCAGTTGGGGGGCGATCGCGCCGACACCTATTTTACCCGCACCGAATGTGTGGCCGGCGTTCAAGACATGCGCTTTCAGGAGCTAATGCCCGATGTCATGCACTGGCTGGGCATTAGCCGGATTGATCAGTTCGTCTCTATGAGCAACCTGAAATACGACGCTGTGGTCAGCTCTGGCATTGAAATTGTTGAGCGCATCTCAATTCCAGAAGCGTTGATTCCAGCAGATGCTCAAGTGGAAATGAACGCGAAGAAAGCAGCGGGCTATTTTACTGAAGGAGAAGTGCCCGATGAGACTGTTCTGACCCAGACCATTGGCCGTCAGTACGGGGAAGCCTGATGACGCCAGCAGAAAAGGCGATGATCGCCTACTTACAGACCCCTCAAGCAATTCGTGATCGCGCTCAGCAGCTGTTCCATCTCGCTCAGGCAGATCAGCTTGAGCATTTTGCTTGCAATCTCTCCAAGCTAGATCAAGCTGCCGCCTACGTCGTCGAAACTACTCAGCAGAGTTACCCCCACTTGGACGTGCCGTTTCACAGCCGCTGGCGGCATTTTGATGCGGGCGGTGTGCCCCGGTTAGCCAAGCTAAATCAGGCTTTTCAGCAGGCAAGCTTTGATCGGTTAGAGAGGGCGCGATCGCAGCTCGACCTAGTCATTGTCAGCGTGCTGCTAGATGCGGGCGCTGGCAGTGAGTGGCGCTACCAGGATCCCTATTCTGGCCAAACTTTAAGACGCTCAGAAGGGCTGGCTGTCGCAAGTCTCCACGCTTTTGAACAGGGACTTTTTTCCGCTGATGCTGAGTCACCTTACCGGGTAGATGCCCTTGGGCTACAGCAGCTAAGCCAAGCTAAGTTGGCCGAAGCCTTTCAGGTAAGCGGTCACAATCTGTTGGTCGGACTTGCCGGTCGGCTGTCTCTCTTGCAACAGTTGGGCAAGGCTCTAGTAGAGAGCGATCGCATTTACCAAGACCCAGCTAGACCGGGCAATCTGTTGGACTATTGGATAGAGCGCTATGGCTTGGAGCTAGATGCTGGCGCGCTGCTGACAGAAGTGTTGGAGAGCTTTGGATCGATCTGGCCGGGTCGGGTGACCATTGCCGGCACCAATTTAGGTGACGTATGGCCCCATCCGAGCCTGCCTGACGGAGAGATCGGTAAAAACCTGGTTCCGTTTCACAAGCTCTCGCAGTGGCTGACCTATTCACTGGTGGAACCCTTAAGCGTCGCAGGGATGGCGGTGACCAATCTCAATGCGCTTACCGGACTGGCAGAATATCGCAACGGCGGCCTGTGTGTTGATTTAGATCTGTTGATTCCCAAACATGCGGCGGTCGTAGGCGGCTCTCATTTGCCCGGTTCGCCTGTGGTGGTAGAGTGGCGATCGCTGACGGTCGTACTGTTGGATTTGATTGGCGATCGCGTCCGTCACCTGCTGAACAAATCGCCCGAAGAGCTGCCGCTGATCAAAGTATTAGAAGGCGGTACCTGGGCAGCCGGGCGGCGCATTGCCAAGCAGATCAGGCCATCTGGCGCACCCCCTATTACGATTCAAAGCGATGGTACAGTTTTTTGATGGCGCCTTTTGATAACACCGTGCGAGACTCTCTTATGACCAATCAGGTAACGCTCATTGAGCATCCTCTCATTCAGCACAAGCTAACGCTGATGCGACAAAAAGAGACGAGCACCGCCAAATTTCGGAAACTTTTAGAAGAAGTCAGCATGTTGTTGGCTTACGAAGTCACCCGCGATCTGCCCTTAGAAAAAGTCTCTATTGAAACCCCGTTTGCCACGATGGACGCACCCATGCTGTCTGGCAAAAAGGTAGTGCTCATCTCTATCATGCGGGCAGGGCAAGGCATTTTAGATGGCATGTTGCAGCTTATGCCGTCGGCTCGGATCGGCCATATTGGGCTCTACCGCGATCCGAGAACGCTGAGCCCGGTGGAGTACTACTTCAAGGTGCCTAATGATGTCAATCAGCGAGAAATGCTAGTGGTTGATCCGATGCTGGCAACGGGTAATTCGGCGATCGCTGCCGTCTACCGGCTCAAAGAAACGCAGCCCCAGTCGATCAAATTTGTTTGTCTGCTCGCCGCACCGGAAGGCATCGCCAACTTTCACGAGGAACATCCAGATGTACCCATTTTTACTGCCGCCATTGACGACAAGCTAGACGAACACGGCTATATTTTGCCAGGGCTGGGAGACGCAGGTGATCGCATGTTCGGCACCCAATAGCTGACTGTCAAAGTAGAAGAGTCTAGGTTAGTCAGATAAGAGCAACAGTTGTCCAGCAGCGTGAGCATCTTCAAGATTTGTCGCCTCATGCTCAAGCAGCCATCGCTTGCGATCTAGCCCGCCTGCGTAGCCCGTCAGCTTACCGCTAGCGGCAATCACCCGATGACAGGGCACCACAATCGACACGGGGTTGCGTCCGTTAGCGGCTCCGACTGCGCGTGACGCGGTGGGTTGCCCTAGCTGCTGAGCCAGTGCGCCGTAAGAAACGGTTTCACCAAACGGGATTTGGCTGAGCAATTGCCAGACCTGTTTTTGAAAATCGGTGCCGCGTGCAGCCACTGGCAGATCGAAGCGCTGTCGCTGATGGGTAAAGTATTCGGCAAGCTGTTCTTCAACCTGACTAAACGGCTCTGCTTGCATAGATTCGTGCCAGTCTGCGGTCTGTGTGGGAAAGTGCTTTTGCCCTTTGAGATAGAGGCCGGTGAGCGATCGCCCATCCCCCGTCAGCAGCAGATCTCCCAAAGGACTCTCCAACCATCTGTAGTAAATCATTCGACTGTCTCCAAAGATTTCCAAAGGTACATAGCCGCGTAAGCTCGCCACGGACGCCACACTTCTGAGAGTTGCAGCACCTGCGCGGGTTTGTCGACGGCGAGCGCTCGGCGTAGCCATAAATCGGCATGGGGAAAAGCATCTGGGTAGGCCAGCACGCGCATCGCAATATATTGAGCTGTCCAGTCGCCGATGCCGGGAAAGCTTTTGAGGCGAGCAACGGTCGCTTCTACAGGTGAGTAGGGGTCTAGATGGAGATCGCCAGCGGCGATGGGCAGTGCCTGCCACTGCAAAGGCGGACGATAGGCCAGTTCGCAGTACAGCGAATCTTGCAGCAGAGGAGTGGTTCTGCGAAGCGTCGATGGATTGAGCCGGTAGCGTTTTTGAAAGAGCGCGTTAAACCGTCTCACGCTAGAAAAACCGCTGGCAAAAGCAATATCGGCAACAGATAGATGGCTGTCACTCAGCAGTCGCTTAGCCAGCAACAGCCGCTGCGTTTGCGCCAGCTGAATAGGAGAGACGCCAAACTCTTGCTGAAGGATACGGCGTAGGTGGCGATCGCTCACACCCAGAGAACACGCCAGCTCGCTCACCGACTGCTCTACCAGCGCCCCACCTTCAATCCGACTGGCCGCCGCCGCCGCCAACCGACCGACCGCGTCAATTTTGGCCTGTCCGGGCGCTAGCTCAGGGCGACACCGCAGACAGGGCCGATACCCCGCTCGCTCCGCCGCCGCCGCACTCGGATAAAACGTACAGTTCTTTTGCTGAGGCGTCCTAACAGTGCAAACCGTCCGACAGTAAATATTTGTGCTGGAGACACCCACAAAGAAAACACCGTCAAAGCGCCGATCTCGGCTCAGAACAGCGCCGTAACATTGGTCAGAGGTCATCATAGACTCACACCGGGCGAAGTAGTCTCAGCATAAAACATGGGTTCTATACTGTCTCGCCGTTTTCGGACTCCAAATTCTAGGGTCCTCAGTATCAGCCCAGCGTCTCTGCTAGCTGTGCCTTTGCTGCCGCCAGTGCCTCAGGTAACTTACCGGCATCGCGTCCGCCTGCCTGCGCAAAGTTTGGCCGACCGCCACCGCCGCCGCCGCAGAGCTTAGCAATACCGCCGATAAACTTACCGGCCTGTAGCCCTTTCCCAATGACGGGCTTACTGAAAGCCGCCACCAGACTGACCTTACCCGGTTCAGGCACAGAGCCCAGGACGACTGCCCCTTCACCTAGCTTTTGCAACAGCCGTTCAGCAGCAGCTTTCAGCGCATCGGGTTCGACAGCATCCAGGTTGGCGACTAAAACGGGCGTACCGCCAAAGGTTTCAGCCTGGCCGATCAGCTGATCAGACTTAGCTAGGGCTAGTTCAGACTTGAGCGCGGCCAAGTCTTTCTGAGCAGTTTTAAGTTCGCTTTGCAGGCTGGTGACGCGCTCGGTGATTTCTTCGGGCTTCGTCTTAAACCTTTCGCTTAAGTCTCGGACAATGTGATCGCGCACCTCTAAATAATCCAACACCGCTGGCCCCGCTACCGCCTCGATCCGACGAATGCCCGCTGCCACACCCGTCTCCGAGATAATTTTAAAGACTCCAATTTCGGCAGTGTTGCCTACATGCGTGCCGCCGCACAGCTCCATAGAGACACCTGGGTAATCAATAACCCTCACGTCATCACCGTACTTTTCACCAAACATAGCAACGGCACCTTTGGCCTTAGCCTCGGCAATCGGCATCGTCTGTACATCGGCGCTGTGAGCTTCGGCAATCCAGGCGTTTACCTGTTTTTCTACCTGCTGCAATTGCTCAGTGCTCAAGGCTTCGGGCGCATGGAAGTCAAACCGCAGCCGGTCAAAATCGACCAGCGAACCGGCCTGAGAGATAGAATCATCAACCAGGGATTTGAGCGCCGCTTGTAGCAGGTGGGTAGCAGTGTGATTGGCCTGAGCCCGACGGCGGCAGGCGCGGTCAATCTTAGCGCTGACCGGGTCGCCAGTGGCAACGGTGCCTCGCTCAACTTTGCCAAAATGGACAAAAAACGCGCCCTCTTTTTTCACATCTTCAACGCGGATAACTGAGTCAGCGCCGGAGAGGTAGCCGCGATCGCCAATCTGCCCGCCCGACTCCGCATAAAAAGGCGTCTGGTTCAAAACGACCTGCACTTCACTGCCGGTCTCAGCCTGCTTGACAGATTCTCCTGCTATCAAGATCGCCTCTACTTTGCTCTGAGCGTCAGCCTGCTCATAGCCGACAAATTTAGTCGAGTCAATTGCATCGGCCAAAGAATCCAAACTGCCCTGCACCGTGAGATCAATGGTTTCATGCGCCTCTTTAGACCGCTGCCGCTGATGCTCCATCGCTTTATTAAAGCCAGCCTCATCTACAGCAATACCGCTTTCTTCGGCGATCTCCTGGGTCAGCTCTAGCGGAAAACCATAGGTGTCGTACAGCTCAAAAGCGTCTGAACCCGAGACCTTTTCCGGGTGGCTCTCTAAAATATCAGCCAGCCGCTTTTCACCACGCTCCAGCGTTTTGAGAAACTGAGTCTCTTCTCGATCTAACTCATTTTTAATCGCGGTTTCTCGGGCTCGCACAGCCGGATAAGCCTGCTCAGAAAGAGCGATCGCCCTCTCAGCAACTCGCACCGTAAAACTTTTGTCAATGCCCAGCAGCCGACCGTGACGCACCACCCGGCGAATCAGGCGACGCAGCACATAGCCTCGGCCCACATTAGAAGCGCTGATACCGTCTGTGACCATGTGCATCACCGCGCGGACATGGTCGCCAATCACTTTAAGCGACACCTTCTGCGCATCGTCTGCTCTGTAGTAATCCAGGCCTGCAATGTCAGCGGCAGTTTTGATAATAGGAAAAATCAGATCGGTCTCATAGTTGTTAGGCACCCCCTGCAAAATTTGAGCCATGCGCTCTAGACCCAGGCCCGTGTCTATATTTTGCGCGTCTAGAGGGGTGAGTTTACCGGCGGTATCCCGGTTGTACTGCATAAAAACGAGATTGTAATACTCAATAAAGCGGCTGTCGTCTTCTAAATCGATATGCTCGTCGCCGAGCTCAGGGTGAAAATCGTAGTAAATCTCTGAGCAGGGGCCGCAGGGGCCGGTCGGGCCAGAGGTCCAAAAATTGTCAGCTTCATCCATCCGAATGATTCGATGAGCCGGAATGCCGATGTTGTCACGCCAGATAGCAAAAGCTTCATCGTCTTCGCGAAAAACGCTAGGAACAAGACGATCAGCAGGGAGCTTAAAGACTTTTGTAGAGAGTTCCCAGGCCCAGGCGATCGCCTCTCTCTTAAAGTAGTCACCAAAGCTAAAGTTGCCCAGCATCTCAAAAAACGTGTGATGGCGAGCAGTGCGGCCCACGTTTTCAATATCGTTGGTGCGAATACACTTTTGAGCCGTCGTTGCTCGGTCAAACTCAGCTGCGCGCTGACCCAAAAAAATCGGCTTAAATGGCAGCATTCCTGCGATCGTCAGCAGCACAGTCGGATCTTCAGGCACTAGAGAGGCGCTATCGAGAATTCTGTGCCCTTTAGCAGCGTAAAAATCCAAGAAACTTTGACGGATGTCAGCGCCGCTGAGAAATGGGAGGGGCAGGTCTTTAGGGGGGTGATTGACAGACATACAGCTAACAGCAAAAGATGACGAGTTCAGCTCTCCAGATTCAATCAATGGTGCCACATTCTTGAAGGTTTCGTCTCGCCCAAACAAAACCCTCAGAAAAACCCGGCACAAACTGACCTGTCAGATTGAGGGCAAACCGGCTAAACCGGACATTTCTCATCCCACATTTGCTTAGCCAACCGCCCGGCAAACCGATCAAAGGCGCTGCCCAAAGCAATCCGGCTTTGCCCTATTTGTCGATAAGACGAAATGAAACCCTCTTGAGGCGCTAGTACAGATGGGTTCGCCGTAACGGAACCTTATCGCTAAAGTATCAAGTCCTTCATATTAGACACGCAGTTATGACCTTTAAAGGCAAAAAGATGAAAGTTCTATGTGCCATTCAAAGCTGTGTATTTTTTTATACGTTAAAAACTTATCCTTATAAGTATACGTCGCCGAATTTAGTCTCTGTATTACCGGTACATATTTGTTCTGCCGAGTTCAGACAGCTTGTGTAGTTGGGTTAAAGAAAATGCCTGCTGTGTTTCGGTCTGTTAATTGGCTGGCTACAACACAACGGCGTAAGTACGGCTGGCAGCCGTCCAAATTTGGCGATGAACATTTACTATGTATGCTCTTTAGATGCGTATAGTTTTTTACATAGATCGCTGACCAATCTTTTCAGAGAGTACCTTGCAGACCTTGACTGACCTATCTGAGTGTTCTGGCTGTTGTGGAAAAACCTTCCGTGAATAGTGTGCTGCTAATTGGAAGTGACCACTTTACTGCCAGCGTCGCAGCACAGATACGAGGTCTTGACGTGTGCTCAGTCACAACGGCTAAGACTGTGTCGGCAGCAGCGGCACTGATGGAGAAGGCGCTGCCAGATGTCGCGATCGCCCAAGCCAGTCAGCTCGTAGAGCGCTCGGTTTTCAAAACCTTTGACCGAGATCTGTACAACGTGTATTTTGTCGTCATTGAGACGGCTTCTCCAGGGCAGCCGTCGCCAACGTTGCCGCCAAACTTGCCCTCGGCAAAGCGTTTAGATCTGTTAGCCGATCCTCCGAGCGAGCACGACGCTCTCTACCTGTCAGATCTGTACTCAGAGAGGGTAGCAACCGTCTTAGAATCTGGGGCCGATGCTTACTGTATGCTGCCTGTTCAGAGCCAGTTAGTCTCATCGGTGGCAGTCACTTTCAGTCCGAGTCAGCGGCGATTGATTCGGGCCTATGTCCAGAGAGGATTGGCTCGGGCTCAACGCCGCCGCGCCCTTTTGCAAGTAAATAATTGGCTCTCTGCAGCGGCGCTAGTAGACGCGCTCACCCAGGTCGGCAATCGACGCGCTTTCGATTTGGAACTGCCTCGCCAAGTTCAGATGGCTCGTGTTCGGGGCACTCATCTATCGCTACTGCTGCTGGATATTGATTACTTCAAGCGGGTTAATGATCGCTACGGACATCTAGTTGGTGACGATGTGCTTAAGCGGTTGGCCCGGCGGTTGCTTAACAATATGCGGTTCTACGACACGCCGTTTCGCTATGGGGGGGAAGAGTTTGTGGTGACGCTGAGTAATACCGATCTCAGTGAGGGGTGGGCGATCGCTGATCGGCTACGTCAGTCTGTTGCCAATCAACCCTTCGAGCTGACTCATCTGATCGACGCACAGGACACCATAGCGATCACCGTCAGCATTGGTCTTACTGAGCTACATCCCAGTGACGACGCTCAAGGCCGCAGCTTTCTCAACCGGGCCGACCAAAACTTGCTCAAAGCCAAGGCGCTAGGCCGCAATCAGGTCGTGAGTGTCTGATTGCCCTGGTCAACTATAGCTTCCGGCACTTTGCTTCATGCAGCATTACTGACTGTAAGCCATATATAGCAACAGGCAAAGTGCTCCGCGAAGCGCGAATGCATCCGCGCTTCGCTATAGAACCCGGTGCGCCTCAATCTGTTGGCAGCAAATCGCCACTGAATCTCGGTTTGCCATAGCAGTCACTAGCGCTTCATAGGCGCTCTGCTGCTTTTCTAAGAGTGTTTGGGCCTGGAGCAGTGCCCAGCGCAACTGGGTTTCGGGTTCGCTGGGCTGATGCTGCCACAGCGCTCTCAGCTGCATTTGATCATCCTGGCCGCCTTCGGCGCTGCCGTAGGTCTGGTTCTCAGCGGCGACGCCGGCCATGCAGACAATACAGTAGCGGTTGAGCTGCACCCCACCGGCGGTCATCTCTATTTCGGTAGGGGGATCAAAAACAACGCCGCCCAGCCCCGGCAGTCCTGCTTTCGTTGCTTCCCAGGCGCTCAGCGTGTAGCTCTGTACGGGTATGTCGAGCAAGTAGGCAACTAAAAAATGGCCTGCTTCGTGGTGCAGAATTCGCTGGCGGTATTCTGAAGATTGGCGAGAGAGCAAATCAATTAGCAGCGTGCCGCCCTTCCCCTGGGCGCCAAAGCGATCTATGGCGATAATGCCAGCGCAGCCGGAGAGGGCGATCGCCACTGCCCCCGGTGAAATATTCAGCAGCGGCCCCACCAGGCTCAGCATCGTAAAGGCAAAGACGGAGACAGCCAGCAGGTTCAGCGTAGTGGGGTTCATGATTAGGAAGGCGGCTGACAGCAAAGTAGCTGCGCAGGGCCGACTACTCTTTATAGAATAACTCTAAGCTTTTTTGATCCCCAACGTAGCGCCAGTGCCACGGCTCATAGCTCAAAGGTGAAGCCGGATCTTTGGAAAACGACATTTCAAAATTATAGAAGGCGGCGTTTTTCTCTAGCCACTGGTAAGCAACGGTCGTTTCAAAGCTTTCTTCTAGATGAGTAGCCGGTTTGCTTTCGTCAATAAAATCTACTGCGTAGCCAGTGTGGTGCTCGCTGTAGCCTGGCGGTGCGCTCACTTCAGCGCGGGCTGTAGAAGTTTCCCCGCGCTCTGCTTTGACATCAAAAAATAAATATTGCTGGTCTTCTAAAGAGCGAAAGCCCGAAATAATGCCGAGCTGGACACCTTCCGATTTGGCCTTGGCGATCATGGCAACGATTTGGGCCTGGGCAGCGGGCTGAAGTCGAATCTGACTTTTAGGATTGAGCGGAACAAGATCCTCGGAGCGGGCTACAGCGTAGCGACGGTGATGCAGCAGCAGCTCAGGGGCAGTCGGTTCGGTGTTGGTTGCTGGAGTCGCACTCAGGCTGGTTGAAGCGGATGATGAGCGATCGCCAGCAGCGCTAGCATCTTTTCGAGGAAGAACCGTGTCTGGAATGACTCTGGCCTTGGCGATCAGAGTGTCTGCCAGTGTGTCTCCCTTTAAAATACCCAATCCAATCAGACAGGCGAGTCCGATGCCCAATCCAATCAGACAAACCATTCTAAAACGGCTTGAAGGAGCTGCCCAGCGCCCTCGTCGTCTGGTTGCTGGCGTTGAATCGGACTGAGACGATTGGCGGCGAGCTGCCGGAATATCGTCAGAAGGAAGAGGGGAAGGAGGGGTACTCACAGACGCTACAAGGTTTGATCTACCGTTAGTATCAGAGATTTTCAAGTCGCTGGCAGAAGCGACGGGCTCAGTGTATAGCAATTCAGCGCGAATGCGCACAAATCTTTAAGAGACAGTTGGGAGATAGCCATGTCGCCTCAGCTCAGCTCAGGCTAGCTAAAGCCTTGGGCCTATCGGGTCAGGCTGGGCTGGGCAGACGAACCCTGTGACGGTGAATCTTCCAAGCTTGCCAGATCTTCCCAGCTCATTTCTTCGTAGTTTTCAAAGGGCTGGTGAATCCAGGGGTTGTCCTTTAAATAGTGCACAGCATAATCGGGGGTAATCGCCGAGCAGTCTTTGTGCCAAAGCACGGCAGTCCGAATTTCATCAATATAAAATCCATATTTATGCTCCAGCCACGACAGGCTGCGCTTCAGGCTTTGCCCCGAATCGACTAGATCATCGACGACCAGCACCCGCGAGCCCAGGTTGGCAGTGGTCATACTCAAGTCTTTGGAGAAAGTGATAGAGCCTCGGATACGGTTGCCCTCGCCGCCATAAGAAGCCGTTGAGAGGATCGCCAGGGGCTGATCGGAGATCCGGCAGATAATGTCGCCAATTCGCAGTCCGCCCTTGGCCAGACACACAATTTGATTAAATTGCCAGCCGGAGCGGTGTACCATCAGGGCCAACTGTTCTATGCTTCGGTGATAATCTGACCAGGATACGTATAAATCTGACATGGGATGTGAAAAGGATGGGTAGATGAATGCTCAGCCAGGTAGCCTCTCTAGATTGTCTCTAGGTTAGGGGTGGGCAAAAGCTAGAGCAAACGGGAATAGATTAACCGTGAAGGGCACCCGCTAGAGAACTGCCTACTTCATATAGTTATTTATACAGGCTTTAATCGGGCTTTTTAACATGGCCAATTTAGAATCTCACTCTGAACTGCACGCTGACAGTCCATCGCCCGCGCTGACGCTGCCGGTGAAGCTGGCCTACGGCGCGGGCGATTTTGGGGCTGGGCTAACTTCGCAGTTCTTGGCGTTTTTTCTACTGATCTTCTTGATTGATGTGGCGGGAATGCGGCCTGTAGTAGCCGGTTCAGTGCTGGCCCTCGGGAAAATTTGGGATGCGGTGAACGATCCGCTGGTGGGGGTGCTGAGCGATCGCACCAAAACCCGCTGGGGCCGCCGCTATCCCTGGATGTTTTTAACGGCTATTCCGTTTGGCCTTTCCTACTTTTTGATCTGGATTGCCCCGTTTCAAGATGGCACCAGCAGCGCCGCCAAGTTTTGGTACTACGTGGTGGTCACCACCGTATTCCAAATTTTCTTTACGACGACTAATTTGCCCTACACCACGCTCACCGCTGAAATGACCGGCGACTACGACGAGCGCACCGAGCTGACCTCTTTTCGGCTAGCTTTTTCGGTGGCGGGCGGTGTGGCTATTTTGATTGCTGCGGGCATTTTTGGCCAGCTGATTGCGGACGATACCCGGCGGTACGCGACGCTGGGGTTTTTAGGGGGGGCAATTTCGATTGCGTCGATCTACTGGTGTGTGTTCGGCACCTATGGCTATATGGATAAAAAGGCGAAGGCAGCAGGGCGGTCTTTGAATGCGATCGCCGACATCCAAGACGAGTCCTTCTTCCAGCAGTTTCAGATCGTCGCCAGCAACCGCCCGTTTCTGTTCGTCGTCGGCATCTACCTATTTTCATGGCTGGCCCTGCAAATTACAGCGGCAGTCATCCCCTTCTATGCCAAATTTTGGATGGGCGTCGATGAAAACCTGGTCGCGCTGATTGTCCAGGGCACCGCAATTGTGATGATGTTTGTCTGCGCCGCGCTGAGCAAACGCATTGGCAAAAAAAATCTTTATTTTCTAGGATCTGGCGTCTGGATCTTGGTGCAAATAGCGCTATTTTTCTTACAGCCAGGGCAAACCACTGCTCTTTACGGACTGTGCATATTAGCTAGTTTTGGCGTAGCGACTGCCTACGTCGTGCCCTGGTCCATCTTGCCAGATGTGATTGAGCTAGATGAGCTGAATACGGGCTGTCGGCGCGAGGGCACCTTCTATGCGTTTATGACGCTCCTACAGAAAATTGGCCTGGCAGTCGGCATTTTCTTAGTCGGCGCTGCTTTAGAAGCTTCTGGCTTTGTCAAAGAAGCCGCTCAGCAGCCCGATTCGGCGCTGAATGCAATCCGCTTTTTTATGGGGCCAGTGCCTCTGATCTTGGTCATCTGCGGGGTCGTACTAATTTATTTCTACCCGATTACGCGAGAAGCCCATGCCGAAATTATGCTCAAGCTCGCGGAGCGTAAGCGGTTAGAGAAGAAACCTCTAGAGGAAGCCCCTTGACGAGTCAATCTCTAAATCAGCTAAACCTGCCGCCAGTTTTTGAGCCCTATCGAGAGAAGCTCGAAGCCACAGTCAAACCCTATATTCAGATTCAGACCCATCTCACGCAAACGGCGACGCTGTGGCAAAGCAAATTTTTAGGCCGGCCTTACCTGCCTAAATCGATCAGCCCGCCCAAAACGCCAGAGGGCAACTGTCTCTACCTGCTCGCTCAGATCAACTTTGCTGAAGTTCGCAATCTAGAAGGCTTTCCCTCCCAAGGCATCCTTCAGTTTTACGTCGCCAAAGATAAGTTTTACTTCTATGGCGCAGATTTTGATAATCCGACTGCTCAGACTCACTTTCGAGTCCTGTACCACCCCACGCCTGAGCCAGATATGTCAAAGCTGGTCACCCATTTCGACTTCATGCCCTCACCGTGGAATGACGATGACGGATATATGCCTTTTGAGATTCATTCAAGGTATTTGAACAAACCAGATAGCTGTTTAGCTCTGACCTTTCAGCAGAAGGCTGCACCTATCAGTCTCTGTGACTACCAATACGAAGCGCTGATTGGTCGTGAGCTAATGGCTCAGTGGGAAAGCGATGAGAGCGCTGCTAGCGATGAGCTTCGGCACTATAGCCAGCAATTTGAGGGGCATAAGCTAGGGGGATATCCTTTATTTACTCAGAGCGACCCTCGTAACCATTTGCCTCAGGATCAAGAACCTTACGAGCTGCTGCTGCAAATTGATTCAGAGGACAACGGAAAGATCGATATTCTCTGGGGCGATGTTGGCATTTGCAACTTTTTTATCAAGCCCTCAGCGCTAGAAAAACTTGATTTTTCCGATGTCTTGTACAACTGGGACTGCTGTTAACCACTTCAAAGCGGTCTGTATAGCAAAGTAAGGATGCATTCTTACTTTGCGAGCCGAGCTGCTTGTTGTCAGATAATATTTCAGCCGATAAAAGTGTCTTAAGCCACTCGACAGGAGCCATAGTTCGAATTTATTCGAGCGGGAATTAATCAGAGCCGATGCTGGCAAACTTGCTAGGATCAGTTCAATGACTTTGTAGAATCATACCCTTTATGCCTCGCTCCCCCCTTCCGTCGATGTTGACCCCCGATCTGATTGGGCGGCAGCGTGAAATTGTTGAGGTATTTCTGCGCAATGGCTGGGACTATATGCGGCGATTGCTCACGGGGGGCGATCCGGATCGCCCGGATCTGCCACCGCCCGAGGTGCTGCGCAATATCTTGATTGAGCTAGGTCCGGTGTACGTAAAGCTCGGGCAGCTATTGAGCACTCGCCCTGATTTGCTGAGCTCTTCGTATATTGAGGCGCTCAGCGGGCTGCAATCGACGGTGCCAGCAGTGTCAGCAGCGCAAATCGAGATCTATGTCCGCAAGCATATGGTGAGGCCACCGGAGGAGGTATTTGCGGAGATTGGATATGGGGCGATCGCTGCCGGATCCATCGGTCAAACCCACCGAGCCATGCTTAAAAGCGGCCAGGCTGTCGCCGTCAAAGTGCAGCGCCCCGGCATTGACAAACAGGTCGAACGGGACATGGCGCTGATTAAAGACATTGCCAGACTGGTCTCTACCACCCAGTTCGGCCAGCGCTACAACATCACCGAACTCGCCGAAGAATTTAAGTCAGCCCTGACCAACGAGCTAGACTTTACCACCGAAGCGCGCTACACCGACGAGCTTCGCCAAGATCTAACAAAGAGCCGCTGGATCGATTCTGAGCGGCTGACAGTCCCTCAAATTATCTGGCCCTTAACCAACTCTAAAATCCTAGTGATGGAATGGCTAGAAGGTAGACCGCTGCTTCAGGCACAGCTACCCGTGGTGCAGCGGCCCGATGAAGTCAGTTCAGCCGCAGGAACTCACGAAGGGGACAGTGAGAGTTCCAATCCCTTTCAGCGCTTACTGCCTGGTGATACTAAAGACGAACGCAGTGAGATCACTTCTCTGCTGTTTCGAGCTTTCCTCTCTCAGTATTTCATCACCGGATTTTTTCACGCCGATCCTCATCCCGGCAATATCTTTTACTTAGACAATGGCCGTGTTGCCCTACTTGACTGTGGCATGATGGGTCGGCTCGATCCACAGACGCGAGCTACCCTCACCGAGCTGGTGCTGGCCGTTGTCAGTTCAGATGCTCAGCGCTGCGCGCAGCTCACCCTTCAGCTCACAGAACCCTTAAAGCCTATAGATCTTGTCCGACTGGAGAGTGACTACAGCCGCTTGCTAGGTCGCTATTACGGCATCAGCCTGGATCGTTTCAATACAGCTGAAGCTTTCAGCGCGGTAATCGAAACTGGCATTCGTAACCATCTGCGGTGGCCCGCCAATATTGGCCTATTTACTAAGTCGCTAGCCAACTTGGAAGGGACAGCCCGGCAGTTTAACCCGAAAATTAACCTGATGACTGAAATCAAGCCGCTGATGGTAGATTTATTTCGGCAGCAGCTGGTGGGTGACGACCCGCTGCAAATGTTTCTGCGCACTGGTTTAGAATTTCGCAATCTGTCGCTATCAGCGCCCCGGCAACTTGGTTTCTTACTGGATCGCCTCAGCGACGAAACGCTGCATTGGAATCTAAAAATTCAAGGCATTGAGTCTGTGCAGCGAAGCATCGAACGAGCCGCTAACCGACGCGCCTTTAGCACGGTAGTAGCCGCCTTGATTATTGGCGCGGCCATCATCTCGACCAGTCAACAGACAGCTCAGCTCCAGTGGCTGAGTACGCTGCTGTTTGCAGCCGCATCTTTTTTAGGTCTCTGGCTCATCGGGAGCATTCTGAGATCAGGCCGGTGGAAATAGGCGCTCTAAGCGAGACACCCATCCGAATCCTTTGCATAGCGCCTTTGCCGTATGATGGTAAAGTAGCCAGCTTTACCCCTTATTGGCCTCTGGATACGTGGCATTTCTAATTTTTGATTTTGACGGCACAATTGCCGATACGCTGGCGGCCATTGTGCGAATTACCAATCGCCTTGCTCCAGAGTACGGCTACTCACCGACGACACCTGAAAAGCTTAAATACTATCAGTCTTTGAGTACTCAAGAAATGCTCAGACAAGCCGAGATTCCGCTATTTCGGCTGCCCTTTTTGCTGCGGCGGGTGCGGCGAGAAATGAGATCTGAGTTGAGCACGGTGCCCATTGCGACTGACCTGGCACCCACGCTGAGAGACTTAGTCGCAGCAGAGCATCGGCTGATGATTATGAGCTCCAACTCTCGGCGTAATATTCAGAGCTTTCTAGAGCTGCACGATATCAGCGACGTCTTTGAATCTATTCAAGGCGGCGTGGGTTTGCTGGGCAAAGGGCGAGTGCTAAAGCGTATTGTACAGCGAGGCAATCTCGACTTTTCTCAGGTGATCTATGTTGGAGACGAGACCCGAGATATCGATGCTTCTCAGCAGGTAGGTATCTCGGTGGCGGCGGTTTCCTGGGGTTTCAGCAGTCGGGAGGCGCTGGCTACACAGCAGCCCAATTTTTTAATCGACCATCCGCGTCAGCTGCTAGGGGCAGCGCAAGCTCTAGTTAACCCCAGATGGACTAAGTGGGATCAGCGATCGCCTACCGCCAAAATCAGGCCTAACTTTGGTGAGTCCAAGCCGGGTGAGAGAGAAGTGAATCCATCATCCTGACGCCTCGCAGCTGATTGGAGAGGGGCAAATGTCCGGTAGGCGCTGATAGATCCCAAATAAATTCGTTGGGGTAGCGGGTCCAAGCACCGTCTGTCTTCCAATTGAGCTGTGTCCACAAACGCTCCCAGTCCTGGCCCAGGCGCAGCCATAGTTCCCGCTGCTTGCTCCAACCAAATTTATCTTCGGAGTAAATTCCCCAAAGCGTATCGATGGTTTGTAGATCGCTGGTAGGAAACTGACTAACCTCAGTAAAGTACACCCATTTGCGCTGGATGGCGCTTTCGCCTGCGAGCTTACAGAGCTTTTTCATGGTGAGCTGGTCGGCTAGCTGATACTTTTGCTCGACCAGTAGAATTTGCAGGTCTTTGTAGTCTATTCCCTGCGCTGAGGTGAGGGGCAGCACACCGTAGGGCTCTTCGGTAATGAATGCTGTTGCCGCCGCAGAAGAGGCTTCAGAAGAGGCTCCAAAAGAGGCTTGGTAGAGACGCTGATAAGCGCTGCCGTGGGCGGCTGTAGGCAGGCTAGAGGTGTCTGTACTCGTGTTTTTATGCTGACTAGCGATCTGATGGTGAACAAAGTCTATGAGTGCGATCTCGCCCTTTTCGCCCAGTGCAGCTAAGTCGCGAATGGCCTGAAGCTGATTTTTGAGGCTGCCAGCTTGCAGGTTATCGGTCAAGGCTTTAATGCTCAGCGCGATCCGATCTGAGTTTTGATCTGAAAGAGTCCGATCTGAGCTGTCAATTGGGTCATTGGTGGGGAACTCAGTTGAACCGATAGCGTTTGAAGACATACGTTATGAGTGAACAGAGGAAATGGTGCAGCGCTGATCGCCACAGCGGCATTGCTTAGGTGTGAAGTTGTCAGTTGTCCAATGATAATGGAATACCGGGATGCTCGCTGATGATTCGGCAGTAGTCAGGTCGTTTGGGCAAGTCAACTCTAGGTCGCTTCAGCAGTAGCATCGCTGCGAGTATCTGCCTCCTGGCATCTATTGACCATTGTCTATAGGCTGATTGTCAATGCTTTGAGGGGTTTTGTAGCCGTTTTCAAAGGCATAACGAATCAGCTGAGCTCGGTTCTTTAATGAGAGTTTGCTGAGAATGTTGCTGAGGTGAGTTTGGACGGTGCGGGGACTGACAAAGAGGTGATCGCCAACTATCTTATTGGTAAAGCCCTGAATCACTTCCCAAAACACCCTTTCTTCAGCTGGCGTCAGCGGCAGATTCCCCTGCCGCTGACGCTGCAATTGCTCCTCGCAGGCCTGCTGCAGCGCCCGGTCAATCTCAGCGCGGATGCGGGCGCTACGAGCAAGCTGAGCCTCGATCTTAGCAATTAGCTCAGAGGGATGGAAAGGTTTGACCAAATAGTCATCTGCGCCGATGCTGTGGCCCTGAATACGGTCTTCCAAGTTGCAGCGCCCCGAGAGAAAGATAAATGGAATCAGCTGCCCTGGCCCGGTGCCTCTAATTTTGATACAGAGCTCAAACCCGTCCATTTCTGGCATGATCACATCTGACACAATCAGATCAGGTGTGTCTTGAGTGAAGCTAAGCCAGCCTTCGGTACCCGAAGCGGCACTGTGTACGACAAACCCACGGTCCTTTAGGTAACGGGTTAGCGCTGCTCTAAGCGCGTTGTCGTCATCGACGATCAGGATTTTTTGCATTCTGTGAGTGCGACTGCCCATGGTCAGATGGTTAAGCCACAGTCAATAGGGTGACTTTACAGGAACTGTATTTACTAAAGTCTATATTGATCCAGCTAGCGCTCAAAAAAATTTTCTGTGAGAATTTGGCAAAACGACAGCTTCGAAATTGCGCTGATAGATAGCAATTTGCCGGTATCGTCAGGGATGCTTGCTATAAGCTACACAATCCGACACTATTCCGATAGGATTTTCAGCTATGCGGAGTTTGGTTACACAGGGTTCGGTTGCACAGGTCAATAAATGCTTGACCGGCAGGGTGTCACCGGATTTTACCAGGCCGCTCCTGAGTATGAGTACACCCATCTATCCCTAAGCTAGGAGCATATGTATCAACTGATTACGCCGCCAACCACTGGCAGTCGCATTGCGTTTGAAGCTGGGGAACCAGTAGTACCCGATCAGCCCATCATTCCCTTTATCCGTGGAGATGGTACGGGGGTAGATATTTGGCCAGCGGCGCAGCAGGTATTTGACGCAGCGATCACCAAAGCCTATGACAACCAGCGACAGATCGTCTGGTTTAAGGTCTATGCCGGAGATGAAGCCTGTGACAAATACGGCACCTATGAGTACTTACCAGAAGACACACTGACCGCTATCCGAGAGTATGGAATTGCGATCAAGGGGCCGCTGACCACGCCGATTGGCGGTGGTATTCGCTCACTCAATGTAGCGTTGCGGCAGATTAACGACTTATATTCCTGCGTACGTCCTTGCAAGTACTATCCAGGGACACCTTCTCCCCACAAAAGCCCCGAAAAACTCGACCTGATCGTCTACCGGGAGAATACTGAGGACATCTATCTGGGAATCGAGTGGCCTGAAGGCAGTGAGATTGGTCAGCGGCTAATTGCCCTGCTCAACAACGAGCTGATTCCGGCGACGCCTGAGCACGGTAAAAAGCAGATCCCGCTGGATGCAGGGATTGGCATCAAGCCAATTAGTAAGCGAGGGTCTCAACGGCTGGTACGACGAGCCATGAAGCACGCCCTACAGCTGCCGCCTGCCAAGCAAATGGTGACCCTGGTGCACAAAGGCAACATCATGAAATACACCGAAGGGGCATTTCGTGACTGGGGCTATGAGCTGGTAACGAGCGAGTTTCGTCAGGAATGCGTCACTGAGCGTGAGTCTTGGGTGCTCGGCAACCAGGCAGACAATCCGCAGCTCTCACTGGAAGGCAATGCTCGCAAGATCGATCCGGGCTACGATTCGCTAACGCCTGAGAAGCAAAAGGTAATTCGCGACGAAGTGCAAGAAATTCTGCTAACAATCGGCGACACGCACGGCAACGGCCAGTGGAAAACCAAGATTATGGTAAATGACCGGATTGCTGACAGCATTTTTCAGCAGATCCAGACCCGCCCGGATGAGTATTCAATCTTGGCGACGATGAACCTGAACGGAGACTATCTCTCTGATGCGGCGGCAGCGATTGTCGGTGGGTTAGGGATGGGGCCGGGGGCCAATATCGGCGATCGCTGCGCCATTTTTGAAGCAACTCATGGCACCGCACCTAAGCATGCCGGACTAGATCGAATCAATCCAGGCTCGGTCATCCTTTCCGGCGTCATGATGCTGGAGTACATGGGCTGGCAAGAAGCGGCAGACTTGATTAAGGCGGGGCTGTCGAAAGCGATCGCCAACGGTCAGGTCACCTACGATCTAGCCCGCATGATGGAACCACCCGTAGCGCCCCTGAAGTGTTCCGAATTTGCCGAGGCTATTGTCGCCAATTTCGCAGACTAAATGCCCTACCGTCGCTAGTGCTGTTACTAGCCAACTAGCGGCGGTTTTGCTGCGGCTGAGTGGAACTAGGGGCGGTGTAAAGCGTACCCGTCTGGGGGGCTGCACTAGGAGTGGGAGTCGCCGGAGCAGCTGGAGCGCTGTAAGGATTTCTACTGGGCTGCTGAGGGGCAACGTTAAAAACCGGCAGTCTAGAAGTCGCCGGTGTCTGATAGCCAGTAGTTCCGGCTGGCGGTGACATATCAGGGGTCGTGCGGATAAAAGGCACAGACACAGTACCGGGGACTTGAGCAGGTTGAACCGCTGATTGGCCGTCGGTACTAGCGCCACCTGCTGATGAAGCGCCGTTCGCCGCTGCTGGTCGCCCACTTGACGCGGGCTGCTGGCCGCCAGCGGCTGAGCCAGCCGCTGATCTGGCGGCTTGCTGTCTACCTAGCGCCTCCGACAGAGCGCTGTTAGTCGCTGGCGCGGCCGGGCTGACCAAGCCGCTGCCAAAGTCAAAGCTAGGAGAGTTGCCGCTTTGCCCAGCAGAATTTCCAAATGCGGGCACGCCCGAAGCGTTAGAGCCATCCGTGGGGTTGACTGCTCCAGGAAACTGATACTCGGCAGCGTAAGAACCAAAGGGATTGTCACGACCCGACAGCTGACGACTATCTTCAGTAGCTGCCCCTTCTTCAGAGCCATCCAAAAGGCCATCCGGGTCGACAGAGCCTGTCGTCAAGGAATTACCAGAGGTGTTGGAGCCATCTAGCAGCACATCTAAGGTGTCAACCTCAGATAGCCTGGCCTGCTCTTCTGGTGTCAAATCAGATTGAGGAGCGATGCCGGTAGCGGGCTCACGGTTAAACCAATCAGGATTTTTGTGATACTCCCAGATGAAGATGCTGAGCAGCACAAAAACAGTCAGAGGTGCCCACACAGCCGGAGAACTCAGGGGCTTGAGGCGGGCGGGAAGATATCTTAAAAAAGTAGGGGTCGCCATGACAGTAAAACCAAACAGTGCTTTCAATTGAACTTTAAAGATTGCCCCTGTCAGCTGACATCTTAGCAAATCACACCAGATCATTCCATCCGCCTTTCAGCAGAGCCTTTACAGGCAGGCTGTGCAAAGAAAAGCCGTAAAACCGGATTTTCTACATCGAGATCTCGGACTAAATTGAAGTCAGGATATTTTCCTCTGAATAAAATAAATTTATCCTGTGAGACTATGGGGCAAAGACGCATTTGCACCGCCACAGTTAGCCCAGACACTCTTAACTAACATGGACTTTTCATCTTCTGATATAGATCAGCAGCATAGCGTTTCCTCTCATACGCCTGCTAAGGGCAACAGTACTGCTAGAAAAATTTCTTTTGACTTATCTTCTGAGTTAGGGCAGCTCTCTGCTAGTCCTAACTCGGCGATTGGCGCTGCGGCAGAGACAGAAGCGTCTATTCCGCAGCCAGCGACGTCTCAGGCTGAGAGCATGGTGTCCAAGAACATGATGTCTGGGGGCGTGGTGTTGCCACCGCTCAAAAACGAAGCTTTCTTAAGTCAGCGGCATGAAGTCAACCCAGCGCTAGCACTCAATTTGCTTGCAGACATTCAGGCTGTGGTGACGCTGTGGCAAGATCAGCTACGGCAGGTTGTGCAGACTATTCGCCTGCTCTATGCCCAGGGACCCATGGTGGATGGCTGGTTGGAGTCTTCTGTAGCAGGTAGCGCTACAGGTGGCAGAGCAGCCGGCGCAGTGCCGGCAGATGACGCTTCGGGTTTAATCGGTTCAACCGTTCTCCGGCACGGCGATGCGGACGCGCTGATGCAGTATGTTGAAGCGATAGAGCAAGTTGATGGGGAGACCCCTGCTAAAGCCACTGCCTCAGATCAATCCTCAACTCAGTACAGCCTGTGTTGCCTGGATGATGATGGCCAGGTGCGATCGCAGCCTTGCCCAGCAGCGCAAATGGCCATGGTGAGCACGGCGATCGCTCGCTACCGTAAGTTTAAGCAGCTCATGAACCAAAAACAGACTTTAGAAGCAAAGCTTCAGAGCGCCGTAGATGAGCTGACAGGCGTTCGCACTACGTTTCAGCAGACCGCCTCGGTGGACTGAAGAGACTGAAGACTGACCCATTTCCTGTTGGCTATCAGATCTTCAGATTTCAATTGAGATATCTACCCCTGCCACCGTTTTATTGCCTGCTGCGCCGGTTCATAGGCAGTGGTGCCAGCCGGTACCAAAATAGCGGCTTGGATAGCGTCGCTAGTTCTACTCTGCGCGGCGCGAGCCTGCGCAATGCTAAAAATTCGCTCGCTCCACTCGTCGGCTAGCTGCTGAGCTGTTTCGTACTCCGGGTGCTCAATAGGGACTTCGCGCAGCTTGACGATGCCTTTTTGGTAAGTACTGGCCTGACCGGAAGCAGGGAGTTGTCTGGCTGCAAAAATAATGTCTCGGCTGCGCTGACGCTGCTGCCAGAAGGCAATTCGCTCCTGCGCTTTTTTGTGGAATTCGGCATTGTCATAGGGCATGACGCTGGCAGCAGCGATCGCCCGGTCCAAATTACCGCTAGTAGCTCGCCCTTCGGCAATATCTAAAATAATCTGGCTCCAGCTGCGAATATCCTGCTGCGCTTCCTCGTAATAGGGTTCTCCCGACTGGATTGATCTGGCTTTGGCGATCGCATCGGCAAACTGAGATGCCTGAGTGGGCTGAATAGCTGTGCGAGCATCGGTTAGTACCGAGGCATTGGCCTGCTGCGCCTCGGCTGCGCCCGCCCGAGCCTGAGTGAGCACCGACGAAAAAGTAGCGTCTCGCTGAGACTGAGGCACCTGCTGCAAGGCAATCAGCGCGTCAGAATACTGTCTTTGCTTTAGAGCATCACTGGCCCGAGCAATTAAGGCTTTGCCAGCGATCTGTTCCTGTTCACCGGTAGCAGCATCGCTGCCAGCAGATGTGCCCGCTGCCGCTGGTGCAGCTGACACATCTGCATCAGGACTATCTGAGCCGTCTGCTGCATCCAGTGCAGCGGCGTCATTATCTACCGTTGCCGCTGGGTCAGTACTGCTGCCTGCACTCTCATTATTGGCATCTGATTGCGGGTTGCCACCCAGAGTAGGAATACCAATTTTTTCGCTCAGGCCTTCCCATGACGTCGCTACGAAAGGCTGCTTGAGCAGCACACCGCCTACCAGCAGTGCCAGGGCCAACAGCCCCCAGTTGCGCAACTTAGCACCGCTAACAGCTGAGGCAGCAGGTTTTTGATAAGGCACAATCGCACTGCTAGCCGTCGCACCGTTGGTACTCCCATTAAAAGTGCCGTTGGACGGATCGGCACCAGCGGTTCCATAGCGGTCAAAGGCGTCTGTTTCCGCAGAGTAAATAGGAGGCTGAACCGATTCGGTGTAGAGGCCTGCGTCAGGATTGTCTATTTCTGTGCCGTCTACGTTTGTGCCGTCTACATTTGTGCCATCTACTTCGGTGCCACTTGTAGCAGGAGTGGCGATCGCCCTATTAGTTTCTGCACCGGCAGCCGCTTTCCACGGCGGCTCAATCGAGGGTCTCTCCCCAGCCAAACTGTCAGCCACTAGCCCCTCAGCCACCAAATCGTAGGCCCTATCCTTTGGTGGCTCAACTGATGGTGGCTCAGCTGATGCGGAGGTGAGTGCATCTACATCAGCCATCAAATATCCCTCAGGAACTACAGCGGCAGTCCCTTGACCTTCTGGCACCAAACTAACCAGGTTCTGAATCGGTCGCCAGTGATGATCGCAAAGCTCGGGCAGGCGTTTGGTAACGTAGTCGCTAATTTGGCTCAAGGTAGTACAGTTTTGCTGTAAGGCCTCTAATAAAGCAGCTGTAAATAGGCCATGGCGAACGCCTAGCGTCTCGTGAGAGTACTGCTCAGGCTGGCACGATAGCAGCGTTGGAATCTGCTGCTGCTGAGCTAGATCCATCACATCAGTACCAATGGACTGCCCGGCTAAGGCCCCCTGGGAGCGGTTAATATCTAAAACGAGCAGCGTCTGAGTTGCAGGCAGCTGCGCCAAGGTGCTTATAAGATCGGCAACGGCAATGCCTGTATCTTTAATTTGTCCGGGGTCCCCATCAATCGGCATTAAATAATCTGCCTCCTCTAGCTGAACCCCGTAGCCGCTGAAGAAAATCCAGACGACATCCCCTGACTCAACTTGCTGAGTAATCGTATGAATCCATTCGGCGATCGCGGGCTTATCCGGGTAGACCACCTGGTGACCGACCGAAGTTGTCAGATCGCTCAGTAAGACACAGCGATCGCTTGGAATCCCAGCTTCCTCCACAAAAAAACGGTGCATAAAGAGCGCGTCGTTTTGCGCATGTCTCAGCGGCTGTAAATGCCGATACTGGTTAATGCCGATGGTGATGGCCCAATAGTTAGCCATGGATTGTCTCCCAGACTATGACAAACGGTCAGTTTGATAAACTTGCCTATGATCGACCCCGTTACAGAGGAGCCTTAGCTAAGCTACATATGCCCACAGAAACTATCACAAGCGCAGTACTTCGTGTAGCCACCTTTAAAAAGTGTAGCGAGATCTCCTAAACTGGGAAACTTGATAGGGATAGCAATCTACTGGATGCATTTAGCAGGTTGTGCTTCATATAGCCAAGAACCAACCAGAGAAATGAATCATCTTTAGAAGGACTTTCTCGCGAGACTGCCGGCGCTGACAAAAGAAACTAACGTCTCAAATTTACTGCAATTCAACTAATCGCATGTGGTCAAATCGCTATCAAATTCACCCTTCGGGGCACGTCCAGCCGTTTTCTAATACCCGCCTTGCCAGCGCTCGCCCCAGGCGAAAAGCCCACGCCTGGCAGCGCTCGATTTTGTCAGCTGGCCTAGCAGCGCTGGTCGGTGGCACAGGCATATGGATAACCGAGGCACTGATTGCCCCGCAAGCTTCGCAAGCCTACACGTCAAGGCTAGATTTATTTTTGGCAAGGGAAACCGGCGAGACGTACGAAACGCTGGTGCGCCGCGCTGAAATGGCCGCCCGCGCCGGGGCACAGCGCAGCTTTGATCAGGATTTACTAACGACAAATGTCTCAGTCACCGTTGTCGCAGAAGGTGACGGTCTGACCGTACCCATTTTAACGCTGCGAGTAGACCGGGACCAGTGGCGAGCAAGGCCCGAAACCTACTACTGGGCGACCTACTACCGAACCGCAGAAGTCCTGCTGAGTTCGCCAGCGGGAACGCTTGGCCAATAACGCCGTAACTCTATAAGATTTCAGCGCTCTATCTGCGTGGGGATGCCAATATTTGCTAGTCCCTGCCACTATTTTGACGACAATCAGTTTCAAAAAGTGGAGACAACCAAAAAATGTTAGGTATTCTATTGCCTGCTTTAGTCACGGCACTAAGCCTATTGGTAATCGACCTAGTCGTGCCAGGCGTCACTCTAGAGACGATACCGGCGGCACTACTGGCTTCTATCTCAATTGGCGTAGTCAACGCGATTATTAAACCAGCCATCAAGCTGCTGTCGTTACCGCTAACTTTTGTGACGTTTGGCTTGTTTGCGCTAGTAGTCAACGGGTTTTGCTTTTGGCTAGCGTCAGTGCTGGTGCCCGGATTTATCGTCCACGGTCTGCTGGGCTTTTTGCTAGGCCCTATTGCGCTGTCTTTCTTGAGCACAACCTTTGGTCACTACATCGCTGAGAGTCGCGGCAGTTTGCCTGAGGCAACTGATTAAAATTTACCTACGGCCTGCTTAATGGCAGATTTTCGTCAATATGCACCTGCTACTGAGCGCAACCGCCAGCCAATTTTAGACGTCTTGCAGCAGGTGTTGCCCTCATCTGGCACGGTGCTAGAGGTGGCAAGTGGGACCGGAGAGCACGCTACTTTTTTGGCACCGCGTCTGAGCCACTTGCAGTGGTTGCCCACCGAGCGGCAAGCGCTTTTAAGAAATAGCATTCAAGCCTGGGCTGAGGAGATAGCAGCGGCCAATCTGCTGTTGCCGCCGCTCGATTTAGACGTGAGCGATCGCCCCTGGCCCGTAGAACAAGAGGCCGCTCCTCTACCTCTACAAGCCGCGCTGAAAGCAGCCCCCATCACCGCCATCGTCAATATCAATATGATCCACATTTCTGCATGGGAAATGTGCGACCATCTAATGGCAGGCGCTGAGCGGCTATTACCGCAGGGCGGTGTGCTTTACCTTTATGGCCCCTTCAAGCATGGCGGTGAGCACACAGCGCCCAGTAACGAAGCTTTTGATCGGGCCCTGCGCCACCAAAATCCTGATTGGGGCATTCGAGAGCTGGAAGCGGTGAGGGCGATCGCTCAAAAGCACGGCCTCCAGCTAGAAAAAACGGTGCCTATGCCCGCCAACAATTTTTCGCTCGTCTTTCGGCGAGTTTAAATCCGCAGAGCAGCCCGCTGGGCATTCTGTGGTCGCGCGCATCCTACAGCTTCACAGCTGTCCCAGTGGCGGTAATGAGCATGAGCACCCCATGGTCATCAATATTAATAGTGTCCGTTTTGACCTGAATGCCGATTACCGCATCCGCGCCCAGTTTTGCGGCCCGGTTCTCTATCTCTTTGAGCGCCTCCTGCTGACCCTTTTCAAACACTCGCTCGTAAGCAGCCGTGCGCCCGCCTAAGACATCTCTGATACCTGCGAAGAAATCTCGTAGGGCATTGCTGCCGTAAACCACTTCAGAAGTAACAATTCCAAGGTAAGTTTGAATATTCTCTCCTTGAATTAAATCAGTTGTTGATAGAATCATGAGTCAAACCTGGCAAAGCTAGTTTTATCTTGGCTTATTTTTGATCTTTTAGGAGGTTAGCCCATGGGCTATCGGTATAAGTTCACAGCGCTGCTAGCAACCGTTGGAATAGCGATTTCTCCGCTGCTAACGGCTAGAGTCGCAGATGCCTTGGAGCCTGGTTCGCCGGCCATAGAGCGCAGTGGGAACGACCTGATTGCGCAGGCCGACCGCGACGATCTCAGCGACGAACAAAAAGAGCGCCTCTCCAATCTGCTCGGTGAAGCTCAAAAGAAGATTGATTCGATGGACTATGGAGGCGCGATCGCCCTCTACCAGCAAGCCCTTCAAGTTGACCGGGACAATACTCGCATCTATTCTGGCATTGCTTATTTGCAGCTCAAACAAGGCAACTTTGAAGCAGCCGCGGAATACTACCGGCAGGCGCTTGATCGAGACCCCCGCAATTCGGCTTTTCACTATGGTCTAGCCCACAGCCTGTTTATGGATGAGCGATATGAGCAGTCAGCCGACGCCTACCGCGCCCTGATTGATATCAGTCCTCGTGCTGCCGATGCTTTTATTGGGTTAGGCGGCTCGCTGCTGCGTTTGGAAGCGTATGACGAAGCACGCAGTGCTTACGAACAGGCTGTCAGCATCGCGCCGACAAACGCGCAGGCCTATGAGGCGATTGGAAGGCTTTATCTGGCTCAAGATGACTATGCCGCTGCCCTCAGCCCGCTAGAGCGATCGCTCGCTCTCGATGCCAACCGCAGCAGTGTATATGCCACTTTAGGCACTATTTGGCTAGAGCAAGGCAACGACTCCCGCGCCTTTGATGCCTTTCAGAGCGCAATACGGCTCAACGCTAGAGATGCCGAGTCACAGTTCCGATTGGGAAAGATCTTGCTGGATCGGGGTGAAGAAAATGCTGCGCTCAACCACTTGGAGCAAGCAGTTGAGCATGACCCCGACTTAATGCCTGCTCAGGCTAGCCTGGGCGAGTTACTGTTAGCTCGCGAGCAGTACCTGCGGGCTGTCCTGTCTTACCGCCGACTAATTCGCGCTTTCCCAGAAGATCCAGGAGTGCGCTATAACTTAGCTCTGGCTCTTTGGGGGCAGGGTAATCGCAACGCCGCACTTGAAACCCTAGACCAGGCGCAGCGACTGTATGAACGACAAGACGACAATGGTGGCAGCGATCGCGCCAGCGCACTACTAGAAGCCTGGCGAGAAGACTATCAGCCCTAATTCACGGCTGTAACCCGCCACCTTAGCTTGAAGCTGACCCAGAAGTTCCAAAGGGCGACTGGGCCAATGGCGATCAGGTTGGCGAGGTATTTGAGACTTTTTCCAAAGATCAGGTTATAAAACACGTTAAGCAGCAGCACATTTAAAACTAGCCCCATAAGGCAGATAATATTAAACTTAAGCAACCGCTTAAACCGAGTGCCCCAGCCTTTTTGCCGCTGAGTCATATCGGCAAACGTCCAGGCATCGTTCCACAAAAAATTATTGATAATGGCAACTTCGGCAGCGACAATTTTGCTGCGAGTAAGGGCTAGGCCAATACCGTCACTGAGTACATAGAGAACGGCCATATCTACCAAAACGCCGCTCAGCCCAACGAGGCCATAGCGAATGAAGCGCTTCACAGGCAGCTGCTGCGGTAGCTTTTGCCGCAGGCGGCCGACTCTGCCGCGCGACCGGAGCCTGGCCAAATGCCCTAGATACTCTACATATTGCTTCCAGGTAACCTTACTCTCACCCGACTCGCGCTCTTGAAAAACGTAGCCCACTTCAGCTATCTGATCGATTTTGCCTCGGCCAATCACCTCTAGCAAAATCTTGTAGCCTAGAGGGTTGAGGTGAGGGCCAGCGATCGCGCTTCGTCTCACCATAAAGTAGCCGCTCATCGGATCGCTCACCCGCCCTACCACCGCCGGACACACCATCAGGCCAAGCATTTGAGCCCCCCGCGACAAAAACCGCCGAACGATACTCCAGTCACTGACCCCGCCCCCCTCTACATGGCGACTAGCGGCAGCCAAATCAGCCCCATCTAGGGTCGCTTGCAGCAGCTTGAGCAGCACTTCTGGCGGGTGCTGAAGGTCAGCGTCAATCACACCTAAAATTTCGCCTCGGGCAACCTGCCAGCCGCGAATCACTGCTGAGGAAAGCCCGCGCTCGCCCTGACGGCGCATGACTTGCAGCTGAGCGTAGGTAGTCGTGAGGTCTTGAGCAACCTGCCAGGTGCGGTCAGGGCTATCGTCATCCACAAGAATAAGCTCGTAGCTACCGGGGATGAAGCCATCGAGTAGCGTAACGAGCTGAGCAACGATTTTAGCAACGTTGCCACGTTCGTTATAGGTTGGAATGACCAGCGAAAACTTAGGAGGCAGAGCAGCTGATGTCGTCAGAACCTCGGCTGCTGAGGGCGCGGTGATGGGCACCTGTAATGGGCCTGATGGCGGTGAGATCAGCGGCTGGTTCATGGCGAAATAATGGCTTAGCGAGATGGGCATATTAATAATGCAAACTTAACAGCAGATTACCCACAGGGCCTTTTTGTGAACCCCGTGCAGGGGATTTATATAGAAGGGTTAAATTTCAGCGAACATCATTCGGTTTTGTTGGATTACACAGTGCAGATCGAGTATCCCTAGAGCAAGTACCTCTAGTTATATGAACAACCAGTAGACGCAGTAGACCGGTTAGAAGCCTAGCAAATCTGAACAGGGTCATATGGAGACAACTTTGCCAAACCAATCAGCTGTAGAGATTTCTATAGTAGTACCGCTCTACTGTGAGGCATCTAACATTGACTACTTGTTTAAACGCTTAGAAACCGTGCTTGATCGCCTAGGCGCGACTTATGAAATCATCTGCATAGATGATGGCAGCTCTGACAACACTGTTCAGGTCTTACAAGATCACCGGCGTCGCAATCCTCATATCAAAATCGTGGCGCTCTCCCGTAACTTTGGCAAGGAGCTGGCTCTTACCGCTGGCATCGACTACGCCTCTGGAGCGGCTGTAGTGCCAATTGATGCTGACTTGCAAGACCCACCAGAGCTAATAGAGGTGCTGGTAGCTAAGTGGCGAGAGGGCTATGACGTTGTTTATGCCAAACGGCGATCGCGCGAGGGAGAAACCTGGCTAAAGCGGATGACGGCCAACTCTTTTTACCGAGTGATGGAGCGCATGAGCAAGGTGCCTATTCCCCGAGATACCGGCGACTTCAGGCTACTGGATAGACGGGTAGTAGAGGTGATCAAGCAGCTGCCCGAACGCACCCGATTTATGAAAGGGCTATTTGCCTGGGTGGGCTACCGTCAGATTGAGGTGATGTATGACCGGGAGCCTCGCTACAGCGGCGAAACCAAGTGGAACTACTGGCGGCTGTGGAACTTTGCCATTGACGGAATTGCTTCTTTCAGCCTGGCACCCCTGAGAATGTGGAGCTATGTCGGCATCGGATTTGCAGTGATCTCCTTTCTCTATGGCTCTTTTTTGTTTTTGCGCACGCTGGTATCAGGCACTGATGTGCCTGGCTATGCCTCTTTAATGGTGGCAGTGCTGTTTTTAGGCGGGGTGCAAATGGTCAGTTTGGGCATCTTAGGGGAATACCTGGGACGTGTCTACGAAGAGGTGAAAGGCCGCCCGCTCTATCTGGTGCGAGATGCCTACGGTGTAAAGAAAGCACCGATTTCTCCTGAAGCGCGGATTCAGACCCGATAAGTGATTTAACAACTCTTACAAGAGACCACGTTAGTGCTATGACTCGTTCCTTTGATCGTTCTATTCAAGCAGACCTGCGCTTGAATACAAACTCTGCCCGCAGCCAGTGGGCCACAGTGGTGGAAGTCTTTCTATTGCTGTGTATTGCTACAGCAACCGGACTGCGGGTACTGTGGGCCGGAAAACGAGAGCTGTGGTACGACGAGGTGCTCTCTGTCCTACTGGCGACAGGACAAAAAAATGAATACCTTTTGCCAGACAACGCGCCATTTGCGCTAAAAGACTTTTCGTCCTTGTTGAATTTGCCAGCTGAACAGGGAATTTCTGGCGTTTTAGAAACAGTCAAAAATGTCTTGAAAGGTATTTTAGGAGACCCGCATCCGCCCCTATTTTATTTGAGCGAGCATGGATGGATGCGGCTGTTCGGCAACAGCGAAGCCTCTTTGCGTAGCCTAGTTATACTGGTGAGCTTGGCTACGCTGCTGGTAGCCTATGGGCTGGGGCGGCGAGTGTTGGGTCAGCGAGGCGGACTGGTTTTCACAGCGCTGCTCTCGCTTAATCCGTTCTTTTTCTCTCACTCTTTAGATCTGCGTATGTATACCGCTCTGGTGTTTTGGGTGGCGGTGAGCGGCAGCTGCTTCCTGGCTTTGGCTGGGGTTGAAGCCGAAGTTCGCCCCAGTACTAAACCCTATGCCAAACCTCACAGCTGGCAGCGCTGGCTGCTGCGAGGCGGAATGGCGATCGCGATTACAGCCGGGCTGCTGACCCAATACTTGTTTGCCTACTGGCTGTTTGCACTCTGTGCGCTCGTTCTGTATTTAGACCGTAAGCACTGGTTTCAGCACGGGCTGACGATGGGAACAGGAATACTGTTATTTATGCCCTGGGCACTATGGGGTACCCGCCAACAGCTGCACAACCGCCGGGATGTACTCGATCAAATTTCGTCGGTAGGGGGGCCGCTACAGTCGGCTTTGGCGCATGGTAAAGACCTGGCTCAAACAGTGGGAAACCATCTGCTGTTGGGTAGCATGGCTACTAGCATGGAGCCGCTAGACAGTCCAATTAAGCCAGCCGCAGTGGCAATTGGCTGCGGGGTACTGGGCTTTTTAGCAATGTGCGTAGTGGGACTTTACCGACGGCGGCAGTACCAGGTGATGATGATTGGCCTACTGATGGGGCTGGTGCCGCTAGCGGTGGCTTTAGCAATTGATATTGCAGCAAACACCTATACGCTGGGATTCGGCTGGGGTCGCTCTGCCATGGTGGCGCTGCCGGGATGTTTGCTACTGGTGGCTGCCTGGCTAGAGCTAAGCACCGGACGCTGGCGAGAGGTGCTAACGGCAGGGCTGCTGGCGGTGTATTTGGCGGTGAACATTGGAGATTTTGTGGGGCGCGATCGCCAGATGTTTCACACCGTCAATAGTGCTCTGCTAGGAACTGATGAACCCACTCTAGTCGTGATGAATTCTCGGGCCTGGGGCCATGTACTGCGGCTGGTATACTACCTCGATGACCAGACCGATACCGAGGTGCTGGCAGCTGATCCAGCTCAGGTAACGGAGGCGCTCAAGTCCGCTCTAGCGGCTAAAGATTACGGGCGAGTGCTGTGGCTCAAAGCCGACTATCCGCTGTGGCACGCACCAGAGACAGAGGCTGAGGCGGCTACCTTCATCGCCAATACCGAAGCGCTATTGCAGGCCCAGTACCCTTTAATTGACAGCCAAAAGCTCAGCGGCACAATGAATCTAGACGAGTTCCAGCTACAGGTCTATCAGCAGTAGGGGACTAGCGCAGCGTCAAACCTTACCGGAAAGTAAGCAGCGTCACGAGATTGGACAGCCTCCAGGCTTATGGCCTGGAGGCTGTTTCAGTATTGGTCACTGCTATAGCTTCGGCTAGTTGGGAATCTGCCGCTTAATAAAGTCTCAGCGGCCCCTTTATAACCTTGGCCACTGAGCTCGCTGCTGCTAAAACCCATAGGCATCCACGCGTCGCTAAAATCTCTCTAATTTCTTGGTCAGTCAATCCTAAACTCTGATTCTGATACTCGCCCACCTAGCGTAGATTTACTTTTTAGTGCGCCAGCTGAGCTTGAGATTAATCCAAAAGTTCCAAAGAGTAACAAGAGCGATCGCAACGACTTTGGCAAAATACTCATTGGCATTGTTAGTCCAGTCGGCAGTGACCCATTGACCCATCAGTACCGGCAGATGATTAACAGCCGGTACCGCCAAGAGCAAGGCCATGATAGTGACCTGCAAGAAGGCTCCCATTAAACAGACCAGGTTGAACTTGAGAAACCGCTGAAACCTCGCTCTCCAGCCCTGCTGCCGCTGAGCAAGGTCGGCGAACGTCCAGGCATCATTCCACAAAAAATTGTTGACAATTGCAACTTCAATAGACAGCGCCGTACTCAAGCGCCAGTCTAGCCCGATGCGCTCGCGCAGCAGATAGAAAACAACAATATCGACAAAGAGACCGCTAAAGCCAACCACGCCAAATCGCAAAAATCGACCTATGGGCAGCCGTTGCAGCCGCCGAACAACAGAACTCTCTGCCTTCATGATGCGATCTCTACTCTATATAGCGGATACTTACCGTAAGTACCCAGGGGCACAAATTTCAGGCTGCGATCAGTGCTTGGCAATCCCAACTCGCTAGCCGCTGTCTCTGGGGTAGGACAGTCCCGGTGGGGATAGCACACGTATAAAAATTCGCTTTCGTTTTGCTCAACCAAGGCTGCTGCGAGCTGCTTCAGCTCGGCAGTCGTTTCGGTGCGAAAAAAGGTCTTCTCGGGCAGGGCGCTCCAGAGCTGTTGGGCCACGAACTCATGGGACATAGCGACCCAGGGTAAGGGCTGCTGCTGTAGTTCGGCGATCGCAGGCGCAACCGGAGCATAGTTACCCGGCAGCGATATCGACTGAGTCTGATCATCTTTATAAGGTCTAAACGCGCCATCGACCGTATTCACTTGAATACCCAGGACCAGCACAGCCGCTGCCCCAACTAGCGCCGCCCGCCGCGCCCACCCCCGAAAAAAACCGGCCTGAAGCTGCTCAGCCAGCACAATCGATAGGAGTGGCACCAAAATCAAATAGAATCTAGGTCCCCACTGCTTCCCCCCCGCTCCTGGCGGTACAATCAGCGGCACGCTAAGCGCGAATAGCACGCTCAATATCAGCGCTAAACGCATCGGAATCAGGTTGTTGGATTGACTATCTGAGCCAATTATCTGAGCGTTGGTAGCCTCGGTTGAGTGAGTGGTTTTAAAGTGACTTTTTTTCAGTTTGAGGCTGGCTAGTGCAGCCAAACCCACGAATATCACTACCGGAAAGTAGCGGCGCAGAGACATCCACATCTGCTGATAGCCGTCTCTAGCCTGAGTGAGTTGGTTAGAGAGCGTGGACTCCTCGACAATTTGAATAGCGTGAATACCTAAAGGATGACCGTAAATAAAAGCGTTGAGCCCGAAGAAAATACCAACGGTTCCAACCATCGCCCCAATTAGCACGAGTACTTCGTTCAGAGTGAAGGGCGGCGACATTCGCCAGCGAGGAAACGCCCAGCCAACAGCGGCTATCAACCCCACAGCAGCCACCAAACACAAAAATTCTGGACGAAACCAAACGGCTAGACCAATCAGGAAGCCACTGACTAAACACTGACGGCGCGTTAAAGTAATGCCCGGCGGAAACAGCAAAATGCTAACGCCCCAAAAAGCCAGCGCTACTGCCAGGGTGTGCTCCCAGTACATGCCGCCATAGAGGGTGAGTGGCGAAGCAAAAATCAGGCTGATTAGGCCTAAGCACAGGGCACCGGAGTCCCAGCCTGCTCTGCGGCCAATCTGCCAGAATCTCAACCAGATAGACCAGAGTGCAACTAGGGGGATGATGTAGAGGCCGCGATCGCCAAAAAGCGCATAAAAAGGAGCGCTTACCAGTGGAAAGGTAAACGGAAAAGTGATGAAGTGCTTTGCGCCGACTTCATATACAAAGGGCGGTTGAAAGGGATAGAGACCCTGCTGCCATAGCGTTTTGACCCAGTCGGCAGCAGGCAAACGCAGGGCAATCTCTACTGGCCAGTCGCCTGCTGATAGCTGCTGAGCCATTTGCTGAGCAAGCATCGCCTTCAGCCCGCCATCGCCGCTAAACACTACGCCATTGCTCGTAAAAGTCTGTAGCCACAGAGTCAGCAAAACGCCCCCCAAGATGATGCCGCCGGGCAGTAGGGGCCAGAAAGAGCGTGACGAAGACAGTCGAAGTTTGGCAGTCATGGTTAGCTGGTAGAGAACAGCGATTCTCCGTCGAATTCTACAGGGATAGTACCCAATCGTCAGGGTCGATGGGCGGTTAACATCTGTTCTTTAAGCTACTGCCGCGTAGGTGAAGATACTGCCGGGCATTTGAGCCATATCCAGCTCAAACCTTGAGAATGTTTGTGTATCTATCAATTTTCCTTTCTGAACGAAACTGTCAGGACTGAGTAGCCACAATCGGCGAGGAATCAACCTACTGGTAGGCTAGGGATGCCTTCAGCCATTTCCTGCATAGTTCCTATGGATTTCCCTCATCACCAGTCGCCCCGCGTTTCGCCGCTGCAACGCAAAACTAGCCTGGGCTATGATATGTTTCGCTGCAAGCGCTGTCGCCCCACCTTCAATGAGCGCACGAGCAGCCTCTTTAACTTTATCGAAGTCCCCACCGATATCATCTTTCAGGTGTTGCTTTGCCGCGTACGCTACAAGCTCAGCTATCGGGATGTGGCCGAGTTCTTTCTGCTCCGAGACTTCCAGTTCACTCACGAAACCGTGAGGGATTGGGAGGAACGATTCCTGCCTCATTTTACCGAACAAATTAGGACGAAGCGGAAAGGAAAGGCCGAGAAGATTTGGCTCGTTGACAAAACCTATATGCGGATAAAAGGGGTGTGGTGCTATCTCTATCGCGGCATTGATGAAGACGGCAATCTGGTGGATGTCCGCCTCAGCAGGACTCGCGATGTGACTGGAACTAAAGCCTTCTTTGCCCAGGCGATCAGCCTTCACGAAGACGCACCAGAGAAGGTCGCTACTGACTGACGGCTTAGCCTCCTACCCACGGGCGTTGGCGCAGCCTCTCCCCCGGAGAAATGAGGAAGAACTGGGCAAAGATACCGAGCACGAGGTGCGCCCCTGCACCGCCAACCCAGTTGAGCAGAGCCATCGGCGCATCAAGTATCATCGCTATTACCCGACCCGGGGCTTCGGCGAATTTGAAGTGGCTCAACGGTTCTGCCGAGCAGTGAATGAGGTGGGCAACTTCTTGAGGCCTCGAACGCGAATGGCAGAATTCGTGTGTCTGAGTGATCACAGGGAGCGATTTATAAAAGAGCAGAGGAACTGGAAGTCTTATTCCAGGCTGCTTAAGCGCAGACAGGATGCGGGAAGGTTGCCTTGAGGGCGATGTGCTCCAATTTGGCTACCCAATCCTGACCATTTCGAAGCGATCAGGCTTACTGTGAAGAAGTACAAGTTACGCCCTCAGCTAAAGAAGCCCATATAGTTTCAACAAGTCATTGATGCCTGCATAGCCCTGATGCCTGCAAGACCCCAAGGTAAAAAAGCTGTGTTTTGTGGCCACTTACCAGCCAATTTTTTAGCCTTCGCTAAACCTCCCACTACAAACACTGTAAACCTAATGTTTTGATGCACAATCGCTCGGTGGATGCCATCTACACCTCTGGCCGCGATAAACGAAAAAACGCTCACATTTCGTCACAGCCTTTACACCACTGATTGTCCTCAGTTGCGTATTTCAAGCAAGTATAGAGAAAATTGCTACAACAGGATAGGGATTTCAGGCCGATGTGAGCGAAATTAGCTGTATCTCTGCCAGGGGTCAACATCGCATCACTAGATAGCAAAAAGGCAGCAAGATAGGTATCTTGCTGCCTTTTTACACACACCTGCCAGGGCATGCGCAAATGGCTGTACAGCCGTCAACGAGCTAATGATCTCTCATCACTCTGCTAGTACATTTTAACCATTTCAGCGGAGACTTCAACCCCGAAAATTACTTAGGCGTCCCGAAAGGGAACCCTGCCAACCTATTGATATTTTTGTCCTCAGGACATCTTATTCAAAAATAGGCAACTAATTCTCGCCCCATCACTTAATTTACGTACGTAAATTAAATGACATACGCCTTGAATTTTGTACGCATATCGAATACTCAAAACTCGAATAAAAATGTTGAAACGCTTGCACTACAGGGATTATTTTGCTACATTTTTGTTAGTACACATGTACTTTATTTGAAAACTTGGTGCCAGCCAAGGTTCTGTTTCGTCAACGAGCCAATCAAAATGAAACCTGCCGAGTCTGCTCATATGTCCTCTCTGTCCTCTCTAGCTATGCTAAAGAGGAAATCAATGGCTGTAATTTCTGCTTCTGAACCCATTTCAATTCCCGATGTACTGCCTCCTCTATATGGTGTGGACGGAATACTAGCGACGACGCTGCTTATACAAGCGCTGACCGACTTCATAAAGTCCAAGCGGAGTTAGATGTGAAAGGTCTGTGTAGGCTCGCTGAGAATCCTATACAGACCTTTCATGTCTGGTTGGATAAGTAACAAAGATACGTCGTATAAGTTCTGTATCCCTGTGAATTGGCCGATTATGGATAAGAAGAAAAGCGCGGAGAAGCCCAGTCAGTGGGGCGGTAACCGGTTAGGTTCGGGTCGGCCTCGCGGAACAAAATTTGGAGAAATGACGAGTTCGATTCGTCTGCCTATCCGTGCTGTTACTGAGTTGAAACTGTATACCGACGAGTACTGTATGATTCGAAAGAGGATTCTTGAAAGCGGGCTGACTGAAAACCTTGCTGCTCTTGAACTAGAGGAATTAGGTGATTTTTGGCGTTGGCTAGAGGATGAGCTTTCAGGCGTTAAGGACGATCTACCAACTTCTGATAATGTTGTGTATATGGAAAGATACCGCAAGTATGCTGAGGTTTCCGCAACGCCCAAACCGGTTGGTGATACCGGGCTTTACTATGAGGAGATTGAAGTAGGAAATCATCTCATCGGGAACCCTCAGAGCACTTACATTCTTGATGTTGTTGGAGACTCTATGATTGATGAGGGAATCTACAACGGCACTATTCTAATCGTAGAAGAATACGGTAAGTCTCATGCCGATTTATTAGGCGGTGAGATAGTCGTTGCTTCTCTCGGAGCTAGCCTTTCTATGATGGTGAAGGTATATCACAGAGACGAGGAAGGACGTGTTTACCTCATCTCGGCAAATCCAAACTATGCTCCCATCGTCGTAGATGAAGAGCATGAGCACTTTCTTATACAAGGCATAGTGAAAAAGGTATTTAACAAAATTGGGGCAGTGCCCGTCGGTAGACGAAACCAGTATATGGCTCCGGAGTAACGAAGCTACGTTTCCACCAATCAGAGAGTGATCTGAATTTTGTGTAAGCGCTTTTTTCTTAAGCGGAAAAGCGTTCTGGAAACAGGATAGCAAAATGTGACAAGGCTGCACGCCAGTTCTTAATCGGCCTGTTCCACTTCTTCGAGATATTGTTCATCGCTAGATACATCAGTCTGAAAACGGCATCTTCGCTGGGGAAGACAGCCTTCGTCTTAATCACCTTGCGCAGCGAGCGGTTGACCGACTCAATGGCGTTGGTGGTGTAGATGACGCGGCGAATCTCCATTGGGTAGTCGAATATCGGGATGACGTTCTCCCAGTGCCGTATCCAAACCTGGCTGACAGCCGGGTAAGCTTCGTCCCACTTGGCGGCAAAGGCATCGAGGGCTGCTTCTGACTCGGCAAGCGTGGCGGCTTGGTAGATAGGCTTGAGGTCAGCGGCAACGGCTTTTCTCCAATCACCATCGGCTGAGCGTGTTTAAAGGCACTGAAACACCTATGTTATCGTTCCACATCTGGGCTGTACGGCACTGTAGTCGCCCCGCGTTTCGCCGCTGCAACGCAAAACTAGCCTGGGCTATGATATGTTTCGCTGCAAGCGCTGTCGCCGCACCTTCAATGAGCGCACGAGCAGCCTCTTTAACTTTATCGAAGTCCCCACCAATACATCTTTCAGGTGTTGCTTTGCCGCGTGCGCTACAAGCTCAGCTATTGGGATATGGCCGAGTTCTTTCTGCTCCGAGGCTCCAGTTCATACTCGATGCTCTTAACCCAAACGATAGCCAAAGCCACGAACGGTTTTGAGATATTCCGGGTGGCTGGGGTTTTCTTCTAGCTTTTCGCGCAGCCAGCGAATGTGAACATCTACGGTTTTGTTGTCGCCCATGAAATCGTAGCCCCAAACCTGGTCGATGATCTGATCGCGAGACCATACTCGCTTGGGCTGGCTGATTAGCAGCTCTAGGATCTTGAATTCTTTGGGTGAGAGGTTAACTTCGCCGCCTGCTAAAAAGACGCGGCACTCGTCGGTGTGCAGAGCGATGTCTTCAAACTTCATCACCGACTTGTCGTCTTGCTTGGCCTTGGATTGGTAGCGCCTGAGCAAAGCCCGGCAACGAGCAATCAGCTCCCGCATACCGAAAGGCTTGGTCAAGTAGTCATCCGCGCCGACTTCGAGGCCCACCACCCGATCAGTTTCGGTGCCCTTGGCGCTCAGGATGAGGATCGGCATATCCATGCCTTGGTGGCGGACGAGACGGCATAGATCCAGGCCGTTCATGCCAGGAAGCATCAGGTCTAAAATGACCAGGCTGATGTCAGCGATCGCACTCTTCCCCCGCTCAGGCGCCCCGAGCAGCATTTCCAGCGCTCGCTGGCCGTTATCGGCTACTAATACTTCAAATCCTTCGTCGGCTAGAGACAGCGCAACGGTTTCGCGAATCAGGGCTTCGTCTTCTACCAGTAAAACCTTACCGAGCCCAATCCGAACATCTGTAGGGATGGACGCTGTGGTTAGAGAACCCATGCAGCAGAATCCTATGTGTCTTCACCGAAATTCTACCAGGAATGTCTCAGGTTTCGGCCCGCATCCGGCTAAATATTTCTGTAATTTTTCATACCTCTATCAACGAAAATTGGTATCGAAGTTTACTCCATACACGACCCACTACAGAGACCATGACTCAATCAGGTATAAAAAATACCTGATTACTCCAAAGTACTATTTTGAACCCACTACACGGCTACAAAGTTGACCAGCTTACCGGGGACAACAATCACTTTTTTAATCTGCTTACCCTCCAAATAGCGCTGGGCAATCTCTGACTCGCGGGCATATGTCTCCAACGCAGCTTTATCAGCCCCAGCCGGGACTTGCAAGGTGCCTCGGGTTTTGCCCATAATCTGAACTACCAGGGTAATCTCATCGGCAACTAAAGCCGCCGCATCCAACTGAGGCCAGGGCTGCTGGTGAACAGAGCCTTTGGCTGAGTCAGATTCCAAATGGGACCACAGCTCTTCGGCAATATGCGGTGAAAACGGCGCGATTAGTCGAACCAAGGTGCAAATGCTCTCGGCAAAGGCAGGCGTCGCTTTATCGGCAGCCTCATTGATGGCATTGCTCAGCTTCATCAGCTCAGAAACGGCTGTATTGAACTGATAGTCGCCTTCAATATCTTCAGTAATTTCTTTGATGGCGGTGTGAGTAGCGCGGCGCAGCGCTTTATCGGCCTTGCTGAGGTCGCTTTGTTGAATACTGTCGATTGCTTTAAGGGCGATCGCCCCGTCAGACTGCGCAAACTCCACCACCGCACGCCAAACCCGGTTGAGAAAGCGATACTGCCCTTCTACATCCGCGTCATCCCACTCCAGATCTTTTTCAGGCGGAGACTTGAAGAGGATGAACATACGAGCGGTGTCAGCCCCATATTTTGCAAGCACTTCGGCGGGAGGCACACCGTTAAACTTAGACTTAGACATCTTTTCGTAAGACACCTGTAGCACTTCGCCAGTTTCAGGATCAGTAGGACTATTCAAGTCGGCGATATCCGCTGGGAGAAAGAACTGACCCTCGGCGTTTTTGTAGGTGATGGCCTGCACCATACCCTGAGTGAGCAGACGCTGAAAAGGCTCATCGAAGTTCAAAAATCCCCGATCTCTAAGGACTTTGGTGAAAAAGCGCGAGTAGAGCAGGTGCAAAATAGCGTGCTCAATACCGCCCACGTACTGATCGACCGGGAGCCAATCATTCACCCGCTCAGGCGTAAAGGCAGCGTCTGGATTATTGGCGTCGGCGTAGCGCAAAAAGTACCAGGACGAATCGAGAAAGGTGTCCATAGTATCGGTTTCACGTTTTGCCTCGGCCTGGCAGTTAGGGCAGGGGACGTTTACCCAATCGGCCATTTTGGACAGGGGCGATGCGCCTTTGCCGGTGAACTCAACGTTGTCGGGCAGCTTGACCGGGAGGTCTGAGGTGGGAACTGGAACCGTGCCACAGTTAGGGCAGTGAATAATCGGGATCGGGGCTCCCCAGTAGCGCTGGCGGGAGACGAGCCAGTCGCGCAGCCGGTAGTTGGTGGTGCCTTGTCCGAGGGTGTTTTTTTCTAGGTAGGCGATCGCCTTTTCTACACTCTCCTCTTCTCCTTTCCCCGCCCTCACACCGTCCAAAGGCCCAGAGTGAACCATCGCCCCAGTCCCTGCATAGGCTCCGTCCATCGTATCTCCGTCTAGCGACTCGCCTTCTGGCTGAATCACTGCTTTAACCGGCAGCTCAAACTTACGCGCAAATTCAAAATCTCGCTGATCGTGAGCAGGCACCGCCATAATTGCGCCCGTACCGTAGTCCATCATCACGTAGTCAGCTGTCCAGATGGGAATCTTTTCACCGTTGACCGGATTAATTGCGTAGCTGCCTGTCCAGACGCCGGTTTTCTCTCGGCCTTCCGCTGTTCGGTCAATCGTGCTGAGGTTGGCAGCAGCCTCCTGGTAAACCTCTACGGCTCTAGACTGCGCTTTTATCGTGAGCTTTTCCATCAGCGGATGCTCAGGCGAAAGTACCATGAAAGTTGCGCCCCAAAGCGTATCGGGGCGAGTGGTGTAAATCACCAGATCATCATCTGAATCGGTTCTGAAGGTGACCTGAGCGCCTGTGGATTTGCCAATCCAGTTAGCCTGCATGGTTTTTACCCGCTCTGGCCAGCCGGGAAGCTTATCTAAGTCATTAAGGAGCTGTTCGGCGTAGGCGGTGATTTTAAAGAACCATTGGCGAAGCAACTTACGCTCAACTTTTGCGCCCGAGCGCCAGGAGCGGCCCTCACTATCTACCTGCTCATTGGCGAGCACGGTCTGATCAATGGGGTCCCAGTTGACCGCCGCTTCTTTTTGGTAGGCGAGGCCCGCGTCAAAAAACTGCAAAAAGATCCACTGCGTCCAGTGATAGTAGTTAGGCAGGCAAGTGGCAACTTCCCGGTCCCAGTCGTAGGAGAGTCCCAGGCTTTTGAGCTGCTCACGCATCTGGGCGATATTCTTGAGCGTCCATTCGGCAGGGGGGACGCCGCGCTTGATGGCGGCATTTTCAGCGGGCAGGCCAAAGGCATCCCAGCCCATCGGGTGAAGCACGCGGTAGCCCTGCATACGGCGGACTCGGGCGATCACATCGGTGATGGTGTAGTTGCGCACATGCCCCATGTGCAGGTCGCCAGAGGGATAGGGAAACATCGATAGGGCGTAGAATTTTTTAGCGCCATCATCTGCGTCGGGGGTTTTGTCTACCCCGTTTTTTGCCCAATATGCCTGCCATTTTGCTTCGATGTCTGCTGGGCTATATCGCAATTCCACGCCTTTCGTATCCCTTTGCTGGTTCAAACTATATATTTTAGTGGGCGAACTGAAGTTTAGATATGCGCCATAGATATTTAGATGATGAAATGTGAGAGGGGGTATGGACAGCTTTGAATCAGATGAGCTGCGGGTTCTTGTTTACGGCACGCTAATGCCGGGCGGTCGCTATCACCGCGAGTATTGTGGTGACCATCTGACTAGCGCCATTCCGGCAGCGGTGCAAGGGCAGCTCTATGACTTTCCCCGGCTGGGCTATCCGGCGATGACCGCCGGGCACGACTGGGTGAAGGGCTATCTGCTGGCGTTTTGCCAGAGCGTACCTACCTGTAAAGATATTTTGCGACGTTTGGATGCGTTGGAAGGCTACGTGAGCGATGCCGTCACCGCCGATGGCGACTATCAGCGTCGCTGGGTGCAAGTCTTTACCCCTGAGTACGAACCGTTGCAGATGGCCTGGGTGTATCAGATGAGCGCGGAGCAGGTCCGTCAGCAGGGGGGGGTTTATCTGCCAGGCGGTGACTGGCAGATAAACCCCTCTATCAAACCTACAGACCCCGAGGATAGCTAAACACGCTGAGTTGTCATCTAGTAGGATGGTGAATAGGTATCGTGTGGCAAATGTCAGTGATTGAACAGATTTTAGAGCGATCGCTTTTAGGAAAAGATATTTCTGTAGCAGAAGGTGTAACGCTGCTACAGGTGAGCGAGCCAAGTGAAAGAGAGGCCATCCGAGCGACAGCAGACGCCCTCAGAAAGCGACAGGTCGGCGAGACAGTGACCTATGTGCTTAACCGCAATATCAACTACACCAATATTTGCGAGCAGCACTGTAGCTTTTGCGCATTCCGTCGGGATGCAGGCCAGCCGGGAGCCTATTGGGTGGACTGGAGCGGCATTTTAGAAAAAGCAACAGAGGCCGTGGCACTCGGAGCAACAGAAGTCTGTATGCAGGGTGGGCTAAACCCTGAGGCGAAGATCAACGGTACTTCTCTAGCCTATTACTGCAAGCTAGTAGAGACGATTAAGACGGCATCACCCCGACTGCATGTTCACGCTTTCTCCCCGCAAGAGGTGCAGTTTATTGCCAGGGAAGATGGGCTGAGCCTGGAAGCGGTGCTGGTAGCACTGCGAGATGCTGGGGTTGGGTCACTGCCAGGAACGGCGGCAGAAGTACTCGATGACAGCGTGCGGCGGATACTGTGCCCAGAAAAAACAACAGCGGCAGAGTGGCTAGAGATTGTAGGGCTAGCGCATAAGATTGGGCTGCCGACGACCAGTACGATGCTCTCGGGTCATATTGAGACGGTTGAGCAGCAGGTGGTACATTTGGAGCTGTTGCGATCGCTCCAACAAAAATCTCTTGCCGCAGGCTATCCGGGCATTTCAGAATTCATCTTGCTGCCGTTTGTTGGGCAGGAAGCGCCTAAGCCACTGCGTCGCCGAGTAGGACGCGATCAGCCGGTACTGGCCGATGCGCTATTGCTAACAGCAGTGGCGAGAATCTTTTTAGGCAATTGGATTGTCAACCACCAGCCGAGCTGGGTGAAGTTAGGGCTAGCCGGGGCGACCGAAGCGCTACGATGGGGCTGCAATGACATCGGCGGCATTCTGATGGAAGAGCACATTACTTCCATGGCAGGCGCGACGGGGGGCACCTGTCAAAGTGAGGCTGATTTGGTGAGAGCGATCGCCTCTCTCAACCGGCCTGCGCAACAAAGAGACACACTGTACGGCGAGGTGAAAACAGCTGCGAAGGTCACGGTCTGTCCCTAGCCTTTGTCTCCCAAATTTTCATCAAATTCCAGTTCAAGCTGAGAGCCCCTATGAAACGCCGACTGCTGATTACCTGTTTGACATTTTGTTTGGCAGCGGTGATCGCTTTCCCATGGCGCGCGCCTGCTCAGCCACAAACCGGCTACAGGGCTACCGGCACTGGCGGCGCTGTGGCCAGCGTCGATGCTCGGGCAACGCAAATTGGCATAGAGATCTTGAGAGAGGGCGGTAATGCGGTTGATGCAGCGATCGCTACCGCAGCAGCGCTAGGCGTCGTAGAGCCTTTCTCAGCGGGCATCGGCGGTGGCGGATTCATGGTGGTTTATCAGCCCGACTCCGATACCGTTGTCACGCTGGACGGTCGGGAAGAAGCCCCCGCAGCCGTTACGCCCGATCTCTTTCGCGATCCAAGTAGCCCGACCGGAGAACCACTGCCCTTTTACCCCAATCGCATCAGCAGCGGGCGGGCTGTCGGGGTTCCTGGCACGCTTTTGAACTGGGCGACAGCGGTAGAGCGATACGGCACCAAACCGCTGGCAGAGCTACTGCAACCGGCCATCACCCTTGCGCGAGAGGGCTTTGCCGTAGACACCACTTTTGCTGAGCAGATTGAGAAAAATCGCGATCGCTTCGCTGCCTTCTCCAGTACTCAAGCGCTCTATCTACCGCAGGGTGAAGTGCCCACCGTTGGCAGTCAGTTCCGCAATCCCGAGTTGGCGCAAACCTATCGCATTTTGGCCGAAGCTGGAGTCAACGCTTTTTACCGGGGAGAGATTGGTCAGGTGATCGCTCAGACCGTACAGCAGCCACCCGCCGTGGCCCAGCCACCCTTTCCGGTGCTGCCGGGACAGATGACCCTGGCTGATTTAGATCGCTACGAAGTCCGAATACGGCCTGCAATAGAGAGCACCTATCGGGGCTATCGCTTCTACGGCATGGGCTTACCCAGCAGCGGCGGCATCACCGTGGCCAAAACGCTGAACCTGCTAGAAGACTACGATCTAGGTGCTTTAGAGCGAGAGCGGGCACTGCACTGGCTAATTGAAGCTGAACGGCTGGCCTTTGCGGATCGCAATGCTTACTTAGGCGACCCAGAATATGTAGATGTGCCTTTACCGGGGCTATTGAGTGCGGCCTATGCAGATGATCGCCGCGCTGCCTTGCCCGATACTGCGCCTGCTGATGAGTCGGCGTACCGAGCGATCGCGGGCAACCCCCTCCCTTACCAGCAAGACCCTAGTCCTAGCCTGACCGTACCGCCCTCGTCGCCGCTTGCAACCGATGGCGAAGGACTCTCAACGACTCATCTGACAGTTGTCGATGGCGACGGCATGGTCGTCTCCTACACGCTCACCATCGAATCTACCGGGGGCTCTGGCATCGTCGTACCTGGATACGGCTTTATTTTGAACAATGAGCTGACGGATTTTGATGTAGAAAATCCTCACCCCAACGTTCCCGAACCCGGTAAACGGCCTCGCAGCAGTATGGCTCCTACCATCGCCTTTGCCCCGGATGGCACTGTTTTAGCGTTTGGTTCTCCTGGTGGCTCAACGATTATCACCACTGTGCTAGGCATTGCAGTGAATGTGGTTGATTTTAAAATGGATTTGGAAGAAGCGATCGCCACTCCTCGCCTCTCCCAGCGCAATGGCGGCGTCACCCTGGTAGATCAGGGGTTTGAGCAGACGGCGCTTGGTCAACGGCTATCAGCACATCAGCTAGAGCCCACTGCGGAAATTGGGGCAGCCACTGGCATCTTAGTCGCTCCGGATAGCCGCATGACAGCGGTCGCTGAACCCGTTCGTAGAGGTGGCGGTAGCGCCATGACTTTGCGTTAAAGAGAGTTTGCAATCATAGCTAAAATTCAGAAAGGTTTGCAGTGAGCAGCTAAAACCAATCTGAAAGAGATAGATTAATAAGTTTTGTTTTTCATCGATTGACCTGCAACTTTAGAGAGATGGCGTAATCAGTGCCAGAACATAATTTATGGGTTAAGGCATTGTCACTACAGGTGAAATCTGATGGCGGCGTTAGTTGAGCAAAAGTGTGTTTCTTGCATTGAGCAAATAACTCAGGCCACGCTTGAAGAACTTAGAATTCTAAGGGCGCAGGTGCCCAACTGGCGGATTGTTTACAAAGCCGATGTGCCTTATCTAGAACGGCTCTATGACTTCCCAGACTTTAGGGAAGCTCTGGTTTTTACCGAACATATCAGCCGGATAGCAGAACAAGAGCGTCACTATCCGACGGTGACGGTCGAATGGGGCAGGGTCACGGTAACTTGGTGGACCCGAACTATTCCAGGGCTGCATAGAAACGACTTTGTGATGGCCGCAAAAACAGATCGTGCCTACAGATGGCAGATGTGATGTGAGCTATTGAGCTTTGGATTTTAACAAAGGAGACTGATTTTATGAACGTAGTATCTGAACTGTTGTTATTGGCAGGGCTTTTGGCTGTAGCCGCCTGCGGACAAAGGATGATTGCGCTAAAGAGAGATTTCGGCTTGAAGAGACTAACAGGCGTGATCGCCCTCGGCATCGTTCTCTTTTTCGCGAGCAGCCAGTCAGCGTCTGCGGTTGGCCCACTCGCCGCACTCGGCACATCAGACAGCGCTATTAACCAGGAGCAGCAAGCATTCGAAGAAAATTTGAAGCTCGATCCGACCGGCGGTCACTACTCAGGAATTGAGTACTCTGACAAGTCAGTGCGCAATCAGCCCAGCGATCAGGAGATTATGAATGAAGTCGAATCCCAGCTAAGTGACACCATGGTAGCTGCGGTTTCTAACGGTTCGGTCAGGCTATCTGGCAAGGTGTCTGATCGCGCAACGGCTGAGGATATTGTTGAATCGGTCAAGGCGATATCAGGCGTCCATGAAGTTGCCTTCGACCTGGGCCTGAACAACAACGACACGCAGACAGCTAGATAAGTGAGTCGCCTTGCGATTATCGGATAGCTATCGGCATTCCCTCAACTTCTATAGCTTCCAGCACTTTGCTTCATGCAGCATTACTGGCTGTAAGCCATATATAGCAGCAGGCAAAGTGCTCCGCGAAGCGCGAATGCATCCGAGCTTCGCTATATCTGTCAGTTGGGGGAATGCGCACGGTTGAGCTGCTACAAAGACTCAATATTGGCTTTGGCCGAAATGATTAGCTGCCCCGGTTCTAGAGTGAGCTGGTTAAACTGAAGCGTCATACTGCTCAGTTCAAAATTGCGCAAATCCAGCAGATCTTGCGTACTGTCAACCAGCGACTGCGTTAGCTCAGGCATGTCGTTGGTGGCCTCGTCGTACTGAATATCTTCTAGCGTTACCGCATGTCCGCCCTCAACCAGCTGCGGCCTAGCCGAAAAAGCAACGTGGTGCGTTTCCACTTTTTCTATCAGCATCACATCCGCTTCAATGGCAATCTGACCCGCCTCAGGAATGGTAAAGCTGACGTTGCTCGCATCGGTCGTCACCCGTTCACCTGAGGGCAGCTCTACCTTTTGCCCGCGCAGCTTTTGCTTGACGTAGCCTGAGTTAAATGCCTTTTCAATATCTTCAGCCTTGAGCACAACTCGCGCTTCGGCATCGGTGGGGCAATCTAGGGCAATCTCGCCGAGAGCCGCCTTCATCATGCTGATGTCTACTGAGTTGGCTTCCAGCGTCAGTTCTGCTGTTCGCAGATCGTTTTGAATAACCAGGCCGCGTCCTTCTACCGTTACCCGATCAACCTGCCCCTGAGTCAGCTTAATCGGATCGGTATGAACTTCTACGTCCAGCGATTCCACTTCGTCTAGCTGAGCGGAGATCGCCGTCTCTGCTGCTTTGCTAATCGCCTGCTCGCCAATATTTAGATCTTGTGAACTCATACTTTTCTACTGTCAAGACTGCTACTCAGTGTAGAAAGTGCGATCGCCCTAGCCTTCTACCCAAGGGGCGAACTTAACGAACAGACTCAGGCCCGCGTCTCTGTCTCTCTCGGGGCGAGCTTAATCTGCCTGCCAAAAGATAGTAGATTCGCTGATTGGCTGTAGATCTGTGCCCGGATAGTAGAATTCCAGGATTTGTTCGTCAGAGTAGCCCTGTTTGCCCAGGTTATAAGCGCCAGTTTGACTCATGCCTACCCCGTGGCCAAATCCGCCGCCGATGAACCTGTAGCCGGTCAGCACAGGTTGAGGCGTGGGCGTTTGTTTGTTTTCCATTTTCTCTTGTATGCTGCCTGGCTTAGTCTCTATTTTGCTGTCAGCTGGCTGAAGCGGATTGACCGCGCTGACAGCGGGGCTAGCCGCATCCGGCACAGCGGCGGCGGGTGTCTCAAAAACAGGTTCCAGGTAAAACAGCAGGCTGCGCGGTGGAATAAAGGCTTTTACGGCTTCGTCTTTAACCAGATCAAAAGAGCCAATATCGGTATCGACCTGTAGCTTTTGCACTCGCCCCGACTCTGCTCGTTCGGTCACAGTCAGCGCAGTCACTCGGCTGAAGTTGGCTAGCGGGTGCTGACGGTTAGTGAGGTATTCCTTCAGCGTGTCACCAATGTCTTTGAGAGAGGCTTGGCGGTTCCAGCGGAAAGCATCCCAGCCGTCTTCGTTAAAACCGCTGCTGAGGGCAATAAAGGCGCGGAAATTGGCTTCATCTGAGAGCGGACGCTGGGCCAGATCCCATCGAGGCTGTAATGAGTCGACAACGGGGCGCAGATAAGGCCGATCTGCGCCATTCCAAACGTCGGTAAAGCGAGCGGTGACGCCGCCAGTAGTAGAGGAGTAGAGGGCATCGACTAATTCGTTTTGGTAGGTGAGTACCTGACCAGCGGTGGCAGTGATCGCACTGTCTGCAATCGGATCGGTCTCGGCTAGGCCAAAATAGACTTGACACTGCGTATCGGCGCAGATCTCATAGTCATCAGTCGCAAATCGCCGCAGATTGCGCAGCGCGTAAGTCCGAGCCAAAATCGCCTGCGCTTCAATCGCCTGCCGAGGCGCACTCGCCCCAATCTCATGCGGCACCACCCCGCGCAAATACTGCTCTATCGGCACCTGATTGACCAGCGTATAGGTGCCATAAGCGTTGGGCTGAACCTTCATATCGCCCGCAAACAAATCGCGGTAGTTGGGGCCGTCGCCCTGTCCCATCTGAATACGCCGGTTGCTGGTAGTTATGGTAAATCTGTCGCGCACATACTTGTAGCCATTGACTGTAAAGGCCACTTTGGGCACCTCTGCCACGACCCGGCTGTCAATGAAAGCCTCGGTATGGCCCGCCGCCTGCAAATTTTTCAGCAGCAGGCGGCGCAGTAGCGGGGTGCTATAGTCAGCCCGCTTAGCCCAGACCTGCCAAGCATCAGGCTGAGCCATTTCGGCCTCTATACCGGCAGCTCGCCAGCGGTTAGCACTGTCTTCAGCGCTCTCAAAGCTGCGGTGAGTGCTCAGCACCACCCATTCTTGCAGTGCCGGTTCGCTCAGCGGCTGCATGACAATATCGATTTGCAGCTGACTGGCCGTAATGGACTGAGCCTGACCGTTAGTGACAAAATCGACCTTCAGCTGGTCGCCAGTTAGGGGCGCTAAGACAATCTTGTCAGTTTGGTCTTCACCAAAGCGCTGGACAATACCCACTTCAATTTCCGGGTTGCGAGTAGCTGATTGAGCTTGGGCGGGCAGCGCGGCTCCACCGATTTCGGCCCCGATCAAAACACCGGAGGCGATCGCCCCAACCCCCAAAGCCGAACTAACCCCCAGAGCTGAGCAGCTAGCGGCAAGGCAAGAAACGCTGAATGCAGTTTTAAAGCGAATGCTTAAATTCATAGTAAGCAGGGTGCAGACGGTAGATAGATCTGCCTTATCTGGCTCGTTGTTCAAATGTCTTATTCAAAACTAAGCTCACTCAATCAGGCAGCTCTTAGGGGCAAAGAGGATGAAGCTGACGGGCTTAGAGGAGATTCAAAGGGCGCACTGTTAGCTGGGGTATAGGCTATGTAGCAAAGTGACCGACGCTATAGGTTCAATGAAGCTACCCATTTTGAGTGCCCATTTTGAGCGGGTAGATGAGCAACCTATATCCTAACGGTTTCCCTATCAGTATTCCTAAAGATATAGCAAAGTAAGAATGCATCCTTACTTTGCGAGTCGAGTTACCTGCTGTCAGATAACGGTTTCAGCCGATAAAAGTGTCCTAAGCAGCTCGACAGGAGCTATAGAATAAAAGTGCGTGCAGTGCCTCGTAGCTACAGCGCAGTACTCAACAGTTTAGAAGTAGAGGGCCAGTACTACGGATTTTCGGGCTGTCACCGCTATGCAGCCTGCCGACAGCTTGGCCACCAGACCATTCGAGCCCGCGTGCGGCGTGCCCCCAGATCGGTGCTGAACCTGCATTTGGCCTGAGCTAGTTTGGCCTAACCTAAGTTCGGGATAAGGTGTTTCATGGTCAACCGCTCAAATCTCTCCTATCAAAGCCGGTCTGGGTTCCCCTTACCAAGGGGAACCGTAAGGGAGGGGTCCTGGCGACATGCTCTGTGCTCAGCCGGAACCCCTCTGCCTGCGGCATCTCCCCTTGGTAAGGGGAGAAAAGATCCCCGATGGCACATTCTAGCTATTCTTATCCCGAACTGACGTTAACCTAGTTTGGCCTAACCTAAAAAGGGCGACAGCATTACCGAGGGCGAATTATTGTGGAAGCTGAGCAACAGAGGCAAGCAGAGTTTACGCTCAGCTTAAAGGTACTGATGCAGCGGGTAAACATCTCTAGCTACAGGGCTCTGGCGATTCGGGCAGGCGTCTCGCGCTGGCAGATAACACAGCTGCGCTCTGGCAATATTGGCCAAATGCGGCTGGCGGTACTCACTCAGCTGGCCGCCGCTTTAGAGGTTTCTCTCAGTGCGCTTCTGAGCAAATTTGACCGGGAGATTGACCCGGCTCAGTCTGAATTATCAGCGCAGTCGCAGCATCTAGCCGACTTGCAGAGAGAATATCAGCGGCTACAGGCGCAAATGGCGCAACAGGTGGAGCTAGCGCGATCGCAAACCCAGACTGACGCCCTCCAAACCTTAGAAACCTGGCTAGTCCAATGGCCCACCATCGCCAAGCGCGCCAAAGAGCGCGAATTGCCCGCTGCTAAGCTGCTGCCTTTCATTCGTCCGGTAGAGCAGCTAATGACTGAGTGGGAGGTGGAAGCGATCGCCTCTATCGACGCCACAGTTCCCTACGACCCTCAGCAGCATCAGCTCATTGGCGGCATTGCTGAGCCGGGCGCACAAGTGCGTGTCACCCATAGCGGCCATCGGCACCAGGGAAAACTGCTGCATCGGGCCAAGGTCAAGCTAGAGAACGTTCTGTAATCTGGTTCGTAATCTGGTTCGTAATCTGGTTCGTAATCTGGCCTAAGCTCGCACCAGCGTCAGCACCGTCAGCTCCGGCGGGCAAAAGAGTCGACCCGGTGGATAGGTGCCCAAACCCCGATTGACATAGAGCCAGTTATCGCCGACGCGGTGCAGCCCCTGCCCCCACTCCCAGTGGCGCACGACGTGAAAGCAGCGATCGCTCAAAAACGGAATGCTGTTGCGAATGGAACGAGGCACCCGCTGCCGAATTCGCTTCCAAACCAGCGGGCCAGAGCCGAGACCCGGCAAATGCACCTGACCGCCGTGCGTATGGCCTGAAAGCTGCAAGTCGGTTCGCCAGGCCGCCAAAGGCTCAGCTGTGTCCGGGTTGTGAGAAAGCACCAGACGCGGCACCGCCGGATCAATCTGGTTTAAAACCTGAGGGTCAAACTCACGCGACCAGTAGTCAGCAAAGCCAACTACCGGAAAGTCTTCACCCAGCGGCGTCGCAATCTGATTCCACAGCACCCGGATATCCGCCTGCTCCAGCGCCCGAGTGACAATGCTACGCGCCCCTTGCACTTCAATATCGTGATTGCCCAGCACAGCGACCATGCCGTAGCGACTGGGCAAATGCTTAATCCGGCGAGCCAACTCATAGATCGGCTGCGGGTCATGAGTAACAAAATCGCCCGTCAGCGCAATCAGGTCAGGGCGCAGATCATAAATCCGGTCAATTGCTCTAGCGAGCATGGCATCAGAAAGCCGCAGTCCGTCGAAGTGAAAATCTGATAGCTGAGCTATCACAGTGCCGACCAGTCGCTCCGGCAAACCTCGAATCGGAATTGTCTGCTTTTCTATCGATAGTGCGCCCGAAAAAAGCTGATGCATAGGACAAGTCCAGATTCTTCAGAGGTACGAGCAGGCTACCATTCTAATCAAGCCAGACATAGTTTTGCAGACTACATATCCCGCCGCTGCTTCACCGCTGTCACCACAAAATCTACCAGCTGCCCGGCCACATCTACGCCTGTTGCCGTCTCAATCCCCTCTAGTCCCGGTGAAGAATTCACCTCGATCACCACCGGACCGTGGTCAGCCCGTAGAATATCTACCCCGGCCACCTGTAGCCCCACGGCCTTGACTGCCTCAATCGCCATGCAGCGCTCTGTCGGGCTGAGTTCGGCAGCGCTACTCTGACCGCCCCGGTGCACGTTTGATCGAAATTCGCCCGGTGCGCCCCGCCGCTTCATCGCCGCTATCACTGCGCCATTGATCACAAAACAGCGAATATCTTCGCTGTTGGCCTCTTCAATAAATTCTTGGACTAAAATATCAGCCCCAAGACCTCGCAGCGCCTCAATCATAGACTTAGCCGACTGGTGAGTTTCGGCCAGCACCACCCCGACCCCCTGAGTTCCTTCTAGTACCTTAATCACCAGCGGCGCCCCGCCCACCAGTTCGATCAGGCCGTCAATGTCTTTATTGGCGTGGGCAAAGCTAGTTAGCGGTAGATCGATGCCCCGCTGAGAGAGAATTTGTAGGCAGTGGAGTTTGTCGCGCGATCGCGAAATCGCCTCAGCCCGATTAGCGGTAAATACTCCCATCTGCTCAAATTGACGCACGACTGCGATGCCATAACGGGTATGCGAAGCGCCGATACGGGGGATCACCGCATCTAAAATCGGTAGAACACTACCTTGATAGAGCAGCTGCGGATTCCGAGCGGTGATATCCATGTAGCAGCGCAGGTGATTGATTACCGTCATGGCATGGCCCCGGCTTTCTCCCGCAGCGAGCAGCCTACGGGTAGAGTAAAGCGCCGCGTCGCGCGAGAGCACTGCAATTTTCATAAAGAGGGCCAATTAGTGCAAGCTGGAGGCGACCAGCATCGTGCCAATGCCCATGTCTGAAAAGGTTTCAAGCAGCAGCGCGTGCGGCATTCGGCCATCTAAAATATGGGCCGCCCGGACGCCTTGAGCAAGCGATCGCACGCAGCAAGTCACCTTCGGGATCATCCCCCCTGAGACCACACCGCTGGCAATCAGCGCCCGCGCCTGATGAATATCGAGTTTGTTGATCAGCGAGCTAGGGTCGTGGAAATCTTCCATAATGCCAGGTGTATCGGTCAGCAAAATTAGCTTTTCGGCATTGAGGGCAGCGGCCAGTTCACCCGCGACGGTATCTGCGTTGATATTGTACGCCTGACCGGTTTCGTCAGCAGCTACGCTCGAAATCACCGGAATGTAGTTTGCCGCCACTAGCGAGCTGACCAGATCGGGACGGATATTGCTAACGTCGCCCACAAAGCCAATTCCCGATTGCTCCGAGCTGGGCCGAGCGGTGACCAGGCTACCGTCTTTACCGCACAGCCCCACTGCTGCGCCGCCCGCCTGATTGATCAGAGAGACCAATTCTTTGTTCACCCGACCGACCAGCACCATTTCTACAACGTCCATAGTCTTAGCGTCGGTTACGCGCAGCCCGTCTTTAAACTGCGGTTCGATATTGAGCTTAGTCAGCCAGGTGTTAATTTCGGGACCGCCGCCATGCACGACGATAGGCCGAATGCCAACGCTGGCCATAAAGACAACGTCGCGAATGACTTTAGCCTTGAGGCTGCTGTCTTTCATCGCCGCGCCGCCGTACTTAATCACCATGGTGCGGCCCCTGAACTGCTGAATGTAGGGCAGTGCTTCACTGAGAATACGGACGCGATCAGCTTCGGCCTGCTGGAAGTATTCGCTCTCGGCGTTGAGGTTGGTGGGGGCGGTCATGGGAATGAGGAATTTAGTTGACAGAATTTGGGGAAGTGGCTGCTGAACCGGCGACTGGATTGATTGAGGTTTGATTGATGATGACCTGTCCGGCGGCTAATTTGGGATCGGGGCGGAGGCTTTGCTGGAGAGCGCTGAGGATGCGATCGCAGGTTTTACCGACCGATCTGCCTTCGTAGGCGATGCGAATATCTGCCAGGGCGTAGCGATCGCTCCGTTCGGCCAGCAGCGCTTCGAGCTTGGCAGTCGCATCTACTCCGTTGAGTCCCTTAAGCAGTGGCCGAGAGGTATCGCCCGATAGCCTTGAGACTAGCACTGGTATGGGCACATCCAGCCAAATCACGATGCCGTGACGCAGGTAGCTCCAGTTCATGGGCTGCGTGACAATACCGCCGCCTGTGGCCACCACCAGACAGGTATGCGCCGAAACCTGTGCAAGCACCTGAGTTTCGAGGTCGCGAAAGGCGGCTTCGCCAGCTTGGGCAAACAGCTCGGTAATGGGTTTATCTGCGGTTTGCTCAATCAGGGCATCGGTGTCTAAAAAACGATACCCCAGTCGGTTGGCGAGTTTGCGGCCTACGGTAGTTTTACCCGCACCCATCATGCCAATGAGGTACAGATTGGTTTTTTTGAGATCGGCAGTCATGTTTCGCAGATCGGGGCTTCAGCATAGGGGCGACTGCTATATTATGTCAGCCTTTGGATCGATCCAGTAGGGCCAGCCAGAGCTGCCTTTCGCCGCCAGGAGCACTGTAAAACAACAGATCGATCAGCAGCCGTAGCGACAGCTTGGCAAGCTTTTCGGTCTCAGGTATGGGAGCGGCCATGCGATCGCCATACAGGTTGCTGAAGTTGTCCAGATAATCACCCAAAACGGCGGCGCGATGGGGCGGCTCGCCTGCCGCTGTGAGCTGCTCTAGGCGGGCAACCGCTTGACGAATGCTGGCATGATGGTCTGCTGCCAGCTGGCAAACCACCAGCACAAGCGCTCTGGCTTCTTCAATGTCTAGCTTTTTGCGGCCCTGGCCTTTGCGCAGCGGGCTCGACTGCCGCAATCGCCACAGGCTGACCCGGTCTGAAAGCGTTTGATTGAGCTGTAAGTTTTTGGCGGCGGCTAAAACCGCGTCAGAGCCCAGGTCAGTGAGCGCCTCTATCGCCATCAGCACGAGATCTAGCTGGGCTTTAATGCTGCTGAGCTGGGCAGTCGATAGAGAGTCAGCGGGCACATTCACAGCGGTCTACAGTTGAGCGTGATGGGCGGAATCGGTATGGCAATTGTGCCATAGCCGTGGCCGTCTACCCCACGACCTCAGCTCAAAGTTCATCAGCCAAGTGACCAGAGATACGGCGTGCTCACTCGCATATTTGGTAGCCCCATTCGAGCGATCGCATCGCTGAGCGGCCACTTTGCTGGTTGGTCGGTGCAGGGGCGCAGGCAAATTCGCTCACCGCGTTCGCAGACTGGTTTGCCTGACTTCCTTCAGGTAAAAATCCAAAAGTCTTCTCAAAGCCTGTCTCCGCCGAGCCAAAGATCACCGCACCGACATCAGTGCAGTTGCGAATCAGCTCATCAGCTAGCGCATTTAGCAGCTGAGGCGATCGCAGCACCGACAAAGCGGCTGGCCCCTCTAGCAGCAATTTGACACCATTAGCGCGCCCCGTCGGTAGCTGCCTATAACGACTGCCTAGCCGCACGGCGCTGGCTACAGTGCTCACCCCTCGGTCGGTTTCAATATCGCCAATAGCGCTGATCAAAGCGGCATTGCAGGGGGGGCTGCCGTCGGGCACCGCAGCAGCGGCCATGGCCTGAGGCGTAAGCGCCGCGCCGTTGCCCGAGTCTATTTTGATTTCGTACTCACCGTTTTTGCCAGCTTCGTAGCTGTTGGCCACTACGGTATAAGTGCCAGTGCTCGGCAAGACAATCACCAGCTGCGAGTTGCGATTGCTACGGCTGATATCGTCGTTTTCGCTGATTCGCCTACCCTCAGGATCAAGCAAAATCAGATACGAGTCAAAATCTTGACTGACCAGGGAAATCGTGATTTGCTGACCGCTATCGCCAGAAAAACTGTACTGATCGTAAAAGCTGCCATCTTCGAAGACCGCATCTCCAGGCGATAGTGTGCCCTGAACTTCGAGCAGTGCCTGGGCATTGGCAGCGCTTACGCTCACGCCGACAGCCAGGCTAATTGCAGCCGAAATCACACCAAGTTGCAGCACTCGCATCTAGTTTCTCCAGTCAAAAAATTCAGCTAGCTAATCGCTCAAAAGTCGGGAAAGAAGATGGCACGCATGGCAGGAGTCCTATCCTATAGGTCTGCTCATCGGGTATAGAGACCCGGTAGTGACAGCTTATTAACTGGCCGAATTCCCAAATTTTATACGTTAGAGAGCACATTATACGCTTCGATTTTCGGGAAAACTTCGCCGTTTAAACAGGCTTAATTTAGCCTGAGTTCGGGATAAGCAACTCATGCTTATTGCTCGAAGTAAGTCCCTTCTGGAAGGGTGGCCCGCAGGGTCGGGATGGGTCGGCAACGTGCGCTACACACCGAAACCCACCCCTGCGCCCCTCTAGAGGGGATCTACTTTAGGCTGTGTGTTAAAAAGCGCCGACAGTCGGACATCACAGGCAATCACTTATCCCGAACTGACGTTAATTTAGCCTAGGTTAACAGAGGTTCAGGTCTGGTGATACCGTAGCCTTGAGCGTAGTCAATTCCTAGCCCTCTGATCTTTTTCAGAATGGCTTCGTTCTCCACAAATTCGGCAATCGTGCGGATATCCATCACCTGAGCAATCTGATGAATTGCCGTCACCATGGCGGTGTCAATGTCATCGTTGACAATGTTTCGAATAAATCGACCGTCAATTTTCAGGTAGTCAATCGGTAGCGTTCTTAAGTATGCAAACGAAGACATGCCGCTACCAAAGTCATCCAGGGCAAACTGGCAGCCGAGCTGCCGCAGCTCACCGATGAACTGAGCGGCTTTGGTTAAGTTGGAGATCGCCGCCGTCTCCGTAATTTCAAAGCAAATGACAGCCGGTGGGATTTGATGGAGCGCAAGCTGCTCATGCAGAAAGTCAATAAATTCATCGTCATTGATGCTCGCCCCCGAAAGATTGATTGAGTATAGAGCGTTGCCAACACAGGGCTGCGTTTTTGAGCGCGCCCAGACCTGCTGGTAGTGAGCAGATTGAGTGGCAAACAAAGTTTTCACTACCCATCGATCAATCTGGGGCATCAGGTTGTAGCGCTCAGCCGCTGGGATGAAAGTGTCCGGTGAAATTAGCCGGTCGGTCTGGTCGCGTAGTCGCAACAGCACCTCGTAGTGTTCTGCCCAATAATCTGCACAGCTCTCTGCTGCCAGGCAATCGGGGCGCAGCGGCAAAATTGACTGGTAGTACAGACAAAAACGGTCAGTCTCCAGCGCTTCGGCAATGTAGGCGGCCCACTGGGTCTCGCCTCGCTGCTGAGCCAGGTCCAAATCGTCAGGTTGATGCACATGAACGCGATTGCGGCCTTTGCGCTTAGCGATATAGCAGGCCGCATCAGCGTCACTGAGGGCGGTAGCAGCGCTGTCAGATTCAGCTGTAATAGTAGCCACACCAATGCTCACCCCCACGGAAAACACTTTTCCATCCGCATTGAACCGAAAGGCTTTTAGCTTTTCTCTCAGCTCATTGGCAATCCGAATGGCTTGATCCAAGGGGCAGTACTCTAGCAGCAGGGCAAACTCATCTCCCCCCAAACGCGCCAAAATGTCGGCTATTCGAAGCTGCTCTGTGAGTAGTTGGCTCAGCTGTTGGAGCAGGCGATCGCCAGTGGCATGACCACAGGTATCATTAACCACCTTAAAGTTGTCCAAATCCAAATAGCAGAGGGCGTGCACCTTTTGGTGAGAGTGGGCATTATCGACGGCCTGGGTCAAGCGACGTTCAAACTCCCGTCGGTTAACCAGCCCCGTCAGCATATCGTGACTGGCCTGCCAGGAAAGCTGTTTAGTCAGCTGACGAGTTTGAGACACGTCGTGAAACACCATGACAGCGCCAATCAGCTGCCCATCCTGCGTTTGGATAGGCGCAGCCGAATCCTCAATTGCCCGCTCAGTGCCATCGCGAGCAATCAGGGCAGTATGGTTAGCAAGGCCGACCACCTGCCGTTCTTGCAGTACCTCAATCACCGGGTTAGCCACAGGTTGCCGGGTGGTTTCATGAACAATTTGAAAGACCTCCGACAGTGGTTTTGCTTGAGCTTCTTCCTGGCTCCACCCGGTCAATGCTTCGGCCACCGGATTGAGGTACTGAATTTTACCTGCTGCATCGGTTGTGATCACCGCATCGCCAATGGACTTCAGCGTCACCTGGGCCAGCTCTTTTTCCTCAGCCAGCTGCTGTTCAAACCGCTTTTGCGGGGTGACATCAAAAGCCACACCGCCGACAAACCGCTGCCCAGCATGGTCAGTAAATGGAAACTTAATCACCTGCCAGTAGTGAACGACGCCATCGGGTGTAGGCACCTTTTCAATAACGGTCTGCGCTTGATAGGTCGATAGAATCAATCGATCATTCGCCTGCACTTCCCTAGCGGCTGCTTCAGGCAGAAAGTAAGCGTCGGTTTTGCCGATCAGCTCTGCCTGGGTGACATTGAAAGATCGCTCTAGTGGCCGATTGATGTAGACAAAGCGCCCTTGATCATCCTTCATAAAAACCATCGCCGGACTGTGGTTCATAAAGGCGTGAAAGCGAGCCTCGCTATCCCGCAGCAATTTTTCAGCCTGCCGCTGCTGCATCAGCATGCCAAGCGGGAGAGAGATGGCGTTGATACTCTCAACTAGCCTTAGATCTTCTGGAATAGCCTCCTCGCTGAAAAATACCAGCACTGCCAACACATGGTCATTGACGATGAGCGGAATGCCCAAGGCCGCTTTTATGCCGCACTCAGCAGCAGCTTGATGGCGAAGAAAAACAGCTGAGGACGCTTTTGAAACATCAATGTGCCATTCTGAGCATTGCGATCGCCAAACGCGGCCCGGAATGCCGACCCCAGGAGCAAAGGTAAATGCTTCGCTGAGCTGGCTGAATCGAACTGGATCGGCCTTTGCCTGATGGTTCTGCGCTACAGGCGTTCTATACCAGGCGGAGTGCTTCCTGAGAGTGTCTGCTTTAGGGTCAGGCTGCCAGGCTTCGCCATACAGCCACTGCTGCTGTTGACAGACGGTTTGAATAACGCAGAGTAGGGCCGCATTGAGATCCTGAGCTTGACTCACGCTGATAATCAGCCTCTTGAGCAGCGAAATCTGCGTTTCTGCGTGCTGACGCTCTGGTGTCAGGCTTTTACTCACCGTAGCGTCGCTATCTAGTCTCATACTTTAATAAAGATTCCAAACCGTCGACGATGCTTCCTTTAACTTAAAGGCGTTAAAGGATAGATCCCCGATCAAAAATAAGTAAATATGCTTGTACAGCTCGACGGTACTGAAGTTAGAGCAGCAGCGTCAACGGCGGTTCTACTGAGTACTGGCTGGCGATCGCTACATCCTTTATTGCCTGATTAACGCACCAGTCGGTGTTGCCCCTGAAACGGAGAGCGTATAGTCAAATCGACCGCCGCCGTTATCCGGCCAGCCGGTGAGTCGGCCCGCCCGGTCGAGAATAGGGTCGTTGTTATAGCTGGTGACGACGACAAAGTACAGGTCAGTTTTAGGAAGCACCAGGTCGCTGATATGAGGCTGCTGCCCGCCGTGGGTATCGTCCGCTGCGGCGATCAGCATACCGTGGCGATCAAACACGAAGAGCTGCGAGTCGCCCGTGGTATAGAGGGTGCCGGTCATCACCTGAGTGACCGCCAGGTTGATATTGAGGCGATCGCCCAGACCCGCGACAAATCCATACACCTGGTGACCTGGCCCAACATGTCCGGCCACTACGCTGAGACCGTGATTCAGATCAATCGCTTCAGCATCGGTGAGCCCTGCCGGATTGCCGATGCTCACCGGTAGCGCAAAGGCTTCGCCTTCAGTGACGATCTGAGTGGAGTAGCGATTGTGAGTAGCAGCGGCAACGGCCCCCTCCCAGCCGAGCGGCTTGCCGGTTTGGACGGTGGGGGGTAGAGTGGCTTCTAGCTGGTAGGGGTTGGTGCGATCGCAAGCCTGAGCATCGGCCAAAACAACATTCTCGGCTCGAAAGCGCTCTAGCTGACGGCGCAGGTTCAGAAGTGCGTTGCGATCGCCGTCAGTCGTCCTACTATCAGCAACCAACATACCCGCAATGTTGATCGCCTCGTGCCACTCGCTAGCACAAATAGCCTGATCGAGATCAAAAACAGTCGTTCTCTGAGCATAAGCTGGCAAACCGTGAGCAGCTAGTGCGCTCAGAGCGACCAGTAAAGCTACCTGTAGCCCCTCCGGTCGACGATAGAACCAGCAGCTAGGCCAATAGCTAACCCAAGATCGGCTCATAACGCCCCTTATATTTAGATAAATTGTACAAGTCTGATTGATTTGGACTTTGGGCTTACGCTAGCAAATACCGACAGACGGGCACATTAAGCCCGCTAGCTCACCCTGGGCTCAGCCCACCTGTTTTAGATAACAAATCTAGTATGCCCGGTCACTTTCAGCAGACAACCGCAGACGACTCTAACAATGCAAGAAAAACTAAAGCTGCTTGTCGTCGATGATGAGCCCGACAATTTAGATTTGCTATATCGCACTTTTCATCGGGATTTTCAGGTCTTTAGGGCTGCCAGTGGGACAGCAGCTCTAGACTTACTCAACGAAACCGGGGAAATGGCCATTATTATCTCCGACCAGCGGATGCCTCAGATGAACGGCACCGAGCTTCTCAGTCGGACGGTAGAGCGCTTTCCCGATACTATTCGGATGGTCCTGACAGGATACACCGACGTAGAAGACCTTGTATCGGCCATCAATTCAGGCAAAGTCTTTAAGTACATCACCAAGCCCTGGAATCCCAAAAAGCTAAGAGAGGTCGTTGCTCAAGCCGCCGAAACCTACAGCGTCATCAAACAGCGAACTCAGGCACTTGGCCGCGCGCTTCGACAGGAGTCCTTAATCAATGACATTATGACGGCAGTGCGGGGCTCTCTTGACTATGACAGCACCCTGCAAGCTGTTGTAACCGCCTTGGGAAAAACCTTTGATACTGATCTAGCAATTCTCTACCCGGTGAAGACACTGCAAGGAGAAGAGCCTCAAAATCCGTTGATCTACCGATCTAATCATAACGACAGCCAGTCCGGGAGCCAGTCCATAAATCAGCCTGAAGGCCAATCTGAAGAGCAATCTGAAAAGATCTTTTCTCCCAGGTCAGACACGCTACCAGTGCCGCCGCCAACTACAACTATTCTCTCAGAATCGATAGCGATAGATAGTACATTGACCACGAGGATTATTGTTCCTTTTTTAGATCAGGGAAATCCGATTGCAACCATTTGCCTGTATAAAGAAACTCAGAGCCAAAGCTGGGCCGATAGCGCGATAGAGCTGCTTGAAAATGTTTCTGAACAGGTTGCTCTAGCAATTTTGCAGGCTAGGCTCTATCAGCGAATCCATCGCCAGTCCATGCAAATGCGGGCTGAGCTGGAGGTTGCCAGACAAATCCAAAGCAATCTCTTGCATCAAAGCTGGCCTGAAATTTCAGGCGTTAAAATTCAGGCGCGCTGTCAGCCTGCTAGAGAGGTGGGGGGCGATTTTTTTGAAGTCTTTATGCATCCTCAAGGCGATATCTGGCTAGCAGTCGGCGATGTTTCAGGTAAAGGCGTTCCGGCGGCGCTATTTATGGCCAGTGCTATTTCAGTCTTGCGCCGCGAGCTAGCTCAAGAGAAATCGCCCGATCCAGACCGGGTAATGCGCAACCTCAATCAAAGCTTGTCTAAGGACCTGATAAGCAACAACTGTTTTATCACTATGGTTTTGATCCGCTACAGCGAAGCCACAAAACGGCTGGTATATGCTAATGCGGGGCATGTCTATCCGGTAATGTGGTCTCACCAGAAAGTGGTGGCTAACCGTCGGGGGCAAGCCGAACCTGTGCAGCCGACCTATTTGGATGTGAGGGGCGTCCCTTTAGGCATTTTACCGGACTGGCAGGCTGCTGCTGGAGAACTACAGCTAACCCTAGGCGATGTGGTTTTGCTAACCAGCGACGGTATTACCGAGGCGACAGTACCAAGCAGTCGGGGCAGCGGCAGTTGTTCAATGCTCAATCAAGAGGGCCTTTGGGATTTTTTGCAGCAGCAACCTGCCGAACTCAATCTGGATGATTTGCTCGCATATACCCATTTGCCCGAAACCGACCAGGAAGACGATCAAACCCTATTGTCACTGGAGGTGACCTCATGCTGAAAACCGAACTTGTAGTCCCCAGCGATTTGAGGTTTTTGAAGGTGGTGGAATATTGGTTGCTAGAGTCTTTGAAGCTAGGAATTGATCAGGACATTGACTGGAGTGAAGTAGAAGGCCGGCTGCGATTGGTGGTAGTGGAGGTCTATTCCAACATTGTTCGTCATGCGCACAATCAGCAGCCTGAACTACCGGTGTTGATTCGAATTGAGCTAGAGGGCAATCAGCTGTTGCTAGAAGTGTGGGATCAGGGGCAGGGGTTTCAGCTTGATAAATATGCCGCGCCCCTGCCTGACGAGTTTCAAGAAGGGGGCTATGGCTGGCTGATTTTGCACCGGATTATGGATCGGGTGGAGTATAAGCTGCGGGTAGGGGGCGATGGCGAAGCCTTTCAAGGGAATCGCAACTGCCTAAAACTGACTAAAGACCTGACTATTACACCGGTTCTATAGTGAGATTTTGAGCGCCGCCGTATTGAGCAATTTCTCCTTTCTGCCAGGCCCACAGCTGATCGCCCCAGGAAAAGTGCCACCACTCGTTGGGATGCTGACAAAAACCAGCCGACGCCATTGCCGCTGTCAGAAAGTGGCGATGCTGATGGTAGCGATGCTGCTCGGGGTCTGCGCTACCCGCAAAGTGATCCGGGTAAGAACGCGGTGAAATCTCGTCGATCGCCGAACCCATCTCAAGGCTTTCTCCCTGCGCATTGACCAGCGTCAGATCGATAGCTGCCCCCGTGCTGTGAGGCGGCGGCATGGCCAGGTCAGCGCTAGGCAGCGCCCAAAACTTTAGAACTTGCGCGTTAATTCGGTCGCGATCGCGCTGACTCAAAGCAGTTACATCCAGCCCTTCTGCCTGAACCAGCTGCTCAAAAGTGTAGGTCACCATAAACTGCTGCACTGCTACGGGCCGGTAGGCATCAAAAATTTGCAGCCGCCAGCCGGGACGCTGCACCTGCAAATGAGCCTGAGCTTGGATGAGCTTTTGCAAAACGCCCTGGCGCAAAAAGTAAGGAGACAGCTCCCCATAGGGCGCGCCGAGAACGGCGTAGGGATGAGGAGTGACAACAGCAAACTGATCCAAGGGAAGGGGCACTAAGGGGTCGCCGCACTCCTGAATAGGCACTTTTTGGTAGGGTTTCACAAGATCAGGCAGTTAACGCTAGGCCGCAACGGGCTGAATTTGACGAACGTAGGTAACAAAGTTGCTGAGAATTTGCAGACCCGCCGTCGACGACTTTTCGGGGTGAAACTGAAGGGCCATCAGGTTGCCTTGAGCCACAGCAGCGGTGACGGTTTGGCTGCCGTGGGTAACGGTTGCCGCATTGATAGCCGGGTCGCTGGGGGCGGCGTAGAAAGAATGCACAAAGTACACCCAATCCTCTGCGGGAATATCTCGCCAGAGCGGGCAGTCAGGCTGAGTCAGCGCCAGCTGGTTCCAGCCCATGTGAGGAATCGTCAGACCGGGTTCACGCTGAAACCGACGAACCATGCCTGGGAAAATGCCGAGACCGGGTTCACTTCCTTCTTCACTGCCTTCAAACAAAACTTGTAAGCCCACACAGATGCCGAGGAAAGGCCTGCCACTGCGGGCAATGCGGCGGAGTGGATCGATTAGGTGACGCGATCGCAAATGCTGCATAGCCGGGTCAAACGCGCCCACACCGGGCAAAACCACCCCGTCTGCTCGCTCAATCTCAGCCACCGAATCGGTAATTAGAGTCGTGGCTCCGGCAGCTTGCAGCCCCTTACAGGCAGAGTGCAAATTGCCCATGTCGTAGTCAATTACAGCAATGGTGGTCACGGGGCGAGCCTCCAGCAAACTTCTCAGAGCGGGCATTCAGTTAGAGATAGAATCTTTACTACTCTAACCTGAGTTCGGGATAAGCAACTCATGCTTATTGCCCGAAGCAAGTCCCTTCTGGAAGGGTGGCCCGCAGGGTCGGGATGGGTCGGCAACGTGCGCTACACACCGAAACCCATCCCTGCGCCCCTCTAGGGGGGATCTACTTTAGGCTATGTGTTAAAAAGCGCCGACAGTCTGGCATCACAGGCAATCACCTATCCCGAACTGACGTTACTCTACTGTGAAACTCTAGCGCTAGATCATTGCTTACCCTTTCTGGCTCTCAGCTGACAAAATGAAGACAGGCCCGCTGCTAATCACCACCTTCCAGCCTTGGCGTGCCCATCAGCGCTCCAATTCGTCCGACGATTTGGTTGCCGATCTGCATAGCCAAAAGCGGCTGCCTGCCGATACAATCTGGCTGCGGCAAGTGCCCGTCAGCTTTCAGATGGCGCCGCTGCGGGTGATTGGCGAAATTTATCGTCTGCGGCCTCGCACCGTCATCTGCTGTGGCATGGCCGAAGGGCGCGCTTGCTTATCTTTAGAGCAGCAGGCAAAAGGCCGCCGGGTGCTACAAACGTCTGTCGATCTGTCAGCGCTGGTAATGGGGACAGCGCTAAGTGAGGTCAGCAACGATGCGGGCTGGTACGTTTGTAATCATCTCTACTACAGCGTTTTAGAGTTTATTGAGCAGCTAAACTTGGAGACCCAGGGACTGTTTGTCCATATCCCAACTTTGCGCCCGCCCAGCAAAGCCTTGATTTTGAACGATTTTGTTCACATCGCTGCGCGGCTGTCCCCATAGAGTATTTACTCATAAAGCACACGTTAATTTTGGAAGTGACCTATGTTCGCCTGGCTGACTGCAACCTTACTGGCACAAACTCTGGCGCAAGCGGAGACGTTAGCGCAAGCAGAGACGCCGCCTGTAGAAAGAGTAGTGGAGCAGCAGGTCAGGCCGCTACCCGGTCAGCTCGATGGCATACCGGTTTTTAATAGCAACAGCCCTGAATTAGTCGGTGAGCCGGGTATTTTGCTTTCTACGTTTCCGCCTGAGGGCATGGCCGTGCCGGAGGCCCATCTTAATTTTCCGCTAGCGGGACGGTTTGATGTGTTTGCGCATCATGTCTATAAGGTAGAAGCTTCTGAAGCGCTGGATAGTCTGTACCTGGGCGTCTTGGTCCATAACCCCAGCGCCGAGCCGGTAACTGTGCGAGTGCTGGCAGGCGCTAGCTATCTGAGTCAGCCGGATGCGCTTTTTATTCAGCTGCCTGATTTTGTGAATTTTGGCCCGCGCAATCCTGTCTTTGCAGGGCCAGGTAGCCGGGTGATGGGCGATATTTTGCGGGGCCAGCGGCAGGAGATTTTTCCAGCATCGCTGACCATTGCGCCGGGCGAGAGCGAAATGCTTTTGAATCAGCCGATTCCAGTGCGCGAGCTAGAGCCGCCGATTAACGGTCGATCTACGCTGGTGCAGCTAGAGAGCAGCGGGCCGGTATATGTGGCGAGCTTGGCTCAGATGGCGGTAACTGACCTGGCGGGTAATGAAGCGCCGCCTGGTGTGGCCTCGTGGCGATCGCTCTTGCGCAGCAGCGGGTTGGCTGGGCCGCGCGATCGCATCCCCACCCCTCTACCCATCACCAGCGGCGAACAGCTGATCTATGGCCGAGTAGCGGGCGTATCCGCAGGCTCGCAGTGGCAGACAACGCTCACCGATTCTGGCGATGCAGAGCCAACAGCTGCCCCTCGGCTGACTATTCCAGCAGCGGGAGAGGCTTTTTCCTACGGCGTGAGTTTGCTCTATGGGGGGACGATGGGCACTGACCAGATACAGACTGCCCCAATGCTAGTGCGCTACCCCGACACGGCTTACCAGGCCCACGGTAACTACGGTGTGCGCTACAGCCTGACCCTGCCGCTATACAACCCGACAGAGGCTCCGCAAACGGTGAGCGTCGTTTTACAGACCGCACTCAAAGAAGATCAGCTCAGCCAGGGCGGTCTGCGCTTTTTGGAGCCACCTGCCGCGCAGACCTTTTTTCGCGGGCCAGTGCAGGTGCGCTATCGCAGCGACAGTGGCCTGCCCCAGGTAGAAAATATTCACCTCGTGCAGCGTCGGGGGCAGCAGGCAGAACCGCTAACCACAGTCACGTTGGCCCCTCAGTCTACTCGCACGGTGAGCGTAGATTTGCTCTACCCGCCCGACTCCACGCCGCCTCAGGTACTCACTGTGAGAACGGCAGAAGCTATGCCCTAGAGTAGTCTCAGCAAACGCTTATCTGATTATCATTTGCAGCTTGTGAGCAATGCCGATACTGAGGTTGTCGGGAACAGAAAACCGCTGTTCCCGACGACCTTTGAAAACCTCAGGCAGCTCAGGAGTAAGCCAATGAAATTATTACCCTCAATCAAGCGCGTGAGTTTGGCAGTGGCGATTCCCTTGGGAGGCTTCGCCATCGCCGCTCTCAGCTCCCAACCCGCTATGCAGGCCAACGAATTATCACTGGGGCAACCTTCCCCTACTGTGCCCTCTATGATTAGTTCGCCCACAGTTGGCGGCTCAGAGACATTGCTCGCTCAGAGTGCAGGCGCAGCTTTTGTTAGCGTTGATCATCCGACGGCGGGCACCGCTCAGATTGTAGAAGCCGCAGACGGGCAGCGCTATCTGGAGTTTGATGCCGACTTCCGTACCGATGCCGGGCCTGACCTGCTAGTGCTGCTGCACAGCGATGCCGAACCTGAAACCTATAGCTCAGATAACTACGTCAGCTTGGGTCAGGTGCAGCGAGTTGCGGGCAGGCAGCGCTATGCCATTCCAGAAAATGTGGATACTCAAGCTTTTCAGTCGGCTGTGATCTGGTGCCGCGAATTTGACGTGACGTTTGGCTACGCCACCCTGTGAGCCGTACTCTATGAGTCATCGCCGCGCTAAGGTGCTATCAGGTCACTGGCATTTCCGACAGCTATGGTCATTAAAGGAACAACTCGACTGCTCGGCGTGATTGGCTACCCGGTAGAGCATTCTTTTTCGCCGCTGATGCACAATGCGGCGATCGCTCACCTCGCTGCCGACTATGCCTATTTGCCTTTTCCCATTCGCCCGACAGATTTGAAGGCAGCGATCGCAGGTTTTGCCGCTATCGGCGTGCAGGGGTTTAATATCACTATTCCTCACAAGCAAGCCATTATGCCGCTGCTCGATAGTGTGAGTGAGGTGGCGCAGGCCATCGGCGCAGTCAATACGGTATGGCGCAGTGAAACCGGCTGGCACGGCACGAATACAGACGCCGCTGGCTTTTTAGCGCCGCTAAAGGCGCTCAATCGAGATTGGTCAAATACGCCAGTGGTTATTTTGGGCAATGGTGGCGCGGCGCGAGCAGTGGTGGCGGCCTGCTATCAGTTGGGGTGTCCGCAGATTTGGGTGATGGGGCGATCGCCCGACAAACTCAAGCACTTTGCTCAGAGCTGGTCAGCAGACATCGCATCAAAGCTATCGACTTTAGCCTGGGAGCAGCTCAGTGACTATTTGCCAAAAGCTGGGCTAGTCGTGAATGCGACGCCGATTGGAATGCATCCAAAGGTAACCGCTTCGCCCCTGAGCGAGACTGAGATCGGACTGATACCTCAGGGCGCTCTCGCTTACGACTTGATCTATACCCCCCGACCTACTCAGTTTTTACAGCAGGCTAGCGCTGCCGGACTCACCGCTATAGACGGGCTAGAAATGCTCGTGCAGCAGGGCGCAGCAGCGCTAGAAATCTGGCTGAAGCAACCTGCACCGGTGGCGGTTATGCGTCAGGCACTACTCGATTATTTGGCAGATCAGCAGCTTTAGCCCACAGTTGTTTAACGTTCCCTTTCAGCATCTGCAAGGGTCTTTTGCATCACTATCAGCATCTTCAATCAGCCCGCTGCAAGGGGTTGTTGGACTGCTTATATCAAAATACATTGCCATCTCTAGCACGCATATAAAGAACAGGTGTTGCAAACTCGCGATTGTCAAGCCCAAATTCTATCGATATGGCATTTCTTGCCGATTGCACAGCCCAATCAATAGGTTTATGAGCAGCTACACAAGTATAGAATTCTTCCAGAAAAACTTTAGCCGTCTTAATATAAACCTTGTACTGCATGGCCACTACAGATGGCGTTCCTCTCTGTACCAACTGCTGTGCAATACCTGAAAAACCTTGCGGATCATTGCTCTGGGCACTTTCACAGGTTGCCATACAGATTAATCCCAGATGATCGTCATGCCCATTAAAAATATTTGCAAACCGCTCATCATCAACCAACCAAGTTTTGTCTGTTTTTTCGTCTACTAGTGCTAAATAACCTTTAGAATTTTGATAAATTCCATGGCCAACAAACTGAATGATGTCAGGCTTCTGCGATAACAGAGCCTGACGAATTTCTTTACGTGTTGCTCGTTTAACTGTTTGCAATGTCATCCTATTAGCGCTCAGCTGCGTATCCAAGGATTCTTTTAGAATTGTTTCCCACTCGTCAGGATCGAGACGTACTTGGTCAGTTGGATCAGCGATAATAGCCAACACATGAAGCGGCTTTGAACGACGGCTTACACGTTCTGGCGGAAGCGGCAAATTCAAGTACCGGGAAAACACTGTATTGGGGTTGGTAGCTAGGAAGTAGCCGCCCATAGACCGATAAATGAACTCTAAAGGCAAACTAGCAATATTCGAAGGCTCAATTCTCATACGTAAACGCAATTTAGCTTGATCTTGTCTTGCCGCAGCTTCAGTCTGTTGAAGATGGGTATGGATTGCGGTCGGGAAAAGCCAATCGTAGAGAGTGCGTCCAACTTCCTTTAATAGGTCAGAGTCAACTTGTCGTCGTTCAATAAGTTGCCAGGACAGCCGAATACTACTAGGCTGTTGGGGTTCGATATATGCTTCGGCTTCTCCTTCCGATGAAGTTGCAACTGCGTGGCCATTAGCATCAATATACAAGTCAAAATCAATATATTTTTCTTGGTTTTCTTGCATGTCTTCTTCTCTTTCAATAGATAATATTGTTTCGTTATCGTATTTCTTATTCGGGTGAGCAAGCTTAGAGGTTTTTAGCTTAATATGTGAAGGTAAAACTGGAGCATGGTAAGTAATTCTTGTGACAGAATATGGTAAGCCTGTAAGTACAGTCGGTAAAGTCGGAAAGTAATAAGCAAGATCAAAGTTCTCTAAACTGCTTGAAGGTTGATCCCATAGATTCAGCAAAGTTGTTTCATCAGCTTCTATTTCTTCTGATAGCGGAAATTGATGGATATAAGCGTTAAGCGATTGCTTAGCTTCTTCAAGATTGCCGAGTCTCAACTGAACAAAAGTGTTCAACCATTGATCAAAGTATTTCCCTTCCCTCAGATTCAAAAATATTGCCTCTAATGCCTTTTCAGGATGCCCTGAACTGAGCCAAGCAAAGGCTTCAATAGTTGCCAGAAGAGCATATCGATTCCCATTTCTTCGTATATTTCTTGCATAGGTAGCAGATCCTTCCCAATCTCCTCGTATTTGATACACTAAAGCTTGCCCTAAGCTGGCAGCTTGTGATGGTAGTCTTTGCGTTGTTTGTAGAAATATTTTTATTCCTTTTTCATCTTGAAGAGATGCATAAACCAAGAAAATAAACTCATATAACGAGTATAAAATAATCTTATTTTCAAGATCAATTTCAGTGACACCAGTTAGCAGAATTTCAAGAGCTTCTTCAACTTTATCCGATATTAGGAGTAACTTCGCATAGTTGATGTATAGGGAGAGACCCCCTTTATCCAGAGCGATGTTTTTGCGTATACCATCCCTAAGCACAGCCGTTGCCTGTTCCTGCTTACCTATCTTAAATAACATCGCGCTACACTGCACATACAAAACAGCTAAACCTTTGTTAGCAGGAATTCTATTTATACCTTCTTTAAGTAACGAAGCAGCTTTTATTGGTTGACCAATTTGTTGCAATAACTGTCCACATAACACATACAGAGAAGTAAGGCTTTTGTCCGTGGGGATTTGAGAAATTCCACGCCTTAATAATGCAATTGCTTTTTCAGGTTTGCTTTCCTTAACTAAAAGTTCTGCACAAAGATAATATACAGAAGCAAGACTCTTATCAACAGGAATATTTTTAATCCCTTCTTCTAAAAGAGAGATAGCATCATCGTATTTCTCTAGCTCTGATAAAATCTTACCAAGCTTGCAGTACAAATCAGCGAGACCCTTATCAAAAGGAATCTGGTCAATTCCTTGTTCTAGGAGCATAATCGCCTCATCATACTGTTTTATCTGAGTTAGGATTTCAGCACAACTGATATACAAGGAAACGAGACTTTTACCAGGAGATATACTTTCAATACCTTGTTTTAAGCTTTCAATAGCCTCGTTGTGGCGACTCATTCCGGCAAGGATTTTTCCTAATCGGTTAAACAAATCGGCCAGATTCCTATCTGAAGGGAGACGCTCAATTCCTTGCCTCAAGACCCTGAGAGCATCTTCATATTGCTCCATCTGCATTGACAACTCACTACACAAGAGCCACGGAACAGGAGTTTTATCAGATTTTCCACGATGAGCATGGTTCAGAGCACGTCTAAGGTCATTCCGCTGATTCCGCGCTTGAAATAGACGCGCAAGATGATACTCTAGGCTTTTAGGACCAGGTGTCTGTAGTAAAGCTGAAAGAACTGCGATGCGCTCATCTAATTCCTCGGCATTTGTAGGTATAGGAGAATTACCGCTTAACGTAGAAAATATATGACTTTGAAAACGAGGGGCAATATCTCTCAAATCATCTGACTGCCCTGCTTTTACTAAATGGTAACGTGCTTCAACAAAATGGCCACCTAAAGCACCCCATCCTTCAATTTTTTTAGATTGAAAGTGACGTGTATAGTGATGAGAAGCAATGCTATGGGCTTGTTGAAGACCATTAGGTATTTGCCCTAGTTTTTGCAGTCCAATTTCACGAACGATGGGATGTAAAGTAAACCATTTACCACGAAGTTCCATTAAGAAGCGATTAACCATTTCTCGCCTAAATCTGGCGTATACTGCCTTGTCCTTAAAAAGATCTTGTATTGCTTCTTTTCTGAATGACTTTCGATGCACTGAAAGACGATGTAAACCAATCAGATCTTCATCAGAAAGTTGACTCAATGATTTCTCTAGTATCTGACGCTCAAGATCTTCGACCAAATCAGCAGAAACTTCCTGATCATCCATTTCCCAAAGCTCAGGCTGTATACCAATTAAGTCATCAAGTGGTTCATACGCTAAATTCCTTACTAATAATTTGATTGCTCTAGGATTCCCTCCTAACCACTTAACAACATCCTGACGACGTTCTGGAGCTATTTCATCTAGACGGTTATCTTCTCTCGCAAGAGATTTTAACAACTCCACACCATCATCAGGAGACATTCCACTTAATGTTCGTATAGCATAAGGCTCTGACCATCTAGCTCGTTCTACTAAACGATTAGTAAGAAGAAGAATACGTCCTTTCAACCACTTTCGTCTTGCAATAGTGCTTAGCACCTTTGCAAATCCTCCCAAAGTAATTGCTCTTGTCCCCTTCATCGAACGTTGAAATTCATCAATGATAATGAGTATAGGGTCATTAACTATATCGCTTAAAACATCTAATAATGGACGATTATTCTCAATTGCATTTGCAAGTTCATCTTGACCTACGCTGTTTAGCTCCATCGCCAAGCTGAGCAATAAGTCATCAGTTGGATCTCCATCAGTTTCGGGTGCCTCAATCATGATTGCAGGTATTCTTGAAGCGTTCATACGCACCAGCAACTCATCAGCAATGGTAGTTTTGCCTGTTCCAGGAAATCCCTCTAAAAAACAAACTGGAGCATTGTTGCCACTACTTACCCAGGTTTTTAAGAACCAACCTAAATGAGCATTGTGTGATTTTCCAATAAGTCCAGACTGAGACATGGCTTAGTACTTTTTTTAATGCTTGTTAGTCCACTGTATTCTAAGCTTTGGGAAAACTGCAAATCTTAGTTCTGTACAGGGATAAGGTGAAATTGAAAATCAGTCCAACTATTTATTAAAGAGAGACTTTCAATCTAATCACCCCATACGTGTAGATTAGATTGAAATAATTCGGCCTAATCACTCGTTGCGGGTAGTTAGCCTATCACATAACCATTTCTGCAAGAGGTCTAGTATAATCGTCCCTGCTGTGAGCGGATAGAGCTGTTTGGGCTTTGGTTACATTCAGTCATCTGTCGCTTGTCGCTGCTCAAGGCAGTCTTTGCTGCTGCTCAAGTGCTTGGACAGGTGCGCGATCGCAAACCAATCACAAGACTAACGATATCAAGCCAACGGTCGCCTCTATTCACATGCTCAATGGAAAAGGCCAGCGTATGGGCATTTCGTCAGATAGCGCTTCCTGAAAAACTGGCTGCTCAGACCGCTTGACGAAAGCTGGAAATCGGCTTATGCTCTGTAGCTATTGGTTGTGATGCCTATCACAGTCTCTCTTCTCAGAACTCAATCGACTTAGCGCTATCGGCAGGTGCTGGTAACACCTAACCGATAGCTGACTCTCAAACTGATTCGCGCAGTCTAAGAGCTGAGGTCACTTTACCTTGGCTACCCTGATTTGCACTAGCTTTTGCGAGGTTAGCTGAGGCTTTTGAGTTCTGGTTTTCTCGCTAACCCTATTTGCGGAGACCAGATCTCATGTTTATTCCTTCTACTGCGGGCGCTTTTGCGTCCACTGCTTCTGCTGCTGCTGGCAGCTCACCGGCTGAACCAGTGCGGCATATGCTGTTTGGCAGTCCTGGCGCGGTGCAGGTAACCATTCAGCAATTGCATAAGCTGGGCTACGCTGAGCCGAATGATTGGAGTCAGCTATTGCCTACCGGCAGGCCCAACGAAGTGATGGCGATACTCACCAAGCGGGTGCGGACGGCTTAGGATTGTTTGCACGCCCCGCACCTTTAGTTCGGCAGTCTGTTGGCTTTGATTGCGCCGCTGCATCTTTTGTTGGGGGCGCGATCGCTTCCTCCTGAAATTGCGACCTTTCGTTTGGGAGTGCGATCGCTTCCTCTCATAACTGCGACCTTTTGTTTGAGTGGTGAAAGGCTTTGTTCGCGCTCTGAAACATTTCGTGCGACGACTCAGACAAAGCCTTCGCGCCTCAGATCCTTTAGCTTTTATCTAGGTTCCTTTGATTCATCAATGCAATCCTTTTGTGCCATAGAGCAAAGGACCGATGTTGTCAGATGGTTGCTCTTTCGCTTACTGCACGACAGCCCGGTCATTATCAAACCAAAAGATGCAGGCCGCAAACGAAAGGTGCGATCGCCCCACCGCTTTTGCCTGTTCTCCAATTCATCCTTTCTTCATACAAAGCTCTCCTTTGCTCTCACAGTCTTTCAAATTCATCTATTCCTCCCCTGATGCTGCTGGGCAATCTCTCTTCAGGTGAAACAAGACGATAGCTCCTTCGCCGCACCTGGTTTCAAGCTCATAGTCAAATTCCACATCCGATCAGAGATCATTCACTATGGATACCGTTGACTTTTCCCGCCGCATCGCCTCAAAAACAATCAGTGCAGATATTGTTGCCTATCACGGCCTCAATACTATCGCTAACTACATACCCACTCGTAGTGAAGCCACACCAGCCGCTTTGCAAGCTTTCTACGAAGCTATGCTGGCAAAACAGAAAAAAGAAGCAGAAGTCGCCGCTATGCTCAAAGCAGTAACCGATGCCGCTCGCCAGGCCGAAGTAGACTTTCACGGTGCCATATTGGCAATGAAAGAATCTGTGCGCGGGCAGTTTGGCCCCAACAGCGACGAAGTTCAATCGGTTGGCTACAAAAAGAAGTCTGAGTACAGGCGTCCCCGTCGTCGGAGCGCTTGAGCTATAGCCTGCCGCGCTTTGCCGCACATACCCGCTCACCGTTCAATTCACTCTACTTACTTCTTACTCCAAGGCCCATGAGGAACCCCTCATGGGCCTTTTTTAGACTTGTTTTTTGAACTGGGCGATCGCCACCGCCGCCTGAGCCAAAGCCCAAATCTCCCCACGCAGCCTTGGGTTGTTTAGTCAGCAGCCATAGGATAATTGCGTTCAGCCCGGCAAGACAGAGGCAGAGCGAGAGCAGTATTCATTCACTGCCACCAGCACGCCTAACTAACGTCAGTTCGGGATAAGTGATTGCCTGTGATGCCAGACTGTCGGCGCTTTTTGACACATAGCCTAAAGTAGATCCCCTCTAGAGGGGCGCAGGGGTGGGTTTCGGTGTGTAGCGCACGTTGCCGACCCATCCCGACCCTGCGGGCCACCCTTCCAGAAGGGACCTACTTCGGGCAATAAGCATAAGTTGCCTATCCCGAACTCACGTCAACTAACAAATATACTGTTTGCCAAAAGCAGGTCAGATATAGCGAAGCGCGGATGCATTCGCGCTTCGCGGAGCACTTTGCCTGTTGCTATACATGGCTTACAGTCAGTAATGCTGCATGAAGCAAAGTGCCGGAAGCTATAGGATAAAAAGGCTACTCTAAATTCACGGTAAGCTGAAAGCACACCTGCTCAGTTACCTTGCTATGACCTTCTCACGCTCCAAACTTTTCACCGTTTTACTAGCCGCCTGCGTTTGCTTTCTAAGCTGGATACCAGCAGCCCATGCGCTCACCCAGATCGAACTCAAAGACCTAGTTGCTAAAGAGTGCCCCGCCGATGCCGCCTACGCTGAAGGACTCACCACCAGCGGCTCGTCTATGGAGGCAACCTGCTACATGGTTTACGGCACAGCGGTCAACAAGTCAGGCAAAGACATTGTCGATGCAGATATCTTTGGCCGAATTTACGACGCAGAAGACAGTCCCGTGATGAAAAACCGTTTTCGCTTAGGCGGCATCGAATACGTGCCCGCTGGGGAAAGCGAATTTTCCTTTAGAATCTCAGTCCCTTCAGTACAGCCCGCGCCTTTAAAACTTAAAAAGTTTAAAGCATCTGGATTTACCAGCAAGGTCAGACGCTTTCAGTCTTGGGACCAATCTATAGATGAGTAGCTAGCGCAGCCTTTCAAAGCACAGCAAAACCACGCCGAGCGTAGAACTGGCGTGGTTTTTGTATCGAAATACCGGCTAAGTGAACAAAGCCTAAGTGAACGAAGCTATAGCAACAGGGCTGCTGTTAAAATCCACCGTAGCCGTAGGTCATAGCAACGATGTTGCTACCGGCAGCATCTACCAGGCCAGACACCAGCTGTAGAGCGAGAATAGCCAAAATTGCCGAAAGATCCAGGCCACCGATAGGCGGAATAATCGAGCGGAAAAGGTTGAGGTAAGGGTCGGTCAGCTGAGAGATGGTCGAAAAGATCGGATTTGACCAGTCGATATTAGGGAACCAGCTCAGCAAAATGCGAACGATTAGCAGCACAAAGTAAATTTGCAGAAATTTAGAGATGGCTGTGACTAGGGTGGCAGCGACTACGCTCATAGGTTTGCGTCTTTAAAGACTTAAATGGACGAGAAAATACTGACTTTGCTTTGTATTTTACCCGATGCGACTCTTCTTGAGGAGTTGGCTACGGAACGGTTTACCGCCAAAGGTAATCAGCTTATTTTTTCTTAACGTGAGTTCGGGATAAGCCATTACCTGAAACATTGGTCAGACAGCAACCTTAGCCGCCCCTCCCGAGGCAAACCCCCTCTTGGGAGGGGCGCAGGGGTGGGTTTCGGTGTGTAGCACAAGCTGCCGACCCACCCCGCCCTGCGGGCACCCCGCAGGGCGAGAGGGGATTCATTTCAGGCTTGGTGACTACAGGATCTCTTAACTCGAACTCACGTTTTCTTAACTTCCCAGCCTCAATTTTCCAACCTTAATTTTCTAACCTCAATTTTCTGGCTCTGCCGAACGCGCGGTCGGATAGGCAGCAAAATCAGCGGGCGGCTGACCGTTGTGGACGTTGCCCATCTGCACTCTGACATCTTCAATCGCCAGGTTAAGCTGGGCAATTTTGTCCTCTAGGCCGCGCCGGGCAATTTCCATGCGTTCTTCAGCAGTGGCATTTTCCAGCTGTCGGCGCTCTTCTTCTGAGAGCTGAGTAAAGTCGTCTGGCGCTGCGCTGCGGAGCCGGTTGCTCGCTAATACGCCGACAATGCCACCGATTACACCGCCGACCAGCGCGCCTGTGATGAACCCACCGGCAAAGTTGTTTTGACTCATAGAACCTCCTTTCGTTCTTTAGTATTGAGATTGGTTTTTAGTGAGCGGTCATTCAGGTGTCGAAAGTGCGATCGCCCGCATCGCCCAGACCCGGCACAATAAATCCATTTTCGTCTAAACCCTCGTCAATGATGGCGGCATAGATAGCCAGCGTCGGATAGGACTCGGCTAGCTTTTGCAGCGCTTGAGGCGAGGTCACCACCGAGATAATTCTCACCAGAGCCGGATCAATACCGCGCTGGGTAAGCTCGCCCATTGTTGCCATGATCGTACCGCCCGTTGCCAGCATCGGCTCGGAAATGATCACACGAGTTTCAGACGCAAACTGCTCGGGCAGCTTGTTGAGATACCAGGTGGGCTCCAGCGTTTCTTCATTACGGGCCAGGCCAATGTGATACGTGCTGCCCGTGGGAACGGCGCTTTGGATGCCCTCGACCAGCGCTAGACCTGCTCGCAAAATTGGGATGATCGCAATCGGGGCTTCCGGATCAACAAAGGTGGCCGGACAGGTAGTGAGCGGGGTTTCTACAGTCATCTCTACGGTGGGCAGCCAGTCGCGCCCGGCTTCGTAGGCGAGCCAGCGACCTAGTTCAGTCATGGCGCTGCGAAAGACCGGAGAGGGGGTGTTAGCGCTGCGGACGACGCCCAGCCAATGCTTGATCAGCGGGTGAGGAGGAACGTAGACGCGCAGTTGTAGGGCCATGAGGCGGTAAGGAGTGGGGTTCAGGTCATCATACTGCGGTAGCTGCGGGTGGGGAAAGGGAAAAGGGTAAGGGGGGGTGCCTGATTATTTTGGGGGAGGGAGGAGTTTGTATCTGAGGGTGTAGCCTAGCAGGCAAAATAGCGCGATCGCCCCGCCGCCAATTCCAATAGGGCTAGGCACCCAGAAGGTCGCTTCGATGTGCTGAGGCCGCTCAGCTTCCAGGTGCCAGGTGGCGCTATGCCCTTGGGTGCTGGGCGGGGGAGTGGTTGAAGGAGCTGTTGAAGAGAAATCTGTTGAAGTCAGCCCCCAGGGAGTAGTCAGGTGAAAATCGAGGGTTAGCCAGCTGCGAGGCTCCCTAAGAGTGGCTTCGCCGACGCGCCGTTGACTGCTGACCGGTAGGGTTTGAGTAGGCGCAATTTGCAGGTCGTAGGTGAGGTGGTTGCGCAAGGCAAAAATGTAGTTGCGCTGCTGCAAGTCTAGATGGGCACTGACAGTGGGTGCGCCAGGGAGGGTAAGCAGACTGGTGGAAAGATCGGATAGGCTGCTGTCACCGTCATAAAAGTCACCGCTATAAAGAGCGTTAAATCGCTCAACGAGCTGCGCGCCGCTGTAGAAGGGCAGCGTAATTTGCAGCGTGTCTTCGTCCAGCTGTCGAATTTGCCCGGAGAGGGCCTCAGCTTTGGCAGTGAACTGCTGGAAGATCTGACGGGTGCCAGTGTCGCTGAGAGTGAGCAGGCGATCGCTCAAATGCACCGTCTGAGTCAGCGTACCGTGAGTCTGGCTGTCGAAGCGGATGCCCAGGTCATAATCGACGCAGCCGCTCAGCAGAGTGCAAAGCAGCAGACAAAGCACAGTGAGGTAGCGCCGGACAGACTTTAGCTGAACCAAATCAGCCCTCCCAAAGTGAGCAAAATGCCCACGAGGGCAATCCAAACAAACTGATTGTCGGCAGTATTGACCTGGCTGAGGTCTAGGGGTTCAGATTCAAGCTTGGGCTTAGGCCGACGGGGGCGCTTGGGCGTTTGGGCGTAGCGCTGAGTCTGGTCGCCATCTAAATCCGTCAGATCTGGAATTTGGGTCACCCACTCTGGCTTTAGCTCCAATTCGGGGGCTTCTAAAATATAGAGCAGGCGTTTGCTTTGGCGACTGGTGTCCAGGTCAGGGTGAAGAATCAGCTTGCGGCACAGGGCCAGTCCTTCAGCCTGCTCACCGGCAGCGATGTAGGCATTGACCAGCCACAGCTGAACTTCGCCACCTCTAGCGCCAATCGGGTTTACCAGGGCGCGAGCGGTTTGAAAGTGGGCGATCGCCCGCCGATAGCGGCCCCGCTCAAACGCCGATTGGCCCAGATTGAGGGCTTCGGTAGCCAGGGCTTTTTTTTCAGCCTGATTGAGTTTGTCGAGGGCGCTGCGCAGCGGGTCTGGAGCACCAGAATCTGGAGTAGTGGGATCTGGGTTAGAGGCAGGGGACTGCCCTTGTTCCAAAGTCATGGATAGCTGAGAGTCGGTTTTCTGTCGATTCCTAGTGTATCGCGCCAGCTAGGTGCTGGTTAGCCCCATCAGGTTGCACAGTTTGTAAACAATCCGAGCGGCGACATTGCCATCCCACTCAGCGGGGCCAACTTCGCACAGGTCAAAGCCAATTATTTCACGGCTGTCTGCGACTTCTCGCAGCAGATAAAAAGCTTCGTCTAGCTCCAGCCCGCCAGGAACGGGGGTGCCAGTAGCCGGGCATAGCTTTGGGTCGAGCCCGTCAATGTCAAAGCTGATGTAAACCTGCTCGGGCAGATCGGCGACAATCTGACGGCAGAGGTCGCGCCAGGGAGTGCCGTCGTAGCGCGATCGCTTCAACGCCGTATCGTGATGCAGCACAATTCGCCCCTGCGACGCCTGAACAAACGCCACCTCTCGGGGCGAAACATCGCGCACGCCCACCTGCACCAGCTTAGAAACCTGAGGCAGCGTCAGCGCATTCCGCATAATCGAAGCGTGAGAAAAGCGGAAGCCCTGATAGGCATCACGCAAATCGCAGTGAGCATCGATATGGAGAATGCCAAAGCCGGGATATTTTTCAGCTAGAGCCTGCATCGCGCCCAAAGGAACGCTGTGATCGCCGCCGAGGACGCCCACTTTTTTACCTGCCCTCAGCGCTTTGCGAACTTCGGCCAGGAGCCACTGGTTGAGCTGCTCGCAGCCTTGATTCACCCGGTCTAGATCGTCCGAGATCGCGCTATCCACCGAGAGGGATAGGCCTTGCTCAGTAGCCTGGACGATCTTTTGGGCGGGCGATCGCAGCGCCGCATTCTGCGCCCCAATCCACTCAGGAATCGGCGGCATGTAAATTCCCTGCTGCCAGCCGCTCGGATTGTCATAGTCATAAAAATCGAGCTGTGGTGACGCCGCCAGCGTCGCCTGTGGCCCTCTCGCTGTACCGCTGTGAAAAGAGACCGTCACCTCCCAGGGCACGCCCAAAATAACAATGTCAGCAGTGTCATAGTCAAAGGGAAAGCCAAAGATATTGCCGTTATTCAGGCCAACATCGCTGGGATCGAACCCGGCAATTATCTGCTGTTTGCTGGATTTATCTAGCATCGCATCGGCTCAGCACTAGCGAGACGCCTCGGCCACAACCGGACGGGTCAGCATCTTTTTGATAAAAGTCGGCAGACAGAAAGCGGCCTGATGAACTTCAGGGTTGTAATACTGCAAATCGTGATCAGCTGCAAACTGCGTAGCTTTGTCAGTATTGAGAGCCGCCACCGGGTGGACGCCGGTTTTAGTGCAGTAGGTAAAGCTCCACATGCCCGTCGGGTAAGTCTGAATAAAGGCCAGATAAGCATGGACATTCTGCGGCTCAAAAATGTCTTGCAGGCAGTGGCTCAAATCGACAAAAGCTGCCTGGTTGAACCGGGGCGATTCGCTCTGAGCGGCCATTATGCCTTGGGGCGTGAGGCAGCGGTGAACATTTTTATAGAACTCGGCGCTAAAGAGACCCACCGATGGCCCTACCGGGTCAGAAGAATCAACCACAATAAAGTCAAAGCTTTCAGAGTCAGCATTTCTCAGGTAGTCAATGCCATCGGCAATAATCAAATTGAGCTTGGGATCGCTGAGCGAAGACGACAGCGAGGGCAAAAATTCGCGCGAAGCTCGCACCACCACTTCGTCAATTTCGACCATAGTGACGCTTTCTACCGAGTCGTGTCTGAGGATTTCGCGGACGCTGCCGCCGTCACCGCCACCGATCACCAGCACGTTTTTCACCTGCGGATTAACCAGCATCGGCACGTGGATAATCATCTCGTGGTAGGCGGTTTCGTCTTTTTCGCTGCACATCACCATTTTGTCGACGGTGAGCATTTTGCCGTACTTAAAAGTGTCAAAAATTTCGACCAGCTGATAGGGCGACTTTTCTTGAAAAATGCGATCGCCCTTATGCCGAATCGACAGCGCAATATTTTCGTCCTTATCGGTAAACCATACGCTGCGACTGTGCTTGGGCGGCATGATTTTTTGAGTGGCCGTATCGCGCATCTCACCCAGGTCAATATCAATTTTCTCTAACAGCTCTAGCTGACCGCGATTGAGTTCTATCGCCGACCCGTGCTCTGCTTTGAAGGCAGACTTCAAGCTTTCATAAGACACCCAAGGATTGACCGAATCGCCGCAGGTAAACAGATCGACCGCCGCGTAGCGATACTCCGGCCAGGTGTGAATCGCCAAGTGACTCTCTTGAATTACAATCACCCCCGAGACACCAAACGGAGAAAAATGGTGGAATACTGAGTTGATAATCGTAGCGCCGGACTGAGTAGCGGCCTCCAGCATGTCGTGTTCTATGCGGGGCACGTCATTCAAAATTTCAGCAGAGCAGCCGTGGAATTCGACTAAGATATGGCGACCGAGGGACTTCATAAGCAGATTAGAAGCAGATGCGTTTCTAGATAAGGGGCGAGAAGCAAGTCAAAAGTACCTTAGAAAGTACCCTAAGGGCAGGCAGCAGCCTCAGCCTTACATCACAACAGACCGAGTGACTCGCGGTGTACGAATGCATCCGCACGCCGCTATATTGAAATCAAATGCGCCGTGCCTGAGAATATTAGCGGGCAGATCGCTATTGCTATGTAGAGATTTTGGCATCGCCTGTGTCTTCAGCACTCTAGATAAAGTTATAGAGGCTAAGCTACTAAGCTACAGCGGCCTTTCGTTTACCCTCAGGAGAACCGTTCATGAATGCAGGTGATGGGCTAGGCGCGTCAACGTCGCCTCTGGGGTCGCCTTTAGGCGATCGCTACGAAGTTATCCGCGAGTTAGGGCGCGGTGGATTTGGCCAAACCTACCTGGCTAAAGACCTGCACCGCTACAACGAGCCTTGCGTCCTCAAAGAATTTCTCCCCCAGGTAGAAGACAAAGCCACTCTCAACAAGGCCAAAGAGCTGTTTGAGCGTGAGGCCAACGTCCTCTATCAGCTAGGCCACAAGCAAATTCCCGAATTTCGTCAGCTGCTAGAAGTCACCTCAGAAGCGGGCGGTCGCCTATTTTTAGTCCAAGACTACGTTGAAGGCCCCACCTATCAGGCTTTGTTGCAAGATCGTCAGCAGTTTGGTGGCCAGTTTACCGAAACCGAAGTCACTCAGCTGCTCTATCAGCTGCTGCCCGTGCTGTCCTACATTCACGGCTTAGGACTGGTGCACCGCGACATTTCCCCCGACAACCTGATTTTGCGGCAGTCAGACGGGCTACCGGTGCTGGTTGACTTTGGCAGCGTCAAAGAAATTACTGCTGCGGTCCGCTCTCAGCTGGCCATTGCCGGAGCGGGGCCCACGCCTACGAGAATTGGCAAGGTAGGCTATGTGCCGCCAGAACAGCTCAGCAGCGGCGAGGCCGACCCTGCTAGCGACCTTTATAGCCTGGCCGCGACGATGTTAGTGCTAGCCAACGGCAGAGAGCCTCAGGTCCTGCATGACCCTTATCAAAGCACCTGGACTGGCTACGAAGCCGTCAGCCCCAAGCTAGGCCGGATTTTGGCCAAAATGCTGGATTCCAACCCGTCGGAGCGATTTCCCACAGCTGAGGCTGTATTGACCGCCCTAAGAAGTGTTCAGAGAAGTGTTCAGAGAAGCGATGATACCGTCAGCCGTACGCCTGTAGAAGACCTGAACGTAGTGGCCGGGGCGATATATCCACCCGTCGATGCAGCGCGCTCAGAAGAATCAGCGCTGATGGATTCGGAGATCGTAGATGACGACGATGAGACCGCCACTGTCATGGCTGCACCGGGCGCAGCTATAGACGAGCCAACTGAGGCAGAAAGAGAGCTGGAAGAGTCCTCAGACGTATATGAACCGGACCTTGAATCCGAAGTGCAATCACGGACATTTAAACGGCCCGATTCGCGTTCGGCGCTAATCGCCCTGCTGGTCGTACTGGGAGTGGTCGCGACCTTACTGCTGTTTTCGCTAGTACGGTTTTTGAATAGGCCGTCCAATGACACCCCGCAGCCGCAGGCTACCGACCAGACGCAGCCATACTCCTCTGAAGAAGCGGCCCGTAAGCAGGAAATTGAGCGCCGCCGGCAGGGGTTAGGCATCGACCAGGGCTATTTTGCACGCTTGGTCAACCAGCTCTTTTATCAGGACTACCCGTCTTTGCGCAACAGCGGCCCAGACGGTGGACCTAAGCCGCTGACGACTGCCCCAGAAGACGAACCGCTGCGACTTCGCTGGGACAACATCGCGCTCGACCTGCTCGATACCTTAGAGACCAATTTCAGCCAGGGCAGCCTCAGCGCCTTGGGTAGCTATAGCGAAGACAGCCGTAGCCGCTGGCAGTCGCAGGTTGCACAGGTCAACGTAGGCACCCGGTCGCTGTACGACTTAGTCGATGCCAAGTTTTTCCAGCTATTTCCAGGTCAGTCCGGCCAGGATTTTATCAATCAGCCCGTTGGCCAAATTTACTACGCCCTGGCAGACGACCGCGCCCGCTCCATCGAGTCTGGCGCGCTGAGAGAGGAAGTGCAGTTTGCATCGGGCGCTTTCCGGCAAGATGTCAGCGGCACCATCGGACCTGGAGAAGGCCGAGTGTACACCATGCGGCTATCAGCCGGACAGCTGCTAAGACTGAGCCTGTCGGCCCCGGCTGAAAGTACTTTGCTCTCGCTCTATCTGCCGGCGCCAACAGACGACAATCCGTTTGTCTTGGCCGATTCAGAAGACATCACCTGGTCAGGCGCAGTAACCCAGTCTGGCTACTATGAGGTGGTGGTGGTCAATCGCGCTGCCGAATCCATCACCTATCAGCTGGCCGTTTCGGTTGACAATGTCACTTCGCCGCCGCCTGATGACGACGAAGCGGCAGCGGACTCACCAGACTCAGACGACGACGCTGAGACGCCTGATGAAGAGGCTGCGACGCCTGAGCCCTTTATTGAGCAGCCAGACGAAGACAACACGCCTTAGGCGGCTGATGGCCTGGGATAGATTTTTGCACTGTTATGGCTTTGAATTTTAGTCGGTTCTGGCTATGAAGGAGGCGATCGCCTGCGCAAATTCAGCTGCCGATTCGTAGGGCATCACGTTGCGACCGGCAATTTCTACCCCCTGAGCATTGGAAAAGCGATCCAGGTAAGTTTGCAGGCGTAGCTCGGCTGCGCTGGCAGTGCCGGCATTTACTTGTTTGGCGCTCTGTTTGGCAGCAGTGCGGTCGATGGTGGAAGCGGTTTCGCCCATGACAATCAGCGTAGGCTGATGGATGTGAGCGATCGCCGCCGCATAGTCCTCTCGCCAAAATCCAGCCAAAAATGAAAACACCGCACAGCGACTGGCCATCTTCAGCGATCCGGCATGGAGCATTGCCAGCCAGTCAGCAGTCACATCTTCTGGGCGCTCAAACAGCTGCCGCTGAGAAAAGGAGCGCAAAAAAGACTCTCGCCTGGCGTAGCGATAGAACAAATTGCCTAGCGGCGAGTCGAACAGCTGCCAGCTGATCTGCTGCTTCCAGGCGGCAGTGGGCGTCGTCATTAGCCGCCAGGCCGGTGGCCCAGAGAGTACCAGCCCTTTTACTAGCCCTTTCGCTTGGACAGCGGGCTGCGTCATCAGCCGTACGGCCACCGGCAGCAGCGCCCCTTGCACGACCAATATGACCGGCTTCTGCACTACCTGGTCGATGAAATAAGCTAGCTGCTCGGCCCAGTCCTCCGGCACATAGGCGCGCGCTGGCATATCGCTGTCGCCGCAGCCCAGCAAATCTGGATTGTAAATTGGGCTACGAGTAGACTCGTCAGCCGCCGTCCACTGCTGAATAAAAGGCTGCCAAAACCGTCGAGAGAGGCCCACCCCAATCGGATGAATTAGCAGCAGAGCGCGATCGCCCTGCCCTGGCACCTGCTCGAAGGCACAGCGGTGAGTTTGCCAAATATAAAATTCCATAGGCAAAATTCCATAAAATGAGGCCAAAAAGCTTCCGGTAGCTGGCGCTAAATCAGCACCATACGATCTCCACTTTCCAGCATACGCGCCTGCTGGTGAGCACAGGTTCGCTTTACAAAACTGGCCTTAAACCGCTGTTAGCAGCGATCTCGATGAAGCAACATTATTTCTAAACTCGGTCTCAAGCGTCAGCTCGGCATCAAATTTGGCCTGGTGCAGCGTTGTCGATTGCCAGCAAACGGACTCCATTCGAGCCCCGGTCAAATTAGCTCCGGTCAGGTCTGCGCCAGTTAGATCTGCGCCGGTAAAGTCGGCGCTGCGTAAGTCGCCGTAGCACAGTTTGGCTCCTCGCAAATCGGCACCAGCAAAGCAGGCAGAGCGGAGATCGGCCAAGCGCAGATCGGTTCTATGCAGCTCGGCTCCGCTAAAATCGCAGCCGCTTGCAGCACAGCGAACCATCACGACCTGATGTAAGTTAGCCCAGCGTAGGCTGGCCTGCTGCAAATTGGCCCGCCACATCATGGCCCCGGTCAGATCGGCGTCGTCTAGTTTGATCTGGCTGAGGTTGGCGCTGGTAAAATCCGCCCAGCACAGGCGCACGCCGGGCAGCTGAAACGAACGCAGATTACACTCGCGCAGATCGGTCCGCTCAAAGTTGCGCTGACCTGTCACGTATTTTTCTAAAAGTCGATGAGAGCCGAGCTGATAAGCGTCCATTTTACCTACTGCCTGATTGCCTGGCGCTTACACAAATTCCCTTAAGAGGATTTGTGAAGTTACATTAACTGTTATTAATGTAACAAAATGTAACTGTAGCGGCAATACTTTATGGCAGCTGATGGACCAAATAATCGTCTCTAATAGATTGGCCCGGCAGCAGTACACACAGTGGACCAGCGCTCGTAGTCTATGCGGGCATCTAGCAGGCCGCTGATTTCTCCGCGCTGACCGATCAGTCGCTCTTGATTAAGGGAGTTGGGTTCCGCGTAGGTAGTGAGCTGGTCGAGGGTGGTGGCGGCGCAGACCCAGTCTTTTTGGCTGGTGGCTGTGGCCAGCTGGGCTTCTAGCTGGCTAATTGCGCGGCGGCGAGGGGCCGTTCGCTGATAGTAAATGTAGTAGACCATGTTGTCGGCAGCGGCCTGGGCGTAGGGCTGGTTGGGCTGTAGGGCCAATGCCCTACGAAAGTTGATCAGGGCCGTATTAAAATCGCCCTGGCGAGAAGCCGCGTAGCCAACATTCATGAGCTGGTCGAAGGTGAGGGCTGACTGGGCGATCGCCGGACTCACCGCCACCATCGCGGTCATCAGCCCCAGCGCAAAAGCTTGACGTAGCGATTTGAGACGCTGTGAAATAAAGAGAGACGGCAGCATAGTGAATCTCAGCAGCTGAGTGATGAATGCTAAAAGTAGTAAAGCTGTCCGATAGCGTAAACTATCCCACCCAAGGCAGCCTGAGTGAAATCGACCAACATTCATTGTTATAAACTGAGCTGAATGCCAGCACTTAAGTAAATCCACGCGGCAGCTAACTGGGAGCAGGCCAATGCAAATATGGGTAGATGCCGACGCTTGTCCAAATCCGATTAAAGAAATCTTGTTTCGGGCCGCAAAGCGGACAGGCTGCCCGCTAACGCTGGTTGCCAATCAACCGGTGCAGGTACCTGCCTACGCAGAGATGCTGGTAGTGCCAGCGGGATTCGACGGGGCAGACAACAAAATTGTGGAAATGCTAGCGCCGGAAGATCTGGTCGTGACAGCAGATATTCCGCTGGCGGCGAAGGTATTAGAGAAGGGCGGCTATGTGTTTGACCCCAGGGGCGATGAGTATACGAGCCGGAACATTGGCGATCGCCTCTCCGTCCGTAACCTGATGGAATCCTTTCGCGGCGGCGCAGAACCCGTTGGCGGCGGTCCGCCCCCTCTAAACAACCGAGACAAAGCCAACTTTGCCAATCAGCTGGACCGATTTCTGGCAAAATATCGCAATTGACTACTTTCTGTTATTCTAAAATTCGTATCTTTAGATTAAGAAAAGGTTAATTTTACTGTTGATCGGAACATACACCTATGGGCTAAGTGCTTTTGTGCAGCGATTGGCACGCTAGAAAGGCTACCGGTTTCAGAGACTTTTAATCTCAACGAACCGGATTTTTGCTCAGAGCCCTGTGGCAAAAGATACCAGCTTGTTGCCAGTGTTCCCAATGAAGTTTTTGGCAAAGAATTAGAGAACTGTTGCAACGCTACTAAAGCCTGCATGAAAAATCAGTGCTTTGCATCATTTTTGACCGGGCGCTTAGCCGCGAGAGGACATCTGTGTGAAGAGAACTATCTACGCCAAGCTAAATATATCCAGACAAAGAACACTCAGGTTCCTGCTGTTCTTAGTTGTTGGATTTTCGCTGCTTAGCGTTGCTGCTAGCTCGGCAAAAACTTTCTTACCTGACTATCCTTCCAGAGACATGTTGAATGCCTGGCTCAACGTAGATAGCGAAGAATCTTTTGCTACATTCTACTCAACGTATGCACTTCAGGCCTGCGCACTGTTGCTGTTTGCCATTTCTCACCTTACAAAGCTAAGCCAGGGGAAATTTTTACGGCATTGGCAGCTGCTGTCTTTAATCTTTGTAGGCCTATCTTTCGACGAAGCGCTTTCCTTCCATGAAAGAGCGATTGGTCCACTAAGAGATTTTTTTCATACGACAGGTTTTTTATACTACGCCTGGGTCATCCCTGCTATTGTCTTTATCGCTATTGTCCTGCTGGGCTATTTTAAATTTTTGATTGCGCTGCCCAAAGCAACCCGACGCTTATTTTTGGCAGCGGGCAGTTTGTTTGTAGGCGGAGCGGTCGTGATGGAAATGGTAGGCGGCAAAATTTTGAGTATGCAGCTGCCAGAGATAGCGTACATTTTAGCGGTGACTTGCGAAGAATTTTTGGAAATGCTCGGCATCGTCATTTTCATATATGCGCTGTTGTCTTACCTGAAGTCGCAGCTCATAAACATTGAAATTTCGTTTCTGGACTAAAGCTACTTTTCTGGCAGCTTGTATTGGCCTACGATCCGCTTGGCAAATTCAGGCACATGCGCCTCTAGCTTTTCAGGATGGTGGCGCCGGGTGTACAGGTAGTTACGGGTAAAGTGCGAATCAATGGAGAAGCGAGCGTATTCCAGCCCCTTTGGGCCGATCTTTTCGATGACGACGCCCATTAGCTTTGCAGCCCACATAGGTAAAGTGACGCCCTTATCGTAGGCAGGAATGCTGTTTTGCACGGCCTGGGTGCGATCGCCCTCACTCATCACCGCCTGCGTCTCGATTATCCCATCCAACAGCTCAAACATCTCTTGCCCAGTGTCATTGCGCACCACAATCCACTGCCAGCCAAAGGGCGCACCCATATAGCCCACTACAATATCTGCCAGCGAATTGGTGTAGTCAAAGCAGCTCATGCAAGAGGGCGCAAATACGTCCTTCAGCTTGTTTGTTTTCAGACCGAAAAACGGCACTTTCTCTTCCGAACCGTCCTCATGCTTAAAGTGCACCCGAAAATCCTGCATGAATTCGTAGGCCACTACAGTGGCGGGTGAGCGGCTTGTCGTCTCTAGAAACGTCTGCAAGCCCGCACGGGTCACATTATCCACACAGGGCATTCCCAGCACATACAGCTTTTCTATGGCCAGCTTATCTTGCACCGCCCGCAGCGCCTGCACCTGGCAGCCTACGCCAATTACTAGCAGCCGCTTCATACCAGATTGTTCAATCTGGTCTAACACCGATAGGTTCGGCGAGAGCGTAGGCTTATTCACCCGCGCCGCCAAAATATCTTCTGGCGTACGCGCAATCACCGGCATCGGCTGAAAGCGGTCATCTTCGGTATGCTGCACACACACGACGCCCTCAACCAAACCCCGGTTCAACATTTCAATCGCCAGCGCGCTGACGATTCCCGTCCACTGCGCCCCATCGATTGGGGTCAGCTTACGCGCAGCCACCATCTGCTGCTGCACGCCAAAATACAGCTCATCCCCATTGTCCAAATTGCGACTGCGCCCGTGATTAGCTGCCTCTAGATCGCTCACCTGCTGATTCAAAAAGGCGCAGGCATCTTTGACGTAGTGAATATAAGTGGTGTCGCATAAACCGCACTCACTGCACAGCTCCTTGGCAGGCTTGGCCGCACCGGGCTTGAGGGGTCTTGCCTTAGTATGGGCTTTGTCATGGGGCTGGGCTAGAGTCATGAATTTAAGGCGATTCCTAAAGCAATGTAACCAGGATTTAACTTATGATCCAAGGTAGCGCACCGCCCGATCAGATTTATCGTCAGACGGGCCTTTTGTAATCTTTTGAACCACTTCACCCATGCCCGAAGGCCCCGAAATCCGCATCGCCGCCGACAAAATTGCAAAGGCCATTTGTCCCTATCCTACTGCGGAGGTCTTCTTTGCCTTTGAACATCTCAAGCCCTTTGAGGCTGATTTGACCGGTTGCAGAGTCACTAAAGTAGAAACGCGCGGCAAGGCCATGCTCACCCATTTTGACAATGGTCTGAGTGTGTACAGCCATAATCAGCTATACGGCAAATGGATGGTGCGCAAGGCTCACGATCTGCCCGAAACCAAACGACAGCTCCGCTTTGCCATTCACAATGCCAGAAAGTCCGCCCTCCTCTACAGCGCATCAGATATTCAAATTCTCAGCAGTCCCACCGAGATCGCAACTCATCCGTTTTTGAGCAAGCTAGGGCCCGATGTGCTGAGCCCATCGCTCAAACCTGAGCGCCTGCAAGCCGATCTAAAGTCTAAAAAGCACTCCCGTCGGCGCTTAGCAACGCTCTATCTCGACCAGCATTTTCTGGCAGGTATTGGCAACTACCTGCGTAGCGAAATCTTGTTTGTCGCCAAACTCCACCCGTGCTTGCGCCCTACAGACTGCACTGATGAGCAGCTGTTCGCCCTTGCAGAAGCCTCTATCGCCGTCGCCTATCAGTCTTATAGATACAAAGGCATCACCAATGATTTGGATACAGCCAACCAGCTCAAAGCAGCCGGTTATTCCTACGGTGAATACCGCTACTGGGTGTTTGGCCGTACTGACAAGCCCTGCTACGTATGCGCCACTCCCATCGTCAAAGAGAGTGCCAGCAACCGAAGAATCTACTACTGTCCGCAGTGTCAGCCCTCTCAATGACAGACAATCTGAGCGCTATTCGTTCTATTACTTTTTGCAACAAAAATGATTTTTGGGGAGGCATAAGACCTGCAAAATTGGATCTGTGACAGCGTAGTTTTTATCATGATAGGTAGGAGAGTGCCCTGGAGCTAAACCGATGCGCATACTGCTAGTCGATGATGACGCAGCCCTGATGGAATCTTTGGCAGAGCGTTTGATCCAGCAGCGCTATGCGGTGGATATCGCGGTGGACGGCAGCAGCGCACAGTCCTACGTCGATTTGTTTAACTACGATCTGGTTGTGCTGGATTTAATGCTGCCTGATGGCGACGGTATTCAGTTTTGTCAGCAGTTTCGGCAGGGCGGCTATACCAACCCATTGATGATGCTCACCGCCAAAGAGCGGACTGCCGAAAAGGTCAGAGCCCTTGATGCGGGGGCGGATGACTATGTCGTCAAACCCTTTGATTTTGATGAGCTGTGCGCTCGCATCAGGGCGTTGCTGCGCCGTGATGCTCAGGGACTGCCGCCGGTTTTGCAGTGGGGGCCGCTGACCCTAGATCCGAGTACCTGCGAGACGAGTTTTCAGGAGCAGCCAATTCGCCTGACGCCCAAAGAATTTTCGATGATGGAGCTATTCTTACGCCATCCTCATCGGGTTTACAGCTTAGGGGCCATTATTGACGATCTTTGGTCATTTGAAGACTCACCGGGAGAGGATGCGGTTCGTACTCATATCAAGGGGCTCAGACGTAAGCTACAGGCTGCTGGAGCGCCCAAAGATTTGATCAAAACTGTGTACGGGCTAGGATACAGACTCAATCAGGAGGTTGCTTGGACTGGGCAGGACGACTCAGTGCTCGCGGCCCAAGGGAAAGGCGATGCCAGTGCACAGCTCATTTCACAGGCAATAGCCCAGTCTTGCAAGCGCTACCTCGGCAGTGCCAGTCAGAAGATTGCTGTGCTCGAAGCGGCAGCGAGATCGCTGAGCAGCGGTACGCTAGATCCAGAATTACACTACGCCAGCCAGATCAATGCCCATCAGTTAGCGGGCTCCTTGGGCTGTTTTGGCTTGGCCGAAGGGTCGCAAATTGCTCGCCAAATAGAAACACAGCTGCGGGCCATCGCTCTGCCTTCTACGCAGCCCGAACCGGCGATCGCCTCAGATCAGCCTTCAAAGTGGGCGGTGCCGCTGCCAGAGAGCATTGCCCATCTGGTGAAAGCACTACGTGAGAGCGTTGATCAGGCCGCTGCCCAAGCCGCTGATACTCATGCAGTCTCGGCCTTGCGCTCGGCGGGAATGTCTCTGCTGCTGATTGTCAGCGATGACGAAAATCTGACTGGGCAATTGGTACAAGCCGCTGCTGTAGCCCAGTTGCAAACTCAGGTAGTCGCTACCCTTGAGCAAGCAGAACATCTATTAGGCCCAGTCAACCGACCCTCACAGGTGGCCGAAGCCAGCTACTGGTCGGATTCAATTTTGTATACACCGGTTAGCAGTCTGGCCATGTGCGCTGCCGCCGCTGTCAGCGATCAGACGAGCGTGAGCAATAGGCGATCGCCCGATCTGCTCCTACTCGATATCCCCACGGATGCCACACCTTTCTCAGCGCTGCTCCAGCAGGCCAGACAAGATGCCATACCTGTTGTGGTGTTAGAACGCGGACTGACTCTGGCTACCCGGCTCAAACTGCTCGAACAGGGTGTAGCGCTGGTGAGCGACCGAAGCGCCCCGCCGCCGCAGATCATGGAGTCTGCCGCCAGTCTGCTGAAGGCCAACCGCCCAATTCGGATTGCGATCGCCGATGGCGATCCTCAGATACTGGCCCTGCTGAAAATTAGCCTGGAGCTTTGGGGCTTTCAGGTTCAAACCTTTGAGAATGCCCTAGATCTGTGGCAGTGGCTAACCTCAGATGAGTCTCCAGATGATTGCCCAGACGCCCCCCCAGGTGCCCCACAGACTACAGCGCCTGCCGAGCCCAAGGTGGATATTCTCCTTTTAGACATAAAAATGCCGAAGATAGATGGCCTTGGAGTCTGCCGGGTACTCAGAGCCGATACTCGCTTTCGGTCGCTGCCTATCGTATTTACAGCGGCTCACCAGGAAGACGGCTTGCGTATACAGGCCTTTCAAGCGGGTGCTAACGATTTTATTGATAAAGCCGTAGCCCCCACCGAGCTAGTCACCCGACTGCATAATCAGCTATCTTCTGACTGCCGGCCTGTGCCAGTTGAGCTGGCAACGTGCCAGCTCACTGCTCGTAATTTGGCTCAGCTAAACTAGCGGCTTGGCTAAACCAACCTGAGTTCGGGATAAGCAACTCATGCTTATTGCTCGAAGTAAGTCCCTTCTAGAAGGGTGGCCCGCAGGGTCGGGATGGGTCGGCAACGTGCGCTACACACCGAAACCCACTCCTGCGCCCCTCTAGAGGATCTACTTGAGGCTATGTGTTAAAAAGCACCGACAGTCGGACATCACAGGCAATCACTTATCCCGAACTGACGTTGAACCAATAGAAGCAGCTAAACCAGGCTAGGCGGACAATAGCCCAGACCCCGCACAAAATTTGCCCGAAAATCTTCTATATCAGCGGGCTGCAAAGCCCCGTGGGAGACGACCACGACATGATATCGGTTCATCACCTCGGTAATCGACATATCCCTATCCAGCCCTCTGAGTGCCATAGCAATCGGGGGCGTTAGGGCATGTGAGCAGCCGTTTTCACTCAGAAAAGCTCTAAAATCAAGGTCTTGAGCGGGTAAGAGAGACTCTTTCAGCTTGGTCCGAACCACCCACCGATCAACTAGATAGATCACCGTCACCGAGTCAATGTTGATCGCTACCTGCTTAGATAGGTAGGTCAAGAGGCGCACAACTAGGCTTGTGTTGGCAAAACAATAGAGGTATTGCATAATCCGAGAATCTACTACATTTCCTCAGCGTACCCTTCAAATATGAGTAACCTGTGAAGATAGGCGCAATTTTGCCATTGACATAGATCTATGCAGTTCTGAGCGCTATAGTTCCTGTTCTTCATAGCTTCCTCATATTGTTGTTTTACTATTTTTTTATCGGGCTAGCTCATATAGCCAACGCATTCTCAAGCTATTTAGCAAAGACTCTCAGTCGCTGAGGATGGAAATTGCTTTAGTTAGGGCTAGAGAAATTGTCTAAGAGGTCAGGCTATGTTCACTAAAACATTAGTTGCACTCGATCTGTTGGATTCTAATCAGGCTGTGTTTGAGACCGCGCTGGATCTGGCGATCGCCACCCGGTCAAAGCTGATGCTCCTACACGCCTTGGTAAGCGATCGCGATGGCGGCCCAATGCTACCCGTATCGGCCACCTGGGACTACTACGCGCTGGTGAATGATCGCACCTGGAAACTCTACCAAGCCCAGTGGAAAGACTATGAGCAGCGTGGGCTTGATACCTTGCGTCAATATGCCCAGAGAGCCAGTGACGCAGGGATCGCTGCCGAATTTACGCAGACTATCGACAGCCCAGGTCGCGCTATTTGCAGCCTGGCTAGCACCTGGGAGGCAGATGTCATTGTCGTTGGCAGTCACAGGCGAACCGGACTGAGCGAACTACTCCTAGGCAGCGTGAGCAACTACGTCATGCACCGTGCGCCCTGTTCTGTGCTGGTAGCTCATTTACACCAAAATACCTCTCAAACAGCCGCTGCCGAAGCTGGCCTGAACGCAGTATCCACCCTATAAAAATTTTAGATATCTCATGAACTACTGCCTTTGTTGCGATCGCACCCTCCTAAAGCATATTCACCACGGTCAGACTTACTGGTACTGCCCCCACTGCCGTCAGGCCATGCCTGGTGTCGATAATCGGTACAGCCTTGGTGTACTTCAGCGGCCTATCCTGAGTCACTCAGCCGCTAGTGCTAGCCCCTTTGGAATTGGGCTTGAGTAAGCCAGCTAACCAGCTGGCGGCAGGTCCGCTGATTTGGTCAGTAAAAAAGTTAAATTTAAGAGAGCCAGCATGTACAGTTGGAGAAGGTGACCACTCCTCTGTAAATACAAAAAAGAGCGGTGCTACGATTGTGGTTAGCATCTCTCCAAAAAAGCAATGCAAACAGCCAAGACGCTAAGACTCTGCTCTCCCTTCGTAACTTTGGCAGCTATCTTAGCCATCTGTGGCTCCACATTAGCCCCGCCCGCTCCAGCCAAAACGCCTCATTCGTCAGCGACCCGTCTCAAGACAGAAGCTGAGCGGGGCGAATTGATCGGCCCTGCCATCGACTGTGACGGCGATGGCATCAGCAACGATTCTCGGATTGATTTCGACGGCGACGGTATCCCAGATGAGTGCATAGAAGGGAGCGAAGAAGTTCCCGAACCGCCTTTTGAGCAGACCTACGAACCCGCTTCAGAAGAATTTTACAGCTTACTGCCTCCCGTAGGTTGGAGCGCTCGTTACGAGTGCGGCTCAGACCTTTACGACGTAACGCTGAGCCGCCCCGAAGCAGACCGCTTCGTCTACAGCGCCGAGGGGATCACCCTCACTAGCAGCGTCGTCTATGACGACATCGACCCCAACTTAAACCAACCGCTGATTGTTCAAGATCCTATCAGCGGCATTCGCTACAGCTTCAATCAAGAGCAAGAGGGCGAATTTTATGAGTATGCTTTGGCCGATTACGACGGCAGCGTAGGTCTATATGTGTATAAAACTGGCGAACAGCTCGTCGCCGCTTCCTGCGCACCGCTCGCTGAATAGACTGACGGCCAGCTGAGACGACCAGTTCAGACAGCCGGACAAAATGGCCAAACTGATAACCTCGCACTTAGCGGCTTACTAGCCACAGCACCATAGGCAAACTCACAAAACTCATGACCGTCGAGAGAACGATGGTCCTGGCGACTCGCGCCGTGTCGCCTCCCAGCTCGGTCACCCAGATCAGCGTATTCACGGCCACTGGCATCGCTGACTGCATCACTAGCACAGACAGGTCGAGCCCAGTTAGTCCCAGCAATTGCCCAATACCGTAAGCGCTCAGCGGTGAAACCAGCAGCCGCAAACTGGCAGAAAGCAGCTCATATTGGCCAAACGCTAGCTGCGTCCGCGACAGCTGAACGCCTAGCGTGAGCAGCGCCACCGGAATGGCCGCATCGCTCAGCAGTTGCAAAGCCCGGTCAACAGCCAGCGGCACTGGCCAAGCTAACCCTTGCAGCGCCAAGCCGAGCAGCGTTGCCCAAAAAACCGGCAGGGCAAGCGTCACTTTTATCCCAGCGGTGACCCCTTCACCCTTGAGAATAATTGGCCCGGCGACCGCAATCGCAATCGAAGAAGCCACCAGATACACAATGGCTCGCTCTAGCCCCGCTTCTCCTAAAGCAAACAAAACAAAGGGCAGGCCGATATTGCCCGAATTGGACATCAGCGTAGTCGCCACCAAACTTTTGTGCGTATCGGCAGGGAGCTTTAAGCCTTTGCCGATGGCGATCGCTACCAAATAAAGCACCACCGAATTGAGCAAAAATCCGACGACAATGCCAATGGCGCTCCGCAAAGCCAGGGTATTGCCATACAGCCCGGTTAGTACCAGCGCTGGCAGCAGCACATAGAGGCTAAGCCGGGCCATCGTTTTGAAATCGAGCGGAAAAGTGCGGCCTATCCAAACACCCGACAGCGCCACCAAAGCAACTGGCAGCACCGCCGATATCAAAACACCCATAAATTCGCCGTTGCCTGGTGATACTTTCCCCGCCTGTCACCCCAGTCTAGATCGCACGCCAACTAGCAATCTGTGTCCGATAATGTGGAGTACAGCAGCTAGCCAAATGCATTCGGCTAGCTGCGAGCCGCATCGCTAGGTAAGGCAGTGGTTTCAGCTATTACTTTTGCCGTAAGCTATGTGACCGAAGCTATAGATCAAATGCCGAGCCCTTATGCTTAATAGATAGAACACTCCCGAAGAACCATGAATTCTAGCCCTGCCTCTCATTCTGGCCAAACCCCAGAGCAGATCGCTCAAGCGCTCAAGTCAGAGAACTTTGGTGATCGCATCAAGGCCATCAACCAGCTGCGCGAAATCGATCCGGCGGTTGCCTTTGAGCTAATTCAGCCGCTCTGCGACGACAGCAACACGCGAGTTCGCTATGCCGCCGTCAGCCAAATCTCTACGCTAGGCGAACAGGACAAGCCCACCGCCTTCAAAGTGCTGACGGCTTCTCTTGGCGACCCCGAACCCGATGTGCAGGCCGCCGCCGCCGATTCGCTCGGTGCGCTCAAACTTACCGACGCACTAGAAGATCTTCAGGAACTCTATCAGCAGACTCCCGAATGGCTGGTGAAAATGAGCATTATTGCCTGTTTGGGGGAAATGGGCGATCGCCGCGCCTTTGATCTATTGCAGTCGGCCCTCACTCACGAAAACGCGCTGATTTCGGTGTCGGCCATTGGTGCCCTCGGAGAGCTCAGAGACGAACGCGCCTTGCCGCTACTGTTACCCTACGCTGACAGCGATGATTGGCAGATCAGACACCGAGTCGCTCAGGCGCTTGGGCAGTTTGGCCAACAGCCCGAAGCCGCCCAAGCGCTGCAAAAATTAGCTCAAGACGAATCGGCCATCGTCGCCGAGACTGCCCAGAGTCAAACCACAGCGTAATGAATTCGCAGAAAATACGCCGCTTAAAAGTGCAGTCATTTTGGGCGGTGCAATAATTCTTTACAGAGTTTTTACAGCCTTTTCGCCTCGCAAATCTGCTGCGGTTGCCCTAAAACAGATTTGCCGTTATTGAGCACCTGCAACAGTAAAACTACGCAACTCTTCTAACTTTGTCCGGGGATTATTTAGATACTTACCGCAGTGATCGCATCAATGGCCTCACATAAAAAGAACAAACTACTGCTGAAAGTACATTTTTACCTAAACCGAAAATCGTGCTTTTCTCTATAAGAACAACCGCCATCATTGACCTAATAAGCAAGCTGTTTGTACCGAATCAAGACTTTCTTTCAACAGCCCAGATGCCCAGCTCAGACGCCCTCTACACAGGCTAGAACCGATCAGAAGAGCGTCAATTTGCACTTACCGGGCGCACCTCGTCGGCATGTTTAAACCCGTAAATTCCGCATAGGTCCTACCCTCAGATAGCCTCCCCCGCTTGGCGATCGCCGTTTAGTCAGTTCACCTCTCAGTAAATTTTCCTAGGTGCTCAACTCAACTATCGCTGTTCATCCAGCTGAGAAAATGCCTGGCTTGACAGTAATCTTACGGAAACCACTGAGAATCAATATTCTTACGCTCGACGATCTACCGATATGTTCTGATAGACTAAGAACATATCAATATGGATTCATTCAGATTGGATTATTTTCAAATAAGTCATTTCAAGCAGAGTCTACCAAATTAACTGGCCCAATTAATTGGCAGGGTAATTTAAAATAAACTAAGCCTTGTATTTTTCAATACGGTTTTTATCCGTTTTTTCTAGTATCAAATGCTCTACTAGCTAACACCTAACGCGAGGGATTGTTTAGCTATGTCTGATTTTGACAAACGTGAGTTTGCTGGGAGAGTCATCTAAAGTGATCCACACCGCCTTGCCTGCTGTGAAATCTCCCGCTGCAAAAAGCTGGGAGAGCCTGAGCTTTACCTCTACGCTGTATCTCCGCCCTATTCTAGACGCGCTTTTAGAACCCACTCCCAACCCCCTACGCGATGAGCTGCGATTGGGCTTGCAAGAGGCGCTGGTCAATGCGGCAAAGCATGGCAACCAGCTGGATCCTCAAAAAATTGTTTCGGTTCGCTATGCTAGGGCCAACGGCTACTACTGGTGGATTGTGACCGACCAGGGCGACGGTTTTGAGCAGCCTGTAGCCTGCTCTTGCCCTTCGGCAGAAAGTCCATTTGTCAGCGATTGCGGGCGCGGCCTTTACATCCTGCATCAGGTATTTGACCAGGTTCGGTGGAGCGAAGACGGCAAAGCGGTCTATTTAATCAAGCAAATGCAGCCTTCCTTGCTGGCTCGCCTAGGTGGGACTACCTTTTTGGTTAAAGCGATTAAATCTCGGTGTCGTAGATGGTTGCTGACCTCTGCTCACAGCGTTTAAACCGCAGCGGTTGAATCATGTTCAGCATGTTCAGCTGAGGGGGCGCTTTTGACCATGGGTTGGACAGGGAGGCGCTTTAAGAGTTTTGTCTAACCAGCCTACGGCCTGAGCCAGGCGAGGCAATGCTTCTTCGGGTTTGTCTTTGAGTAGGTATACCAGGGCGGCGGCGGCCTGCTCGCGAGCTCGAACGGTGCGGTTGGCGCTCAGCCGATGCCAGTCGTTGGGAGCGATCGCCAGCTGCTCAGCTAGGGCCTGAGCCAACGCCTCAGGGCTGAACGATTTGAGTGCTAGGCGGTCGGCAGCATCAGGACTAACAGATTGAGAAGTCTGCCCAGAAGTCGACCCAGAAGTCGGCATAGCCGCAGATGTAGAAGGTGTAGACGTAGAGGTTGTCAAGGTTAAATGTCCCTTTACAGTAATGGACATTTATACTCTACTTTAGCTAGCACTCTACCTGAGCTATGAAACTACTTCACCGAGCCTCTAAGCGCCAGCCGCATTTACCCAGTGATGAGGATCTCGCCACCTTCGAGCACATGCTCAAAGAAACGGCTGACGAATTTTTGCTGCTGCGCGATCGCTTCTTTGCCATTCGGCGGGCCAAAGTTAAATATCAGCAGGCCACCTCAATGGATATCAGCCGCCTCCCTGCCGAAGAACTCACCCAGATGAAAGACCGCATCGAAGCGCTCAAAGTCACCTTAGAAAGTCAGCTGCTTTCGTGGCGTGAAGTGCGAGAACCCTTTTGGCAAATTGTCCAGTTTGCCGGATTAGGGCTGGTCGTTGGCTGGTTTTTACGCGGCTGGTTTAGCTGATTTTTTTACCTCACACACCTATGACGACTTCTCAGCGCATTAAGCACATTCTCACAGCCGGACAGCCGGGTGAAGAGCTCACCATTCAAGGCTGGGTCAGAACCAAACGCGCCGCTAAGAAATTTACCTTTATTGAAATCAACGACGGCTCTTCGATGAATGGACTCCAGGTGGTCGCGAGCGCAGACCTCCCGGACTACGCGGCGACCATGGAGCGCATCAACACTGGCGCATCGGTCGAAATTAGCGGCATCCTGGCCGAGTCGCCAGGCAAAGGTCAGCGCGTCGAGCTACAGGCCAAAACGGTTGAGGTGTTTGGCGAGTCGGATGGGGAGACCTACCCCCTGCAAAAAAAGCGCCACTCGTTCGAGTTTTTGCGCACAATTGGTCACCTGCGCAGCCGTACCAACACGCTCGGCGCGGTCTTTCGAGTGCGCAATGCCTGCGCCACGGCTATTCACCAGTTTTTCCAGGAGCGCAGCTTTCTGTGGATGCACACGCCTATTCTCACCGCTAGCGACTGCGAAGGGGCAGGGGAGATGTTTACGGTCACTCGCTTTAACCTCGATCAAATTCCAACCGATAAAAGCGGCAAAGCCGACTACGCTCAAGACTTTTTTGGTCGGCCTGCCTACCTGACCGTCAGCGGCCAGCTCGAAGCGGAAATCATGGCGATGGCTTTTAGCAATGTCTATACTTTTGGGCCAACCTTTCGCGCTGAAAACTCAAATACATCGCGCCACTTAGCCGAGTTCTGGATGGTGGAACCCGAAATGGCTTTCTGCAATCTGGCAGGCAACATGGACCTGGCAGAAGCTTTCCTCAAGTACGTGTTTGCCTACGTGATGGAAACCTGCGCTGACGATATGGAATTTTTTAACCAGCGGATTGACAGCACCGTGCTCGCAACCGCTGAAAACATTATCCACAGCGAGTTTGCTCGGATTAGCTATAGCGAGGCGATCGCCCTACTCGAAACCGCCATTGAAAAAGGCGACAAAAAGTTTGACTATCCGGTTACCTGGGGCGTTGACATGCAGTCAGAGCACGAGCGCTATCTGGCCGAAGAGCACTTCAAAAAGCCCGTGATTGTCACCGACTATCCCCGTGAAATCAAAGCCTTTTACATGCGCCTGAACAACGATGAAAAAACCGTCGCCGCTATGGACGTACTGGCTCCACGCCTGGGCGAAATCATTGGTGGCGCTCAGCGAGAAGAGCGGCTAGATGTGTTAGAGCAGCGCATTACCGCCGCCGGACTGCCCGTAGAAGACTACTGGTGGTATCTCGACCTGCGACGCTACGGCACTGTTCCCCATGCGGGCTTCGGCTTGGGCTTTGAGCGCTTGGTCCAGTTCATCACCGGCATGGCCAATATCCGCGATGTGATTCCCTTTCCGCGTACGCCCGATAATCTAGATTTCTAATGCTCCAAAGGCACTTGGCGTAACAGAGAAGATACAAATTCAGCTCAGCGCGACCAATAGCCCTTATTCTTAGATCTCGTCATCTGCATTAAGGCGCGGTATATCACTTGCCTATGGCCCCCAAAATTCTGGCAGTCTTCAATGGCAAAGGCGGCGTTGGCAAAACTACCACTGCCGTTAATCTGGCGGCTATTTTTGCGGAAACTCACTCAGTGCTGTTGGTTGACGCCGACCCGCAGGGATCCGCTAGCTGGTGGGTGGGGAGGGGCGACAAGCCCAGCTTTGATGTCAGCCAGGAAGCCGATCCGTCATTGCTTGGTAAACTAAAAGAAATCGAAGCGTATGAGCTGATTGTGGTGGATACACCCCCCGCTCTAAATTCACAGTCCCTGGCGGCGGTAATTCCCATCGCTGACTACTTGCTGCTGCCGACGCCTCCGGCCCCGATGGACATTGCTGCTCTGGTGCAAACTGTGAAAAAGGCAATCGTCCCCTCAGGCGTTTTACATCGGGTGCTGCTCACCAAAGTCGATTCGCGCAGCCTGGGAGAAGCCCTCGAAGCGCAAAATATGCTGATGGAATTGGATATTCCTACCTGCCATGCCTTTGTCAGAACTTACAAAGCCCACGAGCGGGCTGCCCTAGAGGGCCTAGCCATTACTCAGTGGAAAGGTAAAAACGCAGCTGAAGCGAGAGCTGACTATCACCGTGTTGCCAACGAAATTCAAAGGGACTGGAGACCATGACTAAAAAGCGGATTGCAGATTTGCTCAAGGAAGAAGTAGAGAAGCCAGCTGAGGGAAAAGCTAGCATTGCGACTGACAGCGAGGTAAAAGGCACTCGTAAGCGATCGCCTGCCGCTCAGTCTGTGGGTCAGGCCACAGCCAAAAAGACCACCACTGCCCAAACAAAATCGGCTAAAACGACAGCGGCCAAAACGACAGCCATCGCTAAGCCCGCTGCAAAGTCTGCTAGCGATCGCCAGCTCACCACCAAAATTTCTGAATTAGAAGCGGCACTTGGGCAGTCAGCTGAAAAAGCTAGCGCGCTGCAAACCGATGTAGACATGCATCAAGATCGAATTTTTGAACTAAAAGACAGCTTGGAAAAGGCAGAGCGCGATCGCCAGACCCAAACTACTCAAATTGCCAAGCTCACTGCCGAACTGGATGAAGCCAAGCAGGTCATCCTCAATCTCAGTGAGGCCAATCAACAGGCCGAACATCAAGCTCAGGCCGAGGCCGAACCAGAAGCTGCCCCGGAAGCACTCGCTGCTAAACCCGCAGAGCGCCAGTCACTGCAACTGCGGCGGCCTTTCACCAGCTATAAATCTATTCCTGAATATGCCATTCAGCGAGGCACACCCACAGGGGGGCAAAACAACAGTATGCTCAGCGACGACGACATTGGCTGGGTAGATTAAGCCGCCGCTAACGCACTGATCGGTTAGGATTGCCAGTAGATTTCGGTGGAGATTTTTTATGACTTCAGATCAGTCAGAGCCTAAAGATCGCCTATCTCCCCAAAAACAACAGCGAACCGTGCTGATGTGGGCGATCGCCCTCGGGTCAATCGGCATATTCACTATTGTCTTAGCGCTGCTGATTCCCCGGCAAACCGAGCCGTCCCCTGAGGCCATTGCGTCAGCGCAGGCTGATCCTGCCTCTCCCGAAGCTGACGCCGCCGCTCGGGCTGAGTGGGAAGCGCAAATGCAGCGAGTGCAAGGCGTACTGCAATCGATGGATCGCGCCGAATTGGTCGGCACTTCCCCGACCAAAGGCCCGCAGGACGCTGAGATCGTACTGATCAAATTTTCAGATTTTCAGTGCCCCTACTGTGCAATCGCCGCTGCTGAGATGAAGACCTTTACCGAGGCTCATCCGACAGACGTGCTCTATGTCTATAAAAGCTTTCCGCTAGTCAGCATTCACCCAGAAGCTATGCCCGCTGCCAAAGCTGCCTGGGCCGCTGGCCAGCAAGATCAGTTTTGGATTTATCACGATGGCCTGTTTGCCTATCAAAACAAGCTAGGCGAAGACTATTATGTAGAGCTGGCTGAGCAGATTGGCCTAGATATGGAAAAATTTAACCGCGATCGCAATAGCCCCGCCGCACAAGCCGCCGTCGAAAAAGAAGCCGAACTCGCTCAGCAGCTCGGACTTCAGGGCACCCCCACCTTTTTGATGAACGAACTTTTGATCCCCAGCGGGGCTCCTCTAGAATTATTTGAAGAAGCAGTTGTCAGGCTAAAAGCCGCCGCGCCATAGCTTGAGCCGCAGCTGGCTACGTCCCTGACAGAAGACTCATGGCATACGACTCTGAAACCTACGGCCAAAGTCCGTTTGGCAATCCCAGTAAGCCAGACGGCAATGGCGCTCAGCCCAAAAAGACTGCTGTCCCTGCCCAGGCTGATCCCGTTCAGAGTGCCGATCAAACTGGCTTAGAAGACGGCTTTCCGGTCGTGCCAGTGGTGACTCCGTCAGCGTCCAAGCCTACTAGCCCTACGCCCAAAGCGACCAGCACGCCAGCCAATGCACCAACAGGTGTAGCTAAGACCGGCAGCAAGCGCAAATCCCGAACCAGCCGTAAGCCTGCCGCCCGCAAAAATAAAACCAAAGCGGCTCCAGCCGCTCAGCCTTCAGACACCGCTACCTTCGAAGTCGCCAAACGGTTCGATGAGGAAGATCGGCGCGCCTATCTATCGCTGCTCTACAAGACGGGCATATCAGGATTGGTATGGGCAGTGCTACGGCTCTCTCGCTATGAGCTTTCTGATCGGGCGATCGCCACCGTCAACATCCTCCTCCATCCGCTAGTCGTTTCTACTATTGCCCTGCTTGCCATCGTCGGGCTCACCTTCTGGCTACGCTACCTGCTCAAAGGCTTTGCTCAGCACACCCAGCAGCTCCACACCGAAGCCGAAGCGCCCGACACTCAGAACTATCGCCCCACCCTAGAGATTGTCGGCGACGCGCTCGAATACAATCCTAAGCTGCGTAAAAATTTCGCCGCTTTATTTAACGCGGCCTCTATTCTGATCTGTAGCCTCGTGAGCTATCTGGTTACCAGCGCCCTCTTGCCCTAGCCCCTTACTTACTTATGAAACAGCCTACCGGCCAGACCACTAGCCAGCCTAAGATTATAGTGCTAGACGACGATCCGACCGGGTCACAGACGGTTCACAGCTGTCTGCTGCTGCTGAAGTGGGACGTCGAAACGCTGACTTTGGGGCTGAAAGATGCTGCGCCAATTTTCTTTGTGCTAACCAATACACGATCGCTCACTCCCGAAGCCGCCAAAGCTGTCACCACCGAAGTCTGCGAAAATCTTAAGCTGGCCCTAGAAAAAACGCACACGCCCAACTTTCTTCTGGTCAGCCGCTCAGACTCTACGCTGCGGGGGCACTATCCGGTTGAGACAGATGCGATCGCCCAGCACCTCGGCCCCTTTGACGCTCACTTTCTCACCCCAGCCTTTTTTGAAGGCGGTCGGGTCACCCTTGACAGCACCCACTATATTGAATCGGGCGGCAAACGCATTGCCACTCACGACACCGAATTTGCCCAAGACTCGGTGTTTGGCTACAGCACTAGCTATTTACCAGACTACGTGGCAGAAAAAACAAAAGGAAAAATTCCCGCCAGCCAGGTAGAGCGCTTTCTGCTTGATGACATTCGCCACGGCTCTTTAGACCGATTGATGAATTTGCACGACAACCAGTGTGTCGCCGTCGATAGCCAGCAGCAAAGCGATCTCGACAAGTTTGCCGAAGACCTGATTGCTGCCGCAGCTCAAGGTAAAAAGTTCTTGTTTCGCAGTGCCGCCAGCCTGCTCACGGCCCTGGCCAAACTACCACCACAGCCCACCCCACCCGAGGAGATGAACCGCATTACCCGCTCTTCATCAGGCGCAATCATCGTCGGTTCTCACGTCAAGAAGACGACTCAGCAGCTGCAAAAACTGCTCGAAGTTCCCGGTATTCAAGGCATAGAGATCGACGTTGCCCGGCTTAAAGAGAGCCCCGAAACCAGCCACGACGAACTCTTACAAGAAGTTACCAGCCAGATAAAACAGATCCATGCCAGCGGCCAAACCCCCGCTGTCTATACCAGCCGCGAAGAGCTGACTTTCGCAAATGCTCAAGCCCGTCTGGCTTTTGGGGAAGCTGTCTCTACGCTGCTGATGGACATTGTTAAAAGTCTCCCCAGCGACATTGGCTTTTTGATTAGTAAGGGCGGCATTACCTCCAACGACACTCTCAGCAAAGGGCTGGCGCTCACCTCGGCGCGGCTATTAGGCCAGGTCATTCCAGGAGTATCTATCGTCACCACAGCTGCCGATCACCCTCAGTTTGCCAATCTGCCCGTGGTGCTTTTTCCCGGAAATGTGGGCGATGATGACGGGCTAGCTCTAGCCTACCAACGCCTCGCCACACCAGCTTAAGCCCTCTTTTTGAGATGGGTTTGTCTAATCTTCAGCGTGCTATCAGGCGATCGCGTAGGATGAAAGAGTTGAATGGCAAAGCGCACGTAGCAGATGGACATTAAATCGGGATTTGTAGGCACCGTTGGCAATACACCCCTTATTCGGCTCAATAGCTTCAGCGAAGAAACCGGCTGTGAAATTTTAGGCAAAGCAGAATTTCTCAATCCCGGTGGTTCTGTTAAAGATCGAGCAGCGCTTTATATTATTGAGCAGGCCGAAAAAGAAGGGCGGCTAAAGCCAGGAGGCACGGTGGTAGAGGGCACAGCGGGCAATACCGGCATTGGGTTGACCCATATCTGCAATGCCAAAGGCTACAAATGCGTCATCATCATTCCCGAAACGCAGTCTCAAGAAAAGATGGATCTGCTGCGCACCCTCGGCGCTGACGTGCGGCCCATACCCGCTGTTCCCTACAAAGATGACAATAACTATGTCAAGGTCTCTGGTCGCCTAGCAGATGAGCTAGACAACGCCATTTGGGCCAACCAGTTTGAAAATCTGGCCAATCGTCAGGCTCACTACGAGACCACCGGGCCTGAGATGTGGGCACAGACCGGCGGCAAAATCGACGGTTGGACGGCGGCTACTGGCACTGGCGGCACCTACGCTGGGGTCGCCATGTTCCTCAAAGAAAAAAATCCTGATGCCCGCTGCATCGTCGCCGACCCAATGGGTAGCGGCCTCTATAGCTATGTCAAAACGGGCGAAATTAAGCCCGAGGGCAATTCGGTTACGGAAGGCATTGGCAACAGCCGGATCACTGGCAATATGGAGGGCGTACCCATTGACGACGCCATTCAGATAGACGACCACGAAGCACTGCGAGTAATCTACCAGCTACTTTACAGAGAAGGGCTGTTTATGGGTGGCTCTGTGGGTATCAACGTAGGCGCAGCGGTAGCACTGGCCAAGCAGATGGGACCAGGCCACACGATTGTGACTATCTTGTGCGACGGCGGCTCACGCTATCAGTCCAAAATTTTCAACCGCGAATGGCTCGACTCTAAAGGACTCTGGTCTGACGATTTTCTGCCAGCTTAGTGCGCAGCCCGGGCGGGCGTTTTGCGAATGCTGTTTTAGCGGGTTCTTGACAAGCTTAGGCGCAGGGTTAGCAGCTGGTTTGGGCTGACTATAGCCTCTGTCGAGTTGCTTAGGACACTTTTATCAGCTGAAACCGTTATCTGACAACAGGCAACTCGACTCGCAAAGTAAGAATGCATCCTTACTTTGCTATACCAGTGCTGCTACCGTTTGACCTTTCGAATCGACGCGGGAAATCTTACTAGGCATAAGTAGCCGGGTGATGCTGGCAGCGACCTCATGATAGGGTTTGTAATCATGGCGGTTTTGAATGGCTCCCTGGGATAGGTATCCTCGCTCTACTGAAGAGTAATTTATGCCCTTCGAGAGATTTGTTAGCGCAGACTGCTAACTTATGTTGCTAAAACGTACTCATAACGAGTATGATTTAAGGAGTGTGTAAAGTATTTTTAGGGCTATGACTTTAGTCATAGCGTCCTAATTTCAGCGCTCCCAGTTATCTAAAGTTATCAGGAGATTTCTATTTCATGGCACTAGAAAATCGTGAAGGGCAAAAAGTTCCCGACGTCAAGTTCCGCACTCGTCAGAACGAAGAATGGGTGGAGGTGACCACTGATGAGCTTTTCAAGGGTAAAACTATTATTGTCTTCTCGCTACCAGGTGCTTTCACGCCCACCTGTTCAACCACTCACCTGCCTGGCTACAACGAGTACGCTGGGCTGCTGAAAAAGAACGGGGTTGACGACATCATCTGTATGTCGGTCAACGACACGTTTGTAATGAATGCCTGGGCTGAAAACCAGGAAGCCGAGAACATCACCGTTATCCCTGACGGCAACGGCGAATTTACCGACCAGATGGGAATGCTGGTTGACAAAGCTGACCTGGGCTTTGGGGCTCGCTCTTGGCGCTACTCCATGCTGGTCAAAGATGGCACCATCGAGAAAATGTTTATCGAGCCGGAAGTGCCTGGCGACCCTTTCGAGGTCTCTGATGCAGAGACGATGCTGAACTACATCAACGAAAAAGCGGGTAAGCCTCACCGCGTATTTATGATCAGCAAGCCTGGCTGCCCCTTCTGTGCCAAGGCGAGAGACTTGCTAGAGGCGCACAGCATGGCTTACGAACAGGTAGAGCTAGGCAGTGGTGTCACAACCAAATCGCTCTATGCGGTTTCGGGCGCAGGGACGACGCCTCAGGTATTTATAGACGGGCACCTAGTCGGCGGCTCGGATGACCTAGAAGCTTACTTCCAAAAGATGGACAAGACCGCTGCCTAAGGAGCTATAGCCTCTGTCGAGTTGCTTAGGACACTTCTGTCGGCTGAAACCGCTAGAGAACAGCGGGCAACTCGACTAGCAGATGTCCTAATGCATCAGGACATCTGCTATATCTTTTTAACAGCCTGCCCTTAGTATCTGCGTAGCTTTTTGAGCGTGCTGCTCAAAAGCTGTCACAAAACGATATCCCTCTTCTTAATTACCTTACTCGGCCTGCTTTCGCCAATCAGGCTGTCGGGTAAAGAGAAGGGGGATTTCATTCCTCAGAAAAGAGAAATCATCATTTCGTAAATTCATTTATGATCTATATAGATGATCTCAATAGAGGGGCTGCCCATAATTTTTATCCTATATAGCTGTTAAGCGTGGTCTTTGCCCGCTAGTTTTTACTGATATTTCTAACGATCTTTTCTTCCAGCACTGAACGCTTTTTATTTACTCGGAGTAGCTTATTTATGGCTTACGATTTTGACCTTTTTGTAATTGGCGGTGGCTCGGGTGGAATTGCAACTGCGCGGCGAGCAGCTTCTTATGGGGCCAGAGTCGCGGTGGCTGAGAGCGATCGCTTAGGCGGCACCTGCGTAAATCGGGGCTGTGTCCCTAAAAAGTTGATGGTTTATGCCTCTCGCTTTCCTAAATACGCCGCTGAGTCAGCAGGTTATGGTTGGGACGTTAAGCCCGGCAGCTTTGACTGGCATCAGATGATCACCGATGTCAATAACGAGGTTAAACGGCTCAATAGTATCTATCAGCGCATGGTAGACAACGCTGAAGTCAAGCTATTTCCTGTCCATGCCAAGCTGCTCGATGGCCATACGTTGGAAGTGGGCGACCAGAAAGTTACTGCCGAAAGGATTTTGATCGCGGTTGGCGGCAAGCCTGTTAAGCCTGATATTCCAGGTATTGAGCACGCGATCACTTCAGATGGAATGTTTGAGCTGAGTGAGCAGCCCAAGCGCATGGTAATTTTGGGCGGTGGCTACATTGGCTGCGAATTTGCCTGTGTGATGAATGGGCTAGGTACTGAAGTTACTCAAGTCATCCGCAAAGAGCAAATTCTCAATGGGTTTGATAAAGACGTGCGCAATGAGCTGCACGAAGCGCTGGTGAAGCACGGGATCAAGATTCTGACTCATTCTGAAATCTTAGGAATTGAGAAGACTAGCGACGGCGTCACCGTTACTATCAGCGATGGTAAAGAGCAGCAGGTCATCGTTGCCGATGCAGTCAGCTTAGCGGCAACCGGGCGGCGGCCTAAGCTAGAAAATTTGGGGTTGGAGAATACGGCAGTAGAGACGCATAAGGGCGCGATCGCAGCTGACAAATACAGCCAAACCGCAGAGCCTAGCATCTATGCCATTGGTGACTGCACCGACCGGATCAACCTAACCCCGGTAGCTATCAACGAAGGGCGGGCGCTAGCCGATACGCTTTATGGCGGCAAGTCGCGCATTATGAGCTACGAAGCCGTTCCCTCAGCAGTCTTTACCACGCCCGAAGCCGCTAGCGTTGGCATCACCGAAGAAGAAGCGATTGATCAGTATGGAGAAGACAATATTCACGTTTTTCGCTCGCGCTTCCGCTCGATGTACTACACCTTGCCCAACAAGGACGAAAAGACCCTGATGAAGCTGATTGTGCACACCGAGAGCGACAAGGTCTTGGGCGCACATATGGTCGGCGACAGCGCGGCTGAGATTATTCAGGGAGTGGCGATCGCTCTCAAGATGGGCGCAACCAAGGCCAACTTCGATGCGACCGTCGGTATTCACCCCAGCTCTGCTGAAGAATTCGTCACCATGCGCTAATCGAAACGCGCAAACCATCTTTCCATTCGCAGCAGCTAAAGGCTCCTCCGAGACAGTCTACAAATTGTCTTAGAGGAGCCTTTTATTGTGCGTTCAACAGAAGCGTCGGTACATGTACTCACTTTGCTCAAATCACCGCATAAACATCATGTAAACTTTGCATGATCGGGGCCAAAATGTTCTCTGTGAACCTGTAGGCGGATTTTCTATGGTTACGATAGTCATCAAAAGCGGAGGCGAAGCTGTATTTGCAGCGATCGCCGCTTCTAAAAACACCCTAACTGTCACACCTGGACTATGACGCTTCGCAAACGTGCCCCCTGACCGGCTATAGCACAGCACGGCATTGCTAACGTACTAATAGATCTCAAAGATCTATCGACAATGTCCACGTAGCTAGTGTTATATCAAGTGCCTTACGCCCCGATCACCTCACTCACCTTACTTCTACAGCTCAGGGGCCAAATCATTTATATACCCTACATATTCTCGGTTATAAGCTCTTATACAGCCAGGGTTGCAGCCTTCTGTAGACCCGCCCTTAGCTCCTGAAAGACAAAAGCTGCCAATGCTCGCCTTTATCAGAGCTTTAGCCAATCTGCATCAAGTTTACCGATTGCTTTAAACAGTGCTTCCCCTGATTGATTACCTTAGAGCCGTGGGAATGTTGTTTAGCAAATGCAGTCATCTCCGTCACCGACATTACTGAGTTACTCAAAAACTCTTTCACCATGAATTCTTCTGTCCTCAAAAACAAAAAATCACTGGATCTCCTGAACCCCGTGCGACGACGAATTGAGCAGATTCCCGTTGAAAACAAGCAGACCGCTCGCCGCATCGTGTCATTGATCCCCGCCGACTGCCCGTTTGAAAGAGACCTTAAGCTCTTTGGCCGCACGCTTGGCCACATCCCGCCGATGTGTAAAATCAACCCGCTATACGAGCAGCTAATCATGCTGCGCTTTAAGGCACTCTGCTACTTGGTTGACGAGTGCGGCGAAGATATCACTGCCTTCAGCTAGTGCTCTGTCTATTGCGCTCCGTAGAGAAGGGATCAGCGATCGCTCCTCAGCTGTTCCAACTCATCGCAGAAACATCTTTCGCTCTTCTAAAATTCTCAGTCTAAAATTCTCAGCTTTTCTCGGGTCAGTCGGCTCTGGCGGGCCACTTCAAAAGCACTGTGGATAGCCGACACTTTGTGTAGAGCCGTCGAAACTGCCTGTAGCTGATTAGCCAACTTCAAAAAAAGCGTTTGGTAATGCTAGCGACGATAGCCCACTGCTTGCAGCAGATTGAGCGGGCCGACTGCTTTGAGCCGTGCCAATGTCTCCTCGTCTTTGACCAGCAGCGATCCGGCAAAGCCCAACGAATTGACTGAAATGCCCAAATGCCTTTCCTGACTGCGTGGAACAACCATCATCCACTGCCGGGTACAGAGCAAGTTATACGCTGCTGTTTGCGACCCCTGCCAGCTGGCGCTCGATATGCCGACAGCGCTCAGCAGCCGACGGTAGCTAGTTAAATATAGCCCCGCATTAAGGTTCTCAGCAGTCTGCTGGTCGGAGGGTTGAACGGGCCTAGTAGGATCGTCTGGATGAGCAAACTTGATGATTGCATGGCGAAAAGGAAGAAGCGATGATCTGCCTACTGCTTCATCTTCTGTCTGCGAGTTTTCAGCCTGCTCGTATTCCACTGCTGCGATCGCCGCCGCCATCGAAAAATCCACCTGCTCCTTGACATCAGGTACCACCTGCAAATGTTTATGAGGCTGACTAGACCCCGCTATGGTACCGCCATTAAAAAAGGCCAGCCCTTCGACTTCTGCTAAGCAGCGAACCAGCGCTTCAAAGTCTGCTAGCGTCAGCCAGTTTTTCTGCGGCTCGTACTGGCGGGTAACGATTAAAAAGTGATGGTCTACAACGTTGAATTTGTTGAGCAGGCACAGGTGAGTTTCTGAGATATCGGTAACGTAAAGATCTTCTTCGTAGGGCAGAAAAGGGTTGGCAGGAGCCGTTTTACCCTGCTGCTTGCGGGCTTTCTCCTTGCGCGACAGGTTGGCTAAGATTCGCACCACAAAGCGCATGCCCACTGATTCAAGATATTCAACAGTGGTCTCAATTGACGCCAAGGCTCCGGTGCGTAACCCGTGCGCACTCTGTGCCTTGAGCCGAGGCCAAAGGCTGCCTGTTTGCCAGGAAATGCGGCCTGTCTCACTCAAAGCGTGCCGCACTGCGCCTGCTGACGCAGCAGATGGTCGCACAGCACTAGGGCAACCATTGCTTCTACCATCGGAACGGCTCTAGGCAATACGCAAGGATCGTGACGGCCTTTAGCCGCTAGCGTGGTTTCTTGACCATCGCTATCAACGGTGTTTTGGGCTTTGCGAATGGTGGCCGTGGGCTTAAAGGCAACTCGCAAGACGATGTTTTCACCGTTGGAAATGCCGCCCTGAGTACCGCCAGAGCGATTAGTGCGCGTACGAAAGCCGCCGTCTTCGCCTCGATAAAATTCGTCATTGTGCTGACTGCCGGTAAGCAGCGTGCCCGCAAATCCTGAGCCCATTTCAAAGCCTTTGGTCGCTGGCAGTGACATAGCCGCTTTAGCGAGGTCGGCGGTGAGCTTATCAAATACGGGCGATCCCAAGCCTTTTGGCACATTCCGGGCAACGCATTCGACCACGCCTCCTATTGAGTCACCTTCTTTGCGAACCTGATCGATCCGCTCAATCATCTGCTCAGCTACATCCTGATTGGGGCAGCGCACGATGTTGCTTTCGACTTCTGCCAGAGTAACGGTGCCTGGATCTAACGGCGCTTCGATGTCTTGAATGCGCTTGACATAGGCAATGATTTCTACCCCAGCGGCCTGCTTGAGAATTTTTTTGGCGATCGCCCCTGCCGCCACCCGGCCAATCGTCTCCCGCGCTGAAGATCGGCCACCCCCCTGCCAGTTGCGAATACCGTACTTAGCGTCGTAAGTCGCATCGGCATGAGAGGGCCGATACTTCTTGGCCATCTCGTCGTAGTCCTGAGAGCGAGCGTCTTTATTGCGCACCAGGATAGAAATTGGCGTGCCTAAGGTTTTTCCTTCAAACACGCCAGAGACAATCTCGCAGGTATCGGTTTCTTTGCGAGCGGTCGTAATTCGGCTTTGTCCCGGACGCCGCCGGTCGAGATCGACCTGAATTTCTTCAGCCGAAATTTCTAGCTGAGGCGGGCAACCGTCAATCACCACACCGACGCCGCCGCCGTGGGATTCTCCAAAAGTCGTGATGCGAAAAAGATGGCCGAAGGTGTTGCCCATGTGCTGCTCGTCTATCTAAAATTTGGCCTGAGTGCGATCGCGTAATCGCCACAAATCCTTACGATCCTATCGTATTTTAGGGGCTTGCAGATAGATACCTACAGCGCGTCTATGAAGGATTGCTAGCGGCGCGGGGTTCCAGACAGCTTCAGCAGCTGACGCGGATTGATTGCTTCGTCGTTTTTATAAATGCCGTAGTGCAAATGAGGGCCAGAGGAGCGTCCGGTGCTGCCAACATGGCCAACCGCCTGACCGCGTTTGAGGCGATCACCCACCTCCACCTTCACCTCAGACATATGGGCAAATAGCGTCTCATAGCCATAGCCATGATCGATAGTGACACTGAGCCCATAGCCCCCATTGCGGCCCGCCTCAACGACTACCCCATCGCCTGTAGCCATAATCAAGTCGCCTTGCTCAGTGACAAAATCAATTCCTTCGTGAACTTCATAACGGCTGCCGCCAAAAGGATTGGGGCGAATACCAAATTCCGAGGAGACTTCAACCGGGCCGACGATGGGCAACCCATCGGGATAAGCAGCTTCTTCCGCCAGGGTTTTTTCTAAAGCGGGCTTAACCAACAAATCCAGCGCTTTGGTGAGTTCAGGGATCTGTCCTTGAGCATCCTCCAGCAAGTTTAAAGCAGCAGCAGCTTTGGCTGGCCCCCCTCGCGGAGGTAAATTTTTGGCAAGGCGGCTCTGAGCAGATTCTGGGGTGTTACCCGCAGATTCAGCGGGCAGCTGCTCGGTCTGTTCGTCATTGTTTGAGACGCCAGCTCGCTCTTGCAGTGAGTCAATTTCTTCCCCGAGCGAATCAATTTCTGCTTTTACTTCGGTCGCGATATCTTCTAGCTCGCTATTTTCTGCGTTCAGGCGCAAATTGTTTTGTACTAGTGAAAAACAAAGGCTACCTAATCCAACAGTCGGGATGCCAATCAGTAAAAGTACCGTCCCAAAACCTCGAAACGGCAGAATAGTTCTGTCTGCCGATTTCTTGAGTTTACGATCCCTTCTAATCCGCTCTCTTCTGCGTTTAGTAGAGTCCGTATCGCTGTTTGCTAGCTTTTGTTGCATGAATAGAGAAAGGCGTTTGCTTGTGCAACGCTTAGAAGAACTAGAGACGTGATGATTTTCGCAACTCTGAAATTATACGGGGATCATGGACTCAGCTCCTAAAGACTTCTGAATGTTTGTACGCAATACTGATATTTCATAAGGAAAACTGAAGATAATTTGCCTATATTTTTCCGGTCGCTTCTTGCTAATTGCAGAATGCGGCGCTGCCTTTACAGCATCATTTATGACGCTAGAGGGTTGTCGCGATCACCTCTCATTCGTCACAGTAGGACATGAGTGATAAGGCAGCGGTAAAGAGATGAAACTTACCTGGTTTGATGCAAATACGTGGCTAGTAGAAGCTGGAAATAAGCGAATTTTGATTGATCCCTGGCTGGTGGGCGACCTGGTATTTGGGAATATGCCCTGGCTAGTGCGTGGCAGCAGGCAGCAGGCGGCCACTATTCCCCAAAATATCGATCTGATTTTGCTCTCTCAGGGCTTAGCTGACCATGCCCACCCGCCGACACTTCAGCGGTTGGACAAATCTATTCCGGTAGTGGCCTCTCCCGACGGGGCGAAAGTCGCAGAGGGAATTGGCTACCGGTCGGTGACGGTACTCAGCCCCGGCGATACGCTGTATTTAGACGGCGAGGACGGTCTAAAAATTCAGACGTTCATTGGCGCTGTCGTCGGCGCTACAAAGCGGGAAAACGCCTATGTGCTGACCTTTTTAGCAGAGGGCACCCGGCTATACTACGAACCCCACGGCTACCCCGACGCTGAACATCTCAGCGATATCGGGACTGTGGATGTAGCCATCACGCCGATGGCTAACCAAACGCTGATGGGAATAGCGCCGGTCATTCGAGGTGGCGTTGCCGCGCCACAGATTGCTGACCTGCTCAAGCCTCGGGTGATGCTGCCGACGGCAGAGGCGGGTAGAGTGACCTACGACGGACTGATTTCGCCCACGCTGACGACGAAGGGGGGAGCCGCCAAAATGCGATCGCACTTTGCCGACCAGGGAAAAGATATTCAGATCATCCAGCCAGTTTCTGAAGAGGCCATTGAGCTAGATCTACAAACCGCCGCCGTCAGTTAGCCGCCGTCAGTTAAAGTCTGCTTGAGATTTGGCGACTTTAGCAGCAGTCGGGGCAGGTTTAGCAGCCTCTATCGACGAACTGGTCGCGTCAAAAGGGTCTGAGTGGGTAGAAATAGCCCCGGGCAAAGAAAGCAACGACTTAATTTCCGCGACGACCTCGTCTTGCTCTTTGCGCAGGGCATCTAGGCGGGTCATAAGCTGGCTGATTTGCGCCGCTTGATCAGTTGGGGGCGTCGTCGCCCTGCGCCATAGCCATTGGCTCAGGGATAGCGGCAGTCTTAAGACAAACGTTAGACCAGCTTTCAGGGCGCGTTTGACTAGATCAGCGATAATTTGCAGCAGCGTAATTGTCAGCACCACGGCAGCGATCGCTCGAATCGGATGGCTAACCACAGCTGTCGTCACGCCCTGTAGCTGCGCGGCCAGACTGCCCAGCGTATCTAGAGAATCGGGCAGACTAGCCCAAGGTAGAGCCAATGAAAGGTGCAAAGTAACTGGCCACATGGGTCGTCGCTGATATTGGGTCCTGATATTTGATCTATGCTGAAAAGCGATAACGGCGAAGACACTCAGGAATTGCCTCAGTATCATTTTCAACACTACAAGGTTTCAACACGGTAAGGAGCGACTGAATTCTATGAGGTCTATTTTGTCTATTTTTGTAACGATTGTCTTAACAATAATGATTGCGCTCAGCCTGCCTGCCACAGCGCTAGCCCAGCCAGAATCCTTGGCCGTATTACCGGGATTAAAGGGCGTTTTTGCCAGCAGTCGCCCGGATGATATTGGCATGAAGAATGGCACACTCGCCAGCTGCCCGGCTTCGCCCAACTGCGTCGTCAGCCAGGGCGCAGATGAAGAACACGCGATTGCCCCCATCGCCTACAGCACAGACCGGGCGACAGCTCGCCAAAACTTAATTGATATTCTAGGCGTCGTGCCTCGCACCCAAATTATTGAGCAGCGGGACGACTACATATTGGCTGAATCTGAAAGTCGGCTGATGGGCTTTGTCGATGACAGCGAATTTTACTTGCCCGCTGACGAAAAAGTCATCCAGATGCGCTCAGCCGCCCGGCTAGGCGAATCTGACTTGGGCGTCAACCGTCGCCGTCTGGAGCAGATTCGACTAGCCTTTGCTGACTTAACACAGCAATCCGCTCAGTAGCAAGCTGCTGTCCATGCCTCTCGTCAGAACCCTAGCGCTAGCTGAACGGGAGGACTATTCAGCTGACTACTCGGATAGCTACTTAGCCTTACTCTTGCTGCGACCTCTTTTGCTGGCCTTTTCTTCGGCCTCAGCAACAACTTCCTCAACCTCTTCCTGCATCTCTACATCAACCTCGACAGGTTCAATCACCTCGCTTTCGGTCTCAGGCTCAATAGGGATGGCTTCAGGCTTAAGCTTAGTCATCACCTGAGCTTTGACTTTGGCGGCAAATTCGGGGTCTTCTTTCATGCGAATGATGGTGTTATCGCGACCCTGACCGACATTCGCACCCTCAAAGCTATACCAGGCCCCTTTGCGCACAACGATATCGTACTCTTCGGCAATATCTAGCAGGCAGCCCAGCGTCGAGATGCCTTCGCCAAAAATAATGTCAAATTCGGCGATGCGGAAGGGCGGCGCAACTTTGTTCTTAGCGACCTTCACTTTGACGCGGATACCAAACTGGTCGTTGCCCTTTTTCAAAGTCTGAATCCGGCGAATGTCCAGCCGGACAGAGGCGTAAAATTTCAGCGCGTTACCACCAGTCGTAGTTTCGGGATTGCCGTAGGTGACGCCAATTTTCAAACGAAGCTGGTTGAGAAAAATCACCGTGCATTTCGATTTGCCAATGTTGCCGGTAATTTTTCGCAGCGCCTGGCTCATCAACCGGGCCTGTAGACCCATGTGCGAGTCACCCATTTCGCCTTCAATTTCGGCGCGGGGGGTAAGAGCGGCAACTGAATCAACCACGATCAGATCGACAGCAGAGGAGCGGACAAGCTGGTCGCAAATTTCCAGACCCATTTCGCCGGTATCGGGCTGAGAGATTAGCAAATCCTCGACGTTGACGCCGAGAGCAGCTGCATAGTAAGGGTCGAGCGCGTGTTCTGCGTCAATGAAAGCAGCGACGCCACCCTGCTGCTGAATTTCGGCGATCGCATGTAAAGCCAGCGTTGTCTTACCCGAACTCTCTGGGCCGTAAATCTCAATTACCCGGCCTTTGGGCAAGCCGCCGCCAAGCGCCATATCGAGGGTGAGCGCGCCAGTAGGAATAGTTTCTACGTGCATACGGCTGGCTTCACCTAACCGCATAATGGAGCCTTTACCAAAATTGCGCTCAATCTGGGTGAGCACTGAGGTGAGGGCTTTTTGCTTGTCAGAGGAAGCGTTGGCAGCCATAGGTGTTTCCGAGGAGGTTTTCTGAGAGGTCAGCTGAAGATCAGTTGGGGTAAATTCGCTATACTATTTTAGTACACATGAACTAAAATGACATCTGTAAATGTAGGTTGCCCCGCTGGGTCGGCCTCAGTTTATCTAGCCAGTATTATCCGGTCAATACGTCTGGAACATATCTAGATGAGTGTGCCTAAGAGTAGCGTAATCCACACCGCTCTCAGATCGGCCCTGGCCACCCATAAAGCAGCGGTAAATTTAGTAGATATACTGAGCAGCTAAGCAACGTATTTTGAGATGTTGAGTTTGTGGGTGATGAGCGATCTGCTACCTGCCTTCTATATTGCGCCTTGAACCATGCAAGACTGTGAACTCGTCGATATTTTGACCTATCCCGGCTGGGCTATTGCTATTGGCCGCACCCCAATGGGATACCGCTGCTGGGTATTTACCCCCGACTTTACGGTGCTTGACGACGGAGAGTTTTATCCCACCAGTGAGGCCGCCGCTGAAACGGCCCGCTGTCTGATTATCGATTCTAGAGAATATTAAAAGAAGCGGACACACCTAATAGCTACAAACAGCTACTTTTCGAGGGCTTCACTCAGGTTCCAGGCGGCACTAATCAGCGCAATGTGAGTAAAGGCCTGCGGAAAGTTACCCAGCGCTGCGCCACTGATGCCCGTCTCCTCGGCGTAAAGGCCAAGATGGTTGGCGTAGGTGAGCATTTCTTCAAAGATCCGGCGGGCCTCATCAAGCCGGTCAGGATCGGTACTGCCTGCGCGGGTCAGCGCTTCAACCAGCCAAAAAGTGCAGAGGTTAAAGGTACCTTCTTCGCCGGTCAGTCCGTCGCTGGATTCACCACTGTCGAGAGAATTGTAGCGATACACCAGGCTGTTGGCGGTGAGCCCACCCTCCTGCGGCGGCTTTTTGACAGCGCGAATAGTTTTCAGCATTTTTGGATCGCTCGGGGCCATGAAGAAAACCAGCGGCATGATCAGGCAGCCCGCATCGAGGTCTTTTTCGCCATAGGCTTGAACAAACGCCTGACGATCTTCGTCCCAGCCTTTTTCTAAGATTTCTTCATAGATTTCGTCTCTGACTTTTTCCCAACGCGATCGCTCTGCCGGAAAAGATCGGCTCTCGGCAATCCGCAATCCTCGGTCGACCGCAACCCAGCACATCAGCCGGGAATACACATGATTTTTCTTGCCGCCGCGCGACTCCCAAACGCCCTGATCTTTGCGCTGCCAGTTGTCGCATACCCAGTTAGTCAAGTAGCGCAAATGAGTCCAAAAATCGTAGGAGATAAATTCGCCATATTTGTTGTAGAGATAGGCTGAATCCATCAGCTCACCGCAGATGTCGAGCTGTAGCTGATCAAAAGCGCTGTTGCCAATCCGCACAGGCTGAGATCCTTTATAGCCCTCTAAGTGATCGAGAGAGTCTTCTTCCAGGTCTAACTTGCCGTCTATACGGTACATGACCTCCAAGCTGCCCCCTTCTCCTAGCTCTTGGCAGCGGGCTTCTAACCAGCCCATAAAGTCTCTTGCTTCGGTCATAAAGCCAATCCGCATCAGCGCATAGACCGTAAAGGCCGCGTCTCGAATCCAGGTGTAGCGATAGTCCCAGTTGCGCTCGCCGCCTATCTGCTCCGGCAGGCTAGTCGTCGGCGCGGCAATAATGGCACCGGTCGGTTCATAGGTCATCAGCTTTAGTGCCAGGGCAGAACGCTCTACCTGCCTACGCCAACGACCGGTGTAGACGCACTGCGAGAGCCACTTACGCCAGTAAGTCGTAGTCTCTTTAAAGAACTGTTCAGCCGTCTGGTTAAGATTGTCGAGCTGCGTCGAAGAAAGGGAGAACGCAGCCTGGGTCTGGCCGTCTTGTTGTCTGGCCTTTTGGGTGTTGATAGGCCGATTTGACTTCTCTGCTATCTCCTCGTAGTTATCAACTTCACAGCCATCGCTCTGATTGATGACCGGCTTAAAGATGAAAGTTGCTGTTTCTCCTTCCTTTAGCTTGAACTCAGCAAAAGCGCCTCTGTCGTTAATGGTCAGCGGCACCTCGGTAACCAATTCAAAGCGTTGACACTGAGCTTCAGCCGGATTTTCAACAGGGTCACTATCGCCTTTGCAAGGATCTTCGTCGCAAGAAAATTTAACGCCTGTGTCTGTTTTCGTCGTTTTGTGAGCGGCGCGGCCATAGTCAAAGGCGGGGTAGCACTCAGCGCGAAAAGAGATTTCTTTGCGAACGGTCCGCACCTGACGAACAATCCAGTTGCGGACAGTCGAGTTGCCCAGCGGCATGAAGTCAACCACTTCACCCACACCGCAGTCACAGAGAAAACGGGTGATCAGGATATTAGTTTCGGGATAGTAGAACTGCTTGTGGTTATCTTGTGAGACCGTTGACTCAATTTTGAAGTGCCCTCCTTTTTGACTGTCTAGCAGGGCCGCAAATATGCTGGGTGAGTCGTGGCGAGGATGGCAAAACCAGTCAATAGAGGCATTCAGTCCAATTAGCGCGGTACTGCGCATGTTGCCAATAAGGCCATAGTTCTCAATGGGCTGATAGCTCACAAAAATTCCTGTCGGTATAGCTTTCTCGCCCTATTTTACAATGTTTCATAATATTTTTTGTGTCTATCAAAAGGGGCGATCGCCATTTCTACCTTTTGAGTTACTTGCCGTTTGCTGCAACGCTCTGAAGACTTGCTTTAAAAGATCGCCTTACTGCTCTACGAGGGTTAGCCCTGCTCAGGCTCTACTAAATCAAATCGTTTAGGATAGGGCAGATTGCATCTGGCAAACTCTTTTTTGGCGCGAACGGTGAGGTCGGTCGCATAGGAAAATTCATCGCGAGCGTCTAGCGGGTAGGAGCGCAGCTTAAACAGACTGCCCCAGCTATGATCTGACATCACCACTTTAATCGGCAGCTTCAAGTGAGTATATTTGCTGGTGTAGGCAATACGATACAGAATGTTTTCAACCTGCTCTGGGTTGGCTTCGTGAGCCAGATAAAACTCGGTGACGACCTGCGCTTCTAACTCGCCCATATTGGCGTTAGAGACAGAATTTGTCCAAATGTAATTGTGAGGAACGGTAACAATATTATCGCTTGGGGTGCGCAGGCGAATTCCTCTGAGGCCGTAGCTGATAACTTCGCCATATTCGTTATCTATAGCAATGCGATCGCCCACCCGGTAAGGCGCCTCAAACAGCCCCACAATGCCCGCAATCACTGAGCTAGCATAGTCTTTGAAGGCAAAGCCCAGCGCTACTGCCACGGTGCCGGTAACCGCCAGCACATTGTCTCGGGAAAGATTTAAAAACAGGTTCATCAGCGTAATGATAGTGACCGTCATGACAAATGTTCGGACAAAAGGCTGAAACTGCTTAATCCGCAGACGATTATGCCTGGCTACCCGCTCCGAGACGGTCACCACAAGCCAATCTACTGTTTTGATAATGGCGTAAGCCACCACAATCACAATTGCAGCCTGTAAAACTTTTGGCCCAGTAATCTTAGTGAGAATTTCTCTGGTCTGGTTGGCTGTCTCGCCGGCGGCTTCTCCAGCGCTTCGAGCCGCATCACCGGCCTTTTCCCCGGCTGATTGGCCAAGCAGCACCAAGCCTAAGTACTGACCATTCACTATAGAATTCATTCTAGATATCTACTCTCCTATCTGAGCCCTAAGGCACCTCAATGATGAAGTTGTTCTTAGCCAATTCACGGCGAAGCTTTGGATAGTGAATCGGGTTAGCTTTAATCACGTTTCCCTTTTGTTCAATCACGCCCGCGTTACGGAGTACCTGCACCTGGTTATTGACGACCTGAGGCGCGTCGCCCAGGCTCTCAGCCATCGCCCGAATGGTCAGATCGCCATGCAGCATCAAAGAGTAAAGCAAATACAGATCATTCTGGTCAAGTTCAGGTAGAGGGGGTAGCTTAGGAATACCGGCTACTAGCTGGCGATCGCCCTCCCGATTACTTTGCTCTGGCGTTTCTTCTCCAGCTTTATCAACCTCTACAGACTCGCCTTCTTTTAACTTCAGACTCACCATCTCCTTGCAGCGCAAAGAATTGATAAACAGCCGTACAGCAACTACGCTCACACCGTCCGAAATATCGGCCAACCGTTCAAAGTAATCGCGCTCCGGGCTTTCCTCTGCTTCTTCAGAATTATCCTCTGGCGTAAATTCGTCTTTGATCGCTCGCACTGAAGATTGCAGCGTAGCGCTTACTTCCTGGCTAATTTCAGAAATTGCTTCAATCGGCTTATCTGTTGAAACCTCTATGTCTAGCAGACTGTCTGGATGCTTGATGCGCTTATGTAGCGCCGCATCGCTGAAATGAATATCGAACTGGTTGACAATGGGCTCAAGCCAGCTTTGTAGCTCTTTGCCAGCTAGCTTAGGAAGCATCACCAGTTCACCACAGTAAGCGTGAAACTTCAGCGTAGATCTAAGATATTCCCAGCCCACCGTGCCGCTGCCAATCACCCAAAACTGCGAGCGGTCTTCTAGCAGCGTATCGCGCAGATAGTCCACCCCGTTCAGGCCCTCAGCACTGCGTAAAAAGCACCAACACAAGTTGGGGATGACCGCTAAGTTTCTACCGTCTCTTTGGCCTAATCTGTCTGCGGTTCTACTGACGCGATCAGTCGGTGACTCTTCAGCGGTCGATTCATCGTCAGACCACTCTAGCTTTTCTCGCAGCTGCTGCTCGATTGATCTAAGATCGGGCGGGCGCTCTGCCCAGTCCAAAAGATTAACGGGCATTAGCTCCTTGTGAACGTCTCGTTTGCCCAGTATATCGACCAGGATGCGGGAGACTGAAGTCACCGGCGTGCTCAAAATTACGATGGAATTGGCCGACGAGCGGGGCCGGTCTTGCCACTGGGTAATTGCTTCTTCTAAAGCGTCTAGAATAGCCTCTTTTTCGCGAGGATGAGTAGGCAGTGCTTCAACAGCCGCTAGCAGCTGGTCGGCCAACTCACGATGCATCTGAGCTAGCGCCTCTTCAGGCGCTGGCTGATGGTGCGGGTCTTTATCCAGCCGATTGACCCTGAAAGCACGCCTCTCAAGTAGCCAGTCTCTAAACTTTTCAATTTTATTGGCCATTACTGATAACTAGACGCTGTATTGGCTACTTCAGTTGGCCCTAAACGCTAGTTTAAGAGCTAGGAAAGCATTTTCTATTATGCCTCTATTGGTGGTTGCTTTGTTTTTGGGGCCCATTTTGACGCTGGCTGCGCTGATTTTGCACCATTGTTAGTACAGAGCGAGACAAGTTGAGGGCGCGAGGTGGGTCACTCTCAGGCGTAACTGGCCAGCCTTCTCGCTGCCTGGATCGGTCGCCGTCGGTTTCTTCGGTTTGGTCGTGAAAGAGAATTTGCTGGGTGGGAAAGGGCAGATCGATACCAGCCGCGACCAGCCGGTTGCAGATATTTTCTAGCACCCAGTCCATTGAAGCTACGGCATCGGCGCGGCGCGGCGGCTCTATCCACCAGCGAGCGCGAATATTGATTGTGCTGTCGGCTAGATCTACCACCAGCGCTTCAGGCTGAGGATCTTCGAGCACTTCTGGTCGGCTGTTGAGCGTTTCTAAAATGATGTCTTTGGCGCGGGCAATATCATCGCCGTAGCCAATACCAATGTCATACTGCAAGCGGCGGCGATCATAGGCAGTATTCACCATCACCGAATTGGTAAATAGCTCTGCGTTGGGAATCACAACCCGACGACCATCGTAGGTGCGAATAGTGGTAGCCCGCGTTTGGATATGTTCGACGGTGCCTTCAAACTCTTTGAAGATAATTTGATCCTCAAGCTGAAAGGGCTCGGTGAGCAAAATCAAAATGCCCGCTAGAAAGTTTTGCAGAATGTCTTTGAAGGCAAACCCGATAGCGACACCGCCAATGCCCAAGGTAGCTAACGCATCAGCGGGGTTAAAAGAGGGGAAGATAATAGTGGCTGCGACTAGAAAGCCTAGAATGATCAGTCCGCCTTGAGACAATCGTCCGAAGACCAGCCCAATATTCCTTGTATCGCGGTTTCGCGTACGCTTACGGACGAAGCTGCGGAGAACCTTGCCGATGAGCCAAAAAATGGTGAAGACAATGATGCCAATGACCAGATTTGGAAGGAGAGCGATCGCTCCCTGCACCATGTTAGTGATCTTGTCCGAGGCGGCTGAGAGCGAAACATTATCTTCCACAGAGCTGTTCTAAAATCCTGATATCTATACCCTGACACCCTACAAGGACAAATACCGCTGCTAGCTCTACCCTAAGATAGGAGTGCAGATGTTTGGCGGAGTTTGGCAATGGTTTCTACGCCCCGTGCGTCTGCCCTAGCTTGGGGGTGTTTAGCGGCATTCACCTGGGGCCTGACAGGGAGCTTTATTAAGCTGCTGCCCGGCTTTACAACGGTTGAGGTATTAGCCGTTCGGATTTTGCTGGCCTTTGCCGTTACACTGCCAATCTTTTTAGTTCAGCCTGCGCTGCTACTGGAGTCTCTAGCCCTAGTACGCAGGCCGGTCGGCATTTTGCTGTCTAGTCTGATGGTGTTTTACTACCTGTTTGCAGTGCGGGCGTTTCAGCTCGCGCCAGTGAGCGATGTAACGCTGATGGTCGGGCTGTCGCCAATTTTGGGCTTGGCTTTTAAGCTGCTGACCGGAAAACCATTGGTGCGTTCAGAAGTCATCGGAGCGCTGACTGCGTTTACTGGTTTGCTGCTGTTTGTCTTGCCAAAGCTACAGGGTGCGGTAGGAGATCGCACGACGTATCTAACCGGTCTGCTTTTTGCCGCGATCGCCGCCTGTGTCTCGCTGGCCTATGCCGCCCTCTTTAAGCACTACGCAGCTAGCAAATCACTCAGTCTAAAATCACTTAGTCCAATTGCGGTTTCCTGCACAACTTTTGCCATTGGCTCGGTGGTAATTGCCCCCATCACCCTGATCAGCTCGCCCGACCTCTCAAGCAAACTAGCCCAGCCTGATGCGCTCGCAATTGCGCTCAGCCTGGGCATTATCTCAACCGTGGTGCCTACCTTCTGCTACAGCTACGCAGCCAAGCATTTGCCGCCGGTACTGACGACCGGGCTCAATTTGCTCGTGCCCATTTTCGCAGCGCTGCTGGCCTTCTTTTTGCTGGGTGAGACGCTACCGGGACTCAGCATGGTGGGCGCAGCTCTGGTTTTAGCGGGCATTATGGTGCTTTCTATTAAAATGAAGGCAATATCGTAAGCACTCTACGCAGCAGACGCTATGGGAACACCTATAGCTTCCGGCACTTTACTCCATACAACATCACTGACTGTAAGCCATATATAGCAACAGGCAAAGTGCTCCGCAAAGCGCGAATGCATCCGCGCTTTGCTATAAAACGCTGATGGCTGAACAAGTAACATCAGCCGTCTTTTTATACGAAGATCTGCTATGTCAGCTCAAACAACAGCCGAACTTATGGTTGGGGGCCGTCTTGTCTGAAATGCTGATGAGCGATCGCACCCCAGAAAGCACTACAAAGCTCGCCCACATCGACCAGATGAAAAACCAGTTAGACGGCTTTTGGCCTTTATCAACCGCTATTCTCTAACAGATGCCACTCTTCTTAGTCGATAACTGGAACTTGTGGCGGCGATTTTTTCCCAATGCCTGTCGTGCGGCTGAGCACTCTAGCCGTCCGGCTGCGAGCACCGCTGATGTAGGTGAAGAAGACCGGAACGACGATCAGCGTGAGTAGCGTGGACGTTGAGAAACCGCCAATGACGGCGATCGCCATCGGACTGCGCGTCTCTCCGCCAGCGCCAATCGCCAGCGCAATCGGGATCATCCCCGCCACGGTAGAAATAGAGGTCATGAGAATCGGTCGCAGGCGCGTAATGCCCGCTTCAATCACCGCCTGACGACGCGACTTGCCTTCTTTGAGCGCCAGCAGCGCATAGTCCACCAGCAAAATCGAGTTTTTGGTCACTAGGCCAATCAGCAGCACCATGCCAATCAGGGCAAATAAGCCCAGCGGTTTCTGAGCAATCAGCAGGCCCATCAGTGCCCCGCCCAAGCACAGCGGCAGCGCCACCATCACCGCTAGCGGATAGAGAAAATCGTTGTACAGCAGCACTAACACCGCATAGATCATCATCACTGCTGTGCCCAGTGCTAACCCAAAGCGGCTGAAAATCTCTTGCTGAATTTCAGCATCGCCGGTAGGCTGCTCCCTGACGCCAGCCGGTAGGTTTTGCATAGCGGGTAGCGCATCGACAGTTTCAATCGCCTGGCCCAGGGTCATGCCCTGCAAGTTTGCGCCCACAGTTACCTGACGCGAACGATCAAATCGGTCAATCTGCGCCGGGCCACTGCCAAACTCAATATCGGCAACCGCGACCAGCGGCACCAGTCCGCCGTCTTGTGTAGGCACCTGCAAGTTTTGCAGAGTGCTGATGTCGTTGGTGGCTTCGGGGTCAAGGCGCACGAGAATGGGAATTTGGCGATCGCCCGCATCAAAGTCAGCTAAATTCGCCTCGGCATCCCCCAGCGTCGCTAGAGACGCCGTCTGCGCAATGCTATTCACCGACACGCCCAAATCAGCCGCTCTTGCCGGGTCAGGCTTGATCAAAATTTCTGGCTGCACCAGGGCCGCTGTCGAACTCACTTCAACAAACCCAGGCACCTGACGCATTTGCTCCGTCAGGTTTTGAGCCGCCTGAGTCAGCAGTTCAGGGTCTTCCCCGGTCAGGACGACCTCCATCGCTTTGCCGCCGCCACCTGCACCTTGATTTTGAAAATTGATGCGCGCGCCTGGAATTGTCTTAAAGTTTTCTCGCAGATTTTCTTCAAATTCTTGCCTGGAGATGCGCTCACCTTTAGGCTTAAGCTGCACAAAAGCAGTGGCGTTTGCAGGCGTTTGCCGAACAAAAACCCGCTCAGTGGCAGAATCGGCCAGGAGCTGCTCGCTAATCCGCCCGGTGAGCTGCTCGGTTTTTTCCAGCGTAGAGCCTGGCGGCAGCTCAATAGCCACCGTGGTCAAATCGGTATCGCCCGATTCAAACAGAGACGTAGGAATAAACTGCACCAGCGCCAGACTGCCGATAAAAAAGGCAAATGCCAGCACCACAGTCAACAGACGGTGCCGCAGAGCGCTATTGAGCAATTTGTGGTAGGGCAGCAGGCGACGCGGCACCCGCATTCCGTCGGCAGCGAGCACCGTATTGTCGTCGCTATTATCGGCTTTGGGCTTGAGTAAGTAGGCCGACATCATCGGTGTGACCAGACGAGCCACCAGCGTAGAAAACATAGTCGCGACGGCCACAGTGACACCAAAAGGCTTAAAGAACTGCCCCGGAATGCCGCCCATAAAGGCCACAGGAATAAACACTGCCACAATAGTCGCTGTCGTTGTCACCACAGCAAGGCCCACTTCCGCCGTCGAATCGAGAGACGCTTGAAAAGGCGTTTTGCCCATTTGGATATGGCGCTCGGCGTTTTCGATTTCGACAATGGCATCATCTACCAAATTGCCGACAGCCAGCGTCAGGGCCAGCAGTGACATGCTGTTAAGCGTATAGTTCAGCGCCTGTAGCACCAAAAAAGTCGGAATAATCGACAGCGGCAGCGCAGTCGCGGTAATTAGTGTAGTGCGCCAGTCCCGCAGGAAAATGCCGACAACGACTATAGCTAAAATGCAGCCAAGCACCAGCGCATCTACAGAAGCCTGGTAAGAGTCGCGAATTTCGGTGGCTTCGGTGTAAATCAGCTGAAAGGTAAGGTCTTCGGGGAGAGTGGTTTCCAAGTCGGCGATCGCTTCTTTAACCCCGTCTTCTACACTGACCACCACACTGCCCTTACTGCGGTAAACCTCAAAGCCCACAACGGGCTTTTGGTTCAGATAGGCAGACTGTCGGACTTCGGCAAAGTCATCTTCCACCGTTCCCAAACTGTTCAAAGGCACCGTGCTACCAGAGGGCAACACCACCTGAAAAGTCTGCAAAGCCGCCACCGTATCAGCGCTACCCAGCGTGCGAATGCCCTGTTCCACCCCAGAAATATCGCTGCGACCGCCGGGCAAATTGATATTAAACTGGCGAATTTGGTCGTTTACCTCAGTAGCGGTAATGCCCAGGGCGTTTAGCTGCGCAGGCTCCAAATCGACTCGAATCTCACGGTCCACGCCACCTGTACGGTCTACTCGCGAAACGCCTTTGGCAGCCAGCAGCCGGCGGCTGATCGTCCGGTCTACCAGGTCACTCAGCGCCTCTACTGATTGCTGATCAGAGCTGACGGTGTAGATTACCACGGGCTGACCACCCGAAAACTCCAGCCGCCGGACAGTCGGGTCTTGGGCATCTTCGGGCAAATCCTGACGGATACGAGTGATCGCATCGCGCACGTCGTTAGTCGCCTGGTTGGTATCTACGCCCAGATCAAAATTGATCACGGTGCTCGATGAGCCATCGCCGACCGTCGAGGTGAGATCGTCAATATCGCCCAGACCCGCTACGGCGTCTTCTACTTTTTTAGTGACCTGAGTTTCTAGCTCTTCGGGGCCAGCGCCGGGCTGCTGCACCTCAACGATGACCGCAGGAATGTCGATATTGGGGTTGGCATCAATGCCGAGCTGCGTAAAGGCAACCATGCCAGTCACCGTCAGCACCAAAAACAACACAATAGTCGGCACGGGCCGCTTGATTGACCAGGCAGAAATATTGAACATCTCTATTTCACCACCTCGACTGTGTCGCCATCTTGGATGTAGCTGGCCCCTTCTACGACCACCGGGACGTTAGCCTGCAATCCTGAGGTAATTTCAATTTGAGCGGGCTGGTCGCCTTGGGCAGGGGGGCGATCGCCCACTTCCACTATTTGTGCCTTAGCCTTACCCTCAGCCGTCAGCGTATATACCACAAACCCGCCGTCAGTCTGAGGCAGCACCGCCTCTGCGGGGACGACGACACCCTGACGAGAGCCCGTGACAATAGCCGCCTTTAAAAACATGCCGGAACGCAGGCGATCGCTCTGCGGCAGCCCCACCTTCACCGTCGCCTGGCGAGTCTGCGGATCGACCGTGGGGTCAATGCTGAGCACGCTGCCCTCTAGCTGCAAAGCGGCATCGGCATCTGAGGTGATCTGCACCGGAACCCCCAAATTCACCTGAGACAACTGAGCTTGAGGAATTTTCACTGCCAGCTCTAGCTGATCGCCGCTGATCAGTTTGAATAGCGATGTCCCGGCATTAGCCGTATCGCCAACCGTCGCGGTCTTTTCGGCAATCACCCCGCTGGCGGGTGCAAGCACCTGAGTTTGATCGAGCTGCGTGGTCAGCCGGGTAACGTCAGCCTGCCTGCTGCGTACGGTGGCCTCGGCACTTTGGATGGCGGCAACTTCTGAGCCTACGGTCTGCTCAGCGGTAGCAACCTGAGTCCGACGGCTGGTGAGTTCCTCAGCGCTGATAGCGCCCCTGTCAAACAGAGAGGCATAGCGATTGAGATTTTCTTGGGCTTCGGCTAGGGAGGCTCGCGCTTGAGCCGCCTGTGCTCTGGCCTGACTGACCTGGGCACCGGCGGCACTGACCTCGGCTTGAGCCTGCTCCAGTTCGGCCTGCAAAACAGAGTCGTCTAGGACAGCCAATACCTGACCGGCTGTGACGCGATCGCCCTCCCGCACCCGCACCGACTGAATTTGCAACCCACTGGCCCGAGGCGATACTGAGAGCAGGTCAAAGGCTTCTACCGTGCCGTTAGTAGTGATAGTTTGGCGAATCGGCGCGGTTTTAGAGCGGGCCACCGTCACGCTAGCGCTAGAGACCTGCCCACTCTCAGCCGGGGCTGCCGGGGACGAAGATTGCGACACTAGGCGATTGCCCAATAGCGCCACCCCCAAGCCTAGCCCCAGCCCGATTATCAGGCCTTGAGGGCCACTCAGCCAGCCAGCCAGTCTCTTTGTGGGATTTTGCCGATGGGGCGATCGCTCTGTAGAAACAGGAACGCTCGGAGGACTCGAATTCAGTAAGTCATCTTCGCTGTTGTTGAGATTTGGGTAGGTCACAGGTGCGTGTCAGCTCGTAAGTGCGGACAAAAAGGCAACTAATTCTGAAAAAGTAGTTAATAAAAGTTAATTCTAACCAATTATTACGGATCGCCCACCGCCTGTGAAAGGCTGCTGGCCACCACCTGAAACAGCCCTATACTCTCTCGCGTTTTTGGGTAGTTGCGCTAGTCTACTGCGCTAGCCTATCTTTAGGGGCTACTCAATAATCGCAGTCTTGGCTAATCAGAGCGCTAAATTGCTGCTACTCTAAAGTTTCAAAATAGCGTCCGCTCACAGCGCAGCAAACATGGAAACTCGATCCTGGTGGCAAAAGCTCAAAAGTAACCCCATGGCTCGCTTTGGGGCGACCGTACTGATCATTTTTTACATTGCGGTCATCTTTGCTGACTTTGTAGCGCCCTACGATCCGATTGCTCAGCAGCCCAACGGCTCTCTGCTACCGCCTACTCAAATCTACTGGCGCAGCCCTGATGGGCAGTTCTTAGGCCCTCATGTTTACCCCACCATTCAAGGGCCCATTGACCTAGGCACAGGCCAGCAGGAAATCGAGGTAGACTACAGCCGCCCCGCTCCGATTCGGCTGTTTGTGCGTGGCCACGAATACCAGCTGTTTGAGCTAACTATTCCCATCATCACCAGCTTTTCTTTTGACGGCGAAATTGGCCTTAGAGACTGGGAGATTTTTCAGGGCATTCCTAGCGATCTGCACTTGTTTGGGACGGTGGGTTCGGCTAGCCCCAGTGCGATCGCCGCTAACCCCGCTCTTACCGAGGCGGCTGAAGGTGAAGAAGCGCCTGAGGCCGTCTCAATTTCTCCGGCCTACATCAACTTGATAGGAACCGACAATGCCGCTCGCGATGTGTTGAGCCGCTTGGTGTACGGCGGTCGCATTAGCCTGAGCATCGGGCTGGTCGGAATTGCGATTTCTTTTCCTCTGGGGCTGTTGGTGGGGGGCATCTCTGGCTACTTTGGCGGCGTGGTCGATTCGGTGCTAATGCGCCTGGTTGAGGTGATTATGACCATTCCGTCGCTGTATCTACTCGTAGCGCTAGGGGTGATTCTGCCGCCTGAACTAAACAGCTCTGAGCGATTTTTGCTGATTATTTTGATTATTTCGTTTATTGGCTGGGCGGGGCTGGCCCGTGTGATTCGCGGCGAAGTGCTCTCGATTAAAGAACGGACGTTTGTGCAGGCTTCGCGGTCTATGGGGGGGCGCAGTCTTCACATCATCACCCGCCACATTTTGCCGCAAACCGCCACCTATGTAATCATCGCGGCCACCCTGTCAATTCCCAGCTACATCGTTGCTGAAGCCGTCCTCAGCCTGATTGGGTTAGGCATTCAAGAGCCCGATCCCTCTTGGGGCAACATGCTCTCAGCCGGTACCAATGCCTCTATTTTAGTGCTCAACCCCTGGCTGGTATGGCCCCCGGCAGCCCTGATTGTGATCACCGTCCTATCTTTTAACCTGCTGGGCGACGGCCTCCGCGATGCGCTAGACCCGCGCAGTTTGCAAGAGCGGTAATCTGGATCTCGTTGTGATATTCACCTTGGGAAAGTTGAGTAACCGACGACACGTAATATGCAATTCGCTTGCATAGTCACACTATGAGAACACGGGAAGAACACGGGAAGAACACGGGTAGGCTGCTGAGCGTTGCCGAACCCACCTCCCCCTCGCGGGGACTCCTGTCTTGGTGAGCATTCCCTAGCGCCGCAAAGCGACGCGGGGTCTCACCGCTCCCGAGAGGAGATCTGCTTCAGGCTAGGAAAATGAAGGTGCCGATCACCCTTCAATACCCTGGCAGGAGCACATCCCTTCTGGAAGGGTGGACGCGCAGCGGACGGGATGGGTTCGATAACTGCGCTATGCCGACAGTGTCTTATGAATGCATGTAGCGAGTGTCTAACCGGATTTTATATAAAGTACAGACGATGGCTAAACAGTACGCCCAGATTACAGACGCTCACCGGGCTTTTATCGAGCGGCAGCAGATTTTCTTTGTGGCTACTGCCGGGCCAACAGGGCGGGTGAATGTATCGCCAAAGGGAATGGACAGCTTGCAGGTGATGGGGCCTCACCGAGTAGTGTGGCTGAGCGTTACCGGTAGCGGCAACGAGAGCGCGGCCCACGTCACTGAAAATGGCCGAATGACGGTGATGTTTTGTGCGTTTGAGGGGTCGCCGACGATTCTGCGGCTGTACGGCGAAGCCCGAGTCATCTATCCTCGCGATCCGGATTGGGGTGAGCTGATAGGTGAGTTTTCGCCACTGCCCGGAACTCGGCAGCTGTTCGACTTGCAGGTGAATACGGTGCAAACGTCTTGTGGAATGGCAGTACCGCTTTACGACTATCAAGGCGATCGCAGCAATCTCAACCAGTGGGCACAGAAAAAGGGCTCTGAGGGCATTGAAGCCTACTGGCATCAAAAAAATCAGGTCAGCATTGACGGCGCGCCCACTCGCATTTTTCCCGAGTGACCTCAGCGGCCTCTGACCCTGAGCGCGCTGCCCGGTGAGCTGGCTGGGCGCTACTGAATCGTACCGCGTGTATCAAGATCTCTTAGATAGTAAAGCGCAAAGCAGGCAGCGAGCATAGGCCAGGCAGCATAGAACAAAATGTTGGCACTCTCAAAAGGGGCCAGATATTTTGGAAACGATATCAGCGTAGAGGCGGCGTGCATCAGCAGTACCAGACCGTAGGTAGTTCTTTTCTGGTAGCCCAGCACAAAGCTCACCACAATGATTAGCTGCAAAGCTCCTAGCGCGTAAACCAGTCCAGTCGCGACGCCGCTCACCCCATAGAAAGCTTGAAAGATAGCCGCCGCGTGATCCGGCTGTACGAACTTATCGATCACCCAGATCATCATGGCGATAAATACGCTGAGGCGTGTTAGCAGGAGTACCAGCGATACGCGGTGCGCGATGGGAGTGCTGACTGGTTTTATATCGGTTTCTATTGGGTTGATTTCTATCATGGCTTTTTCTCTGGCCTGTTTCTCTGGCCTATATAGGTAAGGGTATTGTGACGCGATCACTCCTCACCTAAATGAGTACTGGCTTAAAGTGCGTTTAATTTTCTAGCTATTAGTCCCGCAGACAGCCTGAAATCATCAGGCTCCGTTTTCAGTATAGTTTTCTGCAAACGGCACCTCATAATAGAATCAATTGCCCCTGCCCAATCTAGCCGCCTGTCCCTGAGAAAATTTCCCATGTTTTACGACCTGCTCGCCGCTCAAAATAGAGCCCTCGTCTTGCAGTTTTACAAGTCTTTTGACAATCGCCGCTTGCAAGAAGGGTTGGCGCTGCTATCGATAGAAATGGTGGCTCATATGGCAGGCACAGAGACGCCCCTCGGCCAGGCGGACTTTATCGACATTGGCACAGAGGTCTACAACGCTTTTCCTGACGGGCGTCACAGCTTTGACCAGGTGATTGCTCACAGAGACACTGTCGTGACCAGCGGCTTCTTTACCGGCACCCATTTAGGCCCGTTTCGAGGCTTACCGCCTACCGGCAGAGCCGTTCGCTTTGCGGTGATGCACATCGACCGGGTGAGTCATAGCAAAATTGTGGAGCACTGGGGTCAGGGTGATAGCCTTTCGCTAGTGCAGCAGCTAGGCGTCAAGCTAGTTCCCGGCCCTGGCAGTTTGCTAAAAATGGGGCTTAAAGCAGGCAGGCGACTGCAAGGAGAAGCATTTAGTCGGCTGAGCGCGGTGACTCAACCCGAACAGGTTGCTAAAACATCTATCGTTGAACCCAAGGCTGAATCTGGCGTTGCCGAATCTAGCGACACTCACAAATCTGGCCGCCCAGTCGTAACACCACCAGATTCGGCAACGTAAATGTTGAAATCTGTTCTATTGTTTAGTTCTATTGTTTAGAGTCATCCCAAAGAGATACTTTTGGACAATAAGCATGGGCCAAACGGCTTAGTACAATAGATGTCAGCTGAATCTTCCCGCAGAGAGAGGAGACTTTTTCAGAATCACGGGATCATGACAAGAGTGATTTAATTGACTACAGATTCTTAAAAAGAACTGCGGTTTGGAGATAATAATATGGCTGATATGACAACGCTGGCAACAAAGCTAGCTGACCTGAAGCTGTTTCAGAACGTTTTGATCGAGAGCGGTCAAAAGCTGATGACAGAAACAGCTGACAGTAAGATTCGTGAGCGGTTAGAAGGGATTGTGAAAAGCGATCGCGAAAATCTTCCCAAAATTGAGGAAGCCATTTCTAAGTTCGGCACTCGCGCTGAGTCTCGCGACATCACTCAAAAGCACGCCGAAGCCGTCAGTAAAATGATGAACGGTTCTGAACTAACGCCCTATGACAAGTTCTTTCAGTTTGAGCTGCTCAAGCACCAGCAGACAATGACTGGCTTAGTCTTGCACAAGGCGGCTCAGTCCTTGAGCGATGATCTGCAAGATGCAATGGAGCCCCTAAATAAAGTCAACTTTGAAAATCGGGCTCATCAAGAAGTTCTCAAAGGCGTCTTGTACTTTGTAGGCACCCGAGAGCTAGCCGGACAGGAACCTGACATGGGCCTGTGGGCCAGTGTTGAGCAGGGCATTGCTGCCCTTAAAGGGGCTGTAGGCAGCGCCGCTAGCTAGTGAGTGAATGCCTCAGGGCGGACTAAGGCCACGCCGTAGAAAATCTGCCCTTTGTTAGCTGCTAAATTTTGGCGACTCTGATAGTGTAATCGGAGTCGCTTTATGCTGTTAAAAATTATTGCTATGGAATTTAAGTTTGCCTATACTAGGCTGTTCGTTGAAGACTACAAAGCTTGCTATAAGTTCTATCACGACCTTCTAGGGCTAGAAGCCACTTTCACCTCTGAAATTGACACCTATATAGAGCTAACAGATGGGAACGTTAAGCTGACGCTGCTTAATCGCAAGGAAATAGTCGGACATTTTGGCAGGGAGACTCCGTTCTTTTTCAATCACGAAAACGACAGTATTGCGCTGAGTTTTCAGGTAGATGATGTGGAAGCAGCCTGTGGATATTTGAAAGAGAAAGAGGTAGAGATTGTTAGGCCACCCTGGAATTTCGCAGATTGGGGCATTAAGGCGGCTTTGGTTCGAGACCCTGACGGTAACTTGATTGAGCTGTCGCAAATGGGTGAAATGGTTGGCGCAGAATAAAGATAGGCAAATGGTAAATCTGGACTGACAACTATGGTCTCTCAACCGATACACAAAACGGCTCTGGTCACAGGCGGCAACAAAGGAATAGGCTTTGCTATCTGCAAAGGATTGCTAAATGCTGGGTTTGATGTCTTTTTGGCCGCTAGAGATGCTGAGAAAGGAAGCGCCGCGATAGAGAAACTATCTGATGACGGTAAATTAATACATCTAGTGGCGCTGGATATTGCTGACGATGAAAGTATAAAAGCGGCCACTACCCGCGTCGCTCAGATGACCGGCTCACTCAATGTATTGGTCAACAACGCTGGCGTCTATCCTGATGAGGGCGTTGATATTCTTACCGTTCCGAGAGCGCTGTTGACTCAAGCAATGGACGTTAATACTTTCGGTTCTCTCAGTGTCACTCAGGCCTTTCTCCCTTTTTTAGAAAAAGCAGATAGCCCTAGAGTTATCAATATTTCGAGCGGCAACGGTCAGCTTGAAGGAATTTCGGCAAGTGTGCCAAGCTACTCTCTCTCCAAACTTGCTCTCAATGGCGCAACAATCTTGCTGGCTAACGCGCTGCGATCAAAAGGAATAGCCGTCTATGCGATGTGCCCAGGCTGGGTAAAAACAGACATGGGCGGCTCATCTGCCCCTCGAACGCCAGAAGAAGGAGCTGATACAGCTGTTTGGCTAGCGACTGCCGCCGGGATGGAAGAGAGTGGGAAGTTTTTTCGTGATCGCACCCCCCAACCCTACTGAATTAAAAGCTAACTTTGCAAGCCATTCAAGAATCTGGCACCGCCGCATGTGCGCTTGAAAGAATATGAGTATAGTCAGCTCGTTGGATAAGCAGACGGCTATGCGGCCTGGGTTGATTCGGCGTAGTGCCAGTGCCCGCTTTTGCTGTCGCAGATGATGAGGCCGAACCATTCGAGGCGATCGCAGTTTTCGGCAATAGCATCTAATTTTTTCTGCGTGATGCGGCCTTTGAATTGGGCGGCGATTTGTTTGGCGCTCCATTCACCGGGGGTGGTGCGCAACAGGTCACGGATGGCAGCGAGCTGTTCTTTAGGTTTGGTGGGCCATTTTTGCTGCTCTACGGGTGTAATGATGGGTTCTTCGGATGGGAGTACTTCGAGAGTGACTTGTTGAGTTTGGGTTTGTTCGGGAGCCTGGTAGTCGGGGCGGAGCCAGCGGATGAGGCCGTTGCGTTCTTCTTCAGCGCGTTCGGCGTTGAGGGCGACGAGGTTTTCGAGGATTTGTTCGTTGGTGATGGTGTGGGGCCAGCCGTAGGCGTCGAGGACGGCGCGGTCTAGGTCGTCGTGGATTTGTTTGAGGGTGGAGACGAGGGCTTTGTTGTTGTAGGCTCGGTCGGCGTCGGTGAAGGGTTCGCCTGCGCGGAGTTTTTCGAGCAGGTTGTACATGCCGGTGATGGTGATCTCGGGATAGGCGGCTTGAACTTGTTTGCGGTGGGTGTCGAGGCGATCGCCTAATTCACGGATTTTCTGTTTTTGATCTAGAGTAGCATTAGGAAATGGAAAGGGATCGAAGCAAACAGTTTTGTTGTAACGTGGTGTATTGCCCGTGGCCATTCTTCCACCCGCAGCTAGTGCCCAGCATACATGAGCACGACTAGAAAGAATGCCGAGCGAATAAGCATCTTCAAGAGCAACAGTGACCATCGTATTGTCAGGCAACACCTTTTTGTCTAGAAATACGAAGACTCTATGTTTTGTAGTCTCGGGCGTAGCAACATAACGCTCTAGGAGACTGTATTGATTTTTGTGTAAGCGGTCTAAAATCCTATCAATTCAAGGAGACCGCCCCATGGCCCGTACGAAAAAAGAACCGAACCGCGTCGATGACCTACTAGACGAACTGCTCGAAGACTGTCACAGCCCGGAAGACATTCTAGGTGAGTCAGGACTGATGAAGCAGATCAAAAAACGGCTGGTCGAACGTGCGCTAGCTGGAGAACTCAATCATCACCTTAAAAGCGATCGCTTAGAGGAGGGCGTTGCGCCCAACAGCCGCAACGGCAGCTCGAAGAAGACCGTTCAATCTGAAGACGGCGAGCTAGACCTGTCGATACCGAGAGACCGCAGAGGTAGCTTCGAGCCGATTCTGGTACCAAAGCATCAACGTCGCATCGCTGGGCTGGACGAAAAGATCCTGGCGCTTTATGCCAGAGGCAACAGTACGCGCGACATCAGCGCTCAGCTCGAAGAACTCTATGGGGGTGCGAAGATATCAGCAGCGGTCATCAGCGACGTGATAGAAAGCGTCAGCGAGGATGTCAAAGCGTGGCAGTCCAGGCCGCTTGATGAGGTCTACCCGATTGTCTATCTCGATGCGCTGTACGTAAACATCAAGGTCTCAGGACGAGTCAGCAAGCGTGCCGTCTACGTTGTGCTTGGCATCGACCGCGAAGGCGATAAGCAATTGCTCGGCCTGTGGGTCGGCGAAGCCGAAACCGAAGGCGCGAAGTTTTGGTTGAAAGTGCTGACGGATCTTCGCAACAGAGGTTTGAAGGACATTCTGATCGCCTGCTGCGATGGCCTCAAGGGCTTCCCACAAGCGATTGAAGCAGTCTACCCACAAACGCAGGTGCAGCTTTGCATTGTGCATTTAATGCGCAACTGCATGAAGTATGTACCGTGGAAAGACAGAAAAGCCGTTGCCGCTGACCTCAAGCCTATCTACCAAGCCGCCACGCTTGCCGAGTCAGAAGCAGCCCTCGATGCCTTTGCCGCCAAGTGGGACGAAGCTTACCCGGCTGTCAGCCAGGTTTGGATACGGCACTGGGAGAACGTCATCCCGATATTCGACTACCCAATGGAGATTCGCCGCGTCATCTACACCACCAACGCCATTGAGTCGGTCAACCGCTCGCTGCGCAAGGTGATTAAGACGAAGGCTGTCTTCCCCAGCGAAGATGCCGTTTTCAGACTGATGTATCTAGCGATGAACAATATCTCGAAGAAGTGGAACAGGCCGATTAAGAACTGGCGTGCAGCCTTGTCACATTTTGCTATCCTGTTTCCAGAACGCTTTTCCGCTTAAGAAAAAAGCGCTTACACAAAATTCAGATCACTCTCGCTCTAGCTTTTCTATCGCATCTCGTGTCTTTACGGCATTTTCTCCAAACAGCCACCAGTTTTCCTTTCTGTTCTGTCGTTCGTTAACATCGCGTTCTGGCTTGACTTCCTCAAGAATTTTTTTGAAAGGTCTTTCGTATTTTGAGGCTTCAGACAGGGACAATTCGTAGAAGTCAACTACGTATAAACCTCTTGATTCTCTTACCAAGTCTTGACCATTCAAATAAGGCTTGACTACAGAATTTAGATGCTCATATCCCCACTCATCAAATTCTCTTTTATTCAAGGTAAATCCAGCACCATGTAAACACACTCCCCTTCCCGTTAAAAGATTATTACTTTTGAGCTTTACTACTCTTAGGATATCTACACCAGAGCGAAGGTTTGCTAACAATTTGCTTACCTTGTTCCACTCTATTTTAATTGTGTCAGCTTGTTTCTCAGGCGTTTCACCTTCCGACTCAGAAACTACTGAACCAATAGTAGCAAGCCCTTTAACCTCTGGGATATTTAGCTCAGCCGCCGTCATGGCAATTCGGACGGCAGCTTCTCCATCAACCCAGGGGTGATCTGGAATTACGAATAATAGTCTGACTGGTTTTTTAGAGTTCAAATGACCTTCTATCACTTTTCTCTGCCATACCTGATAAATGCTGTTCGTTGTTATGAATCCAAATCGCCTCAAATTTCCCGATTCTAGCGACATAGCGGCTTTGTGCCACCAGTACATTACATAATCAACAGTTTCAGGAACACGCTTGTAGGTGCGTCTCAATTTTTCAGTGTAGCCATCCCCTAGTCTCTGTCGCATGTAAGAGTTACCTATGAAAGGAGGGTTCGACACTATGTACTCAGCTTCCGGCCACTCCGCCGCTCGCGCATTCAGATACCGATAAATCATCACCTGATCCGTTGAATCTGGCACTTCCTCCCCCGTCACCGGATGCACCATCATCAGCCCACCCCATCGCGTCCTCACCTCCCCCGTCTTCTCATCCACATCCGGCACCTTCCCGTCATACGCCAACACCGCATCCTGACACTCAATATTGCCAAACGCCTGCAACACTGGCTCCGGCGGTTCCGCATTGCCAAACCGCTTAAAGTACCACTGCAAATAGCCAATCCAAATCACCAGCTCCGCAATAGCAGCCGCCCTCGGATTAATCTCAATGCCCAAAAACTGCGAAGGATTAATCTGTTCAAACCCAAGCTGAACCTCTCCCGCCACGTCCACCAGCCGCTGAACAACTTCCTGCTCCAACCCCTTCAGCAAATCTAAAGACACATAAAGAAAATTCCCCGTCCCACAAGCCGGGTCGAGAATCTTAATCTCTCGCAACTTATCCAAAAATGCTCGAATCTCCTGCTCAGCCTTATTTCGCTGATTCGCCGTTGGCTCCTCCTTCCCTTCCTCAGGTTCCAACAGCCTTTTTATCTCCAGCTCAATCTCATCCCACTCCTGACGCAGCGGCTCCATCACCACCGGCCTCACCAACCGCTCCACATAAGACCTCGGCGTATAGTGCGCCCCCAGCCGACTGCGCTCCTTCTTCTCCAGCGCCCGCTCCACCAACGTCCCAAAAATCGCCGGTTCTACCTGGCTCCAATCCTTAGCCGCCGCCGCATACAGCACCTCTAGCTGTTCCTTCGGCAAAGCAAAAGCGGTTGCCTCCTCAAAAAAGCTGCCGTTAAACCTCAAAATATGGTCAAACCCAAAAGTTCCACCCGTATTCATCGTTCGCCACAGATCCTCAATTTGCGACTGAAATATGCTCGGGTCAGGAATCCACCTGTCTCGCAGCGCTTTCGTAAACACCTCTCCCTTCAGCAACTCCACATCTTCCGCAAACATCGTAAAAATGCAGCGCATCAAAAAGCTCGCCGTCTTCTGTGGCGCGTGGCCCCGCTCCTCTAACCAGCGCGACAGCTTAGCCAACTCAGCCGCTACCTCCCTAGTCACCCGCGCCCGCAGCTTCTCCGGGTTCAACGCCTGCGGGTCAGTGAACATTTTCACAAACCGATCAAACACCACCGGATCAGCCAAATCGTTCAGATTCACCCGCTCCCTTGCGCCATAGCTGCCATACTCGCCGCTAAAGCCCTGCCAAATCTCAAAGTGAGAGCCAATATCGCAGGTCATCAAAAACGGCGGCATCGCCGACAGCATCCGGTTATAAGCGTAAGACTTTGCCTGGTTAAACGCCTTTTGCATCGTATCGCGATAGGCTTTAGTCCCCCGCTCACCGTGCCCCTTACCCGAAGCGACACTGCCCTGCTTCGCCTCAACCAAAAAGCAGCCTTCCTTATAAAAGTCAGCAAACCGCGTCGAAGGGGCCGTCTTTTCGCTGCTGTAGAACTTGATATCTTTGTCAAAGCAGTAAGGATCGCCCGCGACGCTCCCTTTTGGCGGTGGCCCTTCTACGCCGACTACCCCACACAAATCAAGAAAAAAGCCCTGATAGTTCGCCCGCTCATTGCCCTCAGAGCCCAGCCACTTACCCAAAAACTGCTCGACCCGCTGCTGATCTGCCCTATCCATCCATGCCCTCGTGTATCCGCCTAGCCACCGGGTTTACCCGTTAGCCCTCACTATTCCCATAGTAGCCACGTCTGTCAGTGACCCCACCCCAAAAAGTTCCTTTAGGAGCGCTACAGACTACTTACATAGCAGCTCACACTGGTCAGGGAAGCGATCGCACTTCTCCCCTAGCCGCTCGCACTTCTCCGTGAGCCCTTCACACTCTTCTCCGAGCAGCTTACACTCCTCGCCGAGCAACTCGCATTTCTCTGTGAGTCGCTCGCATTTCTCTGTGAGTCGCTCGCACTTCTCTGCGAATCACTGGCGCTTCTTCGTGAGCCCCTCACACTTGTCGCAGAGCAGCAAATACTTCTCGCTTACCTGTAAATTCACGAGCGTTAATAGGGCCCTATTTTCATCCTTGTCAAAAATTCTGTAGTTATGCTGAGACCGCCCCGTCTTTTTTGTCTGTCGCTACGGGCATAGTGATAACAACAGAACGCCCCTGCCTCATCAGAAAACTTCTGTTGCTAATAGTTCACCCATAACAAGGATCAGGCAATATATATGGCAAGACGCAAAAAGAACTCCAGCATTTTACCCAAAGTCGAAAGCCGTTTGGCCGGAATGCAGTCGATTGATGCCAAGCTCGACTTAGGCAACGGCATGACAGCGGCAAATTTCGAGCAAGAAATCGGCGCACTTCGTCTAAAGATAAAGGCTTACAATACGCTGCTCTCCAAAACAGATCAAGCTTCTAACGATATTCAGCAAACCGAAAAACTGCTGTCTAGCCTGTCTGAAAAGATGCTGTTAGCTGTCGCTGTAAAATATGGCAAAGACAGCAGCGAATATGAAATGGCCGGTGGGGTGCGTCGGAGTGAGCAGCGGCGACGGGCAGCTCGTGCGGCAGTGGCTCCGGTGACAGCGCCTGTATAGCGATCGCTCCCTATCTTTCTGCTCTGATTGGGCTATTTGCTATGACGACAACCCTACGGGAGATGGCGGCTGTCATCTCCCTTCTTTCGCTCAGTGCGCTTAAACCAACTTCCGCAGCAAGCTAATCGCTTCATTGGGGGCAGGCGCAATTATTAATGGCTCCTCTATGGTCATGATTGGGCTCCATAGCACGGTTTCTGAATAGTGCAGGGTGTGCAGCAGATGGATGGTCTGGCGCACGTCTTCGGGGTGGCCGAGCAAAATGTGACGGAGCGATCGCCGTCCCCCACTTCCCACCGGCACCCGCTCAGGCAAGGCCATTACAGAATCAGGCGTGGGCGAAAGTGAGCCAGCCGCAAGCGGTTGACCCGATATAAACGCTGTGGTTTTCATGGTTTCTCTATACGGTTTAGGGCCGTTTTGAATGTACGGTTTAGAAAAACCACGAAAAATTCAGCCCCCCTAACTTGCCAGAAGTCAGGGGGGCTGTGAAAATATCCACAACCTCTCTCACTGCGTTTTCAGTGTTAGGGGCGAGCTATCGGTGTTGGGTTAGGCTCCAACACCGGTAGCGGCTAAATTTTTCGAGGCAGGTTAGCGATTCTCCTTCGGAGAGGCTAAGCCATCGCACCACTACCCGCAAGTGACGGCAGTGCAATCGCTAAAAAACAGCGTATCAGCCCCCATTCAAAAGCGTCAACTATCTGACACAGAGAATCTTGATAAATACGCAGGCAGCTAGCTATCGCAACGTAAGTTAGGGATAGAGAATCCTTAATCACTAAGCCTGAAGCAAATCCCCTCCTGTTGGAGGGGTGCCCGCAGGGCGGGGTGGGTTAGCAACTTGTGCTACATGCCGAAGCCCACCCCTGTGCCCCTCCGAGGAGGGGATTTACCTTGGGCGATGCGGCTAAGGTTGCTATCTGACAGGCATTTCAGATAGTTGCTTATCCCGAACTCACGTTATTGCAAGTAAAGGGCAAAGCGCCCAAGCCATTACCCAGGCTATACCCCCGTCCCAGCCGGAACTTTGTCGCGCTGTGGATGGATAGAGACGCCTGCTTGCAAAGCGGTATACAGCCGGTTGAGCGCGTTGACATAGGCGTAAGCTGAAGCAACAATAACGTCAGTATTCGCCGCATGGCCCGAGTAAATTCTCGCTCCGTTGCGCACCCGAATAGTCACTTCTCCCATCGCATCGATACCCGCTGTCACCGATTGAACAGAATATTCAATCAGGTCATTTTCAATATCGACAACGCGGTTAATCGCCCGGTAGATAGCGTCAACCGGGCCAGTGCCAATCGAGGCGTCGGTAATCTCTTCACCGTTAGGCATCCGAATGGTGACTGTGGCTGTGGGCTGCGCGTTGCTGCCGCAGGAGACCTGAACCAGCTCCAGCTTGAAGTGTTCAGCCACCTGCAAAGCTTCGTCGTTAACAATAGCTTCTAGATCGCGATCGCTAATCTCTTTCTTCTTGTCGGCAACTTCTTTAAACCGCAGAAATGCCTTGTTCAACTCCTGGTCGCCCAGCTCGTGACCTAGCTCACTCAGCCGGGTACGAAACGCATTGCGGCCCGAGTGTTTGCCCAGCACAATCTGATTGTCGTTCAGCCCAATAGACTGCGCGTCCATAATCTCGTAAGTCAGCCGGTTTTTGAGCACGCCGTCTTGGTGAATGCCCGATTCGTGGGCGAATGCATTGGCACCGACAATTGCCTTGTTGGGCTGTACCAGCATCCCGGTCATATTCGAGACCAAGCGAGAAGCCTTGTAAATCTCTTGCGTATTGATGTTAGTCAGAGGTGCTTCGGATTCGGCTGGCAAACCAAAGAAAGGATTGTAATACTGACGGCGCACATGCAGGGCCATCACCAGTTCTTCTAGCGCCGCGTTCCCGGCCCGCTCGCCAATGCCGTTAATGGTGCATTCCAACTGTCTGGCACCCGCTTTAACCGCTTCTAAAAAGTTCGCAACGGCCAGTCCTAAATCATTGTGACCGTGCACTGAGATGATTGCTTTATCAATGCTGGGCACGTTCGCTTTGATGCCGCGAATCAGGTCGCCAAATTCGCCAGGGGTGAGGTAGCCCACCGTGTCAGGAATATTTAGCGTTGTTGCACCTGCTGCGATCGCTCTCTCCAGCACCTCATACAAAAACTCAGGATCGCTGCGTCCCGCATCCTCCGGCGAAAACTCCACGTCGCCAGTAAAGCTTTTGGCATAGCCGACCATTTCTTCGGCGATCGCCAGCACTTCTGCCCGCGATTTTTTTAGCTTGTACTTCATGTGAATATCAGAAGTGGCGATAAAGGTATGAATTCGCCCCTTCGCCGCCGGAGCCACAGCCCGCGCCGCCGTTTCGATATCGCCTTTAGTCGCCCTTGCCAAACCGCAAATCGTCGGACCATCCGGCGTACCCACTTCCCCGGCAATCGTCTGCACCGCCTCAAAGTCGCCGAGACTTGCAAACGGAAACCCCGCCTCGATAATATCCACATTCAGCCGGGCCAGCTGCTTAGCTACTGCCAGCTTTTCAGCCACGTTCATCGTCGCCCCCGGTGACTGCTCGCCATCGCGCAGCGTCGTATCAAAAATCAGCACCCGGTCTAGCTGATCGCTCCGGTTGCTTAAAGGCTGGGTGGCATCTGCTGAAGTTGGCTGAGTCATTGCGAAAGGGTCCTGCTGTGGGATGGGCGCGTAAATATTACTGTGAAGAGTGCTAGTGTGAAGCCCGCTTTATCATTCTATTTTAGAGCTGTTTTATGGGCGAGGGTCAAAATCGGGGCAGCTGATTACTCGCCGCTGGGAACTGACAAGATTGGCACAAAATCTAGTTTAGACGGCCCCTCTGACTGCGGGCTGGTTTTGACCACCTCGACTAGCTGCACCCGCGCCTGGCGATCGCCTCTGACAAACCGCGCAGGCACCGAGGAAGCCCCCCTTACCGTAAAGTCTGGATCGCTGAGCGCCTTTTGCACACCCGCGCGAGTGGGCTTACCCTTCTCAGCACCGGCTTCTATGGCGGTCGCCATGGCGATCACCGCGTCATAAGACATCGCGGTGACGTAGTTCACCGGCCCCCGCCACAGGTCTTTTGATGTTTGCACAAAGGCTGTGTTGGGGGCCGCGTCAATGTCCCAGGCGACAGCCATGACCAGCCCTGCCGCTGCATCCCCGGCTTCGGTCAGCGTCTTTGGCGTGTACAGATTTGCCAGATCGCCCAGCACTTTTAGCCGATTGTCGTTGGCTGCGATCACGGCGATCGCTCGGTCAACAGCGCCATTATTTGTCGCAAGCAAAATCACCTCCGCGCCTGCTTCTATCGCCTGCTGTACGCTGCGCTCCGCCCGAAAATTTTCCGCGCTCATGTCAAACTCGGCAACGATTTCGCCGTCCGGCACAGGCTCCACCACGTCTTTAAATTCCTGACGAATTTCTTCGCTGTAGGTTACCCCGCCCACATAGAAAATTGCCGCCTTCTTCAGCCGCCAGTTTTCCAGCATGTACCGGGCCAGTGCCTGCGCCCCGTTACGGTTATTAATCGTCGAGCGAAACACCCAGGGGCTATAGCCGGTGAGTTCTTTGGTAGTGCTGATTGGGGTGATGAAAGGAAGAGCCTGGCGATCGCGATACACCGCTGCCGCCCGCAAACTTACATCGCTTGACCAGTGGCCAACAATGCCCAGCACGTCGGCATAGTCGGGATTGTCTGCGAGGGCGATCGCCACAGATCTTGCTGTTTCTTCGCGATCGCCATCGTCTATCAGCAAAAGCTTTAGAGGCACGCCATCAATCCCGCCTTGCCGGTTTATCTGGCCTTGCGCCTGGGCAAAGCCACGCAGCATTTCGACGGCGTTATTGGCGTTCTTCCCGCTAAAAGGAACCGAGACTGCCAGGGCGTAGGCCGCTTCATTGCCAATCTGCGCATTGTTCAGCGCAATCAGCGCTTCCGGAGCCGCACAGAGCGCAAAAGCCGCCTGAAACTGAGAGATAGAGCGTTTATTCTCCCCTTTAGCTCGCTCAGCCATACCCTGCCGCTTTAATGCCTCAAAAGCGGTGCGTTCGTTCTCTGGGCAAGCCACCTCAGAAAGCAGCTGAGACTCATTGACGATAATAGGCTGCTGCTCTTGCAGGCTCGCCTCAAAATCTGTCTGAATAGGAACTGTTGGCTCCTCCGACGGGCGCGTCACTGCCGCCAAAATAGCAAGCAAAATGGCTCCCCCGGCCAGCCATACTTTCAGGCGAGGCAGCGTTTGCTTGGCAGAAGAACGGCGCATAGTTTCTCAGAGACCCTACCTCTTAGCTTAGCTGCACATAGGGCTTAGAAAACGCTGTCCTCATAAGTTGGGATAAACTGCCACTCAAAAGACACCTGCCGCAGAGACTCAGTCGCCGCGATCGCAGATGTCTTTGTTGTTGAAAATTCTATAGAGGGCAGCCTCTTCTGGCGTCGTGGCTCAATTTAAGCAGCTCGCAGGTACTCCACTTCAAAGCCGTGGTACTGAGGCCGCAAACCAGAGGCTAAGAGCTGCTTTAGCTTGGGAATCCCGCCACTGTTATAAACCCGAAATTCGTTAGCCACCTTGGCGCTTTCTGTACGCACAGCCTGGTTGATTACCAGCGACCCATTGGGGTCAGACTCTGAGCGGTGGAAAGTGCCAGGGGGAATGCGCAAAATGTGCCGATTCGCATCTAGCCGAACCACGTGGTACGGGCACTCCCACTCAAAATTGATCAGGTGAAATGTCCGTCCGCCTGAGAGAGCTAGCAAATTATCTTCCTGACGGGAGTGGAGATAAAACTGCCAACTGCTATCTTGAGCGTTGTTTGGGCTGATAGCGGGGCCAGCGTGAGAAACCAGGTCTCTGGCGTTGGAGGAGGGTACCGTAATGTCAAAAAATTGGACGCTGGGTGTATCTCTAAACTTTTGGAACTGAAGCAGTTGGAACATAGGAACCCCTAGAAATTGGCTGAAAAATTTCCCAGCAAACGAATGAATTGTTGCTACCTTAGCCTTAGCCATATTCAGGATCAAACCGGCTACTGGTGTATGTATATGCGGAAAGCGAATAGAAGTCGGCTATGAACATCTTTCACCTTCAGGTTTTGTCTGCCGTTGCAGAGTGCGGTACTTTCTCAGATGCTGCCGTCAACCTGGAGGTCTCACAGTCTGCTGTGAGCAGGGCAGTGGCCTCACTAGAGAGCGAACTAGGGGTGCCGCTGCTGACTAGAGGCCGCTTTGGAGCCAAGCTGACGCCGGTCGGCGAGCGGGTAATTGAGCATAGCCGAAAAATGCTAGACCTCAAGGAGTATATAGATTACGAAGTGAACTTGGAGAAGGGGCTCTACAATAGTCGCCTGCGCATTTCCTCCTTCCGCAGCGCAGCGACGCATCTGTTACCGGCTAATATTGCCCGGTTTCGCAAACAGTTTCCCCATGTTGAAGTCACTATTGCTGAGCTTGATCCGGCTGGCGTGGAGCAGTCCTTGCGAGAAGGGCAAACCGATATTGGTCTCATTCCTCTACCGCGCTCGGAGGAATTTAAGACGCTAGAAATCGCTCAAGATGAGTATGTGGTTCTACTGCCTAAGACAGAAGTGCTGCCGCCTAAAAGTCTGACTTGGGAAGATTTGGCGAGCTACTCCTTTATTCTGTTTAACTATGCCGAGTGCACCAGTGCAGTCCGCGATCACTGGGCGCAGTGCGGCCAACCTTTTGAAGTTGGATATGTGATCAAAGAGGATTCTACAATTGTCAGCATGGTGGCGCAGGGACTAGGGGCCGCTGTACTGCCGAGGCTGGCGGCACTACCAATTCCAGAGGGGGTGTATGTGCGATCGCTCCCCGTTCGCCTCAATCGCATCATCGGCGCAGCGACGCTGGTAAATACACCGCTTGCGCCTGCGGTTAAAATGTTTTTGGATGTGCTGCAAAATCAGGGGAGATTTGCAGGGTAGGCAGAAGACAGAAAGCAGGAGATAGACCGAGCGTTGAGCGCAGTCGAAATGCGTCTTTACATAAACAAAGAGTCACCGCAGAAACCCACGGTGACTCTTTCGACTATGCGCGATCAATCAGCGATCGCTAGCCACCCGCTACAGCAGGCACAATACTCACTTCGTCGCCGTCTTTAAGAGAGGTCTCTTTGTTGTCTAAAAAGCGAATGTCTTCGCTGTTGACGTAGAAATTAACAAATCGGCGCAGCTCTCCACTGTCGTCACAGAGGCGCTTTTTAATGCCAGGGAACTTGCTCTCTAGCGTATTCATCAGTTCAACAATGTTGCCGCCATCGCACTCAACGGTAGCTTCGTCATTGGTAAACTTTTGCAGGGGGGTGGGAATTAAAACCTTAACGGCCATGTCTCTTCACAGTGTTCACTAAAAAAACAGATTGACTCAAACAACAGAGCAATGCAGCCACGACTATACCTGAGTTTGCTGCCACTCCAGGCGGTTGAGCGTGTTGGCTCGCTCCCAGGCTCGCTCAAAGCTGTCTAGCTTGGTCTCAATAGTGAGCGGCTCGCCGATGTAGCCCTGTACCGCTTCGGTAGTCTTCAGGCCGTTGCCGGTGATAAAGACAACCGTTTTCTCTTCGGGGCTGATTTTACCGGCTTCCACCAGCTTCTTCAGCACGGCGATAGTTGTACCGCCTGCGGTCTCGGTGAAGATACCTTCGGTCTCAGCCAACAGCTTCATGCCAGCGATGATTTCGGCGTCGGTGACATCTTCAATTTGGCCATGGGTCTTCCGGGCCACGTCCAGCGCGTACATGCCGTCTGCTGGGTTGCCAATCGCAATTGACTTAGCAATGGTGTTGGGCTTGACCGGGGTAATGAAATCGCGACCTTCTTTGAAAGCCTGAGAGATGGGAGAGCAGCCCTCAGCCTGTGCGCCGCTGAAGCGGACGGCCTTTTCCTCGACTAGGCCAGTTTTGACGAACTCGTTGAAGCCTTTGTAGATTTTGGTATACAAAGAACCGGAGGCGCAGGGAACAACCACATGGTCAGGCAGTTCCCAGCCCAGCTGCTCAGCCACTTCAAAGCCCAGCGTCTTCGATCCTTCAGAATAGTAGGGACGCAGGTTGATATTCACAAAGCCCCAGCCGTGGGTGTTGGCGACTTCGGAGCAGAGGCGGTTAACCTGGTCGTAGTTGCCCTTAACGGCCATTAGAGTAGGGTCGTAGATGAGCGTACCGAGGATTTTACCGGCTTCTAAGTCGGCGGGAATGAAGACGCAGCACTCCAGGCCAGCGTGAGCAGCGATCGCCGCTGTAGAGTTTGCCAAATTACCCGTACTCGCACAGGATACCGTCGTAAAGCCCAGCTCCTGAGCCCGAGTCAACGCCACCGAGACCACCCGGTCTTTGAAGCTCAGGGTAGGCATATTCACGGCGTCGTTCTTAATATACAGATTCTTCAGGCCCAGCTGACGAGCCAGACGATTGGCCTTTACCAGCGGCGTCATGCCCGTGCCAACGTCGATGGGTGTGTCGGTTTCGACTGGCAAAAAGGCTTTGTAGCGCCAGATGGAGTGAGGGCCAGCGGCAATGGTTTCGCGGGAGACCTGACGGCGAATCGCTTCGTAGTCGTAGGCAACTTCTAGCGGGCCAAAGCAGACATCTTCGCAAACGTGCTTAGCGCCGAGACCATACTCTTCGCCGCACTCTTTACACTTGAGCGCTGTGAACGTTTTCTGCGAAGTAACTAGTCTTTCAATCGCTTGAGTCATGGGTAATCCCCTTATAAGTAGTGTCCAGGCTTGCCTGCTGTGGCATGAAGTAAGTGGTAAAACAGGCTTCCTGACCTATCTCTACCGAAGTGAAACGATGCTAACACGCAAGAGATCGCGCAGCAAATAATCCCGACTATTTTAGTCGGGATTAAAACAGGCATTGAGGTGACCGTGGCTGTATTCACCTCTCTTAGCATCTCTTTTAGCAGGGTTTAGCAGCCGTAGTCATGACGATAGATTGCTCAAAGGGCAAAATGGCCAGCAGCTAGCTGTACTTTCCCAGAAAGACAATAGTTACCATTGTCTTTCTCTATGGCTGCGGAGCGGATGAGCGGGTGATCGCCTCCAGTCTCTTCCAATCATCTGACTTAACCAGCCATCTTTTAATCTTGACCCGCTGTCGATGACCAGCCTCTTCTGCATAGCTGCTCTCTATATACAAATTACCGCCCTCTATTTTGATATGGCCAAAAGAAGCAAAGGGATGGCGCTCAGCAGCTTTACCAATCAGGTTGTAAACCGTGAGGCGATTGGGCGCGACCCTGAAGTAGGGGCGTGTAAGGGACAGAACGCCCAGCAGTGCAACTAAAATGCCGAACACAAGACCTATGACAATAGGACGACTCAGCTGACCGTTTAGCCCTGTTCTCCACAGATTCAGCAGAATAGTAGTCGCACCTATCAAGATAAAAGCGAGACCTAGCACACCCTTATAGCGGCCTTCAAAGTGTTCAGCCTCAGTGGGAAAGGGAGATGAGGTAATCATGGTTTATTCGAGTGACTGCTTCATATGCCTGGCCGCGTCAATGAGGAAATACGCATCGCAAGCAGCTGCGATCCTCTAATTCTGAGTGCGGTGCAATAGAAAACTCGCCCTTGATGAGTGGCAAAGCAGTATAGGCAGTCGCCAATATTAAGCCGGTAGAAAGATAAATATTTTCGACCGGTAGCTGTGAGCCAGCCAGTAAATCAGCCGCAGAGCCGGTATCTTGCTGGGGCGAAAGCTCTGCTGCATTAGCAACGCTGTCGAGTTCGGCCTGTAGCTGAGCAGCGGGGCGATCGCACTTAATTACTACCGCCACCGTTTGATCAGTTTGCTCTACGAACAGGCGCAGCGTTCTAGTGCAGGCGATCGCGTCTTGAATCAGACTCACCAAAATATTTTTTAGCCAGCGGGCATCAGTACAAATCTCCACCTCATCAACCGGAAGCTCTACCGCATACCGCACATTTTGATTAGCGGCTTGCAGCGTTGTGAGCATTTCCACCTCCGGCAGCACAAAGCTCAGGTCCACCGCTTCTAGTTTGGGCGGCTCTCTACCCACGTCTAGCTTCGAGACAGCGGCTACTCGATCAAACAGAGCCAGCATTTTAAGCGCAGCATCTCTAGACTGGGCAATAAACTCTTTTTCCTCTTCGGGGCTTTCGCACAGATCTTCTAAAATCAGCATGTGCAGACTGACAATGGTGTTGACTGGCGATCGCAGCTCATGAGAGGTGCGGGCCAAAAAGCCACTCTTAAACCGTTCGAGGGCGAGCAGACGGTTATAGGCCAGCTGCAAAGCTGAGTAATCTTCAGGGCGAGTCATAGGTTAAAAGCAAAGCTGTATCTAGCGTAGCTCGAATTTCGTCGCTATAGTTCAACTTCACCTTGACGGAGTATTTGCCAGCCCGCACCCGTCCACTGAGCGACCGTAGAAGGTGTGCCGCTGGTCGCTGACTCAGGCTCAAAGTCGACAGCAGGAAGGGTAAGGGCAGTCGGAAAGGTGCGGGCAATGTCAGTCAACGAGGTCAAAGGAGGCTGCCCAGAAAGATTGGCGCTCGTAGTCGCGAGCGGGCCAGTGCGAGCCAGCAGCGCTAGCGCAACAGGATGGTTAGGGACTCGAATGCCGAGGGTGCCGGTATTTTCAGGATTTAGGGTGGAGGGAGTGCGATCGCTTACCGGCAATACCAGCGTAAGCTGACCAGGCCAGTGCTGAGCAGCCAGACATTGCCAAATTGCTAAGGCAGCCGCGTCTCCAGCCACGTAAGGCAGCAGTGCCGAGAGAGACGCCCCCATCAAGATCAAAGGTTTCTCAGGCGGGCGACGCTTGGCTGCGTAAATCAGGTCAGCGTGATCAGGGCGAGCCGCCAGTGCCGGTACAGTGTCCGTAGGGAAGCTCACTAGAGTAGGCGCTACTGCCAGCCTCTCTACCATCTGATTGAGCGATACCTGAGGCATAAAAACATATTGGATAAAGACGGCAAGCGGGTTCACTCAGCAATGACTATATCGATGGACCATATCGATGAAGGATCAATGCCGAGTGCTTCCAGCTGGGCTGCTAACCGTTCAGCTTTAGACTGTGACTGTTGAAGCTGCTGACTGGTTTCACTGAGCTGTTGACTGGTTTTACTAAGCTGCTGACTGGTTTCGCTAAGCTGCTGTCCGAGTTCTACAAAGGTTAAAAACCGCGAGCCGTCTGGTCGGTATATCTCCAAGGTTTCGGGCTGAAGACTGAAGCGGATATTCAGCCGAGGGCTGACCCAGTCATCGACCGATTCAAGTGGCTCCAACCCGCTTTCCCGGCGCTGACAGCTCACTAATTCAATATTGTAAGGATCGTACTCATGGTATTCTTCGACACCGTAGCGCTCGTAAAACAGCAGCTTTCTAGCCATTTCTGTGCGGCGGTTGCCGGGAGAAAGCACTTCAAAAACGACCTGGGGGGGAATATTATCTTCTTTCCACTGCATGTAAGAGCCGCGATCACCTTTAGGCCGTCCTAAGGCCACTAGCGCATCGGGAGGCTGGCAAATTCTGTTATTGCCTTCAATCGGATACCAGAGTAAATCGCCCGCAACAAATACGTGAGGGTCGTCAGCGTAGAGTAGCTCTAAATTTTCTTTAATGGTGACAATCCACTGAAACTGTAAGGTATTGTCTGCCATCGGCTGGCCGTTGCTGTCAGGATAGATGACTTCAGGAGTGGAGAGCTGCTGAACCATAAGAGCGAACCAGAAGAGTCGTCGAGCTGCTGTACCTAGTCTAACAGCTGCTAGAACAGCTACTGGGAGATGGTCGCTGCTTCTGGCTGTTTCGACAGGCGACCATCTTCCATATAGATAATTCTATCCGCGACATCTAATATGCGGTTGTCGTGAGTTACCAGCAAGATTGTGCAGCCCTGTTGTTTGGCTAGGTCGTGCATCATATCGACCACGTCCCGGCCCGATTTTTTATCGAGAGCGGCAGTCGGTTCATCGGCAAGGACGATTTTGGGCTGGCCGACGAGGGCGCGGGCGATCGCCACTCGCTGCTTTTGTCCGCCCGACAGGTCTGCCGGATAGTAGTTCGTCCGCTCTGCCAAGCCCACTTTTGCAAGCATGTCAGCGGCCCGACGATGGCGTATCGGTTTTGACAGGGTGCCTTGCACTTCGAGGCCCATTTGCACATTCTCAAGTGCCGTCAGGCTACCGTGCAAATTGTGCGCTTGAAAAATATAGCCGTTGTTTCTACGGGCCTTTACGAGCTGATTTTCAGTGGCATCGCAGAGTTCATGCCCGACGACATTCAAGCTGCCTGACTGGGCAGAGCGCAAACCGCCGATCAGCGTTAGCAGCGTTGTTTTTCCCGAGCCAGAAGGCCCGGTCATGATCACAATTTCGCCCTTGGCAATTTCTAGATTGATGTCGAACAGCGCCTGTTTTCGCAGTTGCCCCGAGCCAAAGTGGTGGTTGAGCTGATGAACAATGATAGAAGAATTCTGAGTCATTTCTTTTGAAGGGATTAAAAGATATCAGCAGGGTCGGCGGCCTGGAGGCGGCGGGTGGCGATCGCGCCAGACCCCCCGCACATGGCAAACGTCATGACAAGCACCAGCACTGCTCGGCCTACCGGCATCGCCAGTGGCAGTGCCGTCGCTGCCGCCGCCAGCTGATAAACCGCCAGCGAGACCAGCAGTCCGGGCACAAAGCCCAGCGCCGATAGGATAATCGCTTCTTCAAAAACCACGCCCAGCAGGTAGCTGTTGCGATAGCCCATCGCTCTAAAGGTGGCGTATTCTGCCAGGTGAGAATTGACATCGGTTGAAAGCACCTGATAGACAATAACTACGCCTACAATGAATCCCATCGCCGTTCCCAGCCCAAAAACAAAGCCAATCGGTGACTCAGATTTAATCTCATTGAGTTCAAACTCGACGTACTCTTCGTTGGTTAAGACTTGGACATCTCCAGGAATCCGCGCGACGAGGTCGGCCTTGGTCTCTTCTAGATCCGCGCCGGGTTTCAGTTGGACAATTCCTAAGCTGACGCTGCCAGCCTCCTGTTTGGGAAACAGCCGTAAAAAGTTTTGGTCGCTAGTAATCAGTGCGCCGTCGTCGGCAAAAGACGCGCCGACTTCAAACAGACCCGCGCCTGTTACCGTTCGCAAGCCGATTTCTGTTGTGACCCGATCACCCGCTTCTACCTGAGCGATCAGAGTCTGGTAGTTACCGCGCGATGCTTTATCGAACAGCTGGAGGGGTGACACAACCTTTGTAATCCAGGTGCAGTGAACGATTGGCAGGCCACAGGCAAAAAAAGATAGGCTGGTTTTGAGAACCCAAGCCTATCGAATCAATATGATACCTACAGCTTACCAAACTGCCCTCAAACGACAACTCGATGCGTCTCAGTATCTGATGCTGTCACTCCTGGTGACACTGCTACAGACCCTGCGAGACGTGCGCCTGGAAACCTTAGCTGAGGCGCTGCCGCTACCCATTTTGTTCGAGAGTCGCCGAAAAAAGTCCAACGGTTCCTTACGCTGGGTGTGCTTCATCTGAGAGGGCTATGGTTTGGGCTGCTGCGCGTCTTTCTCGATGCGCAACTGCCCTCAGGTAGCACGCTCTACGTCGCCATCGACCGCACTACCTGGGGTGATATCAACTTGCTGATGGCCAGTATTGTCTGGAAAGGGCGAGCGATACCGCTTTACTGGCAGCGTTTGGAGAGCCTGGGTAACAGCCACTACGACGAGCAGACAGCGCTGTTGTCGGTGGCGCTACCGGTGCTGGCTGACTATCGCGTCGTGGTGCTTGGCGACCGAGAGTTTTGTTCTGTCGATTTGGCCCGCTGGCTCGGCCAGCAGGGTCATTATTTCTGCTTACGGCAGAAGAAATCAACCTACGTTCTCCTCGAAGGTCAGCCTTGGCTAAAGCTTGGCCAACTGGGCCTGACTGCTGGCACGAAGTGCTTCTACAATGCCGTCACCCTAACCCGGAGTAAAGGCTTTGAGCAAGGGCGTTTAGCCGGTAAGTGGAAACGTCGCTATCGCGGGTTCGCACCCGAAGAACCCTGGTTTCTGTTGACTAATTTAGACGGTCTCGATGAGGCGGTTGCCGCTTATCAAAAAAGATTCGACATTGAGGAAATGTTCCGCGATTTTAAGCGCGGTGGCTACCGTCTAGAAGGCTGTAGAGCTAGCGATAAGCGTTTCTTGGCAATCGTCTTACTGATTGCCATTGCTTACCTATGTGCTTCACTTCAAGGTCAACGGCTCAAGCAGAAGGCGCTACAGAAGTACATTGCTAGACCGGAGTCAGCCGGACGTCCCCAACGCCGTCACAGCTTCTTCTATATCGGTCTATCGGCACGTCGATGGGTGCCTTTTTGGCATAGCTGCCAGTCACAAGTTCAACGCCTGATAAAGCTTAATCACGGCAAGATTGAGTATTATCTTAAGGGGCAAAAGGCTATGGCTACTGTTCTGAAAAGCTTGTAGCCGTTGTGTCACCCCTTCAGATCGAACAGAACAGTGTTCGGCAGCCGGATTGTATCGAGCTGCTGGTTGACAGTAGGTAGGTCAAAAGCAGGGCGCTCGGGGCTCTGACCGATAATCAGCATGGATGTTTTCTTGCGGGTTTCGGGATTTCGCCACTGTACTGAGCCAACGTATACAGGGTCGGTTGAGGCGACGCCAGGGACATCTTGAGCCTGATAGAGCCGCCGCCTGGAGAACGCTCGCAGTTGTCCGAAGTTCTTAGCTTGGGTGCTGAGGATAACCAGATCGGCCTGAAGAATGCGGGCGTATTGGGTGTTGCTTTTGTAGAGCGCGTCGGAAAAACCGAGCTGCATGAAGATCAAGATATCAGCGAAAGTGATGCCAGCGATCGCTGTCAACAGCCGCATCCGGTCGTGTTTGAGCTGAAGCAGTCCGAGCGGCGTTCTGTCTTTTAGCGTTTTTAGCCCTTCAGTGAAATTGTTGATGAAGCCCAGCATAGCAAAGTTTCCTTAGTCAGTTTTAATCGTGGCAGTGACCTGCAAATTCGTCAGCCCGGCTACCAGTTTGCTAGCGTCCGGGTCGAGCCGAATATGAACTTCAACAACTTTGGCGTCAATATTCGCCGCCGGGTCTTCGTTGACCACCTGCTGTTGTTCTACCTGTAGGCCAATACGCTCAACCGTTCCCGCGAGTGTATCCCCGACCACCGGAGTGGTAATCTCAGCGGACTGCCCAGGTTTAACTTTTTCAATGTCTCCTTGATAAACTTCAGCAATCACCATCATTTGATCGGTATCTCCTAACGTGGCAATACCCTGATCGGAAACTTTTTCGCCGGGGCGAGTGTGAATTTCGATGATTTGACCGGCTCGGGGCGATCGCACTTCTGCCTGATCCAAATTCGCTTGCGCTTCAGCCACAGATGCCAGCGCCGACTGTATCTGCGTTTCAGATGCTGCTACATCCACCGGGCGGACCTCACCAATACTGTCTAGCGTGGCCCGTGCCTGCTCAATTTGCTGTCGGCTGGTGGTTTGAGTGCGAGCCAGTGCCGCCTCGGCTTCCTGCAACTGTCGCTGAGCGGTGGTGTAGATAAGCTGCTTAGTGTCTCGCTCAGAAGCAGAAACAGCACCTCGCTGATACAGCGATTCGTAGCGCTGATATTCAACCTCAGCATTTTCAACTTCTGCCACCAGTCTGGCGATGGTAGCCTGTTGAGCGTTTATGTCCCCCGTCTGAGTGGCTTCTAACCGAGAGATTTCGGCTCGCTGCGCCTGAAGGTCACCTGACTTGGCCCCGGCCTGCACCTGGGCGAGCTGAGCGCGGGCGATCTTTACCTGTTCTTGCGCTTGCTGTAGGACAGCTTGGAGGCGATCGCGGTTATCCAGCACCGCAATAACTTCACCGGCTTGGACGCGATCGCCCTCTTCCACAAGCAGTTGCTCTATTCGGTTCTCTTGCGTCGCGGTTGGCGCAATCAGATCAATTGTTTCGCCCTGTGGCTCTAGCCGTCCTAGTGCGGTAACCGTCAAAATCTTCGGCTGTTCAAGATCCGCTTGAGCAACTTCCTCTTGGGAGACTCTAAACTGCCAGACCTGCCACGCGGCTATACCCGAGAGCCCTAAGATAGCGGCAGCGGCGATCGCCCCCCAGCGCTTAGGCAGCTTTGCCGGTATTGCCCAACGGCTCCGCTCACTTGATGATTGCATAGATTTTCCCTCATCCTTTTTATCTCTCTTTTACGCCGCCGCTGATACTGCTAATGCACTTTCTTTTTGCCCAAGCTGACAGGCCAGTGAAAGTCCAGTCGGCCCTGCGTCAGCGATTACCACGTCAGTTTTCATTCCTTTTCCTAAATTTAGGGTTTAGTTGCCCGCAGTGCGTTGGATTCATCTGGTGATGCCTCTATTTGGTAACGCCTCTATCTTACTAAACCGTTTAGTAAAGTCAACACCCCCGTTCGCTACAATATGAAAATACAGGCGGTAAAAGCGCCCTCTGCCTAGCCACAGACCTACGGAATTCCCTACGTGACTCCTTCAGCCCAGCCCGCCCACTTCAGCCCAGCCCAACCCGACCCGGCTCAGTCCGACAAAGGAAAAGCGATCCTGTTGGGCGCTTTGGAAGTATTTACAACGCAGGGCTATGCCGCCGCCAGCATGGACCGTATTGCCAAAACAGCGGGCGTTTCCAAACCGACGCTGTACACCCACTTCAAAAACAAAGAAGGCTTATTCATTGCCTTAGTGCAGCAGCAAACACAGGTCAACCGGCAAATGCTTGCAAGCTTGCCAACTGCCGCCTATCTGCAAGCCCCCCCAGAAAAAACGCTCTCTCATCTGGCCACCAACGTCCTCCAAGAATTTTCGGACAACCAGTCCCTGATGACCCTATTTAGGCTAATCATTGGCGAATCTGAGCGGTTTCCCAATCTGGCGAAAACCTTTGTGCGTGAAGTTGAGAAACCGCTGTTAGAGATGCTTTCTACCTACTTAGCAAATCAGTCTCAGCTCAACTTTCCCGATCCGATGGTGGCCGCGCGAATTTTCGTAGGGGCGATTGTGCACTATTTACTCACGCAGAACGTGATGCAGGGCAGTGAGATTTTACCGATGACGCGCGATCGCATGGTCAAAGGACTGGTTCACCAAATGATGGCTACCAGCAGGTAGGTCAGCTTTCGTCATTTGGTGAACTACAGCGTTGCCCGCTCGTACGGCGCTAACTCCTCAGATAGTCGATTGCGATATAGCCTCTGTCGAGTTGCTTAGGACACTTTTGTCGGCTGGAACCGCTAGAGAACAGCGGGCAACTCGACTAGCAGATGTCCTAATGCATCAGGACATCTGCTATACGTCAGATTTTTCTAGCTTCCACAGGCCAGCCTCTTTATTGATGGGGACAGAAACGTAGCCTTGCGCGGTGATCGCTTCTTCGTAGCTTTGGCTGAGATTAAAGGTAAAGATATCGCTGAAGTCGGAGATCTGGCTAAAGCTATCAAGTGACTGTGTCGCTTCTGACTCATTGAAGGCTAGAATTGCCTGCTCTGGATGAAGCAAAGTGCATAAAGAATCTAACTTTCCTGGCCGAGCGTGTTTAGCGCTGCTGAGGATCAAAGAATCAGGCGTCGAATTGATAATTTGGGCTACTTTATAGTTCAAATGGCTGGGCCGCTGAAAAGACCAGGTTTCTGCCCGCACAAACACGGCGCTCGATAACAGCCCCATCAGTAAAACGAGCGTGAAAGTGCTCTGCCAGAATCTTTTAGCGAGTCCTTTTCTCCAGATCAGGTTTTGCCCTAAGCAGTAGGCGAGCAAAAGCTGCAAACTCAAGTAGGCTGGCATCAGATAGCGGCTGACAGTCGAGCGTCGTCCCCCCAAAAAGAGATCAGCGCCAAACAGCAGAACCACCGTTACTCCGCCTAGCGTAGCCAGGCAAATCAGCGACTGCTTAGGCATATGCTTCAAGCCCCAAAAGATTGCATAGGCCGCTAAGCCGACTAATAAGAGCGCAACAGGGATGTTGAAAACAAAATAAGCATTCGACCCCAAATCTAGATCTAAATCGAAAAACAAACTTTTGACATGCCCTACCCAGCTTCTGAGCAGCGCTGTCGGGGACGTAGGTATGCTAGTCCAGCTAGTTGCGCGAATATTGCTACTCTTGCCGATTCCTATAGTGGCCAGCCAGGGATAGAAAGCAAGCAGTGACATTAAAGTAGAAAGGCCATAACTCCGGGTCAAGCTAAAGTCTCTACGTTTTCTAAACTGAAGAGTGCTTAGGTAGAGAATATAGAGCCCGTGACCGGCTGCTACTAAAAGTGTAAATAAAAATGTGTATAGTCCGGCAATCAGTGTGAGGCTATAGAGTATCCAGGCAGTAAGACTTTGTTGCTTGATCGCCTTCAGCAAGCTCAGCGTAGAGATCACAATTAAGAATGCCCATAAGCTGTACTCTCGCGCATTTTGAGCATAGATCTGGTGAAAGGGTGAGGTGGCAATCAGAGCCGCGCTAATCGCCGATACCTGATAGCTCTGAAACAGCTCAAACGCTAAGAAATACACAGCCGGAATTAGCGCAATACCCGCTAGTGCAGCCACCAGACGAGTCACAATGACTGTGTTGTGGAACCATCCGAGTACAAGTCTTGAGATGAAATAGTAGAGCGGTGGATGCTGTTGATCGTGAGCGGCTAAGTTGGCAACGGTCGTAAATGGGCCTCTGGTGGGATCGTAAACCTGAAATTGCTGAACTTGCTGCGCGGTTATCAGTTGCCCTGTAAAGATACTTTCGCCTGCTTCTACAGGATCATGGCCGGTTACAAAAAGACCCGTGTAGATTTCGTCAGACCAGTAAACTTTTCCATCGAGATTGGACAGGCGAAAAACAATACCAATAACAACAATAGCTAGAATCAAAAAGTAAAAGCGCTTCCTAGCAGCAGGTAGCTTTGCATAAGACATGCTGTCATTCTCCCGGAGAAGAGCAGAAAATACGAGGATGGGGCTAATTTGTTTGTGTAGGAAGAAAAATCTGATTAAGCTGTAGGCACCTTAGCCCTACATAATCCGATCTGCCAACGAGCCCCGAGGTCTTTACAAAACTCTTACATAGCCATGCTTTTGAGCGCTTTTTTCTTTAACCTCTTTTTTCTCAAATGCCTCTGATCATGAGAAGTTACTCTTCGGGAGACTTCGCTGAGTGATGGGTATGCCAGTGGCGGGCGATGTCAGCTCGCCGGCAAATCCAAACGCTATCGTGGCTTTGAACATAGTCTAAAAATTTGGCTAGTGCGGCGGTACGTCCTGGCCTGCCAGATAGCCTACAGTGGAGGCCGACGCTCATCATTTTGGGTGCAGTTTCGCCCTCGGCGTAGAGAACATCGAAGGCGTCCTTTAAGTAGGTGAAAAACTGATCGCCTGAGTTGAAGCCTTGGTAGGTGGCAAAGCGCATATCGTTGTTATCTAAGGTGTAGGGGATGACCAAGTGGGGAGTGCCGTAGTCGCAGTTCCAGTAGGGGAGGTCGTCGGCGTAGCTATCGGCGTCGTAGAGAAAGCCGCCTGCTTCGACAACCAATCGGCGGGTGTTGGGGCTCAAGCGACCCTGGTAAAAGCCTAGCGGACGGGTGCCGGTGACCTGGGTATGGATTTCGATGGCTTTTTGAATGTGTGATCGCTCCATCTCTTCACCCGCATACTGATAGTCAATCCAGCGGTAGCCGTGACTTGCCACTTCCCAGCCCGCTGCAACCATCGCCGCCGCCGCATCCGGATTGCGCTCCAAAGCCATCGCTACCGCATAGACGGTAAGCGGCAAATTCCGCTGAGTAAACAGGCGGTGGAGTCGCCAAAACCCTGCCCGGCTACCGTACTCGTACATCGACTCCATGTTGATGTTGCGAACGCCCAGCAGTGGCTCGGCCCCTATCGTCTCAGATAGAAACGCCTCTGAAGCCGCGTCGCCGTGCAGAATGCAATTTTCGCCCCCTTCTTCGTAGTTGATCACAAACTGGAGCGCCAGCCGCGCCTCGTTTGGCCAGTGGGGATGAGGCGGAGTTTGACCATAGCCAATCAGATCGCGGGGATAGCTGGAAGACATAGGAGCAGTTACCTGATTTCTAGTACAGTTTGGAAAAGGCTGACTAGAATTATTGCACCCTATGATTGCGCTGTCCTATGGCTTTGCCCCGCTACACCATCAAACCAATGTCTCGCCCGGAGCTGGACATAGCGATTGATTGGGCGGCGGCAGAAGGATGGAACCCTGGGCGTTACGATGCAGATTGCTTTTATGCGGCTGACCCCGACGGTTTTTTAATGGGCTGGCTGGCAGATGAACCGATTGCGGCGATCGCAGCGGTCAGATACGGCTCAGCATTCGGATTTTTGGGCCTGTATATCGTCAAGCCAGCATTTCGCCAGCAGGGATACGGTTTGCAAATTTGGCAGGCCGGGCTTGACCACCTCAAAGGGCGCAATATTGGGCTAGATGGTGTAGTCGCTCAGCAAGCCAACTACACCCGGTCTGGATTTAAGCTAGCCCATCGCAACGTTCGCTATGCAGGCGTAGGCGGCTTTGCTCACCCACCCGTCAGCGCTCCGCTCGTACCGCTAGCGTCACTTTCTTTTGGCGCGATCGCTAAGTACGACAAAACACTTTTCTTAGCAGATCGATCCGCCTTTCTCAAAGGTTTGCTCTCTCAGCCTCAAAGCCATGCCATCGGGATAGTTCACGACCAAAAAATAGCTGGCTACGGCGTGCTGCGAACCTGCCGGGAAGGATACAAAATTGGCCCTCTCTTTGCCAATACGCCTCGCTTCGCAGAAGATATTTTTTTAGCCCTAACTGCCCAAGTTGCACCCAGCAGCGCTGTTTACTTAGACGTGCCTGAACCCAACTCGCAGGCGGTTGCTCTAGCCCAAAAATATCATCTGAGCAGCGTCTTTGAAACCGCTAGAATGTATACTTAAAGCGCGCCCGAGCTACCGTTAGATCGGCTCTTTGGCGTAACCACGTTTGAACTCGGCTGACTTGAACTGGAGCGTTGGGTAGGTGGTCCAGATTCTTTCACGGCTAGATGTCGCTGACCAATGACCGTGCCGTTCTCCCCGTGAGAAAAACAACATCTCTATCGTCAGATGTCTATCGTCAGGTGTAGTCCAATGACATGACGGCTGTATCTTAGGGCAGAGCGTTGTATTTTATAGAATACTGTTCAATGGCATAATCAGAGTTGTTCTGCCGCTGTGTCAAGCTAGAAGCCCCCTTTACGCTGCGCTGGCCTTTAATCTTTTTAGTTGTTGCGTTGATAGCTACTGTTCTTGGGTTTGGCAGTATTGCCGCACCAGCAGCAATACTGCCAAAATTCTGTTTTACGTCTTGTGATCTTTGTGGTTTCGCTGATTATGGGTGTTGTTCGCTGACTTGGCTAGCGCACATCTCTCATTCGTGTTTGTTTACAAAAGGCCTCTGCCATGTCGGCAGAGGCCTTTTTACCTGTGTAACCTGAGTTCGGGATAAGCAACTTATGCTTATTGCCTGAAGGGGTGACACAACGGCTACAAGCTTTTCAGAACAGTAGCCATAGCCTTTTGCCCCTTAAGATAATACTCAATCTTGCCGTGATTAAGCTTTATCAGGCGTTGAACTTGTGACTGGCAGCTATGCCAAAAAGGCACCCATCGATGTGCCGATAGACCGATATAGAAGAAGCTGTGACGGCGTTGGGGACGTCCGGCTGACTCCGGTCTAGCAATGTACTTCTGTAGCGCCTTCTGCTTGAGCCGTTGACCTTGAAGTGAAGCACATAGGTAAGCAATGGCAATCAGTAAGACGATTGCCAAGAAACGCTTATCGCTAGCTCTACAGCCTTCTAGACGGTAGCCACCGCGCTTAAAATCGCGGAACATTTCCTCAATGTCGAATCTTTTTTGATAAGCGGCAACCGCCTCATCGAGACCGTCTAAATTAGTCAACAGAAACCAGGGTTCTTCGGGTGCGAACCCGCGATAGCGACGTTTCCACTTACCGGCTAAACGCCCTTGCTCAAAGCCTTTACTCCGGGTTAGGGTGACGGCATTGTAGAAGCACTTCGTGCCAGCAGTCAGGCCCAGTTGGCCAAGCTTTAGCCAAGGCTGACCTTCGAGGAGAACGTAGGTTGATTTCTTCTGCCGTAAGCAGAAATAATGACCCTGCTGGCCGAGCCAGCGGGCCAAATCGACAGAACAAAACTCTCGGTCGCCAAGCACCACGACGCGATAGTCAGCCAGCACCGGTAGCGCCACCGACAACAGCGCTGTCTGCTCGTCGTAGTGGCTGTTACCCAGGCTCTCCAAACGCTGCCAGTAAAGCGGTATCGCTCGCCCTTTCCAGACAATACTGGCCATCAGCAAGTTGATATCACCCCAGGTAGTGCGGTCGATGGCGACGTAGAGCGTGCTACCTGAGGGCAGTTGCGCATCGAGAAAGACGCGCAGCAGCCCAAACCATAGCCCTCTCAGATGAAGCACACCCAGCGTAAGGAACCGTTGGACTTTTTTCGGCGACTCTCGAACAAAATGGGTAGCGGCAGCGCCTCAGCTAAGGTTTCCAGGCGCACGTCTCGCAGGGTCTGTAGCAGTGTCACCAGGAGTGACAGCATCAGATACTGAGACGCATCGAGTTGTCGTTTGAGGGCAGTTTGGTAAGCTGTAGGTATCATATTGATTCGATAGGCTTGGGTTCTCAAAACCAGCCTATCTTTTTTTGCCTGTGGCCTGCCAATCGTTCACTGCATCTGGATTACAAAGGTTGTGTCACCCCTCCAGGCTTATTGCTAGAAGCAAGTCCCTTCTGGCAGGGTGGCCCGCAGGGTCGGGATGGGTCGGCAACGTGCGCTACACACCGAAACCCACCCCTGCGCCCCTCTAGAGGGGATCTACTTGAGGCTATGTGTTAAAAAGCGCCGACAGTCTGGCATCACAGGCAATCACTTATCCCGAACTGACGTTGTGTAGTCTGCTATCTGAGCCAGCAGTGTCATTTTTTCGGCTGGATCAGTATTTTTACGCAAATCGCTTTTGCGGCGGTGACTGCTTTGCTAATAGTCAGATAATCTCTAAGGGAAGCCTGCGCGATGTTCTAACTTCACGACTAAAGTGTTCTAACTTCACAACAGGTTTTGCAGGCATGAAATAGGCCTTCACCTATGAAGTAGCCTGCTATACCAGAGCGCAGCCGCTGATCCGGAATAGTACTTACATTTTCTTCATCTAACTGACGCCAAAATCCGGAATAATACTCACACTTCCTTTATTTAACTTGTTCTGGAACGAAGGATAATACACACAATTCCTTCCACTCGGCTGATTTACTTTACCGGTTTTGTCCTGGTGCAGATAGCAAAAAGGCGTAAAAACTGGGGTGGCTGAGGATCGAAAAGGGCTTTTTAGTCCGCAGGCTGTAATGGGTGCAAGTTTTCAAGATGCTTATGACGAATAGTTTGACTCAGGAGTTGCGGAAAGATGAACTCAGATCACGAGGTGCAAACCTCAGCCATTTTGGCCGACTTTAAAGAGGAAATTTTTTCCCAGGTCAGCGACGCTAGCGCTGTCTTTGACATTCTTGAAAAAATTCAGGAGTGGACGAACGGACAGTTCTTCATGACCAATCTTCTGTGTGACTACGTTATCAAGTATTCATCTGAAATCATCGAAGGAAAAGAAGCCGCTATAGTGGATAGAATTGTCTATCAAAAAATAGTGGACGACTGGGACAGCAACGCTGCGGCTGCCCATCTTAAGGAAATTCGCGATGCCATTTTAAACTACGCAAGAAGAGACTCTCTGCTGCTGCTATACATACAAATTTTGCAGCGAGGATCTATCTCTGTAGACCACAGCCGTAGCCAGAAGGCGCTATTACAATCTGGTTTAGTAGCTGTCAGAAACGACAAGCTGAAGGTAGCCAATAAAATCTATGCGAGCGTTTTTGACCTGGCTTGGGTCGAGCAACAGCTACCTGGCATTACCCGGCCTGTAGCTATCGTTTCGCCAACGCCAGAGGTGGGTCGGCCTCCGTCTTCTTCTAGGCTATATCCTAAAGTAGCAGTGGCCGTTCTGTGTTTGGCTGTACTTGCCGCTGCCGTTGCTACCTACATTCGAGAGCCTGAAAGCTCAGCGATCGCAACGCCAAACCTCCCAAGCAACCCCGAACCAGCTGCAAGTCCTCAATCATCCGCTGCCATCGAGCCAGAGAGCATCTACGTAGAGTACAAGGCCCTGTTTGACGATGGCATGGACCATGGCCAGAACGGCAGGTGGCTGCCCATGCTAAGGAATTTTTGCAGTATTTCAAAAAGCTCCACCTACTTTACGCCCGCCGAGAAGCAGTTAGAGCAGTGGGTCGGCCTGTACCAAGAAGATATTCAGCTGGCACGCGATACGGTCATCCATGAGAAAGACGGCTCATGCCCTATAGTAGATGAAGTCTTAGAAACGGCTGTAAATTAGAAGACGTTCTAAGTACGGCTGCTCATACCTGGCCCCAACAGCTGGCCCCAACAGCGCTATACATGGATACTCTCACCCGGCTGAGATCGGGCCAGCTAATAGGCACCAAGCAGCTGGAGCTGTCCTGTGAGCTAACTGAATTTCCCACAGAAATTCTGGATCTGGCTGATTCATTAGAAGTTTTAGTCTTATCAAACAACCGTCTCAGCGCTTTACCCGAGGCATTTTCCCGGCTAAAAAAGCTCAAGATTGCATTTTTCAATAACAATCAGTTTCAAGAATTTCCAGCAGTGCTGGCTGACTGCCCAGCGATCTCTATGGTCAGCTTTAAAGGCAACCAGATCGCAACCATTGGCGATCATGCCTTAGCGCCGACTATCCGCTGGCTGATTCTCACTGACAACCAAATTGGGGTACTGCCTGCTGCCATTGGCAAACTCAGCACCTTGCAAAAGCTGATGCTCGCTGGCAATCAGCTGCGATCGCTACCCGATGAACTAGCCAACTGCCGAAATTTAGAACTCATTCGTCTGTCGGCCAACCGTCTGCGATCGCTGCCCGACTGGTTGTTTTCGCTACCGCGTCTATCCTGGTTAGCCTATGCCGGAAATCCCTACGGCGACAGCGAGTCCATGCCGGCGAAAAATATCTCTCAAGCATCCCTTCCCACTATTGACCCGGCTGAACTACAGCTAGGCAGCATTCTGGGCCAGGGTGCATCCGGCGTGATCTATAAAGGGATGTGGACAGCTGTATCAGCCGATTCGGAGGCAGTTCAGCCCAGAGCGGTCGCCGTTAAGCTGTTCAAGGGCGAGATTACCAGCGATGGGCTACCGCTGGACGAAATGCGCGCCTGTATCGCGGCGGGGCCTCACACCAATTTGGTGAGTGCCATTGGTCAGTTGAGCGATCGCTTCCCCCACCTAATAAACAACAAAGAGCAGGAGAATCAGCCTCAAAAGAAAGCAGGGTGTAAAGCAGGGCTGGTCTTCTCATTTATCTCCCCAGAGTATAAAAACCTGGGTGATCCTCCCAATTTAGATACTTGCACAAGAGATACCTACTGTGAGGGCACCTCATTCACGCTGCCCGTGATTTTGCAAATTGCGCGTGGCATCGCCTCCGCATCTGCGCATCTTCACGCGCACGGCATTGTGCACGGCGATCTCTATGCTCACAATATTTTAGTGAATGAAGCCGGTGAGAGTTTTCTAGGTGATTTTGGCGCTGCGTCTTTTTACGATCCCGGCAACCGCTCAATAGCAGCGGCGTTAGAGCGTTTGGAAGTGAGGGCCTTTGGCTGCTTACTGGAGGATTTGCTAGATCGCTGCTACTGCACTGAGAGCCAGACGGAGAATCAGACCGATACAATCATCCTGGCTAGTCTGCGACGCTTGCAGCAAACATGTCTACAGCCGGTACCAGCGCTCCGCCCTCTATTTACGGCTATCTGCGAAGTTTTGGCGGGGCTATGACTATACTACTGAGACCGAGAGGGCGGATCGCCGATCTCCTTGGCACGGTAGCTTGATTGTAAACCGGCTGCCTTTGTCTGCTTCAGAGCAGCATTCAAGCAATCCCTCGTGGGTTTCAACAATGACCTGATGGCAAATCGACAGACCTAACCCCATTCCCTTACCCACTGGTTTGGTTGTAAAAAACGGATCGAAAATCTTTGACTGAATCTCTTCAGACATGCCGCCGCCATTATCTGAAATCTGAATAGAGACGCAATCTTCTAAAACCTCAGTGCAGATAGTAATTTCTGGAGCCTCTGCTTTGGTCGACAGGGCATCGACTGCATTGGTCAGAAGGTTGAGCAGCGCCTGATTTAGCTGACCTGCGTGGCACTCTATGAGCGGGAGATCGCCGTAGTTCCGGTGGATGCGGATAGCTTCTCGGTTAGGCTGTTCTCTTAGCTGTGATTGAAGAAGCATTAAAGCGCTGTCAATGCCCTCATGAATATCGGCTGCTTTAAAGCTGGCTTCATCCAAACGAGAGAAGACCCGCAGCGACTTGACAATTTCGCGGATGCGCTCGGTGCCCGCTCTCATTGAGCCGAGCATAGCAGGAATGTCTTTAGCTAAAAAGTCTAGATCAATCTCTTTTATAGCAGCGGCAACAGCAGGGACAGGTTTGGGATAATTTTGTTGAATCAGGTCAATCAGGTTTAACAGGCTTTCAAAGGCGGCGCTTGTGGGTTCCAAATTGCCGTGGATAAAGCTAACAGGGTTGTTAACTTCATGAGCAATTCCGGCTATAGTCTGCCCCAAACTGGTCATTTTTTCTTTGTGAATCAGCTGACTCTGGGTCTGCTTAAGCTGCTTCAGGGTTTGTTGAAGCAGCTGAGCCTGCTGCTGAAACTCCTCATTTGATTGCCGTAAAGCCTGTTCAGATTGCTTGTGCTGGCTGATATCTCGAAAAACTGCTACCGCCCCACTGACTTGGTCTTCCGCTTTAAGAGGTCTGGCATTCACACTAAACCACTGGCTCTGGTGAGTGCTTTTATTGACGATTCGAATCTCCGCACCATCGACTGACTTGCCTTTGAGTGCCCTAGCGATGGGGAGTTCTGCTGTGGGATAAGGGGTGACGCCATCAGCATCGAACATTTCATAGGCTTGTATCCAATGATGCAACGATTGCTCAAGCGGGTTGCTGCCTAGAAGTGCTCTCGCCGCTGGATTGCTAAATAAGGCATGTCCGGCCTGATCGACCACAACGACAGCATTCCTCATACTGTCTAAAATAGCTTGCAGCGTCTGTAGTGCGGTCTGGGCATGTTCTAACTGCTGCGCTCTCTCCTGCAATTTTTGCAGCGCGCTTTTCAGATGCTGCTCTTGTTCGATAGCAGATTGCTCATAGAGGTTCAGCAGCTCTTCCAGGGTGGATACCTGCGCTTGGAGCTGAGCTATTTCTTCCTCTTGGGAGCAAGTATTTAAGTCCTGCATTGTACTTAGCGTCAATTTTGAGTGTCATTTTTTTGGGGCGAGTCACTGACATATAGCAAAGCGCGGATGCATTCGCGCTTCGCGGAGCACTTTGGCTGTTGCTATAGATGGCTTACAGTCAGTAATGCTGCATCAAGCAAAGTGCCGGAAGCTATATTAGAGAAGCTGTAAGGGTCTGAAGAGACTGCCTTTATCGAATGGAATCATAGCCATTTTGATGCTCAGAGGCAGTGTTTTGAATAGGTGTGCCGCTGTCTCTGGAATCTCAACTTTGGCAAATAGAATAATGGCAAATAGATTGCCGGAAGGCAGCATACCGCCAAATCCGAGCACTGACTTGATGCCATATGGCGCGACAAACTCTGCTTGGGCGGGAATAAACTCACTGCCCAAAGCGCTGGGGATATAAAACACGTTGCAGGTCTGGCGCTCTAGGGCAATAAGTAGATTAGGGTCGGGTGCTAGCACACAGCTAATATCTAGGCCAAATCCTTTGATCATTTGGGAGATCATCGGGATTTGTCTGACGGCTGTTTCGCTGGCGAGCGGGATGACCTGATGCCCTTGGGACTGGTGGCGACTGTGCCACTCGGGGCGATCGCCCGCAGTCGCCAGCAAAGTCAGACATTTGAGATCGGCAGGCAGGTCTGCCGTTTGGGTGGCAGCCGCGCGAGCCTGCGCTTGCAGTGTGCCAGGCAGAGCGCCATAGGGATGGGTCTTAAAAAATCGGCTCAGCGCGCAAGCTGACCTGCCGGTCGTCGGATCTACCAAATTTTTGTGAAGGTATTCAATGCATCGGCAGGCTATGGTTTCTAAGCTGTCAGTCCCTTTGCCGAGCTGACGCATGGCAATGCCGATATCAGTGACGTTTTGCAAAGTGAGCTGCGCCAGGTTGTACATAGCCGGTAAAACTCATATAGGCATGACAGTTTCACTTTCAGATTGCCCGAAGCTCAGGTTAGTCAACCACTCATCTCGAATTCACCAAGAATTTATAAAAACGAACTGACAAAGCGGATTGAGGAACCGGTGAACCTGCAACAATCGTCACAAAACGATCTAGCACAGGGCCGTAAATTGTAAGATGACGCATCAGGAGCCTTTGACTATATGGGACGCACCGTCAAGTCAGCCCCCTACCCCTATCCCTACAATGGTGACTTGCGCCCTGAAAACACGGCGCTGATGATTATCGATATGCAAACTGACTTCTGCGGTGAGGGCGGCTATGTCGATAAAATGGGATACGACTTGAGCCTGACTCGTGCGCCGATCGCACCGCTGCAAAAGCTGCTAGAGGTAATGCGCAACCAGGGCTACCATATTATGCACACTCGTGAGGGGCATCGGCGCGATCTCTCTGACCTGCCTGAAAATAAGCGGTGGCGATCGCAGCAAATTGGCGCGGGCATCGGCGACCCTGGCCCCTGCGGTCGCATTTTAGTGAGAGGAGAGGCGGGCTGGGAGATTATCCCTGAGCTAGCGCCGCTGGAGAATGAAACGGTGATCGATAAGCCGGGCAAAGGTGCCTTTTTTGCTACCGATCTCGATCTGTTACTGCGGCAGAAGGGCATTCAAAACATCATCCTCACCGGCATTACAACAGATGTGTGCGTCCATACGACGCTACGCGAAGCCAACGACAGAGGCTATGAATGTCTGGTACTCTCGGACTGTACCGGCGCAACTGACTACGGCAATTACCAGGCCGCGCTCAAAATGATTACCATGCAGGGCGGTGTGTTTGGAGCGATCGCTACCTCCACCGAGCTAATCGGGATCCTTGAGTCCTAGTTTTAGGCCCCTGTCTCAGTGGCTGTGTTCGCTAGCGTACCGACCGTGGCCAGTCACTCTGGTAAGCCTGTAGCATAATTCCTCTGTAACTTAGAAAACCTCTGTAATTTAACGTCAGTTCGGGATAGGTGATTGCCTGTGATGCCAGACTGTCGGCGCTTTTTAACACATAGCCTAAAGTAGATCCCCTCTAGAGGGGCGCAGGGGTGGGTTTCGGTGCGTAGCGCACGTTGCCGACCCATCCCAACCCTGCGGGCCACCCTTCCAGAAGGGACTTGCTTCGGGCAATAAGCATGAGTTGCTTATCCCAAACTCAGGTTAATTTAGAAAAAACGCGCCGATCTGGCAGATGAGGAGACAGTTCTTCACCGCCCGCTATCCGCCACAGACCGACCGGTATGTTAGTTAGCACGGCTGGCGGCGCTAGCTCAACGAGCTGTCTGACCGATAGCATGAGGCGATCAATCTCTAGCACGCGGTGTTTCTCAGTGTCTCCTTTCACGAACTGAAGCATCTGCTTCACCAGCGTAGTAGCCCGGTTCGTATTGACGGTGAGAATTTTAGACAGCTCGCGCTGGCGGCTGTCAGCTGTCAGCTGTCAGCTTCAGAATACTCTATCCGAAACAGCTGCGAAACCCCAGTTCAGCGCCGTCTGGTTAGCACCTAAAAGCGCACCATCTGGGCTCAGCAGCCACATCAGTTGAGAAGACTGATCAAGTCGAAGACAGCGCCGCCTGATAAGCTCGCCAGCCACCGTACTGAGTAATCTCTCTTTTCCCTTCCACAGTTAGTGGTTCACCAATAACGCCGAGAACCTCTTCTCCATCATGCAGGGTGACTTTACCAATCGCTAAGCCAGGTGGCTCCTGCGAGAGAATAATGCCCAGACCCGGCAAAGGCACCTGCCATACTTCCAGAGCGACTGCAACCCCGCCCACTTTTACTTTGATCATGGCTGGGTAGCTGTCGTCGATTGACCAAATTCGATAGGCCGCTTCAGTTTTGGCTTCTCGTTCAAACGTAGCACCCACATTGAGCAAGTTAGGGTTTAGCGCCAGATCTCTCATCAGGGTGCCATTCACCGCCAGCTTTAAAGTGTCTGTCACAGGTTCTCCTAAATCTAAGGCACTAAGTTAAGTGAGCCAGTAAAAATCTGTTGAGGTTAGCCAGTAATTGTCATAGTTAACAGCGCATCGAAGTAGGTTACCACTTTAGGCTAGCCAATCCATTTTTTCACGGGCATCATTTTTGGCGCAGCGCCCTACTCAGGGCGAAAATCTCTACTGTCCAGTTCTCTACTGTCCAGCACTGTGACAGATCATCGGGACTTTACACATATAAATACCTGGGGGCGCGATAGGCACATAGCAAAGTAAGAACGCATTCTTACTTTGCGAATCGAGTTGCTTGCTGTCATATAGCGGTTTCAGCCGATAAAAATGTCATAAGCAACTCGGCAGAGGCTATATTAGGGTAGCACTTTCATCACAGACAAAAGCTCTACAAGTCTCCCCTGACAGTGATTTTATGCTGTAATGTCAATCCGGAAATGTCACCCTTCGCTGAACCACGCCGTAAAAACACAATCGGCAGCGAAAACCATTGACTAAACATTCACCCAAGAAAAGGCCGACCGGAAGCTGGAAAAGCATTATGTTGACGTTGCATAGTTGAAGGCTCGCTTTACTAACTCAGTCAGAGATAGCGATGTAAGAGCCGTTTTCATCTTTGGCAACGTCTATGCGAGTCTGAAAAGCTTCGCGAAAGTGGGGCATATGGGTGATGGTAAGAATGCAGGCAAAGTCGGGTGCGATCGCTTCAATTGCCGAAATCAGGCGATCGCATCCCGCTTTATCCTGCGTCCCAAAGCCCTCATCGACAATCAGCATTTGCAGTGCCGTGCCCGACCGCATAGCGAGAAGACGAGCGATCGCCAGCCGAATAGCAAAATTCACCCGAAAGGCTTCGCCACCAGAATAAGTCTCATAAGGACGAGTACCGCGAGCATCGGCAATCAAAATATCGAGCGTATCAATCAGCTTTTTAGAATTTCGCCCGGTTCGCTGAGTAACAAACTGCACATGCAGCTGATGATCGCTGAGCTTACCCAAAATTTGGTTAGTTTCTGCCTCTAGCTGGGGCAGCAAATTTTCGATCATCAGCGCCTGAATACCGTTGCGGCCAAAGGCTTCGGCCAAAGATTTGTACACCTGATAGCGGTGGCGAATGTCTTCTAACCTTTGCTGCTGCTGTTTTCGCTGTTGCTGTACAGTATCTAGCTGAGAGAGCTGCTGTTGCAGTCTACCAAGCTGAGAGAGCTGGTGATCGCGCCCTTCTCGACAGCTGACCAGCGCACTCTCCAATCGCTCAATCTCTCCCTGCTGGTCGGCATGAACGGTGAGCTGTTGCTGTAGGGCTTCCACACGCCGATGACTCTCTTCAACTGCGGCGGTTTGTCCCTGACAGGTCGCCTGGAGCTGAGTCATTTTTGTCTGTAGCGCAGTTTGCTCAGTCTGAGCCTGCTGCAACGCCTGATATTGGATCTGCCAGACCTGAGCCTGACTGAGCTGGGCTCGAATGTTGTTGTGCTGCGCCAGGCTGTAGTCAAGTTTAGCCAGGTGCTGTTCTATCTCGATTAGCTGTTTGCGGGCAGGACCGTTTTCAGCGGCTGTCAGAGTGTCTCGCAATGACAGCAAGTCCGCTTCGAGCGGCGGGCGCTGGCGCTGAATTTGCTTAAGACGACGCTCCGCCTGCTTGACTTCGGCAAACTTAAGCTCGCTCCAGCGCAGCCGGTCTACCTGCGATCGCAGCAAAGCATGGTTGCGGTCGTCGTAGCCGGTCGCCGCGAGCTGCGCTTGAATTTGCTGAAGTTCGCTCTGCAAATTTTCGGCATAGTCGTTCTCTTGCAGACAGCGCTCTAGCTGACTCCGCTCAACTGTCATCGCTTGCAAACGATCATTCAAGGTCTCTACAGAAGCCATCTGAGCCTTGAGCTGTCCGCGCTCTTCTAAGATGGGGGCGTATTTAGCTAGCTCCTCTTCTAAAATGCGATACTCCTGTCGCAATACCTGAATCTCACTTTCAGAGACGGCAAGCTGTTCGCGAATCGCCCAAATCTGGTTTTGCACGTCGTCGCGCTCTTGACAGGTGCGATCGCGCAGGGTCTGCCAGGTTTTGCCCTGAAGCGGCTGTTCACACAGCGGACAGCAAGACTCGTCCGGGTCGGCCAGGCGCCTCAGGGTTTGTTCAAATCCGGCCAGAACCACCTCATGATTGCGCTGATTGGCCTGCAACTGCGCCATAAAGCCGCGCCGCTCAATGCCTTTTAGCCGCAGCGCTTCCTGATATTCACGGCGCTGTTCCAAATAGGCAATTCGGTGAGAAACCTCGACAGCGGCCTGCCTCAGCTGAGGCGCTTGACTTTGTTGAGCAGCTATCTGATTTTGACGATCACCCAGCTCTTCTATCCGCGTTGTGAGCCGGGTGTGGGCCTGTTCTATCTGTCGCTCTATCTGGCGGAGGCGCTTTTGTAGTGGGGCACTTTGAGCCTCTTGTTTGTCCAGCTGGCGCAGCGACTTTTGAGCAGTATGCAGCTGCTCTACTCGGCGAGCGACTTCTGCTTTCTTACTCAACGTTTGTCGAATTTCTGCTTCTTGCTGCTGTAGATTATCTAGCTGAGCTTGGTACCGGGCCATCTGGCTTTGCTGCTGACTAGACTGTTGGGCCACCTGCTGCTGAAGCTGTAGGCGCTGAGTCTGAACCTGTTGATAGGTATGAAAGCGGGCGGCCTGGTTCGCTTCGGCCTGCCGCAGCTGTTCTAGCTGGCTATACTGCTGCTGAATATTGTCAGATTGAGCCAGCAGCGCCTCAATCTCGCCCAAGCGCTGCTGAGTCTCCGATAAGGCTGTTTGGCTAGTCGTCAGCGCAGTCTGCTGGTGTTGGTGCTGCTGCTGCATAAGCGCTAGCTGCTGTTGCCAATCACCCCGCTGCTGCTGCTGTTGATTAATGCTATCAAGTGCCTCCTGCTGCTGCTGATAGACGATTTGCTGCGCCTCTACCTCAGCCTGCAAGTGCTGATAGTCCTGTCGTGTAGCCGCCTGTGCCTCGACTTGAGCTGCTAGCCGAGCAAGCAGAGATTCTAAGGGCTGTAGCTGGGCTTTGTACTCGCGGGCCTGGTCTTTGGCTTGCTCGGCGAGATGGTCGTAGCGGTTCAAGTCGAGCAGGTCGGCCAGCACCTGCTTGCGATCGCCCGGACGCTTCAGCATAAATTCATCGGCTCTGCCCTGGCGCAGATAAGCCGAATTTACAAAAGTCTCGTAGTCAATTTTGATCTGTCTGAGAATGTACTGTTGGGTGGCACGCACGCCTTTTTGAGTAATGCTTTTGAAGCCCGACTCGGTTTGAATCTGAAACTCCAGAGCGCTGATCTGGCGGCGGCGACGGGTGCGAACAATCCGATAGGTTTGGCCGCTGTGGGCGAAGCAAAAGCTGACCTGCGCTTCTAGCGCTCCCTGGCGAATAACGTCGTCTTCTGCGCTAACGCGGCTCTGGCCCCACACGCACCAGGCTATAGCCTCTAGTAAAGAAGACTTACCCGCCCCATTTGGCCCGCACACGCAGGCCACATGCAGCCCATCAAAGTTCAGCGTCACCTCCCGGTAACTCAAGAAATTTTGAAGCTTTAGCTGCTTTGGAATCATGCGCTAACTGCTCACCACAGCCAGCGATTCAAGGTTGGGCGGGCATTATGGCAAGGTCTCAATCATAGCAATACAAACGATCTTGAGTACAGATGATCTGGTTCGATCCGGTTTTTAAATAGGTGCGATCGCCATCGATCCGGCTAACTTATCAGACACAAAAGTACCGATCACTTTTGAGAAAACGTCTAAAGTAAAAGCTTCAGCGTCGCCTCAATAGCCTCGACCAACCGTCCATTCTGCTCAGGCGTTCCGACCGTGATTCGCAGCTTGTTGTCTAGCCCCGGCTCGTTGAAATAGCGAATCATAATCTGTTTCTCTTTTAGCCCTTTGTACAGAGACTGCGCGCTGTCGTTCGGTGGCTGCACCAACAGAAAATTAGTGTGAGAAGGCCATACCCGAAATTTCAGGGTCTGTAGCTCTGCTGCTAGCTGTTCGCGAGCAGCAACCACTTTTTGCGCGATCGCCTCCTTATACGCCTGATCCAAAATGGCCGCTGTTCCCAACCGCAGCGCGATCGCATCCACGTTATAGCTATCTTTAATCTTAAACAGCCCCTTCAAAAGCGCGGGCTGAGCGCAGCCGAAGCCCAATCGCAGCCCCGCCAGCGCATACCCCTTCGAGAGCGTCCGCAGCACAATCACATTGTCAAACGCTCGCACCAATGCCAGCGCTGACTGCCCCGCAAAATCAACGTAGGCTTCGTCAATCGCTAACACGCCAGAGAGCCCTTTCGCCAGCGATCGCAAATCCGCCATCGGCACCACATGCCCCGAAGGACTGTTGGGCGAAGCAATCAGCGTCACCGCCGCCTGCGCCGCCAAGAGGTCTTTCACCGGCAGCTGCCAGTCGGGGCCATAGGGAATCTCGACCGTGCCCGCCGGTTGAATCGCAGCCAGCGTTCGATACAGCACATAGGTCGGCGTGGGGTAGGCCAGCGGGCGGCGCGCTCCCTCAGCGCAAGAGCGCACCAGCAGCGTCAGCACATCGTCACTGCCATTCCCGGCAATCACCCAGTCAGCCGGAATGCCAAAAGTTTCGCCCACTACCCGACAAAAATCTTGTGCGCGCGGATCGGGGTAGCGGCGCAGCCGTTCGCCGCTGATATCGGCCAGCGCCGCCATTACTTTGGGCGAGGGCGGATAGGGATTTTCGTTGGAATTGAGCTTGAGCACGCCCGCATCCAGCGCTGGCCATTCACCCGGCTCATAGCCCTGCATTGCCGCTATATCGGGGCGAAACCAGTTGGCATCTGTCGTTGGCATAGGCTGACTTAGGGGTCCCCTCTAGATTTTGCGATCGCCATCTTTTACAGGGCATAATGCAGATAGCTATTGGTTGGCAGCGCTCATGACCGCACTCACTGAAAATGACCGCCTAGATCGCATAGAACAAAAGCTAGATGCACTAACTACAAATGTTGGCACGCTGACTACGGATGTAGACGCACTGACTACGGATGTAGACGCGCTGACTAAGATCGTCGATAAGCTCACAATTAACGTCGGCATGTTCAACGATAAGTTTGACAACTACCAAAAAGCGACGCAGTGGGTTGTGCAGCTGGCCTTTACGCTGATTGCCAGCGCTACTATTACGGTGATTGTTTCAACCGTTTTGTAACGCCTTTGGCTAGCCTTGTGACGCCTTTGGCCGGACTATAGTCGGCTGTAGATGCGGGTGAGTTCGCGCAGGCGATCGCCAATTTCACCCGTCAGCATCTCAGAGCTGTCGTACCGCCAGCGCCAGTTATCTGGAATTTTGCTGGGGTCATTCATCCGGGCGCTACCGCCTAGGCTAAAGAGATCTTGCAGCGGCACAATAGCGAGATCAGCAGGAGAAGCCAAGGCCGTGCGGATGAGCAGCCAGTTGATCTCTGGAATCTCCTCAGGGCTAGAATATCCAAGGTACTGAGCCAAAAATTGCTTTTCCTGCGGGTTGAGCGTCTGCCACCAGCCAAGCGCAGTATCGTTGTCGTGGGTGCCGGAGTAGACGATGCAGTTGTTGACGTAGTTGTGCGGTAGGTGCGGGCTGTCCGGGTCACCGCCAAAAGCGAACATCAGGATTTTCATGCCGGGAAATTCGAAGCGATCGCGCAGCGCTTCCACTTCCGGCGTAATAATGCCCAAGTCCTCTGCCAGTACCGGCAGGCTACCCAGCTTCTCCGCCAGCGTCTCAAAAAACGCCTCACCCGGTGCAGGCACCCACTCGCCATTCATCGCCGTCTCTTCGCTCGCCGGTACCTGCCAGTAGGCTTCAAAGCCGCGAAAATGGTCAACCCTCACCCAGTCCACATACTGCAAAGTCGCCTTAAAGCGCGAAATCCACCATTCAAAGCCAGACGCCTGACATTTCTCCCAGTCGTAAACCGGATTGCCCCAGAGCTGCCCAGTTTCACTAAAGTAGTCCGGCGGTACGCCCGCAATAAAGGCCGACTCTAGCGTCTGCGAGTCGAGCTTAAACAGCTGAGGATGCGCCCACACATCTGAGCTGTTGTGACAGACGTAGATAGAGACATCGCCAATAATCTGAATATTTTTCTCATTGGCATAGCCGCGCAGCCACATCCACTGCTCAAAAAACTTAAACTGCACAAACCGCTGGAAGGCAATCTCTTCTGCGAGTTCTGCTGACTTGGCCTGCATCGCCGCTGGCTCACGGCGAGCGATGCTCTGCTCCCACTGGCTCCAGGGCTTGCCACCGTTTGCCTCTAGCAGCGCCATGAAGAGCACAAAGTCGTCTAGCCACCAGGCTTGCTCCTGACAAAACTTGTCATAGTCAGCATTTTGACCCCGCCCTTGGAATCTTTCAAACGCCTGCCGCAGCCGCTGCATCTTGTGGGGAATCACCCGGCTAAATTCAACCCGGCCCGACTTAGCGTTTTCGAGCGGCGACACCTCATCTAGCAGCCCTTCGTCGGCTAGTTTTTCCAGGCTGACCAGCAGTGGGTTGCCAGCAAAGGCGCTGAAATTCATTGTGTAGGGCGAGTGGTCATAGCCTGTAGGTCCCAGCGGTAAAATCTGCCAGAGGGTTTGGCCGCTGCGAGCCATAAAGTCAATAAACTCGTAGGCTGCCTGACCCAAATCGCCAATACCGTGGCGGCTCGGTAAGCTGGTGGGATGCAAAAGGATGCCGCTAGCACGCTCAAATTTCATAGACGATGTGGGTTGAGAATTCTGCTTTCTTCATAGGCGAAGTTATCACGTTAGCGCACCTATCTGGAGATGAGTTTTGCGATCTGACAATTCTCCATAGCGCCTTCACCGGAAAAGCTTCGCTCATGTCTACATGTCATGGAGTCCTGTCATATCGTAGAGTGCGGATGCATTTGCGCTTTGCAAGTCACTTTGCTCGCTGACCTATCAGGCTTGTCGCCGATCAAGTGTATTCAAGCAAAGTGACCAGCGCTCATAGAAGCAAGTCGCTGGCCGCTGACCGGATCACCTGCCTGAAAAGGCTGAGCAAAGACTGGGCAATGTGGTCAATATCACAATAAAATTCTTTCTTTGGTAAGACTAACAGACGCTAAATTTGCCATACTTTGGCAAGATTGCGCCTGACTTTAAACTAACCCCATTCTGACTTTATTTATGGCCCTAGATAACAGCCCGCTCTGGTTCAAAAACGCCATCATCTATGAGGTGCCCGTCCGGGCCTTTGCAGATAGCAACGGCGATGGCATCGGCGATTTTAGAGGATTGACCGAAAGGCTGGACTACTTGCAAGAGCTGGGCGTGACGGCTCTATGGGTACTGCCCTTCTTTCCGTCGCCGCTGCGGGATGACGGCTACGATATTTCAGACTACCTGTCAGTCAACCCGATCTACGGCACGCTTGACGACTTTAAAGACTTTTTAGCCGCCGCTCACCAGCGCGATATTCGCGTCATCATTGAGCTAATTGTCAACCACACTTCCGACCAGCATCCATGGTTTAAGCGGGCGCGACTGGCCCCGGCTGGCAGCTCAGAGCGCGATTTTTACGTCTGGAGCGATTCGCCCGACAAATACAAGGGCACTCGGATTATCTTTCAGGATTTTGAAACGTCCAACTGGAGCTGGGATCCGGTCGCTAAAGCCTACTACTGGCATCGTTTTTACGCTCATCAGCCGGATATTAACTACGACAATCCGGCGGTGCAGCAGGCGGTGTTTGATGTGCTGGAATTTTGGCTGGAAATGGGCGTAGACGGTCTGCGGATGGACGCGGTGCCCTATCTGTTTGAGCGCGAGGGTACCAACTGCGAAAATCTGCCGGAGACGCATGAATTTTTAAAGAGTCTGCGCACGTACGTCGATGATCGCTACGAAGGCAAGATGCTGCTGGCGGAGGCCAATCAGTGGCCCGAAGATGCGGCGGCCTACTACGGCGATGGCGATGAGTGCCATATGAATTTTCACTTTCCGCTGATGCCGCGTCTCTTTATGTCGCTGCGGATGGAGGATAATTTCCCAATTATTGACATTCTTAAGCAGACGCCGGAGATTCCGGAGAACTGTCAGTGGGGGCTGTTTTTGCGCAACCACGATGAGCTGACGCTGGAGATGGTGACCGATGAGGATCGGGACTATATGTACCGGGTGTATGCGCAAGATCCAGAGATGCGGATCAATCTGGGCATTCGGCGGCGACTGGTGCCGCTGCTAGAGAATGACCGCCGCCAGATTGAGCTGCTAAATGGGCTGCTGCTTTCGCTGCCCGGAACGCCTGTACTCTACTACGGCGATGAGATTGGCATGGGTGACAATGTGTATTTGGGCGATCGCAATGGTGTGCGCACCCCCATGCAGTGGAGCCCAGATCGCAACGCGGGCTTTAGCCAGGCCAATCCGCACAAGCTCTATTTGCCGCTGATTGTCGATTCGGAGTATCACTACACGACGATTAACGTGGAGGCGCAGCGGGCCGCTCCCAATTCACTGCTCAACTGGACCAAGCGGCTAATTGCTACCCGTAAGCGCTATCAGGCCTTTGGCTGGGGAGACTTTCACCTGCTCAGCCTGGACAATCGTAAAGTGCTGGCCTTTACCCGCATCTACAAAGACGAAGAGATTCTGGTGGTGGCCAATCTCTCGCGGTTTGTGCAGGCAGCGCGGCTCGATCTCTCTCTTTTTAAGGGGCGGATGCCGGTAGAGATTTTTGGCCGTACAGAATTTCCGAGCGTAGGCGAAGACGGCAACTATTTTCTCAGCTTGGGGCCCTATGCCTTTTACTGGTTTTCACTCAAACCCAGCTCGGTTAGCTATCTCTCGCCCTCAGAAGTGCCGACTGTTGAGCTAACGCAGTGGGAGGCGATTTTTGCGGCGTCTCATCGAGAGGCTTTAGAGCATCTGTTAACCGACTATCTCAAGCGCCGTCAGTGGCTCGGTAAACCTGGCCAGGTGCGAACCGCTGAGCTGACCGAGTGCATGGATATTCACGACAGCGATACGCATATGCTCTGTCTGCGAGTTGAGTATACGCAGGGCGACCCGGCGACCTACTTGATGTTTGTCAGCTACGCTTTTGGCGAATTTGCTCAGCAGCTGCTGAATGAGTCTTCTCCGGCGGTGCTGGCGCGTTTGCAGATGACAGAGATAGGTGAGGTAGGGGTGCTTTACGATGCGATCGCCGACAAAGACTTCTTAACCACCTTGCTCAAAACCACCCTGGCTGGCAGCACCTACGAAGGCACCGCTGGCAAGCTATCGGCAACAGCCCTGGCACTGCTGGAGGAAACTGACTTACCCACCAGCGCTAACTATCTCGCAGGCGACTACAACAACACCTCCGTGATTTATTCCGACGGTGAATCGGCCAACGGGTCTCATCTGATTTTGAAGCTCTTTCGCAAAGTCGGCTCGGGCATCAACCCGGACCTGGAGATTCGCCGGTTTTTGAGTAAGCAAGCCGCCAGCGAAAAGCCGTTCAACAACTTCAACACCATTGTGGGCTATCTCGACTATGAGCGCTCTCAGAGTGAGCCTGCAACGGTGGGCATTTTGCAGAAATATGTGCCAGAGGTACAAACTACCTGGGACTACAGTCTCGACAACATCCGCAGCTACTTCGACCAGGTCAGCATTGAGGCACCAAAACTATCAGCGCCTCCGGCGCTAGAGGAGCTGATAGCCTTTCAGTCTAAGTTTGAAGAAGATACAGAAGACAAGCGTCTGGTCTCTCATTTGATGGGCACCTATCTGGCGAACATACAGCTGCTAGGGCAGCGCACCGCTGAATTTCACGCGGCGCTTGCCTCTGACCCGACTGATTCTGCCTTTGCTCCTGAACCTTTCACGGGCTTCCATCAGCGCTCTATCTACCAGTACAACCGCAACCTCACTGGCCAAGTGTTCCTCCGTCTCAAAGACCAAATGTGGTCGCTCAACGAAGACTTACAGCCGCTGGCGCAGACCGTCTTAGGCTATCAGGAGGTGTACCTCGAACGGTTTAAAAAGCTGCTCGACTGCAAGATTACGGCGCTGCGCACGCGCTACCACGGTGACTATCACTTGGGTCAGGCGCTGTATACCGGCAAAGACTTCATCCTGATCGATTTTGAAGGTGAGGCCAGCCGGAATGTGAGCGAAAGGCGGATTAAGCGATCGCCCCTGCGAGATGTAGGCGGTATGTTGCAATCGATTCACTACGCAGCGGTCACCGGGTTTCAAAACGAAGTTGAAAGCGGGGTGATCCACCTAGAGCAAACCGAAGTTATGCAGCAGTGGACTGATTTTTGGGAGAAGTGGGTCAGCGCCGCGTTCTTACATGCCTATGTGACAACGGCTAGCGCGGCAGACTTTTTGCCAAAAGCAGACCAGGAGCTACAGGTACTGCTCAACAACTACTTGCTCTCTAAGGCAATTTTTGATGTGGGTTACAAGCTCGCCAATAATTCGGAGGAGATAAAAGTGCCGCTACAGCGGCTGTTGCAGTTCGTCGATAGCCAGCTAGCGTAGAAAATTAGGGCGATCAGTCTATAGTGGTCACTTAGCTCTAAATAGGCAGCTAAGTGACCCGTTAACGCGCGTGGGCGTAGCCTTGTCTACGAGTATGCATCTGATGCTAGCCGTTCTCACCCGAGGGCGTTACCGTCTCTGCGCCGGTCATCAAGGTTCCGGCCAGATAAACCAGCCCGCTCGCAGCCATGCCAGGGAGAACTTCATACATCGCGCCCGATAGGCCAAACTGCTTCCAGGCAACGGCTCCGGCAATCCCGGCAACCATCATAGCGATCGCCACGGGTGTACTCACAGGCTTCTCCCAGGCCCGCAATATCAGCAGAACGCCCAGCCCTGAAGCCAAAATTGACCAGGCGAAGGTAATCAACCCGAACACGCTGTCGTTGTTAACCAGAGCGATCACCAGTACAATCGCTGTCACAATCAGCGTCCCTAGCTTAGCGACCCGGTAAGATCTTGACATGCCGGGAAAGAGATCTTGAGTGAGCGCTGCCGAACAGGAGAGAATTTGTGAATCAGCGGTTGAAATTGTCGCCGCAAATATGCCTGCCAGCATCACCCCAACTAGAACGCCAGGTAACAAGTCTACCGAAAGATCTAACAGAGCAAGCTCAGGATCGGCTAACGAAGGCAGCAGCACCCGCCCCGAAAGGCCGACAAAAATAGCGGCAAACGCCGTGACTAATCCAAAAACAGTTCTGATATCCCGCGCTTTGCCCATATTGTCAGCCGAGTCGAGCGCCATCGCCCTAACCAAAATATGCGGCTGTCCGACTGCGCCAAATCCGGCAAACAGCCAGCCAATAAAAAAGGGCCAAAAGCCCCACGCCAGTTCCGATGGGAACAAAGCCGTCAGCGTACTGTCAATATTGCCCAGCTCAGCAAAAATGTTGCCCACGCCGCCCCCTGCGGAAATTGTAAAGACTAGCAGCAGCAGCAGTGCTCCCACCATGACCAGTGTCTGTACTGCATCTGTCCAAATTGAAGCGCGAATGCCGCCAGAAAAGCAGTAGACAACCACAATCACCGTACCAATTACGATTCCCCAGGCATAGTCCCAGCCAAAAAGACTGTTGAGCGCTTTGCTGCCCGCTAGTAGCTGAGCCCCGGCATAAGCCCCTAAAAAGAAGATTGTAATTAGCGCAGAGACTGCCGAAACCCAGCGATGGCCCGGTTGCTTCTGCGCTAAAAAGTCTGGAACCGTCTCCGAATTAGTCTTTTCTGAAGCCAGCCTCAGCTGCTTAAACACCAGCAGCCAGGAGAGGTAGTCACCTATCGCCCAGCCAATGGCCAGCCAAATGGCCGACAGTCCTTGCGTGTAGGCGTAGCCAACTTGAGCTGTAAACAAAAAGCCGCTTTGCCCAGTGGACAAAGCCGATAGCCCGACCAGCCAGGGGTTGACCTGCCTGCCCGCTAGTAAGTAATCAGTCGTCGTATTTTGTTTTTGGGTGGCTGAGTAGACGCCAACGCCGGTAAATAGCAGCAAAAAAGCAATGAACGTCAGCGCGATCGCCATAGCATTGAATAATGAACTGTCCTCATATCAGTAACAGGAACTTCATTAGTTAGAATCTTTCCTTATTGAGATGTTTTTAGCCAGCGCTCAGGCTGTGGCTGGCCAATAGGCATAGAGCGCTGTTGAATGGCTGAAGGACTATCCTATCCCTGCTGTAGCCGTTTGCTCGCAGCAGCCACGCCGCTCCCTGGTGTGTCCTGACCCAGCTCTTGCAGGGTTGCTTCCAATGCGCTGACAGCGCAGAGAACATCGCGATCGCTCACAAAGCCCAAATGCCCAATCCGAAACATCTTGCCCTTCATATGGTCCTGCCCGCCTGCCACGGCGATATTAAACCGCTTCTTCAGCACCGAACGAATTTTCTCAGCATCTATGCCATCAGGAACGACCGAAGTCACTGCGGGGCTGGCATTGCTATCAGGGGCAAATAGGGGCAATCCCAGTGCCTTCATCCCGGCCCGAGTCGCTTCTTTATGGCGCTGATGACGAGCGAAAATGCTCTCTAGCCCTTCTTCTTTCATCATCTCCAGGGCAACTTTCATACCGAAGTAGAGATTGACGGGCGGAGTAAAGGGCGTGCTGTCTTTAGCAGCGGCTTTGCGATAGGCCCCCAGGTCGAGGTAAAACTTGGGCAGCGTCGCTTTTTCGTAGGCGGCCCAGGCCTTATCGCTCACGGCGACAAAGCCGAGTCCGGGCGGCAGCATGAAGCCCTTTTGCGAGCCGGAGCCAATCACGTCTATTTCCCATTCATCCACAGGAATGTTGTACGAGCCCAGGCTAGTGACCGCATCGACGATCATCAGCGCTTCGCCGTGCTGCTTTACCAGCTTGTTAATGGCTTCTAGATCGTTGAGGACGCCGGTAGAGGTTTCGCTGTGGGTGAGGATGACGGCTTTGATTTTCTTTTCGCTGTCGGCGGCTAGGGCTTCGCCAAACGCATCTGGGTCAATCGGCTTGCCCCACTCGGCGGTGATTTCCTGCACGTCTAGCCCGTAGGCTTTGGAAATCTTTGTCCAGCGTTCGCCAAATTTGCCGTTGTTGCCGACGAGGACGCGATCGCCTGCGCTCAAAAAGTTAATAATGGCCGCTTCAATTGTGCCGGTGCCGCTAGCGGTCAGCGCCAGCACCGGGTTTTCGGTCTGAAAGAGCCACTGCAAATTGGCATTCGTCTCAGCGATAATCTGGCTAAATTCGCCGCTGCGATGACCAATCGGATGCTTAGCCATGGCTAGCAGTACTTTTTCGGGCACCGGAGTCGGCCCCGGAATCATCAGCATTAATTTGTCATCCATGGGAATCGCGTTTGATGAAGAAATAGGTGGAAAGAGCAGGTATCTTTCTTTAGAATGATACCGCTCGCCCTGCTAAATACCATGACCGTATCTACTGCTCGCCCGCCTGTTGCGACTCAGCCGATTGCCGCTATCCCCATTACTGCCGAAGCGTTTGCTCCTTTTGGCCAGCTAATTTTGCCTCAGCCTGACCATGTGCCTTTTCATTCGGGCGACGCGCAGCTCCAGTTGCAAAACGGCATTCCGCGCTTTTACATCATGCAGTTACATCGGCGCGGGCGACGATTTCATGACATTACCCGGCACGGGGGCTGCACTCAGTGCTTGGGGGCGCTAGAAGGCCGGGAGTGGTTTTTGGGGGTTGCGCCGCCCGGCGATCGGCCTTCTCCGCTGCTTGAGGCCATTCAGGTGTTCAAAATTCCCGGCGACTGCTTTGTCAAACTGGCGGTGGGCACCTGGCACGCTGGCCCTTATTTTGACGAGGAAACCGTCAATTTTTACAATCTGGAACTCAGCGATACAAATGTCGTTGACCACACCACCTGCGACCTTTTACAAACCTACGGTGTAGAGTTTGAGATTGTGTGATTTGATAGGGGATGAAAAACCAGATAGAAACGCCATGCCAAAGTTCGTCATGTGGGGCAGCTACTGCGAAAACGCCTTGGAGAAACGCACCCCCTACCGGGAAGCCCACCTCAAAGGGCTCACCGACCAAAAAGCCCGAGGCATTCTCACCGCCCTCGGCCCCACAACTGACAACACCAAAGTGTTTGGCACCTACGAAGCCGATAGCAAAGAGACGGTGCGTCAGCTCGTGGAAGGCGACCCCTACTGGCAAAACGGCATCTGGACTGAATACGCTCTCTATGAGTGGAATCAGGTGTTTTAGGGCGGTCGCCTCAGCTAGGACGCTCTAAATGGCGGAGCGCTGACGCTGGCTCAAAACTGATTGCTGGCAAAAGGGAGTGATAGATAAATTTGAAAGATTGTGAGAGAAAAGGAGAGCTTTGCATAAAGAAAGGATGAATTGGAGAAGAGGTAACAAGGGGTGGGGCGATCGCTCCTTTCGTTCGCGGCCTGTATCCTTTGGTTTTGTCAATGATAGGGTTGCTGTGCATTGAGTAAGAAAGCAATCAGCTTACAAAACCAATCCTTCGCGCTATGACACAAAAGGATTGCATTGACGCAGCAAAGGAATTTGGATAAAAACTAGAGGATCTGGGTCGCGAAGGCTTTGTTCGCGCCGTCAAACTAAAGGTTTCAGCGTGCGCACAAAGCCTTGCACTTCTCGAACCAGAGGTTTCGGGGTGCGCACGAAGCCTTGCACCTCTCGAACTAAAAGTCGCGGCGGCAAGAGGAAGCGATCACGCCCCCAAACAAAAGATGCAGCGGCGCAATCAAAGCCAACAGACTGCCAAACCAGAGGTGCAGAGCGTGCAGATAGCCCTAGGCCGCCCGCACCCGCTTAGTCAGTATCGCCATCACCTCATTCGGCCTGCCAGTGGGCAATAGCTGACTCCAATCATTCGGCTCGGCGTAGCCCAGCTTATGCAATTGCTGAATAGTCACCTGCACCGCGCCAGGACTACCAAACAGCATATGCCGCACCGGTTCAGTCGGTAAGCCACCAGAAGAAGCAGTGGACGCAGAAGCGCCCGCAGTAGAAGGAACAAACATGAGATTCTGGTCTCCGCAAGTAGGGTTAGCGAGAAAACCAGAACTCAAAAGCTTAGCCACCCCACAAAAGCTAGTGCAAATCAGGGTGGCTAAGGTAAAGTGACCTCAGCTTCCAGACTGCTCGTATCAGTTTGGGAGTTAGCCGTCGGTTAGGTGCGTCAACACCTGCCGATGGCGCTAAGTCGATTGAGTTCTGACAGGTAGAGACTGCGATAGGCATCACAATCAATAGTTACAGAGCATAGGCTGATTTCCAGCTTTCGTCAAGCGCTATCTAACGGACTATACACACTCTGGCTTTTTCCATTGAGCATGTGGGTGTAGGCGATCGCTAGCTTGATATTGTCAGTCTGGTGATTTGTTTGCGATCGCGCACCTGTTTAAGCACTTGAGCAGCAGCAAAGACTGCCTTAAGCAGCGACAGATGACTGAATGTAGCCAAAGCCTGAACAGCGCTATCCGCTCACAGCAGGGACGATTATACTAAAGTTGTCTATCTATCTGCCCTATAGGGTGATTAGGCAGACAAATTTCCACCTAACTACCCGTAGAGGGTGATTGGGCCGAATTACTTCCATCTAATCTGCCGTACGGGGTGATTAGGTGGAAAGTTTCCCTCTAATAAGTAGTTATGCTGCTGATTCCTTAGGGGAGCGTAACCGCAAACTTGCCTGTCTCCATTTAGAATTAAGTCAGCTCAGAATTGTGAAATGAGTAAGTAACTGAAGTCGTTGCTAAGTTCCTACTGCTGAATCTAAATCCGTGCTACCACTAGAAAAGTCATGTCATCAGACATCATCCTGATAGGTCCTATTAGTACTGGTAAATCCACTGTTGGGTCGCTTTTAGCCAAGCGAATGGGTCTTCCACAGCGCTCGATGGACGAGTATCGATGGAACTACTATAAAGAGATTGGATATGATAAAGAGTTAGCAAAATACAAAAGGGAAACTGAGGGGTTTCGGGGAATCTATCAATATTGGAAGCCTTTTGAAGCTCATGCAGTAGAGAGATTGCTGTCAGAGCATAAAAATTGCGTTATTGATTTTGGAGCTGGTCATTCTGTCTATGAAGATAACTCCTTGTTTCAGAGAGTTCAGCAAGTTTTAGCGTCTTACTCCAACATTGTCCTATTGCTACCTTCATCAAATTTGGATGAATCAGTACAGATTTTGAATAATCGAAATGAGTACGTACCAGATGGGAAGCTGAACATCAATGAGCATTTTGTAAGACATCATTCAAATCATGATCTTGCAAAGTTTACGGTGTATACAAAAGCAAAGACACCGGAGGAAACCTGCAATGAGATCTTGCAGTTGGTGGGCGCAGCATAACAACCCCGCTGCACCGGAGCAAAGTTAAGTATTGGTGAATACAAAGGCTATATGCGCCCGGTGAGCGGGAACTTATGCCGCTAATGATAGCTAATTAATCAATCAATTTTAATTTCTCATAAGACGTTAGGCAGATTGAATCCAATCCCGAATAGATATGAAATTAAGCAAACGTTATGTGCTGTTGAATGCTCTTGCATTAATAATGCTTGGGGGTTCATATTTTTTCAATTTTTTGCTCTATAGTCAAATTAAAAAATATTACTTTGAGCTTAATCAAACACGTTTGGATCCTTTAGGGTTAAGCTATTACCCTGTAAATTCCAAGGAAGTTACGAGTACCCATCCATTCCGTGTGGTTTTCTTCGGTGACTCCAGAGCCGCCAGTTGGACACCACCTAATATCAATGGATACGAGTTCATTAACCGTGGAATCTCCTCTCAGACATCAGTCCAGACGATCAAGCGATTCTCATATCATGTGCGCCCCTTAAAACCCAATGTGGTAGTTGTCCAGGTTGGCATCAACGATCTGAAAACTGTTGCCTTGTTCCCAGAACATAGGAAATTGATTGTTGCCAATTGTCAAACGAATATTAAGCAAATTGTAGAAGAATCCAGAAATCTAGGTGCAGTAGTGATCATAACTACTATTTTTCCAGTAGGGAATGTGCCTCTGGCGCGCAAGCCTTTTTGGTCAGATGAGATAGATCAGACAGTTAAAGAAACAAATGCCTACATCGCTACACTGGCCGATGATAAGACCATCGGATACTGTTGGCAAACTCCGAAAGGGCAGAAAATCAGTATTCTGAGGCTAGATGCTAGCGTCAAGAGTGCGATCGCCAATGTCTATCAAGCCACAACCCATCGACCCGGTTCCAGCCGATACCCAGCGCGTCGCCAACGCGGCCTTCCGCAAAGGCAACCCATACGTGACCCTGCGAAATGAACTCGGTACAGTCTTTGAGGATAGCGACTTCACAGATCTATTCTCATCAACAGGTAAGCCTGGTCTACCGCCGTGGCGACTAGCGCTAGTGACGGTGCTGCAATTTCGCGAAAACCTATCCGACCGCCAAGCCGCTGAATCGGTCCGTTCGCGCATCGATTGGAAGTATCTGCTAGGACTAGAGCTAACCGACGAAGGGTTTGACTTCAGCGTCCTGAGCGAGTTTCGCGGACGGCTGATAGCGAGCGAGCAAGAGCATCTGCTGCTAGACAAACTCCTGCATCGCTGTCAGGAACAAGGCTTGCTGAAGTCACGAGGACAGCAGCGCACAGATGCCACCCGCGTCATCGCGGCTATTCGCAAGCTTAATCGGCTAGAGCTAGTCGGCGAGACGATGCGGGCGGCGCTGAATGAACTGGCTACGGTAGCGTCCGACTGGCTGACGACGATTGCGCCGGATGACTGGTATATGCGCTACGGGCGGCGCGTTGAGGACTACCAGCTACCAAAGTCAGAGGCTAAGCGGAATGCGTACGCTCAGCAAGTCGGCGAAGACGCCTACTATCTACTATCCTGCCTAGAGGCTTCAGAGATAGCCGACTGGCAGAACTTGGCTCAAATTAAAGCATTGACGCGAATGCTGACGCGCCACTACGAGTACGACGCCGAGGCTCCCGTAGAAAAGCGCGTGCGTTGGAAATCAAAAAAGGAACTACCCCGTGCTGAGGCCGGTATCGAGTCGCCTTACGATGTCGATGCTCGGTTTCGCTCTCGAAGCGGGGTGAACTGGGTTGGCTACGCTGTTCATTTCAGCGAGACCTGCGACGATCACCAGTGTCATTTAATCACTCATGTAGAAACAACAGATGCGACAGTCCATGAAGCGCAGCGAGCAGAAGCGATTCATCAATCGCTAGCAGATAAACAACTGTCACCATCAGAGCACTTTATTGATTCTGCATACGTCAGTGCAGAGATTCTCGTAAACGCTAAACAACAACACATTGAGATGGTCGGCCCGACCAGACAGAACGCTAGCTGGCAATCGAAGACAGAAGGCGCTTACGACGAGACGCAGTTTAAGATTGACTGGTCAGCAGAGACCGTAACCTGCCCAGAAGGTAAGCAGTCTATGAGCTGGAAGACGTTCGTCAAAGACGTTGATAGAACCTATATCAAAGCCAGATTCAGCAGACGCGACTGTTCAGTATGCGCCGCCAAAGAGCTGTGTACGCGCAGTCCAACGCGAAGCGTGGCCTTTCTACCCCAAGCGAAGTACGAAGCGTTGGAGCAAGCTAGGCAAACTCACGATAGTACAGAAGGAAAAGAACGCTACAAGCGCAGGGCAGGTATTGAAGGCACCCTCTCGCAAGGCGTCCGTGGTTTTGGCCTACGGCGTTCTCGCTATCGAGGTCTAGCCAAGACGCACTTACAGAACATGGCGATAGGCGCAGCTATCAACCTCGACCGCCTGGTCAGCTACCTCAACGATGTACCGCTAGCCAAGACGCGAGTTTCCCGGTTCAAGGCGCTAAAGCCTGCCGCATAGAGCCCTTTGGCACCCTCTTGTCAGTACCGAAATTAGTTCGCCAACAGTATCCCCATCGTATTTGATACCTTCTCTATTCTTGCTGATAGTCAGGGCATGATGTTGCAGAAGTATAGGGCAGATGAACTGCACTTAAACGAACAGGGATATGTGATTCTCAATGAGGAGTTAGTACGGTTAATCAATAGAATCAAGCAGAAAACAGTACAGAATTAAACTATTTATTTATAAAGCCTTCGTGGCTGCCGCATAACAAATCGATGAAGCGGACGGAGAAGAAATTTTGGAAAATTGCAAAAGCCATCTGCTGCCGCTTATCTTTGTCGTAAGCTGTCTCGCATAGAGCCCTTTCATTTGTCCTTGAAGATTGCCAGTGAGTTCTAAAGCACTCAAGAGATGGTCTGTGGTGACAGTAGTCCGAGGTTGGTTGTAATGTTTCAAAGCACCAAGATGAGCAGTATTTACTCTGTTAGCGTGTATTGATGTGTCTGTCAGGAGGCGCGATCGCACTCACTTAGAGTCTTCACGAGTGCTAACTAGTCCGTTGCCTTCAGCTCTCGTTGAGCCGTAGCCAGATCGCCTTCTGCCTTATCAACCCACTCTTGTGTAATCGGCTTCATAGACGACCAGACCCTTCTGGACGATATCTCGGATGAAAAAGTCGCCCATTTTCAATCGCTCTTGAATCTTCTGAGGAGTTCGGACGAGCAAATCTAATGGGAAAGGGGCTCTTAACGCCCGGCGTATTTCAATCGCTTTTTGAACTGGTCTACCTTCAAAAGGCAAAACTACCAGCAAATCAACATCTGAGTCCTGGTTCGGGTGGCCATAGGCATAGGAGCCAAAGAAAATAATTTTTTCTGGCTGAAATTTTTCTGCGATCGCCCGACTAAACTCGTTGATTTGATCAAGGCTGGTCATCATGCCTCACCTCTGCGAGAACTACACCTTCTTCACACACCCATCAAGTGATGATGCCATGTTCGTTACTTAATGATGCCACGTTCGTCTATTTTTTGAGCCATAGACCCTGGCTTTATCGACACGCTCCGACGTGAATACCGAAGCGTGGTTCTCCCAACGTAGTCCTGCTCACACACATCGAGTAGACATGCACGAATAGTCAAATCCACCGGAGTGAAGCGGGGAAATTGAGCAAGAAATGTGGCTCGTGCCGATATTCTGACGGTTTCTCCTTATTATGTGGAAAAGCAATTATCCTTAGTTTTCTCTGCTATGCAAAAAGTTTTCTATCAACTTTTCGATATTTGGACAAAGAAGGTAAACCCGCGAATTGTCTCATTCGTCGCTTTTTTTGGGGGCTTGTGGCTGGGGGCCTGCATTCTAACGCTTTACCTGTTGGCCGAGCTATCGGAAGACGTGCTGGAAAGTGAAGCGTTTGCCTTGGATAAATCTATCTTGCTGCATATCCATCAGCTTGCAAATCCAGCGCTGGATTCGCTAATGATTGGCATCACACGCATTGGCGATCCGAGGACGGTTGTGCCACTTACCCTTGCTATTTTCGGATTTCTACACTGGAAACGCGATCTCCTGGAAGCCAACTTTTTTGCTCTGAATGCTTTGGGAGGTGCCGTCTTGAGCTATGTTTTGAAGCTAGCTTTTAGTAAGTCACGCCCCGAACTCTGGCCGCGCCTGATATCTGAAGAGACCTTTAGCTATCCCAGCGGTCACGCGCTAGGCTCTGTAGTGCTTTACGGTTTTTTGTCATATCTTTTGGCATCTCTCTATCCGCGGCACGCAAAAGCTTTTTACTGGACTGCGACCGTGTTGATTATCGCAATCGGATTCAGTCGGCTTTACCTGGGCGTTCATTGGCCTACCGATATTGTCGCTGGCTATGGAATAGGCTTCCTTTGGGCCAGCGTTTGTATTGCTTTGCTGCGATTACAAAAGAGGAAAGGCAAAGCTGCTCTCCGCTAGCATTGCCAGCCCTACGGATATTCGGAAGAAGTATTCTGTTCACAGATGCCTGTGTCTAGAGCCAGGTGCAACAAAATTCAATCCTGGGCCACACCCGTGAACAGAAACAACCGGGCGCGGCCTCCTGAAGTGGAGAAGATCCACACTGATTTCGCAATTGAGCATTACGGTGGGTTGTTAGTGACGTATATTGAGGGGTATTTTTTTTAGAACAGCTTGGCCCTACACCCGACTGTAGCTTTTATGGTGATTGTCGTGGAGCGATCGCGCCTAAACAAACCCCTGATTGCCCGGTTTACTACGAAATGCGTAACTACGTCCTCGACTTTCGCTTCGCCCATGATGATCCTGCGTAGCAAAGTGACGATATACAAATTGATGCTCATAGAATCCTCATATATGGTTTCTACTCTTGGGAGTATATCACTCGCTTTTAGGAGAAGTAGCCCATGATTGCCCCGGCTCTAGCAGCTCAAAGAACCGCCCAAAGAACCGCTTCATACCGATTTTTAGTGGTTGGCCGTGGTAATGAACTGTGGGGCGACGCGGCAGCGGGTGCCGAGGCTGCCAGGACGGTTGCCGACTGGCAGCTGGCCTCGGTCAAGGCGCTGACGGTGCATCAGTTCACCTTAAATCTGGTTGAGGCGATCGCCGAAGCTGACTACGTAATTTTTGTCGAGACTTGCCATGCCCAAAGCTGCGCGCGGACAATTCAGCTAGAGCCGATTGTCGGTGACGCGCCAGTGGCGGGCAGCGTGCTGTCGATGGCCTATCGCTGTGAAGCTCGGGATTTGCTTAGCCTGAGCCAGCAGCGCTATGGCTGTGCGCCGCAGGCTTGGCTGTTGCAAATTCCAACTGAGCGCTGTGAGTTTGGAGAAGCGCTTTCTTCGACGGCGCAAAGAGGATGCGATCGCGCCCTCCAAATCATTGAGCAGTTTTTCCAAACCTATCAGCAGCGCCCGCACATGAGCCAGTCAGCCTGCCTGCAATCGGCCTGCTAGCGCAAACAGGCGCTGCATCCGGCAAACTACATGCTGCGAACAGTGGCCTCGCCGTCGGTGACTTCGCCGACCAGCACTTCGGTCGCCAGTCCGACAAACAGGCCGTTTTCCAGTACGCCTGGAATATTGTTAATCTCTTTTTCCATCTCAGCCGGTTTGTCGATGCCGTTAAAGGTGACATCGAGCACCATGTTGCCCTGATCGGTGATCACCGGGCCGTCTTTTTGGATGCCCATGCGCATTTCTACTTTGCCGCCGAGCTTTTCTAGGGCACGGGTAACAGGGGCGATCGCCATCGGAATCACTTCTACCGGCAACGCAAAAATTGTCCCAATCTTGTCACTTAGCTTGGAGCTATCGACCACGACGATGAATTGCTCAGCTAGGCCATCGACCACTTTTTCACGGGTGTGAGCTGCGCCACCGCCTTTTATCAAATTCATCTGCGGATCAACTTCATCCGCGCCATCAATGGCGATGTCAATATGGTCCACATCGTCTAGCGTGGCCAGCGGAATGCCGTGCTGCTTGGCCAGCACCGATGCCTGAAAAGAAGTCGGAATGCCTTTGATATCTTTGAGTTCACCTGAGGCTATCCGTTCGCCGATGAACTGGATGGCAAAGGCCGTCGTCGAACCGGTGCCCAAGCCTACAACCGTGCCAGACTTGACCTGCGCAGCCGCTGCGCGACCAACTTCCTGCTTCATCAGCTTGACGGGATCCATGGGGGTTTATCTCCTAAAACTGCTCTGACCTTTAGCATGGAGGAAAGCGGGTAGCGAGTAAAGTGAATGAATGAAGCCTATTCCCTCTACTTTGAGTCCGGGTTTGGATGCTAATTTTGCCCTGGGTGAGCAGCGCTTTTGGTACTGGCGCGGCTGGCGAATTCGCTATACCCATTTGGCCGAGTCGCCTGACACTCAAGAGCAGACTCCCTTTTTGCTGCTACACGGAGCGGGTTCTAGCCTGGAGCAGTGGCGAGAAAATTTGACCGCTTTGGCTCAAGAGCGACCGGTCTACGCACTCGATTTACTCGGCTTTGGCAATTCTGAAAAGGTGGCTACCGAGCTAAATACTGATTTATGGGTGGCTCAGGTAGCGGCTTTTTGGCAGACCTATCTGCGCCGCCCGATGATTTTGATGGGCCACTCTTTGGGGGCGCTGGTGGCTTTGCAGTCGGCGACGAGCCATCCTGAGCAGGTGGACAGGCTAATTATGCTAACCCTGCCAGCAGCCCGACAGGAGCTAGGCGGCTCGGCAGCAAAAGTGGGTGCGGTCGTAGAGCGCTGGTTTGCTTCACCGCTGCTGATTCGCCCTTTATTTAAGCTGGTGCGCCGCCCTGGGCTGATTCGCTCGGTGCTGCTAAAGCTCCATTTGGATGCTGGCCGGGTCGATCAGGTGCTGATAGATGCCTTTGTGCGGCCCACTCAAGAGCGCGGGGCAGCGCGGACTTTTTGCTATTTGGTGAAGTCGCGGACTTCCGATAGCTTTAGCCCAATGACGCGAGATTTGATTCCGCTGGTGCCGGTGCCGGCTCTGCTGCTGTGGGGGAAGCGCGATCGCGTCATCCCCATCGCTTGGGGCCAGTATGTCAATACGCTCAGTGCCCGGCTTACCTTCGTCGAAGTCGAGGATGCCGGGCACTTTTTTTATGACGAAAGCGCAGCCGACCTGCATGATCTAATTGATCGATGGTTAGCAGGTCAGCTGGCAGTGACGAATGAGAATTTGGTAGATGCGCAGCCCTGAATAGAGTGACAAATGACTTTTCAGGAATCCAGCGACTTTTCAGAAATCCAGCTGATATAGCAGCCTAGTGAACGTGGCTGCATTGACTAGCTGACAACCTCCCCATCTGGTGAGGCATCGAGCTAGTAAGGCATCAAAATACCGCGTAGTTCACCGCCTCTGTTCTTGGTGGTGTGAATGTCTACATAGAGACGGCCATCGGCTAAAGCCTGAAGCTGCTCAGAAGTGAGCATGTACTCTCCCATGGCGCTGCCGCCTCGGCCCGTGTCATCTAGCATGACGTTCAGAGCATATTGGAAAGGGCCATTTTCAACAGGCGTACCCTGGTGAATGTGGAAGGCGGAGGTGATGTTGGTGTTAGGTGGGTTGACTGGGTCAGTAGCGTAGTCGCGAGGAGAACTCGTCAGACTTTTGAAACTCCCTCGAACTATCAGCCGATTGCCAGATAGCGCCGCACCTACCGCACCACGAGCCATCGTCTTAGGATCGCCAGGCACTACATTGTCTTCGCTCATGACTGCGACATAAGATTGCAGCATCGTGCCGGTTGAGCCTTGGGCGAGGAGAATTCCCTGGGCCTTTTCCTGGGCTTTCTGAGCCTGCTGTAGATTATCAGTCAGGGCTTGACCTAAGAACCTATCAGCTTCCATTTGAAGGGCCGAGCTATCGGCCGGAGAGGATAGAGAGGCAACGGCCCGCCCCCAGGTCGGACTGAATACACCCGTTAAGAACAGACAGGCTAATGTGCCCATCAGCAAAAGCCGCATTGTCTTTGGAATAGTTCGCATAAAATTTCCTCAGGTTGAGATGATGATTTTTGTTCAGACGGCCCTGACGGTAGGGGCTTATCTTTAGTACGGGGACGTGAGCGATTTGGATGCACCTCATTTGCAAAATCTTGCGGTTTATCCATGATCTCTGCCGAAAGATAGACTCGATGGTGCCGTCAAAATAACTCTGCCCAAATGAGAGTACGATGGCATCATTCAGTGATAATCTCGGCCCCCTGCGTGCATGGACTCTGCGCAACCTAATCAGCTGGACGACAACCCTCAATCTGATGTCAAACTGTCTGATATCAAACTGTCGGACATTGAACTATGGTTTGCTTTGCAGTCTGGCCAAACAGACGCCTTGGGTCAGCTTTATGATCGCCACGCTGGCCTGGTTTATGGTATGAGCCTGAAGGTTTTGGGCAATGCGCAAGAGGCTGAAGACCTAACTCAGGATATTTTTGTTAAGTTAACTGAACAGGCGTCTTATGATCCCAATCGGGGATCGCTCAGAACGTTTTTGATGGTTTTGACCCGCAGTCGGGCGATTGATCGGGTGCGATCGCGCCAATCTACCTGCCGCACTCAGCAGCGCTGGCAAGCCGATTACAAGCTGCCTGAGCACAGCCTATTCTCCACTGCTGACGTAGCCAGCGAAGAATCTCAGCAGATCAAAGCTGCCCTGGCTCAGCTACCGGCGCAACAGCAGCAGATTTTACACCTGGCTTATTATGAAGGGTTTACCCAAGCCGCCATTGCCGAACGTTTAGATGCGCCACTAGGGACTGTTAAATCGCGAGCCAGAAGAGGGCTGCTGAAGATGAAAAAAATTTTGCAAGACCGCAGTGAACGGGCTAATGCACAGGCTAATGAATGAAATCGCCCCGCTAGAACAACAGCTTTTAATCGCTGGCTATATCTTAGGTGGCCTCAGCCGGTCAGAAGCGCGTTTGTTTGAACAGTTGCTGGTGGCGAACCCGGCACTTTGGCAGGAGGTAGCTCAGCTACAGCGATCGCTCGATTTAGCCTACGGGACAGAAGTCACGCCCCCTCCTCACCTGAAAACGGCTGTCCTAACCGCTGCCAATCAGTCAGCCAGTCAGCCAGCTGCAACAGCTATTGCAAACCGTCCAAATCGTCGCCGCACGCAAAGGTTGACCCGCTGGGCAAGCGGACTAGGCGCAGCCGCCGCAGCGCTGTTGATTGTAGCGCTGGGTGTGCAAAACTATACGTTCCGGCAGGCCCTGCAAGCCACTTCAGTCCAGCAGCCCAGCTCCGAAACAACTTTCTCTCTTGCCCCGGTTGAAAGCAGTCAAAAAGGAAGTGTGGACCTCACCGTTGACCCAGCCCGAGCAGAAGCCGTCCTCAAAGCCGAAGGATTAGCGCCTTTGCCTGCAGATCAGGTCTATGCGCTGTGGACGGTCGTCAGTGAAAACGCACCTGTCACAACAGACCCAAAAAATGCAGTGTTGACAGCTGTTTTTACGGTGGATAGTACTGGCAACCAAACCCAGCAAATTGCGGTACCCAGCGTTTTTCGCGGTGATCAAGACGCGGCCACGCCAGATTTTGGTTTAATCGAGGCGATCGCCGTCACCATAGAATCTGCCGCTGCCCCGCAGCAACATCAGTCAGCTCCGATTTTGATAGAGCGCCTCTAGTTTTGAGGCCGTCGGCTGAATTGGCAAAGAGAAGCTAAAGGTGCTGCCCGCGCCCAGTTCGCTTTTGGCGATAATTTGTCCGCCCTGTAGCTCTACCAGGCGACGGCAGATTGCCAGCCCAATGCCCGAACCGCCCGAGGCGCGATCGCGCGACCGATCCGCCCGCCAAAACCGCTCAAACACGTGCGGCAAATCCTCCGCGGAGATACCCACGCCCGTATCGATCACTGCTATCCAGACAAAGTCTGCTTCAGCCGCAGCCCGAATTTTGATTTCACCCGCAGCCGTATGGCGCAGCGCATTGCTCAGCAAATTGACCAAGACTTGCTCAATCCGGGCAGGGTCACCCCAGACCAGCGGTAAGTTCTCAGCGAGATCGACCGTTATCTTCAAAGTCTCAATGCCCAGCAGCTGGTCGGCAAAGCGATCGCTCACCTGCCCGATCAGCGGGGCGATCGCCATTGGCCGCGCCTCAATTGGTAAATAGCCCGCCTCCAGCTTGGAAAGCTCCTGTAAATCGTTCACCAGCCGCTGTAGCCGCTCGGTTTCGAGCACCAGGCGGCCATAGGTTGCAGGTGTTGGGGCGATCGCGCCATCGGCCAACCCTTCCAAATAGCCCCGCACAATCGTCAGCGGTGTCCGCAGCTCATGGCTCAAGTCGCCCACCAGCTCGCGCCGCCGCTGCTCTACCCCTTCTAGATCATCCGCCATCCGGTTGAAGCTATGGCCCAGCCGGTCAAATTCTGGAATCTCCAAAGGCGGCACCCGCGAAGAAAAATCTCCGGCAGCAAACTGACGGGTGACCGTTTCCATCCGCAGCAGGGGCCGCGTAATCCGCCAGGATAGCCAGTAGCTCATTGCCCCAGCCGTTGCCCCGCCGAGTATAATCGACCACACCATGCCGCGAATCCAGGCATCTTCAAAGCCGCGCAGCAGCTGCCCCTTCACCTGCTGAATGCGCACGCCCTGCCGCTCCATCCGCTCTAGCGTGACGACAAAATAGCGCGGCGTATACAGGCGGCTAACCGAAGCCAGGGCAATTACAGTAACGGCTAAAACAATCAGCTGAGAAGCTAAAAGGCGGCTCCGTAAATTCGGTTTAGAGTTGGGTTTGGCCATAGCAGGGGTCGATTACTTCACCTCGTCTTCAAATCGGTAGCCCACGCCAACTACTGTCTTAACGTAAGAGGGCGCAGACGGGTCAGGCTCAATTTTTTTACGCAGCCGAGCAATATGGGCATCGACCACCCGCTCATCCCCAAAAAACTCACTGCCCCACAGCTTTTCGATCAGCTGAGCGCGGTTCCATACCCGTCCTGGGTAGCTCATAAAAGTCGTCAGCAAATCAAATTCTAAGGGCGTCAGCTCTAACTCCGTTTTGGACTCCGTTTTGGACAGACTGTCGGGTTCTCGCTCGTTTTGGGTACCCTCCGCACCAAGCCGACTGGCCACGCGCTGATCTACATCTAAGGTGAAATGAGCCGTCTGATAGGTATGGCTCGCTGGCTGACCGCCCTCTCTGAGGCTGCGTCGCAAAACGGCGCGGACCCTAGCCACTAGCTCGCGCGGGCTAAAGGGCTTCACCATGTAGTCGTCGGCCCCGGTCGATAGGCCGATAATGCGATCAAGTTCTTCGCCTTTTGCGGTCAGCATCATGATGTAGGGATCCTTTTTGTCTCGCTGCTGGCGAATTCTAGCGCACACCTCTAGCCCGTCAAGGCCGGGCAGCATCAAATCTAGAATGATTAAATCGGGCTGGATATTGGCAAAACGCTCCAGCGCAGTGTTACCATCCCGGCAAATATGACAGCTGAACCCCTCTTTGGACAGATAAAGCTGGATTAGTTCGGCAATTTCGGCCTCGTCTTCCACAATTAAAATGTCCATGGTCGATTGTCTGTTCCCCATTGACGGGTCTACGGCTGTCAGAATAGCGAGTCTGTTTCTGAATAGTCTGGTCTAATGGTCTGTTTTAGAGGATACAAAAGTGGAATTATAAAGAGTAAAGGCTGAACGGTATTGCGTCACCCATCAACTATTGTTGATTTTTAGTGAAGACTCAGACAAGTAACATTAGGCCGGCTTGCCCCGATTAAGGCGGTAGCCTACGCTCTCTAGAGGGCAAGTGCATCTTCTGTCAATCACCCTTATAGCCTTGGCTGCCCTGCTAAAGGCGATTGACAGACGTAATCCCTTGACGGCAAAAGCACTATGGCGCTCAAAAGTTCCCATCTAGCCAAAATTCCGCTATCCTATCCCCCACATCTTCGGAAGTACCGGCGTTCTGAGCGAATGCCCTCGCCTATGTCTGCACTCACATTTGCCACCCTATCGGTAGAACTTGCCCGCGCCCTTGCTGAGCAAAGCGATATGCCGCCAGCAACCACTGTCCGCTGCACGACAGGCCGAGATCGGGTGCTGGTGCTCGTGGAATATCCGCTAGACAGTGCTAAGGCAGAGCCCTTGGCCACGCAGACGCTCGACTGGCTGGAGCAGTCCCTCAGGCACACCTTTGACACGACCGGGCTACCTGAAGAAACCGCTGACCTGATTGCCTCTGGCGAAGCGGTGGCGGTGCGGCTATACCTTAAGCATTTTAGCGAAGCGAAGCCTTTTACGATGCGTTCGTTTGTGTGGAAGGTAGAGGATGGCTTTGACGATGTCTTTGGCCAGCCTCTCGCAGATGCTGAGACGGCGGAGCGGCCAGCTAGTGAGGCAGGTTTGCCTATCAGTCAGCCGGTGAGCTGGGGTAGGGGTGGCGATCGCCCTGACAAACTTAGCCAGCCGATTTTCCACGCGGACTCACAGCCGGTGATCGCCCCTGCCGAAGCAGCCAACATGCCTGATCTAGAGCTGTTGCCTGAGGCCGAAGAGGACGAACTCATTCTCTCAGAACTAGAGGAAGAGTATCTGCATTTAGATCTAGAGGCACCCGGTCTGGAGCTAGATTTAGAACCCGGCTTGGAGTCTGACTGGGAAGCCATGATCGAGTCTGACGAGCTAACGCTAGACGTTGAGCCTGTTTGGGAGGCGGACCTGGCTTTACCCGAAGAGCCTTTATCCGAGGAACCTTTCCTGGCAGAAGCTCTGTTGGAAGAGGCTTTACCGGAAGCGGCTGCGCCAGCGGATTTATCCGAACTGGATTTGCCAGAGGGAGACCTGCCAGCGGCGACTGCTGACGAGCCCTCAGACGTGGATTTTTTCAGTCTAAATGGGGCCGGAAGAGAAGTTAGCCTGGCAGAGCAGTCAGACATGTCTTTGGCGGCAGATTTGGAAGAGGCGCTGGAAAAAGCCTCAAAACAGGAATTTTCAGCCTACGAGGCCGCTCATGAAATCGACAGCGATCGCATCTCCGACGATATTTTTGCCGAGATCAGCTCTGCTAATGACCTTACCAACGACAACAGTCCGACAGCAGGGGATGCTCCAGCGGCAGATCTGTTTGATTTAGACCTGGTTGCTTCAGAGCAGGATGATGGTGTGAATGGCAATAGCGGCGATCGCCCAGATGACAGCCCGTCAGATAGTAACCCGCCCGCTCATGACAGTGAAGTAGCAGCCCCTGCCGAAGCAGACGACCAGTCTGGGTACGTTCAGCTAGAGAGCGTGCATTCTGAGGACGGTATGAATGTAGATAAAAACTATCGGTCAGAAGAGCGAGAGACGGAAGCGCAAGCGCTGGAAGATCTGGAGTCAGGACTGGAGTCAGAAGCACCGGAGTCAGAATATGGCCCAAGTGCCTACGAGTATGAAACCGAAGAGGCTGACGGCGAGGCTTCTGAAGAAGGTTCTGACTATGCTCTAAAAAGTGATAGCGAAGAGAATCATCCATTTCAAGCAGTTGCCCTCGTCGATGAGGGGGAAGTGCAAAGGCAGGGCGAACAGTGGCAGCAGTCGCAGGGCCGCAATCCCTGGATTTTTGCTGGGGCGCTAGGGTTTGTTGTGGTTGGTGTGCTGGGGTTTGTTTTAACCCGGCCCTGTAACTTCGGTCAGTGCGATCGCATTCAAGTTGCTCAGGCTCAGGGCGATCAGGCAATTGACGATCTGCGTTTGAATGATTCCCTGGCGGGTGTTGACCGCTCTAGAGACCAGCTTCAGGGATCGATACAGATGCTAGAGCCGATTCCGCCCTGGTCGCGGTACTACCGGCAGGCGCAGCGTATTTTGCCGGAGTACCAGGATCAAATCGGAGCGCTAGACCAGGTGAGTGAGGCCCAGGATAAAGCCTACCGAGCCGCCGTCAATTCTCAGAATCCGCCTCATCCAGTCTCAACCTGGAATCGGGTCGTCAGCGATTGGCGCACTGCCATTAGAGCGCTAGAAACAGTCCCAGCCACCAGCTTAGTGAGTGACCTGGCCGAGCGCAAGCTGGTGGAGTACCGGGCTAATTTGTCTACCATTAAGCTTCGGATTGACGCCGAGTCAAAAGCTGAAGTGAACAACCGTCAGGCTCAGCAGGCGGCTGTGTTGGGGACTCAAAAGGCTGAGACGGCAAGCTCCCCAGAAGACTGGGAAGCGGCGCTGACGGCCTGGGAGACAGCCGTGAACAACCTGAAGCAAATTCCACAGGGAACCAGCGCCTACAGTGAAGCTCAGAAGCTGTTACCCGACTACCAAAAAACGTTAGAAGCCGTCCGCGATCGCACTCAGCAAGAGCGCAGCGACAGCCGCAGTCTCTCTCAGGCCAAACAGCTCGCAGCCAGCGCTCAGCAAGCCGAAGCCAATCAGCAGTGGACGCGCTCCAGCCAAGACTGGAGCGCAGCGATTTCTCAGCTCAAGTCTATTTCCCAGGGAACTCAGGCCCATTCCGAGGCTCAGCCTTTGCTCAGCCTCTACACCAGTGCCCTAACCAAAGCCGAGAATAATCTAGCGGTAGCCTTGCGCTTTCAGCCGGTCGAGCCCCGTTTTTTTCTCGCCTGTGGCACTACGAGTAGCCAAAAATGCACCTACGCTGTGCAGGGTGGCAACGTGCGCCTAGATCTTTTTCAAGGCTATGACAGCGTTATCAATCAGTCCATTACACCGCCCGACCAGCGAGCTGATATTGCTCCAACAGCCCAGCTGGTCAGTCAATCCAATCAGCTGCTGCAAGAGATTACAGCGCTGAGCACTCAGGCTCAGGTTCCGGTTGAGCTATACGATGCTAAGGGCGATTTTTTGGCGCGCTATCAGCCTGATTTGGATGGATTTGTCAGGTAGGAGATTTGTCAGGTGACTAATTCAACGTGAGTGTGGGATAGAAAGTCCTCTCATCACTAAGCCTGAAGTAAGTCCCCTCCCATTGGAGGGGTGCCCGTAGGGTGGGGTGGGTCGGCAACTTGTGCTACACGCCGAAACCCACCCCTGCGCCCCTCCGAGGAGGGGATTCACCCTGGGCGGTGTGGCTGAGGGTGTCGGCTAACGGGGATCGCTCAGCTGCATCGCCGGGGTGAAAAACTGCTGCATGATGCCGTAGGTGACGATTAAGGTGGCGATCAAAGTAGCCAGCGCCAGCATGAACATAATCAAAATTTGAAAGAGGGCGGTAACTAGCGGATCGGCACCGGCCAAAATTTGGCCGGTGATGGCACCGGGCAAGGTCACTAGCCCGACCACCATCATGGCGTTAAGGGTGGGTATCAGCCCAGCTTTGATCGCGGCCCGGCGATAGGCGATCGCAGCCTGCGCCGGCGTTGCACCCAAACTCAGGTGGGTTTCAATCTCAACGCGATTGTTACGCAGGGCCGTAACCAGCCGCTCTCCGGCAATCGATGAAGCAGTCATGGCGTTGCCCAGCACAATACCTGTCAGCGGAATTAGATAGCGCGGGTCGTACCAGGGGTCGGGGCGAACAACTAGGACAATCACGTAGGTCATCGTCACCAGGCCGCTGGAGAAAATTGCCAGCCACACCCAGCGCAGCAGCCAGGGCAAGTCTCGGTCAATGCGGTTTCGGGCGACCACAGCGGCAATGGTCGCCATGCCCATCAGCACCGCTAAAACGGCTAGCGGATTGCGCGTGGCAAAAATCACTGCCAAAAATACGCCGACGCCCAGCAGCTGAACGAGCGTGCGCACTGTGGCGATCGCCAGTAATTTTGACAGCCCCAACCCCTGCCAGCTCGATAGGGCAATGGCGATCGCCATCATCCCCACTGCCCACAGCATTCCTACCAAGCTCGGTTCAATCATGGGTGCCTGCTTTCAATTCAACCTTGGATCAATCTTGGGCTGACAGATAGCGCCATCTCTCACAGCTGTCTACACTGTCTCCTATTCTCTTGCAAAAGCGCTATAGAATACTCCAAGCCTATGCAAAGCTAGGGCTCGCCCATTCGAACCCAAGCGTCTATTTCCATCAGACCCGTCCTACTCATCGGTGATCCACTTCAGGTATCAATGTGAACAAAGTCATCCACCCAGTTCCTCCCCTCGATCTCACTCGCCAGTACGCCACTATTGAACGTGATGTCAGCGCGGCGGTGATGCAAGTGCTGGCCTCAGGGCAGTACATCAACGGGCCTATCGTCCAGTCTTTTTCTGAGCAGTTTGGTCAGTATGTAGGTTCCGAGGAGTGCGTTGTCTGCAATTCGGGCACCGATGCGCTGTATCTGGCGCTGCGGGCGCTGAACATTGGCCCAGGCGACCAAGTGATCACCTCGCCCTTTACTTTTATTGCCACTGCCGAGGCGATTAGCGCCGTGGGTGCCACCCCGGTTTTTATTGATATCGAGCTAAAGACTTTTAATCTGGATCCGAGTGCGATCGCAGCAGCAGTAACGCCGCACACCAAAGCCATTATGCCAGTGCATATCTTCGGTCAGCCGGTTGATATGGACGCGGTGATGGCAGTCGCGCAGCAGCACAATCTGCCAGTGATAGAAGACTGCGCTCAGGCAACGGGTGCTCGCTGGCAGGAGAAAAAAGTGGGCAGCATTGGCCGGGTAGGCTGCTTTAGCTTTTTCCCTACCAAAAATTTGGGGGGCTGCGGCGATGGTGGGGCCCTAACGACCAATGATCCTGACATTGCAGCGACGGCTCGCCTGCTCAGAGACCACGGCAGCCAAGTGCGCTATCTGCACGAAGCCATCGGTATCAACAGCCGGTTAGATGCGGTGCAGGCCGCTATTTTGCAGATCAAGCTGCAATATCTGGAGCAGTGGAATACCCAGCGGCAGGCGGTTGCCAGGCGCTATCAGCAGCTGCTTAGCCCCGTTGCTGGTGTGCGCCCGCCCATTGCCCCCGCTCTGGGACACAGCGTTTGGAATCAGTACACGGTTTTGATTGAGGGGGTGACAGCTCAGCAACGCGATCGCCTGCGCGCGCAGATGCAGGAGCAGGGCGTCTCGACCATGGTGTATTACCCAGTACCGCTACACCGTCAGCCGGTTTACAAAAGTTTGGGCTATCGGCCAGGCGCTTTGCCAAATACAGAGCAGGCGGCTAATCAGGTGCTGGCGCTACCGATGTTTCCAGAGCTGACCGATGAGCAGCAAGACCAAGTAGTATATGCCCTCAAAGATGCGCTAGCAACGCTTTAAAGCCGGGCTGCGAGCGGCCTCATCCGGCTGCTCGCAGCCCCAGGCAGGCAAGAATTATGTCTATAGGTTTGAGTGAGCTGTAGTTTTGTATACGTTTTGTATACTAAGATGAAGAGACAAGAATTAAAATTGCGAATGCTGTAACTGCGCGTAAGTAGCGACCAGAGGCAGTGTTCTAAGGCACTCACAAACGGCAGTGTCCGCTCCTTGGAGTACTCGCTGCCAGTGCGATTTGCCTGCTGCTCAGGAGAATACATCCCGCCTACGCTGCCCTATGACAGACTTTACTGCCGTTGAAGACACGTCTAACCCCCACCACATGCGTCGCTACGACTGGCAGGCGATCGCTCGGTACTACCGCTGGCGTCCCCTGGTAGTGATCTGGCGAACGCTGGCCGTTTTTTGGATGCTGGGCAGCTTTGGCCTGAGTCTGGTCTCCGACCGGGTCTTTAAGCGCACCGTTTTCAATCAGGAGCGGCGGGCGGTCAGGCTGCGGCAGATTCTCACTCGACTAGGGCCCACTTTCATCAAGGTAGGGCAGGCCCTCTCTACTCGCCCCGACCTGATCAAGCCCAGCTTTTTAGATGAGCTGATCAAGCTACAAGATCAGCTGCCGCCGTTCTCTAACGACGTGGCCCGTCAAACTATCTACCGCGATTTAGAGCGTACGCCCGAAGAAATCTACAGCGCTTTCTCAGCTGAACCGGTGGCTGCTGCTAGTCTGGGCCAGGTCTACAAAGCTCGCCTCTACAGCGGGGAGGAGGTCGCCGTTAAAGTGCAGCGACCTAATCTAATGCCGATTATCTGCCGCGATCTCTACATCATGCGGTGGGCGGCGGGCTGGATTGCGCCGTGGCTACCGCTCAACTTGGGTCATGATCTGGCGCCGATTGTCGATGAATTTGGCAGCAAGCTTTTTGAAGAGGTGGACTATCTGAATGAGGGGCGTAATGCCGAAAGGTTTGCGGCCAATTTTCAAGACGAGCCGCTGGTAAAGGTGCCAACCATTTACTGGCGCTACAGCAGCACTCATGTGCTCACCATGGAGTGGATTAACGGCTTCAAGCTAACTGACACTGAGCAGGTGAAGCAGGCGGGGCTGGCGACCAATGACCTGGTTGAAATTGGCGTTTCTGCTGGCCTGAGGCAGCTGTTGGAGTTTGGCTTTTTTCACGCCGACCCTCACCCTGGCAATCTGTTTGCTATGCCCGATGGTCGGATGGCCTATATCGACTTTGGCATGACCGATCAGCTCGATCTTGATACCAAAGAGACACTGGTAGATTCGGTGGTGCATCTGATCAACCGGGACTACACAGATCTCGCCAGAGACTTTGTTAAGCTGGGCTTTTTGACGCCCGATGTAGACGTTAGGCCAATTGTGCCTGCTCTAGAAGAAGTGTTTGCCGATGCGATTGGAGCGAGCGTTGGTGACTTTAACTTCAAATCTATCACCGACAAGTTTTCGGAGGTGATGTACGAGTATCCTTTCCGCGTACCGGCCAAATTTGCGCTGATTATTCGTTCTTTGGTGACCCAGGAAGGGCTAGCGCTGAGCCTCGACCCTAACTTTAAGATTGTTGAGATTGCTTACCCCTATGTCGCCCGTCGCCTGCTGAGCGCTGAGACGATCTCGCTGCGTCGCCGTCTGATCGAAGTGCTGTTTAAAGACGGTCGGTTTCAGTGGCAGCGGTTAGAGAATCTTTTGCTAATTGCTCGCTCTGACCAGAGCTTTGACATCATTCCGACAGCGGGTCTGGGGTTTCAGTTTTTGATGTCAGAAGAGGGCCGGTACCTGCGACGGCAGATTCTGATGGCGCTGACTGAAGACAATCGTTTGCACACTGAAGAAGTTCAGCGGCTGTGGCTGCTGGTGAAAGACGACTTGCAGCCCAATCGACTGCTGGGCGCTGCCTGGGATGCGATCGCTGATTACTCCAAAGAGCAGGCTGTCTCTCTCGTTCCGCCTGAGCTAGCGGGGGCTTTTCGGCAAACCACCAAACCAAATACCGGCAGACTGCCGAGAGAGCCTCGCGTCCGCCTATAATTAGCTGACGTTCATTTACAGATCGCCCACTTCAAGAGCACCGCGCCGCTATGTACTACCCCGACACGCCTCCTTACTTCCTGCTGGTAGCGGGGCTGCTAATTGCGATCGCCTCTGGTGTGGCTTTTTCTGCGGTGCTCAAAGAAGCGGTGGGAGACTGGTACAAAAATCGCTCTACCCGCTCCATCTCAAAGCTTCAGGGCTTTGACTTGCAGCTGCCATTTGCGGGCATTTGCCTTGGTAGCTGCGTTTTTCTAGCTTCTGGCATGTCTATCTTTGGCTTTAGTGCCAAGATTGCCTATGCAATGGCGCTGCCACTGGTTCTTTTGAGTGCCGGTCTGGTCTGGTATCAGCTGAAGAAAAACCTGGCAGCGCTAGAAAGCGGCAATACTCGCGCTTTTGAACTAGACGGCTTTTAAGAGAAATTCTCTAGGATATAGCTTCCGGCACTTTGCTTCATGCGGCATTACTGGCTGTAAGCCATATACAGCAGCAGGCAAAGTGCTCCGCGAGGCGCGGATGCATTCGCGCTTCGCTATACTACAAAAATCCCAAGCGCTACGGAATTTATTGCCCTGCTTGCAGACTTTGAACGCGGGTCAGCTGACGTTGCGCAATGTTGGCGGCTGGGGCGTTGTCTTGAGCGATATAGAGATTGATGGCCGATTGCAGCTGAGCTTTGGCTTCGTCGTAGCGCTGTAGATCTGCTAGGGCGAGTGCTTGAGCGTAGTAAGCGTGGCCAAAAGCGGGCAGCAGCTCAAAGGCGCGACCAAACTGGGTAACGGCGACTTCTAGCTGCTGCTGACGAACCAACGTGACGCCTAAGTTGTAATGGGCTTGAGGGTAGCTGTCATTCAGCGCGATCGCATTTTCAAAAGCTTGCTGGGCCTGGCTGTATTCGCCCTGTTCCTGATAAATGAGCCCAATATGATAGTGAGGTTCAGGGGCTGATGGGCTGTAGGCAATAGCCTTGCCAAAAGACTCAAATGCAGCCGCCTGATTGCCCTGTCGCCGCTGCAATAGCCCCATATTGTACTGAGCCAGCCCCAGCTCAGGGGAAAGTTCAATGGCTCTAGCCAGGTAGCTTTCAGCCTGGTCCAGATTTTCGCCTTCTAGCAGGGCGGCACCGAGGTTGACATAGGCTAGGGCAAAAGTAGAGTCGGCCTGGGTCGCCTGCCAAAAGGCGGTAGCGGCTGCCTGAAGCTGATTGTTTTGCCGCTGGGCGAGTCCTAGATTGTAGTAAGCCGCTGCCGAAGTCGGATCGAGCGCGGCTGAACGCTCAAAAGCCTCAATTGCAGCGTCAATATTGCCTTGACGAACCAGTCCGATACCTTCTGCTAGGGCGCTATCAGCTGCGGTGGTAGCTTGTGCAATCAGTGGCGGCGGCAGCTTAGCAAGATCTGTAAGGTTGGTATCAGAGCTGTCTTTGGACTTGCTTTCAGCCGAGGTGATCGCCTTTTCTAGCGCGGCGTGGGCAGGGTGGGGCAACAGACTAAAGTTGGTACCCGTAGAGGCGAGTAGAACAAGCCAGGCTTGGTAACGGGTGAGCCGTTTCATGATGATTACTTCCTGGGGCTGTCTCTACTGTATCGATAGAGTGACGACTATGAACGATCTTTTGTGCCAGTTGATACCGTCAGCAGCCGAGCAATTTCTTTTATCAGATGGCCGGTCAGATAGCAGACACCGCAGTGACGCTGGCCAGATCAGTCGGGGCCAGGTTGTGATTGACCACTTCACCATCGCGAAACCAGACGACGCGATTGGTCAGACGGGCAACTTCGGGCTCGTGGGTGACCATGACCACAGTAATGCCGCTCTGGTTTAAGTCTGAAAAGATATTGATGACATCTTGAGTGGTCTGCGTATCTAATGCGCCAGTGGGTTCGTCGGCCAGTATGAGCAGCGGCTGATTGACAATGGCACGGGCGATCGCTACTCGCTGCTGCTGCCCGCCCGAGAGCTGATTGGGTCGGTTGTGCGTGCGGTTGCCCAGGCCCACTTGCGCCAACGCATCAGCGGCTCGTTTTTTGCGCTCAGCGCTAGGGATACCGGCATACATCATCGGCTGCTCTACGTTTTCTAAGGCGGTGAGATGGCTCAGCAGATGAAACTGCTGAAAGACAAAGCCAATTTTACGATTGCGGATGTGGGCAAGTTCGTCTTCGGCTAGCTGGGCCACATCTTGCCCGTCGAACAGATATTCGCCGCTAGTTGGCTGATCGAGACAGCCAACCATGTTCATCGCTGTCGATTTGCCCGAACCCGACGGCCCCATAATTGAGCAGTACTCACCAGGCTCAATGGTCATGTTTACATTCCACAGGGCGCGGACTTCGGTGTTGCCGCTGCCGTAGATTTTGGTGATTTGGCGAAATTGGATGAGGGGAGGCATGGGGAAGGATGAAGTAAGAATGCGGAAGGATGAAGTAGGGGGAAGGCGAGGGGAGCAGAAAAGTCGGACTAAGAAAACTCATCGCTCATCGTTCATCGTTCCTTTTCAGGCGCTGCGGAGGGCGACGATGGGGTCGAGTTTGGCGGCTTGGCGGGCGGGGACAACGCCAAAGAATAGGCCGATGCTGCCGGAGACGCCGACGGCAACTACTACTGCCGAAATTGAGACGCCTGCCTCAAAAGGAGAGAATGCTGCAATGAGGAAAATGCCGCTCGCACCGAGTGCCGTGCCGATGACGCCGCCAATGGCTGAGAGAATGACCGCTTCGATTAAGAACTGGCTGAGGATATCTCGCTGAGTAGCGCCAATCGCTTTGCGCAGGCCAATTTCTTGAGTGCGCTCGCGAACTGAGACCAGCATAATGTTCATAATACCGATGCCGCCGACAAAAAGAGAGATAGAGGCGATCGCTGCCAGCATCAGCGTCAGCGCCCCGGTGACCGTATTGGCAATATCGAGCAGGGTGTCTTGACTCTGAATAAAAAAGTCGTCGCTCTCAGTGATGCCATGTCTGAGCCGCAGTAGATTAGTAATTTGGAATTCAGCGGTCTCCATCGCCTCCTGGCTATTGGCCGAAACTGAGATAAAGCCTACTTCAAGGCCGTAAGGAGAAGTGCGCCCGACAATGCGGCTAGCGAGCGTAGTAATCGGCACCATCGCCGCGTCGTCGTAGTCGAGGCCCAGATTGGACCCCTTTTTTTCGAGCAGGCCCACCACTTCAAAGGTGACACCTTTGATACGTACCTGCTGACCAATCGGGCTTTGCGTATCAAACAGCCGCTCTGCTAAGGTGCTGCCGATGACGGCGACCAGCGCATTTGAGCGCTGATCGAGATCGGTCAGAAACCGGCCCTGGTCCATCTCAAAACTGCGCACAGTGAGAAAGCCAGTGGTCGTGCCGACAATGCTGGGATTGGCGTTGCGGTTCCGATAGCTGACAATGCCTGCGGTCGTTTTTTCGGCGGCGACAGCGGTGACAGAAGGCACCTGAGTGGCAATGGCTGTCGCATCGGCTAAGACCAGGTTGCGAGGTGTTTCCAGATCGCCTAGCTGCCGGGACTCACGGTTACCAGGCGCGACAAACAGCACGTTTGGCCCCAGGCTTTGCAGCTGGCCGTTGACATATTTTTGCGCGCCTTCACCAATGCCGATCATGGCGATGACAGAGGCATTGCCAATAATGATGCCGAGCATGGTGAGACTGCTGCGTAGCTTGTTGGCGCTCAGCGTTTTGGTCGCCATTTTCAGGCTTTCGGTAAAATCCATCTAGGCAAATTGTGCAGACAGTATGCTTAATAGCCTAGCGAATTCCTAACGTCTTATCGGGCCTTCTTGCACGTCTGTTGTTTTGGCCTCGCTGATGTTTTGGCCTCGCTGACTAATTCCCCCTGAAGCGCAGCAACGTCATCTCTATCGGAGCGGATGACGCTGGTTAGCCGGTTCACCGCGTATGATTTGGCCGTTTGGACGGCTCGGCGGCTTCGGCGGTCGGCAGGGGCACTGTTTGGGCGGGCGTTTTGACTTGTGGTTCGAGCAGCGCTCTGATGGAGCCATGGGGCAGAGCTGGCTGAGGGCTGGCCTTCAAATTGGGCAGTGCGGTGACTGTCTGTGCTGCTGAGGAAGGAGTCGAGCAGGATGCTGACAGGGCTATCGGGCGCTTCGCTGGTAATAAGAAAAAGCTGGAGAGCGGTGTCGCTGTGTCCGTAGAGCAATGGCTTGAGATATTCGCCCGCACTATCTGATTAGTTTTTTGGCTCTCTAAACCAGCTGCCAAAATCATCGATATAGCCATCCTTCGTGAAAACTGAAAAACTATGAGCCCGAAGCTGAGCTTCCTGAGTATAAGCATTTCAGAAATGACGCATGATGGCTATAGATAGTTTAAAGGTTGTCTCAAGCCGTTCTTTCTTTGACCTATGAGAAGAATTATCAATAACAGGAACGATTTCTGAAAAGACACTTTTTACGACTGTGGTTTGCCAGTATACATCTTGATAAAACATTGGTTTTTGTTAAATGGTGTGATTTTATTCAGATCCACTTCCAACTAGATACGTTCTCTGTATAAAAATATGGAATGGTGTTTTCTTAAAAGAGAAGCACTAATCCATATTTTTTAAGTCCTTCAAGCTTTGAACAAATGTAGCTGGATTTAATTCCTACGCGTTTTTACGATTTTTTTGGAACAGGAAATATCAATTTATAGTACGGATTTAAGAATATTAATAAGAAGATATTAAGGCGTCACAGTATTAGCTATCTGTCTGTCCTGTTTTGACAGAGCACTTACCAAGTCTTTGGGCTATTCGGGCGCGCCAAAGCGGTAGCCTTTGCCATACACCGTATGAATAAGAATGGGCTGACCGGGCTGTTCAATTTTTTTTCGCAGCAGGCGCATTTGGGCGGCGAGGGCGTTGCTGCTAGGGGTGGCTCCGCTCCAGACGGCGGCGTAGATTTGGCTGTGGGTGAGCAGCTGGTGGGGCGATCGCATCAAATAGGCCAGCAGCTGCACTTCTTTTTCAGACAGCTCAATGGCTATACCGTCTCGATGGGCCAATTGATTCTCAATATTGAGCGTCAGGTTGCCAAACTGGAGAAGTTTGCTAGCGGGCATCTCTGATTCCGAACGGCCATCAACGGCAGCAGGACGGCGCAGCAGGGCGCGGACGCGGGCGAGCAGTTCGCGCAGCTCGAAGGGTTTGACCAGGTAGTCGTCAGCGCCAGCGTCGAGGCCATCGACCCGGTCATCGAGAGTATCTTTGGCGGTGAGGAAGAGGACGGGGGTGGTTTGCGCGTGTGATCGCACCTCCCGGCAAATCTCCAGGCCGCTTTTGCCCGGCAGCATCCAGTCTAAAATCAGCAAGTCATAGGTACCGCTGACGGCCATGTCACAGCCCGTTTGCCCATCGGCAGCCACTGCCACCGTATAGCCCTGGCGCTGCAACAGGTGGCTCAGCGGTTCAGTCAGTTCTACTTCGTCGTCAACCAGCAGTATATGCATTCAGCGCCTAACCTTGGCCGGTAGATCCCACTGTACTCCCATCTCTTTCTAAGCGAAAACTCAGCATCGCCCCCTTTAATGATGGAGACGCAGGCGATCGCAATCGCCCGACTGTAAAAACACTAAGCTGATACAGCGAACTGCCTCGGCGGTACCCTATTTTATTCATTCGGTATCTTTCATTCCCTATGGTTCATATTTCCACCTCTCAAACTGTTGATCGATCTGCTGTCAGCCCTGGTAAACGATCCGGCGATGGCTTAAGTGCCATCACCCCCTTTGAAACAAAACTCGGCAGTCCCCTTAGCAAAAATGCCATCAGCGTTTTGCAAATTAACTTAGGCCGCCGCTGCAATTTGGCCTGCACCCACTGCCATGTTGAGGCCAGTCCGCACCGCACTGAAGAACTCTCCTCTGAAGTGTGCGAACAGCTGCTAGAAATAATTCACCGCTTCGACCAGATCAAAACTGTTGACCTGACAGGCGGTGCCCCCGAGATGAACTACGGCTTTCGCCCTTTGGTAGAAGCTGCCAGAGCCGAAGGAAAAGACGTGATCGTGCGCTCTAACCTGACGATATTTTTTGAACCGGGCTACGAAGATTTGCCTGAGTACTTTGCCCGGCACCAGCTGCATGTTGTCGCCTCTTTGCCCTGCTACTTAGAAGACAATGTCGATGCGATGCGCGGTAAAGGCGTCTATAGCGACTCGGTGCAAGCGATTCAAAAGCTCAATGCGCTGGGCTACGGCAAAGATCCCAACCTAGTTTTAGATCTGGTGTACAACCCACCGATACCGACTTCTACCGACTTTTCGCTAACGCCGGATCAAGCTAGTTTACAAAAAGACTACAGCGCCTATCTCAATGAGCACTTTGGCCTTGTATTCAACAGTCTTTTCACCATTACCAATCTGCCCATTGGCCGCACCAAGTTTCACTTGCAGCATCGCCAGCTGCATCGGCCCTATCTCAAGTTTTTAGAGGCTCATCACAATGGCATCACGGTGGAGCATCTGATGTGTCGCAATGAGCTGTCTGTTGACTACTTGGGCAATGTCTACGACTGCGACTTTAACCAAATGGAGGCGGTGGCGGCGCGATCGCCTGACGGTACAGCGCTAACAGTCGAAAAGCTGCTGGCCGCTGGCTCTCTAGATGTGATTGAGAAAATTGCCACTCGTCCCTATTGCTATGGCTGTACTGCCGGTAGCGGCTCTAGCTGCGGTGGCTCACTGCTCTAACGAGCCTTCATCCACGCCTATACTCAGTTAAGGACTTGATCTAATGAACACCTTCATCCATCAGCCTTCTACTCATCTCTATAGAAACCCTCATCGCTTGTCAGACCCCGCTCTGTCCAAGCGATCAGGCCGATTTGTTCGTCGCGTGCTGAAGCTTATGTTGTTTTCTTTGCTCGGCAGTGCGCTGTTAGCAGCAGGTCCAGCCCTGGCACAGGAGGGCGCTAGTCAGGCGGCTGGCCCCTTTGCCATCTTTGGCCAAATTCAGCAGATGCTGGTGAATCTGGTCGCCTGGATTGACGGCCTTGGTCCAATCGGTTCGGTCGTGTTTATCCTGGCTTACATCGTGATTACGGTGGCCTTTTTACCAGCTTCGGTCGTCACGCTGGGGGCGGGTTTTGTTTTTGGCATCGTGAAAGGCTCTATTTTGGTCTTCATTGGGGCGATGCTGGGCGCGACAGCGGCTTTTTTGATTGGGCGGTTTGTCGCTCGCGATTGGATTGCTCAAAAGGTGGCGGGCAATCGGTTTTTTAGTGCGCTAGACGGGGCGATCGCCGACGAGGGTCTCAAGCTGATTTTTCTGATTCGCCTCTCACCTGCCTTTCCGTTCAACTTATTAAACTACGCTCTTGGCCTCACCAAAGTCACTCTCAAAGACTACGTGCTGGGCACGACTGGCATCATCCCAGGCACCATTATGTACGTTTACCTGGGCTCTCTCATTGGCGATATCGCTATGCTCGGCGCGGGCGAAGCGCCCTCTAGTCCGGTGGTTGACTGGATTATCAAAATTCTCATCTTTGTGACGGTAGTTGCCATCACGCTGTATATCACCAAGATTGCTCGTAAAGCGCTTAAAGAGGCAGTGCCCGAAGCCGATGCCTCAGAATCAGACGCACCAGCAGATGTGGCCTAATTGTTAGCAAATGCCTCGTGCTCTCCAACGCCCCCGCTGCAAATGAGATTTAATCAAAAATTTTGGGGTTGTTTCCTCGCTGCCGCCCTCGTTGCTGTTGCCCTCAATACGGTTGGTTGGCGATCCTTAGCTTTCATTTTTGACCGCAACGCGCTAATTCAGTTTTTTTCTGAGGCGGGCGATCGCACTACATCGGTGCGCAGCGTCGGACTATTTCTTTTAGCCCATATCGCAGCCAATGCGGTAGGCATTCCCGGGACGGTGTTAGTGATTGTCGGCGGGGCAGTCTATGGCCTGTGGTGGGGCGCAGTATGGTCAGTGATTGGGGCTACGCTAGGCGCTGTCGCCGCCTTCTGGCTGGCTCGCTACTTACTTTACGACTGGTTTGAGCGGCGGTTTCACCATCGCCCCCTGCTCAAAAAACTCAACAGCGCTATTTGCGACAAATCTCTAGGCTGCGTGCTGACTGTTCGGTTCTCGCCTATCTCACCGTTTAACGTGGTGAATTTTGCCTTTGGGCTAACGCCAGTTCCGGTTGCAGACTATGCTGCTGGCACCCTGATTGGCATTATCCCCGGTACCCTGGCCTATACTTGGCTGGGCGTCACTGGCGCAGAGGCGCTGAGCGGCGGCAAGCTCCTGCCGCTGATCTGCTGTTTAGTGCTGCTCATGCTGCTGTCTGCTATACCGCTGATTGTGCATCGCGCTCAGACTTAATGGCTTGCACAGTGCCGTATCCCTCTTGATCTCGTAACTTAGTAAAGCGTGCTGAATTTGAGGCACTGTGCTTGATTTTATAGCTTCCGGCACTTTGCTTCATGCAGCATTACTGACTGTAAGCCATATATAGCAACAGGCGAAGCGCGAATGCATCCGCGCTTCGCTATAACTGAGAGGCTTTAGATGAAAACTAAAGCAGGCGTGGTTAAGAGAGCATCTATAGGCTAGGCAATGGTGGATAGAAAGTCAGAGAGCAGCGGATCAAACCATCCCTATAAACGGGGCAGCACCGATCCCAAGCGGATTTTTCGGCTAATTTTGGGGGCGGTACTGACTTTTACGGTGGCGATCGCCCTACCCTTTGTAGTCCCTGCCGCGCTGTTTCCGGGCAGCATGTTTGCCAGCGACAGATCAGCGCCTGTGGTGATTGACGGCCACGCTGTCTTTCGGGTGACCGATACGGTTGCCACCGCTAGCGCCGCTGACCGGGCCAAAACCATCAGCCGCAGTTTGCAGCCGTTTGCTCAGCAAGAGATCATCCCAGAAATTAGAGTAGATGCGCCCTCCAGGGAAGAGGGCCTAGCCACCGTCTGGCTCGAATCGCCCTCGCTGGCAGATCCTCAGATGGAGTTTAACTTTACAGTCACCCCAGAGGATACAACCAGCAACCTCACGTCGGCGCGGCAGGCAGAAGAGTGGGCCGCCCAGCTCGAAAAGACTTTTACCAAAGCCAAGCTACAGCGCCAGCCCGAATATATTCAGCAGCATCTGTGGCAGGTGCCGGTTGTGCCATTGGTAGCCGCATTAGCCCATTTGCTAACGGGTGTGCTCTGGCGTAAATATCTGTACCAGCTGCTGCAAGCAGCGGCAATGGAGGACGAGTCGGAGGCCGGTCAGTTCACCACGCTCAACCTATTTCTCAATGCGACGCTGCTGCTGCTGCGGCTGGGCATTTGGATAGCAGCGCTGCTCTATGCCACCAATCTTTTTCCCAATACCCGTCAGATCAGCCACCGCATTATCTCTAGGCTGACTGAGTCTTTTACGGCTCAGACGATTCCGCTCGGCAACAATTCCATCTCCATGCTGGATATTTTTCGGCTGCTGGTGCTGGTGCTGCTGGTCACGGTTGTTGCCCAAATTATTTCTAATACGCTCAAACGCCGGGTGTTGCAAGAAACTGGCATCAATCGAGGTGTGCAGGAGGCGATCGCCATCCTGCTGCGCTACAGCCTAATTTTTGTAGGCTGCATTATTGTCTTGCAGGCTTCAGGCATTAACCTCAGCTCACTGACGCTGCTTGCCAGCGCTCTGGGCGTAGGGGCCGGTCTGGGCCTGCAAAATATCGTCAAAGACATCGGCAGCGGCCTGGTCCTGGTTTTTGAGCGGCCTGTTCAGGTCGGCGAATTTATTCAGGTTGGCGAGCAGACCGGCACCGTCGAACGGATCGGCGCGCGCTCTTCTGAAATTCGCACCGTTGACCAGGTCTCCATTATCGTGCCAAATTCTCACCTATTAGAAAACGAAGTGGTGAACTGGAGCCACCGCAATCCCATTTCTCGCATTCGGATTCCGGTCGGCGTGGCCTACAAGTCCGAACCGAAGCAGGTGCGCGACTTACTCCTGAGCGTAGGTCGCCAGCATCCGGACGTGCTGGCGACCCCCCCGCCTCAGGTACTCTTCCAGGAGTTCGGCGACAGCGCCCTCCAGTTTGAGCTGCTGGTGTGGGTTTCTCAGCCCAGCCGTCAGTTTATTATCAAGAGCGATCTGTACTTCATGCTGGCCGAAACCCTACGCCAGCACGATATCGAGATTCCCTTTCCCCAGCGCCAGCTGCATGTTGTTTGGAGCGATTTGCCAGTTCAGCAGCCCCATTCCAAAAATAATGGCGGGTAAGTTCAATGGCCAGTAGAAAGCTGACTTGCTCTGCTCTCTTGTAGCGACTGGCACTCAGTATAGATATACAGATGAGGGGAAACACCCCCACCCAGCTGTGGCGACCGTAGCAGAAATACTGCTGCATAGACAGCGCTTTGCTGTGAGAACAAAACTCTCAAGCAGGCAGCTACGGCATCCGTCTTCGCCACTGCAAAAACGCGCCGCTGCTCGGTCTTTGGTTTAATGCCGCCAGCGCTGAAGGATTTGCAAACCCACCATGCAAAAATTATTCGCAGACTTTCGACATAGAGGCGCTCAGCCTGCGTTTAGCCTCTTTTTAGCCGTTTTTTCTTCTTTGTACAGCCAGCCGCCTTAAAAAATATTTATATTTTGCAAAGAGCGAAAAAGGGTTTAAACGGCTGTTTTATGCAGCTCAGTACTTTCCAATATAGTTTGATACAAATAATATTATCTTAAGATTCAGACTTAAAGACGTCTATAAAAGCTTCGGATTATCGGTAGAAAAGTCCGCAGTTCACCCGTTTGCCGCTACAAAACAAGCGGAGCCTCAGCGCAGTCTTGCAGCGATTTCTCCTTAATCCCTCTCTGAGCAGGGTGCTAATTGATACGGACTACTGGATCCGTAAGGATTGATTTCGCGCAATTTGCAGTGTAATAATCATTTCTCAGAAAGATTTTAAGTATATCCATTGAGAAATATTCATCAGGAAAACGGGCAGGTCAGTAATTTTCCGTATGAATTTATCAGATCTTCATAAACTTCGTCAGATTTTTAGCGGATTTTGCTGCTGAAGCGATCGCCTTGGTCATAGCCTGTTTAGCAAACGGGCGCCTACTGAAGTGCCTGTCGGCATGAGAGATCCAAGTTAAGTTCCCTGTTCGTGCTTCTGCGGCCTAGCCCGCTCAAAATCTAACGAGCTGAATGAAAGCTGATGAGCACTCTCCAGCTAATTGAGTTAATTGATTGGTTTTTAGAATGGTTACGAAAATGACGCTTGGCCGCAGGAACTTCAGCAGGCAACTGATCAATGGGCAATTGAGGCGATGGCTTAAGTTTGGCCGTTTCGTAGCGCTAGGAACTGTATTGAGCTTGGCGATCAACAGCTTAGTGTTGCCAGCGGCGCTAGCTCAAGCGACTATTCCCAACCAGGCAAACGTTCAATACGATGCACCCAGCAACGGTCAGCCTAACCAGCCGACGACAGGTCGGGTCGATACGCCTTCTAATACGGTGCGCTATCCGGTGAGCGCTGTGCTGGGCACCTCTACACTCGGTCTCAGCCTGGTGAAATCAGCAGATAAGTCGGCAGCTGAGCCAGGAGACGTGGTGCTTTACCAGCTGCTGCTGCGCAATCAGGGCACGCAGACCGCCAACAATTTACAAATTAGTGACACCCTACCGCTGGGCGTCCAGTTCGTAGAAGGATCGGCGACCGGCGACCCAACGCCGCCAACTGCGGTGACGCTCAGTGGCCGCAATCTGACGCTCGCCTTTCCGCCCCTACCGCCAGGCGGTGCGTTGAATATCGCCTACGCTGCTGTGCTCACACCCGATGCAATTCGAGGCAATGGCCGCAACGTTGCGGTTGCCTCAGCAATTGGGTTTGAAAATGTGGAAGCGGCCTTTCAGCTGACCATTCGCCAGGGCATTTTGTCGGACTGCGGCACCATTATTGGCCGCGTATTTGTAGATAAAAACTTCGACGGCGAACAGCAGCGCGGCGAACCTGGCGTTCCCAATGCGGTGATTTACATGGAGAGCGGTAATCGCATCATCACCGACCCGGACGGTCTCTTTTCTGTAGCCAATGCGCTGTCGGGCAACCGAGTTGGCGCACTAGACCTGGCCAGTTTGCCTGGCTATACTCTCGCGCCCAACCTCTTTCGGGTAGAAGACAACAGCCAGTCTCGTCTGGTGCGGTTAGAGCCCGGCGGCCTCGCTCGGATGAACTTTGCAGTGACCCCCACATTCGGTGAAGGAGAAGGTTGATCATGCGCCTATTCACAACTTTGAATTTCGGCCTTTTAACGTCTGCTGTGGGGGCATTGCTACTTCTCCAATCTCCGGCTCAAGCGCAATCCGCTAAGCCGTCTTCTGCTGCCAGCAAGTCTGCCGGGCTGCCTGCTGTGAGCAGTGCCGGTTCGCTAACTGACGATTTTCAGCTGGCTGAGGATTGGACTACGCAGCTGACGCCGCCCGCCTCTACCTTGTCCGCGCCTACAGTGGCCCAAACTACAGTGGCCCAAACTACCGATGCGCTGGTCGAAACTGAGCCGGTAATCGCACCGCCCGTCCCCATCAACTCTCAGATGATCAACGAGCGGGTGCAGGGCGAGGTAGAAGGCGAAATTGATGACGTGATCATTCGCCAGGTGCCGAACCCAGCGCTGATTGAGCAGACCTATCAGCTTCAGGTTGCACCGACAGCAGATGTGCAAATTCGCGCTGATCGCCGCTCTACCGTCAAGCTAGGGGGCAGCATCACCGATGAGAGCGGTGAAATTTTAGCGGGCGATGTGGTGGTTACGCTGACTGCCAGCGCTGGAGAATTTATCGGGGCTGATTACGATATTGACCGGGCGGGCTTTCAGGTGCTGGCGCGGCGCGGCGAATTTGAGGCGGAGCTGCGCTCTGGCTTGGATGCTCAGCGAGTGGTGATTCGCGCTAGCGCGGCTCGAAACGATCTGCTAGCTCAGACGCCGCTGGCACTAGAAAACAACCTGGTCAATGGGGCCGGAGAGATCGAAGCCTATACAGAAGTGAGCTTTATTACACCGCTGCGGCCCTCGCTGGTGACTGGGGTAGTCGATCTGCGCTTTGGGTCTGCTTCTACCAACTTTTGGGGCAGCTTTAGCGATTTTCTCGCCCCGGATAAAATCGACAAAACTGAGCTAGAGGGGCGGGTGGCCATCTTTGGTACGGGAGCGATTGGCGACTGGCTGTTTACGGGGGCCTATAACAGCGATCGCAATCTCAACGAGCGCTGTGACCAAACCCGGCTCTACAGAGACGTGCAGGCCTGCGAGCAAACCTATCCGGTCTATGGCGATAGCTCGACGAATGACTATCTCACCCCCTCAATTGACAGCCTCTATCTGCGCTTTCAGCAGGACGCTTCCGTCATCGAAGCTGAGCCTAACTTCTTTATGTGGGGCGACTACAGTACTAATGAGTTCTCCCGACCTTCGCAGCTGTTTAGCGCGACTAGCCGTCAGCTGCACGGCTTTATGGGCAACTACACCCTGCTGGGCGGCGAAAATAGCGGCCTACAGCTGACGGCGATGTATGCCGACAATATTCGCCCGTTTAAGCGCGATACGATTGTTCCGGATGGCACGAGCGGCTTTTACTTTCTCTCAGAGCCGCTGATACTGGCGGGCAGTGAGGAAATTTTTATCGAGGTAGAAGAGCTTAACCGTCCCGGCACGGTGATTGAGCGGGTGGCGATGACGCGGGGGGCAGACTACCGAATTGACTATGATCGCGGGGCGATTTTATTCACGCAGCCGGTGAGCGCTGTCGATGCCAATCCGTTTGGCCCGCCTCTGGTGCGGCGAATTGTTGCTTCTTACCAGATAGACGGGCAAGAGACGGGCGGTGAGCTGTTTGGGGCTCGGGCTCAGTACAACTTTTCTTACGATCTGGAGAACCCGAGCTGGATTGGCGCATCGGTGGTGACCGAAGACAATGCCGTCAGTGACTTTACGCTCTACGGCGTCGATGCGCTGGTTTCGCTGGGCGATCGCGCTCAGATAATTGGTGAATTTGCTCAGTCTTCGCTGAGCGGCACCGTCAACGATGGTGACGGCACGGCCTACCGCATTGAAGCCAACGGCGAAATTGCCAATAACTTTTTTGGCCGGGCCTATTTGCGTGGGGCTGACAGCGGCTTTAACAATACGGCAACGACCAGCTTCCGGCCAGGGCAAACCCGCTGGGGAGCTGAGCTATCGGCCCTGGTCGGCGAGGACACCCAGTTTGAAGTGCAGTACGACCAAGAGGAAAATCGCGGCACCGCCCCGGCTATTCGCAGCGGGTTTGATGCGCTGCGATCGCCCGGATTTTTCTCGCTGCCAGGCGCCAGCGTCGATAACTCACTGACCACTGTGCGGGCCGGGGTACAGCAGCAGCTCGGCGAAGCAACGGTGGATCTGTCGTATGTGTATCGCGATCGCAATGACCGCATCGGCAGTCTCGACTTCAGCAGCAGCCAGCTCGTCTCTGGGCTGACGCTGCCACTGGCCGACAACCTCTCTTTTCGCGCCCAAAACGAATTCAATCTCGGTGGCGACAATGACCCGATCTATCCAGGCCGCACCGTTTTGGGGCTGGACTATCAGCCGCTGCCGGAAGTCACTGTGCGGCTAGCGCAGCAGTTCTTTCAGGACAGCGATGTCGCCCCAGATTCGATTACCTCGCTCGATACCCTGCTCAACTACGACCTCTCTGACAGCACTCAGCTCACCGGGCGCTACTCCATTTTGGGCGGCGTCAGTGGCGTCACTGGGCAGGGCGCAGTCGGCCTCAACCACCGTTGGAATATTGCGCCGGGTCTCAATATGGATTTGGGCTACGAGCGAATCATGGGTGAAGGCCTGGGCGTGATTGGCACGGGCGAGCGCTTTGCGCAGCCTTTTGCGGTGGGGCAGTCGGCAGCCGCGCTGGGACTAGCGCCGGGCAGCACCTATTCGGTGGGGCTGGAATATTTGGACAATCGAGATTTTCAGGCCAGCGCTCGGGCTGAGTTTCGCGATAGCAGCATCGGCGGCGACAATACGGTACTAACCGCGTCAATGGCCGGACGACTGTCGCCTGCGCTAACGGCGCTGGGGCGATTTGAGTATGCGGACTATGCCAACCAGGTGCTGACCGGTCGCTTTGGCAATACCAGCAGCTTCAAGCTAGGCATGGCTTACCGCGACCCGGCGAGCGATCGCTTCAACGGACTGCTGAGCTATGAATACGCCACCAACCCGTCGATTACGATCAATTCTCCTGGTAACAACGACATCAGCGAGCACACGCTAGCCGCTGAAGGTATCTACGCCCCCAACTATCGCTGGGAGTTTTACGGTAAATACGGCCTGCGCTATACCAACGCTGATTTAGCCTCGCAGGGGCTGAGCGGCATTTCCAATACGATTCACCTGGCTCAGCTGCGCACCGCCTATCGGTTTGCCTACCGCTGGGATATTGTCGGCGAAGTTCGCTACGTCAGCCAGCCTTCGGTCAGCTACAACGAAACTGCGCTGGCCCTGGAAACCGGCTACTACGCGACGCCCGATCTGCGCTTGGGCGTGGGCTACAGCTTTGGTCAGGCGAATGATCGCAGCTTTCAGGGGGGAGGCGATCGCGACGATGGCGGCTTTTACTTAGCCGCCACCTTCAAAGTCAACGAACTGTTCAACGGCTTTGGTCTGCAAGAGGTAGCGCCGCCCCAACAAACCGAGTCTGCGGTTGAAGAAGCCAGCGCTCCCAGTGACGAGAGCGTCTCCAGCGCACCAGCCAATGAGCTGATAGCGCTATTAAACGGCCCGAGCCCGCCGATTAGCCCGCATCTGATGACAACAACGCTATTTCCCACTAAATGGAGTAAAGCGCAGCTCAAGGGTGACTTGCTATCCAGCAGCTTGCCGCTGACAGCCCCGGACATGATCAACTACGGAGGTGAGCAGTAAATAGATGAATAGCCATACCCACCCGACCAGCTACTCACCCGACCAGCCCAATGCGGTTAAATGCTTCGTTGCGAAGCGATCGCTGCCGCTAAGCGTCTTTCTACTCAGCGTCACATCGCTGTCTGCCAGCGCACAGCCAGTCGTGCCTATTCCAGCCCCCGGCCCCGCTGCTGTAGGCGTGCCTACGCCGCCGCCATTAGTCAATATCACGGTTACCAGCGACCTCGACGGCCCAAACCTCCCCGACCAGGCGCTGACCCTGCGTGAAGCTATCGAGATTGCCAACGGCACCTTACCGCTAACGTCTCTCAGCGCGGCTGAGGCTGCCCTGGTAACGCCAGCCGCCAGCCCTAAAATCGGGTTTTTACTGGCAGGTGATACTCGCATTGAGCTAGTCGAACTGCTGCCGCCGATCATCGCGCCAGGGCTGACTATTGATGGCACTACTCAGCCAGGCTACGGCGCTGAGTCGAGCGAGCCAGCGATTGTGCCAGTACCCACGCCAGCGGTTTCGATCACCCCATTGGCGGGCGCAGAGGTTTTTCGCGGGCTGACGGTTGCCGCCGATCAGGTAAGCGTTCGGGGGCTCAGTCTCTATGGTTTTTCATCTGAGCACGCCTCTACCGAAACCACGCCGCCAGCCGATATTTTTATCACCCATGCCGTACCGCCGCCGGGCACCAATGCCGGGGCAGCCAGGGGTCCAGACTCCCCTTCGGATAGCGAGCTGCGCCTCACCCCCGACGAATACGACCAGGCTCCGCAGGGCGTGGTGATTGAAGATAACTGGCTGGGGGTTTCACCGGCAGGCGGCATTCCGGTGCCAGCGGAGATGTCTGCTTTTGGCGTCTCGGTTTTTAATGCGACCGATGCGGTGGTGCGACGCAACCGGATTGAGTATCACGAGGGCAGCGGCATTATCACAGGGGCGCTGGCCCAGGGGCTGATCGTTACAGAAAACACCATCATCGGCAATGGGCTTAGGGGCATACCGGACGGCATTCGCTTGGATGGTGATATTGATGGCTCAGAAATTTTTGGCAACCTGATGTGTGCCAACGACGGCAGCGGGCTCTACATGTTCAAGCCGCAGGGCTCGGCGCTGATCTACGGTAACGATATCCGGTTTAACGGTCGGCGATTGCGGCGACCTGGCGTCTACCTGATGGGCAGCGGCCACTCGGTGACTGACAACTCCATTGCCTTTCAGCCAGGGCCGGGAGTGGCGATCGCCGCCTACCCCCAAAGCGATCAAAACACCATTCGCAACAACACCTTTAGAGCCTTAGACGGCCTCAGCGTCGATCTGACCTATCACTACGAGACCCGCGTGTCTGACTACCAGTTCAGCGATGGACCCAACCCACCGCGTAACTCGCGTCAGCGCCGCCGCGATTCTGCCAATTCGGCGATCAATGCGCCTGAATTCGACGCCTACGTTTTTCCAATGGATGGCGAAGCGACGACGCTGACGGGCCGGGCCGATCCAGGTTCAGAAGTCGATATTTACCGGGTGAACACCAAGCAGCGCATCTACGGCGAATTGGCGGAGCCGCTCACGACCGTACAGGTGGGTGACGACGGCGTCTTTAGCGTCAGTGTGAATGAGCCTGAGGGTACGCAGTTGAGTGCGATCGCCACCGACCCGCGCTACGGCACATCAGAGCCCTCACCGGTTGCTGCTGTTGGGGTTGAGCCGCCTGCAAGCCCGCCTCAGTCCTATCAACCTGTCTGCCAGGAGCCAGCGCCCGGCCCAGAAATCACTACGTCCACTACCGAGCAAATCACGCTACGGATTCCTCGTAATGTTCACTTCGCGCTAGACCGCTCTTTCATCAGCGCCGCTAGCGCAGACATTCTCGACCAAATCGCAGCGGCCCTAGCCCAGTATCCTTCGCTGACTGTAGAGCTTCAGGGGCATACCGATCCCCGCGCTAGCAACGCCTACAACGAGGCCCTCAGTGAGCGCCGGGCGCTCGCCGCTAGAGACTACCTGCTGCAAAAAGGCATTGCCCCCGCCCGCATGCGCATTCGCACCTTTGGTGAAACGCAGCTAATTTCAACGGGGCCAGACGTGGTGGACTATGCGCGCGATCGCCGCGTCGAGTTTCTCTTCTTTGACAGCCGGGGCCTCGACATCATCTTCGAAGACCAAGAATCCGACCTGCAAATCGAATAGGCCAGCGCTATCTACCTGACTTCGCCTATCAACCCGTCTGATCTTCCTTAGACCTGCTTTTGAGACCCTCATGCACCAGCCAACCCGACGTTTTAATCCCTCGCCTGCTGCGCTCCGGTTCATGGCCCGACCACGTCGCCTGGTCGCCAGTGCCCTGGCTTTAATTGCTTTACTGGGCTACCAGGGGCCTGCCCGGTCACAAACCCCGATCAGACAGGCCTGCTACGGAATCGCCGACAATGGTGGCCCAGGTGATATAACTGGCGGCCAGTTTACCCCTGACACCTTAACTCGCATCGATTTCAGCACTGGCCTGGTCGAAAATCTGGGAACCATCACCGGTCCCAACGGTCCTATCTCCATTATCGAGGCAATGACCTCCCGTCCCGCCTTTGATGAGCTGATTGTGCTCAACGGCAACGAAGTGGGCCGGGTCTCACCAGCTGATGGAAGCTTTACCTCTTTAGGTACCCTTGGCCCCTTTGAAGACTTCGACAGCGTTGTCATTGACATCCAATCTCCCAATCAAACCCGCCTGCTGGCTGTTTCTAAAGATAGAAATGCCGCCCGAAACAATGTCCTAGTAGAAGCTACGCTGCAAGTTGATGGCAACGGTCGCAGCATCGGCGTTAGTCCCCCAGCCCAAATTGTTCAGCTGCCCAACAGCGCTTTCCCGCCAGGAACAAACAGTATTGATGGTATTGCCTTAGGGCCTGATGGCACCCTTTACGGGTCTGCCAATGACGGGCCAACTAGCCCTCAGGTGCTGGTCATCATTGACCGGAGCACCGGTGCCCTCACGCCTTTGGGCATGTTCCAAATCGGTAACACCCTCATTGATGATGTTGAAGATCTGAGCTTTGACCTATTTGGCAATCTGTTCGCGACCTCTGGCAGCAACTTTAGCCCACTAGCAGATACCGGCTTTATCATCAGTTTGGGCAATGATGGGCCACCAGGCCAGGCCACAACTTCTATCTCTCTCGCTAGCGCAGGCAGTGACTTTGAAGCTTCCGCCTGCCTGCCCTTTAACCCGGTAGCCGGTAATATGCTGGTAGTCAAGCGGATTACAGCCGTCATCAGCAATGGGGTTGAAACCCGTTTTGATAGCTTTGTCGATCAGGTCGATGAAACGGCTGACAACACGCTGCTTGAAGCCACTGGTGGAACATTTCCTCAAGGCATTGTCAACGCGCCTGAAACCCTGCTGCCGGGCGACCAGGTAGAGTACACCGTCTACCTCTACAATTCTGGCGCTCAGGCTGTTAATAGCGCGGTGCTGTGCGACCCTATTCAGCCACCCAGTATTCTTCAGTCTGGTAGTATCGAATTTGCCAATCCGACTGGAGATCTAACTCTAAATTTTGCCAATCGTTCTGACTTTGCCCGCGCTCCGCTAGCGCCGGCGGAGGCTGCTTGCAGCGCTGTTTTAGCAGGCGCAACTCAGTTTTTATCTGGGCCGCCGGGCCCTACCGGTGGGCTGGATGTGGGTGCCGGAGGCGGGGTTGTTACCGAGGCGTTTAGCCTCCCACCGCAGCAGGCCGCTGCCACTCGTTTTCGTATCACTCTGGGGCAAGGCAGCTTTGAGTAAAGACTTTCTTTCAGGTATGGCTTCTATGCATTTCACCTACAAAAGATACATACTCAAAATCATTTTCTTTAAGTAAGCAATATAGATTCTCTATGCAGAGGCAGTAATAATACGGAGAAGGTGCACGATATTTCAATCATATAAACCAGTGGTCTCATCAGCTGTTTGATGACTGCTAGCTATGTCTTAAGACAAACAACATATCTACCATGCCTGCTTTACTTCCTATCCTGGCGATCTTTGCCGTTTTTGCATTTATTGGCGCTCACTCCGCTGTCTTTTCGGAAAAACCCAAAAAACCGTCTACCGGAGCCAAATACGGCGAGGCCTTTGAAAAACTCCTTAAAGAAGTTAAGAATTCTAAATGAAGACACGTGATCAAACCCTGACAGCTACCGTCTGTTCTGTGACTTGGGCCGGTGAATTAGGAAGGTTGAATAATACCGATCAGTACCGACAGTAAGTTTTCCAGTTCCAGAGGAACGCTGTAAAGCTTGATGTCTTTAAAGATCCTGCGCTCAGCCCGGATAAACTGACCAAATTGCCAGCTGTCACCGGTTGTCACCGCGCCATAGAGGATCGGGGTCTCTTGCCGCGTCCACTGATCGAGCGCGATCAGCTCTGCGCCTAGCTGATTAAAGCCACGACCCAAATCGGCGTTTTTGGCTTCAATGATCAATAGATTTTGTGGACTGGGAATAAAATAGTCAAAACTGCCTTTGAGCTGCCTGCTGACATCCACTCGATACTCGATTTTCATCTCCTGATCCAAGTAATCGCAGACTGCGAATATAACTGGCGCAATTAGCAGTTCTCTGCGTGCCATCTCGCTGGCTATATTAGTCAGGCTGACCGCCCGCTCCAATCGGCGACGAAGCTCATCGACAAACCCAATGGGTCGATGAGCTTGAGGGAGCGTCAGCGCTTTGCGCTCAAAGGTGCAGTCAAATTCTGCAAAAATATCTTCCGGCTCATAGCTCAGCTCAAAATACTTGCTGAAGGTATAGCTAGCTTGGGGGTCTAAAATAGAGCGGCGATTCATCGACCTGGCCTGGGTGAACCTGTGCTTATGGTATCTGCGATCGCTACTGAATAGCCGCCTTCAGCGCCGCGCAAAATTCACCGATGGCAGCCAATCCTTCCGCCGGGGTGCCGTCTGCCAGCCGTTTGACAATCGCACTCCCGACAATCACACCGTCTGCGCCCCAGTCTTTCAGCTGCTTTGCCTGGGCCGGTTCAGATACGCCAAACCCCACACCCACCGGTTTATCGGTGGCGCTGTGCAAGTCGGCCAGCAGCCCTTCTACCCGGTTGCCAATCTGCTGACGGACTCCCGTCACCCCTGTTACGCTGACCAGGTAGACAAATCCCTGGGAGCGTTCGGCGATCGCCCGTATCCGCTCTTCAGGCGAGGTCGGTGCCACCAAAAGAATGACATCAATACCGACTGCCGCTGCTGGCTTCAGCAAGCCGTCCATTTCTTCCAATGGCAAATCGGGCACTACTAAACCCCGTACCCCTGCTGCATAGATATCCTTTAAAAAAAGTTCAATCCCCCGATTCAGAATTGGGTTGTAGTAGGTAAATAAAATAATCGGTGCTGACAGCTTGGGGCTCACCTCTGTGACGAGCTGAAGCACTGCCGCCAGATTTACCCCACGCTGCAAGGCCCGAGTTGCCGCCGCCTGAATAGTAGGGCCATCGGCCAGTGGATCGGAGTAGGGTACTCCTAGCTCAATCATGTCAGCGCCGTTGCGATCTAGCATCTGCAAAGCCTCAGCCGTCGTTGCCAAATCCGGATCGCCCGCTGTGATAAAGGGGATCAAGGCGCATTCACCGCGATCGCGAAGCTGATCAAACCGCTCTCTAACAGACACCATAAAAAAAGACCGGCACATCTTTTGCCGGCATCCAAAACACTGGTACTACATCTCTATAAAAACTTTAAGCCACAGCGCAACTTGAGTCTATGGCTAAGTCCGAGGCCAAATCTGGGGCCAAATCTATGCCTAAGCCTCTGCCGATTCTTCTTCCAGCCGCGCTTTCTCTGCGCGCTCTTGTTCTACCTCTGCCTGAAGCTGAGCGATTTCTGCCGGGCTCATCTCAGCCAGCCGTTTTTCTAGCACTGCCTCTTCGTAGTCTTGCAGTTGCTGGTAGTAAGTCATCTTTTTACCGAGCACCCGCGTCAGATAGGTTGCCGTCCAGCCCAGCAGCCCGCCCACAAAAACCACCTGGCTCCAGATGCCAGCCGACAGGCCATCCATACCCGCCCAAGAAAAGATCAGATACAGCAGTCCGCCCGCTGCAAATACGCCGACACCAATTCCGATTACATCAATTCGCCGCATCTATAACGCTCAATCTTGCTGACTAGCCGACGGGTTTAATTTGCCACGGCACCGCTCTATGGGCTAATTTCGCGTCGCTGAGGCCGAAAGTTTAGAAAGGGGCTCAGCAGCAAGACACCTGGGAAGCAAACAAACAGCAAGGCGTAGAGCAAGAGCCGCTCGACTGAACCGGCCCCATACCAGCGCCGCTTTAAGTAAAGCATCAGCGCCCCTGGAATAATCAGTAGATAAAGACCGCCCAGCACTGCGTAAAGCGCCAAAGCAATTAACGTAGAAGTTTCAAGCGCAGGAAATGTCATCTTTAATGCGAATTTAGTGCAGTCCTATATATAGATATATTAGACCCCAAGCGACCATTCCAGCGCATCTCTACTTAGACGCCTCTTAGACGCTCAGACGCAGTTTTTCGGGGCTCTGCCGATTATCTGGCCCTTCTCAGGTACTTCTTTGGCTTGAATGGGCGAGCCGCGAAACTAATTTGCCCTAAAACCAGTTGCATCTAGGTCCGCTTGGTGGTGGAATAGACATCTAGTGAATTTGGCTCAGGTCGAACTCACTGACTAAGGGGGCGTGGCGGAATGGTAGACGCTGCGGACTTAGAAAAATCTGGGCCTTGATGGAGAAATTTATCAAGTGGAAGCTCTCAAATTCAGGGAAACCTAAGCTGCTAGCCCGTCAACAGGGCAATCAGTAGGGCAATCCTGAGCCAAGCCAACAGAGAAATCTGACGGAAGGTGCAGAGACTCGACGGGAGCTACCCTAACGTTTAGCCGAGGGTAAAGGGAGAGTCCAATTCTCAAAACTGCTGGGCCACTCAGGTGGTCGTCTGGCAGCAGCAGCGAAAGCTGCGGGAGGATGAAAATCCGTTGACTGTAAAAGTCGTGAGGGTTCAAGTCCCTCCGCCCCCATTTTACTGCCAGGTGTCATCAGGCCATGTCATCTGGCAGTGTCACCTGAACGATACAACTTTCAGCTTTCATAACGGGCAGTCTAGAGATCATCTCAACTGCCTTGTGCATACTGCAATGGTTGTAGACAGCGGGTTTCATGATTTAGGGTTTGACCAGGGCGATCGCTCCATACCGTCGGCGTTTCACCTGGTTCAGCAGCAGCTCTACGACGATTTGATAGCAGTGGTTCAGAACCGGTCTCCGGTGGAGGCGATCGCCTACTTTGAAACCCTCTTCTTCAGCGCGGATAGTCAAACTCTTGATCCCAATCTTTCGCCCTTCGTATCAAAAGTTTTACTAGCTGATAACCAGGCAGAGTTTTGCCACACGCTCAAACGCGCCTGCTATATTTTTATCAACAATTGGGAGCTAGCCCGCCAGGGCCATCTAATTAAGACACTGCTAACGCTCTTTCAGCAGCCTAGCCTGAAAGAATACAGCCCCTCGCCCAGTCTCCAGCGCCTGCGCCAATGGCTGCTCAACTTCGCCAACAGCCAAGATTTTGTCGAGCTGAAGCTGTTTGTGACCCAGCGTCTTGGCCCCACTCAGGCAGGCAGCTGGAGCAATCGCTATGTCGCCTACCGGCTGGTTTCGCAGTCCGCAGATAAGAATAATTCAATTGAGCAGCGCGAAGCCGCCCACACCCTGTCTCGGCGGCTCAAAAGCAAGTTTAAGCACGACCTGGCTATGTATACGGCCTTTGCGCAGCCCTCTGCCCGGCTAGACAATAAGTATCCCAATCCCACTGTGCTAGGCGATGAGGTGCTCAGGCTAGTCAAAACGATACTGATGCGTCAGGGGCCGCTGAGCCACCGCCATGTGGCCCGCCTATTTCAGCAGCAGACCCACCAGACGACCTACGCTAGCTACAAAGAAAACCTGCTCGACTATCTATGTTTTGCCACGAGTCAGCCAGATTTTCTAAGCGTTGTTGAAAAGCATCTGGGAAAAAAGCTGCCGCTGCTGTACCCAAAGTACAACTCTCACCACGTTAATTCATCTCTAAACTTGCGAACGTGTAACCGGCTGATTGACTATCTCACCACAGAAGATCACTCTACGCCCTCTCAGCTCTTCGGGCTGCTACTGTCTCAGGGCAACCCGCTCAATGTCGCCATCCTGCTGCTAAAAATTGTGCTGATTTCGCCTACCTCTCGGCTCTATTTAGAGGTTCGCCTGGCTGATCTGGTGAGCTATTACCAGCAGTTTATGGAAGTTGAGTGCCGCAGCCTGATTCAGTTTTTAGAAATTTGTGCGGTTACGTTTACCATCTACGCTCAGAGCGTGGAGTACAATCTGGTCAAAGTCACCGCTGGTCCTACGGGTCAGAAAATGGCCGGTCTAGACGCTGTGGGTCTAGAGGAGTTTCGTATTTTCTCCCGCAGCCTGAAAGCCTCTCAAAGAAGTCTCCGCCGTCATCCGGCACCTGAGGATTAGGGTAGCGTCAAGTCTAATCCAACTCCCTGTCAGCTAATCTCAACCTATCAGCTAATCTCAAATTAAGTGCTGACTTGCTGCTGCCCGGTTAGCTGTGCGATCGCCGCTGTCATAGCCGCCTGGTGAACCTGCCGCCAGGGTATGCTGTGCGATCGCGCCAACCGAGCACAGTCTTCATATTCAGGCTGAAGATTGATCACGGCCCCTCCAGCCTGAGCCCTAGCCACCTTAATCGGCACCTGCCCGTAGGGCGTCATCACCCGAACTATCTCCCGCGCCAGTACAGCACGCACCTGCTGAACTCGCCGAATGCCCAAGGTAGTTGTCTCTTGAAAGACAATCGACTCACAGGCACTGACCGCCGCTGATGGACACAGCACCGTTAGCAGCGTACCCAGCCGGTTTTTTTTCATCGCCACCGCCTGAGTAAATACATCTACTGCTCCCGCCGCAAACAGCCGATCAAAGATGTAGCCAATGGCCTGAGGAGAGCTGTCGTCTAGCTGAGTTTGCAATTCAGTGATTGTTTCTGTATGGGGGCCTTCGGTGATTGAAGGTCTTACCTCTGAAGGCTGCTGAGAAGTTTGCAGAACAGCGGCAGGCAGCGTCTCTACAGTGCCAATCCAGAGGCGCAGAATGTTTGGCAGCGGCAGGTCGCGGCCACCGGCTCCTAAGCCAATATTTTGCAGGGTGAATCGAGGGGGCGGGCCAAATGACTCGGCTAGGGTGGCAGCGATCGCGCAACCAGTCGGCGTTACTAGCTCGCAGTCAATGCCATTGCTATAGACCGGTATCTGTGCGCTGGCCATCATTTTCAGCACCGCTGGCACTGGCACTGGCAGCAAGCCATGATCGCAGCGCACCCTGCCCCTCCCGGTTGGCAGCGGCGAGCACACCAACCGGTCTATTTTCAGCCAGTCGAGCCCCAGACAGGTCCCCACAATATCGACAATGGCATCGGTCGCCCCCACCTCGTGAAAGTGGACTTGTTCGGGTGCAATGCCATGTACCGCCGCCTCAGCTTCAGCCAGCAATCGAAATATCGCTAAGCTCCAATCGGTCACCCGCTCAGGCAGATCAGCCTGCTGAATAAGCACTTCAATGTCAGGCAGCCGCCGCCTGCCATGTCTGTCAGCGTGATCACGACCGTCATGATGTTCGTGACGATCATGTTTGTGAGAGTGATGTTCACTGTGGTCATGGGCGCTGTGGTCATGGGCGCTGTGGTCGTGACGACTGTGGCTATCAGGACTCAGCAGATCTACATAGACCTTAGTCGCCGCCTGCTGGTTGCGCAGCACCGACTCGCACCGCAGTTGAAACTCGTCTTGTAGCCCCAGACGAGCCAGCTGATTTTTCAAGTAAGAGAGCGGCACACCCGCGTGAACCAATGCCCCCAAGCACATATCGCCCGCGATTCCAGTCGGACACTCTAGATAGGCTAACGTTTTCATAAGCATTGGACCGCAAACACAAAAATCTCGTCAAACAAGGGAAAATACTGTGAAGCCAATCTAACAGCATTTCTCCTCTGTTCTCTTACCGATACTCCCACTGCGGCTATGGCCACCGTTTACAAAATTCACCCTCAAACGCCCCAACCCCGCAAAATCGCTGCGGTTCGCGATGCCCTGAGGCAGGAAGCCGTTGTGCTGTATCCCACGGATACTGTCTATGCCATTGGCTGCGATCTCAATGCGAAGAACGCCCTTAAGCGGGTTCGTCAGCTCAAGCAACTCTCCAACGACAAGCCCCTCACTTTTCTCTGCTCTTCCGTATCAAACGTGGCCAGCTATGCCCATGTCAGCGACCCTGCCTATCGCATCATCAAGCATCTCATTCCAGGGCCTTACACCTTTTTACTGCCCGCCACTAAGTCAGTACCGCGTCTAGTGATGAACCCCAAGCGCCGAACCACAGGCATTCGAGTGCCCAAAAGCTCCCTGTGCCTAGCCCTCATAGAAGCGCTGGGTAACCCAATCATCTCTACCTCTGCTTTATCTATTATTCGCAATTCTCTAGAAGATGACACAGAAGCTTTATCAAAGGCCGAGCTGTTTGACCGGATGGAGAAGCAAGTGGATGTAATTGTAGATAGCGGTTCTGAACTCAGATATCAGGTGTCTACAATCCTAGACCTGACCGGTGACTCTCCGCAGATAGCCCGTCAAGGGCTGGGCTGGCAAGAGGCTATCACCTGGGGCGCACAGCTATAGCAGCCCTGCGCCTGAACCCTGAACAACTTCGTCACTCCTTCCGACTCAGCCAAAAAAAGCAGTCCTGATTAGGGGCTCTATTAGACCCTTAAGGCAACTGTCATACTGTGCCAATGCTCCTCTGTGCTGCTCCTGTCTGTGTTTTAGAACGCTCAATCCCTTACACAGCAAAGCACTCAGGTTTATTCATGAAAATCCAATCAAGAATCCTTGATGCATGTGACAGTCACTATGTGACAGTTGCTTGCGATACTGCCACAGCAGCATCCAAGAATCAAATTCGTATTCTTTAGAGTGAAACTGTCGAATCCGGCAAGCGCGTCCGTTCTAGCTGCTAGTTCCTAATCCGACTTGTGCGTCACCAAAAGAGAATTATGGATCCATCTACTATGCTTAATCCGCTTTCTAACGACCGACCCGACCGCCATCAGCCTAACGTTACTTTTTATACTACCGATACTCAGCAAACTCATCCGGATAAACTGCGTAAAAACCCCAGCCACCCTAGCAATACCCAATCACAGACTAAGCCAGAAGCCACTGACACCAGCGCTCCTTCGTCGGCAGCCGAGGGGCGCCCAACGTCTAGTTCCGAGTCGGTTGTAGAAAAAACGTCAGTACCCGCTTCAGGCTCCAGTTCAGCCCAGGAAGTGATCAGCAGCAGTACGCCTGCCCTGGCCAACGGAGACGAGCAGACCCTTTGCCCAGTGGATCAAAAGCTAATTGATTTTCTGACTGCTGAAATCAATCTTCAGATTTCAACTAGCGCCAAAGTAGTCAACGCGGTAGCGACCCGTCTGGCTATTGAAGTGAGCCGCATTTGCCGTAAGAGCACTCGCATTCAGGCCTCTGGGGAAGTCAATGCCTGGCAGCGATCGCTCGCTCAAAACCGGATTAAAAAATACCTCGACTACTATCTGCTTGGCTCCCGGCAGGGCCGGGTTGAGCTGCATAGCCGCCTCAGTGCGATCGCCTATCGCTACATTGCCCCTCCCAGAACTCAGCTGGGTTTTCAAGGGCGCTGTACCCTGCTAGAGGATTTTCTCCAGGGCTTTTACATTGAAGTGCTCAAGGCCTTTCGCCGAGAAAACCACCTCCCGACTGACTACACGCCGCGTACGCGCCTGGAACTGTCAGAATATATGGCGTTTAGCGAGCACTATGCCAAGCGGCGGATCTCTCTGCCGGGTTGCTATAACCAGCAGCTAGTGGTGCTCAGGGCGCAGGCCTTTGCCCGTCGTTTGCCCGCTGAAACCTCGGTAGATATAGAGATGGCGGTTGATTCGCCTAAAGGCGACGATGCCGATGGGTTCTTTCGCTCTCCGGCGATTCAGCAGATTCGAGAGCGCATGGTGGCCAACACGACCGATCCTTCCGAATCGGTACTGCGCGATCGCATCATTCGAGAGCTAATCGACTACCTACAGTCGCAAGACCAGCAGGCCTGCGTTGACTACCTGACGCTGCGATTACAGGATATGGCCGCCTCGGAAATTGACGAAGTCTTAGGGCTAACTGCCCGCCAAAGAGACTACCTGCAGCAGCGCTTCAAGTATCATGTCGAAAAGTTCGCTCAGTTTCACAGCTGGGAGCTGGTTCATCAGTGGCTCGGTGCTGACCTAGAGAAAAACTTCGGTCTTGCCCCGCGCGAGTGGCAAATTTTCTTAAACCAGCTGACCGCCGAGCAAGCCCAGCTGCTAGACCTCAAGCAGCAGCAATCACAAGACCCCGAACAAGGGCCTTCTGATGTGGCTATTGCCCAGCAGCTTAAATGGACACCTAAGCGAGTAGAGCGTCGCTGGGGCCAGCTCATCAGCCTCGCATGGAAAGTTCGCAACCAGCACCATCAGACTGCTCAAGCATGAAACCCCAAACTGTGAAAGCCTTTTTTCACTATCCTTAGCAGTGAAAAAAGGCTCTTCAGTTTTTACTGGGTTTCTTTAGGACTTCCTTCGGGCTCCGACCTATTAAGCCTTGACCTGCTGAGCTTTGACCTACTGGGCCTCGACCTCTGCAATCTCCGGTGGCTCAAACTTATAGCCCACGCCGCGCACCGTTTGAATCAAGGTCGGTTGGGTAGTGTCAATTTCGATCTTCTTTCTAATCTGGCCAATGTGGACATCGACCACGCGCTGGTCCCCCACATATTCGTAATCCCATACCTTTTGAATCAGCTCTGAGCGCCGCCAGACCCGGCCAGGGTGCCCAGCCAAAAAGTGCAGCAGGTCAAATTCCAGCGCTGTTAGCGGCACAATGTCGCCTGCCAACGTCACTTCCCGGCGAATCGGATCAATCGCCAGCTTGCTGAAGGTAAGGCACTGCTGTTCAGCCACCGTCACCGGGCGCTGACGCTTCAAAATCGCTCCCAAACGCACCTCTAGCTCACCCAGGCTAAAAGGCTTGGTAATGTAGTCATCTGCGCCTGTATTGAAGCCACGAATCTTATCGGCTTCATCGGTTCGGCTAGTGAGCATTAGCACAAATACACCCGTGCGCGACTGCATCTCCTTACAGAGGTCATAGCCATTCGCATCGGGTAAATTAACATCTAAAATAACGAGGTCGGGGTTGAACTGCTCAAACATGGCGAGCGCACTTTTGCCATCCTCAGCCGACTCCATCTGATAGTCTTGCTTTGCTAAAAAGCGATGGATGAGATTACGGATGGCGGGTTCGTCGTCGACTACGAGGATTTTGGCATCGGCCATAATTGATAATCCTGATACTAAAGCAAATAAAAGGCAGTGTAGGCCTGCTTAGGCGTATAAAAAGCAGTCAGTGCTAATGGCGCTGTCGGCAAGTTTCCTTACTTTACTTCTTGACATAATAGAAGCTTCAGTAAACTTTTTTGTAATTCAAACACACCTTAGCAAAAAACCATCTCTTACTGGGCATTTTGACAGCTTATCGCTGGAGGTCACTTCATCCTACGTTTTTACTTGGCAAGTTCCTTTCCAAACATTCTCTAAGGATCGTTCTCGTTTCGGTCGATCCACAGTTAAACTAAGGCTGGGGCATTGTGAGCACAGGCAGATCCGCAGGCGCACCCGGCGCAGGTCATTACGCAGCCCGTCAAACAGTCCCGTTGAGCAGCCAGGTCGATTTGGAGGTGGTTTATAAATGAGCGAACAAAACGTTTACTACGAAACGTTAGGGCTGACAGAGGCCGCTTCTTTTGAAGAGGTTCAGTCTGCCAAAGCGCGCCTGGTTGCAGAATGTGAGGACAACCCGCAGCAGAAAGAATCCATCGAAGCTGCCTATGACGCCATCTTAATGGAAAGGCTCAGGCTGCGTCAGGAAGGCAAAATAAAAGTTCCCGACCGGATTCGGTTTGCAGAAAAACAGGCTAAGCCCGCCGTTTCTACCACAGCCCGCAGCAATCCGCTGGATAACGCCAGGCCGCAGTGGTTTTCAGATCTACTTGACCAGCCAGAAAGCGGCAGCGACCTGCTTTGGCCGTCAGTCATTTTCGCAGGACTGGCCGGATTCAGCTGGGTTTTAACGTCTGAAGATGCGTTAGGGGCATCACTCGCACTGGCGCTGGGGATGATGTGTGCCGTTTATTTTCTCAACCAAAAAACGCGCAAGCTCTGGCGTTCTATGGGCCTAGCTGCTGTAGGTTTGGCTGTGGGACTGTGTTTGGGAGTGGTAATCGTACAGGTTTTTAGCAGTCAAGGTACAGCGCTGACGACAAGCCAGGTTTCGTCTCTTTCTGCGAGTATTACCCTGCTGGTGCTGTGGTTTTTCACGGGTTTTCTGCGTTAGCGCTGAGGCTACCGCGCCTGTGCTGCGCTCGTTCAATGGCTTCAAAGAGCGCTTGAAAGTTACCTTCTCCAAAGCCCTGAGCAGCTTTAGTTTGGCCGTTTTCCACGTAGGTACTGCGCTGAATAACTTCAAAGAAAAAAGTCGGCTCTGCAAAGATCGGCTGGGTAAAGGTTTGCAGCAGCATTCCTTGCTGGCCGCCCTGGGCCCAGTCGAGCAGGAGCTGCTGACGGCTGATGGCTGAGAGGTCGGTCAGGGGTCGGTCTGGTCGATGATGCAAGTCTTCGTAATAGGTGGCAGGAACGCTGATTAAATCGAGCCCCTGCTGCCGAAAATGAGCGATCGCCCCCACTGCATCGGCGCAGCGCAGCGCCACATGCTGTACCCCGGCGCCCCGGTTGTGGTGCAAAAATTCCTGAATTTGCGAATTGTCCGAGCTGGGCTCGTTAATCGGTATCTGTAGCGTCCCTTGAGGATGAATCAAAACCTGACTGCGCAGCCCTGAGTGAGCCGTGTTGATATCGAACCGCTGCCCCGGAAGCAGGCCAAACAGCTGCTGATACCAATCTGAGGCGGCAGCTAGCTCACCTTGAGGCACATTGATCACCGCATGGTCGATCGCTGAGAGCTGAGCCGTTTTTGCCTGCTGTGTCAGTATCCAGTGCGATGACACTTCGATGATCGTATGGCGCAGATCGGCCCAGCCCTGTATCTGACACTGTCGCTGTCCAGTAGCATCAATACTGACGCTGAGCAGAGCTGTTTGCGTCTGAGCCTGTCTCAGCACTTGCTCAAATTGGTCAGTGGCAAAGGCGATGTCGGCCAAGCCAGGCGGATGTTGCTGTAGATAGCGGTCAACCAGAGAAGAATGCCCAGAAGACGAGCCAGAAGACTTGTCAGAAGACGGGCCAGATAAGCGAATCTCAATTCCCCCCTGCACCAGAACCTCAGTAGCTAAAGTGGATGCTGACTGAAAACCGAGTTTACGAACAAACCAGTCTCGCCAGCGTGCAGCATCTGTAACGTAGAAATGCAGATGGTGAAAATGCATGGTCTCTTCAGTCGTCCCAAAGGACAGATTTAAGGTTAGCGCCCTCGCGGTAGGCGGGATTATCAGCCCATACGAACGGCATCTGTCTATCCATTTAGACCATAGGGCACAATAAGCGGCGATAGTAAGCGTCAATGGTACAAATCGGCATTCGTCCGCTAGGCGGCAGTCCGAAAGGTGGCCTTCACAGAGGCTAAGCGATCACGCACCCAGCGTCGATCTGAGCCTTTGAGCTGGGCAGCGGTTGCTGGCAAATGTTGCGAAAGATTGCATTTATTTTCATCCCTTGGGATAATGGCGGCGCTAACCGAGTGAGGAGTGGCTATATTGATTTTTTGGAAGCCTCTGTGCGTTTTCAGTAGTTTGGCAGTGGGCCTGCTGATGCCTGTCGCGGCCTTGGCTGAGCCGATGCAAGTGAGCTGGTACGGCCCCGGATTTGACGGTAGCTACACCGCTAGCGGCGAACTATTTGACCGCTACGACCACACCGCCGCCCATCCTGACTGGCCCTTTGGCACCGTGGTCCAGCTGACTAATTTTGATACAGGCGCAACCGTTACTGTGCGGGTCAATGACCGTTCTAGCGGAGCCCTCGATATCTCCGAACAGGCCGCCCGCGATCTGGGTACGTACAGTCAGGGCATCGAATCGGTAGATGTAAAAATTGTGGAGTGGGGCTACTAGCTCCCCGTATCCTAGCGTTTGAAGGCCAGTCTTAGAACCAGAGGGTTTGAGAAAGCAGGTGCAACGAATCACCATCAGCGCCGATCAGCGCCAAGCAGGGTCGCTTACACTCGCAGCTGATCAGCGTCACTACCTGCTGAGAGTGCTGCGGCTGCGAGCGGGCGATCGCTTTATTGCTCAAGACGGTCAGGGGCAGCAGTGGCTCGCCGCGCTGACTGAGCAGCCAGACCAGGCAGATATTTTAGAAGTACTGATTGCTAGAGCACCGACTGCTCCGCTGCGGCTGATAGCAGCGCTGCCCAAAGGCAATGGCTTTGACCAGGTAGTGCGCCAAACCACCGAACTAGGGGTGACACATATTTACCCGGTCTTGAGCGATCGCACCTTGCTCAAGCCGAGTGCCAGTAAACTGACCCGCTGGCGGCGCATTGCCCAAGAAGCCGCAGAACAGAGCGAGCGGGTAAGCGTCCCTGAGATCTTTGATCCGATAGACTTCCGGCAGTGCCTGGCTCAGGTCGAGAGGGAAGGGCTGCGCTATCTCTGCGCAGCGCGCACTGACTGCCCCCACTTGTTGGCCCATTTGCAAACTCACTTAACTTTATCAGCGCCTTCCCCAGCAGTCACTTTGGCAACTGGGCCGGAAGGGGGATGGACCACTGCCGAAATTACGGACGCCGCCGCTCAAGGCTATGAAGTTGTTTCATTAGGTGCCGCAGTTCTACGGGCAGTCACGGCCCCGATTACCGCACTATCTCTCATTACAGCAGCTAGAGAACTGTTGATATAGCTGGATTTCATCGTATAAGCCCGGATGTCCAAACGGATTTATCTTGTTTAAGCTGTGGGTTATCTAGCGTCACATGGGATCGCCCATCGCGCGGATGTTCTGCGCTATCTCAGGTCAATCTTATAATCACAATGGCAAAATCATCGGATACCGTTTTTTCTGGTTTTCATGCGCTTTCCGAGCCCATCCGTATTCAAGTTATTGAGCTGCTGCAAGAAGGCGAGTTTTGCGTAGGTGATATGTGCGATCGCCTCAGCATTGCCCAGTCTAAGCTGTCTTTTCACCTCAAAACCCTCAAAGAGGCCGGTCTGGTGACGGCCAGGCAGCAGGGCCGCTGGATGTACTACAGCCTAAACGCAGATCGCTTCAATGTCCTGGAAGGCTATCTCAACGGCTACGGCGACTACCCCCGCTCCAGGCCCCTCTAAAGATAGCCAAAGACTTGCTTCGCTCCTATAAAACAGAAGGCCTCTTTGCCCTATAGGCCTTCTGACGTAAGCAGTTTGCCCTACATTTCTTGCTTGTCTAGAAGTAATGTAGGCATTTTTTTACTTCTCAGCCATCAGATCTAAAACCTCAGAAGTCATGGCCAAACTCTCTTCAAACAGCACATCTTCGCCCCATCGCTGTAGCTGCTGCTCTAGCAGTAGATCGGAGCGCTGATCCGACAGCGAAGTTACCTCCTGCACCAGGCTGCTCTGAGCACTCCCGCCAGACTCCATCCGCATACAGCCCACCGTCTCTGAGCACAAAATCGTATTGCAATTGGCCTGAGGATTCGTTGACTGTAGACGCACACCTGTCAGATCGCCCAGCACCTCGCCCTGATCAATCACAGGCACCCCTGCTAGCTCGGCTTCAATCCGCCGCCCGCCTTCTCCGAGAAAGTAAACCCGCTCCACATCATAGTCACCCCCTTCATATTCGTAGCCCTGAGGTTGCCAATCCAAACGGCTCGCCAACCAACCTAAAAACATCAGGGCCTGAGCGGGGTTGCCCTTTTCGTAGTCAATGCCAACGCGGTCAACATCCATCAGCGCCATCCGTCGCTCTGGTGGGTCAAAAGCTGCTGCTGTTAATTCCTGCCAGGGAGCTAGCCGGTACCAATTCAAATCAGCAATATTAGTATGCTCATCGACCAGCGTCTGAATTTTGACAATTTCAGATTTGGCATCGCCGTAGTAGCTCGAATCTAAAACCAAACAGCTGCTGGCCAGCGCGAGCTTTTGGAATAAATCTTGCTCAGGGTTAGGCGTCGCCTTCCACCAGACAAACTTGGGTAAATCAGAAACGGTCAGTGAGTCTACTAAGTCGCCAACTCTTTCTAGAGCATCCTTGGTGCCTCGCAGCGTAATATACTCACAGCACCTCAGGTTGCCGTCGCTGCTACCCTTCTGCACCGGGCAATAGGCCGAGACCTGCGCCGTAACGCCTTCGTCTTCACCAAAAATAGGGCATAGGGTGATTACCCGACAGGGGTTTTGCGCAGCTAGCGGGCCGTCAAAGCTAAACCCCCGGATATCGTCATTCGGAAAATGCTGTTCTTCAATGGGCAGCTGGCGCACTTCCTGACGCAGTCTGGCCAGAGTTTTTGGCTCTATCCGACCTGTTAACCTTAGATCGTATTCAACCTGAGCTGCTAGAATCGCCTCTCTCGTTTCTGAGCGGTGTAACCCGTCGATCTCATTGGTATAGAACCCCAGCGTTGCTAGCAGCTGCTGAATCTCCTCTGGCTCATAGATCACCATCGTAAAGGTTGCCGCCCGAGCTGCCACTGGCGCTGATCCGCTGCTGTCCTGATTTTGCCAAATACTTTGCAGCTCAGCTTCAATTTCGTCTAGAGAAATATCTTTGGGCTTTTGAAGCGCCAGAATAGAAGTTGCCATAGCTTTTTATAGAGAAAAGAGCACTGAGTGAAAAAAGCGGAAGGGATAGATCGAGTTTGCTAAGAAATGCCTTTAAAGCATAGCGAAAACCAGCTGACGAGTGTCTTTGTGCAAGTACATGCGAGCTAATTTAGAGACGACGCCAGCGGCGGTTGGTCCGGTTCAAGAGTAGTTCAGCTTCAATCGGCCCCCAGGTGCCCGCTTCGTATAGCGGAATGCTGTCGGGCGCAGCCGGGGCGTCCCACACTTCTAGCAGTGGCGTCAGCACTCGCCAAGATTGCTCTACCTCATCGCCTCGGGTAAAGAGCGTTTGGTCACCGAGCATCGCATCGACCAGCAGACGGCTGTAAGCATCGGTGCTGGGCTGGCCAAAGGCCGCGTCGTAGCGAAAATCCATCTCGACTGAGCGGGTACGCAGCGAAGAACCAGGCGTTTTTACTTCAAAGCGCATGGCGATGCCTTCATTCGGCTGAATTCGCAGCGCCAGAATATTGTTGTTCAACTGCTTGGTGGCAGACTGAAACATCAGATGAGGCACAGACTTGAAGTGAATAGAAATTTCGGAGACTTTTTTCGGCAGGCGCTTACCTGTTCGCAGATAGAAGGGAACACCCTGCCACCGCCAGTTGTCTACTCGCAGGGCGATCGCCGCAAAAGTATTGTTGGTAGAGCCCTCGGGCACATCGCCTTCATCTCGATAGCCCGGCACTTCCTTATTTTTCATCCAGCCGGATGAGTATTGACCGCGAATGGCGCTCTGCGACAGATTGCTGTCGTCAGCCAGGCGGGTGGCCTGTAGCACCTTTACTTTCTCGCTGCGAATGCTGGCTGCATCTAGAGAGTTCGGGGTTTCCATCGCCGTCAGGGAAAAGAGCTGCATCAGGTGATTTTGCACCATGTCGCGAATTGCGCCTGCCGTCTCGTAATAGCCAGCTCTACCTTCTAGGCCAACGGTTTCGGCGACGGTGATTTGCACATGATCAACAAACTGACGGTTCCACAGGGGTTCGAAGATGGCATTGGCAAAGCGGAAGACCAGCAGATTTTGAACGGTTTCCTTGCCGAGGTAGTGGTCAATTCGGTAAATTTGCTCTTCTTTGCAAACGTCGCGCACTTTGTAGTTAAGGGTTTGGGCAGAAGCCAAATCTCGACCAAATGGCTTTTCGATTACCATGCGCTGTTTGCTGGGGTCTGCCAGCATTCCGGCCTTGCCTAGCTGCTGGGCGGCTTCGGCAAAGAATCGGGGCGCAACTGAGAGGTAAAATACCCGGTTGCCTTGAGTGCCGCGTTTTTCATCTAGCTCGCTCAAGAATTGCTTGAGCCGCTGATAGTCTTCTGACTTGTCCAGGTTGCCGGGGCAGTAGTAAAGCCCTTTCGCAAATTCATCCCACAACGCCGGGTTACTGCCCAGCCCGCCGCCGAATTCTTCTACCCCCTGCTTGAGATGCTCACGAAAGAAATCGTGACTCCATTCGCGCCGGGCGACGCCGACGATGGTTAGCTCAGGCGGCAGCCGCCTTTCTAGCCGCATCTGGTAGAGGGCAGGGACGAGCTTGCGCTGGGTGAGATCGCCAGAAGCGCCAAAGATCACAAGGATCTGCGGGGCGGGAATGCGGTCATTTTGCAGGCCAACGCGGAGCGGATTTTCGAGAAGGGAAACCATAGCGGCGGTGTATAAGGAGATCGACGGGTAGCGAATGTGAGGGCGATCGCTGAGGAAAATATCTACTAAAACTGGAATCTATAAAGTCAGCAGCTATACAATCGGCTATTTAACCTATTGCTTGACCTGATGTTACGGGCGGACGCTCTAGCTCGCGCTCCTGCAAAAACGACTCTACCAAAGTCACATCTTCACTACTACCGATAATCAGCGGTGTTCGCATGTGAATGTGGTCAGGGTCTATCTCTAAAATAAGCTGCTTGCCGGTCGTTGCTCTACCGCTGGCCTGCTCTGCTAAAAAGGCTAAGGGCGCAGATTCGTAGAGCAGTCTGAGCTTACCGTCGGGTTTTTTGAGCGTGCCTGGATAGAGAAACACGCCGCCCTGCATCAAAATTCGGTGGAAGTCGCCGACCAATGCGCCGCTGTAGCGAGCTGAGTAGCCCTCATGCCGATGGACGTAGCGAATATAGTCGCGGTAGGGGTCTTCCCACTGCCAAAAGTTACCTTCATTGACGCTGTAGTTAGCGCCGTGAGCGGGGATCTGAATATTCTCGCTGGCCAAGATAAATTCGCCCAGGCTCGGGTCTAGGGTGAAAGCGTGAACGCCTTTGCCAATGGAGTAGACAAATACCGTGCTGGGACCGTAGAGAATATAGCCCGCTGCGATTTGATCTCGACCGGGCGTTAGCAGGTCAGCGCCGGTTTTATCGGTGTCTTCACCCTGCTGGCGGATTGAAAAAATCGAGCCGACGTTGAGATTGATATCGACATTGGAGGAACCGTCGATGGGATCGTACAGAAGCGTATAGCGACCGGTGGCACAGTTTTCAGGAATATCGTAAATGTCGTCCATTTCTTCAGAGACCAGGCGACAGACCAGGCCGCTGCGCTGAAATACGGAGATGAAGACATCGTTGGCGTATACGTCCATCTTTTTAACGGACTCTCCCTGGATATTTTCGCGCCCGGTAAACCCGAGGGCATCTTCTACCAGGCCCGCTCGGGTCAGCCGTCTGGCGACCAGCTTGCCAGCCAGGGCGATTCGGTTCATCAGGGCGCTGAGATCTTGGGCCTCAGGGCCAAAGCTGTCAAGCTGCTGAAGGACATGCTGCGACAGGGTCATACTGTCACGGCCTAAGGTGTCACCGGCCACGGGCTGATAACTATCTGCCATACTTGTTTTCCTCTTTGGGGCTATTTTTCTTGTAGAGTCAGCTTTGTAGTCAGGTCGATTTTGCACTGCTTTCCTCTTTAGTCCAATTGGATAAAGTCGAGCTTAGAGGATGTTTGAAAAGTGGCTTTCGCTACTTATTGGCCTTTTATTGGCTTAAGTCAAAGTGACGAAAGCCGCCAAACCTCGTTTAGCTTAGTTAGAAACTGATAGCCTACCTCAGACTTTTCAAACATCCTCTTAGGAAGGTCTTTCAGATTCACAAATTAACCTTTAGACGAACTATAGCGCCGGTCACTTTGCTTGCATACACCTTATCGGTGATAAGCCTGATAGTACAGCGGGCAAAGTGACTCGCAAAGATATGAAGGCATCCGCACTTTGCTGTAGAAAGATCTTGAGAATAGATATTTTCCTTGGCAAAGCGATTCGTCAAGCTAACACGGTTGGCTGTCTATGGCTGACAGCGTCTTTGATTCGCTCTCAGCAGCTACGGTTTAGTCATCCACGACTGAATCTGTCTGATCTTCTCTCAGGTATTTGGGCTTCCATCCGGGTATGCTTTTTTGCGGCGATCGCGTCACTACCAAGCAGTCAGAGTCTACATCTTTGGTCAGCACGGAGCCAGCGCCCATGGTCACGTCAGATCCGATGGTGATAGGCGCGACTAAGCAGCTATTTGCGCCGGTTTTGGTGCGATCGCCAATCACTGTTTTATGCTTATTGCGCCCGTCGTAGTTAACGGTAATCGTTCCAGCCCCTACATTCACCTGCTCACCTAGTTCTGCATCGCCGATATATGAGAGGTGGGCGATGTTGGTGCGATCGCCCACCGTCGTTTTTTTTATCTCGACAAAATTACCAATTCGGCAGTTTTCTCCCACCACCGCCTGACCCCGAATATGAGCGAAGGGGCCAATCTGCCCGCCGCCCGCAACTTCGCTGTCAGTAATAACAGAGTGAATAAGAGTTGTATTCGCGCCGATGACGCTATTTTTTACCAGGGAACCCGGACCAATGTGACAGCCCGGATGAATCACACAGCGCCCGCGCAGATTGGTCTGCGGTTCAATCACTACATCGGGCTCTACCAATACTGTGGCGTCAATCGTGATTGTGTCAGGATTAACCAGCGTTACGCCTGATAGTAGCAAATCGTCTTTAATGCGCTTTTGCATCACGGTTTCAGCTTCAGCTAGCTGCTTACGGTTGTTGATACCCGCAATTTCAGCCGGGGGCGCATCTACCGCCATGACGGGTGAGAGGTCTTTTATCACATCAGTGAGATAGTACTCTTGCTGGTCGTTGTCGGCTTTGAGATGCGGTAAAACGCTCATCAGCGCCGACCAGCTGAAGCAATAGATGCCGGCATTGATCCGCCGATTGGCACGCTGGGCTTCGCTACAGTCACGGTGCTCAATAATCTCTTTAACGACGAGGTTTTCGTCACAGAAGACCCGTCCATACCCGGTCGGATCATCTATCTGAGCCGTCAGTATAGTGGCAGCACTGCCCCTAGCTTTATGGGCGCTGACAATATTCTCGATGGTTTCGGGCTTGAGCAAAGGTACGTCACCATTGAGCACCAGCAGATTGCCCTCAAAGCCTGTCAGCGCCGGAATTACCTGCTGCACAGCATGGCCAGTCCCTAACTGCTCGGTCTGCTCGACGAACTCTAGATCGGGTAGATGAGCAAACGCATTTTTCACCTGATCTGCGCCATAGCCCACAATCACAATTCGCCGATCGGGATTGACTGTGGCTGTGCTGGTTAATACGTGTTGGAGTAAAGGCAGACCGCTGAGCTGATGCAGCACTTTGGGTAAAGCCGATCTCATCCGGGTGCCTTTGCCTGCTGCTAGAACTGCGATCGCCAACGAATCCGCCATATCTCCCCCGAAAACTCCTGAATCGACAGCCGCTGCCCTATGCAGACACCATCGCAATACACTCAATCTCAACCAGCACGTCTTTAGGCAAACGGGCTACCTCTACGCAGGCGCGGGCTGGGGCACTCTCGTCACCAAAATACTCGGCGTAGACCTGATTCATAGCGGCAAAGTCATTCATGTCCTTTAAAAAGACCGACGTTTTCACTACCTGAGATAGGTCTGCGCCTGCGGCCTTCACCACCGCCGCTAGATTTTGCAAAACCTTTTCAGTTTGCTCTGCGACCGTTGTCCCGACCAGTTCACCTGTCGCCGCATCTAACGGAATTTGCCCTGCGACAAACAGCATTGTCCCCGACGCCACTACGCCCTGGTTATACGGGCCGACCGGAGCCGGAGCCTGATCAGTTTGGATAATTTTGCGCACTGTCTATCGTTCCTCAAAGGTAGTTGGCTCACAGATCAACTGCGGTCTGACCAGATAATGGCTTCGGGCCTCACCGGCCTATTCTACTGGTTGGGCGAGATCTGACAAACCCTAAATGCAGAGATGAATTCAGCTATCTGCTGTCACTGCAACTGAGGTCGCTGCCCGTAGTAGCGATAGCGCCAGTAGTCTTGCAGTATTTGATCATGGTCAAAACACAGATCTACAGGGCACTCCCAGGGGTTAAAAACGGTCAGGCTTTTAGCGTCGTCTTGCGCCGATGGCTGACCGGTCGCCGTCGCAATAAAAACGATGCTGAGAGTGTGCTGACGCTGGTCGCGGTTGGGGTCTGAATAGACATAAAACTGCTCAACCAGCGTCACAGATAGGTCAGTTTCCTCCTGGGCTTCCCGCCGCGCGGCGGTCTCTACTGACTCGCCGTAGTCTACAAATCCACCGGGCAGCGCCCATCCATAGGGCGTATTTAGCCGCTCGATCAGCACAATCGGTCGATGCGGTAGATCCGCCATCTCAATGATCAGATCTACCGTAGGCGCAGGATTCCTATAGGACTTTTGCTCGGCCATGGCTATCTTAAATTTTTCATAATCATGACATTCTCTTGATGCTTCTTTCAAAAAGCAGAGTATGGCATCTATCTGCCCGTGATAGAGTTCTGAGCAAATGAACAAAAGTAGCTATGTCATTTCCCAGATCCAGCGGCATCTTACTGCATCCCACATCGCTTCCCGGTCGTTTTGGTATCGGTGATTTGGGTTTTCAAGCCTATCGATTTGTTGACTTTTTGATTGAGAGCCAGCAGCAGCTCTGGCAAATTTTACCGCTCGGGCCAACAGGCCATGGCAACTCACCCTACATGGCCTATTCGGCTATGGCGGGCAACCCGCTGCTGATCAGCCTGGAGACGATTCAAGCGCACGGCCTGATTGACGCCGACGATCTGGCCCAAGCTGAGCCTTTCCCAGAAAACGCCGTGGACTACGAAGCGGTTTATGGTTTTAAGCTAAGCCGGTTGCGCAAGGCTGCTGAACGGTTCAAGGAGATCGCTGACGATGACACTCGTCAGGCGTTTATCCAGTTTCGTAAAGACTGCGCCGTTTGGATAGAAGACTACGGCCTATTTATGGCTTTAAAGAATGCTCATGGTGGCGCACCTTGGCCGCAGTGGGATGCGTCAATTGCCCGGCGGGAGCCGGACGCGCTCAACCGTGCCCGAGTGGATCTAGCTGCTGACATCTTTTTCCATGAGTACATGCAGTTTGAATTTTACCGTCAATGGTCTGATCTAAAGACCTATGCCAACCAGCACGGTATCCAGATCGTGGGCGACATGCCTATCTATGTGGCGCATGACAGCGCTGACGTATGGGCCAATCCTGAGAACTTCATGCTTGATGAAGAGACGCTTAACCCTTCGCAGATGGCTGGGGTGCCGCCCGATTATTTTAGTCAAACTGGCCAGCTGTGGGGCAACCCTACCTACAACTGGGAGGTCGTTCAAGCCAGTGGGTTTAGCTGGTGGCTACAGCGCCTGCGGGCAATGTTGGCCTGTGTGGATTTGATCAGGATTGACCACTTTCGAGGGTTTGAAGCGTTTTGGGCTGTGGAAGCTGGTCAAAACACCGCTATTAACGGGACGTGGGTAGAAGCACCTGGAGATGCTTTTTTCGAGACGGTAGAGGCGCAGCTGGGGCGATTGCCCTTCTTAGCAGAAGATTTGGGGCTCATAGACGAGAAGGTGGAGGCACTGCGCGATCGCTTTGACCTCCCAGGCATGAAAATTTTGCAGTTCGCCTTCGGCTCGGATCACGAAAACCCTTACCTGCCTTACAACGTAGATCACAACTTTTTGATCTACACAGGCACCCACGACAACGACACAACTGTTGGCTGGTTTAAGCAGGCTTCAGATCACGAGAAGCAGCATTTAGCGGCCTACATTGGCGCATTTGACCCAGATAACGTTCACTGGGCGATGATTCGGCTGGCGCTGAGTTCGGTAGCTAACCAGGCTATCGTCCCCTTACAAGATTTGTTAGGGCTGGGCAGCGGCGCTCGAATGAACACGCCAGGAATTGGCGAAGGCAACTGGGCGTGGCGCTATGTAACACCTATGCTCACGCCTACCATCAGCGCTCACCTCAAAGAGCTAACAGAGCTATATGGTCGGGGACGCGATCAGCAATAGCGTTTCGCCAGCTTTGCAGTAGCGGCTATTGGTAGTCATTTAGTAGCAGTCATTGCAACCGAACCCGAAAACCGAACCTCCGAGCGGGGCTAGCTTTGCTACGCTGCTCTTTAAAGGGACTGTCCTACACGTGAATCGTGTACAAAGAAGTACCCATAGAGCAGCGTGGATAGATCCATCTGTCTGAACCAGACCCGTTTTGACCAGTGAGGGAGGATAAACATGGCCGCAACTGACTTCAAAGATTATTACGCCATTTTGGGGGTCAATAAAACGGCCAAAGCTGACGAAATCAAGCGCTCTTTTCGGAAGCTAGCGCGCAAATATCATCCGGATGTCAACCCCGACAATAAAGCTGCCGAAGCCAAATTCAAAGAGGTCAGTGAAGCCTACGAGGTTCTCTCCGACGCCGATAAGCGCACAAAATACGATCAGTTTGGTCAGTATTGGCAGCAGGCGAGTCGGGCTGGCGGCGGCGGTCCGTCTGGTGGCCCAGCCGGTAGCGCTGGCGGCTTTGACTTTGGGGCTTACGGTAGCTTTGACGATTTTATTAACGAGCTGCTAGGCCGGTTTGCCACGGGCGGCGGTGGGGGCAGCGCTCGCACTAAGGCTTACAGCTACCAGCAGCCAGGCGGAGCCAGCGGGTTTGACACTAGCGGCTTTGGCTTTGATCCGAGAACAGCCAGTCGGACGAATGCTAGAGCCAGCCCCAGCCGAGCAGCTTTTGACCAGACGGCCAATCTCAAGCTGAGCCTGTCCGAAGCATTTCACGGTACTCAAAAGCGCTTTAATATTGGCGGCGAATCGGTTAACGTGCGGATTCCTGCTGGCGTCAAGCCGGGGAGCAGAATTCGTTTAAAGGGCAAAGGTGCGCTTAACCCTCAAACCCAGCAGCGCGGCGATGTCTATCTGAGTGTTGAGCTTTTGTCGCACCGCTTCTTTCAGCTAGAGGGCGACAACTTGACCTGCGAGGTACCTATTACGCCAGACGAAGCGGTGCTAGGTGCTAAAGTCGCGGTGCCCACTCCCGATGGCAGCGTGACGGTTAGCATTCCAGCGGGTATAAAATCTGGACAGTCGCTGCGACTGCGCGGCAAGGGCTGGCCCCGGAAGAAAGGAGCTGAGCGCAGCGATCAGCTGGTGAAAGTAGTGATTACGCCACCGAAAGAATTGAGCGATCGCGAAAAATCTCTCTATGAGCAAATCCGCGACAGTCGATCTACCGACCCAAGAGCGGAGCTGACCAGGATTCAGCTCTAGCGATCGCCTCGGGCAAATAGTACGCTCCTAGAAAACCGAATGTTGAAGTGGGAATTCTGTCCTATAACCCTAGATCTTCGTGAGCCCAGCTATGGATAACCTGACAATGCGCCAGTCAGCCCGCACCCAGCAAGAGCTGCTTCATCGGATTGCCAATCGCATCCGTCAGTCCTTAGAGCTGCAAGAAATTCTAAATACGACAGCTACAGAAGTCCGCGATTATCTAGAAATTGATCGGGTCAAGGTCTACAGTTTTAGTCCAGATAGTAGCGGCGTGGTGATTGCCGAGTCAATTCATAACCATCGGCTGCCTTCTTTATTAGGTCTGCACTTTCCGGCTGACGATATTCCCACCTATGCTCGCGAGCTGTTTTTGAGAGCACGTCAGCGTTCAGTCGTCGACGTTGTTAACGCTCAGATCGGACTGAGCCCTTTAGATCATCCTGAGACCGGAGATCAAGCTGAGTGCGACATCCGCTACCGACCGCTAGACCCCTGCCACGCCGAGTATTTAACAGCGATGGGGGTGAAGTCTTCTGTGGTCGTGCCGATTGTTTTAAAGGAGCTTCCTAGCGAGAAAAGGACGCGTCTGGCCTCGGGCACCTCTGCAAAGCTGTGGGGTCTGCTGGCCTGTCATCACAGTGAGCCGCATAACGTCACCGAAGCCGAGCTACAGTTTATTCAGGCAGTAGTCGATCAGGTGGGAGTGGCGATCGCCCAGTCCATCTTACTCAACCAGGTTCGCGCCCAAGCCGAACAAGAAGCCAAGATCAACCGCGTCACCAAGCTGCTCTACACCAGCCTCCCGATGAAACTGCAAGCGGCGCTCGAAGAAGCCGTAGCCACATTTGACGGCTCTGGCGGCAGACTTTACCTGACCGCCAACGAGACTCAACCCAGAGAACTTTGTACCTGCGGGGAGCAGCCCGCCCTCATTCACGCAGAACAAGACCGAGTTGTTGAGGAAAACTTTCTCTGGAGAAACTTTTTACACTCGGTCATTGAGTCTAGCCCTGATAGCAGCGGCTACCGGCCCTGGTCGGTTCAATGGATGCGTTCATCTTACAGCCTGGGCTTGCTGCACCAAGGAGAAGATAGCTACCCTGGCCTGTGGGCTATCGATAACCTTTATCGCGAACCGCTATTTCGCACCCTGGCACCGTTTTTTGAATCCACCTCAGTTTGCAGTTTGCTGATTGTCCCACTGCGCCATGGGGTGAACGTAGTTGGCTGCCTGACGATTTTCCGCAATGAGGCCGATACAGACACTCTGTGGGCCGGATACCACAATCCAGATACTCGTCAGCTCATGGCCAGGCAGTCTTTTGAAGTGTGGCGACAGGACAGAAAAGGGCAGGCCAGCACTTGGACAGAAGCAGAAATCAAATTTGCCCAAGCGCTCAGTGAGCGCTTCGCTACCGCCATTGAACAGTACCGGCTGCACCAGCATATACGGGCCTTTAATGCCAACTTAGAGCAGCAGGTAGAAGAGCGTACACAGCAGCTACAGCTATCCAATCAAGAATTAGAAAATTCTTTTTCTAAACAAAAAGCGTTGGTTAGCATTGTCACTAAAATTCGTGAATCGCTCGAAATCGAAGAGATCTTTCGGATTACGACCAAAGAGCTCAGCCAAATACTGGCCGCTGATCGAGTTTCGGTATATCAGTTTGATTCAGGCTGGGGCGGAGAATTTGTAGCCGACTTCGAATCGGTCATACCCCGCTGGCTAGACATCGGGCCCTTAAAGGCCAGCACCATTTGGAACGATACTCATCTGCAAGAAACTCAAGGCGGCAGATATCGCCACGGGGAAGCTTTTGTGGTGGACGATGTCTATCAGCAGGGCTTTTCTCAGTGTCATCTAAACCTCTATGAGAAGTTCCATATAAAGGCTTTTATCACGGTTCCTATTTTTGTCGGGCAAAGTCTCTGGGGCATATTGTGTTCGTATCAGCATAAAGAGCCGCGTCACTGGGAAGCCTCAGAAGTTGACTTTACCAACCAAATTGCAGCTCAGCTCAGCGTGGCTTTACAGCATGCTTCTTTACTGGCTTACAATCGCCGTAAAACGGAAGAACTCTCAAACACGCTCAGCGACCTGAAAGAAACGCAAACTCAGCTGATTCAAACAGAAAAAATGTCCAGTCTAGGTCAGCTAGTAGCCGGTATCGCTCACGAGATTAACAACCCGGTCAACTTTATTCATGCTAACCTGGTGCACCTAGAAGAGTATTCAAACAGCCTGCTCGAAACCATCGCTAACTATCAGGCGCACTACCCCGAACCCGCTGCCGAAATCAGCTTGCTGCTTGAAAATGCCGATATTGAATATATCGCAGAAGACCTACCCAGGCTCTGTTCTTCTTTATCTAGCGGCACCCGGCGCATTCAGGGCATTGTTTCTTCCCTGCGCAGCTTCTCCAGACTGGATGAATCGGACGTAAAAGAGGTCGATCTTCACGAAGGACTAGAAAGCACGCTGCTCATCTTACAGTATCGACTGAAGACAGAGAGTTCTAAAGTTGTAATCGAGGTTATTAAAGAATATGGCGAGCTGCCGCTGGTAGAATGCCATCCGGGGCAGATAAATCAGGTATTTATGAATCTGTTAGCCAATGCTATTGACGAGCTGCAAACTCCCCTAGCTTCTGAGGAAAGCGCGCTCAAAACGATTACTATCACCACTGAGCTAGTGGCAAACAGCTGGGTAAATATATCTATTAAAGACGATGGCGACGGCATTCCAGAAGCAGCTTTAAACAAACTCTTCGATCCATTTTTTACAACTAAACCTGTGGGAAAAGGGACGGGGCTAGGGCTATCAATCAGCTACAAGATTGTTGAAGAGCATGGCGGCAAGCTCTCTTGCGAGTCCGAACCGGGTAAAGGAACTATTTTTACCGTCAAACTACCTATCCGCTCTGTGCTAGAGACCGCAGGTAAACCCAAAACCGCTGCCTCATAGAAACCGCTGCTAAAGGACTATAATGACTGCTAGCCCATGTCTAATTCTTCCTTACGGCAGAGATAGAGATGCTGAGCCTTTGCGTATGCTACTAAAGCTGTGAGGTCTAGAAGATATTTTGAGCGAACTGAGCACTGCTTTTTGAATGCCCTGCACCGAAAAAATCATGGCTACGCCTGAAGTCTTCTACTCTTTTATCCTTTTTTGAGATAGGCATATGAAAATTCGCGGGTTTCGTTCGCTTCGAGCAGCGGCTAAACGACTGGCTTTACTATTGGTCAGTATGGTCCTGTTTTTGGGATTAGCTCAGACAGCAGCATATGCTGTTTCTGGCAGCGCAGCGCCTTCTGGTATTCCAGATTCTTCTGGTGTTTCGGGAGATCCTCTCAAGCCGCCTTCTCCGGAGAACTTAGAACAAATGCGGGCGCAGCGCCGCGCCTTTCAAAGTGAAGCTTCAAAAGCGGCTAACACTGAAGAGGAAGCAAGTTCAGGCAGCGAAGTGCTCACTAAAAAGCTGAATCTTGACGAAATTACCGAAGAGAACGAGGTGTTTAAAGGAGACCGCTAGCAGCCTCGCGACTGAGCTGGCTGTAGCTCAAGCTAAGCTGAGCTACAGCCAGCTAAATGATTGCTTTTTGCCAGGTCGCTTTGAGCGTATCTAAGAAGGCAAATACCGGCGGTGTTTGCAGCGCATCGGCCAGAGTAATCACGCCAATCACCCTTTGCAAGGGGGCGGGCAGCTGGCAAACAACAACATCTTGGGGGATTGGCTCGGCTGCTAGCTTAGCAATAATAGTCATCCCCAACCCTCGGCGAACCATGCTCACTACCGTAGAGTCTTCTTTCACTTCGTAAGCCGGTGTGACTGCTTGGCCATGACGAAATAAGTATTGATCTACGTTATAGCGACAGCCGTCGTCCGGCAGCGGCAAGATCAACGGTAGCGCTGTGAGCTGCTCCCAGGTCAGTGGCTCTTGCTGGGGCGCTGAATTGGGGGCTTTGTCTCTAGGCAACAGGGCCACGTAGTCGTCGCGAAATAGCTCCCAAGCGTCAAAAGCATCATCTACAGGAAGGTAGGTGAAGCCAATATCAGCTTCGCCCCGGCGCAAAATTTCTTCGGCCCCCCGGACATCGTTGCCTTCCCCAATAGAGACGCTGATGCCGGGATACTGTTTGCGAAATTTCTCTATGACGACCGGCAGCACATGAGTTGCCACACTGCGGAAGCCCACCACTCGCACCAGACCGGCCTGCAAGCCTTTGGCGTCTTGAGCCTTACGGCCGATGGCCTTGAGCAAAGCCAGCATGTTTGCCGCTTCGGTAGTGATTTCTTGGCCGACGGGCGTCAGTACCGCGCCTTGTCGCCCCCGGCTAAGCAAACTAACGCCGAGTTCTCCTTCTAAGGTGGCGATCGCATGGCTCACCGCTGACTGCGATAGCTCTAGCCGAGAAGCCGCGTCGCTAAACGTGCCGGTTTGGGCGATCGCCACCAGCGCCCGCAGCTGAGACAGCTTAATTCGATTAACATTAATCTCCGCCATAATAGTGATAGTACCGGACGAAGCCAGCCATACGAACCAATCAATTCATCATCATAGCTCTCCTTTCCCTCTCCCCCCTTCCTCTTAATACCCTCAGCCGCTCCCACTGCTGAGCGTAGCCCTTCGCCTCCCAAAAAGTTAGCCATGCCTTCTGCCTTAATCACCGTCCGCCCCGAAGGTCTCTACTGCGCCGCTGGCAACTTCTATATTGACCCCTGGAAACCCGTAGACACAGCGCTCATTACCCATGCCCACGCCGACCATGCCTACAGCGGCCACCAGCAATACTACGCCACTGCCATTTCAGAAGGCATTTTACGCCGTCGCTTAGGTAAGGATATTAACCTCAGCGGCGTTGCCTATGGCGATAAAATCAAACTGGACGACACCTGGATTTCTTTTCATTCCGCTGGTCACGTTTTGGGTTCCGCCCAGGTACGTGTAGAGCATAAAGGTGAAGTTTGGGCGATATCTGGCGATTATAAACGCGATGCCGACCCTTCCTGTGATCCTTTTGAAGTCGTTGAGTGCGACACCTTCATTACTGAATCTACTTTTGGCCTGCCGATCTATCGTTGGGACAGCGGTGAAGTCACCGCTCAGCAAATTCACCACTGGTGGCAAAGCGACCCCACTCGCCCTTCCTTGCTTTTCTGCTATTCCTTTGGCAAGTCTCAGAGAGTGCTGGCAGAACTGACCAAGTTCACAGACAAAACCGTCTACCTGCACGGTGCAGTTCACAACCTTACCGAAATCTATCGCGAGGTGGGGGTAAAAATGCTGCCGACTATTCCCGTCTCACAAATGGAGAAGTCCTACAAATTTGCCGGAGACCTGATTATTTCACCGCCCTCCGGTCACCGCTCTAGCTGGATGAAACGCTTCAAACGACCTCAGACTGCCTTTGCCTCTGGCTGGATGGCCGTACGCGGTGCTCGCAGGCGACGCGGCTACGAACGTGGCTTTGTCCTATCTGACCACGCCGACTGGCCTGGACTGATCAATACCGTTAAGCAAACCAAAGCCAAAGCAGTCTATGTGACTCACGGGCAAAATGACGTGCTCTCCCGCTACCTCACCGAAGAAATGGGATTGAATGCGAGCCCATTAAAAACCCTCTTTGAAGGGGAAACCGATGAGGGTAGCCATCAGGCATGATATAGCTTGGCCGCTAGCTTTTGCCACCGACAAAAGGGGTGTTCCAAAAGCGCCAGTTTTGTTTGTTGAAGGGCGATCGCCACCGTTCAATTAGCCCCGACTCCAGCTTTTGCCGAAGCTGACGTTCAGCAGGCGCATGGGGCCAAAAAGCGACGCCGAGTTCACTTTTCAGGCCGTGGTCATAGTGAGCCTGGCGATAGTTCAGCAGGTAGCGTTTACAGTCGTGAGCGCCTTTCCAGCGCTGGTTAGATTTGACAGTTTCGCCAATATATAGAAGTAGGGGCGATCGCTGGGACGTGGTGGCATAATCAATTACAAAGTACATGGCAGCGACGCCCACATCGTCAAACTGCCAGCGCCAAAACTCTGTATTTTGACGGCGCAGCGTAAAAGGATTGAGGGTGACCGGGTCGGTTTCAATTGGGTCAGCTTCAATAGGGTCGGTCTCAGCTGGGTTGGACGGAGTAGACAAATTGAAGAAGCTGCCTTGCTGAGGTGCAGGCGCAGTCTGAAGTAGAGATTGAAAGTTGATAATTCGCTGCTTCCAAGCCTGAAGTTCGGACGCGCCGATGGCTAGCTGAGGCTGAAAGTTTTCGTAGGTAGAGTAGCTAACAGCGGACATGGCTGAGTCGGAGAGCAGAAAAGACTGTCGATCTTCTAGCATCAGACAATTCCAGATATAGCGTATGGGTTACACGTTTTTGCAATGTAGCGCTATATGTTGCGTTACTCAAGCCCTATTGTCCTATTGGAAATGATTTGGTGGTTTCCAGTTGCCGGACAGAGCGGCTTGTATCGGACTTTTTCGATTACAATATGACTTTTCAGTCACATTGCATTAAACTTGCTTCACTATTGCTCATATGCCCAATCAGACATTCTTTAACCTACCTGAGAAAAAGCGGCAAAAGATCACTAAGCTGGCGATCGCAGAATTTGCCAGTGCCGACTACGACAACGCTTCTATTTCCAACATCGTCAAACAAGCTAAGATCGCCAAAGGTAGCTTTTACCAGTATTTTGAAGATAAAACAGATTTATACCTCTATCTCATAGAGGCTGCTAGCCAACAGCGAATAGACTTTCTTCACGCATCGCGGGAGAGCGAACGGTTCACAGATTTTTTTGCAGAACTGCGCTGGCTTTTTGTCACCAGTACAAAATTCAGCGCCCAATATCCACAGCTCAGCCAAATTCTTAACCGCGCTGTCTATGGCGATAGCCCAGTTAAGGAAACTGTTTTTCAGAAAATCCAAGCGGCTAGTAAACAGCCGGTTCGAGAATTAGTTAGGAAAGGAATTGCCAACGGCGATTTGCGCTCTGCCTTAGACCCTGATCTGGCTACGTTTGTGATCTTGACGGCGGGCGATAGTCTTCGATACTTCATTCCTGAGAAGCTATCGCTAGATATGCACAAGCTAGCGGAGGGCGGTGATATTGAGATAGATATGCAAGCCGTCGAACGCATTTTTGACGAGTTAATTCAGATACTTGAACGCGGCATGGGCGCGGTGTAGCCGAGCTTTCATCTTTGCCAGGGTCGCTGAAATTTATTCAGAGTTTGACTCTCATGCTTACGCAATGCGATATTGTACTTTCTTTGCTATAGTGTGACTAATCGGTCATGTGACTTATGGGTCACAATGCATTTATCTCAAATGAGCGTATGTCACAAACAGCAGAGCAGCCCGCAAATGAACTTACAGAATCTGGGTTCCAGCTTGAACTAATACAGGAATCGCTGCCGCCTTCTGAAGCAGTTAAATGTTCTGAAGACACGACTGAAGAGGGTGAGCCCAAGAAATGGAAAATAGGATGGTGGGTATTGCCTGTGCTAGGCATCGTTCTTGCAATTGGGGCGCTCTCTACTTACCGACTGGCAAGTAAAGATACTGAAGAAGCGGCGGTGGCCGAACAAGCCCCATTGACCGTTAGAAGCGTCGCGGCTGAAGAAGGCGAAATTCGCTCATGGGTTTCGAGTGAAGGCACTGTGCAGGCAGTTCGCTTTAAGCACCTGGCTTTTGATGTGGATGGAGACATTACTTATGTGGTTGACCGCGATGGACGAAATTTGCGAGAAGGCGATTTTGTCTCTCAAGGCGAACTGCTCGCCAAAATTGATGATCGCAACTTGCAGGCTGACTTAAATCAGGCCGAGGCCGGTGTGAATGAGGCCATGAGGCAGCGAGGGGCACAGGCAGCAAGTGTAGCGCAAGCCCAGTCTCAGGTAGCCCAGGCAAGAGCGGCAGTCGATCAGGCCCAGGCGCAGCTCGGCCAAGCACGGTCTGCTCGCGATCTGGCTCAAACCGAGCTTCAGCGCTATCAGACCTTGTATAGCCGGGGAGCGCTTTCTGCGAGTGATTTAGACAATCGGCGCGGTACGGTCACCGATGCAACCGCTCAAATTCAGGTGGCTCAGGGACAGGTGAGTTCGGCCCGGTCGCAGGTAGACACTGCCCAAGCTCAAGTAGCTGCCGCACAGCAGCAGCTCAGGGCCAGCGATTCGCAAATTGAGACGGCCCGCTCCCGGCTAGCACAGGCAGAAGTTGCTTTGGAGGGCACCCGCCTCTACGCCCCGTTTGACGGCATTGTGGCCTACTTCAATATTCGCGAGAACGAGTACTACAGCGTGCAGGCGGTCTCTTCTCAAACGGGCAATTATCAGGAACTGTTGAACCGGGTGCCGATTGTGGTGATCGATCCCAATCAGTTTGAGGTGACGGCAGATCTTTCGACTTCGGCGGGTAGTCGCGTTCGCACCGGTCAAACCACGCTGGTGACTTCTAGCGCGGCTGAAATTACTGACCAGAGCAGCCAGGGCAGCAACTTGACAGATCGCGCGGAGGCCCGAGGCGAGGTGTATGCGGTGAATCCGGCGGTGAGTCCCGGCAATCGCTCCATTCAAATGGTTTCTCGCATTACCAGCGGGTCGTCCAATCTTCAGCACGGTGAAAGCGTGACGCTATGGGTCGCAGCAGATGAAAAAGACAACACCGTGGTGGTGCCGCTAAACGCAGTTGTCTTTAGAGATCAGGTGCCCTACGTATTTGTGGTGAATGAAGAAACTAATACGGTGGAGCAGCGGCAGGTAGAACTCGGCGTAGAAGGGCTTGACCAGCGGGAGATTTTGCGCGGTGTTGAGGCAGGCGAGCAGCTAGTCACTGACGGACAAAATGGCCTAGTCGATGGCGCAAAGGTGAAAATCTCTTCATCTGATTTCACCACGACGGTAGGAGAGTAAGCAATGAGTCAGATCAAATCGCCAATTCCAGAAGTCCGGCGGGCTTCGCCGATTATGCGCTTCTTTTTTCTGCGCACGGTGTTTGCTATTTTGCTGACGGTGCTGCTGGTCGTGGGCGGTGGCTTGGGCTACATGTCGATGGTGAAGGAGTCGAATCCTGATATTGCGGTAGCGATCGCCTCGGTCACCACCACCTGGGGCGGAGCCGACCCCGAAACTATCGAACAGCAAATCACCAACGAACTAGAAACCGAAATAAAATCTGTAGAAGGGCTCAAAAGCCTGGATAGCGCTTCCTTCAGCGGATTCTCCTTAATCAATGCCGAATTCCGCACCGACGTAGACCCCGATCAGGCCATTCAGAAGCTGCGAGACGCGGTTTCCAAAGCCGAAGCAGACCTACCCAGAGAAGCCAATCAGCCTTCCGTACAGGCAGTCTCCGTCAGCGATGCGCCGATTGTCACCATTGCCCTGTTTGGCGATCTCGACCCGGTGGTGCTCTCTCAAGCGGCCCAAAAGCTGCAAGACCGATTAGAGAAAGTGGCCGGTGTCACAGAAGTGAATTTGGGCGGGGCGCGAGATGAAGTTGTGCAAATCCAAATGAACCCCAGTGAGCTAACCGCGCTAGGCATTTCTCCAGCGACAGTTGCCAATCGCATCCGCGCTGCCAATACAGATGTCCCGCTCGATGAAATCGAAAGCAACGACATCGGCACTCAAGTTCGCTTTTACGGTCGCTTTCGCCGCATCGAAGACCTGCGCGACCTGCCGATTACCCGGCTCGACGGGCGCGTCGTCAGGCTAAGTGAAATCGCCAACATTCGTCGGGAGCTAGAGCCTGAAAGCAGCCGCGCTGCGATTAGCGTAGAGGGCTCCGACTATGAATCCGTGGTCAGCGTTTCGGTGAAAAAGGTGCCGGGGCAGGACACCATTGAGGTGATCGACAATGTTAAAGCCGAGATTGAAGTTGCTCAAAGTGACCCTAATACTTGGCCACCCGGCCTAGACTACCTGATCACGGCTGACGACTCAGAGGCGATTTGGGAGCAGCTCACTAACCTGTTTGTCAATGCGCTTCAGGCGATGGCAGCGGTGTTCATTATCTTGTTCATTGCGCTGTCCTGGCGGGAGGCGCTGATTGCCGGTCTCTCAATTCCGCTGACGTTCTTAGGGGCGCTAGCGGTGCTGTGGCTGATGGGCCAAACCCTCAACACAATGGTGCTTATCGGCATGGTGCTGGCGCTCGGCATTCTGGTAGATGTATTCATCCTGATGATGGAAGGGATGCACGAGGCGATTTTTGTCTCTAAGCTGAGCTTTAATCAGGCCGCGCTGAAGACGGTGAAAACCTATGCGGCTCCGGCGTTTGCAGGTCAGCTCACAACCATTCTGGCCATGACGCCTTTGATGGCCATTAGCGGTACCCTGGGCAGCTTCATCCGGCTGCTGCCGATTACAGCGGTGATTTGTCTGGTGCTGAGCTTTGTGATTGCACTGCTGATTGACATTCCGCTCTCTCGCTTTTTGTTGGCGGGTGTGTCAAAAGATCTGCCCAAGTCTCGGATTGATAAGCTCAGTGAAAAAGCCTCAGAAAAGTTTACGCGCTGGAGCCTGAGCTACACCGTCCGAAATAAGGCAACAGCCAGAGCCTGGACGCTGTTTGCAATAACCTTGTTTATCACATCCATCTTCGCTTTTACTCAAGTGCCCGTCACTTTGTTTCCTGAAGAAGACGGGCTGAAGCTGGGCGTAAACGTAGATCTGCCACCGACCACGACGCTGGCGGTGACTCAAAGGGTGGCAGATGACATTGGCAATATTTTGCGTCAGAAGCCGTACTTTGAGAACGTGATTAAGTACACTGGGCAGGGAAGCAATCTGGTTAGTTCCGGGACGCTTCAGCCCAGTGAAGGGAGCTATAAGCTGGGGTTCTCCGCCATCTTCATCCCAGAAGATGACCGCGAAAAAGCTTCTTATGAGTACGCAAACGATTTGCGAACTGAATTAAACCAGGCTTTGGATAAGTATCCGGGCGCGTCTCTGCTGGTGAGCGCTCAAAGCTCGACGGGGGCAGGCGACCCGATTCAAGTCGAAGTAGTCGGCGGCAATATCACCGAGCTAAGACAAATCTCGGCCCAAATTCAAAACGTGCTGCGGCAAACGCCCGGAACCAGCGATGTTCGGGATAACTTAGGCAATCTTCAGGCTGACTTGAAGCTATTACCCCGGCGAGAAGAGCTAGACTTCTATGGCCTGACTGAAGATGACGTGACTGCTCAGGCTCGCTATTACATGACCGCAACAGATGTCGGAGACTTTGCAATTGGCGGCAATCAGGAGGATATCGAGATTCGGCTCAGTACCGCTTGGCCTTCTCGCAATGGAGAAGTCGGCGGCCCCACGCGGCGCGATGAACTCTCTTTAATTCGGTTCTTCGGCTCTAATTCCGATGACCCGGTGATTCCCGCTGGCGCTGTGGTTAATGCAGTGCAGGGGCAGACGCCAGTGTCGATTACGCACTCAGACGGACAGCGGACGGTGACGGTGCTCTCTAAGACGGCGAACCGTACCGTGGGTGAGATTTTGGCAGATGTAGAACCGCAAGTACAGGAGTTGCAGGAATCTTGGCCACCAGGCTATACCTACAGCTTTTCGGGGGAAGCGGAGGAGCAGGCTGAAACATTTGGCTCTGCGGGTCAGGCGCTAGGGTTAGCGATCTTCATGGTGTTCGCCGTGCTGGTCTTGCAGCTCAACTCCTTCCGTCAGCCGATTATTATTTTGCTGACCATCCCACTGGCGTTAATCGGCACGCTGGGCGGCTTTTTCCTCGCTTGGATTCCATTCTCGTTCTCAGCCTTTATCGGCGTTATCGCGCTGGTCGGCATCGTGGTCAACGATGCGATTGTGATGGTTGATACGATGAACAGCTATCAGCGCGAGGGGATGACGGTGCGCAGGGCGGCGGCGCATGGGGTGTCAGACCGGCTCAGGCCGATTCTCACTACCAGCATTACCACTATCATTGGTCTCATTCCATTGGCCTTTAGTGCGCCGACTTGGATGCCGCTGTGTAGCGCGATTATCTTTGGGCTGGTTGCAGCAACGGGAATTGCGCTAATTGTGATTCCTTGCCTGTATGTGCAGCTCACGCCTAAAACAGAAAATTTGGAGGCAAATCTAGTTTAGGAAAAGGCAGTAGATAGTCAGCATGGAGAATAATTTTTCCACCTGAAAGCTTGTTTTTGAGAGCGCAACAAATTTTGACTTTACGAACTCAAGCACATTTTGTTACAATATGACCAGTTAGTCACATGACCGTTAGGTCGCATCAAAAGGCACTATAAAAAGAGAGGTTTAGCCATGGTTGAATATAAAAATAACCTGGAGAATAATGTAGTTGAGCTAGCCATTGAAGGGAAGCTGACTGAGGCTGACTTTGATAGCGCGATCGCCCAACTAAAAGCCGACATCTCAAAGCACGGCAAGCTGCGACTGCTAGAGGAACTTCGCAGCTTTGAAGGCATGGATCCGATTGCGCTATGGAAAGACGCGCAGTTCGGGCTTACTCACGTAGGTGACTTTACACATGTTGCTGTGGTCGCAGATGCAGAGTGGGTAAGAACAATCTCAGCGGCAGCTAACAACATTCTCTCTACAAAGGTGAGAGCGTTTGAATCCTCACAAATCGAAGATGCTAGAACATGGCTGAAAAATTCATAACAACTATCATAAAAAGAGATAAATCATGACAACCACAAAGACATTTAGTCATCTGCAAACGCCGCCTGACTTAACTTCAAAAGAGTTTGCCAGCAACAAGTACGAATACTACAAATGGATGCGTCAGGAAGCACCGGTTGCTCGCTGCAAGTATGTGACTGGACGTGCTTACGTCGTCTCTCGCTACGAGGACTGCGTTGTCCTGCTAAAAGATCCCAGAGTCATCCGCGATAATCGGACAATAGACACCAGCACCCCACTGCTGCCTTCATTCATCCCACTGCCCAAATCGACTGAGCTGATACTACACAGCATGATTGGCTCGGACGAGCCTGACCATAAGCGTTTGCGCAGTCTGGTGCATCAGGCTTTCACCAGGAAGTCGATGAGCGAATTGAGCGATCGCATCGACCGACTCACGAACACCCTGTTAGACAAAGCAGAAGCCAAAAACAAAGCAGAAGGATCGGTCGATCTCAAAGAGGCTTATGCCCTGCCGATTCCGGTTACCGTCATTCAAGAAATGGTCGGCGTCGCTGATGAAGACATGCCCAGGTTCTACGAGGGTATCGAAGCTATCGTAAAAGGGTTCTCGGGCGTCCGAATTATTTTGACGATGCTTTGGGATGTGCCGCGTCTGTCTAATCTCATCCGCGAACTCATTGACAAAAAAAGAGAGAACCCCGGCAATGATATGCTCACTGGCTTGATTCAGGCAGAAGAAGAGGGTCAGAAGTTAAGCGAAGATGAGATTGTCAGCATGGTCTTTTTGATTATCGCGGCAGGCTATCAAACTACGGTGCATTTGATTACGAATGGCGCGATCGCCCTGCTCCAGCACCCAGAACAGCTTGCAAAACTAAGAGCGAGTCCAGACTTGATCGAGTCGGCAGTAGAAGAAATTCTACGATTTACCAGTCCTGTATACCTCACAGAATTGGCCTATGCCAGAGAAGACATGGAGATTCGCGGCGTTAGCATTCCAAAAGGAGAAGTGGTTACTGCCTGCATCGGTTCGGCCAACCACGATCCAGCGGTATTCGAGAACCCAGAAGTGTTTGATATTGAAAGGTCGCCCAACAAGCACATCGGCTTCGGCAGCGGCATTCATGCTTGCTTAGGCGCTCCCCTAGCTCGGATGGAAGCCAAAATTGCGCTGACTAACCTGATCAAAAGGAACCCTAATCTGCGCTTAGCGATAGACCCTTCTGAACTGGAGTGTGAAACCACACCTGGAATCCATTCTTATAAACAATTACCCGTCGTGCTGGGCTAAAACCCTCAATTCACTTTCATAAAACCTACCTATTCCTCAGGAGATGACCATCAATGGTTACGACACAGACCGCTCAAAAGTTGCAGCTTCCGCTCGACCTAGGCTCTAAAGACTTCGCTAATAACAAGTACGAATACTACAAGTGGCTGCGAGAGGAAGCGCCCGTTTTTCACGGCAAAATTAGCATCCTAGACGCCTACATCCTCTCTCGCTACGACGACTGCGTGAATTTCCTCAAAGACCCCCGCTTTGTCCGCAACCGCACCACGGCAACGGGCGGCGGCAGAATGCCCTTCTCCATGCCTCTGCCTATTCCTAAGTCAACTCAGCTACTGGGGCAAAGCATGATTACTGAAGACGAGCCTGACCACCGCAGGTTGAGAAATTTGGTGCATCAGGCATTCACTCGGCACTCGCTCGAAAAGATGTCGGCGCGAATTGATGAGTTGACCCACGACCTGCTAGACAAAGCCGAGGCAAAAGGAACAGTGGATCTTAAAGAAGCTTACGCTTTGCCAATTCCAGTTACAGTCATTCAGGAAATGATGGGCGTAGATGACGCAGATATGCCTAAGTTTAAAGACGGCCTGACCGCTCTAAAAGACGGCTTCTCAGGCTGGACAATAGTGCGCGCATTTCTTTGGGACATACCCCGCTTATCCAAGTTCATAAGAGAGCTAATTGTTCGTAAGCGATCCAACCCACAGGACGACATTCTCACTAAGCTGATCCAGGCAGAAGACGAAGGCGCAAAGCTGAACGAAGACGAGCTGGTTAGCATGGTCTTTCTGATGATTGTTGCGGGCTACGAAACCACCGTGCAGCTCATTACCAACGGCGTACTGACCCTCTTGCAACACCCCGATCAGTTAGAGAAGCTTAGAAACCGGCCCGAACTGATTGAATCCGCTGTCGAAGAGATTCTGCGCTACTTCGGCCCTGTCCATAGTACGAAGCCTGCCTATGCCCTAGAAGATGTGACGCTGCGCGGGATCAAGATTCCTAAAGGGTCGGCTGTTATGCCCTTTTTAGGCGCTGCTAACCACGACCCGGCTGTGTTTGAGAATCCAGAAGTGTTCGACATTGAGCGTTTTCCAAACAAGCACCTCGGCTTTGGCAGCGGTATTCACTCATGCCTGGGCGCGCCGCTGGCGAGGATGGAGACCAAGATTGCGATCGCCAACCTAATAAAGAGAAATCCCAACATGCGTTTAGCCGTTGACCTTTCAGCGCTGGTAATACAGGCTCGCCCTGGCTGGCATACCTACGAAAGCCTACCGGTTGCGCTCTAATCATGATCAATCCTAGAGCGGTTATCGCTGAGGCAGAATCTGTCAAAGCGCTACCGATTATCCCGAGGCGATTCTTCGCGGGAAAGACGCTGCCATTGTATTGCAGCAGTCTCAGATTTAGAAGGCTTGACTGACGGTAAAACAGAAAGCTCAGCGGCTTGAGCCATAGCAGCGATAGCCGACACTACGACCAGATCAACCGCAGCCCACAGAAAATAAGCAAACCAGACAAAAATAGCCAGAAGCTTTGTGCCATCTTCTAGTAATGCCCCATCATCTGGAGGCAAGTCAGAAAAAAGATCAGACCCTAACGAAATTGAAAACAGCAGCAAGCTCAAACCCAAAAGAGCAGGCTTTGTCTTCAAACAAAGCTTGCGAAAGCGGATCAACCAGCCAATAAATATGACGACATAAGTGAAAAGAACAGCTCCCTCGGCTACGCGCGACCCATCGGGCGAGAAAACCAGCTTTGGAAAAATCTTCTCATGGAATAAAAACAGGTCATCAAAGCACAAAACAGCGTTGAACCAACCGAATACGGTAAAGAATCTGCCGGCCTCTGAACCAGGCTGAAAGACTTTGAGCAGCATAACGCTCAACAGACAAACGGCTACACTACTACCCCATAATAGAACCCCTATATTAGAAAACGCACCGTAGTATAGGGGGTAGCTGGCGACCGCTGACGGGTCGCGGGTGAGATAGTTGATAGGCACAAAAGGCTGTAGGCGAGCGGCTATCAGCACGCAAAACCAAAAAGAAAAGCCAGCCACAACGATCAGACTGTGTTTTCTCCGGGTTAATAAAAGCTGTTGCAAAAGGTATTGCATAGGGCAGAAGTTGTGCAAACCACAAAGGTGTCGACAAGTTGTCGCTTCGATTGGTCAATCAGACAGCTCAATCTCCTCTCCTAAAGAACAATCTCTAGGGAAATCCCTAAAAAGCAGCGCGCTCCTAGAAGACACTGTCGCTTATTTTGCTGCTGCGCTTAGTATACAAGTATACTTTCACCTGAGTAATAACCCTGAGTGTCCTTCTTAACTTTACTTAAGGGGGAACGGCATCCCCCTTAAGATATCGATAAACGCTCTGCCATCCGGTACTGATGCCTCGGCGTCAGCTCAGCCAGGCAGAGGGGCCTCTTACAACCCTGGCCTCTTGACTGAGATTAATGCTAAAGTCGTTCTGTACTGAGGACTAAGTAGCGCACAGGCATACGTAGGCACAGCCTTTTCTACAGGTGTGCATCCGTACACTTGCTATGAAATCTACTGAAATCACTCGATTTCGCTTATCCGTCTCAAATTTGCTATTGAGCAGGACAGCTATTTTTTGGCTGATGCGGTCGCCTCACTCTGCGACCAGCAAAATGGTCGCCGAAGAATTCCGCCGAACCAGAGAGCTATGCGATGCCTGTGGGCTATGTGAGGTGACAGCAGCGTCACTCCGAAGCTGCCGCTACCTCTTCGTTCTCTGCCGCTTCTTCAACTACCGTCTCTACAACAGTCTCGGGCTCTGCTGCTTTGACACTAAACGTCAGATCGCCCGACTTGCTTTCGTCAATAGCAACGGTGCTGCCTTCGCTAAACGTGTTCTCTAAAATGAGCGTGGCAATCGGATTTTCTAGCTCGCGCTGAATGGCTCGCTTCAACGGGCGAGCGCCATAGGCCGGGTCGTAACCGGCGTCGGCGACGTGGTCGATAGCGGCTTCTGACATTTCCAGCACAATTTTTTGGTCAGACAGCAGCCGGTGAATGCGCTTGAGCTGAATGGTGATGATGCTGCGCAGCTCTTTTTTGCTGAGCGCGTGGAAGAGAATTAGATCGTCAATTCGGTTGAGGAATTCGGGGCGGAAGTGCGATCGCAACGCCCCCAGCACCCGCTCCTGCATCTCATCAAACTGAGAGTCATCACCAGCCACATCTAGAATGTACTCACTGCCGATGTTGCTCGTCATCACGATCACAGTGTTGCGAAAATCTACCGTACGCCCTTGAGAGTCGGTAATTCGCCCGTCGTCTAGTACTTGCAGCAGAATGTTAAACACATCTGCATGAGCCTTTTCTACCTCATCTAGCAGCACCACAGAATAGGGACGGCGACGCACGGCTTCAGAAAGCTGCCCGCCCTCTTCGTAGCCGACATAGCCCGGCGGTGCGCCAATCAAGCGCGATACTGAGTTTTTCTCCATATATTCAGACATATCCAGGCGAATCAGCGCCTCTTCAGTGTCGAATAAAAAAGCCGCTAGTGCCCGCGCTAGCTCAGTCTTGCCGACGCCCGTTGGCCCCATAAAGAGAAATGAGCCAATGGGTCTGCCGGGGTCTTTCATACCCGCTCGCGCCCGACGAATCGCCGCTGCTACAGCTGTCACCGCCTCCGACTGCCCAATCACCCGCTGATGCAGATGACTCTCCAACTGCAACAGCTTTTGCCGCTCCGACTCCATCAGCCGGTTCACGGGAATGCCGGTCCAGCGGGCAACAATTTCAGCAATGTCCGACTCAGTGACTTGCTCTCTGAGCATAGTCGATCCTTTCGCCTGCATCGCTTGCAGCTTAATATCGTGATCGGCCAGTTCGCTCTGAATTGCTTCTAGGCGACCATATTTAAGCTGTGCCGCTCGCTCCAAATCGTTGGCACGCTCCGCCTGATTCATCCGCAGGCGCGTGCGTTCCTCTTCTTCCTTTAGTTCGTTAATGGCACTGAGGGTTTCTTTCTCGGCGTGCCACTGCTCATCGAGTTTTTTTTGTTCTTTAGAGAGGGTTTCAATCTCTTTTTTTAATCGAGTTAATCGCTGACGAGAAGTTCGATTAGCTGATCCAGTCGTCTCTTCGCCTTCCAAAGAGAGCTTTTCCATCTCTAGCTGCATCAACCGCCGATCAATAATTTCTAGCTCCTCGGGCTTGGAGTCGATCTCCATCTTGAGCTTGGCGGCGGCTTCGTCGATCAGATCAATGGCTTTATCAGGGAGAAAGCGATCGCTGATATACCGATCCGACAGCGCCGCCGCTGCCACCAGCGCCGAATCCAAAATAGTCACCCCGTGGTGCACTTCGTAGCGCTCTTTGAGCCCGCGCAAAATCGACACCGCATCTTCTACGCTCGGCTGCCCCACATACACCTGCTGAAAGCGCCGCTCTAGCGCCGTATCTTTTTCAATGTACTTACGATATTCATCGAGCGTGCTCGCCCCAATGCAGCGCAAACCGCCCCGAGCCAGCATGGGTTTGAGCAGATTGCTCGCATCCACATTATTTTGGCCTGCGCCCGCCCCAACTACCGTGTGCAGCTCGTCAATGAACATGACAATCTGGCCGCTGGAGTCGGTCACTTCTTTAATTACCGATCTGAGCCGGTCTTCAAATTCACCGCGATACTTGGCTCCGGCGATCAGGCTGCCTACGTCTAGTGAGATCAGCGTGCGGTTTTTGAGCGATTCGGGCACGTCGCCATTGATAATTCGCTGGGCCAGGGCTTCGGCGATCGCTGTCTTGCCCACCCCCGGTTCACCGATCAACACCGGATTATTCTTCGTCCGCCGCGAGAGCACATGGATTACCCGGCGAATTTCCTCATCACGACCAATCACCGGGTCAAGCTTGCCGCTGCGGGCTTCTTCAGTCAGGTCGCGGCCATACTTAGCCAGCGAAGGATATTCATTGTCAGCGCCTTGGTCAATCGTCTTTTCAGCGCCGCCTCGCAGCGCCTGAATCGCCTTCATAATATGGGAGGTATCCACATCAAAGCCGCGCAACAGCCGCCTGCCGATCCGCTCATCTTCCACAAAGCCCACCAGCAGGTGCTCAAGCGAAATCAGCTCATCCTGCAAATTGAGCCGCGCCCCGTCTGCCGCATCCAGCATCCGATCCAGGCTTTGCCCGAGATACAAATTGCTGTCAACCGCGACCCGCACCCGTGCCTGCCGCTTGGCAAACACCTCTAGCTCCTGCAAAATCTGCTCAGGAGAGAGGCCGGCTTTAATCAAAATAGTGTCGGCCAGCCCTGACTGCTCCAGCATGGCCAGCGTCACATGCTCCACCTCCAGGTACTGCTGCCGAAATCGGCGGGCCACATCCTGGGCCTCAACGATGGCATCCCAGGCTTTGTCGGTAAATTTGTCTGGATCAGTTGGCTGCATGAGGGAGGGGAAAGAGGAAAAATGGCGCGTTAGGCCCAGGTTTGGCTGAGGTAATTCAGTATAACAATGGAACGGTCGCTGGATTGGAAGCCGCGCTTTCGTTAAAAGTATTCCTGTTTCAGCTCATCTATGTTGCCAAAACTAGATCAGCTCAGATTTCATCGCCCTCAACTGGCGGCACATCTGGCACACTCGCCAACAGCGCATCAAATTTTGTATAGTCGGCGCTTTGGGCGTGGCTCTGTAGCAGCTGCCGAGTTTTTTCAACGGCTATCTTAGCGTTAATGGCTGATATTAACCACTGCTTCAGGGGTATCTGGTTTTCAGCTGCCAGTTTTTGAGCTTCCTCAAGCAGGTCAGCAGGTAGCTCTAACGGATATGCGTTCATTGACTTAGCTTCTCCACTAAATTGAACTTTTTGACGAACTCACCAGGACTCAAAACGGTAACGCCAAATTGCAAGGCAGCAGGCAGAAAGTCTTTCTTATTAAAGGTAACGATTGTTTCGGCTTGCGCATTGACAGCACATTCTAAAACCATTTCATCGTCAGGATCGTTCAGTTGAGGACGCCAGCGGTAGTAGATAGATGTAGGGATGAGCCGATCGGCAAGCCCGGCTAAAATGACGTCTATGCTATCGGGCTCTATCCAAAACTCTGCTTGGTTGGCTTCTCGCTTGAGAACGTCTGCATATTCTAAGAATAGGGCTTGTGATACGGCTCCTGCAATCAGCCCCTGGCGGATGGCGTTAAGGATGACGAAGCTAGCACCTCGCCGAGATCTCAGCGCAGCGACAAAAATGTTGGTGTCAAAGATGTGCATCAAATCATCCTAAAGCGCCAGGTCAAAGCCCGCGCTATCTTGGCATAACCAGAGACGGCACTAAAAAGTCATTCGCTCCTTCTCAGCCTAACCTCTCCCTTCAATCAGCTCTACTTTATAGCCGTCAGGGTCTTCGACAAAGGCGATTACCGTAGTGCCGTGCTTCATTGGGCCGGGTTCGCGGGTGACTGTGCCGCCCTGCTGTCGGATGGCTTCGCAGGTGATGTAAATGTCATCGACGCCCAGCGCAATATGACCGTAGGCATCGCCCAAGTCGTAGTTATCAGTATCCCAATTGTGCGTCAGCTCTAGCACGCTGTGATCGGCTTCATCACCATAGCCAACAAAGGCCAGCGTGAATTTGCCGCCGGGGTAGTCTTTCTGGCGCAGCAGCTTCATGCCGAGCACTTCGCAGTAAAAGGCTAGAGATTTCTCCAAATCGCCGACTCGCAGCATGGTATGTAATAAGCGCATTGTACTGATCCTCTCGTTGTGCCGTATTATTTTCCTGACGGAAAGCGAACATTCTTTAAGAATAATAGGCGCAAAGCATGATTGATTCCCTTGACACGGCGATTGAAGATATTCAGGCGAGGGAGATCCTCGATTCTCGGGGTAAGCCCACAGTTGAGGCAGAAGTCTATCTGGCGGGCGGTGCGGCGGGCATGGCTCAGGTGCCTAGCGGAGCATCTACTGGCAGCTTTGAAGCGTATGAGCTGCGCGATGGGGATGGGAGTCGCTACAGCGGCAAAGGCGTCCTCAAAGCAGTCGAAAACGTCAATGAAACTATCGCTCGCGAGCTGATCGGGCTAGACGCTTTCAACCAGATTGAAATCGACCGTACTATGATCGCCCTTGACGGTTCAGACAATAAAAAAAATCTGGGTGCCAATGCTATTTTAGCGGTGTCGTTGGCAACTGCAAAGGCAGCGGCTCAGGCGGCAGATCTACCGCTCTTTCGCTACTTGGGCGGTCCTTTAGCCAACGTACTGCCTGTGCCGATGATGAACGTTATCAATGGCGGCGAGCACGCCAGCAACAATGTCGATATTCAAGAATTTATGATTGTGCCAGTTGGCGCTAGCAGCTTTCGCGAGGCGCTGCGCTGGGGCGCTGAAATTTTTGGCACGCTGAGCAAAGTGCTCGACAAGAAAGGTTTGCTCACGGGCGTTGGCGACGAAGGTGGCTTTGCCCCCAACCTGGGATCAAACCAGGAAGCCCTGGATCTGCTAATGGCGGCGATTTCTGAAGCGGGCTACCAGCCGGGCAGTCAGGTAGCGCTAGCGCTAGACGTAGCCGCTAGCGAAATGTATAAAGACGGCCAGTATATTTACGATGGCTCAGCTCACTCTCCCGCTGAGATGGTCGATTATCTGGAAGGACTCTCTAGCAACTATCCAATTGTCTCCATCGAAGACGGCCTGCACGAAGAAGACTGGGCCACCTGGAAGCTGCTGACTGAGCGCATTGGTAAGCGTGTGCAGCTCGTAGGCGACGACCTGTTTGTCACCAATCCAATCCGGCTAAAAAGGGGCATTGACGAACTTGCAGCCAACTCGCTGCTAGTAAAGCTCAACCAAATTGGCACCCTCACCGAAACGCTAGAAGCTATCGATCTGGCTAAGCGCCACCAGTACAGCACCGTGATCAGCCATCGCTCGGGCGAAACTGAAGACACCACCATTGCGGATCTAGCGGTAGCGACGCGCGCCGGTCAAATTAAGACGGGATCGCTTTGCCGCAGTGAACGAGTAGCTAAATACAACCAGCTGTTGCGGATTGAAGATGAGCTGGGTGACCAAGCGGTATATGCAGGAACCATTGGCATGGGGCCGGGATAATCAGGGGGCGATCGCGCTCAATTGTCAGGTCAGTATCGGCAACGTATCACTTACCTCACTCACCCGGTTTCTCGGGCGATACTTACCCACGACTGTACAGAAGCTCGCTGCCACTGATGCCTGACGTAGGCGGCGAGCCTTTCTGGCACCTGGTCGCCATTGGCGACAAGCCGGTTGAGCATAATTGCCAGGTCAGTATCGGCAATGCACCACTCACCAAACAAATTAACGCTGTTTTCTAGCAGCGGCTCGACAGCAGCAAACAACTTTTCGACGGCAGCTAAGGCAGCGCCTGATAAAGGCACATTTATTGAGTCAAAGTAGATGACTTCAGTTGGGCGTTCCGCTCGAATGGGCATCAGATCGCTGCGTAGCCAGGCCTGAATTTCTCTTGCTTTGGCCTTTGCTTGGGAGTCGGTGGGGTAGAGACGCGCGTACTGCGATGGTGGAAATATTTCTTCTAAATATTCTGAAATCGCGGACGACTCAGAGAGATAGAACTCGCCCTGTGTCAGCGTCGGTACACGGCGCGAGGCAGAAATGCGTGAATAGTCAAGCCGGTGGTTTTCTTTTGTTGCCAGGTTGATTTTCTTTAAGTTAAAAGAGAGACCTTTTTCAGCTAAAGACACAAAAGCAGACATCACATAGGGGCTGATTAACTGCGAGTCGGTATAGAGAGTCAGGGTAGTTTCAGACATTGAAGGAAGACCGGTTTTATGCCGCACTCATACATTACCGCGCTGCCGCGCTAGCCTACTAGCGACTGAATTTTCGAAGGGGTGGTGCTACTCTGAAAATAGTTTGAGTGCTTAGCTATGTCTTCTCCCCAGCCACCGCTATCTCAGCCCCCGCGATCGCCCCAAGAGACCCTCCCGACTATGTATGATCTTCCCAGCGAAGATCCGGAGGAACCTGGTTTGCCAGATGAGTTTCACGAGTTTCAGCCGCAGCTATTGCGAGAGACTTGCCAACCCACAACGTATCCAATCGACCAGGTTTTTATCGGCACTGACCTAAACCTCTACTATGATAGTCGTCACACAGGCTGGCACAAGCGCCCCGATTGGTTCATGGTGCTAGGGGTAGAGCGCGCTAGAAATCAAAGCGATCTGCGCTGGAGCTATGTAATTTGGCAGGAAGGCGTTGATCCATTCCTCGTGGTAGAGCTGCTATCGCCCGGCACTGAGCCTGATGACTTAGGGCAAACGCTGCGGGAGGTCAATCAGCCGCCGACTAAATGGCAGGTCTATGAGCAGATACTGCGGATTCCTTACTACGCTATATTTGACCGCTACGAAAACCAGTTTCGCCTGTTTCAACTGGTCGGGACTCGCTATCAGCCACTTTCACTGACTGAGCAGCGCTACTGGTTTGAAGAACTCGCCTTAGGCTTAGGCGTATGGCAGGGAGAATACCAGGGTATAGAAGGACTGTGGCTACGCTGGCAAGATTCAGAGGGGCGGTGGGTACCCACAGACAGTGAGCAGACACAGCAGGCACAGCAGCAGGCGGCACAGGCACAGCAGCAGGCGGCACAGGCACAGCAGCGGGCAGAGCGATTGGCAGAGCAACTGCGAGCATTAGGGGTTGAGCCAGAAGGCTAGTTGGCAACAGTCTGTGCGATTTTGCCGGTCTGATGAGCTAGACCAAAAGGGCCAGCATCCCCTGCCAGCCGAAGAAAGCAGCCATGCCTAGCACAATCGTCAGCAGCAAGTTTTGGGTTAGCCCGCCGACAATGCCAGCAGCGATCGCCCCCACCAACCGCGCATTCAAATAGCTAATCTGTAGCGTGCCTTCACTGAGCAGCACTTCAGGTACTACAATCGCTGTGAGCACGACAGGCGGTACGTAGCGCAGCGCATTCAGCAAGGCTGGGGACAGTTTGATCCGGCTGCTAGCGCCAAACATGCTGTAGCGAATGGCAAAGGTAACCAGCGCCATACCAGAGATCAGTAGGAATTCGTTCATTAGGATGGGTTCGCAGTAGAGGAAAATTAAAGGCGGCTAAAGGCACGTTCAGTGAGGACACCGGCGGTGATGCCAGAGATCGCCGCCACCATCAGCCCCAACTTATTTGGCAAAGGATAGGCTGCGATCGCCACTGCGCCCGCCACGCATACGGCCACCCACATCGGCTTATTTTTGAGATAGGGAATCACCATGCCAATGAACGTCACCGACATGGCAAAATCGAGGCCCCAGCCCGCTGCATCTGGAATCATTTGTCCGACGCTCACGCCCAGCAGCGCACACAGCAGCCAGTTAACATACATCGCGATCGCCGCTCCAAAGTAATACCAGTGCTTAAATGGAGATAAGCTGCCAGACTCATAGCGGCGAATCGCCACAGCAAACGTCTCATCGGTAAGCAAAAACGCCATTGGCACCTTCCAGCGCTGCGACAACTGCTTGACATGCGGCACTAAGCTGACGGCGTAGAGCAAATGTCGCAGATTGACCACAAACGTCGTCAACACAATCAGCAGCCATCCTGTTTTAGCCGCGATCATCCCAACCGCAATAAACTGAGCAGAACCGGCGAAAACCAGCGCCGACATTGCCAGCGTACCGCCTATCGAGAGACCACTACTAGTAGCAAGCGTGCCAAAGATAATGCCAAACGGAATCGCCCCGATAACTAGCGGAAAGATATCCCGTGCGCCTGCCCAAAACTCGGTGCGAGGCGAGACCGGGCGAGACGACAGATGAGACAGCGGCTGAGCGTTGGGCATGGGTCTTCTCATGTAAGGCTACTCTATAGCTTTGGTCACTTTGCTGGAGATATAGCAGATGTCCTGATGCATTAGGACATCTGCTAGTCGCCCGCTGTTCGCTAGCGGTTTCAGCCGACAAAAGTGTCCTAAGCAACTCGACAGGAGCTATAGCACATCGACTAAGCGCTCTGTGCAGCAGGCAAAGTGACTCGCAGTACCCAGACTGGGTACTGCTATATGAACACCGCTAGCTTAGCCAAGCGGCAGCGCCAAATCTTGTACGTTTTTGCAGCCGCGCGCATATTGCCCTGGCGTCACGCCGACCGTTTTTTTGAAATGACGATGCAGATGACTCTGGTCGGTGAAACCTGTTTCTAGCGCTGTGTTGGTGATTGACCATCCGGCTACTAAAAGCTGCTTGGCCCTATTTACTCTCACCTGATTGAGATAGGCGTGAGGCGGCAGTCCGACCTGCTTGCGAAAGGCTCTCAGCAGCCGCAGCGGATTTAAGCCGACTAGCGCTGCCAACTCATTGAGTGAGGGATTGTCAGCATGGTGAGCCATTAGATAGTCGCGCACTTGTTGAACGGCGCGGGGCTCTTTGCCAACAGATTTGATTGAGGGGCGATCGCTCGCATAGTTATCCACCAAATGAGTCATTCCCCAGAGAAAGCAAGACTCTCTTTCTAAAGAAGAAGGAGAAGTTTCCAACGTGCGGTGAAGGGCAACAAACTGTTGATTGAGCCGCGCATCGTGAATTACAGGCGATGAAAAGTAGGGGATGTCGCTCGGACGCTCGGCCAGTTCTACCGCCGCCTGTTGCAACCAATCAACAGCGGGCAGCAGCGTGCGGTAGGTCCATCCGGTTTCCAGCACGGCTTGCCCGGTATGCACTTCTCCCGGATGCATGACGACTACACTCCCAGATGGGGCGATGTAGGTCGCTCCCCGGTATTCAAATTCCATCGCTCCAGATTCTACAATAGCGATGCCAAATCCTTCATGCGCATGGCGCGAAAACGCACAGGTAATGTAGGTAGCGTGCAGCATCTCCAGATCGCGCAGCACCGGATCGCGCCAAAAGTGGGTGTGCTCTTTAGGGGCGGGCGGGCGTCTCATGGGTATAGCAAACCTATTTATCTAGCAAGTTTAGCGGGTAGGGGCGATCGCTGTCTTGTACGTTTTTGTAGCTATGACCGCCGCCGTTTGTAGCAGAGTTAGCCCTCTGATATCGCATCTGTTAGTTGCTCCGAATTTAGCTGGCTAACGCTTTTCAAACAGCACAGCCAGCAAATTTTCATTCACTACATCAAAGTGTTCATAGTTTCCCATCCCTCGGGAAACCAACATAGCACCTTCTAAAGCCGACAAAAACGCGATCGCCCAGGTCTGTGCATCGTCTGAAAACGAAATCTCTCTTTTATCTATGCCCGCTTGAATAGTCTCAGTTAGCCAGCGCTGCTGCGCTTTAAAGAAACGGGCCACCTCTACTTTTACTTCTTCGGGTACGGTTTCTACTTCACCCGCCAGCATCCCACACATACAGAGACGCTCACGCTCGACTAGCGTGTGCCGAAACAAAGTCGCATAGCCCTCTAGCTGGGCACGGGCACTCCCACCAGTATCGGTGAGCGCGTATAGGGCTTGGGCAAAGTGGTCGCAATAGCGAGCCGTCACCGCCCGTCCCAAGTCACCTTTGCTTGGAAAATGGTAGTGAATACTGGCGCTTTTGATCCCAATAGCGGCTGCAATATCGCGATAGCTAAAGCCGTTATAGCCCCGCGTTTGAATCAGATCTTGAGCTATGGCCAATATTTCTTCAGACCTGGAAATAGCCGTTTCGGAAGCGTCAGACATACAAATCTCACCAGTAATAAGCCTATTGTACAGACCCTTTCATCAAGCTACCTATCACTAGATAGGGGTTGACAGTGCAGAAAGCTGCGCTTATGGTTGACCTGTGACTATCTAGTACTTGGTAGGTAAAGCTATGGCTAATCGATTTGCGAATAAAGTTGCGGTAATTACAGGCGGTGGGTCAGGGATTGGGAAAGCCGCTGCCCAGCAGCTAATTCAGGAAGGGGCGCAGGTGGTAATTAATGGTCGCACCGAATCGAAGCTGAAAGCGGCTGCTCAAGAGATTGATCCGAGTGGAGAAAAAGTCGTCATTTACGCCGGGGATATTGGTCAGGTTAATGTTGCCCGAGGGGTAATCGCCTTTGCAATTGAAAAGTTTGGCAGGGTTGATATTTTATTGAATAACGCTGGAGTATTTGCGCCCAAGCCTTTTCTGGAGCAGACCGAAGAGGAATATGACCAGTTTATAGACATTATTTTGAAAGGAAAGTTTTTCACAGCACAGGCAGCTGCCAGGGCAATGAAGCAGCAAGGCGGCGGGGTGATTGTGCAAACTGGGTCGATGTGGGCTTTGCAGGCGATCGCAGCAACTCCATCCAGTGCTTATTCGGTTGCGAATGCAGGCGTTCATCAAATGGTAAAAAATCTTGCAATTGAGCTGTCGGCTGACAATATTCGGATTAACGCCGTAGCACCCGCCGTGATAGAAACACCTGTATATGAAACATTTATGACGCCAGAGCAGGTGGCGGAAACCCTGCCAAGCTTCAACGCTTTTCATCCTTTGGGGCGCAACGGACAGCCTGAAGACGTTGTGAATGCGCTGCTCTTTTTAGCATCTGACGAGGCCGATTGGATTACAGGTACGGTGCTACCGGTAGATGGAGGTGTAATGGCTGGGCGTTAGTCGGCGTTTGTAATGCGGTTCATCAGGGTTGCCTGCTATCTGGCAGGCCTTGGCGTCTTTGCACCAGCCCAGTAACCAGGGCTAGGGCAAAGACGCCTAGTAAGGCAAAGACCAGCAGCAGCTTGCCTTGAGCAAACAGCCCAGCCCCCAACGCCACAATCGGCGGGTTAGAGAGCGCAATACTCAAGGCAAGCGCTGGCAGAAATTTCTGCCAGGGAGCCCGAGCCAAACCGATACCATAGGCGACAAAGTCAAAAAAACCGGTCATCAAACAAGCCGTCATCAGAAAGAAGTTGCGCTCCAAGTGCCGCTGACTAAAGCGGTCAACCCGGTCTATAAAACGCTCTCCTACCAACTTTTCAACCAGCTGCCGCCCAAACCGCCGCGACAGCCAAAAGCTCAGCGTACAAGACAAAAAATCAGACAGGCAAACCACCGCTAGCCCTTCGCCAAACCCCAGCAGGCTCCCCGCTAAAATCGAATAGGCCGTGCCGGGCAGCGCCGGAATCACTACGCTGACAAAGCGCAGCACAAACAGTCCAAACGGTGCCCACAGACCCATTTGATCCACATACGCCCGCAGCTGCGCGATGCCGTAGCGGTTAACCAGCCAAACGGCGACGGCGACCAATATCACCGCCGCTAAAAAGCCGACCGTCTTACGAATCCGTCTGTCCATTCCCACTCACCCCTATTTAGCGCCGCTGACTTTGCCGCGAAATAATCGAGATTAGAAAGCCCACAAAAATCAGCATAAACACAGCGAACTCGGCGCGGCAGCGCCTTGGTAAATCGTAATCTAAGAATTGGGCAAGAAATCCGTAGGTAGAAAAAACCCAAATAAGTGGCAGATATAGATCAAAATCAACCTGTCGGTCTAGGCAATCTTCCCAGTTGCTAGATACCATCGTAGCGAGCATCAAAAAAGCGGCTAGCGAGTCTCCGGGAGCGCGTCGGATAAATGCGAAAGATGTAGCACAAAATGCACCTGAAATTGACTGCCAAACCTTAGCAAATACCCATGAGATATCTGTCCGCTATTTTATCTACCTCACTCCTGTTAGGATGCTCCGGAGCCAAGCTACCAACTGCTCCAGCAGACTCTCAGACAAACTCCAAGACTGATATAGCCGAAGCCAAGGCAGCGCAGAATCCCGACGGTGAGACCGCTACCGAGGACGCTGACATCGCTGAAAACGGCGACGACATGGGGACTGAGCCGGCTGATGATGCCACTGAGGAAGATGCTGCCGAGACAGTCATAGAAGGGGCTGAGCAAAAGAACGTCAAGCTGGTGGTCAAAGACCAGGCGACGGCTGGTCAGATCATTGTCGAAGCTGTCTCTACCTCCCGAGATGGCTGGGTCTCGGTGCACAAAAGTCAGGCAGACGGCAGCATTCAAATGTCTGAAGGTATTGGTGAAGCCCGAGTGGATTCTGGGGACAGCGAGGATATCATTATTGACCTGTGGGAAGCGCCCGCTGTGGACGATAAGCTATGGATATTGCTGCATGTTGACGCAGGCGATCGCGGCCTCTACGAATTTCCCGAAAAAGATGTCCCCGTGCGCAAAAACGGAGACATCATGGCCCGATCTTTCAAAATCAAAAGCAACGATCAGGCAGACGACGAAGACTGAGCCGATTGCCAGGCTAACCACCTTGACTCAGCTAAATGTTTACGCTACGCCCATAGACAATCTCGAAGTGAACAGGCATAATTAAAAGCCTGCGGGTATAGCTCAGTGGTAGAGCGTTTGCTTCCCAAGCAAAATGTCGCGCGTTCGAATCGCGTTACCCGCTTCTTCTCAAAACTCTTTAAAGCCATCTATTTTCAGTGGGCCTTCGCTTCTTGTGGTGGGGCTTTTGGACATTGGAGGATAAATGAGAGAGCTATAGCAGCGATGAAGAAAGTTTTATCGCCCAGCGCTGGTAGCGTAGCCAGCAATAACCCGGCTGTAAGTCCAGACAGTAAGCACATGCTCTGTCTGCTCCGGTAATGTATCGGTATGGCAGGCATAATGGAACTTGAGTTCGGGATAAGCCACTCATGCTTATTGCCCGAAGCAAGTCCCTTCTGGAAGGGTGGCCCGCAGGGTCGGGATGGGTCGGCAACGTGCGCTACACACCGAAACCCACCCCTGCGCCCCTCTAGAGGGGATCTACTTGAGGCTATGTGTTAAAAAGCGCCGACAGTCGGGCATCACAGGCAATCACTTATCCCGAACTGACGTTAATGAATGTTATAGGCACACTTCACGGCGAATAGTGTCCATAATTCTCTCACTTTTCAAAGCTTGTTTTCATTCTGTTTTCACCTTTTAAGCCAGTGGATTCAGCATGTAGCAGCGTGTAAAAACAGGGAATGACAAACAGCGTCAGCACCGTGGCTAAAGAGAGCCCCGAGAAGACAACGACGCCCAACGGTTGCAGAAACTCAGAGCCTGCGCCAATGCCAAGCGCCAGTGGAAACATGCCGAGTACGGTAGTGATCGTAGTCATGAGAATGGGCCGTAGCCGCTGAGGGGCTGCTTTGCGAATAGCGGTGATGCGATCGCACGCTTCCTGGTCATGAATCTGGTTGGCTAGTTCCACCAAAATAATTGCGTTGTTGACCACAATGCCTACCAGCAAAACCGTGCCGACGACCACGGTTGCCCCAATTGCAGTTTGAGTAATGAACAAGCCTAGAATGCCGCCTGCTAACGCGAGCGGCACTGTCAGCATAATCACCAGCGGATCGATTAGCGAGTTGTACTGTACGGCCATGACCGTGAAGACCAGAAAGGCTGCGAGTCCGCCCAGAATGCCGATGCCCCCTTGAATGGCTTGATTGCTCTGGGCGCTAAAGCTGGGCAGGCGAGTGACGCCATCGGGTAGCGTGATGGTTTCTAGCATTTGGTCAACTTCGGCTAAGGCTGCCCCTAAGCTTGCCCCTTCGTTCAGGTCGCCTTCAATAATAAAGACCTGCCGCTGGCTAATTCGCTGAATTTCGCCGGGAGCCTGACCGTCTTCAATCCGCGCGACATCGCCCAAGCGCACAAGCTGGCCGCTGCCGTTGAGTAGCGGCAGCTGAGCGAGCGCTGCTGGATTTTGCACCAGGGCGTTGGGCGTTTGGACCCGCACATCAACAAGGCGATCGCCCCTTTGCAGTTGGGTGGGTACTGCGCCCGAAAGCACTGTTTGCACCGTGCGGCCAATTGCTTGAGCCGACAGACCTAAGTCGGCGGCACGCTCCCAGTCAGGGCGAATTTGAACCTCTGGCTGGGGCGGGTCGGCGTCGGGTGAGTAGGTGGCCAGCGTCGCCTGCTCGTCCAGGGCTTTTAGCACCTGCGCTCCGGCTTCCTCAAGTTTCGCTGAGTCGCCGCCTTGTAAAATAACGTCCACATCGCCGCGCACCGGAGAGTTGTTCAAAATCAGGCCGCGCACTCTGCCCGGCGAAACGCGCAGCCGGGTTTGCACCAGGTTAAACCGATTAAATTCGCCGGTCATGCGATCGCTAAAAGCCTCCACATCAGTGCCGGGCAGAAGGGTCAGCGTACTAGACCCTCGCAGCGCATTTTCACTGGTGCTGCTGCCAAAGAGAAACCCGCCTGAGGTGCTAAAGACATACTCCACCTCGGGCTGATCCATGAGCAGCTGGTCAACAGCGGTCATGACCGTGCGGTTCTCCTCCAGAGTGGTACCCGGTGGAAACTGCACCCGCACATCGGCCTGTCCGGTAGCAATACTCGGCAAAATTTCCTGGGGAATTTGGCGTACCATCAGCAGACTGCCGCCGCCAAGGAGGACAAAGGCGATCGCAATCACCCAAACCCGCCGCCGCAGCACCCACTCCAAAAGCTCACCGTAGCGCCCAGTCAGGCCCTGCAACCGCTGATCAAACTGACGAATCAGCCAGAAATTTCCCGCCCCGCTCGACCGCCGCACCGCCAGCAGCCGGGCGGTCAGGGCCGGAACCACCGTCAGCGCTACAATCAGCGACGCGCCCACCGCGAAGCTGACTGTTAGCACCAGCTCATTGAACAGCAGAGAGATAAATCCGCCAATCAGCAAGAAAGGCAGCACCGCTACCAGGTTTGTTGTGGTTGAAGCGAGCAGCGCAGATTCTAGTTCCCGGCTGCTTATTTCCGCCTGACGAATCACGGGTTTATTGCTAGCGTGAACGCCTTTTACAATGCTCTCTAACATCACAATGGCATTGTCGACTACAATGCCCACGCCTAGCGCTAGCCCGCCTAAGCTAAATACATTCAGCGACAGACCGAACAGGCCCATCAGCAGAATGGCGACCAGCGTTGCTAGCGGAATGGCTATAACAATGATGAAGGTTTGTCGCAGTGAGCCCAGGAAGAAAAGAACTGCGATCGCGGCTAGCCCCGCGCCTGTCAGCCCTGAAATAGCCACATTGCGAATAGAATTCTGAATAAAAATCGATTCATCTAGCGTCGCATTGAGCACCAAATCCTCTGGAATTAAACCTGATTCTCTCAGTTCGGCCAGTCGCTGCCTGACCCCGTCTACAACGGCAACCGTATTAGACGCAGGCTGCTTTTGGACGCTGACCTTTACCGCAGGATCGCCGTTGAGATCGACAAAAATGCGCTGTTCTTCAGTGCCGTCGATCACCTCTGCAAAGTCGCGCAGATAGACTTGCTGAAGCGGGTCAGCCTCCCCCACTTGAAAGATTAAATTGCGGATCTCATCGGCGTTCTGAAAGCGTCCGGCAACACGAGTTAGCGGCTCGCTGTCTGGGCCTTGAATACGCCCGCCGGCAGTGTCCTCATTGCGCTCCGAGAGCGCGTCCAACACTTCGGTCACGCCCAGCCCCAGCGTCTGTAGCCTGGCCGGGTCGAGATTTATCCGAATCTCTTCTTGTACGCCGCCGGATACATCCACGCTGGCAACTCCTGGTACCGTGTTCAGCTCGCGGGCCAGCTCCTGATCGGCAAATACTCTCAGGTCAACCCCTGGCAATGAGGGTGACGTCAGCGCGATCTCATATACGGGTAGCTGCGAGGGATCAAACTTAAACAAACGAGGCTGCGCAACGGTAGCGGGCAGGTTATCTCGGGCACGGTTAAGGGTAGCGGTGGCCTCGTTTAGGGCCTGGTCGATATCGCCGCCCGGCTGAAAATACAGGTCTAAACTAATCCGGCCTTCTCTCGTTTGAGAAACGACTTGAACGACACCTTCTGTTGCAGCTAGTGCCTGCTCTAGCGGGCGAGTCACCTCGTCTACGGCGACCTCTGGCGACACACCGGGGGCATCGGCTCTAACGCCAATGCGCGGATAGGTGATTGAGGGCAGCAGGTCTACCGGCAATTGTTGAACAAAGAACAGTCCCAGCACGACCACGGCGACTGTCAGCACCAGCGTTGCAATATGCCGCCGAATTGCGACTGTGCTCAAACTGCCTGAGGCGGGGCGCTGTGAGTCTGGATCAAAATTTGACGGCTCTAGGTCTGATGGGTTAGCGGGCTGGACCACAGACTGGGTCTCCTGTGCTAGGTTTCTTGTTCAGATAGAATGCTTAGCCGTACCGGTTGGTCTGGGGTGAGCGGGCGATCGCTCTGCACGACAAAAGATTCGCCCGCTGCCAGCCCCGAAAGAATCTCTACTTGGTCTTGAGAGCGCGCTCCTATATCAACCGAACGCGCAACCGCAACAGGGGAATCGGTCTCTTCCTCGACGACGAATACTGTATCGCCACTCTCTCCTGACGTTAGGGCACTGGCAGGCACTACCACTCGGGCCGGTTGACCGGGTGCGAACTGTACCCTGGCCAGCAGCCCGCTGCCAATCTTCCCGTCGGGATTGGGCAGCGTCACCTCCACAGGTATCAGCCGCGATGTCGCATCGGCAACCGGTGTGATCTGAGTGATAGTTCCTAATATTGGCCTCTCTCCCGAAAAGGCATCGAACTGGACTTGAGCAGACTGGCCAAGGCTGATTTTGCCGATATCCAGCTCAGAGACTTGCACCGTAACCTCCAGCTCACTCAAATCTCCCAGTTCTAAAAGGGTCGCGCCTGATTCGACATAGTCGCCAGTATCCACCTGTCGGGAAAGCACTACGCCGGTCAGGGGCGATCGCAGTTCAGCATAAGAGAGCTGCTTTTGGGCTTGGTCCACCACAGCCTGCTGCGCATCTGCGCGATTGACCGTACTGGCTGCCGCTTGCTGCCGCGCATCGACCTGAGCCTGAGCCGAGCGCAGGGCCTGCCGCGCGTTGGTCGCCGCTAGCGTTGCCGCTTCAGCCTCCTGCTGCGAAATCGCGCCTTGATTGGCCAGCTGCCGCAGCCGCTCTGCATCAATTTGGGCTTGATCTAGCGTAGCTTGGGCCTGAACCGCCGCTGCTTGCGCGTCACTGATAGAGACTTCGGCCTGAGCGCTCTCCGCTCGCCTGGCAGAAAGTTCAGCCTGAGCTTGATTGACATTGGTGGTCTGCGAGTCTCCGTCGAGCTGCGCCAAAACCTCGCCGCGCTGGGCCGTATCGCCCGTATCCGCGCTTAGGGCAACCACTTCACCCGATACTTTAGCCCGCAGCGCCACTCGCTGAGAAGGCTGGGTCGTCCCGGTGTAGGTCAACGCGCCATTGAGTGAGCCGGTTTGGGCACGTGCTGTTTTGACGGCAACTGGGCCGTTATCGCGATCGCCCCGTCCGCCTCTCCCCGATTCTGGCTGAGCTTCGCTGGCAGGCAGCAGTCCACACCCCGCCGTTGCCATCAGCGGCAGCAGCAGAAATGGAAGGACTGGAAGGATTCTCTGCTCAAAAAAAGGCTTAAAACTGCGCCGCCTAAAAAGACCGTGATTCAATTCCTCATGAGCCAATGAACCAGCACCTCCAAAGTTTTCGATATCAATAGAGCATAAAAAGCTCGTCAAATTCGTGTTGCTCTAGACAGAGCTTAGCGCTCAAGATCGAAGACAGCAACTTGACACAGTCGCGCCATAGACAGCTCCAGTCAGCATTTGAACGCGACCAAATGTCTGTAAACGTTGAGGCGGCAGGTTACAGTTAGGTGATGGTATTGAGGTAGGTAGAAGCAGGCGCTGATCACTTTTGGGCTGAGCAGTTACTACACTGGTTTGCGGTTCCCTATTGGCCACACTTCTCGGTAAAATTTATTTCCAAACAAGGCAGTGGCGCAGTTATGCCGTGTGGAGGTTTAGATTTTTTGATCATTTAGTTTTTCGATTAACCGGCTTTCAGGGCACTACAACAATTATGGTCATGAATAGTGTAAAGAACGAACTCAAAAATACGCCTGAGCTATCCCTACCAGAAAGAGACCTATTCATCAGCATTGGTATTGTTGCTTACAATGAATCTGAGCGTATAGGCAAAATGCTGAGTTCACTGTTTGAGCAGAGCTTGTTTAATCAAAGCTTATTTGATCAATCGGCAGCCAAGCTACAGATGGAGCTTATAGTTCTGCCCAATGGTTGCACAGACAATACAGCTGAAGTGGCTCGCCAGGCGATCGCCTCAGCAGTAGACCCTTCGACCCATAAAAACCTTAATTGGGATGTCAGAGAGATAGCCCAGGCAGGCAAATGCAACGCCTGGAATCTGTTTGTTCACGAATTTTCAAGCCGACGGGCTCAGTATCTTTTCCTGATGGACTCAGATATTCATCTGCTTGATCCAAATACGCTGTCCTCTATGCTGAAAACTTTCGAGCAGTCTTCAGCTCGCGTCGTTGTCGACAAACCCATTAAAGACGTTGTTCTAAAGCCTGATAAGACCCTGAGAGAGCGTCTGTCAGCAGCCGTTTCGGGACTGTCAGGAGGGCAGGCAACCGTAGGCGGCCCCGCTTGGATTTGCGGGCAGCTCTATTGCGCTAAAGCCAAAGCGCTGAGACAAATTTGGCTACCTACGGCTTTAACGGGTGAAGATGGTTTTTTGTACACTATGATTGTGACCGATAGCTTGCAAACAGCTCAAAACCCTAAATGGGTGGTTCTAGCAGGCTCAGCTTCTCATGCGTTTGAAGCTTACACCAGTATTCAACGCTTATTGAAACACGAGCGCTGGCTGATTTCGGCCAGTGCTATTAACGAGCTGCTGTTTTCCAATCTTAAAGAAATCGGTATGGTAGGCAGCAAGGCAGGGACATATATCATGCAGAACAATCTTAAAAACCCTCAGTGGCTGAGTCACTTGCTCCAAACTGCGGCAGCGCGTCGTCGCTGGCTGATTCCTCGCTTTATTCTCACCCGACGTTTTTCAAGTTTGAATAACAAGCCCTGGTATAAAGCTGCTGTACTGTTCCCTTTGACGCTTGCAGCTTTTCTAACGGATCTCTATCTTGCTATGCAGGTCAATCAGGAGCTACATCAAGGGTCAGGCTTAGAGTATTGGGGAAAGTAGGATTAAATCGGCGTCCTTTGTTCTGCACTTATTCGTCAAAAAATCTTTGTAAACACGGCCTATCAGCCATTAATGTAGCTACCAAACAGTGTCCTTATGAAAATAAAGCTAAAAGATAGGATCAACGGCCTACGGTACATCCTAAAAAGCTCTGCTAAACCCGTTGTTCAATCTATCTTAGACTTTTGGAGACACTCGCTCAGTCGAGAAGAAACGGCTGCTTTTCTACAAAACTCGGCTATATACGAAGAGCAAGATGAGCCGATAGATTTGCCCGCTTATCAGGCAGACAAAACAGGCAGAAAAGATTCACTAGGCGTAAATGGGTTCCGCAACCCCGAGTATTTACAGACCAACTTCGTAGGCTATGAAAAAGAATATGTGTGGAAGCTAGAGCGCAACAACCAGATAAAACGGCTCAGCCTGTGCAGTTCAGGGGCCGTTTTAATTAATAATAAAATTCTACTAGACCTGGATTTTGGCACTGCTTCTGGATATAGAGATTTTCCGCTTAAGCCCAATGAGATTCATTTTCCGCTTGTGATTGCACCCTGGTCACATCTCAGCAAGCTTGGCTACTTTGACTTTCTATTTTTTATCTTTACGAAAGTCTGTTTAATAGAGAAGGTTTTGGGGCCAGATGTGTTGGCGAAAGCAAAGCTGTGTTACCCCGTACTCAACACCACATTTGAGACTGAGTATTTTAGCAAGCTAGGTATCAGCCGTGACGCGCTGATCGATACGAAAACTAGAACCAGAATCACAGCGGACTGCGTTATTTTATCCAACAATCAGAGTCGCTGCGGTAGGGTTAGCCCCTCAAATGTGGCTTTGTTGCGACAGAGATTTCTATCGTCTGAGCCGGTAGCTGCGCAGCGTAGGCTCTTTTTGCTCAGAAAAGACACGCGCTGCATCGTCAACCAGGATGAGGTGATTGACCTGATCAATCAGTATGGCTTTGAGATTATTCCAGATTGCTATCGGACGGTTGATGAACAAATTCAGCTGTTTCGGCAGGCTGCGGTAATTGTCACCCCTCACGGCGCTGCTTTAGCCAACTTAGTTTGGTGTAGTCCGGGAACTGAAGTGATTGAATTTTTTGACGGTAGCTATACTCGCCCAGGCTATTACCATCTCTGCCGACTTTTAGATCTAAAGTACGATTGCCTGATTAATCAGACAGAAGGCGACGTCCCTCATATGGCAAATCAGTACAACAACATGCAGGTCAATGTTGGCTTGCTAGAGAAAAAGCTAAACAAAGTTTTTGCGCTAGCTTGAGACTGCTACTGCGTAGGGGACTCGTACGAAAATAAAATACCTAGCTCACAAGGCAGAACCCGCAGGCCGAGCGTAGTCGTTCGCGAAGCGTCTGCCTCAGCAGCAGCCCGAACAATGATATAGCAGATGTCCTGATGCATTAGGACATCTGCTAATCGAGTTGCCTGCTATTCTCTAGCGGTTTCAGCCAACAAAAGTGTCCTAAGCAACTCGACAGAAGCTGTATTTTTTGAGCTGCACCTCCCTAGCCGTTCACAATCTTATCTTCAACCAATCCTCGCAGACTATTTGGTTGACCGGATCTATGGGAGCATTAAACCAGGTGGAGGGGGCCGCAACTAGCTTTTCTGGGTTGGCGTTTAACCAGGCTGCCCACCAGGAAAACGTGCTGTTGGCAATGATGTTGTGCCTACACAGGCTCATCAACCGGAGGTCATTTATAGGGTCTTTTTTTGACTGCTGCAAATCACAAAAGATAAAATCATTACCCTGGAAGTTTTTTACACACCAGCCAATATCGTCAGAGAAGAAATAAAATTTTGGGCTGTCAAGGTTTCTCCGATATTGCTCAATTGCTCTTTGGTAGTAACCCGGTGTACAGACGTTAAATTTTTCCGAGCTGAGATAGGCGTCTCCCCGTCTGGCATGGACAGATACAGAATTATCTGTGGATATGTTTTCTGCCAATCGCTCGGTCTCGCTTTCAAGAGGATAATCACGAAAAGCTAGCTCATCCCGAATATAGCTAGCAAAGGGTTTAAAGTACTTTTCGTTTTGGAAAAAGCCGAACAAGGTGATGTCATCTGGCAAGTCGAAAAAAGCCTCGGAGAAGTTACTCTCTTCTTGATAAAAGACATCTCCCTTCAGCAAAACAGAAAACTGCTTTTTCAAAGCCCACTTACGGTAAATAGACGGCAACAAAGTGGCTTCGCGGGTCACCACGTGAAATCTTGGCATGGCGTAGATTCTTCTGACGCTGGTTATTTTTGCAGTAGGCCGATCAACCACCAAATCTGTGCCTCTCTGTAACGCTAAAGCCCGCCCAGCTGCATACTGAAACAGCTGGTTGCCGATTCCTCCTGAGAGAATGACTCTAATCATAATTAACTACTCAAAAACACCCGTTTTCGACGATCTCCTGATTAAAAAACTCTCAAGAGAAATCCGAGTGGACCCAAAAGGCGCTGGGCGAAATCTAGAACTGAGGCAGTGCCGGTTTTGGGTACGATGATCACATCGCCTTCTTGCACCTGATAGCTGTCTACCAGGTTGCTCAGATCGATCACTTCCTGCTCTACTTCGCCTGCGTCATTCATGCGGATGAAGGCAACTTCGCTGAGCTTGGCATCGTCTGTGGGACCACCGGCGATCGCCACTGCACTCGAAAGCGAACTGTTAGGCGGCACCGGCACTTCACCTGGGCGCGTCACCTCGCCGACGACTCTCACCCGCACAGTGCTCGGCGATAGGCTAGAGCGTGCCAGCAGGCGACTGTCAACCGCTTCACCTTCTGCCAAGCGCGGCACAAATACTAGATCGCCATCGCGCAGCAGCATGTCTTCTGTCAGCGACTCCGACCACAGCGAATCCCAGAGGTTGACCTTAGTTCTGACCGTTTCGCCGTTGGGCAGCGATCGCAAAACGACCACCTCACGAACATTGGCCGTCCGGGTCACACCGCCTGCCTCTATCAGGGCCGCGCTCACCGAAGGCGGCGCGATGTTGTCGGATGCCGACCCAGAAAAAGCAATATTCGTTGCGCTAGTAACTCCCCGCAGCTGCGCTGGCCCAGGCCGGTAGACTTCTCCCGAGACATTGACCACCACCGGACGGAGCGCATCTAAAGTAACTGAGACGTAGGGATCAACTAAAACGCGGTCTAAAACAACCGTCAGCTCTTGAGTGAGCTGATCGGTCGTGCGGCCCGCTGCGAGCACTCTACCCACTATCGGGAGGGTAATCGTCCCGTCGGGAAGAACTAACATTGGCCCGGTGTATTCTTCGTAGCCGTAAACGCTGACCTGAATTTGATCGCCTGGCCCCAGCAGGTAGGACGAGGCCGCGTAGTCTGTTGAGACAGTCGGGGCTTGAGGCGCAATGACTGTAGGACTATCGTCGACAGAACGACCGGCAGCGGGTGGATTGACAGCAGGTGGACTAGCAGCAGGTGGACTAGCCCGGTCGGGTAGTGTCTGAGCATTGGCAAAGCCGCTGCCGGGCAGCAGCGCGCCTCCCTGCCAGTAAAAAACCACGACTGCCGGAACCCAGCAGAGCAGTCTCAGTGTGACCAAAAGCTGATGAGAGTGTCTGCGAGCAGATATGCGCATAAGAATCAAACGGAACGGCGAGAGCTAGATTTAGATATAGCAAAGTAAGGATGCATTCTTACTTTGCAAGTCGAGCTGCCTGTTGTCAGTTAACGGTTTCAGCCAATAAAAGTGTCCCAAGCAACTCGACAGGCGCTATAGATGCTTAGGATCTGCTGTGGGTCTGCCCCGCATGGTCGAGCGTACTTTCATAGCCCAACAAACTCTCCTGGTTTTGCCGGATAGCGTACTCCTGGTTGTAGTACAGGTAGTGGTCAGGCTTACTACTCACCTTGATGCCGTTGGCGACCAGACCCAATACGCTTTGCTGAGACTGCGACAGCAGCGCTTTGGTCGCATTGATGCTGTTCACATCAGTGAGCCCGACCTGCATCACGATTAAAACGCCGTCCGTATTTCTGCCTATCGTCAGGGTATCTGCCAAACCTGAAACAGCAGGTGTATCGACAATAATGTAGTCATAGATAGTTTCACACTCCCGCAAGAGCGCTGCCATCTGCCGCGACTCTAAAATAGCCAGCGGATTGGGCGGAATCGCGCCGACTGGCAAAATATGTAGATTGGGCTCAAGGCGAACAATCGCCGCCTTAAGGGGCAGTTGGCCAGCTACCGCATTGCTTAAGCCTTGCAAGTTGGCGATCTGCCAAACGTGATGCTGAACAGGGTTGCGCATATCAGCATCCACCACCAGCACCCGGTTTCCTAGCTGGGCCAGCGTCAAGGCTAGATTGGCGACCACTTCCGACTTACCTTCTCCCACCACCGAACTGGTCACAGTAATAGTTTTAAGCGGTTTGTCAAAGTACGACAGCTTAAGGTTGGCCTGTAGTGCCTGGTAAGCTTCGACAATGGGCATCGACTGAGGCTCTCTAACCAGCACAGAGGGCAGTTCTAGCGCCTGAGCAGATCGCCCCGATAGCCTTTTCCAAGCGGGAATCACCCCCACTAGCGGGTAGCCGTAAAGATCCTGGCCTTCGCGAACGGTTTTGACGGAGCGGTCAACCAAGTCCAGCAGAAAAGCACCCGCTAAGCCCAGCAGACCGCCGCCAATCAGACCGGCTGCTATGTAGAGTTTGCTGGGAACAGGCACAGGGTTTTCGGGCACCAGCGCCGGGGAGACGATACGGGCGTTACCAATATTTTGGTTTTCAATCACCTGGGCCTGCTGCAAGTTTTCTAACAGCGTTTCGTAAGTCGTTTGGGCGGCGCTGCGCTCTCGTTCTAGCTCTCGCTGGCGCTTCTCTAACCCTGGCAACGCCTGAGCCCGCGCCCCCTGAGCTTGCTGAGCATTTGTCAGGGCCGCTAGCCGCTGCACTAACCCCGACTGGGTGGCCTTTAGCTGCAAAAATTCTGAGATGAGCGATCGCTCTAGTTCGCCTGCCTGTAAATCGTCAGGCGGCAGGGCAGCACCGTTGCTACCTAGCGCTGAGCCGACGCGCTGCTCTACGAGTGCGCTCAGGGAGCTTTCCTGGCGGCGCAAGGTGGCGATCGCCGGATGCCCCTCTTCGTACCGGGCTCGTTCAGCCGCTAGCTGAGACTGCACCACCTGTAGCTTTTCCAATACTTCTTGTACGCCCGGCGACTCGCTCACCAACCCCACCGCGTAGATCGATTCCGGGTTGAGCCGAAGCTGCTGCTGAATCTCAGCCGCCTTAGCCGTCGTATCGGCGAGGTCAGCCTGGAGCTGAATCATCGTATCGTCCAGTCCTGAAAGCACCTGGACGGTGTTTTGCGACTCTTCAGTGAGATCGACAATTTGGTTGGCTTCTTTAAACCGACGCAGGGCAGATTCCGCTACGTTGACCTTATCCTTGCTTTTGGGAAGCTGCGCCGTGATGAATTCTTGGGCTGAGGCTGCTGCTGCCCGGTTGACCTGAACGTCGTTTTGAATGTAGACAGCCATGATCGTATTGACAGCGGCTGTCGCCAGCTCCGGATCGGCAGAGCTGTAGCTGATTTCAAGCACATCGGTACCCGGAATCGCCCTCACGCCCAGGTATTCCATAAAGGCGGACGGCTTTAGCGGCTCACCCTCGTTTTTCAGCTGTAGCTCGTCAATCACCGCTTGCGCAATCGGGATAGACTTAAAAACCTCAATCTGCGTATCTATGGGGTCTTCTTGAGTAGTCAGCGCCTTGAGTTCACGAGAAGCGCCCTCTAAGCCGATCAGTGAAGAGGCCTGACTCGACTCGATTAAAAGCTTGGCCCTGGCTTCAAAAACATCTGACTGATAGCCCGCTGCTAAAGCCGCTAAGGCAGTCGTTAGCGCAGTCGTTAAAACGACGACTGGCCAGCGTCGCTTCAAAACTAGCCAATACTTCTGAAAATCTATCTCAATCTCTTGAGCGAAGTAGTCTTTTGATTTCATTGAGACTAACTAATATGAGGCTAGACATAGGCGCTTCTATGGAGCTAGACGTGCTACCCCCCGGATTGAGTTCCCGCGAAGCGTTAGCTTTCGCTAGGGACGTAGGGCTGGGTTTTTTCGGCGGGCGTGAGATCGGCTAGGACCACGTCTTGCCGAAGCTCGCGGCCATTGGGGCCGACGATTTGGCGGGGTAGGGACTGGGGATCTACCACCTCTAGAGCATTCATATTGTAGGTGGTGTAGACGGTGCTGGCAGTCTCTAAAAAAACGTCCATGATGGTGAGGGTTTGAAAAGCGGCAGTGGTGGTATTTAGCAAGGACTTGGGTCCGCTGCCCAGTGCGCCAGCATGGAGCGTGTTGACTTGCCCTGCTTTGCCTGGAAAATAAGCGTGGTGGTGTCCGCTAATGTAGGTGTGCACCTGGTGGCGTTCTAGCAGCTGGCGGAGCGCATCGGCCTGGTTGAGATATTCGCCGGGGCGATCGCGCCTCTGCGAAACCGCGTACATTGGCAGGTGACCCAGCACAATTCGCAGCCGGGCAGATTGGGCAGCGGGACTGGCGAGGGCGCGGTCGGCCCAGGCCACTTGCTCAGGCGGCACATTGGCGGAAGAGGCATCCCAGGTCAGGTAGAAAATGTCGTTTTGCTTAAAGCTGTAGTAAAAAGGAAAGCCACCGGCTTCGACAAATTCGAGGCCGGTATCAGACTGATGCCCGGCCCAATATTTTGCAGTTTCCTGGCGGTCGAGCACATAGACGTAGTTGCCGCTATTGGGCCCGCCGTCTTGAATGCTAGAGGCATCGTGGTTACCGATGGTCATGGCAAAGGGCAGCCCGGCCGTGCGAATTGGGTCAAAGATCTTTTCGTCAAAAGCGGTCCACATCGCCTCAATTTCGCGCGCCGATAGATTGAGGCTCTGGCCTGCGACCATGTCACCGCCACAAATCACCATATCTGGCTGCCAGTCGGGCAGCAGAGCGACCCCGCTAGTCACTTCTGCCCGGTAGTCGGTAGAGCCATAGGCACTGTTGAGATCGCTGATGACGGCTATGCGAATGTCGCCGCGCTGGGGCGCATACAGACCGGCTGGACCAATAGCGGCTGAGCTAACAGGCGTTGCGGCAGTAGATTCTGTGGTGGGCAGTTCGGCGGCGCTGGATTGGGCGGCGGTGCCTTCGGCTTGAACGGCAGATTTGCTACAGGCGATCGCCCCTGTGCCAGCGGCCCCCACAGCGAGCCCACCTAAGACAACAAAACGACGACGATTGAGCGGCATAGCGTTTCCCCAACAAAGCCCAAAAAAGGGTGGCAGTTACAGCTCTTAGTATGCCACTCCCAAGAGAGCTTGGGGGACTAAAAGTATTGTAGGGATCAAAAAATTAGAGGCCGTTCGAGACCGTTCAGCTCACCCAGTTTCGGTGCTATATTTCGGCGCTATACTTTTAAGTGCGTAACAAAAGACAGCAAGTGCAATGACAGAAGAAAAAGAGATCTATGACGTTGTCATTATTGGGGCAGGCGTCTGTGGCACGGCGCTACTCTATAGCCTGAGCAACTATACCAACGTCAATAAGATCGCCCTAATTGAAAAAAATGCGGCAGTGGCACTAGTCAACTCTAAGCAGACGAGCAATAGCCAAACGCTGCACTTTGGCGACATTGAAACCAATTACGCACTAGAAAAAGCCGAAAAGGTTAACCGCGCTGCCACGATGGTGAAAAACTATCTGCTGAAGCACGATCCAGCCCAGGCAATATACACTCAGTATCACAAAATGGTGTTGGCGGTGGGATCGGCTGAAGCGGCGTTTTTGCGCGATCGCTACGAAAGTTTCAAGACACTTTTTCCAGCGCTGAAGCTCATTCATAGAGAGGAGATTGAGGCGCTTGAACCCAACGTGATTAAGGGGCGATCGCCCGATGAAGAAACCCTGGCCCTCTCTACGCCCGATGGCTACGCAGTCGATTATCAAAAGCTCTCGCAGTCGTTTGTCGATAAGGCTGTAGAGCAGGCCGCTCAAGACACTGATAAGTCAGTTGAGCTGATGATGAATACTCGGGTGACATCCATTGATCCCGGCGCAGGCAACTATTTGATTAAAACCAACGGTCAAACCATCCTGGCAAAAGCAGTGGCGGTTACCAGCGGGGCGCACAGTCTACTCTTTGCCAAAGAGCTGGGCTATGGCAAAGAGTACGCATTGCTGAGCGCGGCTGGCAGTTTTTACTTTGCGCCCGCTTTGCTGAATGGCAAGGTGTACATGGTGCAGATGGCCAAGCTCCCGTTCGCCGCGATTCACGGCGACCCCGAAGTACACGATGCTAGTCAGACTCGGTTTGGGCCCACGGCAAAAGTGTTGCCCATGCTAGAGCGCCACCGCTACGCCACGGTGTATGAGTATTTCAAGACCGCTGGGCTGAGTTTGGCTGCGTTCAGAAGCTTCTTTGCGATCTTGAGTGAGCTGACAATTCTGCGATACATCGTTATGAATTTCATCTACGACATTCCGCTAATTGGAAAGGTTCTCTTTATTCGCGAAGTCAGAAAAATTATTCCCACTATTAAACTGAGTGAACTCAAGTTTGCTGCTGGGTATGGCGGCATTCGACCGCAAATTGTCAATTTAAACAACCGTAAACTGGAGATGGGCGAAGCCAAAATCTTAGGCAAAAATATTCTCTTCAATATCACGCCTTCGCCAGGGGCTTCCACCTGCTTAAAGACGGCGGAAGATGACACCAAGCGGCTGATAGACTTTTTAGGCGCAGACTACTGGTTTAATCAAGAGAAATTTGGACGAGATCTGGCTTGATGCGGGGCGGGCGATCGCTCTTTCCGAGCTATGTAAAAGACTGTAGACTGCTATACAGAAATATAGGAACGATCTGACTACTATCGAACTGTAGCAATCGGTTCTGGGCCTGATCTAGATGTCGGCAGTAGTCTCTCTATACTTCCTATATCTGGGTCCAAACCATGCCCCCTTCGCTCTAGACACGAAGGAAGGGCGACTGCACAAGCATTTGCTTAAGTGGAACGGGGTGGGTTCTCCCTACGCGACAGCGGTTTAAGCTGCGCCCTCCCTTGCATTAAAAGACTCTTTAACTATCTCTAGTAGTTTTATTGCAGCTGCACTGGTTAAATCTAGTGGGCTTAGGCGCTCTGATAGCTAATCTTGGAGATTTGTCCATGTATCTGCCGTTTGCCCCAGCAAAAGAACGCCCGACTATGGGGCTACAGTCACTTGCTCTGCAAGACTGGCTCGAAATTGACCAGACTTTTATCTCTCAGCTAACTGAAAAAGCGCGGCTCTTGACCGACCGCTATCAAGATGTGTTTGGCGCTCTAGCCCATACCCAATCGGCCCAACAGGAGGCTTTAGAGTTGTTGGCAGCGCATTTGCTACAGGTTTTCCCGTCGGTCTATCGTCCCCTAAACGAAGGATCAGCCGGACTCTACAATCTAAAGACGCAGCAAACCTGGAAATTTTCAGATTTTGCAGCAGCGCCGCTCGATCTGGCCGGACGCCTGGTGCAAGAAGATCTCTGCCTGATGTTGCCAGCCGCGTCGGGCTACCGTCTGGCGGCGGCATCGGTCTGCTTTCCGCTGCGGTGGCGTCTAGCCGACAAGCTAGGCCAGCCTATCGGCCAAATTCATCAGCACGTACCGCACTATACTCAGCGGCTGGAGCGCCCGGTAGACAATATGTTTTCTCGCCTGCGGGCAGATTTCCCTAGCCTGCGATTTAACTGGAGCTTAGTGGATTCTCCCGAACTATATCTAGGACAGGAAAAGCAGATAACCGATTTCGCCCCCACCATCACCGCTGACAATGCCGGACAAACGCTGTGGCTACGGGTTGAACGTCAGGCTCTCAGGCGATTGAGTATCAGCCAGGGAATCTTGTTCACCATTCGCACGCACATCTATCCGCTGGTGCAGGTGACGCAGTCTGCTGAAGTCGCCGCTCAGCTCGCCCAAGCAGTCCAGTCTCTCAGCCCAGATATGCAGATCTACAAAAACTTACTGCCCTTTAAAGCAGCGCTGCTAAACTACCTGGACCGCTGTATGTCCGTTCACAATCGGTCTGGCGTATCAGTCTAGATCGGTTTTCAGTCCTTATTTTCTATAGTTTTATGGCGATCGCACTTCACAACCAAACTGTCCTCATCACTGGAGCCAGCAGCGGCATCGGAGCGGCCTGCGCCCGTTTTTTTGCAGAGGCCGGAGCCCGACTAATTTTGTCTGCCCGTCGGAAAGACAAGCTCCAAGCGCTAGCTGACGAACTGAGCAAAACGTACAAGGCCCAGTCTCTGCTTCTCCCTCTAGATGTGCAGCAGTCTGATGCTGTCACCTCAGCGATTGACAACCTGCCTGCCGACTGGCGAGAAATTGACGTACTGATCAACAATGCGGGCCTCAGCCGTGGCCTAGACAAACAGTACGAAGTGTCTCTGCAAGACTGCGAAGAGATGATCGACACCAACATTAAAGGGCTACTGTATGTCACTCGGGCAGTGGTCCCCAATATGGTCGAGCGCGGCCAAGGGCATGTCATTAACATCGGCTCTATCGCTGCCCACTATACCTATCCGGGCGGCAGCGTTTACTGCGCAACTAAAGCCGCCGTCAAAGTGCTCTCAGAAGGATTGAAGATGGACCTGTTGGGAACACCTATAAGAGTCACAAATATTGAACCGGGCTTTGTTGAAACAGAGTTTAGCGACGTGCGTTTTCGCGGCGATACCGACCGCGCTAAAAGCGTTTATAAAGGCATGACAGCGCTCACTTCTGAAGACATTGCCGAACTGATCTTGTTTGCGGCCACCCGTCCGCCTCACGTCAATATTAGTGAACTCTATGTGATTCCTACCGATCAGTCATCCAGTACTCTCATTCATCGGCGTGACTCATGACGATAGAAACCGTTACTATCGTCACCACCTGTTTCGCAGCTTTTATCCAGGGCGCTTCGGGGTTTGGCTTTGCGCTGGTCGTTGTCCCGATGCTATCGGGGTTGATCAGTATTTACGTGCTGGCTCCCATGGTGGCGCTGTCTGTCTTGATCATTAATCTGCTCCTGTCTCTTCACTATCGCCGCGCTTTTGAGCCGACTGTTGTATTGCCGCTGCTGTTTGGCTCAGCGTTGGGCATTCCCATCGGCTTTTACGCGCTGCAACAGGTGCCTGCCTCGTGGCTGCTGACGGCGCTGGGGCTGTTGATTTTGCTCTACGCTGTCTATGCTTTATCAGGGCTAGCAATGCCGGTTTTAAAGTCGCAGCGGTGGATTTACGGCGCTGGCTTTTTATCAGGAATTCTGACCGGTAGCTACAATCTGCCTGGGCCGCCAGTTATTCTATACGGCAACAGTCAGGCCTGGGCTCAGGCTAGGTTTAAAGGCAACTTGACCAGCTTTTTTGGGGCAAATGCGGTCTTAGTCGTGATTGGTCATGGCTTGCAGCATCGCATCTCTGAGACGGTGATCCATCGCTTTTTGATCTCGCTGCCGGGCATTGCCATCGGGTTGCTTCTAGGGATTGTGCTGTCCCAGTTCTTCAATCCTGTGGTGTTTCGCAAAGTGGTTTTGGGAGTGCTGGCAGTAGCTGGCCTTCGGCTGTTGATTGTGGGGGTGTGGTCGTGATTTCATAGGGGTCAGACAGTTTTGGCAGGTCTCTCTTAAAGCTGTTTTGGGAGAGCATTTTCAGATGCGATTTTTGCACTATCTGCCTTCTTGCTTAACCGTATCCCGAGATACATCGGCGTATCTTTTGAGTTGTTACTGTGTGCGAATACGGCGCTTCATGGGCAAGAATGCAGATATCTTTCCAAACATTTTTCACTAGGAGTATCTTCAAATGGTTGCCGGTCTAAATCCAGATAAGCTAAGTCTCAGCAAGTCCGATGATTTGGGCAAAATGGATGCCGATTCGCTGTGGCACGGGATGGCGCAGCACAAGCCGTTTGCCCAGAAACCACCCAAATGCATTCAGCGGGGCACGGGCTGCTATGTCACCGATGCCGATGGCGTAGAGTATTTCGACGGCGTCTCTGGCCTGTGGTGTGTGAATGTGGGCTACGGGCGTCAGGAGCTAGCTGATGTCGCCTACGAGCAGATGCTGAACCTGTCTTACTCGCCGCTGACGATGAGTCACGAGCCCGGCATTCGGCTGGCTCATAAACTTTTAGAGCTGCTGGGCTATGCGGGCAAAGTGTTTTTCTCTACCAGCGGCTCAGAAGCGAATGAAACCGCCTTTAAAGTTGCCCGCCAGTATCAGGCGCAAACCGCACCCGTCGGCGCTGGGCCGCGCTATAAGTTTATCTCTCGCTACCGGGGCTATCACGGCCATACAATGGGGGCGCTGAGTGCGACTGCTCAGGCCGAGCGCAAGTTGAAGTATGAGCCGCTAGTGCCGGGCTTTATGCACGTCGCGCCGCCTTACTATTACCGCTTTGGCGATGGCCAGCCGGAAGATGTTTATAATGCTGCCTGCCTGCGCGATCTGGAGATGACTATCTGCTATGAGGGGGCCGAGTCGATTGCGGGGGTGATTGTTGAACCGATTATTTCGGGGGGCGGGGTGATTGTACCGCCAGCAGGTTATTTGCGCGGGGTGAGAGAGATTTGTGATCGCACTGGCATCCTTCTCATCTACGACGAAGTGGTCAACGGCTTTGGTCGCACAGGCCGCATGTTTGGCCATCATCACTGGGGGGTTGAGCCCGACATTATTACCTTTGCCAAAGGGCTGACCAGTGGTTACATGCCGCTCTCGGCTACCGTGGTTAAACAACATATTTTTGAAGCTTTTCTAGATGAGCCGGGGAGCGATCGCCATTTCCGCCACATTAGCACCTACGGCGGCACACCCGTCTCCACCGCTGTCGGCCTGCGCAATATTGAAATTGTCGAACGAGAGCGCCTAGCAGAACGCGCCGCTGAAATGGGCGAGTACCTGATGGGTCGGTTGCAGCGACTGCTGGAGCATCCTAAGGTGGGCGACGTGCGCGGCAAAGGGCTGCTGTTAGGCGTGGAGCTGGTCAAAGACAAAGTCAGTAAAACGCCTTTGGACGATGCCAGCATTATGGCGGTGATCAAGTACTGTATGGATCAGCGGGTGATGATTGGTCGCAACACTAACACCATTCCTGGATTTACTAACGTGCTAATTTTGTGCCCGCCTCTGGTGATGACCCGCGAAGAAGCTGACCGGTTGGCAGACACTCTGTATCAGGCGGTGTTTGCGCTAGATCAGAGATAAATCTGTTGTCTGAAGATCAACCAGCTCAGCCCGACTGTCGATTTTGGTATTCGCTATGACGACCTCTCAAGAGCCCATCAACCAAAATGTGCCATTGAAACCGCAGCCGCCGCCAAGAAAGTCAAAATCTACTAAAAAACCATTCAGGCTATCTTCTCGGGCGCTGTCGTTCATCTCGGTGATGACGGCCTTACTTCTATGGTTTTTGGTGACCAATCTGCAGCTGGTTGATCCGCTGTTCTTTCCTTCCCCGCAGAGCGTGTGGGCGGCTTTTGTAGATATCTTGCAAAACGGCTATAAGGGGCGATCGCTCCTCTCTCACATTGGCTCTAGTATGTGGCGGCTGTTGTTCGCCTTTGCGCTGGCGTTTGGCCTGGCCGTCCCGATGGGATTGGCCAGCGGCTACTTCAAGCCGGTCCGGGCAGTGATCGATCCGTTCATCGAGTTTTACAGGCCGCTGCCGCCGCTGGCCTACTACACGCTGATTGTGATCTGGCTGGGTATTGAAGATGCTTCCAAGATTGCACTGTTGTTTTTAGCCGGGTTCGCGCCGCTGTATATTGCTATGGTAGCGGGGGTACAGCGGGTGCCTCGCGATCGCATCAACGCCGCCCTCTCTTTGGGATCTTCTCAGTGGCAGGTCTTCACTCAGGTGGTTTTTCCTTCCTGTTTGCCAGAGCTGTTTACCGGGCTGCGCACCGCGCTGGGCTTTATGTATACCACCCTGGTCGCAGCTGAAATGGTCGCGGCTGTTTCGGGCATCGGCTGGATGGTGTTGGATGCCAGTAAGTTTCTGCGTAGCGACATTATCTTTGTCGGCATTTTGATTATGGGGGCGATCGCGATCGCTCTCGACTTAGGACTGCGCTGGCTGCAAACCCGCTATCTGCCCTGGGTGGGACGCGAATAGCCCACTCTCATTTCTCTAATTCAAACACTCATAGATCACCACTCATAGAATCACCAAACCCATAGCCCACTATGTTTAAGTTCAAACGCCTATTTAGAAGACAGTTCACCGTTTTGCTGGGTTTGCTTAGCATGGCGTTGATCATCTCTCTCGCCGCCTGCACCAAGCCTTCAGAGCCCTCTGCCAGCGCACCTGAAGCTGCGGGTAGTGGAGCCATGCCGACCGAATTTCGCATCGGCTATCAGGTAGTTCCCAATGCCGAACTGCTTACTAAAAACTTGGGGTTCGCCGAAGAAAAATTCCCCGATGTCGATATCAAGTGGCTGCCCTTTGACTCGGGTCGGGATGTCAATACCGCTATGGTCTCAGGCGGTCTCGACGTGGGTCTGGCCGGTTCAGTTCCGGTCTCCACTGGCATCGCCCAAAGCCTGCCCTACCAGGTGTACTTTATCCACGATGTGATTGGCGACAACGAAGCACTGGCAGTAACCAAAGCCTCTGGTATCACCAGCATGGCCGATCTCCCCGGCAAGAAAATTGGCGTTCCCTTCGGTTCTACAACTCATTTCAGCTTACTCTCGGCGCTGAAGCAAGAAGACATTGAACCTGGCGATGTCCAGATTCTCGATATGCAGCCTCAGGACATGCTGGCCGCCTGGCAGCGAGGCGATATCGACGGCGGCTTTGTCTGGCACCCAACCCTGTCAAAAATGTTGGAAGCGGACGGTACTGTTCTAGTGACCGCTAAGCAGCTGGCAGAAGACGGCATTGTCACTGCCGACTTGGGCATTGTCAGCAAAGACTTTGTTGCTGCCTATCCCGACTTTCTCACTGGCTATGTAGCAGCCTTGGATGAAGCGGTTAAGTTTTACCGAGAAGACCCCGAAGCCGCCTCCGAAGCCATGTCAGCCGAAATCAGTCTCTCTCCCGAAGAGAGCTTGAGCGTGATGGATGAACTGGTGTGGCTCGACGCGGCAGAGCAGGCTTCCGATCAGTACTTAGGGACGCCCGACGCGCCTGGTGCCATGAGCCAAGTGCTAAAAGACTCCGCCGAATTCATGGTAGAGCAGGATGCCATCCCGTCTGCCCCCGATCTGGAGGCCTACAAGGCCGCGCTGTACAATCAGGCCGTGGCTGAGGACGCAGAAGCTTAGTCCGCCTTTACCCTGCTCCTACCGCACTGAGGTTTTACCATGGTTCGCTCTTCTACGCTTCCTACCACAACCGAAACCGGTTCAGATGCAGCCCTAATCTCTCTCAAAAATATCGATCTGGTCTACGACGTTGACGGCGGCGCGCCCTTTAAAGCGCTACACAATCTCGATCTAGATCTCAATAGCGGTGATTTTGTCTGTGCGATTGGACCGTCTGGCTGTGGTAAAACCTCTTTGCTGCGAGTGTTGGCCGGATATGAGAGACCCACCCAAGGGTCTGTATCTGTAGACGGTCGCCCTCACACTAAGCCTGATGCTGAGGTGGGGGTAGTTTTTCAGCAGCCCAATCTCTTTCCCTGGCTAACCATTGAAAAAAACGTAGATTTTGGCCCTCGCATGAAGGGCATCGACAAACATGAGCGGCGGCAGCGGGTGAGCCGCTTTTTAGACATGGTGAGTTTGGTCGAAGCCGCCAAGAAGTTGCCCCATCAGCTTTCTGGGGGGATGAAGCAGCGGGCGGCGATCGCCCGTGCCCTAGCCGCCGACCCCAAGGTCATCCTGATGGACGAACCCTTCGGGGCGCTGGATGCTTTCACTCGCGAATCGATGCAAATGGGCTTACACAACATCTGGCGAAAGACCCACAAAACCATTTTCTTCATCACTCACGATGTCGAAGAAGCGCTGCTGCTCTCCACCCGAATTATTCTCATGTATGCCAACCCTGGCCGCATTGTAGAAGATATTTCCAATCCTTTTTCAGCCCAGCTAGAGAAAACTTCGCCCTCTGAGCTGCGAGTTTCAAAGGACTTCATTGAAATGCGAGAGTACCTGGTACGACGCATTAAAGAATCGGGAGAGTATTGAACTGTCCGCCCATACAAAAGAGAAAAGAAGAGAAAAGAAGCCCCCTTAAACCGTTCCAGGCAAGGGGGCGTAGTAGCACAAGACATGCAAAAGAGTTTAACTACACAAGCGTTTTAGAACACTGCCTTTACTGTTGATTAAGGCAGCTGCTAGACAATCGGACTTATTGAACAGCGTCTGCGCCTTCAGCCTCAGCAGCGGGAGCAGGCGGCAGAATCACCCGATCAATGATGTGGATGACACCATTACTAGCTTCTACATTGGGGACAACAACATTGGCGTTATTGACGGTGACCACATCGCCTACTTCAACTGCGATGTCGCTACCTTCCACTGTAGAGATGACGCCTGTTTCCAAGTCTTCAGAAAACAGCTCGCCGGGCACAACGTGGTAAGAGAGTATCTGTGCCAAAACGTCTTTGTTCTCCGGCAAAAGCAGCTGTTCTACAGCGCCTTCAGGCAGTGCTTCAAAGGCTTCGTCGGTGGGCGCGAATACCGTGTATGGGCCAGCCTCGCTGAGCGTTTCCGTTAAGTCAGCAGCAGCTAGTGCGGCAGCTAAAATCTCAAAAGAAGCGCTGCTGCTAGTGAGTTCAGCGATGGTGAAGTCTTCGGTATTCATCTCAGCAGCGGCTTCGCTCTCTGCCTCGGGAGTATCGGCTTCGAGAGTCTCATCGGTCATCTCATCGCCGTCAGTGGCTTCGAGAGTCTCTTCTTCCATAGGATCAGCTGCCTCGACAGCCTCTTCCTCCATCATCAAATCAGCCGATTCGACCGATTCGTCAGGCTCTTCAGCCGCCGCCTCTACAGGTTCGCCATCCATAGTGTCAGAAGCTTCTATTGCCTCATCACTCAGCGCCTCAATATCGGCAGCTTCGACGGTATCAGCATCTAGTTCCGTGCTGTCGGCTGCGGTTTCCTCTTCCAGCTCATCGGCTTCGGTGAGCTTGGCATCTTCACCTATTGAGAGATTGTCTTCAGCAACCGGTGTCGGAAGTTCTTCTATCGCTTCAGGCAGCGTCTCTTGTGGAATTTCAGAAGCAGAAACCGCTTCTGAAATTTCGGGCATGGCAGAGCTAGGAAGGGCCAAAAAAGTGCCAGCGCTGCTAGCGATTAAGCCAATCATAAAGCTTCTGACGAAGCGGGGAGTATTGTTGACTTGCATAGAACCTCTTGATTTAAGTCTTTGTAGCTTTCTCTGATGGATTTGCAACAGTCCGCTAGCCTGTCTGGCGATGCCTATGGCGTACCGGCCAAGCGTAGCGCAGTGGGCAGAAGGCCACCGACTGCGTAGCTGGAGTGACTGCAAGCGTCGAGCTTAACGACTGTGAAGCGTTAACTAAAGTTCATTAAGCTTTGACAAAGGACAGTGTATCTAAAAAATCGGCGAATAAATTGATTGCAAATGGGTAGATGCTGATTGCAGCCAAAGGCGTCAAGATGAAAGCGGCCTCTAGAAAACTCGGGCAGACGCTTCTACGTAAATAAGGTTAAGCCTGGTTATGAAAGCGATGCAGCCCTGCGGTTTTTACTGAGAGGCTGACTTAATTCAAGGAGAAATTCACATGTTAGAACTACACCAGTTTGAGGCGTCTCACTACAGCGAAAAGGTACGGCTGGTCTTGGATTACAAGCAGCTGCCTTACCGAACCATTGAAGTTGCTCCGGGTATTGGCCAGATAGATCTCTATAGACTGTCCGGGCAGCGGCAGGTGCCTGTGCTCAAAGACGGGACTGAGGTGATTCCAGATTCAACGGCGATCGCCCGCTACTTAGACAGCAAATATCCAGAGCGACCCATCATCCCTACCGACCCCAAGCAAAAGGGCCTGTGCCTGATGATGGAAGCCTGGGCAGATGAATCGATTGGCTTAAATGGCCGCAAAGCAATGATTGGCGCATTCAATCAGCACCCTAACTTCCGGACGGCGCTGCTGCCCATTTCCACCCCCGACCTGGTGAAAAACGCGGTGGGCGCGGTGCCAGGCGATGTGCTCAATCTGCTGGGCACTGGCGTAGGCTTTGGGCCGAGTGCGGTGAAGTCGGCGACCGAAATTCTTCGTCAAGATCTAGAGGCGCTGTGCCTGATCTTAGAAACGCAGCCCTACCTGTGCGGCGACCAGCCGACTCTGGCAGATTTGGCCGTCGCTGGGCTGTCAATGTATCTAAAGTTTCCGTCGTCAATCTATGTAGATTTGCCCGTGGGCATTTGTGATAAGGGAGTGCCTGGGCTCGTAGATGATCCGGCATTCAGCGCCTTTTGGACGTGGCGTGACCAGCTCTACCGCGATTTTCGCCGTCAGCGCAGCATTGGGCCATCGGCCAGCGCGCCAACCACCGGGCCGGTAGCCATTGGGATTGACTGAAACTAATGAAGCAACGCCTGACTATACGGTTTGGTGATCGGGCCTGACTATCCGGTAGGGTAAATATGGCTTCGCATTTAAATCGGTGTTGTATATGAATGGCATCTCAGCCCGGCTGTCTGATCTATTGGGTGAGGCTAACGCGGTGCCCTGGGCGAGCATCGTACCTGCTCAGCAGCAGCAAATTATGGGTGCGATCGCCACTGATACCCCGCCCGCCGCGATCGCTTTCCCAGAGGCGACTGCCGAACTAAGCAAGGTCATGGCTTTAGCCGCTGAACAGGGCTGGCGATCGCTACCCATGGGACAGGGCAGCAAGCTCAGCTGGGGCGGCTTGGCCCAAGGAATCGATCTAGTCATCAACACCTCGCGGCTAGACCAGATAGTAGAGCACGCCGTGGGTGACTTTACGATCACCGTAGAGCCAGGGCTAAAAGTCGCTGACTTGGAGCGGGTTTTAGCTGCGCAGGGGCAGTTTTTAGCAATTGACCCGGCTTTCTCATCTCAGGCGACTGTGGGCGGGGTGGTGGCAACCGCCGATACAGGTTCGCTCAGACAGCGATACGGCGGCCTGCGAGATATGCTGATTGGCGTACAGTTTGCCCGCTATGATGGCAAGCTGGCCAGGGCAGGCGGGCGCGTGGTCAAAAATGTGGCTGGCTACGACCTGATGAAGCTGATGACTGGCGCCTACGGCAGCTTAGGCATTTTGAGCGAGCTAACCTTTCGGCTGTATCCAGCGCAGCGGGAGTCGCGATCGCTCATTCTCTCTGGCGAAGCATCTGCGATTGAGCGGGCAGCAGCAGCCGTACGGCTATCGGGACTGACGCCGGTAGCGCTGGATATTATCTCGGCTAGCTTGCTGACGGCTCTAGAAGAGATGCCGCTAGGCTTAGTAGCACGCTTTCAAGGCGTTGCGGCAGGCGTCGAGGAGCAAATCGAACGCTTAGAAAAGATCGCCGCTGCTCACCGGCTGAAGTGCCAGCAGCTAGGGGGAGAATCTGACGAGGACTTTTGGCGACAGCTCGGGGCGGTGCTCAAACCCGATACGGTGATTTGCAAAGTGGGTATGCGTCCCAGCGCAATTCCGGCGATGCTAACGCTGTTAGAAAGCGTCGTACCCGGCGGACAGGCCAAGCTACAAGGCAGCAGCGGGCTAGGTTGGGTGCAGCTGGGCTCAGATCAAGCGACGGGTGTAGCTGACGGTTTGGAGAAACTGCGATCGCACTGCCAGGCCAACGGCGGCTTTCTAACCCTGCTGCAAGCCTCCAAATCACTTAAGCAGAAGATAGACATCTGGGGCTATAGCGGCGATGCTCTAGCGGTGATGAGCGCCATCAAGCAAAAGTTTGATCCCCGTGAGCTGCTGAGCCCAGGGCGATTTGTAGGCGGGCTGTAAGCCTCAATTTGGAGACAGTTTACGCCTGAGCTACAGCAAATCTGCGCTCAATTTATTTCCTCAGATATACCAAAGACCTATCTATAGCAATAAAACCCGACGCCAGGCCGCTATTCAAGAAACATATTCTCCCTTAAACCGATAGGATCAGTAATGCTTAATACATAGGGTTTTATCCAGGAGATTTTGAGCTATGAGCATGACTTTCAAAGTGCCTTCAATCACGTGCGAAGGTTGCGGTGATACGATCGCCAAAGAGATCAAAGTTCACGACGAGAATGCAGACGTAAAAGTGAACGTTGAGCAAAAGACGGTTGAAGTAGAAACGGGGATGTCCGAATCTTCCGTCGAGCAAGCCATCACTGCGACCGGGCACAAGTTGGGCTAAGTAGCACTACCCATCACGGGGTTTTCGCGCCAGGCATCGATTTAAGCTGGAGCATTCTGGCTCCTTAAGAAAATCGAAGGCAGGAGGCAGGAGGCAGAAGTGATCTACAGCTGTCTCCTGCCTTCTGTTTCCTGTCTACCAAAATTCCACCCAAACTCTATTTTTATCTGGCGAAAGTATGTCGTTACGGCAGTGGTTATGGCTGTCCTTGCTAGCCTCTTTTTGGGGCAGCGCTTTTATTTTCATGGCGCTGGCACTATCGACGTTTTCTCCGGTAACCATCGTCATGGGTCGCATGGGTGTAGCCGCCATTGTGCTAAACGGCGTCATTTTGAAGCAGGGGCGGCGCTGGCCTAAGGAGCGATCGCTCTGGCTCCAGTGCGCCGGGCTAAGCGTACTGAATAACTTGCTGCCGTTTGGCCTGGTGGTATGGGCACAGCAGCATATCAGCGCCAGCCTAGCCTCTATTTTGATTGCCGCTGCGCCTATCTTTACAGTGGTGCTGGCGGTTTTTATTGTGGGGGAGCGGCTGACCCTGGTTCGCGGCTTAGGGGTGCTGCTGGGCTTTGGCGGCGTAGTAGTGTTAATTGGCCCCAATGTATTACGGGGGTTCAGCTTGCAGGGGGCAGGCGAACTGGCAATTTTAGGAGCCGCCCTGTCCTACGCACTAGCAGGCTTTTGGGGGCGACGTTTCAAAGCCATTCCCGCTCAGCTGGTTTCAACCATGACAGTGACAATGGGCGCTGTGATCATGGTGCCGCTGACCCTCGCACTAGAATGGCCGCTAGCCTTAGAATGGCGGTGGTCGGCAGGACTATCCGTATTAGCGCTAGGCGTATTTTCAACTGCCCTGGCCTATTTGATCTACTATCGCCTGCTCGCAGAAGCGGGCGTCGTCAAAACGTCTTTGGTCTCTTTCCTCGTGCCATTCACAGCCCTAATTTTAGGCGCTGTTTTTCTACATGAGCGGCTCGACGGTACAGCAGCCCTGGGCATGGCCCTGATTCTACTGGGCCTAGCAGTCCTAGACGGGCGACTATTCAACAAACTACGACTCAAGCGATAGCGCCCTCAACTTGGCCAATTTCTCTTTCTTCGTTTTCCTTCTTTAAAGCAAAGATGACACTCCCCCCCAAAACAGTGATGGTGAAATGCCCTCAATGCCAGCAGACATACATCGCCTGGTACATCCCTAGCGTAAAACCTCCTTCAGACCAGTCGGTGCCCGCAGCTCAGCGACCAAGCACGGTATGCTCCCGGTGCGGCCATCGCTCAGAACTGAAGAAGGATATCAGCTGTCATACCTAACCTGAGTTCGGGATAGGCAACTCATGCTTATTGCTCGAAGTAAGTCCCTTCTGGCAGGGTGGCCCGCAGGGTCGGGATGGGTCGGCAACGTGCGCTACACACCGAAACTCACCCCTGCGCCCCTCTAGAGGGGATCTACTTGAGGCTATGTGTTAAAAAGCGCCGACAGTCTGGCATCACAGGCAATCAACTATCCCGAACTGACGTTACCTAGCTGTCAGACTCTGAGCCAGCAGACTCTGGGCTATCAGATGGTAGAGGCGTTGCGCCATCACCAATGCCACCGTCAGGCTCTACGGGCATGGGGGCGTCGGCTGGAGGCGTCGGCGCTTCAGGCCGAACGGGGGCCGGTTCACCAGCAGAGGAATCGTCAGTGAAGTACTGAGCCTGCTCACGCAGAGAAGCAGCCGGACCCGCTTGCCCTTGCTGCTCCAGGAGATCGGCGGCTTTGAGGTAGTCGGCGACCACCGCGTCAATCACTGGTTTGGGCAGATCGGTCGGGCCGCTAATATTGCTATCGGCGTCAATGTAGGCCCGGTTGATCGTGGCTTCAGCGCGGCCCAAGTAAGCGCCTGGGTCAGTATCGTCGAGGGAGATCGCCGCTGTGTAGGCTTCAATCGAGTCGGCAAAGTCTTCTGAAATAGAGAGGTTGTAGGCCCGGCTAAAGACCTGCTCGTACTCGCTAGCGGGGCGAATCTCGATTTGATAGCTGCCGCCCTGACCAGAAAATGAGCTGGCGATCGCGCTATACGTGCCGCTCTCAGGCAGCTCGATCACAATAGTGGAGTTGAGCGTGCCGCCGTAGTCGTCATTGGAGGTCAAAATCTCGCCATCAGGCCCTTTGAGCAGCAAAATAGTGTCAAATTCTTCACTCTGAAGTTCGATGGTCATGCTCTGGCCCATCTCTCCATCAAAGGTGTAAGTGTCTTCCACCGGAGCCAGCGTACCCTGTTCTTGCAGGAGCGCTTGGGCTAGTGCGGCCCGGTGAGTCACCCCAACGGCCCCAGCGGTCACAGCCGCTGCCAGTAGCCCTCGGGTAATCGGATGGGTCGCAATGCGGGGAAATTTCCCTTCGATAAATTTCATAGCTTCAGATATTTCCTATTTTCCTATTCAATCTGGTGGCAGGCAGGTACCCTCAGATGTTAATGGGTTACTTTACCAACTTAAGCTACCAGTCGGATTGACACCGATCTCTTATGGGACACTATAGTAGCTGTCTTAAAGAAGGATTGCCATGAGACCAAAAGTGCTTGCCAGGCTAGGCTGTGGATTCGCTGTAGCGCTGTGGGCAGGGCTATTGTCTGATGTAGCCATAGCTGCTGAGGTAAGTTCGGAGCCGGTAGCGCCTGCCCTGGAAGTTCCTGCCCTGGAAGTCCCTGCTTTTGAAGTTCCTATCCCTGAGTCGGTGCCTGCGCCAGAACCAGCTGCCGTCTCTGAAACCGTCTCTGAAGATATTCCTGAGGAAATTTTACGTACAGAGATTATCACGGCAGCGCGATCGCCGCTGACCGGAGAACCCCTCAATGCCGGTGAATATGCCCAGCTCCAGGCTACCCTGGCCGCCCCCGCTGGCAGCGCCTTAGTCGATCCAGAACTTCGCTATCTGGTTTTTCTCCTACAGCTGCGGCGAAGCGTTGGCCCCATTTTGCCCTTCATTCGTTAGCCCAATATTTAGCTATCTTATTAGCTGTTCAGGTCGCGATCACAGCCATCGTCTATATAAATATTGAAATTATCTAGTTTGTTCAATAAGGTTTTATGCAATAAGGTAGTTTGCCTAGCTGTCACTCACCGCTAAATTGTAAAGAGAGAAATTTCAAAGAAGTCAGATCAAAGAAGTCAGATAGCAAATACACTGAATCTCTTAAGCAAACCGAAAATCTCAGCAGAAGATCAGCGACCGGATAGACTTCTCCTGAGGAGATACCAGGAAAGCTCTAAAAGTCGGCTTCTAGTAAAATCATCTAAAGTCATCAAGTTTTGTTAAGCTTACAGGCATATCAAATCCACATTCAATAGCCGTACTGGCTCAGCTGATGAACGCCGTAGATGCACCCAGCTAAAAAGCAGCTGCTTACAAAGGGTTGACCAAAGCAGCTATATCAGCGACAGGCCAGCGCATTAGGCTGGTACATTTCAACTTAAAACTCACGCGGAATCAGGTAACTTATATGTCGTCAACGATTGCTCTTGATCAAATCGAGCGGATTGTTTGGAACCAGCATCAAAACCCCTTCGAGGTGCTAGGACCGCATCCTATAGAGCAAGACGGCAAGCAAGTTTGGGTAGTGCGCACTTATCTACCCAGCGCCGATGCAGCCTGGGTAGTGCTCCCCGAGACTCGCAAAGAGTACCCCATGAGCAACGAGCAGCATCCTCAGTTTTTTGAGGCGGTCGTTGACGGCCAGGCGCCAGCCAACTACCAGATTCGCTACAAAGACGGGGCTAATGAGCACATTGTCTACGACCCCTATGCCTTCAAGTCGCCGGTACTAACCGACTTTGATGAGCATTTGTTCGCTGAGGGCAACCATCACCGAATTTACGAAAAAATGGGCGCACACCCTACCGTCACAGGCGGCGTATCGGGGGTTTACTTTGCTGTTTGGGCACCAAATGCGCGCAACGTGTCGGTGATTGGCGATTTTAATAGCTGGGATGGTCGCCAATACCAGATGCGCAAGGGCAGCAGCGGCATTTGGGATCTGTTTGTACCGCAGCTCAAGGCAGGCGACTCCTACAAGTACGAAATCAAAAACTACGACGGCCATATCTACGAAAAGTCTGATCCTTATGGCTTTCAGCAAGAGGTCAGGCCCAAAACGGCCTCTGTCGTAACCGACTTAGAGCAGCACTCATGGCAAGACAGCGACTGGATGGAGCACCGCCGCCGGACCGATGCGATGAGTCAGCCCATTTCAGTCTATGAAATGCACTTGGGATCCTGGCTACATGCCTCTTCGGCAGAACCCGCTAAAAAGGCTGATGGGAGTAATGCACCAGTAGTCACTGTCGCCGACCTTAAGCCGGGTGCCCGGTTTTTAACCTACCGAGAGCTAGCCGATAAGCTAATTCCCTACGTGCAGGAGATGGGCTTCACCCATATCGAAGTGCTGCCGGTTGCTGAGCATCCGTTTGACGGGTCTTGGGGCTATCAGGTCACGGGCTACTTTGCACCGACCTCTCGCTACGGCACGCCGGAAGACTTTATGTATTTTGTCGATCAGTGCCATCAGCACGGCATTGGCGTGATTGTAGACTGGGTGCCAGGTCACTTTCCCAAGGACGGCCATGGCTTAGCCTTCTTCGATGGCACGCACCTGTATGAGCACGCCGACGCCCGACGCGGCGAGCATAAAGAGTGGGGCACCCTGGTCTTTAACTACGGTCGCCATGAGGTGCGCAACTTCTTGGTGGCCAATGCGCTGTTTTGGTTTGATAAGTACCATATTGACGGCATTCGGGTCGATGCAGTGGCTTCAATGCTCTACCTGGACTACAACCGTAAGCCGGGCGAGTGGGTTGCCAATGACTACGGTGGCCGAGAAAATATCGAAGCGGCAGAATGCCTCAAGCAGGTCAACCACGCTATTTTCAGCTACTATCCGGGCGCACTCTCTATCGCCGAAGAATCCACCTCTTGGCCGATGGTTTCCTGGCCGACCTATGTCGGCGGCTTGGGCTTTAATCTGAAGTGGAACATGGGCTGGATGAACGACATGCTCGACTATTTCGAGATGGATCCGTGGTTCCGCCAGTTTCACCAAAACAACGTAACTTTCAGCATTTGGTATGCCTTCAGTGAAAACTTTATGCTGGCGCTCTCTCACGATGAGGTAGTGCACGGCAAGAGCCACATGATTGGCAAAATGCCGGGAGATGACTGGCAGAAAATGGCGAATCTGCGATCGCTCTTTGCCTACATGTTTGCTCACCCCGGTAAAAAGACGCTCTTCATGGGCATGGAGTTTGGCCAGTGGAGCGAGTGGAATGTGTGGGGTGACTTGGAGTGGCACCTATTGCAGTTCGACGCGCACGAACAGCTTAAGCACTGCGTTGAGCGGCTAAATCACCTCTATCGCCGCGAGCCTGCCCTATACACGCAAGACTTTTCTCAGGAAGGCTTTGAGTGGGTAGACTGTAGCGACAATCGCCATAGCGTGGTGTCATTTATTCGCTACGACAAAGAGAGCGAAGACTTTATCTTGACGGTGTGTAATTTTACGCCCCAGCCTCACAGCCACTATCGGGTAGGCATTCCCACTCAAGGCTATTACCGGGAGATCTTTAACAGCGACGCCCGCGAATTTGGCGGGGCCAATATCGGCAACTTAGGCGGCAAATGGTCAGAAGACTGGACCTTTCACAATCGCCCCTACTCGCTCGATCTCACCTTGCCGCCCTTGAGCGTGATTATGCTCAAGCTTGATGAGCAAAAGACAGCAGCGGCCCTGGCTGGTAATGCAGATGACTAAGGCGATTAGCAGGGTCATCCGGGCTTCTTTTTAGGCGATCCCTCCTAAAATACAGAGTTTAGTTTTAAAACTTTGTATATTTTGAGATGATCACCTGATGGCTGAGCCAAGCGAGCTGATGTGAATTCAGAGACTCAGAGCAGCAGTGCAAATGCTGCCTATACAACGCTGCCCCCTAGCCAACAGCGGCAAAGGCTCAAAGAACTGACGGCTGTTTTCTTTCGACTGGGAACCGTTGCCTTCGGGGGGCCGGCTGCTCATATTGCCATGATGGATGATGAGGTGGTGAAGCGGCGGCAGTGGATGAGCCGGGAGGATCTGCTCGATCTGATTGGCGTGACCAATTTGCTGCCGGGGCCAAACTCTACTGAGCTGGCGATTCATATTGGTTATGAGCGGGCGAGGTGGACAGGGCTGTTTGTCGCAGGCGGCAGTTTTATTTTGCCTGCGATGGTGTTGGTCTGGCTGCTGGCCGCGCTCTATGTACGCTATCAGGCGGTGCCGCAGGTGGGCTGGCTGCTGTACGGTATTAAGCCGGTGATTATTGCGGTTGTGCTTCAGGCGCTGTGGAAGCTGGGCAAAAAAGCGGCCAAGGACGTACCGACTATTGTTGCTGGAATAGTGGCGATCACCGCCTACTTTGCCGGACTTAACGAAGTGGTCCTCTTGCTGTTAGCGGGTTTGGCCGTCATGCTGGTGAAAAACTGGCAGTCTAGAGGCACGACCACAGGTGCATTTTTGCTGCCTTTTTCAGGAGCGATCGCTCAGGTCAGCAGCCCCCTCGCAGCCACCGTATCGGTTGGCTGGGCCGGCGTATTTTTATTCTTTCTTAAAATCGGCTGCGTTCTCTACGGCAGCGGCTATGTGCTGCTGGCTTTTCTTCAGCGCGATCTGGTCGAGCAAAATCAGTGGCTGACCTCGCAGCAGCTCTTAGATGCGGTCGCCATTGGTCAGCTCACGCCTGGGCCAGTTTTTACGACCGCTACATTTGTCGGCTACCTGTTGGCAGGCCATGCCGGGGCGATAGCGGGCACCATTGGTATTTTTTTGCCAGCCTTTTTGCTAGTGGGCCTAGTCAATCCGTGGGTGCCCAAGCTACGCCAGTCGCCCTGGGCACGCGGATTTTTAGACGGGGTAAACGCGGCTTCGCTGGGGCTGATGGCAGGGGTCACCTATACGCTGGGGCAAGCTGCTCTAATTGATGGGATCACGGTTTTGCTGGCGGTTTTGAGTGCGATCGCCGTGTTCCGCTTCAGGGTTAATTCTGCCTGGTTAGTTCTGGCAGGCGCAGCAGTAGGCCTCTGCCTGCATCTGGTTGGACTGACCAACCTGAGCTAGGCTATGTCCTAATGAACAGGTCAGCTGATTGTTCTCTATGGGAAACTACTGATATCGGGTAACTTTTGTCAAGCATTTTGACTAAAAATACAATCAGCTGTGGTTGATGTAAGGTTCTGACAAAAAGCGCACCAAAGCCACACCCGCTAAGACTTTCTACGATAGCTTGAGCAGATAAAGGACTAATAGCGCCTTTCTCTGCTACGAAACGGTCTGGAACAGAGCGATTTAGTCTTCTAGAAAAGACCAGGCGCCTGCTATCTCTGCACCGTGCGAACAGCCGTATGCCTTTTCAGTGAGGGAGCAGACACTTTGGGAAAGCTAAGTGAGGCCAGGCAGCAGCAATTGTTTCAATGATTTAACGCGATGACTAGCCGCTCCCAAAGCTTTACCGCTACACCCACCAAAGCCAGTTCCAAAGCCGCAGTCTGGGAATCAATGGGTACTATTCAACTCGCCAAAGCATTTACCGTCGTTGAGGCGGTCTCCTTCAAGCGTGACTGTCAAACAGCATTCGCACAGCATCCCGATCTCAAAGAAGTCGTTTTAGATTTTGCTGAGACCACTTTTATTGACAGCAGCGGCATCGGGGCGCTAGTCATCTGTCACAAGCTCTGTGAATCTAAAGGGGCTAAGCTGCGGCTGATCAACGTGCCTGACCAAGTGATGATGGCCCTTTCACTGACCGAACTCGATCAGATTTTTCACATTGAGCCCGCCCCGGTCCCGGCTTCACACTCGGCGACTCAGCCCGCTCCGCTACAGCGAGCCCAGCTACAGGCCGCCTTAGAAAACCTGCCCGAAACTCATCCTTCGGTGCGCTCCAAGGCCAAGCGCACCATGGATATTGTGGGGGCGCTTGTGGGGTTGGGGCTGACGGCTGTGCTAGCGGCGGTGGTGGCGATCGCCATCAAACGCGAAGACGGCGGCCCGATTCTCTTTGCCCAAACCCGCTGCTCCTGGATGGGCAAACGCTTTACCATCTGGAAGTTTCGCTCAATGGTGACCGACGCCGAAGCGCGCAAGCGGGACGTGGCTAATAAAGTCGAAGGACCGCTGTTCAAAAACGACAGCGATCCGCGCATTACCAATGTCGGACGCTTTTTACGACGCACCAGCCTCGACGAGTTTCCTCAATTTTGGAACGTGCTCAAAGGCGACATGAGCCTGGTAGGGACTCGCCCGCCAACGCCCGACGAAATCGCCCAGTACGAAGTCTCCCAGTGGCAGCGCCTGAACGTGAAACCCGGCATGACAGGCGAATGGCAGGTCAACGGTCGCTCAACGGTCACCACCTTCGAAGAAGTGATCCAGCTCGATCTGCAATATCAAAGTAAGTGGAGCCTCCTGTACGACATTCAGCTGATCGTAAAAACAGTGCTGGTACTCTTCAGCAAAAAATCGGGCGCAATGTAGCGATCGCCAACGGTATTCCGCCACCGGCTTACCGCAAGACAGCCGTTATCCTACACAATAGGGAGGTCCAGTAGGGCTCACTTCAGATACGCAACGGTCGGCGAATGCTCGCAAATGTTCTAGCTGTGCTGCTCGGCTCAGGCAGCTTTGTCTTTTATATGGCCGCCTTCTTTTATCCGGAGGTGCACCGTCGCTCTGACTTTTTGTGGAGCGGCTTGGGCTTGTTTTACGCTGTGGTGCTGTGGTTTTGTGCAGGGCAGATGACCGGCGCAGTGCTGTTAGGCCAGCTCACGGCGGTGATTTTGCTGCTGGGGCTAGGCTGGCAAACGCTGACAGTGCGCCGCGAAAAAACGCCCGTCTATCAGCAAACGCCAGTTGTCCTTACCCCAGAAGTCGTGACCGACTGGGCCAAAAACAGGCTCAATCAGCTGCGTTTAGTTCCCAACGAATCCGTGCGCCCGATCCGGCTGCAAAAACGAACCCTGAGCGACTCATCAACGGCGCGATTTGGCAAAAGGCTTGATCCCCGTCGTCGGCCTGTCTATGAGTACGAATTTGTTGAAGATGGCATCGCGGCGATGCCCGAACCCTCGGTTGCGCTGACCCTAGAGGCGCTAGAGGAGCCAATTGAAGACACGCCTGCTGCGCTCGAACCGGCAGCCGAACCCGACTACGGTGCGCCCCCGGCTGCCGAAGCCAAGATCCTTTCGGTGGAAACGCCCGAAGTTGCAGCTGTACCAGAACCATCCGAGGCCGAAGTTGATTTTGCCGAAGCTGCGTCGGAGCCTGCTCGCCTGGATCAGAGCGAAGTCACAAGCGAAGTCACAAGCGAAATCAGAAGCGAGATCAAGGGCGAAGTCGAGAGCGAAATTAACCTGTCGGATATTGTTGAAGCTGCGACCAGTCAATCTGAAGCAGATAGCTTTACTATAGATAAACCTATAGATGAGCCTGGGAGTGACGAAACAGAAGCGCCTGTACCTGAGGTGCGATCCGGCCCAGCTCAGGTCTCTGACTCAGACGACTGGGGTGACGATCTCTTTGAGCCAGTTCAAGCGATGCCTGACGCGCCCGCTGGCAGAACTGTTAGAGAAAAGCCCAGTCTGCTAGCAGCTCCTTTGATCTTGATTGGCTGGGTAAAAGAACTGGTGACCGGCTTCGCTCGTCCCAAACCGGCAAAACCCGTTATCGATATTCCTCGGCGATCGCCTCCCCCTGTCAGCAATCAACCGCCGCCTGATCAGGCCAGCGCCCCACCAGAGGCCTATTCTCCAGATGATCTACCTGTGGAACCCCCTCTTGAACTGACAGAGGAAGACGGCTGGGAAGAAAGCAATTGGGACGATTGACTTGAAGCGAACCCACCTTCAAGGCAAAATGACCTAATCTACAGGCCGTCTGACCCGCTCCGACTGACCATTCTATAGACCCAAAGTTCCACTGTGACAACTGTGAGTGAATCTAAAAGCGCCCCTAATAACGAGACAGCTAAAAGCTATAAAGAGACTGTCTTGCTGCCTCAGACCGACTTCAGTATGCGGGCCAACGCCGTCAAACGCGAACCCGAGCTGCAAGCCTACTGGCAGGCGCGCGCGCTCTACGAAAAGCTAGCCGAAGAAAACCCGGGTGAGCCGTTTATCCTACACGACGGGCCACCCTATGCCAACGGCGACCTGCACATGGGCCACGCCCTAAACAAAATCCTTAAAGACATTGTCAACAAGTATCAAATTTTACAGGGCCGCAAGGTGCGTTATGTACCCGGCTGGGACTGTCATGGCTTGCCCATTGAGCTGAAGGTGCTGCAAAAGCTGAAGTCGGCTGAGCGACGTGAGCTGACCCCGATTACGCTACGGCAAAAGGCAAAAGCGTTTGCGCTGGAGACTGTTGAAAAGCAAAGCGCGGGCTTTCGGCGATACGGCGTTTGGGGCGACTGGGAACACCCTTACCTGACGCTCGCGTCAGAGTATGAGGCAGCTCAGCTTGGGGTATTTGGCAAAATGGTCGAAAACGGCCATATTTACCGGGGGCTGCGCTCTGTTCATTGGAGCCCTTCTTCACAGACGGCGCTGGCTGAAGCTGAGCTAGAGTATCCGGAAGATCACGTTTCTCCCAGTATCTACGTTGCTTTTCCGATGGTGGAAGCCTCGGCTGCGGCCAAGGAAACACTCGATCCCTACTTAGACAGTTTAGGCGTGGCTATCTGGACGACGACGCCTTGGACAATTCCGGCAAACGTCGCGGTCTCAGTGAACCCTGAGCTGACTTATGCGGTGGTAGAAAGTGCTTCTGGTGAGCCTTTTCAGCATCTAATTGTGGCTAAGGAGCTGGCGGAAAAGCTGTCCGAGGTGTTTGGCAGCGGGCTGACGGTGGTAGCAGAGATTAAGGGGGAGGCGATCGCTGGCTCCACCTACCGCCATCCACTAGCTCAGAAAGATAGCGCCTTTGATCGAATCAGCCCCATTGTGGTCGGCGGCGACTATGTCACGACCGAATCGGGTACAGGTCTAGTTCACACTGCGCCCGGTCATGGTCAGGAAGACTTCTTGGTGGGTCAGCGTGAAAATTTACCGATTTTATGTCCGGTCGATGAGCGGGGTAACTTCACTGCCGAAGCCGGCGACTTTGAGGGGCTCAATGTTCTCAAAACGGCGAACGATGCCATTATTGAAGCGCTGAGCGAAGAAAAAGTGTTGCTTAAGCACGAGCCCTATGCCCACAAATATCCGTATGACTGGCGGACGAAAAAGCCGGTCATCTACCGGGCAACTGAGCAGTGGTTTGCCTCGGTGAAGGGCTTTGTCGGCGAAGCGCTAGAGGCGATTTCGACAGTGAAGTGGATTCCAGCGCAGGGTGAAAACCGCATTACCTCGATGGTCTCCGAGCGCTCTGACTGGTGCATCTCCCGTCAGCGAAGCTGGGGTGTGCCGATTCCGGTTTTTTACGATGAGGAAACCGATGAGCCGCTGATGACTCAGGAGACGATTGCCTATGTGCAGGCGATTGTGGCGGAGAAAGGGGCCGATGCCTGGTGGGAGCTCAGCGTAGCGGAGCTATTGCCTGAGGCGTATCGCCAGGATGGGAAAACCTACCGCAAAGGCACCGACACGATGGATGTCTGGTTTGACTCGGGGTCCTCCTGGGCGTCGGTCGTGCAGCAGCGCGATCAGCTGACGTATCCAGCTGAGATTTACTTAGAAGGCTCTGACCAGCATCGCGGTTGGTTTCAGTCTAGTCTGCTGACCAGCGTCGCCTGCAATGGTCATGCGCCGTACCGACAGGTGCTTACTCACGGCTATGTGCTCGATGAAAACGGGCGCAAAATGAGTAAGTCGCTGGGCAACGGCGTTGACCCGAAAGTGATTATCGAAGGGGGTAACAATAAAAAGCAGGAGCCGCCCTATGGCGCGGATGTACTGCGGCTGTGGGTGTCTTCGGTAGACTACTCGGGCGACATGCGGTTGGGAATGCGCAATGTCAAACAAATGTCAGATGTGTATCGCAAGATTCGCAATACGGCGCGGTTTTTGCTGGGCAACCTGTACGATTTTGACCCGCAGGATGCGGTGCCCTATGCGGAACTGCCAGAGCTAGATCAGTATATGCTGCACCGGATGACGGAGGTGTTTGCCGATGTTGAGACAGCCTTTGAGTCGTATCAGTTCTTTCAGTTTTTCCAGACGGTGCAGAATTTCTGCGTGGTAGATCTCTCGAACTTTTACCTGGATATTGCCAAGGATCGGCTCTACATCAGCGCGGCAGATTCAGTGCGGCGGCGGAGCTGTCAGACGGTGCTAGCAGTGGCCATTGAGAATTTGGCCAAGGCGATCGCCCCTGTCCTCTGCCACATGGCCGAAGACATCTGGCAGTCATTGCCCTACGAAACCTCGGCTGAATCCGTCTTTGAGTCGGGCTGGGTGACGATTGAAGAAAAATGGCGACGACCCGAATTAACCCAGACCTGGCAGCGGCTTCGCACCGTCCGCGATGAGGCAAATACCGTATTGGAGCAGGCGCGTACCGATAAAGCGATTGGATCTTCTTTGCAGGCTAAGCTGCGGCTGTTTACGACAGATGCGGATTTGCGCGCGAAGCTAACAGCCATGAACCCGGCAAACAGCGTGAGCACCGATTCAAATCGGGTAGACGAGCTGCGCTATCTGTTCCTGGTTTCGCAAGTGGAATTAGCGGAGAGTGCGGATGAACTGAAGGGCGCTAAGTACAGCGGCGAAGTGGAAGGGCTGACCATCGCCGTAGTTGAAGCAGAAGGAGAGAAGTGCGATCGCTGCTGGAATTACTCAACGCATGTCGGCGAATCGGCTGAAGACCCGACGATTTGCGATCGCTGTGTCGCTGCTCTCAACGGCAGTTTTTAGAACAACAGCAGTGCAAACAAATTTTCAACTTTCAAGCTAAGCTCGCTCATAGAGGGCGGCATAAGCAGTGCTGCCGCTAGCTCCTCAAAAATCTCTATTAAAATCTCTGTTTCTCGTAGTGATATGAAATCCGCTTGCATAGTCACACTAGAGGAACACGGGTAGACTGCTGAGCGTTGCCGAACCCACCTCCCCCTCTCGGGGACTCCTGTCTTGGTGAGCATTCCCTAGCGCCACAAAGCGACGCGGGGTCTCACCGCTCCCGAGAGGAGATTTGCTTCAGGCTAGGAAAATGAAGGTGCCGATCACCTTTCAACACCCCGGCAGGAGCGCATCCCTTCTGGAAGGGTGGACGCGCAGCGGACGGGATGGGTTCGATAACTGCGCTATACCGACAGTGTCTCATGAATGCATATAGTGAGTGTCTAACCAGATTTCATATGAGTTGCTCTAAACTAATTGCGCTACAATCGCCAGGGATTAGCTAATGATCCCGTAAAGCCTATGTATTCTGTATCTCAGCAGACGCTTCAGAATGCGCTGGCTCAGCAGACGAGCATTGAAGTAGCAGATCGCAGCGCTCAGATAATTACTTTTGCAGATCGGCAGCGACAGCCGTTTACCTGGCAGCAGGTGGCACAGGGGTTGGTAGACGACGCTGACTTTTGCGATCTGTGGAATCAGACCTGGGCCGACCTGCCGTTTGATTTTGAATGGAAGCCGGTGCCGATTCATCCCTACACGGCGGAGACCCATCCGTTTTTTGCGATCGCTTTCCCCGCCCAATTCAGAGCCGCTGATCCAAGTGATTTTCAGCGCTATTTGAAGGCTCTGAAGCCAAAGGAACGGACGGCGACGTTTACCAACTTTTCGGGCGATGCGCAGCTTTTGATTCCGGCAGAGACGGGAAACTATGGCCATATTGCCGCTTTTTGCCGAACGGCGATGCCTGAGATGTGGCGATCACTCTGGCAGCAAACTGGAGAAATCTGTTTGGCAGCGATTTCTCAGCAAACCCCCATCTGGTGCAATACCCACGGTCACGGCGTGCCCTGGCTGCATATTCGCTTCGACAGCCGATTAAAATACGCCGCCTTTCCGCCTCGGGGCAGCATTAGCGCCAATAGTCAGGCCATCTGGTATCAGCAAATCTATGACCAAATTCTGTAGCTGATTATGGCTATTCTCAACTGGCCCCCGCTGCTTGGTATTCTCAAGTAAAGCCAAGCGGAACGCGCGATGAAACTAGCTGCGATTGACATCGGCACTAATTCTATCCACATGATTGTGGTTGACGTGCTGCAAAGGCGCAACTTTGAGATAGTTGACCGGGAAAAGGAGATGGTCAAGCTCGGGGCAGGCGTGTTTGCGACCAATCGGCTGAGCGATCGCGCTTTTGATATGGGCCTAGAAACCATTCAGCGCTACGTACAGCTAGCCGACCAGCTCGGCGTAGACGAGATTATTACAGCGGCAACTAGCGCTATTCGCGAGGCCCAAAATGGGGAAGCGTTTCTCAAACAGGTCTTTCGCCGTACCAAAATTACGCCGCGCATGATCTCGGGAAAGGAAGAGGCGCGGCTGATTTTTTTGGCGGTGAGGAATGCGATCGCCATTGCTGACGAAAGCGCTCTGGTTTTTGACATTGGCGGCGGCAGTACCGAAGTCGTGCTGGGCAACCAGGATAACATTCGCCTGGGTACCAGCCTGAAGCTAGGCGTGCTGCGACTGCTCGATATGTTTGCCGACCAGGGGCCAATGGGTGACGAAGCTAGAGGCGTACTCGAAGCGCATATTCGCTTTTTGGCACAGCAGACCCTGGCAGAAGCTAGAGAGATCGGGTTCACTCAGGTAATTGGCACATCGGGCACCATTCGGACATTGGGCGAAGCGGCTTACCGGGCCAGTCAGGACAAGTCGCTGCGCTCAGTCAATGCCGAAGTGGTTCAGCTGAGCGATTTGCAGACGCTGACCGATCAGCTCATTGGCCTTAAGCCGGGTAAGCGTGCTGGCATTGGCGGCATCAGCGAAAAGCGGACTGACGCCATTCATCTGGGCGGCGTTTTACTCTTGCAGCTGCTAGAGATGGCTGAAACGAAAGAGATTACGCTCTGCGATGCCTCGCTGCGAGAAGGGCTGATTTTAGACTATCTGGAGCGGCATTCTCAAAATGTGGTGACCTTACCCCATCAGGATCTGCGCCATCGGAAGGCGGCTCAGCTCGTCTACAAATACGGTTCAGATTGGGAGCGCAATACTCACATTGCGGCTTTGGCCGGTCAGCTATTTGACCAAACGCAGGCACTCCATTCATTTGGCGACTTAGAGCGCAGCGTTTTAGAGTATGCGGCGCTGCTGCACGACATTGGCCAGTACATTTCCTTTCGGGGCTATCACAAAAACTCCCGCTACATTCTCAAGCGCGCCGATCCGCGCGGCTTTACAGACGAAGAAATGCTGCTGATTGGCCACGTTATTCGCTATCACCGCAAAGCTCACCCGACTAAAAAGCATAAAAAATTCAAGCGACTGTCCGATCAATATCAGCAAATTGTGCGGGTGCTGGCCGGACTGCTGCGGATTGCTATCGGGCTAGATCGCACCAAAAGTCAGCTAGTTAAAACCGTTTCTTGCCAGGTCGAAGAGCAGACGTTGGCAATTGAGGTCGTCGGTGACGGTGATTTGAGTCTGGAGCTGTGGGCGGCTGAGGGCGATCGCCACCTTCTAGCAGAAGCGATCACCTGTGAAATTAGCATTGCAGCCGTCCCCAGGCAGCGCTAAAGGAAACGCTTGAAGACGGCTGAGCGAGCAGCGTTACTCGCCTATGCTCACTCGTTTGGTCAAGATGGCCATCACCTCATGGGGGCGACCGGTTGGCAGCGGCTGGCTCCAGTCGTTGGGGTCGGCGTAGTTAAGCTGGTGCAGCTGCCGGATGATAGTTTGCACGCCGTTGAAGCTGCCAAAGGCCATCAGGCGCACGGGTTCGGCTTGGGCAACGGGCGTTTGGTCAGGCGGAAGTATGGACGCAAACGCGCCCTGAGTAGCAGGAGTAAACATCGGTGTTCTGGGTTCCGTAAGTAGGGTTAAGGAGCCCCAGAACTCGCGAATCCTCAGCCGCCCGCAGAGATGACGTGCATATCGGGGTGGCTAAAGAGTACATTTACTCTTAGCGTCCGAGATTGCTTGGTAATCTTGGGGGTTAGCCGTCGGTTAGGTGCTGACACACCTGCCGATGGCGCTAAGTCATGTTGAGTTCTGAGTAAGGCGGCGACTAAGCATCACAACCTTAGAACTGATAATAAGCGTATTTTCCCGTAGAGGCAAGTAGCGGCAAGCGATAAGTTGTGCTGAGCGCTAGGACGGGTTCCCCCTTGGCAAGGGGAACCAACGGAGGGGTCTCGGTGTGTAGCGGGTTTGTCGGGGACCCCTCCCTTGCGGTTCCCCTTGGTAAGGGGAACCAAGACGTAAGGGGAGCGCAAACAAATAAGTTACCGTTTACATAGGAACAATCGTCACATCCCACTTAGGCAACGTTTCAGACCGTTGCCACTGTTGCTCGAACGGTTCCAACTCATCTTTGGCCACCTTGATACCCTTCTGATAAGTCGTCTCGACTAACTCAACAATTGGCGCAAAGCCATTCCAAGTCATGTTCGCCGCCCAGCGTAGGGCAGCTTCAACGGTATCGAGGATAGCGCCATTCCAGTAGTTTTCTAACGCCGCCCAACAGCGCTCTATCGGATTGTACTTGCTGTGATAAGGCGGATAGTAAACCAGGCGTATTTTCATCTGCTCGCGCTGCGAAAACTGCACCATACGCTTGATGAACTGAGTCCGCTGGCTTTTGACAGCAGGTCCGTTGTCTAAGTCAATCACCCATTCTGCTATCTCTGAATAGGCGGCCCGATGCGTCTGCCACCAGTCTTCTAAGCAGTCGACAATAAAGTCGCTGGTCTCTGCTGACTGCCCGAAGTAAATCGAGAGTTGCTCTCCCTTCACATCGAGAATGCCAAAGGGCACTAGTGTGGCTTCGCGGTAGTGGTCATGGTCATCGGCCTGTCGCGGTTCGAGGGTTCGCGCCCCGCCGCCCCTTGATAGATTCCCAATGGCGACTTTAGCCTTGCTGTCGATGGAGAGTCTCAACACTTTGGGGTCGGCGTCTGCTGCTGCATTCGCTCGGGCTACATTCTCAAAGATGGCGTCTGTTTCGGGCACCTTTTTGTGCGGCTTCACTTTTTGCGTTTTTTTAACCGATAGCCCATCCGGTTCAGCATCGCGCCGATAGTTTGGCGGGTTGGCAAGTCCTCATCCCGGTAGCCTTTCTCCTCTATCAGCGCGTCGCGCACCGACTGGGCGCTTACTCTCGCGTAGTAAAACGTAGTCCGAAACGTCGGGTCGGCTTGTGATTGCCCATCGACCAGCGCTCGTATAGCCTGCTCTAATTCAGGCTGCTTCGCTTCGCGCCGGTGATTCCCTCGACCTTGATAGTAATCCACGCAGACTACACCGCTTTCGCGCTCGTGCAGCCCGAGCTGAACCGTTTGTCGTCCCCACCCAAGATACGTTTCGGCTTTCCGGGCTGAAGCGTCGAAGTAGTCTTCTGCTACTTTCGCCATGAACGCTCGTTTCTTATGTCCGCTCAGCTTGCGGGCAGCATCTTTCAAGGTTTCCTTCACCTGTTCATCTAGCATTCCTCAGCCGCTCTCCTCTCCCCCTATACCTGCCTATAATCGCTGGTATTGTATTCGTTTGCTACCCCCTAAGAGTGTTTACGTAAATGTCTTGGTTGGATGGGTCACTGGGAAGGTTTGTTGATTGAGGCTGTCTGTGAGCTAGGAGATCACAGCCGCAACCCGACGAGCTGGGCGCTTGCGATCGCTCTTTCTCACCCCGCCTGCCATCTCATATTCGTTGCTGTCTTTGCCGTACTTAGCAGCGACGCCTAGCAGCATTTGCTCAGAGTGAATTGCCAGCAGCCGCTCGGCTTTATCGACTTCGTTTTGTAGCTCATCGACATAGGAGAGTGTTTTGTTGTGGGCGTTGAGGCGGGTGCGCAGGTTGTCGATGTTTTGGTTGTAAAGCTCCATCGTCATGCCTGGCCCCAGGTCTAGCTTGTCGTCAATTGACTGCATACCGGCTGAGCGCCGCTGCGCTCTGTCAAGTACGCGAGAGCTGCGTTTTTGTCTGGCCATGGTAAATTCCTGTGGTAGAAGATAAACAATTTTTGGCGTTGCCGCCCAGATTCACTCAAGCAGCGACAGCTCTCTCATCTGTGAGAGCATCTTTAGAATGTCCGTTTTGAGACACAATTATCCAGGTAGGATTGGCGATTTTTAGCGCATCTGACTAGGCGCTTCCTGTAATCTCGCGTATGTCAGCCCGCCGTTACTAACAAACGCCCCGCCCGTACCCTCGACAAACTCGCCGTTACTAACAAACGTCGCGCCCGTACCCTTTACAAGCCCGCCGTTGCTAACAGACGTCGCGCCCGCACCCTCGACAAGCCCGCCGTTACTAACGAACATCGCGCCCGTACCCTCGACAAGCTCGCCGTTGCTAACAAACGTCGCGATCGCACCCTCGACAAACTCGCCGTTACCCACAGAACGTGAGTTCGGGTTGAGAGAAGGATCTGTAGTCAGTAAATCTGAAGTGAATCCTCTCCTGTCGGAGGGGTGCCCGCAGGGCGGGGTGGGTCGGCAACTTGTGCTACAAGCCGGAACCCACCCCTGCGCCCCTCCCGAGAGGGGATTTACCTCGGGCGGGGCGGCTAGGGTTACTGTCTGACGGGCATTTCAGGTGATTGCTTATGCCGAATTCACGTTAGCAAACGCCGCGATCGCACCCTCAACAGGCTCCTTTTTTCTCGGTGTATGGCCAAGGGAGGTTTTCGCTGACGGGCCGGAATCAGGGCGAAGAAAGTTGGTGTAGAGTAAAAGCACATTATTCAAAATTTTATAGGCTGGTTTTATGGAACCGATTACGTTGGCCGCAGCCTTTGCCGCCTTAACGGCAGTGGCAAGCGGCATCACCGCCGGGGCAACGGGCAAACTGGGCGAGGGGTTGGTAACTGCCGCGCAGCACTGGCTGGCGCAATTGCGGCAGCATTCGCCTGAGACGGTGAAGCGCCTGGCAGCAGTGAGCGATCCTAACGTTATTGATGTTGAAATTTTGGAAGAAGTGAAGCAGGTGGCCGCAGCTCAGCCGAATGTGCAGGCGGCGATGAATGAGACGGTGATGGCGGCAGTTGCCAATAGCGGTCAGTTTCCAAATTTGACGAAGCTGGCTGACAAAATTGCAACGGTCAACTTTGGCCCTATCACAACTCAGATCAACAACTACAACTTTTGACTACAGTCGGCGGGAGAGGCACCGCCAGAGCTAAGCACCCCTAACAATTTGCCAGTGAGTAACGTCAGCGTCTTTGTCGGTCGGGCTGGTGACTTGCAGGCCGTAGACAATTTGCTGATGCAAAACAGCCGGGTGAATATTGCGGCGGCGGTGGGCATGGGCGGCGTGGGCAAAACGGAGCTGGCGTGGCAGTATGCGCGGCGGCGGGGCGATGCCTTTCCGGGTGGGGTGTGCTGGCTGCGGGGAGTAGAGCCGATTGCGCCGCAGATTGTTAGCTTTGCGCGAGACTATTTGGGCTTAGAGGTGCCGGAGCAATCGGACGATCCGGTGGCGTGGTGCTGCCAGCGGTGGCCAAAAGAAGGGAAACGGAACGGGCCGGTGCTGATGGTGGTGGATGACGTGCAGGACTATGGCGCGCTGAAGCCTTTGCTGCCGAGTGACGGGCGGTTTCGGGTGCTGCTGACGACGCGGCAGGCGATTTTGCCGATGGATCAGCGGCTGGCGCTGAAGGTGTTGGTGCCGGGGGCCGCGCTGGAACTGTTGACAAGCTTGGTAGGCGCAGCGCGAATTGAGGCGGAGCAGGTGGATGCAAAGACGCTGTGTGAGTGGGTGGGGCGGTTGCCTTTGGGCATTGAGCTGGTGGGCTGGCATCTGGCGCGACGGCCTGATCTGACAATTGCGACGCTGCTAGAGCGGCTAGAGGGTAAGCGATTGGCAGCAAAGGCGCTGATGGATACGCATCCGGAGATGACAGCGACGCTGGGGGTGGCGGCGGCGTTTGAGGTGAGCTGGGAGCCGCTGACGACAGAGGCGAAGACGCTGGCAGGGCTGTTGGGGCTGTTTGCAGCAGCGCCGATAGAGTGGGATTGGGTGCAGCGGACGAGCGAGCAGGGGCAGGCGGTGCTAGATGAAGAAGCGCTAGAAGATGCGCAGGCGGAACTATTGCGGGTGAATTTGTTGCAGCGGCAGGAGACGCAAAACGGGCCGCGCTATCAGGTGCATCCGCTGGTGCGAGAGTTTTTTGCGGTGAAGCTAGCGGAGCTGAGTAATGCCGAGAGCTTGCAGCGGGGCTTTGCGCAGGCGATGACGGATGTGGCCAAAACGATACCGCCGACGGCGACGCTAGCTGTTCAGACAGCAGGTAGGGGAGGCGGTGCCACATATGGAAGCGGTGGCGCTGCACTGGACGGAGCGATTGGAAGGGATTGATAAGCTTTGGTGCTGTAAAGGCTTAGCGCGATTTTACAAAAGCTTGAACCAGTGGAAAGAGGCAGAGCGGTGCTATAAGCGATCACTCACCATTAGCCAAAAACAGTTAGGCGATCGCCATCCCGACACCGCCACCAGTCTGAATAACTTGGCGGCGCTGTACAAGTCGCAGGGGCGCTATAGCGAAGCGGAACCGCTCTATGTGCAAGCGCTCGAAATTAGGCAAACGGAGCTGGGCGATCGCCATCCCGACACCGCCACCAGTCTGAATAACTTGGCGTTGCTGTATTCGTTCGCAGGGGCGCTATAGCGAAGCGGAACCGCTGTATGTCCAAGCGCTCGAAATTTGTCAAACGGAGCTGGGCGATCGCCATCCCGACACCGCCAGCAGTCTGAATAACTTGGCGGGGCTGTACCATTCGCAGGGGCGCTACAGCGAGGCGGAACCGCTGTATGTGCAAGCGCTCGAAATTAGGCAAACGGAGCTGGGCGATCGCCATCCCGACACCGCCACCAGTCTGAATAGCTTGGCGCGGCTGTATTACTCTCAAGGACGTTATGACAAAGCGGAACCGCTGTTTCGCAAAGCGCTCGAAATTCGGCAAACGGAGCTGGGCGATCGCCATCCCTCCACCGCCACCAGTCTGAATAACTTGGCTGGGCTGTATCGTTTGCAGGGGCGCTATGGCGAAGCGGAACCGCTGTATGTCCAAGCGCTCGAAATTCGGCAAACGGAGCTGGGCGATCGCCATCCCTCCACCGCCACCAGTCTGAATAACTTGGCTGGGCTGTATCGTTTGCAGGGGCGCTATGGCGAAGCGGAACCGCTGTATGTCCAAGCGCTCGAAATTTGGCAAACGGAGCTGGGCGATCGCCATCCCGACACCGCCAGCAGTCTGAATAACTTGGCGTTGCTGTACTATTCGCAGGGGCGCTATAGCGAAGCGGAACCGCTGTATGTCCAAGCGCTCGAAATTCGGCAAACGGAGCTGCGTGATCGCCATCCCGACACCGCCGGCAGTCTGGGTAACTTGGCGAAGCTGTACTATTCGCAGGGGCGCTATCGCGAGGCCGAACCGCTGTATGTGCAAGCGCTCGAAATTTGTCAAACGGAGCTGGGCGATCGCCATCCCTCCACCGCCACCAGTCTGAATAACTTGGCGTTGCTGTACGCTTCGCAGGGGCGCTATAGCGAGGCGGAACCGCTGTATGTGCAAGCGCTCGAAATTTGTCAAACGGAGCTGGGCGATCGCCATCCCTCCACCGCCAGCAGTTTCTACAATCTGGCAGCGCTCTACTACCAAACCCAACGCCATCAGCAAGCGCTAGCCTATATCCAACAAGCGCTAGACATCTACATCCCCACGCTAGGCCCTGAGCACCCCACCACTCAAAACGCCCAAGGCTGGCTTGTAGGCATCCAGCAGGCAATCGATCAGTCCACATAGCCCAAGTTCGGGATAAGCTATCTCACGGCCCACCGCTCATACCAAAGCCAATCCGGGTTCAAATATTAAATTTTATATAAAAGTGTTATTAACGAAAACTAATTTAAAAATGGGATTAATGTGAGTATAGGATAGGACGCGTTTGGCTAGTGCGGTGCGTGAGTAGTAGTAATAAAAGGAGTGGAGTAAATTTGTAATATGTTACTTTGGATTGTTTTTATCGAAAACAGTTACTTTGGCGGTTGGCTGGGAAACAACTAAAGATATGGTTGCGGTGCGAATGCAAGTTGATCTTGGATACTTGATTCGGAATGCAAGACTTTATCAGGGTAGTTTTTATTTTATGGTTTGTTGCGGTTTGCTCTGCTGCTTTGGTCTTATTGGTTTCGGAGTTGCTCTGAATCAGCAGTTTGCTAGGAGTAACGTTGCGGTGACTGAAAAAGTGCTGTGTACTTGATGCTGCTGCTGAGTTTGATTGAATAGTAGCCTGCTGTGCAGATGGATGTAAAGTTCAGGTGGTGGTGTTTGAATGGTAGCACGTTACAGAACGTGGCGCTATGTTTTGATATGTATTCAATATTGCAACTGTACTTTGGATTTGAAAAATGATAGATGCTTTGGGCTTGCTGGATTTTGTGTGGCACGCTGGATTGTGGTGTATTAAACGATGCGCAATGTTTGCATGAGCAATACAAAGGTGAGCTGATTTTTAGCTGATAATTTTATGATTTTGGGCGATTAAATTAAGACTTATTATTTCCCTTGGCAAGGGGAACCGCAAGGGAGGGGTTCCGGCTGAGTATGGAGTACGTCGCCAGCACCCCTCTGCCTACGGCATCTCCCCTTGGTAAGGGGAGAAAAAATCCCCGACAGCACATTTCAGCTATTCTCATCCCGAACTGAAGTTACTATAGATAACTGACCCTAATATTGAACGCTTAGTCTTTACTACGCTTTCCAGCACGCATTTAGCTATGAGCAAAGGCACCCTTTTCGACAAAGTTTGGGATATTCACACCGTGGGCACCTTGCCCTCCGGCCAAACCCAGCTATTCATCGGCCTGCACCTGATCCACGAGGTGACCAGCCCCCAAGCCTTCGCCATGCTAAACGAGCGCGGCCTAAAGGTGATGTACCCCAACCGCACCATCGCCACGGTCGATCACATTGTGCCGACTGAAGACCAGTCGCGGCCCTTTGCCGACCCAATGGCCGAAACAATGATGGCCGCGCTAGAAGAAAACACAAAGGCGCACGGCATTCGCTTTTTTAACGTGGGGTCTGGCAGTCAGGGCATTGTCCATGTGATTGCACCAGAGCAGGGGCTAACCCAGCCAGGCATGACGATTGCCTGCGGCGATAGCCATACCTCTACGCATGGGGCTTTTGGAGCGATCGCCTTCGGCATTGGAACCAGCCAGGTGCGGGACGTGCTCGCTTCTCAAACCCTGGCCCTGGCCAAGCTCAAAGTCCGCCGCATTGAAGTCAACGGCGAACTGCCCGCCGGGGTCTTTGCCAAAGACATTATCTTGCACATCATTCGCAAGCTCGGTGTTAAAGGCGGCGTTGGCTACGCCTACGAATTTGCCGGGAGCGCCATCGAAAGCCTCTCGATGGAAGGCCGCATGACCCTGTGCAACATGTCGATAGAAGGGGGCGCTCGCTGCGGCTACGTCAACCCCGACCAAACTACTTACGACTATATTCAGGGCCGTGACTTTGCGCCTACTGGCCATCAGTGGGCGGAAGCCGTTGCCTGGTGGGATAGCCTGCGCAGTGATACCGACGCCACCTACGACGATGTGGTCACCTTCTCCGCTGCCGACATCGCCCCCACCGTGACCTGGGGCATTACACCCGGTCAGGGCATCGGCATCAACGAGGCGATCCCTACCCCAGATACCCTGCCGGATGACGAACGGCCCATCGCTGAAGAAGCCTATCGCTACATGCAGCTCTCCGCCGGTCAGCAAATTGAAGGCACCAAAGTAGACGTTTGCTTTATTGGCAGCTGTACCAATGGCCGCATCAGCGACCTGCGCGAAGCGGCCAAAGTTGCCCAGGGTCGCCACGTCGCCGAGGGCGTCAAAGCCTTTGTGGTTCCCGGCTCTGAGCGCGTCAAGGCGCAGGCCGAAGCCGAGGGCTTAGATAAAATCTTTGTCGCGGCAGGCTTTGAATGGCGAGAGCCCGGCTGCTCTATGTGCCTGGCGATGAACTCAGATAAGCTAGAGGGCACTCAAATCAGCGCCTCTTCTTCCAATCGCAATTTTAAGGGGCGACAGGGCTCAGCGGCTGGGCGGACGCTGCTGATGAGCCCTGCCATGGTGGTCTCTGCTGCGGTTACTGGACAGGTGAGCGACGTGCGTCAGCTGGCTCCTGTGAGTTAAGGGTCGAGAATTCAATAAGATGCACAATCTTCGGCCCCTCATCCCCAACCCTTCTCCTTCGGGAGAAGGGTTGGGGATGAGGGCGACAGGATCTGTATGTTGCACAGATTGTTCAATCCTCGATCTTAAGTTTGTGAAACCCTAGAACTTTTCGGGAACGAAGTTTTGAATGGACATCGGAGGTCGTTCGTAGTCGATGTTCTTTTGGCGAGGCGGTAGCTTCATCGGGGGCGGGGTCAGATCTTCGTAATCGATTTGGCCGAGCAGGTGGTTGATGCAGTTGAGGCGGGCGCGCTTTTTATTGTCCGCTTCAACGACATGCCAGGGCGACCTGGTCGTATCGGTCGCTGCAAACATATCGTCTTTAGCTTTGGAGTACTCTACCCACTTAGCCCTCGCCTCCAGATCCATAGGGCTCAGCTTCCAGCGCTTAGTCGGGTCGTTTAAACGGTCTTGAAAGCGCTCTTCTTGCACGGCATCGCTGACCGAAAACCAGTACTTCACCAGGATAATGCCAGAACGCTGTAGCATGTGCTCAAACTCTGGGCAAGAGCGAATAAACTCCACATACTCCTGATGGGTGCAAAAGCCCATTACCCGCTCTACCCCAGCCCGGTTGTACCAGCTGCGGTCAAACAAGACAATTTCTCCGGCTGAGGGTAGCTGAGCTACGTAGCGCTGAAAATACCACTGGCTCTTTTCTTTTTCGGTGGGGGTTCCTAGCGCCACGGTGCGGCAAATGCGAGGGTTCAGGCATTCCGAAATGCGCTTAATTGTGCCGCCTTTACCTGCCGCATCTCGCCCTTCAAACAAAACAACCGCTTTGAGGCCCCTTTCTTTGACCCAATATTGCAGTTTAACCAGCTCCATTTGCAGGCGTTTTAGCTCTGCCTTATAGACTTTTTTGCTGAGTTTTTTAGGCTTGTCTTTGGATTTGTCTTTGGACTTGTCTTTGGGCTGATCTTTTTTGCTCTGGGCAGCTTTTTTACTGTCAGGCTGAGCGTCTTTGGGCTTGGCTTTCTTATGCTTGCCCTGCTTACTTTTGGCTGGGGTCTCTGACGGCTCTAGCTGATCGGCGGCAGGTGCTACCGCTCCATTGAGCTTTTCGGTAGATGGAGCAGTACCTGATTTCTTTTTCGCCATGAGTGTAGATTCCTTAATGCGACTGATTCAGCACCTTTTCTTTACCCTCCCTTAACATTAGCAGGCGATGAATAGCGGTTCGGCAACTCCGAATACCGTTTTTTACTCAATCTGGCCTGTCAACTGGCTGGTCAATATGTTTGGTCTGGCAATCGTTAGAGTCAGCAGATTTTATGATGGAGGCGTTGATGCGAGGCAAACCTCATGCAGGTTGGAATTTTGGGGACGGGGTTGATGGGCGCGCCGATGGCGCTGCGGTTGCAGCAGGAGGGGTTTGCGGTCACGGCCTGGAATCGGACGGCTGAGAAGCTCTCACCCTTGCAGCAATCAGGAATTGCGACGGTGGATTCGGCGGCGGAGGCGATCGCCTCTTCTGAGGTGACCATCACAATGCTCAGCGATGCCGCCGCCATTCAGTCGGCTGTCCTGAGCGACCCGTCGGCGCTAGCAGGCCGGACGATTTTGCAGATGGGGACGATCGCCCCGGCAGAAAGTCGCCAGCTCGATCAGCAAATTCGGGCGGCAGGTGGCGCTTACCTGGAAGCGCCCGTGCTGGGCAGCATTCCTCAGGTGAAAGCGGGCTCGCTGATTGTGATGGTGGGAGCCACGCCTGAGCAGTACGAGCAGTGGCTGACAGTGCTGAAGTGCTTTGGGCCAGCGCCTCAGCTAATGGGAGCGATTGGCACGGCAGCGGCGACTAAGCTGGCAATGAACCAGCTGATCGGCACGCTGACGGCGGCGTTTTCGATGAGTTTGAGCCTAGTTCAGCGGGAGGGACTAGCTGTGGAGAAATTTATGGGCATTGTGCGGGAGAGTGCGCTGTATGCGCCGACCTTTGATAAAAAATTGGATCGGATGTGCGATCGCAATTTCACCGATCCCAATTTTCCGACCAAGCACCTGCTCAAAGATATGAATCTGTTTGTCAAAGCGGCCCAGGCTCAGGGCATTGATGCGACGGTAGCGTCTGGGGTGAGCCAAATAGCGGCCAAGGCAATTTCACAAGGCCTGGCCGATCAGGACTATTCCGCAATTTACAGCGCGGTCAATCCAGAGGGTTCGTAAGACCTGTCGGAGGACTGCTCAATAAGTTGGTATTGTTTGAGCATTGCTGTGTGAGAAGAAGGCTGTGAATAAATTTTGCTGGAACGGACTGTCTGTGAGACAGCTTTTGGGTTTGGGCGGGGCGATCGCAGTGCTGACCATAGCATTGGGAGTAGGGCTACCGCAGCCAGGGCAGTCACTGCCGGTACCCACGCCCACCGGCCTGGTGGTGAAAACCAGTCCTCACAGCGTCGCCGAGACCGAACAGCGGTTCGTCAGCATTTTAGAAGAGAAAGGGCTCACCCTATTTACGACCGTAGACCACACGCAAAACGCTGAGGGCGCGGGGCTGAGCCTGCGACCGACGCGAGTGGTCATTTTTGGCAATCCTCAGCTGGGAACGCCGCTGATGCAGTGTGCGCAGAGTATCGCAATTGACCTGCCGCAGAAAATGCTGATTTGGGAAGACGAGCAGGGTCAGGTGCAGATTGCCTATAATGATCCGCGCTATTTGGGCGGTCGGCATCGGCTAGGCGACTGTGGCAATCAGGTGATTCAGCAGATTGCTGGAGCGCTGAATAATTTGTCGAATGGGGCGATCGCCCCCTAAACCCCTCAGCGCTGATCGGACTCAATCTGGCCGTAGTCAAGTTTAATCAGTCGATCTGCCAGATGAAAGTAGTGATCGTCGTGGCTGATAACAATCAGGGTTTTACCGCGCTGCTTGAGTTCGACCAAAATCTGCGTGTAAAAGATCTCTCGAAACACTGGATCTTGATCGGCAGCCCATTCGTCAAACAGGTAAATTGAACGATCTTCCAGGTAGGCGGCTAGCAGAGCCAATCGCTTACGCTGACCTTGCGAAAGTGCTGTTGTTGAGAGTTGACCGTCTTGCACAGAGACTTTTTTCTCAAGCTGGAGTTTTTCAAGGTACGTTTGTGCGTGAGCATCTAGCGTCAGCGCTTCTGTACTCACCAGCCGCTCAAACAGGTAAAAATCTGAGAAGATGGCTGAAAAAAGCTGCCGGTACCCTTCGCGGTTGCTCTCTACAATCGGTTCACCATCCAATCTCAGCTCACCCGAGTCAGGCGTGTAAAGCCCTGTAATCAGCTTTGCCAGCGTTGATTTACCGCTGCCGTTGCCGCCCACGATAAAAACTAACTCTCCCGGTTTAAGCGTGAGGTTGATTGGCCCTACAGAGAAATGGCCGATGGCGTCTTCGCTACGATAGGTGTGAACTACCTCACTTAGCTCAAGTGTCCGCCAGCTAGCCTCCCCAGGCGGGCGAACAGAATTGATTTCAGCTCTCTCTATCAGAGACAGCCCCATCTTTTTCACTTTCTGTAAAGAGACATTAGCGGCTGCTAAATTGGGCAGTTGCGCAATGGTGCCTTCTATGGGGCGCATTACGTAGGTAATGGTGAGAATGTAGGCAGGCAAAACTGCCTGGGCATTTGGAATGACTTGAGTCGCTCCAAATAGCAGCAGGCCGATGAGGACGAAAAACAATAGTTGGCCGCTGCTGCTGCTAAGAGCCGCTATCTTGAAGGCTTTTTTGGTATAGCTGCGGGAGGCCGCGGCTGTTACTGCCAGGTCTTCGTCAAAAAAGAGCTGCCTTCGAGCAGCGTGTAGCTTCAGCTCTTTAGTGCCCTCGGTGATGCCTCGAAACTGCTTGAATAGACGGTCTTGTTCTAGCCGAGCTAAAGCCAGATAGCGATAGGCCGCAGCAATTAGGACCTGCACCAGGGCGATCGCCAGCACCAAAAAAATTGCTACTGCCAGAAAAACCCAGCCTGACAGCCAGCCCAAATAGACAAGACAGCCGCAGATAACAGCAATATCAACACAGAGCGTAGGAACGACAAAAACCGTATTCGATATTGTCTGCACGTCTTCGGTCAGTGTGGCCAAAAGCTGGCTTGGTCCTAAGCGCTCTAGCTGCTGTAGCGGCGCGGAGAGAATGCGCTGAGAGAGCTGCATTCTCAGCTGATAGACCGAGTTTTGCGATAGGTCAACCAGTAAAAATTGCGACAGACTGCTAGAGACCAGAGCGAGTAAAACTAGTCCAGCAAAAGGGGCGATTAGTGACGGCGGTGAATTTTGAACAATGGCATTGTTGATCAGTGCAATTAGCCCTGCACTTGCACCGCCGCTGATGAGACCAGCCGCGATCGCCACGCCAACCCTGATCCAAGAGGCTCTAATCAACAGCCAGACAATATCCACAATTTCTTCCTTTTTCGCTAATAGCTAAGATAGCCTTTATGCCAAACTTAATTTTTATTCAGGGGCGGTGCCGAGCGCGGCTAAAAGGCCATCGGGCGTTACTATAGCGCTCAGCAATCTACGGTCATCTGCGGTTACAGCGCGATACTGATAGCGCGTTCCGTTGGGATGATCTTCTCGGTCAATCAGCTCTAGTGCCTTGATCTTGTTGTGTCCGAGATCGTCACGAAAGCGGGTCATGAGACTTTGGCCTCGGGGCGTGCTCAAGAGAATTTGCCATTCTGAAGTTGGCGCAATCGCCGCTATGTCGCCATTGACATATTGCAATAGCGATGACGTCAGGGTCGGATTCGGGTCGTTTACAGCAGGCGCATCGGGGTTAATCGCTAGCGCAGGAACGTACCGCTCGGCAATTTTTCTAGCGAGATCATCGCCCGATTCATCGTCTTTATTAGCGAGTAAAATCACCGTCAGCCGGTCATCGGGGAAGCGTGCGATGCTGGTCGAAAAGCCCCAGATATTGCCCCCGTGAGAAACCATGCGGTGGCCGTTGACACTGTCTATAAACCAGCCAAGGCCGTATTTGAACTGGCGATCGCTATTCATCACCACAGGCTGCTGCATTTCAGCCTGAAACTCGGGCGCTAACAGCTCACCTTTTTGCAGCGCAATTTCCCACCGGGCCAGGTCGGTCACAGCAGAAGTCATACTGCCTGCCCCATACACGACAGGCACCAGCTTAGCGCTTAACAGCCGGTCAAAAGGGTGCGGTTGCAGCTGCCTGCCATTCCAAAAATAGCCGGTAGCGCGGTTGCTAAAATCGTAGCTGTCTCGCACGACGTCTGTACTGTCCATGCCCACGGGCTCAAAGATCCGGCTTTCCATGAAGGCCTCAAAAGGCTGGCCGCTAGCCGTTTCAATGATTCTAGCGGCCAAATTATAGCCGGTGTTGCTATAGGCCCAGGCCTCTCCCGGCTGAAAATCTAAGGGGGCTTTGCTTGCCTGCTCCTGGAACCCACTGAGCGTCCGAATCGTGCGTAGGCGATTGGCATAAACCGACTCAGACAGGCCAGCAGTATGTGTCAACAGATGACGAACGGTGATGTTTTCCCAGTGTGCTGGCGTATCGGGAAGGTAGGTACTAATGGGCGCGTCTAGCTCTATTTCACCTGCCTGCACTAGCAGCATGATGGCAGTGGCAGTAAACGGCTTGGATACAGAGGCGATGGGAAAAACGCTGCTAGGACGGGCGTGGACGTTGAGATCGCGGTTGAGATAGCCATAGCCCTGCGTCTTGATCAGTTTGCCATCTTGCACCACTGCTAGAGACAGGCCCGGAATATGCTTCTCGGCCATCATCTGTTCAACAAACGTATCGACCGGCTCAGGGGTGGCTGAAGGGATTGTCTGATCTACTGTCTGATCTGCTGTGGGTTCAGCTGAGGCGGCTTCCGCGCGGACAGCAGAGATATTAGTTGGAGAGGCCAGTAGTAAGGTCAGGCAGGCGGCGGCAGCTAACCGCAAGCAAAAAGTCTGAGTGAGCTTCATAGTCAAAAGAGAGTTCCTAAAGGGGTGAAGACACAGTGACGCGGATAGGTTGACTGTGCCGTTGGCTGTGCCAGTGAGTAGCGCATTGCTTCACTCAACAGGTTTAATTTAGGGCGATCGCGCCGCCTGCGAATAGTGGCCGCTGTCACCGCTCACCGTGACATCTGTCATCTCTTTAGCGCTGTAGTATGTTTGCAATCATGTCATGAGGCACAATGGGGCTGTCCTGGGTTGTGCGTGACTGTATGACGACTGCTGTTCCAGTTTCTCCGACAGTACGAAAAGTGATGCGTTGGGTCGAGTGGGTGGTGATAGTTCACTGCATACTGTCTAACCTGCTGTCGTTCGAACTCAACACGCTGCCTTATAAGTCTGCCTGGCTAGTGGCGCTAGTGGTGTGTACCGGGGCGCTCAGCCTGACGCTCCCTACCTACAGACCGCTCTGGCAGCGGCGAATTTATATTGCATTCGAGTTTTTCATCCTGTTTACAGCCGGGTATCAGCTGAATGGTTCTGTTTTGTTCGAGCTGTTTATCATCAAAGCGTGTCTGTTGCTGCCGTACCGCGAGGTGATTTTGACAACGCTGGTAGCTGTCGGCACATTGCTTTTACAGTTTGCCTGGAGAATTCCTTTTGCAATTGAAGAAGTGCGATCTCGTGGCGTGGAACCTTACCTCGATCCGCAAAGGATGTTTTTGGGAGGGGCTATGGAGGCGATCGCCGTTAGCGTGTTTGTTGTTCTTTTGGGGTTTATCTTTGCTGCTGAGCAGCGCAGCCGTCGTCGCGCAGAGATATTGGCTTTAGAGGTTGAGTCACTGGCTACCAAACTGGAGCGATCGCGCATTGCCCGAGACATTCACGACTCGCTTGGCCATTCTCTCACGACCTTAGACGTGCAGCTTGCCTTAGCAGAACGATACAGCCATTTAGAAACCGGCAAGGTGAAACTACAGCAGGCGCTGAAAATGTCGCAGCAGCTAGCGGCCCAATGTCTATCGGAGGCGCGGCAGTCACTTCAAACCATTCGCCAGTCTAATTTTGATTTAAAGAGCGCGCTGCACACTCTGAGCGAACAGATGCGCCAGTCATTTCTAGTCAGAATGCAGGTAAGTTTGCCGCCGCTACCTCAGCAGCTCAGCTATCAGCTCTATCTGATGGCAAAAGAAGGGCTGACCAATGTTCAAAAGCACGCTCAGGCCGGTCGGGTGACGCTTTCAATCGTGGCGACAGCCGCGCAGGTGACAATGACAATCTCGGACGATGGCTGTGGGTTCGCAGTAAATACGCCGGTGACAGGCTATGGCCTACAGGGCATCCGAGAGCGATCGCAGCTCTTAGGCGGACAAATGACGATCACCAGCAGTCCGCAAGCCGGCACCCAACTCCAGGTGACCGTTCCTTTAAGGCCACTTACTCATCCCAAAGGGGTCAAGCTAGAGCCCCTCAACCCATGATCAATCTCCTGCTAGTAGACGACCAGAGCGCATACCGGCAGGGGCTAGCTGAGCTGCTGTCGCTAGAGCCAGACTTAAGCATCGTTGGCCAAGCTGAAAATGGAGAAAAGGCGATCGCCCTCACCCAACAGCATCAGCCCGATGTCATCCTAATGGATGTGCGTATGCCTGTTTGCAACGGGGTCGAAGCGACGCGCATTATTCACCAGCGCTACCCCTGGATTCGGATTCTGGTACTCTCCACCTTTGACGAAGACGAATATATTTGGCAGTCACTACAGTTTGGCGCGCTCGGCTATCTGCTCAAAAGCACGCCCGCCACTCAGCTCGCCGACGCTATTCGGGTGCTAGCCCAGGGGTGCAGTCAGCTGGGGCCGACCATTGCCCCCAGAGTATTTGCCCAGCTTAATTCACTCAGTACTCAACAATATGACGGGACTGAAAATTTGTTGAGCGATAGAGAAAAAGAGGTGGTGAAGCTGCTAGGCCAGGGTAAGAACAATCAGGAAATTGCCCAAGCACTGCATCTGAGCCAGGGAACGGTGCGCAATCACATCAGTCGAATTTTGAGCGGGTTGGGCTTGCGCGATCGCACACAAGTCGCTCTCTGGGCGCAAAAGCACCTGTAGTCTACCTTAGACATCTAGGTCAGACACTGGGCTTAGTCACGACCAACTATCCTATCTTCCTGGCTTCTGGTTGTGTTGGCAGCGTCGGCTTCGTCAACCCAGTCGACCTGAGGACTACCCTCAGAAACCACTTCTAGCTCCTCGCGGCGCAGCGGTTCTTGTATCTGTACAACATCCTGTACAACCTCTTTGCGAACGGACACATTTTGATAGGGCTCCACTCGGCGGCAAACCTCCGCCTGCTCCTCATAGATATCCATCCGCACAGACCCGTCCTCATTGACCTGAGCATCGCCAAAGTCGACCCGAGTCTCGCCACCATAGACAGACTCTATCTCAATGATGATTTTTTCCTTGGTGACTGGCACAGCAGCATTGGTCGTTTCGGTAACCGTGCGCTTAGAAATTCTGACTTCGCCGGTCTTTACCCGCTGTTTTTGAGTAGACAGGCGCTCTTCATAGAGCTGAATGGGGCGATCACGCGGCTCTGATACCGCCTCCGCTGATAGGTGAGCAACAGAGGCAGTTTCTTTCCGGGCTACTACGACACTTTCTCCCTCGACCGGGGCCGTCATCTCCACCGATCTCAACTGCTCAAGCGGAGCCATTTCGTAGGTTTCGAGTGCTTGCCCGACTGCTGTGGATTGGCTGTCGTCGTACTGGGGTAGCGCAGCAAATTCTTCTCGGTTAAGAGTGCTTACATAGATGCGGTCTTGGTTAGAGAGATCCGCGCAGCGACTCATCGGCAGCACTACGCTCTTTCTTGAGCCGGTCTTTACGACTATATACTGAGGCTGATTGGCATCGTCAATGAGAATGTCACTCACGGTGCCTACCTTGTGGCTTTCAGCGCTGTAGACGGCCATGCCCTTCAGGTCGCGTCCGCTGAAGTAGGTATCTTGATAGTCTGGGTGAATATCGCCAATTTTATACAGTGCCATAGTAGCTAAGCCTTAAACCTACGTTTGTTAGCAATAGTCGCTGACCTTTGGTATGGAGTCCTTCCATCAAGGGAAGGATTTTGCCGATAAAAAAGCATAGATTGCAGTTGCAAAGACACGGGCTTTCAACTCAGGCTTTTGCGTAAAGCTTTGAGAATCAAAGCCAGGTTTAAACCTGGCTTTGAAACCTCTATCTCCTACTGTCAAGTGTCTCTATCTTTGGATAGGTTCGTAACAGTTATACACCGCCTAGTCTAAACCTAGAGTGAAATTATGCTTGCAAGGAGCTATGGTCTAATGGCGTATACAGAAAGAACAGATGTGCCACCCAATGTAAATGTTCGCCCCGCTCCAGTTCCTACCGGAAATGTAGTGGAATATCACGATACAGTTCGTTGGGGGCCCATTTTCGCAGGAATTGTGGTCTCAATTGTCTCTCAACTTATGCTCAGCGCCCTGGGCGCAGCTATTGGTGGGTTTGCCGCAGGTGAAGCTGCACCAGGTACGATTGGCACCGGCTTGGGAATCTGGGCGATTGTTAGTTTGCTGATTTCCCTTTTTCTGGGCGGGTGGGTAATGGCTTCCTCCTGTGGCCCAATGAATAGCAAGACGGCAATGCTTAACGGTATTATTCTGTGGGCGACGACGCTGGTTATTAGTGGCTGGCTGTTAGCTAGCGGTGTCTCTGGCACTTTTGGCATCATTGCAGCCAACGCTGGTGATGTGCTCAACCAGGTGCAGCAATCGGCGGGTGTGTCGCTACCAAGTCAGGACGAAGTTAGCCAGGCTGTTCCCGATGTCAGCCCCGAGCAGGCAGCTCAATATGCGGCCAATGCTTCTAAAGCAGGGCTATCCTTCATAGTTGGCTCTTTGTTGGGCTTAGTAGCTTCTCTAATTGGCGCCACAGTGGGGGCGAAAAAGCCTAGAGCCGTCGTTCGATAAGGCTGTAGTAGTCTAACAGCTAGCTGAACTACAAGGATCAATCAGTCTTTATTTTGAGTGAGGGGTGTTGCGGGCGATCGCAGCACCCCCTATTTTCTTTGATCACCCTGTCTAAAAGAATAGTCGGACATACTTCTTAGCGGATCTTGATCTGACTATTTAGGTAGACCGGCTATATCAATCTCCCTCTCTTGCAGAATGAAAATTCATGACAGAAAAGCTATTGTCTACACATGGCATTCAATTGCCGACAAAATTAGTAATGGAGCCTTACACATATGGCCTTAGTTAGCCTTAAAGACACCTATCCCGACTATCGCAACACGTTTAGCGATAACAGCCTAAGCCATCTTGACGACTACAGCGTGTATGTCGATGCCGATGATAAAGTTGGATCTGTAGAAGACGGACTGTTTGACGATACAACCGGGCAGTTTCGCTATTTGATCGTGGATACCGGCCCGTGGATTTTTGGCAAGAAAGTACTGCTGCCAATCGGACGCGCTCAGTTTGACAACAGCCAGCAACGCATTTATGTCAACGGTCTGACTAAGAAGCAGGTTGAAGATTTGCCCGAATACAGCGGCAGCGCAGACGTTGACTACGACTACGAAGAGAATGTGCGCGGCGTATACCGTGAGCCGACCGCTAGCCAGTCTGCACCAGTAGGCGGGGCAGCTGTGACCGGAGCCACCACCGCAGGGACTGCCGCCTATGCGACCAGCGCCGACTATACTCGCGACGACTATAGCTACGACCGCGATCCTGGTCTCTACCAAATGAGAGACAGCGAGAATACCAACCAGCCTGTTCGCCTCTACGAAGAGCGTCTGATTGCAGATAAGACTCGAAGAAAGACAGGCGATGTCGTGGTCGGCAAGCGCGTCGAAACAGAGACAGCGAATGTTTCTGTACCTGTAGAGAGAGAGAGAGTTGTAGTTGAGCGGACAACGCCAACAGGAACAACTGCCGCTACAGATGTTAACCACGCCTTTGAAGATGGCGAAGTCGCTCGCGTAGAGGTTTACGAAGAGAAAGCCAACGTCCGTAAGGAAGCTTTTGTTCGTGAAGAAGTAAGCGTCCGTAAGGAAACCGAGCAGGAGCTTGTCAGCGAGCAAGCGACCATTCGCCGCGAAGAGTTGGATATTGACGACTCTAACGATATCGTTACAAACCGGTAGATTAGCGGCAAGGCTGAGAGCTACCTGCTGGACTATACGCAGCCTATTTGACAAACGCTCTCAGTGTGCCGTTCGGCCATCTTTAAACAGAGCGAATTCAATAAAATGAATTCAACAGGGCGAAGCGACTTCATTTGGGGGTTGCTTCGCTTCTTGTTTGTGTTCTTTATTCATTTTTGCCTATTAAAGCATCACTAGCCCGGGCCGAATGCCAATGGACACTGCTTCTGTACGGCTAAAAGCGCTGAGCTTGGAGAAAATGGTGCTGAGATGAAACTTAGCCGTATGTTCTGAAATTGTCAGGGCTCTGGCAATGGCTTTGTTGGTGAGGCCGTCGGCCAACTGATTGAGCACTTGAATTTCTCTATGCGTGAGCGGTTCTGCCAGTGAAGAAACTCGCTCTCTAAAAGCAAAAGCGCTGCTGTTAGAGGCAAACAAGACCTCAACGATTTCTGGATGAAGGATTGAGATCGACGACAGTGTAGCGATCAATTTGCCCGCCGCTCTGACTGCGCTAAGGGGCCACCGATTTGAGGAATTATTCCCAGGCTGGCAAAAACCCCGCGCCTGGCCGAACGGCCTACAAGTGAATGCCAGTACCCGCCGACTGGCGGCCTTTAATAGCGACGACTGAGCCGCTGGTTTGAGTGATGATATCCGAGAGGGCGTGAGAGAGGTCTGCAAGAGAAGCGGGCATAGCGCGGCACTCAATTTAACTGGGATGCCTCTATTTTTGCCAGCCCCAGAGCCGACTGGCATCGCCGATTTGAGCAGGAAGCACCCTAGGCCACATGTCTAGATGATCTGCTAGGCGCTGGTGATGCAGTGGTTTTTTACGGTTTTTAAGGTGAGAATTTTTGTGATTCACCGGCTCATGGCACAATTGAAGCAGCTAGAGGATGGAAGGAATTTTGAGATGTTGAAGCGATTTGTGGCACTGCTAGCTGTACTTGCACTGGGTCTACAGGGCTGCGCTGCGGGAACCAGTTTGCAGTCGTACAGCAACAGCTATGAAGGCTACGAGTTTAAATATCCAACCGGGTGGGTCGCCGCAGATGTCCCCAATGGGCCAGATACGGTCTTCCACGACATTATCAACGCCAGTGAAAACGTCAGCGTCGTGATCAGCCCCGTCTCAGACGGCAAAACGCTTCCCGACATTGGCACTCCGCTCGAAGTCGGCTATAAGCTCTCTAAAAGCATCACCTCGCAGAGCACGGACGACCGCAGCGTAGAGCTGGTAAACGCCCAGTCTTTTGAAGCGGGCGATAAGCTGTATTACATTTTGGAGTATGTGGCTAATCTGCCGTCGGGGACCCGCCACGACTTGGCCAGTGTGATCGTGCGGCGCGGGCAGCTCTATACCTTTAATGCTTCCATTTCGGAGCAGAGATGGGAGAAGCTCAAAGATACAATCAAGCAAACGGTGGCGTCCTTTTCGGTTTACTAACCCCTAAGATTCCCCTTAGATTTTTTGATTTCACACCCTATGGCCGATATTCAATTTGTGCTGGCCTCGGCCTCTGTTGCTCGGCGAAAGCTGCTGGTAGAAGCGGGCATTCAGCCTTTTGTATGCCCCAGCAATTTCGACGAAGACCAGGTAAAAATTCGCGATCCGCAGCAGCTGGTGCAGGTGCTAGCTGAGGGCAAGGCCGCGGCAGTCGCGCCTCAGTTTCCCAGAGCGCTGGTGCTGGGCTGTGATTCGGTTTTGTCAGTCGACGGGGTTATTTACGGTAAGCCGGAAAGCCGAGAAGAGGCTGTTGCCCGCTGGCAGCAAATGCGAGGCGGCACGGGCGAACTCTACACCGGCTACGCGCTGATTGCCCCTGGACGCGAGGCGCTAGTGAACTACCGGATGACGCGAGTATTTTTTGCCAAAGTCTCCGATCAGGAGATAGCGGCTTACATTGCCACCGGAGAGCCGATGCACTGCGCTGGCGCGTTTGCCACTGATGGGAAGGGCAGCATGTTTGTTGAAAAAATTGAGGGCTGCCATACTAATGTGGTGGGTCTGAGCATACCAATGCTGCGGCAGATGATGGCAGAGCTGGGCTACCGCGCGATTGATTTTTGGGGCCAGTAGGCCATGGCTAAGGCGGATAATTTTCCTCAGGCTCGTCGCGCCGGTCGCTATCCGGGTGATCGCCCTTTGCACTGGCTGCGATCGCGCCGGGGCGTCGGGCTGGTGACAGCAACGCTGATCCTCGTGGCGGCGGCCTATATCGTCACTTACTACTGGGCCGAAGGGCTCTGGTTTGACGAGCTGAACTTTTTGTCCGAATTTTGGCTGCGATCGCTCACGCAGCTGGTTTTAGGCCTTTTCACCCTAGCCGCTAGCCTGGCCATCTCATTTTTTAACCTCAACCTGGCGACCCGCCTTCAGTACAACCAAAACTGTCTGCTGCCCAATCAGGCCAATTTACGCACGGGGCTAGGCTTGCAGTGGCTGATCCCAGTCATGCTGGGGCTAGGCGTCGTCATTGGCGCAGACCTGGTTTACCATGCTCACTTGGCGTTTACCGATCTGTTTACTCTGCGGCCATCCATCCCAGTCCCGTTGGGCCTGGGCTTTGACGCTGACTGGGAGTTAGCTCAGCGGTTAGCCCAGCAGCCGTTGGGCATTGGCATTGTGGTGGGCTGCGCGATCGCCCTGGCCGCCGCACCCCAAACGCTGATTCGAGTGGGGGCAGTTGTTTTAAGCCTGAGTTTTGGTATTGTGCTCACCAAAGAGTGGGTGCGCGTGCTGCCTGCGCTCAACTTCACGACCTTTGAGCAGCTCGATCCCTTATTTGGTAAAGATCTTAGCTTCTACATCTTTCAGCTACCGGTGTGGGAGCTATTGGAGTTTTGGTTTTCGGGGCTGCTGCTATTTATGCTGATGGCGGTGACGCTAGAGTACTTGCTGGCGGGTAATACCCTTAGTCAGGGACACTTTGCCGGATTTTCGCTGCCCCAGCAGCGGCACCTCTATGGCCTGGCTGCTAGCCTGCTAATGGTGACAGCTCTGGGGAACTGGCTCAACCGCTACGAGCTGCTTTACTCACAGCAGGGGGTAAGCTATGGCGCTAGCTTTACCGATGTTCAGATAGGACTGCCGGTCAATGCCGCCCTTAGCCTGATTTCTCTAGGGCTATCGCTGACCTTGATGTGGCGGGCTTTTGTGCAGCCTAAATCAGGCTGGACTCAATCTACCAGGTCGCTGCATGCCCGGCCTGTGGTGGGAGCGATCGCCCTCTATTTGCTATTCGCTTTAGCAGGCAGCACCGCCGCCCCGTGGCTGGTGCAGCGTATCGTCGTGCAGCCCAACGAGCTGGTGCGAGAGCTACCGTATCTTAAGCGCACCATTGACTTTACTCGCAATGCCTTTGGCCTGACCGATATAGAGACCCGGCAGTTTGACCCGCAGGGCGACCTGAGCGCTGCCGACCTGGAAGAAAACGATCTGACGGTGCGCAACATTCGCCTTTGGGACACCAGACCGCTGCTAGAGTCAAACCGGCAGCTACAGCAAATTCGCCTCTACTACGAATTTCCCGATGCCGATGTCGATAGATATACCCTCACCGAAAACGGCGAAGAAGTAGACCGCCGCCAGGTGCTGATTTCGGCGCGCGAGCTGAATTATGAGCAGGTGCCCGCCAAAGCCAAAACCTGGGTGAACGAGCACCTGATCTACACCCACGGCTACGGCTTTACCATCAGCCCAGTGAATACAGCCGGGGCTAGCGGCCTGCCCGAATACTTTATTAAAGACATTGCGCATACGCCCAGTTCGCCGGTCATTCAGCAGTCTATTCCGGTGGGTAAGCCGCGCATTTACTATGGCGAACTGACTGATACCTATGTTCTGACCGGGGCTCGGGTACCAGAATTAGATTTTCCCAGCGGCAGTGACAACGTCTACAACCGCTACGACGGTCAGGGCGGCATTAATATTGGCACCTTTTGGCGGCGACTGCTGTTTGCCAAGCATATGGGCGACTGGAAGATGCTGCTCTCTAGCGATATCACGACCGAAACCCGGCTGATGTATCGCCGTAATATCAAGCAGCGGGTGCGCCGAGTTGCGCCTTTCTTACAGTTTGATGGTGATCCGTACCTGGTGGTCGCCGATGCGGGCGATGGGTTTGCCCGGCCCGGCGAAGAGTCGGAGAAGAACTATCTGTACTGGATGATCGATGCCTATACGACGAGCGATCGCTACCCCTACTCCGACCCTGGCAGAAACCGATTTAACTACATTCGCAACTCAGTCAAAGTCATTGTCGACGCCTACAACGGCAGCATCCATCTGTATATTGCCGATGAGCGCGACCCGATTATTCGCACCTGGTCGCAGATATTTCCGGGCATGTTCACGCGGCTAGAAGACATGCCGCCCGCGCTAGTAAGCCACATTCGCTACCCTCAAGACTTTTCTCTGGTTCAGTCCAATCAGCTGCTCGCCTACCACATGACCGATCCGCAGGTCTTTTACAACCGAGAAGACCAGTGGCGCGCCCCCAATGAAATCTACGCGAATGAAGAGCAGGTAGTAGAGCCCTACTATCTAATTATGGAACTGCCGGGAGAAAAGGCCGGCGAATTTGTGCTGCTGCGCCCGTTTACGCCCGCTCAGCGGAATAACCTGGTGGCCTGGCTGGCAGCCCGCTCCGACGGCGAACAGTATGGCCGGCAGCTGCTCTATCAATTTTCTAAGCAGGAGCTGGTGTTTGGGCCTGAGCAAATTGAGGCCCGGATCAACCAGGAGCCTGAGATCTCTCAGCGGATATCGCTTTGGAATACGCAGGGGTCTCGGGCCAATCAGGGCAATCTGCTGGTGATTCCGATTGAGCGATCGCTGCTCTACGTAGAGCCGCTATATCTAGAAGCCGAGCAAAACCGACTGCCTATTTTGGCCCGCGTGATTGTCGCCTACAAAAATCGAATTGCCATGGCCGAAACGCTAGAGCAAAGTCTGCAAGCTATCTTTAATACCCCAGAGACCAGCAGTCCGGCTATTTTGAGAGAATCGAGTGAAGGCGACAGTGTTGAAGAACTGCTGACCGGCGGAGGAGCCGCTGCCGATTGATATAGCAGATGTCCTAACACATCAGCACATCTGCTAGTCGAGTTGCCCGCTGTTCTCTAACGGTTTCAGCCGACAAAAGTGTCCTAAGCCACTCGACAGAGGCTATAGATTCATGACGACAGCTGGATGAGCTGCCAGTCGCGGAGCTGAGCGATCGCCTCATACGGTCTGCCAGCCAAGCTTTCCAGGTCAGTATTCGGGCTCAGCCAAGCGTATGTACCCGGCGGTATCTCGGCAATTGGACGATTGAGCGGCCCCAGACGAGGCGTGTAAAAACTGAGCAGCGTAAACGTTTTGTGGACTTCTGGTGGCCACTCCGCTGTCCCAGTGATAAAGCTGATCGGCTGATCGCTGACAATCGGCGCAATTTCAGCCGCAGCCAGCGCCGCCTTTAAGTCCGGGCTGTAGTCGCCAAACAAGCCTGTCAGGCCTGCTAAGCCCAGCGTTAGCCAGGCTGGTAGCAGCCAGGTCGCAATCCATTTTTGAGGACGGGACATTAAGGCAGGGAGCCAGAGCCAGCCAAAGCCGAGTGTCAGTGCCAGGGGCGTGTAAGGCAGAATATCGACTGCTGTATCAAACAAATGTGCGGGTATAGAGTCGGCGGGAACCCAGCGGTTGAAGTTACCTGAAACGTAAATAAATGCGGCTGCGGATAGGCCGATTAAAATAGCGCCCAAGACCGCAAAGCTATAGCTCAGCAGGCGACGAGGCCAGCGGATAGTTTGGGTGGCGATGCGTTGAAGGGCGATCGCCGCAAAAATCGCCATAAACGGATGTAGCTGCAACGTGTAATAGGGTGTCTTCGTCGGAAAAACCGTCAGTAACCCTGCTAATAAGAAGGGATACAGCAGCAGCCAGCCGTGAGGATAAGCTGATGCAAACTGCCGCCTTGACCGCCACAGGCTGCGCAGCACCAGCACTGCCCCAATCAGCGAAAACAGCGCCCAGGGCAGCATGTTCACCGGAATATTCCACAGGTAGTAAAACGGCCCGCCGTCAGCGTGAAACGACTCGCCGCTGAGCTCGCCCAGCTTGCCAAACATGGAGGCAAATACCAAATCGCCATATTCAGCCAGGCTCAACCCCAACCAAAGCGCTACGGCCCCCACACCGACAATCAGCCCGCCATAGAGACCCGGATTGCTCAGATGCCGGTGGCGACGGTAATGAAAAATCAGATAGGGCAGCAGGGCCAGGGCTGGCAGCGCAATCATAAAAGTTTTTACGAAAAAGCCCAGCCCCAGCGTCAAGCCCGCTAAAAAACCAAAGGCAATTCGCCCCTGAGCATGAGCCTCTGCCTTGAGTAGCGCCCAAATGCCCAGCAGCTCTACGCTCACCAGCAGCATGTCTTGCGTGGCCAAATGGCCATACTGCGCCCAGAGAGAAACAACCATTAACAGCAGGCCAGAGAGGAATCCCAGGAGACGAGCAAATTTAGCGTAGGGCCAGAGCTGAGCCGCAATCAGCATTCTGCCAATATCGTAGGTGAGCAGGACCGATCCCATACAGGCCAAAACGCTGGGTAAGCGGGCAACGCGATCGCTCACCCCAAAGAGCCGGTAGCCGATCAGCATCAGCCAGTTCAGCGCAATGCCGTGAGAATAGGTCGGCTGGCCCCACCACTGCCGCGCCAGCCAGTTACCCGACTCCAGCATAAAGCGACTCTCAGCCGCGTAGTTGCCCTCATCGTGAGCCATCAGGCTCATGTGCAGTAGGCTACAGGCGAGCAGCAGACCTGACCAGGCCAACAGCAGCAAAACGTCTCGGCGAACGGTAGCCCCGCTGGGAGAGAGTGATTTCATGAGGATTCTTTAGCAGATAGAGAATAGGAAAGATGCCGAAATCATTCCAGCAGCTGATTCTGCGATGGCGGTGCCTTCAGCTGACGAAATCCGCTGCGTCGCAAAATCCGCTTCTGCCGCTGACGAGCAAACGCCTGTAAGTCTACATTGCGGTCGGTTTCATCGACAATTTCTCCAGTTAGTACTTCCAGCGTGTCTTCCAGGGTGACCACGCCCGAAACGCCGCCGTACTCATCTACTACCACCATCAAGTGCTCTCGCAGCGACTGAAAGGTTTTGATCAGCCGGTCGGTGCGCTCAGTATCGGGCACGTAGTTGACCTGGCGCATCAGATTTTTAATCGGGGCTGCGCCCTGTCCCTGGACGATGGCAGCGAGTAGTTCTGCTTTTAGCGCGACGCCAATCACATGGTCGAGATCGCCATCAATGACCAATATTCGTGTGTGCTGAGAGGCGATAATTTCGTTTTGAATATCTTGCAGAATAGCTTTACCGGGTAGGAAGGTAATCGCCACCCGGGGCGTCATAATATCGGCGGCTTTCAGGTCGTTGAGCCGAAACACCCGGTCAATCATTTCGACTTCATCGTCTTCAATCAGCCCTTCCTGATAGCCCAGTATGGTCAGCAGCTTAATTTCCGATTCGTCGGTAATTGGCCTTTTGCTGCCTTTGGTCAGGGGCGCGGTGATATGCTCTAGCAGCCAGATTAAAGGTGTGCAGAGAATGGTTAAGCCTTGGATCGGGATAGCCACCGTCAGCCCGATTCTCTCGGCGTAGCGCTCGCCCACGGTTTTGGGCAAAATTTCGGCGAGCAAGATAATAGCAAACGTAAGCGCCGCCGAAAACAGGCCTAACCCGGCATTGTCAAAGACAGCCGCCGCCAGACGACCGACCACAATGCTGCCGACAATATTGAATATATTGTTGAGAATAACGATGGTAGCAATCGGGCGGGAGACGTGCTGACGGATGGTGAGTAGCGCGATCGCCGCCGGGCTCGGTCGATTTTGGGTGAGCTGCCTGGCCCGCAGTAGGGGCAGTGAAAGTAGCGCGGTTTCGGTGCCAGAGCACAGGGCCGAACCAATAATGACGATGAAAACCGCGATCGCAAGTTGAATCATGAGGGTTGACAGCAGGCCAGCTCCATTTAGCTAGCCATAAAAGGAATAGTATAGAATGCTTGCTAATTGCGATCGCCTCGCCCTCAGGTTTACATTCCCCTATGAGTGACACCATATTAGATGTTCAAGGTCTCACGGTTGAATTTGCCACTGACGGAGATCAGCGCGGCAGCGTGCGGGCGGTAGACGAGGTGTCTTTTCGCCTCCAGCGAGGGCAGACCCTGGGCATTGTGGGCGAGTCGGGCTCGGGTAAGTCGGTAACTTCGCTGGCCGTAATGGGGCTAGTGCCAAGCCCGCCAGGAGAAGTGACCAGCGGCCAAATTTTGTTCATGGGCGCAGACAAAGCCCCAGTAGATTTGCGAAAAGTCCCTCAGCGGCAGCTCAGGCGCTATCGCGGCGGCCAGTTGGCGATGATTTTCCAAGAGCCGATGAGTTCGCTGAATCCGGTGTATACCTGCGGATTTCAGCTGATTGAGGCGATTCGCCAGCATCAAAAAATCTCAAAGCGGGCCGCTCGTGACCTGGCAATTTCTCACTTGCAAGAGGTAAAGCTGCTGCCGGGCGACGCCGAACTAGAAGAAATAATCGCCCAGGAACTCAATACCGACAGTAGCGCTGCCATCAGCCGGGCGGTCAGACGGCGCAAGCAGTCTCTGCTAGATCGCTACCCGCATCAGCTCTCAGGCGGTCAAATTCAGCGGCTGATGATCGCTATGGCGCTCTCGTCTAACCCGTCGCTGCTGATTGCCGACGAGCCGACGACCGCCCTCGATGTCACCGTGCAGGCCACCATATTAGATCTGCTGCGCGAACTGCGCGATCGCCGGGGCATGTCGATGATTTTCATCACCCACGACTTGGGCATCATCGCCGAAATTGCCGACGACGTGGCAGTGATGTATCGCGGCAAAATTGTCGAAACAGGGCCGGTGCTGAATATTTTTGAGCGACCTAGCCACCCCTACACCAAAGGGCTGCTCGGCTGCCGCCCCCAGCCTAACCGCCGCCTGCGGCAGCTCTCCACTGTCTCTGACTATATGGAAGAAGTGGCCAGCCCCGATGGAGAGGTCGTGATCCAGGCGAAACCTCAGCGCGATTTGGGCGGCGGACTGCCCCCTGTCGCCGATATCAGCCCCCGTGAAATGCAGATTCGCCTAGAGCTTTTAAAGGAAAAAGGACCGCTGCTGACAGTGGAAAATCTGCGGGTAGGCTATCCGGTACAGGGCGTTTTTGGCCGGGTAGAGCGCCATGTGATGGCCGTTAACGATGTATCTTTTCAGGTGTATCAGGGTGAAACCTTTGGCTTGGTGGGTGAGTCGGGCTGCGGCAAGACGACGCTGGGGCGATCGCTCTTGCAGCTGATCAAGCCGATGAGTGGCCGGGTCTGGTTTGAAGGGCGAGACCTGACCCACATGGGCGGCTGGCAAATGCGCAAGCGCCGCCGCGAGATGCAGATTATCTTTCAAGACCCCTACAGCTCACTCAACCCGAGAATGAGCATTGGCGCGGCGATCGCCGAACCGCTCAAAATTCACGGTGTCAGCCGGGGCCGGCGCAACCTCAAAGAGCGCGTTGCCTATCTGCTAGGCCGAGTCGGGCTAGACCCGGCAACGATCAACCGCTTTCCCCACGAATTTTCGGGCGGGCAGCGGCAGCGAGTCTGCATCGCCCGGGCGCTAGCGCTTAACCCCAAATTCATCATCTGCGATGAGTCGGTCTCGTCGCTGGATGTGTCGGTGCAGGCCCAAGTGCTCAACTTGCTCAAAGAGCTACAGGCCGAGTTTAAGCTCACCTATATTTTTATCTCGCATGACCTGGGGGTAGTGAAATTTATGAGCGATCGGATCATGGTGATGAACAATGGCCAGATTGAAGAAATCGGCCCATCTGAAGACATTTACCGCCATCCCCGACGAGAATACACCCAACAGCTGATTGCAGCCATTCCTACCGGTACCGTCGAGCGCATTCAGACCCTGAAAACTCAGAGAGAAACTCAATTGCAAGCTTCCTCATAGCCAATTCTTAGGTAACGTCAGTTCGGGATAAGAACAGCTAGAATGCGTCATCGGGGATCTTTTCTCCCCTTACCAAGGGGAGATGCCGCAGGCAGAGGGGTTCCGGCTGAGCATAGAGCACGTCGCCAGGACCCCTCCCTTACGGTTCCCCTTGGTAAGGGGAACCCAGACCGGCTTTGATAGGAGAGATTTGAGCAGTTGACCATGAGACAGCTTATCCCGAACTCACGTCAGGTTAGGTAGGACAGGCCGGAACTTGACGGCAGATGACGCCTAGCAGCTGGATATCGGAATTGACGATCTTTGGCGCTGAAATAAGTCTAAACATGACGCTAGCTATTCGCGAGGAGCCGCTGCTCTGCCGCACGTCTACCGTTTGCTTTACCGCTGGCAAGATTTGATCAGCCGTTTCACTTACAACCGTTACCGTGTAACGCCCTGGCTTCAGCGAGGTGCTTAGTCTGTGCTGGTTTTCCACCATCATAATGCGCTGGCCGTTATTGCCTTCAATGACTACTTTGGCAGAACCGGTAAAGGGCTGTTGCTGCCCTGAAGATTCTTCCTTCAGGTGAATAACCAGACCGCCTTCAGCCACTTGTGGCTTCATTCGGATGACGGGCGGTGTGCCTTTTTGAGGCACGGTGATCATACCTGAGGCGGGTGCAAAGCCAGTTTTCTGAACGACGACCTGATAGCGACCGCGCGGCAGTCTTGTCGTAAAATGTCCGCTCTTGCCGGTGAGTGCCCGGCGATCGCCCGTCTGCCTCCTGATCTTGACATTCGCCTGATAGATGCCCTGCCCCTGCATATCAACCACTTGCGCTCTGGCAGGTGTCAGTAAGGTCTCTCGCTGGATCCGCTCTACCCGTTTCACTAGCGAATCAGAGAGGGTTGCGTTAATCGGTCGAATTTGAGAAGCCCGTCTGGGCCTAGCTGAATCCAGCCGCGCTGAGCCGCGCTGAGCTGGCCGGATTGAGCGATTAACCGAGAGGCGAGCTGAGTGAATCGCGGGCTGCACCGCTCTACGACTGATCAGCGGGGCTACCTGTCCGGTTGCAACAGCAGTTTTAAGACGCCTGCTGGAGAGCGTTACCGGCTGCGGATTGAGAGAGAGATTGACCGGCTTGAGCCGGGTCGGGCTGATTGCCCGCGTCAGTAAGTCGGAGGATGCCTGAATCGCCATCGGCTTCAGGTTGACCTGCTCGAACTGCTGACGGGCTGAAACCTGTCCTTTCACCACCAGACTGCGGGCAAATACCAGACCATACACATAGGCAGGAATCTGACCGCTGGCGGGAGTGCCTCCGTTCGAGACAGGTTGAGCGGGTGATCGCCAGTGCCAGTGCGAATTTTTAAACAGCGCTGCCCACAGCCAGGGGCGGTGGCAAATCACCGTCTGCACCTCTAGCGTAATGCTTTCAATTTCGCTATCGTCTAGCCCGCCGCTGTCAGCGCCCCCGTTTGTTTGCCACTTGGCGATCTCTTCGCCGGTTAACTTAAGCGGAATCCAATTGTCTTCTGACAGATGAGCGGGCGAAAAACTACAGGCAACGTGGGTGGCGTTGGAAATCGGATCAGCAATCCGAAAAAGTTCAATCGCATCCAGCATATTGCGAACCGTCGCCGGAATCTCGTCAATCTCGCGCTCAGCAGCGTCAATAATCGCTTCAGCCGCCCGAAAGCTGTGAACCCGATCCAAGGCATCTAACGCTTCCTGCTGCTCTTGTACCAATGCTTCAAAAGTAGCAATCTCGTCTTTGAGAACATCTTTTTCTGCCGATGGCTCCAATGCTTTCAGGTTGTGACGCATCTCAATGAGCACCACATCCTTTTTCTCTAGATCGGCTCGGAGCAGGCAAAATTCTTGATAGGGCGGATGCTTAATAAACGGCGGATCTTCAAATAGCAGGGTTTGGGCCTGCTGATAGCGGCGCAGCTGCTCAGCGTCTAGCGGAGCCTGCTTAAATTCGACATTGTCAACAATCCGAGCGAACACATCTGAGAGATATCCCGAGGCTGTATCGGGTGTCGCAATGGTCTCACGATCTACCTGAATGCAGTCAACGATGCGAGACAGTTCAACTAACCTTGCCACTGAGGCCGGATCGCTCAGTCGGTCAGCCTCTAGCTGTTGGAGAACTTCAAAATGTTCTTCGCCCAGGGTCAGACCGGCAGGTGCCTGAGCGACGTACAGATCTTCCTGAGAAAATTCTGCTAAAACGGTTTCGGCAAGACGGGAGAGCAGGGCTTTACTAGCCTTTTGAGTAGACATGGGTGGGCTCCTTGAGAGAATTTGAGGGGAACCTGCTGAGCAGCTGAGATTCCCCCGAGTCGCCCCTCTGCAAAGCTTCGCATAGACCTTCGACACAGCTTTGGAGGAGCAGGGCATGGCCTAGATCCAGTCGGTGATAGAAGGTTTAGGATCGGGGCATTTATCTAGCGTGTGGCAGAGAAAGCCCAGTAGCTGCATCCCTTCTATCTTGAGACCCTGATTGGTCCAGTTAGACTCGTGGTTGCGCTCACTTTCCTCACTGCCATGGCTACCACCCAAAAAGAAGGGGCCATAGGAAAGGCCAGCCCGACCCTTCACTTCTTTCATCCGACGCTCGTATTCGCTGTTGCGCTCACCAAAGTCCAGCACCAAATCTTTGATAAAGACACAGTCTGTTGTGATCGCGGGCATCAGACCATTTGGCGGCATTTTGCCATCAGATAGCAGCGCGTTCTTATACTCCTCGTTCTGCTGATCCATCCGCCAGTAGCCGCTCTTAATAAACGCTAAGTTGATCGCCGGGCGATAGATAGTAGATCGGCACATCTTGAAACTCATCTTGAAGTGCTCAGCGTTGATCTCGCCTTCCCACTTCTTCTTCTCGACGCTGCCTTTACCGCCGATAGTGAAAGCCCCCAGGCTCAGACCGCCGCCGCTGCTGGTGCGTTTTGACGAGAACTTATGGTTGCTGTTGTAAGAGCCGCTGTTGAAGGTAAACTCTGACCAGCCGGAATCTGACCGGGCAAAGTCGGCAGGGGCAGGCGCGGTATACAAAAAGTTAGCGCCAGAAGAGGGGTTGGTGAGCAAGCTACGGAAGAAATCTTCTTTGTAACGCTGCTTGAGTAAGGCAAAGCTGCGACCTTCGACGGAGGCGATCGCCGCATTAATCCGATCATAGGTATCCCGATAGCCGTTGCCGATCCAGTCGTTTTCAGCAGCGCGCACTTTCATCTGCATCAGCGGCGCGTTAATCGCAAACTGGTGAACGGCCTGCTCGTCTTGTCCGGCCAGGGCCGAAATTCGCAGCGTGTTGTAGGCCAGTGCTTCGCCGTAGTAGGCCAGCATTTTCTCGCGGTACTTTTTAACCAGCTCGGTTTCGCGGGTAACTTCCAGCTCTTCTTCGGTGACTAGGTCAACTTCGGTTTTTACTTCCTGGAGGAGCGATCGCCACCGATCTAGCTTGCGCTTAGTATCCGCGTCGGGCTCTACGTTATACACCTGTGAGAACTGCAATGCCAGCGCGTAGGCATGAGAGATCCGCGTTTCTGGATTCCACGTATTGATGCGACCAGCGTTGACAATTCCGTCGGTATCGGGCACCAAGTCGCAGATAGCTGAAAAGGCTTCTGCGGCCATGTACTTACGGCGAGCATCTGCGGCCAGTGCGGAAGCGTCAACTTCAGGTGAAGCACTGCCGTCAACGGCTTCCTCAGACTGCGGGCCAACCGCTTCGTCTAGTTTGTCAGGGTCGGCGTTCAGGCGAGCCACACCGCCAAAGCCCTCAAGAGCGTAGTTAAAGAAATCTGAGCTGAGCGGATAGCCTGGCGACATGAAGGCCAGGTAGTGATCGCTGCTGCGGGGAATGACTTTACCATCACCGTTCAGCAAAACATCACTGATTTTTCCCAAAACTGAATTCATCAGCACTTCGGGCTGTACATTGTTAGCCATGATTAGGTTCCTTATTGTGTAGAGTGAATAACAGGATTCAACAAGCTTGGAGAATTTCTGTTGTGTTTTACGGCAGCACTATCGCGCTAATACAACAAAATCTTTATTGGTATAGCCGCGCGAGCGGGCACAGACTTCGTAACCTTCGCGCACACCGTCGTCATTGGTGTTGCCTTCAATCGTCTCAAAGTGAAGCTCGTGCGCCTCTTCTACAATGCCGACATGAGTCCAGTCGGTGCTGGTGCGACGCACCAAAAATAGGCTGCCGGGCGGAATCTCCCGATCACGCGCCTCTGCTTCTGAAACAAACAGCCCGGCTGCTTTGGCCTGAGCAGCCAAATTATCGCAAGAAAAAGATCCTCTTAGCGGCATATTTAGCTGCAAAGACTCCACAGCCTGCCGGATCATAAAGGTGGCAAACCCTGCACACCAGGCCCGGGCTGTCCCATCACGGCCAGACATGTACAAGCGAACCCAGGGGCCTCGGTTTTGCCCGCCAACCTCGCGGGGATGCTGCGCCAGGTGGGCCCTTGCATATTCCACCACAGCCGACCCGATGGGAATTGACATATTGAGCCGCTGCTGCAATGTCTCACGCATCGGTTCAACCAAACGGGTGTAAGTCTCTCTATCAACTCGCCCATTCGCGTCTAAAAAAGAGTCTGCCTGAAACCGGGCGACCACTTCAGCCGTAATCGGCCCGTAGTCTCCGTCAACCACTAGCGAATAGCCTCTGAGCGTTAGCCATTCTTGTACGCGGCGAACCGTTGAACCCTTGTCTCCGACAAAGATCTCACGATCAAAGTCAATCTCCTCTTGAATCCAGGTGGCCAGACTCGAACTATCTTCTTCAAATGTATACATACTCTGTCTCCTTTGGAGAAACCTGCTTTCTCCTGATAAAACTATGGTATTCAGCAAACTTTGCTGACACGGCACCCAGTCGGGTACTATGGCCTGCGAACTTTCAGGCTGGCCAGTGTCTTAGCTGACCTGACCGAAAGTCTAGGTCCGAAGAGAGAAGAAGTAGAGAAGCTCTGCAAAAATTCAATAAGCGGGCATCTCTGCCGCCCTGTAGAATCAGAATGCACTTTGCAACATTTTTATAGTCGGGTATTGTCAGCCCTGGATGCGATATACGCTGCCACTGACTTGTCTGCCGCCAGGGCCAGCTGCGATTCCCTTGGAAGGCTGCGCCATCGCTCTCTCGCGGCTGAACTTCAGCCCGGCCTGCTTGAGCGCATAGCAAAATCCGCCACGGGTAGAGCGATCCGGGTCGCTGAGCAAACAAACACCCCCCGGCGCGAGCACCTGCTGAATTAAAGCGACCAGCGGCGCAATATTGCGCTCTTCGTAAATCACATCGGCAGCCAAAATCAGCGGTACCTGCAAATCTGACGGCGGCACTCGCCAGTCTAGCGGCAGCTTTTCGAAATTGTTGAAGCCATTCGCCGTAGCATTGCGAGCTGCAAACTCCACAGCAGTCGCGTCGTAGTCGCTGAAGATAACCCGCATACCCAGCGAGAGCGCAACGATACCGGGCAGGCCAACGCCGCAGCCAATTTCTAGCGCCAGGCACGGATGAGGCCAGTCTGACTGCTGAGACTGCGCCACCAACGCCTCCCCCAGCATCTGCGCCGAGGGCCAAAGCTCCGCCCAGTAAGGCATATATTCATCAGCCTCAAAAGCGCTGTGAGTGCTGGGATGGTCGAGCAGCTGATCGGCATTGCCAGGGTAGGCAATCTTAAAAGTTTTAGGGGTAAAAGTTTTGGGGGCATCCGTTTGACCGCCCACTGTCACAGACTGATAGATTAGCTCGCCCAGGGCATCGGCAGGCGTGGCGTGTAAAAAAGGCTGAGGCGGGTTGGTGTCCAAAGTCAATGGGGGGTTGGGCGTCTTTCTAAAGACAGTGCTTCTTCCCATCGTAATGCCAGATCAGTGCGCGTTCGCACGCATTCGGGTACCTGTGTAGCGCACGTCACCCCTCAACCTCAAAACCCTTGCGGTTCCCCTTGGTAAGGGGAACCGCAAGGGAGGGGTCTCCGATAAGCACGCTACACCCCGAGACCCCTCCGTTGGTTCCCCTTGGCAAGGGGAACCGGAATGCAAGACTACTTACGATAAACACGGGCAACCGCTTCCTTACGGCTGATTTCTGATTCCCGATCACAGCCACTTGTCCTATCAACATTATTTTGTTTTGATGAAGTTACTGTAAAGTGGCCCTGATGGCGCAACACTTCTTAAGAACAACTCTATGCTAGGACGAGTGGACTAATGTTCCCCAGCTTACGACTACATGGAGAGTGCATTTGCCTTTTGGTCTCCTATTCGTGAGAAACATGCGACTTCTTTTAGAATTTCCAACCATCAGCTACTGCGAACATCCGTCCATCAAAAGCCGGCTCAAGCGATTTATCGACATTGCCGGAGCCCTGGTAGGGCTGGGCATTACCGGTCTTCTGTTCATTCCTCTATGGCTGGCGATCAAACTAGATAGCCCTGGCCCTGTTCTATACAGCCAGCTGCGCTGCGGCCTTAAAGGTGAAAGCTTCCGGATTTGGAAATTTCGCTCCATGGTAACCAATGCCGACGCGCTCAAGCAACAGGTCAAAAACGAAGCCTCTGGCCATATCTTTAAAAACCGCAATGATCCCCGCGTTACTCGCGTCGGGCAGTTTCTCAGACGCACCAGCCTGGACGAACTGCCTCAGTTTTGGAATGTGCTAAAGGGCGAGATGAGCCTGGTGGGGACTCGCCCCCCGACGCCGGATGAGGTAGCGAATTATACCGCTTATCACCAAAAGAGACTGTTGGTAAAGCCCGGCATGACCGGTGAATGGCAGGCCAACGGGCGCTCTACTGTAGAAGACTTTGACGCGATCGTACAGATGGATCTGCTGTATCAAAGCAAATGGTCTGTTGCTTACGATTTAGCACTGATCTTGAAAACCATCCAGGTTGTCTTCAAAAAACAAGGCGCTTATTGAGAGGTGCAGCTTACGCTTCGGGTTCAATGCCCAGCCGTCTTAGCTGTTCGGCAAGCCTTTCGGCTCGGGCTTGGGCAGCAGTTGCCTGCTGCTGAGCTTGTTCTTTAGCCTGTTGCTCTTGCTCTTTGGCCTCTCGCTCTTGCTCGGTATCTGTCAGCAGCCAGTGACCTGATTGATCGCACCATCGCAGCCAGGGGCCAGGGAGTCCTTCAAAGTATCCTTCCCACAGCCCTAGGCCGATGTCCAGATCGTCTAGCCAGATTTTAGGCGTTTCGGCTTGGATGGGCTGCTCTTGATAGCGAGTGCCGACGAGCTTGAAGTAGCGCAAACGCTGGGTGTAGCGGCTATAGACAATGTAGTGTGGCACTCTCAAATAGCGTTCGTAAACGGATAGCTTTCCGGGCGTAGCGGATTCTTCGCCGATAGCTTCTTCGACGACAGTTTCTCCATTGCTGGCAGGATCGGCCATGGTCTGATCAGCACTGCCGTAAAAGCGCCCCAGGTCTTCTCGTTCAGTGCGGGGCGATAAAAACTCTACGATGATGCTGGGGGCCTGGCTTTCCTGCCAGACGACGTAGCTGCGCCGGGCTTCTGTGCCATCGTAAAGGCGAGGCACGTTGAGAGCCAGAAACCAGTCGGGGCGTTTGTGCCAAAGCGGATGTAGGGCGTCGTAATAGAGGTTGAGGTCTGAGCCGGTGAAGCGATTGTCGGCGGCGCAGTCTTGCAGATGCAGGGTGCGGCTGAGGAGCTGTGGCTGCAAATCGTGAAATTCGTCTGGCAAACCGGGCTCCTCGGGAAACTCGCTGGGCAGGTCGTACATGGTGGGCAGGGTTTCGCGCGGCGATTTGGGCGGATCGCTCTGTGGAATGAACTGGCCAGTGAGAGGGGTCATGGCGTAGGTGCTTTGCTGGCTATGTACTCAATTTTGTGTCTCTAAATTTTATACTAAAGACGCTGTAGCGATCGCCACCAGGGCTGTCTCTAGAGATCGGCTTAGGAGAATTGGCTTAAGAGATACCAGAATATTTTAGGCCAACAGGACTATTTCACAGAAGCTTTGAACAAATATATACGCTGATAGTTTTTTCCGATGTTTGGTCTTCACCGCTTTGCAGATTGCAATGTGTAGATGTCGCTGTTTTGGGCTGGGCCGGGGTAGTATCAGCTCGTGAATCTCAACTGAAAGACTGTAGACAACAGATCTTTCTTAAAGACTGCAAAACCTGAATCGTCTAGTGCCTGGGTCTCTATAGTTTCTGTCACTTAGCTATAGAGAACTATATAAGGGCACCGTCATCTCTCTACAATCATCATCGGGTTTAAAGAATGAGCATTATTACAGTCACGACTACGGCTGATCAAGGGAACGGTTCGCTGCGAGGGGCGATCGCCGCTGCCAAGTCTGGAGACACTATTCAGTTTGCCAGAGGATTAGCCGGTAAAACAATTGCCCTCACCAGCGGACAGCTAACGCTCACTAAAGACCTGACGATTGACGGCAGCGGCGCGGCTGGATTGACGATTAGCGGCAGCAAGAAGAGCCGAGTTTTCTTGCTGGAAAAGAAGTACAAGGCGACGCTGAAGAATCTCACGATTGCTAATGGTAAGACGCTGGGCGCTGGTGGCGGTATTGATACACGCCATGAGAGCCAGCTTGTTTTAGACAATGTCAAGGTCAATAACAATGTCTCTGAGCTGGGCGGCGGCTTGCGAGTGGGGCATCTGGCCAAGGCAACCATTATCAACAGCAGCTTTGTCGGCAATGATGGCACGCTGACCGACAAGCACAAGGGATTTAGCGGGGGGGCGATCGCTCACAACGAGTCACGCGGGCAAATCATCGTCAAAGGCAGTCGCTTTGAGAACAACGTGGGCTCGATTGGTGGGGCTATCTACAGCTTTAGCAGCGTCACCTTCACTGTCGAAGACTCTACCTTTAAAGGCAACGTGGCTAAGAATGGGGCTGGCGGTGCTATTTTCACCGATGGTGTCAGCTCCAGTGGATACAATTCTGGATTTGCGGATGATGGCAAAATCATCATTCGCGGCAGTCGGTTTGAAGATAATAAGGCGAAGGGAGAAGGGGGTGCGCTCTTCTTGTGGGGCTACACCAAAGACCGGGGCTATAAGGACGACCGGGCGATTATTGAAGACAGCGTGATTGCGAACAACGTCGTCGAGAAGGATTCGCGGGGGCAGGCGAAGGGCGGTGGGCTCTGGGCAAAGCTGGGGCTGGATATTCGGAATGTGACCTTTGCGAACAATACGGCTGCTCAGCAGGGCGGGGGGCTCTGGGTAGAGTCGAGGTTGCCTGCCAATATTGTTAACAGCACGTTCTCTAGCAATCAGGTTTTAGACGATGCGGGCGGTGCGATGTTTCTCAACAATGGCTCCGCTCCGGTTAATATTACCAATTCGACGATTGCCTATAACCAGGCGGGCCGAGCAAATGGCGCGCTTTGGTTTAATGGCAGTCACAATGTGACGCTGAAAAATTCGATTGTTGCTTTTAATACAGCTAAGGATCGCAGGCAAGATCAGGTGGGCTACCAGGCTAAGGATGGTGGTGGCAATCTGGAGTTTGGCACTTCTTCGCAGGCGCTGCGGGTGACTAAGAACAGTCGGGTGGCTGATCCGCTCTTAGGGTCTTTGACTTCTGCAAATGGTGATTTGTTTCACCCGCTAAAGTCGGGTAGCCCGGCGATTAATGCAGGTGTTTCTCAGGGTGCGCCTAAGACTGACCAGCGTGGCGTGCAGCGAGATAGCCGGATTGATATTGGCGCGTTTGAGTTTGGGGCGTTTGCGCCTAAGCCGGTTGTTGCTCAGGCGCTGACGGCTGGCCCGGCGTTTTCTTCGGGGAAAAAGCCGGTGGCCTATCTGAGTTTGGATGAGGGTCAGGGGAAGGTGGCTAAGGATGGTTCGGAGAGGGGGCGAAATAATGCCGGTGCTTTGGTGGGTGATGCGACCTTGGCGAAGGAGGTGAAGGGGGCGAAGGAAGGAGTAGTCACCCTCGATGGCAAGGGCGACGGCATCAGGCTAAAGAACTCCAGCGATATCAACCTGGGCACGCATGGGCAAAGAACAATTTCGCTGCGGTTTAAGGCTGACGATATCGGTAGTGGTAAGCGGCAGGTGCTTTACGAAGAAGGTGCAAGCGTGCGTGGGTTAAATGTTTACCTCGATAAGGATAAGCTTTATGTGGGCGGGTGGAATACGCCGGGTAAGGAGAGTGGCTGGTCGGGTACGTGGCTGAGTACGAATAACATCTCGGCGGATAAGTGGCATCAGGTTGATCTGGTGCTGGATGGGGGCAAGCAGGTTAGCCAGAATGCTTTTCGCGGCTATTTGGATGGTCAGCAGTTTGGCAGCGGTGCTGGCTCTCAGCTATGGGAGCATTCGGGGGGAATTGGGATTGGGAGCATCAACGGAGGCACGCGCTTCCACGATGGGATTACGCCGGGTAGCGGTAGCGGGTTTGCCGGAGCGGTGGATGAAGTGATGGTGTTTAACGACGCTTTGAGTAGCGGTGAAGTCAAAGCTTTTCTTTGAGCGTTGACAAACTGCTGATGTCGGATTTGCTGCTTTAGAGGCGAAATGTAAAGAAGTTACGTTTTACGACTTGGCCGAAGTACTTAGTATCTCGGCCATCTGTCTTTGTGCTGAAACTTCTTTTTAGGATGGTAGATCAAGAGTTTCCCACCGTTCTTAGGCGTTCTTAGACGATTTAAGCGATATTTAATGCATGCGAGAGCGATCGCTGAGTGATCTTCTTTACAGGCCAATAGCGCGACGGGAGAAGGCTGAATGAGGGGCATCCATCAAGAAATTGTGAATTTGCTTGATGAGCCTTGTTATTTCTTGGGTATTCGTAGAACCTGGTGTCAAGCAGGTACATTCAAACTAAGTCGAGCTTGAGACGGTTTTAGTTCCCGCTATATCAATGTGCAGCTACCACGATTGTTAAGTTCAAGTGAATCAGCCTGAAGCTTGCGTGAAAATACGGTCTGCTTTCCTGATACACGGAAGGTCTTTAGTAGAGATAAGGGTCGAGATAGCTCGCTGATAGCTACTAATTTTCTCAGCAGCTTTTTAAACGCTCTCTACCCACGGCTGATCCATCTTTAATCTCGTAGCCTAAAACACCTATGTCTTCTCAACTGTTAGAAATTTCTGAGAACGCTATCATCTCACCGACTCAGGACCAGATTTCATCTGAGCTGGCTGACGAGGCCGTTATCCTAAATTTGGATTCGGGCATTTACTACGGGCTAAATGAAGTCGGCGCTCGCGTGTGGGAACTCATTCAGCAGCCTCAAAGCTTTAGTGGACTATGCAGCATTCTACTAGAAGAATACGATGTATCTGCGGAAGCTTGTAAAGAGGATTTGAAAAAGATCTTGCTAGATTTGAAAGCTGCTAGCTTGATCGAGGTGAGTGATGGGACGCCGTGACAAACTACGCCTCCTCTCATGGCAGCAGCGGAGAGTATTGCTATACGCTTTCCTTATACTAAATACGGTTCGTTTGGCGCTATGGCTATTACCATTTGGAACTATTAGACAACAGCTACAAACTGTTATGTCTGTTTGGATATGTAGTGAAAAGGCAAAACCTGTCTCTGTTGATTTTGTTGCGTGGGCTGTATCAGTTGCTGGTTACTATGCACCCGGTGGTGCTAAGTGTTTGGCAAGAGCGTTAACAACTCAGCTGTTGCTCAATCGGTATGGATATGTCCATAGGCTGCACATTGGTGTAGCAAAGGGTGAGTCGCAGATGCTGGAGGCTCATGCCTGGATTGAATATGAGGGGCGAGTCGTTGTTGGCGAATTAAGAGAGTTAGATAAATTCAAAACGCTTTCTACCGCAGGAGTTGGAAGATGAGTGGCATTGTAGGAATTTACAATCTCAATCAGCAGCCTGTAGAAGCTGACGACTTACGGCGGATGGTGGATGTGTTAGCACACCGTGGCCCGGATGGCTCGGATAGCTGGTGTAGCGGCGCAGTTGGGCTGGGGCATCGAATGCTGTGGACAACGCCAGAGTCGCTTTCGGAAAAGCTGCCTTTGGTGAAAGCGGGGCTGACCATTACCGCAGATGCGCGAATTGACAATCGCGACGAGCTGATAGCGACCCTCGGGCTAGCGGCCCGCTCGGATGAGACCCTGGCAGATAGCGAAATCATTTTAGCTGCCTATCAAAAATGGGGAGAGGACTGCTGTGATAAGCTTTTAGGAGACTTTTCGTTTGTAGTTTGGGACACTCAGGCGCAAAAGCTGTTTTGCGCTCGCGACCATTTTGGCGTGAAGCCTTTTTACTACCACGCTTCAGCTTTGCTGTTTGCTTTTGCAACTGAGATAAAGGCAATTTTATGTCTTCCAGAGGTGCCGCGCACACTGAATGAAACAAGGATTGCAGACTACTTAATGGGGATGTTTGATGACACGGCAAGTACGTCTTACACAGAGATTAAGCGTTTGCCGCCTGCTCATAAAATGACCGTTTGTGCTGAAGGGGTTGAGATCGCCCCCTACTGGAGCCTCGATCCTGACTACGAACACCCGCCTGCTTCAAACGAAGACTACGCTAGGGAGTTTCGCAAAATATTTAAAGAAGCTGTTCGATGCCGCCTGCGAAGTGCTTATCCGATGGGCACTACGTTGAGCGGTGGGTTAGATTCTTCTTCGATTACCTGTATGGCCACCGACCTTTTGGCTAAAGATCGAAGACCACCACTACATTCATTCTCAGCGGTTTTCGACGATATCCCAGAGTGCGACGAACGCATTTATATCGAAGCCGTATTGAAGAGAGGAGAAATTGTCAGTCACTACATGCAGGGTAACCAGCAAAGTCCGCTAGAACGTATAGACGAAATGCTTTGGCACCAAGACGAAGCTTTTTATGCGCCCAACTGGTCAATGAATTGGCCAATATATGAAGAGGCCCGCCGTCAGGGTGTGCGAGTGATTTTGGATGGATACGATGGAGATACGACCGTTTCTGATGGCTATGGCTACTTAACAGAGCTAGCAAGAGCAAAGCGCTGGATTTTATTGACCAAAGAAGTTCGAGAGCTTTGTAAAACCTTTAGTGTACCCTTTTGGCCAATGATGCGAAGCTATCTACGTCAGTATGTCGTAGAGCCAGCGTCGTCGAGTAATCATCTGTTGCGCGGACTGCGCACCGCTTGGCAGCGGATAAGCTCGTTCAATAGAAGGAATAAACAGACTCAATCTGCCGACGCTCTCCGCTGGCAAACGCTCCTAAATAGAAATTTTATAGAAGTTGAAAAGCTGTCAGAGCGGCACAAAGCGTGGAGAAAAACTCAAGGTAACGCCGGGTTGGATGAACGAGAGCGGCACTATCGCAATATTGTTAGTCAGGGGTTGCCCGCATTTGCGCTAGAAATGATGGACAGATCAATGGCCGCTTTCAATGTTGAGCCCCGCTATCCTTTTTGGGATAAGCGATTAGTCGAGTTTTGTTTGGCTTTACCCGCCGATCAAAAGCTGAAGAGTGGATGGAACCGGGTGATTATGCGACGCGCTATGGACAACATTTTGCCAGTTGAAGTGCAGTGGCGTCGCGGAAAAACAGACTTTTCAACGAATCTAAGCCTTGGCCTAACAGCAAAACTACCTCAGATGAAGGAGGCAATGACCCATGTAGACCTACTTGTTGACTACGTTGACGAGGCAACCGTAGCGAAAATCTACCAGCGGTTCCTTACAGAGCCAACATCACGGGATGCTCGTCAGCTCTGGATCGTACTTTCTTTAGCTGCTTGGATGCATCATATCAAAAAACAAGGTAACCCAAACTCTAGCACTATCCCTTCTTACGAGGCGTCAGTTGTAGGTTGACAAAGCGCTGTATGACCTACCGATGTTTACGAAAAAGCTCTGCTGTTATCTGGGCGAATTTACTACAAACTTCTTCTAGACAACAGCAAAGCTGGGGCTAAAAACCTAAGGGCTTGAAGGTGCCGGATTTGCTGTTTAGTGCATTCTACTAGTTTTAACACTTGTAAACAAACAAACACTAAAGGAATCATCATGACCAACGAAAACGCAGCTAAAAAGCAGTTCGTCGCACCCGTGCTCATCGAGTACGGCAAATTCGAGGAACTCACTCAGGGTGGCACTAAAGGTGGCTCTCTGGATGCAGATTTCCCCAATAACACTCCTTTCAGCGACCTGACTTTCTCCTAGTTCGCTGATTAGTCTTGTGCTGACTATTAATTAGCTCAGCATAAAGCCTATGTGCTTTGGCACCAGACACAGCTAAAATTGAGTTTTTCCAAGCTTGTCGATAGCTCTGTTCTGGTGCCAATACTTATTTCTTATGGTTTAAGATACTACTTAATCTTTTTTGTAAGGATGCTTCAGATAACAAATATGCGCTTCTATAAGGCTTACGGTCTGAGTATTCGATCTAGTTTGGCTTTGCCAGAATTACAAACCGCAGTAGAAACGAGCGAACCTGATGTTGTTATCAGATTTGGCAAAGTTAATTGGGAACTACCTGATACATTGAATTCCTGGCGATATTTTCACCAGAGTAGCGACTCGATTTACTGCTATTGGAATGTGGTTGGAAAGTTTCAAATTCGCGCTGGCGCTGAGATTATTATCGATCTGAATGAGGCCGCAGACGAGAACATAGTTCGGTTGCCACTATTAGGGCCAGTGCTAGCGCTAGTATTGCACCAGCGATCGCACTTTATTCTTCACGCTAGCGCTGTCGTCATTAATGGCGGCGGAGTCCTCTTCATGGGGCCATCGGGGCAGGGGAAATCGACTACAGCGGCCACGCTATACAGCCAGGGCCACCGATTAATGACAGATGATGTTTCGGCAGTGGTGCTTAATGGCGCGAATGATCCCATGCTACTGCCTGGTTTTCCTCGAATTAAGCTTTGGCCAGATGCCGTCAATCCGGCTACAAAGGCAGATCCTAACGATTTAGAGCCGCTCCACAAAGACGTTAAAAAATTAAGTTGTTCTACAACAGAAGGCTTTCATCAGGAGCCAGTACCGATCAAACGTATTTATAGGCTGGCGGAAAGCACTACCGATACACCTCAAATTGTCTCGCTACCGCATAAGCAAGCAGTGGAAAATCTTTTAGAGAATGCCTACGTGCCGATGCTGTTTGGCACTGAGTTTCCCCACATGCTCCAGCAGGCGCAACAGTTTCAAAATGTAATCCAGTGTGCCGCATTGGCTCAAAAAGTGCCTGTTTGTCGGCTGGAGAGACCGTATTCTTTAGAACGACTGCCTGAGCTAGTGGCGCTCATCGAAAGCGATTTTTTAGCGCAACCATCAGAGAGAACGCCAGAGCGCGGCATTGCAACTTCGATAGCGGTGTAAATTACGATATTGTGGCCCAAATGAATATCCGGTTAGCCCGTAAACTTCGCAGTACCGCCCGCTTCGTTCCGGCACTGCGGCTAGTTTGGCAAAGTAGCCCTAGCTGGACAATCGCTAGAATTGTGTTGATTGTGCTACAGGGGCTGTTGCCGCTGGCATCGATCTATTTGGTAAAGCTACTAGTCGATGCGGTAACAGGGGGCCAGCTTACCGTGGCTGAGCCTCAAATAGCGCTTCGTCAGATGGCCCCTTTGCTGATTGGGCTGGGGGCAACCGCGCTCATAATCCTCATCTGCAACGCCTTTTCTGAACTCGTCAACACCGCTCAAACGCAAAAAGTCTCTGACTACATGCGCAGCATTCTCCACGCCAAGTCAATCGAAATTGACTTAGGGTATTACGAAAACCCCCGCTATCACGACACATTACAGCGAGCTCAGCAAGAAGCTGCCTTTCGTCCAAATCAAATCTTAACCCGGCTCGCACAGGTAGGGCAAAACGGCATCTCTTTGATTGCCATGTTAGGGCTGCTGCTAACGCTGCACTGGAGCATTACGATTGTACTGCTACTAGCTGCAATTCCGTCTGTAATAGTTAGGCTGCGCTACACCCGAGAGCTGTATCAGTGGGAGCGCAAATGGACGCCTGCTAATAGGCGCTCGATGTATCTCTCCTGGCTAATGACAAACGAGACGTTTGCCAAAGAAACTCGATTGTTTGATCTAGGGGGGTTGTTCAGTCAGCGGTTTGATCGGCTTCGGCGCGAACTTTACACTGCTAAGTTAAGACTGATGAAAAGGCGATCGCTCTCATTTTTCAGCGCTCAGCTTCTAGCTGGCATTTTAGTTGGCGGCATCTATGGCTTCATTTTGTATCAAACTCTCTACGGGGCACTCAAGCTTGGTGACCTAGTCCTTTACCACCAAGCATTGCAGCGTGGACAGTCCTCCCTCAAGGCTCTTATGACAGGCGTCTCAGGCTTGCACGAGGACAATTTATTTCTGACTAATCTATACGAATTTTTAGACTTACGCCCTACCGTAGTTAGGCCGGCTGTGCCCAAAACGCTCTCTGCTACACCGACAAAAGGTATTGTCTTTGACCGGGTTAGCTTTCGCTATGGTGATACAGCTCGGCAGGCGCTTCATAACATTTCGCTGACAGTGAACCCTGGTGAAACAATTGCCTTAGTTGGTGAGAACGGTTCAGGTAAAACAACCCTAATTAAATTACTCTGCCGGTTATACGATCCGACTAAGGGAAGGATTTCTATAGATGGAATCGACCTGCGCGACCTTGATATACATAATCTACGCCAGCAGATCAGCGTGATTTTTCAAGACTACGCAAAGTATAATCTTTCGGCACACGACAACATTTGGCTCGGTAATACCCAGTTACCGCCACAAGACAACCGCGTCATATCTGCGGCTAAGCGCTCTGGTGCCCACGACGTAATCACTCGGCTACCTGATGACTACAACACCATTTTAGGAAAACTGTTCGACAGTGGCGAAGAGCTCAGCATCGGGCAGTGGCAAAAGGTTGCACTAGCAAGAGCGTTCCTTCGGCAGTCGCAGGTGATCGTGCTAGATGAACCCACTAGCGCGATGGATCCTAAAGCTGAGTATGCCGTGTTTGAAAAGTTTCGCGAACTCATTCAGGATCAAGCAGCGATTTTGATTACCCATCGGCTTTCTACAGTAAAAATGGCTGATCGCATTTATGTGATGGAGCAAGGCCGAATAGTCGAAAGTGGCTGTCACGATCAGCTTATGAACCAGCAAGGGCTATATGCCAACTTATTTGAGACCCAGGCTAGAAACTACCGCTAGCCTGGAAAAGCTTCTCCTATAGACTGTGATGTTCCGACGGGCGACCTCGCAATACCCAATGGACAAAAGACTGAGCACAAGCGGCTTTATCCTGCCAGCGCTCTCTAGCTTGAATCTGATACCGAGTAGAGGCTAGGATGCGCTTTGATATTTGAATGCCAAACAGCTGCTCATCTACCTGAGTTGCCAAATCTACAATAGCCGAATCTGCCAGCACCTTTTTAAGCACGGGTGCGGGTAAGTTCGCACCCAACCAGGCGTAAGCTAAATAAAGGCCCAGATATAGCATTCTTCTAGCGCCCCACTGCTCAGCTAGCTTAAACGTTTGTTGCCAGTCTAGGTCTGGGTACTTTTGCAGCAGCAGTGCAATATCGCATAGCCAGGAAAGCCTCTCCCACTGATGCCTTGAACCGTGCATACACAGAATCATTAAATAGTCTTCTATCTTAAAGTTAGAAATAGTTATGCCTGCTAACTCGGCTGACTCACGACGTTGCCAAATATCTTTAGGGCTAACTGATGAGAAAAACGATGGCCAAAATCGCCAGTGAATCTCTATAAAAAACTGTTTGCGATCATGATAGAAATCATAGGTATGCTCGTTTTTAGACTTCATATAGGTGTCAAGCTCTGCCACCGTCTTCTCGCCAAGGTAGGGCCGGTATCCTTCGGCTACTAACAGCTTTTCAACAGAGCGCATATCTTCAGGCTGTATGACAATATCGAGATCTCCAAACTGCCTTAGTTCTAAATTCTCGTACAGCATTTTAGTGAGCATTGGCCCCTTGTAAGGCAGAGCATCAATTCCTTTTGACTCCATTAATAGCAAAAGTCTGCGCAGCTCAGCCGTCGCAGACAGGTTGCGGATAGCGATGCTTTTGCAGTGGCCGCGAAGTGACTCTAGCAAGGGAGCTGGCACAGCTTCGGGGCAAACAGAGCTAAGCCTGCTATGAAGCAGCGGTACTACCCTGTGATCCTTGGCTAGCTGAGCTAAAGCCTGCCAGTCAACTTCGCCCTGAGACAGCGTTTGTATTTGTTGAATTGTTTGGGCGTCTGTCTGAGGAGAAATGCAGCGGAGTAAAAGATTGACGGTGGGGCAATCGCTAAATATCCAGCTTGGTGGCTCAGGTGCTACAGATAGAGTATGCATATAATATTCCCAGGAGACTCAATGGGGGTTGAGCTAACAGGCCAAACTTTTCGCAGCTTTCTACTATGTTTTCCTACTGCGTTGTGAAATTCAGAATTATTGAAGCAGCAATCCTAGGGCTCCTGCCTACATTTTCCCTCTTGGGAGTGGCATCGGTGGGCTAATCACATAATAGCCATCGTAGCGCAACCCAAGACATGATTAAGAAGAACCCAACTCAGCTTCTCCGTATCAAAAAAAAAGAGCTATTATTGCTAACTCAACATGAAGAAAGCAAGAGCAGTCGCTAGTGTCTTCATCTTTTTCCGAGCTGACGCTAACCATTGACCAGATGGTCAGCATTGGGCAGCAGTCGTAGCTCCTCAGACAGGTGAAGTTAGGGTGTTTGGCAGTGCCAGATGATGAAGCGCTGATGAATCGGCACCCGTTTATCCGGTTTATCTTAGTCAAACTCCGTTTTAGTTAACACGCTTCATTGGAATAAGCCATTCCCTCTCTGCCACTTTTAATACCAAATTAAACATGACCAGCTTTCCTAAATCTCGTCAGCCTAGCACGATGCAGATTACCGCTACACATAGAAATAACCAGATCGGCAGAGATATCTGCCTAATCGTAGGACTAACCTGTATTGCTGGATTTATAGTTGACATACTAGTTATCGCCACTCCGCCTGATCCTTTTTCGCTAGAGTGGCGGATTGGTTTTTTACAGCAGGCGAGCGATCGCAGTGTCATTTTTTTCTTTGGTATCGCGCTACTGATGTATAGCATTTGTCAGAACCGCCAGATAAGGCGATCGCTATCGTTCTTTAGCTTAGCCATTGGAGTAGCGTTTTTACTGTCTTCCCTTTTAGTGGTTCGCGATAGCCTCACGCTAAAAGACCAAGCCTTTAAAAATATCGGTACACAGGAAAACCAGATTCAAACTCAAATTGCAGATTCTCAGACGAGTGGGGAACTGCCGCCCGGTGTCAGCCTTGAGCAGATGCAACAGGCTTCTCAAGAAATTACCAGTCAGGCGGAGTTAGCAAAGCAAAGCACTAGCCGAGGTATTGTCAAAACTGGAATGGCAAGTCTTGGGAATTTGGTCGTCGTCGGGATAGGTCTTATTGGGCTAGGCCGAATTGGGATGAGACGAGGGCAGTAGTCATTCAAGGAACACTGTATTTGGCCTGTACTGAAGAAGATTGATACTATGGCATGGCAACAGCAGATCGGTTCCACCTTATACTCTCGACTCCGGCAGGTATTAAAAACAAACCACGGTAGATTTTCTCTGGTAGGGCTATCTATCGGCTTAATTTACCTGCCTGCTTGGTTAGGTTACCTGGTACCGCAAGCGCTAAAAGGTAAAATAGGCTGGTTTTTGATACTGAGCATGCTGTTTTTAGCAGGATGGGAGCTGTGGAGTAAGCGAGAAACGCTTGAGAGGCTGGAGGCTTCTGAGGAAGATCGCCTTCTAGGTTGTCTTTTGATCGCTTCAGGCGTTATTCTCTTCCCATTTTGTCGGTTTGCTATCTGGCCCCAGTCTCTCCTTTGGCTGCTAATTCTGGTCGGTATTGTTTTTAGCACTTGGGGTATAAAGTTTTTTTACCGGTTTATGATGCCAGCTTTTTTCGTTGGCTTAACGGTGTATCCTCGCATCGGACTGATCTCGCGGTTTGTATGGGAGCTTTTAACACCACCTCAGTTTCTAGAGAAAGCGATGGCCTGGGCTAGCACTTTGGCAATGCGCTCTATTGGTTTCCCGGCGACCAATGAGGGTGTGTTTATCACCTTTCCCAAAGGAGCAGTGGAAGTGGGATGGGGTTGCAATGGCTTAGATATGGCAATTACGGTAGCGGCGGCGGGTTTGTTCATGGGTTTGCTGTATAGACAAGAGCGAAGTCAGATGACATGCAGCAATTCCAAATTCCAAGATACAGACAGTTCAGATAGGCTTGAGGTTTCAGTCATAAGCAATCAGTGGGTCAAGAGGTATTTCTACCAATGGGTTTTGCCGGTTTCGACTGGTCTAGCATAAAATCGAGTAATGCCGTCCAACTCTCAAACCATAAGTAATTGGTGAGTGCCAGGATATCTTGAAAGAAGCCTTTTCGAGTGCCCCGAATCTGGCGAATCTGCTGATAGTGCTCATCGACTAGATGGATGACAGTATGAAACAAAAAGGCCAACAGGTTCAAGGTCAACAAAAAGGCGGACAGATGCTGTTTACCATGACCAAAATTGTGTTCTAGATGATAGCCCTTGGTCTTCAACACATTGTGGTTTTCGTTTTCGGTTTTCCATCGGCAGCGACCGGCAGCAGCAATCTCAATTACCCGTTGAGGGGTGAGCCAATGGTTCGTCACCCAACTGTTGTGATAGAGCACTTTCCCATCTAATTTGCGCGTCACCGTCAGTTCACACCAATTCACCGATAGCGTGGGTGCCTCTGCTCGCAGCGGGACATCGTTGAGATAGCGATACTGCCAAACCTCATCGGTCTTGCGGGTGTGCTGCTGCCGCACGGTTGTTTTTACCTTGCCATTGGCGGCATTAAACGCGACCCAGTCGTAAAGGGCTGAGTGCGATTCGGGCAAACATACAAAGATAAAATTGAAATCACCGGCCAGGACAGCTTCACACATGGGCTGGTGACTGAAAAGGTCATCCCCGAGTAAGGTGATGGCCTGCGTCTTGAATATCTCTGCCGCTGAGACTATCCAGCGTTTGGCTGCGGCTTGCTCACAGTCCTGCTTAGCATGACCGTCTTGAGGTGTGACGATTACGGGCGGCAATGAGACCACCGCAGACTGAGCCGGAGAGACAATCACAGGCAAAATAGCTTTGTGAGCGTAGGTGACTTGGCCATTGCGAGCGGTTCGTTTTGAACAGCAAGGGCAGCTAATTTTCTGTGAGCTGTAGTAGTCAGTCCCATCCAAGGCCACTAGCAAGTTCCCTGATAAGGTCTCGAACCCTCGCAAGTAGCCCTGCTGATGAAGCGCTTGATAGATGTTGACAAACACCTCGAACAGACCCTGCACCGCTAATCGGTCAAGAATGTTGCGAATCTGCTCTACGCTGGGTATCTGCCCAAGGCCAAACAGACTCTGAGCATTGTTTCGACCGTTACGGCTATCGAGATGGCGTTGATAGTCTAAAAATGAAGCGCTCTGCATAAAAAAGCAGCCAAAGGCTCCCAGTACCGCGTCTTTGACACTGTAGCTGGTGGCATTGCTGGGTTTGCGCGGGTCGTTTAGCGCAGAAATTGCGCCGTTGAGCTCGGCTAATAAACTATCAAAGTTGACCGTAGCAGTGCTCATTGGCTGAGTCCTGGCAGAGAATTCGGTGGCACTGCCCGACCTTACTACATATCTAGCCAGGACTGGGTTCGATGAAAACGGTTATGATGTCCTTACTTTGGAATTTGAAATTGCTGTTAGTCTGTGCGATTCCCTCAGATTGCTGGGTGATCGCTGCAAAAGTGTTAACCGCCGCTGAATCACGCCCAATCCGATAGATAATCTTGCCCCAGCATACATTGCAGTCATTGAATTCAGTCAGCCTTTAGCCCAGGTTGTAAAACGATGAGCAAGCTTCAAGAACTTCACAAAGAGGCAATGGATTTGGCCGAGCAGGCAGACCTGGCAAAAATGCGCGGTGACACAGGCCAGGTACAAGAACTTCTGCCTCAAGCACTGGCTTTAGAATCAGAAGCGGCTCAAATGGTGGCAGATGACTTTGCTGCCGAACCGCCTCGCTCTGTGCTTCACCGAAGCGCCGCGTCTCTGGCGATTGAATGCGGTGAACTGCAAACTGCCGAGAAACTGATCGCACGAGCGTTAGCGGGTGCGCCCCCATCAGATATTGAAGCAGAGCTGAAAGATCTATTTCTCCAAATTAACGTGCGCAATTATCTCAACCGTCAAGGCGTGGAGTTGACCGAATCACAGTTGCGGCGTTTGGCCAGCTAACAAACCGCCTAAAACTCAGGCACAGACACTTCTCGTTTGCTGGCTGCATAGTGCCGATAAATCACCTCCGCAGAATTTCCAACCAGCTTGGCAACATCCTTCGCATCTAAGCCATGCTCCAGTGCCAGCGTGATAAACGTGTGCCGAGTTTGATACGGTTTCCGATACTCAATTTTCAGCCCCGCTAAAACAGGCTTCCACACCGTCTTACGAAACGAAGCCGTGTTTAAAACCTTGCCTGAGAAGCCAGGAAAAACCAGCCCTTCAGGATCGCATTTCTCGGGCTTTATAGATTGGAGCAGCTCTTTCAGCTTGGCATTGCAAGGAAATCGCCGTCGCTCCTGAGTTTTCAGACCATCTCGCATCTTTCGGCCACTCGCAGTGCTGATCGACGCTCGCTCAAAGCTGACGGTGCTGTAGTCGCGGCTGATGTTTTTCCATTGAAGTGCGATCGCCTCACTAGGCCGACACCCCGTCAAAAACAAAAACGTTACGTACCCCGCATAGTGCTCATGCTTGAAAGCAGAATGCTTATTACAAAAAGTATTCGCCCGCAGCGCCTCAATAATCGTCTCCCGCTCCGCCACCGTAAACGGAAAAATATCGCTCTCATCCGACTTCCGCTTTGCCTTCGGCGGCTTGATCTCATGCGCCATGCCCTCAAACGGATTTTCAGAAATCATCCCCGACTGACAGGCCCACTTGCAGCAGGCATTCAGCCTGACGATGAACCGCTTGCAAGACTCAATCGGAAACGTATGAACGGCGAAGTCGCGAATGTCACCTGCCCGGTCAAGGTCATAAGTCGGCAAACGATCCAGGTACTTAGAATATGTGCCGTATACAAAGTGCATCGTATTCGGCGAGCACTGCGGGCGCTTGTACTCCACAAACTTTTCCCACAGCTCGCTCAAATCAGGCCCAGCCGGTTTGCTTTCCGGTAAGGGCTCAGGTTCATCCGCTGAGATAGCTGCTTGTGGCTGGTATTTCGCCAACGTCTCATCGAAGTTGCCAGAGAGAATATCTAGCTCGATTTGCTTCGCCTTCATTTCGGCCAAGGCTCGGGAGGTTTTTGTGTCGGTAACGCCGAGCGATAAATAACGACGGCGACCGTTGAAGGTAAAAACCAGTTGAAGCCATCCCCGAGAATTTTTAATCCGGACGGATCCTTTGGCGGCTTTTTGACGTTTTATTTGCTCAGTCATGGCGAAAAAATTGGGGTACAGGGCCAAATCTGTACCCCAATCGTACCCCAATAAACGGCCTAAAAGCACCCAAAAACGTCCAAAGCGTCCTTAAAGAAGTACATAAGAGCTGATGAAAACGGCCTATGAGAAGCGCTTCTCATAGGCTGAATCCCTTTGTTTTCAATGCTTTCAGAGTTAAAGCGGGTGGGGGGAATCGAACCCCCATTATTAGCTTGGAAGGCTAGAGTTTTACCACTAAACTACACCCGCAAGTGGTGACGCTATCTCATATTAGCTTAGATACCTTAGCACGCAGAGCCAGCTTTAGCGCTAGCCTTACTCACCTAGATTCAGTAATTTCTATCGTTAAGAGCAAGTTGTCATTGAGGACGGGTTCTCCCTCAATGCGCGCGGGTTCAAAGGCAAACCCGGCTGACTCTAGTAAGCAGGCGATCGCTCTTTCCGAATCACTCAAATCCCTACTCTCTCCACCGGTCCAGGGAGTTGCTTGCGCCATCGTGCCATCCGGTCGAATTGCGGCTCGATAGGTGGCTGATGGCTGCGGAAACGCTATCCGGTTACAGCTATGCTCGCTCGGTCGCAGTGTCACAGCAGTTGCCGCTTCACTGTAGATAGGTGCTGGCGGCGTATCGGTAAGATCTCTTTGGAGTGACTCCGGCACCTGCCGGTGAGAGATAATGCTGATGGCCGCCGCTTGCTCAGTTTCGGTACCAGCGGATTGATTGGGAGACTCTAACGGCTGGTCTCCTGGAACGGTCGGTGGAACTACAGGATCGCTGTCGCTCACCGATGTATCGGGCTCATCTTGTCCCTCCGACTGGCCACCTGAAGGATTCTGCGCGGAGGAGTCTTGAGCCAAAGAGGTTTGGTCTTGATCGATCTGCTCCGGTGATTCTGATGAGCCAGAATCAGTGTCTGCTGTGCCCGATTCGCCCGTAGCCGGTGTCTGAGCATCCGGGCTGTCCGGGCTGTTGGAGCTGTCGCGATCGCCAGTCACAGCAGGAACAGCAGGCGTACGGCGTTCAGCCTCAGGCGGCTCAACGTTGGCTGGATCGCTCTCTGGCAATGGTTGCGCTGCGCTGCGCTCAGCGGTAGTGGTGTTAGGCGTCTCGGCTGAATCGGTGGCGGTATCTGGCGGGTTGGTGGGTGCAGAGGTTGGAGCGATCACCTCATCTGCTGGATCGACTACTACTAGCTCAATTGGCGTTGCCAAAGCTGCCGAACGGTTGCCGGAAGGCTGCATCAGCTCTAGCACATAGGGCAAGCTCAGGCCCAACAGACCAACATGGGCTAGCACAGAAAGCCCTCCTAGCGCCGGCCAGAGGTGTCGAGGTCGAGGATGCTGCCAGAGTTGTAGAGGAGAGACCATAAGCTGCTTGGCCGGGAGCTTACACGTTATCCGGTCAAACTGATAACAAGCTAGCACTCGAATGCGGCCAGTGTATTGCGCTATCGGCCACTCGTCAGGTTGCGAGCAGCTGAGAGTAGGCGCAAGACAAAAAATCTCTCAGCGGCTACAGGCGGGTCTTCACACCAAAGGTCAAAACGGTTTCGTCTACGCCCTTCAGCTGTAGCGGCTCAAATTTGACGATTTCTCGCTCGTCCAGGTAGTCGGCAACGGCGGCTGAGACGAGGATAGTCTCGGCGGTTGCGGCCTCTTGAATGCGGGCGGCGATGTTAACGCTGGGGCCAATGGCAGTGTAGTCTGAGCGCTCAATGCTGCCAAACATGCCAACGACCGCTGTGCCCTGGTGAATACCGCAGCGAAATTTTACGGGGCCAATACCCTGCAACGCCCAGCGCTGGTTGAGCCCTTCTAGGTCTTGATACATCTGGCGGGCAGCGGCGATCGCCCGTTTCACCTGCTCATTCGGACTCATTTCTTCTGGCGCACCAAACAGGGCCAGTACCGCATCGCCCATAAATTTATCCACGGTGCCCCCGTGGTTGAAGATAGCGCGGGTCATGGTTTCTAAGTATTCGTTGAGCAGCTCGGCGACCCGACGCGATCGCAGCGTATTAGAAAGCTGAGTAAAGCCGACAATATCGCTAAACAAAATGGTCACCAGGCGAGGCTCAGGCCGCAGGTCAAGCTGGAGAGTGCCCTTGCTGGCTTTTTGCACCAGAGACGGCGGCAAAAAGCGCTGCAATACCGATTCCGTCAGATACTGATTGAGCTGGGCTACTTTGCGCTCATTAGCTTTTAGCGCCAGCAGATTACGCACTTCAGCCAGCAGCTCGCGGTCATTAAAGGGTTTAGACAGGTAGGCATCAGCCCCCTGCTCTACCCCTTCCAGGCGCGTTTCATCATCGACCTTTGCCGTCAGCAAAATAATCGGGGTTCCCCGCAAGACCGGATCTTTACGAATCCGCTCAATCATCTCCAATCCGGAGACTCCTGGCATCATCAGATCGCTGATAATCAAGTCGGGTTTATAGGCGGTAGCCATCTCCAAACCAGCGGCACCCTGCTCAGCGGTACGCACCTGATAGCCCTGACGCTGCAGCACGCTCGATACGTAGGCACGCAGATCGGGGTTGTCATCGACCACCAAAACTTGAGCGCCCTCAAAAGACGCCCGCTCCTGGCTATCGGCTGCTTCTGGCGGCAAACTAACAGAACAATCAGCCGCTGCCGACACCCTTTCTACATCAGAAAGCTCGACTGCGGCGCGACCCTTTTCAACTGAGAGTACCTGCTCAACCACCTGGCTTGCCGGCAAATGGCTAGCGCCCAGCGGCAGGTCAATGGTAAAGGTTGTACCCTCACCATATACAGACTGCACCGTCACCTGACCGCCGTGCAGGGCCGAGAGTTCTTGCACCAGCGACAGCCCTAGCCCTGTCCCCTCATAGCTGCGATTGGCAGAGCCGTCGGCCTGCCGAAACCGCTCGAAGAGATGGGGAATTTGGTCGGTGCGAATACCAATGCCCTGGTCTTGCACCTCTAGTTTGACTTTGCCGTTTATCTCCTGGAGCCGTACAGTAATCAACTTACCTGCCGGGGTAAATTTCATCGCATTAGAGAGCAGATTGTAAAGTACCTTGTCAAATTTTTCTAGGTCTAAATAGACAGTCGAGCAGGCAGAAATTTCTGTGATTAACGTAATCTGCTTGCGCTCGCAGTAGGTCTGAAACGCCTCTACTACTTCAACTGTGAAAGTTGCCAGGTCGCAGGGCCGGAAGGTCGGCTGCATTTTACCCGCGTCCAAGCGCTGCAAGTCCAGCAGCTGGTTGACCAGCCGCAGCAGCCGCCGTGAGTTGCGCAGAGCGATTACCGACTGCTCAGCGTCTAGCCCCTCGCCGCGTTCTACTGCCGATTCCAGTGGGCCAATGGTTAGCGTTAGGGGCGTGCGAAATTCGTGGGAAATGTTTTGGAAAAAGGCGGTTTTTTGCTGGTCTAGCGCCATCAGCTGGTCGGCCTGCTGACGGGTTTTTTGGTAGAGGTTGGCCTGCTGCACGGCGATCGCCGCCTGATTAGCCACTGCCTGAGCCAGATTGACCTCATCTTTCTGCCACTGGCGACCGCTATACACCTGCTGCAATACAATACAGCCGGTGACTTTGGCATCTGCCAACAGCGGCACTGCCAGCAGCGCAGTCGCCCCTAGCAGTCCCGTCGCAAATTCTGAGCTAACCGCTGGGTCAGCGCAGTCGGCGGTGTTGATCAGCACCGGCTGCTTAGTCGCCAGCAGCTGAGTAAATATTTCGTCATCTGCAATCGTAATTCTAGCTTCAGGCAGGGTCGGAGCTGTCTCTATAACCGCATCGTAGCGACCAACACACCGAGAACTGGTCTTACTCCACAGCGACAGCGTGCAGCTATCTGCATAGAGCGCCTGACCTAGTTTTTGAGTAATGGCCGAAAAAATCTCAGCTGGTTCCAGGCTGGCATGAAGCGCCTGCGTAATCGTATTGATCAGCACCTCGCGCTGCGCCAAAGCCTGCACCCGCTCATAGGTCCACGTCTGCGATAGGGCCAGCGCCGCCTGGTCAGCCAGGGTGGTCAGCAGCTTGATTTCATTCTCTTCCCAGGGCTTTTGGGAAGCGCACTTGTGCAGCGCCAAGACCGCTAAAATATCCTGCTTGCAGGTGAGCGGAATCAGCAAGCTGGTATGAATATTCAGTGTCAGGTAAGCCGCTACGCAGTCTGGATTGGGCGCTGCTGCGAGCACCTCTTCAGCCGCTTCTAGATGCTGCGTAAGCCGGGTATGCCAGACGGTTTGCTTTAGCAACATCAGGTGGTCTAGCGATCGCAAGTCCTCAGGCACCCCGGTACCCACATAGTGAAACGCCGGAGAATTCAGCTCCACATCCGCCAGCGGCTGGACAATGCCATAGTCCAGCTCAAAGGCGGTTCCCAGCGTCTCTACAATCGTCTTTAGCATCTCTTGAGAGGTTTGAGCGCTGCGAATGGTATTGGTGATTGCATTGAGCAGCGTCTCTTGACGCACTACCCGGTTGAGCTCCTGTGTCCGGGCTTCCAGCAGACGATGCGTGTCTATCGCTTGGTCTACAACCGTTCTTAAGTCCGCTTCCTCCCAGGGCTTAGTCACATACTTAAAAACCTTGCCCTCATTGATAGCTTCTACCAAATCTTCTACATCGGTATAGCCAGTCAGCATCACCCGAATTGAGTTTGGGTAGCGATCCGCCGTCAGCCGCAGCAGCTCTGTCCCGCTCATTCCTGGCATTCGCTGGTCAGAAATAATCACCGCAATATCACCCTGCTCGGTCAGCATTTGCAGCGCTTCATGACCGCTCTGAGCCTTTATTACCTTGAAATCTCGATAGAATGTTCGATAGAGCAGATCCAAGTTATCAGGCTCGTCATCCACCACCAGGATTTTGTGCTTGGCTGCCGCTTGCCGCCTGCTACGCTCTCTAACTGCCATGCCTCACTCTCTCATCTAGGCTGAAAATGTTATGTCTGTGCTGGAGTTTCGTTACAATTTATTAAGCGCGTTTTTCTAGCATCCCACCCAAAGCAACTGAATTCTTAAGAAAGCGCTCCCAAAAAATCCCTTCAATTCTCAGGCAGCTGTGCAACGTCTTATATAAAGTGCCCACCCTCTTTCGAGTTTTTACTATGTCTGCGACTAATGCAGGGCGCACCCGTCCCCTTTCTTACCGGCGATCGCCCTTCCGCATTCGAGCAGCCCAACCCAAAGATCTTATGCCCATTACAGGAGTTTTATTAGCTAGCTTTTATCCGCAAGTCCAAGCCACTCGCTGGCTGTACTGGCTGATGCGCATCGGTATCCGAGAAGACATTAAAACTCGCCTCAAAGCACCAGCCGGTCAATACGCCTGCCTGGTCGCGACCACCCTTCAGCCCGATTCAGCTCAGTCTGGACCGGTGATTGGCACCATTGAAATTTCTCAGCGCCCCTGCGAAGCCTGGCAGCTATTTCCCACCAAGCGAGCCTACCTCTCCAACCTGGCTATCACTCCGGCCCATCGGCGTCAGGGCGCAGCGCAGCAGCTCTTGCTCACCAGCGAAAGCATTGCTCTAAGCTGGGGCTTTCATCGTCTCTATCTGCATGTGATGGCCGATAACCCAGCGGCCCATGCGCTATATATCCAGGCGGGCTACCAGCCCTGTGAAGTTAGCAATCCCCTTCTTTCTAGTTTGGGTCTTAGACCGCAGCGTCTGCTCCTTTCAAAGCAAGTACACTCAACTAGAGAAGCCGTAGGGCAGGCTGGCTAGATACACTGACGCTCTTGGCCGTCGCAGACCGTTTTAGCTTTATGTGCGGTATGTAAAGTACTGATCGCGCTGTTATAAAGAATGAATAAAAACTATTTGTTCTTTCACTATCCAGGCAGGATTCGTATCACATTAGGAGTAGTCACCCGCCGATGCCATCCCATGCGCTGAGTGAACGCTCCCAAATATGGATCTTAAGCCCACCCTTGAGGCAGTCGCCGCGCCAGCTAAGCTGCCCCCAATAGAACGTGCTTGTGAGCTGACAGATCACTCTGCTAATATCAATTCGCAGCTACCCTATCAGTTCGGACCAATTCAGAGCCCTGTTCGGAGTCAAGTGCAAGACAACTTGCAGGTGCCCAAGCAAGTGCCAAAAAAAGTCTCCAGACAAGTCCCTAAAGCAGGTGACTGGAAATTCTTCGGCGCATCCGTGAATCAAAATCTGCAAGTTGATGAAGTGGTCGAAAAAATGGATAGCGGCAGGCTATGGGTAGTCAATAGCCGTCGTCGCAACGGTTTGATTGTGCTGCGAGAATTTCACGCGGAGTTTGCAGGCCCAGGAGCAGCAGTCGGTGGAGATCTAGATGAAGGCATCGTTAAAGTGATCCCCATTGGCAATCTGTCTCTGCTGGAGCCCGATTCCCACGAAGCTCATCAGAATGCCATCAAAATTCGGTTGCAGTGGATTCGGCTCACTCAAAACTTCACCGATCAGCCCAGCCCTGATGATCGAGCACGGATGATTTTAGAGCAGTTTAAGACTTATTTTGACCAGGCCACGGTAGACCGGGTGCCTGATGATGCCTTTGCGCTACTGGTAGGTGTACTGCCTCAGACCATTCGCCGAGTCAGATCAGGCTTTGTTTGGTAGAGACATGCTGCCTGTCCAAACTTCTATCCCGATCCCGGGTAGGGCCAAATATCTGCTGGAGATGGTCTAGGGTACGCTGATTTTCAGTGGCTGTCCCAATGCTGATACGCAGTCCGCCACCCGTATGGCGAATCAGAGTGCCCTGGGCTCGCAGCAGTTTTAGCAGTTTTACCAGACCTTCGGCGGGATCTGTGACCGCTAGGGTAGTTAGCGCGTGATCGCTCAACCGCACATACACAAAGTTCCCATCGCTGGGCCACACCTGTAGATAGGGATGATCGGCTAGCGCCTGGAGCATCTGGCGACGCTCTGCTAAGACAGTCGGAATCTGACTGAGCAGTTGCGCGCTGTGCGCCAGAGCCGTTTGAGCCGCTGCCTGAGAAAAGCTGGGCAGGTTATAGGGCAGCCTGAGCTTTTCTAGCGCTGCAATGATAGACGGGTGAGCGATGCCGTAGCCCACTCGGTGAGCTGCTAGCCGAAAAGCTTTGGAAAAAGTCCGCAAAACAATCCAGTTGGGGCGGCTCAGCGCTTCTGCCAGCGTGGTGTGAGCGCTAAATTCAAAGTAGGCTTCATCGACGACGACTAAGATACTTTCTGGCAGCTGACTCAGCCAGGTCAGCTCCGCTGGAGTGAGGGCGTTGCCCGTCGGTGAGTTGGGATGCACCATAAAGACGGCGCGAATGGGCAGCGCCCCCCCAGCGGCTTGCTCAATAGCCGACTGCGCGGCAGCTATATCGACTGCAAAGTCATCTTGACGGCTGACGCTATGCACTGCTATGTCCAGCGTTTTGGCTAAAATCGCGTACATCGAAAAGGTCGGTTCGGCCACTAGAATAGAGCCGTGGTTACCCAAACAGGTTGCCATCAGAACGGAGCGAATCAGCTCGTCAGAGCCGTTGCCCAAGGTGATGTTTTCTACGCCTAGTGACTGCGGCGAAATCTTCCCAGAGCGAGCGGCATAGGCTAAAACGGCCTGTTTGAGCGCTAGCTGGCTGCCGTCGGGGTAGCGATTGGCAGCGATCGCCTCTCGATACTGATTTGCTAGAGACGCTTTGATCTTGGCAGGCAGATCAATCGGGCTTTCATTGGTATCCAGCGGATCTAAAGCAGGCGACACCAGATCAGCTTCACCGATAGGATGAGGAGACTGGTAAGCAGCTAACTGAGCCAGGTCGGGGCGGAGAAAAGACATAGATATCTAAAAATAACCAGTGGGAAATAGCCAGTGGGAAAAATGACCAGCGGGTTCAGGTATTATGGCACCCGTCCCCTTCACTGCGCGACTATGCCTGCGACCCCGACAACCCCCTTCCGCATTACGCTACTGCCCGGAGACGGCATCGGCCCAGAGATTATCGCGGTGGCGGTGGCCGTGCTTAAGCAGGTGGGTCAACAGCAAAATATTGAATTCGACTTTACCGAGGCTCTGATCGGCGGCGCAGCGATTGATGCTACAGGATCGCCGCTGCCTGAAGCCACCTTGACCGCCTGCCGACAGAGTGACGCAGTTTTGCTCGCCTCGATTGGGGGCTATAAGTGGGATCAGCTGCCGCGATCGCAGCGCCCCGAAACCGGACTGCTCGGACTGCGCTCCGGGCTCGGGCTATTTGCCAATCTGCGGCCCGCTGTGATTTTGCCACAGCTGCTCAGCGCCTCTTCGCTGAAGCCCGAAGTGGTAGAAGGGGTCGATATTATGGTGGTGCGCGAGCTTACAGGCGGCATTTACTTTGGTCAGCCCAGAGGCATTTTTGAGACAGAAGACGGCCAGCAGCGAGGCGTGAGCACCATGGCCTATACCACTGGCGAAATTGATCGAATTGGGCGAGTGGCTTATGAAACAGCTCGCAAGCGTCAGGGGCGGCTGTGCTCGGTGGACAAAGCCAATGTGCTAGAAGTCTCTCAGCTGTGGCGCGATCGCATCACCGCCCTCCACGCCGACTACAGTGACGTTGACCTGTCGCATCTGTATGTGGACAATGCCGCTATGCAGCTCGTGCGTCAGCCCAAGCAGTTTGACACGATAGTCACCGGCAATCTGTTTGGCGATATCTTGTCCGATGCAGCGGCAATGCTCACTGGCAGCATCGGTATGCTACCATCTGCCAGTCTGGGGGAGAGTGGCCCCGGCGTATTTGAACCGGTGCACGGGTCAGCGCCCGACATTGCCGGACAGGACAAGGCCAATCCGCTGGCACAGGTGCTCAGTGCGGCGATGCTGCTGCGTTATGGTCTAGGCCTGTCTGCCGCCGCCGATCAAATTGAGCAGGCCGTGCTCACCGTGCTCGATCAGGGCTATCGCACCGGCGATATTATGTCGGTAGGCATGACGGCAGTCGGCTGTGAGGACATGGGGCGATCGCTCGAAAAGGCCCTGAGCGCGAGCTAAGCCTTTATACCAGTACCTTAAGCAGCTATCGAAAATCGTTCTATATAGTCAGCCAGGAGTCATATGTCATCACCCACGGCATCGCCAGCGATGAGCCCGCCTATGCACCCTCAAAATGCAGACCGACTCGCCTTTGGCGGTAATTCAGCCCTGCTCGATCCAGAGCTAATCAAAGCGGCGCGGCACATTTACCGCACCTTTTACGAAGTCCATCCAGAGGTCATGCAGCGTCCGATTGGGGTTGCCATTGGCCGACTGAACCACCGGGGCAAACTGGTCTTTGGCGATAAGCCTGTGTTGCTGCCTCAAGAATGCTTCATTCCCTTCAGCCAGATCGAGCCAGGCCTTATTTAAGAAAGACCCTGCTGAAACCAGAATCAACGAGCGAGATAGAGCGTGTACTTCTTAGATGAAGGCGTACTGCATCAACTCCAGATGATGGATTGGGCATCTTAAAAGTGCTCTAACTCTATCCGTGCGTCTGAACTTAGTGGATACTTTTGTTCTGGTTCTGATCGTTTTTATTTTAGGGGCGGCGGTGGGTAGCTTTTTAAACGTGGTGGTCTACCGACTGCCCGCAGGGCTTTCACTCATACATCCGCCCTCGCGTTGCCCGCGCTGCCAGACCCGGCTCAGGCCTTATGACAATGTGCCTGTGCTGGGCTGGCTCTGGTTAAAGGGTCGCTGTCGCAGCTGCCGAATGCCGATTGCCGCCCGCTATCCAATCGTAGAATTTGTGACGGGCTGCCTGTTTGTATCGGTGTTTGCCCTGTTTGGGTTTAGCTGGCAGACGCCTGGTCATTGGATTTTTGTTTGCTGGCTGCTAGCGCTGGCGCTGATCGATTTAGACACGATGACTTTGCCCAACAGTCTGACGGCTTCGGGGCTGCTGCTGGGTTGGGGCTTTCGGGGGTGGCTAAGCTGGCTGGAGATGCCGACGGTTGACCACGTGGTTGGCGGGCTGATGTCAGCGATCGCAGCCAGTATCTTTGGGCTGTGGCTATTTGAGCTAATTGGCGTAGCGGGTAGCCAGGCATTTGGCAAACCGGCGATGGGCGGCGGTGACGCTAAGCTAGCGGCGATGATGGCGGCCTGGCTGGGTTGGTCGGGGCTGCTGTTGGCGACTTTTTTGGCAGCGGCAATGGGCGCAGTGATTGGCGGCGGGGCGCTGGCGCTAGGCGCGCTGGGGCCAAAGCAGCCTATTCCTTTCGGACCTTATTTGGCGCTAGGTGCGGTGCTGGCGCTGTTTTACGGTGAGCCGCTGATCGGTGCATACGTCGCTCTTTTCTTTCCGCTGGGGCTGTAGCGTTGGTCACTTGGCTAAAATATGGCATTACAGATAAAACCTTCAAATCTGGCGCTGAATTTCCCACTAAGGGATGCAACCCAGTAGGATAAATAAGGAATTTGCCGCTTTCAAGGCTGCGCATGAGCCATCTTCGAGTCTCTTATTAGACCCAGATACTTGTGTCTTGAGGCAGCGACTTAAGGCGGGTTTGATGAGCGGAAAGATGTCACTGTTTGATTGGTTTGCAAATCGCAAGAAGACGGGTTTGATTAGTCAAGATAGACATGAGCGAGAAATCGCCGACGGGCTGTGGACTAAGTGTGAGCGCTGTGATGTGCTCACCTACACCAAGGATTTGCGGGCTAATCAGCAGGTGTGCCCGGAGTGCGGCTATCACCATCGCATTTTTAGCGCAGCGCGAATTGAACAGCTGATTGACGCGAATACTTGGACGCCGATAGATACGCAGATTTCGCCGAAAGATCCGCTGCGGTTTCGCGATCGCAAAGCCTATGCTGACCGCATTCGCGACACGCAGGCCAAGACTAAGTTAGTGGACGGTGTGCAGACCGGCATCGGCGAAATTGACGGTGAGCGCGTGGCCCTGGGCGCGATGGATTTTCGCTTTATGGGCGGCAGTATGGGCTCTGTAGTCGGTGAAAAGCTGACCCGGCTGATTGAGCGCGGCAGCGCTGAACGACTGCCGGTCATTATTGTCTGTGCCTCGGGCGGCGCTCGGATGCAGGAGGGAATGCTCAGCCTGATGCAGATGGCTAAAATTTCAGCTGCCTTGGAGCGCCATCGGGCGGCCCGGCTGCTCTATATGCCAGTGCTGACTCACCCAACGACCGGCGGTGTGACGGCCAGCTTTGCTATGCTGGGAGATATTATTCTGGCTGAACCTGAGGCGACGATTGGCTTTGCCGGTCGGCGGGTAGTTGAGCAAACCGTTCGAGAAAAACTGCCCGATGGCTTCCAGACCGCCGAATATCTGCTGCGCCACGGCTTTGTCGATAAAATTGTGCCTCGGCCCCAGCTCAAGCAGACATTGGCCCAGCTCATTCGATTGCATCAGCCGGTGAATAAGGTCGCTATTACCGCTAAGCACGTAGAGACTAAGCAGTTAGAGACTAAGCACGTAGAGACTGTGCTGAAGGGAGTCGAGCGCGAAATTTAGGCGCGCAGATGACCAACGCCCTATTTTTTGTAAAGTAATGTAAATAATCTGAGGAGAGTCTGGCGATCGCCCGGTTTTCTTCCGGTCTTTGAGCGGTATCTTCCCCCCCTGCCGTCCCATTCATGGCATGATAAGGAGACGATTGGATTCGATCAAAAATTGAATTCTTGCTGTGTTGCGTGTCTGAGAAGCGAGCATAAAAAATGAGAGATTTATTTAAGAGATGCACTGGGCTGGTGGTGGCGGCTGTAATTTTTGTGTCTGGAGTGTTGGGCGCTGGGCTGTTTGTAGGGGATGCGATCGCCGCTGAGCTAGATGCTTCAACCCGGACAATCAAAGCCAATGACCAGGGGGGAACGGTGGCTCTTTCGACAGAGAAGTTTCTCCGAGGTCGCCGCAAGTTTAACGTCGCCTGTGCGACCTGCCACAATTCGGGCATTACCAAGACCAACCCCAACGTTGGCCTAGATACCGAGTCGCTAGAGGGTGCTTTCCCCGCTCGGGACAACCTGGCTGCCCTGGTAGACTATTTGCACAACCCGACGACTTACGACGGCCTGGTTGAAATTTCGGAGCTGCATCCGAGTACTAAAAGCAGCGATGTCTACCCAAAAATGCGCAACCTGACCGAAGATGATTTAGAAGCCATCTCTGGCCACATCCTCCTGATGCCCAAGATCATGGGCGATAAGTGGGGAGCCGGTAAGACCAAGTCTCTGTAGACCTGGGCCGACAGAGATCAAAATTCTATAAGCGCTAAACTTGAAGCGCAGGAGAGAGGTATCTCTGCTGCGCTTTACTGTGGCTATAGAGGAGTTAGAGACTTTAGTCAGCTGAACCCTCGCCGCAGAGCACAGACAACAGGCACTTTATGATCAACCGAAGAACGCTGCTTTTTGGCACTGCTGGCCTGGCGCTTGGCAGCTTGCTCACGAGCTGTGGGTCAGCCACTGCCAATGCCCTGCGAGTGATGCTGTTAGAGGGGTCGGTGCCGCCCGAAGTCTTAAAAAAATTTCGTCAGCAGGCCGAAGAACCGGTCAACTTTCAGATGACCTCTCAGCTGGAGACGGTGTTTCAGCAGCTACAGCGCTGGCAGCTGCCGCCGGAGACACCTGCCTTTTCACTGCGGCGCTTTTTGCCGTGGGCTCAGACCGAAGCAGGCCCAGCTGTCGATAATCTGGCTAGCCTCGGGGACTATTGGTTGACCAGCGCGATCGCCCAAGACTTGATCGAACCCTTAGACCTACCCGCCGAGACCTTAGCAAAGCTGCCGGTGGCCTGGCAGCAGTTCGTTAAGCGCAATGCAGAGCGCGACCCAGGTGACGACAGCCAGCCTACCTCGGTGTGGGCCGCCCCCTACAAGGTGCAAACCCTGGTGATTGTCTACCGGCAGAGCCAGTTTCCTCAGGCAAACCCGCCTTTCAAAGCCTGGAGCGACTTACTGCAACCTCAGCTGCGCCGTCAGCTGGCCCTACCCGACCATCCCCGCATCGTCATCGGTCTGCTGCAAAAAATGCAGACCGGCAGCTTTAATCCCAGTTTTGAAGGCACTGCTGACAGTGCAGTGGCCCTGCCGCTGAGCGATTCACTCGCCGAGTCGTTTGCTCAGCTCAACCAGCAGGTGAGAACCTATGACTCCAGCACCTCGCTCAAGGCGCTGGTGAATGAAGATATCACGGCGGCGGTAGCCTGGTCGGGCGATGTGATTGCAGCGCTAAAGCGGTACCGCGATCTCAAAGCAGTCGTTCCAGCTGAGGGATCGCTGCTGTCTGCGGATATGTGGGTGCGGCCCAAAGGCGCAGAAATGAGCGCTGCCGCCAAAAAATGGATAGCTTTTTGCTTACAGACAGGGCCAGCTACTCAAATTTCCAGCGCTGGAAAGGGACTGTCTCCCATTTTCCTGAGTGAAGACGCCAGCCTGCCCGATGCTCTAGAAAATAGCGATTTGTCGATAGCCGCCATCCAAAAGAGTGAGCCGCTCCTGCCGCTGCCAGCCGCCATGCAAACCGCGTACCTTGACCTGTGGCAGCAGCTGAGAGCAGGCTAATCGAGATCAATCTACACGTTAAAGGGCACAGGTTAAAGGGTATAGATTAAAGGGCAGGTCTGCGAATACGGCTGCTGCTGGAGTCGTCTAGTACTATTGTGCAGGGGAGCTTTGCCTCTGCGGATAGGCTGAGCGGTAGCGCCACCTGGCTAAAGTCGCAAAAGTGTCCACCCCGTAAGACTCCGCCTGCCCGACTGCGCACTCTAGATGCCCTAATATCATTGACAGCCGCTACATCTCCCGTGTGAAAGACCCGGACGCTGTAGCCATTGTCTTCGGCGGCTGTGCCAAACTGCAAGACAAACGCATAGCGCTCAAAGTAGTTGAGCAAACTCCAAATTTGCTCATTAACGATGACATCGACGTAGTTGGGACCGCCCTCAACACGGTAGGCCTGCCATTGTTCGACCAGGCGATCGCTGCCATAGCGATCGCCCACCTGATCTCGCGTCCATGACAGGCTCGGCTGACTAAACCGAACGGGCGAGAGTCGATCATCCGCCGCGACAATGGTCCCCTGAGCGGCGGACAGCGACAGCGGAAACTGGTCCAAATTCGACAGCTGGTTCTGTATCGCGTCGGGGGACTGAGCCCTTGCAATCGGGCAAAACAGCCCGCTGATTGCAAGGGCTGCGAGTACAGCGCCAGCCATTCTGATTAGAGGAGACTCAGCCATTAGTTGCCGTTGAAACCGATAGTGCGCTCATTTTATTGTGACCTAGCGGGCCTGCACTCGTCCACAGCTGAGTCCGTCCCTGAACCTGCTATGACTCACTCAAAATGAGCTGAACGCGATGGACGTGGCCTAGCACCAATGTCTGGCCGCTGACCGACTCCAGCATACTGACGACCGCCTGAGGCCGCAGCAGAGTGCCATCGTTACGACAGCTGCCCGTATAGCGAAGCGTAGTCTGCCCGGTTTGCGCCTGCCCATTTTTCTGATTGGAGGTCAGGCGATCACGCACGTCTACCGGCAGCTCAACTAGAGAGCCAGCGTCAGCAATAGAGAGGGTAAAGAGACGCGATCGCAAATCTATCTCTTTAGTCTTGCCCGACTTGGTGGTCTTGGTCTGCATAATCTGCTCAGCGGCCAGCACCTGCTGCACCCAGCTCTCCCAGTCGCTCTCATTTGCCTCGGTATTTACGACCAGTAAATACTCAGCCTTGTCTAGACATTTGGTGGCAGAAGGCAGCTGTAAAGAGATGGCGGTCGTCTGATAAATCGGTACGTTTTCAGGCAGCTGGGCCTGCAATCGCGATTTAAAGTCAGCTAGATCAACTTCTTCTGTCAGCTCAAAATCGATAATTTCCCCGGTGCTGGTCATGCCCAAAGGCAGCGCATTTGCTGGAGAAATTCGCGGCCCCGGATGGTAGCCGCCGGTAAAGGCAATTGGCAGCGAGGCCCGACGAATCGCCCGGTCCATCAGCCGGGCAAAGTCTAAGTGGCCAATCAGGGCCATCTCGCCCAGCTTACCTACTTTGACTCGCAGCCGCTGAGCGCGGGTTTGATCGGGCTTAAAGTGTCCGGCAAACTGCGGAATTTCCAGCGGCGGCACCACCACGTTGTGACCAAAATCTGGCCCGCAGATGCCGCAGTGAGAGCAGCCCTCAAAAGAGCAGTCAGGTACGGTAGCGGCGGCCAAAGCTCGCTTGAGTTCGTCTTGCAGCCACTGCTTCTCTATCCCGGTATCGATGTGGTCCCACGGCAAAGGGCGATCTAGCGTAGCGGTCATCGCCTCGTCTACGGCTTGTCCCTCGCGCTCAGCTGTTGCAATATTGTCATCCAGGCTCCATTCGCCGCTTTCGACCTGACGATATTTCCAGTCCAGACCGGCATCGAAAATCGCCTCAGTCCAGGCCCCAAACGCTTTTTCCAGGCTCTCCCACCAGGCATCCATGCCGGCCCCCAACTCCCAGGCTCGGCGGACGACGGCTGAGAGACGGCGATCGCCCCGCCCGACAAAGTCTTCCATCGCCGAAATCCGCACGTCGGTAAAGTTGACCTTAACGCCGCGAATATGGTTGAACTCGGCCTGCAAAAGCGCCTGCTTACGCTTGAACTCATCCGTAGAGACTGAATGCCACTGAAATGGGGTGTGGGGCTTGGGCGTCAGATTAGAAATAGTGATGTTGAACTTAAGCGCCCGCCTGCCTTTTTCAAAGCATTCCCGACGCAGCCAGCGCACCGTCTCCGCAATGCCCAGCACATCTATATCGGTTTCACCCGGCAAGCCGATCATAAAGTAGAGCTTCACCCGCTCCCAGCCTTGCTCATAGGCGATTTTTACTCCGCGCAGCAGCTCTTCGTTAGTGAGCCCTTTGTTGATAATGTCGCGCATTCGCTGGGTACCAGCTTCGGGTGCAAAGGTCAGGCCGGTCTGCCGCAGCCCGCCGACAATATGGGCAATATTTTCATCAAAGCGGTCTACCCGCTGGCTGGGCAAAGACAGGTTGATATTTTCATCTTTGAGCCGGTTTTTAATTTCGACGCCTACCGCTGGCAGTGCCAAATAGTCTGAGCAGCTTAAAGACAGCAGTGAAAATTCGCTGTAGCCGGTCTCCCGCATACCGCGCTCGATGGTATCAATCACCTGCTCAGGCGGCACGTCTCTGGCCGGACGAGTCAGCATTCCCGGCTGACAAAAGCGACAGCCTCGGGTGCAGCCCCGCCGAATTTCGACCGTCAGCCGGTCGTGCACGGTCTCGACGTAGGGCACCAGGCCAATGGAGTACTCAGGCATGGGCGGTGCGACCCGGCGCAGCACCCGTGCGGGCACATCGGGGCGACTGGGCCGTACTGAACCGTCAGCAGCCATATCGTAGAAGCGAGGCACGTAGACCCCTGGCACCTGGGCAAGATCTAGCAACAGCTGCTCCCGGCTAAGCCCAGCGGCTTTGCCTTCCTCTAGTACCAGGCCAATTTCGGGCAGCAGTTCTTCGCCGTCACCCAGCGCGAAAAAATCAAAAAACTCGGCGTAGGGCTCAGGGTTGGAGGTGGCTGTCTGCCCGCCTGCAAAAATCAGCGGCCAGCTGCCGGTTTCTACGTTCCAGGGGCCTTCTGCGCTGCGCTCTTGCCAGGTCAGCGGCACCTGAGCCAGAGAGAGCATCTCTAGAATATTGGTTGCGCCTAGCTCGTAGCTCAGGCTAAAGCCCAAAATATCAAACTCATTCAGGTGACGGCGAGACTCTACAGCAAATAGGGGCGTCTGGCTCTCTCGCAGCTTTTCGGTGAGGTCGGCGGCAGGGAGGTAGGCGCGATCGCACAGCTGCCGAGGCTGAGCATTCAAAATGCTGTACAAAATAATGTGCCCCAAATTAGAGGCCCCCACTTCGTAGATCTCGGGGTAGGTCAGCGCCCAGCGGATATCAGCTGTTTGCCAGGGCTTGTGCACCGCGCCGCGCTCATTACCCAAATAGCGAGCAGGCCGAGAAATATCAGCATTGAGCAGGTCGGCAATAGCAGTTGGAGCAGCAGGAGTCACGGCAAATCTCGTCAAATCTAAACCCTAACTATATCGTAAACATCCTGATGCCACGGGTGGCTCAACCGCAGCCCGCCTATGAAAAAGGCCCTCCCCACAGCAGTAGGAGCGCCCGTAAGTGCCAATATTGAGTTTGGCCGAAGTTTGGCCGAATGAGCTACGCAGCCACAGCAGCCGGAGTCTGGTCGATCATTGTAAAGACCCGGTCGAGCTGAGTTAGCTCAAAGACGATGCGAATAGCCGGGGGAGCAGAGCAGATGCTCAGGTGCTTGCTTCTAGATTTGGCCGTATTCAGGGCCGACATGAAAGAAACCAGTCCAGCATTGTCTAAAGATTCGACTTTGCTCATATCGACTAGCAGCTCAGATGGGCTGTCGCTATTGATCGCAGAGACGAGCTGCTGCTCAAACCAGTTGGCGCTCTCAGCATTGAGAATGCCAAAAGGACAGATTACGGTCACAGGTGAATTAGGGCTTGTCATATTAACTCCTTCCTCAGTCAGCTTCTTAGTGAGCTATCGGTTATGGGACTCGTATCCGGGATTTGTCTTGATGCCGACAAGATATGTCAGCAAGATAATTCAAGAAAGTGTTGCTTTTAATACTTGTCTGAGATGTTCGTAAGGCATCGCTTACAAACAAATCTACGCTTACAAGTTATCGGCAATAAATTTGAATGGCACAGTGAGCAACAGTACGTTTGTCGAATCTTGACCTGCATCATCTCTTTCTTAAAGTTTTGGGTAAGTGGTACTACTTAACTTCAACCTCATATAGAAATTCCGTGCGCTCTGCTACAAAGCATCTTTACGCTCATTCACATGACTTTGCATCTTACTTTTCGCAGACTGCTGGACCAGTCAAAGCGAGATTCTTAAAGCGATAGAAAGCTAAAAACAAAACATCAGGCTGCTCGTTTTTAAGTGAATCTAAGGCAAAGCACCCTTCTATAGAGATAAGCAGACAAACTTTGCTCCTTTCTTATTGAATTTTGACTGTATCACTGATTACTTTATATGCCTTTAGATTTTGACAGCCTGCTAATGTTTTAAACCAGCAGTACTGGCAGTTACAGTCGCATACTTCCTTTGGTGTTATTTGCTACTACGGCCAGATATTTGTCTAGGTGAAAACATTTTCATAAAGCTAAAAAATAGCGATAGAAAATACATTTAGAACGTTGTAGTTGTAGTTGGCTTCATCCTTTCGACGGATTCCCTCAAGCAGGTGAATCACCGCAACCGTAAAAGATTCGCCAGCGCTCACCTACTTGGGGTGGCCACCTCAAATAGAGTCACACTCCTAAAATCAGGTAGCTTTAACGATGGTAACTACACCGATGCGGTCTCTTCCGCGTCGTTCAGCGCCCGAAAAACATTGACATGAGTGCTCCAAAAACTGCGGATGAATTCATTGAGCTGCCTGCTGCTGTGGCGTAGCGCGATATCGTCAGGGTTCATTTTTAGCTGGACTAACAAAGAGAAAAAATCGATGTCGCAGGCAATCTGAAACAGGGTTATCGGCCAGATGAGATCGGGGCAGTCTGCTAAGTCGTATAGTTTGAGGGGGGAGTGTTCGGGAGCGATCGCCGCAGCGGAAATCATCTCTTGGCGAGACGCCTGTCCTTGGTCTTCGGGTAAGCCCTGAATGAGAAGCGTTGGTCTGGCCCAGCAGAGGCGGCGTGTTTCTACGACTTGAATCACATCGGCGTATAGGCGTGATGAGCCGTGCTCTAGGTAGAGAATCTGAGAGGGAACAACGCTCATAGCTACAGGGATGTTGAAGGAGCTTTAAATCTTAAGATATATTAAGAAACCTGCTTATGTTACCACTCAAGGGGGGTGATTCCAGGTTTCTCAAAATGTCATGATGGGGCGCTATGACTCAAAATGGTATTACTCAGGGTCGTCCTCAGGGCCGCCTGTAGATATCAGATATGTCAAGTCAGAGATGCGTAGACTAAAACCATGCCTAATACTTCTGTTGGAACCATTGAAAAGCCAGCAATTTCAACCGTTCGCAAGCTTGCCCCGAAATACCGGGTTTTGCTTCACAATGACGCATTTAATGGGATGGAGTACGTCGTTGAATGCCTTTTACAGACAGTTCCTTCGCTAACGACCCCACAGGCGATTGACATTATGATGCAGGCTCACAACGACGGCACCGGGCTGGTGATCATTTGTGAGCTGGAACATGCCGAATTCTACTGTGAGACCCTGTGTAGCAAAGGCCTTACCAGCACGATTGAGCCGGATGAATAGTCGGACAAACAGCCGGATAAATAGCCTCAGAGCTGGGGACAGGGCAGGCAATAGGCGATGAGCGTCGCTAATAAACGACTGACGGACTGGATAAGAGGCCAGGGAGCGTGGCGGCGGGTGTTTGCGTTTTTGCTGCTGCTGGCGATCGCTTGGCTCCTACTGGCAGCCCCGCTTTACTGGCTAGGCGCTCAGATAGGCCGGTCGGGTGCATTTGAAATTATTGCCCTGGTGCTGCTGTACAGCGGATTTCTGTGGGGACTGCCTCGCTGGGGAAAGCATGTTCACCGCTGGCAGCGTCCCTGGCAGCGCTGCGGTCTAATTTTTCAGGCGCAGACGGGCCGCGACCTGCTGCTAGCACTGACGATTGGGGTATTAAGCGTATTTGCGCTGTTTGGTCTGGAGACCGCGTTGGGCTGGGCCACGCCAACCGCGCCGAGCCCCAGGCTATCCCGGTTTGTGATAGAAGGCTTGCTGATGGCCTTGGCGGTTGGCTTCGCTGAAGAAATGCTGTTTCGCGGGTGGCTGCTCGCAGAGCTGGAGACTAACTATCGTTCTACACCTGCTCTGGTGATGAACGCTCTATTTTTTGCGGCCACCCATTTTATTAAGCCGCTGCCTGAGATTATTCGCACCTTTCCGCAGTTTTTAGGGCTGGTGATATTGGGCATGGCGCTGGTTTGGGCGCGGCGATCGCCCACCGGCAGACCCTACATTAGCAGCCGATCTATCGCCAACCAGAGTTTCCAGAAAGCCTTCCAGAAAGGTCCCCAGAGTCGTTTGGGCTATCCCATCGGCCTCCATGCCGGACTGATTTGGGGCTACTACATTGTCAATGTTGGCGGGCTAAGTGAGTACACGGGCCGCGCACCCGAGTGGGTAACTGGAGTAGACAACAACCCGCTAGCCGGGCTTTTGGGCATTGTTTTACTGATCGCGATCGCCTACCAGTTTGCCCGAACCGCCCGACCTAAATCTTAAAGTCCAGCACTTGCTCAGGTCGCGCCGAGAACCTCAGCTAGTAGCGCCTGCTGAGCGTGCATCCGGTTCTCGGCCTCGTTCCAAATGCGGGAGCGATCGCCCTCCATCACTTCTTCGGTAATCTCTTCGCCGCGATGAGCCGGTAAGCAATGCAGCACAATTGCTTTGGGGTCAGCCAACGCTAGCGCCGCCTGGTTAATTTGATACGGCTCAAAAATGGGAATGCGTGTGCTGGCAGAGTCTTCTTGACCCATACTGGCCCACACGTCGGTGTAGAGGATGTGAGACCCTTCCAACCCGGCTTTGGGGTCGTTGGTAATGACAACTTCACTGCGTCCCTGGCTGATGGCTTTTGCTTTTTCTAAAATGGCGGCATCCGGCTCGTAGCTGAGCGGGGTGGCGACTCGCACATTCATCCCCATCAGCGCGCAGCCCAAAATGAGTGAATGGGCTACATTGTTGCCATCGCCCAGATAAGTCATGGTCAGCCCCTCACAGCTGCCAAACTCTTCTTGCACGGTGAGCAGGTCGGCCAAAATTTGGCAGGGGTGCTCTAAGTCTGTCAGGGCGTTGATCACCGGGATCTGAGCGTAGTGGGCAAAGGCTTCTACTTCGGCTTGTTCGTAGGTGCGGATAGCGAGCACGTCGAGGTAGCGATCTAGCACTCGGGCGGTGTCGGCGGTAGGTTCGCCCCGGCCAATTTGAGTGAGGTTGGCATTGAGGTCTATAACCTGGCCGCCGAGCTTGTACATAGCGGCAGAAAAGCTGACGCGGGTGCGGGTAGAGGCTTTTTTAAACACTAGCCCCAATATTTTCTGCGGGCACTGCGGGTTGATTTCCCCTGATTTTATCTGGGCAGCGATCGCCAGCAGATGGGTGATTTCATCTGGTGTGAAGTCTGCCAGGCTCAGCAGATTTCGCCCTTTGAGTGCCGCCATAGATTTTTTCCGATGAGGTGTGAGATGAACCGACCGTTGCTAGCGCAAAGTAAAACGCTACCAGATGTTCTAAAAATAGGGAATAGGCACAGCGAGATCGAAGAGAGCGCTAGCATCTTAAACAGTTGCTCAATTGGAACACCTCACAGATGGGACTCTATTCGCGCTTAATCTTTCCTCGGCTGCTGGAGCTGTCGATGTCTTCTGAGGCGATGACGGACTATCGCAAACAGCTATTGCAAGACGTGCGGGGCGACGTGTTGGAGATTGGCTTTGGCACGGGGCTAAATTTACCGCATTACCCTCAGGCGGTAACCTCGCTAACAGCGCTAGATCCGAATGCGGGAATGGAAGCGATCGCCCAAGCCCGCATCGCCGCCAGCACCATCCCCATCACCACCAAACTGGCCAGCGGCGAAGAGCTGCCCCTGGCCGACGAAAGCTTTGACGATGTGGTCTGTACCTGGACGCTGTGCAGTATCCCCAATGCCCAAAAGGCCCTGAGCGAAGCGTACCGGGTGCTCAAACCAGGGGGCAGATTTTTCTTTATTGAGCACGGTCTCAGCGACGAACCCAGCATCCAAACCTGGCAAAACCGGCTGACGCCAATTCAGCGAGTGGTTGCCGCTGGCTGTCACATTAACCGCAAGATGGATCAGCTAGTCAAAGCCGCTTTTGATCGGGTGACAGTGGAAGAATTTTACGCGCCAGACCTCCCTAAGACGATGGGATACTTCTACCAAGGGGTAGCCTTTAAAGGTTCCGCTGATTGAAGTCGGGCCGGTTACAGGCCAGCTCCAGACTACTTTTTCTTGCCAGCTACTTTTTCTTGCCAGGTGGATTGAGGGCAGCGTCTAGCGTTTCGCGGGCTGACTCGGCTTCGTCTTTAGCATCGCGGTAGCGCAGATTGGTTTGGGCGAATGTCTTCAGGGTTTTAAAACCGCTGTTAAGTTCTTCAATTTGTTCTTCTTCGATCACTTCGTCGGTAAACAGCAGATCGACCAGCTCACGAACTTTGAGCGCTTCTTCCCTTGAGCCCTGGACTTTGACTTTGAGCTTGGCTAAATTGCTAAGGGTCTGAACGGCCTCTACGACCGCGTTTTCTTCAGCAGAGGGGTCTGTTTTTGGCTCTTTCACTTCGATAAAATCCTTGGGGTTAAAGCCGTCGTCGAGTTCGGTGGGCAGGTCGCCATCATCCATTAAAGTAACTAGCTGGTCCATCGCCTTTTCACGCGATTTGTTGGAGTCGCGTCCGGGCACATCAATCAAGACTTCGGGGCTTTGGGCGAGAGTGTATTGAACCATGATTGCAGGTAGTATATTTGTATCATTATTTTAGAAGGTAGAGCCGCATTTGGAAACTAGCTGGCTGACCCAGCCGCTGCGGAAATACTAGCTACTCTTTTTTCTACGGCTTTTTCAATGGCAATGCAACCTATGAAAGAAAATTGATCGGCTGTATTGCCGCTGAGGCAGAGACCGCTCTATACAATTGATGGCAGCGGCTAAAGCAACTCGCTGTAGGGAGTACCTGATGAATCGGACCGATACTATAGCCCCAAGGACGACGGACTGGCGATCGCTGCGGCATTTGAGCGGGTGTCTGAGGCTAACCGTCTTAGGGTTAGTGGTTCTAGGACTGTTCGGCGTGAGCCGGGTCGATTCTCTGGCGGCTGAGGCAGATGAGCTGCCGAATGCCCCTGCTGAAGTTCCGGCGGAGGCAGCACCACCTGTCCCATCGGCTGCCGACATTTTGCAGCAGGCGGCTGACCAAGCCACTCAGGCAGATCTGCTCGCTCAAAGGGCGACTTCGGCAGCTGATTGGGATCAGGTGGTCGCGCTCTGGCTGGAGGCGATCGCCACCGCCCGGTCTATTCCCCCTGCGAGCCCTGCTCGAATTTTCGCGCAAAGGCAGCTGCGCAGCTATTTACAGCACTTGTCAGCGGCTCAGCAGCGCACCGAGCAGGCCAGCCCAACGGCTAACATTCCAAGCTTGGGCAGCCCTTTGCTAGATGCTCAGCTGGCAGGCTATCTGTCGTATGTCGCGACTGCTGGTACGCCCGATATTTTGGTGGTCGGCAGCTCGCGATCGCTGCAAGGCATAGATCCGCAGGTGATGCAGCAGAGACTGGCAGCGCAGGGCTATCCCAATCTGCGCGTCTATAACTTCAGCGTGAATGGAGCCACCGCTCAGTTCGTGAACTTTGTGCTGAGCGAACTGCTGCCTGCGCCGCTGCCCGCTGTGATTATCTGGGGAGACGGGTCACGCGCCTTTAACGACGGTCGGCGCGATCGCACCTGGGAAAGTTTGGTGGCCTCCCCTGGCTATCAGGCTATTCACCAAGGAATGCTGCCTGCGGCCTCGCTGTTAGATACGCTAGCGGCTGGCCCGGCCAGTGTCGTCACCGTCCGTTCTCCTGTAAGTGCGAGTCTGAGCAGTTTGGATGCGCTGGGGTTTTCGGCGGTGGGCGATCGCTTCGATCCGCCAACCTACTATCAGCAGTTCCCGAAAGTGAATGGCCGCAACGATGGAGCCTACCGGCCCTTTAGCCTGGATGGCGCTCAGAGTGAAGCTTTAGGACAGCTTGCTGGCTTTACCAGTGCCCAAAATTCTCAGCTGATTTTTGTCAACCTGCCGCTGACTGGCAGCTATCTGGACGATTTTCGCCTGGTTTACGAGCGCCAGTTTCAGCAGTTTTTACAGGCCCAGAGCCAGGCGCAGGGCTTTGAAGTGATAGATTTACTCACTCAGTGGCAGACCCAGTCCGCCTTTTTTGCTGATCCTAGCCATCTCAATCAGACGGGTGCAGCAGCGATCGCCCAGCAGCTAGCCCAGCACCCCACAGTCCGCTCGGCGCTTGCCCCACCAGAGCCGCCAAGTCCGCAAGCGCCGCCCAGCTTGCAAGAGTTACTCAATCTACCCGATCCATCTGATGCTCTAACTCAGCCTAGCGAACCGGGCAACCCGCCTGACTCCCTATGAAAAGAAGCGCCTTCAACGGAAAAACTTGCGTAAAGGTCTAAAAAATGTGGCACAGAGCACAGCAACCCCTGCTCAGGGCCACTATATTGGCACCAATTCTTGAGTTAGTCAGCGCCACTCCAGCGCTACTGTGTTAACCTCACACGCTAGCTAAAGACTCTCTAAGAGAACCCTCTTAGCGCTCAAAATAAGCTTCATTAAAAGGCAAATTTACATCCCACATTTAATCATTCATGGAACCCTCGGGCTCGGTTAATACCGGGCTCTTTTTTTTGCGATGAGAACGCAAAGAAAGCGCTAGTCTAGACGTGAAGCTGCGCAGCACCTAGATTATCTTAACTCTACTGTCTTATGGAAAATCTCTACTCGTATCTGTTTGACCAGCCTGAGCGGAAGTCTTTTGAGCTGCCCGGCGCGTATCCTCACTACAACCCCGATCGCCCCGGACAGGTAGAGCACATCGCCCTAGATCTGGTCTTTGATATTCCGCATAAGCGCTATAGCGGCACCTGCAAAGTGCGCATTGCTCCGGTCGTCGATGGCATTGATAGGCTCACACTCGACGCCGTTGATCTGCAAATTACAGCTGTTAAAGTAGGCAATGCTAAGCAGACTTTTGACTACGACGGCGAGCGCCTACAGGTCACGCTCAAAAACCCTACTCAGTCGGGCAAACCCTTCACCTTGACGATTGACTACGCTGTCGAAAATCCGCAGCGTGGCATCTATTTTGTTGGCCCCACTGAGCACTATCCGGATAAACCCGTGCAGGTATGGACTCAGGGCGAAGATGAAGACTCTCGCTTTTGGTTTCCCTGCTTCGACTACCCCGGTCAGCTCGCCACTTCAGAAATTCGGGTGCGCGTGCCGAAAAAATACACCGCTGTCTCCAATGGTGAACTGGTCAGCGCAGAGACTGAGGGCAGCGACAAGGTCTATCACTGGAAGCTAGAAAAGGTACACCCCAGCTACCTGATGACGCTGGCCATCGGCAACTTTGACGAGATTAAAGACGAGTGGCAGGGCAAGCCGGTTAGCTACTATTTTGAAAAAGGGCGCAAGGCCGAAGCCAAGCTCACCATGGGCAAAACGCCGCAGATGATGGCCGCACTGAGCAAGTGGTTTGGCTACCCTTATCCATTTTCTAACTACGATCAGGTATGCGTCGCTGACTTTATTTTTGGCGGTATGGAAAATACCACCACCACCCTGCTGACTGACCGCTGCCTGATTGACCAGCGCGCCGCTATCGACAACCAGCGCGCTGAAACCCTGGTCGCGCATGAGTTGGCCCATCAGTGGTTTGGCGATTTGATTGTGATTAACCACTGGTCTCAGGCTTGGGTAAAGGAGGGCGCGGCGACCTATTCAGAAGTGCTGTGGATAGAAGAAACGCTAGGCAAAGAAGAGGCGCTGTATTACCACCTCAACCACGCCCGCGCCTATCTCAGTGAAGATAAAAGCCGCTACCGTAGGCCACTGGTCACGCACATTTACCGGGAAGCGATTGAGCTGTACGACCGGCATATCTATGAGAAAGGGTCGTGCGTGTATCACATGATTCGCACTGAGCTGGGCGATGAATTGTTTACGCGATCGCTCCGCACCCTGCTAGAAAAACACGCCCACAGCACCGTCGAAACCATTGACCTGCTGCGAGCAATTGACCAGGCGACCGGGCGCAATCTACGGTTTTTGTTTGATCAGTACGTGTATCGGGGCGGCCACCCAGATTACAAGGTGGGCTACAGCTGGGATGGAGAGAGCAACTTGGCCAAGCTCACCGTAACCCAAACGCAGGTAGCAGACGGCAAATCGCAGGTGCAAGAGGGACTGTTTGACCTGAAGGTGCCGGTTGGATTTGGCTATGTGAAAGAAGGCAAGGCAGCGGTCAAGACCTTTAGGGTGCGGGTACATGAGCGCGAGCAGGCGCTGTATTTTCCGCTGGAGAATAAGCCCGATTTCATCAGCTTTGATGTGGGTAACCATCTGCTCAAAACCGTAGAGCTAACCTACCCGGTCGCCGAACTCAAAGCGCAGCTAGCGCATGACCCCGACCCAATTTCTAGACTGTTCGCGGCTGAAGCCTTGGCTAAAAAAGGGAATTTGGAAGCGATCGCCGCCCTGGAAACCGCCCTCAAGTCAGACCCCTTCTGGGCTGTCCGAGCCGAAGTTGCCGAACAGCTCGGTTCAGTGCAGCTCGCCCAAGCAGAAGCCGCGCTGATTACCGGGCTTAAAGATGCCCATCCTAAGGTGCGGCGAGCTGTCGTAGAAGCGCTGGGCGGCGTGAAGACAGCTGAGAGCTACAAGGCGCTGAAAGGTGTCGTAGATAAGGGCGATGAGAGCTATTACGTGGAAGCGGCGGCAGTGCGATCGCTCGGAAAAGTCGGCACCGCCACCCTAGAGGGCAAATCCCGAGAGAAAAAGACGCTAAAAGTGCTAGATACCGTGCTCAAAGAGCGAGCCGGATGGAATGAAGTGGTCAGAGGCGGGGCAATTTCTGGCCTCAGTCAGTTCAAATCTTCAGCCGCCGCCCTAGACTTACTGCTGCCTTACACCGAACAAGGCGTGCCCCAGCCGCTGCGTCTGTCTGCCATTTACGCTCTGGGTGCAATCTCTACCGGGCAGGAGAAAACCGCCGTTGACCGAATTTTAGACCGGCTAGAGGCACTTTCTAGAGAAGACTTTTTCTTAACTCAAGTCGCGACCGTTGGGGCACTGGCCAAAATGGAAGTGCGCGGGGCGATCGCTATCCTGCGCGGTCTTGCTGAACACAGTCCGGATGGTCGGGTGAAGCGCCGGGCCGACGAAGCGGCGCAGAAGGTGCAGAAAAAGATCGGTTCGGACAAGGCGATCGCCGATATGCGTCAGGAGCTTGACGAGGTGAAACAAACCAATAAAGACCTTAAGAGCCGGTTGGAAAGCCTAGAAGCAAAGGCGAAGTCATAGCCTCTAGAAAAATGCTTTAAAGGTGCCAATAGCGCCAAATGGCCCCGGCTCTGCGAGAAGGGAAAGCGATACAGTCCCTCAGGGATTAGTAGAGCTAGGAACCATCAGCCTGTAGGCATCAGTAATGCCTATGTAACGTGAGTTCGGGTTAAGAGAAGGATCTGTAGTCACTAAACCTGAAGTGAATCCCCTCCCGTCGGAAGGGTGCCCACAGGGCGGGGTGGGTCGGCAACTCGTGCTACACGCCGGAACCCACCCCTGTGCCCCTCCCGAGAGGGGATTTACCTCAGGCGGGGCGGCTAGGGTCACTGTCTGACATGTATCCCAGGTGATTGCTTATCCCGAACTTACGTTATGTACTTAAGGCATACGAACGGGGGCAGCGCTATTGGTGTGCACCCCAAGAGATCCAGTGGAGCGAATCCGATGAAACCTCGCAGTTAGTAATTGCCACCAGGTCGTCAAGCCCGGCACCTTCGTAGTCGGTGTTTTCTAGCTCACGAGCGTCTATGCAAGCACCCGCCAGCTTCACTGCACACAGGTTAGCGCCGCTCAGCAGAGCATCGGTCAGGTCAGCGCCACTCAGGTCGGCACTTTCTAAGTTAGCGGCCCTGAGATCTGCGCCTGTAAGATTGGCCCCTACCAGGCTCGCGTTTCGCAGCTCAGCGCCGATGAAGTTTGTGCCTCGCAGATTTGCGCCGCTGAGATTTGCGCCGCTGAGATCTGCATCCGTCAAGTTCGCCTCGGTCAGATTGGCCCGACTGAGGTCTGTACAGCTGAGGTCTGTGCTGCTGAGATCGCACCGGCTGAAGTTGGCCCCGGTCAGTGAGGTTTTGGGTAGCGATTCGCTTCGAAATGAGGTCTCAGAAAAGTCGCGATCGCCCCGATTATATTCGTGGAGTAGCTGTTGTAAATTCATAAGAGTACGCTTCCTGCGGCCAGAAGTGTTTACTCATGGCTGCATAGATGTATTTCTATATACGGTAAGAAAGGAATGTGAGGAACTCATGAAGAAAGACCGTAGAAGCGCACCGCTTAAGGAACAATTTGGCAGGTGCTTTGACCGTGAATGCTTACTGTAAAAGGTACCAGATAGGTGAGCACCACTGAAGCCCAGCGATCGCCGCTCATCTCGTGGTTTAGCAAAGCGCTCCCATGGTTAATGATAAATAGCAGCGTACCTACAATAAGCGCTACCCGAATTGCAGTACTGCGACACTCTCGCCGGGTCAGGGCCATCCGAATTTGCTGGAGCTGACGCATGGACTTTCAAACTTCTCTCTTGACTATCTCTGTGAAAACAAGTTCTACGGAAACAAACTAGACAATCTCATCGCCTAATAATAGATCAGGTCTATTTGAGCAGTGGTATTGCGGCCCAACACAAAAACAGCGGCTTCACGAAAGGCTGGGGCACTAGTTCGAATAGTCGGATTACGCGAGAACCCGAAGCCTTCTACCGGAACGCCAAAAGTCCCGAGGTTGATCTGGTTGTCTTCATTTTCGTCATGTATCACAGAGACGGCGTAGGTTCCAGAGGCCAACCCTTCAAAAACAACCGAGAGACTACCCACTAGGGCTTCGCTGTCGGCTTCGCTGCTAGCAGCTGTCTCTGGAGAAGCTGTCTCTGGAGAGAATGCCGTGGCTGTAGGCACACACTGCCGAGACAAAATAGCTTCCTCATCCCTTGGGAAGCCTTCGCTGCCCCCATATAGGCTAAAACAAACCTGACCTGCCGAGTTTTTCAGGCCAGTCACCTCAACTGTCAGATTGCCGGGCGGGAGCTGAGCATGGGCCGGGCGAGCAGAAGGCACCGCAGCAAGCAGGGCCAACCAGCAGATATTTCTAACGATGTGCCGATGTAAAGATAAGGACATTTCTTAAGTATTTATTCTAATGTTTGACGGTGACGGGGGTGAGTGGGAAAGCTTCACAGCAGCCAATAAAAAAGCAGAGCATGAGGCCCCGCTTTCTTTCAACTTTACCAGTATCGTCTTAGCCTTTACGACCAGCGATTACTCATCGTCGTCTTCGTCTTCGTCATCAGAAGGATATTCGAAGCTGTTAGATTGATTAGTCAGTACAGATTTGCCGAGGGAAAGCGCCCGCTGAGCTTGAATAGCGGCTTTGCGATTCCAGGTAGCTCTGCGACTGTCTCGCTTGGATTTTGAGGTTTTCTTTTTAGGAACCGCCATGAGCGTACACGTCTTTGAGATTGCAATAACTTAGCCAGTGTAGTGCATTTTTGAGGGGAGGGGAAGGGGAAACGGGGAATCAGAAGTGGCGGAAGCTTTGATGGGTCAGCGGAATGCTGGGATGGCCTGCTAGCAAGATAGTTTCGGTGTCGGTAACGGTGCCGATCACTGTAGCGAAGCCAGCTTGCGTGAATTGATTGGCCAAGTCTGGGGGTAGGCAGAGGACAAGTTCGAAGTCTTCACCGCCATAGAGCGCCCAGTCTATAGCAGTTTCAGGGCCAACGGTGTGACTGAGGCCAGCGGGCAGCGGAATGCGCGATCGCTCAATGACCATCCCTACCTGGCTGCTGTGGCTAATCTGCAAAAGGGCGTTGGCTAGGCCGTCGCTGCTGTCCATGCCAGCGATAGGTGGGAAATTCTCAGCGGGCGGGATGAGCTGGTGAAGACGGGCGATCGCATCAAATCTGGGCACCGGCTGCTGATGCGCTCTAATCCAGGCTGACCTCAGTGCGGGTGGAATCTCAGCGGTTAGCTCTTCCAGCAGCAGCGCTAGCCCGGCCCGTGAAGCGCCGTGTGGCCCGGTGACGACTACGCTCATGCCCGGCACTGCCGTATCGCGGCGAATAGCCTGTTCGGGCCGCACCTGACCGAGCGCCGTAATGGAGACTGTCCGCTGCGCGGCCCGGCACAGGTCGCCGCCAATAATGGCGCCGCCGTGGGCTTTTAGGCAGGCTGACATGCCCTGATAGAGCGCTTCTACCCAGGGCCAGGGCGTTTCTCCAGGCAGACCTAAGCCAACAGTAATGCCTGAGGGCGTAGCGCCCATCGCCGCCAAGTCTGAGAGGTTAGCTGCCGCTGACCGCCAGCCCACCGAAAAAGGGGGCGTGGTGCGATCGCTAAAATGCACTGTCTCAACTAGCACATCTGTTGTCACCACCAGCTGACACCCCGGCTCAACGCTGATCAGCGCCGCATCGTCGCCAATCATGCCCTCGGCGCAAAAAGGCTTAATGCGCTCTATTAGCGCCAGCTCGCCGATTTCTGCAATAGTCGGCATCTCCAACTACGCTTGGCTTGGCTCCAGATTGTCTAGCCCGTCAATGACTTTGGCTGAAATCACTTTGTCGCCTTCGCCAAGCGATCGCAGCACATCTTTCCCTTCTATCGTGTAGCCAAACACCGCATAGCGACCGTCTAGCAGGTTGCGCCCTGCCGGTGTCAGCCCCGCCTCAAACAAAAAGAAGAAAAACTGGGAAGATCCGCCATCATTGTCATTGCCAGGACGAGCCAGCGCCAGGCTACCAAAGGCATTAAACGGCAAAACCGGGCTGTCCATGTAGCGGCCAATTTCTTCTAAGGTGACTCCGTAAGTCGGTGCGTCGTCACCATCAACCAAAATCTCTAGAGGAATCGCCCGGTACTCACCTGTATCAGGATCGATATAACCGGCATCTTCACCGGCTGGGTCACCGGTTTGCAGCACGTAAAAATCTTCAGCCCGAATAAAAGGCAGCCCGTCGTAAAACTTTTTATTCACCAGGTCAACGAAATTGCCAGCGGTCACTGGGGCGCTGTAGCCATCGGCCACTACAGTGACATTGCCTTGAGTCGTGACGAATTCGACCGTAGCGCGGCCCTTCAGCTGGGGCAAACTGTCGTACTCGGCAGGCACTTCAAAGGGGTAGCCATTGACCATCAGCTCTTCTAGCTCACCAACCTGATCTAGCATGAGCTTGCGCTGAATCCACACGCCTTCTTTGTCTTTATCTTCGGCGGCGGCGCGGGCGGGTTCTACTTCAGCGGCGATGCTGTTTAGTAGCGCGATCGCCCGATCCTGGCGGTCAGCGGGCACCGCCGCCAAAATCGCATCGCGTTTGCGATCTAGCTGCCGCTCTACGCGCGAGAGATCTTTTTTAATCGGCCCCCAGCGCTTGCTGCGCAGCCACTCCGAGAGCCCTTCAAGTTCGCCCTGTACATTGCGAATCTCTTTATTGTCAATCGGCAACGAGTAGCGCAGTAGGGCTGCCCCGTCAGTCACGGCGTTGCCTGGCGGCAGCCCGGCTTGAGCTGAGCCAATCGGTCCGAACCAGCAGGCTGCCGACACAATAAAACTAAAACAGAGCGTTTTAATAAAACTTTGAGTCAGGCTCAGCAGGTCAATAAAAAGAGGCTTGCGCAAGTTCATGGAAAAATCTAGAAGCGTTCATACTCGATCTTGCCACAGTCTGGCACTCTGTAGCGTTGGCCACATTACTTTAAGATAAAATCCAGTCTCAGAGACCTGCGCTATCTTCATCCAAACACGGCCTAGAATATGGCCCACAATACGGCCCAGAATGCAGCCAAAACGAGACCTTATCCAGCGGGCTGCTCGCCCTGATACAATCAGTCAGGTCTGATGTCTCCCCGACTAGAATCTATTGGCCGATTGCATTAGCACACTCTAGCTACCACCATGATTTCAAGCAATGATTTTCGCACTGGCACCAGCATTGAGCTAGATGGATCGGTGTGGCGCGTCGTTGAGTTTTTGCACGTCAAACCGGGTAAGGGCTCCGCTTTCGTGCGCACCAAGCTAAAAAACGTGCAGACCGGCAGCACGGTAGACCGCACGTTTCGGGCCGGAGAGACTATGCCTCAGGCCGTGCTTGAGAAAAAAACGATGCAGCATACCTATAAAGAAGCCGATCAGTACGTCTTTATGGATATGGAAACCTACGAAGAAAGTCGGCTGAGCGAAGAGCAAATCGGCCCTGGGGTGAAGTACATCAAAGAAGAGATGGAAGTCACCGTACTCATGTGGAATGAACGGGTCTTAGAAGTAGAGCTGCCCAACTCAGTCACGCTAGAAATCACCCAAACCGACCCCGGCGTAAAAGGCGATACCGCTACAGGTGGAACTAAGCCCGCCATCGTTGAAACTGGCGCTCAGGTGATGGTACCGCTGTTTATCTCCGAGGGCGAAAAAATCAAAATTGACACGCGCAACGACAGCTACCTGGGCCGTGAAAACTAATTGTCTCAGTAACTTTCTAGCCTGAGGCTTTCTATTCTGAGGCTCTTGACTGGTTTGGCGTGTAGTAGGAAATGGAGTTTTTAATCAGTGAATCTTAGTTTCAACGAACTCCGCGAGTTAGTGGCTGCCCTCAACCAAACTGACATCGCCGAATTAAAGCTAACCAGCGCCGAATTTGAGCTGACGCTGCGCAAGTCCGCCGCGCTCAGCGCTGAGGCGATTAGCCCTAATACACCCGCGCCTCTCCCCTCAGTGCCGGTTGCTCAGGCAGAACCAGCCGCGCCAGCGTCACCCCCAGCCGCGCCAACGCCGACAGTCGATCCGACTCTGGTAGAGATTACATCGCCGATGGTAGGGACGTTTTATCGATCACCTACGCCGGATGAGGCATCTTTTGTAGAGGTGGGCGATCGCATCCAAACCGGCCAAACCGTCTGCATTATCGAAGCCATGAAGCTGATGAACGAGCTAGAAGCCGAAGTCTCCGGCGAAGTCGTAGAAATCCTGGTGGAAAACGCCGAACCCATAGAGTTTGGCCAGCCCCTAATGCGAATCCGCTCACTCAAATAAACCGGCTTCTTTGTAAGTGCCGTTTTATACCGCCACTGAATACCGCAGCCACGATCAGCTTCATTGCCATGCCTTTAAAGCATTTTCCTAGAGACTAATTAGCAAGGTTTGCTATTGTATAAAAACACCGGGGCCAGACAGCAAGGTGCTCAACTGTTAGCAGGTAGGCTGTGAATGTACGGTTTTACGAGCTGAGCTATCCGCTTTTAATGGCAATATGTTTGGCAAAAGCGGACATCGTACAGTACTGGGCAACTCGCTACGGAGCGATAGGCGCTAGCTGTAATACTCAAAAATCAGGCTTAGCAGCCTCAGCCCAATCACGTTAGGCTCAAAAAGTCAGGCCCAGGCCAAAGGCAACGGACAAAAGGCGACGGACTTTTGCCTGTGAGCACAGCAGATTGTACTCAGGAGGAAAATTATGACAGAAGGCATGATGAAGAACAGCGCCCGTCAAGAGCACACTCCCACCGCTCGGTCTGCCACCTACGCTGCTTCCACTCCGAGCCGACTGTATCACCGATTAGAAGAGGCCCTTCACTGCGGCAGCGAAGTCTGGTTTAGAATGCCAGGCACCCGCTTAGTCGGCATTCCCATCTTTCTAGACACTGACTACGTAGAAGTAGTAGATGTCGATGTCGCCGAAGGCTTTGAAGACGACGACTTACCAGATGAACCCTACCAGCGCACGGTTTGGCTGATCCGCCTGGAAGAAATCAGCGCCATATCCTACGCCACCGACCGCTGGAGCAAAGAACGCTTTGAACGGCTGCTAGAGGAGTCTCAAAAAGACGAAGGGCCTGCCGACAAGCCGCGCTAGCATCAAGACCGTAGACTAAATCTGTAGACGCTACAGCCCTGTCTCTTCAACGAGGTGGGGTTACTTTATGGCAAGCGCTAAACTGATGTATAGCAAAGTAAGAATGCATTCTTACTTTGCTAGCCGAGTTGCCTGCTGTCAGATAACAGTTTCAGCCGATAAAAGTGTCCTAAGCAACTCGACAGGAGCTATATCCATCATTTGTAAACCGTCAATGGATAGCTAATGACCCACGATTAAGACTGTGGCTTAGGCGTAGCTGATTGGCTGCCTTGCTGAGAAATCAGATTGAGGCTGCGGAAGTATCGCCCGCCTACGCCTATCAAAAAAGCAAGATAGGCAATCAGCTGTAGCAAATAAATGTGGTCGCGATAGCCGAGCAGGGTTTTAAACAAAATGCCGGGGAACTGTTTGTCAGGCAAAATGGCGCTAGCATCCCATAGCAGCGGGCCTAAAATGCACGATTGTCTACTGATGCACAAATCAATATCGGGCTGATTGAGCGTACTGATAGCGGTAAAGGCAGCGTCCAGGTTTTTGAATACCGATACAACCAGGCCAGCTACGATCAGCAGCAAGAAAATTCCCATCGTTTGAAAAAATAGCTTGAGGTTGATCTTTACGCCGAATTTGAATAGGGCAACACCGATGGCAAAAGCGCATAGTAGGCCAGCGATCGCCCCCACTGTCCCCGCCGCACTCTGCTGAGGTGTTTGCGCCAGAGTGCTGAAAAGAAACAGCACCGTCTCAAACCCCTCGCGCAGCACCGCAATGCACACCAGACTAAAAATGCTGATGCTAGCCCCTTCCGAATCGGCCAGCGCATCTTGAAGCGAACCCTCTACGTTGCTCTTCATACTGCGAGCCTGCTGAGTCATCCAGATCAGCATCCAGCTCAGCATGACAATCGCTACGCTGCCAAACGTCACGCCTAAAAACGGCTTGACGACAGACTTTAAAGCGGGCGCAGCATACTGCACCTGGTTTAAGGTAAGCCCCAAGAAAAGACCGATCAGCACGCTGCCCGCAATCCCTGCTGCTACTCCACCGTAAACCCAGCGATTGAGTTCGCTGCGGTTGGCTTTACTCAGGCAGGCCAACACAATGCCTACCACTAGAGCGGCTTCTACCCCTTCGCGCAGGGTAATGACAAAAGTTGGGATCGCTTGGGAAAAGTCCATAGGCCCGGCGCATTGGTAAGTGCGTAGCTATTAGATCAATTATCGCTCTTATAGCGCCAATCAGGCCAACCCAATTTCTTTGAGCCGCCGGTTGAGAGAGTCAGCAGCGGTCTCCGCAGGAAACAGCTGATTGCCGCCCGTTCGCTCAACGCAGCTAGGCAGTGGGGCAAGGTCGAAGTCGGGGCGAGGGTGGACGAAAAAAGGCATCGAAAAGCGTCTCTCGCGGCTGCTAGTCGGGTTGACCACGCGGTGAGTGGTGCTTTTTAGCAGGCCATTGCTCAGCGCCTGAAGCATGTCGCCAGTATCGACAATTATTTGCCCTGGAATGGGCTGTACAGGGAGCCATTTCCCATTGAGCTGAAGCAGCTCTAAACCGGGCGTAGTGGCTTCACACAGCAGCGTAATCAAGTTGATATCTTCGTGAGGGGCGGCCCGCTGACTGGCCGGAATAGCGTCAGCTGGAACGGGCGGATAGTGAATTACCCGGAGAATGGTGTTGCCCTCTCTGACCTGGGGGGCAAAAAAGTCGGTAGGCCGCTGAAGGTATTGGGCGCAGGCCGACATGAGATGACCCGCGCAGGTTTCGAGCTGCTCAAATAGGGTGGTCATAACGGGCCGAAACTGGGGCACTTCCCGAGGCCAAATATTGGCTGGGTAGGCAGTTGGCTGGGCCGTAGCTCGCTCTCGCCCAAGGTGCCAAAATTCTTTCAGGTCAGGGGCCTGGCTGTCTTTGGCGTGCTCTTTGCCAAATTGGGTGAAGCCGCGCTGACCTTTCATTTTGGCCAGTTCGTAGGTAACTTTAGTCGCGTCGGGCAGTGCAAAAAAGGCTTCGGCAGCACCATAGGCAGCGTCGATCAGGCGTTGCTCTACGCCGTGATTGACCAGTGCAAAAAAGCCTAGCTCTGAGAGAGCCTCGCCCAGAGCGCTGACGAAAGCCTCCGACTGGGCGTTTGGCTCTGAGCTGCTGACAAAATCTTGCAGATCTAAGACGGGTATGGTCTGGGTAATCATGGCCGCAGCACAATGAGGTGTTGGGGGGGCAGGTAAACCGTCCAGGGTAGCGGCTTTTGCTGAAGCTGATTCCAGGTTTGTCTGGAGACGATGGCCTGTAGATGATAGTCGGTGGGGCTATCGGCGGGGCCGTGCAGCTTGAGCAGAACAACCGCCTGATGGGGTGAGAGCCAGTGGGTGGCGAGCCAGCAGTAGGCTTGATTGGCCCCTAGTACAAATGATACCGAAGCTGAACTGGGAGTGGCTATTTTAACAGGCGCCTGAGTGGAAGTTTGAGAGGTGCTGTACGGGCTTGGCGCTGTAAACGACACATTTTCTGGGCGGATACCTACGGAGAAGGGCGCTGGAGGAAGTGCTGTTTCGGGAAGCGTTGCTTCGGCTGAGGCTGGTTTCATTTGGAGGATCATCTGCCAGCGGCGCGCATAGATTTGCTGATGGTTGCCCAGTTCGGCGGGTGAGAGATTCAAAGGGCCCGTGAGCTGGGCGACTTCTACTGTCCCCGGCTGCTCAAAAACGCTGTCGGGTCGGTCTTGTCGCAGGCTTTGACCGGCGTGGAGAATGAGCAGATGATCGGCCCGGTAGGCTTCGTTCAGGCTGTGGGTAACTAGCAGTGTGGTGCCTGAGTAAGCGCTAAGGCGATGGAACAGCTGCTGAGCGAGATGCGATCGCAAATGCGTATCCAGCGCTGAAAATGGCTCATCTAGCAGCAGGAGCTGAGGCTGACTGGCCAGGGCCCGAGCTAAGGCTACACGCTGCTGCTGCCCGCCCGAGAGCTGATGGGGGTAGTAGCCAGCAAAGCGATCCATCTGCACCGCCGCTAGCTCTTGAGTCACAACTTGGGCGACGGTGGGGGCGCTTTGCTTGTGCCGAGCACCTTCTTGCTTGCGCCGAGCGCTGTGAGGAACGCCAAAGGCGACATTTTCGGCCACGGTGAGATGGGGAAAGAGGGCGTAGTTTTGAAACAGCAGGGCAATGGCGCGATCGCAGCTCGGCAGATTGATTCCCTGAGCGCTGTCGTATAGGAGGCGATCGCCCAGCACAATTCGCCCAGTATCGGGCGTGTCTACTCCGGCCAGACAGCGCAACAGTAGGCTTTTACCTGCGCCGGATGCGCCTAGAACGCTGAGTAGGGGGGCGGTGGTTTTAAACTTGACCTGGAGGGTGAAGTGGGGGAGGTGTTTGGTGAGGTTGACTTCGAGGGGCAGGGGGGAAGCGGGAGAATGGAAAATGGGGCGTAGGGGAGCGGGAGAGTAAGGCAGCAGAGGAGTAGGGGAGCGGGGGAGTTGAAAGTGAGTGGTGGCGTTGGCCAGGGCAACGATGAAGATGGCGATCGCGACGATCAGTCCAGACCAGCGGGCGGCGGTGGCAAGGTCGCCGCCTTCGACGGCGAAGTAAACTGCCATCGGCAGGGTTTGGGTTTTGCCGGGGATGTTGCCTGCCAGCATTAAGGTAGCTCCAAATTCGCCCAGGGCGCGGGCAAAGCTCAGCAGCGTGCCAGCAATCAGGCCAGGGCTGGCGAGGGGCGCAGCGATTCGGCTAAAGACTTGCCATTCGGAAGCGCCCAGGGTGCGAGCGACTTTGGGTAGCTGCGGGTCGATTTGGCTGAAGGCGGCGCGGCCAGTGCGGTACATGAGCGGTAAGGCAACCACTACGGCTGTAATCACCGCCGCCCACCAGGTGAAGACAATATTGGCGAATCCCAATCTATTTGGCAGCAGGCGGAGCGGTCCCTGATTGCCCAGCAGCCACAGCAGTAAAAACCCAATCACGGTTGGCGGCAGCACCAGCGGTAGCAGCAGCAGACTGTCGATGAGCGTTTGGCCGCGCCCTCGATAGTGAGCCATGAAGTAGGCCACTGGCACGCCCAATATAAAGGTGATAAGCGTGGCTACTAACGCAACTTTGAGCGAAATGAAAAGAGGCATTGAGGTCTGAAAAACGGGCCAGAAAAGCGAGCCAGAGGCGTTTGGGTTAACTCTATCGTGCGCTACTGCGTCGGGGTGATAAAGCCAAACTGCTGAAAGACCTGATTAGCGGCTGGTGTTGTGAGAAAGTCGATGTACTGCTGGGCCGCTTCTGGATGCTGGCTGCGCTCCAAGATGGCAATGGGGTAGAGGATGGGGGGGTGAGTGGCCTGGGGCGCGATCGCCACCACCTTCACCTGCGCTGACAGCTGAGCATCGGTTTGGTACACCAGGCCAGCGCCCGCATTACCGCTCTCTACAGCGGCTAAAACCCCTCGCACATTGCTAAAAAAAACCAGTTGGGGCACAAGCTGAGGCAGCAGTTTCAAGTCGGTCAGCGTTGCCTGAGCGTATTGACCTGCCGGGACGCTGTTGAATTCACCCACGGCAATTTTTAGCGAGGGCTGACCGGCAGATGACTCTGGGCGAAGATCTTCAAACTGGGTGATCGCGCTGGCTAGCGGCGCGATCAGTACGAGCTGATTGCTCAGCAGATCCTGGCGAGAGTCTGAGCGAATCAGTCCTTTTTCAGCCAGGGCATCCATTTGCAGCGGGCTGGCCGAAAAAAAAATGTCAGCCGGTGCGCCCTGTTCAATCTGCCGTTGCAGCGTGCCCGATCCCCCCGAGTTGAAAGACACTTCAATGTCTGGATGATCCTGCTCAAACAGCGGATCAATGGCGCTGAGCGCATTTTGTAAGCTGGCAGCAGCGGAGACAGTTAGGCTGACCGGGCTATTAGGTGGTTCAGTGCGGTTAGAAGGAGATGAAGGCATGCAGCCAGTAAGTGCTGTGGTGAAGACCAGGCCTGCGACACAGCGGCTCAGACGGCAGGTAGCGGCATGAAATAGCTGAGAGTTCACATTGACTAAGTCCTTTGAGTGAGCGAACTGGCAAAATGATTGGGTTCTAGGAAGCGGTAGAATCTACATACTTTGTACACGTTTTTGAAAGATGTATAGCTGGTTTTTTCGTCGATTTTTGCGGGTCGGGGCAACGCTGCTTTGCCTGCTGTTAATCGGCGGAACTGCCGGATGTGGGGCAACGAGCACTCCAACCTCTTGTCATTTGTTTAACGGCCATCAGATCTGCGCGGTGAGCCTGCGTCGCAGCGCACAGCATTACTGGGAGTATCGAACGGTGGTGAGCATTGACGGGGTAAAGCAGCCGCTGGAAATATACAACTGCCGTGATCGCACCCGCACGCTGGCCAGTAACGGCAGCGTCATTCCTTTTTTGACCGATAGAACGGGCGACTGGATTTGTCAGCTGTTCAAGCCCTCGCGCGATCGCCAGCTAGATGAGCGCGTCAGTGTCGATATGCGTTGAATCGGTATGTATTGAGTAAAGCGATCGCACTCTCCAGCGTATCGGCCTCTTCCACTGGTTTGTCATCCCGCCAGCGCAAAATGCGAGGAAACCGCACGGCGATCCCCGACTTGTGTCGCTTCGATTCGGCGATACCCTCAAAGCCGATTTCAAAGACGAGGAGGGGTTCGACCGAGCGCACTGGCCCAAATTTTTCGAGCGTATGGCGGCGAATCCAGCGGTCGAGCTTTTCAATCTCAGCGTTGTCTAAGCCCGAGTAGGCTTTGGTAAAAGGGACCAGCGCATCGCCTTTCCACAGGGCAAAGGTATAGTCGGTAAAGAGATTGGCCCGTTTGCCGGTGCCCGCCTGGGCGTAGAGCAGCACCGCGTCCAGCGTCATCGGATCGACCTTGTGCTTCCACCAGTAGCCGCGCTTGCGTCCCACCAAATAGGGACTGTCTAAAGCTTTGAGCATCAGGCCTTCTGCGCCATATTCTCGCGATCGCGATCGCCAGTTCTGCAAATCGTCAAAGCTGTCAAAAGGCAGCGGGGCAGCGGTGCTGATGTATTCATTAGGATGGCTATCGATTAGCTCAGTCAGGGCGGCGCGGCGCGATCGCAAAGGCTCTGCTCGGATATCTTCCCCAGCCTGCTCTAGCAGGTCATAGGCCAAAAAGTGCACCGGATTTTCGGCCATTAGCTTTTTAGTCACTCGCTTACGGCCCAAGCGCTTTTGCAGATAGTTAAAGTCGAGCGGGCGATCCTCCTCCCAGCAGACAATCTCACCGTCCAGTACGGTGCCTTCTGGCAAATTGGCCAAAGCCGCCTCAAATTCAGGAAACTGATGGGTGATCAAATCTTCGCCCCGCGACCAGATAAAGACCTGCTCCGCCCGGTGAATCAGCTGAGCGCGGATGCCATCCCACTTCCACTCTGCCTGCCACTGATCGGCCTCTTCAGTCAGCTCAGCAGCAAATTTGTCTACATCAACCGGTGAGGCCAAAAAGAAAGGATAGGGCTGACTTGGGCTGGTGTCAGCGTCCTGAGTGTCGATCAAAGCGGCGTAAAAATCGGCGGTTGGCTCAATGTCACCCATCAGCCGGTGGGATAATACGGCCTCTGTCAGGCCGTATTCGGTAGCTAGCGCTTTAATCACTAGCTTGCTGCTCACCCCGACGCGAAAAGCGCCAGTCAGCACCTTATTCAGCACGAGAATCTCATCGCCCGCTAAATTGGCCCACCAGTCTATTACCAAATTTTTAATCTGCTCGTCATTGCCTTTGAGCTGCTGCACCTGCGGAATAATCTCTTCCATCCATATGTGCAGGGGCGTTTGGCTATCGGCTGGAGAAACGCCAGTGGGTATAATGGGCGTATCGCGCAGCAGCAGAGCAATGGTTTCAGCCGAGTCGCCCACATGGGAATAGCTTTCTTCAAACAGCCATGCTGGAATATCTGAAATCTGCAAAAAAATATCTCGCAGCGTGCGGGAGGTAATCAGCCGCCTGCGAGTCTTACCCAGTAGCAAGTAGAGCGCCCACACCGCATTGGCAGGCAGCTCACTTTGAAAGTACTGCTGCAACACCTTGACCTTTTCGTTAGTAGAGGTAGTGGCATCTACGGCTTTAAAGAGCTGTGTAAATCGTTTCATTGCCTGCGGCCCGCTAGCGCTAGTCTACTTCTCTGGCTCATTCATTAAATTATTTGCTGTGATCTAGCTCAGAAGGGCTTGCACCCTTTAGCATGTTAAAGTTCGCAACATTTTGATATATCCATAACTCCGATTGCAGCCCTCTGACTCCAATTCGCAATTCGGCTAAAAGGCCTATGGCTCCTCAATCTGCTATGAAAAAAGTCAACGCCTCAACCAGTAGCCCAGCCTCGCCTCAGTGGGCTGAAGCGGTTCATACCAGTACCGATGTGAGCACTGATGCTGACTCTAGCGCAAATGCGCCATCAGCTGCCGATGCTAGCGCTGACCGGTCGAGTCGTGAGGGCGATCGCCTAGATGGCGCTGCAAATTTTTCAAGTCAGTCTGGCAATCAGTCTGATGGCGCTGACGGGGCTGCTGCTCGCTCAACCCTGAAAAAAACCGCTGCTGCCGGTCGCGCTCCCACTATCAAATCTTCAAGCGCCAAAAACCTGCCTAACCGTGCCCCTGATTTTGTGCCGACCTATCAGCCCACCGACCAGAGTGGCGATCGCATTGCCATTTTTATCGATGGCTCCAACCTCTTCTACGCAGCTTCTCATCTCAATATAGAAGTAGACTACCGGCGGCTGCTATCCTCTCTGGTGCGCGGACGCAGACTGCTGCGCGCCTATTTCTACACCGGCGTCGATCCGCAAAACGAGAAGCAACGCGGCTTTTTGCTCTGGCTTAACCGACACGGTCACCGCGTAGTCAGCAAAGAGCTCACCCACATGCCCGACGGCTCTCGCAAGGCCAATATGCACGTCGAGATGGCCGTAGACATGATGCGCGTTGCCGAACACTGCTCCACTCTGACCATACTGGGCGGCGATGGCAACCTGGCCTATGCGCTCCAGGTACTCTCTCAGCGCGGCGTCTCGATTGAGGTCGTCAGCTTACAGTCAATGACTAGCGACAGTCTGATCGACCTGGCCGATTCGTACACAGACCTGGCTGACTTGCGCGATCAGATTAAGCGATAGCCGTAGTGACAATTGTGGGTTGATTCCAGATCTGTATCTCGTTTCCTTATCTATGTCATTAGAGCTAGCAACTTCTCTCTTTTGCCAGAAGAAGAACAGCGGTGTACGCAATACTATGCAGTCTGTCTGAGTTAATGAACGGAGAATTTATGATAAACCTATTTACCCGTACGGTTAGCGCCATAGCACAGCGTATTGCCAAAGTGTGGATTGCCTTAAACGCACAGCGGTTTGTGGCGATCGCCTTTGTAGGGCTGTTTTTGCTGACCACCAGCGTAGATAACTCTAGCCTGAACGCCAGCACTAAGTCCATGCTAAACGACCTGATTGAGCGGGGGGAAAGTGGTCGCCCTGTAACCGCTGGTCAGTGGACGTCTGAAAATAGAGAATTGCAGGGCCAACCCGGTAAGCAAGCGAAGCGGATTGCCAAAGAGTCAGCAGATGCAGTGGGCGAAATGGGTGAAATTTATCCTGGTAACGCCAAGAGTGTACTACCCGGCCTCAAAAACCGCTCGCTAGAGTCTGATGACTAGAGAATCGTTCAGGACTAAGCTATCTGCTCGCTGGTGCTCTGCGCAAGTGAGTACGACAGCTACAAGCTAGCTTAAATGAAATTGAGGGCAGAGTGGGGAAACGGTCAGGCCCTAACTGATCGATTGTGTTCAAAGTCAAGGTAGTTTTGGGAATCGCTATTTTTACAGCGATTCCCCGCTATCACTACGAACCTTGCTGTCTCCACCTGCCCCAGCGAACTCGCCTTTAAGATATTGGCCACTGAAACAACCGACTCACTTCCCCTTCAGAGAGGTTGCTTTAATCGGCTCAAAGCATCGCTAGCTGCCGCTTTTTCTGCCGCTTGTTTACTGCCCCCTATTCCTTCACCATAGAGCTGACCATCTATACGAACTCTGGAGACAAACTTTGGCGAATGGTCTTCTCCGCCCATTCTCTCTGTCACGTACTTCAGCGATGACAAAGTGTCGCCGGCCTGTACCAACTCTTGAAGCTGCGTCTTTGAATCTTTGTTGGAACGCTCGACAAAAATATCTTGAGGGACAGCGCCAAACAGCTCTACGATTAAAGGGCGCAAAATCTCAATATTTCGATCATTATCTAAGTAATAAGCGCCTATGACAGCTTCAAAGGTGCTGCTTAGCAGCTTTAAATTCTGCTGTCCCAGTTGGTCAGTCATACCTTGTCCCAAGCGCATTTCAGAGTCCAGTTTGATTTCGATGGCGAATTGCGCAAGCTGGGGTTTATCAACTAGCGCTGAGCGTCGCCGAGTCATTTCGCCTTCTTGCATCTCAGGCTGCTGCTGATGTAGATATTCGCCGCTGATAAAGGCGAGAATGGCATCTCCTAAGAACTCAAGCCTTTCGTTGTGTCTGATATTCCCAGCGTTTTCATTGACGTAGGACCGATGAGTTAGGGCGCTCTGCCGCAGCGTTTGATCCTTGAAAATCAAAAGTTTGTGCATCGTTCTTCGTTTCCACAGTCGGGAAAGGTGTCTTTACAGATGTCAGGCTGCAAGTGTTCCTACGACTGTAGCCAATGATTGGGGTAAGTGGCTGTAGGGGTTAGTACCCTCGAAGCGGTTGAGGGCGACTAGCCGCAAGTTAATCAGACCAACGATCAATAGTCGGGACAAAATAAGAAATAGCTTTTCTGTCTGAACCTCTCCTTTATTTTGTCCAGAATATCGCAGGAAAGAGCATAGCCGAATGCCAAAATTCCAAAGAGGAAGCAAAAGGCTGCTTTAGTCCCTAGCGGCTGCCTCTGCAAAAATCCAGGCCAGCTGCACAGCACTGCTAGCAAGAGGCCAGCATTTCGACTGATGTGCCTGGCGGCGATCGCAATCGGCACCTGGTAAAAAGTAGAGAATGATAGATCTATCTCTATCCTATAGTCTGTAAGGCCGATCAATAGACATAGCTGTACGTTCAAGCTAGCTAGTGATCGCTTTGACTGACCCTTCAGCCACTGATTCATCATTTCCTTCATGGTAAATGGCAATATCGAGCAGTAGGCAGCCATGAATTCGCCTCCATTACAATACGATTTTTCAATAGGGCAATCAAGATTGCGATCTGGTCAATAGCCACATATCTTCACGCAGCCGCTAGTTTGACCGCTGATGATAGTCTGCGTATAGTCCCATACTCTATACTGCTATTCAGCTATATCTGTTAGCTATACCTGCCTAGCTGATAGCCGTTAGATAGCGACTGGGTTTGCATCCTCTACCTGATGATAGCCAAATCCTACAGTCCTGTTTTTTTGAAACAGCCTCTCGTGTAAAACTATCAGGTCTACAAGCCATGACTCAACTGCCGTTGGAATTACTGCCATTAGAGTTGCTAGGCGCTAGAGAAATTGTAGAAGGTGTAGTTTATTTTGGGATTATCCTACCGCCTACAACAGACGGAAGATCTGCGTTGGATGGCTATCACCTTTGGGTGCGGGTAATCCATGAAGAGGATCAGTTTTTAAAGTCTAAGAAACCGATAGAGGCGCAGTTAAATCCAGGGAGCTTATCGGAAGCAGCTTGTTTTGTCTATGAGGAGATTAACGGGCGATCGCCTAATTCTGCTGTTCAAGCTTACAGCTGCCTGCGCAATCCAGTCTGTGAAGACCTTTCTTATGAGCCTCAATACGTTCAGTCATTGCTGAACTATCAGCCCAGCCGTGACTGCAAAGATCAGCCTTTCTTTTGGTATTGCACCTTAGACCTGAAAGCCCGAGAGCCTGCAAGCAGGGACTGGAACAGAGAGAATTTGTACGTCTATCGCTTCTTTTTGAGAAAGACACCTGAGGAAGGCGATGGAGAATATATTGTTGAGCGAGAAATTGATTGGATTACAGATCCTTTTGCCCGAGAGTTTGGCAAAGGAAAGCTTTCTGCATTCACCTGCGGCTGTAAAAAGTACTTATGGAAAGCCGATGAGAAGCAATGGAGTGTGCCAGCCCTAAACGATCTGATCATGTACGAGATGATGCTCGATGAATTTAACGAGGATATTGATGGCGCAATCGAGAAGATTCCTTATCTAGCAGATTTAGGAATTAACTGTATTTCTCTGATGCCGGTTACTAATGTCGATATCATTGTGGACTGGGGATATACCCCAATTGGGTATTTTGGGATTGATGAGCGGTTCGGCAAAGAATCCCAGAAAAAATTTAAACGTCTAATAGAGGTAGCGCATGAGAACTGCATTGCTTTGGTATTCGATGCAGTCTATGCACATACCAGTCCTCTGTTTTGCTACTACGCTCTCTATGAACGAATTTTTATCGACAACCATATCGCGAAGAGACAAAAAGATGAATGTGCCAATGATGATGCAGAATCCAAGCAAAAAATTAAAGAAGAATATAGAGATGCCAACAAACGCTCCGATACTTATAGCTATGAAGGCAATCCCTTTATGGGAGTTTTCTCAAGAACTGAGTTTGGCAACTATGTAGACTTCAACAAAAAATTCACTGAAGACTTCTTTTTCACGGTTAGCTACTATTGGTTAGATGAATTCCATGTCGATGGATTTCGCTATGACTATGTGCCGGGATATTATTTCCCAAAAATGCCTAATCCTGCACTGCAAGGTCAGATCGATACGAGTCCTGACACTGTCAACAAAGGATTTAAGAAGCTCGTTAAAGCGGTTTATGTCTTGATTGAGCAGGCAAAAGCAAAGCTAGAGGGCTCACTTCCTGTCAACTATGTTGAACGGTTCTCAGATGCCGATAACGTCATCCAAGCTGCCGAGTATTTAGCTGACCCTACTGAAATTTTAAACGAAACATATGCTAACTGTAATTGGCAAACCCAGACTTTAGAGGCTGCAAAAAAAGTTGCTCATCGAGATAACAACTATATGCAGGAGCTTGGTCATAAGATCGGGCTCTCTGGAGAGATGAAATTTTCCCAAAAAACGCAGTTGCAATACATCGAAAATCACGACGTTCAACGCTTTGTCTGCAATTTTGGAGACATGCATAACAGAGAGAAAGATAAATATGAAGTTTTTAGAGAGGGCGATCGCAATCAATGCGGATACAAAGTTCAGCCATATCTTATTGCGCTGCTAACGTCCAAAGGTATTCCCCTGCTTTGGCAGGGGCAGGAATTCTGTGAAAATAATTATGTCGATCCAGATGGCGGTGCCTATGGGCTTGGGCGCATTCGCATGTTCCGGCCTATTCGCTGGGATTACTTCTATGACGATCTCGGACAAGCTACAATTTCTCTCATTCGAAGATTAACTAGAATACGGCACAAAAGAGAAGAATTTCGCTCTCTTAGTCCGACAACCTATTACTTTCACAATGAGCCAACCCTTTATCAAAATCAGGGAGTTTTGGTGTATTACCGCTTTAAGTCTCATCAGGGGCAGCCAACTGAGCCATTTAGCATTGTTATGCTCAACTTCACAGATCAAAAGCAGGAAGTCAATTTTCAGTTCCCTAGAAATCCTGGTGATGGTCTTCGCTTTCCAGAAAACTATAGCAATAGGTTTGTAGAGGAGCTGACTCTGGAAGCGTGCCTGCTTAGAAAGGAAGCTGGGCTGGATGGACAGATGCCAGCCTCGGAAGAACTTCACGACGGCAAACAGATCACTATTGACAGTAACTATGGATGTATTTGGTCTACCTCATCAGCTGTTTGAGAGCCTCGCGGGTTGCTGTGGTGAGATATTGAGATCAAGTTGGCAGGAGATAGGAGACAGGAGGCAAAAGCGCTGCTGAAGGCTATCTCTTCAATCGCAGATTTTTCTATCAGCCCTGCTGACATTTGGATTGTTGTGAAGATAATTACGGATTTGGGTGCATCCATGTGCCAGAGGATCAAGCTGTAGTATCTGCTTAAGATCCCACAAAATAACCGTTTTGTCCTTGCTAGCTGATGCCAGACTGTCGCTATCTGGGCTAAAGGCAACAGAAGTCACCCGGTCGGAATGATTGGTAAAAGTCCGCAGTAAAGAACCATCTTTTCTCCAAAGTTTAATGGTTTTATCCCAGCTAGCCGTCGCAATTTGTTCTCCATCCGGGCTGAAGGCGACGCCACTGACCGCATCGGTGTGCCCCTCTAATATGTTCAATAATTTGCCATCTTTTGACCAGAGTCTGACGGTTTTATCCCAGCTGGCCGTTGCAATTTCTCCATTCGGGCTGAAAACAATTTCATTGATAGTTTTAGTGTGGCCTATAAGTTCTGTAATGAGTTTGCCCTGCCGAGTCCAGATCTTTGCTTTCCCGTCATAGCTAGCCGTGGCTATCCTTTGTCCATCAGGACTAAAGGCAACGCTATACATGGGCTGTGAGTTTTCCTCCAGCAGCTTTAGAAACTCACCCTCGCTTGACCAAAGCTTGACTGTGTGATCAGAGCTAGCTGTAGCGATCGCCTGACTGTCCGGGCTAAAGGCAACACCGTTGACTAAATCTGCATGGTCGAGCGTAGCTATCAGCGACCCGCTACGAGACCAGAGCTTAGCTGTTTTATCCCAGCTAGCTGTTGCAATTTTCCGATTGTCGGGGCTAAAAGCAACCGTGCGGACTTCCTTGTTATGGCTTGTTCCGGGCTCCCCTAAGCTCTTTTGATAAATGCTTTCGCTGTTCCATAGCTTAACGGTTTGATCTCGACTGGCCGACGCGATTGTCTTCCCATCTGGGCTGAAGGCAACGCCCCAGACCTCGCTGGTGTGCTCTCTAAGAGTGCGAGACAGCGTATTATCTAACTGCCAAAATCTGACTGTTCTATCGCCCCCAGCTGTGGCTAAAAACTTGTTATTTGGGCTAAAGGCCACTCCCCAGACTTCTTCCTGGTGTCCGAGGAACGTCGCTAGGGTCAATCCATCTGGTCTCCAGACCTGAACGGTGCGATCGCTGCCGACAGACGCGATCATTTTCCCATTTGGGCTAAACGCTACATTGTAAACTGCGTTCTGATGTTCGCTATAGCTTCTACGCAGCGTGCCATCTAACCTCCAAAGGCTAACCTTGTGATCACTGCTGGCCGTTGCAATCGTTTGACTATCTGGGCTGAAGGCAACACTGAAGATCGCATCGGTGTGGGCTGGGATAGATTTTTGCAATGTGCCGTTGATCGTCCACATCTTTAAAGTGCCCTCTTCACTGGCAGAGGCAATGGTTTTCCCATCTGGACTGATATCAACTGCCCGAACAACTGCCTGATTTCCCGGAAGCGTCTTTATTAAAGAGCCGTTGCGTCTCCACAGCTGAATCGTCCCGCCTGACCCGGCAGAAGCGATAGTTTGTCCATCTGGACTGATGGCAACGCTAAAAACATAGGGACTATCCGTCTTTAAAGTTTCTGACAAATCTCCCGCAGAGGTCCAGAGCTTAACAGTGCCATCATCGCTGGCAGATACGATCATCTGTCCATCGCTGCTGAAAGCAACATCATGCACATTGTCACCATGGCCCGTTAGCTCGTTTACTAAAGATCCATCGGACTTCCACAACCGGATGGTATTGTCCAAACTCACAGTTGCGATCAAATCGTCTTTTGGGCTGAAAGCGACATTCCAAACCCAGTCAGTGTGGCCTTCTAAACGGTTAAACTCAGTCAAACCATAAACAGACCGCCAAAGTGCTGCCTGTGCTTCAGCTTGAACTTTGACATTGGGCTGCCACAGACGATCTATCTGACGATTGGCTCGGATAGCTTCAATCAGTGCATCTAGACTGTTATCCAAAGAGAAAAACAGTTGGGATGATTTTGCGGTTGCTTCAGTTTCGCTGAGGATGGATCGTTGAGATTGCCACCAAGCCAGACTCGCTAAACTAGAGGTTAGAATCAATCCTATTGTCAGTCCTGATGTCAGCAACAGTCTTCTGCGCTGACGACGCTGACGTTCCTGGTCACGCCAGGCTGCACTGACGTTAATAAACTCATTTGCTAGCGGACTAAATCCACCTAGCGTCTGGTTGAAAATCGCATCTTCCCGCAGTTCTAAAACCTGCTGCAACTTCGACCCACTCCAAAGATCACCCTCTCCCTTTTTAAGTTGCCAGAGGGCTACATCGTCATTGAGACGGTTTCTCAGGGCAATTCCCTGCCGATTCTCTTTGATCCAGCTGTTTAGTCTTGTCCATGAGGTCAGCAAAATCTCGTGGGCAATCTCTACCGTAGATTCTTGAGCGTCAGAAGATATATCGCGATCGCTCACGACTAGCTTTTCGTCAATTAACCGAGCCAACAACGTTTTTTCCAGCTCATCTTTAAACTCAGATCGATTGGCCCGTCGCCTTACAGGTCTCCAGTTTGTGCCAGAGTCTGTATCACCGCCAATCTCAACCAGTTTCAGAAAAATTCGCTGGGCGACCAGGTGCTTCCCTTCCTGCTGTAGCTGCTGATAAATATGCTCTACGTGCCTTTGCAGCGTTCCTCTAACCCCGCCCAACCGCAGGTAAGTGCTGGTGTGTAGCATTCGCTCCTGCTGAAGGTTGGCGGTCTGCTCCGTCTCCCATAGCCGGTTCAGAGTGTATTGCAACAGCGGCAGATAGCCCGCTTGCCCCTGTACGTCTTTAATAATCGTTTCTACCAGTCCCGTTTCAAACACGACGCCGTGATAAGCTGCCGGTTGTTCAATGGCCAATCGCAGCTCGTCCGGGTGCATTTGGGTGATTAACGGGCGATGCCTCTCTGTGGCCCTGGCCAGGCGATTAGCCGGATCGGTATCGAGGCGATCTAGAAAATCGGCTCGCATAGTAGCCACTATTTTGAGGGTATGGTCGCCCGCACGCTCTTTGCAAAGCTTTGCCAGGCTGGTAATAAAGCGATCGCGCTGATCCGGCGTGCTAATCGTAAACAGCTCTTCAAACTGGTCGATGAAAATAAACCAAAAAGACGCTGGCTGCTTCAAGCTCTCTACGAGCTGGCTCAGAGTGTCAACTTCTCCAGCTCTCACCACCTGCGCCTCAGACTGCCTGAAACGGCTAAGCAAGCTGCCATAGAGCGACTCAAACGGATCTTGATCGGGGGTGAATGTCAGGTTGACCCATCGCGTTCCCCATTTCTGACGTAGCCAGGGAATCAAACCGGCCCGCACGACAGATGACTTGCCGCTGCCGGATGCCCCGAGCAACAGCATCAGGTTAGTTTGCTCTAGCTCATTCACCAATCCGGCTAGAAACTGATCTCGCCCAAAAAACTGGTCTTCATCTTCTGGTTCAAAGCTTCTCAATCCTTTGTAGGGCGAAGCTATGATAAACGGACGAGTTTTGATCTCATCTACCGAGATCTGAATAATCTTATTCTGAGTCAGGGTGACCACGTTGGCCTGAATCGCATTGAAGATGTTGTCATCTCCCTGTACCTGCACATCTCCTAGAGATTGCTGCTGGGTAGAAGACTGTTTATTTGAATGGGTCGAGTGAGACGAATTCATAGTAACCCTGCCCAGGTCTTTGCCACGAGGGTTGCTATCTGAGTGACGGGTTCTGCCAGCGCAGCGACCCCAACTAGCATCTTTTTCAGCGTTGCCAACGTTCGATCTACCACAGTGGGATCAGGTTGGGGCTTTTGCAGCTCCGTTTCTAGCTTTTGAATCGGAATTGCCGCCATCGCTTTTTCTGTCTCATCGACTTCATCGGCTGCGGCGATCGCCTGCTTCAACTGGTCTAATGCCTTGAGTGCCACCTGCCAGTCGGCATGAGTTGTTGAGGTTTGAGTTTGGCTCTGGTCAATCGTGACATTTTCCCCAGCTTGCACTGCATTAAAAGGGTTGCTGCCGCCGCTGATGGTAATATTGCCCATCGACTGCGACTGGGCAGATGGAGAGTCAGGTGTGATTGCAGGGAATGTTGGCGGTACTGATTCTGTAGCAGCTGGTCTCTGCAACGCTGCACTGCGCCGCTTGCGATATTTCAGCACCGGGATTGAATGCTCTGAGCTGCCCTCTAAGGCAATGGCGCTACAGCCGATTTTGAACGCCTCGTCGTAAGCACTGCCAGCGCCTAGCGCATCGTAAAATCCTTCTGCAAACTGCACGGCTGCCCTGTCGCCGATAGGCTGGTTCATGCCGATGACGCAGTCTACAAACTGATGAATGGCCGTCGCCTGCACCTCTGAATAACAGGCGTTGAGTAGGACGCACTCAATCTCACCAGTCTCAAAAATGCCAAACAGCCCGGCTAGAGCCTCGGTGCTGACCTGTTTTTCCTGGCCAGCGTCATCTTCCAGCACTAGCCCTTGCTCCCCGGTGCCATGACCTGAGAAGTGGACAATTTGCGGTCGGGGATCTAATAGGGCTCGCCGCAGATCCAGAGTTCGCAGTGCGAGCTGGGTGGCCATCTCAAAGCGATCGCGATACCGGGAACGCTGCAAAGCCTCCTCCACTCGCCGAACTTCCGCATCTAGCCTGAGAGGATGGCTACCCGAAATTTGCGGATTAGCTGTCAAAATCAGTATCTTGATTGGATTCATACCGTCTTCCCTCTCGATGACCCTGATAGATTGCTCGTACTTCCATACCCAAGGCTACCGCCATATCTATCACAGAAATGAGCGGTTTAGATTGGATTTACTCAATACCGGAATTTAAGATTCACACAGCAGCCTGGCAACCCCACTGATAGGACAAAACGACGAAAACAGAACTCTCATCTTCCCAGCGATCTTCTCTCATTGTGATCATGGCGATCGCCTGCGGTATCACCGTCGCCAATCTCTACTACAATCAGCCCCTACTGGCTCTGCTCGCCAGAGAATTTCACACCTCAGCTCGGGCGGTGGGCCTGATTCCAACGCTGACTCAGGTGGGCTACGCGCTGGGAATTTTACTGCTGGTGCCGCTGGGCGATCTGCTAGAGCGGCGCAGGCTGATTGTCACCATGATGGGGCTGACGGCGGTAGCACTGGCACTGGCAGCTGCTTCACCAGGGTTAACCTGGCTAATTGCCCTGAGCTTTGCCATCGGCCTAACAACCATTGCCGCGCAGATCATCATTCCGTTTGCGACGCAGCTTGTAGATCCGCATGAACGCGGTAAAGCAGTCGGCATGGTGATGAGCGGGCTGTTTATCGGCATTTTGCTGGCGCGGACGGTGAGCGGATTTGTCGGGGTGACGCTGGGCTGGCGGGCGATGTACTGGCTGGCAAGCGGGCTGATGCTGACGCTCGCTGGGGTGACAGCTAAGGTGCTGCCGCGCAGTCAGCCGTCCTTACAGCTGTCTTACGGGCGGTTGATGCGATCGCTCCTTCACCTGATGCGCACTCAGCCTCGATTGCGGCAGGCTTCACTGATCGGAGCAATGACGTTCGGGGCTTTTAGCGCCTTTTGGAGCACGCTGGCTTTTTTGCTAGAGCAGCCGCCCTATGGCTACGGTAGCGATGTTGCCGGTTTATTTGGGCTAGTGGGCGTTGTCGGTGCGGCAATTGCCCCAATGGCGGGCAAGGTGGCCGACCGGCGAAGCCCCCGGCTGACCGTCGGGCTAGGACTGGTGGCAACTGCCGGTTCCTTTGTTCTCTTCTGGGCGCTGGGCAATCAAATTTGGGGATTGATCGTCGGTGTCATCTTGCTAGATCTGGGCGTGCAGACCACCCAAATTTCTAATCAGACCAGCATTTACCAGCTGCCCGCTGATATTCACAGCCGCTTGAACGCGGTATACATCATGTTTTACTTCATGGGCGGCGCGTTGGGGTCGTTTTTGGGAGCTTATGGCTGGAGCCGTTGGGGTTGGCCTGGGGTGTGTGGGTTGAGTTTAGGGCTGATGGCGATCGCTGCCACCATTTTCTTACAGGGCGTCAAGCCTACCTAACGTGAGTTCGGGTTAAGAGATCCTGTAGTCACCAAGCCTGAAGTGAATCCCCTCCCGTTGGAGGGGTGCCCGCAGGGCGGGGTGGGTCGGCACTCGTGCTACAAGCCGAAACCCACCCCTGCGCCCCTCCCAAGAGGGGTTTTGTCTCGGGAGAGGCGGCTAGGGTTACTGTCTGACCGATGTTTCAGGTAAATTGCTTATCCCGAACTCACGTTACCTAGCTTTTTCTTGCAGCTCATGCTGCCATTTGTAGCCACTGAGCGACCTATTCATATTGCTAAAACGTAACTGTAAGAGGCAAATTTATATAAATTACTTATGAATTGATTCTAGAATTGACATTTTACATTCAGTAACAATCGCGCCACCATGAAGACAGGAAGGAACAGAGTATCTCGCTGCTAGGAGAGAAGTCACATGGTCGCATTAGTTGAATCACCTCGGGCATCAACCTCTAAAGGACGGCTGACGCTACAGACCGCTGAGATTGCCGCTGATACAACAGCCATACGTTGTCTGGACTGGGACCGCGATCGCTTCGACATTGAGTTCGAGCTAAAAAATGGAACAACCTACAACTCATTTATCATTCGCGGCGAAAAGACGGCGCTGGTCGATACTTCGCACGGCAAATTTCGTGAAAGCTACCTGGCGTATATCACGCAACAGATAGATCCGCTCGAACTTGACTATCTGATAGTGAATCATACTGAGCCGGATCACAGCGGCCTGGTCAAAGACATTTTGGCTTGGGCTCCTCACACTGTGGTGGTGGGCTCTAAGGTGGCTATTCAGTTTTTAGAGAACATGATTCATCAGCCCTTTGAATCCAAAGTAGTCAAGAGCGGGCATGAGCTAGATTTGGGCCGGGGGCATCAGCTGTCGTTTGTCTCCGCGCCTAACCTGCATTGGCCAGATACAATCTTCACCTACGACGCCGGGACGCGCCTGCTCTACACCTGCGATGTGTTTGGCATGCACTACTGCGACGACTTTCTCTTTGACGAAGCGCCTCACCTACTCGAAGCTGAGTTTCGCTATTACTACGACTGCCTGATGGGGCCAAACGCGCGATCTGTTCTGATGGCGCTAAAGCGAATAGACAAGTTTTCAGTCGATCTGATTGCAACCGGGCACGGGCCTTTGCTGAAATGTCACCAAAAAAGCTGGGTAGAAAACTATCGCAAGTGGAGTCAAAATCAGGCGCAGGCTGAGACGTTTGTAGCGCTGTTTTATGTAGAAGAGTATGGCTATAGCGATCGCATTGTTCAAGCGATCGCCGACGGCATTGTCAAAACCGGCGTTGCCATTGAGCTAGTAGAGCTGTCTGTGGCCGATTCTCACGAAGTGCGAGAGTTAGCCAACAGCGCTGCCGGATTGGTTTTAGGAATGCCGCCGCAGCGCGATCAGGGTGCGACTCATGCGGCTTTGAGTACGCTGCTTACAGCCGTCACCGGTAAGCAAACCATCGGATTATTTGAAACAGGCGGCGGGCAAGACGAGCCGATCTATCCGCTGCGCAACCAGTTTCAAGCAATTGGCCTGAGGGAAGCCTTTCCCCCGATCACCATTAAAGAAGCGCCTAACGAAGTGACCGATCAGCTCTGCTACGAGGCCGGTCTCGATTTGGGTCAGTGGCTCACTAGAGACAAAACTGTTCGCCAGATCAAGCAAATAGATTCTAACCTGGACCGGGCGCTAGGGCGCATCAGCAGCGGGCTGTACATTATCACCGCGAAAAAGGGCGATGCCACCAGTGCCATGCTCGCGTCCTGGGTGATTCAGGCGAGCTTTGAACCGTTGGGTGTCGCGATCGCGGTTTCTAAAGACCGAGCAATTGAGCTGCTGCTGCATGCGGGCGATCGCTTTGTGCTGAATGTTTTAGAAGAAGGGCACTATCAACCGCTGATGAAGCATTTTCTCAAGCGATTTGCACCGGGCGCAGATCGCTTTGCTGGCATAGAAACCCACGCTGCGACTAACGGCTCTCCTATCTTGGCGCAAGCACTGGCCTATATGGAATGCGAAGTCACTAGCCGCATGGAATGTAGCGATCACTGGATTATCTACGGCACTGTAGAGACCGGGCGAGTAGCTAAGCGAGAAGGGCTAACGGCGGTTCACCATCGCAAGGCCAGTAACCATTACTGATAGCCATTCTGTTGTTAAATGACCGGCATCTTAAATATACCAACAATAAAATCCATGACGTATTCTCTCTCTCAACCGCCAACTATCCCGTCAACCTCGTCAGACCGGATTCGAGAGCGCGATGTGCAGATAGCTCCGATTGGCGACCATACATTAGCCATGCGATCGCGCACCTGGGAACGACTCAAGTTTGAAGTAGAGTACAACCGTCGTCAGGGCACTACCGCTAACGCCTACCTGATTCGGGGCGACCAAACGGCCCTGATCGACCCACCCGGCGAATCATTCACGCAAATCTATCTCCAAGCGCTGCAACCCTATCTAGAAGAAACGCCAATTGACTACATTGTAGTCAGCCATATTAACCCTAACCGGATGGTGACGCTGGCAGCCCTGATAGAGCGAGCCCCTCAGGCGACTATTGTTTGTTCGCGGCCTGCTGCTCAGGCCCTGAAAGCAGCCTTTCCTCAATGGTTGTCTCAGGAGGGAGACAGCCGAATTCAGGCCGTCCTGCCGCCTCAGGCCAGCTTAGACCTGGGCCAGGGCCACTGCCTGCAACTGCTCACGATGCCTTCCCCGCGCTGGCCGGACGGGCTATGCACCTATGACCCGGCCACGCATATTCTCTTCAGCGACAAACTCTTTGGCGCTCACGTCTGTGGCGATGCCCTGTTCGACGATAACTGGCGGCAGCTAGAAGATGACCGGCGCTACTATTTTGACTGCCTTCACGCCTCTCAGACCAAACAGGTAGAGGCTGCCCTCGATCAGATTGAGCAGCTGCCGGTGAAGTGCTTTGCGCCGGGGCACGGATCGCTGGTGCGCTACAGCCTGAGCCGACTGCGAGATGACTATCGTCAGTGGTGCCAGCAGCAGGCCCATCAAAGCCTACAGGTAGCGCTGCTCTACGCTTCTGCCTATGGCAATACGGCGACTTTAGCAGGGGCGATCGCCCAGGGCCTGATCCAATCTGGCATAGCGGTAAAGTCAGTCAACTGCGAATCGACCGATCCGGCTGAGCTGGCTCGCATCATCGAAGCTAGCGACGGCTTTATTATCGGCTCACCTACGCTGGCAGGTCATGCGCCCGTACAAGTGCAGACCGCTCTGGGCACAGTCCTTTCAGCAGCGGTCAAAACCAAGCTGGCGGGCGTCTTTGGCTCTTATGGTTGGAGCGGAGAAGCGATAGATCTGATCGAACAAAAGCTGCGAGACAACAACTATCGGCTGGGGTTCGAGACGCTGCGCGTGCGCTTTAGCCCCGATGCCGAAACGCTGCAAGCTTGTCAGCAGACGGGCAGTGAGTTTGCTCAGCAGCTCAGAAAGCAAAAGAAGCGACAGATGCCCCGGCAGTCTGTTACCGAGGTGCAGGCAGGCCGCACCGAGCAGGCGGTAGGGCGAATTGTGGGATCTATCGGCGTGCTCACGACTTGCCGGGGCGATCGCCACAGCGGTGCCCTCTCTACCTGGGTATCTCAAGCATCCTTCAATCCGCCGGGCCTGATGGTGGCAGTCCCTTTAGATCGCGCTGCACAGCACCTTGCTCAAGCTGACACGCCATTCGTCTTAAATCTCTTAAAGGAGGGTCGTACGGTGCGACGACATTTTCAGCATTCGTCATCTCTCGGTGAGAGTCCCTTTTCTCAGGTGGCGCACCGACCCGCTGACAATGGCTGCTTAGTCTTAGAAGAGGCGCTGGCCTATTTGGAATGTACGGTAGAGCGCTGGATGGACTGCGGCGATCACCGGCTGATCTATGCGAGCGTTCAGTCGGGCGACGTTTTAGAAACAAAGGGGGTCACCGCTATCCAACACCGAACCTCGGGCAGTCAATATTAGAGATATTGCTATAATTGCGGCGACCTTTACTGCTCCACCTAAAATGTCAGCGCTGTCTTCCTTCTTTGCCAATCGGGTAGCGGTGATTGCGACCATGCACCACAAAGAGCAAGTAATCGCCCCGCTTGTAGAGTCTGCGCTGGAGGTCAGAACAACTGTGCCCCCAAGCTTCAACACCGACAGCTTCGGTACCTTTACCCGCGAGAGTGAGCGCCCGGCTGATCAGCTAACAACTGCTCGCTTAAAAGCAGAAGCGGCGCTTAAGCTCACTGGGGAGACTTTGGCGATCGCCAGCGAAGGCAGCTTTGGCCCCCATCCTCAGATCCCGTTTGTCGCCTGTAACCGTGAGCTGGTAGTGCTATACGACCGCGAGCATCAGCTAGAAGTCGTCGGCGAAGTTTTATCGACTCAAACAAACTACCAAAGCCAGACGGTGCAAAGCCCTCAGGCAGCGCTGGCCTTTGCGCAATCAGCGGGCTTTCCCGAACATGGCATGGTTGTAATGCGAGCTGCTGACCCTACTCCCAAAGGCGCTTTTGCTAAGGGAATAACTACAGAGACCGATCTGCTCCAAGCGGTTGCTGCTGTTTTAGATCAGTCGCCTGAGCAAAAGGCCCATATTGAAACGGATATGCGAGCCCTGCATAACCCTACTCGGATGGCCGTAATCGCCCAGGCTACTCAAAATCTCATCGAGACTCTGGCGCAGCACTGCCCCAACTGCAATTATCCAGGGTTTAGCATTGTTCAGCGCCGCCCCGGATTGCCCTGTAGCCTGTGCAAGGCACCCACTTTACTGACGTTGTCTGTGCTCTATTGCTGCCAACACTGCCAGTTTCAGCAGGAAGAGAAGTTTCCAGACTCGCTTTACTTCGCCGATCCAGCCCGTTGCTTTTACTGCAATCCCTGATCTCTATGATGCAGATCTAAATGGCGGCTCCAGCGGGAAAGCGATCCAACACCAAAGATACACACATGAGGCCAGGATAGAGGTGACGATTAATAAGACAACGGCTACAGCGCGTATGCCTAAGACGGGCAGTCTCCATCTTTGGGCAAGGGCAGCACACAGACCGGCAACCACTTTGTCGCGACGGCTGCGGTAAAAGACAGCGGGGGGAGTGCTCGCATCGGTACCCGCCCAGCGTAATGCACTGCTGGTGAGCCGTAGGGAAATAAGCAGCCCGATAATACCCAATACCGCTGAGGGAATGGTTATCACCGCTAACCAGTGGGATAGTACCAGCCACGAAATAAGTTCTGATAGCTGAGGAGCTTCAAAACACCGGTAGGTGATGCTGCTCACCGGGCAGTCAAAGCGATCGCCTAAGCTCACGCCGATCCAGGCAGTGATGAGTGGGAGAATTCCGTAGAAAAGGCAAATCCCTATTAGGGCCGACTGTCTTTGAGCCGAGAGCGATCGCCGGATGGCGATCGCCGAAAGCATTGGCCCCAAAAAAAGCAGTATTGCAAGTAGCGGCAAGTAGATCATGTTGGATTGCTCATGATTGGCGAGCAAGTGGTCGCATAGAGCGGCATTTGTTTTGCAGCGGTCATTTATATAGAACCACTCGGAACACTTACTGAGAAGGGTTGGAGTCGCGCTCCAAATTTACTGGCCGAACGTGGGGTAAAAGTGCTGTGCTAGTGACAATGCCATAAGCGGCCCAGCTCGCCCCGGTGACGACCGCCCCTGCTAAGGCAGGTGGCAAATCTTGGCAGAAGGCAGCACACAGACCAGTGCCAACAATTCCTCCAATCGCACCGCCAGTCAGGCTAGAAAGTAGCCAAACCCCGCTGAAGTGACCTCGCCGACTGAGAATGAGAGTTTGGGCGATCGCCATCCCAAAAATCCAAACCATTGCGGTTACTAAGCTGTGCCAAAACCAGTCCCACAGACTGAACTGAGCCGACAGCGCTTCAGCCATAGCGGTAGACAGGGTTTGAACCGGAGAGAGTATAAACAGCACAGTGCCGGCAATCCAACCGATAGTGCTAGCTAACGGCCACCACCGCACCCGGCTGCTTACACGCCGGAGCACAGCCCATTGCAGTGAGCCAATAATGGCCCCCGTAAGGAAGATCGTGGCCGCAAACTGTAGTCCGTTGTTTTCTAGAAAGCCCAAGAGAAAACCGCCGAGAAAATTAGCGGCAACCCAAAGGGCCAGAAATTTGGCTGTGTAAGACGTCATAAAGCCCTCAAAAAGGTTGTTTCAACTACAGGCTCATAGTGCGATAACAAGGAGAAGATCTGGAGAATATAGCAGATGTCCCAATGCATTGGGACATCTGCTAGTCGAGTTGCCCGCTGTTCTCTAGCGGTTTCAGCCGATAAAAGTGTCCTAAGCAACTCGACAGAGGCTATAGATCGAGAAGTTGGGTATTGATTTCTGCCGGGGCCACACCGAGAGAGAAGCTACAGAATACAGACTGGCTATTAATTGAACCTTTTTCTGGAATCAGAAAGCCAGATAAAGGTGAGTTTCCATGAATTTTGTACCAGCTAACTGACGCTGAACTGTACCTGTTCAGCCTAGACACGGCTTGATAGGATTGCGGTCTTGAGAAAACCTGTAGGCAATCTGAAAAGCCCGACATCGATGCAGAGTAATCGTGCAATAGTCAATAAATGAGTGAAAATTCACAGTCTCAGAAGGAGTTAGCCGGTTTCTGCTACGGGTTTTTAGGCGTCCTAGCTTTCAGCCTCACTCTGCCCGCTACACGAGCTGCCGTTTCAGGATTTGACCCTGTCTTTGTAGGTTTGGGCCGAGCTGTCTTTGCGGCAGGCCTATCGCTCATCTTGCTGGTGGTGACCCGTCAGAAGATTCCTCCGCTGCGATTTTTGCCCAACTTTTGTATCGTTGTGCTTGGCGTAGTCATTGGGTTTCCTTTGCTAACGGCGATCGCCATGCGCGATGCCCCAGCCTCTCATGGAGCCGTTATCACCGGATTACTGCCACTCTCAACAGCGCTAGGCGGCGTTTGGCGAGCTGGTGAGCGGCCTTCTCCAGCCTTTTGGGGCTTCGCAGGCATGGGTAGCGCTGTAGTTATCGGCTTTGCGCTGTTGTCGGGAAATGGCTCTATGGGATCGGCGGACTGGGCATTGCTCGGCGCAGTGGCTGCTGCTGGAGTGGGGTATGCAGAGGGCGCAGTTTTATCGCGCAGGTTTGGCTCCTGGCAAGTAATCTGCTGGTCTCTCCTCTTATCGATGCCCATACTGCTGCCGGTTGTGTTGCGCCACATACCTGCCGATCTCTCGGTCGTTTCAACCAACGCACTCTTAGGGTTTCTCTACGTGAGCGTTTTCAGCATGTTCCTTGGTTTTTTCGCCTGGTACAAGGGATTATCTCTGGGCGGCGTTGCTCGTGTGGGACAGGTTCAGCTGCTCCAACCTTTCCTTACTATCCTGGCATCCGCGATTCTTTTGAGAGAGCCCTTTACTTTTCAAACCTTGGGCTTTGCAGCGGGCGTTATCGTCTGTGTGGCGCTGGGAAAACGCACCCAAATCAAAGCCGCATCAGCAATTCCAAATTCCAACTAACGGACATTCGCCATAGATATTTAGAAAAAGCATGAGACGTTTTCCAGGATATGCAGTAAGGTTCAATCAATCTGCCCTCCGTCTGTAATGACTCAGCCCATGCCCCCAGCCAGTCTCAGTTTTGAGGGTCTATCAGCGACGCTCAGGGATGCAGTTGCCCAGATGGATGACCCGCGCCAACCGAGTAACGCAACTAGCTACAGTCTCAGGGATGTGGTTGTGGGAGCCTTTTCATGCTTTTTCATGCAGAGCGCATCGTTCTTAGAGTTTCAGCGCCAGCTCAATAGTCGCAGCGGTCAAGATAATGCTCAGAGTCTGTTCGGGCTAACGCAGATACCGAGCGTCGTGCAGATCCGCAATATCCTTGACCAGCTAGCAGCAGCGGGGCTTTTTCCGGCGTTTATCAGCTTCTACCGGACGCTTCAGGCACAGGGCTACTTGCAAAGATTTGAGCGGCTAGGCGGCAACCTGCTGGTGGCGCTAGACGGCACAGAATACTACAGTTCTCAGCAGGTGAGCTGTCCGTGCTGCTCGACGCGCACGTCTAAAAGCGGGCAGGTGACCTATTCGCACAAAGCGCTGTTGCCAGTGATTGTCGCGCCGAGTGAACCAGCTGTGATTTCACTGCCGCCTATGTTTGTCACCCCTCAAGATGGCCATACCAAGCAGGACTGCGAACAAGCTGCCGCGAAACGGTGGATCGGCTCAGCGCCAGCCATATTCGAGCAGCAGGCGGTGACCTTGCTTGGCGATGACCTGTTCAGTCGTCAGCCGATGTGCGCAGCGGCTTTGGCTGCACGCTTCAACTTTATCTTCGTCTGCCTGCCAGAGTCACATCCGGCCCTCTATGACTGGATTGGCTTCAAGGCTGCCAATGGCAATGTCAAGACGGTGACACAAGTGCAGCGCCACGGTCGCCGCGATGAGCTGTGGCAAGTGCGCTATCTCAACGATGTGGCACTGCGCTCAGAAGCCCCTGCCCTGTCGGTCAACTGGTGTGAGCTGACGGTGTCGCGGCCCGCAGACGGCAAGGTGCTCCATCTCAATAGCTGGGTTACCAACCACCCTATTGATGACTCGCAAGCCTTTGAGATTGCCGCTGCTGGTCGCAGCCGCTGGAAGACTGAAAACGAAAACCACAATGTGCTCAAGACTCAGGGCTACCACCTCGAACACAACTTTGGCCATGGCAAACAGCATCTGTCTGCCTTTTTACTGACCCTGAACCTATTGGCATTCTTGTTTCATACAATCTTGCATCTGGCCGACGAGCGCTATCAACAGATTCGTCAGCAGCGCGGCACTCGCCAAGGCTTCTTTCAAGATATCCTGGCACTCACCAAGTACTTATGGTTCGAGAGCTGGACAGCGCTGATTGACTTCATGCTTGATGAGAAGAAAAAGTCTGCTAAGCAGATGAGAAACACCTCTTGACGGCTTTCCTCGTCGATGGCTAGTCAGCCCTTCAGCGCTGATTGGTTTGTCCGTATCTTGGAATTTGGAATTGCTGAAGCCGCATAGATATTCGTCAAATATAGCTTCTGGCACTTTGCTTCATGCAGCATCAAAGTCATACGCAGTAACAGGCAAAGTGCTCTGCAAAGCGCGGCTGCATTCGCGCTTTGCAGTATCTACCCGCAGACGCATCTATTTAGGCTAAAGTTTTCAATGAATTATTTCTATAGCTAGAGATAAAATAAGCGCATTGAGCTAGGCAATATCAAGCTCGAATCCTGCCACTATACTTATCTTAATATTGCTCTAAAAAGCGAAGGAGTGGGCTTTTATGGCTCTACTGACTCATGCCCTACTGTCGCTGTCTGCAAGCGGCTGGCTTAGCTCATTATCGCCATTGGGATTCGTATCCAACATTTTAGCCCGAGAGCCGATCCAGGATCCGGTGACGGTGTTTTTAGTCATCGTCGGCATCATGCTAATTGCACCGCTGGTGTTTGAGCGCTTGGGCCTGCCGGGTATTGTAGGTCTCATTTTGGCGGGGGTTGCAGTCGGCCCTCATGGACTGGGGCTGCTGGCACGGGATGAAACTATCGTGCTGCTAGGTACAGTAGGCCTGCTGTTTTTAATGTTTTTAGGTGGGTTAGAGACCAGCCTAGACGACCTGAAGAAAAACGCAGGGCCTGCTTTGGGCTTTGGCTTGATCACTTTCCTATTGCCGATGGCGATAGGTACCGGGGCCATGCTGATGGCAGGGTATGGTCTACTGGCGGCGGTGTTAGTAGCCTCCTGTCTGGCTTCTCATACGCTGGTCGCTTTGCCTGTGCTCAACAAGCTCGGTATTATGAAGGCCCCGCCGATTACAGCAACGCTCGGCGGCACGCTAATTACCAATGTCTTAGCGCTGCTGGTGCTGGCCGTTGTCGTCAAGGCCAAAGAAGGCGATCTGACGTTGGGGTTCTGGCTATTTTTAATTCCGGCGCTGATTATTTTCACCTTTATGACGCTGTGGGGCTTGCCCCGGCTAGGCCGCTGGTTTTTTCTCAGGTTTGGTCATGACGAAGGCGCAGAGTTTGTCTTTGTCCTGGTAGCGCTGTTCGTGGTCTCTTATATTGCTGGCCTGATCGAAATTGAGCCAATTGTGGGGGCCTTTTTGGTGGGGGTGGCTATCACCCAGCAGATTCCGACGCTGAGCCCGCTGATGAACCGGATTCAGTTTATTGGCAATACCCTGTTTGTTCCCTTCTTTTTAATTTCGGTGGGAATGCTGGTAGACCCGCTGATTTTGTTTAAAGAGCCCAAGTCGCTGGTAGTGGCCGGGGTAATTATTGCGGCGGAGCTGCTGAGCAAATTTTTGGCGGCTTGGGGCTCCGGTAAGCTCTTTGGCTGGCCGTTTGCAAGCTCAGTAACGGTGTTTGGCCTTTCGGTGGCGCAGGCGGCGTCTACATTGGCGGCGGTGACGGTGGCATTTAACTTAGAGATCGTCGATGAAGCGACGGTAAACGGCGTGATTGCCATGATTTTGGTGAGCTGCATAGTGTCGCCCTGGATCACTGAGCGTTGGGGTAGCCGGATGGATCTGGTGGCGGCGGCTTCTAGCGAAGATGCTGAATTGGATTGGGGGAGGCGCATTCTCGTACCGGTTTCTAACCCGGATACGGAAAACAGCTTGCTGAATCTGGCTATTGTGCTCTCTAAGGGGATGGATGGGACGCTGCTGCCGCTGCATGTGCTGAGCGATCGCGGCGGTATTTCTGAGCATGAGCAAATGCTTCAGCGGCGACTGCTAGATAGCGCTGAGGATCTGGCCCACAGCGCAGTTGTGGATGTGGAGGCGATCGCCCGTGTCGACCACAACATCGAAAAAGGTATATTGCGAGCGAGTACCCAGCATCAGGCTAGTCTGATAATTTGCGGCTGGCATCGCCGGGCTCGCTATCAAGAAGATCTGTTTGGCAGCATGATCGACAGCATTTTGCAGCGGGCAACCCTGCCAGTACTCGTGGCACGATTTCCGCAACCGGCTGAGATGGCGGAGCGGGTAGTACTGGCCCTGTCAGTCACGCAGTCGCTCTCAGCAGCGGCTAAGCTATCTCTTACTGTTGCTGAGCGGCTGGCCGCAGAGCTTAAAGCTCCGCTAGAACTATTGCTAATCTACACTGGCCGAAGAAGTCGCGTAGTTGCTCCCTGGACTGATGAGCTACCAGAGGATCTGACGGTGACCCGAGTTAACGGAGCCCCTATTCACCACATTTCTCAAGCGGTGAAGCCAACTGACTTGCTGGTCTTACCGGCCAGGCGGGGTCGCTATCAGGGCAAGATAGCGGTGCGCCGAGAGCCCGATGCGATCGCCTATCGCCATCCAGAAACTTCGATTATTGTGGTGCACACACCGCTCGGCACCCCTCGGGTCACCGCCCGTAGAAAGCCCGATGCAGTGTCCGATAAAGCACAAGAGGACAAGCCTAAGGCAGCGGTTTGATAGGGTCCGCGCTTCATAGAGAAAAAGGGTAACCGCTACGGCTCTAAAAACCTGTACTGGCGCAGGATCTTCTGTAGGTTGGTACTGGTTTCAAGCAGGCAGGCATGGCCGCTATTGGGTAAAACCGTCAGTTCAGCGTTGGGAAAACGAGTCCGCAGACTTTTGGCCTCTCGCTTAGAGGGCAGTAGCCGGTCATTGCCGCCCGCAATCAATAGCACGGGGTGGGCCATCCGCTCTAGAGGCAGGCGCTCTACCTCAAAGCGGCTGAGCATCGCCATCCGCCAAGCGGCTGTCTGGGCGGGTACGGTGCCCATCGCGGTTTCTAAAGCTTCGCGATCGCGCCGGTTCACCCGGAAAGGCTCAATCAAAAACGGCACAAACCCTCTGGCACTGTAGCGGTAGGCCAGATTAGGCAGCTGCCGGGTAATCAGCGACCCGAACTGCATCCAGGGCAATCGCCGAAATGAAGAAGCCGGATTGACCAAAATTACCCGATCAAATAAATGCGGTGACTGGGTGAGCACCTGCATTGCCAGGCAGCCGCCAAACGATTCGCCGCAGAGATAGACTCGGCGGCGATGTTTGCCCACTTCTTCGCTGATCAAATGGCTCACTCGATGGGCTAAGTCCTGCCACCCAGAGAGATCTTTGGGTGAAATTTCTACACAGCGCAAGTCAAACCAGGGGACCAGGCGGTCGATTTGAGTGCGCAGCAGGGTGCCGGTGCCATCCATCCCCGGCAAAAAGATAAACAGCGGCTTTTGAGGCTGAACGGGTCTCGGGGTCAGCAGCCGCACTAGGCTCTTCATAGAAGAGATATCTGGAGAGGGCAAAGCGTCGCTAACCACGGTTAATAGCAGCCTCCTTGCAGCAGGGTTTGAACTTTATCCTGGCAGGTGGCACTCAGCTCAGCTGCCATATGACTGGCTTGTTTGCCCTGGTAACCCTGACGGAGAGCGGCTGTCGCAATCGGCTCTCCAATTACGACCCGTACCCGCCGGTAGATTACCGCCGGGTGCAAACCCGCCTGCTGAAACAGCGGTTCGCTAGGGTCAAACCAGCTCAGCAACTTAAACGGTACTGTGTCCTGCTGCTGCTCTTCTAGGGCAATTACAGCTACGGGCACCACCTGCAAGTCGTCTATCGGCGCACGCAGCGCCAGATGAGCAAACCCCCGCTGAAAGGGACCCACCTGGCTGGCCGCCGGAATTTCTACCATGGGGCCTGTGCCCTCAGGGAAGACGCCGATGGATTCGTGCGATCGCAAAAACTTACTGGCCTGCTTGAAAAAGGTGCGTCCCCGCTGGTCGGGCTGGTCTAGAGGAAAGCAGCCCAGCGCATTGACTATATTTCGCATTACCGGCACCTGCGCCATGTAGTGATGGCAAGCAAAGTGAATTGGCTTAGCTGCCGCTACCATCAGCAGCGGCGCGTCTAAAAAGCTGCGGTGGTTGGCAATCATTAAAAAGGGCGATCGCGGCAGCCGTTCCGCGCCCTCCACCCGAATATGAATACCCAGCGAAAACAGCATCCAGCGAGAAACTTCAAGGGGACTGGTCAACGACATAGTGCTTTGCAAATAAAAAAGACGGTTGATCACCGCCTATACTTCAGGCTTCAGTTAATTGTTATAGCGGGTATCAGCCGCATCAACCTCTGCCAGAAGTGCTCAAAGAAAGAAACAACGCCTAACTGGCATACCGGCCCAAAATTTGAGCGAGACCCGGAACAGCCGCAGCGACATCGCGCTTAACTGATTTTCGCAGCTTTTTGTAAGAAGATAAAATGATGCCGCCGCCCTTTTTTTCCATGCGGGCGTCAGTCGTGCTGAGAATCACATCGGCGGCCTGGTCGCTGTTCTGGCTGAGGTAGGCAACCGGGTCGCCCTGCTCTGCCCCTGCTGTCCACATCGGGTCGAGGGCGGCTAGGATCTCTGGCAAAAGCCGTTGAACTGCGCCCGGAATATAGTCAGCGCCAAGGCCTTTAGCCACGCCATAAGCCGCCTTCAAAGCCAGGCCAGAAAGACCGCTTTTGGCCGCGACTTGCTCGTCTATCAGCTGAGTGCAGTCAGCTGCAACGCTTTTATAAGTAGCCTTATCGTTAATTTTATGAGTAAGTTTCATAGCAAGATCGATGGATTAGCCAACACATAGTAATGCCTAATCGTTTCTAGCTGTTTAAAGCGTCATCCGGAACGCGCATTTAGGCAGGTTGCTTTATCTTAAAAACATTTTCAGACGGCTTGGCCCCGGCCAGTTTGTCCCAGTTAATTTCCGCTAAAAATTCCTCAGGGGAGTGGGTTTCAACGACATCAACTCCCCACTCACCCGGTTGCAGTGAAGGAGATGGGCTAGTGGCAGGGGTCGTCTTCACACCGCCCAGCGCCAGCACATAAAAGTCTTTGACCTGATGGCTGTTGCGGTAGTGGGCCAGCGCATCAGCGCAGAGCTGACCGACCTCAGAAGGTGAGTAGCGGCTGGTCTGGTAGCGCACTTCGACCACCCAGTGAGGGTTTTCAATCAGCTTGCACGCTATCTCCACCTGGACGCTCAGCCCCTGGCTAAACAGCTGGGCAAATTCTTCCCGAGTGAGGGAGGGAGCGTGCTCTTCAGGCAGGCTGAAGTTGTGAGAGAGCAGCATTCGGCCATCGAGGTTATCTGTCATAGTAAAGTCCGGATGAGTCGGACAGCTTATCTGTCTTTGACTAATTGTGACATTTACCGAGCGCGAACAGGCATCTCATCCTGTGTCTTAATTCTATGAAACCGGCTCTTTTTCGTCCCGACTTTCCCCTTTCACCCGCCAAATTCCCCGTTTTCTATGGCTGGGCGATCTTAGTCGCCAGTGTGCTCGGCGTACTGACCAGCATTCCAGGGCAAACCATTGGCGTAAGTGTCTTTACCGACCATCTGATTGAGGCCACAGGGCTCTCCCGGCTAGGTCTGGCCAACGCCTATTTGGTGGGGACGCTGACCAGCGGCTGTCTGCTGCCTTTTGGCGGTAAGCTGCTAGACCGACTTGGCGCAAGGCTGACCGCTGTGCTCGCAGCGGTAGGGCTGGGGCTGACGCTGAGCTATCTGGCGCTGTGCGATCGCCTCTCGGCGCTGATCAGCGCTGCCTTTTTGCTAAACTCAACGGCGGTGGCGGCGATACTGCTGGTGCTGGGGTTTGTCAGCCTGCGATTTTGCGGCCAGGGAATGCTCACGATGACCAGCCGCACCATGCTGGGCAAGTGGTTTGACCGGCGGCGGGGACAGGTCTCAGGCATTGAAGGTATTTTCGTGGCCTTTGGGTTTGCGATCGCGCCCTATTTTTTCAGCCAGGCGATCGCGGTTTTCGGCTGGCGCGGCACCTGGCTGCTGCTAGCAGCGGTGGTTGGCCTCGGCATGAGTAGCCTTGGCTGGCTGCTGTTTCGCGACAATCCAGAAGCCTGCGGTCTGTGCATGGATGGCGATCCGTTCCTGGAAAAAGGTCAGCCGGGTCAGGCTGAGCGCTCAGCCGACATCTGGGGCCTGACCCGGCGACAGGCCGTCGGGACGCTGGCTTTTTGGGCGGTGACGCTGGCCTTTGCGTCTCAGGCGCTGTCTATTACAGGTATTACCTTTCACATTGTCAGCATTGGCGGTGAGATGGGCATTGCCGAAGCCAGCATGGTGAAAATTTTTATCCCGATTGCGGTGATTTCAACGATGGTGGGCTACGGCGTCGGGGTGGCTTGCGATCGCGTCCGACTGCCGTTCATTTTCATGTTTATGATGGTGGGTCAGGCAATTGGAATCGCCGCCATTGCCAACTTAGACAAATCCGGAATGCTGATTCCGGCAGTCGTAGGACTAGGCATTAGCGGTGGCTGCTTTGGCACCCTGACCACGGTAGTGCTGCCGCGATTTTTTGGCCGGGCTCATTTGGGAGCGATCGCCGGTATCCAGATGATGTTTATCGTCATCGCCAGCGCCCTTGGTCCGTCCCTACTGGCAAATTTTAAAGCCATTACAGGCTCCTACATTGGCGGCCTTTATGCCTGCTGCTTATTTGCGCCTATCGTCATCATCTTGATGCTGTTTGTGCAGTCTCCATCGGCCATCAAGGTCGAGAGTCTGTAACGCTCTGGGCTAGGTTCCCTTAGAAACTATGAGCGCCAGCGGCATTTCTGCGAATCGGCGTTTGGGTAAGATATATTTGTGTGCAGGCGCTTTTTTCGAGCTCAAGTCTGGTTCAGGTTTGGGCAGGCAAAAGTCTGACGCGACCCCATCTTTTCACTTTAAGCAGGTACTTTGATGGCTCCTAGTCCTACCCCGCCAGCGGCAAAGCAACCCAACCCCAACGGAACACCCGACAACCCTTGGATAGAAGCGCTTCAGACGGTAGGCCTGAGCGTAGTGCTGGCGCTGGGTATTCGCACCTTTGTCGCGGAGGCTCGCTACATTCCGTCGGGCTCCATGCTGCCGACCCTGGAGATCAACGACCGCCTAGTCGTAGACAAAATTCGCTACGACTTTAGCGACCCGCACCGAGGCGATATCGTCGTCTTTCATCCGCCTGCATCTGCTGGAGATGAGGCATCGCATGAGGCCTTTATCAAACGCGTGATTGGCCTGCCGGGAGAGACCGTCGTCGTCAAAGACGGCCAAGTCTATGTCGATGGAGCGCCGCTCACCGAAGACTATTTAGAAGCACCTCCTAACTATGTGTGGGGGCCTGAAACTGTACCGCAGGAGGCTTATCTGGCCCTAGGCGACAACCGTAACGACAGCTACGACGGCCATATCTGGGGCTTTGTGCCCCGTGATCGCATCATTGGCCGGGCCACCCTAAGATTTTGGCCCTTCAATCGTCTTGCCTACCTCGCTGACCCCACATACAGCCCGGAGCAGTAGGCGATCTATCAAATTAGCCCGTCCATCGGTCAGCCTGGTTGATGACCGTATTGCCGCTGACAGCGCTGACTCAGAAACGCCCAGCTGCTTGAGATGCTCAGCCGCGCGAATGCGTTGGCGACAGTGGTTAGCGCGCGCCTCCATTAGCGCCGAGACTTGGGGCCTGACTTCTGTCTTACGTTAGAGATAGTGAGCCTGAGACTATTTTAGAGAGTGAGAAAATCTCTACAGAGATATAGTCTGTTTTCTTTTAGCTGTCGCGATAATAGTTAACTGGGATTAATTCAGCGTGGCACAGTCTTTGAGTTCTGCCTTTGAGTTCTGCTGTTTGGCCTAATCTCAACCGTTTAATTTTGTAGGTCAGGTTCACAAGCAATGGTTGATCTATTCCGCAAGCTGCCTCGCTGGCTGGTGTTAGAGACAGTGATTCCGCTGACGCTGCTGAATGGCTGGCTGCTGTACAGAGGGCTACAGTATTTTCAAGAGCTGGTGACGCTGCTGCTCATAGCGACGCTGCTGGCTTTCGCGCTGGGCTACCCGGTGCGTTTGCTACAGCGGTGGGGAGTCGCCAGAGGCTACAGCGTTATGGTGGTTTTTATCTTGGCGCTAACGCTGCTGGCGCTGGTGGGGGCAGCTATTGTGCCCACGCTACTACAGCAGTTTAGCGAGTTTACGGCTAAGCTTCCCAACTGGCTTGAGAATGGCCAACAGCAGTTAGAAGCGGTCGATAGCGAAATTGCCCAGCTGCCGCTGAGCGAATCGATGGATCTAGACGTGCTGGCCACCCAGTTTTTTGAGGCGGTGCCGGGTGAGCTGAGACTATTGCCCAATCAGATTTTGCACTTCGCTTTGGAAGCAGCAGATAATGTTGTCGATGTGCTGTTTACAGGAGTACTGACGCTCTATTCACTGCTGCACGGTGAGGCTTTTTGGCAGGGCTTATTGCAGTGGTTGCCCGGTGAGTGGGGTGAGCGGGTGCAGCGGGCGGTGCGATCGCAGTTTCAGAGCTATTTTGTGGGCCAAGCCACCATCGCCTCGCTGACGGGCACGCTGCTCGCTGGCGTATTTTTTCTGTTCAATATTCCCTTCTGGCTGGTTTTTGGCCTCAGCGTTGGGATTGCGGGACTGGTACCCTTTGGCGATTTGCTGGTGATGGTGGCGGTCAGCGTCCTCTTGGGAATTAACGATCCGCTGCTGGGCGCTGAGGTGATTGCGGCCTGCCTGATCGTCGATCAAATTATTGACAACGTATTTGCCCCAAGAATCTTGGGCGATGCCGTCGGGCTCAATCCAATTTGGATTTTGCTGTCGCTGCTAATAGGCGCTCAGCTAGCAGGTGTCGTCGGCGCTGTAATCGCTGTGCCGCTGGCGGGCTCCATCAAGCAAATTGTTGACAGCTTACAGGCTGAGACAGCAGCGCTGCCCGCCAGTCCTGACCAAAACCCTCCTGAGACGCCGCTAGGCCCACTGAAGGAGTGGACTGATGAGCTGCCCATTGATGGGACGGATGGCGATCTCTCCACTCCCGCTACTGCAACGTAGCGAAACATAGCGAATCCCTGCCAGGCAGGGCTATCCCGTCTGATCGACAGCAAAAAAACCTGCCGTTTCGACCATTAGCGGCTATAGTGTTGTCGAACAAATATATCTTTTGAAGTATCTTTAGCTGAGGCGAAACCTATGAAGCAAGTCAATTTCGTAGTGATTTTCGTAATCTGCCTGGCGCTGGTGCTCTTTGGCATTGAGAATACGACCCCTTCGGTGATTCATATTGTCCAAGGCGTTGATTTTGAAGCCCCTCTGAGCGTGGAGCTGATTGTGGCAGCGGGCGTTGGCGCAACCCTTGCCTGGGTGTTTAGCGTCTGGGTGCAGTTGCAGGGTGTTGCCCAGAAAATTCCTGAGGTGCAGCAGCGAGACGTGCGGATTCAGCAGCTGGAGGAAGACGTAGAGCGCTACCGGGTAGAGCTAGAGCAGCTGCCCATGCTGCCTCAGGCAAATGCTCAGTCAGAGTCGGACGAAGCCTATGTCCAGTAAAGGCGATGTCTAACTCATTAGCGCAGGGGGCGATCGCCTTTCTCATTGACCTGGCCGAAAAGGGTGAAATCGACCCTTGGGACGTGCAGGTAATTGACGTGATTGACCGCTTTCTCAAGACGCTGAGCGAGCAGCCCATTGTCAAAAAGCCGCTGGGTCAAGGTCGCTCTTCTTATGAGTCGAGCCTGTCAGAGTCGGGGCAAGCCTTTTTGTACGCCTCGATGCTGGTGTTGCTAAAGGCCGATACGCTGGTGCGCCATGAGCTAGAGCCAGAAGACCCGTTTGCAGATGATGACTTTGACGAAGCGCCCGATGCCGATACGACCGAGCTGCCGCGCAACCTGGAGCAGCACATTCATCGCCGGGCAGTCGCGCCTCCGCCCGCTAAACGCCAGGTGACGCTCAATGAGCTGATTGCTCAGCTAGAGGCGATCGCCGTTGCTATGTCTGAACCGGCCAGGGTGCGATCGCCACAGCCCAAGCCCCACTCTAAGCGGGAGGCGGTTAGAGCGATCGCCCAGCTCGCCCATCAGGAAAACCTGAACGAAATTGCCGATGCCCTCAATGACTTCTTAGAGCAGCATTGGGATGACGTTTTTGAAGATGCCATTAACTGGATGGACTTTGAAAAGCTGCTAGAGCATTGGGCCAGCTTTCGCCCTGAGATATTGGGCGGCCCGATTACAGGCGAACTCTCCGAAGCTGACTACAGGCATGAGAAAGTCGGCGTCTTTTGGGGACTGTTGTTTCTCACCTCTCAGTCAAAGGTAGAGCTGCTGCAAGAAAATTTTTATCAGGACCTAAAAGTCCGCCAGCTCAACGAACATACTTTGGCAGAAGTGCCTGACTATATCCTGCCTGATTAGCCAAGGGGTAAGGCAGGATAGAGATATAGGCAAAGAGCACCTTCTTCAGGCTTTGGCAGGTAGCCTGAACATAGACGGCGAGGGCACTGCGCGACAGGTGCTGTCTACAAACTGCTTGCTGATGAAAGGCGAGGTCATCGCTGAGAGCAGTCCGCCGTAGTCGAGGCTGAAGTTCACCTCATCGCCAATCTGCAAACGGTGATTTTGGCTGTCGAGAATGGTGTGATCGCTGCTAGATCCCAGTATCTCTAATCTATCGTCAGGCGTGAGACCAGAAGTGAGAACATCCTGCCTGCCTAAAGCTATAATCGCTCGCTGGCGCACCCCTCTGTCTCGAAACTTGGATGCTTGAAAATTGGGAACGGTGCCAAAAGCGTCCTGACAGGCGGCCCCAAACGGCAGCGAGGGCTTTTGCTTGGACTCAATGACTTCGGCAACTAGCTGAAAGGCGCGCGTGTGCAACCCTGGAATGGGCTGGCGATTCACCGTCTCGCAGCCCAAGAGAATAGATTCGCCTATTCGCAGATTGTTGATATTGCCGGTAGCGTGATTGGACTTGGCCCATTCATAGTTGGCCGAATTTCCGCCGGAAACAACTTCCAGGATAATATCAAACTCATTTTCAACGATCTCAACTAGTTCAGACAGCATTCGCATATTTTTACTGTCTGGCTTCACGCCGCCATAGCAGGCCAAATTGCAGCCAATGCCGATAATCTTTATGTAGGGAAAAGAGCGCGCTTTCTGGATGAACTGGATCAGATCGCAGGGCATCACCCCTTCACGCAGGTCGCCTAGCTCCACCATAATAATCACCCGATGAACTCTGTTATGGGCTTTTGCATAGTACGAGAGCATCTGGAGCGTCTCAATTTCTGTATTCAGGCTGATGTCCGCACTTTCAACGACCAATTCAGCCTGGCTTAGCGCCGTTCGCAAAAGAACCAGCCGAGCCGATATCCCAGCCTTTTTCATTCTCTGAATGTTTTCGATACGGGAGTCGGCGATAAATCGGACGCCACCTCGGATCATGGCTTCTGCAACAGCGGGTTCTCCTAGCACCGCTTTAGAAACGCCCATGAGAGAGATACCTTTTTGCCTGTAGAGGTTGCACAGCAGTCGCGCATTCTCTTGAATTTGAGATAGAGAGATTTCTATTCTCGGTAAAAACGACTTCATTATTTTTTCAGACAGGTGTGTCTGATAGGTGACCCCTATTGAGAGACTGACCTTGGCCCAGGCGCTGTGCTGCTCAATTTTTGGGTCAGGATTGGAAAACGGTCGGCTAGCGCTTGAACCAGCTTTTGACATCCATAGCTCAGCACATCTGTGGTGGGGAGCTGAAGCTGCTGCTCATAGCGCTCGATGGCGGTGAGGACTTCACTACTCTGCATGTCTTCATGACTAAGGGCGATCGCAATCACACTAGCAGAGGAAATAGCCTCAATCAGCTGGATCTCATGCTCTACGGTGGGCATCGCTAGCTGGGGGAAATCGCAGCGAAATTTTCTGGCAGGGGGATGCTGCAAAATCACACCATCGGGCATACTTCCCTTTAAAATACCTAGAGAACTCATAAAGGCAGGATGGCTGACTGCGCTCTGCCCTTCCACTAAAATAATATCGGGGCTTTCGTTTTCAAACGCTTGAACAACAGCGTGTTCAATTTCGCCAATAACAAACTGAGAAACGAGCGCGTCGATGGAAACCCCGTACCGGGCTCCCTGCATCAGGCTAGTTTGTCCGGTTGCGACCATCACTGATTTCACGCCGAGGTGATTTAGCGTTTGGTTGAGTTCTATGGCGGTGGTCATTTTGCCGCAAGCGCAGTCTGTGCCTAGCAGTGCAATGACAGGAACATTGACTTTGGCTATCTGCCCTGTGAAGACATGCAAATCCTCTAGCTTTGGGGGCTTCCTAACGTCTCTGATCTGAACATTGCTCTGAATAGCCGCCTGAGCGAATTCAGGGTCTTCAGAAAAGAACTGATGGAGACCGTTGACAATATCCATCCCCTTTTTCATGGCTTCTAAAATCAGCAGCCTTTCTTCAGGTAGGATGTAGGCCTCCAAGGGCGCTTTGCCGTAGATGTAGTAGTCCGGCACCTCGCAGTGGCGTAGGGCGTCGCTTAGATCGGCAAAGATTGGAATATTGTACGATTGTTCTCCCAGCGCTTCGCCAGCGTCCTGGCCTGCGAGCGAGCTATCGATGATGCCAACAACTGTATACAATTCAGAGTGGCGAACCAACCCATTGGAGGTTTTCCCGTCTACCAAGCCAAACTGTTTTTCGCAGTAAACTAGAGCTGTTTTCTTCGCGATCGCCATTCATCTCCCCTTGCACCTCTGTATACGTTGGATATTCCAGTCAAATTCTTCCATGCCTCATATCCATACCTCACATAGGCACAGTGCCGCCAAAAAATGAAAACACAATGCGCTTGAATGTGCGCTTGAATATGACCGCAGCAACGGGAAAGCTGGCTGTCAGGCGTAGCTCTACTGCGCCCGTTATCAATTTTTTAGAACATCATAAGTATGCTGGATTTGTAGCGAAAATCTCAGACCTTAATTGAGTCTTAGCTAGCACTTATGTGGATTGATGGTAGCATACATTACCGTTTTATACGGGGTGGCTCTAGTCAGAGCCAAGGGCAAACGCATGATGCGGGGTAGCGTTTATGGGTAGTTAGTTCCTCTGAATTTCTATGCCTTTTAACGTATGGAAACTTTTAGCATACGGAAATTTTTATGCAGAGCTGGGCTTACAAAAAGAGCTTGTAAGACACGTTAAAAAGCTCGCCTAAGCTACGCGCTTGTGCTTTGCTAATCTCTCGTTTTCCATTAACAATTTCTGAGACTACTCCGCTAGAGCCGATGGCACCTACAAGGTTGGTCTGTTTCAATTCCTGAGCCTCCATCAGATGGAGCAAAATATCACGCGGATCGAGTTCGGGAAGGCTGACGTTCTGGCTTTCGTATTCCTGAACAATCACTAAAAGAAGTTCGATTAAAAGGCTTTCCTGTTCTGATAGGCTCTCACTCTCTTCCTTTCCCAAGAGTTCCTCTAGCAACGTTAAAAATTTCTCATAGTCGTATTTAGTTTCTATTTTTCGAGGTTGAACTAACTGTAAGAGCTTCCCGTAATTTTCATCAACGATGGTTTTGTCAGAAGCCATAGAATTACGCATCACGTCCTCCTTCTCTTGAAAAGATTGCCTTTTGAAGGTCTGACATCTTAGCGACAGTATTTAGCTTTCCAGTGCCCTTTCTCATATTCTGAGTGCGATAGTATGGTCTTGTAGTAAACGACCTGCCTTCCAAAGTTAATACCAACGATTAGCCTATGGCTTTTGATGTCGAAAACACAAAGCCCACTAACTGGGCTGGCTGTGGCATATGTATTTCGTACATCCACAAAGTTTCGCCATATCGTCTCTTTATTCTCTATGACAGCTAACCACGCCAAGGCAGATTTTTTGACTTCGTTAGGTACACCATCCAAGTCTTGCACGAGATTGACTTTCTTGATAAAGCGCATGAAATATCCATATTAATTCTTATATTTAAGTTGAGTCTCATTTAATAATACTCTCATTTTGAGAGTATGTCAAGCATTAGCGACGTAAAAGGCGAAGATGGCCACAGCACACCTCATCCATGGCTTTGTAGGCAGCGGCAAGACGACGTATGCTGTTCAGCTTGAGCACGAGCTACCAGCGCTCCGTTTTTCTATTGATGAATGGATAATTTCGCTTTATGGACGAAACCCACCTGTAGAGGAGTTTGAAGATTATTACAGTAGAGCTTCTAGATTGATTTGGGAGGTAGCTGCTCGCGTTTTAGCGCTAGGCCATGACGTGATTATGGATTTTGGGTTTTGGAGCCGGGCTAGTCGCGATCAGGCGCGTCAGCGAGTAGGCGACGTAGGCGCTGAAACGGTGCTTTACTGCGTGATTTGCGCAGATGATGTCATGAGATCGCGTGTCCTCGCCCGAACGGCAGAGATGCCTGAAGGTGCACTCTATATTGATGAGCGCGCGATCGCTTCCTTCCGCACACAGTTCGAGCCGCTAGAAGCTGACGAAACCTTCCAGCTAGTCCGAACAGACTCTTAGCAACTTCTCGGTATTCCAGCAGGATTGCAGATGTGATCTCAAGCCACCGGCGCTTCCTGCTCCACCGGTTCTTGCACAGCAACCGCTTCCCTAAAGCGGATCATTTCCTGACGCGGGTCGGCGGCGCTGAGTTGCACCCTCATCCGCTCGCCTGGCGTGACTGCCCGGTCGAAGCGCATGACCATCTCTAAGCCCAGATCTTCAAAGATAATTAGCCCTAGTCCTTCGTACTCTCGCAGCCAGGCGGCCATGATCACTTCCCAGGTTTGGCCCGGATTCTGTTCGTCTTGCCGCCTGAGATATTCAATCGCCCAGTATTTTTTGGTTTGCCGTTCTACCAGTGTCGCCTCGTAAGCGGCATTCGCCACGCTTGAGATAATTTCAGACATTGCGGACGGTTCAAAAGGTAAGGGATCGCCCTGTAGATGAGCTTTAATCTGAAAATGGCCCATCAGGTCGGTGTAGCGGCGAATGGGTGAGGTGATCTGGCTGTAGCTGTCGAGCCCTAAGGTGGCATGGCGAGACGGGGCGAGGCCCATTTCACTGCGAGTCATACAGCGGCGAATGGCTGAGTCGCGCACCCAGCCAGCCGAAAGCTGCATAAGGTCTTCTTCAGGGGGGAGTTCGGGCTGGGGCTGGCCCCGGTAAGTCAAAGGAATGTCGTGGGCCTGACCGTAGCGAGCCGCGACTTCGCCAGTGAGGATCATCATCTCGGCGACCATGCTGCGAGAGATCGAGGATTCAAACATGTCGATGTCAATGCTGTCGCCGCTGACCTTGATGGAGGCTTCGGGGAGCTGAATATTGATGGCTCCCTGAGCTTTTCGCCAGGTCAAACGCTGGTCGGCTTGAGCTGCGATCGCCAACAGCTCCGCCTCTGCCTCAATGCCTAGCTCCAGCATTTCATTCACATCTTCATAAGTCAGTCGGTAGGTGGGCTTTACCCAGCTCGGCTGAATGCTGTAGTCTTCGATGCCGCCATCTGCCGCTAAAATCACCCCAAAGCTCAGCGCGCAGCAGGTCTCTCCCTGCACCAGGCTCATTGGCCCAGCTGCTAACTCAAAGGGAAACATCGGAATGGTGCCAGTTGGCAAATACACCGTCGTGCAGCGCCGGCGAGCTTCGCTATCCAGCAGGTCGCCGGGGGAGAGCCAGCGTGTGGGGTCGGCGATGTGAATCCATAGCCGCTGTCGCCCGTCGGGGAGCGTCTCGCAGCCCAGGCCGTCGTCAATTTCCCGAGTGCTCTCATCGTCGATGGTGTACACCTTTAGATGAGTGAGGTCAATGCGGGCAGATTCGGCAGTATCTGGCGACGGATTGCTCAATACTCGCTCGACGGCAGTATCAATTTCTTCGGGGAACTGGGTAGGAATCTGGCGGCGGCGCAGGGCCAGGTTTTCGTGTTGGGTCCAGATGCCCAGATTCACCAGAAGCTGAAAGGTCGCTTCGGGTGATTTTTCTTGCTTTAGGGCGGTGAGCGTTTCTTGGGCGGCTGCTTTTTGGCTGGATTCGTCGCCGAGTAGAGCGTAGCGCTCTAGCACCTCCAGTCGGGGGCGATCGCTCTTATCCCACTCCAAGTCCTGACCGGCCAAAACCGCCTGAACGCGCGCCAAAAAGCCCTCCCACTCGGCCTGCCGCTCAGCTTCGCGAGACATCTTTAGCTGGAGTTCTTCAATTTGAGCAGCGGGACGGGGTTCGTAGCGATCGCCCTTCTGCTTAAAGTAAAGCTTGTCTTCGCTCAGCAGCCGATGGGCTGCGTAGCACAGCGGCGGACTCTGGTCAGAAAACAGTAGCTGGGCCAGGGACTCAGGCGTTGCGGCTTCTTCTAGCTCAGTCAGTAGTTCCCAGGCAATTTCCAGGCTGTCAGGATCGATGTAGCCTTCGGCCTCGGCGACAAATCCGTCAATTTCACCGGGTTCGTAGGTAGCCCCGCTGACTTCGTAGATGACCTGACGCGGGTGAATTGTGTGAGACTGACCGCGCTGATCGACCAGTACCCAGTTTTTCTTGCCCTCCGGGCGATCAGCGACTGCTAGCTGAGGGTCGCCGCGCAGCTTAAATTCAACCAGCCTTCCCTTTTCCACTTGTCGCTTTGTCCTGGTTTCTTTGTCTTAGTTTTTAGGTGCGGCAAACCAGCGCCTTTCAAAGAAAAACGCTGATTACAAAAAACATCTGCATCCTCTACAAAAGTAGCAGGATCTGGCCGAGTGCCGATAGCGGATACTTTACAGAAGTAGATGCTTTGACAAACGGGCTTCGACTGCGCTCAGCCCTCGGGCGAGTGTTCGACTGCGCTCAGCCCTCGGGCGAGTGTTCGACTGCGCTCAGCAGTCGGGCGAGTGGGGCCTTTTGGTGGGTTCTTTAGCCGTCTTCGTTTACGTAAGGTAGCAGCGCCACAATCCGAGCTCGCTTGATGGCTTTGGTCAGGTCGCGCTGTTGCTTAGCTGTTAGGCCAGAAATACGACGAGGCAAAATTTTACCGCGCTCAGTCACGTACTTGCGCAGCAGGTCTACGTCTTTGTAGTCAATCTTTTCGTCTGGTTGAATGGGTGAAACCCGACGACGGAAGTAAGCCATAATCCTCGATTCTCTCTAAGTATTCTTTGGAGGTGTTCTTTGGGTGTTTTACTTAATTGTTCTTACTTAATTTCTTTGTGCACGGTGTGCTTATTGCAGTGCGTGCAAAACTTTTTCAGCTCTAGGCGAGCCGTCGTATTGCGACGATTTTTCTCGGTGGTGTAGCGAGAAACCCCGTTAGAGCGCTTATCGGGATTGCTTCGGCACTCGGTGCACTCAAGCGTAATTACTAAACGGACGCCTTTAGCCATGATTTCTCAAATTTTGTCAACGCAGCTTCCAATTATGACATAAGAAGCGCAGGTTTTGGGGGCGTTACGGCCACGGATCTAACTTTTGCTCAACGCCAAAGCCCACCAGCGCCAGATCCTCTAAGGGCTTGCCTTCGGGAGGGCGCATATAGTTGAAAATGCGGCGAATGCGCATTCGGGGGTTGATCAGCATGATCGAGTCTACAGAGACGATTTGAGTGTAGCGGGTGGTCATTAGCAGTTCGCGCTGGCGGCTGTCAAAGCGAAATTGCGAAATGATTGGCCGGTCTTCTTCGTAGGCCCGATCTCTGAGGTAGTCACCTTCTAGCAAGTAGTCGTGCTCGGCGGGCTGATCGCTGGGCACAAAGGCCAGGTTGACTGACTGGTCAACGACTTCGCCTTTTTCAGAGACGGTGTGAAAGACCAGATGAAAGCCAGGACAGCTCTCTATTTCGCTCCCGCTGGCGTAGCTGTTGTCGGCGAATACTTTGGCCTTTTGCGCACTGGTGAGGGGGGAAACGCCGAAGTTGGTATGCGATCGCTCCACCGAAGACCGACTCATGTAGTGGTAAGTGCGTTCAGAATCCCAGCTGCCTACGCAGCTATCAAAGAAACTGTAAAAAATATCAAGGTTTGACATAGCGTTCGGACTGTCCTAAATCAAAAAAGCGTTTTTACAACCTGTCGTAGCGGTGATGTGAATAGCTTACATAGATTTGAGCTTTTCTTGTACCAGCCAGTCAGCAGACTTTACAGTTGGGCTGCTGGCTGCGGTTATCTGCGTTAGCGCCATTAGCGCCGCGTACTGCAAATCCCAAATTGGCACCGCTAACGCTGTTTTGAGTTCGGCTACGGCGCGAGTATCTGAGAGTTCGCCAAGGGCGATCGCTGCGGCCACCCGCGACTTTTGAAACTGCGGCGATTTATTGTGCAACGCCCCTACTAGCAGGTCGTAGGCACCGGCAACCTGAAGCCAGCCAAAGATCCGCATGATGTGATAGTGCGCGCCGTAGTCGTTGTAGCCCTCGGCTTCGTAGCTCTGCTCTAGCGCTGCCGGAGCCGCTTCAGGGTAGTGGTCAATCAGCGCTTTACTCGCTAAGTAACAGCGGCCAAAGTCTGTGCCATATAGCTCTTGTACCAGTTCGTCTAAATTTGGCAGCTGCTCATGGGTATGCACCAGCGCCACATCGTCAGGATGGTCGCGGATTACTTTTTCTAAAGAAGGCTGCACTTGCTCAAAGCTCAGCTCTCCCGCTGCGATGCCAGCTTGGGCAAGTAGCCGAATGCCGCGCAGCCGAAACACCATCGAGACTGGGCAGCGGCCAATCTCAGGAATTGCCTTGAAGTAGCTGGCGTCGATTAAGTCTTGAATGCTGCCGCGCCGCGCGTTGACATTGGTACTCTGTAAAAAATTGAGCACGCGCAGCATTGCCTGTTCGTCACCTTTAAGCTGATAGACGGCTGAGAAGGCAGCGCTGGCAATGGGCTCATTGTCACTGGCGGTAAATTTTTCGATGCGGTCAGCGGCGGGTTTGTAGCCGAGCTTAGCCAGGGCGTGAATAATCGCCCGGTAGCTTTGATCGGGGCGATCTAACTGCTCAGCCAGTTTCTCTAATATCGCTGTCTGCTCTGTGCCAATTTCGCCCAGCGCCCAGGCCGCATTTTCCACCAGATAGCTGTCTTTATCCGTCAGGCAGCTTTCAATAGCGGGCAGCGCGGCTTTCACATTCAGCCGACCCAGACTTTCGACCGCTTTGCGTCGCACAATCCGATTGTCCAAATCAGAAGCTGTGTTATTAACCGCTCGCATCAGCGCGGCTGCCGTCGGTTCAGTGTCAAAATTCACCAGGTGAGAAGCGGCGATATAGCGGCTAGAAGCTTCGTCAGAATCGCCTGCGGGCCCGTCTAAGATTTCAATCGCCTGTGCTTCGGTGAGATTAAACAGGCTTGAGAAACGTTTATCCATGGGCGATCGCTGAAAAAAACAGTAAATTTTAGAGGCGCTACTTCTAGGATCGCATTAGATCGGGGGAAGATCAAAAAGATGTGGGCGATCGCCAGACTCAACCGCCAGACTCAACCCAACTGCAAAACCCGAACGCAATCTGAGAGAATCTAGCTAGCCGCACTCTGACGTTCGATTATGACTAGCCCTGCCGGTAGCGACCCCACTCTGCTCTCTCAGCCGGAGACCGATGCCCTGCTAAAACGCGTGCAAATTCAGCTAGCTGAGGGCTCATTTGACCGCACTGATAAACAGCTAATTGAGCAGATGGTGGAAAGCTTTGGCGATTTGCGCGGGCTGACGCGCCTCGGGTTTGCAGAGGCCCTAGGAAAAGTTGGCAAACCGGCTGCCCCTGCTTTGATCAGCGGGCTAGCCAATCACCCAAACCCAGTAGTGCGCCGGGCCTGCGCGAAAACGATAACGCTGATCGCTGATCGGACTGCTATTCCAACCCTGGTACATTCGCTGCTGCACGATGAAGATCGGGTGGTGCAGGGCTCAGTAGTGGGCGCATTGGCTGTAATGGGTGAAGCGGCGGCTCCGGTGCTGCTCGATATTTTGGCTTCACCTGACTACCCAGATAGTTCAAAGGGGCTGGCCACCTGGGGGCTTTCGTTTGTGGGCACAGCCGGGGCGAGCCATCTATATGAGGCGATCAATGCCGAGCAGGAAGAGGTTCGCAGCGCGGTTGTAGGAGCGCTCACCAGCTCAGTTCAAGAAAATGAAGATCAGCGGGCGCTAGATTTGATCCTGGGAGCGCTCAAAGACTCATCGGCGATGGTGCGCTCTGAATCAGCGGCGGCGTTGGGTAAGCTGAGCAATCCGGCGGTGGTGCCCCAGCTCGCAACGCTGCTGAGCGACCCGGATAGCGATGTGCGGAAGACGGCGGCGCTGGCGCTGATGAAGATTGGGGATGTGGGGGCGATCGCACCTCTCCAAACCGCCCTTAGCCAGGAAACGGATGACGCTGTTCAGCCGGTGATGACGCTGGCGATCGCACAGTTAGAGAAAAAGCAAGCTGAGGAAGACGACAGCTGGGATTAGTTTTCGCTTTGTGCAGCAAACGCCTGTAGCCAGTCTGGTAGAGTTCATCTTCTTCTCGAATATTAAGCGTGTTGAGAAGTTCTTTTTGGGAAGAGGATGCCTAAAGAACTACCTATCTTTACTTACGAATTTCCACACCGGCCATGATTTGCAAAAACAAGAAAGCGTTATTATCAGCCACATAACGCTGGTAGGCGGGCGCAGCTTTTATGCAGTACTTGCATGGCTAATATCCGCCCCCGCAATCCATTCAGCTATTCGGTGCCGTACCTTACAAAACCACTCGGAGGCTCTCTATAGGATGGGCAAACTGATTGAGTCTATTTACCAAGGCTCAGCGCTTTACCATGCTTAGGAGAAAACGCCGCCTGTGACCAGCATAGAAAATATTGAAACAAATTCACTTTCCCACACTGCTGTAGAAGATGGGGCCGGTGAAAACACTGAAGATAAGCGACAGCTCACCTATGTCCAGATGATGACGTGCGCAGCGCTGATTGGCATTGTCGGTGGACTGGTAGCTACCCTTTATTACTTTGTGCTCGAAAGCCTGATGCACGGCGTTTGGCACACGATACCAGAATGGGTTAACCCGCATTTTCCGAGCTGGCTACCGACCAGCAACTACGTGTGGATAGCCACGACTATCGGCGGTTTTTGCGTCGGCCTAGTGCTTTACTTCATGGGCTTGCCCGGCGAAATGGCCAAGGTGGTAGACAGCATCCACAGCCCTGGTCGAATTGATATTAAGAAGACACCAGCAATGGTCGTTGCCTCACTGGTCGCGATTACCGCTGGCGGTAGCGCTGGGCCAGAAGCGCCTTTGGTTCAGGTGAATGGCAGCTTTGGCAGCTGGCTCGGTGACCGGCTCAATCTAGACACCGCTTCGGTTCGCGTATTCACCTTCTGCGGCATGAGTGCGGCCCTCGGTGCGTTTTTTGGCGCACCTATTGGCGCAGCTTTATTTGCTTTAGAGATTCCCCATCGGCGCGGCCTGGAATATTACGAGGCGGTGGCGCCGGCGGTGGTGGCTGCAATTCTCTCTTTTGCCACGTTTCGGATCAACACAGGTATTACTATCGGCGGCTTTTACCACTTTGAATCGATCCCTCAGCTACAGCCGATCAACTTACTAGAAGGGCTGCTGTTAGGTGTGGTTGGCGCTGCTGTCGCTGTTCTCTTTATCTATATCTTTAAAACGGTAGGTAAGCTGCTTGCGCCCCTAGAGAACAATCTTATTTTGCTGGCGACGCTGGGTGGTTTAAGCATTGGTCTGATTGCCTTTGTCTATCCAGAGACGCTCTTTTTTAGTGAAGAACAAATTCACACGGTGATCGAAACGGGCGCAGCTTTAGGCGCGGTGTCGCTGCTGATAATTGCCTTTGCCAAAATGTTTGCGATTAGCTTTACGCTGCACTCTGGCTTTTTGGGCGGCTTTATCTTTCCGCTGTTCTTTATTGGCGCAAATACGGGGTTGGCGATCGCCCTCCTCATCCCCAGCCTGCACCCCACAGTCGCGATGGTTTGCCTGATGGCCGCCGTTAATGTCGCGGTGACCAAAACCCCTGTGAGTACCAGTATTATTCTCAGCGTGCTGTCTGGGACGGCGATGCTCCCAGTGATTGTAATTGCTAGCTTTGTCAGCTTTGTGTTAACTAGCAATGTCTCTATGATTAGTACACAGCGATCGCGCCAAGCTGTCCCCACCGCTAGGAAGCCGCTTTTCCCCCAGGTGAACCCGGTAGAGCCAGCGCTTCAGCGGGTTACAGGCTAAAATCTCTAACGCCGTAGGCGAACTTCTCCGGGTTTATCAAGATTCCCTGTGTCAGATAGTTGACGCCCTCAAAGGGGGCTGATACGCTGTTGTTTACGCGATCGCACTTTCGTCAGCTGTTGGTGCAGGTGCGATTGCTAAACTGCCTCGAAAAATTTAGCCGCTACCGGTGGTGGATTAGGCCCCAACACCGATAGCTCGCCCCTAACACTGCATGCACAGTGAGAGAGGTTGTGGTCATTTTCACAGCCCCCCTGACTTCTGGCAAGTTAGGGGGGCTAAGTTTTTCTTGGTTTTTCTACCCCGTACACCCAAAACCATATAGAGAAACCATGAAAACGACGACTTTTTTATCGGGTCAACCGCTTGCGGCTGGCCAACTTTCGCCCGTGCTTGAGTCTGTGATGGCATTGCCTGAAAGGGTGCCGGTGGGAAGTGGAGGTAGGCGATCGCTCCGCCACATTTTGCTCGGCCATCCCAACGATGTACGCCAGACGATCCATCTACTGCATACCTTGCACTACGCAGAGACCGTGCTGTGGAGCCCGATCATAACAATAGAAGAGCCCTTGATAATTGCGCCTGCCCCCGATGAAGCGATCAGCTTACTGCGGAAGTTAGTTTAGGCATATTGAGCGTAAAGAAGGGAGATAGCGGCTGTTATCTCCCTCGTAGCCAGCAGGGCAAGCTGACGCCGAAAGCCCAAGGCAATTGATATTTGCGCAAATTGGTAAACTTTAAAGAAAGTGGGGGTTCCGGGCCATGCGTATTATCGAGACCAAAGCCAACATCGCAGGCGCTCATCTATTAAGCGTTCAGCTACCCGAAGACATTGCAGTCGGGCAGTACCAAATTGCTATCATCATCAGTCCGCAGCCAGAAGCCGAACCGCCCCAACATCGCCTCAATCAGTTAGCAGGTAAAGTAAAAGCCTTTAGAAATATTGATCCGGTTGCGTGGCAACAGCAAACTAGAAGCGAATGGGACAAAACTAGACTATCTCATTGATACAGATGTAAAGCACCTCCCTTACCGAACAACCATGCTAACCCTAGAAATGGCCATTCAGAAGATTCAGCAGCTTCCTCCCGAGCAACGTATTGGGCAAGTGTTCGTCGAAGAGAATAGTCATGTTCTCAATGAAGTTATCAGTGGCTTTTCTGCCCGTTTCATAGACAGCATCAATAATCGAAGTGGCCACCGTTAACCCCGTTTTGGTCGAAGTCTTAGCTATCAGCGCTTGGACTGTCTCAATAGAATCAAAGATTGCCCCCTGACAGGCCCTTGAAACATGTGGGAGGAGCCGATGCTCATAAGCCTGCGGCACGCTTCGCGAACGGATTGTACTTGGAGGTGTAGGGCGGATAGTGAGCGATGCGAATCTCGATGCCAATGTCATTGGCCAAGGCTTGTAAGTCTTGCTTAAAGATGTGGTAGCGAGCGCCATTGCTGCCGCCACCGTCACACAGGAAAAGCAGCGACGTGGCCTCAGGGTAGGCTTTGGAACCGTGGTCACGCCACCAAAAGTAGATTGCATCACAGGCAAACTCAGTGGTGTCTCGACTGGTGCCAATCTGAATATAGCCTCGGTTCTGAGCGAGGTCGTAGATACTATGAGGAATGGCAACGCCATAGGCTAACGATGGTCAGTCGTGGTCATACACCTCAAGCGCTTCGGTATTGTAGGTGGTGCCCGCTCGATAGAGCTGACCAATCAGTTCTCTTTTTTTGTGTCCATGCTCAAGACGGGATTGCCCTCAGCTTGATACTGCTGGCGAAGTTTCTCGATGTTCTCAAACTGCTCGTTACGGTCACGATGACTGCCCGTCGCCAAATTCTTGTGAGCCTGACACCGCGCAGGTCGCGGAGAGAGACTTCAGATCTAGCTCCCCTTTCCCCTCGGGAGAAGCATGAGGTGCGGAATGGTAGAGCTAGTATTGTTGTGTCTGCGGATGTGGATGCAGGCAGCGGTTCTAAAGGGAACTTTCTTAGAGCGGGCGATTTGCCAGATGGTTTCGGCTGCTTAAGTAATGCGCGCTTTTGCTCAGTTTGCTATTATGCCTGACCGCAGATAGCGATCAGGGTGCTGAACTGGTTCTGCGCTCGTTGAGGATCTGTAAAATATTGGTTCCGCTTGATATCTTGGGAAAAGTATGACCAGCACGCGAATTGTGTAAGCAGTGACCCTTTTATATTTTTTTATATTTGTAAATGACTTCTCGCAACCAGGGGCCTGAACAAAAGGCTCGCGATCGCATTGACCATCTGCTAACTGAAGCCGGGTGGATTGTTCAGTCTAAAACCGGTATCGACTTGAACGCTGGCTTAGGCGTAGCTATTCGGGAGTATCAGACCCAAGCAGGGCCTGTGGACTATGCGCTATTTGTAGATCGGACGCCGATAGGTGTCATTGAAGCGAAGCGGGAAGAAGAAGGCGCTAAGCTGACGGTGGTAGAAACGCAATCTCAGGCGTATGCAGACAGCAAGCTGAAGTACCTCAATAACGAGCCGCTGCCGTTTGTGTACGAAAGTACGGGCGTGCTGACCCGTTTTACCGATAGGCGAGATCCTAAGCCCAGGTCGCGTCCGGTATTTTCGTTTGCTCGACCAGAAACCTTTCAGACTTGGCTAAGGCAAGATCGGTCGCTTCGCAGTAGGCTGCAAGACCTACCTGCTTTGGAAGCGGATGGATTGCGGCGATGTCAGGTTAAAGCGATCACGAACCTGGAGGCATCGTTTAAGGCGGCGCGGCCCCGTGCGCTCGTGCAGATGGCAACTGGCAGCGGCAAAACCTTTACAGCGATTACGGCGATCTACCGCCTGCTGAAGTACGCCAGGGCAAAGCGGGTGCTGTTTCTGGTCGATACCAAAAACTTAGGGGAGCAGGCAGAGCAAGAGTTTCAGGCTTATACGCCTAACGACGACAATCGCAAGTTTACTGAGCTGTACAACGTGCAAAGGCTAAGGTCTCGGCACATTAGCTCGGATAGTCAGGTGTGTATTTCTACGATTCAGCGTCTCTATTCCATTTTGAAAGGGGAAGCGCTAGATGAGGCCGCTGAAGAGACAAACCCAAATGAGCTGGTGCAGCCGAAGACGCCGATGCCTGTAGTCTACAACCCTGGCATTCCGATTGAGTTTTTTGACTTTATCGTGATTGACGAATGTCATCGCTCTATTTACAACGTGTGGAAACAGGTACTGGACTACTTCGATGCGTTCTTGATTGGGCTAACGGCGACGCCTGATAAGCGGACGTTTGCGTTTTTTAACGAGAATGTGGTGAGCGAGTATACCTACGAAGAAGCCATTGCCGACGGGGTCAATGTAGACCATCAGATATATGTAATTGAGACGGAGCGCACTCAGCAGGGCGGCTATCTGTCGGCAGAAGAATATGTCGACAGGCGCGATAAGCTGACTCGCCGCAAGCGCTGGGCTCAGCTTGATGAAGATATTTCTTACACGGGTAAGCAGCTAGATAGAGCAGTCGTGAACCCGAGCCAGATCCGCAATGTGATTCGGGCGTTTAGAAGCAAGCTGCCGGAGATGTTTCCGGGCCGGACGGAAGTGCCTAAGACGCTGGTGTTTGCCAAAAGTGACAGCCATGCGGACGATGTGATTCAGATGATTCGGGAGGAGTTTGGCGAGTCTAATGAGTTTTGCAAGAAGGTGACTTACAAGTCCGAGGAAGATCCTAAGTCGGTGCTGAGTCAGTTTCGCAATGACTATTCGCCGCGCATTGCGGTGACGGTGGATATGATTGCGACGGGGACTGATGTGAAGCCGATTGAGTGTCTGCTGTTTATGCGGGATGTAAAGTCGGTGAACTATTTTGAGCAGATGAAGGGGCGGGCGACGCGGACGCTAGGCTTTGATGACTTGAGAAAGGTGACGCCTTCGGCAGGCAGTGCGAAAACGCATTTTGTAATTGTAGATGCGGTGGGGGCGACGAAGACTAAGAAAACGGACAGTCGCCCGCTGGAGCGGCAGAAGTCGGTGCCAATAAAGGATTTGATGATGGGGGTGATGATGGGAGCGCAGGACGAGGACGCGTTTTTGTCTTTGGCGAGTCGGCTGAGCCGAATGAATCAGCAGCTAAGCGATGCGGAGAAGGTGCAGCTAGAGGGACTGACGGGCGGAGTCGGCGCGGGAGAAATGGCACGACTGCTGCTGAGAGCGCATAACCCGGATGAGATTGAAGCGAGGGCGGTGGCTCAAACGGGGCTGAGCGTAGAGCAGATGGGCAACGAACCTTTGGCGGCGGCTAAGGCGGCACTGATGCGAGAGGCGGCGAGCGTGTTTACGGGTGAGGTGATTGACTATTTGGACAATGTGCGGCGAGAGCACGAGCAGATTATTGATGAGGTGAATCTGGATCGGGTGACGGCGGCGGGCTGGGATGTGCAGGCGCGGGAGAAGAGCGAGGCGTTGGTGCAGGGGTTTGCTGAGTTTATCGAGGCGAATAAGGCGGAGATTGGGGCGCTGCGGATTTTTTATAATTTGCCGGTGCAGCAGCGGGCGGTGACGCTGGAGATGGTAAGAGAAGTGCTAGAGGCGCTGAGGGCGCAGCGGCCTAGTTTGGCTCCGCTGGCGGTGTGGCAAGCGTATGAACGGTTGGAGGAAGCTAAGGGCGGGCGTCCGGTGAATGAGCTGACGGCACTGGTGGGGCTGATTCGTCGGGTGGCGGGGTTAGATGAGGTGCTAACGACGCATCGGTATGCGGTGGATCGGAATTTTCAGCGGTGGGTGTTTGAAAAGCAGGCGGGGGCCGCGCCAAAGTTTAGCGAGGCGCAGATGGAGTGGCTGCGGATGATCAAGGAGCATGTGGTGAGTTCGTTTCATATTGAGGCGGGCGATTTGGAATATGCGCCGTTTGATGGGCGGGGTGGCCTGGCGGAGATGTATGGGCTGTTTGGTGAGGAGATGGATGGGATACTAGAGGAGATGAATGAGGCTTTGGTAGCTTAGAATAACGAACAAAAGGAGGGCGCTATGGACGCAATGATTGAAACGATTGTGAGCAAGCTGCGGCGGTTGTCGGCCTCTAAGCTACAGGTCATTTTAGAGTTTGTAAACTTTATGGATTGGCAGGAGGGTAAGGACGAAGACGGTAGCGTGGTGGTAGATCCTTTGGTAGCGAATATGAGTGAGCGCGAGCGTATAGCAGACTGGCAGGCGTTTATACAAGAATATGCAGGCGCTTTTCCTGACTTTCCAACGGCTGAGGAAATCCGTGCTGGGATGGGTCAGGATGCTCCGCGAGAAGACTTTTGATGTATGTTTTGGATACGAACACAATCATTTATTTGATCAAGGGGAGACGCCAGACTGTTGAGGAGATAATTGCTGTACCTCCTAACGAAATTGCGATTCCAACTATCGTGCTGTACGAGTTATACGTGGGGACAGCGAAGTCCCAAAATCCTGTCCGAAGAACGCGATTTATTCAAAGCTTAGTAGCTCGGTCAGTGCTTTTATCCTTTAGCCAAAGCGCAGCTACCCACGCAGCTAATATTCGCGTCCGGCTAGAAGGGAAAGGACAAATTATTGGGCCGATTGATATTTTGATTGCAGGTGTTGCTATGGCGCATGAAGCAACGCTGATAACTCATAATATACGTGAGTTTGGGCGGGTAGACGGGTTAGCAGTGGAGGACTGGTTCTAATATGGCCAATGGATCTGTGATGGTGAGCTATGACAGCGAGGGTGATATTTTATACGTGGATAAGTGTGAGCCCTATGCGGAGCAGGAGTCTGAGGAAATCGAGGATGAGATCGTCGCTCGCCTGAATCCTGACTCTAATGAGGTTGAAAACTTAGCTATTTTATTTTTCTCTAAGCGGCTGATGGCCGATGAAAATCTAGTGCTACCTATTGATGTGGATTTGCGTTTAGTAGCTTGAATGGAAAGAATGGTTGAGGTAATAGATAGATGCTTGCCCGATGGTTGGTGTACGTTGCAATTGCAAGATGTTGTCGAGTCGTTTAAGCGCGGCCCATTTGGTAGTGCAATTAAAAAGTCTTTCTTTGTACATGAAGGTTACAAGGTATATCAACAACAAAACGCTATTTACGATGATCCGGTTTTAGGCAGTTATTTCGTTGACGAGCAGAAGTATGAAGAATTATCAGGATTTAAGGTGAAACCTAGAGACTTCATAGTTAGTTGTTCAGGAACGATTGGGAAGATATCTAGACTTCCACAGGACACAAAGCATGGAATAATCAACCAAGCGCTCTTACGTATCGAATTGAATGAAGATATATTCAATTCGGATTTGTTTCTCTATTTATTTAGATCCCATTGCTTTCAGAAGCTGATTCTTAAAGAGACAAGAGGCTCTGCCATGAAAAACATAGCAGGAGTTAAAGATCTTAAACTTGTTCCGATAAACCTGCCTCCACTTAGAGAGCAGTCAAAGATTCTCGACAAAATTGAGGAACTTCTTTCTGACCTCAATGACGGCATCAAAAGCCTCAAAACGGCACAGCAGCAGCTAAAGGTATACCGTCAGGCGGTTCTGAAGTGGGCGTTTGAGGGTAAGCTCACGGCTAAGTGGCGTGAGGAGCAACGGCGGCTAAGTAAGTTGGAGTCAGCAGATGCGCTGCTGGAGAAGATTAAGGAAGAGCGATCACGAAAGTATCAGAAAGCTTTGAAAGATTGGGAAGAAGCAGTTGAATTTTGGAACACAAACGAAAGAGAAGGGAAGAAACCTTCAAAACCAAAAGCGATAAAAATATTAGATCCTTTAAATGAAGAGGAACTTGCTAGCTCCGCTAGTTTACCTCAAGAATGGCTATGGGAAAAACTCGGTCACCTTTCTGAGATTGTCGGCGGCGTCACTAAAGGTAGAAAGCTCGAAGGGAAAACAACTATTCCTTTTCCATATCTCAGGGTTGCTAATGTTCAGGATGGTTATCTTGATCTATCAGTGGTTAAGTACATCGATGTTCTACCAGGTGACTTGGCTAAATACAGGCTAGAATATGGTGATATTCTTTACACAGAGGGTGGTGATAGGGACAAACTTGGCAGGGGAACAATTTGGAAAGATGAAATAAAAGACTGCATTCATCAGAATCATATTTTTAGAGCCAGAGTGCCAGAACAAAATATCAGCAGCTTGTTTATCACCTATTTTTCTCAGTCAAGCGTAGCTAAGGACTATTTCTTCAAACACGCAAAGCAAACGGTCAATCTTGCTTCTATAAATCTGAGAATTCTGTCTAACTTTCCTGTTCCAGTTCCAAGTACGGCAGAGCAGATGGAAATTGTGAAGGAAATAGAGGCAAAATTTTCTATCTGCGATCGCCTCCAATCCGACATCACCACCAACCTCAAAAAAGCCGAAGCCCTCCGCCAAAGCATCCTCAAACAAGCCTTTGAGGGCAAACTCGTCCCCCAAAACTCCAACGATGAGCCTGCCTCCGATTTTGCTAGAGCGTATCTGCGCTGAAAAATCACTGAAAGCAACGTCAAAAAAAGAACAGCGCCGCTCTGGCAAAACACGGAAAAAGAGTAAGCATCCTGACGAGCAGCTAGCATTTGGGGATATATAGACGCAAATACCCAAGCTAAAGTCTCTACCGCCTGCCATGCCTTGCTACACCGTCAACCAGCACTCCATCCAAATCCTGCTCTCGTGGATACAAGCCAAGCAAATAGCCATCCCTGAAATTCAGCGCCCATTTGTGTGGAGCAGTAGCCAGGTTCGTGACTTAATCGACTCCCTGTATCGCGGCTACCCTGTCGGCTACCTGATCGCATGGCAAAGTCCAAACGTGCGCCTGCGTAGCGGCAGCACCTCCTCGGGAATGCAAATCCTGATCGACGGTCAGCAGCGAGTCACCGCCCTAATGGCCGCCATGCTAGGCCAGCAAGTCATCAACAACCACTACCAGAAAATCCGCATCCGCGTCGCCTTTCATCCCCTCGAAGAAAAATTTGAAGTTGCTAACCCCGCTATCACAAAAAACAGCGCCTGGTTGCCCGATATCGCCGAAGTACTTGCTCCTGACGCCAAAGTATTCAATCTGGCCAAACAGTACATCAAGGAAAATCCAACCGCCGACGAAGCCGAAGTCAACGAACGCATTCAGAACCTCCGCAACATTCTACAAAACCAAATCGGCTTTATCTCGCTCAATAGCGATTTAGACATTGAAGAAGTCACCGAAATCTTCATTCGCATTAACGCCAAGGGCAAAGTGCTCAGTCAGGCCGACTTCATCATGTCCAAAATTGCCGCTAACGAAACCTATGGCGGTCACGACCTGCGCAAGCTTATCGACTACTTTTGTCATCTGTGCGCCCTCCCCGAAGACTTCGACAACATCCAAACCCAGGATGCCGACTTTGCCAATACGCCACTCTTTCAAAAAATTAGCTGGCTCAAAAACGCCAAAGACGATCTCTACACGCCAGCCTACACAGACGTACTGCGCGTTGCCTTCGTCAGCAAATTTGGTCGCGGTCGCTTGCGGGACTTAGTTGCCCTGCTCTCCGGTAGAGACTTTGAAAACCGGACTTACGAAGAAGAGATCGCCGAAAGATCTTTCCTCCAACTCACAGAAAGCGTCCAGAACGTTGTTTCTGAAACGCACTTTCAACGCTTCTTAATGATCCTCCGCTCAGCAGGCATTATCGACCCGTCTCTGATCGGCTCTATAAACGTCGTCAACTATGCCTACACCGTTTATCTCTTATTAAGAGAAGCCAAACTCCCCGCCAACAAAATCGAATCTTATGTTCGCCGTACGTATGTATTAACGGTGCTGGCTGAAAGGTTCGCCGGAAACCCCGAAGGCACCTTCGACTTTGACATTCGCCGCATCAAAAGCGAAGGCTTTGAAACCTATTTTCAATCTCTCGAAGACTCTTTATTAGGCCGCACCTTTTGGGAAGTTGCGCTTCCTCAAAAACTTAGAACCTCCTCTGCCTCTAGTCCTTTCCTCAGGCTATTTCGCGCTGCTCAAGTTGCGGCTGGGGATAAAGGCTTTCTCTCAAAAGCTATTACAGTACGAGACATGATTACGCACAAGGGCGATCACCACCATATTTACCCCAAGCAACACCTTGTAAAGCTAGGCCATCCCCAAACCGCCTACAACCAGATTGCTAACTACGCCCTCACTCAAAGCGAAATCAATATTCAAATTAGCGATGCAGACCCGAAAGACTATTTTGCCAAAGTAGCTCAGCAGTGTGTAGATGGGCAGTCGGTGTATGGCGCAATTGTCGATAAGACAGAGATGCAACAGAACCTGGCAGCTAACTGCATTCCAGCTTATATGCTTGGGGGAGCGGTGCCTGACTATGAGGGGTTTTTGCGCGATCGCCGCAAACTCATGGCCCAAAAAATCAAAGGTTACTACGAAAGTCTGTAATATCTAGCTAAGCGATATGTAATCAAGGCGTCGCCTACTGCTAATGGACGTAGAGCTAAATTCACGATGAGCAACACCGCTAGCATCATCTCAAAAGTCTGGAGCTTCTGCGACATCCTCCGCGATGATGGCGTCGGCTACGGCGACTACCTCGAACAGCTCACCTACCTGCTATTTCTAAAAATGGCAGACGAATACAGCAAGCCCCCCTACAAACGCGACACCGGCATCCCCACCGGCTACGACTGGGAGAGCCTACGCACCCTCAAAGGCGCAGAGCTAGAAACTCACTACATCGCCACCCTCCGCCAGCTCAGCACCCAAAAAGGAATGCTGGGCCAAATCTTTACCAAGTCCCAAAACAAAATCCAAAACCCTGCCCTGCTATACCGCCTCGTACAGATGGTAGATGGCGAAAGCTGGGTTCGCATGGGAGCCGACGTAAAAGGCGACATCTACGAAGGACTCCTAGAGAAAAACGCCGAAGACACCAAAAGCGGAGCCGGACAGTACTTTACTCCCCGCGCCCTGATTTGGGCAATGGTAGAATGCGTCCGCCCCGAACCCCTCAAAACCATCGCCGACCCCGCCTGCGGTACCGGCGGCTTCTTCCTCGCCGCCTACGACTTCCTGCTCAAAGAACACAAGCTAAACCGCCCCCAAAAAGAATTTCTCAAGCTCAAAACCTTTCAGGGCAACGAAATTGTCGCCAGCACCCGCCGCATGGCCCTAATGAATATGTTTTTGCACAACATCGGCGATCTCAGTAGCGGCAGCATGATTTCTGATACCGACGCCCTCATCGCCTCCCCAAAAACTAGCTTCGACTACGTATTAGCCAATCCACCCTTCGGCAAAAAAAGCAGCTTTAGCTTCACCACCACCGAAGAAAAACTAAAAAAAGAAGACGGCACGAACAGCTCTGAAAAGGCGAAAGACGACCGCGCCTACAACCGACAGGACTTCTGGGCCGCCACCTCCAACAAACAGCTCAACTTCGTCCAGCATATCTGCGCCATGCTCAAAGCAGATGGACAAGCTGCTGTCGTCCTTCCTGACAACGTTTTATTTGAAGGTGGCGCAGGCGAAAAAGTACGACAGTCTCTCCTCCAGAAAACTGACCTCCACACCATTTTGCGCCTGCCTACAGGAATCTTCTACAAGCAAGGTGTCAAAGCCAACGTCCTTTTCTTTGACAACAAACCCGGTGCCAAGAAGCCGTGGACAAAAGAAGTGTGGTACTACGACTTTCGCACCAACGTCCACTTCACCCTTAAACAGAACCCGATGAAGAAAGCAGATCTACAAGACTTTATAGACTGCTACAAACCGAAAAACCATAACGAGCGAAAGGCAACCTGGAACCTCGATAATCCAGAGGGTCGCTGGCGGAAATTCACCTACGATGAACTCATTGCACGAGACAAAACCAGCCTCGACATCTTTTGGCTAAAAGACGAAAGCCTCACCGACTTAGATAATTTGCCAGATCCAGACGTACTCGCCAGCGAAATCGTTGAGAATCTAGAAGCCGGGCTAGATAGCTTCCGCGAAATCATCGCAACGCTAGAACAGTCTGATATATGAAGCCAGTTTTATATTCACCACGAAGAACCGAGACATGAATATGACTTGCTGCAAACCATCAAAATGACGTTCGTCATCAACGAACTTAAGCTAGCTATGAACTACCAAGACATCATCACCGCTGAGCTAGGAAAACGCGGCGGCAAGCCCTGTGTTCGTAGACTGCGAATCACTTGATCGTGAACGTCGGTTCATGAGCGCTCCACTATCAGCACGAAGCTACTTTTCATGATTGCTGGTTACGCCCATTCAACACGCACTGCTTAGGTAAAATAGTAAAACAAGCCAAACCCAAAACTTTTGAGAAGTATTCCATGTCTGAGCTAAGCTTGGACGAGACCCAGATGAAAGACTTGATGAAAACCGCCCTCCTAGAAATTTTTCAAGAGCGGCGCGATCTTTTCCAAGACCTAATTACCGAAGCGCTAGAGGAGATGACGCTAATCAAGGCGATTGATGAAGGCAAAGACTCTCAGCCAGTTAGCCGCGATACCATCTTTGCCATTCTAGAGCAGTCAGCATGAAAGTCGAGTTTAGAAAGACCTTTGAGAAAGACCTTTGAGAAAGATCTCAGGAAACTCCGTGACAAAGCCCAACTCAGCACAATCAAATTAATCATCGAAGCGGTAGAAGCCGCCAATACTCTGGACGAAGTTAAAAATATCAAAAAACTTAAGGGCGAGGACGGTTACTTTCGCATCAGACTCGGCGACTACCGAGACTGTATTGATTTTTGTGTAAGCGGTCTAAAATCCTATCAATTCAAGGAGACCGCCCCATGGCCCGTACGAAAAAAGAACCGAACCGCGTCGATGACCTACTAGACGAACTGCTCGAAGACTGTCACAGCCCGGAAGACATTCTAGGTGAGTCAGGACTGATGAAGCAGATCAAAAAACGGCTGGTCGAACGTGCGCTAGCTGGAGAACTCAATCATCACCTTAAAAGCGATCGCTTAGAGGAGGGCGTTGCGCCCAACAGCCGCAACGGCAGCTCGAAGAAGACCGTTCAATCTGAAGACGGCGAGCTAGACCTGTCGATACCGAGAGACCGCAGAGGTAGCTTCGAGCCGATTCTGGTACCAAAGCATCAACGTCGCATCGCTGGGCTGGACGAAAAGATCCTGGCGCTTTATGCCAGAGGCAACAGTACGCGCGACATCAGCGCTCAGCTCGAAGAACTCTATGGGGGTGCGAAGATATCAGCAGCGGTCATCAGCGACGTGATAGAAAGCGTCAGCGAGGATGTCAAAGCGTGGCAGTCCAGGCCGCTTGATGAGGTCTACCCGATTGTCTATCTCGATGCGCTGTACGTAAACATCAAGGTCTCAGGACGAGTCAGCAAGCGTGCCGTCTACGTTGTGCTTGGCATCGACCGCGAAGGCGATAAGCAATTGCTCGGCCTGTGGGTCGGCGAAGCCGAAACCGAAGGCGCGAAGTTTTGGTTGAAAGTGCTGACGGATCTTCGCAACAGAGGTTTGAAGGACATTCTGATCGCCTGCTGCGATGGCCTCAAGGGCTTCCCACAAGCGATTGAAGCAGTCTACCCACAAACGCAGGTGCAGCTTTGCATTGTGCATTTAATGCGCAACTGCATGAAGTATGTACCGTGGAAAGACAGAAAAGCCGTTGCCGCTGACCTCAAGCCTATCTACCAAGCCGCCACGCTTGCCGAGTCAGAAGCAGCCCTCGATGCCTTTGCCGCCAAGTGGGACGAAGCTTACCCGGCTGTCAGCCAGGTTTGGATACGGCACTGGGAGAACGTCATCCCGATATTCGACTACCCAATGGAGATTCGCCGCGTCATCTACACCACCAACGCCATTGAGTCGGTCAACCGCTCGCTGCGCAAGGTGATTAAGACGAAGGCTGTCTTCCCCAGCGAAGATGCCGTTTTCAGACTGATGTATCTAGCGATGAACAATATCTCGAAGAAGTGGAACAGGCCGATTAAGAACTGGCGTGCAGCCTTGTCACATTTTGCTATCCTGTTTCCAGAACGCTTTTCCGCTTAAGAAAAAAGCGCTTACACAAAATTCAGATCACTCTCGACTACCGCATCGGATTGTTTCTACAGGATGATACTTTACGCTTCGTCCGGATTCTGCATCGTAGAGAATTTTATCGCTATTTCCCCTAGAACTCGATGCCCTTCTCAAAAATCTCCAAAGCCTGGAATGGTTCGGTCTCATCATTTCTGATGATAAAGGCGACATTGCTTACTGGCACTGAAGTTCGTATAAATCTGATTAAACCTCTCAGCCTCGCCGCCCCACACTTACTTCGCCTTACCGCCAAAGAGCCCCTTCAACCCCTTCAGCGCCCCCTGCAAACCGCGATCGCCCCGACTGCGCGGCTCCACTGCCAGCTCAATATCATCGTCTTTCTCGCCCTTCAAGCGATAGCCATACTCCAAATTGTCTTTACTCTTTTTCAACACCGGAAACGCTCTGAACCCGCCCTGTAGCAAATCTGCCTGACTGCTGTAAATTGCCTGACTAATCTGGCTAGAGCGACGAACGGCGATCGCCCCCACCGGAAACCACTGCTTAGTGCCCCTAGCCCGCACATACACCTCATACTCAGGCAGACCGTCAGTCTTCATTTTGTCGTACTGCTTCGACGCCTTCGTTCGCTCCTTCGTCCGCTTCGACACCTTTTTCTCAGGCGGCTTTTCCCCAAATCCCTTCGGCTCAGACATAATGCTTACTCATTTACACGTCATAAAAGTTTACAGCTTTATTGGCGAACGTACCTTGCCCGATAAATCGGCATCCCTTTCTCTGCTGTAACGGCCTCCCGGTCGGTCTTGGCTGGAAACGGACTAGCCGTTAGCCAACCCGTGCCCTCGCGGACAAAAACCGGATTTTCTTGGAAGCGATCGCACATCTCCACGCACACTTCCTCAATATCCGACTGGAGCCACACCCAGCCGCCTACCGGCATCAGCGCTGCCAGCTCCGCAACCAGCTCCGGCTGCACCACCCGCCGCTTTTGGTGCCGCTTTTTAAACCACGGGTCAGGAAACTGAATGCTCACCCGCTGTAGCTGGCAGCCGCCCGGCCACTCTGCCAGCAGCGACTTCAGCGAATTGTTCACATTGCAAAAAACAAAATGGAGATTGCGATCTGCCTCCCCTGCCGCGCCATCTCGCCGAATCAGCGCCCGTTCTACCAGCGGCTCGCGAATCTCCAGCCCCAAAAAATTCCACTCAGGCACCTGCGCAGCCATCGCCCGCACAAAATCGCCCTTCCCACAGCCAATATCCAAATGCAGCGGCTGTTGAGGATGGGTAAACACCTGAGCCCAGTCTGGGGCGATCGCCGCCTCAGCGTACTTGTGGCTGAGCGGATTCACATGCTGGCGCACACGGCGAATAGGCGGCATTGAGTATAGGGCGATAGGGCGCAATAGAGGTGTTCAATCCACCTTATCGCTATGGGCCTGCCTAAAATTGACCAAGTAGGGAATTTCACCCGATTGGGTAGGCCAGCTGCGCCGGACAAACCGCCAAACAAACGGCGCAGAGATAGCCACCAATATCAGCCCCACCCACCAGGAAGACTGCACATCTTCCACGGTATAGGTCTGCTCGCCCGCTGTCGCCCGAGAGAGCCAATCAATCCCCACCGCCGTTAAATTATTTAAGCTGTGGCAGGCAACCGGCACCCACAGACTGCGCGTTTTTACATACAGCAGGCCCATCACCAGGCCAAACAGCATCAGCCCCAGCGGATTGTTTACATGCAGCAGGCCAAACAGCAGCGAAGAGGCCACTAGCCCCCAGCGCAGCCCCCATTTCGCACTCCAGCGCTGGAGCAAAATTCCGCGAAACACCAGCTCTTCGACCAGCGGCGCATACACAATGAGCAAAAAGAGCATCAGCGCGTCGTAGAGCTGCGGATAGCCGCTGTTGCCACCGCCCAGCATCATATTGGTCTCCAGCGTCTGCGCCGCATAGCCAGGAAAGCCCAAAGACACCAGATAAAACACAACCGAAAAACTGCCCAAAGAGAACACCAGCAAACTGGCAACCAGCAGCCCGGCATAGCGCAGCGAAAACTGCGGCGAATGTTGCCCAAATAAATAGCTAACATGCAGTCCCCGCTGCCGCCCCACCCACAAGATCACCCCGCCCAGCACAGTCCACACCAAAATCGAAAGAATGGGCATCGAGATCGGATCGTCTCGCAGCCAGGGCAGCAGCGCTAGTTCTCCGAGCTGGCCGTACACTATCCCTACTGTGATGCTGGCGATCAGATAGGTGCCCAATATCAGGTAGCGGCTCTTGAGGGCCAAAAAAGGGTTTGAAGGGGGGGTGGGCCTGTCCATACTCGCCTGTACTTTACGCCCCCTATTATAGATAGAAAGCTTTGGCGATACTTTTGCGCTTTCGAGCTGTCAGCTTGTCTTTATGTATGGCCTTTTGTGTGGAGTATTGTGATCGCTAACGAAAGTGCCACATCGATATTAAAACGCTCTGCAAAGTTGCTAAAGTATCTGGGTAGCTAGGTCTGAGTCATCTATAGTGCCCCCCACCCCCGATGATGGTCCTTCGCCTCTACCGCCTGCTGCGCCAGAGAATCGGCGCTTTCCCTGGTTTTGGCTAGGCATATTTACCGGTACAGTTTTGGGCGCGGCAGGTCTCGGGCTGGCAGCTTGGGCATGGATTTTTATTCAAGAAGAGCTTTCGCCGCTGCTCTCTGAAACGCTGACAGACTCTTTAGATCGCCCCGTTGAGCTAGGCGATGTTGAAAGAGTGACGTTGGGCAGCCTGCAAGTTGGCCCGTCTGAAATGGGGCCGTCTGATACTGACCCCACCACACTCAGCGTTGATACAGCTATCGTCAAATTCGATCTAATAGAAACTCTGCTGACCAGAAAGCTAGGGCTAGACCTCGTCGTGGTCGGCGCAAAGGGCTATGTCGAGCAAGATAAAGAGAAAGGCTGGCTAAATTTTGAAGGCTTTGAAGAGCAGGAACAGTCGAGACGATTCAAAGTAGAGGTCAACGACGTTCGCATTCGAGACTCTGAGCTAACGCTGGTGCCGCTACCGGCTGTGCCAGGTCAACCCAGGCCGATTCCGATTGATCAGGTCAGCGGCAGCCTCAACCTGGAAGAAGTGATGGTTGCCGATAAAGAGGCTCGCCACGCCCGGTTCGAAATTCAGGGCGCACCAGAGGCCGGGGGTCAGATCACGGTGAAAGGCGAAGTGCAGCCGGTGGTTGTCAGCGGGACGATGCCGGAAGAATCACCCGAAAGTACCGCTGAAGGGGCTCAATCAAACGGCCCGGAAGATGCGGTCGAGAGCCCCAGCGGCGCTGACTTAACCCAGGGAGATAGAATTGGCAACGCCACAAACCTGTTGATCAGCGGTGACAAAGCGCCGCTGGCCGATATCTTAAACTTTACGCTCTCCACCATCGGCATTCCGACCAAAGATGTGACGGTCGCCTCTGGACAGGTCAACGGCACGCTGGATATAAAATTTCGCCCTGGGCAGCCGTTGGACTACTCGGGCGCGTTGATGGCTGACAACGCCGAAATCAAGACTACGCTGCTGCCGCTGCCGTTTAAAGAGATGGCGGGTCAAACTCGTTTTCAGGGCAATAAATGGACGGTTGATCAGCTCAGCGCTGACTATGGAGAAATTGCGGCGACTGCTGAAGGTCTGATCGACTTTGACAAGGGCTACGACCTCACTGTTACGGCTGAAGATGTCTCTGTCAAAGACTTTGTCGAAACGGTCAAACTTAAGCTGCCAGTACCCACTGAGGGGCGCTTCGACGCGGTGGCTCAAGTCGGTGGCCGCCTCAGAAAGCCAGAATTTTCGGGCAGTGTCACTGCTGTTGCGCCGATTGATGTAGATAAGCTCACTTTCACCAGCGCCTCTAGCGACTTTTTCTTAGAGGGTAGGCAGCTCTTGCTAGACGATATTGCCGCGACGCCCAGTACGGGTGGTTCACTGCGCGGTTCGGGGCAGGTTCAGCTGGGAGAGGGGTCGCCCTTTACTTTTCAGCTGGATGGCCGCAGTCTGCCCGCTCGCGAACTGGCGCAGCTCTACGGTGTCGAGGCTCCTTTCAAAATCGGGTTGGTCTCTGCCGATGCGGTGGTGACCGGCGGCAATGGCGGCCCGGTGAATACGACCATCCAGCTAGATGCCCCATCAGCGCAGTACCCTGGCTCGGGCGTGGTAGAAATCAGCGGCAGAACCGTCGCCTTTCGCGATGCGGCCTTTCAGGTGGGCGGTGGTACGGTTAGCGGCTCAGGCAGGCTGGTCAACGGCCAGTGGAATAGCGATGTGACGTTGGCGGGCGTACAGCTCAATACCCTCTCAGACGGTCTGCGCGGGGATATCAGCGGGCAGTTTGCGCTGAGCGGCAATACGGCTGATAACCGGCTGGCGGCGATCGCTGCTCAGGGCAATGTCGCCTTTTCCGACGGACTGGCCACCTTTAGCCCGCAGTTCAGCGAGTTTGACGATCTGCTCACCGCGCGGGTGGCCTGGAATGGGGAACAGATAGCCATTGACCAGGCTACGACCGACCGCCTCACGGCCAGCGGCACACTCACCCCCGCCTTTACGGGTAGCGGCTTTACCGGCCTTGAGCAATTCAATCTCAACCTGAATGCCCGAGACTATGCGATCGCCGAGATCCCTTTTGTCAATTTGCCCGATGCGATCGCTCTAACTGGCCGTACCGACTTTACCGGCACGCTCACGGGTAGCCCCACAGCCCCTAATCTCAACGGCAACCTTCAGCTGGCTAATCTGGTCGTCAACCGTTTGCCCTTTAATTCTTTGCTGAGGGGCACTGTGGCCTATTCTTCAGGCAGCGGGCTAGATCTCAACGTGGCGGGGGGTAGCGATCGCATCGCCCTGAGCGTCAGTCCGTCCGGCGCTCAGAGTACATTGGCCAGCGCTAACGGCCCCACTCCCAACCTCAACTTTGACATTGACTGGCGCGGTGCCTTTGCTCGCGGCCAAACCCAAGGCGAACTGCTCAATGTGCAGGCCGGTAACTTTCCGCTCTCCGCGCTCAACTTCCCAGTGGGCGGAGCTGCCGACATCGGTCAGCTGCGCGGCACCCTGACTACCGCCGATCTAGTGGTTGACTTAGGCGACCAAACCGCCCAGGGCGACTTTGCTATCGACCAGCTGGGCTTGGGCTACATCAACGCCGGGCAGCTGGTCGGGCAGGTGCGCTACGCCGACAGCCTGGCCACGCTGACCAACGGCCAACTCACGCTGGGTGACAACCTCTACGATCTGAGCGGGCGGCTGGCCCTCGGCGGCGACGCACCGGTCTACAGTGCCAATATCGAGACGCAGAAAGGCAATGTGCAAAATCTCCTCACGGCCCTTTCTATTTACCAGCTAGAAGACTTTCGACGCGGGCTGACGCCACCTGACTGGATAGAAAATCCCCTCTCTCAGACAGAGCTAGAGACCCTGCTAGCAACCAGCCCGACCGGTCGGGCCGACGCAGCCCTGCTCAATCAGCTGCGCCGCCTGTCAGAGATTCAGGCCATTCAATCGGAAATTGCGATCGCCGCTGCTGCTGCCCCTTTGCCCCCCCTCGAAGAACTCAGCGGCCCTTTCGCTGGCAATATTCAGCTCAACGGCAGTGGCCGCGACTTTCAGCTAGACTTTGACCTGGCTGGGGCCAACTGGCGGTGGGGCAGGGACTACAGCGCCGATCAGGTGATCGCCAAAGGCAGCCTCACCCCCAATGTCCTGACCTTGGAGCCAGTGCGCTTTGCTTCAATCATTCCGGTGCCGGTTGACTCAGCCGCTGATGCTAATAGCGATGAAGACCTTCCGCAAATTGCCGTTCAGCCGGTCGAAGCCTCGGTTGACTTCGCCGGTCAGCTGGTGTTTGGCCGCAATACCCAGCTGACTTCTAACTTACAGGCGATCGCTCAAAATCTGAATGTGAATACGCTAGACGATATTTTTGAGCTGCCGGTCGATATTGACGGGTTTGCCAATGCTAGAGCCACGCTGGGCGGCACGCTGGCCAACCCACAGCTGCGGGGAACAGTCGATCTGGCCAGCGCCGCTATCAACGACACGCCGATTCAGTCGGCCAACGCTCAGTTTCTCTATCAAAATGCGCGGCTCAGCCTCAGTAGCGCGTTAGTGGCCACAACGCCAGAGGAACCTCTAAGGCTCTCAGCTCAAATTCCCTACGCTTTTGACTTTATGACGGCCCGGCCAGACAGCGACGATATCGCCGTTGAAATCGATGTGAGAGATGAGGGTCTAGCGCTGCTGAATATCTTCACGCAGCAGGTGGCCTGGGAATCTGGCAGTGGTCAGGTCAATTTGAAAGTCGGCGGGACGCTATCGAGCCCCGAGATTGCCGGGTTTGCCACACTAGATGAGGCCGTGCTCAGCGCCCAAATCTTGCCGGAGCCGCTGACAAACGTCAACGGGCGAGCGACTTTTGCCGGCGATCGCATCATTGTCGAAACCCTTGAGGGCAGCTTTAGTGACGGACAGCTCGCCGCCGCTGGCACTTTCCCACTCCTTACGCCAATTATCAGTGGCGCTGAGCTGAGCGCCCTCATCTCTGCCCCGCCCCCACCTCCAGATGCAGCAGAAAACCCAGCATCGAACGCGGCTTCCCCGCCTCCCGCCGATCCACTCTTCCCTCAGCCGCTGGCTGCCGGTCGTCCCCTCACCGTCAACTTTAAAGACATTGCGCTGTCGCTACAGGGCCTCTACGAAGGCGGCGTCAACGGCCAAATAGTTGTGGGCGGCAGTGCGCTGCTGGCAGGTCCCCAGATTGGTGGCGAAGTTATCCTCTCAGATGGCCGGGTGCTGCTACCCGATGGCGGCAACGCTGACGCATCGGCGACGCTAGTCTCCGGGCCTGCCAGTGTTCCTGTGGCCAATCCAGACCGCATATCACCTAACTTTCGAGATCTGCGATTGACGCTGGGCAACTCTGTTCGCATTGTTCAGGGCAATCTACTCAATTTTGTGGCCGATGGCACCCTAGTTCTCAACGGACCTCCAAGCGATTTAGAGCCCGACGGGGTAATCAACTTGAGATCCGGGCGGGTGAGTCTGTTTACCACTTTGTTCCGGCTGAGAGGCGGCAGCAACACTGCCGAATTCAGGCCGGAGTTTGGCCTGCAAAATCCGCTGCTGGATGTTTCCTTGCGTGCTTCTGTGCCTGAGGTTAACGCCCCTGGCCCCATAGCTAGTACGCCTTTTGCCAACGCTGAAGTAGCCGATACTTCCAACAACGGCTTTGATAATCCCGGCTCGCTGCGGACTATTCGCGTCCGCGCCGATGTCAATGGCCCGGCCAACGCCATCTTTGAAAATCTGGAGTTGTCTAGCTCGCCAGCTCGCTCGCAGGCCGAACTGGTCGGGCTGATTGGTGGTGGCTTTATCACCGCCTTAGAATCGACGGTGGGCAGTCTGTCTGGTAGCGGCGATGGTTTTCAAGGGCTGATTAATCTGGTCAGCGGCACGGTTTTGACCAGCGTCCAAGATCTGATTGGCACGACGCTTAGCCTCAGCGAGTTTCGCCTCTTTCCAGTAACAGCCGCCAGCCGCGCCGTCACCGAAGAAACCAACGATACTGGCCTCGACATTGGCGCAGAGATTGGTATCGATTTGACCGACGCGACCTCTCTATCTGTTTCCAAGATTCTCACCGACAGTACCAGCCCCGAATTTGGGATCAACTACCGGCTGACCGACCAGTTCACAGTGAGAGGAACTACTGACTTAGACGAAATCAACCAGGTGCTGCTGGAATACGAGATCCGGTTTTAGCAGATCGGGTTGCCACTGCCTAGCAGCTATCAGCTAAAATCGTCTGGGCTTTTGCTGAAAAAGGGTCATACTAGCTGAAAGTACTTCTGTCAGCTTGTGCTTAACCCGGTTTTGTGCCCAAGTTACCTGCTAGCTTTTACAACGTCTTTTTATATCGTTACTATAGTCACTGCTCTACCACTGCTGTTTCTTTACCTTTAACTAACCCGTGCTCAAACGAATTACTTTTTCGCTGTTGCTCCTATTGGGAGCGTGGAGTCAGGCTAAACCAGTCGCTGCGCAAGCGCTGCTTCCCTATACTTTGCCTTTAGACCAGGAGCGTTTGCAGGCAGATGGGGAGAGCTTAGCGCGAGATGCCGCGCAGCTTGCCCAGTTTCAGCAGTACGATGAGGCGCTGGCTCGGGCACAGCTGGCCGCGCAGCTGCTGCCGGGTAACGCCGACGTTCTGGCGCTGCTGGGCAGTCTCTATCTGCAAGCGAGTGAGCCCCAACCGGCTCAGGCGATCGCAATTTTAGAAAGGGCTAAAGCGCTACAGCCTGAAAATTCGCTGGTAATGTTTGCGCTGGGCAGCGCCTATTTTAGCCAGGCGCAGTACGCCGAGGCCGCGCAGTCTATAGAGTCTGGGCTCAAGCTAGAGCCCGACAATGCCAATGCCATGTTTGACTTGGGCAACGCCTACTACAAGCTGACCCGGTACGATCAGGCGATCGCTCAGTACGAAAAAGCCGTCGCTAATGACGCTAGTTTCTGGCCAGCGGTGAATAATATCGGTCTGGTGAAATATGAGGCTGGCGATATTGAGGGGGCCATTACCCAGTGGCAGACCGCGCTCGACATTGCCGCAGACGAAGAAACCGAGCCGCTGCTGGCGATCGCTGTCGCCAACTATAGCCGGGGCGCTCAGAATGCTGACAGCAGCAGCAGTACCGCCGTCGCCGCTTTAGAGCGAGATCCTCGCTATGCCGACATCGATTTTCTAAAAGAAAACCTCTGGGGCGAGCAGCTGATTATGGCTACCGAACAGTTTTTTAGCACGCCCACGCTACAAGAGCTGCTTACGCAGCTGTAGTCGGCGTCTCTGTAGTAAAGCGGTTTAATTCGGATTAAGCCTGCCTAATTCGAACAAGCCGTCTAATTCGGCGGCAGGCCAGCGGTTGGGGTCTGTCGCCTTTTTCGGTTGGTAGCGAGTGCCTTTTGTGATTGCTGCTTGCTATTCCCTGTGGTAGTAGAGCGATCGCCCGCAAAACTGACAGACTCACTTGCTGTGAAGTATGGTACAAATGAACTGTATTTGATGCAGCGCAGGCTTACCTATTCAACCTGAGTTCGGGATAAGGTGTTTCATGGTCAACCGCTCAAATCTCTCCTATCAAAGCCGGTCTGGGTTCCCCTTACCAAGGGGAACCGTAAGAGAGGGGTTCTGGCGACATGCTCTGTGCTCAGCCGGAACCCCTCTGCCTGCGGCATCTCCCCTTACCAAGGGGAGAAAAGATCCCCGATGGCACATTCTAGCTGTTCTTATCCCGAACTGACGTTATTCAGGAATTAGGGCCGCAATATCATCTACAAACTTTTGGTGATCGACCACGGGCTTGGAGATGTAGCCATCGGCCCCGCTCTGAGTCAGAAAGTTTTCGCGATCGCCATCCATCGCGTGGGCGGTTACCAAAATCACCGGTACCCCTGCCGTCTGTGGGTTGGCTTTGAGCATCTGAGTAATGGCAATGCCGTCTACCGGTTTGCCCTCGTAAACGCTGTGGGAGAGAGAGACATCCATCAAAATCACATCGGCTTCTTTTTGGCGAGCGATGCTGATCACCTCATCCACATTCTCAGTATGTTTGACGTTTAAACCCCCTCGCTTCGTCAAAATCTTTGAGAAAACGCGGGCGTTTACCATGTCGTCTTCCACAATCAAAACGGTCTTCATGACTTTTCTTAAGGGAGAATGGGCTAACTGGGCACAAAACGAGCTTGGAGGATCCTGAAGCTAGCGCTATTTTGGATCTAGAAATCGGCTGATGCGCGTTTGACGGAAGCTGCACTAAGCGCCTATACAAACGATATCGCTTTCAAACAGAAGCATCCGGGCTGATGAAAATAAATTTAGTCAAAGCCAGCTTCAAAACTTTGTAGAGACTACATTTTTAAGAACCACATCCTAGAGTATTGCAGTTTTTTGACGCCTCCGTGTAACGTACACCATTGTCAGGTTTAGTGAGTACCCGCTTTTCATATAGCTGCCGGTACGCTTTAGATTGCTGCTCGACCGGTCTATTCTGTCTAGGTCTCCTCCACCTGAATGGATCTAGCGCCAGTCAGCTGCTACCAGGCCTGCCGCTAGCACCTTTTCTTCGCCGCCTTAACTAACCTTTCGCCTCGCTTCTCTATATCCAGGACCCAATTCATGGTAAAACAGCTGAACTTTTCCAATGAGCAGATCGTGCCCACCGCTCTTCATACTGAGGTGCAGCGATCGTACTTGGAATACGCCATGAGCGTGATTGTCGGGCGGGCCCTGCCCGATGTTCGCGACGGGCTAAAGCCGGTTCATCGGCGCATTCTCTATGCCATGCACGAGTTGGGGCTAGTCCCTGATCGCCCGTTTCGTAAATGCGCCCGCGTCGTCGGCGATGTGCTGGGTAAGTATCATCCGCACGGCGACCAGGCCGTATACGACGCCCTGGTGCGGATGGTGCAAGATTTTTCGAGCCGGTATCCGCTACTGGCAGGCCACGGCAATTTTGGCTCGGTCGATAACGATCCGCCAGCCGCCATGCGCTATACCGAAACTCGGCTCGCAGAAATTGGCCACGGCGCGCTGCTGGCCGAAGTGGGAGAAGCGACGGTCGATTTTATTGACAATTTTGACAGCTCTCAGCAGGAGCCCGTGGTGCTACCGGCTCAGCTGCCTAACCTGCTGCTAAACGGCAGTTCGGGCATCGCTGTGGGCATGGCGACTAATATTCCGCCGCACAATCTGGGCGAAGTCATAGACGGGCTGATCGCCTTGATCGACCGGCCCAATCTCTCGAATGAAAAGCTGTTTGATCTCATTCCAGGGCCGGATTTTCCGACCGGCGCAGAAATTATTGATACTCAGGGCATTCGCGATGCCTATCGCACCGGACGTGGCGGCATTCCGATTCGAGGGATCGCCAGCTTTGAGGAGATTCAGCCGGGTCGGGGCAAGCGATCGCGTCAGGCCATTGTCGTCACCGAACTGCCCTACCAGGTGAATAAGGCCAGCTGGATTACCAAAATTGCCAGCCTGGTCAACCAGGGAAGAATTGACGGCATCTCTGATATTCGCGATGAGAGCGACAGAGACGGTATGCGAGTGGTAATAGAGCTCAAGCGCGAGGCCCAGCCGCCGCTGATTTTGAACGATCTCTACAAGATGACGCCGCTGCAAACCAACTTTGGCGCGCTGATGCTTGCTATTGAAGACGGTCAGCCCCGACAGCTCTCTCTACGAGAAATTTTAGAGGCTTTTCTCAACTTTCGCGAAGAGACGCTGATTCGCCAGTACAGTCACGAGCTGGAGCAAAAGCAGGCCAGAGCCCACATCGTGGCCGGGCTGACGGTAGCGCTGGATAACCTGGATGAGGTGATCGAAATTTTGCGCCGTGCCCCCGATGGCACCACCGCTAAAGCCAGTTTTCAGGAGCGCTTTGACTTAAGCGATCACCAGAACGACAGCATTCTATCCATGCCGCTGCGCCGGCTGACCGGACTAGAGCAGCAAAAGCTGCGCGACGAAGCCGCAGAACTCGCTGAGCGCATTGACCAGCTGCAAACCCTGGTGGATGACCGTTCAGTGCTGATGAAATCGCTCAAAAAAGAGCTCAGAGCCCTCAAAAAGAAATTTAATGACCCTCGCCGCACCCGCATTCAAACCTCTGCTGAACGCCGCCTGGAGCAGGAAGCCTTAGCCGAGATTGCGGCTGAAGAGAGCGAAGAAGATTTTATCGTCGAATTTACGCGCAAGGGCTACGTGCGCCGATCATCGCCCAAAGCCTACAGCCGTCGCCGGTCTAAGCAAACCGAACCCGGCCAGCAGCTAGGCGAATTTGACGACATCACCGTGCAAACCGAGCTGACCAACCCCACCCAGGAGATTTTGGTCTTGACCCGTGACGGCAAAGCCTATACCGTCGGTGTCGGTGATATTGCCATCGGTCAGCGGCAAAACAAAGGCGTGCCCCTGATCAGCCTGCTGCCCAATTCGGCGGGCAGTGCCCCCGACGATATTGCCACTCATCTGGTCTTAAATGAGGAGCGGCTCGCTCAGCAGCTGATTTTGGTCACGACTAAAGGCCGGGTGAAGCGCCTGCCCGTCCAAGAGCTGAGCAACCTGACGGGCCGGGGCCTCACCGCTGTTAAGCTCAAAGCCGACGACACGCTGCAATATGCGATGATTGCACCTTTGGGCAGCGACCTGATGCTGGCCTCTTCTGGCGGCAGGCTGCTGCGCTTTCAGGTCAGTGCCGAGCAGCTGCCAGAAATGAGCCGTAGCGCCCAGGGGCCGCAGGGCATTCGGCTGCCTAAGAACGAGCGCTTGGTCGGCTGCGTACCGGTCCAGCCCAAAGACACTCTGCTGCTGGTTTCGACGAAGGGATTTGCTAAAAAGATGTTGGTCAGTAACTTTAGAACATCCAATCGGGGCGGGATTGGCTCTCAGTCCTTTAAATTCAGCTTGAAAAATGACTCGCTAGCGTCGATGATATTGGCGGTCCCGGAGACCGCTTTTGCGGTGGTTACCAATGAAGATCGCTGCGCTAGTCTGGCGATTGATGAGGTGCCTTTACAGGGCAGAAGCCAGCCGTGCGATCGCCTGTTCACTACCGGGCGCAGCGAAATCATCACTCAAACCTTGATGACCGGCATCGCGGACGAAGCGCTCGACGACTAAAGCTGCTGTTTACTTTAGCTATTTACTTTGTTTGCTCCCCTCTGACCTACCGCCCTCTGACCTACCGCCCTCTGACCTACCGTTCTCTAAGCTGCCTTGGCCAAAGTCGTCCTCAAAGATATTTACAAAGCTTTTTCGGCAGGCACCGTCCTGCGTCGCATCAACCTGACGGTGGACGACGGTGAATTCATGGTGCTAGTCGGCCCCTCAGGCTGCGGTAAGAGTACGCTACTGCGCCTGATTTCTGGATTGGAAAGCCTGACGAGTGGGGATGTTTGGGTAGGCGATCGCCAGGTCAACACCCTGCCGCCTAAGCAGCGCGACATTGCCATGGTGTTTCAGAGCTACGCGCTCTATCCTCACCTGAGCGTCTATGACAACTTAGCCTTTGGGCTGCGGCGCACCCGGCTAGCTGCGAAGGACGCCGAAAAGCAGTCAAGGCCCGCCTGGATAGACACTGCCCTTGTTGGCCTGACTCGCCCGCTGCCGCCTCGGCTGCGCTACCGTTCTGCTGCCGAAGCCCAAATTGCTCAGCAGGTTCACAGCGTCGCTAGAATGCTGCAAATAGAAGAACTCCTCTCCCGTCTGCCCAAGCAGCTCTCCGGTGGTCAAAAGCAGCGCGTTGCCTTAGGCCGGGCAATGGCCCGCAGTCCGCAGGCCTTTCTGATGGATGAACCGCTCTCTAACCTCGATGCCAAACTGCGCACCGAAACTCGCGCTCAAATCGTTGGCTTACAGCGTCAGCTAGGCACGACCACTATTTATGTCACCCACGACCAAACCGAAGCGATGACGATGGGCGATCGCATCGCCGTCATGAATCAGGGCGAAATTCAGCAGGTTGCCCCGCCGCTAGAGCTTTATCGCCATCCGGCCAATCGCTTCGTCGCCGCCTTCATTGGCTCCCCGCCGATGAATTTTCTTACGGTTACAGTAAAAGCAGGCCAGATTGTTCACCCCGCTTTCACCGTAGCGCTCTCGGCTGCCTGGCAGCAGGCACTGGCCCCCTACCAAACCCAGACGGTCACTCTTGGCATTCGCCCAGAGCATATAGAGACTGGTCAGCAGCCCGGCTCAGTGCCTGTCACCGTCACCCAGCTCGAAGCGCTGGGCAGCGAAACCTATGTCGTAGCTACTTTTGCAGATGACCCGTCTATCGATACTCGCCTACAGATTCGCATCTCCGCCGATCAGCCCGCCCAAGTAGGCAGCACCCTGCAAATCAGCTTTCCGGCTGACAGGCTCCACCTGTTTGACACCGTCACCGAAGTCGCCATCCGGCCCTAGTCAGGCGGCCTTCGTTTGGTCTTAGTCATTTATCAGTCAGACTCTTCATCTATCATATTGGGGCTAATCAGCGTGATATCAAACTCATCGGGCGCAACCCCCGAAAAGGTGTCTCGCTCTAGCTGATAAAAAATAGCGCGGGCCTGAGGACCAAATACAATCTCATCTTCGTTGCCCAAATCGTGAGCCTGAAGTTTACGACCATTGATCAACATGCCGTTGGCACTGGGCTTGCCTTTTAAATTGCCGTCTACAATTCGGTAGTAATCGCTCTGATTGTCCCGAGGCAGCTGTACCAGCGTGGCGTGGTGACGCGATACAAACTGTGATGCCAGCCGGATGTCGCACTTTGGGTCGCGGCCAATCGAGTAGACAGAGCTGTCCAGGGCAATTTCGCGCCGCCCCTGACTATCTTCAACGATTAAAATGCTGGTGAGCTTAGAATCTGAAGACATAGCTGAAGCCGAGGTGAAGTAAGCAGGTGGGCAAAAATATACTATATGGCCATAGCCTGTAAGACTTTTAGGTCCGTCATTTGGCCATTAAGCCCTATCAGCTTAAAGCAAAAATCCTCTCTGCCTCAGCCAATTTGATGGTGCCCGCCTGATCAAGCATACTGCACAACTCTCCTAGAGATAATTCATTAAAGGCAGCTAGCGGCAGCGGCGATCGCCAAAGCCCAAAGGCCAGAACCCAAAAAAGAGGCAGCTTTATGTAGCTGCCTCTCCATAGCGAAACCTGAGCGGACAAGCCTGAACCGGTCGCAGTGGTTAAGCGATCGCTTCAGCAGGTACTCGGCTCGCCGTTAGCGCTTCGTAGGTCTCCCGCATCTTTAGACCGACCAGCACCTGAAACAGTCCGCTGCCGTTCTTAGAGCCCGGATAATTGCGGTGCTGTAGCAATAGTTCGGTCATTTCGCCGTACTGCTTGGTCGAGGTATTGCTCAGATGACTCTCGATGTAAATCACCTCTTCTAGTCGGTCAAACTCGCCGTCTAGCTCCAAGACGGAGACCTCATTGCCGTAGTAGCTATCGGGACCGTAGTACATCCGCAAACCGGGGTAAGAGCAGGTGAGCTTACGACCACAGGGAATCCAGTCAATGGTTGAACCCTGGTCGAACAGGTAGACCGGCTCGAAGTTTTTGATGCCTTCTCGCTGAATCAGGCGTACCCGCAAGATTTTGTTTTCCTTATCATCTGGGATGAGATTGGTCGGCAAAATCTGAATGACGACATCGGCGTACTGCTTCTGTATGTCGATATAGGCCTCAAAGTCTGGCTTACGGGAATTAATCGCCGCCAGCACGTCTTCGTAGGTATGGCCGCGCTCAGCCATGTCTCGCTGAATCTTCCAATTGATTTTTACCTCGTCGCTGATGTCGAGGTACACGCTAAAGTCCAGCAGGCTGCGCACCCGCTCGTCATACAGCGGATGTAGTCCTTCGATCACCACAATTTTATTGGGTTCGACCTTCTCTGGTGGGTCGAGTTCGCCTGTTTCGTGATTGTAGATCGGCTTGTCAATCGTCTCGCCTGATTTCAGGGCTTTGATCTGCTCGTACATCAGATCAAAATTATTTGCCTTGGGGTTTAGAGCCGTTACTTTCTGCTGCTTGCGCTGCTTACGGTCCAAGCTGTGATAGTCATCCAGGCAGATGACGGTAATAAACTCCTCACCAAAAAGATCGCTTATGCGGCGCAAAAAAGTGGATTTACCACATCCTGAGTCTCCCGCGACACCAATCAAAATTACTTGGCCTGCTTTACTGGTCATAGGTTCCTCTACAACAAAGTCAAAATCATTTTTAAAGGCGTCTCAGGGCAGGTAATTCTCCGGTGGAGAGGCTTTGCCAACGCCCCACAGCAATCCCTTAGCCCGAGCTGCCGACAGCAGTGCTCACAGAAGCTGCTGCTGGTATTGCAATCGCCTGCCGATGAGCTGCCAATGAGCTAATGGGCGATTGACAAAAAGAAAAGGCTCCTCGGGGTTAGCAAAAACAGCAACCACCCAAAACGAACCCCTACAAACCACAAAATTTTATGATTCAAAACTTTTGATTACGTATATGAATCTTATCAGAGACTACGACTCGCAAACAAGCAACCCTCACCTATCGATCCCCTATCGACTCCATCAGGCAGGGCCCACAGCTCCACAGAATACCTGACCGGTACTGAGCCGAGTGCCTGAGAATTACGTTAGCTAACCCTGACTCAAGCAAAGGTCCAAACCATAAATCTTGAGTACTATATTGATGGCTGCCTGAAGGCCGGGTTGCTGTTCTCTAGAGCAGTCAATTCCCGAGGCCATCTGCTCTGTAAAAATCAATCTTACTTTTAATATATTTTTCCCCTTTAGATATTCCTCCCTTAGAGATTTCGGGCATTGCCTATCGGTATAGGTGCTTCTACACAAAACTTTGCATAATTCCTGTGTGCTTGGGCCTGTCAGCCTTCACCTGTGAAATCAATCGGCTCAGAGTGATAATCTATTTCACATATAGAAATATGGAGCCACCCAAGGCCAGCAATTAAGGATGTACAACCCCAGCAGCACTGGCAGTAGCGTTAACAGTTCAGCCAACAGCAGACTCTATGTTTACGAAGTTGAAGGCTTAGGCCAAAGCGGTCAAGCCAGCGATATCAATGCCCCGCTTCGTCGTAGCGGCACCGTCTCGATTACAGTGCCCTACGGTCGTATGCAGCAAGAAGCCAAACGGATCATGCAGCTAGGCGGCAAAATTGTCAGCATTCGTCCTGCTGGCGAGGCTGCTTCAGCCCACGCTCAGACCAATGGCAGCGCCCCGGCAAGTCAGGCCACCTCTGCAAACTCTACAAAACAGCCCATGACTCAAGCAAAAGCTAAAGACAAAAAGAAAGTCCCTGTCAATATCTACAAGCCTAAGTCTCCCTACATGGGCGCGTGTCTCTCTAATGAAGAGCTGGTGCAAGAAGACGGTATTGGTAGCGTTAAGCATCTGAAGTTTGACCTGTCAGAAGGTGATATGCACTACCTTGAAGGGCAGAGTATTGGCATCATCCCTGACGGTACCGACGAGAAGGGGAAGCCTCACAAAATCCGGCTTTACTCGATCGCCTCGACTCAGCATGGAGATGACGTAAACGACAAAACCGTCTCTTTGTGCGTTCGTCAGCTGGAGTACAAAGACCCTGAAAGCGGCGAAACGGTCAAAGGCGTTTGCTCTACTTTTTTATGCAACATAGAGCCGGGTGCCAAGGTGCAAATCACTGGCCCGGTAGGTAAAGAAATGCTGCTGGCTGACGACCCTGAAGCCAATATTGTGATGATGGGCACCGGCACTGGCATCGCGCCTTTTCGCGCGTACCTGTGGCGCATGTTCAAGGACAAAGAGCGGGCAGCTAACCCCGACTATCAGTTCAAGGGCAACGCCTGGCTGATTTTTGGGATTCCCACTACCCCCAATATTCTCTACAAGGAAGAGCTAGAAGAAATTCAGGAAAAGTATCCTGATAACTTCCGGCTCACCTATGCCATCAGCCGTGAGCAGAAGAACCCAGAGGGCGGTCGGATGTATATTCAGCATCGGGTGGCTGAGCACGCCGATGAGCTGTGGCAAATGGTTCAAGACGAGAAAACCTACGTCTATATCTGCGGACTCAAGGGAATGGAAGACGGCATTGATGAAGCGATGAGCGCCGCCTCTGCTAAAGACGGCGTCGATTGGAGCGAGCGTCGCCGCGAACTGAAGAAGGCCCACCGCTGGAATGTAGAAACCTACTAGCGCCTGCTGCTTTTATCAAACCATTCGACGAAACTGGAAGGAGGGGCATTCTACGGAGCGCCCCTCCTTTACAATTGGAAAGTTATTTTCGCAAGGTCAGAGACATTGACTTTAAAGGTGGGGCTCCTGGGATTGGGCACTGTTGGCACAGGCGTCGCCAAAATTTTACGAGATGCTAAAGGCCGCCATCCCCTACTCAATACATTTGAACTGGCTCAGGTGGGTGTGCGATCGCACCCAAAACCCCGCGCCATTGATCTCCCTGACGCCCTCTTCACCACCGACCTCAGCGCTATTGTCACCGATCCCGGTATCGACATCATTGTGGAAGCCATCGGCGGATTAGAGCCCGCTCGTACGCTGATCTTGCAGGCGATTGATCAAGGCAAGCATGTGGTCACCGCGAATAAAGCTGTCATTTCTCGCTATGGCGAAGAAATTTACGAGGCGGCGACGGCAGCGGGCGTCTATGTGATGATTGAAGCAGCCGTGGGCGGCGGCATTCCGGTGATTGCGCCGCTTAAGCAGGCTCTGAGCGTCAATCGCCTTCAGGCGGTAATGGGCATTGTCAACGGTACGACTAACTACATTCTCACGCGAATGCAAAGTGAGGGTGGCGATTTTGAGAATATTCTCGCCGATGCTCAGCAGCTGGGCTACGCCGAAGCCGACCCGACTGCCGATGTCGATGGCCTTGATGCTGCCGATAAAATTGCTATCCTCGCAGCGCTGGCTTTTGGTGGCCGGATCAATCGCGATGCAGTTTACTGTGAGGGCATTCGTAACGTTAGCGCTGCCGATATTTCCTATGCTGAAAGGCTGGGCTTTGTGATTAAGCTGCTGGCGATCGCCAAACTCCCCTACGCTGACAGCGCTGACAGCGCTGACAATAGCGCCCAGGTCAGCGCTCAGATCCAAGTGCGCGTTCACCCGACGCTGGTACCCAGCAGTCACCCGCTGGCCAGCGTCAACGGCGTCAACAATGCTGTGCTGGTAGAGGGCGATCCGATTGGCGAGGTGATGTTTTACGGACCGGGTGCGGGTGAAGGCCCGACTGCCAGCGCCGTTGTCTCAGATTTACTGAGCGTTGCGGCTAGCTTGGCCACCGGGCAAACTCCCAACCCCCTGCTGGCCTGCAACCATGACCATATGCTCAGTATTATGCCCAACGCAGCAGTAGTTACCCGGCTGTATGTGCGGCTTTTGGTGAAGGACACCTCTGGCGTGATTGGCAAGCTCGGCACCTGCTTTGGTAAATACGACGTTAGCTTAGAATCGATTGTGCAAATCGGCATTCAAAACAATCTGGTGGAGCTGGTTGTTGTCACCCACGAAGTCTCTGAGGGTGACTTTCAAAGCGCGCTGACCGAAATTCGCCAGTTTCCAGAGGTGATTGATATTCCTAGCCTGCTGCATGTGCTCTAAATGGCTGAGACAGCATCGGGTGAAGACCTCTATCAGTGGAGACAGTGGGCTATCCAAATGGCCCTGTCAAACGACATTGATATCAGCGAAGTGGATTGGTTTTTACAGGGCTTTAGTCCTCTCAGTAGCCTATCGCTGAGGCTGGGAATTTACCGGGAGCAGTCTCAAATAGGGCTGCAAGCGCCTCTATCTGACCTCACAGACAAATGGCAGCGGCGAGTAGAGCAGCGCGTGCCAGTACAATATCTCATGGGCAAAACGCCCTGGCGAAACTTTGTACTGACGGTCTCTCCCGATGTGCTTATTCCCCGGCCTGAAACGGAGCTGATCAGTGATATTGCCCGCCGCCTGGTTGAGCAAAGCCCGGTGGCAGCTCAGCTTGAATCAGGCCGCTGGGCCGATTTGGGGACTGGTAGCGGGGCGATCGCACTGGCCCTGGCTCAGCAGTTTCCTGCGGCTGCCGTTCATGCCGTCGATATTAGTAAAAAGGCGTTGGCGATCGCCCAAAAAAATGCTCAGAAAAACGAGCTTTCTTCCCATATCACCTTCCATGTGGGCAGCTGGCTAACCCCGCTTACGCCTCTAGAAGGCCAGCTATCAGCCGTTATCTCTAACCCGCCGTACATTCCCAGTCGGACTGTGCTCACTCTTCAGCCCGAAGTCACCCGCCATGAACCACACCTCGCGCTAGACGGCGGGCCTGACGGCTTAGACAGCATTAGAATATTAGTAAACGCTGGCGCAGCCTACCTGCATCCGGGTGGCATTTGGCTAACAGAGCTGATGGCCGGGCAAGCGCCAGCCGTTGCTGACTTATTGGAGCGGCAAGGTAGCTATGACCATATTTTCATCCACAAAGACCTAGCAGGCGTCCAAAGATTCGTCTCTGCCCGCAAAGCTTTATAATCGCTGCATAGCCCGCCTCTGTTTAAACTTATGGAAAGCACCGCTTCTTACGATTGGATTCTTGGGGTGACGGCGATCGCCATTTTCCTCGGTGGCCTCTTTCTCCTGTTCGATGGCATCAACGGCACCGATGACAAAAAATGAATAGGTATCTCAAGCAGGCATCTAGTAACACATTCTCCCGGAGCTGTTCGGTCTTGTCTGCTCTGTTGACTTACGCATTGCCCCAATAACTGTAGAAGCGATCAGGCAACGCTTTATGTTTGGAACATTTTTGCTGGAAAGCGTCATTCTCCCCAGATGCCGGAGCTGTATGTTGCCACGATTATCAAATCGAATGTAATAGATACCGTCTGGTGTACTGTCGAAAGTGGTTTCTCTATCTATTTGCAGGGAGCGTGAATCCATCTGTTCCCACTGCGCTAGCTGAGGTAGTACAGAGACTGGGTGAGTGGACCATTCTACAAAGCCATTACGTTCTCTTACGCTAAGCTGCCAGGTAGTTGCTTGGCTCTGGGCTTTTGTTTGAGTCTCTTTAGCGCCCAGATAGAGCTTATCTCTAGCAACTGTCAGTCGATTGACTTCTACAAATTGTAGCCAGCTCGGTGCAGCGATCGCAGCCACGATTCCCACTATGACAATGACGACGAGCAGTTCTATCAGCGTAAAGCCAGACTGAAATCTTCCGCGAGACCGGGTGTTTTTCAAAATTTGCCACACGGACAAGGAGTATACACACGAGATCAAAACCGCAGTCTTCACAACCAAAAGCTTAGTTTCCAGGTCAGGATCTAATTGCCCAGACTAGGATTATTGCAGGTAGCGCCTTGGGCATCAACGATGCTGCCTAGCAAGCTGCTCACTATCAAGCACTTTTGAGTAGTGCTGTTGTTGTTGGCAGTGATCTTAACAATAAAAGGAACAGAACTAGCGGGCACGCCCCCTCGGTAGTCGAAGGTTAGATTATTGGCAGAAGTTGTTGAGCTGACGGACGCAGCTAGCTGAATGTTTTTAGTATTGGAGCCTAATATGACTGGAGTAGCGGTGCTCCCTACAGGTGCGATCGCTGCCGTTGGGCCATTGGCGCTAGAACCGATGGTAACGGTGTAAGAGGCCGATCTCTGCTGAGCTCTGGTTTGAGCGTCTCTTAAGGTGGCTCTTAGCTCATTGCGAACGGTAGTCACTCTTTGCTGGTTGAGCAAGCCTAGCCAGCCCGGTGCCGCAATGCTGCCTAAGATGCCGACAATAATAACAACGACCAGCAGCTCAATTAGGGTAAAGCCAGCGATCGCCGAGGCGGGCCGATATTTTTTAATTTCCATGAGTCAACATCCTGAGAAAGCCTTAGTTGGCAGGGTTTTTATCAATTATGCCGCGCATCAAAACCCTGGTTTCTAATGTGGGCAATGCACTGTCGCGACCAACCGGGCCAAAGCCGCTTCCGGCTCCATCGATGTTGCCTCTCAAAAAGAGATAGGCGTCTTGATTGCTGCCAGCAGTACTTGCCGTAGCAGAATTAGGATTGCGAATACAGCCAAAGAAACTTTTATTAGTAGTGGAAGCGGTGCTAGGGACAATACTGTATTCCGATCCTAATTCCCTAGTGCAGTTAGGAACGAAGCTAGGTGGGAAAAGAGGATCATCAACAAAATCAACTAGGACAGTGCTTGTACCAGCAGTAGAGACACCTGTAGTAGACCAAGTGCTAAAATTTACACCATCCTCTGCTGGGTCTCTATATCCTGGCGTACTTTCTAAAGTGGCTAAGTTTTTATATTTATCTAGCTCGTATCGGATAATCCTTGACTTTCCTCGCCAGTTGGCGTTGCCATCTTTTGGCTTCTGTAAGTAGACAACAAGACTGTAAGCCGATTGCCTGATTCTCAAAACATCACACTCCCGTACTTTTGCTGGATCGCTAGCGAAAGAAGCAGTAGAGCAGACTGGTATCCCAGTATCAACGGGCTTGGGTCGCCAAAAGGCTAAAATTGGAACCCCGGCTGGCAAATTGCTGAGCTGAGTGTTATTGGCTACCGTCGAGGGAGTGCTGTAAATGTAAACGGCTTCTCTGATGTCGTCGCTGATGTAGTCTAGCGCTCTTTGCATATCTCGTTGGGTTTGATCGACTACCGTTTCTCGGCGGTCGATCTTCAGTAGCTCAACGACGAGGTAGAGCAGCCCGGAGACTACAATGCTGGCAACTATCATGGCTACCAAAAGCTCCAGCAAGGTAAAACCAGAGAGCTTGAAACGCTTTGACGCTAGTGTCCAATGTAGACGCGAGATTAGTTTTGGCAATGCCATAGCCTTACGCAAGGTAAATAAAGGTTCATTTTTAGCTAACTTAAATGCAGTCTAATCCGGTTGTCGAAGCTGCGTTGCCCAGGTATTGTTTATACGCGCAGAGTGAGCCGTCTCGATCACCTTGAAAGATGCTTGTGTAGATGACGGCCAGGGGCCGGGTGCTTCTTTGGCCTTCGCCGCTGGTAAATCTTAGAGCAGCGGTATCTGTTCGCAAGCTACTGCTGATGTTTTTAAAGGCGTTAAAGTCGTAGACTCTCACCCCGATATCAAAGGTAACGGGTACAGAAGAGCCAACAGTAGTGCTACCGACGGTGCGAAACACCTGAACTGCAAATTTGTTGTTGCCAGTGCTACTTCCAACATCAACTTGCTTTGCAATATCGGTCGTAGTACTGTTCAAGCTATAATTTGGTGCGGAAGTAGGTGCACCGACAGCTGTAACAGAAGCAGCCGTCGTACTGGGGTAGGATGCTAAAGCGCTGCGAAAGTCGCCCCCTTGCTCTACCATCAGGCGGATTTTATCTACTTCTCCCTGAGCGATCTGTATCGCCTGCTCTGCTCGCTGACTCTGAATTCGGGTGGCCATAGAGAACACCATGACAGGCCCCATGACAGCTGCCGTTAGGCCGATGACCGCGATCGCCACTAAGCACTCAATCAGGGTCAGGCCATTGTTGTCGGCAGCTCTGCTTGGCAAACGCATCCAAGACTTTGGTTGATGGCTCATCTGCTTACTCTCGTACTAGAAAATATTCGGTAAAGGGTCTAAGAGTAGAAAGGTTTGTCACACTGCTTTTCTGAGTTAGCGATACAACAGTGTGACAACACTATAGAGACTACGAACAAGCCTCGCGTGGATAGACTCGTTCGCGCGTACCGCTTGGTGGTATGTAGGTTGAGCAGCGAAGATTCCTCACGTAGGGGTCATCAACCGGCAGCTCCCGGTAAAACTCACTTCGAGGGCGACCGATGGTTACAAATCGGCGAGCAATCGGGCCCGCTGGTGCGTACTGCAAACCGACATCGTATCCCCAGAGTCGGTTGGGTGCACCGTAAAAGCGAATCCTGTCAAAGTTGACCTGTGCATCTGAGCCAGGTTCCCAAGCATCCTGGTCATAAGGCCCAGTAGCAGAAGTGCTAAAGTTTAGCTGAAAAAATCCTCCCGAGATGTGTAAGTTGACATCTTTCCAGTGCTCTAAGAATCGAGGAAAGTTGTGCATACCACCGTATGATTGGCCCGCTTGAGAAGGAACAATGCCGCTGATGAAGACTGCATTTGCGATTGTCTGCGTAGCTGGCTGTAAGTCTCCTCCTCGTTTGTCATTAAAGAAGTCAGGACTGTTGTTAACATCAGTCAGGCGTATGAAGCTGGTCGGATCGACTACGGCGCCGTTTCTGGTCACGTCGCCGTTTCGGTCTACAGAAACTGGGAGGGTCGGCGGTGTTGAGTTTATGCTGCCGTCAACGCGCCTCCAACCGGTAGTGGCTGCGCTATTGTTTTTCAGACGATTTTGATTTTGATAAGAGCTAGTTCCGTGTCCTGCATTCGAGTCTTGCTGACGAGCTTTTGTGAAGCCGTCTTCGATGTTTCCATCTCTAAAGCTCGATGACAAAACGCCTACGGCATCACCTACGATCTCAACGGGTCGCCACTTATCCGTCGAAAGGAAAGCAAGGTCACTATTACGTTGAGTTTTTGCCCTACCGTTATAGAAATCAACGTTGCTGAGAGCGCAATCGTTTTGGATTATCCGCGCCGTGAATTCTTCGATTAGATTGCTACAGGCGTTGCTAGGATCGGCCCCTGTTGCTCCAGATGAGGTATGCAGGTTAAAGTCTCCTTTGATGTAGACCATATTGTCAGAGACGAATGTCATTCCTGACGGTACGTTATCGGGTCTGTTTAAAGTAGCACCGTTGACTAATCTAAAGCCATAGGGACGGCGATCAGGGTCGGCATAGAAATCAATTGGCTTTGTACTAAGTTTATCGGCTATTTTATTAGCCGCCGTACCAACGGTCAGCGGTGGATCTTGTAAGAAAGGAGCGCTTGTAGCGCTTGTTAGGTTCACTAAACGACAGTTTCTATCGCTTCCTGTTACCCGAGAATCGCTGTTGCCACTGTTTGTGTACACTTTGCTCCAAGTATCGCAGTCTGTCCAGCTAGTACCGCCAGCTTTGGGCCTCACGATGGCATCTTCTCGGATAGCGTCTTCTCGGAAGGCATAAACAATACCGTCCACGCTTGCGATCCAGCGATCGCCACTATTGTTGCTGTTAGCCAGCTTTCCAATATCAAGATCCAGCATTCGTAAGCCCATCAATTCTCGACCGTCGTACATCCCCTTATCTAGCAGAGCAACATCGCGTCCAGAGGAGCCAAAGGTAATTGTAAATGGCTGTGCATCTGGGTTAGTCAGCACGCTCGCTGAAGATGTTGGTAATGCCCAACCTGTGAAATCAGTAGCACGCGGTGCGAATGATGTTGCTAAAGCTGCGATATCGGAGTCGGAAACAGCAAGAAAAGTATTCTCGTTCGTATTGCTATTTTTGCTTCCAACGTAGGGATTAGCTACGTATTCTTCTGTAGATGGCTGGGTGTGGTCGAAGAGAACGCCTGGTGTCGGAGTATCGTCCGTCCCGTTATTGTCATGCGTGAAAGGCGGAAAGAGATAGTAAAGCGATGGGTATTTTACTGTTTTGCTGATATTCTGGCAAAGCGCCAGCGCTAGCGCTATTCTATCTTCGGCCTGGGAAGCAGGGAAAAGGTTTGGATCGCAGCCAGTGACTAATTGAGGCTGTCCAGTGAGCGTAGTGGCGCCCGTCTCGCTATTCCAGCTAACATTTCTGGAATTAGCAAAGGACGGTAATCCGCCGGGTCGAAAGCCTGACAAGCGATCTCTTTGGATTTGGGAACCTCTCTCTAGTATTGCTTGTGCCACTACAAACTTATCTTTCAAAGCAGCACCCAAACCCGGTTTCGCATCAAGAGCTCGATAGAAGTCAGTTGTTGTAAATTGACCGTAATAGTCGGCAGCATCGCAAGTACGGTCATAGGCAGCAGTACCCGTTCCCATACTGTCTGTAGAGCAACCGACCCTAAAGTTCGGACCAGCTACGGAATTGTTAACAGTGTCTACCCAGTTCCCCGCACCAAAGCCAGCTCTACCTTTAGCGCTACTCTTAATGATAGGTTGACCGTCGCTACCATTTACACCGAAGAAATTATCAATATCGGCATTGGCACCACTACCACCACCATCAATCATCTTTTCAATATGATTGCCCAACGCCTGCACCGACGAGTAGTTTGCTGTCGATAGCTGAATCTCATTGTTTAAGCTGTATGACAGCATTCCGATAGTACAGGCAGCAGAATGCAGTGTCGATTTATCTGCGGGGCTCAAGCTGGCGTAGGCAGTACCTAAGGCAAAGATACGGCGCAGGTTAGAAAAATCGCCCCAGGCAGCCATATAAGGAGCGGGATGAATATCTCCGTCTTGAGTAGGCTGGAATGAGGGTGCCCCTCCCAGCGGGTCTCCAGCAAAGTAAGATAGGTTTCTAAGTACTTTCCCTAGCGGCTCACTAGCGGCAATGGCATTCGCAAAGCTAGTCTCAGTTGTATAGGGGAAAGCAAACTCCCACCCATTGGTTCCTACACCATTGAAAAAGTCAGTATTTAGTTTTGCTGTCCCGCCAACATTTACAGTGTTGAAAGTACGGCTGTTGATTATGGTTGCGGCAGTTCCAGGGTGGGCGGTGGAAGCAATACAGGCTAGAGGAAGCCTGCCATCATAAGACTCACGGTGATAAACTACCATGCCCTGCACAGCTGCCAAGTTATCGTGTAGAGATCGTCTCTGGCGCGCTTCTGTTGGGGTAGGTGCATTAGGGGGATATAGGGGCTCATTGCTGCCTTGCCAGCCAAAGGCATTTCCAAGCTCCAATCGCTGCCCTACGATTATTCTCAAACCCTGGCCAATGGCCCGTCGTTCCCAGTAGCCATCCAAGCCATAGAGATTATTTGCTGGGTCTATACTTGTCAGTGCCGCGTCGCCAGTAATAGGTGCTCCTACTGAAGTTCCCGTAGGGATTGCATGGCTTTTATCGTAGACGGCTTTGGGCCCATACCGGTCATCAGCTCGGTAGGTATCGTCTAGATAAGGTGTTGCAGAAGGGTTGTTATAAACTCTTTTGTTTTTCCAGGCAGCACTGCGATTCCAGCCAGTAGAGCCAGCAGGGCTGCGATGTGCTGAGACATCTTGAGTAAACAACTTGATCGGATCGAGCAGAATGTTTCTAAGATCTGAGTTTCCTGCATTGACAGAGTCATTATCAGTGCCAAGCCTACTATTATTGCTAGCTGTATCAGGTGCTTGACCATTCGAAGTAAATAGATGAAAGGCAGGACTATCATTATTAGTACTTGTCCCACCGAATTCATTTCTATCAAGTTTGGCAGATAGCAGCTGTCCCTGAAAGCTACTGGTATTAGCGAGCGTAACTTCTGAAGCCGGTTCGTTGTACAGGCAAGAATTATGAGAGCTAATCATTCGTGCCTTGTACTTATCTCGCACCAAGAGGCTGCCCTCTGTATGCATAGCACCATTCCAGAAGAAGTCTCTGCTAGCACCTGGAAAAAGCTCCAAGTCGTACTTAAACCAGGCTCCCCACTTATTACCTCTGTCCGCCTGGCGTACTTGCTGAAGCTCTATAGCGCTGACCGTACGGTTGACCTCGCTACGGTTAGCGACGAAAGCAGTGATCTGAAAGTTCTTCTGTAGCGTGGCCGCATTGATAGCTTGCCATCCAGCCTCGGGAGCCCGCGCAGAGCCACACCCTGCCAGAGTCTCGCTAGTATTAATAGGGCCATTGCGAGTGACTAAAGCATTGGCTTTTCCACTGTCCTGGTTAGCATCAAGTTTTACACCACTATTATCATCATCCATCAAAATAGAATAGACAACTAATTCACCTGGGTCGATTTTGCCGTCGCCATTCACGTCAGACGGAAATGCCCAAGCATTATCATCAACACCGTCACCATTAATATCTACCCTTGTCTCACTTGCCTGCGGATTAGTTGAGGAAAAAGTATAGGGGTCGTTTGCAGTGATTCTTGGAATCCCGTTGGTATTGTCATTGAGCATCATGCTGGCAATGACATCGCTTGAAGGAACACCGCCAGGGAAGCGACTATCTCTTGTAAACAAGTACTCTAGCTTGGATTTCGCCCTATCGATAGCAGGCGATGCTGCACTATCTATTACCTGCTGCTCGCGCAAAGCAATCACACTACCCGAGCGGCTGAAGGCACGAAAGCTGAGCGCTCCCATCGTCAGCGTCAGTACTAAAAGGAGGAGCACAGTTGTCGGTAAAACAAAGCCAGCCTGCTTAAAGCGGGTTGGTTTATTGATAAAAAACAGACTTCTCAAAAGACCGCCCATAAAGCGACTGCGGAGTCGCTGAAAGTCCGAACGCGATTTTCGATTTTTGCTGCGAGTCTGCTTGTCGGCTGACATAGCTGGCTTCCTAATATCTGAGTGGGAGATGCGGGCTAGCAGAAGCGGCTCAGTGAGCCAGGCCATTGATTTCTCAGGCCAGTCGGCTCAGTCGTAACGAAGCAGCTTCCAAATAGTTGCACTATTACTAGACAAGATTACCCGTTCATTTCGAGGAGTTAACCAGTGGGTATACCCATCTGACAGTGGAGAGAACAGCGGCCTCCAGAAAAACATAAAACAAAGGCTAAGGATATTTTCGGAGATAAAAAACAGATTTACATATAGCAAAGCGCGGATGCATTCGCGCTTTGCGGAGCACTTTGCCCGTTGCTATATCCCGTTGCTATATATGGTTTACGCTCAGTAATGCTGTATAAAGCAAAGTGCCAGAAGCTACATAAGAATGGCAAGAGTCAGCAGACTTAGGTTATTTGAGCCGGGCTGCTGCCAGCTTAAGTCGCTATTAACACTTAGCCGAGAGGGTAAATCTACTGAAAAAAGGCAGCAAAAAGCCCTCTGTAAAATTACAAAGGGCTAACTGAAATAGACTGCCAAATCTCTAGAATATATTTCAGAAACTTAGATCAATACTTGTTTAGATTGATGCCCGCTTCACGAGCCATCGCATCGACTCCTTTTTTCTCTAACGTCTTTAGCGCTTTAGTAGAGACACGGAGCTTAACGAAGCGTTTTCCTTGGGGCCACCAGATGCGCTTGTCTTGCAGATTTGCTTCTTGCAGCCGCTTGGTACGGCGATGGGAGTGGGATACGGAAAAGGCGTTGTTAGCCTTTTTGCCAGTGAGGTCGCAGACTTTGGACATGAGGATTCTATGCTAATAGAGTTACTTATTATAGACAGTAATGAGCAAAAGGCAAAAAATGGATGGTCGTTTTGCCTGGGAGCCCTTTTCTTACGCTGACTAAAGCGAGATGCTGGAGGTAGAGGGGTTCTGGTGATGTCTTGTAATCTCAGGCGGAACCCCTCCCTTGCGGTTCCCCTTGGTAAGGGGAACCCGGATTGGCTTGCGTTTTTTGGTTACTGCTCGGTCAACTTTGTTAGTAAGTTGGTAGAGCGCTCTGTGAAAGCTTTCATACCGTTAGCATCGAAGCCTTTTTGAGCCATGAGCGCTAGGTCGTATACCTGTTCACAGATGAGCGTGGCTAGCTGCTCAGAAGGAGACTGACCACCGTCAGCCTGAATAATGCTGCCTTGCCCTAGCTTGGCCACATTTTGAATCAGCGGATGAGAAGTATTGACCAGCAGCGTGTGCGTCTCTGGAAACTGCACGCCCTGCTGCTGAAGAAAAGCGCTCATCTCCTGCATTCGCCGCAGCTCCTCGGGCACCAGCACCATTGCCGGTGGCGCTGACTGGTCGGCTGACTTCAGCGCTTCCGTGCGAATCGTAATCTGAGGCCGATTCAAAGCCTTTTCAAACACTTCCTTGACCTGCTCACTGCGCGTCTTATTCGTAGTAGAGTCGACGATTTCATTAGCCTGATCGCTGTCGATTAAGGTGTCATCGAGGTCGGCGTCAACTCGTGAGAATTTCACCTCTGAGTATTCTTGCTCCAGGAATGAGACGAAGTGGGTATCGATGAAAGAATCCATGAACAGCACTTCGAGCCCCTGGTTTTTGAGCAGGCTGATGTAGGTGGCTTGAGAAACTTCGTCAGTGGCGTAGTAGACCCGATTTTCGTGCTTGTCTTTGTTGCGCTCTAGGTACTCCTTGATAGTGGTGTAAGATGCGCCGTTGGCGTCGGTGGCTGGTTTGTCGCTGACTTCTGACCAAGCATCGTCGCCTTCAGATTGGACTTCTACCTTGGGTTGGTCGGCTTTTGCCAGGTCTGCGGTAGAGCGGAAGATGACGTAGTTCTGCACCTGCTTTTTGAATTTTTCGTCATTTAGCGAGCCAAATTTGACGAAGGTGCCCAGGTCTTGCCAGGTACGGATGTATTCGGCTAGGTCATCGCGGTAGAGTTCTTTGAGGCGATCGCCCACCTTCTTCGCCACGTAGTCAGCAATGCGCCTTACCGTGCGATCAGCCTGCAAAAAGCTCCGAGACACGTTCAGCGGAATATCGGTACTGTCAATTACCCCGCGCAGCGGCGTCAAAAACTTAGGAATGATTTCCTCACAGTTATCGCTGACGAATACCTGATTGCAAAACAGCTTGATCTGCCCTTTGTTTAGCTCCACATCGGGCTTGAGCTTAGGGAAATACAGGATACCATTCACCACAAACGGGTAGTCGGTGTTGAGGTGTACCCATAGCAGCGGCTCCTCTTCAAAGGGATAGAGATACCGGTAGAGGTTGAGATAGTCCTCATCGGTGAGGTCGCTAGGCGACTTTTTCCAAACCGCTTCCTGCTTGTTGATGACTTCGTCGCCCAGTTTGATCGGCACTGGCATAAAGTCGCAGTAGGTCTTTACCAGCTGCTTAATGCGAGTTTCTTCCAGGTATTCCCCTTCGTCGTCGTTGAGATGAAGGGTGATAGTGGTACCGCGCTCGGTGCGATCGCTCTCACTCAATTCAAAAGACGTACTGCCATCACAAGACCAGTGCACCGCCTGAGCGTCTTCCTGCCAGGAAAGCGTGTCAATATCGACCCGGTCGGCCACCATAAACGACGAGTAAAAGCCCAAGCCAAAGTGACCAATGATCTGCTGGTCATCATTGTCTTTGTACTTGTTGATAAATTCTTCAGCGCTGGAAAAAGCCACCTGATTGATGTACTTTTTGATTTCGTCAGCCGTCATGCCGATACCGCTGTCGCTAATGCTGAGCGTTTTGGCTGCTTTATCGATGGCGATCGCAATCTCTGGCGTGACTTCTCCCCTGTACTCACCGGAGCGCGAAAGCATACTCAGCTTACTAATCGCATCCACCCCATTAGAAATCAGCTCACGAATAAAAATTTCGTGATCGGAATATAGCCACTTTTTAATAATGGGGAAAATATTCTCGGTATGGATGCTGATATTGCCCTGTTCCAAAACCGTTGTCATGTTAGCGTTAGCTCCTTAATCAATGCCTAAAGCCTATTGTGAGCGTTTCAGCTATTCGCGCAATGGGGAATAACCGAATCTGAAAGGCCAGTTCAACCATTAGCAGTCAACGTGCCTGTTTTGCACACACCAACACCCTAGAACTGGTTCCCCTTACCAAGGGGAACCGCAATGGAGGGGTTTTCGATGAGTTCGCTACACACCGAGACCCCTCCATTGGTTCCCCTTCCAAAAGGGAACCAAAACGCAAAACTACTCAAGCTAAACACGTATCAGCCAACAGCTGCTGGTAAAGCCGTTTGTATTGTTCGGCCTGACGGGCCGGTGTAAATTTATCCTCAACGGTTTGGCGAGCATTTTGAGAGAGGGTCTGCCAGCGATTCTTTGTGGGGAAGCCGCCCGGACTTTCAGGCTCTGCCCCACTATCTAACACCCAGGCAATGCCATTTGCCAAATCGACGGGATCAAAGCAGGCAGCTCTATAGCCATTGTATTGATGCACCACAGATTCTTTGAGACCGGTACTGTCGAAGGCAACCACAGGCGTGCCGCAGGCCATTGCTTCAATCGCAGTCTTGGCAAAAGCATCTTGAACGGAAGGCACCACCATGACATCGGCGGCAGCGTAGGCCAGGGCGAGCATAGTGTCATCGTGCAAGCGGCCTAGAAAGGTCGTCGGCAGTTTGAGGTTGAGATCTTGCGTGGGCTTGTCAATGCCAAAGATAACAGCTTCGAGCTGCTCGGGGTGGGGCCGAGCGGCTAGATGATGGAGAGCCGTTCGCAAGTGGCTGAAGCCTTTGCGGGCGTCGGCAGTGGGGCTGAGTGCGCCAAAGAGGATGAGCTTTTTGTGGGGAGGAAGGTGGAGCAGATTGCGGGCGATCGCCTGATCAATCGGTCGATACGTTCTGCTGTCAACCGCATTGGAAATCACTTGAATTTGCTGGTCAGCAAACAAGCTGCTCTTACGAGCACAGTCCGCTAGCCATTCACTCAAAGGCACAATAGTGATATCCAAAGCTTGCCAGGCCGCCTGTTTGCGCCGCCAACCGCTGTAGGCCAAATCGTGAGCTTTGGTAGAGCCTAGCGCGGGGCAACGACCACAGCTGGTCTGATAGGCCAAGCAATCTCCCGCATAGTGGCAGCCTCCTGTAAAAGCCCACATATCGCGCAGTGTCCACACCAGGGGCCGTCTGCGCGTCTGCTGAAATTTTGACAGGTCTTGAGGGCGCAGCAAGCCGCCTGCCACCCAGTGCAAATTGACGATGTCTGGGTCAATGGCTTCGACCTGTTTGGCAATTTTGCTGAGGTAGATGGCAGGCGAAAAAGCGCCTGGCTTTTTCTTTTTGTAGCGTTTGAGCGGCCAGTATTCGGCGGTTTGACGAAGACCTCTAAATACTTTTTGAGAGCCGGTGACTCCGGTAGGGCCGATAACGGTGGGGTCGCTGGTGTACTTTTCGGCCACCAGCATCCAAGAATCCACGCCAGCTTGCCGCAGAGCCCGGTGCATCCAGTAAGCGCCGCGAGCTGCGCCCCCATTACCGTCAGCGGTGCTCAGGTGAAGTACTTTCATAGCTGTTTTATGGCTGTCGTGTAGCTGTTTTATAGCGGGGGAAGAATCGCTTGAGCGATATCGGGTGGAATGTTCTGGCGCTGAAAATAGGCCCGAATGCGATTTCGCCTCACTGACCAGGGAACCAATTCACTGCCAATAATCTTGACTAGCTTGCGGCAGTAAAAAGTGGCATATTTCCACTTTGCGACAGAAGGTTGGGCGCGGTGAATGCTGTTGACCATATGCTCCACATTGTGGGGCGATCGCCGACTCGACAGGCTTTTGATCACCTGCCATTTGTCAATCAGGCGAGAACTGGTTGCCCACTGAATCCAGAGCGGCATATAGCGAATCACATCGGCTGGGCGATACTCAGTAGTGGCCTGTAAATGGCTGGAGAGCCGCGCCGTATAGCCATGTTGCTTGGCGCGACAAATGTACTCAAAATCGCCGCCGTAGTGGCGAAAGCGCCGGATGTCGGGTAGGCCAATGTCGCTGATGATCTGGGTAGGCAAAATGGCGATGTTGCCGTTGAGCGTATCTACTTCTAAAACTGGCTGCTCAAACTGACGAACGTCATTAACCAGCTGACCTGCAATCACGCCGCCAAAGACAATCCACTCGGGATGGAGCTGATCGCAGATGATCCCGCCTGTCAGAGTTTTGCTGCCCAGTTGGCCCGCAGGCTGACAGCAGTACCCGATCACCTGCTGGATGAAGTTGTCAGCGAGCACAATGTCGTCGTTGAGCCAGATAATATAGTCGGTATGCAGCGTATTGGCGGCGTAAGTCATGGCTTGAGCGATCGCGCCAGTCCACCACAAATTGCCATCGCCGCGCAGCAAATGCACCTGCGGAAACTGCCGGGCGATCACGTCAGGCGTGCCGTCACTAGAGTCATCGTCCACCACAATAATCTGCGCATCGGTGGGCCGCAGCGCTTGGGCTGCCACCTGCTGAGCAATTTGCTCGGTCAGCTGCTGCAAGATTGCGGTGGTAAAGGCTTTTCGATTGCGCACTGGGAGAGTGATCCCAAAAGTAGGCATGGCAGCTCACGGCGAAAGTCATCTCTCAATGTATGCCCATATGAGCGCTCAAAACTCAACGTTGGGCGATCGCCCCCACATCGCTTCAGCCTCGAAAAGCTAGAAATATTTAAGCGAAAGTGCTAAGCTCTATCTCCATACGCTACATGTAGCGCTCTAGGCGCAATATTTGGCCCTATAGAACCTACATCAGCGCAAACCCTGCCTTCCCCCTTCTAAAGCTATGGTTCGAGAACTTGAGCGTACCCGATCTAAAAGTCCTTTTCCAGCGGCAGCACCAGCGGCCTATCCAGTGTTTTACCGCACCTACAGCCGTCGGTATGAGGGGGGAAGGCGAGAGACCTGGCAGGAAGTGTGCGATCGCACCCTCAAAGGCTTAGTAGAACTTGGCAGGCTTACCGACGCAGAGCATGACCTAGTCGCCAAAATGCAGCGCAATCTCAAGGCCATGCCCTCTGGCCGCTGGCTGTGGGTAGGCGGCACCGACTGGAGCAAAAATCCTCAGAATTTTTCGGGCGCTTACAACTGCACCAGTACTAACGTAGTTGACTGGCAAGCCTTCGGCCTGATGATGGACCTGGCGATGATGGGCTGCGGCACTGGCGCAGTATTAGAGCCTAAGTACATTAGTCAGCTTCCCAAAATTCGCAATAAAATCACAGTCACCATGCGCGGTGGCGTCGGCCAGACGCCCGTCAGCCAGCGCCGGGAAGAAGCCGAAATTAGGATAGATGAGGCCAATAACCGCGTTGAAATCATCGCAGGCGACAGTCGCCAGGGCTGGGTAAAATCTTACCAAACCCTGCTAGAGCTTTCGACCGATGAGCGCTTCGACGGCGAAGTAGAAGCGACTGTTGACCTCAGCGATATTCGTCCGGCAGGAGAACGGCTGAAGGGATTTGGTGGCATGGCCAACCCCGTAAAGCTGCCTGAGCTGTATGAGCGCTGCACCAAAATTTTGAATGCGGCCATCGGTCGTCAGCTAAATTCGATTGAATGCTGCTTGCTAATAGATGAGGCCGCTGCCTGTGTGGTCGCCGGCAATATTCGAAGATCTGCGGGCATGAGGCAGTTCGACAGCAATGATAGTGTCGCCACTGGCGCAAAAGAAAATCTCTGGCAGCAGGATGAAAGTGGCAACTGGCGGATTGACCCTACCCGCGACGCGCTGCGAATGGCGAACCATACCCGCGTATTTCATGAAAAGCCCTCAAAAGCAGAAGTCCTGACTGCCGTGCAAAAGCAGTTTCAGTCGGGTGAGGGAGCCATTCAATGGGCTGGTGAAGCTGAACGTAGGGCACAGGGGAAAGGAAGGTACGGCCTGAATCCCTGTGTGACTGCGGATACCTGGGTGCATACTGGCGGTGGCCCTAGGCAGGTAAAAGATCTGATCGGTCAGCAGCATGGAACCTATATCAATGGAGAGCTATTTAGCACAACGGTAGACGGGTTCTTTTTTTCAGGTGAAAAGCCGGTTGTCAAGCTGGTTACGCAAGAAGGATTTGAGCTACGGCTGACTGAGAACCATCGCGTTTTGAAAGTGACTGCCCAGACTCAGAAGAAGCAGTACACCGAGTGGGTGAATGCGGGCGAACTCCACTCAGGCGATTACATTGTGCTACACGACCATCGAGAGCTTCGGGCTTGGGAAGGTGGCGGCAGCCATGATGAAGGTTGGTTACTCGGTAGTCTGGTGGGAGATGGCAGTCTGGCAACGACTCAGTGGAATGACATTGGGCTGCTTCGCTACTGGGAAGACTCCTCAGATGAGATGAGTCAATATGCCGTCCAGCTTTTGGAGACGGCAGTGGGTTACAGCAAAAGAACATCAGAAGTTCACTACCACAAACAGCTCAAGCATCGCGTTATTAACTCTACGGGCTTGGCAAAGTTAGCGGCTACTTTCGAGATCACTCAGGGTGATAAGAATATTAGTCAAGCGGTAGAAGAGGCCAGCTACGAATTCTATTGCGGTTTCCTAAAAGGATTATTTGATGCAGATGGTAGCGTACAGGGAACGCAGCTCAAAGGCATCAGCGTTCGACTAGCACAGAGCAATTTGCCTAACTTGCAGGCTGTTCAGAGGATGCTAGCTCGATTGGGAATCATCGCTAAAATTTATCAGGAGCGACGACCCGAAGGATCCCGAATGCTGCCAGATGCTCAGCGCCAACCTGCTGAGTACTTGTGCAAAGCTCAGCACGAACTGATTATCAGCAAAGATAATCTGCATTATTTTCAGCAGATTGTCGGCTTTCGCGAGCCGCAGAAAGCAGCAAAGCTCAAGGAGTTACTTAGCGGTTACAAACGCAGGTTAAACAGAGAGCGCTTTACGGCAACTGTACAGTCTGTGGAGGCTGATGGGGTTGAGAAGGTTTATGACTGCACTGTGCCTGGGCCATCGTGTTTCGATGCAAACGGCTTAGTCGCCCACAATTGTGGAGAAATCATCGGGCAGGATTTCCACTGTAATTTGGCTGAAATTCATCTAAATCAGATCAATCCAAAGGATGAGCAGGCGCAGGAAGATGCGTTTAAGGCGGGGGCGATCGCCGTCGCCGCCCTGCTCAACCACCAATTCCAAGAATCTCGCTATCAGCAGTCCCGCGAGGAAGACCCAATTGTTGGCGTTTCCTTTACCGGCTTTTTTGACTTCTGCGTCAAGGCGTTTGGGGTGGAGTGGCTGAACTGGTGGGAAGAGGGCAGGCCCGATACCATGCAGGGGTTGGAATTTAAGAGCCGCGAGCAGGCGTATCTGAATCGGTGGAAGCAGGTGGTGCATGAGACGGTTTGGGAGTATTGCGATCGCCATCAAATCCGCCGGCCCAATCGCTGCACTACCGTTCAGCCCGCAGGTACCAAAAGCTTGCTCACAGGCGCGTCTTCTGGCTGGCACCCGCCCAAGGCCCAGCGCTTTATCCGCCGGATTACCTTCCGTAAAGACGACCCGGTGGCGCTGGCCTGCATCGCCTATGGCTATTCGGTGATTCCCTCTCAGTCAGATAAGGACGAAAATGGCAATCTGCTGAACGATCCGTTCGATCCGCGCTGTACGGAGTGGCTGGTGGAGCTGCCAGTAGAAGTAGACTGGGCCAATCTGCCGGGAGCCGATACGGTCGCCATTGAGAAGTTCTCGGCTTTAGCCCAGTTTGACTTTTATATGCAGGTGCAAAAGCACTACACCGCTCACAACACCTCAGCCACGGTGGAGCTGAGGGAAAATGAAATTGAGCCGCTGGCTGAGCGGATTTACGCGGCGATCGCTAACGACGAAGGCTATATTTCAGCCGCGCTGCTGGCCCGGTTTGACGACGTGCAGACCTTTCCGCGACTGCCATTTGAGCCAATTAGCAAAGAGCGGTACGAGGAGATGTTGGCGGAGGTGCGATCGCGCCGCGTTACCGAAGACTTCCACGCGGCGCTAGAAGAGCACGATGCGGGTGAGCTGTTAGAGGCCGGGCCAGCGGGCTGTGACTCCGATAAATGCCTGATGCCAGAAGCGAAACCTAGCTAACCAGTCACATTTGCCACTTAATTTGATTGACGATGAGGGAATGCTCTGACAGGGGCGTTCCTCTTTTTTGTGAAGAATTTTAGGAATTGGGCCAATATTTCAGGTATCTACAGACAGGATAGAGTGGGCCTGTTAGAAACCGTCCATCGTTCATCTTAAGAGCAGCTTCTGTGCAATCAGTCTACTGGTTTTGTTTTATCATCGGCGGTGCCTTTGTTGCCCTCGGGATGGTCGGCGGCGGCGAGCTTTTCGACGGCCTTGATGCCGATGCTGACTTTGATATTGATGCAGATGCCGATTTTGACGCGGATCTAGATGCCGAGGCTGACTTTGATGCGGATGCTGATGGCGACACCGATCTTCAGGTCGATACTGACGTTGACCTGATGCGCTCTGCTCGCAGACGGCGGCGGCTGCCTGCCTGGCTGTCTATTTTTATCAGCTTTAAGTTTTGGACATTTGGCGGCTGCTTTTTTGGGCTGACGGGGCTGCTGCTGAGCGCTGTAGACCCGACGCCGCCTTCGACGACTGTGCTGATGATCGCAGTGGCGATGGGCCTTGTTTGCGGTGTAGCGTTGGTAAGTGCTTTACGCAGCCTGAAAAGCCGCAAGGTTGATAGCCTGGTGCGGGACGAAGACTTTGCCGGGCTAGTGGGCAGGGTGGAGCTACCTTTTGATGCCAAAAGCAAAGGCAAAGTAATCTTAGAAGTAGGTGGGAGCACGCTGCATCTAGTCGCTCAGACCGATGAAGAAAGGGACTTTCAGCCAGGAGAGCCGATCTTGGTGGTCGGTCGCAGTCAGAACCGGCTGTGGGTTGTCTCTGCAAAAAACCACCTGGAATCGACTGATAGCTTTAACAGCTCAGGCTAAGTAAACGTCACACCGTAAAAGCCTACTCCTCTTACCTAATCTACGGAACTAACTATCGTGAGCAAATCGACTTTTTCAGAAGCTGACCGGCCTGTTCTGCTCGCTCAAGTCAGCCAGCCTGGACAGCTGACCCCTCAGCTGGCGAATACTAGCGACATCCTGGGCGTCGGGGCAATCACGATTGGGCTGGTGGGAATAGTTGCTGCGATCGCCCTGCTCAAAACCTCCTTGAAAATTTGTAAGCCCAACGAAATCTTGATTATTTCAGGACGCAAGTACAAGCGGGCAGGCAGTAAGGAGGTCGGCTATCGGGTGATATTTGGCGGCAGGGCGTTCGTGCTGCCGATTATCGAGCGGGTGGAGCGCATGGACATGACGACCATGCCGATCCCGGTGGAGGTGAACAACTCCTATGCGAAAGGGGGGACGCCGCTGAATATTCAGGCGATCGCCAATGTCAAAGTCTCTAGTCAGCCCAACATTGCCGGTAACGCGATCGAGCGATTTTTGGGTCGCAACCAGTCCGAAATTCGCCGGGTTGTGCGCGAAACCTTGGAAGGCAACCTGCGGGGCGTTGTCGCTAACCTCACCCCCCAGCAAGTGAACGAAGACCGGCTCAACTTTGCCGAGCGCATTGCCGACGATGTAGACCGTGACCTGAACAAGCTCGGGCTGCATCTCGATACGCTCAAAGTGCAGAGCGTCACCGATGATGTGGGCTATCTCAGCTCTATCGGTCGCCGTCAAATTGCCAAGATTATCCGCGACGCCGAGATTGCTGAAGCTGTTGCCCTCGGAGAAGCCGAACGCATAGAAGCCGACTGCCAAAAGCGAGCAGACATGTTTCAATCGCAGGCGCTGACCATCATTCAGAGCAAGCAAAACGAGCTGCGTAAAATTAAAGCAGAGCTAGATCAGCGCTCCAAATCTGAAGAAGAGCGCACTGCCGCCGCTGCCAAAGAAGCAAGGGCCAGAGCTGAACAGCAATTGCAAACGGTCCGAGCCAAGCTAGAAAGGCTGCGCCTACAGGCCGATCAGGTTTTACCGGCTGAAGCACACAAAGATGCTCAGTTTTTGCAGGCCAAAGGAGACGCCGCTGAGTTTGCTGAGAATGCCAAAGCTGCGGCTCTGGTGAATGAAATGCTCGCTCAGGTATGGCAAGAAACCGGGGCCGACACCACCCAAATTTTCCTACTTCAGCAGATCGACACCATTCTCAAAGAAGCAGCGACTGTTCCCCATCGCTTGAAGCTAGAAAATATCAACGTAATTGATAACGGCGATGGTAAAGCGATCGCTAGCCTGGCCAACGTCTATCCCGAAGTCATTAAACAGTTTTTGGCTCAGGTGGAGCAAACCCTCGGCATTGACGTCATCGGCACGCTTAATCATCGCGAACCAACCGCGACTAAGCCATAGCCTGCGCCAATCAACTGCCTACAGCAAGATCCCTTCATAAATCCCTATCAGGAGAATTAACGATGACTGGCTTCATCCTTTTAATCATGGCTTTAGCTTCGGGCTCGGGCTTTTTGATGATCAAGAATCTCTACTACATTTGTCAGCCGAATGAGGTTTTGATCTTTGCCGGAGGGAGCCAGCGGTCGGGCGATCGCAAAGTTGGCTATCGCCTGGTAAAAGGCGGCAGCAGCATTCGCACTCCGCTGCTAGAAAAGGTGATGCGTATGAACCTTACCAATATGATCATTGAGCTGAAGGTTTCCAACGCCTACTCAAAAGGCGGCATTCCCTTGCAGGTAGACGGGGTCGCCAACATCAAAATCGCTGGCGAAGAGCCGACAATTCACAACGCCATTGAAAGGCTGTTAGGTAAGCCGCGCAAAGAGATTGAGAAGATTGCCAAGGAAACGCTAGAAGGCAATCTGCGAGGTGTCTTAGCCAGCCTCACACCTGAACAAGTAAACGAAGACAAAATTGCCTTTGCCAAAAGCCTGCTCGACGAAGCCGAAGAAGATCTTGAAAAGCTGGGCCTGGTACTCGACACGCTGCAAATCCAGAACATTTCCGACGATGTCCGCTACCTCGACTCAATTGGCCGCAAGCAGCAGGCCGACCTCCAGCGCGACGCCCGTATTGCCGAAGCCGAAGCCAAAGCCGAGTCAGCGGTTCAGACTGCCGAAAACAAAAAGATCACCGCCGTCCGCCGCCTAGAGCGCGATATCGGCATTTCCCAAGCCGCCGCCGAACAACGAACGCAGGACGCCCTCACTATGCGCGCTGCGGTTGTTGCCGAGGCCGAAGCTGAAATCGCCGCCGAGCTTGCCCGAATTCAGGCAGATGTGCCGGTGCAAGAAGAGCGGATCAAGCAGGTGATGGAGCAACTCAAAGCCGATGTGATTGCGCCAGCAGAAGCCAACTGCCAGCGAGCGATCGCCCAAGCCAAGGGCAATGCCGCCACTATTATTGAAGCAGGCAAAGCCCAGGCTGAAGGCACGCAACGGTTAGCTGAATCTTGGGTCGCCGCTGGGGACAATGCTCGCGATATCTTTTTGCTCCAGAAGCTAGAAGGATTGCTCAACACCCTCTCAACGACGGTGCCTGACGTATCGGTCCAGAACGTAACGGTAATTGACACGCAGTCGGGCAATCTGGCCACTCAAGCGGCTGCCTTTATGACTCAGCTGAAGCAAACCTCGGGTGTAGATGTTGCTAGCGCGATTAACGGGCTCTCTCACCCAAGCGACCAAAACGGTGGATTGACTAATCTGCCTGCTGCCAGCGAAGGGTCAGCAGCTTCGTGAGCGGCTGTGTAGTCTATATCCTCGGGATACAATAAAGCAGCCCTATCAGATCCGCCTGCATCTATGAGACTTTCTCCCGCTGGTCAGCGCTTTTATCAAGCGGTTCAAAAAGCTGACGGGCGCATCAATCTGGCTGTCGCTGCGCTCTATATCGCGCAGGAAGAATATTGGGATATGGATCCCACTGTTTATTTGGAAGCTTTAGACGATATGGCTAGCGAAGTGCGATCACGCTTACCCCCAGGCCGCTATCCACTCAAAATCATTCAGGTGATCAATACCTATCTCTTTGAGGATCTGAAGTTTTCGGGCAACCGCCAAGACTACTACAACCCTGACAATAGCTGCCTCAACTGCGTAATTGACCGGCGGTTGGGCATTCCTATCACCCTCTCGCTGCTTTATTTAGAAATTGCCCATCGCGTTGGCTTTCCTATGGTGGGTGTGGGGATGCCTGGGCACTTTTTAGTGCGGCCTGTGGTGGATGAAATGGCGGTGTTTGTCGATCCGTTTAATCGGGGCGAAGTCATGTTTGAGGCAGACTGTCAGCAGAAATTTCATCAGCTGTATGGGGCTCAGGCGCAGTGGCATCCAGAATTTTTGAATGGGGTGCTGCCTAAGCCTTTTCTGGCACGGATACTCAATAATTTAAAGATGGTTTACTTGCAGCTAGAAGCCTATGACCAGGCGATCGCCACACTTGATAAGCTGCTAATTTTGATGCCGGGGCAGGTACAGCAAGTGCGTGATCGCGGCCTACTCCACTATCAGCTCAAAAACTACGACATGGCTAAGCAGGATTTGGAAGGGTATTTGCGATCGCACCCTAGAGCCCCTGACGGGCGGGAGATTCAGCGGCTTCTAGACAGAATTTGACCCAACTGTAGCTCAGTCAATATATTTCCTCACTGACCCTATCGAGTTTGTCCCGATTGGTTTTTATGCTCAGCCTATCGGCAGCTAAGAGCATTACGATCAATGGCAAAATCATCTGGCCGCAGTCTAGTCTTTGCCGCTGTCTTTCTCGGCGTACTGGTGATTTTGCCGTGGGGCATTCGCCGCTACAACTGGCTGAATCTGAAAGGAATCATCCGCTTTGAGTGAGTAGCTTTTCGTCCACATCAGCAACACCTATTGCGTCTTTTTTAACTCTTTTAGTTTGCGAGGCTATACCCTTGTCTTTTTCTAAGTTCAGACATCAGCTCAGCGCTGTGTTTCTCCCGTTTCTCGTCGCGTCCATATCTGCTGGGTGCCAGATCCGCGTGATGCCTCCTAGCCTGGAGCTGCCGCCCGCCCAGGCTGAGCCTGTTCCCGATGATAGCGAACCTGCTCAATCGATCACTCACACGTGCAAAGCTATCGTGCCAGAGCCCGTCTCAGACGAAGTTGTGACCGTCGATTTTGACTTTCCACTGCCAAGCGACGCCGACATCACTACTGTTCAGCTGACTATTTTGGGAGAGCCTTATGCTCAAAAAGCGCTCTTTAGCACCGCTGGTGAAGATGGCTGGTGGGTGATGCCCGTGATTCGTGGGATTGCGCCTATGGTAATCACTCAGGGGGCCTCACGTGGGCCCGCTGACGAAAATCTTACCGCGCAGTTTTACGGCTACGAAGAAATTCCGGCAGTCTGTCAGCCAGTGGTGAGCTATACTCCGCTGCCCTGAAGTGGGAATGCTAGCGGCAGTCACTTCAGTATTGAGCTGATATAGCCTCTGTCAAGCTGCTTGGGACACTCTTATCGGCTGAAACCGCTAGAGAACAGTGGGCAACTTGACTAGTAGATGTCCTAATGCATCAGGACATCTGCTATAGATTCCTTAATACAACGTCAGTTCGGGATAAGAATAGCTAGAATGTGCCGTCGGGGATCTTTTCTCCCCTTACCAAGGGGAGATGCCGCAGGCAGAGGGGTTCCGGCTGAGCACAGAGCATGTCGCCAGGACCCCTCCCTTACGGTTCCCCTTGGTAAGGGGAACCCAGACCGGCTTTGATAGGAGAGATTTGAGCGGTTGACCATGAAACACCTTATCCCGAACTGACGTTAATACACGTTTCTAAAGACCTGCGTCTCTAGCCAGGTCTTTTTTTATTGGTACAATCGAAGCCAATCGAAGCTCTACTTGATGGACTGAATGAATGGATGTTATCCCGGCGATTGATCTATTAGAAGGGCGCTGTGTGCGGCTGTTTCAAGGAGACTACAACCAGTCTCAGGTGTTTAATGACAACCCCGTGGAAGTGGCCAGGCAGTGGGAATCTGAGGGGGCGACTCGTCTGCATTTGGTCGATTTGGATGGGGCTAAGGCGGGCAAGCCGGAAAACTGGCAGGCCATTGAGGCGATCGCCCGAGCCGTCGATTTACCGATTCAGGTTGGTGGCGGTCTGCGAGATGCGGACCGAGTCCGCGCCCTGTTTGACTTAGGCGTGCAATATGCCATTTTGGGCACCGCCGCCGTCGAAAAACCAGAATTGGTCAGTCAGCTCAGCGAAGCATTTCCTGGTCAAATTATCGTCGGCATTGATGCCCGCGACGGCAAGGTCGCTACCCGAGGCTGGCTAGAGACCTCCGAAGTAATGGCGGTCGAGCTGGCTAAGCAAATGAGTGATCGCGGCGCGGCGGCGATTGTCTACACCGATATTCACCGGGATGGCACTTTGAAAGGACCGAACCTGACGGCGCTCAGAGAACTCGCCAGCGCTATTGACACCCCCGTCATTGCTTCTGGTGGCGTCAGCGCAATTTCAGATTTGCTCAGCCTGTTAGGACTGGTGCCCGCTGGCGTCTCCGGTGTAATTATTGGCAAGGCACTTTATACAGGCGATGTCTCGCTGAAGCAGGCTATTCGTGCCGTGGGGCCAGGTCGCTGGCAAGATGTGCCACCTGAAGGCGGGACTTCGGCGATCGCCTGAGCAAATTCCTCAACCGCCAACCCGAAGCCTTCCCTTCTCGCAGAGCAGCCTAACTACCCTGCTGACGCAGCTCCTCAATTTCCTTACGAACCGCAATCAGCTCAGCGGTCAGTGACTCAACTTCAGCCTGAAGCTCAGTATCAATCACAGGCGTTGCCACCGTAGTAACCGTTCTAGGCGCTGGCGGCGCGGCCTGCGAAAAGCCAGAAGAAACGCTGCGGAAAGGCTCAGGCATTTGGCTCATCACGCCCTCGACAAAATCACGAGCTTCTTTCTCTGTGAGTGCGCCTCGGACTTCGAGCTTGTCTGCTAAGCGGTAGAAATCGGTGCCTACTTCAGAAAAATCATCGGCAGCCCGCTGCGGATCTTGCACCGCCTCAACGGCAGAAGAAGCCGCTCCCAGGGTGACGCGATAGCTTTTTTGCAGTAGTTCAATCAATGTATCGGTGTTCATAGCGCTATAGGTATGCCGTTTAGCCTTTATTGTGCCGCAAACTCAGAGCGGTGACTATCAACTATAGATAGAAACTAAACGCCTGCTAACGTTTCCTTTTCCCCACTACCCTTTCCTACTGCCCTTTTCCCCTTCCCTAATCTCTACCTGCTATTCCCACTCAATCGTCCCCGGCGGCTTGGACGTAATGTCGTACACCACTCGGTTAACGCCGTCTACCTCATTGACCACCCGGTTAGAAATGCTCTCTAGCAGCTCGTAGGGGGCGCGTGACCAGTCGGCAGTCATGCCATCTTCGCTGCTGACCAGCCGCAGCACAATTGGATAGGCGTAGGTGCGCTGATCGCCCATAACGCCGACGCTTTTTACCGGTAGGAGCACGCCAAATGCCTGCCAGAAATCGTGGTAGCTGTCGCTGCGGCGAATCTCTTGACGAATGATATAGTCGGCTTCGCGCAAAATGTGCAGCCGCTCGGTGGTGACTTCTCCTAAAATGCGAATGGCCAAACCTGGGCCAGGAAAGGGGTGGCGGCGAACAATTTCGTCGGGCAAGTTAACGGCTATGCCCACTTTGCGAACCTCATCTTTAAAGAGCTTCCGCAGCGGCTCAATCAGCTTGAACCGCAGATCTTTTGGCAGACCGCCGACGTTGTGATGGCTTTTGATCTTAACGGCGACACGCTCTCCGGTTTGCGGATCGACGTTGGTATCGGCTGATTCGATTACATCCGGATAGAGCGTACCCTGAGCTAAATAGTCGAACGGGCCGAGGCGGGCTGATTCTTCTTCGAAGACGCGGATAAATTCGTGGCCGATGACCTTGCGCTTCTCTTCGGGATCGGTAACGCCTTCGATTTTTTTGAGAAATCGCTCTTCGGCGTCGATGTACTCTACGTTGATGTGGAACTGCTTATCGAAAATTTCAATCAGGCGTTCGGGCTCGCGCTTGCGCATGAAGCCTTGATCGATAAACATGCAGGTAAGCTGATCGCCAATTGCCTGATGCAGTAAAAAGGCCAGCGTGGAAGAATCGACCCCGCCCGAAAGCGCTAGTAGCACCCGCTGATTGCCCACTTTGGCACGAACCTCGCGGATGGCTTCTTCGACGAAGGCTGCGGTGGTCCAGGTGGGTTCGCACTGACAGATTTGGTAGACAAAGTTGCGGATGAGGGCGTTGCCTTCTGTAGAGTGCACCACCTCTGGATGAAACTGAACGCCGTAGAAGCGCTTTGAGGCATGAGCGATCGCTGCCTGCGGCGTATTTTCTGTGTGGGCGAGCACCTCGAAGCCTGCCGGTAGCTGAGTGACCGAGTCACCGTGGCTCATCCACATCGTCGAAGCATCCGTCACCTCAGCAAGCAGCTCGGTTGCCTGATCGATTAGCAGCGCCGCTTTGCCGTACTCACCGCGCTCAGCCCGCTCAACCTGTCCGCCGAGCTGCTGCACCATCAGCTGCATCCCGTAGCACACGCCTAAAATGGGGATGCCTAAGTTCCAAATCTCAGGATCGCAGGCGGGAGCACCCGGATCGTAAACTGATTTGGGGCCGCCCGAGAGAATGATTCCCTTTGGGTTGAGCTGGCGCAGCTGTTCTGCTGAGGTGCGGTAGGAGAGCACTTCCGAATAGACTTCTGTCTCTCGAATGCGGCGGGCGATGAGTTCGGAATACTGAGAGCCAAAGTCTAAGATCGCTAGCATTGGTCGGTTCAAACCAGCAGATGCAATAGCGGTTTCAGAGATATCGGTTTGAACGGGTGAGGTTGGCGTTTGAGAGGTCACAATCAATCCCCTTATTCAGGTTTGTATGCTTTATAGCTTGAGTGAGATCACCTAAAGCACCCAATCGAGCTTGGAAAAGGTTCGATTAGCCAGACAGCGTAGTCAAGCACGATTGGCTTTATAGATAGAGCATCTATACGCAGGTTTGCCTATCAGGTGATGCCCAGGTGATGGCTTGAGAAAGCGGTCTGCTCGAAGTACCGCTGGGTAGCCAAAAGCAGGCTTTTGAGTTTCTACTTCAAAAGCAACTGGTTTATAAAAGAGGCTTCAAGGCGAGCGATAAGGGGGTCTGTGAAAAGCTGTCTAGGCTACTGTGGAATCGCCGAACAGAGGGCGAGATCTACTGCATATCTATGCAATTTGCCGAATCTATTGAAATCAGTTGATCGTCAGCTTTTTGAACGCTGTCAAAGCGCTGATGCTGGTCAATACTACGGTGATCAAGCCTGGTTGAATTTACTTTACTAATTTGCTATCTAACTACAGTAGCAAACCTGGGCCAGCAAAACTGCGCCAACTTCGCTGCTAACGATAATCTGCCGCTGGCGGTCAAATAAGACGCTGCCGACCTGCACGCTTTCCTCGGTATGGGTTTGAATGTATCGGTGCGATCGCCTATCCACTCGCTCAGCGATCGCACCATACACCCGACCCGCCCGATTTTGCTGATCTTGATGATCCAACTTTCTCAAGATCTTCAGCGCCGCTTCCGTCGTTGGGCTGGCCAGAATTTGCTGAACAACTGGGGTCTCTAACCCGACCTCGGCGCAGCAGGCCGCCATGATTTCCTGCCGCGCGTCGGCGACATGGTGATGGGTATGAAAAATGCCGCCTGCTAGCTTAATCAGCTTGCCGTGGTAGCCAAATAGCAGAATTGAGCGCACGCCCAATAGCCCTGCTTCTGCCAATAACGGCCCGATCCAGTTGGCCGTTTTCAGGCGGCGGTTTGGCTCAATGCCTAGCTTGAGCGCCAGGTCGAGCCCGTTCTCTCCCAGGCAAAATACCAGATCGCTATAGTCAGCAGTTTTCTCCCTGAGCGCTTGGCGGTAAGCTTCTAGCTGACCGGGCGCGCTCAGCGGCTGCGCCACACCGCTGGTGCCAAGCAAAGACAGCCCATCGACAACGCCAAAGGCTGCATTAGAGGTGCGCAGCGCCAGCCGTTTGCCCTCTGGCAAAATGACCGTGACCTGAATTTTCTGCCCTGGCTTAAGCTCCTCTGACAAGTTGGCCTGCAAGAGCTGACGGGCGTAAGTATAGATGGCCGCGTTTTCTCCCTGACGGCCAATGCCTTCACCGCCCTGTAGTTCAATCGGCGCTGACTGATCGGCATTGGCCCAGCGGACAATCGACCAGATAGGCGTGTGGCGGGTCAGATCTAGATTGTCGCCGGGATCGCTGCGGGTGATGGCGAGGGCTGAAGTTTTTGACAGCAGGGCGAGCTGCTCAATGGGGATATGGGCAGTTTCGGCGGGTGTAATTAAGTTCAGCGCGACGGTCTCTGGCGAGTTGGTGCCGCCTTGCAGGTGTTGGAGGGCGGCGATCGCTCCTGCGCAGGCAAACACCGGCAGCGTATAGCCACTTCTCGGTTTGTTGGTAAGGGCTGGCTGTGTCATTTATCTATGGATAGTGGACTATGGAGAAAAGGCGTTTCATCCGACCCTCTTATGCCCCCCACAACTGCTAACCCCATCGACTACTTGCGCATCAGCTTGATTGATCGCTGCAATTTTCAGTGCGTCTATTGTATGCCGGAGGGCGCTGACCTTCAGTACGCTTTGAAGGAGCACTGGCTTTCTCACGATGAGATTTTGCAGCTTTTGAGTGAGGTATTCATTCCGCTGGGGTTTACACGCTTTCGGCTGACGGGCGGCGAACCGCTGCTAAGGCCGGGAATTGTGGAGTTGGTAGGAGCGATCGCTGATCTCCCCCAAACGCAAGATCTGGCGATGACGACCAACGGCTTTCTCCTGGAAAAGCTCGCTCAGCCCCTCTACGATGCCGGATTGCGGCGCATCAATATCAGCCTGGACTCTCTGAATGCTGAGACCTTTCAGAAAATTATTGGGGGGCGGGGCCGCTCGCGCTGGCAGGATGTTTGGCGAGGGATACAGGCTGCCCACAGGGTTGGTTTTTCACCGCTGAAGCTGAACGTGGTGGTGATCCCCGGCATCAACGATGATGAGGTTTTAGATCTGGCAGCTCTGACGCTTGACCAAGAATGGCACGTTCGCTTCATTGAGTTTATGCCGATTGGTAATGACAGCCTCTTTGGGCAAAAGGGCTGGATTGACAGCGAGGCAATTCGGGCTCAGATTGCTCAGCGCTGGGGTTTGGCAGCAGGAAACGTCAAAGGAAACGGTCCGGCTGATGTGTTTCAGATTCCAGGGGCGAAAGGAACGCTGGGGTTTATCAGTCAGATGTCGGAGTGCTTTTGCGATCGCTGCAATCGAATGCGCCTGTCTGCCGATGGTCTGCTGCGCCCCTGCCTGCTCAATGAAAGCGGCCAGATAGATCTGCGCTCTAGCCTGCGCGCTGGCGTTCCGCTGAGCGAACTACGCGAACAGGTTGGCGTATTAGTGGGCCAAAAACCTGACATTAACTTCAAAATGCGTGAATCTGGCGCTACCGGAGCCTACAGTCGCACTATGTCTCAAATCGGCGGTTAGCCATTCAAGGCGTTCGTTCCTTTAGCATTCACTTCTGGCATTGATATACCTGGCATTAACACGGCTGATTGGAGGCCAACTATGGAGCAATTCACTCGAATTACGCGATCGCCCGTTGTGATGGGTGGTCGGCCCTGCATTCGGGGCATGAACGTTACGGTAGGGTCACTTCTAGAGCTGTTGGCTGAAGGGCACACCGTGAATGAAATTATCACCGTCTATCCTTACCTGGAACCGGCTGACGTTCAGGAGTCGCTGGCCTATGCTGCCTGGCGATTGGACCGGGCAGAAGTGCGGTCTTAACAGCAGATCCCCCACCTAAGCTAGATTCGAGCAGCGCTGATGATTGTTAAGCTGTGAAGCGGTAATGGCAAAACTGCGGGAAAAGCTTTAAATGATGGTACGAATGATGTCTGATCTGGGGTTGTGGCTGCGTCGCCATCGGTTGCTAAGCGTGGCTGCTGTCATTGGTTTCTCAGTCGGCCTCTTTATCAGCTTTTCAGGAGCCCATATAGATCAGATGGCTACCCTGCCTGTAGCCACAACGGCACCCACTTTGATTGCCTACAACGTTGATCTGGAAATGGATAAAGCGCGCAAGGAAAAAACCGTAGAGCACTATGGCGAACCAATTCGCGACGTCGTTGAGCAGGCTACGCAAAACAATGAAAATAGGCCAGACAGTAAGCCCACCGCTGAAAATACTTATCAGCGAGAAAGTGGGCTGAATGAGGTGTTGCCTGAGCGGATCGGCAAACATTTTTCTCAAGAAGATCTTCAAAATATGGAGAATTAAGGCTTTTGACCGGCTAGCGTGACCGGCTAATCAGGCCAGTTAATAGCGGTTAGAGGAGAGAACGATGTCGTTGTCAGCGGAGAAGTACTCCTGAAGCGGCAACACTCTGACTAACGAGGTAGCGCAGATACACAAACAGACGATCCAACTATAGATTCAGCAATAGATAGATGCAACGATGGTAATCCCGGCAGATACTCAGGCGAATGAAGCAGGCGAAAATGAGATAGATGAACAGGTGCCTGCTGCCTTACCCGAGTCAATTCAGCGCTATTTTGACCGCTTAAATCAAGGTGAATTCGAACGGGCTGCGGCACTCTTTGCAGAGGACGGGCAGCTGCTGCCACCTCTTGAGAAGCCGATTCGAGGGAGAGCAGCGATCACTCATTACCTCAGTACCGAAGCCGACGGCATGACCCTTACCCCGCTACGCTGCGAAACTTCTGAGCCATCAGCTCAAACGGAAGAAGAGCCCACCGTCGACTTTGTCGTCAGGGGTAAGGTAAAAACCTCGCTATTTGTTGTCAACGTGGCCTGGCAGTTTAGCCTGAATGCAGCAGATGAGATTACCAGGGTCAAAATTAAGCTGTTAGCTAAGCTTGAAGAGCTGTTGAAGTTTAAGCAGTAAACGGATCAGGGCTACTGCCAGACTTTTACTGCCAGATTTTTATTGTGTTGTCTTTGCCGCCGCTGACTAGCGATCGCTCTAAAGGCGCAAAAGCCACAGATAAAATCCAGTCGTTATGGTCGTCGAACGTGTCTATCAACTGGTAGGTGGAGAGATCCCACAGTTTTATGGTGCTGTCAGTGCTGCCGCTGGCAAGCGTTTTACCATCGGGGCTAATAGCCAGACTAACGACCCGACCGCTATGGCCATCGAGGGTCGTTTGCAGCTCGCCAGTTGCCATATTCCAAATCTTAATCGTTTCATCCCAGCTGCCGCTGGCAAGCGTTTTTCCGTTTGGGCTAACCGCCACGGCGCGCACAGCGTCAGTGTGGCCGAGAAAGGTCTGTAAAAGCTTGCCGGTAGCTAGATCCCACCTGCGTACCGTCTGATCGCGGCTGCCGCTGATAAATGACTGACCGTCTCGGGTGATCGCCAGCGACCATATCGTCGAGCCATCGTCTATGCTGTAAAGCGGCTGACCGCTGTCTAGCTGTCTGACCGATAGCTTGCCTGCGTAGTCGCCGCTGACCAAGGTGCTTTCGTCCGGGCTGATCGCTACCGACCAAACGGGCGATTCCTCTACCGGAATGCTATAGGCCAGTTCACCTGTCTTGGGCCGCCATACTTTAATCGCGTCACCGCTGCTGCTGACCAGCCACCCTCCCGAGCTGGAAACCGCTATAGCCCTCACCGCATCGGTATGACCGGTCAGCGTCCGCAAAACTTTGCCGGATTCGTTCCAGATGGTAATTTGACCATCGTTGCCGCCGCCAAATATAGTTACAGCGTCGCCTGTTTGAGTAGCCGCTACCGCCCATACCTGACTAGCGCTGTCAAGCGACTCGACCAGCGCTAGAGGCGCGGGCAGTGAATCGGCTTGATTTTCGGCTGCTGAACTTTCGGCTGTTGAACTCTCGGCTACTGGAATTGCAGCTGGCGATCGCTCCTCGGGTGTACGAGTTAGCGCGAGAGAGAGACCTGTGACCATAGCTAGCAAGCCGACGGCGATCGCCGTTCCCTGCCTCGGATAGCGCTTTAAGTAGGCCCGCCCAGCTACAAATCTGTCCGTCTGCCGTTTAGACCGAAAAGTTGGGTAGTCTGCCTCGTCGATAATAGCGATTTTGGGAATTGCATAATCTTGTTCAGCCTGATCTACTAAATCGAATTCACGATCTGGTTCGCGATCTGGCCCATGGCCCGACTCGCGGCTAAATCGTGCTACTGGCATTGGGATGACCGTTGCCGACTCGCTGTAGAACTGTGGCGCTGCTTGGGCTGGCTGGCTAGCCAAACGATGCTGCGCCGCCTCATCTCCTACAGAATCCAGGTCAAGATTAGAGCGTAGGTCTTTGTCGATATTGGTATCGGCAATTTGAGCATTGAGCAAATTAGCCTCTCGCAGATCGGCCCGCTCCAGATTCGCGCCAGTCAGGTTTGCATCGCTCAAGTTCGCTCCGCAGAGGGTTGCATCCGATAAATAAGCACCGCTCAAGTCTGCGCCACTGAGGTTCGCCCCTCGAAAATCTGCGCCGATTAAACAGGCTCGCCGCAGGTTTGCCCCGCTCAGGTCTACACCTCTAAAGTCGCCTTCAAAAAAATAACCATCGCTCAAGTCCTGCCCGGCCAAACTGTAAGATTGGGTTAGCTGGCCGGCTCGCCGCTGGTTCCAGCGTTCTATACCGCTTTTTAATAGAGTTAATTGATTCATCGCTCGCTGCTCAACAGGGGGCATCAACGGTCGCCACGTGCAAAGGGGCTTATCTAAAAACAACATGAGCCATGGTGGTTTATTCCTCCCAAGGACACGATGGGCTTATTAAAAACTGACTGAAAGATGCACGAGATAGATACCTGAGCCGACCATTTGAAGCGAGCTTGAGTAAATTCCGCTAAATTTAGACCAGCCAAATCAGCGTGAGAATGTCTGTCTAAAAATGCCTGCCCAAAAGATCTGCGTATTTTCAACTATACTTGGCCACCATCATACACCAAGCCCATTCTGGAATAGACAGCGGTTCGGCAATTTAAGTTCCTGAAAAGCTTACGTGAAGAGACTTTAAGAGCTCGCGTATTTTTACTGATGCGGCATAAATATTTTTAGATAAAAAATCTGAGATCGGCTAAAAGGCAGAAAGTCTTAAGAAAATAGGAGGCTTGATCTGTTTCGTTGTGAGAAAACTTTGGTCGGGTTGGTCTGCCTTTTGAAAGTGTTAATAATATCTGCGTTTCTCTAAGTTGTAATAAGCGGATGGATCCTATGCATGTTTCCGTGCATCTGAGCGGATTGCAGCTACGCAGACTCTGCTGAGCAGGAACACGCCGCTATCGCAGTAAGTAATGAGGACTAATTTTTTATGGCTCCGACTTCTATCACACTTTCACAAGAGCAGTACAAAGAACAGTTTCAGCAGCTCGATGCCGATCAGCGGCTGGCGGCTCTCTGGTACATCTACGAAAGTTTAGGGGAGACCACTATTGAGAATCCCGATGACAACAAGGAATCAGACAGTTCCACAGAGCTGTATGGCCAGCTTAAGTCAAAATCTAACGACGAACAGCTCCAGTTTATGCGAGATGTTTTGTCAGGGCAGAATAACGATTTGACCAGCGCTTATGCCAAGCTGAGCAACACAACTAAAGTAGCACTTTGGTACCGGTTGGGTGAAGGCATGACTGAAGGGTCGGTTGTGCAGGCACCGGCTGACTACCAGCTTTCGGGCTCAGCGCAGGAGCTGGTCAGCTCGATTAGCAAGATTGACTTTGAGCAGCGCTATATCTTCATTCGCGATGTGCTCTTGAGCGAATAACGGATAGTCGTTACGGCCTCTGTCGAGTTGCTCAGGATGCTTTTGTCGGCTGAAACCGCTAGAGAACAGCAGGCAGCTCGACAGAGCAGATGTCTTAATGCATCAGGACATCTGCTGTATCTTGAGCCGGGGTAGGTAAAATGCCTGCCCCGGCTTACTGCTGTTTTGTCTTGGTATTTTATTGCTGGCCGTTAATGTAGGCGCGAACGTTGCGAATGGCCTGCGTAGCATATTCGTCCTGTGGGCGCTCGGCGATCGCCTGCTCAAAGAAATCCAGCGCTCTGGTATAGCTTCCTCGACTGGTTGCGTCGTAGCCTAGCCGCATATAGCGATCATAGGTAGATTCAGCCGATGGGCCTAAGCCAAACTCACCGTCTTGTAGGCCGTCTACCGCGTTCCAGTAGGCAATAGTTGCCTGGCGGTCATTGGGTCGTTCATACAGCGCACTTCTGAAGTAAGTAATCGAGGCTGACAGATCTTCTCGCTGGACAGCCGCATAGCCCAAGCGCATGTAGCGGTCATAGGGCATTTCCCCTGCGTAGACCTGGTAGGTTGGCGGCACATCTGTCGGCGACGCTGCTTCGGTGCCTCGGTTCAAGTAAGTTTGTACATTGCGCACGGCCTGAGCTGCATAGTAGTCGCCGGGCCGCTGCTGAAGGGCCGACTGAAAGTATTCGAGGGCTGCTGCGTAGTCTCCCTCATCGGTGGCATCGTAGCCTTGATCCATTGCTTGCTCATAGGCCGTGGTCTGGTCGCCCGACCCGGTCGACCGGAGTTCGCCGACAGCGTTCCAGTAGGCGATGGTGGCTTCGCGATCGCCCGGCACCACGTAGAGGGCATAGCGAAAAAACGTAGCGGCATCGGCATAGTTTTCTGACTGTTGCGCTGTAAAACCCATTCGCATGTACTCACTGTATTCTTGTACAGGGGTAATGGCTTCCGGCTCTGGAGATGAGTTGTTTTGGGCTTTAGCGGCGAGGGGCGAACTGACTAAAACAAAAAACAGGGCAGGCGCTAGGCCAAACGTAGCAATCTTTTTGATAGGCTTTTTAAGGGGATTTATCATTAAACAATCTCCAGGCTAATCTTCTCTTTTAAGATGGCTAATTCTCACTGCCTATCCTCTCTAGCTATCGACCTATTTCCGATTGTCTAGGTAAAATTCCCACCTTTCGACAGATCTTCGCAGTAGCGTCCAACCCGGTAATCCTACGAGGGATTGTTGGGATAAGTCAGATAATGGGATACTTCACTGCCAGCCATCCGGCCCCGGCTGAAGCTGCCCCAGAGGTCAGCAGGCCAATAAACAGCCACCAAGCGGCGATCGCGGCCTGATGACGCACTTGCTCAGCCTGCTGCTCCAACTCGCGCTTGACGGTTTCTGTTTGAGTTTGAACCTTAGATTGAGCGCTCTCCAAAATATCGATAAACTGCTGCCGGGTCGTCTCTACCACGTCATTGCTGACAAACTGTATCACTGTCTGAGTGGCCGACTGGAGTTCATCTTCCCAATTGCCTACCGACTGGGTCACTGTTTGCCAAGCTGACGTAAGCCGACCGGAGATCGCTTCTCCTTCTCCCAACTCTAGATCGCTGCGGCTGGCTAGCGCCTCCTGCCAAAAAGCTTCACTTAGTTCGGGCAAAGCACGGGCCGCATGGGGAACAGTGCGAGCCGCAGCTTTTGTGATTTGGGAAAAATCCTGCAAAACCTGAGCCGAACTCAGGTCCGATTTTTCCTGATGCTGCAAGTAGCTTTTTACTTGTGTCATTAGCTGCTCGCTCAAGTCCTGAGAGACCTGCGCTGCCCTGGTTGCCCAGCGACGGGGTACTCCCAGCAGTTCGTGCCTGCTTTTCTGCAACCAGCTAGACAGCTCAGATTGCATGTCAGGCGGCAGGCTGAGCGATTCTAACAGGCGGGAGTCGTCAATTTGCTGAGGGACGTTTGGCAGGCTGTCGATAATGCCTTTTATTTGGGCGATCGCCTGAGGCTTAAGCTCATTCAAACTACTCTCTAGCTCTGTATCTGGCCAGTCAACAGAGCGAAAATAGCTAGACAGGGCGCTGTAAAAAGGCTCATCGTCTGGTTCCTGATAGCTCTGCCAGGCGGTTTCGAGGGCGCTCCTCAGTTCGGCCAGCTGCTCGTCGGTGATGCCCCGCCGTCTTTCTAAGGCCCGAGCAATTTCGTTAAAATCCGGGGCGCTGTCAATCAGATCGGCGCGGAGGTGGCCGCTGCTGGTGAGTAGGGCAGTTTCTTCTAGCTGCGATCGCAGCTTGTGCTCAACGCTTTCAGCGGTGAGTTTGTCTAGGCCGGTATAGCGAAAATAGGCAATCAGCTTAGCCTGCACATCGCTCAGGGTTTCGGCGGCGGCACTGCGCTGTTTTTCAAACTGATTTAAGACAAAACTGCGGCTTTTCTCCAAGCCCTGAAGAAGGCTGTCGCGCTGGCCTGAGCTGAGAGTGGCGTGCTGCTCGAAGAGATTGATCAGCGTGCTGCCGTCTAGCCGGTTCAGCAAATACTCTATCTGAGCGGAACTGAGCGGCGTGTGCTCAACAAAGTCTTGCAGCCAGCTGGAGAGATTATCAGCTGACAGATTTTCTAAAGGGAGTTTGTTGAGCTGCGTTTTGAGCTGCTGCTGCCAGCGGTTCTCGGTAGAGGCGATTGTCGCTTCGTGCGCTTTTTTGAGCACCTCGCTATGGACTCCGGCCAGCTGGTCAGCCACCTTTTGAATGGTGTCAGTGCTCAGATCATCTCGCTGCTGTAGCCAATTAACAAAGTCTTTTCGTCCTAGTCTGGTCAGCTGATTTTCGACTTGAGCGGGCGCAGCTTCAGGATCGTACAGCCGCTCAAAAAATTCTTCTTTTACTGTCTCAGACAGTTTCTCAGACTGTAAAGACCAGCGGGGCGTCTCTAGCAGATAGTCTTCTACGTCTAGATCAATCACGCTAAAAGGCTTAGCCTCACCGCCTCCTGCCAAATCTTGAAACTGATGCCAGAGCTTTTCAAGATCCCAGTCGGATACCTCTAGCTGGTTTAGGGCAGAACGCATCAGCTGCCGCCAGTCTGTCAATGAATCGGGCAGCGAGTCAGACAGTGAATTGGCTAGCGAGGGCATGATTTGCGCCAGCATTTCTCGGGGGCTAGATGAGACCTCGGCGATCGCTTCCGTGGCAGCTCTAGCAGCGGTTTGGGTATCTGACTGGATATCTGACTGGGTATCTGACTGAATATCTGACTGGGTAGGCTGTAAGTCGTTTAATAGGGTCTCAGCCTGGTCGGGCGCAAGACTGGTGCGAGCGCAAATTTCAGCCAGCAGCTTTTCTCTTTCTTGAGCGAGTAGCTGGGGCAGCTGTTGCTGTGATGCCATCGCCTGAGAGAGTTCGGCGGCAACAATGGCTAATCGATCAACTTCAGAATCAGCAGTGCGATCAGCACTTTTATCTGAGCTTTTATCGGGCGAAACCGCCTGACCTACCGCCGAAAACAGACGACGAACACCGTTAGCGGCTGCGCCAAACACAGAGCCCACAATGCTCGACACCGTTGCCGAGCTGATCCAGGCCAATAGCAGCAGATAGGTCGCCCACAGCATTAGCCCGAAGATTAGGCCCAGCCCAGGCTGACTAATTTTACTGAATTCAGTTGCCAGATAGGCGGTAGGAAATAAGACAGACGCCAGGCTCAAGGTCACCCCGATGCCAAGCAAATGGCTCACAGGCAGCATTACAGACGGCTGGTCAGCGGCGGGCCGCTCCTCAATGACTGGCTGATCTTTGGTTGGGTCTCCTTTAGCAGCGATTGCCCAGCCCGCCGCAGAAAGGCCCACCGCTACCCCTAAGTTGGTCAGTAGCAGCTGAAAGGCAAATGCCATGATCAGCCCTGCAAACAGCGAGAAAAACATCTGCTTATCCAGTAATCGACAGGCCGTTTACGGCCACAGAAGGCGTATAGGTAGAGCCGCTCCACTTCAGATCGCTGCCAAGCGCAATCAGATGGCTGAGGGCGCTGTAGGCATTGCCCGACACCATCGTGTCTTTTACCCGGCCTACAATTTCACCCTGGCTGACGCGGTACCCCAGCTCCAGGCTGATAGAAAGGTCGCCGGTAATATCACCGCCTTCACCTAACACCTGATCGACAATGATAGCGTCTTGCTGCTGAGCCACGAGCGCGTCCCAAGTGAGATTGCCGGGCGTCACCAGCAGGTTGATCAGGCCAGGGGTAGGGTAGCTGCCCAGGCCAGGGCGAATGCCGTTACCCGTTGAACCATGGGTTAAGTCACCGTACCAGCTTCTGACAGTGCCGTCTTCGACTAAGACCAGATGCTGAGTGTGCATTCCTTCATCATCGAAAGGGCAGCTGAAGGGGCCTACTGTTGGATCTTGAAGAAGATTAACGGTTTTAGAAATGACGCGATCGCCCTGCCGCTGACTCCAGGGTGAAATGCCTTCAGCCACCCGTTTAGCATTCAAGGCCGCACGCAGTGTATCCCACAGTAGCCAGGTCGCGCTGGGGGTAAAAATCACCGGCACCTGTCCGGTTACCGGGGCAACGGTTCGGTTTGCCCAGCCCAATCGCTGCACAATGCTGTCTGCCACAGCGCTCATGTCTAACATGTGGCGGTTGATGGTACCGTCGCCCACACACAAAAAATCGTCTGGGCTGATTAGATCGGCGCTGAGATAGCCGCTGAGGGTCGTATCCTGGCTGCGATAGTCCAGCCCAGTGGAGTTGATCAGCCGGGTCTCTTCGAGGTCGCAAGAGAGTTCAGCCTCGCAAACGACCTCTGGGTAGCGATCGCGGATCTGAGAAATCGCTGCTCGCCCCCACGCCACCAGCTGCTCAGTCGTCACAGCTGCACCAGTGTCTGCGCCAGCGGCCCCAAAATCCTTTTGACCTCCGACTGATAGGCAGGGTGTTTCAGGCGCATTGAGTGTGCTAATCGCCAGCGCTTTTTCAACCAAAATCTGCGGCTCTATCGGCCCGTAGCCCACCGCCAGTCCTGGCTTGCCATCCTGCCACAGCCGCAGGGCCACCCCTTCTGACTGAGAAGTTTCTGCCTGCTTGAGCCGATTGCCCTCAAAAATCACCGGCCTGGCCAGCGAATTGGACTGAAAGACTTCGGCGGCTTCAGCGCCAGCCGCGATCGCGCAATCCAGCAACCGTTCGGGTAGCGCTTCTGTTTCCATACCGCTTAGCTACAGGCTCTCCGGGCTATGGTTTTCACTGACCAACAAGGCCACCGGAAAACCGCTAAACAAATCGCTCACCAGCACCTCTTCGCCTGCCACCATCGGCTTCCCGGTCAGCCAGTCTTGCCAGTCAGCCTGGTTGCCAGCCGGGAGTGCCACAGCGGTACTGCCCCAGACTGCTTTGCCCAGTGGCAGGGTGCCAGGCTGTACCAACCCGGTCAAAAACCGAGGCACCACAGTAACCACCGTATGCTCTCCTTTGTGACGCATAAAAGCAATCACATGGTCCGCGTGGTCGCCAGTGACCGCCAGCGGCTGGTAATCACCGCTTCTAAACACGTTGCGAAAGTAGTTTCTAGCGGCTAACCCACGCAGCGTTAAAAACAGCTTAATGCATCCGTCAGTTCTATTCTTCAGCAGATTTTTCATCAGCGTAGCGGGCTGCCGCTGCCAGTGCGCCTGAATATCTTTCAAGCCCTGGTGTCGCTTCTCGTAATCGACCGGTCGGCGGTTATCGGGGTCTACCAGGCTCAAATCCCATAGCTCAGTGCCCTGATAAAAGTCCGGCACGCCTGGGGCCGTTAGCTTAATCAACAGCTGGGCTAGCGCGTTGTAAATGCCGTAGTCGGCGATCCGCTTTTGAAAGTGCTGTAGCTTGTCTAGGAAAACGTTGTCTTTGCCGGGGGTAAGCAGCGTTTCGACAAAGTTTACATAGCCCGCTTCGTAGTCGGCGTCGGGCCGCAGCCAGGCGGTGTGCACTTTGGCTTCGCGGACCGCTTTTACCACATACTCTTTTACCCGTTCGCGAAAACCGGGCAGCTCTTTATCGTCAAAAGGATAGGCCCCCACCAGCGTTTGATACAAAAAGTACTCGTCGTTGGGGTCGGGAACGGCCTGGTCGTTGACCATTTGCTTCTTGTCGGCGTTGAGTTCGCTCCAGGTTTTGACCTCGCTCTCCCATTCGTCGGGCAGCTCAGAAATCACGCTGAGGCGCGACCTGACATCTTCACTGCGCTTGGTATCGTGAGTAGACGACGCATTTAAGGTATTAGGCCAGTTTTCCTGCTGGTAGCAGTTGTAGTCGTGAAACGTCTTCAGCGACATGCCAAAGCGTTCGGGCGCGCCGCCGACCTCATTTAGGCCGATAAATCTGTTGTACACATAAAACAGAGTATCTTCTACACCCTTTGCCATCAGCGGTCCGGTAAACTGCTGCAATCGCATCACAAAATGCAGCCACTGCTCTCGCTCTTCTGACGGTAGAGACTCTTCGTACTCCAACATCAAGAACTTTTCAATCAGCTCTAGCTCGTTCAGCAGCTGGGGCACTCGCGTTCGGGCGCGGGTGATCGCCGCTCTGATATAGTTGAGATCGCTCTTAGAGCTGCCTCGCTGGTTGATGTAGGTGCAGTAAACCGGAAAAGACACCAGCACTTCTTGAATTGCTGTCTTTAGGCCGTTCGCCGTCAAGTCTCGGCCATAGCGGTACTGACTTGCCACCTTCTTCAGGAATCGCGCCAGGTTGTCGATATCACCCACTAGGTTAGTGTCCGCGATCAGCTGCTTTTTCTCTAAAAAGAGTTTTTCGTAGCCGTCACGCAGTCCGCTAAATTGCTTGTAAAGCCGCGTAAAATGACGCTGGTTCTGCTGCTGGCAAAAAACGCTATTTACATAGGTCAAAAACTCGTAGCCTGAAGTGCCCTGGATAGGCCAGTGCTCCGGCAGCTGTTCATTGGGTTCTAAAATCTTTTCAATGACGGTATATACGCCATCGGTCTGCTCTCCTAGCCGTTCCAAGTAGGTCAGCGGATCGTACAGCCCGTCGATGTGGTCTATGCGCAGACCGTTCAGCTTTTTCTCTCTGACCAGGTCAAGAATCAGCGCGTGAGTTTGTTCAAATACTTTTGGATTATCTACTTTGAGGCAAATCAGCTCGTTTACTGTAAAAAACCGGCGATAGTTAAGCTCTTCTGCGCCTACCTTCCAAAAAGAAAGTCGGTAAAACTGCTCTAGCAGCAGCCTGTCTAACAGGCCGAAGCTTTTCGCTCTACCCGACTGGCCATTGAAAGCCTCGATATTTTGATCGATAAATCCCTTGATCTCAGTGTTGGACTGGTACAGCTCCCACAGCAGATGTTTTACAAATAGCGCCTGCTCCCGCCGATGCTGGCCCTGCATTGCCGGAAAATCATTTTTAACCGTGCTTAAAATACCGGCTAACTTGATGTATTCAGGATGCTGGCGACCCATCTGTCGTCGTAGCCAGGAGATTTCGTGCGTCAAAAAGCTTGCGTAAGACTCTACCCTAACGGGAAAATGCAGACCGTAATAGTTAACTTTAAGGCCATCTGCCTGGTAGCTCAGATAGATCTCGCCTCGCTCCAGACAGCGGTGGTAAAAGTCGCCTAGCATCGGTGCTAGCACTTTTCCTTGAATGTCGTCGTAAGAGTGTTCCCACTCAATATCGAAGTAGTCAACGTACTGAGAGTCTGGGCCGTGCTCTAGGACGTCCATCAGGTAGCGGTTTTGACCATCGTACGCCATGTGGTTGGGCACAATGTCTTGCAGCCAGGCCATGCCGCGCTCTTGCAGCTCTTCTATGAGCAGATCAAAATTCTCCATGCCGCCTAGCTCTGGATTTATGCGATTTTGATCAACCACGTCATAGCCGTGCTGACTGCCGCTGCGAGCCTCGAAAATAGGCGAAGCATAGATATCGGAAATCCCTAGCTGGTCAAGATAGTCAACAATCTCTTTGGCCTGAAGAAAGGTGAAGTCAGGATTGAATTGCAGACGGTATGTAGCAACAGGAATACGCATGGGTCAACAACAGCAAAGAGTAAGAGAGATATTGGATCGAGATAAGCGGTTATGAAGCAGCTATGCTGGTGGTTTTGAGTCGGAAGCTTGATAGAGGGCAATGCTTAAAGCGGGTAAGACTAGCATGGTAGGAGAGTTGTTAGATAGCGTTTTGGGTAGCGCCTCGCTGGGGTCACTATCCGAATCTGTCGAACCGGTTGCAGACTGCTGAGCATTGGCAGACCACTGAGCATCGGCAGAGTTAATCTGCTGCTGCCAGACTTGGGTACTCAAGGAGGTATCTAAGGGTAGCTCAACTTTTGCGGGCTGCTCACCAAAGTTCATCAGGCACAGCAGATCGCCGCTGGCTAAGGTTCGCCGGTAGTAGAGCGTGTTTTCTTGATGCTCTACGCTCAGATCTTCAGGGTAAGAGGGTGTCATTATTTGGCACTGCTTTCGCACTGCAATCAGCTGCCGGTAAAATTTGCGTAGGGCGCTCTGCTGGGGGCGATCGCTCTCATTCTCAAACGACAGCCAGTTGAGAGTTGCTGTGTTGAAAGTCTCAACGCTACCGGGATCGGGCGGTGTGCCGCTGGCGTGAAAGTCGCTAAATTCTAATTTCCGGCCCTCGCGAACGGCCTTAAGCAGGCCGGGATCGCCGTGATCGACAAAGTAGAGAAAAGGGGCAGGGTCGCCGTATTCTTCTCCCATAAATAGCATCGGTATATAGGGAGAGAGGAGGGTCGCGCCCGCTGCTAGCTTCTGAGCTGCAAAAGAAATGCGGCTAGAGAAGCGATCGCCCAGCATTCGGTTGCCAATCTGGTCGTGGTTTTGGCTACAGACAACAAACTGCGGCGAGGGCAAGTCCAGCGCCGGTGCGCCGTGAGTACGATGGCGGAAGTTGGAGTACTGACCATCGTAGACAAAGCGATTTTTTAGGGCAGTAGCCAGCGCCGCCATACTGTCAAAATCGCCGTAATAGCCCATTACGTCACCGGTCAGACGATTGTGCAGCGCATGGTGAAAGTCGTCGCTCCACTGCGAATCGAGCTGATAGCCACCTTTTTGGGCTGAGCGAGTCAGCCGAGGATTGTTGAGATCGCTTTCGGCAATCAGGTAGGCCGGGCAGGGGCGTCCCTCAGAAAAATCAGCAACAGCCTCGGCCAGTTCCTGCAAAAAGTGCTTCGCGCCAAAGTCATAAATGGCGTGGACCGCATCTAGCCGCAGCGCATCGATGTGATAGTCCCTTAGCCAGAGCAGCGCGTTTTCAATGAAGTAATTGCGGACGCCGTCGCTGTAGGCATCGTCAAAGTTAATAGCACTGCCCCAAGGGGTGCGGTAGTTAGGGGTCGTATAGGGGCCAAACTCACCGGTGTAGTTGCCCTCCGGGCCAAAGTGGTTGTACACCACATCCATCACTACAGCCAAGCCCTGGCGGTGACAGGCATCGACTAGCTGCTTGAGCTGATCGGGGCCGCCGTAGGAATTTTGCACGGCAAATGGGAAAACGCCGTCGTAGCCCCAGTTGCGCTCTCCGGGAAACTGAGCAACGGGCATAATTTCGACGGCGGTGATACCTAGCTCTACTAAATCGGGAAGGCGGGCGATCGCCGCTGCAAACGTCCCTTCAGGCGTAAATGTGCCAATGTGCAGCTCGTAGATAATATAGTCAGTCAGCGGTACCCCTTGCCAGCCCTCATCTTGCCAGTCGTACCCGGCGTGGTCTATCACCTCTGAAGGGCCATGCACCCCCTCCGGCTGAAAATTCGATGCAGGATCAGGCCAGGCCTCCTCACCCTCTAGCTGATAGAGATACCGGGTGCCTGCGGGCAGATCAGGCGCGCTGACCTGCCAGTAGCCTTGCTCATTTTGAGTCATCGGCAGGTGAGCCGCTGTCCCTTCAGCGCCAACGATTTCTACAGTCACCTGAGTCAACAGCGGTGCCCACACCGTAAATTTACAGCCGCCGTCAAAGCTTGCACCAATTTTCATAAGTTAAGGTCCACAGGATAAAATTCTGCGTGTGAAAATTATGTCGGCTCTCACAATACCAAAAGGGTTTGATTCATACGGCTATCTACGGACATAAAAATGGCTCCCGGTGTGGGAGCCGTCTGATCCATCAAGGCATAGCCATGCCTACAGGCCAATGCCCAGCAGCGCATCGAGCGAGTAGGCTCCCGGCCCAAACAAAATAAGCAAAGCCAGCATCATGCTGAAAATCAGCGCTTTTTCATAGCTCGGCGGCTCTCCCTTCTGGCCTTCTGGCCCTTCGTAATAGTCTCCAAGCAGATAGGGATCGGGGGCAACCATCGGGTCGCCCTTGATCAGCTCTATGACAATCGCGTAGACCATTGATACCAAAATAGACAGGCTGGCAAACGGCGTCAGCAGACCTAAAATGAGCCCTATGCCTCCTATCACCATAAAAGCGGCTGACAAAAAACACAGCGGCAGCGGTGCCCCTAGCGCTTTTGACCAGATCGTCAAATGTTTGAGCTTGGGTAGCCCGTGCAAAATAAACAAAAACCCGACGACTGCGCGAAATGCCAACAGCATGTATCCCTGTGGCCCTGCAACAAAGCTGGGATACAGCGCCGATAGCAGCGTATTTACCGTTTCCAACAAACGTCTCCTTTTTAACTTTTTTCCTTTAATCTTTTTAGTTTTGAACCAGCAGGACATTGTGCCCGTCGGGGCCGCGCCACAAAATTGCGCGTTTGAAGGGTAACACTGCTGGCAGATCGATCACCTTGGGCGACACAAACTGGATGTGTGTCTCTTCTACCGCTTCTACGGCCATGTCAATATCTTCGACTACCAGCTCAAAGTGCATATGCCCCAGGTCGCTGGTCTGCTGATCTAGCGGGAAAGGGCGCGCTCCCGGCGGCGTTAAGTAGTCTAAAAATTCTACGCCCAGTCTCCCCGTAGCTGGCGACAGCGAGGTAACAATCACCTTGGCGCTAAAGAGATTGTCCATAGTCTCTTGCTTGATACCGATGTTGGTACCGCTACCCTGATGAGTTAGCCCCAGCAGATCGCGGTATAGCGCCAGGCTGCGCTCAGTGCTGGAGATGGCGATCGCCGAATGATCAATCCCCAAAAAGAGCGCATCTTTAGCCTGCCAATAGTCTGGCCCTAGGCCTGGCGGAAACTGCAACAGCTCTAGAGCATGACCATCGGCATCTCTAAACTTAAAAGCGCGAATGTCGTTAGGAAGCGTTTGCGGTTCTGGAGAGATAGGGCTAAATGAGAACTTTTGCAGCTGGGCATAGGCTTTGTCCATATCGCTGACGATGATGGCAAAGTGCTGAAACCACAGGTCATTGCTTTTGCTATCAGCGGGGACGGGTTTGCCTTCTACTCCCAAAAAGTCCATCAGACGAATGGTTTCTTCGCCTAGCCGCAGAGACACAATCCGGACCTGAGCATTGGGAATGCCGTACAGATAGCTGGCTTCGTCACCGCTGATGACGGCATCGGAGACGACTTTGAAATTAAAGGCACCGGTAAAAAAGTCGGTGGCGCGGCTAGCATCCGAGACGGTGAGGCCAATCGCCTGTACTGCCTGAACGCTTACGCTGGAGGGAGACGCCATAGTTAGCAGTTCCTTTTGTCTGGTTTTGCCCTCAACATTTTTGCATACTTACCGCTGCGCTGCCGCTATGATCATCGGGAATTGGCCGATGCTCCAGGGTCAAAACACTGTGCCGCTGTTACTGCGGCTGACTGCCTATAGTCCTGAATCTCGAACTTTGTAGGCGATTTCTTCAATCGGCAAATTTTCATTGTCCCAGTGGCCGTAACGGAGCTGCAATCGCTTCTCTCCAGCATGTTCGCCTAGCTTGCCGCCATAGTGCTCTGCGCCCGTGCCTAAGCTCTGGATGCGGACTTTGCCATTGAACACGGTGGCGCGGGCCAGATAGATCACCAGGTCATCGCGTGAGGGTCGATTGACGGTTGTACTGGCAGTCAGGTGGGCGAGGCCGCGTTCGTCCATCTCCTGCGAGAGGGCCAAGGCCGTATGGCGAATGCCGCGAATGGCCACAATGATGGCGGCGATCGCCATGGTGATGTCAACGCCTTCGTCGGTAAGGATGTGTTTGGTCGAAAGGTAGCGAAAGTTTTTCTCCCCGAGGTCGTTTCGAATGCGGCGGTGAATCAAGTTTTGCGGGTGATAGTCGGTGAGTGCGCCGACTATAGCACCGCAGGCAGCTCGGGGTTCTCGCCAGGGTGATTCGCGAGTTTTGCCGTAGATTACATGTTTGCCGCCTTCGCGCAGCCGACCAACATGGGTCTTTAAATCGATGGCGACTAGCGAAATTGACTGCGGGTTGCCTTCATAGAGCTGATGTTTGAGGTGCTCATCTAGCTCGTGGGCAACGGTGACATGGGCCAGCGTTGCGCCATTGTCGGTGCCGCCGCCAGCAGGGAAAAAGGCTTCTAGCTTGAGTTCGCCAATTTCTGAAAGGGTGGCAAAGCGAGAAGCAACTACGTCCCGATAGCGTTTGGTGGCTTCGCCTTGATGGATGCGATCGCCGCAGTTTGTATAGGCCAGGGTCGTCACCACGCTGGGCAAGCTTAAGTCTGCGCCGCACGACTTAACCGCTGTGGGGCTGGTCGCGGCAAACTGTAGCTCATCTCGGAGGATTTGCAGGCCGTGGATGAGCGCATAGCGATCGCTGACCAGCTCATTGAGATAGTTGTGATAGGCGTTGCGCTCCATCCCAAAGCTAGCGGGCCGCTGCCAGAAATTATCCACCCGCTTTTGGGTCGCCGCTGCATCAAAGGGCAAAGTCGTCATAGATAGTAAACCCAATCAGAGGGTTTTGACCAGCTGAGCCCCTATAGTCTAGTGGCTATAACTCACTCTACAGCAGGCAATTTTGAGATTGGATACGGGTCTCTACATGACCGACAGCGCCTCTAACAGTCCTGACGGATTGCGCAGCACAGCCTCTGCTGAGGGCTGGCCCACCGTAGACGGATTCTCTAAGCCAACATCGCTACACCGCGGCTCTATGCCTAGCCCCTGCCGGGGATATGCTGCGCAGACCGCGCCGTACTCGTCAATAGCCTGAAATAAGTCTGCCTGAGTCAGCGAATTTAAGTAGCCACATTCGCCAATGCCTTTAGGTAAAGGCGCGACCAAATTCTGTCCGCGCTTTTGCACAATTTTTTCTTGAGCGGCCCACAGCGTCTCTTTATGGTTCATCACGTCGTGCCACAGGCTTAGCCCAAATGTGCTGATCAAGCGGAGGATGCGGTGAAACTCCTCAGCGCTAATCCAGTCCAGGCGGTGGCTCAAATAAGCGCCAAATCCCATACCGATAGAAACTGCGTGGCCGTGTAGCAGCCCTGCTTCAATCTCAAAACCCGGTGACCAGGTATGGCCATAGGCATGAGGACGGCACTGGTGAGTTTCGTAGAGATTGTTGTATTCGGCGGCAACATAGCTGCGAATAGCCCCGCCTAAGATCTTTTGAGAGAGGTTATCAATCTCATCTCCGGCTTCACAGTTCACCGTGCCGAAGCGGGTAGAGATTAGCTGCGCACCCGCTTTCTCCAAATTGGAAAAAAGCGCCTCGTCTTTGATTACGGCCATCTTGATAATCTCGATGATGCCATGACGCAGCCAGCCTTCTCGCAGCGTCTTAAAGAAGAAGCGATCAGTAATAGAGAGAATCGGTGGATGATAGGCCCCAAACAAGTTTTTGTAGCCAAAGCCATCGCAGCAGGTACGCGGTGAAGGTCCAGCGTCCACTCCTGCCACAATTGAAGTGGAGAGCATGACGTAGGGCGTGTTTCGATGGTACAGCGCGCAGGCCAGTCCACCGGTATCTGCCAGCACGCCGCCGCCGACAATCAGTACGGGCTCATTGCGAGAGACACCAAGCCGCTTGAAATCGCCTAGCATTTTCTCAACGGTGTAAATTCCTTTGTCAACTTCCATGGCCCGGTAGACCAGCTTCTCTAACAAAATGCCGTGCGCCTCGAAGTAGTGTTCGAGCTGCTCGCTGTGAAATTGCTCTACGTTTTGATCCACCAAACAGACGCAGCGCCCGTGCGAGATATAGGTATCTCTCAAAAGAGACTGTGCCGGATCTAGGGCGTGGTCAACCAGTCTGATAGAGGCAAATGTGCTCGATCTGACAACAGCCTCGATGATTTTGTCGTCTGCTGTGCTCTCAGTAAAGCCAGCGCTTTCGCGATAGCTAGAGGTCGGATAAATGGCGTGAGGGTTGGTTTTGACTAGGCGCTCTGCCAGATTGGAATAGTAGGTGCGATCGCTCTGCAAAAGCCGATCTAGCAGCTTTTGATTACCTGAAGCAGACCTGTGTAACCGGTTGGCAAAGGCGTACCACTGGTTGCCTGCTGATAAATCAAAAGCAGAAATCAGCTCGGCCAGCAAACCGAAAAAGCGACTCAAAGAGAAGTTCAGGCAGCTGCGCAGACTGCGACAGGCCGATATTCCCTGAGTGGCCTCAGCCGCCGCAAATTCTTCTCCTAGCGCCGCTGTGAAAGCCGGAGCCTCGATTAGCGCTGACACTAAACTTTGAAACTTTTTATTAGAACAAATCGTTTCGACGCTATTGTCTAATTCTGGAGAGGTTAGAAGAGGGGATTGCAGGTCAGCGTCTTGGGTGGCGATGAAGGACGCGATCACAGCAGTGGTAGTCATTGATGTCATTTTCAGAGCAGCTTACAAAAACATAGACAAAAGGTCTTATAAAAATCTCTTTCAGTCGTACTTTAACACAGGTATTTGTAGAGGGTAGGCTGTCTTTAACAAGGGTTTTTAAAAGGGGAAAATTGCTTCCTGTACACGCACAATATCTCTCTCAGGTCAATCTGCCTTTTGACTCACAGCGCCTGCAAGCACTATGCGCTATGGGCTCTAGTCTAGCTATTTCAGCCAACTAAGCTAACTTGAGTTCGGGATAAGCTATCCCATGGTCAACTGCTCAAACCTCTCATACCAAAGCCGAGGCGGGTTCCCCTTGGCAAGGGGAACCGCAAGGGAGGGGTTCTGGCGATGTGCTCTATGCTCAGCCGGAACCCCTCTGCCTGCGGCATCTCCCCTTGGTAAGGGGAGAAAAGATCCCCGATGGCGCATTCTAGCGATTCTTATCCCGAACTGACGTTAAGCTAAACTCCATTCCAGAGAGACTGTTGTTAGTTTTAATAACTCGTTCCAATCTAAAGCCTCCTTTCTCAAACAGCGCTTGAAACTGCTGTTTGGTGCGCCATCCGCCCCCTGGCGTCGCCACATTAATCTGTACGGCAAAAATCCCTGGCATAATGCCATCTGCTTCGGTTTTGGGTTCATCAATATCAGGGACAAAAGACTGTAGCAAAATCAGTCTGCCGCTATCTGGCAGCGCCTGCCTACAGTTGGCTAGTATCTTAAGCGCGTCGGCGTCGCTCCAGGCAGAGATGAAGTGCTTCATCACAATGGCATCGGCCCCGGTCGGTATCGCTTTAAAGACATCTCCTGTTTCAATCTTGACGGCGTTTGGATCAACGCCTTGGCCGCTGATGTAGTCTCTAGCCGTTTTAGTGACATCAGCCACGTCAAACAAAATGCCTTTGCAGCCATAGCGCTTGACGATGCTAGCAATCAGACCGCCCTGCCCGCCGCCTACGTCCATCACTGTCTCAAACTGACTAAAGTCATAGGCATCTAGCAGTCCGCCTACCTGGGAACCGGTTAGAAAGCTCATCGCTTTGATAAAAGTGTCCTTGCTCCATTCATTGTCGTAACAATATTGGTAAACCCCCTTGCCGTTAGCTATTTCAAAGGGGACAGCGCCCTGAGCTAGTCCTTCGGGCAGCGCCTTCCAAGCGTCCCACTGAGCGGGTTCGAGCAAATGCATGGCTAAGTGCCCTGCCGAAGGCGCTTTGTGAGTGACTAGCAGGGTAGATGTCTCAGTTGGCGCGAACAGCCTACCGGGATTCTCTTTGAGTACGTCAATGTGGGCTAGGGCGCGAAGAATGAAATACAGTCGCTCGGTGTCGGTGTCGGTACTTGCTGCTAGATCCTCTACGGTTTGCTCGCCCTGATCATCTAAAAGATCGAAAATACCCAGGCGAGTCGCTGTATAAAGGCACTGGCTCTTGACGAAGGTCAGCATCAGATCGAAAACTCGCCGCTTGGCTGCGGTATTGGGATTGGCGCTGGTGGTAGCTGTCATTTTTGGGGAGTGAATAGGTGGAAGTAAGAAGTAATAGGTAGGCTGCTGGCTGGCGGCTGTTTTAATCGCCGCCTAGCTCAACTAGCTTGCCAATGTTGAAATCTATCTTTACCCACCCTTTCAATCGACGGAGATTGTCGAGCAACAGCAGCGGAATTTGCCAGTTGTGCAGCATGAAGAAGGGCAGCGGATCGGCTGGTTGCAAAACGGCGTCGGTTCCTTGAGTCATCTTATGCCACCAATCGTTCAGCTCTGATAGAGAGCGCACATTTAGCAGTCGCCAGAGTTCGTGGTAAGTCCAATAGGTAGGCTTGCTGTTGGGGAGAGGCGTGATCGGTGCTGCTGCCGATTCGCCGTCTGAGAGATAAGCGGCAGCAACGCCCGGATGGTCGTGAAACATGGTGATGGCTGAATGCAGACGGGGATTACATTCAATCGGATAGACGGTGCTGTCTGTGGTTTGAATCATGTCAAAACATACTTGCCCGGTCAGGTTCAGCTTTTTTACGAATGTCTCTACCCACTGGTAGATAGCAGGATTGTCTACCTGCTCGTAGTTGATTTGAAAGGGAGAGGATTTGGAGCAGCAGTGTAGCCTGATTTTGCCCTTACGCGCTGTGGCATGAAAGCAGTATTCTTGTCCGCGAATGAATTCTTGCATTACCCAAGGTTTAGATTCGCTGATGGGCAGCTGGCGCACGTAGCTCTCCATGTCTGGGAAAGGCAGTCGGGTTAGATCTAAGCGCAGCACCGAGTCGTAGGGAATACTTTTGACAATGTATTTACTGCCGTCGCCTTTAAAGTCAAAGTCTAAAATCTGCTGCGGATCAGTAATGCGAAACACTTTAGGTGTGGACAGCCCAAGCTCTCTAGCTTTGCTGCAAAAGGCACACTTATCATCTAGCATCGCTGTCGTTTCGGAGTCGAGATGGAGGGATTCGCAATAAGGCGCTAATGCTTCTTTTGCTAGAGAGTCGTAGTAGCTGGCGACTGGGCTAGAGACGGGGACAAATAGATCGATGTGATGCTGCTGAGCGATCGCCACTAAAGCCCGGCAATAACCTTCGCTGTCTTTTTCGGGAGCCGGTACGGTAAAAAACCCTTTGACAGCGCGGGAAAAGCGATGACCGGTCAGCCAATATTTATGCGTTTCAACCAGATACACTTCGTGCCCGTCTCGATGAAAAGATCGCGCCAGCTGTAGCGCTTTGGTCATTTTCGCCCCCGTGATCAAGATTCTCTTCGTACCTGAAGGCGTTTTAGAATCTGCGCTGTTCGCTAAGGGCGATCGCTCTCTACTGACAATTTGCTTTCCCCAAGCTACCAAAACTGCTAGCAGGTTAAAAGGCAACAGCAGCAGGAGTAAGACTAGGGTGCCCAGCGTTTTTACGACTGCTAAACCCGTCGTTGAAGCTACCGCTAAACTGCGCTCCGAGACAAACAGTAGTTGTGCCATCTGCTCTCTATTTACGTTTGATGATGGTGAAGCCGTCTCGCACGGGCAGCATTACTTGCTCGACCCGGCTATCGTCTATAACGAACTGGTTGAACTGAGCGATCGCTCGGCCATTGTTAGTGCGCTGACTTTCCGCCAGATAAGGCTGGCCCTGCATGAGGGTATTGTCTACGCAGATAAAGCCGCCGGGTGCGAGCAGATTTGTTTCTAGTAACAAGTTGCAGTACTCGATGTAGCTATCTTTATCAGCGTCAATAAACGCCAGATCAAAAGATTCTCCAGCTTTGTCTAAACCGTGCATGGTCTCTACAGCCGGAGCCACTTTTACCTGAATTTTGTTTTGATGAGGAGAAGCGGCAAAACAGCTGATGGCGAACTGAGAGACGTATTCGTCTACTTCGCAGGCAACTAGATAGCCATCGTCGGGAAGGGCTTCGGCGATCGCCAGCGCCGAATACCCGCTGAACATGCCAATTTCTAATACTCGCTTTGACTGGCTAATAGCTACCAGCATTTTTAGCAGCTGCCCTTCAATATGGCCGGAGAGCATCTCTTGCTCTAGGGCGCGCACTGTTTCGCCGTCGTCAAAGCGTCGGCTCCAGTCTTCTGCCTGAGTTTGCTGTGAGAGATTGGCAAGTGCTGCTGATTCTGGCGTAGTGCAGCTTTCCAGGTAAGGATCGAGGCCGGCAGCCAGTTGATAAGCCTCAGTCAAATCAGCTTGAAAGTCAGCTGAAGTTTGCTCAGTTTTAGCTTGTCGGGTGAGTCGCTGTAGCCGCTCAGCGAGAATTCCTAAGGGGGTGACAGGTCTGGCCATATTGGGGTTAACTGATCTAGCCGTTTCAGGCGCGGTACTCACCATCTTTGAACACCTCTGACTAAACCTTGACCTGCTCTCGCTTCACTCATGTTGAAACTGTACGTTCGGCTCTGAAGACATCTGTATTAGACCGCGCTGCTGTTACGAAAATATCGGCTGTGAGAAATACATTAGATGCCGGTTCTATCCAATTGTTTATGTCTAAAGGAAGAGTTGCTTTTCCCCTTAATGTTGTGACGATAAAAGTCCCTTGGTGCTCACGTTCCTGTTGGTTCTTTCGTCAAGTCAGTCTGAGGTTTTTGCTCCAGGTAAATCGCCAGCGCACCCCCGACAGTGATCAGCGCCATACCCACTAGCGAAGTGCCATTCGGTATCTCATCAAAAAATAGCCAGCCAATCACCGCCGAGAAAATCACGCTGCTGTACTGAAATACGCCGATCTGGTGCGGTTCAGCGTAGCGATAGGCTTTTACCAGCAGCAGTTGAAAGGTGAGAAAAGCCGCTGCCGCTGCGACGACATATCCCACAATTCCGCTGTCAATCGGCTGCCACTGCCACAGAGCCACTGGTGCCATCAGGACTGAGCCAATCAGCAGATAGTACAGCGTCTGGCTCAGCGGCGACTGGGTTTGATTAATTCGGCGCACGGTGAGAAACTCGACGGCGGCTGAAAGCCCGGCCCCCAGGCCGATCAGGTTAGCCGGGTTGCGCAACAAGTCGGCACTGGGCTGAACGACCAGCAGCAAGCCGATGAAGCCAACGGCGATCGCCCCCCACAGCTTCAGCGAAATCTGCTTGTTCAAAGCAATTACGCCGATCACTGGGATGAATATCGGCGTTGTATTCAGCAGCACATTGGCACTGACCAGGCTACCCAGCCCCGCCGCCCAAATAAACAGATAAAAGCCACTGAGCCCAAACACCGCCCGCAGCAGATAGTAAGGCAGCACCTGAGCCTTAAACCCGGCCTGCAAATCGCGACCCCGCCGCCCAATTTCTACCGGCAGCAGTGCGCCCAAAGCCAGCAGCAGCAGTAGCCACAAAAACTGCCCTGGCTCAATAGTTGCCTGCGCCACTTTTCCCAAGGCACCCTGAATGGTGTTGGCCAAAAAACCCGCTGTAATCAGCCCTGCCCCCCACAGCAAAGACTGATCCGAGCCCTCCTCTGACGGTTTGGATAGCTCTGTAGCGTTTGGTGCAGCCGAAGAATCTGAAGTCATATAAGGAGATAAATTTTTGCTGTAGCGGCGAAGTTACTGCCGCAGCTATATTCTGTATTCTACTTGCCCAGGTGGAGATGGCTCAGCAGAGCGCTGCAAGGGCGACAGCTAGAGCGCTCCGGTTTAGCGACGATGAGAGAATGACGTTAAGCTGAGTAACTGAATGGTTGACGTGTCTTTTGCAGATGAGGAGTAAGTAATGTCAGTAGCGATCGCTCAAAACAGCTCAGCTCAAAATAGAAAAGCTGCATATCCCAAAGGCTGCACGTTTTCGCCGACCGATTGGGATGCGATCGCTCCCTTCTGGTATCCGGTCGCCTTTAGCCATGAGGTAAAAAGTCAGCCAGTGGCTGCCACCCTGCTCGATCAGCGGCTAGTCATCTGGCGCACTGCCGCTGGCCTCTCAGTCGCCAACGATATTTGCCTGCACCGAGGCGTCCCCTTGAGCATGGGCCATATTGAAGACGATCAGATCATCTGCAAGTACCACGGCTTTCACTACGACGCCAGCGGACAGTGCAGCCTGATTCCGGCCAATCCGCAGGCCAGCATTCCCAGCCAGCTCTGCCTGAAAACCTACCCCGTCAAAGAAGCCTATGGCCTGGTCTGGACAACGCTAACGGGCAGCGCTGAGGAGGGCGACGCTCTGCCTTACTTCCCCGAGTGGACGGACCCCGAGTATCAGCCGATTGTACCCGATAGCATTAGCCTGGAGGCCGCTGCTGGCAGACAGATGGAAGGCTTTTTAGACGTGGCTCACTTTGCCTGGATTCATGCCGAGTCGTTTGGCGATCGCAGCAACCCCATCGTCCCTCGCTACGAGGTTAGCCCCACCCCGCGCGGCCTCAGGGCAGAATATCTCAGCTCTGTCAGCAACTTTCCCAAAGGCCTACAGCACCGCGCCCCTGACGATTTTGAGTGGTTGCGAGTGTTTGAAGTCTTTTTGCCCTTCACCGCGCTGCTCAGAGTTAATTTCCCCGACGCAGGCCGTCTGTGCATTCTCAACGCGGCCTCTCCTATTTCCGCTCGTAAAACCCGCGTATTCTCCCCGCTCTGCCGCAACTTTGACAAAGATCAGCCGTTAGAGCCTGTGTACGAATTCAACTATCAAATTTTTAACGAAGACAAAGAGATCGTAGAAGCTCAGTATCCTGAAGATCTCCCTCTCGACCTGCGCGCCGAATCGCATATTCAGGCGGATCAAACCTCAGTGGCCTACCGCAAAGGCCTAGCCGACCTGGGATTAAGCAAAATCTATACAGCCTGAGCACCTGCTAATGAGCACTCTTCTAATCAAAAACATTCACACGCTGGTGACGATGGATGACGAGCGTAGAGAAATTCGCAACGGAGCTCTCTTTGTTAGAGATCACATCATTGAACAAGTTGGCAGTACAGAAACTTTGCCGACCACAGCTGACGATATCCTGGATCTGCAAGGTCGCCATGTTGTTTTGCCCGGCTTAGTAAACACCCACCACCACTTCTTTCAAACGCTCACCCGAGCGGTGCCCGCCGCCCAAAACTGCGATCTCTTCTCCTGGCTACAGGCGCTCTACCCCATGTGGAGTAAGCTGACGGCTGCTGGCATCTATGCGAGCGCTCAAATGGCCGCTGCCGAGCTAATGCTGTCTGGCTGCACCACAGCCAGCGATCATCTCTATCTCTTTCCCAACGACTGCACGCTAGATGACGAGATTCGCGCGGTGCAAGATATTGGCCTCAGGTTTCACGCTAGCCGGGGCAGCATGAGTATGGGTGAAAGTCAGGGCGGATTGCCGCCTGATGCGCTGGTGGAAAAAGAGCCTGATATTCTCAAAGATTCACAGCGATTGATTGAGCAGTATCACGATGGCGATCGCCACGCGATGACCCGCATTGTCCTGGCACCCTGCTCTCCTTTTACCGTCTCACCCGACCTGATGCGAGAGTCAGCAGCCATGGCCCGCTCCTATCCGGGCGTTCGGCTCCATACCCATTTAGCCGAAAACAAAAGCGACGTTGACTACAGCTTGAGCAAGTTTGGTCTGCGCCCAGGTGACTATGCCGAATCAGTTGGCTGGCTTGGCGAAGATGTCTGGCATGCCCACTGCGTACAGCTTAGCGATAGCGCCATCCAAAAATTTGCCAAAACGGGCACGGGCGTCGCCCACTGCCCCTGTAGCAATCTGCGACTAGCCAGCGGCATTGCCCCCATTCGTAAAATGCTCACGCAGGGCGTTCCGGTCGGCATTGGGGTAGACGGTGCGGCTTCTAACGACGCCTCCAATCTGTTGCAAGAGACTCGCACAGCTTTTTTAGTCGCTCGCGTGAGAGAGTGCGATGCAGCCGCGATGACTGCTCGTGAAGCTCTGGAGATAGCGACTAGAGGGGGAGCTAGGGTACTAGGAAGAGACGACATTGGCTATCTGGCACCGGGCATGTCAGCAGATTTTATCGCGTTCAATATTGACACGCCCGCGCTAGTTGGTAGCCATCACGATGTAGTCGCCGCGCTGGTGTTTTGCCAGCCGTCATCAGTAGACTACAGCTTTATCCATGGGAAAAAAGTGATTGATCAAGGCTACCTAATGACGATAGAGCTGAGGCAGCTTATCGAGAGCTGCAACCTACAGGCTGTAGCAATAGCCGGATAAATTCCGAGTGCTTCTCCCAAACTTCATAAGAATGTAGCACTTTTAGCCCTTAGGTGTGATTTGCAAAAAGTTGAGCCATAGCCCATTGCATCCTCCCAAAAGAGAATTGTAGTCTATGCGCTTAGGGTGAATATCTCGCGATAGAAATCAGTCAACTTAGCTTTTTCGACGATATGAAATTAAACAAAGGGCTCACAGGCCTAATTTCGGCGACTTGTGTTGTGCTCGCTACTCAGATGTCTGCCTCGGCAAATCCTTTTGGAGATTTCCTGAACACGGTCAACCGCGTCAATAGCACCGTTAACTACCTTGATCGCACGATCAACGGAACGGCTTACACCGTTAATAGTTTGAGCAATACCCTGGGCCTCAACTTGGGCGATGGCGACGATATCCGCGAATCAGACGAAACCGGGCAAGTCCTGCAAGTCTATCAGCTCTGGTACGAAGACCTGTCTGCATCTGAGCAAGAGACTGTCTCCTGGTTGGTCATGGAGCACGCTCGCAATCAGGCCGTTTCTTTCGACACGGTGACAAGCAGCGACTGGTTTTTGCAAAAGCCCAGCGCAGAGCAGTCGCAAGTAGCCGCTACTTTCTTCAAACTGGACAACATTCTTGAGGCAACCGCTCAAGACCGGAGCCGCTTCCTGGCGTTTGCTTTTTGCGTAAACGGCGGCGGTACCAGCTGCGAATAGTTCGATCTTTTTATTTGACAAGCCCTGGTTCAGCACCGTTTCAGTCTCCTTGACTAGGGCTTCTTATCTGCTGCGCTTGTAGGTAGTTATAGCGAAGCGCGGATGCATTCGCGCTTCGCGGAGCACTTTGCCTGTTGCTATATATGGCTTACAGTCAGTAATGCTGCATGAAGCAAAGCGCCGGAAGCTATATCAAAGCAGCGTTTTTTCGAGAGCACGTAAGGCTTGGCTGGTCCCGAACCGCTGAGCCTGACTAATGACCTGCTCAACGATTTGTTTGATAGGGAGTTCAGGGAAGGTTGGGCTCATCTGCACGTCAACGTAACGGGCATCATCAAGGACGTATATTTTCAAACCCTGGTCATAAATCCAAAGCTCCGGCACCTGTAGACTTAGATAGGCGTCTAGCTTGGTTTTAGACGTATAGTCGGATTCAATCGCCAGGTCGGGCGGTGGGTCAACGGCTAAGTCGAGTCGGCTTTTGCCGATCACAGCTCGGTAGTTTTTTATGTAAAAGCAGTCATCCGGTTCTAGTCCGGCGGCCTTAATCTGCCGCCGGAAAGTTGTTGAACCCAGTGATTCCCAATCTCGATCTTGGTGGCGCAGCAGCGTTTTGACAATATCAGATACAACAACCTTTGAGCGCTCATGATCGGGCAGAGGAACCATAATCTCTAGCGTGTTTTGGCTGTAGGCAATCCGGCTATTTCGTGACTCGCCTAGCTCCTGCAAAATCGTCTCAAATTCCTGCCAACCTACGTTTGCGATCGCAATTCGGCTACCCGGCTCAAGCTCAATATTGCTGATAGCGGTAGTCACAGCCATGGCGCAATCTCTGGGCAGAAGTATTTACGATAGCATTGATTGACTTTAGAAAAGCCTAGCCTCGACCGTGCGGCTCATTGAAGTCTATTTCGGGGCCGACTGGCACAATGCGGGTCGGATTCACCATGTCGTGACTCTGGTAATAGTGGCCTTTGACATGGTCAAAGTGAACGGTATCGGCCACTCTCGGAATTTGATAGAGTTCGCGGGTATAGCCCCACAGATTTGGGTAGTCAACAATGCGGCGAATGTTGCACTTGAAGTGGCCGTTGTAGACCGGGTCGAAGCGAATGAGGGTGGTGAATAAGCGCCAGTCGGCTTCAGTGAGGCGATCGCCCGCCAAATACCGGCTATCGGCCAAAATCTCTTCAATCCAATCCAGACTCTCAAACAAAGGCACAACCGCTTCTTCGTAAACCTCTTGAGTAGTCGCGAAACCCGCCTTGTAAACGCCGTTGTTAACGGTGTGATAAACCCGGTCATTAATCTCATCTATCCGGTCATGCAGATCCGCCGGGTAATAGTCCCCAGAGGCGGCACCGATCCCATCAAACGCACTGTTAAACATACGAATAATCTCTGACGATTCGTTGTTGACAACAGTGTGTGTCGCCTTGTCCCAAAGCACAGGAACAGTCACCCGGCCCGTATAGTTCGAGTCGGCTTTAGTATAAACTTCGCGCAAAAAATCGACGTGATTGATCGGATCGGGAACAACTCCCGGCCCTGGCTCAAAGCTCCAACCGTCTTCGCCCATAAACCAGTTAACAACAGAAATATCGATCATTTCTTCTAACCCTTTCAGCGCTCTAAAGATCAGCGCTCTGTGGGCCCAGGGGCAAGCGTAAGAAACATAGAGATGATAGCGGCCCGGCTCTGCCTTAAAGCCGTCTTTACCCTCAGGGCCAGCGCTGCCGTCGGCGGTGACCCAATTGCGAAAGCTAGAAGTCTCCCGTTTAAAGTGCCCTTCATTGCCTTCGGTGTCATACCATTGGTCACGCCAGACGCCGTCAATCAGTAAGCCCATCGGTTAATCGCTCGAAGTTTGTATTTTCATCTTAGATCAGAGTCCAAAATCAGTTCAATATCCTCTGTCAAGCGGTATGAATGCGGCAGCAGTGACGTTGGTTCTAATGCGGTCTATCCGCTAGCTTGTAGGCATACCGCACAAGGAATGCTAGCAATATGGCTTCAGAGTCAGGGTTTACGTTTGAACTGATGCTGGCTTTGGGCGCTGCTGCTATTGGCGGCTATGCGGTGCACCGGCTGCGGCAACCGGTGCTGCTCGGCTATCTGACCAGTGGGTTGGTGATTGGTCCGCTGGGGCTCAAGCTGATTACCGATACCGGCAATATTCAAGCGCTAGCAGAGATCGGCGTCGCCTTTTTGTTGTTCGCGCTGGGTGTGCAGTTTTCCCTAGAGGAACTCAACCGGGTGCGCAACATAGCCTTGCAGGGCAGTCTGTTACAAATTGGCCTGACTATGGGGTTGGTGGCGGCGATCGCCTTCTCTCTTGGTTGGGTAGACAGCTTCTCTCAGGGCATTTTTTGGGGCGCACTGCTATCCCTTTCCTCCACGGCAGTCGTGCTGAAAACGCTGACCGAACGCGGCGAGATTAACACTCGTCACGGCCAGATTATGCTGGCTGTGCTGATCGCTCAAGACCTGGCGCTAGGGCTGATGCTAGCAATTTTGCCCGCGATTGGTCAGGCAGGCGCACTCTGGCAGGTAATCGGGCTGGCCCTGCTGAAAGTCGTCGGTTTTTTGCTGGTGGCGCTGGCGGCTGGGCGCTGGCTAATTCCGGTGATTATTCGCCAAGTGACGCTGACTGAGAGCAGCGAGCTGTTTTTGCTCACGCTGATCTCGCTGTGCTTAGGTGTGGCGCTGCTGACGGCGCGGCTGGGCCTGTCGATTGAGATTGGGGCCTTCGTTGCCGGGCTGATGATCGCCGAAATTGACTACGCCGACCATGCGCTAGCAAAAGTGCTGCCGCTGCGCGATACCTTTGCCAGCTTATTTTTTGTCTCTATTGGCATGTTGATTGACCCGCGAGTGCTCGTTGACAACTTTGATCGCATTTTAGGGCTGGTAAGCTTAGTAATGGTAGGCAAGGCGCTGATTGTGCTACCAATTGTGCTGTGGTTTGGCTATTCGCTGAAGACGGCTGTTCTGACGAGCTGCGGCATCAACCAGATCGGCGAATTTTCTTTTGTGCTGGCTGTGGTTGGCCTGGAGAACAATTTGATCTCTCAAGACACCTATCTGCTGCTGCTGGGGACCACCGCGATTACGCTGGTGCTGACCCCGCTGTCTTTTAAGCTGTCTACGCCCTTATCGGCGTGGCTATACCAGCAGCCCAGGCTGGCGGCGATCTTACGGCGACGAGAGTCTCCGCAGCGGCAGGGGAGCGGTGAAGAAATCGCCAATCATGTGGTGATAGCGGGCTTTGGCCGAGTAGGGCGAGTAATTGTCAGTTTGCTGCGATCGCGCGGCTACCCCGTCTTAGTGCTCGAAAACAGCGAGGCGGCAGCCCAGTCACTGCGGCGCGAAAAGATTCCATACGTGTTGGGAGATGCCGATTCAGAGCTGATCTTGGCTAGAGCTGCTCTACCGGCAGCCAAGGCGCTAGTGATTGCCCTACCCGATCCGATCAGTACTCGGCTGTTGCTTCAGCGGGCCCGGGCGATCGCCCCCCAGCTAGACATCATTGCCCGCGCTCACACCACCCAAGAACTCGACCAGCTCAGCCAGCTCGGGGCTCAAGAAGTCGTCCAGCCAGAATTTGAAGCCGCCCTGGCCCTGAGCGCCCATTTGCTAAACACCCTCGGCGACACCGAAGACCACTGGGATATCACCATGGCCAAAATTCGCGCCGACCACTACCGCAGCCTGCGCAGCGATACCGTCACCTGAACGCACTATTCCTGGCTGCATTTTCTGACGGCATAGAATACAAAGCTAGAGACGTTGGGCTTCGGCAGAGCTTAACCCACCTACGCAAAGGACGGGTTTTTCTCTAATATTGAATAGACTGATATTGAATAGACTGAGACGAAAGCACTGTAAAGCACTGTGGGGCCTATGAATTGGCAAACGTTGGATAGTCGGCTGCGAGGCGTGCGTCTGTGGCGGCTACTGCTACTGGGGCTGACAATCTTGAGTTTAGCGGTGGTTCTACCCGGCTGTAGCTTAGATCGACTGCGGTTAGAAAACTTTAGGACGCAAGCTGCTGACATCCCTCAGATGATCAGCACCGTGCTGGGCGAGCCAAAAACCTTTAACTACCTACTCACCCAAGAAACTACCAGCTCTAACGTGCTTGCCCTGATGTACGACGGGCTAATCGGCATCGATCAAACCACCAGCGAAATTATTCCTGCCCTGGCAGAATCTTGGGAAATCTTCGAAGATGGCCAGACGATTATCTATACCCTACAAGAAGATCTGAAGTGGTCAGACGGCGAGCCCTTAACCGTAGACGATGTCGTTTTTACCTACAACGATCTGATTTTCAATGAAGAAATTCCCACCGATACCCGCGATATTCTTCGGATTGGGGAAGAAGGCAAGCTGCCGACCGTTCGTAAGCTAGACGAGCGGCGAGTCGAGTTCAAAATTCCAGAGCCATTTGCGCCTTTTTTGCGTGCAACAGGTATCGCTATTTTGCCTAAGCACGCACTCGAAGAATCGGTGAAAACTAAAGATGTCAACGGTCAGCCCCTATTTTTATCGAAATGGGGCACTGGCACCGACCCGTCTACCATTGTCGGCAACGGGCTCTACACCATCAAGCAGTTTGTACCCGGCGAGCGGATTGTCTTTGAGCGCAACCCCTACTACTGGCAAAAAGGCTCCAATGGGGAGCAGCAGCCCTACATTGAGCAGATTGTGTGGCCGGTAGTTACCTCACAAGATGCGGAGTTTGTTAGCTTTCGCTCGGGCGATGCCGACCTGATGACAGTTACACCAGATAACTTTGGACTGATCAAGCAGGACGAAGAGCAGGGCAACTACAAGGTATACAACGGTGGACCGACGACCAGCCGTCTGTACGTAACCTTCAATTTGAACAAGGGCTCGCTCAACGGTAATCCGGTGGTCGATCCAGTCAAGTCAGCCTGGTTTAATACCCTGGAATTTCGGCAGGCTGTCGCCTACGCGATTGACCGAGACACCATGCTCAACAACATTTTTAAGGGTCTGGGAGAGCTGCAAAACTCTCAGATTCCGCCTCAGAGCCCCTATTTCGCTGAATCTGGCTTGCCTGTCTACGACTTTAATATCGACAAGGCTAAAGAACTGCTAGAGTCGGCGGGCTTTGAGTATCGGGACAACCGGCTTTTTGATCAGGACGGCAATCAAGTCCGCTTCACCCTGCAAACTAACGTAGGCAATAAGATTCGAGAGTCTGCGGGTGCCCAAATTAAGCAAAACCTGGCCAAAATTGGCATCACCGTAGACTATCAGCCCCTTGACTTTAATGCGCTCATTGGCAAGATGGACACCACGATGGACTGGGAGGCGATTGTGCTGGGGTTCACTGCTGGGGTGGAGCCTAATAGCGCTGCCAATCTGTGGTTGACCAACGGCGGGCTGCATATGTTTAACCAGCAGCCAGTGGGGGCCGAGCCGATGCCGGGTCGGGAGGTAGCCGACTGGGAGCAGGCGATTAGCGATCTGTATGTGAAAGCGGCCCAAGAGCTGGATGAAGGAAAACGCAAGGCGCTCTATGTGGAAACTCAGCAGCTGGTGCAGGAAAATCTGCCTTTTATTCATCTGGTCGGTCAGTACTCAATGAGCGCGGTACGCAATAAGGTTGAGAATGTGAAATATACTGCGCTAGGAGGCGTATTGTGGAATCTCAATGAGCTGAGGCTGACGGAAAACTAGCAGCAGGCCACCGCAGCGAAGCGCGCTTCAATCTTGCCTCAATCTTACGGAAGGTCAAGCGGGTTCTTAAAATTTGCTGCGATCGCCGCAGTCTGGCGTGCGCTATCCGTCATAATCGGAGTGAGGCCTTTATACTCTGAAGAGGGAAAACACAGCGATACGAGCGACATCTTTATCATGAAAACCCCGCTGACCGGCGCGTATGGATCAGATTGAACAGGCCTATAGAGTTTTAGAGCTGGAGCTGGGAACTTCCATGACGGAGGTGAATCAGTCGTATAAGGATCTGGTGTTTATCTGGCATCCAGATCGGATTCCGGCTGACCGTGAACGGCTCAGAGAAAAGGCTGAGGCTAAGCTCAAAGACCTGAACGAGGCTCGCTCTTATTTGCGATCGCAGTGCCGCGATGGCAGAATTCCGGCTACCCACACCACTCAGACAGGTGCTAAGTCAGCTTCAGCTAAGGGCGATCACACCGCTTCGACCTATCGCCCAGGCGATGACTCTACCTATCGGCCCTACAGCCGCACCGCTCGCCAGTCGTCTTATCAGACGAGTAACGGACGGGCTGGTGGCTACCGTCCGCCTTACGAGGCCTACCGCCGGGCCGCCAGCTATTCGAGCAGTGCCTATGGCGATGGCTACCGGCCCTACGCGAGCAGCCGATGGCCGCGCCAGTCTGCGAGTTCTCCTGCCGAGTCGGGAGAAGCGAACGGCAAGTCTAGCAGCCAGAGTAACGGCCAGAGCACTAAGAGCGATCGCACCTCCAATCAACCCTCAAGCAGCACTAACGGCTCCAAAGCCAGCTCAAAAGCAGACTCAAACAGTCAGCCCAGCCGCAAAGATAGCCCTCAAACCACCTCCAAACCCGCCGCCTCTCAACCTGCTTCCTCCCAATCAACCTCACAGCCAGACAGCGCTTTCCCCTACTACAACCAGGCCGCCAGAGCTAAGCGCGATCCCGACCTCAGCGGCGCTGATCTAAGAGGCGCTAACCTCAAGGAAAAAGACTTTTCGGGCCGCAACCTCAGCGGCGCTGATCTCGCAGGCGCAGACCTCAGCGATACCTTCATGCATAAGGTCAATCTCAACCGGGCCAATCTGCGTAAGGCGCGATTATTCCGCGCTAACTTGCTACAGGCTGACCTCAGCCATGCCGACCTGAGCGGTGCCGACCTGATTGGTGCCGATCTGAGCGGGGCCGACCTGAGTGGGGCCGACCTGAGCGGGGCTAAAGTCGGCTACGGCGACAAAATCATGGTGAAGCTCTTGGGCGCCCGGCTGACGGGTACCATCATGCCCAACGGACGCATTCACGAGTAGATTTGCATTGTACGGGGTTTGATGTGAGTTCGAGATAGAAAATCCTTAATCGCCAAGCCTGAAGCAAATCCCCTCCCGTCGGAGGGGTGCCCGTAGGGCGGAGTGGGTGGTGACTTGTGCTACACGCCGAAACCCACCCCTGCGCCCCTCCGAGAAGGGGATTTACCTCGGGCGGTGTGGCTAAGTTTACTGTCTGACGACATTTTAGATAATTGCTTACCCTGAGCTCACGCTGGTTTGGCCTACGGCAGGCCAAAGCTGGCGACTCTGACCACCAGCACGCCATCTTGAGGGTTGTGCTCAAATACAAATTCGCCTCTTTTTCGCTCATTGCCAGAGAGAAAGTCAAACTGCTGTTCTCCGGCCTCGTCGGTCTCGTCAGGCATATGCAGATCAGCTACTACCTGAACGGTTCTAGCGATCCGCCCACCGGTATTGTGAAGGGTGAAGGGCACATAGTAGCGGCCTGCGTTCAGGCGGGTGGTCTCAGCAATTTCAACTTGGAAGGCAGGGGGGAGGCTTTTGCTGATCTGCCAGTCATAGAGCACTAAGCCAACAATGGTGGCTAAGATCAGCGTAGAAAGACTGAGGGTAAGCCACTCGGCGAGCGATCGCGCCCTCAGTACATCTCTCTGCTCTAAGTCGCGGCTGTTCGCGGCTCCTTCAGAGCTATCTTCGGAACCATTTTCAGAGCTATCGCTAACAGATGTGCTCACCAGGTCGATTGAGAACTCGTCTATTGAGGACTCCGGCGCAGTTGGATCGTTTTCACCTATAGCCAATTTCAACTCGATCCTTACGCTAAAATTCTTCCGGCAGCGCCCCCTACCGAAGCGGGTAGCCCCAGCACAATTATATTCCCCAGCCATTCCTGCCAGGGGTCATCGCCGCTGAGCTGCTGAAAAAAGATCAGCATCAGGGCCGAGGCGAGTAGTACTACCACATAGGCTACCAGCGTTTCGGTCAGCGGCGTTAGCAGCAGCCCTCGCTGGGCGCGTTCACTGCGGTCGGTAAAGCCAGAGGCAAACACAATAATGTAGGAAACCAGCAGCGAGGCAGCCATAATCAGCAGCATCCACAAGTCGGGCAGGGCCGCTGCGATAATCGAGATTTCCTCAGTCGGGGCAATGCTGAAGGCAATCACAATTGCCCCGATTAGGGTAGCGTCAATATCGACCAGGGTATCGCGCAAAATACTGCGAAAGCTAGCGGTAGCCGGGGCGGATGTTTCGGTTATGAGGGTACGGCGCACGCGAGGACGACGCTCTAGAGTAGAGCGGGCCAGGGTCACCCCTAGCGAGAAGGGTACTCCTTCAAAAATGAGCTTGCCGAGCGCTTCTGAAAGTGGGGTTTCGAAAGTGATGCGGCGCAGCAGGATCAAGGCGATCGCCGCGCAGACTATGCCAATTCCGAGCGCCTCAATGCTTTCCAACACGGTCTCTATGGGCTGGATGGTGAGCGATCGCCGAAAGCCCTCAATTTGCGTCAGTAGCAGCACGACTACAAAAGTCACTGCCTGTACGCCCAGCAGCCGTAGCGAGCCGGTAGCAGAACCAATTGACCACACCTCAACGGTATATAGCAGCGGAATGCCAAATAAAAAGCTGCCTGCGGTGCCGCGTAAAATCGCTCGTAGCTCTTCTGTCCAAATGGGGCTTAGGGAAACATGAGCCCGTAGATTCAGTCCCAATGACCTCTTTAACGGCATAGGTTTAACAGCACGGTGTTGAAGGGTGCAGTGTATTTTTGTAACGGTTCGACGGCAGCTGCGTGCCTATCGCTAATAGTTTAGTGACTAATAGAGTGAAAATAGTTGTTTTGAGGGTAGCTTATAGCCAGTGGGCGAGGGAGCGATACAGCCTATATTCGGAGAGAGATCGTGGCAACAGCACTTCAGACAAGATGGTGGCAAAAGCTAGGCCGGTCGGCTTTGATCGTAGCGGGCAGCGCTGGTGTGCTGCTGGCTAGCTGTAGCCCCACCAATTTAGTAGAGCAGGGCATTGAACGAGAGCTGCCCAAATACGTGGGGCCTGCCGACGGCTACGATGTCAAAATTCAGGGGTTACAGATAGGCGCAGGCAGCGCTGAAAGCGTGGTGGCTGTGGGCGATCGCGTCCGCCCTGAGGGTTCACCCGTAATCGAGCAGCTGGCCCTGGATCTAACCGGCGTAGTCTACGACCGTAAAGCTGAGCGGCTCTCTCAAGTAGACACAGCTCGGCTGACAGCGGTGATTAAAACTGAAGATCTTGCTGATTTTTTAGAGACCTATCGCAATGTGAATGAGGCTGAGGTGACGCTGCGATCGCCCGATCAGGCCACGCTGCGAGTGCGCCCTCAGCTCGGTAATTTTGTCGTTCCCCCTGGGGTGACAGTAGACGTGACCGGGCGGCTAGCCGGGCGGGGCACTCAGCTGATATTCGATGTCACTGATGTCAGTGCAGCCGGGATAGATGTGAGTGCGATCGCTGCCCGCCGCCTCTCCGAGTCCATCAATCCACTAGCCGACCTGAAAAATCTACCCATTCAGGTAGAAATCACCTCAGTGATGGTCGCAGGCGAAACCATTGGCTTAGAAGTGGTCGGCGACCCCAGCAGTTTTTCAATGTAGCGCAGCAAAGCCCAGCCAATAGACCTAACGAATAGGCTGAGGAATAGCGCGATAGAGAATGCCATACAGCACAGCCGCCGCGATAATGCCGTTCACCGGGCCAATCCCAATCCCAGCATTGCCCGTCGTATAGGCAACCACAGAACCCACCACATAGGCGATCACGCCTGCCCAATTAAAAGCCGGTAGCCGGGCCGTCAGCCGAGGAAAGCGACCCGCATGACGCAGCCAAAAGTCCACCATAATGATCCCGCCCACCGGGGGAATCACCGTGCCCAAAAAGATCAGATAGGTCGGCAGCAGATCGTAAATACCCGACAGTGTGAGAATTAGCGCAAAGGTGGCCCCGCCAAGTACAAAGGCATGACGCTTATGCGTGCGAAACATATTTGCCCCGGCCACCGAAAAGGCATAAATAGTGTTGTCTTGCGTCGTCCACACGTTGAGAATGAGCAAAATCACCCCGCCCGCCAGAATCCCCTGAGTGGCCATCGCCTTAATCAGATCTTCTGAGCCATAGACCAGCGTACAAAACGCACCCGCAAAAACCAGAATGCCGTTCACCAGCAAAAAGGCGCTCAGCGTAGAGATAACGGCATTTTTCCCCGTATCGGCAAATCGGCTCCAGTTAGTGGCCTGAGTTCCCCCTGAAATAAAGGTGCCAATGACCACCGCTAGCGCCGCGCCCATGCTCAGCTCTCCAGTTGGCTGTGGAATGGTCGCCCCGCCATAGTCTCGAAAGGCCAGCACCAAACTCACCGCTACTAAAATCAGCATTGCAGGCACCGCCAATCGGCTGAGCCAGTCAATTGCCCGGTAGCCAATATAGGCCGTCGCACAAAAGGCATAGTTAAAGAAGAACACCAGCAGCACATAGGGAAGCCCAGTACTAGGTGCGCCCATTAGCTCTAGCAGCACCTGCACAATAATCGCTGTGGTAAAGGCATACCAGCCAATCTGCGTAAACCCTAAGATAAAATCCACCCAGCGAGAGCCGACGTTGCCAAAGCTAAAGCGAGCCATCAGCACCGTCGTTAGCCCGCTTCTCGCGGCAATGTAGCCTAGCGCCGCGCAGTATCCCCCCAAGATCAGATTGCCAATCAGAATGATTGCGATAATCTGCGGAAAGCTAAAAGATGGCCCGATTGCTCCGCCGGCAAATAGCGTCGTAGAGGTCAGAGCAAAGCCCATCAGCAGCAAAGAGAGCGACCAAAACGGTTTGCGATCAGATAGAGGAACAGCGCTGAGCGGATAGTCTTCACTCGCCGATTTTTCGACGACTGGCCGCTTGGTAGATAGTTTCATGATTTCGACAGGCCTGTGTGGACGCAGATATTGCCTTGGCTCATGATAATTTTGTAAAGCTTTTTACGGAGGGAGACGGTATCTTAGAATACGGTCGCCGCCGAAAGGTCAAAATCGGGCGCAGCAAAAAGCGGTTTGCCACGACGAATGGTTGCTAGCACATCTTTGGGGGTGACCCGGCTCACGACCGAAGCGACAATATGACGGCTGGCTCGCAGCTGAGGCTGGCTAAAGTCGAGCGCTACCAAATCAGCGGGCAGGCCAGGTGCCAGGTAGCCAAAGGTGTCGGTATCGATTACGCCCTGAATGTTGCTGGTGACCATCTGTAAGATTTGGGTGGGGCTGGGCTCTGTGGCGTTGCCGAACTGACTTTTGGCAATTTTATAGGTGAAGTCAAGCTCTGCCAAGAGATTGGGACTATTGAGCAAACCGTTATCGGTACCCAGCAACAGATTGGCTTCGCTGCGCATCAGCTCAGCAATCGGGGCGAGGGGCAGACCCAAATTGCTGTTAGCTCTCGGATTGAGAACGACGTTGACTCGGTGGGCGGAGAGCAGCCCGATTTCGGCAGCATTAGCAACAGTGGCGTGAATGACCAGATCGGGATCGTACAGATCTAGCGCCCTTTCCAAGTCGCCTCGCCCGGTCAGGCGCAGGCTTTCTTCGCGATAGGCGGCGTTCTCTAAGCAGTGGATGGCGCGTAGTTTGTTGCGCTGCTGAGTAATCTTGTAGATCTGTTGCCAGGCGCTGTCGGTGAGGTCATTCATGGTGCTTTCTGAAAAACCATCGGCGACGCTTAAGAGAGCTTTTAGGGTAGCGATCGCCCCCTCCCCCAATTCCCCCTGATTGGCCTGTAGCTGAGCTGACGTTAACGGTAACTCATCAAACTGACCCAAAATCACCGACCGTACCCCAGTCTCTATAGAGGCCCGGCGCAAAAGCTGTGTGCCGTATTCTCCTTGCTCTCTAAAGTCAATATGACAGACTGTGCCAGTCTGAGCCATGTAGCGCAGATGATTGACAATGTGAGGATAGTGTTCAGCCTCGGTGCGCTTGGCCAGCTCCCTATATTTATAGCCATGCGGCCTGAAGAAGCCCTGCTCTAGCGTCATGCCGGTGGCTCCATCGGGCAAGCAAGCATCTCCCATATGCGTATGGCTATTGATCAATCCTGGGATAATTACCAAAGCGCCGCTGTCGATGCTCTGGCAGGGTTCTCGCCGGTCGATTGAGTGAATAGTATCGCCTTTGATTTGAAGGCGATCACACCAGTAAGGCGTCAGCTCTGGCCCACAGAGAACAACGCAGTCTCGAAAATCCATCAGGCTTTTACCTACGTTAGATCAAGAGCCAAACTGCAAGACCCCAAAAGGGAATCCATCGGAGAGATTTTATCTGGGACCCAACCGCCCCCATCAGCCAAATCTGGAATATCCAAAACAGCAGCAGGTCTACGCAGAAGGCAATTGTCACCCGGTCGGTGGTTAGCTGTTGCCAAAAATAGCGCCCTCGGTCGGCCAACGGGCCAAATTCGGGACGGGCTAGACAGAGCCAAGCGATCGCCCCTGTTCCCACTACCAACCCAACTGCCCCAAAGCTGCGAGCCAACATTCCTTTTTCAGGAGATTCTTCAGAGACCTCAGGCTGCACCAGCCGCTGCGCCATATACGGCAGCAAAAACACATTAGTCAGAAACATAGCTGCGCCCCAAAGCGCCACCCGAGGCAGGTTTTGTCCGCGCTGGTCTAACCACATCAGCGGAAGAAACATAAAAATCCACGCTTCTGCAAAGTTAAAGAAAGCTTCGGCGGCTGGATGGACAGTAGGCGCAGAGACATTGAACAGCTTGCTTAAAATAGGCAGCACAAAGAAGAAATTAAGAGACTCCGCCAGCACTTCTGTCAGGGTGTCCGGTTTGATCGCCCAAATCGGTTCTCCTGGCAGGAGCTGATCGGGCGGCGATAGCAACAGCACAGCCACATATAGCACCACCAGCCCCCATAAAAGCTGGGAGAGCTGCCGATTGCGCTTGTCTGTTTTTTCTATCTCTTGGATGATTGCAGGCATTTTGCTAAGCGATGGACTTTACTTGGATTCCGCACCCGCTTTGAGAAATCGCCGGGCTAAGGGTGTGACTGCTCGGATGATTGTGAATGCTACCTTGCCAAGCTTGACGGGCGACTCAACCACATCTCGCCCAAATATCAGCAGGCCAGAACTCGCAGACACCCGATAAAAGCTGGCCCCGCGCGTATTGGGAAACGGCACACCGTCTAGCTCAACGTGCCAGGTAATGCCGACCGCGTGGTCATCGCCGGTTGTGATGTCGTCGATGACGAACTTGAAGTCGTCTGGCACGTTGTTGATGGAGTCTTCAAAGAGCGATCGCACCCCCTGCTTGCCTTCAAACGCCCGAGGAAAGTTGAGATCTTGATAGACGCAGTTTTCGTCTACATAGGTCATGGCCTGATCCAGGTCGCGCCGGTTAATGGCGGCATACATGGCCCGCACCGTTTCGCTTGCTGCTGTCACAGATTTGCCACCCCTGTTGCCCGGAGAATACAGACCTTCAGGTTAGTTGTTTTTTTGATCGATAGCTAGCGCCTGCTCCAAGGCAGCTTTCTCTTTGGCTCGGCGATCATAGACGGCCAGGGCTTCCAGGCTCAGGCCCGCTAATATGCTCAGATTTTCTAGACTCATGCCTTTTAGCAGCAGCTCTATGCACCAGGTTTGCCGCGCCTGAAAGGGGCTAACGGGTTCGCCTGTGAGGGGAGCGCTGTCTACGGCGACTTCTGCCCACAAGTCCGCGATGCCTGCTATGCCCAGAGGCTGAGCGTCTTCGCTGATAAAGACTGCGGGCTGATCGTCCGGACGGGTTTTGAGCCATTGGGTGAGCGGGTTGCGCAGGTAGGTGCCATAGCGATGGCCCGTAATCCAGCGATTGAGGGGAACCTGCCTGGGCCTATCGCCAACCAGGGTGAGCAGATGCTGGGTTTTGCTGCTGAGGGAATGCGATCGCTCTAAATCCGCCGCTTCCTCTACTCGCAACCCTGCGCCAAAGAGAACGTACACCAGCGCATAGGCCTGAGCGCCCTGTTTTTTAGCCTTTTGAAAGAGCGATCGCACCGTTTCCGTAGGCAAATCTGCCACAGGCACTACCTCCGAAACCCTGTCTCCTGCTCTACTGTCTCCTGCTCTCCCGTCTCCTGCCCTACCCTCTCCCGTCTCCTGCCCACCCGCCAGCAAAGTATCAACCGCCGCCAAAAAATCTACCTGACTCTGCCACAGCCCCTTTTCATCGCTGCCAAACGTCATCACGGCATGGCCCAAAATCAGCGTGTTTAGCAGGCTAGCCGCTGCCTCTACTGACAGGCCGGGCCAGCTCATTTTTGCCCCGCGCAGGTAGCCCACGGTCTGCTGATTGGCCTGATAGAGGGCTTGCTCTAGCGCTTGCCTGGTTTCGGTTGGGAGCTGACCGGCTTCACCAATGAGCGATCGCACCAGCTCTGGCACATTGCCCAGCAGCTCTAGCCCTGATGCTCCGTAGGCAACTACCGGCTGATTAGCGTCAGCAATTTCGGTCAGTGCCGCTTGCATGGCTTCTAAGATGGGGGCTTCTTGCAAGACCGCCAAAAGCAAGCCCTGCTTGCTGCCAAACTGCCGAAACAAGGTGACCTCGTTGACTTTAGCTCGCTCGGCAATTTGCCTGGTTGTGGTTGCGGTAATTCCTTGCAGTGAAAATAGCGCTAAAGCCGCGCGCACGATCTTTTTTCGGCTTGATAGTTTTCTCTCAGCCATCTTTTAGGGCCGTCTCTCTACAGGAACGAATTGATCTGCAAAAATCCAAGTGAGAAATGATTTACCTGGGCAGCAAGCAGTCATTTGGCATATATTTTGCAAGCACCACTTGCATTTTTTCGGTAGCTCAGGTTAAGCTTTAAATGTAAGCGTTACTTGCAATACCCTAGCGTATTCAAGCACCTATGAATACTTCTTCCTCTAGCAAAAGGTTTTCACGCCCCATGCCCTACGCAACGTCTCGCCCTTTGGCTGAGCCCAGTTCCCCTTCAGCCCCGCCGGTGGCAGCGCCTCTAGAAAGCGCCTCAGATGCCGATTCGCAGACTTCTCATAAAATTAGCTGGGTCTCGATTGGCTTTTTTGCAGTCTTTCACGGATTGGCTCTACTGGCGCCCTGGTTTTTCTCCTGGTCGGCTTTGGGTGTAGCGATCGCTTTGCACTGGCTCTGTGGCAGTGTCGGTATTTGCATGGGCTATCACCGAATGCTGACGCACCGCAGCTTTCGCGTTCCGCAGTGGCTGGAGTACGTGATCGCTACTGCTGGCGCATTGGCTTTGCAGGGCGGGCCGACGTTTTGGGTGGCGGGTCACCGGCAGCATCACGCTTTTACGGAGCACACTGAGAAAGATCCTTACTCGGCTGATAAAGGGTTTTGGTGGAGCCATATGGAATGGTTGTTTCACCTCAAGCCTGAGGTGTTTGACCGGAAGGTATATGCCAAATACGCACCCGATCTGGCGAACGATCCCTACTACACCTTCTTAGATCGCTACTTTTTGCTATTGCAAGTTCCGCTTGCAGCGCTGCTTTATGCGGCGGGCGGCTGGTCGTTTGTGATTTACGGCATCTTTGTACGGGCGGTGCTGCTGTGGCACTGCACCTGGCTGATCAATTCGGCGAACCATATCTGGGGAAGTCGCCACTTTGACACGGATGACAACTCTCGCAATCTCTGGTGGGTGGCGCTGCTGACCTATGGCGAAGGCTGGCACAATAACCACCATGCTTTTCCGAAGATGGCGCAGGCGGGCTTGGCTGCTGGAGAGATTGATATGACCTGGTGGCTGATTAAGGGGCTGAAGCGGGTTGGGCTGGCGACGAAGGTGGTGATGCCACCAGCCAAGGCAAAGCTGCAAGCTTAAAGGCTACAAAGTAAATAAGGCACCGGGTAAGCAAGCCTACGCTTTCCCGGTCAAAATACTCAGCGCGAGTTCGGGATAAGCAATTACCTGAAACATTGGTCAGACAGTAACCCTAGCTGCTTCTCCCGAGGCAAAACCCCTCTTGGGAGGGGCGCAGGGCTTGATGACTACAGGATCTCTCAACCCGAACTCACGTTACTTAACCTGAGTTCGGGATAAGCAACTCATGCTTATTGCCCGAAGTAAGTCCCTTCTGGAAGGGTGGCCCGCAGGGTCGGGATGGGTCGGCAACGTGCGCTACACACCGAAACCCACCCCTGCGCCCCTCTAGAGGGGATCTACTTTAGGCTATGTGTTAAAAAGCGCCGACAGTCGGGCATCACAGGCAATCACTTATCCCGAACTGACGTTACTTAGTAAGGCTTGAAATAGCTCTTCGATATCGGCGGGAATGCGGTATGGAGTAAGGTCTTGTTCTATCTGTTTGCGATCGCGTCGAAACCGCCCAAACTGCCACACGTCTCCTGTAGAAATATTCAGCCAGAATGTCGTCTGGCTCGTGAGTCATCTCAAAGTAGCTGCGAAAGGTGTAGCTCTGATTTGGATTGAGAATTGAGGCTCTAGGCATAGCAACTTTTCTCCACGCAGCCATTGAGGCAGGGCATTGCTTTGGTTCCGCGATGCGAAAACATGCCAAAAATGACGATATCTACACATGTTACGCGATCACCTTTTCTCCTGGCTTTCGCAGCCGGTCTTTTGTTTAAAGTCAGCTCGTATAGAGTCGGTCAAGCCAATCGCGCTGCTCTTCGTCAGCGGGCAAGTAGGGATAGAGGGCGGCTTTGGCGCTGTAGCGATGCTCGGGCAAGGTGATCGGCGACTGAGCCGAGACTTGGGGGCGATGCACCATAAAGGCGATCGCTTTGCGGCCAAACTGGAGTGACTGCTTCAAGCTTTGCCGAAGAGAATGCTGCTTTTGGCGGTCAGAGGCGGTAGCGGAAAATTGATTCGACATGATCTAGCTTGAAATTAAAACTGTATATTTCGATACTATTTTAACGATTAAATCTAGATTGTGCCGATGCCACCTCACAAATATCCAGCTTTCATGACTGATGGCTTTGAATTTCTTTGACAACTCGCGCTTTGCTCGCCAGCAGGTGAAGCTGCACGGCTGCTGTTGCACTAGCGGCATCTCGGCGGGCGATCGCCTCATAAACCTGACGATGCTCCAGCCGAATTTCTAGCACCAATGGATTCTGCTGTAGCGTTTGAATGCGAAGCAGCGCCATCGCGTCAAACAGCTGGTCGAGCAGTGAAACCAAGCGTTGGTTACCTGAGCTTTCGGCAATGGCATGGTGAAACTGATAGTCCAAGTCCAGCAGCTGCAACAGCGCTTTAACATCAGCATTTTGAGGATCTCTCGCTTCAGCTTGAATCACATATTGCTCTAGGTCCTTAAGCTGCTTTTGGCTCGCACGTTTGCAGGCCCCCGCCACCGCTAGCTTTTCAAGTACCAGACGACAGTCATACAGCTCCACGGCATCGGCAGCTGAGATAGTCGCGACCCGCAATCCGCTGGTATCAGCAGTGACCAGTCCTTCTTTTTGCAGCTGGCGCAATGCCTCTCGCAGCGGTGTCCGGCTGACGTTGAGCCACTCGGCTAGCTGAGTTTCTATCAGACGGCTGCCCGGCGCAAAATCACCCGTTAAAATTCCGCCGCGCAAAGCACTATAGACCTGCTCGTAGAGAGATTTTCGGCGTTGGATAGGCGAGCGGGAGGGTAAGGCTGTTGAAGTCACGAGGGGTTACTAAGCAGTAGTTAATATAGGCTAACTGAATTCTAGAAGATACTATTATTCTATGTGTGTATACGGTACACATAAAGGACTTTGTGGCAAAAACTATGGCACTCCCTAAAATGGGCTGTGGCACCTGGGCCTGGGGCAATCGTCTCCTCTGGAACTACCAGGAAGCGATGGACGATCAGCTCCAGGCCGTATTTGACCACTGCGTCAGTCATGGCGTCACGCTGTTTGATACGGGCGACTCCTACGGTACAGGCAAGCTCAATGGCCAAAGTGAAAAGCTATTGGGTCGCTTCAGCGCAGCTTACCAGGGTGAAAACAAAGCGCAGATCTGTCTAGCCACTAAGCTGGCCCCCTATCCCTGGCGGCTGACTCAGCAGTCAATGATCGCAGCCGGTCGGGCCTCTAGGCAGCGATTGGGACGGCTGGATTTAGTGCAAATGCACTGGTCTACGGCTAACTACTTTCCCTGGCAAGAGCGGCCTCTGCTAGACGGACTAGCGGCGCTGTGTAACCACGGCTTGGCACAGGGCGTGGGGCTTTCTAACTACGGGCCGAAGCGATTGCAATGGACGTATCGACGCTTTGCCGATCAGGGTATCAAGATTCAAACCTTGCAGGTTCAGTACTCGCTACTCTCGACCTACCCAGTCACGGTGCTAAATCTCAAAGCCGTCTGTGATGAGCTGGGCATTCAGCTGATCGCTTATAGTCCGCTGGCGCTGGGGCTGCTGTCAGGCAAATATACTGACAAATCCGATCTGCCTAAAGGACTGCGAAAGTTTGCTTTGGGCCAAATTTTGCCAGGCGTGAAGCCGCTGCTCGGCTGCCTTCGAGAGGTGGCGGCGACTCGGGGGAAGACGATGGCTCAGGTCGCGCTCAACTGGTGCATATGCAAGGGCACCGTCCCGATTCCTGGCGCTAAAACGCTGCAACAGGCTCAGCAAAATACCGGTGCTTTGGGGTGGCAGCTAAGCGACGCCGAAATCAGCGAGCTAGATGTGGCTTCAGCCGCCTGTGATAAACAGATGGTGCAAAATATTTTTCAGACTCGCTAGATCGAGCCGTTCAGTAGATAAACACAACTAAACTGAAGAGGTGACGACAGCGTTTTTGCTTGCTTTACCCCTTATTAATTTGCCCTTATGCCCTCTGCTCCCCTTAGCTGGCCTGAGCTAGAAGCCCTCACCCACTCTCAAATAGACAGCCAAATAGACACCGTCAACGGGCCGACCAACGCGCAGGCCCGTCTGCGCTTGTTTGGCCAGGGTGAAGCCGATGTGCGGGTGACGCTGTACCGCGACAACCATGCCTGGTGCCCCTACTGTCAAAAGATTTGGCTGTGGCTAGAAGAAAAGCAAATTCCCTACCGCATCGAAAAAGTCACGATGTTTTGCTACGGAAAAAAAGAAGACTGGTACAAGGCTAAGGTGCCTTCTGGGATGCTGCCTGCGGTGGAGTTAGACGGACAGATAATCACTGAGAGTGACGATATTTTGATCGCGCTAGAGGAGACTTTTGGGCCGCTCGGTCAGGGGATGCAAGAGTCCGCTGTTTTAAAGCTGCGGCAGCTAGAACGTCTGCTGTTTAGAGCCTGGTGCGGGTGGCTTTGTCAGCCTGCCCGCTGGTTTCGGCAGGAGCAGCATAACCGCGATCGGTTTGTTGAAGTGGTTGCTCAGGTAGAAAAGGCATTGGCCTGCACCCCTGGGCCTTACTTTCTTGCAGACTTCAGTACTGCCGACGTTATTTTTACGCCCTATGTAGAGCGGATGAATGCCAGCCTGTACTACTACAAGGGCTATTCGCTACGAGAAGAAAATATTCACCTGTCTGCCTGGTTTGACGCGATGGAAAGCCGCTCTACCTACCGGGGCACGCAGAGTGACTTTCACACCCACGCTCACGATTTGCCACCGCAAATGGGCGGCTGCTGGGAAAACGATGAGCCGCAGATGCTGCGCAACAAAGACCGGGTAGACAATGGCCCGTGGCAAGGTTTGCCAGATGCGACTTACCCTGAGCCTGAAAGCTCGACGGCTGAGGCGCTTCAGCAGGTGATCAAACATCGTCACAATATCGTGCGAGCAAATCCCGATGAAGACGCTCGCTTTGATCAGGCGCTGCGCTGCGCGCTGACGCAGATGATGACGGGCGAAGTCTGCTGTCCACCGGCTGAGAGTGACCTGGGTCTGCGGTATTTACGCGATCGCATCAATGTCCCCCGCGATATGTCGATTTACGCCGCTAAGCGATTGAGAGCAGCGCTAGAAGAGACGGCGGCGCTGGTGGGCGATCGCCAGGGGCCACCGATTCCGCTCAGGCATCGGCGCGATCAAGATCCGGCGAGCTTTGCGATGCGTTCGAGCGGATAGTGCATCAGCTATTTCGACAGATCAACAGGTCATACCTAAAGCCAGCTGCCCAACAAAACATAAGGAGCCCAGTAAATTGGATGCTGGTACTGAGGATCCTGGAGCATCTGCACCTGGGCTGCTCGCAGGGCACCGGATCGGGTTGCACCGGGCTGGGTGAGCTGCCTGTAGAGATAGCCCACAAACTGAGCGGTCGCCTCATCGTTGATGGCCCACAGTGTTGCTAGCGTGCTGCGGGCACCTGCTTTAATGGCTACCCCCGCCAAACCAAGGGCGGCTCGCTGATCGCCGCTGGCCGTCTCGCAAGCGCTCAATACCAGCAGCTCAATGCTCTGGTCATCGAGGGGACGGGCTTGGAGCATCTGGCTCAGTTCTCTGACATCGATGCGGTCGTCCCAGGCAATCAGGTAGGTCTCCTCTGGCGTCGCTCCAAACTGACCGTGAGTGGCAATATGAACAATTGGATAGGCGTTTGACGCTATGCTTTCAGGCAGCGTTTTATGCGTGAAGTTACGGTTTAAGAGCACAGTATTGTGCGGGAGAGTAGCTGTGATTTCTTCAATCTCTCGGGTGACATAGGGGAGGGGCGATCGCCCCAGTCGGCTTTCGGTCAGCCCAGCGACCAGTATGTTCAAATCTTCTGTCTCCCAGGGTTGAGGGTTCAGCAGCTGAAGGCCGGGCGTCAGGGCAACCCCGTAGTCTTCAATTAAAAAGTGATGGCCATCGTAGAGGGCGGCCATCGGTAGACTTTGCAAAGGCCCGTCTAAAACAAACACCAGCTTGTTCACACCGCTGCTGTCAATCGTGGCGCGAGCCGGATCAATTAGCCACTGGTAAACCACTTCAGCCGAAGCGAAATACTCTCTGCGGCTGCGGATTACCAGCTGTTGGCGCAGCTTAGCTGTAGTTTGGGCAACTGTACTCGCTGAAACCATCGTGGTAAAAGACTGCAAAGGTTGATGAGGTAGACGCAAAATCACTGCCAGCTGGTCTTCTAAGACAATCGAGTAGACAATAGCCGCCTTTGGGTCTACCTCATTGATGTTGATCGGCTGAATATCAGCGCAGGCTTCTCTGAAGTAGTCATCTAGTTCAGCCAGGCGCAGCGATTCGATCACCGCTTGGGCGCTGGCCAGATTTGCCTGACTGATGGTTTGACCGTCAGGCTCCGGGCGCAATAGCAGGCCGACCAGCTGACGATAGACAGGTTCTACATCTTCTCTAAATGAAAATTGAGCGCTGTCGCCGACTGCTGCCAGGTCGCCGCGCAGCTCGGCGAGAGTTGCTATTGCCCGACGATAGGCATCGAGCGCTTTTTGCCTGGACTGCTGCGGATTGCCAGGGGCCTGCCAGAGTCTGCCAAGCTGCCACTGCCACTGGTAGATCAAGCCCTCAGCGCCCAAGCTATAGCTGAGGCTCAAAGCCTGCTGAGTCAGATCTTGGGCCATGGCCCACTGCTGGGTCTGCTCATAGACCTGGCCCAAGGTACCGGTTGCATAGGCCTCGGCTTTGATGTCTCCTAGGCTATGGGCTTGCTGGCTGGCCCGGCGTAGCTGCTGGGCAATCGTCATCCAGCTTGGCTCCAGACTGGTCGCGTTAGCCTGCTTTAGCTTGATCAGGCTGTGAGCCCAATTGACCTGATGGTAAATGGCCGTTCGGCTGGGCGGCAGACTGTCAAATTGAGATTGAATAGTGGGCCATAGCTCAGCGGCGGCAGGCCACTGAGCAGTCTTTACCGACAGTGCTAACTGGGCCAGCTGAATGGGCATGAGCTGGGCTGCTAAGGGCCTTTGATGGGCGCTGGCGTCATCGCTTAAGCTGATCATTGCCTGCTGATAGAAATCTTGGGCGGCAGCGATGTCGCCCTGATCGTAGGCGGTGTAACCCAGGCTGAGTAAGGTTGCACTCACTTCTATAGGCAGGTCGTAAACTCGGGCGATCGCCAAGCTCTGGGTCAGCGCCGTCTGGGCATCGGTGAGCTGACCGCTCAACCGGAGGATTTCTCCGAGCCGCCTAAGGGTGATGGCTTTGAGAGGGGAGGGGGGCTGATTGGCCATGGTTGCCATGACGCCAGTGAGCTGCTCTAGGGCCTGACGGTAAAACCCCAGTTCTCGTAGGGCCTGGGCCTGATTGATGCGGGCGCGATCACTGCCAGTGACATCACCGCTTTGGCGATAGGCCATTTCAGCCTGCTGCCAGGTCTCTAAAGATTGCTGAGAGCGGCCCAGGGCCATTTGTAAGCTGCCTTGAGCCATCAGTGCTTGGGCTTTCGCTTGCTCAATCTGCTGCTCAGGCACAGTGAGTTGAGCCACCAGCTGTAGGCTGGCGGTGACGGCGGCCTGCGCATCTGCCCAGTGGCCTAGCTGCTGACGGGCCAGCGAAAGGTTGCTCAGGGCGCTGGCCTGGGCGGCATAGTTTTGCTGGGCAGCGCGGCTTTGCGCCAGATCTTTCCAAAGGGCGATCGCTGCTGAAAATTCGCCGTCTAGATACAGCTGTCTGGCCTGCTGCTCTCTCTGGTCGAGGGTGAGTTGGGAGGGGCTCTGCGGGCTGCTTTGGCTGTCGGCTGAGGGGATAGCTGTCCTTTGAGCGATCGCTGGCTGATAAAACCCGCTGAGCGAGCCCGAAAAAGGGACGACAGGCCATCCAGACCCGCAAAAGCTGATCACCAGCCCTAAAAAGGTAGCGATTGAAATCCTCAGTAGTTTATGTCTCAGTCCGCGCTTCAGGTTACGCCTCAGCCCGCGCCTTAGTCTCAGCCACTTTCGCATCGTGAAAACTCCTTAGCGATGGGCCTCACCTGGCGCACTGAGCAACCGTCTGGCCGATGCCATTCTCTGCTCGCTGAGGCGGCACGATCAGCACAATCTGATTTTGATCGTCAGTTGTCCAGCCGCTGGCTTCAGTCCATTGGCTCGGCTCAGCCTGGTTTTCTAGCTGGTAGCTAGCTGGTGTGTCGCTGTTTGGCAGCGGGGCCGATGAGACCGGCCCCAGTCGGTCTAATGCTGAAGGGCTACGGCTACGGCTCTCGCCCAAATCAACCAGTGGCGATGTTATTTCTACTGCTTCGGTAGGCGCTGCCGGTAGACCGCCGCGCCCGGTGATGACAAAGCGATTTCCTTTAGCCTGGCATCCCTGAACAACATCAGCGTCACTCTCTAGCACTTGCCCGGGCAGCTCTATCAGGGTTTGATCGACATCGGTGGCCAGCTGGTTGACAGCGATTGTACCGCTCACCCCAAATTCAGAACTGGCGTCAATGTCGTTGGTTCTATTGCCGGCGATCGCCCGTCTTTCGTCGATGCCATACAGCCCTTTGGTTTCGATAATAATATTACCGCCGCGTCCTTGAGCGGCTCTAGCGATGATGTCGCTATCTTCCAAAAGACTGGCCACTATAAAATCCGACTTAATCGTGATATTGCCCCCATTGCCGGTACCGTCGCCTATGCCTGCCTGAGCAGAAATCAGGCTGCCCCGACGCAGTACGAGCCCTGCCAAACCTTCTAGCTGAATATTACCGCCGTCGCTGAAGGCCGCCGTCGCGGTTAGTCGGGCACCGTTATCTAGCCTGAGCGACCTGGCCCTCACTGCCAAATTTCCCGAATCGCCGCTGCCAAAACTGTCAACGGACACCCCCGCGCCATCGCTAATATTCAGCTGATCTGCATTGATAGCCAGACTGCCGCCCGCACCAGATCCATAGCTTACCGCCTGAATTTGCGCACCATTGGTGACGGTGAGCTGACGGGTGTTGATCGTCAGGTCGCCGCCAGCCCCCGAGCCTTCCGTCGATGTGGTGATCAGGCTGGGCACAGAGCGTCTCGTTCCGCTGAGCGTGACTGACTCTGAGGCGTTGATGGTCAGCGTGCCGCCATTGCCCGCCCCAAAAGTACCGCCAGAGATCAGCGCGCCTGACTCGACTGTTAATTGCCGAGTCGTAATATTTAAGCTAGCGCCGTCACCGACGAAGGCTGAAAAAAGGATGCCTGTGCCAGCAATGGCTACAGATTCACTTGCGCTAAGCGCTATCGATCCGGTTGATGCGCTGCCCAAGCTCAGGTTAACGATTGCTGACTGCTCTGCGATTGTGAGGCTACGACCCTGAAGCGCGATGCGCCCGCCCTCACCGCTGGCATCGACCAAGGATCTGCCGGTGATCTGGATATCTCCAAAAGCTTGGGTATCCGCGTAGCCCAGTGTGAATTCGGGCGAAAGTGAGACCTGACTATTGGCAGTGACGCTGCCAACTTCTATCTGGCCGCTGCTAGCCGTGAGGCTGCCGTTCTCCAAAGCCACAAAACCGCCGACTAACGCCAGCGTTCTGCCAGCGTCCACCCGTAGACCAGCCGGCTCTCCCAATGCGTTACTGGGTACCGCTGGGCTAGCCTGAGACCGGTTGATAATAGGGCCTGGGCGATCGCCAAAGCCTAGTCCAATCGGAGTGCTCACCCTCAGCATCGGCAGCGTGCTTTCTGTAGCGCTAAATCGCGTGCCGTCTGAAAATACTACGCTGTCAGCAGTGCTGACGACAAAAGAGCCTGGGCTCACTAACGCGGCCTGAGCCCCAAAGGTGACACCCTGAGGGTTGATTAAAAAAAAGTTGGCCTGGCCACCACCTGCTACAGCCAGCGTGCCTTCGATATTAGAGGCGGCGCTGGAAACTCGGGTAAATATGTTAGCTGCCCCCCCATCGACAAACGTAACGGTGACACCTGCTGGAATACTAAACTCACTGAAGCTGTGAAAGAGGCTGTCGTCTAGTCGGCTGCTGCCCAGTACCGTACAGTCTGACGCACATTCTATTCCGCCAATGAGGGTGGTCTGCGTCGTTCCATCTGGCCTGACTCTGAGCGGCTCACTCTGAGCGGCTCGCTCAAGGCTATGAAAAGCAATCGCAAAACTGCTTAAGAGCAAAGGTATAAAAAAATACTTTTTCATCATGAGAGCTTACCAGAAGACAGAAATTGGAAAGAGGGTTATCGTCAGTCTATAGAAGCCAACAGTAACCCGGCTCAATTTATGACTCTGCGAAAGCTAGTGATAGGACACTATATCAATCAATTATTTCTAATATGACTATTCGTCAAATCCTTCAGTGAGTCAGTTTAGTAAACTGTAAAAAAAGACCCTAAACTAACAGCGCTCAGGGTCTAAATAAAAACTATCTCAAATCTTAAACTTCAAACTGGTTTGACCTATACGCATATCCAACCGTAGCCAGGAACACGGAAACAGTAGTTCAATTCAGTCGCTAGCTGGTCGCTTGAAGCGGTAACTTCAGGCGCAGATATTGACAGATCGCCGGTCTGAGCTTTAACGGCAGTAGGGATGGCGATCGCCGCTGCGACAGCCAGTGCAACTGTTAATGATTTAGCGACACTAAAATTCATCATTAAAAACCTAAGCTAATGGGGAAACATAACCTGGAAGAACCCGCTTGGTAGCGGGCTAGATGCTTCAGAATAATAAGCTAGTTTTAAAGGTGAGCAAACAGTGTTGCCCTGTATATTAAAAGTAATAAATAATACACTCAATATCGGTATTTACCGATAAATCCCTAACGCCAAGGCGTAAGCTCGAAGCAGACTGCATTTTTTGTGGTTACTTTAATGCTGTGATGAGGCTGCTAAATATGTATTTAATTGAATATGTATCTAAATTAAATACGTGTCTAATTGAATAGGTACCTATTAGAGCATTCGTTAATAAGCTTGAAATGATGTGTACTTGCTGCTTTTGCAAAGGCTGAATCGAAGAATCACTTAGAAGGATCTGCGTGAAGTCTTGCGTATTTTGACGAGATCTCTATCCGCCTATCCTTCTATCCTCGGTATCTTCTCTGTTCTGTTGCCAAGAAGACTGTTCTTAGAATGTGAAGAGATCTCGAAGCGAGGGATCTACAAATGTAAAGATGTCTCGGCATTCGTTACATAATGATAGTTAACTAAAGGCATGGTTATGAAAAGATTTACCTGTGCGGCTACTTGTCTCAGCTTAAGTAGTTTGATCGGTCTGACAGCTACTGCATCCGCTGGCTGGGCATCTACAGCTGAGACTAGAATCGGCACTCAAGAGACCAGCGCTCACGAAATCAGCACTTCAGAAATTAGTGCTAAAGAGCAGGGCAATGGCGATTTGCAACAGGGCGTACCTGGGCGGCGAGTGGGCGGCGGCACCCGAGGTGAGCAGATTTTTGCCAGTGCCACTGCCTCGCTCGCTGCGCTGGTCACCGCTAATAATTTGAGCGTCACTACAGCAACTTACCCGACTTTGCTGTTCTACGTACCGGAAATGGTTTCGACCAACCGCGTTGAATTTGTCTTGCGAGATAGTCGTGACGAGCTGATTTACGAAACTACATATCAGCTGGGCCGGGAGGGTGGTTTGGTCAGTGTGGAGACAGTTGGGGCCATACTGCCTCTCACTCTAAACGAAGACTATCAGTGGTACTTTTCCGTTGTTCCTGACGCAGACGACCGGGCCAATGATGTCGTGGTAGAGGGTCGCATCCGGCGGGTGGAGCAGTCTGCCTGGCTCGCTCAGCAGCAGGTCGCTACCACCGTGCTCGCTCAGCTGGCGATCGCCCCCCCCTTACGAAAAGCTAGGCTGCTCTACCAGCAGGCAAATCTATGGCACGATGCGGCGCTAATACTCGACGATCTGCGCCAGCATGAGCCAGATAATCCGGCGGTCGCCGCTGAGTGGGATCAGCTGCTCGAATCAGTAGATCTGTTGCCTTTTTTAGAAGACCATCCTGCTCCCATTCAGGTGGGCTCAAACTGACTGGCTAACAGAGATTCAGCGGCTGGTGACGACAGCGGCCTGTCAAAGAGATAGCCCTGCCCATATTCGCACTGCAAGCCCTGCAATTGATTAACTTGATCAGCGCTCTCAATGCCTTCAGCCACGACATCCATGCCCAGATTGTGGCCCAGAGAAATGATGGTCTTTACCAGCTCAGCAGTACCGCCAGGCGCAGTCATCTCCATGACAAACGAACGATCAATCTTCAGCGTATCAATGGGGAAACGGTGGAGATAGCTCAAGGATGAGTAGCCTGTGCCAAAGTCGTCAATTCCCAGGCGCAGCCGCAGTGCCTTGAGCTGCAAAAGAACCTCAATTGACGCTTCGACATCGTCCATCACCACGCTTTCAGTTAGCTCTAGTCTTAAGCTGCCAGGCGCTAGACCGGTTTCTCCTAAAATATGGTCAATTTGCGCTACCAGCCCCGGCTGGGCAAACTGCCGTCCTGAGAGATTGACACTGATAAAAGGGGTTTTACCAGGAAACTGCTGATGCCACCTTTGGGCCTGCCGGCAGGCCACCTCTAGCACCCATTGTCCAATAGGGATAATCAGGCCGGTATCTTCAGCAACGGGTATAAATGCGCCAGGCTGCACCATGCCCTTATCTGGGTGCTGCCAGCGAATCAAAGCTTCAAAGCCTGCTAGCGTCATTGTCTTAAGACAGATAATAGGCTGATAGTACAGCAAAAACTCCTGGCGATCTAACGCTTCACGCAGGTCGGCTTCTAGCCACAGCCGGTGGGATAGCTGAGTGCGCATATCGGCGGCAAAAATCTCACATCGGCCCCGACCTTTAGCCTTAGCGCGAGACATGGCGGTCTGTGCGTCTCGCAGCAGATCTTCGGCACTCAGCACGTAGTCAGTGTGCGGGTCAACGGCGCTAAAGGCAATCCCTGTACTCACAGTCGGAAACAGTCGCTGACTGCCTAGATCGATGGGTTCAGACACCTGTTGACTGAGTACTTTGGCCAGGCTGATGGCGAACTCTGCGTAACCGATACCCAGCAGCACTACAAATTCGTCGCCTGCAACGCGGGCAATAACTGCTGTAGGCGGTGAGCTTTGCTGAAGTCGTTTGGCTGTCATTTGCAGCAGGTGATCGCCAATCTGGGAGCCAAAGGTCTCATTGAATGCTCTGAACCTGTCAATGCCTAGCAAAATCACCGCGACAGCCTGATCGGGCTGTCGCTTTTGCAGCTTTTGCAGTACCTGAGTTAATCGGGACCGGTTGGGCAGCTGGGTGACCGCGTCATAAAAAGCTTTGCGAAATTCTTTGTAGGCCATCAGGCCGGCCACTGTCAGACCGAAAGCTGCCATCGGCAATATCCAGGGCACCCAAACTGCCTGCGTAAACAGCAGCCAGGTAATAGTCGCTAGCCCGACTAATCCGGCTGCTGTAGAGAGACCGACGGCGCGCAAATCAGAAAACCGCCACGATAACAGGCCGCCGCCGAGCCCCCACAGATATACCCAGATCGCCTCTGCCCACTGAGGCCACACGCCCAGCAGCGATCGCTTATCTAAAACGGCGCTGAGCATTTGACGAGTCATTTGGGCATGGAGAGCCACCCCCGAAACCAGCAGTTGATCTTTGGCGACCGCGCTGAAAGGGGTATAGAACAGGTCCTTTTGGCTAGGCGCTGTTGTCCCAATCAGAACGACTTTGCCCTCAATCCAGCGGGGGTCAAAATCTCCTGATAGGACCTGAGTGAGCGAAAGCTGTCGGGCTACCTTTGCCGGTGAGAAATAGCGCACTAGCGTTTGGTAGCCGGTGGCGTCAATGGTTTGATAGCCGCCCGCATCCGCTTCGATGCGCTGAAAACGAGTGTTGCCTACTTTTAGCGCATCTGATTCGGGGGTGATAGCCATGCCCTGACTGGTCAAAAATTTTTCAACGAGCCGTAGAGAAAATGAGTAGAGCTGCTGGTCGCCCAAGGCTGCAAACATAAAGTTACGCCGCACCACCCCATCGGGATCGATGACAAAATCGTTGAAGCCCACCCGGCTCTCTGGCACCTCAAGCGGTGAGGGCACCTCCGCCGCGCCTACTTCATCAAGCTTCATGATGGTGACTACATTTTGCCGCTGAAGTTGCGCTGTTAAGGCCTCAGTTCCTGGCTCATGCGGTATGTCTCGGTAAATATCTAGCCCGATCACCTGCGGGCTATGCTGCTGTAGCTCTGAGAGCGCCTGGGCAAATATTTGATCGGAAAACGGCCACTGTTTTTGGGTCCGAATGTCTGCTTCGGTAATGGCAACAACAACAACCTGCTGCCGCGCAACGTAGGTATTGGCCGATAGGCGATCACTCTGAGCTGTCAGCCGTGTGAACAGATCAAACGCATTGAGTTCGGACGCCTGAAAGAGCCCGAGCTGCGCCAGCGCAATCAGCAGCGTAGCAGCTGCACTGCTCAGCGCGATCGCCTGCCACAAACTGCACTCACGTCTGTGGCCAACCCGATGCTTTAAGGGCAGGCGTCGCTTTTGAGAAGCGTTCACCTGCCTCAGAAGGCTTCTTATCATCCGAACAGCCACAGTCATGACCAGAGTAAATAGCAGGACTCTGATTCTAAGGTGCCCAGCCGAAAATTGTAGCGGCAGGGGGGACAGTAAGCGTCAGCATTGAAGTACCGGGTTAAGGACATCTGAAACCCACTCAAGCTAGCAGGTCTGGACTACCAGAGCGGCACCCTGGGGCCACCGGGATAGGCCCATCTAGCAGGGGCACCGGGGCGCAGATCAAGATGCACAAATCCTCTGCCAACCGCTAGCCCGCCCTTTGGATGATACTTTTTCAGCCGATTAAAAACATCGACTAGATTAAGGCCGTCTACCGAAAAATCGATTGCGTCTCCGTACATGTGCCGTGAACTGCGCGCCCCGCCTACCCGTCGATTGCTGATCGGATCGCGGTAGCCAGAGGTAACCCGAATTGGCCGACTGCCGAGAAACGTGCGCACTTCGTCCATATATTTGCACAGCTTGACAATGCGCTGAGTGACGGTGGCATTGACTGGGATGCGCGTGCCCCCTTTAGTCATTTCAGACCAGGTAAAGCTAGAGACGCTCGGCTCAAAATAGATGGGTTCATAGATGCCAACCGGACGGCTGATACCCGGAATCGAGATGGTCGGGCCGAAATCTTTTACTTTTTCAGGTTTGGGGGCGGGCGGTTCGTCTTTGGGATCGTTATTTGGCTCAGTGCCTTCTATCTGTGAGTGTAGTCCGTAGACAAACCAGCGAATACCCTGATGCCCCTCTAGCGGCTGAGCCAGCTGAAAAAAAACGTGGTCGTCGGCCTCGGTGTTAGGCAGTCCCTCGTAGGGGGAGTAATCGACAATTTCTAAAACTGTGTCGGCTTTGGCAAAGACGAGCTGATCGGGTACATCTTTTTCTTTGAGCTGAGTAGCCTGAACGGGTAGGGCTTTGAGGAATGTATCTGCAGTAATGGCAAGCTTCATAGTGCTTAAAATTCCTTACTATGCGAAGTCAACACGGTATCACGCCTGAAACAGGCGATCGCGCCCTGCCCTAATCCCGCATTAAAAAATAAGAAATCTTAAAACGTACCCGATTCTCTTCACTTCAGAAGAGCCCCCATCAGAGCACCTCCAAAGTGGAGAGGCAGCGCCCCTTACCAGGGCAGCACCTGACCATTTGAATGCCAAAATGTGCCGGTCGTTTCCAGCGTCAGCTGATCAATTCTGGCCAGCAGACCTTTGACTGCTTCTTCGGGACCAATGCCGCTGCTTGTGAAGTTGGTCATGCCCGTACTCACCAGCCCTGGATGCAAAATAGCGACGGCAATTCCTTGCGGCTTGAGATCTTGCGAGAGCGATTTGCCCGCCATAGATACTGCAACTTTGGACATGCGATAGCCATAGGTACCGCCCGAGGTATTGTCTTCAAGAGAACCCATGCGACTGGTCATGATAGCAACTTTGGCAGTGGGCGTCAGGTTGGGCATCAGCGCTTGGGTGAGCCGGAGCGGGGCGATCGCATTCACTTCAAACTGTTCTCGAATACCGTCAATATTCAAATCGTCCCAGTTGGACTGCCGGTAAATACCCGCATTGTTAATCAGCACGTCTATCGACTGGCCGTCTAGCCTTTCGAGAAGGTTAGAAACCGCCTTTTCGTCGCTAATATCCACACCGGCTTCTACCCGTACGCCCAGAGCATCCAGCTCAGCTGAGCTGTGGCGGCACGCCGCAATCACCCGATCTCCTCTGGCCTGAAGCTGTCTACAATATTCGTAGCCAATACCACGGTTGGCCCCTGTCACTAAATAAACCGCCATAATTTCCTATCTCCTATCTCCTGTCTCCTGTCTTCCGTCTCCTATCCCCTGCACAATCGATCTCGCTCAGCCGCCCATACTCCCGCTAATCCCATCAACCTTAAAGAATTTCCACCAGCTCCAGCTCAAAGGTCAAATCCTGCCCAGCCAGCGGATGATTGCCATCGAGAGTCACCATCTCACCGCGCATATCGGTAATCGTCACAGCCATCGACTCGCCATCTGGCACTTGCATTTCCAGCCGCTGCCCAACGGCCAGCTCAAAGTCAGCTGGAATATTCTGCCGCTCAATCTCAGCAACCATCTCTTTCTGGTATGGACCGTAGGCTTGATCGACAGGAATAGTCGTCGTCACCGAGTCGCCCGGACTCAGGCCAGTCACCGCTTGGTCAAACCCAGGAATCACCATGCCTGAGCCCAGCGTGAACTGTAAAGGCTCCCGACTTTTAGAGGAGTCAAACACTTGGCCACTGTTGAGCGTGCCTGTGTAGTGGACCTTAACGGTATCGCCTGTTTTTGCCTGAGCCATAGTGATCGGATGAGATGGTGATTTAAACAAATTGGAATATGCTGCCTAGTGTAAAGAGTTTAGACGGTTCGGACCTTCAAGGTCGAGCTTCCAAACACATAGCGGGCAGGTTGAAGCGCTACATTGCCCGTAAATCCAAGCTTGGAGGGGCGCATCAGTGTTATGCTAATAAAGTGTATTGAATAATACCTTATTTGCAAATCAAAGGCAGCGCCTTTGATTTCCGCCGGATCGTGCGGGCGAAACAACGCTAATTCTATTCCTTTGAGATTTTTTGCCTGGCGTGTTTTTGATTTTTGCTCTGCTGTTCGGAGCGCTAGCTCCTTTGAGCGCTGACAACTTGCAATGGCAATCCGATGTCTGTGTTGGTTTGCTAGCTGCCAATTTGTTGGCTTAAGGCTTATCTGCATTTTCCCCTTTGGGGTTTAAAGTCTCAGCTAACGCGCTTAAGACACTCTCTTGAGTAGAGTGATGAGCGCTCAGTATCTTTCTTTCGAATTCCAGTGTTTTATTCTCAGTCTAAAGATCACACCAAAGGCCGCTCCAAAAAACCAGGGATGCGCTCAGTTTGTATCGTTGCACTGCTAGCGGCTGTTTACGGCCTTCAGCACTTTGCTGAAGAAAACCAGTTCAGCAGCCTCGGCGCCTACGGAATTGAGGCCTCTGCGGGCCAGAGTGAGACGGGTCGTCAGAGTCAGATTGATTTGCGTCAGGCTGATCGACGCTTAGCGGCGGGAGATATTATCTTTAGGGCTGACAATACCCGTCTGAACCAGATCGCAGAGCAGTTTGGGGTCAATGCGGGCTACTCCCAAGCTGGGATAATTACAGCTGAGGGTGATCAGCTGGAGGTAGTTTATGCTGCAACGGAGGGAGAGCGCGGCAGTCGGGTGGTAGAAGAACCTCTGACTGATTTTCTGCAAGCAGGTAAAGTTGCTCACGCTGCGGTGTACCGGCTTAAAGCACCGACGCCGAAAACGCAAAGGGCGATCGCCTCTGCCACCAAAGTCTGCGCTGGTCAAACAGTTCCGTTTGATCCGAGCTTCGAAGTCTCAGCTGATCGCCAGAGCGATCGCCAGGCAACCTGCTTCAAAAGGGTTTGGCAGGTCTATCGAGACGCTGGCATTAATATCCTCTCTCCTCAGGGAAAAGAGAGTTTTGCACTGCCGTTTTCTGGCCGCTACATCACTCCCGATTCGCTCTCTAGTAATGCAAAGCTCCGACCGGTGTACCAGTTCATTCAGCCTGATCTCAGCGAGTTTGGCTACTCTAGGGCAAGCGTATCCTTTCAGACGCAAAATGCCGAGTAGATAGACCTGTAGCGTTGGCTATGCGCGCTACTCGATTCTCTGAAGAGGCTTCGCCAACGCTAATATAGCTCCTGTCGAGTTGCTTAGGACACTTTTATCGGCTGAAACCGCTATCTGACAGCAGGTGACTCGACTCGCAAAGTAAGAATGCATCCTTACTTTGCTATACCAATAAACAGAGTGGGCAAAGCTACACGCAGACGTACGTAGGCACAGCCTTCTCCGCAAGTATGCATTCGTCACTTGCCATACTTCGCGGCCCAAAGGTGACTCAAAGAAGGCAGCTTAAGCCTGCCTCTTCGGATAAATTTTTAACCTACAGCCCTCGCAAATAAATTTCGTGTGAAGTCGGCGGATGTTTTAACCGCTATCATCCTGATTTCGCCATTATGTACTGAATTAAGTTGATGAGTCCTGGCTCAAGCAGATATCTACAGTGAGCTATCAACTCAGGATGGGTGAAGTGCATCGGCTGCCTTGTCGGTGCCATTCCACTGCGGGCGGTCATCAAACATATACAAATACATATCTCTTAACCATGACTGTATCTCTATCTGATGCTGGTTGCCCGGCTTCTTTGTCTGGCGGTCCGCCCGTGGCTGACTGTTCTTCCATCAGCTTTTCAGTAGCCGTCTGCACGTACAATGGCGCAGACCGTGTAGGTAAGGTTTTAGAATATCTCTATGTTCAGAAAGGTACTGAAAAGTTTGGTTGGGAAATTATTGTCATCGACAACAACAGCTCCGATCAAACCAGAGCGGTCATAGAGCATTACCAGTCACTGTGGAGAGGCAGCGTGTCGGTTAAATACTGCTTTGAATCTAAACAGGGCTTGGCTTTTGCTAGGCAGCGTGCCGTAGAAGAAGCCCGTGGTGAATTGATTGGCTTCTTAGACGACGACAATCTACCCGGCCCAGACTGGGTTGCTAAAGCCTTCTCTTTTGCGCAAAGTCGGCCCAAGGCAGGCGCTTATGGCAGCTATATTGTAGGTCAGTTTGAGACTAATCCACCCGAAAACTTTGAGCGGATTGCGGCATTTTTAGCGCTAACGGACCGAGGAGACAAAGCGCTGTTCTACCGTCCACAAAAGAAACTGTTGCCGCCTGGTGCTGGCTTGGTAGTCAAAAAACAGGCGTGGCTAGGGAATGTGCCAAAGTCGTGCTTTTTACAGGGACGAGTGGCGGGTCATCAGCTGCCTGGAGAAGATTTGGAGGCGTTGTTGCACATTCAAAGGGCGGGCTGGGAAGTTTGGTACAACCCTGAAATGACGCTGCTACACTGCATTCCAAGCTGGCGACTGACTCCAGAATACCTGCTTAAGCTCTGTCAGACGATTGGGCTCAGTCGCTTTTACACTCGCATGTTAAGTGTTCAACAGTGGTGGCTGCGCCCAGCGGCAACATTGGCCTACATGGGCAAAGACTTGTTTAAGGTGTCCCACCACCTGATCAAGTACAGAAACAGCCTGGATAGCGATCTGATTGCTTTGTGTGAGCTGAAGCTTTATTCAAGTAGCTTGATCAGTCCTTTCTATTTACTGAGAAAGCAGCTTGGGCGGTGAGCCGTCGGTTGGTCTGAAGCGATCTGAATACCAATCGCTGTCCTACAGAATTTAGCCTACCTGCGACCTCGTATAGCTTCCGGCACTTTGCATTATGCAGCATTACTGACTGTAAGCCATATATAGCAACAGGCAAAGTGCTCCGCGAAGCGCGAACGCATCCGCGCTTCGCTATACATGTTGAGCGTGAGTAGTCTTGCGGTTCGGTTCCCCTTAGTAAAGGGAACCAATCCTAGAATTTTGACGTCGCAGTGTTAGCGTTCGCTAAACAAGTACGCGACCTCAGCGTAGGGAAGGTTCTTCTATCTTTTAGAGAGTTCCTAGTTCTCGTGCTGTAAGACTTAGCACTGTAAGACTTGGCGCGGATAGGGAGTAGAATACATTAGGGGGTAGCAAACGAATACAATACCAGCGATTATAGGCAGGTATAGGGGGAGAGGAGAGCGGCTGAGGAATGCTAGATGAACAGGTGAAGGAAACCTTGAAAGATGCTGCCCGCAAGCTGAGCGGACATAAGAAACGAGCGTTCATGGCGAAAGTAGCAGAAGACTACTTCGACGCTTCAGCCCGGAAAGCCGAAACGTATCTTGGGTGGGGACGACAAACGGTTCAGCTCGGGCTGCACGAGCGCGAAAGCGGTGTAGTCTGCGTGGATTACTATCAAGGTCGAGGGAATCACCGGCGCGAAGCGAAGCAGCCTGAATTAGAGCAGGCTATACGAGCGCTGGTCGATGGGCAATCACAAGCCGACCCGACGTTTCGGACTACGTTTTACTACGCGAGAGTAAGCGCCCAGTCGGTGCGCGACGCGCTGATAGAGGAGAAAGGCTACCGGGATGAGGACTTGCCAACCCGCCAAACTATCGGCGCGATGCTGAACCGGATGGGCTATCGGTTAAAAAAACGCAAAAAGTGAAGCCGCACAAAAAGGTGCCCGAAACAGACGCCATCTTTGAGAATGTAGCCCGAGCGAATGCAGCAGCAGACGCCGACCCCAAAGTGTTGAGACTCTCCATCGACAGCAAGGCTAAAGTCGCCATTGGGAATCTATCAAGGGGCGGCGGGGCGCGAACCCTCGAACCGCGACAGGCCGATGACCATGACCACTACCGCGAAGCCACACTAGTGCCCTTTGGCATTCTCGATGTGAAGGGAGAGCAACTCTCGATTTACTTCGGGCAGTCAGCAGAGACCAGCGACTTTATTGTCGACTGCTTAGAAGACTGGTGGCAGACGCATCGGGCCGCCTATTCAGAGATAGCAGAATGGGTGATTGACTTAGACAACGGACCTGCTGTCAAAAGCCAGCGGACTCAGTTCATCAAGCGTATGGTGCAGTTTTCGCAGCGCGAGCAGATGAAAATACGCCTGGTTTACTATCCGCCTTATCACAGCAAGTACAATCCGATAGAGCGCTGTTGGGCGGCGTTAGAAAACTACTGGAATGGCGCTATCCTCGATACCGTTGAAGCTGCCCTACGCTGGGCGGCGAACATGACTTGGAATGGCTTTGCGCCAATTGTTGAGTTAGTCGAGACGACTTATCAGAAGGGTATCAAGGTGGCCAAAGATGAGTTGGAACCGTTCGAGCAACAGTGGCAACGGTCTGAAACGTTGCCTAAGTGGGATGTGACGATTGTTCCTATGTAAACGGTAACTTATTTGTTTGCGCTCCCCTTAGCTCTCAGCTATCTCACTTTCATAGGACTAAGAAAGGGCTTTATGGCAGGTCATTTTTTGCACCAGGTTAGAAGCCTTAAAAAAGACTGGACGTTTTGGTTGCCCAACCTGCTAGCAGCTACTTCATTTGGACTTTTGGGAATTTTTAGCATTGTCTATCGAGGCGTGGGTGGCAGAGTAATCATTACCCTATTCGAGGAAAGCTTTGCTCAAAAGCGTCCTTATCAAGGCGTTTTGACTGAAGCCTCTGCGATTCTCTGGAGCCTGACAGCAGGCGTCTTGTGGTTCACTTTTAGCTATGTGAAGGCAACCTATCCTCCGGCTACTCGATATGTGCAAAAAAGCGTTCTCTTTTTATGTTTGCTAGTCACAATGTTTTTGCTGGACGATAACTTTCGCATCACTTTGATGCTGAGTTTTTACCTCAAAATTCCTAAAATTCTCATCTACAGCATCTATTTTGCTCTTTCGAGTACCTATGTTTTAGCCTTCAGAAGGTTTATTCTTAAAACCCCCTATGTACTACTTGTCGTTTCAATCCTCCTGCTGACTATTTCTTCCTTGACAGACGTTATGCACCCTCGGGGGCAGGGCCTGCCCGTGATGCTAGAAGACGGCACTAAGTTTATAGGTCTCTTGAACTTTCTGATGTACTGTTGGAAAGTGAGCTTTTTGCTGATTCGCGATCGCCATTCTGCGCCTTTATAGCAGATTCCAGATGCACACTCGAAGAGGAGGCTAAGCAACGCTACAGAGGCTACCGATACTCGCTTTATTCAGGCGGGCAGTAACACAGGCAAATAATTCTTTACTGCCGTTGCCAGAGTAAACTGCTCTAGCCACTCAGCCTCTACAGATCTCACATCGCCATTCAGCACCTTCAAAATGGCTGCGGCCATAGCCTGACTATCGCCAATTCCAACTAGCTCGCCGTACTGCCCCTCTGCCAAAATTTCAGCGGCCCCGCTGGGGCAGTTAGTAGAGACAACTGGCGTGCCAACTGCCATTGCCTCAATTAATACATTTGGCAAGCCTTCCCACTTAGAAGACAGTACAAAAACATCAGATTGTTTCATATAGGCGTGCGGATTGTTAACAAATCCGAGAAATGCTACATCTGCCTCAACCCCTAAGCTAGCGGCTAAATCTATCAGCGATTGGCGCTCTGGCCCTACTCCCAAAATCATCAGGTGTGCGGCTTTGTGCTGCCGAACCTGGGCAAAAGCCTTAATCAGCGTCGAAAAATCCTTTTGCTCAGAGAGTCGGCCTACCCCTAGCACCACCGGAGCGGCTCTGCCCGTCAGCCAGGGATGATCTAAAACAGCTTTTGAATTCTCTATGAGAGAGGGCGTAATCACCGGATTATAGACAACTTTTATTTGCGCAGTCGGCATACCCGTTACTTGCGACAAATCATCAGCAACGCCATGAGAGACCGCTATCACTTCATCTGCCCAGGGGTAAAACCATTTAGCCAGTCGGCCTGACCACTGGTCGGTCTTACAGTATTTTGACTGGCTAGAAAGCGTATTCGCCTCTCGCACCAACAGCCGAGTATCCACGCTGGCCAAACGCTTTGCCCAAATCGCAATCTCGACGTTGTAATGTAGAGTCGTCAACATAGCAGCGGGTCTTTCTCGCCGCAGGTAGCCTGCTAGTTTAGGCAACCCTTGAAGCATTCGAGGCGCATTTAAGTCGATAATCCTGACCTGAGGCGGCACCAAGTTGAGGTAAGGTCCATCCGCTTTATTGAGCACTAAGTCTACAGGAAAAGTCAGATCGACGAATCCTTGCATGAGATTGACCATCATGCGCTCAGCGCCGCCGCCGGACAAAAGACGCAGGTAAATTGCGATCCGAGAAGATGGGTCACTCATTTTTTAGTCACTCATTTTTTAACTGAATTGCTGACGGATCGAGGTTTGCGAAAGATGCTCAGCATGGGAACTCCAGTAGCCAATAGCGCGACTAACCCTATGCCCACCAGAGATATATAGATTAGATGCAGCTTTGGGCTCAGATATTGGCCTTCGTGAATCCTTAAAAAAACTTTGACATTTTCATCTTCCAAGCCCAGCCACGCTGTGCCCACCCGATAAACAATGCCCGTTAGCGCGCTGACTAGAAGGGGTAAAAACAGAATGGGCGAGAGTAGTCTGTGCCATAGCCGAAGGCTCATCTTCATCGGGTGAACTGACGGTTTTGGCCGCTTGCTGCGCTGAATAAATAGACTTATCCCAGTCGCTAGCAGCACTATCAGGCCCATGCCCGTCAGCAGTACGTATAGAGGCGCTAGGCGATCGCTCAGCATCCTGCCATCGTGCAGCCGCAGCATCCAAGTGCCAACCTCATCTGAAAGGCCAAATCGATTTTTGCCAACTCGGTAAATTAGCCCGGTCACGCTAGTGACGAGCAGCGGCAAGCATAAAATCGGAGCGGCCCTGCGGTGTAGCCTGCTGGAATTGAGTTTTATATTCATATTGGAAGGTGGTCTGTTTAGAGGCGCTAACTTGAAGCAGTCAAATATTCATACAGGTCGTTTCTTAGCTGACATAGCTGCCAATTTAATGGCCAGCCTAATAAAAGGCTCAAGCCATCTTAAGAGCAGACAGTAAGTACTGTCTAAAATACCTGTCATAGATGCTCTGTAAGCCATACGAAAGGCCAAAAATTATCGGCAGGCCAAATACAACTAATATCATCAAGGTTGTGTACGCACCATCCACTGAGAACTGGTTAACAAGCAGATTTTTCATTACGTACCAGACTGGCCGATGAAATAGGTACATGCAATAGGAAATGTAGGCTGTAAATTTTAGCCCTGATTGAAATGCTAAACGCCGTGATAGCCACTTACAAAAGTTGTAGGCAGTGATCACGAATGAAAGCATCAAAACATTGAGAATCACATACTTTAAAACAAATGTGCTCTCCGAACCAATCAAAGGCTTATATTCCGTATCAACCCAGATAGTTGTAGCGACAAACAAGACGGCAGAGGCCTGTGATACATACCTCCAAATTCTCTGGTTTGGCAGGTTTTTCTCGGCGCAAAGAATGCCAAACCAGAAAATCAGCCAGTACAGCGATATTCTATAGTCTGTCACACTAAAGTATCCATTGAGTATCAAAGGCAAAATCCACGAAGATACTAGAATTCCGCCTCTAAGCCTTTTGTCAAGACTGTTATTCTTTACGACTGCAAAAACAGAGTAGTAGATTGTGATCAGCCCTACAAACCAAAGCGTGCGAATAGGAATTGCATGAGTCTCAGTTCTGAGAAGCAATTGCAGGCCGAGCGCATGAGTGAGGAGCTTAAGTGGATTATGAACATGCTCTGTGAAAGAGAACATGATCAGTGCCAAGTAGTACAAAGGAACAATTCTAGTTAGCTTTCTTACACCGAACCGGCGGACTTCACCCCAGTTAGAAAAGTAAGCCTTTCTTGCATTAAGCAAATAGCCCGACATGAAAATAAATAGCGCAAGGCCAAAGTATCCACTGAGTTCGTTCAAGATGGAAAGATTCAAAGGAATGCCAAAGTACTTGAGATTATAAAAATTGAATGTGTAGTTTGGCAGATGATGGAGAAGGATTGTAATGATAGCTACAGATCGAATCAGATCAAAAACCGGTAGTCGTTTTTTCATGCACCAGATGCTCCTACTGTGTCATTGACACAGGTACTTATTCACCGAACGCCAACACCGAAATATCGAGACTTCGCGACTTTGAGACTGGTTCCCCTTACCAAGGGGAACCGTAAGGGAGGGGTTTTCGATGGCTTCCCCAAACACCGAGACCCCTCCGTTGGCAAGGGGAACCGGAACGAAAGATCACTTACGCTAAACATGTATTGACATGTAGTCAACGACGCACTTTTGTAAGAGCAAGTTCCCTCATTCTTTATTCATACTCAAGTCATAGCGCCCGATAATATCACCATAATCTGTATCTAATGGATTAGCCTTGAAGTCCCACTTTTTACGCTGCACTTCAAGTTTTTCAATCGCATCGTTTTCGTGCCTCGGCTCGCTGTTGTAAGCTGCTGCTAGGGCATCCAAGTATTCATTACAGACGTAAATTTTATCTGTGTCTTCGGAAAAACATTGCTGAGTCACCTGCTTGTAGGAGGCAATGCCCTGAGCCGGGATGATGTCTTCAGGATGAATTCGAGCGGTCTTTCCAGAGGCGTATTGCGCATATATCTGCTCGTATAAGACCACTCCAGAGACATCTTTGTAAGCAAAGAGGTGAAGCCCCGTTAGAGGATAGAAATAGATATTGTAGAACCAGCACACTGCGAAAACGATAGATAAGATAGAAGCTAGTAGGGGGTAGCGAAAGGCATTTGAAGGGCGAACTAGCGTATCGGCTGCTGCGGTCTGATTAGCTCTTGAAAATAAGCCCCAGCGGGACAAAATTTGCTGAGCCCAGCTCACATTTAGAAAGATGAGCTGCAAAATGATGAAATCAATGAACAAAATGTTCTGAAAAGTCCAGATTCCCAAATGTAAACTCACCATGAAAATCGGCATGATGAGCCGAGCCAGCTGAGAAAACAACACCAAGACGAATGCCAGCTCTGCAAAAGTACCGGCAATACCAAACAGAGAGAAAACAAAGTCGGGCAGATGAGGCCCAACCCGTAAGGCAACGTCCCAGTCGTAATTGTTACATCGCTGTAGCGTGCAGGAATACATCATGCCCCGTAGATTGGTCGGGTCGAGCCACGAAAACCCAACGACTGCGAGCTTGCTCCCACCAGAAGCTAAATACGATAAGACTAAGACAACCCAGCAGGTGTAGCGCGACCAGCCATAGACAGACGTTGGTCTGTTGGTATCGACTACCGGCTGGCCTCGTCGCTTGGCTAACCACCGATCAATCGATAGCCCGTCTCCACAGGGCATAAACGACAAGGCTAGCAACATGTACACAACAATCAGCCCTTGATGGTACAGGTAGAAGTATTGGCGCGTGAGCCCTCCGAGGACGCAGTAGGTGAGTGCGCCCAGTGGAATTGTAAACCGAGTCCATAGCCCGAGCATTCCTAAAACCAGGCATAGAACTGTCAAAAGCTCAAAGCCTTGCAGCCAGCCTTGGCTCCTCGAAAAAGCCTCAAAGCCGGGAATAGCATAGAGAAACTGGACGGTGCCCATGGGCTGCCGGATGGCTTCAGGGAGCAGAGGAGTGGTGGATAAGTCTTCTAGCCATACGGCGGTTATGATCAGGTCTATGCAAGCAATGATCCTGATGAACCCGAGGTCGTTAGCTGTTGCTTCACCCACAAACCGCTTAGCGAATCCGGGGCTAGTGGCTATCCATAGAAGTAGCCCAAGGCCCAGGCAAAATACCACGCCTAGATCTATAAAACGATGGCTCCCGAAAAGCTGCCGTAACCCCAGCCACACGGCTACCGATGAGAGTATTGAAATTAAACAGAGCCAAAAACGCGTCGGGCGCGTACTAAAAATACTCATAGCTATTAAGAGGTAATTCGCTCAAAGAAATTAGGCTTTCACCACTTCAAACTCCGAATTTTTCCGGAGCGGTCTTGCAACATTTCAGCCAGCGCAGCCCTAGTTGACAGATCGCCGCTCAATCATAAACCAAGTGATAGGCTGCGCAATACGAGAGCCTAAATAGATAACTTTTTGCGTAGGTTGAGGGCCGTTACCAGGTCTCGAAAGTCGCCGTTGGTGACTTTTTTGCAGGTTCAGAGAGCGAAAAATCTGACACCACCACCGGCACCTTAATTGCTCAAAACACGCAGCATCAAGGCAATAAGCTGATGGACATGGCTGTGAGAAATCTTTGAGAAAATTGAACTTTAAAGGGGAGGTTAAACAAACTAAAATTCTTGATGAAGCGCTGCAAGGATGATCTCTTTAGCTACGATTTCTAATTTGAATTTGGGGCGATGCTCTAGCGGATAACTTTATAGTGGCGTGCGGATGCATACTTGCAGAGAAGGCTATGTCTGCGTAGGCCGCAAGTTGCTTGGTGGATTGTCGTATGAGGGGTTGACCTATAGGGCAGACTTCAGCCAATTGATCAACGCTATAGACTCAAGTTAGCTGAACTAGACTGGAGACTAAAGGGAGAGGGTGTCATGATGATTCGAGTTAAGCCCTGGCAGATTGCTGTACTGATAGCCCCCGTTGCCGTCATTGTGGTGTTTTTGCTGATTGCGGCGGGGCAGCAGATTCGGGCTTGGGGGATCAACTGGATCTGGGCTGTGTTCATTTTTGTGCTGCTGGGCTGGCGGTGGCTAGTGGCGCGATGGACCAGACCAGCGATCGCTCAAGCAGAAGCCCTCGTCTCAGAAGTCAACGCTGAGCTGGAGGCGGCTACTCAGCAGGCTGTAGAAGAGGCTGCTGGCGCTCAGAGTACGGCAGACCCAACCGCCCTACAGATAGAAGCGGCCCTCACGCAAACCCTACAGGCGGCCCAAGATGACCCGCCGATCTGGGAAGACTGGACCACTTTTTGGCAGCGCTGCCTGGCGTTGGTTACCGCTGTCTCTCAGGTTTATCATCCTGAGGTGAAGCGGCCCTTGCTCAATATCTATGTGCCCGAAGCCTACGGCCTAATTCGCGGCACCGTCGATGACACCGACCGGGTGATGCAAAAGCTCTCTCCGGTGCTCCGTCAGGTCTCGGTAGGGCAAATGGTCGAAGGCGTGGAGGTATATCGCAAGCTAGAGCCTTCGGCCAAAAAACTGATCAAGGCGTTTAACTGGGCGCAGTGGCTGCTCAACCCGGCAGCGGCGATCGCCCGGCAGACCAGCGCTAGATACACCGATCAGGCCAACCAGCAAATCTTGCTCAACCTGGGCAACATGCTGCGAGAAACCGCGCTGCGCAACCTCGCTCAGCAATCTGTAGCGCTGTACGGCGGGGGAGCGCAGGTCATTTTAAGCGACTTGGCGGCCCCGGCGCTGCCCGAAGCGAAAACTCAGACCCTAAGAGAAATTCTAGAGCGAGCTGAACCGACTGCCGCCGTCGAGCAAAAGCCGGTCAGCATTTTGCTGGTAGGCCGCACCGGAGCGGGCAAAAGCAGCGTCATCAATACCCTATTCCAGGCGGAGCGGGCAGCAGTAGATGTGCTGCCCAGCACTGATAAAATTCAGAGCTACCGGTGGCAGGGGCAAGCGTCCGGTGGGGATAGTGAAGCGCTGACCCTGTGGGATACACCCGGCTATGAGCAAGTGGCCCGCGCTGATTTACGCGAGCAGGTGATCGACTACGCTACCCAAGCGGACCTGCTGCTGCTGGTGACCCCGGCGCTCGATCCGGCCCTGCAAATGGATGCCGACTTTTTGCAGGAGATGCGCGCTGAGGTGAGCGATTTGCCGGTGATTGCCGTTGTTAGCCAGGTCGATAGGCTGCGACCGATTCGAGAATGGAGCCCGCCTTATCAGTGGCGGACTGGCTCCTGGCCGAAAGAAACCGCGATTCGAGAGGCGGTGACCTATCGGGCTGAGCAGCTAAGCGAATTTTGCCAGCAGGTGCTGCCGCTGGTGGCTCGCACAGGCCAGCGCGAGGCTTGGGGCACTGACGACCTTTCGGCAGCTTTGATGGGTGCGATCGCCCCTGCCAAGCAGCTGCGCCTGGCCCGATTTCTCCGCAGCCAGAGCGCCCGCACCGCCGCCGCCGCCAAAATTATTGACCGCTACACCTTTCAAATGACCACGACTGAAGGGCTCACTAAGCTGCTCAAAAGCCCCATTCTCCAGTTCATCTCCACTTTGACTACCGGGACACCCGCTGTAGGCGTGCTCCTGACCGAAAAAATTCCAGTAGAAGATGTGCCGATTGTGCTCGGTAAGCTACAGATGGCCTATGAGCTGTTTACGCTCTTTAGCGAGGGCAGCCGCCGGGAGGCCATCGGCGCGGCCAGCTTCGACCTGCTGGCCCTGTGGCCGCTGCTATTGCAAAACATCCGGCCCGCTGACAAAAATGCCTGGGCCTTTGGCCATGCCCTCACTGAATACTGGACCCAGCATGTCCCGATCAACCAGCTGGAAAAGCGCGTTGACTTCTATCTAGAGCAGGCACCGTAGCCATTCGGTCAGGGAGCGATCGCCCAGGCCTAAATCGGTGCCACCAATATAGAATCGCCTTCAACTTTGGCAGTGTACTGAGCGAGCGGCGCATCTGCTGGGCCATTGACTACGCTGCCGTCGGGGTTAAACTTAGAGCCGTGACACGGGCAGGCGAAGAGATCTTCTTGCCAGGCAACGGTGCAGCCACTGTGCGTACATTTGGAGCTAAGCGCAATCAGCGCCTCGGCATTGGTGGGGTCGGCAATCACAATCACCGGTTCGCCTGCCACATCGGGGTTGGCCAGATAGCCCTGCTGCGCTAGCTCAGCCGTAGTGCCAACGGGCGTAAAGTCGCCTGCTGGCGTGTCACTCCCGCTATCAGCGGTGGTTTCAGGGGGCGCAGCCGCCGCCTCTTCAGCGGTGCCATCAGCGGTATCAGCTTCGGGGCTACAGGCGGCGATCGCCACTGGCAAAGAGGTGGCGATCGCACCTACTCCGATCCAGTTCATAAAATCACGGCGTTTCATCGGTCATCCTCTCTAGTGCAAATATATTAGGTCAAAAATAGCTAATCCTGAAAAGCCCTCCAAAAGGGTGGCCTAGCTATAGTATCTGACATCGTTTTCAGCAATGCAGTTTTCAGCAATATAGTTAATAGTGAAGGTTGGCATGTTTCCTGGCAATCAGCGTTTTGAAGTTCGCCTGTGGCTGTGTTTAGGAGCGCTGAGCCTGGCTTTGATAACAGTTGCGCTGCCCGACAACGGTAGATCGACAGCGATCGCCCAGACCTTAACCGCTCAGTTAAGCCCGCCTGTCGATTTGCCAGTTCCCACTGCTGATAGCTCGCAGACCCATCGCGAAATTTTACAGGCGATCGCCGCCGCTCAGGTCGTGTACTTAGGCGAAACCCACGACGACCCGGCAGACCATATCGCTCAGCTAGAGATTGTGCAGGCACTGGATGAGCAAAACGAAGTGGCGATCACCCTGGAAATGTTTCAGCGCCCCTTCCAGCCAGTCTTAGATGCCTACTTAGCCGGTACCCTTACCGAAGCCGAGCTGATTGCCCAAAGCGAATACGACACCCGCTGGGCCTTTCCCTGGGAGTTTTACGCACCCATTTTACGCTATGCCAAAGCCAACCAAATCCCGCTAGTCGCGCTCAATACCCCCGCCGAAGTCACCCGCCAGGTTGCCCGCGCTGGGCTAGAGAGCCTGACAGATGAAGACCTGAGGTATATTCCGCCCCTCGCTGACATCGACCTCACTAGCCAGCCTTACCGCGACTGGATCGGCGACGCCTTCAGCGCTCACGGCGGCGACCACGGTCTCGACTTTGAAAACTTCTTCGCCGCCCAAGTGCTGTGGGATGAAACCATGGCCGAAGGCATCGCGCAGCAGCTCACCGCCGAACCCAACCGCCAGGTAATCGTCCTCGCAGGCGAAGGTCACATTGCCTACAACTACGGCATCCCTGGTCGAGTAGCCCGCCGCCTACCCACTACTACCCAGGCCACCGTCATCCTCATACCCGCCGCTGAAGCCCCCGAACCCAACGCCGCCGACTTCTGGTGGCCCACTTCTGCCTTCTGACTCCTGCCTTCTGCCTTCTGACTCCTGCCTAGACTCCTTCCCCCGCCTTCGACGCCCTCAACTGCCCACAGGCCGCATCCTTCTCCAACCCGCGCGAATAGCGCACGCTCACCGCAATCCCCTTATCCTTCAGCTGCTGAGTAAAGTCTTCTATCCGCTGGCGGCTGGGGCGCTGGTAGTCTACCTCACTGATCGGATTGTAAGGAATCAGGTTGACATGGCTCTGGAAGCCGCGCAGCTCACTGGCGAGTTCACTGGCATGCTCCGGCTGGTCATTGAGATCGGCCAGCAAAATGTATTCAAAGGTGACGCGCCTGCCGGTGATTTTTACATAGTCGCGGCACTCGTCTAGCAGGGCCGTTAGGGGATAGCGCTCGGCGCTGGGAATTAGCTTTGTCCGCAGTGTCTGATTGCTGGCATGCAGGCTGACTGCCAGAGTGACTTGCAGGCGCTCCTCGGCCAGGCGGCGAATGCGACCAGGCAGGCCAACGGTAGAAACGGTGATCAGGCGCTGGCCGATGCCCACGTCCTGGTTGAGCGATCGCACTGCTGCCACTACAGCGTCAATATTCAGCAAAGGTTCGCCCATGCCCATAAATACAATATTGCTCACCCGCCGCTGAAAGTCTGACTGAACGGTCAGCACCTGATCCACAATTTCGTGCGTCTCCAGGTTACGAGCAAAGCCGCCTTTCCCCGTCGCGCAAAAGTCGCACGCCATCGGGCAGCCAATCTGCGACGAGACGCACACCGTCAGCCGCTTGTCAGAAGGGATGCCCACCGCTTCAATGACGTGACCATCGGCGAGGCGCAGCAGGTATTTAATTGTGCCATCGGGCGATTCGGAGCGATGGTGGAGGTGCGATCGCCCTACCGGAAAATCTTTTACCTCAGCTCGCCACTGCTTAGAAAACACCGTCACTTCGTCTAGAGAACGAACGCCCTTTTGGTAAATCCACTGGTGCAGTTGCTTTCCTCGGTAGGCTGGCTGGCCCTGCTGGCGCACCCACTCCGTGAGTGACTCCACTGAGCGCCCGAGCAGCGGCGCAGGTGGCTGAGCTACCTGTACCGCTGGATTATCTACTGCTGTCGTTACGACCATGAGGATACCGTCTAGAGAAGGCGATCGGGCTGATCAAATCACCCCGTACGTCGGTCTCTATTCTATAGCTTTGGCCCCTGTCGCGTCGGGGCGATTCTTTGGAGCTGTTCTTCTGGGGCTGTTCTTCTGGGGCTATTCTTCTGGGGCTATGAGGACGGCGGATTGGAGCTGTCGCCTTCGTTGATCAGGTCTACCAGGCCCTCGGTCAGTGCTCTAGGGTCCATAAACAGCACCTTGGAGTTGTCACTTTCGCCAATCTTCAGGTTAGCTTCTACATAGCGCTGAGCCAGCATGTAGTTCAAGACTTCGCGGCGATTGTTGGTGGTATCTAGCGCTTGAGAAAGCAGGCGCATCGATTCTACGGTGGCTTCGGCTTCTAGAATGGTGGCGCGTTTGGTAAAGTCTGCGGCCCGCTCTTTTTGCATCGCTTCGAGAATATCGCGCGGCGGTTCGAGCTTTTGAATTTCTACCCGATTCACTTTCAGGCCCCAGGGGGCGGTGGCCTCGTCTAGTACCTCAAGCAGGGCGCGGTTGATGGTCTCACGGGAGGAAAACAGACTCTGAAAGTCCATTTTGCCGACCTCGGAGCGCAGAGCGGTGATCACCAGTTCCTGCATCGCAAATTCTACATCTTCGATGGCGTAGTAAGTGCGCTCCAAGTCGTAGATTCGCCAGTAGATAATGGCGTCTACTTCCAAATTGACGTTGTCTCTGGTAATCGCCTGCTGCGGCGGCGTATCGAGCGTTTGCTCACGCAGGGAGTCTTCGAGCACCACCGCATCTAGCAGCGGCACAATAAAGTTGAGCCCCGGTGTGAGCGTGCCTCTGTACCGACCCAATCGCTCGATGAGAGCGCCATTCCCTTCTTTAATAATGCGCACCGAGCCGACGGTGTAGCCAACAACTAAAAAAGAGAGGATGGCTAGAATGGACGAAACCATGGGCGGTCACTCGTAAAGTGTGCTCTCTACCTAACACGTTTGCCGAAGAAAAGCACGTTTGCCAAAGAAAGTATAGATGAAAGTATAGACATATCCTCATATCGGTGACTATTCTCTCGTTTGTATTGGCCGTGTATTTGAGTAGACGTCGGCAAGTGCCCGGTGGGAACGTTATGGGCACGACTCTAAAATTTGATACACCCATGCGTATTCAAAAGATATGTGCTGTGGCCATTGGTGTTCTCAGCGGTGGCTTTAGCTGTTTGCTGCCGGGTCTAAGTGCGATCGCCAATCCATCAGCGATCGCTCATCCGACTCAGCCCTCGCCCATTGAGCTTACCCAGATCAACCACGCCAATTCAGCCTGCTATCTCCACAGCGCCGATGGCCGCGAATATAACTTGAGCGCCCTTTGTGGCGGATTTGGAGGTGAATCGGCCCAAGAGGTAGTCTTGCAAACCGGCGATGTCCAGGTCACGCTGCGCTGGAATACAGCTGATGATCTAGACCTGTTTGTAGAAGATCCGTTTGGGGACCAGGTCTCTTATTTTACGCCGGCAATACCGTCAGGCGGTCTGCTAGATGTAGACGCAAACGCGGCTTGCGCTGAGAGAATGGCGGCACCGGTAGAAAATATATTTTGGCCAACCAATGGGGGCGTTCCTGGAAATTACACGGTCACGGTTGCTCTCTTCAGCTACTGCGGAGCCGAAGCCCCAATTGACTTCACGCTAAACACACTGGTGCAGGGACAGGTGCAGACCCAAACAGGTACCGTATCAGCCGCACAGTCTTCGGTGAGCTTTCCTTTCTCCTTTCCCTCATCGACTGAGGCCCAGAACCCACCCACTCCCGCTGGTGGTTAAAGGGCTACAGCTGCTGGAAATTTACATCAGGTGTGGCTGAATAGTGGGTTCTAGCGGCAGCTCTACAGTAAAGGCTGTTTGCCCGAGACGGCTATCTACGCAGATACTGCCTTCGAGATGCCCGATTAGCTTTTGCACCAGGGCTAGCCCTAAGCCGGTACCGCCCTGCTTCCAGGGATCGGCGCTGGGCACCCGATAGAATTTATCGAAGATGCGCTGGCGTTCTTCTGCCGCAATCTCGACGCCCGTATTCACTACGCTAAGTTGCATGGTGCGCTGAGCGCTGGTGACCAGGATGTGAATGCTGTGCTCGGGCGGGGTGTATTTACAGGCGTTGTTGATCAGCTCTGCCAGTACCCGTTCGATGCTGGCTAAGTCTGAGTGTAGTTTGGGCAGGTTTTCGGGGATGGTGAGGGTGAGGGTTTGCTCACGGCTGCTGGCTCTGGGTTTGAAGCTATCGATGAGATTAGGCAGCCAGTGGGCCAGGTCAATTGGTTGAATTAGCATGGGGTGGTTACCCACATCTAGCCGCTGCAAGTCTAGGAGGTCGTTGATCAGGCTGATTTCTCGTTCGCACTCCTCCTGCAAGATGCGGTAGTAGCGAGCGAGCTTGCCTTGTTCGAGATGGCTTTTTTGGAGTTCGGCTTGCAGGTCAAACTCCTGGTTGAGGGTGACGCCGAGCAGCTGCAACGCAACTCGCATACTGGTGACGGGGGTGCGCAGCTCATGAGAGACGGTACTGAGAAAGTCGTCTTTGAGGGTGTTGACTCGCTCTAGCTCGCGGACCTGTGACTGTGACTCCTGGTAGAGCCGGGCCTGGCGAATGGCGATCGCACATTGATTGGTGACCTGCTGCACCATCCGAATATCCATCTCGGTGAAGCAATCGTCCATTTGGTTGATCAGCCACAGATCGCCTAAGACGCCGCGATCATCTGAAATGGGGGCGGCAAACATGGACACCCGGCCTCGCTCTGGGTTGGGAAAAATAGAGCAAAACTGAAGATATTGACCGGCTAGCAGCTGATGATAAACCTCTGAGTAGGCTTCCATCTGAGAGACCCGGCCCCGCATCGGCGCTAGCCCAGCTGAGCATTCGTAATACACCGTAGAGGTGCCTTGCTCTAAGTCGTAGAGGGCGGTATTGGCGGCTTTTACCCCTAAAGTATGAACCAGCTCTTCAACGGCGGTTTGTAAAATTTGCTGCTCATCCAGGCTATCGCGCACGCGATCACTAATTCGCTTTAAGGTAGATTCTAAAAGTAGGGCGGTATTGAGCTTGCTGCGATCGCGCTGTAGCGACTGCTTGAGGGTGTCGTTTTGCTGCCGTACGCGGGTGAGTTCTGCGACATCTTGTAGGGTATTGACCAAGGCAGGCTGGCCCTGGTGCTGAATCAGCTGGCGACAGCCCAGCAGCGGGTACTGGCCGTTCTGATGCTGACTGTCCTGGCTGTCGAAGATGAGCGGCTCTGCGCTATCTTGTTGAGTAACAAAAAAGGCTTCATCCTGCTGTCTGAGCAGTTCCGCTATGGGCCGAGGTAAAAACGCTGCTTCGCTGTGACCGATAATTTCATCGGCAGCTAACCCAATTAGCGATGCCCCTGCCCGATTGACGTAAAGCCACTGGTGTTCAGCGGTTTTGACATAGACCGGCAGCGCGATCGCATCTAGCAGCTCAAACGTAGAAGTCGACCTAAACGAACTAATAGAGAGGCTCATTGCGCAATTCGACGGATGACAGTAACAAACGTAAGATACCCCTCAGGGTCTAGCGACTATACGCCATTGTTGATAAGTCAGCTGTGAGCCTCGTCAGATTTTCAGAAATTGCTCCCGTTCGTAGCTATCCTATCTATAAGTTAACGCTGTCTATTCAGTGTCAGCCCCCAAAAATCAGCCCATGTCAGCTCCCACCGATTTAGCACTAGCCACCACTACTGCCCTGGTATCGCCCGATCTAGAGGTGCCTGTTGGCATCCAGGTGCGCGAGACTACCGCCGCTCAGCCGCTGCGATTGGGGGTAATGGCCTCAGGCAGCGGCAGCAATTTTGAAGCGATCGCAGCGGCGATTGCTAGGGGCGACCTCAACGCCAAAATTGAAATCGTAATTTACAACAACCCTGAGGCAAAAGTAGTCGAGCGAGCGAGCCGTCTGGGAGTCCCGACTCAGCTCTTGGACCATCGCCGCTTTGAAAGCCGCGCCGCGCTAGACGAGGCGATTGCAACCGCAATGAAGGCTGCGGGGGCAGAGTGGGTGATCATGGCGGGCTGGATGCGCCGGGTGACGCAGCACCTGATCTCGGCTTTTCCGGGTCGCATTCTCAATATTCATCCGAGCCTGCTGCCGAGCTTTCCAGGTATGCGGGCCGTTGAGCAGGCAATCGCTGCTGGGGTAAAAATCACTGGCTGTAGTGTCCATCACGTAGAGCTGGTTGTTGATAGCGGGCCAATTGTTATGCAGGCAGCGGTGCCCGTGCTCTCTGGTGACAGCGTGGAGACCCTACAGAGGCGTATTCAGGTGCAGGAGCATCGGATTTTTCCGCAGGCGATCGCGCTGGCCGCTCGTCAAGTTTCGCTCTAATGCAGGTAACGACTGTCGCTGATAATGGCAGACAGTCTTCTTGAAGCAACCTGAGTTCGGGATAAGCTGCCTCATGGTCAATTGCTCAAACCTCTCTGCCTGCGGCATCTCTCCTTACTAAGAAACCTGAGTTCGGGATAAGCAACTCATGCTGATTGCTCGAAGTAAGTCCCTTCTGGAAGGGTGGCCCGCAGGGTCGGGATGGGTCGGCAACGTGCGCTACACACCGAAACCCACCCCTGCGCCCCTCTAGAGGGGATCTACTTGAGGCTATGTGTTAAAAAGCGCCGACAGTCTGGCATCACAGGCAATCACTTATCCCGAACTGACGTTAAGAAGAGAAAAGCTCCACTCTAGCTATTCTTATCCCGAGCTGACGCCAAAGTAGTCATTTGTACTGAGATCAGATTTTTAATCTGTATCATTTTTATCCGGAGCGTAGGTTGGCTTGCGGAAAATAAAAGTGTGAGTTTCTACAGGTCAGTGTCAAATGTTTGGAACGTCGAGTTTTAGCCCTGGTGCAAAAGATCTTGAGTCTTTGGTGCGGATAGCCCTGCAAAATCGCGAGCTTGCACCTGGCGTAGCGGCCCAGATTGACTGTTACCGCACTGGCAGAGCGACCTGTGAAGAGCAGAGGCTGCTGGCTGTTTTGGACGATGCGATCGCTCACGGCTGCGTCGTTCCAGTTGAACTAACGGCTGTAGGGGCTTAATCATCAGAGCGGTTCTCTCTATGTGGCTGGTTGCTTTTTTATCCAATAGGTTTCTTCGACTAGCGTCTTGTAAAATCGCGGCTGTCGGGTATGTAAAAGTTGTCTAGCACTTTAGCTTTTTCAAAGAGTAAGGCAGGTATGTCTGGCGTTTGGTCTGGCGGTAACTCGGTAAACAAGCGTGCTACTAAATATACCCAAGCTGCTTGCCCAAAAAATAAATGCAGCGCTTTAACCGCTTTTTCGGCAGCTTGGTGCGCAGCAAAGCAAGCCCATTCGTGTCGTTCGTCCGCTTGAGATGCTTGCGCCTGCTGTAGGTCACGTTTGGCTCGCCGAACCGATCTTGTGCTCGGTTTGGCATGAGCCTGAGCCTGTGGATGTTGGCATCTCTAGGTTAACTTGGCAGGCTGCTATGGCTTCTGTCACTTTGCTTGCTCGCATGAAGCGGCTGAGTGAAAGGCTGTTCGATACAATGGCGGGTAAGCGCTTATTTGCTAAATGTTATGGTTGCTGATTCGATTCGCTGGACGGTACGAGATCTGGACGCGATGCCGAACGATGGCGGCTGGCGGCGTTACGAAATTATTGAGGGAGAATTGATTGTGACCCGTGCCCCGCATTTCCGGCATCAGCGGGCGGGTGGCCGTATCCACGTGAAATTAACAAATTGGTCTGACCGCACAGGGCTCGGTGAGGCTGTAGAAGCGCCCGGCGTAATTTTTACTGAGGTGGACGCGGTGATTCCGGATGTGGTGTGGGCAAGCAATGAACGAATAGAGCAGGGAATGGATGAGGCCGGGCACTTCACAATTGCGCCAGAACTAATAGTAGAGGTGCTTTCGGCGGGTGATGCGAATGAACAAAGGGATCGTGAGACGAAGCTAGCGCTATATTCACGGTATGGTGTGCCGGAATATTGGATTGTGAACTGGCGGCTGAAGACTATTGAGATTTACCGGCAGCAGTTGGCTCAACTTCAGTTAGTGACTACGCTATTGCCTGAAGATCGGTTGACTTCGCCGATGCTACCGGGGTTTGGCTGTGAGGTTGCGGCGATCTTTAAATGAGTAGATGAGGGCTGTGGAAGTTACTGTTCTTTTATGCGCTTCATCAGGCTTCCTGCGTGTTTATCAAGATTCTCTGTAGCAGATAGTTGACGCTTTTGGATGGGGGCTGATACTCTGTCTTTTAGCAATCGCACTTCCGTGACTGCGGGAACCGGTGCGATGGCTTAGCCTCTCCGAAGGAGAATCGCTAACCTGCCTCGAAAAATTTAGCCGCTACCGGTGCTGGGTTCCAGGCCAACACCGATAGCTCGCCCCTAACACTGCGTTACCAGTGAGAGAGGTTGTGGACATTTTCACAGCCCCCCTGACTTCTGGCAAGTTAGGGGGGCTAGATTTTTCGTGGTTTTTCTAACCCAACGTCAGTTCGGGATAAGAATAGCTAGAATGTGCCGTCGGGGATCTTTTCTCCCCTTACCAAGGGGAGATGCCGCAGGCAGAGGGGTTCCGGCTGAGCACAGAGCACGTCGCCAGAACCCCTCCCTTACGGTTCCCCTTGGTAAGGGGAACCCAGACCGGCTTTGATTAGGAGAGATTTGAGCGGTTGACCATGAAACACCTTATCCCGAACTCAGGTTAACCCACATCTTTGAATACATAGAGAAACCATGAAAACAATGACTTTGTTGACCGGTCAGCCCCCTACGGCTGGCCAAGCTTCGCCCGCTCTAGATGCTGTGATGGCTTTGCCTGAGGGAGTGCCGGTGGGGAGTGGGGGGAGGCGATCGCTTCGTCACATTTTGCTAGGCCCCCCCGAAGACGTGCGGCAAACGATCCATCTGCTGCATACCTTGCACTATGCAGAGACTGTGCTGTGGAGCCCGATCATGACCGTGGAGGAGCCGCTGATAATTGCGCCTGCCCCTAGTGAAGCGATTAGCTTGCTGCGGAAGCTCGTTTAGATTGCGCAGATCTCATCCTCTCAGCATCAGCCTCGGCAGCAGGGTCTGGGAGATGAGGGACAGCATCGTTTATCGGTGCTTGACAGTCATTCTGCTTGCCTAGCTGCTGTTGACATGGCCTCTCCTTTTCGCAGCAGGTTAGTTTCTATCAAGCGGGCGGTGGTGCTTAAAACGGCTCGTCTTTCTAGCAGGCATGTGCTTTGTCCGTCGCCATTACGCTCGTCGCCAGACGATAAGATTTCTATTGCGCTGAATACTCGCTGGGTAGCTTTTCTGAGGTCTAGGCGCGGTCGTGCCCTTCGAGCGGTGTAGGCACTGGTAACTTTTTGCAATTGGCGGGGTTGAAGCTCAGATAAAGTTTGCGAATTTTAGCGAGGTCTCTCGCGTTTACTCGCCAAATTTAGGTTAAGGTAAGGTTAAGACTGCCATTCTCAAGCTGTCAGCTCTCAATGCAAGGGAAAATCCAGGTAAAGGAAAATTTAGCTCGAACTCTTCAGCGAATTAAAAGTTTGAGGACTGGATTGTCTGCGAGACTTTCGTTTTTAAGGAGACTACTGCTCTCAGAAGCATTACTTTTTTGCTGGGCCAATATCTAGCAGTATTCTAAAGCTCATCGGCTTTAGAAAGTCGGTTTCTTCTAAACAGTTTAAATGCTCTTGGGTATTTTTAACCACGCAGTTCTTTGAGGGGTGAAACCTGCCGTATTCGCCTTGTTATCTATTGTCCAGTTTAAGGAAAGTTATCTATGCTTTATTCCTTTAGGCTCGAACAGAAAAATCGAAGGCCATGAGTGGTTTTTAGGCAGCTTTTAAGGTTTTTACATATTTATGAGAAGTCGTGACGAACAAAATGTCTGAAATAAAACTGAATATATCTGGGAGCAGATTATTCCGGTTTTTGCTGTTTTTAATTCTTGGCATTGCTATTGTTAGTTTTGCTGCTGTCATAGCAAAAGCTTCTCTACCTGACTACCCCTTGCGGGATATGCTCGGAGATATTCTTAGTGTCAATAGTGAAACATCCATTCCAACTTTCTACTCGGCATATGGGCTTTTAACCTGCTCATTTCTTCTGGGTTTTGTGGCTTACCTTACGAAGCTAAGGCAGGAGAAGTTTTTAAGACATTGGCAGCTACTTTCATTAGTGTTTCTGTACTTATCGCTTGATGAAGCGCTCTCTTTTCATGAAAAAGCCGTTGAACCGCTGAGAGAATTTTTCGGAACCGAGGGATTTCTGTACTTTGCTTGGGTTATTCCTGCTGCTATTCTAGTAGCTGTTTTTCTGGTAGGCTACCTCAGTTTTTTGATGGCACTGCCTAAAAGAATTCGGCAGTTGTTTTTGATAGCAGGCGGTGTATTCGTAGCAGGAGCAATAGGGATGGAAATGGTTGGAGGGAAAGTGCTGAGCCTGCAACTGTCAGAGGCAGCCTATATTTTGACCTCAACTTGTGAAGAGTTTCTTGAAATGCTTGGCGTTATCATCTTCTTATATGCGCTATTGGCTTATCTGAGATTAAAGCTGGTCAATATCAATATCTCATTTACTGACTGATGTAATAAGCTCTACCCAATCCTTAACAGATAGGTTCAACTATCTCAATACTGACTGCCCCCTGTTTTGTGGCAGACGCTGGTCGGTGATTGTTACAGGTGGATGATGGATTTATCTGTGCCTTTTTCTAGGGGTAGTGAGAAGGGTTGTCATGGTATTTTGGCCTCTTTTGTCTATCTTTGCCTGCTTTTATTTTACCGCTTGGGCTTGAGGATGCTGGGCATTTTTATTTGATTCGGCAGGTTGCCTGCGTGTTTATCAAGATTCTCTGTATCAAACAGTTGACGTTTTTGAATGGGGGCTGATACGCTGTTTTTTAGCGATACGCACTTCCGTAACTGCGGGAATCGGTGCGATTGCTAATCTGCCTCGAAAAATTTAGCCGCTACCGGCGTTGGCTGGCACCAACACCGATAGCTCGCCCCTAACACTGCAATGACCAGTGAGAGAGGTTGTGGATATTTTCACAGCCCCCCTGACTTCTGGCAAGTTAGGGGGGCTAGATTTTTCGTGGTTTTTCTAACCCATGTCCCTGAATACATAGAGAAACCATGAAAACGATGACTTTTGTGACCGGTCAACCGCTTGCGGCTGGCCAAACTTCGCCCGTTGATGCTGTGATGGCGTTGCCTGAGGGGGTGCCGGTGGGGAGTGGGGGGAGGCGATCGCTCCGCCACATTTTGCTGGGCCACCCCGAGGATATTCGCCAGACGATCCATCTGCTGCACACGCTGCGCTACGCGGAGACGGTGCTGTGGAGCCCAATTATGAGCGTAGAAGATGCCCTCACCATCACGCCTGCTCAAGGTGAGGCGATGAGTCTGCTGCGGCGATGGGTTCATTAGGTTTGTGGGGAGCGATCACTGCTTGCCGATCTCTATGCATTCGGTGGGCTTGCTCTAGCTGACCGCAAACTCCGTCAGCCTGCGGGCGTCGGGATCCTGATAGCCCAGAATGATGGATTGCTTAGGCACGCCGAGGGCAGTTAGTTCGTTGGCTATGCCGACTTCTGTCCCGTCGTGCTGAATCCAAATTTTTTCGTCTTTGATATCGACATGAACTAAGCAGCTGAAAATACGGCGATCGCCTTCCCAGCCGATAGTAATAAGCTGGTAGTGATCGCCCTGCTGATCAAAAACTGTGAACTGATCGAGGTCGCCGTAAGCAGATCTATATTTGTTATGCTGCGCCAAGACCTGCTGAATCCACTGGCGATACTGCTTCAGTTTTTCCATAGCACAATGGCCTCTTTTGTAGGATCAAAGACTAAGAGCTTAACGTTATATTCTTTGACGCTCAGCTGGGCTAGTTCTCCGCTGAAGAAATTTTGATGCACTTTTAGCGGAACTGCTAAGAAAAGAACTCGGTTTGGTTCTTTGGCTTTTAGCGCAACCCGATAATTAAGAAACTGACCTAGAGCGACGTGAAATTCTGAGGTCGTTGAGGGGGCTAAAAAGCTTTTAACTTCTACGGCAATTTGCTCTTCGTGGCGCTGAGCAGCGATTAGGCGTTCTGCGCCTAAGTCAATTTCTAGGCGACCTGACGATAGTTCTAAAATCAGGGGATCGTGGGTGATCGTCCATCCGTCATGTTTCAGAGCTGCTATCACAGTATGGTGATAGACATCTTTGGCAGCCATTGTGTCGACATCACTCGTTTGGATCTACTCTCAGCGTACTTTAGGAGCACAAGAGACTGATACATTTTAACTCGTAGTGCTCTTATAGAACTAGCTTATTTGCCCTATTCGTCCGTCACCCAAACAAAAGCTATCTGGTAGCGGATCGTCGAAGTCGTCACTCATGACAAAGACGTCGAGGTGGAGTCCGGGTGGCGGGCTGCTGGGTGAGTGTTGATGGTTTATTTTTTGAACTGTAGGAAATCTAGGAATTCAGTAAGTTGGTGATGACTCGCCGCGCGGAGATTGACCGCAAGGCGGAGGTATCTGCTCATCAGTGAGTCAGGCGCTTTGTTGGGGTGGGGTCGTTTGATTTACTATACTGAAGCATGTGCAGGTCTGTGATCTGATTGATGGCTGCGCGTTTTTTGACGATGGGGGCTGGCTTTGCTGGCTGACTTTGGCATGGCACAGATTACGATTGAGGTTTCTGATGAGTTTGCGCAGCGGCTTGTGCCTTTCCAAGGTCAGCTTTCTGAGCTTTTTACTCGCTTTGTAGCTTCTACGCTGCCAGATGAATTTCCGGAGAGTGTGTCGCCTGCTGCTGGGTCAGCTTTACCGCCTGCGACTTATCAGGAGGTGCTTGATTTTTTGATTAGTCGCCCTACTTCACAAGAGATTATCGACTTTAAAGTTTCTAAGCGGGCTCAGCTCAGGCTACAGGGCTTGCTGCAAAAAAATCGCGAGGCGTCTCTTAACACTACGGAAAAGAAGGAGCTGGATCTTTATGAACAGTTGGACACGCTTGTAGGGCTACTGAAAGCTAGAGCTTTTGCGGCGCTTGGGTCTGCTGCTGCTGAAGGCTGAGCGTAGTATGGCTACATACATCCCAACGGCATTGAGGCAGTTGGTCAGTCGAAGGGCTGCGGGTAGGTGTGAATACAGCTTTGGTCACTTGGCTTGAATACAGCAAAGCAGGCGAAACCTTTGCATAACAACAGGCCAAGCGACTCGCGTTACCCGAATGCATTCGGGTAACGCTGTTGCCTTATTCACGAAAAATTCTCTATCTATAGTCACGAGATTGATCATGTTGTGGCGCTTAAGCATGGCGGCCAAACTGTTGAGGAAAATTTGGTTTTAGCTTGCTTTCCATGCAATCGTCATAAGGGTTCAGATCTCACCAGTATTGACCCGCTATCGGGTGAAATCGTTCCGTTGTTTAATCCTAGAGTGCAAGCATGGAGCAATCACCTAAGGCTTCAGGATGGCTATATCCTGGGTTTGACGCCTGCCGGACGGACGACTGGTTTTCTACTGAAGCTCAATGAGCCAAACCGCTTACAGCTTCGGCAGGCGTTGTCTACGAGTGGTCTTTATCCTGACTTGTAGTGCTGGTAACAAGGGTATCAGGAGGCGATCGCTCCGCCACATTTTGCTGGGCCACCCCGAGGATATTCGCCAGACGATCCATCTGCTGCACACGCTGCGCTACGCGGAGACGGTGTTGTGGAGCCCAATTATGACCGTGGAGGACGCCCTCACCATCACGCCTGCCCAAGGTGAGGCGATGAGTCTGCTGCGGCGATGGGTTCATTAGGTTTGTGGGGAGCGATCGCTGGAATGCCTGTTAGTTAAGGCGGTACTGTGAGAGGTTGGCTGATTGCTTACGTTACTGACCCACCCCGCCCTAGCGGGCACCCCTCCAGAGGGGATCTACTTCAGTCGATGAGGTTAAAAGCGATCTGTCGCGATCGCACGATGCCACGCAACCGGAAAAAATCCCTTCTGGAGGGGTGGCGCGCAGCGACGGGGTGGGTCGGTAACCCCTAGCATAATTTTCTAGATAAAGGCAGATGGAGAGACTTGAAATCGATTAGCCAGCGCTCGAATTTGCCGAATTTCTAGCTCTTGCTGACCGTCTAAGATATCTCTAACGATGTGCTGAGGCCCAATTTCTGGCAGGTCAGATTCGCTAAGGCTGTGTTCTTCTATGAGGTAAGCAAGCACGTCTGCGCCCTCACAGTCGGGAAATGAGGTAATGGGTATGGGTGTCTTCGTGGGCTTGTAGGACGACGCTGAGTGTGTCTAGTAGTGAATAGAGCGGATGTGCTTCGTCAGTGCCCACTTCATCTATCAGCTCATTGAGCCGGGCAACGCCTTGATCATATTCTTGCTCTGTGCGAATGGTAAGGATGGGTGCGAGTCTCCTGCGGAGAGGCTCCGCCAACGCACTCCACTGTTTTTGAAGGTCAGTTGCAATGACTGTCATCGTTTCCACTTGCCCTTGTCGTACGCTTTGTGTGTCAGAACCTGACGGATTCGGTATAAGCAAAACATTGATCTTCTTAACCTCATTAAAAGGGGAATTTGGGGCTGACCTTTCCTGTTAACAGACTTTAGGTGGATGCAGCCCGGCTGCTCCCAGTAGTCTTCGTAAATTCACTACCCCTGCTCGATTCAATGCCAGTGCCATAACCGTAGCTCGTCCGCATGGGGTTTTGCCTAATAAAAGAGTTGCATCATCGCTCCATTGAAAGTGAGCTAGCCAAGTCTGCTGACGCGGATTAAATATTGAAACTACTTCAGCAGTTTGGGTGTCAATCGCTGTTGTCTTAGCGTGCTTACGTGCGTTGCATCCAAAGCATGACCAGGCTAGGTTTTTGGAAACGCTCTCTCCTCCTAATGCTCTAGGTTGAATGTGATCTATCGCAAAGCTGCCTGGTGAGAATTCATCAGGGCATAAGCAGTATTCGCAGAAATAATTTGCTCGTTGAGAAACTTTTCGCCTGAGAGCAGTCGGAACTCTGTCCGGTTTAGGCGGCATTGCTGGGCTGCGAAGGCGGCTGTAGCTGGCGATTTAGGCTAATTAGGTCAATGTCTCGTAGTTTTGCCAGTGCCATCAGCGCAGCTAATCTATCGGCTCTATATTGTTCTAGAAGATCTTCATAGCGAATGAGTTCTTGATGCTCAGTTTCACTCAGACTGCTATGTTCACAGCGATCACGTAAGTCATTGTGTCTTGTCTGGTCAGCTTCGGGCAGATGCCTTTGAATAATATCGATCAACCTGCCTTCTTCTATAGCGCCCTGCTCAGGTAGCTCTATCAGCAGCTCTAAAATCTGCACTACGGCGGGTAGGGTTTCCTGAGGTATTCGCTCAATCAGCGATCGCACTTTTTGCCGGGCATCTGGCCAGAGATCTGTATGGGAAGACATGCTGCAATCCAATCATCTGAACACACATCCTAGCAAAATCAGCCACGGTCGCAATAGGCAACGCTGGCGACGGCAACAGACCATGCTCTTACAAAGACTGTACCCAAGCGAAGTCTGCTGAGGGGAGCGGCGGCTGTGGTTGGGCTGTGTAGTCGAAGCCTATGACTATGCCCGTCTCGCGGCAGACGTTGGTCAGTGATTGATGCAGATGAATGATGGGTTCGTCTGTGCCTTTTTCTAAAGGGAGTGAGAAGGTGGGCAGTGGACCGCGCAGGTTAAACCCATAGCGTTCGGCAAGGGGTCGCTTATCAGCTCTGCTGACCAACACTTGATAGTCGGTTTGCTGTCCGCCTGCCATTGGCATGGGCTCTCCAGTACGCAGCAGGTCAATTTCGATCAGGTGAGTGGCGCTGCTCAAAACGGTCTGCCTTTTAGCTAAATATTTTTGCCGCCCGTCGTCGCTACGCTTGTTGCTAGGCGATAAGGCTTCTATGACGCTCAGCACTCGCTGGGTGGCGACTTCTCTTATCTCTAGATAACGCTCGCGCCTTTCTAGGGGCATTGGCACCGTTACCTGCTCTGGCTTAGTCGTGAGGGCTAAGGCGGTTGAGGGTTTAGAGCCTGAGTCGCTCGCTGCATAAACTGACGCATCTGGAATGCCAACAGATATTGACTCGATATACACTCTGGTTTCGACGGCGGCTCTGTATTTAGGGAGTAGCTGAGGGTTCGATGACCTGGCAATTTCGACGATGAGCCAGGTGTGAATCTCTGGCCAGCGATAGGGGCTCTCAAGATAGGGATTCATCCCTGGAAATGAAGGAACAGTCGTCATGGGGTGGCTTTGGTCTGGTGGCTCCATTATAAGGCGGGTACCTGGCGATCGCGGCTGACCGATCAACCCAACGGTAATGGCTATAGCCTCGGACAGGGCTGCGCTAATGCCAGCGCCCTGTGTTTAATGATTTTTTGAACTTCCGCTACTATAAAAGCGTGGTCTGATATCTGTAAGCCCTTATGCAAGTTACTGTTGAGCTTCCTGACGATATTGCTGCGCAGCTGGTGTCTTTACAGGATGAACTGCCTGAGATCTTGGCATTGGGCTTATTGCAGGTGAGGGCAAATCCTTCTACCGGATTTTCTGGCTTGTCAGAAGTTCTAGAGTTTTTGGCTAGGCTGCCCTCACCGCAGGAAATACTAGCGTTACGATTGTCTGATAGTGCTCAGTCTCAAGTCGAATTTCTCTTGGAGAAGAATCGAGCGGGCGGGCTGAATGCGTTAGAGCAAAGGCTCTGGCAGCAATATGAATTCATTGAGCATTTGGTACGTATGGCTAAGGCTCAGGCTTTGCTGAAGCTTAACCAGGCGGCATGAGCAAAACCTATGTGTCGGGTTCTATCATCCTCGTCGCGATCGCTGGATTAATCACTTCAGGTTGAATGTTGAAACAGGCTATATCGAACCGCTGACATCTATTGTGCGGGCAACGGCGTAGCTTTTGCAGATCAATAGACCTGAGTCAGTTATGGAGAGGGCATTACTGTTAAAAGGGGGGGCAGCTCAAAACGGTTTGCCTTTTTGCCAAATACGTTTGTCGTCTGTCGCCGCTACGCTGCTTGAGGGTGCCAGTAGGGAGTGAGGGGAGGCGATCACTCCGCCACATTTTGCTAGGCCACCCCGAAGACGTGCGCCAGAAATCCATCTGCTACACGCCTTGCACTACGCAGAGACTGTACTGTGGAGCCCAGTTATGGTCGTAGAGGAAGGAGCCTCTGACGATTGCGCCTGTCCCCAATGAAGCGATCAGCTTACTACGGAAGCTCGTTTAGGCGCGTCGAGCGTGAAAAGGGCGGTGACATGTGTTTAGCAATAGCTGTACCGACGCCACTGTCCCTTTGGTGGTGACTCGCGCGGAGGTTGATCGCAAGGCTGAGGTATTTAGCTCGCTAGTAACTCAGGTACTTCAGTGTGGTAGGGCCACTCATGGACGACGCCAGGTATGAAGAGATCAGGCAGTGGCTGACCAAGCGCCAGTGCGACTTGAAAGTTGCTTATGTGCTGTTAAACGAATGAATCTTCGCTTAGTGGTGCAGAAAAATTTTTTGAGTCTCACGCTAGATGACCTAGACGGCCAAATCAGCGGCTGAAATCCATTGCCTTCGTTCGTTTGTCTGAGAAACCCTAAGGTCGCTGTCTTGGTGAGAATCCTTCACTCATAAGGGTTTTAGGAGTTTTCTGCACCACTAAGGAATCTTCGTAGCGATCACAACACTCTAGCAGTATGGGCGTCGCTAGATTTTTGTAATGGCGAGTTTAAAGCTTAGATAAAGCTTGTGATTTTTGTTGAGATCTCTCACGTTCGCTCACCGACCTTAGGTTAAGATACGGTTAAATCTACCATTCACTAGTCGTTAGCTCTCTGTGTAAGGGACAACTTAACACGAACACTTTAGAACACACAAATTTGAGGATTGGGTTGTCTATGAAGCCTCCAATTCTTTTATATGTTTGTCTTCCTTTTTTGCTATGCCAGTGTTTATCAGTATCTCAGAGCTTGCCGAATTTCAGAAAGTTGGCTTGTTCTAAAGAGTATAGAAAGCTCTTTTGATTCTTTAACCTTGCGGTTCTCTGAAGATTCTAAATTGGCCCTATTTGCTTTGCTATCGTCTAGGTCAAAAAAAGTTGACTATGTCTTACTTTCTCTATGTTTGGACAAGAAAAGAAAAGGCAATGAGTAACTTTCAAGGGGTTTCCGATTTCTTTATGTGTTGATGAAAAGTCTTGGCAAACAAAACATCTGAGATAAAACTGAACATATCTGGGAGCAGATTATTTCGGTTTTTGCTGTTTTTAATTTTCGGCTTTGCTGTTTTCAGCTTCGCAGCTGTTACGGCAAAAGCCTCTCTACCTGATTACCCTTTTCGGGATATGATGGGAGATATTTTTAGTGTTGATAGTGAGCAATCTATCCCAACCTTATACTCAGTGGGTGGGCTTCTAGTCTGCGCACTCCTTTTGGGTTTGGTAGCTCACGTTACGGATAAAAGGCAAGAAAAGTTTTTGCGGCATTGGCAGCTGCTGTCTTTAATATTTTTGTACTTGTCTCTTGATGAAGCGCTTTCTTTTCACGAGAGGGTTACCGATCCACTGAAAGAATTTCTCGGGACGGGGGGATTTTTGTACTTTGCCTGGGTGATTCCTGTTGCTATTTTGCTAGCTGTTTTTCTGATAGGCTATCTTACCTTTTTGATGGCGTTACCTAAGAGAGTTCGATGGCTGTTTCTGACGGCGGGCAGTGTATTTGTAACAGGAGCACTAGGAATGGAGATAGTTGGGGGCAAGGTATTAAGTATGCAACTGCCAAAAGCAGCCTATGTCTTATCTGTGACTTGCGAAGAGTTTTTTGAAATGCTTGGCGTCGTCATTTTCTTGTATGCGCTCTTGGCTTACCTAAGGTCAAAGCTGACCAATATCAATATCTCATTCACTGATTGACAGGTGCCGCTTAATTATTACTGGTTTCTTCACTAAACGTGGGCTAAGACGTAGAAGGGGGGCAAAGGTCATAAAGCTAATTTTTCTTAGGTGACAACGCCATTTCCTCCCTTAGTATTTGAGAATGTAGTAAGAATTACTTAGAGGCGGCCTTGCCTACTTTTTCCCAGCATACATTAAGAGCCATCGGTAGACTTCCAGTGCTCTCCGCATCAATAGGGAAGTTCATTTTAATGGAATTTCTATAAAGCCTCCGGATAAGCGCTAGCTGGAATTGTTAGATATGGCAGAGTTAAACAAACTTAATAACTTCTGTTAAATCTATGAATAGACTCCCGCGAACTGGCTGCTGCTGGCGAAATGCTTTCGGACTTCAGAGTTGGGGTTGATCTCGGCCTCTCCGACTACAGGCCTGAGTTACGCAGCGGTGGACGGTGGGTTTGGAGAGTGATTGTCGCAAAATATTGAGCCAGTATGAAATTGAAATTGCCCAATGCCGTTCGTGTGCTGATAAAGGCGACTAGCTTTTGGCGAGAGAACCATTTGATTCTACGAGAGTTTAAGCACTTTCGTCGGATTGCGGTTCTGGCTGTTGTTTTTGCTCTGATAGCGGCTTTTTTTGAGGGAGCCACGGTTGGCTTTATTGCTTCGTTTTTGCAGGGGCTGACTAACCCTGAGGAGCCCCCCATTCAAACGGGTTTCGCCTGGTTTGATACGGCGGTTTTGGCAACAGAAGCTTCTGCTGCGGAAAGGCTTTACAGGCTCTCTGGACTGCTTCTGGTGGGCGTGTGCCTAAAAGCAGGGTTTGATTATCTAGGTAACGTTTATTCTAAGCGGGCCTCTCTGAGCCTGGTAGATCGGCTGCGCCAGCGAATTTTTGACCAGCTAGAGAGTTTGAGCTTGAGCTACTACTCGACAGTCAACCCAGGCGCGTTGATCAGCACAGTTAGAGGAGAGGTTAACCAGGTTCAGCAGGCGTTCAATGTTCTCTCTACTTTTTTGGTTCATGGCTCTAAGCTGTTGGCCTATTTGATATCGATGCTGCTGCTGTCTTGGCAGCTTTTCTTGACTTCGGTGCTGGTGTTTGGGCTGATGTCTGTTGGCCTAACTTCGCTGACGGCTAAGGTGAGGGAGGCTAGCTTTGAGGTGCCAAAGGCTAACAAGGCGTTTACTTCTAGTGCGCTCTCGTTTATCAGTGGCATTCGTACAGTTCATGCTTCGGGCACTCAGTCATTTGAGCGCGATCGCTATTACGCTGCTACACGCAAGGTTTACGAATCTCAGTTTGGGCTGATTAAGCTCTCGTCTGTGGTGCAGCCGATAGTCGAAACTTTAGGAGCCATGCTATTGGTGGGCATGGTGGTGGTGTCTTATAGTCTACTAATCTCTACAGGGCAGTTAAAGGCTGCCGAGCTTCTGACTTTCCTGTTTGTACTGATTCGGACAACGCCGCTGGTGTCGTCGCTCAATGCGGTTAGGGTCACCTTTATTTCGTCTCAAGGTTCGCTGGAAGCTGTTAGCGATTTGCTGCGGCGCGACGACAAGCCCTATTTTGAAGACGGGCAGAAATTGTTCACTGGTTTGCAGCGCTCGATTGATTTTGAGTCGGTTGATTTTTCGTACAATCCTGGTGAGCCGGTATTACACGATATTACACTGTCGATCAGGAGAGGGGAGACGACGGCTCTAGTCGGTTCTTCTGGGGCGGGTAAGACAACGCTGGCAGATTTGCTGCCCAGGTTTTATGACCCGACGCGGGGACGAGTGTTGGTTGATGGCGTGGACTTGCGTGAGCTAAAGATCAATTCGCTGCGTCACAAAATGGCGATTGTGAGTCAGGATACTTTTATCTTCAACACTACGGTCAGAGATAACATCATCTATGGTGTTGAGGAGGCTAGTGATGAGGATGTTTACGAAGCTGCGCGGATGGCTAACGCTTTGGACTTTATTCTCGATCTGCCGCTGGGGTTTGAGACGGTGTTGGGCGATCGCGGTGTGCGTTTATCGGGCGGGCAACGGCAGCGGATTGCGATCGCGCGTGCCCTGTTGAGGAATCCAGAGATTCTGATTTTGGATGAAGCTACAAGCGCCCTGGATTCGGTAACAGAAAAACTGATTCAAGAATCGCTAGAGAAACTATCTAAGGGGCGGACAGTGATTGCGATCGCTCATCGCCTATCGACAATTGCCGGAGCTGATAAAGTCGTAGTAATGGAGAAGGGGCGGATTGTTGAACAGGGAAGCTACCAAAACTTGCTAGAAAAGCGCGGGAAGCTCTGGAATTATCACAAAATGCAAAACAGCTTAGAACTAGCGTAGAACAAGATAGTCGCACGCCAAGCCATAGAGATATTAGGTAGTTTCAGCCAATAAATATACCAGCACCAAATACCTAGAATCCCGAGAAATCAAGCTTCGTCAACTATGTCTGGTATGAATATTGCCGGAAACTACCTTAACTGCCCGCAATTATAAACTCATCCGCTTTCAAATTGAGAAGCCTTTTCCGTCTCTCATGAATCTGCCTTTCAACGATGAGAAGAACACGTTTTATGTAAAATTCTCTCCTGATGATTCTAGAAAAGGCACGAAAGATTTTCTCTGTTTGTTTGTCAATGGCTACTATTCTTGATATGTGATAGTCGAAGAAAGATACATACTTTACTAAATATGACTACCAATAAATTACCGAAGATAATCTGGATAGCATGGTTTCAAGGATTGGAGGATGCTCCAGACGTTGTTAGATATTGCTATGCATCCTGGATTGAGAAAAACCCAGACTGGAAGATAATACTAATAACAGGTTCAAACTACGGAGACTACTTTGACCTTGATTCGATTGTAGCTAAAGGGCTACATGGTATCAGCATCCAGCAACGCTCTGATATATTAAGGATGGGCTTGCTTGCAGAATATGGCGGAGTATGGGTAGATGCTACTTGCTTTTGTAACACACCATTAGATAGTTGGATTCATAATTACACAAGATCAGGGTTTTTTGTTTTCCGAGATCCTGGCAAGGATCGAATAATATCAAGTTGGTTTATTGCATCTGTGAAAAACCTACATCTAACAAAATCTTTCACCATAAAGTACACTGAGTACTTTAGAGACAATAAGTTCTTAGAACCAGCCACCAGTTCAAAAAGACTCTTTGTTAGAAAGCTTTCTACTGTCTTAAACAAAAAAGGGAGAACAGATATTTGGCTTTCATATTTCGTTCGCAAGTTTCTTAGAGTATACCCATACTTTGTTTTTCACTATTATTTTGCGTATTATATAAAACACGATTTAGCTTCAAGGAAAATATTTAATGATATACCTTATTTCAGTGCAGATAATCCGCATGAAGTGCAAAAGCTTATAAAACAAGGGTTGAGTATAGAAGATATTAGAAAAACTGTTGAAATCACGAATTCTCCCGTGCATAAACTGACACACAAAGACCCAGCCTTCACCAAAGAAATACTCCATGCAGTTCTTGACATGTAGCATTAGCGCTACTACTTTTGACATCGTCTACAGAATTTTAGGCATTGTTGAAATAGGTGATGAATAGATAGAAAAATTCTATGACACTTAGGCTCTCAAAATTTGATCTATCCCGAAAATCAGCAACGCCTACTTAACGACTCAGTCATCCTATCAGTTCAGCGCAGATTCACAATTACAGAAAAATAGTTATATCTTTCAAAAGGCTAAAATGATAACGAATCAGATCAGTAACTCTATAAACGGAACGGGGTTAAACTACGAATTGACTTGTGAAGAATCGCCTGTCTTTATCGTGGGATGCGACCGTTCTGGAACAACGTTACTGAGACTAATGTTAACGCAGAGTAACGTGCTCCATATTCCTAACGAATCAAAGTTTTCGCAACTGTTTGATAGCAAAGAAGATTATGGAGACTATAATCAGAATTTTCAAAGAGCTTTCTTCGTGAGAGATTTGCAGAAAAACAAGGCTACGGCAAAAACGTACACGTTTCCTATTTTCAACCTAGCAGTCGATACAGCTCTAGAGGTTCTTGAGCAGGCAGCTCCAATAGACTTCTTCGGAGCTATTGACGCATTGTTTAGTGCTTCAGCTCGTAAACATGGAAAGCAAAGGTGGGGAGACAAAACGCCTCGCCACATTAATGAAATGCCTCTTCTGGCAAAAGGCTATCCACAAGCGAAGTTCGTTCACGTCATTCGTGATGGGAGGGACGTAGCTGTGAGCATATACAAAGCTGGTTGGATTGGAACCCTGGCTGAGATTGCTAGATATTGGTGCAAGCAAGTCGAGGAGGGACAGTCTTACGGCCAAACTTTAGGAGATGATAGATACTACGAAATTCGTTACGAAAAACTCGTTCTCAACCCTGAAATAGAACTTGAGAAATTGTGCAAATGGTTAAAAATAGACTACACGTCTAGAATGTTGGAATACTACCGGGACGTAGAAAGTGAAATACCTCAGCAGCACAAAAGTCTTTTTGAGTTGAATCGTAAGCCTCTCGAATCATCAAGAATATATGCATGGAAACAAACTTTGAAGGTCGCTGAAATAGCTGATATAGAAAGTATTCAGAGCGAGCTTTTAATAAATCTTGGTTATGATCTCAGCGGAAAAAGAATTCCCTACTCACTTGTCATTTTTAGAGCAATGAAAGCCTTGATAAAATCAAAGCTGCTCGTCCTTCGTCCGTTATTTCGCCGGAAGCATAAGGTTTAGCTATGAGAATTGCTTTTATCGTCAATCGCTTTCCTAGCCTATCCCAAACATTTGTCCTTAATCAAATCACAGGACTAATTGATCAAGGTCACGACGTAGACATCTATGCAGAAGGGCCTAGTCAAAGCGATAATAAGGTTCATAAAGAGGTTGATGAGTATGCTCTTTTAAGCCGCACTTACTATTTTGGCTCGCCTTCGAATAAGCTCGCATCCAGCATAAAATCTTGTGGCATAATACTTTCCCAATCTCTGAAAAACGTAAGCTTTCTCAGGCTTACTATAAACCATTTTAACTTCTCTCAAGAAGAAGCACTCATTCCTCGGCTGCAATTTCCATATATTGCCAAAGAGTTTTTTGGAAAGCCAGAATACGATGCTATACACTGCCACTTTGGTCCTAACGGAATTAGAGGAGCGCTCGTTAAGAAACTTATTTTTCCCAACAGTATACTAGCAACTACATTTCACGGATATGACCTAACGAAAGTACTCTTCGACGGTGAAAACCCTTACATTAATCTCTTTAAGGTCGGCGATTTGTTCCTGCCTATTAGCGAGCACTGGAAGCATGTTGTCCTCAAGCTAGGATGCCCGGAGGAGAGAACCAAGGTTCATCATATGGGCGTTAATCTTAATCGATTTTCGACTGATTTTAAAGATAGCACAAACAGAGAGAAGGTTCGAATAGTTACAGTAGCACGTTTAACAGAAAAGAAAGGCGTTGAATATGGCATTCGAGCTGTCGACAAACTACAATGTACCTGTTCTAACCTAAAGTACATTGTAGTTGGTGATGGAGAACTAAGAGAGAGTCTACAGAAGCTGATTTTAGAGCTAGATCTAGAAGAATTTGTAGAGATTATTGGCTGGCGTCAGCAGCATGAAGTTGCCTCTATACTTTCTCATAGTCATATACTGTTAGCTCCAAGCATCACCGCTTTAGACGGAGACAAAGAAGGAATTCCTGTTGTACTTATGGAGGCTATGGCAATGGGTCTTCCAGTAGTCAGTACGTATCACAGTGGTATTCCTGAGCTTGTGAAGGACGGCGTATCTGGTTTTTTGACTGTAGAAAAAGACGTTGAGGCTACAGCAGAGAAACTAGCTTTGCTAATTGAGTCGCCAGAGCTTCGCTTATCGTTTGGCGATCAAGGTCGAAAATTCATTAGGAAAAACTTCAACATTAAAACCCTTAACTTTCAGCTCTCAGCTTTATTAGAAGAGCAAGTAGCACAGAGATCTCAGAAAGCTGGTAATAGTTATTTACACAATATATAGACATGCCTATCCCTTTTGTCTCAGTCATTATACCTGTTTACAACAGTTCCAAGCTGCTTGAAAAATGCTTGAAGGCGCTGGAAGCTCAGAGCTACCCGTCTGACTACTTTGAGATTATTGTAGTGGACAACAACTCTACGGAAGATATCCGCTCGGTAGTTGCCCAGTTTCATCATGTAAAATATAGCTTTGAAGCCTCACCAGGATCTTACGCCGCACGTAATCAGGGCATATCCATAGCCAAAGGGGAAGTTATAGCTTTCACAGATTCAGATTGCATTCCTAATCAAATCTGGCTGGCGCAGGGCGTAGAAAAGCTGTTAGAAGTATCGCAGTGTGGGCTAGCAGCTGGTGAGATTAAGCTTTTTTGTCAAAATCCAGAGCAGCCTAGCTTAGTAGAAATTTATGATTTGAAGTCTTGCTTGAAGCAAAAAGCCTATCTTGAGGAGGAAAACTTTGGTGCCACGGCCAACATGTTCACCTTTAGAGATGTGATCGACCAGGTTGGCGTCTTTAACTCCGACCTTAAGTCCGGAGGCGATAAAGAATGGGGTAGACGGGTATTTTCTTACGGATACAAGCAGGTTTATGCGAATAAAGCTATTGTCAGACACCCAGCTCGCTATCAGCGTAAAGAAATGAGAAAAAAAATTATTCGCGTCACAGAGGGGCTATATAAGCAAGAACAAAACAAGCAGACTGCCACGGAAATATTCAAACATTTGAAGCCATCCAGGAAAAAAACGATAGCTATTATTCAAGATGAGCAAATTAAAGGACTATTTCCAAAGATCCTATATTTTTTTCTAGATCTTTCCTTAGAGCATACCAAAGCATATAAGAAGCTTCAGCTATTAGTTCAATCTGCGTTTGAAAGCGGTAAAATCAACCCTTCTTAGCTATTTTCTTAAAAAGAGACTATTTTTCCTAGAGAGACCATCGGTGATGAAAGACATAACGCCATTTGTATCTGTGATAATACCCGTCTTCAACGATTCACAAGGGCTAAGGCGCTGCCTCACTGCTCTGTTTAATCAGAGCTATAGCCGCGAACGATATGAAGTCATCGTTGCTGATAATGGTTCGTCAGACGACATTGAGGCGGCCATCAGAGAATTTGATGTTGTCTTTGTCTCCGAGAAGACACCTAGCTCTTACGCAGCTCGCAATAGAGGTATCTCAGTCGCTAAAGGAGAAATACTCGCTTTTACAGACGCTGACTGTATTCCTGCCTCTGACTGGCTCGAAATGGGTGTAAAGACGCTAACAGCAATAGAAAACTGTGGTTTGGTAGGTGGGAAGATAGAGGTGATATTTAATAATCCCCTTAAGCCCAATATCGCAGAAATATATGATCAGGCAACTGCGTTTCCGCAGAAGCGGTTTATAGAAGCAGATAACTACGCAGCTACAGCAAACGTATTTACCTTTAGAAAGGTCATAGATCAAGTGGGCTCCTTTGACGGCACCCTGAAATCTAATGGTGACCGTGAGTTAGGTAACAGAGTATTCTCAGCTGGTTTTAAGCTGGCTTACTCAGATGACGTTCAAGTAACTCACCCTGCTCGATCTTCGTCTCTTCAAATCCTGAAGAAATACAGACGTTTGATGGGCGGCCAGCATGATTTAGCCAAGAAGAACCACAGCTATCCGAAAGCTCTTCTTGTCAAAAAAATTATTTATGATTTAGAGATGCCCATCGCTCAGTTTGTCAAGATTCTAAGCGGTGACTCTCTTGGCCTGCCGTATAGCAACGTCACTCCTGACAAATTGAATACAAGCGAAAGACTAGAGCTAATACATTTAATCCTTCGCATAAAATTCACCAGCATCAGTGAGAGAGCTAAACTTCTCTTTGGCTCTACTTCTCAAAGAGCGTAGTAAATAGTAGAATACTTTTCAAAACTTATTTTAAGTGGCCATCTACACGCTAGAACAACAAATGAACAAAGATCCCCTTGTCAGTATTATTATCAACAATTACAACTACGAGAGATTTTTAGCTCAAGCTATTGATAGTGCTCTTGAGCAAACCTACCCTAAAGTAGAGGTGATAGTCGTAGATGACTGCTCCACAGACAGCTCACAGCAAATAATTGCGGACTGTAGCGATCGCATCACCCCCATTCTTCACCAAACCAATGGCAAACAAGGCGCTGCCTTCAACAGTGGCTTTGCCCATAGCAAAGGCGACATCATTATTTTCTTAGATGCAGATGATTACTTGTATCCTAACGCTGTCGAAAAGATTGTAGAAGCCTGGCAACCCAACACAGCAAAAGCCCACTACCGTTTGGCAGTCGTTGACAGTAGCGGCGCTTCCAAAAGCTTTTCTCTGCCACAAGGCGATCAGTCTTTGGATAGCGAGCACGCTATGGAAAAGATCTTATTGGTTAGTGCCTACAACAGCGTTCCCACCAGCGGTAACGCGCTTAGCCGTCAGGCGATGGAACGGCTCTTCCCCATCCCAGACAAATTCAACATGACATCAGATGACTACCTCTCCGTCCTTATTCCTCTATACGGAAAGGTAATAGCCATCGAAGAAACCCTCGGAGCCTACCGAATACACGACAGCAACCAGTGGGCCTTAGTCGAACTCGATGGCGGTCGCTTTCGCCGGTTTATCTCTCACGACTTACAGCGGTGTGCCCTCCTAAAAGAAAAAGGCAAAGCGCTGGGCTACCCCGTCCCAGAAGATCTCGAAGTACGCGCAGTGGGATCAGTCTGGTCGCGGTTAGTTTCTCTACGGCTAGATCCAGATCAGCATCCCATACCGACAGACCGGAGATTGACTCTAAGTTTCTTGGGCCTCAGAGCCCTCTGGAAATATTCAGAACACTCTCTAAAAAAGCGCCTGCTGTTTAGCCTTTGGTTTATCTGGGTTGGCCTAATGCCGCTACCGCTAGCAAAGCCCCCTATTCGCTGGCTATTTATGCCCGAAGAACGGCCTCAGATTTTGCAAACACTCAAAAATCGCTTCTTTAAAGCATTTGGCAGTCACAAAGACGAATCGCCTGCGCCGCCAGTACCCACACGTCTGCGGGTACTTTTTGTCAGCCACGCTTATGTCGTCGGCGTCAACCAGGGCAAGCTAGCTGCGATCGCTCAACACACCAAAGTCGGCCTGCTTGCCCCAAAAACCTGGCAGTCACAGGGTTGGAACCGAGCGATCGCCCTAGAAACACCTTACCCCAACATCGAAACCTACCCCAGCAACATCCTCTTTTCTGGGCGCGGCGGAGCCTACCTATACAACCCCTTCAGAATCTGGCAAGTTCTCCGCCAGTTCAGGCCCGACATCCTTCAAGCCGAAGTAGAAGTATTCTCACTATGTGCGCTAGAGCTAGCCCTGTGGTCGCGGCTGACCAAAATTCCCCTGGTCATATTTGGCTGGGAAAATATGGATCGCCAACTGTTTCTGCGCCAGTGGATAAAAGACTTTGTTCTTAAGACAGCGCCGCTGATCATCGTAGGCAACCGCGACGGCAAAGACGTTCTCAAAAAGTGGAACTATCAAGGACTCATCGAAGTCATGCCGCAAATAGGCGTAGATGAGCAAATGTTCACCCCCCAAATCGCTCAGGCTACCAGCCAATCAGAAATCAACATTGGCTTTTTAGGACGCATCGTTCCAGAAAAAGGCATTGACCTGCTGATAAAAGCCGCCGAGCAGCTAAAACAGCAGGGACTCAGCTTCAAGCTTATCATCTGCGGCTCGGGGCCAACAAAACCCTCACTGCAACAGCAGGCCGAGCAAGCAAATATTGCCGATAGCATAGTCTGGCGCGATGCCGTTCCTCACGACCAAGTCCCTCAAGAGATAGGAAAATTCGACATACTGGTCTTACCCTCTCGCAGCGTCAACACCTGGAAAGAGCAGTTCGGCCACGTCCTCATTGAAGCTATGGCCATTGGCATTCCGACCGTAGGCTCCACCTGTGGAGAAATTCCCAATGTCATCGATCATCCGGAACTTGTCTTTAAAGAAGGAAATGTAGAAGAGCTAGTCGCTATTCTATCGCGGCTGATCAGCGACGAAGCCTTTAGACAGGCGACGGGCGAATACTGCCTAAACCGGGCCCACCAGTGCTATACCCACGAGCGTATCGCCAAGCGATCAGTCGCACTTTGGGAAAAAGTACTTCAGCCGGCGTGAAGGATGAACAAACTCCTGCTAGTGACATTTCCGATTGACCTGGGCAGTGCAACCTTCGAGAGACGCTTCATTAAGATGTTTGAGCGTTCCCCAGAGATAGACTTGCAGGTATATCGTTTTGCAGCAGACCAAAATCAGAGCAACCCTCCCTCAATGCTTACCTTTGGCTATATGCAAAAAATCGGCAGAAGAATTCTCGATTCAATCAAACTACAGCAAGCAGTTCGTCAGGCCAATTCTGAAGGAAGAAAAGTTCTGTTTGGGGGCGTCAGTCCGGCTGTTTTTGCTTATCCAGCTATACGGCACCATCAGAGCTACATAGTTACAGACTGGACGAGAAAGCTTTTCCCGCCTGAGTGGATACATCCAAGTTCTCCGGCTTGGTTGACCCTTATTCATAAAAAAGTTCTCAATTCCCAAAGATATGTTTTTGGAATAACCGATGCAGTCATTACACAAATATCAAAAGACTATAAAGTCCCAAAAAGCAAATTAAAAAAGGTAAAACTACCCTTTGCTTCCGACCTAGAGCTATTTGTCCCTAGTCCTAACCGAGAAGATAGTGAAGTGCGAATCCTCTTTGTAGGCGGACATTTTCGCCGTAAAGGCGGAGATATTTTGCTCAACTGGTTCGTCAACAACTATAAATCCGGATTGCAGATGACGATGCTAACAGGCGGATCTATAGACATTCACCCTAAAATTTCTTTTGTAGAAAATGTGCATTACGGACAAGCCAGGCATGTAGAAATATTTAGAAGTCACGATATCTTTGTGCTGCCAACTCGATGCGACGCTTACCCATCTGTTATCGGAGAAGCAGCCTGCGCCGGACTAGCCATACTCACAACAAGACACGCCCTGGGTTCACCCGAGATAGTAAAAGACAATATCAATGGCTATATATCTCACTCGCCAGAAGAGCTGATCGATAAGTTAAATGAGCTCGTTGGCAACAAGCCGCTCATAGAACAAATGAAAACGAATAGCCGAAAGCTGATGGAGTGGGAATTTGAAGAAAAATCAGTGCTCAACGAATACATAGCCCACATGTTTGAATAAAACCGCAGGTCATAGCAAACGTCGAATGTAAAAGCAGTCAAAGCTACAGTAGCAACATCGGAAGGTAAAAATGCGCGTCGTGATTGTCCGCCCAATGCCCAATTTTAGTATGGACGTTTACGCCGATAGCCTGATCGACGGACTGCGAACCGTTCGCCCAAACTGGGAAATTATAGACTTTAAGCCTAAGCCGCTTGATCGCAGCAGCAGATCGGTCTGGGTTCGCCTGCAAAAAGGCTACGAACGCTTTTGGCACTTTCCCAACGCTATCAGTCAGCAGCAGGCCGACATTTACCATATCATCGAAGCAGCCGAAGCCCATGCTGTGTACGGGCTCAAACGCAACCAAAAAAAGGCTGTTGTCACCTGTCACGATCTCATCAACTTTTACAGTCAAGAAAACCTTAGGGGCTCTGTGCAGGTGCCCTTCATCAGCCGATATCTCTGGCTGCGCGGCGTTCGCGGCATGGAAAAAGCCGATCACATCGTCGCCGTTTCAGACGCGACCGCTAAAGAAATTACTCAAATTTTAGACGTTGGCTCCAGCCAAGTTACGGTCACTCACAATGGTGTTAACCCAGCTTTTAAGCCGCTTTCTGCTGACCAAATTGCCCTTATCCGCCAGCGGCAAAATCTCCCATCAAATGCGCTTTGTCTGCTGAATGTAGGCTCCGATCACCCTCGCAAAAACGTTCTGACCATTCTAAAAACCGTTGAAAAACTGAAGCAACAGGGTTTATCCGTCTGCTTTTGGAAAGTCAGCGCCGACTTTACCGAGGAGCAAAAGGCGTTCATTCGTGATCGCAACCTAGCCTCCTGCGTTTCTTACTTGGGTAAGCCAACCCTACCAGAGCTAGTGCAGCTATACGGTGCTGCCGACATCTTAGTCGCCCCCTCCTTACACGAGGGATTTGGCCTCACCTTACTAGAAGCTATGGCCACAGGGACTCCTGTAGTCACCTCAGATGTGTCTGCCATGCCGGAGGTCGCAGGCGATGCGGCGGCTTTAGTTGACCCGACTGATGTTGGCGCGATCGCCTCTGCCATCCACCGTCTTTATAACGACGATTGCTATAGAGAAGAGCTGATTCAAAAAGGACTGAAGAGAGCTCAACAGTTTACCTGGAAAGCTACTGCTGAGCGAGTCGCCCAGGTCTACGAAACGCTATTAGCCAAAGGCTGACTGCAAACGCCCAATTCTGTAAATTTTCACCTCACCTGCCCATGAAAATTCTCATTTCTGCCTACTCCTGCGAACCAGGTAGAGGATCAGAGCGCGGCGTCGGCTGGAACGTTGCTCGCGAAGTCGCCAAGCAGCACGAGGTGTGGGTACTAACCCGCCCTGATGAAAGTAAAGCAGCCATCGAAGCCGAGCTGATGGCCAACCCGGTTCCTAATCTTCACTTTGTCTATTTCACCCTACCATTCTGGCAAGACAGCATGAGCCTGGGTCAGTCAGGCGCTATGCAGCTTCACTACTATCTATGGCAAATTCAGGCTTACTTCGTAGCCCAGCGCCTACATAAAGAGATTGGCTTTGATCTAGCTCACCACGTCACCTTTGTAAAATACTCCGCGCCCAGCCTGCTGTCTCTGTTGCCCGTGCCCTTTGTCTGGGGGCCAGTCGGCGGCGGCGAATCGACCCCAGCCAACTTTTCGCAAGACTTTAGCCTGCGTGCCAGATTGTATGAGTGGGCAAGAGATATCGTTCGCAACACCGGGGAGTGCGATCCGCTAGTCGCCTTAACCATCCGAAATAGCGCTATTGTTCGCGCTACCACCGACGATACTGCTAAACGACTCTACAGAATGGGGGCTACCCAAGTAGATATCACGCCGGAGGTTGGCCTACTAGATGAAGAAATCGCCTATCTCAACCGCTGCCCTCTCCCCTCCTCTCAACCCGTTCGATTCATTAGCATGGGGCGTCTGCTCCACTGGAAGGGATACCATTTAGGAATTCAAGCCTTTGCCAAAGCTAACCTACCCGATGCCGAATATTGGTTGATTGGCGATGGGCCAGAGCTAGACAGCTTGAAACGCCTGGCTCAAGAGCATGGCATTGCTCACCAGGTTAAGTTTTTGGGGCGACTAACCCGTGAGGACACCTTAGAGAAATTAGGACAAAGTCATGTGCTGGTACATCCCAGCCTGCACGATTCTGGCGGCTGGGTCTGCATCGAAGCAATGGCCTCTGGCCGTCCTGTGATTTGCTTAGATCACGGGGGTCCAGCCATTCAGGTGACAGCTCAAACCGGATTTAAGATTCCTGCCCAAGAACCCGAACAAGCTACTCAAGATATGGCGATCGCCATGCAAAAACTGGCTCACGATCCTAACTTGAGAGTGCAAATGGGTAAAGCAGGCCGTCAGCTAGTCGATGAAAACTTTAGCTGGACTGTCGTTGGCGAACGCCTAGATACGCTTTACCAAACGACAGCGGCCACCCGTCCAGCCATTGCATAGCTCTAGCGCACAGCTCTAGCGCACAGCTTTATAAGAGATAGCCCAACCCATGCATGTGCTGATCCCAGCTCTACATCGACCGACCAAACCTACAGGCGTTTGTAGACATGCCGTTAACTTAGCCGAGTGCTTAGCCGAAACTGATCGCGTCAGCCGCGCTACCTTGCTGATCGGAGAATGGCAGCGCGCGTATTTTGAGCGGTCATTTAGCTTCCAGTCAGGCAAGATTCAGCTGGTGACGGTTGATATCAAAAACAGCGCGCGCGGTCGCAACCAGTGGTTTATGTTCGGCTTGCCCAGACTAGCCCGGCAGCTTCAGCCAGACATCATCCATATGTCCTTTCCGTTTCCCTTTGTGCGGCAATGGTTCAATGCTCCAGTAATAGCTACCATTCACGATCTCTATCCCTTTGAATGCCCAGAAAACTTTGGTTATCCGCAGGTCTGGTTTAACCAGCTCTTTTTGCGGCAGTGCATTCGCAGCAGCGATGGCCTTACCTGCGTTTCCAAATGTACCCTAGAAGCACTGCACGCCCACTTCCCGCAAGTCAGAGCATCTAAGAAAGCGACAGTTGTTTATAACGTCGTAGAATTTGCTGGCGTTAGCGCTATAGTACCTCAGCCGCTCAGCCAGCAGCCCTTAACTCCTTTCCTGATGTCGGTTGCCCAGCACCGTAAGAATAAGAACCTAGATCTACTGATTCGGGCTTATGGCACCTTGCTTCAGGACGGTCGGCTGCGGCCCCATACTCGGTTATTACTGGTGGGCAGTTCAGGGCCAGAGACCACCCAGCTTACCCAGCTAGTAGAAACGCTTGGCCTAAAAGACCGCGTTACGTTCCTTTCGGGGCTAGAAGATGGAGAACTACGCTGGCTCTATGAGCAGGCTGATCTGTTCGTGATACCTTCTTCTACCGAAGGATTTTGTTTGCCCTTAGCAGAAGCGCTGACGCTATCTTGCCCGGCAGTCTGTTCAGATATTCCTATTTTTCGGGAGGTAGGCGCTTCACAATGCCGCTATTTCAAGCTAGATGCACCAGCGCTTGATCATTTAGTCGCAGCGATTTCCTCAGCACTATCTCATGCCTCAGCGCTAGAAAGGCCAGCGGACACTCGATTTTCTAAGTCGGAAATCTCACGTCAGCTTCTGAATTTTTATGAGCTGTTTTAGCGATCGCTGAGCAGTGGTGACCTACAAGAATTAACTATGGCAAGCCAATTCGCATTCTTAGAAGAGCGCAGATACGCTAAAAATACTGGCTATATCAGAAACTCGACGATAACGCTGATAGGCTTTGCCAGCGCTTTCTTTCCACGCCTCTTGGATTCGTTAGGGGCACCCTCCGTTATTAATTTTGTCCATTTTGGCATAGTCCCTTGTGCGTTCTTAATTACTATTCTGACCAGTAAGACGCGCGATCGCAAAAAAATTAGCCTCGTTCAGCAGTTGCTAGCAGGCATGTCAGTTTTTCTAATCTGTATGCTCATGAGCGCTGTGCTGAATGAGGCAGGCCTTGTCAATGTTGCATTGCAGTTCATGTTCTTGATTGAGCCATTCATGCTCCTGGCCGCCATGCTTTCAATGCCGCTGTCTGGAGAGCGCTTACGAAAGTTCAGGTATTGGCTATTGGGGTTCGCACTGTTTAATTTGCTGCTGGCGATCACACAGTCTATTCTGCTCCCAATGGGCATCTATCCAAAGCCCGAAGGGGGAACGCTACAGGACAACATCAGCGGCGTCTTTGGCGGCGGCGGTGGCAGCGCGGCAAACTATATAGCCTGCACCGTGTCATTTTATTTTGGCCTGTATTATTTCAACCAGTTCAAACACGTAGCCACATGGATTCGCATTTTGCCTCTGCTCGGCGCTATCTATCAGATTCAGGTCTCTGACTCAAAGCAGGTCTTTTTAGCGTTGGTCGGGGGCTGGGGCCTGCTAGCAGCGACCAAAGTAGAAAGGCCAGTGAGACTATTTTGGTATCTCTCCGCTTTCTTTGTCGCCATTGTCGCCTTTAGCTGGGCACTTCTCAATCTGGATGCAGAGATCTTGAGCCCTTACCAAAACTGGATCAACCGGCCCATTTGGGGCTGGGATGGCCTAGCCGCCGAAACTAAGTTTGCAGCGTTTAGAATTATTCCTTCGTATTTTGAGTCTCCATTAAACTGGTTGTTTGGTCTGGGTCCGGGGCACACCGTAACCCGCTTGGGCGGCTGGGTGATGCGAGACTACGCCAGCCTGCTGATTCCGCTAGGCGCAACCATTCATCCTGCTTCCGCAGAAGTTTTTCAAGTGGTGTACACCAGCTATCTTCCACAAGAGTCAACCCTTTACTTTCCGCTTTATACCTGGGTGGGTATCTGGGGAGATGTCGGCATAGTTGGTTTGTGTGCTTACCTGTACCTTTGCCTCATCGTCTGGCAAGCAGTCTGTGTAGATGATTTTGGCAGATTTCTTTTACTATCGACTGCCGTCTTCGGCTGCATCTTGACTCAGATGGAAGAGCCCGGTCACATGCTTACGGTCGCTTGTCTGCTTGCCCTGCGATGGTTAGAAAACAGAGAAAAGAAATTAGGTCAAAGCGCTTACACTGCCTTAGAGTCTCCCTCACAACGCAGCACTCAGACAGTGATCCTAAAATAGACCTCATCATCTTATAAATTGGTAGAGCCAGGCATAGGCAATCAAAGCATCTTGCTCGGCTTCAAACGCAGAGAAATCAAGGTACATGCAGCATTTGCTGTGATTCGAGCCATACAGAGTAAGCGACAACGCTACAAGGTTTTCTCGTAACGCTTAAGCGTTTGCAATTTATCTGTATAGGTTAGGAGATAACCCATAAGCGCAACGTGATAACGCATCAAAGTTACCTTATGCAGCTCTAGCATCTATAAGTAACCTTAAAGCGTTTGCAAATAACCGATAAGCAATATAAGAATCTATAGAAAGATTAGTTCTTAATGTACAAGCGTTTACAGCTAGCTGTTTGTACTGCGATGAATCGTTGGTTTTCTCTTTTATCAAACATTTTGCTTAAAGACCTCCTTTTTCTTTCTCGCTATTGGCATTATCACGGCAGCTATGATAACCGCGCATACACGGGTCTGTGCTGATGTGAAAAAAATGCAGGCTCTAGAAATTACGGTTACACAATCGCACCGCCTAAAAATATTTTAGAGATGTCTGAAGTTAACGTTTTTTAAGGTGCAAATATGTCAAGAGAGAGTGATCGTATTTTTGTGTAAGCGCTTTTTACTTAAGCGGAAAAGCGTTCTGGGAATAGGATAGCAAAATGTGACAGCGCTGCGCGCCAGTTTTTAATCGGTCTGTTCCACTTCTTCGAGATGTTGTTCATCGCCAGGTACATCAACCTGAATACAGCATCCTCGCTAGGAAAGACAGCCTTGGTCTTGATCACCTTGCGCAGCGAGCGATTGACGGATTCAATCGCGTTGGTAGTGTAGATGACACGGCGAATCTCCATCGGGTAGTCGAATATGGGAATGACGTTCTCCCAATGCCGAATCCAAACTTGACTGACGGCTGGATAAGCCTCGTCCCACTTAGCTGCGAAGGCATCAAGGGCAGCTTCTGACTCGGCTAGGGTCGCGGCTTGGTAGATCGGCTTGAGGTCAGCTGAGACGGCCTTGCGGTCTTTCCAGGGTACGTACTTCATGCAGTTGCGCATCAGATGTACGATGCATAGCTGCACCTGGGTTTGCGGGTAGACCGCTTCTATCGCTTGAGGAAAGCCCTTGAGGCCATCGCAGCAGGCGATTAGGATGTCCTTCAAACCTCTGTTGCGAAGGTCTGTGAGCACTTTGAGCCAGAACTTCGCGCCTTCTGTTTCGGCCTCACCGACCCATAGACCGAGCAGTTGCTTATCACCTTCGCGGTCAACGCCGAGCACAACGTAGACGGCTCGTTTACTGACCCGCCCTGAAACCTTGATGTTCACATACAAAGCATCGAGATAGACAATCGGGTAGACCTCATCGAGCGGCCTGGACTGCCAGGCTTTGACGTCCTCGCTGACGCTCTCGATGACCTCGCTGATGACGGCGGCTGATATCTTCGCACCGCCATACAGCTCTTCTAGCTGGGCGCTGATGTCGCGCGTACTGTTGCCCCTAGCGTAGAGCGCCAGGATCTTCTCGTCAAGCCCAGCAATGCGACGCTGATGCTTGGGCACCAGAATCGGCTCGAAGCTGCCTCTGCGGTCTCTCGGTATCGATAGGTCTAGCTCGCCGTCTTCAGACTGAACGGTTTTCTTCGAGCTGCCATTGCGACTATTCGCGGCGATCGTTTCGCCCGATTCACTGCTTTTGAGGTGGTGATTGAGTTCGCCTGCTAGCGCACGTTCGACTAGCCGCTTTTTGATCTGCTTCATCAGTCCAGCTTCGCCCAGGATATCCTCTGGGCTGTGACAGTCTTCGAGCAGCTCGTCTAGCAGGTCATCGACGCGATTGGGTTCTTTTTGCTTACGGGCCATGGTGCGGTCTCCTGAGTTGATAGGATCTTAGACCGCTTACACAAAATTCAATACAGTCTCGATATATGTCTATTCTGGAGGAAACCACCGCTGTAATGCTTCTCTCAACTGCCGTAGGGCTGGGTCTTGACACTTTGTTATAGAAACACCACTGGCTATCTTTCTGTATCTAGCAGATGACCTTGGCTTGCTAGATAACCTTAAGGCTTTTTCAATTGCCAACTTTGGATCTGGCGATTTTACCTGGTCAGCAGGCCATAGCCCTTCTCGCATCAGCCAGTCTTTAAGCGAGCATCCATGCTTTGTACGATCAAAGTGAACCTCTTTCTCTACTTTTGGGTGGTCTTGCAAAATCCAATCTTCTAATTCTGGTTCAATTACGATCACCTCAAATGATTCAGATTCCCATCCGTTAGCCTCTAAATCCTTCCCTATCTTCTCTTCTATTTTTTCTTTTTCTGGAGAACCTTTCCAATCCTTATCCAGCATGACTACAGCATGTTTGCACTCCTTTCTATGTACTGCCAAAAGCTGATGACTCCTGTTATACACGCCAGGATCACATTCCGGATGTGTAATGATTTTGAACGTGAACTCTCTCGTCTTGAGACTAAGATAGTACTTCTCTTTGCTAAGAAAGCCCTCACAAGTTTCTTTCATTGCTCCATCAGCTACAAGAAAAATACAGTCGCTCATTCTAAAACTCCCGCAGCAAAAAGCATCGCAATATCCAGTTCGCCTTGCCACTCTGCTAGAAGCGGGTGCTTGTCTCCCGAAACTGCCTCGCTCACACCATCTGAGGTCGCTCGCAAAACGATTACTTGTGATAGCTCTGTATGAGCCAAAGCAGTCATTGAATGACTAGAGATTAGTATCTGAGAGGAATATACAGAACTAAGTGATTCTAGAATAGTTTCAATTGCTTTTGGATGAATCCCGTTTTCAAGCTCTTCAATACAGATCAAACTCGGCGCATTTGGTAAGTAAGGTAGGACAGTGAGCGCCAAGATATGTAGCGTCCCATAAGACAAACCGGAAGATGTCACCTTATAGTCTCCAGAATACTTTATCCGTAGATACGCATGGTGGTCATCGGGTCTTTCAACCGCATCAATGTTTATAATGCTAGGAAGTGCACACCGTACATGGTCTTCCCAGTCAGAGAACGTATCGGAACAGCAATTCCAAATTCCAAGATACGGACAAACCAATCAGCGCTGAAGGGCTGACTAGCCATCGACGAGGAAAGCCGTCAAGAGGTGTTTCTCATCTGCTTAGCAGACTTTTTCTTCTCATCAAGCATGAAGTCAATCAGCGCTGTCCAGCTCTCGAACCATAAGTACTTGGTGAGTGCCAGGATATCTTGAAAGAAGCCTTGGCGAGTGCCGCGCTGCTGACGAATCTGTTGATAGCGCTCGTCGGCCAGATGCAAGATTGTATGAAACAAGAATGCCAATAGGTTCAGGGTCAGTAAAAAGGCAGACAGATGCTGTTTGCCATGGCCAAAGTTGTGTTCGAGGTGGTAGCCCTGAGTCTTGAGCACATTGTGGTTTTCGTTTTCAGTCTTCCAGCGGCTGCGACCAGCAGCGGCAATCTCAAAGGCTTGCGAGTCATCAATAGGGTGGTTGGTAACCCAGCTATTGAGATGGAGCACCTTGCCGTCTGCGGGCCGCGACACCGTCAGCTCACACCAGTTGACCGACAGGGCAGGGGCTTCTGAGCGCAGTGCCACATCGTTGAGATAGCGCACTTGCCACAGCTCATCGCGGCGACCGTGGCGCTGCACTTGTGTCACCGTCTTGACATTGCCATTGGCAGCCTTGAAGCCAATCCAGTCATAGAGGGCCGGATGTGACTCTGGCAGGCAGACGAAGATAAAGTTGAAGCGTGCAGCCAAAGCCGCTGCGCACATCGGCTGACGACTGAACAGGTCATCGCCAAGCAAGGTCACCGCCTGCTGCTCGAATATGGCTGGCGCTGAGCCGATCCACCGTTTCGCGGCAGCTTGTTCGCAGTCCTGCTTGGTATGGCCATCTTGAGGGGTGACAAACATAGGCGGCAGTGAAATCACAGCTGGTTCACTCGGCGCGACAATCACTGGCAACAGCGCTTTGTGCGAATAGGTCACCTGCCCGCTTTTAGACGTGCGCGTCGAGCAGCACGGACAGCTCACCTGCTGAGAACTGTAGTATTCTGTGCCGTCTAGCGCCACCAGCAGGTTGCCGCCTAGCCGCTCAAATCTTTGCAAGTAGCCCTGTGCCTGAAGCGTCCGGTAGAAGCTGATAAACGCCGGAAAAAGCCCCGCTGCTGCTAGCTGGTCAAGGATATTGCGGATCTGCACGACGCTCGGTATCTGCGTTAGCCCGAACAGACTCTGAGCATTATCTTGACCGCTGCGACTATTGAGCTGGCGCTGAAACTCTAAGAACGATGCGCTCTGCATGAAAAAGCATGAAAAGGCTCCCACAACCACATCCCTGAGACTGTAGCTAGTTGCGTTACTCGGTTGGCGCGGGTCATCCATCTGGGCAACTGCATCCCTGAGCGTCGCTGATAGACCCTCAAAACTGAGACTGGCTGGGGGCATGGGCTGAGTCATTACAGACGGAGGGCAGATTGATTGAACCTTACTGCATATCCTGGAAAACGTCTCATGCTTTTTCTAAATATCTATGGCGAATGTCCGTTAGTTGGAATTTGGAATTGCTGGTATCGGAATCATTTCTCTTCAGTTCCAACAAAAGCCAAGGTAGGTTCGCAGCATCAGCACTTAGCTTTTTAAGCCTTCCAGGAGGTGAAGCCATTCTAAGTTTGGCCCAGTTCGGCTCATATTGAATGGCCTCTTTTTCTAGAAAATCTCGAATCCATATGGAGGCCAAATATCTACTGCGGTCTCTAGGAACATTTGTAAGCGCTAGCTCATCTGGCCCTAAAGAGAATTCCGTTTTCTTATTGCGTGAGTTCTCTCGAAATGTAACCGACTGGCCACTTTCCCTCTCAATAAGTTTTGTCCAGTGCGCGTTAGGTCGGCTGCCGCCTATTCCCCACTCGCCATTATCACTAGCAGCCTTCTGAGACATGATCCATAGATTTTCCTCAGATATCTGTAGTTCAACATCATTGAAGATCTCTAGTTGAATCTCATATCGGATCTTCTTCGGATGTCTCTTATCATCTTTCACTACTGTTGGAGAAGCGTTGTCCAGTAACGCAGTGACAATGTTGTGAGGTAGATCTGCTTCTATCGCAAACCAAAAATAGTTTCCTCGCCCTTGATGTACCAGCTCTTGTAAGCTATTCGCTCGGGGGTCGCCCGCAGCCGCAGGAATCTCTAAGAAAGCAGCTATCAATCCGTGCTTTAACAGGTCACGAATAAGCAAAGGAATATCCAAAAGAGTGCTTTTCCCACTCCCGTTAGCACCTACTAACAGATGGTAGTTGCTCAATCCAATATCAAGGTGCTCAAAGCAACGGTAGTGAAAAGCCTCAATTCTTGTAAGCATACAGATTTCATAAGATGATGCAAACTGGTCTATATTCCTCTTCAGGATACAATCATCCAGGTGTCAAAGCGATTTTGCTATTCTGCTTCGGTCTTTGTCGGCTCTGCAACTTATACAGCCATGGGTAGCAGAACGTCTAGCCTAACAGCTTTCAGGACGCCCTCAGCCTATTCTAAGCTGCAATAGTGGCCACTGATTGTCAACCCTCTTCCGCCAAAAGTGCAGATAGTTTTGCGATCGCCTCTCCCCTAACCGGCCTATTACCGACCGGCAATCCTGCCTCATTCTCAACCAGCAAGTCGTCAATCCAAGACCGCTGCTCAACCATAAAATTATCTAGACGCTTATAAATCAGGCGCTGGGCCTCTGTGTAAACAGCCTCGAAACACAGGCCCAACTGCCAACTTTCCAACCACTGCCGTAGCTCTGGCAATAAAATCGACAGTACTCTGATAGACTGCCGCTGTCGCTTCAAGGATTCAGGAGACGCAGCATTAATTTGCGCTACGTAGCTTTTCAGCTCTACACCCGCTTCCACCGCGCCGCCGCACTCAGTTTCGATTGCAGCAGCTTCTCGGACAAAAGCTTCGTTATTCAGCAAATCCATCGGATTGCCAGTTTTCTTCAGTTGCTGACTCAGGATTTCGTCTTTCATAACGTACCGCCTATCTCTGTATTTGACCCGAATACACAGTCGTCAGCTCAACTATACGTACTGGCTTTGGAATAAAATTATCGCCTTTGAAGGTCAAATTTCCATCTCTTTGGGAAAATTTCCAGTATCTTGAGTAGTGCAAGTTCCACTTTTACGATGCCAATGGCGCAATGGGATAACGACGTTTATAACACCCCGACTTATCCGTTAACAGATGCGGCCCGGTATTTACATATCCCAGTTAGAACACTTCGCTCCTGGGTGAATGGCCGTTACTATTCCACCAAAGACGGTAAGCAATACTTTGAGCCCTTAATTCAGCGGCCCGAGCCGGATTTGCCACAGATCTCTTTCACCAACCTGGTAGAGGCCCACGTACTGAGATCAATCCGAAAAATACATGGTGTTTCGCCTAGACAAGGTTCGTAGCGCCTTAGATCGCCTGGACGAACAGTTTCAGATGTCTCACCCACTGGCTCGGGTTGAGTTTCAGACAGTTGGCGCAGATCTTTTCGTCGAGTCCATCGGTCGCTTGGTAAGCGTCTCTGAAAACGGTCAGTTAACCATCAGAGCAGCTTTGGAAAACTTGCTCACTCAGGTGGAGTGGAATGAAGAAGGCATTGCCGCTCGTCTCTTTCCAACGTCTCGGGATATTCCAGAGACTGCCGCTGCAGCCCCCAGAAGCATTGAGATTGATCCTCAAGTGTCCTTTGGACGGCCTGTCGTTGTAGGCACTGGAATTCTAACCATTGCGATCGCAGAACGCTACGAAGCTGGAGAATCACCCGAATCTATCGCCGATGATCTGGGCTGTGGTATTCCTCAAATTCACGACGCCATTCGCTTTGAATTGGTTCTATCTCGGGCAGCGTGAGTAAGCAATCAGCACCGAGCACATTTTTCATTGACCACTTTCAGGTCGGTTAGAACTGAGGGCTACCCGTTTTTCAGCCTTAGTACAAATACTCTACTTTTCTGCAAAAACATAGCCTAAATGGCTAATGTTGGCCCCTTTATTGGGGTAAAATTGGGGTAATCAAAAATCCAAAACGCTGGAAGCATTGAAAAATAAAGATTGCTCATAGCCTTCCAAGCTAATAATGGGGGTTCGATTCCCCCCACCCGCTTCTACTCTGAAAGTATTGAAAATGAAGGAATTTAGCCTGCGAGAAGCGTTTCTCCCAGGCTACTTTTGCTGGTTTTGATGTACTGTTTTTAGGACATGTTGGACTTTTTTGGTTCTTTCAGCCAGTTCTATGGGGTAAAATTGAAGGCCTTTTTACCCCACAAGGCAATTTTTTACTCCATAAGCTGCTGTGGCTGCTTCATCAGAATTGCGAAGAGCATCTAAAGGATCTGTCCAAATCAGAGTGTCTCATGGACGACTTCAGCTAGTGTTTACTTTCAACGGTCGTCGCTGTTATCTGTCGCTGAGCGTATCAGAGACAAAGACTCATCGAGCACTCGCTGGAATGCAGGCGAAGCAAATTCAGCTCGATATCCTGTCTGGCAACTTTGATGCAACGCTGGCGAAGTATAAGCCGCAAGCGGCTACTAAAGCAGACGAATCTGAGCCACTGCCAGAACGAAAAACATCTGGGCCTTCTCTGGACGAGCTGTGAGAAAAGTTCGTTGAGTATAAGCAAGCGTCCGCAGTGCTCGCCAAATACTCAGAAAACGGTCAACTTGAGCGAGCTAGCGGTGGCCTTTCCCGGTCGTGCTCGGCCTGAGTCGCACTACAAGCGCTAGCAGCGCTTCTTTCGAGCCTTCGAGCTAGACTCTGCGGCGATTGCCCAGCTGGTGGCGGCTTGGGTGACTATACCTGAGCCCTGGGTACTGGCGGTTGAGCGCACGCAGTGGGATGTCGGCAACACCACAGTCAATATCCTGAACCCTGGGAGTTGTGCATGAACGCACCGAGCTGATGGAGCGGTTCTACGAGCTATTCTCCACAGTTCCAGTCCGTTGTCTGACTACTGACCGCGAGTTTATCGGTAGCCACTGGCTGAGCTATCTCTTGCTTGCGCCTGACGGCAAGCCGAAGACGCCGTTTCGACTGCGCATTCGAGACTCTAAGCTACTCTGGGACGGTCATCGACCGCTCAAAGTGCGCATCACCTTCGCCCATCTACAGCCTGGACAGACGCAAGTGCTGACTAAACGCCGCCGGCTTTGAGGGCGGTGGGTCTACATAACTGCCACCCGCATGAGCAATGGCAAGCTGTTGGTCGTCGCTACTGACCAAACACCAGAGACGGCGATTCCCTTGGAAGGCTGCGCCATCGCCAATTACGCTTTGAGGTGGCCGCTTTGAGGTGGCCCTTTGAGGCTCTCTTCGGTATGTTCAAAATTCGTGGCTTCTGTCTTGAAGAGACCAGTATGAGAGAGCCGGAGCGACTGAAGAAGCTGTTTGCGCTGCTTACCCTAGCACTTTGTTGGGCCGTCAAAGTCTGTCTGTGGTTGCATGGGGCTAAACCGCTGGTGCTTAAGGCGCACGATTGCCTAGCTAAAAGTGTCTTTCGCTATGGGTTTGACTACCTGAGCCATATCCTGCTCAATCTCCACCAACCGCAGCAGCAAGACCTTCAGCTAGCTATTCGCTTTTTGTCCTGTAAATAGATCACTGCCACGTTCTCGCCCACGAGGAGTTAGGCATGATGGGCGTGATCGATGTACAGGCGTAGCCCCGACCTGCTTTGAGGAAGTTTACCTAACCCCCTTGACCCTCGACCCAACTAGAGAGTTTATGCTGATGGCAGCAACAGGTCAGGCAGTCTTCATACTTTACCCAAAAAGAAAACTCAGCATTCACATGTCAAAACTTACGAAACTTCAACTCAACGTCCCTAACATGGCCTGCGGCTCCTGTGCCAAAACCATCACCAGCGCAGTGAAAGCAGTCGATCAAACTGCCCAGGTCGAAGCCGATCCTAAGACCAAGCAGGTCACAGTCGAAACCAACGCTTCTGAAGCAACAATCCGAGAAGCCATCAAAGGCGCAGGTTACGCCATCTTTTAACCTTCTCCCCTGCCCCGCCCTCGCTCCCCATCAACCGCCATGACTACCGCCACCACCCTAAAACTCAAAGGCATGAGCTGTGCCTCCTGCGCCAACAGCATCGAAACGGCCATCCAGCAGGTGCCGGGAGTCAACAGCGCTCAAGTTAACTTCGCTGCCGAACAGGCCAGTGTCGAATATGATGAGCGCAATACCAACTTAGAAAAGATTCAGTCCGCTGTAGCCGATGCAGGTTATGAGGCCAGTGAAAAAGAAGATCTGAGCATTGGTAAAGAAAATGCTCAAGAGCAGGAAGAACGCAAGGCGCAGCAGAAAGCGCTGCTCACTAAAACAATTGTTAGCGGCGTGATTGGTAGCGTCCTAATTTTAGGCACGTTACCGATGATGCTGGGCGTCCATATTCCCGGCTGGCCGATGTTCTTGCACAATTTCTGGCTTCAGCTAGTGCTCGCAACGCCTGTGTTCTGGTGCGGGCAATCTTTCTACGTCGGCGCTTGGAAAGCGCTTACCCACCGCGCTGCGAATATGAATACGCTAGTTGCGCTGGGAACAGGAGCGGCTTATCTCTATTCCATTTTTGTGACGCTATTTCCTGGCTTCTTAGCTGCGCAAGGACTGGAGCCGGAAGTCTATTACGAAGCTTCTGTAGTCATTATCGCGTTGCTGTTGCTGGGCCGCTATTTAGAAAATCGGGCCAGAGGGCAAATGTCGGACGCGATTTGTCAGTTGATGGGGTTGCAGGCGAATACCGCCCGAGTGGTGCGGCAGGGTGAAGAGATTGATTTGCCCCTGGAAGAGGTTGTTGCTGGTGATGTGGTTGTTGTTCGTCCGGGTGAGAAGATTCCGGTAGATGGTGAGATAGTAGAAGGGTCTTCTACCGTTGATGAGTCGATGGTGACGGGTGAACCTGTGCCGGTGAAAAAGGGGCAGGGTGAGGAAGTGATTGGGGCGACCATTAACAAGACAGGTAGCTTCCGGTTTAAGGCTTCGCGGGTCGGCAAAGATACTGTGCTTGCGCAAATTGTGCAGCTCGTGCAGGATGCGCAGGGCTCGAAAGCGCCGATTCAGAAGTTGGCCGATCAGGTGACGGGGTGGTTTGTGCCGGTGGTAATTGCGATCGCACTCCTCACCTTCATTCTCTGGTTCAACATCACGGGCAATACCACCTTAGCCCTGCTCACCACCGTTGGCGTCCTAATCATCGCCTGTCCCTGCGCCCTGGGTCTTGCCACGCCTACCTCGATTATGGTCGGCACCGGCAAAGGCGCTGAAAACGGCATTTTGATCAAAGACGCCGAAAGCTTAGAGCGCGCCCACAGATTGCAGGCTGTCGTAGTCGATAAAACCGGCACGCTGACTGAAGGGAAGCCAACGGTTACAGACTATTTAACCGTGCGAGGCACCGCAGACCGCAACGAAATTAAGCTCTTGCAAATGGCGGCAGCGGTTGAGCGCAATTCTGAGCATCCCCTGGCTGAAGCGGTTGTGAACTATGCCAGATCGCAGGGCATCGACCAGAAAAAGCTGACTGGCGTGCAGGACTTTGACGCGGTGACCGGTAGAGGCGTTCAAGGCACGATTAACGGCCATCTGGTGCAAATCGGCACCGACCGCTGGATGCAAAGCTTGAATATTGACACCCGCTCACTCCAATCTCAGCGTCAGGCTTGGGAAGCAGCGGCTAAAACCACCGCCTGGATTGCCGTAGATGGTGAAGCAGAAGGGCTAATGGGAATTTCTGACGCGCTGAAGAAGACTTCCGCTCGGGCGGTGAGTGCGCTGCAAAAAATGGGACTCGAAGTGGTGATGCTGACTGGCGATAATCAGCAGACGGCGGAAGCGATCGCTCAAGAAGTCGGCATCCGCCGCGTCTTTGCAGAAGTACGACCTGACCAGAAGGTCGAGCAGATCAAGCAGCTCCAGTCCGAAGGCAAACAGGTGGCGATGGTCGGCGACGGCATTAACGACGCGCCCGCCCTGGCTCAGGCCGATGTGGGGATTTCGATTGGGACGGGGACGGATGTGGCGATCGCCGCCAGCGACATCACCCTGATCTCCGGCGATTTGCAAGGCATCGTCACCGCCATTCAGCTCAGCAAAGCCACCATTGCTAACATCCGCCAGAATCTGTTCTTTGCCTTCGTTTACAACGTGGCAGGCATTCCGATTGCCGCAGGCATTCTCTACCCTATTTTCGGCTGGCTGCTGAACCCGATTATTGCCGGGGCTGCGATGGCCTTCAGCTCAGTCTCTGTGGTTACTAACGCGCTTCGTCTGAGAAACTTTCAACCCAAAGGTGTTCGCTAAAGCACCCCCGAACCCATGAAACTCATATTCCTTAAAAACAAATGGCTGCTCAGCGGGTTGCTCAGCATCAGCCTGCTACTGGGCGGTGGCCATGTCGGCCAAGCCCAAATCTCCCAGTCCGACACCAACGAATTCCACCGGATCGAGCAGCCGCTTGGTCTGAAAGTTGGCGTTACTGCCGCTGGTCTCGGACTCATCGGGCTAGAGCTGTGGTGGTTTCTCTTCAACAAAAACAAAGCCCAGCGTACAAAAGCTGCTGACGGCGTTCAGTCAATAGATATAGCAAAGTAAGAATGTATCCTTACTTTGCGAGTCGAGTTACCCATTGTCAGATGATGGTTTCAGGACATCTGCTATAACTATCAATCCGGCTCGCCTGCGACAGTTGCATAAAGCATTAGTTCCCTTCATGGTGCTGCTGCTGCTGCTGACACTGACAGCAGGAATGTTGTTTCAATTCGCCACTGCAAGCGATCGCGCCAACGACTTTCTCTGGCTGCTTGACCTACATAGGGGCAAATTTGGACAAGCTAATTTAGAGCTTATTTACCCTGTTCTTAATGCACTCGGACTTCTAATGTTTATTACCAAACGTGGCGCATATCTCCGATCACCAGTGCGTCTCTTGTTGAACAACTAATGGTACGGTGCCAGCGCACTCAATATGACCAGAGCGCCGTTGCAAAATGAGTCTACGAAGACCATGATATTCCCCTCGTAGACTCGTATTGAATTCTGCGTCGTCTCGGCTTAACAGCCGTCTGGCCCACAGAACTGGTGTGCGCTCAGAACCTCCGCCTCACAGATATAGGCGATGCCCGCATAATCTTCGAAGAACTGCGCTGCAACCTTATCCGCAATCTCCATAGCCATATCTCGATTGTCGGTGAGCACCTCAATCTTGATATCTGAGTAAGTATCGGAAACGTTGGGTTGTCCCGACGAGCGCACGCCGCGACTGCCTTTACCGCCAGCGGGCACCACTGTGTAACCGGTGGCCCCGGCTTTGTCGATAATCTCGGTGATCTTTTTCAGCAGCACCTTTTCCGTGACGAGTGTGAGCTGACTGGCTAACTTGGCCATGTGGGTTACCTCTTAATGTGTGTATTCATTGAACTATAGCGTCGGCCACTTTGCTTGCTGCATAAGCGATCGCTACAACCGCTACGGACTAAGGGCAAAGTGATGCGCAAGTGTACGTGGGCGTAGCCTTCTCTTTGAGTATGTATCCGTACGCTTGCTATACATAGAAAATCAGACAGACGGCAGCACCGCACGCAATCGCACTGAGCTAGCCGCCATGTTGGTCACCGGGCCAGAGCACTGTAGACCCAGGCTCCTTTTGACTCAGCTGCCTATCAGCGCCTGGGCAAGCCCGACGTAAAGGGGTATTCCTATAGCGATCGCAATCGGCGTGCCGACGGCTGTAGACGCACCGATATAGGCGGAGGGATTAGCCGACGGAATACCGGCTCGTAAAGTGGGCGGTCCTGAGATGTCTGAACTGGAGGCAGCAATGACGGACAGGAGCGCAACGCCACCAGCGCTGAAATCTGTGACCTGATGGGCAACCATGCCGAGACCGAAGCCAATGAACCCATGCAGCAGAGGTGCGATCGCGGCATACAGGGCATACCACTGGGCTACCTTGCGCAGCTCGTTAATCCTGGACCAGGCCTCCATACCCATGACCAACATCAAGATTGAAAGCAGACCACGGAAGAGAGGCTCGTAGAAGCTTTCAACCACACTTTCTGGCCGGGTTATCAGGCCGAGAGCGAGACCGAGCAGCAGGGCCGATAGGGCAGAGCCTTGAAGGCTTTCTTTCACGATGGGCCAGATTTTGACTCGATCACTTGGGGGACCGCTCGGTTCGCTGGAATACCCGCCTGCGCTACCGCGCGACTCACCAGAATATCCGCCTGCGCTACCGCCCTGGTCGATGGCATACCCGCCTGCGCCTGCGCTACTCTGCTGACCGACGGAAGCCCCGCCTACGGCAACCGGCTGCATACCGGAATACTCATCGTTTCTGAGAGACTTCTCGTTTTTGAGGTACTTCTCGCGCTTCTGCTTGCTGGTATAAATGCTGGCTAAGACGATCGCCGTCACGAGCGCTGGAATATCCATAAAGGGGTATAGTGCGCCGGCCCAGGCTTCGTATTCGACACCTTGCGCCTCCAGTACCGTTATACCAGCGGCGAGGGTAGAGCCACTCACCGCGCCGAATAAGCCTCCGGTCGCAAGCGCATCCGTGGTTCTAATGCCCGGCAGCTTGCCCAACGTGTAGCGCGCAATGAAGACGATGAGGATCCCGATTGCCGCAGCGAACAGCGCGGGTAACAGCATCTCCGCCAGATTGGACTCGCGGATCGCAATGCCGCCCTTCAGTCCAACTTTAATGAGCAGCATGAAAACAATGAACTTATAGATCGCATCTGGAATTGCCAGCCCGCTACCAAGGGCGGCAACGACTATACCGCCCAGCAGAAAGCCAAGCGTAGGGGACTGCAACTGCGACCCGAATTTCGCCAAGAACTCAGACAAAAAATCCACTTTGTAATTCCTCTTTGATCAGAACTTAGGGGTCAGGACGGTAGGCAAGCATAGCCTCGAATCCTAGCTGGCTCTACGCATCCGGGTGAGCAGCGAGTTAAATCGCCACTTCATTGATCTTTTATTTTGAGGTTATAAAAGAGCATTGAGGCACTTTAGACGCCGAGGGACGTCTTCTTAAACGATTCACTAAAATCAATCGTTTATTTACCTCTCATTAACTAAAGTCTATCCTAATTGGTGCACAAACTGATTATGAGATTTACTAAGTCCGGAACATATTAATAAATACGAATCATAAGCAAAACTTTTCTTCTAAGCCTGCGGTATAGCCACAACCGATTTATCAGGTGCCTAGCCGAACGCTGAGCACCTGATAAATTCCCGACTGTCAGTAGAATGATGTTTATTCTGGGCTTAGTCTATCCAAAACATAGAGTCTTCAAGCGAAGGGCGTGAACTGTTCTCCGTAGAAGAGGTTGTGGTAAAAGCCAACGGGCGGGCAGCAAAGGTTTTTGAACTGGATAGAGAGCTGAGAGAGCCGCCAATAGTTGCGACGACAAGGCCCAGTCCTATGCCAGCGGCAAAGGCCCAGCCGTGGCTAGGCTCTAGGATCAGCGCAAACGGCGATCGCCAAGGTAAACATGCGCAGCCCATCCTTCGCTGGTGGAGGCTTGAACCTTCAAGTCTTTTATGGAAACATTCCTTTTCTTTATTGACAGACAGAGAGACCAGAGAACAGGCTTTCATATCCAAACGACTCTGTCGCCACCTGGCGGGGGGTCAGGAACACGATCGCTTTTTTCAATCAAATCTATTGATACTTTTAAAGATTCAACCAGAGATCACGTCTTACAAGGGCGAGGCTCTACAGGTGCTGCCACCTGTAATAGAACAACTTCTTGCAAAAGCATAGAGCTTTTTCAATGCTTTAAAATATGTAATTAGAGTTGACTTTAATGATGCTTAATTTAGCTGTCTGCGTAAAATGTCAATAACAAAATTAGCGAATAAGTTTTACGTATGTTTCGATTTATTTCCAATGCGGCAGGCGAGCAGATTAATGAGGTGCCCTGGTTAGGGCCAAGGCGATCTGGTCTGAAATAGTCAGCGGATCGTAGGGCTTGGTAATCACAGAAGCCACCTTTAGCTGGCCAAAGTACTGCTGCTCATGTGTCTGCGCCTTGGCCGTCAAAATGATGATAGGAATCTGCTGAGTCTCAGCATTTTCTCTCAGTCGCTGTAAAATAGTGAGCCCGTCCATGCCGGGCAGCATCATGTCTAGCAGGATGGCATCGGGCTTTTCTGACTGGGCGATCGCAATCCCATCCGGCCCGTTTCCAGCTTTAAGCACCTCCCACTGACCGGTGATTTCCAAGCAAAGCTGAGTCGCTTCTCGAATATCAGCGTCGTCATCAACGATTAGAATACGCTTGGTCGCCACAGATGTTTTCCTCATAGGTTCCCCCTAATATAGACAAATTTTCTGTTATTCTTAGGGAGTCAGTTCCGTTTTAAGCGGAAGTGTGAAAGAAAAAATACTCCCCTTACCAGGCTCGCTCTGAGCCCAGATGTGGCCTTCGTGCTGTTGAATAATACTGCGGCAGATAGCCAGCCCTAAGCCAGCTCCCCCGTGGTGTTTGTCGTCTGAAGTGTAGAGCTGTTCAAATTGACCAAAGATAGCCTCCAGCTTATCTTCAGGAATACCCTGTCCCTGATCTTCTACCTGTACCAGCAATAGCGCCTCTGAAGACTCTAATCCGGTCAGAATTGCCGCCTTCCCCAAATCGTTCAGGCGCTCAGCAATAGGCAACCTATGGATAGAATCAACCTGCTGGGCGGTCATGGTCACCGTCGATCCTGTCGAAGAAAACTTAATGGCGTTGCTCAGCAGATTAGTCAGCGTCTGAATAATTTTGTCTCGATCTGCGTATAGCTGGGCTGAAAAAGACGAGACAGAAATATGAATCTCAGACTTCTCTGCCATTGCTCTCATCTCATCAGCAGCTTGAGACATCATATCGGCCATGTCGCAGACCTGCTGATTCAGCGTAACTTTGCCCAGCTTGATGCGTTCTACGTCTAAAATATCGCTGACTAGCCGCACCAGCCGATTGGTATTAGAAAACGCAATTTCGACCATCCGCTGCCGTTTTGTAGCAGGAATATTCAGCTGTTCTTGCGCTAACAAACCCAGCGCCGCTCGAATTGAGGTGAGCGGCGTTCTCAGTTCATGGCTAACGACGGCAATAAATTCATCTTTCATAGCCTCTATCATCTGCCGCTCAGTGATATCTTGAAAAATAACAACCGCACCCACAATCTTACCGTCATCGCGAATTGAAGTGCTGACATACTCTACAGGAAAGCTTGTCCCATCTTTGCGAAAAAACAAATCGCCGGTAGCGTGGTGAGTCTGCCCGTATCTCAAGGTTTTGAAAATAGGGTTTTGCTGCCAGAGATAAGGTGCTTCCTCTGACTTGGCGTGGAGGAGCAGATCGTTCATACACTGGCCCACCAATTCCTCGCCTTCGTAGCCCAAAATTCTAGCGGCTGCCGGGTTGACAAAAACCACTTTACCTTCAGGATCAATACCGTAAATGCCTTCCCCTGCAGAGCTGAGAATTAGCTCGTTTTTATGACTCAGACGCTTCAGCGAATCTCGCGCCTGCTGGAGTTCTTGCAGGGTGCGTTCGCGTTCTGAGATTTCCTGCTTGAGATTGCTGTTGAGCTGCTGTAATTCGGCTGTGCGCTGCAAGACTCGCTGCTCTAAGTCGGCGTTGAGCGCTTTCACCTTTTGGTAGAGCTGCGTTTGATAGATCACAGAAGCAAATCGATCCGCGAGATCTTGGGCCAGACCAATCTCTCGGGCGCTCCACGCTTGGGCCTGATTTGCCTTAATTTCTCGCCACGCTTCAAAAGACTGGCGGGGCCGCTCCTGACGAGTGTCTGAGGCGTCGGGTCGGCCCGCCCAAACCGTTTCTACATCAATCGGCTGACGAAACAAGCTCAGATAGCCCAGAAAACGATTGCGATGTATCAGTTCAACGACTAGCAGCCCGCGAATGTTTTTCTGGCGTAAGGCTGAGGCGATCGCAGGAGCAACCGAATTTTCATCGATATCAGAAACTGCCCACAGGTGAGTAACAGGCTGATTGGGCGCTTCGGCTGCGAGCCAGGGCTGCCACTCAGGGAGCTGTTCTAACGGCGAAAAAGCGGGCTGTGAGCCACCATCATCGGATTCGACAGAGGCCGTTAGTTTGGTACGAGCGCCGCTGAGAACCAGCTGCGAGCCCGGAGCCGCCTGACCGCTCGGTGCAATATAGAGCCTGCCGCCCACACACTGCATGGCCGCCACGGTTTGATCTAGGGCATTTTGCAACGGCTCATTGCCCGTCGAGGATAAAAGGGAAACGACCTGGTTAATCACCGCTTCGTGCTGTCCCTGCAAGCGGGTGATATGCAGCAAGTTGGCGTGGCTGATCGCCACAGCGACCTGGTCGGCAATCATCTGGACAATTTCTAACTCTTTGGGGTTAATTCGTCGAGGCACACTATGGTGACTGACCAGCAGACCCCAGAGCTGATGGCGATGTAAGATGGGCACCACCAGAGAAGACTGTACCCCCATTGCCATGAGATATTCGATGTGACACGGATCGACAGAGCGAAAACAGATGTTAGGAGTAGACGTCTCCGGGCTCTGATCGGGTAGAAGAAGAGGGCTGCTGCCAATTTTCTGCCTGGCAACATTGACAATGGTGCGCTGACGAACGTTTAGAAATAGCTCCCGCGTCTCTAGGGGAATGTCTTCGGCTGGGAACCGCTGGCCTAAAAGCGACGGCAGGCGCTGGTCGTGAATGGCCTCTGCCACCACTTCGCCACTGTGATCCTCGTGAAACCGGTAAACCTTGACCCGATCAGTTTTAAGAAATCGCCGCATCTCATCCACGGTTGCATCCAAAATCTCAGGTAGCTCAATCGACTGACGAATGCGATCCGTCATTCGATGCAGGAGTTCTTCTAAGTTTTTGACGGGCTGAGAGGAGGGAAAGGGCATAGATATCAGAAGACAGTTAAGAAATCGTAAACGGTTAGCGATCGCACCGGCTAACTTGGAGCAGTGGCTTCAGGGGAGGCACTATCGGCAATAGCGGCGATCGCCTGTTGCAGATGGGAGCGCTTCAGCTGGTCGGCTAACCGGGTCAAGAGATCTGAAGGAGGCAAAGATTTTTCGATCAGGTCGTTGGCCCCGACTTGAAGCGCGGCCTGCTTGGTCTGGCTGTCGGTGTGGGCTGTAAAGAAAACAATCGGTAGGCGGCTCCAGTGCGGAGCCTGGCGTACGGCCTGGCATACTTCGAGGCCGCTGAACTTGGGCATTTCAATATCGAGCAGCAGCAGATCGGGGGCAGCCGCTTGGAGGGTTGGCCAAAAATCAAAAGGCTGGCTCAAGGTGACAATTTGAAAGCCCTGATGCTCCAGCCGGGTGCGCAAAGCAGTCAAAATCTGCGGGTCGTCATCGACGACTAAGACTTTGTTGCCAGATGAGGGGGAGTGCGATCGCAATAGCCTTATCCCCTTCAGCACGTTGGCAGGCGTAGGATTGCATAGGAAAGGATAGCTGCCAAGCTGAGACGCCTTGACCCGAACAGGCAGAGCCCCATCAGCGCTGCATATCAGCACCAGCAGCGCCGGTATTTGATGCACTAAAGCTGAGAGCCTAGCTAAAGCCTGAGAACTGCTCTCTTGAAAAGAGAAATTGAATACGACGACATCGGGCGAAGTGTCCTTGGGTGAGTCAGCTTCTGAGTCTTGAGGGCTATCTATTGTCACCAGCAGCGTCTGAAGAACCGCGAGATCGAGTGGGACTTTGACCGTCAGGCCTTCGCTCCAAAGCTGACTCACCAGAGAAGGTACGAGCTGTAAGTGAGTATCTACTAGCACCAGCAGTGGCAAATCATTTCGCGCTGAGCGCGGCGGCAATGGCCCAATGGCGGCACTGAGCGTTTGCGCTAGCTCGCTCGTCAGTTTCTGAAGCTGTTCTTCTTGATCGGCATTGATGAACGCCTCTCCTTTCAATATTTTCTCAATGGCCTGAGCTAGATCAGAACCTGGCGACAACCCGAAAATGCCCAACGCTCCATTCAAGCTGTGAGCCGCCCTATAGGCTCCCTGGCGGGTCTCTGGAGAGAGCTGGTGGGTTTTCAGCCTTTTCACCGCTTGCTTCAGCACATTGAGGCGCTGAAGATGCTGAAATTTTACCGAATTCCAGAGCGTTGCCATCGCGGCTTTGGTCTTCTGCTGGCGCAGCTCAAGCGAAAGCTCCCCTTCAGCTGGGTTGGAAGCCAAGATAGGAACAGACTGAGAAGGTACGTCACCGCCATTGGCAAGGGTCTCTGCGGGCGATTGCTCTATAGCCTTCAGGCAGTAGCCGACGCCATAGACAGTCTGAATCAAATCAGCAGGGGCACCCGCATTTGAGAGCTTTCGCCGGAGACCTTTGATATGAGAGGTTACCGTTTCTTCTCCGGGCGCTTCGGTGTAGCTCCACAGGCTGTCTAAAATGGCGGCACGGCTAAAAACCTGAGACGGATTTCTCAAAAACAGCTCCAGCAGACCGTATTCTTTGGGCGTCAGACTAAGAGAATTTTCGCTATAAGCGACCTTCCGGCTATTGGCTTCCAGGTGCAGGTTGCCCCACTCAAGCGTGAGTAAAACAGATGTTTGCACCCGTCTCAAGAGCGCCCGCACTCGGGCCAATAGCTCTTCTAATTCAAAGGGCTTAGTGATGTAGTCATCGGCTCCTGCATTCAGTCCGGCAATCTTTTTACTGCTAGAATTAAGCGCGGTCACCAGGAGTACAGGCATATCGTAAGAACGCTCCCGCAGCCGCCGACAGAACTGTAGACCGTCGAGCTCAGGCAGCAGCACATCAAGCACTATCAAATCGTACTTAGAAGCATTGACTAACTGCCAGCCCGTATGCCCATCACAGGCGACATCCACAGCGTAGTTTTCATCAGTCAAGCCTTTCTCAAGTACTCTGGCAACTGATTCATCATCCTCAACGAGTAAAATCCTCATCGGTACATCAACCGCCTAAAAAGGTAATAAGTGCCCATGGTGGGCTTGGATAATAGTCGAGTTTTATAGCGGTCGAATTCTTCAACAACAGTTCAAGCAAGCTTAACAATATTTGTTAAAATCTCACCGAAATTTATAAAAATTCAACCTTCGGCAAATTGGGAACGCTTGTCTGTAGCTGTTTTTAACAGACAAGCGTCGAAGACCTTCCCAATTAAGGCATTCCGTGGAAATACGTGCCGTATTGCAGGCCCGGAAAAATGTGATTGAGTTCAATCAGTACAACAGATAGCGCTACCAGGGTAGCAGTCGCCATAATCGGGGCGCTAGTCAGGTATTTCATTAAGTATTGCATGGGGTTTCTCCAAACAGTTTTGAAAATCTATCGACTGTTATTTATCTTGTTATTTATCTACTGCGGGGTTTGCTATCGGGGCGATATCGAGAGTTCCTCCCGCTTGGCGGTGAATTCTCCAGTGGTGAGTTCTTTAACAGCGGCTAGGGGCCATACCAAACCCTGTGCGAAAGAGCGAATTGCGAGAGGAATATCGATAAAGATCTCTGTTTCCTCGGGTTTGGCAGCGCGCTTGCCGCCAATCAGGTAGGCTCGTCCTGACCAGCCGACAAAGCCAGCGAAGTAAAAGAAGATACCAAAAGGAATGATGACATCAATCGCCCGGTCCAGGCGGAGTTGAAGATGAGGAAGCCCATCAGCGCCACAGAGCTGATTGACCGAGTAGGACTTGTAGGGCTGATCAAAATAGTAGTTTTCGGGCGCATTTTTCATCCGCTCCTGAAAGGCAGGGGAGGATTGGCAGGGCACCAAATGGGTGTCGGATCCGACTGGTGCAGCAGAGGCTGAGGGCACGACACCCAACCAGAGCGATCCGATCAACAGTATTGCAAAAAGTTTTTGCATGAGACTCTCTCCTGAGAAAATAAGTTTTATTTTGTCGGGCAGGCGTAAGGTGCGATCGCCTCAAGACCCGCCCATGGCCTCAGCGCCCATCGGTTCAGCCTGAGCCATCACTCCCGATGACGAGTCTTCTAGATCCTGTCCTGTCGGCTGCTGAGCGCTACCTTCTCGCTCAATCCAGAGAAAGATGATCGCAAAAACCGGAAAGGGAAGAATGTAAAAGATCATCGGAATCATAATCCAGGGCAGCCACGAAGCCGCGTAGGCTCCGGTCAATTGCGTCATATCAGCCATCGTTATTCTCCTTTTTCAGTTGTAGAGATATCAGGATAGAGATTTCAAGATAGAGATTTCAAGATTGAACACTTACCCAGCTATGCCAGACAGAATCGCCTGACTCACATTGACTGCTCCCCGCAGCGCAGCATCAATATCGCCAAAGTTCTCTAGCAGCACATAGCCAAAAATCGCCCCGCCCATAGACCCTAGCAAGATACCGCCACAGAGCTGAAACCAGCCCTCTTTGTTGCGCAGAGGCCGCAGGTAGTCTTTTGAGTTAGAGTTGTAGGCTCCTCTTGGGTCACCCTGGAAAGTAGTCAGAGCAAAGATAGAGATGCCCAAGCAGGCCGATACGGTGATGTAAATAGCGGTAATCAGGCCGCTAAGATTTGCGCCGTGAGCGGTCTCCCGCAGCGGACCCACGACAATTTCAGGGCCGATGAGAAAGTAGCCGTGAGCCATGCCAATTTCTAAGCCCCTGAGAAAGGGCGATAGGCCAGGGCGATAGGCAGGCAAGTTGTTGATATAGGCTTTCACCCAGTTAGAGCTGTTGATCGGGGTTGCCAGGTTTCCTAGCTGCGGATCATTCAAATAGGGCTGAATGGGGTCTTGGCCACTGTAGGCATCGGCCCAGGCCGGCGTTTGACTAGATGTCATGGTCTTGCCTCAGAGTATGGATAGGTAAGCTGTGAATGAGATAAACGATATGAATGAGGAAGAAAGTAGATGAGGAAGAAAATCCTGGCCGTAACCAGCGGCCAGGACCTGTCTGGGACGAGGAGAGTCCACAGAGTTTGAGGCTGGGGTTCAAAGTCACTCCAAGCCAAGGGTTGAGCGATCAGATCGCTCGGATAGGTTGGTCACGGGAATCGACTGCTGGTTGACGCTATGAGAAATGCGCCGTAGGTTGCGATATAGCCAACAGTAAAGTGAGTCAGACCGACAAGCCTAGCTTGCACAATTGAAAGCGCAACCGGCTTATCTTTGGGATAGCCAAACGACAGCGGTGTGTTTTCGTGAGCCCACATCAGCGTCTCGATCAGCTCCTGCCAGTAGCCCCGCCAGGTGATCAGGAACATAAAGCTCACAGCCCAAACTAAGTGGCCGAACAAGAACATCCATGCCCACACCGCTAAGCTATTGGTGCCATAGGGACTGTAGCCATTAATAAGCTGTGAGGAATTGAGCCACAGATAGTCTCGGAACCAGCCCATCAGATAGGTTGAGCCTTCGTTAAACTGGGCAACGTTACCGCTCCAGATGGCCAGATGTTTCCAGTGCCAGTAAAAGGTCACCCAGCCCAGGGTATTAAGCATCCAGAAGGTGGCTAAATAAACCGAATCCCAGGCGGAGATATCGCAGGTGCCGCCGCGACCGGGGCCATCGCAAGGAAAGCTATAGCCAAAGTCTTTTTTATCGGGCATGAGCTTCGATCCACGGGCATCTAGCGCGCCTTTCACCAGAATCAGCGTGGTGACATGGAGGCCGAGGGCGATCGCATGATGCACCAAAAAGTCTCCAGGGCCAATGGTCAAAAACAGCGAGTTAGTCCCTGTATTGATCGCATCTAACCAGCCCGGCAGCCATACGTTAGCGTGATTGGGCCAGGCAGTCGTAGCCACGCTATCCGGATTCGACAGCAGCGAACTGATGCCATAGAGAGTTTTGCCATGAAAAGCCTGAATCCACTGGGCAAATACTGGCTCAACTAGAATCTGTTTATCGGGGCTGCCAAAGGCGACCTCGCAGTCATTGTGAACATAGAGCCCTAGCGTGTGAAAACCCAAGAACAAAGACACCCAGCTCAGATGCGAGATAATCGCTTCTTTGTGATCGAGGGCTCTGGCCAGCACGTTGTTTTCATTCAGCACTGGGTCATAGTCTCGAATCAAGAAGATGCCGCCGTGGGCGAATGCGCCCAGCATCAGGAAGCCCGCAATGTACTGGTGATGAGTATAGAGCGCCGACATCGTGGTGTAGTCACGAGCCATAAAGGCGTAGGGCGGCATCGCGTACATATGCTGCGCCACCAGGGAAGTAACCACGCCTAAACAGGCCAGATGCCAGCCTAGCTGGAAGTGCAAAGAGCTGTTGTAGGTGTCGTAAATCCCTTTGTGACCCCGCCCGGTATTGGGCGCAATGAAGAAACCATCCCAGCCTGGCCCTTGCAGAGATTCGGTCATCTCTTTGATATTGTGGCCAATGCCAAAGTTGGTGCGGTACATATGTCCCGCAACGATGAAGAGGACGGCGATCGCCAGATGGTGATGCGCCATATCCGTCAGCCACAGAGACTCCGTCTGAGGGTGAAACCCGCCCAAGAAGGTGAGCATGGCAGTCCCCGCACCCTGCGAAGTATTAAACACATGCTCCACGGTATCTGGGTTTTGGGCATAGGCACCCCAGTTACCTGTGAAAAATGGCACCAGTCCCGCCGGGTGAGGAGGCATGGCCAGAAAATTATCCCAGCCGACGTGCTGCCCCCGCGATTCGGGAATCGCCACATGCACCAGGTGACCGGTCCAGGCCAGCGCACTAACGCCAAACAAACCTGCCAGATGGTGATTCAAGCGAGATTCGGCATTCTTAAACCAGGCCAGACTAGGCCGAAACTGGGGCTGCAAATGCAGCCAGCCCGCATAGAGCATCACCGACGCGACTAGCAGCAGAAACAGCGCGCCAACGAACAGATCGCTGTTAGTGCGCATACCGATGGTGTACCACCAGTGATACACCCCCGAGTAGCACAGATCTACTGGGTTCATTGCCCCGGCCCGCGTATAGGCTTCAATTGCCGGGGGTCCAAACTGAGCATCCCAAATCGCGTGGGCGATAGGTGAAGTATTTAGCGGGTCTCTCACCCACTGTTCAAAGTTGCCCTGCCAGGCCACATGAAACAAAATGCCGGATATCCACAGAAAGATAATGGCAAGATGGCCAAAATGGGAAGCGAAGATCTTCTGGTAAAGATTCTCTTCGGTCATCCCATCGTGGCTTTCAAAGTCATGGGCCGTGGCGATGGAATAGAAGATCCGACGAGTGGTCGGATCTTGCTGTAAATCCTGACTAAATTTTGGAAATTTTGTCGCCATGGTTCGAAACTAATGATTGGACTTGAATGATTCGGTTGGCATGATTTGACTTGATTTGAATTGAGGGACAGCTAGCCGATCGCTACCATTCGAGCCAGGAAGAAGGCCCATGTGGTCACAATGCCACCTAGCAGATATTGAGCAACCCCCACCGCGCGGCCCTGAACAATGCTCAGTGCCCGAGGCTGAATTGCTGTCGTAATTCTCAGCTTGTTGTGCGCCCAAACAATCGACTCAATCAGCTCTTGCCAATAGCCCCGACCGCTGAACAAGAACATCAGGCTGAAGCCAAAGACAAAGTGCCCGGCTAAAAATATCAGACCGTAAGCAGATAGCGCCGAGCCGTAAGAGCTAATGGCCTGCGTTGCCTGTGCCCACAAGAAATCTCGCAGCCAGCCATTGTTGGTAATTGATGACTGAGCAAAGTTGCCGCCCGTGAGATGGGTGATGCTACCGTCAGGATTGACCTTGCCCCACACATCCGACTGCATTTTCCAAAAGAAGTGAAAAACCACAATCGACAGCGAGTTGTACATCCAGAACAGGCCCAAAAAGACGTGGTCCCAAGCCGACACCTGACAGGTGCCGCCCCGGCCCGGTCCATCGCAAGGGAAACGGAAGCCCAGTTCGCCTTTATCTGGAACCAACCGAGAGCTGCGAGAGAACAGCACGCCCTTAAGCAGTACCAGCACAGTGACGTGAATGGTAAACGCGTGAATGTGATGAATCAGGAAATCCGCTGTGCCCAGCTGAATGGGCATCATGGCGATCTTGTCGCCAACGGCAACAATGCCGCCGCCAAAGGCATAGCTCACCGGCTGGGTCAAACCCGGCGCGGTTGTGCCAATACCAGCTAGATCAATATTACGCAGGCCGCCAAAGGCGCTGCCTAAAGGTTCAGCCGCCTGCAAGCTGCCGGTTGCCATAGTTTGAATGTGCTGCACCCACTGGGCAAAAACGGGCTGTAGCTGAATTCCCGTGTCGGAGAACATATCCTGCGGACGGCCAAAGGCTCGCATGGTGTCGTTGTGACAGTACATGGCAAAGCTGTGGAAGCCCAGGAACTGACAGACCCAAACCAGGTGAGAGATGATGGCATCTCGATGGCGGATAACCCGGTCCAAGACGTTGTTGACGTGGTCTGCGGGGTTGTAGTCGCGCACCATGAAGATTGCAGCATGGGCAGCCCCACCGACAATGCAGAACCCGGCAATCCACACGTGGTGGGTAAACAGCGAGGTCACAGTGGCATAGTCGGTCGCCAGATAGGGGTAAGGCGGCATCGAATACATATGGTGTGCGACCAACAGGCTAGCGGTGCCAAATTGAACCAGATGAATTGAAAGATTGGCATGCCAAGAGGTCTCAAAGATTTTATCGAGGCCCTTGTGCCCAACCGGTCCAATAAAGTTGAAGATAGGTAACATCTTCGGCGTTCTGGCATCGTCCAACAGCTCTTTAAAGGAATGGCCGATTCCCCAGTTGGTGCGATAGAAATGTCCTGCGATGATGAACAGTACCGCGATCGCCACATGGTGGTGAGCAATATCTGTCATCCACAGGCCACCTGTCACCGGGTTTAAGCCCCCTTTGAAGGTTAGAAAGTCTGCATAGACAGCCCAGTTGAGGGTGAAAAATGGCTTCAAACCTTGAGCAAAGCTGGGATAGAGCTCCGCCATCATAGCCTTATCGAGAATAAACTCATGCGGCAGAGGAACATCTTTTACAGCGACCCCGGCATCTAGCAGCTTATTGGTGGGCAGCGCGACGTGAATCAAGTGCCCAGACCAGCCCAAACTCCCCATTCCCAGCAGTCCAGCCAGGTGATGGTTCATCATGGATTCCCAGTTGCGAAACCACTCTAGTCTGGGAGACCGGACATGGTAGTGAAACCAGCCTGCAAACAGCATCACTGCTGCCATGACCAGCGCCCCTATCGCTGTCGCATACAGCTGAAACTCATGGGTGAAGCCCTGCCCGCGCCACATTTGAAACAGCCCGGAGGTGATTTGAATGCCGTGGAAACCGCCACCGACATCGGCATTGAGAATCTCCTGCCCGACCAGCGGCCAGACTACCTGAGCGCTGGGCTTAATGTGGATAGGGTCACTCATCCAGGCAGAAAAGTTAGAAAAGCGAGCGCCATGAAAATACATGCCGCTCAGCCAGATGAAGACAACGGCCAGATGGCCAAAGTGAGCCGAGAAGATTTTACGGGAAATATCCTGCAAATCACTCGTGTGGGAATCAAAATCGTGAGCATCGGCATGTAGATTCCAAATCCAGGTGGTGGTTTTGGGCCCGCGTGCCAGGCTGCGATCAAAATGGCCCGGTTTTGCCCACTTCTCAAGAGATGTGGGCACCGGACTCTTATCAACGACAGCCCGTTTCCCCTGTTCCGGAGGACTGGTTGTCATAAGAACTCTCCTTCTTTGAATAAATGAACCTTGTTGGCCAGACCTGGACAGATGTCCTGTTCAATCACCCGGCGGAGCCCAGGAGATAGCCGCAGTCGAATTCGCGACCGCATCCGATTGAGCAGACGTTAGCAAAGCTGGAAACCGCATGCCGCCATCCGCGGCAGCTTGCATACCCAGGTCGGTCTGGATAATAATGTCGTCCCAGGTCGGCACGACCGCCTTTTGGAAATTCCCCGCTGTCGGATTAAACGAGAACTGGTCAAATCCAAAGGCCACCATATCTACGCCCAGCGCCGCCGACCAGATGCCAGCAACCGGGACAGCCGCTAAGAGAAAGTGCAGCGATCGCGAATCTTTTAGCGTCAGCCCGCGCCAGAGCAGCCACTGCTGATACATTTGAACATGTTCAAAGCTATAGACCGGGCCGGTCTCTATCTCTCCAGGTCGCCGAGGAGTCTCAGGCTCGTCCGGCTGACGCAGCAGCGCCGAGGTCACCAGAGAGCCATGCACCGCGCAGAGCAAAGCGCCGCCAAACACACCCGCTACCCCTAGCTGATGCAGGGGATTGGCCAAAATGTTGTGGTCGGCTTGAAACTGCATCATAAAGGTGAAGGTGCCCGCAATGCCCAGCGGCATTCCCGCCGAAAACCCACCCTGCCCCAGCGGATAAACGATAAAGATAGACACCGACGCCGCTACCGGGGCAGTAAAGGCCAGCGAAATCCAGGGCCGCATTCTCAGGCGATAGCTCAGCTCCCACTCGCGGTCTTGATAGCTGATGATGCCAATAATAAAGTGCAGCACAATCAGCTGATAGGGCCCCCCGTTGACGAGCCACTCATCCAAAGAGGCCGCTTCCCAAATTGGATAGAAGTGCATCCCAATTGCGGCAGATGAGGGCACGACAGCTGCTGTTAACAGATTGTTGCCATCTAGCAGAGCGCCCGAAAGCATCTGCCCTGTGCCGTCTATATCTACCGCAGGGGCCGCTATCAGTGCCATAACAAAGACAATCGCAGCGGTAGACAGCGTGGGAATCGCGATCACGCCAAACCAGCCGATGTAAATCCGGTTGTCAGTGCTGGTAATCCACTGGCAAAAACGCTCCCACAGAGCGCTAAAAGCTGGAACAGAAGCAGGAATAGTGACTTCGTCCAGGCGGCTCTCAATATCTGTCGTTTTATTTAGCGCTCTATTTAATTTGCTTTCAGAGATTGGTTCAAAACCGTCGAAGGCGCTGGTTTTGCCAAACCCGAACTGTGTCATCTTAAAAGTCCCTGTATTGTTGAATGCTAAGGCGCTATCGGATCTCGTTGGATCTTGTTCGCTTTCATTCAAAATTGGCTATGAAGCAAAGGTAGGGAAGAAAGATGGAGAACTTATGGAGACAGTCGGGTGCTTCAAAAATTGTTACAGCAGACGATTAGCAACGAAAGAGAACAACGAATATGAGATGGTGGGCGGCGTGTGCCCGGCTGAAAGACGGCGATCGCCTCGCCAAACGGCTAAGCCCACAGCGGTGTAGCGCAGAGATGGGGAGATAGCCTCAAAGCTCAGCCGATAGTTGCCTTTTGCGCCTTGCTAGCGCGGTGATTGTTGGCTGAGTGGGTAGATGGGGGTTGGGGCGATCGCTTGACGATAGCGTTTTGCAAATCAGCGGTTCTCACTGGCGGAGCTGCGGGGATTGGGGTTTTGAGAGCGATCGCTGAATACCATAAACCGCTGACTAACAGAAGATAGACAGACACTCTACTGAGACTGCACCGACGCTATGATCTGCTGAGTCGCTGGATGGTCAGATAGCTCACCCTGCCGTCCGGCTTGCACTGCCTCTGCAATGGATTGTACAAAGTTGTTCATTACCGTTTGCGTATTAGGATGCTCGTGACCTAAGCGGTTTATTAAGATAGCGATCGCCTGTAGATACATTGGTTCGGCCTGCTCATACCGCCCTTGACTCTCGTAAAGTGCGGCTAAGTTGTTGAGGCTAGTGGCGACATCGGGATGCTCTTCGTCCAGCAGCTTGCGCCTCAGTGCCAAAGCTTGCTCATACAGCGGTTCGGCCTGCTCATATCGCCCTTGACTCTCGTAAAGTGCGGCTAAGTTGTTGAGGCTATCGGCGACATCGGGATGCTCTTCGCCCAGCAGCTTGCGCCTCAGTGCCAAAGCTTGCTCATACAGCGGTTCGGCCTGCTCATATCGCCCTTGACTCTGGTAAAGTGCGGCTAAGTTGTTGAGGCTAGTGGCGACATCGGGATGGTCTTCGCCCAGCAGCTTGCGCCTCAGTGCTAAGGCTTGCTCATACAGCGGTTCGGCCTGCTCATATCGCCCTTGACTCTGGTAAAGTAAGGCTAAGTTGTTGAGGCTAGTGGCGACATCGGGATGCTCTTCGCCAAAGCGGGTTTGCGTGGCTGCTAAGCATTTTTTGTACCAGGGCTCGGCTTGCGCGTAGGCTCCCTGCCCCTCGTAGAATCGAGCCATTGCGACAAAAGGCCAAGCTAGCTCATTTTCTTCATCGCCTAACCACTCGTGCCAGCTTGTGGCGGCTTCTGCTACGTGCGGCATGACGGGCGTTAGCCTCAGCAGCAAATCGCGGGTCGGTGAGCTGGGTATTTGCTTCCCGATCACCACCATCATTTGGCAGTACGCTCTCTTAAGCTCGTCTGCATCTTCTCGCTGAGCTAGCTTCACCTGCAAATACTCCCGCACGAGCTGATGAAGCTGATAGCTCCCGGCCTTTACCCTTTGCAATAGGCTCAGGTTCACCAGCGCGTCGCGCCCTTCTTCCCAGTCTTCTCTCTCGGCTTCGGCTATCGGCAGCTCCACTACTTCCCAGGGGATAGGAGCCAGCGCAAATAGGCTCAGCCAGCAGGCTAATTGCTGCGCCTCATCATCTACTAACTGCCAGCTCAGCTCAAAGGCGGCAATCACCCCGCGTTTTGCCGTCATTCCCGGATGCGCCGTCTTCAGCGCCCGCGCTTCTGTCCGCTGCGACTCTAACCGCTCTAGCAAAACTGCAAAAGAAACGTCCCGCTGCCGCAGATATTGCCCCACCAGCTCCAACCCCAGCGGCAAATACCCCACCCATTCACAAATCGCCTTCGCCGTTTCCAGCTCTGCCTCAGTCCGCTCCGCCCCGACAATCTGCCGCAGCAGTTCCAGCGCCGCCGCTTCAGTCAAAACGTCAATGGCAAACGGCTGCACCGTTACCGCTAGCTGCTGCCGTCGCGTCGTCATCAATAGGCGAAAGCGCTCCGCCTGCGGGGGCAACGCCTCAGCCACTCGCGCATAGTCAGTCACATCGTCATACACCACCAGCACCCGCGCCGCCCCCGGCCAGTGGCTCCAGCAATAGGCCACCTGCGCCTTCAGCTCCAGATTCTCAGGCGGATCGAGGTGTAATTTCTCAATGGCAAACTCCACAATCTGCGAAGCCACGTCCAAATCTCGCGCCTGCAACCAGCAAACGCCCCCCGGATACGCCGTTTGATATTGCAGGGCATACTGCCGCGCCAGCTCCGTCTTGCCAACCCCGCCCATTCCCTGAATAGCGGTAATCGCCACCATATTACCCTTTGCCAGCCGCTCATGCAGCGCCTTTATCTGGTCATCTCGCCCTACAAAGATATGGCTAGCCTTTGGCGCATTACTCCGCTCGCCCGTCAGCTTCGGCTTAGGAGCAGGCAACACCACATCTATATTTGTCTGATTGAGCGTGTTGCTATTTCCCTGAACTATCTGGCTTTTGTTCGCCTCGTTTACCGTAATGCTCTGCTGAGCAGGCAAAAGCTTAGCAGCTTCTAAGATAGCCGCCAGCGATTGAGCCAATGCCGCTTCCCGCTCCATCAGCGCCGTCAGTTCTTCTTGCAATACCTGCTGTCGCGCCTCACTCTCCGGCTTGCTGCCTAACTGTTCAAGCGCCGCCTGAGCCGCCTGGCTCCCTTTCTTCGTAAAAATAGCCTGATACAGCGCCTTAGCCGTATCGTAAGCGTCCGCGCCTGCTCTCTTAACCGCCCCCTCGCCCAGCCCGTTTAGGAGTTTGGGTATGTGAGGGGCAATAACCGAAACTACCACTTCACCAATCGTGTCGATAGGAGGAACCATGCTGCATCAGGAAGGGCTTATCTCTTCCTTAATACAGTACAGCCTGAGCCAGGTCAGCATCAGTTCTTCATTAAAAGCTTAAGGTGAGGAGCGATCGTCAAAACACCACCCCCGTTTTCGGCGAAGTTGATTGCACCGAGCATACCTGTTCAGCACAAAGAGTCTCCCATTCCGGTTCCCCTTACTAAGGGGAACCAACGGAGGGGTCTCGGTGTGTAGCGGGCTCATCGGGACCCCTCCCTTGCGGTTCCCCTTGGTAAGGGGAACCTGGTTGCAAAGGTTTGAGGTTGCTGCGGTGAGATGTTGAAGCTACGCATTGCCTTTACTTTTTGCGCAGCCAAGCCGCAGGTTTAGGGATATCAGCAAAATAGACCGCATGGTTGATCCTTTTAACACCTGTTTAGCAGGCTATCCATTAGGCAGAAGTCGCTGAAAGCGTTGCAGCACCTATGTTTTCTTAGCCAGTTGAGCGCCTTCGAGCAGATGCTGAAGCTTCGTATAGCCCCGCCATAGAGTCTTGATGCCTGGTTCACCATCCCCCTTACGGCCCTGAAAGCCGCCAAGACGAGCTAGCCAATGGGTGGCTTGATGAAGCGTAGGCGGTTTCTTCGAGCGACTCATAGGCACAAACCGACGACGCAGTAGCTTCCATTCTGTCGGTGTGAAGATGACCTCACAGCTAATATCAGGGGTCAATCTCGATTGGTAGGTCATCGCCATCAGTCGCCAAGCGACAATGCTGTAAATGGCTAAAGCTTTGAGCAAACGGTCCCGGTGCTGCAACTGCAAGTCTTCTATTTTGCAGCCGCTTTTGAGCGTGAAGTGATAGCGCTCTATCAGCCAGCGATAGCTGTACCACCGCACCGCTTGGCAAGCCGCTTCAAAGCTGTCTAACGGCAGGCTCGTCAACAGTTTCCAACAGATGGGTTTGCCGCCATCTGCTGGCGGGGTGACTTCTTCGACCAGTAGCGCGTTAAGTTCAACGGGGACTAACTTGGGCTTTTGTTTAGCCAGATAGTCAGGCACTTCAATTGTGACGGCAATGGCACGGATGGCGATACGCGCTGTTCTAGGCGGACGTTGAGGTGTGCGCTTGACGGTGACAGTTAGCTCACCTAATACGGGCGATTGCGCCAGGGTCGGAAACAGTTTGCCTAGCTCGTGTTTGACCTTACGGTTTGTTTTCACCCGAATCAACAGCTCACTGTTGGCTACTCTGGGCTGGGCAAACAACTCGAAGATATCGGCTTCGCGATCGCCCATGTGCACCAGTTGAGTGCCAGCGCCTACCTTCGATTCGGCATCGCGCAAGCTCTCCAACCAGCGAAAGCTCTCTTTCTCTTCTATCGGTTTGTGGCCAGGCTGCTCTAATGCTTTTCGTCCTTTCTTTGGCTGCGGCGGTTGCTCTCGTACCCAGCTAGCTTGACCGAGTAAGCCCAAGGGCTCACCTGCACCACTCACACCAAACGTGCTGTGTACTTTGATGCCTTGTTGCTTCGTATGATTGAGGTAGCCTAATCCTGCCGTCGCACGATGACTTGTAAAGTTTAGGTCTGTCGTGTCTTGAATCGCTAACACCGTTTCGCACGAACGGCTGCGCTCTGTCGTTCCGTCTATATGACTGTTCAAAATCGCATCGGTGGTCACTTTGGAATTGGACCAAAATCGATAGATACTTTGCGCTGCGTTCGCGCTCTTCGTCGCCTCCGGTACGCTCGCATTCGGCGCATGGCTGAGCGTTTCGACTATCTGACGCAATCGCTTCGCATGTCGCAAGTCCGTGAAGCGCGTGACGCTGATTTCTTAGCCTATCCAATCTTTCATCGGGTCTGCCGCCTTTCTAGGCGGGATGGCTACATCTGTGATTATATTTGCACAAACGACGCGCCTACTCCTCTCCCTGTAAGACTTCTACATACTTGTGCCTAATGGATAGCTCTGGAGGGGGAATGAGTAGAGAGCTTAAGGCTATTTCTTCTGTAGAGAGATAACTTTCTCATGGATGATTTGGATAACGCCATCGAGATTTTGGTAAATTTCTACATTGGCAAACCTTAAGAATTGAATGCCCAGGCTTTCAACGAAACTCTGGCGGATTCTGTCGTTTTCTTTAGCCTCAGTGCTTGCATGGGTAGGGCCATCTACCTCTATAGCCAGCTTTAGCTGAGGGCAATAAAAGTCAAGAACAAATCGTTCGACACCATACTGTCTACGAAACTTGGCATCTCCAATTTGCTTTCGGCGAATCTTCTGCCACAGCAGTATTTCTGCCTCAGGTGCCGAGTTACGTAGCCTCTGGCGCTTATCTTTGTCTGAGTGCCTGTTATAAACTCTGGTCATAGCTACGTTTTTCCGCGCTAAGAAGGCCAAGTATCCCCGCCTTTAAGACTCACAGTCATAGTTCCCAGGCCACGCCAACCGACCTCTAAGCCTAAAATTCGACTCAGCCAATCCCCCTTAAAGAGAAACACACACTCAGCACAACCAGTCTCTCATCTGGGTTCCCCTTACCAAGGGGAACCGCAAGGGAGGGGTCATCAATGTCTCATATACCAAACAAGCACCACCAAATTCTCACTATCACACAACCCCTCTCACACCAAAGCCAACCCTACACCCCGCGCCTCAGCAAACTAATCGCTTCCCCCTGCGCAGCAGTAATAATCAGCTGGTCGCCCACCGCCGCAATCGGGCTCCACAGCCCCGGCTCCGTATAGTTCAGCCGATAGAGCAAATGAATCGTCTGCTCAATAGCGTCAGGGCTGCCCAGCAGAATATGCCGCAGCGCTTCCCGGTGAGGCCGGCCTACCGCACTGATCGGAATCAGCGGCGTGGGCAGCGTCGGCGGCTCATCCTCAGGGCTTTGATTGAAATTGGACAGATCGCTGGCCAGATAAGCAGTCGTTTTCATGATTCTTTCAGTGCGAAGTTGAAAAAAGCACGAAAATTTAGCCGCCCAAACTTACTAAAAGTCAGGGCGGCTATGGCATCATGGCCGTAACCACCTGGACTGGGTGTTCAGTTCAGCGGGCTAGCTGTCGTTGGTTGGTGCAAACAATCAGCGGCAGCGACTAAATTTTCGAGCGGTTGAGCTATTGCAACGGTTTCCACGCGACAACAACTATGAGAGACAGCGTACAGTCTTCTTCTGTAGGCGTCAACTGCTTTTATAGCGAATCACCGATGTATACGTATTTAGCGCAAGTAATCCTGTATTCCGGTTCCCCTTAGCAAGGGGAACCAACGGAGGGGTCTCGGTGTGCAGCGGACTCATCGGGACCCCTCCCTTCCGGTTCCCCTTAGCAAGGGGAACCAACGGAGGGGTTCCGGTGTTGCGGTGTTGGCGTGCGCTAGACAAGTACGTAAATGCATCCGCGATCCGCGAGTGACTTTGCCTGCTATCGCGTAAAGACTTTGACCGACGTGCTGTACTGCACAGAGATAGGTCGGGCCAGCATCAGCCCACCAACGGTATCGGCTTAACACTGACCTGCTAACTAATCAATCGGTGTGAACAGGCTTAAACGAAGGGAAATGCGCGAGCTGCCGACATCTTCAAGAGCTGTTCGCGAGTCCAGCCAAGGCCATTGGCGCTGCGCTCCTGATCGCTCATCGCGCCGGCACCATAGGCAGCTTCCAGACTTTGGCCCAAGCGAGCAAATTTAGCAGAAGTCCAGCGGTCGGAATGACGAGAGGTTTGGTTTGCTGTGTTTTTCATGTGGTTTCTTTCCTCAAGAAGTGTTTTATCAACATCTATAGAATACAAAACCGTAGCGAATTATACCAAAACTAACTCGCATCCCTCACATGAGTAGCATAGATGGGTTCTAGCGTGGCAGCCGGGCGCTCAGTGGGCATTGACTGACGAAAAGACTGATAGTAGTCTTTGCAAGATTCTTCAAAGAGCAGGCGCAGCGTCGCCACAGGCTGATCGTGATGGTCAACGCGCAGGTCCAAATGCGGATAAACGTCGGCATCCATAACGTATATAGATGCTGACTGCCGACCGCGCTTGTCACCACCGGCTGCATCGCCTGCTTCTAAGGCTGAGAGGAGGCGATCGCAAAAAGGCTTCGCTTCAGCCTGTTGGTAAGCCGCTGCCATCGCCGTCAGCGTTTCCTCACCGACCAGCATGTTGCCAGCCACCGAGAAATGCGGAAACGTAAAGTGACCGGCCCAGCCCATGCAGTCTTTACCCGTCCAGGCGGCGGTCTGTCCCTGGCGGTCTACCAGATGGAGCTGCCGCTGCTCATGGTCAGGATCATCAAATAGCAAGCGCTGCAAGACCGATTCGGCGCTGTCAGTAGGTTCGGGCCGGTCATTCGCGCCCTGTTCGAGCAGGTGCAGGCCGCGAATGCCCAGCAGCGGATTGGTTTGGGCTTGAGTGGCGATCGCCCCCACCCCCGCTCTCACATGAGGCACCAGCGCCCCTACTGCCAAATGCTTCGTCGCTACCGCCACACCCGTCATGCCGGTCACCGCATCCCGAGCAACAATCGAAAAAGTCATGAGGCGATACAGTCCTTAAAGTTTCTTAAAAGCTACCCAGTCATCTTATCTACAGTGCAGAAACCAGACTGTTGCACAGGTAACGCTTTTAAGTCGCTCTTTAGGAAGGCTGATGTAAAAGCGCCTACCGGTAGGATGAATGCCAGTTATTCAGCCCTTTCCCTTTCTTATGTGCGGTATTGCAGGCATCATGCATCACGAGGCCGACAGGCCCATTGACCCAGAGCGGCTGGTGTCAATGGCGGCTATTCAATACCATCGCGGGCCAGATGGCTTTGGCTGGAAAACCCTGCCTGAGCGCGGTGTGGGCTTTTCTCACGCGCGGCTGTCAATTATCGACCTCAACCCTGACCGGGGACGCCAGCCTTTTCGGTCGGACGATGGGCGCTATCTGATTGCCCACAACGGCGAATTTTACGACTACAAGCGGCTGCGGGCCGACCTCACTTCGCGCGGCTATCAGTTTGCTACTAAGAGCGATACGGAGCTGCTGATCCACCTGACTGACCGGCTAGGGTTGGCGGGGGCGCTGCCTCATCTGCGCGGTGAGTTTGCCTTTGCGCTATATGAGCGGGAGGCCGACCGGCTGAGCTTGGTGCGCGATCGCTTTGGCGTGAAGCCGCTGTACTGGACGATGACCGCTGAAGGGCTGGTGTTCGGTTCAGAAATCAAGGTGCTGTTTGCTCACCCAGCGGTGCAGCGAGCTTTTTCCTCAGAGGGGCTCTACCACCAGCTCATGCAGACTATGGTGCCGGGAACAACTTGCTTCAAAGGCATTCATGCAGTGCAGCCTGGTCAGATGGTGATTTGCCAGCGGCGCGATGGGCGGCTGCAAGTGCACACGCAAACCTACTGGGATCTCGACTTTCCGCTCAAAGGCGAACGGCCTCAGCGCAGTGAGAAAGAATCGATTGAGATGCTGCGCCATCATTTTGTGGAGGCGATTCAGCTGCGGCTAGAGGCAGACGTGCCGGTGGCCTGCTATCTCTCAGGCGGGATTGATTCTTGTTCTATTTTGGGGGTGGCGGCGGCCTGTCAGCAGTCGCCCGTCAAGGCGTTTACGATTGGCTTTGACGATGGCGATTATGACGAGACGGCGATCGCCCGCGAAATGGCAGCCGCCGTCGGCGCAGATCAAGACATTCTCACGGTGCAGGGCAGCGATCTCTACGATCACTTTGCCCGCACCATCTGGCACACCGAGCGCAGCATTTACAACACCTTTACCGTCGCTAAGCTGCTCATGAGCAAGCATGTGCAGCAGGCGGGCTACAAAGTGGTTGTCACTGGCGAAGGCTCGGACGAGCTGTTTGCAGGCTATCCGCAGCTGCGCCTGGACATGATTTTGCACGGCATGGAGGACGCTACCCCGGCTGAACGCGCTGAGCTAGAAACCTGGCTGCAAGAGAGTAACAGCCTGTTTCAGGGCAACTTGCTGGCGCAAAAGCGGCTGGACGATCCGGCCCTGACAGATCGCGTCGGCTTCACGCCCAGCAGCTTGCAGTCGTGGCTATCTTCAGCGCCTCAGGCGATGTCGCTGCTCCAGACTGACCACCGGCAGCAGCTGCAAGGCTATTCTCCGGGAGAGGCGATCGCTCATACCCTGGACCCTCACCAGCTCGCCGGTCGCCACCCGCTAGACAAAGCGCAGTACGTCTGGATCAAGACTCAGTTTGAATCGCAGGTATTGGGCTGGGCGGGCGATCGCGTTGATATGGCCAACTCTATGGAAGCCCGGCCTGCCTTTTTAGATCATCCCCTGGTAGAGTTTGCCGTTACCATTCCGCCAAGCCTGAGATTTCGCGGTCAAAAAGATAAATATATTCTGCGAGAAACCATGCGAGAGCTGCTGCCAGAGACGCTGTATAAGCGGCAAAAGTTCGCTTTTATGGCTCCCCCGGCGCACACCGATCCGGCTAAGCAAACGGCGATGTTGGGTCTGAGTGAACGGTATTTGTCGCCTGAGGCGATCGCCACCGCCGGACTGCTCGACCAGCCCACCGTTTCAGCCCTATTCGACCGCTACCATCAGGCAGAAACACCCGTCGCAGAGCAGGTTCAGCTTGATGCGATGATCAATCATCTGCTGAGCGTGCAGATTCTCCACGAGCATTTCATTGCGGCTGATATCTCTAAAGTGGCCGAAGAAAGAGCCAGGGCTTTAGGTTGGCGGGCGGATGCGGTTAATCAGCGAGACTGTCGGTGAGCTAGTTGATGAGATCGGCTAAACGGAACTGGGCAATTTTAGAGATTTCGGAGAGCGATCGCGTCATTTCCTCTGTTCTATTATTCTTCAAACGCCTCTCATACATCTGCAAAATGCTCTCTTTATCGTGACCTTTCACCGCCACAATAAACGGAAAGCCAAACTTCTCTCTATAGGCGCTGTTGAGCCTTTGAAACCGCTCATACTCTTCCGGGCTCAGCTGACTCAACCCTGCCCCCGCCTGCTCCTGCACTGAGGCATCCGCCATCTGTACCCGGCTCCCTAGCTCCGGATGCGCCTGAATCAGGTCAAGCTGCTCAGCGGACGGCATTTTCTCAACGACATTTGCCATCGCTTCATGCAGCGCTGACACGCTAGTAAAAGGTCTTGCCGCCCAAGCTCGCTCAGCCACAGCAGGCGTCTCTTCAAAAATATCGCCAAGTAATTCTACAAACTCAGCCTGGTTCAACTGATTGATTTCGGCGACTGTATGAGCCATAGCCATTTCACCCTAACCTCGACTTGCGTTTGCTTCAGACGTTTTATAGCTCCTGTCGAGTTGCTTAGGACATTTTTATCGGCTAAAGCCGTTATCTGACAGCAGGCAACTCGGCTCGCAAAGTAAGAATGCATCCTTACTTTGCTATATCATCAATTGTGTCACGATGATAGGATAGGCGTTGCGGTATGGTGATATTGCATGAGTATGGCAGAGACAGCTCAGCTTTAAACCCAGTTCAAATCGCAGCTGCCTAAGGTGGAGCTGGTGATACTATTTGGCTCGCAAGCCAGACAAAAATCAACAGAAAAAAGCGACTGGGATATAGCAGATGTCCTGATGCATTAGGACATCTGCTAGTCGAGTTGCCCGCTGTTCTCTAGCGGTTTCAGCCGACAAAAGCGCCCTAAGCAACTCGACAGAGGCTATATCGCTCTTTTAGCGACACCCGACACCTAAGTATCTACAGCAAGTGCAAGACTATCTTCAGCGAATAGAAACGGAATGACCACCCATCAATCCGCAGTGCGCCAGGCTACAGCCGCTCGCCTCGAATCGACATATCTAACAGCTGCATGGGGTGCATAAGTGTAACGGTTTTGCCCTGCTTTTCTAGAGACTGTTTAATCTGTAAAGAACAGCCTGGGTTAGAAGAGGCGATCAGTGCGGCTCCGGTGTTAAGCAGGCTGGTTGCTTTCATTTGGCCAAGTTCTTGAGCAATTTCTGGCTGGAGCATGTTGTATACCCCGGCGCTGCCGCAGCACAGCGCAGCATCTAGCGGTTCGCGCAGGCTGATGCCAGGGATTTGCTGTAAAAGCTGACGGGGCTGCAAGCTAATTTTTTGGCCGTGAAGCAGGTGGCAAGCGTCTTGGTAAACAGTCACCAGTGGCTCATCCTGCAAGGGATGCAATGGCGCTGTGATTTTCACTTCAGCGAGAAATTCTTGAACATCGCGGACTTTGGCGGCAAAGGCTTGGGCTCGCTCTGCATAGTCTGGATCATCTGCCAAAATATGGCCGTACTCTTTGAGCGTGTGCCCGCAGCCTGCCGCGTTGATAATTACGTAGTCCACTTCTGTTTCTGCAAAGCTGTCGATCATTTGGCGAGCGAGCGCCTGGGCCTGAACCGTTTCACCCTGGTGCGCTGGCAGGGCAGAACAACAGCCCTGAGACCTGGGCACAACAATCTCGCAGCCGTTAGCGCTAAGCACCCGCGCCGTCGCTTCATTCACTCCTGTAAAGAACACTCGCTGAACGCAGCCCAAAATCATTCCTACCCGGTAACGAGTCTCGCCCTGAGCCGGAATTAATTCAGGGAGATTATCGGCAAAGCAGCTAGCGGTGACTGGGGGCAGCAGGCTCTCCATCGCCGCCAAATTTGGCGAAAATCGCTTTAGCAATCCGCTGGAGCGAATTAGCTGAGAGAGCCCTGATTTTTGATAGAAGGCCAGCGGCGCTAATAAAAGGCGAATGCGATCAGGATAGGGAAACAGAGAGAAAATCAGCTGGCGCAGCGCTTTTTGGGGCAGAGAGCGAGAATGATTTCGCTGAATTTGCGGGCGGACGTTGGCGATCAGCTGGTCGTACTGCACGCCGGAGGGACAGGCGGTGGTACAGGCCAGACAGCCCAAGCAGGTGTCGAAGTGGCTGACAGAGGCATGAGAGAGGGGGGCTTCGCCTTTGTTGATGGCATCCATCAAGTAAATACGACCGCGAGGGGAGTCGTTTTCTTTACCAATGACGCGGTAGCTCGGGCAGGTGGGCAGGCAGAATCCGCAGTGGACACAGGCATCAATTAGCGACTGCTCGGGGGGTGCAGCGGGGTCAAATCCATCGCCATTCTCAGCGGCTGCCTCATTGAGTGCAGCAGCCAAACTGGTGTCTAACTTGAGCGGGCTGTCTGAAGTTTTCATAAGCGGTCTGGTTTTGACAAGGTTCCCTTAGCTTTAAAGCTTAGCGCGTGTCATCCGCATAGGGGACACTAGCTTGCGGAATGCGATCGCCTGCTTCTGTAGCTCCCTAAACAGGCGGCATCTCTGGGCATACTCCCGACGAAGGGAAACATTAAAGGGAATCACAGAGGGGAACTATGAATCATTTTGCAGTGCTCATTCGGCTGTTGCGCGATCGCCGCAAATTTTTAGACGAGGTGCGCTCAAGCACCAAGCTAGAAACCAAAATCGCCTCGTTGCTGGTGGCCAGCAGCTTCTTTTTCTCAGTATACGGCGCGATTATCGGCTCATACGGCGGCGGCTTACAAATTATCTCTTCGGCCATTAAGCTCCCGGCGCTGTATTTAATCACGCTCATTATCTGCCTGCCAACGCTCTACTTTTTCGACATATTGTTTGGCTCCAAGCTCGACTTTAAGCAATACGTCACCATGGCGCTGACTTCTGTAGCTGTGATTAGCGTGCTGCTTTTTAGCTTTGCACCAGTCGTTTTGTTCTTTTTAATCTCGGTTAAGGGCTACAGCTTCTTTTTACTGCTAACGGTGCTGGTAATGGCTATTACTGGCTGTGTGGGTGTGCGGCTCTTTTACAAAGGGATGATCGATATGGTGGGGCCGGAGGCAATTGAGCAAAAAATGCGCCGCCGGTTGCTGCAAGGCTGGGTGGTGCTGTACGCCCTGGTCGGCTCTCAGCTCGGCTGGACACTGAGACCGTTTGTCGGCACTGAAGGGGAGCCTTTCCAGATCTTTCGGCCCGAGATTGACGGTAATTTCTATGCTCAGGTCTTTCGCTTAATTGGCTCTATGCTGGGCTTTTATTAAAGCGCACACTAGCGATAGAGAACGACTGGTTAGACGCTTGGAAAAATCGTAAATTGGCATGCGCGAAGGGCAGCAATCATGGCTGAAGAGCTAGCAAATCTAGATAACTTGAGGATTACTCAGCGAGAGCTGGACCAGCTCACAGATCTCGATATCGGTGAGGTGACAATGGGCTGGGCCTATCGGCAGACGGCCTTTCATCCTCGGCGGCGGCTGGCCTGGCTGAGCGAGCAGATCTTGACGCTAGGCGTGGCGCTGATTTTTTGCGTGCCGATGACGCTGATTTTGGTGAGGGCCATCAGTGGAGATAGTATGCAGGCGGTGGGGCGATGGCTGCCGTTTGGGGCAGTGGGCGCGATCGCGCTCACTATCGCTTGGAGCGTCTATCGCTGGCAAGCCGGCAAAGGGCTGCTTACCCTGAGTCATCTGCTCGACGAAATCGACCGCTTTAATGAAATGGTCGCCGCCGTCGAAATTTTAAAGGAACTGGGCGCGGCTAAAACCAGCCGCCTGAACCTGGAAAATCAGCAGGAAGTGATAGAAGCGCTGCACCTCACCCGAGAGAGCTTAATCTGCGGCCTGATGACCGAGCGAGTTATGCGCAAGCATCAGCGGTTTATGAGCCAGCGGGCCGAGATGTTTTCCAGCATTGAGAGAAATTTAGCAACGCTACAGCGACTACAGGTAAGCGATGACGCCAGCGAATACAGCCGTCTGCTAAACGAAGCGATTCAGATCGGTACGAGTGTACATCGGGAGCTGAGCGGCGAGCTGAAGGGGGGTGATCGCGCCAATCGCTAATCAGGTGCTTTTTGCCAACCGTTGGCGATCGCCTCAGCTTCTGAACAAAACCATCGCTCTCCTTTTTGAGAATCAATTACCGTGATCTCATAGTCTTCCATACCCGGCAGGTGATAGAGCTTTTTGCTTGTATTCATCGAGATATTGCCCTTAACAACGCAGTCCGAATTTGCGATGTTTGCATTCATAAACGGAGTGTGTTTGCTGTGAAACCAGTTGGCCTCTATCGCAAGCAAGGCAGCAACTAAAGCTCCAATACCTGAAACAGCATTCAGCAAGTTCTTAGTCTGGCCGCTCGCTTGGCTTCTATGTCTTTTATCAACCGTTTTTGCGGCTATGGGTCTCGGAACAACACCTCGAATTGAGGCTTTAGTAGCGCGTACTTTCCCATCGGATTCGGCAGTCCGCTCGTACAAGATGATATCGCCCACCTTGGGTCGACGGCTCAATCTCTCCAGCGCGCTGATATGCAAGAAGACATTTTGACTGCCATCGTCTGGTCTAATAAAGCCAAATCCCCTATTGTCCTTCCAGGATGACAGTTTTCCTTGCTGCCAAGATGCCATACAGTTACCTCATGTAGGTTCCCGTCTACAATCTTTCCCAGCATGGAGTCAGCAATCGCCAAGTCTTGAGGCCAGGCGATGCGCCCCAGACAGCTCCGCTTTAGCTGCTCAATAGCTCGTCAATAGCTTGTTTAATAAATACTTCATCCTCAGAGTTTTGGTAGGGGTTGCCCGCCCGATGGCCCCAAATAGAAGGAATGGGGCGATATTCGCTATGTGGAATCAGGGCTGCTTCGGCCTTGCAGTCTTCTGGCGTAAAGTACAGATCGGTTGTCGCAGGCATCACCAACGTCTGCGCGGCGATAGACCTGAGTGCCTGCTCATAGTGACCGTCGTGAGCCGGATTATCGCTCACATCGCAGCGTAGCCAGGTCTCAATCATCGCCAGCAAATCGTGCGGGTCGCGTCTGCGGTAGCCCGCTTCCCAACTGCGCAGCAAATAGTCTTCTAAAGACTCGTATCCCCATGCCAAATAAGGCTTGGCCCGGTAGTAAGCCTGCGAAGCGGCCCAGCTGGCATAGATTTGAGTAAAGGTGTGAAAGCCGCGCTCGGGAATGCCCTCAAAGCGATCGCCAGTCCAAGCCGGGTCACCTTGCAAAGCCGCCCGCAAACTGTAGAGAAAAATGCGGTTGTGGTCAGTGGTTTTGGCCGTACCGCACAGCGCCGCAATTCGCCTGACTCGCTCCGGGTAGAGCACGCCCCAGTGATACGCCTGCTGCGCCCCCATAGACCAACCATAGGCTAGCGCTAGCTGCTCTACACCCAGGCTATCTAGCAGCGCACACTGAGCCCGAACGTTGTCATAGTGGGTGAAATAAAAGCCGGGCTGCTTAGCCTGCTCACAGTTACTGGGCGAGGTAGAAAGGCCGTTGCCGAACATATTTGGCATGACTACGAACCAGTCCGTGGGGTCTAAAATGCCGCCCGGACGTATCAGCCAGTCCACATCGGTATGCTGCGCCCCGTAGGAAGTGGGGTAAAGGATGACGTTGGTACGCGATGCGCTCAGCTCGCCGTAGGTCTGGTAGATTAGCTGGGCGTCGGGCAGGGTTGCACCACACTGTAGCTGAAAGTTTTTGAGGGTAAAACTGTCGGGTGAGGCCATATCGAGGAGTAAGGCAGCTATAAGGCAATCGTGAGCGTGGCTAATCTAGCTGCTGAACAATCTTTTGATTGACCCGCAGGTACCCTGAATCCACTGAGGAAAAATGTTGTTTTAGCGCTTGGTGCGCTTGGGGCAACGCGTGAAAAGGAATCGACGGATAGAGATGGTGCTCGGCGTGGTAGGGCATATTCCACGCGAGCAGGCGCAGCGGCCACAGCGTTAGGGTAGTGCGCGTATTGGTGAGAAAGTTGTCGCCGTAAGTGCAGCCAGTATGCTCAGCTAAAAGAACAAATCGCAACAGAGGCTGGCCGACCGCTAGCGGCAAAATCCAGCCTGTGAGCAAAAACCAGGGATGCCCCACGGCAGCAGAGACCAGACCCACAGCGGCATACGTTCCCAACTGTAGCTGAGTAGAGCGCATAACCTCTGTGCGAGCACTCTCCGATAGAAAGGGGCAGTCGTCTAGCTTTCCTAAAGCCGCTCTGAAGTGACCTTTGATTTTGCCAGTCCACCAGGAGAAACCCGTCAGATGCCAAAGGTACTGGCCCAGCGTTTTTGGCTCAGGATCTTCTAGCTCAGGGTCTTTACCCGGAACTCGGGTATAGCGGTGGTGCCACTTGTGATAGCGCCGGTAGAAGGTGCTGTTGTAAAACGACAGCAGTCCGGCTAGCCAGGCGACCGCATCGTTCACCCGAGTATGGGCAAACGCCGTCCGATGGACGCACTCATGCACCGCACAAAACATAAAGGCCAAGCTCGCACCGTAGATCACCAGAGCCGGGAGCGCCAGCCAGCCGGGGGCCGTTCCCCAGAGGTAGCCGCTCACCGCCATCACCGCTAAATGGGCGACTAATCGACCGGTGCCCGCCAGATTAGATCGTTGGTTTAAAGGGATGAGCTGTGCAGGCGATAGAATCTGACGCGGATTGAAGCTTGCTGAACGAGAAGATTGTACGGAAGTTAACATCTGCTGACGCTGTAGATGATGAGGGTAAGTCGCAGCTAATTGGCCGTGTAAGTTAGCCGCTTAATCGCCACTTGTCATAACAAGCTGAGCGTAACATACGCAAGCCTGCTATAACAATCTGTATGTGACTATACAAAAGTTTGAGTCGTTTAGCCCTGTGGCCCGCTGCTCCTACCCTGCTGCCTATGACCGTTCCTTTACACATCAGTATCTCTGAGCGGCTGCGCGGCCAGATCGAGGCAGGCGAGTATCTGCCCGGTGAGAAGCTGCCGAGTGAGCATCAGCTGATGAAGACTTTTGACGTGAGCCGGATCACCGCCAGGCAGGCAATCACCAATCTAGTCAGCCAGGGTTTGGTTCAGGCGCAGCAGGGTAAAGGGGTATTTGTCACCCCTCAGCAAAAGGTGGCCTATTCGCTGTCGAGCCCGATGGTCTTTTTAGAAGAAGACATCGCCCGTAAAGGGATTCAGTTCACGTTTGAGAATCTCACCTTTAGAAAAGTGCGTCCGCCCAAAGCTGTGCAGACCATTTTGCAGCTAACCGATCCGCCAGTGACGTACCTGCAAAAGAAGCTGCTGCGCATGGATGGGGCGGTAGGGGCGGTAGATGTGACCTATATTTTGCCCGAATTAGGGCAGCAGCTAGGGGCGCAGCTCAAGCAGCAGATGACTTTTCCCACGCTGGAAGCCAATGCGATCGCCATCGAAAAAATCGACGCGGTGATTGAATGCACACACGCCGACTACGAGATTAGCGGCTACTTAGAAGTGCCGATTGGACAACCGCTGATTGTGTACAGGTATACTACTTACAGCAGCGACCAACGGCCAATTTTATACGGTGAGACTATTTCGCGAGCAGACCGGTTTTGCTACTCGCTAACGATCAAACGGCACAGCAGCTAAAGCAGAATTTATCGAACCCACCTCGCCCTAGCGGGCACTCCGAGGAGATTTTTCAGCAATACTCAAACCGTAACAATCGGCGCAAGGACAGTCAGGCCCTGTGGAATACATTCAAATTCGACTGGAGTAGTGCCAATAATTTCGCCATCAACAACAACTTTTTGAGGCGGATAGGTAGTGACTTTAATCGTTGGCACGCGCAGGCTGAGGATGTCTTCGTTTTGGGTGGGTCGCTTAACCAGGGCAGCAGCGAAGAGTTCGGCGATCGCACCCACCCCCTGCAACCGAGCGGCAATGCCCTGCGCTTCTCCCGAGCTGAGGCCAATAGTGACATCGAGCAGGCCGTCATCGCTGAGTACTTCGCCAAAGCCCTGAGCCAGTACGGAAGTCGGCGGAGCCGCATTGGCAACGGTGATGGCGCTGCATTCAAACTTGCTCACCTGACCGTTGATCTCAATTTCGGCTTCAAAAATTTGCTGGTCAGCGAGCTGCTGCACCCCGGCGACAATGTAGGCCAGCATACCCAGGCGATTTTTCATCTCCCGGCTGGCGCGCTCGACGGTTTCAGCTTCAAAACCGATGCCCGCTAGCAGCACCATCGGCGCACCGTTGCAGTAAGCGACATCGACCTGTTTGGTAGTGCCTGCGAGAATGGTTTCACAGGCAGCTCTGAGGTTAGTCGGCAGGCCCAAAGCAACCGAAAAAGCGTTGGCAGTGCCCCGTGGGATGATCCCTAGCGGGACGTCGGTTTGCATAACGGCTTCGGCCACAGCAGAGACCGTGCCATCGCCGCCAGAGGCGATCACCAGATCGGTACCAGCGGCGATCGCCTCCCGCGCTTGCTGCCCCGGACTGACTTCTGCCTCTGTGCAAACCACCTTTACCTGAATCTGCGGCTCTAAAATCTGGCGGATTAGCTTGAGATCCTGGTTAGGATTGCCCTGACCAGAAATCGGGTTAAAAATCAGGTGAGCGATTCGGCTTTTGGCCAGCGAGAGGATGACGGCGCGGGCGGTAGCGAGATTGGTCGCCAGCGGGACATTGTGCAGCTGGCAGACGCGCAGCATGGTGGTGATATCGGTGGTGCCGTGGTTGGAATACAGCGAATCGGTGAGGAAAATGACCGCTGCAATCTGGTTTTCGGCGACTCGGGCCGCGATCTGGATGTCGCCGCCTAGTGCCCCTGGCAGGAGCTGTTCTACGGAGAGGTCGGTGCTTTGAGATAGGCGATCGCCCGTCACCCCCGTGGCAATCAGCTGATAGCGACCCAGCAGCGCTGCATATTCTTTGACGAAGGTAACCAGGGCAGCTTTCTGGCTATCGTGGGCGGTAAGTGCCAGCGTAGTGGGCATAGATTGATCCGGGGGGACGGGGGAAGCGGGAGGAATGCCAGGAAGCGGCACGGAGCTACCTCAATACTGCCTTCTTACTTTGCCTTAGCGGGTAGCTTACCAAAGAAACCCGTCATGAGCTGTAATATCAGGCGTTTTAGCGGCCTGACGCTGTCCAGCACCCAAATCCCGACCCGGCGAGCGATTACTAAGGGCCAGAACTGATTAGAAAAAGCTCGGTTGAGAAAGTCGGTGAGGCTGAGAGTAAACCAGTTTTCGGTTCTGCGCCAGCGCTCGTAGCGTTTGAGTACTTTCAGGCTGCTCGGGTTTTCTCCTTGCTGAGCGGCTTGCTGAATCACTTCGGATAGGGCGATCGCATCGCGAATGCCCATATTTAAGCCCTGCCCGCCGACTGGATGGCAGCAGTGAGCCGCATCGCCAATCAGCGCCATGCCAGGGCGCACATATTCGCGGCTCTGCATGAGCTGGACGGGAAACATCATCGGTTCGTTGACCAGCGTCAGGTCACCCATTTCATCGCCGTAGCGGGCCTGCAATTCTGCCAGAAACTGTTCTTTTGGTAGGGCAAGCAGAGCCTTAGCTTCGTCATGAGGCGCAGTCCAGACGATTTGGCAGTGGTTGTCAGGTAGGGGCAATATCGCAAACGGGCCGCTGGGCCAAAATCTCTCATAGGCAGTGCTGTGATGAGACTTTTCGGGCGCTAGCACAGCAGTGATGCAAGACTGCCAGTATTGCCAGCCGAAGGTTTTGATGCCAGCTTGGGCCCGCACCCGAGAGCGAGAGCCGTCGGCCCCGATCAGCAGTGAAGTGTGAAAGGTGTAGCGATCGCCTCTAAAATCGACCGTTAGCTGAGTAGAGGCCCTGTCAGCCGCCGAGCCCAATGATTCAGAACCCAGCACAAGACTCTCACACCAGTAGTCAATATTGTCTGCCGCTCGCACTGCCGACTGTAGGGCACTCATCAGCACGCTGTGTTCAGCCGAGTAGTAAACCGCATCGCTGCGCCCATCTTCAGGCCGAAAGGTAATAGCTTTGGAGTAATTCGCATCAGAGAGCTTCACCCGCTGAAAATGAGTGAGCTGCGGGCCAACAGTTTCCCAGAGTCCTAGTCCTTGCAAAATGCTGGCCGACACTGGCGAAAAGGCGTAGGCCCGCTGTCGCCCGGCTGCCTGCTGAGCGGTTTGCGCTTCGATAATCGCCACTTGCAAGCCGGAGCCGCGTAGACCGCAGGCACAGGTGAGTCCAACGATGCCACCACCAACAATCACCACATCGTAGGTTCTAGTCAGATTGACGGATGGTCGGACTGTTGGGCGAGGAAGGTCAACGGGCATAAGGGCTGCTGATAAATCTGCGATTCACATACCTTTACATTGTCGCGTGCAAATTCAAATCTATCAACTCGGTGGGCCAGACGGCTAGACCAGCTGTGCGATCACATTTTCTGTCAGGTCAAAGTTAGCCGTGACCGACTGCACGTCGTCAGAGTCTTCCAGAGCCTCCATCATTTTTATCAGAGCGCCTGCCAGGTCAGGCGCTTCTACTGTGACGGTGTTGGCAGGAATCCAGCGCAGATCAACTTCGCGTACGTCGTAGTCTTTCTCCTTGAGGGCACTGTTGACACTTTCTAGATCTGTCGGATCGCAAAAGACTTCTGCGCCGGGAGTGTCTTCATCTACTTCTTCCAGCAGTTCGTAAGACTCTGCGCCTGCTTCTAGCGCGTCTTCCAGCAAAGCGTCTTCTTCAATGTCTCCGACGATGACAATGACTCCTTTTTGCTCAAACATCCAGCCAACGCAGCCGGTTTCGCCGAGGTTGCCGCCATTTTTGCCAAAGGCGGTGCGCAGTTCGGCAGCGGCCCGGTTGCGATTGTCGGTGAGCGCTTCTATGAGCACCGCGACCCCGCCGGGGCCATAGCCCTCATAGCGAATGGCTTCAAAGTCGCCTTCGCCTTCTAGCTGACCGCAGCCTTTGGCGATCGCCCGATCAATATTCTCATTCGGAAAGCCCGCTGCCTTGGCCTTATCTATCGCTGTGCGCAGCTGAAAGTTGCCATCGGGGTCACCGCCGCCCTGCTTAGCCGCCACAATAATCTCGCGGGAGATCTTAGCAAACACCTTGCCTCTGACCGCATCGACCCGAGCTTTTTGCCGCTTAATATTGGCCCATTTACTATGTCCTGCCATCGGCGCTGCAATTCACTCATTCACTTCAACCAGAATAATAGCGATTTTTTGGCTGATCAGGCGTTTACGATAGAATGGCTCATAGAAGCTTTTGGTCACTCAGCGATGACGCCTAGAGAAGAGCTAATTCAGTCAATCCAGACAGCGCCAGACGATGTCATTTCAGCCCTATTAAAAACTCTGAAAGGACTGAGAGATCAATCAGTTACCGTATCTGAGTCGGAAGAAGACCCTGTGACTGAAAGGCTGTACCGAAAGAACGGCATTCTGGTTGCAGAGACGGGTTGGCTCAGGTCATAGACTGGAGCTGACCCTAGCGACTTTTCTATATCAGCCTGCTCAGCGTCGCTGACTTCAGGAATAACCATCTGCCAAATCCTGAACCATTCCTCATTCAAAACTTCTCGAACGCTCTCTTTTATCAAGGCTTTCAGCGCTTGAGTATCTATTGTGACAGGTGTATTCATAGCTGAGGCGTCGCTCAAAGATTGAAACCATTTTAACCGAGATTCAGATAGCTTGGATTGAACAGGTATAGCAAAGTAAGGATGCATTCTTACTTTGCGAGTCGAGTTGCCTGTTGTCAGATAACGGTTTCAGCCGATAAAAGTGTCCTAAGCAACTCGACAGGAGCTATAGTAGCCAGCCCTCGAAGTGCCAGCAGCAAGGAACCCCAAGCATGATGAGGTTCCCAAGCGGGTCTATATCGGTCGGCGCAGTAGGCTGACGGCCTCACCTTGGGCAGGGGTGATGATCAGCGGCTCCTCTACGGCGACAATCGGGCTCCAGAGAACCGTTTCGCTGTAGTGCAGGCTGTGCAACAGGTGAATGGTTTGCCGTATCGCGCCGGGGGTGCCGAGTAAGATATGGCGGATGGATTCTCCTGGCGGGCTGGTGGTGGGGATGAGCTGCGGCAGGGGCAGCGCATCGGGCGTAGATGGGGCGGCGCTCAGGGGCGGGCTGGTTAAGAGCTGTAAGCTTAGGCAGGGAGAGAGTTTCATGGCTTTCTTCAGAGAGAATAGGGAAGAAAGCCTCGAACTATAAAGCCACCCCAGCTTGCAAAGAGTCAGGGTGGCTATGGCATCATGACCATAACCTCTGAACTGCTAGCACAGTTTAGGGGCGAGCTGGCGGTTTTGGCTGCAACCAATGCCGTCAGCGGCTAAATTTTTCGAGGCGGGTTCATGATTACCGTAGCAACTGTGAGGGCCGCTAAGACGATAACCATGAAAGCTAGCGTACCAGTACTCTTTTAAAAGTGTCAATTGTTTGACAAGAAATCATCACATAGGGGCGATCGCTGGAACAGCGGATGATTGGAAGGGAGAGAGAAGACAGGAGAACAGGAGACAAAAATCAGGAGAGAGCCGCATAGATACGGCTCAATGTCGCTGGCTTAAGCTATGCCGCTCGAATCGACTTCCTTACTCACTCTTCTGCTTTCCTTTCTTCTTCTTGCCTGCCGACTTAGCCGCCGCAGGCTCTGCCAGGTGAGCTGTCTTTAGCCCTTCGCGATGGTTGCGAGAGGCTTTAATCGTCGCCCCAATCAGGCCCACATGCTGATTGAGCACCACCCGCACCGGAATGTCATCCAGCAGATGACTGACTCTTCCCTTGCTGGCAAAAGCATACATAAATTCACCGCCCATGATCAGCGGCAGGTTTTTAGCCGTCACCCCGCCCGCAATGTATAGCCCGCCTTTGGGCAGCAGCTTCAGCGACAGATTCCCCGCTTCTGAGCCATACGCCCGAATGAAAATCTCCATCGTCTTTTGCGAGAGCAGATCAGTCTTCTCGGTGGCGGCCTTGGAGATAATGGCCGCTGGGTCGTCGAGTTCGCTGCGCTGACCGGCACTGCGCTCCCACATATCCATAATTTGGCCAATTTCATGAGATTCGCTGGCATACTGGCGATCGCGCAAAAACTGATAGATCGAGATCAGCCCCATCCCCGACACCACCCGCTCTTCGGAGACCCGAGAAATGCCGTGCTTTTCGATCAGATACTTACGCAGCTGAAACTCCAGCTCCGACTGCGGCGCAAAGTCCACATGCCCCCCTTCGGAAGGAAACACCTGATACTCACCGTTGCAGGGTAGCAAAAACCCCTGGCCTAGCCCCGTCCCGGCTCCGAGTACGGCAATCGGCGCTGTTGCGTCCGGCTTGCCGGTCTGTAGCTCATAGATATCTTCAGGTTTTAGGCCCGTCACGCCATAGCCAATCGCCTCAAAGTCATTGATTAGCTGCACGCTCTCAATGTCTAGCGCCCCCATGAGAAATTCGCCCCGCAAAAACCAGGAAAGGTTAGTGAGCTGTGAGGTGTTGCGGACGATAGGGCCAGCGATCGCCAAACAGGCCGCATGAGGCTTAATCTCAGGCACCGTCTTAGCAGCAGCGGCAAAAAACGCTTTCACCATCGGCACAAATTCGGAGTAGTCAGCGCTAGAAAATTTAGCTTCAAACAGCGTCTCTATCGGTAGTTCGTGGCTGGCATAGCGCTGAATATCTTCATCCTTGGCTTGAGCCAGCCTCAAAATAGTTTTCGTTCCGCCAATGTCTCCAGCAAGCAGTTGTACCATAGGTCTGAATGGATTTTAAAAGAGGGCTACGTTGGCAATTAACCTGACGTTCAGGCGCAAGACCAGCGTAATCAAATATTTCAGAGCCATGCTATCGGGTGTAAAAACTATTCACAATCCCTCAAAGGGCTGCTTTGTGTGAGTGGCTACTCCAACCCTGCCGCCCGCAGCTTCGCCAACAAAGCGGCTTTCTCCTGCTCTGCCTGCTGCGCGCGCGCCTCTGCCTGCTGAGCCTGAACTTGGGCTTCCTGAACCTGAACTTGGGCCTGCTGAACCAATTCTTCTGACCAGGGCACTAACTCACCGGTTGCTGTCCACCAGCGCAGCCACGGCCCGGTGCGAACTTCGTGAGTGCCTTCCCACACGCCCAAAAAGAGATCGAGTCCTGGAATAAAATAGCGGCCTTGCTCGCTGGCAGTCTCTAGCTCGTATCGGTTGTCTTGCAAGGCGTATACTTCCAGCTCAGCCGAATCAGGATCGAAGATGACGTATCTCGGGACTTTGATAATGCGCTCATAGAAGTACCATTTGCCAATCTTGCGGCCTGGTTTCATTGAGTATTCGCCGCAGTCGCGCTCAGACAAAAACTCCATCACCACCAAGGGGACGACGCCTTGTGTATGCGGCGTGTAGCTGCGACGAATGCGATCGCTTGGCGGCACTGGCGCAACATACATCCAGTCCGGCGCTTTGCAGATAACCTGACCGTTAATACCCGCGCACAGCGCAAAGTTAGAAACGATTAGCGCGTCTTTAACTAGCGCTGGCTGACTGGCGAGGGCCTGGGTGAGAGCAGCAGCAAGCAGCGGTTGAGCTTCGTTTTCCACAGGATCATCCGGTAGGACAAAATCGTCTGGCAAAAGCGGCCAGGTAATGGTGTAGGGCGAGGTGATAGGAACAGTAGCAGTCATAGCGACGTTGCTCTTTATCTACTTTGATTCTATTTTAAGGCGCAGCGGTTTATCGGGTTTGACCCTTTATAATGGGGAACTTGTAAAATTTTGACGGTAAGACTGTTCCAATATTGTTCACGATTCAGGTAGACGCTGTGACTGTTACCCCTCTCTCTGCTAAAAAATCCCCGCAAACGACAGACGACTCACTGGCATTGAACGCCCGCCCAGATAAGCTCGGGCGATTCGGACGCTTTGGCGGTAAGTATGTGCCCGAAACGCTGATGCCAGCGCTAAAGGAACTCGAAGAAGCCTACTATCAATATCGAGACGAAGCCGGGTTTAAAGCAGAGCTAGAAGGGCTGCTCAAAGACTATGTGGGCCGGGCCAATCCGCTGTATTTTGCTGAGCGGCTTACCCAGCGCTATGCCCGACCCGATGGTAGCGGCCCGCAGATTTACCTCAAGCGCGAAGACCTCAACCACACGGGCGCTCACAAGATTAACAATGCGCTGGGCCAGGTACTGCTAGCTAAGCGCATGGGCAAGCAGCGGGTGATTGCCGAGACAGGGGCCGGGCAGCATGGGGTGGCGACGGCGACGGTGTGCGCTCGTTTTGGCTTAGAGTGCGTCATTTACATGGGCGTCGAAGACATGCGGCGGCAGGCGCTGAACGTGTTTCGGATGCGGCTGATGGGGGCAACGGTGAGCCCAGTTACAGCCGGTACGGGCACGCTAAAAGACGCGACTTCTGAGGCGATTCGCGACTGGGTGACGAATGTAGAGAGCACTCACTATATCTTGGGATCAGTCGCCGGGCCGCACCCCTACCCGATGATGGTGCGCGATTTTCACGGGGTAATTGGCAAAGAAACCCGCGCTCAGTGCTTAGAAAAGTGGGGCGGCAAACCGGATCTGCTGCTGGCCTGCGTGGGCGGCGGCTCGAATGCGATGGGGCTGTTTCACGAGTTTGTCGGCGATACCGAGATTCGGATGATCGGGATTGAAGCGGCGGGCGAAGGGGCCGAGACGGAAAAGCACGCGGCGACGCTGACTAAAGGACGGGTGGGCGTGCTGCATGGGGCGATGAGCTATTTGCTGCAAGATGGTGAAGGGCAGGTGATAGAAGCGCACTCAATTAGCGCTGGGTTGGACTATCCGGGCGTGGGGCCAGAGCACAGCTATCTCAAAGATCTGGGCCGGGCAGAATATTACAGCGTGACCGATGCCGATGCGATCGCTGCTTTTCAACTCGTCTCACAGCTAGAGGGCATCATTCCAGCTTTAGAGACAGCCCATGCGTTTGCTTACTTGGAGACGCTCTGCCCAACTTTGACCAACGAGAAAATCGTGATCAACTGCTCAGGGCGGGGCGACAAAGATGTGCAGACGGTGGCAAAGGTGCTGAAGTTTGAGGATGAGGTTTGAGTAGGGGGCGGCTGTCGGTCTGCTGAGCTGCTAAGCTGGTCTGCTAATAAAGGGGAGTAAGGCGTGGAGAATTTTGAGGTGTGCGATCGCGATCTGTCGCCCGCACTGCTGGAGCGCTATCAAAAGGCCAGTGCCCTGGCGGTCGATACCGAGACAATGGGGTTAAATCCGCTGCGCGATCGCCTCTGCCTGATCCAGATCAGTGACCCGGATGGCTATGTATCTGCCATTCGGGTAGAGCGCGGCCAAACCGCAGCGCCCCACCTGAAGCAGCTGCTAGAAGCTGAGGAGATTACCAAAATTTTCCACTTTGCCCGGTTCGACCTGGCGACGCTACAGCATCACTTAGGTATAGTCACCGCGCCCGCCTTTTGCACCAAAATCGCCAGCAAAATTGCCCGCACCTATAGCCCCCGCCACGGCCTCAAGGCGCTGGTACAGGAGCTAGAAGGCGTTGAACTCGACAAGTCTCAGCAAAGCTCTGACTGGGGCAACGCGCAGGCCCTCAGCAACGAACAGCTCAGCTACGCAGCCAACGACGTGCGCTATCTTCACTCGTTGCGCGACAAACTCACCGCCATGCTCAAGCGAGAAGACCGCTGGGAGCTATTTCAGCAGTGTTTGACCTGCCTGCCAACCTTTGTTGCCTTAGATTTACAGCAATATAGTAGTGTTTTCGAGCATTAGGCGATTCGCCTACGCTGATAGCGCCTCAAATAAAAATCCGCGCCCTTTGCGAATGGCCCGGTCTAGATAACTAGCCGACTGAGTTGCGATCAGCACCTGCTGTCGCTGCTGGGGGGAGTACTCGCACCATTCGGCATAGGCGGGCACTGCTATCACTTCTAAAAAGACTTCCCACTTGCGTAAAATCTTTTCAGGTGTGTAGTGCTGCGATCGCGCACTGCCCTGAGCGATGAGCGATCGCCGCCAGGCCACATCTGCTTTTAGCCGGTCTAAACTGTCTAGCAGCTCGCTAAAAGATTTGACTTCTACATAGTCCTGTCCGGGCTGACCAGTCTGTCGGTAGGCGCTTTCTATGCCTAAAACGGCAATCGTACCGCCCAGCCAGGCATTGTAGAGTTTGGTTGCGGGCTTACTGGTAAAACCGTTCGTCAGCCACCGTTGCCAGCGGCTAAACGAGCGCACGGCAATGATGGCATCTACGTCACTGTAGTCGTTCCAGCGGGTATCTAGATTGCTGGAGTGATTCCATTGACTGCCGTTAGCGACCATACGGCCTCGCAGACCGCGCTCGGCCAGGGCAATCTGCCAGGCACGAGACTGGAGTTCATCGGCCAGGCTATTTTCGTGACCGAAGAAGGCGACTGTTTCAAAGCGATCGCCCCGGTCAGCATTGCGCGGTATCAGCTGCGGCTGTGGCCAGTGGGGAATGTAATAGCGATCAGCCGCAGCAGACGCCTCTGATGGATTTTGAACAATGTGCATCGACGCCGTAGCGCAGAGCGGCGCTTCTGCCTTCATACAGATCAGCAGCCTTTTGACAGCAGGCGCTATCTTAACCGTGCGGAGAGCATTGCTATGGCAAAAAACAATCCCTTCAGCGGGCAGTTCGCTAGTCAGCTCGCAGGCCACCCCCGCTGCCTTGAGCCACATGTAGGTCTGTACCGTCCAAGCGTAATGGCCCAAGCTGTAGCCCGCCCAGTTTTGGTTAGGGCTACTCGGCAGCTGATCAGGCCAGAGGGACGGCGGAATAAAAAATGAGAGGGACGGGGTCGTCACAGCAATCTCTGGCCGATGGTCATAGAGCGGGTTAATTAGGCTACAGCTACTAATTCCGTGCACTATAGAAACTATAGAAACAAGACATTAAGATAAGGCCAAGATAGGGTTATGCCATGCGCACAAAGCCTGTGCTACCTGTCATCCGGCCAGATCCGATGACAGATGCCACTTTGTCAAGCAGGTCTCGATTGGTATAAAAACAAGAGATCCTGCCTTGGAAACCCTAGAGATTTCAACAGAATGTTGGCAGCGGCTAACGCTAAAGCTCATTGATAGCTTCTTCTGGCATTTGCTTCATTTAGAGCGATCGCAGTTTCTAGACGGCTAAAACAGGTCGCGCATTAATAACCCTTTCATAACCTTCTCTTTACCTGTGGGGAGAAGAACTCTGGTAGCTTACAAAGATATTAAAAACAATCGATAACAAAAGGATTTCAGCCTGTAATCCTTGCCCGCTTAACTAGACAGGGCGCTGCTTGCGTCAATGCGATGCCAAGTTTTATAGGTCTGTTTAACCGGTTTCTCTTAAATTCTGTTAGTGTCACCCACCTGCGGGTGCGCAGCACAGGTGGACTATTGAACGGAGAGAAGCCGACTGTAGCAGGCACCTATTAGCTCCTGTCGAGTTGCTTAGGACACTTTTATCGGCTGAAACCGCTATCTGACAGCAGGCAACTCGACTCGCAAAGTAAGAATTCATCCTTACTTTGCTACATCAAAACTTCGGCAGCCGCGAAAGAAAATAGGAAAACCATGATGCCCTCTCTTGAAAGAATAGGTAGCTTTACCAGCGAAATTGGCGCTGAGATTATTGCCTTCGACGATACCCAAAAGCTGCTTTACGTTGTTTCTGGGCAAACCACAATCCAGATACTCGACCTGAGCGACCCAACTACGCCTGAGGAGGTTCTCTCTCTAGATTTGGCGGCGCTGGGTGTGCCAATTGCTGGAGCCAACAGTGTCGCTTATCGCAACGGGTTACTGGCGATCGCTCTAGAAGCTGCCACTAAAACCGATGCGGGCACAGTCGCTGTGGTTGATTTGGAGCTGGCTGAGGCAACTGGCCTGCCAGGCGCGTCTCAACTCTTTACCGTGGGCGCACTGCCCGACATGGTCACTTTCACCCCAGACGGCAGCAAAGTGCTAGTCGCGAATGAAGGCGAACCTCAAACCGATGAAGAGGAGCCAGACTTTGGTATTGACCCCAACGGTTCTGTCAGCATTATTGATGTCTCTGGCGACTTTGCTAGCCTTTCTCAGGCGAACGTTTTGACCGCTGATTTTCTGCGGCTCAATGGCAGCGAAGCCGATTTACGCGCTGATGGCGTGCGAATTTTCCCTGATGCAACAGCTGCGCAAGACTTTGAGCCCGAATACATTGCAGTTTCGCCAGATGGCACCAAGGCGTTTGTAACGCTGCAAGAGAACAATGCGATCGCCATCATCGACATTGAGAGCGCTACGGTAGAGAGCGTCAAGCCATTAGGATTAAAAGACTTTAGCCTTGAGGGCAATGGATTAGACGCCAGTGACGCCGACGGCGGCATCAACATCAGGCCGCAGCCAGTTTTTGGGCTGTATATGCCCGATTCGATTGCATCTTTTGCAGCCAACGGCGAGACTTACTACCTGATAGCTAACGAAGGCGATGATCGCGGCGATGCCGACGAAGCCGGTCGGGGCGATACTATTCGGCTCAACAGCTTGGCCGATGTCGTCTCTTTAGGACGCAGCGGTTTAGCGCTCGATGAGAGCATTGACCCCAGTCTATTAGCAGATGAAAACCTGGGCCGATTGAATATTTCCTCAATTGATGGAGACCTCGACGGCGACGGTGACCTCGATCAGATCGTATCTTATGGGGGCCGCTCCTTCTCTGTGCTAGACGATAGCGGCAACGTTATCTTCGACAGCGGCGATCAGCTGGAGCGCATTACCGCTGAGCTAACGCCAGAACTGTTTAATGCCAATGACGGGGACCCAGCCGAGGTAGACACCCGCTCAGACAACAAAGGCCCAGAGCCAGAGGCGATTACCGCCGGCACAATCGGCGGTCGCCCTTACGGATTTGCCGGCTTAGAGCGTGCAGGCGGCGGCATTTTGGTCTACGACCTCTCCAATCCGGCTCAGCCTGAATTTGTGCGGTATGTACGCAGCGATGAAGATATCGCGCCAGAAGGTCTGGCCTTTATCTCAGCAGATGAAAGCCCTAATGGTCAGCCTTTGCTAGCGGTGGCAAATGAAGAGTCTAGTACGGTCTCGATCTACGAGATTGATATTCCGGCTGTGGCTGTGAGTGAAATCCAGGGGGCGGCGCATTTATCGCCTTTAGCCGGTGAAGTCGTGAAGACTGAGGGTATCGTTACGGGCGTGGCCTTTAACGGGTTTTATTTGCAGGGCGAGAGCGACGGTGATGAGGCAACTTCGGACGGTATTTTTGTCTTCACGGGCGCTCAGCCGGCGGTGAGCTTAGGCGATCAGGCGCGGGTGTTTGGCACCGTTAGCGAGTTTATCCCCGGCGGGGCAGATACAGGCAATCTGTCGATTACGCAGCTGACTTCGCCCGATGTGGTGGTGCTCTCTGCTGGCAATGCGCTGCCAGCGGCGGTGGTGATTGGCCAGAGCGGTCGGGTGGCGCCTAGCGAGATTGTCATCAGCGACGATGAGCTGCCGGTCAATTTGCAAACCGATCCGGGTAACTTTGACCCGGCTGAAGATGCGATTGACTTCTATGAGAGCTTAGAGGGGATGCGGGTGACGGTTGAAGATGCGATCGCTATCTCCCCCACTCGCGTTTTCAACCCGTTCTCAGCCGAAGCCTTTACTTTGCCCAACCAGGGCGCAACCGCCACGCCTGAAGGCGTTTTAACTGCACGCGGCGGTATCAACCTGCGCTCCGGCCCGGAGAATACGGGCGATCAAAACCCGGAGCGAGTGCAGATCCAGTTTGACCCCAATCTGCTGCCTGAGGGGTTCGAGACGCCAGCACTGACAGTGGGAGACCAGCTCGGTGATGTCACAGGCGTTGTGGGCTATAGCTTTGGCAACTTTGAAGTCAATGTAACCGAAGCCTTTGACGTAACGCCCAGTGGCTTGACTCAAGAGGTCACGCCTCTAGCCGGTAATGAGAGCGAATTGACGGTTGCTAGCTACAACGTGCTCAACTTGAGCGCTCTAGAAGAAGATAACGCCCAGCGGACGCTCTTAGCTGAGCAGATTGCTAAGAACCTCAATTCGCCCGACATCATCGGCTTGCAAGAGATTCAAGACAACGATGGTGAGACCGATGGCGCTGATAGCCCGGTGACCGATGCCAGTGAGACTTTGCAGAAGCTGGTAGATGCGATCGCCTTCGCCGGTGGCCCGACCTATGCCTTTGCTGACATTGCCCCGGTGGATGATTCCACAGGCGGCGTCCCCGGTGGCAATATTCGCAATTCGTTCTTGTACAATCCTGACCGGGTCTCTCTAGCGTCGCTAACTTTACTGGGCGGGATAGAAGCCTTTGCCGGCAGCCGCGAGCCGCTGGTTGGAGAGTTTCTATTCAACGGCGATTTGGTCACTGTTGTTAACAACCACTTCTCTTCGCGCTTTGGCTCTACGCCCATATTCGGCGGGCCGCAGCCATTTGTGCAGGCAGCAGAAGAGACCAGAGAAGCCCAAGCTCAGGCAATTAATAGCTATGTAGACGGGCTTTTGAGCGACAGATCCGGCGCTAATGTTGTTGTCTTGGGCGATTTGAACACCTTTGAATTCACCAACGATCTGGCTGAGATTTTGCCGGGCGTGGGCGATGAAAAAGTGTTGACCAGCCTGGTCGATCAAGCGACAGCTACTGACGACGCCTACAGCTTTATTTTTGATGGCAACAGTCAGGTCATAGACAATCTGTTTGTTTCTGACGGGCTATTGCCGGGTGCCAAATTTGACATTGTTCACGTTAACAACGACTTCCCTCGCGACGACAATCGCCTGCGCTTTGCCGATACCGTCGCCAGCAGCGATCATGAGCCGCTTGTTGCTCAACTCACTTTAGCTGGTTCTAATTCAGGAGAGCCCCCCATGACAACATCTTTTCAGCTACAGCTTTTACACTTGGCCGACCAAGAAGCAGGCATTCCCGCGCTAGACGATGCCCCCCGCGCTTCAGCAGTGATCAACGCGCTCAAAGATGACTACGAAAATACGCTTGTTCTCTCTTCGGGCGATGCGATTATTCCAGGTCTCTTCTTTACTGCTAGTGAAGAAGCCTTTGGCGGGGCCGGTCGCGCTGATATTCTCATTCAAAATGAGCTGGGTATTCAGGCGATCGCCTTTGGCAACCACGAATTTGACCTGGGCACAGCGCTCCTCCGCGACCTGATTGCTGGCGGTGAAGACGACCCTGAAACGCCCGACGTTGATGAATCTTTTATCGGTGCTCAGTTTCCTTACCTCAGCAGCAACCTCGACTTCAGTACAGATATTAATCTGGCCGATCTGGTCATCGCCGACGACCAGCCGCCTCAGCCTAACGGCATCGCTGCGACCACCGTCATTGATGTCAATGGGCAAAAGATTGGTGTGGTTGGCGCGACGACCCCAACCCTACCGACCATCTCCAGCCCTGGCGACGTTACCGTTTTGCCCGACGACTTTGACGGCAACCCGACCCCAGAGCAGCTAGACGCACTGGCCGCTGAAATTCAAACCGACGTTGACGAGCTGCTAGCGGCTAACCCCGACTTGAACAAAGTAGTCTTGCTCGCTCATATGCAGCAAATCTCGATTGAGCAGGAGCTAGCAACCCGGCTGAAAAATGTAGACATCATCGTGGCGGGCGGCTCTAACACGCGCCTGTTTGATGAAAATGATCGGCCTCGCGATGGCGATACGGTGCAGGGTGAGTACCCCATCTTTAGGGTCGATGCTGACGGTAAACCGGTTGCCGTGGTCAACACCGATGGCAACTACAAGTACATCGGTCAGCTGGTGATTGACTTTGATGAGAATGGCAACATCATTCCTGAGAGCTATGACCCAGCGGTGAGCGGCGCTTACGCCACTGATGAACAAGGCATCGCAGCTCTAAATGCTCAGGGACTGGTAGATCCTGAAATTCAGGCGATTGTCGATACGCTAGAAACGGTCATCGTTGCCAAAGAGAGCAATGTCTTGGGCATTAGCGATGTCTACCTCAACGGATTACGCAGCAGCGTGCGCACCGAAGAGACTAACCTGGGGAACCTGACGGCGGATGCGAATTTGGCGATCGCCAAACAAACCGACAACAGCGTCGTCATTTCGATCAAAAACGGCGGCGGCATTCGTGACGACATCGGTCAGGTGATTGTGCCACCGGGCGGGACGGGCGAACCTGAGAGACTGCCCACAGAAGAGATTCCGGGTGTGAAGCCAGCGGGCGGCATCTCGCAAAACGACATTGCTAACTCCCTGCGATTTAACAACGGCCTGACGCTGCTAACGGTCACCGCCGAAGAGCTGCTCGCACTCATTGAGCACGGAGTATCAGCTAGCGCGGCAGATGATGCGGTAACCCCAGGACAGTTTCCGCAGGTAGCAGGCATTGAGTTTAGCTTTGATGTGACAGCCGCGCCGGGCGATCGCATCCAATCTCTGGTCGTGCTCGACGAAGCGGGCAACGATGCCGATGTCATCACCCAAAACGGCGAACTGGTTGGCGACCCAGATCGGACTTTCCGCCTGGTAACGCTCGGCTTTCTGGCAGGCGGCGGCGACGGCTATCCTTTCCCCATGCGCGATGTCGTAGACCTGACTCAGCCCGACGATGCCGCTCGCACTGGCGCGGCTACCTTTGCGCCCGATGGCTCCGAGCAAGATGCTCTAGCCGAGTACTTGGCCGCTAACTTTGGTGTAACCAACCCCTTTGACAGCGCTGATCAGCCTCGCGCCGAAGATACTCGCATTCAAAACCTGGCATTCCGCGAAGACACCGTGATTGACGGTGCGGGCGGCGGTACTGGTGGTGGTACTGGCGGTGGCAACTTGGGCGAAGAGCTGGCGGCGACGGTTAACAATCTGCTGGCGATCGCCGGCACAGGCATCACCCAGCTCACAGCCACTCTCACCGGACGCGCCGCTAGCGAAATCAGTGAGATTTTGGCAATCGTGACCGATGATGAGCAAGGCACCATCGACGGCCTCGCACCGGGCAGTCCTGGCTATGTGCAGGCAGCCCTAGAAAGAGCGACCGTAGTCCTCTCAACTTTAGCAACCGGCCAATTTGACGATCTCAACCCACAGCGCATTCTAGACGTAGCTGGCGGTGATTTCTTGCAGTTTGCCACCGTCAGAGGGGGGACGCTGGGCGACCTGCTCAGGGGCGGCACTGGGGAAGTCATTTTTGCAGATGTCGTTGCCAATGGCGACGGTCAGTCGGCTATTCAGCCCAGCGCACTGACTGACGGCAGCCTAGCTGTAGGCTTCCGACTGCCTGGCAGCAACAGCTTTGACGACATCACCCTGAATCTAGCGCTGGGTGACGCCGCCCGTCCTTTAGGCGCGCTGTTGCAGGGCCAAGGCGCGGAGAGCGAAATGATTGACCTCTCTGGCATTACAGACCCAATTGTCACCGCCGCTATTGAAGTCTTCCGCGAAGCTGGCTTTGACAACACCGTGGGTTTCTACACTGTTGAAGATCCGCAGGGCACGGTTCAAGATCTGCTGTCGGGCAACTTGCTGAGCCCTGGCGACGAAGGCTATATCACAGCGGCATTGGCTAACCGAGTGGGCCTCGACCTGAACGGCCAAAACGGTCAGCCTACTCAATTTAGCACTGAGCTGGCGACCGGTAAGCTGCTGTCTACGTTCTTGATCGCTAACGGCACGGTCGATGCGCTGCTAGATACTGATACCCTTAATGACCCTGCAATTTACTTCAACCACATTGGCGCAAATGCTGACGGCAAAGACCACATCAGACTGCTCGGCGACAACCTGTTTGGCTACGAAGACTTGTCGGGCGGTGGTGATATGGACTTTAACGATGTGATTGTTAAAGTATCTTTTGCCTAAGCCGGGTAAGGGCTTAGGAGAGTGGGGCGATCGCCTGCCGGTCAAACCACCCACCGGTCAACTCAACAAAAGGGGTTGTGCGCTGCATAGCCCCTTATTTTCAGAAGCCACAGCGATGGGGCGATCGCGCTACTTTCTCATCAACTGCCTTGATAAACCCATCCTTCCCATCCATGTACTTTTCAATATCGGTAGAATACTCTCTAGCTAGTGAGCGCTTCAGCTCGCTGTAGTCGCGGGCAGCATCAGGATGGCCGATTAGATAGTCCCGAAACGCCAGATGCCGCTCGACCTGAGCTGAGCCCACTGCGAACATATGGACATGATGAGTTCTCTTCTGCAAACTCTCTTTGCGAAAATACCGGCGACCCGCAATTCCAAACTCACCCATCGCCTCGTAGCCAAGCGATACCATTTGAGCGTTCTGTTCATCTACGCTGGCAATATCTTTTACTTCCCCTAGCAGATCGATGATTGGCTTAGCGTAGATGCCGGGAATGGCGGTACTACCGATATGGTGCACCGCAATAAGATTCTCTCCCAGTGCCTTGACAATACATTCCGCCTCCTGCTCAAACAGCGCTCGCCACTTCGGATTGTGCGGCACAACGACAACTTTCATGTTTGTCCCCTCGGTTAGCAGCGTATTGACAATGAAAGCGTACCGACTCGCTCTCTCCCAAATTCCCTCTCCTGAAAGAGAGGAAATTTGAATCTAGCGCCCTTCTCCCAAGGGAGAAGGGCTGGGGATGAGGGTTGTGGCGTAATGGTTGCGCCCCCGAGTACCGACTGGGGCAAAGTGTTGAGAACGCCGCCAATGATTGGGAACAATCCTAACACTGCCAAAATTGCGGCCACATAGTAGCCGATGTAGCGACTCTCCGCGCCTGTGAGCTGAATCAACCCGTTGCTCTGACTCATCGTAGCATTTGGGAACGTGCTGAATATGGCTGCGATCGCAGAATTAACACCATCTCCGAGAATCCCATTTTTCAGTCTCTTTGTGAACTTTAGTCCCTAAATAGGCTTCTTTCTCACCATCGAAGTAGCTGTAATGTCCCCAATGGATTCTAATATAGAAGCGACGTAAATCACCACCATCGGAATCAAGCCGCCGTAGTCAATCCTCAATCCATAATCCCGAAATCAGCAGTGACATCCCGACAATGTAGCCGGTGTTGGCAGCATCCACCCCCAGAGCGCTACAGACAAACAAAGGCGGTGTCACAATTGTCACAAATACGGCAAAGACATGCTGAAAGGCAATAAAAAGAGCCTCTGCAAGTCGCCTTTAGCTGATAGGGACAACAGAAAGAGCGTTCAGCAAAAGCACTTCCAACGGACTTAGTTTTTCTATGTCTGTCTGAGCTTCTTTTTGAGTTTGATGAGTAATTGCAGCCACTGCTGAGCGGGCTTATCGTAAAAAGTGAAAATATCTCCAAAGGCGATCGCGCCATTCTCATGATGCATCCAGTGCGCTTCAGGCGTTACCACGCAGCAAAAATGGCAAAGGCGCTGAGCCCAATCTGGCGTGTGCCAGCCCATTTTAGTCGTGTGCCGCCAGACGACATGGAATTCTCCAAACAACAGCCCTACGACCGTACCAGCTGGAGACAGCGGCCACAGCACAACTGCCAGAGCAATGTAGGGCATCGCACCGAGCAGGCCGTCGAGCATTACCAGAGGACGCTTAGAAAGAACGGCGTAGTGCTGAAAAGTCTGCTTGCTCTCATGATGTACCCGGCAGTGCAGATGACCTAGCGCGTGCTCAGGTACATGGTAGATAAAAGTTGAGGCCAGATCACCAATCAGCAGCAGCAAACCGACGACGGACACCGCTCTTAAAATCTCTTCTAATATGTTCGGGGCAGACAAATTAGAGTCCCTTTCCTAGTCAATCTGTCTGGAGGTATATAGCCTGGATATTGAGAACACGCTAAAGCAGGCGTAAGGTTTGGTTAAAAGCTAACCTGGTAACAACTGTCACAGTCGGATTAGCCTGATTGGGACGGCTCTGCTTTACTAAGCGGTGGAGTTTAAAAGTTTGGCGACGCTATGCAAAAACAAACAAGAACCCGACCAGCCTTAAGACTGTGGCTGCCTTTTGTGGTGCTTGGTGCGATCGCCCAGCCCGGCTTTGCCCAGCTAGAGAACCCACCAGAGCGTCCCCCATCCCCGACAGGCTTGCCCCAGCTGTCAAGCCCCCCGTCGCCAAGCCTCCGACTGCCAACCTCAGAGCCCGCACCAGAGAGCTATCTGGGCGAGAGCGATCGCTATCTTCTAGACGGCGGCGACCTAATTCAGCTCGAAGTTTTTAATCTGCCAGACTACAGCAAGCAATATCAGGTTCTTTCCGACGGCACGCTCAGCCTGCCGCTAATTGGCACGGTGAGCGTACGCGGACTGACCATTGAGCAAGCGGCAGCAGCGATTGAAACAGCCTATGCGCAGTACGTTCGCTCGCCCGTGATCACGCTCAACCTGGTAACAGCGCGGCAAGTGCAGGTAGCGATCGCTGGCGAAGTTAACCGTCCTGGCGCTTACACCGTTCCGATAGAACTCAATACGATTACCGTTACTCAAGCCCTTCAGCTCGCTGGCGGCATCACCCAGTCAGCAGACGTTCGTCAGGTGCAGGTGCTGAGACCTCAGCCCAATGGCACTAGCCCCAAAATCTATACCGTCAGCCTGTGGCAGTTGCTAAAAGACGGCGACCTGAGTCAAGACCTGGAACTGATCGATGGCGATCGCGTTTTAGTCGCTGAAGCCGTCGCGCTTAATTCAGAAGAGATCACCCAGTTAGCCACCGCTAGCTTCTCACCAGACACCATCACAGTATATGTGGTTGGCGAAGTGGAGACCCCTGGAGCCATAGAGCTAGCGCCCAACACGCCCCTGAACCAGGGGTTGCTGGCCGCTGGTGGATTCACCAATCGAGCCGCTAGAGGCGAGGTCAGCCTGGTGCGCCTGAATCCTAATGGCACCGTTGCCCAAGAAGCCGTTGAAATTGACTTTAGTGAGAATCTCGACAGCGCAGTCAATCCGCCTTTGAGAGAAGGCGATACCGTCGTAGTTCAGCGTTCAGGTCTGGCCCAAACCTCAGATTTTGCAGGGCTCTTGCTTTCACCGCTTAGAGGCGTTCTGGGTTTGTTTAATTCTATATTTGATTAAGCTGATGCTTCACTGTCTAAGAGAAGCTGAGGTCAAATTAGGCAATAAGCTAAAAATTCAATCACACAGCCCTTTAGCCGCACTACTCGAAATAGATTTTCTTTCAGGCAGGGCGTAGATGCGGGTTTTGGCACGCAGCATAAATCGCACCTGTATCTTACCCGACAGGCACCCCACTAACCAGAAAAAATTCAATTCAGGCTTTGTAATTACAAAATTTTTGGCCTCGAACTGACATTAGGAGAGGTCGACGCTACTGCCGTCTACAAGCTTCAGCTTTGACTTTTTGAGCGCCGCCCGACTGACCTTCAGGGGTCGGGAATAGGCCGTCGCTAAAATGAGCTGTAGAGCAAACGCCAGATTTCCAGCCAGGTAACGCTTAGAGAGTCTCTTGGGTTCTCGTAACAAACGATACAGCCACTCCAAACCCATGTTAGATATCCAGACAGGACAGTCGGAAACAACTTCAGCTAGCCGATCAATCACAGCGCCACAAGGAATAATCACGTTAACGTCTAACGCTTCCATATTCTGGCAGATCCACCGCTCCTGAATCGGCATACCCATGCCCACAATCAAGATATTCGGCTGAGCCTGATTGATCTGCCTAACCACTTCAGCGTTTTGCTCAGGATCTTCCTTATCGAAATAGCCGTGATGTCCGACGACACTTAGCGCCGGGAACGTCTGCCCTAAATTTTGTAGGGCACTCTGCAAGTGCTCAGGCTTAGAGCCTAACAGAAAAAACGAAAGGCCTAAATCGTTGCCATACTCAATTAGCTTCGGCACCAGCTCTGTTCCCGAAGCGCGGTATTCCAACGGCAGATTCAGGCCAAAACAGCCAATCGCTTTGATGATCCCGAGGCCATCGCAGCGAACGATGTCCGCATTGCGCATGAAGTCATAAAACCACGGGAGATGTAGCGATAGATTGAAACTGTGCACATTGCACGAGGCAATCACCAGCTTTCTTTGACTATGGCAGGCAGCTTTGATTTCCTCCAAAATCGCCGAAATAGTCATAAAACTGATCTGTCGCCCTAGCAAACTAACATTGATCTTTGGAAAATCATCCTCGGCCACGTTAGTTTCTAGATGCTGTGATGACGATGCTTCTGAACGACCTGCTATCGGCATGTTCGTTACTGGATCCCTCTGAAAAATATGAAAGCGTGACCAAGAGTGTTCAAAGATACGCCTTTACCTGTGACAGCTACGGTCATGGCATCCCTACCAGCACTCACCTTCAAGGAACACTAGACTTTCAGGAGCATATACAGAACCGTACCGTGAGGCACTCAAAAATAAAGCAAAAGCATAGTCCAGTTTAGAAACTGGTTACAGTATGCTCTGCCAGCTTTTATAAATCGTTCTACCTTTTCAGGTAGATTAACGTGGCTACCAAACTTGTGATTACTTCTATGGGCATATCTTCTCTATCTAGCTTTTCCGCACGTTTGACTAATCGCCTATTGGCTTCTCATGAAGATAGCATAAAGTGTTCTAAAGAACCGATAAAGAGTCTTTATAAATAACGTCTGAGCACAGAGCTTTGATTTGAGTAGGGGGCTTAAGGATTGAAAACTCAAACCTTAGATAGACCCTTACACCCGTAAGAGTATAGTTCAGTTAGCTGTAGTTACGTTCGCAGTTAATCCGTATTTTAGGTGTGTTGAAAGTTGAGCCTTGGCACAGAATGGTCTAGGTAGTCGACCCAAACACGATGGCATTAGGTATTTGCGACATGAAGACCAGCTCAATTTTATAAGACTCTTTTATTTGTTTTAGCGATCGCCGCCAACCAGGTACCAAAAACCACCCAAAATCTCACAGCAGCTAGTAAGAAGCGACTTTAAAAAAAGACAACTGCTTAAGAAAGCCATCACCAGCATTACCATCCGTATTGCCTGGCCTCGTTTACAGTTCGCGTTAGCTTTTCTACAGGGAGCACTGTCTCTGTTCCCAATAACTCAAGGGACAAATATTACATGAGCGCTAAAGATAGTTCAGAATCTTCAGGCATAGATTCTTTAATTCAGATTTCTTCTGGCAACATACCGTCCCAAGCTGCTCATTCAATTCAGATTGTGAAAATGGCTGGAGCTTTCTCAAAAAGAATCAAACGCTTTGAACTGATAACTTCTGGGGACATACACTCTATCCTTAAGCGAACCAAGATAGATCTAATTGGGTGGTATGGATTAAGTCGCGAAATCTCTCTGGTTCGAGTCCCTACGCGCTGGTACCAACGGTATCCTTTCCCAAAAGACTACTACGGTGGAATTTTATTTTATCTGCTCTCAGCAATATATACCTGGTATAGATCTCCATCGCTGGTCTACACGAGGACACCAGCTATCGTTAAAATCTTGCTGATGATGAGCATTCCTGTCATGTGGGAACTCCACGAGATCGCAAAAGAGAATGTTTTCAAGGAAGGAGTACTATCTCACGAAAAACTGATCGGCTTTGTCACCACTTCTCGTCAACTCGGTGAGATAGCAGTTAACAAGGGCCTACCTTCTGAGAAGCTGTTTATCGAAACCAACGCCGTCGATATAGAAAAGTTTTTGCCTTATCAATCCAGACAATCTGCTCGGGCAAAAATCTCCTGGGCAGGGAAACAGCCACTCGTCGTCTATTCAGGGCACCTATACGATTACAAAGGTATCCCCACCATTTTGGGCCTAGCAGAAGTCATGCCATACTCTGACTTCATGCTGGTTGGAGGATGGCCGAGTGATATTGATCGAGTTAGGGCTCTGTGCCATAAAAGGAAATTAACAAACGTCTATCTTATCGGTCATGTCTCGCAGTCCGCTGTGCCTGACTACCTGTATGCAGCTGATATTCTTATTCTGCCGACGAGTGGTCACTGGGAGCAAGCTGCGATAACTTCCCCACTAAAGCTATTTGACTATATGGCTGCTAAAAGACCCATCGTCGCCTCAGATCTGCCTAATATTGCTACCATCGCTCATCATCAGATCAACGCCTTATTAGCAGAGCCAGATAATTTAGACTCTTTTAGAAACGCAATAGATCGCATTCTGAAAGATAAGTTCCTGGGTAAAGCGCTAGCCCAAAGGGCTTCGGAAGATGCCCTTAAAAACACCTGGGATCATAGGGCCGAGAGAATTTTGAATTTTGCAGAAGGGAGACTGATGAGCTTGGCTGAGTCTACGGCTTAATCAGAGAGTTTTCGGTATCTGCGATTTAATCTGAGTCGTCAATCCACTTATTTTTGGGTCCGTAGCTTTTTATCAGGCTGGGCTTTGCAGTCAAAAATCAAACTGAGAGCACGCTAAAACATGAATCCTCCGTCAGAACTAAAGCCCTTGATTTTTTGCAGCGCTAAAACCCAGTATGAAAATCTTGGCGACTTACTTATAAATAAGACTCTTTTTAAAAAGCTGAGAAACTTTGGAGAAATAGTTGTCAATAACAAGGGAGTCTCAGAGAAATTTTCAGCTGACCTATGCTTACAGGCAGCTGAAAAGTCGAGCAATTATAGCCTTCATTTTCGACTCCTCATTTTGGCCCGATGTCTTAGATCTCTACTCCAGGACAGGCGGGAAATCCACTATGTCATGCAGCCTGGCCACGTTAACGGCTCCTCGTATAGGACTGTGAGGTTACAGCTATCTGAGTTTTTTTATCTGTGTATTCTTAGAGTCTGCGGCGTCAGCATCAGTAGATTTGGAGCTTCTGTGGGTCCATTCTCAGGAATTGGCAATTCAATTGAGCAGTGGAAGTCCAAACTGGTGTCGTTTTATTCAGTAAGAGAGACCATCTCTAAACAATATGCAGAAGGTATCGGCGTGCGAGGGGTTCATTTATTTCCTGATTTAGCATGGCTGATAGAGGCAAAGCCTTCAGTTATTTTGAAAGACGGCTACGCTGTCGTTAGTTTCAGGTCATTTACCCACGAATTAGCAGGGGGGCACACCTACGAAGCCCAGCTTCACAAAATCCTTGACGAAATTGTCCGAGTAGTTTGCCAGGACTGTTCAAAACAGCTGGTCATTGCGTACCAGGTGACGAAAGACTTTGACTTTTGCCGTTCACTTCAGGACAGATACTCTTCGCAATACAATCTCGTTTTCATAGAAGATAGCATTGATTTAGGAACCGCAGAAGATCTATATTCTCAGGCTTCAATGGTTTTTAGCAACCGGCTCCATGTGCTTCTCTTAGGAATGCTGCACGGTGCGCTCCCCTTTGCAGTCGTTGATAAAAACCATCATAAAATCATTGGCATACTGTCGGATGCCGGTCTGTCAGAGTCAATTATTAACCTTGAAACGCCTCCTGACAGAGTCGCTAATGTTCTTAGAGCAGCGCTGTCAAATTCTGCGTTGATCAAACAAAAACTTTTTGACCAGTTCAAAAAAAACAAAGCTTCAGCTGATTTCCTCTTCTGCAAAGTGTTCTAAGAAAACACTTAAACGGCTGACAGGCTAACAGTCTGTCAGCTCAAAATTCACCTGCCGACAACGCTTTTCCCATACACTGCTGCTGCTGAAGGGTAGCCACCACTCACTATTATGACTTCATCCTCTCCTACACCAGCTAAAAGTAAAGGCGACAGTCGCCCGAAGTTTAGCGTTGTTATTCCTGCCTATAATGCATCTTCTTTTATTACGGATTGCATTGAGTCGGTTATTCGTCAAACAGATGCAGATTTTGAGATTATTGTCGTTAACGATGGCTCTACGGATGATACAGCCTGCGCTGTGTTAGAACTTAGCGATTCACGACTGAAGCTGATTAACCGGTCTAATGGTGGACTTGCTGCCGCTCGAAATACGGGCGTCTCTGTCGCAAGGGGCGAGCTAGTAGCCTTTTTGGATGCTGATGACCGATGGCTGCCTGACAAACTTGCAGCTCATCGTCAAGTCTACAGTGACTACCCTGAGACTTCTGTCACTTACGACTGGGCAACTTTCATAGATGCTGAAGGAAATCAGACGGGTTTATATATGAGCCAAAGAAAAAAAGAGGTCACTCATCAGGATTTGATGATCAAAAACTACTTGGGAAATGGCAGCACCTCTATTGTGCGTCGTTCGGTGCTTGAGGAATCTGGAGGCTTTGACGAAAAGCTTCCTCGGCTAGTAGATAGAGAGCTTTGGGTTAGACTCACCTACTGCGGTCATAAGATTCAGCTGGTTCCTAAGGTTCTGACTGAGTACCGGCAGCATCCCGGCAGCTTCACCGCCGATAGAGCAAGAATGCTACAGGGGCTAGATGAATTTTTTGCCCGAATCAGTTCCTATGCTCCTGCAAGCGTAGAAACATACGCCCCCTTGGCCAGGGCCTGCATGCATCGCTGGATGTCGAGAGCTGCTTTTACAGAGCGCGACTACAAAACCGCGCGGTGGCACATGCGTCAGTCTTTGAGTGCATCGATTAAAATCCTCTGGAAAGATCCGCGTGCACCGATAACATTTGCGGTGATTGCTGCGCAGTCTATCTTTCCAGAGAGATGGTTTGACAAACTGCTCGATACTGCTAATCTTTTAGCTGCCCGTTGGTTTCAGCCCCGGGCAAACCCTTGACGGATAGCGCTGCGTTCAAAAGCTATATCGGTATGTTCACACTTTCGCTGGCAAAAGGCGTCGCTAGCGTCGCAGGCTCACTAAACTCAAGTCCTTTTCCATTGCCCGAGTTCTAAGGTACGCATGAAGAAAAGCTCATTAATAAAGGGTGGCTTTTGGGTCACAGCAGGTACTTTTGCCCGTCGAATCTTCGCCTTGCTGAGTAACTTAGTCTTGGCAAGGCTACTCTCGCCTGAAGACTTTGGCGTTATCAGCGTTGCCTGGATATTCTGGTCATTCTTTGCTCTATTCATGCAAAGCTCAGGCGGACTATTCATCCTTTATAAAGGAACGGAAGATAGAAGATATCTTGATACCGTTCATACCATTAGCTGCATTATCGGACTATTTCTAGCTTCTGTATTGGCTTTGGGTTCCCCTTGGATAGCGCAATTCTTTAATGAAAGTCAGCTAACTGGAATTCTATATCTATATGCAGTTAACTTATTAATTTCCTCAGTTTTCTATGTGTACGAGGGGATTTTGATGCGTTTAGGAAAGTATAAGAGCGTCGCAATTATACTTTTTGCAAGTTCCTTAGTAAGACTGCTGTTCACTGTACTTTGCGCAGTGTTGGGCTTCCGATACTGGTCTTTTGCAATCGGCGATACTGCCTTTTGGTTAGTTAGCCTGATAGCGATCGTATGGCAAACTGGCTACATTTTGCACTTGAAGATATCGCGAAGCATATTTTCTGAGGTTGTTAGCTATTGTCTTGGCACGGTCGGAACTAGTTTTGGATTTTATGCAAATCTGAATTTAGATAATTTCGTTGTGAGCAAGCTGCTGGGAAACTCCAGCCTGGGATATTACAACTTGGCTTATCAACTAACGACCTCGGTTACCAAAATTCTCAATCCGGTCATTGATCGCGTAGGCACTCCCGTATTTGCAAAGCTCTCTGGAGATAAAGTTCAAAAAGAGGCCTTACTGATGGTGATGAGGCAAGTCGCTTTTTTAGTCACACCAATTTACGCACTTCTTTACCTTTCCCTGGATGCTAGGACTATAGTTTTCTTATTCGGAGAAAACTGGCGGCCCATTGTTGAGCTGATGCCGTGGCTGATTATTACTAGCTACTGCCGTACGGTTAATATTCCCTTGAAGTCTATGGTGGCTGCTAAAGGACTGCCAAACATCAATGCAAAAGTAAATCTATATATCATTCCTTTGGCGCTAGGAAGTTTTGTCGTAGGGGCTCAGCAAGGGGGGATTTTAGGCGTGAGCATTGCAGTTGCAATATCGTTGGGGTTTTGTTTAACTATCTACTGGTGGATGTCAGCCAGCCGAATGCTAGGCTGGCCCATATCTGAGTTTTCAACACCCTTTATAAAGCCCCTAATGTTGAGTTTGGCAGCGCTGGCTATTGCCTCCCCCTTTGTGTCTGGAATTAAACAGATAGTTTTTATTGCTATCTTTACTGTGGGTTTTAAGCTGCTAAATCCTAGCCAGTTTGACAACTACGTAGCGTTGGCGAAAGAGGGAATTAAAAAGCTCCCCAGAAAATTGACCACCAAACTATAGATATTCGTATGTTTTCCTTCTTTTCTGATTCTAAAAAAGCCAGCTTGGTCAATATTCATAGAGTAGATAAAAAAAACGTCGGTGACATGGCGTCTTCTCCGCTGAACTACTTTGATTTTCCCAGTTCAAAGCGTGTTGACATCATGTCTGTAAAAAAGACCCGTCAGCTAGAGCGAAACGTGATTGTGGGAGGAGGAGGATTACTAGCAAGGAGCTACTTTGATAGTCAGATGGAGTTTATTGCCAGTAACACTAAAGGGAAGCTAATTTCTTGGGGAATTGGTCACAATGGCTATGAAGACATATCAAGCTCGTCGATATCGTACCCCCCGTATATGGATAGATTTGATCTACACGGGATCAGAGATTATGACAAGGGATATAGCTACGTTCCCTGTGCAAGCTGTATGAGCCATAGCTTCGACAGCAGCTTAGAAGTGAAACATGATTTTGTAATTTATGAGCATCCACGTAGAAGAATTGATATAGACGAAAACTTTCCCAGGTTGAAAAACACGGAAGCTTCCCTACAAAAGGTCATTGATTTTTTGGGGAGCGGAGACACTGTTTTAACGAGCACTTTTCACGGGCTTTATTGGAGCCTGCTGCTAGGAAAAAAGGTAATTTGCTTTCCATGGTCGACCAAGTTTTTTAGTTTGAAGTACGAGGTGATATCTGCCGATGAAAGCAGCTGGCAGGCATATGCAAGAAGCGCGGGAAAGATTCCAGTTTATACAGAAGCTTTAGAGGAATGCAGGCAACTCAACCAGGCTTACTACAGCAAAGTGATGAACTTGCTGGAGAACTAATCTTCAATTTCTTCTTGAATTTACGCGGATAGTGTTTTCAGAATTGCTGTCGCGTTAGCCTCAAAAAGACACACTGCTTTTTGGTTGCTTCAAGCCGTCTCATTTAATCGTCTCGTACAGCGCTCAGAAAGGCAGCTCCATTAAACCTATGAAAAAGCTAAATGTACTGCTGGTAGTAGACTATATTCCCTGGATATTGGGGACATGGGCTAAACAGATCGTAAAAAATGCGGTCGTGCACGAGTATTATCTCTTTTCGGGTAGTTTGATAGACCACTTCCCAGAACAGTGGAGCAATTTGGTCGAGAGGGCGGATATCATTCATTTTTTGACTCCTTACGAAACCCACAAGTTTCCCGTCCCAAAAGATACCGTTAGAATCAATAGTATCCATCACGTAGTCGATTGGGAAAAGATCAAGCCTTTATCCGATGCTGATGCCATTATGGTTGTCGCACAAGAGTGGAGAAGCTTTTTATTAGAAAAAGGTGTTCCAGATGACAAAATAAATATCATTAATAACGGTGTTGCACCTGATGTTTTTTACCCTTGTGATAAAACTAAGGCAAAACAATTGCTAGGCTGCGATGACGACAGCGGTGCAGTGATTGGCTTTTCGGCAAAGCTAACCAGCAATCGCAATGACCGCAAAGGGGTTGGCACTTTTATTAAAGCGCTGAAGGCAGTTAAGGATCGCAGCTCAGATGTTGCGGTCATGATTACAGGCCCAGGCTGGAATAAGATAGTCAGCGAGTTAAAAGCCTATGACATCAGAGTTTATTACTATCCCTTTTTAGTTGATGAACTGATGCCGGCGTTCTATAACGCTATAGATATGTACGTAATCACGTCCAGAATTGAAGGGGGCCCGGCCCCGCTTTTGGAGAGTATGGCCTGTCGTACGCCCGTCGTGACAACACCGATAGGCTTAGCTATTGACTATATTCAAGATGGCGTTAATGGACTCCTCATTGAAAAGGATAGTGTTGAGGAGACGGCGGCGGCTATTGAGAAGCTAGTCGAATCGACAGAGCGGCGACACAGCTTGGCCGAGGCTGGATTGAGCACTGTTAGGGAAAACCTAACGTGGGATAAAACTCTGAGCCCGGTAGAAAGCGTCTATACTCGCGTTTGGGAGCAGAATACGGTTTCTGGTGAGCGCTGTGAACCGATGCCCGTGCCTGAGTCTAGCTTTACCAGCAGTTTTAAACAGCGGCAGTGGGCAGCTGATACGGATTCTTATCTGTGGTGCATTGAGCTTTGCTTGAGGGGTTACTATCGAGAGGGATTTAGAGGGATTAACGCTCTTCAGGCTAACGGCGCTATTTCTAAGATGACCGCATCCAGGCTGGCTGTAAGCTTTGTTTTTAGTAAGGTGGGTGCGCGCCTTCAGGGAGATAGCGCGATCGCAAACACAGCTCGATCAGCGCCCTCGTCCTAGTCTTCATTAATATCCGCATACTTCCACGCTTTTTCTAAGCATGACAATATATTCATCATTAAAAATAGCTTCGGGAGACCTTTCGCTGACGGAGAAAGTCATTTACTGGACTGCCGTTCTCACGCCACTATGGTGGTTACTCGGCATACAGCCGCTCCTATATCCTTTAGTGATGGTCGGGTTGCTGGTGGCTAATTTTAGTCTGAGTAAGTGCATTCGCCAGCCGCCGCCTTTTTTCGTTTTAATGTGGCTATTAATGGCCATTGTTTCTCTGTGGACAGCTCTTTTAGGGCTAGAAGAGATGCAGGCTGACTTGCGCACAGTCGCGGCAGCAATGGTCACTTTTTTAAAGAGCTATCTGATGATATTGGCCTGTATCAGTCTGCCTTTTCTGACGACTATTCGCATTCAGGTTGTTACCGAAGCCGTATCGCTCATGTCTGCGGGCGTTTTGGTCAATTTGATAGTTCAGATGGGTTTGCTAGCGATAGGCATTAGAGATGTCGTGTATATTCCACCGCTGGCTAAGCTGATTCCGGGCGATGTCTCTACCAGTCTCATCGTCCAAACTGCGGGCATCTCTAAGTTTTATGGCATACCCTTGCCCAGGAGCATACTGCATACTGCTGACCCGCCTATTTTGGGAACGTTTGCGGTACTCTGCACTTTAGTTTGCCTGACGGAACAAAATGCGGTGCTTAAGAAAATAGCGATCGCAGGCTCCATCAGCGCATTAATTCTCAGCTTTAGCCGCTCATCCTGGGTCGGAATTGTCACGGCAGGTTTGATCCTTCTAGCTTTTCGATCCTCTCTTTTCAAGCAGCTTTCCCTATGGCTCTCTGCCGCCGTTTTTGCGGTTTGCTCAGTCCTTAGTTTGACGATCAAACAGCTATTAGAGACACCTTCTGAAATATTTACGAGTGGTCGTGCAGATTCATCCGAGGCGCGCGCCCTGATTGTACAAAAGACAGTAGAAGCCTCACAAGAGAAGATTTTGCTGGGCTGGGGCGTCATCAGAGGAGAAGTCTGGCTTTACGACGATTTTTATCTCAAGCTTGGCTCATTTTCAACCTATGCCGCTATTTTGTATCTGAACGGTTTAGTAGGGCTGACTGCCTTTATACTCTCGATTGGCTCGACCTTATTGGCTTTTTATCAGCCTGCTCTGGCAGGAAATTTTAGATGCCAAATTTCACTGGCATCACTGCTGGTATTATGCGCTTTAATTCAGGCAACGCCGCTTAGCTGGATGGCTATTTATCTATGGTTTTTCTTTATATGGATAGGGGCTGTTGCAGCAGCAGAAATGAACCGTTCGACAGCACATTTAGACTGGAACACGCTTCTTATGGGGCAGGGCAACCAAACGGATTAAATAACATCATTGGGCTGTATTCTCTACAGTGAGGATTGAAGCAGTCAGCCCTTTGCTAATCTATTGATTGTCCACAGCCGGTGATTTTTTTGATATCTTTTACTCGCTGGTGCTAGTTAGTTCCTAGCACGCTCTCAAATTCAACTGATTGGCCCGTACCCCCCGCGCAATAATGACTAGACCACTATCACTTATTGCCAGACATTGGAAACCCTTACTGGGCTTAAATGCTGTCATCCTGGTAGGCATTATTGCTGGCAAGCTGCTGACCTACGAACCAGCCTGGCAAGCCGATGCTAAGCTAGTAGTTCCCGATACGACCAGCAATCTCGATGCCGACCTCGGACCGCTAGGCTCATTGAGTACCGATAATCCTGAATTTTCTAATCAGCTTAATCCGCTCAGGCTACAAATCTCAATTCTCACCAGCGATATTGTTATAGAGCAAGTGCTGGCGCAAGATCCGCAGAGAGAAGAATTCCTATCGCTGGCTAGCTACAAAAAGCTGTTTGAGATCTCACCGGAAGAGCAGTCCACCACCATTGAAATTGTTGTAACCAGCCCTGATCCAACGCTGGCTCAGCAGCGAATTCAGTGGCTGCTCGCAGCCTACCAAGACCGGTTGAACCAGCTGAGAACCTCTGAGAGCGACACCCAGGGAGATTTTAATCAGGCAAAAGTCAGCCAGGCAAAAACCGATTTAGACGCCGTACAGTCAGAGCTAGCGCAGTTTCAGCAGGCGTCAGGGTTAGTCAATGCCGAGGTGCAGACCGCCGAGCTTGTCAAGCTAATCAATTCTTTAGAAGCTCAGTTCATTGAAGCTGAGGCCACCGCTCAAACCAATGCCGACCAGGTTGAGACGCTGAGCGCCCGCCTAGAACTGACGCCCGACCAAGCCGTCCAAGCATTGGGGCTAAACGAAAATGAGAACTATCAGCTGGTTCGCACGCAGCTCGCGACGCTGTCGGTCGCGCTAGCCGAAGCCGAAGCCGAATTTACCCCGGCCTCCCCGCAGGTGCAGTTGGCGCAGCGCCGTCGAGACGAGGTTGCTGCCGAACTCCAGCGCTACTTAAACCAGGTAAATATTCCTTCATCGCTTGATCTGTCTCTCACTAGCGGAGCAGAAGGCCGCTCAGAGCTCATTCAACAGATGATTTTGGCCGATAGCTTGGCGGCAACTCAGCTCAATCAGGCCGAACGACTTCAGACCAAAATTGATCAGTTAAACAACACGCTCAACTCGGTACCTCAGGCCCAGTCTCGTTTGCTGGAATTGCAGCAGCGCTATGACGTGGCAGAGGGCATTTACAAAGGACTTGTCGCCCAGAGCCAGCAGTCCAACATCAATGCGTTTAGCGCCTACCCCAGCATCCAAATTTTAGATCCACCCCGAGTTGACCCCGAACCGATTGGGCCTAACTTAAAGCTAGCGCTGATCAATGCGCTGCTGGCGGCGATTGTCTTTAGTGCGGCGCTGCTGCTGCTGCTAGAGAGCCGAGACCCGCTGATCTCTCCTAAAGATTTAGAGACAATGAAGTTTGACTTTGTCTCTCGCATTCCCTGGTTTAAAGAGGGACTGCAAGCGACGCAGTTTGATGGGCGATCGCAACACGATCCAGTTGAGCTACAGTGGCTAGCTTCTACCGTAAGCGCTCAGTCTCTGCCTAACCGCACCCTGCTGGTCGCTAGCTCGGTGGAGGAAGAAGGTAAAACAGCGATTACGATTGGGTTAGCGAGAGCGTTGATTGACTTAGGCTTTAAGGTGCTGGTAATCGATACCGATACGCATCGACGAGAGCTGAGTCGCAGGCTGGGCATGACCTCGCCAAATCTACAGAATCAAGAGATTGTTACTGTACAGCCCAACCTGTCTTTAAAGAGGCTGTCGGCTGAGCAGTATTCATTAAAAGATGAATTTTCTCGACTCTGGCAAGCCCAGCAGGGCGATCAGCACTATGACTATATTTTGGTAGACAGCCCGCCTTTTACAGCCAGTAGCGATGCCTCAGCGCTGAGTCAGCTGATCGCCAATGTCCTATTTGTGATCAGACCGGGGCTGAGCAGTCGAAACCGCGTGTATCAAAGCCTCGATCAGCTGGGTCAGTATTCAATCAAACTGATGGGGCTGGTGATTAACTGCGACAAGTCTCAGACGATGCCCTATTCTCCTACTCGCACAGTCAACGAATCGGCGGGCCTCAATAACAGGTAAGGCAACAGTTGGCGGCAGCTCGTATACAGTAAACTGAAAGAGAAAGCTGTCTTTAAGAGGCATTGACCTATGCGATCGCTTATCTATTACGTGGCTTGCAGCATTGATGGATTTATCGCTCATCACGATGGCTCACATGGCGGGTTTTCCCAAGACCAAGACTATTATGCCGACCTGTTTGCATCTTTTCCTGAAACCGTCCCGGCTCACCTTCGTGATGCGCTGGGCATCCAGGGCGAAAATAGGGTTTTTGACACTGTTTTAATGGGCCGAAAAACTTACGAGATCGGGCAGAAAGAAGGCATCACCAATCCTTACCCGCACATGAAGCAGTATCTCTTCTCGCGCAGCCTCGCCGAAAGTCCAGATGAGAATGTTGTATTGATTTCAGAAAACGCCGTCGCCCAGGTCATGGCCCTGAAAAGCGAAGCCAGCAAAAATATCTGGCTCTGTGGCGGGGCTGCTTTAGCAACCGTGCTTTTTACGAACAGCTTAATTGACAAGCTCATTCTAAAGGTAAATCCATTTCTGATGGGGTCAGGCATTCCGCTGTTTTCTGGAGACATTCAGCAGACTGCCTTAATCCTGACTGACAGGAAGATCTACGACAACGGCGTTATGCTACTTCACTACCAAATCGCATAGCTCACTTTTGAGAAGCAAGAGAGGTCAAATCACAGCTCTAATCTGTTGCTCAATCTGGTTCAAATCTATGCCTAGCTCTTCTCGTAAAATATAGGTCGCAACGCCGCCAGGTGGGGGCACTTCTTTGTATTCTGCTAGAATGCCAAGCAGCAAATGCTCCGGAGAAATGCGCGATTTTCCTACCTGCTTTGCCTCATCAAGCGCTAGCTCAATTACTCTTTTTACTCTAGGGGCAAAGGGTAGCTGTGGCGGGAAAGTCCCTTCAGGCGGCGTTGGGCGAGTGCCTAACCATTTCACCACAATTGGCTGCACAACATCGTAGCTCACTCCTGCGGCGGCAAGCACTTGGGCGGCAACACTGCCCCCCTCTGCCAACAATCCGAGCAAGATACCTTCTGTACCCATCACATGAAAATTTATCTCACGAATGGGCTGTTCTCCAAGCCGGATTACGTCCTGCGTCTCGGCAGTGAAAATCTTGTGTCTCGGTATGGCGGCTTCTGTAAAATCGCCTAGTGCCATAGAAAAGATAGCTTTGAGAATAAACTCAAAGGCGGCGCTATCCATACCCCATTCCGCCGCGAGCATTCCTTCCTGCTGGTACATTTTCACCAGCGACTCGTAGATTTCGCCGTCGCCCTGGACAAACGTCTTCATGCTCCACAGCCAGCGCCTAGCTAGCATACGTACCGCAGGACTATTGAGATCGCTACCTTGGGTCATCTCTGCGCGAATCTCGGCTAGTAGCTGCTGCCATTCTGCCTCGCCTTCGCGAAACCGGCCTTCGAGGGTTTCCTGCTGCTGCGGAGTAAAGTATTGCTGTGCGGTCATTGTAATCGTCTCCATCGTTTGAATCAGGTTTTCAACCGCGACGGACTGAGTCGTTTGGAGTTCTTGAGCGATCGCCTCCAGCCGCTGACTTAACTGATGCGACAAGGCCATCTGCTCACGCAGGCGAGCCCTGTGCAGCTCAATCACCTGTAGCAGGGAAAGATCAGGGTTTTCTAAACACTCGCGAATCTCTTTGAGAGAAAATCCGAGCTGCCTGAGCGATAGTACTTGCTGTAAGCGAATGATATCCTGGTCATTATAGAGTCGGTGGTCGGACTCAGTTCGATGGGAGGGCGAGAGCAGCCCAATCTCATCGTAATAGTGCAAAGTTCGCACAGAGAGACCGGTTTGCTTTGCTAATTCACCCACTTTCATGACACTACGCATCGGTTTCTAGCTCCTACTTCTCAGCTCCTATTTCTCAGCTGAATGCGGTTGACAAGTTCATCCTAGAACCTGACGCTAGGTGAGGATCAAGGGTTAATTTGAGGTATAGCGAAGCGCCGATGCATTCGCGCTTCTCGGAGCACTTTGCCTGTTGCTATATATGGCTTACAGTCAGTAATGCTGCATGGAGCAAAGTGCCGGAAGCTATAGTTCATCGTTCTTGTTGAGACTGGTAGATATAGCAAGGTAAGGATGCATTCTCACTTTGCGAGTCGAGTTGCCTGTTGTCAGATAACGGTTTCAGCCGATAACAATATCCTGAGCAACTCGACAGAAGCTATAGGGTTCCTAGATCAAGTCCTTATTCTTTGTCTTCACTCGCTCGTAGAATTCTTCCATCGCTTCAATAAAGGAATTGTCTCGGTTCCAGAAGGGCGGAAAGTCTCCTTGCTTTTTGATTAAGACCGCAGAGACACCGGATGCTTCGGAAGTTTCGATGGTTTGGGGCAAACGCTTTGCGCCCTGCCAGAAGTCTCTCAGGCTGTCGGCTTTTACGGCATGGGTAACCGGACGAGTGTAGTAGGTTTCAACCGATTCGGGCAGCTGTCTCTGTAGCGTTAGCTCGGCTGAGAGGGCCTGCCCGAGCGGTGATTTGGCTAGCTCAGTTTTTAAATCTTCGCGCGAGAGGCCGCGCAGCTCGAAGAGTAAAAACGGGTCGTCGTCTAGCTCGGCGGCGATCAGGTAGTGAACCCCGGCAATATGCTTACAGGGATTGCTCCAGTCCGGGCAAGAGCAGTCTGTATGGAAATCATCCTCGCTGTGGGGGAGCAGCCTCAATCCCAAAGTCGCAAAACTGTCTTCTATGTTTTCAGGAATTTCGTTTAGTAAGAGTCTGGAGATCAGACTGGCTTTAGAGGCGATCAGGGCGACGACCGCTGCCCAGTTTGCTTTGCTAATTGGCTCAAATTCTATTTTGGTGGTGTATAGCGGCTCTTTGTGAACACCAAAGTAGGGATTCACTGACCCTCTAACTTTGGCCGTGACAGTGCTGTTCTTTATCTCAAAGCTTTTGACTTTTTTGCCGCGAGCGTAGGAGCGGCCTCGACTCAGCCGTCCCTCTCCGGTAATCTTCTCCAGCGCTTCGATAAATTTTCCGCCCCACCAGCTGCGGCTAAATTCGGCCATGATGTTCTCCTGATAGTTCGAGTACTTAGTCTAAAACGGCATTAAAATTGAGCGAAATGAGCTGCTTAAAAGATTCGTTATCTAGCTCTGTGAGCCAGGATTCGTCTGAGCCAACGATGGAGCCTGCTAGCTTCTTTTTGTCTTCAATCATTTTGTCAATGCGTTCTTCCAGGGTGCCGATCGCGACAAACTTATGCACAAACACATTTTTCTCCTGACCAATCCGAAAGGCGCGGTCGGTGGCCTGATCTTCGACTGCCGGGTTCCACCAGCGGTCGAAGTGGAAGACGTGGTTGGCTTTGGTCAGCGTGATACCGACTCCGGCTGCTTTTAGTAAAAGGACAAAGATAGACGGCTCGGTTTCAGGGTCTTGAAATTCAGCGATCATTTGTTCGCGCTTTTGGCGGTTGGTGCCACCGTGAATGTAGTAGGTATTGTAGTGGCTGTTGTGCTTGAGGTGCTGGGTCAGGGCTTCGCCAATTTCGCGGTACTGGGTAAAAATTAGGGCGCTTTCGTTCTCTTCTATGACTTCGCTGAGCATTTCGGTGAGGCGGCTGAGTTTGTGCGATCGCTCCACCGAAAATTCACTTTCATCCTGCAAAAACTGCCGAGGATGATTACAAATCTGCTTGAGCTTGGTCAATGTCGCCAGGATCAATCCTTTGCGCTTCATGCCTTCAGCGGCATCGAGATCTTTAGCCACGTCTTGAATCACCGCTTCATAGAGAGAAGCCTGTTCCTTGGTCAGGTTGCAGTACAGCTTTTGTTCTACTTTATCGGGCAGGTCTTTGATAATCGACTTGTCTGTCTTTACCCGGCGCAAAATAAACGGCTCTACCAGCTTTTTGAGCGTGGCTGACTGAGTCGGCTGATTGTCTTTTTGGATCGGCAGCTCAAAGTTTCTGCGGAACTGGGCCTGTTTGCCCAAATAGCCCGGATTGAGGAAGTTGAAGATAGACCAGAGATCCATCAGGCGATTTTCGACCGGGGTGCCGGTGAGGGCCAGTCGGTGATTGGCTTCGAGCTTTAGGATCGCTTTGGTCTGCGCGGTTTTGGGGTTTTTGATATTTTGGGCTTCGTCTAGCACGATGCGGTGCCAGGTGATGTCGCTGAGCAGATCGATGTCTTTGCGGGCCAGGGTGAATGAGGTGATCACTACGTCGCGTTTTAGAGCGATCGCCTCAAAGTCTTCAGGCTCTACCACCCGTTCCGACCCGTGGTGAATAGTCGCCCTGAGCTGTGGCGCAAATTTCTCTAACTCTCGCTGCCAGTTGCCCAGTACCGAAGTTGGCGCAATCAACAGCGTCGGTGAAAGCGCTATCCCCTCTTCAGCCGCCTGCTCGCGCTCTTGTACCAGTCGCGCAATTACCTGAATGGTTTTACCCAGGCCCATATCGTCGGCTAAGCAGCCGTTCAATCCCAGGTTATCTAAATAGTGCAGCCAGGAAAGCCCTCGCTTTTGATAATCTCGCAGCGTGCCCTGTAGCGCTTCTGGGTCGGGCATCTGCTCCAGGTGGCTTTTGTCGCTGAGCTGCGTGAGCATAGTAGAGAGCACATCGTCGCGGTCGTACTCTACTTCTAGATCCTCTTCATCTGCCGTCAGCTTCATAAAGTCCAACAGGCTCAGCTCAGGATTTTCGGTCTGTTGCTTTTGCCAAAACTCAAGCATCTGCTGCATTTTTGCCGGGTCAAGCTCCATCCACTGCCCGCGAAACTGTACCAGTGGCGATTTAGCTGCTACTAACTGCTGCCATTCCTGCTGGCTCACAGGCTGATCGCCAATAGAAAACTCGTACTGATACTTCACCAGCGTATCGTAGGAGAAATAGCTTTTGGTCTGACTGTTGCCGGGCGAGGTGCCCCTTGCTCTGAGCTTCACCTTGGCTCGCTGGCGGCCTTTGGGCGTCCACCAGGCGGGGACAACGACTTTATAGCCTGCGTCTTCGAGTACCCAGGCGGCATCTTTGAGAAAGTCAAAGGCGGTTTGCAGATTGACCGCAATGCCGACGGGTTCATCGGTTTCAAGCCCCTGCCAAAACAGCGGATAGATGCGAGCGGCGTAGCCCAAGTTCATCAGCAAATGCTGTTCAAAGCTGTCGCCGAGCTGTTTGCGCAGTTCTTTGGCTGGTTTGCCGCGTAGTCTCCACATATCTGTCAGCGGCAGGCGCAGTGAAGGATCGGCTTTGGGGGCGACTTCAAACTGGATGTGCCAGCTGCCCTCGGGTGCGTCAGGTTCTTGCAGATGGAAATAGATGTGGAAGGGAATGGCGGTTTGGGAGCGGGTGATGCGATCGCGCCAGGTCTGCCACTGCTGATACTGTTCTTTCCACTCGGGCAATGTCCAGGGATTGCTCAAGTCGGCAAATATGCAGTGCTCTAATAGCGATCCTTCAATTTTTTTGCGAAAGCTTTGAGGAAAGCCCGTTTTAGAAACCAATTCGGCTAAAAAGCACTCTGAGAAGTGCCGCAGCAAGGGTTCTCTGTCGTAGAATTCAGGTGCTTTGGTGGGGCTCTCAAAGGCAGCGGTGCAGATAAGCGGCATGTAGTCCACATAGATTTGCAGCTCTGTTTCGTAGCGCTCTCCAATCAAATCCCACGTGGGGTATATCTCAAAGGCGGGTTCGGCAGCTTTGGTGCGTTTTTGAGTGGACGTTTGTTTTTTGCTGCGGGTTTTGCTTTTTGCTGGTGGCAGCTCCCGGTAGCGCATGGCGGGGATGTATTGATCTCTCTGAAGCACCTGCTTTAAGGACTGGGTGTAGTGATACCAGAACAACAAATCGGACCCTAGCTGCACCTCGGCGAGATTGTAAAGCGCGATAAAGTGCAGCTCGTTTAGCACGCTGAGCGTTTGAGCGGCGGGGAGGGCGTAGCAGTCAATTTCCCAAAACTGATAGTCAAACGTTTCGGGCGAATCTTGCTCTAAGTAGCGAGAGAGTTCTAGCGAAGGGAGGGGCGAGTCGTCGGCAGTGGGCAGTAAGAAATGATACGGCCTGATGCCTGCTTCGATTGATTTGTAAGACGTGGGCTTAATGCCGAGTTCTTCGAGTAAGGCGGCCAGGGTTGGGCGGGGTAAATGATGGGTCGAATCGCTCGATTTTCCCCGGCTCCGGCTTGGCTCACTGGTCTCTACCCATAGACAAAACTGCCCAGGCTGGATAAAGCTATCTTCGGCCTGTGGAACCCAGGTGCCATGCAAAATTTTCATCACACATGCTGACTAGAAGGGGCAATGCTTTCATACTACGGGGTCATCGGGAATTTAGCAGTTCGTTAAGGAGTGTAAAGGCGGTGAATGAGTTGGCT
>CAVPZC010000002.1:0-445000 GCA_963710175.1 uncultured cyanobacterium
CAGCCGCCAAAATAGTCCGGTAGCCCAGCGCGTTAGGGTGGATGCCGTCTGCACAGAGGCGATCGCACACCCATCCCTCACCCTGCTGACTCCACTGCTCAAGCAGATCGAGATAGGGAATTTTGTAGGTATCGCAGAGCTGACGGGTGACGTTGCGATAGCGAACCTGTTCGGCGCGGCTGAAGTAAAGGATATTGGCAAAGGGCATAGCCGCTTCATTAACCGGCGTCATGCCTACAAAAAATACCGGGCAGAGCCGATTGGCCTGCTCTAAAAGATGAGCGAGATCGCGCTCAAAGCAGGTGAGGTCGGTCACGGGTCGTCCGGTCGGGCGTCCGGCTCTGGCCGAATCGTTAAGACCGACTGACAGGATCAAAATATCGGGTGTGCGGTGGCGCAGTTCGCCGCGATCGCAAAACTCCCGCTCCAGCCTTCTCGCCACCTGAGCCACGCCGTCGCCGCGCACCCCCAAATTGTAAAAAATCGGCCCCGGCTGCTCCGGGTTCATCCAGCAGAGCCGCAGCCGATCTACCCAGCCACCCCCTTCACTATCGCCGTAGCCGTAGATCAGGCTATCGCCAATCGCAATCACTTTTTTGGAATAGGTGCCGGCTGCCCGGAGAGTTGGAGACTGAGGAAGCGTTGCCGCCATAGCGCTCTAAATTAAAATCTGATTAAAAACTTAACCAGAGATAGCATAAACTTAAGCGGCTTCGCAAATCTTCATGCCGCTGCCCAGCTCAGGGGCATTGTCTGGATGTTGCACCCGGCACCTTCACCAAGCACCTAAGCGAGATGCTGAGAGACTTTAGCCGCCAGCGTCTCTGTCCAGTGGTCAACCAGCTCTGAGCTAGCCGCTTCCACCATTACCCTGATCAGCGGCTCAGTGCCAGAAGCGCGCACCAGCACCCGGCCCTGATCACCCATATCCGATTCAGCTTGGGCGATGGCCTGCTGCACAGCCTTACAGGTCTGCCAACTGCGGCGCACGGCGGCATCTTCTACCCGCACATTTTTGAGCCGCTGCGGGTAGGTGTCAAAGCTCTGGGCGACCAGCTCAGGCAGTGAACAGCCCGCCTGCTTGAGTAAATCTGCCAGGTGCAGGGCCGTCAGAATGCCGTCGCCCGTCAGACTGTAGTGGTGGCACAAAATATGGCCCGACTGCTCACCGCCCAGCATCGCCCCCTGGCTGACCATCTCTGCATAGACATGCTGATCGCCGACAGGCGTGCGAACCAGGGTGCCGCCCAACTTTTCCCAGGCGCGCTCAAAGCCGAGATTGGCCATTACCGTGGAGATGATCGTATCGTTGGGCAGCTTGCTGGCCCGCTGTAGGGTCTGCCCCCAAAAGTACAAAATATAGTCGCCGTCGATCACGCGGCCCTGGCTGTCAACCGCCATTACCCGGTCGGCATCGCCATCAAAGGCAAAGCCGATGTCAGCCTGTAGTTCTGCAACTGCTGTCGTCAGCGCACCCAGATCGGTAGAGCCGCAGCTGACGTTGATGCGATCGCCATCTGGCAACCCATGCAAAATAACCACCTCTGCGCCAGTTGCCTCGAACACCTGCTTAGCCACCCGTGTCGCCGCCCCCCAGGCCAGATCCAGCACAATCCGCAGCCCGCTGAGGTCAGGATGAGGCTGAAAGGGCTGATGCAAAAAGCTAATGTAGCGCTCCACCAGATCGGGCCGCTGAAAGATCCGGCCCCATTGAGCTGACGTGATTGAGTCGGCCTGGCTCACGTCGGCTAAATTGGCTGGCAGTTCCTGGCCGCGTAAAGCTGCCTCAATCTGCCGCTGAATAGTGCTAGAGAGCTTAGTTCCATCGGAGCCAAAAAACTTGATGCCGTTGTCGTCAGGCGGGTTGTGACTGGCCGAAATCATAATGCCACCAGCGCTCCCGCCAGCGCCCCCTCCGGCCAGATGAGCCACCGCAGCAGTGGGACAAAGCCCCAGGTTCCACACTTCTAGTCCAGCTGTGGTCAGCCCGGCAGACAGGCCCGCCGCCAGCATATCGCTGGAGTTGCGAGAGTCCTGCCCGAGAATAATCGGACCGCTTTCGCCGTGGCACCGCAATACCTGAGCAGCCCAAAAGCCAACCTGAGTCGCTAGCGGCGCGGTCAGCAGCGTGCCCGCCTGACCGCGAATGCCATCGGTGCCAAACAGCGGCGCAGACGGCAGCGGCTGTACGCTACAACTAGCCGCAGAGACTGGCTCAAAACTGGAGGCTGCGCTGCGATCGCAACCTCCTTTAATCGGAGAACTCACCATTCGTTCACTCCCTACACTACAAAGTGAATAGGTCGCTGCTAGAGCGACTGCTCACATCACCGGCTCAAGTGTGGAGGATATCACCTTAGACTTAACAATGGTGGGTGATGTGCCAATTCCTACAAAGGACTACGGAGTCGGAGCGCTACATGGCCCTGCCAGCACAGATCCCCAGTAAAAATCCTCCGTAAAAATTCAATGCATGAGCTGTTCAAAAAAGGCATCGACGAATTCAACCAGCAATCGTTTTACGCCTGTCACGACACACTAGAAGCCATTTGGATGGAGGCTGAGACTGCCGACAAACCTTTTTACCAGGGAATTTTACAGATAGCGGTAGCGTTTTACCATTTGGGCAATCTTAACTGGCGAGGCGGCGCTATTTTGCTGGGTGAAGGTATCAGCCGACTGCGGCGGTTTGAGCCTGCCCGCGAAGGTATTGTGGTCGATCAGCTAGTAGACCAGGCGGTGGATTGGCTGACACAGGTACAGACTGTGGGACCAGAGGGGCTGGCCGATCTGATGGCAGATTTGCCGCTGCCGCTGCCGCAAATTCGATTTGAAGAAATCAATAAAGTCTAATGACATCTGCCGCAAACGCTAATGCCAGCGATTAAGGTGGAGACAGCGGCTTTCTGACAGTTGGGAAAGCGGTCTGAAGAGCCAGTCCGGGTTGGCGAAACATTTTTAGTATGGTGGTATACCCGCCTTATCCTCTTGAGAATGCTGCATTGGCGATCTGACGTGTGGTCTTTAAAGGCCGCTAGCTTACAAAGGTTTAGTCTGTGGGCGGGTCTGGGGACTGGTCTACAGCGTCCGGCGAGAAAATTTTGGCGGCGGGCAACCTGGAGCTGTGCGATCGCGCTACTGCTGCCGCTGCTGACGCAAAGCATTTTGCCCGACTCCCTTGCCCTCGCTCAGTCCAACGGCGGCGCAATTCAGCTAAAAGCTAGCCGCGTAGAGGCCAACTCTAATACCGGCGTAGTGACCGCTACTGGCAGCGTTCGCATTGACTACCCCAACCGTCAGATCTACTCCACCTCTGCCCAGGCCCTGTACTACAGCCGTGAGCAGCGAATTGTGCTCAGCGGTAATGTAGACGTGGTGCAAGAGGGCAATACGCTGCAAGCAGAAACCGTGACGTACTTAATTGAAGAAGGCCGGTTTGTGGCCACCCCCGCACCTAACGAGCAGGTAGAAGCAGTCTATATTTTGCCAGCAGATCCTAACCCAGCGCCGCGCGTCGATGCGCAGCCAACGGCCCCAGCGCCGCTTGTAATTCCGATCCCGCCCGCTGAACTGCCGGACCAGCTAGGCTCCATTAACCGCTCTAATTGAGTGCTTACAGGCTATATGCAATGACTTCCTCTCTGGTAAAATCTGAGCCAGTTAGACCAACCCGTGGAGCGCCTCCTTTGAAGCTTGTGCTCGAAAATGTTCAAAAAACATACGGCAAGCGCACAGTGGTTCAAGGGGTAAATCTATCGATTGCTCAGGGCGAAATCGTCGGTTTGCTAGGTCCCAATGGCGCTGGCAAAACCACGACTTTCTACATGGCGACCGGTTTGGTCAAGCCTGATGTGGGAAAGGTTTCGTTCAATGGGCGCGATATTACCAATATGCCCATGTACCGGCGGGCCCGGTTGGGCATTGGCTATCTAGCGCAAGAGGCCAGCATTTTTCGCAATCTCAGCGTCCGCGATAATCTGCGCCTGGTAATGGAGCAAACGGGCGTCCCTTTCCACGAGCGAGAAGACCGGCTGCGCGGCCTGCTCAAAGAATTTCGGTTAGAAACCGTCGAAAATTCGCTCGGCATTCAAATCTCTGGCGGCGAGAGGCGGCGTACCGAGCTAGCGCGCGCTTTAGCAGCAGGGGCTCAAGGGCCAGATTTCTTATTTTTAGATGAGCCCTTCGCCGGGGTAGACCCGATCGCCGTGGCTGAAATCCAGACGATTGTAGCGGAACTGCGCGATCGCAACATGGGCGTTTTGATCACCGACCACAACGTCCGCGAAACCCTTCAAATCATCGACCGGGCCTACATCATGAGCGATGGCCAAATTCTCGCCTCAGGGAGCGCCACCGACCTCTCCAACAACCCCCTCGTGCGCCAGTACTACCTGGGCGAAGGCTTCCGACTTTAAACCATCATTTCTTCCCATGACTGCTACGGCACCCAACTTCACCCAACAACTCATCCGCTGGTTCCCCCGAATTTCGCTGATGGATCGCTATATCGCTCGCGAGCTTACCCTACCCTTTCTTTTTGGCGTCGGCGCTTTCTCCTCAATTGGCGTTTCCATTGGGGCGCTGTTTGAGCTGATTCGTAAGGTCACCGAGGTGGGGCTACCGGCGGCGCTGGTGCTTGAAGTTTTTTTGCTGAAGCTGCCTGAGTACATCGTGCTGGCATTCCCCATGTCAACGCTGCTAGCGACGATGATGACCTACAGCCGCTTTTCCAGCGATAGCGAACTGACGGCGCTGCGAGCGAGCGGCGTCAGCATTCGGCGGATTGTGGTTCCGGCTGTGATTTTGAGCCTGCTGATTACCGGCTTGAGCTTCGCAGTCAATGAAATTGTCGCACCAGCCAGCACAGAGCGAGCAACGGTGCTGCTGGCCCGGGCCCTGGATGAAGAAAAACCGCCCTTTAAAGAAGGCAACATCACCTTTCAGCAGCAGCAGCCCGCCGCAGATGGTTCAGGCGACGAGCTGGTGCGGTTTTTTCACGCTCGCAAGTTTGATGGCGAGACCATGCGCGGCATTACGGTAGTAGATTTCTCGCAAGAAGACGGTGAGGACGGGCTTAAGCAAATCGTCAGCGCCGATACGGCTACCTGGGACTTTGCCCGCAATCTGTGGGAATTTACCAACGGTACCATTTACGCCGTCTCTCCTAGCGGCTCTTTCCGGCAGATTATCCGCTTTAAACAGCAAGATTTGCAGCTGCCGCGCACGCCTTTAGACCTGGCAGGGCGTACCAAAAAGGACGAGGAAATGAACATTGCTGAAGCCAAGGACTATTTAGGCATACTGCGCCAAACGGGAGATAAGAAAGCGGTGCGTAAGCTGGAGGTAAACATTCAGCAGAAGTACTCTATTCCCTTTGCCTGTGTGGTGTTTGGCCTGGTGGGTTCGGCGGTGGGCGTGCGGCCCCAACGAACGGGAAAGGCCACGAGCTTTGCGGTGAGCATCGTGATTATTTTTGGCTATTACCTGCTGAGCTTCATTACGACAGCAATGGGCGAAAGCGGTGCGATCAGTCCTTTTGTCGCGGGGTGGCTACCGCTGGGTTTGGGGCTGGGCGCGGGGCTGCTGCTGCTGGCGAAGCTCGCACGCTGATAGCCCGCTAGTTGATATCCTGTTGGTAATATCTTGCTAGGCGATCGCACAGGGTGTCTCTATCAGAGTGAGTGAACAAGTATGGGCACTAACGCAGAATTTGCTCAGCTCTGGACGGTTTCAATGCCGGGGATTGAGCTATTTGAGGCGCAGCTATTTCAACATCGGCTGAGAAAGCACTTTCACGATAGCTATGTAATTGGGCTCAATGAGAGCGGGCTGGGGCAATGTCTCTGTCAGAGCGAAACTCGTCACCACTACCCTAATAGCTTTAACTGTATTGATCCGGGTATGGTTCATACGGGTGAACCGGCATCTATGGCGGGCTGGGCGTTTCGCAATATTTATGTCAGTGTTCCGCTGGTGCGGCATGTCTTAGCTCAGCTGGATTGGTCAGCGGGAAGCTTACCGCATTTTCCTGAGATTGTGGTGAACGATCCAGCTTTGATCCCCTCTTTTTACCGGCTTTTTCGGGTCTTGAATAAGTCTGCGCCTCAGCTGGAACAGCAGTCTCTTTTGTTAGAATTTTTGTCGCGCTTGTTTTCGAGACATGCTCAATTTCGCCATCGACAAAGAGAGCTTAAGGTAGAGTCGAAGGCGATATCGCTGACTCGGGCTTACTTGGAAGCGCACTGTACGGACGATGTTTCAATTGATGATCTGGCCCGGCTGGTGGGTCTCAACCCCTATTATCTGATTCGCTGTTTTCGCCAACAGGTGGGCATCTCTCCTCACCAATATAAGCAACATTGGCAGCTATTGGGGGCAAAGCAGGCGTTGCATAGTGAGAAGACGCTGGCGGCGATCGCCACCGAACACGGCTTCTACGACCAAAGTCACTTCAACCGCGTCTTTAAGCAAACGTTTGCCGTGCCGCCGGGCGCTTATCGAAAAGTCAATTTTGTCCAAGACAGGGCTCGCTGAACTCTGCAAATCTGGTCTTTAACAGCGACCAAATTCATTCAACGGGCTCATGACTTCACTTAAAGACTTCAGACGAGACTTTTCCGTTTCGGCGGTAATCGCCGGGTTTGTGACGGTGCTGGTCGGCTTCACTAGCGCGGGTATATTGGTCTTTCAGGCGGCGCAAGCATTGGGAGCCTCGCCTGCGGAAATTGCCTCCTGGATGTGGGCGCTAGGGCTGGGTATGGGAGCGACCAGCATTGGCCTGTCGTGGCATTATCGGGTGCCTGTGGTGACCGCTTGGTCTACGCCGGGGGCAGCGATGCTAATCACAGCAGCGGCAGGGGTTTCAATGCCAGAAGCGATTGGCGCTTTTTTGGTCTGCGCGGTCTTGATTATGCTCTGCGGATTTACCGGCTGGTTTGCGCGCGTGATGAATTTGATCCCGATATCGCTGGCCTCAGGGATGCTGGCGGGCGTGCTGTTGCAGTTTGGCCTGAACGTATTTGTGGCGATGCAAACCCAGTTTGGGATGGTGTTTGCAATGTTTTGTATTTACCTGTTGATGCGCCGCATGGTGCCACGGTATGCGGTGCTGTTGGCTTTGTTGCTGGGCCTTTTGATTGCGGGCGTTCAGGGATTGCTGGCGCTAGAAACCGTCAGCTTACAGCTAGCGCGGCCTGTGTTTACGCTGCCTCAGTTTTCTGCAAGTGCGATTGTGGGCGTAGCGCTGCCGCTGTTCATCGTCACGATGGCCTCTCAAAATGTGCCAGGGGTAACGACAATTCGCGCCTTCGGCTATGCTGATGTCCCTATCTCCCCGCTGATTGGCTGGACGGGGATGGCGACGTTTCTACTGGCGCCTTTTGGGGCTTTTGCGATTAATCTTTCTTCAATTACGGCGGCGATTTCGATGGGGCGCGAAGCCCACGAAAATCCTGACAAGCGCTATGTGGCAGGGATAGCAGTCGGTGTGTTTTATCTTTTGATCGGATTATTTGGCGCGACGGTAGGGGCGATTTTTGGGGCGCTGCCAGAAGAGCTGGTGCTGGCGATCGCTGGCCTTGCCCTACTCGGTTCGATTGGCAATGGATTGGCGATCGCCCTATCAGACGAAGCTGACCGCGAAGCCGCTCTGATCACCTTCTTCGCGACCGCCTCTGGCCTTACCCTATTCGGCATTGGCTCAGCCTTTTGGGGACTGCTCGCGGGCGTACTGGCTACCCTCGTCCGATACAAGGTGAATCCTCAGCTGCTTAGAAAATCTTAGCGGACAGGAAGCGTCGTAATGATTTCTGAGAGTGAGCGCTTATCTAATGCTATGCAAGTTTTGGACTCTGAAGCGAGCACATGGTTTTCCAAGGGCTGTCTCTTACAGTTGGCTAAAAGCGCTGTGATAGCTAATTGTGCCAGTCTTGCCACCCAGTGCTCCAGGTTGGAGTTCCAGTACCATCAAGGCTTCCTCAGAAACCTCATATTCACTGCGAATGTTGAAGCATGTGGCAGGTGCAAAGCCAAAGCGGGTGTAATATTCTGGATGACCTAGAACAACTACTGCGATAAAACCTTGTTGCTTACACTGCGAAAGTCCTGCTTTAACCAGGTCTGAGCCTATGCCTTGACGCTGATAGCTAGGAATCACTGCCAGTGGTGCGAGCCCCATTATCTTGGCAGCAGGATGGCTTGGTAGAGATATTGGAGAGAACATAATGTGGCCAACAATCTTTTCTTGTCTTTCGGCAACCAGCGAGATTGTCGGATGAGCTTTTTCTCGTAACGCATCGACCAAATTAGCTTCGGCAGGTGTTTCAAAGGCTAGCGCGTTAACAGCGTAGATAGCCGCTTTGTCTTTTGCTGTAGCAGGGCGAATGAACATGGTGCTTACTGTTGTGATATCTGGGGCAGGGTGTTCTATCCTGAGACTAGCTCAGACCACCTATGCCAGCCAAATCGTGATGATTATTGCTCAAATCTCTGACCTTCACGTTCACGTTGAGGGGAACTACGTCTACGGCGTGGTGAATACTATTCCCATGATTCGGCAGGCTGTGGAACATCTTAATCAGCTCGATCCACGTCCTGATGTGGTGGTGGCAACCGGAGACCTGACGCATCATGGTGAGCTAGCCGAGTATGAAGTGCTGCGACAATTGCTAGCGCCGCTCCAAATTCCGCTATATCTGCTTCCGGGTAATCACGATAGGCAGCAGCCTTTGTATCAAGCATTTGAGCAGCCTGCCTATATGCCGTCTGGCGGCTCACATTTGCAGTACGTGGTAGATGACTATCCGGTGCGGCTGATTATGTTGGATACGGTGGTGCCCGGTGAGGCAGGCGGTGAATTGGATGAGTCGCGGTTGAACTGGCTAAGAGAGCAGTTGGCGATCGCCCCCACTACTCCCACATTTCTCTTTTTGCACCATCCCCCCTTCAAAACCAATATTCCGACGATGGACTGCATCGGCCTAGCCAGAAGCAAAGACCTGGCAGAAATTGTCTCTCAATATCCTGCTATCAAGCACGTTGCCGCTGGTCATCTGCATCGGCCTATCTACACGCAGTGGGCGGGTACAATTGCCAGCACCGCGCCGAGCCTGGTACATCAGGTACTGCTCAATATGCGACCCGACGCGCCCGGAAAGTTTGTAATGGAGCCGCCAGCCTATCAGCTTCACCTGTGGGATGAAGACGCAGAGGAGATTGTTTCGCACACCAGCAATTCCAAATTCCAAGATACGGACAAACCAATCAGCGCTGAAGGGCTGACTAGCCATCGACGAGGAAAGCCGTCAAGAGGTGTTTCTCATCTGCTTAGCAGACTTTTTCTTCTCATCAAGCATGAAGTCAATCAGCGCTGTCCAGCTCTCGAACCATAAGTACTTGGTGAGTGCCAGGATATCTTGAAAGAAGCCTTGGCGAGTGCCGCGCTGCTGACGAATCTGTTGATAGCGCTCGTCGGCCAGATGCAAGATTGTATGAAACAAGAATGCCAATAGGTTCAGGGTCAGTAAAAAGGCAGACAGATGCTGTTTGCCATGGCCAAAGTTGTGTTCGAGGTGGTAGCCCTGAGTCTTGAGCACATTGTGGTTTTCGTTTTCAGTCTTCCAGCGGCTGCGACCAGCAGCGGCAATCTCAAAGGCTTGCGAGTCATCAATAGGGTGGTTGGTAACCCAGCTATTGAGATGGAGCACCTTGCCGTCTGCGGGCCGCGACACCGTCAGCTCACACCAGTTGACCGACAGGGCAGGGGCTTCTGAGCGCAGTGCCACATCGTTGAGATAGCGCACTTGCCACAGCTCATCGCGGCGACCGTGGCGCTGCACTTGTGTCACCGTCTTGACATTGCCATTGGCAGCCTTGAAGCCAATCCAGTCATAGAGGGCCGGATGTGACTCTGGCAGGCAGACGAAGATAAAGTTGAAGCGTGCAGCCAAAGCCGCTGCGCACATCGGCTGACGACTGAACAGGTCATCGCCAAGCAAGGTCACCGCCTGCTGCTCGAATATGGCTGGCGCTGAGCCGATCCACCGTTTCGCGGCAGCTTGTTCGCAGTCCTGCTTGGTATGGCCATCTTGAGGGGTGACAAACATAGGCGGCAGTGAAATCACAGCTGGTTCACTCGGCGCGACAATCACTGGCAACAGCGCTTTGTGCGAATAGGTCACCTGCCCGCTTTTAGACGTGCGCGTCGAGCAGCACGGACAGCTCACCTGCTGAGAACTGTAGTATTCTGTGCCGTCTAGCGCCACCAGCAGGTTGCCGCCTAGCCGCTCAAATCTTTGCAAGTAGCCCTGTGCCTGAAGCGTCCGGTAGAAGCTGATAAACGCCGGAAAAAGCCCCGCTGCTGCTAGCTGGTCAAGGATATTGCGGATCTGCACGACGCTCGGTATCTGCGTTAGCCCGAACAGACTCTGAGCATTATCTTGACCGCTGCGACTATTGAGCTGGCGCTGAAACTCTAAGAACGATGCGCTCTGCATGAAAAAGCATGAAAAGGCTCCCACAACCACATCCCTGAGACTGTAGCTAGTTGCGTTACTCGGTTGGCGCGGGTCATCCATCTGGGCAACTGCATCCCTGAGCGTCGCTGATAGACCCTCAAAACTGAGACTGGCTGGGGGCATGGGCTGAGTCATTACAGACGGAGGGCAGATTGATTGAACCTTACTGCATATCCTGGAAAACGTCTCATGCTTTTTCTAAATATCTATGGCGAATGTCCGTTAGTTGGAATTTGGAATTGCTGTTCGCACACGGTTTATGTAGGCGACTACGAGGGGCCTTATCTCTTTGCACACTGAGATTTGTAGCCGTATCCTAGTCCGCGTCGCCTAGCTGAAGGGCATAGAGCTTAGCGTAGACGCCGCCCTGATCGATCAGCTGCTGATGGGTACCGCTTTCAGCAATGTGGCCCTGCTGGATGACGAGCACCTGATCGGCCTGGGTAACGGTGCTGAGGCGGTGGGCGATAACAAAGCTGGTGCGGTTTTTGAGGAGAGTCGCGATCGCATCTTGCACCAACCCTTCCGTCTGCGTATCAATACTGCTAGTTGCCTCATCCAGGATTAAAATGCGCGGGTCAATCAACACCGCCCGAGCAATGCTAATCAGCTGTCGCTGTCCCTGGCTGAGCGATGCGCCTCGCTCGCCTAAAACCGTCGCATAGCCCTGCGGTAGCTGAGTGACAAACTCGTGAACATTAGCCACCTGAGCGGCTGCTTCAATCTCTGCTTGCGAGGCGGTCGGATGGCCAAAGGCAATATTTTCGGCAACTGTGCCGCTAAAGAGAACGTTGTCTTGCAAAACAAAGCCAATCTGTCGGCGCAGACTGGCCTGAGTAACTTTGCGAACGTCTGTATTGTCTATTCTGACTGCGCCCTCACTGACATCGTAAAAGCGTAAGATAAGATTGATAATTGTACTCTTTCCTGCCCCGGTAGGGCCTACTAGCGCAATCATCTGACCCGGCTGAGCACGCAGGCTGACGCGGTCTAAGATAGTCTGCCCGGACACATAGCCGAAGCTGACCTCATCAAACGTTACTTTACCCTCGATAGGAGGCATCTCAACCGCATCTGGCGCGTCTTTGAGCAGTTCGGGTTCATCGAGTAAAAAGAAAATGCGCTCTAGGCCAGCGATCGCGCTCTGCGCCTGCGTATAAAACTGACTGAGAATCTGAATTGGCCTAAAAAACTGTTGCACATAGAGTAAAAAAGCGGTGATCGTCCCCACGGTTGCCGCGCCCGTGACCGCTAAATAGCCGCCATAAGCCAGCACCCCAGCGGTCGCTAAAGTATTGAGAAAATCAATCGAAGGGAGAAAGGCTGCGGTCACTGCCACTGCCTGCACGTTGGCATCCCGGTTAGCGGCATTAAGGGCTTCAAACGTATTGATGTTGTACTCCACCCGGTTAAACGCCTGCGCTTCTTTCACACTGCTCACGTCTTCTTCAATGCGAGCAGAGAGATCGCCAATGGTTTCGCGGGTGACTCTAAACCTGACCCTGGCCCAGCGAGAGAACAAGCTGGTCGTGAGGATCATAATCGGCACGACCAAATTGCTCAGCAGCCCAAGCTGCAAATTAATCAACAGCATGGCAATAATAATGCCAATTAAACTAAACGTTTGGCCCAAAATCTGTGGAATGCTCTGGCCAAACGCCTGATTGATCACGCTGACATCGTTCAGCAGACGACTCATCAGATCGCCTGCTTCGCTTTTATCAAAAAAGCCAATAGAGAGACTTTGAATTTTGGTAAAAATGTCTTGCCGCAGCTGAGCGAGCACTTTTTGAACAATCGCCCCTACCCGAAAGATCTGAGCGCGAATGGCAATTGTCCCAACCACGTAAACCACAGCCAGCCCGGCAATCATCCACATCAGCCCTGTGAGATTGCCTGGGCGAATAAGATTGTCAATCGACCAGCCAATGAGAAAAGGGCCAACGGCCTGAGTTGCCGCGCCGATAACAACTGCTCCAAGAGCTACCGGCAGCTCTTTGTAATAAGGCTTGAGGTAGCCTAAAAATCGGCGAAAGGTAGAAAGCTGTTGATTGGCTTTTTGGTCAGGAGCGACAGGAGCACCGCGCATAGCTTCGAAGGAGTAGTAAGGGGGAAATGATAGGGACTATTTGGCTGAGGCAGCGACCGGCTGTTTCATCTGCGATTCGAGAATGGCACCATAGAGTGAGCTGGTTCTCATCAGCTGTTCGTGGGTGCCCTGGGCAGCTAGCTTTCCTTTGTCAATGACTAAAATGCGGTCGGCGCTTTGAATGGTACTGATGCGCTGGGCGATGACAAAGGCGCTACAGGTGCGATCGCGCATCAGCGCATCCAAACCCGTCTGAATCTGGGCAGCGGTTTCCGCATCTACCGCAGAAGTACTGTCGTCGAGAATGAGAATGTGGTAGTGGGTGAGGAGAGTGCGGGCGATCGCAATCCGCTGCTTCTGACCGCCCGAAAGCCCAACACCGCGTTCCCCAACAATCGTGTCGTAGCCCTCGGGCAAGCTCTCAATGAAGTCATGAATATACGCTGTCTTTGCCACTTCAATCACATCTTCTAAGGCAGCGTCCGGTTTGGCGTAGGCGATATTGTCACGGAGCGTGCCTGAGAACAGGGTAGTTTCTTGAAAGACAATGCCGATGCGCGATCGCAAACTCTCCAATTCAAAATCGCGCACGTCTCGCCCGTCAATCCGCACTGCCCCCTGAGTCACGTCATAAAATCGCTGCAACAGATTAACGACCGTACTTTTACCCGAGCCGGTCATACCCAAAATTGCAATCAGCTCATTCGGCTTAGTCTCAAAGGAGACGCCTTGCAGCGCCGGAGTCGTTGCACCCGGATAGCGAAACCAAACGTCTTCAAACGTAATGCGACCGCCGCAGCTTTCAAAGGCAACCGGATTGGGCCGATTTTGAATTTCGACTGGCGCATCGACAATTTCATACACTCGTTCGGCGGAGGCAGCGGCTTGAGCAATTACAGGCGCTGCAAAACCAATCAGCAGCACCGGCTGAAGAATAAACAACAGGTAGGCATTAAAAGCGACCAGTTCGCCAATCGTAAAAGTGCCGTCGATCACCTGCGCGCCGCCGTAGCCGACGACCGCCAGCGTAATTAGGTTACTCAGCAAAAAGATAAATGGAAACGTGTTGCGAATGGCGCTAAGCGTTTCTAGATAGACCGCTACTAAGTTGTTGTTCATCTGCGTGTAGCGCTTCAGCTCGACGGGCTCGCGCACAAAGGCTTTGACCACGCGCACACCCAGCAGATTTTCGCGCAGCACTTCGTTGAGGTCACCGAGCCGCTCTTGCACCTGGCCAAACAGAGGCTGATTTTGGCTAAAAAAGCGAAACAGCAGTGCCCCGGCCAGCGGTACGACGGCCAGTGTCACCAGCGCCAGCTGCCAGTTCATAATTAGCAAAATGGTAGCAATTGTCACCAGCGTCAGCAGCGAACTGATCACCTGAACCAGGCTGGTGCCGACAAACGTGCGAATTTGCTCAATGTCGCTGGTAATGCGAGTCAGGAGCTGAGAGGTCTGCGCCTGATCGTGATAGCTGAAGCTGAGAGTTTCTATCTTGCGAAAGACCTGACCGCGCAGCTCGTAGGCGACGCTTTGGGAAATCGCTTCGGCCCAGTAGCTCTGGCCAAAGTTAAAGAGACCGCGGGCGATCGCCACCCCCACCATCATCGCCCCAGTCACCAGCACCACCTGCAAATTTTGCGGCGCAATCCCTTCGTCAATGCCGCGCCGAAAGAGCTGCGGGGTGACTGCATTTGCCGCCGTCAGCAGCAGCACGCTCACTGTTGCGCCCACAGCTAGCCAAACGTAAGACTGTAAAATCCCCAGTACGCGCTTGAGCGGTTCCATCGGCAGCAGCCATCCTCACGGTAGATGACCAAAGGATATCAGGAGAGTGAGCATCGCTCCACTCCGACGCCTGCCAAATCTCTGCTATTTTCCATGTACCTTGCCAACGCGAACTTGAGCTTTATCGTGAGTGAGGCTTCCGCTCTGTATAATTGGCTACGATGAGCTGAGCAGGCTATTGAGGATTAAGGGATGAATGACCGTAAAGAAAGCAACAATCGGCTGGTCGTCTCCTATTTGATGCTGCGAAAAGCAGTCGGCTGTCTGGGCATGGGACTACCTTTCATTTTAGCCGTAGGCGGCGGTCTGTTCTTTGGGTTAGAGATTCAAAATTCAATTAGCGACTACTATTACACCGAAATGAGAGATGTTTTTGTGGGGGTGCTTTTTTCGATGGGTGTCTTCCTGTTCTCTTACAAAGGCTACGGCCAAAAAGACAATTTGCCCGCCAACATCGCAGCGGTATGTGCGATTGGCACGGCGCTATTTCCGACGACACCGCCCGACCCTTCTGCCCTAGCTGCGACCATTGGCAAGCTACACCTCCTCTTTGCAACGGCGTATTTCATTACGCTTGCCTATTTCTCTCTGGCGCTATTTACAAAAACAGACACCGCTCAGGCGACAACGCCTCGAAAGAAACAGCGCAATAGGGTCTACAGAGCCTGTGGCTACACAATTATCGCCGCCATCGTTTTAATTGTTCTGCTGTCGTTCTTACCCGCCAGTATTAGAGACCCATTGAGATCGCTCGATCCCGTTTTTTGGTTAGAGGCGATCGCCGTTTTTGCCTTCGGCGTGTCCTGGTTTGTCAAAGGCGAGGGGATTTTGGAAGACAAAAAGTGAAGCTCACAACCTCTAAGAGAGTGATCGCCTCACGCCAAAAGCTGGAGGCAGTCTAATCTGCGTACCCCAACCACAGTAACGTAAACAAAGTGAGATATGAGCATAAAGCAGCCGTCCCAGCCCCGCTGACCAGGCTGACTAGCGCTTGCCCAAAGCGATAGTTTCTACGCCGTAGCATCAGAGCAACAAGCAACATCGCGATCGCACCGGCTGTCATCGCCCCGCCCTTTATTAGCCTATACCAGGTCTGAAACGTCTCGTAAGTGCCAGACGGGTCGTACGGCATAACGCTGCTCAAAAAATATGAAGCCAAGAAATACGTCCCAAACCCATAGGCCAGACTGACAAACAGATTGCTGAGCAATCCAGGCTGGTTGCTCAGCAATCCGGGCTGAAGCCAGACAAAGCAGGCTATGCTCACCCCGCCGAAGATCGCGAGTCCAAGGCCAGTCGACATCAGACGAGGCTCACCTAATTTTTGAAGAGCGTTCACGCCCCAGTATTTTTGCCGGACGGCCCGTAACTGCTGAGCGCTCAACCCCAGATCTGTCAATTCGTACTGGTCTGGCTGCCCGATTACAGAACTCATGCCCTGGCTGTTGCAGCCGACGGCCTGGCCATCATACACAGCCTCACAGCCCCTGGGGTAGGGCGGGAAGTCTTGAGACGCGCCTCCTTTTTTCCAGGTGAGCACCAGGGGGCGTCTTTGAATCGTTGTCTCGCACTGAAACTGCGGGTCTGTCTCGGTGCAGTCAAAGCTTTGAGTGGGCAGATAAACGCTATTGGGTTGAACGGCGATCGCCATGCTTGAGAAAGGGGCATCCGGCGCAGTCGGCGAATTCCACCACAGCAGCAGGAAAGAAGCGCAGATCAGCGCCGCCCATAAGCCAAGCATCGCTCTCGACAAAAATAACCTTGTTCGACGCATGGCACTTATCTCCTCGGCCTGTTGAAATCTAGTTGAGCTATTTTTTTGATAACTCAGCTGCTGCGCTCAGAGATCGCTCAGTGTCCACTCGTCTAACTGGCTCAGGCTACTTTGAGGAAAGGCGTTCAGCGAGCAGCCAATACGATAGGAAACGAGATAAAGCGCTAATCCGAGGCAAAATGGCTACGCAAACTGTGCCCGGCAGCACTGATTTCTGCGTTCAAAGTATTTAGCAGATCTATGGTTTTATACAGAAAGCTCTCAGGCGAGGGCAATCTATAATCACGCGCAAATACAGGGAGTTGCTGTTAGTTTGCCTGTAAGTCTTTAGAGGCGCTTGGTTCAGCAAAACAACCTGCTACGGCAGAACTTGCGGTAGCTTTCTAATGGATGGTTGATGTCATCTTGCTTGCGTTATCCGTAAATTAGTACATGATGAATCATTGTGATCGCCGCCAACTGTCCTCCAATCCACCCGCTACAGCCCGTATTTCGCTATGAATTTTGCAGCAACAGCGCTTGGCGGTTACCTCCTGATTACCCTTCCGATAGCTGGGGCTGCGCAGGCTGGTACTTTGGCTGAGCATCGCTCAAGGAGCATCGCTCAAGGAGCACCTGCCATCCGCGCGATGCTCCAAACCTCAGAGCCCTGGGTCGCCGTTGAAGCGAAGGTCAGTACGCAGCAAGTCAGACAGCTTTGGATGACCTTAGTGGTATATGGCTCGGCGGTCGGTTTAGCGGTCACGCTCATTTGGAATCGCTATCTGAGGAACGAAATTCGCCAGCGCCGGGTGGCTGAAGCCCGCCTGCAAGTGAGTGAAGAACGCTATGCAACGCTGGCCAAAGCGATTCCTGTAGGGGTTTTTCGCACCGATGCAGCAGGTGACTGCACCTATGTTAACGAGCGCTGGTGCCAGATGACCGGATTGCTTCCCGAGATGGCTACTGGCGTTGGCTGGCAGCAGATGCTGCACAGAGAAGATCGCGCTCGGGTTGCAGCTGAATGGGCAAAGGCTGTTCGAGAAAGCCGCCCCGCCCAGATAGAATATCGAATTCAGCGGTCTGACGGTAAGGTGACATGGGTGTACGCTCAGAGTGCGGCTGAACGAGATACTAGCGGGCAGGTCGTCGGCTATGTGGGATCTATCACCGATATTGATGGTCGCAAACGCTCAGAAAAAGCGCTACAGCAAAGCGAGGCACAGCAGCGGGCGCTGATCAGTGTCTTACCTGACCTGATTATGCGGATTAGTAGAGCAGGCGTTTTTCTAGAGTTTCTGGCCTCTCCCAATTTTTTGGTGCTAGGTGACCCGGTCGATTGGATCGGCTCCCACATATCTAAAAAGCTGCCAGAACTGGCCGAAGAGCGTTTAGCCGCTATTCGCCGGGTGCTAGAGACTCGAACTATCGAGATCTACGAACAGGAATTCTTTATTGAGGGAAAAATCCAGTTTGAAGAGGTACGGGTAGTTCCCTACGGTGAAGATGAGGTGCTGTTTTTGGTGCGCGACATGAGCGATCGCAAACGCGCGGAGCTAGCTCTGCGAAAAAGTGAAGCTCAGAGCCAGGCAATTTTAAATGCGATTCCAGATTATCTGGTGCGGGTAGGAATAGACGGACGCTATCGTGAGTTTGCCAGTCCAGATCGAGATTTTGCCATCAGTTCACGAGCAGGTCTGGTCGGTCGGTCGCTAGCGGAGGTGCTGCCTGGAGAGCTAGCCAATCAACATATGTACTACCTGCGCAAAGCTTTGCAGACTGGCGAACTACAGGTTTTTGAGCAAACTGTTCGAGTGGGCGATCGCCTCCAGGAAGAAGAAGTCAGGGTAGTCAAGAGCCATGCGGATGAAGTGCTGCTTATCATCCGCGATATCGGTGATCGCAAGCGAGCTGAGACCGCCTTACAGCGGAAGCTTCAGAAGGAAAAAGTTTTTAGCCGGGTGGTTCAGACCATACGCAACTCCCTTGATTTAACCACCATTTTTGCCGCCGCCGCCACCGAAATTGCCCAGCTGCTGCCTGGCCTAAACTGCTCCATCGTTCAGTATTTGCCCGAGCGAGGTATCTGGAAAATTATCGACCGGGTCTGCTCCGATCCAGATCTACCAAGCTGGGTGGGGTTTGAAGTATCAGACACAGATAATCCCTTTGCAGACCAGCTCAAGCAGCTTCAGATTGTGCGGGTAGAAGATACTCGCGAGATTGACAATATCAGCAATCAGCCAGCGGCTCAGTCAATGCCAGGGGCCTGGTTAATGATTCCGTTGGTGGTTGACAATAAAGTTTGGGCAAGTCTGTCTTTAAGCATTTCGCAGCAGCCTTTTCACTGGGAGGATGAGCTAGTTGATTTATTGCGAGCGATCGCCGACCAATTAGAAGTCGCTATTCAGCAGGCACGGCTCTATCAGCAAGTAGAGCAGGAAAAGCAAAAGCTGATTAAGAGCCAAAAAGCCCTGACCCAGGCGCAGCAAATGGCTGAGATGGGCAACTGGGAATTTGACGTTGCCACTCAAGCCGCAACCTGGTCAGACAATATGTTTCGGATCTTCGGGCTGGAGATTGCGCCAGCGATGGATGCAGCTGATGTTATGCAGAACCATATTCACCCTGAAGACCGAGCCCAGCTAGAACAAATGCTGCATTGCGCTACGACTCAAGGGATACCCTATGAGATTGACCTGCGTTTCTTCCGGGCCGATGGCTCTATGGGCTATTTGGAGTCTCGCGGCGAGGCCGTTCGCGATCAGCACGGGCAGATTGTAAAAATCTTTGGGACTTCTCTCGATATCACTCATCGCAAACAGGCCGAAGCTAAAATTGCCAACAGCGAGGTTCGCTACCGTCGGGTTGTAGAAGCGCAGACTGACTTCATCTTGCGATCGCTACCCGATACCACTATTACATTTGCCAATTCGTCTCTGTGCAAGGCACTGGGCATTTCGCCAGAGGAGCTAGTCGGCAAAAAATGGTCTTACTATGCTAGCCCCGTAGATCTCGAAGAGAACGTTGTTCAGCCTGACATTGCGCTAAGCCCAGAACAGCCCAGACGCTTCGAGGAAAACCGAAATCGGCGAGCCAATGGTCAAATCGGCTGGACGCAGTGGCTTGATGAAGGCATTTTTGACGAGGCGGGACAGCTGGTAGAAATTCAGTCGGTAGGGCGCGACATCACCCCGCTTAAGCAGGCAGAACAGGCCCTGAGAGAAAGTGAAGAGCGGCTGCGGCTGGTCACCGAAAACATGAGCGACCTGGTCTGTTTACACCATCCCGATGGCCGCTATCTCTATATCACACCCTCTAGTCAGACATTGCTCGGCTATAGCCCCGCAGAGCTGATCGGGCGCGATCCCTATACGCTGTTTCATCCAGAGGATTGCGACCGGATTCGCCAAAGCCATCAACTAGTGCTGAAGGGGATTACTAACCCCATGACCTATCGTATTCGGCAACAGACAGGAGACTATATTTGGCTGGAAACCCTTACCCAACCGATTTTCGATCAGCAGGGGCAGCTTATACATTTACAAACGACCTCCCGAGAAGTGAGCGATCGCATCAAGGCAGAAGAACAGCTCCGGCACGATAGCCTCCACGATAGCCTCACAGGGCTGCCCAATCGAACCCTGCTGCTAGAGCGGCTCGACCTATCGCTGCGGCGAGCCACGCGCCATAAAAGCTATCAGTTTGCCGTGCTCTTTTTAGATTTAGACAACTTCAAAGTGATTAACGACAGCTTAGGACATCTGATTGGTGATGAGCTGCTGCTAAAAACCGCCGCCCTGCTGAGCCAAATGATTCGTGAGACCGATTTGGCGGCGCGGCTAGGCGGCGATGAATTTGTTGTTTTACTAGATGGACTCGACGAAGCTGAAGAGGCGGTGCGAGTTACAGAGCGCATTTTAGCTGGCTTAGAGACGCCTTTGTTGGTGGCAAATCGGGAGATCTTTATCGGTGCCAGTATTGGCATTGTCGTAGGGGCAACCGGCTATCAATGCGCTGAAGAACTTCTGCGAGATTCTGACCTGGCGATGTATCGAGCTAAACACAGCGGTCGAGGTTGCTATGTCATGTTCGATCCGGATATGCACTTAAAGGCGGTCCAGCGTCTACAGATCGAAAGCGATCTGCGAAAAGCGCTGGAACACAGTCAGTTTGTGCTGTATTACCAGCCCGTTGTTGATCTCAAATCGCAGACTGTACGGGGCTTTGAAGCGCTAATTCGGTGGCAGCATCCGCAGAAAGGGTGCGTATCTCCGGCTGACTTTATCGAGATTGCTGAAGAAACCGGTCTGATTGAACCGATTGGGGAGTGGGTGTTGCACAGCGCCTGCCGACAGCTAGCGCTCTGGCAGGCCCAGTTTCCGCAGCGCATTTTGCAGATCAGCGTTAATCTCTCCGTTAAACAGCTAAAGGCCTCGCTGCTGCAAACGCTTGAGGACGTGCTCACAGCCTACTGCATTCAGCCTCACAGCCTGGTGCTCGAAATAACTGAGAGTATGCTGGTAGAGAATATTGGCACCACGGTCAAACTGCTAAAGCAAATTAAAGCGAAAGGGATCCATATTAGTATCGATGACTTTGGGACAGGGTATTCCTCTTTGAGCTATCTGCATCAGCTGCCTATCGATGTCCTCAAGATCGACCGCGCCTTTGTCAGTCCGGCTGAGCCAGATGCCCGCAATCAAGTAATTGCCGAGTCCATCATCGCTTTGAGCAACCTGCTGGAGCTGAATGTGATCGCCGAGGGCATCGAAACCGCTCAGCAGCTAGCATGGCTGCAAATGCTCGGCTGTGAATCGGGGCAAGGATATTTTTTCTCGCCGCCAGTCCTGGCCGAACAAGCGGCTCAAATGCTGACTCAGCCTGCACCCAAATTAGATCTTGACGGGAGAATCCACATATACTGTCGGTTCTTTGACTGAAAACAAAATGTCATACTCTGAAAGCTGTTTAGAAATGGTCTCGTTGGCTAGCTCTAGCAGTCGCTTGCGCAGCTGAATAGAGCTCTCGCTCGACCCTAAGATAAAGAACGTCACTCGCGCCCGCGTTCCTGAGTAACCCTCTATGTCAAACAGACTGACTTTTGTACTGCCCGGATCAATGCCGAACAGCGAATCGGTGCTTTGTTTAACGACTTGCTCTACGAGCGATCGCTCCCTCTGCTCCAAAATTTGGACAAAGTCAAGATAGAGCAACACCATCACCTTTTTGCCACGAGTGATGTTTTCAATATCCAGATTGGCCATAATCGAATTCGGCACAATGACCAGCGTACTTTTAGCGGCTGTGCGCATCTTAGTTGACCGCAGCCCAATCGACTCAATGCGGCCATAGACATCTTCTGCGTGAGGGTTGAGCGCCACGCGAATATGGTCGCCCGGCACAAAAGGCCGATCTAGATAGAGGACAACCGTTCCTAGCAGCTGCTCCAGGGTCTTTTGGGCAGCAAACGCGATCGCAGCTCCCCCAATCCCAAACCCCGCAATCAGACCGACCAGGCTGACACCCTGATTTTGGGCAAACGCCACCACTGCGACCAGGCCGATAGTGACATTCATCAGCGTCTCAACCACCAGCAGCATTTCATCTACTTCTAAATTGAGCCGACGCACCAGATCGATGCCATAGATACGGACAAACTGGCGGAACAAGCGCGATGCTAGCCAGGCAAGGCTGACAATGGTTGATAAAGTAACAAAAAAGCTGAGAAATCCGTAAATAACCGCGTACTCTTGCAGCAAACTCAGGCTGAACGAAATCAAGATCAGCGTGCCTGCTGCCCGAAATGTCGGTTCAATGGGCTTAACAAAGTTGGTATAAATGTCAGCAACTCTATCGGAAGCTATCCGCCGTAAAATGAGCCGAATCAGCAAAGGCGTGTAGCGACCGATCAGAATTGAGAGCAGGACAAAAATGAAAAATAGCCCAAGCTGAAACCCCAGTCTGATGAAGAAAAGTTGAGCATCGCGGTCAAATTGAAAAATCTCTTCTAGAGCTGTTGTAAAAGTATCCATAAATGGGGTTAAGCGGCGATGTAACAGATTAATTCAAAGTCATGATCTAAATTGTGATTGGAGAATCAACGTTGATTCTTTGTTCTTCAATGTCGAAGGCGATGCCAAATTCTTTAAGCTTTTGAGCGACGTTGCGGCTGGCAATATCCAATAGTTGGCCGCGCAAATCCATTGATACTTCACCCGAACCCAAAATGAAAAAGGTAATCTGTGCCCGGGTTTCTATCGCATCATCAGGTTGCATAAAGCTGATATCAGTGCTGCGTGAATCGATGCCAAAAATGCTCTGAGTGCTCTCTAAAATCACTTGACGGATGAGGGCTCTTTCGTCGTTGGCGATCGCCCGATAAAACCGCAGATAGACAATCGACATCACCTTTTTAGCGCCGGTAAAATTCTCAATAGGAATCTGAGTCAGCATGTTGTTGGGCGCAACTACCAGCGTCCCTTTACCCGAGGTGCGAATCTTGGTAGAACGCAGGCCAATCGATTCAACCTGCCCGAAGGTACCGTCGGGCAGGCCAATGTAGTCATCAATCACAAACGGACGATCAATATATAAAACAATACTCCCCAAAACTTGTTCTAGCGTTGTTTGGGCGGCAAAAGCCAGCGCCAGCCCGCCTACGCCCAGACTGGCGACCAGACCAACAACGTTGAATTGATGAGTTTGACCAAAGATCAGCGCGACGAAAACAATGCCGCCAACCGTAGACGTAATCTTACCCAGCAGTAAAATCTCGCTATTGATCTTAGTGCCTTCTCGGACAGCAGCATTGAGCAGATATCCATCAAAAAAGAGCTTTGACAGCCGAAAGCTCAGCCAAATAACGAGCCCACTCACCGCCAAGCTGAGCGGAGTATCGACCAGCGAATAGATCCTGGCTTTAGGTTCAAGCAGCGTTATCAGCAAATCGACAGCGCTCAGGCCCAGGGCGATCGCCAGCAGCGTCTGCTGCGGCTCAATCACTTCGGCATAGACCGCTGTAGACCACTTCAAACGCTCAAAGGCAAAGCGAAACACTGCCGGAGCCACTCGAAAGGCAATAGCCGTTACCGCAGCCGTCAGCAGTACTATCAGGCCAAGTTCTAGCCCCGCCTCGCCAAAAGCCGCATCCAACATATACTTCCTCCCAGTTTAGCTTGCTCTACAGCCTGTGCTTTTGCGAAAATCGTTTGGCATGGCATCAGATGTACAGGATTACATAAAATAAGAATCATTTTGTCCCTGCGGTGCCGATCATTTGAATAAAGCTGCTCTTTTGGTATTGTAGGCAACTATCGTCAAGATGATTTGGCAGCGTAGCAAAATGGGATTCAACTACTACGACAGCATCGCCCCCCTTTATGACCAAACGCGCTGGATGACAGAGCCCGTTGCCGAAGCCGTTGCCGAAGCTATTGTCAAGCTGGTCAAAGCAACGCCGGAAACATCTTTTCTAGAGCCTGGGGTAGGCACCGGACTAAACGTTTTGCCCCTAGTTAAACGCGGCTACTGCGTCACCGGAATCGATGTTTCCAAAGAAATGCTCGATCAGTTCCGCCATAAGCTGAACAGATTTCCTCAAAACCTGACGCTGATTCATGCAGATGCCTCTCTATTACCTTTTACAGATCAAAGTTTCGATGTTGTCCTAACGGTTCACATGGTTCACACTGTTGCAAATTGGAAGACTTTTTTAGACGAGATTGACCGCGTATTGAAACCCGGTGGATTTTATCTGAATGCGCAGTGGATAACGCCGCCTGCACGTAGGGAGTTTGAAGGGTATTTTAGAGCGATCGCCACAAAGCATCAGGGCGCGCAACCTGCAAAACAAAGAGATACCGCCCTCCAAGAAATTGATGTAGAAGACTATTTTGTCAACAAGGGCTATGGCTCCAACTATTCAGTTGCTAAAGAATGGACGGTAAACAATACGGTGGGCGAACTCCTCAGCTTTTTTAGAGCAAAGTCATATGGGCTCTGTTGGCGAATGCCAGATAAGACTTTTGGTGTTGTTATGAGTGAGTTTGAAGATTTTTGCATCAAACACTATGGTTCATTACAAACAGAGCTATCGTCCAAGGCGAAGTTTGAAATATGGGCGTACACTACCGCCTAGAAGTTAGGCAATGCTACCCCGCTTACGCGCTTCCTTAAACGAGGTGCCGACGTTCTTGAGGCCAGCGCGGATCATTTGCTGCTCTAGTAGGGTGAAAAAACGAGTGCGATCGCCCCCTCTCACCACCGCCTGATTGTGCGCTTCTGCCAGCGCCACCGGATAGCCAAACCCCTTTTGTACCTGAGCCAGCATCAAGCTCAAGGCCGTATCGAGCAGCTCACTATCTTTCACCACCCATTCTGGAAACTCCACCCGCGCCACCTCAGCCCCCACATGCACATAGCAAAAATACACGGTATGGACGCCGTAGCAGCTCAAAATATCCGCCGAACTCTTCCACAGCGGCCCGCGCTCTCCCGGCGATAGAGCAGTTGACCAGAGCGTGACATCCCGCAGCGGTGAAAAGGACTGGCAGGGAGCCTGGTCACGCTGATCCTGTCCGTTTCTAGGACAGTTACTCATACAGTCAGGCGTATCAAAAGGACAGGCCTGCAAACGTAGAAAATTCAAAGCCTCGCCGCTGCGAGAAGCGCTGATATAGCCCATCACCGGCACTCGGGCGCTGCGCAGTTGTTCCCACGACTCCAAAACGGGCAGCAGTATCTCGTCGCGAGCCACCACCGGAATCTGCTCCAAAAACCAGTAGATCAACGAGCCATCAGTCAGAGCCAGAGCAGGCACATCCACATCTTGGCTAGCAGCGGTTTCAAGCCCTAGCTCACCCAGCATCACGGCTTCAGCTGCCGTGCGCTTATAGCCCATCCACTCTTCGGTGCGAATGCCCCACTGCCGCGAGGCGTAGAGATCTTCGGGGCGGTAGATGACTTCGGGTAGGCTGTCGAGCGTGGGGTAGCGGCTCTGACCGTAGTGAATGATCACGCGGCTGATATTCAGCAGATAGCAGTAGGCGATTTCGTGGTGACTCGGTGAAATTTGCGACCCGTCTGAAGAGATGACGCTATGGGCGGCTGGTGCGGTACTTAAAGCGATTTTTGTATCTAGCGGTTCGATGGGTTCGGCGGCGGCAAAAAGGAGGCGATCGCGCCCCTCCACCAGCTGATCCACTAGCGTCTGCTGTCTGCCAGTCGCCTGACGCATCAATAACTGCGCAATCTCTACGCGACGGCGAGCAGCGTCGGCCTCCTGCGTAAGATGATCGCTAATGCCCTGCATCTGGCGGGCGAGCTTAGTGAGATCAAGCATGACTGACTAGCGCCACTTATCGAACCCTTGTACTACTTGCTGCAACGATAGTAGCTGAATTCGCGGGTCTTTGTTTGCAGTGTCTCTGTCGGGCGCTAAGTTGTAGCCCCAGTCGGCTAAGAAAAGCTGCACGTCAGTAAGATCGTCTTGCGCTTTGACATCGCTTAAAGCGGGCAGACGGTCTTCGATAAACCAGATGTGCGTAACTGAGTGTTCGGCCTTTAGCAATCGGAGCGTTTCGTATTTGGGGCGTTTGGCTTCTTTGCCGATGATGCGATCGCTCGGAAACGCCAGCCCGCTTTGCTCCAACAAAGCCGAAATGAACCGACCTTCTTTAGTACTGACGATATATATTGGCGGTCCCCCTGCCAGCAGTTCACACAGCCGGTCAAGCATCCCAGGGTAAAAACGATGCAGCGCCAGCCAGCTAGACAGATCTCGCTCAATCCAGGCATCGCGTACCCCATCTAGAGCCTGCACTGACTGCGCCTTCGTCAGCCCTGCCGCCGTCAAATAAGGCAAAGCCATCTGCGGCCATTCTGCCAAAATTTGCGCCTCGCTCGCGCCCTGAACCAACGCCTGCACCAGCACTGGCATCTCCCACCCAGTTTCGACTACCGGACGCAGCGGGTAAAACTTTTCGGCAAGTCCATCGGGAGGCCGATGGCTATTCGGGTCAAAGAGCTGACAGTAAGCCTGCCAAGCCGTTTGAAAATATTCAATCAGGCCGTCGCAAACGACTCCATCAAAATCAAAGGCGACCAGTTGAGGAGAGAGCATAGTACTACCTGTAGATAAAGGAATTGGCGATTTAGCCCAGCATAGACAGCTCAGTTTGATAGCAGGCGAAAATGGTTGACTTGGCCCACTATGAATCGCTCGTAAGCCAGCGTACTGCATCACTGGTTTATCTTGTGTGTATTAAGCAAGGGTTTACCTGCCAGGAAGCATAGACTGCGCCTATCAATCGCTAGAATAAGAACCAGTACAGAGCCCGGTAAGGTATGAGCGTCTCTTTTTCAGACGAGTTTGATGTGATTGTGGTCGGTGCCGGTCACGCCGGTTGTGAAGCAGCTCTGGCGTCAGCGCGGCTAGGCTGCCATACGCTGCTGCTAACAATGAACCTGGATCGCATCGCCTGGCAGCCCTGCAACCCGGCAGTCGGTGGCCCAGCCAAATCTCAGCTCGCTCACGAAGTAGACGCCTTGGGCGGCGAAATTGGCAAAATCGCCGACCGCACCTATCTGCAAAAGCGCATTCTCAACAGCTCCAGAGGCCCAGCAGTTTGGGCGCTGCGGGCTCAAACCGATAAGCGCGAGTACGCCGCTGTGATGAAATCGGTCGTCGAAAATCAAGAGAACCTGGTGCTGCGCGAGGGCATGGCAACCGACCTGGTGCTGGGCAAAAACAGCGAGATCATTGGCCTGGAAACTCACTTTGGCATGACGTTTGGCTGCAAAGCGATCATCCTGACAACCGGCACTTTCCTAAACGGCACCATTTGGGTAGGCAAAAAGTCTCTATCAGCGGGCCGGGCGGGTGAACCTGCCGCCATTGGCATGAGTGAAACGCTAAATCGACTGGGCTTTGAAACCGGTCGGCTAAAAACTGGCACGCCTGCTCGGGTAGACAAGCGCTCAGTAGACTACAGCCAGCTAGAGGAGCAGGCCGGTGACGCAGACGTTCGCTGGTTTAGCTTCGACCCTGAGGCATGGCAGGAGCGCGAACAAATCCCCTGCTATATGACTCGCACAACTGCCGCAACTCACAAGCTAGTCCGCGACAATCTTCATCTATCGCCGGTCTACGGCGGCTGGGTAGAGGCCAAAGGCCCGCGCTACTGCCCTTGCATAGAAGACAAAATTGTTCGGTTTGCTGACAAAGAGAGCCACCAGATATTTATTGAGCCAGAGGGCCGAGACTATCCCGAACTGTATATTCAAGGCTTTTCGACTGGGCTACCCGAATCTCTTCAAGGCGCAATGCTGAAGACACTTCCTGGCTTAGAAAACTGCGTGATGCTGCGTCCGGCTTACGCGGTTGACTACGACTATATTCCAGCGACTCAGTGCTTTCCCACCTTAATGACCAAGCAGGCCGAGGGTCTATTTTGCGCTGGGCAAATCAACGGCACCACTGGCTACGAAGAAGCAGCGGGTCAGGGGATAGTAGCAGGTATCAATGCTGCACGGTTGGTAAAAGGTCAGGAGATGATTGTCTTTCCGCGTGAGGGCAGCTATCTGGGTACGCTGATCGACGATCTCTGCACGAAAGATTTACGTGAACCTTACCGAGTGCTGACTTCACGCTCGGAGTACCGTTTGATATTGCGTTCGGATAATGCCGATCAGCGGCTAACGCCATTGGGCAGAGAGATTGGGTTGATTGGCGATCGCCGCTGGCACCTCTACACCCAAAAACAAGCCAGCATCGTCGCCGAGAAAGAGAGACTGCATGCAACCAGAGTGAAAGAACACGACGCTATAGGCCAACAAATCTCCGCCGACACGCAGCAGCGCATCAAAGGATCGGTCACCCTTGCCGATCTCATTCGCCGCCCAAAGTTTCACTACGAACACCTCGAATCTTACGGGCTGGGCAATCCTGATTTAACTCGCGCCGAGAAAGAAGGCGCTGAGATAGACATTAAGTACTCAGGCTACATTCAGCGTCAGCAAAACCAGATCGACTCGGTCTCTCGTCAGACCAATCGGCCTTTACCGCAAGACCTTGACTACATGACGATAGAGACGCTGTCTATGGAGTCTCGTGAAAAGCTAAACAAGGTCAAGCCACTGACAGTAGGGCAAGCAACGCGCATTGGCGGCGTGAATCCGGCGGATGTGAATGCGCTGCTGGTGTTTTTGGAGGTGCGCGATCGCGGAGCGTCTCTAGAGAATCGCGGAGCGTCTTCACAGGAGAATCGCAGAGACGCTCCAGAGAAAATTCACAAAGTCGAAGCGAAAAAAGTTTCATCCACCAATGCCTAAAAATCTCCCCACTTTTCCTGCTCAAAGAAATAGCTAAGGATCGGGGATTATTTAATCCGTTCAACAGGTACGTCCCGTCGCCCTCATCCCGAGGGCTACTGCGTATACATAAGTGCAAGACGTTGGCTGAGTGGCCCAGGTTACTGACCCACCTCACCCTGCGGGCACTCCTCCGAGGAGGAGATCTGTCCTGGCTGCGTTTTTGGGGTGATTGAGCACCTTTGTCTTCCTAGCCTGAAGTAAATCCCCGCTTGGGCGGGGTGGCCCGCAGGGACGGGGCGGGTCAGCAACCTTGCCGCCAGCCGTTCTGCCGGCCTCTTGTCCTTATGTGTACAAGGTAGCTCCCTCAGAGAGAAGGCTGGGGTGAGGGCGACAGAAATGAATGGAAACGGATGAGTTGTTTAATTCTCATTCCTAAATCAGTCAAAAGCCCGATCAATCCAGATAAACAAACTGTAGAGAAACAAACTATAGACAAACAAACTGTATTTTTCTAAAGCAAGCTCTGAGCTAATTCAGCGGTAAGCTGCTGAACACTTTCTAAAACAACAGCGGCTCCGGCAGCCCTGAGTTTTTCTGCATAGCTGGTTTTATAGGCAATATCCTGCTGGACATGGGGCGGCAAAATGCCAACCGCGAACCACTGCCGCTCAGAAAACCGTGCTTTGGCAGCAGCAACAGTTTTCATATCAGCAACCGTGTCACCTGCATAGAGAACAGGCATTTTCTGAGCAGCAGGATGCTGAGCTTCTACCTGCTGTACGGCCATTGTTAGACCCGTAGGGTCAGGTTTACTCGCAGCGTCTTCCATAGCGATTAAAATAGGCTCGTTTAGGCCCATTCGTCGCTGTAGAACAAAGCTGGCAGACCCCCGAGTTGCGCCGCTAAAGAAGGCATAGGGAATACCCGACTGGGACAATGTCTGCAAATACGCCCTATCCATCAGCAGGGGTTCACTGGCAATGTAGCCCGTCCACTGATCGGGATCTTCAGTGTCGGGGCCACGATAGCGCCGCTGGAAGAAATCAACGATCTCTTCGTAGCTGATTTCAGGTTGAGACCGATTCTGACACTGAAAATATCGATGGATCATCGCTTCAGACGCTTCCCAGTCATTGTTCCAAATGCCCTCACTTTTGAGCTGGTCTATGTTTTCTATGGTGGGCCTGTAGCTGCCGCTGGTGTAATGCTCTACGGTGTCGGCGATCGCCCTTCGATAAGACCCGCCTACATCCCGCACCACACCATCAATATCAAACACAGCTATAGCAATCGGATTCATTCTTCTAAAATGGCTAAATGGCAGTGGTTCTACAGCAGGAGTACCCCTCAAACCAGCATGGAAAAGCAAAACACTATCTGGGGGCAGGGGCTGCTAGCAATCTTGACTAGCTTACTCTTTGCGGGCAGCTTTATTGCCGGTAAGTACACAACAGACGAAATGGGGCCGCTGCTGATTACGCTGCTACGCTATGTGATTGCCAGCGCCTTTTTGCAGCTTTTAGTGTGGCAGCGCGGAGACATTGGACAGCGTATAGACAAAGCTTCTCTAGCGGACAAAATTTGTCTCTTTTTACTTGGCACCTTTGGCGTAGTGGGCTATCACTTTTTCTTCTTTTCTAGTTTGCGATATACGGCGGTAGCTAATTCGGCCATTATCAATGCTTTTAATCCGGTGGTGACTGGCTTTTTGGCAGCGGTGGTGCTGAAGGAGACGCTAGCGCTGCGCAATTATTTAGGGGGAGCGATCGCTATCATTGGCGTCCTTATTCTACTCACTAACGGCAACCTATCTGCGCTGCTACAGCTTCAGTTTAATGTGGGCGATTTGTTAATGCTGTGCGCAGTTCTCTGCTGGGCCTGCTATTCAATTTTGCTACGGCATTTGGGGCGGCGCTATAGCGGGCTGGCGATGAGCTACTATGGAGCGCTCTTCGGGGTAGCGCAGCTATTGTTGTTGGTGTTGCCAGAGCTAGCGCAGACAGGCTGGCCTAGTCTCTCATGGCAATCTGTTCTGGGCATACTCTACATGGGCATTGGCGCGTCGGGTATTGGCTATCTGCTGTTTACACTGAGCACTCAGCGCATTGGCCCGACCAAATCTACCAGTATTGTCTATAGCGGTGTGCCGGTCTGGGTCGCGCTTTTGGCATGGTTGTTCTTTGCAGAACCAGTGACGCCCTGGATGATCGTTAGCATGGGCCTGATTTTATTAGGGCTGCGAACAGTCTTACAGCCTGCTCAGCCCTGAAATGAGAGCAGCCTGCTGTGTCATTGAGTAGCCTCTATTTCTCTATTTTCTGAAAGGGCCAATCCAAATCGCTGCGCCTGTGACTAAGGGAATCATGGCGAAGATGCCGCCAAAGACGAGAGGATAGGCCTTGGCCGCAGGAAAGACGAGCATAGTGCCGATCACCAGGCCGCAGTAGAGGAGGGCCGCAAACGGCACAGCGCAGATAAGAATGATCATCAGACGATCATTGGATTCTATGGAAGGCATAGCTAGGCGCAATTTGCGTAAGGAATTATAGGAAATGCCACTGTAGCTGCTACAAGTGTCCAAAGGCATGGCTAATATGGTTGATGTTACCTGCCCTTACAGCACGGAGCGATTTTGTTTTTGAGTCGTTTAGTACAGCGAAAGACACCAAAGGCATCTCAAAAGCCATCTCCAACAGCCTCTCAAAAGGATGTTAGGGCGCGCCCTCGCAGAAGGTCAAGGCAAGACGACCTCGGGCCGATTATTTTGACGATGCTGATGTTTTTAGGCGTGGCCTGGACGCTGCATCAGTGGTCGCTTGCGCCTCAAAATAACAATGAGCGGCTAGGGGCGACAGACTACGTGGCTGCGCCTTTGCCGCTGGTAATGCAGGGTGGCGATCCGTATTTACGGGCGCTGATGCGGACTATTTCGGCGGCAGAATCAAACACCGAAGATCCCTACCGGCTGCTGTATGGCGGCGAGCGGGTAAAAGATTTGAGCGTACATCCGGATGAGTGCGTGCGAATTGTGAACGGGCCTAATGAAGACGACTGCACGACGGCAGCAGGGCGCTATCAGTTTTTGACGACGACCTGGGAGCTGGAGGCGAGTCACTACCATCCGGATGCGCCTGCCTGGTATGAAATGTGGAAGCAGCCTAGCTTTGAACCAGAGTATCAAGACGAGGTGGTGTACAACTGGCTGGCAGATCCAGATGCCTGGGGGGAAGATTTTTCTAAGCTGCTGCGTGAGGGCCAGATAAATACTGTTTTAGAGCGGCTGTCGGGAACGTGGACGAGCCTGGGCTACGGCATAGAAGATAACAGTATGTCTGACCTATTGCCTCAAGTCTATGAGCGGATGCTGACAGAGGAGCTGGCCAATTGATTCGCAAGGCAGATGAAAGATAGGAGGATACTCGCTAGGATATGGCGATTTAAGTGTCAATTTTGAGATTTGGCCGTACGAGTAGAAAACTATGTCCACGTATCGGACGGTGATCTTAGAGGCTCACGATGGCTCGCGATGGCGATCGCTCTCTGAGTTGCCCACCTTCGAAGATTCGCGCATCAATCAGTATCTGCTTTGGGAGAATCCTAGCCTATCGCCCTTGCCCCGCAGCGCCAAAGATTTTCCGCCGTTGCCCGATGACTGTAGCGACCGGGCGCGCTCCCGCCTGAAGCAGGTGGCTTACTGGGTGACCACCTGCCTAAATCTGCCTGAATTTAGAGCGGGCGTGGAAAACGTCGCCCGCGCCTACAAGGCGCACAGCCCTCAGGTCATGACTGAGTTGAGAGGAGCGATCGCCATGGCAGAGGTCTTGTTTGGCGGCGATATTCCCGTCCGTTTTATTATCTTTTTAGACCATTAGGTTTTTAAGACCACCAGGTTTTAAGAGCACTAGCAGCGTCAGCTCAAGTCGCACGGACTTGAGCCTGTTCGTCAATCGCGGCTTTCACCTCAACCAGTTTGTCTTTGACGGCGTTGGTTTGTAGGAGAGCTTGCGCCAATTCAAAACCGGCTTCCAGGCTATCGACCCGACCGGCACGCCATAGATAGAAACCGCTGTTCCACACCGCTGAACGACTTACCTCACTGGCTTGGCCGCTGAAGGTTGCCCGGTAGTGCTTCAGCAAATCTGCTAGCGGGGTAATTTCTGGATCTGCCCCCTCAAAGCCGTAGTCGCGGGGATGCAGCAGCAGCCGTTCAGTCTCTAGCTCGCCAGATTTCAGCTGATTGAGGCAGATGATGCCCGTGCGAGCGCGGGAAATATCGCAGCTCCCTTCCAGCCCTTTGACCGTCGTAAAAAAGGCCGTGCTTCGCTGGGTAAAGGCATCCTGAGTGCGCGCCTCGGTGGGCGGATGCACATAGCCGCTGACGACGTTGCTGCGGCCTGTGTAGGGCGACCACATAATTTCGACGGTAGCCAGCGTGGGGCGCTTACCGATTTGCTCACGGTAGGGCACCATGGCCTGCGCCTGGGGAAAGTGAACGGGCTGATAGACAAAGCCCAGGCCGGTTTGGGCAAGTACCGTTTGCACCTGATCAATAGTGAGCGCTGGCCAGTTGAGCCCTAAGCCCTGCCAAATTTCGGCGGTGGGCAGGCCCATTTTGGTCGGCATTCGGCTGCCGCCAGGTATCACGACAGGCGTATCGGCAGCGGCCATAATCAGCGCGGTGAGCGGCGTAATCGGAGCAGTGCGCGATCGCCCATCATAGGGATTGCAAAAAACGGTGACCGGATAGAGGCTGTCAATTTCGCTGAGGTGGGGGCCGAGCGCGTCGTAAGTGTCGAGCATTCCCGCTAGCTCGGTCGGGGTGGGGCGCTTAATCCGGTGGGCGATCATAAAAGCGCCAATCTGAGCGGGGGTCGCCACCTCACTCAGCATCATAGCAGTGGCAGTGGCGGCTTCCGCTCGGCTCAGCGACTTAGCGGTGTGAGTGCCGCTACCTACTTTTTTGAGCAGGTCTCGAAACTGATTGCTCAATTTGTCATCCGATGGGTTGCTCATAGCGATGGGGCGGGGTTGCTAGCTAGCCGCGGGTAGGGTAGCCAGATCGCGGCTCGCGGTGAAGATATCGCTGGCGTGCTGACGCACCAGATCGCAAAACTGCTGAATAGGCGGAATCATCATCCGGTCTTGGGTGGTGACCATCACCACTTTGCGCAGCAGCGTCGGTTCACCGGTTGAGCGGACGGTCAGGCCAGGATCGCGGCGACTTTCGACCAGGGCAGAGCGCGGCAGTAGGGCTACCATGTTACCCTGCCGGACGACACCGCGAAAGGCATCGAGGGTATTGAGTTCGAGGGCAACTTTAAAGTCTGCGTCCTGCTCGTGAAACTGGCTTTGAACGATGCGCTGCATACCGTATCCGTCTTTAAAGACGACCTGCGGGTAGCGGGCAATTTCTGTCCAGGGGACGGTTTTGTGCTGGCTCAGCGGGTGGTCTGCGGCCATTAATACTTCTACTGGCTCTTCGTAAAGCGGCACCACAACCATTTCCTGATTGCTGGTGAGCAGCGGGTTGTGCATGACAATAGAGACATCAACTAAGCCATCGCGCAGCACTTTGAGAGAGCGATCGCTGCCCAGCGCTGTCACCCGCAGCTGCACGTTGGGATGCGTGCGGCAATACTGCGTCACAATCGGCGGCAACAGGTAGGCGCACACCGAGTGAATACCCGAAATGCAAAGCTCGGTTTGTCGCCCGTTGATCAAATCGCCAATCTCTTGCTGAGCCTGCTGCCATTCTTTGCAAATGCGAGTCGCTCTGGGCATGAGCGTGCTACCTGTCAGGGTGAGCTTAGCTTGAGCTGTACGGTGAAACAGCGGCGCACCCAAGTCGTCCTCAATCGAGCGCACCTGACGGCTAATAGTCGATTGAGTCACACCGCACTGCCGGGCCGCCGCCTGAAAACTGCCGGTTTCGGCAACTGCTAAAAAAGCCTGCAACTGCTCTAGGCGCATAAAAGTAACATTGTGAGAAAGCTGTCAGGTGAAGAAGCTGCGCAGGTGCTAGCAGGTGGGTTTGAAAGCGCTCGCTCAAAACCTCACCTCTCAACTTTAAAGCTCGGCTGCGATTGTTTTTGTAGGGGTTGTTACGGCCCAGTTACCAAACCGCCTCAGAGCGGCCAAACCGTCTTACAGAACTACCAGGCCGCCAGGCTCTCAGCGACCTGCTGTCGGCGGTGAGGAGAGGTGTTTTCGCTGGCTAAATAGGCTTGGATCTTGGCTTGGGCTACTCGCGGGTCAATTTGCTTGAGGGCGCTCAGCGCATGCATTCTGATACGGGAGTCAGGATCGCTGAGAACGGGAATCAGACTGTCTAGGGCGGCGGTGGCACTGAGTCGGGCCAGGGACGAAATGACCGTTTGCTTGATCGCAAAGCCTTGGGGATCACTCTCCAGGTGAGCTGCCGCAGCGGGATCATCTGCTTTGGGCAGGCCAGCCTGGTTGGGATGAGCGGCCTGTAGCCAGGCGAGCAGGGGTTGAGCGGCCTGAGGTTTGAGATTGGCAGAGCGGGTCTGGCCGAGCGATCGCGCGATTTCTTGCTGCACGGTAGGCATTACAACCGGCGCAGCGCAGCTAAAGGCGCGGCTGAGATAGGCCACTGCGGTAGGGGTATCCATCCAGCCCAGCGCTCGGACGGCAGCTACTTTGACCGGTGTGGGCAGGGGCTGGGTGAGCTGTTCTCCCAGGGCAATCGCCGCCGATTCGCCGCCGAGCCTGCCCAGCGCGATCGCACTTTCAGTAGCAACGGTTTCATCGGTGGCGTTCAGGCACTGCTGTAGCGGACCAATCAAGTCGGTGGTCTCTAGCAAATCGGCGCGGCGACCCAGCGTCCGAATTGCCTCAGCGCAAATAGGGGGCTGATCGCTCAGGGCCGCTAGCAAAACGGGGGTGACCTGCGGATCGTGAAAGCTGCCCAGCGCTTCGAGGGAGGTTGCCCTGAGCTGCGGATCCGCGTCAGCGGCAACGCTGAGCAAAGGCGCAATCGTAGCGGACCGCCGAATCCGACCGAGCGCGCGAGCAGCTAGCCGCCGCCGTTCGAGATTTTGATCCTGATTCAGCAGGCCAGCAAGCGTTGCGATCGCGCTATTGCCCAGGCTGGTCAGCGCTCTGATGGCTTCTGCTTGGAGCGCTTCATCAGGGGTGGTGATTAGCAGCTGGGCGATCGCCTCAACCGCAGCAGCGCTGTCAAACTGGCTGAGGGCGCGAATCAAAAACCACTGGCCCTCAGGTTCCGCGCTGTGCAGGTGATGGGTCAAATAGGGAATGGCGCGATCACCCCACGGCGCTAACTCCCGAGAAAACCGCTTAACACTGTCCCACCTGCGGTGAAAATCTCCTTCTAGCAGCTGCTGAATCGCCCGCTCTATCTCTGTAGCCGCTTCGTCAGAAAAAGTCGGCGGGATAGATTGAGCATCGGCTGCGATCCGATGCGATGTAGCAATAGGGTCCACAGACGACATGACTTTAGCTCCTAAATGAAACCAGTATATTTGGCAGCGGCAAAGGTTAAGCAAATGGCTTTATTAGAGATACACCGACTATAGATAGAGCGAAGCTACAGCGCCCCTTTAAAGTCATCTAGACAAAGTAGATAAAGCTCCCCTCTTTAGCGGACAAGTTAACAGTTTTGGCCCTAAAGATAGCTCTATCTTTGGGGGTCACTGGCCCAAAACCCTCGCAAAAAAGAGGCCAGCAGACTCAATCCGATTGTAAGGGACTAGCTTCAGCCTAACCTTAGGGCCGCCTCGTAGCGGTTACTCCCAAGCTCATTGCAATAAGCGCATAGAGAAAATGCAAAAGCTAACTAAAGTCGGCAACAGCCGTCAGAAACAGTAGTGAGCTATACAAAACCTTACGTGAATCTTCCATATGTTAAGGGCAACTCAACAAACGATGAGTTAGACAAAACCCTAAAACGGTTCCTTATAAGCGTGGTGGGCGGGTCATTTATAGAGGCGCTTTAGCTCAGGTAGCTGAACTGAATTCGGCTGAATGTATCCGCCACTTTTTTTACAGAGAGTGAGGAATAAGCCACTAGCTTCAAGGCAAAATTACTAGCATTTAGGTACGGCATGGTTACATCACCAAGCGTTGCAGACAGAGTAGAAAAGAAAAACAAATTCGAGAAGTACAAAGCCGAAAAGGATGGCCTAGCCGTCAAGGATGAGCTTGATAAGTTTGCCGAGATGGGCTGGGAAGCGCTCGATCAAACCGATCTGACTGGTCGACTAAAGTGGCTAGGCGTGTTTCATAGGCCGGTCACCCCAGGCAAGTTTATGCTTCGCTTGCGGATGCCTAACGGCGCACTCTCCAGCCACAAAATGCGCATCCTCGCTGAAATTGTGCAGCGCTACGGCGACGATGGCTGCGCCGATGTTACCACCCGGCAAAATCTACAGCTGCGAGGCGTCCGCCTAGAAGATATTCCCGATATCTTCGAGCGATTTAAGCAGGCAGGCATTACCTCTATCCAGTCCGGCATGGACAATGTGCGCAACATCACCGGGTCGCCAGTAGCGGGGATCGCCGCCAACGAGCTGATCGATACGCAGGGCTTGGTGCGCAAAGTGCAGGACATGATCACTAACAATAGTGAAGGCAACTACGACTTTACCAACCTGCCCCGCAAGTTCAACATTGCCCTCGAAGGCAGTCGAGAAGATTCTATTCACTCAGAGATTAACGACATTGCCTTTTTGCCAGCATTTAAGGATGGCGTAGAGGGCGGCGAGCTAGGGTTTAACGTCATCGTCGGCGGATTCTTCTCGGCTAAACGCTGCGACTCAGCAATTCCGCTCAACGCCTGGGTGCCTGCCGATGACACCGTCGTGGAGGTCTGCCGCGCCATTCTCACTGTGTTTCGCGACCTGGGGTCACGGGGCAACCGTCAGCAGACTCGCCTGATGTGGCTAATCGAAGAAATGGGCCTGGAAACGTTTCGCTCGGCGGTAGAGAAGCAGATGGGACAGTCCTTAGCGCCTGCCGCTCCAGAAGATGCCATCACAGACGAAGGCAAGAGCGACCACCTTGGCGTTCATGCCCAAAAGCAGCCTGGACTGAACTATGTAGGACTGCATATTCCGGTAGGTCACTTTTACGCCGAGGACATGTTTGAAATGGCTCGCCTTGCAGAGGTATACGGTAACGGCGAAATTCGCCTGACCGTCGAGCAAAACATCATCATCCCCAATATTCCGGACTCTCGCTTGGAGACATTTTTGCAGGAAGAACCCGTGCAAAAGTTCTCAACCGACCCGTCGCCGCTGGTGCGCCGGAGTGTTTCTTGCACGGGGTCGCGGTTTTGTAACTTTGCCCTGATAGAAACTAAGCAGCGCGCCCACGCCTTGGCCCAAGAGCTAGATTCACTGTTTGAGGTGAATGAGAAAGTGCGAATGCACTGGACGGGCTGTCCTAACTCTTGCGGTCAGCCGCAGGTCGCTGACATTGGCTTCTTAGGCACAAAAGCCCGTAAGGACGGCAAGACTGTGGAGGCGGTAGACATTTACATGGGTGGTCAGGTGGGCAAACATGCTCAGCTGGGCGAACGGGTGATGAAAGGTGTGCCCTGTGAAGACTTGAAGGCGGTCGTCTCTGACCTGCTGAAAGAAAAGTTTGGTGCAGTCGCCAAATGAGTCTGCCATTGACTCATATCCTGGCCTGACGGCTGCTTTCCACAGCGTGAGAGCGGCAGGTCGGGCCACCAAAAAAGAAGTCTTGAGGTTGCCGCCTCAAGACTTCTGTCAAACAAGCCTTGCTCCAGATTTATCTGGGGCAGAGCATATCCATAACTAGGAGCATAGCGCAAGATGATTGGAGAGTTGTTTACGAAAGCAACTCAGGGCAGGTATAAAGTATTACACCTGACCTGGTTTGCCTTCTTTTTATCGTTTGTTGTTTGGTTTAATTTTCCACCATTTGCGACCACTATTATTCAAGAGTTTGGGCTGACGCCCGCTCAGGCCGGTACGATTGGCCTGTGTAACGTAGCTCTAACGGTTCCCGCCCGCATCATTATTGGGATGTTGCTGGACAAATTTGGCCCTCGTATTACCTATACTTGCCTGCTGATTTATGCTGCTGTTCCCTGTTTAATTTTTGCAACGGCAACCAGCTTTAACCAGCTTGTCATTGGCCGTTTGCTGATGGGAATTGTCGGTGCAGGTTTCGTGATCGGTATTCGCATGACCGCAGAGTGGTTCCCTCCAAAAGAAGTAGGTACTGCTGAAGGCATTTACGGTGGCTGGGGTAACTTCGGTTCAGCGTTCTCAGCCTTTACGATGGTCCTTATTGGCATGGCGCTGAGCTTTTTGCCCGGTGCTTTCCAGTTCCCTGAAGCTCAGACTTTCAATGTGCTAGGGATTGGCTTCAGCAGCGATGTGCTGAACTGGAGAGCGGCGATCGCAGGCTCTGGTATCGTCGCTGCCTTATATGGCGTGTTCTACTACTTCAACGTCACCGATACGCCCCCCGGTAAAGTTTACCGCCGTCCCCGCAGCGCTCGTGGCATGGAGGTCACTACCGTACGGGACTTCTGGTTCCTGATGGCGATGAACGTTCCCCTGACAGCTATCTTGATGGTGCTAGCATGGCGCTTGAACAAAGTAAACTTCCTCTCGGTGCCGGCGATGTACATCGTCTGGGTAGCTTTGCTCGGCCTGTACGCATTCCAGGCATACAACTGCTGGGCTGTTAATAAGGAGTTACTGTCTGGACGCAAGCGCTACCCCGCCGAAGATCGATACCGCTTCAAGCAAGTTGCTCTGCTAGAGCTTACCTACATCGTGAACTTTGGTTCTGAGCTAGCGGTGGTTTCTATTCTGCCAGCTTTCTTTGAAGGCACCTTTGGACTGGACAAAGCGACTGCCGGCATGATTGCGGCGAGCTACGCCTTTATGAACCTGGTCTCTCGTCCAGGCGGCGGCATCATCTCCGATTCTGTCGGCAGCCGCAAGTGGACAATGACGGTTCTGCTAGGCGGAATGGGCATCGGTTACCTGCTCTTTAGCCAGGTGGGTAGTGGCTGGTTGCTTCCAGTAGCGGTCATTCTGGTCATGGTTTGCTCTTTCTTTGTGCAGGCCGCCGAAGGCGCAACTTTTGCCCTAGTGCCGCTGGTTAAGCCTCGGATCACAGGACAGGTTGCCGGAAATGTAGGTGCCTATGGAAACGTTGGTGCTGTAGCCTATCTGACCATCTTGCTGCTGCTTAAGGAGTCCTTTATTCCTGCGGGTGAAGGAATTGATCCAGCCGTGGTTGCAGCGGGAACTGCTCAGGCGAACGCGGCCTTCTTCCAAGTGCTAGGTGTAGCTGGCTTGGTCGTCGCCTTCCTCTGCGCATTCTTCCTGGATGAACCTAAAAACTCCTTTGCCGATGCTCATGAAGGTGAAGAGGTCGCGATTCCAGTTGCACCTGCTGCCGGCCCTTCTGTGATGGGTTAAGAGTTGTTGAAGGGTAGACATTGACACAGGTTTCTTTGTCAATTTCCACTAAACCGGTAGGGGGCGTCTAATCGTCTCCTACCGGTCTGTTTATCAGCATTTATGGGGAAGGTTTAGCGGTGCCACTTTCAACCAAAACACTGTGTCCCTACTGCGGCGTCGGCTGTGGTTTAGAAGTTTTTCCGCCCGCTCGCAAAGGCAGAGGAATCACGCGCGACAGTGAAGGTCGGCCAATTTGGCAGGCGGTAGGCGACAAAAAGCATCCCTCTAGCAAAGGGCAGGTGTGCATTAAAGGCGCTTCTGTCGGCGAATCGCTAAACAAAGACCGGCTCCACCACCCGATGATGCGCCCCTCGTTAGATCAGCCCTTTGAGCAGGTGAGCTGGGAAGCAGCGCTCAGTAAAATCGCCTCGGAAATTCAAGAATCTATCGACCGGCGCGGCCCCAACTCAATTTGCATGTATGGCTCTGGCCAGTTCCAAACCGAAGATTATTACGCGGCGCAAAAGCTGATTAAAGGCTGCATCGGCACCAACAATTTCGACGCCAATTCGCGTCTGTGTATGTCGTCAGCGGTCTCAGGCTACATTCAGAGCTTTGGGTCTGATGGCCCGCCGTGCTGCTACGACGATTTGGAGGAGACCGACTGCGCCTTTTTGATTGGGACTAACACCGCAGAGTGTCATCCCATTATTTTCAATCGCTTGCGCAAGCATCACAAAAAAAATAAAGGCGTCAAGCTGATTGTGGTCGATCCGCGTCGTACAGAGACCGCTAAGAACGCTGATTTGCATCTAGCAATTAAGCCCGGTACTGACATTGCTTTGCTCAATGGGATTGCCCACCTGCTGATTCGCCAGGGCAAGCACGATCCGATTTTCATTGACTATTGCACAGATGGATTTACTGAATACGCCCAGATTGTCGCTCAGTACCCGCCGGACCGGGTTGCTGAGATCTGCGGTATTGCCAAATCGGATGTAGAAAAAGCGGCCCGACTGTGGGGCCAATCTATGCGAGTGCTGTCGCTGTGGTCGATGGGTGTCAACCAGTCGAGCGAAGGCACAGCGAAGGTGCGCACGGTTATTAATTTGCACCTGATGACGGGCAATATTGGCCGTCCGGGAGCAGGGCCGTTTTCGCTAACGGGTCAGCCCAATGCAATGGGAGGCCGGGAGGCAGGCGGGCTAGCGCATATTTTACCGGGCTACCGGCTAGTGAAAAATCCGGAGCATCGCCGGGTGGTGGAGCAGGCCTGGCAGCTGCCTGAAGGAAGTATTTCACCGGAGCCCGGTTTGGCTGCTTGGGATATGATGCTGGCGCTAGAGCAGGCGCAAGTCGGCGTGCTGTGGGTAGCCGCGACGAATCCGGCGGTGAGTATGCCAGATATTGAGCGGACCAAGGCAGCCCTGCTGAAATCGCCGTTTACCATTTGTCAGGATGCTTACTACCCAACGGAGACGGCAGCTTATGCGCATGTGCTGCTGCCAGCGGCGCAGTGGGGAGAAGCCTCGGGCGTGATGACCAATTCTGAGCGGGTGGTGACGTTTTGTGAGGCTTTTCGAGCGCCGGTCGGCAGTGCCAAAGCGGACTGGGAAATTTTTGCTGAAGTGGGTCAGCGGCTGGGCTTTAAGCAGCAGTTCAATTGGCCAGATGCGGCGGCAGTATATGACGAATTTGTCAGCCTGACGGCGGATCGGCTTTGCGATGTGAGCGGGCTCAGCCACGAGCGGCTGGCGCAGGCCGGGCCGATTCAGTGGCCTGCACCCGTCCATGAAACCGCACAGACGGCGGCGACGAAGTTCGATAAGCGGCTGTATACTGACTTCAACTTTTTAACTAAGAACGGTCGCGCTAAGTTTGCGGCCTTTCACACTAAGGGATTAGCTGAGCCGCCCGATGCTGAGTTTCCGATGGTGCTGACGACCGGGCGACTGCTCGGGCACTGGCATACGCAAACGCGCACGGGGCGAATTGAGAAGATTGCGAAGAAGTATTCGCAGCCAACCCTAGAGGTCAACCCTCGGGACGCTCAGCAAATGCAGCTACAGTCGGGAGACTGGGTGGAGGTGCGATCGCGCCGAGGCTTTGCCCACCTACCTATCCTTGTCACTCAAAATATCTGCCGGGGCACCGTCTTCATGCCGATGCACTGGGGCTTTTTATGGGCTGAGAACGCTGAAGTCAATAGCCTTACGCATCCTGAGGTCTGCCCGATTTCTAAGCAGCCAGAGCTAAAAGCTTGCGCGGTACAGCTCACGCCGATTGCCTCTCAGCCGCCGACCGCTGCGCCCACCAGCGCTGAGCAGATTATGGCGATGGTGCAGTCTCCGCTCACTGCAACGCAGCAAGCTGCGATCGCTCCTCAGCGAAATCAGGTGGCTGCTCGATAACTGTTTGTAAGGTTGGCCCTACCTGTAGTATTAGATCGGATGGATCTACACCGTGAGGGGCAGCGTGAGCAATCGAGTTAGCAGGTTTCTTCGCCACCACTTTAGCGATCAGGGCTTCTTAGTCAACTTAGAGCGATTTGAAGGCTGCGTTTCTAAGCTGCTCTCTATCGCCATGGTGATGGTGGTAATCGTCGTCATCTTTGACCTAGGTCGGTATTTGGCGATCGCCCTGTTTAACGGCGACCCCAACGATTTTTTGGGCCAGACGCTGCTAGAGATTTTTGGCTTTTTCCTCAGCGTGCTGATTGCTCTGGAGATTTTAGAAAACATTACCGCTTACCTGCGAAAGCACGTTGTCCAGGTGGAGCTGGTAATTGTCACTTCGCTGACGGCGGTGGCGCGTAAAATTATTATCTTAGACTTGAAAGAGATTACCGGGGTGACTTTGATTGGACTGGCGATCGCGATTCTCTCTCTCTCTCTCAGCTACTTCATCGTCAAAAACGTGCACTCGTAGCCCCGGCTGTCGGACATGAAACTGCTGTGCATCAGTAACGGCCACGGTGAAGATGTGATCGCGCTGCGCATTCTCACCCCGCTGCGTCAGATTTACCCAGAAGTGAATCTGTCGGCTCTGCCGATTACTGGCGCGGGCAATAGCTACCAGTCCGCTACTATACCGATAATTGGCAGGGCTCAAACGCTGCCGTCTGGGGGCTTTCTCAACCGAGATCCGCAGCAGCTAGCCCGCGATTTACAAAGCGGACTGCTGGCTTTGACGCGATCGCAGCTCAGGGCAATCAAAACCTGGGCTAAAACCGGCGATGCCGTCCTGGCTGTCGGCGATATTGTACCGCTCCTGTTTGCCTACCTCAGCGGTTTGCCCTATGCCTTTGTCGGCACAGCCAAGTCAGAATACTGGCTGCGAGATGAACAGGGGCCTCTGCCTGCGACTACCCCCTGGCAAAAGTTAGAGGGCTGGTCCGGCTCAGTTTATCTGCCCTGGGAGCGGTGGCTGATGTCGCGATCACGCTGCCAGCAAGTGTTTGTCCGCGATGCCCTGACCGCGAAGCAATTGCAGCATTTGGGCATTGCGGCTGGCTACGCGGGCAACCCGATGATGGATGGGCTCAGGCCGACTGGGACGCTGTCTATCCCCCAGCTCACTGACACCCTGACCACTGACGCCCTGACCACTGACGCCCTGACCATTGCCATCTTGCCCGGCTCAAGAGCGCCCGAAGCGTACGAAAACTTTGCCCGAATACTAGAGACTGTGCCGGGTCTGGTCGCTGCGTTTGGCGATCGCCCGCTGCGCTTACTAGCTGCGATTGCCCCCAGCCTTTCTCTCAAAAAGCTTCAGGCCTGCCTATCTACCTGGCAGGCTACTCCCGGTCTCTACCCCACCTACACCCGCCAAAACGTCACGATTCTATTGATATCTGACGCCTATAGCGATTGCCTTGCTCGGGCCGAGGTTGCGATCGCAACTGCCGGTACTGCCACCGAGCAATTTGTCGGACTGGGCAAACCCGCCGTAACGCTCCCTGGCCGAGGCCCTCAATTCACCCCGGCATTCGCGACCGTGCAAGCCAAAATGCTCGGACCTTCGGTACAGATGGTCAACAATCCTGAGAAAGTGGGGACTGCGATCGCCAAAATCATCCATGACCCCGACCGGCTTCAGCTCATCTATAAAAACGGTAAGCAGCGGATGGGAGAGAGTGGAGCAGGCGATCGCATTGCCCAACAATTGATCAAAGCTTTATTGATAGACTGAAGACCTCCCTTTTTTCGTCAGGCACATGAACGTTCAAACCAGCCGCCAGCCATCCGCAGATGTCACCAGCCAAACTGCGCTGCCGCTAGTCGCGATCGCCCAGCAAACCCAGCAAGCCGCCCGCGAACTGGCCCAGCTTTCCAGCGACGATAAGAACGCCATCATCGAATCTGTCGCCCAATCTCTAGAAGCCTCAGCCAGCGCCATTATCGCTGCCAATCAGCAGGATCTTGAAGCCGCTCTTGCAGATAATATTGCCAAACCGCTCTATGGCAGACTCAAGCTCAATGCGGTCAAACTCAGCGCCGCTATTCAGGGGGTTCGCAGCGTCGCCCAGCTCGCTGATCCCACTGGCGAAATTACCCTTCATCGGGAACTGGACACCGGTCTTGTTCTTAAGCGCATCGGTGTTCCGCTCGGCGTCCTTGGCATCATCTTCGAGTCGCGCCCCGACGCAGTCATGCAAATTTCTACGCTGGCGCTCAAGTCGGGCAACGGCGTTATTCTCAAAGGTGGCCGCGAAGCCATCCGCTCCTGTACTGCCCTGGTTCAAGCCATCCGTCAGGGCATTGCCAACGCTGGCCACAATCCCAATGCCGTCCAGCTTCTGACTACCCGCGAAGAAACTAACGCGCTACTGGCTTTAGATCAATACGTAGACTTAATCATTCCACGCGGCTCAAACCAGTTTGTTCAATACGTTCAGGCAAATACTCGCATTCCTGTCTTGGGCCATGCTGACGGCATCTGTCACCTCTATGTAGACAAAGCCGCTGACATTGAACAGGTCGTGCCGATTGTGGTTGATTCTAAAGCGGGCTATCCTTCGGCCTGCAACGCTATTGAAACTCTCTTAGTGCATCAAGATGTTGCTGCTAGGGCCCTGCCGGTCTTAGCTGACGCACTACAGGCAAAAGGCGTAGAGCTACGCGGCGATGAAGCGACTCAACAGATTTTGACCGATATTAAACCGGCTACTGAAGAAGACTGGGCAACTGAGTACAGCGATTTGATTTTGGCGATTCGGGTGGTCGATTCGATTGAAGCGGTAATAGACCATATCAGCACTTACGGGTCGCGGCATACGGAGGCGATCGCCACCACCGACCAATCTGCCGCCGACACCTTCATGGCCCAAGTTGACGCAGCCGGGGTATATCACAATTGCTCTACTCGCTTTGCCGACGGCTTTCGCTATGGCTTTGGCGCAGAAGTTGGCATCAGCACTCAAAAAATGCCGCCTCGCGGCCCTGTCGGCCTAGAAGGACTGGTCACTTACAAGTATCAGCTGGTAGGCGAGGGTCATGTTGTTGCGACTTACTCAGGTGCGGAAGCAAAGCCCTTTACACATAAAGACCTAATTTGACATCCTTTTAGAGAATTTCATGGACATCATTCACATCAACGGCATCAAAGCCTTTGGCTATCTTGGCGTGCTTAAAGAAGAAAACGTTTTGGGCCAGTGGTTTATTGTTGATCTCAAAATCTCTATTGACCTCTCTGCCGCTGGCAAAAGCGATGCGCTAGCAGATACACATAGCTATGTAGAGATTGTTCAAGAGACGCAGCGACTGATTCAAACAGAAAAATTTAAGCTGATTGAGAGTTTGGCAGATGCTGTCGCGACCTATGCGTTACAGAGCGATCGCCGCATCCAACAAATCAACGTCAAAGTGACCAAGCCGACGCCACCTATCCCCAATTTTAGCGGCACCGTCGCCGTAGACATCACTCGCCCATAACTTCCGGCAGTACCAATATATAGCCTCTGTCGAGTTGCTTAGGACACTTTTGTCGGCTGAAACCGCTAGAGAACAGCAGGCAACTCGAATAGCAGATGTCCTAATGCATCAGGACATCTGCTATATGTACTTCACAGGGACGGCTTGTATCAAATAGTCTCTAAAAACGTCGATAAAGGTCAAAATTACGATTTAACGCAGCAGCTAAGCATGATATCTTCGTCAATATAAGAAAGACTAGGCTAAAACGTGCATTTACTTATGAAAATATTGACCTCTAATCGGCGAACTGGGTTTCGCGTAAGCCTGCTGACTGCCGTGGCTGTCAGCGGGTTGGCAGTAGTACCTGAGCAGGCATCAGCTCAATTTATTTTCACGGGTGTCAACAATACGACGATGCAGTTTCCAGATGTATTTGGAAATCTTAGCCAGCCGCAGTTGTTTCAGACAACTTCGATTCTGAGCTTTGACGCACCGCTGCAAGTGTTTGACCCGTTTACTGGCACAGTTACGCTAGAAAACAATCCTTTTAATCTCTCGATTGCTTTGGCTCCTGAAGAAGCATTGGCGAATGGGGCACTGTCAATTGTGTCTGCAACTGAGACGAGCGGGTTGACCGGAGGCTCGTTCTTACAGCAGTTTTGGCAGCTGAGCTGGGTGGATAACCAGACGTTTCAGGGAATTTTCACAGACTCTCAGTTTGGTAATCTTGCGAATCAACCGAACTTGATCAATTCGTCCATGCCATTGGGCGGTGGACTGGATATCGGCGGATTTCCATTTCCATTAGCCCCTGGGACGGAGTTGATCGGGCAATTTTCTCCCGATTTTTCACAGGTGAGAGTGCAGGTCACTGGCAACACCACTGATCTGGCCCGCCCGTTTTTTGCCGATATTACGGCAGCCTTTGCCGGTCAGCAGCTACAGCAGGATGTTGCAACAGCGGCCCCCGCTGAGATGACCCTATCGACAACCGCTGATGCGGCTGCTGTGCCAGAACCTGGTGCTGTGGGCGGCTTAGCCTTGGTAACGGCAATGGTAGCTCTGGGCTTCCTGAAAAAGGGGGGTGCTAACCAGGCTGACTCTAAGCCGGCAATATAGAGTCAGACAGAGTCAAATCATTCGCGATATCTCGCTTTAGCCGTGCCCCTTAAGCAACGGTGCCTGCTTGAACCAGCTGCTCTATCTCTGAGGCTGCGGTGGGCAAATCTTGACTGAGCACTTCGCAGCCCGACTCGGTAATCAAAACGTCGTCTTCTATGCGAATGCCGCGCACGTCGGCAAACTGCTCTAGGCGCTCCCAATTGATACTCTGGGCGTAGCGATCGCGATTCTGCGGATCGTTCAAGATTGCTGGCACCTGATAAAAGCCGGGCTCAATGGTGACGGCCATGCCCGCCACTAACGGACGATTGAGCCGTAAAAAGGCCAGGCCGAAGCGATCGCTCCGCTGCCGCCCCTCAGCGTAGCCTGCCAAATCACCTAAATCTTCCATATCGTGCACATCTAGCCCCATTAGGTGGCCCACCCCATGCGGGAAAAACAGCGCGTGGGCATCTTCAGCAACTAAATCTTCGGGATGACCCCTGAGGATGCCCAGATCGACCAGCCCCTCGGCGATGGTCTGGCAGGCGAGCTGGTGGAGGCTTTCGTACTCTACGCTAGGCCGCGCTTTTTCGATGCAGCGGTCGTGGGCGGCCAGCACAATATCGTACAGGTCACGCTGAGTAGCGGAGAAGGTACCGTTCACCGGCCAAGTGCGCGTGATATCTGAAGCCCAGCCGTCAGTGGTTTCTGCGCCGACATCGGCCAGCACGAGATCACCGGGATTTAGGGCGTTGTGATAGTGGTGATTGTGAAGGACTTCTCCGGCAATAGTGACAATGCTGCCATAGGCGCAAGACATATCGTGGCCGATGATGACCGCTTCCATAGCAGCGCGCACCTGGGCTTCAGTAATGGCTTCAGTAGCGGCGGTAAAAGTTTTGGCCATGCCCGCTTTGTGCGCTGAGACCGAGACGGCGATCGCCCGGCGAATAGCGGCTGTAGCCCCTTCATCTTGAATCATCCGCAGCTGCACAATTGCCTTCTCTAAACCCTGATTGCCCTGAGGGAGATGACGCGGCAGCACAATGCCCCGCCGCAGCATGGCCTGCTCCAGCATTTGCACGGTTTCATCTTTTTCACCCAGGGTGGCAGCGCCAGATGCCAAATCAGCCAGGTCGCTTAAGGGCCGAGCGTCAGCCGCGCCAATTTGCTGGGCAATCTCGGCGCGGCTGGGGCTGGGGCCATGCCAGAGCGCATCGTCCAGGGTGGCGTCGTCCATAAACAGGGTGAGCTGTTCGCCCTCAATGCGAATGGCCGCGTTTTCGAGCGGTAGGCCCGCAAAGTAGAGAAAGTGGCTGCTGGCCCGGTACGGGTAGATGTTAGCGGTAAAGTTTCGCGGTTTGGCCGTCCCAGACCAGAGCAAGACCGGGAAATTGATGAGTTTAGCCAGGCGCTGACGGCGCGATCGCAGCACATCGGCTAAGGCACCGGGCAGAACAGCGGGCTGGTTGCTAGTAGCAGTACGGGAAGCAGTTTGCATAAGAATTGCGGAAGATAAGATCTATACTGAGACGCTGGCAGTCTCCGTTTTTGTAGTTGTTTTCTCCATTATGTTCTCTGCGGCTGAGGCTGAGCGATTAATTCTGACGTTGGTGCAGCCGATTGACGCGGTTGAAACGGTCGATCTGGCGAGCGATGTATCAGCCTGCCTGGGGCGGGTGCTGGCCAAGTCGGTCGCGAGCGATCTGGATTTTCCCCACTGGGACAATTCGGCAATGGACGGCTACGCGGTGCGAGCCAGCGATGTGCAGCGATCGCCCGTTACTTTGCAGATTGTAGAAGAAATTCCTGCGGGTAAGCTGCCACAAACAACGGTTGAGCCGGGCCAGGCAGCGCGAATTTTGACCGGGGCGATGATGCCAGCCGGGGCCGACACGGTAGTGATGCAGGAAGAGACCGAGCAGCAGGGCGATCGCGTCACCATTTTGCAAGTGCCTCAGCCTCAGAGCTTTGTCCGGCAGCGGGGCAGCTTTTACCGGGCGGGGGGGGAACTGCTGGGGAGCGGGCGGGCGATCACTCCTGCTGAAATTGCCCTACTCGCCGCCGCGCAGCAGAGCCAGGTGCAGGTTTACCGGCGGCCTCGGGTAGCCATTATTTCTACGGGCAGCGAGCTGGTGTCGCCCGACCAGCCCTTGCAGCCAGGGCAAATTGTCGATTCTAATCAGTACGCGCTGACGGCGCTGGTCGCTCAGACGGGGGCAATACCGGTGCCGTTGGGCATTGTCAGCGATCAGCGTAGCGCGGTGAAAGAGGCGATCGCCTCAGCGCTGGCCCAGGCCGATTTAGTCATCTCCTCAGGCGGTGTGTCGGTCGGCGACTATGACTATGTTGATCAGGTGCTGGCTGAGCTAGGGGCGACTTTACATATTCGCGCTGTGGCCGTGAAGCCAGGGAAACCGCTAACAGTAGCAACGCTGACTCACGGCGGTAACTCTCAGCTGTACTTTGGGCTGCCTGGCAATCCAGCCTCGGCAATGGTGGGGTTCTGGCGATTTGTAGTGCCCGCGATCGCCAAGCTATCGGGGCGGCAGGGGCCGTGGTCGCCCAAATTTGTCTGGGCTACCGCAACGAGCGATTTATCCGCAGGCGGGCGGCGTGAAACCTATCTGTGGGGTCGGCTAGTTGCTAACGAACGGGGGTACGAGTTTGGTCGGGCCAGCGGCAGCCATAGCTCAGGTAATTTGGTAAACCTGGCAAACACCAACGGGCTGGGCATGGTGCCACAGGGTGAAACTAAAATTGCCGTGGGCCAATCAGTACGAGTTTTAAAGGTGAGCTAGGCAGACTTTAGAGGTTCACTAGGAGTCCACTGGCGCTGATATTTTAGCGAGTGGTAATGTCGTAAGCAAAGTGACAGAAGCTATAGACGCTTAAGGGCCGGTATCGATTAACCTAATCAGTCCAATTCATCAACCAGAGATGTTGTTAGGTTTGCCAAATGGGGTAGCCTGCAATGGCACCTGATCGGTCGCTTCACTTGAATTTTCCTTTAACATCACACCGTTGCTACAATTGGGTGGCATCGCTTTGGCGGGCACCGGTCAGCCACAGCAACCTAAACAGTCTCCAAGACGCGCGATCGCTAGGATAGCTATGACATCGAAATACGACGATCACAGCGCTTTTCCCGAGCGCCCGTCGGATGTGCCTGCCGACTCGCACGTAGCTGGCCATAGGCCTGCTCGCTACACCAACCGGGCCGTCAATCGTCTGCCGGGGGAGGCTGGCGCGACTCGTCAGCGATCGCCGATGCCTCAAGCGACTGCTAAAAGCGCAGGTACGAAGGATCTTCAGCCAGTCACCGCCCGGCCAGGAATGCGCTGGCTGAAAAGCTGGCCGCTGGTCGTACTGGTGACCTTTGGCGTTGTCGGCACAGCGGGAACAGTAGCAATTGTTAGCCTGTTTCGCATTCCCAACTTGCCCAACTGTCGGGCGATCTTTTGGCCGACGGCTTCGGCCTCGCTGCGGCTTCAGTGTGCCGAATCTTACGCGGATCAGGGCGATGTGAAAAATTTGCTGGCAGCGATCGCCCTGGTTGACCAGCTGCCCGAAGATCACCCCCTGCGCTACGACATCAATCAGCGGATTGAAGTATGGGCCAACCAGGTGCTGGATCTCTCTGAGCGAGCTTTTGAAGAGGGCAACCTGGAAGAGGCGATCGCTAACGCCCGCAAAATTCCCAGCAAGACTGCCGCCGCCACCGTCGTAGAAGAGCGCATTGCTCGCTGGCAAAAGATCTGGGAAGAGGGAGAAGATCTGTTCGATTCAGCGGTCGCTCAGCTCAAGGCAAAAGACTTTCAAAAGGCGTTTAGCCTGCTAGTAGAGCTGCTAGATGTAGACAATCGGTACTGGTCTACCACCAAATACAACGAGCTGACAGAGCTAATCAGCCAGGCCAGGGAAGACAGCCGCGAGCTTTCCGAGGCGCTGGGTTTTGCCAAAGAAGGAACGCTCAAGGGCTTTACTGAAGCGCTCAAGCGGCTGAAAAAAATTGACAAAGAGAGCGTATTTTACTCAGAGGCGCAGGGTGAGCGCAAGAAAATCGCGAAGCAAATGCTATCTGCCGCAGAAGACCTCCTGGCCCGGCAAAAGCTAACCGATGCTCAGGCGATGCTCAGCGCTATTCCTAGCGATATCGGAGTCAGCAAAGAAGTGACTGACTTTCAGGTGTTTGTCAGCGCTTATCAGCAGGCTTGGGCGGGTAACGCCAGCGGTTTAGAAGATGCCATTACCCGGCTCAAAACCCTCGGCAAAGACCGGCCTCTATATGCCAGGGCTCAGCGGCTGATTGCGCAGTGGCAGGGTGAAATTCGTAACGTTAACCTGCTCACCCAGTCACAGGAGCGAGCAGATCGCGGCAGCACGACCGATCTGACGGCGGCGATCGCCATTGCCCAACAAATCTCACGCAGCTCGCCGCAATGGGACAAAGCCACTAAGCAAATCAGCCAGTGGCAAACGCGAGTCGAAACCATCGAAGACCGCCCGATCTTAGAGCGGGCAGATCAGCTCGCAGCAGTAGGCACGCCTGACAACCTGCGAGCGGCAGTTCAAGAGGCGCGTAAAATCTCGTCGGGCCGGACGCTAGCGGGCGAAGCGGATGATCGCATAGCCACCTGGACGGGTCGCATTCAGCGTATAGAAGATCAGCCGCTGCTCGACCAGGCTCAGCAGCGGGCCAATGGTGGAGATTTGCCAGGGGCGATCGCCATCGCCTCTAGAATCGGCAGAGGCCGCGCCCTGTATAACAGCGCTCAAGAGGTGATTGCTGGCTGGCAGGCTCAGGAAAACGGACGGCTGCGGTTAGGGGAAGCGGTAAACGCGGCAGCTCGGGGCGATGCAGCAGCGCTGACAAATGCCATCGAGATTGCCCAGCGCGTACCCACTGGCAGCGACAGCCGCACCCGCGCCGACAGCCAAATCAGCCGCTGGAGCTGGGATCTGCTGGCTCAGGCAGAGGCAATTTCGGGTCGCAGCTTAGAGAGTGCGATCGCGCTAGCTGGCCGCATACCCTCACAAGCAGAAGCCTTTGAGCCGGCTCAGGTCAGAATCGGCAATTGGCAAGCCGCGCTGCGTCGAGGTGCTCGCCTGAGTACGGACGAGAGTCAGTCGGGCAGCGGAGTAGATGAAAGTGGTTTGCCTGCAACTCTAGAGCTGTCTCCTTAGAGAATGACTCAGCAGCCAACGTGTGAAAACGCTCTGACGGCTATCTAATAGCCATCAGAGCGTTTTAAGAAAGACTTCAGCCTAACGGGAAGAAGGGAAAGACTCTACCAGCTCAGTCCTCCATCAGTTTATTTTGTTTGGTTAGGAACACGACCGTTCATATTGTCTGTCGTTCTAATCATCCGATCAGCGGCTCGTTCGGTTCTATTGCCTACCCGATCAGTCACTCCATCTGCTTTGCGGCCCAATCTGTCAGCCGCCTGACCTACTTTGTCAGAAACCTTATCTGCCTGATTGCCAATGCTGTCGGCAGCACTATCCACACTTTCTCCCAGTCCGTTTTTGATGTTGCTGATGGCTTCTCTCGCATTCTCTAGCGGGTCGGCGGTCTCATCTAGCATCCGCTCAGCACGGTCGCTCAGCGCTTTTGCCTTGGCATCGGCAGCTCGGGTGTTGCGTCTCGGGTCAGTATCGTCAAATCCATTCATACCACCTGAGTTGGGTTGGATTTGGTCGTAGCGCTCTGTATTTTGCACGCCGCCCCGCTCGTTGCTGTAGTAATCGTTGGCATCAGCGGCATAAGCAGGGGTACTCACGCTAGTAGCCCAGAGGCCAAGGCTGACCAAGCCAACAATCAGCGTCCGCTTAAGCACGCTTCGGGACTGGGTGAGGCGATCGCTGATCGCCTTTATTTGGCTAAAAACAATGTTCATTTTCAAAAATCTTTTTCTGAATCAATTTGCCTGCCAAGTGTAGAAACTATTGTTGTGCTCTAGAATCCATCAAAAGATAGTTCTACCGCTCAGTGCGAGCTGTCCCTTGAGAGAGATATCCAGGGTTTCAGCGAACTGAGAGGGCTTCTTTAAACCCCTGAACATCCTTGAACGCGGAGGCGGTAGCCGGATTCACATCTTTAATCACGCTAAAGCTACCGTCGGTCTCCAAAACAACTGCATCTACGTTTTCAAGGCTGCTGTAGCCGCTGAGCCGAACAGCGGCTAGCACCTCACCTGTAGTCACCCGCTGCTGTTTAAGCGCGCCGAGCAGCAGCTCACCTTTAAAAACCAGTAGGCTGGGCTGAGACTTGATTAGCTTTTGAACAATACTGGAGCGAGCCGCTATCCAGGTAAGCAAAAACTGAAAGCAAACCAATAGCCCAACGCTTACCATTGCCTGTGAAAACGGCGTATCTTCTAGCAGCAGAGCCGAAGATAGAATGGAGCCAAAGGCAATAGTGACAACAAAGTCAAAGGCGTTCCACTTTGACAGAATGCGCTTGCCCGCAAAGCGCAGCCAGAGAATAATACCTACATAGGTGAGTGTGCCAGTAACCAGCGTGTGCTGAATTTTGGCCCAGTCGCCAGCCAGATCTGCTGTAAGCGAATAACCCATAGATACTACTAGTGATGTGTATACCCCAGGGTAAAGCGCCAGCTGCGGCCTGATCTCTCGACAGCGACAGATATTTACAACGACATCAGTTAGGTGAAGATAAAGCGACTTAGCTTACCACCAGCTGCGGAGAGCGTCTTTCGTTTTCTTCCCTAGGTTTTCCTTTCCACGGGTCAGGCTGATAGAGTAGCTGAGTGAGTACGCTAGCTGTGAGCGGCCTGCTGAAGTAGTAGCCTTGAATCTCATAACAGCCGTAAGTTTTGATCTGACTGAGCTGCTCTTCTGTCTCTACACCTTCGGCAATCAGCCCCAAATGCAGCCCTTTTGCCAGAGACACAATTGCTCTAATCACTTCTGCGGCATCGGCGCTACGAACCATGTCCTTAACAAAGGATTGATCAATTTTTAGAATGTCGAAAGGAAATTTGCGCAGGTAGCTCAGCGAAGAATAGCCTGTGCCAAAGTCGTCTAGTGCTAGGGTGATGCCTTTGCTGTGTAAGTCTTCCAGGACGGCCAGCGTCGGTGCAATGTTGCCCATCAGCAGGCTCTCAGTAACTTCTAGCTCTAAAAACTGGGGCGCTAGCTCGGTCTCTGCCAAAACGAGCTGGACAAGATCTACCAGGCCAGGGCTCTCAATCTGGCAAGCAGAAAGATTAACAGCTACTGTAAAGGGCTTTAGTCCGGAGCGCTGCCAAGATTTATTTTGCTGGCAGGCGGTGCGCAAAATCCATTCGCCAATCGGTACAATCAGCCCAGTTTCTTCGGCAATTGGAATAAATTCTGCTGGCGATATTTGACCTAGCTCGGGGTGATGCCAGCGCACCAGGCATTCTACGCTGGCCATCTCACTGCTGCGCCAGTCAATTCGGGGCTGATAGTGAAGTGAAAGCTGGTTTTTGGCAACGGCAAGTCTGAGATCTTTTGCGAGCCTTAGATGCTTTTGCAAGGCAGTGGCTATTTGAGGCGAGTAAAACTGATAGCTGTTGTTTCTGTGCTTTACCTGTTGCAGTGCGGTGTAGGCATTGGCTATCAGCTGATCGGCAGTGCCGCTATCGGTAGGATAAACAGCGACGCCAATGCTAGCTGTAATATGGAGGTCGGGCAAAATCTCTGAGTAGGGTTGATTGAGTAAGCTGAGAATCTCCTGCGCTGTAGAAAAAGCCGGTTCCAGCGCCGATACATCTTTTTCAAAAAGGGCAAACTCATCGTTTCCCAGTCGTGCTAAAGCATCTGAGCTGCCTGTATAGTCTATAAGTCGCTGGGCGATCGCTCGTAAAACCCGATTGCCAACCTCATCGCCTTCAACTGTGTTTAAGCCTTTGAATCCATTAATATCGACTACAAAAACAACAATTTTGGACTGGGATTGACCTGCTAAAATTTCGCGCTTTAATCTGCTTTTGAAGAGTTCCCGGTTGGGCAGACCCGTGAGGCTGTCATAGTCTGCGATGTAGCGCATAAAATCGTCCAGTTGCTTGACGATCTGCGTTGTGTTGGCCATCAATATGCCAGCTTCGTCGGTATATTGGGTCGGCAGGTTAGGAAGCTGTTGTTTATTCCAATAGTTTCTGAGCGCGAGCGCTGTTAGGCCGATAGGAGAAAGCAAGTTGTGTAGCGCCAGCAGGGTAGCGGCTGTGCCCATAAGGGTGGCCACTAAAGAAATTCCAACAATCTGGAGCTTCGCATCTGGAGCGACCGAAGTAGAGTTGACAAAGTAAATCAGCAGCGTTAGCAGTGGAATATGCGTTCCTGCAAAGGCCACTACCATCAGTTTACTTGTATAGCTTTTTAGGTAGCCGAAGCGAGCTAGAAAAATATAGAAGCTCATAGTTTTTCCACAAGATCTTTTAAGGAACCCTCGAAAGTAGGTATCCCCCAAAAAGCCAGCGAACGGTGGCTATCAAACACTGGTCGATATGATTTTGAAAGGTCTACCCGGCGATGCTAACACGGGCATCTGGCAGGGCGATCCGTGATTCCCCTGACCCGGTTGTGACAACTGCTCGCTGTCATCTCATGTCATATGAGGTGACAGCGAGCAGTTTGAATATAAAAATGATGTCTATACTGGGGGTTGAATCCTATGGTGGCTTGATGAATGAATGTCTGCTCCATACATCAGCCTTTGAACAAAGCGATATACTTCAAAAGAGACAGTAGTGCGCCCTTTGTGAATCTATTAGAACTGAAATGGTTTTGTGTTCATCACTACACACGGCTGAGCTGACGGATCGTTCTCTCGATTTGTACGCCGATGATTGGTCAGAGGGCAGGCATCAGCATACGGCGACGGACGAAGAGACTACCGGTAGCCAGTGGCCTCAGCCTGCTGGCCAGAATGGGGATGATCGCCAGTACAGCATTCTAATTCTTGATGACGACGAAGACAACCTGCTCTTTGCACAGTATGCCGTCGAGTCGCTGGGCTATCAGGCGACCTCTATCCGCTCGGGAGATGGGGCTGTAGCAGCGGCGCTGAACTGCTTCCCTGATATCATTTTGCTGGATATTTTGCTGAAAGAGGATGACGGTATTGACGTATTTTCGCGGCTGCGCAAGCACGAGCAAATAGCCTGGATTCCGGTGGTGGCTGTGACGGCGCTGGCCCATCCGCGCGACCGCCAAAGAATTGCCGCCGCAGGCTTCTCTGACTATCTGGCAAAGCCATATATGATAGATGAGCTTGCCGCTATGATCCAGCGGCATCTGCCTCAATGAGCTTGCGGGGAGCCCACGTAGATAGCTACCTAGCCAGCCCGCTCAAAGGAGAACGATCAACCCTTTTTCGCCTTGGGAATAGCCTCGGGGTTACGAACATCGGGGGTACTCGACAAAATAGCAATGATGCCAGTGCGCCCTGTTGTTAAGGTGGCGTCGCTCAAAAGGTCGAGCACTTCTACGCCAAGGATGCTTTCGACTAACACCTTCACTTGAGGCTGTATGGCTTGATTGAGGTCAGCGCGAACCTGCTTAGCCAGCTCTAGCTGACCATCTTCTGCTAATAGCTGCTCGGGCTGAGTAACAGAATCTTCTAGAATGATGGCTATTTTTTCATCAAAAAGCTGACAGGTGACTTTGCTAGGCTGATGACCCAAATGTTTTTTGTAGAGCGCCTGCATTTTTTGTGAGATTTCTCTCTCTAGCTGACCGACAGTTTGCTGTTCGGTAGTTTCCATACGTACTAATCCTATGAGCGGTGATCCTGTGAGCAATGACAGATAGCTAACTGAAACCTATGTGACCGTCTTTCTATGCGCATCGACGTTCGTTTAGACTTCAGCAGAAGTAAACACTGAAGGAAGACGCTATCAGCCAGCATAGCTAACGTTTGGCTACCAGCATTTCTACTGGCATTTGGCTTTTTCTTTTTTGATAATTTTTTATAGACATACAGATTAGCCGCATACGCAACAATGACCTTCTATGCCTGAGACAGAGATTGACGAACGATAGCATACATATATAGGAGTAGAAGGAAAAGTAAGAGGAAGAGGATTCAAAAGAAAACCACCAGTTCTGGGGTCTATTTCCAAAGATGCCGCTGAATCTGCCACAGGATGGATTTGTCAGGGGGTAGCAACAGGATTGTATGGGTAGTGGTTAGATACAATTACAGGGAGACGTAATTAGATGATTAACGTCAATCAATATCGCCAGCGGCTCAGGCGGCTGGCTGTTCGTGCTGCTTGCTTGGTTATGGTGAGTATGGCTGTGTGGAGCGGTGCCTGGGTACCGGGGGCAATGGCCGACAGTTCGAAGGCGGGCGAGGTGATGAGTGCTCGGGCCACAGCAGAGTTAGACCGCATGGCTGGTGAGGGCACCAGTGACCGATTAGAAGGCGCTGTGCAAGAGACCACCGGTAGGATAAAACGTGGTGTTGGCGAAGCTACTGGTCAGTTTGAAGGCACTACCGACCAAATGGAAGGCGCGGCAGATCAGGTGAAAGGTGGCATCAAGCGCGATGTTGGCAGAGCAAAGGGTGCTGCCGCCGATGCTGGCGATGACATCCAAGACACAGCTGACGGCGTAGTGGAGTCGATAAAAGACTTTTTTGACCGTTAGGCGCTATCCATGACAGGGTTTGGTGAGGGCGAGACGCCGTTGAGGTTTACTCACAGCGGACAACATTTATTACTAGACCCATTTCTGTAAGCATGTAAGAGTCTGAAGCATCATTTTAGAGCTCGCTGTGTTCGCCTAGTTTGATGACACTACCTTCACACTTTGATGCTTGCACATCTGTAACTTTTAGATATTCCCAGGAGGAATTTTCCATGAAAAGCGTTCGTAGCTATTTTTCTGCTTTGCTCGCTGGTTTGCGGCCTTTGGCGATCGCTGCCGTCTGCGCACTGGTGGTGTTTGCAAGTGCCGCGCCAGCTCTGGCTTTTGGTAACAGCAACTCTATGCCTTCTAAAGGATCGGAGCAGCTCAATACTGTACAAGAAAAGTCTGAGCAGGCGATTTCCGGACCCAAGACCGACGCCAATGACGGTGAGAGCGTTATGAAAAATTCGGCAGAAGGGCTCAACGGCGTTCAAGGGGCAGGAGATACAGAAGATATGTCCAACCCTGCCAATGCCCAAGGTGAATCTGTTGAACAGAACATTAAGGAAGTTCTCGAAAACATCACGCCTTAGTGAATTTGTAGTTTTCAGTGACTTCGCAGTTTTGAGGCATTGACAGGACCCTTTATCAGTCTGTTTGTGAACCAAACAAAGCAATTCGCAGTAAACTACCAGCTCCGTCAATAACAAGCATCAAGCAGTCAGCCGGGACATTTTGTCTGGCTGACTTTTTTTGCAGCTCAGGAAAGTGATACAGCCTCTGTCGAGTTGCTTAGGACACTTTTGTCGGCTGAAACCGTTAGAGAACAGCGGGCAACTCGACTAGCAGATGTCCTAATGCATTAGGACATCTGCTATATGTAGCCGTCGTCGGATGCATACTTGCAAAGACGGCTACGCACGACTGCTAGTCACTTGGCCCTGAGTGCATAGCAGGTTCTAGCGATCGCCAATATAACGTCAGTTCGGGGTAAGAATCGATAGAATGCGCCATCGGAGATCTTTTCTCCCTTTTCCCAAGGGGAGATGCCGCAGGCGGAGGGGTTCCGGCTGAGCATACACGTCGCTACCCCTCCCTTACGGTTCCCCTTGGTAAGGGGAACCCGGATTGGTGGTATGAGAGGTTTGAGCGGTTGACCATGAGACAGCTTATTCCAAACTCAGAGGGATGCGCAGGAGAATACGCAGAACAATGCCCGCTCACCAGAGTTCTCTAAAGAGAGGGTGAGCAGGCATCGCTATATTTAGCTTTGGCTACAGTTATTGAGGCTTATAGCAAAGTAAGGATGCATTCTTACTTTGCGAGTCGAGTTGCCTGTTGTCAGATAATGGTTTCAGCCGATAACAATGTCCTAAGCTCGACAGAAGCCATGTAACCTAGCCGATGACAGCAAGACTGCCGCCAATGGCAGCGACCACTGCTGAGACCAGCGCAGTGCCAAAGAGCCACCAAGCCGCAGCTTCAGCCGCAGCTTTAGTGTCTTCCATCTGTTGATTGGTTTGCGCTTTGATGCTGTTGAGCCGGCTTTCTATTTGCTGTTCTACTCGCTCAGCCCGATGGAGCACGCTATCACGGGCAGATTCTACTTGATCGACAACTCGGTAAGCATCGGCTTCAGAAATCCGGTCGTGAGAGCTGATCAGGGCGACTAACGTGTCGCGATCAAACTGAGAGAGGCGATCGCGCATCGCCGTAAAGCCAGCCTGCGGATCATCAAACAGGGTGCGAACATCGCCTTTAATGCCGTAGTAATCTAGCTCGGGGCGATCTAGCGACTGCAAATACGCGCGAATACGCGCAAAGATGCGGTTGATCACCGACTCTATGCTGCGCTGAATGCTGCGTACCTGGGCGACGAACTGATCGCGAACGTCAGTCATCTGCCGGACGACTTCAGTAGCCTCGGCTTCGGTCATGTCGGGCCGTTGAGCCAGTAGCGCTACCATCGTAGTCTCATCCATTTGCGACATGCGATCGCCAAGCCGGCTCACCCCTAGCTTAGGGTCGTTCAGCAGGAGCTGAAGATCTCGCTTAATACCAGTGGGATTCAGCTCATCCTTATCGGTATTGCGCAGGTAGTCCTCTAGGGCAGTTTGGAAAGAGAGGGCTTGAGTTTGAGCCCGGCGAGCTAGGCGGCGCGGCGCTTTAATCACGCTCTGAATGCTAGAGAGCATATCGTCGATAGTCTGGTTAGCCTCAGCTTCGCTTAAGTCGTCTCGCTGGCTGAGCAACTGTACCAGCGTATCGCGATCCATTTTGGAGAGCCGGTAGCGAATCGCTTTGGCCCCCACTTTGGGATTGTCCATCAGCTTTTGCAGATCGCGCTTGATGCCATCAGGATGTAGCTCTGGCTTACCCGTGCTGCGCAGGTAGTCGGAGATCGCCATCGTCGCCTCATCGTATTTCGCCTGCGCCTGAAGGGTGAGCTTTCTGGGCGCATTCATAGTGGCATTCCAGTTTTCTTCTAAAGAGCTGACCACCCGATCAGCTTCTTGCTCAGAAAATTCTGATCGCTGTCCCAGTAGCTTCACCAGCGTATCGCGATCAAAGCGGGCCAAGCGGCCCCGAACGCGGTGAATGCCCTGGTCGGGCTCGTCTAAGAGCGCTTTTAGATCGCGCTTAATACCGTCAGGATCAAGTTCGGCTTTGTCTGTGCGGCGCAGGTAGTCTTCTATAGACTGCTGCTGCTGCTGCAAGCGAACCTGGGCCGCTTGATTGACGCCTTCTGCGTCGGCAATCACTCGATCTAGCAGAGCATGATAGCGGTTGGCCAACTCGTAGCTGACTGGTTCGTCAATGTCTCCGCGAGCGGCTAAGAACTGGCGGAAGTAGTCAGCGCTGATGCTGCCTAGCTGATCGCGCATATAGCCAACATCTAGTGGCTCATCTTCAATCAGGGCTCTAAAGGCGCGATCGCCCATATCAGAAGACAGTTCACTCGCCGGGGTAAAGCGGAAGAATGTTTCTAGCTGTTGGCGAACCCGCTTCTCAGCAGCGGCTGTCTCTGCGGCCATCACATCTTGGAGCACAGCCTGCCTAATAATTTCCAAACGGGTGGCGAGGTCGCCGATTTCTGTTTGAGTCAGCAGCCCACGCGCTGAGAGGGTATCTACAAAAACCTGTCGGCTGATAGTAGAAATTTGCTCTCGCAGTTCGGTTTCGTCTGCTTCTACATCGTAGAGAACGTTGCGGAAATTTTCTTCTAGAGCAGGTGACTTCAGCTCGCCGATATAGGCATGGTGCAGATAGTTTTCGACATCGGCCTTGATCAGATTTTGGCCAGAAGTATCGTCTGTAAGCTGAGGGGCGCTGGTATCAGACTGGCTCATTAGCTCACGCTGGGCGGACTTAATTTGGCCAACTACCGTATTGGCGTCAAAGTCGGATAGGTCCACCTTACCCATCACCATGCCGACCATAGCGTTCATACCCTGGCTCAGTGCCTGGGAGAAAGGACTGCTACTGCTGTCGCCGTCTTGCTGATTTTGACCACCTGACTGATTTTGGCCGCCCTGCTGTTTCAGCTCATAGACTAGCCGATCCAGCCGGCTACCCAACTCGTCAGAAGCGAGCTGTCCGGCACTGGCCGAAGCGACAAAAGCCATAATCTCGTTGAGCTGGTTACTGCTACCGCCCGTGTTGCGCTGCCACACCTGATACAGGCGGTTAGCGACGCGCCGGGTATCCTGCCGCGACAGATTGGTGCGATCGCTCAGCAGCTTAGCAAACGTATCGCTATCAACTGGGGGAAGCGCGTCGCCATCTTTTACGTTGGCCAGCTCGGAGCCCTGTAGCAAACGCTCAAACTCTTGCTCAATAGAGGCGACGTCTACTTCGGGAGAGCGCAGCCCAGCCAAATACTCTTGTAGTCGGTCTTGCATCGACGACGTATCTAGACCAGAGGTAAACTCCCGGCGAACAGCGGCGGCAGTCGCTTCGGCAGTTTCGACCAGCTGATTACCAGCGGTTTTTGCGCCCAGTGCGGCAGTTGCAGTACCTACCAACGCTTGGAAGCCATTGGTAGCCGACTTAACAACTGACCCAACCAGAGAGCCCACAGCCGTGGAGCTAAACCACACTAGCAGCGTAAAGTAGGTGGCCCAGATAACTAAGCCGGTAATCGCACCCAAAGCGACGCTGTTATAAAGGCTGAGCTTAACGGCCAGCCAGCAGGCAAAGAACAGAGCCAGGCTGACGGTAACCAGAGTCCACGCGCCAAAAGCAACGCTAATCTTCTTAATGCCCGTGCCTGAGCTGCTGGAACCGCTGGAACTGCTGGAGCTACTAGAGCTACTGGAATGGCTAACGTAAGAAACGCCCGCTGCCATCGAGAGATTAGTCAACAGCAGCTGAAAGCCAAAGGCCAAAATTACCCCGGAGAGGAGGGCAATAAAGAACTGTGGGCCAGAAAAAATTAGCGCGGCTTCCTCTGGCGTATCTATGCCCGGATCAGCTAGCTGTGCAAGCCAGCTAGCCGCGTAGAAAGGCGTGGCCGGTAGGCCCATAAAAAATCCCATAACGTACTCTTTTCGCTCTAATAAGAAGTGTGCTTCCCCTATTAAGGCGTTATTACCCTGAAAAATTCCTCTCCCACAAGAAGGAAGCCGCTGTGCAAATTTTGCCTAAAAGCAGGAGACGATACTCACTCTTTTGATAGAGGCACCATAGGTTAGCCTGTCGCAAAAGGCATATAGGCTCTTTCATTTGGCCTATCTCTTTATATTGGCAGCAGGATGCTCGGATATCGAGCAGGACAGGCATAAGTGCAAAAATATATGACTAAAGAGGTTTAAAGGCAGAAGCCGATCTAATGTCCGACACTAGCGGCTGGACAAGCTAGTTAACAGTGATGTTAGCGTTCTGGCGGTCGCCCTTCAGCTCGTCTCATCTGGCGATCGCGCTGCTGACGCTGCGCCCTGAATTGCGATCGCGTCTGTGGTAAGTTAGAGGGCGGTTCAGGCCGAGCAATCTGACGAGTTTCGCCTTTTTCACCTTTTTTACCTTGGGCCGTGTCCGTCTCTATACCCTTTTCTTCAGGTGTAGCATCGGCAGCAAAAGTGGCGTGCTCGTCGGGTTCAATATGAGAGCCAAAGCGGTTGGCATAAACCTGAGTGAACTCCGCGCCAAAGAGCAAAATTTGGGCTGAGTAGTAAATCCACAGCAGCAGCACTACAAACGAACCCGCCGCACCATAGGCCGAGGCCACGCTGCTGTTGCCCAAGTAAAAGCCGATCAGCGCCTTGCCAATCGTAAACAGCACAGCCGTAATACCTGCACCTACCCAGATATCGCTCCAGGCAATGGTGGCATCGGGCAAAATTTTGTAGATCAGGCCAAACAGCAGCGTAATTACGCCCAGGGAGACTGCCGTATTAAGCAGCTGCCAGCCGACATCCCAGCCGACTAGCCCGCCGCCATCGCCTAACATACCGCTGATACCTGCTAGGGCCGCGCTTAGCAGCAGCGACACCATCAGCAAAAAACCAATCACTAGCACCATGCCAAAAGACAGCAGGCGATCGCGCACCAGTTTCCCAATGCCACCGTCGGGCCTAGGCACCACATTCCAAACGGTATTGAGCGCGTCTTGCAGCTGAATAAATAGCCCCGAAGCCCCCACTATCAAAAGCACTAAGCTGATAATGGTCGCCCAAATACCACCCTCCTGCGATTGGGCATTGGTCAGCATCTCCTGGACCAAGGCCGCACCGTTTTCGCCCAGCAGACCCTGTAACTGCTCAACAATGCGAGCTTGAACCGTGCTCTGCTCGAATAGAAAGCTGGCGATCGCAATCACAATCACCAGCACCGGCGCTAGAGAGAACGTGGTGTAGTAAGCCAGAGCCGCCGCGAGCCGTGAAACCTTGTCACGCTGCCATTCGGCAAAGGTCTGGCGGAGCAGAGACCAGATAGTGGAGAAAGATAACATAATATTTATTGGAGAGATAGAGAAGATACTAAAAACAGGCAACCCGATGGATTGCCTGTTGCAGAGCTTGGCTGGTGGGAAGCTTAAAGGTGGGTAGGCGCTAGCTGATTAGCCCGGAGCGCAAAGCTCGAACAGCCGCCTGAGTACGATCGCTCGCCCCAAGCTTATTCAAAATGTTGCGCACGTGGGTCTTAACCGTACCCACGGTGACAAACAGCTTCTCAGCAATTTGCGCATTGCTACAGCCCGAGACAATGCACTCCAAAATTTCCAGCTCGCGCTCAGTTAGCGGATAAGACTCAATGATTTGCTCATACTCCGGATCTACCGCTCTGATCTCTACGGTGCGGCTGTTAAAAGATTCACCGACAGCAACAGTGGGCTTGACTTGAGAGAGAACCAGGCTAGCAATAGAGGGATCGATCCACGAGTTACCCGCGTTGGTCTCACGAATGGCAGTAACCAAGTCTTGAGTTTCGATCTCCTTAGTACAGTACGAATCTGCGCCAGCGGCAAAAGCTGCTAATACAGCTTTTTCGCTGTCGTGCATGGTCAGCATCAAAATTCGAGTATCGCTGTCTGGGTTGGCTTTTTTGAACCGCTGAATCAGCTCAATACCGTCAATATCGGGCAAGCCGACATCTACTACCGCTACATCGGGTCGCATTTCTTCTAGGAGGGCTATGCCTTTCTCGCCGTTACCTGCCTCTCCCAAAAACCTCAGCCCCGCCTGCCGAAAGGCTGCCCTTAGCCCCATTCGAGTCAAATCGTGATCTTCAATCAGCGCAACACTAATTTCTTCTTCCATCTCTGTCATGCCTTCTGTATCCCTAAAATCTTGCAAATGGGCTAAGTGTAGCGATCTTCAGTAAGCAGGCTACTCCATTCAAGTTGCAGTATATCGGTAGACAGAGCATCTGTCAGGCGAAGGACAAAGGCCGCTTAGAGGCTGCTTGCCGCTATCTCTAAAGGCAGAGTCGTCTAGGCCGCCCAAGAAAGAAGTTAGCGCCATCCCAAAGGCGGAGACATCTAGAGTAAGGAGAAAGCGATCACCAGAAATTAGCCACTGCACGAAAGCGCTTTAAAGATTTGCTAGGCTGACTTCAACCGTTGGTACGCCAGAGACTAGAGACTGATCGCTAACTAGGATGATAAGCTGATCGGGCTGAGGGATAAAAAGCTATATACTCTGCCACCTCGAAGCAAATATAGATGGTTCTCTGTCGCTTACTCTCAAGACAGATTATTTTAAGCAGTACAACCCTTTAAAACTGACCCTTTGAGACTGACCCTTTAAGAAGCCGCTAATCTTCGCTCCCCTTCACTCATCTGTTTTCACTATGAGCAGCCTCTCTGCGATCAGCTTGCCCATGACTGAACTAGAGCAATTTTTTGATCTGGTTTCTGATTTGATTTGCGTTTTAGACGCAGAGGGATGCTGTAGGCGGATTAATTTGGCTTTTGCGCAGGTTTTGGGCTATGGCGCTGGCGGTCTCTATGCTCGTCCGCTAGTGACGCTGGCCCACCCCGACGATTGCGCGGGCCACCAGGCCGAGATAGATCGGCTGCGAGCCGGACAGTCAGCCACTAGCTTTACCGGTCGCTACCGGGCTGAAACGGGTGAGTGGCGTTGGTTGGAGTGGAATATCTCAGCGTTAAATGGCCCCAAGAATGGCGCTGAGAATGATTCTAGAGATGGTTCTGGAAATGGCCTTGAAAATGGCGCTGAAGCGGCGGTCACAGAGACAGCAGACCGACTGCTGTGCTGTATTGCTCGCGATGTGACCGACCGCAGGCAGGTAGAAGACGAGACTCGTCAGTTTAACTTGAAGCTGGAAAAGCGGATGGATGAGCGGACTGAGCAGCTGGCAACTGCGCAAGATCGCTATGCGGAATTGCTACGGGTTGAGCGGCAAGCAAATCAGCGAGCAGAGCGATCGCAAGCAGACGCACAGATGTACGCAGCTACCATCCAAAACATGCAGATAGGGCTTCAGATTTGGCAGTTGGAAGCCGCTGATAATCCGCACAGTCTGCGGCTGATTATGAGCAATCCAGCGGTTGGTGAACTGCTTGGCATACCTGTAGCGAATATTGTAGGCAAGCGCATACTGGAGGCTTTTCCAGCGACTGCCGACACTGAGATTCCGCAGATCTATGCCGAGGTGGTTCGCACCGGGCAAAAATATGACCTAGGCGAAATCATCTATGCCGACGAGCGGGTGGAACAGGCCATATTCGATGTCAAGGCGTTTCCGCTGCCTGATCGCTGTGTGGGGGTCGCCTTTGAAAACATCATGGATCGCAAACAGGAAGAGGCCCTCCAGCAAGAGCAGGAGACGCAGCTGAGGATCATTTTTGAGCAGGCCGCTGTGGGCATGGCTCGATTGGATAGCCATGGCCGCTGGATACAGGCCAATCAACAACTGTGCAGTCTGTTGGGCTACACGATGTCCGAGCTGCTGCAAACCAACTCAATTGGCCTGACCCATCCAGACGATGTTGAGACGGCGCGATCGCACTACCAGCAGTTGCTCAGCGGTGAGCAGCCGCACGTCGGCTTTGAAAAGCGCTATCTGACTAAGGCAGGCGCAGTTATCTGGGTGCAGATCAATGCTTCTACGGTGCGAGGCCAGCAGGGTCAGCTGCTCTATTTTATTGCCACTATTCAAGACATCACCAAGCGCAAACAGGCTAACTTAAGCCTGCAATCACAAAAAGACGAGCTGCTCACCGCCAATCGGCTGCTCAAGCGCACCGCGATGACTCTGGAGCAGCGCAATCAGGAGCTAGATCAGTTTGCCTACGTCACCTCTCACGATCTGAAAGCGCCGCTGCGAGCGATCGCTAACCTGGCGACCTGGATTGAAGAAGACTTAGGCGATCGCCTCCCCCCCGAAAACAAAGAGCAGCTCGATCTGCTCACCAACCGGGTACACCGCATGGAGGGGCTGATCAATGGCCTGTTGGAATATTCGCGCATTGGCCGCGCTGACCAGAGCTACGAAAGGGTAGAGGTGGGCAGCTTGCTCGCCGATGTGGTCGATTTGCTAGCCCCCCCGCCCAAATTTAGCGTCGAGATTTCACCTGTCATGCCAGTGCTAGAGGCCAGACGGGTGCCCCTGACGCAGGTCTTTTCTAACCTGATTAGCAATGCCATTAAGCATCACCACCCATCGGGCGGACGGATACAGGTGTCAGTAGAAGATCAGGGCGAATTTTATCAGTTTGCCATCACCGACGATGGACCTGGCATTGCCCCGGCCTACCACCACAAGATTTTTACCATCTTCCAAACCCTAAAGCCGCGCGACGACTTAGAGAGCACGGGCATTGGCCTATCGCTCGTGAGAAAAATAGTCGCTGCCGAAGGGGGAGAAATTACCCTGGACTCTAGTGTCGGCAAGGGCGCTGCATTTCGCTTTACCTGGCCCAAAAAACCGCAGGCATCGCTCAAATGATGCAATCGCTGATGCCTCAGCTGCAATCTGCCGATGCTTTAGCTGCAATCCTCTATCGACAGAGAGTCGGCATCACCTAACAGACTTAGTAAGATTGGGTATCGTTTCTAGAGAGCTTTTGACTGTACAGCAGCTTTATCGCTGGGACTACTGTACAGTCAAATTTTCAGAAAAAGGAGTACATACAAGGGCAATGCTGGACATGGTCACTACTAATATTTTGCTAGTAGAAGATGACAAAGTAGACGTGATGAATGTTCAACGCTCCTTTAAACGGGCAAACATTACCAATCCGGTCTATGTGGCAAGCAACGGGTTGGATGCTTTAGAAATTCTTAGAGGAGAGTCAAAAGAGGTAGAGATGCCGGGGTTTCGTCGCCTGATTTTGCTTGACTTAAACATGCCTAAAATGGGCGGCATCGAGTTCTTGAAGGAGCTGAGGCAAGATCCACTGCTGCGCCCGATTCCGGTGATTGTGCTCACTACTTCTGACCAAGAAAGAGATCGGGTCGAAGCCTACAACCTCAACGTGGCGGGCTACATACTCAAGCCGGTGACGTTTGTTCAGTTCGCCGAGGTGATGGCAGCGCTCAACCGCTACTGGACCCTGTCCGAAATTCCGTAGCCGACTTATCCGTAGCTGACTTAAGTATTACTCGGACTATATCTCAAGACAGGGGCATTGCTATCAATCCGCTACCATTGACACTTGTAGCTGACTTGCCTGCTCGCTAGACTTTATCAACTGGTATATGCATTTCTATTCTTTAGCAAAAATATAGTATCTCGGCTGGCGCTTGTTATCGTTTGACTTTACCAGTTTTTTTGCGATTAGTCCCAGTGTGTGCTTGGCTGAGCTTATTAAAAAATGCCTACTTCTTTAGAAAAACCTTTAGACATACTCGTCGTAGACGATGACGAAGTGGATCGAATGGCGCTGCGGCGATCGCTTGGTACGACCAATCTCGACATCTCCATTACCGAAGCGGCTGATGCTGACACGGCGCTAGTGGCCATTGGGCACACCGCTTTCGACTGTATTTTTTTGGACTATCACTTGCCCGGCAGGAGCGGACTGGCACTAGTCAAGCAGATCCGCCATCGCGGGGTGAAGGTGCCGCTGATTGTGCTCACCGGGCAGGGCGATGAGCAGACCGCTGTAAAGCTGATGAAGGCCGGTGCCTCAGACTACCTGCCCAAGCGCAAGCTGTCTTCGGAGGCGATCGCTCGCTTGGTGCGCAGCGCCATCATTGTGCATCAGGCCGAACTCAAAATTGAGCAGGCTAACTGCGACCTCAGAGAGAAAAACAGGCTCCTAGAACGGCAAAACCAGGAGCTAGAAGATCATCGCCGCTATATCTACCGGCAAAACCTTCAGCTCCAAGAGGTATCGCGCTTAAAGTCAGAATTTTTGGCGACCATGTCTCACGAGCTGAGAACCCCGCTAAATGCCATCATCGGCTTCTCTCAGATTTTGCTCAGTAAAACCAAAGGGCCGCTGACGAGCTATCAGGGAGACATGCTCAGCCGGGTGCTGGACAATGGCAGAAATCTGCTAGAGCTGATCAATGATGTTCTGGCATTTTCCAAAATTGAGGCGGGCCGTTTAGAGTTAGAGCCTGCGCCTATAAATCTCTCACAGCTAGTTAATAGCACTGTCGAAGAGCTGAGGTCTCTGGCGACGCAAAAGGCACTGAGCGTAGAGATAGACATCAGGCTGAGCAATCCGACCGTGGTGAATGACCACATTCGGCTGCGTCAAATTTTGGGCAATCTCATTTCAAATGCAATTAAGTTTACCGAGCAAGGCTCTGTGCGGGTGCAGGTAGAAGACTTACCCAAAAACGGAGAACAGGCCGACAAAATAGTCATCCGGGTGACCGACACTGGCTGCGGCATCAGCGACGCCGACCAGATGTATATCTTTGATGCATTTCATCAGACCGACCAAAAGGTGACGCGACAGCATCCGGGCACCGGGCTAGGGCTTGCTATCACCTATTCTTTAGTAAAGATTATGCAAGGAGAAATTACGGTAAGTAGCCGGGTAGAGCAAGGCTCTACCTTCAGAATAGAGCTGCCTAGAGAGGTGACGCCCCAAAATGTCAATCAGGTGGGCGATCTGTTTTTTTCAGAGATCCCAGAGCCGATTGAAGAGTCGATTGACGCTGCTGTGAGTCACAAGCTTAATTAAGGAGCATTAAGGAGCAAGGATTAAATAGCTTCCAGCACTTTGCGGGCTAAGCCAGGCGGGTGAAGCCAGGGTGCGACATCTCACATTCAATGGCGTCGACTGGCCTAAGCTAAACCTTGTAAGGAGTAAGCCTATGTCCTTGGTTAGAAACGAGAGACATAGGCTTAGTGCTACTCTCCGTATATCCAATGATAGGAATGCCTGTGGTCAATACCTCGTTATGAGGGAATATTCCACCAGCTTCCTGCCCCTATGAAAATAGCTGCTAATACACTTTTATTAAGTAGCCTTTACTACATGAGCAAAAATGCTGTAACGATATTAGCTGTCGACGATATTCAAGATAATCTGTTTATATTAGATTCTCTTTTGTCGGAGGTAGATCACTACCATCTCGACTGTGTGAACGACGGTAAATCTGCTTTGGACTACATCGCAAAGCGTCCGCCTGAGCTGATTTTGCTAGATGTGATGATGCCCGGTATAGATGGGTATGAGGTGACCCGGCGCATCCGTCAAAATAAAGATTTGCCCTATATTCCTATTTTATTGGTCACCGCTCACGACCAATCCAGCTTGTCGGAGGGGTTAGATTCTGGGGCTGACGACTTTATTCGTAAGCCGTTTGATATTGATGAGCTGATGGCCAGAGTGCGATCGCTGCTGCGGCTCAAACGCAGCATAGACGAACAGTCAGCAATGATTCGTCAGCGAGATGACTTTGTCGCGCGGCTCACCCACGACCTGCGCACGCCGTTAGTAGCTGCCAATCGGGTACTGCATCTGTGTTTGCAGGGGGTTTTTGGTGCGCCGCCCGCTGAGATGATAGAAGCTATTGGCAATGTCATCACCAACAACGAAAATCTGTTGCAGATGACTAACACGTTGCTCCAGATCTACCGCCACGAGGCCGGGCACAAAAAGCTGGTGCGATCGCCACTGTCTATCTATGCTCTAGCTAAAGAAGTCGTTCAAGAGCTCAAGCCCCTCGCTGAAGAAAAAGACCTGATACTAGATCTAGAAGCTCAGCGCTTCGACGAGTCGCAGATCAGCCGCCAGTACCAGACCGAGGGTGATCGTATTGAGCTGAGGCGACTACTGACCAACCTGCTAGGCAATGCGATTAAGTTTACCGATTCAGGCGGCATATCCGTTCTGCTCTCAGTGAGCCCGCAGTCTGCCACCGCGATGCGATCGCCCGAATCCATTCACGTCGCGATCAAGGACACAGGCGCAGGCATTGACCCCGAGGCGCAGAGCAAAATCTTTGAATGGTTTTACCAAGGCGATCACATGCGGGCAGGTAGCGGCTTAGGACTGCATCTCTCTAGGCGCATTGCAGAAATGCACCAGGGTACGCTGACAATGGAGTCTGAAGTCGGCAAAGGCAGTACCTTTACGCTTTCTTTACCTAAGTTGGATAGGTCTAAGGTAGGTCGGTAGGTGATCGCCCAGCGACTGCTCTGCGTCAGCCGTTTGTTCTGTCTGGTCTATTGCAAACTCCTCTACCGGAAAGACGCTCACATCCAGATTGACCGGACGCGCTAGCTTTTCTTCTAAAAGGCTGTGTACGCCGTCCACATCGGCTGCGGAAATTGAGCCCGCAGGCGCAGCCACTTCGAGCTTGACCATCAGTGATTTCCCCTGTGAGTTTACCTGTAGCCTGCGAATATCGGTATCGCTAAAAGTCTCATTTTTACTGCGGATAATGCGCCCTACCGAGGTCCGAGCCCGCTCTTCTATGACCAATTTTCGCAGCGAGAGCCCCAAGGGAACGCCCAAGAGCGTAATTGTCAGGGTAGAGGCTAGCAGTCCTCGCCGGGCTCTCTTCATAGAGCCATAGTCTTGCCAGACAAAGATCAGACCGCCGCTGAGAATAATGCCCGAGAGATTGGTTAAAAATAGCAGGGTAGAGCCAATGACAACATCGCGCGAGCCAAAGGCCATACCGATGCCGATGACGCTCAGCGGAGGCACTAGCGCAACGGCGATCGCCACTCCACTGAGCGCACTGGTCACATCCCGGCGAGTAGTCGCAAAAGCCCCCGCCGCCCCCGCCGCTAAGCCAATAGCCAGGTCAATTAAGGTAGGCCGAGTGCGCTCCAGAATCTCCGGGTTCAGCGTATTTAGACCGACCACAGTACAGATAAAATAAGCCGTCAGCGTCGTCAGCGCCGCACCTGTAGCCACAGATAGCCCTGCCCGCTTTAGCAGTCGGCGGTTGCCCATAGTAATAGCAAAGGCCATTCCCGTAATCGGCCCCATCAGCGGCGCTACGATCATCGCACCGATAATGGCGGCTGTGCTGCCTGCTAGCAATCCCAGGGAAGAGATGACCCCCGAGAGAAACAGCATAATGTAATAGGTAAAAGAGGGCTCAGCGTTGCGCCACAAATTGCGATTCAGACTCTTTAGGGGCACCGGATTGTTCGCCATCCAGTGCCAATCGCCACCGTTGACAGCCCATATTTTGTTGGCTTTACGAGCCGTGCGAATCACTGGCCGATAAATCCGCTGCGGCAAGTAACGGCGCAGCAAAGCCAAAAGCGGTATCCGCCAAGCAACTGGCCTATCGTCTCCTGTAGGCGCTGGCTTTTTAGGTACTGGCTTCTGGCCACTCTCTTTTTTTACAGACATTTTTTACAGACAGATAATCTATCCACCTTTAAACAGGCTTCGAGACATGCGGATCACTATAGAAAGTGACCGTAGAGCCTCAGCAGGTATGCCCTACGGCATGAGGGAAAGTGCCCTACGATAGAGCATTACTCAGGCTCTAAAACATAGCATAGTAGGTGTAAATTCATTTTCAGGAAACCATTTATTATGAGTCTAGAAGACAAAGCAAAGGCAGCAGCCAAAGCCACTGAAGGTAAGCTAAAAGAAGCTTATGGCAGAGCGCAGGATAACCCTGAAGCCCAAGTAGAGGGGGAAGACGAGCAGATAGAAGCGGCTGCTCCGTCTGAGAAAGAAGACGCGAAGCAGGCCATCAAAGACATTCCTGATTAGGCCGTCTGAATTAGGAAAGATGTAACCTATGGCTGACAGGAAAGCAGCCGGAAGGTAGAGGAGGCCGCTAGAGCTGACAAGTAACCTAATAAGGTATAGAACTTAACTAACTGGAGGATATTCACTATGGGTATCGACGATAGAGCCAAGGCTGCCGCCAAAGACGCTGAAGGTAAAGTTCAAGAAGCGGCGGGTAAAGCAACAGACAACACCGAAGCTCAAGCAAAGGGCAAAGCCAAGCAAGCAGAAGCTTCTGCTACTAATACCAAAGAAGACATGAAAGACAGCGTCAAGGACGCTATCGATTAAGCGCCTTTTACTCGTTTACACCGAACTATAAAGTTCTCTAATTTCCTAAGGAAGGGCCTAGACGCAATGCGTCTAGGCCCTTTTCTTTTATAGCTTCCGGCACTTTGCTATAACTTGTTCTTTGGGCTTCTTCAACTCTTTTCACGGCAACCATATTTCTGTGGCTTCAACAGAAATCTGACTGTCTTCTATTTGGCTCCCGCCATCGCTGGTTTCTTAGTCGTCTTCTGCATCTCCGCTAAAATTGCCGACACATTTGCCTTGGCATCGCCAAAGAGCATCTGCGAATTGTCTTTATAAAACAGCGGATTGTCTACGCCGGCATAGCCAACTGACAGGCTGCGCTTCATCACAACGACATTGGCCGCGCTCCATACTTCCAATACTGGCATCCCTGCTATGGGGCTAGTCGGGTCATCTAGTGCGCTGGGGTTTACCGTGTCATTAGCACCAATCACTAGCACCACATCGGTAGCAGCAAAGTCTTCATTGATTTCGTCCATTTCTAGAACGATATCGTAAGGGACATTAGCTTCTGCTAGAAGAACATTCATATGACCCGGCAGGCGACCGGCAACCGGATGGATGCCGAAGCGGACAGTAGTACCGCGATCGCGCAAAATTTTAGTAATATCGGCTACCGCGTGCTGCGCCTGCGCTACCGCCATGCCATAGCCTGGCGTAATAATCACGCTGCTCGCATCGTTCAATAGTTCAACCGTCTCTTCCACAGTGGTGGAAGTCGCACTGCCGCCCGGCGCTGTACTGCCCGCCCCGCCAGATTTTGCACCCTGACCAAATCCACCGAGAATAACGCTGATAAAAGAGCGATTCATCGCCTGACACATAATGATGCTCAAAATAGCACCGCTGCTGCCAACCAGCGCCCCAGTCACAATCAGCAGATCATTCGAGAGCATAAAGCCTGCCGCCGCTGCCGCCCAGCCGGAGTAGCTGTTGAGCATAGAAATTACCACCGGCATGTCGGCCCCGCCAATGGCAGCGACCAAATGCATCCCGAGCAGACCAGCCAAACCACTCATGCCCAGCAAAGCAGGCAGTCCGGCAGTCCCTTCTGCGCCCATAAAGACAAAGCCCAGGGCGACAGTGCCAACCAGCAGACCAATATTTAGCAAATGCCGTCCGGGCAGCATTAATGGCTTGCTGCTGATCAGGGCTTTCAGCTTGCCAAAAGCAATCACTGAGCCGGTAAAGGTCACCGCACCAATAAATACACCCACATAGATTTCAATCATGTGAATCGTTTCTTCTGCGCCGACCAGACCAGACTCAGGTTGGAGATAGTTGCCAATCCCTACAAGTACCGCCGCGAGCCCGACAAAGCTGTGCAGCACCGCCACCAGCTCGGGCATTTCGGTCATCTCTACTCGCGAGGCCAAAAATGCGCCAATCACCACACCGGGTACAATCACCGCGATCAGCGCAGTATAGTTGCTCACCCCTGAGCCCAGTGCCGTTGCGCTAATTGCCAGCGCCATACCAACAATGCCGTAGAGATTGCCGCGCTTAGCCGTTTCCTGATTAGACAGTCCGCCCAAGCTCAAAATAAACAGAACGATAGCCGCAATGTAGGCGACCGTCACTAAATTATGGGACATAGATCAATTCCTGTGAGATATAGCGATCAGCAGATCCCCTCCTCGGAGGGGTGCCCGCAAGGCGGGGTGGGTCATCCGGACTTGAATTACTTCCGGAACATCTTTAGCATTCGCTGGGTAACCAGAAATCCGCCTGAAATATTGATAGTGCCGACGAGGATGGCGATCGCTCCCAACACCGTCGTCGTCGTCCACTCACCCGAGAGCTGCAACAGCCCGCCAATAATGATGATTCCGCTAATCGCATTGGTGACACTCATCAGCGGCGTATGCAGCGACGGGCTCACATTCCAAATCACCTGCCAGCCTACAAAGCAGGCCAAAATGAACACCGTAAAGTGCGAGAGAAAAGAAGGCGGCGCGCTCAGGCCGATAGCGATAATGCCGCTGGCTAGAGCCGCCAAACCCAGCCACCTGACCAGGGGTGAAGCCTTCTTCTTCTCAGCGGTCAGTGGCTGAACGACCGCCGCTGGTTTCACCGGCGGCTGAGCGACAGTCGAAGCCTCCGGTCTGGGCGCAGGCCAGGTGACTTCGCCTTCATAGGTGATCAGCGCTCCACGAACGGCTTCGTCTTCCAGGTCAATTTTGTAATCGTCTGAGCCGCCCATGTCGCTGAGCAGATGGTACAAATTGGTGCCGTATAGCTGGCTGGACTGACTGGCCATGCGGCTGGGAAAGTCGGTAACGCCGACAATCGTGACATCGTGATAGCTATAGATTTCACCCGGCTTAGTGACCGCGCAGTTGCCGCCTTGCTCAGCGGCCATATCAACCACAACGGATCCCGGCTTCATACTCTCCACCATTTCCTGCGTAATTAGCAAAGGCGCACGCTTACCGGGAATCAGCGCCGTGGTGATAATAATGTCCACTTCTTTGGCCTGCTCTGCGAACAACGCCATCTCTGCCTCGATAAATTCTGGGCTCATAGTTTTGGCATAGCCACCGTCGCCTGAACCATCTTCTGCAAAGCTCAGCTCTAAAAATTCTGCGCCGAGGCTTTCAACCTGCTCTTTGACCACCAGCCGCGTATCAAAAGCACGAACAATCGCCCCCAAACTTTTCGCCGCACCAATCGCAGCGAGTCCGGCGACGCCCGCCCCAATCACCATCACCTTACAGGGCGGCACCTTACCTGCCGCCGTAATCTGCCCGGTGAAGAATCGGCCAAATTGGTTGGCGGCCTCAATCACAGCCCGGTAACCAGCAATGTTGGCCATCGAGCTAAGGGCATCCATTTTTTGGGCGCGGCTAATGCGGGGAATCGCGTCCATCGCCAGCACCGTAGCCTGACGGCTGGACAGATGGCTGACTAAGTCTGAATTTTGGGCGGGCCAGATAAAGCTAATCAGCGACTGGTGAGCGCTGAGCATATCGGCTTCATGCCGACCGTTGGGATGAGCTTGCGGGGCCTGCACTTTTAGAATGACATCGGCGCTTTCCCACAGCTCGGTAGCCGTGTTGACAATAGCGCAGCCTGCCGCCTGATAAGCCTGGTCACTAAATTTGGCGGCTTCTCCAGCAGTGCGCTCTATTAAGACTTCAAAACCTATTTTTTGAAGCTTTTTAGCGGTATCGGGCGTGGCTGCCACTCGGCGCTCGCCTGCGACAATTTCTTTGGGGATGCCAATCTTTTTAGCCGTTCTTTCAGTCGTCTGTGGGTCCTGCTCAGGATCGGTAGTGCTCCCTTGAGCAGCGTCCTTTTCAATCGAAAGCGTCATAGCATCTCCACTGTAGCTGTGCAATTAGATCAGACAAATTTTAGATTAGGCAAATTAAATACTGGCAGAATAGAAATGCAATGAGAAAGGGACCCTTACAAAGATTGATGTCTGTTTGCAAAAGTTTTTGAAGGGCTTGCCAAGATTCTAGTTGAACTTCACCTGAACCTTATCTGGGCGCATCGATTTTGCTCGGAGCCATTCGTCGCCTAATTCAATCGAGAAACCGTCCACCTGACTCAGCGCGTATTCTTTACACAGTGTTAGACGTAATATAAGTAAAGCGCTGTATCTGTACTTTGCACGGCTGCGCTTCACTCATTTAAGTCAACACCCCTGTTTTGAGGAGTTCTAGCGAATGTCTGCTAAGCGTTCTATGTATCGTCTGCTGTCGGGACTGGCGCTGTCTGGCGCAGCGATCGCCACTACCCTGACGGCCTTGCCCCTTCAGCCTGGTATGGCTCAGACCAACCAGGGGCTCACCCTTTTTGGCGGCGTAGATTCAGAGTTTCGCTTGCCCTACACCCTACGCAATAATGAACCCCGCAGCACCCGAGCAGCCTATTATCTGCGCGTGCCAGGTACTCGCATTGAGAGAGCGGCTTCCCATCTGCGCATCAGCTATCCCGAAGCCTTTACCAACCGCAGCGGCGCTTTTGATATCGATCAAATTACAGTGCGTCGAGGCCGAGGCTCAGGCGGGCGCGAAATCCCGGTGGACGAAGTCGTTTGGACTCCAGAAGCTAGCCAGCTAGATATTTACCTGACCGAAGACATCCCTGCTGATACCAGTTTTGTGATTGCCATGGAAGGCATCCGCAACCCCAATCGCTTTGGGATGCACCGCTTCAATTTACAGGCTGAGTCTCGTGGCGATGTTTTACCTCGCTACTTGGGGACTTGGGAATTGCTGGTTGCAGAAGACATGGGCAACCGGTAGAATAGTGGGTCTGTGCTTGCCCTACCCTCCTAGTGATCGCGCTTGAGATGGACAAGAGGGCGGCAAGCACCTGATAGCTTTAGCGTAGAGCCTGTAAAGGTCGTGGCAAAGCCGTAGCAGTAGGACGTAACACTTCAGGAAGATAGACCCATGACCAAGCGTACTCTCGGAGGAACTTCTCGCAAGCGCAAGCGAGTTTCTGGTTTTCGCGCCAGAATGCGTACCAAAAATGGCCGCAATGTGATCAAAGCTCGTCGCAGCAAAGGCCGGGCTCGGTTAGGCGCATAGGTCAGCTAGGTTCAGCGATAGAACTGCACTGTAATGAGACTGCCCTGATAGGACTGCACTGTGGCGCTATCTAAACAAAATCGGCTGAGGTCATCTCGTGATTTTGGCACAGTGCATCGCCGGGGGGTGCGGGCGGCTACTCGCCACTTAGCGGTTCGTGCCCTGAAGCCGAAAGCCGCCAAGCCTGGAGCTATCAAGACCGAAGCTATCAAGACCAGAGCAATCGAGACTGGAGCAATCGAAGTCAGGAGCCCAAAGCTCAGAGCCACAGAGCCTGAAGAGTCAGCGACGCGGCGGTCGCCTCGACCGATTCATCAACCGACTAACCCAACGAGCGCTGATGGCAATCCGTCTGCGCTTGTGTCGTCTTTTGGCATTTCTATCAGCCGCAAGGTCAGCAAGCGGGCCGTGGTGCGCAATCGCATCAAACGGCAGATCAAAGCGATTATTCGTCGCTTTTTGCCTGAAATCACCCCTGGCTGGCAGGTCGTGATTGTGGTGCGACCCGCCGCAGTGGAGTGCGAATTTGACGACTTTTTGCGAGAATTAAACTATCTGCTAAAAAAGCTAGAGATATTCACATAGTTTTTATCTGAGAGGGACGCCATGGCAATTAGCGAAGAAGTCTATTACGAGGGCGGCCCTCACACAGGTGAGCTGCTCTTTAATATTGCGCTAGCCTTCACCATCATCTGCATTCCTCTGACGGTAGGTGCCATTGTGCGGGCGCTCTGGCTGCGCTATCGGATTACAAGTCGGCGAATTTCGATTACTGGGGGATGGATGGGGCGCGATCGCACCGATCTGATCTACTCTGAAGTTGCCAAAGTTGTCACCGTTCCTAGAGGGCTAGGGCTTTGGGGCGATATGGTGATTACCCTCAAAGACGGTAGCCGCATTGAGCTGCGCGCGGTGCCCAAGTTTAGAGATATCTTCGACTATATTACCGATAAGATTTCTCCCCAGGCAAAAGTAGCCAGCGGCGCAATTGGGGCGTAGAGAGCTGGCCAGTGAAATAGCCAGTGAACCAGCCAGACAAATGGCAACTAGTCGAACGGCTGTTAAAGGGTTCGGTTAACCGAAGAAATCGGTCGCCGAGCCCCTTTGTAAGCAATATTCTCCCTGGATTAATCGCTCACCCAGTCGCCAACACCCCCAGTATTCAGATAAATTAAAGCTAACGGCCTTCACACTCAAGAGCGCACGCATGGACTTCGGTATCGGCTTCCTCTCAAACAATGTAATGCTGCCAATCCTGGATTTTTTCTACGGGATTGTGCCCAGCTACGGGTTGGCAATCGTCGCCCTCACCCTGGTCATTCGCTTTGCGCTCTATCCGCTGAATGCGGGCTCTATCCGCAATATGCGAAAAATGAAGGTGGCCAACCCGATCATGCAAAAGCGCATGGCGGAAATTAAAGAGCGCTACAAAGACGATCCGGTTAAGCAGCAAGAAGAAATTAAAGGGATCTACGGCGAATTTGGCAACCCACTGGCGGGCTGCTTTCCGGTAGTTCTGCAAATGCCGATCTTGTTTGCGCTATTTGCGACGCTGCGAGGTTCGCCGTTTGCCGATATCACGCTGCCGGTCAATCTAAAGATTGTGCCGGAGGCGGCCATTGAGCAGGTGCAAGACCCGCTGCTAACGAAGCCTAGCAACATATTCGTTGCCGATGGTGAACATTTTCAGGTGAGTGCGCTCGTCCCCACCGGTGGACAGCTTGCAGTCGGCGACACTACCCAAATTGAGCTGCGCTCTGTAGACAATAAGTCTTTAGATGAGCTGAGAGTGGAGTACGCCGAAGAGGGTGTGGATATTGCGCCGACCTGGGAAGTGACCAAAGGTCAGGAGCTAGTCGCTGTGCAGCCCGATGGCACCATCAAGGCGATCGCCCCTGGCGATGTGACCGTTCAGGCCAAGGTGCCAGGTTTGGCTGCGGACAAGGGCTTTTTGTTTATTGAGAAGCTGGGCCGGATTGGCGTCACTGGCGACAACGGAGAAATCCACTGGGATATTCTCGGCATGATTATTTTCTTTGGCTTGAGCCTGTATGTCAGCCAGCAGATTACTCAAGGCGGCAGCAGCGGCGGTGGCGATCAAAACGATCAGCAGCAGGCGATCGCTAAGTTCACACCCGTTATTTTCTCAGGGATGTTCCTTTTCTTCCCGCTGCCTGCTGGCGTGCTGATGTACATGGTGATTGCCAACGTCTTTCAGACGGCGCAGTCATTCATTCTCTCTAGAGAACCCCTGCCTGAGAACCTGCAAAAGCTAGTCGAAGCGCAAGAAGCCAAGGCTGCTATTGCTTCAGGCGATGGGCGCGAGCAGCTCGCCTTTGAACCTGGCGCTGCCAAAAGAGCGACTAAGAGCGCTTCGGGGGGAGCTTCAAACAGCAAAGGCAAAGGTGCAAAGGCGACCGATGCTGACAAACCTGGCAAGCCCGGCTCTAAAAAGAAAGTCTCTAAGAAAAAGTCTTAGCCCGTGCCGGGTAGGCCCAAAGTAAACGCTAGCAAAACTATTTTGGCAAAACTAAGCCAGCCGACGATGGCTAATCTGTATCAAGGCGAGTGAGCCTGCGTTTAGGGCTCAAGCCAGATGAGCCACTGTGCGGAGGCGATGCTTTGCTGCGCTTTTGTGCACAAATTAAATGAATGGGCATTCGGGTTGATAGGATAGACCTTACGCACAGCGCGTTTTTTGCCAAGAGCCTGGCAAAGAGCGCTGGCAGAGGGATCTATAGAGGCGGATGAGTAAATCGATGGAAAAGAGCGTTAGCTGGCTAGAGGAGCTGCTGAAGCTGCAAGGTCTTGAGACCCATGTCAGCAGCAGCCAAATGACTGGAGACCTAGGCGACGATAGCTGCTGGCTAACAATTGACACAGCGCCTTTGTCTGAGGCGCAAATAGACGGACTGACGGGTGATCGCGGCAAAGTACTCGACTCCATTCAGTATCTGGCTAATACAGTTCTCAACATGGGCCGCGAACCGGACCAGCAGCAAGCCTACACCGTTGAAATCAATGGCTACCGCCAGCAGCGCCAGGCTGAGCTGAAAGAAATTGCCGATACCGCCGCCAAAAAAGTCATTGCCGATGGCGAAGAACACGAAATCAAAGGGCTCTCCTCAGCTGAGCGCCGTCAGATCCACAGCTTGCTCGGCGACTATGAGCAGCTAGAAACCTTTAGCCAAGGGCGGGAGCCCAACCGACATTTGGTCGTCAAGCTTGCAGGAGCAGCTAGTGACGAAGATGCCGGTGAAGAAGAGTAACGGTCTATCCCCTATCAAAGACGATGAGAGCTATTCATATCCCGCAGATTTTGGCTGCGCCTGACCAGACAATTGCGCTCGATGTAGCAGAGCATTTGCCCAGCTTGGAAACGCTGACGCCGGTCACTGGAGAAATGACCGTGGCTCACCGAGGCACCTTCCTGGACGTGAGGGGCAAGGCCAATACGATCATGACTTTGGAGTGCGATCGCTGCCTCAGCAGCTACAACACCCGCATTCAGGTAGACACCTCAGAGCTGGTCTGGCTAGAAGAAGCCGCGCCTGAGGCCAGCGGCGTAGAAAAAGAAGTCGAGCTAGACGACTTGGTAGAGTCACTCTCGCCTCAGGGATATTTTCATCCTGGTGAGTGGCTATACGAGCAGATGTGTCTGGCCATTCCGCAAAAGCAAATTTGCCGCCCAAACTGTGAAGGCATCGAAATTAAGAACAATCCGCCGCAAGCAGAAATCGACCACCGCTGGGCGGCCCTGTCCTCGCTCAAGCGGCAGCTCTCTGAGTGAGCATAGCTGAATATTGAGCCGTGCTACTCAAGGATGAGCTGCCAAAAGTCGCCGGGTATTTTCTTAACGTCAGTTCGGGATAAGTGATTGCCTGTGATGTCCGACTGTCGGCGCTTTTTAACACACAGCCTAAAGTAGATCCCCTCTAGAGGGGCGCAGGGGTGGGTTTCGGTGTGTAGCGCACGTTGCCGACCCATCCCGACCCTGCGGGCCACCCTTCCAGAAGGGACTTACTTCGAGCAATAAGCATGAGTTGCTTATCCCGAACTCAGGTTTCTTAGTCCGGACAGGTTGAGCTGGTTTTAGGTAACGTCAGTTCGGGATAAGAATAGCTAGAATGTGCCATCGGGGACCTTTTCTCCCCTTACCAAGGGGAGATGCCGCAGGCAGAGGGGTTCCGGCTGAGCACAGAGCATGTCGCCAGAACCCCTCCCTTACGGTTCCCCTTGGTAAGGGGAACCCAGACCGGCTTTGATAGGAGAGATTTGAGCGGTTGACCATGAAACACCTTATCCCGAACTCAGGTTAGGTAGCGCTTAGATTACCTTTCTAATCTCATGCTGCCCTCAACCATTTAGATTAGTGATGCTTAATCAACTGATTGATCCGGATAGTTAGAAAACGCTGAAGCCAAACAGCTTATTTTTCCAATTTGAGCTGAATAACTAACTTTTTAATCCGTATTTTGCCCAGGGTTAGATCAGACGAGATTGACTGGAACCCTTTTACCTTAAGGATACACGAGCCATAATGCTCCCTTAAAGCAGCGTTTCTCTATCTTGCGAATTGATAAAGTTGACATAAAACCTCATCGACGTTTGAATAGTGGAGGTTCGCTTGAGAACATTGCAATATCTCCGCTCGATCATCGTCACTGATTGATTGCATCTGCCGAAGTTGTGATACTGAAGTTGTTTAAGCAAAGGACAATCCCTTCTCCTCTCTCTGTCTTTATTTGCTCTGATAAATAGCTCTCTAGATTATTTAAAAACGACTGTCGGCGACCTTCACCTTTTTTACAGCCTGAAAACTTTTGTCGCAAATCTCTGTGGGTTTGCAACAGGCTTTTTTGCAAACTTGTAGCGCTACTTTGATCGACTATTAACGGCAGTCGGTGCATGGCTTTGGGCATGTGCGCAGATCTAGCCGCTAGTTTTTAGCTGCGTAAGGATGCTTCTACCACAATCACCCTTACCCAAGATGGATCAGAATTATGGACAATGCATCAATGGCAAACGCTGGTTCACAGAGCTTTGTAAATGAAGTGCTGCGACTGACGAATCAGTTTAGAGCGCAGAACAGGCTGGCTCCTCTGAGAGCTAATCCCAAACTCGCGCAGGCAGCACAAGCCCACTCGGGAAGTATGGCAATTGATGACTTCTTTAGTCACACTGGCGCAGATGGGTCTAACCTTGGAGACCGCGCCAAGCGAGCGGGTTACGAAGCGCAGCGGCTAGGTGAAAATATTGCGGCAGGGCAGCGATCGCCCGAATCAGTCGTCAATGGCTGGATTAACAGCCCCGGTCACCGTGCTAACTTGCTCAACCCCAACTACACCGAACTGGGCATCGGCTACTTCAAGCTAGATAACGACACTGGCTCAGTAAACTACAGCACCTATTGGACTCAGCTATTTGGCAGCGGTGATCTCAACGCTCAGTCGGTAACAGCCCCCACGCCAGTCAAGCAAACGATAACGCCCCCCACGGTCAATTTGGACCCGGTGGCCAAGCTCAGCTTTGATGAAGGCACTGGCAAATTAGCAATTGACGCTGCTCTAGGCGTTAAGAACAATGGTCAGCTGCGCGGTGATGCCAGTTGGAGGACGGGTAAAGCGGGTAAAGCCGTTGCCTTCGATGGCCAAGGTGACTATGTCTCTCTGGAAAATTCCAAAGAGATCAACCTAGGCACTCACTCCCAGCGCAGTGTTTCTCTGTGGTTCCAGCTAGACAAAGCGGCAGCTGGCCGCAAGCAGGTACTCTACGAAGAAGGCGGCACCGCGCGCGGTCTCAATGCTTACGTGCAAGACGACCTGCTGTACTTTGGCGGCTGGAATACGCCCGAGAGCAAGTGGTCGGGTTCGTGGCTTAATACTGGCAAGGTCTCGGCGGGCAAGTGGCACCATGCGGCGCTGGTTTTGGACGGTCAGCAAACCGTGAAGGCTGGAGCGCTCACAGCGTATTTAGACGGCCAAAGGATCGGTCAGATGGATGGCTCTCAGCTATGGGGGCACGGCGACGGCATTGGCATTGGCAACGTCAATGGCGGCACCAAGTTTAAAGATGGCAATAGCTCAGGCTCGGCTTATGGCCTAGATGGGGCAATAGACGAGCTGCAAATCTTCAACACGGCCCTCGATAGTAGTCAAGTGAAGCAGCTAGCGACTGCTTTTGGCTGAGGACTGACCTGATCACTTAAGCAGGGCGCTTACTGAAAGGTGCCGCTTCTGCTAATGTGCCTTGAGTGATCAGGTGGAATGACTTTCCAAGTCTAGCGATCCAGGCGTTGCTGTGTTTAACGGGCAGCCGCCTGGATCGTTTCTTTTTGAGCGGCTTCGACTCATCACATCTTTGCTAGTTCTATAAGGGCTTATGATCTACACAGAGTAGTGATAGGCGGCTGAGATGAGTTTTCGCGAAGAGCTGAGTTTGCTGGTGCGATCACGCTACCCACTAATCTACATTCCCACGCGCGAAGAAGAGCGGGCGGAGACCGCGATTGCTCAGTGCGCTCAGAGCATGGGGGGCAATCGCGCCGTTTACACCTGGGACTATGTCGATGGTTACCAGGGCAACCCCACTGACAATGGCTTTGGGCGGCGCAATCCCTTGCAAGCCCTGGAGCTACTTGAAAAAGTGCCGGCAACAGCTGCGGCCATCTTTGTGCTCAGAGACTATCACCGCTTTTTAGAAGACGTTGCCATTTCGCGCAAGCTGCGCAACCTGCTGCGCCTACTGAGAGCCCAGCCTAAAAACATCATCATTTTGTCCGCTCAGCTCAGCATTCCTGACGACCTGAGCAGCATCATTACCGTCCTAGAGTTTCCCCTGCCCGATGTCGCCGAAATTCGCACCGAGGTAGATCGAATACTGGGAGCGACCGGTAGCCAACTCTCCGCTCGCGATACCGATGAGCTGGTGCGCTCCTGTCAGGGGCTGGCCTTGGAGCGCATTCGCCGGGTGCTCTCGCGCGGCATCGCCGCCCACGGCACCTTTGAACCCAGCGATATCGATCTGATTTTAGAAGAAAAGCAGCAGACCATTCGCCAGACCCAAATCCTGGAGTTTTATCCGGCCAGCGAGAAAATTTCCGACATCGGCGGGCTCGATAGCCTGAAAGACTGGCTGCTGACACGGGGCAGCGCTTTTTCTGAAAGAGCCCGTCAGTACGGTCTGCCGCATCCACGCGGGCTGATGCTGGTCGGCATTCAGGGAACCGGCAAATCTTTGACGGCCAAGGCGATCGCCCATCACTGGCATCTCCCCCTGCTGCGCCTAGACGTAGGCCGGTTATTTGGCGGTCTGGTCGGTGAATCCGAATCGCGCACCCGGCAGATGATTCAGCTGGCCGAAGCCCTGGCTCCCTGCATTTTGTGGATCGATGAAATTGACAAAGCCTTTGCCGGGTTTGACGGTCGCGGCGACTCGGGCACCACCAGCCGAGTATTTGGCACCTTTATCACCTGGCTCGCCGAAAAATCCTCTCCTGTATTTGTCGTTGCAACCGCTAATAATATTCAGTCACTGCCGCCCGAAATGCTGCGTCGGGGCCGCTTTGATGAAATTTTCTTTGTCGGTTTGCCCAGCCAGGAAGAAAGAGAGGCAATTTTTGCAGTACATCTCTCCCGTCTGCGGCCTCACAATCTTTCTACTTACGAACTTAAACGCCTGGCCTATGAAACCCCCGATTTTTCGGGCGCTGAGATTGAGCAGGCCATTATTGAAGCGATGCATATCGGCTTTAGCCAAAACCGCGACTTCACCCACGACGACGTGCTCGTAGCGGTCAGCCAAATTATTCCGCTGGCGCGCACTGCCCAGCCGCAGATAGAGGCGCTGCAAAGCTGGGCGGCAGAGGGGAGAGCCCGCATGGCCTCCCGGCAAAACCCCCTATCAGAGCGGATTGAGCAGCAGCGTAAGGGCGATCGCCCCAGCCCCGAATAAACCATCTTACGAGCGGTCAGTGACGGCCTTATCAGCGGCTTTACCAATAGCGCGCTTCACGCTATAACCATAAGGCTCTTGCACGATCGTCTTCTGAATGCACTGTCTTTTGCACGCACGTCTTTTATATGCACTGTCTTCGTCATGGTGATGAAAAACTTTTTACTGACGCTAAGTAAGTTTGTGCTTGGCATTATTTTAGCCATGCTGATCGTCTCGCTGGCGGGTCTATCGATGGCCCGCTATTTCATGACGCGAATGGCAGAGCCACCCGAGCGGCCCACTTACGACAATGATCTGCCAGCGCCAGCGCCTAGCGCCAGCCCATCAGAGCAGCCTACCGACAGCCCCGCCGCCGCGACAGAGCCTGAGCCAGAAGACGAGCCCCTGCCGGAGGGCAGCTACCCGGCCATCGTCAACCAGCCAGTGGGCCTGATTGTGCGCAGCGGACCGGGAACAGATTATGAGCAAATTGGCGGCTTAGAATATCAGGCGAGTTTAGTAGTGCTCTCAGAAGAGAGCGGCTGGCTGAAAGTGCAGACGAGCAGCGGTGAAGAAGGCTGGATCAAAGGCGGTAACGTAGCCAGAGAATAGGCATTAAAGAGTAGCTGTAAATAAGAAGACTGTTAAGAAAGCTATCTCATTTCAACAGTTGGTTACAGAACAGAGGCGATCGCCCGATTCGCTCAGAACGGGGTGATAGCTTGAGATCGCCCACAAGTCACAGGCAGACTTCTATGTACGACAACTCGCAAAAAGATTGGCTGGGTTCGGTAGTAGTAGCCGCTTTGGGAGCTGGGGTGATCACTTCTTTTGCCGTCAGCCAGGGGCAAAACCCGCTCGTGGGGCTAGGTATCACGGCGATCGCGGCGATCGCCGCAGTGACGCTAGATGTTTTGCTATAGCTGCCAGCACGTATCTTCAAATTGGCCCTACTGCAAACGCCTACTGCTGGAAAGTAGGCAGCTCAGGTCACCTGACGGCAGGCAATAGGCAGCTTATGTGCTCTCTCAGGCAGTTCGCTGTCAGCAGCGTTTAGCTTCGAGAGCGTGAGAATAAATCCTATGCTATTTATTACTAACCGAGTTTTAGAGCAGGGCATAACGCCGCTGCCCGAATCAGGTTCAGAATTTAGGCTGTCACGCCCCATAAACTTCGTTTTAGCAAACAACCAGGCCGAGCAGTCATTTTACTGCTGCTGGCGCACTGGCCCTCGTAACTACACTGAAATTGGCAGCGCTAACTTGTTTGATCAGCTAAGAGCGCTCGAAGCTGACCAACTGCTGTTCTTCATTCACGGCTTTTCTACTCTGCCAGAACAGGCTTTCGAGCAGACTGAGAGACTACAGCAGCTATTAGATGCGCTACATCAGGTCGGTCAAAGAGACCAAGGCGGTAGCCCCAAAGTTGCGGTCATCCCGCTGATTTGGCCTTGCGATAGCGACTTTGGCAAAGTAAAAGACTATTTCGATGACCAAAAGTCTGCCGATGCTAGCGGCACCGCCTACATGCGGCTACTGCAAAAGTTTATCGCCTGGCGCGAAGAGAACAGCACTCTGACAAACCCCTGCCTCAAACGGGTCAACCTCCTATCGTTTTCGATGGGGAATCGGGTGCTGCGCAGCGCCCTGAATCTCTCCGTCAAATACTACCCGCAAAACAGCATGGCCCTGTTGTTTAGAAACGTGTTTATGGGCGCTGCTGATGTCACCAACAGCAGCCTGGAGCCTGGCAATGAGGGAGGTATGATTCCACCGATGAGCCGCAACGTAGTGGTGTACTACGCGGCGGACGACCTGGCGCTGAGAGCGAGTAAAGTAGCCAATGTCAACATCAGCAGTGCTGCCGTCACTCGGCGACTAGGGCACACTGGCCCCGAGCATATGGACAAAGTTCCAAGAAATGTCTACGCCATTGACTGCGACGACTTTAACAATCGCTACGATTCGCCGCTAGGTCACGCTTACTTTCTTGATGACCCGGCGACTGGAGATGCGGGTCTGGTGCTGCGCCACGCCTGGGCCTGTATGCGCACAGGCCGGGTGCCGATTACGCCTAGCGCTTTTCCGACTAACCGAATAGAGATTTTGAACAATCGGCAGCAAGTATAGCCCGCTGTTGTTTTTTGATCGCGATCTGATGATATCGCCGCTCACCCATAGTCAGCCCCTGCCAAAGTCTGACCATAGCGAGATGACTGTACAGGCATCTATCCCTAGTCTTTTGAGGATGTTTGAGTTGGCTTAATGAATTTTGTAGTGAAAGTCCGGCGGCTGAGGCTGTTGAGGGGAGTACTGCTATTTGCGATTACCCTGCTGCTTACGCTGGGCCCGTCTGTTCAATCTCCTGCTGACGCTCAGATTTCTATTGGTGGGGGTGGCAGCAGCCCTCAGGCCGTGATTAGCTGGGTCCGTTTAGATGGCTACAAAGTTTTTCAGCTGGCTGCGCCTCAGGCAGCAATTGGCAGCCGCATCCAGCGGGTAGAGACAAATTTGGAGCAGATTCGCGATCGCTATGTGCAAGCAGACAGCGCCGATCTGCGGTTCACCACTGAGCGCATGGGAACAGATGAGCTACCGGCTATTTTTATCAATAGCCGCTACCTGCTGACGCTGACTAAAACTGATGCAAACATGCAGGGAACGCTGCCCTGGTCGCTCGCCGAAGATCTGCGAGCGACCCTACCGGCTACGCTCAGACAGGCCAGGTGGCAGCGGCAGCCAGACTATCTGCGGCAGCAGGGAATTACTGCCGTTGTCATCGCATTGGCGGCGGCTGTGGCTATCGGCGTTATTCAGTATAGACAGCAGAGACTGCCAGAGCGCTACGGACTGGCTGGCTGGCTGCTGCGAATCGACCCATCAGAGCTAGACCCCCAGCAGCGAGAGCATTTAAAGGAGGCCCGGCGCCGCAGCCTCCAGCTCATACAGCTGATGGTTATGGTCGGCACCACGCTGCTGATTTTATGGCTGTTTCCAATGACCCGGCCCTTTTGTCTGAGAGCAATTACCTGGCTAAAGGTTCCCTTTGTCTTGTTGGTGCTAATTGTTGTCGCCTACGTTGGGGTTCGGCTGAGCTTTGCCACCATCGAGAGAGTCTCTTCAGGGCTGGTAGACGAAAGCCTGTCGGCAGTAGACAATTCTCGCCGGACAGAGCTGCGAGTCTCGACCATTACCAGTGTGCTCAAAAACATCGCCACGTTTGCCTGGATCATCATTGGCCTGCTGGTGGCGCTGGCAATAGCGGGCATTAATCTGGGCCTGCTGATTACTAGCTTCAGTGTGGTGGGCTTAGCCCTATCGCTGATCTTTCGCAATCTGGTGACGGGCGCGGTGAACAGCTTTTTTATTATCTTAGAAGACCAGTATGCCATCGGCGATGTGATTGTTTTAGAAGATGTTGCCGGTGGTCTGGGCGGGCTAGTAGAGAATCTCAATCTTCGCATTACTCAGCTGCGAGACACCGGTGGGCAGCTGATTACTGTACCGATGAGCCAGATTTCTGCCGTGGCTAACTTTTCTCATCAGTGGGCCAGAGCTGATATAAAAATTCCTATTCCCTACCAGGCCGATGTTAACCAGGCCATGAACACTATTCGTTCAACCGCTGAAGAAATGCATCGTGATGCCGAGTGGCGATCGCTGATCTTAGAGCCGGTTGAGGTGCTGGGCGTTGAGAGCTTTGGCGATCGCGGCCCGGTGGTGCGGGTGTGGATTAAAACTCAGCCTATTAAGCAGTGGGATGTCTCTAGAGAATTTCATCGTCGCCTCAAGCTGGCTTTCGATGACGCCAAGATTGCCGTCCCGGCCTTTCAGCAAGAGGTCTGGTTTCAGACGGCCAACGATATGCGGCTACAGCTAGACGGGCTGGCGAACAACGGTAAGCAAGACCACCGCCAGGGAAAGGGCACAGCCACTATCGGGGCAACCCCTGAGGCGACCAGCCGGGACGCAGATAGCGATGGCGATGGCGATGGCGATGGCGATGCTATGGGCTAAACAGCTTTTCCAAGCGCTGGCGAACCCAATCAATCGGGCTCTGATTATACTCTTCAGAATTGATTAGTCCGAGTTCTCTGAGCTGACGGCCTTGTTGAGAGAGTTCTTCTTCGTGGCGAGCCATCTCTTCGACGATCAGATTATACAGATGAGGCTGATCGCGCAGTAGCTGCTTGAAGCCTTGAGGACTAATTACAAACAGCATGGTTTCTTCAAAAGCTTTGATGGTCACTGTTCGCGGTACCCCCAGCATGAGCGAAAACTCGCCTACAAACTGGCCTGCCCGCATGACGGTAGTTTGCCCTGTCGCTTTCAGCATATAGCCGACTGAGCCAGAGAGAATAATATAAAAAGCATTGCCAGGTTCTCCTTCTTTGTATAGAATCTCAGAAACCGCCAGCCGCTTGCGATGGCCGATTGCAATCAGCTTTCGCAGCTCTAGCTCAGTACAGTTTTGAAAGTAGGGCAGCTGTTTTAACAGATCTCTAATGGCCACCGGCTTGGAGAATTTGTCCAGGTTGCTTTCGTGCGATCGCTGCAAAGCCGAGTGCTGCGCATAGTCTTGCGGCGTAGACTCAATTACCACATTGGGATTGCGCTGCCAAAGATCGAGCCGAGGTGAGGCCAACCGCAGACCATGCTGTTTCAGGTTTTGACGGAGAATAAAATTGAGCGAACTTTCGGTTTTATGCTTTTGAGCGATTTCGTCTACCCATACCCAAAGTTTAAAGTTCAGCGAATTTTCTCCAATACTGCTGAAATAAACCTCGGGCATGTGCTCTAGAGAGACGGTCTCCTCCGAATAGGCCGAATCCATCAGCACCTCGATCACCAGGATTGGGTCGCTTTCGTGCGTGACGCTAACCGGAATTGAAACCCAGCCCTTAGTATTGGAGTAAGTCCAATTAGTGATTCGGTTGCTGATGAGATCGCTATTGGGAACAACAATATGCTTTTGCGTGATGGTGCGAATGACGGTAGAGCGCAGCGAAATTTCGGCGATGTAGCCGCAGAAATCTTCTCCCTCAACAAAGTCGCCTACCTTCAGCTTTTGCTCTACCAGCAAAGTCAGACCGCTGATAAAGTTTTTGGTGATTTCTTGCAAGCCAAAGCCAATACCAATGCCCAGGCTGCCTGCGACCACCGCCAGCGACGCTAAGTTAATGCCAACAGACTGTAGGAGCACAATGCACAGCAGCGTGGCCAAAGCGTAGCTGGTGATAGTCGCAACAGACTCGCGGGTGCCCTGCTTCAGTCCCAGGCGAGTGAGCACCTGTAGCGAAAGAAATCGCCTCAGCCCGAGCGAGACGATCAGCGTGATCAAAAGGATCAGCAAAAACTGCGCGATCCCGCTGAGAGAGATGGCTGAGCTGCCCAGCCGAAAAAACGGCGTCTCTAAAGTTGACTGAATCTGCCTGAAAAAAGTGAACATGAGTCAGTGGAGCGATCAGTCGTTCAGCAGTTGTCTGAACAGACGCTCCACTATAGCAGAGCTAGCTGCGCCGCTAACCGCGAGCTGAAAGCAACTGTCGCTGGCGAATGTCGTCAATTTTGGCGTCGGGGATGGCAGCGATCAGCTGCTGCGTGTAGGGCTTTTGAGGCGAGTTGTAAATGGCTTCAGATGGGCCAATCTCTTCGATGCGGCCCTGGTTCATGACCATGATGCGATCGCTCACAAACTTCACAACGCTCAGGTCATGCGAAATAAAAATATAGGTGAGGTCAAACTCCTGCTGCAAATCTTTGAGCAAATTTAGCACCTGCGCCTGTACCGACACATCCAACGCCGAAACCGACTCATCGCAGATAATGAACTTAGGCTCGCAGGCCAGCGTGCGCGCAATGCAAATCCGCTGGCGCTGCCCGCCCGAAAACTCGTGAGGCATTCGCTTTAGCGCACTCGCATCGAGACCGACCCGCTCTAGCAGACTGCCCGCCCGCGCCTGCCGCTGCTGCTCATCACCGACTAAATCGTGAATTTTCATTGGTTCGACAATGGCCGAGCCTACCGTCTGCCGGGCATCGAGTGAACCGTAGGGGTTTTGAAAAACAATCTGCATCTCTCGTCGCAGTCGGCGCATGTCACCATTGCTAAGATCTAGAACAGATTTTCCGTCAAATTGAATAGTGCCAGCTGTTGGATCAATCAGTCGCAGCAAACAGCGGCTGAGCGTAGACTTGCCGCAGCCCGACTCACCCACCAGCCCCAAGGTCTCACCCGGATAGACCTCAAAGCTGACGCTATCAACAGCGCGAAATTCTGTTTTTTTGCCAAAGAAGCCGTCTCGCATGGGGAACGCTTTGGTCAAGTTTTGCACCCGCAACAGCGGTGACTTTTGCAGCAATGCCTGTTGCTGCCGATCTACTTCTGCTGGGCTGACTTCTGCTAGCAGCGCTGCTTTTTCAGCGGGTGTGCGCACCTTGGCAACAATCTCTTCTGTATTGTCGGGGCCGGGGCGAACCTCCATAAAGTCGCTGACGGTGGGCAGGCGCTTTAGCTGCTTGTTGGGCCGAGGGCGACAGTTCAAAAGGCCCTGCGTGTAGGGATGCTGCGGATTGGCAAACAGTTCGTATACCGGTGCGACTTCGACCAGATCGCCTTTGTACATGACGGCGACGCGGTCAGCAATTTCGGAGACGACGCCCATGTCATGGGTGATGAAGACAATGGCCGTGCCCCGCCGGGTCTGTAAGTCACGCAGCAGATCTAGCGTGGTTGCTTGAATGGTGACATCCAACGCAGTAGTGGGTTCATCGGCGATTAAGAGAGCGGGGTCACCGGCGAGTGCTATGGCAATCATCACGCGCTGCTGCTGCCCGCCTGAAAGCTGATGCGGATAGCGCCCTAATATTTGTTTGGGCTCAGGCAACTGTACCTCTGAGAACAGCTCTATGGCTCTCTGAGTCGCCGCCTTGCCCGCCAAATCTTGATGCAGCTTGAGCGCTTCTGTAAGCTGGTCACCGCAGGTGTACACCGGATTCAGCGATGTGAGCGGCTCCTGAAAAATCATTGAGATCAGCTTACCCCGGTATTGTCGCCGCTGATCTTGTGAGAGCTTGAGCAAATCTATCGGCTGAGCCTCTGGCGATCTGGGATCGCGGAATAGGACTTCACCCGAGATGTCAGTCTCTAGCCCCAAAAGCCCGATCAGCGCTAAAGAGGTCACAGATTTACCTGAACCTGATTCGCCGACCAGCCCCAGCGTCTCTCCAGCGGCCAACGTAAAAGATACTGACTTAACTGCCCGAACGTCTCCTGACTTGGTTGGGAAAGTGACCGAAAGATCGCGAACATCGAGAATAGGAAGAGGCATATTTACAGCCGGTTAGCTATCAGTTTTGCGCGGTAAGTCTGTGAATTTAGTTTTTGTTAACGCTTAGAGAGTAAACAATAGCAGCAAAGTCAAGAGATAACAGTAGCGAGCAGAACGGAAGCTTTCCAGTCTCTTTGAGACTATGCCTAAAGACGTGTTTAGGGCTGAGAATGTGTGAATGCCGGTCTGTTGTGTATCTATTTACTCACTTTTATGTCAGAAGAACTATGTAGGTTTGCTAGCAGGTGCAAGGCATCTGTTAGAGTTCGCTTTAACCGACTGTTAATGATTAATGTGAGGCTCCTATCATGTTCCGTCAGCCCAGGTTTTTCAGGCAGCGCTTCAGACGAATTATTTTGGCCCTGTTGGCAGTGACGCTATCGGTAGTGCTGGTCAACTGCGGCGGCGCTGATGAGGGCACCCCTTCCGCAGAAGAAGCTGCCTCGCCTGCGGCAACCGGGGCATTGGTCTACGGTGCGGGCGGTCAGCCGGTTAACCTCACCCCCGGCAATATCACTGACGGCAACTCCATCGTTATTCAAAAGCAAATTTACAATTATCTGACGGGTACCGAGCCAGGCACGACCGACCCAGCCCCCGAACTGGCGACAGAATGGAATGCCTCGGAAGACGGTTTGACCTGGACGTTTACCCTACGAGAAGGCGTAACGTTTCACGATGGCACCGACTTTGATGCTGAAGCGGTGGTCTTTAATGTCAATCGCTGGTGGGATCCGGAGTTTGAGTTCGGCTTTAGAGATGAGGGTAATCTTTTTGAGATCTGGACAGATTTGTTCGGTGGCTATAAGGGCAGTGAAGATTCTACTCTGACAGGCGTACAAGCGATAGATGCCTCGACGGTAGAGTTTCAGCTCAAGGAGCCGTTTGCGGCATTCCCAGCGGCTATTGGTTCGGGCTACTTTGGCATTGGCAGCCCAACGGCTATGCAAGAGGCCGGCGCTAGCTACGGCACCCCCTCTGGTGTGGCTGTGGGCACTGGCCCCTTTGTGTTTGAAGAATGGCTGAGCGGCGATCGCGTCACCCTGTCCAAATTTGCTGACTACTGGGAAGACGGGCTACCGATGGCCGATGAATTGGTCATCAGCTTTGTAGAAGATCCGGCGGCTCGCTTAGCTCAGCTGCGAGCAGGCACGCTCGACTTTACGGTGGATCTCACCCCCGATCAGCTGCCAGAAATTGAGTCAACGTCCGATCTAGAAGCGATTTTTCGCCCTTCGCTCAACGTGGGCTACCTGGGGCTAAACCCTTCCTATGAGCCGCTGGCTACTAAGGAAGTGCGTCAGGCGATCGCCCAATCCATCAATAAAGAGGCGATCGTTCAAGCGTTCTGGGGTGACTTAGGCGAAACAGACGGGCATTTTACCCCGCCCTCGCTGAGCGAATATACCAGTGATGACGTAGACGACTACGAGTACAGCGTCGATGAGGCCAAGGCCGCTCTGGCAGCAGCAGGCTACCCCGACGGCTTTGACCTGGACTTGTGGTACATGCCCGTCAGCCGCCCCTATTTTCCTAACCCCAAGCCTATCGCTGAGGCATTTGCCGCCGAACTCAGCCAAATCGGCATCAATGTCAATCTGCAAACCAAAGACTGGGGCGCTTACCTGGCAGACCGAAACGTCGCCCCTGGGTTTCAGTCCTTTATGCTGGGTTGGACTGGCGACTACGGCGATCCAGATAACTTTTTGTACGCTCACTTTGGCCCCGGCGCTACGCAAGACTTGGGCGACTATCAAAACCCTGAGCTGTTTGATTTGCTAAATAGGGCGCGGGTAGCCAGCGAGCAAGGCGAACGAGAAGATCTCTACCAGCAGGTTGACGCACTCATTTTTGAGGAGGCGCTGCGGATCCCAATTGTGCATTCTCAGCCGCTGCTAGCCCAGCGTGACAGCATCGAAGGGTGGGAGCCCAGTCCACTAGGGTCTGAAGCGTTTACGACGATTGAGAAAAGCTAGACAGACCAAAGTCCGGTGCAGAGGGCGCATCAAGACCGCGCCCCTCGCTGCACTTACGACAAATCTCGCGGTGGATCTTCTACAGATGGATCTCTATGGGTAGATATATTCTCAGACGATTGCTGCAGCTGGTGCCCGTGCTGCTAGGCATTTCACTGCTGGTGTTTGCTTTCTTACACCTGATTCCCGGCGATCCGGCGGTGACAATGCTGGGCGATAGAGCCACGCCTGCTGCCCTAGAAGTCTTACGAGAGCGTATGGGCCTCAATGAACCCCTGCCGCTTCAGTACCTCACCTTTTTGGGCAATCTGCTGAAGTTCGACCTCGGCACCAGCATCTTTACAGGCGTCCCGATTGTAGAAGAAATTCGAACTAAATGGCCTGCCACGTTTGAGCTGTCGATAGTGGCCATGCTAATCGCGTTGATTATTGGTATCCCGGCAGGTGTAATGGCCGCCGTGCGTAAAAACAGCTTGGTTGACAACCTGATGATGAGTGGTTCGCTGCTCGGCGTCTCTATGCCAGTGTATTGGCTGGGTTTGCTGCTGGTGTATCTGTTTGCAGTTAACCTACAGTGGCTACCGCCTAGCGGACGCATCGGTATCAACGTCGGCTACGACTTTGAACCTATCACCGGGTTCTTTATCTTCGATGCGCTGATTCAGGGCAACTTTAAGGCACTTAGCGATGTTCTCTCTCACCTGCTGCTACCAGCTATTACGCTGAGTACTATTCCGCTGGCGATTATTGCGAGAATCACCCGCAGCGCCATGCTAGAAGTGCTCTCTCAAGACTACATTCGCACGGCTAGATCCAAGGGGCTCAAAGAGTTTTTGGTGATTGGCAAGCACGCTTTAAAGAACGCGATGCTGCCCGTTGTTACTATTGTTGGCTTAGAGTTTGGGACGCTGCTGGGCGGCGCAATTCTCACAGAGACTATTTTCTCTTGGCCTGGCATTGGCAGCTGGATTTACGGCGGCATCTTACAGCGAGACTATCCGATTGTGCAGGGCGGGGTCGTCTTTGTGGCGTTTGTTTTTGTGTTGATCAATCTGCTGGTTGATATCTCCTATGCGTTTTTAGATCCGCGAATTCAATACAAGTAGGACAGTGCTTTAAATCGATGGCCATTACCACTTCTCCCAGCCGCAGGTCTAGACTGCTGAAAAACCGGGCAGTCCAGAGATTTTTAGAGTCTACTTCAGGGCTAATTGGCCTGGGGCTAACTCTATTTTTAGTTCTGGCCGCTCTTTTGGCACCGGTTTTAAAGCCTTATGATCCTTCTACAGCTAGCGACTATGCAGCGCGGTTACAGGGGCCTAGCGCAGCGCACTGGTTTGGTGCAGACGGACTGGGCCGCGATATTCTAACCCAAGTATGGTACGGACTGAGAACTTCGTTAGTGATTGGCCTGGTATCTGTGCTGATTGGTCTGCTAATCGGCGTGGGGCTGGGTTTAGCAGCCGGCTACTTTCGCGGCTGGATAGAGACAGTCATTGGCTGGATGACCGACGTCATGCTGGCGTTTCCTTCGATTTTGCTGGCGATCGCTGTCGTCACCGTCACTGGCCCGAGCGTCATCAGCGTCATGGTCGCTGTCGGCATTGTGCAAATTCCCAAATTCATTCGCCTCACTCGCAGCATGGTGCTCTCCCTGCGCGAACAGGAGTTCATCCAAACCGTCCGGGCCTTTGGGGCTAAAGCCCCCCGTATTGTCTTCTTACACATTTTGCCTGCTAGTCTTGCGCCGCTAGTTGTACAAGCAACTCTGGCGATTGGGACCTCTACACTAGAAGCCGCAGGTTTAGGCTTTTTGGGCCTTGGCGCACAGCCCCCCACTCCTGAGCTAGGCACCATGCTCTCTGACGCCTTCAAAGGTGGCTATTCACTCTCTGCCCCCTGGACAATCGTATTTCCGGGCTTGTTTATTACTTTGACCGTATTGGCATTCAATCTGTTAGGCGATGGATTACGAGATGCCCTCGATCCGAAGGGGAGTCGGTAGAGACGATATAATAAGTGTGGCAAGGCGCTTCTTCTGAAGGTTCTATGGCAATTCCAGACACGCTACTAAACCTGACTGCCGAAACTCATACTCTCAAACGCTGGACGGTGCAGGCATATCATCGCATGAGCGAGCTGGGTCTGCTCAATGCGAACGAACGCACTGAACTAATTTCAGGGCAGATCACGCTGATGGCTGCAAAAGGAACGCCCCACGTTACTGCTCTGCGGCTACTCGCAATCCAGCTAGACACCTGTCTCTCTGATCGCCCATTCTTTGTCAGTACTCAAGATCCTATTCATATCGACGATCTATCCGAGCCAGAGCCAGATTTGGCTATCGTTCGTGGAGCAGTGCTTGACTACGCTGACCATCATCCTCGTCCTGAAGATGTCTGCCTGATTGTAGAAGTCGCAGATTCTACCCTGAGGCAAGACTGCGAAGTCAAAGATAAGCTCTACGCTCAGGCGAACATTGCTGAATATTGGGTAATAGATCTCAAAAACGACAAACTACATATCTTCCAGGATCCAACACCGACTGGCTATAGCAGTCACCTTATCCTCTCCGCCCCCAATCAAGCATCTCCGGCTTTTTCAACAATGTCTCTGTCTCTCACGTCCATTTTTCCGCCAGCTGTCTAAATTTATCGATTACTTGTATAAGCCAAGACCATGGATAACTCTTCGCCGTCCGAATCGCTGATCGAGTCTCAAGTTGAAGAAGGAACTGCTCATCCTGGTAGAGACATTGGCGGCGGCCTCCCTGTTATTAAGTACTGGGCAAAGCACACGCTGGCACCTGAAGGGCCACAGGTTTGGAAGACGTTGCTACATAAGAGCGCCTGCCTTTCTTGCGCCTGGGGAACGGGCGGGCAAAAAGGAGGCTTTACGAATGAGGAAGGTGAAAAGCTCCAGCGCTGTGCGAAAAGCGTAGAATCCATTGTCGCTGAGTTACAGCCGCCGGTCGAGCCGCACTTTTTCGAAAAACATACGATTGAAGACTTGCAGCAGCTCAGCTCAATGGAAGCCGATAGATTAGGGCGTCTGAGCTTTCCGGCAATCTTAAGGGCCGGGGCGTCGCACTACGAGCGCATTGGCTGGGATGAGGTATATGACCTGGTAGCGACAGGCTTTCGCAGACCGCCTGAGCGAGTGGCTTCTTACAGTTCAGGGCGGTCTTCAAACGAGGCAGCTTATCTGCTGCAACTGATGATGAGGGCTCTCGGCTCTAACAACTTGGCCGACTGCTCCGACCTTTGCCATCGACCTTCGACTGAGGGATTGAGCACTGTCTTCGGCTCAGGCACCTCGACGGTGAGCTTAGAGAGTTTGAAGCAGGCTGACTGTGTGGTGCTGACCGGGTCAAATGCGCCTGCGAACCATCCGAGACTGATGAATGAGCTGATTAAGCTGCGCGATCGCGGCGGCACGATCATCGTTCTCAACCCCGTTCGCGAAGTCGGTCTGGTCAAATTTGGCTCACCCTCTTTCCCAGTCAAATCTCTCCTTCCCGGCTCTGACATTGCCAACTTGTTCCTACAGCCCATCCCCGGCAGCGATCTGGCCATCTTCATCGGCATCCAAAAGTCTCTCATTGAGCGCGACTTAGTTGACTACGCCTTTTTGAGCGCCCATACCGACAACTGGGAGCCTGTTGTGGCGCAGGCAAAGGAGACATCCTGGGAAACGATTACTGAAACCTGCGGTATTTCTAAAGCTGATATTGAAACGGCCGCTACGCTAATCAGCGAGGCCAAGCATACCGTCTTTGCCTGGGCGATGGGTATCACTCACCAGGCAAATGGCGTCGATGGCGTCTGCGCGATCGCAAACACAGCTCTCATAACTGGCAACGTCGGCAAAATGGGCGCGGGCGTTATGCCAATTCGGGGCCATTCCAACGTGCAGGGCTTTGGATCGATGGGGGTAAAAAATGAGCTGAAGCCCGCTTTGCAAAAAGCGTTAGAGAAACTGTTGGGAAAGCCGCTCAGCTCGAATCCTGGGTATCATGCGCGATCGCTCATCGAAGCCGCCGACGCTGGCAAAGTCGACACGCTGCTATGCCTGGGCGGCAACCTGTACGCCGCTAACCCCGATCTGACCCAGGCCAAACGCGCCCTTGGCCAAATTGACACCGTGGTTTATCTGGCCACCAAACCAAACTTAGGACACTTTCACGGTTTGGCCAAGCAAAACACACTAATCCTCCCTGTCTTCAACCGCTTTGAAAACCCGCATAAAACTACTGTCGAATCTGGCAACAACTTTGTCCGGCTAAACGACGAAGGTAGAACCCATCTCAAATCGGCTGATCTGGTCGCTGAGGTGAACTTTATTACAGAGCTAGCCCACCGACTGCACGGCGCTTCACCGATTGACTGGCGAAAACTACAAGACACCCGCTACGTGCGACAGCTCATTGCCGAAACGATTTCTGGCTACGAAAAGATTGGCAACATTGACGAGACCAAAGAAGAATTTACCATCGGCGGACGAATTTTCACGACGCCCAAGTTCAAAACCCCTTCAGGAAAAGCCCAAATGCAGCTGACGCCGCTGCCACAGCTAACATTGCCTACACCTGAAGATTTTGGCAGAAGTGAGGGAATTGTTCTCGCCCTGATTACCGGACGTAGCTACACTCAGCACAATACGGTTGTTTATCGCACTGCCGACAAATATCGGGGAATGCCGCATCGACACTGCATTTTGATGAATACGGAGGATGTGCAAACGGGGGGATGGTGCGATCGTCAGCAGGTCACCGTCCAGGGCGAAGCAGGCAAACTCGAAAATATCGAAATCATCTGCGGCGCAGTCAGGCGCGGCGCCGCCATGATGTTTTATCCCGAAGCCAACGTACTGATGAAAGGCGTGACCGACCCAAAATCGCATACACCTGCTTACAAGCGAGTGCCTGTGTTGGTCTTCGGCTAAATGCTTTGTCGCCATGTATCAATCTTGCTGATTAGAGAATTGGTGTGCGCCGTAAAAGGAAAGTGCAATAGCAAAGACGAGCAAAATCGGAATGGTATACCAGGGAAATTCTGACAAGGGCTTGTAAGCAACCGCACGTAACCCAATCGTCGTATAGGTCAGCGGTAGCGCATACACAACTGGCTTGAGCGCAGCTGGCAGCGTCGCTGGATCGAAAAAAGTGCCGCCTAAAAACGACATCGGCACAATTAAAAAGTTATTGAACAGCCCGACGCTCTCCAGCGATTTCACTTTGAGCCCTACAATCACACCCAGCCCAGCAAATACGGCACAGTTCAAAATCACCAGCAGAAAAAATAGCGGGTTGAGAAAGCTCCAGATTTTGCCGGTGAATAGCACGGCGACCAAAATTACCGCCGTCGCCGTCATCAGTCCGCGCACAATTCCAGCTAGCATTTTGCCAAGGTGCAGCGCCAGCGGATGAATCGGATACAGCAGCATTTCTTCAAACGTTTTTGAAAAAAGTCGCTCGCCGCAAATTGAAAAAGTAGTGCCACCAAAGCTGATCACCATGGATGAAAGCGCAACCATGCCTGGCAAAATAAACTCCAGGTAGCTGTCTCCGGCAGTCGGTGTGCTTACCTGGTCTAAAGAACTGCCCAGGCCCAGACCAAACGCCAAAATATAGATCAGTGGCGAAACCAGCCCCGACGCAGCCACCTGAGGAATTCGCACTCGCAGATCCAGCCAGTCTCCCCAAAAAACAGTTAGCGTATCGGCCAGTAGCGTTCTCCATGCTGACATTGGAGATTTAAACGCGTGATCATGAGTAGTTTTCACAAAAAACATCCGTCGGTAGAGCCCAAAGATTACACGACGCTTTCCTACTTACCTATTGTGCCGCTATCTGTCCCCTTGGACTAGCTTCTCTTTGTAGTGGTACCCGGATGTATCCGGGTACCGCGAGTCACTTTGCCTGGTGTTACGTACAGCTTTCAGCCAATGTACTGTACCCCAGCAAAGTGACCAACGCTATAGTTCTCAGTGCTGCTAGGGCAGAGGCTGACCAAAGGGAATAGGTTCAGGCCAACGGCTGGCATTAGCGGGGCTAACGCGCTCAGCCGGAATCTCAAGCAGGGGCGCTTCTACAGGTGCAGCAGCCGGTGTAGCTGGTGATGCGGCGGCTGGCGGTGCAGTGGCAATCGATTCGGCTGCCTCGGCTGGCGCTTCTACGGCTTCTGGCATAGCAGCGGACTCAGCTACCCCTTCTAAAAAAGGTGGCTCAAGCGGCACTTCAGATTGGCTAGCGACGACTGGTTCACGGCTATCGGGTATGGGTTGATCAGCTACAACGGGCTCATCAGCTACAGGCTCATCAGCTACGGATTGATCGGGTTCGAGCGGTTCGGTTGTTAACTGATCGGGCACGGACTGATCGACTATAGGCAGATCGGCTTCTGGAAAGCTCTCTAGCAGGTCGGCTTCACCAGGGATGGAAGCCTCTACTGGAATGACTGCTGCCGGAAGAGGCAAGTTTACTACTGCGCGGTTTACTTCGGGCTGAGCGGGTTCGGGATCAATCGGCGCTATAGGTCGCACGGCGTCTATAGGCGGTACGCTCACTGGCTCGCCGATGGGCACAGCAGATTCAAGCAGGGGCAGATCGGGAAAGTCTGGTGCCTGGGCCAGGTCTATTGCAGGTGAAAGCGCTAGCGCTGATGGGGTGGCGGGTGAGGTCTCAGCAGAGTTGGCTAGAACGGGTTGGACCTGCCACCGCTGCAAATTACCAGTCTCTGAGCTGGTTTCTGTGCTGATTTGAACGGCGCTCTGAGCATCGGCCAAAACGGTGCCGGGGGCAAACTCTACCATCATCCAAACGGTGTCGGGGTCGGTTTGCTCTAGTGCGATACTCTCAACGACACCGTCGGCAATAGTTTGAGCGGCGACATCACCGACTTGGGTGTTGGGTAGCTCTACCAGCAGCTGATTAGGTGCGACCACTGAGAGCACCGGGGCTACGTTTGTAGGCAAGACCAGGGTGAGCGATCGCCCTTGCGAATCGTAGTGCCACGACTCAATTTGATCGGCCTGAGCAGGCATAATGCCAGCGCCTGTCACCATCAGAATGGTGGCAGAGGCAGCCAGTCCCCAGTCTAATCTCCGGAAAGACTGCCAGTGAGACTGCTTGAGTCGGTGCGCCGGTTGTCTGCCCATGAGCTGTACTTCCCATCAATCAAATTAAATGTAAGGATACGCCAAATCTCAAAAACGGGATATGTTAAATTTCAGGAAGTTGTGAGCTTTGCCCGATTAAAATTGCTACAGCATGGCCGACAATTCGCCATGATAGAGGCAGCGAGTAGGCCAGAGCGTTGATAGAGCAATGGCTGGGCTGCTCACACTACCGTTGATTTATAGAGGCGATCACACACATGGAACTTCACGACTTTGGCATGCTCTTACTGCTGCTCAGCCCCGGTCTGCTACTCTCCGTCTTAGTGATGGCCGCCATGAGCGCGGGCGGCTAAAAATCCCGCCATGCATTGGTTTCGCTAACTCCATCTGCGCTCCATCGAGCTGAGCGACTCGCCCAAATTCTTCACCCATCTCCGCTTTTTTCTATGGTTAGAACTGAATCCACCATGCTCCCTCTGGGCACCCCTGCCCCAGCATTTACCCTGAAAGATGTTGTCTCCGGCGACACCCTTTCACTCGATACTTTTGCCGATAAAAAGGGACTGCTGGTGATGTTTATCTGTCAGCATTGTCCTTTCGTTAAGCATGTTGAGGACGAACTGGGCCGCATCGGGCAAGACTATCTGCCTCAGGGCATGGGCATATTGGCCATCAGCGCCAACAGCATTGAGACGCATCCGCAAGACGACCCCGACCACATGCGTCAGCAGGTAAAACGGGCAAAATTCAGCTTTCCTTACGCCTACGATGCGACGCAAGAGGTGGCGAAAAGCTATACCGCTGCCTGCACTCCCGATTTTTTCCTCTTTGACGGCGATCTTAAGCTCGCCTATCGCGGCCAGCTAGACGCTGCTCGCCCCGGTAACGAGCAGCCGGTCAACGGCGCAGACCTGCGGGCAGCCCTCGATCAGGTGATTGCTGGTGAAGCGCTGCCGCCCGAGCAAAAACCCAGCATTGGCTGCAACATCAAGTGGGCTCCCGGTAAAGCGCCTGCCTATTTTGGCGCTTAAGAGCTGGACTCATACTGGTAAATTTGCTCTCGGGTCAAACCGCTCGATGTTTTGCAGCTCCTGGTACAGGGCTTTCTCTTCATCGTCTAGCGCTGTCGGCACGACTACTGCAATTTCTACAATCTGGTCACCGTAAAGATTTGGGCCAATGGGATAGCCCTTGCCGGTCAACCGCAGCCGCTGCCCGGACTGCACGCTGGGGGGAATCATCATATTCACCGGGCCGCCTAAAGTCGGGACGGCAATGGTGTCGCCGAGCACTGCTTCACTTGGAGTGACCGGTAGCCGGCAGTATACGTCGCCATCTTGCAGGGTGAAATAGGCGTGAGGCTCGACTTCGATCCGTAAGTACAGATTGCCGCCGTCAATACCCTGGCCTTTGAGCCGGATGCGCTGCCCGGTGACCATGCCCGGCGGCATACTGACTTCGAGCGATCGCCCATCTTCTAACCGAATGCGCTCTCGCCCGCCTGCATAGGCTTTTTCTAAAGGCACCGTCAAATCGGCCTCAGCATCACGGCGCGATGGCGATGCAGGCTGCGTTCTGTAGCTGGATCTGCGTCTGGGCGGGCGATCTGCCTGGCTACTAGGCCGACGAGTTGCTGACTGACGATTGGATCGGCGGCCAGTCGGCACGGTTTCGGCGGCGGGTGCAGCAGCTGTAGAATCGACCCAAGACGAGGTAGTTGGATCAATGGGTTGATGGCGGCTCAGCAGCTGCTCAACAAAGTTATCAAAGTCTTCAAATGCGCTGTACTCGGCATTTTCTAGCGACCCCTGGCCATTGGTTCGCGATTTTTTGCCGCGTTTGCCCCGTCCTTTAAATCCTTTTTGATTCCAGTAGCGGCTGTACTCTTCGTATTGTGATCGCTTATCGGCATCGGAAAGCACGTCATAGGCTTCGCTCAGCAGCTTGAACTTTTCTTCAGCTGTTTGGTTGCCAGGGTTTAAGTCAGGATGATACTGCCGGGCCAGTGCCCGGTAAGCCCGTTTGATTTCATCGGCAGTCGCCTCTTTAGAAATTCCTAGAATTTCGTAGTAGTCGCGAAAATTTTGCATGAACGAAAGCGTATCTAGGATAAAACGTTTGGCGAGCGGCTAAAACCACTCATCTTCGTCGCTCCAGTTGTCCTGGGTGGGACGAGGGCGATTGTCTGAAGGGGTTTCACTAGCCCGGTCATAGCCAGCTTGCCGGGAGCGATCCTGCCGGTAGCTGTCTTGACGGTAGTCGCCTCTTTGTGGATAGTCTCTCGGCGGATAGTCTCTTAGCGGATAGTCTTGCGAATAGCCGCCCTGTGAATAGTCACTCTGCGAATAGTCTTCTATCCCACCAGCCGAATTTCCATTGGCCGCGCCGTCACCACTGCCGTTAGCTCGACTAACATCAGGCCGTCCGTCTGTAGCGCCACCTTGCCAGTAGTCGCCCGGCGGATTGCTTGAATCGCTGCGCTGTGAGTAGTCTTCAGGGCGGCTTTGACTGTTAGAGCGGCGGATTGGAAGGCGATCGCTACCGTAGTCCTGGCTATAGTCATCCGGGGCGTAGCTGTTTTGGTCGTAGCTGTTTTGATCGTAGCTGTTTTGATCGTAGCTACTCCGCCTGCCATCGCTTGGAGCGTATCTGTCATCGCTCGGAGCGTACCTGTCTTGGCTATAGCTGTCTTGGCTATAGCTGTCTTGGCTATAGCTGTCCTGGCTGTATCTGCCTTGGCTATAGCTGTCCTGGCCGTAATCACTTCGGCCATAGCTGTCTTGAGGGTAGTTACTCTGACTGTAGCTATTTCGCTCAGCGCTTCGCGGATCATAGGGCGGCTTCTGAGCGTAGCCTGGGTCACGGCGATAATCGCCTGGAGTGGCCCTGCCATCGTTCCGGGGCTGATCGTACGCTGGAGTGCGCGGATTTTTCGATTCCCAATCATCATCCCAATCATCCCAGCTGCTGCCTGGACTAGCACTGCTGCGATTCCAGGCGGGCGCATCCCACTGTGCCTGACGATCCCAGCTGTCGGCATAGCCGTTGGCCGGATAGCCGCCGCCACCGTAGCTGCCACCGCCGCCGCCATAGTTATAGTCACCCGTGCGGTAGTAGTCGTCATCTTCACCGGAGAAAGCGCGCTTCAAGGTGCTGCCAATTTGCCCTAGAATGCCCTCGCCGTCTTCGTCCAGGTCGTATAGGTAGGCTTCGCGGTTGAGCTCGTAGACTTCGTTTTGCAAATCCGACTGAGTGATGTCCACCCCCCGTTCGTCGGATTGCTCTAGGGCGGCCCGCAGCTCTTGCACCAGGCTCTCAATGCGGCGACGGCGATCGCGCGCAAACTGCATTCCAAAGTCAATCGCCACCTCTCGCAGTATCCGCTCTGCTTTAAAGGTGAGCGCTTCCGCTCGATTGCGTTTTTCAATCCGCTCACGCTGCAAGCGGTCAGTCGCAGCATTTTCTTCAGCCGCGCGAATCATACCCTGAACATCAGCTTCAGACAGATTCGACGCTTCTTGCACGGTAATGCTCTGCTGCCTGCCGGTCGTCTTATCGAGGGCCGACACCTGCAAAATGCCGTTGGCATCAATATCAAACGAGACCTGCACCTGTGGAATGCCGCGCGGCGCAGGCGGAATGCCCATGAGCTTAAAGCGGCCTAATGACTTATTGTCTTTGGCCATTTCGCGCTCGCCTTGAAGAATGTGCACTTCAACGACGGTTTGATTATTTTCAGAAGTAGAGAACGTGTCTGAGCGCCGCACCGGAATGGTGGTATTGCGCGGAATCAGCTTTTTCATCACGCCGCCAATGGTTTCAACGCCCAGTGACAGGGGCGACACATCCAGCAGCAAAATATCTTTGACTTCTTGCGTCAAAATGCCTGCCTGAATCGCTGCACCGACCGCGACCACTTCATCTGGGTTAACGTTGCGGTTAGGCTCGCGGTTCATCACTGATCGCACCAGGTCTTGCACCATCGGCATTCGGCTGGCACCGCCGACGAGCACCACTTCGTCTACCTGGCTAGGGGTGACATTAGCATCGGCTAGCGCCTGCTTGAGCGGGCCGCGCATTCGGCTGACCAAATCGCCGCAGAGCGACTCGAACTGCGATCGCTCCATCTTCGTTTCAATATGCTTAGGCCCATCCGCCGTGGCGGTGATGAAGGGCAAATTAATTTCGGTGACAGGCACACCAGAGAGTTCGATTTTGGCTTTTTCGGCAGCTTCGCTGAGGCGTTGCAGGGACTGGCGATCGCGCCGCAAATCCACCCCTTCTTTTTCCAGAAAGTTCTCCGCTAGCCAATCGACAATCTTTTTATCAAAATTCAGGCCGCCCAGCTGCGTATCGCCGCTGGTAGAGCGCACTTCAAACACCCCATCGCCCACGTCCAGCACCGAGACATCAAAGGTGCCGCCCCCCAGGTCAAAAACTAAAATCGTCTGGTTGTACTGCTGGTCTAACCCGTACGCCAGAGAAGCTGCCGTCGGCTCGTTGATGATTCGCTTCACTTCCAGGCCCGCAATCCGACCCGCATCGCGAGTCGCCTGCCGCTGGGCATCGTTAAAGTAGGCGGGCACCGTGATCACCGCGCCCGTCACCGGCTGACCTAAATACTGAGCGGCTTCTTCCGCTAGCTTGCGCAAGATCATCGCCGAAATTTCTTCGGGCGCAAAGTCTTTGTCAAGCCGGGGGCAGCGGACTTTCACATTGCCTGACTCGGCTCGCCTCACTGTATAAGGCACCCGCTTAGAATCGGGGGACAGCTCATCGTACTTACGCCCCACAAAGCGCTTAACCGCATAAAACGTATTTTGAGGATTGAGCACCGACTGACGACGGGCCATTTGGCCAATCAGCTTTTCGCCCTCTTTGCTAAAGGCGACCACCGATGGCGTTGTCCGCATTCCCTCTGCGTTGGCAATGACAACGGGTTTACCGCCTTCCATCACCGCCACTACAGAGTTAGTCGTGCCGAGGTCAATGCCAACTACTTTACCCATCCAACCGGTTTCTCCTGATCTGAGATATCTGTGAGATACCCGTAGCCTTCATTTCATTCATCATAAGCGTTCCGGGCGGTCATCGCTGCTGCTGACCTCTGGCAATTCTCCTGGCAATTCTCCTGGCAATTCCTTTGGCGAATCTACTGTTAATTGCCCTCACTGTACCTTTCACGGCAGCCTCCTGGCGAATACTTGCATCAACCTTACATCTGCCACACGTTTATTGCTACTATTATTACCCAACGCGGATGTGGCGGAATTGGTAGACGCGCTAGATTTAGGTTCTAGTGTCCTCGTGACGTGAAGGTTCAAGTCCTTTCATCCGCATTGATTAATCAAATGCCTAATCCAGGCGAAATACCTAAGGTGGCTGCGCTTCAGAGATGTTTACTCTTCTGAGCGCAGCCGTCTTTTGTATGGATGGGGAGCCAAAAGCGGGTTAAAGGCTACACCACAGACACAGACCGGTTGAGGCGCTGACGCTTTATACTGCTTTGGCAGGCTGATGCATCAGTGGCAAGCCATCGATACGGCCTCTGCATAGGGCCTTTTGAACCGTCATTTTTGACACAGTTTTAAATGCCCCTATATATAAGGAGAAGATCTGATGATTTTCTCATGTAGATGAAGCGCTGATTTCACTTAAGGACTCTGACTACTGTGCTGCTATCCAAAGGTTTTGAAGTCGAAATGTACACGGGTACGCCCGCTGGAGAGGTGGTCGGCTTTTCAGACAAAATTGTAGCTGAGCTAGAGGGATTTGTCCGCGAACCTGATGCGCGCAACGTAGAGTATACGACTGCGCCCTTTTGCCGGTACGAGCATTTACTGTGCGAGCTGATCAAGCCTCGGGTACGACTGAGAAACTATTTAAAAACACTCGGCGACTACACGATTATTCCAGGCAGCACTTTGCCATTAGGGGGAGCTGATGTTTTTCACCGCTCAGATCCTAAAAACCCGTATCACACTTATATAGAAGAAACCTACGGTACCGATGTGGTCACAGCCAGCATCCATATCAACGTGGGCCTGTCAGATCCAGAGCAGCTAATGCGGGCCTGTCGCCTGATTCGCGTAGAAGCGCCGTTGTTTTTGGCGTTGACGGCTTCTTCGCCCTTTTTTGACGGTAAAGTAACCGGCTTTCACTCTACGCGTTGGCACCTGTTTCCTCAAACGCCTGCTCACGTGCCGCTGTTTGAAAGTCACCTGCACCATATTTGCTGGGTAGAAGCACAGCTCGCAGCGGGCACGATGCAAAGCGTGCGCCATCTGTGGAGTTCGGTACGGCCCAATGGCGATCGCCGCCCCTACAATCTCAATCGCCTAGAGCTACGAATTTGCGATCTGGTGACTGACCCCTTGCATCTGCTGGCGGTGACTGCACTGTTAGAAGCCCGAATGCAGCAGCTGCTCGCCATACCCGAGCTAGATCCGTTAGAGAGCAGTCAGCTCAGCGCCCATACCCGCAGCGAAGATCTGCTGGCCATCACTTTAGAAAACGAACAGGCGGCTGCCAAAAATAGCCTCGATGCAACGCTGCGACATTGGCAGACAGGTCAGCCAATTATTGCCCGCGACTGGATTGGCCAGATATATAGTGAAGTCCACCCGGTTGCTCATCGCTCTGGAATTAGCTGCTTTCTGACGCCAGTCAAGCAAATTTTAAAGAATGGCAACCAGGCTCAGCAGTGGCTTGCTCAGGCCGAGCAGACGAGCCCGACCGAGGTGATTCAGCGGGCAACAAGCGACATGCAGCAACAAGAAAGTCAGCTGGCTCAAGAGATTTGTCAGCCAGTGGCCGCTTAAAACCCATTGACTCAGCTGCCTTGCCCCTCATTTCTCTGTCTATGCCGCAAGTTGTCCTGATTGAACCTGAGATTCCACCTAATACTGGCAATATTGCCCGCACCTGTGCTGCGACAGATACACCGCTACATTTGGTAAGGCCGCTGGGGTTTGAGCTGAGCGATCGCTATCTCAAACGCGCCGGGCTAGACTACTGGCCCTATGTCGATCTTCATCTGCACGAGTCGCTCGCAGATTTTTGGCAGCACACTCAGACCGCAGGCGGTAGGCTAATTGGCTTCAGCGCCCGAGCTAGCTATAGCTATACCGACCTCACCTATCGTGCTGGCGACTGGCTGTTGTTTGGCTGTGAGAGTAAGGGTCTACCGGCCACCGCGCTCGAACGCTGCGATATGGTGACCACCATTCCAATGAAGACAGCGCACGTTCGCAGCCTAAACCTCTCAGTTAGCGCAGCTGTCGGCCTTTTTGAAGCCCTCAGGCAAACCCGTCTCAGGTAGGTATGTAGCTTACCGGGTGCATCTCGCACGGGAAGGGCTAAGCCGGGTAAGCTTTTCATCGCAATACGGATAGCTGCTGCCTATACATATATATAGTGACTGCACAGTGGAAGTAACTAATACGGACATGCAATGGATAGGTTTAGATGAGCTGGATATTTCTAGACATATTTCTATCTAACACAGCTGGCCTTTAAATTTTATGCCCTGCTCACAAAGTCAACCTCCCAAAGACAGAAAGTGAGCCAAAAAGCCTCCATCAAACTATGGAAACAGGCCTCCGTAGACGAAATCAGGCGGTAATATTTTATTCACAGGAGGAAGTAAAGTACTCCGTATGACAGATGGCATTTATCAAGGAACCTTGAAGCTCAGTGAAATTACTGTCAAGAATGAACCTTATTAAATAAGTATTTCATATCGACTACGGCTTACCTGATTACTCGTCGTTAAGCGAAGACAATTTCTTGCGGTTTTTACGGTAATTTCCCAAATCACAGTCACCGCAAAGCCTCTAGCCGATGGAGGCGGGCCACTGCTCAATTTTCTACGATGCGATATGTCATTCTCGGTGGAGGCTCATTTTCACTGTGCCAAAAAATAGATTGGCTACTGATTGATTGGCCAAAAACCTAACCATTACAGGCGCTTTAGATTTTGGCGCGATCGCCCAAACACGCACTCAAATTCGGAGAAGTATGAATGAAGTTTAGAGAGCATAGCGTTTTGGGCATTCAAGATAGACCAAGGAAGTGAGGATTGAAATTAGGGTTAAGTCGTGTAAACTTGCCTAAGGTCAGACAAGCGATACAGTTTATGGACTGTGAATAGTTTGTTGACTGGCATTGAGCACATGGCTGGTAAGCTGAATTCCACAGCGAAACCGAGGTGTTCTTAGCGCTAGTAAGAGCAGCAGTGCTGTTATCGAAGATTGTTGTACGACCAATCGAACATCTATTGCGACGATTTGGTACTAACGGTTAAACGCTGATCATTAGGAGGTTGTTCCTTGAAGCAAGCAATTTCGCAGGAACCTATGTCTGATTCAAGTCATTCATGTATTCCAGCAGTAGGTGAAGGCAACGCCTCAAGCAGTAATCGAGTCAAGTCGGCTGCCATGTTGGGTATCGCTCTTTCAGTTGGGGCATCCGGAGCATTCGTTTCACAATCTGGTGCATCAGCGGCAGTCTCTGTCCCTGTCCCCTCTAATCCCACCGAGGCTTCAGATGACGCCAAGGTTTCGGCTCCTGTAGAAGCCGAGGGCGCAACCGCCTCACAGCAGCTGATTGTGGACTATCACACCGTAGAATCGGGTGAGAGTTTATGGCAAATCGCGCAGCAGCATCAGGTTGGACTGCGTGAGCTAAAGCTGGCAAACGCGCTGGCACCAGAGACCTCTATTCGAGTGGGTCAGGTGCTGAAAGTGCCGGGCAGCGAAGCGAGCAGTCAGAACGTTGCGCTAGCTCAGAGCGAACCAGCTCAGCTCATTGCCGGTATCACGGCTGATGAGCAGGCCGCTACTCCCAGCCAGAGCCCATCAGCTCAGTTGGCAACAAGCGAACCAATCGCAGCGGTCAGCAGCGATCGCCCTAGTTCACCCGCAATGTCCATTGAAATTGCCGACGCTTCCCCTCAGGAAGATACAGCAGCAAGTGAAGTAGCCCCAGTCGTAACCACGCTCGCAGCTTCTCCCACATTCAGTAACTATCAGGTTCAGACGGGCGACACCCTAGGCAGCATTGCCGCTGAATTGAACATCGCATCGGCAGAGCTGGTTCGCGTTAATGGACTGAGCGACCCCAACGTAATCTTGGCCGGTACCACACTAGTTGTGCCCGCAGCAGAAAGTATTACATCAGAGAGTGCTACAGAGGAAGGCCAAAGCCCGCTGAAGCGGGTTGAGGAAACCCCTTCAGCCGGTAGCCTACAGCAAAGGGAAACCCGTGAGCGGCTGGCATACTTGCGCAGCACAGCTACCTCACCCGATAGCGCCAGAATTTTGGACAGCTTGCGCCGTTCATCACCCGAGGAGCCAGCCAGCGTTGGCGGTGAACCCTCCACTGAGCAAGACCTGCTGTCCACGCATCAAACAGGTACAGATCAAGCAGGCGTAGCGGGCGTAGATCCCTATGTCGCCAATCTGCTGGAAGAAGTTCAAGAAATTCGCGTTCAGGCGGTCCCGGCCTCTGAAGCTGAGACAACTGAAGTTGCAGCAGATGATAGTTCGTTGCTGGCAAGCCCTGCGACAGAGTCTACCAGAGCGGCCCTACCGCCACGGGTGGCATTGGCTCCAGAGACTGGCTCTGCTGAGATAGATTCTAATCTTTTGGCAGCAGCCCCACTCAGCCCAGATGCCTATATTCCAGCGCAGCGCTCTCAGGCGGGGCAGGTTGTTTCTCCAGATATGCCGATTCTGCCACCAGCAGATGAGTATTTGCCAGAAGCGCCTAGCTACTTCAACGGGTACATTTGGCCTACTCAGGGCACAATTACTTCGGGCTATGGCCGACGCTGGGGTAGGATGCACCGAGGCATTGACGTTGCAGGCCCAGTGGGCACACCTATCGTAGCGGCGGGAGCAGGCGTCATTGAGCAAGCGGGTTGGAACTCGGGCGGCTATGGCAACATAGTAGAAATTCGTCATCCTGACGGCAGTATGACTCGCTACGCTCACAACAACCGGCTGAACGTGAGCGCGGGGCAGAACGTCAGACAGGGTCAACAAATCGCTGAGATGGGCAGCACTGGCTATAGTACGGGCCCTCATCTGCACTTTGAGGTGCACCCTAGTGGTCAGGGCGCTGTTAACCCGGTTGCCTATTTACCCAGCCGCTAAATTAAGCGAGAGCATCGTGTTTGCTCTCATGAGCTATCGCTGTTAGTCGGAAGCTGCGTCAGTCAGAAAACCTGATATATGGTTTTTGGGTGTAAGCGTTTCTAGCTAGCAGTTTTTTGTGGCTGAGCTGACAAAGGACTCCCCTTTAAAGGCATTTTGAAGGCATTGGATTTCGTGCTACATTTATTGAGCTGCAAAGGTACTTTCGCAGCCTAAGGCTCTGTAGCTCAGTGGTTAGAGCAGGGGACTCATAAGCCCAAGGTCGCAGGTTCAAATCCCGCCAGAGCCATTTTATAGCTGCTCGGTTAGTCACTAGCAGCGACATGAAGCACGGCAAGCCTGTTCAGGTTGGCCGTTTTTTTGTGCGCCACTTGCAGCTAGAGGGAGGGGCAGGTGGAACGAGGGTACGTATCTCCTACTTCTGTTAGACGATTTTGCCGATGAGATTGGCTCATACTTTGACTGATCTGCCCGTGAAGCGATGGCGATGGATTTTTCGTTAAGGTGAGTTATGAAAGTTGTTTTGATTACGGGCGGATCGGAGGGTATTGGCCGCGCGATCGCCGAGCGCTTTGCCAAGGCGTCTTACGGAATTGCGATCGCCGCGCGCACGCCCGAAAAGTTAGTAGAAACAGCTAACGACCTAAAAACCCGCCTGGCCGCTCCCGTGATGCCGATTCCGACTGATGTCCGTGATTCGCAGCAGGTGCAGCAAGCTGTGGACCAAGTGCTTGCAGAATTCGGCCAGATTGACGTGTTGGTCAACAATGCGGGCATTTACAGTTCCGGGCCAGCAGAGGAATTTAGCCTGGAAGACTGGCATCAGGTAATCGATACCAACCTGTGGGGCTATATTCACACCATTCACGCGGTACTGCCTCACATGGTGGCCCAGCAGTCGGGGGCGATTGTCAATATTTGCTCGATTGCGGGCAAGGTACCGATGCCGTATTTGGTGCCTTACACGACCAGTAAACATGCGATCGCCGGACTCAGTCAGTCTTTAAGTGCCGAACTTGCCCCAAAAGGAATTCACGTCTGCGCCATTTACCCGAACATCATTCGCACAGACTTCCCAGAGAAAGCCGTCATGCGGGGTAAAACCTCAGAAGACAGCACCGCCCGCCGCGAGCAGCTGGACCAGACGCTGGCCATGCCATTTATTGAAAAGCCTGAAGATGTTGCTGATGCACTTTGGCAAGCGCTGGCAAATCAAGAAAGCGAGCGCTTACCTGGCAGCGCCAAGTTGATGGGCGGTATGAACGCCGTATTTCCTAAAGCAACTCAGTGGATGCTGCGAACCATCTTTCAAAACAAAGACAAGTCTGCATAAAAAAAGGCAACTGTTCTCATAGCTCAGGCGGATTGCCGACAAATGGGGGCTCTTATTGTTTTCCTATTTGCCTATGGCCAGGACAGAACAGTACGGATTTGGTCGGCTAGCGTCAGTGGGCGAAAGGGCTTGGCAAAGACAGTCACCACTTGCGCGGGGTCGATGCCAGTCTGAGCGAGGGGCTGCACTTTTGCGGTCACTAAAATGACGGGTAGCCGCTGAGTCTGCGGGTTGTCCTTGAGCTTTTTCAGGGTAGCGCGACCGTCCATATCCGGCATCATCATATCGAGCAAGATTAAGTCGGGCTGCTGAGCGGCGGCCATATCTAGCGCCTGTTGGCCGGAGCTAGCCTGGAGCAACGTCCAATCGGTTTTCATCTTAAGGGCAAGGGTGGCGATCGCTCTCGCATCGTCTTCGTCATCGACAATCAATATAGTCTTATTCATTTACGTCACCGGTAGAAGAATATGAAAGCTGCTGCCGTGGTGAAGGGTACTCTCTGCCCAGATCTGTCCCTGATGCTGTTGAATAATTTGCCGACAAATAGCTAGCCCTAACCCCGTTCCTCCTTTTTTACGAGAGTCAGAAGCATCAACCTGTTGAAATCTCTCGAAAATTGTCTCTAATTGATCGGCAGGAACGCCTCGGCCCTGATCGCTGACTGTGATATGGAGCCGAGGCGCTGTCTCTTCTCCTGACTCGTCTCCCGATGCTTGCAAATTAGCTGCAAGCCGGACGGTGCCGCCCGCGTGAGAAAATTTGATGGCGTTGCTGAGGAGATTGGTCAGGGTTTGGAGAATGCGATCGCAGTCCACATTCATCGGCAGCGCCACTGCCTCTGAGATGAGCGTCACCTGAGCTTTATTCGCCATCATCTGCATAGCTTCAACAGCTTGGGTAAAGAGGCATTCGATATCGCAAGTGGCCGTTTTAAGGGTGATTTCAGCTGACTTTAAGCGCTCTAAATCGAGAATGTCGTTGACCAGGCGGATCAGGCGTTCGGCGTTGCTAGTAGCCACTGAGAGAATCTGTTTTCCCTGGTCGGTCAGTTCGCCAAGTTCGCCTGTACTGAGCAGATCTAGCGCGCCGATGAGAGAATGCATAGGTGTTCGCAGCTCATGACTTACGACCGAGACAAACTCATTTTCGAGACGTTTGCGCTCAGTGATGTCGTTGATAATATTGAGTACACAGCTTTCGCCGTGTAGGCTGATGCGCTCCATAGAGACGAGGACGGTGCGCAGCTCCCCCCGGCGCGTTTGACAGTCTAGCTCCTGACTGTAAATCGGCTTGCCTTCGGCGACTTGAGAGATCGCCTGCTGGTAGAGATCGGGCGATCGCCACAGCTGGAGATCGGCAGCGGTTTGGCCAATCACTTCAGCTTGGGTGTAGTCGCTCATTCGCAAAAAGCTAGGATTGACCGACAGAAAAGTACCTTCGCTCAGCGTAGTGATGGCAATGGGGCTAGGGCAGGCTGAGAACGCTTTTTCAAAGGTCTCTTCAGCCCGGCGGCGCTCGTCGATTTCTCTTTGAAGCTGAAGGTTTTGAGCCTGCTGCTTTTGCTGCAAGCGGCGCAGCGTTAGATGGGTTTGAATGCGCGCTAGCACTTCTTCTATCTGAAAGGGTTTGGTGATGAAGTCTACGCCGCCAACATCAAACGCTTTCACCTTGTCGAGCACGTCGCCCAGAGCGCTGATGAAGATGACCGGAATGTCGTGGGTAATCTCATGAGACTTGAGCTGCTCGCAGACCTGGTAGCCATTCATCTGTGGCATATTAATATCCAGCAAGATGAGATCGGGAGGAGCGGCGATCGCCCCGCGCAGACCGGTCATGCCCTTCGTGACGCTGCGCACCTTATAGCCCCGCTCAGTCAGCATGGTAGAGAGCAAGTGCAGATTTTCGGGCGTGTCATCAATTACTAAAATATCGGCTTTGGCATGCTTTTTAGCAGTGGATAGGCCAGTCAGGGGCAGGGGGTTAAGCATAGGTCTGAGTCAGGGCGATGAGTTCATCAAAACAGAAATTTTGGGTGAGGGTAGAGAGCGGTTCGGCTAAATGCTGATGCTTAGCTGGGATTTGACCGATTAGCTGCTGTAGCTGGTCGGCATCTACTTCGAGAGCGGCCTGGTGGAACTGCGCTAGCCAGCCCGGTGGCATCACCGCCAGGTCATCGGGCGCTAGCGACTGAGGAACGGCGGGTGCTGGCACTGCCGGGGGTGTCTCCAACCGATAGCGATACTGCACGCCCAGATGCTCAGCCATCTTTTCAAAAATGACGGCGGCGCGAAAAGGCTTGCGTACCAAATCGTCACAGCCGCTGGCCAGCATCGCGGCCCGCTCTTCTTCAAAGGCGCTGGCGGTGATCGCAATGATCTTGACGGGCGAGGTTGCCATCGTTCGGATCTGCCGGGTGGCTTCGTAGCCGTCCATAATCGGCATTCTCATATCCATCCAGATCAGGTCGGGTTGCCAGGTTTGGTAGCGGGCGATCGCCGCCTCACCATCCGCCGCTGCTTGCACTTCAAAACCCACCTGAGAAAGCAGATCTACCAGCAGCTGACGGGCCGCCACGGCATCTTCTACCACCAAGATTCGGTAGGCAGGCTGCAAGGGCTGGAGGCCGATCACTTCACCCATCGATACGGGCAGCTGATCGGGGTCGGCAGGGAGTGCTCGGACACTAAAGGAAAAGGTAGACCCCTGTCCGGGTGTGCTCTGAACGCTAATTTGGCCGCCCATCAGCCCGACAAAGCGCTGACTAATTGCCAAACCAAGACCGGTGCCCTGCTGGGCCGAGCGCGTTTTTGACGCCTGGTAGAACGGATTGAACAAGTGCGACTTCTCCGCTGGCGCTATCCCTAGACCCGTATCATGAACGCTAAAGGAGATGATGTAGGGAAGCGCTGTAACAGCGCTTTCTACAGAGGCTATCTCTACCGTTGTCTCCACTGCTGTCTCTGAAGAAACTGTCAGCGTGACGCTGCCCGCCTGCGTAAACTTAATGGCGTTCCCTATCAGGTTTACCAGCACCTGCCGCAGCTTCATCTCATCTGTTTTAATAAACTGCGGCACCGTTTCACCGATTTCTACAAACAGCTGTAGCGTTTTGGCTTCGGCTCGCATTCGCAGCATTTCTTCGAGCGTGAGCAGCAAATAGCGTAGGTCAAAACAGCTCGGATCAAAGGTTGTCCGCCCCGCTTCGATTTTTGCCATCGAGAGCACATCGTTGATCAAGTTCAGCAGATGCTCACCGCTGCGGCTGATGATGCCCAAATATTCAGTTTGATTGGCTGATTGATTGGCTGATTGATTGGCCGGTTGGGTAGAGCTGCGATCGCGCTGCATTAGCTGAGTAAAGCCGAGAATCGCGTTTAAAGGCGTGCGCAGCTCGTGGCTCATATTTGCCAAAAACTCACTTTTCGCCTGGTTAGCGGTGTTGGCAGCAGCGGCAGTTTGCTCTAGCTGGCGGCTGTAGCTTTCAATCTGTTGGCGCGACAGGCTGAGCTGGCCGGCCAACCGGCTAACGCCCAATAGCAAAATACCTGCCGCGCCCAAGCTGACTAGCATAATCGCCGCCGCCAGCCGACGAGCGGGAGCAAAGGCTTCTGTCTGAGTCATTTCAGCGAGCAAGGCAATGTCTTGATCGGCCAGCCAGCGATAGACCCCGATCACAGGTTCGCCCAGATAGTTGTCATAGAGGCCCGCGCCGTCTTCTCCTCTAAAAGCGGCGTCAATCCCCTGACTGTGAGGGGCATCAGGCAAAGAAGTCTCAGTTTCTTGCCGAGTTTTTCGACGAGAGTCTCGTCGAGAGATAAATGCAGTTTTGTTCGCCAACAGCCCCACCAGATAGGTTTCACCAGTCTCGTCTAGCCCGGTGCGCTCGAAGATGATTTCGTCAATGCGCTGCAAGTTGAGATTGGCTAAGATCATGCCCTGGCGATCGCCCGTAGCATCGTACACTTTATGGGCATAGGTGATGGCCGGATTCCCATCCTCTGGAGAAACGTAGAAGATCGGCGCAAAGTTCTCGCCAGGGACGATGGTTTCGAGTTCTGTGAGGTTGGTTGAAATCTCGTACCGACCTTCTAGCGCCGGATTGGTAGAGAGAATAATTTGATTGGCGCGGTTTTGTATCGAGATTTCGGTAAACTTTGGTTTTTTCTCAGATATTTCAGCGAAGTAGGCCGACAGACGTTGGTAGGCTCTCCGGTAGTCTACAGCGTCTGGAGAACTGGCAAGCAGCGTTTGAACATCTCGCCGGACAGTAGGAAACTCAGCAATGAGCAAAAAGTCTTCTTCGCAAGAAACGAGCCAGCGGTTAATTTCTTTTTCTTTGAGGGTAGCTGTCATAGTGAGCTGGCTAAAGGCCGCTTGCTGCAATGCATTGCGCCCTCTTACATAGGCAACCACGCCCACCATCACGACCGTGAGCAGCGATAGCAGCAAAAAAGAGCGCGCAATGCCAGCGGTAGGGTTGGGCTGCTGAGGACTCATGACGCCTCGCGAAAAATAGTTTTGATGCTAGCGATGGCTTCAGCAGCAGCGTCTTCTGCTGACAGCCCGTCAACTGCCATCGTATGAACCGCCTGGCCCCAGACATTATTTTCCATGACCACGCCATAGGCCGGGTTGAGGACATTATAAAAGGGCTTGGTTTGACCTTTTAAGGCGGTCTTCACCACGGTCGAGACATGCGGATCTGCCGGATCTTGCCAGTAGCTATCGGCTTTAATCTGACTGATGGCCGGAGGCATGTAGCGACCATAAGAGGTTTTGAGAAACTTGCTCAGAACCTGTGGCTGAGTCAGATAAGCCAAAAAGTCTTTAGCGACTTGCTGGCTGGACGCATCTGCAAAAATAATTGCCTTACGAATATCGACCAGATGGGGCAGCAACTCACCATTGGGCTTGTTAGGAAATTCAACCGTGCCCAGTTTGTTAAAGTAAATGTCTTCGTCATTGCGCACTGCCGCTGGAATAGACAGGGTAGGATTGGGCGTCATCACCACCTCACGATTGAGAAAGCTGCGATTGTTGTCAGGGTCTAGCCAGTTAACCGCGTTGGTTGGCACGTAGCCTTCCTCATAAAACTGTAGATACCAGTTAAGAGACTGAATGATCGCGGCTTTCACATCAGGCTCATCGAGGCGCAAATCGCCGCTGTCGTCTAACAGGTCGGCCTCGTAGGCAACCAGCACCTGCTCAAAAATATGGTACGTATCGAAGGCCGTAGCCGCCGAGTAGGGCATCCCAATGCTGTGTATATTTGGATGGGTCGCCCGCAGCCGAGACTGTACGGTTTCCCAAAATGACCAGAACTCGTCCCAACCGCTGGGAATATCTGTCGGTTTGTACCCCGCCTCTTGCAGAAGGTCTTTCCAGTAATAGATATGAGTTGTGTTTTGGCTGAGCGGCACGGCGTAGTAGCGGTCTTTGGCTTTTTCGCTGCCGTAGACTTTAGCGGCTTGCAGGGCTTCTGGGGTGTAGCTGCTAGCTAAAGGGGCCACGACTTCGGTAACATCGGCTAGCTTGCCCTCCCAGTCGGAAACCGGATAAACCGACTTGGCTGCAAACAAAATATCTGGCGGTAGACCGGCCTGGCTCGCTCGAAGCGTTCTAGGCGCCGTCTCGCCCGAATTGTAAAAGGAGAGGTCTACGGTCAGTCCGGCTTGGGCCTCCCAGTCTGCGACGACTTGTTTGATCGCTTCGTCTTCTTCGGTAACGTAGCCTTTGTCCCAAAGAATAACCAACGGTTTTAGGGCAAATTTGGTAGCGATCGCCCCTGCATCTGGCGCATCAGCCACTGAGCTGAAAGAGCAGGCATAGACAGTCAGCGCTATGAATACTGCCATCAGGCCATAGCCCACTAGCGCACTGCCAGCTCTCTTTAAAAATACTTTTCTTAAAAGCTGATAGCGGAGCAAATCCCAAGTTTTGTCGACAGAGATTTTGGCCATGACCGATAGACTTCTATAATCCCTCCAAAATATAAGAAACTGGCGAATTTTCCCACTGGCATGAAGTTTTTCTAACCGCTATGTCTGAATATGAAGGCTGGTCAGATATCGGTCGAGGTATTGGCACTTTGATGGGCATCCTGGTTGGCAGTTCGATAGAGGGCCGTCAGGGTCTTGCCATCATCAGGAAAGGCCGATAGCCCGACTGCGTATTGAGCCTGAAAGCGAATGGGGGCGATCGCCTCCCCGTCTCCCCCATCGAACACCCGCTGACGAAAGGCCTTCAGCACGCCCGCTAGCCTATCCCTAGCTGCCGACTTATCGACCCCCAGTAACCCCACCACAAAGTCACCGTTGCCCCAGTAGCTGGTCAGTGCCTCCGGTAGCTGCGCCGTCAGCTCATCGCTCCAGCCTCGCAGCACCTGATGCCCCGTCGAATGTCCATAGTTCAAGTTGACCTGCGCCAGGTTCACCAGTCGCAGCAGCACAAACGTGTATTGCTGGTTACTTTGCATCAGCTGCTGCAAATCTCGCTGGGCCTGAGCCTGGTTGACCAGCCCGGTTTGCGCGTCGCGGCCTCGCAGATTTTTCAGTAGCTGGGTGCGCTCTAAACGATTGGTGATGCGGGTAATGAGCTCTGGGCCTAATACCGGTTTGGCAACATAGTCATCTGCGCCGGCGGCAAAGACCTGACCCGCTGCATTTTGTCTGGCCGTCAGAAAAAGAATAGGCAGACTCTGCCACTGCGGATCGCGGCGCACCGCCTGACAGAGCGCAATGCCATCGCATTCAGGCATCTCAATATCGAGGATGAGCAGGTCTGGCGCTGTAGACTTTAGCACCGGCCAGAACTGAGTCGGATCGGTTAGTGGGGTAACGGCCATTCCCCAGGGCGCTAGCATCGGCGTGAGTGAGCTGAGGAAAACGGGATCGTCGTCTACTGCCAGGATGCGAATAGTTTGAGTGGGGGCAGAAGAGGGGGCTTGATCGGTTGCGGGTGGGAGGGGGCGATCGCCATTCATCCCCTTTTCAAAAAGCGCTTGATCCGCCAGTTCTAAAACTTCACTCAGCTGCCGCACCAAAGCACTCACATGACCCGCTTCAGGGGGCTTCTCTACAGTCCCCGCGCCCGGCTTAGACAAATCGGATTCCAGGGCAGATTCCAGATCTCTAGCAATCTGGGTGCCATCGTCTCGGCCAAACATGCCCAAAACGCCCGCTAGCTTGTGAGCTGCCTGACTCGCCGCCTGCCGCAGGTCTGCGGCAATGGGGCCATCTTGCAAAGCCCGCTCGGCCCGCTGTAGATGCAACAGACGATCAGCCATAGCGCCTCGATGCTGCCGCCAGAGGTCAGCCATAGCCTGGTGAAACTGCTGCGCTACTGATGTCTCTGTGTCATCGGTAGCGGTTGGTATAGCCGCACTCCCAGCCTTTGTGGCAGACGCTTCAGTTCCCTGTGTAGAGGCCGCATCGTCTTTCGGGTTGAGCTTATAGCCCAGCCCATACACATTCTCAATCCAGCCACCGGCACCCGCTTGTTTAAGCCGACGGCGTAGCCCTTTTACATGGGCCTTGACGCTATCTTCCAAGGGCGGATCGTCAAAGGTCCACAAATGTTCAATAATATGGCCCCGGCTAAAAACTCGGGTGGGATTGCGCAAAAACAGCTCTAGCAGACTGTACTCCTTGGGCGTGAGCTTGAGCAGATTGCTCGCGTAGGTCACCTCACAGCTCACCGGGTCTAGCCGCAGCTGTCCAATTTCGAGAGCCGAAGCGGGCGCGACTTCTCCCCGGCGCAGCAGTGCCCGTAGCCGAGCGTGCAGCTCCTCAATATTCAGCGGCTTGGTCAAATAGTCATCAGCGCCCGCATCTAGGCCGCGAATTTTCTCATCGGGCGCGTCTTTAGCCGTCATTAGCAAAATAGGCGTAGCGCAGCCATTGCCCCGCAGCCGTTGAGTCAGGCTAATACCGTCTAAGCGAGGCAAACCCACATCTACCAGCAGCAAATCGTAAGCGTCGCTTTCAGCGTATTCCAAACCAAAGCGACCATCATCGACGGTATCGACCACATAGCGCTGCTGCTGCAACGACGCTAGCAAAATATCTGTTAAGACCGGATCATCTTCAACAAGGAGAATTCGCACAGATTCCCTCCTTCAATATAGAAAAGGTGAATTCGTTTTTTGTAGGACTTGGACAGTTTTGAGAAGTTGAGAGATAGAAACAGGGGACAGAAGCAACTCTGCCTTCTACCTCCTGTTTCCTAATCTCCTGTCTCCTGCCGTCTACTCCCTGCTAGCTTACTCAGTATCTCAGCTCTTGTCTCGCCAGCTGATGTCAGTTCCGTTACATAGGCGGCAGCCTCCCGTTTTTTGGAGTTCTTTTTTGCTCTCGGATTCTTCCCCATTGCTGCCTATCTTAAAAGCATGAAGGCAAAAGCACCTATCGCCAAGCCAATTTCTTTCACAAAAACAAACTCATTTTCCCGAGGTAATTCCATGAAGCGTTTTGTAATTTCCAGCCTGTCTATTTTGCTTGCATCTGCTGCCATTGCTCCCATGGCCCAAGCTTTTGACGCTAATCTCGATGCCGATTTTAGTGTACAAGAGCTGCGCCTGCAAGAGATGGATGCTCGCAACAAAGCGGTTAAGAGCGGCGAATCTTTCGATGTTCATCAGCTGCGCACGTCAGAGTTTGATCAGCGCAATAAAGTGGGCGACAAGATTTCGACAACTTCTCTCATCGAGCAGCGCTATCGTGTGTTGGATCGCTATGGCGCTAAGTAGCTTACTGAGTACAACGCTGATCATCTGAACTTAGTAGCTGAAGAATCTGCTGGGGCCTGGTAATTTTTGCCGGGCCCTTTACTACTTCAACCCTTCCTGGGTTGACATCGATAAACAGATACTCAAAGGAGAATAAAAGATGTTGAAAATTCCCATCTATACGGCGCGTTTGAGGGCGATCGCCCGTAGATTGAGCTGCGCCATTGCGCTTAACACTGTGCTGATTGCGCCAGCGATCGCCAACTGCTCTGAAAACATAGCTCGATTGGACTATTTTGAACCGGCGATGGCGCGTCTTTGGGAACAGCTCCAATCCCAAACGGAGTATCCCTGGGGGACTGCTCGCCCTTACGGAGCGTTACAGGGCTCACGCATTGTTCTCACCGCCGACTTTGACAGGCTTGACGGCAGCGAGAAAGACCAGGTGATAAACTTGCTGCGCATCAGCCCCGGCCCTCAATCGCTCGCCAGCTTGCTAACTCCCGAAGAAAGAGAACGCCCACGAGGAGGCGTCCCAACCCCCTATGCCGTTTATTCTCATGACGGCAGACTACTGCATGCGTCCTATGACGGCTGCACTCTCATGCGCACCCTCACCGAGCGCGATCGCTACATTTGGGGATACGCTCGCCTGCCTTACGATCCGCAAACCAATCGCCTGGCCTCTCCTGACATTCTGCGAAATGCTGGCCCGCCCACTGGTCAATTCCTTAATCGAAATGTGCAGTATCCGATTTCATCAGACGCTGAGCTGGCACTGCGCCTGAGCTTTTGGAATGCCGTCGGCTACGACAAGGCCAACCAAAAATGGTGGATTGCCTGGGTGCCTGAGCAAGGTCATTTTGAGATTAATGTGGCCGAAGACTACAATCCTGCCGACCTGGAAAAGTTTTGGCAAGTGGCCTCCCGTCAATATCGCTATGTCGTCCTTACCAGCGAAGGGACACCTGTTCTAGAACGCTTTTGATATCCGGTAGGGTCAGAACAATGCTCACCAGGCTCTTTATTGTGGACAGTCACTCAAATTCTCTTTTGCTCCCGGCTTCTTCCCTATGTTCTCCTATCTTAAAAGTACGAAAGCAAGAGAGCTTACCAAGCCTGAGGGCAGTAATGCTTCACTGCTTTTTTCCACAACTTCAAACCACTCTCATAGGTAATCTTCATGCAACGTTTTGTTATCTCTGGCCTGTCTGTTTTGCTCGCTTCCGCTGTAATTGCACCCATGGCCCAAGCCTTTGATGCCAAGATTGATGCCGACTTTAACATGCAAGAACTGCGAACTAGCGAACTAGATACTCGTAATAAGAGTGCTGAAAGCGAGCAGCCCTTTGACCTGCATAAGCTGCGCACCGCTGAGTTTGAGGGCCGGAATAAAGTGGGCGATCGCCTATCGACAGCGTCTCTGATTGAACAGCGCCATCAGGTGCTAGACCGCTATGGCTCTAAGTAAGACGCCTCGTATCCTCCATCTCATAATGACTCCTCCTGGAGGGCCTGGCAAACCGCTGTCGGGCCTTTTTCTTTCCTGCTACCCAGTTCCTTTAACCGCGACCCACCATGACGACTACATCTGTCTCCCTCCCTGACACAGAGATTCACAGCCTTCACTCCGATATCATCGGAGACGATTTTGAAATTTGGATTGCCCGCCCTCAGGCTGGCTTCGCGCCGCTGCCGCCTGGCCCCACGGCGGTGCTCTATGTGCTAGATGCGAATCTCTGCTTCGGCACCGCTGTCGAAATGACTCGCATTATGCACAAGCTCTACGGAGAGCTGCCGCCGCTGCTGATTGTCGGCATCGCCTATCCTACTGATAATGGGTTCTTGCAGGGAGCACTTCGCACCCGCGACTTTACCCCATCAGCAGATGCTAGCCTGGCGGCAATGGCCGATTCTCTCCCAAAACCGGCGCAATCTTTTCAGGTAGAACCGTCAATGGGTGGGGGTGATCGCTTCCTTCAGTTCCTTCAAAGCGAAGTTAAACCGTTTGTCTCGTCGCGGTTTGAGGTAGCCTCACAGAACTCAACCATTTTTGGCTCCTCACTAGGCGGGCTCTTGGTGACTTACGCACTGCTGACGGCTCCTAAGTCATTCGACAACTTTATCGCTGTCAGTCCCTCACTCTGGTGGGACAATGAGATGATGTTTTGTCTGGAGTCAGCTCAGGCTGAGAAAGCTCGATCTAACGCCCAGGGAGATCGTCAACCCAAGGTCTTTCTGGCCGTTGGAGAACTAGAAGAGACGCCCGAGATTCCGATGCTTGCCCGGTTTAAAACGGTCACCAACGTACATCGGATGGCCGATCAGCTCGGCTGTTGGGAAACTCTTAGCGTTCAGTCAGCCGTGATTTCAGGCGAGACTCACACGTCGGTCATTCCGGCAGCGCTAACCAGAGGATTGAGAAGCTGCCTGCCGAGCGGCCAAGTTGGCTCTGTGGGAAGTTCTCGGGCAGGCTTCAATCGTGGAGAGCAAATCCCGTTTTCTGCCAAGTGATACGAGCAATCAAGGCCCGGCTGCTGGATCAATAAAAGGCTGAGGGCTCTCTGGGAAACCAACTGACTTCAAATACCAGAAGACTATTACCAGTGGCAGAATATATTTATCCCAGGGATACGCTTTCATCATTATCAAACTGTTTAATAAAACGCTTAGCGATATTAAGCTAAATTTGGAGAAGCGCAGGCAGGTTAACAAAGATAGACTGTAGAACAAGACTATCCTTAAACTTTCAGTCGGCAGTAGGTTGGCAATCTTGACCAGCAAGCCCAATGCTGATGGCAGTGGGGGAAATACCGCTATATAAAGACAAAGGCTGATTGTAATCAAGATAATTTTGAGCCGCTGACGTTTTATATACTGCCCCAATCTTTGACGTCTCTTCAAAGCGTGAAATAGGATGGCCTCTGGAATAACTATATAGACTGCCACAGAGGCAAAGAAATTAATAGCTCCACCCGGTGTTACAGCCCAGACTGTCTGCTGAACTAGGGGAATACTTCGAGCGACTAGAGCGACTAAAGTTGCCCTGTGAGTGACTATCGCTTCCTGAGGCTGGGGGGGTTGGGGTATCAACCCTTGAAATAGGTAAAACCACCCCAGAATTGATAGTGCTGCTATGAAGGGAGCTACCCATCGCCATTGGTCAGACCATCTGAAGCTGCGAAGACTTTTAAGCTGAGACCAATGGATCTGTCTAAAGGTGAAAACGACTTCATAGAGAGTGATCGACAATGGGAACGCCAGCATGTATTGTCGCGATGCGATCGCTAAAACAAAAGCAACGCAGCTCAGGAGATGGCGATGCTGGACATAGCACACAAACCCTAAGAGCACCCAAAAGCAGGCAATGATGTCAGTATACAAAAGCCCGCAGTACCAGAGATAATAAGGACACATCAGGAGGCCCATGAAGCACAAAATCGACCTTCCATCGTGATTTCGCCTGGGCCAGCCAATGATAAAGACCATCACTAGCGATAACATCAAATTTAGCGCTCGCCCTGCAAAGATGCCCTGGTGAAAAAGATGTTCTAATATGCCAAATATGACGAATGGCAGAGGTGTATTAAGCTCGTTGTAGCTTCTCAGCTGGCTAATTGTAGGAATGAGGTGATCGCTAAACGTTAAGCTAGTCTCCCAAAAATGAGATTCATCCCATAGTGGGGGCCCCTGTAAAAAATTTCGCCAGACTAATAAGCCACTATAAACAGCTGTGACAATGAGTAAAAATAGAAATTTCTGCCTTGAATACCGGAGTTTAAGATTCATAGCAATTATCAGAATCTCCCTCAATACACTGCTCAATTCTGTTAGCTAGGATCTGAACATGTGGCTCCTGCAATATGCTGGAATGCGTGCCAGGTATATCATACGCTCCTACTCCTTCTGTAGCCCAGTCCTCCCAGCCAAAGAAAGGTGCCAACGTTTTCTGCCGCACGGGCGTTTCCTCACCGCTGCCGTCATTAGCTCGGAAAAGGATCAGCCGACCTCGAAATCTCTGTTTTCCAAACTTTTTGCATTGATTGATGTACCGATAGCCTATGAATCTGAACATCATTCGAACGGATATAGTGTCGTGCAAGACTGAAGGGATAGGCAATTCACAGTCGCGCACAAACTTGTACAGAAGTAATTTGTGTGAACCGTCAATTTTAGTGCTCTCTTTTTGCTCCGCTCGTATAGCTACCCCAGGAGCAGGCGCATCTATCAAAGCAACCAAGTTAACTGTCTGTCCCTGATTTTGTAGCGCTTGGCCCAGCATAAAAGCTAGGTTGCCCCCTAAGCACAAACCTCCTAAGCAATAGGGTCCTTCAGGTTGAACAGAGCGAATTTGTTCAAGATAGTGGGTGATAATATCCGTTAGACGGGTATGAAGAATGGGAAATCCTTCCTTACCATAAGGTCTGATAGCATACACTGGGCGATCAGGGTGCAGCCGACGAGCTAGATCAAGATAAAGCATAACTTCTCCATCGGCATCGTGAATCAAGAATAGTGGGATTTTCTCCTTTCCTTCTTTGATTGGAATAAGAGACTCCCACGGCTGATCGGCTGATGGTGGTCTGTTTATAAGACGAGCTAGCTGTTCAACAGTGGGATATATAAACAGGGTTGCTGGAGGTAGCGCCACACCAAATTTTTCCTCGATCTCAGCAAGCAGTTGTGCTGCCAAAAGAGAATGCACTCCTAGCTCAAAGAAATTGTCATGAGTGCTAATAGGATGAAAATCAAGAAGTTCTTCTAAAACGGCAGTCAGCTGACGCTCCAAAGGGGTACATGGGGCAATATATAAAGCGCGCAGGGTATCCTCAGCGTCGCTGTCCAAGTCATTGCGCCCTACCTCATTGAGAGTATTGTTCAAAAATGCAGTGCGACAGCTTAACCGCTGAATTTTGCCGCTAGAAGTTTTTAATAGGCTATTGGTTCTTAATAAAACGACGCTATCGACTGGAAGGCCAAACTCATTAGCGACTGCTTCTCTCATAGAATTTACAACTTCAGCCACATTCAAACGACGCAGATAGTGTCGTTCTACTTCATGAATAATTATCAGCTGTTCTCGCCCCCGTTCTTTTACCGCGAAGGCCGCGCCGCCATTCAACCGCAGTGCTGGGTGACTGTGTTGGACGGCTTTCTCAATGTCTTGCGGGTAATAATTACGCCCACAGATAATGATAAGTTCTTTCAATCGTCCGGTTACAAACAGCTCTTTGTTTGAATCTAAAAACCCCAGATCTCCCGTGCGTAGAAAGGGTTCCTTTCGAGTGTTGGCCAGGTAAGCGGCAAAGGTCTCTTGGGTCTTCGCTAAATTTTGCCAATAGCCTTGAGCTACATTGTTACCCGTCACCCATATTTCTCCGACCTGATCAGTCAATTTTTCCTCTAGAGACTCTGGATCGACAATGACAATATCCTGCTCTAAAATTGTCGATCCACATCCTACTAACGTTTGTCCTCCGGTTTGAGCAGCTTCGAGCGGCACAATCTGGTTTCTGGTCAGGGCTGAGGTTTCCACATGCTTTAGGACAGGTTTATGGCCGGGCATTCCTCCAGAGACGAGTAGAGTAGTTTCTGCCATTCCGTAGCAGGGGTAGAATGCTTCGGGCCGAAAACCACAGTCGGCAAATGCTTCCGTGAACCGCTGTAGGGTTTTAGCTCGAATCGGTTCTGCACCGTTGAAGGCCACCATCCAACAGCTCAAATCTAGGGTTGCTTTTTGCTCTGCTGAAATGCGACTAATACAAAGGTCATACGCAAAATTAGGTCCCCCACTGATCGTTGCTCGATACTGTGAAATTGCCTGTAGCCAGCGGATTGGTTTCTGCAGGAATGCCGTAGGCGGCATCAAATGACAAGGAATCCCAGAGTATAGGGGCTGGAGCACATTGCCAATTAAACCCATATCGTGGAATAAGGGTAGCCAACCTAAAACGATACTTGTTTTATCTGGCTGGAAGGAGCACTTGATCATTGCCAGGTTGTGAGTAATGTTTCCATGGCTGACCATAACTCCCTTAGGGTTTCCTGTTGATCCTGACGTATACTGCAAAAAGGCTAGCGCCTCCGAAGTAGTTAAACCTGGTTGCCAGTCTGTGGCGCGCGCTGCTAGCCGTGAAGGAACAGCTAAGCAACAAATATTTCCCAGGTCTAATGATTGAAGCTGTGAGCGAATTTGATCCACCATGCTAGGCATGGTTAGGATAAGACTAGGTTGAGCATCGCGAGCAATCGCTACGATTCTATCTAAGTTGCGATTGCGACGAGGAGGGTATGCTGGTACGGCTACAACCTGAGCACAGAGGCAACCTAGAAAGGCAGTGATAAATTCGAGACCCGGCGGATAAAGCAGCAAGACCCGTTCTCCAGGAGTAGTGATGGATTGAAGAAAAGCTGCAATAGAGCAAGCTTGCTGACCTAATTGTTGATAGGTTAAGCTAGAATTCTCTGTTTCTCCATCTTCTGAAAACGTGTAGGCCAGTTTCTCTGGAGATTCCTTCACTCTCTTCAGAAGAAGATCAACGATGTTTGTTTGTAAAGGGTTATAAGGCATTACTTCTGAGGATTGGAGGTTCTTACTGTGCTTTCTGAAGATATCGCTAATAGCTTGTGCATATCTAAAGGAGATTCTGACAATTTAAGAACAACTTGTTTCTTGGCCTGGGCTGACGCGAAGCTTTGAAGCAAAGTCTTTTATGCTATCGGTTCCTTCGACTTCTATCCTAGATAGATTGAGGAGGTCATCGCTAAAGCTGCTCCGCCTTGCCCCTAGGGATAGACCCATCTCATAACCACAGGCTCCAATCAGGTGTCGGACTATGGGGTCGGAGTCACCAAACGGATAACAAAAGGCTCGAACAGGAGTTTCTAATTTTTCTTCAAGTGTTATGCGCGATCTCCATCCTTCTCGCACCATATCGGCGTAACCCAAGGATGGAATTGAAAGATGTTGGGCAGAGTGAGACCCAAACTCAATACCCGCTTTTTTCAGCTGTTTAATCTGGTGCCAATCCATCAGGGGCTGCCCCTCAAATTGGACGCCAGCTTGGTCGGTGATGATAAACACGCTGGCTGAAAACCCATATTTTTGCAGCAGTGGCCAGGCATAGGTGAAGAAGTCTAGGTAGCCATCGTCAAAAGTTAGCAGTACCGCATTGCCAGGCAGGGGCATTTGAGTAACCACTGCCTGCTGCCAGTCTGCTAAAGCTACGCTGTGAAAGCCATGATCGCTCAGGTAGCGTAGCTGAGATTCAAAATCCTCCGGTGCTAGCTGCCAGCGTTTAGGTTGTGAAGCATCGAAAGGACAGATATGGTGATACATCAGAATGGGCAGTTGATCTGTCCTGCTACCTGTCTGAAGTATACCAAGCCTGGCTTGAGGAGGCTGATAGGTACTCGGGAAAGGTCTCCGAGACAGAACGTGAGCACTTGAATTATCGGTAGATACTACCGGACCGGGAACTGAAAAAAATCTGTAGGAAGATGTCTCCTTAGCTACTGCTGACTCTAAAGACAATCCTGAATAGGTGGTCGCTTTTGAGATCATTGCTGCTGTCTCTTTGGGAAGCATAGTCCAGCGAGAAGCGCTGGTACCAATATTGTTAGAAAATGAATTCTCTAGAAAGATGGCCGCCGATTCTTCGTGGCGTATTGGGCTTGTGCCCCGTGTCTGTTGCGCTGCCTGAGCCAAACGCGATCGCAGCGATCCGCCGTCGTGGTCTAGAGCAGACCCCATCAGGCCCTCTCGTACCGCTGCTCGGCACAGCTCAAATCCACAGTTCCGACTCACCGCATCTTGTAGGGCTTTAGCACTAGTAGTTTGATTGAGCGTCGATAAAGAGAAGCTGCCAATCAGAGCTCCTCCAACCGTCACCACAATCTCGACCGCTGGTGCGTTTACCTGTAGAGCGCTAACATCATCACTGACCTCAATTCTGTACAGGGGGAGTATGATTTTAGGGGCCATGGCATTGAAGGGTGCTGCCGCTTCAATCCGTTCTGACTTAGAGATAGGATAGCTATCTGAGCGGGCCGCTCCCCACAGTTCTTGCAGGAAAAAAGACCAGCCCGCTGCTTTCGACAGCTGTCGAAAGTGAGGATAGTGATCGCGCTCCAGAAACTGAGTCATGATTTCCCAGGCAAAACGGGCAGCAATCGCATCAGAAAGCACCCAGCGAGACACCATCCCATCGATCACAGGCAGTTCGATCACACCAAGCGACTCTCCTGCTGCCTCAACGGTACAATAGAACTGTCGAACTGATGAAGAAAGCAGTATATCTGAGAAAGGCACCGTCACCTCTATCCGCATAAAATGCGTACTGCCAACAGTTGCAGACAGAGATGAATCTAGTGTACCAACAATAATCTTTTCGATTGCTATACGATAGCGGTGTTGATCTAACACACGAGCACCATTTTTCTCAATTTTTCTCAGAAAACCAACCACGTTTTCTGAGAAGCGCTCCCATAGAGCTGCATATTCTTTAACAGGTGTACGAGACGAGGTGGCTATCCCCGATAGCAAAAACTGGGCTGCCTGATAGGTCGAGAAATAGTCACTAAAGGGATAGGGATTGGGATTGTTCTGTAGCCACTCAAGGGGGAGGTTTGGAGATTGGTTCTGACCTAGGGCAACGCCCGCTTTGTAAAGTGCTGTATAAAACCGGGCATCAGTCTGAATAAGCTTCTGCCATAGCGGCCAGTTTTTCCAAATTCGCCAATTCACTGTACAGCTGTAAAGCATGGTTTGGGTGATTGCTTGAGCGACCTTAAGAAAAGCGAGGATGTTGAATCTGATTATTACCATGAGGAAACCGTAAAACCGACACTACCTAAGACTATTAACCGACGTATAGCCTTTTCCCAATCACTTGCCATAGCCAGTCTCGCCAAGACTGAGGCAAGATCTTACGGCTCACGTTCATAAAAATATTCAAGCTTGCTCGCCAAAGCTTATAGGTTCGGAATTGCTGCAGCCAAAGATGTTTCCTAAGCTTCTTTTGAGTTTGCCAAACGCTTTGCCAAACTTCAGAGTGGGGATATTTCTGGGTAATTAAGTAAGTCTCTATCCAATTGAAGAACTTCAAGCGGACTGTATACCTTAAGGCCAAGTCTCGCTTAGATTCTGTATTGAATTGAAGGAAGCTGGAGCCGCGATGCTTACGATAGTTTGCCCACCGGTTACCAGCGACAAAAACTGGAAAATACAGCTCGACTTTGATAAAAAAAGTTTGGTCTTCAAAGATATCGTGATAGTTTTCATCGAAATTTCCAATAGCATCAAAAACTTCGCGCCGAAAAATCGCATTGCAAGGGGTTGGGGTTTGGCTATCACCTGCCAACAAATTTAGCGCTAATGCTGGCGGCTGCACCAACGAATTTGGGGGAACACCTAATCGTACAAAAAGATCTTTCTTTTGATCTCTAAGCTCGCCCGTCCAGCTGTACCAAGATTGGCTTCGGCCATAAACCATGCCAGCCTCAGGATACTGCTGGAACGCCGCTACTTGTTCTTTTAATTTGTCAGGAAACCAGACATCATCCGCATCTAACAAGGCAATCAGTTCACCGCTTGCATGTCGAATACCCAAATTGCGAGAGGCATTTTTACCTCGATTCTGATGATGTGGGTGCTCAAGATAGTGTACTTGCTGGGGATAATTTTGTTCGTACTGCTGGGCTACTTTAGTGCTACCGTCAGAAGAGCCATCGTCAACTAAAAACAGCTCCCAATGGCGGTAAGTCTGAGCTAAAACACTTTCAATTGCCTCTAATAAAAACGGTCTAGGGTTGAGAAAAATAATGACGCAAGAAACCAAAGGAGTTCCAGTCAGTGGAGGAAATGGCCTAAACTTTAAGTTGTTCATACTTGTTCACTATGTGATGCTGATAGATAATCGTTGTCAATGAATTGCTGTAAATAAACAGTTATTCAACGTATAGCTTTTCACCCACAGATCGCCACAGCCATTCGCGCCATGATTTGGGCAGAACTCGCCGCCCTAATTGCAGCATTCCGTCTAAAGCTCGACGCCAGGGTGTGTATATAGGCAATAGCCTCTGGGTCAAACGATACTGTTTTTGTCGCTGACGCAAATACTGCCAAACTTCAGAGTTTTCATATTTTTGAGAAGTCAAGTAAGTTTCAACCCAGTGAAGGAAATTGAGCTGCATTATGAGCAGAAGAGCTGGTTTTTGTTGCGCTGCTGATACAAACTGGAGATAGCTAGACTCTGGGCGCTTTCTGTAACGAGCCCAGTAGTTATCGGCAACAAAGACCGGAAAGTACAACATAACTTTAATGAAAAAAGCTTTGTCTTCGAAAACATCGTGGTATGCTTTGTCGAAGTTGCCAACCATCTCAAAGACTTCACGCCGCAAAATGGCATTGCAGGTCGTCGGTGTCTGGCTAGCGCCTTCCAGCAAATCCAACACCAGCAGTGGTGATTGAACCAGCGTATTGGGTGTCGCTCCAAGATTTGGGAAAAAGTGATCGCGGCCTTGATCTTCAGCCTTTCCAGTCCAGCTGTACCAAAACTGACTGCGGCCATATACCATAGCGGCTTTGGGATGCTGTCGGAACGCTGCTATTTGTTCTTCCAGTTTATGAGGCAGCCAAACATCGTCGCCATCCAATAGGGCAATTAGTTGCCCCTTGGCCTGCTGTATCCCTAAATTACGAGAAGCATTTTTACCCTGATTTTGACGATGAAGATGTTCTAGATAATGACACTGTTGCGGATTTCTTCGGGCATAACTCTGAGCGATCTCGGTACTGCCATCCATAGAGCCGTCATCCACCAGTAGTAGTTCCCAGTGTTCATAAGTTTGAGTCAAAACGCTTTCAATCGCTTCTGCTAGAAAAGACTCAGTATTAAAAAAAATAATGACGCAAGAAACCAACGGGTTTTGGCCTAAGGGGGAAAGAGCAGAAAGACAGTTATTCATTTATAGATATATCCTTGGTCACTTTTAGATATGCTTTCTAGACTTGCGAACCTATCCATCGCCGTAGAGATGCTTGCCAAAGGCTTGCCACAATCCAGTACGCCAAGACTGAGGTAAAACTTGGCGTCCATAGTTTAGAGCTCTGTCCAGCCACAGCTTTCTCTGGAAGAAATTCTGCTGTTGACGCAGACACAGCCAAATTTCAGCATCGTAGTAGCGTTGGCTGATCAGATAAGCTTCAACCCACCGAAAAAACTTTATCCAAGTCGAATAGATAAGTGCAGAATCTTGGCGCGCCGTCATCGCAAACTGAGTCATGCTAGATGCGGGATGCTGCCGGTATCTAGCCCACCAGCTGTCGGCAACAAACACCGGGAAATATAGCTCGACCTTAATAAAAAAGGCCTGGTCTTCGAGAATATCAACGTAACTTTCATCGAAGCCCCCTATCATATCGAAAACTTCATGGCGTAACATCGCATTGCAAGGTGTAGGCGTCTGACTACCTCCTTGCAATATAGATAGGGCGAGTGCTGGGGGTTGAACCAAGGTATCGGGCGGCACTGCGAGCTGAACAAAGTGATCTCTCTGCTTACTCCCAGACACATCTGTTTTCGGTTCTGTGCCTGACCAATGACGATCAAGCTGCTGAACGTTGCTGCTGTTAGTCCAACTGTACCAAAACTGGCTACGGCCATAGACCATACCTACTTCAGGATATTTTTGAAAGACTGCTACTTGCTCTGTCAGCTTGTCAGGCAACCAGATATCGTCGCTGTCTAGTAAGGCAACCAGTTCTCCTCTGGCCTGTCGGATGCCTAAATTGCGAGAGGCATTTTTTCCTTGGTTTCCGTGGTTAAGATGTTCTAGATAACACACTTTTTGAGCATGTGTCTGAGCACATTTTTGAGCAATTTGAGTGCTGTTATCAGTAGAGCCATCATCCACTAGTAATAGTTCCCAGTTTTTGTAGGTCTGTGTTAAGACACTGTCAATCGCTTCTGCCAGGAAGTTTTCCTCATTGAGAAAAATCATGATGCAAGAGACTAAGGGCGTCTCGCTTATAGGAACAAGGGGAAATGAATGCTGTTTAGCCATTGCTATACTTGGATATAATCGTTTTGCTTATGCTGTAGCTGATAAAGCTGAGCAAACAGCCCTTGAGTGCTCAGCAGTTGTTCAAATGTGCCTAATTCTTTGAGCTTTCCTTCTTCGAGTACTACGATTTGGTCAGCATGCTCAATGGTCGCCAAGCGATGGGCGATCACGATCACGGTACGATCTTTACTCAGTCGATAAAGGGCTTCTTGAATCAGGTTCTCTGAAAGACTGTCGAGGGCGTTGGTCGCTTCGTCGAGAATCAGAATATCTGGATCGCGGAGAATAGCACGAGCGATCGCAATTCGCTGACGCTGACCTCCAGAGAGTCGAACACCGCGATCGCCTGCGAGGGTATCGTAGTCTTGAGGCAACTCGCAGATAAAATCGTGAGCATTGGCCTGCTTTGCAGCCGCGATAATCTCGGCCTGAGTCGCTCCGATACTGCCATAGGCGATATTTTCTCCGACAGTCGTACTAAAGATGTGAACGTCTTGGCTGACTAGAGCAATGCTGTTGCGCCAGTCAGTCAACCTCAAAGATGAGATCGGTTGGCCATCTACCTCAATCTGCCCTGCTGTAAAGTCATAAAATCGACAAATCAAGCTCACCAGCGTAGATTTCCCAGCCCCTGATGGTCCGACTAAGGCAGTAGTTTCGCCCTGCCGAATCGTGATAGAAACATCCTGAACTGCGGGGCGATCTTGAGACCCATAGGCAAAGTTTACTGACTGCAGGACAATCGCTTGCTCAAGCCCCTCGTAAGGAACTGAACCCGAGCAGATATAAGGCTTACCAGCAGGATCTAAAAAGGCCATAAGCTTATCTATAGAGCTGTTCAGTGCGAGTAATTCAGTACGGGTCGTATCAAACTGTTTGACCTGTGGTTGTAGACGGTACAGCATGAAGATCATCGTTACTAGAACAGGCAAAGACAGTTGAGTCCACAGTGTTATCAGCATCAGACCCACTAATAAGATGACTGCCAGACCTTCAGAAACGGGTTCGATTATAGCCGAGAGCATCTGTAATCGAAACGACGAATCTCTCACCCGCTTAGAAACATGACCAAACTGTCTTTGTTCATATAATTCACGACCAAAAGCGCGAATCGTACGCATGCCATTAATAGCTTCTAAAGCAGCTTGCTGAAGCTGAACATTGGCTATCAAACTTTGCTCGCCTAGCGAGTCAGCCTGGCGGGTCAGTCGCCGTATCACAAGCGAAATCATACCCAGTACGAGCACAGCTATTAGAGTAAGCGGCCAAGAGATCAGTAGCAGCAGCATCCCAAATGTCACGATCATGCAGAGGTTGACCGTCAGCCAGATAAGATAGTTGATGGCTGCGCCTGTGTCACCGATCTCTTGATTTAAAGTGTTGAGCGCATCGCCTCCTAAGCTAGTATCCCAAAACTGTTGGGCAAGGGTCATCAGCTGAGCAAACGCATCGCATCGCAGTCGATGGACGATGCGAGAATTAAGCCAGCCGACCTGCACTGTACAAAGATACGCCGTTAATACTTTTAATAGGATTGCCCCGAAAATTAGCGCTGAGATGACAAACGGCCTAACATCTGGGTCAAAGCCTTCTAATAGCTGATAGTAAAAACGTAGGTAGGACTGAGCTCCATCTGCAGGTAACTGCTCGCTATCAAGACTCGTGAGAAAAGGAATCAATAAGCTAATCCCTAAACCCTCTGCCAAAGAAGAGGCTACTCCCAGCATGACAATGGTAGGTGCTGCCCAGGGATATATTCGAAGAAACGGGCTCAGCTTTTTAGCAATTACTAGCTCTTTCATACGCTGTTAGAATGTGAAGGTTGTTTAGCCTGAGAAGGCCAATATGAGCTCGCTTCTGTTAGCCAGCCGATAGTGACAGCCACTTGCGAAATAAAAAATAAATAGGCAACTGGCAAAATCGCTGGTAGATCCACTTGCCGAAAGGGATAGCAAAGCAATTTTAGATAAAATATCCAGGCTAGACGCTGGGGCTGCTGCCGCTTTTGCTCAGCTTGACGCTGATAGAAATGGAAAGCCCCTCGACCATAGTTGAACTGCTGCTGGCAAAACGATTTGAAGGTGAGATCGTGGGCATGGTAGACGATTGCATTTGGAGCATAAATGAGCCGATGACCCTTGTCACGCCAGCGATGACAAAACTCCCGGTCTTCTGCCGCAGCGAGCGGAAATGTTTCATCAAATCCACCAATGGCCTGAAAGTCGGCGGTGGACAATGCCAGATTGTTTGAAGTAAAAAAACCGGCATCTGCTGGTACAGCATTGGTCTGAGAATAGAAATACTCAACAAGTGCCTGACTAGCAGTGGAATAGCAGTTTTGAGGCAGAGCATTAAAAGTCTGTCCGCCCACTGCACAGCTCATTGTATTATCTGAGGTCTGGTTCACTATGTAGTGAACCAGAGTCTTGAGCCAATCGGCTGCGGGTTGACAGTCGTCGTCGGTGAAGGCTAGCACAGTTCCTCTAGCGACCTGAGCGCCTGCATTACGGGCTGTAGCCGGTCCAGAATTTGTCTGAGTAATCAGCATCAGGTTTAGGATTTCCCGAGAGACAAACGCTGCTTCTAAAGAGATGTTGCTACCATCGTCAACGATAATTACCTCGAAGCGATCACGCGGATAGTCCAACCTCTCTAAAGCAGCCAAACAAGCGGCCAAAGGCTGAGGTCGATTGTAGGTTGGAATGATGATTGAGCAATAAGGAAGCTGATACTGCATCGGTTGAACTACATACTTGGCTTTAAATCGATGACTGCTGCACGGACTGAACTAAAAATAGCAATAGAAAGTAGCCTCAAAAACTGATCAGGTACCTCTTGCCATGAGAATCTTTTTCTATACCGTTGTGATCTACTACTCTAATACTTCAATGACTTGCCAATACTGGCATATCCAATAAACTCTCCAATGGACCAGCACAAGACACCGATAGCTGTTATCGGAAACGTGAGAATAAACTGTCGCCCATAGACTGGCGATCTCAAGACATCCTGAATACGGCGATAGATAATTAGAAATGGTAGAATGGGTGAAGCCATTGCGTATAGGATTTGTGCCCAAGTGGGAAAGTCTTTCTCCAGCACTCTGAGCTGAGCAAAGGTCTTGCCATGTATGAGCTTACGTCTGATTAGATCGCCTAAGTCTTCAATATTGATGTGGAATACTTGAATGGAAGGTACAAATAGGGCTTTGTATCCGGCATCTGCTAGTTTCCAGGTAAACAAGGTATCTTCACACAAGCTACCTTCGAGAAATGGACCGCATTGCTCAAATGCCCATCGTTTACAAGAAAGGCATCCTGTAGGGATATCGGTACGTTCAAACGATTTTGACTGAGGCATCCACTGACTTAATCCTGAAAAGTAGTAGCCCCAGCCTATATAGCTGTCTGGATTACCATTGGCGATCGCCCCCCCTACCACCGGATGGGCTGTCTCACAATGAGCCTCAACGATTTGGCTAATCCATCCTGACTCCACCCAGCAATCTGCGTCAAGAAAGGCCAAAATTCTTCCCTTAGCACAAGTCACGCCATAGTTACGTGCATCGCCAGGATACATACGCACACTAAAATGATACAGATCAACAGTAGGGAACTGTTTTTCAATAAGTGATTCCGTCCCATCAGTAGAGCTGTCAACGACGATTATTTCAAAATCTTTGTAATCGTCTTGGGCCCCAAGCGACAATAGACACTGACTAATCGTCTTACTCGCATTATATGAGGCAATAATAACAGAAACAATTATTTTCTCCATGTCACTTCCCTAGTAGCAGCTAATAATAGAAAAATACCGAGCTTAGTATCGAGGCAGGTTTAGTTTGATAAGTTTTCTGGAGTATTCTCTACAGCTTTAGCTTTGCTAGGCTGCTTACGCTTCGCTTGCAGAGATAATACCGGTAGGCTATGCGTAGCAGCAGCTAATTTTTGCTCATGAGACTTTTTATGAACATATTTAGAATGAACAGAAGCTGAGGACTGTGTCTGATCTAATATTTTTGATTTTAGGATCGCCTGTAGCGGCTGTGACCGCTGTCGTTTTTGCCAATCAGCATCAGTGAAGGACTCGTGATAAGAGCGCTCTATATTGACATTCCAAAGGTCATGCTGCTCGCCCAGAGCATTTCTAGCAGCTAGCAATGCCGTCAACATCGAATGATCTTGGTTGTTATAGCGGTGCATCCCATTGCGTCCGACCGTTTGCAGATTTTCAAAAGTTGCAAGATAGTCTTGCAAGACTTTCAGATGTTTACGATAGCTCCCATCGTAAACGGGATAAGCTTTGCGCTGGCGAATTACACAGCCATCTTGGATGTCCTCAAGTCTAACCCCCAAATTCAATCTGACAACTTCTTTAGATGCTAATTCGATTAATTCTGAATCAGGCATCTTCCATAAAGCCTCCTCTTCATTGCAAAAATACTCCATTCCTAAGCACGTCTTACTGTCATCAGGCACCATTGCCGGGCTCCAATTTTTGAAGTTTTGAATACGGCCAACGCTAAACTCGGGGCTGTGAATATAGATCCAGTTATCTGGGAAGAGATGAACGCGATCAATAATTAGCGACACAATCAAGAAATCACGGTATTTGAGCCCTCGCGCTGCCTCTAAGACATAGTTGGGAGGCGGTGGATCGAGGCGATGTACCAAGGCTGTAATAGGGATGGAACTGATGAAGTGACTGCCCGTCAACTCCAACTCCAGGGTGCGAGGATCAGCGACCGATTGCCCAGCATCGGCACTTTGCTGGGCAATTATCTTAGTAATGCGCTTGCCCTCTCGCTCCATCCGTACCATCTCAGTATGGAGGTAAACTGGTGAACCATTACTATCTAGCTGCTCTTGGCAACGTTCCCACATCATTCCAGGCCCTAAGCGAGGATAATCAAATGTCTTGATTAAACTCTTAGCATCCTCATTCCCAAACAGAGCATTCATGACAGCCTGCTTGAGCGACATATGTTGAATACGCTGGGCAGCCCAGTCGGCTCGAATTTGGCTGCAGGGGATCCCCCAGACCTTCTCGGTATAGGTTTTGAAAAAAATGCGGTAGAGTCGCTCTCCAAAACAGTCAATTACCCATTCTTCGAAGGTCTCTGGCTGAAACTGAGGATTGAGTTTTTTTCTAAGCTTGGCCTTGAAATAGCTGAGGAGAATTAAAAGACTACGGAGTAGCCCCAGGTTCTTGAGTGCTTTGAATAGAGATAGAGGATAATCATAAAACTGACCATCATAGTAAATTCTTGATAATCTTGGCACCTGAATAAAATCATCCGCCAAGATCTCTTTCCAGATAGCTTCGACCTCACCTACTTTAGTAAAAAACCGGTGTCCACCAATATCAAACCTGTATCCCTTAAAAGTTTCTGTACGTGAGATACCCCCGACTTTATCAGCCCTTTCAAGGATAATAGAGGTCGTGTCATGCTTCATCAGCTCGTAACCTGACGTCAAACCAGCTGGCCCGCCCCCAACAATAATTACAGATGCAGAAAGCTTCGTAGTACAGGTGTTCATGATTTGAATACTCCAATATTTGCTCAATCCAGGTGCTTTACACTAAGCTGTTTTTTTAGTAAGCCGGGATTTTCTAAGGCTCGAATTTGACAGCTATTTCGAACGACGTGTTCTAAATCTCATCGCTGGCCTTGGTGTTAGAAACAGCTGGTTTAGGATCCGTTCGGAATTAAGTTGCCAGATTGTTGATGGTCTATACGACTGAACTTATAGTTCCGTTCAACTTAAATCCGGTAGTTTATTTGCGGACGACTCCTTAGGGTATGTCGCAATAAGGCATAGACAAACGCACTGCCGCTATAGAGGAAATAAAACCAATGCCAAGGGATCACGCATAAAGTAAACAGGAAGCCTCTTTTTTTGTAAAAGAAACGATAGATATCAATATTGAGTAGTAGTAGCCCTAAAGCTGTTGTTGCTGAAACCCACCAAAACCAAAAATTAAACAAGCTTAATGCCAAACTAACGATTAGAGCGAACAGGCCTAGAACGCTCAGCCTACTGGTATAGCTGAGGTTCAGATCAGCATCAAACCGTTGCTCACTCAAAATGAGCGTGGTCCAGGGAAGCGCTCTATAGAAAATTTCTGCTTTGAGTAGCGATATAGAATCCCACCGCTTCAGATGCTTGACTTGAATGTTCTTACACAGCTGCATTAGATAGCCAGCCCGTTTAAGACGATAGCCTAGCTCGATATCTTCGATGCAAGGCTTGCTATAGCATTCATCAAATCCGCCGACAGCTAGAAAAACTGACCGGCGGATGGCTCCACAGGCTCCCCAAAAGGTAGAGGCATCTTCTGAAGACGCCTGGTGGGTATAGTGATGAAACAGATTTTTGTACTGAGATAAAAAGTTTTTTTCTCCTGGCTCATCATCGTATGAACCGATTAGTGCCGCTAGCTCTGAAGACTGCTCAAACTTCTGCTTAACTAAACCCAAAGTGTCGGGATGGAGCGCTACATCTGCATCCACAAAAAATAAAACGTCGCCTTGAGCGGCTTTTGCACCTACATTGCGGGCAAAAGCCGGACCGCTGTTAATATCAAGATACAAGACTTTTACGTTAAAGTCTCTAGCGACCTTCCACGAATCGTCATCAGCACCGTCAGAAACTACGATCACCTCATCTGGAGAACAGAGACTATTTTCTATTTCGTCTAAACATGTACGAAAACTATCCCCGCCTTTGTAGACGGGAATCACAACTGAGATGCTGAGTGAGGACATTGTTTATAAAAAACACAAGCTTAGTGATGGGTATTAGATTGGAACTATTCCAAAACCCATATAAAAGCGTTTTGAAGAACTATACAACATGCGCAATCTTATCCTTATACAAAATTCATTCAACGCAACCTAGGTGGGCTGCGGTGCACATAAGGTGTCAAAAGCTTTATGCACAAGAGCCTTCTCAAGGGGAAGAGTCATCGGAAGTAGATTGCAGGGCGCTGCTACGAAAGACCCACATCTCATCCCAAAACGGTTTCTGTCAGCAGCTTGTGTGCCGTTTCTCAGGGTAGGATGCGCCTTTCCTGACGAACTGTTTGGCTCTTGTGCTTTTTATGTAAAGAGGCTAACGATAATCCGGGTAAAAAAGAAGTTCGAATAAAAAGAGTAGATAGGAAAGCTGTGAAACTATAGCATCTGAGATCCTGAACCTCTTCCTCATGAGCAATCTTCGTGCAACGTTTAGTTATCTCTGCTCTGTCTGTTTTATCCACTTCTACTTTATCCCACCAGCCGAAGCTAGTTTTACCGCTATGGCCGCTTCCCTCTCGAAGTCAGTGCAGTCTTTTCAATCAGAGCTGCCGATGGGTGGAGCTAGCCACTACTTCCTTCAGTTCCTTCAAAGCGAAGTTAAACCGTTTGTCTCGTCACGGTTTGAGGTAGCCGCAGAGAACTCAACCATTTTTGGCTCCTCACTAGGCGGGCTCTTTGTAACTTACGCGCTGCTGACGGCTCCTAAGTCATTCGACAACTTTATCGCTGTCAGTCCCTCACTCTGGTGGGACAATGAGATGATGTTTTGTCTGGAGTCAGCTCAGGCTGAGAAAGCTCGATCTAACGCCCAGGGAGATCGTCAACCCAAGGTCTTTCTGGCCGTTGGAGAACTAGAAGAGACGCCCGAGATTCCGATGCTTGCCCGATTTAAAACGGTCACCAATGTACATCGGATGGCCGATCAACTCGGCTGTTGGGAAACTCTTAGCGTTCAGTCAGCCGTGATTTCAGGTGAGACTCACACGTCGGTCATTCCGGCAGCGCTAACCAGAGGCTTAAGAAGCTGTCTATCGCGCCTATGAGTGCTTTCTGCCCGCATTAGTTGCCAATTGTTTCTGGTCATAAAGAAAGGCTCAGCCAAGTTTTTGCTGAGCCTTTTTTAAGATCTGATGGCTTTGGCTGTTCAGCCGCCCTATGGTATTACATCAGTCTCTCATATTTGGATTAATCACATCTACGGCGTCTGTCTCAACGTGATGTCCGTAGGGGTAAGGGAGATTTCGAGAGACTTGCCAGGTGATCATCTGGCCGCTTTCGTCAGCGCTGTGTAAGAACAGCCCAGAAGATGTAAAAGCGATCGCACTCACTGGCGCATCATGGCCTTCTAACTCAAAGACAGTTTTACCGACCCCGTTCTCTGCCTGCATATCCAGCACATAGATCTTGTGGTTGCGACAGCCTACGGCTAAATAGCGCCCTGAGGGATTAAAAGACAGAGCAGTGATGCCGGGATACTCACGAGCGGTCAGATCGTGTCGCTGGTTGCTGTAGATCCGCAGTCTAGATCCGCAGCCCACGGCAAGCTTGTAGCCATTGGGACTGAAGCATACAACGCTTGCGTGAGTAGCCGAGGCTAAAGTGTTCACTGGGCCATAGGGATCCAGCGGATTTTCCCATAGCCTGACACCTTCGTTACCCAGAGCGATCACCAACTGCCCGCCCCGTGAATTAACGGCTATGCTTCGAGCAGCGTGATCGCTTTGTTCTTTGAGCTGAGATACTTCTCGAATTAAACTGCCATTCCAATTAAACAGCCTTGCTCCACCATCGCCCGTCACCGTCGCAATATATCGCCCAGCAGGGTCTACGGCCAGCGACATCACGCTGCCGCCCCGCGCTGGAAAAACAATTGCAGTAGCCGGTGAGAAATCAGCAATGCGAACGGTGCCGCCCAACGTGCCGCTGATAAATTGATTGCGAGTGGGGTGAAACACCACGGTGCTGACTGCGCCGCTATCGCCTAGGTATGCAGGCTCAATCGGGTGGCCCTCACCACTCCACAGGCGAACTGTCGTATCTAAACTGGCAGTCGCTACCCTTACAGTGGCATTCACATCGGGCGCTAAAACTGACAGATCCGTTACCTTGTCCTGATGGACCTGACGATTGGCAGCCATTTCGACCTGTGTAATCGGCGTCGTGGGATCTTCTAGGCGAATTTTGCTCAAAGCGTGCCAGGTCTCTGCGCCGACTGCTGCATCGACAGTCAGCCCCATGTATCGCTGAAAATCTTTGACTACGCGCTCTGTATAGCGGCCAAAAGCACCGTCAGGAGAAGTCTGCATACCAAAAACGTTGAGGACTTCCTGCAACAGTTTGACAGCTGGGCCGCTGCTGCCTGCGGTTAAAACAGGCTGCTTGACGGGTGCGCCAGTGTAAAGAGAAAACCAGGTCTGAGGGCCGACCACGCCGTCTTCAGCAAGAAACATACGGTACTGAAACACCCTCACAGCATAGTCTGTGCGAGTATTGAAGATGCCGCTAACTAGAGGAGGCTGTGTTACATACAGCGACAGGAGACTTTGCAACTCGGTGACATCGGGATGAGCTGATCCCAACCGTAGAACTGGTTTTCTGAGCTGATCGATTTTGACTTGTTTGTAAGAGCCAGATGAGACGGCGGTACGTGAGATAGCTTGCATGGTTTTAGTGGGGTAAAAGAGAGCCTTTGAATAACGGCAACTCTAGCGATCTGAGATAGGACCAACCTACAAACAAAAAGAGAAAAAGCTGAGAAGAGCACATACTCTAAACAGCTTAAGAGAACTGTCTTACAGTTAGGAAAGCTGCTTCATACCGGGTATGCAAGCGCTGCAAATCTCTTCAATATGGCGATGATCGGTACCGCAACAGCCGCCAAATACGGTGAGGTTAGATAGAGAATCTCTAAGCTTTGCATATTGATGACCTAGCTCAGTTGGGCTACCATCGTCCAGCGTTTCGGCTTCATCTAGCTCAGCGTGGCTCAGCCGAGAAGCATTGGCACGAATGCCGTAGATGCGGCTTTTCCACTCGCTTGATGAGGCTTCGGCGGTGGCCAAAACGTTCTGAAAGTGAGTGGGATGGGCGCAGTTGATCATGTAGTAAACAGGTGCGCTTTGGGTCTCTCGATCAACCTGTTCAATAGCCGCCTGAAGCGACTGCCCCGAGGGTAGATGGCCGTCAGTCTCGACGGTGAAAGAGATCGCAATCGGTAAGCCCGCTGTTTGCGCAGCTCGGGCAATGCCAATGGCTTCTTCAGCATAGGTCATGGTGATTGCACAGGCCATGTCAGCCCCGGCTGAGGTAAAAGCGGCGATTTGCTCGGTGTGGTAGCGCTCTGCGGTGTCGGCATCCATCAGGCTGGTGGGGCTGTAGCCATCACCTCTAGGGCCAACACAGCCGCTCACAACCATAGGAGACTGCGAAGTTTCGCTTTCAGCGCGGATTTCTTGCAGCAGGGCGATCGCTCTTTCGTTCAGATCAGCCAATCCTTTTGCCGTATATCCCAGCCGCTGCCCCCAGTCGCTGCTCGCTCGCCACGTGGGGCTTTCGAGGATTAAACCCGTCTCGTATTTTTGGGCGATCGCCACATATTTCTCATAGTAGCGGCGCAGCGTCTCTCTTCCCATCAAGTCTTTAAGTAAAACAAACGCTGCAAAGTCAGGCAAGACAATGCCCTGATGAAATATCAGCACGGTCTCTAAGCCACCATCTGTAATGAAAGGCGCGTGCAGCTGGGGCAAATGATCTCTATATTGGGTCATGAGTTTTGTTTTCCTCAAATGTTGTTAGTTTTTGCAGAGAGTCGGTTAAAAAAGCGACTCTCTGGCAATGGTTTCGTTGCGAAGAATTTCTAGCCGAGAGTCTGACTGGCGCTGAGGACTTGGCGGGTCGAAAGAATGAATGATGAGCGATCGCCCTGGCACAGCCAGCGCCAGCATGAGCATGAGCCGATAGAAGGTAGACGTGTGATTAGCCATAGTATTGGCTCCTGAATTTGAAAAGGCGGTGGCAAAAGCTGCTTTAAGTCCAAACAGGTCAAAGCTGCTGCTGCAACCAACGCTAGATTAGAAAGCAATAGAGAATAATACGGGAAGTGTCTCGCCTGAATGCCCTCATCCAAATAGTTGCATCTGGCACGCAGCTAACGCATGGGACCGATGCGTTTTCTTCAGCGCTTCTCGGTTTCTTCCCGATTGGCTGATACGCTTTGCCTAAGTTGGTAAGCGCTATCGCTTTTAGCTATCGGTTCGCGCATCCGGCCTGGCCAATTTTAGAGAGGGCAGTGCCCACCGAGTATGAATGACAGCAGAGCCCCCTATTACCCCTATCACGTCACCTTCTCGGAAAACTGCCAAAAAGCGATCGCTCAGATCTGTCCTGGTAATTCCGCTGGTTGTACAGATTTTTACCGTGGTTGGGCTGACTGGCTACTTCTCATGGCGAAACAGTCAGCGTGCTGTCAATACTGTGGCCTCGCAGCTCCGTAGCGAGATCTCTCAGCGCATTCAAAACAAGCTGACAGACTATGCCAAGCTGCCCCACCTGATCAACCAAATCAATGCCGATGCCGTACGCCAGGGCACCCTCAAAACTCAAGCGCTTAGCAGCGATCGCTACCTCTGGCAGCAGATTCAGTTTCTAGATAATGTCGCCTGGCTGTACTTTGGGGCTGAGGCTGACGGTGCCTTTGTCGGCGTTACCCGCACCCCAGAGCAAACCTTTAAAGCGGTCGTTAACGAACCGACTTCCGACTTCCACGGACAGTTTTACCAGCTGGATGAAAGCGGTGATCGCACCCAGCTGTTGGAGACTAACCCCGAGCACTACGACGCCCGCACTCGCCCCTGGTACCGGGCTGCGGTCAAAGCCCAAGGCGAAGTTTGGAGCGATATTTATCCGGCGGTGGGATTACAGCAGCTGATTGTCAGCGCGGCGCTGCCGGTCTACAGCGGTGAAGATTTGTTGGGGGTTGTCGCCACCGATTTCTCACTTGACGATATCTCCCAGGTGCTCACTAGCGTTGATATGAGCCGATCAGGGCAAGCTTTCGTTATGGAGAGTTCGGGGCTATTGGTCGCCACTTCTACAGGTGAAACGCCTTATGTGTCAGAAGCTGATGGACTACAGCGGCTAGAGGCAACCGCCAGCAGCAACCCGATCACTCGCCAAACCGCCCAGGGCATTACTACTGCTCTACCGCTCGAAACCTTTACCGGTGACGCTCAGCTCCCTTTAACCATTGACGGTGAGAAACAGTTTGTCCAGGTCTCTCACTTTGCCGACCAGCGCGGCATCAACTGGTTAGTAGTCGTGGTTGTTCCGCAGTCGGCATTCATGGCAGAGATCAACGCCAACACCCGCACCACTATTTTGCTTTGTCTGGCTTCGCTCTCAGTGGCTACCCTGGTCGGATGGTTAACCGCCCGGCGCATTGCTCGGCCAGTGTTGGCACTGAGCAAAATGAGTCAGGCGATCGCTCACTCTCTATCTAGTGAGTCTCTATCCGGCTCCCAGTCAGCCCCGCCTAACTTGTCCACAACAGATCTCGCTCAGCAAATCGCCCCTCAGCCTATCGCTGAAATCGACACGCTGGCCCAATCATTTGGCCAGATGGCCAGTCAATTACAGGCGTCTTTAATCGCCCTAGAAAAGAACAACGAAGCTTTAGAAGCGCGCGTGCAGCAGCGGACGCTGGCCCTAGCTCAAGCCAAAGAACAGGCAGATGCTTCCAATCGGGCCAAGAGTGAATTTCTCGCCCGCATGAGCCACGAACTGCGCACGCCGCTCAACGCCATCTTAGGATTTTCTCAACTGCTGCTGCACGATGCCACGCTCCGGCCCGAGCAGCAGGAAAACCTGGGCGTTATCAACCGCAGCGGCGCGCATCTGCTGATGCTGATTAATGATGTGTTAGAGATGTCTCAGCACAACACCTCAGACCAAAGTAGCCAGTTCACAAAGGCGGCGGCTAGCCCCTCCGAACTGTCGGCGCAGTCCTCAGGTCAGCCGCTGCCAAATCGCCAGGTGCTCACCCTCGCCCCCCGGCAGCCCACTTACCGGGTGCTGATTGTCAGTGAGCAGAGACTGACCCGGCAGCGGCTGACCCTACTGCTTGCGCAAGTCGGCTTTCAGGTAAAAGAATCGGCCAATAGAGAAAACGCGATCGCCCTTAACCAAACCTGGCAACCGCATCTCGTCTGGCTAGAGGCCACCTTAACCAGTCCGCCTACCACTGCGCAGCAGCTCAAAACCAGCCGCCACTGCCCCGCCGTCATCGCCCTGATTGAACAAAACACGCCCCCATCTCTGGCAACAGACCTGAGCCAAGACTGCGATGATACGGTCGCTATTCCCTTTCACAACCGCCTGATCTTTCAAAAGCTGAGCGAGCACTTAGGCGCACAGTATCTCTACAATGACACTCAGCCGCCGACTGAACAGGCTGATGCCTCTATAGCGGGCTCACCCCTGACCGCAGCAGATTTGGTAGTGATGCCACAGCCCTGGATAGCGGCATTACATGCAGCAGCTTTGCAGGTGGATAGCGATCGCCTCAGACAGCTCACCCAGACGATTCCTCAGCAGCACACCCGCCTGTCAGCCGCGCTAGAGACCTTAGTAAACACCTTTGACTACGATAAAATACTCGAGCTGAGCCAGCCACCCGCTACACCGTCCTAGCCACACCGCGCCGCCTTCTAAATTCTTAATATATCTACCTCAAGGTATTCATCCAGGCGCTCAGGTTTCGTCCTTAGACAGACGCTTAACCCACCAAAATTTGGTGGAATGGAGAGCGTAAACGACGGAGAGAACATTTATGAAACCTATTAGCATAGGCTTAAGCAAAGAGCAAAGACAAGGCGTGATCGATCTACTCAACAAGGATCTATCTGATTCCTATCTGCTTATCATCAAAACGAAAAAGTACCATTGGGACGTTGTTGGGCCACAGTTCAGAACCCTACACGAGCTCTGGGAAGAGCATTACCAAGCCATCAGCATGAATATTGATGCCATCGCTGAGCGAATCAGAACATTGGGTGGATACCCCATCGGCACCGCCAAAGGATTTGTAGAAAATGCCACGCTGCGTGAGCATCCCGGTGACCTACCCAGTGCTGAAGAAATGGTAGAGCGCTTAGTCAGCGACCACGAGCAGGTGATCCGCAATCTGCGCGATCACATTGACCAGAGCGGTGACAATTACCACGATGAAGGTACAGCTGACTTCTTGACTGGTCTCATGGAACAGCACGAGGAAATGGCTTGGATGCTGCGCTCCTTCATCGAAGGTACCAGCCTCTCACCCACTGGCCAGCGTGAGTCTGACCTGAAGACGCCAACCGCTGTCTAGGTAGTCGGCGCGGCTGTAAGCGCAACCGCAACGCTGGCGAATATCAGCTGCTGACAGAAAGTGCGGGTGGGCAGGAGATCCACAAGATTGGGCCGATTGCCCGCGCCTATGGGCGACTGTGCAGCGGAGTAGAGGGCTTTTCATCTAAGGTTCGCACCTACCTTTCAGAAAATGTTCAAAAAGACTTTGTTGAGAAGTATAACGAACGTCTATTGTGAGCGTGAAGGCTCTTTGAAAGCCAAGAAGGCAGTTTGGGACATGATTCACGAGCGCTATGATGAGGGCGATAGCGGCGTCTGGTCTAAGCGAAAAGCAGCGGTGTAGGGCAGGGTGCGGCTAGATCTATGCCAAACGCTTTCTCAACGAATATTATTTAGCTTGCAGAAGGTTTCAGTTAATGACTGGAACCTTTTTGCATCCGGAGACACCCCTATAGAGATACCCAAAAATCTATAGAGGGATAGATGTCCTTAGTTTGCACCCTCTCATATGATTTGCTTAGCCAAATTTATTAAGAGGTGTTTTAGATGAGCATATTAATGGAAGTCATTTCTGAGTCAGCGCCCTATGCTTTTTCATTGACGACTGTGGCGATTGTCGGTTTTATTGCAGCAACGACCATCGGCTCAATTGCTTGGTATAACTCAAAGCGACCTGTAGGTTGGGAAGACAAAGAGCGCCCAGATATCGTTCCCGATGTTGAGAAATAGTATTACTCGATAGTATTGCTTGGAAAAATGGCTGAGGCGACTTAATACGCCTCAGCCATTTTTAATGAGTCATTTACAGATAAGCGCCCGTGGCTAACTGCTACGGGCGCTTATTCTTCAGACTTAGTTCACTCTTCAGACTTTAGATCGCCAGGTTCATCAACATACATCTCAGGCTCAATCGCGTAATTGTTGGTAAGCCCTTCATTGCTAGTGGTATAGCCAGCCGTCGTATCTACTTCGCCTTCTGTATTTTCTGGCGTGTTCTTGTAGTCTTCGCCTTCGCGCTCTTTGCGAGCCGCTGTCTCCGCCGGTACGATGCCTCTGTCAAAGGTATCGGACTGAGTGCCTTCTGACTTTTCCATAGCCAAATGTTTCCTTTTTCTAAATGTGCTGTTTTACTTTGATTTATGTATCTTCTATGTATTCAAAGGGTATATATTCACGTAAAGCATCGTTCAAATCTCTGATTTGAACCTCTTCCTCAAGCTGTAAAAACAGTAGATTGTAGATCTTTCTTTAGGCGGATTCTCTATGAACCTATCTCCGCTGCTTGGCGAGGCGACACAGTCCAGTCAGGTCGTCGCATGAGAAATTGCCTGAAAAACGTCTAGCAAGGATGGTGATTTCTCTCAATAAGAGCACACGTTACAAAACTGTCATTCGACCGTTACAAACCTGTGATGAATGGCGGTGATGATGAGCCTATCGAGTTTCAGTTTCTGAAACCCAGTGTCTGTTGGCAAAATCAGTTGCCACACTGAAAGCATCGATCAATAACAGCCCATCACTCAGAAGAAATATTATGAAGCGTCTCTGGCTTTCACTCCTGACTAGCTCAATGCTGATTGCGGGTCTTGCTAGCTGCGGTTCGGCACCGACATCGCAGAATATGGCAGAATCGGATGCGGCGATGGAAGCCCCTATTGCTGACCCCAGTGCCAATACCAGTGCCAATACAGGGCAGGGCGAGACGGTTGCCCAAACAACAGAACTACCCGCGAATGAAGATGTTTCTCCAAGCCCCCAGCTGGTCAGACGAGCCAATCTCTCCCTTCGCGTAGATTCGGTAGAGGAAGGGTTTGAACAGGTAAGAAAGACTGTGAACGCGCAGCAGGGAGACTTGTTAGATTTAAATGAGGCAGGAGAACAGCGCTATATTACTGTAGAGATCCGAGTCCCTCAACAGAAGCTCGATGCTACCCTCGACGCCCTTACTGAAATCGGCACTGTCTATAGCCGCACCATTACCACTGAGGATGTCTCTAGTCAGCTTGTAGATATTCAGGCTCGGCTGAGCAATGCGCGCAAGTCTGAAGAAGCTTTGCAGGAGATTATGTCGCGCTCAGGAGATATTTCGGATGTGCTAGAAGTCTCGCGTGAGCTGAGCAACGTGCGGCAGAGTATTGAGCAGATGGCTGCTCAGCAGAATAATTTGCAAACTCAGGTGAGATATTCCACTATTAGCTTAAGGTTGGAAAGCGCGATCGCTTTCTCCCCCAATCAGCCTACCCTTTCACGTCAGCTCGCCAACTCGTGGGAATCGGCAACCTATTCTGCCCTCAGCTTTACCGCCGGACTGCTAAAGCTAGGGCTCTGGCTGCTGGCCTACAGTCCTTATCTGGCCGTGCTGCTCTGTACCGCTGCGATCGCTCGCAAAGCCCGCCGCTCAATTCGCAGCCACAGCTAACTACCCTCCCATGTCGCCATTTACTGGGCAACCTGGGAGGGCAGTCTACTGTTTGATCTACTGGTGTTTCATCTACTGAGCGATCGCTGCCGGAGGGACATCCGCTAGCAGGGCTTGAGCCTGAACTGTACGCAATACAGGATCTGTCTGGGCGCGCTGGGCGTAGGTTTCAGGATGCAGGGCGATCGCCCGTCGCCAATACTCCACCGCCGAGTGAATATTTTTCAAAAGGGCGTAGCAGCGGGCCTGCCGGTAAAAGGCAAAAGACTGATCCGGCTCAATTGAAAGCGACTTATTGTAGGCTTCAATAGCCTGCTCATAGTTACCCATTTTCTCTAGCGCCCAGCCCAGGCAAAGCCAGCTCTTATGGTCATACGCCTGACACTGTAAGGCTACCTTAAAGCTGTTGTAAGCTTCTTGATACTGGCGCAGATTCATCAGCGTTAAGCCGCGTTGGTGCCAGGCGCTGGCCATGCCAGGCTCAATTTCGGTGGCCCGATCAAAGCACTCTAGCGCCTCAGCGTGACGCTCTAGCCGCTTTAGCAAAAACCCTTTATAGGTCCAGCAAAGGGCATAGCCAGGAGAGAGCGTCAGGGCCTGATCAAAATTGGCGATCGCCGCTTCACTCTTTTGCTGGTACATCAGCGCCTGCCCCAGGCTGGCCCAGACCTTAGCCGAGTGGGGGTTGAGCTGAAGCGATTTTTCAAAGCTCTCTACCGCCTCGTCTAGCCGCTTGAGCTTGGTGAGCACCTTGCCGCGTCCGTACCACAGCTCGTAGGCCCCACCCCTGATGGCCAGCGTCCGATCATAGCCATCTAGAGCCTCCTCGTAGCGGTTGAGGCGATAGAGATTTTTGCTTTTACCATACATAGCTTTGAAGTGATCAGGAGAAACCACTAGCGCACGTTTGTAAATTTCAACAGCCTCACTATAGTATCCCAACCGTTCTAAAACAGTGCCGTAGTTATACAAAATGCTTGGCGCATCGGATTTAAGCTGAAGCGTGCTCACATAAATCTTTGCAGCTTCTCGATACTGACCGGCAAGTGCCAGATAATAGCCCAGGCCATCTAAGGCCTCAAAACTATTGGGCTCTGCTGCCAACAGACCCTCGTAGGTACTTATTTTTTGGTTAATATCAAGCCGGGTAGAGGCCGTTAAAGCATCGGCACGGCGCGGCAACCGCGCAGGCGACAGCTCAATGAAAGGGGTGTAGTAGTCCATCGCTCTAGTTTTTAGATGAGGTAGGTGCACACCGTTCGCCCTAGCTCAAGCAAAGTTTTACGGCTACTTTAGCTAGATTCGTCCGGTCGAAGCTATAGCTCCTGTCGAGTTGCTTAGGACACTTTTATCGGCTGAAACCATTATTTGACAACAGGCAACTCGACTCACAGAGTCAGAATGCATCCTTGCTTTGCTATATCGCGTCAGCAACCGGTTTCGGCTGGGTAAGGCTGATTGGCTGTGCGCTCAGACTGCCCGCTTTTGCTCAGTAACTCGCTGCAATAATCTGTGGAAAACCCTGTGGAAAACTGCAAATAAAATTGAAAAATGTAGATGAGATTGTCAGGAATTTGGAGCGCCATCGCCTCTAAAAACGTAGGGAAAAACCCTTATAGTGAAAGGCTTTCAAAATATTTTCAGTGGTTCTTTTGACGACCGCAAGAATAGTGATAGCTAATTAATCAAAGACTTTTCCACAGATCCGGGAAGTTTCTTAAACTTTTACTGTGGGGCGATCGCTCTCTCACCCCATCCCGCCCTGGCTAAAGCGCAAACATCTGACGCAGCAGGCCCCCTTTACCGGCCTTACCCGTAATCAGCTGATGCAGCAGCTCATACTGCCACCGGTACAAAAAGCTCTCCCCGTGGGCGGCAATGTTGCACAGCTGGCTAATTTGATCCAGGCTAGAGGCGGCCTGTCGCCCTTTTTGGCTAAAGCAACCCGCCATCGGGTGATCCCACTGACTCAAAAATTGACTGAGCAGGGCGCGATCGCGGCTTGATACCTGAGCCTGGTCTGTAACTTGAACCATTTTTATATCGCTGTCAGAGTGCGATCGTTCCTCTAGCTGACCCGCCGGAAACGCCCGCCACTGCTTGGCCAGAAGTGGGGGCACCATGCGCAGATTGTATTGGCAGGCGGGGCCTAGCGGCAGGCCCCCAATTTCTGTCACACCCTGACTCAGCAGAAAGTCATAAAGGTCTGTAAATAGCGGCATCAGCACCTCGCGCTCAACGGCAGAGCTAAGCCGGATACCCGCTTCAGAGTAGTCGTCAATATGGGCATCTGGCCCGCCTGTTTGAGCCAGCTGATAGTTCTTGTAGGCGGCCAGCAGATCTTTCTGACTGGCCGCTTGTAGGCAAAACCAAACGCTATCGCCAATCTCGCTGCGCACCTGCTGCTGAATATCGACGGCGGGCAGCGGCGCACTGCTCGTCTGCACTTGCAGCTGCTCAATCTGGGCTTCTTGCCCCTGAATGGTGCTTTCTTGGACTTGCCGCTCAGTCTCTAGCACCGCAAACTGCTGCTGCTGCTCTGCTGAAAGGTGGGTAATCTTTTCTTCAAGCAGCTCAATTTGCGCCTTCATCGTGGCGATTTGCCCATCTTTTTCGGCTAGCAGCTCGTCTTTCTTAATTAGCAGCTGAGTTTTTTGCTTTACTTCTAGTGCGCTCAGCCCAGCGCGAATCAGGTTGAAATATTTCATATCGGCAATGTCTATCGCCTGGGGCGCAGCCTCTGGCAGATATAGAAAGCCCTGGCGATCGCTCATCTGCACCACCAGCAGATGACCCTCCGCGTTCTGAATACTGAGCTGACGACCCATTTCCGCCTGCTCAAGAATGCCTCTGTACCGTCGCTTGCTGTGGTAGAACTCGACGTGAAGTGCCGGATCGCCCATAAGAAAATCGTTCGCCAGATCTTCTGACCTATCCGGTAGCAGGCTTTCAGCAGCTCGAATCACAGCGCCCGCTGATTTGGCAGCAGCGGGGTAGGGCTGGGTCTGGGCTGAAGTAGCCTCTGTTTGAGCAGGGTTGGCAGGTAGCGGCGAATTGATGGAGGGCAGCTCTAACTTGTGGTCTACCTTGAACGAAATTGAGCTGTTGGGATCGGTTGCCTGTTCGGTTAGCGTCTTTTGGAGGTTGAGGGCAATTTCTTTAGCGGCTTGGGCAGCGGGAGAAGCGGGTCGGTCGGTCGTCGAAATCGACTCGTCAGTAGGTTGGGCAGAAGGCGGCGACGGGACCTGAGCCGACCAGGGTTGAATGCCCGCTGCCTCTGACCTAGTCGGTTCAGAGGGCCTGACACCGATCAGCTCTAGCTCCACGCTGCGCCGCCCCTGCCACTCATTGAGACGGATCTTATAGGCAATATCCAGAGCGCGGGGTAAGGGGTAATGGGTTCCCCAACGCCAGGCGATCGCTTTGAACACTGTCTTAGAGCCGCCTGCTGGCGGCGTATGGGCAACTGTCAGCTTCAGATGGCTACCGGTTTTGCCAATCGCCTTTTGCTCAACCACCGCGATATTTGCCGTCCAAAATACCGGATCCGGGTTCTCGATCCCGCAGGGATGAATTTGGTCGATTTGGGTGTATAGCTCCAGGTCTATATCGGCTAGCTGAGCCTGCACATCTACTGTAACCAGGGGCTTTAAGTGCTCTGGCTGCAAGTGTTTGCGAGCAAAATTGCTCAGGCGAGACTTCACCTGACGGAGCTTATTGGCCGGAAAAGAAAAGCCGCCCGCCGCCCGATGGCCGCCATACTTATCGAACAGATCATCGCAAAATTGCAGCGCCTCAAACACGTTAAATTCGGGAATGCTGCGAGCTGAGCCGCGAATTTCCTTCTGCGCCTTATCTTCGTAGGTGCCAATAAAGACCGGCACCCCGTAGCGCTCTACCAGCCGCGAGGCGACAATGCCAATCACCCCGTGATGCCATTCGGGCTGAACAATCACCAGCACCCGCTCCGAGCGCAGATTGAGCAGACCTTTTTCCTGCTGCTCTTCGCACCATTCCACCGCCTGCGCTTCGATAATCTCGCACATCTGGCGGCGCAGCTTATTGGCTTCCTCGCACTGCATGGCCCGCTGCAAGGCAATGCCGACATCGTCTGTCGTCAGCAGATCAATCACGATTTGTGGATCGGCAATCCGGCCTACCGCGTTAATCCGGGGGCCTAGCCGAAAGCCAATGGCCTCTGGCTTCAGAGCATTTTCCTCACTCAGACCAGCCACTTCAATCAGCGCCTGCACACCCGGAATAGGCGATTTGGGCAGTAGTTTCAGGCCGCGCTTCACCCAGCGGCGATTGACCCCCGTCAGCGGGGCCAAGTCTGCAATCGTGCCTAGCGTGAATAGAGCGAGCAGGGTGGCCGTTAGATCCTGCATTTGGTCCATCCGCTGAGCGAGACAGACTGCCAGAATGTAGGCGACACCGACCCCAGCGACGCCTCGATAGGGAGAAGTCTCGCGAATTAGCTTCGGATTGAGAATGGCGTTAGCAGGCGGCAGCTGTTCGGGAATATCGTGATGGTCGGTCAAGATCACCGTCAGGCCCAGCTCACGGGCACGGGCAACCGGCGCATAGGCGGCGATGCCATTGTCAACGGTGAGAATAATCGTCCCCCCAGCGGCGTGGAACTCTTCGACAATGCGCAGATTGATGCCATAGCCTTCATCCATGCGGCTAGGGATAGCGTAGTTGACCTGAGCACCTAAGTAGCGCAGCGATCGCAGCAGCAGCGCCGTACTGGTCATACCATCGGCGTCATAGTCGCCGCAGATCAAAATTTTCTGCTGAGCGTCAATGGCTTCTACCAGCAGATCTAGGCTATCGGCCAGATCGGGAAAATCATCTAAAGGGGAGGGCAGCAGCAGCGTTTCTGGGTCTAAAAATTCCCATGCCTGCTCAGGCGTGTAGAGGCCGCGATTGATCAGCACCTGAGCCAGCAGCGGTGAGAGGGCCGTCGCCTGCGCAATCTGTTTAGCCTGGGCCTTTTGCGCCGGGAAAATCTGCCACCGCTGAGGCGGCACCTGCTGCTGAGTGACAGGCGCCGCCGTCTGACCAGTCAGTGCTGGCGCGATCGCACTCTCTAGATCTGTCTCAATAGGCTCTTCAGGCACAGGATAAATCGCTAGATCAAAGCACTACAATATCAGCCCCATCGCTGAAAACGCCCGACGTAAAGTCTGTTAGCAGTGACAAAGCATAGTAGACGTCTCCCAGAGCCGTCTTACCAACGGTGAGGACGTTTACTATAGATCATTTGATCTAATCATAGAGGATGAAATCCTCAATACACCAGCACCCGGCCATCGTTTGCAACATGCACGGCGCGATCGCTGTCAAAGCCGCTCGGCAAAAACTCCACTCGCAGCGTTTGCTCATCGGGACGATGCAGCACTGCCTCCACCGCCTGATTGTTCTGATCCCAGAACACCAGAGACATATCGGGGTCTACGCCTACTTGAGTCTGAATCTGAAACTCGTGCTGCGATCGCAGCCAGTACAAATCAATGTCTAGCACCCGCTCCAGGTTGATCAGCCCGTCAGTGTGGTTGACAAATTCAATCGTCAGCGGCTGACCGGGCATAAACCGAATCTGGCCAGACTTGCACTGATAGGTGCAGGGTTCGGCAGCATGGGCCTGAGCACCCCCCAAAACACCCCCCAAAAGGCCCAAAGGCGCAGTCAGCATTAGCACCACCGCGCAGCCGGGCAGCCGCCAGTTAAAGCACCTGCCAAGAGATTGCGATCGCTCACGTATTAAGTCAGTCATCAAAACAACCGTCCAGATAAACATCAAACATTCGGCTGACCGTAAGGAGTCAGCTCATTTCCTCTCAGGTTTCCCGCCTGACCCAGTTTAGTCATTAGGCGATAGCTGCTCTTGTCAGTGAGCATCGCCGCATTTATAGAGACCAGGAACCATATCAACAAAATTTAGAATAAACAGAATTTTTCACTCATCGCTCACTTAAAATTTACTCAGTAAAACTATTGGGCGAAGAGAAGCCAAAAATCCTACGGCCTGCTGATGCAAGGGGTTCTGTCCACTCATCAAAGTCTCTTGTTTTACGAAGTTTTCGAAAAATTCCCTAAATCAACAAACCTTTAGTCGATTTTTTGATACTTTCACAGGCTGCCTGTGAACAATCAGACAGCGCTGCTTTTCTCTAAATAAGAAGTCAAAGAGCAGCGCCGAAGTTCTTCTATTGCAAAATATGCAGGTCTCATGGCAAACGGCGTATATATCCTGGCTAATGACGTTGTACTCGATCAGCTGATTGCGCTGATCAACAGTCTTGAGCAAAATGTCGATAAGCGCTTACCCATCTGCGTTGTACCCTACGACGATCATACCCAGCAGGCCAGAGCAGCGACTCAGCGCTACCCTCAAGTACAGTGGTTTGACGATCAGGCCATCTTGACTAAGTGGGAGACCTTTGCAACCCAAATTTGGCAGGCTCATCCCACCGCCTTCGATGCTTGGGCACAGCGAGGGGTGAGCGGCGTCAATCGGATGGGGATGCACCGCCGGTTTTGCTGCTTTGACGGTCCCTTTGACAAGTTCATCTATTTAGATGCCGACATCTTAGCGATGAATTCGTTTGATCTGTTATTTGACAGCTTGAACGATCACGACTTTGTCACCTACGACTTTCAGTACAAAGACCTCAGTCACGTTTACGATGTGAACGCGGCTAACTTGACCGAGGTCTTTGACCGCGATCGCCTAGAAACAGAAATCTTCTGCGCCGGCCTGTACGCCTCCAAAAAAGGCATCTTTACCGATCAAATGCTGGCCAGCCTGTTGACTCATCTACGCTCAGGCGATGCTGAGATTCTCTACTACCACGGGCCTGATCAAGCCATCTTGAACTACATGGTAATGAAGTCTGGCATTGATGCCATCAATCTGTCTAGAGTACTACCAGTAGAAAAACGCACGGGTTGCTGCGTGACCTCTCCTCACTTTGAAGAAAAAGACCACGTGCTGTTTGACCGTCAAGAACAGCTGATTTATCTGCACTATATTGGCGTAGGGTCTCAGTTCTTTCAGCGGCTGTGTGTCGGAGAAAACATTCTTTTGCCTTACCGCGCCCTGTTTCTACACTATCGCTATCTCTACGAAGCTGAGCAACCTCAGCTGATTGGACAACCCATAGACTACATGCAGCCTGTTCTAAGCAGAAAACAGCAGCTGTCTCAGAGGGCGCGGCAGTTAGTTGCTGCCTTCAAAAAACCAGCACCCGGTTCACTCAGTCCTCAGCCGGTAAGTCTTTCGGCTCTAAGCGCGTCAACGCCTAGACCCAGAAATAGCTGACTCTGTTGCTTACCAGGGCAAGCGGCTTCCATCCCATGAGAAAAACTCGCCGCTATCTGTCGGTGTGACCTCCGAAAGCACTGCAATTAGCTGAGAAACCGTACGCTCTGTAGAAAAAAGCTTTTCTGGCGGGACGCCTCGCTGGAAGGGCTTGGAAAGCTGGGTATCGGTGGTGCCGGGGTGCAGCATCACAATCATAGTCTTGGGGCTGCGGCGGCTGTACTCTATGGCAGCTGTCTTTAAAAGCATATTGAGAGCGGCTTTAGAGGCCCGGTAGCCGTACCAGCCGCCCAGCCGGTTGTCACCAATGCTGCCAATTTTGGCGGAGATGGTAGCCAACAGGCTGGGCTCCGCATGTTTGAGCAGGGGCATAAGGTGTTTTGCAAGCAGAGCTGGGCCGATGCTGTTGACCTGAAAATAGTTAAGCAAGTTGTCAGCATTGAGCTGACGCAGAGCCTTTTCGGGCTGCTGCTGCTCACTGTGAAGCAGGCCCACACAGTTAATCACCAAATGCATCTGAGGGGCGATCGCTTGAATTTTCTCGATGCCTGTGGCAATTTGGCCTTCATCAGTCAGGTCCATTGCTACGCAGCGCAGCCGCTGAGGGTGCTGAGCGGCGATGGCAAGCAGCTCAGTGGCGGTGTGCTCGCGGCGGTAGGTGGCAAACAGGGTGATGACCCGGCTCTCTTGTAAAAGCTGCTGAACAAATTCCAGCCCAATTCCCTGAGTGGCTCCTACTACTAGGGCGTTGATAGCAGGCACAGAGGGCAATAGAGGCATAGCACCAAGAGGCAGAAACGCCTACTGAGGCTAACATGTTCTCACAACAATTGCTGGTGACAGCTGCTGGTGGCAATTAATTTGATAGGGGTCAAGCAGTGGTTAGGCAGTAATGGCAGGCAGTAGTCAGGCAGTGGCGACTGCAATTAGCTGTCGGCACTTTTCTTCCGCGATGTGGCGGGCTTGCGTAGCTTCTTCTAGCTGCTGCTGCTGAGCCTGGATCAAAATTTGCTGAGCCTGCAACTGTAAGGCTTGCTGACGAATTTTTAGCTGATTTTTGACCCGAGCCAAAACTTCTGCTGGGTGAAAGGGCTTGTTAATATAGTCGGCAGCGCCTAGTTCAAAGGCTTTGACCTTGTCGAAGGTAAGATCTAGAGCGCTGAGGAAGATAACCGGAATATCCTGGGTTTGTGGGTTGGCTTTGAGCTGCTGGCACACTTCGTAACCGTCTATATCCGGCATCATGATGTCGAGCAAGATCAAATCGGGTTGGAAGCGCGGTACATTACTGAGAGCCATGCTGCCGTCAGGGGCTTTCTTCACCTCATAGCCTTCTTCCATGAGTAAACTAGCCAGGAGTCGGAGGTTTTCTAGCAAATCGTCAACGACTAATATTTTGAAGCTTTCCTGCTGTGTGCGCTCCATAGCTTTCGATGCCCGCTGTAAGACTGTTTTGTGTTAATAGCATTCCCGCTTTTAGGTTGTTTGAGTTCAGGGATAGTTATCAATGTTCGTTGATACGTATAGGCTGGGAAAACTGCTATGAAAGGATTGTTATGGCTACCGTGCGAGTGCATTTGTACGGTAGCTAGCCACTTTGCCCCCTGAACATGGCGACCTTAGCGATGATTGATGGAGCAAACAAAGCGGCAGAAGCTATAGATGAGGCCTGCTGCGTGTGAATATTTTGATGGTTGAAGATGATTATCTGCTGGGTCGGAGCACGGCCAAGCTGCTAGAAAAGCTAGGCAACCACAAAGTTAGACTCACGCATAAAGCAGAGGATGTCTTCAAGCACTGCCGGTCTGGATCGATAGATTTAGTGATTATGGATGTGAATTTACCTGGGACGTTTTGGCAGGGAGAAGAAGTGACCGGAGTGGATCTGTCTTTTTTGCTAAAGTCGCAGGCAGAGACGGCGCAGTTACCTATTGTGCTGCTGACGGCCTATGCCAGGGAGGACAATAGAGCTCACCTGCTGAGCGCGGCGCTAGCAGACTGCCTGTGTACCAAACCAATTACTGACTATGGTGCGTTTCTCGCACTTTTAGAGCGAGTGAGAAGCGGCGATGTAGCTCAAGATGCCACTTTTTCTGCCTCTTGAAGGACACGTAGCAGCTCCTTGTAGGCTAGATTTTTGACGCATTTTTTGATGGCTCGGGCCAGCCCAATCTGCTCGGAGGGGAGCTGTGCGGCTAGATCTAGAATAGCGTCGTCGTCTAGATCTAGCGTGGCCTGGGTGAGGGCATATTGCCAGGAGCCAGCGTTTTGAGCGATGCGGTCTGAGGTGAGCGATTCGTCGAGGGTGTGGTCAGCCAAATCGAGGACAGGGTCTGCGTACTGGTAGCGTACGCCCAGGTGCTGAGCCATTTTGTCGAAAATTTCCGCCGCTCGGATGGGTTTGCTGACAAAGTCGTCGCAGCCGCTGTCGAGGGCGGCTGTTCTATTTTCGTCAAAGGCGCTAGCGGTAAGGGCGATCAAGCGGGTCTTGCCAGCGAGATCAAGGGCTTTAATTCGCCGGGTGGCTGATTCACCAGTCATGACTGGCATTCGCATGTCGATCCAGATTAGCTGAGGTTGCCAGGTTTGCCAGAGGGCGATCGCCTCTCTCCCATTAATCGCCTCCCGCACCTCAAACCCGACATCGCTGAGCAGGCGGATCAGCAGTTTGCGGTTGAGATCGACATCGTCTACAACCAAGATTCTGTAGGTCGTTTGGTCAGGCGCTAGCCCAATCACACGGCCCTTAGGCGGTTCGAGTTGGACTAATAGACTCTCTGTGTTCTCTGGGAAAATGGCCGCAATCTCAAAGGCAAAGGTTGATCCTTTTTCTAGCGTAGACTTTACTGTGAGCTGGCCGCCGAGCAGCTGAACATATTCGTAGGAAATGGCTAGCCCAAGCCCGGTGCCTTCGTAGGCGGTCAGACCAGATTGGGTTTGCACAAAGGCTTCAAACAGACGGGCCTGATCGGCAGGCGCGATGCCAAAGCCGGTGTCAGTGACGGCAAAACTGAGGGCTGGGGCAGTGCTGCTAGTGGGTGTGCTATGGCTATCTGGCTGCTCTACTGAGGCGGGGCTGGGCGCTGTTCTCTGGGCACTCAGCGTGATGGTGCCAGCCTTTGTAAATTTGATGGCGTTGCTCAGCAGATTGATTAAGATCTGTCGGAGCTTGAGGCGATCGCTGCTAATCACACGCGGCAGATCAGGCGATTTTTCAACTATCAGCCGCAGCCCTTTGTCTTTTACTGCACTGTGAAACATCTGCTGAAGTTCGTCGAGCAGACGGTGGAGGTCAAACTCACTCTCATTGAGAACAGCGCGGCCAGCTTCGATTTTTGAAATATCTAGAATGTCGTTGATTACAGCTAACAGGTGTTCACCGCTGCTGTAGATAATATCTAGATTCTCTTTTTGTTCAGCGCTGGGACTAGCGCCTTGAAGAATATGGGTGAAGCCTAGAATTGCGTTGAGCGGCGATCGCAGCTCGTGACTCATGTTGGCTAGAAATTCGCTTTTGGCACGGTTAGCGGCTTCAGCGGCAGCAGTTGCATCGGCCAGCTTTTGCACAGCCTGTTTGCGCTCAGTAATATCTTCAAAAACATAGAGATAGGCAAACGTAGAGTTGTTTTCCTGAATAGGGCTGTAAATGCGTCGCAGCGTGCGACCATCTAGCAGCGGCACCTCGTCTTCGACAATCTTGTTGCCATCAGTAAAGTCTTGGGCAGTAGAAGTGGCGACAAAAGCCCCTAGATCGATATTGCGCAGGCATTCGCTGAGCAACTGTTCGCCGGTAATCTTTTGGTGCGCAACCGCTGCTTGCAAATGTTCTAGCTGCCAGATGCGATAGAACTCCGAATTGACAAAAAGCGCTTCGTTGGTGTGGCAGTCCATGACAAAAATACCCGTGGGCGGCAGATTGTTGATAGCGCGCAGCAGGGCTTCACTGCGACACAATCTTTCTTCGGCTCGCTTGCGTTTAGTGATATCGACTAGCACACCGAGGGCACTGCCTGAACAGTTAGCACCATCACATTCAACAATGGTTGATAGTAAAACATCCATGTGATCGCCATCTTTTTTGATCACCTGGCAGGGCATGTCTCGGCAAACGTCGCCAGCCTTGAGCATCGGGAGAAAGTCGTTGACCTGTTGCTGCGACTCTGCTGTGAGAAAGGCCGTCAGTCGTTGACCAATCACCTCTTGCCGCTGATAGCCCAACTTCTCTAACCAGTAGTGGCTAACGCTGACGATACGTCCCTGGCGGTCTATCGAATGGAGCATGGCCGGGGTCTCTTCATAGAGATGGCGATAGCGTAGCTCGCTCTCTTGCAGCGCTCTGAAGGTCTCTAAATCATGAGAAATATCGATTTGCGTGCCCACATAGTGGGTGAGCTGGCCCTCATCATTGGTGAGCGGCGAGAGAGTGACTTCATTCCAAAAAGCGTCGCCACTTTTGCGATAGTTGCGCAGCAGCACCTTACAGCGCTTACCGGTCGCCACGGCTTGGCGCATCTCAGCAGTTCCGGCTTGCTCAGTATCTTCCCCTTGTAAAAAGCAACAGCTTTTGCCTAGCACCTCCTCTGCCAAATAGCCCGTCAGTGCCTCAAAGCTACGGCTAGCATACACAATTGGCAAATTTGGCTGCTGCGCATCACAGATAATTAGACCGTTAGCACAGTGCTGGATAGCTTGCTGAAAGATGTCTGGAGACAGGTCTGATGGGGAAAGTGCTGACAAAGCGGCTGACTCTGTGGGCCGAAGCGGCTGAGCATCTTCCTGACATGGCTGAGATCGGGCGTATGACTTCAGGCATATCCCTAATGCTAGGGCGCAGCCTCTCCAGAGGAAGATAGCCAGTCGGTATGCTGTGTAGGTAAGGGACACAGCGACCAGTGCATCGAAGAGTCCAGCATATCCGTTGTCTATCCAGACAACCGGGTAAAGCTTAGCTATATGCGAGATACCTGATAGAACACCCATGCAATTTCCTTCACGGCGACTTTAGGCCAGTTCACCCCTAGCTATCCCAAAATCGTTGCCGCCCCGATCAGATTGACACTCACTGTCTGGGCTTACGATCTAGGCTTACGCCGGGAGGGTTCTGGTCAATAGCGCTTGTGGCACTTGGAGCAGCGGGATTGATCAAGCTGGTGAGAATGTGGTCTTGCCACTGACCAGCGATACAGAGATAGTCAGGCGCGTAGCCGTTGACGGTAAAGCCGAGCCGCTTGAGCAAGTTACCACTGCGCCGGTTGTGCGGCAGATAGTTTGCCTCAATGCGATGAAACTGGAGCTGAGAAAAAGCGTAGTCTATACCGACCTGCAAGGCTTCTCTCATATAGCCTTTGCCCTCATAGCTTGCGGCTAGACTATAGCCGACCGAGCAGTTTTGAAATGCGCCTCGGCTAAAGTTACTAAAGTTCAGGCTGCCGATCAGCGCATGAGAAGACCGCTTAAGAAATAGAAATAGCTTGAGCGAGCGATCTGCTTGAGTCTCGGTTAACCGTTGAGACAGCTCTTTTTGCCAGTAATCTTGGGTGTAGAATTCAGACTGCTTGAGCGGCTCAAACGGACTCAAATGTGCTTGATTTTCGCGGTAGTAGTCGATAATGGCTGGAATATCGTTTGGCTGACCGTGGCGCAGCTTTAAACGACGAGATTCTATATGGAGTGGGGTCTCTAGCATGAGGGGGCGATTAGATCGACCAGGGTAGTGACGATGCGATCGCTCTCCAACGGCATCAGTTCTGTCCCGCCTAGCACTCGCTGCAAAATTACAAAATAAATTAGGGTACCAGCAAACGTGCGAGCCGTAGCCTCAGGATCGCGCAGCTGTAGCTCGCTGCGCGATGCCAAGTAGCGGGTAAGGCCATCGAGTAAAGGCTTAGCCACATTCTGAATATAGGGTTTGGCCAGCTCTGGAAACCGCCCCGACTCACCCACAATCAGGCGCATGAATTCGCAAAACTGCGAATCATGGCTGGCTTCTTTCAACACCTTAGTCGCTAGCTCGCTGAGCACTACTCTAGGTTCTCCTCGCAGCGCATTTTCATCACGCGGGTCGTACACAGTCCGAAATTTATCCTCTGCTAACTCTTGTACCAGGGCCGCGAACAGTCCGGCTTTGTCTTGAAAGTGGCTATAGACTGTTGCTTTAGAAACCCCAGCAGCAGCGGCTACCCGATCCATACTCGTAGCGGCATAGCCATTTGCTAAGAATTCTTGCATAGCCCCCTCTAGAATTGCCGCTGTTTTAGCAGCCGATTTTTTACGTTCAGGGCGATTGATAAGATTCACAAGGGTGGTGTTAGACAAAAGATGCAGGGCATAAAAGCCGAGCGGTAGCCTGCTACCGCTAGCTTAGTACATACTTCCGCGCGGTATGACCTCCTGTGAACTTTATCCACATTTCCAGGTCAAGCCGTATCTCTGGGGTATAAGAAACTCTGGTATCGAGTACCCTCCAATTGACTTATTCGAGCGATCGCCTATAGCTAGCAACTCTCTAGCCGCTATCACGTCAGCAGCCCCACTGATTAAAAACCCCTTAGGCTATGAATTATTGTCATAGATAAAAATCTATCTTAAAAGCTTTCTCATTGGCTAAAACCTAGCTTATGATTAGTCTTGACTTAGGACATTTACTCAGTCAAACAGTTACCCAGTCAAACAGTCTCGGTCAAACAACCTAACTCAATAACCAAACTAGCCTAATTTTGGAACGGCATCTGTCTGATTCGCCGTTCTGAAGCGGAGGACCCAACTTCTTGGGGCGTATTTTGTGAGCTGGGCGATCGCTCAACTCATAGAAAGGGCACCTCTCAGCCCTAGCCCGTCAGCTAACTTCGTCGGCCCTGAGGGGAGGTTTGTAGGGCAAGCATTGACAGCAATGCGATGAACCTTCAGCCTCTCAGTATTAACCTGTAGGAGTTCATCGTGGAATATACCTCGCCTTTGCTGGCGTCCGGAGTTTTTGCGGGCGTCATTCTATTGATTATGGCGGAATGGGTTCATCTGACCATTGCCGCCTTTCTAGGAGCGTTGCTGTTAATCTTTGGCCACATCTTGAGCATAGATGAGGCTGTCACCTACATCGGGAAGAGCTACGGGACGCTAGCTTTGTTCTTTGGGGTGATGGTTTTAGTGCGAGCGTTTCAATCGACTCAGATTTTTGAGTATTTAGCAGCGCAGATGTTGGTTCAGGCGAAAGGTCAGGGAAAGCGCCTCCTGCTGGGTATCGTCATCATCACTGCTCCAATCTGTGCGATTTTACCCAACGCAACTACTGTTATGTTGCTGGCTCCGCTGATACCACCTCTAGCAACAGAACTAGGGGTTAACTATGTTCCTCTATTAATTTTGATGGTCTTTGTTGCCAACAGTGCCGGGCTGCTGACCTTAGTAGGTGACCCAGCCACATACATTGTTGGCGATTCGATCAACATCAGTTTTGTCGATTATCTATACAATTTGAGCTTCGGTGGCGTTTTAGCGCTTTTAACGATTGTTCTGATGCTGCCTTATCTGTTTGCGCCGATCTGGCAGCTAAAAATGCCCGTCACTGAGCTAAAAAGTCTTCCTAAGATCAATCACCCTAAAGTCTTGGCGCTGGGCGCGGTGATTATGGCGATGGTTCTAACTTTGTTTGTGGTGGGCGAGTTTCTACCGGTTCCTATTGAGCCTGCAACGGCAGCTTTGATGGGAGCAGGGCTAGCGCTGCTGCTCGCGCATCAGAGCAAAATTGACACTGTCAACCATATTTTGCGCGACTTAGATTGGAGCACACTGATCTTCTTTATGTCTACTTTTGTCTTGATTGGTGGCTTAGACAAAACTGGAGTGATTGCCCGTTTATCAGCGGGACTAGCGGTTGTTTTACAACAGAATCTAACTTTGGGAGTACTGCTCTTAACGCTTTTTGTAGGCGTATGCTCCAGCCTGGTACCCAATATTCCGCTGGTAGTAGCCATGGTGCCGCTGCTCAAGCAATATTTGGTTAATGTCGGCTGGGTAGGGTCAGAAGTTCTTAGCGCAGACTTTCACGGCCAGCTACCGCCTGAAGTGCTCCCACTATTTTACGCAATGATGTTTGGCGCTACCTTAGGCGGTAACGGGTCGCTTATGGGCGCTTCTTCTAACATTGTGGCGGCTGGCGTTGCCGAACACCACGGTCAGTCTATTCCCTTTGGCCTATTTTTGCGCTACGGCATGCCGATAATGACCATGCAGCTGCTGGTAGCTGCTATCTACGTAGTTGGACGATTTTTATTGTGATAGCGGCTGCAATTGTCGCTACCTACCTCCCTTTCAGCGTTGAAAGCTCTAGTTCGCCGCACGAAGATCTGCAAAGGTAAGCAAGCGTCACAACGCTTTCGTTTGTCGTTCTTATGAAATTATGAAACAATTATGAAATTAACCGGCTCTTGCGGAAATTTCACATGGCCTTCGTGGATCGCCTACCGTCAGTTTTCAAAAATCGTAAGTGGGTAAATTCTCTAGGACTGACTGCTGCGCTACTCCTCCTGGCAGGCTGTAGCCCTGCCTCTGAGTCTGACAGCACCCAAATTAGCAGCCCTCAAGCTGATCAGAAGAAGGTGCTCACGACCTTCACCATCCTGGCGGACATGGCTCAAAACGTTGCGGGTGACGCTCTCACGGTAGAATCTATCACCCGCATTGGCGCTGAAATTCACGGCTACGAGCCTGTCCCTAGCGACATCGCTAAAGCTCAGAATGCCGATCTTATTTTGTATAACGGCATGGACCTAGAGCGTTGGTTCGACCAGTTCTTAGGCAACCTGAACGATGTCCCTTCTGTGGTACTAACCGAAGGTCTTACCCCCATTCCGATTGCCGCAGGCCCCTACGCCGACAAACCCAACCCACATGCTTGGATGTCACCGCAAAACGCCTTGGTCTATGTAGAGAATATTCGTCAAGCCTTTGTCGAACTCGACCCTGAGAATGCCGAGACTTACAATGCCAATGCCGCCACTTACAGTCAGGAAATTGAAGCCATCGACGCGGCGCTACAAGCCGAACTGGCAGCCGTACCCGAGGATCAACGCTATTTGGTGAGCTGCGAGGGCGCATTTTCTTACCTGGCACGTGACTACGGCCTGAAAGAAATTTACATTTGGCCGATCAATGCCGAGCAGCAGTCTACTCCCAAGCAGCTTAAAGCCGTGATCGACCAGGTGACGGCGAACAATGTACCGGCGGTCTTTTGCGAAAGCACCGTCAGCGACGAGTCTCAGAAGGAAATCGCTAAGGCAACCGGCGCGACCTTTGGCGGCAATCTATATGTCGATTCGCTCTCGACAGCCTCGGGACCAGTGCCCACTTTTTTAGATTTGCTGGAATTTGATGCGGATGCGATCGCCAATGGACTCACGCAGACAAACCCATAAATCCTAGCTTCAATACAGATTGAAAATATTTAGATCTTCAGAGCAGCTTTCAAAGTCGGTGACGTTCCAGGGCATGATCGCCATGCCATGATAGCTTGCCGTAGCAGCGATCAGGCTATCAAACACTAATAGATATCCGCCTTCGGCTTCAGATTTTTCGCAGAGGCCAGCCAGCTTTCTAGAATCGTCGAGTCGAGAGTGAGGGTGCGATCGCCAAAGCGCTCCTTCAGCCTGTGAACCTATGGGCTGATCTTTTTGGCGCAGCACTACAGCCGCCTGCTTCCTTCGTACCGTGATGAACCGAGGTGACTCCTTATCAGCTCTCACAGCGTAGCTGAGCTTATTTTTGGCTTCCTGTAGCTGCCATTCATTCGGCACGGTACTTATGACGATGCTTCTTCTGATACCTAGATAGTCTAGATATACTGTCGCCTATATTCGTGAAAGATGCGACTTTCGACTATTGTCGTTTCTATGTAATTATGAAACAATTATGAAAAGTGAAACGATTATGAAATCCAAAGCTAAGAAATAATGGATAGCTCTTTGGCCACCAGCGATCGCTACGGCATCGCAGTCGACAATATCAGCGTCACTTACAGCAATGCTCGCCTAGCGCTTTATAATGCCAGCTGCTACGTCCAGCCGGGTACCATCACTGGCTTAGTTGGGCCAAACGGCGGCGGCAAATCAACCTTATTTAAGTCCATTATGGGCTTCCTTGCGCCGAGTCAGGGCCGTGTCCATATTGACAATATTTCAGTCGAAAAGGCCCAAAGGCAGCAGCTTATTGCCTATGTTCCTCAGGCCGATGAAGTCGACTGGAACTTTCCTATCAGCGTATTCGACGTGGTAATGATGGGCCGCTACGGCTACATGAATATCTTTCGCATTCCCAGCCGCAAAGACCGCCGGATTGTGCGCGAAAGTCTGGAGCGCGTCGGGATGAGCGAGTTTAGAGATCGCCAAATTGGCGAACTCTCTGGCGGACAGAAAAAGCGCGCTTTCTTAGCGCGGGCGCTGGCCCAAGAAGGCAGGGTAATCTTACTCGATGAGCCGTTTACTGGCGTCGATGTCAAGACCGAAAAGAGCATTATCAATTTGCTCCTACAGCTGCGGGATGAAGGGCATACCGTGCTGGTCTCGACGCATGATCTGGCATCGATTTCAACTTTTTGCGATCGCGTCATCCTCCTCAACCAAACCATTCTCGCCGCAGGCACCACTGCCGAAACCTTCACGCCTGAAAATCTCTCCATGACCTTCGGTGGCCTGCCGCTCAACAGCTTTTCTTCTCCCGCACCGACGGCTCAACCCGCCCACCAGCCCGGTCACTCGTACATTCATCCTAAACAGGACGCATACCTGTGAGCGCCCTGCTAGCCCTTTCACCTGCCGTCGCCTGGAACTGGCTGATAGAACCCTTTCAGCTCGGCTTTATGATCCGGGCGCTGTGGGTCAGTGCCTTTGTCGGCACAGTCTGCGCGGTGCTCTCCTGCTACATCACGCTCAAGGGCTGGTCGCTGATGGGCGATGCGGTCTCTCATGCGGTTGTACCGGGCGTGGTCGTAGCCTATGCCTTAGGGCTACCTTTTTCGTTAGGGGCATTTGTCTTTGGCTTTGGGGCGACGGTGGCAATTGGCTATGTCAAATCTAAAACGCGGCTGAAAGAAGACGCGGTCATCGGCGTTATCTTCACTGGCTTCTTTGCCTTTGGCCTGGTACTTGCTACTAAAATTCCGAGCAATATCGATCTCTTTCATATTCTCTTTGGCAATGTGTTGGGTATCTCTCAGCAAGACATTGTTCAAACGCTGATCGCGGGCATTACGACGCTCTCGATTATTTTGCTGCGCCGGAAAGATCTGCTGCTATTTTGCTTCGATCCCAACCATGCCAAAGCAATCGGGTTAAACACGCAGGCGATGTATTACACGCTGCTCTCTGTGCTGGCTTTGACCATTGTCACTGCTTTGCAGACGGCGGGCATTGTGTTAGTGGTCGCCATGCTGGTAACGCCGGGAGCCACTGCTTACTTGCTCAGCGACAGATTCGATCACATGCTGATAATTTCTGTTGCAACCAGCGTGCTCTCCTGCCTATTTGGCACCTACTTTAGCTATCATCTCGATGCTTCAACCGGCGGCTGCATCGTTGTTCTAATGACGCTCTTTTTCTGCGCAGCGATGGTATTCGGCCCTAAGTATGGCATGTTTGCCCAGCAATTTCAGCAGCGAGCCAATAAGCGGTTAAATGGGGTGTCCTAATGTTTTGCCGCCAATGTATTCACTTGAGCAGCTGATTGCCCTCGACCGACAGCACGTCTGGCATCCTTACGCGGCGATGCCTAACCCGCTGCCGGTGTTTCCCGTGCGCTCGGCTAAGGGTGTGAGAATTGAGCTGGAAGATGGGCGATCGCTCATCGACGGCATCTCCTCATGGTGGACCTGCATTCACGGCTACAGCCACCCCCGGCTAAACCAGGCGGCTCAGCGGCAAATGGAGAAAATGTCGCACGTCATGTTCGGCGGGCTGACGCATCGGCCAGCGGTGGAGCTAGCCAAAAAGCTCATAGATATCACGCCCAACCCGCTACAGCACGTTTTCTTTTCAGATTCCGGCTCAGTCGCGGTAGAAGTGGCAATGAAAATGGCGGTGCAGTACTGGCATAATCGCGGCAAACCGGATAAAAATCGTTTTCTCACCATTCGCAGCGGCTATCACGGGGACACTTTTGCCGCCATGTCTGCCTGCGATCCGGTGAATGGAATGCACCACTTGTTTAGCGGTTTACTAACGCAGCAGTATTTTGCCGATGCGCCTCAGGTAAGCTTCGAAGAGGACTGGCAGGAAGCGGATATTAGCAGCTTTGCGATGCTGTTGGAGGAGAAGGGCGATCGCATTGCCGCCGCGATCTTCGAGCCGGTGGTGCAGAATGCAGGCGGCGTTCGCTTCTACCATCCTGAATACGTGCGCCGGGCGAGCGAACTGTGCAAACAGCATGACGTGTTACTGATACTCGACGAAATCGCCACGGGCTTTGGCCGCTCGGGCAAACTATTCGCCTGCGAATACGCTAATATCTGCCCGGATATTATGTGCGTCGGCAAAGCCCTCTCAGGTGGATTTATGTCGCTAGCAGCAACCCTGACGACAACTCATCTAAGCGAGACTTTTGCAGCCGGGGAAGCGGGCGTATTTATGCACGGCCCCACCTTTATGGGCAATCCCCTGGCCTGCGCCGTCGCGCTCGAAAATTTGAATTTATTAGAGAGCTATGACTGGCAGGCTAAGGTTGCTGAGATTGAAACGCAGTTAAAGAGAGAGTTGGAGCCTTGTCGTTCTTTGGAGGCAGTGAAGGATGTGAGGGTGTTGGGGGCGATCGCCGCCGTCGAACTTCATCAGCCGGTAAACATGGCCGTCGTGCAACCCCAATTCGTCGAGAAAGGCGTCTGGCTACGCCCCTTCGGCAGATTGCTATATACGATGCCACCCTACATTATTCAGTCAGACGAACTACAGGCGGTGACCACGGCAATTTACAAAGTGGCTGCGACCCTCTACTGATACACGTTGCAGCCAGGAGTCTGGATATAAAAAGTCGCGAACAAGTCAGAATTAAACCAGAGAGAAAATCTAATTCATCTTATCAGCGCTAGACAAGTAAGCCGAGCTGAACAACAGGCCTACGAAGAAGGATAACCTGGCATCCGAAGATGGACTTCGGTCAAAATACGACCTAAAGAGAACGCCGATGCTGTTGACGAGAGAGCCAGTGATCCTGATCGCCGCTCCACTACTTGCTATAAAGCGTTTTTTGCCGGGTACACCGAAGGCGGTTCTACAGCATCGGTTGAGCCGCCGTTCGGCGACAAGAGTGCAGACGAGGAATGCTGCCAGTGGTCGACGATCTGATGAGCAGCGGCAGCAGCGTGGTAAAAATGGAAGAAGTGATTGCCTTGCGGACATAGCCACAGGCGGGACGAGTCGTTGCTGACGCGATCGCACGACTCTTGCAGAGAATTGCCCCCTTTCATAACATCCCCCCACAGCGTTTGCTTTTGGGCACAAATAATCGCATCTTCTTTCCCATTGCACACGAGCAGCGGCACATCGACCCCTCCCGGCGAAATTTTCGTATAACGTGCCAGAGAGTGAAGTGTCAAATTGCTGTCAAGATCTCTAGCCAGTAGCTGAACGAGAGCCTTAGCCAATCTAATCGGCTGCTGGCCGAACAGCAGCCGGGTCATTTGCGCCAAGATGATTTCACGGCTACAGGGCAAGAGCTGCCTGAGCGTGTAGTAGTGGGCCTGCCAGTTAACAGCGGGCATGGCACCCACTGACAGCAAAGTCAGCGAAGCCACCTGATGAGGATAACGGCGGGCATACAGTAACCCCACGACGCCGCTGACCCCATGACCAATCAAATGCACCTTATAGTTGACTTGTCCCGAGCTTTTCTCCAGAGCAACTCGCGCGTTTACATACTCATGTAGAGCCGCCACGGCAGACTCAATGCAGCAAGGCTCATCCAACGTCTGGCAATATTCCCAGCGTCGAACCGGGGCGGCTTTTACAAGCTGCGACAACAGCCGCTGATCAAAACATCTTAGGTGTGGGCTGACCGATAGCCACAGCACGTCAAATTCTTGCTTCATGAGTTTCACTGACCTTACTATTGACGATTAGTCTCAATAATGAATTAAGCTGAGTATATCGCAATGCGCAGTATAGTTTTTATTAATAAGAAAACTTCTCAATAAAAAAGAACGGAGTGAACCACATCTCCGCCGACTGGTCGATGGAGTTATAGACGCCGATTAAATGCCATTAGTGTATTAGCGAGCGATCGCCAGAATATCTACTCCGATATCAGTAATCATTCTTAACTATAAAATGGGCCAGTGCCCCTCTCAACACTCCAAAACCTGCGTAGCGAATAGAGAATATGCTCCAGGATAGCTTCAGATAGGTAGGATAGAGCGCTGGCAAGCGGGGCAAACTGCGTGGATGGAGAGCTGACAGTCGAGTAGCTGGTAGCCCGATTTCTCGGCTGTTTTAGCACCGACTTTTAAGACTGAATCGTTTTTGAACTCAATTGTTTTGTTGCACCGCACGCAGATTAAATGATGGTGGTGGTGCGGCGAAGGCTGGTTTATTTCGTATCGCTTTTGGTCTTCGGCTAGTTCAAGTTCTCGTAAGATACCCATCCGGGCCATCAGCTTGAGATTGCGATAAATGGTGGAAAGACCGATTGGTTCCCCCTCTTCTTTCAGCAGCTCGCAGAGGTCTTCTGCGCTCAGGTGCCTGCCTTCGGGGATATTTTGAAAGGTGCTTAAGATGGTTTCGCGCTGAGGAGTCATGCGCCAGCCGCGCTCGTGTAGCTCCGCTTTTAAGGCGGCTGGTGTGTAAGCGACCATGACCTTTCCTCTGCTTTGCAATCAATAAGATTCAACTAATGAGAATGATAGCGAATCTACGGGCTGTTTGCAACAGTTGCCGCTTATTGAGAAATATATCTAAGAAGCAGCTACGGAAGCGTTGCACCATCAACTCTATAGCGCCTGTCGAGCTGCTTAGGACACTTTTATCGGCTGAAACCGTTATCTGACGGCAGGCAACTCGGCTCGCAAAGTAAGAATGCATCCTTACTTTGCTATATCAGTTGGCTCTGCGGGTGCTTTAAACTACTAAATAGCAAAGAACTTAATTAAACCGCTTCTAATCCCACTAGAATATGCCCCGCTTACATCCCACTTCGTCTGCTCACGCTAGGTTTTATCCGCTGCGGTTAGGATCTCGGGTAGCCGCATGGTCCACGAAACCGAATGGTTGGGCGATCACCACCTGGATAACAGCGGCGCTCGTCTTTTTACCGGTGCTAGTGGTCGCGGGCAGCGTTTTTGCCGATGTCGGCGAGGTCTGGGCGCATCTAGCAGATACCGTACTGGCGCAATATGTCACCAATTCGCTGATTTTGATGGTCGGGGTGGCCGCAGGCACGCTGGTGATTGGTGTGGGTACGGCTTGGCTGGTAACCATGTGTCAGTTTACAGGGGTACGCATTTTTGAGTGGGCGCTGCTGCTGCCGTTGGCCGCGCCTGCCTATTTACTGGCCTATACCTATACCGACTGGCTGGAGTACTACGGACCGGTGCAGGCTGGGCTGCGGACTCTCTTTGGCTGGGAAAGTGCGACCGACTACTGGTTTCCCCATGTGCGCTCTATTGGCGGGGCGATCGCCCTCTTCACCCTCACCCTCTATCCCTATGTATACATACTGGCGCGGGTTGCTTTTTTAGAGCAGTCTATCTGCACTTTAGAGGCGAGTCGCTCTCTGGGCTGTGGCCCCTGGCGCAGCTTTACAAAAGTCGCGGTGCCCCTGGCCCGGCCTGCCATTATCGCGGGGCTTTCGCTAGCGCTGATGGAAACGCTCAATGACTTTGGGACGGTGCAGTATTTCAGCGTGCCGACCTTTACTACCGGAATTTACCGCACCTGGTTTGGTATGGGTGAGCGAGTGGCGGCGGCGCAGCTATCGGCGATGCTGATGCTGTTTATTTTGGCACTGATTTTACTAGAGCGCTGGTCGCGGCGGCAGGCTCAATACTATCAGGCTAACAACAGCGCACAGACGCCGACTGCCTATCGGCTGAGCGGGTGGCGTGGGGGCTTAGCTGTGCTGGCCTGTTTGCTGCCGATTAGTCTAGGGCTGCTGGTGCCGGGCTATCTACTGGTGCTGATGGTAAAAGATAACTGGGAAGACGCGCTAGGCAACCGATTTGCAGAACTGGCAACGAACAGCCTGACGCTATCTGCGGTAACAGCGGCGATCGCGCTCATCCTATCGCTGGTGCTGGCCTACGGACAGCGGCTCGATGGCAGTCGCCCCATTCGTCTGGGCGTCAGACTGGCGGCGATGGGCTATGGCATTCCGGGCGCAGTGATTGCCGTGGGCATTTTGATTCCGGTGACGCGCCTGGACAATGTTATTGCGGCCTGGTCAGCGACTGCTTTTGGGCGATCGCCAGGATTGCTGCTCAGTGGCACCATTATCGCCCTGGTGTTTGCTTACTTGGTGAGGTTTTTAGCGGTTTCTCTCGGCTCGGTCGAATCGGGTCTGGCCAAAATTCGCCCTAATTTAGACGATGCTGCGCGCAGCCTGGGCTATTCGCCTGGCAAAACCCTGGCTAAAGTGCACGCTCCGTTGATGACTAGCAGTCTGCTGACAGCGGTGATGCTGGTGTTTGTCGATGTGATGAAGGAGCTGCCTGCGACGCTAGTGATGCGGCCTTTTAACTTCGATACGCTGGCGGTTCGGGTCTATCAATATGCGTCTGATGAGCGGTTAGTAGAGGCGGCTGCCCCAGCGCTGACTATTTTACTGGTGGGTCTGCTGCCGGTGATCGCGCTGAGCTGGCAAATTACCCGCACTCGCCAGGCCAGGCGATAGAGGCGAGACAGTCGATTCAGATTCGGTGTACATTTTAGGGCATGACTAAACCTTCTGTGTCTGCGCAGCCCCCTGCGCTTCGGGACCCTTTGCATCCGCTCAAAAATCCGCTGGCGTGGCTGCGGGCATTTTGGAAATTTTCTCGGCCTCATACGGTGATTGGTACTAGCTTGAGCGCGATGGCACTAAGTGCGATCGCCCTGACTGCTGCGCTACCGCCGATTGACTGGAGCGAAGTCGCCGCGTCGTGGCTGATCGCCTGGAGCGCCTGTCTATGCGGCAATGTCTATATTGTGGGACTCAACCAGGTAGAAGACATTGCGATTGACCGAATCAACAAGCCAGATCTGCCGATTGCCTCAGGTGAATTTACCAAGCGGCACGCGCAGCGACTGGTTTGGCTGACAGGTGGTCTGGCGATCGCACTGGCCTTACTCTCTCAAAACGGTTACCTCATGCTTACCGTAGGCTTGAGCCTGCTGATTGGCACAGCCTATTCGCTGCCGCCGGTCAGGCTGAAGCGCTATCCGTTTTGGGCTTCAGTCTGCATCCTGGTCGTGCGCGGTGCAATTGTAAACTTGGGGCTGTATCTGTACTTTGCAACGCAGCTAGGGATGGGAGCGGCTATACCAGTGCGAGTCTGGGCGCTGACGGCATTTGTGCTGGTGTTTAGCTTTGCTATCGCCATCTTTAAAGACATTCCAGATTTGGAGGGCGATCGCCGCTTCAATATCTCTACTTATACTCTTCGGCTGGGCCGCAAAAGAGTGTTTCAGTTGGCCCGCTGGGTGTTGACTGCGTGCTATGTCGGCCTGATCATTGCAGCGCCATTTTTACCGGGTGTTCAGCCGCTCTTTTTGGCGGTAGCTCAAGGGTCCGGCATCGTCGCTTTCTGGTGGCTCAGTCGCCGGGTCGATCTCGATCCATCGCCTGTGAAAAAAAATATTTCCTATCCAGCCTTCTACCAGTTTATTTGGAAGCTCTTTTTTGCAGAATACTTGATCTTTCCGCTGGCCTGCTGGCTGGCCCGAGGCTAGGGATATCGCTATCTTAATCTGTCCGAGCCGCTGAATACCTGTTTCAGCACATCTAGGCGCGATCGCTCCCAATAATCCACATGAAAATCGATCAGGCCAGCTGAGTTGAGACCCAGCTCAGTCCGTCCTGAAATAGAAAGGCGCGGCGACCAGGGAACAGGCGCGGTCAGGTTCAGTGTCCACTGCATCGTAATTGACCTGGGGTCGGGCTGATTAATGTTGTGCAGCTCCATCTGCACATCCCCAAAAAACCAGCTCATAAAGCCAATCATTTTCCGATAGCGGCCCACGCCCTCAAAATCATTGAGCGGGTCTTTAAAGTGCACATCTTCGGCGTAAAGACCGTAGGTTTGATTTTCGGGGAAACGAGCGTAATCCTGCTTCAGCTGCTCAACGACATCCACGGCTCTATTTTTCCACCTCTACAGTTTTTCCACCTCTACAGTTGGCCACAGTCGTTCGAGCTGATGACGCCAAGCGCCCAGTGCCTGCTGCTGGTAGCCCTGTTCACCCATCTCCCCCATAACGCCTTCTGCATAAAAGCGATCTAGCGTTTTGAGGGTGTCTTCCAAAGACTGGCCCTGGCGTTTGGCCGCGACGATAATCTGCGTTACCTGGTGCTCAACCATCTGAGAGAAAAATACCTCTGCCCCGTTGGAATTTAGCGTTAATAGCTGCTCTACCGCGCTTTCAAACTGACCCGGTTCGAGCGCCGCCAAATCGTACTGAAATACGCCCCACACCAAATTTTGATGGAAAGCATAGCGAGCCTCCTGAGTCTGGTCAAAGTTAGCCTCCATCATCTGCCCGATGAAGGGCTGCGCCTCAGCGATCGGCATAATTGGCGTCATCAGCTTCAGCCAAGGGCCGCTGACAATTGCCAGCAAGCGCAGCTGGTCAGTCTCTATTTGCCAGGCATCGGGAGGAACATGCTGACAAGCATCACCAAAGCTGGCAGTGAGGGCAATGGTAATCTCATTGGGGGTCATGGCGACAGCAAAACGTTTTGCAGTATCTACAGGGTTGCTATAGCAAAGTAAGGATGCATTCTTACTTTGCGAGTCGAGTTGCCTGTTGTCAGATAGCGGTTTCAGCCGATAAAAGTGTCCTAAGCAACTCGACAGGCGCTATAGGCGCAGTAACAGCGCCCGCTTTTCTCTAAAGGTAGCAGCCGACACCAAAAAAGGTGGCCTATCCGTAGACAGACCACCCAATGGTTTCAAGGCAGAGCAGCTCATATCTGTGAGCTGCTCTATGCCGTTGCTTTCAGCAGCTAAGCTTAGTAGTCAAAGTCGCCCATACCGCCGCCGCCAGCAGCAGCGCCTGCTTCAGATTCAGGCTTATCAACAACGATGCATTCGGTGGTAAGCACCATACCGGCGATAGAAGCCGCGTTTTGCAAGGCAGAGCGAGTCACTTTGGCAGGGTCTACAATCCCAGCTTCCAGCATATTGACAAACTCATTGGTGGCAGCGTTGTAGCCGATGCTGGTGTCTTTTTCCTTGACTCGCTCAGCGACCACCGCACCATTCTGACCGGCGTTTTCGGCAATCCGTCTCAGGGGAGAAGTGAGCGCCCGGGTGACGATCATCGCGCCCACCAGCTCTTCACCCACCAGGTTAGAATCAGCCCACGTTGCCAGACCCGGCGATAGGTGAGCTAGCGTCGTTCCCCCGCCAGGAACAATGCCTTCTTCCACAGCGGCTTTAGTCGCGTTGATAGCGTCTTCCAGGCGCAGCTTACGATCTTTCATCTCGGTCTCAGTTGCTGCGCCGACTTTGATCACAGCTACACCGCCAGAGAGCTTGGCTAAGCGTTCTTGCAGCTTTTCTTTGTCATAGGTCGATTCAGATTCGTCAATCTGACGGCGAATTTGGTCGCAGCGGCTCTTGACGGCGGCTTCGTTGCCTTCAGCGACTAAAGTTGTGCTGTCTTTGGTGATGGTCACCCGCCGAGCAGAACCGAGCTGTTCAAGGCTAACGGTGTCCAGCTTGAGGCCAGCGTCTTCGGTGATCAAGGTGCCGCCTGTGAGAACGGCAATGTCTTCGAGCATGGCTTTACGGCGATCGCCAAACCCGGGCGCTTTCACAGCTGCAACATTGAGCACACCGCGCAACCGGTTGACTACCAGCGTAGCGAGCGCTTCTTTCTCAATATCTTCAGAGATAATCAGCAGCGGCTGACCGGCGCGGGCAACCTGCTCTAGCACCGGCACCAGATCTTGCACCAGGGCAATTTTCTTGTCGGTAATCAGGATTTTAGGATCGTCAAAAGACGCTTCCATGCGCTCAGGGTCAGTGACGAAATAAGGGGAAATGTAGCCCTTATCAAAGCGCATCCCCTCGGTGATTTCTAGCTCGGTGAACATCGACTTGCCTTCTTCCAGGGAGATAACGCCCTCGCGGCCCACTTTCTCCATGGCGCTGGCAATCATTTCGCCCACTTCAGCGTCGTTACCAGCTGAGATGGTGCCCACCTGAGCGATCGCTTTAGAATCACCCACCGGCTGAGCCTGCTGAGCAATTTGATCGACCAGATAGGTAGTCGCTTTGTCTATGCCGCGCTTGAGCGCGATCGCATTGGCACCTGCTGCCACGTTGCGCAGACCCTCTTTGACAATGGCGTGAGCCAGCACTGTAGCAGTCGTTGTGCCGTCGCCCGCAGCGTCGTTGGTTTTTGAAGCAGCCTGACGGATGAGCGCTACGCCCGTGTTTTCAACGTTATCTTCTAGCTCGATTTCTTTGGCAATAGTCACCCCGTCATTGACGATTTGAGGAGAGCCAAATTTCTTTTCTAAGACGACGTTGCGACCTTTTGGCCCAAGCGTAACTGCAACGGCCTCAGCCAAAATGTCCATACCGCGCTCAAGTGCGCGGCGGGCATTTTCGTTATAGATAATGCGTTTTGCCATAGTTGTAAATGAGTTGTGTATGGGAACTGAAATGGAATATTGAGTAGCGACGGTAAATGAGAAGGCGTCGCTGTTGTTCTAAGCTGTGTAGCGCTAAAGGCTACGGCTCTAAAGCTGTAGCGCTAAAGGCTGTAGTGCTGAAAATGGCCCTATGAAACGGTAGCCAGAATGTCTTTTTCAGAAAGCAAAATGTACTCGTCATTGCCCAGCTTAATTTCGGTGCCAGCGTACTTGGAGTACAGAACTTTATCGCCCACGGTCACATCTAAAGACCGACGGGCGCCGTTATCGTCAACTTTGCCTGGCCCAACAGCGGTGATTTCGCCGACCTGAGGCTTTTCCTTGGCTGCGTCAGGCAAGATAATGCCGCCTGCCGTTTGCTCTTCAGAAGCGCTGACTTTGATGAAGACGCGATCGCCCAGGGGCTTGAGATTTGAATTGCCTAGAGTGATGGCTGCCATATTACTTTCTCCGCGATGACTCGAATTAATACTGATGTGCTGATAACAGAACTGCACCAAAAACCGCCTTGAGGTCCGCAGACGCCCCGGCACAGTTAAAGCCCAGCAAACTGAGCGAACCCGCGTTAGCTACCATCGCTATGGGCAGCGCGCAGACACTTTGCAGGGCCTATGAGCAGAAGTTAGCACTCTCTGCTTCCGAGTGCTAATCTATCGAATTGGAGCGGGCGATCGCAACAAGCAAACCGGTACGGGTTCCCGAACTCATCTGGTGATCGTCATCTACTTCACTCACCCGATAGCCAATCAAATGGCCAAAGGCGAGGCATCTAGTGATAACCTTGATGATGGCACTTTGAGCAGATCTTATCGATTGAGTTACGAGGTTGCCATATCAGCTAAACCGTAGGACAGGCGCAGGAATGGTCTCCACCGCAGAGAAAACAAGCACCGGCTATATCACTCAAATCATTGGCCCAGTTTTAGACGTAAAATTTCCAGGCAACGAGCTGCCTCAGATTTATAACGCACTTAAGGTTACCGGCACCAATCCTGCTGGCGTAGAGGTCTCAGTCACCTGTGAAGTTCAGCAGTTGCTGGGCGACTCTCAAGTTCGCGCGGTCTCTATGAGCACCACCGATGGCCTCGTGCGCGGCATGCAAGTCGAAGACTTAGGCGCACCCATCAGCGTCCCCGTGGGCAAAGCAACCTTAGGCCGCATCTTCAATGTCTTAGGCGAACCCGTAGACGAAAAAGGCCCGGTAGATGCAGAGAGCACCTTGCCAATTCACCGAGACGCGCCCAAACTCGTCGATCTAGAAAATAAGCCTGCCGTATTTGAAACCGGCATCAAAGTCGTAGACTTACTCGCTCCCTACCGACGCGGCGGCAAAGTCGGACTCTTCGGCGGTGCAGGCGTTGGCAAAACCGTACTCATTCAAGAGCTGATCAACAATATTGCTAAAGAGCACGGCGGCGTCTCTGTCTTTGGCGGCGTTGGCGAACGCACCCGCGAAGGCAATGACCTCTACAACGAATTCATTGAGTCCGGTGTGATCAACGCTGACGATTTGAGCCAATCAAAAGTAGCTCTGGTGTACGGTCAGATGAACGAGCCGCCCGGAGCCCGGATGCGAGTAGCACTCTCGGCGCTGACGATGGCTGAGTACTTCCGCGATGCCAACAAGCAAGACGTTCTGCTATTTATCGACAACATCTTCCGCTTTGTACAGGCTGGCTCCGAGGTATCGGCGCTGCTTGGCCGGATGCCTTCTGCCGTAGGCTATCAGCCCACGCTGGGTACCGACATGGGCGACCTGCAAGAGCGAATCGCTTCTACCACTGAAGGATCTATCACCTCTATTCAGGCCGTTTACGTCCCAGCAGACGACTTTACGGACCCCGCCCCGGCAACTACCTTTGCCCACCTAGATGCGACCACGGCCCTCTCCCGCGCCCTGGCTTCTAAAGGGATTTACCCGGCAGTAGATCCGCTGGATTCTGCTTCTACTATGCTCCAGCCAGATATCGTTGGTGAAGAGCACTACGATACCGCCCGCGCTGTGCAGTCTACTCTACAGCGCTACAAAGAGCTGCAAGACATCATTGCCATCTTGGGCCTAGATGAGCTTTCTGAAGAAGACCGTAAGGTAGTAGCCCGCGCCCGCAGAATTGAGAAGTTCCTCTCTCAGCCTTTCTTCGTAGCTGAAGTCTTCACCGGTAGCCCCGGCAAATACGTCACGCTAGAAGACACCATTAAGGGATTCAACATGATCCTGGCTGGTGAGCTAGACGACGTGCCTGAGCAGGCCTTCTATCTCAAAGGCGGCATTGAAGAAGTAATTGCTACTGCTGAGAAGATGAAAGCCGAAGCGTAGATGTAAAAATCCCCTCCTGGGAGGGCGACCCAGGTTAAACATATCTTGAAGCCGCTGGTTTTTGAGCTTTAGCCTGGGTTGTATTTGCCGTTACTCGGCAGTGAAATACTATTTATCTGAGAAAGCTATGTCTTTAGTTGTGCGCGTTGTTGCGCCTGATAAAACGGTTTGGGATGACGAAGCCGAAGAAGTCATTTTACCTAGCACCACCGGACAGCTCGGCATTTTGGGCGGCCACGCACCGCTGCTGACTGCTTTGGATACGGGCGTATTGCGCGTTCGCTCAACCGAGGGCAGCAAAGAATGGACGTCTATCGCACTGATGGGCGGCTTTGCTGAAGTTGATGCTGACGAAGTGACTATATTAGTCAATGGCGCTGAGCGAGGCGACAGTATTGACCAGGCGGAAGCTGCCCAGGCTTACGAAGCTGCCCAGGCCAAGTCTGACAGTGTTTCTAGCGATGATCGCAAAGCGGTGATGCAGGCCAAGCAAGGTCTGAAAAAAGCCCGCGCTCGCTTGCAGGCCGCTGGCGGTAGCGTATAGAACCGTCAGCTGATTGTGGCCTTGCCATTTTTGACTCCCCAGTTGTGCAGAGAGCTTAAGAAAAACCCCTCGATATTGAATATCAAGGGGTTTTTCTTAGCTTTGTCGGACAAGTATCTATCCGCCAGTCAGCTTGATCACGAGCTACCGGTGAAGGCTACTTCAGGAAATTTGATCTGAGCTTCACTCATCGGCTTGGACTTACCTTCTTCCTGCCAATAGTTGATAATCTCAGTGGCCTTATTGAGCAGAGCCACGCTCTCTTCATCAGTAATCCACGACTTGGACTCAACTTCAGCTTTGAGCTGTTCCCAAGCGTCATTGCGCGGCCAGAAAAAATATGAAGTCAGCGGGCTAGTGCCTTTACCCACGACCTGATCGACGGCCAGGGCCACGTCTTTATCTAACCAAAGTACCTTTAATATGAACCGAGCATCCGATTCAACCGATTCCACCACAGACTCCAAACGAAAACCTCCAATTGCGATCCCTAAAGCGGGCTAAACTACAGTTCTCTATTATACTACAACCCTAAATTTTTACCATCAGCTTAAAAGCCAGTCTCAATCTAAAACGCTAAGAAACTCGCAAAAAGCTGACCCCACATCTATGACGATCACCCTGGTAACCGGCCCCGCCCGCTCGGGCAAAAGTGAATGGGCCGAACGCTTAGCCTATAAAAGGTCTGCTCAACAGCGCCAGCAAGTCACATACATCGCGACCGCTCAAGTCAACTCCAATGACGCCGAATGGCGGGCTCGCATTGCAAAGCATCAGCAAAGACGCCCGGCTCAATGGCAATGCCAGGAAGTTCCTTTTGGCCTGACAGCGGCGATCGCTTCCTACAATCACACTCACTGTTTGCTGGTCGATTCTCTCGGCACCTGGCTTGCCAACTTGATCAACCAGGAGCCCGCAGCCTGGAGCGCCACTCAGCAGCAGCTGATCGCCGCTCTTAGCCACTCAGCAGCGGAGGTAATCTTAGTGGCCGAAGAAACGGGCTGGGGCGTTGTGCCTGCCTACGAGCTAGGCCGAACTTTTCGCGATCGCCTGGGCAATCTCAGCCGCGCTGTCGGGGCGATTTCTACCGATGTTTACCTGACAACGGGCGGCTATGCAATCAATCTTTCAGAGCTAGGAGAGCCGATTGGACAATGGCCTGATGATAATCACCTGGATTATTAAATATTTTCATCGAATTATTGAGGCTCAGAAGCTAGCCGCTAAAATTGGTGAAGAATATGAATTATTTTTTTGAACCATGGCCTCCCGCACAGAAGTTAAACACTATTTGGCCCATTGGTTTCAGCTGGGCAAGCAGGTGGTCAGCGACGATGGCCAAACATACCAGCCCAAAAAGATTATTCAAGGCGATCGCTTCAGCCCCGAATTTGAAACCTGCTGGGCAGATATTCTCCAGCGCGAAGGCACCTGCTACTTGAGCGGCACTGACCAAACTATTGCTGAGCTGCTCTCATCTAACTGGGATGTAGTCGGCTGTGCCCGCTGCGGGATGCCCGTTCCCCTACCTCAGCGGCAGACCACTTCCCTGGCCTGTCCCTGCGACGATCTATCCAACTGGCCTAACACAGAACTACCGCAGCCCAGGCTACCTGTTGACACGCATCGTCACCTTGGCCAAATGAACGACCGCTTGCAGTCCACCAGTCAGCCTTAGCCTCAAATCCGACTACACAGCCACTTCGAGCTTAGGTTGTTCATTTGTACGGACAATATCGTAGGTCAAAAAGTCTTTAGCCATCAGCGTATTGGGAAAAATTGCTTTGGCCTCATCCAGCAAATCGCCTAAGCCCAGGCTGTTTCCCGGCGCATAGCGGGGGCTGAAGTGAGTCATGATCAGCTGCTTTACCTGAGCAGCCAGCGCCACCTGAGCGGCCATCGTAGAGGTTGAGTGCAGCCGCTGATAGGCCAGTCCCGCATCTTGGTGGGCAAAGGTCGCCTCATGAATCAGTACATCGGCGTGATCGGCAAGCTCAATAGCATTCTCACAGAACACAGTGTCTGTGCAGTAGACAAACTTACGGCCCACAATGGTCGGTCCGCACAGATCTGCGCCGTTGACCTTACGACCATCTGGCAGCGTCACCACTTCCCCGCGCTTGAGCTTGCCGTAGACTGGTCCTGGTGAAATACCCAGCGTCGCCGCTCGTTTGACATCAAAGTGGCCCGTGCGGTCTTTTTCTACAACGCGGTAGCCATGAGCGGGAATGCGATGCTTGAGCCTTTGGCAAGTGACAATATAGTCGTCATCTTCGTAGACCTTGCCCGGCTCAGTCACATGCACTTCAATCGGGTAGGAAGACTGAGTTTTAGAATAGCGACGGCAGGCATCTAGATATTTGCCCAGCTCGGGCGGGCCGTAAATGTCAATCTGCTGCTGACCAGTGCCGGCCATGCCGCAGCTGGCGAGTAAACCGGGCAATCCAAAGATATGGTCACCGTGCATATGAGTGACAAAAATGCGGCGAATCTGGCTCGACTTAAAATCACTTCTCAAAAACTGATGCTGAGTGCTTTCGCCGCAGTCAAATAGCCACACCTCGGCCCTCTGAGGTAGGCGCAGTGCCACACTAGAGACATTGCGCGATCGCGTCGGCACACCCGAGCTGGTTCCTAAAAAAGTAATCTGCAAAGCTCTGAATTCTTCCCAAACACATCATCTCTATATTGACAGAGATTACCGCAATGCGTACCGGGATGCCGTTTGCCCTACCTATGTCAGGACTTCCTCATAGTGAGGGCTACCAAGGCAAATTACTGTAAATCTGCGCTTATCGGCTGTTTTCCAAATAGGGATAAGGCTTTTAGGCGATTGTATACAGCCGATGGTGAGGCGATCACGCCCTTACGCCGTCGCCATCACCCAAAAATCGTGAAGAATTATTATCAGAAAACGGTAATTCTTGATACACTGCTCAACGGGGATTCAACAAGGGTTTCTCACTCAAAGAAATCAGATGGCAAACGCCGTCTATTTTGACGTGTCAGTTTTCTTGTAACCGCTGTTCCGTGTGGGAGCACACAGCTAAGCTTTCTCCACTATTGAGAGATCAATACTATTTATTAGAAATCGACCCCAGCACCTGAATCACTTCAGGTGCTTTTTTTTAGGTTGATTATCCCCATTTCTGCGCCTCTAGCCGATAATAGACGGGTCACTTGTCTCTATATGACCTGGGTATTGATTTGAGTTCTGCTGCCGATAAGCCCGTTCTGATGCTGGTGGATGGTCACTCTCTGGCCTTTCGCTCCTTTTATGCGTTTGCCCGCAGCCGCGACGGCGGTCTACGAACCTCCACCGGCATTCCGACCAGCGTTTGCTTTGGCTTTCTCAAAGCGCTCATGGACACCTTAGAGGTCGAAAAGCCCGACTGCGTGGCAATTACTTTCGACCTAGCTGCACCTACGTTCCGCCATGAAAAAACCGACACTTACAAAGCAGGCCGCGCCGAAACGCCAGAAGAATTCACCGAAGATCTCGAAAATCTTAAAGAGCTGCTCAAAGCTTTCAAGTTCCCTATTTTCTGCGAGCCAGGCTACGAAGCAGACGACATGATCGGCACCCTGGCAACTCGCGCGAAGGCAGCTGGTCAACAGGTTAAAATTCTCAGCGGCGACCAAGATCTGTTTCAGCTAATCGACGCTGAAGAGCAGATTAAGGTGATGTATCTAGGCAGTACCTTTGCTCGCAATGACGGTTCAGCTAAAGAGTACGGCGTCACCGAAGTTCACGAAAAGCTAGAGATCTGGCCCCATCAGGTGATTGATTACAAAGCGCTGTGCGGCGATACTTCAGACAATATTCCTGGGGTAAAAGGCATCGGTAAAAAAACAGCCGTTAAGCTGCTAGAGACCTACGGCGATCTCGACAATATTTACGCCTCAATCGATGAAATTAAGGGGGCGGTAAAAAAGAAGCTAGAAGCAGATAAAGCCGCCGCCGAGCAGTCCCGCTTTTTAGCCACCATCATTACCGATGTACCGGTCGCAACCGACCTGAGCCTCTGCCAGCTAGAAGGCTTTGACCCTGAAGAAGTCGTGCCGGTCTTAAAGAAGCTAGAGCTACAGCACTTTATAAATCGACTGAGCAAATTGCAGGCGTTTTTTGGGGGCGAATCCGACTACAAGCCCAGCCAACCATCAGCGCCCGTAGCGCTGCCTCAAGATTTTGAAGATGAGGATCTGGCCTTTTTTACCGCTGAGCAAACCGATGCGGTTGACCAGATGGGGCTGAGCGAAGTAGATATCCAGCCGCAGATTATCACCACCGAAGCCCAGCTCAAGACGCTGGTAAAACGGCTCGAAACTTTAACCAACCCAAAGACCCCGGTTGCTTGGGATACTGAAACCAACTCCATCGACCCGCTAGAGGCCGACCTCGTCGGTATTGGCTGCTGCTGGGGAGAAGGCCTAACTGACCTGGCTTATATTCCAATAGGTCACACGAGTGGAGAGCAGCTCCCAATTGATCAAGTGCTGAAAGCACTGCGGCCTATACTCGAAAGCGACAACTATCCTAAAGCGCTGCAAAATGCAAAGTACGACCGACTGGTTTTCAGACGGGCAGGTATTGCATTAGCAGGCGTGGTCTTCGACCCCATGCTGGCGAGCTACGTCATCAACCCTGAAAACAGCCATAACCTTTCGGATCTGTCGCTGCGTTATTTGGAGCTGACAACCGTGAGCTACACCGATTTGGTGCCTAAAGGCAAGACTATTGGGGAGGTAAAGATCGCCCTGGTCGCTGACTATTGTGGCAGTGACGTACATACGACGTACCGATTGGTGCCTTTGCTAAAAGCCGAGCTGTCTAAATCGCCTGAGCTAGAGCAGCTATATCGCGAGGTTGAGCTACCGGTCGAGCCTGTGCTGGCAAAGATGGAAGCGACCGGCATCCGAATTGACAAAGCCTATCTAGGTAAATTTTCCAAACAGCTAGAGACCGACTTAGCCGATATCGAAAAGTCAGCCTACCAGTCGGCTGGCCAAGAATTCAACCTGGGGTCACCCAAGCAGCTGAGTACTCTGCTCTTTGATACGTTAGGGCTAGATAAGCGCAAATCTCGCAAAAACAAAACTGGATATTCTACCGACGCTGCCACCCTTGAAAAGCTTCAGGGCGACCACCGGGTAGTTGATGCCATTGTCGAATATCGCACCCTGTCGAAGCTGAAATCCACCTATGTAGATGCGCTGCCTGCACTCATTCGCCCGACTACTCAGCGCGTCCATACCGACTTCAATCAGGCGGTAACTTCTACTGGCAGACTGTCTTCTTCTAATCCAAACTTGCAAAACATCCCGACTCGCACGGCTTTCAGTCGCCAGATTCGTCAGGCTTTTTTACCCAGGGAAGGTTGGCAGCTAGTGGCTGCTGACTATTCTCAGATAGAGCTGCGAATTTTAGCTCATCTTAGCGGCGAGCCGATTTTACTAGAAACCTATCGCAATAATGAAGACGTTCACCGCCTGACGGCCACGCTGCTATTTGAAAAACCAAAGGAAGATATTACCCCCGACGAACGCCGCCTGGCGAAGGTCATTAATTTTGGGGTGATTTACGGTATGGGGGCGGCTCGCTTTGCCCGTGAGGCAGGCGTTCATCGGCTAGATGCTAAGACCTTTATCGACCGGTTTAACGAGCGCTATCCGAAGGTGTTTGGCTATTTACAGCAGATGCAGCGGGAGGCGATCGCCCATGGCTACGTCAAAACCATCTCGGGCCGTCGTCGCTACTTCAACTTCTCCACTCGCTCTCTGCAAACACTCAAAGATACCGACCCCAAAGAGATCGACTTAAGCAAACTGCGCACTAATGGCTACGATGCAGGCTCACTGAGAGCAGCAGCCAATGCACCCATTCAGGGCTCTAGCGCCGACATTATCAAAATAGCCATGATCCGTCTGCACGATCTGCTCAAGGATTATGAAGCTAATATGCTGCTTCAGGTTCACGACGAACTCATTTTTGAAGTGCCACCAGCCGAATGGGACGCCCTCAAACCCCTCATTGAAAGCACTATGGAGTCGGCTGTGGAGTTAGCGGTGCCGCTCAAGGTAGAAGCTAACGCTGGTAAAAATTGGATGGAAGCTAAGTAAACTCCGACCTGAAAGTCTGCTAAGCCAACAATATCTGGCTTAAACAGACAGTTGGGGCAGCCATAAAGTCAGTGAAACTACTGAGGCAAAGTATCCCAAGTCAAACAACAAGAACGAAGCGCTGAGACGATGCGGCGGTGTTGCTCAGTAGTGTTTCGGTATAAAGGGACTCTTTAAAGCTTTCTTTAAGCTTGGCCGGTAGGGGATGACCTTGCTAGGAGGGAAAGTGCATCCTGATGATATCAAGCGCACCCCAACAGTGAGTTCATCAGCTGAAGACGCGTGGCTTGTTTTTGTTCGAGAAGCTTTTTTCGTCACTACCTCTACCCAATCCAACCAAAACGCTATGAAAATTCGCCAACTTGCAGCTAGTATCGGTCTCGTTGCTACCAGTGCGATCGCTCTATCTTCTGCTCCCGCTCACGCCTTTTCTTTTCAGACTAACTATACAGCAGCGCTCAGCGGCAAAGATGCTTCCAAAGGTGACATCTTTCTCAACTCGGTGACGCTAGATGGCGGCAGGGTCATCAACAACTTCAGCTTGGTCAACGCAGCCAGCATCATCTCTAACGACGTTTATACAGGCGGCAACACCGGCGCGGCTAGCTCCGACAAAGGGGATAAAGCAACAACTGGCATCAAGAGAGAGAACATTGATGTCGAAGCGATTAAGTCAGTTATGGACAATCTGAACCTCAACAACATCATCGATACTGAAGACACAGGCAGCTTCGTCCTGGATCTCATCTTTTCTAAAGCTGTTGATAACATCTTTCTTTGGGAAAGAGGCATGAATAGCCGCCTCGATATTCAGGCGCTAGATGCTAAGGGCAATGCCATTGGCAACCTCCTTCGCCTGAATTCTAAAAACTGGAACTACGCTGGTTTTAGCATCGATACTCAAGAGATTGACGGCGCTCAAAAAGTAGGCTCCATCGGCGTTAGCATGGCAGACCTGGGTCTGACGACACAGTACGTCAGCGCACTGAGAGTCTATAGCAAAGGCGCAGCTTACAACGGTCCTGACTTCAAGCTTGTCGGTAGCGCTGCCGCAGTGCCTGAGCCTTCTGCTCTACTTGGCCTAGGCGCTGTGGCTGCTGGAATCCTGGCAACTCGTCGCCGTCAGCAGACTCAGGCAGATCCAGTAGGCTAAGTCCTTACTTTGAGAGACCTGTAGTGTAGTAGCAAACGTATGGATGCATACTCTCAGAGAAGGCTACGCCAACGCAATACAAACTTAAGCTAAATGGGATTCAGCCCAGTCACCGACTGGGCTTTTTTGTTGCTATGCCACCGATTCCATCCACTGAATGCACTGCTGCATGTGAGCGCTCATCGCTTCAGCGCGATCATGAAAACGACGGCCATGACCCGGCAGCACCCATTCAAAAGCGTAATTCTGCGTATGGTCAGCCAGTTTTTTCATTGAGTCAATTTGGCGCGACCACGAATCCCAGCAAAAGTTACGAAAAGCGTGAAGCTGGCCCAACCGCGCTGACCAGGCTAAGTGATCGCCTGTGAAGAGATATTTTCTTTGGTAAAGCAATACAGTGTGTCCGCGCGAATGGCCAGGCTGAGGAATGATCAACAGATCATCGTCCAAGGCCAGTGGCTCAGTGCCCGCTGGCTGAATTTCAACCGCCTGAGTATCAGCGGTGATGTCTTGCTGATGAAGAATGCGCTGGCATGGCCTTTCCTGCGGAAAATCGCAGCCGAAGTGCTGATGAAACTTTTCGTGGTCGGCGACATCGTCTCGATGGGTGAGATACATGTAGCGCACGCCACCCATGGCTTCGAGCTGTTTGACTAAGGGCGGCGTAAATCGAGGCGAATCGATTAGCACATTGCCGCCCTCGCTATCGGGACGCTGAATAAAATAGCTAGCTGCGCCGTAGGATCTTTCTGAGTGGTAGCCGCAGTAAAACACGTTGTCGTCAATCTTAAGCGGGAAACGCTGCTGAATCTGACGAATGTCTGTAGGCTTCTCCTGAGTACCAATTGAGGCAGTTGGGCATGCCAGCAAGGCCTCTAGAGCTGCAACTCGCTCCGTTTCAGTGGTGGGCTGATGATGTACTACCGACTGACTGTCCTCGCGGCTGTAGATTTGGGGGGCTATCCATCGGCAGGTATCACAGTCAATGCAGCTGCTATCGACGTAAAAATTGCCTGTGACATTCTGAGAACGTCGGTCTTTAAGATGGGCCATGATCTGCGATATTGATTTTGACAATATCAGGTAGGTTTGACAACCCTGGAAAAACAGGGATTTTCTACCAGCCTAGCGTGGTCATCTCAAAATGCGTAGTCATTATGACTTTGCTTAACTTGCCCGATTGGCATCTCCATCGACTCTGCTCGAATCCATTCTGTGTAGTGCTGCTCACTGCCAACTATCTGTGCGGCTCACTACTTGCGCTCATAGTAAAGGCATCTCTCACAGGGGCCAGTGGGGTTGATGGCGCAGCGGACTAGCTCTGATCGGGCATTGTAAAGGCAGGTGATGTCGCCAATTACCCAGCAGTCGTTGAGCAGCGTTCTCTCGGTAGGGACAGCAGTTTGCTTAACGTGGAGAATGGCTTTGTGCAGGTGATATCGGCCCAGCTTAAGGTGGTACTGGTGGCGGCGCACGAGGATTTGATACGTCTGGCCGTTGAGTTCCAAGTAGGTGCCGGGCGAAAAGCTGCGGTCTAGCTTGGTCTGGCTCAGGACTGTTTTAGAGTCGTCTAAAAGAATTTCGGTCGGTAAGGACTTTGGCTCCATAGATAAATACTAGCAATACTCAACTTTGGCGACAGTGTATTAGCGTCGGTAGCAGATAGCACAACGCACCCCCCAGCGGGTGAGGGATGCGCTGTTTTAACTAAAGGCACTTACTTTTTAGCAGCTTCCTGACGCTCTTTGGCTTCCTTAATTACGTCTTCGGCGACGTTCTTAGGACAGGGCGCGTACTGGCCAAACTCCATTGAGAACTGGCCGCGACCGGAGGTCATTGTGCGCAGGTCGCCAATGTAGCCGAACATCTCGCTCAGGGGCACATCCGCTTTGACGCGCACACCCATCGGGTTAGACGTCTGCGACTTGATCATGCCACGACGACGGTTGAGGTCGCCGATGACATCGCCCATGTGGTCTTCAGGGGTGAACACGTCCACGTTCATGATCGGCTCCAGGATCTGCGGGCCTGCCTTGGGGAAGGACTGGCGGTAGGCAGACTTGGCGGCGATTTCAAAGGCGATCGCCGAAGAATCCACCGCGTGGAACCCACCATCTGTGAGCGTCACTTTCACATCCACCATGGGATAGCTAGCCAAAGGCCCTTTTTCCATGCTGTTAGCAAATCCTTTTTCGACAGCAGGCCAGAATTCACGCGGCACGTTACCGCCGGTTACTTTGGACTCAAACTCGAAGCCCACGCCGGGTTCACCCGGCTCAATGGTGTAGTCAATTTTCGCAAACTGACCGGAACCACCCGACTGCTTCTTGTGAACATAAGTGTCCGTCAGCAGCTTGGTAATCGACTCGCGGTAGGCCACCTGAGGCTTACCGACCTCTACTTCCACGCCGTGCGTACGCTTGAGAATGTCCACCTTGATATCAAGGTGAAGTTCGCCCATGCCCTTGATAATGACTTCGCCGCTTTCCTGGTCAGTCTCCACATAGAAGGAGGGATCTTCTTGGACCATTTTGCTCAAGGCCATACCCATCTTCTCAGAGCCACCCTTTTGCTTCGGCTCAATTGCAATAGAAATCACCGGATCGGGGAAGACCATCGGTTCAAGCGTAGCCGGGTTTTTCGGATCGCAGAGCGTGTGACCGGTCTGCACGTTCTTCATACCGACAATCGCGACGATGTCGCCCGCCTGAGCGGTGTCAATTTCCTCGCGGGAGTTGGCGTGCATTTCCACCAAGCGACCAATCCGATCAGTTTTGCCGGTGAAGGTATTGAGAACCGTGTCACCTTTATTGAGCGTACCGGAGTAAATCCGGGTAAAGGTCAGCGCGCCGTAGCGGTCGTCCATGATTTTGAACGCCAGGGCTCGCAGCGGAGCTTCGGGGTCAATCTTGGCAAATTCGCCGGTCTCGTTGCCCTCCAGGTCAACCTCGGGCTGAGGCCGCACTTCAGTGGGGTTAGGCAAGTAGTCAACCACCGCATCGAGGATATTTTGCACACCCTTATTCTTAAAAGATGACCCACAAAAAGTGGGGAAGAAAGTCAGGTCGCGGGTGCCTTTGCGAATACAGCGCTTGAGCGTTTCAATGCTGGGCTCCTCGCCTTCGAGGTAGCTTTCCATCACCGCGTCATCGACTTCAATCGCCGTCTCAATCAGCGCTTCGCGGTACTCAGCGACTTTGCTCTTCATGTCTTCGGGGACATCGGTGATTTCGTAGTTCATCGGGTCGCCGGAGTCATCCCAAATCCAGGCTTTCTCAGTCAGCAGATCGACAACGCCAACGAAGCTTTCCTCGAAGCCAATAGGCAGCACCATCACCAGCGGCTTAGCTACCAGGATTTCTTCGACCTGCTTGACGACGCTGTAAAAGTCTGCGCCGGTACGGTCGAGCTTATTGACGTAAATAATCCGAGATACTTTGGAATCGTTAGCATAGCGCCAGTTGGTCTCGGACTGAGGCTCAACGCCGCCAGAACCGCAGAACACGCCAATGCCGCCATCGAGCACCTTCAACGAGCGATAGACCTCAATGGTGAAATCGACGTGGCCGGGGGTGTCAATGATGTTGAGCTGATGGTCTTTCCAGAAGCAGCTTGTGGCCGCCGACTGAATGGTGATGCCGCGCTCCTGCTCTTGATCCATGAAGTCTGTGGTTGCCGCACCATCATGAACTTCACCGATCTTGTGGATTTTGCCGGTGAGCTTCAAAATTCTTTCGGTGGTGGTGGTTTTGCCCGCATCTACGTGGGCAAAGATACCGATATTGCGGTAGCGGGTCAGGTCTTTCATGGTGATTCTTTATTTGAGTTCTGGAAACGGTCGGCACACCGCTTTCTGGGCGGTGCTTACAAAATGAACTGGTTATGCATCTGGCAATGGTACCAACTGTTAAACATTGTAAATTACATTGCCGATGTCGTGGCAGCCGTTTTTGCTGGATGCAGTACGGATTCTACGCCCTGTGGGGTTCGTGCGAGCTTGCTTTTGAAGGGGCAATCATAGAGCAGTTTTGCCAGAAGTGGAATTTGACAGGATTTGCGCTGTTTGGGTCTGTGCTGTGGGATGACTTTCAGCCTGAAAGTAGCGACATTGATGTCATGATCCAGTACCGCTCGGACGCGGTGCCCACTTTTTACGATCTCGACTGTATGGAGGTGGAGCTTGAAAGGCTACTTGGCAGAGAGGTTGATGTCATTACTCGCGCTAGCGTTGAGCAAAGCGCTAACTATCTGCGCCGCCGCGAAATTTTATCTTCTGCAAGGGTGATTTATGAATCGGGATCTGCAATCTCTGCTTGATATGCTTCAGGCGGCAGAGATTGTGCTGAGCTATGTGGAGGGTGTTACGGAGAGCCGCTTTTACAACGATGAGCCACAGCTACAAGATGCCTTCTTAGACGCTTGACAGTGATTGGCGAAGCGGCCAATCGTGTTTCTGTTGAAACGCAAAGTTCTTTAACGAACGTGGCCTGGACTCAGGTGAGAGGTATGCGCAATCGGCTGGTTCACGAATATGACGGCGTTGATCTTGCAACTGTGCGGGAAACCACTCAATCTATCCTTCCGGCCCTGATAGTGAGTTTGGAAAAAGGCTATTCCTTCAGATGCTGAGTTATAGAATAGAGAAACCCATCGCCTTTACGAGTCAGGTAATTGTTCAAGAAAGGACAGCGGGCTACTCATGTTCTCCGCAAAGCCTAGGATATTGCGATCGCGCCACTCATACACCAGCTCTCCATCCGCCTCGAACAAAAAAGTTGCCCCGCGATAGGTCAGATAGGTCGCGTCGGGCACATAGGTTTGCCAGTTGCTCAGAACTTCCGTCATATTGCGCAATCTGAGTGTCGCTAGCTCAAAGGGCCGCTGAAAGCCTTTGCCGCCTGCCGCTTTGAACGTTTCGCCTTTGAGCGCCGGGAGAGGAGCGGCTTTGACCACTTCGTCATCAGCGATGAGCTGCGGTGCGGACTTGTCGCCGGTATAGCCTCGCAAGACTTCTTTCAGCGTGCCGGGACTGCCGATACCTGCGCACATGAGCAGTAGATTGCAATAGCCGTTTTGCCTTGAGCTGAGGCCAGGAAGGTTCCAGGTCAGCCCTTTGTATAGACCTAGCTGGTCATGGAGGGCAGCAGTGGGATCTACGTGCAGGTGCTCGGGAAGGAAGCCGGTGTAGGCGCAGAACTTTTGTCCGGCAGAGCGATCACCTATTCCTACCGCCCGCACCTCAATGCCCAGACGTTCTAGTTTTGCTCGCTCGCGCTGCACCCACCAGGCGTATTCCAACGTATCAAAGTCACCTAGCTGCGGCCAGATGAGGAATAACGTGCGTTTTGAGGGATTGCAAGGCTCGAACAGAGAACCTAACTGACCATCACTAACACACAGCAGCTGAGCCTGACTCAAAACTGAATAGATGTTCATAGACCCGGTAATCGGCTGAGAGGATGTTTGAAAAGTCTGAGGTAGGCTATCAGTTTCTAAATAAGCTAAACGAGGTTTGGCGGCTTTCGTCACTTTGCCTTAAGCCAGTAAAAGGCCAATAAGTAGCGAAAGCCACTTTTCAAACATCCTCTGAGGAACGTTAGTGCTAGGCTTCTACTATTGCAGAGGGTAGGCAATTCTCCTGTGGAGGGGCTGTGCCAACGCCTATTCCCACAGCCCACATTTGGTCGTCGTTTAACATTGTGGCTAGTGCCTGCTGCTGAAGGAAGAAGGTCTGCCCGCTTCAATTTGCCGCACCGCCGTCATCGCCGAGTAGCTGACGCCTGCTGTTCCCTCTCCGGGATGCGTGCTGTCGCCGACTAGCCACAGATTGGCAATCGGCGTGCGAGTGGCGAAGCCAAACGGGCCAAAAGTCGGCACGCGCTGACCAATACCGCCGACAATGCCGCGATCACGCCCTGTAAATGTCTCAAAGCTTCTTGGCGTCGCTGCCTCCACATGCACCAGGTGCTCCGGTCGCAAATCGAAATAGCCCTTCAGCCGAGAAATTGCCTCCTGAGTGTATTTCTCTTTCATTGCCTTATAGCCAGATTCATCGCAGTCGTACCACTGCTGCACCTCTGTAAAAGAAGAGGCAATCACAGTCGCTTTGCCTGCGGGTGCGCGTCCATCGCCGGGGCGACTAACCGAGACAAAGAGAGAATTGTTTTCAGCAATCGGCCCGTTATAGTCATAGAGAAACTGTAGATGAGGCGGGCAGTTTGCGGGCAGCGCAGCTTGTTCTACACCCAAGTAAATGACAAAAGCGCCTGAAGAAGGGGAAAGCTTTTCGACTCTCCGTTCATAGCCTTTCATTCTGTTGTCTTTGGCTAAGCGCACCAGGTTTTGAACCGTGACATTAGCAACAACATGATCGGCTGGCTCAAGCCAGATGTCTCCTTTCTTATTGGTAATCTTTACCTGAGATGGCTTGCCCTGTTCTATCTCTATCGCTTCTGCGGTGTGGCGCATGTGGAGTTTGCCGCCATTTTGTTGGAGGGCGGTGGTGAGGCGATCGCTCAAAACCTGCATACTCCCCTTCAGGTGAAACAGCCCGTGCGGTGCCTGCGATACGCCCAGCGCTGTCGCCGCATACAGCACCGCCGTCCGATCAGCTGTCGTTTGCGAATACAGCTTGAGCTGCATGTCTAAAAACGTTCGCAAGCGCCGATTGTCATACAGATCGTATCCCCTTAAGATCTCTCCGACCGTTGAGAACGTAAACGGTACCGTCAGCAGCGTATCGGGCCTCACCGCCGCTGCGAGCTGCCACACATCCCACAGGCTGCGCGGCGGCAATACCGGTTCGCGCTGCTGAAAGCGCCAGCTATAGTCGAACAGCGCTTTCATAAACTGCCAAAAAGGCGCGCTCCCCGGAAATTGCCGCTCCCGTTCTGCCTGCCATTTCTGCGGATCGCGCCACACATTGATCGGTTCACGCTCTCCCGGCAAAAATACCGCGCAGGCCGGATCGCACTCACTCGCTGCCGGTAGCTCAATCCCCAGCTCGCCAAAAATTTGATGGTGAACGCCCCCCGGCTCCAGCCCAGCCACCTGAGTTGCTCCCACATCAAACGTAAAGCCTCGTCGCTTAAAAGTAGAGGCGCAGCCGCCTGGCACAATCGCCTGATCGAATACCTTTACCTGATAGCCTCTGCGCGCCAGCAGCGCCGCTGCCGTTAGCCCACCGATGCCCGCGCCAATCACCACTACTTGCTCTGAGCTGCTGCCCATATACCTTTATATTTCTTAAAGTTTCTCCTAGCTTAACGCTGTTGGAGCGATCGCTGCCTCGCTCATACTGGGCTTACAGCGAAATATCTTGGTCATAGCGACAATCTCCGTCATCAGATATATGCTCTATTTTCTCTCAGCTCCGTAAGCTATTAGGTGATAGTAAAATCGCGCGGAGCCCACTATGGCAGATCCCAATAACATTCCCCAGGAAGCAAAGCAGCTCTCTGAAGATTTGGAGAGCAAAGACGAAGAGACCCAAGGCAAAGCCAAGTCAGAAGTCGCTAAGACAGATTTCGACAAAGAATACGAAATCGCGGTAGAAAACGAGACCAGTGCAGGCGGCACCCAGTCAAGTGACCCCAATCCTGTCACCCGCCAAAAGGAAGCCAGTGCCAGCGGTCAGGCATCAACTGCTCAGGGCACTAAAAGCCCCGGCGATAGCGACCCCGCCGACTATCTCGATATGGCCGAGGACGTTACCAAAGACGCGGAATCCGCCGCAGGATCCTAATCTTACCAGGCTAAAATCTCGATAAAAAAGGGCTATACCGCTGAATAGGTATAGCCCTTTTTGCTGTCTATTCTCAAGCGCTAACGCGCTTACTGATCGTCCTGCGCCAGATTGAACAAAAATGGCACACCGCCGCCAGAACCGTCGCCAGTCACCAGCACCCGAGGCATCTGCGCCCCGCCTTCGCGCCATGCTTCAATCGCTTCTTTTTGCAAAACCAATGTGCCGCCCTGAGCCTTTAAGGTCTCGGCGATCAGCCGCTGCGCTTCTGCCCGACCTTTGGCCCGGTTGATGTCAGCCTGCGCTTCTTGCTCGGCTTCTTGGGCAACGTAAACGGCTCGCTGGGCCCGCTGCTCAGCAATTTGCTTTTCCTCAACCGCCCGCGAGAATTCGGGCGAAAAGGCCAGATCGACCACGCTGGTATCGAGCACGTCAATGCCGTACTTATCTAGCCTGAGCGCCAAGGCCTCGTCAAAATCAGCCTTGAGCAATGTCCGCTGCGTAATCGCCTGCTCCACGGTTCGCCTAGCAGCTGCTACCTTAAACGACTCCTGAGTCTGCGGCGCGATGATCTTGGAGACGATGTTCGAGAGTGACCCTTGCTTCCGTCGAATATCTACGATTTGCTCAGGCACCAGGCGAAAGTTAATCGCAAACCGCGCCTTGAGATCCTGCAAATCTTTCGTCGAACTTTCTGCTGGCACCTCAAACTTTTGCACTGTGATGTCGTACACATCCACATAGGACACAAATGGAGGCTTCAGGTGAATGCCTTCTAGCAGTGGGCCATTTTGGGCTTTACCCAACACGCTCAAAACGCCCGCCTGACCGGGGTTGATAATCACAAAGCTGCTCGCCAGCACGATGGCCACAACCGTAGCGATGGTTGCAATTACCACCGGCTGAATATTTCCTTTGCTCACGCTCAATAGAGAAACTCCTTATCTTATATATAGATAAAAATGCGAGGTGAAGAGCGATCGCCCCAAACCCTGCCTGTACCCCTACAGCCTAGCTCGCTACAGACCTAAAAGCTCACCCTCACCCGCAACCACTTCGCCGATGGCATGAGACTCTATGCCCTCACTGGCAAACTGCTCGCAGGCCGCCACCGCTTGGTCAGGCGGCACGATCACAACGAAGCCGATGCCCATATTAAAGGTGTTGAACATATCTACGCGGCTTACTTCACCAGCAGCGCAAATCCATTCAAACACGGGTAAAACTGGCCAGCTATCGGGTACAAGCCGGACAGATTGCCCCTGGCCTAAGCAGCGTGGCAAATTCTCAGGCAGTCCGCCGCCAGTGATGTGGGCCATACCATGAATACTCAAATCAGACTTCAGGGCCGCTAATACTGGCTTTACGTAAAGCTGCGTCGGCGTCAGCAGCACCTCGCCTAGAGATCGCTTCCCAAAAATAGGAGGTTTTTCGTCCCAGCTGTAGCCCACAGGCCTGCCGGCTTCTCGGGCGTCTCTTGGGCCTTCGGCGACAATTTTGCGCACCAGGCTAAAGCCATTGCTGTGGACGCCGCTGCTGGAGAGACCGATGAGGCGATCGCCCACCCTCACTCGCGACCCATCGAGCATCTGATCTTTCTCCACAATGCCCACGCAAAACCCCGCCAGGTCATATTCTCCCGGCGCATAGAAACCAGGCATCTCGGCGGTTTCACCGCCTAATAGCGCACAGCCCGACTGCTTGCAGCCACTCGCCACCCCGGCCACTACCTGCGCCAGCTGCTCAGGAGCCAGCTTCCCCGTCGCCAAATAATCTAGGAAAAATAGAGGCTCCGCCCCAACGGTGAGCACATCATTCACGCACATCGCGACTAAATCGATGCCTACCGTGTCATGGCGATCTAACGCCTGAGACAGCTTAAGCTTTGTGCCCACGCCATCGGTCCCCGACACCAGCACAGGCTGCTGATAGCCACTAGGGAGTTCAAAGCATCCCCCAAATCCGCCGAGCGCGCTCAGCACCTCCGGCCTGCGCGTGCTGTCCACCATCGCTCGAATGCGATCCACAAACGCCCGACCCGCTTCCACATCTACCCCGGCCTGCCGGTAATCCATAGCTAACTCGATATTCAGTGTCCAAACTCACTGTAACCTCAGCCGGAAGTCAGAAAGATAAACACTTCTTTTGGTCCTAAATGTATTCATCTAGTTGCATAGTCTCTAAGAGACTATGCTTATGTGCACATTAAAAATCAGCTCTGATTGATTAGTTATCTAGAACTGAGAAGCTTAAAGATATAAGCGTTACGGAATGTGTAGCCAAGGACGCATTAACCCGAAAGTCCTTTACATTTCGTTATTTCGAGCTTTTTGTGAAGGCTAGACGAAGTTTTTGATGGGGGGGTACTGGGAAAATCCCCTGATCTTCATTCAAATCTGTTCGTGTAGATTAGCGACTGTTCGCATATTTGATTCGAGGTCGAAGCGCTGCTATGACACAACAGCTCCAAAGCAAGACTAAAGGCGAGCAGCCGTAGTCTGAGCTGTTGCGATGTAGCCCATTATGTCTGTGCTTTCTAACGGTTCAATCAAACACCAATTCGCCAGTCACCTAGCAGCAGCCTTTCTGCTGTCCGGTGCAGGAATCGCTGTCCTGGGTGCTCAGCCTGCAAGGGCTATCCCTATGACCAATGATGTTGATTTTAAGAGCGCTGAGCTTATCCCAGTCGATGCGGCGACCAGTTTATCTACTGGCTCATCTACGGATTTATCTACCGGTTCACCTGTGGAAGCAAAGTCTGCTGTAGAGTCAGCAGGCACTATTGCCTCTAGTTCCGCGCCATCTGCCCCGAACTCAGCCGATTCCTCCAGTTTGGCGAACAGAGGCTCGCAGCCCGCAGCCGAACTTACGCCTGCTCGCAGCAGCGATATTCTCATTCATTCTCACATCGTCGATGGCCGCCAAGCTGCCACCCTTTACATCAAAAACATTCCGGTGCTGACGTTTATCGGCGCTGACGTTAACAGCCTTTCTAACGCTAGCGATGCGGTTTCCCTAGCCGCTGCTGATAGCGCCTCGCTCTCTCTACAGGCCAGCACCGCTAGAGCTGGTGACATTCTCAATTCGGAGCTAGAGAACGATCCCGTACTGAGAGCCACCCGTCTGGGCAACCAGCTGAGCTCGGCTGAGATCGATGCAAATGCTCTTTCAGTTCGCTGGAATGAAGACAACGATGGTTACGTAGTCACGCTGGCAGGTGCGGACCTGGTCTCTTTAGGCGGTCGTACAGTCTTGCCCGATACTACTGATAACCCGGCAGAGGATGCGCTCCAGGTGACTAATCGACTGCGGCGACTGCTGGGAGATGTGCAGCCAGTCTCAGAGATTGAAGGTCGGCCCCAGCCTGAACCAGTGGCAGCGACTGAGACAGTTGCGATTGTCTCTAGCACGGTTGGCGGCGCTTCCTGGTATGGCCCGGGATTCAATGGCAGACGCAGCGCTAGCGGTGAAGTTTTCAACCAAAATGCAATGACAGCAGCTCATCGCACGCTGCCTTTTGGCACCCGAGTGCGAGTGACTAATCTCAGCAATAACCGTCAGGTTGTCGTCAGAATCAATGATCGCGGTCCCTATAGCGGCAGCAGAGTTATCGATCTCTCAGCTGGAGCAGCCGCTGAAATCGGGCTGATCAACGCAGGTGTGGGAACTGTTCAGCTAGATATTCTAGGCGAATAGGATTTCTAGAGCAGCTGAGCTTGCTAGTGCTGGTTTTGCCTGGCTGCGGCGCGATCGCTGACAAAGCACCTAATATAAATCTTTAAAGGCTCTGTCATCAGGGCCTTTTTTAATATAGAAAAGTAAGGATGCATTCTTACTTTGCGAGTTGAGTTGCCTGCTGTCAGATAACGGTTTCAGCCGATAAAGGTGTCCTAAGCGACTCGACAGGAGCTATAGCTGACTGACTGGCTTTTTTAATAGACTGGTGCCCCCTCAAGAGCGGACTGCGTTAGATTGATGTGGGCCAAATTGATACAAAATCTTTACTGTCTTTTTACTGGGAGAGGGCTGTGCGGCTGTTCAATACTGTCACTGGCTTGTGTGAGTATCTAGACCAGTGCGAACTGACCATTGGATTAGTGCCGACGATGGGCGCACTGCACGCCGGTCACCTCAGCCTCATAAGCCAAGCCCGTCAGTCCAACGATACGGTCGTTGTCAGTATTTTTGTTAATCCGCTTCAGTTCGGCCCCAGTGAAGATCTTGACCGCTATCCTCGGCCTCAGGAGGCAGATCAAGCGCTCTGTCAGGCGGCTGGCGTAGATATTATTTTCATGCCCTCCCCTCTAGAACTCTATGGCACGCCTCAGCCTAATCTGCTGTCGGTGACCCAAGTGGTGCCCCCGCCAGCGATGACTGGGACGCTGTGCGGGCGATCGCGTCCGGGGCATTTTCAGGGCGTGGCTACGGTGGTGACTAAGCTGCTCAATATTGTGCGCCCCACCCACGCCTATTTTGGCCAAAAGGACGCTCAGCAGGTTGCCATTCTCAAGCGCCTCTCTCAAGATCTAAATTTGCCCGCTGAGATAGTGGTTTGTCCGACGGTGCGAGAGCCGGACGGGCTGGCCCTGAGCTCTCGTAACCGCTACCTCACGGGTCCGGAGCACCAGCAGGCAACGGCGCTCTACCGCAGCTTGCAAGCTGCCCGGGCCGACTTTGCGCAGGGGGAAAAAGCGGCCAGCGCGCTGCTACAGACCGCAGGCGAAGTAATAGCGGCTGAACCTGCGGTCACCCTGGACTACCTGGCGCTGGTTCAGCCTGATACACTGGAGCCTTTGCAAGCAATTGAGACTGTAGGAATGATGGCGATCGCCGCATACATAGGAACCGAGAAAAAGACCCGTTTAATCGACAATGTTGTGCTGCAACGCGCCCCCATTATTGCGATCGATGGCCCAGCTGGGGCGGGCAAATCCACCGTTGCTCGTCAAGTTGCCCATCGGCTGGAGCTGCTCTATCTGGATACGGGCGCTATGTACCGCGCTCTGACCTGGTTTGTCTTGCAGCAAAACATTCACCCTACAGATGAAGCGGCTGTAGCCAGGCTGCTACCTGAGTGCCAGATTCAGCTGAGTGCCAGCACTAAAGGCGACCAGCCCCTGCCCCCTGAAGTGCGAGTCAATGGCACAGACGTAACGCAAGCGATTCGCACTGCGGCTGTTACAGACAGCGTCTCTGCCATCGCCGCTCAAGCTGCCGTCCGCACCAACCTGGTAGAGCAGCAGCAGCAGTACGGTAGGCAAGGCGGCATTGTGGCCGATGGTCGTGATATTGGCACCCAGGTCTTTCCCCAAGCCGAACTCAAAATCTATCTGACCGCGTCAGTGGCCGAACGCGCCCGTCGCCGCTACCTGGATTTGCAAGCAGCCAATCAGCCACTGCCAGATATAGAGCAGCTGGCTCAGTCGATTGCGGAGCGCGATCGCCAAGATAGCACCCGCACCGTCTCCCCGCTGCGAAAAGCCCCTGACGCGATTGAAATTGTCTCCGATCATCTCAATGCCGAACAGGTGATTGAGAAAATTTCTGCCCTATACCGGCAGCTCGTGGATTGATGGCTGACCTCTCCACTCAGGCGCAAAAAGAAGCTCAGCGGCGGGCGCAGCTCAAGGCCCGGCAGTCTATGCCTCGCCGCATCTGGCAGGAGAAATCTGTCAGCATTTGCCAGCATCTGCAAGCTTGGCCGGTGTTTGCGCGATCGCGTCTCACGCTGGCCTACTGTAGCTTTCGCGGCGAACCCGACCTCGGCCTGGTGCTCAAGCAGCAGCGCGTTTGGGGCTTGCCTCGCTGCGAAGACAAAACGCTTAAGTGGCATCGCTGGTTTCCCACCTGTAGCTGGCCGCTGCGCACCGGCACTTACGGCATTACCGAGCCCAACCCCGCCTCTCCTCTGGTGGATCCCAACCGAGTTGATCTCATCCTCATTCCCTGTCTCGCCTGCGACATCAATGGCTATCGTCTGGGCTACGGCGGCGGCTTTTATGACCGAATGCTCAGCCACCCAACTTGGGCCAACAAAACCACCATCGGTATCGTTTTTGAGTATGCCAGACTGCCTCAGGTACCTCGGGAAGCATGGGATATTCCGCTCAGCGGCATCTGTACAGAGAGTGGTCTTTTCCTTTTGCCCGGTGACGGAGACGTGAAACAGGTCTAGCTGTGCTGGCTTCATGCCAGCTTTTGACCCTGCTACAACCTCAACTTACTGCCACAGTTTGATGCCACCTAGCAGACCCAGCACGTTGGAAACAACTGTCACGTTGTCAGGCAAATCTATTGCAATTTGCTTGACTTCACCGCCGCCCAAATAAAGCCGGTCGTAGTTAAATGCGCGAGATAGAGACGCGATCGCTTTAGCCAACCGGTTGTTCCAGGTTTTGGTTCCAGCGCTCTTCAAAGCCTCTCTGCCTAGCTGCTCTTCGTAGGTCTGTCCTTTGCGAAAGCGGTGGTGAGCAATTTCCAAATTGGGCACTAATTGCCCCTCTGTAAAGAGAGCGGTGCCAAAGCCTGTGCCTAGCGTAATGACCATTTCTACGCCCTGGCCAGAGATGGCGCCTAGCCCCTGCATATCAGCATCGTTAGCGACCCGTACCGGCTTGCCGAGGCGTTCAGTTAGCTGCTGAGCCAAATTGCAGCCCTGCCAGAGCGGATGCAGGTTAACCGCTGTGTATATCACGCCCTGCCGAACGACGCCGGGAAACCCTACCGAAACCCGGTCGTATTCACTTTGCTGGCCCGCCAGCTGCTCAATCACGGCAACTACCGCTTCAGGGGTAGCTGGATCAGGCGTTTTGATGCGATCGCGCGCTCCCAGCGGCTGACCCTGCTCATCTAACACCAGGACCTTAATTCCGCTCCCGCCAATATCCACCGCCAGAGTCTTCTTCACAGTAGCGGGCTGGGCCAAGACCTGGACTGGAACCGACTCAGTCTCAGCGGGCTGAACGTCAGTGGGCTGCATATCAAAATACTCCTCGTCTTTTTAGTCTCTAATCGATCTCTTTGACTCTTCAGGCTGGCGGCGGACGCAAGCCCTCAAACCGGTAAATTTCTTCGAGCACCTTTACCCAGCCCGACGCCACCGACACCAAAATCGCCTCGCCCTTAGCTGCCGTCGACACTGTCGCATCTCCGACTACCCCACTCCGGCTCAGGTCAGCCATAGTCCAAGCGATTGGCAGCTGCCCTTCCAGACTCAGCAGGCTTCCGGCTGGCAAATCTGCGGGGTATTCTCGTACTGCCTTAGCCATATTGACCTGCTCAGGCAGAAGAGAGAGCATCACGCTGGTTTCTACATCACCAGCATGGATGCCCTGATTATATTCCGATGCGCCCACCACTTCAGCCGCATTGTGCGGTGCTCCCCAGACAAACAGCGGAAACACCATTAGGTCTGTATACTGCTGGCGCAAATCACGAGCGACAATTTCTAAGACCTGAGGCTGACCGCCGTGTCCATTCACCAGCAATAGCTTACGAAAACCGGCCCGATAGATGCTCTGGGCCATCTCCATCAGCACGGCGGTCAGCGTTGGCGCGCTTAGCGTGATTGTGCCTGGAAACTGCCAGTGCTCGTTGGACTTGCCGTAGTAAAGTGGCGGCAAGGCATAGGCCGGGATCGCCGGGTCGAGCTGACCTAAGGACTGGCCGACGACTGCTGTGGCGATCGCCGTATCAACCACCAAAGGCAGATGCGGACCATGCTGCTCTACTGCGCCAATCGGCTGAATAACTAAGGTATTGGCTTTGTCAGACAGCGCCTCTACCTGCTGCCAGCTCAGGTAAGGGAAAAATCGCTCTGGGGGAATGTAGCCGTGCATAAATATAAAAAGATCGACTAAAAAGATTGCTTAGAGCGGCGTAATTTTACAGATAGCTGAAGCCAGCCTCAATCAGCTGACGCCTGTAAAAATACGGTAGGTACGCTCAGCTATCTGGCCGTAGCCCAGCGACGCTGCCCTCACCCACCTAGTATTATCGGTGTAGAAGGGTTGCATTAATCACCTGCGTTTTGCGCAGACTCCTGACAATTACCTATTTACGAGCCCAGATTTATTGATTACCTTGAGTAAGGCGTCTGCCTTCAGAAGTGAGTCTGCCAGATCATCCTTCGTCCGTGCATAAATTTTGTTAGCCTCGCTCAGCTGTTTCCATAAAGTTTATAGCCTGCATCTACATTTCTTTATTCTTCGCTGTCTCTGTCGTAAATGAAAAATACTGCCCGTGTTCGTGGCTTTCTAAAACATTGCTCAGTAGGCGCTACTGCCCTACTTTTGCCAGCTGTATTGACTGGGATAGGAAGCGTAGCCCCTGCTGCGGCAGCCGATTTTCAAGACAGTCCCAAAGTGGTTTTAGACGAGGCCTGGCAGCTGGTTTATGAGGAATATGTCGATGCCAGCTTCAACCGGGTAGATTGGCTGGGCGTCAGAGAAGCGCTGCTGAGCGGCGAATACACCTCTCGCGATGCGGCCTATAGCGAGCTGCGCCGTGTGCTGCGCCGGCTGGAAGATCCCTATACGCGCTTTCTCAATCCAGATCAGTACGCGGCTCTGACCGAACAGACCTCTGGAGAGGTTTCTGGGGTGGGGGTTCACCTAGAGCAGGTTGGCCAGGAAATAAAGGTCACTGATGTTTTAGAAGGATCGCCAGCTCAGCAGGCAGGCGTTGAAGCGGGCGATGTGATTCTCATTATCGATGGTCGTTCCAGCCGAAACATGAGCATTGAAGCAGCCTCTCAGCTGATTCGGGGCGAGAGCGGCAGCCCCCTGTCAGTGACGCTGCGCCGTAAAGATGGCAGTGAAGAGACGCTGGTCCTAACGCGCGAGTTGGTCTCTGTGCCAACTGTCACCTTCGACTTGCAGCAGCAGGCCGGCATGGCTGTGGGCTATATTCGCTTGGACGAGTTTAGCGCCCATGCTGCCGAGCAAATGCGCACGGCGATTGATACGCTCACCGACCAGGACGCAGAAGCCTTTGTGCTAGACCTGCGCGGCAATCCGGGCGGGCTGCTGCACGCTAGCGTTGACATCAGCCGTATGTGGCTGCCCAGAGGCAGCATTGTTCGCACTGTAGATAGAGATGGGCACAGCGACGAAATCACAGCCAATCGCACTGCTATCTCGGATCTGCCTCTAGCTGTGCTGGTTAACGGTCAGTCTGCTAGCTCTAGCGAAATTTTGACCGGTGCCCTGCGAGATAATGGCCGCGCCGTGGTGGTGGGCGATCCAACCTTTGGTAAGGCGCTGGTGCAGCAGCTGCATGGCCTTTCTGATGGGTCGGGCTTAGCAGTGACCGTGGCCCACTACTACACACCTGATGGCACCGATATCAGTCGGCGGGGCATCACTCCAGATATCAACGTCAGTCTGACCGAGCAGCAGCGCAGAGCGCTAGAGACCAATCCAGCTAGTCGCGGGACCAGCGCTGATCCACAGTTTGTCAGCGCGGTTGCTGCCATTGAGCCCGAAGTGATAGCGCGTCGTCAGGGTAGTGGCCCGGTACTGGCTTCGCCGCCCAGCCTGACTCATCCGCTGCCCAGCCAGCTCGGTCGCGTAGAGCCCTAGCTGCCCTAATACGCACGATGCTAGGTGATACTAGGTAGAACTGCTAGAAGTCATGCTCACACAGGCTGAGCGCTGTGCTGAGAGAACACGTAAATTCGCTGCGTTTCCAGCTGACGACAGATGTCAGCAGGTGTGATTGGGTTTTCTCCAGATGGAGACCAGCGAAAGATCTGCCGATCTAATCGGACCTTCAGCTGCGTAAACGGGTCGCCGCCAGCAGAGACCAAAAATTCAAGCTGGTCAATATCTGGCCAGCTGATGAGTTCATCGAGTAGCGCGGCGATCGCCCTCACGTACGGATGGGTTTCATCTTTGTACCAGCGATCGCTCGCGACTTCGCTCTGGTCTAGCCCCAGGTTGGCGATTAGGGGCATCTGGCCAAACACCGCGACGGCGACTGAGCGAGCTTCTTCTTGCAGCAGCAGATCGTTCTGTTGGGCCAGCGCGCGCAGCTTTTCTAGCCTTTCGTATCGCGCCGTGACCGGATCGCTCCCGGTAGCTCCTGCCGAACGCCAGTGAATGGCCACGGTCACTAAGTAGGTTTGCAGCAGCAGATGGCCCATTTTTTTGGCTTTGGTAGCCAAATAGCTAGCGTTGTAAGTAGTTGCTTCAATCAGCAGCGGCACTCGGTCTACCATCTCCAGGCCATAGCCTTTTAGCCCGGCTATCTTCCGAGGATTGTTAGTAATCAGCCGAAACTGGCTCACGCCCAAATCCATCAAAATTTGAGCGCCCATACCATAGTTGCGCTGGTCTACGGGTAGACCAAGACGCTCGTTGGCCTCGACTGTATCGAGGCCCATATCTTGCAGGGAGTAGGCCTTGAGCTTATTGACCAGGCCAATGCCTCGCCCTTCCTGACGCAGATAGACCACCACGCCTCTGCCCGCATTTTCGATCATTTTCAGCGTGGCCTGTAGCTGCATTCGGCAGTCGCATCGCATCGATCCCAGCGCGTCTCCGGTCAGACACTCCGAGTGCATCCGCACCATAATCGGCTCCTCTTTAAACGTGGCTGGGTCGCCTTTTACCAGCGCCACATGCTCTGAGCCGTCTAGCTGGTTGCGGTAAGCATATACCTGAAAATCGCCAAACTTGGTCGGCATTGCCGCCACTGCCTCGCGTTTGACGAACCGCTCATGCCGCAGGCGATAGCTGATTAGATCGGCAATGCTGATCAGCTTCAGCCCGTGATGCTCAGCGTAGTGCACCAGATCTGGCAGCCGGGCCATAGATCCGTCAGGGTTAGAGATTTCGCAGATCACCCCGGCGGGATACAGTCCGGCTAGCCGGGCTAAATCGACGCCTGCTTCGGTATGTCCGGCTCGCTTGAGCACGCCGCCTTCTTTGGCCCGCAGCGGAAAAATATGACCGGGGCGGCGCAGGTCTTGAGGGATGGCTTTGGCGTTGATGGCAACTTGGATAGTCCGCGCCCGATCTTCTGCTGAGATGCCGGTGGTCACGCCCCAGGTCAGGGCCGCGTCGATGCTGACGGTAAAGGCGGTTTGCTCATTCTCGTCTTCAAATGGGCTGTTGGTCACCATTAGCGGCAGGTCGAGCTGGTCGAGGCGATCGCCCGTCATCGCCAGACAGATCAGCCCCCGCGCTTCCACGGCCATAAAGTTAATCAGGTCTGGGGTGGCAAACTGCGCGGCGCAGATCACATCGCCCTCATTCTCGCGATTTTCATCATCGACAACGACTATCGCCCGGCCTGCTGCGAGATCTGCCAGGGCCGCTTCAATGGGGTCAAATTCGAACGCCTCACCAGCGCTAATTTCATGGGAGCGCTCGGCATTTGGATTATTTGTCTGGGGAGTCAGGTCACGAGCATCAAAAGCGGCGTCAACCACAGGTATTCCTTATGCAATCGAAGAAGATCTATACCTCTCGATTGTATCGGCCTAGGGGGTGCCTGAGGGCGGCGTCCAGATCACCTGCTTTTGGTTGGGATAGGTCAGGCCGCTTTGCTCTTGCATGATGCGCGCTGCCTGCGCCGGGTCAAAGTTGCGGTCAAACTGCGATCGCAGCTCAGCATTTTTTCTTTCTGCTACCTGCACCGACTCTTGCAGGCTACTGAGGCGCTGCTGCTGAGACTGATAGTAAGGCACCAGCTTGGCAATCGTCGTCGTTGCTACAATTGCCAGCAGCAAGTTGACCGTCAGCTTGACAGACGATTCGAAGGCAATGGCCCGGCGTGCACCCGCATGGAGTATTCGCTTAGGCTGATAGGCATTCGGCAGTGGCGGCGTTGACAGAGGGGGGGCCGGGCGCTTAGCAGCGTTCATAGATAAAGATCACCAAAATAGCGAAATGATCGTAATTAACGACCGGGCAGACGGCATCCGAGAGGCTACGGCCTATCTGAATACTCGCATACATTATGGATGCATTTCTGAAACTTGCAAGCCCTTCAAAACTATCTTTTAATTTCTTTTTTGCGATATCGCTGATGACTGGCGCGCCTCTAGTCCTGCCGACAGCAAAACTCCCAACCGAATAGGCCCGGCTGAGGTCTTCGGTTGGGAGCCGCGATGGAGTTACTTTAGGCCTGATTGGGCCTTACTTAGATAGCGCTATTTATAGAGTTCAGTGGCCAAGCGCAGCGCCAAAAAGCCAGGAATTAGAGCAAAGCCGAGTGCAACAAAGATTTGGGTATCTGATAGAGCCATGGTGATTACTATCCTTCCTAAAATTTATGTAATACAGATAAATTGTTTCTCAAAGTGACCGCAATGTTACCGGTTTAGTTACTAACTGTTACACATTGTCACTGATGGGGGCCTTCCCAGAAGACCTCCCTACCCACGATTCAGAAAGGATTAGAGGGCTCACTGAGCTATGTCGGCTGTTGTGTAGACAACCGCCACAGCCACCGCTACTGAGCCATAAGCAGGCTATATTTCACATTGATACCTTTGTCGATACCTTTGAATGAGCTTTGCTGAATATGACTTTTTGCCTGGCCTATGGCTCATGATGTACGAAAAGCCAGCCATAGTAAGCCAGTTATCATAGGAAATATGAAAAGTGCCTCCTCACCTGACAGTTCTACTGAATATGGCTCTGCTGGGTACAGCAGTGAGCGCTTGGCTCCGGGTCGCCCTAGCCTGGATCGCAAGCTGATCCGGGTGCAGCGAGATGTTTTAAAGATGGGTGCGCTAGTTGAGAATTCTTGCCTGCTGGCCCGAGAAGCGCTGTGTGATCGCAGCTTAGAAGCCGCCAAAAAAATTCCCATCCAAGACAAGCAAATCGACCAGCTCTACCGCCAAATAGAAGTTGACTGCACGCACCTGCTGAACTTAGAAGCCCCAGTCACCCAAGACCTGCGTCTAGTGAGCGCTTTTATGCAGATGGTGCGCGATCTAGAGCGTATTGGCGACTATGCCAAAAGCATTGGCAATACCTCTATTAAGCTGTTTCCGTACCCAGTATACGAAAGCATGAATGAGGTTGAAACGATGCTGGATCGCTGTCGGTCGATGGTGGCGCTGTGTCTGCGATCGCTCTCCGAACTCGATCCCGAAGCCGGGCGCAGCATTAAGCGAAAAGACGACGTCGTCGATGACGATTACGAGAGACTGTACAACCAGCTTGTGAGTACACCCTGGGTAAGCGGCGCATCGGTAGAGCCGATTGTCCTGATGGTGCTGGTTATTCGGTCACTAGAGCGGATTGCAGACCACGCCACCAACGTTGGCAAGCGGGTGACTTATGTCGTTACCGGGGAACGGTTCTAAGCCGAAGATTTGAAGCGAATGCCTCAGGACTGATGCCAATCGCAGATTCTAACCATAAATAGGTAGACTTAGAAATACCTTGAAAGGAAATATTTGACAGGCCTCTGACTATGCGGAAACATAAGAGGGTTGTGAAATTCAGAACATGTAGTGTCTAGATACGAAAGCTGCTGCTCTGATGCTGCTACAAACGCTCTAGAAAGTCCGTCTTAGAAAGTTACTCTCAGGTGCATTTTAGCCCTACAGTCCGTAAGCTAGTCACCCGCCCCAATACCTTTCCGATCAAGTGCTTCAACTAAAGCGTGCCTGCATCTTATCTGAATTGCCCGAAAGAGCGTTGCGTATAAGCTGATTTTTATCGTTCTCTCAAAGTCGAACAGCCGCTGTCTCATACCCATTAGGGGCTACTGGAGCCTAGCAGGGATCACTCACGCTGGGCTGGCTTACAGATAATCGCTCGCAGTTCCCATAGTGCAGTCATAGTGCGATTCAGGACTGCCGGTTCAAAACTGCTCTTTGGCATGTTCGATCACATTTTCACTTCATCAATTAAGCTCCTTTTCTTCAAACCTTAAGGATTCAATCTAAGGATTCATCGCTACATGGAATTTTCGATCGCGTCACTTCTAGCCAATTTTTCAGACGATAAGTTGGTGACCGTCAAGACTCTGGAAAAAAAGCTGAACTGTACAGCTGAAAACTGCGCCAAAGACTTGCAAATAGCCCTTGATGCGCTTGAGCGCATTGAGGTTTTGCAAAAGTCTAGAGGCAAATATCGCCGGGTCCAAGAAGAAGATGTGATTGAAGGTAAGCTGCGCTGCTCTAGCAAAGGCTTTTGCTTTGCGATTCAAGACGAAGAAGGGGCCGACGATATCTATGTGCGAGAAAGTCAGCTGAATACGGCCTGGAATGGCGATCGCGTCCTGGTAAAAGTCACCAAAGACGGCAGCCGCCGCCGCAGCCCCGAAGGTGAAGTAAAGCTGATACTAGAGCGGGCCAACGCCTCGGTGCTCTCTAAAGTTAAAGCAGGCGAAGATAAAGAAGGCGAAGCCAGCCACTTTAAGGCCGTTCCCCTAGATGATCGGCTGCTGTTTGACGTGGATATCACCGAAAGTGAAACAGACCTATCAGAGGCTATTGACCATCTGATACACGTCGAAATCACCCGCTATCCGCTCGCCCAGAACCCACCTCAGGGCCGAGTCGCTCGCATTCTAGGCAGTGACGCTGAAGACGCTGCCGATATCGATATTGTCTACTGCAAGCACGATCTGCCGCGCAACTTTTCAGAGGAGGTGTTTATCGCTGCTCGGGGTCTGCCCAATCGCGTGCGCAAGGCCGATATGAAAGGCCGATTGGACCTGCGTAGCCAGAACACTATCACCATTGATGGGCCCGAGGCGAAGGGAGTTGACGATGCCCTCAGCCTGGAAATCAATGACGCAGGATACCGCCGGCTGTCGGTGCATATTGCCGACGTTGCTTTCTACGTACAGCCCAATCAGCCGATTGACCGCGAAGCCAGAAGGCGCGGCAGCGCCGTCTATCTGGGCGATGAAGTGGTTCCTATGTTGCCACCGCCTTTGCCCAATGCCCTCTGCGCACTGCTGCCTGGCAAAGATCGGCTTGCCATTTCGGTGCTGGTAACGCTAGACGACGACGGTCAGGTGCTCGAATACGAAATTCAGCCTAGCGTCATTCAAGTCGACCACCAGCTCGACTATGAGCAGGTTCAGGCTATTTTGATGCGTGAAGACGATGAAGCGTTGGAAGAGCGCGGCATCTCCCTAGAAGGTCTAGAGCAGTTTGAACCAGCCTATGACATGCTTGAGAGCCTGTTTCAGCTCTCTCAAGAAGTCAAGCAGCGGCGGCATGAGCGCGGCTCTTTTGAGCTGAGCTTGCCCGATCACGTTTTTCCGCCTGAGGCCGAGGAACTAGCCGAATATCTTTCGCCCAAGTTTCAGTACGACGATGAGGGCGCTCTCGGGGCGATGGTAGTCTCTTCGCAGCTGCCTGCGCGCATTGTGGTGACTGAGTTTATGCTGCTGGCCAATCATTTAGTGGCCAAGCATATTCAAGCCCTGGACATACCCGGGCTGTATCGCATTCACCGCACCCCCGACCCTGCCGATGTGCAGGAGCTGATTAAGCTAGCCAACAATATGGATCTCAATCTTCAGCTAGAAGATGAGGCGGAGGTTCACTCTCGGGACTATCGCCACTTTACCGAGCAGTTTGCGACTTCTCAGGCCGAAAAGGTGCTCACCTATCTGCTGTTAGCCACCTTTAAGCCAGCTATCTACAGCGCTCAGCCGGGTCCGCATTTCGGACTGGCGATCGCCGATGCCTACACCCATTTTGCTTCGCCTGTGCGCCGCTACCCCGATTTGCTAGTGCATAGACTGCTGCACGCGATATTTGAACACGGGCGCGATCGCCGCTCTACTCGCTCAAAAGACCGGGTCAATCTGCGCCACAGCTCCTGCCACGGCAATATTAACTGGAGCGTACTGCCCCCCGCTGTGCAGCAGGAGGTAGAAGAGCAGCTGTCGCGCGCGCCGATCAAAATGACTGAGCGAGAGCGGTTAGCTCAAGATGCCGAGTCAGATCTAGAAGGGCTTAAAAAAGCGGCCTTCATGCAGGCGCACACGGGCGAAGTGTTTCACGGGCTGATTACGGGCGTGCAGTCCTACGGCTTCTTTGTGGAGCTAGAAGAGCTGCTGGTGGAAGGGCTAGTGCACGTCAGCTCGCTCAAAGATGACTGGTATGAGTATCGCTCGCGGCAGCAAAAGCTGGTAGGTCGCAAAAACCGGCAGCAGTATCGGCTGGGCGATCGCGTCGAAGTGCAGGTGAAGAGCGTTGACTACTACCGTCAGCAAATTGACCTGGTAGCAGTTGGCGGCGGCAGCGAAGCCACCGATGACGACGACGGTGACGACGACTTCAGCCGCGAAGAGGAATGAAGAGGAATCAAATTTAACCAGTGACTGTAGACAATCCCATCATTTTGGGCGTGAGCGGGGCTTCGGGGATGATCTACGCCGTGCGATCACTCAAACATCTGCTGAGCGCGGGCTACACGGTTGACCTAGTCGCTTCTCGGGCCTCTCATCAGGTCTGGTTAAAAGAAGACGGCGTGCAGATGCCGACAAACCCAGAGCAGCAGGCGGACTTCTGGCGAGAGCAGGCAGGCGTAGAAGCAGCTGGTGAGCTGCGCTGTCATGCCTGGGGCAACGTGGGGGCCAGCATCGCCAGCGGTTCATTTAGGGCGCTGGGCATGGTGATTATGCCTTGCAGCATGAGTACGGTGGGCAAGCTGGCAGCAGGGCTGAGTTCAGATCTGTTGGAGCGAGCTGCCGATGTGCAGATTAAGGAAGGGCGATCGCTGATTGTCGTACCGAGAGAAACACCGTTCAGCCTAATTCATCTGCGCAATCTGACGACTTTGGCTGAAGCGGGCGCCCGGATCGTTCCAGCGATTCCGGCCTGGTATCACCGCCCGCAGTCGGTTGAAGACCTGGTTGACTTTGTTGTCGCTAGAGCGCTGGATCAGCTTGCGATAGACTGTGTACCATTACGACGCTGGGAAGGCAAATAAAAGGTACACCATTGGAGTTATGCAATCATGCCCCGACTGATTATTCTGCTGCTCATCTTGGCTGCGCTGGTCGTTTTAACCGTGCAGAACCTATCGACTTCGATGGCACTGGTGATTTTGAGTGGTAAAACGACTGCGATTCCCTTTGGCCTGCTGCTGCTAGGCGCAATTTTCATAGGTGCCCTGGTTACCCTGGTTCTCTATACGCTGGTGGGCCTCTGGCGTCCGCCAGAGAGCAAATACCGCCCTATGGGTAGAAGAGTCCCCTATCCGGACAGTCCTGGCAGCACAACGCTACCGACTTCTGGGCCACCTTATCCCCAAGCTGATGCAAAAGCAGACCCTAGCTATGGCCGCTCTTCGGCCTTTGTCACCGAACCAGCTCCTGCTCAGACGGTAAGCTCGCCTCAAGACAAGCCACCTGGCGCTTCATCTCCCAATAGTTTTATCAGCTCGCCGCCGCCAGATGCCCCTACGGTAAAAAAAAAGAGCGATCGCAACCCGACTCCCCGCCGTCAGAGCGCAAGTGACGACTGGGGCACCCCGCGTACCGCTGAGCAGCGAAACAGCTGGGACACTGAAGATGAAGGCTATGTGGCTGGCAGCGCGGCGACCTCTGCCGATCAAGCCTCCGGGCAAAAGCGCGGCATGTTTGATTTCATGCGAGGCGGCAGTGCCCGTGAGAGCCCTGACCGGTTAGCCGACGATATTGCCACCGGTTGGGACTCAGCTGCCGGGAGTTCTGCTGCGAGTTCTGCGGAGGGCTATGGCGATCGCCGCCCGAACGACGATGAACTCGATCAGGGCTGGGAAAGCTTTGATCACTACGACAACTACGACAACCCGCCGCCAGGCTACACCAGAAGAGTCTATAGCGATGGCCTGTACGGAGCCGATGGTGACACCGCTGAGCATTTTGAAGATTCACAGAGGGGTCCCGACGCAGAGCCCGATCAGATCGGACCGGATGGCGTTTACGAAGCGGACTACCGGGTAATTGCCCCCCCTATCCGCTCACTAGATGACGATGAGGACCCGTACTACTCTGATTAGATTCCGGTTAGACACTGTGTATCTGTCGTTCTTCGGCACGTTCTTGGTGGCGTTGCCAGATAGGTAACCGATTGAATCATAGATTGATTGCTCGCTATCTTGTTATATGTGCGCCTATAAAAACTGCGAAACACCCTGCAAATGACTGCGTCGTCGGCTGACCCTGTTCATCAACGCTATACTGCTGGCGACTGTACCCTTGATGTCACGCTGCAACTCTCGGCGCTGTCACAGTGGTATCCGCGACCGATCACCCAGCAGCTGCGGTTCAAGCTATGGCTGCACTCTGCTGAGGGCGCTCAGACAGCGGCGACTTTGGTGGCGCAGGGCGATCGCGAAATGCTCCAAACCGTTGCCCGTCAGCTCCAGCAGCAAACCCGCTCTACCCTGGCTTTAGCCAACTTCAGCACCGATCCGCCCAGCAATGTCTCAGCTCAGTCATCACCTGACTTCCTTATTGGTGAGATAGCGCAGCCCCTCAGCGCCTTGCAGCTGTGTGACCTGACGAGCGTTGTTAACCAGTACGAACAGGCTATCCATACCCTGCCAGAGGCGCTAAGTCCTGCTTTAGAAGATGGCATCAGCACCAGAACAAGCGGTGTCTTAATTCCTTTTGCGATCGCCCGTCGCCGCCCCAAGCTGTGGGCCAGTGCTGCTGCCGCTGTGTTTGCTATTGGTGTGACTGCTGGCCTAACTACGGTACTCCGACCATCCAGTCAGGAAAGGGCGACGACTGCCGACTCCGCTCTTTCAGAACCAGAAGCCGCTTCAGAACCAGACTATTCTGCTCCTCGCCAAACAACCGTCCCAACACCTAGCGCATCTTCATCTAGTTCAGAAGAATCAGAATCAGACGACGCTTCGCCTGAGCGCTCAACGGCTAGCTCTGGCAGCCGCCAGGCAAACCGCATTGCAGCGGCTGACAGTCCATCGCAGCCGACAGAGAGACAGCCAGCGAGGCCTTCTTCCAATCAGTCGGTCGCTGACCCAAATCAGTCCGCCTCAGCACCTAAGCAGCCCTCCAGCAGTGATTCAATTGCCCCCAGTGACGCTAGTCCGCCTGCGAGCGTCAGTGAGGATACGCCTACAGCGGCCCGTCAGGCCGAATCACTTGCGGAGCCGCCGGCAGCTGGCGCTGCCTCTGATGGCGCGGCCCCTACTGGCAACGATGAGTTTTCGGTAGCCAATCCCTCCCCATCGGTCTCTAGCCCGCCAGCATCTGCCCCACCAGTCTCTACAGCCACTTCAGGAGAGGCCAATACCATCGCACAAGTTCAGTCTTACTTTAAGGCGCGCTGGCAGCCCCCTAGCTCAGGACTACAAGCGCCTCTAACCTACCAGCTGCGGCTGTCTGCATCGGGTGAAGTAATCGCCTTTGTGGCGCTGAGTGAAGCTGCTCAGGCGTATCGCGATCGCCTGCTACCCGCCGACCAACCGCCTACTTTCCCAATGGCCCCTAGCCCAGAAAATACAGATCGCAGAATCGCTCAATCTGCCAGCAATGGACTGACACTGCGCCTGGTGCTTACAGCCGATGGGCAGGTTCAAGTCTACAAATTTTAGACAAACTTTGGTTCTAGATTTAGCCGCCGCTGCTTTGCTTACGCTTTTCCTGGCGGCGTCGCTTCTGAACTGCCGCCACCGCTTTTTCTACCGGGAAGCCAATGATCGGAATCACCTGATGCTGGCGATCGCGCTCTAGCTGCCGCAGTTCGGTATAGTCCACCTGGTGAATACAGTTCACCGGGCAAGTATCGATAGCCTCTTTCACCAGTTCTTCTGAATCACCACTTTGACAGATCACCCGCGCCCTGCCGTAGTCAGGCTCAATGTAAAAAGTCCGGCGAGCCACATGAGCGCAGTGAGTGCAGCCAATGCAGGTCAGTTCATCGACATATACCCCCGTCTGCCGAAACTGACCGCCTAGCTCTGGCTCTAGTCCAGTACGCGCTTGGGCATCTCTGAGCGCTCCGCCCAGCTCTGGCTCCAGCCCAGAGCGATGGTTCAACTCAGAGATGGCTGGCGCTGAGTGCTCTGCCCCAGCAGAGGTAAAGGCCCCTTCCAATCGAGCGTCGTTCAGCGTCAGCGCGTCTCTGTCTTCAGCCATCTTGTTTACCTAATGTTTGTTTACTTACGTTTGCGCACTTGCTTTTGTGCACTTGCGATCGCGAGTCAGGTTTTGATTGATCGCAGCTAATAAAAAACCTCGGCCATCAGCAGCCGAGGTTTTTCCAAACCGTAACCCTAGCCATACGCCCCAGCTTATGCGCCCCAGCGTTGGAGTACCAGGCGAATTGATCCGTCCTTGTTATCTACTTGCTCAGCGACCTGGAAGCCCTGGTTGGCAGACTCGTTTAAAACGGTGTGGTATGCATAGCGCTGAGTGACCTGATTGAGAAAGCCATCTACTGAAAGGGGCTGCTTCCAGTACTGTAAGTCAGCGACTAATTCATAGTCACCCGTCTCAGCACTGCGCTTAAAACCAAGGTCATAGCCGTTGTCCTGCTCAATCACCAGTTCGGCGGTCTCAGTCTTCCCCTGGTAGCCGCGAACTGGCCGAGGGCCGACCTGCCAGCTTACGCCCGCATCGCTCAAGGCCTGCTGTAAAGAGGAGAGATTGCGAAGCTTAGTTTTTATTTGGCTAAAGTGAGACATTTTCAAAACCAGGACTAGATGAGTACTGAAAGAATTAGGAACAGTCAAACAGAATGAAGAGTAGAGGCAGCTTTGTTTCAAACCTTTAGCCTAAATTGTGGCTAAAGCTCTACCCGAATCAGGCGACTACCAGAGGCTTTCGGATACGTGTGAGTGAGCAGTACTAGAGACCTGAACGGGCTGAGCATAGAACTCGGAAGACTTCCGGTGAGCAACGACTTGACCTAGTTGGGCCTCAATAGCGGCCGTTACCTCAGCGCAAGAAGCACCCACAATGCCAGTTACCGTTTCTTTAACTCGGCCATCAGGATAAATTACAAACTCAAGCGTTTCCATAAACAAAACCGCGAAATAGCTGAACCGAGAGAAAGGGCTGTGGGTGAGCTTTTTACGCCGCCCCGGTGTGCTGTTTTCACCTGATTTTCCTAAAGGAAAGACCTTTCACAGCAACCTATGCAGGCACTATAAAGTTACCTATGGAGCTATCGAGCCGTGCCCGACGGCATACCCTAACATCGTTCTCTAATCGTAGTTAATGTCCCTGAATTTAACTAGGGACATCGCATCAAAACTTAATAGTTCTTAGCAATAGGTAAGAGTGCCTACCCTTGACGTTTTCATTTTCGCTTAACTTTTCTAAACAGTCAAGCGAGAAAGGTAAAGCGCTACCTGCGACAGAATTTTATGGCTGAAGATCCTTTCAGAGGGCCAGTGTTTGAGTTTTGTGAGCTTCTTCTTTTGGGTTAGGTAGCATTATTTTGCTAAAAGTATTAGTTTAGGCATCTCTCATGGCGACGCCATTTTTTGAGTTTGAGCAGGATTTTGTGGGCTCCTTGCACTGCATTCCAATGGTGGTGCGCCATCGATTGGATACCTGCGGCGTCAAGCTAAAGCTGGATCATTGGAATCACCTGACTCAGGCTGAGCGTCAGGCGCTGGTGACGTGGCCCTGTGATACACCAGTGGCCGCTCAAGCGTATGGTGATCGCCTGCAAGCGCTGCTCGTTCATCGCACTGGCGCACCGGCTAAAACTTTAGAGATAGCACCGCAGCCCCCTTGGAAAAATCTTTCGGCTATCCCTACGCAGGTACTCGATAAATTTCAGACTTATCAGGTGCCGTTGTCTTTGCAGCAGTGGGCTGCTCTGAGCGAATTGCAGCGGTTTGCGCTGGTTAAGCTCAGCCGTTCTAGCCATGAAAACCGTAACTTCATGCCCGCCGTCCAAGAATTTGGCCTGGCCAAAACCGCTCAGTCGAGCGGGTGAGCAGATCTTTGAAGCGCAATAGCGCTCGGTTTCCCGGCTATACTGCTCTAAGCAATTGTCCGAGAACTTGTCTGGGCAATTATCTGGCTGACATGTCCGGCCTGCTGCGTTGGCAGTCCTCATTCAACCTGATTTGAGCCCTAATTTTAGCTAAGCCCTGATGTTTGAGCACTGATTGAGTCAATGACCGGATCTAGCCCCCATTCGCCGCGCCCTCCCCGCCGCCGCCGCGCCGCCAAACCGCTGATGCCGTGGGCCCTGATCGGCATTCTTTTTGGACTGTACGTTTTGGTGGGTCTGCTGCTGTCAGTGCCAGCACCGCCCTACTGGATATGGAGTCTGGCGGCACTGGGAATACCGCTGCTGGCGATTGGTCTGATCCGATCTCGCTTGGTAGGCAGTAGGGCCATTCGATGGGAGCTATTGACTTATTTGGGAGCCTTGCTACTGGTGGTTGCTTTGGCGATCGCCACCAACTATACCGGCAGCAATCAAAACTTTGACGACATTCGGTTTTTGGTCGCGCTGCTGGGTCTGGTGGTTCTCACTTTGCTAGCAGTGATGCTAACAGCAGCGGCAGTCGTCATCAGCAGCCGGACCAGCGAAAAGCTGATGCAAATTATGGACTACCGGCAAAGCCTGACCGTTCTCATCAGCACCTGTTTTGTGGGCATGGGTCTGGGAGGAATAGCTGGCTTTTTGACGACAACCCTGTGAGCGCTATGTACGCCATTGATTTTGGGACCAGTAACACAGTGGTGGCGCGTTGGAATGCCGCTACCCAAGCGCCAGAGACCCTTTTGCTGCCATCTCTATCGGCCCAGGTTAAGGCCAATCCACCGCTGGTACCGAGCTTGCTCTACGTAGAAAAGGCGGCAGCAGCGGCAGCCCAATTTAAGACGATTGCCGGGCAGCAGGTGCGCGACCAGGGCCTCGATTTGGCTAGCGACGTTCGGTTTTTTCGCAATTTTAAGCGCGGTATTGGGGCTTCTGTACAGGGATTTATGCCCGAGCTAGATGGCCAGCTGCTTTCTTTTGAGCAGGTGGGCAGCTGTTTTTTACATCAGGTAATAGGGCAGCTGAAGCAGCAAGATCCCAGTCTCAATTCTCTGGTATTTACGGTGCCCGTCGATAGCTTTGAAGCCTATCGTCTCTGGCTTAGCCAGGTTTGCCAATCTCTAGGGATTGAGCAGGTGAGGCTATTAGATGAACCGACAGCAGCAGCTTTGGGCTATCAGCTGAGCGCCGAGCAGCGTACCCTGCTGGTGGTAGATTTTGGCGGCGGCACCTTAGATTTTTCGCTGGTTCAGCCGGCTGCGGTTGACCAGCCGCTGGGCTTTTTGCTGAAGTGGGGAAAGGCATTCTCGGGTCAGCCAGCTAGCGCTCAGGCAACTGGCCAAAAGGCAAAAACCGTGCGCGTACTGGCGAAAGCTGGCGAAAATTTGGGCGGGGCAGATATTGATAGGTGGCTAGCCGAGTATTTTGCCAACAGTCAGGCACTGCCGATTACAGCGGTGACGCTGCGGCTAGTTGAGCGGCTAAAAATTGCGCTCTCCAACGCACCGACGGCGACAGAAGCTTACTTCGATGAGGAGACGCTAGACAGCTACGAACTGTCCTTGGATCGGGATTGCTTTGAGCAGATTCTCACTGACAAAGGCTTTTTTCAACGATTGGACAATCGCCTGGATCAGGTTTTACAGCAGGCTCAGCGCCAGGGTATCAGCGCGCCAGACATTGATGCGGTGCTGCTAGTAGGGGGCAGCGCTCAGATTCCGGCAGTGCAGGCCTGGGTGCAGCGTCACTTTGACTCCGAAAAAATTCGCGGCGATCGCCCCTTTGAAGCCGTTGCGCAGGGCGCACTGAGCCTGCACACTACCGAGCTGCAAGATTTTCTCTACCACAGCTACGGCATTCGCTACTGGAATCGCCGCAGCAATGCCCATGACTGGCACCCGATTATACAGCCGGGGCAGCCTTACCCGACGACAGCACCGATTGAGCTTTTGCTCGGCGCTTCTGGTGAAAAGCAGCCCAGCATTGAGCTGATTTTAGGTGAGCTGGGCGAGGCCCAAACCAGCACCGAAGTCTACTTCGAAGGCGATCAGCTCGTCACCCGTCAGGCCAGCGTCAGTGGCGGCAAGCTTCAGGTACAGGCGCTCAATGACCGCGAAGGTGCCCGCACTATCGCGACGCTGACCCCGCCCGGGTTTCCGGGTAGTGATCGCATTCGCATAGGCTTCAGCATCGACAGCGATCGCTTCCTGCGCATGACCGTAGAAGACCTGCTGACCTCAGAAACCCTGATGAATAACCAGGTTGTCGTTCAGCTAAGCTAGCTGAACGCCGCCTAAGGCTCCGAGTCGTCAAATAAGACCCCCCTGTCCTCATCGGCGTTACCATCAGGGTTGGCTAGCTCATCGAGGACTTGCTGACTGGCCCGGTTAGCGTCAGCTTCTAGTCGCGCCACAATAAAGATTTGAGTGGTCACCAAAACCACCATAAACAAGATCCCAGAGACTATAAAGCTCAGCCGCCGTGACGGAATGCTCTGGCCTAGCGCATAGAGCGCAATACCAAACACTGCCGATACAAACAGCTTGGAGGTCAGCAGCATTGAAGGGGCCGACCAGCACAGCGCCACCAGGATCGATGTGAAATAAAGCGCTAATAGCAGTAGATGCACACGCTTGGTGTAGATAGCCTTCATCCCAGCTGAAGTGCGCGCAAACGGCAAAGCGGCAGGATTGCTAAGGGCGCTCAGCGCATCTACAAACAAATAGAGGATCGGGCCTACGGCGCAAACAAAGTAGATAAACCAACTGGGTGGTCTCAGCATAAAGCTGCCCAGATCGTTAGTGCTCTCAACGACGCCTACAGCGCTGCTAAAGAGCAGACCTAATACCAGCGATACACCTATGAAAAAAATATCGACAGAGAGAGACTGACCAATTGCCGAACCCAAATTTGTCCCTCGTGGGACCGGTGACAAAGGCCTAGCAGACTTAGCCGATATATCTACAGTGGGGGGGAGAATACCTCATGTCTTGGGCACCTATTGAAAGTTTTTAACCAAAGCGAAGCAGAGTGGTGAAGCAGCGCGATATTGATAGCCGCCGCATAGCTGCGGCGCGGCTTGCCTTCACCAGGAAGATCGATGAACCCAAAGTCTGCGATATTGACTAGGCCAAGGGATTCACCTCGCAAATGTAGAGTCAAATCCCAAAGGCTACCGTGATCGCGCTTAGTAACCTGTTTAACAAATAGCAGTATCTCAGCAGGTCTGTCAGGATGAACCCGTAGGTTCACACAGACTATACGGTTTTTCGAAAAAAGTTACCGTGATCTTCGTCTCTAGCGAGTGGCGTGCCCTATTCCTGGGTGAATCACGAAATTTGACGACCGTGTTTTCACGTAGACCCCATTGCTATACTTCATGCTCTGTAGCTGCTTCACGCTGTTCAAAATAGCTCGGTCAGTTGCAAGGTGGCAAGACTGGCAAAAATTGCCTAAACTATTGCCTAAATTACAGCTCTTCAACTGTTTTTACCGACATTTACCCTAGACCTGGATGCAGCATCTGTGAGCCCAACCTACATGCCTTCAAACCCCTCTGCCTCTGCCCAGAGAAACTTGTCAGAGGAACCCGGAGCCAGTCAGCGCGCTGCTATACCAGGCGGCTCTCTTGAAGGCTGGTCTATCGAAGATAGCGAGGAACTCTACCGCATTAACGGATGGGGAGAGCCTTACTTTTCCATCAATGCAGCGGGCCATATTACGGTGTCTCCGCAGGGCGATCGCGGCGGCTCTCTAGATCTTAGAAAACTGGTAGAAGCGCTTCAGCAGCGGGACGTTCAGCTGCCGCTGCTGATTCGGTTTTCAGACATTTTGGCCGACCGCCTGGAGCGAATAAATACCTGCTTTGCCAGAGCGTTTGCCCGCTACAGCTGTGACGGCGTCTACCAGGGAGTATTTCCCATCAAGTGCAATCAGCAGCGCCACATCATTGAAGACCTCGTTCGCTTTGGCCAGCCCTACCGCTTTGGCCTAGAGGCAGGCACCAAGCCAGAGCTGATGATTGCCATGGCGAGCCTGACCACGCCCGGCGCGCTGATTATTTGCAATGGCTACAAAGATCAGTCGTACATCGAAACGGCGATGCTGGGCCAGCGCCTGGGTCAAAAGACGATTATTGTGCTGGAGCAGGTAGAGGAAGTGGACGTGGCGATCGCCGCCAGCCGACGCTTAGGCATTCGTCCCGTGCTCGGCATCAGGGCCAAGCTGGCAGCCAAAGGCTCCGGGCGCTGGGGAGAAAGCGCCGGAGATCGGGCCAAATTTGGCCTCAGTATTCCTGAAATTATCACCGTCGTAGAAAAGCTTAAAGCGGCTGATATGCTGGCCTGCCTGGAGCTTCTGCACTTCCACATTGGCTCTCAGGTCTCGGCGATTAGCGTGATTAAAGAGGCCATGCGCGAAGCCTGCCAAATCTATGTCGAGCTGGCAAAACTCGGCGCACCAATGGGCTACTTGGACGTAGGCGGTGGCCTTGGCGTCGATTACGACGGCTCTAAAACCAGCTTTCAGGGCTCCAAGAACTACAGCACTCAAAACTATGCAAACGACGTGGTTGCCCATGTACAAGACGCCTGCATTGCTGCGCAGCTGCCGATACCAACCCTGATTAGTGAGAGCGGGCGAGCGATTGCCTCTCACCAATCCGTCTTAATTTTTGATGTGCTGGGCGCTAGCGCCGTCAACCAAAGCGACCCCCAACCTTACCAGGCAGGCGAACACAGACTGATCAAAGAACTGTGGGAGGTATACGCCGCCGTCAGCCCAGACAACTATCAAGAATCTTTCACTGACGCGGTTCAGTTCAAAAAAGAAGCAGCGGGTCTGTTCAACTTCAGCTATCTGCGTTTGGCCGAACGCGCCCGTGTCGAAAGACTCTACTGGGCTTGCTGCCAAAAAATTGCCACGCTGCTGCGCGACCAAGACGACATCCCCGAAGAGATAGCGCAGCTTGAAAACAGCATGGCCTCTATCTACTACGCCAACATGTCGCTGTTTCAATCTGCTTTAGATAGCTGGGCCATCGGGCAGCTTTTCCCGATCATGCCTATCCACCGACTCAACGAAGAGCCCTCTCAGCGGGCGACGCTAGCCGACCTCACCTGCGACAGCGATGGCAAAATTGCCCGGTTCATCAGTAAAAAAGGCCAGAAAGATATTTTAGAGCTACATACCCTCAAGCCCGGAGAACCCTACTATCTGGGCATGTTTTTGGTCGGTGCTTATCAGGAGACGCTGGGCAATTTGCACAATCTCTTTGGCAATACCAATACCGTTCACATTCACCTGGCACCCAAAGCCACTGCTCAGCAGGGCTATGTCATTGAGCATGTCGTGCGCGGTAACACCACCGACGAAGTGCTCCAGCAGGTGCAATACAGCCCCGAAGATATGGTCGAGCAGATCCGCCGCCGCTCTGAGCAGGCCTTGCAAAATGGCCAAATCACTATCGAAGAAGCCCGCAAGCTGATGGCCAATTACAAAGATGGCATGGACCGCTATACGTATTTGGCTGAGGCGTAGGCGCTATAGGGAAGCGGTTAGGCCATACCTGGCACCAGGATAGTTACGGTGATCGAGGCTAATCAAGCCCCAAACCCACCGCTCCGTTTCTTCTTCGCAGACTTGGACTGTCTTGCTAAAGCTGCAAAGCCACGCTGATCTTCCTTAAGTTGCCTTCTGCTTGGAACTAGGCCGCATAGTGTTCTTCCTACCGCGTCATTCGGTGAAAACGCCATACAAAGATGATACCGGCTACAGCAATCCCGGTGTACTGACCAATCCACAGCCCCACGGCACCCCAGCCGACCCAAAAGCACAGGGCGTAGCCACTCGTTAGCCCGATGCCCCAAAAAGCGATCGCGCTCATCAGCATCGGCACGCGGGTATCTTGCAGACCGTAAAGCGCGCTCATCGTCACCCGCTGCACGCCGTCGATCATCTGAGCGGTGACCGAAATTAGCAGCAGATTCATCGCTAAATTGATCACTGGCGCATTGGCCGGGTTTTGCAAATCGATGAACAGGCCAATAATAGAGCGGCGGTAAATGACCAGGGCGATCGCCTCTAAAAACAGCGTCAAAGCGGCAATGGTAATCGCCACATACCCCGCCCGCCGCGCTCCGCTCAGATCGCCTCTACCCAGCCACAGCCCCACCCGCGCCGTCACCGCGTAAGACATACCCAGCGGCACCATGAACAGCAGCGCCATCGTCTGAAAGGCGATCTGATGAGCAGCCAGTACCTCAGTACCCAGGCTACCCGCCATATAGGAAACCGCCGCAAACATGCCAATTTCCAGCACGAGCGTGACGGCAATGGGCAGGCCAATCGCCATCAGCTGCCGTAAAACACCGACATCTAGCCGCTGCCACTGTCGCCAAAAGCGGTAACGGCGCAGCTCCTCCTGGCGCAAAATGTAGGCCAAAAACAGCCCAAACATCAGCCAGAGACTGAGGCTGCTGCCCAGCCCCAACCCCGCTAACCCCATGCGCGGAAATCCGAGCTTGCCAAAGCCGAGCACGTAGTTACCGGCAATATTGCACAGCGTCCCGATCATGACGATCACCGTCACCACATTCGCCAGCGAAAAGGCCGAAACGTAGCCCCGCAGCATGGCAAACCCCAGCGCCGGAAATACCCCCGCCGAAATCCAGATAAAGTACTGCTGAGCCAGCTCAACGACCGCCTTAGGCTGCTGTAATACCCTCAAGATGGGGGCTGTTTGCCAAAGCACCGCCATCAGCGGCAGGGTCAGCAGCAGCGCTAGCCAAAACCCCTGCCGGGCCAGATGCTCAATCCGACCTTTTTGATCCGCGCCATAGGCTTCAGCCGCCAGTACTCCTACCGACATGACAAAGCCGCTGACAACCGTCAGCGTCAGCTGAAACGTGCTCGATGCCAGCCCCCCGGCTGCCAGAGTTGCCGTACTCAAGTGGCCCATCATAACGGTGTCTACAAACCCCACCGAAAACTGAGCCAGCTGCGCGATCGCCAGCGGCACCGCCAGATTCAAGAAGGCGCGGATCTCTATCACCACTGCAAATTCAGCCGCTTCAGATTGAAGCGATCGCCAGCTCATACTGCTATTCCTATTACTTGCTGAAATCCTGGTTGCAATCGCCCGCTCAAGCTTCGGCCACTGCGCCACTGCGCCGAGGGTCTCCCGCTCCCTGCAATCCGCCCGCTGCGTCTAATCCCACCGTATGAACGCCGCCAAAGAACATGTTGGACTGCTGCCACTGCAAAACCCGCTCAGTGCCCCACTGCTCAGATTTGAACTGTTCTGCCCCCTGCGAGCCTGCTACCAGCCCCGGCTCTAGATGCAGCACTCCGCTCTCCCAGTGCAGGCGAGGCGCTTCTACTGCCGCTGCTAACGGCATGCCAAAATCTAGAATATTTGAAATCACCTGCAAAATGGCGGTGCGAATGCGGTTCGATCCGCCCGATCCTAAAACCAACTGCGGCTTCCCGGCTTTGAGAATCATTGTAGGAGCCATCATTGACGACATCCGCTGATTGACCGGCCACTGATTAAACCCGTGCGGATTGAGGTCTTCTTCGCCCAGCATATTATTCATCATAATTTGGGTGTTTGGAATCACGTAAGAAGCGCCCTCGCCGTTAGAGGTGGTCACACTGGCAGCGTTACCTTCGTCGTCCATGACGCTAATGTGCGTGGTGCTGCCCCACCGATTGACGCCCTCAGCCATCAGGGCCTTCAGTGGCTGAGCATACTTATCGATCAGGTCAGCAGCCGTGAATTTATCGGCAATCCCATCGTCAAACAGGGCACGGTCTAAGTGTGATCGCCGCGCTTCATTCGTCCATCGCATTGCCTGACTGAGCAGCGTCAAATGCTCATCTGAGCCAAACGTCATCTGACTGAAGTCGAAACGGTCGAGCAGCTCCAGGCAAAAGGCAATCAGCGCGCCGCCTGCACTCGGCGGTGGATTGGTGATCATCTGCACGCCGCGATAGTTAATGGTAAGAGGCGATCGCTCCAGCACCCGGTAGTTTGCAAAATCCGCCAGGCTCAAGTAGCCGCCCCCGGCCCGACAGTCTTTTACCACCTGCTGCGCTATCTCCCCTTCGTAAAACGCTCTGAGCGCCCCTGCATCTCCTAGCCCTGCCAGATACGTCAGCGTATCGGCAAACTTTGGCTGTCGCAGCGTTTCTCCCTGTCGCAACCGCCGACCCGCAGGCGCATAAATTTCTCTAGCGCCCGCCGTTGCCATCAAAATCGGATCGAGCAGCTGATAGCAGTAGGCTTGAAAATCGCTGACGCTCACCCCGCTGCGAGCGTAGCCCACCGCTGGCTCTACCACCGTTTTGAGCGGCAGTCGGCCCAATCTGCCATGTACCGTCAGCACGCCTGCCAGCATGCCCGGCACCGCCATCGACCCCAGGCCGATATGAAACTCCTGCACCGAGTCGCCAAAGTTAGCTTCAATCGGGTAAAAATCTAGCCGCTCAGCGTCTGACCGACTGCCCGGCGTCTGCGTAAAAAAATCAAACAGCGTGTTCTTTGCCGTCTCGGCCTGATGGGCTAGCAAAAAGCCGCCGCCGCCAAGCGAGGTCAACGTTGGCTCCACGACACAAGCTGCTAGCATTGCTGCCCCTGCCGCGTCAAAGGCATTGCCGCCTGCCTGCAAAATTTCTTGACCCGCCGCCGCCGTTTTCTCATGCCCTGCTGACACTACACCTGCCATAAACCCACCTCACTCACCACATAACTAATCAAAGCAGAACACATGTATTATTTTTGCTTGTCAGACGCCCTACATAGCAGAGAATAATTTAGAGTAAGAGACAAGGATAGAAAGGAAAATCCGCCTCAATGGCTATTATCGCGCTCAAGGCTTGGTATCTCAGCAACTACGAACCTATCCGTGAGCTGGAGAAGCGACCCCATGACCTGCGGCTGGCGAAAAATAGCCTGCTCAAATCGGCGCTGCGGGCTGACTTTTTAGAAGATATTGAAGAAGTTAAGCAGGCTGAATGGTTTCAGCGCTACCTAGAAGGCGATCACGTCGAGTTCTACATTGAGGGTAGCGGAACCTATGCGATCGCCAACATCGATCTAATCAGCCACGAAATCTACTTTACCAAGCAAGATTCGCTCGCCAACCTCGACCCCACTATTTTCCTGTGCTACCAGAACGAATACTCAGACTCTAGCGACCTGCTGCGCGACGAGCTAGAAGCCTTCATCAAAAAGTTCAACGACAAATCTCGGCTGCCCCTATCCCTGGTCGAGTCTCATCGCCTCAGTCAGGGGCCGGTGCGAATCAATAGCGACCTGATGCGAAAAATTCGGCGATCGCTCCTCTTCATCGCCGATGGCACCCCAATACTTGGCATCGACGGCACTCCGCCCCAGCTGATTCCCAGCCCTAAAGTCTGCGTAGAAATGGGCTATGCCCTTCAGAGCAAGCGCCCCGAGCAAATCATCTTGGCCCAAATGGAGCGCTCAGATCTGCCCGGACAGTTCCCCTTCGATACCCCCACTCACAATCGGCTGAGCTTCACCAAACAGTCCGAACTCCGCAAAGCGCTGCCTCAGCTACTGCAAGAGAGGCTACAGCGCTTCAACCTCGTCAGCCAGTAGAGACCAGACCTGATCGACGTTCAATCAGCGTTAAAATAGAGTATATGGAGCTAAGGAGATTCGAACTCCTGACCCCCTCAATGCCATTGAGGTGCGCTACCAGCTGCGCTATAGCCCCGCCTACGATTAACCTGTAACTCAGGTGTAATCAGACTACTATAATTACGTAGAAACGAGGATTGCGTCAAGCAAAAATCACCCGCAAAGCAAAAGCACGCTATGCCCGCCACTTCCCCCGACCCCAATTCCAGCCTAGACACTACACCCAATGTAGCCAGCGTTCCCACGCCAGAAACAACGACCCAAGCAGCCATTGACACACTACAAAGTCAGCTGCGCCGCAAAGAAGGCAACTGGGTAGATTGGGGCAAAGCCTGCCAAACCCTACAAAAAACGGGCATGATGCCGCAGGCCATCTTCGAAGCCACCGGCTTTGAACCCATCCAGCAAAATCAGCTGATCGTCGCCGCTCAAGTCTTCGATTCAATGATCGCAGGTGGCGTCAGCGAGGCCGCCCGAGCGCACTATCAAACTCGGGGCAGCGACAGCCTCTATGAGTTTCGCATTTTGTCGCAAGACATTCGGGCAGCAGCAGCCGACTTTGCCTTTAGCAACGGGCTTGACAGTGAGCAAGTAAAAGACGTTGTCAAAGGACTGCGAGACTTCTCCTACAGTGACAAGCCCCCGGTTGGGTTTGAAAAAACGATGGGCGATGCCGCCGCCTACCACTACTGGCGGTTGGCCCGGCAAATGAGCGACTTGCAGGCCCGGTCGCGGCTGATTGCCCAGAGTCTGCGGTTTGTCACCAGCGACAGCGCCCGCAGCAAAATCGAACAGCTCTTGACCGACTTCACAGTGGTTGCGGCCAAAGCCGCGCCGCGCCTGCCCATCTTTCGGTTAGAAAGTGAAGTAGATTCGCCAGTGATCGTGCCGGTTGCCGGTCAGTTGCCGCTGCCGACAGCCGACTATAAAACAGTGCCCCCTGTCGAGCCTGAAGAACCTTTTGGCATGGTGAAGTTTGCTGGGACAGGAGCCTGGCTACCGGTACCCGGCTGGCAGGTAATGCTCAAGGCCGAAGACCCGATTGCCCTACTGACTGAATACGGCCAGCTGCCTAACGCGCCTGACGAGGTTTCAAAGACTGAGCCGGTGATGGTCATCATTGACCGGGCCAAGCGCCAGTGGGATGAGTTTAGCTATTTTGTTCATGATGTAGACGGTCAACTGGCGCTGCGCTGGTTTGAAGAAGCGCCTGAGACCACACTGCTGGGTGGCATTATCTTGATCATGCGACCTCAGAAGATCCTCGATCAAAACTACAGCCACGAATATTGGCAGATAGATGAGTAGAGATAGGAAGGTGCCCTAGTGGCTATAGAACGTCGGCTATCGCGCAGTATGTTTGCAGAGACAGAAGTAGTTGAGCTGCGGCAGGTTTGTATGACCCCAAGCGGCCTGTTTGAACCAGGGAAGTATATCGCCGGGCAACTGCCAGACGCTGCTTTTGAAATGGGCTTAGTAGAGAAGCTGCCGCCTGTGCGCGGCAAGAGTGAAGAAAAGGAGACCTGACCATTTATACGCGCCCTCTCGCCAAACTGATTGAAGAATTTCAGCGCCTCCCCGGCATTGGACCCAAGTCAGCCCAGCGGCTGGCTATGCATATGCTTAAGCGGCCAGAAGCAGAGGTCCGCGCCCTCGCCAACGCCCTGGTCGAAGCCAAGCAGCAGGTTGGACAGTGCTCGCGCTGCTTTCACCTCTCGGCTGAGCCGGTCTGCAATATTTGCCTATCTCAAAGCCGTGATCCCCATATGCTGTGCGTTGTCGCCGACTCACGAGACGTGATTGCCTTGGAAAAAACGCGGGAGTACAAAGGCAAATATCACGTTTTAGGCGGGCTAATTTCGCCAATGGATGGCATTGGCCCTGAGCAGCTAAACATTGGTCAGCTGGTACACCGGGTCAATAAAGAAGATACTGACGAAGTGATTTTGGCTATTAGCCCCAGCATTGAGGGAGACACAACGACGCTGTACGTCGGTCAGCTGCTAAAACCTTTTACTCGGGTCACTCGAATTGCCTTTGGCCTGCCTATGGGCGGCGACTTAGAGTATGCCGATGAGGTAACCCTGGCTAGAGCTCTGGAAGGGCGAAGGGAGCTAGACACATAAAAGGCAGGCCCACCTTGACGTGTGTGAACCTGCCTGAGTAGCTGTATTCGTTTAGTTGAGAGCGAGCGGCTGCCCTAGTAGGCTCCTAATAAGCCAGCGTCTCTAGCGTATCGCGCAGATACAGACGCACTAGCTGCTCGTCCGAAGTGGCTGTGGTGATAGCTGAAAGCTGCTCTGACCGCCAGCGCTGAAAACCGGAGCTAGCGGCGATCGCATTTTTCAGACTCTGCCAAAGCTCAGCATCTGGGGCAGCATGAGCAGGCGATGAATTTGCCATATTTGCCATGGTGATCTCCATTGAACAGAACCTGGATGCAATCTTGCAGGCTCCGCTGATTTGTTTAAGAATAGCCTAAGACACTGATCCCGTATGTAATGGTTGCCACGGTTCTGGGGGGTGCCAGGGCCAATCTATACCTTTTTACGTAAAGACTCCGTCAATCAGTCGGCTGCGCGTCCGCTTCGATATCTTCATCATCTACCGATAGCGCCATGACATCAATGTCCTCTCCATCTGCCGGTAGAGGCTCCTCTAGTGCCTCATCTGGAAGCTGAACGCTAGCGACCGGCAGCTCGACGTCTAGTTCAGTCAGCGCTTGAGCATCTGACTCTAAGCCGTCTAACTTTGAGCTGTCTTTCTGAGCGCCTAATGCCTCTGTCTCCTGCTCTCCTGTCTCCTGCTCTCCTGACACCTCTACCAACGCCTTCGGCTCCGGCAAAATCCGATTCACCCGCAGACCTAAAATCAAGAAGCTAGAAGCGATCGCCCCCTCTTCATAAGGCTTCACCCGCTGCAACGACTTTGGCCCGACTAAAAGCAGCCGTGCCGCGCTCAGGGGAACCTGTAAAAATACACAGACCAAAAAGAAAGCAACTAGCGCAATTGCCAAACCTGGCGCAGGTGCAGTTAGCGGCGCAACTTGCAGCGACCTCTCCGACACCTGCCACAATAGCCAAAGCGATCCGCCCGCCGTAGCTACCGCTAACGCCTTAATCTGCCAGGACTTCAGCAGCCTTAAGTGGCGACGTTGGTCATCGCTCAGGGCAGCCGGTCTCAGCGCCAGCGGCAGCAGACTAAACAGGTAAAACGGCCTTTGCCACTGCATCCACAGCGTTGGGATAATGCCGATCAGGGCGATCGCCCAAAACTGAGGGCTCAGCAACAGCGTCGTGCCGACAGCCGTCCCAGACGACGCCAGTCCCACTAAGCAGGCGTCCAACAGCAGGGGTACCGCCGCTAGTCCAGCAAAATGTACCCAGAGATATCGGTGGTTCTGCTGCAAGCTAAACACGGGGCTAAGCTGGCGCGAGAGTACGACGCTTCGAGACCAGACGGAAGGCATTGATAATATCGCCCTCTTTCCAGTCGTTGAAGCCACCGACGGCGATACCGCACTCAAAGCCAGCGTTGACTTCTTTGGCATCGTCCTTCATCCGCTTCAGCGAATCGAGGGTGCCCTCGTAAACGGACTCACCACTGCGCTCTACCCGCACTCTGCAATTGCGGGTAACCTTGCCAGAGAGCACGTAGCAACCAGCCACTGTCCCCTTGCGTACCGGGAAGACCGCTCGCACTTCTACCTGACCCAGTGGCTCTTGCACCAGTTCTGGCTCTAGCAGACCTTCCATCGCGCCTTCGATATCTTCTAGCAGCTTGTAGATGATGTCGTAATCACGAATGTCTACGCCCAGATAGTCGGCAGACTGCCTAGCACCCGAAGCCAGCGTGGTATTGAAAGCGATAATCACAGCGCCACTGGCCGCAGCCAAGTCCACATCGGTTTCGCTGATTTCACCCGGAGCCGCCATTAGCACCCGAATTTGCACCTCGTTTTGAGGCAGCTGCTGAAGCGATCCCAAAATCGCCTCAAGCGAACCTTGAACGTCCGCCTTAAGAATCAGATTGAGCTCTTTAAGGTCACCCTCTTGAGCTTGTGCAGACAGCGAGTTGAGCGTCACCCGGCGAGAAGCCATCGTCTGCTGCAACCGCGACTGGCGCTGCTCAATGGCTTTCTCATCGGCGGCGGCTCGGGCATCGCGCTCATCGGCGTACACCTCAAACTCTTCGCCCGCCGGGGGCACATCATTCAGGCCCAACACCTCAACCGCAAACGACGGCCTGGCAGCATCTGAGCGATTACCGCGATCATCCACCATCGCCTTTACCCGGCCAAATACGGGACCGGCTGCAAAGGCATCGCCAATTTTTAGCGTGCCGTTTTGCACCAGCAGCGTAGCTACCGGCCCTCTGGCTTTGTCCAAGTGGGCTTCAATCACGGTGCCGCGAGCCAGCCGGTCGGGGTTAGCTTGCAGGTCTTCTACTTCAGAAACCAGCAGCAGCATTTCGAGAATGGTGTCTACGTTTTCACCGGTGATCGCACTGACGGGCACCATAATGGTGTCGCCGCCGTACTCCTCCGGCACCAGCTCGTATTCCATCAGCTCCTGCTTCACCCGGTCTGGATTGGCCGCTTCTTTATCGATCTTGTTAATTGCGACCACAATTGGCACGCCTGCTGCTTTGGCGTGGCTAATCGCTTCAATAGTCTGTGGCCTGACGCCGTCGTCAGCAGCAACTACCAAGATGGCAATGTCAGTGACCCGGGTACCTCGGGCACGCATTGCTGTGAAAGCTTCGTGGCCCGGCGTATCTAAGAAGACAATCTGACCGGACTTGCGATCGCTGTTCGGATTGGACTTCAAATCAACGTGGTAAGCCCCAATATGCTGGGTAATGCCACCCGCTTCACCCTCAGTGACCTTGGCCTGACGAATGTAGTCGAGCAGGCTAGTCTTACCGTGGTCAACGTGGCCCATAATCGTCACGACTGGTGGGCGCGTCTGAAGCTTGTCGCGGTCGGCATCGTCAATCATTTCCGTGATTTTACGAGCCTCTGGCGCTTCTTCTGCGGTGACCGACTCTACCCCAAATTCTTCCGCCACCATTTCAGCGGTGGGCATATCCAGAGTCTGGTTAACGTTTGTCGCAATGCCCTTGAAGAACAGCAGCTTAATGATGTCGGTTTGCGGCACCGCTAACTGATCGGCCAGGTCATGCACGCTAATGCCGCCTGTGAGCACGATCATTTCTGGCTTCTCGGGTTCTGCCTCCTGACGGCGCTCCCGGCGCTCCCGGCGAGAGGGGGCACGCTGCTTCACTTTCTTGGTAGTCGGTGCAGGCTTGGAGCGCTGACTCTTAGGCTTAGGTGGGCGCATCAGCGACAGGCTGATTTGCTCTTTCGAAACGTCGGCGCTGTTAGAATCTATATCTTCAAAGTCTTCGTCGTCGTCAACGATGACCCGCTGTCGCTTGGTCTTTGTGACCTTTTTAGGCCGAATTTCCTGCTCATCGTCCTCTTCGCCGGGGACGTGATCGCGGCGCTTGGGCGGACGGGGCGGTGTAGGGCGACGCAGCTCTAGCGACGGATCGACAAATGCCCCATCGTCATCACCGTCATCGCTGTCGGAGCCGGAGCTGATGCTTTCTAGCACGTCTGTTCTAGAGGGCGGACGGCGCAGCTCAACCACCTGCTTAGGCGGCGATGGGGGCGCGGCTGTGCTGCCAGAGGCACCACCGGGAGCGGGCCGACTGGGGCGATCGCCACCCGCAGCAGACCGATCCCGCTTGAGCACAGGGCGAGCTACCCGACTGGGGGCTTCATGGCCATTATCATCGCCATTGCTATCGTCGCGAGCGGCAGGCTTGTCTGCTGATGGCCGGGCCGGTGGTTCAACCAGGCGAGGCTTGAGCTGGTCAGGACGGGTCGCCCCAGAAGTGGTAACAATTCTTTCGGGCTCTTGGACGGCAGCGGGCCGGGCGGGTTCTCGGGCCGGGCTAATGGGCTCAGCGGGCTGGCCACTGCGGCTACTAGCAGACGATGGACGAGAAGGACGACTGGGCGGGGCTACCAGGGAAGGGCTATCAGAGGCAGCAGAGCTGATACCATCAGCACTGGCGCTTGGTGCAGCAGCTGGGGATGCGGTCGGACGAGGCGACTCTGGAGGCGTGGCCGAACGAGGATAGCGACGGATTTCTAAAATCTGCTGCTCGCGAGGACGAACCGGTTTAGCAACTGGACGCTTTGCTCCAGCTGGATTGCCACGAGGGGATTTAGCCTTGGCCGCAGTGCCCTGGCTGACTGGCTTGAATTCGCTAGAAGCGGCGACGGCCTTGATCCGCTCGGCGTCTTCTCCAGCAATAGTGCTGCTGTGGCTTTTAACCGCAATCTCCAGCTTTTCGCAAATCGCTAAAATATCCTTGTTTTCCAGTCCCAACTCCTTAGATAGCTCGTAAATTCTTACTTTGCCCTTGTTCATCCTTTCCCTCTTAAAACCTGACTTGACGATGTGTGTTACATAAGACAAATTGCCCTTATCGAATCAACACGCTTGACCTTTGAAGCCTTGACTGACTTTTAAAAGCCTTGACTCTAAAGCATAGAGTACAGCGGTGGTTAATTTCCAGCTTTAAACGCAGTCTGTGATATCAGCTACTTTCTCGTTTGACCTGCACTAATCCGTCAAAACATTGTAATCAAAACATTGAGACTATGACTGTGCCTTCGATATGAATTCCTCGCTGCTAGCCGGCCAGCTAGCTGGGCTCTCGGGTGAAGTGACAGCAAGGCGCTGCGCCAGGGCCTGATAGATTTCGGGCGGTACTTTTGCCCGCAGTACGCGGCCTAGACGATCTTTCTTGTGAGCGGCATTGAGGCAAGCTGGCTGCGGGCATAGATAGGCAGATCGGCCCATGCCTTCATCTAGCTGCACCTGGTGGTCAGGGAAAGTGCGAACTATCCGCCACAAGGTATCTCTGTGGGCCGTTTGGCGACAGCTGACGCACAGGCGATGATTTTTTTTGGCCATGGTCTTTTTCTTCTGAGAGGGCGGCTATGCTGGCTCCTCCGGTTCAGAGATCGGTTCAGCATCAGCTGTATCTACCGTTTCATCAGCTGTACTGTCTTCAGCTGTACTGTCTTCAGTGGTGTCCGCATCAACAGCCAAATCATTCTCGTCGGTAGTGTCAGCTGCTAACGCCTCTGACGGGGAATCTGCTGCGACGACGTTGACCTCGCCATCTTCGCTGGGGGCCTCAACACTAGCGGGCTCAACTGGATCCTCACCGGCTTCAGCTGCCCGCTTGGCTTCAGCGATCGCTCTCGCTTGAGCTTTCCACTCTTCTGCCTCGGCGATTTCGGCGGCCTCCTCAGCGGCAGCGGCGGCAGCGGCTTCCTCAGCGATACGTCTGGTCTCAGCGATTTCGGCCATTTTCTCGTTTTCGGCATCGTAGTCGTATTTAGCGACGTCTTTGATGTCTATTTTCCATCCAGTCAGGCGGGCGGCTAGTCGCACGTTCTGCCCTTCTTTACCGATAGCCAAACTGAGCTGATCTTCGGGGACTAGCACATGGGCCTGGCGTCCTTCTGAGTCCATCAGGCGGACTTCGTCTACGCGGGCCGGGCTGAGCCCGTTAGAAATGTAGGTAGAGGGATCAGGTGACCAGCGGATGACGTCAATTTTTTCACCGCGCAGCTCGTTGACTACCACTTGAATGCGAGACCCGCGGGCACCAATGCAGGCCCCGACCGGGTCGACATCGCTCTCTACAGTATCTACCGCAATTTTAGTGCGGGGTCCGACTGAGCGAGAAGGGGGGTTTGCCTCACGCGCAACCGCCACAATCCGAACAATCTCATCTTCAATTTCGGGCACTTCGTTGGAGAATAGCTCGACCACCAGGCTAGCATCGGCTCTAGATACCAGCAGCTGTGGGCCTCGGTGCGACCCTTCAGACACCCTTTTTAAGGCAACGCGGAAGGTGGCGTTGGCCCGGTAGTTGTCGTTGGGCAGCTGATCGCGTTTGAGCAGCTCAGCTTCGGTATCGGGCTGACCCAAACCGCTGCTGACGGCCATAATCACCGACTGCCGCTCAAATCTGAGCACCCGCGCATTCAAAATGGAGCCTTCTAAATCTTGAAATTCTTCCTGGATTAGTCGCCGCTGCTGATCGCGCAGCTTTTGGGCGAGCACCTGCTTGGTTTGAATAGCGGCCATCCGACCAAAGTCGGTTTGCTCGGGGGTGACATCGAGCACGACGGTGTCACCAGCTAGGGCTTCGGGGGCGACCTGCTGCACCTCTTGCAGTCCGATTTGGTGATCTGAATTTTCGACGGCTTCGACGATAGTTTTGTTGGCTAGAACGCGGAATCCTTCGTCTTCGGCGTCTAGCTCTACGTAGAAGTTTTCAAAGTACTCTTCGTCAAACTGGTTGCTGTCGATGCGCTGGGTGCGGCGATAGCGCTCATAGCCTTTGAGCAGGGCTTCTTGCAGAGCCATTTGCACAGCTGTTTTGGGCAGGTTGCGCTCCTGGCTAATGCTATCAATCATTGTTTGTAGACCGGGCAAACTCACCATCGACATAGGCACAACCTCATTGAAAAATTTTATTTTGAGAAATTTGGAAAATAACTGGGTTAACGGAACGCCGTCGGATTACTACCTGGAAAAAGGGTGACACAGTCCGGTGACTGGCAATCTGACGAAATCTGGGTGGGGTCAGCCCTCCTCGCTGCTGAGCTGCACCGACTGAACGAGCTTGCGGGGAATAGCGATCGCCCGTCCCTTCAAATTGAGCGAGACCTTTTCCTCGTCGCGACCGACTAAGCTGCCCTGCCAGATCTGTTTTTTCTTGTGCGGCTCAGACAGCTGCACCTCGACTGGGAAGCCTTTGAAGACTGTGAAATCGCGATCGCTAGTCAGCACATCCGATACGCCTGGGCTCGACACCTCCAGCACATAGGCTTCCGGAATCAGATTGGATTCATCTAGCGCTTCGGTCAGAGCCGCGCTCAGCCGTTCGCAGTCATCGAGCCCGGTGTCTTCCTGGTTGGGATTGCGCACATCTACCCGTAGCACTGGGGGGCTCTGATTCGTTTGAAATACCGCATCGACAATTTCTAAGCCGATGCCGCTGGCAATCGGCGATGCTAGCTCAATGACCTGAGGAACCAGAGGATGTGCCATAGCTATTAGTCAATCAAACCGCTAAAGAAAGGCACCCGTAAAGACGCCCAATAAAAAAAGCGGGCTCTTCTAAAGCTCCCACTTTTCGCTGCGACCCAGTTGGATCAGACGAATTAGGCCAAATAGCTAAATCGATAGACTTGCATATCAATAGGCTATCTGGAGCAGTTCAGCTAGACGGGTGCATTCACAAGGCTCTATACCTGGCGCAACACACGTAACTTACGTGCGATAAACAGTCTAGCGCATGAAATCCCAAAGCAGTAGCTTCAGCGTCCAGCTAGCGGACTCGCTGCGTGGCACCATAGAGCCGATAGCGCGAAGCCTCTAGCTGCTCGTCATCTTCGTCAGCGATGCGATCTACATAGTTAATTTTGATTTCTTCTAGCAGGTCAACGATTAAGCTGCGCACTTCGTCCAGGGTTTCAGCGCTTTGCACTTCACTGCGGAGATGTTCGCCAAAGCTGGCAACTAACTGACTGGTCAAAGCGGCACCTTTCTCATCGGCAAAAGCGGTTTGGATAGCTTCTGTCAGGCTTTTAGACAGCTCGGCGACAACCTGATGGGAAATCTGCGCGGTCAGCGTGTCGAATCCAGGCATCAGCTTTAGCCCTTGATAGGCCGGTGCCTGTTGCAGCGCACCGACGACGCTGTGCTGCAATAGGGCATCGAGTTCGGGCTTAATTTTGGGCAATACCCGGTATACAACGACATCGCTCAGGTGCTTGGCGATCACCTGTACTTCATCCACCCCATTAATATCGACATAGCGGCGGCTAGAGGCGTTCAGTAGCCAGCGACTAATATCGCCATCGCGCACCAGTCGCTGAGCCTGATCAACCACCCGCAGCAGCACAATCTCGGTCAGCTCTACGGCAAACTGGCTCACCAGTGCCCGGCTAAGGCGGTTGCGAGCTGGCGTCAAATTTACCCAGCGGGCCTGGTGCAGCCGCATTGTCACCGGAACAATCCGCAGCCAGCGCCATATGCCGATAAAGAGAGGTACGTCGTATATGCGCCACAGCATGGCATCAATCCAGCTGGTGTTCGGATGGCGGCGGCTGAGGACGTAAGTGCGAGCCAGAAATTCGGCTGCAAATAGCGCCATAAACCAAATGTCGATTTGCCAAAACAGATCAACCGGATTGCCGCGCTCGCTAATTCCCCGATAGTAGTTGGTTTGCATGAGCGGTCGAATTTGCTCATCAAAAAAAGCCAGCTCAGCCGTTGCATCCGCCCCTTGCAGGTAGTCTTCGCTCCAAAAAGTGCGAAAGGCTGCCTTAGAAGACTCTGTCTCGATGCGATCACGCATCAGATTTTTGATTCGCTCTAGCGTGCCAGACTTACCGGCAATTTCAAACGGATTTTCATCGACGATGACCACACTTTGAGTTCTGAGCTGGCTGAGCAAATCTCGAATCGTTCGAGCTGCTTCCGGTGCAGCCGTCTCTCCGGGCAGACCCTGCGTTCTAATCTCCTGCTCTAGCGCATCTACCAGCGCCAGATATCCCACTGTCGTCCGCTCGGGTTCAATGCCTTTGAATCGCTCGCCGTACCAAACAGTCGTTTCAGGCAGTACCTGCAAGTACGAATCGCGAAAGCGAATATAGCTCAGATCGAACAGGACTAAACCCAGATTTATCAGAGCGGCTACCGCCATCAAGCGCTCAAACCAGGTGGTTCTGGGGCGACGTTTTTTAGGCTTGGCTCGGGGAGTGAGCGATCGCTGAGATAGCGCAGTCATAAATCCACATGCCCAAAACGTTATCAAGATTTCAGTTTATAGGTTTAACGCTGACGCTATGGCGAAGTAAGGATGCATTCTTACTTCGCGAGTCGAGTTGCCTGCTGTCAGATAGCGGTTTCAGCCGATAGAAGTGTCCTAAGCAGCTCGACAGGCGCTATAGATGCTCAGCCTATAGAAGGAACCCTCTGCTGCCGGTCATTTCTCCAGACCATTCGCCCAGACTATTCACCCAGATAAAATCAACGAGATAAAATGAGGATAGCCCTTTACCTTTCTTTACAGCTGCTATGGTTGCGATCGCCTCAAAAGCCCCCATTCCCCCCGCAAAAAACGGAGCCTACTGGCAGTGGCGGGGCTACCGGGTGCACTATGTACAAGCGGGCGGCGCCCGCGCTGACGACTATCCCCAAAGACCGCCCTTACTGCTGATTCACGGCTTTGGCGCTTCGACCGACCACTGGCGTAAAAACATGGCCGAACTCGAAGCCGACTTTGAACTGTACGCGCTAGACCTGATTGGCTTTGGTCGCTCTGCTAAGCCCAGCAACGGCTACAGCCCCGACCTCTGGCGCGACCAAATTGCCGACTTTATCGAGCAGGTGATTGGCCGGCCTGCCGTGGTCGCAGGCAACTCTATTGGCGGCTACAGCAGCCTGTATACCGGCGCTACCCGGCCTCAATCGGTAGCTGGCGTCTGTATGCTAAATGGCGTCGGCTCTTTTAGCGAGCAGCAAAGCGACCAAGAAACCAACCCCTTTCAAAAAGCGATGGGCGAACTGATTAAAGCGGTCATTCTTTCGCCGCTGCCAAGCTGGGTGGTCTTTCAGTTTGTGCGCAACCGGTCGTACATTCGCAGAACCTTAGAGCAGGTGTACGTCAACAAAGCCGAAGTCACCGATCAGCTGATAGAAGATATCTACCGCCCGGCCACCGACCCAGAAGCGGCAGCTGCCTTTGCCGCCCTGTTCAAAGCGGAGCGCGGCGAATATGTCGATACGCTGCTGGCCCAAATGACCTGCCCCCTGCTGCTAATTTGGGGAGACGCGGACCCGTGGATGAACACCTACACTCGCGGCGAACTGTTTCAAAAACACTATCTCGCCCTAGAAGAGCACCACCTGAATGCCGGCCACTGCCCTCACGACGACGCCCCCGCCGAAGTCGATACGCTGCTGCGTAACTGGGTGCTAAAAACAGTGGTCGGCGAAGCCTCCAGCCAGTGGGTGTCGCTGGGCTAGAAAAAGGGGCTAGAAAAAGGGCCGCAAAGGATTGTCGCGCTTAATGTACAGCGGGTGGCGAGGCTGCCCGGAGCGGTTGCGCTGGAGGCAGGTGAGTTTGCTTTTGTACGGGCTGAGCAGGGTAAGGATGTGGCGATCGCGCCCCTGCAAACTGCCCCAGTTGCCCCAGGCCAGAACGATCTGCTGAGCGGCGATCGCAGCCTCAAGCACATAGTCGTCATTCTCTGGCCCAATCGGGTCTTCAGCAGCCTTCAAATCGGCAGGATGCGGCGTCCGGTAGCCAAAGAGATTAACGACTGTAAGGCCCGCATAGTTCCAACGCCGGGCGAACTGAATGCAGGCTCGCAGCGTCGGATCGTCGCGAAAAGTATCAGCTCGACTCGGGTTCAGCATGACAAAGGTCACCTGCGAACCCTGCGCTTGCCACTGGCGACCGAGCTGATAGCGATAGCGGCCCGTCGCATCAAATATAGCTGTTCTTTTGAGCGCACTTTCTGCGGTTGGGAGGCTCACGAAATTAGTTCACACTTGTTAACATTCGCTGTATTACTACCATCTGCTCTAGAGGCTGACTTTGAAAATTTTCATGGATTTTGAACCGGCGCTGCGGCGCAATCTGATTATTTTCTTTGGCGCTTCTCTGTGCTTTTGGGCAGGATTGGCGGGCATGTTACCCAATCTTTCACTGTATATCGAAGGGTTTGGCGCTAGCAATCAGGAAATTGGCTGGGTAATGGCGTCTTTTGCTCTGGGCCTACTGGGATTTCGCCCCAAAATGTCCCGGTTTACCGATACTCAAGGGCGTAAGCCTGCTCTGCTGATCGGCATTGTGGTGATTGCCTTAGCGCCGCTGCTGTATCTATCTGTAGGGCTGGTGCCTGCTGTGACGTTTACGCTGCCTGTCATTGGCTGGCAGGTCAAATCTGCGGTGGCTCTGTTAGCTCTGGTTCGCGCCTTTCACGGCATTAGCATTGCGGCCTTTGCGACGGCTTACAGCGCTTCGGTCGCGGATATGGCCCCGCCCCAAAATCGGGGTGAGCTAATTGGCTATATGAGTTTGGCCAATCCGATTGGTCTGGCGATAGGCCCCGCTCTAGGCGGCTACTTACAAGGTAGCTTCACCCTGTCATTTTTAATGATGACGGCGCTGGGCGTAGTCGGCACGCTGTGCGTTTTGGTCAGCCGCGAACCACCGCGTCCGCCTGTCGATTACCGAGTTAGTGATCGCGCTATTGGTCAGGCCAAACCTCACCGACATTCTTTTTGGCGGCTGATCTTTGCGCCGCATATTCGCATTCCGGCGCTGATTTTGCTGATGGTCGGGATTGCCTTTGGCTCCATGGTGGCGTTTGTGCCGCTGTATGTGAGGGAGACCGGTATCGCTATCAACATTGGCTTGATCTATACGGTAAGTGCGATCGCCTCTTTCTCCATCCGAGTAGTCTCAGGCAAAGCAAGCGATCAGCTCGGCAGGGGCCGCTTTATCAGCCTGGGCCTGATGTGCTACACGCTGGCTATGTTTACCCTGGCACTTTCCACCAGTGCGCCTATGCTACTGCTAGCTGGGGCGCTTCAGGGTGTGGGCAGCGGCACTTTGATTCCTATCATTGCGGCGCTAATGACCGATCGCTCTCGTCCGAATGAGCGCGGCCTGACTTTTGGCCTGTGCCTGACAGGGTTCGATCTGGGCATTGCTTTAGCCGGACCAGGCATGGGACAGATTGCTGATTTCAGTAGCTATACCACCGTATTTGCTATTTCGGGTCTGCTGACCTTTATCGGCCTACTGATTTTCATCACCACTTCTAGCAAAGATCTGCCTCACTCGGTGCGCTTTGCTCTGCGTGGCGGGCGAGACGTATATGCGCTCAAAAGTTAGATTCAAGGGAAAAAAGCAAAAAATAAGGTGCCAGGCATAACTGCTTGACACCTTATTCCTTGAGCGAGCCTGGAGAGATTCGAACTCCCGACACCGTAGTCCGTAGCCACGTGCTCTAGTCCACTGAGCTACAGGCCCTCACCGGGTTTTAATATTAGCACACCCCTACCGCACCCTGACCACCCAAATCGACCATTTTCTTCAGCAAATCGTACAGCTGCCTACGCCCTTATTGCGAGCCCTTTCATGAGCAATCCCAAGCCATCAAATTCCAAACCTCCCCTGACCCATCTAGACGCTCGGGGTCAAGCCCAGATGGTCGATGTTTCAGCCAAAGAGACCACCGTCCGCCAAGCCACGGCGATAGGGACGGTGCATATGCAACTGTCTACAATGGAAGCGATCGCAGCAGGCAATGCGCCCAAAGGCGATGTCATCGGCACCGCCCGACTAGCTGGCATCATGGCGGCCAAGCAAACAGCGCTGCTAATTCCGCTGTGCCACCCGCTGCCCTTAAAAAAAATTGAGGTCGTCATCGAGCCTGACCGCAGCCTACCGGGCTATCGCATTCGGGCCACCGTAAAAACCAAATCTGAAACCGGCGTAGAAATGGAGGCGCTGACAGCTGTCTCAGTGGCCGCCCTCACGCTATACGACATGGCCAAAGCACTCGAAAAATCCATGCGAATCAGCGACATTCAGCTCCTAGAGAAAATCGGCGGCAAATCCGGCCACTGGCAATCTCCCTCCCCCTAACCTCCTGTCTCCTAATCTCCTGTCTCCTGCTCTCCCCAAGTTAGTCGCACCACCCCTCTACAATAGATAACGTAAGATAACGTAAGTCACACACCCCATCAGACGTATGCCTCCTCGCTGGCCCCGTGAACCCGACCCCGCTAACGACCCTGCTCTGCGAAAACTAGCAGACCGTATTAACTTTGCACTCCATGTAGCTGCGTTCGCGGCGGTGAACTCCAGCGCGTGGTTTTTTAATACGCTGAATCCGGGCTCCCTACCTTGGGCCAAGACATTGACTCTAGTGACTTTGGGTGTGCTGTTTGCGCATGGGCTGTATATTTTTGTGATCGCCGACTACGCCGTCAAAGTGGACGTTGGCAAATAGCCGATCTCCGGCAACGCTACGCCTAGCCTTTCGGACTACTTGGCCCTTTAGATAGTTCTCTGCTGCCGCTAGACCCCCTTATGCTGGAAAAAGACAGCTTAACTTTCTAAAAACTCTATTTTTGAGGAGGCGACATGGCCGCAGCAAACTCCACCGAAAGCCTGGAAGCGCTAGCCGCTGAAATTGGCGAAAATATTTATATCGACATTGCTAAATGGCATCTGTATTTAGGCGATGCCAAGCTGCATACCCCCCTTGCAGAAAAGCTCTTGCCCATGGTCACGAGCAACGATATCTCCGAAGACGGCGTAATCAAAGTGCTGCAAGATATTCCAATCAAGCTAGGCGGCGGAAGGAAAACGCTGCCCCTAGCCGATCTGCTGCCGATGCAGTGCCAGGTGAATTTGATCGATTTGCTAGAGGAGTATCAGCAGAAGCTGTAGTCCGTCTCCGCAGCAAGCATTATTTACACAAAGTCCCTATCGCAGCGAGCAATCGTCAGCGGTAGGGACTTTACAGTTTGAACTAGCGCTGTCTGCCCCTGTTGGCCGCACCTGCTAAAGTTTTTACGAGAATTAGCTTTCTAATAAAGAAAATAAAAGTTAATATAAGAAGACATAATCCGTTTAGTTACTTAAAGGCAGGAGAACAATGGGTATTTTAGAATTTGTTTTTGGCAAGGGCGCGCCTAAAGACGACACTCAGACCAAGCAGGCTTTTTACCTGAACGATGATGATGCAAAGACCTTTGGCAACATCGACTACATGCGCTCTAGCAAAACGGTCAGACGAACCTTTGCTAAAAAGAAAGGCCAGGAGCACATGGAGAGCGTCAGACAAATCTCTGCGATGAAAGCGGCTGCCGCTAGCAATGACGGCGTTTTTTCGCCATTGACTCAAGACGTTGCTGCCGCCAACAGCACCCAGTCAAGCGTAGCGCCTGATATGGGCGTGCCCAAGTCTGAGCGACCTCGCCGCAAGCCAGGCTCTAGCGATATGGACATGTTCCGCAACATGGCAAAAGACATTCGCAAGTAAGCCAGCTCTTAACGCTACGGGGAGAAGGCACGAGTCGTGCTGTCTTCCCCGTAGCTACCCGTCATGCGTCCCAGCGATGACTGTACTTGTCAGTCATCGTTTTTTATGGGCGCTTGCAGGGTGACGGGCACCTGCTGGATTAGCGTAATCGCTCGCATCGCCATGAATCCTGAGAGGGCGAGCCACAGCAAATGAGGGCTCTCTAGCCAGCTGGCAGTTAGCGCCAAAGGTAAAAAGCCTGCGCAGACAGCGATCAAAGTAGCGTTTCGCAAGGTGCGTCCGGCAGTTAACCCTAAGAAGTAGCCATCCAGGGTAAAGGCAACGCCGCCAAAGCCCAGCACAGGCAGCAGCCAAGCAACGTAGCGAGGCACCTGATTGAGTAAAACAGCGTGGCTGGTGAGCAGGCTAAAGAAGTAGGTAGGCCAAATTATTAGAGTGCAGGCGATCGCCCCGCCCAAAACAATACTCCCCACCATTCCCAATATCAACAGCCAGCGCAGATCGCCCGCTGCCTCTCGCCCGTAAAAATTTCCAGCGTAGCTTTCCACCGTCAGCGCGATGCCATCCATAAAATAGGCTGCCATCAGCACGATCTGCATCAGCAGCGTATTCACGCCCAAAATTGTATCGCCCATGCCTGAGCTGAAGTTAGTAAACAGCGACATGGCCGTGACAATGGCAAACGTCCGAATGAGAATATCTCGGTTCAGCCCAAACAGCGCCTTTAGGGCGCTAAGCTGCCAGAGCCGAGCTTTGATCTGTGGCCACCGCTGCCAGGGCACATCACCGGTAAAAATCAGCCCCAGGCCTACCGCTAGCAAGATATAGTCGCTCAGCGCTGTTGCCAGCCCCGCCCCGTAGCTGCCCCAGCCTAGCTGCCGAATAAACCAGTAGTCGAGCAAAATATTGCTGCCGTTACCGACCACTGCCAGCACCACTACCCGCCGCCCCTGACCGCGACCGAGCAGCCAGCCCAGCAGCACAAAATTGATCAGGACAGCCGGTGCGCCTAAAATTCGCCCGCCGTAAAACTCCATTGCGGCTGCTTTAACCTCAGGGCTGGCCTGTAGCAGGGAAAATCCGGCAGCGGCGATCGCCCCTCTCAGCAGCCAGATCAGCCCGCCAGCGCCTAAAGCGAGCAGTGAATTTCGCAGGCCAATCAGCCAGACTTCAGTCTCGTCGCCCCGACCAGCTGCCTGAGCTGTTGGCCCAGTTGTCCCCATCCGAAAAAAATTAAAGCTCCAGTAGACCACGTTGAAAATTACCGTGGCCAGCGCGACCCCATTGAGATAGCGAATGTCTGCCAGGTGACCCAAAAAGGCCGTGTCGATTAGCCCGGCCAGCGGCACCATCAGATTGGAGAGCGTGTTGGCGATCGCCAAACGGCAAAACGGCATCAGCCAGACGGCTGTATTCGATTGGGACAGCGGCTGCGGCGTGAGCTGCCGGGCAAATTTTTGGGCAAGTCGTTGAAAATAGGTCAAATTTTTACGGCGATAGGTAGGGCGAGTCCATTTGGAGAATCTATCGGGTCAACGCATTTTGCTGGCGAACTGGGCAATCTACCCTTACGAGCGCTTACCAGCCCGTACGTTTTGAACCAGGTTTTGAAAGGGAACGTCATGAACCGCAGTGGCCTTACGATTTTAAGCATTACCGCACTTCTCAGCAGTCTGGTCGTGACGCTGCCAGCTCAGGCCGATGAGTTTAGCGCTGAAGAGATGTCTGAAGCTATCTTTTTGCCCGTGGTCAATGTCGATCCTGACATAGAAAGGGCTAGCAACGTGCAGCTCAGAGTAGGCCGTCAGGTGATGCCCAGTCTGGACGCGGGCTCTGATCTGACACCGGGCAGCAGCGCCGATCTGAACGTAGAGAGCGCCGCTACTGCCGGTCCACTCAATCTACCAGCGCTCCCGGTGAATTCTGCGCCAGCCGTAGAGCCTGCACCGATCCTAGAGTCGGCACCAGCTATAGAGTCTGCACCGACAATAGAGTCTGCGCCAGCCATAGAGTCTGCACCCGACCCGATGACTCAGGCGGTCACTGCCTACAATCAGGGCGTGCGAAGCTATGACAAGGGCGACTATGCAGCGGCGATCGCCCAGTTTGACATAGCGATCGCCATCAACAGCAGATACGCTGAAGCCTACGTTTTTAGAGCGGCTACTCATCTCAAGCTGAATGATCCGACAGCGGCAATGGCCGACTACACAGCCGCGATCGCCGCTCGCCCAGACTATCCACTCGCCCACTTTGCCAGGGGGGCGCTGTTTTATGAAATGGGCGAAATGGCTGCTGCCATGGAAGACTTTGAGCAGGCGATCGCGCTTAACCCGGCTTACGTAGAAGCCTATGACTACAGAGGACTCACCGACGCCGCCATTGCTAATCACGAAGGGGCAATGGCTAGCTTTGACCAGGCGCTCAGACTGGATCCTACCTACGCACCTGCCCACCTGCACCGAGGCACGTCTCTAATCGCGCTTGGCGAATACGACAGCGCAGTCGTTAGCTTAACTGCTGCCGTCAAAAACCGCAGCAGCTACACTCAGGCCTATCTCAACCGGGGTGTCGCTTACTATCACCTTGGCACTCTCCCAGCGGCCCTAGACGACCTCAATCAGGCGGTTCGTCTCGATCCTGACAGCAGCGAAGCCTACTACAATCGCAGCTACGTCTACCTAGCGCTGGGTCGCCCTAACCGCGCCTTAGAAGATATCAACCAGGTGCTCACCCGCCGCCCTAACTCGGTTGAGGCGTATATGGCTCGGGGCAATTTGTACCGTACTCAGGGCAATACGGCGGCGGCGATCGCCGATTTTAGCCGGGTCTTACAGCTCGATGTTTACTCCAGCGAGGCTTACTACCAGCGCGCCCTGGCCCGCCTGACAAACAACAACGTGCAAGAGGCAATCGCTGACTACGATGCGGCCATTGGCCTTGACCCGATTGACCCGCGCCTCTACAAAGGCCGCGCTGACGCCTATGCAATTGACGATAATTTGCCTGGGGCGATCGCTGACTACACCTATGCTATTGAGCTAGACAACAGCTATGCCGACGCCTATGCTGCCAGAGGCCGGGCGCTGTATGAGTCGGGTGATGCCCGCAGTGCCTATCAGGACTTCTCTCGCCTAATTCGACAGAATCCTACTGCGAGTGCCGACGTTTACTACTATCGGGGGCTAACGCTGATGGCGCTCGGCGATAGCTTCGCTGCCCATAGTGACCTGCAAGCTGCTGCCGAACGCTACTTGTCGACAGGCCGTGCCGATGGCTACCGGGCCGTGATGGATCGGATGAGAAGACTGTAAAAGCAACTGTCTTTATAGCTTCTGGCACTTTGCGATCAAATCGCTAATCGCTAACTCAAGAAGGGGGCTGTACACTAAAAAGCAGCCCCTTTTAACTGTTGGTGATGATTCAGCGCCGGTCTTTCCATCTTCGATTCTGTTCTTTATGTCAGCGTTCTCTATCACCGTTAGCGAAAGCTGTTGCTAAAGTTGTTGTCAGTTTTTTCTTATTTGTTGGGCTGATGTTAGCGATCGCCTCACCGCTGACCTCTACTTCTGCTATAGCAGCCCCATTCTCTCTGCCATTAGCCTCTATTCACACTTATCAAGAGCGGCCCGGCCAAACAACTTTTCGCTCCAAGCAAAGCCTGCGTGACCGCGCCGATCGCTCCTGGCAAATCATTCTGTTCAAACGCTATCAGGCCGACAGTTTGCAGGGACTCTATCTGCGGCTAATTGGCTTTCCAGGGCTGGTCTCGCTCGACTCGCAAAAGCCGATCACCATCGCAACGGGTGCCAGCGCCCAGTGGCAGGCCCAATCTGCTTTAGATCCGCAAACTCAGTCTCTGCCAAACAACGCCGGTCAGTACGATATGGCCGCGACGCTAGCCGATCTTACAGGCGATATTCCTTTACAAATAGAGATTCCGCTGGCGGGGGGCAGTGTGGCTCAGCTCGTAGTGCCGCCCTTTGCTGTACACGAATGGCGCGAGCTAAATGCTCAGTCTCCCAGCTAAGGCTCTTCTCCGGCATGGTAAGAGCTGCGTACCAGCGGGCCAGAACGGACGTGAGCAAACCCCATATCGCGGGCAATCTCGCCAAGCTGATCAAATTCTGCGGGGGTCCAGTATTTTTGCACAGGCAGATGGGCTAGAGAGGGACGCATGTATTGACCGAGGGTGAGGCGATCGCACTCCGCCGCCCGCAAGTCTTTCATCGCTGCTATCAGCTCGGCTTGCGTTTCGCCGTGGCCTAGCATCAGTCCCGATTTTGTCGGAATGCTAGGGTCGCTGGCTTTAACGTAGCGGAGGACATCGAGCGATCGCTCATATTTCGCGCCTCGTCGCACCGGCCCCTGCAATCGCGCCACTGTCTCTACGTTGTGGTTGAAGCAGGCGGGTTTGGCCTTGACCACGGTCTCTACCCGCAGCTTTTGCTGCTTTTCTGCCGCTGTTCCACTCCAAAAATCAGGCGTGAGTACCTCAATCTGCGTCTCAGGGCTGCTCTCTCGGATCGCGCTCATTGTTTTAACAAACCATTCTGCGCCGCCATCGGCCAGATCATCTCGGGCAACCGCCGTTAGCACCACATAGCGTAAGCCTAATAGCTGCACTGACTCTGCGACTTTCTGCGGTTCTTCAGGGTCTAAGGGCAGGGGCGAGTGGCCTTTATCTACCTGGCAAAAAGCGCAGCTGCGGGTGCAGGTTGGCCCCATCAGTAAAAAAGTCGCCGTTTGGTTGGCGTAGCATTCGCCCCGGTTAGGGCAGCGGCCCTCTTCGCAAATGGTGTGAATCTGCCGCTGCTTGATCACCTTTTGCACGGTAGACAGCTCGCTAGCCTTGCCAATTGGGCGGCGCAGCCAGTCTGGCAGGGCCACAATCTCGGGCCGAGGGCGAGGTGATTTGACCGGCTGGTGGGAAGGGATAGGCATTGCGAGAAGCTGCGCTGAATTTTCTTTATTTTACCGTTCACTCATGCCTGCGATCTGGGCAACTTTAAACCAAGCTTCTACAACAGATAACTTTACGGTAGGGCGCACATCTCTCATCTTGCCATTTTTCATTTTGCCAGCTAAAGGAGTCCGTCGTGGCCAGTCATAAAATTTTAGTGATCGATGACAGTCGGGTGATTCGGGCACGTGTGAGAGACATGCTGCCCAAGGGCAATTTTGAAGTGATCGAAGCGGCGGATGGCATTGAAGGGATAGACGCCATTCGCGCCCAAAAGCCTAATTTGATCATGCTGGACTTTTTGCTGCCTCGAATGAGCGGCTTTGAAGTGTTTCAGGAGATTCAGACTAAGCCTGAATTACAGAGCATTCCGCTGGTGATGATGTCGGGTCGCCGCGAAGAGCTAACCGAGAAGATCAAAGAGCCTTTTGAATTCTTCGAGTTTATTGAAAAGCCGTTTGAGCAAAAAGATCTCATTGGTGCCATTAAAGGGGCGATGGTCAAAGCTCGCAAGCCTCGTCCTCAGCAGGCGGGCACAGCTCCTAGCGCAGTGGGTGGCGGCACTTCTGCTGAGATGACCGCGCTCAAGCAGCAGGTCAATATGCTGGCGAAAGAAGTGGCCGCACTCAAAGCTCAGAACAACAAAATTTTGGCGTTTATTAAAAAGAAGCTGGCTTAGGTGGAGTGAAGACCGGCGCTGCCTGACGGTAGCAACAAGACGTGAATTTCTTTAAGTTGGCTCAGCGCTCGCTCCTTGGTCGCTGAGCTTTTTTTGGCTGGAGACAGGAGGCCGGAGGCTGGCTTCAGAGGCATATTTGGTGAGAACTTTTTGCTTTGAGCGGATGCCCTCGGCGTAGCGGGATGAAGGGATGGGCAAGCAATGTGTGAAGTCCTGACTTGCGTTAGTGTCATGGTTTACACTAGATGCGCCTCCTGAAATCGCGGCTTTATGAGCAAGAACTGGGCTATTTGCATTGGCATTAACCACTATTACAATTTGCAGCCGCTGAAATTCGCTGTGCAGGATGCTTCGTCAGTTCGCGATTTTTTCCTGGATGAGGTCGGGTTCGAGCAGGTTTACTACTTTTCTGACGACTCGCCGCCGATTGAGACGCCTAGAGGGGAGATGCGATCGCTCCCCACTTACGCCAATCTCAAACGCTTTTTTCGCGAATGGTTTCAGGCTGAGCAATTAAGCGTCGGCGATAACTTTTGGTTCTTCTTTGCAGGTCACGGCGAAATTTATGACGATCACGACTATCTGCTGCCGATTGATGTAGACCCTGGCGACATTGAGGGGACGGCGCTACGGATGAGCGACATTGCCGACTCGCTGCGCAACTGTGGGGCGGATAATACGGTGTTGCTGGTGGATGCTTGTCGCGATCGCGGCAACCGAAAAGGTCAGGGCTTTGGGGTAGAAGCGCAGCGAGGCTTAGTGACTATCTATTCTTGCAGTCCGCATAAGTCATCTTACGAAATCGAAGATTTGCAGCATGGCTCGTTTACCTATGCACTGCTAGAAGGGCTGCGGTTACAGGGCGCTAACAACTGTGCCACCGTTGAACGGCTGGATCAATACTTGCGATCTGAGGTGCCCGCTTTGAATGAGCGCTATGGCAAGCCGCCGCAGATGCCGCGCACTTCGGTTGAGCCGATTTCTAAAAATCATTTGATTTTGCTGCCGCAGCAGGCGACAAGATTGCAGGATGTGCTGATGCTGAAGCACGATGCACAGGAAGCTGAGCTGAATGATGAGCTAGAGTTTGCGCAGCAGCTTTGGGTGCGGGTGTTGGCAGCTTCTCCGGCAGATGGAGGGGCGATCGCGGCGATTGGCCGGATTGCGGTGAAGCAAACTCAGCGGATGGCTAGTCCATCTCCACCACCTCTTACAGCCGGTAGCCGCAAGATTGAATCTTCAATCTTTGCCGGTTCAAAACCAAAACTACAAGCGCCTATTTTCAGCTTTGAAGTGTTGATGGTTGATAGAAGGGGCACTGTTACGAGCAGGGAGACGCGACAGACAGAATATCGACGGGAGGCGTTAGGCCAAGGCGTTGAATTAGATATGGTTGCGATTCCGGGTGGTGCTTTTCTGATGGGTGCGCCTGATGGAGAAGGTGGCGATGATCAAAGGCCGCAGCATTCGGTGATGGTAAAGCCGTTTTGGATGGGTAAGTATCAGGTGACTCAGGCACAGTGGAAAGCTATAGCAGCTTTATCTGTGGTCGGACACGATTTAGAGCCTGACCCTTCCTGCTTTAAGGGCGATCTCCTACCCGTCGAACAAGTGAATTGGGATGGTGCAACTGAGTTTTGTAAACGCCTCTCAAGGTACACAGGCCGCGCATACCGATTGCCCACCGAAGCAGAATGGGAATACGCCTGTAGAGCCGAAACTACTACGCCCTTTCACTTTGGCGACACTCTAAGCTCAGAGATAGCGAACTATGATGCGAATGATGCCTATAGAGATGGTCAAAAAGGGGTATATCGGAAGAAGACAACCGACGTGGGTAGCTTTTCAGCTAATGCCTTTGGTCTTTATGATATGCACGGTAATTTGTTAGAATGGTGTCTGGATCACTGGCACGAAAATTACCAAGGCGCTCCGATTGACGGAAACGTTTGGTTATCAGCTGATGACGATGCCAGAAGGTTGCTGCGGGGCGGTTCTTGGTACAACGGCCCAGTCGGCTGCCGCTCAGCTTTTCGCCAGGGCATCACGCGCGACTTCGGGTACTACGGCATTGGTTTTCGTATAGTGTGCGGTTCCTCATGAACTCTTATGTAACCCTCTGCTCTTTTGCCCTCTACTCCTTACTTTTTCGATATCCAAGCCCGCTAGGCGGTATAGTGGCTAAATGGGAATACGAAGCTTTCGCAACAAGGCGACCGAAGACATTAACTATGGCAAGGTGACCAAAGTTGCACTAAAGCTTTTGCCTCAAGAGCTACATCACAAGGCTCAGATAAAACTTGCTCGAATCAGTGCGGCCACTTCATTGCAAGATTTGCGATCGCTACGAGGTAACCGCCTTGAGTCCTTGAAGGGAGACAGATCGGGGCAATACAGCATCCGAGTAAACGATCAATACCGAATCTGTTTTCGATGGGAAGAAAATCACGCCGATGAAGTTGAAATTGTTGATTATCACCGCTAGCTTAGCAGGAGTACAGAGATGGATAACTTTCACGTAACACCCATACATCCAGGCGAAGTTTTGAAAGATGAGTTAGAGGAACTAAACCTTTCTCAGACGGATCTGGCTAAGCATATCGGCGTGTTGCCGAAAACTGTTAATGAAATTTGCCGTGGAAAGCGAGGTATTAGCGCGTCAATGGCGATGAAGCTATCTCGTGCAATGGGGGCAAGTCCTCAGTTTTGGCTAAATCTGCAAAATAATTGGGAGCTAAGCCAAATTGACGAATCTGACTATAAAAATATAGAGCCCGTTGCCGCGTAGTGCTGGGTGATCAACTTCCGAGAAGTGAGGGCGATCGCTTCAAAGGCAACCGCCCTCAATCCCCTACAAACTCCGCCTCAGCAGGCTCATCACCTCCCCTTGCGCTGGCGTGATGATCATCTGCTCACCGACTGCCATGAGTGGACTCCACAAGATTGGTTCGGCATAGTTCAAGAGGTGTAGCTGATGGATGGTCTGCCGGATAGCGCCGGGGCTGCCTAGCAAAATGTGGCGCAGGTCTTCTCGCTGTGGGCGGCTATCAGAGCCGGGCGGCGGGCTGATCGGCGTTGAGGTCAGCAGGGCAAGGAGTTCGTTGTGACTGCCGCTCTGACTGGCATTGGGCAGATCGCTGGGCAGATTGCTGGCAAGATAGGCTGTGGGTTTCATGGTGGTCTTTTCGGTGGATGGGTGCAAAAAGACCCAAAATTTAGCCACCCCAACTTGCCAGGAGTCAGGGTGGCTATGGCATGATATCCACAACCGCCTTGCTGGTCTGTCAGCGAGGGGGCGAGCTGGCGGTGATTGGTCCTAAGCAATCATCGTCAGCGGCTGCTAAATTTTTGGGCGGGTAGCTATTACTGGAGTGCAACAGCTATAAACAATAGCGTATCAGTCTTGTTTTCCAGGCGTCAACTATTTTTGACAGGAAATCTTAGCAATTACTGAGACGCTATTACGGAGAGGCAGCTTCAGACTTATCTTTTGTGAGGCAAATTTGATGACTAACGAGATGACTGACGAAAACACGCTCTGGATTGTTGCCGAAACGGAAGTTGTTGAAGAAACTGTTGAAGTTGAAGGTCGGCGCTCGGGCGGTGATACGGGCGGCGGCTTTGGCCCTCCCCGGCGGGTGTTTGAAGCTGAGAAGACGGTGAGTAAGCGTGATCGCTTCTCCATTCCTGCCGACAAAGTAAAAGCCCAAATGCAAAGCATGGTCGCCATCGTCAACGACTTGTTCGATCAGTCAACTTCCCGCCCCGGCCTCCAGCTCGACGAAGTAGAACTCTCAGTCGAAATCAACGCCGAAGGCAAAGTCAGCCTGATCGGCAGCGGTGGCACCCTGGGTAGCAAAGGCGGTATTAAGCTGAAATTTGTGCGCCCTTCTTGAGGCTTTCCTCATAGCCTTGCGCTTTGCCCGTCATGCTGCCAGAACTAAAAGACTGTTAGCTGGTAACCTCCTGAACCGTGGCTATAAACTGGGCGATTACGATTGGGGTTAAATGAGTATCCGTATTTGCGATCACTCCAATACGCCACCCGCGACACCGATGCCATGCGTCAACTATTCACTGACAAACTCGGTTTCTCTCAGGTCTACTACCTCACCGATACTAGCCCGCCCATCCCAACGGAATTCAATGTCGCAACTATCAACATCAAAGATAGAAGTCTCAACATAGAGAGAAAACAAGCGGAATTTCGCACTGAAGAGTTAGTTCTGGTGGAACTGGTATGCCTGGAACCAATTGAAAGATGCTAAAAGATTATCCAATCTTGATTCCTAAAGAAAGAAGACTGACTCGCTTCAATGATGTGGTTTTGTCATCAATTGAAAAGATAGCCTGTAACTTGACGTAGATTCAAACTCTCAAAATTTTCCAACGAGACAGCTTTCAGATATTACAACTGATGCTCAATCAACAACCTGACATCTTGCGGTGACATGCGAGGTCTGCTATGCATCCGAGTCAGTACAGAGTAGATTTCTGCCAGGCTAGCCACTGCGAAGAAGTCATCGTTAAACGCCTCCGCAAATATGGCTACCTACCCGACAGGCAGCTGCTCGCCACCGAAACCGTCGTCAGCAGGCCGAGAGAATCGCCAGCGAGCTAGCCTGATAGCGTAGGTGCTTTTGCCGCAGTCACACACGCGGTCTGACTATTTGCCAAATGATAAACAGCGTCAGCGAGAGGTAGAGAATGGTGAATGTCCAGTTTTGCCAGCTATCTGAAAATTCCATGAGGGTATCAGCCGCAAAGGTGTGCTCTCAAAAAGTAGGGTGCTAGTTCCACAGTCTAGTTCCACAGTGTAGAAGCGATTGGCGATTCTCCCTCAGAGAGACTGCGTCAACGCCTACCAAACGCGCCAGGCCTCCCAATCTAGATTAAAGATAGAGGTATCTGGGAAGGCCGTCGGGTTGCCATTGTCGTTTAGCCTTTGCTGAAGCTGCTCTAGCAGAGGCTCCCGAGAGGGCAAATTGTCTACCAGTTCGTAAGGCAATACGCCATTATCAAAGGCAAAGTCAACAGTCGTCCCCGCCGCTGCGCCCACAGACCACTCAAAAGAGTGCACCCGATAAGCTGCCGCCGCAATATTGCTAGTAGCAATGGTTTTACCGGCAACCAGCAGATTGTCAATATTCTGCGGAATCATCGCCCGCAAGGGAATTTGCCCAGGGTAAGCCTGGCCGTGAGCTTTGCGAATATTTTCGCGCTCGGTGTTGCCAGGAGTCTCTGGCGGCGAGAACGTGAGGCAAGGGTGAAAGTCGATGGCGTATTGGGCAATGCCAACCGCATCGGGGTAAATAGTTGAGCGCGTGCGGCGCATGATGTCAGCGGCGGGTACGTTGTCGTCAATCACCGCTGTCGTATTCAGACCAGCTAACGCTCGCCACAGGTCAAGATAGCGCTTTGGCCCTAGTGCCGTTTGGTAGTATTCGTCGCGGAAGTTGGCTCGCGAAATGTCGATTTCATTTACTGCGAAGCCCTGAGGCTGGCCGTAAGCTGGCCGTCCGATGATCCGTCTGGCCTCTCGAATGTAAGGATGCTTCGACAGGCCGTGAGCGGTGCCCATCGGCGCATCAAAGCCAGCAATAAAGCGATGGTTGGGATTGGGCGCTTTGACGCCGGGGCCAAGCTGAGAATCGGTGTCGCCTGCGACTAGCCAGTGGTAGTAGCTGTAGGCGTTTTCCTCGCCTCTACGCAGCGTCTCTACGCGCAAGCCGCCCAGCCAGCCGCCCGGCGCGAGCTGGCCGGTTTCGGCCAGCTGGGCCGCGCTGAAGATGAGATTGTCCTGCGCGGTGCCAGGGCGGTAGTCGTTTCCCCACGTCCAGTTCTGCATGGAAATGTCGCCGGGGGCCACGGGAGAAACGCCAAACTGCTTGCCCTCTGGGCGAGGGTTAGGGGCGGCGATGCGGCGATAGGTGAATACGTAGTCAAAATAGTCGCCGCTGTCGCGAGGGCGCTCGTAGCTAAAGTAAGGCTCGTACTGGGAGTAGTACACTGGCTCAGGCTGGGGCTGCGCTTCAGCGGTGCGCTCCATGCCAAAGGTGTAGGTGAAGCCCTGAGTGCAGTACGGATCAGCGGTTTCAGTTGGGGAGGAGGGGTTGAGGGGCGATCGCGCATCTAACCCCAACCGGTAAGGCACCCCCGAAAGCGCAATCACTTCGCCTGTCTCAGTCGCTTCGACCACATACCAATTGGCAGGCCCAGCCGGATCGCTGTCTGCGGGCGGCACAAACTGAATGATTTCTTTAGTAAAGCGCTCTGAATCTTCGTACTGATAGCTGTCGATAAAGGTCTCAGAGAGTAGCTCGGTATTAAGTGGCGGGGTGCCGGGAGCGGGGGTGTGTTGAATGGCGATCGCCGCATCGATCATCCGCCCGTCTGCACTCATCGCCAGCTCTTTAACCACGGTAGAAGGAAACCACTTGAGCGTGCCTTTCCCCTTACGCGCCGCCTTCTCTAGCTCCTCCATCAAAATTGTATTCGCATCGCGCGGCAAAAAGCAGGAGAGGCTCACCCAGCAGCTTCCCGGATTCTGCTCGCCGTAAAAGTCTTCAATCCGGCTGCGCAGTTCTTTGTAGCCTTTAGCGTAAAACAACAGATCTCGCTGACGCTTGGCTTCATCTAGAGCAGAAGTGCCTTGAGAAGAGATCTGACCGCCTACCCAGTCCGTCAGCTCGGTCATACAAACCGTCCGGCCCGCTAGCAGGCTTTCATAGGCCGTCGCCGTCCCCGAAAGACCGCCGCCAACAATCAGCAGCTCACATTCGACGATTTCATCAGGGGCGATTGCCGATTGAGCCACAGCCTGCTCAGCGCGGCCCAAGGGTAAAGACAGTACCGCTAGCAGCACACCAAACGCACCCGCAGAGCAGCGACGAATCAGGGAAGTAGCCATGGGAATTTCATTCAAAGTTCGCCCTTCAAATTAACCCATTCGCTGCCTGCCTTGGCAAGTCACTGTGTATCAGTTGACAAAGCTAGCGCAAAAATTGGTATCGCCTGAGCGGTGTAGGATAGATTCGACTCATTCTTTTAGCACACCCTTCGCGGCCTGGTGCTCTCTCGCGTATGTCTCAGCGCCTCCTATATATCAGCAATGGCCACGGCGAAGATAATCACTCTGCGCATGTGATTCGCACCCTCAGAGCCATTCGCCCCGAGCTAGAGATCGCCGCGCTGCCGGTGGTGGGTGAAGGCAACGACTACCGCAAGCTCAACGTACCGATCATCGGGCCAACCTACACGCTGCCCTCCGGCGGGTTTACGTTTATGAACCGGCTGCGGCTGATCAACGATATTCGCGCTGGCCTGCTGACCATGACCTGGAAGCAGTTTCAGGCGATGAAAAAATATGCGGCCCAGATAGACTTTGTCGCAGCGACCGGAGACGCGGTCGGGCAGGCGTTTGCCTATCTCAGCGGCAAACCGTTTGTGTCTTTTATCTCGCCGCTGTCGGCTACGTATGAAGGCACCCTGAATGTAGATTTCGTTTTGTGGAATATTCTCAAATCTGACCGGTGTAAGGCGGTGTTTACCCGCGATGCCTACACCGCCGAAGACTTGCGCCAGCAGGGATTGACCAAAATACACTTTGGCGGCATTCCAGCGCTAGATCGGCTGAAGCCAACCGGCCAAGATTTGCAGCTCGCAGACGATGAACAGATGGTGGCTTTGCTGCCTGGTTCGCGCACGGCGGAAGCGATTAACAATTTGAGGCTGGAGATGCAGCTGGTGCTGGAAGTGGCTCAGCTCCAGCCTCACATTAAGTTTCGAGCGGCGCTAGTGCCGAGTGTGCTGGCAGAATTGTCCGCCGTTGCCGCAGACTGGGCGCCGGGCTGGCAGATCGAACCGCAGCAGGCAGGCAGGGTGCGGTTGCGCTATGCCGGCAGCGACGCTTATCCGCCGACGGAGATTCTCTGCTACAGCGATGCCTTTAGCGATATTGTTTACCGGACTAACCTGGTGATTGGCATGGCCGGGCTGGCGGTGAATCATGCGATGGCCATTGGCAAGCCGATTGTGCAGATTGCGGGCAAGGGGCCACAGTTTACCTATGCCTTTGCCGAAGCGCAGGAGCGGCTGCTCGGGCTATCGGTGCAGACGATTGGCAAGCAGGCCGCCACACCGGCTATTTTGCAAGCGGCGGCTCGGTGCGTGGTGCGAACAATTGAGGACAGGGCTTATTTGGAGGCGTGCGCCGAGAATGGACGGCAGCGATTTGGTCCCTTTGGGGCCTCGGCTCGGATTGCCAACTCAATTTTGACCCATCTGGACGAGGCAAAATGACTAGCCAACGCGGCGCGATCGCACCCTACCCAAACAGCCAACCCTTCAACAACTCTACTGCCATCGATCCTGCTGTCGATTTGAGCCAACCGTGAAAAGCGCTCTTCAATCCAAACAACAGTCTAGCTACCGCTACCTGTGGCCCTTTCTAAACGCGCAGCGGTCCTGGTTTGTGGTCACGTTTGTCTGCGTTATCGGCTATGTGATTACGATGCCGATTTTGCCTTATCTGGCCAAGCAAGCCTCTGGGGCCATCAGCAGCGGCAACTTGGGCCAAACCGCCTACTGGCTGAGCTTTGCCATGGCCGATTTTGTGGTGCAGAGTGCCTTTTTGTACGGACAGCGGGTCGGAGCGGCAAAAGCCTCATTAAACCTGGTGCTGGCTGTCCGCAAGCGCGTATACAGCAACCTGCACCGGCTGGGAATTGACTATTTTGCCAAAGCGCAGACAGGAGATCTGTCCTACCGGCTGACAGAAGACACCGACCGCATCGGCGAAGTCACCTTCAAAATGTCTCAGCAGTTTATCTCCTGCGTTTTGCAAATTGTGGTGCTGGCAGGCTATATCTTTTATCTCAACTGGCAGCTCTCGCTGACGGGCATTATCGTCGCGCCTGTCGTGGCCGTGCTGATTGGTCTATTTGGTCGGCGGCAGCTGAGCCTGTCGCGCCGCAACCAGACATCTATTGCCGATCTCTCCTCTTTGCTGACAGAAGTGTTTGGCAGCATTCGAATTGTTCAAGCTTTTGCCGCCCAAGACTATGAGGTGGCTCGCTTTGTAAAACAGGCAACCCTCAATCGCGATGCCCGGTACCGCAGCGAATATCTCACCTCCCTGCAATATCCGGCAGTGGGATTGCTAGAAGCGCTGAGCGTGATGCTGCTGTTTATGGTGGGGGCCTGGCAGATTTCGCTGGGCAATTTAGAAGCGGGGGACTTTGTCGCCTTTTTGACCGCGCTGGCGCTGCTGATTGCCCCAATTGATCTGTCCATTCAAAACTACAACCTGTATAAGCAAACCGAGGCTTCGGCAGAGCGGGTATTTGAGCTAATGAACTTAAAGCCGACGTTGGCAGAGCGGGCAGATGCGATCGCTCTTCCCCCCATTACCGGCAAGGTTCACTATCGTCACGTCAGCTTCAGCTACAGTCAAAGCGATGCGGCCTTAGTGGGCAATCTGGCTGATAGCACAGCAGATCGTGATCTTGTCCTCACCGACTTAAATTTACAGGTCAGGCCCGGTGAAGTGGTCGCGCTCGTTGGCCCCTCGGGAGCCGGAAAAACAACGGTCGTCAATCTGCTCGCCCGCTTTTACGACCCTCAATCCGGTCAGATATTGGTAGACGGCATTGATGTCAAAACCGTCACTATCGCTAGCCTGCGCCATCAGATTGGCATCGTGCCGCAAGAGACCACGCTATTTTCAGGCACGGTGGCGCAGAATATTGCCTATGGGCAAACCGAGCTAGACTACGCGGCCATTGAAGCAGCCGCTAGAGTGGCCAATGCTCACGACTTTATCAGTCAGTTTTCGCAGGGCTACCACACCTGGGTAGGCGAGCGCGGTACCAACTTTTCGGGCGGGCAGCGGCAACGGATAGCGATCGCCCGTGCCATTCTCCTCAACCCCCGCATTCTCATTCTCGACGAAGCCACCAGCGCCCTAGATCCCGAATCCGAAGCCCTGGTGCAGGAAGCGCTAGAGCGGGCCATGGAAAACCGCACGGTGTTCATCATCGCGCATCGGCTCAGCACCGTCCGCCAGGCGGATCGCATTCTCTTTTTGGAGAAAGGGACTATTTTAGAATCGGGCACGCACCGCGAGCTGCTGGCTCAGGGCGGTCGCTATACCCAGTTTTATACGCAGCAGTTTGATACGCCGGAGTGAGCGCAAAAAAAAGCCGATATCGCAGTCAGGCCAGAAACCAGCGCTGAGCAATATCGGCTAGAAAGGGTGTGAGGAAGCGAGTTATCACTCCTATAAAAAGATAATGGGCTATGCATGTGACTTTTATGTGACAGCCCGATGAAAGAGTTATAACAAAGCTGATTTATCAAGGGCGATAGAGAGAGGGTTCGCCAGTTCAGCAGCTTTAGTGCATCAGCTTTAAGAGGGCGATGCAGGACACCAGCAAATCTATTGCAAAGAGCGCTACCCAGGCGGTGACCACAGCAGCGGTCGCCGATTGCCCTACACCCCGACCGTGGCAGGCAGCGGTCAACCCTCGGCTACAGCTAGTGATCGCAATCACCCCGCCAAACAGCGAAGCCTTACTCATAATCAACAGCACATCTGTCACACTCAAGTAGGTGCGTACCCCGTCTAAAAAGCTGCCCATCGAGATATCGTAAACTTGGGTGGTGACCAGTCCTCCCCCAGCAACCCCACAAAACAGCGCCAGAACGGTCAGTATCGGCAGCATAATCGTACAGGCCAGCACGCGAGGAATTACCAGATAGTCAATCGGGTCGGTGCGCAGCATTTTCAGCGCATCTATCTGATAGGTAAGCTTCATTGAGGCAATTTCGGCGGCAAAGGCCGAGCCCACCTGACAGGCCAGCACACCAGCCGTTAGCAGCGGGGCCAGCTCGCGGCAGTAGGCAGCTGCGAATACCCCTCCCAAAGTGCTAATAGCGCCAAATCGAGCCATTTCGCGAGCCGACTGAATCGCAAAGATAATACCCGCACAGACGTTGGTCAGCACCACCGGAGCCAGACAGCGCGGTCCAGCACACATCAGATGGTCCATAATTTGGCGCTGACCGTACCGGCCCCGAATCAGGCGATGCATCACCTGCCCGGCCAGCAAAATGGCCATGGCAGAGTGATAGATCGGATTATCGGCCTCAGCAGTACGGCGGCGGGGTTTTGGCAGATGAAAAGAGCGGTGGGGGGGATGGTCCCATTGCTGAGATAGACGCTGGGATAGGCGCTGAGATAGGGACTGATCAGCTTTAACCATCGGAAGGGACTCTCCTCTCTATAAAATCTGCCAATTGTCCGTCTGCTCGCCTTTAACGCTGCCACCCTGACTGTCTCAAACGGCTTGTCAATGGTTAGTCCGTTTGAGCCGATCTATTTTAGTGAATCAATGTTACTTGCTATAGCTTGCCCTGAGCGCTGGTTAAAATCTAGCGGGGCAAAGGCTCCAAAGACCGGGGTAGTCCAATTGTAGGCGGCGCAATCAGGTTGCTGAATATCATGCGCGATCGCCTGCCCCCTTTTCAAATAACTGCCGTCATTGTGAATCATCCAAGAATAGCGAAGTACTGGGAGTTTGTCGGGAGGACAGGCCACTTAGGGACCCTTTCGGTAGGGCCTGGGAAAGGGTTTACAGCAAAGCTTTAACTAAACTCCAGCAGATTTTCTATGCCGATTGGGTTACTTTTTTTGATATTTATAGTACACTTGTACCAAGTCAATAGAGACGTTCCTATTTAACCTTCTTTTGCGCCCTGTTTGAGTCTTGGGAATATGACAAAAACTAACATAGACCTACAGCCCATTCGCGAAAAGCTACAGATGCTCAAGGCTGAGCTACCAGCAGCCGAGGCTCTTTCGTCGCCCTGGTCAGCACCGCGATCTGCGGGGGCTGATTCACCGGTGTACCCGCGTCAGTCGGGTAGCGCTAGCACCCAGCCCAGGGTTGCTATAGAAACACTCCAGCAGCGCTCTGGCAGGCTCGGTGGGCGTGAGGCTAAGCCGACAGCCCAGGTGGATAGTCTGGTTGCCCACGAAATTCAGGCGCTAGAGGTGCGGGCTCATCAAATCAATGTGCGATCGCAGCAGCAAACCGCCGACATTATGGCTATGAAGCGTGCCGCTCAGCAGGCCGCCGTTGCGCTCGCACGCCAGGGCATTTACGAACATCCGCAGCTAGCTGCGATCGCCCAGCTTTTCGAAAATGACCTCTCCGCTGTCGTACCCCACGTAGAGAGAGACGCGCAAGGGCATTTTGTTCTCACCCACGCGCCGGTAGATTTTCAGCGGGCTGAGCAAGAAGCCATAGATACCGCCGATGCGTTGCGCAACCGTCAGCTAACGCCCGATCTGCTCTTTGACCAGCCAATTGCGCCAAGTCCCCCCGCTCACGGGCGTTTGGTCGGGGCAGAGGATTCTCCTAGTTTGCGGTCAACCGATGAGGAAGACCCAATTCAGACGCTGATAGCGAATGCCCGTACCTATCTTGACCGGTGGCTTTGGCAGGGGCGGCGTCGGGGTCACAGAAACGCCACTCGCTCGGGCAACCGCGCAGAGCGTGATCGCGCATCTGGACATTTTTCCTCGGGCCATTTCTCCTGGTTGGATGGAGCTATTTGGTTTAGCGGCGCGGCGATCGCTCGCATCGTCGTCGAAGCTGCACTTATGAGTCATCCCATTCTGAGAATGCCGCTGCTGATAGCCTTGGTCGGCGCAATTGCATTGGCCATCTACCGAGTGGTCTTTGCCAAGTCATCTGACTTCAGCCTGGCTTACCGACTATCCGCTGCCCTGTTGGGTCTATTTTTAGGCGGTTCGTTCTAAAGCAGCTCCTGACTGTTTTGTTCATCTACTACGATATCTCTTGCCCTCGCCCATCTCACTCACTCATTTAAACATTCGAGAGGCTATCTGATGACAAAATCTATTCCTTCCCGCTATCCTATTAAGCCTCTTTTAGCAGGCGGACTGATGTTCGCCCTGATCGGCATTTTGCTCGACATTAACGGTGTCAAAACACTGCTGAGCGACCCGATTGGGCTAGTCAGCTCTCCGGCCCAAAGTAAAGCCATCAAAGGCCTTTCCCAATCTTGCGAAACCGAAATTGTTAACAGTGCCCAGCTCTCACGGGAACAGCTGCTAAAGCTGCTAGCCATTCCAGAGCGAGATAGCAAAGAGAAAGTCCGTCAGATTGTTCAATCGCCCTATTGCCAGCTCTCTTCACTGAGTGTTCGCGCTGGCGTCAAAGCTGAACGAGAAGCCTATCCTCTTGCCTTCGATCCCGACACCACCCTCGTTATCCTCTATGAGAACGATGAATATGCAGGCTATCGCTTCAAGCACTAGCGCCTTTGCCTGGGACTGGCTGCCCTGGCAAAAACTCATACAGTACCTGTCCCTGCTAGTAATCGCCATTGGCCTGGGTAGCTGCGTAAATCGCTCTGCGCCCGCGCCTAGATCGATTACCTTACAGCAGCAGTGGGCGCTCAATCCGGGGGATGAAATCGCTGGCAATTTGGTAGCAGGCAGCCTGGGAGACATTTCTCTCTATTTGAAAAACGCTAAAGTCGCTGCGCCCTTTGATGGCGAATTAGAGATGAGTGAGCTAGACGACTGCGCGCTTTACTCCACGCCCGAAATCCCAGCCTATCTATTTCGGCTGTGCGGACTTCGCGCCGTGGCCTACGGAGAGATTAAAGCGGGTGAAACCATCGGTAAAGGAGAATACCTCAGCTTCGCCACGCTCAGGCGCCAGCCCGACGGTACCTGGATTATTGTTGAACCTGCTAAAGGCGTTTTAGAAAAAGCGCTCGCACCGAGGTAACCCACCCGCTGCAATTTTTATATAGGTCGTTGATGAGCAGTCACCCCTGGTAACTGTTGTTGAATCGCTGTTCTTTATCCATTGGATTTTTTATCTTTGTAGCACGATGCTGAAATCGCCTTATCTCTTTGCTATTGGTGTATTAATAACTTTGTTGAGCTGGACTAGCACAGCTAGAGCCGATGAGAATATGTCACTGAGCTTCGCGCTACCGGCAGCAGGACGAGTGCAGGACAATTCTCAGGAGGTAGAAGAGGTAGTAGAACAGAAGACCACAAAGACTGCGGAGACTGCGGAACAGCTCGTCCTACCAAAAGCTGAGGATTTGATTCGCTACTCGGATGCCTTACCGCCGCTGACGGAGACTCCAGCCGAAAGTAAGCCTGCTGCGCCGAAAGAAGACAGCATTGGGCTGAGCTTTGCCGATAGTGGCTTGCAGATGCCCATAGATGAAGGTGAGCAGGCAATCCAGAGGGAAGATGCTGAGGCTCCTGGAGCGAGCACAGCTATAGAGACCGATAGCAAAATCTCACCTGTCAGCGGTTCTAGTGTGGCGATCGCTCAGCCAGCAGAAACCGCCTACAACACCCTCGGCCTAGACGATTGGATCTTCAACGGTGGCTCTAGCTCGCTCGTCGCCCGTACAGTGGGCAGCGCTGAAGGCACCCGCATGTCAGATGGCGGGAACACCCCGGCATACTACGGTCACACCGATCCGGGCAACGGCGTCTGGAACTTGGGCACCTTCTCATATCAGCACGGCGCTCGGAGCCCAGAAGAAGCCGATGAAAAGCAGCTCACCCGGCTGAGGTATCAGGGGCTTCAGCTTGAGGAAAAAGCCGCTGGTCTGGGGGTAAAGCTCTCCTTAGAAGCCAAGCTAAACGGCATCGACCTAGCTAACCAAGCTCCCTTAGCCGCCCTGGATCGAGGCGGCTACATAGAGCGCTTAGCCGAAGCCAATCGGTTGGGAATGCAGGGCGAAAAAGCCATTTTGTGGGCGCGTACCTACGCCTATATCGACCCGGATACGCAGACCTGGGATGCACCTGGCTTGGGCAACAATGTCTCCAGTATCAGCCAGGACCAGGAGCGGCGGGCAGTAGCGATCGCGCGAGCGCTACAGGCTTACCAATCCACTGAGACAGTGGGTGTAGATGGCCTAGCAGCGAGCATCAGCACCGATAGTCTAGATAGTGGGCCAGCGGTAACAGCCAGCCTATCAGCAGAGGAGGGCCTGCCGCCTCAGACGCTATCGGCGCAGGTTGAGGCTTATATGGCGCTCTCATTTGGGCTACCGCCTGCTGGTGCACCTGCCGATGTACCCTCTGACGCAGAGGTGCTGGCTTCAATTGCGCCGTCAGCTTCTCCTGCTGCAACAGCAGCGCCGTTACCAAGCAGACCGCTGAAGCTTGCCTTCAGCCCCGCCGATGCCGCTGTCGGTGCAGCGCCGAGCAGCTCTGAAGCCTTAGCAGAACCTGAAGCCTCAACAGAAGGAACACCCGCTGAACTGGGTGTTTCCAGTCCCGACCCAGCTGTGTCCATTCCACCTGCTTCGGAAGCAGATGCCCCGACTCTATTTGGCATAGAGCCCTCCGAAGACGACATCACAGACCTACCTGCGGACAGCGAGGATGCGGGCATTGAGGCTGCCTTTGAAAGGGCCGAGCAGGTTGACAGTTCAACTGCTGACAGTTCAGCTGCTGACAACGAGGTGATAGCCGATACAGATCTGCCCATTCCCGCTGCTCTGACGCGCCCCCCTGAGAAAACCTACCAAGCAGCCCCTGGTCGCTTGCTGTGGAGCTACGAAGACAAGGTTATACAGCCAGAGGAAGGCCCTAAAAGGTAGAGATGGCTGCCAGCAGTGCCGCTACTGGCAGCCGAAATAGACAATTTCTTGGCGTTCGAGCTAAGGTAGTAGTGACTATGATTTAGGACAGTGGCCAAAATGCTACTGGGGACCTAATGGGTAGTCTTTACCTTGTGGGCACTTGCCTTTATTCATGCTATGCAACCATCTGCTGATATTTCGCCAATTGAATCGTTAGAAGATGCGATCGCACGATGTCAGTCACTAGGGATGCGGCTCAGCCGTCAGCGTCGATACATTTTAGAGCTGCTGTGGCAAATCCAAGAGCATCTATCCGCTCGCGAGATTTACGACCGGCTAAACCAACTTGGCAGGGAAATTGGCCACACTTCGGTCTACCAAAACTTAGAAGCCCTCTCTGAGCAAGGCATTATTGAATGCGTAGAGAGGGCAGATGGCCGCCTGTACGGGCACGTCAATTCACCCCACAGCCACGTTAATTGCACCGATACCCATCAGATTATCGACATCAATATTGAGCTGCCCGCAGCCGTGCTTCAGCAGGTAGAAGCTCAGACCGGTGTGAAAATCTCTGACTATCGGATAGATTTCTTTGGCACCAAAACAGGTGTCTCTAACTAGCTGTGATGACAAATTATTAGCAGGGCGACTCGGCAGCGTGCAGTCAACCGTTCAGCACTTCTTTGCTAAATGCCACCAGTATTACACCAAACATAATCGCAGCTAAAGCTAAATCCATGGGGTCTCTCCTAAAATTTATTTGGGACGTGTCTGGGCAAGCTGGCTGCGGCTACGCGTTCGCACACCGAGCAGCTTTGCGCCCATAGATAACGTACCTTAATCTACCCAGCAGCACCCTTCACTAACGACATAGTTAATCAACATTTCTTGATTATTGTTTGTCCCTTTAAACTGCTCAAGAGCTGTAGCGACACTGTACTAGCTGCGAATTTGTACTGGCATAACCAGATAGGTAATCTTAGTGCCGCCCAGAGGAGTCAGTACAGAAGGACTCGTCGCTGTGTTGCACTGGATTTGGATTTCAGCCGAGGGCAGCGCCTTGAGCCCGTCTAGCAGGTAGCGCACGTTGAAGGCAATCTCCAGGCTTTCACCTGTCACCTGGGCCGGGAGAGTTTCCAAACCGCTGCCGACTTCCTGCGCCTCGACCGATAGCGCCAGTGACTGACTCTCACTGTCAATCGAAAGCTTCACAATGTTATTGCGCTGGTCAGCCATGACCGCAATTCGCTCTAGGGAGGCGACAAACTGCTTGCGGTCTATCGTCAGCTGCCGCTCAAACTGTTTAGGCAGCAGCTGACGGTAGTTGGGATACTGGCCCTCTAGCAGTCGGCTAGTAATTCGCTGCGGCCCCAGGTCAAACACAGCCTGAGTAGGATCCAGATGTAAGGCCACTGGCTCGCTGCTAGGGTAGGTCTGCAAAATCCGCTCCAGCTCCCGCAACGCCTTGCTAGGAATGGTGACATTTGTCTGTAGACTTGCTGCTCCGGCTTCGTCTAAGGTTTGAACAATCGCTAGCCGATGGCCGTCGGTAGCCGCAAATTCTAAGCTTTCGTCGTCAGCGGTTAGATGAACGCCGGTTAAAACCTGCTTGGTTTCGTCAGTGCTGGTCGCAAACAGTGCCCCTCTGAGACCTTCAATCAAAGCATCTGCCGAAATTTTCACCGTCTCTGCTGCGGCCACTTCGGGCAGGTTGGGATAGTCATCAGCGCTGAGCCCGCGCACCTGATAGCGTCCGGCTGAGCATGCCAGCGTAATTGCCAGTTCGTCATCGTCTTCGCTGATGTCGATGTCTTCGTTGGGCAATCGCGAGACGATGTCGCCGAGCAGCTTGGCTGGCAGGGTCAGGGCACCGCTTTCATCTACCTGAGCTGCAAAAGTTGTCTGGATCCCCAGCGTTTCATCAAAGCCGACGAGGGTTACCTGCTGCATATCGGTACTGGCTCTGACGAGCACATTGCCCAAGACAGGGCGACTAGGGCGCGATGGCACTGCCCGACTCACCAGCGAAAAGTGAGTGTTGAAATCGGTTTGTGGGCAGCTAAATTTCATCGCTGAGCGGGGGCTAATGGGGAGCAAGAAAGCGCTTTGAGATGCCCAATAGTATCACCCCGTTTGACCTATTCAACAGGGTGTTGTTCAGACAAAATTACGCTTGCTTTAAGACTGCTCTTTCTTTAGATATAAGTATTTAAAGTAGTAGTAGTAGAGGCTGTGGAAACTGTGGAAAACTGGGCTAATGTCTGAGTAGAAGTTGCTTTTAGCCTTTTCTATGCTGTGGAAAACCTGTGGAAAACGATAGGGTTTTTCCACAACCCCTGAAATGGCGGGATTCTTTTCCACAGGGCTCAATCGGTTTTCCGCAGGGTCTCCACAGGTTTTCCACAGGAAAACGGGGTTTTTCCACAGGAAAATCCTGCGTACGTTTAATTTTTCTTAACCTACCTGGTCGAATTTCTCCCTACAAAAAGCGCCTCATCTCTACAGATAAGGCGGCTAGTCGTCGCTAGAGTTAGTGAAGCGTCAGCTGTTTGCTAGCTATTGGAGGAGAGGGTGATGCGATCGCTCACTTCACGCACCGTCTGCGCCAGGTTGAGGTCGCGCTTGATCAGCTGCGCAATTTTGTCGCAGCTATACATGACAGTTGTATGGTCTTTGCCGCCAAACTGCTCGCCAATTTTGGGCAGGCTCAAATCGGTGTGCTGACGCATCAGATACATGCCCACCTGCCGGGCCAAGCTAATTTCGCGGCGCCGAGAGTTGCTTTTGAGATCTTCAACTGAGATTTTAAAAGCATCAGAGATGGACTTGATTACCGCTTTGGGCGAACATTCCATCCGCTCGGCGGGGGGATTGAGCACCGGCACCAGATTTTCGACCGTCATCGGCAGGCCAGAGATAGAGGTGTAGGCAATAGCTCGCGTCAGCGCTCCCTCTAGCTCACGGATATTGGTCACGTAGGAGGAGGCAATATACTCAGTCACGTCTCTTGAGAGCGATACCTGCTCATACTCTGCCTTCTTTTGCAAAATGGCCATGCGCGTCTCAAAGTCGGGCGACTGAATATCGGCAATCAGCCCCATCGAAAACCTGGAGCACAGCCGGTCTTGCAGCCGAGGAATTTTGTTGGGCGGGCGATCAGAAGCCAGCACAATTTGTTTGCCGGCCTCGTGGAGCGTATTGAAGGTATGAAAAAACTCTTCCTGAGTATATTCTTTGCCCTCAATGAACTGGATATCATCCACCAATATGACATCTACCTCCCGATACTGCTCCCGAAAGCGCTGCATCGTATCGCGGCGAATAGAGGCGATCAGGTCGTTGGTAAACTGCTCAGTGGAGACATAGGCGACCCGCGCGTTTTGATTGCTCTCCAGGCGATAGTGGCCGATCGCCTGCATCAGATGGGTTTTACCCAACCCAACCCCGCCGCACAAAAACAGCGGATTAAACTCTCGCCCTGGCGATTCGGACACGGCCAGCGCCGCCGCGTGCGCCATGCGGTTGTTAGCCCCTACGACGAAGCGAGAAAAAATCGCTTTGGGGTTGAGATCTGAAGAGCCGCTGCCGTTTTTTTCAGCGCTGGCGGCCACTGCTGGTGTCGATAGGTAGGTGCTATCAGCCGGGGCAGAAACTTTAGGTGTTTCGTCGGTCACCGTAATTGATATCTCAACGGTGTGGCCCAATACCTCTGCTGCCACTTCAGAAATTTGAGCGAGGTAGTGCTTTCTCAGCCAGTTGCGGGCAAACGGATTGTCGGTGAGCAGCACCAGCTTCTGCTCAGAGAGCGTTTGAATCCGGGTGGGCTTGATCCAGGTTTCAAAGGTGGGGCTGCTTAGCTGACTTTCTAGCTTCGCTAAAACCTGGTTCCAAAGCTCTTCTTTTGCCTGAGCCACCGATCCGCCTCGATAGTTTTCTTCGGGTCTATTATTTGGGTCTAATAGGGGTGAGTGCCAGCTAGCGCGTTGGGGCCAGTCGTATGCCGGCTCTCATGCCGGTTTTATAGATATTCAGCACTCCTGCTGATTTGTAGGTATTCCGACGCCATAAAATGGGACTCAGCTGTACAAAAGGGCAGCTAAGCGCAGAAGGTCTAGGGACTTACTAGAGTACTAGATATAGCGTCTCGAAAGGAAAGAGAAATCTGTATATGTGGTGATTGACAAGGCCTGGCGGGGAGCGATCACAAAAAATACTCTGGGTTGGTGGCGCTCTGACAATTTACAAGGAGACATTTAACGAAACTGTCACTGCTGAACATCACAGTCTTTTCGGTGATCTGCTAGAACAAAAAAGCCGGGATAGCGCGATCGCTCCTCATAAGAGCAGCCCAGAAAATCGTAACTGACAATAAGGTGAAGTATGAAGCAGTTTGACCCCCCCAAATATCTGTGGCTGCGGCAGTCATTGACCTACGCGCTGATGACCGCAGCGAGTGCCGGGACGGTGCTGCTGGTCACTGGCCGCGCCCCTTCTCAAACGGCTTCGAGCTTTCCCTACGAGACGGCCCAATACGAGACGGCTCAATACGAACCGAGTCTAGCCGAAGGGCCGACAGCAAGTCTCTCGTTGCCAGCGGACGACACCTACCTGCTCGCTCAAGCTACCGGCACCGAGCGCCTAGTTGGGGGCGCTAACTTCATCGCTACAGCAGTAGAGCGGGTCGGCCCGGCGGTGGTCCGGATCAACTCGGCTCGCACGGTGACGACAAGCCGTCGCCCAGCAATTTTTAACGATCCTTTCTTCCGAGAATTCTTTGGGGATATGGGTGTTCCCGATCAGCCGACTGAGCGGGTGGAGCGAGGCACCGGCTCCGGGTTTATTCTCAATGCCAATGGCACTATCTTGACGAATGCCCATGTGGTTGAGGGCGCAGACGAGGTGACGGTCACCTTTAAAGACGGTCGGGAGCTGCGCGGCGAAGTCTTAGGCGAAGATCCGCTCACCGACGTGGCGGTGATTAAGGTGGAGGCCAGTGACCTGCCGGTTGTTTCGATTGGCGACTCGGATGCGCTGCGGCCAGGCGAATGGGCGATCGCCATTGGCAATCCTCTCGGACTTGACAATACCGTCACCGCTGGCATCATCAGCGCAACGGGCCGTACCAGCGCCCAAATTCGAGTGCCAGATAAGCGAGTGCAGTTCATTCAGACCGATGCGGCGATCAATCCCGGTAACTCCGGTGGCCCGCTGCTCAATGAGCGCGGCGAAGTGATTGGCATTAATACCGCTATCATCGGCAATGCGCAGGGGCTGGGGTTTGCGATTCCGATCAATCAGGCGCGGGCGATCGCCGATCAGCTCGTCGCCAACGGGCGAGTAAACCATGCCTACTTAGGCATTCAGATGCGCACGCTCACCCCCGCCTTAAAGAATGAAATCAATGCCGACACGCGATCAGGTCTGCGCCTGCAATCCGACCAGGGTGTGGTGATTTTGGGCATTGCCCGCAATGCGCCAGGGGCTCAGTCAGGGCTGCGGCTGGGCGATGTGATTTTGGCGATGAACGGTCAGACGATTACTGAGGCCGATCAGGTGCAGCGAGTGGTCGAAGCGACAGTGGTGGGCGATGCGATCGCCATGACCATCAATCGGAGCGGCCAGACAGTAGAGCTGTCAGTGCGACCCGGGAACTACCCAGTCGAGGCGACGACTCGCCGATAGCGCTGATCGCCCTCAACATGGAGCCTCTCTCAATATAGAGCCTCATCGATTGGCCAGATTTCGCTTTATTGTTGGGCGGTGCTGACTGTGTGTTTTAGGGGCGGCTTTCTTGTTTTTCTCCACGAGTGGTTTTTGGGATGCTCCCGATGGGTAACTGGCTAACTTTCGCTAAACTGTTACCGATAGCAACGGTTCGCACAATGGCCAAAATACTAGAAGTAGCAGAGCTGGGCAATGCGGTGTTGCGATCACCCACCCGCCCCATTCAAAATATTCAAGCTCCCGCCGTCCAAAAACTCATAGACAACCTCATTAAAACCACAACCAAGGCCAACGGTGTCGGCATTGCTGCTCCTCAAGTCTCTGAGAGCCTACAGCTATTTATCGTCGCCTCGCGGCCAAACCTGCGCTATCTGCATGCGCCCGTCATGGAACCCACACCCATGATCAATCCGCAGATCATCGCCTATTCAGATGAGCAGCTCGAAGACTGGGAAGGCTGTCTGAGCGTGCCGGGCCTGCGAGGAAAGGTGAAGCGCTCAAAAGAAATCGAAATCATCTACACCGACCGTCATGGCCAGCAGCACCAGAAAGTCTTCACCGACTTTGTTGCCCGCATCGTTCAGCATGAGTACGATCACGTCAACGGCAAAGTCTTTTTAGACCGCGTAGAAAGTACGTTAGATCTGATGAGTGAAGCCGAATATCATTCGCAGATTGTCTGCGGCTGACGCTACTGAATCTTTGGAGTGAAAATGATGGCCACGCTTCAGGTGAGGCAAATTAGGATACCCGAGGGACAGACCCTTGAGATCAATGAAATAAGCTGGTCTGAACTAGAGGCCATTTTGCAAGACTTGGGCGAGAAACGAAATACTCGCATTGCCTATAGTGATGGAACGTTATCTATTGTGGCACCGCTACCCGAGCATGAAGTAGATAAAGTTTGTATTGGTGAGTGTGTAAAAGTTCTGTTTGATGAACTGGAGATAGACTACACCTCATACGGTTCTACAACGTTCAAAAACCAGGGGATGAGTAAAGCCGTTGAACCCGATGACTGCTTCTACCTGCAATACGCGGATCGCATGGCAGGTCAGCAACGAATAGATCTAGCAGTCGATCCACCGCCAGAATTTGCTATTGAGGTTGACCTGACCTCCAAAACGCAGTTAGAGGCATCTCAGGGGCTGGGTGTCGCCGAGCTATGGCGCTATGATGCCGGACGGTTGCGCATTGACTGCTTACGCGATGGTGAATACGTCGAGGCCGAGGAAAGTCCTTTGTTTCCTGATTGGCCCATTAAGGAAGCCGTTGAGCAATATATCAGACAGGCAAAAGCAACTAACCAACGCAAAGCAAAGAAAGAGTTTCGTCAGTGGGTTACGACCAGAATCACAGCTACCTCTGGCTAAAGACTTTAAACACTTGTTAGGTTTTCTACCCGCTCCAACCACATATGAAAATAACGGCACTCTTTTCGGATGATGTCTATCCCAATATCCTGTGCAATGAGTGGCCCGTCAACGGGTTTCTTATAGTGCGGACAAAGTTTGATAATCCTTTTAGAAGGAGCGGTATTCTCGCCACCGTTGACATGTTCGGGCGTCTCGAAGGATTTCCGCTCAGATTGCAAGGCATTGACGATGCTCTCTGCAAAATAGTTTGAAAATTTGGTTGGGCCGCTGTACAAAATGGCCTCAAATTCATGCACCATTAGATTGGCAAAGAAGTTTTGTTGCTCGATATCGCGATCCATTTGCTGCTGGATGTAGTGGGCTTTCTTGAAAGGATCAGAGAGATTTAGGGCGTTTTCAAAACCCGGAAAGCTTGAAGGAAGGCGAAATAAGTCAAACAGAGTAGTTACATAGGCTTTTCGATCTTCTTTGCATTTAATGTCAATCTGACGTTTGATTTTTGGGTAACTGACCAAACCACCTTTGCTCTGCGAGCTAGTTCTGACCAGGATTGCATTGGGATAGATTTTCTTCTCCAACCAGTAAGGCGCTAGGACAGACCTGACGAATGTTTCTTCGGTTTGACCCTCCACAAAAATGTTCAGCCGCGTCACTGGGCGGGCCTCCCACCGAATATATTTTTCTTCCAGAGGTCTCCCAAGCTGTACTCTTCAAGCCATTCTCCTAGTTTCGCACCGTCTAGCCTTCTCAATAGTGAACTACCATTCTCTCTATCTACTACAATAATATCTTCTGGATCAAATTCATTTAAGAGATCTACAGATTGCGTAGAGACAATGACTTGGCTGTCTGTTGCGGCTGCCTTCATCAACGAGGCAAGCACTACAATCGCATAGGGATGAAGTCCAAGCTCGGGCTCATCAACCAAGATTGTGGTGGGTTGATATTCTGGAGGCTGTAGAAAAACAGTGGCCAAACAGATAAAACGAAGCGTTCCGTCAGAAAGTACGTGTGCTTTGAAGGGAATATCCTGACCCTTTTCAACCCACTCAAGCTCTATGAAATCTGCGTTTTGCGGGGAGGGCCGAAGGTGAAAGTCTCCAAAGAAAGGCGCGACCAACTGTACTGTGCGCTTGATTTGCCAGTATGACTTTGGGTGCTTAGTCTGGAGCAGATATAAGAATGCTGCGAGGTTTCGGGCATCAGGCCGTAGATAGCTATTGTCGTTGATGCCATGCGGTTGTTTTACATAGGCTGATTCGCTGGTGTCATGAAAATGATAAACTCGCCACTGTTTCATGGCATCTATGACATTCTTATGAGTGCCTGCAACTGCCCATTCGTCGGCTTTGGTTTCAAAGTGACCGCTAAATATTTCATTCCAAGGGGATGATTCCCTGGAAAATACCAGTCTGTTATCTTGAGTTGGCTCTAGGATTGCAGTATACCGACTGTCTCCGAAGCAAAGCCGGATTTGTAACTGCTCAGTCTGTTTCCTTCCGAAGTGTAGAATTGCATCAGGGCCACCCTGACGGCTGACGAACACCTGTAGATTCGACTCTAATATCTGCTGAATCATCCTGAAGAAGCCGATAAAATTGGATTTTCCAGCGCCGTTACATCCAATCAATACATTAAGGCTCCCCAGCGCTAAGTCACAGGATTCAATTGATTTGAATCCCTCGATCATTACTCGGGATAGCTGGTCTGGTCCTGTTACCTCCTTCATTTGGAACCTCTCAATGCTTTGGATGCGGTTGGGTTTTCTGTAGCCCACATTTCATGTGTCTTGAAGCGCTCATTCTACGATTCTAACGGTATTGACTTGGCTATCCAGCTATACACTTCAGCCAAATCGTCTACCTGATAATGAGCATTTAGGCCACTGGGATTCGGCAAGGCCCATACTTGCGTGCCTTCCCAGTCTGGCTGAGGGCCAATTTTAGCCTTGGGTTGGGCGAAGGCAATGCGGTAGGCGGTGATGCCTAAGAAGGCGAGGCATTTGGGCTGATGTTCTTTTATTTTGGCGGCGAGGAGTTCGCGGCCTGCCTGGATTTCGGCTTTGCTGAGTTCGTCGGCGCGGGCGGTAGCGCGGGGGGCCATGTTGGTGATGCCGTAGCCGAGGTCTATCAGTGAGGCGTCTTCGCTGGGGTCGTACAGGCGAGGGGTGATGCCAGCTTTGTGCAGCGCTTTCCAGAAGCGGTTGCCGGGTCTGCCAAAGTGATGGCCGATGACGACGCTGTATAGGCTGGGGTTGATGCCGCAGAAGAGGACTTTTAGATTGGGGGCGATGATGTCGGGCATGGTCTGGCCGTGGGCGGCGAGAATTTCTGCTCTGGTGGGGCGGGGGGTTGGCATGATTCGGCAGCTCGTATTTCTTTAGCCTACAAACGCTTCTGCTTCTACCTCGATCAACATGTCTGCATTGATCAAAGCCTTAGTCTCCACCATGGTAGTTACCGGCGGATGTTCTCCGAAGAATTCTTGATGAGCCCTACCGAACGCCTCCCACTGGCTGATATCGGTGACGTACATGCGGGTGCGCACCACTTGATGGAGGCCAGAGTTCATTGCTGTGAGAGTGCGTTGAATAATTTCAAAGCAGCGGCGAGCTTGGGCGTGGGCATTGCCTGGGGCAAAGGTACTGCCATCGTCACCAACAGGGGCGGTACCCGAAAGATATATTAGATTGCCTGCACGGAGGGCGCGGCAGTAGCCAACTTTGGGTTCCCATTCGGTATTGGTGAAGTGGCGTTGAATGTTCATGATGCACGCTGTTAGAAGAGGAAGAGGGCTGGGTGAGCGATACAGGGCGCTCATGAGGGGATGCGTATACGGGCGGGCGTCTACTATTGTAGGGTCTGTGTTGTGAATGTCTAGTTGTGCCGGGAGCGGGCGATCGCATTATGAAATCCACGCTAAATGAACTTCAAAACCAGGTGCAGGCTGCATTGGCTGCTGCGTTTGGCGATGAGTATAGCAATACCGATCCGCTGCTGGTGAGTACCAATAATCCTAAGTTTGGCGACTATCAGGCGAATGTGGCGATGTCGCTGGCGAAGCCGCTGAAGATGAATCCGAGGGCGATCGCCACCCAAATCACCGAAAACCTGAACGTTACAGATTTCTGCGAACCGCCTTCCATTGCGGGACCAGGGTTTATCAACTTCAAGCTGAAGACTGAGTATTTAGAGCAGCAGCTTAAAGCAGTGCATGGGAGCGATCGCCTCGGTATTGCCAAAGCCGATCCCCCGCAACGAGTGATCGTCGAATATCCCAGCCCCAACATTGCCAAAGAGATGCACGTCGGTCACTTGCGCCCAGCCATCATCGGTGAATGCTTTGCGCGGATTGTTGAATTTCAGGGGCACGATCTGCTGAAAGTCAATCATATCGGCGACTGGGGCACGCCTTTTGGCATGTTAATTACCTACTTGCGAGAAGCCTATCCCGACCCGCAGCAGGCTGCTGAAGCTGCTACATCTGGTGACTTAGCCACTTTTTATCGACAGGCCAAAAAACGCTTTGATGAGGACGAAACATTTAAGGAAAGTGCTCGGCAGGCGGTGGTGAAGTTGCAGGCGGGCGAGCCAGAAATATTAGAAGCCTGGGAGCGAGTCTGTCAGCTCTCTAAGCGGTCTTACCGAAAAATCTACGATCTGTTGAATATTGCGCCAGATATTGTTGATCGCGGCGAATCTTTTTATAATCCCTACTTGCCGGATGTAATCACAGATTTGGATAAGGTCGGATTACTCGTGGAAGATCACGGCGCTCAGTGTGTCTTTTTAGAAGGATTCACTAATAAAGAAGGTGACCCGCTGCCGATGATTGTGCAAAAGTCTAATGGTGGCTACAACTATGCGACAACAGATTTAGCGGCGATTCGCTATCGCATTACCGAAGACAAGGTAGACCGCGTAGTGTACACCACTGATGCTGGGCAGTCTAATCACTTTGTCCAGATTTTTCAGGTAGCGCGGCGGGCGGGCTGGGTGCCTGATTCTGTCGCGCTAGATCATGCGCCCTTCGGCCTGGTGCTTGGAGAAGATGGCAAGCGACTCAAGTCTCGTTCAGGAGAGGCGGTGCCGCTGAAGGATTTGCTCGATGAGGCGATCGCGCGTACCCGCAACGACATAGAACAGCGCCTAGCCACTGAAGAGAGAACAGAATCCGAGGAATTTATTCAGAATGCGGCAGAGAAAATAGGCATCGGCGCAATTAAATATGCCGACCTCAGTCAAAACCGCGTTAGCGACTATACATTTAGCTATGACAAGATGCTGTCTTTGCAGGGCAACACGGCTCCATACATGATGTATGCCTATGTGCGCGTGCGCGGCATCAGCCGCAAAGGAGAGATAGATTTTTCGACGCTGGATACCGAGATTAAGCTAACCGAGGAGAGTGAATTTGCCCTGGCAAAGCATTTGTTAGGATTGGATGAAGTGCTCGCTGAGGTAGAAGCCGAGCTGCTGCCCAATCGCCTATGCCAGTACCTATTTGAGCTCAGCCAGAAGTTTAACCAGTTTTACGACCGCTGCTCGGTACTACAGGCGGAGGAGCCGCTGCGCACATCGCGATTGATTTTGTGTGACTTGACGGCTCGGTCGCTCAAGCTAGGGTTGTATCTATTAGGAATTGACGTGCTAGAGCGGATGTAAGTAAAATTTGGCAGTCAGATTGTGTTAGCTGAAGGATTAGAAAAGGATGGTTATGACATCTTATTTGCAGGCTAGCGGTACTGCCTTTGCTACCTACGACTATGTTGAGATGCAAAGCACTAACGGTGGCGGTGAGCCTCCTACGCCTGCGAATGGGCCGTCGGGTGCGAAGATCTTCTCAGCCTTGATCATCCCGATCCTTTTAGCAGTTGCCTTGGGCTGGTTACTGAGAGGGCTGGTCCAAAAGAACAGCAGGTGAAAACGTAGAGGCAGTCGAGACCAAGCGCGAGCTGCTGCGTGAGAATATTCAGCTTTAGCGAGAACTGTTAGCAGCGATACAAAAGAACGCCAAATAAATAGTTTAGAACAAGATGCAGTATTTGATGCAGATAGGAGCAGACATCTTCTTATTGCTGAGGTTAAGGTGTAGCTGCTAACACCTAGAGCCCTTTGCCTGTAATCGAGACATGAAAAGTACCCGACTTAGTGTTCGCCCAATCATGACGATTTGGCGGCACTCTTTGGAAAAACTTCTCAATTTTTATGCCCGCAAGCGTGGCAGCCTGACTTCGTTTTTCCCAAAGCTTTTTATCTTTTTCATGCTGCTCAACATGAGCTGCTACTGGATTGCGATTTTGACTGCCTACCCAGAAGAATTTGCTGGCGGTGAGCGATTTGAGTATCTGCTAATGCAGTTCCCGGTCGGGTTTTTAGGGGCGATGTTTGACAGCTTCTCCTTCTTTATCACCGTATGGATTGCTCGCCGGGCGCTAAAAACGACCTCGTTGCCAAGCTATATTGCCCATCTCAGCATCGACGTGCTGATTGCAATTGTCGCTACCTTCTGGGTGCTGATGGTGTTTTCAGTGTCGGGCTGGTTAGTGGGTATGCTGCAACACTCATCTCAGTCGCTAGTGGAAAGCTCGGCTAAGTATGAAAATCGCCTTACCGATGCAGTTCACGATCCGCTGGGCCGAGAGAACGTCAAAAACATCTACTTTGGTGTGATGATGGGCTTCTCTGCGATGATTCCCACGATGATCCATCTGTACCTGTCAGCTCAGTCGGTGTTCTTGTATTTGCGTAAGGTCTCTAAGCGCCGGCTTTCAAGGCTGTAGGCTTCGGCTGCGCTCAGCCTACGTGCTCGGCTATGCTTGGCCTATGTGCTCGACTGAGCTATACGAACTTTAGAACGATAAAGAGCAGGCTAAATCCTGATAGATACAGAAATCCAATGATCGCCAATCGAGAAAGCCAGGACTTGGGCTGATCCTCTATTTCTAGAGTGCGAACGCTGCGCATATTTAGCCAGGCGTAAAAGGGGGCGGCAATGAAGGCAATGACGGTGATGGCGTTGATTAGCGGTTCAAATCCGGCGGTGAAAACGGCCAGAAGTAGGGCAGCTAGAGCAATGAGCGTCAGGGCGATCGCCTGCCGAATCGGAAAAGTGCTGGCTTTGGTAGCGGGCATTAGCTCGTGTAAGCCTGCTTCTAGCGTGCGAGGGTAGGCATCGACGACGGTGAAGGTGGTGGAGAAGATGGCAGCGATCGCACACAGCCCAATCACCGGCTCTGCCCATACGCCGATATAGCTGGTATACATGCCCACCAGCTGCCCAGCAAAGACAGCGGGCTCATCGGCCAACCCCTGCTCAGGCAGCGTCAGCGTCCCCAGGGTCAAAAACAAGCAGGCCAGCACCACCGTCAGCACGTAGCCAAAATTAAAGTCAAAGCTTGCTGCGGCCATAGAAGTTGCCTCGCCCCGATCTGCTCCATCGGCCTGTACCCACAGCGATTGCCAAATCGAAAGCTCCAGTCCACCAGGCATCCAGCCCATAAAGGCGACTAAAAACGGCACTGCTGACCACGAGAAAACGGAGCTATGCTGATAAATAGTTGTATTGGCAACTTCCAGCACTGTGGAAACATCCGTGGAAGCATTGGCGGAAGTGTTGCTAACTGAGTGTGCCAAGGTGAAGGTTGTAGAGACTGCCATGATGACTGCGGCGATGGTGGCGATCGCCAAAAAAATCACGCACCACTTAGTAATCTGCTCAAACAGGCGGTAGCGCCCTACAGCAATCAGACTCCAGCAAAACAGCAGCACCCCCACCGCCAAAGCCGTCGCCGAAGCCTGCGGCAGCCACAGATATTGCAGCAGCATCGCCGCGACAAACGCATCGACTGCAAAGCTACCCACTGCGCTAACCACGCTAATAGCCAAAAATGGAATAAAAACCCGCTTGCCCTGCTGCCGGTAAGCCTGAATCAGATTTTGACCCGAAGCCGCTGCGTACCGATGCCCATACTCATAAAACGGATACTTCATCAGGTTAGCCAGCAGCACAAAGAGCAGCGCCCCCCAGCCATATAGCGCCCCAGCCCGCGTACTCTGCACCAGATGAGAAACGCCAATCGCTGCGCCCGCCATCAGCAGCCCAGGGCCGAGCTGCGCTAGAGAAAGCCTCAGATGATTTTCTTTGAGGGCTGAGGTCATAAGTTTCGGTATCAAAAAATACGCTAGATTCTTTAAAGACTGTAGCGCTTTTACCCTCATGAATTTATTGCTTGCCCCTGGCTTACTGCTCCTATTGCTGATCGCGGGCACTGCCGCATATGTATTAACTGCCAGGCGCTACAGCTCAGCCGACTCCGTTGCCAGCTCTTACGACGAGTGGACGCAAGACGGCATTTTAGAATTTTACTGGGGAGAGCATATTCACCTGGGGCACTACGGTTCACCGCCTCGGCAAAAAGATTTTCGGGCTGCTAAGTACGACTTTGTTCACGAAATGGTGAAGTGGGGCCGCATCGATTCGCTGCCTGCGGGAACGACGCTACTCGATGTCGGCTGTGGCATTGGCGGCAGCAGCCGGGTACTGGCAAAAGACTATGGCTTTGATGTGACCGCTGTGACGATTAGCCCGCAGCAGGTAGCGCGAGCCCAGCAGCTGACGCCTGAGGGGTTGAGTGCAAAATTTTTGGTAGATGACGCCATGGCGCTATCTTTTCCCGATGCCAGTTTTGACATCGTTTGGTCGGTAGAAGCGGGGCCTCATATGCCTGACAAAGCCGTGTTTGCTAAGGAATTGCTGCGAGTGCTAAAGCCAGGTGGTGTGCTGGTCGTTGCCGATTGGAATCAGCGAGATGATCGCCGTCGCCCGCTGAACTGGTGGGAGAAGCCAGTGATGAAACAGCTGCTCGATCAGTGGTCTCATCCTGAATTTTCGAGCATTGAGGGATTTTCTGAGCTGCTAGAGGCAACTGGCCTGGTAGAGGGCTCTGTGGAGACGGCGGATTGGTCTCAAGAGACGCTGCCCTCCTGGATCGATTCGATTTGGCAGGGCATTATTCGCCCTAAGGGACTGGTGAAGTTTGGCCCGGCTGGATTTATTAAGTCTGTGCGCGAGGTGCCGACACTACTACTGATGCGCTTGGCATTTGGTAATGGGCTATGTCGATTTGGCATGTTTCGAGCGGTGCGGGCGAGGGGGAGGCAGGAGACAGAAGGGTAGTGGGCAGGAGACAGTAAACAGTAGATCAGTGGGCCGTAATCTCGTACGGCACTTCTCTCTTGTCTCCCGCTTAGCGCTCATTAATGACTCTGGGAATTGAAACGCTGTAAGTATTGAAACCTGGTTTAGATTGTTGTTAATCGACTAACGAAGCTGCGTTGTTTTAGCTGTTCTTTAGACATTGGTTGAGTGGTTTTAGTTGCCGACCCACCTCGCCCTGCGGGCACTCCTCCGAGGAGATTTTTCCCGGCTTGCCTTTGAGGTGATCGGGTCGCCTTTGCCTGCTGCCCAGGCTGAAGTAAATCCCCGCTTGGGCGGGGTGGCCCGCAGGGACGGGGTGGGTCGGTAACTGAGGCACCTGGCCCGATCTTCTAGCTTCTCTTACTGGCGTGTACATGGTAGCCCAGCGGGAGAGGGAGTTAGCTCTTCTCGCAGAGTGGGTACGGGAGTTGCGTATTCTATTAAATCCTGGCTCCTTACCGTTTTCTACTTACAAACCCCGTCGCAACAAACTCATCGCCTCTCCCTGCTCTGGCGTGATGATCAGCTGCTCACCGACTGTCATAATCGGGCTCCACAGCATCGGTTCGACATAGTTTAAGAGGTGGAGGTGGTGGATGACCTGCCGAATCGCGCCGGGGCTGCCTAGCAAAATGTGGCGCAGTTCTTCTCGCGGCGGGCGGCTGCTAGAACCGGGCGGTGGGCTGAGCGGCGTTGAAGTGAGCAGTGCGAAAGGTTGGCTCTGTCTGCCGAACTGCGGGGCGTAGAGCGGATTGCTGGCGAGATAAGCTGTGGGTTTCATGAGGGTCTCTTCTGGGGATGGGGGAAGAAAACCCAAAATTTAGCCACCCCAACTTGCCAAGAGTCAGGGTGGCTGTGGCATCATGAACCACAACCGCCTTGCTGTCTTCGTCAGCGAGGGGGCGAGCTGGCGGTGATTGTTGGTAGCAATCATCGTCAGCGGCTGCTAAATTTTTGGGTGGGTAGCTATCACGGAGTGCAACAGCTATAGCAGCTAGCGTATCAGTCTTGTTTTCAGCGCGTCAACTATTTTTGACAGGGAATCTTGGCAATTACGGAGAGGTACGATAGATTGTCTGACAGGTAGCGGCTTACACTCACTGGCAACGGTGATATTGCCTTGAAGTTTGGGCGATCGCTCAACCAGTTTTGCCGATGCCGCTTGCTCTTTAGCCGCCATCCGGTCAAAATTGAAGCGTTCTGCTAAGCTGAACCTTTCTGTGGCCAGAAACTGGGCAATTACGATTGGTATAAACGAATATCCGTATTTGCGATCGCTCCAATACGCTACTAGCGACGCCGATGCCATGCGCCAACTTTTCTTAGGCGAACTCGGCTTTCAGCAGGTCTATCACTTTACAGACACTAGCCTGCCCATCCCTCAAGATTACGGACCCGACCAAAGTTCTCAGCCTACCTATACGACGCTGAGACGCTTTTTGAACAAGCGATTTGAGACGCCGTTTTTGGGCGATGGCGATAACTTATGGTTTTTCTTTGCGGGGCATGGGATTCGGCATGAGCAGACTGATTATTTGATGCCGATGGATGGTGATCGCGCCGACCTCGCAAATTCTGCGATTCCGATTCACTTTATTAGCGATCGCCTGCGCAACAGCGGAGCCGACAACGTTATTTTGCTAATCGACGCCTGCCGTAGTTATGAGGGTCGTCGGGATGGCGTTGGGCTTGGTTTGGAAAAGCAGCAGGGCGTAATTACGCTCTTTTCCTGTAGCCCCGAAGAATCTTCTTACGAAATACAAGAGCTACAGCAAGGCGCGTTTACGCACGTATTGCTACAGAGCTTGCGACTGCAAGGTGAGGGCAACTGCGCCACGGTAGAGCGGCTATATCAGCGGCTACGCTATTACGTGCCACAGCTCACCCGGCAGTATAAGCGTGATGCTCAAACGCCCTACAGCGTGATTGAACCCACGTCTAAGAATCATTTGATCTTGCTACCTCGACAGGCCACGCTTGGCGATGTTGTGGCGCTTAAGAACGATGCACTCACGGCTGAGGTTGAGCGCGACTTCAAAATGGCTGAACAGCTTTGGATTCGTGTATTGACGGTTTCTCCAGGTGACCCAGAGGCCATTACCGGTATCAAGCGTCTGTCTCGGGAAAATCCACCACCGCCGCCAGTACGCCCACCGCAGCAGCCGAAGTCTGCATCTATACCCAGATCCCAAGCGACCTCCCGCGCGGCGACTCCTGCTGCACCGTCACCTCGTCAGCACCCGTCATCCCCAACTGTTCGACCAGCGCTGCCGAGTTATTTGCGCAATGGCATCAGCCGCCGGAGAGCAATTCAGATTCTAGGACTTGCGGGTGGCAGTGTGAGCACAGTGCTACTGGGCAAAACCTTATCACGGTTAGCGCTGCCAGACTTAACAGCCGCAGACTTCACACCATTTGACTTTGAGGTAGTGACAGTTAATGAAAAAGGAGAAACTGTTAGTAAAGAAACAAAGCAATCTCACGTATTTAAAGAAAGCATTGGCGATGCTCTCTTAGACTTGGTTCCAATTCCTCGTGGCACCTTCATGATGGGCTCTCCTGACGGACAAGGTTATGACAATGAAAAGCCACAGCATCGGGTGAGGGTACCTGCCTTCTTGATGGGTAAATACGAAGTTACTCAAGCGCAGTGGAGAGCAGTCGCTGCATTGCCCCAAGTAAATAGCGATCTGGAGGCTGTTCCATCTAACTTAAAGGGAGACAGCCGCCCTGTAGAAAGCGTTTCTTGGGATGATGTGACTGAGTTTTGTCAGCGTCTTTCGCAGCAAACAGGCCGAGAGTACCGTTTGCCTAGCGAAGCAGAGTGGGAATACGCTTGCCGAGCGGGAACGACTACCCCTTTTCACTTTGGTGAAACTCTAACCTCAGATCTTGCCAATTATAATGCGAACTCTACCTACGGCAATGGCCCGAAAGGTGAATATCGAGAGCAGACAACAGAAGTGGGTAGTTTCGCTGCTAACGACTTTGGACTGTATGACATGCACGGCAATGTGTGGGAGTGGTGCTTAGACCACTGGCACGGAAATTACGCTGGCGCACCGACTGATGGCAGTGCCTGGTTATCTAGTAACAGAAACGCTGGAAGGCCTATGCGGGGCGGTTCCTGGCTCAGCGGCCCAGTCAACTGCCGCTCGGCCGATCGCTACAGGCTCGCGCGCGTCGGCAGGTACAACCTCGTTGGTTTTCGAGTTGTGTGCGCGGCCTCGTGGACTCTTACGTAACCCTCTGCCCTTTTGCTCTTTTGCCCTCTGCTCTTCTTTCTTTCCTCTCCTTTGCGCGAAGCGCTCCAATTTTTTTTAGAGCTGAGGATGTCTACAGTTAATAGAATCCGCAATAGGTGTACGTGGCCTTTTCTTGCGGCACCAGACAGCTCAGGTAATGGGTGACGGCGGTAGGTTGCCAGTGAAGACAATATCCTCTCTAAAAAAACGCTAGTCAGCGTTGAACAAATAGACGAAATGCTAGCGGGCGTATCTTCTTCCAATCAATACGGCTAATGCTAAACCTCTCCCCATCCTGGGTTGAGCCGCTTCATAACGGGGTTGTATAGTTTGAAGTAGGCAATCGAGCCGATCTGACGTAAAAGAGACTTTTTCTTGGTGTCCGCGCCCATGCAGCGCTGACAGACAGGATGGGTGACCTGGAATTTGTCAAAGCCTGCTCGCAGTCCGCAGGCGGGAGACTGATGATCAAGAATGTTGCTCAGCGTGTTGCTGTTCAAATTTCCTAGCGGAATCTGACCCTCGTAGTCTTTGCAGCAAGGCACAACCGTACCGTCGTACAGAATGCCTGCCTGGTCAGTGGTGCCATTGCAGTAACCAAAGCTGGCGGGAACTACCGTAGTACTTTCTACATTGCCCCAGCTATCTAATGGGAAGGTTTCGAGGGCAAGTTTGGGAGTAAGTTCTATCACTTGCCAGCGACCGGGTTTGTGTTTGGCGAGCTTTTGTTCGATCTGTTCAGCTGAGGGGCGGTTGGGGAGATGGGCGAGGAGGCGATCGCTCCACTCTCTCAACTGCTGCTGCATCTGTTCTTTCCCTTCTACTACGTGCATAGTCTTATGTGGCACCAAAAAAGGATGCGGCGTCGTATCTAAAAACTTGAGATGTACGCGAGTAGAAGAATTTGCGTCTGCCAGGTTGGCCTGCACGTACTGAGTAATGCCTTCAAAGTACTGCTCAGGCTTCAGGTTAGGTGGTGCGCCTCGGATAATAAACGTATTTGGATCTGGCGTCTGCAAAGAGATGGTGACTTTGGGAATGCCAGAGCGGACAAGCCTTTGAATGTGCTCGGGGCGAATGTGAAAGGTGCTGCCGTTGGTCGTGAGGTGCAAGTTGAGCCGCCGGGAGCAGGCCATCTCAATGGCTTCAAAAATATGCGGGTAAATCAGCGGTTCGCCCATCAGGTGAAAAGCGACGATCTTCGCCAGCCGGTTCTGCGCAATTTCATCGAGCGTCTTTTCCAGCAGAGCCAAATCCATGTGCCCCCGCTTACGCTGCATAATCGCATCGGGGCAAAACTCGCACTTGAAATTACATACGTTGGTCACTTCTAAGTGGATGCGCTCCAGCCGATAGCCCGCGCCAGAACGATCCACTTTTGCCTGCTGAGGAGAGGTACGATAGGTCGTAGACATAGGTGTTCGAGAGACAGTAACCACGCTCTCACCTTATCAAGTGGGTTCTAGAAATGCCTGAGAATGCCCTGAAAATTTCAGCGAAGATCTATCATTTGGAAAGACAGCGATGACAACTGGAGCGATCGCCCAAGCCGTAAGCCATATTCAGCAAGGAGAGCAGGCTCCAAACTCAGCCGACGTCATCGTCGCATTGCTAGCCGCCGAAAAGCAAAGCAAGCAGGCAAAACAGCGCTATGACTACGAGCAGTTACTGGGTTCATGGCGGCTAGGATTTGTCTCGGGTACGCAGACTGTGCAAACCCGCCCGAAGGCTAAACCGGTAAAGCGGCCAGGAAAAGGACGTTTTCTGCCGAGTCTGATCAACATTGAGATTACCTATACAGCACCTAACGCAGTAGAGAACGCGGTAAGCATCGGGCCACTGCAACTGAGATTAACCGGGCCTACCCGCTTTTGGCCTAGCACCAATAGCTTAGCTTTCGACTTTACCCACCTAAACGCCAGCGCTGGCCCTTTGACTCTGTACAGCGGTGACGTCCGTGGCGGGGCGGAGCGCAATCAAACGTTCAAAGCTCAATCTCTGAAAGACCAAGCCTTTTTCACGTTCTTTTTGGTAGAGAAAACCCATATCGCAGCGAGAGGTAAGGGCGGCGGACTGGCGCTATGGACTTCATGCTAAGCACTGATGCCAAGCTGCTGCATAAGGGCTAGCAAGTTGCAATCGTACCACCACTCTACGATCTGATTATCAGCAATCTTAAGAAGGGTGAAATCATTGATTTGGGCTGATTTGCCGGTGGGTGGAATGCCGAGAAAAGTGCCGGTATGAGTCCCTCGTAGCGTCGTCCGATACACTACCTTTTCACCCTCCGCTACCATGTCTTCCAAGGTATGCTCAATATCGGGAAAACCCTGGAACAGGCTAGCATTGAAGACTTTATTAGCGGCTAATCCGACGATGGGTTCGGGTTCGCTGTTAAAGTGATGTACGGCCCCAGCAGCGACTATCTCATCCCAAACGGTTTCCCACGCTGGGTTCGTGCCCCAACCCTCATTTAAAAAGCGTAGAGCGATGGTTTGTGAAAGTGTTTGCGCTGTCGTATGTTTTTGCTCAGCAGACATCATGATTTCTCTTCGTTTTGAAGTTAGCAACAACCGACCCGCTTGGAAAAAGACGTAATCAATAGGGGTCTGTTGTTCCTCTATTATCAGAAAAGAGATTATTATTCGTCTTCTAAAATGCTGCGCTCTTTTTCAACGTTCTTGCTACTGCTGTCGTGTAAAGGCTGTCGGAGTCAGTCCGACCAGACGCTTAAAGTGGTAGTTGAAATGGCTCTGACTGGCAAAGCCAACGACCAGCGCGATCTGTGCGATAGAAAGTTCTTTTTCGAGCAGTCGCTGCTTTGCCCGCGTTATTCGACAGCGAATGTGATACTGATGGGGCGCAATCCCCACCGACGCCTTGAACAATCGCGCAAAGTGGAAAGGACTCAGGCTAACAACGCCCGCTAGTTCAGCCAGGCTCAAATCTTCGGCCAGATGTTCGTCGATGTATTCAGTCACGCGCTTCAACTGCGGCTGAGACAGTCGGCCCGAGGATAGTTGGGGCGTGGGCTTGTAGGCGCAATAGTGATATACCAGGTGAGTTGCCAGCGCGATCGCCATGGTATCAGCATACAGCTTGCCGCCGGTGGCTTGGGTTTTGAGCGTATTTTGTAGGGCGATCGCAATTTGAACAATCATCGGATCGGACGGTGTAGGCTGAGGCAACAGTTCAACCGTCTCTTTGCCATACAGTTCTGAACCGATCTGATTGAGCACAGTCGGCTCCAGATAAAGCTGCAAGAACTCAGCGGATTGATGCCACTCAAACGACTGCCAGCAGTGAGCCGGATAAATCCCTATATCGCCAGGTACCGAGTCTTCAATGGCCGATTTGCCCGCTACGGTTTGCGCCAGGGTGACTGGCGCACCCGCATTGATACAAATGGTGTGATACGGCGAGACGTGCTCGGGAATACGGTGAGGGGGCTGGCTAAACAGCGCTAGATGAATCGTACTCCACCCGGCGTTATGGCTAGAGACGAGCGGCGCACGGGGTAACTTGAGCAGGGTTTCTGCAACAGAGAGCGGAAAATACGCAGCCATACGACCCAATCTCTGAGAGAGAATATTGCAAAAACGGGACAAGACATCCCTGCCCTACCCCGTTTTCTCGACTGCTCAATTCAGAGCAGCTTTAGCGGACGACGGCGCGATCGCCATCTACCCGAATTGGCTTAATGAAGTACAGGTCAATCAGCCGAGTCCCAACCGCTACGATATGAGGAACCTTGCGCAGCGTTTGTAGAACTTTGTTCTGACCAGACTGGCTGATGTTGCTGACTGCTGCCGTATGCTGAGTGCACTCATCTAGCTTGGCGAAGAACTTAGGATTCTCTACGTCTAGAATGATGGGGAACAGACGACCGGCAGACTCGTTAGTCTTTTTAATCACTTCAATGTCGTATTCGCGAGCGTTGAGGCCCAGCGACGCATAGAAGTCTTTGCGCTGAATGTCGTTGAGGAACATGGTGGCAAAGACCGACAGCAGGAAGAAGCGGCACCACAGGCGAGCTTTGATATCGTTGAGAAATTGGGGCTGAGACTTCATCATTGCGGCGAAGAAGTCGCCGTGGCGGTTTTCGTCCTGGCACCAGTTGTCGAAGAAGTTGAAGATCGGGTAGATCGTATCTTCGGGGTTCTTCTCTAGGTGACGGAAAATGGTGATATAGCGCCAGTAGCCGATTTTCTCAGAGAGATAGGTGGCGTAGAAGATGAACTTGGGCTTGAAGAAGGTGTACTTTTTGCTTTTAGTGAGAAAACCCAGGTCTAGCTGAAGGTCGAAGTCGGACATAGCTTTGTTGAGGAAGCCAGCGTGACGCGCTTCGTCGCGGGACATGAGATCGAAGCCTTCGGCCAAGATGGGGTTGCGGCCTTTGAGCTTGCGAGCTAGCTCTTTGTAGAGGAGAAAGCCGGAGAATTCAGCGGTGCAGGAGCGCTCTAGAAATTCAACAAAGACCTGGCGGGTTTCCCCTTGAATGTGATCCCACGCGCCGTCGAACTGATCGTTGCGAACGAAGTGATGGCGGTTGTAGTCTTCGTTGAACTCGGCGATGATGGCTTTGAGTTCTGCTTCGTTGCTGGAGACGTCCATATTGGCCATCTCTTCGAAGTCGGTGGTGTAGAAGCGGGGGGTGAGGATGGTGTCCTTAGCCGGGGCTTTTACGCCAGGTCGAATTTCGTCGAACGCGTTCTCTGATTGATTCTTGGCGGGTTTCGTTGCTACCATTTGGGTTTTCTATCCAGCTTTGTCCGCAGAGTATGAACATTAGTGTATCAAGGTAAAAAGCTTGTTACTCATGTTTTTAAGAATTGAAACATTTTTAGTGGCTGGTTGGGGGCCGGAGGTCCTGAGATGGGGATTTCCTCCCCAGGCCCCTCCTGTCTTGGGGGCCCAGGCTCCCCCCAACCCCCCGAAAGGTTCAGTTTATGGGCTGGTGAGAGGCTTGGGTTTTTTACCAGTTGAAGCGGTCTACGGCGTCGTATAGGTCGGTTCGCGCTTTTTCTGGTTCGACGGCCTCAGGTTCAGCGTTTTCGGGTTGGCTATTGGGGTCGTTGGCTCTTTGGCGGGCTTCGTAGGCGGCGAGTTCGCGGGCGACGATCACCTGAATTTCTTCGTGGCTAGCGATGCCTTCGTAGGTGTAGCGGTTGTAGCCGCCACGCTCTACCAGGTTTTTGAGGTAGGTGACTCGGTCTTCGGGGTTAGGATGGGTGGAAATCCAGACGGGGGCTCTAGGGCCGTCGTCAGCTTGCTCATTCAGCGTGACCATAACGTTGTGCAGGCCGTCGGCGGCGTAACCGCCGGCTGCGAGAATTTGGGTGCCCACAATGTCGGCCTGGCGCTCCATCTGGCGGGAGTAGCCGCTGAGGAAGACGTTGTTGATCAGGCCGCCATAGGGCAGATACTGGGCGACGCTGCTGCTGAGGTTGCCTCGGGTAGCAATTTGAAAGCCGTGGGAGAGAACGCTGTGGGAAAGCTCGTGGGCTAAAAGTCCGGCGAGTTCGGCTTCGGAGTGGGTGTCGAGGATAGCACCGGCATTGACGAAGATTTTGCCGCCGGGCAGGGCAAAGGCGTTGAGATTGGGATCTAGAATTACAAAGAATTCGTAGTTGAGGTCGTCGCGGCCAGTAGCTCTGACAAGGCGGTTGCCAATTTGCCGGACGTAGCCCAGTGCTTCGGGGCTTTCTAGCATGGGCAACTGCTGCTGAATGCGGCCAGAGAACTGTTCGCCGACGGCGTTTTCACCCTGAAGCAGCAGAATGGCGGAGTTGGCGGCGGTGAAGGGGCCAAAGATGCTGCCGGTGAAGGCGTAGCCTAATATGCCGGTGAAGAGGTTAGCGATCGCCCCAGTCTGAATATCAGATCGCGTCTCCCTCTGAAAGCGCTGCAAATTCTCTTCGGCGAGAGCGGCCTGGGCTGGGGTCCCTGGATGGTCGCTATTGAGTGCAACAAATTGACGGGAGGCGATCGCCGCTTCTAGCCACTGCTCTTGAGCGGTCAGCAAATCGACCTGGGTCAAAAGCAAATCGGGCTGGGCTGGGTAGAGGGTAAGGGCCTGCTCTAAGACGGCATTGGCCTCTTCAGGGCGGTCATTGGCTTGAAGCATCGCCGCATACTGCAAGTGCCCCGGAATAAAGGCCGGATATTCGGCGCTGAGCAACGCAAAGGCGACCAGCGCCTGCGACTGTCGATTATTGGCTATGCCTGCTTGAGCTTCGCGCCAGTAGACAGCGGCGGCAGGAGACAGGAGGGCTTCGTCGCTGAAGGGTGCGGGCGGCAGGGTGGCAAATTGACGGGGCAGCAGCCAGGTCTCGTCTTTGGCCTGGCGGTACAGAGCCTCAGCTTCGGCAATGTTGCCTGCCTTATATTCGCCGTCGGCCTGAATAATCAGCTTGCGGCGAATCCGTTCGGTCTCACTCAGCTGGGCCGCTGGGCTCTCCTCCGGCGTATCGGCTGTCTCAGTTTCTTCGGCTGTGGAGTCGTCCGCCTCATCGTCTGTGTCCGCAGCTTCAGTCGGCTGATCGCTATTAGCTTCAGCCTCGGTCTGCGACTCGTCAGGGGAGGCGTTGGTTTCGTCTGTAGCAGTTTCACTGCCCGGTTCAGTATTGCCCGGTTCAATAGTGCCCGGTTCAATACCATCGGCTGAAGCATCGTCGGCAGTCGGTTGCTCAATAGCAGGTGGCGCTGTCGTTTGGCTCACTGCCGGGAGCGTATAGCCCGCCGCTGTAGAGAGTATAAACCCGCTGATAGCGGCTAACAGGAACGGCTTAAAGCTTTTCATCGCGGTCGGTTTGCTCTTAGTGACGTTAAGCAGAAATGCTAGCAACGGAATATACTATAAGTCTGTTAAGACTTCGAGTATTTTTAAACTAGCGCGCTATGAACCCTGAGACCTTTGAGGCGATCAAACCCTGGCTTAATTTTATCCACCCGACGTTGATGTGGGGGATTTTGGCGCTGACACTTTACGCGGCCTATTTGGGCTGGCAGCATCGGCGCACCCGGCTGGCCTCTGGCGAAGAGAAAAAAGAGCTGGTTAAGGGTAAGTTTTTAGCGCGCCATCATCAGGCTGGGTCAACTTTGCTAGCGCTGATGGTGCTCGGCAGTCTGGGCGGAATGTCGTCTACCTATATCAATAATGGCAAGCTGTTTTTTGGCCCTCACCTGCTGATTGGCCTGGGCATGATGGGGCTGATTGCCACTTCTGCTTCGATGGTGCCTTTTATGCAGAAGGGCAATGATATCGCTCGCTATACCCATATCTCGCTGAACGCGGTGTTGGTAGGTTTATTTAGCTATCAGGCTTTCTCGGGCGTGCAGATTGTGGGAAAGATTTTGAACAATATGTTTGGCTCAGCCGCTTAGCGGAGAGAGGCTGTATCGGCAATCTTCACCGGGTGATCTTGACTGGCAATCTTCTGTACTGATAATGACAAGAGCGCAGTCAGCGCCGTTATATCATGGGTCAGTGGATAGTGTGATGAGGCCTTAGATGATGCGTAGTTTTGGCAGTTTACCTGAGTGCTGGCCTGAGCGCTGGCTGGTGCCGTTGGCGATCGCCAGTGGATTTATGGGGGCTGCGGCGCTGCTGCCTCAGTCCGCCCAGGCACAGACTACCAGCCCGCCCGCCCCCACTTTTCGCTATGCCCAGGGCGAAGATGTAGACCTAGCCGAGATTATCGCCGAATGGCGGGGCTATTACGCAGATGTGCCAATCTATCTGTGCGTTTGCCAGGACGATACCTGTGACCAGACCGAGCAGTGGCCCTACCGGGAATACAGCCGCTACCAAACAGGGGTTGCTTTGGGGCCAACCAATGGCCAAACGGCTGAAGCGACCGGTGCAAACTGCTTTGATATTGCCGATGGCTCCCGGCCCGATGCGCCAAGAAGGTTTTCTGACGCTCAGGTAGAAGAAAGTGAGGAAGCTGCCCCGCCTGACGATCAGCCCGAGGCTTCGATGCCTGAGGGTATGGTGACCACGCCACCTGTGGCCGCTGCTGAAGAAATTCCAACGGCAACCGCGATTAAAGACGGCACTGCCATTCGGTTGGACTGGCCGAGCGGTGCTTCTAATGAGGTCGCTGTGACTGGCAGCAACTGGAACGTTACCGTGCTTGATGCGCTCGACTGCCCTAGCTTGAGCCTGGTAGAGCAAAAGACATTGGGGGCGCAGCGAGTGGTAGGCGATCCGGTGGTGGACAGGACTACGGGCAATGTGGCGGTGCCGGTATTGCTAGATTCTTGTATAGAGACTGATCAGTCGGCGGTGTTTGTTTTAGATGCTAATGAGGGGGGTGGCTATGCGCTGTATCGGGCTCAGCTGCCGGGCGATCGCGTCCTCGTAGATTTGGCCGCGCCCAACTTTCCCAATGAATTTACCAGCTACCCGTTTAGCACCATCAGCGATATGCGCTACTGGGATGGTTCGCTGCTAGTGCGTCAGGGCTCTGCCTCAGGTGCGGAATCAATTGTGGTTTTTCGCCCAGCTCAAACGCCAGCCGGACTTTATGCTGGCTGCGCTGTTGTCACCCAAAACGAGGGCGCGAGCGTGCTCTGCCCTGACGAATAGCGTGATCTAGACAGCTGCTTTAACTGCTCAGCTCGTGCTATAAGCGGCTAGAGATTTGTTGTGTGAGACTATTTTGTATGCGATCGCCTCTAATAGAAGTGACCCTCGCCATTCTCTACCGAGAGGGAAGATTTCTCATGCAGTTACGAGACGATTTCCCCCATATCATCTATCCAGGGATTTGGGGCTTTTTTGGCGGACACATAGAGCCGGGAGAGAATGCGGATATTGGCGTCCATCGAGAGCTGATAGAAGAACTGGGTTACGCTCCGCCTAAGCTAGATCTCTTTTTTCAGCAGTCTGACGATAAAACTCAGCGCTATTTTTACCACGGTGAGCTGACGGTGCCTTTAAGCGAATTGCAGCTCAATGAAGGACAAGATTTGGGCTTGTGTTCGGTAGAAGAGATTCGGGCAGGAGAGAAATATTCGGAGAGATTGGGAGAGGTGCGATCGCTCGGCAAACCCCACCAGCAAGCCCTACTCACTTTCATAGAGAGCGGCCTGCTAGCACAAAAGTAAGCAGGACACCTGTGGGAAGTGCCCTCACCGCATAGGTTTCGGTAGCTCAGCCTTCAGGTGATGTTCACCCGCTTGGTCAAAATCGCCATCACCTCATTTGGTCTGCCGGTTGAGATGGGCTTGCTCCAGTCGTTGGGCTCGGCATAGTTGAGATGGTGTAGCTGCTTAATAGTTGCTTGCACAACTTGGAGTGAGCCAAACAGCATATGCCGTACATTTTCGTGGGAGATGGGTGGGTTAGCAGGCGGTTCCTCAAAACCACCTGTGGACGCGAAAGCGCCCGGTACATCAGGGATAAACATAAAATCTGGTCTCCAGAAGGTGAGTTTGGCAAAAAAGCCAAAACTCAATACCCCTCGGCCACCCACAAAGATGACGTGCAAATCGGGGTGGCTAAGGGGTACATTTAACCCTAGCCGCCGGGATTGTCTGTGAATCCTAGTGGTTAGCCGTCGGTATGGTGTTTGCCCACCTACCGATGGCGCTAAGAAGCATCAAGCTTTGACGAAACAGGCGCGATCAGCATCACAGCCATAGATAAAAAGATAGGCGCATTTTCACAGAGAGTCAAGGTTATAGATGGTTAATGACTCAGCGGCAAGTTCATTTGCCGTACTCAGGTAGCAGTTACACCTAAGAATCATCTCATACTCATATCCAACAAAGCTCAGCAAAACATTCCACTATGAGGGCAGCATCCCATAGCTCGAAGTGATGACAGTATTATCTCAATGAAGAAATCAGCCCTCCGTATACATATGACCTTGGGACTCTGATTATGAATCAGCCCGTACATTACCATTACGATAAGTTTCCACCTCAAAACATAGACTGGCCTAAGCTTATTCCATTTATTGGGCCAGCTAGTGCTGCTCTTGCTCGATATGATGGAACTCTCGCAGCAATTCCAAATGCCACCTTGCTCCTGAGTCCTCTAACGACACAGGAGGCTGTCCTATCGTCTCGCATTGAAGGAACTCAGGCCACTATGGGTGAGGTTCTTGAGTACGAGGCGGAGGGAGGATCAGGTGATCTTCCTACAGAGCGGAAAGACGACATAAATGAGGTGTTGAACTACCGTCGAGCTATGTGGTCTGCTATTGAGTCACTGCATGAGCTTCCTTTGTGTCAGCGCGTAATTAAGCAGGCTCATGACGTTTTGCTAGAGGGTGTCAGGGGTCACGGAAAATCTCCAGGAGAATACCGACGAATTCCTAACTGGATTGGTTCACCTGGATGTCTAGTGGATGACGCTAGATATGTTCCGATTTCAGTTGATCGTTTGCAAGAAGGACTAGATCGATGGGAGCAATTCATTCATGATGAAGCTCCCGATCAATTAGTTCAGCTGGCACTTGTACATGCTGAATTCGAAGCTCTGCACCCTTTTCTTGATGGGAATGGGAGACTTGGTAGGATGTGTGTACCACTTTTTATGTATAAAACTGGATTAATTCAAAGTCCAATGTTTTATATCAGTGCTTTCTTTGAAGCTAACCGCGATGAATACTATGAGAGGCTTTTATCAATTTCGCGTGATGATGATTGGACGAGTTGGTGTGCTTTTTTCTTGCGAGGAGTAGCAGTACAAGCGCAAGATAACCAGAGAAAAGCTCAGGAGATTCTGACGCTTTACGATACGCAAAAAAGTGAAGTTGTCAAATTGACACGTTCCCAATATGCCATTCACGCACTAGATTTCATTTTCTCTCGCCCAATATTTAAGTCTTCAGACTTCACAAATTGCAACGAAATCCCTGTGCCTACTGCAAAAAGGATCCTTTCCGTACTCCGGGATAATAACATTTTGAGTACTCTAAAAGAGGCTAGTGGCAGGCGTCCTGCTGTCTACGCATTTTCACAGCTACTCAACGTGGCTGAAGGGCGCAGCGTATTTTAAGGTCGCTCTACGAGCAGCAAAGAGTCTTTCGGCTCACAAAACCAAATCTATGAGCCACAAAAATTTTTGTGGCTTATACGTGCACTGCAAAGAGGACGAATTTTACAAGAACATTTTAATTACACTACATGTAGTGGGCGTTCGTCCTATGTGGCTCTAAATATGGCGAAGTGTCTTTCAGACTAGAAGCTACGATGCTATTAGCCTTTGTCCAAGACTGGGAGAACGGTCAGTCTAGATATCCAGTTGCGCCCAGCGGAACCAAGATTTTTGGTTCGAACTCAAGCTTCAATCCGCCGTGGGTAAACTGGAGGCGCTGTATGGAGAAAAGGGAACAGCTGAGTCGTTGTCAATAGCGACAGCGAAGCGCTGACTTGCCATTTGGCATCAACCTGCCTAACCAAAGCAGGCTCAGACATCCCCAAAGATCGCCTGGCACCCGAGCCAGAACTGACCCTGTACGCTCGTCTTCAGCGTGAACGAGACGATGCCTATCCTTACTACAACGCTCTGCTAGATAGCCTTAACAGCTTTTGTAACACACTGGAACTCAAAAGGCGGTGACTTTTTCAGATATGAAAAGAAACTCCCGAGCAATACGAATTTTGGCTATTTCAGGCAGCCTGCGCGAGCATTCATCTAATACGGCTTTGCTGCGAGCAGCGATCACCCTATCCCCACAAAACGTCGAAATGAAGCTACACAGCGGGCTAGGCGACTTGCCCCACTTTACTTTAAAGTCACCTGTCAGCCCAACTGTTTTCCTTGACGAGTGATCAGCTCGTGATTACAATGTAATTACTGCTAAAGAGTCGTCCAGTCATGAGTGCAGCAATCAGAACTCGAATCGTTAAAATCGGCAATTCGCAGGGCATTCGCATTCCTAAACTGCTTTTGGAACAGAGCGGCATCCAGGTGGAAGTCGAGATTGAAGTGCAGGGCGATCATCTCGTTATTCGCACAGCGCCACGCCTGCGAGACGGATGGGATGAAGCCTTTGCCGAAATGGCTGACCATTATGATGATGCACTGCTAGATGAAGGCAACACCACCGACTGGGAACAATCCGAATGGCAGTGGTAGTTGAGCGTTTCGACATTTTTTTGGTTAATCTTGACCCTACAGCTGGCAGTGAAATTCAGAAAACACGGCCCTGTGTCATCATTTCACCAGATGAAATGAACCGTCATATCGCTACGGTGATAATTGCACCAATGACGACGAAAGGAAAGACCTATCCCACCAGGGTTGTTTGTCAATTTCAGGGCAAGCATGGGCAAATTATTTTAGACCAAGTGCGCACGATTGATAAAACTTGCCTGCTTAGAAAGCTTGGTCAAATCAGCCAAAATGAGCAAAGAGCAGTGCTCAACACTTTAGCCGAAATGTTCGCCGAATAATCTAGCCTTCTAAAACAACAAACTGTAGCAGTAGAGCGAGAATGATCGATAGGGCTTAGAAACTGCTGACCTTTGTCAAACCTATTTGCGTGCATATTTATAGCCACCGAGCAATAGTCTCCTTAGCTATGGGTGGAATGATCGTCGATTTTCTCTGGAAGATGTGACAGCGTCTCCAAAACCTCCTCACACCACGCCAGCCAGCATGTCTCGTAGGCAATGCCTCGCTTTAGCGTGAGATACATAAACCGCATACTCACATCGGTTTCAATATTTGAAAAGTGCGCTGCTTCCATCTCCCGGAAGTTGGTCAGCTTTGCGCTGTGTACCTGCTGCCGGTGGTGCAGCTCTTGAAGCAACATCTGCCGGGGCATTTTATGGCCAATCAGTACTTTCACCAGCAAATCTTCGCGAATTGGCGTCGGCTCTGTCGGCTCTGCGTACCATCGGGTCAGCTCCTGCCAGCCCAAATCGTTAATGTGATACAGCTTTTTATCGGGTTTGCCCGCCTGAGGCACCGTTTCATAGCTGGCCCAGCCCTGCTTTTCCAATTTGCTCAGCTCCCGGTAGACCTGCTGCTGAGTTGCTTTCCAGTAGCAGCTTAGATCTTCGTCAAAGCGCTTGCTGATATCGTATCCGCTGCCTGGCTGCTCTGCGAGCAGGGCCAAAATGGTATGTGCTAGGGCCATTGAAATCTTAAATTGACATATTCAACATGCTGAGTATACTTTGAGGAAGTTATATAAAACAAGTTGAATATCAACTAATTGAGTATGGCCACATTATTTCAGTCGAACTCGTCAGAGTCAGCTTCGCGGCACAGAGGCCGGTTCAATTTTAAGGTGGGCTGGCGTAAATGGATGCTGCTATTGCCGCTGACTTTGCTGCCGGTGGTTTGGATGGCGAGAAGTGGTGGCAAAACGGGTGAAGTCGTTGAAGCAGCGCAGGTGCTGCCGGTGGAGACAATGCGCCTACAGGCCGAAGATAGCTACGCGGTAGAGCGGGTGTATACCGGAGAGATTGTGGCGCGGCGCAGCAGTGAGCTGGGGTTTGAGCGGGCAGGGACGGTGATGGCGCTGCTGGCAGATGAGGGCGATACGGTGGCGGCAGGAGAGCCTTTGGCAAGATTGGATATGCGTGATTTGGAGGCGCAGCGGCAGCAGCTTGAGGCGCAAAGGCGGCAGGTATCAGCGCAGCTACAGGAGCTGGAGACCGGGCCACGGCGGGAAGATATCTCAGCAGCGCAGGCGGCGGTGAGCGACCTGGCCAATCAGCTTGAGCTGGCGCAATTGCAGGCGAATAGGCGGGCTGAACTGTACGCGAAGGGAGCGATTTCTAGAGAAGAACTGGATGAAAGGCAGTTTGGGGCGAATGCGATCGCCGACCGTCTCCAACAGGCCCAAAGCCAGCTCGACGAGCTGCGCAACGGCACCCGTCAGGAACAGGTCTCAGCGCAAGTGGCCGAGGTAGATCAAATCGACGCCCGCATTCGAGCCCTTGATATTTCACTCGATAAAAGCGTTCTCACTGCGCCCTTCAGCGGCAAAGTATCGTCGCGAGCGATAGACGAGGGCACGGTAGTTGCCAGCGGTCAGCAGGTGATGACGCTGGTAGAGAATAGCACGGTGGAAGCTCGGGTGGGAGCGCCCGCAGCGGTGTCGCAGCGCTTAGCCGTTGGCAGCCGGCAGAGCGTGCAGGTAGGCGGACGGGCTTACCCAGGAGTTGTGTCAGCGCTGTTGCCTGTAGTGGATGAAGCCAGCCAAACGGTGACGGTGGTTTTAGAGCTGTCGGACGATCCTGATATTACGATTGGGGCGACCGCCCGGCTACTAACCGACGAAAAGCAAACCGCAGCGGGCTACTGGCTACCGAGTACGGCACTGATTGCAGGCGATCGCGGTCTTTGGTCAGTCTATGTGCTCTCTCCCGATGAGTCGGAGGCGTATCGGGTGGCGCGGCGAGATGTAGAAGTGCTGCATACCGAGAGCGATCGCGCCTTTGTCCGAGGGCTGGTGGCGGCGGGCGATCGCATCATCACCAGCGGCACTCATCGCGTCGTCGCAGATCAGCTAGTTACCCCCCGCGAGGAATAATCATGAATCTGTTCTATCGCAACCGTCAGCTTCTCTTTTTAACCCTGACGCTAATTGTTGTTTGGGGAGCATCCTCCTTTATGACGCTGCCTCGCCTGGAAGATCCTGAAATCGCTCAGCGAGACTCAAGCATCACCACAATATTTCCTGGGGCAAGCGCTGAGCGAGTCGAATCGCTGATTACAGACGAAATCGAAGACGAATTTTCAGACGTTGGAGAGATAGACAATATTGAATCAGTATCCAGCCCGAATATTTCGGTGGTGAATATACAGCTAAAAGATACGGTGACAGATGTCGCGCCTGTGTGGGCGAAGATTCGCAGCAAGCTAGAAGATGTCGCGCCAGAACTTCCCCCCGGTGCACGAGAACCTGAGTATGAAGATGCCGATGTGAAGGCAAATGCCTTGATTGTGGGCCTGACGTGGGATCTCGACTCGCCAGTAAACTCTGCGATTTTGCAGCGGGTAGCTGAAGACTTAAAGAGTGATCTGGAAGCGACTCCAGGCACTCACAAGGTTGAACTGTTCGGCTTGGCAGCGGAAGAGATTCAGGTCAGTATCGATCAGCTGGCGGCAGCTAGATTGGGGCTCACCGCGCAAAGGGTGGCGCAGCAGGTGGAGGCAAGTGATGCCAAGGTGTCGGCAGGAGAATTGCAGGGACCAACCGATGAGCTGTTGCTGGAGGTAAACAGTGCACTGGAATCTTTGGAGAGAGTACGACAGATTCCAATTCAGATAGGAGAGTCTGGGCAAGTCAGCTTACTGGGCGATATTGCCAGCGTGGAGAAAGCGGTAAGAGAACCGGCAGATGAGCTAGCGCTGATTGGCGGTAAGCCCGCCGTGGTACTGTCTGCGCAGGTGGAGTCTAGCTTTCGCGTAGATAATTGGGCTGAGAATGCCAAGCAGGTACTCGCAGACTTCGAAGCGAATCTCTCTGACGGGCTGAGCCTGACAGTGGTGCTCGATCAAAGTCAGTACGTGCAGCAGCGGCTGAATGGCGTCATTGGCAACCTGCTAATGAGTTCGGTGCTAGTAATAGCGGTGTCGCTGTTGCTGCTGGGCTGGCGGTCGGCGCTGACAGTAGGGCTGGCCCTGCCGCTGGCAACGCTGATGGTGTTTGGCTGTATGAAGTCGCTGGGCATTCCACTGCATCAGATGTCGGTGACCGGGCTGATTATTGCGCTAGGGCTGTTGATTGACAACGCCATTGTCGTGGTCGATGAAGTGCAGATTCGCCTGGGGGAAGGGATGCACCCGTCAGCGGCAGTTGGCGAAACCGTGAAGCATTTGTTGGTGCCGCTGGTGGCTTCTACGCTAACAACGGTGCTAGCCTTCGTACCTATCGCCACATCACCCGGTAGTACAGGCGAGTTTATCGGCACGATTGGAACAACCGTAATTTTGGCTTTACTCAGCTCTCTGGCCCTGTCTTTGACAGTAATCGCTGCGATTATCGGCCTGATTTATCGGCGCTGGCCCGCTCGATCCGCCGTGTCAAGCTGGTGGGAAGGGGGCTTTGCCAATCGGTCGCTCAGCACTTTTTATGCCCGTAGCCTGAGTGTGATGTTCCGCCGTCCTGTGCTGGGCATTGGGGTGGCAATGATTTTGCCGGTGGTAGGGTTTGTCCAGTTCGCCAGCCTGCCGCAACAGTTTTTCCCGCCAACCAATCGCGACCAGTTTCAGATTGAGTTTGAGCTGCCTGCACAGAGCGCGATCGCCCTAACCAAATCGCAAGTCCTCTCTGCCCGCAACCTGATTCAACAACACCCTGCCGTGTCAGATGTCCATTGGTTTTTAGGCAAAAGCGCCCCTTCCTTTTTCTATAACATAGTCGGCTCCAAAGAGAATGCCGCCGACTATGCGCAAGGGTTGGTACAGCTTAACGATACAGAGAACTTACGAGAGACGATCAACACCTTACAGGAGCAGCTAGACGAAGCCTTTCCCGAAGCGCAGGTACTGGTCAGACAGCTAGAGCAAGGCCCTCCTTTCGACGCGCCGATTGAGCTGCGGCTATACGGATCGGAGCTGTCGGAACTGCGATCGCTGGGCAATCAGCTCCGGGGCGAACTCGCCCAAATTCCGAACGTCATCCACACGCGAGCAGGACTCACCGAAGCGCAGCCCAAGCTGGCCTTAAATGTAGACGAAGTTGCGGCGCGGCGAACGGGGTTGGACAATGGCGCGATCGCCTCTCAACTCAACGGCACGCTAGAAGGCTCGGTCGGCGGCTCGCTGCGAGAAGACACCGAAGATATTCCAGTGCGGGTGCGAGTGGGAGATGATGTCAGAGGAGATTTGGGCGCGATCGCCTCCACCGATCTACTCTCTCCTCAAAACGGCTCAGCCACTATTCCGCTCTCCGCAGTGGCCGACATCAGCCTGGTGCCCGGCATTGCGACCATTGCCCACTATGACGGTCAGCGCGTGAACACAGTCCAGGCTTTTCTCAAGGCTGGAGCCTTGCCTGACGAGGCCCTCACCCGCTTTCGTCAGCGGTTAGAAGAGAGTTTTGAGCTGCCGGCGGGCTATCGCATTGAGTATGGCGGCGAGGCAGATGCGAGAGGCAGCGCAGTGGGCAATTTGCTGGCTTCAGTGGGCGTACTGGTGATTTTGATGGCGGCGACGCTAGTGCTCTCGTTTAATTCGTTTGCGATCGCCGGTCTGCTCACCGTGGTTGCCATCTGCGCGGTAGGGCTAGCGGCTATGGCCCTGTGGTTGTTCGACTCTATCTTCGGCTTCACCGCGATTTTAGGTACGCTGGGGCTGATCGGCCTGGCAATTAACGATTCGATTGTGGTGCTAGCCGCCCTCAGAGAAGATCCGCTGGCTCGAATAGGCGATGTTAAGGCCACCGTCGGCGTAGTGCGCAAAGCGACCCGACATGTGATTGCAACAACCGTGACAACAATTATTGGCTTTGTACCGCTAATGCTCGATACGACCGGCTTTTGGCCGCCTTTGGCCATTGCGATCGCCGGCGGTCTCGGCGGCGCAACCCTGCTAGCCCTTTACTTCATCCCAGCTGCCTATATTCTAAGCTTCAGGCAAAGCCCCAACACAGCTCGAACTCTGAAAGCTCAGATATAATCCCCCTTCCTCCTGAAATTTTTATGCTGAAATTCTACTATCACCCCTTATCTCCCATCGCTCGCCGGGTGTGGTTAGCGCTGCTAGAAAAAGAGATTCCCTTTGAGCCAGTCGTCGTCGATTTGCGCGGCAAGCAGTTTGAAGCTGACTTTCTCGCCCTGAGCCCTTTTCACCATGTACCAGTAGTTGTTCACGAAGATCTGCGCTTAATCGAGTCTCTGGCCATACTGGATTACCTTGAACATCGGTTTCCGCAGGTGTCGCTTACGCCCTCGTCAGCCGCCTCTATTGCTAGAATGCGGATGGTGCAAATGGTGGTTACCAACGAGCTAGTGCCCAAGCTAGTAGCTGTTGCCAATGCTGAGCATCAGCCGCTATCGGTAGAAGTCAACCGCCATCTCGAAACCTGTTTTCAGTTCTTAGAAGAGCAGCTGGGCGATGGCGATTATTTTGGGGACGACGGCGCAGCCTCAGCAAAAGAGAATCGCCTGAACTTAGCAGACATTCTCACTGGGGCGACCGTACCGCTTTTCAGTCGGCTCGGCCTATCCTTGCAGCCTTACAAATCGCTCTGCCGCTGGCAGTCTCGCATTAGTGAGCGTCCAGCCTGGCAGCTGACTACCCCTAGTGACCCCGACTTGCAACAGTGGCAGCGATGGATACAGCTACAGGTGAAGCGACGACAGCGGCAGCGTGCGAGTGCTTGATTGCTGCGAGGGTAGTAAAATTGAGTGCAGATTGTCTCGATAGGTTTGACAGTGGCTCCCGCCAAGAAAGCGCCTACTCAAACGGTGTATCAGCTCAAAATTACCCTGCGAGATGTGCGCCCACCGATTTGGCGACGGGTGCAGGTAGCTAGCGACATCACGCTGGGCAAGTTGCACAAGATTATCCAGGCGGCGATGGGCTGGTATAGCTGCCACATGCATGAGTTCGAGATCTTAGGCGAAGCCTATGGGGAGCCGATGCCAGACTATGACCTCGATATTCGCAGTGAGCGCAATGTGCGCCTGAATACGTTTGTCACCGGAAAAAAGTTTAAGTTCTCCTATGTTTATGACATGGGCGACGGTTGGGATCATCAGATTTTGGTCGAAAAGGTGTTGCCTGTGAATTCTGAGGTGCGCTACCCCATTTGCATTAAAGGTAAACGCGCCTGCCCGCCCGAAGACTGTGGCGGCGCTTGGGGGTATGCCGAATTTCTAGAAACTATTGGAGATCCTGACAATCCAGAGCATGATGAAATGCTGGAGTGGGTGGGCGGTGACTTCGACGCCGAGGCGTTTGACCTAGCAGGTACCAACCAACAGCTGAAGCAGATCAGGTAGGGAGCGATTGATTGGGATCGTAGCTACCAATTGCCAAGGAGCAAGGACTTAATAAAGTGGCAACTTCCGTACCCACTCTGCGAGAAGAACTAACTCCCTCTCCCGCTGGGCTACCGTGGTCACACCAGTAAGAGAAGCTAGAAGATCGGCTAGGTCCCTCAATTGCTGACCCACCCCGTCCCTGCGGGCCACCCCGCCCAGGCGGGGATTTACTTCAGACTGAGCAGGCAAAGGCGACCTGATCACCTCAAAGGCAAACCGGGACAACTCTCCTCCTCGGAGGAGTGCCCGCAGGGCGAGGTGGGCCAGCAACTGAGGCCACTCAACCAACATCTTACACTTGCGTATACACGGGAGCTCCCGCTGGCAAAGGGCTATGGCGTAGAGCTTGCTCTTCTCGTAGAGTGGGCAGCAAAACAGGCGCAAAGGGTCAAGTTATTTAATCCTCAATCCCAAGCACCCGCTAATAGTCTTCATCTTCAGAGGGCTCTCTGGGTTCATTTTGAGTGGAGTTGGCTAGGGCGGTGGCGATCGCATCCACCACTCTCCCCACTTCAATCACCTCCATTCCCACATCCCCTCGCTTCTGACCCTTGGGCACTAAAGCTCGCTTAAACCCTAATTTAGCCGCCTCCTTCAGCCGCAGCTCCATCTGCGAGACCGGGCGAATTTGCCCGCCCAGGCCCACTTCCCCAATGAGCACGAGTTCGGGGTCGATGATGCGATCGCGAAAACTCGCCGCCACCGCCACCGCAATCCCTAAATCTGCCGCCGGTTCACCCACATTGAGTCCGCCAGAAGAGGCCACATACGCATCCAGCTTAGAGAGCGGAATGCCCACTCTCTTCTCTAAAACTGCCAAAATTTGTAGCAGTCTGTTGTACTCAATGCCTGTAGTTGATCGGCGCGGAGAGCTATAGCTCGTCGGGCTAACCAGAGACTGCAATTCTACTACCAGGGGCCGGGTGCCCTCACAGGCGACAATGGTAGCCACGCCCGGCACATTCTCTTCCTGACTGCTCATAAACAGCTCTGAAGGATTCAGCACTTCCGCTAAGCCCTTATCCACCATCTCAAATACGCCCAGCTCATGGGTCGCGCCAAAGCGATTTTTTACCGAGCGCAGCAGCCGATGGCTGGCAAATCTGTCGCCTTCAAAATACAGCACCGTATCGACCAGATGTTCTAAGACTTTGGGGCCAGCGATCGCCCCTTCTTTCGTCACATGCCCGACAATAAAGAGCGAAATGTTCTCTTTTTTGGCCAGCTGCATCAGCGCCGACGTGCACTCTCTCACCTGCGCAACAGAACCAGGAGCAGAGGTCAATGCAGAGTAAAAGAGCGCCTGAATACTGTCGATCACCGCTACTTTAGGTCGAAGCGATTCCAACTCTTCTAAAATTGTCTCCAGGTTAGTCTCTGGCAACAGATAGAGATTTTCGTGAATATTGCCCCGCTCTTCACCCATTCCGAGACGGAGCGACCTGAGCTTAACCTGCTGCCCCGACTCCTCTGCGCAGACGTACAGAATAGGCGTCTCCTTCGCCAGCTGATTGGCCGTTTGCAGCAGCAGCGTCGATTTCCCAATGCCCGGATCGCCGCCCAGCAAAACCAGCGAACCTGGCACAATGCCGCCGCCCAGCACCCGGTCTAATTCGTGATAGCCCGAGGGAATGCGGGCCTGAGGATGGTCTTGAATTTGCTTGAAGGTCAGCGAGAGGCGTGGTTGGGCAGGCGCTTTGCGCTTACGGCTATTGGCGGCACGCGACTTCATGCTAGGCCGCGTGCTATCGCTCTCTTTGGCCTCTATCCTTTGCTCTACCAGGCAGTTCCAGCTGTTGCAGGTGGGGCACTTGCCAAAATACTGGCGAGACTCAGCCCCACAGGCATTGCAGACGTATACAGAACGGGTTTTAGGCATGGACTCTAACGCAGCTCAAAGCAATCAAGTGAGACTTTTATAGTATAAACGTACTCTGTGGGCCTGTTGGCACTACTCTAACAGCCGGCTATAGCCCACCTTTACTTGGAGATCTTCATCTAAGGAAAGTGGCCGCTTCTACACAATTCTTTGCAAAGAAAACGGATACCAATTGCCGGTAAACAGGCCAAAAGTAGCCAGTGATTTATCCTTAAATGCTAACTTTTCCCTATCTAAAATCCAGGTCTAGCCAGTGCTGTAGCGATTCGTATCGATTTGTATGAATATGCTAAAAACCTTAAGAAACCCTGAACGCAAGCCAGGCAGCTAAGTCTAGATTGGTTCGGCAGCGTACAATCAATATGAGACGATAGTTATCTGCACGGTATGTATAAAGTTGGTTGCTAAATGTAATATCAGGCATTAACTCTTATTTATTCATATTTAGCTACGACTTAAAAAAACAGCCACGACTTTATTAGGAGTTCAGAGAGCTTTGGAAAGCGCTAAAGAAAAAATTCTGGTTGTCGATGACGAAGCCAGCATTCGCCGAATCTTAGAAACTCGCCTCTCTATGATTGGCTACGATGTCGTGACTGCTGCCGATGGCGAAGAAGCCCTAGAGACATTTCGCAGCGCCATTCCTGACCTGGTCGTGCTCGACGTGATGATGCCCAAGCTCGATGGCTACGGCGTTTGCCAGGAGCTGCGCAAAGAATCAGATATCCCGATTATCATGCTGACGGCGCTGGGCGATGTGGCTGATCGCATCACCGGCCTGGAGCTAGGCGCAGATGACTACGTCGTCAAGCCCTTTTCGCCCAAAGAGCTAGAAGCGCGCATTCGTTCTGTGCTGCGTCGGGTGGAGAAAACCGGGGCCTCGGGCATTCCGAGTTCCGGTGTGATCACCATCAATAATATTCGCATTGATACCAACAAGCGTCAGGTCTATAAGGGCGACGAGCGCATTCGCCTGACCGGGATGGAATTTAGCCTGTTAGAGCTGCTGGTGAGCCGCTCGGGTGAACCTTTTTCCCGCTCCGAAATTTTGCAGGAAGTGTGGGGCTACACCCCCGAGCGCCACGTCGATACTCGCGTGGTAGATGTGCATATCTCCCGGCTGCGGGCCAAGCTAGAAGACGACCCCAGCAACCCTGAGCTAATTTTGACAGCGCGGGGCACGGGCTATCTATTCCAGCGCATCGTCGAACCTGGCGAAGAGTAGCTGAAGCGGCGTCTGGGCGTATTCCTCGGGCGTAATTGACAGGGCGTATTGACGGACGTGGGAAGATTAGTCTGATAGAATTCTTAAAGTTTCTATTGGCTCGATTGGTGGGCCAGATTATAGGGCAGAGCTTTGATGAATTCACAGCAGGTACGCATTGCAGTAGACGCAACGGGCGGAGATTATGCCCCTGCTGAGGTAGTTGCAGGCGCTATCAGAGCAAAAGAAGAGCTAGGCGTAGAAGTGCTGTTAGTCGGCGACCCCGAGCAGATCAGAGCCTCGGTCTCGCAGCCTGAACTGCTGCGTCAGATTGAGATTGTGCCGGCTGAGGGAACTATCGAAATGCACGAGGAGCCGCTGAGCGCGCTGCGCCGTAAGCCCAAGGCTTCTATCAACGTATCGATGGATTTGGTCAAGCAGGGCCGGGCCGATGGTGTGGTGTCGGCAGGTCACTCGGGGGCGGCAATGGCGGCGGCGCTGCTGCGGCTCGGTCGGATCAAGGGCATTGTGCGGCCAGCGATTGGCGCAGTTTTTCCGACGGTGATTGCCGGTAAGCCGGTGCTGGTTTTAGATGTGGGCGCAAATGTAGACTGCCGGCCTAAGTACTTAGAGCAGTTTGCGGTGATGGGTAGCGTGTATTCTCGCTATGTGCTGGGTACTGAAAGCCCTAAGGTGGGGCTGCTCAATATTGGCGAAGAGAAGAGCAAGGGCAATGAGGTCGCAGTGCAGGTGTACAAGAGCCTGTCTGAGCGCGAGTCGATTAATTTTGTCGGGAATGCTGAGGGCCGCGATGTGCTCTCGGGCGACTTTGATGTGATTGTCTGCGATGGCTTTGTCGGCAACGTGCTGCTCAAGTTTGCAGAGGCGGTGGGCGAATCGGTCTTGCAAATTTTGCGTGAAGAGCTGCCTCAGGGGGTAGCGGGTAAGGTAGGCTGTACCCTGCTTAAAGGAAATCTGAAGCGGATCAAGCAGCGGGTGGATCACGCTGAGCACGGCGGGGGCTTGCTGCTAGGCGTAGCGGGCATTGCGGTGATCAGCCACGGTAGCTCTCGGGCACCGTCTATTTTCAATGCGATTCGGCTGGCTAAAGATGCGGTAGATAATCACGTATTAGATCGAATTGAAGGGCAGTATCAGAAGGTCGCAGCTACAGCTCAAGGTGAGTAAATGATTCAGCAAGATGCCGCTGGCAGACTACACAGCCAGCAGACACGCAGTCAGCACTATGGGGTGGCCTTTGTCGGCAGTGGCTCGGCCAGGCTAGAGACCGTTCTCAGCAATGAGCAGCTGGCGGCGGTGGTGGAGACTTCTGATGAGTGGATTGCCACGCGCACCGGTATTCGCCAGCGCCACATTGCTGGATCTGCTGACTCGGTGCGATCGCTCGGCGCCCAAGCTGCCGTAGCCGCGATCGCCCAGGCCGATCTCGACCCGACAGAGATTGACCTGATTTTGCTGGCCACCTCTACACCAGACGATTTATTTGGCTCAGCCTGCCAGATTCAGCACGAAATTGGCGCGAGCAGGGCCGTGGCTTTTGACATCACCGCAGCCTGCTCAGGGTTTGTCTTTGCGCTGGTGACTGCCGCTCAGTTTATTCGGACCGGGGCCTATCAAAATGTGGTGGTGGTCGGCGCAGATATTCTGTCGCGGCTGACCGATTGGAGCGATCGCCGCACCTGCATCCTGTTTGGCGATGGGGCCGGGGCGATGGTGATGCAGTGCTGCGAAGAGAGCGACCATCTGCTCAGCTTTGCAATGCACAGTGACGGCAGCCTGAACGACTGCTTAAACGCGGCTTACCGGCACGAACCCGCTCCCCTAACTGACGATATCACCGTCCAAAAAGGTAGCTTCGACCCCATTACGATGAATGGCCGCGAGGTCTATCGCTTCGCCGTCAAACGAGTGCCCGAAGTGCTCGAAAAATCGCTCTTTCACGCCCAGCTATCCACCAGCGACATTGACTGGCTGATTCTCCACCAGGCCAATCAGCGCATTCTCGACGCGGTTGCCCAGCGCTTAGGCATTCCGGCTGAGCGCGTAGTCAGCAATATGGCCAAGCACGGCAACACCGACGCCGCCTCTATTCCAATTGCGATTGACGAGTGGGTGCGCGCTGGCAAAATTAAGCCGGGTGACACATTGGCGCTGTCTGGCTTTGGCGCGGGGTTGTCTTGGGGCGCTGCCATCTTAAAATGGGGCTAGTAAATTCTAGATGGGCGATCGCCGCTAGAAATCGTACAAAGCTGCATCACAATGACAAAAACTGCATGGGTATTTCCGGGCCAGGGTTCACAAGCGGTCGGGATGGGCGCAGACCTGGCTGAGACGTGCCGGGCTCAGTTCGACCAGGCGACAGATATTTTGGGCTGGTCGGTGCTAGACGTTTGCCAGAACGAAGAGAAGCTAAACAGCACCCTCTATACCCAGCCGTGCCTCTACGTGATTGAATGTGCGCTGGCAGATTTACTCCTGGCGGCGGGCCACCATCCTCAAGTGGTTGCAGGCCATAGCCTGGGCGAATACTCTGCCCTTTACACAGCCGGTGTGTTTGACTTTGCCTCAGGGCTGCGCCTGGTAAAACGCCGGTCTGAGCTGATGTCTCAGGCCTCCTCAGGGGCAATGGCGGCGCTGATGGGCTTTGACCGGGAGGCGCTAGAGGCCAAGCTTGCGGCGACTGAGGGCGTAGTGTTAGCCAATGACAACAATCCTGGTCAGGTGGTGATTTCGGGTACGCCAGCGGCAGTAGAAACGGTGATGGAGAGCGTCAAATCTAAGCGAGCGGTGACGCTCAACGTCAGCGGTGCTTTTCATTCGCCGCTGATGGCTGAAGCCGCCGAAGCCTTTGCAGCGGTGCTGGCCGAGGTGCCTTTTCAAAATGCGAAAGTGCCCGTTCTGTCGAATGTAGACCCAAGCCCGCAGACGACAGCAGCGCTGCTCAAAGAACGCCTAACGCAGCAGATGACCGGCCCTGTGCGCTGGCGAGAGATTTCGCTGAGTCTGCCTGAGCAAGGCGTTGAGTCGGTGATAGAAGTTGGCCCAGGCAAGGTGCTGACGGGCTTAATTAAGCGCACCTGTAAGGGGTTGCCCTTACAGAATGTCAGTAGCTTGGCAGAAGTTCCCTGAAGTACTGCCTACACTTGAACCCGGCTGGCAATCAGGATTAGATTAAGGAAGATCCCGCAGGCAGATAGTTATGACCATTGACCAGCTCAATCAAAAATTTAGCATTCCTAACCAGCTCAAAATAGTTGAAGGCAAAGGCGGATTTCCTGTTGTTGAAATTGATAGCGAGAAAGCCAAGGCTAAGATTTCGGTTTATTCGGCTCAGGTACTGTCCTTTCAGCCGGTTGGGGAAGCCGAAGATCTCCTATTTGTGAGTGAAAACGCCTATTACCAGAGCGGGAAGGCGACGAAAGGAGGGATTCCTATCTGCTGGCCCTGGTTTGGCCCCGACCCGGATGGGCTTGGTCGGGGCAGTCATGGGTTTGTTCGCAATCGCATGTGGACGCTGCTCAGCGCTGAAGCAACGGCAGCAGGTGAGACGAAAGTCAGGCTGGGTATAACAGCTAGCGAAGAGACTGAAGAGATTTGGCCGCATCGCTTTGAGCTGGTGCTGGAGATTTTGGTTGGGGCTCAGCTCAGCCTTACGCTAACTACTCAAAATACTGGGGATGAGGCTTTTTCAATTACTCAGGCATTCCATACTTACTTCACTATTGGCGATGTCAATCAAGTTCAGGTGCTCGGACTAGAAGAGAACACTTACTTTGACAAGGCAAACGAGGGGGCTCAAAAGACTCAATCGGGAGCAATTGCGATTTCAGCCGAAACAGATCGCATCTATACCGGCGTGAAGCCTGAGCTAGTGATTGACGACGGCGCACTCGGGCGGCGTATTCGCATTTCTACGCAGGGTAGCCGCACTGCCATTGTCTGGAATCCCTGGAAGGAAATATCTATTAAGATGGCCGACTTAGAAGCGCAGGACTATCAGCGGTTTATTTGTGTAGAGACGGCCAATACTCAAGATGAGGTGATCGAGATATCGCCGGGGGATGACTATCAGTTGCAGGCTGTTTACACGATAGAGCGTGGCTGAAGTTCTGTGACTGTGCAATTGCGCTAAGAAGAAGTCAGGGCCGAACGATCAGGCCGCGCAAAGATCATCCGGCCTGCTGAGGTTTGCAGTGCGCCAGTCACGACGACCACTAGCTCATCGCCAATAAATCCCTGGCCTTCTTCGACCACGACCATCGTGCCATCGTTCAGATAGCCCACGCCCTGGGAGGGTTCTTTACCTTCTTTGAGCACTCTAATAGCAATATCGTCGCCGGGCAGGTAAGTAGGGCGAATGGCCTTGGCCAAATCGTTGATATTCAGCACTTTGACCTGCTGCACGCTCGCGACTTTGTTGAGGTTGTAGTCGGTCGTGAGCAGCTGGGCATTCATCTCCTGAGCGAGCTTGACCAGCTTGGCATCGACGGCGCTGATGTCGTTGTAGTCAGCCGGGTCAACGACGACCCGGTCGGGATATTCCTGACGAATGCGATTGAGAATATCTAACCCTCTGCGCCCGCGTGCCCGCTTCTGGTCGCTAGAGGAGTCGGCGACGCGCTGAAGCTCTTGCAGGACAAACTGCGGCAGCAGCAGTCGCCCTTCGATGAAACCGGTCTCTAGCAGATCTTCAATTCGTCCGTCGATGATGCAGCTAGTGTCAAGCACTTTGGTTTTAGAGGGCTTGAGCGTCCCTTCAGAAATCAGCATGGTCTCATAGCTGTTGGGATTGATCAGCCTGAGCAGAGCGCGACCATTTGTTTCCGCCAGGCTCATGCCCGAAACAGCAAACAGTAAGCTGCCCATGACTGCCGTCACTGGCTTGATAAAGCCAAACTTCTCGGGAATCGGCAGTAAAAAGAGAGGCGCTAGCATTAAGTTGGCAATCAGCAGGCCAACTACCAGCCCGACTGCTCGGGAGAGCAGCAGATCGGGGGACATCTCTTTGATTTGCCGCTCTACCCGTCGGTAGCTGGTTTGCACGACCAGGCCTACGCCAATGCCGACTAGCGCCCCAAAGCCGCCCGTCACGGCTTCTAGCCCTTCAATATTGGTGACCTGTTGCAGGGCAGACTCAGGCAAAAAATCGACGCTAAAATAGCCGATTCCTGCGCCGGTCAAAACGAATGAGATAACAATGAGTGCGTCGAGCATAAGCTGGGGATCAGGCCTGCGAGCGGTGACGGGCACGCGCACTAAAGCATTGATGGGATTATGATTACGGCTATTATAGGGTCTGGGTTAGCGATCGCTCCTTAATATCGCATTTTTGTAATCTTGCTATTGGTTTTGCCGTCTCTAACACGTCTCCCGTCCGTCTTTAGTGCTAACAGCTCATCACCCGCTGCAAAATCGGCCTACGTTCACATTCCCTTCTGCCGGCAGCGCTGCTTTTACTGCGATTTTGCGGTGACCGTGGTGGGTCAGCATAAGCGAGGCGATACCTCTGGCACGATGGCTCAGTATGTGGAGACACTGATTGCAGAAATTCAGGCCACGCCAGCAGCGGGCGCCGCGCTGGAGACCGTCTTTTTTGGCGGCGGCACCCCTTCTTTGCTCTCGGTGCCTCAGCTAGAAGCCATTTTGCACGCGCTAGATCAGCGCTTTGGCATTGCGCCTGCTGCCGAAATTTCGATGGAGATGGACCCGGCCACCTTTGATCGGGTGCACCTGGAAGGCTATCGGGCCGCAGGTATTAATCGTGTCAGCCTAGGCGTGCAGGCGTTTCAAGACGAGATTTTAGCCGCCAGCGGACGTTTTCACCGGCGCGGCGACATTTTTCGTGCGGTCGAACTTTTGCAGCAGGCCCAGATCGCTAACGTTAGCTTTGACCTAATGTCGGGGCTGCCTCACCAAACCCCAGCCGACTGGCAAGATTCTCTAGAGCAGGCGATCGCCCTTCACCCCACTCACCTATCTCACTACGATCTAATCGTAGAGCCGCAGACCGCCTTTAGCCGCTACTTCACACCCGGCAAAGCCCCATTGCCTAGCGACGAGGCGACCGCTGAGATGTATCGCACGGCCCAAGCGATGCTCACCGCCAGCGGCTACGACCACTACGAAATTTGCAACTACGCCAAACCGGGTTACCAGGCCCGGCACAACCTCACCTACTGGCAGGCTCAGCCCTGCTATGGCTTTGGCATGGGGGCCACTAGCTACTTGAATCATCAGCGCATCGATAGGCCGCGCACTCAGCGCACCTACCGCCAGTGGGTGGCAGACTTCGTCGGGCGAGCAGGCCACACCCAAGATCCGGTTTTACCCCTCTCAGAGCGCGTGCTAGAGAGCATCATGGTGGGTCTGCGGCTGAAGCAGGGCATCTCCTTAGAAGGCGTCTATCAGGCTTATGGCGAAGCGGGCATAGCGCGGCTCAGCGCGGCGATTTCTCCTCATATCCGCAGCCGGTGGGTCACCGTAGAGTCAGCCGATAGCGCTCAAGGCAATCTTCAAAGCGATCTTCAGGGCGATTCAAATGTGACAAAGCTTAAACCCACCAGTCGTCTCCGCCTTAACGATCCCGAAGGGTTTCTAATGTCTAACATCGTGATTGTTGATGCCTTTAACGCGCTAGAAGCCCGCTAGCTGTCGCTAAGCCTTAACTCACCACCTCCCGCTTTGCAGTAAGATATCTCTCTGTACAAAGTTCTTATGCAAAGTTCTTGTACAAAGCTTTATACCGTTTCAAACCCTCTCGCCAATTCATGCCTAAGGTACTCGTCTCAGACCCCATCGATCAGGCCGGACTGGATATTCTCGCCCAGGTTGCCAGTGTAGATGTTAAAACCAAGCTCTCTCTAGAGGAGCTGATCGCCCTGATTCCTGAGTACGACGCCCTGATGCTCCGCTCGGGTACCAAAGTTACCCAGGCCGTGATTGAAGCGGGCGAAAAACTCCAGATTATTGGCCGGGCCGGGGTCGGGGTAGACAATGTAGATGTGATTGCGGCCACCCGTCGCGGCATTGTGGTGGTGAATTCACCGGAGGGCAATACGATCGCTGCTGCTGAGCACGCCCTGGCGATGATGCTCTCGATGTCGCGCTATATTCCGGCGGCCAATCAGTCGGTGAAATCCGGCGAGTGGGATCGCAAAGCCTATACCGGCGTAGAAGTATACAAAAAGACGCTGGGCGTTGTGGGTCTGGGCAAAATTGGCTCGCATGTGGCTACCGTGGCTCGGGCGATGGGGATGAACCTGCTGGCGTTTGACCCGTTTATTTCGAGCGATCGCGCCGAAGAGCTGGGCTGCCGCCTGGTCGAGATGGACCTGCTGCTGCGCGAATCCGACTACATCACGCTGCACATTCCTAAAACCTCAGAAACCACCCATCTGATCAATGCCGAAGCGCTGGCCAAAATGAAGCCGACTGCCCGCATTGTCAACTGCGCTCGCGGCGGCATTATCGACGAAGCAGCGCTGGCTCAGGCCCTGACTGACGGTGTGATTGCTGGGGCAGCGCTGGACGTGTACGAGCAAGAGCCTCTGGGGGAATCGGCTTTGCGATCGCTCCACAAATCCATCGTCCTCACCCCTCACCTGGGAGCCTCCACCGCCGAAGCTCAAGTCAACGTCGCCGTGGATGTCGCCGAGCAAATTCGCGATGTGCTAATCGGTCTACCGGCCCGTTCAGCGGTAAACATTCCTGGACTGCGCCCCGATGTCTTAGAAAAGCTGCGCCCCTATCTGCGGCTCGCTGAAACGCTAGGCAATTTCGTTGGTCAACTTGCGGGTGGTCGGATCGAAGCGCTCGACATTCGCTTGCAGGGCGAGCTCGCTCAAAACGACACCAAGCCGATTGTAATCGCCGCGCTGAAGGGTCTGCTGTCGAACGCGCTGCAAGAGCGGGTGAACTACGTCAACGCTTCGATTGAAGCTAAAGAGCGCGGCATTCGCGTGGTGGAAACCCGAGATACCACCGCTGAAGACTATACGGGCTCGCTCTATCTCTCTGCTAAAGGGTCTCTGGGCCAGCATTCGGTGACGGGCGTACTGCTTGGCGGCAGCGAAGTGCGCATCATTGACATGGACAATTTCCCCATCAACGTGCCGCCGACTAAGTACATGCTCTTCACCCTGCACCGCGACATGCCGGGCATTATCGGTAAAATTGGCTCTTTGCTGGGCAGTTTTAACGTCAATATTGCCAGTATGCAGGTGGGCCGCAAAATTGTTCGCGGCGATGCGGTGATGGTGCTCAGCATTGACGATCCGCTGCCCGAAGGCATTTTGAACGAAATCAAAAAAGAGCCCGGCATTCGCGACGCCTACACGGTCGCTCTCTAGCAGATCTCACGGAGCAGATCTCATGGAGATTTCTCAATCAAATTTGCCAGCCAAGTCAGAGTCGTCAGCTAATCAATGGTGGGAAGTAGCGGTTGTCTGTCCGTTGGCGCTAGAAGATAGCGCGTATTGGCAGTTTGAACAGCTCGGGTGCCAGGGCACAGCCAGTCAGCGTCAGGGCGATCGCTGCACCGTCACCGCCTACTTTCTCTCCTCTCAGTTTCAGCCCTCAGACTTTGCCGGGCTGAAAGATTCACTGCTGAAGGGCTCATCGCTACAGGGCAAAGCGGCGGCGACGCTGCCGTCTAACCTTCACATCAGCTGGCATCTGATCGATGAGGAAGACTGGGCAAGAAGCTGGAAGACGCACTGGCAGGCGGAGAAAATTGGCGATCGCCTCCTGATCAACCCCGCCTGGATGACCCCACCGCCCACTGAGCGCACCATTCTCACGCTCGATCCGGGCAGCGCCTTTGGTACAGGGGCTCATGCCACCACTCAGCTCTGCCTCAAAGCGCTAGAACAGCAAGCTTTGACCGGCGCTACGATTGCTGACATCGGCTGCGGCTCAGGCATTCTCTCGATTGTCTCGCTGCTGTACGGAGCCGCTCAAGCCTACGCCGCAGATGTAGACCCGCTGGCCGTAAAATCCACCCGTGCCAACGCCAACCTCAACCAAATTCCTGCTGAAAAGCTTCAGGTGCAGCTCGGCAGCCTGCCTGAAGCGATCGCTATGGCCGCTGGCCCAGTAGACGGCATTGTCTGCAATATCCTGGCAGAAATCATCGTAGAGCTGATTATTCCGCACCTCAGCGAACTGGCTGGCCCCAATACCTGGGGCATTCTCAGCGGCATTCTCACCCGCAAATCCGACTGGGTAGAAGAGCATCTGAGCGCTCACGGCTGGCAGGTGACCGACATAACCCAGCAAGATGAGTGGTGTGCCATGACGATTTGCTTGGCTTCATAGTGCGATAGTGCAGGCCCTTGAGATGAACGACACGGCTAGCTTTTTACTGAAAGTCCTTGTGATTTCGGCTGCTCTCAGCGGGCTGATTAAGTACGGCGGGCAGCTATTGCCGCTGCAAGCGCCCTACACAGATGGGCTCAACGGACTGGTGACGGCCATTGTGGTGCTGCCTAGCATCGTGATCGGCATCGGGCTTTTCGTTACGCTAAAGCGGTCAACCTAGCGACAGGCCTCATGCGTACAGTTGCCGACATCAACGACAAAATTCGCCAGGGAAAAGCCACCGTTTGGACCATTACTGAAGCCAAAGCTCGGATCGCCGAAATCGGCACTGCCCAAGCCGCCAAAACCGTCGATGTCATTACCACTGGCACCTTTGAACCGATGGAAGGCTCTGGGGCCATGCTCAACCTGGGCCACACCGACCCGCCGATTAAGATTGTCGAGTGCCATTTAGACGGCGTGCTGGCCTATGCGGGCTTTGGCGCGGTCGATCTCTACATTGGCGCTGGGCAGATGGCGGCGCCCGGTCGCGATGGCGATGCTGAAGAGCGCGGCGGCGGCCACGTAATTGCCGACTTAGTGGCCGATAAACCGGTGACGCTGACGGCGACTGGTCAGGTAACGGACTGCTACCCACGGGCTAGCCTGGATACGACGATTACGCGCGATCGCATCAACCAGTTCTACCTATTCAATCCGCGCAATCTCTACCAAAATTTCATCGTCGGGGTGAATGGCGGCGATCGCCCCCTCGCCACCTACCTCGGCCCCTTGCAACCCCGTCTTGGCAACGCCGTCTACGCTAACAGCGGCGCACTCTCCCCCCTGCTCAACGACCCCGACCTGCAAACCATCGGCATCGGCACCCGCATTTTGCTCGGCGGCGGCGAAGGCTACATCGCCTGGGAAGGCACCCAGCACTTTCCCTTGCAGCGCCGCCTGCCCAATCGTGCCCCCGTCGGCCCCGCTGCCACCCTCGCCCTGATCGGCGACGCCAAGCGGATGGATGCTCACTGGGTGCGCGGCTGCTACTTCAAAGGCTACGGCTCCTCTATGATGCTTGGCGTTGGCGTGCCCATTCCCATTCTCAATGAGCAGGTGCTGACCCACTGCGCCGTCCGCGACGAAGACCTGGTCGCCCCCGTTGTCGATTTTTCCATTCCCCGGCGAGTGCGCCCTACCTTTGGCCTGGTCACCTACGCCCAGCTCAAGTCTGGCAAAATCGTGCTGGATGGCAGACCCGTCCGCACCGCGCCGCTCTCTAGCCTTTACCTGGCTCAGCAGGTTGCGCTGGATTTGAAGCAGCGGATTGACGATGGTGAGTTTGTGTTGAGTGAGGCGATCGCCCCTCTCCCGACCGACACCCGCTTTATGCCTCAAGATAGCTGGGGCCCTCAGTTTGACCTCCGCTGACCTTTGTGAACCTGAGTTCGAGATTAAGCTGTCTCACGGTCAACCGCTCAAACCTCTCATACCAAAGCCAATCCGGGTTCCCCTTACCAAGGGGAACCGCAAGGGAGGGGTCCCAGCGACGTGTATGCTCAGCCGGAACCCCTCTGCCTGCGGCATCTCCCCTTGCCAAGGGGAGAAAAGATTCCCGATGGCGCACTCTAATAGAAATGGCTCCTGTGAAAGTCACAGCGATCGCCGCAGCAAACTAATCGCCTCCCCTTGCGTAGTGGTCAAAATTATCTGTTCACCCACGGGCATCACCGGGCTCCACAGTACCGTTTCGGCATAGTTGAGTACATGGAGCTGATGAATGGTCTGCCGGATAGCCTCGGGGCTCCCTAGCAAAATGTGTCTCAGTTCTTCTCTATGCGAGCTGCTGCTAAAACCGGGCTCAATTCGCAGCGCGGCGGGTGCGGTCTGTCTGCCCTCTGGGTCAGAATTCAACAGATCGGTGGCGAGGTAAGTTGTCGTTTTCATGGTTTCTCCAATGTGGTGGTTAGAAAAACCCAAAATTTAGCCACCCCAACTTGCTAAGAGTCAGGGTGGCTATGGCATCATGACCATAACCGCCTTGCTGAGTCGTCAGCGAGGGGGCGAGCAGTCAGTGATTGGTAGGACAATCATTGGCTGCGACTGCTAAATTTTTGGGCGAATCAGCTATTGCGCTTTACACGCAGTAGCTATGACAGTTAGCGTACCAGTGTTCTTTTAAGAACGTCAACTATTTTTGACAGGAAATCTTGGCAATTTATCTGCCGTTGCGAAGGTAAGCGATCGCCTACATCTGCACCTAACTAAACTCTCTTACTCAAGCTGCCATCACTCTTCTAGCGTCGAATGCGATCTTATAGATCTTGCTAACAGTTGTTCATAGTCTTGTCCCAAACATTTGACAGCCCCACAAGTCCCTGCCATCACAGACTATCAACCTTCTCATACAAAGCTTCTATTGGGCAGGCAAAGCCGATGCTTTTAAACCTGACTTGATCTTTGGCCCGATGAACATGAGGCAGCCAAACATCTTTTTCAATGTCGCGAAAAAAGCGCTCTACCAGCATCTGTCGCTGATGAATCAACGCATATTCTTCTAACGAAGGAATGGTTTGATAGTCGGCAAACTTATCGCCCCGATCAAAAGCAGCGCTCGACTTAGAGAGCACTTCAACAATCAACTTAGGGTACACAATAAAGTCTTGATCGCCGCTGCCTTCGGTTTCATCGCAGGTCACCGACTGATCTGGGTAATAAAATACGCCCAGCTCCGGCATATACACCTTCATACCGCCAGAGTGCGAAATGCAGCCCGTCCCCCGCAGGTGGCTCACAAATAGGGCAGTCAGGTTATCGCAGATGACTTCATGTGCTCTTGTTGCAGTGGCCACTGCCAGCACATGCCCCTGAATATACTCATGCCTAAACTTACTGCTGCGCTCAAGCTCTAGATATTTTTCTGGCGTGAACTGAGCCGCCCGCCTGCTAATGACCATGAGTTTCGTACTAAAAACAATAGAAAACTATATCACTCTACTTAGCGCTCTCTAAACCTAAGCTAGCGTCAGTTCGGGATAAGAATAGCTAGAATGTGCCGTCGGGAGTCTTTTCTCCCCTTGGCAAGGGGAGATGCCGCAGGCAGAGGGGTTCCGGCTGAGCATAAAGCACGTCGTCAGAACCCCTCCCTTACGGTTCCCCTTGGCAAGGGGAACCCGGCTCGGCTTTGGCATGAGAGGCTTGAGCAGTTGACTATGAGACAGCTTATCCCGAACTCAGGTTAAGCTAACGCCTATTCAAAAGTTTCTAGCAGTCGCTGTGCGATCGCCCGTCGTTTTTGGGTTGCGATCGCCTTGCACCACCTCAACCGCTGCCTATCTCTACCGCGACAGCATCGCAAACATTCCATAGAAGCTGGTTCTATGACTTCAGCAACTACGGCACCTACGACCGACTCACTGCCGATGGCCTTACTCAGTGGCATCCCGCGTTTTTATCACTTGGCACTACGTTAGAAATCTGCGCAGCCGCCTACCGCAGGTTTTGTAAGCGATATCAGCCAAAGCCAAAGCCAGAAAGAAAAAACCACTGGGGTAGCAAACTGCTCGCAAGGCTCAAGCTTAAGAGCAAGCCTACCAAGAAAAAAAGACCCAGCCCAGGGCAAATAAGCCTGTGGAATGACTGGCTCCCCAGCATGGATGAGGTGCACGAGGTCGCAAAAAAATTTGTGCTGGCTAATTGTCTCAATCCGGACATTGCCGCTGCGCAGTTCCCAGATACGACTTAGGATCGGTGCCAGGTATCGGATCGTCAGAAGCCCCTTGGCTTCGTCAAAACGACGGTCACAATAAATGTTTACGGAGGGCTGAACCGCTTATAGGCTAAAGTTCACAAGTCTGGATACAAAAGAAGATCCTCAAAACAAATCCCTTTCCCTGCTTATCTGTACGAATCCGCCCAAGGCAAGGCAGGTGACCTCTTGGAGAGGATATGTCATAAACGACATCCACGTACTGATCTTTCTCCTGCCAACCATTGACGTGGCAAAACTTACTCCACGCCTGTTTACGATACTTGCCATTGGGAATGCCGCCGCACTCTTTAGATAAGTAGATTTCTTTCTGCACGCTAAAGCCAAACCTGCCGCCGCTGTGCTTTACCCACAGCCCATCAATTGACTTCAGCGGCTCACAAGGAAAGTTCAGCAAGTCGTCTGAGCTAAACCACTGCCCCTTCTCCTTACCCACTTCCGTAATCATCAGCCGATACGTTTCTTTGTCCGCTGCTTCCCACTGCCCATTTTTCAAGTAGCGCTCCAGGTCCGCATAGCGAGCATCATTCACCTGCTCAGCCACACTGACCAATTCATCTACAGCCGCCGCTTCAACCTGTGTCTTAGCTACCCTCAGTTCTGCCTTCAGCCCCTCATCAATTCGCTTCCGCGTCTCCTGCAAGCAGTCGTAGGCTAAGTCATTCATTCCCTGCACCATCGCCTCACGAATCAGCTTCGTCGGGTTCACTAACCCTGCATACAGCAAAATCGTTGGCTTCCACCAGTCTTCCCGCAGGTGCTCACACAGCAATGCTTCCCGCTCCGGCTTAGCCGCCACATACGCCGCCGCCAGATACTCCTGAAAGCTCAAATGCGCAAACTCATACTCATCCTCCTGCTGCACAATCAGCTCACTCACCTCCACCACGGGCGCTAAAAAGTCTCTCGCTTCCAGCATTTCTTCCTGCTCTGCCAAAGCCTCACCAACATATTGCAGCAGCGTATTTTGCTCCACCCGCTCCAGCTTTTGCAACATCATTTCAAACGCCACCCGTTGTAACACCGTTTGCGCCTCGCACTGCGTCAGCAAAGTCTCTAACCGACGCGCCCTGGGCCGATCTCTAAGCTGCAACTGACAAATTTCTCGGTACAGCTCCACCCGGCGCTTGGGCAAATTTGCCCCCTCATACCGCCGATGAAACGTCACAATCATATTCAGCAACAGCGGATTTTTTGCCAATGCCCTTATCGCTGGCTGCGCTTCAACTTGCGCCAGCAAATCTTGTGAAAATTCAGCCGCCCGATTCTTCACATCTGGCGTATCCCGCCCCGCATTCGCATACCGTTCTTGGCACCCATACCACCTCGTCACAAAGTCTCGGCGCTGTTCCCGATCAAAGTCTTTTACCCACAGCGAAGAAGCCAGCACTAGCCGATTGGCCGCATCCTGTTCTTGATAAGCTTTAGGCCGAGAAGTTACCACAAACACCGACTCGCCGTACTGCCGCATCTGTCCATTTAGCCATTTTGCAATGGCAGGCCGTTGCGCCTTCGCCACCTCATCAAAGCCATCGAACATCACCAAAGCTCTACCGCTTCTCAGCACGTCTTTCGCCCAGTCAGCCGGAACCACCAAATCGCTGGCACCCGCTAGCTTTGGCACATGATACTTACCTATCAGCGCTGGTAAACTCGGCGGATTCTCCTGCGCCAACAGCTCTCGATGCTTGCGCAACACCAGCAAAAAAGGCACCATTTGCGGCACCCCTTTCTCCGGCTGCTTCGTTCCCATCCGATAGGCAATATGCTTTAGCAGCGTCGTTTTGCCATAGCCACCCCAAGCCAAAACCGCCAACTGCCGAAACGTCGTCTCACGCTCCGCCTCCGCCAAAAAATCCCAAATGCTGTAGCTGCGAGGCATCGCCGCCATATCCTCAGCCAACAGCCCCTCGTCCGACAGTCCCTCAGCCATCCGCCTAAATCCAGGCAAGCCAGCACTCAAATCTAGCCCTAACGGCACAAACACATCCCTCAGCAACGGCACAAAAATGCCCACATGCTGCACCGCCCCCTCTGATCGCAACGCCTGACAGTCCGCCGCCTGACAAGCCAAATACTGGTCTTCAAAGCTGGCCGCCGTTGCCACCGCCCTACTCGTAACAATCGGCTCTAATAGCGTTCCTTCACCAGAAACAGACCCAGCCGCACCTAACCCATCACCCGGCCTTATTCCAGTAATGCCCCAAACAAGCCGATCAAACGGGTCAGGCATTTGCCGCCGAAAATCAACCCACGTTTTACCCTTCAAAAAAGTCGGCAGCTCTGGCTCTTGCGGCGCATTGCCCAACAATACCGGAATCACCGGGCAGCCGCGCTCCACAAACTCCCGCAGGAACGCCTTAACTTCCTGTTGCTGCCAAGGGCCAAGTCCTGCATTCCCAACAAAAACAGCAGCCGTGCGAATCTGTTCTATCTGTCCGTCTAAAGCATCCTGCCAATCCAACCCAGGCCGCAATTCCCACTCATCCAGCCAAGGCTTAATGCCCTGCGCTTGCAATTGTCTAGCAACTTCGATGACAGCAGCCTTATCTTCACTGTTGTGACACAAGAAAACATCAAATCTCTGCTCGACCATCTATCACTCCATCACGCCCGCGATTTCTGCTAATGCATACCGCATTGTACTCAATTCCTTCGCAGCCCTTCTAGCCCATTCCGCATAATCGGCCTACAGATTTAACCTAAACATAAACTGCACTAGCCAACTGTCTCAATCCTGACATTGCCGCTGCACAGTTCACAGATGCAACCTGATACCGGTGCCAGGTATCGGATCGCCAGAAGCCCCTTGGCTTCGTCAAAATGACGGTCACAATAAATGTTTACGGAGGGCTGAACCGCTTATAGGTTAAAATTTACAAGTTTGGATGCGAGAGAAGAGAATCCCACAAAACCCCTAACCAAACATTTAAAATTGAATTTTTTACCCTTATCACCCCCCTTATACCAAAAATCGGCAGGTGACCCTTGGGGGAATCTATACCCCATTTTATATCCTTATTCCATCCGTTCATCTGACACAGCTTACGCCACGCCTCTTCATAGTACTTGCCATCTAGAATACCGCCACATGCCAGATACATCTCTTTCTGCACACTAAAGCCAAACTTACCACCGCTGTGCTTTACCCACAGCCCATCGATGACCTTCAGCGGTTCATAGGGGAAGTTCAGCATGTCTTCTTTGTCAAACCACTGCGTCTCATCCTCACCCACTTCCGTAATCATCAGCCGATACGTTTCATCATCCGCCTCTTCCCACTGCCCATTTTTCAAGTAGCGCTCCAAGTCTGCATACTTGGCATCCAAGACAGCGCTTGCCACACCTGAAAGCTGCTCAGCCTTCCAAACAGAAACCGTCTCAGCAACATTCAAAGATTCTTCACTAGGTCTCTCTCCTGTGATGCCCCAAATCAACTGAGAGTATGGGTCAGGTTCCTGCAAGCGAAAGTCTACCCAGTGGCGATTTTTCAAAAAGATAGGTAGCCGAGGCTGCGTCTGAGTTTCAGGCAGCATCACCGGAATCACCGGGCACTTGCGGCGAATAAACTCCTGCAAAAAAGCATAGACCTCCTCGCTCTGCCAAGGCCCCATCCCCTTCTGACCCGCAAAGACGGCAACCGCGCCAATACTCTCTATCTGCTGCTCTAGCGCAAACTGCCAAATCGCCCCCGGCTGCAATTCCCACGTATCCAGCCAAGGCTTGAGCCCCCGCCGCCGAAGCTGCTCAGCAATCTCAATGACAGCAGGCTTATCTTCACTGTTGTGACACAAGAAAACGTCAAACTTCTGCTCTGCCATCAATCACTCCGCTCAGGCCGTTTGCTGAGAAATATACTCGCGTAAGGCGCGATTAATACTGGTCTGATAGCCTTCATCTTGAGAATGGTGAGCCTTAAACCATTCAATCAAATCGGCGTCAAGCCGAAGCGTTATCTGCTGCTTCACAGGACGATAAAATACACCCCGCTTGGCATTGCTCCAATCCCGCACTTCCGGAATATCATCCGTCTGAATCTGATCGTCCGGCAAAGTCGCTAGCGCATCGACCTCTGCTTGCAGCTCAGCGGCTACAGGGTTAGAACGTTCCTTCTTCATAAGCTCTCCTTTCATAAGCAGTCGCCTTACGAGCGCTGATAATTCGTCCAGTTTCTTCGTTTTTCTCCCGAATAACCTCAGGCCAGGCATGCACCACAAGTACAATTTGACGACCCACGAGGCCAACTGTTTGGTAGCGCTCCTCCTCCGGATAAGAATCTAAGTGAGTCAGCGCTAATGGGTCAGAAAAAACATACTGAGCAGCCTCGAAACTCAAGCCATGCTTACGTTTATTCCTTCTATTCTTCTCATCGTCCCATTCCCAACGCAAAGTGACTCCATCCTATAACTGTAGCTACAAATGTGTAACTACGCACGTGTCTTGTCAAGTAGTCATTTCACTCAGACCTTCTTGAGAGAGCCCCGAATCTCTCGTCACCTGCGATAAGCCTTTCGCCCGCGCAATATCGCACAAAGCCTTGGCAGTAAAAGCCGTATCCCCGTCCGATTCTTCAATGCTAGCTTCCAGATAAGCTGCCATCTCCTCCAACGTACGAAGATGCTCTGCGACATCATATGGGGCTGTGACAGTTTTCCTTTGAGTCATGTCTCTATCACTCCGATACGCCAGCAATCTCTGCTAACGCATTTGCATACTGCTCCAAATCACCCCGCAGCGCATCCAACTCCCCTCGCACAATCAGCTCCTTATCCCAAGCCTTTTCGTGCACCTGCGGGCTCGTTCCGTTTGGCTTCTTCTCTTCCCATTCCAGCAGTAGCGGATGCCATTTGGATAGAAATGGACGTAGGCCATTGTTGAGGACGGCGATCGCAATCCCCCCAACCGAATCATGCGACGCTCCCACATCCGGCCCCGCCTTCCGCAAAATCTCCCGCGTAGAGCCAAACAAGCTGTATAGCGAATTCATTGCCTCGCGTACTAATCCTTCCTGGGGGTTTAGACTCTGCACCGCCACCCGTGTCACCAGCTCCACATACAGCTCCCAAGCCGCATCGCGCTCGGTAGAATCCACTTCCCAAGAAGCTGAGCCAATACCGAACGGCAAGCTGACGGTCACCTGTTTGAGCGTGGCGGGATTGTATTTTGGCATAGTTTGGACTTATGTCTATGGCCATTGAATTGTACGCTAAGAACTTCGTATACATATCAGATCTTCATTCTGACTCAAGCATTGTCAAGAAATCAAGACAGTCAGATATCTCGTTCAAAGCAAATTTTGCTTTGTCTGTTACTTCTCCCGAAAATTTCTTTTTATGGATTGCTGTTTTAATATATTTAATGCTTTGTACGAGAAGATACGTCTGCTCATGGGTGGTACCTAATTTCTCAATAAAGAACAAAAAGTCTGGATCGCCGCTTATAAGATGGTGGCGTACAACCTCTAAGATCTTTTCTATAGTCCAACAGATCGTTTCCTCGAAACCACTGTTGTCATCTGTACTATCCACGCTTCGAAGAATGCGTCCGCTCACCAGCTTAGCGATTGACTTTTGATTGTTCTGCATCCATTCTATTGCTCTCCAAAGATCTTTCCCTTCTGAATGAGCTACGGACTTTAAAGGTTTTTCTTCTATGTCGAATATCTCATTCTCTATATCTGCTATCTTCTCTTCAGCATCATCTGTTTTCTCTTCTTCAGCGTTAGAATCTAACAACTGAACTCGCGCTTTTTCTAAGTACTTCTCCTCGCCAGTGATACCTGCCAACAGTAGATAGACTGAGTCCGTTTCCTTGCAACGAAAATCGACCCTTCCCAAACTTCGTATATATATGGGTAAAGAATCCTCGTCTAGAGAATAATTCTCAAGAATTACAGGAATGACTGGACGACGGTTCTTTCTATCTCTGAAGGTAAGTATTAAGTCAGCGATAATATCTTGCTCCCATGCTCCGCTGTCATGACTAGCAAGGATAACCATGGACCAAATGCGGTCTACATCAGCATCTAGAGCATTGAGTAAAGGCGAACGTAGAGACGAGGCGTTTACACCAGTTCTCCAAGTGCGTACGCCAAATTCTTTCAACGTTCTCTCTAAGAAATTCACGCTGTCGACATCTTCATCTCTGTAACAAAGAAGAGTATCGAAAGATGGCCGGACTGATTGACGCCTAATACCTGACTCAAGCATATCTAAAGCGTGTGTCATTCCTTCATTACAGGATATCCACCGCCTCTGCTCTATAAAACCCAAGTCATCCGGAACACTGTCACTGTCAACTCCTGGTAAAAGAATTAGAAATATTGGCTTATGACCTTTTTTACATTTGCTTAATAGAAATTGAATTTCTTCATCTTGCCACTCTCCTAGACCATGCTTACCAATTATAATTGCAGCGGATTTAGCGAGTGGAATTGCTTTCTGAATTCTTTTCTGAAAGAGTTCACCTGGGAGTATCTGCTCTTTGTCTAACCACGGATTAAGTTTTCTGCGGCGCAGTCTCTTAGCAATCTTCTCTGCTTGCTCTTTATCTTTTGAGTTGTGTGCAAGAAAAGTATCGAACTCAATAGAACCGTCGAGTTGTGCATAGTTAGTCACGATAGCGTCCACTCCTACTCGACAGCCTTTTGGTTTATAAGGTTGGCTAGCTGAGCTAACGGATCGTCGACTCTTCTACGAAGATTAATTTTTTCCCTCCGCCTAAGATACACAGGAAGTTTTGCCTCTTCTAAAGCATCTGGGAGAATCACTGGGATAACTAATCCGCCCCCCTCGATATACTCCCAAACAAGTGCTTCCACAATTTCATCATCTAAAGGAGTTCCATTACTTCCAGCGAAGACGGCAAGGGACTTCATCTTTCCACCTATGAGCAGATCCTGGCACAAGTCCTTGGTGAACGACTCTTGACACGCTATCCGCGACTGAATTCCATACATGCTTAGTTGTCTTGACACTTGTTCAACTTGAGCGTGATCCTCATCTCGACAGCACATAAATACGTCTACACTTTCTCTAAGATCATTGTCAGGAGATGATCGCAGCGGAGTATTGCAGACAGTCTCATCAGGCTTGCGAAGTGTCACTCCCCATTCGAGTTGGTACAACGCTCGCTTGTCGTTGATCCCATTTTGAAAAGAAACCCATTGAAACTCTTTGAGGAAAAGTAAGCTCCTTGGAATTTCTGTGGTACCGGGTAATAGAACTGGAATAATCGGAATAGTCTGCTCTATGCATTGTTCAATAAGCGAACGCAGTTCCAGAGCCTGCCATCTGCTAAGTTCGTCGGTACCAATTAGTATCGCTACGGCACCAACTTCATTAATTACTCGGGACAGCTCATCTTGGAACGAGACACCCGGAAGAACTTCTACCTCGTCTAACCACGGTCTGATGCCTCTACTTCTTAGCTGACCATACAGTTGCCGAACCAGTGGCTTGTCCTTGCTACTGTGAGCTAAGAAAACGTCGAACTGTTTCTCCGTCATACAACTGCGCTTCCCATGTCAAGATCAAACCTTTATTCGTCGCTAGATATTCTTCAGCTATGAATTGCTTTTGCCGTACTGATGCATAATTCTCCAACTATACAACTGAAAAATCAAGCAAAAAATATAGTCTCTCAGTTTAACTGAGAGACTATATTCTATCTATTCAATCGTTCACCTAATGGCTCAACCCAGCTAGCCGAATCGACTAGAGGTTGAAGCAATCAGGAAGGCTGCGTAAGTCAGTATATACCCCACCGTAAAGTGAGCCAGACCGATCAGACGACCTTGAACGATGGACATTGCCACCGGCTTATCCTTCCAGCGAACCAGGTTAGCCAAAGGCGTGCGCTCATGAGCCCAAACAATGGTCTCAATGAGTTCTTGCCAGTAACCGCGCCAGGAGATGAGGAACATAAATCCAGTTGCCCAGACCAGGTGTCCAAAGAGGAACATCCAAGCCCAAACTGCCAGATTATTCATCCCGTAGGGGTTGTAGCCGTTGATTAGCTGCGAAGAGTTCAGCCAGAGATAGTCGCGCAGCCAGCCCATGAGATAGTTTGAGTTCTCATTGAACTGAGCGACGTTACCGCTCCAGATGGACAGGTGTTTCCAATGCCAGTAGAAGGTCACCCAACCAATGGTATTCAGCATCCAGAACATCGCCAGGTAGAACGAATCCCACGCTGAGATGTCGCAAGTGCCGCCACGACCAGGGCCGTCGCAAGGGAAGCTAAAGCCAAAGTCCTTCTTGTCGGGCATGAGCTTAGAGCCACGGCCATCCAACGCACCCTTGACCAGGATCAAAGTGGTGGTGTGAAGACCAAGCGCGATCGCATGGTGCACCAAGAAGTCACCAGGCCCAATCGCCAAGAACAGAGAGTTGGTACCGCTGTTAATCGCGTCAAACCAACCCGGCAACCAGACAGCGCCATGATTAGGCCATGCCGTCGTGGCAATGCTATCGGGATTGGAAAGCAGCGTATCAAAGCCGTAAAGCGCCTTACCAGAAGCGGCCTGCACAAACTGCGCAAACACCGGCTCAACCAGGATCTGCTTCTCAGGCGTACCAAAGGCGACGACCACATCGTTGTGAACGTAAATGCCCAGGGTATGGAAGCCGAGGAACAGGGAAACCCAGCTCAGGTGCGAGATAATCGCTTCTTTGTGGTCAAGCACGCGGGCCAGCACGTTGTTCTCATTCGCCGCAGGATCATAGTCGCGAATCAAGAAGATCGCGCCGTGAGCAAACGCTCCCACCATGATGAATCCAGCAATGTACTGGTGGTGAGTGTAAAGCGCCGCTGTAGTCGTGAAGTCCTTAGCGATGAAGGCGTAAGGCGGCAGCGCGTACATGTGCTGAGCGACCAGAGAAGTAATTACTCCTAAAGAAGCCAGCGCCAAAGCGAGCTGGAAGTGCAGCGAATTGTTCAGCGTGTCGTAGAGACCTTTGTGACCGGCTCCCAGCTTGCCACCGAAGGGTGTACCCTCGGGCGGACGGTGAGTTGCCAGAATCTCTTTGATGCTGTGACCAATACCGAAGTTCGTCCGGTACATGTGGCCAGCCACGATGAACAGGACGGCGATCGCCAAATGGTGATGCGCCATATCCGTCAGCCAAAGTGACTCAGTCTGCGGGTGGAAGCCACCCAAGAAAGTCAAAATCGCTGTCCCCGATCCCTCGGAAGTTCCAAAGATATGGTTGGCCGTATCCGGGTTTTGAGCGTAAACGCCCCAATTGCCCGTGAAAAACGGCTTCAGTCCCGCTGGGTGGGGCAAAGTCGTCAGGAAGTTATTCCAACCGACATGTTGACCGCGAGACTCAGGAATCGCTACGTGAACCAGGTGACCGGTCCAAGCTAAAGAGCTGACGCCAAACAGACCAGCCAGGTGGTGGTTCAGGCGAGATTCAGCATTCTTAAACCAGGACAAGCTTGGGCGGAACTTGGGCTGCAGGTGCAGCCAGCCAGCGAACAGCATCACCGCCGCTAGGGCCAACAGGCCCACCGCGCCAATGTACAGATCGCCGTTTGTGCGCATCCCGATGGTGTACCACCAGTGATACACCCCTGAGTAGGCGATGTTGACCGGATTGCTTGCGCCAGCTTGGGTGAATGCGTCCACCGCAGGCTGACCAAAGTGAGGATCCCAAATCGCGTGAGCGATCGGTTTCACGTTGAGCGGATCTTGAGTCCACTGTGGAAAGTTGCCTTGCCAAGCGACGTGGAACAGGTTGCCTGAAGTCCAGAGGAAAATGATCGCCAGGTGACCGAAGTGAGAAGCAAAAATCTTCTGGTAAAGATTCTCCTCTGTCATCCCGTCATGGGTCTCAAAGTCGTGAGCTGTGGCAATCCCGTACCAGATCCGACGAGTGGTTGGATCTTGCGCTAGCGCTTGGCTAAATTTTGGGAATTTAGTTGCCATAAGTTATGTGAGTCCTCCGTGCTCCTTAACCTACTGATATCAATCGAGCCAGGAAGAATGCCCATGTCGTAGCAATCCCTCCCAAGAGGTAGTGAGCCACGCCCACAGCTCGGCCCTGAGTAATGCTCAGTGCGCGAGGCTGAATAGCCGGAGCCACTTTCAACTTGTTGTGAGCCCACACGATAGACTCAATCAATTCCTGCCAGTAGCCGCGACCACTAAAGAGGAACATGAGGCTGAAGGCCCAGATGAAGTGGGCACCCAAGAACATCAAACCGTAGGCCGACAAAGCCGAGCCGTAGGTGTTAATGACCTGAGAAGCTTGCGCCCACAGGAAGTCGCGCAGCCAGCCGTTGATGGTGATTGCACTTGCGGCAAAGTTACCGCCGGTAATATGAGAGACCGTCCCGTTATCGGATACTGAGCCCCACACATCTGACTGCATCTTCCAACTGAAGTGGAAAATCACAATCGAAATCGAGTTGTACATCCAGAACAGACCCAAGAACACATGATCCCAGGCCGAAACCTGGCAAGTGCCGCCACGACCGGGGCCGTCGCAAGGGAATCGGAAACCCAGCTCGCTCTTGTCGGGAATGAGGCGAGAGTTCCGGGCGTACAGCACACCCTTTAGCAGGATGAGCACAGTCACGTGAATAGTGAACGCATGGATATGGTGAACCATGAAGTCCGCTGTGCCGAGCGTAATCGGCATCATCGCGACTTTGCCGCCCACTGCTACCACGTCGCCGCCAAAGGCATAGCTGACGGGTGCAAGTGCATTCGGGGCAGTGCCGTTGATTGCAGGCGCTGCGGTGTGCAGGCTCTGAATCCACTGCGCAAAGATGGGCTGAAGTTGAATCGCCGTATCCGAGAACATGTCTTGGGGGCGACCCAATGCCTGCATGGTGTCGTTGTGAATGTAGAGACCAAAGCTGTGGAAGCCGAGGAAAATACAGACCCAGTTGAGGTGAGAAATGATGGCGTCGCGAACTCTGAGCGTTCGGTCGAGCACGTTGTTGACGTGCTTAGCCGGGTCGTAGTCGCGAATCAGAGCAATAGCTCCGTGTGCCCCAGCACCCACGACGATGAATCCGCCGATCCACATATGGTGAGTGAAGAGCGACACTTGAGTCGCGTAGTCAGTCGCCAGGTAAGGATAGGGCGGCATCGCATACATATGCTGAGCCACAATGATGGTGAGCGAACCGAGCAGCGCCAGGTTAATGGCGAGCTGAGCGTGCCAGGAGGTCGTCAAAAAGTCGTACAGACCGACGTGACCTTCACCGCCAAACAAAAGCGGATCGCCTTTGTGATTGTCCAAAATTTGCTTGATGTTGTGACCGATGCCCCAGTTGGTGCGGTACATGTGACCAGCAACCAGAAAGAGGACGGCGATCGCCAAATGGTGATGCGCCGAATCAGACAGCCAAAGACCGCCTGTCACCGGATTTAGACCACCGTTGAAGGTGAGAAAATCCGAATAAGCCGCCCAATTCAGCGTAAAGAAAGGCTTGAGACCTTGCTCAAAGCTGGGGTACAGCTCCGCCATCAGCGCCTTGTCCAAAATGAACTCGTGCGGTAGCGGAATGTCTTTAGGTGATACGCCAGCGTCTAGCAGCTTGTTGATCGGCAAAGACACATGGATCTGGTGTCCGGCCCAGCCGAGCGAACCGAGACCTAACAAGCCTGCCAGGTGGTGGTTCAGCATCGATTCTACGTTCTGGAACCACTCCAGCTTAGGTGCCCGCTTGTGGTAGTGAAACCAGCCAGCGAACAACATCAGAGCTGCCATTACCAAACCGCCAATAGCGGTCGCATAGAGCTGATTGGTGCTGGTGAAACCAGAAGCGCGCCACAGCTGGAAAAGACCAGACGTAATTTGGATGCCGTGGAATCCACCACCGACATCGGCGTTCAAGATTTCCTGACCCACAATGGGCCAAACAACCTGGGCACTAGGCTTAACAGTTAGAGGGTTGGCCATCCAACCTTCGAAGTTTGAAAAGCGAGCGCCATGGAAATACATGCCGCTCAGCCAGATGAATACAACGGCCAGATGACCGAAGTGAGCGCTGAAGATTTTTCGAGATATGTCTTCTAGGTCACTGGTATGACTGTCGAAGTCGTGAGCGTCAGCGTGAAGGTTCCAAATCCAAGTAGTAGTTTTGGGGCCCCGAGCCAAAGTTCGGTCAAAGTGACCTGGCTTAGCCCACTTCTCAAATGAAGTGGGGGTGGGGTTCTTATCAACTACGACCTGAGCTTTGGTGGCCTCCCGCTCGCGCGGGGTAGTTGTCATGGAGACTCTCCTCTCTAGACAGAGAAAGAACGGAACGATACTAACTTGGGCGATCCAGCCCGAAGGCGAGCGATAGATCAATAAAGCTCAAGAGCGTTACTCGCTAGAGCACTTAGCTAGACCGGATCTTTAATAGACCAGATCTTGATAGAGGCCCGTGCTGCTTACAATGCTGGTTACAAAGAAACAGCTCTTTACATAGAATCACGATGAAATGTAACTCCAAGCGTCACTCTATCGGTCCAAACCCAAGAAGGTAAAGGGATGTTCTCACGTATTATAGTCACGGCTGCGAACCTGGTTGGCATTAAGTTAACAATAGTTCAACCAGCGGAAATACCATCCCCAAAAGGCTTGCAAGCTCACTCCATACATATGCAGAGCGAAAATCGGCGATTGTTTTGACAAAAAGAAACATTTCTACTTATTAGGCTTTTTTGAGGCTGCCTATTGGCCAAAACGAATCTAAAAATAGATGAGATGTGACTTAGCCATAGAGAAAACTCTTGCTAAGTTGAATTTCTGTAAAGTTTAGAGAACTTTAGTTGCGCAAAATCAGTGTCTCAGAATTTCGGCTTAGGCTGGCGAACGACCTGCTTTGGGAATAGAAGTCGCTTCAGGTCCCCCAGTCCAATATGATCGATGGGTACAAAGGTGATCATTTGGGTATGAGGATCTATGAAGTTTATAGCAGCAGTTGTAGAGCGTCAGCAGTGGCTCAAGAAAGCTGTGCGGCTGCTTCTAGGTGGGCTACTGAGTATGGTGTTGCTAGGCTGCGCCAGTCGTTCTTCGTCTGTGCAACTGCTGGAGCTGCCGGATTTGCCGAGTGGCGATCAGGTTCGGCCCCTCAGCGGCGCTCTGAGTGAAGTCGCGCCGCCTGCCGTCTTTCTGGATCTGGCAGATCTGATGGCTGACGCTCAGCCTCAGGTGGCGATCGCTTTCCCCAAACCCGATCAGGTCATAGAAAAAACCAGCCTCAGTGCCCGCCTCACTCTACGCGGCCTCTCTATATATAAGGATGAAGAAACTGGACTGGGCCCTCACCTTCAAGTCATCCTTGACAGTCAACCGGCGCAGTCAATCTACAGCCTAGACGATCCCCTGGTGTTTTCGGATCTCTCACCTGGCAGCCATACCCTGAGAGTATTTGCCGTGCGGCCTTGGGGCGAAAGCTTTAAAAATGTGGCTGCCTTCGCCCAAACCACCTTTCACGTATTCGCTAAAACGGGAGAAAATGCGCCCGATTCGTCTCAGCCACTGCTGACTTACAGCGAGCCTCAGGGGACTTACGGCGCTGAACCGGTTCTGCTCGATTTTTATCTCACCAATGCACCGCTGCACATGATCGCTCAAGAAAGCTCAGAAGATGACGTTGTCGATTGGCAGGTACGCTGCACGGTCAACGGCCAGAGCTTTTTGTTTGAGCAGTGGCAGCCAATCTATCTCAAAGGATTCAAGCCAGGGCAAAACTGGGTGCAGCTAACTCTGGTTGATCAGCAGGGCAACCCCATTGACAATGCCTTCAACAATACGGTGCGGCTGATCAACTACGACCCCGAGCAGCAAGATTCGCTGGCTAAAATCGTTCGCGGTGAGCTAGAGCTCAAGGCGGTTGGGCAGATTGCCGATCCCGGCTATGAGCCGCCAGCCGAGCCAGTTGTGCTGCCTGCGCCTGATAATGAGCCGCTAGAAGTGCAGCCCGAGGAACCTACTGTAGAGCCCGTGCCCTTTACAGATGAGCAGATCATCGAAATTGACCTTGATGCGAAGCCTAAGGCCGAATTGGATATAGAGCCTGAATCGGAGATAGAGTCTAAACCTGAGCCCGAGATTGAAAGTGAGACTGAGCTGGCGCCCGAGTTGACGGTTCCTGAAGCAGCAGCAGCGGATGTTGACAGTAGAGCGCTCTTAGATGATCAGATAGAAATCATCGAATCCGAACTAGCGCCTGACGAGGATTTGCCGTTAGCGCAAGACAGCTTACCGGAGAGTCTGGAAATGCCTGACGAAGATATGTCCGATGAACCCCTGGAGCTGTCAGCAACCGATGACGTATAGTCGGCGGCAGCGCGATTACCTGCCGATCCATGAGGCTTCTATAAGTCGCAGGCTTCGGGTTTTAGCTCGCGTTCCATCAGCGCTTCCAGCGCTTCTTGAGGTGTGATCCGGCCTCTGAGTAATCGATCTACCTGGCGGGAAATCGGCGCGGGAATGCCTTCCCGGTTGGCAATATTCATGAGCACATGGGCGGTATTGACGCCTTCAGCCGTGCCGCCTAGTTCTTCTAGCACTTGATCAAGCGGCTGTCCGTGAGCTAAACCATAGCCCACTCGGTAGTTACGGCTAAGGCTGCTGCTACAGGTAGCGAGCATATCGCCCAGTCCGCTCAATCCGTAAAAAGTTTCGACTTCGGCTGCGCCTAGATGCATCCCGATGCGAATGACTTCAGGCAGTGCGCGGGTGATCAGGGCAGATTTGGCGTTGGTTCCCAAATTCAGTCCATCACAGACGCCGACAGCGATCGCCATCACGTTTTTCAGCGTCCCCCCCAGCTCAGCGCCCAGCGGATCAGTACTGGTATATACCCGGAACTGATCAGAAGAGAAAAGCCGCTGAACCGTCTCAGCCGCCGCCTGATCCTCACTGGCCAGCACCGTTGCTGCCGGTAAGCCCCCTTCAATTTCTTTGGAAAGATTAGGGCCCGATAAAACCGCTACGGCATGGTCAGGAAACGCGGCCTGAAAAATTTGCGAGGGCGTTCGCGTCGTCTCCGGATCTAGCCCTTTGGTAGCAGTTACCAAGATCGCTCGGGTAGGCATCGACGACTGCCGTAGCTGATAGGCAATACTGGCTACCCCTTTCATAGAGATAGCTGACAGCACTACGTCGGCTTGAGCAACCGCGTCTGCTAAAGTCAGCTCCCCCCGGCGCGACCACGTTTGCGCGTGATGACCGTTATATCTGGCCAGATGAGTTAGCGCGCTCCCCCAGGCACCCGTTCCCAGTACTGCCAGGTTGAGAACCTGAGCAGCCGGCGCGTGAGTAGAAGTTGAGGAGCCTGAAGGAGCCGTTGCAGATGCTGACATGATGAGGGGTTGAGTGAGGTAGCTATGCAGTATGGAATTTGCTTACTCTTAGCCTACCGCAAGCTGAGGTGTCGCCTCATCGGTTGAAAAAGAGCGCTGCGACCCTGCCTCGTCACCCAAAACCTTAGCCATCGCATAGTCAGGAATGCAGTTTTCGGCCATCAGCGTTTTGTAATTGGCGATCGCCCGTTCACATTGATCCGCGCTCCAATCGCAGTGAGCTTGCAAGGTTTCAGAAATCGTCTCCAGCGCATCTAAGCCATAGTTGGCCTGCAAAGACAGCATTGTTCTACGGCGGCAAATATCGCCAATCGTATGAGCCATCTCAGTGCGCACAGCGTAAACCACCTGGGCCTTAATATCTGGCAAATTGGGCACAATTCGCTCCGCCAAATCAGGCGCATCGTCAGTCAGGCGCAGTAAGTTGAAGACCCGCGCACCGTAGAGGGTAAAAAGATGATCCAGCGTCGGATTTGACAGCCGGTCGCCATATTGCTCAGTCGCGTCAGCCATGCGCTGATCTGTTGGCAAAATCGCACCCGGCAAAGGCTGTACCCGCGTTTGGCAAGGCGGAGACGGCTGCTGACGCCGCTTATACACCCAGTCCACCATTTCTTCGCCGACTCGCCGATGGGTGGTGAGCTTACCGCCAATCAGCGACACCATATTCGCTACGCCATCCTTACCGTGGTCGTATAGCACATGGTTGCGCGACACTGCTCCCGGATTTTTGCTCTCCGTATAGGGCAAAGGCCGTACGCCCGAATAGGTACATTTCACCGACTCCCGGCTCAGCCGCGCTGCCGGAAAGATCTTGTTAGTTTCTAAAATGAGGTAGTCAATTTCGTCATCGCTAGCTTTCACCCGATCCAGATCACCCTCAAATCGCAGATCCGTCGTACCGATCAGGCACTGACCTAAGAACGGCAAGATGAAGAAAGGCCGATTATCGCTCAGCGCCTCTACGTAAAAAGCGGCTTCAGGTGCGCCGGGGAAGGTGTCCACCAGGATATGGCTGCCTTTAGTACCGCCAATCTTGCGCTTCGTGCCAATCGGGGCGGGCTGGTGATCTCGTTCACCCTGACGGCAGACCCGGTCTACCCACGGGCCAGAGGTGTTGACAATCACCGCTTTGTCGCTGGTCTGGATAGTGAAAGTCGCCTCGGAAAGCTCGTCTTTGCAGGCGAGGGTGGTGATGCGATCGCCTTCCCGCTCCAGCGCCGTCACCTTCACATAGTTAAGCGCTGTAGCCCCCGCCGCCTGCGCCGACAGCACATTTTCCAAACACAGCCGCTCAGCGTATTCTGCCTGAGCATCAAAATATTGGGCCGCGCCCTGCACGCCCGCCGGATTGACCTCCCGAAACAGCTGTTTGAGTTTGGCTTTAGGCAGCATCCGATGATTCAGCAGGCTCTTGTCAAAGCTGAGAATGTCGTAGAGGATCATACCCGCCCAGATTTCCCAGTAGCTGCGCGAGCCCTTGTCATAGATTGGAATCGTCAGCTGTAGCGGATGTACCAAGTGAGGGGCGCTTTTGAGCAAAATTTCTCGCTCGGCCAGCGACTCTCTCACCAGATTGAATTCAAAATATTCCAAATAGCGCAAACCGCCGTGCACTAGCCGTGACGACCAGCTCGTAGTGCCGCTGGCAAAGTCACCTTTATCGATCAAAATGGTCTTGAGCCCTCGCAGCGCACCATCTCTAGCAGTTGCGGCTCCGTTGATACCCCCCCCAATCACAATCAGATCGTAAGCAGTCGCATCAATTGAAGAGAAGTCGCGCGTTGTTATGGGCATCGTCACGGGATAAAGCTACGCACACATCCTACCGAACGCCCGCCAAAAACACTTGTATACGGAGGCGCGTTTTTAGATCTAGTAGAGAATATTGTGCCAAGTCTTGAGGGGTGTGCCAGGTTGAAACCGTCTCCTACTGGGGAATGCTTGAAGAGTGGCACATATCCCTGCATTTTTAGATTTTTTTAATAATCTTCCATTCATTTCATCATAAAACTTCTTGCAGTGCTAGACTTCTTAGATAATTTGAGACAAAGTGGGAAAAATACATCGTAAGATGGATGTAGTTTTTTGATTCAGTTGCCCTATTGCATAGTTTTTTTGTTAGGACTTAGATTAAATGGAAGGAAAGCTCAAGGAACTGGTTGGCAAACCCGGCGTTTGGCTTTACATCCAAAGCAGCAATGGCTGGTTTAAAAACGTCGAGATTTTGGAAGTTGGCGACAGCGTGCTGACCTTCAGATATGAGTCTGAATCCGATACTGAGCGCAAAGTATGGGAGAAAACGACCCGCATTGATAACGTCTCAGAAATCGAGGTGCGTCTGGTCGTGATTCCTAAAATCAACAATCCTCAGCTAGCCGATATTCGCGGCCAGCTCTCAAAGCTGCTGCAAAAAGAGAGCAGCCCCGACTTTGATGACCGGCTAATTTAGCCTTAAAACAGGCTAGTCGTAGCATTTTTGACAGAGTCTGCCAAGCGGATTGCCTTAGAAAATTTGTTAGAGAAAGTTTGCTATCTAGCAAAGTAAGAATGCATCCTTACTTTGCGAGTCGAGTTGCCTGCTGTCAGATAACGGTTTCAGCTGATAAAAGCGTCCTAAGCAACTCGACAGAGGCTATAGAATGAGGGCTCTAAGACGTTAAGCCGTCATTTCATCGACAGCTATATGGAAAAAAGATGGGAAAAAGCAGCGGGCTCTTTTTGGCGATCGCCGCTCTGGTTGCCTCAGCTATCATCTGGGCTAGTCCCATTGACCGGCTGATGGCTGCCATACCAGGGCTGTGGCCTGCGACGACCCCGCTTGCCGGTTTAGATACTTCAAAAGACATCGATCTTCCAGATATTAGCCCTTCAGATATTAGCCCTTCAGATATCAGCCCTTCAGATATCAGCGTTGATGAAGCGCGGCTGATGGCCCATGTCGTCGCCATTGCGCAGCCTCGCTATACCGACTTGCAAAAAGAGACTGCCCGTAGCTACATCACCACTAAGCTGACGGGCTTTGGCCTTGTCCCAGTAGAACAGCGCTATGATCCGGCTGAGAGCGGCAGTTCTGTGCTGAGCGGCGTTAATATTGTCGCTGAGCTGCCGGGCAGCGACCCGAGTGCCGGCGCGATTGTGCTAGGAGCCCACTACGATACGACGCCCACTTCACCTGGAGCCGATGATAATGGCAGTGCGATCGCTACGCTGCTAGAAGCGGCCCGTCTATTTTCGGAGCAGGCAGCTGCCGGGCAACCTACTCTGGCCACCCTGAAGCTCGTCTTTTTCGATCAGGAAGAGCAGCAGAGCGACGGCAGCGGCCTGCTGGGAAGCCTGGCTTTTACCCAGGATGCGGACAATACGGTCGGGGTCAGAGGCGCTGTTATTCTCGATATGGTGGGCTACGCCTGCCACACTGAGGGCTGCCAGACCTATCCGATGCGTCTACCGCTGCCAGATTTGCCAGGAACAGGTGATTTTTTAGCGGTGCTGGGGCTTCAGTCTCAACGCGGTCTTATCGATACGTTTATGCGCTCTGCCCAAAGCAGCGGGCCGAGGGTGCTAAGTTTGCCGGTTCCAGAACCGACTTTGAAACTGTTTCCCGATCTGCTGCGCAGCGATCATGCGCCTTTTTGGGAAAAGGATATTCCGGCTATTTTTGTCAGCGACACGGCTAATTTTCGCAATCCCAATTACCACACGTCGCAAGATACGCCAGACACGCTAGACCTGCGGTTTCTGCAAGGGAGCGCTCAGTACATTGTTGATGCGATCGCCGCGCTCTTGCAAGCTAGCCCTTAGTTCAGTTCAAGCATTAGTTTGGGCGTCGTCGCTGCTGCCTTCTTCCGCTATCTGCGGCTTAGACCTGTTTTTGCGGTGGTCGTTGTTGTAGTTTACTCGGGCACCTGCCCATTGAAGCTTGTTGCGCAGGGTGCGGTAATAGGAGTGGTCTTTGCGCAAAATTACGAACTTAGCCAGGTGGCTAGCCGTGCGGATGTCTACCCGCTGCCCAGGCCAAACCGCTGTGCCAAATACTCCGTCTGTCCAGAGTTTGGTATTGCCTTCGTCGTCGCCAAGGGGCCAAACGCTGACGGTACTGCCAGGCGGCAAGACAATCGGGCGGCTCGATAGGCTCATTGGGCAAATCGGAGTAACGATAATGCACTGCATTCCGGGATGCACAATTGGGCCATTGGCAGCGACGGTGTAGCCGGTCGATCCGGTAGGGGTGCTGATTAGCAGGCCGTCGCCGTGGTACTGATCAACCACTTCACCATCAATTTCTACTTCTAAAACGGACGTAATCATGCGGTTGGGTGAAGCCGGTTTGACGCACATTTCGTTGAGCGCGAAGTAGCGATCGCTCATCGGCTCAAAGTTGTAAGAATCGCCAACGTGAGCCTGGGCTTGTAGCATCATTCGCTGCTGGATGGCAAAGCGATCACCCTGCAACCGCTTCCATACCTTCTCAAAATTGCCAATCACCTCAAAAGACTCGGTCAAAAAGCCCAAATGACCGCCCACGTTGACCGCCAAAATCGGAATGTCGTCAGCTGCCAGATGCCGCGCTGCCGAGAGCGCCGTTCCATCTCCACCTAAAACGACTGCCAGATCGATTGGCGTCGAGGTCGATTCTAAAAAGACCGGATAGGGGTTATCTTGAGCGCCACTCGGCCCTAGCATCACCTTGGCACCGAGCGCTTCTAGCTGGCGTGCACACTTATCAGCCCAGCTTTTGCTGAGCTTGCTGCCCGCCTTATAGACAATGATTACCTGCTTGAGCTGCACCGGTTTACCTACCTACGGGTCTGCCACTGTCTGTAGACGGCCTATCTACAAACGGTCTACAGACAGTCTACAGGCTGCTCAAATCATCAATTACCACTTGAGCAAATTAAACTGCTCCATATCTACAGTATCGCGATTGCGATAGATAGACAGCACAATTGCCAGCCCCACTGCCGCTTCAGCAGCAGCGATCGTAATTACAAAAACGGCAAACACCTGACCTCTAATAGCACTGGCATCCAGATAGTTAGAGAAAGCCATCAGGTTAATATTCACCGCGTTGAGCATCAGCTCAATCGACATCAGCACGCGGATAACATTGCGGCTGCTGACCAACCCGTAGATGCCGATGCAAAACAGGGCAGCCGCCAGCAGTAAAAAGTACTCAAGTTGCATAAGGAGTCAAAAATCTACAGTTGGAACATCAGCTCTAGTCGTGTCAATCCTGGTCGTGTCAGTCCTGGTTGTGTCAGCCTTGGTCACGGGCGCCACCCGCCGTCACTAGCTCGCGAGGACGCTCAGGCAGCGTCAGCGCCTCTGTCTCAGTCACCGTTTCCTCTGGGATATACTCACGGCGAGCCAGCACAATCGCCCCCACCAGCGCAACTAAGAGCAAAATCGAAGCGAGCTCAAAAGGCAATAAATAGTCACTAAAAAAGTGCTGACCAATCACCTCAATGGCCAGATCGCCTGCCGCTGGCTCGCTAGAGAGCGCCCAGGGATGAGAAACGACCATGGTTCCAATCAGCCCAAAGATGCCCGCACAGACTGCGCCAGTCGCTGCCTTACCCAGCCAGGCGCGGTTGACCGGTGCAAATTCCTCATCTTTATTGACCAGCATGATCCCAAACAAAATCAGCACGTTGACCGCGCCGACATAGACCAGCACCTGCGCGGCAGCTACAAACCCAGCATTGAGCAAGATATAGAGCCCAGAAATGCTGATAAAGACTAAGGCCAACAAAAACGCTGAGTGAACAATATTAGAGAGCAGCACCACACCCAGGGCACCGACGAGCATAATCAGACCCAAAAGGCCCAATGAGACGAGCTGTACACCTTCTGCCAAGTTCAAAACGATTTTCTCCTCACGGTATGTATCCCTCGATATGTCTCTTGTGCGGACCTTGCGTTAGTCCTGCTCGGCAGTCGCCTCAGCGGGCGCTTTTTCCCGCTCAGCCTCTATGTCTGTCACGATATCTTGAGGCAGCCGGCCCGCTCGCTGAGAGCCTGCTGGCAAATCATGCGGATCCATCACCCCTTTAGGCAGGTAAGCCAGCTCGCGCAACGGGGTCACCATCGGATCTTCGGTCACCTTGTAAGGGAGGCGTCCTAGCGCGACGTTGTCATAGTTCAGGTCGTGACGGTCGTAGGCCGACAGCTCATATTCTTCGGTCATAGAGAGACAGTTAGTCGGGCAGTACTCTACGCAGTTGCCGCAAAAAATGCAAACACCAAAGTCAATACTGTAGTGCTTCAGGTTCTTTTTCTTCGTCTCTCGGTTAAATTCCCAGTCTACGACCGGTAGATTGATCGGGCATACCCGAACACACACCTCGCAAGAAATGCACTTGTCAAACTCAAAGTGAATGCGGCCCCGGTAGCGTTCTGAGGGCACCAGCTTTTCGTAAGGGTATTGCACTGTCACCGGGCGACGCTTCATGTGGTCAAAGGTGACAGACAAACCCTGGCCGATAAACTTTGCTGCTTGAGCCGTTTCTTTGGCGTAGTCTCCAACTTGTTTGAGAAAATTTAGCATGGCAAAAGGGTTGAATGAATTGAGAGCAAGCGCATATCAGCCGCCAAAGGCAAAGGGAAAGGAAAGCTTAAGGGCTGCTGTCGCCAACAGATTGACTAGAGAAACCGGCAGTAAAAACTTCCAGCCTAGGTCTAGAAGCTGGTCAATTCTGACGCGAGGTACCGTCCACCGCAGCAAAATGGTGAGAAAGATCAGCAGATAGGCCTTGATCATTGTCATGACGATGCCGAGAGAGGCAGTGATGATTTGCACCCACGGTGCCGTCTCGCTGATACCCAGCAGGCCTGTAATTGTCTCCACTGGAATGGGAAACCCCCATCCGCCCAAGTAAAGCACCGAGACGATCAGGGCCGAAAGCGTCAGGTTGACGTAGGAGCCGACGTAAAACAGGCCAAACTTCATTCCGGTATATTCGGTTTGGTAGCCTGCCACTAGCTCTTCTTCTGCCTCGGGCAAGTCAAAGGGCAGGCGCTCGCACTCCGCCAGGGCAGCAATCCAAAAAATCACAAAGCCAACCGGCTGCCGCCAGATGTTCCACCCTAGAATGCCGTAGCCCGTCTGCTGATTGACGATGTCAATGGTACTGAGTCCGTTGGTCATCATCACGACTGCGAGTACCGCCAGGGCCAGCGGAATTTCGTAGCTGATAGACTGGGCAGCGGCCCGGAGCCCGCCTAGCAGCGAGTACTTGTTGTTTGAGGAGTAGCCTGCCATCAGCAGGCCGATGGGGACAACGCTAGAAAGCGCAATCCACAGAAAGATGCCGATGCCCAAATCGGTAATCACCATGTTTTGGCCAAAGGGCACAATCAAAAAAGACAAAAAGACCGGAATGACCACAATGGCAGGGCCGAGCGTAAACAGCCAGGGGTCGGCTTTGGCCGGTGTAATGTCTGCTTTGAAGAGGAGCTTGATGCCATCGGCGGCGGCTTGTAGCGACCCCAACGGGCCGACGTATTCGGGGCCAATGCGCTGCTGAGCGGCGGCTGAGATTTTGCGCTCTAGCCATACTGTGATGAAAATGCTCACTGTCGCTACAATCAGCATCAGCACCATCGGCAGAGGAACCCAGACGGTTTTGGCGACCCCGGCGGGCAATCCTAACTCGATAAGGGCTTGAACGAACGTACCTTGAAGGTCAATGCCTGGATTCATGCGCTTTAAGGGTGAGCGTGCTTCGTTACAGTTGTCTCACAGATTCTAGCGCTTAATCAACTTCTGTAGGCTCTTTCAGAAGAGACGGGGCCGATTGAAATAGTAACCCTGTCACCATAGAGTCTGGCCTTTGACCGCTAGCGCCCTACTTCTGACACCTGTCACAAAATAAAACCCCCCCGACAAAGCCGGAGGGGCTGGAGTTCCTGAAAATCGTCACTGGAGCTATACTCAGCTGGATTTTAGATATTGCCAAGGGGGGTAATGCCCATCACCTCTGTATTTTTACCGAGTTGGCAGACAGTTTAGACTGCTGCGATCGCTACCCTATCTAGACTCCTGGCGGCGATCGCTAAGGCTGTTTTTCCCAGAGCTGCAGGCGTTTTTCCAAGGGGATGTAGTACTGGTCGTGAGGCCCCTCGTAAATCTGGGTGGGCCGGAAAATTCTATTTTTACCAATTTGCTCTTTCCAGTGGGCCAGCCAGCCAGCGACTCGGGCGATCGCAAAAATCGGTGTAAACAAATCGGTCGGAATGCCCAGCTTGCGATACACCAGCCCCGAGTAAAAGTCCACATTGGGGTAGACGCCCTTATGCCCCAGCTTTTCTTCGACCACCAGCTCTAGCTCCAGGGCAATATCGTAATAGGCGTCGCGGCCCTCTTTGGCAAAGAGCTGCTCGGCCAGTCGCTGCAATGTATCGGCCCGGGGATCTTTCACCTTGTAGACGCGGTGGCCAAAGCCCATAATTTTTTCCCGATTGGCGATCCGGGCGTCTATGTAGGGCCGCACATTTTCCACAGAGCCAATTTCTTTTAGCATGGCAATCACTTCTTCGTTCGCGCCGCCGTGCAGGGGGCCTGCCAGTGTGCCCACCGCTGAAGCGACTACCGCATAGGGGTCAGTCAGTGTAGAAGCGGTCACCATGGCCGAAAATGTCGAGGCGTTTATCGTGTGCTCGGCGTGGAGAATCAGGCACACATCAAAAATCCGCGCTGCCAAAGGGTCGGGCTCTTGCTCATTGAGCATGTAGAGAAAATTGGCAGCGTAGCTCAGATCGTCGCGGGGCTGTACCGGGTCGTTACCCTTCCGCATCAGCGCGAAAGCGGCCACCATCGTCGGTATTTTCGCGATTAGCCGCACGACCGCATCTTGTACATAGGTCGGATCTTCCAGCGCCCGGCGCGAGTGAAAGAGGCCCAGGGCGGCGGCGCAGGCTTGCAGGGCATCCATCGGGTGGCCGCTCTCTGGAAAGCACTTCATCATGTCGCGAATGCGATACTTGAGCCGGCGGTGGTACTGAACCTGGTGCTCAAAGTCTTGCAGCTCTTGCTGGGTGGGCAACCCGCCCCAAATCAGCAGATAGGCCGTTTCTAAAAAGCTGCTGTGCTGCGCAATATCGCCAATCCGAATGCCGCGATATTCTAAAATCCCCTCTTTGCCATCTACGTAGCTGATACTCGACTGCGTGGCCGGAACGCCCTCTAAGCCTGGCCGATAGTCGCATGTCGTGATCATCTGTAGACTCCTTCCCACTCAATGGATGCTTATGGATGCTTAAGTTAATGGATGCTGAACCGATGCTCTCTACCATATCGCTGTGTGTAGAGGCGTGGCTATGCGGGCTATACAAAACTGACGCGATTAGTCTGTGTTTCCTGACAGGACAAGTCGGATCAAGCGCCTCACAGCAAAAAACGCGGCGGCGATAGCCAAAAAAGCTGACTTTGGCCAATCGCCTTACTTGCAACAGGCAGCTGTAGTCCGATGATGCCGGCTTTTTTGAGCGTCCACTGATCGCCGCTCTCTCCGGTGACTAGCTTTTGTGCCCACTGGCTCAAGTTGGGTTCGTGGCCGACGATGGCGATCACCCCGCAAGATGACGGCTGCTCTAAACGCTGCCAGTTGGCCAGCCAGTCTAGCCAACTGGCCAGATCGCCCTCCAGACTCAGCGCCGGACAGTCCTCAACGTGTGAGGCCAACCCAGCGGCGTGCAAAATTTCGGCAGTTTGCTGAGCCCGGACCAGCGGACTGCTGAGCAAAGCGTCAAACTGTAGGCCCAAATCGGCTAGCCGCTGAGCGACTCGCTGGGTCTTGGTCACGCCTTTTTCGGTGAGCGATCGCGCTTCCTCACTCACCTGGCTGCTGCGCGCTTCAGCAATGCCATGGCGAATAAAATAGACTTCGGTGGTCGGCATCGTTTAGTGCGATAGTTCAGCGCGATAGGGACAGCAGAGAGCAGAAATAGACTGCCTGACTGATAGCCTATCGTCCACAGGACTGTCCTGCGAACAGTATGCAGGTCAGTCCGGGCAAGGCGTCTCAGGTTAGTCTGAGTTCAAGACACCGTTTTCGGGGTTGACCAGCCGCTGTAATTTTTGCTTGATTTGCTTGTCGAAGACTTCCCACTTCTGGCGAGTGTAGTCGCTGTTGTCATAGTGGCCCGAGAGAAAGCCGATCGGAATCTCGAAGCCGCCTGCCATTGAGCGACCGCCGCCAAAAAAGCGGCCCTGACTGTCCTGACCAAAGGCTTCTTTGATAAATTCGTCGGGATCAAGCGTAATTTTGTTGGTGCGCAGGGAGCCGACGACCAGCTCTTTTTCTTCGTCTTCGTCGTGAACAATGCCGTACACCACGGCGGTATGCACGTTCTCTTCGGTAATTAAAAAGTCAGCGGCCTGCGGAATGGCATCTCGATCTTCGTAGCGCAAATATCCAACACCAGCAATGGAAACGCTGTTTTGCATTTGCCGGTTGCGCAGCGATCGCTCAATCACATCCATCACCCGGCGCGATCGCGAGGCCTGCAAAACGGCGCTCAGCAGCTGGGCATCGTAATACTGGCTAAGATAGGCTGCTGCTAAGAAATCGGGCTCAGAAGCCTGCATCAGATGGCTGGTATCTGAGCGGAGGCCGTGCATCAGCGCCGTCGCACATTTCACATGCGTACTGTTGCTGCGATCTAACTGGATCAGACCCGCCTGTAGGTACTGGGTCATCATCGTGGCGGTCGCATGAACGTCCGGGCGAATATCCGCTAGCTCAGCGTTCAGCTCACCTTGAGAAGCGTGGTGATCGACGACTAAAATCAGCGGCAGCTGAGCGGCTTTGACGCGCTCGGTGAGGTGGCTGGTAGTCCCTTGCGTGTCGATCAGAACATAGCCTTGATACTGAGAGAGATCGGGCGCTTCACTGGCTTGAGCCGGCCAGCGTTTGGCCGGTAAGTTGGTGAGCTTGACCAGCGCGATGTTCTCCTGGTGGCTGAGCGTCCCAGAATAGTAAATGTCGCACTGAATGCTGTACTCGTTGGCAATTAAACGGTAGGTCCAGGCGGCTGACAGCGCGTCGGGATCGGGAAAATCTTGAAGGAGAACCAATTGGCGGGTGCTGCTGTGCTTTTTGAGCAGCTTTTCCAAGGCTTCGGTCGGGCTGCTTTTAAAGCCTGCTGTGCGCCGTAGGGTAGCAGCTTTTTCTTCTAGAGACTTGTCCTCTCGTGATTTCGGAGCTTTGGAATGGGAGTCTTGACTGTCTAGCAAAGCGCTTTTGGGTAACGACATAGGAGGAGTGACTGTCGCCTGAAGCAGGCGTTTAACGTGAGGTGATGAATGAAATGAAGCTGCACTGCCAGTCAAAACCTGCTAACAGCGAGCCTAGCAGGGCCGAGCACACAAGTTCGGTAAATTTACAGGCGTATCTTCTACTATTATGAACGCTCGCTCCGGGTCTATGCGCAGGTGGAGCGCTGAGTCAGGCGAGAAGTTTACAGTTCTGAAAATTTATCGCCGCAGTGAAGGCCCAGATGACGGTTTAAGTGAAGGTGTTAGTTGAGCCCAATGACATAGCGTCGCCACTCTTGGTGACCGCCGCGCACATGCCTGGAGATTTCAAAATACAGGCTGCTGTGGGGCTTGCGGGGTGGGTTGGTCAGCGGCATTTGGGCTTCTTTAGGTGTGCGGCTGCCTTTTTTGACATTGCAGCGGACGCAGGCGCTGACGATATTTTCCCAAGAGTCGCCGCCGCCGCGCGATCGCGGCAACACATGATCGAGCGTCAGGCCGTCGCCCGCATAGCCGCAGTACTGACAGGTATGATTGTCGCGGTGCAGCAGGTTACGCCGGGTAAGGGGAATATCTTTGTAGGGAATGCGTACATAGTGGCGCAGCCGGATTACCGTTGGCAGTGGAAATCCTGGATAGATCAGCTGTTCGCGTTGCTCTATCTGCTCCGCTTTGCCTTTAATTACTAGCACTACCGCTCGCCGCCAGCTTGTGATGTTAAGCGGCTCGTAGGAAGCATTTAGAACAAGAACCTTACTCATATCACACTCGCCAGGATCCTGCATTAGATATTAGCACAAACAAAGCCATGAGAGGGTTTGAGCAGCTACTACCCGGTTTGCCCTACACTATTTGCCTGAGAGGGGTGCGGAGGCGCACGCCCAATGTGCTCAAGTGAAGAGAAGACCCGTTTGAAGACCGTTATTTTTGTGAGGTTGCGATGCTCAGCTGGAATGAGACGCCTGCCCTGTTGCCAATGCGCTGCTGTCGGGCCTGGGTCGAAATTGATTTGGCGGCGCTAGCTCACAATGTATGCACCCTCAAAGCGCTGCTGCCAGCGAGTACCGATCTGATGGTGGTCGTAAAGGCCGATGCCTACGGTCATGGGGCGGTAACGGTGGCTAAGACAGCTTTGCAGTCGGGCGGTACCTGGCTAGGGGTGGCGACCGTGCCGGAAGGTATCGAGCTGCGGCAAGCGGGCATTGATGCGCCAATTTTGGTGATGGGGGCGGTGAATCATCCGGCAGAGGTAAGCGCGATCGCTCACTGGCAGCTACAGCCGACGATTGTGAACCCAAAGCAGGCGCTGATATTTTCTGAAACACTGGCTGCCTACGCGCGTCAGCAGGGCGATTTGGCAGTCTCTCCGATGCCTGTGCACCTAAAGCTAGATACGGGCATGTCTCGGCTGGGGTTTAGCTGGCAGCGAGCGGTTGAATTTGCCCGGTTTGTGCAGCAGCTGGCGCATTTGAAGGCGGTCAGTCTGTATTCTCATCTAGCGACAGCAGATAGCCCTGACCCGACGGTGATGGTCTTGCAGCAGCAGCGGTTTGAGCAGGCGATCGCCGCCCTCAGAGCGGAAAACTTACTCCCTTCCCAGCTCCACCTAGCCAACGCCGCTGCTGCCTTAGCTAACCCGGCACTGCACTACGACATGGTGCGCGTCGGATTAGCGACCTATGGTCTGTACCCAGCCCCTCACCTGAAGGCCGCTGCTGATTTGCGGCCCGTCTTAGCTGTCAAAGCCCGGATCACCCATCTAAAAACTATCGTGCCAGGCACCGGCGTCAGCTATAGCCATCAGTTTGTCGCTCAGCAGCCGATGCAGATTGCCATCGTCGGCATCGGCTACGCTGATGGCGTCCCGCGAATTTTGTCAAACCAGATGCAGGCTGTCGTCAGCGGTCAGCCGGTACGCCAGATCGGTGCCATCACTATGGATCAGCTGATGCTGGACGTCTCAACGCTAGAGACGGTGCAAGTGGGCGATGTCGTCACTTTGCTAGGCCAGGTAGAAAATCATATCCTCAGCGCCGAGCACTGGGCAGAAATGGCAAATACCATCTCTTGGGAAATTCTCTGCGGCTTCAAGCATCGCCTGCCGCGTATTACTACCGCCCTGCCAGCAGCGGCTGACCCCCGTGCTCCATCGAAGACTGTTTTTTCAGAGCTATAGCTAGCGTTGGACACATTCGCAAGTGAGCAAGCCATTTGGCTCTACATATCAATGGTTTCACCAACTGGGAATGTAGAGAGCCAAGCGACCAGAGCTACAGCAGAGCCTAATAAAACCCCTAGCAATAAAATCCCTGTCAATTATAGCTAGAGCTTTCGCAGAGTTCTTGGTATTATGGGTGCTCACTCATGGAGAAGTGGCTGAGTGGTTGAAAGCGGCTCCCTGCTAAGGAGTTATGGGGTGTAAACTTCATCGAGGGTTCGAATCCCTCCTTCTCCGTCGGTTTCAGCCCTTTAAAGGCTGACCTGCTTATAGATTGCGAACTGCCCACAGCAGCCGCTCGGGCGTCGCATTTGTGTGCGCAAACGAAAACAGATGCTGAAAGCGCAGCCTGCCCTCAGCATCGATAACGAACTGAGCCGACAAAGGCGCACCCAACGCCTGCCCGGTGCCATATTGACGAAAAGTCCGACAGGCGGGGTCAACTAGCAGTGGCATAGCCAAAGATAAGTCTTGCTGAACGACCCGGCTCTGGCTTAAATCGGTGCTGGCAATCATCAGGACAGTAGCCCCTAGCCCAACAAATTGGTCGTGAGCATCATTGAGCGCCAGAATGTGGGGATAGCAAAACGGACAGTACTGCTTTTCAGTGAAAATCCGCGTAAATGCCAGTACGACAGGCCTACCCAGGCAGTCAGAGAGGGTAGCCGAGGTGCCATCGACTGCGGGCAGGGTAAAATCGGGCAGCTTTTGACCTAGCTGAAACCGACAGTTCGCTGGCAGGGGTAGAAAATTTTTGAGAAAGCGGCGGTTGATTAACCCTCGAAAATCGCCCCAGGCCGCTTTTGAAGTCAGCTGCATGACGTATCAATGACTAACCTTAGCCATTCTTTAGGTCAACTATTTGGTTTCTAGTTCAACTTTCAGGTCAACTGGCTCAGACAGTCGCAAAGAACTCTTTTGACTTCTCTGGGTCAGGGTTCATAGTTCTATCGCCAGGTTGCCAGCCAGCAGGGCAGACCTCATCGGGGTGAGACTGTACGTGTTGAATAGCCTGAAGCACTCGCAGGGTTTCTTCTACACTGCGACCAAAGGAGAGATTGTTGACTGTAGAGTGCTGAATAATACCTTCTTTATCAATGATAAAGAGGCCGCGTAGGGCGACGCCCACTTCAGGGTCTAGCACGTTGTAGGCAGCGCTGATTTCTTTTTTAATGTCGGAGACCAAAGGGTAGTCAAGATCGCCTACTCCGCCCATCTTTCGGTCAGTTTGAATCCAGGCTAGGTGGGAAAACTCACTGTCTACAGAGACTCCGAGAATTTCTGTATCAATATCACTGAAGCTGCTGTAGCCGTCGCTAAAAGCGGTGATTTCAGTCGGGCAAACAAAAGTGAAATCTAGAGGATAGAAAAAGAGCACAACATACTTGCCACGGTAGTCGGACAGTTTGATGGTTTTAAATTCTTGATCGACTACGACGGTAGCCGTGAAGTCCGGCGCACTCTCACCTACTCTAAGACAGCCTTGGGTCTGCTCGCTCATAAACTCATTCCTCAAAATGCGACTGAAATTTTGCTCAAAGCTTGTCTATAGATGCTCGTAAATATTAACATTAATGACCCCACATGACCTAATCACAGTTCCGCCTGAAAATCAGCTTGAAGTCTGGTCTGAGCAGCAGAGCCTAGCGAAAGGCAGCTATAGGTGAGTCGTCAGAGAAGAACCATTGTTAATTTTGTTGTTTATTTAGTGGGCGCTGAGCGGCTAAAGATCTAGCATAAAAAATAGAAGAGAATGAATCCCTTTATGATAAATGAACAGCCACAATCAGTTTGCCGAGGCGCTATGACGACGGTTGTTACCACATCTGTCTCGTCTGAAAGCAGTATCCAGAACAGTCCGCAGATATTTCTTTAAATAGAGCTAGGGAGTGTTTGACGGCGGTTAGCTCGACAGTTTTTAGCTGCGAGCGGCTGACCTTGTCATCTCCATATTGGTCTCTTATTAAGAGAAGAAATCAACTGTTGTCTAGCTTCTAGATGCTGCTGTTCGTTTAAAGGGTTGCAGCAAATTAGCACCTTAAGAACAGGCCTCGCCTAATAGCGGAAGATGGTAATTGTTCTTCGCGATCACTCTGACGCTAATAAAAGTAGCCCGTGTGTTTGGCATCATGGCTCAAGCAGAGAGCGCGCTTGTTTCCGGCTGCTCTACCAATGCCAAATATGCACAGCCAAATATGCACAAGGCAGCGCTAGTCCCCTTAGCGCTCATAGAACTTGTGAAACGACAGGGCCCTGTACGACTATAGGGTCATGCTTCGGCAGGTGATCGGCATTTTTTTGGGGTCTTCTGAGCACAGCTGTTTGGGTATCTCTAGCTTTAAAACACCGTGGCTATACTCCGCATAGACCTGCTCTGCCAAAATAGGCTGAGAAAGCTGAATGACCCGCTCAAAGCTGCCGAGCATCCGGTCGCTGCTGACTACTTTACTGCCGGTACGGCTGTCAGCACAGGGCGATCGCCGCTGCCCTTGAATGGTCACCGACATCGTACAGCTGGTGACGTTGATTGACTGTGCGCTGACGCCCGGCAGGTCTATATAGATAGAGAAACTGTAGGCCTCTTCTCTGACTTCTGTAGGCGGTCGGAAGGCTGTTGTCGGTTGCGTGTTTTGCGTAGAGTGGGTGGAGCGGTCGTGGTCTGATAGGTCAGGCTTCGGGTGAGCGGCGAGAGGGCGATCGCCATCATTTTTTGATTCTTTGGGTCTGTGGAGAGAAGTCATTTTTATAGAGTGAGGCTTAAATTCTCCTTTCATTTTAGAGTGTAAAAATGGGGAACCTATGAGCACCCTAATCTCTCCTCAGTCTGCGCGTATGCCTTTCAGCAGAGACTAGAGATCGGTTGAACTCAGAATCCGTGCCCAATCAGCAGAGAAAATGTCTCAAGCGGAAGACTCAATGTCGAGGAACAGCCCTTAAAATTGTATCAGTAAATACAAATTCAGCTATATCTGACCTTGAGAAACTCTGTTGAGGTCGGCTAAAGCTGCGTCTTGAAAATATTTTTAGGAGAGCGCAAAAGTGAAAACTACGTTTGTAAAACCGGATCAAGAATCGAGAAAAAGGCTTAGAGGAAGAGGTGCTTTCAAACTATTGACAGCCGCTTCTCTGTTTCTCTTACCCGCCTGTGCCAGCGGCCCTCAGGACACGACAACACCTGCCGAAGAAAGTAATGTAACCACCGAAGAACTCGTTGACGAAACCGCTAAGTACGCCGGCAAAGAGGTCACTGTGCGCGGTGAAGTTGACGAGACCATAGATGAAACCTCTTTCAGAATCGACGACGGCAACTTATTTGCAGGTGAGGGGGTTTTAGTGATTAATGCCACTTCAGAACCGTTTGTTATCCCGGACGCGGATGACAGTGAGGTGCAGGTAACTGGCGAGGTAGTGACTTTTTCGTCGGCTTCAACAGCGGAGGAATACAGCTTGACGCTTGACCCTACTCTGTATGCAGACTACGAAAATCAGCCGGTGATTATCGCTAAGTCTTTAGCCTTAGCCCCCGATCCAGGTGATATTACGGCCAATCCAGAGCAGTATTATAACCAGAGAATTGCTGTGGAAGGCAAAGTAGACGATATCTACCAGCCAGATCTGTTCACCCTTGACGAAGAAAAGTTGTTTGCTGGAGAAGACTTACTGGTTTTATCACCTGGGGTAACTACTGCGGTTAAAGATAACGAAATAGTGGCTATTACCGGCGTGCTGCGACCCTACATACAGTCCGACTTTGAGAGAGACTACGAATTACAGTGGGATCTCTCGGTAAAGGAGACTATCGACGCTGAATATGAGCAAAAGCCCGTATTTGTAGCTGATAGCATCTATCCCTCGGCCATTCCTGAATAAGTCCCCAAGGAAGACCTTAAATAAGACTCAATGCTCTTTGTACTGAATTTTCAGATTGGGCAACCCCTCTAGCTTCTCTGGCGGATCGAAGTTACCGTTTTCGGGGGTCATGAGGGTAAGCCCTTTTGAAAAGCAGCGAATGTCAATTGGCGTGTCGTCAATCATCTCGCCGTCTAGGACCACTCCTTGAGCCGGGTCTGTTGAAATTTTGACAGAGGAGCAGCGGAAATAACCCACGTCTTCTCGGTGCGTAGAGCGCTTGCTGAGCGCAGATTGAAATAGGTTGTAAGAAGCCGCGATTGCCCCGCCCGTTCCTTTAGGAGCAAAAATAGTCACATCTAACAGACCATCGTAGGGCACTACGTCCGAAGGCCCTTGAGCAAGCACAGAAGTGGCCGGAGCAGCGTTGGCGACCGTGATTCCTGACGCTTCTACTGTAATAATTCTGTCGGGTGTTTCTAGCGTGGCCTGAAAGGGGGAGAGATCCTGCACTTCTTTAAATGCGGAAAAAATATAGGCGATAGTGCCCATCTTGTTCTTGAGCTGACGATTGGACTGTTCTATTACGTCGGCTTCTAGGCCAACACCAGCAAGTAACAGCAGCGGCTTACCGTTGCAAGTCGCAACATCTATTTCTCTAGGAATGCCATTGAGTATGACCTGGCAAGCCGCGTCGATATCATTGCTGGGAATATCAAAAGCGGCGGCGATCGCATTTGCCGTACCTCGGGGCACAATGCCCAAGGGAATCTCGCTACCGAACAAGACGCCTGCAACGGCTGATACGGTGCCATCGCCGCCGGAAGCGATCAGGCAGTCGGCTGACTGGGCGATCGCCGACTGCGCAAGAGCGCTAGCAGAATGCTCGGGAGTGGTTTCTAAAACGGTGAGCTGGGTCTGCTTAAGAGAGTCTCGAATGAACGCTAGCTCAGTAGCGGAGTCACCTCGACCTGAAACTGGATTAAAAATCAGGTAAATGTTGTCAAACACTAGCTCTATGACCCACCTATAAAAAACTAATTCTCAACAGCAGCAGAGCGACCGTCTCTCTCGTTTGCGCTGTCATTTGCCGTATTGTCACCCTTTAAGCCATCAATAGGGTCGGCGTCGCTATATTTCTCTTGGTCAAAGTGATAGACCGTCCGGATAGGATATGGAATATTGATATCGGCCTCGTCGCAGGCTCGTTTGAGCGCCAGCATCATCTGCGTTTTAATCCGGCGCACGCTTTTCTGCTCGGAGTGAGTCCAGTAGCGCACGACCATATCAATCGAGCTATCGCCAAATCCAGTGATGTCTATTTCTACTGAAGGGTTATTGCTCACTTCTTCAACCGACCTTGCGGCGCTATCCAGCGTTCTGACAGCGAGCGGCAGCGGCGTATTGTAATCTACCCCAATTGCCAGGTCTGTCCGCCTTTGAGGTCTACCGGTCATCACCTGTACGGGGCTGGTAAACACAATTGAGTTAGGCACGACTACCAGTTCACCCTGATAGGTGCGAATTTGCGTGGAGCGCAGGGCGATTTCCTCGACTGTGCCCTCAAAATCGCTAATAATGATTTGGTCGCCCAGCGAAAAGGGCTCTTGCAGCAGCAGTAAGACACCAGCCAAAAAGTTCTTGAAAATATCTTGAAAGGCAAAACCTATTGCGACCGAGCCCAGTCCTAACAGCGCAATCAGATCGCCTAGCTCTAGACCCGGAAAAGCAATTATACAGGCCAATAAAATGCCTGCAACCCAGGTGGTGGTATGGCTGGTTTGTACCAGAAGCGATCGCAAAGAAAGGCTGTTTAAGGTCTTATCTGCTAATTTGCGAACCACGCGGCGCGTCAGATTGGCAGCCGTGCGGGTCAATAGCAAAATAATAATGGCAAAGACGATTCCCGGCAGGACGGCAACGCCTTGAGCAACCAAGTCTATCAGCCTGGCTTGAATCTCTTTAATCAGAGAATCCATATTTGCTCCTTTTCTTAGATTTATTTCTAAGTCTATTACAAATGAGAAAGCCGCCAGAAAGCCGCTTTGAACCTTGGTCTTTTAAACCTCAGCTTCGCAGCTATTGTGGCAGCTTTTTCATCCGTTTGTGGTTTTGCACCCGTTTGCTAAGAGCGATCGCTCATCAACAAAATCTAACGCCAGGTGCGCTCGCCGTCTTCGGTTGTTCGGGCCTGACGAATGACATCAGAAATCTCTTCTGCATCCTCTACGTGGTGTAGCGCCTTCTCTTCACCACTCTCTTCGTCTTCTACGGCGAAGTAAGTTGGTACCTCAACTGGGTTGCCCAGGGCATCTTCGTAGCTTACTGCGACTTTGTCAGCCTTCTCTTCTACAGAAGCAGATGGAGGGGCTTCTTTGTCGCCTGGATTGATATGCTGCTTTTCGTCTTTCTCACTCATGGTAGCTATGCTTCCTCCCATAGTTCACGGATTTTGCCGGGCATAAACTCTGCAATCTCAGCAATGCGATCTTCTGTCAATTCATCTTTAGTCGCGCCAAAAACTGCCTTGACGACTGTGTTTGGGCCAGTAGTTTTTGGCAGACCGCCTTCTTGCTTGACTCTAAAAAGAAACGTCTCATCATCAAAGTTGAGCGGGGGGCGAATCTTACTGAGAAACCGCACCAGCGGATTTGAGTCTTTCCAGAGATCGGCGACTTCTTCCTGGGCTGATTTCTTTTCGGTGTGCGTAGCCGCAGTGTGCAGTCCCTCAGCAACATTACGAGTCGCTGTCGTCGTCATCAGATCGCGCATGGTGCGAAAGACGACCTCAGTAATATCTCGCGCATCGTAAATATCGCCAATGTGCCCCTTGAGCATGACTTTATTGAGAAAGTCCATATCTTTAGTGGCGACCGGGGTGCTAGGCCCTGACTTGAGCTCCTCAGGCGGATTGTCGCTCATTCTCTTCAAAAGATCTTGGCCACTAGGCGTAAGCTCTATTGACTTGACTCGCACGGCCTCAGGGAGCGGGTTTGGGCCTTCATCAGCGTAGGCATCGCCTTTAAAGTCGGCGTTAATGTATCCCTTTTGATTGAGATAATCAAGGTGAGCCAAGATTTCTGTCTTATCAGTGTTACGACCTACAAAATCAGTAGGCTGAAGATCTAACGGCTGACCCCGCTCTGCCTCTGGGCGATCACCCATCTTTTTAAGCAAGATGTAGGCAATATCTTCTTTTAGTTCTATGGTCATAAAAAAGTATCTCCACTGATTTTCTGAATAGTGCTCAGCAATCCGCCTCAAGACTGCTAACCAAACCGTTGACTGCTAAGTTTCAGGTATTGCTAATTTTTGGTCGCTTCGCCCTATGGTACGGGAGCAGCTGAGGCAGCACGGTCAATCGCGAGAGGGAAAATGACTAGGGCCGAAGCCTATCTTTTGATATAGATCAGCGATCGCACGAATGATATTTAAAAAGGCTTACCAAAGCGTGCTACAGACATTGGGAAATTCGGGCTGCTCACCAATTGTTCTAATACCAAAGCAGCACGACACTTAAGGCTCAATGTGCCGGAACTAATAGCCTTTGAGGATCAAGCCACATGCTATTCGGTAGATTTTGCTGTTCGTCTGATTCGCTGTAGGGCCGTGGCTGCTGAGCGATCGCTTCGGTTGTGGCAGCAGCCCGATTAGGTGATAGTGCTGCACTATTTGGGGCGTAGTGACCTGCCTTACTGCATGAGTTAGTTCTTCAATCGATAGCATGGCTTTGAGTATTGGCGTTCAGCCTCGACACCTTTGTAAGTTAAGCAGGCGTTATAACGCATAAACGAAATTTATATGTTTATAATGTTTAGATTTGCAGAGATTATAGATACTCTATAAAAGAACACCTTCAACAACATCTATCTCAGGGCAGCCATGTCGAACTTAGTAGAGTCCGCTCCTCAAGCAACGTATGCTTCAACAAAATCTTGTCTCCCTTTGTTCAGCAGTGCCCCTTTGAGCGAGATATTTGTTTATTCGGTCGTTTCACGGTGCACATTCCTCCCATGTGCAAACTTAACCCTGTGTATGAGGAAGTTGTTGGCCTACGGGTTCGAGCGGTTCGCTATTTCGCCGATGCAGGTGACGAGGATGTGAGCTGCATCGGCTAAGCAGTTTTCAGTCTTCCGGTTTAATTCTTCTCAATCTAGCCCTTTTTAACCATCGGTTACTCTTATGGACGCCCCTAAACAGTCATCTCTCCCCTGGTATCGCTGGCTGAACAGCGAGCATGTTATTCGCCTGCTCGAAACCGTCCAAGATTTTATTGTCATTTGTTTGTGCGTTGGACTGTTCAGTTTTATGGTGCTTCAGCTCAGGGAGATGGCGCTATCGCTGCTGCCACCTCTAAATTTTCAACCGGTTACATCAGACATTTTGTTTCTGCTAATTTTAGTAGAGCTGTTTCGCCTGTTGATTATCTATCTTAAAGAGCATCGCGTTTCTATTGGGGTGGCTGTTGAAGTTTCGATTGTCTCGGTTTTGAGAGAAATCATTGTGCGCGGCGTTTTAGAAACAGCCTGGCCTCAAGTTCTGGTCGCTTGTGTCTTTCTACTGGTATTAGGGGCTTTGCTCGTTATCCGAGTTTGGATACCCCCAACTTTTGACGGCATTGATCCAGAGCAAGTGGTATCGGAGCGTCATCGTTCGCGGGCTACCGAAGAGAAACTAAGCCAGCATTCTCTCCAACGATCTGCGAACAATCATCAGGGTATGCCGCTGCCAGCTGTCAACGCTTTTGAATCAGATTGATAGCCGCGTCACGACATTCTTTAGGTATTATTTCGAGTATCCCAACGGAAAGCAGGTCGCGCTATCAGGCAGTACTTAAGCGTAGACAGACGACTGCTGAAACCGGTTCACTTTGAAGAGACTGGTGTCATGGGAAGTGCTGCCCCCAACCGCTATATCTGCCAGCATTTTACCCAGCAGCGTAGTGAACTTAAAGCCATGCCCTGAGAACCCCGACCCAATGACAACGTGGGGATAGCTAGGATGCGTATCAACGATAAAGTCTTTATCGGGGGTGAGGGTGTAGAGGCAGCGGCGGGTACTGATGAGCGGGCCTGCTGCACCGGGGATGTAATCGCGGGCAAAATCTCGAATTCGCTCAGTCCAGTCCAGGCTCGGGGTGTAGTCTAGCTCTGCTGGCGACTCGGCGGTATCCCAGCCGTAGAAGGTCGTAATTTTTACGCCAATGCTAGGATCTTCTTGGGGAATACCGTAGGGCATTTCGCCGTAGCTGCCGTTCATATGGGCGAAGAATACAGGAAATTTGCCGGGCGCGAAGTCGCTGGCCGGGCTCGGTTGATAAAAACCAAGCTGGCAGGGCATGATCTTTAGCGGTAGGTCGATGCCTTGTTGGGCCAGAATGGCTTTGGCCCAGCTGCCTGTTGTAAGGATAAGGCGATCGCAGCTAAAAGTCCCTTTCGCTGTTTTTATGACCGCACCATTTTCACTTGGGGTAATGTTCACCACAGGCGCTTCATCCAAAAGGGTTGCTCCCCGCGCCTGGGCCAAACGCACGTGGGCCAGCACGCATCTAGAGGCTCGCAGCAGCCCAGAGTCGGCATGGAACAATCCGGCCATGCCCGCTTTAAGCGTAAACTGCGGATAGCGCTGCTGCATTTCTTCTCTCTCTAGATATTCGTAGTCGAGCTGGGCGGTATCCATGCTGGCTTTCAGCGCCTGAAAGGTGTCTGTTTCAGGGAAACCAAAATCGAGTCCGCCCGTTTTAATATAAAGCTGTTCTTTGGCTTCGTCTTGCAGTTCAAACCAAAGCGGATAGGCAGCTCGCATGAGATTGACATAGATAGGGTTGTCGTAGGTATAGCGAATCACCCGCGAGTTGCCGTAGGAACTGCCATTTTGATGATTGAGTTCAAACTGCTCTAGCAGCAGGACGCGCTGCCCCGCTTTGGCAAGATAGTAGGCAGATGCACTGCCGACACCGCCTGCGCCAACTACGATGGCATCGAAATGTTGTGCCATGGTTGGAGTACTCTCCTTTTGTAATATCTCTGTAATGCTATGGACGATTGAAAACTTCAAGGCCGCTGGCTTTTTATTAGCCTTTAGCCTCTTGTATAAAATCATCTGAACTGCGCACTTTGCGCTGCATATTAATAGAATTCTGGCTTAGACAATAGCTTAGATTGAAAAAGAGCTTCTGTTAGCTTAGTATACAGCTGCCACTACAAGTTTTGAACTTCAGGGCTTCATGATTTAAGCAGGTACATATTCACCGGTGACTATCTTTCTAATCACGCTCAGAACTGTGGGTTGAAAGTGCTTTTATAAAAGGGCTCTAAATTTTTGCTTGCGTCTATCACAATTGAGAACGGGCAGGTTCCCGTGACCAGAAAAAGCCTCGAAACAACCACTCAGAGATTTGTCTGCGCTTCTATAGGGGTTCGATCAAACTGGCCCTGTGAATTTAGCTACTTGTTAAAGGCGAACTATTTAGAGCCAGATAGTTCATATTCATTTGGAATATTAACTCGTAATGACAAGCAGTCAGATCAGATCAATTGCTTATGAGCGTGCAGTCTTTACGGACTTTACTCCCGTGAATTTGCCCGTGTTGTTTCGTAGCTTTTGTAGCGGTGAATCATCTGAATGTGCATTCTGCGGAGACTCTCTGTCTGTTCAAAACGGGTTAGAACTTGCTGAATTTTTGTCAGCGCGATCGCCTTTCAATTCAGTCAGTTGATGTTGGCTAATGAGAAAACGTGGAGAACAGAATCAGCCGTTCGCTCTAGGCTGCTGCAACTATGGGCCGTGATGCAAACCCGTGTAAAACGAGGCTGCCACACAGAGGGCATTTTTCTGGGTGGCCTGAAAGTAAAGTGGCAAGTGGCTACCCTGTATTGAACGGAACGCGATGAGATCAATTGAGGCGATAAATGCAGCAGCGCGAATGGCTCTGGAAGGCGATGGCCAGCACTGATTGCATTTGGGTGAATCGATCAAAACCATGAAAGACACCGGGGCCGACATACACAAGCGATATAAGGAAACACCTTGGGTTGGCTTAGCCGCCAATGTGATCGGGGTTGAGAATATGCCTCAGCGCAGGATTTGAAGTTGCTTGAAACCGCCCCGAACCCTGACATACGCCTGATGATATTTATAGCATCGGCCACTTTGCTTAATACATTTTTGCTTAATACGTTGATGATCTTTAGAACCGCTACATCTCCTATGCAGAGCGGCGATCAAGCGATTTTTCACCGGAGCGGTGATGCCACCGCTCAATACCTTTTAACCTATCCGCAGTTTCTACCGGCGTTCGCTGGACAGCTCTTTTGATAAATTCCGCTACAATCATCCTTGGAAACAGTGCTGCAAATCCGCCTACTCATCGGCTGGACATAGCAGCTTTTCAACGTCATCTAAAGTAATTCAATGAAACCCTCGTCAACTGCTCGTCCTGACTTGTCACTGGGTGATCACCTGCACAGTCAGGACACTGATCATAGCTATAGCGCTGATCACGTCCACAGCGAGGCCTCTCAAAAGCGAATTATCAACCGGCTTTCTCGCATTGAAGGACATCTGCGCGGCATTAAAACCATGGTGCAGGATGATCGTCCTTGCCCAGACGTTTTGATTCAGATTGCGGCGGTACGCGGTGGCTTGGACCGGGTCGCCCGCATTATTTTAGACGAGCACCTGAGCGAATGTATTACCAGAGCTGTCGATGAGGGCAATATCGAAGCAGAGGTAGCCGCGCTGAAAGCCGCCCTCGACCGATTTATCTAAGCCGACTTATCTGGCCCAAGGTTGTCAGCGCTGCAATAGCTAACCCTCAAGTCGCGGCGATACTCCGAAGGAGCAGCCGGTCGATCATCATCGCCACTTGTACGGTCTTGTTCAGCAGTGCCGCTTGATAACAAAGCTATTCGGTTGTAGAGCGCGCTACAGAAAAGAAATACGAGCAGCAGTGGCAGCATGTAAACCGCTATGACGCCTGCTAAATCAAATGCAAGCAGGCGCTGAGGCCGCAGGGGGCGGCCACCACGTATTTCCAAACTCAAGGACTTCCCGGTCAGAAAATTTGCGAGATTGCGAAGACGAACAACATCGACTTGGTTGTAGTGGGCAATTGCGATCGCACAAACCAATACGCCTGAAAACGCTTTTGCCGACTCATCATCAGGCTGACTCGGTGAGAGAAGCCGCTTCAAGTCTATAAAATTACCGTGACGCAGCAGGTACAATGCCTACTTATCTTCCCCGCCTGCCCCCATCAAAGCACCGATTAGCTGGGTTTGTGGAAAGGGTTCGAGAAATAGTTTTTTGACCATTATCGTCAGTGGCAGGGCTAGGAAGGCACCAATAGGGCCGAGTATCCAAGACCAAATAATGACGGATAGAAAAGTGACTAAGACTGACAGATCTAGTCCTTTGGCCAGGTAGCGAGGCGCAATGGCCATATCGAAGAAGTTGTTGATAACAATATAGGCTATTGCAAACAGCACCGCCTTTATCCATCCCAGCTCAATAATCGCGATCATCAGTGGTGGTATCAGCGCGATATAAAATCCGATGTTGGGCACAAAGTTAAAGGCGAACGAGAGCACTCCCCACAGCACGGCAAAGTCTAAGCCCAAAATCCACATCAGCAGCATTTGTATGAGTGCGGTCAAAGCGCCTATCCAGCCTTTAATCATCAGATAGGAACTGGTGCTGTGAGCAAATTCTTCTAGTCGCTGGAGAGCAGGCGAATTGGCCTTAAGTCCTTTTTTGAGCTGGGTAGAAAAGCTGGGAGCAGTCGCTAGCATGTAAACAAATATCAGCAGCGTGAGTCCGGTATTGGAGAGCGTTCCTAGCAGTGTAGTTGTCAAGTCAAGAGAAAGCTGAATAATTCTCTCGGGTTGAAACCAGCTCAGCGCTCGGATATCGTCTAAGGTGACGCCTTGTTTGGTGAGCCATTGCCACAGCCCGTCAACCTGCGTTTCAATTTGGCTACTGTAGGTGGGCAGTAGGTTTACCAGCTCGTTAATAGAAGTGACCAGAAAGAGGATGCCAAATGCGCCGATAACAACGACGCTCAGCAAAACCACAATGTAAGCCAACCAGCTGGGTAAGCCTCGACCTCTGAGCCAGGCTAAAATAGGGTAGGTGATCAGTACCAAAAACAACGAGAGCAGAATAGGCGTTAGCAGGCCAGCCATCTCCCTCAGCCCGGCAACGATTAAAACGACGCTAGCGAGGCTGATCAGCAGAGAAACTATTTTGGGTTGCGTTTTCATATTGTTTCTCTCTATCGAAATTCTCAGAGGTATGATGAGCTGACTGGTTGTATTATCCGGTCTAACGTATGAAATTGCGCAGCCGATTTGAGAAGCTCAGATGGGAAAATCCTGGGCCGGAGAAATTGGCGGAAATGAGCGCTGGGTTGGCGGAAGAGGCTGGGCTGGACATCTATTATCTGGCGCTCACGGTCGGATCTTGCGCGATCGCTACGCTTGGACTGCTCTCCAATAGTACGGCTGTCATTATCGGCGCGATGATTGTAGCGCCTTTAATGCTGCCGATTAGATGTCTGGCGTTCTCGGCATTGGCGGGGGACAAAGTTCTGTTTCGCCGCTCGCTGGTAGCGATTACAGTCGGTTCAGTGATATCGATTGCGCTGGCCTGGCTGCTTGGCTTTTTGATAAAACTGCCTTCGTTCGGCAGCGAAATTTTGTCGCGATCGCAGCCCACACTCATAGATCTAGGCATTGCGATCGCAGCAGGCGCAATCAGCGGCCTGACTAAAGTAGAACCGAGGATTTCTTCGAGCTTAGCGGGTACGGCGATCGCCGTCGCCCTGATGCCGCCACTTTGCGTGATTGGCCTGGGGCTATCTCAGACGAACTGGCCCTTGAGTACGGGCGCGACTCTTTTGTATATGACCAATTTGCTTGGGATTACGCTTGCCTGCATGGTGGTCTTTTTAGTGACAGGCTATACTTCGCTGCGGCGCGGGGGCAAAGCGCTCAGACGCACCGTGATTTTTACAAGCTTGCTAGTGATTCCCCTGGGAATAGGATATACGCAGCTATGGCGGCAAAAGGCGTTAGAAGTGTTGGTGCAAGAAGTGGTAGTAACGCAGACAACGACCTTTCAGCATTTAGAGCTGGTCAGCATTCAAACGGACTGGAGCAGCGAACCGCCTAAAGCTGTTCTAGGGATTGCCATTGTCGGGGAACAGAAACCGACGCCAAAACAAGTCAGGCTGCTAGAAGACTTTTTGGCGCAGGAGACAGGGCAACGATTTTCTCTGGTTCTCCAGGTTAGTCAAATTGAGCAAATTACCAGAGACAGCGTCGAACTGTCGCCAAAGCCTGTTGAATGATCTGCATGAGCTATTACAAGAGAGCTTGAAGTCTGTATGAGCCTCATCGCCCGCTCAATTCGTGAAAGCCCAAACATTGAACAGTGACAACAACACCCTGAGCAAGCCCAAAAACTGGATCGGCTAGAGCAGCTGACCGACGACCGTCGCTATAGCTCCTGTCGAGTTACTTAGAACACTTCCATCGGCTGAAACCGTTATCTGACAACAGGCAACTCGACTCGCAAAGTAAGAATGCATCCTTACTTTGCTATATGACTGCATCCAACGCTTCGGCACAAGAGGACAGTTTCTTTCAAGCGCACTGCGATCAAGTCTCTGACCTGTAGAATCGCCGATGAAGGTCTTTCACCTGCTCTGCTAAGTCAGCAACCGGGCCTTCTACCACAAGGCTAGGAACGATTTTTTGGATTGGCAAACTCTGGACAGGAGAGGCGAGTGCTCCAAATTCGGTGAGCCAATCAGAGAGCTGTGCAGAAGAACTCGCGTACACAATGCGGCCTAAACCGACCCAGCCATGCGCAGCGGCGCACATAGGGCAGTGCTCTCCTGAGGTGAAAACAGTTGCCGCTGCTCTCTGTTCGGGCGTTATGTTCGTAGCGGCCCAGCGAGCCAGGGCAAATTCTGGGTGTTGGGTGTGATCGCCCGAACTAACGCGATTGCGATCCTCAGCCAGAATAGTTCCATCCCCACTGGTGAGCACCGAGCCAAACGGCTCGTCACCTGCTTCTAGCGCCTCACTCGCCAGTTCGACACATCGGCGCAGGTTCTGCAAATCAGCACTATCTATCATGAGAATCTCCTAACGTTGTTTTACCTTGTCCGCTCGACTTTTGATTAAAGCGCACTACCCTTATCTGGAGTTTAGACAAAGTCTGGACGTTGCCGATTGAAAGTATGAACCGACGGCCTAGACTGACTGACATCCCAAACAGTATTTGATGAAATCTACGGCGTTGTTGCACGAATAGAGGTTGCAGACGGGGCATGACACGGTAAGTTTTAAGTAACCACACAAAAAAGCAAACCAATGAGTTCATACCGCATCCGCAACTGGTCAGAGTATAACGCTGAATTGAAGCAGAGAGTAAGTCCAACGCTCTGGATATCGCCAGAAGTCCTAGCGAACTAGGAAGTGAAGGAAAAGACAGGCAAACCAGGGGCAACGCCGACGTATACGAACCAGGCCATCGTGACGATGGTCCAGCCTCAAGAGCGTCATGCAGTTGCCGGGTATTGCTACGACTTCATTGAGGAAAGAGGCGCAGTGGCAGGCATTCCACCACAGCGTAATGCCAAAATTTGGTTTCATGGCAACCGCAAGACCCCGCGCCATCCGAGAGACGAAAACTTGAGAAAGATTCGTCTGGTGGGCAGAGCTAAGTGGAAGCGGGAGATTGGCTATCATCCTCGTTCGCTTGCTGAAACCACGATATTCCGGTTTGAGGCGGCCTTCGGCGGTAAAGTCTCCTCACGCAAAATGGGTCGGCAAGTGAACGAGCTGATGGTGCAGTGTCTAGTGCTCAACCGGATGATTCAGGTCGCTAAGCCGGATAGCTATGCCTGCTAATCGAAGAAAGCCCCTAGTTACAGAGGCAGCTTGGATAACAGTACTGTTTCAATATTGGTGCAACAATCCAATTGCCTCACAAAAAACCAAGTTTGAGAGCGCGTCTCCGCAATTGCCAAGATTTCCTGTCAAAAATAGTTGACGACCGGAAAACAAGACTGATACGCTAGCATTTATAGCTGTTGCACTCCAGTAATAGCTACCCGCCCAAAAATTTAGCAGCCGCTGACGATGATTGTTCGAGCAATCACCGCCAGCTCGCCCCCTCGCTGTACCAGCCAGCAAGGCGGTTGTGGATATCATGCCATAGCCACCCTGACTCCTGGCAAGTTGGGGTGGCTAAATTTTGGGTCTTTTTGCACCCATCCACCGAAAAGACCACCATGAAACCCACAGCCTATCTTGCCAGCAGTCTGCCCAGCGATCTGCCCAATGCCAGTCAGAGCAGTACTCAGAGCGAACTCCTTGCCCTGCTGACCTCAACGCCGATCAGCCCACCGCCTGGTTCTGAAAGCCGCCCGCAGCGAGAAGAGCTGCGCCACATTTTGCTAGGCAGCCCCGGCGCAATTCGGCAAACCATCCATCAGCTACACCTCCTAAACTACGCCGAGCCAGTCTTGTGGAGCCCGCTGATGGCAGTGGGCGAGCAGCTAATTATCACGCCAGCGCAAGGAGAAGCAATGAGCCTGTTGCGACGCAGTTTGCGAGGCTAGGGGCTTCGTGGTGCCTTGATAGCGCTTCGAAGAGTGCCTACCCTGGCTGGTAAGATAAAAGACTTAGGTGCATACCTCTACAGGTGAAGGTCTATTAGGAGCTAGCCGCTATGTTGAAACGGTTTATGACTTGGCTACTACATTGGCTGCAAAAGGTGCTGAGTGCTTTGTCAGGCCGTAGCAGCTCCCGTTCGCCTGTCGCTTCTGAGCAAAACACAAACCATTTTCCGACAACTCGGCCAACTGTACCGCTCTCTCTAGATAACTTTGTGCCACCCGATCCGTCTACGCTGCCCAACCCCTCCGATTCAGCTTTTGCAGTAGGCAGCGAACCAAACGATGCCCACCAGCTGCTAGATCCAGCGCCGATGATGCTAGCGGTGCCGCTAGTTCCCCACAATATGCCTGTAGAGACAGCAGAGGTCTCTTCAGAAATGCCTCTGTTGTTGCTGACGGGTGACTATTCGGTAGAAATACAAGATGCCAGTCAGCTCCCAGAGATTCACGATCTGTTACCAGCCATAGAGCCAGAAGAGCCCGATGAGCCAGAAGAGCTACCGCTAGATGCTGACTTGTTGCTACAGGGAAATGAGATAGCAGCTGATAGTTTCTCTGAGCAGGCAGAAATTCCTGAGCAAGCAGTGCTCTTTAGCTTTGATATCACTGAGAGTGAGACACTCTCCCAGCCAAGCCAAGAGATAGTCTCAAAATCTGTTGCTTCCCAGGAGGTCACCTATCAGGCAATTCTAACGCCAATGGAATTGCCGTCTGGCTCAGCGTTGTCTGTAGCAGATCCTTTCTTAGCACCAGCAGCGGTTCCCATAGCCGATATTATCTCGGATGAAGCCCAAACCGGGAGTCAGCCTGAAGAAAAATCAACGGATAATGAGCTGAAAGTGCCTGCTCACATATCGATAGTGATTGAAGAGACTGTAGTGCCTGATGCCTCGTCTCCGGTCGATGAATCGTCTGTTGATAGCCGACCTGCACTAGAACAATCGCTGAAAAGCGGTGTCGTTAAGCTGTTGTTTACTACAAAGTCAGGAAATTTTCACGGCTACATTGCGCCAGATGATGGCTCAAAAGATATCTTATTTCACCAGAAATACATCGACGCCGATATCTTTGAAAATCTAGAGCGGGGGACTAAAGTGATGGTCTCTGCGAAAAATATGGAAGGTAAAGCGTACGCTACCAGAGTGGACTTGCAGGAGGGAGAAGACGGAAAACAAGCGATTCCTTTGGCGTAACTAGCAGAAGTGCGAGGAGGCTCGAATTTCAGTTGCAAGCTGGATTGGCTGAGTCCTGAGCCTCCTCCCCTGCTGCACTACACTGCTAAGCGATCGCACTCAGCGGTGTAGCATACAAAGACTTACACTAGTGCTTCCTCTTGATGCGTGGTGATAGTGCAGTCAGAAGTGGGATAGGCCACGCAGGTGAGCACAAAGCCCGCTTCCATCTGATCATCTTCTAAAAAGACCTGATCGGACTGATCGACGGTGCCGGAGACCATCTTGCCAGTGCAGCTTGAGCAGGAGCCCGCACGACAGGAAGCCGGCAGGTCGATACCGGCTTCTTCGGCGGCTTCGATGATGTACATATCGTCAGCACATTCAATCGTTTCGTTGATGCCTTCGTCTTCGTTAATGAGTGTGACTTTATAAGTTGCCATGTGAACCCTCTAAATAAAAATGATGTGCATTAACTACTTAAACAATAGTTAAGCTTTCATTACAATACACCGCAGGCTGCGACGGCGGAATAGGCATAAAGGTAGGGACTGAGGTAGGAACTGACAGCAGGACGTTCGGGGGTGCCTTCCGCAGCGCGATAAGATAGATAGCGATTTCTCATCGCTGTGATCGCCCCCTCAGCCATCCCTATGACTTCCCCCGCTTGCTCGCCTGAAGAAATCGCCTCAGAAGGGCTAAAGCCTGATGAGTACGCCGAAATTGTCCGGCGCTTAGGCCGCCACCCTAACCGGGCGGAGCTGGGTATGTTCGGCGTGATGTGGTCAGAGCACTGCTGCTATAAGAACTCAAGGCCGCTGCTGAGTCAGTTTCCGACAGAGGGTGATCGCATCTTAGTTGGCCCCGGCGAAAACGCAGGCGTAATCGATGTCGGCAACGGCATGCAGGTCGCCTTTAAAATAGAGTCGCACAATCATCCTTCGGCAATTGAGCCTTTCCAGGGCGCGGCAACCGGTGTCGGCGGCATCTTAAGGGACATTTTCACGATGGGCGCAAGGCCGATTGCCGCGCTGAATTCTCTACGCTTTGGCAGTTTAGAGAGTGCTCGCACCCGCCAGATTTTCACGGGCGTAGTCTCAGGAATTGCGCACTACGGCAACTGCTTTGGAGTACCCACCGTCGGCGGCGAAGTTGCCTTCGACGAGGCTTACAGCGGCAACCCGCTGGTGAATGCGATGGCCATCGGCCTGATGGAAATTCCAGAGATTATGAAATCTGGCGCAGTAGGCATCGGCAATCCGGTGCTGTACGTCGGCTCTACCACCGGGCGCGACGGCATGGGCGGGGCCAGCTTTGCCAGCGCTGAGCTGAGTGATGAATCCGAGGCGAATCGGCCTGCTGTGCAGGTGGGCGATCCGTTTTTAGAAAAGTCCCTGGTTGAAGCTTGTTTGGAAGCGTTTAAGACAGGCGGGGTGGCAGCGGCGCAGGATATGGGCGCGGCAGGCATTACCTGCTCTACGGCAGAGATGGCGGCAAACGGCGGCGTTGGTATTGAGCTAGATCTTGACCTGATTCCCGCCCGCGAACCGGGAATGGTGCCCTACGAGTATCTGCTTTCAGAATCTCAGGAGAGAATGCTGTTTGTCGCCCATGCGGGCCGTGAGCAAGAGCTGATTGAGATTTTCCATCGCTGGGGGCTGCAAGCGGTGGTGGCCGGGTCGGTGATTGAAGAGCCTATCGTGCGAATTTTATTTGAAGGAAGCGTAGCGGCAGAGATTCCGGCGACAGCGCTGTCAGACAATACGCCGATTTACAAGCGGGAGCTGATGCAAGAGCCGCCCGAGTACGCGCAAAAGGCTTGGGCCTGGCAGGAGAATGATTTGCCCGAGGCGACATCTGAGGGCATTAGCGGTAAATCCTGGAATCAGACTTTGCTGGACTTGCTCAGCTCGCCGACCATTGCCTCTAAGCAGTGGGTATATCGTCAGTACGACCATCAGGTGCAAAACAATACGGTGACGATGCCAGGTGGGGCAGATGCGGCGGTGATTAGACTTCGCTCACAAATCACCCCAAATCCCAAAGCTAACGCGGGCCTCGCCGCCACCGTAGACTGCAACGCCCGCTATGTATACCTCAATCCCTACGAAGGAGCCCTGGCCGCTGTCGCCGAAGCCGCTCGCAATCTGAGCTGTGTTGGCGCAGAGCCCGTGGCCGTTACCGACAACCTCAACTTTGGCAGTCCCGAAAAGCCGGTAGGCTATTGGCAGCTCGCCGAAGCCTGCCGGGGCCTAGCTGAGGGCTGTCGCGCGTTTTCTACTCCTGTGACTGGCGGCAACGTCTCGCTCTACAACGAAACCTTAGACAGCAACGGTAAGCCACAGCCAATCTACCCGACGCCTGTAGTCGGCATGGTGGGCCTGATTGACGATCTGACGAAGGTTTGTGGGCAGGGCTGGCAGGCAGAAGGTGACCTAATTTATCTGCTGGGCGCGGGCACAGAGAGTGGGGGCAGCGGCATCATCACACTAGGCGGCTCCGAATACCTCAAAGTCATTCACCAAACCGTAGCCGGGCAGCCGCCTAAAGTCGATATGGATTTGGAGCTGAAGGTTCAGGCCGCCTGTCGTCACGGCATTCGTCAGGGGTGGGTGCGATCAGCGCATGATAGTGCGGAAGGGGGACTGGCGATCGCGCTTGCCGAATCCAGCATCAGCGGCCAAAAAGGCGCAACCATCACCCTGGCCAGTCAGATCCGCACAGACACGCTGCTCTTTGGTGAGGGCGGTGCCCGCATTGTAGTAACTGTCGCACCGACCCATCAGCAGGCGTGGGAGAGCTACTGTCAGGCACGTCTGCCTAACATGCAGCAGATTGGCATTGTGGGGGCCGCTTCAACGCCTCTGACTATTCGAAAAGGGGATGGTGAACCTCTGATCTCGCTAGCGATCGCTGACTTAGACGACGCCTGGAGCCACGCAATTGAAAGAGCCTTAGCCAAAAATAGCTAGCAAAAAACAGGTTTAGTAGGACGTGCGCTCGGCCCTCAGACAAACGTGAAACCAGTTTTCAAAAAGCGAATCTGCACAGGGTAAATCTGCCCGGACATCGCGGCAGGGAATGATAGGATCTGAGCGTAAGTTTAACAAAACATTAAATTTAAGCTAAACCCATCGCGCCTCAGCCTTTCTCAGGTAATTGACTTTATCTGAGCATCTGCCAGACGTTTAAAGGCAGTCTTCTTTTGTTAGAAGAGTAGTAGATAAATTAACCGATACTCAGTTTTTATTGGTTTCGTTGGAGTTTCAACCCGAGCATGTCCCAGTCCCCTGACTCTGCTGTCAATCTTGAGCATCCGACTCTAGCGGAACGACCCGATAAACCGGAGGAAGCCTGCGGTGTGTTTGGTGTTTATGCGCCAGCCGAAGCGGTCGCGACGCTCACTTACTTTGGGCTGTATGCGTTGCAGCACCGAGGCCAAGAATCAGCCGGCATTGCCGCGTTTGATAGAGGCCAGGTACATGAGCACAAAGGCATGGGCCTAGTCTCTCAAGTTTTCACTGATGACGTGCTCAGAGAGATCCCAGGGCAGTGGGCGGTCGGCCATACGCGCTACTCCACCACAGGATCTAGCCATGCGGCCAATGCGCAGCCAGCGGTTTTGGAGTCTCGGCTGGGTAAGCTAGCGCTGGCGCACAATGGCAATATCGTCAACGTCAACAGCCTGAGAAATGAGCTGCTGAAGCGCGACTATAGCCTGATGACGACTTCTGATTCGGAGCTGATTGCGATCGCCCTAATGGAAGCAGTCAACGACGGCAAAGATTGGATTGAGGGAGCGATCGCTGCCTTTAAGCGCTGTGAAGGAGCCTTCAGTCTGGTGATCGGCACCCCGGCTGGCATTATCGCAGCGCGTGACCCGCACGGCATTCGGCCTTTGGTGCTGGGCTACATGGGGAGCCAGGAGCCAGAAGCGCAGACGGGGGGCTATAGCCCCAGTAATTTTGTCGTTGCTTCAGAGACCTGCGGGCTCGATATTGTCGGCGCAACCTACCTGAGAGATGTGGCCCCCGGCGAGCTGATCTGGATGGACAGCACTGGCATCAAATCGGTGCAATGGGCGCAAGCAGAGCGTAAGCTGTGCGTCTTTGAAATGATTTACTTCGCCCGGCCCGACAGTCTGTTTCATGGTGAGAGCCTATACAGCTACCGTAAGCGCATTGGTCAAAGGCTAGCGCAAGAGTCGCCCGCCGATGTCGATCTGGTGATGGCTGTGCCCGATTCGGGTGTGCCTGCTGCCATTGGCTATTCAGAAGCTTCGGGCCTTCCCTACGCTGAGGGTCTGATCAAAAATCGCTATGTGGGGCGAACCTTCATTCAGCCCACCCAAACCATGCGAGAAGCCGGTATCCGCATGAAGCTCAACCCGATGCGCGACGTGCTAGAAGGCAAGCGAATTTTGATTGTAGACGACTCGATTGTGCGGGGCACGACCAGCCGCAAGCTGATCCAAATGCTGCGCGATGCCGGGGCTACCGAAGTGCATATGCGGATTTCTTCACCGCCAGTAACCCACCCCTGCTTTTACGGCATCGCTACCGACAATCAAGACCAGTTAATCGCCGCGACTAAGTCAGTCAAAGAGATCGAAGCGCAGCTAGGCGCAGATTCGCTGGCCTACTTAAGCTGGGAAGGCATGTTGGAAGCAACTGAAGTTGATGTTAACAGCTTCTGCTCAGCCTGCTTTACTGGCAACTACCCGATTGATATTCCCACACCGATAAAAAGCTCTAAGCTTATGCCGGAGAAGGTTCCGGCAGAAGTTGGCTGAGCGATTTTTTCTGTCTCATACAGCCAATCTCACCTAGTCCAAACCAATTTACTGCTCCTCAAGAAAAAGGCTCAGGCGTTCAGCAGACGGCTGAATAAGTTGCTCATCGACTGCTTTACCTGCTGTCGCCGTCGCCAGTTTTCAAAATCTTTTTGATACTTATAGCCAGATGACTGATACGCCCGCCAGCCGTGAAGGGCCAGCGCGATACCCCAAGTTAGAGCAACAAAAGCTGCAATTCCATAGCCGCCCGCTAGCAAGTTGAGCAGGAGTAAAAAGCTGTTGAAGATGCCGTAGCGAATTAGGTGATGCTGAAACTTTTGGCGACGCTGCTGGTTGAACATCATTTGCTGAGTCGATTCACTCTTTAGCGAAATCCACTCGCGCTCTGCTGACCAAAGGGTCTCGGGCGCGATGTTGAGTTCAGCGGCAATTTCAGCGAGCTGCAAGCGGGTGAGTTCGCCAGATTCGGTTTCTTTGGCGATCGCAATCTGCAAAATCTGCTGAGCGTCCTCGCTAGCGTATAGGTCGGCCATGTCGGGTTCGGGCTAAAGGTGGGTAAAGAGGAGCAGTTCCCTCTATTTTATAGACAATTTTTTATCCGTGGCGTAGTAGGGAAAACCGGATTGCAACTTAACGACATCTTTCGCTGTTCATTCGTAGCGACAAAATTTGACGCTAACTAAACTCACCGAGGGAACCTTATGCGCAGCGTGAAGCCTACTGCACAACCCTAGGAAGTCTCGCCCGTATCTACACCCGTATCTACATCAGGAAATTCTCATGGCTCAGCTTGTCCCAATTCGGCTAGAAGACGGTACCGAAATCTACATCGAGGCGACCGAAAACGTCGATGTGCCGCCCGCTACCCTGCCTGACGACGAACTCGAAGCGGGGGAATCTTATCGCAGCGGGGTAAAAGGCGGCGGCAGTGCAGCGGCGATCGCCTCTCAAAGCTTCAAAGCCATTGAAGGCACCATTCGCACCTACACTACCCACACGCTCAGCGCCTTCAAAGATATGGCTTATGCCGATGTCAAAAAAGTCACGCTACAGTTTGGCATTCGCATAGGTGGTGAGGCCGGGGTGCCCTACGTTACCAAAGGCACTGCTGAAAGCAATCTCAGCATCACGGTCGAGTGCGCGTTTGACAAAGACTAGCCACTAGCCTTACGACTCCACCACGCTAGGACGAGCGCCTACCGCATGACGGTCAATCACCTGATCGACCAAGCCATACTCCATGGCTTCCTGCGGAGACATGAAGAAATCGCGCTCGGTATCTTCTTTGATCTTTTCTAGAGTCTGACCGGTGTGCTTGGCCATCGCCTCATTCAGCATGGTCTTCAGGTACAAAATCTCCTTGGCCTGAATCTCAATATCGGTAGCTTGGCCCTGAGCGCCGCCTGAGGGCTGGTGGATCATCACTCGGGCATTGGGCAAAATCATTCGCTTGCCTTTGGTGCCCGCGCTGAGTAGAAACGCACCCATGCTGGCCGCCAACCCAACGCAGATAGTCGCCACATCGGGCCGAATGTGGTTCATCGTGTCGTACAGCCCAAGGCCCGCAGACACCGAGCCACCGGGAGAATTGATGTACAGGTAGATGTCTTTTTCGGGATCGTCGGCTTCTAAAAAGAGCATCTGGGCGACAATCAGATTGGCGGAGTCGGCGGTGACTTCCTGACCTAAAAAGATAATGCGCTCTCTGAGCAGGCGCGAATAAATGTCAAAGGCGCGTTCTCCGCGACCCGATTGCTCAATAACGGTGGGAATCATTAGCAGCTACTCAAGCTATGCGTTTTCATAGATTGTACAGACTTCACCCCGCTCTTTGCTGAGGTCGGCGGGGTGTGGATAACCCGAAATTGGATAGATGGGGCAATTATGAGGGGATCGATTGGCCGATAGCGGGCTGAGGTGTGCCGCGATCGCCACAAAATGGCATATTTGAGTCACTGTTACGAAAGGGCTATGAATTTTACGAGTCCTAGCGTCGTCTTTGGTCAGCAATCATGAGTCAGATCTTTCTAGCGGGAGCTAGTCGCGGCGTCGGACGCGAAATTGCCAAACAGCTCGTCGCCAAGGGCCACCAGGTTATCGCCTTACTGCGCAGCGACCAGGCAAAGGCCGAACTCACGCCAATGGGCGTGACCGTTGTTAAAGGAGATGCGCTGGAGGCAGCGGCGATGGTTGAGGCGATCGCTGCACACACACCCGATGCAGTCATTAGCACCATCGGCGGCTTACCCGAAGACGGCGCCACCCGAGCCGACTTTTTGGGCAATAAGCATCTAATCGACGGCGCGGTAGCAGCGCAGGTCAAACGGTTTATTTTAATCAGCTCTATCGGCAGCGGAGAGAGTGCTCAGGCGCTGCCGCCCAATGTGCTAGAGGTGCTTGGGGCCGTGCTCAAAGAAAAAGCGCAGGCGGAAGACTATTTGCAGGGCAGCGGGCTAGCCTATACCGTCATTCGTCCGGGCGGGCTGCTGTCTGAGCCAGCGACGGGTGAAGAGGCGCTCACCGAAGATGTCACCGTAGCAGGCTCTATCCCCCGAGAGGCCGTCGCTCGCCTGGCCGTGCGCTGTCTGGAGAGTGATCGGGCCGTGAATAAAATCTTCTCCGCGATTGACCTCTCGATGCAGCGCTCTGGAAAAGACTTTGAGCCAGTTGAGCTGTCAGCATAGCGGTAGGTGCTGACAGACCTAATCGAGTGGCTTTACCCACTTTTGGCTAATAGCCCAGTCCAAGGTGTAGCGGGCGGCGACAAACCACAGAAAGCTTTCGCCTGTGATCAGTAGCCAGGGAAGGAGGGTAAAGGTGTCATTCCAGGTCGTTTCAATTTGGGCAAGCGATCTGACTAAGGCAAACGCCCCCACCGCCCCGCCACCCAAGTGCAGATTGTCATCCTGGCGGACAATGTAGCGATAGGTCACGCCAAAAAAGAAGCCCGAACACAGGGCCACGGCCAGATTGACCAGACCAACCAAGACGCTATTGGGCAAGGCCAAAAGGGGCAGCGCGCTAGCGGTGGGCAGCAGCCTCGTGCCCAGCAGCCTCGTGCCCAGCAGCCTCGTGCCCAGCAGCATTGTGGCAACTAGCCCTACCGCTAGCGCCCCCAAAAGCCCCGCTTTAATCGACTCCAGCCGTGCCTCAGCGGTGGACATGGCTGCGGGCGGACTCTCCCGCCCATTAAACTGGTGGCTGTCAGACTGGCTCATCCCTCACCCGTTCACTAAACAGGCCTAACTTTACCGTATGATAGAAGGTGAAAAGTTTCCGCCTTAAAGTTTTGATATGGATATTTTGACGCTGGGTTGGGTTTCGCTATTGGCCTGCTTTACCTTTTCTATCTCTATGGTAATTTGGGGTCGCAACGGCTTCTAAACTACCAGTCGACCTCTTGATAGGTCATCTGAAAGCCTCCCGTTGAGTTCTTGAGTGACACGTTTTGGCCTCTTTCCTAGATACAGCCCTACAAAATCAGCTGCTTGCTGTTTTGGCTCTGCTGTCGTTTGTTTTGCTGGTGGTCGTCACTGGTGGCGTCGCCTATCTGACTGCTGTTGAGTGGCGCGATCGCCGCCGACGCGGCAGGGAAGCGAGCGCTTCATCTGGCAAAGTCAGCCAGCGCAAGTAAGTGCCCATCACCCAGACCCCACAGACTACCGCTAGACAGATTGCCTTTGAAGCGCTCCGGGCTATTGACCGGGGCGCTTTTGCCGATGTGGTGCTAGACCGCAAGCTCAATCAGTCTCAGCTCAGCTCGCAAGATAAAGGTCTGGTAACTGAGCTGGTATACGGCAGCGTTCGGCGCAGGCGAACCCTAGACGCGCTGATCGATCAGCTTGGCAAACGCGAGGCGAGCAAGCAGCCCGCCGACTTGCTACAGATTTTGCGGCTGGGGTTCTATCAGCTGCGCTACCTGACCCATGTGCCTGACCATGCGGTGGTCGATACCACAGTCAGGCTTGCCAAGGCTCAGCGTCTCGGTAAGCTCAGCGGCGTGGTCAATGGTATGCTGCGCCAGTACATTCGCCAGACAAACGGCCAGACAAACAGTCAAACAGACGGCCAGACAAACGCCCAGACAGACGGCCAAACTGATCCGCTACAGCTACCGGCAGACCCGACTGTGCGGCTTGGCATCTTATATAGCTATCCCGATTGGATTATTCGGGTGTGGCAGTCGATGCTGCCTGAGGCAGAAGTCGCGGCGCTGTGTGAATGGTTTAATCAGCCGCCTCGGCTAGATTTGCGGATCAACCTAAAGCGCTACTCTCTGGCCGAAGCTCAAGCCATCTTTGCAGAAGTGGGCATTGAGACAGAACCGGTAACGGCGGTGCCATCGGCTTTGCGATTAAAGAAACATCAGGGAGCGATCGCTCATCTCCCAGGCTACGCAGAAGGCTGGTGGGCCGTGCAAGACAGCAGCGCTCAGCTGGTCAGCTATCTGCTCGATCCGCAGCCGGGGGAAACCATTATTGATGCCTGCGGTGCACCGGGGGGCAAAAGTCTGCACACAGCAGAGCTGATGGGCGATCAGGGAACGGTTTGGAGCTGTGATCGCACCGCCTCCCGCACCCGCAAAATTCAGCAAAATATTGATCGACTCGGGCTCACCGCCGTCCGTCCGCTAATGTGCGACAGCCGCAACCAGCCCACCTTTGTTGCTAAAGCCGACCGCGTGCTGCTAGATGTGCCCTGCTCAGGGCTCGGCACCCTGCACCGCCACGCCGATGCCCGCTGGCGGCAAACCCCAGATTCTGTAGCGGGCCTAGTGACTTTGCAAAGGCAGCTATTGAGCCATGTTGCCACCTGGGTAAAGCCGGGCGGTGTTATGGTCTATGCGACCTGCACCCTTAACTTGGAAGAAAACGAAGCGCAGATTCAGTGGTTTTTAAGCGAGCATCAGGGCTGGCAGATAGAAGCGCCGCCGCCAGACTTGGGCCTGGTAGATACGGCCTCAATCTGGATAAAAGTGTGGCCCCATCAGCAAAATATGGACGGCTTTTTTATGGTGAAATTGCGTGCGCCCGTCGGCGAGATTGAAGCCGTCTGAGCCCTGGGCTACCTCTTTTCATCTTCGTATATCAGCATCGCTGTCTAACCTTAGAAACCTACTGGCGGTTTGAGCTATTAGCTCTGCCTATTGGCAGATGGCGGTCTGTCGTGGGTGATACTTTTCTTAACAATTTAGAGAAGCCGGTTATTATGGGGAGTGAATTGACACGGCTTAATATGACGGCGTCCTCCCCTTCTGACCATTCCATCGGCCAAAAGGCAAAAGGCTTTATAGAACGGCGAATTTTGCTCGGTCAGCCCCTCACGCTAGAGCTGAGTGCCATTTTGCTGGTGTACTTTGTTCAGGGTATTTTGGGGCTGGCTCGGCTGGCTGTGAGCTTTTTCTTGAAAGATGACATTGCCCTTTCGCCAGCGGAAGTCTCAGCGCTGATGGGGGTGGCGGCGCTGCCGTGGACAATTAAGCCGGTGTTTGGCTTTTTGTCGGATGGGCTGCCGATCTTGCGCTATCGGCGGCGGCCCTATTTGATTATTTCGGGCGTGTTGGGGGCGATCGCCTGGCTCTCAATGGCTACAGTTGTCAATACCGCAATGGCTGCGACCGCTGCGATTTTGCTCTCATCGCTGTCGGTGGCTATTTCTGATGTGATTGTCGATTCGCTGGTGGTAGAGCGGGCTCGTTCAGAAGACCAGGGCGATGCCGGAACGCTACAGTCTTTAGCCTGGGGCGCTTCGGCGGTCGGGGGTTTGATTACAGCCTATCTGGGAGGGCTACTGCTAGAGAACACCAGTACTCAGGTTGTTTTCGGCATTACCGCCACCTTTCCGCTGGTAGTTTCAGCCGTGGCATGGCTCATTTCAGAAGATCCGGTTGCTGAGCAGTCCAACTTACAGGTCGTGATAGATCAGGTGAAGCTGCTCAAAGGGGCGGTCTCTCAGAAAGCGATTTGGATGCCTGCGCTGTTCTTGTTTTTATGGCAGGCCACACCGACCGCCGATTCAGCCTTTTTCTTTTTTTCTACCAACGAATTGGGGTTTGAGCCTGAATTTTTAGGGCGCGTGCGGCTGGTGACTAGCTTTGCCTCGCTGGTTGGCATCTGGATTTTTCAGCGCTTTCTCAAAGAAGTCTCCTTTCGCAAGATTTTTGGCTGGTCTACAGTACTTTCGGCAGTCCTCGGTATGACGATGCTGCTGCTGGTCACTCACGCCAATCGAGCCCTGGGCATTGACGACCACTGGTTTAGTCTGGGCGATAGTTTGGTGCTGACCGTCGCCGGGCAAATCGCTTTTATGCCGGTGCTGGTGCTGTCGGCGCGGCTCTGTCCGCCGGGTGTAGAAGCAACTCTGTTTGCCCTGCTGATGTCTGTAGTCAACCTGTCGGGCCTGCTCTCCCACGAGCTGGGCGCACTGCTAACCCACTGGCTGCACGTTACCGAAACTGATTTCGGCAATCTATGGCTGCTGGTGCTGTTGACCAACACTTCTACGCTGCTACCGCTGCCGCTGCTAGGTCTTTTGCCCGAGACCTCGGCAGTCGGGTCAGATCAGACGAGTCAATCAGAGCCTACCGACTCATCTGACCATCCGGTTGGTGCAATTCTCCAGGGGGAACCGGCTATAGCCCTGGCTACGCCTGAAATCACCGAAGAGGCAGCGGCGCTAGATGTCACTGTTTGATCGAGAGACCCGCCGAATAGACCCGCGCCTGTCTGTGTCCATCAGACTATGGCTGCGAACTGCCTTTGCCCACAGACTTTGACGTTAAACCCTTTTACCTATGCAAACGCTCCAATCACCGGCTCGTGACTCCTCTGCTGACTCCTTTCGAGACGATTGGAAAAATGGTTACCGCTCTCAGCCCGAAGAATTTGCCTATTGGGTAGATGATATTGAAGGCGAAATTCCGCCGGCGCTGTCGGGAACGGTGTTTCGTAACGGGCCAGGGCTGACCGATATCAATGGCTACCGGCTACAGCATCCGTTTGATGGCGATGGCATGATCAGCTCGATGGCGATCGCCGACGGACGCGCCTTTTACCGCAATCGGTTTGTGCGCACAGCCGGATACCTGGCCGAGCAAAAAAGCGGTAAACCTGAGTATCGTGGCGTCTTTGGCACCCAAAAGCCGGGCGGCTGGCTAGCCAATGCCTTTGATACTCAGCTCAAGAACATTGCTAATACCCACATTATCTATTGGGGCAACAAGCTGCTGGCCCTCTGGGAAGCTGCCGAACCGCACCGCCTCGACCCCCAGACGCTAGAAACACTAGGGCTGGACTATCTCGATGGGCTGCTCAAAGAAGGCGACGCCTTTGCCGCTCACCCCAAAATCGATCCGGACTGCCAAGGCGCAGCGCGGCTGGTCAATTTTGCGGTGAAGCCAGGGCTCTCTAGCACCATTAGCCTGTTTGAATTTAGTGCCGACGGGCAGCTGACGGAGCGGCGGCGTCATACCTTACCTGGCTTTGCTTTCCTGCACGATTTTGCCATTACGCCCAACTACTACATTTTCGTCCAAAACCCGGTGAGCTTTAATCCGCTGCCCTTTGTATTAGGTATTAAGGGGGCTGCCGAGTGCATTCAGTTCAACCCTAAGCAGCCAACTAAGATCGTCGTGATTCCGCGTAGCGATACGGTTAGGGGCTCTGCTGAGCAGGGTGAAGTCCGCTTTTTTGATACCGACCCTTGCTTTGTTTTTCACCATGCCAATGCCTTTGAGCAAGACGGCAAACTGATTTTGGATTCGGTCTGCTACGAAAAATTTCCGACATTAGAAGGGGCCAGCGACTACAGCGAAATAGATTTCGACCATGTGCCTGCCAGTAAGCTGTGGCGATTTGTCGTTGACCTGACCGCAGAAACGGTCGATGTAGAGGTGCTGATTGAGCGCAGCTGTGAGTTTCCGGCGCTGCATCCGCAAAAGGTAGGACGTGCCTATCGCTACCTGTATATGGGCGCGGCTCATGGCAGTACGGGCAACGCGCCCATACAGGCCCTGCTGAAGCGAAATATGGAAACGGGCGAAGAACAGATATGGAGCGCTGCGCCGCGAGGGTTTGGGGGAGAGCCGCTATTTGTGCCCCATCCAGATGGGAGCAAGGAGGACGATGGCTGGCTGCTGCTGTGGATTTACAACGCTGAATTTCATCGCACCGAACTGGCCATTTTTGATGCTAAAGACATCACGCTTGGCCCCGTTGCCACGCTCAAGCTAAAGCACCATGTGCCCTATGGACTGCATGGAAGCTTCACGCCAGCCTACCTTGGCCCAGACGCTAGCGCCGCAGAATCTAGCTCATAGTCATCGGGTCTCAAGGTGTCTTGGGGGTGTCTTGGGCGGATGTAATGGTGCCACTTCTATGCTATTTCTGGCGCTAGCTGCGCCGTCAGAGGCTCCTTGAGCGTTTGAGCTTTGTCAGCCAAGATAGCCTCTAAGTGAGTGCGCAGGCGATCGCCCTGCTGTGGGTCGGCGATATAGATTTGACCGCCCTGCTTTTTAAACAAAGGCAGTTCTGCCAGCGTCTGATACGTCCCAATCTTCGAAGACTGAGCGCTGATCAAAGGGCGATCGCCCTCAGTTGGCACCAAACCCGGCGGCAGATGGCCTTCTATCAGCGCCAGAATGTGAGACTGACAAACCTGGGTGTTGATTCCTCGTTGCTCTAGCAGATGCAAGATGCCGCCAGCGGGCAAGGGCTGCTCAGGCAACACGCGCAGCAGTTCTAGCAGTAAGAAATAGTCGCTGTACTGATGGCGGTGGGTATCGAGCACCTGCGGATAGTGACACAGATTAGCCAGACCGTAGGCCACCCGACTACAGCTATCGGAGTACTCGCCGCTGTAGGTGTCTTGAATGATGGTGGCATTGGGGAACTTTTGTCGCAGCCAGCGAGCGATCGCACCTAAAGAAGCCGTGCCCCCTGTGCAAACAACCTGATTCACCGCCTGAGGAGACAGTCCCTGCTGACTGAGCAGGCCGTTGATCTGCCGGTTGACCCGCTGAATGTAGGGTAAAAATACTTTGGTCTCTAAGTCTTTGCGCCTAATCACCCAGCGCTGATCCGCCAGCGCTAATTCAGTCTGATTTTCTTCCTGCAAATCTAGCTTCATCTGGCGAGCAGCGGCCAGCGCCTGCCTGCCCAAAGGTGAACCGTTCAGACGCTGCTGTAGGCGGTGGCGCTTAATCCGATCTGCTTCTCCCGGTTGGGGCAAGTTGAGACGATGCAGCCCCAATGCTTGCCAGGTATTTGCCGTTGTCTCGTCTGTGTCCGTCTGCTGAGGAGCCTCCAGCCGGGCCTGCGCTGGCAGATGCAGCAGCTGACAAACAATATCCTGATCGAGGCTGTCTCCTCCATAGGCAAAGCTGCGCAGCGTAAAGTCGGCGTAGCTCAGCTGATCGAGTTCGGCAGGCAGATCGACCATAGCCGCTTCGGTCAGGGCAGCACCCGCACTGAGGACAACCGTCCCGCCCGACCAGTTGCAGTTGTAGAGACCGGGCTGCTGGTCTTCTGGTAAATCGTCAGCCACCCGAGGGTCTGGCAGCGCGGAGAGGAGAGCGGCGATCGCCTCTTCAACAAAAAATATCTGCTCAGCCTGCTGAACCAGGCCCGCCGCTAATACTGCCTCGCGAATATTGAAGCTGTAGGTATCGGGCCAGTTGTTGGGATAGCCCACAATCACCCCCCGCAAATCCACCAGGGCGCGGCGCAGGGCGCTATCTCGCAGGCCCACAGCGCGGCAGCGGGGGCGATCTCCGCTAAGCGTTTTGAGCAGATCGGCTAGGGTTTCCTGCACCGTTATTAGGGGCAGAGTAACCTGATCAGACCACTGGACCAAAGGTTCACCCGACGCGCCATCGGGAATGCCGATTTTGATCAGGGGCTTAATATTTCGCAGCAGCGGGGCAGCTGGCTGGAGCGCTGCCGGTCCGATGGCACCCAATGGGGGGCTAGCCTGCTCATCGATTTGCGCCACAGTCGGCAGTCGAAAGCGGTCGGACTGGTCATCGCCTGGCATGTTCCAGCACAGCGGATAGACTTGGTCGCCCCGCTGATTCATCAGCACAGCCGATAGACCGGTCGTGCCAATGTCAATTCCTAAAAACCAATCAGCCGGCTGGCCGTCAGTCGGATCTGCTTCGCCCTCGTCTACAGGCGGCAGATCTGACAGCAGGTCGCGATCAGTCGTTTCAAATAGACTGATAATTTCCTGATCGGCTGAGTCCCCTTCTGCTGATGTCGTCAGCTCAGCCTCTTCTTCTGTTGTCGTTTCAGGTAGAGGCGGGGCATCCACCGGCAGCAGCTCGCTTAGTCCGATGGGGTCGTCTGCGAGGGCAGGGACATCAGCAGGAGCCTCTGATAGTGCAGCTGGCTCTTCTTCGAGGCGATCAGGTCGGATCTCTGCCGCCACGAACTGAGGCTGAGACGTCTGCAACGCTTCAGTCTCTTCTTCCTCAGGCAATATCTCAGCTTCATTCTCAGAAAAGTCTTCGGGTTCGTCTGTGGGAACGTTTTCAGCTTCACCCGCAGGCATATCTGGAATCAGCGCTGACTCTAGCGGTAGGGAGGCTGCTGAGAGCGTTTCGGGGGGTGGGGCAGGCGCTTCAAAAACAACCGCTTCTTCAAGATCTGAGGTCAGCGCGTTGAGTTCGCTGTCAACGGTTTCTGTGGCGACCCGATCAGCATCCTGGCTGGCGGCTTCCAACTCAGCTACTAGCTCAGCGGGCAGCGCGTCCTCTGCTGCATCCGATTCCCAATCGCTGGCGAACTTGATGCCATCTGGATCTGGATCATCTATGTCTGGATCATCCGTATCTGGAATGTCTGGTACCAAGGCCGATTCGGGTGGGGCGATTCTCCCTTCGAGAGACTGTGTCAACGCTACCGCCGGTTCAATATCGTCTGCTGCCACATCCAAATTCAGGTCTGGATCCAGATTCAGGTCTAGATTCACCTCTGGCTCTAGCTCTGGGTCCAGCGCTGACTCGGCACCTGGTTCGGTATCTGATTCGATATCTGGTGGTAGGCTCTCCGACATTGATTCGCCCAAATCTGGCAAAACATCGGCAAGCTCGGCCTCGTCGACAGTTGGCTCGAAAGCGATCGCGGGGGGCTCTATTTCAGACTGCTCCGTATCGTCGAGGTCTGGATCAAGGGTCAGATCGTCAAATGTCAGATCCGCGAGATAGGCCGTATCATCCGTTGAAGTCAATTCCGCTTCGGTGACGGAATCTGTTGCTTCGGTATCGGCTCCTGGGCTGTAAGGCTGGGCTCCATCGCTACGATCAATGTCTAGCTTCAGCAAGTCTAGATCAATGGTGCCATCCTCGCGGATGCAGTCTTCTGGCTGAACGTCAGTAGTAGAGTCATCTATCTCTAAGGTGCTTTCGGTGTCTTCCGATGCAGCGGCCTCAGAGTCGCTATCAAAATCGCTAATCGGATCAGGCAAAATATCGTCGAGAGAGAAAACGATATCCGTTTCTGCCTCGGCAAGATCAGTCTCGGTAGAATTAGTTCCGGCAAAATCAGTCTCGGTAGAATCGTCGACCGGGCCACTGGCTACTTCCTCTTCCTCTGCCAATTCTCCGGACAATTCACTAGAGTTGGAATCTTCAAAGGCCTCTGGTTCTGGCAAGGCCGCTGATCGAGGTGGGAAAAACGCGGGCTCGGGGGGGGTGCTCTGGCCGAGCTGCTCAGTGAGATGGTCAACCAGTGATCGCACAATCACTTCCCCCTGGCGGCCCAGGCTCTGCATATTTTCAATGCCCTGATTGAGAGAGATTTGATAGCTGTCGATATTACCTTGCAGCGTTTCAAACATCCGCTGCAACGTAGAGTCGATATTAACCAGCAGCTGATCGGAGCGAGACTGTAGCTGGCGCATCTCTTCTAGCTGAGTGCCGGTGGTGATTGGCTTGAGTTCCAGCTCTGCCCCTGCCGATAGTTTGGCAACGGCCTCGGCATGGTCCGCCTCTAGCTGGCTGAGGGTATGGGTGACCTGAGTCGAGAGATTTGTCTGCAAACGCTCCATCAGCGCCTGCAAAAACTGATTGAGCTGCTGCTCGTCAACCGTCATGCGGCCATTGGGCGCCAGGCTATCGGTTTGGCGCTGCTCAGCCAGGGCTCTGACTTCTGCATAGAGGCGATCGCGCTCTCCTCGCAGGCTGTCCATTTCCAGGCGCAACGGCTCAAGCGCACTAGACTTCAAAAACTTCATTTCTGTCAGCAGCGCTTGCAGCACATTTTCTGCCGATTCTCCAGAAGACAATGTGCTGGCGGCCTGATTGCCAAATATCCCGCTAAATTCTTCGCCACCAAAATTTTTGGCTGTTTGCTCCCGGCCCGTTTGCTCTGGAGCCGTTTGCTCTGGAATCGCTTGCTTTTGCTTCGGGGCTGCGATCTGGCCGGTGCTCGGATCGACCGGCCCCCAGCCACCCGGGGCTTCAAACGTCTCCTGCAACGACCTCAGATAATTCTGGGCCCTGGCTAGCGCCTGTCGCTGTGGCTCCACCTCACTGGCTCTAATCCAGGGCGTTCGAGGCTTTCCTAAAACCAGGGCCCGCTCTATATCAGCGATGAGTGATTGAATCTGATCCTGCTGAGAAGTCACAATGGATGCCTGCGATGGTAAGCGATGGTTTTGCCGTTACACGGAAAAGGTAAAAATGGCAAGTGCACAAAGTTTAAGCTAGCGCTGTGAAAAAACACAGCCCAAAGTTAGCAAATTTATGACGTTGTTTAAAAGCTGCTGCCATAAAACCCGCAGAAAAACCGCAGACAAGCAAGTGGGTGAGGCGATCTCTTTTACCCAAATTATCTTGTCATTCAACAGCGGCACAGTCGATAACAGTGGCACAGTCGATTATATTCAAGGGTATATCAAGCTAGGGCTGGCGCATCGGTGCTAAAGTTAGCGTGCTTCGTAGCGGCTCTTCGGCGCTAGAGCACTCGATTTTACTAAGAGAGCTTACTGAGATCGCTCTGCTGGCAACCTCGGCGTAGCCCTTGAGTCCTCACAGCGTAGCCCAGCAGTTATCGGTTGCCCATGGAAGCGCGCCCTCTCGATCAAAACGAACTGATCCGCATGACCCCTTTTTTCGCAGAGCTGACTCAAGCTGCTGCTGAGCAAGCCGCTGCTCATGTAGTTACGCGCCGCCATCCGGCTAATCAGGTCATTTTGCTAGAAAACGATTGGGGCAATTCGGTCTATTTTATTCTTGAAGGCTGGGTCAAAATTCGCACCTACAATCTAGACGGCAAGGAAGTTACCCTTAATATTTTGGGGAAGGGTGAAATCTTTGGTGAAATGGCTCCGCTGGAAGAGATTCCGCGCTCTACTGATGTCATTACCCTGGCTCCTACGGTAATTGGCAATATGCCAGCTCAGCACTTTGTCGATCTGCTCAATACCGAGCCTCTGGCGGGTCTGCACTTAGCCCGGTTGATGGCCCGGCGGCTGCGCCAAGTCAACCGGCGGCTGCGACTGCGCGAGTCTGACAGTCAGTCGCGGGTGGCTGATGTGCTTTTATTTTTGGCTGACGGGCAGGGCAAAGTGGCCGGGCAGGGGATGGATATTCCCAATTTGCCCCACCGAGAGCTCAGTAGCCTGAGTGGCCTAGCTCGCGAGACAGTTACTCGGGTTTTGAGTAAGTTAGAGAAGAAGGGGCTGATTGAGCGTGATCGCGATGTTCTTCGCATTGTCGATCTCGAAGCTCTTGAAAGTCTGCTGGTGTAGCTAAACCATTGCCTATGAGCATTCCCCCATCTGATCGCCCTGCCGAACTGCCGCCAGAAGATGATGCCCCCTGGATCTCTGACGATCCAACACCCGACCAGCTCACCCCGGCTGAACCCAAGCGTCACTCAGCTGAGCTTTTTCCGCTCCCTCCAGCCTCCCAGCCCTCTATCTCAGCAGAACCGACTGCTGTGGATCGCCATCATGACGCGGTAGGCCCGCTGCCCCTGGTAGAAACCGCTTTCCTGGCCAGCGCCGCCAGCCTGATGTGGCTGATCAATACCTATTTTCCGCCGGGCCCTCTGCTGCGTATCTTATTTCCGCTGCCGATTGCCCTGGTCTATCTGCGGTGGAATTTACGCTCAGCTTGGATGGCGGCTACTGTATCAGGGCTATTGCTCACCATTCTGTTGGGGCCGACTCGCAGCATCTTTTTTGTGATGCCCTATGGCTTTTTGGGGGTGCAGCTCGGCTGCCTGTGGCGACGGCGGGCCAGCTGGGGACTCTCCATTTTTACCGGGGCCATCCTGGTTTCTTTGGGAACGTTCTTTCGCATTTGGCTGCTGTCGCTGCTGGCCGGAGAAGACCTTTGGGGCTACCTGGTCGCTCAAATTACGCAGATGATTGACTGGCTGGTGCGCCTGCTGACTAACTGGGGTTGGGTTTCGCTGGGTGCGCTGGGTCAGCCGAGTATGGAGCTGGTGGCGATCGCAGCGGTGCTGACGGTGCTATTTTCCAGCGTAGTCTATCTATTTACCGTGCATTTAGCCGCGTGGCTTGTCCTAGAACGGTTAGGGGTTGCCATGCCAGAACCGCCAGACTGGGTGCAAGTTTTAATGGAGGAATAGACCTGACCGATTTGCCCTCGATTCGTATCTGCGCGGGTGTGCCCCAGGCGTGGCTGGCCGAGTATAGCAATTGTAAGCCTCTATTTATCTGCATCGCGAGCTTTACCGATACCGGGCTGATTCCTCAAATCTCTGCTGCGGGAAGCACCCCCCAGTCCCGTCGCTACACAGCCATTGCCGACAGCGAATTTCTCTTTCGTGGCGGTTCCCTGCCGCCCCTATCAGCAGGTGTCTCACCGGCAGTCATCACCCGCGCAGTACTCACCCAACAGGCCATTCCCTGGCACCTCCTCAGCACAGGGCTGCCAGCTTCGCTGAAGGTGCCTCATATAGCGCTGCCTCAGGTGATGGCTAAGTCTGTACAGACGGGCCAAGCCATGACGCTTGGCCAAGCAAAAGCGCTGCTAGACAGTGGCTTACAGTGGGGGGAGCGACTGGCCCAGCGCTGCCAAAACAGCTATCTCATTGTGAGTGAATGCGTTGTCGGTGGCACGACGACTGCCGAAGCCGTGCTAACAGCGCTCGGGTATGAGGTCGCTGGGCTAATGAGCAGCAGCCATCCTACAGGCAACCACCATCAAAAACGGCTGCTGGTCAACCAGGGACTGTCAATCTGGCGTCAGCGGGGCAATCCTTCTCCGCTAGCGGCGGTAGCGGCGGTAGGTGACCCTATGCAGATCGTTGTGGCTGGTATAGCGATCGCTGCTAGCCGCTGTAGTGGCGTCCTGTTGGCAGGCGGCTCTCAAATGCTGGCGGTATATGCTTTGGCCCTGGCGCTAGTGGAATCGTCAGCGCTGCCTTGGAACCGAGCGCAGGTGGTTGTCGGTACGACCCGTTGGGTAATAGAAGATGCCAGCGCCAATACGACAGCGATCGCCCGCGCAGTAGGCGTACCTTATCTCGCTAGCCAAATTAACTTCAGCCAGTCTCCCTACTTTCAGCTGCGGGCCTACGAGCGAGGCTTTGTCAAAGAGGGGGTTGGGGCAGGGGGGTGTGCTATTGCCGCTCACCTCTACCGAAACTGGACAGTCACGCAGCTTCGGCACGCCATCGAAGCGCAGCTGCGTCAATGCTTCTAGCCGGAACTCTCTTCAATGAACCCGGCTACTGAAATGGGCTACTGAAACCGGCAGGCCAAAATTTGCTCTTCCAGAGCCGCCATGCGGTTGTAAGCCGCTGTCAGCTGCGCCGTCAGGCGCTGAATTTGAATTTCAGGAGAAATATTGTGAGGCGAACTCGACTGACTGCCATCCATGTGCGGCTCATCGCTCAAAATATCCTTGTGGATCATCGACGGGTCTACAGCACGGCGTAATACGACCGGCGGTAGATTGACCGCTCTGCCATCAAGACCTAGTTCGCGATCCTGCGAAGCAGCAATGCCAGTTACCTGTTCGGTCAACTGCTCCATCAGGACGTGAAGCACGTCAACTTTATTGCTGAGTTCGAGCACCTGCTTTTGTAATGTGTCTATCGCCATAGGGACATCTGAGTCGTTAACTTTTGTCAATTATATAGACAATCTAAACCTCTAGCCGCTAAAATCCCTAATCATTTAACTTTTCCCTATAGATATCTGCCCAAACGCTCTATGACGCTCTATGACGTTTTGACCAGGGCAGTTCAGCAACTGCCTAAGAGCACTACAGCTAAAAGCCTTTGATACGCTGCCATCTAGAGAATCCTTATGCAGATCTAGCAGATCGAGAAATCGTTCAAAACGATAGTGCACAGGCAGTTCCAATCATAAACCTCTCACTCGGTCAAGTTTGTCAATAAGCCAGTCTTATTCGATCAGGCGAGCCGCTTTTTCAATCTAGACGGTATGGCCAGGGGGACTTTATGAAAGTGACAGGTCGTCAAATCCGAACCTGCCCGCCCGCAAAAACGTTCACCGAGCGCTATATAATTTTAAACCAAGTAGAAAAAACTACACTGTAGACGCTAGAGGTTTTTATGAAGTTAATTGCTAGAGTTCTCCGCAGCTTGGGTGCTGCCTTGATGATGGCTGCCCTGGTGATCAGCAGCTGTGCTGTCTTAGCATCGCCTGCTTTCGCTGCCGACCACACCGTTAAGATGGGTTCTGATGGCGGTTTACTGGTTTACCAGCCAGCAACCATCAAGGTCTCAAAAGGCGACACTGTCACCTGGGAAAACAACAAAATGGCCCCCCATAATGTTGTCTTCGATGCAAACAACGTGCCGGGCGGCAAATCTGTCGCTGACAAGCTCACTCACACAAAGCTGACGTTCTCCCCTGGTGAGTCGTACTCCAGTACGTTTGACGTTGAGCCGGGCGAGTACACTTACTACTGCGCGCCACACCGGGGTGCTGGTATGGTCGGTAAGGTTGTTGTTGAGTAACTTTATGCATCTTTTGGGGCATCTGTAAAGGGTCTGATGGCAAACCGTCTCCTCCCTAGCCTTGAGGGCTGAAGCAGCCAAAAATAAGATTCAACTGAAGTGAGGCGCGGTAGATGATTTTTCTACGGCGTCTCATTTTTTTCGCGATAGGGTAGTCGGTAACATACTTTGCGCACATCTTTATTTCCGTACTGAGGAACATTCCTAATTCTGTATGATAATCTTGAGCTGAGAAGCCATGGCCGTTGGGATAAGCGTCCAGCAGAGGTTTTTCAATAGAGTTTGGTCAAGGCCAATTTATCGAAGGCCCGTTATTAAAGACCAGTATTGTAAGAGCTGATGATTTCAGAGCGCACAGTCAATAATCAGCCGCTGCTAGATGCCTGGACAGGTTGCTTGTCAGCTAAATTAACTGCTCAGGTGATCGGTCTATGAGCGACACGACGGCATATTTGGCTGGCTGCGCCACTACGGGGGTGGCAGCTTTAGTCCTATTAGTGGCTCGGATTGGCATGGTTTCTGCTAATCCAGAAGCTGACCGTGCCAGTCAGCTAGGCGACCGGTTAGATCGGATTGAGGCTGCTGCAACACCTGGGGCTGGTACGACCACTGATACTCAGCCAACCAAGCAGCTAGACTACGAAATTCGCCGTGAGCTAGATAAGCAGCGCGACCTCACCCAAAAGCTCGAAGATCAGCTGTCTCAGCAGGAAACGCTTTCTGGAAGTTTGGAAACTCAGCTCAAAAGTCAAGAAGAAAAGACCCAAGAGCTGCTTGCCAAAATTCAAGACTATCAGCGCTCTGTCGAAAGCTTAGAGCTACAGGATAAAATTACTGCCGCTGCTCGTCCGGCTGATACTGCGCCCAGCCCTTCTGGGCCGTCTGCTTCGGTGATTTGGCTGGGTGCGGGCGTAGTCGTGGTCCTCATTTTGGGCGGCGGCGGTCTAATTCTTTGCGCAGTGCTGCTAATCGTCCAGTCTCAGCGGCGTTCCGCTCGGCCTGCCCCAATGCCAACCCCCGTACCGATGCCGCCTGCTGGCTACCGCTATTACGATCAAACCTTTTTACCACCGGCCCAGTTTCGCGCCCAGCGCTCCTACTACGACCAGCCCCCTTCGCCCTACGACTACAACCGCTGATCTTTGACAGTGTGTGGCGCGAGGTCTATAGACACTGGACTAGAATCTGGACTATCTGGCTTGGCGATCGCGCTCAATATCGTAAATTGCCTTTTGAATGCACCACAGCATATCTCGATCAGGATGCTTCTCTGAGAGCTTCTTAACCAGTCGTTCGGCTGTCTCTACATTATGCGTTAGCTGGTTCAACTGGTGAAAAGCCCCAGCGGGAAAAATCTCACGCAGTTTGCTGCTTTCATATTGCCTGCGCTGTCTGTGCTGTCTGCGCTGTGGTTGAGGCCTTCTGCTCTGCTTGCCGCCTAAGCTAAACCAAGGCACTCCCAATCGCTCTGCCCTCTGCCAACTCCATAAAAGCAATAGGCAGATGCCGAAGGCAATACTGATTTCCATCGTCACACCCGAAGCGCTCAGACTAGAATTCCCAATAAAGCCCCGGACAAAAGCCAAGGCGAACTCACATATTTTTATGAAGGCGGCACCCAGATTCGAACTGGGGGTAAAGGATTTGCAATCCTCTGCCTTACCACTTGGCCATGCCGCCGCTGAAGCACCAATATATCAAACTTTTGAGTCTTAGCGGGAGTAGATGCGAGCCGCGCCGTTTAGCTATACCCTCTGTCGAGTTGCTTAGGGCACTTAAAACCGCTAGAGAACAGCAGGCAACTCGACTAGCAGATGTCCTAATGCATCGGGACATCTGCTATATGTTCTATCCGCTTAAGATTTGGGCGATCATGCGGTTGGCCTGATCGCCATAGCTGCCGCCGAATAGGTTGAAATGATTGAGGATGTGATAGAGGTTGTAGAGGGTTTTGCGTTTGGCATAGCCCTCTCTGGGCTGGCTGGCGGTTTGATAAGCCTGATAAAAGCCTGATGGGAAGCGACCAAATAATTCAGTCATCGCCAGATCAGCCTCCGGATCGCCATAGTAAGTCGCCGGGTCGAGAATGACGGGTTCGCCTGATTGGGTGACGGCGGCATTGCCAGACCACAGATCGCCGTGGAGTAGAGCAGCTGCCGGGGTATGTCCCGCTAGCAGCCGGGGCACCGCGCTCATCAGCTCGTCACGGCGGGGAAATGAGCCGCCCCGGTCGTAGGCGAGTTCAAATTGAGGCCCTAAGCGGCGATCGCGCCAAAAAGCGCTCCAGTCAGTCAGCCAGCCGTTCTTTTGAGGCGTTGAGCCAATTGTATTGTCCCGATGCCAGCCAAACCCATCGGCGCTGGTGACCTGATGCATGTCCGCAAGCTGTTTACCCAGCTGCTGCCAGGCCGTTGCTGGGCCGCTGCCGCCGAGATCTAACCACTCGGTGACGATGTAGGAGAAGTCGCCCGCCACTCCGCAACACAGCGGTTGCGGCACCCGTACCGTCTGGCTCTGATACATCGCCTGCAAGCCATCGCGCTCTGCTTCAAACATCGTCAGCCGGTCGGCTCGGTTGGTTTTGACGAAGAACGTGCGCTGCTGATCGGCGATCGCCACCGCCTGATTGATACAGCCGCCGCCAATAGAGCGCTGCACCTGACTCTGGAAAGGCCGCCCGGTCACTTGGCCGATTTGTTCGGCGATCGCTTGGGCCAGAGATGCATTGAGAGGTTGAGACATAGATCTTATCTTACGCCTATGGCTTGAGCGTTACCACGCCATAGGCCTGCGATGGCAGGTAGCGTCTGACTGCTGTGCGAACATCCTCAGCGGTCACCTGCCGGATTTGCTCGGGGTAGTCCAGCGCGTGGCGAATATCGCCCGTCATCGCCTGATAGTAGCCGTAGAGCCCGGCGCGATCGCCCGGCGTCTCACTGCTAAAGATATAGCGATTGGCGACCTGGGTTTGCACCCGCAGCAGCTCAGCAGCCGTAATCGGGTCTTCGTGCAGCCGCTGAATGTGTTCAAGAATAGCTGCCTCCGCTGCTGCTAGAGAGTCCACCGGCACCTGAGCTGAGATGTAGAACACGCCTTGATTGCCAAAAGTCATGTTGCTCGCCGAAATACCGTTGACAATTTGCTGCCGTTCCAGCAAATCATCGATCAGGCGAGCCGTTCGGCCCTGACTCAGCACAGAAGCCACTACATCCAGAGCATACGTTTGCTCTAGATTGCACATGCCCGGCACCCGCCAGCCGATCACCAGGCGCGCCTGCTGTAGTGCTTTGTCAGCGTACTCGGCCCGGTGTATTTCGGGAAAGGGCGTCTCCGGTTGAGTGGAGGGAGCTTGCAGCAGCAAATCGGGATCGCAATGCTCCCGGCTGCTGCGGGCCAGGGCCTGCTCAAAGCTCTTTTCCACTATCTGCACCAGCTCCTCTACAGGCAGATTGCCGACGGCGACTGCCGTCATATTTTGGGGCTGATACCAGGTTTGGTGAAAGGTGCGCATCTGTTCGGCGGTGAGAGCGGAAACCACGCTAGTCGGTCCCAGCACAGGTCGCCGGTAGGGCAAGCTCTCAAAGCTCATTTCCATGGAGCGGTAAAACGTGCGCCGCCGAGGACTATCTTCAGCCTGACGAATCTCCTCTAAAATGACCGGGCGCTCCCGATCAAAGTGATCATTTTGCAAGCTAGGATTCATCACTAGCTCTACCTGCAAAGGCGCAAGGGCCGCGAAGTCTTGTGGCGCGGTAGTGATGTAGTAGTGCGTATAGTCCTGACTGGTCGCCGCATTGGTCACCGCGCCCCGCTCTTCAATCAGTCGCTCAAACTCACCGCAGTTGATCTGGGGAGTGCCCTTAAAGATCATATGCTCCAAAAAATGAGCCATGCCATTAATCGAGTCGGACTCTACCTTGGAGCCAATGTTGAGCCAAATGCTGAGATTGACGGCGTCAATCGGCATATGCTCGGCAATGATGGTGAGCCCATTGGATAAGCGGCGAATCACCGGAGCAGTCAGTTGGCTAGAGGAGTAGTCCGATTGGGCTTGACTTGAGAGTGCTGGGGAAGCCATAGACACTAAGTTTTTCTCTATTGTAGGAGGTGTAGCAGTCAAGGTATCTAGGCGTATGGAAGCTAAGCAAACCCAGAGCCAATTCGGGGGTCAGTTTGTGGGGCCAACTGGTGCCAATTCTAGTTAGCTGCTCTGTGTATAAATTTGATGCCTTGGGTTCAAAAAAACTCAAACGAGGTTATATAGTTCTTGGTGTAGCGGTTAGGGCGGCAGGCAATGGGGAGTTGGATTAAAGAAACGGCAAGTGCGTTTTATCTGATGGAGGGCGGCCACTACCTCTCTAAAATTTCTAAATATCCCTCCAAGAATAACTCAGCCGAGTGGGTGGTCAATATTGCTGGGATGAAAGCCTGGTTTGAAAGGGACGACGCGCCAAGAGGCATGACCGTCTCTCCAGAAGGCATTGAGCCTCAGCCCAAACCCACCCCGGTAGCCACGCCGACTGGCCCTAAGCGCACCAATGTCAATGGTCTGCTAATGATCAAGTCTTTTGAAGGCTTACGGCTACAGGCCTATCGCGACCCGGTAGGAATCTGGACCATTGGCTATGGCACTACCCGAGGCGTAAAACCAGGGATGTCAATTTCTGAGGCCGAAGCTGAAAAATTTCTCCAGCAAGATCTCGCTCGCTTTGAGCAGGCGATTGATGGCGCGGTGCAGGTCCCGATCAATGACAATCAGTTTTCGGCCCTGGCCTCATTTACTTACAATGTAGGATCTGGGGCTTTTCGCAGCTCTACTCTCTTACGTCTGCTCAATCAGGGCAATATGCAGGGAGCCGCCGATCAGTTTCCACGCTGGAATCGCGCAGGCGGCAAGGTGCTGGCGGGGCTGACGCGACGGCGGAATGCTGAGAAGTCGCTTTTCCTCGGCCAAGATTTCCATTCGTTTCTGTAAGGCGAGAAAGCGCCACTATTTTGTCTATGGCTCGCCCTAAAATCTTGCTGACGCCCTATCTATTTTTAGCGCCAGCGCTGCTGGTACTGCTGCTAACAGTGTTTTGGCCAGCCCTACAGGCCTTTCGCCTGAGCTTTATGCAGTATGGCTACGACGTTACTCAACCGCCCGACTGGGTGGGATTGGCCAATTTTCAGCGGTTAATTGAAGATAAGACCTTTTGGCAGACGCTCAAAAATACGGTGGTGTATTTGGTCTGTGTGGTGCCGGTGCTGGCGATCGCCCCCCTCCTACTCGCTATTTTGGTCAACCAAAAGCTGCGCGGCGTCCGCTGGTTTCGAGTGGCCTATTACACCCCGGTTGTCGTTTCTATGGTGGTCGCTGGCATTGCCTGGCGCTGGCTCTATGCTGAAAACGGCCTGCTTAACCAGCTCTTCTCTAGCGTGACCCGCAGCGCCGTCAGCATTCCGTGGCTCACTAGCCCCAACTGGGTGCTCTTTAGCGTGATGGCTGTCACGGTGTGGAAAGGGCTGGGTTACTACATGGTGATCTATCTGGCCGGTCTGCAAGGGTTGCCCGCAGACCTTTACGAAGCCGCCGCCATTGACGGTTCTGATGGCTGGCGTCGGCACTGGGATATCACCCTACCGCTGATGCGCCCTTACCTGTTTTTGGTTTCTGTGATCAGCGCGATCGCTGCCACCAAAGTCTTTGAAGAAGTCTTTATCATGACTCAGGGCGGCCCTCGCAACGCCTCTAAAACAGTGGTTTACTACGTTTACGAGTCGGCCTTTAAAGATTTGGATATGAGCTATGCCTGCACAATTGGCCTGGTGCTTTTTCTCATCATCCTGGCGCTGTCTTTTTTGCGCATAGCGCTCTCCAACCCGGCTGAAGCAGATACGCCGCTCTAAAGCTCTGCTTGAAAGCAGTCGAGAGCTTCCCAGTTCTGGCACTAGCCCATCATTCTCAAAAGGCCCTGCTGACCGACCAGCAGCTCGCGCATCAGGCTGACAATGCCCGCCCAAATCACCGGGGAAATATCCACTCCCCCAATGGGTGGCACCAGCTTCCGCACCGGAATCAGGAGCGGCTCTGTCGGCCAGGCCACCAGCGCGTAGGGAAATTTATTGAGCTCAATCTGGGGATACCAGGTCAGCACAATGCGCAGGATGAACAGCAGTGTATAAAGGCTGAGCACAGGTCCTACGATCCAGGCGGCGAGAGCAGCATTCGACATAGATTTGCTGACAGCATGACTAAGAGTTCTCTACTAGCTTAAGCCTTTAGCATGACGTTTGATAGGGACTGATAGTTGATTTCATGGGCGCAGTTTCTTGAGCACTCTACTGCAAGGAATCAACCATAGGAATGACGTCTCGTCTTTCCAAGGACGGCGATTGCCGATACTATAGAGGATAATTAACAGCTGTGTTCCGCTGCCCCTTGCGCATAGGCCAAGGCATATTTCCATGACTCCTTCTCTGACTAACTTTTTACTGAGTTTGCTAGCAGGTCTGCTGATTCTGGTAGTGCCAGCGACGATTGCGCTTATCTTTATCAGCCAGCGCGACCAGATTAAGCGCAGCTAGCTGTCGAATAAGATCATCTGAATAAGGTCATTTGTTGGGTTTTTGGTATTGGTCTTATTAGCCTGAAGATTTTCGGATCTGACTTTTATACCTGGGAGAGCAAGCTCTTGCGCTTCCAGGTTTTACTTGTTTGTGGACGGGCGATCGCTGCCTAAATTGATGGAGTAGGCGCTTACGCACAAACAGTCTTACCCTGTCAAGGTTAGAATAGGGGTTGACTCGTGCTATCTATGAGGGGCCACCCAACAGCGTTTGCTGCCTGGGCTCCACTGCGGCGCGGCGTAACGTACGCTCTAAGTACATACTGTAAAGGCCAGCGAGCTGCTGGCACTTAAGAGGACTCGGCTGTGAATTTCGGTACTCCCGTTCCACTGCTAATCGGCATTATTTTAATCATTGGAGCGCTGGCGCTGTTTTTCTTAGGAAAGTTCAGGCCGGGCTACGAGCGAGATTCTGACAAGGTCTACGCCGTCTTGCTGGTGATTTCTGGCCTCTTTTTGCTGGCGCATTTGGATATGGATCTGCTGGCTTCTTTTCAGCAGCTATTGATGGGCGGGATGCTCACGGCTTTGCTGATTGAAAGTATTCGCAGTCGGCTACCGAGAACTGAGCCGATGCAGCCACCACTAAACAACCGCTCGCCCCGGCCTCGGTACGATGATCGTCCGGCCCCCAATCGCCGGGTGTACCGAGCTGAGCTAGATGACCGGGGAGCGCCGCTGCGCGATCGCCCTTATCCCCCGAGAATGGCTCCGGCCCGAGATCCGAGAATGGCCCCTGCTCGGGAAGAGTACCGACGTGAATACGGCAATGACTACCGGGAAGAGCCCGTGCGCCCGCGTCAGCCCTACGAAGAGTATCGCGGACCTGCGGGGCGATTACAGCCCAGTGAAGAGCGGCCCCGAGGCGCGGCTCCGACAGATACGCGCTACTCGGATAACGGTCGCTACGAGGATCGCCCGCCTGCCCGCCCGCCGATGAGTCGTCCGCCTGAGCAGCCTGGCCGTCCGCCCGAAAGAGACTTTGAACGAAGCGGCTCAGATTTTCAGTCGCGTCCCCCCGAGAGGCGCCCTGACCCGCTCGCTGGTAATGCTTCAGAAGGCCCGGCTGCTGGGGAGCGCTCGGATGAGCGGGGACCACGCGAGCGACCCAGCAACGGAGAGCGGGCTCTAAATGTTCGCCCTTACAGTGAAGCTCCCAAGCTAGACCTGCCTGGCGATGACAATTACGGTGACTATCGCCCGTCTGACCGACCTGAAGGCGCACCCTTTGAGCCCTAGCGCTGGGGCTCTGCTGCCGTGGTTCTACAAAAGCTTTATTGAGAGTTTAGATAGCCCAGATGTGTGATGCGCATCTGGGTGTTTTTGTCTGAATGCTCCTCAACTGATAGGGGTAAGAGACCACAGGCATACCGCTGGGCGATATCCTGTAAAGTATCTGACTTTTTTCACCGCTATGCAGATATATCTGGACTACAGTGCGACCACGCCGACTCGACCGGAGGCGATCGCCGCGATGCAAACGGCTATGGAGCAGCATTGGGGCAACGCCTCTAGCCTGCACCATTGGGGTAACCGGGCCGCTACCGCGCTGGAGCGATCACGCTTACAGGTAGCCAGTCTGCTCAATGCGCCCGCCGAATCGATAGTCTTTACCGCTGGCGGCAGCGAAGCCGATAATTTGGCTGTGCTGGGGGTCGCGGGCAATTCTTCGCCTCAGCATCTGATCATTTCGGCGGTGGAGCATTCGGCGGTGGCTGAACCGGCCCGTCAGCTAGCGGCGAAAGGATGGCAGGTGACCCGGCTGCCGGTGGATAGTCGAGGTGCCGTTAGCCCTGAGCAGCTTAAGCAAGCCCTTCAAGGCAACACGGCACTAGTCTCGATTATCTACGGTCAGAGCGAAGTGGGCACCCTTCAGCCGATTGCAGAACTTGGGGCGATCGCTCAATCTCACGGCGCGCTCTTCCATACCGACGCCGTCCAGGTCGCCGGTCGCCTGCCGATTGATGTGCAAAAGCTGCCGGTAGATTTGCTCTCCATCTCTAGCCACAAAATCTATGGCCCCCAGGGGGCTGGCGCGCTCTATATTAAGCCAGGTACCCCAGCGCTCTCAGCTATCGTCTCGGGCGGCGGGCAAGAGCGAGGACTCAGGTCTGGTACTCAGGCAATTCCCAATATCGTGGGATTTGGCGCTGCCGCTGAACTGGCGGCTGCTGAGATGCCTGCTGAGACGCTGCGGCTGATTCATCTGCGCGATCGCTTCTTTACCCTGCTCTCAGACGTTCGTGAGCTGGCTCCTACCGGCGATCCCCGCGACCGACTGCCGCACCACGTTAGCTTTTGCCTGCCGTGCGGCGAAGTCACGGGCAAAACGCTGGTTCGCCAGATGAATTTAGCGGGCATTGGCATTAGTGCCGGGTCTGCCTGTCACAGCGGTCAGCTTAGCCCGAGCCCAATTTTGCAAGCGATGGGGTATGGTGATCGCCCCGCCACCAGCGGCATTCGCCTTACTTTAGGCCGCCAGACCACCGCTGCCGATGTCGATTGGAGCGCCCTAGTGCTTAAGCAGGTGCTCGCTCGCGCCCTGCCTGTGGCCTCACCGCTACCGGTCTAGTCGCTTGCTGCTCAGCACCCCTTTATCCCTTTGCCGCTATGATTCCGACTACTCTTCCCGATGCGACCGAACAGGCTAAGGCTGCCGTGCAAGCCGCGCTGAAAGATGGCTATACTCGCCTCCAGGTCGAGATGGCTATTCCTGAACTGAAGCATCAGCCCATTGCCGAACAGTTCTTAGAAATATTTCAATCGCAGCAGTTCAAAGTATTTTTCTCAGATGCAGGGGCAGCTGCTTTGGCCCGACGCGACTGGAACAACCCGGACTTCGTCATTCGCGGACTGGGGGAGCTGGTTGACCCAGTTGATGCCGATGACGATCTCTATCTGGTGGTTAATCCCTCCTCGATTGAAGTGCAGGCGGTCGAGGCGCTGTGTAACGAGGCGACCGACAAGCCGGTGATTTTGCTCAATCCGGCGCTAGAAGATGTTGCTGTGGTCGGCATTGGCTATGCGGCGCGGCAGCTGCGCGATCGCTTCCTCAGCAAAATTGAATCCTGCTACTACCTCAGGCCGATAGACGAAGCCGCCGTCTATCGCTGCTACCCCGGCCCCTGGCAAATCTGGCGAGAAATTGCCCCTGACGAATACGAACTCGTCACAGACTTAGATAAGCGTCCCTCTGGAGAAGACATTGATCGCATTCTCTACGGCGAAACTGACTCTAATACAGACGCTAGCCCTGGTAAAACGGCAGGCACAGGCCGCAAAAAAGGTCTCCTATCAGAGCTACAGCAATTCATCCGGGCCCTAACCCAGTAAATTCCCCTTTCCCCTTTTTCCCCCTTCCCCTTTCTTCTCCTCTTCCCATGCCTCTCTTCATTCTCTACTGGGCGCTCATCGCCGTCATGCTAGTTGGCATCGTTGGTGCCTTCGTTCCGGCCCTACCCGGCATCGGGCTAATTTTAACGGCGGTGCTGATATGGACGCTCGTGACCGGGTTTGCCACCACGAGCTGGGCTTTGGGTACGGCGGTCGTGGTGCTGTTGCTCAGCTTGGGCGTCAACTATTTGGCGGCTTATTTGGGCGCCAAGCGCGTCGGCGCTAGCAGTTGGGGCCAGATCGGATCGATTATTGGGCTGGTTGTGGGCTTTTTGGGCCTGCTACCCGCTTTGCCGGTGGGCGGACCGCTGCTGGGCATTTTGCTGGGGACGATGCTGGGTGCCTTTATTGGAGAATTTATCTACCGAAGAGAGATGGAAATCTCTGAGCGGCTGAAGTTTTCGGGCAAGGTGAGTCTGGCCGTCGTGGTGAGTTCTCTAATCGGCAATATTATTGAAGGGCTGCTGGCGCTGACGGCGGTCGTCGTGTTTGTGCTGACTACCTGGTCAACGGTGAGCTTTCCCAGTCAGTAATTTTCTAGACGCTGGCGGGAACGCTGCTGTAGCGGATATTCGCCTGTCTGAGGCGCTCAACGGCTTCGCCTAAGCGATCGCAATCGGCAATCAGACTGATCCGCACGTAGCCTTCGCCGCCTTCACCAAAAGCAGTCCCTGGCGTCACCACAATGCCGGTTTTTTGCAGCAGTAAAAAGGCAAAGTCAGAGGCGCTTGTTCCCGGCGGGCACGCTACCCACAGATACATCGCGGCTGAGGGTTTAGCCACGTCCCAGCCCAATGTGGCCAGCGCATTAACCAGGTAGTCACGGCGAGTACTGTAGCGGAGCTGAACTTCTTCTAGGTAGTGGTCAGGCAGTTGCAGGGCAGTTTCTGCCGCCTTTTGCAGCGCCGAGAAAATGCCGTAGTCCAGATTGGTCTTGAGCGTGCGTAAGCCCTGAATCACGTGACGATTGCCGACTACGAAGCCGACCCGCCAGCCCGCCATATTGTAGGTTTTGGAGAGGGTGTGAAATTCTACACTGATTTCTTTTGCCCCCGGAATCTCTAGCAGGCTGGTGGGCTGATAGCCGTCGAACGCCAGCTCCGCGTAGCAGAGATCGTGAATGAGCAAAATCTGATGGCGATGGCCAAAGGCGACCATCTCCTCGAAGAATTCTCGGGGGGCAACAGCACCGGTTGGGTTATTAGGATAGTTGAAATAGAGCACTTTTGCCCGGTCTGCTAGCGCTGCTGGAATATCGTTGAAGTCAATAATCCAGTTGTTTTCGACTCTGAGCGGAATGGTATGGATGTCGGCACCGGCGATCGCTGGCCCCCGAAAATGCGCTGGGTAAGCAGGCGTTGGCACCAGCACCACATCACCCGGATCGATATAGGCCATCGCTAGGTGACCCAATCCTTCTTTAGACCCCATCAGCGGCAGCGCTTCGCCGTCAGGGTCTAGGGTGACGCCATACCGGCGGTGATACCAGTCGGTAATCGTGCGGCGAAAGCTGGCTGTCCCTTCAAACGGTGGGTAGCCGTGACTGTCGGGGTCGCTGATGGCGGCGATCGCTGCCTCTACCACCGGCTGCGGCGCTGGCCCCCCCGGATTACCCATGCCTAAATCGATCAGATCGACGCCCTCTGCTCGGGCATTGGCCTTAAGTTCGTCTAGCCGAGCGAATACATAGGGGGGCAGTGAACCTAGCCGTTCAGCCGGTTTCAGCCATTCTAAAGTCATTGAGGCTACCTCTGCGGGCACTGGAAAAGCATCACTTAAAAAGCATAGAGAATAGGGTAGCAGGAATGACTATTCTGATGTGAGCAAAGCGGCGGTAGGCGCAGTCGTTTTTCCAGCCAGAGAGCCAGTCGGCGCTGTCGTCGAGACCATTGCCGCCATCACCTGTTCCGGATCGACGCTAAAGGGCAGGTGGTGAATATCGGAACCCGTCCGGCAGGCCACCGTCGCCGCCTGCTGAAGTTGGGCTACCGTCAGCTGATCCATGCCCATATCGGCCAGCGATTTTGGCAGACCAATCTGAGCGTAAAACTGCAAAAGCTGCTGCCGGCCCGTCGCGGCGAGGACATTCCCTGGCCCCATTTCTTCTAGTCGGAGCTGCACCAAAATGCCGTAGGCCACTTTTTCGCCGTGCAGCGTACCGTGCGCCGAGACGTGAGTCAGCCCGTTGTGGACTGCGTGCGCCGCCACTGTCCGGCACTGCGCCCCGCCCATGCCGCCAATCACACCGGCCATCAGCACGGCGGCATCGACCACTTCTCGCCAGTCGTCTCCACCGATATTGTCTAGCGCAGCGGCTGATTTTTGGAAGAGAATATCGCGCAGTACTCGGGCCTGCTGCACCGCGCCAATAATCAGCGTGTGGTCCGAGTGACCGCTGCTGACAGAGGCTTCGTACCACTTGGCGATCGCATCCCCTATCCCCGCCACCAGCGTCCGCTCAGGCGCAGTTGCCACCAGGTCATAGTCCAGCACAATCATCTCCGGGCAGCGCGGCAACCCCACATCGTAGAGAAACGCGCCCCGGTCAGAATAGACGTTTGATAGGGCCGTCCAGCCCGCACAGGTCGCGGCTGAGGTCGGCACCGTGGCCACCGGGAGCTGCCGCTGATAGGCCAGCAGCTTAGCAGCATCCAGCGCTTTGCCGCCACCGATGCCAATAATGCAGTCGGCGCTGTGACGCTCCGCCGCCTGATGCAGAGCCGTTAAAGCCTTTTCACTACAGTCTTTTTGATAGGCAGCGGTAGCCGTCGTCAGCTCAGTCAGCGGCGCTTTGAGAAAAGGTATGGCCGCTGGCAGGGTGCGATCGCCGCCTACCAACAAAGGCCGCTTTCCCAACCTGGCAAACAGCGGCCCGCTCTCTGCCAACACGCCCTGGCCGCGAACTACCTGGGCAGGCGCAATATTCAAAATCGGAAAAGTCAATGAGGCCATAGGGACACCGCTGCCTAGAACTATCTAAAGGAGAAAGCACTACTGAATATCATGACGTAGCTTGATGAGCCTTGGCCAGCGCGTCTGGATAAATTTTGACCTGCGGCACTCGCTCGCCCGTGCTGCTAGTCCCCGGTGTTACCTGACCTACGTACACCAGTTCCGATATGCCTGGCTGGTGAACAATGGTCCGCGCTCTGATGGTGGGCGTTGTTTGACCCGCACCGCCGATGCGACTGGGCTTGAGCAAATTGCTAGCGGCCTGCTGCAAGGTAGCCTCTAGCTCAGTTTCTGTAATCGAACTGGGCACAGTGATCACCACCTGCGATGCGCCCGAGTCAAACACTGTGGCATAGGGAATTGCACCTGGAATTTGGGCCTGGGTGAAGGGCTCAAAGCTCAGCCCCAACAAACCCACGGTCAGCACGCCCATCAGCCCGGTAGCGCCGACTAAACGAAAGCGAATGCCCCACTTAAGGAAAAAGGCGATCGCCGTCAGCAGGCCAAAAGCCAGCGTGCCAATTGCAACCCAGCCGGTAGATTGCAAAAACTGTGCGGGAGTGAACATAGAGATATCAAGGGTTACGGCTCGATCAATTATAGGGTTTCCTTGACCTGAGCATCGGTTTGACCGATTTCGTTACCTCCCTTTCTCACAGCGGGATAAATAGATTACGTGTCGGTCGGCTCTGGCTGAGCGACATTGGTTCAATCATTCCCTATCAGTGCGCCTGTGATTCCTCAACGCTTTCGCCGCTGGCAGTGGCTGCTACTTTTTGCGATCGCTCTGCTCTTGACGGTCGGCAGCAGTATCTGGCGCATCATGGCCACGCCGCCACCGGTCGCCCTTAGCCCAGCCGTTAGCCCGCTACCCCAAGACCCCTACATTCAGGTCTACTTCAATCAGTCAGAAGCCAATGTCTACACCGACCCCTATCGCCAGATTGAGCGCTACGGCGACGACTTGGAGCAAGTGGTTGTGACTGGCATCGCTCAGGCGACAGCTTCTATTGACGTGGCCGTGCAGTCGCTGAATTTACCGGGCGTTGCACAAGCTCTGGTAGACAGCGCCAATCGCGGTGTAAAGGTGCGTTTGATTTTGGAAAATCAGTACGCTAACCCAACTTCAGCGCAGGCGCAGGCAGAGCAAGCGGGAGCATGGATGGCGATCGCCGACAGCGATTTCGATGGCACCCTCACACCTACCGAAATCGCCCAGGCCGACGCTCTACAAATTGTCAAAATGGCCTCGCTGCCCTGGCTAGACGACACCGCCGACGGCTCCAAAGGCAGCGGCCTGATGCACCACAAATTTTTGGTCATTGACCGCCGTTGGGTGCTGACCGGCTCGGCCAATCTGACACTTTCGGGCACTCATGGTGACGGCGATGAGCCTGCTAGTCGCGGCAATGTCAATGTCATCCTCAGAATCGACAGTGCGCCGCTAGCAGCCCGCTTCACTGAGGAATTCAATCTGATGTGGGGCGACGGCCCAGCCGGACGAACTGACAGTCAGTTTGGGCTTAAAAAGCCGCCTCGTCCAGCCCAGGCGATCGCCCTACCCAATAGCAGCGTCACCCTCCAGTTTTCTCCGCTGTCCCCCACCAAACCCTACGACCAAAGCGTTAACGGCCTGATTGACCGCACCCTGAGTCAATCTACTCGCAGCATCGATCTGGCCCTGTTTGTCTTCTCAGAACAGCCCATTGCCAATCAGCTAGAGACGCGGGTCAAAGCAGGCATAGCGCTGCGGACATTAATCGACCCCAGCTTTGTCTATCGCAGCTATAGTGAAGCGCTAGATATGCTCGGTGTCGCGCTGCCCGACCAGCGCTGCCGCATAGAGGCAGACAATCGGCCCTGGGCTGTGCCTATTACTTCAGTCGGCTCACCGCAACTGCCGCCCGGCGACAAGCTTCACCACAAATTTGCCGTGATCGACGGGACAACCGTTATCATTGGCTCCCAAAACTGGAGCCACGCGGCCAATGCCGAAAACGACGAAACCCTGCTGGTGATTCGCAACCCGACCGTCGCCGCTCACTTTAACCGCGAATTTGAAAGGCTCTATCGCTCGCCTCGCATTGGTAACACGCCGCTGCTTGAACGTAAGGCAGCAGACAGTCGGCAGCGCTGCCCAGTGGTGTCTTCAGCGCCGAGCGGCTAGTAGTTCGCCCTTGTTTTAGGAAATTTGCTGAGTAATGAGTTGGGCCATTTTAGCGGCGCTGTCGGCTGTTGCTAGTTTGCTGGCTGCCATCGCCATTTTGCTGAGCTGATCGGGCGCTTTTAGCAATCCTAAGACTATTGCCTGAAGCTGCTCCGCTGTGAGGTCAGCCTGCTGATGCACCTGAGCGGCCCCTGTCTGACCGAAGGCCCCAGCGTTATAAGTCTGATGGTCTTCAGCGGCGAAGGGATAGGGAATGAGGAGCGCAGGCGTGCCGGTCATCGCTAGCTCAATCAGCGTGCCCGCCCCGGCCCGACTGACCGCTAGGTTGGCCCTTTTTAGAAGGGCTGCCATGTCGTCATAAAACGGGCGGTGGATGTAATGGGCGTGGCTAAAGCTGCCTACGGCAGCATCATTACTGCCCGTGATATGGACAATCCAGGCTCCGGTATCTAGCCAGGCAGGGGCCGCCGCCCGGATGAGCTGATTGACGGCGACAGCGCCCTGACTGCCACCTACTACTGCGATCAGCGGCACATCGGCTGGAATATCGATATCGGTAAGCTGGTTGCTGAGCGTGGCTTCTAAAAACTGCGATCGCACGGGCGTTCCCACCACTTGCGTCTGCGCTCTGGGCAAATAGGCTGCTGCTTCTTGAAAGCCCAGGGCCACCGTCGTACACCAGGGGCTTAGCCAGCGGGTAACCTTGCCAGGTAGCGCGTTAGACTCGTGCAAAATGGCAGGCAGGCCCAGGGAGCGAGCTGCGATGATGGCCGGAGCTGCGATATAGCCCCCGGTCGTAAAGACGCCGTGAAAGTTACCGCGCTTGAGCAGACTGCGCACGTAGGCAATCGCCCGGCCAAACTGAGCCACCAGTTTCAGGGTGCCAAGCCCCAAACCACCCTGAACGCCGCCCATCTGCACTGTATGAAGAGGATAGTCATCCGGCACGAGCTGAGTTTCCAGGCGGTCGGGCACACCCAGCCATTCGATAGCAAAATTTGAGAGCTGCTGTGCGGTGGCGATCGCCGGGAACAAATGCCCGCCTGTTCCGCTAGCGGCAATCAGGAGTTTGGCTGGCCCGACTGGTACTGCGCCCATAAAAATAGTTCCCAATGAGTCTCAAAGCGTAAACCCTGGCTAGTCGCATAGCCAGCGGTCGGCCAGAAATTGGCCAAGTACAAATTTCAGGTTACCTTGGTTTAAGGTATTATCTGCCCACAATTATTGATTCCATCATTCTTATAAGGAAGCGTGAACCCATGACCCATCGCCGACCCTGGTTCGCAGACCGGCTCAACTGGCCTAAGCCTTGGCAAATGGCGTCTGCCTTAACCTGTGGGCTGGTCCTGACTTTTGGTAACGGGCTCACAGCCAAAGCCGCTTCTCCCGAGACAGCGCCCGCTGACCTAGTGACTGCCCTTGAGCAAATCGAAACCGCTGCCACCGCTCGCGATGTGTCAGCCGCGATGCAAAGCTACAGCCCTAGCTTCACAAATGATGATGGGTTTACCTACGAGACTTTGCAGACAGCGCTGCAAGCCCTTTGGGAAAACTACGACAGCCTGACCTACCGCGTAGAGCTACAGTCCTGGGAACCCGCCGATGGCGGCTATACCGCTGAAACGGTGACTTATATCAGCGGCACCCAAACTAGCAACGGACAGCCCGCGCAGCTAGAGTCGGTGATTCGCTCTCAGCAGACCTTCGCAGACGGCAAGATCACCGCTCAAACAACTCTGTCCGAGCGCAATCAGCTCACCTCAGGAGAAAATCCGCCTACTGTCTCTGTGATTTTGCCTGAGCAGGTCACAACCGGCGAAACCTACGACTTTGACGCCATTGTGGTAGAGCCTTTGGGCAACCGCTATCTGTTGGGCGCTGTGGTAGAAGAAGGCAGCACCGCGCAAGACTTTTTCACTGGTCGCCCGGTAGATCTAGAGCTGCTAGCCGCTGGTGGCTTGTTCAAAGTGGGCGAAGCCCCAGCAAATCCTGATACCCGCTGGGTCTCGGCCCTGCTAGTGCGCGATGACGGACTGACGGTGATCACGCGCCGCCTGCGGGTTGAGTAGCCTGGCTACGCTGCCACCATTGCCATCTGCAACAGCCCTTTGAACAGCGCTAGCCCGTCAGTGTTGCCAAGGGCTGGGTCGGCGGCGCGCTCTGGGTGAGGCATCATGCCCAAAACGTTACCGGCCCGGTTACAAATACCGGCAATGTTATTAAGAGAGCCGTTAGGGTTAGCCGCCTCGCTGGGCGTGCCGTCGGTGTCGCAGTAGCGAAAAAGTACCTGATGATTGTCTTCTAAGGCTTTAATGGTATCGGGCGCGGCGTAGTAGCAGCCTTCTCCATGGGCAATCGGTAGGGTAATCACCTGTCCTGGCTGATAGCCTTGAGTCCAGGGTAAGTCAGTGCGCTCAACGGTGAGCGGCTGGCGATCGCACACAAAATGCAAGTCCCGGTTCCGCACCAGTGCGCCCGGCAGCAGCCCCATTTCGGTCAGCACCTGAAAGCCATTGCAAATGCCCATCACCTGCTTGCCCTGCTGAGCATGTTCGGCAGTGGCCTGCATTGCCGGAGAAAACTGAGCGATCGCACCGCACCGCAGATAATCGCCGTAGCTAAAGCCACCCGGTACTACCACCATGTCTATGCCCGATAGATCACGGTCTTCGTGCCAGATCATGCGAGTCGGCTGCTGGAGAATGTCGCGCAGGATGTAGGCGATATCGCGATCACAGTTAGCACCCGGAAAAACAATCACGCCAAAGTTCATAGCCGCTACTCCTTATGCCGCTACCGATGCCTGCAAAACCTCAATCCGATAGTTCTCAATTACCGGGTTAGCCAATAGCTGATCGCAAATTTTATCGAGCTGCTCCTGAGCGGCGGCCTCACTCTCAGCCGTTAGCGCTAGCTCAATGTACTTACCAATGCGAACCTTAGAGACATTGTCATAGCCCATATGAGCCAGGCCTGAACGCACCGCCGTCCCCGCCGGATCGAGCACAGAGGGCCGCAGTGTCACATAAACTTTGGCATGATATAGACTGGCCTGAGCAGATTGCGCCACCGTTACCCACTGGCAAAAGACACCTGCGATCCTACCGCATTTTCCCTCGCTACTTTGCTACGCACTCACTTAAGCTGGAATTAAGGGCTGAAACTAAGGATAAGGAGTCACTGGCCAAGACTCAATCAATATCTACGCATGAAAACCCGTCGTACCCGCAGTCAAACCCAAGTTCTCAACTTGCTAAAGCAGCTTAAGAGCGCAATTTCAGCCCAAGAGCTTTACGTGGAGCTGCGCCAGCGTCAGGTGAGCATGGGGTTAGCCACCGTTTACCGATCGCTAGAGTCGCTCAAACTAGAAGGCGCGGTACAGGTGCGAACGCTCTCCAGCGGCGAATCTCTCTACAGCCTGACCCAAGAAGACACGCATCACCTCACCTGCGTGCGCTGCGGTAATTCCGTAGTCATGGCAGAGTGCCCGGTACACGGTCTAGAAAGCCATCTGACCGAGTCGCACCGCTTCCAGATCTTCTATCACACGTTAGAATTTTTTGGCCTGTGCGAGCAGTGTCAGCTCACCGAAGAAGACTCTCTCACGGCCACCGGCTGACCGAGAAAACCCATCGCCTCTTCGCACCAGGCAATCCAGGCAAGCTGCTGACGAATGCCCGCCCGCAGCGCCAGATACTGAAACTGGCTTTCGCGAGAGGGCTGGAGCGCCTGAGCGTACTGCTTAGAAATCAGCTGATAGCTTTTGAGCCTTTCTTTGTGCTGCTCGTAGTAGGTTTGCAGCGTTTGCAGCAGGGTAATAGTGGGCACGGCATGGCCCACAGAAAGCTTAATCAGCAGGTCGGACTTAATGGGAGAAATCGTCTCGGCCTCACCAATCCATCGCTGCAAATGCTGACGACCGCTGTCGGTGACGGTGTAGAGCTTTTTATTAGGACGGTTTTCCTGCTCAATTTTTTCAGATATGATGTATCCCGCTGCCTCAAGATTGCTCAAAGCCTTGTAAATCTGCTGATGGCTAGCGCTCCAAAAGCACTCCACAGATTTATTAAAGCGTTTTACCAGGTCATAGCCGCTGCAAGACTGATTAAACAGCGCCGCTAAAATCGCATAGGAAAGAGCCATACTCTAGACCAAGAATATTCACCTGTAGACATAGTAAGCTAACTGAGAAAAAATGGTTTGCGATGGAAATTAGAGCCTATCAAGTAAGCGATTTCGAAGCGGTAATTCAGATCTGGTGGGAGGCTTGGCATTCCTCATCAGGCTACAGACATCACAGACCCATAGCTGAGTGGAAACAGCGATGGCACGATCTAGAAAAAAGTCACAAAATTGTTGTTGTAGAACATTCACATGCGGTCGTCGCTTTTGCTGCTATAAACACACAGGCCTGTGTTCTCTCACAAATTTTTGTATCACCTGTCTGGAAGCGCAAAGGTATTGGCAAGCAATTGATGCAGTGGGCCGGTTTGCAATGCCCCCAGGGATTCACGCTAAAAACAGCCGCAGACAATCGAGAAGCAAGAGCTTTTTACAAGACGTTCGGTATGGTGGAAAGAGGTCATAGCGTTAACGATTTCAATGGTCGCCAGGAAACTGAGTATTCGACGTAGCAGCAGACTATTATTTGATGCAGATTGATCGGTTATAAGGCTTACTGCTGTCTATTATCTCTTAAGTATTCTGTAATCGCCTCACTCACGTCTTCATCAGCTTTGTAGATCCGTGAGCTGACGTTCTCAGAATGTAATCTGTTCAGGTAGGCTTGCAGAGCACCCTCGTCATCTCGGTGTGCTAAGACGTAGGCTCGAAGCTCAGATTTAGGCATCGCAGCGAAGTTCGGTTTCGTGCTGCTCATACAAACCTCCACTCTCCGTTCGGTTCGATCTTAATATGAATGTTTTCTCTAGCTAAAAGAATCACATTTCCAGTTCGCTTATCTAAAGTTACCAAATCGATGGAGCAGTATTTGCTAGTGAGGTCGCAGCAAAGCTGAAAGCATTTCGATGTCTGCGCTGTAGTGTACATCCAACTCCGCAGCTGCGTTCAAGTGGCTGACAGACCACCGCACACTTGATAAATAGATTGCTCAATAATATTAAGGAACGCAGCTCTAGTAGGCAAGCTGCGAACAAACGCAGTATGGTTTTGAAAGGTTTTCCGTAGCGCTTTAAGGCTTAACTTCTCATGTCAGACTCCACCATCGAATCAATCCTGCAAGAGCAGCGGGTGTTTGAGCCCTCCCCAGCGTTTTCGCAGGCGGCGCTCATCCCCAGCATGGCGGTCTACCAAAAGCTCTATGACGAGGCCGCAGCCGACCCGGCGGCGTTTTGGGCCAAGCTGGCTGAGCAGGAGCTGGACTGGTTTGAGAAGTGGGATACCGTGCTCGACTGGCAGCCGCCGTTTGCGAAGTGGTTTGTCGGCGGCAAGATCAATATCTCGTATAACTGTCTCGACCGGCACCTGACGACGGCGCGGCGCAATAAGGCGGCGCTGATTTGGGAAGGGGAGCCGGGCGATTCGCGGACGCTTACCTATGCGCAGCTGCACCGTGAAGTGTGTCAGATGGCAAATGTGCTTAAAGGCATGGGGGTGCAGAAGGGCGATCGCGTGGGCCTTTACATGCCAATGATCCCTGAAGCGGCGGTGGCAATGCTGGCCTGCGCTCGGATTGGCGCGGCCCATACGGTGATTTTTGGCGGGTTTAGTGCGGAGGCTTTGCGCGATCGCCTTAACGACGCCGCAGCCAAAGTAGTCATCACTGCTGACGGCGGCTTCCGCAAAGACAAGGCTATGGGACTTAAGCCTGCGGTAGATGCAGCGCTAGAGGGCAACGCTGTGTCCTCAGTGACCAATGTCTTAGTGGTGCAGCGTACTCAACAAGAGATCGAATGGACGACAGGCCGCGATGTGTGGTGGCACGAGGCTCAGCCCACCGTCTCTGCTGACTGCCCCGCCGAACCAATGGACAGTGAAGATCTGTTGTTTATCCTCTACACCAGCGGCACCACTGGCAAGCCTAAAGGCGTCGTCCACACCACGGCGGGCTATAACCTCTACACCCATGTGACCTTTCAGTGGACGTTCGATATCAAAGAAACTGATGTGTACTGGTGCACCGCCGATGTTGGCTGGATTACTGGCCACAGCTACATTGTGTACGGTCCGCTTTCTAACGGCGCAACTAGCTTGATGTACGAAGGCGCACCCCGACCCTCCAACCCTGGCTGTACTTGGGACATTGTAGAAAAGCATGGGGTGAATATTTTCTACACAGCCCCTACAGCCATTCGCGCCTTTATGAAGATGGGCGATGAATTGCCCAAGGCCCGAGATCTCTCTTCTCTGAGGTTGTTAGGAACCGTAGGCGAGCCGATTAATCCCGAGGCTTGGATGTGGTATCGCGAGGTGATTGGCGGCAATAACTGCCCGATTGTTGATACCTGGTGGCAAACCGAAACCGGTGGATTTATGCTCACGCCGCTGCCTGGAGCTACACCCACCAAACCGGGATCTGCGACCAAACCTTTCCCCGGCATCTTAGCCGATGTGGTTGATACTGAAGGCAATCCGGTTGGCGCAAATGAGGGCGGCTACCTGGTAATAAAGCACCCCTGGCCCAGCATGATGCGCACGGTATATGGTGACAACGATAGATTTCGTCGCACCTATTGGGAGCACATTCCGCCTAAGGACGGCAAGTATCTGTACTTTGCCGGGGACGGTGCTCGCAAAGATGCAGACGGCTATTTCTGGGTGATGGGCCGTACAGATGATGTGCTAAATGTGTCGGGCCATCGCCTGGGCACAATGGAAATTGAGTCGGCGCTGGTATCGCACCCGGCAGTCGCAGAGGCCGCTGTGGTGGGTCGTAAAGATGACCTGAAAGGCGAAGATGTGTATGCCTTTGTGACGTTGGAAGGCAGGTATACCGCCAGTGATGAACTGAAGGCTGAGCTAAAGCAGCATGTGGTGAAAGAGATTGGAGCGATCGCCCGACCCAGCGAAATCCAATTTACCGATGCCCTGCCCAAAACCCGCTCCGGCAAAATCATCCGCCGCTTTTTGCGCAACTTAGCCAGCGGCGAAGAAGTACTAGGCGATGCAACCACGATGGAAGACCAAAGCGTACTGGAAAAATTGCGTCAAGGTTCTTGAGGGACTGCAATAATTGCGGCTTTTCAGTACGATCTAGATAAAGCGCGAGCAATCTTGTGATATTTTTCTCAAGATTGACCAAGCAGCCATACGGCGAAGGTAATTGGTGAACTATGAGCCCTGTGGAACCAGAAATAAATCCTGAAGATGTTGGGCGTCAATTACCTTCTGTGCTCTAGTCTGGGTCATAGAGCTTTCTGGTTTGTTTCAAAGGAGAAGTCGCTCTCTGTTCCAGGAAGAAGTATCAGCGTCTATACCAACTTTCACGAAAGCTCATGCAAGAGAAGGCAATTCATTCAGTTTTTGCTGCGAACCTTTGCGAATCCCTGGGCGTTCCAGAACTGTGGCGATACGACCAAGACCGCCTTGGCATAGATGTTTTGCAGGCAGGGCAGTATGTTCAATCTGAGGAAAGGTGAGACTTTCCCGGTTGGCATATTATTGAACTCGCTGACAAATATGGCAAGAGCCAGAGAAGTAGGCCAAGGCCGAGCTGTGAGGGAGCTATAGCTCCTGTCGAGTCGCTTAGGACACTTTTATCGACTGAAACCGTTATCTGACAGCAGGCAACTCGACTTGCAAAGTAAGAATGCATCCTTACTTTGCTATACGCCAACAGGTGCGAAAGCGCTCGGATTTAAAATGAGCGGCGACGGCTGAAGACGGGTTTGGCGGCTGAGGTCAGCTAGAATTTGAGTACGTTTGGAGTCACTTGAAATGGCCTCTCCCAATTCAGAAGCAGTGCCCGAGGCTGACAGTCTCTACGAGAGCGATTTTTATGCTTGGACGCAGCGACAGTCTCTACTTTTGCGTAACCAGCAGTGGCAACAGATAGATCTTGTCAACGTGATTGAGGAGATTGAGTCTTTGGGCAAGCAACAAAGGCAAGAGCTGCGAAGTCGCTTAGCAGTGCTGATAGGTCACCTATTAAAGTGGGAATATCAGCGCGAGAAACGCAGCCGCAGCTGGGTCGCTACTATCAGCATTCAGCGATTGGATATCAGCGAACTGAGCGCAGACAACCCAAGCCTCAAGCCCTACCTCAGCGAAGCTTTAGAAACCGCCTATCGCAGAGGGGTAATGCTGGCGATGAGAGAAACCAACTTACCTCAGAAAACGTTCGCAACTGATGTAGCCTACCCGCTAGAAGCTATTTTGTTAGAAGGATTCTATCCGGGTGAAGCCAGTGAGCTAATTGAATCTGACTTGTAATTTCCACCCGGCTTGACTGATCTGCCTACGCTACCTGGATGATGAGCGGCGAGGCTGAGCGCTGCTGGAGCGACTTTTGATGACCGGCTTGGGCGATCGCCCCCCTCCACCCGAACGAGCAGAAGAGCGACCGCGACCGCCGCCACCCGAAGATCTACCGCCGCCGCGTGAATTATTGCGTCCGTTAGGAATCGGCTCAGGCGGAATCGACAGATCGGGCTCGTAGCCAGCAATCACTTCTTGCGGAATCTGTCGTTTGAGCAGCCGCTCAATGTCTCTGAGCAGCGATTTTTCATCCACGCAGACCAGAGAAACTGCCTGCCCTTCGTTACCGGCCCGCCCAGTGCGGCCAATTCGGTGCACGTAGTCTTCAGCCACGTTGGGCAGCTCAAAGTTGACCACATGAGGCAACAGGTCAATATCTAAGCCGCGGGCAGCAATATCGGTTGCGACCAATACCCGCACGTCTCCTGCTTTGAAGGCGGCTAGTGCCCGAGTGCGAGCGCCCTGACTTTTATTGCCGTGAATCGCAGCGGCAGTCAGGCCGTCTTTTTGCAGATGTTTGGTAAGGCGATTTGCGCCGTGCTTAGTGCGAGTAAACACCAGCACCTGCTGCCAGTTGCGAGAGCCGATGATAAAGGAGAGCAGCTCGCTTTTGCGATGGCGGTCTACCGGGTACACCACCTGGTCGACTCCTTCAGCGGTGGCATTGGCACGGGCGACTTCTATGAGTTGGGGCGATCGCAAAAAACTATCGGCCAGCTTTTTGATCGGCTCTGAAAAGGTCGCTGAAAATAGCAGCGTCTGCCGCTGCTCAGAAACCAGCGTCAAAATCTTACGAATATCGTGGATAAAGCCCATGTCCAACATGCGATCAGCTTCATCAAGCACCAAAATCTCCACCTGAGACAGGTCAACCGTCCGCTGATTGACATGGTCGAGCAGGCGACCTGGCGTCGCCACCAAAATATCGACACCCTGGCGCAGCTTGGAGATCTGCGGATTGATCTTTACCCCGCCAAAGATGACCGTTGAGCGCAGCGGCAGGTATTTTCCGTAGGTCGCGACGCTTTCGCCTACCTGAGCGGCCAGCTCGCGAGTCGGCGTCACAATCAGCGCCCGAATTGAGCGCTGCCCGCCCTGAGTCCCAATCGACCGAGTCTTGAGGATAGGGCCAGATGCCTTAGCAGCGCGTTTGCCTGCCGGTTGGGCTGTAGCTGTAGCCATCTCCCGGTCAGATTGCGCCGGCAGATTTTCACAAAGTCTTTGCAGCAGCGGTAGCGTAAAGCCCGCCGTTTTGCCGGTGCCTGTTTGAGCGCTGGCCATTACGTCGCGGCCCTGCAAAATCACTGGAATAGACTGGCGCTGAATGGGCGTAGGTTCGCTATAGCCCTGCTCGTTAACCGTGCGCAAAAGTTCGGTCCGCAGACCGATAGTATCAAAAGTCATAAGCTGGAAAAAATTGCTCCTAAGCAATTGTCTGAGGTGCCCTATCCCAAACGCAGCGCACGGGACTAGCCTAAGAGCAAAATTCACAAAAGGATTTGAAGCATTGCTAGCGATGGCTGGTTAGCCCGCCTGTAAGCAAAGAGCGCTTCTGGCACTTGCGCAGACTAGATGCGCAGCCAAGGCACCATCCTAACAGAATTTTGAAGGAAAGGCTGCCTTCCCGTCAGCCACCTTCCTGAGCTGCCGTCGACAGACAGCCGTTTAGCCAGGTCACCAAGTCAGCGACGACGACCTCGGCATCGAGATCGTTATGAGGCTCGTGGTAGCTACCCGGATAGAGATTGAGCGTTTTATCGGGCGTTTGAATCTGCTGAAAAATTTGACGGCTGCCGGCTGGCGCAATAATCGGATCAGCTTCGCCATGAACCAGCAAAATTGGCAACTGTAGCTGGTCAATATGGTCTTTTACCCACCGGATCGTATTGAGGGTTTCGGTGCCCCAGCGCAAGGTGACACAGGAGTGAACAAGCGGGTCGTCAGCGATTTGCTCAGCCACGTCTGGGCAGCGGGAGAGGCCGCTTTTGTCGAGTCCCATCTGTAGGCTCAGGCGCGGCAAAAGCCCTGAGAGCAGTCGGGCTAGAACAATCCGCGCCGAGCTAGCGGTGCTGCTAATCAGCTGAATAGGCGGCGCACTGACTACAATGCCTTGAATATTCAACCCCTGAAACTGAGGAGACTGAGCGCTGCGCAATACGTAGTCAAGCACGATCAGCCCGCCTAAGCTGTGCCCCATGAGAAATAGAGGTGCGATAGGCTCCTGCTGGCGAACTAACTGTAGAAAGGCTTGAGTGTTGTGGCGGTACTCTTGCCAACGGTCGATATGGCCTCGCTGCCCTTCGGATTTGCCATGTCCCTGATTGTCAAAGGCAAAAACCGCATAGCCTGCTGCTGTCAGCGCCTTTACTACGTTTGAGTAGCGCCCCGAATGCTCGCCCAAGCCATGAACTAGTGCTAGCACGCCCAGGATAGGTGGGTCTGATCCGGATAGGAGCGACCCATTAGCGTCTGAGCCCGTCTCTGAGGCGCTTATGGCATCGCCTGTTAGCACCGCAGGGTACCAGCTTTGATAAAAAAGCCGGAGAGCGTTCGAACCGCTAAAGGTGCCTTGAGAGGCACCTTTAGCGGCTCCCTGAGAATGGGTTTGGGTCGAGGGCATTGCGGCTAAATCAGGCGGACTCTAAGCGGTGCATTTAATTTTGGTGTATCGCAGTTTACCGTCTACTCAATCTACAAGATTTCGATAGTGCCGTGCTGTCCATCGATACGGACACGCTGGCCATTGGTCAATTGCCGGGTGGCATCGGTGACATCCATTACTGCTGGGATGCCGTATTCGCGGGCGACGATCGCCCCGTGGGAGAGCTGGCCGCCTACTTCGGCAATCAGTCCGCCACTGCGGGCCAATAGCGGAGCCCAACCCGCATCGGTATAGGGAACCACCAACACAGTCTGAGCATCAATGTGGCTACTAATAGCTGAGGCGGCTTCTGACCAAGTTTCCAATACGCGCACTGTCCCTTCGACGGTGCCAGCGCTAGCTCCAATGCCGCGCAGAGTGCCTGAGGCAACCGGGAGCGCGGCAATCACGGGCGCTAAGGGCGGGGTGTGACCATAGACGAGGTAGGGGGCCTGATCCTCTCCCTGCCGCCGCCAGCGAATTTTGGCCAGATCGACTTTGCCGATTAGCTCGGCAGCGGGTAGGGGATCGTTGAGCTGAGTGCGAATGTCAGCTGAGGTCAGGAAAAAAATGTCACCTGGGAGCGCTAGCTGGCCAGCTTCTAACCAGCGATTTTCTAGCGTTACAAAGCAGCTGCGCAGAGTGGCTAGCAGCCGGTTATAGACTTCTGCTACCCGGCCTTTTAAGTTCAGACGGGCTTGGACCTGGCGATCGCGCCACCCGCTCACTACTTTGCGCTCAGCAGGCGTCGTCACTGTCGGATCAAACAGATACTGGACCAGCAGTTCGCGGACGGGCTGAGGCGACTCGCGCCAGGTAGGTACGGCAATATCGGTAGCCACTTCGCTCAAGTAGCCGTATTCGTCTAAAAACCGATCTAGCTGATCAAAGGCTAGCTGACCATCTGGATGCTCGGAGAGGGCGGCGAATAGGGAAGCTCCGCTGGTGGGCGGCGTGCGTGTATCTGAACTGTAGTCTGCACTGATGTCTGAACTTAAGCCGAGCTCTGGTAGGAGCGATCGCAGCTGCACCGCCATCTTCTTCAAGTCTTCTAGCGCTTGGATTTCAGGATTATAGCGGCTGTCAAGCGCCGCCAAATCAACCTTAAGCACCGCCTGCCGCAGGGCCAGACTCAGCGGTGCCAAAATATTAAAGTAGGTGGCCTGCTTCAGCAGAGATAAGACTTCTGTAATGCGCTCAGCAATGGCTGACTCGGAGAGCTGCGCCAACGGCTGCTGCTGCCAGCGGGTTTGGGTCGGGCCAAATACGGTCTGATCGGCCTCAGCAAACCGAGCGGGCAACGACATCTCCTGCCGCAGCAGGCGCAGCAGTCCTGGGGCGTTGCGCAGGGTAACCCCCAGCGGCGGGCGACGAAACTTGGCCCCTCGGGTCAAAAATTCCAGGCTGTCGGGCGGTAGACCCATGCGCGTAAAAATATCGCCTAGCAGTGTGGCATTGAAGTAGGCGCGGGCATAGTGCAGCGTGGCCGTTTTTGAAAAGTCTAGATCGGCTGCGCGGCCAGCCAGCACCGTGGTAAACAGATCGCCCCAAACGCCGCAGGTGAGCGGCTGGTTGATCGACCAGGTGAGCGGACGAATGACACCAGGGATCACTTCGGCGGCAATTTTGCGCGTCCAAATTGGCAGCAGCGTCGTGATCGGGCGACTTTGCAGCACCCAGAGCTGCTCTCCGTCAAAGGTCCACTCAATATCTTGCGGAACACCGTGACAGCTGTTTTCTAAATGGCGCGCTAAATAAGCTACCTGCTGAATCAGTCGCTGTGGCACCTGGCCCTGCACTGTGCCCTGCACTGTGCCCTGGCCGCTGACTGGCAGCGTTACCTCTGAGGGTAGCTGCCAGTCAGCTGAGTTGGGTAAATCGCCCACCGTCACCCGATAGCGCTCGGGCGTCGTTTGACCAGAGACCACCTGATCTGCGCCTCCTGGCAGCGCTTCTATGGCGATCGCCGCCGACTGAGTCACCGGATCGCGGCTAAACGCCACCCCTGAAAACACCCCAGCGATGTGAGGCTGCACCAGTACGGTCATTTTGCCCTCAGGCAGGCCCCGATCCCGGCGGTAGCGAATGGCCCTGGGCCGGTTGTAGGCTTCCATGCAGACGGCTATGGCCTGAGCCAGTGCCGCCGGGCTGGTGATTTGGGTGACTGAGACATACTGACCTGCCGCAGAAGCAGTGAGCGTATCTTCGCCGACGGCTGAAGAACGAGCCACCACAGGATCGCTCGGACTAGGCGAAACCGCCGCAATCAGCGCCGCTGGATCGTCACCAGCGGGCAGCACGTAGCCCGGCGGTACTGGGTAGCCCCAAGCGTGGAGCTGAGAAAGGGTAGCGGCTTTGTTGCCGACTTCGGCGGCGGGGAGAACGCTAGATAGGGATTTGAGGGCGCGATCGCCCTGAAAAAACCGAAATAGCCGCCGCGAATCTCCAGCACTTTTAGTCGCAGGCATTTCTAAATCATCCGGTATTTTTTGATAGATCCAGGCAATCAGCCCAGACAGGCAGGCTACTATCAGCACCCGCATTCCGTCAGTCGGGTGGCGCAGCGCGGTGAGCACTGGCATCAGCACCAGCACCAGCAGTCGCCCCTGCTGCCGCATCCGAAAAACAGTAAAGCCAAAGAGGCTGATTAAAAAAGTCAGACCCGTCACTACTGGATCGTAGACCAGAAACCCCCAGGCAACGTTCGTCGTGCCCGCTCCCTGGCTGCCCCAATAGCGGCCCATGACTAAAAAGATAAGAGACAGAACTGGCCAGATCGGATCACTGCCAAAAAAATAGCGAGCAATCAGCACCGCGATGATGCCTTTAATCGCCTCAGCCGCAACAGAAAGCAGGCCAACAGCCGTCCCGCCGTGGTAGAAGGCAGCTGATACCCCCACATTACCCGTACCCATTTTGGCAAGCTGCTTGCCTGTAAAAAGCCGGACAATCCAGCCCGTCAGCGGCAGGGCACCCAGCACCGGAACCAGCGTAAAAATCAGAAGTGCGCCGATAACTTGAGCCATAGTTTAGTCACAATGGACAAAAAAGAGCAGTGACTAGCCAACAAGTGAACGGTCACTGGCCGTACCGAGCGGTCAAATTCGCGCTAATGCCGTGTAGCGATTTTACGACGGTGGGTGCCACAAAAAAAGATGTTAGTTAGGACAGTAGAGATACATCCCGCCTAGCCAACACTTTGTACACTCATCGCTTGTTCCTCGGCTAAGTGTTGTTTTTACAGTTGATTTAAATGTACCAAAGCTGCTCTGCTGTCCGTAGCGCCCCAAATACTTGCGAAAAACCTGTGCGGATTTGCGAACTTTTGGGGTGAAGTTTTCATTAGGCGATCTCGGTGGGTACTACAGCGTTACCAACCTTTGATTCAATGCTGAAGGGGTGACACAACGGCTACAAGCTTTTCAGAACAGTAGCCATAGCCTTTTGCCCCTTAAGATAATACTCAATCTTGCCGTGATTAAGCTTTATCAGGCGTTGAACTTGTGACTGGCAGCTATGCCAAAAAGGCACCCATCGATGTGCCGATAGACCGATATAGAAGAAGCTGTGACGGCGTTGGGGACGTCCGGCTGACTCCGGTCTAGCAATGTACTTCTGTAGCGCCTTCTGCTTGAGCCGTTGACCTTGAAGTGAAGCACATAGGTAAGCAATGGCAATCAGTAAGACGATTGCCAAGAAACGCTTATCGCTAGCTCTACAGCCTTCTAGACGGTAGCCACCGCGCTTAAAATCGCGGAACATTTCCTCAATGTCGAATCTTTTTTGATAAGCGGCAACCGCCTCATCGAGACCGTCTAAATTAGTCAACAGAAACCAGGGTTCTTCGGGTGCGAACCCGCGATAGCGACGTTTCCACTTACCGGCTAAACGCCCTTGCTCAAAGCCTTTACTCCGGGTTAGGGTGACGGCATTGTAGAAGCACTTCGTGCCAGCAGTCAGGCCCAGTTGGCCAAGCTTTAGCCAAGGCTGACCTTCGAGGAGAACGTAGGTTGATTTCTTCTGCCGTAAGCAGAAATAATGACCCTGCTGGCCGAGCCAGCGGGCCAAATCGACAGAACAAAACTCTCGGTCGCCAAGCACCACGACGCGATAGTCAGCCAGCACCGGTAGCGCCACCGACAACAGCGCTGTCTGCTCGTCGTAGTGGCTGTTACCCAGGCTCTCCAAACGCTGCCAGTAAAGCGGTATCGCTCGCCCTTTCCAGACAATACTGGCCATCAGCAAGTTGATATCACCCCAGGTAGTGCGGTCGATGGCGACGTAGAGCGTGCTACCTGAGGGCAGTTGCGCATCGAGAAAGACGCGCAGCAGCCCAAACCATAGCCCTCTCAGATGAAGCACGCCCAGCGTAAGGAACCGTTGGACTTTTTTCGGCGACTCTCGAACAAAATGGGTAGCGGCAGCGCCTCAGCTAAGGTTTCCAGGCGCACGTCTCGCAGGGTCTGTAGCAGTGTCACCAGGAGTGACAGCATCAGATACTGAGACGCATCGAGTTGTCGTTTGAGGGCAGTTTGGTAAGCTGTAGGTATCATATTGATTCGATAGGCTTGGGTTCTCAAAACCAGCCTATCTTTTTTTGCCTGTGGCCTGCCAATCGTTCACTGCATCTGGATTACAAAGGTTGTGTCACCCCTCCAGGATTCAATGACAAAACTGCCATTCACTTTATAGGATTCCAAGCATGACTTTTGGGGATATGACGCTCTCTCTCAAGAGTGAACTTCGCCCTATGCGGCTAACGGCCTGTCTTTTAGCCCTGAGTACGGTCAGCGCACTGCCTGCCGCCGCGCAGCCAGTCTCTGAACCCATGACAGATACCGCAGCTAGCCAGCAGCAATTAGCGCAGCAACTGCCGGAATCCACCCCCATGGCCTTTTTCCTGAGCACGCAACCAGCAGACTGGCAGGCGTTAGAACAGTTTGAGCTATTTGCGAAAATTGCTGAGGTGACGGGCGGGGCAGTGAGTCCTTTTAGCCTGCCGATTTTTCTGCCTGGTTTTGACTATGCCAGCGAAGTCCAGCCCTGGATCGGCGATCAGGTGGTGGTGACCGTTTTGCCAGATACTACCCCCCGCAGCATCGCCGTTACCGATGTTGCCGCCACCACGCTGACGGTAGTCCCGGTTGCCAATCGACAGGCGCTCCCCCCTTTCTTAGAGAATTTAGAGACCTCGCGCGGTGAGGAAGTGCCTGAAAAAAGCACCTATGAAGGCGTAGAGCTATGGGTGTGGCCTACTCGCACCGAAAGCTACGACGATTACTATGACGATTGCTACGAAGACGGGTGCTACGAAGACGACTATGAGGTGCCCGAACCTCTGCCTGAGCCTACGACGGCGCCTTCAGAGCTAGGCGCTGCCAAAGCAATTTCTCCGCCTATTCCCCAGCGGCTGCCGGTGCCTGGTGAATCGGGAGAAGGCGACTATACCTATCAGGTGCCAGGCCTTGCTGTGGCGATATCGGACGACTATTTGATATTTGCCAGAGAGCCAGCGGCCTTGAAGACGCTAATTGACTATCAGCAGTTTGCCGGGCCGACGCTAGGCGATAGTGAGCTGTTCTTACGATCTCCATACACCGATACAGCAGGGGCGCTAGCCCGTCTTTACGCCAACTTATCAGAAGCCGTCAAGTTCAACCTCGACGGCGGGCTATCTGGCCTTAGCTCACCGCTGCCTTTTCCGGGGCCTTTCCCAGGGCCGTCCGAGCTGATACCGCAGCTGACTTTGCCTCTAGAAGCGCGAGCGATCACCGCCCGAGCCTTGCAAGGGGTGACTATTGACAGCCTGCTTTACCCACAGGCAGAGGGTATCCGCCTTCAGGGACGGCTCTACGGCAACGACCTGGTTCGCAGCATGGCTACCCCCGAACTGCCTGAGGCTGATTCGGCGCTGAGCTTTGTCCCGGCCCCGGCCTATTCGCTTAGCAGCGGTCGGGATCTAGCTGGGCTGTGGCGACAGATTGCGGCGAGTCTTGCCCTCAGTGAGCCCACTCGCGAATTTTTACAGCAGGCCCGCAGTACGGTCTCGACTTTCTTAGGCCTGGATCTAGACACGGAGCTATTAGGCTGGATGGACAAAGAAATTGTGCTGTTCTTTTTTCCCAATGAGGGCGGCGGTAGCTTTCTGCCTGAGTTCAACCTTGAAACGGGGATAGCCATTCAGACGAGCGACCGGGCGACGGCGCAAAAGGCACTGGACGCGCTAGATGCCTTTGTTGGCAGTCGCGATTGGGCAGCGCAGACCCCGAGTGTGGTATCCACTGAGATCAACGGAACTCCGGCTGTGAGCTGGCAGGTTCCGGCTTACTCTGGGTCAACACAGCCGCTCAGCGTGTTTGCACATAGCTGGATTGCTGAAGATACGGTGATGCTTACCTCTGGCTCTCGGGCGATGGCGCAGCTGCTCAATGCACCTAACTTTCAATCGGTAGAGCGCCACCCCACCTTTCTCAATGCCACTGGAACGCTGCCTCATCCCAATAACGGCTATTCGTATCTCAATGCTGGCTCTACGCTGTCTTTGGTTTACAGTTTGTTCAGCAGCTGGTTGGCAGTGCCACCAGACGATCCGTTCTTTCAGACTATTAGAAGCTTTTTGGGAACGGTTCGAGGCTTTGGCAGCACGACTTCTAGCACCAACGACTATTGGCAGCTAGATACGCTGATGAATTTAGCGCCGGTCTCAGCTGAGCCGCTATCCGTGGCTGATCCGGCTGCTGATTCGGTGGCAGACCCCTCGGCTGAGTAGGCCCCGTAGCCTGTACGGGCAGACTTACGTCCTGGTTTGGCGATGCTTGAGCGGGCGGCGATCGCGCTAAGCTAGGCTCAAATTAAGTGAGGGCGGCTAGTCCGCTGAAGCGATGGATCCGGTTGCGAAACAACTGCTGTGGAAACGGGTGCGGCGCAACCTGGCGTGGTTGAGCCTATTGGCATTTGTCTGGCTAACGTGCAGCGGTCAGGCCAGGGCCGAAACCCTAACTGAACGCCAGCGCACTTATCCCAACTGGCAAAACAAACCATTTGTGCAGGTGGCTGAAGGCGATTTGGCCTATCCCACTTGGATGGCAGGCAGCTGGCGGATGACCTCAACGTTAGTGGATATGGTGGCACCGCTGGCACCAGAAATAGTGACGCCGGGGTTCGAAGGTAATCGGCAGTTTCTGTATCGGCCAGTTGAGGCCATTGTCCGCTTTGTGCCCAAGACGGTTCATAAAGGTAGCTTCCTCAACCGAGCCCTCCCTGGCGGCGATGACGACGAGATTCAGATTGTGTCAGACCGGGCGTTTAATGGGCTCAGCCTAGCGCGGGCCTACCTGGGCGAAGACGGGGTGAAAGCAGTCAAGGTAGACCCGAATAATCCCAATCGGCAGCTGACTTTTTTGAAGGGCGATCAGCAGCTGATATCTCAGGTGACAGGCCGGACGGTAGAAAGGCCAAACTCGGGCGCTTTTTCGACAACGGAGGTATTTCAGCAGTTTTTTCGCAATCTCAAAACTGCCGACAGCCAGCCGACGATCTATCTTAACGAGGTCGAAAACACGACTTTCTACCGCAAGCGCTCAGACCCAAACTTTCCGATTGGAGCCGATCAGATCACTGCCATTTATCTTTCGCCTCAAGATCCCAACTACTTTAAGGCCAAAGATAAGCCTGTGGCGCTCTACCGCTATCAGCTCTCGTTTAGCTCGGTCGATACCTACAATCGATAGGCCTGTAAAGCAGCGCTGCGGGCCTCACTAGCGAGGCCGACGCGGTCTATAGTCGTAGTCGCCGGGACGGTCTCTGCGATCATAAGGGCGATCATAGGGTCGGTCATAGCGGTCGTCGTATCTGCGGTCGTCGTATCTGCGATCATCGTATCTGCGGTCGTCGTAAGGTGGTCGGCTGCGGTCGTAGGGGCGGCTGTCTGGGAAGGTTGGGGGTCCGCCCAGCGTGCTCCCTTCTACATGCATCTTTAGCTGCTGGGCCATGCGCCTGAGGCCCTGACGCTCGTCCTGACGGATAAAGGGCAGAAATATCTTGGAGAGAATGCCCGAAAAAGCTTCCCGGTGAATGTAGCGCGTGCGGCCAGGCACCGTTTCTTGTAGCTCAAAGATGTGCTCACTGCGCAGGCCCGGAATGGTAGAGACCCACTTCATCAGGTGGGGCGGGCGCAGCATAATTACCACTGGCTGAAATTCGGTTTCTTCGTCGCCTTCTAGCCGCTGCATAGAGAGGAAAATTTCGTTGCCCCGAGCAATTTGCAAGTTGGGGCTACAGTCGTAGAGGAAGGTATTCCAAAAGCGCCACTGATCTTTGCGGATGAGGGCATCCCAGACGACGCTTTGCGGCGCGTTGATGTCGATTTCGGCGTAGAGGGTAGGCATTGGGAGTAGGAAGGATGAACGATGAAGGTGGGATTAGAAGCAGGCCTTTAGGGTTCCCGGCGTGTCTCTGCTCGAAGTGTATGAAAAAGCGATAGTCTTTTACTCATCATTCATCGTTCCTACTTCATCCTTTAACTCATGGTCAGTCTGACACCGAATCCTAGCTATAGTCTAACCCTCCGGATCAAGCTGCCCAATCAGGTGAATCGGCTGGCGGCGGTGATTGAGGCGATCGCGCTAGCGGGCGGCAATCTCGGCAATATCGCCGTGATCGAAAAAAGCCGCGAGTTTATGATCCGAGAGATATCGGTCGATGCAGCTAGTACAGAAGCCGCCAATAGTATAGAGGCTGCCGTGCGTGCACTGAGCATGATCGAGGTGCAGGCCGTTTATGATCGCACGTTTGCCCTTCACCGGGGCGGCAAGCTGCGGGTGGAGCCCAAAATTCCGCTGCGCGAGCAAGATGACCTGGCCATGGCCTATACCCCTGGGGTAGGGCGGGTGTGCGTCGAAATTGCCAAGCATCCGGAGCGAGTTTACGACCTGACGATCAAGGGCAATACGGTGGCGATTGTCAGCGATGGCAGCGCGGTGCTGGGACTGGGCAATTTGGGCGCAGCGGCCTCTATGCCAGTCATGGAAGGTAAAGCCATGCTGTTTAAAGAGTTTGCCGGGCTTGATGCTTTTCCAATTTGCCTGGATACCCAAGATACCGAGGAAATTATTGAAACAGTGAAGCGGATTGCGCCGGTCTTTGGGGCAGTGAACCTAGAAGATATTAGTGCGCCGCGCTGCTTTGAGATTGAGCGGCGGTTGCAGGCCGAATTGGATATTCCTATTTTTCATGATGACCAGCACGGGACGGCGATTGTTAGCCTGGCGGCGCTGACGAACGCGCTGAAGGTGGTGGGCAAATCGATTGGCGATATTCGCCTGGTGATCAACGGCGCGGGGGCGGCAGGGCTGTCGATGGGGCGGCTGTTTCAGAGGGCAGGGTTGCAGCAGCTGGTGATCTGTGACTCCAGGGGAATTATTGGCGGCGATCGCGCCGACCTGACCGAGGCCAAAAAAGAATTTGCGATCGCGCAATCTGGCACGCTAGCCGATGCGATGCAGGGCGCAGACGTCTTTATGGGGGTCAGTGCTCCTGGTGTCGTCAGCGTAGAGATGGTGCGCTCAATGGCCGCTAATCCGATTGTGTTTGCCATGGCCAACCCCGTGCCAGAAATTCAGCCCGAGCTGCTGGCGGGCATTGCGGCGGTGATGGCCACCGGGCGCAGCGACTACCCCAACCAAATTAACAATGTGCTGGCTTTCCCAGGCGTCATTCGTGGGGCGGTAGACTGCCGGGCGCAGGCGATTACGACAGAGATGTTTTTAGCAGCAGGAAAGGCGATCGCTGCTCTAGTCTCTGAGACAGAACTCAGCGCCAATAACATTGTGCCGTCAGTCTTTGACCCGCGAGTAGCGCCAGCAGTGGCAGCGGCTGTCAAAGAAGTCGCCCGCGCCGCCGGGATTGCCAAAAAATAGCTGTAACCCCAGGCAGAGCCCTGAGATCTACCCTTTGCCATAGACTACTAAGCAGAACGTAATGAGGAACTAATCTGTGCTTAACGAAGCAGCCAAAAAAACTATGCTCCGCAAAATCCCTCATGGGCTCTATGTTTGCGGGGTCAAAGACGGCGAAGAAGTGAATGGCTTTACGGCCAGCTGGGTAATGCAGTCTTCTTTTGAGCCGCCGATGGTGGTGACCTGCATCAAAAATGATTCGACTTCTCACGCGATGGCGAAAGCCAGTAAAGTATTTTCGCTGAGCATTTTAGAAGACAGTCAAAAACAGGTGGCTCAGAACTTTTTCAAGCCTTTACGACGCACGGGCAACAAGTTTGAAGACATCGAGTTTTATCCAGGCGAAGAGACCGGCTGCCCAATAATTAAAGACTCTCTTGGCTATGTGGAATGTAAGGTGGTAGGCGCGGTTGAGCAGGGCGACCACACGGTATTCGTTGGCGAAGTGATTGGCGCGGGCGAGCACCGTGAGGGCAAGCCGCTACTGCTGGAAGATACCGGCTGGAACTACGGCGGGTAGTGAGGCAATCTAAACTTTCAATTGGGCCAGCGATGGCAATTTCTCAGGGCGATTCGCTCTCTGCTGGGGGAGACTGCAAAGGATCAGGTGCAGGCACGGACTGAGGGGGTTCAGGTACTGCGGGGGCTGGTGGTTCCGGCTCGGGTGGCGCTTCGGTCGGGGGAGCGGCACTGCCAGCAGAAGCGTAGGCCGAAGAAACCCAGCCTTCTGCCCCAGACGAATAGCGAACGTAGTACCAGGTCGCGCCATCGTCGCCCTGTGACTGCTGCAATATGGTGGCGCGATCACCGCTCGTCCCCGATTGAGAAGACGCCGCTGCAAACGAAGGACTGTCATACAGCGCAATTTGACCGCTAGACGAACTGCTCAGCGTAACTTGTTCACCGCTCTGCGCGTCTGATACCGCAGCGGGCAGGCTCTCTTCGAGAATTTCCTCACTGTCTATAGAGTCATCTGAGGGCGCATCTGCTTCACGAGTATCGTCCGCAGCACTCTCCTGGTCTGACTCTCTTTCAGGCTTATTGGTTGGCTGCACGCGCGGCAAGTCGGCAGTGGCCTCTTCTCCTGTGCGAGTCAGGAAAAAGCCGCCAGCGATCGCACTGATGCTCACGATCACGATCAGCAGCCCTAGCAAAGGTGAGCGGCTTTTGCGGGTTCTTTCATGACTCGTAGAGCTGTGGGAGGGATGGTCTGCTGAGCCAGTGATCATCGTGGGCTGCATCGTCTGCTGATAGGTCGAGGGCTCTGCCCGTACGGAGGCCGCTTGAGCGGGCGCAACCACAACTGTTTTCAGCGTGCTGGCAGCAGGAGTACCCGGTGGATTGACGGGTGTTCTAGCTGAGGGAGCGGGCAGCACAATCGGCAGCTGCCCAGGTGGCAGGGTGGCACCGGGTAAAGCCGATAGGTCTGTTAGCATTTGGTTAGCGCTGCTGTAGCGATCACGGGGGTGCGATCGCACCGCCCGGTCAATCACCTCCACCAGCCCCGAACTCACATGTCCGGCCAGCTGTCGCCAAATAATTTCTCCAGTCTGCGGGTCAGAGGCTAAAGACTGAGGCAGCTGGCGCGTCAGCAGAAAAATTGCCGTCAGTCCCAAACTGTACAAATCACTAGATGGAATCGGTCGCCCCGCCGCCTGCTCAGACGGCATAAAACCCGGTGTGCCAATCACAATTGAGCTACGGGGGCTGCTGTAGCTGCTAACAACGGTGCCCATCGTCTCGCGCACCGCGCCAAAATCAATCAGCACCGGCTGCTGCGTATCGGCTCTGAGCATAATATTGTCTGGCTTCAGGTCGCGGTGAATGATGCCCTGGCTGTGAATAAAATCCAGCACCGGCAGCAGCGCCACCAAAATTGACCTCACTACCGCTTCAGATAGCGCTCCCTGCGCGGACACTAGCGCATCTAGCGTGGTTCCCTCAATCCACTCCTGCACCAGGTAAAAGCGCTGATTTTCGCTGAAGTAGGCATACAGCTTAGGAATTTGCTTATGGTCTTCGCCCAGCCGCTCTAAGATGGCGGCCTCTCGCTGAAACCGGGCCTGCACCACCTGATAAACGTCGGGAGTGGTGGTTAAAGGCTTAAGCTGCTTGATTACGCATCGCCGACCTGAGGGCATCTGCACATCTTCAGCCAGGTAAGCATGGCCAAATCCGCCTTCTCCCAGGGTCCGCACTACCTGGTATCGGTTGTTGATGAGCATAAGTAGCGGCCTCAAAGCGCTGCAATAGCTGCATAGATAAGGCAAGTCAATCCTTGGCTGCCTTTTATCCTACGAGCTGATCTAGCATAGTCTAAGCCTGCGGGTTCGGGGCGCATCGGGCCAGCGGATGAACGGCTATTGCGATCACCATTGGCCTCAGGCTAAGTGTCGTTAATCAGCAGCTGTACCGGCAGGATAAGCGCCTAAAATATAAAAAAGTATCCCCCGCGTCTATGACTGCTTCCAAAGCTGCGGACCCGACCCATCCGTCTGCATCGCCCCAGAACTACGGCATTCCGGAACGGTTGGCTAAGCATACGGTCCGCTACGCCGACTACCGCCAAGTCAGCCGCGAAGAGATGACGCCGATGATGCGTCACTACGCTGAGGTAAAAGATCAGCACCCTTACGCCCTACTCATGTACCGGGTGGGTGACTTTTTCGAGACCTTTTTTCAAGATGCAATTACCATTGCCCGCGAATTAGAGCTGGTACTCACCAGTAAAGACGCGGGTAAAGCCATTGGCCGGGTGCCGCTCTCAGGCATCCCTCATCACGCGCTAGAACGCTACTGCACGCAGCTCGTCGAAAAGGGCTACGCGGTGGCCATTTGCGATCAGGTTGAAGATCCAGCGCAGGCGCAGGGGCTCGTGAAGCGCGAAGTCACCCGGATCATCACTCCCGGCACGGTGCTAGAAGAAGGCATGCTCGCCGCCCGGCGCAACAACTTCCTGGCGGCGGTGGTAATTGCCGGAGAGCACTGGGGGCTGGCCCATGCCGATGTCTCCACGGGGGAATTTCTCACCACGCAGTCTACCGATTTGGAGGCGCTGGCTCAAGAGCTGATGCGGCTTCAGCCCGCCGAGATTTTGGTACCTACGAATGCGCCAGATTTGGGGGCGTTGCTGCGACCGGGCGAAAAATCTGACCGCCTGCCAGACTGTTTGCCCGCTCAGTTTTGCTACACCTTTCGCTCGCAAACGCCTTTCACCAAAACAGAGGCCCGGCAGCGGCTGTTGGAGAGCTTGCGGCTGCGATCGCTCGAAGGCACCGGCTGCGACCACCTGCCGCTCGCCACCCGCGCCGCTGGCGGCCTGCTCGAATATCTAGAAGACACCCAAAAAACCACCCTCGCCCCCCTGCAAACCCTCTCCACCTACGCCATCACCGAGTATTTGGTGATTGACCACCAAACCCGGCGCAACCTGGAAATCACCCAGACCTGTCGCGATGGCATCTATCATGGCTCTCTGCTGTGGGCGCTGGATAAAACCGTTACCGCGATGGGCGGACGAGCGCTGCGTCGTTGGCTATTACAGCCGCTGCTGAGCATAGAGGGCATTAGCGCCCGGCAAGACACAGCTGAAGAACTGGTGAGCAATGGCAGTCTGCGTCACCACTTACAGCAGCTGCTCAAGCAAATTTACGACTTAGAGCGGCTGGCGGGTCGGGCCGGATCAGGCACGGCTAATGGTCGAGACCTGGTTGCCATGGCCGATTCGTTTGCCCGGCTGCCGGATTTGGCGGCGCTGATGAGCCATGCCAATTCGCCTTATCTGGTGAAGCTACAGTTTGTGCCGCCTGAGCTAGAGCAGCTCGGTAGCGTGCTGCGATCGCACCTGGTCGAAAATCCGCCCCTCTACCTGACTGAAGGCAATCTGATTCGCGAGGGCATCAATCCGCAGCTCGACAAGCTCCGGGCACAAGTCACCGCCGATCAGCAGTGGATTGCCAATTTAGAAGCGACTGAGCGCACTCGCAGCGGCATCTCCAATCTCAAAGTCGGCTATACCAAAGCCTTTGGCTACTACATCAGCATCTCTCGGAGCAAATCGGCGCAGGCCCCCGAAGACTACATTCGTAAACAAACCCTCACCAATGAAGAGCGCTACATTACGCCTGCGCTCAAAGAGTGCGAGATTCGTTTGCTCAATACCCGCGAAGAGATTCATGAGCTGGAGTACACTCTGTTCATTCATCTGCGCGAACAGGTCAGCGAGCAGGTCAGCCTGATTCGTAAAGTGGCCGTCGCTGTCGCCGCTGCCGATGTGCTGGCCGCGCTTGCAGAAGTGGCCGTCTACCAGGGCTACTGCCGCCCGGAGATGGTGGCTGGTCGCCCTGTCTTTGTTGAGAACGGTCGCCATCCGGTGGTTGAACAATCGCTTCCGGCTGGCTTTTTTGTTCCCAACGACACAGGGCTCGGCAGCGTTACCTCCCGCTCAGAGCAGCTTACGCCGGATCTAATTATTCTCACCGGGCCAAACGCTAGTGGTAAAAGCTGTTATTTGCGACAGGTCGGGCTCATTCAGCTGATGGCGCAGGTGGGCAGCTTTGTGCCCGCACACTCGGCGATGTTGGGCGTGTGTGATCGCATCTTCACCCGCGTTGGCGCCGTTGACGATCTGGCCACGGGCCAATCGACCTTCATGGTAGAGATGAACGAAACCGCCAACATTCTCAACCACGCTACCCCACGGTCCCTCGTATTACTCGACGAAATTGGCCGAGGCACCGCCACCTTTGATGGTCTCTCAATTGCCTGGGCCGTGGCCGAACATCTCGCTACAGAGATCGGGTCGCGCACCATCTTTGCTACCCACTATCATGAGCTAAATGAGCTAGCCTCTATTCTTTCCAACGTAGCCAACTATCAGGTCACCGTTGAAGAGATGCCCGATCAGATTATTTTTTTACATCAGGTGCGTCCGGGCGGCGCTGACAAATCTTACGGTATTGAAGCCGGTCGCTTAGCTGGACTGCCCGCTTCGGTAATCAGCCGAGCTAAGCAGGTGATGGGGCAGATAGAGCAGCACAGTAAAATTGCTGTGGGCCTCAGACAGCCGCAAGGTGAAGATTCTATAGGCCAGAGGCCGCAGAAAAAACAATCTTTGCGGACGGTCAAAGAACACCCTCAAGCGGATATATCGCCGCCGTCAGCAACAGAGCAGCTAGCAAAGGACAAGCCCGAAGAACAGCTAGATATATTTGGACATTGAGAGCGCCTAGTCAAGGAAGGCGTCGTCAGTACTTTTGTCTTGCAAAACGCTGTAGATGTCTATCTCTAGAGACAGCTGGTAGATATCACGCTTAGATAGTTCGGTGCTTTGAGCAAGCTGTCGGCTAGCGTCAGAACGGGAAAGCCCTTGGGCAATCAGGTTTTTTAGTTCGGCGACAATCTCTGTCTCAGATAGGAAAGAAGCTGTTGGAGGCGTGGGCGCGATCGCGACTGTAAATTCTCCTTTAGGCACAACCGTTTCGTAATGCCCCAGCGCCTCGCCAATAGTTCCGCGCCAAAACTCTTCATACCGCTTGGTCAATTCTCTCGCCAGTGTGATTTTGCGATCTGTAGAGAGCACTGTCGCCAAATCTGTCAAGGTCTTGATCAGTCGATGTGGGCTTTCATAAAGGACAACGGTGCGCGGTTCTCGCTTGAGCGCGCCTAGACGTTCTTGACGAGATTTGCCTTTAACCGGGAGAAAGCCTTCAAAGACGAAGCGATCGCTCGGCAGTCCGGCAGCTGCGATCGCCGTCACCACCGCCGACGGGCCAGGAATAGGAACAACCGTTAAATTATGGGCGACGCAAGCGCAAACCAGTTCGTAGCCGGGGTCAGAAATGCCGGGCATTCCAGCGTCGGTGACCAGGGCTAATGCCTCTCCCTGCTGCAAGCGGGCCACTAGCTGAGGAATCCGCTGCTGAGAATTGTGATCGTGATAGCTGATCTGCGGCGTAGTGATCTGGAAATGGTGCAGCAGTTTACCGGTGTGGCGAGTGTCTTCAGCGGCGATCATATCTGCGCTTTTGAGCACACGCAGGGCTCGCAGGGTGATATCTTCCAAATTGCCAATCGGGGTGCCCACCAGATACAGCGTGCCGGGTTGGAGTGGGGCAGAATCGGTCACAGAAGCAAGGCCAAGATACGCTTTATAGTGAAGATCCTACCGCAGCGAGCCCCCACCAATTAGCGCTATGAACGGACTCTTTATTGGCCTGACTACGTTGGACTGCCTCTATCAGGCTGAGCGTCCGCCCGCGACGAATGAAAAAGTAGTGGCTGCTAAAAGTTTGCTGGTGGCTGGTGGCCCGGCGACTAATGCAGCAGTGGCGTTTGCTCATTTGGGTAGCGCCAGTGGCCACAGCGCGACGCTGGCTACCGTTTTGGGAAAGCATTCTCTCACTAGCCTGCTGCGAGAAGATCTGCAAGGTCAGGGCGTAACGCTGCTAGATTTGGACCCCGCTAAGCTATCGCCACCGCCGGTTTCATCGATTGTGGTTACTGCCGCTACCGGAGAGAGAACAGTCATTTCTCACAACGCGGCGGGTATGCAGATCCACGCCGGTCAGATATCGCCTGACATTCTAGCCGATGTAGATATAGTGCTGATTGACGGTCATCAGATGGCGGTGAGCGCTCAGGTGGCGCGGTGGGCCCAAGCCCGGCAAATTCCGGTGGTAGTCGATGCGGGTAGCTGGAAGCCTGGGTTTGAAACGGTGCTGGCTGGGGCGGATGTCGCGATCGCCTCTGCCAACTTTTTGCCGCCCCACTGTCTCACCATTGCCGATGTACAGGCTTACCTCAAAGCGCTAAACGTGTCGAAAATTGCCATCACCCGAGGCGCTCAGCCCATTTACTACGCCGATGCCGAGAGCAGCGGTGAAATTGAAGTTCCCTCAGTGCGGGCTGTCGATACGCTGGGCGCAGGCGATATTTTTCACGGCGCATTTTGCCACTTTTACCTGGCGCACACCTTTACTGAGTCTTTGCTAAAGGCCAGTCGCAGCGCTTCTTTTGCCTGTCAGTATTGGGGTACGCGCGATTGGACGAAGATCTATCAGATCGTCGATGAAGACGAAGATGAAGGTAAAGATGAAGCGCCTGAAAAATAACGCTGTCCTGACTGGCGAGAGCCAAAGCGTATCACTAAGCTAGCTATACTGGCGATGCCGCTGGGCCTGCCGCTAAGGCGGTCACAGGGCACGATCATTGCTGCCTGCCGTTGTTTTGGATACCGCTTTATGCCGTTTGAGAAAGAAAAAGCAGTCGCGATCGCGGCTGCCACTGCCGCTGCCAAAGTTTGTGAGCAGGTGCGCCAAACGATGGTGCCCGAAGCCATTGAGAAAAAAGACCGCAGCCCAGTAACCGTCGCCGACTTTGGCGCTCAGGCAGTTGTCTGCAAAGCCTTGCTCGAAGACTTTCCAAACGATCCGGTCGTCGGTGAAGAAGACGCAGGCGAGCTAAAGACCCCAGAAATGGCTGAGCGCTTGCAGCAGGTCACCAGCTACGTTCAGCAGGTCGCGCCCGATGCCACACCTGATGCGGTAACCAAGTGGATCGATCACGGCAATGGCGATGTTGCAGCTCGCTACTGGACACTAGATCCGATTGACGGCACCAAAGGATTTTTGCGCAAAGACCAGTACGCGGTGGCGCTAGCCCTGGTAGAAAATGGCGAAATTAAAGTCGGTGTGTTAGCTTGTCCGGCTTTGACCATCGGCGATAAAACTGGCATTTTGCTGGTGGCAGCGCGTGGTGAAGGGGCGACGATGCAGGCGATCGCAGGCGGTACTCCCGAACCTATCAAAGTAACCAGCTCCAGCGATGCAGAACACTTCCGCTTTGTCGAGAGTGTGGAATCGGGGCATGGTGACCAGAGTTTGCAGAGTGCGATCGCTCAAGCGGCTGGCATCACCGCTGACTCCATGCGCATGGACTCTCAAGCCAAATACGCCGCCGTTGCCTCAGGCCAAGCCGTCCTCTATCTACGCCTCCCTTCGCCCAAATCACCCGACTACCGCGAGAAAATTTGGGATCACGCGGCTGGTGTCATCATCGTCGAAGAAGCGGGCGGACGAGTCACCGACATGACCGGTAAGCCCCTGGACTTTTCTAAAGCAGCCAAGCTAGTAGACAATCGCGGTGTAATCGTCAGCAATGGCGAAATTCACGACAGCGTTTTGTCAGCGCTCAAGCAGGCGGCTAGCTAGTTAGCCTGGGCAACGCTTACTCGCCGAATATAATACAAAAATACTGTGCTTAGAGGAGGGGGATTATGTCGAGCGTGACCTTTCACCCACGTTTCCCTTCGTTGCCAAGACAGACCTATACAGTTTTTTAGAAGCCGCCCTGCTCGGAGAAATGTCCGCTGAGGCGAATCTTCGCAAATGGGTACGCGAGCGAGTATAGCTGTCCTGAAAGGCAGGAGCCGCCAATGTTATGAGGAAAGGTCTTGATTAGAAGGCTGCCCGTCGGCGCTGACTTTTGTTTCGGTATCATCCTCCGCCAGAATTTCCCAGATTTCTGCGAGCGGAACTCTTTCTCCTGCCTTTATCTGCTGTATCGAACGTTTCAGACCAGCTAGAACTTCCTCGGTAAGTGTATCGTCTGGGTCTATTCTCTTAGTCACGTTTAGCACTCTTATAATCGTTCAGCAATGTCCTATGAAGCTTGAGCTCAGCTTACTTGTGATAGCTGCCGTTTTGTAAAATTGTCTTTGCTCTGTATAGCTGCTCTACCAGCATGAGCCGCGCAATTTCGTGAGGGAAGGTCATGGCTGAGAGGCTGATCATGGGGCGAGTTTTGAGGCGATCGCTCACCCCCTCCGGCCCGCCAATAAACAGCACCAGCGTCCCAAAAGCTTCACTGCCTAGCCATTGCGCGAACGCTATAGAATTGCGCATCTTACCGTATTCCGCCATGATCACCAGCCGATCTTGCGCGGTAATCAGGCTCTCTAGCTTGTCAGCTTCTTTCTCTTTGCCGCTGTCTTTAATTTCAACAATTTCCACCTCAGGCAGACGCTTTGCGTAAAGGGCAATCCCGTCTTTGATCCAGGGCTTTTTCACCTTGCCGACTGCGATGATTTTGATCTTGGGAAAGCTTTGACCCACAGGCACTCGATGCAGAATAATTTGCAGCTAGTCAGTCGTGTGCGTTCATTTCGTTGTGGGATTCATTCTGCGCTCTAGCAAAGAAAACGCCTGCGAAGCGATGACGTTCAAGACTAGATAGATCAGGGCGACGGTAAACCATATCTCAAAGGCCCGAAAGTTTCTGGCGACAATCAGCTGCCCCTGGCGGAACAGCTCCTGATAGCCGATGATCGCCACCAGGCTCGTATCTTTCAATAGAGTGATAAATTCGTTACCCAAAGGCGGAATCATGCGGCGCAGCGCTTGAGGGAAAACCACGTAGCGCATGGTCTGAGCTGGCCCTAGTCCCAGAGATTCTGACGCTTCTTTTTGCCCTGCTTCAATGGACTGGATGCCGGCGCGGACAATTTCTGCCAGATAAGCTGCCGAATTCAGACTGAGCCCAACAATAGCTGCGCTCCACTGGCTAAACGTAAAGTCGATGCCGATAGACCTGACTAAAGGCGGCACGCCAAAATAAATCATAAAGAGCTGTACCAACAGCGGTGTACCCCGAAAAAAATCGATATACACCCTTGCTGCCAGACTGATCAGCTTGATTTTTGACAGCCGCGCAATGCCTAAGGCGATGCCGCCGATAGACCCTAAAGCCACGGCAGCTGCCGTGAGCTGCAAGGTGATCAGTGCACCTTGCAGCAGGGCGGGCAGCGCGGCAATCACAAAGCCCAGTGACTTTTCCAAAACGAAAGCTCCAGTGAAGGGTCAGGCAGTCCAAAGTCTCTAACGATCTGGAGTCCTATTCGACCATGTCAGCTGGGGGCTCGGTGCCAAACCACTTCTGATAAAGCTCTGCGTAGGTGCCATCGGCTTTTACTTCGGACAGCCCTTCGTTGATCGCTTCTAGATTTTCAGATCCTTGAGGCATTGCAATCCCGTAAAATTCTTCGGTGAGCAGTTCGCCAACCACTTCAATGCCGGGGATGTTGCCAGTGGCGATCGCATCCAAAGTCGCCGGAGCATCGTTCACCACCGCATCGACGTTGCCGTTTGCCAGCTCTTGCAACGCCAGCGGCGCAGAGTCAAAAGTAGTCACCGTCGCTCCTTCGACGCTGTTAGCCGTTTCAGCGCCAGTTGTGCCGATTTGTGCGGCGATCCTTTTACCTTGCAGGTCTTCTAAAGATGTGATGTCTGTGGTGCCTTCTTGGACGGCGATCGCCAACCCCGCCTTGAAGTAAGGATCCGAAAAATCAACGGTTTCTTTCCGCTCATCCGTAATCGTCATACCGCTAATCGCTGCATTGATCGAGCCGCCCTGCAAAGCTGGAATCAGCCCGTCAAAAGGCAGGCTCTCAAATTCGACCGTTTTGCCTGCCTTCTCGGCAATGGCATTCATCAAGTCAATATCAAAGCCCTCTAGCTCGCCGCTGGCGCTCATCGACTCAAACGGCGGAAACCCTGGCTCGGTGCCCACAGATAAAACGCTGTCGCCGCCCCCCCCAGTGTCACCGCCCGCCCCGGTGTCACCGCCATCCCCGCCACAAGCGACCAGCAGGCCAGCCGTGGCCATCCCTAAGATCGCAGACTTTACAAAAGCAGCACGTGTCATCTTCATCGTCAATAGCCTCACACTTCGCAGCCAATCGCTGCCTAACAAATTATGGGAAAACTTTACCCTCTCTTAACCTACTAAAAGCAGGGTCTATCGTGCTAGAAAATACCGAAGTTTTCAATCTCACTGGCCTATTATTGCGTTCTGTCGCATCAGAGAAGTGACGAATGTTACCTAAAATGCAGCTAAAAGGCTAGATGATACTCTTTGAGTAGATCTTCATTGGCCGTCAGCCGCTATTCATATGCCAGATCCCACCCCTGCAATTGTCAGCACCAACCTGCAAAAGAAATTTGGCGATCTTTCAGTGCTCAGAGGCATTGACTGTCAAATTCACCGGGGTGAAGTGGTGGCGATTATTGGCTCGTCAGGCTGCGGTAAAAGCACCCTGCTTCGCTGCTTTAACCGCTTAGAGGCAATCAGCGGCGGCCAGCTGATTGTCAATGAGATTGATCTTTCCAAGGCCAACCTCAGTCGCCGTCGTCTGCTGGAGTTGCGGGCACAAGTTGGCATGGTATTTCAGCAGTTCAATCTCTTTCCTCATTTATCTGTTTTGGAAAATCTGTGCCTTGCCCCAAAAAAAGTGCTCGGCCAGTCACAGCGCGAAAGTAAGGAGACTGCTAGCTTCTATCTCAACAAAGTGGGCTTGGGCGAAAAGGCTCATGCCTATCCCGATCAGCTGTCGGGCGGGCAAAAGCAACGGGTGGCGATCGCCCGCGCCCTCTGCATGAAGCCCGAAATCCTCTTGTTTGACGAACCCACCAGCGCCCTAGACCCAGAACTGGTCGGTGAAGTGCTTCAGGTGATGCAGCAGCTTGCCCAAGAAGGCATGACCATGGTGGTCGTCACTCACGAAATGCAGTTCGCCCGCGAAGTTGCCAGCCGGGTAATGTTTTTAAACAAAGGCCAGGTAGAAGAACACGGCGATCCCCGCGAGGTATTGAGAAACCCTCAGAGCGAGAGACTACAGAGCTTTCTCAGCCGTATCAACGTCGCATTGGCTTAAAGTCTATATTCCCTATCGTCAGATAGATGCCAGTGGGATCAAAGTTCCCACATGCTAGAAGCGCTTTGAAAAGTGTGGAAGGCAAAACAAGATAGTGCGTCAGACCAAAACAGCGATACCGGCTGGCGTCAGGGCGATCATTCACCGGTTCTGGCAGGAAAGCCGTTCGCTTCCGCCCGCTGCCTGGTCTCACTGGTGGAAAACGCTCGCCGTTGGACTGGGCATTTGTGCGCTGGTAACCTATGTAATCACTCGCCTAGCAATGGGGTGGGAAGACACCTGGCTGCAAGCCTGGGATGAGAAATGGCTTTTGATATTAGAAGCACGCGCTCCCCTTTCGTTTCCGCGCAGCATTACCTGGGAATCGCCTGGTAATACGATTGGAATGCTGCCTATTTTCTTGATACTCACCGCGCTGACAGCCTGGTTCCGTCAGCCAATTATCGCCGCGACTGCGGTTGCCACCTATATAGGGCAGTTTGCGCTGGTATGGATTGGCTGGGGTTCGTGGAGTCGCGATCGCCCCGACCTCATCGCCGATGGGATCGCCGCCCCTGGCCTACATTCTTTTCCCTCAGGTCATGTCGTTGTCGTTACAACCATGTATGGCCTGATCTTTTACCTGTGGTTTCGCACATCTCGCAACTGGCTAGAAAAATTGATTGCGATCGCCTTCGGCGCGCTCTGGATTGGCCTAATTACCTCTTCTCGAATCACCTTAGGTGCCCACTGGCCCAGTGATGTCATCGCGAGCCTGATTATCGGCACCCTCTGGCTAACGACAGTGGTTCTAGCGCTAGAAAACGGTACTCGCACTGCTAAAAATGCTAAGCGTCGTTCCTAACTTCTCGTACCGTCAGAACATCTAGCCCCTAAAGCGGATCGATAGTGCGATATCTCGCCTGAAAGGCCATATGAATGGCATAAGCTACAAAGCCAACGCCCAGGGTAAGGAGGACTATCTCGTTCGCCGGATTGTCATTGAAAACCGCCAGTGCCTGCTCAGTCGTTTTGATCTCATCCGCATCAAATAGCCAAGCTGCTCTCATCGCAGAAACGCCAATTACTGTATACACGACGCCGCGTGCGGCAATACCCACCCGGCCTACAATAAAAGCCCAGCGCTTAGCAACATCGCTCATCTTATGCAGCTTAAAGCGCTTGCGAAACTCCGCTTTAATCGCCCGGTAAAAGTAATAGCAGCCAATACAAAAGAAGCCAAACCCGGCAGCACCGATCAGCCACCTGCCAAACGGCTGCCTCATGATGATGAAAACCCATTCTTCAGCCGATCTATCACCGTCAGTGACAGGTTCGCTCAAAATGTCTACGACGCTGTAAGCAATGCTGGCGTACACGCAGCCGCTACATCCATAGCCAATTCGGCGCACGATATCTGAGGCATCGCAGCCGCTGTGCTCAGGATCTAAAAATGCTTGCAGAAAGCGCCATACAACGTAGCCCATCAGACTAGCCGCAATGAGGATCACCAATACTCGCCCAAAAGGCTGATTGGCAATGCTTCTCAAGGCTCCTGTCGACCCCACCACTGTCTCATTACGATTGAAATCGAGCGCGGCTAGGATCGCCAGCACGCCAGTGCTCCCATAGAGAACTCCCTTGGCGGCGTAACCGAAGCGGGCATAGTACTCAAGCCAGCGCTCGTAGGTTTTTGCCGAGGGGGTAGATAGAGCCATCTTAATTTTCTGGCCGGATTCGGCGATACCTGGCTTGAAAGCCCATATGAATACCATACGCAATGAAGCCGATACCTAAAATGCTGAGAATCCATTCATCCGCCGGATTCTGGTTGAAAACTGCTAGCACGCCTTCAGTCGTTTTAATCTTGGAAGGATCAAAAGCCAGGGCTGCTCTCATCGTAAAAACGCCAATGACGACGTAGACAATGCCCCTAGCGGTGACGCCTATTCGGCCTATGATAGTCGCCCATGTTCTAGCAGTGTCGCTCATCTCATGCAGCTTCATGTGCTTGCGAAACTCTGCTTTGATTGCCCGGTAAAAGTAATAGCAGCCAAGGCCAAAGCAAAGCAAGCCACCTGCCCCTATCAGCCACCGACCAAAAGGCTGCTGCATAATAGTCAGTGCCCATGCCTGCGTTGTTTTACCGCCGCCTGACGACGAGGATGTGAGAATACCTATGGCGCTAAAAGCCAAACTGGCATATACCAACCCGCTACAGGCATAGCCAATCCTGCGCATAATATCCTTGGCTTCATGACTGCTGTGTTCAGGATCTAAGAACGCTTGGATAAAGCGCCACATCACATAGCCCACCAAGCTAAACGCCAATACGCCTAACATCGGCTTGCCATAGGGCTGACTGGCAATTGTTTGCAGCACGCCTTTTGAGCCGACGGTCTTACCTGAGCCGACATTTAAGGCTTCTAACAGCGCCAAAACTCCGATGACGCCATAAAGAATGCCCTTAGCTGCATAGCCAAAGCGGGCATAGTAGGAAATCCAGTTTCCGTCATCTTTTACCGGGTTGGAGTGTGCCATATTCAGTTAAGAGGCTACAACAGAATTTCTTCTTTAAAGCAATAATCTCGCTGCAAGCCTTGCCCTGTCAACGGCCCCAAGTATGAGCCTGACAATCTAGCAAAGGCCGCAGCCACACCTCATATGCCCATTCACAAACCGGAACAGCTTCAGTAGACTCAGGCACTGCTTCTTGGCTACACTTTCGGTTATTAAAGTCTCCCTAAAATTTATGAAAGCTGCTCACTTGCTCACTGCTGTGCTGGTGACCTGGGGATCGACGGCGGTGTCTGCCCTGGCTATGCCCGAAATTGCTAGCGGAGACGGCATCGTCGAGGCCAGCGTTAGTACCTGTCTCTCTCGTACAGATGCTTTTGTTGACACCCTAAATGTCGGTATTGAGCGCGGTCGGATCGACCGCACTGGCTATTTCGGCGATGGCTCTTTCCGTATCATCTGCTATCCCAATCCCTACAGCAGTCAGACAGGCCAAAGTCTGGTCGTCATTTTCGCCGCTCACGAAGACGATTTTGACGTAGCCAATACCTTTGTACAGATAGCAGTAGGTCAAATTGCCGACCAATAGGTGATTGCGGCCCGAACAGTCAGACAGCGCCTGAGTTCTTCAAAACTCACTTGTCAAAATAGCCAGTCCACGCCGGTAAATTTCCCTGGCGTAGTCAGTCCAAGCTCCCTGTCCCCAATAGCGAAAGCAGCTGGTTTGCAGCAGCAGATTGTGCAGCAGAGCGTTGCGATATCGGTGCTGCTGTTTCAGGTCAGATTGCTGAACGGCATCTACCGCGCTATGAAACCGATAGCTCAAGTTTTCCATTGGCTCCAGTACGTTGCTGTAGCCTTCTACCCAGCTTCTGTCGTTGGTCCAAGAGCCGCCTGTCATATTGAGGCCGTCAGGCGCATTAGCGATCGCCTCAGCGACCTTATCAGCCGTTACCTCGCCCGTGATCTGCTGCCATAGCCTGGCCTGGCCAACCGCCTGACAGCTAGGAAAATCTTCTAAAGTAACGCCTTCAGCTGCCAGCAGCTCTAGATACTCTGTCCCATTAAAAGCGACGGTTCCCTGCCGGTTGCTCCCCATTTCGTGCCAGGCCCGCTTAAAAGCGCTCGGAAACTCGTTCATCATCACGCCACCATTTTCCCCATCGGCGATCTGAGTTACCAAAGGCGGAATTTGTTTTCCACCCAGCGTCACCGGAGATAGGGTTTTGGCTTCGTAGTAAGGCTGCATCTGTCCTACTAACTTAGTATCTGAGCCCTGGGTTTTAATCAGCACAGCAATTTCAGCAACCTCTCCTGAAGCGCTTCGAGCCACTAACCGGTGCGGCAAATGCGGCTGAGTAATCCCTTCACCGCTCAATGCTTCAACGGTGTGCTCCTGCACCATCATCCAGTCATAGCCACAGTCTTTGAGCGCTTTGACAAAGACATACAGCGTCTCGGGATGATTGGGCAGCTGCATTTCTGGCGGCGAAAACCCTCTCACTCGGTTAAGGGCTTCTGTGCCAAAGATGGCGGCAAAATGGTGTTGCCAGGCTTGTATATGCAACTTCATATCTGGCAGTGGGACTGAGGCGGCCACCCCGTGTCCCCAAAAAGTGCCCAGCCACTCTACATAGGGCTGATATTCAGGGTCGCAAGTCACCCCTCGCAGCTTGTCTAAAATATCGTCTCGACCCATTTGTTGAAGGCCCCACAGTAGCGTGCCCGCATAGTCGAGCATGACTCTGGGGTTATGGCCCTGATCTACTAGCTCAGGAATAAAATCACCAATGCGGCTATAGCAATAGGCAAAAGGCCCGGCATTATGGTTATCCCCATCGTAGGGATGCTCAAACATGTGCTGTAAATTGTTAATTAGCTCCCCATTTTGGCCTGCTGGGATCGTCGGCTGATGCATATGCAAGGCGATCGCAAACCCCGCCGACACATCCTTTAACTGCAGATTCGTTCGGGGCAAAAATACGGGATGACGACGGGCGATCGCCGCCTCAATTTCGCGCTCCCGTCCACAGATATTAGGCAGACCTTCAACCAATCCTGGCAAGCTTGCAGATGAAACAGTAGCCATTTTTCTACCAGAGTAAGAGGATGTTTGACGGGCTAGCGAACGGGCATCGTCAAGTCAATTGCCAATTCGTCCTTAACCCAGTTAACAATTTGCTGACGCTCACCCGCCGTCAGATAAAACCGTCCGGTTTCACGCACTCGCTGATGGATATCTTCCATATCAGATCGCGTCAGCAAATCGGCAGTAAGGCCGATATCACACAAAATGTCGTCTTTGCCTTCCTGGCCCAGCTGTCCGTATCGATAGCGACTGATCTGCTTTTCTAAGCGATCAAATGTATGCGCATCAGTCGCTTCCAATCGCTCTCTGCGCTCTTGTGGAATCGGCTCTCCTGCGACCATCCTGGCATAGTCAGTATCTAGCATATCGAGCCTGGCAACTCTGGGTTGATCGTTCATAAGCAGATTTCCAAAAGACCGATGGACTAAGCCTAATTCAATTGGTTAGCTATGTTAGCCGTCCTGTTTCGTAAATTAACTTAGCAATCAACAGCGCAATCAACAGCGCAATCAACAGCGCAATCAACAGCGGTGAAGGACACCGATCGCATCAAGGCGGCGTAACTATGGCAATTGAATTCTCATACTCAAGTCTAGCCAGGGCGATCTTGTAATCGGCGTGCTGCTTGAAATATAGTCCACTCCGGTCTCAGCGACAGCGCGAATGGTCTCCAGGTTGATATTCCCTGACGCTTCAATTTTGATTTGCTGATTGGCCGCTCGAATTTTCTCAACGGCTGTTTTCATCAGTTCTAAAGACATGTTATCGAGCATGATGATGTCTGCCCGGTGAGCGATCGCTTCCGCCACCTGCTCCAAGCTCTCCGTCTCCACCTCTATCGTCACCGGATAAGGAATTCGCCCTCTTATATAGTCAATTGCCCGAGCGATCCCACCCGCCGCTGCAATATGGTTATCCTTGATCATCACCCCGTCATCCAGCCCCATCCGATGATTTTGAGCGCCGCCGATAAAGGCCGCATACTTTTCTAAAATCCTCAGACCAGGCGTTGTCTTTCTCGTATCAACTAACTGAGCGGGCAGGTCTGCAATCACCGAGGCATACTGCCTGGTCATCGTAGCGATCCCGCAGAGTCGCATGGCCAAGTTCAGCGCTACCCGTTCCCCTATAAGCAGCGCGCTGAGCGGGCCGTCTATCTCAGCAATTACCGTGCCTTTGGCGATCCATTCACCTTCATCGACCGCCGCTCGAAACGCTACGTCAGCGCTGAGTAAAAAAAAGACACGTTCTGCGACGGATAAGCCAGCGACCACCCCTTCCTCTTTTGCTACCCACTGAGCCTTACCTGGCTTCATCGCGAGTTCAGCTAGTCCCGATGTGGTGCGATCGCCCCGACCAACATCTTCTTGCAACCAGCTCGTCAGCAGCCCATCCAAAACTATCCAACTCGGCAGCATAATTCGCTAAAAAAAATAACGATAGCGCATCCAGCACAGAGCCATATGTCCTACAGCTGTTTCGTATAGGGCAATACAAACTTTCCGCATTGAGCAGCGCTGCCATGCCCGAAAAACTTTTTTCAAAAATAAGGAGCCTAATTCAAGCTCATTAGCTAGATTTCAAATCAGGAAAATCGCTGAATCAATTGTAGAGAGGGAAATCTAGCGACATGAAAAAACTTTTGCCAATTCAGGTTGACACTCATCATCGAATGGCGTTATATTCATTAGGCGCTGAAGGGAGCGACCGCCACGGCGGGCGACCTCTGAGGTGAGGAGTAGCACCTAGAAATAAGAATAATTTAGAAGAGAGAATTAACGAGACCCTCGTTAATGAATGTAAATTGCTTTGATGGTAGCATAGCTATTGTCAGTTTGCAATAAAGGATAGCTAGTAAATAGCTTGAGACTGAGACGAACTGAGTTGATTGGTTGCTGCTTAGGTAGTGATTGGTGGATTCAATCTGTTTTTAAAATGGAGAGTTTGATCCTGGCTCAGGATGAACGCTGGCGGCGTGCTTAACACATGCAAGTCGAACGATCTTCTTCGGGAGAGAGTGGCGGACGGGTGAGTAACGCGTGAGGATCTGCCTACAGGATGGGGACAACAGTGGGAAACTGCTGCTAAAACCCAATGTGCCGAGAGGTGAAATATTTATAGCCTGTAGATGAGCTCGCGTCTGATTAGCTAGTTGGTGGGGTAAAGGCCTACCAAGGCGACGATCAGTAGCTGGTCTGAGAGGACGATCAGCCACACTGGGACTGAGACACGGCCCAGACTCCTACGGGAGGCAGCAGTGGGGAATTTTCCGCAATGGGCGAGAGCCTGACGGAGCAACGCCGCGTGAGGGAGGAAGGCCTGTGGGTTGTAAACCTCTTTTCTCAGGGAAGAAGTTCTGACGGTACCTGAGGAATCAGCATCGGCTAACTCCGTGCCAGCAGCCGCGGTAAGACGGAGGATGCAAGCGTTATCCGGAATTATTGGGCGTAAAGCGTCCGTAGGCGGCTTTTAAAGTCTGCTGTCAAAGCTCACAGCTCAACTGTGAATCGGCAGTGGAAACTCAAAGGCTAGAGAGTGGTAGGGGTAGAGGGAATTCCTAGTGTAGCGGTGAAATGCGTAGATATTAGGAAGAACACCAGTGGCGAAGGCGCTCTACTGGGCCATTACTGACGCTGATGGACGAAAGCTAGGGGAGCGAAAGGGATTAGATACCCCTGTAGTCCTAGCTGTAAACGATGGACACTAGGTGTTGGCCGTATCGACCCGGTCAGTATCGAAGCAAACGCGTTAAGTGTCCCGCCTGGGGAGTACGCACGCAAGTGTGAAACTCAAAGGAATTGACGGGGGCCCGCACAAGCGGTGGAGTATGTGGTTTAATTCGATGCAACGCGAAGAACCTTACCAGGGATTGACATCCTACGAAGACTTTTGAAAGGAAGTTGTGCCTTCGGGAGCGTAGAGACAGGTGGTGCATGGCTGTCGTCAGCTCGTGTCGTGAGATGTTGGGTTAAGTCCCGCAACGAGCGCAACCCTCGTCCTTAGTTGCCATCATTAAGTTGGGCACTTTAAGGAGACTGCCGGTGACAAACCGGAGGAAGGTGGGGATGACGTCAAGTCATCATGCCCCTTACATCCTGGGCTACACACGTACTACAATGCAACGGACAAAGGGCAGCCAACCAGCGATGGTGAGCTAATCTCATAAACCGTTGCTCAGTTCAGATTGCAGGCTGCAACTCGCCTGCATGAAGGCGGAATCGCTAGTAATCGCAGGTCAGCATACTGCGGTGAATACGTTCCCGGGCCTTGTACACACCGCCCGTCACACCATGGAAGTTGGCCACGCCCGAAGTCGTTACCCCAACCCTTGTGGAGGGGGACGCCGAAGGCAGGGCTGATGACTGGGGTGAAGTCGTAACAAGGTAGCCGTACCGGAAGGTGTGGCTGGATCACCTCCTTAGAGGGAGACCTACTAGGCTAATACTTGAAAGCGATTTGCGAATAGAGTTTAGCTGTAGTCACCTAAGGTCGTTGAGGGTTTTGTTAGTTTTGTTGGTTAAGTCCAGACTCTTCTAAATTATTCAGGTGTTACGACGAGTGTTATTAAACCGAGTCGATGCACTTAGACAAACGGGCTATTAGCTCAGGTGGTTAGAGCGCACCCCTGATAAGGGTGAGGTCCCTGGTTCGAGTCCAGGATGGCCCACTTCGGAAGTCAGAAGTAGGAAGGCTGAAGGATGAAGTAAGAGCAATCTTAAATTCATCGTTCATCATTCATACTTCACCCTTTCAAGAGGGGGTATAGCTCAGCTGGTAGAGCGCCTGCTTTGCAAGCAGGATGTCAGCGGTTCGAGTCCGCTTACCTCCACCAATCATTCGAATAGACTAATCTTCCAAATAGACATTTCGAGAAGCGAAACGAAAGCAATCAGCATCTAGAGATGTGAGTAAACATCATAGAATGCTGGTCTCTTGAGACTAGCTAGAACCTTGACAACTGCATAGAAAAACTATAAGAAAGCAAAGGTAGTTCAAAGTCTGTTGCAGACATTTGAAAGAAACAAAGCCCAATGAGCTGAGTAGAGCAGATAGGTAAGAAGCAGAAGCTATTCAATAGCGGAAGTTACTTACATAGCTGAGCTATTCGGTTGTATAAGCAATCGACCTTTTTCTATCCAAAGAAGGTCAAGCTACAAAGGGCTCACGGTGGATACCTAGGCACACAGAGGCGACGAAGGACGTGGTTACCGACGATACGCTTTGGGGAGCCGGAAGCAGGCAGTGATCCAGAGATTTCCGAATGGGGCAACCCTGAATACAGCTCACTGAATACATAGGTGAGTATGAGCCAACGCAGTGAACTGAAACATCTAAGTAGCTGCAGGAAGAGAAAGAAAAATCGATTCCCTTAGTAGCGGCGAGCGAAGCGGGAAGAGCCTAAACCAGTGATTTTCATCGCTGGGGTTGTGGGACAGCGAGATGGAATCTAGCGGCTAGACGAATCACTTGAGAGGTGAACCGAAGGGGGTGAGAGTCCCGTAGTCGAAAGCTTAAAGATACTAGCTGAATCCCGAGTAGGACGGAACACGAGAAATTCCGTTTGAATCCGCGAGGACCACCTCGTAAGGCTAAATACTCCTGTGTGACCGATAGAGAAGAGTACCGCGAGGGAAAGGTGAAAAGAACCCCGGGAGGGGAGTGAAATAGAACATGAAACCGTGAGCTTACAAGCAATTAGAGCACGATTAAACGTGTGATAGTGTGCCTGTTGAAGAATGAGCCGGCGACTTATAGGCACTGGCAGATTAAGTGGTGATACACGAAGTCAAAGGGAAACCGAGTCTTAATAGGGCGATAGTCAGTGTTTATAGACCCGAACCCAGGTGATCTAACCATGTCCAGGATGAAGCTTGGGTAACACTAAGTGGAGGTCCGAACCGACTTCTGTTGAAAAAGGAGCGGATGAGGTGTGGTTAGGGGTGAAATGCCAATCGAACCTGGAGCTAGCTGGTTCTCCTCGAAATGTGTTTAGGCGCAGCGGTATTGATTATAGCTGGGGGGTAAAGCACTGATTCGGTGCGGGCTGCGAGAGCGGTACCAAATCGAGTCAAACTCAGAATACCCAGTGAACACAATGCCAGTAAGACGGTGGGGGATAAGCTTCATCGTCAAGAGGGAAACAGCCCAGACCACCAGCTAAGGTCCCCAAGTCAATACTAAGTGGCAAAGGAGGTGGGAATGCAGAGACAACCAGGAGGTTTGCCTAGAAGCAGCCATCCTTAAAAGA
>CAVPZC010000002.1:447500-1914344 GCA_963710175.1 uncultured cyanobacterium
TTGTAAAGACCTCTCCATACTGGGTAAGTTTGCGATTGCCAACACCAGAAATTTTTGAAAATGCGGCTGATGTCTGAGGCTTGTTTTGAGCCATTTGCCGTAGGCTAGCATCAGAGAACACAATATAGGGCGGTACAGACTGCTCGTCAGCTAGACGTTTACGCAGAGATCTCAGCTCACTCATGAGCAAGCTGTCCTCTGGGGTAAGCTCTACGTTAGCTGCTTTTTCGCTAGACGCAGCCGATTCTGTCGCGTCTGTCGCTGTTGCTCGCTGCGACACCGGTATTTCAACAGACACCTGTTTTTTTAAAATGCGATTGCTATCGGCGTTGAGTCTGAGAACGGAGTAGCCGTCAGTTGTTTCCTCCAAGTAGCCCTGGTGAATCAGGGCACGGCAGAGCATCCGCCATTCATCGGCGCTACGGTCTGCACCGATGCTGTATGTGGAAAGCTGATCATGACTCAATTCAAGGATGCGCTTTTTGCGAGAACCTCGCAGGACATCAATCACATGATTCATACCGAAGCGCTGGTCGCAGCGATAGACGCAGGAGAGAAATTTTTGCGCCTCAACGGTCCAGTCTTCGACGGGAGCCGGGTTCAAGCAGTTGTCGCAGTTATTGCAGGGCGCATCAAAAGATTCACCAAAGTAACCTAGCTGAATTTTACGGCGGCACACCGAGCTTTCGGTGTAGTTGATAATTTGGCTGAGCTGCTGCTGGGCAATTCGCTGTTCGTTGGGGTCGTTTTTTTGGCCGATTAGATACTTTACGGTATGAACATCTCCCCAGCCAAAGAGGATGGTGCATCTAGCGGCTTCGCCATCGCGACCTGCGCGGCCAGCTTCTTGATAATAGCTTTCGAGATTACGGGGCAGATCATAGTGGATGACGAAGCGAACATCGGGTTTATTGATTCCCATGCCAAAGGCGATGGTGGCGACAATAATCTGAACGTCGTCGCGAATGAATTTGGTCTGGTTAACCTCTCGCTCTTCAGCGCTTAGCCCAGCATGGTAAGGCAAGGCTGAAATGCCGTCCTGCTGTAGCTGAAGGGCGACTTCGTTGACCCGCTTACGGCTGAGGCAGTAGACGATGCCTGAGCCGCGTTCTTCACCCTGATGCTGTTTGACGGTCTTAAGCAGCTGAGCATAGGGTCGTTTAGATTTTTGGCTGACTTCGTAGTAGAGGTTTTGGCGGTTGAAGCTGGAGACATAGACTTCGGGATCGGCGAGTCGAAGCTGCTGCACTATGTCTGTGCGGACTCTCTGGGTCGCTGTGGCAGTAAGGGCGATGATCGGGATTTGCGGGTAGCGCTGCTTGAGCTGAAAAAGCTGGCGGTATTCAGGGCGAAAGTCATGCCCCCACTCTGAGACGCAGTGAGCTTCGTCAATAGCGAAGGTGCTGATGCCGACTTTTTGGCCAAGCTGCTCTAAAAGGTCTGTGAAGGACGGGGTGAAGAGTCTTTCGGGGGCGATGTAGAGAAGTTTGATATCACCTGCGAGTAAAGCATTTTGGCGCGATCGCGCTTCGTCTGGCGAAAGCGTGCTGTTTAAAAAAGTAGCCTTAATACCGTTATCTCTCAGGGCAGTCACCTGATCTTGCATCAGAGCAATCAGCGGTGAGACGACGATAGTCACCCCGGCTCTAAGCAGGGCAGGTAGCTGGTAGCAGAGCGATTTCCCCCCGCCGGTTGGCATAATCACCAGCACATCTTTATTCTTTAAGACTCGCTCAATGATGGGCTGCTGGTCAAAGCGAAAGCACTCGTGACCAAAGAAGTGCTTAAGGGCGTTTTCTAGCGAGGCGAACTGGAGTGACTGGGCTGAAATACTCATTCGAGGGGATGTTTGGATGCAGAGACTATCCTTGGGAGCCGCGGCTTTAATCGAAGCCTTATTACAGCATAGTCAGATGTCGGACCTGATAACAGATTTCCCTGACCACTCCAGACACTAGCCGGGTGAACCAACATTGAGATGCATAATTAACTTATGTAAACATTATGACGTCAAGCCATCACGACGGCTTGACAGCACTGTTTGGGCTCGCTAAGCTAACAACCATATCCGGGTCACATTATTTAAGTCCGATATGCCAGCTAAGCAAAAGGTTACGCTATATATCTCAGATGACCTGCACCGGCAGTTCAAAATTCGCTCGGCAGTGGATGGCGAAACAATGTCATCTATGGCTCAGCGCGCGATGGAGTTTTACCTGGGACACGCCGAATTAGTTGAAAATTCTGACGAGGTTCACGGTCAGACTCATCGTATTCACACCTGCCCCGAGTGTGATTCTGCCATAGCTGTGCGAGATGATGGCTTAGCTCTAATTGGCGATCACGCTAAGCGGCGGGTCGAAAATATGACAGGGTTAGAGCGCATTTCGGAGCTGAGCGCGGACGCGCCAAATCCTAAGGAAGGGGAGCCAAGTTTAGATGAGGGAGAGCTCATTACCTGCTAGGCCGTATCCAAATCGGTCACAGATTACTGTGTATTGTTAGCCCCGCTACGGAATAGTTGTTGTTTTTGTTTTAGCCTGTTATTTCTGTTTTAGATAGATGTCAAGTCGTCTTATTTGGGGGCGATCGCTATGAGAGAAGAGCTAAGCGTATTAATTCAAGCTCAATATCCGCTAATCTATCTGGTCACCTTTGAAGAGGAAAGAGCAGAGCGGACGATTGCGACCCTTGCCCAGCAACGCCCACAGCAGCGCATGTATACCTGGACTATGACCCACGGTATGGTCGAGTACGGTCAAGAGAGGGGTTCGGGCCAGCAGAACAACACGGTCTCTCCTCAAGCTGCCATTAACTGGGCGGTACGGCAAAAAGACTCCAGTATCTTTGTCTTCAAAGATTTGCATCCCTTCAAGGACAGCCCTGAAGTGACTCGCAGCTTGCGAGATGCCATAGAAGGCTTTCGAGGTACGCACAAGACAATAGTCTTGATGTCTCCGGTACAGGAGATTCCTGTTGAGCTGGAGAAAGAGGTTGTTGTTCTAGACTTTAGACTGCCTAATATGTCTGAACTCAACCAAGTGCTCTCAGCTGAATTAGAAAAGTCTCGAACGGCGAGTATCACAACTGAAGGAAGAGAAAAACTTCTGAAAGCTGCTTTAGGGCTCACTCGCGATGAGGCTGAGAAAGTCTTTCGCAAGTCTCGCGTGATGGCTGGTCAGCTGACAGAAGGCGAAGTTGATATTGTTCTCTCTGAGAAAAAGCAGCTGATCCGTCGTAACGGGATTTTAGACTACATTGAGGAAGATGAAACAATCGACTCGGTAGGTGGATTGGAAGAGCTCAAGCACTGGCTGAAACAGCGCTCGAACGCATTTACCGAAAGAGCCCGAGAGTACGGACTGCCGCAACCTAAAGGGATGTTGATTTTGGGAGTGCCCGGCTGCGGTAAGTCTCTGATTGCTAAAACCACTGCCCGCCTGTGGGGACTGCCGCTGCTACGTTTAGATATGGGCCGTGTGTATGACGGTTCTATGGTGGGCCGATCTGAGGCTAACCTGCGCAACGCGCTGAGGACAGCGGAGTCGATTTCGCCAGCCGTACTGTTTATCGATGAAATCGATAAGGCTTTTGCAGGCAGTGCGGGCTCGGCAGATTCGGACGGCGGCACCTCAAGCCGAATTTTTGGCAGCTTTTTGACCTGGATGCAGGAGAAAACGTCTCCTGTTTTTGTCATTGCTACGGCGAACCGGGTAGAGCGACTGCCCAGTGAGTTTTTACGGAAGGGTCGGTTCGACGAGATCTTTTTCGTAGATTTGCCCAATGAAGAAGAGAGAAAAGAGATCTTCAAAATTCACCTGGGCAAGCGTCGTTCAGATACGGAGCGGTTTGACTTCGACCAGCTCAGTAAAGTTTGTGAAGGGTTTTCGGGTGCTGAAATTGAGCAGGGATTAATCTCTGCTATGTACGAGGCATTTGCTCAGGGCCGAGAGTTTACTCAACTCGACATCATTGCGGCGATTCGCGCTACGATGCCGCTGTCGAAGACAATGAGTGAACAGGTAACGGCGCTGCGCGATTGGGCTCGTCAGCGCGCTCGTCCAGCGGCTTCATCGGTGGCGGAATACCAGCGAATGGAGTTCTAACAGTCTTTTTTCTGCTCCCACAGGAAGAAGGGCTAGCTGCATAATGCAGCTGGCAGCTTACAAAAAAGGTCAGGTTCTATCCCATTTGATAGCTGACTGGTTTCGATTTCTAACCTCATTGTCTCTCAATTTCTCTGCAGGAGGAAACTCAACATGTCTCACTTTAGTACTCTACGCACCAAGATCACTGATGCCGAAATTCTGAAGTCTTCACTACGTGACCTAGGAGCGAGCGTGAAGACTGAGGCTAGCATCCGTGGTTACAATGGCCAGAGCGTTCGCGCTGACATTGTGGCTGTGCTAGAAGGTGATTACGATATCGGCTGGTCTCGCAATGCTGACGGTTCTTTTGACTTGATTGCTGATCTCTGGGGTGTTGCCAAGAAGCATAACCAGACTGAGCTAATCAACTCTATTAACCAGAAGTATGCGGTCAACAAAACCCTTGCTGAGGTGAAGCGCCCTGGTTTGCAGAATGCAAATGTAAGGCTCGTGCTTCAGTAGATCAGTAAGCTGTTTTTGCAATGCCGTTCCCATAACTGTAATGGGCTGACCAGCTGGTCAGCCCATTTTTTTGTCCCTACTTTCGGTTATCGGTACAGGCGTTCAGCCAGAAATCTAGCTGGGAGAGTTAGCAATGGTTTGGTTCAGCAGCTCTGCGATCGCCCGATGCTCAATTGGCGGCTCGGCAACAATAGCCTGCCGCGTATCGGTGATTAACCAGTCCAGCGCTGCAGCTTTCACGTCAATGGAAGCACCGGTTTTGTCAACGCAGTAGCGACCAAATACCAGCTTGTCGACGAGGCGTACGCCTGGGCCAATACGAGAGTATTCAAAAATAACGCTCTTGTCGATAATCGTGCCGCTAGAGATCAGGCAGTTCGGTCCGATCATACTAGGGCCAATGATCTTGGCTCCATCTTCTATCTGGGTCATGCCGCCAATGTATACGGGCCCCTCAATCTCTATTTTGTCCCAGTCAGCTTTCACATTCAAACCGGCAAACACGCCGGGTCTGACTTCGTTGCCAGGAACGCTTACGCCTTTGACTTGCCCGGTCAAGACATCTTGAATTGCTTGCCAATAGTCAGGCACCTTGCCGATATCGACCCATTCAAAGTCCATCCGGATGCCGTAGAAAGGTGCATTGGCAGCGACCAGCGTGGGAAAAAGGTCGCCGCCAATATCAAACTCCTGGCCAGAGGGAATGTAGTTAAAGATCTCTGGCTCGAAGATATAGATGCCGGTATTGATATCGGTACTGAGGGCTTCTTCGACCGTGGGCTTCTCTTGAAAAGACTTAATCCGCCCGGTTTCATCGGTTACAACAACACCGTAGCTAGGCACCTGCTTAATTGGCACCTGCTTCATCACCACGGTGGCAATTGACTTTTTCTCTCGATGCTGGCGAACTGCCTCAGTGAGATCGAGATCGATCAAGGCATCGCCGCAAAGCACAATAAAGGTATCGTCAAAAAAGGGCGAGAAGTCCTGAATTTTTCGCATGCCGCCAGCTGATCCAATGGCTTCACCAACCAATTCGCCGTCAGTGATGCGCCCTTCAAAGGAATAAGCTAGCTCCACACCAAAGCGCTGACCGTCTCGGAAGTAGCCTTCTATTTCATTGGCGAGGTGGCTGACGTTAGCCATGATTTGGGTGAACCCATGCTGGCGCAGTAGCTCTAGCAAAAACTCCATAACGGGCTTTTGCATAATTGGGATCATCGGCTTGGGAATGGTGTAAGTGATGGGGCGTACCCGAGTTCCTTTCCCAGCGGCCAAAATCATGGCTTTCATCTTCTAATATTCCTCACAAATAGAGTTGTAGATTGACAATGCGGCTGATTACGAATGGCTAATGCTTATGCTAGCAAGGTTGATATCAATATGCCCTGGTTGAATCTGAGACTTCATGCCTTCCTTATAGGACTGCTTCAAAGTCGGTTTACTGGCTCCTCGTTTAGCGCTCTTGCCATCGATATTTAGCTGCCTCAGGCAAGGTGCAAAGCAAATAGAACCATGAAAAAGCCCCAAGCTTAGCAAAACTTGGGGCTCAAAACGAGTGGAAACAAAGCGCTACTTAAAAGGGCTGCTTAGTAGAGCTCTTCTTCTTGATGAGTAGTAACGGTGCAGTCAGAAGTGGGGTAAGCCACGCAGGTGAGTACGTAACCTGCCTCAATTTGATCGTCATCTAGGAAAGACTGGTCGGACTGATCGACTGTACCGGTAGTTAGCTTGCCTGCGCAAGTAGAGCAGGCCCCTGCTCGGCAGGAGTAGGGCAGGTCAATGCCCTGCTCTTCAGCGGCATCTAGAATGTACTCGTCTTCAGCCACGTCGATAGTGGTGTTTAGATTTTCGGCTTCGTTAACCAACGTCACCTTGTAGCTAGCCATGCAAATATCCTCTTGGTTAGTTCAAGAATAGCTTTCTGCCGATGTTCAAATATCTTGCCAGCATTGCTAGCTAGATAAGCTCAGGCAGAAGCATATTTTGATACTACGAGAAAACCACTGAGCTGTGACTGTGCTCTGTAGGTTTCTTGAATGGTATTCGTAATCTAAAGTAGCCTGTAGCCCCTGATTTACTTATGATTAATGCCTGTAATAGAGTCATGTTTACAGCCTAAAGTAGCCTGTAAACAACGAATACAGGCATTTTGTTCTGCAATTATTTTTGTAAATTAGAGGAAATCAAACGGTTTTAATTTTATCAGTAATTCTCTTTCTTATAAGTAAAGGTTATGTCGCTAAAAAGGCATAGATAGTGATGCAAATCTACCTTTATTGAAAATGTTTTCTAACTAAAGAGAGTCGCTTCTGAAGTGCTCTCCAAAACCTGGATGATCTGCTTTTGCTGGAGCGTTTGTGTAAGAATTATGAGACTATTTGCCAGCGTTGGTGTCTGGCAAATAGCTCTGCTCAGACTTTGTTCAGACTGTAACTAAAACAATGCCTATTCGAGTTGGATTGGTAGGAACTGGATATGCTGCTAGCGCTAGAGCATCGGCTTTTGCGTCTGATGAGCGATCGCAGCTCTCAGGCATTGCGGGACATCGCCCCGATAGCGCAGCCGCCTTTGCCAAACCCTATGGGCTCCACGCGACCGAGAGCTGGCAGTCTCTGGCGGCATCTCCTGATATTGATGTAGTAGTAGTGGCTACTGTTAGCGGCCTGCATGGTGATATCACAGAAGCTGCGCTCACAGCAGGCAAACACGTCGTCGTTGAGTATCCGCTGTCTTTGGATTTGGCGCAGGCTGAGCGATTAGTCGGGCTGGCGGCTGAGCGAAACTTGCTGCTGCATGTTGAGCATATTGAATTGTTGGGCGGACTGCACGTTGCTATGCGGGAGTATCTGCCCCAAGTAGGGGTGCCTAGCTACGTGAACTACCGCACGCTGAACCCACAGCACCCTGCGCCAATGAAATGGACCTATCGCCGCGAGCTGTTTGGCTTTCCGTTTTGCGGGGCGCTTTCGAGGGTGCACCGGCTGACAAATTTGTTTGGCCCGATAGAAGCTGTGACTGGCTGCACGCAAACTGTTGATAGTGAGGCTGATCCGGCCTATTTCAAGAGTATTTTAAGTTCGGCTCGACTGCAATTTAAAAGTGGCGTGATGGCTGAAGTGACTTACGGTAAGGGTGAAAATCTATGGGCCTATCGGCGAGAAATTGAGGTGCAAGGTAGCTTAGGCGCTCTGTCTTTTACTCGGGATGAAGGGGTGCTGACGACAGCTGAAGGGACGATGTCAATAGCGGTGACGCCGCGCCGAGGGCTGTTCGTCAAAGATACTGAGGCGGTGCTGGACTATTTAAGCGATGGCAAACCGCTGTATGTAAGCGCTGCTGAGAGTGTCTACGCGCTAGCAGTGGGAGATGCGCTGCGACGAGCTTCTGCCAGCGGGAAGACAGTTTACTTACAGTAGGCAAGGGGCGTCATTTCCAAACCAGAACCCCTGGGCTCTGCTGAATAGGGACAACATTTAGAATGTCGAGCTGGGCGCAGTAGTTGATATCGGCGGTATTGTCTTTGCGCAGCAGGCGCTGGCCGTGGCTAGCGTAGTGCATTAGCTCCGTGAGCTGGGTTTGCCATTGCAGGTAGAGACTGCCCGCCGCAATAGCCGCATCATTGCCCGCAATTTTTGGGTAGCTGGTCTGGGTTTTGGCGATCGCCCCTTGAATAATCGCCCCGGCACAGACCGTATCTTCTAAAGAGTATTCTCCTTCCCAGCCGGAGCCGACTAGCCAGACGCTGTCGGGCTGATGCTCTAGCAGATAGTTGACGGTCGCCTGGCGGGTAGTCAGCGCAGCGGTTAGCACCAGAGGTGCTGCTTGAATCCGCTGAAGACAGCGGGTGCCGTTGGTAGTACTCATAAACAGCCGCTTGCCCTGAGTCCGCTCGGGAGAATGGTCCAAGGGAGAATTGCCTAAGTCGAAGCCTTCTACCTGCTGGCCGCCGCGCTCACCAGCGCGAATTCGGCTGTGAGCGGGCCAGTCAGCGCTAGCGCTGATCAGTTCGTCGAGATCGCTGAATACCTGAATGGCTTCGGCCCCAGCGTGAAAGGCTGCTGCCATAGTAGTGGTGGCTCGCAGCACGTCAATGGCGATCGCACAGTCGGGCAAGCTGCCTGTAGGGACTTCCTCAGGCGTGTGATAGACAGATATTTTCACTGGATTTCTAGCCCGTGTTTGATTGCGTATTCAGTTTCACATTCTACGGAGTCAAATCTACAGGTTGTAAGTAACTTCTCAATAATGTCGTCCATCGAGAAGCAACTCGAAGTTATCCGCAGCGTTAGAATTCTCAAGCGTTAGCGTTTTCAACGGAGAGGGTGGGATTCGAACCCACGGTACCTTTCGGTACACTCGATTTCAAGTCGAGCGCATTCGACCACTCTGCCACCTCTCCAAGTGGATATCAAGCAGGGCAAAACCACACTTAATAGGCTTGGCTATAGTAGCCTGATTCACTTGACACCGTCTAGCGGTTGGCATAGAGAATTTCTTCAGAAACTTTTTCAAAAGCGGCATTGAGCCATATCAGCGCAATAGATTCGACGTTGCCCTGATTGAGTGTCACCACAGAGAAGCTGCGCTGACTGCCTGCGGCCGTTTTTTCGATGCGGGGAACGTTGGCCGCATTGAAGTAAATGGTGCCGGTAGAATCGGTGGTAACCCGTTTGCGCAGCTGATGGGGATCGTTTTTGAGCTGGTGGTGCATGTGGCCAAAGGTGACTAGGGGCACGCATTTGCCGGATTGCCGGGTGAGGGCGATCGCCTCAGCGAAATCGGGATCGCCATAGTCACCGCCTTTCCCGCCCCAGTCTTTGCCGCAGGGGTCTTCGGGCTGCGCCCCCAGTCCGTAGGGGCCGACATGACCGAGAAAAACCAGCGTGCTCTGCTCGGCTTCATCGGCAGCAGCGAGGATCAAGTCGAGCGACTCGTTGAAATTTTTGACATCGAAGCGATCTTGATAAAACTTGCGATAGCGCCACTTGGAACCACCCCAGCTGAACGGTCTGCCGCCCACTACCGTTAGACCAAACTGAGGAAATTCGCGTTTGCCAAAGCCGATATGGGCCTCGCCCAAAAGATCCATTTGAAGCTGCACCCAGTCCTCTTGTTCGCGGTCATAGGGGCAGTTTTTGATGCCTTTATTGCTGGCTGAGTAGTAGGCATCGTGATTGCCCATAACGGCGGCTTTGGGCAAGTCTACTGCCGCAATTCGCCGGACAACTTCGACGGCTTCGTTGCCATAGTCACCGACAAACAGCGCTAAATCAACCCCGAGCTGCTCAAGGGCGGTATTGTCTTCTAGCTCCCACAGATCATGGATATCTCCGATGACGGCTATTTTGACCACTAACTGATGCACAGGTGACACGACCTCTTGAGGGCTAAAGATATTGGATATTGCCTAGATCGTAATGGATCAATGCGCTAGTGCGGGGAGTCAACGTCAGTCAACGCGCCAGCAAACCTCCTCTCAGACGGGCCAAAGGGTCCTAATGTTTAAAGGACTGCCGTACAAATCTAGGATGGGCGTTATGACTGATCAGATTGTCCTGACCGCTTTAGATGCGCTACTGCTGAATTCAGCAGAGGACTGCGCGCAGCTGCGGCCAGTGATGGCTCAGTTGGAGGCCAAAGGGGTGCCGGTGATTGGATTCACAGAGCGTGATCGCACCGAGCTAGAGCCCATTCGCAAGCAGCTAGGCTGGATAGATCCCTTTATTACTGAGAGCGGCAGCGGTATTTTTACCCCGGTCGACCACAATCCCTTTGACCCGGCGCTGGGCGAGCAGGTGGGTGACTACTACGTGCAGACATTAGGCTGCCCGTATGTGCAGGCGCGGGCAGGGCTGCGAGTAATGGCCAATATGATCTCTCACCCGCTCAAAGGATTTGGTGACTTTACAGTAGAGCAGCTCCAGCGATTAGAAAGCCTTTCGAGTGAGGCTGCTCACCGGGCGAAGGCCCGAGAATTTAGCGAGCCATTTATGACCCCTAGGGCGGTAGCGGCGGCAGTCGTCCGTCAAGCAGCTCAAGATATCGGGTTTAAGGTGATGGTGCGATCGCCCGAAGACAGTCGATTTTCTGAGCTACTTGGCCCCAATGCCGGAGTAGCTTTAGCAGCTGGTCAAGTCATTACGGCTTATCAAAACCAACTGCCGCCAGACGAAACTTTGAAGGTACTAGGCATCAGCAGTCGGCCTGAATTGGCTGTACTGGCTGAGTGTAGTGAGGCGATGGACTGGACAGGCATAGTGATCGATGATCGTTCGCTCGCTAGCTGGATCTCGGCGGTACAAACACTGCTGCGATAGATAGAGCTGAAAGAGGATTTGGGCTCCAGGTTAGATGCCGACACGGACGATGAAAATCTATGCAATTTTGGTAAAAGTAACTATAATTTAAATTCAGCAATTGGTAATTCAAAACATTTAGAGAGGAAATCCCTTGTTTGCCACTGTTAGCGCTCCCACCTCACGAGCGGCGTTGCCAAAGGATCTTTTCGCGGCTATTGAGCAGCTTAAGAAAGACCTGAATGCAGTTGTTCTGGCACACTATTATCAGGATCCAGACATTCAGGATATCGCTGACTACATTGGTGATTCACTGGGGCTTTCGCAGCAGGCCGCGAGTACAGAAGCCGACGTAATCGTGTTTGCCGGGGTTCACTTTATGGCAGAAACTGCCAAAATTCTGAACCCAGATAAGCTAGTGCTTTTGCCCGATTTAGCAGCGGGATGCTCTTTGGCAGATAGCTGCCCGCCGGGTGAATTCGCCCAGTTTAAGGCAGCTCATCCCGACCACATCGTGATTTCTTACATTAACTGCACTGCCAAAATTAAGGCGATGAGCGATATTATTTGCACCAGCTCAAACGCTGTCAAGCTGGTCAACCAGCTACCCGCTGACCAGAAGATTATCTTTGCGCCAGATCGCAACTTAGGGCGCTATGTGATGGCGCAAACTGGGCGAGAAATGGTGCTATGGCAGGGTAGCTGCATCGTCCATGAGACTTTTTCTGAGAGAAAGCTATTGCAGCTCAAGATGGCGCATCCAGATGCGGAAATCATTGCGCATCCAGAGTGTGAGGCGGCGGTGCTACGTCATGCTAACTACATAGGATCGACGACGGCGCTGCTGAACTATGTAGCGGCGAGCGAGGGCGAGCGCTTCATCGTCGCTACCGAGCCTGGCATTATTCACCAAATGGAAAAGCAGGTACCCAAAAAGCACTTCATTCCAGCGCCGCCAGAGGCTAACTGCAACTGCAACGAGTGCCCCTATATGCGGCTGAATACGCTGGAAAAGCTGTATCTAGCGATGAAGGATAAAACGCCTGAAATCACTATCCCTCGGGCAATTCAGGCAGATGCGCTAGTGCCTATTCAGCGAATGCTGGAGATGAGCGATCGCTAGATTGCTTCGAAGACTGCCCTGGTAAAGGAAAGGGCTGACTTCAAGACTTACGAGGTGATATGCTCGCGGAGCTTGTAAGCCAGCATATCGACGACGTTTTTATCACCTTGATCAAGAGAGGCAGTAGCTTCTTCCTCGGCGCGGCTGACAGCCGATTCGGGTAGGTTCAGCAGACTGACGAGCTTTTGATAGGCTTCGCTCTCAGCCTGGTTGACGAGTGCTTCGTCGGGGGTGCGAGCACTGGCGTTGATAACTTCGTACGAGAGGCGCAGTACCAGCTCTTTGTCAGCGTCGGCGGTGAGTTTTGCAACCGCTTCTTCGAGAGGAACATCCTGCACAAAATACTCCTGAAGCTGCTGCTGCAAGTGTTGTTGCTGCTCGGGGTCGGTGGCAAAGAGCTTGCTAAAGCGGCTTAGCATCGTCTCTACCTCTTTTTGCTCCAAGGTGTCATCGGCCCAGGCCATAGAGAGCACAGCCCGCAGCAGATTCATTTGACGGGGCGATATGGGGGGCGGCTGAATGTTCATGTGCGATTCACCTCAGTGTAGAGCCAGGCATAGATCTGACTTCTATACTCTAAGGAGAGGCTAGAGAAATCGGTAAGCTGCCCTACAAAAATTAAAGATGCGCATTAAGATATGTCACTTCCCGGCGCTGACTATCCTAGCTTTAAAAGGTGCCTCAGGCTCTTGAGATCCAGCAGGCTGATAGTGTCTCTAGCAGTGTCAATCTGTATCCAGCGGCGGGCGGCGAGCTTTTCTAAAATTTTAGGGACTTCGGCTGTTTTGATGTCGGCGATCGCCGCCAAATCACTCTCTGGAATATTAAAAATTTCAACGGCGTTGCCCTGCTGATCGCCGTAGGCATCGGCTAGATTGATCAGGGTATAAACCATTTTAATGCCGGGCGCTTTGTGCCGCAGCTGAAAGCGAGTCTGAGTTTGCCGGAGTCGCTGCACCATAAGCTGCAACATACGGTGGTGAAGCTGGGGATCTTTAAACAGCGTTTGGATAAATAGCTGGGCTGGAATGCTCACCAGCTCTACGCGGGAGAGAGCGGCTACGTCAGTAGATCGCGGCGCTTCGTTGAGCACGGCCATTTCGCCAAAGTATTCGCCCTGTCCGAGAATCGCCAGGGTAGCGTAGCCATCGCCAGACTGACAGCGAACCTTCGCCCAGCCCGAAACAATGAAGTAGATGGCATTGCCCCAGGAGTCTTCCATCAAGACTGTTCGTCCGGCTGGACACTCATTAAAGGTGGAGCCCTGGTGCAGAATACTTAGCGTCTCTGGATTAGCAGCTTTAAACAGCGGGAAAAGCTCACCAAATGCCTCGGCTGGCATGGGTAACGACAGAGCGGTCAAAGACATAGCACAAACTAACTGAATGCTGGTGGGCAGAAGGCTCGGATTTTCTAAATCTCAAATTAGATTACCCAGCCAGCGTTAACAAGCTGTATTTGATTGATGTAATTCCCTAAGAAGGTAGCGTTCTAGGGAGGGGGCGCAGTCCCCGTAGGCGGCTCGCCTTTGAATTTGGCGGCCCCAGCGGCGGCAATTGAGACGAGCAGACAGGCACTCAGCGATCGCGCCGATAGCGTCTCACCCAAGACCAAAAAACCAGCCAGCACGCCTGCCATTGGCTCCAGGCTGAGCATGACGCCAAAGACCTTGACGGGAAGCGATCGCAGCGCAATCATTTCAAATGAATAGGGCAGCGTAGTGGAGAGCACAGCCACGCCCGCCCCCATCGCCAAGAGCTTAGGGTTCAACAAGGCACTGCCAGCAGTGACAATGCCAACAGGCAACAGCAAAACAGAGCTGACCGCCAGCGCCCAGGCCAATCCTTCAATACCGGGCAATCTCTGGCCCATCTGGGCAGACAGTAAAATGTACAGCGCCCAAAAAAAACCAGCCGCCAGTGCCAGGAGAATGCCCCAGCCATCGACAGTAGAACCGCTAAGCGGCGTTAACAGCACAATTCCAATGCCTGCCAAAATCACCCACAGACTATCCAACCAGCGCTGAGACTTGAGCACAGCCAACCCCAGCGGCCCGGAAAACTCAAGGGAAATAGCCACACCCAGCGGAATCCGGTCAATCGCGGCGTAAAAGCAGGAGTTCATCGCGGCAAAGACGATGCCAAAAGTGAGAATTGCCCTGAAGTTTCGGCGGATTTGGCTGTGCCACTTAAACCGCCACAGCGCAAAGAGGATGAGGGTAGAGAAGCTGACCCTGAGTGAAACTACTCCCCACATACCGAGTTCGTCAAAGAGAGATTTGGCCAGGGCCGAGCCAAACTGCACAGATACAATAGCAAGTAGCACCAACCCTATAGGAGAGGGCTTTTTGAGGGTGATATTCATAAAAAATGGGGCAGGGTAGCTGTGCAGTATAGCAACTGCTGCTATCTAAAGCTGGGGCAGCGAGATTGATCGCTCAATCTGCAAGTTTTCCCACTTGGAGTTCGCCCCTAGAGCAGACAGTGGCACCGCTTTGATAGTTTTTCTAGGCTTTTGGTGGAGTAGGGGAGGCGACTGTAGGCGATAGAGGTTCGTCCGGAGGGTGAGCAACGGTTGAGGGTGCTGAAGGGGCTAACGCTAAATCTGCTGGCTGCCAGCGACTGTCGGCGGGCAGCTGCCAGGTATTGAGCACGTCTTTAATCAGCAGCTCTTGAATCCAGGTTTTGGCAACGACAGTAAGCGGCAGCGCCAGCACCAGTCCTAAAAAGCCGAAGATGCCAGCAAAGAAGATCTGAGCGATCAGGGTAAAGGCAGGGAGTAAGGCGACCTGATGGGCCATGATGGTTGGGGTGAGCCAGTACGCTTCGATTTGCTGGATAATGATGTAGAGAACGACAACGGCGATCGCCTTCCAGGGCTCACTTGACAGCAACGCCACCACGACGGGAAAAACCATACTCAGCGTTGGCCCCAGGTTGGGAATAAAGTTGAGAATGCCAGCTAGCAGCGCATGGGCAAACGCCAGATCGATTCCCAGCATCAGCAGCCCTAAGAAACTGACGAAAAAGATAAAAACTGAGCTGATAATGATGCCACCGAGCCAGTTGCCGAGGGCTATTTCACATTTGCTAAAAATCTCCCGAGCCCGCTGCCGGTAAAACGAGGGAAAGAGCAGCAGTACCCCGTCTAAATAGGCAGTGGGGTTAGTCAGCATCATGATCGCTAGGATGGTGACCAGCAGCGTCTGAAGGACAACCTGAAAGGAAGAGTTAAAGAAAGAAAAGAAATTGCCGAAAACATCGAGAACAGCGGAGTCTGGAGAGGTCAGCCAGGCTACAAACTCGCTCACTTCGGGCAGGCGAATCCGTTCGGGTAGATTTGCCTGGATCTGCGTTAGCCGAGCCGGTAGGGTCTGAGAAAAGCGAACCAGCAGGTCTATCAGCAGCTTAAACTGGTCAACAAAGGGCGGCACAATGCCTAAGATGAAGAGGGCTGCTACTGCTGCTGCGAGCAAGATGGCAATCGGAATCGCAAATCGACGGGGAATATTGAACTTACGGATTTGACGGGTGAGGCTGTTGAGCGCGATCGCAATCACTACCGCTGTAAAAGCCAGCAGCAGCAGTGGCCGAATTATCCATAGAATATAGCCGGCTGCTACTAAGCAAAGTAAGCTAACCCAGTCTCCTAGCTTCATGACCTTTCATTTCCCATGCGAGCTGCGCCTATTGTATCTGAGCCGATGAGTGCCTATGCCCCCCGCTCGAACAGGTTGGCCCCAAACTAACTGGCCCCAAACCAATTGGCAGATCGCCTCGACTGCCGCTCCGCCAACCGAGTGGATAGACGTTGTTGGGCAGATGTCAGGACTGCCCTGTCCGCAGGGGGGTGCGCAGCTGCTGTGGAATCGGGGGCTAAAGTCGGCTGAGGCGCTGCGAGGATTTTTGCACGCAGCGGACTATAAACCGGCTAGCCCGTTCGACTTTGGTGAGGAGATGGTGTGGGCGGTTGAGCGGCTGATGGTGGCACGCGATCGCACCGAAAAGGTCGCTATTTGGGGAGATTTTGACGCCGATGGGATCACCTCTACTGCCGTGCTATGGGATGGACTGCGGCAGTTTTTTACCGGCCCCGACCAGCTGATTTACTTTATTCCCAATCGCCTGAGAGAATCGCACGGTCTCTCAATGACTGGCCTTGAGCAGCTAGCAGCCCAAGGGGTGCAGCTGATTGTCACCTGCGATACGGGCAGTACGAATCCGTACGAAATCGATTTTGCCCAGACGTTGGGTATTGAGGTGATTGTTACTGACCATCACACGCTGCCTGCTCAGCGCCCGGCGGTCGTGGCGATTATTAACCCGCGCGCTTTGCCAGGCGATCATCCGATGGCTAACCTCTCCGGGGTGGCGGTCGCCTACAAGCTAATCGAGGCGCTTTACGAACGACTGCCGGATGTGCCAACCCGACCGCTGAGCGAACTAGTTGATCTGGTGGCGATTGGTTTAATTGCTGACCTGGTAGAGCTGACGGGAGATTGTCGCTATCTGGCACAGATTGGGATAGCCCAGCTACAAAAGCACCTCAAATCAAATAATCCTATTCGTCCAGGCGTGGCAAAATTGCTGCAACTGTGCCGGCGGGCAGGCGATCGCCCCACCGATATCTCATTTGGTATTGGCCCTCGAATCAACGCCGCCAGCCGCATTTACGGCGAGGCCAGCTTTTGCGTAGAGCTGCTAACTAGCAACGATCCCGAGCGCTGCCGAGAACTTGCCGAAAAAGCAGAGCTAGCTAACGCTCGCCGCAAGGCTTTGCAAAACGACGTGCTGCAAGCGGTAACGCGCCAGCTGGAAACTCAGGATCTATCCACGACAGGGGTAATCGTTCTGTGCGATCCCCAATGGCCGGTTGGGGTGCTAGGGCTGGTGGCGGGGCAAGTCGCTCAGCAGTACGGTAAGCCGACGATTTTGCTGACTCTAGACGTGCCGGATACTGACAGATCCCCTGAGGTCAAAGTGCTCGCTCGGGGCTCGGCTCGCTCGGTAAACCAGATTGACCTATACGATTTGGTGAATTCTCAAGCTCACCTGCTGACTGGCTTTGGCGGGCACCCCTTTGCGGCGGGTCTGAGCCTGCCCGCAGATGATTTGCCCATGTTTACGGCGGCAGTCAATCAGCAGTACCGGCAAAAGCTGGGGGGACGGCTAGGTCAGCCTGGGGTGCAGGCAGATCTGACGGTGACTGTCGCTGATCTGGGGCAGTCGCTCTTTAAACAGCTGACGCTATTGGAGCCTTGTGGAATGGGCAATCCGGTGCCGAAGCTGCTGATTCGTAACTGCTGGTTTGAAAACGTTTGGCATCAAAAGCTGAAAGACCGTACGGGCGCGAAGGTGGGCTACATCAAGGCCAGCTTTCAGCTTTGCGATGAGAGTATTGGTAGCGATCGCACTCGCCGCTTCCCCGGACTGTGGTGGGGTCACTATAAAGACGATCTCCCCCCTGGGCGCTGGGACATCATTGCTGAGCTGGACTATAACAGCCACCCTAAGAGTCAGCGCTATGAGATTCGGCTGGTTGATATCCGCCCGGCTATAGCGCAGGCTTCAGATGAACAGGAATCGGCGGCTACCGCTAACTGGCTGGTAGATCGCCGCGCTGTGCAGCACCCTAAACAGCAGACCCCAGAAACTAACCTGGTGCTTAGTGAATGCCCTACTCAATGGCAAGAGCTGCGGCTATGGCAGCATCAGGTAGATCAAACTCAGCAGCCGCTGGCACTGGCCTATGCATCGCCAGCGGTCGTTAATCCTCTAGATAAATGGAAGACCCTGCTGGGCCTCGCTAAGTACATCAGTCGGGCGCAGGTAGCAGTGACTCCAGAGCAGCTTGGAGCAAAGCTGGAAGTGGGCGATCGCACCCTAAAGCTAGGACTCACAGCGCTGGCCAAAGCAGGATTCACGGTAGAAACTTCGGCAATAGACATTCGCCTGTGCTATCAGCCAGCTGCGAACCCGGCTGATGATACCGCTAGAGCCACAGCGCTCAGCAGCTTCTTTGCCGCTGTGCAAGAAGAGTATTTTCGCCGTCAGTACTTCTACAGCGCCCCTGTTTCTACACTTCAGGCGGCTATCAGGGCCGAACCCATAAGCAAAAGACCATCCAAACAGCTTTAACCATATAAAGGTCTAATTCTTTAGACGTAAGTTATCTGAGCAGATTGACACTTTGGAGAAAGAAACGGTAACATTAGATACAGAAAGCAAAACGTTCATCTTTTAAAAGACTCAGCCAAGATTGATATTACTGGCTGCTGCCTCTGCGAAAGACGGAAGTAAGGGTGCCTAGCCCAGCTACATAGACTAGCTATCGGTCTACCCACTCTGAAGGAACGCGCCTCTTAACTCTACAAACCCTTTTTGGAGGCGAATACCATGCAACTCTCATATCGTGGCGTCAAATACAACACTTCAAAGTCCGCCGTTGAAGTCACCGAAACTCAGGAAATTGGCCACTATCGTGGGGCTACCTACCACATGCGTCGTGCGCTCAGCGTTCCTGCTCGTCGGTCTGGCGATGTTTTGAAGTACCGCGGCGCAATTGTCCACTAGGACTCTGCCGTCAAGATTTCGACGTCTGCTTTTAATATCTGCTAGATGCTATTCACTGCTAGCTCTGATGTCTCTTACCAAGACCTCGTTTTACTAGCTGGCTTGAATGGCTCTAATACAGGACGCATTCTTATAGAGAATGCGTCTTTTTTATTGCTGTATCATGGCTTTAGCCGCTAGATGTGAGCGCAGAGCTGATGCTGGAATTCATCGTAGGGTTGGCAATCGGGTTAGCAATATTGGGAATCCATCGGCGGCGCTACGATGCCAGGTTGAGACGACTGCTGCACCGGCTAGAAGACCGTCAACCGCTATCAGCCCTGGGTTACGACGCTCAGCTGGCCAGTGCGATTGCCGACCAGCAGTCTCAGATAGACACGCTCAGCGAACAGCTCAAAGACTTCCGCCAGCTCATCAAACAGGCTCCGGTCGGCTATTTACAAGTCGATGAAGAAAATCGCTTGCTCTGGTGCAATCAACGGGCTCAAGAATTTTTAGATATTGCGCAGAGCGACTATGAGCGGCCCCGTCTGCTGCTGGCAGTCGTGCGATCTTACGAGCTTGATCAGCTGGTCGAGCGCACCCGCCAAACTCAAGAAATCTGCGAAGCGCGCTGGACATTTAATTCGATTTCTACCGATCCGTTCAACTACTTAGAGCGGCCTGCCTACCCGCTTCAAGGGTACGGGTTGCCGATCAGCCGCGGTCACGTCGGCGTCTTTTTAGAAAATAAGCAGGAAGCGGTGAGTTTGGCGCAGCAGCGCGATCGCTGGATTTCAGATGTTGCTCATGAGCTTAAAACGCCCCTAACCTCTATCCGGCTCGTCGCCGAAACCCTCGAATCAAGGGTTGCTCCAGAACTCCTCAGCTGGGTAGAGCGCTTACTCAAAGAGGTAATTCGCCTGAGTCGGCTAGTAGACGACGTGCTCAACATGAGCCATCTGGAGCAGCAGCAGGCCCGCATAGAAGACGGTGAAGCCGTCGATTTGGTGGCCTCCATTCAGGCTGCCTGGCAAAGCATAGAGCCCCTAGCAAAGCTCAAACAGCTAGATCTAGATTACCAGGGCCCCCCAAAGCTAATGGCCAGCGTCAGCGCCAGCCTGATTCATCGGGTATTTTATAATCTGCTGAGCAATGCTGTGAAATACAGCCCGTCTGCCCATGCCATTCAGGTGCGATTGAGTACGCCGACTGGCTCAGAACCTATCGATCCTGACGATGCCTATATCTTAATTGAAGTCATTGATGCAGGCGTTGGGCTAGCTGAGAAAGATCTGCCCCACGTCTTTGATCGGTTCTACCGGGCAGATCCGGCCCGTAGCCGGAAAGAACTCGAAAGTGTCGCCGCCGAAAATAATTTAGAAATAGCCGAACTTTCCAGCAGCGGCACGGGATTGGGCTTAGCGATAGTGCGCCAGATAGTGGAATCTCATCAGGGCTGGGTGGAGGCAAAGAATGACTCTGAGACCGGGGGTGCCCGGCTACGACTGTGGTTGCCCGGCAAGCGATTGAAAGGCTTTTCTTAAGACCTCTTTAATAAGGTCTGCAACGCTGTCTTTGGCTGAGAGCGCTTAAGATAACCTGAGTTCGGGATAAGCAACTCATGCTTATTGCTCGAAGCAAGTCCCTTCTGGAAGGGTGGCCCGCAGGGTCGGGATGGGTCGGCAACGTGCGCTACACACCGAAACCCACCCCTGCGCCCCTCTAGAGAGGATCTACTTGAGGCTATGTGTTAAAAAGCGCCGACAGTCGGGCATCACAGGCAATCACCTATCCCGAACTGACGTTGAGATAGAGATACATAACCTGAGTTCGGGATAAGGTGTTTCATGGTCAACCGCTCAAAGCTCTCCTATCAAAGCCGGTCTGGGTTCCCCTTACCAAGGGGAACCGTAAGGGAGGGGTTCTGGCGACATGCTCTGTGCTCAGCCGGAACCCCTCTGCCTGCGGCATCTCCCCTTGGTAAGGGGAGAAAAGATCCCCGATGGCACATTCTAGCTATTCTTATCCCGAACTGACGTTACATAGCAAAGTGCCGGAAACTATAGATCTATAAAATCTTGTTCACTTGGTAGCAATCCCCCCTTGTGTATATCCGGAGATAGCTGCTTGAATAGGTAATGATTTATAGATAGCTCAGTTGCTCAAGGCTGTTTCTAAAACGGACGCTCTAGAAGCACTGTCTTACAAGGCGGCAATCCATTTAAAGTAGCAAAAGCGCTTCGCATCCATGACCGACAGGCTACAAAAGCTGCTATCTCAGCGAGGCATTGCTTCCCGTCGCCAAGCCGAAAAGCTGATATTGGGGGGTAGGGTTACGGTCAATGGCAAGACTGCCGAGATTGGTCAGCAGGCAGATGCGAGCATTGATCGTGTCTGTGTTGACGGGGTAGAAATTGGCAGACCGCCTCGCTGCGTCTATATCTTGCTGCACAAGCCCAAAGGGATTGTGTCTACCTGCCGGGATCCACAGGGGCGGAAAACCGTTCTAGACCTGCTGGACAAGCCACTCCGTAGCGGCTCGGGCATTCACCCGGTAGGCCGTCTGGATGCTGACTCAACTGGGGCACTTTTATTGACTAATGACGGTCAGCTAACGTACGCACTTACGCATCCCAGTCATCAGATGCCCAAGGTTTACCGAGTACAGGTTCAGGGCTTGCCTTCGGATAGTGCACTGCAACAGTGGCGTACGGGCGTGATGCTATCAAACCGCCAAACCCTCCCTGCCGATGTCCAAATTGTTAAACGCTTAGCAGACAGCCAAACCCTTCTGAGCGTAACGTTAACAGAAGGACGCAATCGGCAAATTCGTCGGGTGGCTGAGACGCTGGGTTATCCGGTGACTGCCCTACACAGAACACAGATTGGCTCAATGAAACTAGGAAAGTTGCACAGTGGTCGCTATCGTTTACTAGAGGAGAGCGAAGTCGCTCAGTTAAAATATGCTGTGAAGGCCGAGTGATCTGTTCCTATCGTCGATGCCCTTACCGTTAATCCTTAGTTGTTCCTATTTAACCGTCTGGGCCTGACCATCGAAATCCACCAAAGGGTTGCTAAACCCAAAACTGCTCAAAAGTCCCTTCTCACCTGCCTTAATCCTTCGCCTTACTATGAAGCAGAAAGCTCGCACTAAACAACCCACTGCCCAACGGCTACAGCAGGAGCAGCTGTGTTCTCTTGGCAGCGTACTGAAACAGGCGCGTTTGCAAGGGGGGCTGTCGCTGGAAGCTATTGAAAAGCGCACCTTGATTCGTCAGATGTTGCTGGCTGCTCTAGAGCAAGGCAATTTGGCTGAGCTGCCTGAACCAGTTTATGTGCGGGCGCTGCTACGCCGATACGGAAATGCGCTGGGCCTGGATGGTGAAACGCTAGCCAGTCAATTTTTTACGCAACCAGTGGTACAGTCACCGCGACTGTCTTGGAAGGATTCACCTGCGGCGCAGCTGCGTCCGCTCCATCTTTACGGGGCCTATGTGGTGCTGATTGTGGGGGCGATTGGTGCACTCTCCGGCTTTCTGCAGCGGACCGTGCCCGACATGACCGCTCAACCTATCTTGAACCCTGAGGAAATTGAGCAGCTGATGCCGAAAGAGAATCAGCAGGTAAAGACAACGCCCGCCGCGCCCGCAGAGGCCAAGCCTGAAGCTGAAGCTCGACCGGTTGAGGTTGACCTAGTGGTGACTGGGCAGTCATGGGTGCGGGTAGTGGCTGATGGAGCTACCGAGTTTGAGGCGATTTTGGAGCAGGGAGAAACTCGATCTTGGGTCGCCGATGAGTCTATCACTGTGCGGGTAGGCAATGCTGGCGGCGTGCTCTACTCCTACAATCAGTCTAAGGCAGAGCCGATGGGTGAGCTGGGGATGCCGGAAGAGCGCACCTTTGGCCCAAAGGTTAGCCTGGTGTCATCGCAGTAGGCGCCCTACTGGGTTTCATGGCTGGTGACTTGGTGGGTAGCGTTACAGTAGCGGTAGTGCCCTGACCGGATTGACTGGTCAAATTGAGCTGTCCTTGATGATTGTTGGCGATGACTTTGGCGATCGCCAGTCCCAGCCCAGATCCGCCCGTTGCTCCCTTGGTATTACGGCGACGGGCCGGATCTACCCGATAGAAGCGGTCAAAAATGCGGCTGAGGTCTTTGGCCGGAATGCCGATGCCGGTATCTGCGACGATGAGCGTGATCTGGTTGGCAGCAGCCGTGAGCTTCACCGTAATTTTGCCATCGGTTGTGTATTGAATGGCGTTGGCGATGAGGTTGGTGAACAGACGAGTGAGCTGGTCGGCGTCGCCCTGAATGTGAATGGCTGAGTCGGTGGTGGTATAGCTGAGTCTAAGGAATTTTTCTTGGGCGAGTGCCTGTTGCTCTTCAATAACGTCTCGAAGTAGAGCACTCAGATCGATGCGATCGCGCTGCACCGGCACCAGTCCGCTTTCTTGACGTGCTAAAAACAGCAGATCGTCCACTAGCCTGCCGAGCCGACGGGTCAGGCGTTCTACCACCTCTAGCTGACTGCGCTGAAACTGTTCATCGGGGTCTGCTAGTGCTACCTGTACGTTGGTCTGGATGACTGCAATCGGATTGCGCAGCTCGTGAGAGGCGTCGGCAGTAAACTGCTTGAGCTGCTGATAAGAGTCTTTGATGGGAGCGATCGCTAGCCCCGAGAGCAGCCAGCCAATGGAGGCCACCGCCGTGAGCATGACGCTGATGCCCAGCGCCAAATCGACAATCAGCTGACGGCTGGGTTTAGAGACTTCAAACCAGGGATGGCTGACGCGCAGGTACCCGAGCAGCTGCGATCCCGACTGCACCCGCTGAGTGATCTGTCGCAGGACGATGCCGTCGGGCGGGGTAACCGTTTCACCCTTGGGGTTGACATGCAGGGAAACCGCGTGAGGTCTGGCAAAGGTGGTCCACATTAGTTCGCCTGCCGGGTTAAACCATTCGAGGTCGATGTGGTCGTCTTCACTGGCCTCTTCGCCGTTGCGAAAGCTGTCTTCAACATTGACCCTGAGGGGCGGATCGACGACGCCCACAGCGGTCAGCAGCCGTTGCTCAGCGCCATTGGGATCGGGGTCGGGTTCGATGACGAGCGATCGCTGCACAATTTCCACCACATGATTCAAGGTGTCGTCTACTCGCTCTACCAGCGTGTTGCGCACGTAGATGTAGACGCCGCTGGCAAACAGCAGCAGCAGGACTGCGGTGACGGTGGTGTACCAGAGGGCCAGGCGGCGGCGGGTGGTTTGGAACATGGGAGCGGGGAGCACAGGGAGAAGGGAGCTTTGGGAGGAGGGGAAAGCCCATAGTTTGATCATATAATCTGTGCGTTGGTACCGCTGGTTTCTCTATGATTGCTCGTCGTCGGCTGCTGTTTTTGCTAGGTGCTGTAGCTGGATCGGCGGCGTTGGATGTGTGGCGATCGCCCTCAGCAATTTCCCTGTCACTGCCAGGCAAACAAGAGGATGGGCCCTTTACCCTACCGCCGCTGCCGTATGAATACAGTGCGCTGGCTCCGACGATTGACGCGGAGACCATGCAGCTGCATCACGATCTGCATCATGCGGGGTATGTAAAGAACTTAAACGCGGCGGTGAGCGATTACCCGGCGCTGCGAGCGATGAGCCCCGAAGAACTGATTGAGCAGCTAGACAGCCTGCCTGAAGATGCTCAGGCGGCGGTGCGTAACAACGGCGGCGGACATCTGAACCACTCGATGTTTTGGGAGATTATGAGTCCTGATGGGGGCGGCGAGCCGGTAGGGGCGATCGCTGATGCCATAGCCTCTACGTTTGGCAGCTTTGATGAGTTCAAGTCGGCATTTAATGAGGAAGGCAAGAAGCGCTTTGGCAGTGGCTGGGCCTGGCTGGTGCTCAACGGCGATCAAACACTGCAAGTCACTAACACTGGCAACCAAGATAGCCCGCTGATGAACGGACTGATCCCAATTATGGGTAACGACGTGTGGGAACATGCCTACTACCTCAACTATCGCAATCGTCGGGCCGAGTATTTGGACGCCTGGTGGAATGTGGTTAACTGGCCTGAAGTGAACCGCCGTTATGAGATGGCAATGGCTTAGCGGCAGAACGCTCTACCGTAATAGCAGCAGGCCAGCGACGAGCCCGAAAACGCTATTCGTATAGCCAAGCTATCAACTCCCCAACCGTCAGTTCAAATTCTTTCGCAAACGCAGGTACGGGTAACTTTGCAGTTACCTCTTCGTGAAGAACCGTTCGTAGATCAGGCGTGTAGCCAAATATGCAGTCTTCAGCCGGGTCGATTAGCCATCCTATCTGAGTGCCGTGTTGCAGCGCGTGCAGAATTTTTTTGACAACCTTCGTTTGGCTTTGTCCTTGCGATAAAATTTCGATCATCCACTCAGGGGCCGCAAAAAGCTCGCCTGAGGCTTTGCCGTTTTCACTTCTAGGAATGGCAGACCATGGCAGCACGGTAATATCAGGGACAATTGAGCCGCCATCAAACGTGCATCTCAGCTCTGGAAAAGCTCGCCCTGCTCGATTGCCCTTAATCGCAGCGTTGATCGCCGTTGTGAGATCACCTTGAATGACGCTGTGCTCTGCTTTAGGTATGGGTTTTTGAATTACTTGGCCATTGATGTATTCGCTTGCAGGCTTGGTATCCGGCTGCTGCAAAAAAAATTCCAGGGTGAGGGGCTTAGTTGGCGTCTGTACCATGGCTCAAAACCTACTTTCCATAGCTCATTATTGCAGCTCATTCTAGAGATATGAGGATTCTGAGCGTTAGCAGTCGTCTAAGCTGGCTGCTTGAATGATGATTTGGTCAATTAGGCTGCGAATGGTGCGTCCGCCAGCATCTGCATCATTCACCAAAACGCTGAGTGCTAACGGCGGATGGTTGGGCGGATTGAGGTAGCCGCTGAGGGTGTAGGTACCGCTGAGGGTACCGGTTTTGCCCTGAAAGCGACCTTCTGCCAGGGTGCCTTTCATCCGATTGCGCAGGGTGCCGCTGCGGCCAGCGACGGCTAAGGAATTGCGGTAGATAGTGGCGTTTGGCGTTTGGGCCATGATCTGGAGCGTATCAACGAAGGCTTCGGGGCTAGCCAGGTTGCGCCGCGAGAGGCCAGAGCCATCGACAATGGATAAGCTACCTGGAGCGACGCCTAGGTCGGCAAGGATTTGACCAACCGCGACTGCACCGGTCTGGTAAGCGTCTGGTGTGGTGGGATCGGCGCTGCGTCCTAAAGCTTTGAGCATCGCTTCGGCGTAGATGTTAACGCTGTAGAGGTTGGTCGGATCGATAAAAGCGCTCAGCGGTGGGGACTGAATGGCAGCAAGTTCTACCGAGCCAGCAGGGGGATTGGCTGTGCTGACCTGACTGCTGGCTGAGGAAATGCCGTAGCTGGTCAGGCTCTGCTGAAACTGTTCGACAAAGTAGCTGGCAGGGTCGCCCAAGGCAATCGAGTTGTTGTCAGAGGCTGACCCAGCGACAAGCTGGCCTCTCACCGTCATCACCTTTTGCCCTGGTCTCTGACCTGCATCAATAAATTCATTGCCGCCTGCGCCGACGGTGCGCGTGTTGTTTTCTATGCGCCAGCCGCGCACAAAGTCAGGCCGATCCCAGATTACTTGCAAAGGCTGGCCGACTCGGGTGGGAGAAACGGTAAAGCTGAGTTCGTTGCGGTTGAGAATCAGGCTGTTAGCTGGTGCGCCATAGCCTGCCCGGTAGTCTTCGTCATCCCAGTAGGGACTGGCAGCGGGGCCGGTGAAATAGTTGTCAATGGCAGTAAGGCTGCTCGCTCGGCGAATGCCTTGTTGCTTGAGCTGATTGGCCAGCAGATTGATTTGATAGCTGGTGAAGGTGGGGTCGCCTCGACCGACTACGTAAAGGGCTGGGTCGGGAGTATTGGGCTGACCGAATACAGAGGTGCGAATGCTGAAGTCGGGGCCAAGGCTTTGGAGAGCGGCGGCAGTCGTGAGCAGTTTGACGTTAGAAGCGGGGACGAATTTTTCCTGAGCGCGACGGGCGTAGAGTGGCGCATCGGTATTGGTGGCTTCTATTAGGATGCCAATGTTAGCGCCATTGAGGGCTGGGTTTTGAGCGATCGCATCAATCTTCCCCGGCAGCTCTGCCCGACACATTCCGGCCATAGCCGCTTCTGCCTGGGTGAGCACAGCCAGGCCCCCGATCAGGCTAAAAGCTGTTTTCCAGAGCTGAGAAAGCCGTCTTTGAGGCGACGGCGGGTGCAGTTTTGTCATAGCTCAGGCGATTGATTAAACGCGGTTTTACAGGTTTGCCTAATCTACTCACCATCGGGTATAGGTGGGCGCAGATCAGGACAACTGATGTAACCGACCACTCTCTAGCAAGACAATAGGGCCGTACGCCAGATGTCAGCGCGATTGATAGAGCACTCATAGCAGATGTCCTGATGCATTAGGACATCTGCTAGTCGAGTTGCCTGCTGTTCTCTAGCGGGTTTAGCCAACAAAAGTGTCCTAAGCAACTCGACAGAGGCTATAGAACGTTGATCTCAAAGCTTATACCGCATTAGAGGCCCCTATCTAGCTGGCAGTAGAAGTGACTTCTACCACTGGCGCGACGACTATCGGTACAGGCTGGCTGAATACGATGCGGTAGGTGGCTGACATAGTGTCTATTTGCAGCCTGCCATTGTAATCTTGTCACCAAATCAGGTTGCACTCGTGTAATCCTCTCCAGATAATACTCACATAGAAACTAGAGAGCACAGGACAGTTATGGATGTAAAAGCAGCAGTTGCCTTCGAAGCCGGTAAGCCTTTGAGCATTGAAACTGTTCAGCTAGAAGGCCCAAAAGCGGGCGAAGTTCTGGTAGAAATCAAGGCCACGGGAATTTGCCATACCGACGCCTATACGCTTTCAGGCAAGGATTCAGAAGGACTTTTCCCTTCCATTCTCGGCCACGAAGGGGCAGGCATCGTGGTAGACGTGGGGCCAGAAGTCAAAAGCCTTAGGCCCGGTGACCATGTGATTCCGCTGTATACAGCAGAGTGCCGAGAATGTGCCTACTGCCTCAGCCAAAAGACCAATCTGTGTCAGGCGGTTCGCAGCACCCAGGGCAAAGGCGTCATGCCCGACGGCACCAGTCGCTTTTCATTTGAAGGGAAGCCGCTCTATCACTACATGGGCACATCTACCTTCGCGAATTACACTGTGCTGCCCGAGATTTCGCTGGCGAAAATTCGCTCAGATGCGCCTTTTGACAAGGTCTGCTACATCGGCTGCGGTGTGACGACTGGGATCGGCGCGGTGCTATTTACTGCCAAAGTAGAGCCGGGGTCAACCGTTGTGGTATTCGGCTTAGGTGGTATTGGTCTGAATGTGATCCAGGGCGCACGGATGGTTGGCGCTGACCGGATTGTCGGCATAGACTTAAATCCGGCCAGGCGCGAGATGGCAGAGAAATTTGGCATGACAGATTTTGTCAATCCACAAGAGATCGAAGGCGATCTAGTTAGCCATCTGGTAGAGCTGACAGGCGGCGGGGCGGACTACTCGTTTGAATGTATTGGCAATGTGAATGTGATGCGACAGGCGCTGGAGTGCTGTCACAAGGGTTGGGGCGTCTGCACCATCATCGGCGTGGCAGAAGCCGGTAAAGAAATCAGCACGCGGCCTTTTCAGCTTGTGACCGGGCGGGTATGGCAGGGCAGTGCCTTTGGCGGAGCGAGAGGCCGGACGGATGTACCGAAGATTGTGGACTGGTACATGGATAGCAAGATCAACATCGACGATCTGATTACGCATACGATGCCGCTGGAGAAGATCAACGATGCATTTGACTTAATGCATCGCGGCGAGTCGATTCGCAGCGTCGTTCTGTATGATTAGGGAGGCTACAGGTTTACAAGGTTTGCAAGAAAAATCACAAGTAAAAAGCTTTGGCGGCACCACCCGGTTTTACAGCCATCGCTCTGAAGTGTGCGGCTGTGAAATGAACTTTGCGGTGTACGTACCACCTCAGGCGAAGAATGGCCCCGTACCCGTGCTCTATTACCTGTCGGGGCTGACCTGCACTGAGAAAAACTTTATTGAGAAGGCAGGGGCACAGCGCTATGCGGCAGAGCATGGGCTGATGCTGGTCGCGCCCGACACGAGTCCGCGCGGGGTGAATATTCCGGGCGAAGATGATGACTGGGACTTTGGCACGGGGGCGGGATTTTATGTGAATGCGACCGAAGCGCCCTGGGCGAAGCACTACAGAATGTATGACTATGTGGCCGAGGAGCTGCCAGGGCTGATTAAGCAGACGTTTTCTGTAAAGGATCGCGCTGGCATTTTTGGTCATTCGATGGGCGGTCACGGCGCACTTATTTGTGGGCTGAAAAATCCGGATAAGTACGCTTCGGCTTCTGCTTTTGCGCCGATCGCTGCGCCTTCTCAATGTGCCTGGGGCCAAAAAGCCTTCACTGGCTATCTGGGAGCCGACAAAGAACAGTGGGCCGCTTACGATGCGACTGAACTCGTCAAGGCAAGTGACGGTAACTTAAGTCCGATTCTAATAGACCAGGGTGGGGCCGATTCGTTTTTAGCGCAGGGTCAGCTTTTGCCTGAGGTTTTTGCCGCTGCGTGCGAGCAAGTGGGTCAGCCACTTACGCTCCGGCAGCAGCCCGGTTATGATCATAGCTACTATTTTATTGCGACGTTCATGGGCGATCACATTCGCCATCATGCAGCGGTGCTGTGCGCGGACTGATGTTGTTATCTAGAAGGAAACTGTGTCAGAAATTCAAAGCGACAAAGACTATCTTCATCCTCAGTACAGAAAAGACCGAGAGACACTAGATACCGCTATGGCAGGGAATGCCAGCAGCTTAAACATGGCAGAGGTCGCCCGGCTGCGCATCCGCTATGACGGCTTTCAAGGGGCGCGCGATATCCAGCGCGATTTGGACGCAGCGCTAAAGAAATGGAATCTTACAGAAGCGGAGCTATTTGCTAAGACCCAGGAAATTCATAAAACAGAAACGGTCTTCACGCCCACTTGGATTAAGAAAGGTGAGGACTGGAGCTGAGGAGCTGTAAAAAATTAGCCTCATGGTTTGGTTTCACAGTCGCTGAAGTTGGGCAGTTACGACCTTTCAGAATTGTGAGCTTATTAATTTACAAGCCCTAACATTCGTCAGGCTATGCCACATACCGGTCACATACCGGTCGACTGCTGACTGTTGTAATGCTGATTCCACCGGGCGACACTCCTCACTTTGGCAAACTGCTGGATGTCACCATGCTCTCGATTTTTTCAGGGGGACGGGAAAGAACTGAGGATGAGTACGCTCAGCTCCTGCTACAAGCGGGCTTCAGTGTGCAGCGCACGGTGCCCACGTCAGGACTGGTGAGCGTGATTGAAGCGGTGCCAGCGGCGGGCAGTTAGGACTAGCTCAGGTACTCGCTTGAGAGTGAACCGGCAGCTCGATCACGAACGCTGTACCCTGACTGGGTGTAGAGTGGCAGTAGAGTCTGCCGCCGTGCTTTTCGGTCACGATCTGATAGCTGATTGAGAGCCCTAGACCGGTTCCTTTCCCAACCGGTTTGGTCGTGAAAAAGGGATCGAAGATGCGCGATCGCACCACCTCTGGAATGCCTTTGCCGCTGTCAACAATGCGAATCGCTATCCACCCTGCTTTGAGTGTTTCGGTTTCTATGCGAATGGTATTTTGTGCGGTCGGATGCTCTATGAGTGCGTCGATGGCATTGCTCAATAGATTCATTAAAACCTGATTGAGCTGCCCCGGGTAGCATTCAACCGGTGGCAGGTCACCGTAATTGCGCACAACAGAGATGGCTGGATGCTCCGTCGCTGCTTTAAGGCGGTGCTGCAAAATCACCAGCGTACTCTCAATGCCGTCATGGACATTCACCTCTTTAAGATCGGCTTCATCTAGCCGGGAGAAGTTGCGCAGCGAGAGGACGATTTCTTTGATGCGATCGCTCCCATGCCGCAAAGACTTCAGCAGGTTTTGCGCATCTTCTGTTAGAAAGTCTAGATCTATTTCTTCCAGTAGAGCCTGTAGCGATTGAGACGGCTGAGGCTGTTCGTGCTGGTAGGCATCGATCAACTTCAACAGGTCTTGAGTGTATTGGTATAGATGCTGAATGTTGCCGTGAATAAAGTTGACCGGATTATTAATTTCGTGGGCAATGCCGGCAACGAGCTGCCCTAAAGATGACATCTTCTCAGTCTGAATGATTTGTGCCTGGGCTGCTTTAAGCTTTTTCAGGGTTTCTTTAAGGTCTTTGACTTTGTGTTTGAGCGCCTGAGTTTTCTGAGCGACCTCAGCTTCTAAGCTTTGCGAATAGTTTTCGGTCTGCTGGTACAGCCGGGCGTTTTCGATTGAGATAGCAGCCTGGCTGGTGAGAAGCTGCAAAATTTCGATGCGATCGCGCGTAAAAGCGCCCTCGATCAGATTGTTCTCCAGATACAGAACACCTACTAGCTTGCCCTGACGGCTCACCGGGGTGCAGAGCGCTGACTTAGGCTGGCAGCGACTGACATAGCGATCGCTTTCAAACTGCGGGGCCACGCCCAGATTCTCAAAAACAGCCGTCTTATGGCTTCGCGCGACCGAATAAATCAAACTCTGAGGAATGTTATTAGACTGCTCCACTGGCGTATCTACTGTGGTTACGTGAGCTTTATCCGCTTGAGCGACTACCTTCCATCGGTCGGCCTGGCGAAGGATAAGATAGCCGTTTTGAGCGCCAGCACTGGCGATGACAGTCTGCATCAGGGTTGCCAGCAGCTTTTCTAGCTCAATCTCCTGTGAAATCGCCTGCGCGGCTTTTGTGATAGTTAGGAAATCCAGGTGTAGATGGCCGCTGCTAGCACTATTGACGGTATTTGTCAGGGTGGGGAAGGTCGTAGCCTGAGCGGGGGTAACGACAGCGGCTGACTGAGAAATAGCGGCTAGTAGCTGCGGATAGCGCTGTTCTAGATCGGCAACTTTAGCCTGTGCCTCCCAGCGGACATAGCAGACGTAAGCGGCCTGCATATAGGCCGCCGCTATTTTCTCTTTATCCCAGGCTAAGAAAAATTTGGCGCACAGCTCGTTGGCCAAGGCTTCTTCCTGGATGTAGCGGTTGGCTCTAGCACCTGCGATCGCCCTATCGTACAGCTCAATAGCCTCAGCCCTTTGCCCTAATACCCGACATTTCTCAGCGGCTACCAGGTCAGCCTTGTGCTGGTAGTTCATCGGCGCGTGGTGGGCCCAATGCTGTACTAATTGCGCCTGATTCTGCTCTACTCGGGACAAAACCATCGAGAGATCTTCTGTTTGTAAATCTGTTGCGGCCAGGGCTGTGAGAGAGTCATAGAAATAGAAGACCGATTCACCCACCATGCCAGCGGCTGTAATCAGGTAGTGCCGGGCTGCGATCGCCTGACTCTGAGCTGATTCTAAATCTCCAAACAGATAGTCCAGCATGAGCTGATAGAGCGAGAGGTAAAACAGACCTAGCGAGTCATCGGCAGCAGTTAGCTGAGGTGAAAACTCCGCTGCTTGAAGCACTTCTTCAGAGGAGCCAGAGGGCGGTTCTACCGCGAGTAGGCTGGATATGTATTGCCAGCAGATCTGGCAGTAGGTAGCGGTCGTCAACTGACTCAACTTCGTTAGCGTGTCGCCGTAGGCCCGTACTTCCGGCTCCAGGCTAGAAAGCGGCTGACCATACCAAAAAGCATTAAAGCAAGCGTTTTTAGCGTTGTACCCGACATATTCTAGATTCCCGACTTCCAGGGCGACTACATAGCCTTCTTTGAGCAGCGGCAGCGTTTCTCGGATATGGGATCTGCGGTGAAAAATGAACGTTCCCACGACCATAGATACCTCTGCTTTGAATGCCTTGGCATCTAGCTTAGAAATAACCTGAAGAGCCAGCTGGCCGAACTTTGTGCCTGTCTCAATGTCTTGAAAAAGATTACAGGCAATGATGCCATAGCAAGCATAGGCATAGGCCGAAGCAGGCGTATTCCCATACTGAACTGAGAGCTTGACAGAGAGGGCGACCAGCAGCGGGAATAGAGGAGAGCCCAAGATATAAGCGGCTGGCAAGACACTATTGGCAAGCTGAACAATCGCAACCTTCTCCTTATCTGTCATGACTGGCAGGTCGGCCAGGGTTTCAACGTCGCGATCGCCTATCAACTGACCAATCTCTAGCATGGCCTGCTGAATATCTTTTTCTGTCGGCGCTGGCGGAAAGGTGATGCCCATCTGCTGCAAGATCTGAAGGGCGGTGTCAATGGCTGCGGTTGGTTTGTTTTGAAAAGTGCTGGCCTGGACTTTGATGCGATAGACGCTTGCCTTTTCGAGCGGAGAGCGGGCGTGTTCGACAACTTGTTCAATAAATTCGTCCAACGCTGCAAAATCGCCGCACAGTGAGGCGATTTCGGCAGCTATCGTGTACAGCGCCAAGCTAGTTTTGTACTGCTGCTGCCAGGCATCTTCACCGAGTAGCGATCGCCCAACACTGGCATACTCACTGGCTGACTGGTAGGCGGCTGCATTTTTCGCTTTCTGGCAGGCAATCAGGTTGAGCTGAGCTAAATCATACCGTTCCTTTGGGTCAGCAATGAGCGTAGTTCCCTGATTGAGCTGATTGACAATTTCAAATATGTTCTCCTCTCTCAAGGCTGACGGTATTTTTTGGAGCAACCGCTGGCCGATACGGTAGTGAGTCTTTTGTCTTTGATCGGACGGAATCAGAGAATAGGCTGCCTGCTGTACCCTGTCATGTAGAAACTTATAGGGCACCGCAACCTCTGGCAGCAAACTCTCTGTATGGCCAGATTGGAAAAACTTGTAGTTTTCGGAGATAGAGAGAATTAAGCCTTCCTGCAAAGCTGCCCATAGCGCTCTAGCCGTCTCCGTTTGTGACTGCTGCGAAATCGCCGCTAACGTACTGAGATCGAACTGCGCGCCGATGCAGGCAGCGAGCTTAAGGACTGTCTGTGTCTCTGCCGGCAGCTTTTGCAGTCGAGCCGCCATGAATTCGACAACATCGCCTGTGAGGGCGAGCGATTTGATCTGAGCGATATCGCACTGCCAGGCACCGACTGTGTAGTCAAAGGTAATATGGCCGTCACGATGCAGCCCTTGCAGAAACTGCTTCGTAAAAAACGGATTGCCCTTTGTTCTTTGATATACCCACTCGGTGAGCGGTTGAGCGGTCTCGGTTTGGCAGCCCAAGGTCTCAGCGACGAGCTGGTTGATCTGGTCTTGAGACAGCGGCTGTAGCGTAATCGTGTGAATAGAGGTACCTGCCTCTGCCAATTCATCTACAGCGATGGTAAAAGGATGCGTTGGTGAGACTTCGTTGTCTCGGTAAGCGCCTATCAACAGCAAATGGTCTTGGTTGGTCAGCAGCAGCTTGATCAGCTGTAGTGAATCTGAGTCTGCCCACTGCAAATCGTCTAAAAATATCACCAGCGGATGCTCGGCGGTTGCAAAAACAGCCATAAACTTTTGCAGCAGTAACCTGAATCGATTTTGCACAGCTGCGCCTGAGAGCAATGCTGCCGGGGGCTGCTGGCCAATTATCTCCTCTAGTTCAGGAATGATGTCAATCAGCACCTGACCGCTTTCACCTACCGCGTCCAAAATCTGGGCGCGCCATTCGGCCAGTTTTGTATCCGATTTGGTCAAGAGCTGACCGCTCAAATCTTGTAGCGCCTGCACAAAGGCGGAGAGGGGCAGATTGCGGTTGAACTGGTCAAACTTGCCTTTGATCAGGTAGCCGCGCTGGCGCGCAATCGGCTTGTGAACTTCATTGACGACAGCCGTTTTGCCAATGCCTGAAAAGCCTGCTACCAGGAGCATTTCTGAACTGCGGCCAGCGTCCGGGGCGGGCGCGGAGGCGACCCGCATTGCCGCATCCAGCAGGGTTTGAACCGCTGCTTCCCGCCCGTATAGTTTTTCGGGCGTTGAGAATCGATCAGAGCGATCGCGCTCACCCAACTCAAACTCAGCAATTGTCTTTGCCTGCTGCCATTGAGCAAGACACTGCGCTAAGTCATGCTTAAGGCCACGGGCACTCTGATAGCGATCCTCAGCATTTTTTGCCATCAGTTTTAAGACAATGGCTGAGACCACCGAGGGAATGCCCGGCTCAATTTGGTCAGGCGGCACAGGAGACTGCGCAATATGGCAGTGCACCAGCTCCATCGGATCTTCGGATTGGAAGGGCAATCTGCCGGTCAACAGTTCGTACAGCGTCACCCCTAGCCCATAGAAGTCGGTGCGGTAGTCAATGGATCGATTCATTCGCCCGGTTTGTTCGGGAGCAAGATACGCCAGGGTGCCGGTCAATCCGTTGGGATCTTTCACCTCTGAGGTCTCCTGGGTCAGCACCGAGGCAATGCTGAAGTCGATCAGCTTAATCTGCTGGCTGTCTGGCTCGATCAGAATGTTGGCCGGTTTGATGTCTTTGTGCACTACCCGATGCTGGCAGAGGTTGTGCAAAATGTCTGCTATTTGAAGGGCGATCGCCAGCGTTTCAGCAACCGGCAGTGCCCGCCCTTGTACGTACTGCTGTAAGGACAGGCTGCTAAAGTCTTCCATCACCAGCGCGTAGCTATTTTGCCAGGGTTCCAGGCTCAGCGAGCGAACGATTCCGGGAACGGGCAGGTCTTTGGTGATGGCGTACTGATTGCGGAACTGTACCAGGCTGCTAAAGCTTGAGTACGCTGGCTGCAATACCTTGATCACAACTGACTGCTGCTGCCCTGCTGGCACTGCCCGATAGACGGCTGTCCGTTTGCCTACATAGAGCTGCTCTATGAGCGTGTAGTCCCGGATATGAGGAAAGGGGTTGGGGGCGATCGCAGTAGGTGTCATGCTCTAGCCGCAAATTCAATAAAAAACTATCTGTAGAGTGCCCCGTACGTTCAAAAATTCATAAAGTCAACGTGATCACACTTTGACATGTAAAGATCCTTTGCTTTTCTGGGCGTAACATGCTTTTCGATGCTGTAGAAAGCAGCGTAAAGACTATTCTGCGGTAGTTCAGCGGTAGAACGCTCGGCTTAGACTGAGAAGGCGCTGATCCGAATCCAGCCCCCAGATTGACATTTATTTCAGTGGGAAGAGATATGGCGAAGCGAGGGCAGATGGTGTTTTTTCTGGCTTTGCTGATTGGAACGGACGTAAGCCAAAACCCAGCTTTCTCTGCGGCATGCTAGGGTAGCATGAACCACGGGTTTAGCCTCTGAATTTATCTAACGTTCTTTAAGTTTAATTGGCTTGCGGATGCAAATTTCGCTGTCTGGTTTGTTTCTGTCGGGATAACGGGTAATCGCTTTTTAAGTGGCCTACTGCTGCCTATCTCGTTCTACAAATAGTTTACCGTTCAGTTTCATAACTCCTTATACAAACAGGCAATTTTTATGAAAGCCCTGCTAATTTACCCTTTGTTCCCTAAGAGCTTTTGGTCGTTTGATAAAGCCATTGAACTGGCTGGACGCAGGGCAATCTTGCCGCCTTTAGGGCTGGTTACTGTAGCCGCTTTACTGCCTCAGGAGTGGGACTTACGGCTGGTAGATCGCAACGTGGAAGAGCTCAGCGAGGCTGATTGGGATTGGGCAGAGCTGGTGATTTTTTCGGGCATGATTGTCCAAAAGCCCGACATGCTGGCGCAAATTCGCGAAGCCAAGCGCCGAGGGAAATCGGTCGCGGTCGGCGGGCCTTATGCCACCGCCCTGCCGCACGAAGTCATTGAAGCCGGCGCAGACTTTCGCGTGCTAGACGAAGGCGAAATTACGCTGCCGATGCTGGTAGAAGCCATCGAAAAGGGCGAAACGTCGGGAACTTTTCGTGCCCTGGAGCGTCCCGATGTCGGCACCAGCCCGGTGCCTCGATTTGACCTGCTCGATCTCAACGCCTATTCGGAGATGGCGATTCAGTTTTCGCGCGGCTGCCCGTTTCAGTGCGAGTTTTGCGACATTATTGTGCTCTATGGCCGCAAGCCGCGTACCAAGTCACCCGAGCAGCTGATTGCTGAATTGGAGTGCCTGTACGAGCTAGGCTGGCGGCGCAGCATCTTTATGGTAGATGACAATTTCATTGGCAATAAGCGCAACGTGAAGCTAATGCTCAAGGCGCTGGTGCCCTGGATGAAGGAGAAAGGCTATCCCTTTACCTTCTCGACGGAAGCCTCAGTGGATCTGGCTAACGACCAGGAGCTGATGGATTTGATGACGGCCTGTAACTTCGGGGCGGTCTTCCTTGGGGTCGAAACGCCCGATGCTGACAGTCTTAAGGTTACGCAAAAGTTTCAGAATGTGCGCGATCCGCTGAGCGAATCTATTCATAAAATCGCCAGCACAGGTATTCGGGTGATGGCGGGCTTTATTATCGGCTTTGATGGAGAGAAGAAGGGGGCGGGCGATCGCATTGTTCAATTCGTTGAAAAATGCTCCATTCCCACAGCTCTCTTCAGCATGTTGCAGGCTCTCCCAGATACGGCTCTCTGGCACCGATTAGAAAGAGAAAACCGGCTGCTGGCTGGCAAAGAGACTGCCAATATTCACCAGACAACCTTAATGAACTTCGTGCCTACCCGCCCGGTAGAAGAAGTTGCTCAAGAATATGTCGATGCCTTTTGGAATCTGTACGATCCGCAAAAATATTTAGACCGTACCTACCGGCACTACCGTATTTTGGGCGAAGCGCCGTGTCACAACAACAAGAGCCGTGGCCCCAAACCCAAGTCTGCCAAAGAGCCTTTTAACTGGCATTTGCTTAAGGCGCTTTTCATCGTCTGTTGGAAACAGGGCATCGAGAGAGAAACCCGCTCTACCTTTTGGATTTATCTCTTTGAAATGTTTAAGCATAATCGCCGCGGCGTTGCCAGCTACCTGACGGTTTGCGCTCAGATAGAACACTTTTTGGAGTATCGCCAGATTGTAAAGGATGAGATTGAGTCGCAGATAGCAGAAGTGGTTGCGACGAGAGAAGAAAAAGCACCCGAAATGGCGGCTGCTTCGTAGCAGTTGTTGCAGAGTAGAGGGAGCGTGCCTGTCGGAATGCCACAGCTGATCTGCTACGCCTGTCCGGTTGGCCCGCTTGCCCAGCAGATTGCAGCTTACTTCGAGAGCAGCCAGCAATATGGCTCTAATGCTGCTCATGCCTATATGCCTCACTGTACGCTGCTGGCTTCTTCGCAGATAAGGAAAATGCAATTGCTGGCTATGCAGATGTTTTAGAGAGATTGCTGTTTGAGTATCGCGATCGCATTCCCCGACCCCCGATCATGATCCAACAGCTGATCCAACAGCTTATCTTTCGCACCGATTGGCACAGGCTAGCGCTAGAAGCCGACTGGTTGAAGCAGCTGGCCGCTGACTTTTCTGTGCAAGCAAAATCACCCACCCGTCTGGAACCTATCTATTTGAGGGACTGGCTGCACCTCAGTCTGACCTACACGTTTAACCCCAACTGCGAATCTGAATTAGCACAGCTCGCTACCCACTCAATCGACCTTTCCTCACCGGTCTCTTGGGAGCTGAGGTTCTATTAAAGAGAGCCTGGCAACCGCTGGCAATGCCATAGAGGCTGGTTGATCTAAGCGAGAGGGAAAGGCGCAGTGTTTGCTATTCAACTTCCCAAAGTTAGGTGTCCTCTATGACATTGTTTACAATCCCCAGCAACATGAACAAAACCAACAGACCTATCGCGATGCCTTAGCGACTATCAGCACCTGCGTCCATCCCGTTACGCTGAGAAAACCACAGGGACCAGTTAGACGAGGCGCTGACGACTGCTTTGGCTGTACCGTTGGCTACGTTGGCAGCGCTAGTACCGTCGGATAGGTCGACGAAACCTGTCTAGACGAAGATTCTAGCTGTCTTTCGGCGTAGGAGCGATCACAATTACCCCGCTCATCCCCCTATTCAAAGACAGATTGCTGCTTTGCTCTCAGCACCGATAGTGACTGCCTGTAGATCATCGGCTGTGCTCCGATGGTCATCGCGGAGGAACCTCACGTAGTGACCCAGCATTGTCCCGGTCGCCACCGGAGAATCGCCCGTCGGATTATACTCGTCTCGCAGGAACTGTTTGCCCTTTGCGCTCAGCCTGACTTCTTTGATCGTGTATTTCGTAATTGTGAGCATTCTCCGCTCAGCCAGGCTGCTAATGAGCTGCTGACGGGCATTTGCCGGTACCGGCAGCTTACCGGGCGTCATTCTGTCCTTGCAAGCTTTCAGCACTTTCAGCTCATCGGGCGTTACCGGCAGGCTGGTAGTATCCAGCATTAGCAGCGTTCTCCCGGGGGGCGCAATTTTGAAGTAGGCGACTTCACTGTCGTATTCTACTAAACCTTTTGAGCTTAGGGTTTTGCAAACGCGATCGCGCTCAGCTGTGGACGTTTTACTGCTGGGATTCAACGCCGTGATCCTGCCGCGATAATCTTCACAGCCCAGCAACCTCAGTAAAAACTTCAGCTCAATTGCTTTTAAGCTCATTACGGCTCCCTTTCCCCGCATCAATATCTAGAAAGCCCAAACCAGTCTAATAGAAGCTGCTTGCGCATATCTACGTCTTACCTCTTTTTCACGCAGTGTTGGCAATCTTTGCGATCGCAACTATTCACCAAAAACACTAGTGTAAGAACCAGTCTCCTAACGGCTAAGTCTTTTTTCAATTTCAGCTTTTACAGCATCCGGGTCGGCTGGCAGATGAACAGCAGGGTTGGCATACTGGCTGGTCACTTCTTCCAAAGTTGACTCGTGATAGCCAACTTTGAAGTCAGTAAACTTCAGCCCGTGGGCCGTACTAACTACGACCGTCTTGTCAGTCGATTTGATCACGCCGCGCTTAACCAGCTTGGTCAGCACCGCTAGCGCGACGCCGGTATGGGGGCAGGTGAACATACCCGTCAAATCAGCATGGGCGGCAGCAGCAGTCAATTCGTTTTCGGTTGCCTGTTCGACAATACCATCCGTTTCTACTATTGCCTTTACTGCTTTCTCATAGCTGACCGGGTTGCCGATCCTAATGGCATTAGCCAACGTGTTTTGCGCAGTCACGGTGATTTTTTCTCTGAATCCAGTCTTAAAGGACTCATAAAAAGGATTGGCTCTGGCCGCTTGCGCGGCGACTAGCCTCGGCATTCGAGTGATCAGCCCCAGATCCATCATCAGTTGGAATCCCTGGTAGAGGGCGCTGACGTTGCCAAGATTGCCCACAGGGATGATGATCCAGTCAGGCACTTCCCAATCAAACTGCCGGATGATTTCGATGCCGACTGTTTTTTGACCCTCAATGCGCAGACTGTTCATCGAGTTGGCAAGGTAGATTGAGTCGTCCCGCGTCACTTCCTGAACAATTTTCATGCAGCCGTCGAAGTCGGTGTCGAGCGCAAGCACATGCGCGCCATTGGCTACTGGCTGGATTAGCTGCGCCGTACTGACTTTGCCCGCAGGCAAAAAGATAATTGCCGGAATGCCGGCGTAAGCTGCGTAAGCTGCAAGGGCAGCGCTAGTGTCGCCAGTACTCGCGCAGGCAACAGCTTTCACGCTACTACCCTGAGCCATCATCTGTTTGACGACGCTCACCAGCACAGTCATACCCAAGTCTTTGAAGCTGGCGGTATGGCTGATGCCACAGAGCTTAATCCACAGGTCAGGGACGCCGAGCTGCTGTCCCAAGCGTTCGGCCCAAAACAAGTTGGTGTTGCCTTCGCACATGCTGACTATATTTTCGTCAGCCAGCGAAGGAATGACCCACTCACGCATTCCCCATACGCCGCTACCGTAGGGCCATTTTGTGGTACCGACCCGTGAGTCGAACAGTTGCTTCCATTGAGAGGCGTCGCGTTTTTTGAGCGGTTCACGCTCGTGATGAACCTCCAGCAAGCTGCCGCAGGACGGGCAGGTGTAGATCACGTCAAAAATTGAGTGCTTGGCGGAGCAGCCTGCGATGCAGCGAAAGTAAACGGTCTGACTATCTGTATGGGATTGGGGCAGGGCAGCGGACAACATGAGTGATTTTGGGTGGTAGGTAACTAAGCTAATAGTAGGCTCATAGCTGCCAGAGGGAGCGCGGCAAGTGTGAACTGCTGAGGCGGGCTTCTCTCGCTGAGCTTTACATTCAAAATATCTTGAAAATGGGTATTGATTCAAATTTGTCCTTGATGGGGCTATGCGCCTTGGGCTTCACACCTATAGCTCCTGTCGGGTTACTTAGGACACTTTTATCGGCTGAAACCGTTATCTGACAACAAGCAACTCGACTCGCAAAGTAAGAATGCATCCTTACTTTGCTATAGCGAAACATTGCGGTCCCAAAAAGCACCTTCAGCATAGCCTTGAATGATCGAATTTTCTGTAGCCAGCGCTAGCCGCTTCTGTGCCAAACAGCAGTACAGCTGCGCCTGCTCGACCCCCACATAGCGACGCCCTAGCTTTTTTGCCACCACCGAAGTTGTCCCCGATCCCAGAAACGGGTCGAACACCACATCACCAGCGTTGGAACTTGCCAAAGTCAGCTTGGCAATCAGCTTCTCAGGCTTCTGCGTCGGATGATCCGTATTTTCGGGCATTGACCAAAAGGGCACCGAAATATCCGTCCACAAGTTAGAAGGATGCGTTGTTCTGAATTTCCCCTGCTGCGTCTCCTGCCAGTCTTTAGGCTGACCCGCCTTGTCCCGGTAAGGCGCAAGCACTCGCCGCTGTAGCTTTACCGCTTCCACGTTAAAGGTGTAGTCCTCTGAAACTGTGCCATACCAGATATCTTCGGAGGCGTTTTTCCAATTGCGCTTGGCCCCGCGCCCTTTTTCCCGCTCCCAGGTAATCCGGTTGCGCACCTGAAAGTATTGAGAGAACACTTCGTAAATTGCGTTGGACGACTGCCAATCGCAGCACATATATATAGAGGCGGTCGGTTTCAGTAAGCGCGGCAGATATGGAATCCACGTTGCCAACCAATCTTGATACGCCCGAGCGGATCTCGCCTTGAACGCCGCCCCGTTGAAGTCCTTGTGCCGGTTATACGGCGGATCGACAATCAGCAGATCGACGAAGCCATCGGGTAGCCACGGCAGCACCTCAAACACGCTCTGGTGAATTGTCCGATCAAGGACGGCATCCGCTAAGCACGGGCCGCTCAAGGTCAATAGATCAGAAGCATACCGATCCACTTCTTCCGCACTGAGCGTCAGCGTTCGGTTATTTGGCGCTCTTTGCTTCGGCGGGTTCAAAGTTTTAAAGGGTTCAGCTCATTTTTAGCTTATCAGATGCGATGGCAAAGCCACTCCCCTGGAGTATCGCCCCCACCGCTTTTGAGCGCACACCAGCATTTGCAGCCGCACCCCTTAGAATAGGATGATATACAATTTTCAGTTCATCACCCGCTCAGTCCTATGTTTGAAGCCCTCTCAGAACAATTTGAATCCGCCTGGAAAAAGCTGCGTGGCCAGGACAAGATTTCGGATGCAAATATCACAGAGGCCCTGCGAGAAGTCAGGCGCGCCCTGCTAGAAGCCGATGTCAACCTGGACGTGGTCAAAGGTTTTGTCGCCGATGTCAAAGAAAAAGCCCAGGGTGCCGGGGTCGTCTCCGGCGTTAGGCCCGACCAGCAGTTCATCAAAATCGTCTACGACGAGCTGGTCGAGACGATGGGCGAAACTAACGTGCCCCTGGCCGACGCTGAAAACAAGCCCACTGTCGTCCTGATGGCAGGCTTGCAAGGTACGGGTAAAACCACGGCCACCGCCAAGCTAGCCCTGCACCTGCGCAAACAGGATCGCAGCGCCCTGCTGGTGGCCACAGACGTTTATCGTCCAGCGGCTATTGACCAGCTGCTGACACTAGGTAAGCAAATCGACGTACCGGTCTTTGAAATTGGCGCAGATGCTAACCCAGTAGACATTGCGCGTCAGGGCTTAGCCAAAGCCCGAGAGGACGGCGTCGATACCGTGATTATTGACACGGCAGGCCGACTGCAAATTGATACCGACATGATGGCCGAGCTGGCTCAGATTAAAGAAGTCGTGCAGCCCGATGAAGTTCTGCTGGTCGTCGATGCGATGACCGGCCAGGAAGCGGCCACGCTCACCCGTACCTTCCACGATGAAATCGGCATTACCGGGGCCATTCTCACCAAAATGGACGGCGACTCGCGCGGCGGCGCGGCGCTGTCGGTACGGCGAATTTCGGGGCAGCCGATCAAGTTTATCGGTGTGGGCGAAAAGGTCGAAGCGCTTCAGCCTTTTTACCCTGACCGGATGGCCTCGCGCATTCTGGGTATGGGAGATGTGCTCACCCTGGTGGAAAAAGCCCAGGAAGAAGTTGACATTGCGGATGCTGAAAAGCTTCAGGAAAAAATTCTGACGGCCAAGTTCGATTTCAACGATTTCTTAAAACAAACTCGCCTGATGAAGAACATGGGTTCCCTGGCGGGAATTATGAAATTAATCCCCGGTATGGGCAACAAGCTCTCCTCTGACCAGCTTCAGCAAGGGGAGCAGCAGCTCAAGCGCTGTGAGGCCATGATCAACTCGATGACCATGGAAGAGCGGCAAAACCCAGAGGTGCTGTCGGGGTCGCCGAGTCGCCGACGACGGGTGGCAAGAGGGGCAGGCTACGGTGAAAAAGAGGTCAGTAAGCTCGTCACCGACTTTCAGCGGATGCGCGGCATGATGCAGCAAATGGGCCGGGGAGAGATGGGTTTGCCGGGTATGGACGGCAGCTTTCCAGGCATGGGCGGCGGCGGCATGATGGGCGGCAGCGGCATGATGGGCGGCGGCCAAAGACCGGGCTGGCGAGGCGCACCAAACAGCCAGAAAAAGAAGAAAAAGCAAAAGAAAAAGAAGGGATTTGGCTCCCTATAACTGAAAATCCATGAAAAATTTGCGGCGCACCGGAACCAAGGTCGGACTGACAATAACGGCGATTTGGATGGGTCTGACAGCTGGTGCCGCTGCACTTCCGGGTCAATCGGTCGATGAGGCCGCAGCCTGGATGCAGGCTCACCCGACCTTGCGAGCAGAGCCTCGGGAGAGACTGTCGTTGCGCCGTAGTGATACGCCTGCGCGGCGCTACACCTTTCACGGGTCTGTGATTGGGCCCGGCAGCTCTGGAGATTTGCTGCGCAGCAATTCTGAGCAGCCGGTGATGGTGCGCTCTGAAAAGCTGACGCTGGTTGATATGGTCAGTGGGGTGGGTATCGCTCGGCTAGAAGACGCGCTGCGATCGCTCTACGGCGCTGAAGTCTATGCTGATTACCGGCGATCGCAATCTGTCTTAGTCTACTCGCCCAGTCGCCCGGAAGATCTGGGCACACAGCGGGCTGCGCGTGCTCAGCTTTCTGAAGGCAACCTCTATGGCTATCTGATTGAAGTCATCCCTGATCCTGACGGCACTATTTATACAGGGTCAATTACGGTGATGCTCAAAGAAGACACGTCTAGCCTGGCAGAAGCCCTGCGCAGTCGAGAGGCCAGCAGAGCGCTTGAAAGAGCAATTGAAAACTCGCCCGCCGCCAGACCTTCACTGGAGCAGCTTTTGCAAACCCGCTAAACGCCTTCATCGGAGCGAATAGCTGACCGCGCCGCCTCGGCAATCCAGCCCTGGTCAATAGCATGATCAGCAACCGCAGCCGTTTCGGAAAACAACACAAATTCGACGCCAGCCGATCTTACCTTTTGAGCGATCGCCTCAACCTGCTGCTGCCTTTCTTCATCACCGGGCAGCACATCTCGGATGTAGACCCCTAAAATTCGGTTTGGATAGTCTTGCACTATCTGACTATAAATTTCCGCATCTTTCTGACCGCTGTCGCCGATGAGGACAAACGGCAAATCGGGAAACCGCCTGAAGATAGGGTTAATCTGTTCTCTTTTGTGGCTCTGGTGTTCAAACGACAGCAGATTAGCGGGCGACAGCTCAATATCTCTGAGCAAAATGGGGCCGCTGGGAATATTGTTGAGTGCCATAAATTTGTCGAACAGGTCATACATATTCCAGGGGCTACTCGATACATAGAAGATAGGATTGCCCTCATTTTCTATGCCCTGTTGCAACGCCTGATAAAACGGGGCGACCCCGGAAAACAGACGACGACTGCGCTCGTTGCCAAAATAGGCAATCCGAATCATCTTGAATAAGTCGTTAGCAGCCGTGTAGACAATCGTGTCATCAATATCGCTGATTACGCCGAATTTAGCCGCTGGCGTAACCGTAATGACTTCACCTGTCGCGGTGACGGTATCTTGTTTGGGTGGAGGTGGATTCAACAGTTTGAGATCAACCTGCTGCCAAAGTGAGCTGGTTTCAATAGGCAACTCTAGTTTTAGCTCGGTCTCAAAATAGCCTTCTTCATTTGCGACGATGTCCTGCTGGCGATCGCCAATACTCAGCCGAACCTTGGCATGAGGCACCTCATCGGTCTCAAAGCGGCGGTACATATTCAGCAAGTTTTTCGAAATTCCAGCGTCTTCGGCTCGCGGCGCGATTCCTTCCTTTTGCAGCACCCGCCCCTTAAGGTAGATCCACTCAGGCGTGCCATATCCCCTGTATGGCAAAATTCTCAGCGGATCTTGGATGCCTAGCGCTTTCTCAACTTGCCCTTTGGCTTGATCCCAGGCACTGTTAACCTGGTTCATCGCGTTGGAAGTCGCTTCTATCCAGCCTGCCACGGTCCACTCGCCTCAAAAATTTGACCTTACAGAGCAGCACCCTGAGACAGAACTATCTAAAGACATAAAAACGATGCTGGTTGCCCTCTCAACAGATCTACAGATCGTGGGTCACTAGCCATCGGCTTCAGCCTCAAGCTGGGAAAAATAAGCTGTAATCGCGCCATGTTTTGGCAAAGAGGCATATCTGTGGGAGCGCAGCGTTCGATACGAGATGGTTGGCTGGCGGTCAATCTTTCTGGACTGGTGCCTGGCATGGGGCAGTTCTATAGCGGGCACTGGGCAAAAGGGCTGGCGATCGCAGCCGTCTTTTTTGCCTTAGTGAGCCATGCGCTCTGGTCACTATTGACCGCTGAGGGCAACACCATCTCGGCCTTTTTGCTATTGGCAGCGGCTGGATTTGTCTATCTCCTGAATGTTTGGGATGCTTTTGCAACAGCAGATCGTCCTCTCGATTCGCTTGGCAATAGGCGGCAGGGGAGAGATGTGTGGTACAGCGTTTTTCTCTCGCAAATTTTGCCGGGGTTAGGTCACCTTTATCTCAATCAGGCCGCAGCGGGTGGAGTGTTTTTGGTGGTGGGCATTGGTCTTTCTCTTATGGCTAATCAGCAGCCGGTAGTGATGCCGCTGGCCTGCGCGGTTTGGTCAATCTCTGGATATCACGCTTATCGCATCGCACCGCTGAGTCCGGGCCGAGACGATAGCCGGTCTCGCCAGATGCTGATGGTTATAGTGGTGGGCGGGCTGCTGCTGCGTCTGGGAATTGGCAGCCTACCAATGTGGGTAGATCAGTCGGTGATGCAGTGCATTGTGCCCAGTGAATCGATGCTGCCGACTTTGCAGATAAACGACCGGATTTTTGTCAGTCGCGATGGCGGAGCCTCCCAAGAGAATCGCCTTTACCAGCCTCAAACCGGTGACATCGTTGTCTTTAAGGTGCCGCCAGAGGCGATCGCCATAGTTGAGGCAAAGCCTGACGATCTGTTCGTAAAGCGCGTGATTGGCCTGCCGAGACAGCAAGTAGAAGTGCGCGATCGCCAGGTATGGATCAACCAAGTTCCCTTATTAGAAAGCTACCTAAATACACCAGCAGAATACCAGTGGGGCCCTGAACTCGTGCCAGCGGATGCCTACTTTGTGCTGGGCGACAACCGCAACCAGAGCGCAGATTCCCACGTTTGGGGATTTTTGCCAAAGGCAAATGTCATTGGTAAGGCGTATAAGATTTATTGGCCAGCAAGGCGGGTGCGATCGCTCTCTCTACAGCGTTGATCTGTCAGATTGCTACAGCAGTCGGCATGGTCACAGCAAAACCGTTCTGGTCGGCCCTACGGCTACGGCCTAAACAACTTCACAGCACTTCGTCTACCCAGGCGATACCAGCTATACAGCGGACTGACTAAGCTCGCAACGTACATCGTCATTTCACTTGCCGCCACCGTATCGGTAAAAACCTGCTGACGATAGCGCAGCAGATGGCGCGTAATCTTTCGTACGTCGTTCAGCGCGTAAGGAATAACTACCAGAGGTCGTTGCCAAGCGGCAAAACTGAGCATTCGCGTGTGGTAGCGGCTCAGGCCAATTCCCCGACAGAGTGTCACCAGATAGTGTCGAGTCAGCCGCTGCGCTGGGATCTCGTGATGCATCATCATGTGAGGATTGTACCAAACAGGCCACCCGGCTCTCTGAATGTGCAAAACAACTTCGAGATCTTCACCAGCTTCTCTTTCGCCAAACTTTTCAGCCAGGACTCTCTTTTCGGGCACATGGTCTAGCCATGCCTGCCGCCGCACGACCAGACCAGCGCCCGGCGGTAATACTTTTGCCTCAGGTAGGTAGGGAATGGGCTCAGGGCCCCGGTCGGTTAGGGCGAGTAAAGACGCAATCCGCTCAAAATTAGCCGGTGGCGAAGTCGCAAATTTTCCCCGAATACGGCTACCGTACACGCCTACCTCAGGGTGCTGCTGGCCGAAGCGATAGGCCGAACGCACCCAGTTAGCCCAGGGGAAGTTGTCATCATCCAAATAGCCAATCAGTGGACTGTTTGCGACTTTGGTACCGTGGTGACGAGCAAAGCCAGCTCCCTGCTGTGGCTCAAACTCGTAGCGCAACAGTACAGCCTTGGGCCAGCTAGCCTGATAGCGCTGCACAACTGCCTGAGTGTCATCAGTACTGTTATTGTCTACGACGATGATTTCCCAGGCAATGTCATCAATATCTATTTGATGGCGCAGTCGGTCGAGCACTGCGCCAACTCGGTCTGCGCCGTTGTAGGTGACAATGACGACTGTAAAGTCTAAGTCAATGCGTTCTGGAAACAGCCGCTGAAAGAGAGGCCTAAGTCCGTGCAAGTCGTGAGTTAAGCGAGCAGGTTCTAGCATTTTTGCAGCAGCAGAAATGGTTAGATTGCCAGCAATTGAAGAGACCGCGAATGCTTTCAAGATAGCCCGATTATTAGCCGCTTCAAAAAACAAGCAATATTGGCTTAAGGTACCCACCTTTGCTAGATTGCTAATCAGTCGGGCTAACAGCGCGTGGATACGTGAATTTTCATGAGAGCCTGGAGCGCGATAGCAAAAGTTAGAGGCCGTGGCGATCGCCCCTTTTCTCATATGAATTCTGATCAAACTATTTGTCTGCGATCGCTCATCTCGGGCCGCGTACAGGGCGTGGGCTATCGCTACAGCACAAAGGAAAAGGCGGTGGCGCTAGGGTTAGCTGGCTGGGTACGTACCTAAAATTGAGCACGATACGATGAAACTGAGATCGGCATAACTACACAGAGCCCACTACTCATCCACTGCTCTGCCTGCATCTTGAACCTATCTAAAAGTCGCTTTGTATTTACCGAGGAGGCGATCGCGCAAATGCTCAATTCCGTCTTGGTAATCGCTTGCCGCTTCAAACTTTAAATTCTCAAAAAGATCGGTCACAAGGGCAAATACAGAACAGCTTTTTTTCACTCTGTCTGCTCACTTGCGCTGATCAGCAGTGTCAGCTCATCAATTGCCTGTCGAATGGGCATTCGATCATTGACGACAAACATTCCCACCATCGGTTCTCCTGCAACCAAGCGGGCATAAGCAAAGTCTGGCATGGTCGCCCGATCATGCGTGAGAGGAATACGCTCATTGATTGCTGCCCAAGCTAAAATATCTGGGTCGTCTGCTTCCTGTAAACCAACATCTTGCACTCGGAGAAGATCGAGATTTGGATGACGCAAAAACAGCCCTCGGACAATGTCGCCGTTGAAGTTTTCATCGCTGACTAAACCCAGCATAATTTTGTTGCTACCGTTTTTGCTGAGATAGAAGACGAGCACGAGTTAAGCTTGAATCGGGTTGAATGTCAGACAAACGCTCTTGGACTGAGTCAGCCAACTGTTCTCTCTGGTTTAAGTATGCTTCCACGGTGCCCTGGTGCCTGAGATAGTAGCCAATCGCGTTATAAACATCAGATAAAGATAGCGTTGAGTACCGATGCACAATCGATTCGGGAAGGGCACCATCTTGAAACGCCCGAATCACAGTTTCTAGCAGAACCTTTGAATTCCCAACGCGAATTGCTCCGCTTTCATCTTCCCGCAGGGGCGGTGTCTCACATTCTAAGACGAGGCTCATAAGCTGAATCTCCTTAAGTTCGCCACAAAACAATCGTAACCTATTTAAACGTCCAATCGCTTTGCCGATGAGCCGATAGCCTTTGCAACAAGCGATCGCTATTTATTGGGCCTCTATCCGCGTTTTTGGCCTGCCTGACGTTTGAGCTAACCGACAGTTTGCGGTTAAGCGAGGGGTTAGACATCACTTTTTTGCCGACGCGGATGCTTCTGTACTCTCAAGCGTGACCGAATCTCCAACAATGAGAATCATATCGGGGTCGCGTATTCTGGAGCACATTCCGTGAGCACCGCGAATCTCGATGTCTGGTGCGATAAAAGTAATGTCTTCATCGATTACATACCCGTATCGGGTGAGCCCCTCGTCAGCTAAGCCGTCTCGTCCGGCGGGATAGTCCTTGTACTTCACTTCATTGTACTTGCAATTAAGGACACTGATGAATGCCTTCTCAGCATCGGCGATCAGTCTCTTCTTTTCGAGAGATGATAGAAATGTCGGGTCATCTTCGTCAAGAACCTTGATTCCTAAATCTTCGACATCGAAGAGAAAGATGAAGACTTCGTCTGTTAGGCGTGCGGTTGGTGTGAGCTGGGTCTCATTGCTTAGTATCTTGAGTCTGCTCTTGTGTCCTGATTTAAACAATCTAGTAAAGCTGTCGTGCTCTTTAGAAATTCCAACATAGTACAGATCAAACTTGGTGAACTTAAGCACGTCCTGCAAGCCGTGAATCGAGATTCTGTCTTGCCAGAAGTCGTACAGAAGCTTGTCCGTCGTTGCCCAATAGATCGGCTCGCCCTTCATATCCTGGCAGTTGAGGAGCTTTAGACTGCGTTCACCTACCTGTATCTCAAACTCATCCTTGAAGTCGCGAAGCAAAGGTGCGATGTCCACTGACAAGCCGGTCGAGACAGTAGTGCCGCAGACCAAGTCGAAGCAGAACTTCCAACCGGACTCATCAACAGAGTAATTTTGGAACAGAACCTCGTGGCGCTGGCCAAGCATATAGAGTTTGCTTCGCTTGACGAACTGGCGAACATCCGCATCTTCCGTGAGCCACTCCCCAACCTGGTTCGAGATTGGCGGATAGACGAGCTTGAGAAAGTTTAACGAGGTCTGCATGGTAGGTTCTGTAATGCCTGAGGGCTTTTAAATTAATAAGCTCATGATTCTGAAAGGTCGTAACTGTCCAACTTTAGCGACTGTGAAACCAAACCATAATGAGTGTTCCAGAAATTGAAGCATTCTTAACTGATTTGGCCGTGACGCAGCAGGTAGCAGCAGCAACCCAAAATCAGGCGCTTAGTGCAGCGCTGTTTCTGTATAGAGAGTTTGCTACTCACTCGCGACTCTGTCTGCGTCTTGAGCTTGCCGGAAGGGGGCTCTGTGTTTGCCGAGGAGGCGATCGCGCAAATGCTTAATCCTGTCGCGAAACTCACTCGCCTCTTCAAACTTCAGATCCTTCGCAGCTTCTTTCATCTTAGTTTCTAGCTGGCCGATCAGCATCGGAATGTCTTCTAGCGGCAGCTCATCGCTGTGGTCGTAAGCCTTCTCTAGCTCCTCTGCATTCAGGCGGCGCGACATGTCGAGGAAAGAGAGAATTGAGTTGCTGTTGCGGCGGATAATCGCGGTGGGCGTGATCCCGTGCTCCTCATTGTAAATTTCTTGAATCTCTCGGCGGCGCTCGGTTTCGCTGATGGCTTTCTCCATGCTGTCGGTCATGTTGTCACCGTACAGGATGGCTTTGCCTTCGATGTGGCGGGCGGCGCGACCGATGGTTTGAATGAGCGATCGCTGTGCCCGCAAAAAGCCCTCTTTATCCGCATCGAGAATTGCTACCAAAGAGACTTCCGGCAGGTCAAGCCCCTCTCGCAACAGGTTAACGCCGATGAGAACGTCAAACACGCCTTCTCGCAAGTCTTGAATAATCTCAATGCGCTCAATCGAGTGAATCTCAGAGTGCAGGTAGCGGACTCTTACGCCGTGCTCATGGAAGTAGTCTGTGAGATCTTCGGCCATGCGTTTGGTGAGGGTGGTGACCAGGGTGCGTTCGTTTTTGGCAGCGCGATCGCGTATCTCTCCCAACAAATCATCCACCTGCCCGTCCGTGGGCCGCACCAAAATCTCTGGATCGAGCACGCCAGTTGGGCGGATAATCTGCTCCACCACATGCCCTTCAGATTGCTCGAACTCGTAATCACCCGGCGTCGCCGACACAAAGATGCACTGATTTACCTTCTCCCAAAACTCTTCCGCCTTGAGTGGGCGGTTGTCAGCCGCGCTAGGCAGGCGAAAGCCGTGGTCGATCAACACTTTTTTGCGCGCCTGGTCGCCGTTGTACATTGCCCGAACTTGCGGCACCGTGACGTGCGACTCGTCAATAGCAATCAGCCAGTCATCCAGCGGGAAGTAGTCGAGCAGGCACTCGGGAGAAGCTCCTGGCAGCCGGCCTGCCAGATGGCGCGAGTAGTTTTCTACGCCGTTGCAGTAGCCGACTTCTTCAAGCATTTCCAGATCGTAGCGGGTGCGCTGTTCTAATCTTTGGGCCTCTAGCAGCTTGCCCTGACTTTCTAAAAGTTCTAGCTGTTCTCTCAGCTCGGCGCGAATGCCCTGACAGGCGGCTTCCAACTTGTCGTCTGGTGTGACAAAGTGACGAGCGGGGTAAATGTTCAATGCGTCCATGCTCTGGAGCGTGGCCCCAGTCACCGGGTCGATGTAGCGAATGGCGTCAATTTCGTCGCCAAAGAATTCAATGCGAATGATTCTGTCTTCGTAGGCGGGGCCAATCTCTAGCACATCGCCTTTTACCCGAAAGCGCCCGCGCCCCATTTCGATGTCATTGCGGGTGTACTGAATTGAAGCTAGGTCGCGTAGTACCTGCCGCTGGTTCGTTTCTGCGCCCACTCGTAAGGGGATAGAAGCATTAAGATATTCGGACGGGATGCCCAGGCCGTAAATGCAGCTAATAGAGGCGACGACGATCACATCTTTGCGTTCGAAGAGCGATCGCGTGGCCGAGTGCCGCAGCATGTCAATCTCATCGTTAATCGAAGCCGTCTTTTGAATGTAGGTATCGGTGACAGGAATGTAGGCTTCTGGCTGATAGTAGTCGTAATAGCTGATGAAATACTCTACCGAGTTGTCTGGGAAGAATTCGCGCAGCTCATTGCAGAGCTGGGCCGCCAGAGTTTTGTTATGCGCCAGAATGAGTGCAGGTTTACCAACCGCGTCAATTGTCCGGGCGATGGTGTGCGTTTTGCCGGTACCCGTTGCGCCGAGCAGGGTTTGATACCGTTGCCCTTTCTTCAGGTTGGCGACGAGCTGTTTGATAGCCTTGGGCTGATCGCCTGCGGGCTCAAAGGGGGCTTGAATGTCAAACTTTTTCATGAGGGGCGGCAGGCGAGGACGATAGAATTCTTAACCTTTAGAATCTATATGGTAGACGATCTACGTGATTGCGGTGGGGTGGTTTGCTACCGTTAGGATGGATCGTTTCGTGGGAACAAAGATGAGCGATATAGCAACACCAAACATCAAAATGGGCAAAATCGTCGTCACGCTGACGCTTACAAACTTGTTTGACCGAGAGCTGGCAGATCGCGGGTTTATTTCTGCTGATGAGATCCGTTCCTGCACTGTAGACAATGCGCTCGTCGATACGGGGGCAACCCGTATGTGTTTGCCAGCGGATGTAGTTCAGCAGCTAGGTCTTAAGCAAATCGCAACCATTGAGGCACAGACAGCAACAGGAACTGCAAGTGTGAACGTCTATAAAGGACTTGAACTCAACGTTGAAGGACGGGAGGGTCGATATGACTGCGTAGAGCTGCCTATTGGACAGACTCCACTGCTGGGATTGATTCCGCTAGAAGATTTGGGACTGGAGCCCGACCTACAAAACCAGCGCTTACGTCATTTGCCAACAAGCGGAAAGGATAACTACCTAACCATCCTCTAGGTTGGCGGTGGGGGCAAAGCGTAGGATAATCCGGGGTGTCCCAGCGTGCGGAACCCCATTGATGAGTCAGCCGATAAGCTCAAGGCCGAATATTCCTGACTGTTCCTGGCAGTGGCCGATTGGGCAAAAGTGGGAGACGCCCTACATTGTGCGCTACGCCAGCAACCTTGACGATGGGCCGGAGCACGGTGCGCCTCTGGGCGGCTTTGGGGCGGGCTGTATTGGCAGGTCGCCCAACGGCTCCTTTAACCTATGGCATCTCGACGGCGGCGAGCATATTTTTGACTCTTTTCCGAGCTGTCAGTTCAGCGTGTTTGAAAAGGCAAATGGCAAGACTCAAGCCTACGCGATGTCTACCGACCGGCCTACTAATAGACTATCAGGCTGGCAGTGGTACCCGGCTGAAAATTCAGGCACCTATCACGCCCTGTATCCGCGTAGCTGGTACGCCTACGAGAATGTTTTCAAGGCAGATCTCACCTGCGAGCAACTGACGCCGATCTGGGCCGACAACTATCAGGAGAGCAGCTACCCGGTTGCTACCTTTGTCTGGACGGCCCATAACCCGACCGATCAGCCGCTGACGCTGAGCATTATGCTGAGCTGGCAAAATATGGTGGGCTGGTTCACGAACAACAACAAGTCGCCTGAAATTCAGCAGCGAGAAGATGGCAGTCCCTTTTATGAGTATGTGCCTCGGCTGGGAAAAAGTTTGGGCAACTACAACAAACTGGTCTGCGAAGAGGAATCCGCAGCGGGCTTTGTGATGGACGGGGAATGGGCGGGCATTCCAGACGAGGGCGATGGACAGTTTGCAGTCGCGGCCCACCACCCTGATGCAGAAGCGAGCTACAACACTCACTGGAATCCTGACGGCGACGGGCGCGACCTGTGGGATAGCTTTGCTGCAACAGGCCGATTGACTAATCTTGAAGATGCGGGCATTAGCGCCGAACAACAGATTGGGGGAGCGATCGCTCTCTACTTCACCCTATCCCCCGGCGAAACCAAACAAATCCCCTTTGCCCTGAGCTGGGATCTGCCGGTAACAGAATTTGCCGCCGGGAAAAGTGCTTTTCGTCGCTATACTGACTTTTTTGGTCGAGACGGGCGGAATGCTTGGGCGATCGCTCAAACCGCCCTCAAAAACTACGCCACCTGGCAAGCAAACATCCAAACCTGGCAGCAGCCCATCCTCGATCAGGACTTGCCGTTGTGGTTCAAAATGGCCCTGTTCAACGAGCTATACGACTTGGCCAGCGGCGGCACCCTGTGGTCAGCAGCGAGCGAGGCCGATCCGGTTGGTCAGTTCGGTGTGTTGGAGTGTATGGACTATCGCTGGTACGAAAGCTTAGACGTGCGGCTGTACGGCGGCTTTGCTACGCTCCTGCTGTGGCCAGAACTGGAAAAATCAGTCATCCGCGCCTTTGCCCGCGCTATCCCCACTGCCGACCCTAAGCCGCGCATCATCGGCTACTACTACACCATCGGCGACCCAGACCACATGGCCCCGCGCAAGCTCAAAGGCGCAACGCCGCACGACCTGGGCGCACCGAATGAAAATCCCTGGCTCGCCACCAACTACACCAGCTATCAGGACTGCAACCAGTGGAAAGATCTCTCCAGCGACTTCATTTTGCAGGTGTACAGAGCCTTTCACGGCACCGGCAGCACCGATCTTGACTTCCTGGCAGACTGCTGGCCTGCGGTTGTGGAAACGCTGGCCTATAGCAAACAGTTCGATACCGATGGCGATGGCCTAATCGAGAATAGCGGCGCACCCGATCAGACCTTTGACGACTGGCGGCTGAAGGGGATTAGCGCCTACTGCGGGGGCTTGTGGATTGCGGCGTTGAGTGCGGCGATCGCCATCGGTGAAACCCTCCAGCAGCACAAACGCGCCCCTGGCAACGTCGTGATCCTGCTCGCCCAGTATCAGCGCTGGTGGCAGCACAGCCGCGCCGCCTACCAAAAGCAGCTCTGGAACGGCAGCTACTACCGGCTAGATACGGGCAGCGGCTCCGATGTAATCATGGCCGACCAGCTCTGTGGACAGTTCTGCACAGCCACAATGGGCCTGCCCGACGTAGTCGATTCTGAATATGTAGAACCAACGCTTGCCGCCATCTACGACGCTTGCTTTGTCAAATTTAATGAGTATGCCGCTCAGCTTGGGCCGCAAAATCAAAAATTTGAAGGGGCACAGACCGGCTACTTTAGCGCCGCTGAGCAGGGAATCAAGATCGGCTGTGCCAATGGCGTGCGGCCCGATGGCTCGCCCCAAAACCCAGATGACACCCATCAGCTAGAAGTTTGGACGGGCATAAACTTTGGCCTGGCTGCCTGCTTTGCCCAGGCCGGTAAGCCAGCAGAAGCAATGGAAATCACCCAAGCGGTCGTTCAGCAAATCTATCAGCACGGCCTCCAGTTTCGCACGCCAGAAGCGATTACCGCTGCGGGCACCTTCCGCGCCTGCCATTACCTCAGGCCGATGGCGATCTGGGCGGTGTATCATACCCTCATTGCTAGCTAGCGTCTACTGTTTAGCTGGGTGACGTTTAGCTATTTACCTTTTAGCTGCTTACTTTCATCTGTTTACTCTTTAAAGCGCATGGCGATAGACAGCACCTAAACTCGGGCTATATCAGCATAGTAACCATCAAAAAAAATTGGTTATCACAAGATCTGTCTATCAGCACAATAACGGGATTTAACTATGGCAGCTTTGGCAAGAGTCCCTCGCCAGTCGGGGGAGCATTCACAGCCTACGCTTTGGGCGGTGGCAACAATCTCCTTTCTGGTGGGCTCAGCGGTGACTGCGCTGGTCATTTGGCAGCTGAATCGGCTGTATCAGGCCACGATCGCGCCGCTCGTTTCGGTAGAAGGGAAGGTTCAGGCTAAATATGGCAATCAGTCAGGTGACGGGCCAACCCCAGCCCCTACTGGCTACTTTATTGAAAGCTCGGGCATTGGCCGCGTATATCTGACTGGCCAGCCGCTAAACGCCTACGTGGGCAAGGCCGTCAAAGCCCAGGGCAGCGTTGCTGGCATTTGCGGACCTAAGTCGATCCCCTGCTATCCGATTCTGGAAGTCAGAGAGGTGAGCATTGCCGATGACCCTGAGTAGCCGGGCTCAGTCCTTGCCTGTCCATGCCTTCTCGCTGTGGCCAGCTCGCTACAATAAGACCGTACTTTTCATCGGGCCTGGGTCATGCTGAAGTTTCAGCCATCGGGATTTGAGCAGAGATCAGCGCTGACTCGTTTGGGCCAGCTTGCCTACTACACGCCTCACAAAACGCTCCTAAAAGCGTCAGATGATGCGCAACCTACCGTCATTTTCTTCCATAATTTTGGCGGCGGCGCTTCGGCTTACGAATGGTCAAAGGTCTATGCTGCTTTAACGGCTGGCTACCGCGTGATCGCGCCAGACCTGATTGGCTGGGGCGCATCGGCGCATCCCGCCCGGCGCTACACCCCGCAAGATTATTTAGGCAACATTGAAGACTTTATTCAACAGGTTGCTACCGGGCCGGTGATTGCAGTAGCTAGCTCTTTTACGGCAGGTTTGTTGGCACGGCTGGCAGCGGGGCGATCTGAACTGTTTCGGAGTCTGTTTTTAACCTGTCCGTCAGGGTTTAGAGACTTTGGCACGGGCGCAGGGCGGCGGCTGCCCGAACCGCTGATTAATCTGCCTTTTTTAGACCAGATTGTCTATGCGCTAGGCGCAAATAATGAGCTGGCGGTTCGCAACTTTTTAGAGAACTTTTTGTTGGCAAAGCGCGATCGCCTCTCCCCTGAAACCGTCGCCGCCTACCTCGCTTCTGCTCAGCAGCCCAACGCCGAATATGCTGCCCTCTCTTTTCTCAGAGGCGATCTCTATTTTGACTTAGCGCCTTACCTAATGCGGCTCAAAGTGCCGACTGCTATGGTCTGGGGAGAGCAGGCCCAGTTTACGTCTGTCTCCCTCGGTCGTCGGTTAGCGAGCCTCAACCCAGAAGCAGTGCAGCGATTTCAGGTAGTATCAGAGACTGGCGTGCTGCCTCAGCTGGAGCAGCCGGGAACAGTAACGGCGCTGCTTTTAGATTGGCTAGCGACTGGCACATCGGGATCATAAACAGACGGGTGAACAGGAATCGGCGATGAATCAGTACTTTGCAACAGTGGCTAGAGGCTTAGAGCCGCTGGTCGTACAAGAGCTAGAGCAGCTAGGGGCAAAGGACGTGGAGCCGGGTTTTTGTGGGGCGGCTTTTAAGGGCGATCGCCCTCTCCTCTACCGGGTCAACCTGTGGGCCAGACTGCCCTTTAGAATTTTGCGTCAGCTGGGCGAATTTGACTGCGAAGACGAGGCTGATCTGTTTGCAGGCGTGCAGCAAATCGACTGGAGCGAATATCTGCGGCCTGACAATACGCTGGCGGTGACGGCCACTGGTAAAACCGAGGCGCTCAACCATACTCACTTCACCGCCTTGCAGGTAAAAAACGCCATTGTCAGCCAGCAAACTGAGCAGTTTGGCGAACGATCTGACGTGGATACGCAAGCCCCCGACCTACGGATCAATCTGCATTTGCGCCACGACCGGGCCACCCTTAGCCTCGATAGCTCTGGCGACAGTCTGCATCGGCGCGGCTACCGGCCAGCGGTGGGGGCAGCTCCTCTGAAGGAATCGCTGGCGGCGGCGCTAATTCAGATGACGGGCTGGCAGCCGGAAGTGCCTTTCTTCGATCCGCTGTGTGGCTCGGGGACGCTGCCATTAGAGGCGGGATTGCGATCGCTCCAAATCGCCCCTGGCCTTTTCCGTGAGCGCTTTGGCTTTGAAACCTGGCACGACTATGACGATGACCTGTGGGAGAGCATGATTGCTGAAGCGGAAAATCAGCAGAAAGCAGAACTGGCGGCTTTTGTGGGGGGAGCGATCGCGATCCCAACGTTCTCATTCAGGCCCACAGCAACGCTCAGCAGTCCGGCATGGAACATCTCATTACGTTTCAACAAAAAGATCTCGCCGATGTAGAAGCCCCCACGGACAGCGGCATACTGCTCTGCAATCCACCCTACGGCGAACGCCTCGGCGCAGACACCGACCTTGGCGCATTTTACAAACTGCTCGGCAACGTCCTCAAGCAGCGCTTCAAAGGCTGGACGGCCTACGTCCTCAGCGGCAACAAAGCCCTCTCCAGCAACATTGGCCTCAAGTCCGCCTCCCGCACCCCGGTATACAACGGCTCACTCCTCTGTCAACTCATGAAGTACGAGCTGTATTAAGAATCGAACTGAAACCCATGAGATTGGCAAAGCAAAAGCCAAGTTTTTTCGAGATTCAGGTTTCAATGAAATAACTTTGATAGCTAGTCAAACAAAATTAATTAATGTGAGTTCGGGATAGGAAACCCGTAAGAACTAAGCCTGAAGCAAATCTCCTCTTGGGAGGAGTGGCCGGAGCGCAGCGGAGGTCGAGGTGGGTTCAGCCACTGACGCTACACACCGACCCATCCCGTCGCTGCGCGCCACCCTTCCAGAAGGGATTTACTTCAGACGAGGTGAATTAGAGTGCTGGTGCAACAGACCTCTAGCAGGATTGGCTTAACCCGAGCTAACGTTAATTACAGAACGCGAACAGGATGTCCAACTCATCCATGACGGCCCCTTCCGGAGAGTCAAGTTATCCATCGGCTGCGTCATCGGGTTTCCCCAAGTTTGGGGGCTCTGAGTCCGGTTCCCCCCAAACTTAGGGGGCTAGGGGGGGGCGGCAGGATATAGCAATTAATAATGCCTGTGTACTTAGTCATCTCCACGCGCATCGAAATGGATTTGTATCACAAGAGCGAGGCAGGCGACTGGCTCATCCTCAACTACAAACCCGGCGACATCATAGAACTCAAAAGTATTGACCTCAGCTTTCCAATTGAGCAAGTCTATCGCGGTCTGACCCTAGCGCCTGATTCTGAAGAGTCAAAGCTAACGCGAGTTACCGGCCTACCCAATCCTCTCTATACACAGCCTGAAGTAGATCTCCTCCTGGGAGGAGTGCCCGCCAGGGCGAGGTGGGCCTGCCACTCACGTTACACACCGAACCCACCCCGTCCCTGTGGGCCACCCCTCCGGTGGAGGGGATTTACTCCAGGCTAAGCACAAAAGGTGACTGCTCTGCAACGCTCTTATTCTGGCGATTCTTCAACAGCAAATCTCTCCAAAGAAGAAGGATCGGCGATGCCCTCGAAAATGGCCATGACAATCATAGAATCGTTATAATCCAAAGGATCAACAATGTTCGCTTCATCTCGCTCGCCAGCCAGAATGCGGCGAATAGCAGAGACCAGCTTTGACTCTCCGCTCTGAGCAGCCTCTCCTATCTCGGCCAGTAGCTGCGCTTTCACTGCTTCATTGCCAGTCGCCGCTGCCACAACTGCTGCGATCAATTGTCCATGTCGCCTCAGCTCATATTGCGTGCCCGCAAACGCGGCCTTTGCCTGCCGTGCCTGCTGCCGATAGCCTTGCGCTGTCGCCGCTTCCCCCTGCTTCTCAGCAATCTTGGCGAGGATATTGTAAGTTTTCCAAATTTCTGCCGCTGCGGGATCTAGGGTTTGAGCAATCGCGATCGCTTCTTCTGCATGTTGGCGGGCGGTGGTGAGGTGGGGGAACTGGCCTGCTGCGTTTTGTTGGTTTTGGAGTAAGCTGGCGAGGTTGCTGAGTACTTTGGAAGCGCTGCCAGAATCTCCTATCGCTTTAAATGCTGCAATTGCCTTTTCGTACCATGCGATCGCCGCCTCCACCCGCCCAGCTCCTTTATTTACCAGCGCCAACTGATTCCAGGTTTGAGCCGCCCCCGCCAAATCACCGCCCGCGTCCTTGATCCGCGCCGATTCTCGATAGTGTCGCTCCGCCTCGTCCCACTGCCGCGCCTCCTCATACACCCTCCCAAGCTGGTGCCAGACCGTTGCCTGCAATGCCGGTTCTCCCAACTGCTGAAAAGTTTGCAGCGCCGCCTGATACCGCGTCGCCGCTTCACTCAGCTCACCCTGCACCAGCGCCAAAGTGCCAAGCTGACCCTCAGTGACCCCTACTGCCCGGTCATCGCCTTGCGCTTTCGCAATCTCCAAAGCCGCATTATAAGAGTCCTTCGCCCCAGCGAAATCACCCATCGCCGTCAGCACATCCGCCAAGTCCGTATGCAGCACTCCCCGCTGCCGCTTCACCCCCTCACTCTGCTCCAACTGCGCCGCTACCGCCAGTCCCTGCCGATGGCACGCCGCCGCCTGCCCCGCCTGCCCCTGCGCTCTAAAGCATCGCCCCAGCCTGCTCAACGTCACGCACCGCTCAAAGCTAAGCTCAGAGTCATGAGCAGTGCCCAGCCCAGCCAAAATCGCTTCAAACACCGCCACCGCCTCAGCATGGCGACCCGCCCCATACAGCGCCTCTCCCTGATTGCTCCGCACCAGAAACCACCCCCGCGAGCCCACCTCACCGACCACCTGGGCCAGCTTATCCGTCAGCACCCGCTGATCTTGCTTCAGCCCAAAGATGCCAAGGAACCGGCTGACATTATTCACAAAGTCCACCGCATCCGCATCGCCTGCCGCCAGTGCGCCATTCACCGCTATCAGCAGGTTTGGCAGCTCTCGCCGCGCGATCGCCCGCGCAAACAAAGGATTCCTATCATCCTCGTGGTACATCTGGCCCGAGAGCTGATAGTACCGCTGCCGATGGCGGGCCAGCAGGTCTGCCTGCTCTGCTGCGGAAAGCTGTGGCCACAGTACCGGGGCCAGGGTAGGGTGAAACTTCAAGAACGGTACGCCCACACCCGGCACCTGCTCCGGCTGAAGCAGCCCACTGGCCACCAGCGCCTGCCGCAGCGTCGGCCAGGTGCCCTCATCTGCGCCTGCGGTAATTTCTACATCACCGAGCCCAGCCAAAAGTTCTGTCAACCTTTCTGGCGGCTCCTGTAACAGTTGCTGATGTAGCTCTGTCGAGAGCCCACTCTCCGCCTCAGAAACCGCCTCTCCTCGCTGCAACTTCTCAATCGCCCGCTTCAACCGCCGCCGTTGCGCCTGCTGATCCGTCAGCCCCAGCCCCGTAATCGCCAGCAGATCATCTTCAAACGCCCCACCCTGAAACACCCCCAGCCTCGGCAACCACTGCCGCCCCTCCGGCCCCACCCGATCCAGCGACAGCTTCAGCGACGCCACCAGGCACTTATCCTTATCCGTCTCATCCGTTTCGGCCAGGAACCTCTCCAGCCGCTGCCCCAGCTCCGCCGGTCGCCGATCCTTTAGCTGCTGCGCCAGCAGCCCAATCGACAAAGGATGAAAATTCACCATGCCAAATAAATCCACCAGTGCCGCCCGATCCGGCGCAGGTACCGTAGGCACTGGCGGCAGCTTCATCAGCGCCTGAAAATAGTTCAGCGCATCGTCTGGATAGCCCTCATTCCCCAAGCCGCCTAACGTAAGGCGAATATGCTCCCGGCTCCCCGCCGTTTTGTACCCCGCATGGTCAAAATCCGGCTGACGGCTAGTCAGCAGCACCCGGCAGCATCCTCTCTGCGCATCTGCCTGCGCTCCTACTTTTGACCATTCCTCCGCCACATCCAGCAGCTCCCGCAGCGCATCCGCCCCCAGCACTTCCAAGTTATTCAAAATCAGCAGCGTCGAATTTTGCCCCAGCGCCGCCATCGCCGCCGCCACATCTACCAGGCTCCGATCCAGCACCGTGCCCAGCGTACTCACCGCCAGCCCCACCGCATCTGTCCCCTGAAAGCTGGCATAGTCTACAAAGCACACCCGCCGAAACATCCCCGTTTCACCCAGCCAGCGCCCCGCCTCCTGCACCAAAAACGTCTTCCCCTGCCCGCCAAAGCCCACTACGCTAAGGCGACGAGTACCCGTCACAAACGCCCGCTCAATCGCCCACAGCTCCCGACTGCGACCCCAAAAGCCCGACTCTTTCAGCACTGGCAAATTACCAAAGCTTTCAGCAGACAGCACATCAGCCGACAGGTCAGGCGACGCACCAGGCAAAGAATTAGCCTGCGCCCTCAACAGCGGCGTATCGCTCCCCGCCTGATACAGCGCAGGCAAAAACCAATCTTGCAGCCTCAGCATCACCCGCGTTTGCCCCCGCTGCCGCTCTCCCCGCTCCTGGTGCAAATACAAATTCCGCCGCGCATTATCCAGCGCTTCCCCCATGCCCTGCCCCCGCGCCAGATACTGATAAAACTGCCCAAAGAGCTGCTGCGTCGTCGTCACCAGCACAGAATAGGTCATCGCCAGCACCGCCGGAATGCCCGCATGGGTCAGCCGCGCCGCCACACTGCCCATCGCCGCTTCGGTGTCTGTTTTGTCTGCCTGGGCGTCTGTCTGGGCATCCGTTCCGGCATTCTTCTCCCCGTCGATCGCCCCGCGCTTAGCCCGCATCACCATCGCCGACTGACAGGCCGACAGCACAATCAGCCCCACCTTCTGCCGGTTCAGCATATCGCCCAGCGTATCAGCACTAATCAGCGCCTTCGTACCGTCTGCTTCTTCAAACAGCAAATAGCCCGTATCCGCCGCTGCCGCTGGCCCGTCTTTGGTGAACATGCGATCGCTCACCCTGGCATCTTCCCAATGACGACCGTCCGCGTCATACACGCCATGCCCATCAAAGTGCAAAATATCCACCGCTGGCAGTCGCTCGTCCTCTAGCCGCGCCACCAGTGCATCCAGCGTCGCCGGTCGCAAAAACTCCACCGCTACCCGGCCCGCTGCCTCATGCGCGATTGCCCGCCTCACCGCCTGCGCCTCACCGCGAGGGTCAATAAAGCCCACATCGCTCGGACGGCTAATCACGAACAACACTCTGACCGTATCCTTTGGCTGAAACTTAAACGGCCTGCGCCCCCCGCCCGCGCCCGCCAGCCGCCTACGCACCGAAATTCGCGGATTGTCATGCACCAAATACGTCCCTGCCGGATCGCGCAGCAGCTCCCAAGGCAACCCCAAAATCTCCGGATGGCGAGCGCTAATCGTAATCAGCCTCCCCGGCTCATCACAATCTTGAAAGCCATTAAACAATCGCTGCGCCGCCCGCGAACTAAACGCCGCCTCAAACAGCGCCTCGCCCCACTCAGGCAGCTCGGCCTCAATCCGCCGCGCCCGCGCATCATCCACATCTGCGGTGTACTGCGCCGAATACACCTCCAAATACCAGCGAATATCCGCCTGATCCTTCGCTGTCAGCGGCACCTGAAAGTCCAACCGCTCCAACTCATTCTCATCCAGCTTAATCACCAAACCACCCGGATCCGGAAAGCGCAGATTCAGCTCCAAACTCATACGCCCGTTTCTCCGCCTGGCTCACCCGTCACATCTTCCTCAAACTCCTCACAAAAAGCCTTCAGCCCAATGTGAATCACCACCACCCCTAGTGCCACCACTAAGCTCTCCAGCGGCCCGCCGATAAAGCCCATTGCCACTAGATACGGCCCAAAGCTTTTCACCACATCCTCACTCGCCAGATCCTTCCACCGTTGCCACTGTGCATTCAGCACCCCCCCTTCTTCACAAATATCCTGCTTCGCCGCTTTGCGAAACTTCTTCAAAAAGCGCATCGGCTTTTCCTGCGTAATTCGCTCAATTTCTGCCGCCTGCGCAGCCAGAGGCGAACCCGCAGTTGGCTCCAGACTCCGCTGTAGCGCCAATGAACCAGGCAACACACCGTAGGGTTCACGCTGTTCTGCACTCAGCGAAGAAATCTGCGCATCTATCTGCTCCGCTAAGGATTGAACCGTTTCGGGAGGAAAAGGGGTAGACATGGTGGAAAAAAGAGGATTTCCCCTCAACATAGCCAATGCGTAAGAGAAAGCGCTGAATCATCTAGTTTTCTTTATGCAAGCTTGATAAGTGCGCTTAGCCAAGCTGTTCTATTTACTAACTTTGGTGATTGTCGTTAGAGCTGCGGTGATTGTATGCTCTAATCACCGCATGATATGCAGTGATTATGGATTGGATTCATCAAACCGCAGACTGGCCAGCGTTTACCTGGAGCAGCGAGGTGCTTGCCCAAAAGCTGGCCGATATTCGCCATCGGCAAGGGCGTTTACTGGGACGCATGGAATCTTTGGGGTTTGAGCTGCGTACCGAGGCCAGTCTCAATACGCTGACGACAGAAGTTGTTCGATCATCGGCCATCGAGGGAGAGACGCTCGATTCTGATGAGGTGCGCTCCTCCATCGCCCGCAGACTGGGCATCGACATTGGTGGATTTATCGCCGTTGGACGCACTGTAGAAGGGATCGTAGAGGTCATGATCGATGCGACTAGCCAGTACGATCAGCCCCTGACCAAAGATCGCCTGTTTGGATGGCATGCCGCGCTTTTTCCCACAGGTCGAAGTGGCACGAGGGCAATCACCGTCGGGAATTGGCGACCTGAATCTGCCGGGGCCATGCAAGTCGTATCTGGCCCCATTGGTCGAGAGTGGGTTCATTTTGAAGCGCCTGACGCTAACCGCCTTGAAAGTGAGATGACGGCTTTTCTCAGTTGGTTCGATGGCACCACAGCAGTTGATCCTTTGATTAAAGCAGTGATCGCACATCTATGGTTCATCACCATTCACCCATTTGAGGACGGTAACGGTCGCATTGCTAGAGTGATCGCTGATATGGCACTGGCCCGCGCTGACGGTATGAGCGATCGCTTCTACAGCATGTCAACGCAAATCGAAATCGAACGCAAAACCTACTACAAGCAGATGGAACGCCAGCAACGCAATTCTGTTGATATCACCGGCTGGTTAGATTGGTTTCTCGACTGTCTCGGACGGTCAATCAGTACAGCGGAAACGATGCTGTCAACAGTGCTCTACAAAGCTGAATTATGGAAGGTCGCTAATCGCCACGGCATTAACGACAGGCAGCGCCTCATTTTGAACAGAATGCTAGACGGGTTCAAAGGCTATATGAACACCTCCAAATACGCCAAGCTTGCCAAGTGCTCAACAGACACGGCGCTGCGAGACATCCGCACTCTATTGACCCGAGGTCTGCTCATCCAAAACCCTGGTGGCGGACGCAGCACCAGCTATCGTCTGCCGGATCATGATGACCTCAAGGCATTAGGTGCTGGGTCTGAATAAGCAGAGCTGGCAGTTACTATGTTTGAACGGTTCGTGCAGAGATACTCAGTCACGCTAAGAACAGTATTAGTAAAGTGTGATAGTCCTAAACGAGTAAGGATGATTCTATGCTAGGGAACGCGCACCAAGACAAGCTTACAAACAAGTGATTCCTAGCAAACGACATCGAGCGGTTAGCAAAGATAGCGGGCAAACTAATCGCATTGAGCGTTTCAACTGTACGCTACGCCAGCGCGCATCAAGGTTGGTGCGTAAGACGCTGTCATTTTCAAAGAAATTAGAGAATCACATCGGGGCCATTTGGTACTTCGTTCACCACTACAATGAATCCTTACCTGTTTAGGACTACCCTCGCAAGAACCTCTCTGCGATTGACTACGGCATGGTGCAGCTGATCTGGCTGGTGAGTGCCGTAGTCGGCTTTTTGCAGGGGTTGGCATTAGGGTGGGCGATCGCATTAGTTCTTGTGCTCTATCAGTTCATCACTCGGATGAAATCGAGGTCTTAAACTGTAACGCCGAGGTGCGGTTTCAGCTTGTGCACACTTTCGCTGAGATCAAGCAGTTCAACGACGCAGGTTTCTGAATGAGAGCAGCCATTCCAAACTTCGACTATTTGATCATTTTTAATCATTAAAAGCGCTGCAATCAGGGGCTCAGAGCTGCGTCACCAAGCCCGTAGACCCAGAGGCATTAACCGAGGCAATTTTGAAGCTGCCGGACTGTATTTAGGGATCATTTGCAGCCTCTACAGCTATTCCAACTGAAGTGGTGGAATAATAGGGCACCCGAAGCAAATACTTTTGAGAGCATTGAGCGCTCAATGTATTACTTTGTGCAACAATTGCGTTAGTATTGTTGACTGTAAGAGAACTATTCACAAACCATAGTCTATGTCAACAACTGTATTACCCCAACTGCAAGCGATCGCCTCAGACTTGGCCACGCAAGAAGAAACCCTGACCGCGAAGCTACAAGAAATACGTGAGCAACTGCGCGGCGTTCGGGCCGTGATGCCCATGTTTGAAGGTGCTGCTACCTCTACTGTAGAAGCGCCAGAATCCACTGCCAATGAGGCCGCAGAGGCATCACTTCCTCTTGACATCTCGCCCGTAGAGGAACCCGATTTAGAAGAAGTAGATCAGCCTGTCTCTAAAGCGAAAACGAAGCGAAAGCAAGCAACCTCGAAGAAGAAAACTGATGGCCGCACCGCGTCGTGGCAGAAGTACACCCGGCCAGGCGTGAAGAACGAATCTATTCCAGATGCAGTCAGGCTGATACTGGAGACGCAGCCCAAGAAAGACTTCAAGATTGCCGAAGTAATGGATGCGCTCTTTCAAGAAGGGATGCCGAAAGCACAGTACTTGAAAGCTCGCAATCGGATCTCGAATGTCCTGTCAGGCGGTGTTCGCGCAGGTGACTGGCATCGAGGCGAGCGGAGTACGTACCGCCTAAACGCCACTTAGCGTGACCGCCGCCTTCTCTTTTTAGCCAGTATCGGGCGTCAGTCACGCATCCCCTGGCATCAGAGCATGGCCAGCGGAATAGTTCGAGCAGGCGCTGGAAAAGCGGCGTCTAACGCCGCCAGTTCTTCACGACTCAATGTCAGGTTAAGGGCCGCGTAGTTCTGCGCAATATGTTCAATGCGGCTAGACTTGGGAATGACAATCACTTCGCCTTGATGAAGTAACCAGGCGATCGCTATCTGAGCCGGGGTGACTCCTCTTTCCTGCGCCATTGTCTTGAGCGCCCGGTTGTTCAGCAACCGGCCCTGTTCGATTGGAGAATACGCCATCATAGGAATCTGCCGCTGCTGGCACCAGGGCAGCAAGTTCCGCTCAATGCCCCGCCGCGTCAAGTTATAGAGCACCTGATTGGTGGCGATCGCTTTTCCTTCTTCCAGGTGAACCGCCTCCTCCATATCTTCAATGTCGAAGTTGCTCACCCCGTAGTCGCGAATCTTGCCCGCTGCTTTCAGCATTTGAAAAGCTTCTAGGGTTTCCGATAGCGGTACAGAGCCGCGCCAGTGTAGGAGATAAAGGTCGAGATAGTCTGTATTCAGCCGTTTGAGACTGCGTTCACAGGCAGCGACGACCCCCTGCTTAGAAGCGTTATGCGGATAGACCTTGCTGACCAAAAAGATCTCTGAACGACGACCCGCCATTGCCTGAGCGACCACTTCTTCCGCCCCACCTTCCCCATACATCTCAGCGGTATCAATCAGAGTCAGCCCTAGCTCTAGCCCATAGCGCAGTGCTTCTACTTCGCGCTGAAGGTTTCTGTTGCTCTCGCCCATCTTCCAGGTACCCATGCCCAGGACGGGAATGGGTTGCCCAGAAGGAAGTTTAATCGTCCGCATTGTTATCGTTCCTATTTCCGATGGTAAGACCGCTATTACTCGGTGCATCCATCCGTACAGTTGCCATCCGCATCAAATGATAGCGTTCTACCGCTGAGCGGGACATAAACAGGGACTTGAGTCGCCTCAATAAAGGCGGCTGTTTTCGTCCCTGGCTGAACCTCACCGCCGTTAGTCGCCGCTTCATTGGCGTGCGAGGCAATCACCGCGCCAGGTTGAATCAGTTTGTCGATGACGTAGGCTGCTTCTGTTGGCCCCGTTGTAAAGGTATCCCCGATATTCATCACCACCAGTTCAGCGCCGTATTGACGGCGAACCACAGTTTCTTGCTCAGCCGTCACGCCCGTATCCCCAGAGAGATAGACCGCCAGGCCGTTAGAGAAGGTGATGACGTATCCAGTCGGTGGTCCTACGTAGGCGGTGAGTCCGGCTGCTGAGAGGCTCTCTCCTAGCTCACCTTCGATAAAATCGCCGCTCAGCCCATTGGAGTGAACGGCAGGCACCGTAGTGAAGCTGACGCCCTCGATCTCACGCGATGCGCCAAAGCGAACAAGCTGCACAGAGGCAGGGTCGCCGCCGAGACCTTCGACCTTCTTTGACAAAAAGCTCGACATCTCGCTGCCGACGACAATGCTGGCGGCCTTGCCCACGGCAATCTCTACGCTGTTGGAGCTGGGAACTGTGCTCACATTTGCCTGAGGTTGGGCGCAGGTGCCCTCGTCAACGGCTTCGATGCGGCGATCGCCCAAATGATCGCCATGAACATGACTGATCAGCACCACATCAATGTCACCCAGCCTGGGGTCTTCCGGCCCAGCGACCGTCCGGCCAGCGTCGTAGAGAATACGCAGCCCGTTTGGATCTTCAAAAACCATTGCCCGGTCAAAGGCGCAGAACTCACTCTCATGACTGCCCAGCGGCGTGACCTTGACATCGGCAGTTGACGCTGCGGCTGAAGAGAACCCCAGCAGGGCAGTAAATAAGAGGAGTGAGGCAAGCAGATTGCGTAGCGACATATCAGAGATTCTTTGATTGAGGTCCCTTTTATCATAGGGGTCGTCTCGCCGCTAGGGGCGATCGCTTCCAACCCATCATTAGAGCGAGGAGCGGTGAAGTCGTCGCACCCATATTTTGCTGCCTCCCATTTTGCTGACTAAGTCTTTATGGCCTGTGATAACCTTAAATAAGCAGTCGTTCACAGCTGAGCGACATCACGGGATGTGGCGCAGTTTGGTAGCGCACTTCGTTCGGGACGAAGGGGCCGTGGGTTCGAATCCCGCCATCCCGATTTTGATTCGATCCGCTCAACGTGGGTGGGCGACTTATGGGGGTTCCTCAGAAGCCTGTATTTCGTCCAGGATGGATCGGATCATAGGTCTCCAGCTCTGGCAAATCTTCGTGGGTAGTACGCCAGACGGTTTCGAGATTGATGCCGAAGTAGACATGCGCTATTTTATCTCGCATACCAGCGATGTCTTTCCAAATAATTTTGGGATCTGTTCGCGTGTGTTTGATGGAATTTGCTTAGTCGCCTCTCCGATGATTTCAAGGGCACGAGTCAGAGCCAGCACTGTTTTGTCATTGTTTTCAAATTCTTCAAAGGTCATGCTCTCTATAAAGCTGCGAGCTAAGTCAATGTGAATCAGAATGTCGTTGAGGTAGTCGCGGATGTCTCGCTTGACCATAGGTAAACTACTTCCTGCAATATTCTTTTGCCAATATAAGGCTTCGGGTTTTTTTCATCACTAAATCAACTTTTTTCCCTAATGCATCGCCGATGTAGTTTTCTATATGGCAATATGTGAAAAGGCCAAACTTGAAGCTAGGATCGAACTCAACGAGAACGTCTACGTCGCTGGCTTCGGTTTGTTCGCCGCGTACGTAGGAACCAAAGATGCCGAGTTCGGTGATGTGGTAGTCGCCCTGAAGGGTGGGCTTTAGCTGAGCGATTTGGGCTTTAATGGTCTCTAGGGGTTCCATACGGTTGGAAAGGGCGTAGGCTCTTTCCCATTATGTCGTAGGGAGGTGAAATCATCGCCTTGCTTTGCTCTTTGCAAAGACTCTATGCATATAATCTTGCTCTTACAGCCTGCATCGTAGCGCTGCCAGAAAAGTGATCAAAGTTTCGAGCGCTGTCATTCCATCGTATTTTGGCGTTTTGATAATTTGAACCTTTATATCAGAGCCTTCGTGCTAATGAGCATATTCCCATCGCCTCAATATTCTTGTGAAGGTGAGCAGAGTAGACTCACTTGAACATAGATCTATTGATGAGTATGCGGTAGCTTAATCATAGTTGCGAACGAGCATAAACCTCAGGCTGAAGTACACCATATGGCAGAGCAGTTATTGAAGAAAGATGGCAAGAGGGAAATGAGGAAGAACCGCAATAATATTTTGGCTTTAGCCTCAGAATTTACGCAGAAAGTGGAAGCGGCTTTGAATCGGCAGCGGACGGAGATAGGTAGATGAGAAATGCTCAGCAGCCTGGATACATCACCTTGAATAGCCTGATATCCAAGCTAAAAGAAGGGCAGTATGTTATCCCTGACTTTCAGAGAGAGTTTGAATGGCAACCACGTGATATTAGCGACTTAATGCGCTCTATTTTTTTAGACTATTACATCGGTAGTCTTTTGCTATGGAGAGGTAAAAAGGAAAACTTCGAAGCTCTCTCTTGTGAGAATGTATATGGCTATGAAGGTGATACAGATCATAGACAATACATCGTTTTAGATGGGCAACAACGTCTTACGGCTATGCATTACGCTTTTGTAGCGCCTTCGAAAAACTTTCCAAAACGTAAAAATTCAGCTCGTTACTACATGAGAGTTGATCGATTCATGGCAGAAGCATACGATGAGGCTTTTGGTTACGAGTTTTCAAGTCAAAAGTGGGATTCTGTTTTCAGTGATCATGATATTCAATTTGCCTTGCATATTTTTCCGATGTCTATTGTTGGAGAGGGCGGATGGGCATTGCCTAATTGGGTTCAAGGTTACGAAAAATTTTGGAGCCGAAAAGCCGGAGAGTCAGATCCTGAGAGTGATACAACGCCAGCAGTCTCCGCGCAATGGCATGCTAAAGCTGCGCATAAGTTTAGCGACCACTTGAAGAGTATTACAGAGCAATATCAAATCTCATACATAGAATTGGATGAAGATATTGAGGTAGATAAGGTCTGCGATATCTTCACTCAGATAAACAGCAAAGGGGTTCGATTAGATGTCTTCGATTTACTCAATGCATTACTACGACCAAAAGGAATACAGCTAAAAGACATGTGGCGGAGTGCTTCGCCTCGCTTATCGTTTGTTAATACTAACAAGATGAATGTCTATATTCTCCAGGTTATGTCGATCTTGCAACAGGCTTACTGCTCTCCTAAGTATCTATATTTTCTTTTGCCAGGACAGGAAAAGCCCATTCGAGATGCTGATGGTACACGCCGTAAGGAAATGTTAATTCCTAATAAAACTGCGTTTGAGGAAAGTTGGTCAAACGCAGTTGTCGCTTTAGAGAATGCTATTAAACTGCTTCGTCAGCCTCAGGAATTTGGCGTAGTTTCGGCAAGCTACTTGCCATACGTTTCAATTTTGCCTGTTTTTGCTGCTTTACAAGCACACGTTAAGAGATTACCAGTCGCACTTCGGCTCCATGCACAGCGCAAGATTCGCTACTGGTATTGGGCTTCCGTGTTTGATAATCGCTACTCCGGTTCGGTTGAATCCACTAGCGCCAGAGACTTTTTAGAGATGAAAGTCTGGTTTCAGGATGGCGAAGCAGAGCCAAGATTCACTCAAGAGTTTAGGGATAGATTTAAAACTCTCGATTTTAGTACTCAGCGCAGCCGTGGAACTTCTTTATACAATGGTGTTTTCAACTTGTTTGCTATTCAGGGGGCTAGAGATTGGGTTTCGGGTAATGTTCCGTCGCCGGAGGAATTGGATGATCACCACATTATTCCCGCCTCTTGGGGCAGTCGGAATCTGGCCAGCAAGGAAATTAATACAATCCTAAATCGGACGCCTCTGACAGCGGAAACGAACAGAGTAATTATCCGAGACCGCTTACCCAATGATTACTTGCCAAAATGGTTCACGGCTAGTGGTGAAGAGACAGTTAAAAACATTTTAAAATCTCACCTTATTTCTTCAGCAGCGATAGATATTTTATTGCGAGATCCATTCACGCCAGAAGACTTTAAATTGTTCATCAATGAGCGTCAACGCACGATCCGTACAGCAATTGAGAGTTTATTGATAAAAGAACGGCTAGATTTAGAACCCTCTCTACGTGAGCTAGATGAAAACATCGAAAAGGTGGAACTAGGCCTAAGGTCTTTAGTAGACAAAATGTTGGATAGTGATTTTAGCTTGATACATCAGAAGGTTCAAGACAAAGTTGCTGAACGGATTGAACGGATGGTGAAGAAAAATGCCGTGCTAGATCGTGCTAACTACGAAAATCTGCCTCAAAAATTAGAGTTTTTTGATCTTAGAGAACTTCAATCGACAATAGAGGGTAGACAGCTATGGCCTCGGTTTGAAGTAATTTTTAAGAATAAGGCTACGCTAATCGTCAAGTTCGATCAGCTAGCTGAGATAAGAAATAGTTTGCGCCATAGTCGGGCGGTAAGCGCTATTGTACGCAAAGAGGGGGAGGCTTCAATTATGTGGTTTTTAGATGTATTAGACCTTAGAACGGAATAAGTAAAGCCCGTAAGCAGATGCCGTTATTTTTAATACATGCCGCCCCAGCTATCTAATATCGTCAACATTCGTCGGTCAGCAAGGCTATCAACTCTATTGATAACATCTTTGAACGACGTAAAAGGTGCCTCCTTTCTTGCTTTCTCAATACTCTTGATTATTTTTTCAGCGGTTTTCCCCTTTATTCTGTTGATCGTCATTTTGTGCGCTAAGTCTGGAATACTAGCATGGTTGAAAAATTCTAACGGCTCAACTTTAGTGGGAAGCTGTTCCTGAAGGCTTTTAATATTTTCTTCTATAGTTCGCATATCATGCTGACGCATTTGCTTAAAGTCGCGCATAAGTTCTTCCATACGATCCCCTAGGTTAGCGAGCTGCCGACCACCTGCATCACTAGGTTTTGATCTAGCCGATTCCAGTGCCCTATCAGCCGAAGATCTATGCAAAACGTTGAACTGATCAACTGCGGTTTTAGCTAGCTCATCTGGAACAATAAAAGCATTGACCATTTCAGCCGTGCGAGGAGAGATCTCTTTTGCGCGTACGGCGGCATAGTATTCAAGGTCACCAGTTAGCACTTCATAAGATTCAGCGCCTGTTTGCTTAAGTAGTAACGGAGATAGTAACCCGCCTGCCGCTAATATGCTCCGAGCTAGCTGCTCTAGCTTACGCACATTAAACTCTGAGTGAGGTACCGTAGAGGTAATGTCTTTTACATCGACCATGTAATATTTGCTCATCAGGATACTCCTATTTTTTGCATAATTTCAGAGGAGAGGTTTCTAAACTCTCTGACAGAATCAGCGTTTGGACTAAATTCGAAGATAGACTTCGGATCGGGGATTTCTAAATCTCCCATAGAAAAGGTTTTATTGATGCAGTTGGATAGTGCTACTCGCTCATGGATCACCGTGTTTATGACGGGTAAACCGTAGCGTTTTATAACTGTATCTCGCTGTCTCGGGAACACGTGTTCTAAAGACTTTGGATTAGTTGATACCTTAGAAGGTAAAACACCGATTATCTCTAAGGGTGCCTTTCTTATAGTACGTCGCGTTTCGTTGACGTCTTTTATAAAATTTATTACGTTCTTAAGCCCTTGATTTGAGAACGGCCTCATATCAGATGGAATAATAAGATAATCAGAAGCAATTAAAGCAATCTCGGCATAAACGTCTCTAGAGGGAGGTGCATCAATGATTGTAATATCGTAGTCGTTATCGACCATTTGGAGTTTGTTATCTAATCTATAACGGGTATTTACTAGGCGTGTTAGCTCATCCTGCTTATCAATCAGCATGATATGCGAGGGAATGACATCGATTTCCGGCGTATTGAACCCCTTTGAGGATCGAACAATATCTGGCACAAAGTCAAAGTCACCAGAGCGAATAAGCCGGTAAACGTTATTTTCTCTAAGATCATCGTCTTCTTCGAACTGAAATTTTATCAGACCTGTGGCGAAGGTTGAGTTTGCCTGAGCGTCAATATCGACAAGGAGCACTTTTTTGCCTTTATTTTGAAAGGCAGCAGCTAGATTAACGGCAGTCGTTGTTTTGCCGACACCGCCCTTATTGTGGTAAATAGCGATTGTTTTCATCAAATCTGAGTGGGTGAGAAAGACAGTAATAGCTTATCTAATATAGTTGCCGAGTTATGAACATTTCTGGTGTATAGCATAGGAGACCAAAAAGGCGTATTCTTCTGGGAATGCAAGGGTAGCAGAAAAGGAATACACCATGACTCAAGATAATATAGTCAAGTCCGAAACACCAGTGACACAGAAAAGATTCAGTGACGCGCTCAGCAAGCTCGTACAGCAGGGAGCTCGTCAAATCACTGCGCAAGCAGCAGAGGCTAACGGTGAGTGAGTTTCTAGGGCAACAGGCTCAAAGACTAGCACCGGGATAGGCTTGTACCTCCAGCTCACAGTTAAATCGCTTCACAAGACGAGGTCGAGCCAGAGTTAATGCAATAGGGCTGGAGTGCTAGCGAGAGCCACTCGTTAAACTCAGACTCTATTGCCATAGCAACTAATGCTCCGTCGATCCACTTGCATTGATTATTCGACCCATCGTCGTAGTCCTCCCCTCATAGAACGAAAGGAAATTTGCTTACACGTAGATCAAAGAACTAAAGAAATCGCTGCCATCGCTTATTGGATAAACAATCAAGTTGAAAAGCTTCAGGAGTATCAGTGATCGCTCATCCACCGCCGCCGTTACAGACAAATTTACCATTGAGGAGGACGCCACGTGAACCTTGAATCATTAATAAATCAAAGGAAAGAAATTCTGCAAGTTGCCTCTAAACATGGCGCATTCAACTTACAGGTCTTCGGCTCCATTGCCCGACGAGAGGACACCTTAGCAAGCGATGTTGATTTCTTAGCAGAACTTGATACCCAACGCACCCTGCTCGACCAAATTGCCCTCATTCAAGATTTGGAAGAACTGTTGGGCTGCCGAGTCGATGTGGTTGAACCAGAGTGCCTACCCGAAACCATTCGCAGCCAGGTTTTGCAGGAGGCCATTCCGCTATGAAAAGCGACCTTCTGTATTTGAGCAACATTCGAGACTGTATTCAACGCATTGAATCATATACGGTTGAAGGTAGAGAAAACTTTTTAGAAACGCCACTCGTCCAAGACGCGGTTATCCGCAATTTTGAAATCATTGGCGAAGCGACCAAGCGCTTGTCCGTAGAGCTGAAAAATACATATCCCAACATTCCTTGGAAGCAAATCGCTGGATTGCGAGATATCCTGATTCATGACTACCTGCAAGTCAACCTAGATCGAGTCTGGAGCATTGTTGTGCAAAACCTTCCGCAACTCAAACAAACCGTTGAAGAAATCCTTCAGCAGCAAAGAGGCTCCTTATGACCCCCGTGCTGCTTATGAATGTTGGTGCCCCTACATACCGCCAATCTACGTAGGGACATCAATTAGTGCAGGCAGCTACTCGGCGCTGACCCGCTTTGTGAGAATCACCATAATTTCGTCTGCTCTCCCGGTAGGTAGGGGCCGACTCCAATCATTGGGTTCGGCGTAGCGGAGCTTGTGCAGCAGTTGGATGGTGCTTTGCACGGCGTGGGGAGAGCCAAATAGCAGATGGCGAACGCGATCGCTATCGTAAGCATCGTCAGCTGGGGGCAGGGGCGATCGCCCAGAAGCCGCACTAGCAGATTCACTAGAAGCCGAAGCCGTTTGAGGCATCGCCACAGCAGCCGAAACAGTAGACGCATCAGCGCCTTCAGGAGAAAGGGTAAACATGAGATCTGGTCTCCGAGTAGGTTACTAGCAGAAAACCAGAACTCAAAAGACCTTAGCCACACCGCAAAATGTATCGCAAATCGGAGTTGCTAAGGTATCCTGCCCTTAGCTCACAGACTGGCTAGATCAGTTTGGGAGTTAGCGATTCGGCAGGTGTTGTCAGCCCCTGCCGGGTCGCGCTTAAGTCAGTTGAGTTCTAGAGGAACGGGCTGCAATAGGCATCACAACCTTAGTAAATGAAGATAGGCCGATTTTTGCGCTAAGTCAAGCGAACGGGCGACAGTCAAGATACTTTTACAAAAATCGTCAACAGCTCAGAATTTGGCAGTGCAGTCAAAGCTTGGATGATTCAGAAAGTTTGCGATCGCCTGACAAATGATTCTCAAGCCTTCTAATTCGCTACCATACAGCGTTAACCCTGTTCGCGGACAGTCCCATTTTCTCTATCTCAACTGATTCAGTTTCAGCCGCGCCTTCATTTGTTTGTCGTGTGAGCGTTCACACTCAGCCCCTTTGCAGCCCACTTTCAATTACATCGGTTCATCAGCGCTATACTCACAGCACTGATGAATTAGCTTGGCTACCAGCCCTGTCCAGCCAGTCTGGTGGCTAGCGCCTAGGCCGGCACCGGTATCCCCATTGAAGTACTCGTAAAAGAGAATATAGTCCTGCCAGTGAGGATCGTTTTGGAAGGTTTTGTTGTTGCCGTATACCGGACGACAGCCGTTCTCATCTTTTAGAAAAGTACCGATCATGCGCTGTTCTAGTTTGGTCGCGACATCCCATAAATTCATCTCATCACCAGAGCCATAGGGACACTCAATCTTGAAAGAATCGCCCAGAAAATGATGATAGCGCTGTAACGATTCGACCAGCAGATAGTTGGTGGGAAACCACACCGGACCCCGCCAGTTAGAATTGCCGCCAAAAAGACCAAGACTCGATTCTGCCGGTTCGTAGTCTACCCGATAGATTGTTCCATCGACATCGAAGGTGTAGGGATGCTCAGCGTGAAAGCGAGACAGGGCGCGAATACCAGTTGGCCCTAAAAACTCGTGGGGCTTGAGCATTTTAGCTAAGATGCGACGCAGCTTGTCGGGTCTCACTACCGAAAGCATTCGCCGTTTTCTACAGACATTGGGATCGTCTCCTGGCCCCGGTGCAATTTCCATTGTGGTGACGTTGCGACAGAGCCGAGTACGGTTAGCTTCAAACCACTCTAGCCGCTCGCTAAAGCCGGGTAGCCGCTCCATGAGTTCTGGTTCTAGGGTGGTAATCGCATAGAGTGGCATCAGCCCTACCAGAGAGCGAATTTTAATCGGTACCCGAGACATATCTGGCATGTGCAGCACATCGTAAAAGAAGCCATCTTCTTCATCCCAGAGCTGTACGGCATTTTCTCCTGTAGCGTTCATCGCTTCGGCGATATAGATAAAATGCTCGAAGAATTTGGTGGCCATGTCTTCATACACCGGGTTCTCTAATGCCAGCTCTAGAGAGATAGAGAGCATATCTAGACAGTACATTGCCATCCAGCTAGTGCCGTCGGCTTGCTCCATCCGACCGCCGGTTGGCAAGGGCTTACTGCGATCAAATACACCGATGTTGTCCAGCCCTAAAAAGCCGCCCTCAAAGACATTGTTGCCTTCGGTATCTTTGCGATTGACCCACCAGGTGAAGTTGAGCAACAGCTTTTGAAAAAGTCTCTCCAGAAATAGGCGATCGCCCTTCCCCGTCATCTTCTTTTCAATCTTGTAAACCCGCCACGTCGCCCAAGCGTGCACCGGCGGATTGACATCGCCAAACGCCCACTCGTAAGCGGGCAGCTGCCCATTGGGGTGCATGTACCATTCGCGGGTCATCACATCGAGCTGCTGCTTGGCAAAGTCGGCGTCAATCATCGCCAGCGGAATGCAGTGGAAGGCGGTATCCCAGGCGGCAAACCACGGATACTCCCAGGTATCGGGCATAGAGAGAATATCTTGGCTGTCGAGGTGGTGCCAGTGAGCGTTGCGGCCTCGCTTTCTCTGCGGCGGCGGGGTGATGGTGGTGGGGTCGCCCTTCAGCCAGGTGCTGACATCGTAGAGGTAGTATTGCTTAGTCCACATCATGCCAGCAAAGGCCTGACGCTGCACGTTTCTCAGGTCCTGCGTGTGAACAAAAGGAGAGAGCTGATGGTAAAATTTGTCGGCTTCCTGCTGGCGATCTTGAAAGGTGCTCTCAAAGCAGCTGCCTAGCGGATCGTTCAACATCGGGTTGTCAGCCAGGCGTAGCCTGATCTGTTGGGTTTCACCTGGTGCGATCGCAAGGTGATAGTGCGCTGCCGATTTGGTACCGGTTTGCTCGGGGTTAACTGCCGATTTTTCACCGTTAATAATGTACCTGTGAAAAGCGTCTTTAACGTAGGGAGAAGGGTTTTCTACACCAAAGAGTTTCTCTTTGTTGGTTTCATTCTCGGTAAATAGCAGCCCCGCTGTAGCCTCCAAATTCTGCTGGCCGCTTAAGTCAACCCATTTGCCCTGATCAGAGGGGTCACGACTGTTTTGGGCAGCGGCAGACTGAATGGTAGCAGGGGGCTGGCAGTAAAACCACTGCTTGCCTAGCTCGGGATGGTTGGTCTCGATAATAGAGACATTGCCGCTGGTCAGGCTTGCTTTGAGGCTGGGCTTAAGCGCTTGCGTATCCCACGTCCAAGTGTTGCGAAACCACAGGGTGGGCAACAGGTGAAACTCAGCGGCTTCTGGCCCGCGATTGGTCACAGAAATTTGGATTAGCATGTCTTCGGCGGCGGCTTTGGCGTACTCTACCTGCACGTCGAAGTAGCGATCGCCCTCAAACAAACCAGTCTCTAACAGCTCAAATTCGGGTGCATTGCGATCGCGCTGCCGACTCTCTTCTAAAAACTGCTGATACGGATACTCCGCCTGAGGGTACTTGTACAGTGCCTTCATATAGGAGTGAGTGGGCGTGCTATCCAGATAAAAATAGTACTCTTTGACATCTTCGCCGTGGTTGCCCTCGTTGCCCGTCAGCCCAAAAAACCGCTCCTTTAAGATCGGGTCGTGAGTATTCCACATCGATAGCGCAAAGCAGAGCTGCTGCCGGTCGTCGCTGATGCCTAAAATGCCGTCTTCGCCCCAGCGATATGCCCGCGACCTAGCCTGCTCATGAGAAAAATAGTTCCAGGCATTGCCGCTCTCGCTGTAGTCTTCGCGGACGGTACCCCACTGCCGCTCGCTCAGGTATGGCCCCCACTTCTTCCAGTTGACCTGCTTGGTTTGGTCTTCCTGGAGTCGAATTTGTTCGGGCGTCAGCGGTGGGCACGTCATAGTAGGCAAGAGGAACAACAGGCGGCCAGTGAATCGTCAGGGCAACTGACATCCATAAACTATAGAGCCAAACTATCGAGGCGGCTAGCGATGGGCGCTGGCTGAGCGATTGACTCATAGACTGCTCTGCTCGATATTCTGCTTAAGCTGCTCGCTGCGGGTGGCGCTCATGCGAGCCAGACACTGGGTTTCTTCAATCACGGTAGGACTGTAGAGGATTTCGTAGTTGCAGTTGCGATCGCGATACTCCAGCCAGGCTATTTGCGCTTCGACTAGAGCGCTGCTGCGCCCTTTATCTAAAATCGCCATCAGCGACTGATAGGTCTGGTTGAGCTGAGCGTCAGCGGCCTGATAGCTGGTGTTGGGCAAAGCGGGCTGTCGCAGCTCAGCGGTGCGAGTTCTGGTCTGAGCGTTCAGGCAACCGCTGTAGATCATGGGTGCCATCGATCCTCCTTCAAACTGGCTGCGCTCAAATTCGCAGTTGAGGTCGCGAAACGATAGCCAGGCGATTTCGGCACTGGTCAACGCCTGTTGCCCGCTGCTAGGCTGCTGGGCTTTGACCGCCTGATACACCCGGTTAAGCTCGGCATCGGCCTGGGCGTAAGACTGCTGGGCGCAGCGGTTCATTGCCTGCTGAGTCTGAGGATTATCGCAGATTGTCGGGGCGGTCTGGTTGGGGACGGCCTGGTTGGGGGCTTGGGCAACAGGGCTAGAGGAGCCAGCCTGATTCGCTACATCTGGATTGTCCGGGGTGACCGCGCTCTCTGGCTGCCCGGCAGGCTCGGCGGCTCTCTCTGACGCAGATGGGGCTGCTGGCGGCGCAGATGGCTCTAGTGCAGACGGTGCGACGGGCGAGGTGCAGGCGGCCAGGCTTAGCAATAAGCCCGCTGCCAGGAGCAGGTTCTGGGTTTTTCTAGGCGGTAGATGAGGAGATGATGTGTCCGCTCGCTCAGAGAATCGCCCTGTGATCCTTTTATCTAGCCAATTTTGCTGAGTCATTATTAGCCAAACCCTTAAGCGCTTCTGTTCGTTCTAACGGTAGCGATTAGTGACCTGTTTGATCGCGCTTGTCGGCTATCTTCTTGAAGTGGCCGGTTTTCAAAATATCTAGTGCAGCAGCCAGCCTGAGCTTTGCGTTGCCAAGTCGCTAGCCAAATATAGCGGCCTCTAGTTCGGCGAGGGCAGTCTCTAGGGTGTCATTGACGATTTGCTGATCAAATTCACCGGCAGCGGCCAGCTCTGTTTTAGCTCTGTCCAGGCGCTTGGCGATCGCCGCTTCCGAATCCTGTCCCCGGCTGCGAATGCGCTCTTCCAAGGCCTCTACACTGGGTGGATGCACGAAAATTTGCTTAGCATCTGGAAAGTTTTGCCTAATCTGGCGAGCACCGACTAGCTCAATTTCTAAAATTACCCGCTGCCCTTGGGCGATCGCTGCTGAAATCGGTGCCTTAGGTGTGCCGTAGCAGTTTCCCGCAAACTCAGCCCACTCCAAAAGCTCGTCCCTTTTGATCATCGTATTGAAGCGATCATGGCTGACAAAGTAATAGTGCTGGCCGTCAATCTCCCCGGCACGCGGTTGACGAGTGGTTGCAGAGACCGAGACGCCAATATCAGGGTGGCGCTGTAGCAAATGCCTGAGCAGCGTGCCTTTACCCACTCCGCTCGGACCAGCCAACACAATCAGCCGACCAGAGCGCCTATCTATTTGCTCTGCAAAGACATCGAGGGTGGGCTGCTCAGGTGAAGTAGAAAGGGTGACCATAGTCTCTTAAAGGGATTGCTCTTAAGGGGCTAAAGATAGACAGGGGTTAAGAATAGATATGATCTACCAGCCTTGCCCAGGTTTTAGGTTCAGACAGCTGGTAGATCAAATAGAACGGTAGTCATGTAGCGCTCAGCCCACTGCGGGCCAAAGGCTTTTTCTAGCACGCGACGGGTTTTATCATTTTGCTGCTGTTGGCAGCAATAGTACCGCTGGCGCTCTAAAAATTCTTCTAGCCGGTCGGGTTCGGGCGACTTAGCAATAGCCTGCTTCGCATGAACGGTCAGATAGGCCTGGACCTGAGCCAGAAACTGCTGCTCCTCTATCTTATTCACCGGTTTTACAAAGCAGCAAAACTCCGAAAAAATTCGCTGCCCCCACTCAGGCAGATCCCGAGGGTGCAGATAGTCCGGCTGATCGATAGATGCGAGCGCCGTAGTGTAGCGCTCACTCAGCCGTCCGCTCGCCGTGGCCGCAGAGAGATCGACAATGGCCGCACTTACCTGCCCTCTGCCGCTGACAATATCACAGCCAAAAATAGGCAAGCCATACTCAGGGCGAGGAAACATCACACAGTGCAAAATGTCTAAATTTTTGCCAATGCGGGCTAGCTCTAGGTGCAGCTTGCGAAACTGAGGCGTTTGGTAGCAGCGATTTTCGATGACTAGCTTTTCGCCTTCTAGCTTGCCTTCTACGTAGCCTAAGTCCTGCGGCAGGTGATAGGGAGAGAGATCTAGATAGCGTTGCCAGATCGTTTCTATTCCCTCGGCGAGCTGGCGAACCAAAGGATGCTGGTGCTGGCGGATAGAAGAGGCGGCAACGGAAATCGACATGTATTCAGCGCTAATGCATTCCACACGGAATCTAAGCCCCTAGCATAGCAGTTTCAGCAGGTTCTCAAATCATTCCTGAGGAGCCAGTAGCCTTTAGGAATGATCTGATAGGTAGAGAAAAGATCGGTAGGTGGAGAAAATCCAGGTTAGCTTCAAGTACCCTGAGCGCTCGATGCTTTTCGACCCGTTTCAAGAGTTTTTCCACAAGAGCTTTTCAAAAGTCAGCGCTTCGGACACCGCTCATGATTGCCATTCAGCCACAGTCTCGTCAGCTCCTTGGGGTAAATCAGCAGGCTTATCAGTCGCTCAAAGCGGCCATGAGCTTAAATCTTCGCCGTCAGCTGCTGATTGCGGTATGTGACAGTGCGGCGATGCAAACCCAGCTGGCTACTCAGCTCCAGCATGATTTGGCTAGCGGCTCGGCGATCGCTAGCACTACAGCCGCCATCCCCGCAGGAGAACGGGCGGACACGGGCGGTGCCAGAAACACTGCCAGAGATAGCGCCAAAGATAAAGGGCTAGACGAATGGTCGCAAATCAGCTCGCTAGCTGACCTCTCCAGGCAAGGGCGATCGCTAAAGCAGCTTCAGTTTGACCCTGAGGACGGTAACTTGCCCAAGCAGGTGGCCCGCTGGATTCAGCAGACGATGCTAGCAGAAGGCGTGCCTGGTTTACAGGTGCTAGGCATTGAGCAGATGACCCAGCAGCCAGCAATTACTCAAAATCACTTCTTGCGATCGCTCGAAAAAGTCGAAGCGCTCCTACCCAGGCTCAATACCAGTTTGCTGGTGTGGGTAACATGGCCATGGCTGCGCACAATTCAGCAGTCGGCCCCAACGTTTTGGAACTGGCGCAGCGGCGTTTTTGAATTTGTCAGCGATCCGACCCCGCCTCGGCAGGAGCAGCTGCCTGTAGGCGAGCCTGCTGCACTTGAATTAGACCGTGAATTGGATCATGAATTAGACCGTGAAGCACATACCTGGAGCGCCTCAGCTCTTAGCACTGACTCCGACACTAGCCTCTATCAGGCAGCGAGCAATCTCTACGGTGAGATAGATGGTGAGGTAGATGGCGAGGCGAGCGACAGCGACTTAATCCTGACTGTGGCGGTAGAACCGCTTCAGCATGACCGGCATTCCCTCAATAGAGATGCTCTCAGTGAAGCTGTAAAGACTGAAGATGTCAAAGCAACTGCTGGCCCTGACGATCTGATTGGCCGACCGAATCGCGAAACGAGCAATCCCGATCTCACTGAAATCGGCAATCCCGATATGGATCGCCGCATTATTACGACGGCAGGCTCTAAGGCGGCAGGCGGACTGCACTCTATTGTCAGCAAGGGTATTAACGCTAGCGCTAGGACGGCAGACCGTTCGGAGGACAGTGCCGTTGGGCCTGTAGAGGGTGCGCTTTCATCGTCGGTAGGTTTGGCAGGGGAGCAGAAGGCAGGAGAGCAGAAGACAGGAGAGCAGGAGACAGGAGGGCAGAAGGCAGAGGAGCAGAAGGCAGGCGGGCGGAAGGAGCGAGAGGGGAGCAGTAGACGGAAGACTGCGGATGACTATTTTGCGGTGGGCTATGTTTATCGCAATCGGATAGAGGCAGGAGAGCGGGGGCTAGCGCTGATCGAACCGGCGATCGCGGCTTACGAAGGGGGGCTTCGCTGTCTAAGTAGGCCTTATCCGCTGCCTTATGCAGAGTGGAGCAGCAGCCTCAATGACCTGGGCACGCTTTACTGGCTCAAGGCACAGCAGCTCACAGACCCGCAGCAGTCCGTAGACTGCATGACTCACAGCATCACCCTCTACCAAGAGGCTCTCACCAGAACAGACCCACAGCAGCCTTCTAGCCTTGCCGAGCAGCTCTACAGCAATATTGGCGCGGTCTATAGTTTGCTGGCCACTTATGAGGAACCGGTAGACTATCTGGAGCAGGCCGCGATCGCCTACAGTCAGGCGCTAGAGCTGTCCTCCGAAGGAGTGCAGGAGGACGCCATCTTGCAAAATAGCCTGGGATCGGTCTACTGGAAGCTCTCTCACTACGATTCGGCACAGCCTAATCTGTACCGGGCGATCACTGCTTATAAGGCCGCTAGTGCGGGCTATCGTTCAGACCAGCAGCCGCTAGACTATGCGGCTGTGCAAAACAATCTGGGTATCAGCTACTGGAGCCTGGCTAAGCACGAGCAGACTCAGGGTTTGCTAAAGCAGGCGATCGCCGCCTACAGCGATGCGCTCAAGTACCGCACCCCAGAAGTAGATCCGGCAGCTTGCGCCACTACCTACAACAACTTAGCCCTGGCCTACTGGGATTTGTCCAAAACCGGCGACCTCTATCTCGATCAAAAGCTGCGCTACCAGAGAAATGCCATCATCGCCTTTGAAGCGGCACTCAACATTAGCCAGGCAACCGATACGCTCAGCAAAATGGACAGCGCCGCCATCTATCACTGCCTGGGCGATGTCCATGCACAAATGGCCGAAACCGCACCTTCCCTACCCGAAATCGCGGAGAGTTTGCAAAAATCGCTCTACAGCTATCTCCAAGCGATTGACGGCCTCGCGGCTGGCTCGCCGGCCTATCAGGGTCGCTTGGCGGCGATTATTACCAATCTGCGAGCACATTACAATCAGCTGGGGCTCGCTGGTCAGCAGGCCGCCCTCAACACCGTGCCGCCAGCGCTGCTTTCTCAAGTGATGATGTCTCTGTGACATATCGTTTGGGGCATAGGTTTTAAGTGAGCTTGCGATAGGCTAGAGAGGTCTCTGCATATATTAAGTAACCTCGATATGCCTCTTCTGATTGTCGCGGCGATTGTTATTGCTTTTTTAGCGATCGCCTTTGCCCTAGTCAATAACCAGCCAGTCATCATCAATTTTGTGATGGCACAAATCTCTGGCTCGCTGGCGCTGGTCCTCCTCTCTACGCTGGCGATTGGCGTGCTGATTGGCCTGCTGGTGCTCATCCCAACGCTGATCAAGAGAGGCTGGCGGGTTTCACGCGCCAAAAGGCAAACCGCCGAGCTAGAAGAGCAGCTTTCTGGGCGCGATCGCGATCTCACCAATCAGGGTCGCAACACCGACCGGCTGCGCCAGAGTCATGAAAATTTGCTGCTAGCACTCAACTTAACCGACTCAGGGACTGGCCTGCTCGATGCCAAAGTACTCCCTCAGACCCTGTCAGCCTTGATTAAGCAGATGAAGCTACAGCCAGGCAACCCCCAGTTCAATGCCATTGGCCTGCTGATTGTCGATGCCAAGCGACAGCAGCCCATCGGCGCTGTTGAGACAACTGCCCGGCAAAACGCTCAGCTCGACCAGGCGATCGCCAACGTGATTCGCCAGAGCGTCACCCTCGATACCTGGCTCTACTGCGATAGTCGTGACGAGAACGGCGCACAGTTTATGTGCGTGCTCACCGGTATGGATAAGACCGGGCTCAGGCAGTACGGCGAAACCCTTCAGGCCGCGCTCACAGAGCAACCGCTAACCCTGCCCGACGACTCAGTAGTCGCCGTAGATGCCAAAGTAGGCGGCGCGATCGCCGACCAAAATCACCATACCAACCGCGAACAAATCATCATTGACAAAGCTTATCAAGCCCTCGCCGAAGCCGGTAAGCACTCCCTTAACCCGATGAAGGGCAGCAGCCCCGTCAAAATTGTTCAGGTTACCGACGCTTAACGCGCTACAGACCACCGGTCTGGTACGACGGGCTACTGCGGTGCTGCCGTCAACCAGCCACCGCTGATAACGACCGTCAGCGCCATAAAGACAATTGTGAGTAGCCAGGTCGCACGGTTAAGTGTTTCTTCAGCGCTCTTGGTACTCGTAAAGAGCTGCGCTTGACCGCCCAAAGCGCCTAGCCCATCACCCTTGGGACTGTGCAGCAGCACCAAAACACAAACGCCGACCGCAGCGATCGCCCAAACAACCTTAACAACTGTAACTACCATGCAAATTCTTCCACTAGGCCCAAGCTAGGCCCCAACTGGTTACTTACCCCATCCTATCGCGCCTCTCGTCTCCTGTCTCCTGCCTTCTGTTTCCTGCTCCCTATTTCCTACCGCTGCAAAGAAACCTTCACCGGCGACCGGCTAGACTTATAGTCAGCCTGCGGCTGCACAATCATCGGCTGACCGGTCATATCAGACGGAATCGGCAGCTGTAAAATCTGCAAGATCGTCGGCGCGACATCGGCCAAGCAGCCCCCTTCACGCAGCTCCACCTCACCGCCGTGACCTGGAATTTTCAGCCCCTCGCCCTCTACTAAAATGAACGGCACCGGATTAGTGGTGTGGGCTGTCCAGGGCCTACCCTGCTCGTCATGCATATACTCCGCGTTGCCGTGGTCAGCAATGATCAAAGCGGTGCCCCCGGCCCGAGCGATGGCTTCGAGCAGCCTACCTACTTCGTGGTCAACCTCTTCTAGGGCGCTGATGGTGGCATCCATTTTACCCGTATGCCCAACCATATCTGGATTGGCGTAGTTCATCACCACCAGAGAATATTTGCGCTTGTCTATGGCGGCGATCGCCGCATCGGTCACCCTGATCGCCGACATCTTAGGGGCCTTATCGTAAGTTGCCACCATCGGGCTCGGCACCAGCTCCCGGTCTTCACCAGGTAGCGGCTCTTCTAGCCCGCCGTTAAAGAAATAGGTAACGTGGGCATATTTTTCAGTCTCAGCGGTGCGAAACTGCTTGAGGTTATGCTGGGCAATCACTTCACCCAACATGTTGTCCAGGCTCTGAGGCGTAAAAGCCACGCCCACCGACAGACTTGAGTCATATTGGGTCATGGTGACAAAGGTCAGCGGCAAAATCGGGTCGCGCGTAAACCCGGCAAACTCACGCTTGACAAAAGCCTGAGTCAGCTGACGAGCCCGATCAGGGCGGAAGTTAAAAAAGATCACGCCATCGCCTGCCTCTATAGCCCCCGGTGATAGGCGAACAGGTTCAATAAATTCGTCGTTGATCCCGTTGTCGTAAGAGGTCTGCAAAGCTTCCAGCGCCGAAGTACCCACACCCTCGCCGTCTTCTGTCATCACTCGGTATGCTTTTTCGATCCGCTCCCAACGGTTGTCGCGGTCCATGGCATAGTAGCGACCGCTTAGAGTGACCAGCTGGCCGACCCCCAGCTGGTCAACCGCGTCCTGAAGCTTTTGCAGCGCAAACTGACCGTCGGTAGGCTTGGTGTCGCGCCCGTCCGTAATCACATGCACACACACTTCTGAAAGGTCTTGGGCTTTGGCCATCTCTAGCAGGCCCACTAAATGGCTGAGATGAGAATGCACGCCGCCATCTGAGCACAGCCCTACCAAATGCAGCTTAGTGCCCGCGTAGCGAACCTTCTGGCACACCTCAAGCAGGGCCGGATTCTCCTGGATGGTTCGAGTCTCCACCGCATCTGAAATCCTGACTAGCTCCTGAGGCACGACCCGCCCCGCCCCGATATTCAGGTGTCCCACCTCGGAGTTTCCCATCTGGCCCTGAGGCAATCCCACATCTTTACCAGAAGTATTAATGGTGGTGCGGGGATAGGTTGCCCACAGGCTGTCAATCACCGGCGTTTGGGCCTGGCTAATTGCATTGCCACTGCTGTCTTCTCGGCATCCCCACCCGTCTAAAATGACGAGCACCATCGGAGAAATAGGCGAGTCTGCCATACCAGAAAATCCTCTACGATTTGCAACAGTTCGGAAATGCTTTGAATAGGGTCTGCTCAGCGCTGTCTAGCAACTTCCCCAGGCAGCGACTGCTTTACAGAATTAAAATAATCAATGCCAATAGCTGGGCTCTGCGGCTGACAGTATTTCTATCGGGGCTGATTTCCCGTAGGGTTAGCTCTGATAGTCTCATTTTAAAAAGTATCTCAATACCGCTGTACTCGCCGATCTATATCAGCTTGCCATCAATCGGCTTGCCAGAGATTAATTGCCTTTAAGGTCGGCGACTGAGCCTGCAAACCTACATTCAGAATTTTAAACTAAATTAACCCATGATTGAAGCACTAAAGTAGCGCCACCCTCTGGGGTATTAAGACAAGAATTTTAGGCTTTTTAATTAGAGGTTTTTATAGCGGCGATCACTTTCAGAGGAACTTTGCAGCCGACATGCGATTCGACAAGGTAGCTAACTAATTATTTAGCATGACTCACTCCTAAAATAAAGCGCGGTTTGGCGTCTCTCTCAAAATTTCATGTCTGAAGCAGCAGGCTAGCGCGGCAGTCTGACCATCGATTCTAACCATTGGGTTAGGGTGAACGCCTCAGCTCGCCCCTTTAGCTGAGGCTTTAGTCCGGCGCTGATCCCGCTGCTTTTGCCGTTTGGCGGCAGTCTTGGCCGCTTTTTCCGCTTCGATTTTTTCTAATCTGGCGCGCTCTTTTTCCTCAGCAACTTTATCGATATAGTAGCGATAGTCGCCCCGGTACAGGCGTAGCTCTCCCTCTCGAATTTCGACAATTTTGTTGGCGACTTGAGAGACGAAATAGCGGTCGTGAGACACAATCAGGGCGGTGCCATCGTAGGCTTTGAGAGCGTTTTCCAGCATTTCTTTGGCGGGAATATCCAGATGATTGGTGGGCTCGTCCAAGATCAGCAGGTTGGCGGGCTGAAGTAGCATCTTGGCCAAGGCTAGCCGGGCTTTTTCGCCACCGCTGAGGGCTTCTACCTTTTTGAAGGCCGCTTCGCCGCTGAATAAAAACCGGCCTAGCAGCGTGCGCACTTCTTCGTTTTTCCAGTCGGGCACTTCATCGTGAATGGTGCCAATCACCGTTTTAGAGAGATCTAGCGCCTCCGCCTGGTTTTGCTCAAAGTAGCCGGGGATCACGTTGTGCGCACCCAGCTCGACTGTGCCATCGTCGGGAGGCTCGCTGCCGATAATCAGCCGTAGCAGGGTTGATTTACCCGCACCGTTAGGACCGACAAAGGCAATGCGATCGCCCCGCTCAATCTCTAAGCCTGCCCCCAAAAATAGAATCTTATCGCCGTAGGTGAGGCTCATATCGGTAATTGTGACCACTTCTCTACCGCTGCGAGGGGCCGGCGGGAACTTAAACTGTAGCCCCCTCAGGTCAGCCGTCGGGGCTTCAACTCGTTCGATTTTGGCCAGCTGCTTTTCTCGGCTTTTGGCCTGGGTGCTGCGGGTGGCACTGGCGCGAAACTTCTCGACAAAGGCCTGCTGTTTGGACAGTTCTTTTTGCTGGCGTTCGTAGGTGCTCTGCTGAGCGACTTTGCTTTCTTCCTTTTGGGCTAAGTAGGCGCTGTAGTTACCCAGGTAGGTGGTTGAGACGCCCCGTTCAGTTTCAACTATAGACGTGCACAGCCGATCTAAAAACTCCCGGTCATGCGAGACAATCACCATCGGAATGGTCAGCCCTTTGAGATAGGTCTCCAGCCACTCGATGGTTTCCAAGTCTAAGTGGTTGGTTGGCTCGTCCAGCAGCAGCAGATCGGGTGATTGTAGGAGCACTTTGCCCAGTCCCATGCGCATTTGCCAGCCGCCACTGTAGGAGCTGACCAGGCGATCGCCCGCATCGCTCTCAAAGCCTATCTCAGGCAATATCTTTTCGATCCTGGCCTCTAGTCCATAGCCATCTAGCGCTTCAAACTGACGCTGCTGCTTGTCGAGCCGGTTAATCAGCTTATCTAGCTGTTTGGGATCAGCGCTCTCCATTTGCTTAGGAATATCGTTGAGCGTCTGCTGAATTTTATTGGCCTCGGCGAAAACCGTCCAAAATTCTTCTCTGACCGTCCGCCGGGGGTCAACCTCAAACTCCTGGTTGAGCGCGGCAATATGCAGCTCGTTGGGTCGAATAATTGAGCCAGTGGTCGGCTCCACTTCGCCTAAAATAATTTTCAGCTGGGTCGATTTGCCTGCGCCATTCACCCCCACTAAGCCAACCCGTTCGCCGGGTTTGACCTCCCAGTTAATATCTTTGAGGACTTCTCCAGTGGGATAGATTTTACTGATGTTTTCAAGGCGCAGCATAGACAAAGCTCCTTAGTGGCTCTCTAGAGGGTAGTTCCCTAGTGGTGATAAGTAGTGAAAATAACCCGCTAAGGGGAAAGACCTGGGAAGATAGCGGATCTTAGGCGGGTCGCTAGTTCAGTAACTTACGAATACAAGTTTTGCAGTATCTTAACAAAAATGTAACAAAAAGCGGGGGCTGAGCATTTCTGTATAATTGTCAGGAGTGACCGGTCAGACGCGGTCAGCTTAAGATATTTGCTAGTGCTGCTTTGAGTCACTCATGAGTTCAACCTCGCCGCTGCCGCGCCTTATGCCCTTTTTGCCGCCTGTTTTGAAGTCTGTTTTGAGTGGGTTTGGCGTTGCTGCCACGATGCTGACTTTCTCTGTACCGGCTATAGCCCAGACGCTTACTTTACCAACCGAATCACCTGCACTTCCGGCTGAGTCGCCAGATATTTCTGCGCCAGAGCCAGCCAATGAGCTAGACAACCTCGACGCTGCTATCGCTAATTACTCAGACGAGGCGATTTCTATCGACTATCCGGCCACCTGGCAAATTGCAGTAGAAGACGATAGTTTGACGATTACCAACCTGCCCGACACTGAGACCAACTTAGTGGCGACGCAGGTGTTCCAGATAGACGCGCCGCCCGGCCCCCTGGTCAATGCCAATATCGACAGCTTTCTTGAAGAGGGATCGACGGTTGGCCGCTATCGTACAATCACCGTCGATGGCCAGTCTGCCCTGGTAATGTGGCTTGCTGATCGCCCAGATCCGTTGAACCGGGCGATCGCTACATTCATTGGCTACGGCGATGAGACAGTTTTTCTCTTTAGCCGCTACTCCGATACCAATGACGCGGCTGAAGCAGAGATCTTGCGCCTGCACACCTCTTTTTCTAACTTGGCTGCTCACAGCTCAGCGCCAGACGCAGCTCCCATTGGCAATTAGCGCAGTGAGCCTTGCAAATGAGACTATACCTGGTAGGGTTACAGATTTTTACCCGCCTTAGCGCCCCCCATTAGGTACAGCAGAGCCATCCGCACCGCTACGCCGCTAGCGACCTGCTGAGAGACCAGGCTCAGCTGCGGATCGTCCATCAGGTCGGAGGTGATTTCGACCCCCCGATTGGTCGGGCCTGGGTGCAGAACTTTGACGTGGGGTGAGCAGTGCTGGAGGCGATCGCGCGTGATCCCAAACCGCTGATGATACTCCCGTAGGCTGGGCAGCAGGTGATCGCTCATACGTTCTTTTTGCAGCCGCAGTGCCATTACAAAGTCGGCATTTTTGAGCGCTGACTCTAGCTGCCAGTGAATAAATACCCGGCGCGGCACAGGGCCTGCGGATGTCTCTAGCGGCCTTGAAAAGGCTTCGGCAAAGGCTTTGGGTAGCAGCGTTGGCGGCGCTGCCAAATGCACCTCAGCGCCACAGGCCGTCAGGCTCCACAGATTAGAGCGGGCGACCCGCGAGTGCAAAATATCGCCTACAATCGCCACCTTTCTGCCCCGCAAATCAGCAATCGTCGGCTGCTCCCCCCCAGACGAATTGCTGAGCGAATTACTGAGCGAATTACTGAGCGAATTACTGAGCGAGTTGCAAATAGTCAATAGATCTAGCAGGGCCTGAGAAGGGTGCTCGTGCTGGCCGTCTCCGGCATTGAGCACGCCCACACCCGCGCCGAGTCGGTCCATCTCCTGAGCGATCGTCGTGGGTACCCCAGCCCCCCGATGTCGGATTACCATCAGGTCGGTGCCCATCGCCAGGTAGGTTTTTGCCGTATCTAAAATGGTTTCACCTTTAGCAAGTGAAGAGCTGCCCGCTGAAAAGTTAAGCGTGTCAGCCGACAGGCGCTTAGCGGCAAGCTCAAAACTGCTGCGGGTGCGGGTGGAGGGCTCAAAAAAAAGATTGGCCACGACCTGGCCCTGAAGCGTGGGCACTTTTTTGGTGCGCCGCGAGAGCACGCCTTGAAAGCTGAGCGCCGTTTGCAAAACACTCTCATATTCAGCGGGCGTGAAGTCTGCTAAGGAAAGAATATGGCGTCGATGCCAGGGGAAGGTATTCATACGGCCAGTTCACTGCCCAGGAGAGCGTTTAGACGGCCCAAAAGCTTGGCAAATTGGCACATGATAGAGACAGGGCAGACATCCATTTTGTAGGATAAGAGTATATTTAATAGTGCTGTATTCAGTATTTCGTCAGATGGTTCGGTTGCCAAAACGTTCTTCCAAGCAAGTTGCTGGAGCTACCCCCTTCAAGCTTACTAATACTTGCGTCACCGGTCTCGCCCTGACGCTCGCTCTGATCATGGCAGGCTGTGCGACCGCGCCAGATGAAGTGGTCGTAGAACCGTCTCCTAGCTCTACCCCTGAAGCCGTAGAGACGCCCAAGCAAACCCCGCCGCCGACTGAAACCCCCGACAAGCCTCAGCCGGTTGAGGTTCAGCCCGATGGCCAGGCAGATGGCGCTAAGCAGCCCAATGGCGAGATGGTGACTGTCTCGGTCTACACCATTGACAATCAGTGCAATGATTTTGTCGAACAGGCAGTACAGGTGCCCAACGAAGGGGCGATCACTGAGGCTGTCGGCGAAGCCATGAGCGGACTCGACTACAACGCTTTTAAGCTGGAGGGCTATCAGGTCAACATCAACGGCGGTACTGCCACGGTGGACATGCAGCTCGCGCCGAGTTCGCAGCGTCAGTTTATCTCGCTCTCTAGCTGTGAGCAGCGATCGCTCTTCGGCAGCGTTGAAAAAACCCTGCTCAACAATACCGACTGGGATGTTACCGCCGTCAAGTTTACGAACAACGGTAAAGAGATTCTGCTCTAGTACGGTCTCTCAATCTGCGGTCTCTCATGCCATCCTCTCACCGCTTAGAGACCGCTAGAGAGTCTTTCAAGTACCAGCGCCACGGACGCTCAGCAGCTTTGGTAATGCCAATGCGAGTCGTCTGCATAATTTCCTGGGCGCTCACGGGGCGGCCATGCTCTAGCCACAGGCCGCTTTCGGGATGGTAGCGATCGCCATCCAAGGCCCGGTCAATCTCTAGCGCTCGGCACAGTTTCCCCGGCCCGGCTGCTACGCGGTGGGGCTTTTGGCTGTACTTAGGATCGAGCGGCGGCATCTCCCACAGATCCAGCGCGCGAATCAGCACAGCGCTGCCGGTACCTGGGGCTTCGGTAACAACGTTCAGGCAGTGGTACATGCCGTAGATCAGGTACACATAGCTGTGTCCTGGTGGGCCAAACATCGCAGCGTTGCGCGGACTCTGGCCTCTGTAGGCATGGCAGGCCGGATCATCTGGGGCGTAGGCTTCGGTTTCGACGATAGTGCCGCGAATGAGGGGGCCGCGGGGCAGCTGCCGGGCAAGTGTGCAGCCGATTAGATCGGGGGCGACTTCTACTGAGGGGCGATCGCACCAGTCCCCCTGAATTAACGCTGCCGAGCGAGTCACGATTTGACTGTCATCACAATTTGTCATAAACCATTAAGAATCAACATGTCATCAGAGCAAGTTGTTAGGATCAGTGCTGACGTAATTTTTTGAGGAGCCTGTCAAGGCTGCAAACGTTTTTTATGGACATTAAGCTCGTACTCTTTTTACTAACCGGCCTATTTGCCACCTGCTGCCTATTCTTTGGCACCCGCAACGGCTTTTACGACTCCAAAGACTATCACGGCAATGGCTCTGCTCATTAACTGTCCTATTATTTGCCCAGCGAACCGCCCATTGAATTGGCCAGACAACTGCCCAGACAACTGCCCAGACAATTGCTTAGAGACTGCCCGTGACTGAGCTGTCCTGCCTGCCTTACAGTGTCGGCTACCAAGACGAAGGGGTCTGTCTGAGCATTCAGATTGGCCCCTACTCTATTTTGCTCGACTGCGGCCTTGCTGACATTACGGCGCTGCGAGAAGAAGCTGCCGACTTTGTCTTTTGTAGCCACGCACACACAGACCACATCAGAGGACTGCTGCCGCTGCACCGGGCCTTTCCCCATTTGCCCATCTTCAGTAGCGATATTACTGCTCGGCTACTGCCGCTAAATTGGCCTGACCAGGAAGACACCAGGTTTTGTCGCTCGCTGCCTTGGCGATCGCCGGTAGAGCTAGCGCCGGGGCTGACGGTCAGGCTGTGGCCAGCAGGTCACCTGCCAGGGGCAGCCTGCTTTCTCATCACCTACAAAACGCCTCAGCGCGCCTACAGCGTTTTTTATTCGGGCGACTGCTTTTTATCCAACGGGCGATTGGTGGATGGTTTGCCCCTGGCAGAGCTGCGCAACCTCAAGCCCGATGTTCTGATTATTGAAGGCAGCTACGGCACAGAGCGGCACCCGCACCGCAAACAGCAGGAAAATTATCTGGTAGAGCGCCTGAGCAAGGCGCTGGCCAATCATGGGCGAGCGGTCTTTCCCAGCCCGCTATTAGGATTGGGACAAGAGCTGCTGATGCTGCTGCGCAGCCATCACCACTTCACCGGTCAGCCGATAGATATTTGGGTTGATCCCCTAGTTGCATTGGGCTGCGATGCTTACTTGGGTGCGCTTTCGTCGCTGCCATCCACCGTTCAAAATTTTGCTCAGCACCAGCCTCTATTTTGGGATGAGCGGGTGTTGCCGCGCGTCAGGCGACTAGGTGTGAGCGTTTCTCCAGAAGACCTGTCGGCAGGAGAAGACCCAGCTATTTTGATTGTTCATCCGGCCACACATCCTGGCGTTTACTGTCAGGCGGGTCTGGCAGACTGGACGGTCTTTGTCCCGGATCTAGAAGATATTCCGCTGTGGCAGGGGCAGCTCTCAGATCCGCTGAATAGCCCGCTAGACAGTCAATTGAACCGGCGCTGGCAACCTTTTGACTGGCTGGCAGAAATGCAGTCAATGCTGGCAGATACTTCTCCAGAAGAAGAATCGGTAGACAAAGCTGCGGTAGAGCACTACATGCTTACCAGTCACAGCGACGGCGGCGGCACTACCCAGCTCATTCACAACCTGCGCCCCCAGCACGTCATCTTTGTGCACGGCGACCCTAAGCAGCTCACCGATCTGGCCAGTTTAGAGGCGCTGCAAAGCCGCTATCAGCTCCACCTGCCTACCGCTGCCCAACCGATTGATCTGCCGCTAGCAGAGTCGTTTTGGCAGCCTGCACCACCGCGCGAAAACCTCTACGAGGGCGAAGTAGATACTTCTACTGAAGGAGTAACACTAACGCTGCCAACCAGCCTGGAAAGCGACCCCCGCTGGCTACAGCTGGCTGATACGGGCATTGTAGAAGCTAGCTGGCAGGGCGACCAGCTGGTGGTTCGAGGGCTCAATCAGCAGGAGCTGATGCAGGTAACGCCTCGCGACCCGGCGGCAGCAGGCCAAACCTGCTATTACTGCCGACATTTGCGCGGTCAGCGGTGCCGCAATCCGGAGTCCCCGCTGGTTGGACTGCAAGTGACTTCTGAGGGATCTTGCGCTGTGTTTGAGCGCTCCAGCCGGACGTTGAGATAGGGGCGAACTGCGAGGTGATTGTCTGAGTGACCTTTTGGTATGGTGGCGATCTGTTTGAAGAGAATGCGCTCAGCAGTGCACAGTTCTTACCCTTAGACGGGGCGGGGCTGCGGTTTGGGGCGACGGTCTTTACTACGCTACGAGTGTATGGAGAAAATTTGCACCATCCGCTGACTCAGTGGCAGGGGCACTGCGATCGCCTTACCCAATCCATCCAGCAATTCGACTGGACTTCCCCTCACTGGCCCAGTGTCTACCGGGGCTGCCAGCAGCTCAAAAGCCGCTACCCAATCTTGCGAATTACGCTCTTTCCCGATGGCCGCGAATGGATTACGGGCCGGGCGCTGCCGCCTCAGTTAACCGCTCAGCAGCAGACCGGCGTTACTTGCTGGGTGGCTCCGCCTGACTATGCTCGCAGCTTGCCTGCCCACAAGACCGGCAACTACTTAGCCTGCTGGCTGGCTCAACAGCAGGCTCAACGTCACGGCGCTCGCGACGCTATTTTGTCGAATGCTCAGGGCGAGTGGCTAGAAACTACTACGGGTAATCTCTGGGGCTGGGCTAAGGGTCAATGGTGGACGCCGGTTGGCAATCAGAGTTTGCCTGGGCTGATGAGAGACCAGCTCATCCGGGTCCTAGCGGCGGCGGGGCAGCCAGTCAGCTGCCAGCTTTGGACCCCAGAGCAGGTGATGGGGTTCGAGGCGATCGCCTACAGCAACTGCGCCGTCCAGCTTTTGCCGATTCACACAATTCTGAACGGGGCGACTACACTAGAATATAACTCTCAACACGCCAGTATCAGAGCATTGCAGGAACGGTTAGCCGATTTGGAAGCCAACGAAATAGCAATGCCCCAGGCAGCTGATTCCTGAAAATGAGTTAACATAAGTTAATAACACAGGATTTAACACTAGCTCCCAGACTAGGCGTCCTCACACAACCACTTAGGAGGCTTTCCCCCGGTGAACAAACGCTGGAGAAACGCGGGTCTTTACGTATTACTCGTCGTCGTCGTGATTGCTTTGGCAACCACATTTTTTGATCAACCCCGTGTCGAGACCCAGTCTTGGCGCTACAGCAAATTCCTTACCGAAGTTCAGCAGGGCCGCATCGAAAGCGTGGCCGTTAGCTCGGACAAGTCTCAGGCCCGCTTTGCCGCTCCTGACGGCACTGGCCGAATCGTCGTAAATCTGCCGCCAGACCCCGCTCTAGTCGAGACTCTGACCAGTAACAATGTCGATATCTCGGTGCAGCCGACCCAAGATGAAAGTGCTTTGGTACGGGTATTTAGCGCACTAATTATTCCCGTGCTGCTGCTGGTAGCCCTGTTCTTCTTGTTCCGCCGCGCTTCAAATGGGCCAGGCAGCCAGGCGATGAACTTTGGCAAGTCCAAAGCCAGAGTGCAGATGGAGCCGCAGACCCAGGTAACCTTTGGCGATGTCGCGGGAATTGACCAGGCAAAGCTAGAGCTAGCCGAAGTCGTAGACTTTTTGAAGAATGCTGACCGCTTTACGGCGATCGGGGCCAAAATTCCCAAAGGCGTGCTGTTAGTTGGTCCGCCAGGAACCGGTAAAACGCTGCTTGCCAAAGCCGTTGCCGGTGAAGCTGGCGTACCTTTCTTTTCAATCTCTGGTTCTGAATTCGTAGAGATGTTCGTCGGTGTTGGTGCTTCTAGAGTGCGCGATCTGTTCGAGCAGGCCAAGTCTAACGCGCCCTGTATCGTATTTATTGATGAGATTGACGCAGTCGGTCGTCAGCGCGGGGCTGGACTGGGCGGCGGTAACGATGAGCGTGAGCAAACGCTGAACCAGCTGCTGACCGAGATGGACGGCTTTGAAGGCAATACAGGCATCATCATCATCGCCGCGACTAACCGGCCTGATGTGTTAGATGCGGCGCTGCTGCGCCCCGGTCGATTCGACCGCCAGGTGGTGGTAGATCGCCCCGACTACGCGGGTCGCTTAGAAATTCTCAACGTGCACTCCCGGGGCAAGACATTCTCTAAGGATGTCGACTTGGAGAAAATTGCTCGCCGGACGCCAGGCTTTACAGGCGCAGACCTGTCTAACCTGCTGAACGAAGCGGCAATTTTAGCGGCGCGGCGCAACCTCACCGAAATCTCGATGGACGAGGTGAATGACGCGATCGATAGAGTGCTCGCTGGCCCAGAAAAGAAAGACCGGGTAATGAGCGAAAAGCGCAAGACACTGGTGGCTTACCACGAAGCAGGCCATGCTTTGGTAGGCGCGCTGATGCCTGACTATGATCCTGTCCAAAAAATCAGCATCATTCCTCGCGGTAGAGCGGGCGGACTCACCTGGTTTACCCCCAGTGAAGAGCGCCTGGAGTCGGGGCTATATTCTCGCTCCTACCTGCAAAACCAGATGGCGGTTGCCTTAGGTGGCCGGTTGGCTGAGGAAATTGTCTTTGGCGATGAGGAAGTGACAACTGGCGCTTCTAACGATTTGCAGCAGGTGGCTCGGGTCGCCCGCCAAATGGTGACTCGCTTCGGCATGAGCGATGTACTAGGGCCAGTGGCACTAGGTCGTCAGCAGGGTAACCCCTTCTTGGGCCGTGATATTGCTAGCGAGCGCGACTTTTCTGAACAGACGGCTGCCTCAATTGACGCAGAAGTCCGGATACTGGTAGACCAGGCATACACCCGCTGTAAGACGGTGCTGGTTAACAACCGTCATATCTTGGATAAGCTGGCTGACATGCTGGTAGATAAGGAAACGGTTGACTCAGAAGAGCTACAAAACCTGCTGGCAACTAACGATGTAGAGATGGCCAGCATTGCGTAACGCTCTCTTCAGCTGAGGGTGGCTAGTCAACGACGGTCTGAGCAACTACTGCGACAGACGTTTTATATCTGCTCAAGAGCCGTTCTTTTGTGATTGTAAAGGACGGCTCTTTTATGTCGTGTGTCTTTGCAGCCGCTATTGACTGGTTCGTTGCGATCGCCACAGCAGCGCGATGATTTCTCGAACGCCTTTCGACGGCACTCGATGCTTAACTTGTCACTAAAGGGGCTATCGAGTAGGATTGGGGCGACTAGCGCCAAGAGCATTATGCTCTCTTGGCAGAAACTGCTCACAGCGGCGCAAAGCCTATGAAACAGCGAGGTTATCTTATTATCCTGAGCGCCTGTTTTGTGATCACAGCTTGTCGGAGTGACATTGGCAGTACACCGACGCCGCCCGCCTCTGATTTAAATCAGGAAAGCTCAGAAAGCGCTTTACCAGACCAGGTAAGTAGTCAGAATGAAACTCCCAGTCCGTCTCTATCGGATGAATCTACAGGTTCAGACTTGGCGAACTCTTCTCAGCTCGATACGGGTAGCGCTTTAACCGCTAGCGTCAGCGACTTGGACGGGCTGGTTACCGACTTAGATGGGCGAGTAACTGAGACAGAAATTATTGTCGATCTGCCTGCCGACGTTCTCTTCGACTTTGACAAGGCCAATATTCGCCCGGACGCCGTGCCTACGTTACAAAAGCTGGCGCGTCTAATTAGCAGCGTGGATAGCAAAAGTGTTCAGGTCAACGGTCATACCGACTCAAAAGGCTCAGACGATTATAATATGGAGCTTTCTCAGCGTCGGGCTGAGTCGGTAGGAGCGTGGCTCATTGCAAAGGGAGGGACGGAAGCAGGTCGCTTGCAGACAGTAGGCTATGGCGAAACTAAACCCGCTGCTAGCAATGAACTGCCCAGCGGAGCAGATGACCCAGAGGGGCGGGCTAAAAATCGTCGGGTTGAGATTATTATCCTGAAGTAGGGTGCATAGCTAAGTAAGCCGTTATTCAGAGTTTGAGCAAAGCCCATACATGGCGGTTGCCAGGCTAGCTGACACATTGACATCAGATCTGTGCCACCAGATCTACGCCACCAGAGAGGAAGAATATGCTGCTTGCTATTATCTGGCGCGGCTGGGGGATTCTCGCCATTATTATTCCGGCAATCACTGTTGTACTGATTGAACTGCTGGCTGAATCAGTCTTTGGCGAAGGGGCCTACCAGCAGAACAACGAGTGGCTTTTTGCCCTGGGCTTACTCATAGCCTCGCCGATTGTCTGGCTAATTGGTCGCCGTCTCAACCGAACTCAACCCCGCCAGCTAGTTGATCAAATTACGGGCGAAACCGTTACTTTTCGGAAACGACACTCCATGTTTTTTATCAAACTCGAATACTGGGCTTTTGTCTTCATGGCGATCGCTGCTGCCCTAGTTGTAAATGGCTGTCAGCCCGCTCAAGAACCTGAAGTAGTGCAGCCAGTCCCCGAATCTACACCGGCAGAATCTGCAATTCAGGAAGAAGAATCTACGAGTCAGAACACAGTTCAGCGCAACGAACCCGAGGCAGAATCGAATCAACTAGCGCCTCGACTGTCAGCTGAGCCTGCTCAGACGCAGTACGGCCCTGACAACGCAGAAGTCGATTTGATGTCAGCTAAGGTAACCGGAGACATCATGACAGTCACACTGCGCTATCGCACGATGCCAGATGAAAGTATGGGTACCAACTACCCTATTGAGGAAGTGAGCTACATCGACGATGCCTCTTCAAAACGCTACGGTGTTCTTCAAGATGAGGCAGAAGACTGGCTAGCCTCTCCCAAAAACGCTGTTGGCAACATCTCCATTAATATCTACGACGATGCAGAGATTACCTGGTTTAAGTTTCCTGCACCGCCGCCAGAGGCCCAGACTATTTCTATCAACGTTCCTGAAGTGAGCCCTTTTGACGGCGTGAGCGTTGAACGCTGATCCCTTAGCAGTTCGCTAGGCTGTCAGCTGAGATTTAGCTCGCAGGCCAGCTACTCTCAAGCCCTCTGCCAAGATCTCCGCTGAATTGTTAGGGCTTTCGATCAGCTTAACTTTGTGGAGCGCTGCGCCTAGTTCGCTGACTGGTTGGCGCAGCAGTTTACAAATGCAGATGACGATATTTTCAGCAGTGGGTACCACTTCTTTGAAATAGGTAACGTCTTTATTTAAGAAAGTATGGTCGAGCGGTTCGATTACGTGCTGAGCGATCGCTGCCTGCAACGCCCCCAAATCCACCAGCATCCCAGTACGTGGGTCAACTTCACCCTTTACCGTGACCTCCACCCTGTAGTTGTGACCATGTCCGTTTGGCCGGGCGCACTTACCGTAGATCTCACCATTTTCCTGATCGCTGAGATCCGGCAGCGCCAGCCGGTGGGCCGCGCTGAAGTGGGCTGAAGTAGTCAGGTAAGCTTCCATTCCGTTTCCTTGATAGTCCGCCCAGAGGTTTGACGTTTCAAATAGTTGAACATTAGTGATAGGCAGATGGGGCGTCAGTCGCTGCCAGATTACCTGAGCCATATTTTCTGTCGTGGGCAGCGTCGTCTCGAATGCGCTCCACGTTTCGTTGAGATAGGAAAAATCGAGCGGATCAACCACTTCGCGGTGAATAATGGCTTTGGCCTCTGTGAGGTTGAGCACCATACCGTAGGAATCTAGCTCGTTTTCGAGGGAGACATGCAGCACATAGTTATGGCCGTGCAGTCGGGTGCACTTCCCAAAAAGGCGCTGATTTTCAGCCTCGCTCAGTTCGCTTAGCCAGTATCGGTGGCTCGCCGAAAACTGCGATCGCCGATTGACAGTGCACTTCATAAAGAGTCGGCTTTTTGAGAGGGATCAAAACAGCAAAACGGCTGCTAGTGGTTCGTCCATTCAAAGTATTAAGAATTGAGACGATTCTTCTATGGTAACACTTGAAAAAAAGCTGTATTCCTTTTGCACCAAAGAAAATCAGAAATTATCAAAGCCTGTTCAGGAAGATATCCGTATGTCACAAATCCTTGTCATGGCAATTCAAGTCTGTAACAATAGATACAGAAAAAAGATTTGAGCCGTTCATCTCAGGCCCTAACTGAGACGGAAGTAAGGATAGCAACCCCCTGCTGGCCCTGAAGGAACGTGTTGCCTCATGGATGTTTTCGCATTTTAGTTTTTTGAGGAACGAATAAATGAAACTTACCTATCGCGGTATTGACTACGACTACACCCCTCCAGTGCTAGAGGTTACCGAGAGCGAAATTGTCTGCCGATATCGCGGACATACCGCTCCTTACACCTACGTACGGCACGTGCCCATTCCTCAGCCGACTGAGCGACTGACCTACCGCGGGGTAGCCTACCAAACGACGCGCCAGGGGGGAACCCAACAGGTTTCTCAGCAGCCAGCTACACGCCCAGTAGTGCCCAGCGAATCTATGCTGACAGGCTTGCATCGTAAGCTAGCGGGCACCAGCCCTGTTGCCCAAGCGCGCCAGGAGCTGCTGAAAGCATCTAGCCGTCTGCACAAAGAGAACATCACCCGCTCATTGCAGCACCGCATAGAAGTCGCTAAGGCCCAAGGCAACGAATCACTGCTTCAGCAGCTGGAATCTGAAGCGCAACAGACGGTCTAAGCCTGTTAAAGATCCAGCTCTGAGTGCCTGTTGATGGCGGTGGTCCCGCCGCTGTCTACATTGGCACTGTGACAGACATTAGGGAAGAGATCTGCGGTCTCTTTCCTTTTTTTATGGACAGCAGTCCAGCGCCCACTCCAAAATTAATTCTCCTGAGAACGTTTCTTTGAGAATATAGCAAAGTAAGGATGCATTCTTACTTTGCGAGTGGAGTTGCCTGTTGTCAGATAACGGTCTCAGCCGATAGAAGTGTCCTAAGCAACTCGACAGGAGCTATAGCCGTTTGAGAGCCTAGGGCAAGCTGGTCTGTTAGAAAACATTTGGGCTTGTCGACACTAAAGGATAGCGACGTCTCTGCTTTGTGAGATGAGGGTGTGCCATGGCTGGGTTTGGTCGCAGAACAGTTTTCTGTAGCCGCTGCCTTGGCGGGGAAAACTTTGTATGCAAGCTATCTCAATAGCGGCTTTAGCATATGGGCCTTTTTAATCAAGTGTTTCGGACAACCTCGGATGTCAAAATGGCAATGAATTCCGCTGAGGCAGTAGCGGCGATTTGTCTGGTGGCGATCGCTGCTGATGGCTACCTCTCAAAATCAGAAGAAGCCGAGATGAAGCTACGACTGAGCCGGATGCGGCTCTTTCAAGGTTCAACAGAAGGCTTAGAGCAAATTAAAGACTATCTGGTGAGCGGGCTGAAAAAGTATGGCCCCAACGCGATGATCGAAAGTGCTAGAGCCGCGCTGCCGCCTGGTTTGGCCCCGACTGCCTTTACGATTGCTGTCGATTTGGTCTTTGCAGACGGTACAATCTCAGCCGAAGAGCGGACTTTTATAGACGACCTGCGCCGCGTCTTAGCCATCCCAGACGAGCTGGCTCTGAAAATTGTTGAAGTGATGACGATCAAAAACCAGGGCTAGTGAGCGGGACTAGGTGAGCGGATGTTTGGCAGGCAGACCCACCGCCCTCGGAAAATCTGGGGGAGTGGGTCTATTTTTATGAATGAACAGGCAGTGGCGATCGCTTTGGGTCAGCGGGGTCTGCCTGCTTTGCACATCGGTAAGTTCGCCGCCTAACAGCTCTACGACAGGCAGCAGCGCCTCGGTATCAGCAGTGCTCCACTGGCCGCGAAACAGCACTGCTTGCCCGCCGATTTTGAGCAACGGCAGCGCGTACTCGGCGCAGGTAGCAGCGGCACCCACCGCGCGCACCAGCGCCAGATCGTAATGAGCGCGGTGTGGCTGCTGCTGGCCCAGAGTTTCGGCTCTAGTGGCCAGGCAAGTGGCAGGTAGGCTGAGCTGCTTGCACAGGGTTTGAAGAAACTGAATCTTTTTGCGGGTGGAATCGACCAGGGTGAGATTGACGGGGGTAAGAGGGGAGAGGGCGATCGCCGCCGGAATTCCCGGTAGCCCAGCGCCGGTGCCAATATCAACCACATGAATAGGTTCAGCAGCAGACTGGAGACTAGCCGCAGTTTCAGCATCAGCAATCCAGGGGGCCAGGCCACTGAGAGAGTCCCACAGGTGCTTTTCCCAAAAATCGTCAGGGCTGGTAATACGAGTCAGGTTGATCTGCCGGTTGCCCGCCAAAATTTGCCTGTAAAGCTGCTGAAACAGACTTTGCTGATCCTCAGTCGGCTGCCAGCCCAGGCTCTGTTGCCACCGGTCTAAATAAGCAGGCAGCTGGTCTGCTGTTTGGTTCGTGTAATCTTCTGTGTAATCGGAAGGCGGGGCCGAAGGTGAAGCCATAGGGTTAAGTCAAAAGTTCACGCGGGTTGGGGCTGCTGGCGGTGGCGCAGGCTATCTGGCTGGGCGCTGCTGAGCTGGCCGTGGTCGATAGTCCAGCAGTGATCGGCAATATCGACCAAATCTTCGGCATCGTGAGAGACAATTAGCAGACTCCACTCTTTTTTTAGCTCGGCTAGTAAACTCACCAGCTGCTGTCGCATCGACCAGTCGAGGCCAGCCGTGGGCTCATCGAGCAGCAGTAGATAGGGCTGGCGAATCAGCTGGACTGACAGGGCCAGCCGCCGCTGCTGCCCGCCGCTCAGCTGCTGAGGCGACGCCTGCAAAGATAGATCTCCTAGCCCCACCGCTGCTAGGGCCTCATGCACCCGGTCAGCGCTAAGTTCGGGATGCCCCAGGCGCAGTTCTTCAAAGACGGTGTGGCCGCAGAAGTGCCGCTCAGGAAACTGAAATACTAGCCCGCCGAGCTGCTGTAAGGCTTCGGGGAGAAGCGGCTGCTCGCGCCAGAACAGCTTGCCGCTAGTGGGCGTAGCTAGCCCAGCCAAAATTTCTAACAGCGTGCTTTTACCCGACCCGCTCGGGCCAACAATCAGCCCGAGCTGCTTGGGCCCCAAGTCGAATGAGATCTGCTTTAAGATGGGCAGGGCGCTGGCGGTGGGATGATAGCTGATGTCGCGCAGGTGAAGCATACAGAAGCGTAGGCTGATATCGGTCGATGGGCCTTTCAATTGTATAGTGCATACTAGGCAGTGTTAGTCTGGTTTGTCTTTGGTGTGAGGTTTGTGTGCGAGTTCAGTTTCGTGAGTGCGACTTTTTTAATCTATGGATTTGGCTGGAGTTTGAGACGGTGCCCTCGGCATCTGAGCAGCAGTACATAGAAGAGATTTTCAGCTCCTGGTTTTTTATTGGTAAGCTGGGCGGCTTTAACGCTGAAAACTTGCAGGTGCAGGAGACAGGGGTAGATATTAGCTATTTTGACTACGACGAAGACGAGTCAGAGCGATCGCTCCTCTCCCTCATGCACAACATGGGCGAAGTTGAATTTCAGGGGCTCTGGTCGCGCTGCTGGCTCGATCTCGGCACAAGCGATGCCCTCTCCCTCGATGTGCTGATCAATACGGTGCGCCAGTTCAGTCAGGACTATGTAGAGATTCGGCAGATCATCATTGGCGGCGAAAATGAAGACTGGCCGGTGCCAGCCGAAAATCCAGAAGCGGCCTTTCCCGACTAGGTCAGAATGTCATGTCTAAACGCATTCGTCCGATATCACTCGGCCTGATTGAGCACAGCGGCCATGTTTTTGTCAGCCAGGGAAAAGACGGCCACACCCAGGAAACCTTCTACCGCTTTTTGGGCGGTGGCATCGATTTTGGTGAGACCAGCCAGGCCGCGCTAGAGAGAGAATTTATCGAAGAAATTCAGGCTGAACTCACCGATATTGAATATTTGAGCTGTCTGGATAATATTTTTACCCTCAACGGTAAGACTAAGCATGAGCTGATTCAGCTGTTTCGCTGTCAGTTCGTCGATTCGGCGTTCTATCAGCTGGGGGAAATTTTTCGGCTGGTTGAGGGAGACCGCACCGAACAGGCTTTCTGGTTAGATACTCGGCGCGTTTTCAGCGGAGAATGCCGACTGGTGCCAGCCAGCTGCCTATCCTACTTGCAAAGGTCGCCTTAACTATCGGCTGAGGCTTCGTCTGAGACTTCCTCGCAGGCACCGATGCTCACCCAGCTAGTCGAGCCATTTTGCCAATGCTCTTTTTTCCAGATTGGGGCATTGTGTTTAAGCGTGTCAATCGCGTACTGACAGGCGGCAAAGGCTTCGCCCCGGTGAGGGCTACCGATGGCGACTAGCACACTAATTTCACCAACGACCAGCTTGCCAGTGCGATGGTGAATGACCACATGAGTAATGTCGGCCCAGCGCTGGCGAATTTCAGCAGCAATCTGCTTAAAGACCTGCATGGCCATCGGCTCATACGCCTGATACTCTAGCGCAACGACCGGCTGACCGTCGGTTTGGTTGCGTACCATGCCGCTCATCAGCACAATCGCACCGTTGGCCCCATCATCTGCCAGATGGTAGGCTCGCTCTAGAGAAAGGGGCGCAAAGGCAATGGTAAAATCATCCGCTGACTGATGACTGCGCTGAGTGTGGAGGTCGAAAGGTAGGCCAACGGTCATAGCAGATAGATAGGTTGGATGGGACTGGATGCTGAGCCTTTTCTAGGCTCCTTGACTGAGCGGATAGCTACTTCTCGCGGGCGTTGCAGTGGCGTAATAGAGTTGCTCTAGCAGGGTGATGTTTTGGCTTAGCGTATAGCGCTCCAAAACACGTGACCTGGCCTTTTGCCCCAACAGCGCCGTAATTTCGGGATGCTCCCGAAAGAGGGGAAACAGCGTCCGCAGCTGACTAGAAACTTTCTGCGTATTGAGAATTACCCCAGCGCCCTGGGCTAAAACTTCGCCATCTGCCCCCGCATCGGTGGCAACGCAGGCCGCACCGCAGGCCATGGCCTCCAGCAGCGAGAGCGAAAGCCCCTCTACCAGAGAGGGCAAAATAAAGCAGTCTGCCCCTCGTAAAATCTCAATACGGCGATCTTCGTTGGCTACAAAACCAAGCCATATGATGTTGCTATCGGTATAAAAAGCTTTGAGAGAAGGCTCTAAAGGGCCACTGCCGACAATCACAAGCTTGTCATCTGCGCCCATTTTAGCGAGCTTCCAACCTTTCAGCAGCGATTCCACATTTTTTTCCATCGCCAGCCTGCCCTGATAAACGTACAGCTGACTGGCCTTGAGCTGTTTTTTGATGCTAGAGAATCCGGGGGCATAGCGAGTAACATCGACCCCATTCGGGATAACTGCAACCCGCTCTGATGGTACGCCCAGCTTCACCATCAGATTTTGCTGAATTTGCGAGAATACAATGACCTTGTCGTAATGGGCCAGGCATGGCGCGTACAGCTGGTAGGTGAAGTGCTGAGTGCTAGAGGAAAGGTTGCGGCGCTTGCGGTCAAAAGCAGGATGAAAAGTAGCCACCAGCGGAATGCCCAGGCTGTGGCAAATCTCAGGCAGCTTAAAATCTAAGGGAGACAGTGTCAGGGACGCATGAACTAAGTCGGGGTCTAGCTTCTGAAGCGTATCGGCCAGCAGACGAGCTGATCCCAAAGCCGGAATCGTCAATATCTGAGACTTAAAAATGAAAGGCAGAGAGACTTCTTCATAGCTGGAGTGATCGTCTGCGGCCTCATCGGACTGAGCGAAATGTAGAAATGTGACCCGATGGCCCCGGTCTAGCAGAGCATTGGTAATTTCTCTGCCGTAGGTTACGTTGCCACAAAAAGGAGATTTCTTACCAAGCCACGCAATATGCATCTACCGGTCAAAACGATGGTTAATACGGTATGGAAGTTTCGCAGTTAGTTCAGTTGAGTCAAGACTTGATTCAAAACTGCTTACCCTGACGGCCAGGTGCCGCTCCTTCAGACTTTATCAGAGTGTGTGGGGTCTCTAGGTAATATTGCTAGGGTGGGCCCGGCTGTCATTGCGGGCATGAGTAAAGCCCAGGGATATCAGAGCAGCCACATTCGTAGCGGTTTTTACGAGTGTCTCTGTTACTTCTGATACTGACAGGTAGGTTTGCTTAGTATAAGCGCAGATGGATACGGTCGTCGGATGATCCCCGAGGCGATCGCCGCCATACAACACCAGAATCGTCATTGGGGAGGCACTGAGAGCAGACCGCCATCAAGCAATTTCGTCAGCCGTTTCTTTGAGAGAAGCGCTCACCAGCGACCAGGTAAAAAATCCGCCGACGGCGACCATCATTGCCAGCAGGCCAAACACTGTTCGCAGGCCCAAAAAAGTTTCAGCGATGCCAGCCAGGGCCAGCGGCAGGCTCAAGGCGATATTGACAACGTTATTTTGCAAGCCAAACACTTTGCCCCGCATCTCTTCGGGGGTTTTTTCCTGAATGGTTGTCTGCATGGGGATGCCCACCATCGCGCCAAACAGCCCCAGGCCGCCAATCAGCCCCAGGCTCGGCCATAGCTGGGCAGGCGCCAGAGAAAGCCCGGTTAGCATCGCCGCCATGCCCAAAGAACCGGTCAGCCCCAGCTGAGGCCGAGAAAACCGCTGACCAAACTGACCAATGGCGATCGCCCCAATTGCCAAACCCACGCCCCCAGCCGCTAGCAAAAAGCCAAACTGAGAAGAGCGAATGTTGGGGATCACTTCAGCCAGCCTGACTGCCAGCACCGCGAGGGCGGCAAAGACCGAAAATAGAACGGTGAGCTGAATTAGAGCGCTGCGCACCTGAACCTGCTTTTGTAAGTAGGCCAGCCCGTCTTGAATGTCGCTCCAAATGTGCGCCTGCTCGGGCTTTTCAACTTTGGTTTCGTGGGTGGCCAGCAGTAGCAGCAGAATGCCAGCGATCACATAGCTCACGCCCACCAGCACCGATTTACCCAAACCCGACCCCCTATCGATGGGGGCTAGCCAGGCATCAGCCAGGCCCAGCAGCGGCTCACCTACCGCAAAGCCCACAATCACTGAGGCCATCATGGTAGTGGTGTAGAGCGAATTAGCCGGAAGCAAATTGCGATCTCTGACAATCAGCGGAATGACCGCCTGCTCCGCCGGGGCAAAAAACTGAGTCAGCGCAGAAACTAGAAAGGTCACCAGCAGCAGAATATAGAAGCCCACTGGCAGACCGGCAATGCTCCAGCCAGTCGTCGCTAACAGCAGCGCTGGCAAGACAGCGACCAGCAGGCCACGCAGCAAGTTGGTCCAGACCAGCACCGGTTTCTTTTTCCACCGGTCTACGTATACGCCCGCCAAAGAGCCAAAGAGCACAGCCGGAATGGTGAAGGCAATCATAATCGCCGATACCCAGCCACTGATGGTCTGATCTGGAGACTTGAAGGTGTCGGAGATGATGGCAATCATCAGCACCAGGTAAACTTTGTCCGCTATCTGGGAGAAAACCTGGCCGCTCCAGAGGGTTAAAAAATTGCGATTGCGAAACACGGGCCACAGCCCAACCTCAGGAGAGGGTGTTGCTGTCTCAGGCCCTGAATCAAGATTCCCAGGCTCAGGATTGGCATCGCTCTGAGTATGGGTTGTCTTTAAACTATTTTTCTGGACTGGTTCTGGGCCGCTGACTGCTGGCGTCTTTTTGGCTTGTGCTGACTGCTGATCGGGGCTGCTGCCCAGATTCTTAGCCTCTTCAGCTTCCCCATTATTTGAGTGGTCGGTATCAGATTCAGACTGGCGAAGCATGGGTTGGTGAGGTAAAGCAGGTGTCAATTAGCGTAGCAGAGCGAATAGGCCGGTCGAACTGATACTGGGTGTACTGCCGGAGAAATTTTTCGATATGTCGCCACATTAAGTGAGGGGCAGCGTCAATCTTTCCCATTGTGCCTGATTTTGAAACTGATTTGACGCTTGAAGCATCGGCAGCGCTTAAGACGAGTTCAGGTTTGCTGAGCTGCTGCATCAGAGCAAGCTCAGCGGCACTCAGGTAGCCTACAATTCCTAGCTCGGCAGTGATTTCTTTAGAGAGGATAGGCTTGACGCCTTGAGCACTGCTGGCGGATCGGTTGGAGTTTGACCGTTGGGCTGGCGGCTCAGAACGGTACGCAGGGCCAGTTTCGTGAGCTGTAGTTTCGTAAGCTGTAGACGATGTGGCTGGAGGCTGGTTCAATCGCCTTGAACGAATCTGCTCTATGCGCTTCAGGCGATCGCCTTCGAGTCGGTTAAGCTCAGCAACCGCGACTGCCCCACCCGATGAAACGCTAAAACCAGCGTACCAGTCCGGGTTACCCAATTCGGGAACGAGCGGCGATCGCGACAGGCAGCAGCGAAAAACTTCGGGCGCGACCCCAGCTAAAACCAGCAGATGAAAGACGGCCTGAGTCAGACAGGGCAAAACGTTTGCCCTAGAAGCCGCCTCTAAACGGCTCAAATGCTCAATCAGCAGATAGTACAGTTCTGCTTGGGGCTGGTCACTTAGCGCCTGAGAGAGGACAATTTCAGCCAGATACTGACTGGCCGTGAGCTTGGCGAGATCTTTGCTCAAGCCCGGAAAGGAGCGTAGGGTTTCGGCCTGGATCAGCTTATCGATAGATTTGCCTTTCGCAAACAGCAGATCGTTAACGACAAATAAGCCAGAGCGTCCGGCCAGCTTGGACTTGTGCTTGCGAGCACCGGGGGCGATCGCTCTCACCAACCCCAGCTCTTTGGTCAGCACCGTCACCAGCCGATCAGATTCGCCCATCGGCATCGCCTTGAGGTTGATGCCCGTTGTTTTGTAGCTGCGCTGCGTCATATCTTTTAACTATCGTCAGTGTCAGTGTCGGCCTGAAGCCGTAAAATTTCGGGGCCGCGAGAGGTGCCCAGCCGAGTGGCACCGGCTTCTACAAGGGCGATCGCCTGCTCAGGAGTGTGGATGCCGCCCGACGCTTTGATGCCAATGCGATCGCCGCCGATCTGCCGCAGCAGCTTGACATCTTCTACCGTAGCGCCACCCTGCCAGCCGGTGCTGGTCTTGAGAAAATTCACGCCCGCATCCAGACAGACTTCAGCAGCGAGCCGTTTTTCATCGCGGGTGAGTAGAGCCGTTTCTAAAATGGCCTTTACCGACTGGCCTGCTAGCTCCACAATCTCCGCTATCTCAGCGTGTAGCCGGTTGGTCTCTCCCATTTTCAGCCAGCCCAGATTGATCACCACATCTAGCTCAGTGGCCCCATTTTCGACTGCTTCTTGCGCTTCGTAGAGCTTCACCCGAGTCGTCGTTGCCCCGCTCGGAAAGCCAATCACGGTGCAGACCTGAGGGCGCTTGCCGTGCAGCCGCTCAACGGCTAGAGGCACATGCACCGGGTAAATGCAGACCGAGGCAAACCTATAGCGCTCGGCTTCGTCGCACAGATGGGCGATCTGCGCTGCCGTCGCTGCCGGGGCGAGCAGCGTATGGTCAATCAGAGGAGCCAAATCAATCGTTTGAGCGGTGCGGGTGCGGCCTGCGTTCATAGGTAAGGAAGATGTTAAATTTATATCGCTTTTACAGGAAATTACTGAACCTTGACGTTGGCAAAGTTCATCTTGAGCTTACATAGGGGCAGTGGCTTTACCGCCAGGCAAAACTGATGACATACCGCTCTATTATCTCTAACTTAGAAAGAAAGTGGCTCTGTAAAGGGCAATCTTGAGACATCTGCTCTACCTGGAGCGCCCAACTGTCGGCTTTCATTCACTCGCTTACTGATATACCCTGCTATGGCCGTACCGCTGATTTCAGCTATTATCTGCACCCACAACCGCGAACAGTACCTGGGCGCGGCTATCGATAGTCTGCTCAACCAAACTCTGGGCAGCACTCTGGGTAGCTACGAGGTAATTGTGGTGGATAACGCTTCTACCGATGGCACAGCGGCTGTCGCCAAAGCCAGACTGGACAATCCTCGGGTGCGCTATCTCTACGAACCGGCGCTGGGGCTATCGGTAGCTCGCAATACGGGCGCAGCCGCTGCCCAAAGTCAGATCGTTGCCTATTTAGATGACGACGCTGAAGCGAGCGCTGGTTGGCTCGCGGCGCTGCTAGAGGTGTTTGACCGTAATCAGAAGGTGGCGATCGCCGGTGGCAAAGTCACCCTCATCTGGCCGCCCAATGCGCAGCCTCCGCGCTGGCTCTCGGACGATCTTTCCAGTGGCCTAGGCGCTTACGACCTGGGCGATGATCTGGTCTACATCCAGCAGCCCGCCTTGACCCCTCGGGGCCTCAACTACGCTGTGCGCAAGCAGTTTTTAGAATCGGTCGGCGGCTTTGACACTCACTTGGGCCGAGTCGGTAAAAATCTGCTCTCTAACGAAGAACAGCAGATGACCCGGCTAGCGCTTGACCAGGGCTGGGAGGTGGCTTACGTACCCACCGCCCTCGCTGCGCACAATGTCGCACCGGCCCGGATGAAGCCCGCCTGGTTTCTCAGCCGCAGCTGGTGGCAGGGCATCAGCGAAAGCTACCGGGAGCAGGCCAGCGGTACCACTGGCCTCTGGCAGCTACGCAGCGGCGGCGAACGCCTGGTGCGCGGCCTCTATAAAACGCTCAAATATATTCACCGGCCTGCTCAGCGGTTTGAAAACTTTGCCTATGCCTACGGTCAAATTGCCTATCTGGGCAGCGTGACCAATCATTTAATCCGCCATCGGGACAGGCCTCAAACCGTAGCTTAGCTGGCAAACAGCCAGGCTATTTACCGCCTTCAATCTGACGACCTTGTACTCCTTCGCCGCTAAAATCATGACTGCATCCATTCCAGTTTCTGTCCTCATTCCTGCTAAAAACGAAGAAGAAAACCTGCCCGCCTGCATTGCGAGTCTGGCGCAGGCAGACGAAATTTTTGTGGTGGATTCTCAGAGTGAGGACAGCTCAATTGAAATTGCAAAGCGCCTGGGCGCAAAGGTTGTTCAGTTTGACTTTAACGGTCGCTGGCCTAAGAAAAAAAACTGGTCGCTCGACAATCTGCCCTTTCGCAACGAGTGGGTGCTAATCGTCGATTGCGATGAGCGGATTACGCCGGAGTCTTGGGCCGAAATCGCCGAGATGATCAAAAACCCGGATCTAGACGGCTACTACATTAACCGCCGGGTCTTTTTCCTGGGCAAGTGGATCCGTCACGGCGGCAAATATCCCGACTGGAATCTGCGCCTCTTTCGCCATGCCAAGGGCCGCTACGAAAACCTCAACACCGAAGACATTCGCAATACCGGCGACAACGAAGTGCATGAGCACGTGATGATTCCGCACGAAAAGGTGGGCTATCTCAAAGAAGACATGCTCCATGAAGATTTTCGCGACCTGTACCACTGGCTGGCCCGTCACAACCGCTACTCCAACTGGGAAGCGCAGGTGTATTACAACCTACTCACTGGCATGGGCGATGACGGCACCATCGGTGGCGATTTGTTTGGGGATGCCGTTCAGCGCAAGCGTTTTCTCAAAAAGATCTGGGTGCGCTTGCCCTTTAAGCCGCTGCTGCGCTTTGTGCTGTTTTACTTCATTCAGCTGGGCTTTTTAGACGGATATGCGGGCTATGTCTACGGGCGGTTGCTCAGCCAGTATGAGTACCAGATTGGGGTAAAGCTTTACGAACTGAAGTTTGGCGGTCGGCTGAATAAAATGGAGAACAGCAGCGAGCCCGCCCCGGTGCAGGCCAGTCCGGTCTCAAACTGAGGCTACGCAGGGTGAATGTGAAGCCAGCTGCGGATGATTTTGGGGCACCGCCGTTTGTCGATTTGAGCCGCTACCATCAGCCAGGCTACGAGGCGGGCGGCTCTAGGGTAAAAATGCTGCTGTGGTGGCTGGTGCAGGCGGTGGCCTTCCCGCTTACTCTACACACGGCTCACGGCGTTCGCTGCTGGTTGCTACGGCTATTTGGTGCAAAAATCGGCCAGCAGGTAATGATTCGCCCTACTGCCCGGTTTACCTACCCTTGGAATGTTGAGATTGGCGACTGTAGTTGGGTTGGTGACGACGCTGTGCTGTATAGCCTCGCCCCGATTAAGCTGGGCCGTCACTGTGTGATTTCGCAAAAAAGCTATCTCTGCACTGGCAGTCATGACATCAGCGATCCCCAATTTGGGCTGATGACTGGCGAGATTGTCATAGAAAACGGCGTTTGGGTAGCGACCGACTGTTTCGTTGGTCCCAATGTGCGAATCGGCGCGAATGCGGTGATTGGCGCTCGTAGCACAGTGTTGCAGCCGATGCCGGGCGGACAGATTTGTCTGGGCACGCCCTGTAAGCCAATCAAGCCCAGACCAATGGATTAGGTCGCTGAAGCCGGACGGTAGCTGCGCCAGAGATCGGAATAGATAACGCGATCGCTCTGCCAAGGCTTATGATGTCCCCCGCTCCAGTGAATGATTTTGATCTTCTCCACTGGGCGCTTGAGTAACCCAGCGATAAAGTGTCCCTGACCATAGCCACAGGTATTCCACTGAGTATCGAGCGGGATATAGGTGTCTTTAAACATCAGGTTAAAAACGGTCTCATCCCCAAGGTGGTATAGCCGGTGATCGTTCCGAGCATCCAGGTCGAGATAGTGCCGGAGCAAATCGTAGGTTTGGCTCGTCCAAAAGGAAAGGTCAGTCAGTAGGACGCCGCTGTTAAACGTACTTTTGAACTTACGCAGGTCACCCCAGATTTTAAAGGGATTCGAGAAGTAAAAAATCGCCGGGAAGAATTGAGGCACCGCCGCCAGGTAGCGCTGCGGAGTAAGCTGCTCGCCCTGAGCATAGAGCGATCGCACATCGCCGAGCACTAGCGTATCGCAGTCGAGATAAAGTACTCGCCGCACGTCGGGAAAAATATCTCTCAAGAATAGGCGGCCATACTGCATATAGCGGGAGAGCCTACGCTCGGGCTTGGACTCTTTAAATTTATTATCTAAGTACTGCTTGAGATAGTCTGGCGGGGTGAAGTCCCGCACGCGAAAGATGACTGCTTCTGGCCCGTATTCCTCGCCGAAGGTCTTCTGGAGTTGGGATTGGAAGAAATCGCGATCGCCTGACGGCACCACAATATTAAAGCGCAGCGGCACAGGCTTGCGCCCCTCAACAGCGGCTAAGCCCTCACCGTGCAATGTATTGCGAAGAATAGAGCTGATCACCACTTGCAGTGGAATATGCAGCGAGCGGTTGAGCGAAAAAGCAATATCAACGTACATAAAAATCTCGCTTCACATGACTGACGGCTGGCTGCCCTCAGCAATCTCGACAGATAAGGACTGTATACCTTATAACAAAAAACTACTCCTTGGTAGGAATTGCGCTGACTCGCTGTAAGACAGATGCCTGACCAGTCCCTTTGTAACGAAGAATAGCTTCTGCTCAGAAAGGTTTTTAAACCTGTGACCATTGGCTTCTATAGCTCCTGTCAAGTTGCTTAGGACACTTTTATCGGCTAAAACCGCTATCTGACAACAGGCAACTCGACTCGCAAAGTAAGAATGCGTCCTTAACTTTGCTATAGCTTCCGGCACTTTGCTTCATGCAGCATTACTGACTGTAAGCCATATATAGCAACAGGCAAAGTGCTCCGCGAAGCGCGAGTGCATCCGCGCTTCGCTATGTATAACCACAAATGCATCGGATAGCTCTTCCGCTGAATATGTCTAAATGACTCTTATGAGTTCTTGATGAACTGCATTTGCGTTAGAGGGTAATATCCGGAGGTAAATCACACCAGACCCCAACAACTGAACGAAGACCATGCTGCCATAGTCTCTGTCCCTGGCAATCAGAATTCGCTTGCGCCTGCACGGTTTTTAGAATCTCTGTGTCTTTTGCTCGTGACAACCCCAACTGCGAAACTGAGACGACGTCGAGGTTAGCTTTAGATAGGAAGTTAACTGTAGCCCGATAGATATCCTGGTCAGGCAGGAACTTCGCCATTAGGCTGAAATCGGGTTGATGTCCTCGGCTGCCACCAGAGCGATCTCATACTAGGGACAGGCACGAATATCATTTGCCTTTAGATCACTGTAGTAGTTGCGGATGATATCAGAAAACCAAAGCTTTTCATTTCGGAGCTTGAGTACGCTCTGCGCGGGAATGCGTGTCCCAGCAACCTGATTGACTGACAGAAGTCTGTTCATTAAAGTTTGAACAACAGCATAGCGAGATCTATATCTACGATCTTGCAGTCGCATCAGATTTCCGACAGCAGGGAGCCGCTATGGCATTGATTAACAAGCTGAAAGAGATGGCTGCTAGACTGGGCTTATGTGATTTCGTTCAGGCCGATACCGGCATCGAGAAAGAGCCTGCGATCACGTTATACGCAAAGCTAGGGAGACGTGAAGAAGTACTGCACTTTAATATCGAAATTAACTTCGAGGGCAGTACTTTATAGCAATAGGCTATGACCCAGGCAACTACTATTATACCTATACAGGTTGAAAGTCTCTGAGCATAAGGACTATCAATTCAATGAGGCTGGCATCGGCTAGCGGAATGAGGCTCACGAGGTTCTAGGGATTGTAGCCGCAGAACTAAACTGAAATTTGGCCATTTTTGGGGCTGGCCTCAAAATGGCGATGAGACTCATGTTGAGAATAGTAATTCGCGATCACAGAGGTCAATTAACCAAAGTGTCAGAAACGAAGGATTTTGAGTTAGTTATTATGTACTAAAAGCTGTATGCGCAGCGTGATCGTAAATGGGAGTATGGCCCATACATACCAAGAAATGCTGTAGCAAACTGGTAGGATCGCAGCCAAAATTGACTATAAATCCTCAGTGATGCAGAAAAATCCTGTAACCCTTGTGGACTGAGAATTCTCATTTTTAGCTGGTTTTGAGATTGTGGATTGAACTCCTATAAAGGCAAGGATTTCAGCCTTCATCTCAACCTTGTTAGCTGTCTCAATTGAGTCTCAAAAAAGTTTTCTGAACCACTAAGCTATGAGGCTACACTGTCCCTAGTTTCTGACGTTCCAAATGCTCTATTGGCCAGAATCAGCAAGAGGAAGGGATTAGGAACGCTCCTGACCTAACCTGACCCCTGCTAGTCCCTTTTTACTCGCATACCGAAAAAGGGTTTTGGTTACATGGCAGTGTAGAGAATGATCCTAAGTCGTTGACAGAAAGATAGGCGAGGCAGATGTCCCCTAGTGAAATAATCAAGTTAATTTCAGAGAAGCTAAGCTCTAACAGAGTTGCTATTGCCGTCGTCCTTACCTCCTTTACGACGCTGCTAATATCTATATCTCTTCTGCTATGGTCGGTTGCTCCAGAGGTGTCCAGTTTTTTGGAGGAAAAAGGAGCTTTACCTCTAACTCCTGAGTCTAGCGACTTGGCTCAGCTAGTCTCAGGAGTCCTAAACATCATATATTCAGCAGCATCTTCAGAATTTTTGACCGCTACCTATACCCTTTCAATCGTTTTCTTATTTAGCTACTTTTCGATAGTTGTTAATTCTATTGCGGCGGCTATAAAGATTACTAATACAGCCATCGTAAAGTTGTATTATTTTCTGTTAGATTCGAACAAAAAAGTCATTTTATTTAGCAGGAAATATCAAAAGGAAAGCCGAATTCTTAGAAGCTCATTCCGCAATCTAACAGTCAACGAAATAAGTTTACTAAAACAGTTTCGGGGAAGAACACTCATATCTATAGATGCCGGTCAAAACGATGTAGTTGATGCTGTTGAAACTATCAACCGCAAGTACGAATTGATTTTTACACGCTACAGAAGTGATGGCACTGAAGGCTATAGCTTTAGTTTGAACCCTAGATATGCGCCTCAAATCAGAACCTTTATTGCAGACGGTACAAGGCTATTCACTATTGATGTAATAAGAAGCATTTGGATCAGACAGGAAGAGACTTTGATGCAAATAGGGCTATTCTTGCTGACACTTGCGACTGTAGCAGGTTTTACTTTTGCAACTTACTATTTCCTCGCGGTCCTGTTCTTTCTAATAGCTATCTCACCTATTATTATTTTTATCCAACTACTGCAAATTTTGTTTATGTTGTACTAAGAATCGCATGGTTGCTAAGGCTGGAAAAACTTAAAGCTCAGATGGTTTGGAATGTATATAGATCTTGGTAGCCAAAGATTTGCCTATAGAGAGGACACAATAACAAGTAGACTTCAATACTTTTAAGTCTCTTATCAACATTCAGGTAGTACGCTTGATCTTTCCAAAATCTAGACCTTTTGAGACATAGGTGAAAGTGTGTCTCATATAATGTCTTATAATAGCCTTCTCAAAATACTTAAGGCGTAGTGAAGTGTAGTGTTGCTACCTATCTCAAAGGATAAGCAAAGCCAGCGGATGATGTGTTTGCCTATGCTTTTTCATGAACACAAGGAACAGGATCATCGCCACTAGAACCTCTAGGGTTACATCTTGCTACTCGACTAATTCCTAAAGCCAAACCTTTAATAGGCCCATGTATTTCAATCGCCTGAATTAAGTAGACCTTACAAGTTGGCGTAAATCTGCACACTTTCCATCTCTCGGTGTAGTACAGAGAAATAAAGACTGGAACAGCGACAAAAGTCATTAATATCGATAGTACATTGAGATGACTGTTGATTATGGATAAGCCAGCATTCGCTATAAAATCTGAACTCTTGCCTCCAGATGAGAGATCTAGACAAGCTCTTACTAACCGAACAATATACCCTCTAAGAGATTCAACCGTACTTAAGTGGGTATGATCACTTTCAGTTTCTGAGATTGCAGAAGTAGCCTCCGTAGAGGCTATGACATCTTGATTTTCTACGATTGCCTGTTTTTCAGAACCCTTTGGATAAATCGATTTCTTTTTGTATAAAGTTGGAATTTGATGTCCCTGTATGCCTTCTAGTTGAATTGCATTACAACCCAACTCATAAGCAAATTCGAAAGGTTTACCTGTCCCTATTGCGGAGTAAAAGCCAATTGAAAACTCAATGGCTGCACGATCACCTATGGATTGACTCATACCTATGACATAGTCAATATGTTCCGAGATAGCTTCTGCTTGAAACTTTGAATGACAGGCATTTAGAACAATGCATTCTATTTGACTAGAGAAGAGCCTAAATAAATCTGTCAATGCCTTCGAGTCTACTAGCTTCTCTTGACCAGCAATATCCTCAAAGCTCAATCCACTTTCTCCCGTTCCATGCCCACTAAAATGTACGATCTGTGGCTCGAAGTCCAACATCGCCTGCTGAATATCCCTTGGTCGCGTTGCACCTGTTGAGTTGATCGGTATCTTGCCGTATCCGGCTAGGCGCAATCGCTCCTTAATTTCTCGCTCCTCTTCTTGAAGACGTAAATTTACCGTTCCCGTAGGATTAGCAGCTAACAATAAAACTGATTTAGGAGAAGAGGTACTCATAGAAGCATGTGATATGTCGTTTTCTATCCAATAAGGTGCGTATTGGGAGCGGAAACTATGTCAATCATAGCTTCTGCGCGTTCCATTAAAGTTAAAGTCGCCATAGCAGCACTCATATAGAATTACGGTCTAACAATTAGAAGGCGTAAAACTAGCTAGCTTACGTTTAGGAAGCTTACACTGCGCAGTCTCGAAGAGACTGGCCATCTAAAACCCCTTATCAGCCAAAGTAGTTATGCTGATGCTTCGGCTCAACACTTCACGTTTAGAGCCACCTGCCGATAGTAGGTAGAGCGGCTGCATCCCACTTGTGCGCAGATCTGATTGATCGTCAACTCGCCCGCGTCAGCCAGTGTGATCGCTACTTTCACCTGACTCTCGTCCAACGACTTCGGACGGCCACCCATCCGGCCACGCGCCCGCGCCGAAGCCAAACCTGCCATCGTGCGTTCTCGTATCAGGTTCCGCTCATACTCAGCCATCGCTCCGATCACAGAAAACACCATCTTTCCCGACGCGGTAGAAGTGTCGAAGCCATCCTGAACGCTAGCAAAGTCTACGTCCTTTTGCTTCAAGTCTTCGATAATGCTTAGCAGATGACTCAGCGAACGACCCAAACGGTCAAGCTTCCAAATCACGAGGATGTCACCTTTGCGGAGCTGGTCGAGTGCCTTGTCCAGTCCAGGACGCTCAGCTTTGGCACCACTCACGCCACGATCGCTAAAAATCTTCTTGCAGCCCGCCTGCTTCAGAGCGTCGGTTTGAAGGTCTAGATTTTGGTCAGTCGTCGAAACTCGGGCGTATCCTATTTTCACTGTGTTTCAAAACTCGCTGAATGCGCTTACTTTTGGTACTTTGATTATGACACAAGTTTTGAAGCGAAAATAAGGCGATTTAGACCGCTAATTTGGGGTCTTGGCTGATGATCCCAAAAACGGTCAGATACTGTTGGCGAACTAATTTCGGTACTGACAAGAGGGTGCCAAAGGGCTCTATGCGGCAGGCTTTAGCGCCTTGAACCGGGAAACTCGCGTCTTGGCTAGCGGTACATCGTTGAGGTAGCTGACCAGGCGGTCGAGGTTGATAGCTGCGCCTATCGCCATGTTCTGTAAGTGCGTCTTGGCTAGACCTCGATAGCGAGAACGCCGTAGGCCAAAACCACGGACGCCTTGCGAGAGGGTGCCTTCAATACCTGCCCTGCGCTTGTAGCGTTCTTTTCCTTCTGTACTATCGTGAGTTTGCCTAGCTTGCTCCAACGCTTCGTACTTCGCTTGGGGTAGAAAGGCCACGCTTCGCGTTGGACTGCGCGTACACAGCTCTTTGGCGGCGCATACTGAACAGTCGCGTCTGCTGAATCTGGCTTTGATATAGGTTCTATCAACGTCTTTGACGAACGTCTTCCAGCTCATAGACTGCTTACCTTCTGGGCAGGTTACGGTCTCTGCTGACCAGTCAATCTTAAACTGCGTCTCGTCGTAAGCGCCTTCTGTCTTCGATTGCCAGCTAGCGTTCTGTCTGGTCGGGCCGACCATCTCAATGTGTTGTTGTTTAGCGTTTACGAGAATCTCTGCACTGACGTATGCAGAATCAATAAAGTGCTCTGATGGTGACAGTTGTTTATCTGCTAGCGATTGATGAATCGCTTCTGCTCGCTGCGCTTCATGGACTGTCGCATCTGTTGTTTCTACATGAGTGATTAAATGACACTGGTGATCGTCGCAGGTCTCGCTGAAATGAACAGCGTAGCCAACCCAGTTCACCCCGCTTCGAGAGCGAAACCGAGCATCGACATCGTAAGGCGACTCGATACCGGCCTCAGCACGGGGTAGTTCCTTTTTTGATTTCCAACGCACGCGCTTTTCTACGGGAGCCTCGGCGTCGTACTCGTAGTGGCGCGTCAGCATTCGCGTCAATGCTTTAATTTGAGCCAAGTTCTGCCAGTCGGCTATCTCTGAAGCCTCTAGGCAGGATAGTAGATAGTAGGCGTCTTCGCCGACTTGCTGAGCGTACGCATTCCGCTTAGCCTCTGACTTTGGTAGCTGGTAGTCCTCAACGCGCCGCCCGTAGCGCATATACCAGTCATCCGGCGCAATCGTCGTCAGCCAGTCGGACGCTACCGTAGCCAGTTCATTCAGCGCCGCCCGCATCGTCTCGCCGACTAGCTCTAGCCGATTAAGCTTGCGAATAGCCGCGATGACGCGGGTGGCATCTGTGCGCTGCTGTCCTCGTGACTTCAGCAAGCCTTGTTCCTGACAGCGATGCAGGAGTTTGTCTAGCAGCAGATGCTCTTGCTCGCTCGCTATCAGCCGTCCGCGAAACTCGCTCAGGACGCTGAAGTCAAACCCTTCGTCGGTTAGCTCTAGTCCTAGCAGATACTTCCAATCGATGCGCGAACGGACCGATTCAGCGGCTTGGCGGTCGGATAGGTTTTCGCGAAATTGCAGCACCGTCACTAGCGCTAGTCGCCACGGCGGTAGACCAGGCTTACCTGTTGATGAGAATAGATCTGTGAAGTCGCTATCCTCAAAGACTGTACCGAGTTCATTTCGCAGGGTCACGTATGGGTTGCCTTTGCGGAAGGCCGCGTTGGCGACGCGCTGGGTATCGGCTGGAACCGGGTCGATGGGTTGTGGCTTGATAGACATTGGCGATCGCACTCTTGACGCTAGCATCTAGCCTCAGAATACTGATTTTCTGCCCTTTCGGAGTTTGCCAACAGTATCCTATCGTATCTGACACAGCATTCGTGCGGACCGTTCACACTACTCGGCATGTGGATATAGCCTCTGTCGAGTTGCTTCGGACACTTTTGTCGGCTGAAACCGCTGGAGAACAGCGGGCAACTCGACTAGCAGATGTCCTGATGCATTAGGACATCTGCATATATGTGACCCCGAAATCCACTTTGGATCATCGCTTTTGATAAGCTTTGGGTGTCATCCTTGTCATCTGACGGAAGACTTTTGTTAAATGAGTCTGATTTGCAAAGCCGCAATCTAGAGCAATGGTGCTAATCGCAATCGATTGCTCTTCCAGTAATTGTTTGGCTCGTTCCACACGTTGTTGCATCAAATACCGATAGGGCGCAATTCCCACTGATTGCTTGAAGCCTCGGCTAAAGTGAGATTCGCTCATGCCAATCAGGGTCGCCAAGTCCAAAATCGATAAATCTCGTGTCAAATTCGCCTTCATATAATCAATGACTTGCGCCAACTGTGACTGGGACAAACCATTGGCTTTGAACTCAAGCAAAGGTTTCCTAACTGCATAGTTCCGCGCCAACCGAGCCGTAAGTGCTGTTCCCAATAGCTCGCCATACAGCCTGCCAGACAGACAACCCGTTTGGATTTCCGTCTTGAGCGCGACCGCTAATTGTTGAATCACCGGATCATCTATAGAAAACTGTGGAATCAGCTCTACTTCACGCTGCATCGATTCCTGAGTAATTTGATTCAGCAATGTTGGGCAAATTGCAATCACCGAGAATTCGACTTCCCGGTCCCAGTTTGTCCGATGACTTAGAAATGCTGGAATAACATCTACGCGACCGTTGCCGTGGGCATAGTGTTTACATTTGCCGTCCAAATGACGCTCTGCTTTGAAGCAACTTTTGGGGTCTGTGATCACCAGTGAATGCTGTAGAAGGCGATGCTCTATCGTCCCGTGGGGAGGATGGCAGTAGTGGGTGAAGGTTAATCCTTTCCACCCGGTATGATAGCTAGCGACTAGGGGCGCTTGTGGAAGTACTCGCGCTGCTTCCTCCTGGTTTGTAAAGTCAAGTGTGGAAGTTGCACGATTCACCATAGGCTTTGCCCAGTCAAGATTCCACATCCTAAGCAGGATTGGGATAATTTTAGCAGAATTGGATGAGACGGCAGGTTGAGGCTAAGACTACCTTAGGGGTGTCTTTTTCACCTACCTCTCATGCCAGATCAACCCGCACCAGAAATCGAACTGCTTCGCACAGCGTATGCGGCCTTTAACGCGCGTGACATTGATACTGCCCTTGCCCTCATGACTCCCGACGTGCATTGGCCGAGAGCATTCAAAGGTGGTTTTGTCCGTGGATCTGAAGAAGTCCGCGCTTACTGGACGGAGCAGGGGAGCGAGATCGACGCGCACGTGGAGCCGGTGGCCTTTCACCCGGAGGATGCCGGGCGTATTTTAGTCAATGTGCATCAGGTTGTGCGCGATCTGGCCGGAGCCGTGCTTGTCGATGAGCATATCGGCCACCGTTTCACCATTCAGAATGGCTTGATTAAAGCGATGGAAGTCTGTCCACTCCCATCGTCTGACCTCAGGGCCTAACAACATGAAGCCTATCAGCTAGCCGAAACTACGCAGTCGGGACGGGCGTTACCCTGCTTTGAAGGGTTCCACATTCTCGTGGAACAGCTTGGACTCCTATCCAGCTGATAAGTCCGCTGGGTAAGGGTTCATTTTTTATGAAACTTTAGACTGAAAGACGAACTACAGAGACGAGTTAAACGGGACGGCAATGTCTTTGCCGTCCTGTTTAACATCGCAGACGGTTCTAGCCGCCGCCGCGATGGTTGAATGAGCAACAGCCGGTTATTCGACCCCAACAGCAGCTATCTAGGCCATGCTAGTGAAAATTGGACCCGGCTCGATGAGCTTGAAGCAGGATAGTCCTAAAGCCGTTCCATAGAAATCATGTCAGTTACACAGTTGGCCCAGGGTTGCCCATGCTCTGGCCTTTTCCGTGTCAAAATAGCCTAGCTTCTGTTAGGAGATCAACATGCGTATCTTCATTACCGGTGCCAGCGGCTGTATCGGTCACTATCTGGTCGAAACTCTGATCGAAAATACCGACCACGAGCTGTTTTTGATGATGCGCAATCCGGCCAAGCTACAGGTACCCACCGATCAAAGGCCGGGGGTGCATGTGCTCACAGCCGACCTGCGTGAAGTGGCCCAGTTTGCCGACCTGCTCAAAACGATGGATGTGGCTATCTTAGTGGCGACTTCCTGGGGCGATCCGCAGGAGAGCTATGAAATTAATGTGGAGAAAACGCTGGAGACGATGTCTCTGCTCGACGATGAGCACTGCCAGCAGGTAATTTATTTTTCAACTGCCAGCATTCTAGATAGAGACAATACGCCGCTCAAAGCAGCTGGGGAGATTGGCACTGACTATGTGCGCACTAAGTACATTTGCCATGAAAAAATGAAAGGGTTGGCGATCGCCCCCAAAATCACCACCGTATTCCCCACCCTGGTTTTTGGCGGCAGCGATACCAAACCCTACTCTCACATCTCTGGCGGTCTGAGCGAAGTTGCCAAATACATCGGCATCATTCGCTTTCTTTCCGCAGACGGCAGCCTGCACTTCATCCACGCTCAAGACATCGCTGAAGTAGTCCGCCACCTGGTAGATCATCCGCCTGGCCCCAATGACGCCAGAGAAATCGTGATTGGCAACCCTGCCAAAACTGCCGACGAAGTGGTTGAAGAAATCAGTGCCTATCTAGGTAAACGCATGTACTTTCGCGTTCCGCTCTCAGCGGCTTTAGCCAACGCAGTGATCAAAGTCTTTAATATTCGCATGGCCGAGTGGGATCGGTTCTGCATGGACTACCGCCACTTTACTTACGAAAACCCGGTGACCCCTTCTAAGTTTGGGCTAACCGATAGCTACCCCACTGTGCAGGATGTGTTTCGCTCAGCTGGGGTAGTCCCGCCCGGCTCTCCTGACTCTTAAAGGGCCGATGGCTCGCATATAAGGGGCTGCTATAGTACATTTGTCTAATAGCTTCGCGGCGCGGCCCTATGGCGATTATCTCCTCCAAACCCTCTGCCTCTGACGATGGCGCTCCAAAAGCGGCTCGATCACGGCGCAGCGCCTCTCAAGACTCTCAACCGAAACAAACAGCTACTCCGCAGCCACCGGATACCGAACGTAGGCCTGTCAAAACAGATTTGCTGAAGGGCGAGGCCAGGCCCCCCGAGCTGTCGCGCAACGAAGAAGGGCTCAGGCCGGTCGCCATTAATGACTACATTGGCCAAAAAGCTTTAAAGGAAGTGCTTAGTATTGCCATTCAGGCGGCCAAATCCCGTCAGGAGCCGTTAGACCATCTGCTGCTCTACGGCCCGCCAGGGCTAGGAAAAACTACGATGGCGCTGATTTTGGCTCAGGAGATGGAGGTAGACTGCAAAATCACGACTGCCCCCGCCCTAGAGCGGCCTCGCGACATTGCCGGACTGCTGGTAAATCTAAAAGCGGGCGACGTATTGTTTATTGACGAGATTCACCGGCTCTCGCGGGTTACCGAAGAGATTTTGTACCCAGCGATGGAAGATGCGCGGCTAGATATCACCATTGGCAAAGGGCAGAGCGCTCGCACTCGCAGCATTCCCTTGCAGCCATTTACCCTGGTAGGGGCGACTACTCGGGTGGGGGCACTGGCTTCGCCTTTGCGCGATCGCTTCGGTCTAGTCCAGCGCCTGCGCTTTTATGAAATCGACGAACTAACGCAGATTGTCCTCCGCACTGCCACCGTGCTCAAAACAGAAGTCGTCTTTACCGGCGCTGAAGAAATTGCCCGCCGCGCTAGAGGGACGCCTCGAATTGCCAATCGGCTGCTGAAGCGTGTGCGTGACTACGTTCAGGTGAAGGAACTTGGGGCGATTGATCAAGCGATCGCCGGCGAAGCCCTGGAGCTATTTAACGTAGACCCCTGCGGACTGGACTGGACGGACCGCAGGTTGCTGACCCTGATGATCGAAAATTTTAATGGCGGTCCGGTGGGTCTAGATACGATGGCGGCTTCTACCGGCGAAGATTCGCAGACTATTGAGGAAGTGTACGAGCCCTATCTGCTGCAAATTGGCTACTTACAGCGTACGCCTAGAGGCCGCGTCGTCACCCCCGCCGCCTGCCGTCACCTGGGCTATGCGGTACCTCACAACCAATTTTTTATGCCCGATGCACCTCTGTTTAACCTGATTACGCCGCCAGAATCGCCAGAGGGTTCCGCTGCTGAGTGACAATCTCTCTTCACAGATTTGCCTTTGACCAATGAAAGCGTCATGCTGACTTGAAGAGGACTATAGAGGCAGGGAAAATGCGCGGCGTAGTGATGTGGGCGATCGCACCCTTATTGGGGATTTTGCTTGGTTTGGGCTATCCCCTGATCGGCACGCTGAGTCCTAGCTTCGCCAGCGCGCCCGCTCCCGACTATTCAACGCTGAGCAGCCAAGACATAGAGACCATTGGCAATCTGCGCAAAGCGGCGTTTGAAGCGACTCGAACCGGCCAATTTGAAAAAGCTGAAAGCCAGTGGTCGGCGCTCATTGAGCAGATCCCTGAGGAAGCGGCGGTGTGGAGCAATCGGGGCAACGTGCGCGTTCGCCAAAATGACCTGGAGGGAGCAATGGCCGACTACACTCAGGCTATTACCCTCGCGCCCGACCAACCTGATCCCTATCTCAACCGAGGGGCGCTGTGGGAAGCCATGGGCCAGTGGGACAAGGCGATCGCCGACTACAACCGGCTGCTGCGCCTCGACCCGGACGACCCGGCAGCTTACAATAATCGGGGCAATGCAGAAGCTGGTGAGGGTGAATGGGAGCTAGCGATCGCCGACTACCAGGCAGCTATCACGCTTCAGCCCAGCTTTTCTTTAGCCTATGGCAACTATGCCTTAGCGCTCTACCAGACCGATGAGACTCAATCTGCCATTCAGCTAATGAAAAGCTTAGTGCGCAAATACCCAAACTTTGCCGACATGCGCGCTGCCCTGACTGCCGTCTTATGGGAGCAAGGGCAGCGAGGCGAAGCCGAGAGCAACTGGGTTGCCGTTGTCGGCCTGGACAGCCGCTATAAAAATCTCAGCTGGGTTAAAAATGTTAGACGCTGGCCCCCTAAAATGGTGACAGCTCTAGAGCACTTTTTGACTCTGTAGCCATCCTTCTCTGAGCAAGCCTAGATTGGCACCTCTATATTTTCTCTAGCTTGGTACAGTAACCTTTGAGAAAGTATTGGGATATACACGGGAGCTAAGCAAATCCGCAGCAGGCTAGTATGGCTAAAAATCCTGAAGACTCAACTTATGTTGAAGCCCCTCACAATCAATCGATAAATTTTGACCAGCGACCATCCATCAAGTCGTTTGGTCCACAAGCTTATCAGTGGGCTTCGGCGTAAATCGTGAAAAAATCGACCGACTGTAATCTATCTGGAAATGATCTGGCCACTGATGATCTGACCGACCGCCAAAAAAGCAATTCTGCGGTTGAAACCCTCTCAAACGGGTTTCATCAGCCCAATAGCGTTCTGAGCAATTCGGCCCTAGAGGTTCAGCAGTTGCAGCAGCAGCTTCGCCTGCAGCGACGCCTGCGCAAAGCAGAACAAAAGCTACGCCGCTCGCTCAATCTATCGACCGTTTTGGGAGCCACAGCGGTAGAAACTGCGGTCCTATTTGAGGCTGAACAGGTGAGCTTGCTACACCATCATCCACAGACCCAGAGCTGGCAGCCAGTAGCTCGATATTGCCAGAATCAGACGCTGGCTTGGCGGCAGACGTTTGCCACTGCCTATGCCGAGTTTCCTCAGATAGTGAGGCAATTGCAGCAGAGAAAGCCACAGTGGCTCTTTGCTGGTCAGCAGCCCTCATCATCGCTTACTGCCGAAAGGCAAAAGTGGCTGCTACGCTGGCCAGGGCGCTGCTTGCTGATCCCCATCCAAGATAGACGAAACGACTACTTGGCAACGCCAGATGACTGCTCAGACAAGCACTGGGGGATCATGGTAATTGCTTCTCCAGGCTTAGGAATACATTTAGACAGCGCCATTACAGCAGCTCAGAGTATTGCCTTAGAGCTAGAGCTGGCCATGGTGCAATGCCATCACTATCAGGAATTGCTGACCGCCAATCGAGAATTGCAGCATTTGGCCTTAGAAGACAGCCTCACCCGTCTGGCCAATCGCCGCTGTTTTGATGAGCAGCTCACCGATGAATGGTACCGCCTGGCTAGAGAGCAGCAGCCCTTATCGCTGATTCTGTGCGACCTTGACCACTTCAAGCGCTACAACGATGCCTTTGGGCATCCGGCAGGCGATCGCTGTTTGATCCGGGTTGCCAAAGCTCTTTTGAAGGGCCCTCAGCGCCCGGCTGATCTGGTTGCCCGCTATGGCGGTGAAGAGTTTGCCATTATCTTGCCCAATACCAATACTCAGGGTGCCTGGCGCATTGCCCAAAAGATTCACAGCAATGTGTCTGCCCTGAAAATTGCCCACGCCCCTGGCAACACAGAAGCCCACGTTACCGTCACCATGGGCCTTTCTACCCTAGTACCACACTACGAAAGCAGCGCTCAAGTGCTGGTTAAGGCAGCAGATATTGCGCTTTACCACGCTAAACAACAGGGGCGCAATCGGACCTATATTAGTGCTCAGTACAATACGATTGCCCCCGGTACAGTAACCCACAGCGTATCGGCTAGCGAGCTGCCGTTGGCGATCGCCCCGCCAGCCGATAACCCAGCTTCGTAACGTGAGGTCGCATTCACCGTTTCACCTCAAACTGCCCAACCTCAAGGTGCCCGGAAAAATCAGGCTTCGCAGGTAAGTACTCTGACATTGTCAAAGCCATTCTTGAGCTGATCAAAGCGCTGGGAATTGGGCTGTCCAGAAGTTTCCATGCGATGAAATTCGGCTGGCGTGGGTACCGTCTCACGAACCTCTTCGCCCAAATCGCTCACAATGATCATCTGCGACAGCTGAAGGCGTTTGCGCTGGTGAGCCTGATAAAGCGCGGCGTAGCGATCGCTCACCTGCTGCCACCCCTCAGCATCACAGGCGCTGCGATCAATCAGCACAGTGACCTGAGAAATCGAAAACAGGCGGGCTACCACTACCCCGGCCACCAAAAAGCTCAACCAGCCAAGGCTCACAGTCCACAGTAAAGAACGATTTAAATCCACCGCTTTCTCTTAAATAGCTGCTTTTATCCGACTTCTGCCTCCTGCCTCCTGCCTCCCGCCTTCTATCTACGCGATCCACAGCGTCCACACAAAGCCAGCAGCCCAACAAGTCTCAACGAGGCTGATAGCCGGCCAACTTAGCAAAGCTATCGGCCTCCAGGCTAGCACCGCCCACCAGTGCCCCGTCAATTTCACTTTGAGCCATAATTTCATCCACATTAGCGGGCTTGACTGAACCGCCATACTGAATAGAAATCTCCTGATTTTCCAGCTGAGCGCGAATCAGCCCAACCACCCGGTTGGCTTCTTCAGATGCGCAAGTATCGCCTGTCCCAATCGCCCAGATCGGCTCGTAGGCAATCACCAAATTGTATTGATTGACATCAATCAGCGCTTTCTCTACCTGAGCGGCAATCACAGCTTCTGTCTCATTCGCATCTCGCTGCTGCTTGGTTTCACCCACGCATAGAATCGGCGTCAGGCCAGAAACTTGAGCTGCTTTTAGCCGGGCATTCACTGTGGCATCTGTTTCGCCAAAGAACTGTCGCCTTTCGCTGTGACCGACCACGACATAGCGAACACCGATTTCTTGAAGCATCGGCCCAGAAATTTCGCCAGTATATGCGCCCGACTTCTCCCAGTGAATATTTTGTGCACCCACTTTGATCCGGCTGCCCCTGAGCTTATCGGCCAGCAGACCCAGGGCCGTAAAAGGAGCGCAGAGCACCAGCTCTCTGTCCTCAGGAACCCCATTGAGCTGGGGCATTAACTGTTGCACAAAAGCCGAGGCCTCAGCCTGGGTCTTGTACATCTTCCAATTACCGGCAATTACAACTTTTCGCACGAGTTCTCTTAATTAGGCGCAGCATCCTGGATCGTACAGGTAAACCAGGAGTAAGGAAAGCCTAGTCAAGGAACGAGAGTGAACGATGAGGTTAGAGGCTTTTTTATCACCTGATAGCCCATCGCTCGTGCTTCGTTGTTTCCTCTACTCCGGATCAGCGCCAGCTTTTGCCTTTTCGGCCTCATCTGGGTGAATGCCCAAACGAGTTAGGTTGACGCGGCCACGATTGTCAATCTCGCGCACTTTGACCAGCACTTCATCGTCTACATTGATCTCGTCTTCTACCTTATTGACGCGGTAGTCGGCGAGCTGAGAGATATGAACCATGCCTTCTTTGCCGGGCATGAATTCGACAAATGCGCCAATCGGAATCACACGAGTCACCTTACCCATGTAAACGTTGCCCGCCTCGGCAACGTGGGTAATGCCTTCGATCATCTTCTGGGCTTGTTTAGCCTTGTCAGAGTCGATGGCCGAAATGGTGACGATGCCGTCATCTTGAATATCGACTTTAGCACCCGTTTTTTCGGTGATGGCCTTAATCTGCTTACCGCCTGGGCCGATGACCATGCCGATTTGGTCGGGGTTGATCTGCATAGTGAGCAGACGTGGCGCGTAGGGCGATACTTCAGTGCGAGGTTTGTCAATGGCCTCTAACATTTTTTCTAAAATGTGTAGACGCGCCGGACGCGCCTTGTTGATCGCGTCGCCAATCACGGCCATCGGCAGGCCGGTGATCTTCATGTCCATCTGTAAGGCGGTAATGCCGCTGTCAGTACCTGCGACCTTAAAGTCCATGTCGCCCAAGAAGTCTTCAATGCCCTGAATGTCGGTGAGAATGCGCACCTCGTCGCCTTCGCGAATTAGGCCCATCGCCGCCCCGCTAACTGGCTGGATAATCGGCACGCCCGCATCCATCAGCGACAGCGTAGAGCCACAGACTGAGCCCATAGAGGTCGATCCATTGGATGAAAGCACCTCGGAGACCACCCGAATAATATAGGGGAAGCTTTCTTGGGAGGGCAATACAGGGATGAGGGCACGTTCTGCCAGAGCGCCGTGCCCAATTTCTCGGCGACCGGGCGATCGCATAGGCCGAGTCTCACCGACCGAATATGGCGGGAAGTTGTAGTGATGCAGATATTTCTTATCGTCGCTAGGATGCAGATCGTCCATCATCTGCGCGTCGCCAGGGGTGCCCAGCGTGGTGATAGACAATACCTGAGTCAGGCCCCGACGGAAGAGGCCAGTGCCGTGCACCCGCTTGGGCAAGATGCCCGTTTGACAGGTAATTTTGCGCACTTGGTCGAGCTTGCGGCCATCAACGCGCACGCCTTCTTCCAAAATTTGGGCGCGCATCAGCTTCTTGGTCAGGCTCTTGAAAGATTTGCCCAGCGCCTTTTTGCTGGCGCTGACAGCCGTCCGGACGGCGTTGCCCTCTTCTAAAGCTTCAATCTCTTCAGCAATCTTGGCCTTAATGGAATCGAGCTTGTCGTCTCGCTCGGCTTTGGTTTGCTCAAACTGCTTGAGCACAGCTTGAATGGGAGCAGTGGCGCGATCGCTCAAAAAGCTCTCCAGCGTCTCATCAACCACAGGATCAGGCTCGGTTGGCCGCTTCAGACCCAGCTCTTCTACGAGATCTAGCTGCGCCTGAATCAGATCGCGCACTACTTCGTAGCCAAAGTCAATTGCTTCGATAATGTCCTGCTCAGGCAGCTGATTGGCCCCAGCTTCAACCATGATCACGCCATCGGGAGAACCCGCGACGATCAGGTCCAAGTCCCCGGCTTCGATTTCTGCGTAGGTTGGGTTAATGATAAAGTCGTCGCCGACTAGACCCACGCGCACGGTCGCCATTGGGCCGTAGAAAGGGATTTCGGCTAGCAGTACCGCAATCGATGCGCCGGTTGCAGCGAGCACATCGGGCGGCACGTCTTCATCCATTGAGACTGTAGTCGCTACAATCTGGATGTCATCGCGAATCCACTGGGGAAACAGGGGGCGCATAGGCCGGTCAATCAGACGGCTGGTAAGCGTTGCCCGCTCGGGAGGACGGCCTTCTCGCCGTAAAAAGCCACCGGGAATGCGACCTGCCGCATAGAGGCGCTCTTCGTAGTCAACCAGCAGAGGCAAAAAGTCGATGCCTTCTCTACCAGAAGATCGCGTAGCTGTCACCAACACAGCCGTATCGCCAGAACTTACAAGTACCGAGCCACCAGCTTGGGGCGCTAACAGGCCCACCTTAAGCTGAATTTCCCGACCGTCGATGGAAATCGACTTATCAATTTCTTGCATTGAGGAGTCCTTACTCTTTTTAGTTTTCTCATTTTGTGCTTTGGCAATAATCGTATCACTGATGACGAGGCCTTGTGCAGCCGGTTGGAAAAGTCGGTTTCACAGGGGTTTAGCCATTGATGGGGGGCGTGGCGGTCGGTTGTGCAGAGGCGGGTAATCTGGAGGGATAGATAGGCTTGATGGACCAGATCTAAGACCAGACGGTAGGGGGCAGGCGGTTTGTGAGGGCAGCTCCTGGTCAGGCGATGGTTTCTTCTGCGCCTTGTCTGACTTCGTAAAATCAACACATTTACCCCCTTTCATAGCGCGATACCTCCTCTATGATGATATCGACCAGGGACTAGCTGAGCCCTGAGGCCAGATTGATCGCTAACCTGCTCGATCTACCCAAGTCTGCTTGCAGGCTGACTGCCCTTTTACTCTATTCAATACCATGTCAATACTCGTCACCGGTGCTGCCGGGTTTGTCGGCTACTTCTTGTCCCTGCGGCTGCTAGAAGCAGGAGAGCAGGTCTACGGCATTGATAATCTGAATGACTATTACGATATGGGGCTTAAGAAAGATCGCCTGGCTCAGCTTCAGGCCTTTGATAATTTCACTTTTGAGCAGATGGATGTGGGCGATCGCACCGCCATCACCCGACTATTTGCAGATCAGCCGTTTAGCTGCGTCGTCCATTTAGCGGCTCAAGCAGGCGTACGCTACTCTTTGCAAAACCCGCTGGCCTACGCCGACAGCAATCTGCTGGGCTTTGTGAACATGCTGGAGGGCTGCCGCCATGCTCAGATACCTCATTTGGTCTTTGCCTCCTCTAGCTCGGTGTATGGCCAAAATCGCAAGGTGCCTTTTGCCACCGAAGACCGGGTAGACCATCCGGTGTCACTGTATGCTGCCACCAAAAAATCCAATGAGCTAATGGCTCACGCCTACAGCCATCTGTACGATCTGCCGGTGACGGGCCTGAGATTTTTCACGGTGTATGGCCCCTGGGGCAGACCGGATATGGCCTACTTCAAGTTTGTCGATGCGATCGCCCATGACCGCGCCATTGAGGTCTACAACCACGGTCAGATGAAGCGCGACTTTACCTACATAGACGATATCGTCGAGGGGATTATGCGGGTAATGAAGACGCTGCCCGCCAAGCTCAGCAAAGACGAAGCCCTAGCACAGAATGCCCCAACCGCCGCCCCCTACAAAATTTACAACATTGGTAATCACAGCCCCGTCACCCTGATGGACTTCATCACCACCATTGAGCAGGCGATGGGCAAAACTGCCGAAAAAGTGATGATGCCAATGCAGCTAGGCGATGTGCCTGCGACCTATGCCGATGTGGAAGATCTGATGAACGACGTTGGGTTTAAGCCGGAAACGTCTTTATCGGTGGGCATCCAAAAATTTGTTGACTGGTATAAAAGCTATTATGGCGACGCTTGAAATCCAGTCACTGGTCGGTTTCGGCGGCTCACTCCTACCTACCGAGCTTTTATGAATCTGTGAGTGAGATGGGAGTTTTGGTGCTTATCAACCAATACTAATTTTGACCCTTTAAACAACTCCCTCGTAAAGATGCCGAGAACTCCTAGCGAATATATTGTCCATATCGCTTTTGACGGTGGGCACAAAGAAGAAGTCCGGTTTACCACCATTCAAGACTTTCAAAAGTGGTACAGCGACAAGCTCATGCCTAAAGCCACTGCCGAAGAATTTATCAATGTGCCTATTCCCAAGGTCAACCCAGGTGAATATATGGTGATTCGCCCGTCTCGCGTTGCGGCTATTCGCGTCGAGCCGATCTTTAGCTCCAGCGTTGAACGGTACTGAGCCGCCGCGATCATCTGCTGTGAGGTTCGCAATCGAAAGGGTCTAAAATTCGTAGGGTAGCTTTAGATACTTCCCTTGCGAACCTCTCCTCAAATTTTGTTCAGTGCCTTTGCTGTCAGTGTGGCGATCGCCCTGACTTTACCCGGCGTTAGCCAAGCGGTTGATCCTCCGCTTCCCCTCACCCGCTTGACTTGCCCAGATGCGCAGTCAGCCGCTGGCCTGATCGAGCAGGATACGCCTCTTTTTGATCGGCCTTTGGCGGCTGATGGGGGAGCGGATGAGGGCGATCGCTCTGCCCTGCTCACCGCTATTGACAACAGCCTGGCCTACCTCCGCACGCCTGGTTCAGTCACCGCCTATAGCAGCTACGCCGTTCCGGGCATCACGCACAGCCGGGTACAGCGCAGCCTGATCAGGTTTCGCACCCTACTCCTACAGAGTGAGTCTGCCGCCGTTTTGCAGCAGGCCGTGGCCGCCGAGTTTGACTTCTACCAGGCAATCGGGCAAGACGAAGCGGGCAGCGTTGCCTTTACTGGCTACTTTGAGCCAACCTACGCAGCCAGCCTGACGCCCACTGCTGAGTATCGCTACCCCATCTATCAACGTCCGCCAACTCTCGATCAGTGGCCTGAGCCGCATCCTACCCGGCTTGAGTTAGAGGGTGCCAACGGCCTACAGAGCGATCAAGGGCCGCTCACAGGGCTAGCGCTAGCCTGGTTACCCAACCGCCTGGAAGCCTTTCTAATCCAGGTACAGGGCTCTGCCCGGCTCAGGCTTACCAATGGCAGCACCCTGTCAGTCGGCTACGATGGCCGCACTAACTATGCCTACAGCAGTATTGGCCGCGCCTTAATTGACGATGGCATCATCGCTGAAGACGCGCTCTCGCTGCCGGTCTTAATTGAATACTTTGAGCAAAACCCTGAGGCGCTAGACCGATACCTACCGCGCAATAATCGCTTTGTCTTTTTTAGAGAAACCCAAGGCGCACCCGCTACTGGCAGCTTAGGGCTTCCGGTAACCGCAGGCCGATCTATCGCCACCGACAAGTCGCTGATGCCGCCAGGCGCACTGGCGCTGATCCATCTGCCGCTGCCTCAGCCAAACGATGCTGGCCCGCTGACGACGACAGACACTAGCCGATTTGTCTTAGATCAAGATACTGGCGGGGCAATCAAAGGCGCGGGCCGAGTGGATCTTTTTGTAGGAACAGGCGCTGAAGCTGGAGAAGTCGCCGGGCTGATCAACGATACTGGCGAGCTTTACTACCTGCTGCTGAAAGAATAAACCGTAGACCTCTCAGCATTTTTTTAGCGTAAGTCCGTAGCTTCACACAAGCAATAGATAAACTTCATGTAATAATTATACTAAGTCAACTATGAGTGCGCTCACGGCTGTTGAGTTGCGTTCGGTTAACGCTAGTCAAGTCAGGCTCACCAGCTTTGACTGACGGTATTTCTAATAGTTGAGCGTTCGGTCCGGTGCTAAACCCTGACCTGCTGCTTTGTAAAGTTCAGGTCTGACAGAATTCACTACCCTTTGTCTGAGGAATAGCTGTGCCTAAGCCTTGTCGCCAACCGCTGACACCTAACCCCTTTGAAACGTACCGAGACCCGCTAACAGGCAGATGGCAAGTAGCCTATCCAGCCACCTCTCAATCAGCCGTAGACCGCTGTACTTCTATGACTGAGGTCATGGAGACTAAAGGAGTAGAGGAGCGGCGGCGCTTTCCTTTAGGAGAAGCTGTACCCTACCGAATTCACTGGGACAGCGCCTCTCGAACAAAAGTAGCCTGACCCAAGGGGATAGACCGACAAAGGTAGTTAACCTGAGTTCGGGATAAGCAACTCATGCTTATTGCCCGAAGCAAGTCCCTTCTGGAAGGGTGGCCCGCAGGGTCGGGATGGGTCGGCAACGTGCGCTACACACCGAAACCCACCCCTGCGCCCCTCTAGAGGGGATCTACTTGAGGCTATGTGTTAAAAAGCGCCGACAGTCTGGCATCACAGGCAATCACTCATCCCGAACTGACGTTAGTTAAGATCTACCTGCATTCTGTCTACTACCTCCTGTCTTCTACCTACCCCCTTATCTGATATAGAACAGCAGCCACACGCCACCGAGCGCGATCGCCGCCCCGATAGTCGCTCGCCAGCTGATGCGATCGCCCAGCAGCGCCGCCATCGGTAGCACAAACAGCGGACTGGTCGCCAGCAGCGACTGGGCGATACCTGTGGCGGTGTATTTCAAAGCAATTTGCTGGAGCCAAATACCCAGGTAGGTGGCAAAAAAAGCGGCGATTCCGACTGCGGCAATCAGGCGAGGGGTCTTCAGCGCTGCCAAACTGCTGCGCCAGCGAATCTGCCAGGTGCCCTGCGGATCAACGACTGCGCTGCGCTGATATTCGCCCAAACGCTGAGGCTGCACTGCTACTAAGACGCCCATAAACGCCAGCCCTGCCAGGAGTCTGAGCAGCGAACTCCACAGCGGATCGACCGTCGTATTCGCCAGGGCCGCTCGCGAGAGCACCGCGCCCGATGCCTGGCAGAAGGTCGCCAGCAGCGCCACTTGGATGCCTGCGCCCCATTTTTTCTGATCGGTCCCGGGCAAGCGCTCACTGATTACCCAGGCAACCCCCAGCAAGGTCATTCCAATGCCCACGACAGCCATCAGTGACAGCTGCTCGGCTAAAAATATCCAGGCGAGTACGGCTGCTATGGGCGGTGCCAGCGTCTCTAGCAGCAGAGCCCGCCGTGCTCCCAAAGTATTGATTGCAGAAAAGTAGGCCGTATCGCCCAGCCCAATACCGATGCCGCCACTGAGCAGCAGATAGAGTGTGGCAGTGACTGGGAAGGCGGATGTGTCTGTAGATGAGGCGGCTGCCGCGGGCAGTGCGGGTTGAATGGCCAGCGTGATCAAGATAAAAGCGATCGCAAAGAGGCCTTTCACCAAGTTCAGCACGACGGGCGCAAGCTGTCGTCCCATTCTGCCAAACATGAGCGTCGCCGCTGCCCACAAAATAGCGGCGGTCAGTGCCGCTGCCTCGCCAATCAGCAGTTGTTCACTGCTAGCGATCACCATTAGCCCATCTGTCATCGTCCGTCTCACTCATCACACCCTTTATCACCATAGAATAGTGTCCTGGAGTTAAGCGCCTTACCCATTGGATATGTCCGTCACGACCCTGCCTCCATCTGTACAAACGCCTGACCTACCGGTTCTATCTGATGGATTGCCAGACGATCTGGTAGCGCTGATGCGATCACGCCTCCAATCCCCCCTGCAAATTGGCAGCGTCACCATCAACAGCCGCGTTCTGCAATCGCCGCTATCCGGTGTGACCGACAAAGTCTTTCGACGGCTGGTGCGTCGCTACGCCCCTCAGTCAATGATGTATACCGAGATGGTCAGCGCCGCTGAGATGCATCATTTGTGCCGCCTGCCTGAGGTAATGGATATTGACCCCGACGAGCGCCCGATCAGCATTCAGCTGTTTGATCGCCGCCCCGATTTTTTGGCAGAGGCGGCTCGCAAGGCCGTTGACCAGGGTGCAGACACCATCGACATCAATATGGGCTGTCCCGTTAATAAAATCACCAAAAACGGCGGCGGATCTTCCCTCCTGCGCGACCCAGCCACCGCCGTCAAAATTGTCGAAGCCGTTTGCTCGGCAGTCACCGTCCCGGTCACCGTCAAAACCCGTATTGGCTGGTCGGATGAAGCGATCAACGCGGTTGAGTTTGCCCAGCAGATGGAAGCCGCCGGTGCCCAAATGCTCACACTCCATGGCCGCACCCGAGCCCAGGGCTACACAGGCAGCGCTCGCTGGGAATGGATTGCCAAAGTCAAAGCGGCCCTGACTATTCCAGTGATTGCCAATGGCGATATCTTTTCGGTGGACTCTGCCCTGCGGTGCTTATTGCAGACTCAGGCCGATGGCATTATGTGCTCAAGAGGGACGCTTGGATATCCCTTTCTAGTGGGTGAGATTGACCATTTCATTAAGACCGGTCAGCGGCTGCCTTCTCCCACCCCAGTTGAGCGGCTTCAGTGCGCCCGAGAGCATTTGATTATGCTCTGGGAATACAAGGGATCGCGAGGTATTCGTCAGGCTCGTAAACATATGGCCTGGTATGCCAAAGATTTTGTTGGTGCCGCTGAATTGCGCGATCAGCTCTGTCAGGTCGACTCTGTAGACCAGGGTTGCCAGCTACTAGATGAAGCTATAGACAGGCTTCAATCTTGCTCCTGACGGGACTATTCGCGCTTCAAAAACGCTCCTGAAGTTTGCAAAGCATGAAAATCTGCAAAGATATAGAAGGGACGGTAATACACCAACGCCGCCCACCCCGCAAGCGTGCTATAACCAATACCTAAGCGTGCAGTAGCGCAGATTACCTGCACCCCTTCTTAACTTTTACCTGCCGTTAGACCGCCGTTAGACCTATGACCTCCTACGCTAGCTATACTTCACCCCGCGCCGATATTGGTGAACTGCGTCGTCTGAGGAGCCTGCTGCCGCCCGAGCTACAGAGCTGGGTTACCGTAGAGCCCGCTACCGACGTGGCCCCGCCGCTGATCACCTGCGAAGAGCTAGGTCGCGACCAAGTTGAAGTGCAAATTGATTTGGCAAAGTGGGAACAGCTGGCGATTGACCAGCGCAACCTGCTGTTTTGGCATGAGGTGGCTCGCGTTCAGAGCGATACTATCCCTCGCGATGGCTGGGAGATGGCGGCTTTGGCAATTGGTTTGGGCGGCGCGGTCGGTGAGCTATGGGTACAAGACGGGCTGCTGCTGCTGCTGGCGATGGGCCTGTGCGGTGTTTCTGGCTGGCGGCTCTACAAGCGCAACAATGGCCAAAAAACGCTGCAAGAAGCGATTACAGCAGACGAAAAAGCCATTTCTATTGCGACTCGTTTTGGCTACACGCTGCCCAATGCTTACAAAAGCCTCGGTAGTGCCCTTAAGACTTTGATTGAGCAGACGCCTAAGAAAAAGCAGCGCGATCGCTTTATTCGCCGATTGGAAGCCCTAAAGAAAAGCGCCAACCGGGCCAAACAACAGGTCAGGGGCGACAGCAGCCCTCGCCCCTCCTACTAAAATGCTTAAGTTAGTCTGGTCAACCCAGCCTTGGAGCGACAGGCTAAGCTAGGGCACTTATGATCGTATCGATTAAATCTCCGTGTCCTGGTGCGATCAGCTGATGCTCGACCGGGACGTTTGCTAGTGCTGTCCGCAGATTTTCCAGCTCGGTTTCGTCTTGAGCGATCGCCACCAAAGGCACCCCCCGACGAGGACGATACACCCCGATACTGCTCATCGCCAGCTGAAAAGGCCCAGCCGCAAACTGGGGGTTAAGCTGCTGGTCGTACTCAAACTTGCTCAACATCAGCTGAAAAGAAAAAACCTGTCCGGGCGCAAACGGCGGTGCGTTGGGGAGCGATCGCGCCCTAAAAGTCGGCACCAGCTGGTCAAACGGCACGTCAACTGCCGCCTGAGTATCCGCTGTCGTATCGAAAGAGTAGATATAGCCGGGGCTGTCCCATCCGTCGCTATTGCGCAAAATCACCTTATAGCGCTGCCCGTCTCCTCGGACATTCAGCCGCAGCCCCGTCCAGCCTGAAAAGTCAAACGGCGGATCGAAATTTTGAGTTCTCACCGATGAAAACCCGCCCGAATTATCGGTTGAGACGCTGCCAGCAAACACCGCCTCTTGGTCCCTGAGGAAAAAATTTCCCTGACTGACGCCGCCCATCACCACATCATCCAGGGTGCCCCAGGCTGAAATATCGCCGTCCGCAAAGTCAAAGACGCTTTGTTCAATTTCCGAAGTTCCTAGATATGTCGAGAGTTCAGTCACTAGCGTCGAAGCTGAAGGTGCTAAAACGACTGCCGTATCTGCTGTCTTGAGCAGCTGGCCCAGTTCAACTGTCGCTGCTAGGGGCGGCTCAGTCATAGCCATTGGGACTGGATAAGGGTGAAAAATCAGGTCTACGGCTGGTAAAGGGTGCTTTTGTAGCCGGTTGAACAGTTCAGATGAGCGATCGCCAATCACAACGGCCTTTTTCCGAACAGCATTCATAGTTACACCGGGTACAGCTGAGCTTTGACCTAACAGCTGCTGCACCCAGCGAAAGCTGCCAATAAACGGAATTTCGCCAAAATAATTGAGCGTCGCTAAGAATTTTACCGGATCCCACTGAGATCCACCTTTAGAGGACATCTGGCTCTCCTATCGAAAGTTTCAGCTGAAATAACCGTTGAAGAATGCTGAACATGTGTAACCAGTCTGAGCTTTTCCTCAAACTAATTGGGCATAAGTAAACTAGTCCTGAAGTAACTATTATCACCTATCTGATAGAGTTCAGTCCGCACAAAGAACCTTAGACTGTGCAGCGCCAATGTCTTAGATACCAAAGCTCCGCTCTATCTGAAGTAGGCAGATTGAGCTGCATAACCTATCCGTATAGACTCCTCAACCCAGCTGTAAGCGGCGCTGCCTCCTAGGTAACTTTTTAGAAACTTTACACAAACCGCCCCTGCTCTCTAAAGATTGGCTGAAGCCACGAAATATAAATCGGCCAATCTGTCTGTGAAAGCTAGTGTTGGGTTACCGCAAGTGACACACACAGCGAGCGCCTCTCATTCGTACCGGTTCAGTCAACCATCATTTGTTTCTACGCTTCGCTTAATTCCTGAACGCCCGATTCCTGAACGCCTAGTCTAAAGAGCTATCACCCATGCGTGTCCTTCTCTACTCTTACAACTACTATCCCGAACCCATCGGCATTGCCCCACTCATGACAGAGCTCGCAGAGGGGCTAGTGAAGCGAGGCCACAAGGTAAGGGTAGTCACGGCAATGCCCAACTATCCGCAGCGCAAAATTTACCCTGGCTATCAGGGCCATCTCTACAAGAGCGAAGTGCGCAATGGCGTAGAAATTGAGCGCTGCTTTGTAGCTGTTCGCCCTAAGCCGGGACTAATCGGTCGGGCACTATTGGACGGAAGCTTTGCACTACTAAGCTTCTTCAAAGCAATCAGCGGCTGGCGACCAGATGTGATTTTGTCCACCAGCCCCTCTTTGCCTGCCTGCCTGCCCGTTGCCGCCACTAGAGCTTTTCATCGCTGCCCTACAGTCCTAAGTCTGCAAGACATTCTGCCAGAAGCCGCCGTTCAAACAGGCCTCATCAGCAACCAGCTGGCCATCAAAGTTTTTGAACAGCTCGAAAGATTTGCCTACGCCAGCGCCACCAAAATTGCTGTAATTACCCCTTCTTTTGCTAAGAACCTGATTGGCAAGGAGGTGCCTAAGCGCAAAATAGAGTGCATCTCTAACTGGGTAGATGTCAACTTTATTCGGCCTCTGCCCAAAGAGGATAACGCCTTTCGCCAGGCGCATGGCTTAGCAGGAAAGTTTGTTGTTCTTTACTCTGGTAACATTGCCCGTACACAGGGCGTGCGCACCATCATTCGGGCTGCCGCGCAGATGAAAGACAACCCCGACGTTCGCTTTGTCATCGTCGGCGAAGAAAGCCAGCTTGCAGAACTAGAAAGCCTGCGCTTAGAACTAGGCGTACATAACCTGCATCTGCTGCCCTTTGTGAGTCGCTCAGAGCTGCCTGAAATGCTCGCAGCCGCTGATGTCTCGCTGATTATGCAAAAGCAAAACGTCGTCGGCTTTAATATGCCTTCCAAAACTCAGGTAATTATGGCCAGTGGCAGGCCAGTAATTGCTTCGGTGCCTTCGCATGGCGCAGCCGCCGAAGCAGTACAGCACAGTCGCGCGGGCCTAGTTGTAGAGCCAGAGAGCCCAACTGAGCTGGCTAAAGCTATTCAATACCTGTACGACCATCCCAGACAGGTCGAAGAGTTTGGCCAGCGAGGACGTCAGTATGCCATTGACAACTATTCATTTGGCCAGGCGCTAGCCGCTTACGAATCTCTGCTGGTGAGCGCCGTCGAACCGCAAACTGCTTTTGAGGCAGTCCAGAAGAAGCAGCAACAGCCAGTAGTGACTTTGGCTCAAGACAGGCGCAGCTCAGAGCTGGAAGAAGCCCGCTAAGCGGTTATTCACCGTCGAGCTGGCGCAGCAGATCGCCTAAGCGCTGCTGTGATTGACCGTAAGCGGCCCAGTCGCCCGCCTGGAGGGCCTGCTCTCCCTCCTCGTAGGCTTCAATGGCGGACTGCACCAAGGCACTGCGTGCACCAGTCGGATTGCCAGTCGGAGTGTCGGCAGCACTGTCCGACGCAGATGAGGCAGTGGGGGCTGCTCCATCCCCGGCTGACGTACTGCCAAATATGGCCTCTAACGCTTCTGGCAGCGTCTGGCGCATAACTATGGTGTTCTTAAAGGCGACAATCACTCGCTTGAGCTCGGGCAGTGCGCCCTGATCTGCCTGTAGGTAAACTGGCTCAAAATAGAGTAGGGACTGATCGACCGGAATCACCAACAGATTACCGCGAATGACGCTAGATCCCTGCTGGTTCCAGAGGGTGAGCTGCTGAGAAATGTCAGGATTTTGGTCGATGCGAGCTTCTATTTGCTGAGGGCCATATACCAGCACCTGCTTAGGAAATTCATACAGTACGAGCTGACCGTACTGATCCCCGTCGCAGCGAGCGGCCATCCAGGCGACCATGTTGTCTTTGCGGGAGGGTGTGAAAGGGAGGATTTGCAGAAATTCTTCGCCGGATGCGTTGGGCAACCGCATGATCACGTAGTAGGGCGGCATCGGCTCGGTTGTGCTGCTGTCTGTGAGCTGCTGTGGCACCTGCCAGAGGTCTTCCTGGTTGTAGAACACCTCTGTATCTTCCATGTGGTAAGCCCGGTAGATCTGCGACTGAATTTGGAACAGATTTAGCGGATAGCGGAAGTGGGCGCGCAGCTGATCCGAAGCGGCTTCGAGGGGTGTGAACAGGTCGGGAAAGATTTTTTGATAGGTGGCTAAGATAGGGTCAGTGCTGTCAATGGCATAGACCGTGAGTGAGCCGTCGTACGCATCGATGACGACTTTAGCGGCATCGCGAATGTAGTTCGTCCCGCTGGCGGCGATGTCTTCTAGCTGGCTCTGAGTAGACAGCAGGTCGTCGGCGCTAGGGGAAAGTGCTAAGGGTTCGGAATAGGGATAGCGATCGCTCGTCGTATAGCCATCTAATATCCACTTAAACCGTCCGTCGATCAGCGCTATGTAAGGGTCACTATCGAGCTGCAAAAAAGGCACAATCTGCTGTGATCGCTCGACAATGTTGCGGTGATAGTGAATCTTTGAGCGGCCAGTGAAGTAGTTGGAAATGAGCGGCTTAAAAGTGCCAAAGTCAAACGCATAGGCCAGCTGCCGGAAGAATGAGCCCATTGGCACGCCGCCCGCGCCGTCGTAATTGTTGCCCGCGTTGTCATTTCCTAAGGGATAGTCAAATTCTTCGGTGCTGGTGCCGGTGTAGACGTGGTGGTTGGTTTCTTCGCCGTAGTAAATGCGCGGCTGATCAACCTCAATATCAGTGGAGGTGACAGGCGGAATGTTTTTGACAAAGAAGTCGGGCAAACCTTCTACTGTGACCTGATTGACCGGGCTCATCGCCAGGCCATAGCCGTGCGTATATTTGAGGCGTTGATTGACCCAGTTCCTAGCCTTTTCGGGCACCGCGTCGTAGTCAAGCTCGCGGGCCCCCAGCATGACCTGCCGGTAGTCACCGTCTAAGGTGTAGCGATCAATATCGACATCGTGAAAGCGGTAGTATAGCCGCAGACTTTGCAGCTCCTGGTAGGTGCTCAGCAGCGTTTCGTAGCCCCAGAGCCGGATGTTGTCGAGGGTAGCTGCGTTTTGCTCAAGCGCGGCATTATCCAGGCTGTCTTGGACGGTGAACTCTTCACGCTGCACGTCTGTTAGACCGTATGCCTGGCGGGTAAAGCCGAGATTGTGAGCAATGAAAGGGGCTTCTTTATCGAGTTCGTTAGGTTCTACCTCTAAGCTCTGCTGAGCCCAGGGATAGAGGCCACCGACTACTAAAAAGACGGCAAAGTATAGGGCAATGCTGACAATAGGCAAAGAGAACCCCTGTCGCCACAGAGACACTATGAACAGAGCCGCAATGACAAGGGCAATGATGCCGAGAATGCTGTAGGCATGTAGCCGGGCATTGGCATCGGTATAGCCAGCGCCAAAAACAACGCCGCTAGCTGAGTAAAGCAAATCGTAACGGGCCAGCCAGTAGCCGGCAGCAACGACTAGGGCGATCGCACTCAACAGCACACACAGATGCGTCTTCACTGGGCCAGTCAAAAAATACTTCCAGCCTCGCTCCAGGCGAATTTCTCCCTTGAGGGTATAGATCACGACCGTAATCAGCAAGGCCCACACCAGCAGCTCTAATCCCTGACGCTGCAAGCCCTGATAAACCGGCATCCGAAAAACATAAAAGCCAATGTCCTGCTGGTAGAGCGGATCGGCAATGCCAAAGGTAGTCGCATTAAAAAATTTCAGGAGGGGTTCCCAGGCGCGGCTACCTCGCTGGGCTGCACCAACTGCTAGCATCACGATGAGGGCTATGCTGCCATAGGTGACCAGCCCAGGAATAACCGACGCCCATTCGCGATTTTTCGTCGGGACGTGGAAGGGGCGATCGCGCGTCAGCCACAGCGCCAGCCAATAGTTAGCAAACAGCACAGCCACGTAAGCGACAAAGGCCAAAACCGCACAGACCACACTCCAGCCCAGGCGCAGCCTGAACACACTGGCAAAGCCAACCGTGCTAAACCACCAGTACTCGGTCAGCCAGTGCACTATCGTACTTGAAGAGGCCAGCAACAGCAGGGCAATGCCTAGCAGCCACCACCATTTGCTGATATGAACAGGTAAAGCAGTACGGTCATTGTCAGCAGATCGATTGATGCGGGGTGAAGTCACAGAGATGAAGTTAAGAAGTCAGCCAATGTAACGATCATGAAGCCTTTACCGGCTAAAAGACCAAAACTGCTCTCAATACTTAATCTGACTTAACTTGCTATAGCTTCCGGCACTTTGCTTCGTGCAGCATTACTGACTATAAGCCATATATAGCAACAGGCAAAGTGCTCCGCGAAGCGCGAATGCATCCGCGCTTCGCTATACTAGCGCCGGGGAGAATTTTTGGGCAACGGCTATGCTGCCGTCGATTTTACAATTTTTGCCAGTAGCCTCAACTCAATCGGAATGAGATTCTGAGGGGCGGATAATCTTCCATTGGGGGTGAGAGGGGCCCTGGGCGCGAATTTTTTTAAGACGTGTGAGCAGGCGCGACCTTTCGCCGTCTGAGATGCCCCATAATATATGGCGACTTTCGCTAACCAACAGGGCCAGCGTCAGACCATAGCATAGACCCAAACCAACCGCCGCTCGGCGCTCGTAGTAGAGCATGTAGCGAACCGCCGCCCAGGTGAAATACTCCCTGAGTTCATGCAAGCCTGCGCGTAACCACCACAGACTAACGACGCCCACACTCAGCCACAGCGCCAGACAAACCCACCACCAGCTGCGCATCATTGACCGTCGCAAAGCCTCAATTTCTTGGGAGTCTTCAGAGCGATCGCGATCAATCATCTATTACAGGTACGAAATATGGAGTTCTCAACACTACACTAATCCCTATAAAGCCTTCGCTAAAGCGCACTCGGCGCAGAATCTACGGGCTCACCGAGATTGGGCTCATCAAAATCGTCACCTTCTGAGCGGCTGCGCCACCAGGCCAACAGCGTACTGGCAATAAAGATGCTCGAATAGGCCCCAGCGATGAAGCCGGTAATTAGAGTGAGCGCAAAAAACTTCAGAGTCTCACCGCCAAACAGCACAATACTCAGCAGCGTTAGCACCGTCGTTAGCGTGGTGTTGATCGAGCGCCCCAGCGTATCGTTAACCGAGTCTTCGACCACATCGTCAATAGAGCGATGAGGATAGAGCTTCAGCGTCTCCCGAATGCGGTCGTAGATGACCACCGTATCGTTCACCGAAAAGCCCACGATGGTCAGCAGCGCCACAATAAACAGACTGTCCGCCTCATAGCCTACAGCTAGGCTCAAAATCGAAAATATCCCCAGCGTCACTAGCAAATCGTGTAGTAGGGCAACAATAGCTAGCACGGCGTAGTCTAGCCGAAATCGCAGGCTGAGGTAGGCCGCAATCAGCGCAAACGCCACCAGCAGAGACAGCAGCCCTGAAGTCAGCAACTGCTTGCCGAGCACCGGGCCAACCGTGTCGTTTTTGGTAGCCTGCGGGTCGATGGTGCCAATCGCATCTGCTAGGCCCGATTGCAGCTGATCTCGCTGATCGACATCCAAATTACTCGTGCGAACCACCACCGACTGCTGCTGCTCACCCAACAGCTGAATGCTACTGCCGGTCAGTCCCTGGTTTTCCAGGACCTGCCGGACATCGGCAATGTCAATCGGCTCAGCGCAGTTGTCGGCAACGCTACAATCGCGGGCAAGCTGCAAGCGGGTACCGCCGACAAAGTCGAGGCTGGGCTTAATCGGCGCGCCATACTGCTGCCACGAAAACGCCATCGACGCTATCCCGACCAGGATAATCACTCCAGAAATACACCACCAGAGGGTGCGTTGCTTGATGACGTTGAGTTTCATTTTGAAGCGCTAGGAGAAGGGGATGAATCGGGTCTGGAAGCTGCGCCCTTGGGCAAAGCCTCAACGCCTGGGCAGAATAGATTGGGCTTGCGAAACTGCGGGAAGCCAATGGTGAAAAATAGCAGCGTGCGGCTACAGGTGACCGCCGTAAACATACTGATAATCACGCCGATTGCTAGAGTTAGTGCAAAGCCACGCACCAACCCCGTTCCCAAGAAAAACAGCGCTCCGCAGGCAATCACTGTGGTCACATTACTGTCAAGGATGCTGGAGAAAGCTCGGTAAAATCCAGATTCAACCGAACGGTAAAGACTCTTGCCTGCTCGCAGTTCCTCACGGGTGCGCTCAAAAATCAGCACGTTGGCATCTACCGCCATGCCGATGCTGAGAATGAATCCGGCAATGCCAGGCAGCGTCAGCGTGACGCCCAGCAGGTTATAAGCGGCCCAAGTGAGGATGGCATAAACTACCAGGGCAATGTCTGCTAGCACACCCGGCAACCGGTAGTAGACCGCCATAAAGATGAGTACCAGCACCAAACCGAATATGGCCGCATATAAGCTGCGCTCCACACTGTCTCGACCCAGGGTTGCACCTACCGTGCGGTTTTCAACGATTTCTACAGGTAGGGGCAGCGAGCCTCCGCGCAGCTGAATTTCCAAATCGCGAGCGGCTTCTGCGTCAAAGCCGCCGGTGATCCGGGCGCGACCACCGACAATGCCAGTTCTAGCTTCCGATACATCAACCGCAGGGGCGCTGATTAGCTGATTGTCTAGGAAGATGCCGAGGCCGCGACCGGTGCCGGCGATGTCGCGAGTGAGCTGAGCAAACAGGTCTGCGCCTTCACCGTTAAATTCGATATTGACCTGCCACGCGCCGCCTGGGCCACCTACGGGGCTGGCGATCGCATCTTTCAACTTGTCGCCAGTCAAATCAGACTTGGCAAATAGGTCCAGAATGTCTTCCTGGGTGGCTTCAATCGCGGTCTGATTGGCTGTGATCGCGGCTTCGTTGCCACCATCTATTAGCGCCTGCTGCTGGCTCTGTTGCTGGTCAGCGACGGCTTGCAGCGCCCGCAGTTGCCCTTCCGTATTGGGCTTTTGATTGCGAAACTCTAGCTGCGCTGTGCCGCCTAACACTCGCTCGGCCTTTTCTGGGTCACTTACGCCCGGCAGCTGAATGGAAAGCTGGTCTTGCCCAACGCTTTGCACCACCGCTTCGGAGACGCCCAAGCCATTCACCCGGTTTTCAATCACTCGCTGAACAGCAGATAGCTCACGCTCGCCAACATTTGGGATTTGCTCACTGGGCTGCACCTGCATCGTCAGCTGGGTGCCGCCTCGCAGGTCTAGCCCCAGCTGCGTGGGAATTTGCACAATAATTACCACCGCCGCAATGGTCAGTGCCAGCAAGGAAGCCAGTATCAAGCGTTGCTTACCCAAGTTGCTTACCTACCCAAATCAATACAAGCGATCGCAGCCGCCTAATCCGACCGGCGCAGTCCGACGCAGTTAAACATCCTAATACCTAACTGCCTCAATCTTAGCGACCGAGGCAGAAAGATTGACGAATTGTGACGCTAGCTTGCCATGCCAGCTTACAGTCGGCCCTGCATGATTTTTTCGACGGCTTCTTCAATTTGCTCGGGCTGCACAATGGTCAGCTCCTCAAGGCCTTTGTTGTAGGGCGTCGGGATATCTTGAGACGATAGGCGAATCATCGGCCCGTCTAGCTCATCAAAAAAGCGATCATTAATGGACGCAATAATTTCTGCGGCAATTCCCCCTGTCCTCATGCACTCTTCGACGATGATCACCCGGTGAGTTTTGCGAATCGATTCGCCGATGGTGTCGTAGTCAATTGGCTTGAGCGAAATCAGATCGATTACTTCCGGGTCGTAGCCCTTTTTCTCTAGAGACTCGACTGCCTTCATCACGTGATAGCGCATCCGCGAGTAGGTCAAAATCGTCACGTCTTTCCCGGAGCGCACCGTTTCGGCCTTGTCTAACGGCAAGATGTACTCATCGTCGGGCAGGTCTTCTTTATTGAAATAGAGCAGCACATGCTCAAAAAACAGCACTGGATTGTCATCGCGAATCGCCGCCTTCAGCAGACCCTTGGCATTGCGTGGCGTTGAGCAGGCGACAATCTTGAGGCCAGGCACCGCCTGAAAATACGCCTCTAGTCGCTGGGAATGCTCTGCGCCCAGCTGAGAACCTACGCCACCTGGGCCGCGAATCACGACCGGAATTTTGAAGTTGCCGCCAGAGGTGTAGCGCAGCATGCCGGCGTTATTGGAAATTTGGTTAAAAGCCAGCAGCAAGAACCCCATGTTCATGCCTTCAATAATGGGTCGCAGCCCGGTCATAGCCGCGCCGATGCCCATGCCGGTAAAGCTATTTTCTGCGATTGGGGTATCTAGTACGCGCAGCTCACCATACTTGTTATAGAGATCTTTGGTGACCTTGTAAGAGCCGCCGTACTGACCGACATCTTCACCCATGACCATGACGGTCTGGTCGCGGGCCATTTCTTCGTCGATAGCTTCGCGAAGGGCGTCGAATAAAAAGGTTTGTGCCATTTAGAGAAGGGAAAAAATGAACGGTGAATGGAGGTTGGGTCAAGTATCGCGCAAGACTCAGCCCAACTAATCTTCGGCGAAGATGTATTTGTAGAGATCGGCAGGGTTGGGATCGGGGCTCTCCTCAGCAAAGACGAGGGCGTCTTCTACAACCTCGGTGATTTTGCTGCGAATAGCTTTGAGGTCGGCTTCGCTGGCGAGGTCTTGCTCTAGCAGATAGGCTTCGAGGCGTTTGATGGGGTCGCGATCGCGCCAAAGCTTTTTCTCATCGGGCGATCGCAGCTCATCAGGGTCTGCCACCGAGTGCCCCCGATACCGATAGGTCAGGCACTCCAGCAGCGTGGGCCCTTCGCCCGCCCGCGCCCGTTCCACAGCCGTCTTAGCCGCCGCTCGCACTGCCAGCACATCCATGCCGTCTACCTCATAGCCGGGCATACCAAAAACGCTGGCTTTTTTGTAAATTTCCGGCTGCGAGGCCGCCCGCTCATGGGCCATACCAATCGCCCACTTGTTGTTTTCTACCACAAAGATAATCGGCAGCTTCCACAGCGCTGCCATATTCAAGCATTCAAAAAATTGGCCATTGTTGGTCGTACCGTCGCCAAAAAAGGACGCAGTGACCTGATCGGCACCGGCATCTCCCATCGCCTCCCGACGATAGCGAGTCTGAAAAGCTGCCCCTAAGCCGACTGGAATACCTTCACCAATGAAAGCGTAGCCGCCCAGCATATTGTGCTCTTTGGAGAACATATGCATGGAGCCGCCCCGGCCTTTGCTACAGCCGGTCTCCTTGCCAAATAGCTCAGCCATCACCGCCCGCGCACTCACCCCCGCGCTGAGCGCATGAACGTGGTCGCGGTAGGTGCTGCACACATAGTCGTCGTCGCGCATAGCCTTGACCACGCCAGAGCAAACCGCCTCCTGACCGTTGTACAGGTGCACAAATCCTTTGACCTTTCCCCGCTGATAAAGTTCAGCGCACTTGTCTTCAAAGTAGCGGCCCAGCACCATGTCTTCGTAGATCGTCAGGCCCTCGTCGGGCGTCACCTGGGGAGAAGCCGACTGGAATGTCGGCAGTGGTCTTTCTTGAACCATAGGTTTGTGTCCCTTGTCCTTAGCTGCTTTACCAAATATTGATTATTCGCTCAAATTGTCAAACAAGCAAACTATCGCATCTTATGAAACTGATTGGAGCAGAAGAAACGGCTATGAGCTTCTTCAGCTTGACTGACTGAGCCCGTTGGTGTCTTTGTTTAAAGAATAGTTCGCAAGTAATTCACGAGGCCGTGCTGAGCGCTTAATATTTGCTCAACCAGGCATTTGTTCAATCAGGCGTTCGTTCAACCAGACTGGCCCAATCATAATAGTTTTTTCATTCTCATACTGACCAATCCGAACACTTAGCGGCTGGACCTTGAGCTGAGGCAGCTTGACAAATCAGGCGGCACGTTTGAAGCTATAGCGTTAGTCACTTTGCCCCTATTTGACTATGTACGCGCCTCATTTGACTATTAGTAGATGATTATGGGTAGATTCGTTATTTAATCAAATGTCCATCTATTGAGCTTCAGCCTTGAAATACGCTACGTTTGATAGCGATTGTATACGCTACGTTTGATAGCGATTGTATAGAGAAGATGCTCAAAATCGAGGCGGTCAGTAAAGGCGATTTAGACTTCAGCGAAGAATAGCAGCAACGCAACAGCAGACGCAAAATCAGCAACAGCACGGCATTGCCCGTAAAAGAAGCCACCATTAGGATTGGCGGTTTCTATGGTTTAAACGAAAAAATTGGCTCAATGGCTGGGGATACAAAGAGTGCGAATTCCGCTGGACTACTATCGAATTTTGGGACTGCCGATTCAGGCGACCGCTGAGCAGCTTAAGCAGTCTCATCGTGATCGCACCCTTCAGGTCCCCCGACGGGAATATTCAGAGCTGGCCATTGACGCCCGCCGTCAGCTGATTGACGTGGCCTACAGCGTCCTGGGCGACAGTATGCGCCGGGCCGAATACGACCAGGAGTTTTTGGCTACCTCTAAAGGGGTGGGCCAAAACTTGGGCCAGAATTTGGGCCAGAATTTGGGCCAGAATGATAGCGTAACTGAAGACCTAGACGCTCATGTACCCACTATTGAGATTGAAAATTACCAGCTAGTTGGCGGGCTGCTGATTTTACTAGAGCTAGGCGAATATGAACTTGTTCTGCGGCTAGGCCGCACTTACCTGAAGCGCGATGCCAGCACTGCTGAAGGACAGCAGCTCAAAGCCCAACCCGCTCTGCCCGATATTATTTTGAGCCTGGCCGTCGCCTGCCTGGAATTAGGCCGCGAAGAGTGGCAGCAAAATCACTACGAGCACGCCGCCGAATCTCTAGAAACAGGCCGAGAGCTGTTGCTCAGAGAAGACCTCTTTCCCGTCCTCCGCGCTGAGATCCAGGCCGATCTTTACAAACTGCGGCCCTATCGCTGTCTGGAACTGATTGCCCGCCCGCTAGAGCAAAAGCAGCCCAGGCAGGAAGGCATCAACCTGCTGCGAGGCATGTTGCAAGATCGCGGCGGCATCGACGGTGCTGACGACGATCTCTCCGGCTTAGGGGTAGATGACTTTCTCCGATTTGTGCAGCAGCTACGAGGCTATCTGACCGCCGCCGAACAGCAAGAAATCTTTGAAGCCGAGGCCCAGCGCCCTTCGGCTGTGGGCACCTATCTGGCGGTCTATGCGCTGCTGGCCCGAGGCTTTGCGCAGCATCAGCCCGCGCTGATCGGACGGGCCAAGCAGATGCTGCTGCGGCTCAGCGGTCGTCAGGATGTGCATTTGGAGCAGGCCGTTTGCGCTGTGCTGCTGGGCCAAACGGAAGAAGCGAGCCGCGCTTTAGAACTTTCCCAGGAGTATGAGCCGCTCGCCTTTATCCGTGAGCACTCTCAGGGATCGCCCGATCTGCTGCCGGGGCTTTGTCTATACGCCGAAAACTGGCTACAGCAAGAGGTCTTTCCTTTCTTTCGCGACCTCGACCAGGCGTTCGCGACGCTGAAAGACTACTTTGCCGATAGCTCGGTACAAAACTTCTTAGAAAATTTGCCGCTAGCTAATGAGCGCCACAGCAGGCAGGCAACCTGGACGCGCTCAGGATTAGATGAGCGCGGGGCGACCTTTCAGGAGAGAGGTGCAGCCCTCACCGCGGCCTTTGGTCAAGCTGGCGCTTCTACCGATGCCCCTATAGGCACCAGCTCAGATTACGAAGCCTCATCGACTTGGGGACAGCCCGGAGATCAATCTAGAAATCGACTTGGGGATCGATCTGAGGTGAGCGATCGCTTAGGTGCGCTTGGGAGCACTGGGACAGTGGAGGCAGCCAGTATCGCCGAGAAGATTTCTCAGATGTCTCCGACCGGTCAGCTCGGGTCCAGTCAGCTTGGCAGTAGCACTGCCGCTGATGTGCAGGAAATACCTGCCCGAGGTCGAGCAGATGATCTAGCGATTGGTAGTAGTGGCCTGCGGGAGCGACGTGGCCGTCGCCCATCGCCCAAGTGGGGCCGACTGGCTGCTGTTATTTTGGCGGGTTTACTTTGTTTAGGGCTTGCTGGCATTCTCGCTAGGCGCGTGATTGGGCTGCTGGGCAACGGCAGCGGCGGTGGTCCGGATATAGAGGGCGAACCGCTGGATATTGAAATCAATCAGCCGCCCATTGAGACGCCAGCTGAAGAGACGGCAGCCGCTCCGTCTGCCAGCGATGCCTCAGGAATTGCCGAAGCGACCATCAACCGCTGGTTAGAAGCCAAGCAGGCAGCTTATGCCAGCGACTACGACACGGGCGGGCTAGAGCAGGCTCTGACTGGGGCTGCGCTGAGCCGCTCACAGGGCAAAGTACAGACGGCGCAGGCAGATGACTGGTACGTAGACTACACTCATGGGGATGTTAAGGTGCTGTCGGTAGAGCCCGCCGATGCAACTGATGCCGACCAGCTTTCAGTCGAGGCGGAAGTCACCGAATCTGCTACGTTTTACCAGGCCGGGCAGCGCGTTGACCAGTACTCTTACACCGACGATGTGGTCACCATTGGCTACGACTTGGTGCGCCAAGATGACCAATGGGTGATTGACCAATTTAGATAGAATTAGCAGGCTGTTGACCGAAGGGAGTCAGCTTTGCTCGCAGCGCTCACATTGGCAAGATGACGGTTGTAGATCTACCGTCAAAATCAAGCAGAATTGTTGTATAACGGTAAAGCCTCGGGCAACCTCTAAAGAAACATTCGCTCTGAGGGTCTTCCAAAGGAGCGGTGAATGTTTTGATCAGACCTCTGAAGTGATAGTCGCTAACGTATGCAAGTACAGAGTCCCCCTACTGCCCAACCGCCCAATCCTCAGCTAATAGACCGGCTGATTACGCCTAAAGGGGTGGGAAATGAGTGCTCCAGGCGAGCTAAAACGCAGATTGATCTGCTTTTGCTCGCGATTGAGGCTCTCGATTTGGGCGGGTCAGAAGCCATGCTGTCGGCAGCCAAAGAGCTGGGCTTAGACGAGGTGATTCGTGGCCGCGTTAACTTATGGCTGCTGCGCAGCAGTAATCCGCTGCGTCGCTTTAGTCAGCGGCAGCCGATGGCGCTAGCAGAGGGTAAAGCACTGGTGCTGATCGCCTGCTTTTTGACCCGCCGGCTGACGGTGTTGATCCGTCAGCTGCTGTTGGGCTATCAGCAGCTGAGTGACCAGAACCTTTCCTATGATCACCATTTTCGGCTGTCGGACTACCTGTCTCGCTTTCGCTCCCATTTTCGCGCTCGGATGAACGCGAAGCGCGCGGGTGTGATTGCCTACAGCACAGATGAAAAGCTCAACGAACTGGCGATAGAGCAGTTGACCAAACTGCTGTTCTGTACGGGTGCAGATGGGTCCAATCGGCTTTGGGTCAGCCTTTTCGATGGAGAAGTGACATGACGATTCGGCGGCAGTACCAACTACCCAATTGCAGCTTGATCTTAGACGGATTGAGTGTGGATTCGGGGCTGGGGAGCGAGGCAGTAATGTCGCTGCTGGTGAACGCAGAATGTCGGATTAGCGGCGTAGAGGGATCGCTCAACGGGGGCCTCAACTTTTTCACAGCGTTGGTGCGAGCAGTAAGCCAGTACGCTCAAGAAGTGCTGAGTGGCTTTGCTCATCCTCAGGTGCTGGAGGGCGATCCCCTGCTGGTACACATCAATCCGGGCGAGGGTCCCTATCACCACTTAGTTGTGCAGCCTGAGGTGGCTGATTTAGGCGCGTCTAACGATGGTCGCGCTATTGATATTAAGCTCTCAACTGTGCAGCTATTCGATCTGACTGAGGCGGTAGATCAGTTTTTTGGCGATAGTCAGACACTGCCGGAACTATCGCCTGCCCTGATGCCGCTGTCTCGCCGCTTCGTGCATACCGATGAGCCGCTGAGCGATCGCGCTATGCCCGCTATTTTAGGAATTGGGGGCCTGATTGCCGCGACCCTGGCCATTGGCTTCCTACCCCTGCCTAAGCTGCGCGATCCTGCTCTGGATAATCGCTCCGACAGCGCTGCCGAAGTTCGCACCGCTGATCGCACTGCCGAGACTGAGACGCCGCCGACGGGCGATCGCGATACCCCCGCTACAGATACTCCGGCAGTAGCGACTCTGCCGCCTGAACCGGAAGCTATCCCTGAGCCGGAAGCGGTCACCGAACCAGAAGTAGAAGCCACCACGCCTGACGAGCCTGATAGCCCCGCCGCTGGGCCAGAGCCTGATCCTGTCGCCGCTCAGACCTTTGATCAGGTAGAGCCGACCAACCCCCAGAGCCTGGCGGAAGTAGAAACGCTCAACGATCAGCTCAGGCGCACCCTAGTAGAAAACCGTGAGCAGCCTAGAGTCGGTAGTGAGCCAGCCGCCTACCGGGTGCGGATCACCGAAGATGGCACCATCACTGGCTATGAGCCGTTAGATCAGAACGCCGTTGCGGCGATAGATGAAACCCCTCTGGCAAATCTGGTAGAATCTGCGCCAGAAACAACCCCATCGGTAGACTACCGGGTAGTCTTTACCGAGCGCGGTGTGATTGAAGTCAGCCCGTGGTGGGGCCGAGGTTTCTATGCCGAATAGAGCGCAGCATAAAAGACCAGAGTAAGGTTGGCCTGGGCCACCGGGCCGATTGACCGGGACGATAGAAGAGAGGCTGGTTTGTGGCAGATGAGCCGGTATCAAATGGGTCTGACGCTAATGCAGACGTGACCGAGACAGCGGCGCATCGGTCGGGTTTTTATACGGCGCGCCCTAGTTTGAACCGGGGCTTTGATGATTATTCGAGTCCTTACTCAGCGCCTAGCCCCCAGCCAGCCAACCCTCAGCCTGTTAGCAACCAGCCAGATCAGCGAGCTGCTGATCCAGGCTCACCTCCGGTAAACAGATTTAGAGACAAGTCGGCTTGGTGGAGCTTTTCGCGACTGCGGGGTCAGCGCCAGCCGCCTGCTGCTATGCCGCCGACACCTGCTTGGCATGATGGCGTCAGTCCGCTAGAGGAAGACCTGCTCGAACCGATTCCCCTACGGCCTCGGTTTTGGCAGAAGCAGCCCTATAGTGCGATCGCCCACATCGCCGCCCTGAGTGGAACCGTCACCGCCGCCTGGCTGCTTGGCGTGTTAGTCGCCCAGCTAGTGCCCGGCAACTTTGCCAAACCGCCCCTGCAAGAAGCCTTCTTAAGAAGATCTAGCCGTCTGACCTCGCGGCTGTGGCACTTTCCTCAGCTTTGGCATACCCCGACCGCCGAGATTCGGGTTGAAGCCATTCCGCTGCCAGAGACAGGTCCGGTGCTGACCCCAATCGACCTGCCGCCCCTGGAAAAACAGCCCCTGATCGACGAGCTAAACAACATAGAAACCGAGATTATTACCCTCGACCGGCGACTGCAAACGTTAGAGGAACGGCTAGGCAAACCCCCTTACCAGGGTGCAGATGTTGAAAACCGAGTCAATTCTCTGCGAGCGGCTATTGATCCGCCAGTGCGCGCTCAAACTGAGCCTGACTACGAGCCAGTGCCTTATAACCCCAGCGACGACCTGCTAGAGGTGGCTAAGCTCAAGATTGTCTTGCCGAGCGACGCCCTCTTTGCTCCTGGCCAGAGCGATCTTAAAGAAGCGGACTTACTCAACCAGGTGCTTGACCAACTAGTGAACTATCCTGAAGCCAGTATTTTAATTCGCAGCTATAGCGATAATCAGGCTGGGGCGATCGCCAGCCGTGAATACACCCTCGCCCAGGCCAACGCCCTTAGAGACTACTTACAGACGGCCTTGCCCGGGCAATACCGCTGGGTTACCTTAGGCGGCGGTCAGTCTCAGCCGGCTACCAGTAATGATGACGCGGCTAGTCGCCAGCGCAACCGCCGGATTGAAATTTCAGTAGATGCCCGCTAGCAGTCAAGCGCGACTACAAAGGCATCAGAAGAAAGACACCAGAAGGACACCAGAGCCCGGATGAAGATAGTTTTTTTTGGCACTCCTCAGTTTGCGGTGCCCAGTCTACAGCGGCTGCTAGCCCACCCAGAGTTTGAAGTGTTAGCAGCGGTCACTCAGCCAGACAAACGCCGGGGCCGAGGCGGTAAAGTCACCTGCTCAGCGGTCAAAGCCGCCGCCCTAGATCAGCAGTGCCCCATCTGGCAGCCCGCGCGGATCAAAAAAGACCCCGATACCCTAGATCAGCTGAAAGCCCTTAACGCCGATGCTTTCGTCGTCATCGCCTACGGCCAAATTCTCTCGCAAGAGATACTGGCTATGCCGCGTTTGGGCTGTGTCAATGCCCATGGTTCAATTTTGCCGGCCTATCGCGGCGCGGCGCCGATTCAGTGGTGCCTCTATCGCGGCGAGCGTGAGACCGGCGTGACCACTATGCAGATGGATGCTGGCATGGATACTGGCCCGATGCTGATGAAGGAAACCATGCCTATTGGCCTGCTGGACAATGCCCAGCAGGTGGCTGAAAAACTCTCCCAGCTCAGCGCCAACCTACTGCTGGCCACCCTGCAAAAACTCCAGCAGCAGATGATTCGCCCGGTGCCCCAAGCGGACGAGCGAGCGACCTATGCGCCTCTGATTGAAAAAGATGACTATCTGCTGCTGTGGGATAAAAGCGCTGAGGCACTGCACAATCAGGTGCGAGGCTTTTACCCCAACTGTGTAACGCAGTTTCGAGATAGTCCTTTGAAGGTCAGTGCGACTATTCCACTGGGCGAAGCGTACTGGTCACAGCTGCCCGTAGAATTGGCAGACCTGCGGGCGCTCTGCGAGGCGGCAGATAGAGGGACGCCAGCGGACGCTCTGCCAGGTACGGTCGTCGCTGTGCTGAAGGGCTATGGCCCAGTCATTCAGACTGGAGGCGATCGCCTACTCCTATCCGAAGTCAAGCCAGCGGGCAAAAAAGCGCTCTCTGGCTGGGATTTTGTCAATGGGAGCCGGGTGGTAGTGGGCGATCGCTTAGGCCAATCAGCGGCTCTCTAGGCACCTGACCGCATCTGGTGGGAAAACTAGCAGCGTTGAACTAAGGCCGAGCGGTTGATATCTGTAGCGATAGGCGGCTTTGAAGCAGAGCAGCACAAACAAGCCTACGAAGCGCTGTTAGCAGAGTGCTGTCACTACGAGGGCATTCTCTCGGTGCTGAAGCTGCACCGCCCCTACTTTGAGACCCTGCCCAGCGTGCGCCGCCCCCAAGAGAGCATGGTGGTGATTCCGCTGCCTAATATTCGCAGCCGTGAAATCTCCGAGGCGGGCGGTATAGTCGATAAGATTTACCGCATTCGCCCTTTGCCCTGCGATGTGGCGCTGATGATGTGCGATCCGGAGTGGAAGATTAAAACTGGTATCGAAATTGTGCTATTTATTCAGCGCCCCGGCGAAGACCTTTCTGATTTGCTCAGCCGCTGGCGACAAACGCAGGTCGAACTAGGCCAGGGCGTAGAATGGCTGATGCCCCGCCAACATAAACATTTGCTGGCAGAAGGGGCAGAGACACCGCATCCTCTGTTTGTGGTCTTCACATCGTCGTTGGGCGCCGACGCTAGAGCAGCCCGCATCATTCGAGGGCTGACAGGAGCCGGGCTGCCGGTGGCGAAGTGGGTACCCGCGTGCTAACTCACACCGACGCCGCGCAAAATAGTTTGGGATACTACTTGTATTCTCTCCATCCTCCACTGCCCCTGCCCTATGCTGAACCCGCTTGCAGCTGCCCGCCCCACGCTAAAAGACTACCTGACTGAGCAGGTGGTGCCGGTAGCCAATCGGCTAGACCAGGAGTCAGCGCTGCTGTTTGAGGCGTTTGGTGAGCTGGGGGCACGCGAGCTGTTGGCGCCTAAAAGCCCGCCAGCGTTTGGCGGCTTGGGGTTGGATACTCAGGCATTTTGGCAGTTTCAGAGCATCGTGGCTCGCCATTCTGGGGCGCTGGCTTTTTTGCAAACTCAGCATCAAAGCGCGGCGAGCTTTTTGCTAACCAGTGAGAATGAGGCGCTGCGACAAGCTTACTTGCCCGCTATGTCAGCAGGTAAAAAGCGAGTAGGCGTAGGGTTTTCGCAGCTGCGCCGACAGCCGCCCCCACTGACCGCCGAACCTGTAGCCGGGGGGTACCGGTTGCAGGGGAAGGTGCCCTGGGTCACGGGATCAGGGCTATTTGAAGATTTTATTGGAGCAGCCGTGTTAGCCGATGGTAAGGCGGTGTTTGGGGTACTGCCGCTGGTGAGCTGTGCGCGCTGTGGCGGACGGCTGATAGTCAATGAACCGATGGCGATCGCCGCCATCGCCAGCACAAATACAGTGCAAGTGCAGCTAGAAAATTGGTTTTTAGCCTCCGATCAGGTCGTCGCCCGCCGGCCAGCGGGGTGGATAGAGCAGCGCGATCACGCTCACCCGCTCAGTCCACTGGGGCTGATTTTTGGGTGCGCCCAGGCTGGGATCGATGTGCTAGGGCGATCGCTCACAAAGCGTCAGATTGAGCACGACATCGCCCACCAGCTATCGACTCGCCTCAGCCGATTGCAGTCAGCAGCAGCTCAGGCATTGGTGCTACCCGAAGCAGCCTACCGTCAGAAAATAGCGCTGCGCGGCAAAGCCATTGCTCTAATGAACAGCTGCGCTCAAGCCGCCGTGATTGCCACCAGCGGGGCTGCCAATACCCTTAGCCACCCAGCTCAGCGAGTGTATAGAGAATCGCTGTTGTTCAGCGTCAGCGGGCAGACTACTTTAGGGGCGATCGCCTCCCTCGACTGCCTACTTTCATGTGATCGCCCCTGAGAGCTAATTAACCTGAGTTCGGGATAAGCTGTCTCATGGTCAACTGCTCAAAACTCTCATGCCAAATCTGAGCCGGGTTCCCCTTGGCAAGGGGAACCGTAAGGGAGGGGTCCTAGCGACGTGCTCTGTGCTCAGCCGGAACCCCTCTGCCTGCGGCATCTCCCCTTGGTAAGGGGCGAAAAGATCCCCGATGGCGCATTCTAGCTGTTCTTATCTCGAACTGACGTTAATTAGCTGACACCAGTTTGCAGCTCGGCTCCTCCCAGGATTTTTCTATCTTCAGATAGATTTAACAATTTCCCCGTATGAAGTGTTGTGAAGATTTGATTGCACTGCTGTTAAGAAGGGTGTTTTAAAACAATCGATGCAACGAAGCACCCCTGATTTAGGTTAAACCTGAAAAGAATATAAAGGTTTTATATGGACATCAGTCTCCTCCGCCAGCTCTGGTCAGTTGTTGAGTCATTCCCTAGCAGCAGGCTCTCAGTCCTGGACGACTCCAACTTATTACAGTCGCTGGTAGATTCGCTACAGTCTAACCCTGCCTTTGATCCTGGTGACCTGCCCACCGTGAGCGGCTATATTCGCACTCGCCTCCCTTTGATCCGCGAGATGTCTCAGCAGTCGTAGGCCGTTCCCAAGACGCTGTCATCAGAGAGCTGTCACAGCTGTCACCAGAAAACAGTTGTCACCAGAAAACAGTGCGCGCCGGTAATGTGCGCCATTGACGCTGCTCTGGGAAAAGACCTGCTGGGCAACCCGCATCTTGTGAATTAAACGCCTGCTCAAGGCCTCTCTGCTTTAACTTTGAGTCTTGACATTCAGTAAATACCAGGACGACTCTTTGAGCGACTTTTAGAAACCACTGACTTTCCCTGTAAGAAAAATGATAAGGTTGAGCGCAATTGACGCTCAGTGGGTCTGATATCGTTCGGAGTGCCTTATACACAAGGCTTCTCAACAGTTTGTTCAACCTGAACTAATCAGTTATTAGTTTTCAATAACTGCAAAAATTTTTCCGGTTTTCCAAGCCACACCCATTGAGCTAATTGTTTCTCTTCATAGAATTGCGTGAGGTTTGGTATGAAAAAGTGGGCTTTGATAGTTGCTTTGGGCATGGGCATTTTGCCTTTGGCTGCGTGTGGCGCACCCGGTGGCGGTGGCGACACCGCTGAGGGCGGCGGCGAGGAAGGCGCACCTGCTAGCGGCAGTCGCTTGCAGACCGTGCTAGATCGCGGCACCCTGGTTTGCGGGGTAGATGGCGGTATTCCGGGCTTTAGCTTTGTAGAAGGCGGTGAGTACTCGGGCCTGGATGTAGATACCTGTAAAGCTGTAGCCGCTGCCCTGTTCGACGATCCAGATGCAGTGGAATACCGAGATTTGGACTCCACCGAGCGATTTGAAGCGCTCAAGGGCGGCGAGGTGGATATGCTCGCCCGCAACACCACCTGGACCATCAGCCGCGACACGTCAGTCGGGATGGAGTTTGCGCCGACGACTTTCTACGATGGTCAGGGAATGCTGGTGCGCGGAGACTCCGGCATCACCGATCTAGAAGGCTTTGAAGGCAGATCAGTTTGTGTAGAGACCGGGACGACTACCGAACTTAACCTGACTGACCAGATGCGCGAATTGGGCGTCACTTTTGAGCCGCAGACCTTTCAGGATGCTGACGCTGCCTACGCCGCCTATGAAGCCGGTAGCTGCGAAGGCATGACCTCTGATAAATCTCAGCTGGTGGCCCGTCGCAGTACGCTGAGCAACCCTGAAGAGCACGAACTGCTAGATGTGACGATGTCAAAGGAGCCGCTCGGCCCTGTGACCGTCAACAACGACTCTGCCTGGTTTGACACCGTGAAGTGGGTAACTTATGCGCTGATCGAAGCAGAAGAGCTGGGGCTGACTGCTGACAACATCGGTGAAGCATCTTCCAGTGAAGACCCCAACGTTCTGCGCTTTATTGGGGCTGAAGGCACTCTGGGCGAAGATATGGGCCTGCCCAACGACTTCGCAGCGCGGGCGGTTGGCGCCGTGGGTAACTACAGCGAAGTCTTTGAGCGCAATCTGGGTGCAGATTCGCCGTTCGAGCTGCCTCGTGACCTAAATGCGCTGTGGAGAGATGGTGGGTTGATGTACTCTCCCCCGTTCCGCTAGAGCGCATGGTGGATTAGCTACTGATACGCCTCAGCGGTGACTAACCGCTAACGTTGTTTATTTAGCTTGAAGTAAAGAGCGCAGGAGGCTGGATTTGCCAGTTCCCTGCGCTCTTTTTGTATCTATTGATGCGTATCTATTAAATTAAATAACAACCTGGGCGCTATAGAATATAGCGCCTGTCGAGTTGCTTAGGACACTTTCATCGGCTGAAACCGTTGTCTGATAACAGGCAACTCGACCCGCAAAGTAAGAATGCATCCTTACTTTGCTATATTATCGGCTCAAGCGACTGCGGCTAAAGGCCTATGATAGGTAAACACAAATCGCGCCCGAGATTAAATTAGGTTTGCGGATTGTAAAAATGCAGACCGAATCAGTCCCGGCATGCTGGCATAGTGAGAAAGCGCCGGGCGTACAGGCAAGCTCTGCCTTGATTGCGAGGCGTACCGATCAAAACAAAAAACTATGGCAAGAACCCCTTCTAGATCTGCCTCTGGCCTACGGGCTTTACTGCGAGACGAGCGGTTTTGGCAGATAGCCTTTCAGGTGATTTTAGTGGTGGTCGTTGCGGCCGTCTTTTCTTACCTGTTTGACAATCTCACCAGCAATATGGCCCGCAGCGGCATTACCTTTGGCTTTGGGTTCTTTAAGAACCCGGCAAGCTTTGCGGTGGGCGAAGACTTGCTGGGCTACACGGCTCAAGATTCGTACACTAAAGTTATCCAAACCGGCATTGTCAACTCTCTACGGCTGGTCGCAGCTGGTGTGATTACCGCAACGATAGTGGGCATAGCGGCTGGCGTCGCTAGCTTTTCTGATAACTGGCTGGTGCACAAAATCAGTCGGGCCTATGTGGGCTTGGTGCGGAATGTACCGCTGCTGCTACAGCTGTTCTTTTGGTATTTTGCGGTCTTTCTGGCGGCCCCTAGACGAGAGAACCAGATTGTATTTCCGGGCCCAGATAATGCCTGGATGGTGATCAACAACAATAACGTGAATTTAATTGGGCCAGGGCTGCCGGATGAAGTTTGGGTAGGCCTGATGTTGCTGGCCTTATCGATGCTGTTGTTTGGTTTGCTGTGGCGCGCAGTCAGTGCGTTTCGCGAGGGGCGCTTTGCCGCAGGACTGGCGGGCTGGTTCTCGCGAATTGGTAACGCCTTGCTGATTGCAGGCGTTTTGGTCGTGAATTATTTTCTGCTGTTTAGCAATTCGGCGGAGGACCGGCTGTTCTTTAAAGGGGGAGTACTGGCGCTGCTGACCAATCCGGCGGGGCTGTGGATAGTGGCGCTGGTGGCGCTGGTGATCGCCGCTGCCGTGCTCTGGAAAATGCGGCTAAAGGCCATGCTAGACGGCGGTCGAGATGGTAAAGCCTTTTCGATGGGGATGATTGTGATCGCGATCGCTGCGGTGGCAATTGTGATTTTTGCCTTTAACTGGACGCCGCCGACAGTAGTAGAAGGGGGCGGCGTTACCGGCGGTATGGAAATATCGACGAGATATGCCGCTGCGCTGACGGGCCTCACCTTCTATACCGGGGCATTTATCGCTGAGATTGTGCGGGCGGGCATTCAATCGGTATCGCGGGGGCAGTGGGAAGCGGCTCGCTCTGTGGGGCTGAGTAACGGCAAGGCCATGCGACTTGTCGTCTTTCCGCAGTCGCTGCGTGTGATTATTCCGCCTCTAAACAGCGAGTTTGCTAACTTAGCGAAAAACTCCAGTCTGGCCTTTGCCGTAGGCTATCCAGATTTATATTCGGTGGCAAACACCACCTTTAACCAAACGGGCCGACCGATTGAAGTTTTTCTGGTAATGATGGCGACTTACCTCACGCTAAACCTGCTGATCTCTCTCAATATGAATCAGCTCAACAATGCCGTCCAATTTAAGGAGCGCTAAATCATGGCCACTACTAGCTCAAGGCCGACAGAACGCGGCGCTCCCAGAGTGCAAAAACCAGGGCCGATCACCTGGACGCGCAAGCACCTGTTCAACAGCTGGGCCAACAGTCTTTTGACGGTCGTGCTGGTGCTGGTGCTGGGCGCGGCTCTCTTCAGTATGCTGACCTGGTCTTTCACTCAGGCGAATTGGTCTGTGGTGGGTGACAACTTCGGCAACTTTATGACGGGGCTGTATCCGCCCGAGTCTTACTGGCGAATTTGGTCAGTTTTGGGCATTATCATGACGCTGGCTGGGCTGAGCTGGGGGGTGCTGGCGCGCAACCAGAAACAGCTGTTTAGCCGCAATGTGCTAATTGGGCTGGGGGCGATCGCGCTCTTCTTCATTCTGGTGCCCATGACCCGCGCCTACGCGCTCTACACAATCGGCGGGCTACTGCTGTTGGTCGGCGGAGCAGCCGGCGGTCAGACCCTTGGACGGCAGTATTCTGGCATGGCTAAATGGATTTCGGCAGCCTGGTTTGTCTCTTACTTCGTCGCGCTTTACCTGCTGGGCGGAGGCCCCTTTTTCGGTCGGGGCACTATCAGCCCGAGTTTGTTCTATAGCATTATTGTGATGCTCGGCGGCAGCATTGTTGCCGGCTGGCAGCTGGCCCAGCGAGTCTCTGTGCCCAAGGTTCCCGCCTGGATCAGTAAGGTCATCCTGTTTTTGGTGGGCTTTGTGGTGGTGTATCAGGTGCTGTGGCGGCTGCCCTACCTGCTGGGACTAGACTTTGGCTTGAAAAACATTTCGACTAACAGCTGGGGCGGGCTGACGCTGACGCTGCTGCTGGCAGTTAGCGGTATCGTGCTTTGCTTTCCGGCAGGCGTATTGCTGGCGTTGGGCCGGCAGAGTAAGCTCCCAATTGTCAAGATGCTTTCGGTTGCTTATATTGAGCTAATTCGAGGCGTGCCGCTGATTTCTATTCTATTTATGGGACAGGTGCTGATTCCACTATTTTTGCCAGAAGGAGTGCGCCCTGATCGGGTGGTGCGGGCAATTATTGGCCTGACGATCTTTAGCGCAGCTTACCTGGCCGAGAACGTGCGAGCCGGTTTGCAAGCCGTGCCCCGAGGTCAGGCCGAGGCAGCCCAGTCTCTAGGCCTTAACAAGCCGTTGACCACATCTTTAATCGTATTGCCGCAGGCGCTTAAGACTGCGATTCCGGCGATTGTCGGGCAGTTTATTAGCTTGTTTCAGGACACGACGCTGCTGGGCATTGTCGGGCTCGTAGAGCTGCTGGGAATTACTCAAAACCTGTTGGCCAGTCCCAAGTACCTGGGCGACTACAAAGAAGCTTATATCTTCATTGCCGCTATCTACTGGGTATTTTGCTACGCCATGAGCTATGGCAGCCGTCGCATTGAATCTGCCCTAAATACCGACCTGCGCTGATACTTCATCAGGCTGAGCGAAGTCGAAGCCTGCGCTATCTAAACTGTTTTTACCTTAATGAGGAACCTCACCCATGACCCAGTCTGAAATGCGAGTCCCTGTAACCTCTACTGACGATGTGGGTTCTGAGGCGGTAATTGTAGCGAGAGACGTGCAGAAGTGGTACGACAACGGCTTTCATGTGCTCAAGGGCGTGAGCATGAATGTGTATAAGGGTGAAGTGGTGGTGGTGATGGGGCCATCGGGCTCGGGTAAATCGACCTTTATTCGCACGTTTAATGCGCTGGAGCCCTATCAGGAAGGCAGCATTGAAATTGACGGCGTGCGCATTGCTAACGATCTCAAAGACATTGAGGCGGTGCGGCGTGAGGTGGGCATGGTGTTTCAGCAGTTTAATTTGTTCCCTCATTTGACGGTGCAGCAGAACGTGACGCTGGCCCCAATTTGGGTACGTCGATGGCCCAAGGCCAAAGCAGAAGAGATTGCCCTGCGTCTGTTAGATCGGGTGGGAATTGCGGAGCAGGCCAACAAGTTTCCCGGTCAGCTATCGGGCGGGCAGCAGCAGCGGGTAGCGATCGCCCGGTCGCTCGCCATGCAGCCCAAAGTCATGCTGTTTGATGAACCCACCTCAGCGCTCGACCCTGAAATGGTGCGCGAAGTGCTCGATGTAATGCGTAACCTGGCCAAAGACGGCATGACCATGGTCTGTGTCACTCACGAAGTTGGCTTTGCCCGAGAAGTCGCCGACCGGGTAGTGCTGATGGACGGCGGCGTGCTGGTGGAAGAAAATACGCCAGATGCATTCTTCAACAATCCGACTGAAGAGAGAAGCAAAGCATTCTTATCACAGATTCTCTAAAGGTTGAAACGATGAACGGCGCGCTAGCTCTGCTGAAACTAGCTGACACATGCTTGCCGCCCCGTTCATCGTTCATGGCCGCTACATAAATTTGCCAGCCATACCGAGCAAATCGCCCATATCCACATCGCCATCGCCATCGCCATCTAAGAAGGCCGTGAGGATGGGGTTATTGCCAGGACTCGGTGCGCCCTGTTTGGTATTGCCTGCGCTGAGAAAACGCATGACCAGGGGAATGACCATGGGTAAGATGCCCTGGACCTGGTTGGCGTTAAGATTGGTCTTTTGAGTGACAGCTGAGATCATTTCAGTCAGCTGAGTGCTGTTAAACAGATGCGGGATCACAGCTGCGCCATTGGCTGCGCCTTCATCAATCAGAGACTGGGCGGCTTCATTGCCTCGCGCCTGGCGCTTCTCTTGGAGTGAAGAGCGTACAAAGCCGCCGATGACAGACATGGCCTGCTGCATACTGCTTGAGTCGGCGTTGTTTTGCCGGGCAACTTGCTTGGCATCGCCGAGAATTTGGGTCATTTGGCCCGCGCTGGCCTGACGTTTGGGGTCGGCGATCGCACCTATAACCTGATCAAAAAGTCCCATAGGGTAAATCTTCCTTACATAAACAATACAGTGAGGGCACTGCCAGCATTATAGGCTAGGAGTAGACCCGCACCGTTGGGGGTGCAGCGCTAAGGATGTAGCAGTTCCCTTCCGGATACCGCTGCTTGCTGTGGGTAAAGTTCAAGAAATCGGCTGATTTATCACCGTTTATTGATTTCAACACGTTTGCTAACCATGACTTTACTCTCTTGGCGGTCAATTTATCTGCTGATAGCTAGCGCCAGTATGCTGTCTGTTTTGGCCTGTGGCTCTGGCCCCCAGGTGACCAGTCAGGCGCTGACGACAGCGCTCGCTGACGACGGGGCTTCGGTCTGTACGCTCAATTCGGCGGTGACTTCACAATCGGGCCGCTACAGCGCTAACGTCGATTTGACGGCAAGTGTGGCCCTACCAGGAGAGAGCGGGGTAGACGTGGTGATGACGCGAAACGGGGCTGTCGCGGCTGTCAATACAGGCCCCCGTTCAACGCTCTACTGGGTAGATCCGGCTACCGGGGAAGTGAGCCAGAAAGTAGAGCTGTCTGGGGCCGTGAGCGATTTGGCTTTTGATGGAGAACGAGAGCTGGCGATCGCCACCAACAACAAGATTCTCCGGCTAGATGCGGCCAGCGGTGAAGTTCTCAGCCAGATTAGACTGGTGGACGTGCAGCGGGTCGCCATTTCGCCAAATGGATATGTGGGGGCGATCGCCGACAAAACCGTACATCTCTACAGCGACAGCAATGCTGAAGTCTTCTCCAAGGTGCGAGACTATACCGAAGTCACCGATATAGAAGTGCTGGGCTGCGGCGGCGACCGTGATTTGGTCTACGTCACTAGCTTTCGCAACACTTCGTTTACCGACTTGAAGGGCAAGCGCAACCCGGTGCAAATTGCCCGACTAGAGGCACTGGACTTTACCGGAGAGGTGAAGTGGTCTCTGTTTAGCGACAGCGCTGAAACTATCCGGCAAAACGTGGCCGATACGCGGCTGTATCGGGTAACGCTAGGGCGCGACGGCTACCTTTACATCGGGGGAGAGAGTGCGGGCACGGCAACCATTTTTCGCTGGCGCGGTCAGCCGATGAGCGAAGATGAACAATACGGTAGAACAACTCCTTTCTTAACGCGAATAGATCAGTACAGCCAGCTGCACAACAGCGGCTCGGCGCACCTGCCCTACTATGCGCGGGTACATCCGACCGAGGGCCGGTTGGTCACTGCGCAGATGAGCTTTCCCCGCCGGTCTAACACTAAGGCGAATGCGATGCGACTGGGCGATATTGCGGGCGGGGCCAATGGCAGCCTTTACTTTGGCGGCGCGGCGAGTGCTTCTATTGCCAATCGGGATGAGCTGACGATTAACGGTAAGGCCGTGGGTGAATATGAGGGGCGCGATCGCGCTTGGATGTCAGTTGCGCCTGATTTTGAAGCTCGTAATTTTTGGACGGTGCTGGCAGATGAGGGCGGTAAAGGGGTGGTACAAGGCGTGGATGCGGGCTATGGCTATAGCGCAGCGTTGAGTAATGTAGAGAGCGGCACGGTGCCAGTGACAACGGGTGAACAAGAGAGTTCTGTCTTTCTGAGCTTCACAGCAGAATAGCTGAGTCGCCGAGGCGCGATCAGCTATTCTGCCTAAATCGCTTCAGGATCGATGCCTAGCTCACGCAGTTTATCGGCTAGTTTTGTAGAACGCTGCTGTTCTGACGTTAAAGCTTGGGTAGCGGCACTGGCTGTTTTCTGGGCTGCTTCCGCTTTCGCCTGAGCGGCCTCTGCTTCTACCTGAGCGGCCTCTGCTTCTATCTGAGCCGAGATTGCAGCTTCATCAGGCGTAGAAACCAGCTCTCCGCCAGCTTCAAAGAACCTTAGCTGCTCGTGATAGGTACCTAAATAGAGCTGAAGCTGCTCGCTCCAGAGCCATCCTTGTTCGGTCGCTTCGATGGGCTGGTACTGCCCGCGTAGTAAGGCAAACCCTGCAAACTCCTGGCTGTCTGGGTCGAACCAAAAGTATTCTGGCGTCCGAAATGTCTGGGCGTATAGGCGCTTTTTGAGGCCGCGATCAATCTCGGCGGTGGAGTCAGACAGTAGCTCTACGATCACATTGGGATATTTACCGTCTTCTTCCCATACCATCCAGCTTTTGCGAGGGTGAGGCTGTGTATCTAGCACTACGAAGAAATCTGGCCCTCGGAAGTCCTCATTTTTGCGTTTACGAGGGCTGTAATAAACGGTCAGGTTACCTGCCGCAAAGTAGTCGCTGCGGTCTTTCCACAGCCAGTCGAGACAATTTAGCAACAGTATCATCTGCTGCAAATGAAGAGACGATTCCAATGGTGGTTCGTCGCTATAGAGGTCGCCCGGCGGAAACACAACGCCATGTCACCACGCGCTGCAACAACCGAGACTTTCGGCTTACACAGTTTGCCTGTAAAGAAATTTTGATTTCCGCTCTCAAGCGATGCCAGGACAAATATGCCTTTGAACTCTATGGGCTATGCGTCATGAGCAATCATGTGCATTACCTGCTAAAGCCACAAAAGCCTGAGGATCTGCCCAAGATTATGCACTGGATAAACTGGTTTACGGCTATGTGCTTTAATCGACTGCTGAATCGCACGGGACACTTTTGGGAAAAGCGATATTACAGTGCTGGCTTTCCGAATACTGACTACCGGCGTGTGCTCAACACGCTTCGCTACATTCATGCCAATCCCAAAGCAGCTAATATGCAGCAAGGCTGGTTTTACGATTTTAGTAACTACGGCATCTATGATCGTCTGAGCCAAGATGGAATCAGCCAATGGCATCTAGCATTTTTAGCGCTGGGCACCACACTAGAAATATGTGCTGCTGCTTATCGCAAGTTCTGCAAGAAATACCGACCTAAGCCCAAGGCGGAGAAAAAAAGCTACTGGGGAAAGAAGCTGCTTGCCGGACTAAAGCTAAGAAAAAAAGCTAATAAAGCGAGCCCTGGTCAGAAGCATCTGCCTTGGGACACTTGGCAAGCGCCGATAGATGAAATTCACGAAGTCGCTAGAAAGTTTGTGATGGCAAATGCGCTTAACCCAGAAATAGCCGCGATGCAATTTGATACACGGAGCTAGAAGGTAACCAAAAGGAACCGAACCTGGTACCAGGTAACAGATCTTTGAAAGCCTTTATCTCTGGTTGGCGCAAGCTTGCAAACAAAACTTTAGAAACTTCTGAAGCGCCTATGCTTTACACTTTACAAGTCTCGATGCGAGAAGAGAACATAGGCCACTCCAAAAACTCAAAACTCACCATAGGGAGGTGTCCGTTAGGTGCTGATGTGCCAAATGTCACATCGGTATAGCTAAGCCAGCTGCCGTTCACGCGCCATCCCACCTGGTCACCAAACGCTTGCCACATCTTATCACCTAGATACTTACCGTCGAGCTGTGCCCCGCACTCGACGTAAATTTTCTTTTGCACGCTAAACCCAAACCGCCCCTGGCTATATTTCACCCACAAACGGTCTATAGCAAGCAGGTCTTTGCACGGAAAGTTCAGCAACTCGTCTGAGGTGAAGTAGTCACCGGGCTCCTTTTCTACTGCCCGAATCATTACCTCGTAGGTCTCCTGGTCGGCGGCTTTGTAGTCTCCTACCTCCAGCAGGTCTCGCAGCTTCGTATGGTCAATACCGCACTCCGATCCTGACACTTCCAGCTTATACTCAGCCGCTGCCGCTGCTTTGCTTGCTGTCTCTAGGATAGGCCGCTCAATTTCTACTACTTCAGGGTCAGTCAACCGCAACTCCTGTCTAAACAGATTCAGCTCCCTCTGCGTCTTTTCATCCAGCGGATAGCAGCCTATCTCTATTAATCGGCTCAGTGCACTTCGATAAGCTTCTCGGGCCTGCTCTATGGGCGCAAGCTCTTCCGATAAGATTCGCTGCGCCTCCGCCTCTGGTAGCTTTAGCTGCTTGCGTAAAAGCTCTAGCCGCGCTTCGTGGAAAACCGTCAGATGCCGATCAACTAGATACTCTTGTACCTGCTTTCGATATTGGTCTTGCGTGTTACTCACGGCTGTCTCAACAGGCACTTTTGCAGCCGCCTGTAAAGGCTTCGATTCAACCGGTTGTGAAAAGCTGCTCGCAACTTTGTGAATACCCTCGGTGATGCTATAAAACGCATCGTCCCAAGTTGGCCATGTGCCTACATCCATCACTGGCGTACCATTTTGGGGTAGCGCTTGCAGCCTGCCAAAAGGCGTCACATGCCAAAAGCAGTTGCGAAGAATGATTGGCAGCACTCGGGCCTTACCCGCCTCATGCCGCTCCATCGCCCGCTTAATTTCAGTTTCTTGGCAGTAGCGCGAAGCAATAAAGTCTGAACTCACCAACAGCAAGATGATCTGCGCCGAATCTAGCTTGCTCTGTATCTGCCGATCCCACTCGTCGCCCGGCAGTATCTGGCTATCATCCCAGGCTGAAATGATACCGCTAAACTTCAAAGCTTCCAGATGCTTCGCCAGCTCATCGCGCAGCGTTTTGTCTTTATGCGAATAGGAAAAAAATACGGTGATGGCGTCGCTAGACATGCTCGGGCGCTAAGTTGCGGGCTTACTCTCTAGTCATCATAACCTCAGGGCAGCTAGAGGTCTGTATGCTTTCTAAGCTATTCGAGGGTCATTCGATAAATTCCGTAACACTTATATCTGGCATCCCAAAGGAATTTTGGTGTTGCCGGCGGCTATGGTGCAGCTACAGTAGGGTGAAGGAGTCCAAACAGTTACGCCTATGCGTCGGCCCTATGTTTTACTGATTGCGATCGCTACTCTCATCAGCCTGGTTGCACTGCTGATAGCAGTCAGTTCGCTAGGTCAGCTATATAGCGCGGTAGCGGCAGTATCGCCCCTGCTCGCTCAGCTAGTGGTGCTGCTATTTGTGGTGGCTTTGATTGGCGTAGTGGGCGTGCTGGCTTACTATGGCTGGCTGTTTTTACGACCCCGGCGCAAGCGGGTAGTGACCTTGCCCGAGACGCCAGACAAAGTAGCGGCGGTGAGTCTGCAAGCAGCGCAGCAGCAGGTTAACCAAATTGAAGATGAGATCGCCCGGCAGGCGCTAGCAGCTCGGTCTCAGGCGTTAGCACAGCGGCTAGAAGAACAGACATTTCAAATAGTGGTGTTTGGCCTGGGCTCGGCAGGGAAGACGGCGCTGGTGAATGCTCTGCTAGGTGAGATGGCCGCGCCCGTAGCGGCAACGCTAGGCACCACTCAAACGGCGCAGACCTATCGGATAGGCGTGCCCGGACTGGCTGGCCGCGAGCAAGAGATTCTGATTACCGATACGCCAGGATTATTAGAGGCAGGAGAGCTTGGGGAGGGGCGATCGCAGCAGGCCAAAGCCTTAGCGACCTCGGCGGACTTGTTGTTGTTTGTGATTGATAACGATCTGCACCGGGTGGAATATGAGCCGCTGGCAATGCTGGTAGGTATGGGGAAGCGATCGCTGCTCGTCTTTAATAAAATTGATCGCTATTTACCCGAAGAGAGAGAACAGATTTTAGGGCGACTGCGCGATCGCACGCGGGGGCTGATGGCGGCTGAAGATGTGGTGGCGATCGCCGCCCGCCCGTCTCCGGCCCAGCTAGCCGACGGCACGCTGGTTCAGCTCGATCCGAATATTGCCGACCTGATTGAACGAATGCTGACTATTCTGCGGCAGGAAGGGTCCGATCTGATTGCTAGCAATTTGCTGTTGCAGTCTCAGCGGTTAAGTGAAGATGCACGCACGCTGTTAACCGAGCAGCGACAGCAGCAGGCTGAAAAAATCGTAGATCGCTATCAGTGGATAGGGGCAGGCGTTCTGGCTGCTACGCCGCTGCCGGTCGTAGACATGCTGGCTACGGCTGCGGTGAATGCGCAAATGGTGGTAGAGCTAGGCCGGGTGTATGGTGTGGAAGTCAGTATTGAAGAGGCGAAAACGTTGGCGGTGTCGCTGGCGAAAACAATGGCGGCACTGAGTTTGGCAAAGGGGGCGATGAAGCTGTTAGCGGTAGGATTGCAGGTGAATGTGGCTACGGCAGTCGCCAGTAAGCTGTTGCAGGGGGCAAGCGCGGCCTATCTGACGCGGATTGCGGGCAAGAGCTTCATGGTTTACTTTCAGGCTAATCAAGATTGGGGCGATCGCGGCATTCAGGCCGTTGTAGAGCAACAGTATCAGCTCAACCGCCGCGACGAATTTGTCAAACAGTTCTTGCGCAGCGCCATCGAAAAGCTGACCTGACGTTTTTACGCATCTCAGCCGGTAAGCAATTGCATAATTGAATTTATAACTTTCGTCCGACCAAAGTGCGATGACGCGGATCGCTCACGACTGTAACCACATGTTCAAGCCCGCTCTCCTGCAAGGCTGCTTCCACATCGAAGGTGTAGTAGTCATCGCTCCAGGGTTCGGTGCTTTTCATCAGCGTGAAGAGAACGGGCGGCAGCTTTTGAATGACGGGTGACTGCGGATTGTTGTCTACTATTGCGAGACAGCCGCCGGGTCGCAGCAGCCGATGGGCTTCGCGAAAGATGGCTTGGGTAATGTGGCGCGGCAGCTCGTGAATGGTAAATTGCAGCGTGACCAGGTCAAAAGACGCTCCTGAAAGGCCGGTGTCTTCGGCTCGGGTGTGAATCCACTGGGCGATCGCCCCTGCCTCGTCCCGTACTTTCGCCACTGCCAGCATGTAGGGCGAGAGATCTAATCCTACAGTCCGCACAGTGTGGTTTTGAGCGCTCTCATAATAGTCATGGATCGTTCGCGTGGAGATGCCGACCGAACAACCCATATCTAAAATGTCTCGCACCGGATGTGGGCCATACTCGGCCAGCACGTCGTGAAAGCTAGCGCGTAACCGGGCTTGAGCGGCTTGCCAGGTTAACTCTTCTTGCGGCCAGATCCGCAGGGCCATTGCGTAAGTCGCAGACTCTGCCTCAAAAGCGGCTGGCCAGCACAAATTGCCTTCATCGTAGGCATGGAAAGGTACTTGATAATAGTCTGGATAGGCAATGTTGGGATTAGAGACTTTTGTCAGCGCCTGCTTTGCCTCTGAAGCTTCCAGCATCTCGTAGTTTTCTCGCCACGGAATGCCGTTCTTCTCTGCGGTTTTCACCAGCACCCGCCGCGCCTGAGATTTCATCACAGCGTAAATTGGCTTAGTGTCAATCAACCGATTCACGAAGCGGGAGAGTAAGTCTTCACCTGCCCAGTCTGGCTTGGCTCTATCGTTCATTTCATCAGCTCAGTGAAAGCAGTATTTTACCGTGGGTCTATAGCGGAGGCTTAGAGTGCAAGTCGATCTTCTATGAGGGCTGAGTCTGTCCAAACGCCACGAGTATCATAGTAGCGGATGAGGCGCGATCGCTTATTGTGAGATCTGAACCAGCCAACTTCTAGCCGAAATGCTGTATTTTTCTCAATCGTTTGCGGCAACAGGCAGTAGGCTCCACTGGGCAGCGGCATGAGCTGATAAGTTAACTCTCCCGAAAGAAAGATTGATTGCTCAAAAGAGAACGTTATCTCAGGCGAGTGATCATCTGAAAGCGAAAGTTCTCGAGAAAAGCTACCTACCTGTTCCCCAGCCTCTTTAAGGTCAAGCCGTATGCCGCTACCATCGGTTGTCCCGGCCAGCCACTCGCTGTAGCCTGTTGTCATCGGGCGCATATCAGCGTGGAGTATGCTGGCTTCGCCCTTAAAATACTCTATCAGCTGTTGTATTCGCGGTCGGGGTTCGTCAAAGGGGGGACTGTTAGGCTGAGTCTCGCGAATCAGCGTGACATACTTTATCTGGCTGTTACCGGCGCTGCTGCCCTCGTACATAATCACAAAGCGCACTCGCCTACCGCCCACCTTAATTGACATTTCTGCCCCAAACTGGCCAAAGGCCGCCCATTGCGATGAGCCCTGAGAGAATGAGCCGTCCTCAAAAAAATATACGTAGGGCGCTAGGCCAGGATGAGAAAACTCTCGTCGAGTAATATCCGTTTGGCCGTCTTCGGGCGATCGCTCTAGAGTGAGCTGCATTTTGCCCGGCTCGGCCTCTTCTAACGTCAAAACGCTAGGGGTGTCTTTAACTTGTTTTCCTGCTGGGGAAAATTGAGTGAAAGAACCGTGCCAGGTGCCAATATTTTGTTGGATGCACTGCCATTGAGATTGCGCCATTGAGATTACATAGACGAAAGAAAGAGAGATTAGAAGCTATGAGGAAACAGTTGATGTTGTGGGTTCTACCTGGTTGAGAGGAGGCCGCACAGAAAGATACAAAGCAATCCCTATCAGCGGTATGAAGGTGGCTATGCCGAAGAGAATGGGGCTGTTGATTTTGCGTCTGGCCATGTCATCTTTGAGCAAAGGGGCAACGACAGCGCACAGCAGGCAAAAATCCAGACTCATCACGTTGATAAAGCGGCTGGTTTGCCACTGCTCGCTAAAGTTGCGCCAGTCGCCGTTGAGCAGGCCATAGCCCACCAGGACAATGCTGCCAATGGCCAGCAATCGACCGAGCCAGGGGGAATCGACCAGGCTGAGCAGGGTGTTTTTAGGGCCGGTGAAAGTGGGGTTGGGCTGGCGCAGGGCCAGGTAGGGCAAGAGGGCAAAGGCACCGACAGCAAAGGAGCTGACCACAAAGGGCCAGGCGGGAATTCTCTGACCTGCGCCGTCAATCAGGGCCAGGCAGGCGTAGATCATCGGCCAGATTCCCATCAGGTTGAACAGGGCGATGATGGCTGGGTTGATGCCGTCCCACTGGCCAGAGGAGAGTTTGGCAATCAGGTCGAAGGTGTCTGGCTGTTGAGGCGGTGCGAAGGCAAAGGCATAGATGACGAAGCTGAGCCATAGCAGGCCAAAACCGATTTTTCTGAGCATGGTTGGGTTAGCAGTTGCGGCAAGTGAGCGGTGAGCGCGGCCTGATTTGGGGCGGTTTGTTAAGCCGTTCAAGTTGGGCGGATGAGAGCATGTCTAAATATTTACAGTGGTTTTTAAAGTTTTTAGTGGCTATGTAACCATGCTGAAGCATTTAGCCACAGCCCCAGTAGCTACGAACTATCTTAATACTCGGACAGGATTTTGCTCTCACCGCAATCTGCGCTTGCCACCAAAAGGGATCAGGTCGGGAGCGGGCCGAAAGGGGAGCAGTTGTATCAGGCTAGTTTATGCGTTCTACAGATGTCCTACGCCTCTATGAAGAGGGCTACCGAGATTTTAAAGGTCTCAATTTGGCCGGGGTTGATTTGAGCGGCCAGATTTTGGTGGGGGTCAATTTTGCCAGGGCAGATTTGAGCGGGGCAGATTTGAGCCGGGCCTTTTTGACCAACGTTAATTTTGTAGGGGCGAATTTGAGCCGGGCTAATCTACAGTTTGCCAAGCTGAGCGGCAGCTGTTTTATGAGTGCGACGCTCACCAAGGCCAATTTGCAGGGAGCCTTTGGCGTTAGGGCCAATTTTACCGGCGCGAGCGTCAGTGGCGCTCAGCTAGCTCATGTCAATCTGCGAGAAGCGCAGCTCGTAGAAGCAAACTTTAGCAGTGTGAATCTGACCGGGGCAAATTTGCGCAATGCCCAGCTGACGGGCAGCAATTTTGCCTGGGCGAATTTGACGGCGGTGAGGTTGATTGGCGGGGCGATCGCTCAAACCACCCTAACCGGTGCCAAACTAGACCACGCCTTGCTCAACGGTCTCAACTTTAGCGGTATGGAGCTAAGCGGGCTCAGCTTTCGAGCGGCTCGGTTAAAAGGTGCAAGCTTTCGGGAGGCCGATTTGACCACTGCCAACTTCTACGAAGCCAGTCTGCAAAATAGCGATTTTCAAGATGCCCAGCTAACCGGAGCCAATTTTGACTACGCCGATCTTCACCGGGCTAAGCTTAACCGGGCCGACCTGCGCCGGGTCAACCTCCAGCGGGTCGACTGGGCAGATGCTGATTTGACTGAAGCCTGCTTTAATGAGCCCTGCCTAACCCGGTACGCATCGGCGGCCATGAGGCGGTAGCCTGCCGATGGGCAGCGCAGATCTATGACTGACGAACTGACGGCAGATTGCGGCATTGTTTTGACGACCGTTGACTCGGAGGCGGCGGCTGTGACATTGGCCACTGCGCTCATTGAGGCCAAACTGGCTGCCTGCGTCAATCTTTTTCCTATTCAGTCGATCTACACCTGGCAGGGGCAAGTGCAGCGCGAAGCAGAATGGCAGCTCGTTATTAAAACCCGGCTAGCGTGCTTTGAGGCGCTGTCGGCAAAGGTGCGAGAGCTGCACAGCTACGATACGCCCGAGCTGGTCGCTGTGCCGATTGTTGAGGGTGCGGCTGACTACCTCAGCTGGGTAGGGGCCCAAGTCGCTGTCTCTCACCCGGACTAAAACTTGTCGGCCAGCAGAGTTTCGGGGTCGTACTTGTACCGACGGCTGTGATCGCTAGCACCGTACAGATTAAAAGAGACGGTAGGCTCATCGCCAATCGGTGAAACTCGGTGGACGGCGTTGCTCGTAAAGCCAATAATATCGCCGGGATAGAGCATCTTTTCGCCAGCGAGCTGAATATCTTTGGGGTCATCAGCCGCCTGCCGCCAAAAGGTATTTTTTTCCTCGCCGCCGACCATCGCGACAATGCCCCAGGTGGCATGGTTGTGAATTTTTGACTGAGTGCCCGGTGCCCAGGCAACCATCTGCACGGTGATCGGGTATTCGTGCTCGCGGTAGAGAAAGTTGACCGACCAGCCAGTTTTTTTAGAGGGGGGCTTGTGCTCCATTTGCAGCCAGTAGGAGCTAATCAGCAGCTTGCGCACTAAGGGAATTATCGCCTGAATCTGCTTGGCCTCGTCGGTTTCGCGCTCTAAAATATCTTCCATATCGGTCAAAAACCGGTAGAGCCGATAGGTGCGCCCTGGCGGCTCGTCTTCAATGCTGCCAAACGATGTGCATCGTCCATCGTCGGTGACTAGCCAGTTATAGTAGGTCATAGATTTCGATCAAAGGCGGCTAAATATCAGAGATGCTCTCCATGATAAAGCTAATGAGTGGCTTGTCGCTGGCGCTGCTAGGTCTGGTAGTGGGCTGTCAGGCGATCGCCCCCGCTGATCGGTCGCTGACTCAGGTGGACTGTGAAGCGCAGGCGGGGTTTGCGTTTGTTGCGGGTGGCGATTTTATCGCGGGGAGCGATCGCACCGAGCGCGATGATGCCTACCAAATTTCAGCGGCGGGCGCTGCTGATTCGCCTGAAGACGCGCCTGCAATTGAAGCCAAATACCGGGCGCAGGGCTGGTTTGACCAAGAACAGGAACGCCAAACGGTGACTCTACCGGCCTTTTGCCTGAGCCAAAACCTGATTACCAATGCCGACTATCAGCAGTTTGTGCAGGCGACCGGGCACCGCCAACCGAGCATTTCAGCGGCGGCGTATCAGGCTCAGGGCTTTTTGGTGCATGACTACAGCGAAGTTGTGCCTTACCTCTGGCAGGGCGGGCAGTATCCGTCCGGGCAGAGTGAGCATCCGGTGGTGCTGATCTCTTATGAAGATGTGATCGCCTATATTGAGTGGCGATCGCACCAAGACGGGCTCAGCTACCGGCTGCCGACAGCTCTAGAGTGGGAGAAGGCAGCGCGCGGCACTGATGGGCGCTACTTTCCCTGGGGCAGCGAGTGGCGTGACGATGGCACCAACTGGTCAAAAAATGGGCCAATGGGAACCAGTGCGATCGCTGCCTACCCCCGCAGCCGCAGCGTATACGGCATTGAAGACATGGCTGGCAACGTGTTTGAATACACCAGTACCCTTACAGATGAACCGCAGGTCATTCTCAAGGGCTGCGGCTGGGACGACTACCCCGGCTTTTGCAGGGCGGCCTATCAACATGATCGTCCGATAGACTCAAGGCACATCTTATTTGGCTTTCGCCTGGCAGTAGAATAGCGCTATGACAAATGCTGATCAAATGGCCTCTATAAACCCACAAAAAGATTCACAGATAGACCCGCAAACAAACCTACAAACAAACTCACAGACCCTGGCCGAGCTACAGCGACTCGTTTCTGTAATCGCTCAGCTGCGCAATCCTGACGGCGGCTGCCCGTGGGACTTAGCGCAAACGCCGCAAACGCTGATTCCCTACGTGATTGAAGAAGCCTACGAAGTTGTCGATGCGCTACAAAATGGCGACAAAGACGACATCGCTGAAGAGCTAGGAGATCTGTTGCTGCAAGTTGTTCTTCAGTCTCAAGTTTTTCAAGATCAGGGAGATTTTAATCTGGGCAATGTGGCTAGAGGCGTTACCGAAAAGATGATCCGCCGCCATCCTCATGTCTTCAGTGATGCAACGGCTGAGACGCCAGCGGCGGTAAACGCCAACTGGGAACAGATCAAAGCGCAGGAAAAAGCCCAGACCGAAGATCCCAATCAGCTATCGCCCAAGCTGCGACGCTATGCCCGGTCCATGCCGCCGCTTGCTGGCGCGATGAAAATTTCTAGGAAAGCGGCCAAGGCAGGGTTTGAATGGAATACCCTGGAAGAAGTATGGGCCAAAGTAAATGAAGAAATAGCTGAACTTCGCCATGCCTTAGACCACGAATCTAAAGCTGCGCAGGAAAGTGAACTCGGCGATGTCTTTTTTTCGCTGATTCAAATCGCTCGCTGGCGTGGGCTAGATCCAACGGCGGCTTTACAGGGTACCAATCGTCGATTTGTGGAGCGGTTTGAGCAGGTAGAAGCCCAGGCTGACAAGCCCCTGAGTGACTATAGCGCCGAAGAGCTTGAAACCTTTTGGAAGACAGCGAAAGAACAAATTGCAGCTTTGCAATCGGAGACTGCGCAGTACTGAGTGAATAGTCCGGGCCTCTGCTGAGGCAGACGCTTCGCGAACGACTGCGCTCGGCCCTCGGTTTCCGCCTTGCGAATTGGGTGTTTCATCACGCGAGTCCCTTTGGCTATGTTCTACCCATGTCTGGGCTGACCTGGAGGCGGACGGCGATCGCACTAATATTGTCGTGCCCATTCACTTCGTTAGCTAAGGTAACGAGGTCGTTGAGCCCGGTTTCCAGCTCTTTTCTTCCTCTGGTTAAGGGGTCAATATGACTCTCCAGATAGTCTTCTACCAGGTTGTTGTCACTGAGGCCATCTGAGCAGAGCAGCAGCAGCGTATCTTCAGAAAAGCTCAGCCGGGTTACGCTCGGCACCAGATCTTCCCGACTGCGAGGGCCCAGTGCCTGCGTCAGCTGATACGCATCGGGCCGGTCGTATGCGATGTCTGGATCGACGCCGCGCTGAATTTCTCGCTGCCCTACTTCATGATCGGTCGTCATCTGCTGTAGGCCAGTGCGCCGCTGGTGCTGATACAGACGACTGTCTCCCACATGTACAACAGCCGCTTCAGTATCTTGCAAAAGCACCATCACCAGCGTGGTTCCCATCCGCTCATGACCGGCTCGCTCCTCTTTTTCATTGACTTCGTAAATTGCCTGGTTAGCCTGTTTTACGGCTTCAATTAAGATGGCTGTTTCTGGGAGAGGGCGAGCAGCGGTGGGTTCTGGTGGGGACTGGGGCCAGTGCTCGGCAAAATAGGTGGTGAGCGTTTGGGCTGCTAGCTGGCTGGCCACTTCTCCGCCCGCATGACCGCCCATGCCATCGCAGAGCACATACAGACCGCGAGCTTGAGTGCGCTGGCCACTATTGTTGGCTTGCTTCTGCTGGCTGCTAGCGATAAAAACGCAGTCTTCATTATGGTCGCGCTGACGGCCCACATCGGTTTGGCCAGCGTCGGTTAGGGCGACGAGCTTCATCGGCAGCACCAGTGTAGAGTCGCTGTCCGCAGGGGCAGGTTCGGGTAAATCGATATCGTCCATAGTTTTCAGCTCGGCAGTTTCTAGCTCGGCAGTTTCTAGCTCGGCAGTTTCCAAGTCAACTTCTTCTAGCTCGGTAGCTTCTAACCCGGTAGCTTCCAGATCAGATATTTCGGAGAGGGGCGGCGTGAAAGTGGTCTGTAGAGTGCCCGTAGCAGGCGATGGGGCAACAGCGGGGGTAATCGCTTCTGGAGTAGCCAGCAGCGCCTCCCCGATCGCTGCTAGCTCACTTCTAAGCTGCGTCAGGGTTTTGGCTGAAGTAACGGTCAAAATCAGCTGTCTGATTTGTCTGAGAGTTGCGATCGCCCCTCTGTGCGGCTGTGCCAAAAGTGACTGTAAAAAAACCTTCAGATCTGAGAGCTGTGGCGCTTCGGTGCCCGGCTCAATAAACTGGCGAACCCGCACTGACTGGTCGGTGTCAATGCCCAGGTTATCTGCTTGTAAAAGGCTAGAGCGCCACTGAGGGATTGGCTCTAGCGCTATCCACAAATCGGTCAGGGTATACATCCAGTAGACGTGCTGAAGCGGGTCTACGGCAGTAGAAAAAGCTTTAATTAAAGAAGACAATGGGCGCGTCAGGGTGACCAAAACGGTGGTTTCGCCCTGTTGCCAAACGTCATAAATTGGGGGCGCTGCCTCAGACAGCAGCAGGTAGGGATAGGCCGCGGCAGGCACAGCTGATGAAGCCTGAAGGGTTTTTAGGGGGACTTGAGACAGCTGAAGCAACTGGCTTTGCAGAGGCGATCGCACTTCAGGCGTCGTATCAACGATGTAGGCGCTGCCCTGACTGAGAACGGTGAGGACTTGATAGCGATCGTCACTACCTAAATAGGCGGCTGGGCTGAGGCTGGTCTCTGACGGCGGCATCAGTCTGACTTGCAGCAGCTCGTCGGCAGGCGACTCGGCAGCCGTGGTCTCACTCGCCAGTAACCCGTCAGCAGCAGTTTCTGGCAAGTCCAGCGGCTCACCGCAGCGTTGGCAAAACTTATGGTCGTCGGGGTTGGCGAACTGGCAGTTAGGGCAAGTCAGCATAGGTTCTTGAACGTTAGTTTTGACGTGTTAAATCCTGGTTTGCGGTTGCTCAAAGGGTTACTTGGGGATCAGATGGGGGCCGATGCTGTTGGCCTTATGCAAGGATTATGCCCGATCATGGCTGTCCTTATTGAGCGGCGGATTTTTATCGGTAGACCTTTAAGGGGTGAGCCAGGTGGAAATGATGGGCTGCTAAGACTGGGGCAGCGATCGCCGCTCATTAGGAGTCAGCTCTCGCCACTGTCCGGGGACCAGTCCTTCCAGGGTGAGATCGCCCTGCGGCAAAAAAAGAGCGCTCCGCACCAGTCGCAAAGTCGGAAACCCCACAGCAGCAGTCATTCGGCGAACCTGACGGTTTTTGCCCTCGGTCAGAATCAGCTCCAGCCAGGCGGTCGGCACCTGTTTACGATAGCGAATAGGCGGATTTCTCGGCGGCAGCTCGGGAGCGGCTATTGCTCTGACCTGAGCCGGACGAGTGCGATAGCTGCGAATGGTGACGCCCCGACGCAGCCGCTCTAGGCTTTGCAGGTCGGGCTGGCGCTCTACCTGCGCCCAATACTGCCGCCCGTGGCTAAATTTGGGATGGCTGAGACGGTGCTGCATCGGGCCATTATCGGTCAGCAGCAGCAGTCCTTCGCTGTCTTGATCCAGGCGGCCCACCGCGTAGACGCCTGGCACCGATATAAAGTCTTTGAGCGTAGCGCGGCCAGCCTGATCGGTAAACTGGCTGAGAACGCCGTAGGGCTTATAAAAGAGCAAATAGCGATAGGCCACGTAAGCAATCTTATTAATTCTTGAACTCTATTGATAAATTGTCCGAAAAGAGAGGTCAATAGATATCCTATTAAAACAATAAATAATGACAGGCCATGGATAACCCCAGAAAGTATCGGATGATATGCACCCTCACCTTTGGTGACATCTATAGCCAGATCATTGTGTGGCTGATTGTTTTGTTTGTCAGCCTGGCCGCAGCGCTGGGGTTGATGGGGGCGAGCCGACCTATTTACGCGCTGGCTACAGTCGGCCTAATTTTGGTGCTATCGCTGCCATTTTTGCTGTTTGCCTTTGTCACTACCTTGCTCAACCACATCGAGTTCAAGCTGGTAGATACGCAGGCCGAAGCAGAAGCTAGCCTCAAGCCGCAGCCTGGCCAAATGGCCAGTCAGAGCGCCGCTTAAGGGCAAAATCTCAGACGCCTTGAAGTTTCTACTCAGCGGGTGGGGCAGCGGGGGCCTCAGTCGGACTGCTCTCACTAGACGCCTCTGGCGCGGCTCCGGTCTTTTCGTCAATCAGCTGCTGCACGCCGTCTTTGTATTGGGTGGGTGTGAGAGCCAGCGCCTGCTCAAATAGAGTAGTGGCTTCAGCTGTATCGCCTTTTTCTTGGAGAACAAGGGCTTTGGCCAGCGTTGGACGAAAGTCGGGCTGAGTGGGTGAGGCGGCTTGGGCATCGGCGATCGCCTCATCGTAAATGTTTAAAGCCTGATCGTAATTTTTCTGCTCAACATACACCTGACCAAGCAGCAGCTTCACCGAGAGCTTGTCAACGCTGCCGGGGGTGAGTTCGTTAGTCTGGTCAGCGGTAGCGAGCGTGTCTTGCAGCAGGCCAAGCGCGGCTTCTGATCGCTCCTGACTGATCAACAGCGCCACCAGACCTTCCAAAGCCGGAACACTGCCTGGCGTTTGAGTGAGTACGCGGCGATAGACCTGAGCGGCCCCTTCTAGATCGCCTAGCTGCTGTTTGGTTTGGGCAAGTGCGATCGCATACTCCGGCGTCTCAGGATTTAGATTGGCCAGCCGTTCCAGCGGTTCTACAGTACCCTCCAGATCGCCCAGGGCAATTTTGGCCTCGATAATGCCAATCAGAGCTGTCTGGTTTTCAGGTTCCCGCTCCAGCACAGCCGTATAGCCATCAATCTGACCTTGGAGGGTCGCCTGGTCAGCAGTGGTTTGAGCTTGGGGAGTGTCCTGCCGAGTAGAGGAGCGACCGTTAAAGGCAAACAGTACAGGCACCGCTACAAAAGCCGCCACCGCTAAAATTAGCACCCCTCTTACTAGCCAGCTATCCCGCTTAAAAGTCACCGCATTCTCCCCAGAAAATCTATTCATCAAAATAACTTGCTCATCCTAACCCTAACCTCTCCCTTTATCACCTGCCTGTTAACTTCATATAGCCTTGGCCACTTAGCTCACTGCGTCAATTGCTGCTGACACCGTTGTGTACTGCGGGTCAAGTGGCGAGCAAGCGTACGTAGCGCAGCCTTCTCTGCGAGTATGCATCCGTACGCTTGCTCTGGCTTCACAAAAAGGCTTTACTATGGCTGCCCACTAGAGAAAGCAGAGTCTCAGTTAAAAAGGTACGGATTTGCTGCGGTATGAATGAACTATTAGTCACCGGATTTCACCGGAGTATAAGGCGTTTACAGCTGCCCAGACCCGTTTTTTAAGGTTTTTTGACGGGCAGGTGTTTTCTTTGCAACAAGAACCGTGAACTCTCAGGCTACAGGCTATTTGCCTGCGCTAGCCTGAGAGAGACAAATGACCCATCAGTATTAGGTAAGACGGCACTCCAAGGCCTCTCATTTTGATGCATGGAGACCGTATGTCATGGTTTACCAGCCTGCACACTCAGACCTCAATAGCCCAGGACTGAGCAACCAGGCTTGAGCGCAGGCAAGAAAGTAGCCCATGCCATAAATCAGATTTGGCGCTGATGTTAACCTAGTTTTTAGATGGCGTCGTTTCTCGATTCGTTGCTATCACCATCAGCGCCGCAGGTACAGTTTCAGGAGTTTGAGGATTGATGAGTTCTGCCGCTAGTCGCCCCCCAAAATCAGCCAGCCAGCCCGTTAGCCAGCCAGCCAGCCAGCCAGTGGAGCCGACTGCCGCATCTGCCCAAAACGGCGCTGCCGTTGGTTCTTCCTCCGACCCTACAGATGGCCGAACGGTAGGTCAATCAGATGAGCAAAAGGCCAAGTCAGCCAGTCGCCTGCGCCAGCCGCCGGCCCGTCCTCAGCTGATGGGGCCGCCGTCTCGTCCCCAGCCGCCAGCACCTCCCGAGCCCGAACCGATAGCCGCTGTGAGTGAGCCCGCAGCGCCCGCCGAGCCCCAGCGCATTGGCCCAATCTCTGCGCCCAGCGAGCGGATGCAGTACCGGGCGATCGGCCTGCTCAAAGGCAAATACGTCGCTTCAGAGGAGCAGTTTAACCGGGGCGATATCGCCGTAGAAGATGGCACCCTGATTGATGCGGTGCTGCTAGGCCGGGTCACGAGCCTGATTAAAAAGCATATCGACCTGGAGCAGGATCATCTCTGGGTGGTCTATCCGCGCACGCTCTACAAGGACGACGAGTCACCCGCGCTGCATGTGCAGATCGTTGGGGTGTGGGAGCCCGAAACGCTGAATGCCGATGACGATGATGACGATGACAGCGCAGAGGATGAACCGACAGCAGCCGACCCCAAATATTTGTCTACTGCTGAGGCAGCAGAGCAGTGCGACATTTTTTCGATAAGGGGCGAGATCGCTAAATACGCTGAGGATAAGAACGAAATCACTGTCAATATCGTTCAAAAAAGTAAGTCTGAAAATGTTAAGCCAAAGCGACCCTTTAAACTGCTGGTTTGCGGTCAGCTAAATGGCAGAGCAACCGGCTACTTTTGGGATTTGCAGGTAGAGCGTCAGGCTGGCCAGCTGATGCTCAAGGAAGCCACTCAAATCGCTGTCGTCCCGCCAAAGAAAAAGTCGAAAGATGCCCGTGGTAAAGGTGGAAATCGCCGCCGTTCGGCTCCAGCCGGTAAGCCTCGCAGCGCTGGCGCACCTGCACCTAAGCCAGTGCCCAAGCCTAAATCTGCCGACAAGCCCGCTGACACTAAGCCAGTTGCCCAAACCGCTGATCAGACTGCTAGTCAACTGACAGAATCAAAGCCTATCGAGTAATCTGCTGCTAAATACCGGAAAACTAGCCGCTATAGTGGGGTTTTGGGTTTGCAGTTTGATGGCGAATATGGGGCATGAGTAAGCATCCCGTTGGCTTTATGAGCTACGTGCGCTTTGACGATGCGCATGAGAATGGCCGATTGAGCACATTTTGCGATCGCCTCATCGGGGAGGTGCGGATGCAGTCGGGCGATCGCAACTTCCACATTTTCCAAGATCGCAACGACATCCACTGGGGCCAACAGTGGAAGCAGCGCCTGGAAGAATCTTTGGACGCGACCACGTTTCTCATTCCTATGATTACGCCGGGCTTTTTCAATAGCGCGCCCTGCCGCGCTGAAATGGAGCGTTTCTTAGCGCGTGAGCAGCAGCTTGGGCGCGGCGACCTGATTTTGCCCGTGTATTACGTCAACTGCTCTGTACTAAGTAATACCGCGAAGCTTGAGACCGATCCGCTGGCAAAAGTGATTGCGGCTCGCCAGCATATCGACTGGCGGGAGCTGCGCTTTGAGCCCTTTACCTCACCGCAGATAGGCAGGCTGCTGGCGAAAATGGCTACGCAAATCGTCGAAGCGATGGAGCGAAGTCAGCCGCAGCGTAACCCTGCGCCAACCCAGAAAGTGCCGATTAAAGAGCAACCTCAAGCAAGCTCGGCGAGTGTAGAAGCTCCTGCTCAGGCATCAAAGAACTCAGAGGCTTTCACTCCAAAGACCGAACCCCCAACGCTGGTAGTCGATGCTTTTCATCGGGGCGACTACAATACTCTGAATGCCGCTGTAGCTGCGGCGAAACCAGGTGATCGGATACTGGTTCGACCCGGCCTGTATAAAGAAGGCATTGTTATTGAGAAACCTATTGAAATCGTTGGCGACGGAGAACTCGGGGACGTGGTCATTGAGGCCAACGGAGAAAATGCAATTCTGTTTAAAGCAAGTATGGGACGCATTGCTAATTTAACGCTGCGTCAAACCGGTGGCGGCAATTGGTATTGCGTTGATATCGCACAAGGCCGTCTAGATCTTGAAGACTGTGATATCAGCAGTCAAAGCAATGCTTGCGTGGGCATACATAACGGAGCTGACCCTCGGCTGAGACGCAACCGCATTCACGATGGTAAGTCAGTTGGTGTTTATGTGTATGAGAACGGTCAGGGCGTCTTAGAAGACAACGACATCTTCGCTAATGCGCTGGCTGGCGTGGTCATCATGGAGGGAAGTAATCCTACCTTACGCCGCAACCGCGTCCACGATGGCAAACAAGTCGGCGTTCATGTGTATGAGAACGGTCAGGGCGTCTTAGAAGACAACGACATCTTCGCTAATGCGCTTTCGGGCGTTGAGATTAAGGAAGGGGGCAATCCTACCTTACGCCGCAACCGCATTCACGATGGCAAGTCAGCTGGCGTTTCGGTGGGGCAGAACGGCCAGGGCGTTTTGGAGGATAACGATGTCTTTGCTAATGAGCTTTCCAATGTACAGACTAAGGAAGGGGGCAATCCTACCTTACGCCGCAACCAGATTCACGATGGCAAAGAAAATGGCGTTTTGGTGTGGCAGAACGGCAAAGGAATATTAGAGGACAACGATATCTTCGCTAATGCGTTTTCGGGTGTGGAGATTAGAGAGTGGGGTAATCCAACCTTACGCCGCAACCGCATTTCTAAAAACAGCTACCGAGCAATTTTTATTCATGATGGTGGCCAAGGTGTCTTTGAGGATAATGACCTACGGAAGAACGCCAGAGGTGCATGGAATATCTCACCAGACTGTCAGGACAAAGTGACGCGGTCTGGCAACCAGGAATAGAAGTGGTTCCAAGCAAGTTCGTTTGAAGCAAATACAGACGCATCGCAAGCGAGTGGAGGTCAGAGCGAAGGCCAATAGGAAACAGCAGCGCAGATAGCGGCGCATCCAGAGCTGTCTCCTACGGCGATTAGCGAAGGCTATCGATTCTATGGCAGACGCAGTCGCTGAAGATGCGATGGCACTGCGATTAGGGGGTGAGCCGCAGCTCGGTTGGCTTCAAATAGCAAGCAAGGGCTGATGGCAGCTATGTTACTGAGCGTAGAGATGGCGTATTGAATTCTATTAGGGCTTGGGCAGTGCGTTCTGCTTCAGCAGCGATCGCCTCATTCGTCTCATCGAGCAATTGCCAAATCGCCTGCAACAGCTCGTCGGTTCCCTGGCGGCTTACTGCCGAAATCCGAAAAACCTTTTCGCCAGTGATTGCAGAGAGCTGAGCTGCGATCGCATCAACTTCCTCATCGAGCAACGCATCGACTTTGTTGATTGCCAACAGCTGAGGGCGAGCGGGCAACCCCTGACCGTAAGCCATCAGCTCCTGCTGAATAGTGCGATAGTCGGCGACCGGGTCCATCCCAACCCCATCTACCAAATGCAGCAGCAGCTTCGTGCGCTCAATGTGGCGGAGAAAATCGTGACCTAAGCCCTGCCCGGCATGAGCCCCTTCTATCAGGCCGGGAATATCTGCAAACAAAGTGCCGTCGCCCGTGGGCTTGCGCACCACGCCCAAGTTGGGTATCAGCGTGGTAAAAGGATAGTCGGCAATCTTCGGTTTGGCCGATGAGAGGGTAGAAATTAAGGTAGATTTCCCGGCATTCGGCAGGCCGATGATGCCAACTTCGGCCAGTAGCTTAAGCTCTAGCTTGATGGGCCGGATAGCGCCGGGGGCACCGGGCTGCGATCGCTCAGGTGCCCGGTTGCGATTACTCAAGAAATGGCGATTCCCCAATCCGCCTTTACCGCCAGGGGCAATCACCAGCCGCTGTCCCGGCTCAGTCAGATCGCCCATTAGCTGATCTTTCTCTAAGTCGTATACCAGCGTGCCGCAAGGAACTTCAATCACCAGGTCTTCGCCATTGGCACCGGTTCTATTTTTGGGGCCGCCGCGCTCGCCATCTTCAGCGCGAAAGCGATGGGCATAGCGAAAATCCAGCAGCGTTTGCAAATTGCTATCGGCCACCAGCACCACCGAACCGCCATTGCCCCCAGTGCCTCCTGAGGGGCCACCTGCTGGCACATATTTTTCCCGGCGAAAAGCAGTCAGACCGTCGCCGCCAGTGCCGCCTTCTACTTCTATTTCGGCCTGATCAATAAACTGCATAAGTAGAGATCGCTAAACGTGCAGGTGCCCTTTAGTCATTAAAATGGGAGCCAGTAAACTATTGTAGCTTCTGGAGACTGGCCTCATCGCTCGCGTATGAAAAAGGAGTTAGCCACACTTAGCCGCCAACGCGAGATAGATATCACCAGAACTGTCCAATAACTTTGATATGCGCTGTTGTAGCTTAGATAAAGGCGAGGAGAGAAAGCGCTATCTGACTTGATCAATTTCCACTGAATCATTAGCGTAATACTACGAAAAGCCTTCAGCAGTAGCTCAGCTGTGGGCTGATGAGTAGCTCGTTTGGGGTTCCTAGCATACAGCTTAAGCAGCCCCTGTTGGTCAGCCTCCAAATGAGTGCAAACCGAAAATTCTAGCGGGCAGAAGAGCTACAGCAAGAGAACCTACACAGAAAAGGGCCGTAGAATAGAAACTAAGACCCCTCGAATTTATTTTATTGATTGTTAAAGACACGAAAACGGTTACTGGCTTTTCCCTTTTCCGGCTTCAGTAAGCTGCTCGACAACTTCAGATGGCGATAGAGCATTGCTACTAGCGCTTTCTGACGTGGTCGCTTTCTGGTTTTTCTGAGAAGTGCAGCATCCATCCTCCCAGACATCACCGGGCTTATGATTGCAAACTACTTCTTGCTCATCAGCTTTGGTTGCAGTCGCTTGATTATTCATTATGAATGATTACCAAATGAGTACTGTGATATTGTAAGCCTAAAGCGGCAAAAAACGGTAATTTAAGGAATTTTAAGGAAATAAAAAACGCTTCAGATAGCTTCTGAAACGTTCTTAGATACAGCAAAGCGCGGATGCATTCGCACTTTGCTATGGCCTTTTGCGTTATGGAACAAGAGGTGTAGCCTTTCCTGGTGTAGTAAGCGAAGTGCGGAAAGCTATATATTGGCGACGCCTAAGATATGAAGCAGCCAACCCTGCTACTGCTACTGTTCTGCCCTTCAAAAGTTCAGCCGTTAGCCGTTGAGAGTATAAGCAGAGACTGAAAGCTCTAATTTTTAAGCAGAAGCAAGCCGACGATCTAACCAGTAGTTGACAGTGGCATAGAAAACGGCGATCGCAACAATAGCCGGTAACGTGATAGATAGCAGTTGAACATTCTCTAGCTGTAGTTCCAGTGCAATTGTTAGCAGAATTGCAGTCATGCCATTCTGATGTCCAAACATAACCCGTAAAAGGTTTGCCTTAGAGTCTCTGATAAATAGGAGCGCTACCAGTGGCTGTGCAACAAAGAAGGTGGCCGCACCCAAAGCAACACCCGCTTGCACTTTGAGCGGGACATCCGTTGCCAACGCGCCAATCACAAAAGAGCTGAACCCAAAAATCCAGTTGAGAATTTTTTCCTTAGTGCGAGCCGAAAAAGGATCTGCCATCAGACCCAGACTTGCCGGAAGCAAGAACCTGGCAGCGAGTCCGCTAGCGACACAAGTCGCTATCACCACCATCCGTCTTATCCTGTCTGTCTGCAAGAGGAAGAGCCGCCTTTGAACGTTTAGCAGCCAAACTAGCCCTAAGCAAACCGAGATTTCTAGCCCTAGCTCTGCTACATACCGTCCAATGTATTGGGTCTGCTCATTGAGCGATAGCGGAAGAAAGATATAAAAAGCGAAAAGTACAGTGATTGGATCATCGAAGCTAGACCAGCAGCGTAGGATTGTTCCTGACTTTTGACTAAAGCGTTTAGGATCAATGTTTTTAGCGGCTAAGATCGGGTCGATTTGAGCGATGACAGTAGCGCATAAGAATACAGCGACAGTACCCAGTGCTGGCATCAAAGCTGATAGTGCCAACCCTGGTAACAGTATCTTTAAGGGAACACCGATGAGCAACACCAGTGCGATCGCTCTTCCGTTCTTCAACAGTTCTGTAATCTCAATGTCAGAAACGTTCAGATACAACCCAACCGAAACTGCAAAATACATCGCAGTTGGCAGCAACGGGATGCTTTGAACCTGAAAATTCGGAAGAGCCAAGTTCAAGAGGAGGGCTGAGCTAAACCCTACCCCTCCAATAACCAAAGGCAAAAATGCAGATTGGAGTTTCATACTAACAGCACAAATATAACTGGAACCGCTATGCATCTGTGACGATTTGGTACAACTTCTGTTGTGGTAGCGCTCCGTAAGCGTGATCAGGATCGGATAGTTAGCATAAATCTTCTTACAGAAGAGCCCTACAAAGCATTGTCTACCAAGTCTCTGTTACAGGTAAGTATTCTTTTAGGAATCTTATCACTAAAAGGTGGTAAGACCAACGAATCCACCAAGTCTGTCCATAAAGACTTTGGACAATACACATCAGCAGAAAGACAATCTACCAACAGCTCAAGTAGATGCAGATAATTATTCAATGCTTCTACTTCTTCGGCATCCAACATAATAGGCTCTTCGCTGACAAGCTCGTTTCCATACAGATGCTTGATCATTACAGCTCTAAGCTGATCGGCCCAATCATCGTACGCTTGCGCCGGAGCATGGTTATCGGGCATCTGCTTAAGCAATCTATCTAGTTCCTTCCCTAGCTCAGGAATCTGCTGATGTGCTAGCTCGATAGATTCTTTGAACTTACCTTCAAAGTTCTTTTGTGCGTTTATATAAGTGCTATCAAATCCACCAAGCAAGGTAGTACTTGTGTTAATACCACTGGCTCTGTCCTTCATCAAGGTTTGAAGAACGGCCAAGTCCAGTACAAGCTTAGACAATGGCGTTCTCAGAATAATTTTGTCTCTTCTTTGGTTTAGTCGTCTAAGCTTAGCGGCCGTTCTCTGTGCGGTCTTTTCATCAATGCCTTTCACTCTATGTGAAATGTTGATGTCTGTTTTGAGATCAAACGTCAGGTAGCAAGCTCGCCAAGAGCTGGACGAAACCTTGCCCCAGTCTGCAATACGTTCACAAACGCAGATGACTTCTGCCAGCCGACCAACAGCGAGCTGCTCCATTGCCAGATGAAAAAGCTGGATAAAAAAATCACTGGCTTTGGGCGACCTCTCCACCGCAAATACCAAAACTTCTCGCCAGTCTTCTTTCAACTTGTGTTCTTTCAATAGTTCTCTCAGCTCTTGTGTATCCGAGCCGATGAATTCGATAATATGCATAGCAGTAAAGTATTTTTGGAAACTACGATAAGAAAACGTATATGCGTCAGAACTAGAGCGTGTTAGCAGACTGTCTTGAGACTCAAGGGCGCTGATAATTGCTCTTGAGTCATTATTGGCATCTCTTTTACTAGAGTCATCTTTCGCAGTAGGGATATTGTCCATAAAATCTTTGACGAACATCTCAAGCTCTTTACGACGCCAAAAGTACTTAGGTTCGTCCTCATGAGCCATTCCGTCAAATGACAGCTTATAGAACAAGTTCCGTCGCCTGTTCCGTGATAGCTTTCCGTCGTAGATATCGTCTCTATGGTCAATCCGCCTGGATGAGTCCCACTTCGTTAGGTAAAGTTCGGTCGCATCATAAAAAAGAGAACTCGCGCCTTTCGGAAAAGCATAGCCCTTCTCATAAGTTGTACACAGCATTGTCAACGTCAGAGGGTTTTGACCCAGTTCTTTTATGTTTGGATTTACACTTAAGTGATTCAAAAACTTTTCATCTAATCCTTCTTCTTTAGAATCTTTAAACCAAGACTTTACAAACTGCTGAATTTGCTCCCAGTCAAAGGCGATCATTTCAACTTCTTTGAAGTCGAGCGGAACAAAGTCTGTAGCACCATGTCTGCAAGTTAAAATAAAATGATTCTCGGGATATGTCTGCACTACCTTACTAATGTCTTCTTGTACGGCTGGCAGTACATCTTTTGGTACTTCGTCTAACCCATCCATCATCAACAACAGTTCACCGTGTTTAAGGAGGGTCCAAGCATGTTCCATAGCATCTGCATCAGCTTCAAGCCCGCCCTTCTTTAGCTGCGCGGCGATCGCATCCATCATCGAATTAGCTGAATCAACTTTTAGAAACTCCCTCAGCCTGATGAATACAGGAATCTTCTCATGTTCATCGCTTTGATTCCGAATTTTGTCAACGGCAGCCAGAATTCTTGCCTGTAAAGCCGTTGTTTTTCCGGAACCAGCTGGGCCCCACACCATAAGTCGCTGATACAGAGAGAAGACCTGAGATATCGCCACCTTCTTTTGGTTAGAAATGTAACCGGGTTCCATTTCAGCCTGAAGTTCTACAATTGATTTGTTCTTACGAACCCGCAAATCTTCAGAAGAGTTCGATTCAGTATAAATTTTAGACAGATCAGTTGATTCCGTCATATTAGGAATACGAACGGTACCAAACTGCTTGATCAAATATTGACAGTATGTATCTAACCAGTCTTCAGGTACCCCTTCCTCTAAAGGCTTGTAATCTTCAGCAGCTTGATAGCTCTCGAATTCCAACAGAGCAATGCACAAATAATTTAAGTTTTTCTCAGTTAATGGCTGAGGAACACTAGAATTGAAGAAGTTTCTCAACGTTTTGTCAGAAATCAAATCACGCTGAGAAGATCCAGAGCGACGACTGCGAATAGAGCTAAGCTCATCTGCTAATGCTTTGTTGAGCTTATCCACTAGCGCGCTCGGAGAGCGGCCGCATTGCTCTTTGTACTGTTCTTGGAGCTGTTGGTAGACCCTTTCACTAGGCTCGATAGATTGAGCTGGCATAGTTAAAGACAAGCGATTACGCTGCTGTAAAAATTAGATAAAAAAGTGCTGTATTGCCTCAGAATATGGAGCTACTTAACTCGCAAGAGGACAACCTGCTGTCGAACGGCACTGAACATTCGCTTCAGTATTACCCAACATATCTAAAAGGCTAGGGAAATGGAAGCGTATATTTTGCATTCAGCAGGTATTAGTGGGTTTTACCTTTTTCTACCGCTTATTTCTTTTTTTGGGTATGCAAATTACCGTTAAATACCGAGACGAGAACGGGTAAGACAGCTGCCAGCATTCGTTTTTCCCAACATCAAACTCGCACTGGTATTTCAATTAACCTTAATATACATCAATCTGAGAGAAAGTACAAGAGTACTATAAAGACGACAGAGCAAGTACGTACACTTGTCTGACCACGCAGATGCCTTAGTACCTGATTACCCCGCATCTGAACTTACGCAGAGCATCAAAACAGTGCATTAGCGCTGCTTTATCTAAGTAATATTATTCCAAGACAACCTTCATACAAGAATCCAAGGAATACGTTAATAAAACCAGCAATTCCAAATTCCAGACTACGGACACTCAAAAACCTTGATTTCTCGTTCGGATCAGATCACGGTCAAGCCTAAAACCCATTGACTTCGTTCCACATGGCCGAAAAATCATGTCTGCAAGTTGGAATTTGGAATTGCTGTAATAAAACTTAATAATCTTTATAATACCGAATCTTCTTGGCATATAAACATAACGACTGTTAAAAACCGAAAATCACCGAAGAGCGACAACATAATTTCCAGAAGTTAGTCATATCAATCAATGTAGCCATTGTTAATTGTGTTTTTCAAGGCTATAAATAAATGAAATGCGGTTTCTCCTCGAAAGTCATAGAAGCAACAGCGTTATTCACCATCCCCTAATGTTGACAGGTAAAGACCTATGCTCCAAGAAATTGTCGGATTATTTCAGCCTCCTTCTAACCACAATCAAAACGGCACCAACCTTGCTGTTACTAAATCCGTAATCCCTAGCTCAGATGGCAGTTATGGCGTTATCAGTAAAAGCGGCGTGTTTTGGCGCGCCCACTCAGATTCTGGTGTAGAGATTCCTACCAACCAAAGGGTTCGCATCGTAAGAGAACATCGAGACCTTTTAACAGTAGATGTTGTTCCTGTTAGAGCTGTTTGCAAACACGGTTTAGACTGTGCCCTTTAACCTTTTGCTGTCTGTTGTATCGCACTGATTATCAGCCCAACCATCGTTTCGTCGTTTTTCTAATAGGTGTTTTCAAACTCATGTTTATGAAATTAAGGAATCAGCAAAGGAATAGAGTTATGAGGCGACAGAGGTTTAGTATTCGTTCGTTGTCTAAGAGATTACATAGCGGATTTGATTACTCTATGCAAATACTCTATCAAGCTACCATGCTTAGAGTCGTTGCTGTCACGGTATTTCTCCTAGTTGTTATCGCGATCATTAACGATTCCGACTTCTCTTTAGATAACCTCTTTTCGTTCCATATGCTAGTGGGTGTTCCTTTTGAAAACGCTGAAGCAATCGCAGCCATCACAGCTGTCATTATTTATCTAAAGGACACCCCAAACCGTAAGCGACGTCAAAGGAATGAGCTTGCAAAGCTGCTTGCAAGTGCAACCCCACAGGTATATGACAACCTTGCATCTGTTCTGAAGCAGCATAGCGCAGAAGGCATATCGCTCGATTATTTTGATTTCTCGAATGCCCGTAGCTTAAAAAGGGCAGATTTATCGAAAGCAAAGATGCAGTGCGTGAGTTTCACCGGAGTAGATCTAACGTCTTCTAATTTTCAGCAAGCCAATCTTCATAAGGCTAACTTCAAGGATGCTATTTTATTTGGAGCCGATTTAACACAATCTATTTTGTTTGATAGCAATTTTCATAATACTAAACTGCAAGAGGCAAAGTTGATAAAAGCGAATTTGTGTAAGGCCAATCTTTCTGAGGCAAATTGCTATCAGGCTGATTTTACAAATTCTGACTTGAGAGGAGCTGACTTAAGTGAGACTGATTTAGGCGAAGCTATATTAAGAAAGGCAGGCTTGGGAGGCGCTATTTTGATCAAGGCAGATTTGACGGACGCAGTTTTATCGGGAGCCGATCTATCAAGAGCTGATCTATCAGGAGCCATTCTATCAGGAGCCAACCTTAACTGTGCAGATTTATCCAAGGCTATTTTATCAGAGGTAGATCTTTCTGAAGTCCGCTTTCGTAAAACAAAAATGCCGAATGGTGAGGTTTGGAACAGCGTCATAAGACAATACTGGTAGCGAGTGCATCCTAGTTTTGCAAGTCTAAATTTGAGACGCACCCTTAAAGCAGCTGATCCATAAGGACTTAAGATCTAAGCATCTGTGCTTATTGCAAAATTTGAGATGTATTCACTGGTAGCAGAGGCTTCATAAAGCATACAACTGTCTTTTGCAGCGGAGCCCTAAGATATATTGCTAGACAACGCTTAGTTATTCGTACTTACGCTCATAGTTCGCCTATAAAAAAGGGAGCTTACAGCAATTGGCCAGTCAACACGAGATAGATATCATCAGAACTGTCCAGCAGCTGTGATACGCGCTGTTGTAGCTCAGATAAAGAAGAGAGAAAGTGCAGTCTGACTTGATCAATTTCCATTAATCGTCAGCGTAATGCCGCGAAAAGCCTTTAGCAGTAGCTCAGCCGTGTGGCACTTCAATTGCTACAGGCCGCTTACAAAGCGCTCATTTCGGCTTGAATGCGCGCCGTCAGGTCGGGGTCGTCTCTGTGAGCAGTAGTAATGGTGTTAAATCGCAGGGGAGTCAGGTTGTTTTCTTCAGCGAGCTGGCTGGCCCCATTGCAAAACTCTACCAGTACCGTGCGCAGCGACACCCGGTCGGCTCTGGAGATGTCGGGCATATCCGCTAGCTGGGTAGCTGTGCAGCTCAACGAATAGTCCAAAATACTGAGATTGCTGTCGGTGCTGGCTAAAATATCGCTTGCTGCGGCATAGGCTTCCTGGCGGAGGGGTTCAATGCTAGAAACGGCTTGGGCATAGTCTGCAACATCTTCGTCGGTAATCAGCGCTTGGGCCTGAGCGGCTGGCATCAGCCGCTGATTGAGCAGCCAGCCCAGTGGCGTAAAGATCAATGCGCCTAAAGCAAACTGACAGGTCAGTGCTTTAGCTGCTGTGAGCGAAGCGGAGCGGTGACGGCAGGTAGAGGAAATCATAATGACTGTGGGCGATCGCGAACACTGACTGAGCACTCTAAAGCAAGCAGATATTTCTAGAGGCTGTATTGCTGAACATTTTAGAGGAGGGCTGGCCTATTCTGTTCGCGTGTTCGCTCTTCAAGACATTTCAAAAACAGCTCGCTATCTCGATTGCTTTAGTCTGCAAGGTAATTTCATCCGGGGCGCCTCGCTTGAGCGCAAACTCCAAGTCGAGCAGCAGTGAAAGCGCTGTCTGGAGCTGAGCCGGGGAGCAGCCGCGTACCTGCTTTTGTAAAATGAAAACTCGCTTGGGGTTGTTGATGTCTGCGGCTTGAGCGATCGCCCGCACATCCCGCTCCCCTTCTGCTGTGAGCAGCGCCACCCACAGCCAGCTGCGAAACTGCCCAACCAGGGTAGCGACTACCTTGAGGGCGGGCTCATTATTCGCTAGCAAATCGGTCACCAGTCCCAGTGCCTGATCGGTTCTTCCGGCAATCAGCGCTTCGGCCAGCTGAAAACTGGTCTGAGTACTCACCGCCACCAGGCGGGTGACTACTTCGGGCGGCAGCGGCTCCGACTGGCGATCGCTCCAGTACAGGCTGAGCTTTTCTAGCTCGCTATAGAGCCGGCGCGTGTCTGCCCCGACTGCTTCCGCCAGGAGCGCTGCGGCCTGAGGGGTGAGCCGCAGGGCCATCTCCTGAGCAACCCGCCTCACCTGATCGACGAGCTGATCGGTTTGCCAGGGAGCGATCGCCGCAAATTCGCGCACTTCCGCATACTGCTTGAGCAGCTTGGTCGATTTGAGCCGTCCATCCGGCTTGTTTGGGCTGGTCAGCAGCAGCACGGCTGTCTCTGGCACCAGTGGGAGGGTGCGCTCCATCTCTACCATCACCGGGTCGGGGCAGCGCTGGCCAAGCGTGGTATCGACCAGCCAGACGAATCGCTGGCCGCTGCCAAAAGGCGGGGTCATCACCTGGTTTAGTGCCTGTATGGGAGCGTCGGTCAGGTCAGGCGGGATGCGGTCGTAGTTAAAGCTAGCCCAGCCAGGGTCAAGGGTGCGATCGCTCAGCGCCTTTACCGCCTTTCTCAACCGAAACTCATCAGCACCCCAAAAAAAATAGACTGGCATCGTTTTTTAAAACCGTGGGTTTTGTGGCGGTTATTGCAGACCAATTCTGACCGGACAAAATCAAGCAAATTACATAATTTGTAACATTTATGATAAGCTTGTTTACGTAAGTTTACTGAGGCAACTCACCATGCTAACTGCAATCCTAATTTCACTTTTTGCTACGGGCTGGGTTGCCGCAGCGGTTATTGGCACCCAAGCTTACTTTATGGGCGAACAGACCAAGCCCATCCACGAGCGCAACTGGCGATCTGAGTCATTTGAGCAGCTGGCTAGAACGATAACCGGTCAGCCCACTAACTATGCCATTCGCATACCGGTCTACAGTGGCGATGCCTACAGCAGCCGCAATCTGCCCAAAGCATAGGCTGTCTGACTCATTGAGTTAGGCGTACTAGGGTCAAGGGCGTGAAAGCCACTGGCACTACGAATTAGAGACATATGACCCTCCAAGACAACGCAGATTAATTTTATCTAACTGCGAGTTCAGCGCCTGCCAACTATCGGCAGGCGCTTTTTTGCATAGAATTTCTCAGCATATTTTTCATTCTTTGATAGACTTGTTTCTATAGGAGCTTGAAAGTCATTCGGTTTCTAAGCAATTCCCAAGGGACATTTCCAAGGGGGTTGTCGCTGATTCCCTTAGCAGCCCCCCTAGCAGCCCCCCTAGCAGCCCAGAGTAATGAGACCAGAGGTACTGTAGCCGTGATCCATGCAACGCTCCATCAGCTCAAAGTTTTCGAAGCGACTGCCCGCCACGGCAGCTTTACCCGCGCCGCTGAAGAGCTGTACCTGACTCAGCCCACCGTGTCTATTCAAGTCAAGCAGCTAACCAAAGCAGTCGGTCTGCCGCTGTTTGAGCAAATTGGCAAGCGACTGTTCCTGACTCAAGCGGGCCAGAAGCTGCTGTCTACCTGCCAGGAAATTTTTCAGGGGCTAGAGCAGTTTGAGATGTCGGTTGCTGATATCAAGGGGATGAAGCAAGGTCAGCTAAAGCTGGCGGTGATTACGACGGCTAAGTACTTTGTCCCCAGGCTGTTGGGGCCGTTTTGCAAGCGCTATCCGGGCATTGATATTTCGCTGAAGGTGACCAACCACCAGCGTTTGCAGGAGAGCATGGCTGCCAATGAAGACGATCTCTATATTATTAGCCAGACGCCGAGTCAGCCCGATCTGAAAGTTCATCCCTTTTTAGAAAACCCGCTGATTGTGCTGGCCCCGACCGCTCATCCGCTAGCCCGCAAAAAAAATATCCCCTTAGAAGCGCTCAACAACGAGCCTTTCATCATGCGTGAACCGGGGTCGGGTACCCGAGTCGCGGTTCAGAAGCTGTTTGAAGAAAACGATATCAATGTGAAAGTGAGCCTGGAGCTGGGCAGCAACGAGGCGATTAAGCAGGCGATCGCTGGTGGCCTGGGTATTTCTGTCCTCTCACAGCACACCATTATCTCTGAAGGCACCACTGGCGAATTTTCTATTCTAGACGTGCAGGGTTTCCCAATCGAGCGGCACTGGTATGTTGCTAACCTGGCTGGAAAACAGCTTTCGGTCGTCGCTGAAACCTTTCTCCAGTTCCTTTTAGAAGAAAGCCCAGAGATGGCAAAACGGCTGCTACCCGGTTTGGGAAAGGCAAGCTTCAAGGCCGCAGAAGCGTCCAAGCGGGCTCTACGCGATGAAAAAGAAAAAGCAGCCCTCAAAGCATAGAAGCCACAGAATGGCTGCCTCTAAGGTTTCAGCGACTCATCGACCTGCTGATGGATAATGCTGCGGACAAGATTGAGGCGATCGCCTTCAAAAGTTTCCCAATCCAAACTTTTTAAGGTGACCTGCCGGATCATCCGGAAAATCAGTACCTGACCAAATAGCGTGAATGCTCGAATGGTGCATTCTGGATCGTCAGCTGGCCTGTTTAATATTTTGCCGATTAAGGTAGCGCAGGGGTCAATTGTTTTTTTAACCACTCTTTCGTTGAGAATGTCAAAGACGGAGGAAGGCTCCATTAGCTCTCGAAAGATGAATTGCAGCCACAGTTTAGGTTTGTCTTTGACGATTAATGTAGCGATAAAAGCATCAAATAGCTCGTGCGTGAGTTCTAGGGCCTGCTCTGTCGATAGCGCTGGGGTCTGGGTCTTGTGGTTAATTAGCGCGATCGCAGCGTCTATCTCTGGGTCATCAAGATGCGTGGCGATATGCTCAGCAACGGCATGATACAGCCCTTTTTTATTGTCAAAATAGTAGGGAATAGCCCCCAAATTCACACCTGCTTTTTCAACGATGCTGCGCGTACTAGCCGCTTCGTAACCGTGCACCCCAAAAACTTCAATGCCAGCGTCTATTAGCCGCTGCCGGGCTTCTTCACCCCGCTGCTGACTACTGGATTGAAGAGAATTAGATTTGTTCACAGTTTGTATCGGTAATCTAAACGTGAGAAAAGGTTGCCATACAACCGCATTGTCTGCTGGTATTACCCATGAGGAAATACGCCGCTATGTAACCCATAGAAAGCATTATATAACGAAGCTACCATGAGCTAAAACAGCTGCCAGTCTTGAATTCTTACCATGACTATTGCTATGCAGAAGGCAAGGCCTTGGTTGCTCGCTCTACTTTTGAGGTTTTACGGACGTGATCGCGCCTGTGCATCATCAGATAGGCCGCAGGGGTAAAGTACAGGGCGAGGAACGGAGAGCCACCGATGCCACCGGCGATCGCAATCGCCAACGGTCGCCAAAAAGCCCCACCGGAGATCAACAGCGGCGCAAAGCCCACCATTGTTGTGATAGTTGTTGTTAAAACATGACGAGTTGATCGCATCACCACATCTTGAATAGCTTTGCGATCGCCGCTACTGGCCGCTTCATTCTCATTGACAGCCGACAGCACAATAATGCTGCCGTTGATGGCAATACCGATCAGCCCCATAGTCCCGACAATCGCCATAAAGCCCAGCAGCGAGTCAAATACAAACAGTGAGAAAAACGCCATTCCCACCGAGCCAATCCCGACCGCCGCCACAATACCGGCTGAGCGAAAGCTGCGGAGCGACAGCACTAACGCTGCTCCCATCGCCACGACCAGCAGGCCGACATAGCTTAACAGATCACCAGTGGCATCGCTGCTTTCAGCCTGCTCTCCGCCGATCTCAGTTGTGTAACCAGGCGACAGCTCAAAGCCTCTTTCATCCAGCGCCGCCTGAAAATCGTTCAACACCTTAGAAGGTAGCACCCCAGCGACAATGAAGCCCTGCACCGTATTCACCCTTTGTTCATTGCGCCGGGCAATTTGAGAGAGCTGCGGCACAATCTCAAATTCGCCTAAGGCTGATAGCGTCCGAAAATCGTTCTGCCCAGCCTGTCCGGACTGACTGGGCTGTAAGTTTAGAGAAGCAATCTCAGAGAGATCGCCCCGATTGCTGTTGGAAATTTGCACCCGTACAGGCAGGTTCTCCGTCGATTCCAGCACAGAACCGCCGACTGCACCCTCTAGGGTGGCTTCCAACTGCTGAGCGACCTCTGTATTAGAGAGCCCTGCTAACTGTGCCTGCTCCTCATCTATTTGCAAGGCTAGCTTGGGCACCGTAGCGGTAAGGTCATCCCGCACGTGCGTAACGTCGGGCACAGCTTCCAAAATTCCTCTGGCTTCAGCGCCCAGCTCTCGCAGCACGTCAATGTTGGGCCCATATATTCTCAGCTCTACAGGTGCGTCGAAAGGCGGCCCCTGTTCTAGCTGCCGTACGAGCACCCGCGCCCCTGGAAGTGCCTTGTCCATGTCTGTTTGAACTTCTTGAATAAGCGTTCTGACATCTGCTGCTGACGTTAGCTGAACCAGTGCCTGAGCGTAATAGGGAGAGTTTTCCCTGGCGCCGGTTAAATTGTAAAAGAACGTCGGCGCGCTTTCCCCTACAAACCACTGTGTTTCTTTGATTTGGTCGTAGCCCAAGAGGATGTCGCGAGCGCGCAGTATCTGTTTTTGGGAGTTTGCGATCGCACTCTCTTGCCCAAACTCAACCTCTATCTGAAACTGATCGCGATCTAACGAAGGGAAAAACTGATTTTCTAAGCTACCCGCCATCCCAAAGCCCACCGCTGGTAGCACCATGGTCAGAACCACCGCAAAAATAGGCTTTGCCGTTGCTCTCTCTAGTGTCCAGCGATAAAACCGACCCAGCCTTTCGGATGTAAAGCCATCATTCCACCAGGCACCAGGCTTCATTAATACCTGAAAACCGCGCTCGAAGATATTCTGAGACGTTTTCTGTTTTACCTTTTCAATATCTGCATCGCTCCCCCCCAAGAACCTGCCCGTCAAAGCCGCAATCACCGTTAGAGAAAGCAGTAGCGACGAGCCAATAGACATGATTACCGTCAGCGCAATAGACCCTACAAACTCTCCTGCGCCGCCGGGTAAAAGTGCGATCGGCAAAAACGTCAGCGCCGTTGTCAGCGTAGAAGCAAACAGCGGCCCTTTCAGGTACTTCACCGTATCGACGACCGCTTTTTCAGTTCCCACGCCATGCTTCAGCTCTGCCTGAATCTCATCGACTGCCACAACAGCGTTATCGATTAGCAAACCCAGCGCAATAATCAATCCCGCAACAGACATTTGGTGAATGGGAATACCAAACGTACTCATCAGCCCCAGCACCGCGCAAATAGTCAGCGGTAGGGCAGTGCCTACCACCAGCGAAGACCGCCAGCCCATGCCAAAGAAAGTCACAACAACAACCAGTGCCGCCCCAAACATGAGGTTAGAGACAAGCGTGCTGAGCCGAGCGTCGACATATTCGCTTTGGTCAAAAATAATCTCTAATGAAATGCCGCCGGGTAGCTGCTTTTGAAACTCACCTATTTGCTGTCTAGCAGCCTCAGCCCACTGATCGATTCGCTGTCCGGGGCTCATCAGTACGCCATAGGCCACCGCTGGTCTGCCATTGACAATGGCCAAGTCACTCACAGGTTCTCTGACGCCGCGAGCGACCATAGCGACATCGCCGAGCCGGGTGAACTGTCCATTCCCTGAGCGAATCGGAATCTGACGAATTTGTTCTAAAGAATTTAGCTCGCTATCTACCTCAATTGCTAAGGTCTCATTTGAGTTGCGCAGCTGCCCGGCGGTGACTTTGGCATCGCTCTGGCTCACTTGCTGCGCTAACTGCTGAGCGCTTAGCCCGACACTCGCCAGATCGGTCGCATTGATTTCTACATTAATTTCTTCATCGGGAACGCCAAATTCTTCAGCTTCTTCCGTGCCCTCCACGCCGCGCAACTGAACTTCTAACTCTTCTCCGTAGCGCCGTAGGATGGCATAGTTGGGCTGATCGTCCATCGTCCACGTCAGCGCAGCAATCAGGGAGTAAGCGCGAGTTTGGCTCGCTTCTAACTCAGATTTAAAGGCGCCCTGTGGAAACAGTATGCTGGCATCTTCTAACTTGTCTCGGATCCGAGACCACACCGGCTCAGCATCTGTCACCGCATCTTCTAGCTCAACGGCAACAGTCGAAAACCCAACCCTTGAGGTTGAGCTGATGGTTTTTACTTCCTCAATTTCTGAAACTTCAGACTCTACGACTTCTGTTACCAGCGCCTCTACCCGCTCTGCACTGGCACCTGGAAATAGCGTTTTAATAACAGCAACTCTCGCTATTTGCGTTGGATCTTCTTGTCGGGGCAAAGATTGAAATGAGGCAAAGCCCCAGACTATGAGTATCACTATGGCAAGAATTAGCAGGCGAGTGTTCCGAAAAAAGGGTCGAACCATTGTTTTGAATGAGTGATGACGTGATATTTACGAATGGAAGCTTCAAAAAAAGGACTCGGAAAAACTATTCGGCAGAAATGGGACTCACGGCCTGACCTGGAACTAAGCGGTGGATTCCATTAGTGACTACCCGCTCTCCCCCTCTTAGCGTCCCCTGGACCAAAACACGAGTCTCTGAAGCAGCACCTTCACCAGCACTTTCTTGTTGAATAATCTCTACTGACCGCTGCTCGACGACAAAAGAGCTGTTGCCTGCGGACTCATTTTCACGATCTTCGTTGGGTTCTTCAACAAAAGACGATTCACTTTGTGACGCCCGATACTCAGAGGCTGGCACCAAAACGTAGCAAGTCCACAGCCCTCGAATGCCTTGGGTCAGTGCGCCTGTAGGCAGCCAAAACCCGTCGGCTTGAATACTCTCTCCTATGGTCAGGCGCGCTGTTTGTCCGGGCTCAATCTCTCCGACCGCCGCCGCCTCTAGATCTAGCACTACCGTCTGAGTGCGCGTACTCTGATTGACCTCCGGCAAAATCGCCGTGACTTCAGCAGAGTAGGGCTGATTGTTTACTTGAATTGTCTCTATCTGGCCAATTTGTATTTGGTTGATAGCGTTTGCCGGAACCCCAATTCGCGCTTCTGGTGCGGCGGCTTCTACCAATTCCATGACAGATTGTCCTGTCGCGACCACTGTGCCCTCGTCTGCTTTGCGCTCAGCGACGATGCTGTCAAAAGGTGCGGTAATAGTACTTTTTGAGATATTGACATCAATGTCTTTTAGCTGTGCGTCGAGCTGATTGACTGCTGCCTCTTGCGCGTTGACTTGCTCAAAGCGAGTGCCGTTGCGCAGCTCTTGTAAGCGGCTGCGGGCCTGGTCTAGCTTGGCCTGTAGTGAATTGGCACCGTAGGTAAATTCGTCTAGCTGTTCTCGGGCGATCGCCCCCCTCTCGTAAAGATACACTCGTCTTTGCGCCTGAGTTTCCTGCAAGATAAGCTGCTGCTCCAGATCTCGAACCGCCGCTTCAGCCTCTGCAATGTCCTCTGATCTAGCGCCGTTTTGCAGCTCAGTCAGCTGAGCGACGGCCTGGGCCTTTTGCGCTTCTACCTGAAGCCGCTGCGTTTCTAAATTGCGAATATCCAACCTCGCCAACGTTTCACCAGCGCGAACTCGCTGACCCTCATCTGCCATAATCTCAACCAGCTCACCCCCTCGTTCAAAGCCCAGCTCGCTGCTGCGAATCGCCACAATCTCTCCGGTGTAGGTACGAGGTACCTGATAAGACGAAACTCTCTCTGCTGCTGTTGTCTCCACAGGCAATACCGCACTTTGTTCGGTCGCTGTCTTTGAGGGTGTACCGGCGATGGACTGATAGCCAGCGATTCCTCCCGCTGCCAGCAGCAGTCCTGCTGCCCCTAGCAAGCCGTATCGAACCCAGCCTGGCTGACGCTGCAAAGCTTTCGGCCACTGCCTTGGCCCTGAGACTGAACCAGCATCTGCGGAATCAGTCGGGAAGCTTTGCGGATGGATGTGTTCAGAGTTCATAGCGGTCACCAGAGGGCCAGAATCAGCCAAGACGAAGTAATAAATCAATCGATTGACTTATTACAGCGCACAAACAGATAGAACGCAACCTGCGCTTAAGGGCAGGCGACCGCTCAAGCGCAGGCGACTGATTGCGTTAACTGCGGATACGGCAAATCAGCTGACGCGATGGTTTGCTAGCGTTTCATCAAAGATTGTCTGCCAGATCTATTCGATATCTGTTGTGAAGGGCAGCCGCATATAGATGTTGTTAGGGTCGTTCAAGGTCTCTAGTAGCGTGAATTCCTGGCGTATTTTGAGGAGCTGATCGGTCAGCGGATCTTTGTTCCAAGGCAGGCGAGCGGCGATTTCTGTGCCAAACAAGCTATTTATTAGCTGCTCTTCTAGAGAGGGCAGTTCAGGAAGTTCGCTGACCTGATAGTCTTCGATTTCCGCTGTTTTAGCGGCCAGGGCGATCGCCGCTTCTAGTCCGCCCAATTCATCTACCAGGTTTGCTGCGATCGCATCTTCCCCCGTCCAAACCCGGCCCTGCGCCACCTGGCTTACCCGCGCCTTAGAAATGTCACGACCGTCAGCAACAATTCCCATAAAACGGTCGTACAGCGTATCTACATAGCTCTGCTGAATTTTGAGCTCGGCCTCAGTCTGGGGGCGAGAGATGGTTTCCATATCGGCAAACTGAGCGGTCTTCACAACATCCCAGGTGATACCATTCTCATTGGCAATTTCCTGAAAATTTAGCAGCAGTCCAAAGACCCCGATCGAACCGGTAATGGTTGTAGGTGAGGCCAAAATTTTGGTTCCTGGCGCTGAGATCATGTATCCGCCCGAGGCGGCGTAGTCTCCCATTGAAATGACTGTCGGCTTGGCTTCAGCCAGCAGCTTCATCTCATGGGCGATCACTTCAGAGGCGACTGCGCTACCGCCAGGGCTGTTGACCCGCAGCACGACGGCCTTGATATCCTTATCCCGGCGTACGCCTCGCAGCGTAGCAGCTAGCCCTTCGGAAGTGATAGAGCCTGGCGTAACTTCATCGCCAATCACAATCTCGCCTGCTGCGTAGACGACCGCCACGGTATCGTCAGCGCTAGCGCGGGTTTTTTGGCGATCGCCCGCTACTATCTGAGCGTAGTCGGCTAGAGAAGTCTGGGGGAAAACGTCCTCATCTTCGTCCGTATAGGCCTCTGTATCGACCGCTTCGGTCTCAGTGCCAGTCAGCGTTTTGAGCTCTGTTAGAACGTCGTCATAGAACCCTAGCTGATCGACCAGGCCAGTTGAAAGCGCCTGGTCAGACTGGATTAGCCCGCCCTGGTCAGCCAGTGTTTGCAGTTGCTCGGGCGTTACGGTGCGATCGCCCGCCACCGTCTGTAAAAAATCTTTCCACAAGTCCCCAATTAGCGCCTCAGTCTGCTGCTTGGCTTCTGGGCTACTGCTGGAGCGGATAAAGGGCTCTACTGCCGACTTATAGCGGCCCACCCGCAGCACCTGCACACCAATCCCGTACTTTTGTAGCGCATTGGCCAAAAACTGAGTCTCAGAGCGAAACCCGTTAATTTCCATCGTGCCTACCGGGGCCAGCACCAAATGGTCAGCAACCGATGTGATGTAATAGTCCTGCTCCCTAAACCCGGTGTTGTAAGCCCAGATGGGTTTACCTGACTCTTTAAAGTCGCTCAGGGCCTGACGGACTTCTTTGAGCGTGGCCAGGCCTTCGCCGGGCGTTCCCTTGAGGTAAATGCCCGAAATTTTGTCATCGTCAGCGGCAGCAGTGATCGCCGCCAGCGCACTATAGAGCGACACAGCGCGATCGCCCCCATACGGTTCAAACAGTGCCCCGACATTTGAAGGCACCCCATCGACAATATCGGTGGACAGGTCAAACACCAGTACTGACCTGTCTTCAAGCTCTATTTCCGGCTCAGCTCGGCCAGAAGACAGCAGCACTCCTACCAGGCCAAAAGCCCCTAGCCCCAACAGCAGCAGCAGGCTAAACAGCCCCACTAAAGTACCTACCGCACTCGCAGCCGCAACTTTAAAGAAATCTCGCATGGGTTTTGTTTTGCGTCTGTATGAAGACGAATGAAGACGGGTTCTGACTAAAATCTAGCTCAATCATCTAACTCAATCTAAGGTAGCGCTCCAGCAGCCAGACTGTATTGCCCTGGGCCAGCCGCCTTAAATAGGCTGGATAATTCCATCCTGGCGCAGGTCAGCTAACGATGCACAGCCCGTACAAAATAAAACGGTTACTATCTCGGCAACCAGCGCCTCACATAATTCAGCGATCGCCGCCTCCGACTGATTCGCCGCCTGTAAAAATGGTAGCGCTAGCCCTGCCAAATCCGCCCCTAGCGCCAGCGCCTTGGCCGCCTCCAGACCATTGCGCAAGCCCCCCGAGGCAATCAGCGGCACCGCCGTCTCCCGCCCAGACGGGCTAGAAGATAAGCCAGAAGACGGGATAGACAGCGCCCGAATGCCGGTAATGCACTCCGCTGTAGGAATTCCCCAATCGGCAAAGGTGTTGCCCAACCGCCGCTGCCGGGCATCTTTGGCCCGCTCGCTCTCCACGCGCGCCCAAGAGGTGCCGCCTGCCCCCGCTACGTCAATGGCCGCTACCCCGCTGGCCATCAGCCGCTGTGCCATCGCTGCCGAAATGCCGTTACCGACTTCTTTGGCGATAACCGGCACTGGCAGCGCTTTGACCAGCTGCTCAATTTTGGCAAAAAGACCCTTAAAGTTGACATCGCCATTGGTCTGTACAGCCTCTTGCAGCGGATTTAGATGCAAAATCAGAGCGTCAGCTTCTAGCCAATCGACTGCCTTTTGGCACTGTGACAGCCCGTAGTCATAGTTCAGCTGCACTGCGCCCAGGTTGGCAAATATGAGCGCGTCGGGCGCATACTGCCGCACCGAAAATGTCGCGCTCAGGTCGGGGTTTTCTACCGCCACCCGCTGAGAGCCTACGCCCATAGCTAGGCCGTAGCGCTGGGCTGTTTTCGCCAGTCGCTGGTTGATCATCCGGGCCTGCTCGGTGCCGCCGGTCATCGAAGAAATTAGCAGCGGTGTGGCTACTGCCTTGCCTAGAAAGGTGGTTGAAATATCGATATCGCTGCGGTTGAGCTCTGGCAGACAGCAGTGCGTAAACCGGTAGCGCTCCAGACCGTTGGTAATGCGGTGACTCTGGACGTCTTCTTCCAGACAAACGCGCAGATGGTCTGCTTTTCGGGTTTGGGTATCGAAGGCGCTGCTGTTCACTGAGTCATTCACTGAGGTGTTCACTGGCGCAGAAGGGGAAGAACTCAAAGCTAGATTTCTCACGAGCGCGTTAGCAGATGCTTAAATCTACCGCAATCGCAGGGCCTGTTTGGAAGCGATCGCACATATCGTAAGGTAGGCCCTTTAAGCGGACTGAGTCAGCTCTACGCTATCTCGGCTGTCGGTGGCCGAGAGAAATACTCGCACCGACTCATCGCTGGCGGTGGGCAGCTGTTTGCCAACAAAGTCTGGATGTACAGGCACCTGACGATGCCCCCGGTCGATTAAAACGGCCAGCCGAATGATGTCAGGCCGGCCATAGTCATGAACGGCGTTGAGCGCCGCGCGTACCGTCCGACCGCTGTAGATAACGTCGTCTACCAGGACAACGCTTTTACCCGATAAGTCAAAGGGAATTTCGGTTTTGGCGGGGGTGCGAGCGCCGATTTGGTCTAGGTCGTCGCGGTAGAAGGTGATATCTAAGGCGCCGGTAGGTACCGCGATCTTCTCTAGCCGCTGGATCTGTTCTGTGATCGCTTCAGCCAAAGGGACCCCTCGGGTGCGAATACCCAACAGCACCAGGTGATTCAAATCATCGGTGCGCTCAACAATCTCTGAGGCCAGTCGGTTAAGCGTGCGGCGAATCTCGTCAGCCGAGAGAATATTGACAATTTTTTCAGCCATCGGGTTAACCAGCGCGTCATGGACATTAGCAAGAGATTAAGAATTATCGCTCAAACGCGCCCAGAAAAGCTGTGTTTTCAGGCGCATTGATGGCCTTTGTAAAGCGAAAGCCGGAGCAAATGAACCGTCTTAAACTATCAGCAGCCCGCCTATTAACAGCCCGCCGACGCCCGCCGTCAACCCGATTAAAAAGCTCCAGCGAGTGAGTCGCAGCGCCTGATCAACGACTGCTGCGGTAATGGGACGGTTGTCGTCACCCAGCTTTGGCTTAATTTTGAGCTGGCCCCGATAGACATTAGCGCCACCAAGCTGAACGCCCAGCGCAGCGGCATAGGCACATTCGCTCCAGCCTGCGTTGGGGCTAGGGTCAGCGCGGGCATCCCGCTGACAAATTTTCAAGACGTGGCCCGGACGCCCTGAGAGTAGGGCAATCATGACTACGCTCAGGCGGCAGGGCAGCCAGGTCAGGCCGTCTTCTAGCTGGGCGCTAAACCAGCCCAGGTCGGTATAGGGAGCGGTGCGGTAGCCCACCATAGAATCTAGCGTGCTGGCGGCTTTGTAGGCGATCGCCACCGGCCCCGCCAATCCCAATGACGCCCCTAGTAAGGCATAAAACAGCGGCGCTAACACCCCGTCTATCGCATTTTCGCTGACGGTCTCTAGCACCGCCCGATAGATCTCTGCGGCTGAGAGCTGCTGCGTATCTCGGCCTACATAGCGCTGTAGACACTCCCTGGCAAAGGGAAAATCATCCTCATCTAAAGGCTGAAGCACCTCTTCAGCAGCTCGGCGTAAGCTGCGCCCAGCAAAGCAGCTGGCCAGTAAAATCACCTCAGCGGCAGCCGCTAGCCACGGCGAAATCAGGCTCAATGCCCACAATCCGGCCCAGATCAGCAAACCACTGCCGCCAATCAGCAAGCCAGCCAAGGCAGCGCCCGCCAGCTTCATCGCGCTGGGCGGCAGCTGAGCAGCTATCAGCCGACTGCTATAGGCGCTGATGACTTTGCCCATCGCCTGCACAGGGTGAGGCCAGCTCCACGGATCACCCACAATAAAATCCACCCCCGCAGCGGCGACCAAGACAGCCCCGCTCACGATCTGTTCACACCACAAAGCTGGCTCCTTCGCCCTGGGCAGCTTGCCAGCTGCGGGCGTCGTAATAAAGATCTTCGAGGGTGATGCTGTAAAAGGCTTCTTTCATCTTTTGGTGCAGCCGCTGCCACAGCATCGAAGTTACCCAGTCTTCGGCCTGTTCTGGGGACACTGTCTGGGCCAGGGGGGTGACCGATTCGCCAACAGCTTCTAGGATTTGGCCAAGGGAAATTTGGGCGGCAGGTCTAGCCAGCCGATAGCCGCCGTGAGCGCCGCGTACTGAATTGATGATGTGCGATCTCCTGAGCTCGATCAAAAGCTTTTCCAAGTAGGGAGCAGGCAAGTGCTGACGCGCCGCAATAGCGCTGACTGAAGACAGGCTCTCCGCTGGCTGCAAGCTCAAATCCAACAGCGCCTTAACGCTATAGTGACCGCGAGTAGTGAGCTTCATAACTGCCGATAATTTCAGAGTGTTTTATGATTAATAATGTTAGTAAAACAGGCAGTTTTTTATAAGCAGCCGACGCATTTTACTGAACATATTTACTCCGGTTTAGAAGTGTGCTTTTATATTAGAAACCCAGCCTTGATAATAGACCCTGATTACAAAAATGTGAATAACGGCTGAGCTTGACAGCACCTGAACAATCGCATTTTACGTGTTTTCCAATCTGCACCTAACTCACAGAACGAAGAAATAGCTTTGGCTATTGCTTGCATCTCTCACCTAACTGTCTGCTGTCAGTCTAGAGACTTGAATGAATGGTTAACGATCCAGATATAGATGCCTTAAGGGGTAAAGCGCTGCTCAAAAAGGTCAAAGAGCTAGAGCATCTGAGCCGCGAAGAAAAAGCCAAGACCTGCGGGTACTACACCATCACCAAAAAAGGCGTTACCCGCGTCAATATGATGAAGTTTCTCAATGCGCTGATTGAAGCCGAGGGCATTCAAATTGACAGCACCCAAAGCGGCAACGGCAGAGGCGGTCGCAGCGCTAGCTATCGGATTACGGTGCAGTCCAATGGCAATCTGCTGATTGGATCTGCCTACACCAAGCAAATGGGGCTCAAACCGGGCGATGAGTTTGAAATTTCGTTAGGTCGTAAGCACATCCACCTCAAGCAGCTAGGCAGCGGCGAAGAGGATCTAAACGACAGCTAGAGCAGCACGATGGTCGATAGCTGATTGAGTTTTTGCGGCAATTAGCCAACTGGCTGAATATCGTAGATGGCACTCTGTATCCAGCTAATTCTTTTCCTTTAAAGCAGCAGGTTTTGTTGTCTTGCTGCTGCAATATTCGTCCCTGGACTTTAGTATTTGTCTGAATTGGTTTGGCTTTGGGTGGGTATTTACAATAGCTGCTTTCTCTGAGATCAGCACCGTTTTACCCGTGCTTTCTGGCTATAGTCAACTGCTCTAAAGCGGCTGCTCAAAGGCGACAGCAAAGGCGCTAATCCAGATTTTGACCGCTGCCGTAAGGTGGTACGGTATAGCCAACCTGTCTACGGTAGATCGGTGTTGCATTTGGGCTCGCTGCGATGAGTTTGCCGATTGTTTTAGAGATTGCCATCGGACTGATTTTTATCTATCTGACTTTGAGTTTGGTTGCTAGCGAGATTCAGGAGATTTTAAGTGCGCTGTTTCAGTGGCGAGCTGAGCACCTAAAGCGATCTATTGAACAGCTGCTAGTCGGCAATAGCACTGGCGCCAAGGGTAAAGAGTGGACGCAAAATCAGCAGGCAGCTAGGACGCTGGCCGACCGGCTATACGACAGTCCGCTGATTTCCAATTTGAATTACGAAGCGCAAGGCCGCATAGCTAGCTGGTTGCGCAGCGGTTTGCACGCGATTGGCGCGCTCTACCGCCTCTTAACTTTTAGCCGCAATGTGTTTGGCAATAAAACCAGCGGCCCGTCCTACATTCCAGCTGAGACCTTTGCCACCAGCTTGATAGAGCGGCTGAGACTGGAAGAATTTCAGCAGGTGCTGGTGCGATCGCGCTTCAATCAGTTCATCCATACCGACGTGCAGCTGCCCCTGCACAACACAGTATCTGAACTGCGGGCGCAGCTAGGCGATGAGACTCTTCTGAGCGCTGAGATGGAGTACTTTGACCAGTCGCTCACTCAGATAGCCGCCGGGCTCGATGCTCGCCGGGTCACCCTAGAAGCCGCGCTCAACCAGGTGCTGAGCCAGCTAGAGGCGTTTGAAACGATGGCCGTAGAGCTGTCCCTGCCAGACGCGGCAATTTCCCGGTCGTTTTTGAGCCGGGTTCGCTACTTGCGCAGCCGACTCAGCGGTAATGAACAAAAGGCCGAAGCTCTCCTAACCCGACTGCGGCCTACCCTCGCCGACCTGACGGCGCTGCTAGATCCCAACAGCCCCACCTACGCCGAACTGGTAGAACTCGCCCAGAGAGAAGGCGGCGCGGTATGGAATGCGCTAGAGAAGCTTCAGCAAGAGGTGATTCCGCCTGAGCTAGGGGTTAGCCTGGCAACGTTAGCCAACCGGGCCGAAGCGCAGGCGTTGAGTGCGGGCACTGAGCTACAGCAGCTGCAAACTGAACTAGAGGCCTGGTTTGACCGGGGGATGGAACGAGCGGGCGGTGTCTACCGGCGTAACGTGAAAGGGGTAGGGCTATTGATCGGTCTGGCGATCGCCTTTACCCTCAATGCCGACACCTTCTATATGTTTCAGCGACTGAGCACCGATCCGGCCATTCGCAACAGCATTGTACAGACAGCCGAGCAGATGGAGGTACGCGGTATCGACAGCGCCGCAGCCCTGGCCGAAGAGATGTCCATCGACGAACTTTCGGAGCGCATTAAGGGCGACCTGCGCTCTGTAGGCACTGCCGTAGGCGAGACTCTGGCCGAATATCCGCTGCCGATTGGTCGCACTGAAGCGGTGATCAAGGCTCAACGGGAGGCTGAAGTCAACTGGCCGATTCCCTTTATTCCGCAGCGGCTAATCGGCTGGCTAGTGACTGGTCTGGCCCTGTCGATGGGCGCGAGCTTTTGGTTCGACCTGCTGCGCAAAGTGATGTCAGTGCGGGCTTCGGGCGATCGCCCTGCTTCTGGAACCGATAAGTCTTAAGATCTGTCTACCTCTAGCAGCCAGACGATAAAGACTGTTCCTAATCCGGCCTGCCGCTCTCCAGATATCTCTCTGGGCATCCAGGGCGTACCAGCAGCCGGGCTGATCACCTCGATAAAGCCGTGCATTTCTCGCATGAGGGACTGAGCGATCGCCAACCCCAACCCCGTCCCCGGAATATCGCCTTGAGCCTGCACCCCGCGATAGTGCCGCTCAAATAGCCGCACTTGGTCAGCAGCCGGTATGCCAACACCCGTATCGCCTACCACAATGCCCTGATAGTGATCCGCTTCACTGACCCGGCTAACCCCCGTTTGCACCCACACCAGAGCCCCCGCTGGTGAGTACTTAATCGCATTGTCCACCAGATTGCTCACCACTTCTCCGAGCGCTTCTTCTTCTCCCCACACAGACGGCGTATCGGCTGCCACCTGAGTCTGCAAATCAATCCCTTTTTCGGTCGCCACAATATTTGCCACCGCCAAGATTGGCTCCACAATGTCCGGCAAGTACTGAACCGATAGCGTCAGCGGCTGTCCTAGCTCGCTCCAGTCAGCTGCCTGGTCTACCGTCTGGTCATCACCGTTCGAGCTATCGGCAGTGTCAGCGCTGCTGTCACTGGTACCGCCAAGGGCAGTACCGGCACGCTGAGGCACCATTGGCAGCTGAGGTGACAGCCGCTGAGCAGTGGGCAGCAGTGCCGTAGGGGCACTATCTACCGCCAGGTCAGCGTCCCCGATAGCGACAGCCTGATCAAAGTGGGTGACCAGCTCTCGCAGGCGTTTCGTTTCACGGACGACACCCGTCGCCACTGTCTGGTTGGCATCTTCAGGCCCTAAGCGGCGTACCAGCAGCTGGCCAAACGTGCCCACAGCCGTCAGCGGATTGCGAAACTGATGCAGCAGATTGTGAAAAAGCTCTGACTGGCGGCTCTGGAGACTGCGCTTACGTGCCAGCTGACGCTGCAACCACTGATTGCGCCGCTCTAGCACACAGCCTGCTGCTAGGGATTCGGCGACTGTTTCTATATGGCGGCGCTCCTCACTTTTCCAGGCGCGGTCTGGGCGCACGGTGACCAGCAGCCCTACGACCACCTCGGTGTATACCAGCGGTACGACCAGCTGCTGCTCTGGGTGCAGAATTTCTGGCCAGTCAAAGTGCGGCTGCGCTTCGGTACTGGTTTCAGCGGGTTCAGTAAATTCTGCGGTTTCCGGCCAGTCTGGGAACCAGTCTGGGGCAGTTTCTGCTGTTGATATATTACTGGCGGCGGGGATAGAACCTGCGGCGGGCAGGGCTAAAGGGCTGCTGTAGCTATCAGTTGCCCAGGGGGTTGCCCTTGTGAAGTTAGCCACCCATCTATCAACGGGCTCCGGATAGCTAACGACCGGTACAAAATTCGACTGGCCCTGATGGTTCCCCTGCTCTGCTATGTCGGCTATGTCTGCGATGTAGAGGGCAGCTGAAGATTCTGCCATCTGCTGGGTGAGCAGCCGCAGCTGAGCCCGACAGAGTGAGACAAATTCGGGACTGGCGATCGCCGTCATGTGCGGCCTCCAAAACAAATGAATGAACCGAGTTGAGGAGTAAAGCTTGGATGAGCCAGTTTGATCAAAATGCTGTTAGCGCGGTGGTGATATTAAGTTTGTTACAAGGTTTTAACTTTTTCTAGGAGCCCGCAGAGCGATAAATACTGCAAAAGTATTGGCAGATTCAGTCAGTGACCCGTCTCTAGACTCTTTTGCGATTATTCGCAAAGCCTTTAAACCAACTTGAAATTTTAAGTTATACCTGCTATATTTTGCAAGGTCTAAGCTTTTTTGTAGCCATCGCTACATGTGGCTAACTGATACAGGAGGTAATAAATTTGGCACGACGACGTAAGCGCAAAAGCCGCCGCCGTTTGGAAGGGCGTCGCATATTAGAAGCAGTTCCTCAATTCAGCATTGAGAGTGGGGAAGAAAAGCCCGTCACCGCTGCTCGGAACTATATTCATGCTCAGGGCATTTGTCCCCCTGCTTTGCTGCTCGTGAAGCGTAATGAGCATACCACTGATCGCTACTTCTGGGCCGAAAAAGGTCTGTTTGGTGCGCAGTACGTTGAAGAGAACCACTTTCTGTTCCCCAGCCTCCGCCTGCTGATGAGTGAGGAAGAAGAGGAGCTAGCGGTTTCTAGCTAAGCTTCCAGAAAATTTTAGGACCAAGAAGTTTGGGACAGCGCATTTTAGGACAACCGTTTTAGAAAGTAGTCCGGTTCTATTTTAAGAATTCATCTGTATGGGAAGGGCCGATTGACTCGGCACCTTCCCGTTTTTTTTGAGCTGGTGAGCGCTTTCAGTCGGTCCGCTTTTAAAGGATCCGTTTTTGGCTGGCCTCACTTCAGCTGGCCCACTTTTTCAGCTGGGCCCACGCTTTCAATTCTGGTTGAGAAAAAGCATTTTGCAGCTCAGCAATTTCATCTCTGTGCCCTCGAATCGTCAGTTTTGACAGGCAGCCCTGACTGGCTTCAGGCTCTATCTTCAGAGTGATTGTTTCAGGGCGGCTAGACTTTTGCCAGTAAAAGACACCGGCTAAAGGCGAGGCCGCTACCATCCACAGCAACCACCCGCCCCAGGCTGGAAATAGGGTAGCTGCAATCAACGACAGGCAGGCCAGGCCAACAGCGGCTAGAAGCGATAGAAAAATCGCCATGAAGATGCTGGGACTGACCATGCCAACCAGGGTAATGGTCTCTGGGCTTGCTTCATCTGGACTTGCTTCATCTGGGCTTGCTTCGAGTGGGGAGCGAGCGCTTTCATCGGCGCTTCGGTAAGCTCTGAGCCGAAAATATTTGACAACGGCCTGCCGGAGAGATGCGGCCTGCTGCTGTGAGCCGAACTGCATGACCTCAATGCGGTCTTTGGTAGAGGCCCGAATAAAAAAGACAAGCCCAACCACCATCAGACTGGTTAGCAAAAGCGTGGAGGTTCGGGCTGGATCGGTAAAAAACAATTTTTTTGAAGGAGTGAGTGATTCTAAGGTTTAGGAGAAAGGGGGGATTACAAAGCTAGCTTTATGATCCGGCGTACTTCATTTCAGCGGCAGCCGATGTCTGTGAGTTATTCTGGGAGGTATACAGAGACCGGTTTTGCTGCCCGACCATGTAGCGTTGCCACAGTTCGGCCAGTTCGCGAGCTTTCATTTGCCAGTCGGGCCTGAGGCGGTACATGCGGCGCGGACGGCCTCTCCCTTCTACCTTTTTCCAGTAGCCAGCGATCGCCGCCTGGTTTTCTAAAAACTTCAGGGCGCTGTAGAGCACTGTGTCAGAGAGCCGGTAGTTAGGATAGTCCTGTTCGATGGCGTGGATCAGCGCTGTCCCATAGGAATCATGGCGAGTCAGCACTGAGAGAACGTAGCAGACGGCAAGCTCTTTATTGAGATAAACTGGCGGCGGATCTTCAAAAAATTGATAAATATCTTCAAACTTCATGAGGAAGCTCCGATAGCGTTTGTGTGAGGAAAAAGCGATTAGGGCCTGCACTGCTGCTGACGGGCTGCTGACTGGCCGCTGCCTGGCTGAGGACGCGAATGCCAATCAAGCTGACGCCGATCAGAACCGTTCATGCTTGGAAAGTCGATATTTTATGGACCACTCAATATGACAGCCTCTAAGCCATCAATTGCACCAGCTAGAACTGGCTGATCTGATTCATTCTAGCCACTAAATAATAGATCCACTTAACTTTTTTAGATCGGGTGACTATCTAAAAGGTTTAGCCAGCTTTGCCAGCATATCAATGCTTTGGAGCAGGCCATAATCACATACTACGAGCGATACTGGCCGCCTTAGGGAATTTTCTTACAATAGTTGAAGCTTTGTTTCTAATGATGTCCAACAGTTACTAATTGTTTAGCTGTTTGGCTGCTTAGCTGCTGTTACAGCTATTGAGTGTCAGCGCGGGTACGAAAGATCACCTGGCCATTTTGGACGGCAGCCAGCTCCAGGTATACCGGACCAGTGGTGTAGATAGGCTGACTGGCGAAAGCCTGAATCTCTAGCGGTTCACCGTATCTCTGAACCTGGCCTAAAAATTCCAAAATCGGGTCAGAGAGACCGCTGGCAATAATGGGCTGGTAGCGAATAATGCCGTTCCGGCGTGCCTGAAATTCTGAAGTTGCTCTTAAGAGCGTAAAGCGCTCAATGAGGGTTTCGTTGCTCACATCGTCGCTTTCTATCCGCACAGCGGCTAGAACTTCACCGGGCTCAAAAAGAATTTCATTGATCGCAGCTTCTACATTGACGAGCAAACAGGGCTCGCCGTCTTGCGTGATGGCTTCGTTAATGCAGGGCTCACCGACTACATAGTTAGCTGCTGAAGACACCCTAATCACGTAGCTTTGCTGATCGGTAATCGATTGCACAATCTGCTGAACGGCCTCGGCATCAAAGCGAATGGCAAAGCTATTGATATCTTCTGATTCTATTCCCGGAAGGATGGTCTGGGCAGCAAACCGATTGGCCTGGCCTAGAGCATCAGCGACAGCGACGCGGGCAGTTGTTTCTGAGTCGGGGCGGGCAATGGTAAACGCGAGGGTTTCGTTACGACCAATTGCGACGTTGCCCAGACGCAGCCCCTGAAATTCGTCTTCGAGGCGCGCGATTTCTTCGGAGAGGAAGGCCTGCTGAGTTTGCAGATCTTCTAAGCGAGTTTCTCGTTCGGCAATTTCCTGGTCGCGTTGGGCAATTTGGGCATCGCGATCGCTCAGCTCGGCGTTGCGACGCTGCAATTCTTGATCGCGCTGAGAGAGCTGCTGGTTGCGCTGGGCAATTTCTTGGTCGCGCTGGGCAATGCGGGCTCGCACCTTGGCCTGCTCAGCAATTAGAGCCTGCCGCTCTGATCGCAGTCCGCCAATCTCATCGCGGAGGCTGCTGGCCTGCTCCGAGACGCTGTCGAGCTGAGCCTGGGTGTCGAGCAGGCGGTTGAGGGTTTCTTCTTCGCGGGCGATCGCCGTCTGCAAAGACTCGTTGGTTTCGAGCAGCCGTGACTGCGCTTCTTCCTGAAGCTGGGTCGATTCCTGAAGCGTACTCTCCACGTCATCTCTTTCTGCTTGGGTGGCTTCTAAGTCAGACTGAGCATCGGCTAGCTCTGCTTGAATGTCGTCGAGCTGAAACAGCCCTTGGCGCAGCCGGTCATCTAGCGCAATCAGCAGCAGCAGCGTCGAAAAAGAGGCCACCATGCCCGTAGCGACACTCACCAATGTGGCCGTCTGCCGAGGCCTAAGATTAAACAGGCTGAGGCGAGATTTGCCCACCTTCATACCGATGCGATCGCCAACAGTCGCAATCACGCCCCCCAAACAGGCAACGGCAAAGAGTAGTACAAATCCAGTGGTCATGTGCTGCCGCGAGCGCCGTGCAATACAAGTATCAGGGTACTGCACCGAGATAGGCGCTGAGGTAAAGAAGGTAGCCAGACGGCGGGCAAATTTTTGAAATGAGGAAGAGTAGGAGACAGTAATCAGCAGGGGCTCCTGCCTCCTGCCTCCTGTCTCCTACTCCTCTCCTTCTCCCGCCCTAAGTAAACTGCTGCGAAAGCGTCACCGGGTCGTGAACGGTGATTTTCTTTTTATGAATGGAGATCATGCCTTTCTCGCGCAGGTCTCCGAGTAGCCGAGTGACCGTTACCCGCGTGGAGCCGATGGCTTCGGCGATCGCCTGATGCGAAAGCTTGAGATCGACCGTGATGCCAGCAGAGCCGGGGACACCAAAATCACGACAGAGAATCAGTAAAAAGCTCACCAGCCGCGAGCCCATGTCCCGATGGGCCAGCGTTTCGATCATCATTTCGGTCTGCAAAATGCGGGATGACAGGCCGCGTAGCATCAGTGCCGACAGCGCCGGGTGTTCTTCTAGGGCCTGGGCCACCTGGTCGCCCTGCAATGACAGCAGCTCTACAGGGGTAAACGCCACCGCATGATAAAAGCGGTCAGATCTGTCGCCTGTAATCAGCGAAAGCACCCCAAAGACGCTGTTTTCTCGGAGCAGGGCAACCGTGATTTCTTCACCCGCCTCGTACACCCGAGAAAGCTTCACCGCTCCCCTAGTTAAAAAATAAACCCGCTCTGCTGGGTCGCCTGGAAAGAAAATGGTCTTGTTGCGCTCGTAAGACTCAACTACTGGTGGAAACCCACCGCCAGCCAGCGAGCGAAACATATTGGAAAGAGGAGTGGCAGAAGTTGCGACCATACTGAAAACCGAAAAGGTGGGGGGCTATGGGCTAACTGATCTCTAGCGCAGACTGAGATGTCAGACAATGAATGTCATGAGATGCTCATCCAGGCTAGTACTACTAAACCCTATGATCAGAGTAGTATTTTGTATTGCATAATACCAAAACCCATTTGAAACTGCTAACAGAGCAGATTTCAGAATTCTTGCCATGTTAGCGGAAGTCTATAGCGCTATGCTGAAATCCCCATTCTTCAGTATGCTCCTAGAGCGCGACAAACTGTATTAACTTCAGAGAATTAACCTAGAGATTCATGCTAGACCTGACCGGAAAAAAAGCCCTTGTCACCGGCATTGCCAACAATCGCTCCATCGCCTGGGGCATTGCCCAACAGCTACATGCAGCGGGCGCAGAGATTGGCGTGACCTACCTGCCCGATGACAAGGGTCGCGCTGAAAAAAAGGTGCGAGACCTGACAGGGCCGCTCACCCCGAGTCTGTTTTTACCCTGCAATGTGCAAGACGACGACCAGGTTACGGCGCTGTTTGACACCGTCAAAGACAAGTGGGGCAGCTTTGATATTTTGATTCACTGCCTGGCGTTCGCCAATCGTGACGACTTGACCGGCCACTTCAGCGATACTTCGCGCGCCGGATTTGACCTAGCGCTCAGTGTGAGTGCCTACTCTCTGGTTCGTCTGGCGCAAGGGGCCAAAGCGCTGATGCCAGAAGGCGGCAACATCGTCACGCTCACCTATCTGGGCGGTGTGAGAGTTATCCCCAATTACAACGTGATGGGCATCGCCAAGGCGGCGCTGGAGATGAACGTGCGCTATCTGGCTGCTGACTTAGGGCCGCAAAATATTCGCGTCAATGGCATTTCGGCTGGCCCCATTCGCACGCTGGCTTCTTCCGCTGTTGGTGGCATTCTCGATATGATCCACCATGTGGAAGAAACGGCCCCGCTGCGCCGTACGGTGACTCAAACTGAGGTGGGTAACACGGCTGCGTTCTTGTGCAGCGATCTAGCTAGCGGCATTACCGGTCAGATAATCTATGTCGATTCGGGCTACGCGACGATGGGTATGTAAGCTTGCTAAAGTTAGGCTGTTTTTAGTCTGTGAATGCACTGTCTGCTGGACTGCTGTCTGCTCGTATTCCAGCGGGATCGAGCAGGGGCTGGAGGGCGATCGCCTGCGCCTCCCTCATCTGCCCGTAGGTAAACACGCAAGGTGTGTTTGCAGGCAATATCTGCTGAATCTGCTGCCAGACGTATGGACTGCCGTAAATGACGACCGCCTGCACGTTTGCGCCGAGCGTCTGAATGTATTGAGTGGCAATCGTGATTAGCTGCTCACCGCTACGGAACGGATTGCCGCGAATGAACAGCTGCACCAAAGTCGTCATATCGGGCTGTAGAGCAGCGGCTGCGCTACGGCTGTCGATTAGCGTTAGCTGATAGCCCTGACGAGCAGGCAGCGTCACGGCGGGCGCTGTGCGACCTAGAAACCGGCAGTGCAGCAAGTCATCGACCAGGATGAGATTTTGTCCGGGAATGAGTGGGGGGCTGATTGCCTGAGCAACCGATTGACTGGGCGCATGGCTGATCTGCTGAGCCATCTGTAAAATTTTGGCAGCGAGAGCTCTAGCTGGCTCAGTCGCAATTTGCTCAGTCTGGATGGGTGGGACGGCCTGCTGCTGCCAGGCATGGCGAGAGGAGGCATCGGTGACGGGCAAGTCGGCAATTTTGTGTTTGGCTCGCCAAATTCGCTCTACGGTTCGCAAAATTGCCTCGGCTGCAACCCGACCGGTGCTGACCGCTTCGCAGACTGCTGCGATCGCCCCTTCTACATCGCCCGGCATCAGCAGAATATCAGCGCCCGCCTCTACCGCCAGCACTGCCGCTTCATCTGGGCCATACTGCTGAGTAATGCCGCCCATGACCAGGGCATCGGTCACAATTAGCCCGTCAAACTCCATGTCTTGCCGCAGCAGGCCGCTGAGCGTCACTTTAGAAAGGGTCGCCGGGTGCTGAGGATCAAGTTTTGGCAGCTGTAGGTGGGCGGTCATGATGCTGTCTACGTGAGTGGCGATCGCCCGCTCAAACGGCACCAGCTCCAGCTGCTGTAACCGCTCAAAGTCGTGATTGACCACCGGCAGCGCGAGATGGGAGTCGGCATCGGTATCGCCATGTCCGGGAAAATGCTTGGCTGTAGTAAGGACGGCAAAATTCTGGGCCCCTTTAATAAACGCACTGGTGAGCTGAGCGACGGTATCAGCCGTTTCACCAAAAGCTCGCACGTTGATCACCGGATTGGCCGGATTGTTGTTGACATCGACCACCGGCCCCAGCAGCCAGTTGATGCCAATAGCCACCGCTTCTTGAGCAATCGCGGCCCCCATCTGTTCAGACAGTGCCACGGCCAACGGCAGATCGCGGCGGGCAATCTCTCCTAGAGCCATCGGCGGCGCAAACCAGGTCGCGCCGCTAAAGCGCTGGCCGACTCCTTCTTCAATATCGGCAGCCACCAACAGCGGATATTTGGCCAGTAGCTGAAGCTGCTGCGTGCGCACGCCTACTTCTGCCGCGCTGCCCCCCAGCAAAATTACGCCGCCCACGCCCATCGCCAAATATTTTTTGAGATCGGCATTAGTCGCTTCCCACTGCGGATACGCCACCTCATGGTCAAAAAGATGGCCGGTGGTGCGCACCACCACCATTTGAGCCACTTGCTCAGCCAGGCTGAGGCTGTCTGGGCTGGGTAGACGAGACGCTAGCATCGAGCCTCCTGCGCTATGTGCTTTCTGAGTCGTCCGATTCTTGAGCGTCTATCGAATCTCCAGCCTGACGCTCGGCGTTAATTTGATTGAGCACATTGATCACGTTGCTAGCCAGGTCAAACGAGCGGTCTTCTTTAAAGGTCACTTCAGGCGTGCGGCGCAGCTTCATTCGCTGACCGAGTTCATGGCGCACGTAGCCTTCAGCCGCTCTGAGCCCGGCCATAGTCTCGGCTTTGGCTTCGTCGGTGCCGTATATGCTGACAAATACTTTGGCGTGCTGCAAATCTCCGGCGACATCTACATCGGTAATGCTGACCATGCCTGCGCCGACGCGATCATCTTTGATGCCATTGATCAGCATCTGGCTCACTTCGCGCTTGATAGAGGCTGATACCCGCGCAACTCGTCTGCTAGTAGCCATAGGGATTTGAAATAGTTAAAAGATTCGGAGATAGTTAAAAGAAAAGGGGACTTTGAAAAAGGATGCCTATGCAATACCTAGCATGGCCCTTAGGGTGAAGCTCAGGCCTACAAAAGCGGCGATCGCCGCACCAATCAGTGGAATCGCCGTCACCGGTCGCTTCATCAGTGGAATCAAAGGCTCAATGGCGTTGTAGAAAATGCCAAAGGAAACCGAGATCAGATAGCGAGGATAGCGAGAAACATTGTCAAAAAATTCTTGCATAGTGCCAAACAGGTATCTTCAAAGTCTTCAAAGGCAAACTCATCTATTATCCTACCGCACTGCTCTGGGTCTTATGGATGCCGCCTTAGGTGTGCTGACAGCCTATATGTAATACAGTTGATCTATGACTATCTCTCTATCTACTGCAACCAGTGCTGAAGGTGCGATCGCGGCTAAGGCCCGCCCGTTCATTAAGTGGGCTGGTGGCAAAGCGCGGTTGATTGAGCAGTACAAACCCTTTCTGCCCAGCGAGTTTGATCGCTATCACGAGCCTTTTTTAGGCGGCGGGGCGCTGTTTTTTCATCTGGCGCCGCAGCTCAGCCGTCAGCGCAAAAGCGCCTTTTTGAGCGACCTCAATCCGGCGCTGGTGAATGTATACCGGTGCGTACGCAACCAGGTGGATGATGTGATAGCGCAGCTAGCGGTGTATCAGCGCAGTCATGGGGAGCAGCAGTATTATGCTGTGCGATCGCAGCTCCCCACCGATCCAGTCCAGCGCGCCGCTCGCTTCATCTATCTGAATAAAACCTGCTACAACGGCCTCTATCGCGAAAATGCTAAAGGACTGTTCAATGTGCCGATGGGCCGCTACCAAAATCCTAAAATTTGCACGCCCGATTTGCTGCACGCTGCCTCTGCTGCGCTACAAATTGCTGAGATTGCAGAGCGTCCTTTTTCGTCTGTTTTAGACTACGCAGACGATCGCCGCGACTTTGTCTACTTTGATCCGCCGTACCATCCGCTCAGCAGCACCAGCAAATTTACCGCCTATAGCCGCTACCAGTTTGCTGCCGAGCAGCAAGGTGAGCTAAAGGCAGTCATTGCTCAGCTCGCCGCCCAAAAGGTGCAGGTACTTGCCTCCAATTCCGACTGCCCGTTCATCCGCAACCTGTACAGCGATACCCATATTTTTGACCTGCAAACCATTACTGCCGCTCGCTCTATTAACTCCAAAGCCAGTAAGCGCGGCAAAATCACAGAGGTGCTGATTGTCGCCTGAGGCAGCGAGCAAGCCCAGTCTTCAAGCTCTATAGCCTCTGTCGAATTGCTCAGGACGCTTTTGTCGGCTGAAACCGCTAGAGAACAGCAGGCACTCGACTAGCAGATGTCCTGATGCATCAGGACATCTGCTATAGCATTCAAATTCAAATGTTCAAAGTCCAGCATTTTAAAACCAAGACAAAAACGAGGCGCATCCTTTCACTGAAGAATGCGCCTCGCTTGGCTAATTAATAGCCCTTATTTGCTAGTAGCTTGCCTACTCGTCGTAGCTACCACCAATGCTGATTGGCGTGTTCAAGATATTGGCTCCTGCCAAATCTACTTGATCTACGTTAGCACCGTCCAGACTCGTGTAGATCAGAGTTGACTCTGACAAATCTGCATTTTTGATGACAGTATCGTCCAGTAAAGCGTTAGTCAAAAAGGCGTTGCTCATGTCGGTATTAACAAGCGTTGCACCAGTCAGATCTGCGCCCTCCAAATTGGCATAGGCTAGCGTTGCACCAGTGAGGTCAGCATCTCTTAAGTCCACACCAATCAAATGCGCGCCCGTAAGGTCGGCGTCGGTCAAATCGCAGGCATTGCAAATGCCAGTTTCGAGCAGCTGAGCGACATGCTCTGGATTCTCTGCCAGTACAGGGGCCGGATCTATCGCGGCGGCTAGTCCTGTGATACCGAGTGACAGCGCCGCTGCGTAAGCAACTGTTTCCGATAGCCTGGTGGCTGAATGAACAAATGATTGGGTTAGTAATTGCATAACCTCTCCTCCTCTAACTTCCTCTTCTAATCAAAACAGCCTTTCCTAAAAGCGCTATTTCTTGAAGCTCGTTGTAATAACTCTAAATTTCTACAGTAGTGACGTAGATTTGAGCTTTGATTACTTTATTAGTATAGCGCTTTAAGTGCAATAGAGTATCCGACTAAAGGGAGGGATAACCCTACAGATAAAGCCCTGAGTCGCTTTTAGTTTTGCTGATTGGCTTTAGGAATGCTCTATAGTTTGACTCGTCTAACTGATAGAAAAACAGCCAAAAATTCAGTCTTAAATTGTTGAGACGATTTGAAACCGAAATGCGGGCAAAATCATGGGCCAGATTGTCAGCCAGATTGCTACCCGAATCATGGGCTAGATCGGTGTAAGCTATGGGCAATTACCGATTAGCCCTTTTACTGATTAGACCCTGGTGTTTGGTTCGCAGCAGCTATGGAAGCGCTTCTTCTAACAGTCTATTTTTTGGTTGTGATCTATGTGCTTTATCAGATGGCGCTGTCTCTAGAAGACAGGTTGGAAGATAAGGTAATCATTCACCTGGATCAAGATTTTTTGGCAGAGCAAACCCAGGCCCAGCTCTCCACTCAATCCGATGCTAGCCATATCGATGCGATCGCCGAACAGCAGGGATTTGATAATAGTAAGGCCACCCGCCCAGTGATTACGCTGGCTTTTGACCCGCATCGAGAGCTGCCGCTCGATTCGCCTCATCTGGAGGCGCTAAGAGATATGGGTCTGAACGATGAGCAGATTCGCTCATCGCTGAAGAAAAAGATCTCTATCCAGGTTTCACCGACCGGCAGGCAGCCGCTAAGATCAGTCTCCTATCTCTCTATTTTGGTGGTTAACGACACTGCCGATGCTCAGATTTACATCAATTGGGATCGCAGCTCGCTAGAGATGTTTGGCCAGGGCAACCGGGTTATTCGCGCTACGCCCAATATGCCGCTAGACCTGACTCGGGGTCAGATTTTTAGCACGGTCAATCCCGGGCAGTCGATGGTCTCTGACGTGACGATTGAGAAAAATTACGTGCGCGATGCGGCTAGCAATCAGGTGAAGCTTGCTAAACCTTTGGTCGACTTAAAGGAGCGGGTGGAGCGATCGCAGCTCACTGACCCCACTTCCAGTCAAAAAAACATTCAGCCCCTCTACGGCCTCGATCTGATGATTGGCCTCAAGCGGACTACCGAGCCAGACAGTCGGTTAATTAACTTGCTAGTGCCCTTCAGCTTCACCCTAGAAATAGAAGCCGACCAGATAGCGCTGCCTCCCCTGCGCTGGCTGCTGCACCACTTTGGCCGTCGCAATCGACCGCTAGAGAGCTTACTTTGGGGCAGACAGCAGCGGCAGCGACGATGACGGCCCGATGGCGATACACTAGAGCCTATAGAGCTGGCTCAGTGGTTGCGGAAGTCAAAGGAGAGCGTCAAAACTCCGCCTAGATTTCTGAGGAAAGTCCGGGCTCCCCAAAAGCCAAACTTGCTGGGTAACGCCCAGTGCGGGTGACCGTGAGGAGAGTGCCACAGAAACATACCGCTAACGGGAACGATGAACGATGAATGATGAACGATGAGTTTAAAGCCTGCCTTTTTACTTCTGACTCCTGACTTCTGACTCCTGAGTTTTACGAGTAAGGGTGCAAGGGTGCGGTAAGAGCGCACCGGCAGCATCGAGAGGTGCTGGCCAGGTAAACCCCGGTTGGGTGCAAGGCCAAAGGAGCGACGGTTGGCTTTTTACCGGCTCTGTCAAAGTGTGCCGCTAGAGGCGTCTGGCAACAGGCGTCCCAGATAGATAACCACCCTGCGGGCTCGCCCCGGAGGAACAGAACCCGGCTTAGGTCCAGCTCTACCCTTTTTCTATGATGACGACTGATTTGACTGGTCTTGACAAAACCGATAGAGATTTAGATGCCCTGATTGCCCAGCTCCAGCTTCCAGCGGCGGCAGTCAATCGCGATTTGCTGAATCTGGCACTGATCGATATTTCGAGTTCGGCGGATGAAAACAATGAGAAGCTAGAATTTTTGGGTGATGCGGCGCTGCGGCTAGCTGCGGCTGAATTTTTGATGGAGCGCTATCCGCAGATGTCGGTGGGCGAGATGTCGGCAGTCAGGTCACAGCTGGTGAGCGATCGCGTCCTAGCTACCCTCGCAAAGCGCTATCAGCTTTACCGCTATCTACTGCTTTCGGCTAGTGCAAGGGGTGATAAAGCTGGCACCGAATCGCGACTGGCCGATACCTTTGAAGCTATTTTAGGTGCGCTTTACCTGAGTGCGGGCAACCTGAGCTTGATTCGCCCCTGGTTAGATGCTCATTTAGAGCGCCTAACCGAGGAACTGTACAGCGATCCGGCCAAGCAAAATTACAAAGCAGCTTTGCAGGAATTCACGCAGTCGCACTACAAAGCGCTGCCGACGTACCGGGCCAGCCAAATCAGCCAGGTCCACGGCGACGAAGAGCGTTTTCAGGCGCAGGTTTGGTTTCAGGCCAAGCTGTGGGGCGAGGGCAAAGGCCGCTCTATTAAAATGGCTGAGCAAGCCGCTGCTAAGGTCGCCTTTAATCAGCTTCAGCAAACGCTAAAACCATGACTTCTCCGACCGGACAGATAGCTCCAATAGAACTTGCCCTGTTTGGGGTAGGCCGGTGGGGCACCCACCTGCTGCGCAACTTTTTGGCCCATCCACAGATTCGGCTACGGGCAGTTGTAGAGGCGTCGGCGGAGCGGCTAGCGGCAGTTGCCTCTGAGTTAGATAGCTCGGTTGAACTGATGACGGACTGGCGGGCGGCGATCGCATTGGATGGACTGGAGGGGTGTGCGATCGCCACCCCCGCCGCTACTCACTACGATCTAATCCATGCTGCCCTGACTAGAGGCCTGCACGTCCTCGCCGAAAAACCTCTAACGCTAGACGTTGCTAGCTCTCAGGCCCTGTGCAGCCTGGCCCAAAAACAGCAGCGTCAGCTCGTCATTGACCACACCTACTTATTTCACAGCGCCGTCACTACAGGCAAGCAAACACTCCCCCACCTGGGCAAACTCCGCTACGGCTACGCGACCCGCACCCATCTCGGCCCGGTCCGCCGCGATGTCGATGCCCTCTGGGACTTAGCCATCCACGATATTTCAATTTTTAACTACTGGCTGGGCGAAAGCCCGATACAGGTGCAGGCGCAGGGCAGCAGCTGGCTTCAGCCCGAAGTAAGCACGCCGCTTTCTCCCGGCGGCTTGGCCGATGTCGTCTGGTGCCGATTGCGGTACCAGAGCGGATTTCAAGCGACGATTCATCTCTGCTGGGCCAATCCTGATAAGCAGCGGCGGCTGTGTGTGGTGGGCGATCGCGCTACCCTTATCTTTGACGAGATGAACAAAGATCCATTAATTCAGCAAGGCGGCGACTTCGCTGAGCAGGCCGGCTGGTTCACGCCGCAAAATCTATCGACTCAGTCTATCGAAGTACCGCCTTCAGAGCCTTTAAAGAGTGTGTGCGATCACTTTGTGGCGTGTGTTAGGGGGAAGAAGCAATCACCCATCTCCTCAGGAGAAATTGGCATGGATCTGGTCGCTGTGCTCGTGGCGCTCTCAACATCAATAAGTAAGAGCGGAGAGTGGATATCCATTGCAACGGCATAGCGAGCGTTCTAGCTGCTGTGGTAATCAACCCGCCATATCTGAACAGCTCGCTCTGCCATAGCTTCTTGTCTTCTGACAATAGATGACATGGTCCACTCTTCCGCCTGCACAGCCCGAGTGATGCTGTACGCGCTCTGCTGATAGACTTGCTTCTTCTTTTCGTAAGGTTCTATACCTATCTTCGAGTTGAGTGACGGCTCTAAAGGTGTCAAATTACCTACCCGATAGATTGCCTCGTCTATTTCACCTTCTGGAAATTTGTCCCTCCAAACTTCGTTTGGGTTTTGAGGCAAGATGTGTTCTATCGTAAAGCTATCCTCTTTTACATCAACACGGGATTCATCTTTTTGCAGTTGTCCCAAAATATATTTTACTAGCTGTTTCTTCTGTTTGCTCGCAAGAGAAAGCAAAGAGAAATCGTGAGCGAATTTTTCATCGCTCACGTATAAAGCAGAAGATATTAGACTAAATGCTGCCCTCGGTGTTTTAATCTTCCTTACAGATATTTGATTGGCTAATGTATTGTACTGGGTCTCTAGGTCATTCGGATTTAGCCCGCCAACAACCGTATAACGAAAAGAAATCACATTCACTAGTCTTAATAGCTTTTCAAATTTCTGCTCGTCAAAAACTTTATGGGCAGCAAACAGAGCGGGATAGGCCTGCTTTGTCTTAAACAGCTTCAATTCCTCTATGCAGTTTCTGATGCTACGGGAGTTGGGAAAGTCTAACCAAAAGTTGTCGTTAGGGTTGCCAGGGGCAACGTACAGTCCACCAAGTTCGTTGAGCTTCTCTAAGAGTTCAAAAGCTTGTTCCGCATTTTTTACCTGGTTCTTAGTCAGCTTGAAGAGTTGATTGCTCCTAACTCTTTTTTTGGTCATACTCAAAAAGTACTTCAAAAATTCTGGAAACTTCTCCATGCCAACGATTCTAGTAATCTCTTGCCATTCTCTCTGAGCTGCATTCAAGTCATCTGGACTTTGGAACTGAGAAAATAGATAGTTTTTGAGTAAGTCAGTAGCACTCAATTCCACCCCGCGTGAATTCAATGTTTCGAAGACAACGTAGGCATTTATGTCGTCTTCTACATTGATTTGAATGAATAGTAGTTTTCGCGCAACTGTCTCCATCAGAAATTCTGCAAGAAGGGAGCCATCTTCTAAAATTTCGGTTAATTCTTCTAGCTGCTCGGAGTAGTATTTGAAGGCTCTTCACAAAAGCTGGTTGGACTTCCGTAAGCTGCGAATCGATTTAGGCTCTCGTAAGTTGATCAAATTTCCTTGATAGAAATCGTCGTTATTTTCATTCAGAAAAAGTTTGCTAGAGTAGCGTAACGAACCAGGATCTTTATCACCTAAATAGGTTCGCCTCAGAATACTCTGACGATCTCGATTGTCTATAGGATCTATATCCCTTCTTACCAAGGCATTTATTTTTTCAATGATGGCGATCACCAAAACACTCAAAGTCGCCATTCTTTGCTGCCCATCAATGATAGTCAAAGAGCTGTCTTCTTGAGAACCCTTCAGCACTATTGCTCCCATGTAATGGCTGTTTTTCGTCTCATGAGAATTTATGATATCTAGCCATAGATCTTCCCAATTATCCTGCTCCCAAGAATAATCGCGCTGATAGGTAGGCACTCGGTAGATTCGGCCATTACTAATTAATTCGCTGAAGCTAGCGGTACGAGTATCGAGGAAATTATTCTTTGCCATGGCAGCCCATACGTCACGAAACCAAAACTACTTAAGCCAGGGTGCAGATACATTGTCTAGCTGCTCGCGTTCTACGTCGGCTATCTCCCAGCCGAGTGCGCCCGAGTTTTGCTGAGCTTGCTTGGCGTTCTTTGCACCAGGAATAGGAACAATATTGCCTTTGCTAATCAGCCAGTTCAACGCCACTTGCACCGTTGTTTTGTCATGGGCAGCGCCAATTGATTGCAGCGCAGCTAAAACAGGCTCAATTTTTTGCAGACCCTTTTTGCTAAATTTTGGATCTAAGCGCCGAGCGCCTGCGGGCTGAAGATCGCTACCTACGGTGTATTTGCCCGTTAGCAGGCCTTGGGCCAGCGGACTATAGGCCAAAATGGTTACTTCCAGGTTTTGCGCGGCTTCTAGCACGCCATTGGTTTCTATATTGCGGTGGAGCAGTGAGTACTGCACCTGATTGACAGCCAGAGGAATGCCTCGCGCGGCCAGGTGGCTGTGGGCCTCGCGCATTTGTTTTGCCGAGTAGTTGCTGACGCCGATGGTTTTGATTCGTCCCTGATCGACTTCGTCTGCTAGCGCATTCATCAGCGTTTTTTGGCTCATGAAGAAATCAAAGGGCCAGTGCACCTGATATAGATCGACGGAGGGGAGCTTTAATCGCTGTAGGCTGTCGGTAAGGGCGTCGGCAACAGATTTGGCAGAAAATCGCCAGGGCAACGGCATGTATTTGGTGGCGATGATGGGCAGGCTGGCGCTGCCTTTCATAAATTGGCCAATCAGCTTCTCCGATTCGCCCAAGCCGTACACTTCGGCGGTGTCAAGAAAGTTGACCCCAGCCGCTATAGAGGTATTGAAAGCAGCGCGGACTTCATCGACGCCGTAGCCGCCACCATACTGCCAAAACAGCGAGTCTCCCCATGACCAGGTTCCTAACCCTAGCGCGGGTACTGTTGGTCCTTGGGGGCCGAGCGTGGTGGTTTGCAGGTCAGATTGGCTTGCCATAGAAGAAGATTGGAGGGAGTTACTTGAGCTTTTAACTTCTCATAAGGTAGCGGGTTCGCTCAAGATTGGTCATCCTGCTCTGCGGTTAAAAAGTCTATAAATTGGCGGGCAGTGCGGCCTGAGCGACCGTTGTGGCGGGTAGCCCACTGCCGGGCGCGCCAGTCGAGATTGTCTGGATCGATTTTGAGACCGGCTTGATCTGCGAGTTCGCGGACGATGGTGAGGTAGGTGGGCTGATCGGCGGGGGTGAAGGTGAGGGTGAGGCCAAAGCGATCGCTGAACGAAAGCTTCTCCTGCAAAGTATCCCAAGCGTGAATTTCCTCAGCGTCTTTAGGCCGGGGCCGCTCGTCATGAAACTCGCGAATCAGATGGCGGCGATTGGAAGTTGCGTATACAACTGTATTTTGCGGTCTGGCGGTGACGCCCCCTTCCAGTACGACCTTGAGCGCTTTAAAGGCTTCGTCATCGTCTTCGAAGGACAGATCGTCTACAAAGATGATGAACTTTTGAGGCACGCGGCGCAGCGGCTCGACAATTTGAGGCAGGTTTTGCAGGTCGGATTTTGGGACTTCTATTAGTCGGAGACCCCGGCTGCTATATTCACTCAGCAGCGCCTTGACCAGAGAAGATTTGCCTGCCCCCCGACTGCCGTAGAGCAGTACATTCTGGGCGGTGTAGCCTCGCAAGAGCGATTCGGTGTTTTGAACGAGCTGTTGCTTGGGGTGATCATAGCCAATCAGCTGCTCCAGCCGAATGGGATCGGGCGTTGCGATGCCAATTAGCTGTCCCTCGGTCTGACCAGACTGCCAGCGAAACGCTTTGAACTGCCCGAACATGCCGACGCCGTGGGCGCGGTAGTACCGGGTGAGTTCTGCCAGTGCCGCTGTCCAATCAGGCTGGTGGGGAAACGCTACTGGCAGGTCGTGCTCGCTGCTGAACTGCATGACCGGGGGGGCGCTGCCCCCGCATACTTGCCCTGTCCAGTGACTGAGCTGATCAACTGGTAGGTAGTACAGGGCTTGCAGAATGGCCAAATCGTGATGAACGGCGGCGACTATACCGGGTGCAAATTTGCCAGGTAGGTCATCAGATTCCGCGATTTGGGCCTGCTGTGCGAAGGCGTTGTTGGCTAAGAGCACCTGTGTCACGAGATGTTGCTGCCAGCTCTGCTGCTGAGTGGCTAAGGCGGAAAACCATTTTCCGTAGGCCAGGGAGCTGTCAATTTTATCGCCTTTGGCCAGCGCCTCTAGCAAAGCTAAGAAAGCTTGGCCGATGTCGCTGGTGAGTACGGACTGGTAGAGCAATAGCGAGGCTAACCGCTGCTGGTAGTTTTGAATTTTTGCGATCGCTTCTTCTGCCAGAACCATTCTCACCCCTGCTTCACCGTACAATTCTTCTTTATCCTATTTTCTTTTAAGCCGGCTTAATAGCCCCATTGGGTTGACCCTCATGAACAACATTCCGATCGCAGCTTTTGTCACCTTGCTCTACGGTATTTTATCCATGGTTGGCGGAGCCATTGGCTACAAACAGGCCGGTAGTCAGGTTTCTCTAATTTCAGGCTTTATCAGCGGTCTGCTGCTGCTGATAGGGGCGTATTTACTGTTTGGCGGTGCGGCGATAGGGCCATTGCTTTCGGCGATTGTCAGTTTGCTGCTGGTAATAGTATTCACTGTGCGGCTGGTCAAAACGCGAAAGTTTATGCCTGCGGGGCTGATGATCATTGTGGGCGTTATCAACTTAGCGACACTGTGGCTGACGCTGCCTATCAAGCTAATATTGCCTGTCAATGGGTAGAGTCGCAAATCGTTCTAGAGAACGTGGGCATAGTGCAAGCAGGTTCGCCAAGATAAGCATGCTGGCAGCGTTGCCAGTTTGTTTACCTGCCTACTCGCACTCATGTCAGCTCTCAGCATTCCGTCTATCGATATCTCTACTCAATCGACTTCCGAAAGGGCCCCGGCAGCGCGCCTATGGATGCCCAGGCAGGTGCTGTTTACCCCTGCTGCGCTGGAAGAAAGCTGGGGACAGCAAATCTATCAGCGGGTGAAAGACTTAGGTCTGCCCATCACCGAGCTAACGCAAAACCGTATCACTGGAATCAAGGGCAACAGCGAACGAGAGACTTACGCCAAAGCCAAGCAGACGATGGCGGTAGTCACTTCACCTCCCAGCGCTTTTAAGCTACAGCCGATTCCCCCCTCTGCCGACTGGCAGTTTCATCTGGCAGAAGGCTGTCCGGCCCACTGTCAATACTGCTATTTAGCCAGTAGCCTCTCAGGGCCGCCGGTCATTCGAGTGTTTGCTAACTTGCCCAGCATTTTGGAGAATACGGATAATTATCTATCGCCGGCAAGACCGTTAAAAAGAACAGACAAGGGCGAATCAGCTAATCCTGATCGCCCGACTAGCTTTGAAGTGAGCTGCTATACCGACCCGCTAAGCCTGGAGCATTTGACCGGCAGTTTGGGCGAATGCATTCGCTATTTTGGCACTCAGCCCAACAAAGAACTGCGCTGGGTCTCTAAGTTTGACAATGTAGAGCCGTTATTGAGCATCCCGCACAATGGCCGCACGCGCTGCCGGGTGAGTGTGAATGCTGACCCGGTTTCGCATTCTTTTGAAGGGGGAACGGCGCAGGTAGGTGATCGCCTCCAAGCTCTACGCAAACTAGCGCTGCCAAAAGCCCAAGGTGGTGGCGGCTATCCGGTCGGGCTGGTAATTGCACCTATTATGGAATTTACAGAGTGGCAAGTGCACTACGAAGCCTTGTTTGAGCAAATTGCTGCCGCTCTGGATTTTGACTGCGACCTCACCTTTGAGCTGATTAGCCATCGGTTTACTGCTAAGTCTAAAGAAGTGCTGGAAGAATGGTATCCCAATAGCAAGCTGGATATGGAAACCGAGCGTCGAACCACTAAACGCAACAAGTTTGGCGGTATCAAATACGTATACGACAAAGAGACTGCTCAAGATTTGCGCAGCTTTATTGAAACCAAAATCGCCCGGTATTTTCCCCATGCTGATCTGCTGTACTGGACATAGTGAAGGGGTTTTTGCTGACTTCTTTAAAGTTCTTGCGTAATTCTTCTCAGTTTGCCTGATGTCTTTATGAACGGGTCGTCTACAGGTTCCTTAATGCCAACTAGATTGTTAGCTTAAAGACATCCGCCTACGTGCGTCTACTGAGACTAATTTCTGCTCTCTTTTTCTTCGTTGGAGCACTGCCTGTCATGGCATACACCACTCTGCAAGGCCTCTACAGCAAAAAGTCCTGCCCAATATGTGAAGAGCACAAGCTCACCACCAACAGCACTGTTAGAGTCGATGCAATTATGCGCTATCGCTGCTTAAACTGCGGCAATGAATTTTTTGAGGATGAGGATCACAGAAGGAACAGTAATCGCGGTGCCTCAAGAAAGACTGCTCAAGAGGCTTCTCTGGGGTCAGGCGCTATTGTTCTGATGCTGATGGTTGCGACTATTCTGGCAATTCTTCTGTACGGCGAAGATGATCGTCAGCGCGATGATCTACAGCCGCTCAGTCAGGTTGAGTTGCAGGCGCAGCCGGTCAGTTAACGACGGTTCGGGATAAGAATAGCTAGAATGCGCCGTCGGGGATCTTTTCTCCCTTCGGTAAGGGGAGATGTCGCAGGCAGAGGAGTTTCGGCTGAGCATACAGGTCGCCGGAACCCCTCCCTTGCGGTTCCCCTCGGTAAGGGGAACCCGAATTGGCTTTGGTACGAGAGGTTTGGGCAGTTGACTATGAGGCAGCTTATCCCGAACTCGGGTTCAGTTGGCAATTTTCCAATTAAGCGGCAGTCGTTATTCTGTGCCAGATGGATTTGTGCCAGATGAATCTGTTGGAGAATTTGCAGCCGCATCGTCTGGCGCTAGCCACTCGGGTGTAGGCCGATTGACGGCGCTGTTGAAGTTGCTAGAAACAACGTGAATTTTCACAGCGGCAGCTTGCTCAGCCTCGGTGCTGTTGTTTTGTTCTGCTCCCTGGGCCGGCGTATCAAGTGTCTCTACATAGCGCTGACTGCCCGTAAAGTCGGCATTGCCTAATCTAAGTTCGTAGGGGGCGCCGTTGGCAGTTAGCTTTACGGTAACACTCGGGTCGGCTAGGCCAAAGTCGGCTAGCGTGCTTGGGTCTACGCTGAGGGTGTGGGCCGAAGGGCTGGTGAGTTGGGTGAGCAGAAAGGCGATCGCGCCCCCCTCAGCCGGAGCCGCAGTAGGCGCAGTCATCTGCCAGGTACCGTCGGCGCTTTTGCTAAAGGCAATTTCCCCTTCAGGCCGCTCAATCGTTAAGCGCTCAACCTCTTCTTCGGCAAAAGGAAACAGCTGCTCTCCTTCCCCTTGTGAGGCACTATCTGAGTCGTCAGAGACCTGGCTTTCACCTCGCTGGCTTTCAATCAGGAGAACGCCGCCACCTAGTGCGATCGCCCCTACCAATAGCAATACCGTGCCCCGTTTTAACATAGCCATTTGGTTCCTTAGCGCCGCCGCGCCCATAGCGTACCCGCCCCGATTAACCCAGCCAGCGGAAACACCACTAGCGCCAGCAGCGTTAGCAAAACCTGCTGAGTCACCGTCATGTTGAATCGACGGTTTGTGGCTTCTTTGGGGCGAACGGAAAGCGTCAGACTATCTTGCTTGCTCAGCCAGCTTACTGAGTTTAAGAACACATCGCCATTCAGCTGCTGGCCAAACAGGCCATCGGTAGCAAAACTGGAATTGCCAATCACTACCAGCCGACTCTCTTCAGGACCACTTGGACTAGGCCCAGTGGCCTCAGAATCAGTCGCAGTATCTGCCTCAGTGGATTCTGGAGTGGATTCTGGAGCCGCGCTGCTGTCTAATTGCGCTGGGCGAGAGAGCGCCACCCCTAGCGCAAACGGACCCGCAGGTGCCTGGTCGGGGTCGACCGACAGCTCGCCTTCTGTGATGGTTTGAGCATGGCTGTTTTCATTGGTGAATAGCAGCGGCGTTTCTTCTGTATTGCTCACTTCTTTGATTTGCAAGGGCCGGGCCACCGGAAAAAATGATCGCCCGTTGCCAAAGGCCGCCGTGATCGGATGGTCGCCATAGTCGGTTACCAGCGGTGCGGCAGGCCCGAGGCCCACCAGCTGACCGCCCCCAGAAGTGTCAATCACCAGCGTATTTTCAAGGACGACTCCCCACTGGCTCAGTAGCCCCTCTAGCCCGGTTTCAACCTGAGGGTCAATGAGTGTCAGCACACTGCCACTGGCTTCTAAATAGTCTTTAACAGCGGTTACTTCCGTGTCGAACAGTTTCTTCTGTGGCCCCGCAATTACCAGCACATCGGCATCGGCGGGTACGCCACCGGTATCGGCCAAGTTCAGCGGAGCTACCGTGTAGTTTTCATCTTGCAAACGGCTAGCCGCTTCTAAGAAACCCGCTTGAGAGCCGTCAATGGCATACTCTTCGTGGCCCTGTAAAAAGTACACCACCGATATGTTTTCCTGGCTGAGCTGGGCGAGCTCGTTGGTGAGCTGCCGCTCTGAGAGAGGCTCTTGAGGGCCAACCTGCTGGACTAAAATATCGCGAACTTGCTCGGCGTTTTCTTCGCTGCCCGCCCGCAAAAACACTTCTCCACCGGTCTCAATGCCTAGCTGCTGCGACAGCTGAGGCTCAGCAAAAGGGTCTACATAGCGGTAGGTAAAGTCGCTATTGTAGCGGCGATAGTTTTCCAGCAGCTGCTGATCAGTCGGGTCAGGAACCGGGCTGAAAATCAGCACTTCGGTCGGCTGCTCCAAATTTTCGACCACCTGCTGAGAGGCCTGAGAAAGCGTCAGCAGCTGCCCTTCGGTGAGATCGGTGCGGCTGTCGTAGCGCGCGCCCAAAAAGTTGACCAGTCCCAAAATCACCAGTACGGCCAGCACGGACACCGCCGCATTGGTGCCTGCCTGAGTTGAGCGCCGCTGCCAAAAACCGCTCCAGCTGCGCAGATCGCTAGCCGCCACGCTAGAGACAATCAGCATGAGCCCGATAATCAACAGCGCCACGGCTACCAGCGTCCAGCCGTTGAGTATGCCAATCACCAGGCCAGCGGTTACCAGCGCCAGCCCTGGCCAGATTAAATATTTCAAAATAGGCTGCATTTTCATCGACTGCACCGGTAAGGCATGAGCTTTAGAGAGGGTTTAGGAGCGCTGAAACCGCAGCGTATCAATCGACTGAGCGGTGAGAAACAGACCGAGCACGATGTAGCTAACAAACAAAATCAGGCCGCTGGTATCGAATATGCCCTGGGTAAAATCGGTGTAGTGGGCCAGCAGCGATAGATGACTTAGCGCGTCGCCAATCACGCCGGGGAGATCGGCAGCGATCGCATCAATCACCCACAGCACCAGCACCAGCCCAAACGTCATCACCGCTGCCAGCACCGTACTCTCCGACAGCGAAGAGATAAACATGCCCAGCGAAAGCACGCTCGCCGCTAACAGCAGCAGTCCAAAATGGCCCATCAGCAAAACCGCTGGTGAAAAAGCCGGTTCGCTCGACGCAAACGCCACCGATTCAGCGATCAGCAGCGGCAGCAGCATGGCGCCGTAAAAAGTCACCACGCCCAGCAATTTGCCCAGCGCCACCACCCAGTTCGTCACCGGAGAAGTCGCCAATAGCTCCAGCGTGCCCTGCTTGCGCTCCTCGGCGTATAGCCCCATCGAGAGCATAGGCAGCACAAACATTGAGAGAGAGCCCAGCAGGTTGAGATAGATCTTAAGAAATTCGTAGGGCGCATCAATGGCCTGAGCGCCTGCACCCAGCTGATCGGCGGCGCTCACCTGAGCGATGATGCCATTGGGAGAGAGCAGCAGCGTCACTAAAAACAAGCCGCCAATTAGCCAAAAAACCACCGCAATCACGTAGGCAAAAGGCGAGGTGAAATAGCTCTGCAACTCTCGACGGTAAATCGCCAGTAGATTACTCAGCAAAATTTTCACAACTGCTTACTCTCCTCCGCATCGTTCGACAGGTCTGTCGCCGCTTGGTCAGGCGGCTCTGGCAACACAGGCTCATCTGAAGCCGTCTCCAAAAGCACCGTTCCTGCCTCCTGCTCTCCTGCCTCCTGCTCTCCTGCCTCCCGCTCTCCTGCCTCCTGCTCTCCCAACTCCTTATCTTCTACCAAATCCGATTCCCCTTCATCAACCAGCCGATCAGAGGTCGCTGGAGACTCCTGCATCGTCAGATTAATAAACACATCTTCCAGGCTGGCACGATTACGGCTTAGCTCAAATAGCTCCAGACCCTGGCCGACGACCTGAGAGGCGATCGCACTCCCCAAATCACCCCCTGCCGTCGTCACCTGAAAGCGAAAATGCTCCTCTGGTAAGCCTTCTGTCACCACCGGATCGACCTTGACCACCCCTGGCACCGACCGCAGCACCGACAGGCTATGCCCGACATCGCCGCGCAGCTCTATCCAGTAGCCTCCCTGGCCAGTCAGCCGCGCCACCAGATGCTCTGGGCTATCGGTGGCGATAATTTCACCCCGGCTGATAATAGCGATGCGATCACACGTCATGCTCACTTCCGGCAAAATGTGCGTCGAGAGAATAATCGTATGCTCCCCGGCCAAACTTTTGATCAGGTTGCGCACTTCAATAATCTGCCGGGGGTCGAGGCCCACCGTCGGCTCATCGAGGACAATGACCGGCGGATTGTGGACGATCGCCTGAGCAATGCCAACCCGCTGCCGAAAGCCTTTTGACAGCTTGCGAATAATCACCTTTTGCTTTTCTTGCAGATTGCATCGCGCGATTGCTGAAATGACTTGAGTAGCGCGATCGCCTGCCGCCACCCCTTTAATCCGTGCAACAAAGTGCAAAAACCCCTCTACCGTCATCTCTGGGTAGAGTGGCGGCGTCTCTGGCAAATAGCCAATGCTCTGCCGTACTGCCATTGACTCGGTATGCACATCTCTACCGGCGACTCGGGCCGTTCCAGAGCTGGCAGGCAAGTAGCCTGTCAATATCCGCATAGTCGTGGTTTTGCCGGCTCCATTTGGCCCCAAAAAGCCGAGAATTTCACCAGGCTCCACCCTGAAGGACACGTCCCTAATGGCAGCAGTGGAACCGTAAGTTTTGCTGAGCTGGTCAACTTCAATCATGGCGCATGGCCCCAATCGCACAAGGCATCGCATCTTAGCATTCACAGGCCTGATCAATATGGCATCTAATGGCCGATCCGAAAAGTGGCCGCTTCGGTTCATTCCGGCAACCTCTATTCACTTTCACCAGCCGCCCTGGTTTACACTGAATCTATAGAATCTTGACTAACTGCCTAACGCCCTCCGCTATCTTTTGGCCAAACCAAAATTTCCGCATCTCCTTGGCTCCAAATGGACCGCTCAGCAAAAGACGCTGGGCTGGCGGCACTTTCATGTGGTCAATCGCAAAAACCAGGGCGGCTGGGTCTTTGCCGAGCTGGTAGCGGCCTGCGACCCTCAGGCCCGGTTCTGGCTGAATGCCAAAGTTTTGAAAAATCGCCAGCTGTGGGCGGCAGGCTGGCAGACCCTAAATGAAATTCGGGCGATCGCCTCAGACTATGACCCAGATGCCGATTTAGGGACCGCTTCAGAAGCCATCGTCGAAAAAACATCAGAACTGACCTGATGCGCTCAGGCCAAAAGCCAGTCCGTCCCAAAATTTCGTACTAAAATAAGAGGTAGGTCAGTAGAAGAATATGTCTTTTCCCGCCACACCCCCAGAAGATGCCCCCCCAGAAGGGGCCACCAGAGACTCCGAAGATGTCCTGGCAGATCCTTCTGGAGATGTCTCAGCAGAGATCAGCCTACTTCAGGCGGTACTGCCTCCTCTGCTGGATGACTTTCAGCACTGGTTTAGCCGTAGCACCGACCTTTTAGAAACTCAGACCATCGATTTTCTCAGTACAGATCAGCGGCAGGCGCTGCGATCGCGCTTACACTCAGCTCAAAAGCAAGTCAGTGCAGCCCAGGCTTTAGCCGCTGCCACCGAAGGCAAAGCAGGTATAGATATGCCGGTGATTATGTCATGGCACAGCCTGGTGCATGAATGTTGGGGCATTGCCCTGCGCCTGCGGCGAGAAAACCCAGGCAACACCAAACCCAACCTGTAATCAACCCACATATTTATCCCCCCGATTACCCCTATGCTTCACCTGCTCTACGTTCTTGCCTTTACAGTTTTAGCCGTCATTGCTGTTTCTAACATGATTCGCAACATGGTGAACCTGGGCACCCAGTCCCGCCAGCCCATGCGACCCAATCAGAGCGATCTCCGTCCGGTTCCCCATCCCGAGCTGCTCGACGACAGCGGCGATGTGATTAACGAGCCGCTGCTGGTGATGCGCTCTATCTCTATCAAAGATGCCAGAGACCAGCTCGATGCCCTGTACGATTCGTCGGGCAGTAGCGAAGAGAGCCGTGAAGATTGACTAACATGCGCTGCATCTGAACTGTAGATGGCACGGTGAAAGGGCAGCGTAGGTGGCCTTTGACTGCTAAAAGCTCTGCTGGCATACGAACAGCGGAGCTTTTCTCTTGAGGTGATGAGCGCTGGTGTGAGGAGCGCGCTATTAATTGGTATCGGTTTCTACCTTGCCTCAGTAAGTAGCCTTGTATTACTTGTAATAGTCGTATAGACGTATTGATAAACCTGCGCCATGGCCTCTGTAGCACCCAGCCCTCACAAAATCCTGACCATCATTCACAAAGAGACCTCTGTCGCCGGATTAGTCGGTGCCAAGCTGACAGCGAGAGGCTACCAGCTGGATATTCGCGCGCCTATTCTGGGTGAGCCGCTGCCAGATGACCTGGAAAACTACGCGGCGGCGCTAATGTTTGGCGGGCCGATGAGCGTCAACGACGACGAGGCTTACCTGCACAAAGAGCTGGACTGGATTCGTCAGGTGCTGGCTGCTGATTTGCCCTATCTGGGCATCTGTTTGGGGGCGCAGATGCTGGCTAAGGTGCTAGGGGCCAAAGTGACTCACCACAACGACGCTTCAGAAGAGATTGGCTACTATTCGGTCTATGCAACGGCGGCAGGTCAAGACCTCTTTCCGCCTCAGATGAAGATCTATCAGTGGCACAAGGAGGGATTTGAGCTGCCGGAGGGGGCGGTTTTGCTGGCGCGAGGCGATACTTTTGCCAATCAGGCTTTTCGGTGGGGCGATCGCGCCTATGGCCTGCAATTTCACCCTGAGATGACGACTGAAATGGTGGACTTTTGGAGCACGAATGGCGCTGATCTCATTGGCGCACCCGATACGCAGACTCGTCCAGTGCAGCTGCAAAACCACCGTCTCTACAGCGCTGAAGTTGATCGGTGGTTGGAAACTTTCTTAAAGAATTGGCTCGCTTGAGCCGCCTAGCTAGGATGATTGATAAGTCGTTATTCGGATAAAGGCAGCTGATGCGTTTCTTCAAGTGGAAGTCTGGGCGATCGCTATGGGGAATGCTGTTTGCCCTGGCGCTATCGCTGGCCCTATTGTTCCAAGCCTGCACCAGTAATCCCAGCACCAGCACCGAACCCAATCAAAGTGCTGACACCGCTGACAGCATGGAGAAGCTGGCCGAGGAGCATAGCGGTGACAAGCCAACGCCGACGCCGATTGCGATCGCTGAACCCAGCGTGCCGGTCACCGGCGAAGAAATCGTTTACGCCACGGTAGAAGGTCAGCCCGTCAATGGCTACCTGGCTCGGCCAGAAAATCCGACGACTGAAGCCCTACCCGCGCTAATTACCATTCACGAATGGTGGGGCCTGAATGACAATATCAAAGCCATGACCCGCAGGCTCGCCGGGGAAGGCTACACGGTGCTGGCCGTTGACCTCTACGGCGGGCAGATCGCCACCGACCCAGAGCAGGCCCGCGAACTAATGCGCTCTGTGATGGATGCCCCTAGCCCAGCTCAGGACAATCTCACCCAGGCGACCCAGTTTTTAACTGACGAATATAGCGCTCCTAAGCTCGGCTCTATTGGCTGGTGTTTTGGGGGCGGCTGGTCTTTACGCGCGGGCTTGCTGCTGAACAACCTGGATGCTATAGCCATTTACTATGGTCAGCTAATTTTGGCACCCGAGGCGCTGGACGGATTGGACATGCCCGTCATTGGTTTCTTTGGTGAAGACGATAGTTCTATTCCGGTCGAAGATGTAGAGGTTTTTGAATCCAGACTGACCAACTTGGGTAAGCCTGTCAGCATCAATCTTTATCCGGGAGTAGGCCATGCTTTTGCCAACCCTTCTGGGGAAAACTACGATGCCGCCGCTGCCGAAGATGCCTGGGAGAAAACTACCGCGTTTTTTACCACCTATCTTCAGGCTAGCTAGCCTTCAGGTCAGCTAGAAAATCTGATCGATAGGCGACTTTCAAAGTGGGCATCTTGATCCGGTGTATCGACCTTTTGTGTTGAAGTGTCTCAAAGCGTTTTGGAGTAACTCGGTATGACTGCACTCTCTAGCAAAGCCCTGATCCTCACTACTTTGGAAGGAGTGCCGGGTAAAGAAATTGTCGAGCACTATGGCCTGGTTCAGGGCAGCACCATTCGAGCTAAGCACGTCGGTAAAGATATTATGGCCGGGCTGAAAAATATTGTGGGGGGTGAGCTGAAAGGCTATACCGAGCTGCTGCAAGAGGCCCGCAAAGAATCGGTTGATCGGATGGTGAAACAGGCCCAGCAGCTCGGCGCAAATGCTGTGGTTAACGTGCGCTTTGCGACTTCTTCGGTGGCACCGGGGGCAGCAGAGCTGTTTGCTTACGGTACAGCCGTCAGGGTGCAATAGGAGAGACGCGATGGAACTGATAGTCTTTTTAGTTTTAATTGGCGTGGGCTTTTTTGCTGGCCAGTACTTTGAGCAGCAGCACTATATATCGATCAAGGCCCGCGAGAAGCAGACGCTGCATGTCCCGATGGTTACTTTTGGCGCGAAGCAGGCTCTACCTCATGCCCATGAGACGCAGCTTTTTGTCGGCAGCGTGGTCGTCGCCAACGACTACTTTAAAACCTTCTCAGCCGCGCTGCGCAATCTGGTCGGGGGGCGTATGACGGTATACGAAAGCCTGATAGATCGCGGTCGCCGGGAGGCTCTGCTGCGGATGAAAGAGGAGGCGATCGCCTGGGGTGCTTCTCAAGTCGTCAACGTGCGCTTTGAAACATCGAGCATTGGCGGCCAGACGAACAACAAAGGGTTGGCAGCCGTAGAGATTGTGGCCTATGGAACCGCGATTCGCTAGCCGGTAAGCGAACTGGCATTTGCTGTATGCAATACACCCCCAAAGAAATTACCGAAGAGGTGAATGTCACCCCGGTTCATCCGCTGGTGAATGCGGCCTACCTGCTGGCGACGGTGGCCTGTGTGGGCGCATTGATCTATGGCGCTCTGGGTCTGGTAGCCAGCGAGCTAGCGGTGCGCATCGGCCCTAAAACTGAAGAGAAAATCGGTTCGGCGCTGGTGGCTTCTGCGACCTTTGACGTCGATCAGAGTGATCGCCGAATTGCCTATCTCAACGATCTATTGGCCGACTTGCAGGCAGATGCTGCCCAGACAAACCTGGGCAACGCTGAGTATCCACCTTTAAAGGTGAGCATTCTCGATACGCCCGTAGAAAATGCGATGGTCACAGCGGGCAGCTATCTGTTTGTCACCGATGGACTGCTGGCAGAAGTAAAAAGCGAAAATGAACTGGCCTTTGTTCTGGCGCACGAGCTGGGGCATTTGCATTATCGCGATCCGCTGAAAGCGATGGGGCGATCGCTTGTCTTCATCACGCTCAATAGCCTGCTAGGACTGGGACAAGGGTCGCCATCGGGGGCCATTCCTGGGGCGGTGAATCTGGCTGAACTCAGCTATAGCCGCCAGCAAGAAACCGCTGCCGATGACTATGCGATCGCGCTGATTATGGCCCACTATCACCACGGCGGCCACAGCCTCGGCTTTTTTGAGCGGGCGCAGGCAAGAGAATTTGACTGGGGAGCGCTCAGATCGGTGGCGCAGTGGCAGCAGACTCACCCGCTGACGAGCGATCGCCTTCGCCGCATAGAAGGCACCTTTGAGAAAAATGGCTGGCCGCTCACAGGCGAAGCCACCCCGCTGCCTACCCAAATCGGCTGTAAAGACTTTCAGCTGTGCCCGTAGTCAAGCTGGAGCAAAGATTTAGCGAAACTGGCCTTAACATTTGGTTAAATCAACCGTGCTAGCATAGCTGAACGTTATTAGCACGGTCTGCATGGCTATGCGTCGATTTTGGCATGAGCTCTCGATTACGCGGCGGGGTGCCTTTATCTTACTGCTGCCCACCCTTTTGACGCTCTCCTCTTTGATTAACTGGAGCTGGTCACGCGGGCAGGAGCGTATTGCCTCCAATGGGGTGATTCACACTGAAGAAACGCTTAAAGAGAGCAATCAGCTGCTGACTTTGCTAGTCGATGCAGAAACTGGTGTGCGAGGCTATGGGCTAACCCGAGATACGCAGTTTTTGGAGCCTTACCAGAAGGCCAAACGCGCCATTCCCAATCGCGTGGCCAAGCTCGAACGGCTAACTGCCAATAGCGCCCCTCAGCGATCGCGACTAGCCACTATTGAGGCCGATGTAGACGATTATCTCGACCTGCTGGAGGAGATCCGCCGCCTGTTGGATCGTCAGGTCAGCACTCAGATACCTATGCCCGCTTCCCGGCTTCAGAGCTTAATCAACGAGGGTAAAGCCCATATGGATACCCTCAGAGCCGAGATAGATGGTCTCAACTCTGAAGAACAGCGGTTGCTGGAGACGCGGCGACAGCGGTTGCAGCGCACCAAGCTGTTTGTTGATCGGCTGCTGGCGGCGACGGTGCTTTTGAGCCTGGCGAGCTATGGCGTGGCCTTTTATCTCTATCATCAGGCTGATCGGGAAATTATGGCGCGCAATCGGGATCTGGCGATCGCCAACAAATCCCTCAGCCAGTTCAACGTCGCCCTAGCGCGTCGCAATCAAGACCTCAACGAATTTACCTACATCGTCTCTCACGATCTAAAAGCGCCGCTCAGGGCCGTTAACAACCTCTCTGACTGGATTGCCGAAGATTTAGACATTCCGCCCGACAGTGCCATCGGTAAACAAATTACCCTGCTACAGGCGCGAGTCGCTAAAATGCACGCTCTAATTGACGGCCTGCTGCAATATTCTAGAGCTGATCGCGGTGAGACGCCGATTGAATCTGTTCCGGTAGAAGCGCTGGTGCAAGACATAGTAGAAGCACTGGACTTGCCGCCGCAGTTTACGGTACACATCGCTGAGGGGATGCCTACGCTAGAGACTCAGCGGCTTCTCCTACAGCAGGTCTTTAGCAACTTAATCAGCAACAGCTACCAGCACCACACCCGTAAAGATGGCAAAGTTGTCGTTTCAGCCCGGCAGCTTAGCCAAAGTGATCGGTACCAGTTCAGCCACTATGAATTTTCGGTAGCCGACAACGGACCAGGAATAGACCCCGAGTACCACGAGCATATTTTCAAAATCTTCCAGACTCTCTCAGCCGACAAGCCTAACAGCACTGGCATCGGGCTCGCTATCGTCAAAAAAATCGTCGAAAACCGGGGGGGCACTCTCCGGGTCGCTTCTCAAGTGGGCAAGGGCACTACGTTTCACTTCACTTGGCCAGTCTGAAGCAACAGCAGCTACTGTTTAATTCTTGTTCCTTATTTAACGTGAGTTCGGGTTAAGAGATCCTGTAGTCACCAAGCCTGAAATGAATCCCCTCCCGCCCTGCGGGGTGCCCGCAGGGCGGGGTGGGCCGGCAGCTCGTGCTACAAGCCGAAACCCACCCCTGCGCCCCTCCCAAGAGGGGTTTTGCCTCGGGAGGGGCGGCTAAGGTTGCTGTCTGACCAATGTTTCAGGTAATTGCTTATCCCGAACTCACGTTATTTAACTGGCTTCGTGCGGTGAGACGCGCATACGCTGGTCAGCCTGCTCATAGACAACATGGGCAGGCTGTGGGCGCTTTGCTGAATGGGGGTGGCCTTTACCGTTCTAGCTTCATGCGCTTGGTTAAGATCGCCATGACCTCGTTGGGTCTGCCGGTGGGCATGGGCTTGCTCCAGTCGTTGGGGTCGGCGTATCTGAGTTTGTGCAATAGCTGAATGGTGGCCTGAACGATTTGGGGGCTGCCAAACAGCATGTGGCGAACGGTGTCGAAGTCGTTGCTTGGTGTGGGTGTGTGGCTAGCGGTAGGTAAAGCTGTGGACGCGGCTGCGCCCTGGCTGGAAGGGATAAACATGAGGTCTGGTCTCCTGGGTTCGGTTAGGAAGAAAACCAGAACTCAAAGAAGCAAAGCCACCCCTCAATGACGTGCAAATCGGAGTGGCTAAGGTTACAGTAGCCCTAGCCTTCAGACTGCTTGGTTCAGTGTGAGGGTCAGCCGTCGGTTAGGTGGTGTCAACACCTGCCGATGGCGCTCGGCAAAATTGAGTTCTGACAAAACAACTGCGATAGGCATCACAGCATAGAGAAGAAGATAGGCTGATTTTTTGATTTAGTCAAGCTACAAATTGCACATGTGTTTTTTGGGCGGGTGTCTGCAATGGGGTTTGAGGGGGGCGATCGCCATACAGCACTTCATCTCGCTAGGAGGCTGGTAATGCGAGCCATAAATTTCTGCGCAGTTCCGTACAGCTCTCCGTCAAGTCCTGTGAGTTCGTGTTCTATGTCTTCTAGCCTACCTAGCTTGCTGGCCCACAAACCGCTCGGCAACTGGCGGGCAACGTGCTGAGGTTTGCCGTCAGCCGTTACATAAATTGAAAGTTTCTCGGTATCGATTTCCAAGCTTCCGTTTTGGCAAACTGAGAAACCGACGGTTTCGTAGGCTTTGACAAACGCTCCGACAGAAACCTCTCTGGGTGCGCCTTCTGGCCAGTAATAGTCATCTTCTGGCAAGGGTGACCACTAGCAATCATCTTCGCTATTCGCCCAAGCAAGGCAATTTTAAGTTGGGGTATGCGAGCTGGTGATACGGTACGGGGTGCTTGCAAGATTAGGCCAGTCTTGCTCTAATTCAGCACTGATATCCATGTTCTTCGCCCCATTGCAGCCAGGCTTCGGTCATTTTGGGTAAGCGGCCACGGTCAGCGGGCGAGATTGGATTTTCTCCAGTGATTGACCGCAGTGCCCAAAACCAATGATCGGGCTGTTCTTTGAGTGCCTTTAGCAGCAGCGGAATCGCGGGTAAGCCCATGCCAATAATCTGCTGATAGGCTTTGTTGAGCACAATATCGCTCATTAGGGACAGGTGCCGGGTTTCTTGCTTCCACTGACTAGCAAGGATTTGAAACTTCTGGGATAAAGAGGATTCGGAGGAGGCGCTGATTGATAGCTCCGTTGACAATGCCAGCAGACGTTCTTGGAAAAAAGCACTAGGATTTTTCCCGTCTTTGGTCAGTTGCTCCAGTATTTCATCAGGAATGTCTAAATCTATCCTAGCCATAAGTCTCAGTTGCTTGGAGGGCTTTAATTTTAGCGCGGGTTGCTTTGGCGAGTTCAAAAATCATTCATTGGGCGGTAGAGAATTGAGTGAGTTTTCAATGTCCTGAGTCAACAGATGCTGATGGCCGAGGGTGGATTGGGCGATCGCTCACAGCTGCATCGAGTCAGCGTCCCTCGTTAGCGGCGATGATTTCGACCAGTGCGATTGAGATGTAGCTGAGGTGGGTTATGCGATCGCCTACTCGAATTACTTCAAGCCTAGATGTAACAGATAGCAAGTTCTGCATCCGAGGGACGGGCGTCACGGTAAAGGCTATTCGCCCTAACTGCTCTGTGGCAAAGAATCAAGACAGCTTTGGATGCCCTTAGTAAGTGGATGCTCTGAGCCGAATTTAGACTGTGCAGTTGCCAACGCTTCTAGATACAGCGATTCAGCTTGCCGATAGTCACCTTGCCGTTGATACAATTCGCCAAAATTACCCTGTGTGTCAGCGACTTTTGGATGAGCCTTCCCGAATGACCGCTTTCTTATTGCCAGTGCTTCTATGTACAAGGGCTCTGCCTCCTCATATCTCCCCTGACCTCGATAGAGTCCAGCTAAGTTATGCAGAGTGGTGGCTACAGACGGATGTACTTGCCCTAATAACTGCTTTCTCATTGCCAGTGCCTTTAAAAACAGCGGCTCTGCCTCCTCATCTCTTCCTTGGTTTGAATAGAGCGCAGCTAAGTTGTTTAGAGTGGTGGCCACAAATGGATGTACCTGTCCTAACAACTGCTGTCTCATCGCTAACGCTTCTAGATAACGCGGTTCGGCTAGCTCGTATTTCTTCTGGTCATGGTAAAGTAGAGCCAAGTTATTCAGGCTAGTGGCCACCTCTGGATGAGTTTTTCCTAACACCTGCTGTCTCATCGCTAACGCTTCTAGATAATGCGGTTCGGCTAGCTCGTATTTCCCCATCTCACGATAGAACTCGGCTAAATTATTCAGGTTAGTGGCCACAGTCGGGTTGGCCTCGCCAAACAACTGCTTAGACATTTCTAAGGCTTCTAAATAACGCGGTTCTACCTCCTCGTATTTTCCTTGATGCAGATAGACCAGAGCTAAGTTGTTTAGAATAGTCACCATAGATGGACCGGCTTCATCTGATAACTCCTTAGACATTTCCAAGGCTTTTACGTAGAGTCGCTCAGCCGCTTCGTATTTACCTTGTTTTCGGTAAAGCAAAGCTACATTAATCAGGCTGGTAACCACAGCTAAATGAACTGCGCCGAATCGGTTTCTAGTTTGTTCTAAACAAGCTAGAAACCTCGGCAATGCTAAATCGTAGATTCCCTGATCCCTGTAAAAACGGCCAACTCCTATGAATGGCAGCATCAAATCGTCATCACTCAGGCTGTCTAGCCATTTTCTTCCCAACTCTTCTAAGTGGACAATTGACTCTTTTACTTCATCCGCCTGCTCAACTGTAAGGTTTTGCTCTATGCTTTTTGCAACTTCAACAAGTGCATTACAGAAGGAAGCTTTGGTGGCGCTACCTTGATCAGCTCTTCGACGCAGCTTCTCGCGAAAAAACTCTTGAACAATCTGATGCAGCTGATAAAGATTGGCGTCCACTCGCTTCAGTAGATTGCGACGTAATAGCCCGTTCTTTCTCGCCTGCTTCAGCTTCTTGCCATCTATCTCGGCAAAGCACTTCTCTACCAGCGCCCAAGGAATCGGAGCAACCGCAAACATTCCTAGCAGACAAGCCAAGTCCTGTTCTGTTTCACTCAGCTCCCGCCAGCTCAACTCTAGCGCTTGAATCACACCAAGATTCGCTGTCATCCCAGCTTCCACAGCTTGCAAAGCCTCAGCTTCGAGTCGAGTCTCCTCCAGCTCTGCCAAAAGCGCCTGAACAGACAGATCCAAATCATCCGCCAGATACCGCCCTAACAGCTCTAACCCCAAAGGCAAGTATCCCACCCACTGACACAGCGCCTTCGCCTCCGCCAACTGCGCTTGAATGCATCCATCCTCCACAATGCCTTCCAGCATAGCCAGGGCACTCCCCTCATCTAATTCCTCAATCGCAAACTTCTCCACGCTCCGCCCTAAATTCAGGCGCGTCGTAATCAGCAGCTTAAAGCGAGGATCTGAAGGCGGTAGGTAGGGCGCGATCACCCCATAATCCGTCACATCATCAATCACAATAAGCACTTCACCCTCAGGCCAATACTGCCAGCAGTGCCGAATCTGCCCATCGATCTCTGTCTCTGGCAGCGTCAGCCTCAAATTCTCCTGGGCAAAGTTCGTAATCTGCGTCGCAATCTCTTGCCCTCTTGCCCGTAACCAGCAGATGCCGCTAGGATAATGACCCGACTGAAACTGAGCGATCGCATACTGCAAAGCCAGCTCCGTCTTACCAATGCCACCCATCCCAGCGATCGCCGTAATCGCCAGGCGACTTCCCGACTGAAGCTGTGTATGAAGGTCTTGTAGCTTTTGTTCACGACCGACAAACGTAACAACCCCACTGCGCGGCAGATTCTGAGGAATCCTGATAGGTTCACTAGAGCCCCGGCTTTGGCCTGCATTAGGCAAAATGGGTACGCCGGTTAGATCCGCGATCGCCCGCCGAATTCCTCTCGCAACGTCAGTAAACGCCTCGTCTTCGTTATCCCATGACGTAACCGGCCTACCGCCTGTTGGCAAAGCATTCAGCCTGCCAAAGGGCGAACCCGTCCAATCGCAGGCCCGCAAAATGATCGGAATCACCCTCGCCTCATCTGCCTCATGCCGTTCAATCGCCCGTGCCATCTCAAGGTCATAGCAATAGCGAGAATCAATAAAATCGGCGCTAATCAGCAGCAGAATGACATCTGCCGAATCCAAGTTTTGGTCAATTTCCTCGGCCCATTCGCTGCCTGCGGTAATGTCGCGATCATGCCAAGGTTTTATCAATCCTTCTCGTTCAAGTGATCGTAAATGCGTATTCAGCTTCTCCCGCAAGGCCTCATCCTTGTGGGCGTAGGAAATAAAAATTTTGATAGCATTACCAGGTACCATGCAGCTTATTCGCCTTCCGCATCGCCAATTTGATAAATCCGCACTTCTACACAGTCTAAGATCTCTTGAGCTGAAGCGATCGCACTCTGCCCCTCTCTCTGGGTGAACGCCTCAGCAGGTGTCAGCTCAGCTAAAGCATCCGGATAGCGAGTCGGAATATACAGCTTATCCAATGCCAGAGCGATCTCTAAAATCTCTGCAAAGACAGACTGTTCATCTTCAGGCAAACCCTGAATCAACCTTGCGCAGGAGTGCCCCCAAGGATCAAGATCTAGAAAATGCCAGACAGCTTTCAGTGCCTTCTCAGCGGCTTGCTGAGCGTAGAAACAGGTCTGGGCATACTTTCGAGCAGCTAGCAAGGCAGAAGCCGCTTCTAAATCATCTACAGCCTGTCCGTACCATCGTTCAGCTTCTTGAAGTAGCTTTCTCTCGCTCATAAAGCACCTTGCCCTCCCTCAAAAGTTGGGCAATAAAGGGTCTATTTCGGCACCGGGCCAGTTCTTCAGGCGTATACACAATGGCATCTACCGCACGGGGAGAATCTGCCAGTAAGCTCAAAACTTTACCGATGCGTTCAAGCGGACGAATATCGCACTGCCACAGCATAAACAAATCAATATCTGAACGGCGAGTCGCGTCGCCGCAGGCCCAAGATCCAAACAAAATAATCTTCTCAGGATCAAACTCCGCTGTCAGGCGTTCGGTTGCCTGATCTAGCCAGGGCTGAATAGTCTGTATATTCTGTCCCATATCAAGTTTCTACATCGATGACCCAGCTATTCACAAACCGTAGACTCAGCAAAGATCGGTGAGTTCCCTTCATAATAGAAGAGGTTAACACTTAGCTGACGCTTGCGCCCTCTCGCTGCTCTACCTATGCTCGAACTCCACAGCCACACCACCTGCTCAGATGGCAGTCTTACCCCCGCCGAACTGGTGAAGTTCGCAGCAGAAAAAGGCGTCAAGGCACTGGCGATTACTGATCATGACACGATGGCCGGTTGGGATGAGGCGATCGCCACTGCCACCCCGCTCGATCTCGAAATCGTCCCCGGCCTCGAACTGAGCACCGTTTACAATGGTCGCTCCATGCACATTCTGGGGTTTTACCCGGATGCAGGAAAATTGCGATCGCCCCTGCAAGAACGAGTCGAAGGCCGCAAACGCCGCGCCCGCCAAATGGCCGCAAAGCTCGCCGAACTGGGCTATCCAATTGAGCTGCCTGATTTGTCTGGGTCAATGGCACCGGGTCGTCCTCATATTGCCAGCGCTCTCAAAAAGGCAGGCCACGTCAAATCCAACAACGAAGCTTTCGACCGCTTCTTAAAGGACGACGGCCCGGCCTACGTCCCCTACGAAAAGTTTACGGCCCAGGAAGGCATTGAACTCCTGCTCAGCTGCGGCGCGGTCCCCGTCTGGGCACATCCCTGTATTTTTCGCGCCGGTACGGTAGAAACCGTTCTGCCAGAACTGGTCAAAGCAGGGCTGATGGGCATTGAGGTCTACCACCCCACCCACAGCGCCAGCCAGACCCGCAGGCTAGAAGAATACTGCCAAACTTACGGTCTGCTAATGACTGGCGGCAGCGACTACCACGGTCCCAAAAAAGAAAAAAATTCAGACTTCCGCGATTTAAACGATCTGGCAGTGCCCCTTACACTGCTTCCCCCTTTGAAGACGGCAGCGATCGCCCTCAAAAGCACCTGCTCATAAACGCAAAAAAAGTGGACGGCAAGATCAACTCACCGTCCACTTTTCAATTAATCATGTGTCGTCAAATCAGCCACTGGCTAGCTCGCAGCCAAATAACCGTTGATAGAAGCCTTCCGACGACGTAAGTGCTTCAGCGCCTGCTGCTCTAGCTGGCGGACGCGCTCACGGCTGATGCCCATCCGCTGACCCACTTTAGCCAGAGAAAGCGGATTGCCATCGGCTAAGCCGAACCGCAGATTGATTACTTCCTGCTGCTGAGTCGTCAGCTCTGAGAGCATCTTGAAGATGTCTTGGCGCAGAGACTGCTGCACGGTGTAGTCTTCGGGCGAAGCACCGTCATCTTCTAAGAGATCTTGCAGCTCAGTATCCTGGTTGTCACCAATGCGCACATCTAGAGAGATCGGCTGACGGGCAATCGAGAGATACTCGCGTACCTGCTTAGGCTCTAGCTCTAGCTCTTCGCCAATCTCAGTCGCATTGGGGCTGCGCCCTAACGTCTGCGATAGCTCCCGCTGAACGCGCTTGATCTTGTTGAGCTTTTCGGTAATGTGAATTGGTAAGCGAATCGTGCGGGCCTGCTGGGCGATCGCCCGCGTAATCGCCTGACGAATCCACCAGTAGGCATAGGTCGAAAACTTGTAGCCCTTCATCGGGTCAAACTTTTCTACCCCACGCTCCAAGCCAAGAGTGCCTTCTTGAATCAGGTCCAAGAACTCTAGATTGCGCTTCTGGTACTTCTTAGCAACCGCGACTACCAGCCGCAGATTGGCCTCGATCATCTTACGCTTAGAGCGCTGACCGCGACGCATATGGTTGCTCAGCTCATCTTCGCTCATGTCAGCCGCTGCCGCCCAGTCTGCCTGTGAGATAGCTTTTTCTGATGCTCCATCCTCTGAAGCCTCGTCCTCTGGCAGCTGATCAATCAGCTCTGATTTGATTGCTAGCAACGCCATCATTTGCTGCACTTGCTTGCCCAGCACAATTTCATCTTCGTGACTGAGTAAGGGTACTCGGCCAATCTCATGAAGATAGGCACGCACAGCGTCCGTAGTATACAGAGGCTTGGCCTTACGCTTAGTCGTTTTTTTGGTCTTACTGGCTGTCTTAGTAGCTGTCTTAGCTGCTGTCTTGACAGACACTTTGCCTTTAGTCGCAGCGGTCTGCTTGAGAGCAGCTGTTTTCTTCTGGGTCGCTTCAGCGCCCTTTGCTGTAACGCTTTTCTTAGTTGTGCGGGCTTCAGATGTAGCCATTGTATGTGGGGCCTCCGCCGAAAAATTTTTCTGATAATTCAAATAGGGGGGCTAGTATCACGGTACGCGCTGCACTTCAAAACTTGCAGTCGAAAGCCGCCAACCTATTTTTAAATACTGCTAACGCTCGCCTAACTCAAAATCGTTATGAGTTTATCTTAACATAACTTCAATACCTTGTCTTAGAATTGAGCTTTAGGGTTTGGGGAGGAGTGATAAGATCTTTACTAACTCGAAGCTACAGTCTATAGAAGAATACTGAGCTCTGGGTTAGAATCGGCTTAGAACCGCCTTCACAGACGTTTCTCTCAGTGCTTATATCATCGTAAAAAGCGGCCTTTGGTGCAGTGGTGGTTACCCACCGTAATCACCGTACTTTGCTGGATCTGGCAGCTTAGTATGGTTTATATTAAGCGTGCTTTTCTCGTGAGGCATCTGTCGGCAGACCTATCCGATACAGGGTCTGAGTGCAGAGCTAAGAGAAGGTAAAGACAGCTGGTTTTGATGCGCGCCCTGTACGTACATAGAGCAGAAAAGTATCGGGAAGAGAGCATTTCATCTTTTCCTTAGTCAAATTTACTTCTCACCAAGCGTCTGCAAGATTAGCTACCGTAAAGCCACTACACCTTTACAAGGTGACGCTGTAGGCAGCTATAAAAAGAGGCACAGTGATGAAACGGGGCTAATAGCTCTGCATAGCGCTCTCCCAATTGCGCACTCAGTTGCGTATGTAAGGTGAGCGACTCGAATCACGACTTTGGGGCGAAAGTGTCTGGTCTGATCGAGCTGTAGAGCTTTTTGGAACTTTCTTTGAGTTGCCGAACTTTAGCACATTTGAAGAAGGCAGGCGATCGCAAATTATCTATTTGTTGTTCTCAAGCGGTGTTTCGCCTGTAAAAGCACGGATGTAGGGAATTGTCTGTCTTGGTGAAAATACCTGAATTTTCAGCACCTTCCGGATAGCGGTAACAGAGGCGGAAATCGTGGTGTGTAAACACAATTGATACTACGGTAATGCTTGATTTTCTAGAAAGTACTGTTTCAGTTGACTCGAAGAACTGTCTGCTAGCTGAAGATCCGTGTATGTTTGCAAAGACTGAACTGGCCGAAAGCCGGCCCGGTACAGGTAGCTACTCTAACCAGCTGGCTGTTGAGCTGGCAGATGATGTTTCAGCCGGATTAGCTAGCGTTGGCTCAGAGGCTGTCACAGTCGCTGGGCTACAGACTGAGCTAGGGCCGCTGGCTGACATGCTCCCTAATATATCCGCTGATAGCGCTGACCCTCTGTCTCCGCTACCGATGGGCGCTACCGATTCGTTAAAAGATACGCTGTTGGACAGTGGCCTGGATTTTGGCGATCTCGATGCGCAGTCAGCGCTATTGGCTGAAGATTCGCTATCGGCATCTGGCGATTCCGGCTCTGGGTTCGGGCAGCGCCTCACCTTTGACCAAGCTAGCTTGGATAGCGCCGTGGGTGCGTTTACGGTCGGTAGCAGTGGTCAGGTAGAAGTTAACTTTCTCTTTGATGGGGGTGGCCACGCTGGTGAACTGACTATTTTCAGTCTGGCAGGACTGGATGGCTTAGACCTAGAGACCTTTACGCAAGTAGCCGCCCGCCGAGCGCTCAGCGGCGTCGATGGCCAGATTGTCATTTCTGACCAATCCGAAGGGGCGCAGTATAGCGGTGAATTGGGAGAGCGCGATCGCAATCGGGGCAAACCCGCCAGTACCAAAATTGTAAACCTGCCAGCAGGCACGCGGTTTGCCTTTATGCTGGTGCCCAATGGCACGGTGGCCGATATGCTATCGGGCGACAATAGCCAGCGCCCTTTGTTTTCGATTGCAGCGCTCAACCCTAATGGAAAGACCCAATTTGCTCAGGCCGCTGAGGGTATCTTTGCTATGGAAGATAGTCAGGTTGGCCAGTCGGATGCCGACTTCAACGATCTTATCTTTGGGGTCAAAGGGGCCGATGGAGCCGCTACTGCCCTGGCTGAGATGGTTTCTCAGAATAAAAACTGGCTATTGTCTCCGGTCGCTCAGCCCTTTTTGAGAACACCTCAATTTTCTAAAGGCGATGCTCCTGAAGTGGATGTTCCTAAAATGGATGTTCCTGAAGTGGATGTTCCCGGAGTCAATAGTGAGCCATCCCTAGATCCTCCGATGGGCAGCGGGATTGATCAGCCAGAAACGAGCCCCACGGAGGTGCCCACTGAGATGGGCCAAGAGCAAGACCTTTCTACTAGCGCTCCGACCAAACCACTCGGCGGTGCGCTGCCAACGGGCGCAGTCAGCTCGGTCTCTAACAAGGTGGCAAAGTTTATGCCCAGCAGCAGCAAAAGCGAGATTGAAGCAGCAGGGGCGCTTAAGGTCACCCTAGGTACTCAAACGATTTACATCGGCACCCAGCAGGTCTCTAGCATCAATCAAAACCCAATCATGCGTAGCTTCGATTCGGCTAATCCGGCTAACAACTGGACTCGTACAGACTTTGAGAAAACGGGCGCAGATGGTCGCGGATTGGGCCTGGTCTGGTCAGGCAAGGCTCTGTACGGTGTTTTTAGTGTCGATGGAACTCAGGGCAAGCCGCAAGACGATTTTCGTCGGGCTACGGGCGGCGTCACACAGAGTTGGCTGCGTAGCTATGGGCCGGGTGGCGGCGGCAAAGTGGCCGTACTCGGTCAGATCGATCCGGCTACTGGCAAGCTGTTAAAGGCGGCCTATCTGTCGGCTGTTTTGAAAAGCGGCAAAACTAATTCCCTAAGCGTCAGTGGGGTAACGGTCAACGGCGCTGGTAACTTAGTGGTGAGCGCCAAGTCCTACTCTTCGCCTCGCCGTCCTGATGGCTCTGCTATGACCAAAGTTGGCAGCGGCGGTTCACCCTTTAACTACACCGCAGAAATTACGCCTGACCTCACAAAAGTGATCCGCACTGCTGCTGAGGGCTGGAAGTAGGTCTAAGCCGGTGTAATACAGCCAACGTACGGATGCATACTCGTAGAGAAGGCTATGCCTTTGTACGTTGGTTAGCTAACCTGAGTTCGGGATAAGCAACTCATGCTTATTGCTCGAAGTAAGTCCCTTCTGGAAGGGTGGCCCGCAGGGTCGGGATGGGTCGGCAACGTGCGCTACACACCGAAACCCACCCCTGCGCCCCTCTAGAGGGGATCTACTTGAGGCTGTGTGTTAAAAAGCGCCGACAGTCGGACATCACAGGCAATCACTTATCCCGAACTGACGTTAGCTACTTTACCGGAGAGCATAACTCAGCGATTGCTAATGCAGTCAGTAAAGGGACAGAAGCTTATAGATCTCGGTGGCGGATTTAGGGAGCGATCGCCCACCTAGCTGCCGCTCTCGCGTGGATGGCTGTGGTATCAAACAGAGGCACCGTACTGTCTTCGGGTTTCACCAGCAGGCTGATCTCTGTGCAGCCCAAGATCACGGCTTCAGCGCCCGAGGCGACCAGGCCAGCGATAATTTCACGAAAGCGATCGCGCGACTCCAGGCGAATTCTGCCCAGGCAAAGCTCGTCATAAATCACATCGTGGACCAGGCAGCGCTCTTCTCCATTGGGCACCAGCACCGCTAAGTCATGCTGGTAAATCAGCCGGTCTTTGTAAAAAGATTCTTCCATGGTAAATCGGGTGCCCAATAAGCCAACGCGCTTCACCTTTTGCTGCTTGATTTCTTCAGCCGTGGCATCGGCAATGTGGAGCAGCGGCAGGGTGGTTGAGAGGGCGATCGCCTCCGCTACCTTGTGCATTGTGTTAGTTGCCAGCAACAAACAGTCGGCCCCGGCCCCTTCTAGCTTTGCGGCTGCCTCGGCTAGCAGCCAGCCGATCTGATCCCAATTGCCCTGATGCTTGAGCGCTACGAGTTCCTCAAAATCGACCGAATACATCAAGATCTTGGCTGAGTGCAGTCCGCCCAGCTCAGCCTTGATGGTTTCATTCAGCAGCCGGTAATACTCAATCGTTGACTCCCAGCTCATGCCACCAATGAGGCCAATGGTTTTCATCATGCCATTCTGCAATTGTTCTGCAATTGCGTAGAGGTCTTCCTAGCGCTTTTCAAACTTTTGATACCACCACAAATTGCCCGCTGCTGTGAGTATGAGCGCCGCGCCGCCGCCAACTACCGCCAGCATGGGGTCGTAGCCGCCCCGCGCCAGAGTTTGCATCCAGGTTGCGGTCAGCCCAGAGGGGCGAACCCAGTGAGCGGCTACCGGCGTCAGATAAATCAGCGATGCGCCAACGGCTAGCCAACCCACCATCGAAGCCAGCAGAAAAATGGTTTTAGCCTGAGATTGGCCCTGAGGTTGGCCTTGAGATCGGCCTGAGTGATCAGCCATGGCAATTTATAAATTGAGTTGGTTTGGATGATTTGGATGGGGTTTTGACTGGGCTGAGAAATTTCTCTAGCCCTATCTCAGTGGCCCTATCGCAGCGACTGAATAATGCTCTGGAGCACATCCGCCTGCAATTCAATGCTCTCTGTCAGCTTAAACTGCACTAGGGCGCGGGTGAGATTATGCGCCGGATGCTTCACCTTGAAGTAGACATTGCCCGCCAGATAGTCCGTAAAAAATCTCAGCCCCAGCTCAAAAGCCAGCAGGCGAATAGCATCGTACAGGTAGTCATAGTCCGGCTCGCTCAAAAAGTCTTTTGCCAGCGCTAAATAGCCTCGCAGCATCGCCCTAGCCAGATCAACATCGAACGCGACGCTTTGCCAATCTTCGGTTTCTTCGCCTAGCGGATTGCACCCAGAGCGCAGGCAATCGCCAATATCGTAATGCAGTAGCCCCGGTTTCAGCGTGTCCAAATCGATCAGGCTCACCGCCTGACCGTTTTCACCCAGCATAATGTTGTTCACCTTGGGATCGCCGTGAATCGGGCGCAGCTGTAGATGGCCTGCCGCCTTCGCCTGCTCCAGCACATGGGCCCACTCCTGACGCTGCTTCACAAATTTCAGACAGTAGCTGACCTGTTCAACCTGCGAGCTATCGTGTGCATCGGTCAGCGCTGCTAATAACGCCCCTGGCCCTGGCTCAGCGCTCGGCTTCATCGCTGCACAGCGGTCTGACAGAACTTGCTCATAGTGAGCCAGATAAGCTGGCGTGATGTGAAACCCTTCCAAAGTATCCGCTAGCTGGTCAGCTGGCAACGTGCTGATCAAGCGGTGAAACATAGCTAATCCGTAGCCGACTTCCTCAGCATGGGCCGTACTCTGTATGGTTTCGAGCACATGGGAATCTTCGATAAAGCTAATCGCTCGCCAGCATTCACCAGCCTGATCTAGCCAGCAATGCTGCCCCTGCTGAGTCGTTAAAAGGTGGGGCGTTTCCCAGCGTCTCAGCAAGCTTAGAGGATGGCTGCGCAGGTGTTCGCTCAGCACTGCCATATTCTGAATGACCAGCTCAGGCTGACGAAAGACTTGAGCGTTAATGCGCTGGAGCACAAAGCGGCTGCCCGGTTGGGCGGGCGAAGATACCGTTACCAAAAAAGTACTGTTGATGTTGCCGTTGCCCAATGGGCGAATATCGCTGATCTGAGCATCATTGACGAACTGCCTGGCAACTTCCCACAGCAGAGGCTCTGACAGCGCTGTCGAGCACGTGCCTGGAACCGATGCGGCGACGAGTACTTTCGGCATATTCCAGAGTGTCTTTAGAACAACACTAAGAAAATAGCCGATAGCTGACGCCTGCTGTCGTTTATCTAGCAATCTGTAATATAGCGCTGGCCACTTTTCTGACTGTAGTTTCCTATAGCTTGGTTACGGATTGCTAGCTGTTGCTTCCTGCCTCCTGCTAAAGAGAGCTAGAGTTCAGGCTTTCAGCTTCTTCGGGGGTTTGGGGAATGTGAATACCACACTCCTGCTTAAGTCCTTGAAAGCGGGTGGAGCGCTCATCAGTATCGTCGGCAGTCATGGGCCTGCTAGAGTGCCAGTCGCCTACGGTGACATAGCCCTGGTCAAATAGGGGGTGATAGGGCAGCTTGTGCGCTATCAAATAGTCGTAAACGTCTTTAGCGTTCCAGTGCAAAATGGGCAGCAGTTTGTAGCGATGCTCTTGACGGTGCTCTAGGGGAGAGGCTTTGCCCGGAGCGGGGGGCTGCTTTGCCGACTTTACGGGCTGTGTGCCAATTCGATCTAGAGTTTTGCGATGGTTGCTCTGGCTTGAGCGCAGTCCGCTTAGCCAGGCAGTCGCGCCTAGCTCAAGGAGCGATCGCTCCATGGGCTCTACCTTGCGAATACTGTCATAGCGGTTGAGGGCTGCCACCGTATTTTCTTCCCACAGGCGACCGTACAGGGCCTCCATTCGAGCCGGGCTAAGGGGCGACTGATACACCTTGAGATTGAGCGATAGACGAGCGGTCAGCTGTTCGGCAAAACGATAGGTCTCGGGCGGCAGATAGCCCGTATCTATCCAAATCACTGGAATATTTGGGACAACGCTGGTCACCAGGTTCAGCATGACCGCTGACTGAATGCCAAAGCTAGTCGTCATGACCAGACCTTCGTCAAAGGTCTGATAGCCCCACTCAATGAGTTCGACTGCCGCTGAGCGGGCGAACTTTTGATTGAGCGCTTCGAGGTCTAGGGCAGGGAGGTCTAGAGCAAGGTCGAGCCGTGGGCGATTAGAACTATCCGAATCGACGCTGGGGCGGTTTGGCAACGTACTGGTCATAGTGAAATATGCGCAAAACTATAGCTCGGCGCTAGCCTAACAGCTACAGCTTCCCATGTTCAGCCCAGTAATATCACAGTAATCTTGCAAATTGCCGTTAGGGTTTGCCCACCACTTCGCGAATGCGATAGATGGGTCGTCGCTGCGATTCGTGATAGGTGCGCATACCCAACTCTGCCAGCAGACCAAAGCTAAATAGCTGAATACCAGAAATAATCAGCAGCACTGCCAGCATTAGCAGGGGGCGATCGCCAATGCCTTGGTCAAAAAATATCTTGAGGAAGCTGAGATAGAAGCCCAGGGCAAAGCCGGTCACAATTGAGATAATGCCGAACGGCCCAAATACGTGCATGGGTCGGGTGAGGAAAGTCTTCATAAAATAGATCGTGAGCAGGTCCATCACCACCCGCAGCGTCCGCCCCAGCCCGTATTTGCTCTGGCCAAATTCACGAGCGTGATGACGCACCGGAATCTCAGCAATCCGTGCTCCCTCAATGTAGGCCAGCGCTGGCAAAAAGCGGTGCAGTTCGCCATACAGGTGCATATCGCGGGCCACCTCTGCCCGGTAAGCCTTGAGCGAACAGCCGTAGTCATGCAGCGAAACGCCGGTTACTTTGGCGATTAGCCCATTGGCAATTTTAGAAGGCAGCAGCCGGGTCATCGCGTCATCCTGCCGCTCCTTACGCCAGCCGCTGACCAGGTCGTAGCCCTCTTGCAGCTTGTAGTAAACCGTGGGAATGTCTGCGGGCTCATTTTGCAAGTCGCCATCTAGCGTGACAATTACCTGCCCTCTGGCCTGGTGAAACCCGGCTGACATCGCTGCTGACTGGCCGTAGTTTCGCCGCAGAAACACTGCCCGCAGGTCGTCTCGCTCGCTGCATATTTTTCTCAAGAGCGGCACCGAACCGTCTGTTGAGCCATCGTCTACGCAGATGAATTCGTAGCTGCGCTCCATTCCTTTAAGCACTTTAGTGATGCGCTCTACTAGCAGTGGGATGGTTTCAACTTCGTTATAGATGGGCACCACGACCGAAATGTCTGGTGAGGTCTCTGGCGATCGCCCCAGTCCATCGGCGGCGGTTGAATACGTTGGGATGACCGAGAAGGGCTGTTGTCCAAGAGTAGAGTCAATCATGGCTAATCAAATAAACAGAACTTTACAGGTGGCTACTGCCTCAAACACAAAAGGGCATAGAGGGGCACAGAGGAGTCAGAACACAGACATAGAGCTTAGAACGCACGTTAACAGATAAAAATACCGTCCCAGGGGGCTGCTCTGGAATCTCCATACTCTCTCAGCAGGCCAGATCGATGGGTGATTTTATGATGAATTACCGTGAGATTACATAAAGTCTTCGCAGCTCCTTTCCTCGGCTTTCCTCTGGCTTTCTCATTTTCCCAAGCTCGGGGTTTACTCAGGGCGGAATGATTGCAGAATAGCAGCAGCGGTTTGAAAGCTAATCAGCGCATAAAGCGACTAAAGCTACGGTTTGGACTGCGCGGTATCCGTGATTTTTTCGGATAGCAAAGCCAAGGCGGCACCGACCACTTCGGCAAGCGTGCTAATCAACCGATAAAAAGCAACGCTGCTTAAGATGACGGCTGTTGGCAACTGTCCTCCCAGTAGGGAAATGGCCGTCGCTTCAAAAACGCCCACGCCGCCCGGTGCGCCCGGGATGACCAGCCCCAACAGCCAGGCCAGGCTAAACGCAGCCACCAAAGACTGAATGGTGTCTATGGTCAGGGGCTGCAAGGCAGCTACGGTGAAAACGAACCCCAGCGATCGCAGCGCGACAAAGCCAATTTCACCCACGAGCGGACGGAGCGGATAGACCTTCAGTGGCGGTGGCCTTTTGCCACTCAAAGCCAGGCCCTGAGCTTTGGCCTTAGTCCGGCTCAGCGTTTGCAGGACGGGGTTGAAAATGCGGGGATGAACGCTGATCAGCGCGATACAGAGAACAGCGACTTGCCCAATCCACCACTGGGAGCCGCTGATCTGCCAGCCGCCCACCACGCATCCCAAAATCAGCGCAGCGGCGGCCATCAGCAGCGGCTCCATCACAACACTGAGCACCGCGATGCTCGTCTGCGTCCCGGTAGCCTGTAAAGCCCGCACGCGTCCGTAAAAGTGCCAGACGTTGCCCGGCAAATATTTAGCGATATTGGTTTTAAGATAGACCTGAGTGCTCCACAGCCCGCCCAGGGGCTGGTCAAATATGACGAGAACCCAGTGCCAAACCCAGCCAGACCAAATATGGGCAATCAGTGTGATCCCCAGGGCAATGGCTAACATCGACCAGGTCTGAGCGGTGATCTGTAGCTCGGTTACCTGCCGCCAGTTGTCCTTCAGCGCTTTAGCAATAAAAAAGAATGTTCCGCCTAAAATCACCCAGCGCAAATAGGGTTTGAGACGAGTCAGTAGTGGCTTGACAAACATATAAACTTCCAAACCTTCTGGCTCGTGAGGGCTTTGAACCTGCGATCATCGACCGCGATTAAGATAGCACTGATAACTTAGCCCACACCTTTTAGATAACTTAGCCCGCACCTTATTATCTACAGAGAATGCTAGTGATATATCAGGATACTTTGTGACTCATTAGGGCCCAGGCTATTAAGACTTCACACAGCCCCCTCAGTGTTCCCTGATTGTTTAAAGGCGGTTGTCTAAAAGCGACGGTTGCGGAAGGCAATGACGCCGAAAACCAATCAGCAAGGACTGTAGAGCAGCCGGTTGCTATCAGTCGGGCCACATGCCCAAAGGGTGGCCGCCGCCGCTGCCGAAGCCGTACCTGATAGGAGGGCACTCTCTGGTATGGCAGCTGACAACAGAATGAGCGCAGGCCTGTTCGTGAAAAAGTGAGTCCTGATTTCAGGTAAAGATACCGAGTCATTTAAACCCCATTACGAGGAAGCACCGATTCAAGATTTAAAATTTTGCGGACTTCATTAGAAATTTATGGTTTGTGCTGATATACGGGCCTGATGTGAAGCACTCATAAAGCTAAGAGAAATGATCCGCATCGGTAGCCTGCGATCGCCCAAGTAACTTCTTCAAACAATCGAAGCGCCCCATCCCCATCTGCATCCAAATCTATAGATTCAGCGTCGTGGTCTTCGGCGCAGCATCGCAGGTGCTTTCCCGACGATGCTGCATCGTCGATCTTGTAGCGCCCACTGCTATATGAACGCTTAAAGCCTTCGTAAAGTTCTATCAGATGAACGGATTGCAGGCTAGACTCCACGAAGCTTGTATCAAGCGAAATTAATAGCCAAGTTAGGGCTGTCAATCCTTGTACGGTTACCTCAGCGCACATCAGCGCACAGCGGTTTTGACGAGGGCTGTGTAGCAAGCAAAGTGACAGAAGCGCTAGATAGCAGGCTGAACAGAAGGGGTACTCTGCGCCCAACCCCTCATCAAGGGCACTTGAATTTATCGATTGGGTAGCGGCCCTGTCTTCTTCTTATGAAAGGTAAACAGCTGAAAGTCAAACAGCTGCTATTGGTTGCGCTGATCTTGGTAGGCATTTACGCCCGCTGCGCCAATCTGGGCGAGAAAGTCTACACCGTTGATGAAGTTAGGGGGATAATGCGGGCATCTGGCTACGCAGACCAAGAACTGGTGGATACGGTTTATACCGGTGAGCCGGTCACCAGCAGTCGGCTTCAGCAGTATCAATTGCCCACTGCTGAACACCCTTTGGGCGATGCCCTGAGCGCGTTTGCCAATAATCCTGAGCATCCACCTCTGTACTATCTGCTGATGCGGTTTTGTCTACAGCTGTTTCAGACCCCGGTCGCGTCTCGCTGGCTGGCAGTCGGGCTCAGCTTGCTGCTGCTACCGGCTGTGTATTGGCTGTGTATGGAGCTGTTTGGGTCGGCGGCAGTTGGCTGGAGTGCGATCGCTCTCATCTCGGTCTCTCCCTTCCATGTGCTGCTTGCTCAAGAGGCCCGTCAGTACACGCTTTGGGCACTGCTAGCGGTTGTGTCGAGTGCGTTTTTACTGCGATCGCTCCGGCAAAATAGCTGGGGGCAGTGGTTGGCCTACGGCCTCACGGCTGTACTGGGCATGTATTCCCACTTGTTTTTTCTCTGGGTGCTGCTGACCCATGGTCTCTATGTCTTAATCACAGAGCATCGCTTTACCCAGAGACTGCTGCGCTATTTGGGGGTGTCGGTCGGCGTTGGGATCGCCTTTTTACCGTGGGTTTGGGTGGTGGCCACTCGGCTAGAGCGACTGGAGAAAACGACCGATTGGGCCAGCAGCTATAAGACGGACCTGCTCAGCCGGGCCGAGTACTGGCTATACAATCTCGGTATTGGCTTTGTTGATTTTGACTGGCCAGTGAGTTTTACCAACCCCTTTTCTTACCTGCTTTTGGGAGCGGTGGCCTACAGTACCTATCAGCTGTATCGCCGCACGCCAAAGCGGATTTGGCTGTTTGTGGTGCTGCTGATGTCGGTGAGTACCCTGGCGCAAATTGTGCCCGATGTGCTCAGTGACGGTCGGCGATCGCTGTTGCCCCGCTATTCCCTCACCGCTTATTTAGGAATAGAGCTAGCGGTTGCCTATGCTATTGCCTGGGTCTTTAGCGCTGAAAAAAGTGTGCGGATAGAGCTGACTCAGCGGCCAAACCACCTCAAAGAAAAGTCGATGGCGATGATGCCACTGCGCAGAGGCGGTGCCATTGCACTGCTATTAGGCGGTGTCATCTCTAGCCTGCTGATCACTCAAGCACCCGGCTGGGGAAAGGGATCTAGCGCTATCAATTTGAGCATTGCGCCCCAAATCAATCAGGTTGAGCAGCCGGTAATCGTCACCGACGTTGAGTATTTTTACGTGCTGTCTCTGAGCTATCTTGTCGCTTCCGATGCTCGCTTCATTATGGTTAACAGTGAGCGATCGCCCAACTATGCCGCAGCTCTAGATCGGATTCCGCCCGGAAGTGAATTTTTCATCTATTCACCATCCGACGAGCTGACAGCGTTTATGCAGACCGCAAACAATGTGAGCAGTGACATCGCTGATCCCTCTTCTGGAGGCCAGCTCTACCGGGCTCAACGTTTGCCAGATACGCAGTAGTTACCGTGCGCGTGCCCAAGACAGTTTTTAAGTGAGATTTAGCACAGCCAGCCTTCGTCCAAGCAAACACTCTAGCGAAGTGCTGTGGATGTACGGGCGGTTGGTCTATCGGCGGATTTGAGTGGCTCAATCGGTAGGGCCGCTACATATTGAGGTGACCTTAAAGTCTTCATGAAGGTCTCTTAGGTGAGCGGATTGTAAGATAGACTTCGCAAAGATTGATTAAGTGAAATTACCAGCAAGTCGAGGGCATTTAACCTTTTTACGCGCAGGGTTGAGTCGAATAGATAGGTACTCTGCACGGCTCCTTCCTTGTTAATTCCGGTGCATAGCTCGTAGCCGTTCCTAGCATTGGGTATTTACACGCACAGTGTCTCATACGGTCGGTGACTTTTGAGGCGCTGCTGAAATTTGTAGATACAGAAGACTGCATAGATTGTATGAGGAGAGCCCTAGCAACTGACGCCGACGCCTCTAGAAATCCGCTCTATTTAGCTCAGCGGCTACCTAAGACCGTCCAGTTGCAAGCCCAATCTCCTGACAGCACTACTTCAAAAGCTTTTAAGAATTTTCTAAACATCTGCTTTCCTCTTGACTCGCTAAGGGCCAATAGCAGGTACTCAGATGACCAAAAAAAACTCAGTCTGCGCTGACGTCAACTATTTAGTTGGCTCTAAAACAACGGTTAGAAAAACATGAAGCAACTACTGGTACAACCCCGCACAGCGGCAGAAAAACTGCTGACGAAATCACCTCGCTTAGCGAGGGAAAAGCTATCGACTCTACTGGTGATTTTCCTGGTGGCGTTGGCGCTGCGGCTGATTGCTGTAGATGTGCCCATCAACTCCGACGAAGCGCTGTGGATGTACCGAGGGGGGATCTTCGCCCGACGCCTGTTTGAAGGTGATTTAGCAGAGACCTATCTGCGCCACCATCCGGGCGTCACCAACATGTGGATGATTGGCAGCAGCCTGCTGGTTAACTGCGCGTGGCATAGGCTGCATCCTCAGTTTTGGGGAATTGACCAGCCTGCATCGGTGGGTGCCTGCCTCAGTCAGGTGTCGTTTCCCATCGGATTTTGGATTTTGCCTAGAATCCTTCAGGCAGGCGTTACAGCTGGCTGTATGGTAGCCATCTATGAGCTGGTGCGGCGGTTGCTAGGTCGGTCGATTGCGCTCACTGCGGTCGGATTGCTGATGCTAGAACCCTTTTTCCTGGCCTATCAGCGCTATCTGACGACCGACGCCCTACAGACAGATTTTGGGACGATTGGGCTGCTGGCCATGCTGGTCTACCTGAAGCAGCCGCTGAGCCGTCCGGCAGACCAGCGCAGGCCTCGCAAATGGCTGCTGTTATCGGGGGGGATGATGGGCCTTTCAGTCATGGCCAAGATTCCGTCGATATTTTTCATCCCGGCGGTCTTGACCTGTCTGGTGGCCGTTGAGCTGTCTCGCAGTGAGTTGCCCGGCGAGTTTCCCTCGCGAGGCTGGCGCAGACAGGGACTGGATTTTGGCCTGTGGCTGCTGACCATTGGCGGCACGGCGTTTTTGATTTGGCCAGCGCTGTGGGTTGCGCCTATAGGTACTGCCACGAAGCTGCTGGCTGGCCTCAGAGAAGAAGCAGAGCGGGGAGCCCTTTTCTACTTGGGGCAGATAACCGATGCCATCGGGCCATCGTTCTACCCGGCTGTATTGCTCTATCGGCTTTCCCCTGTGCTGCTGCTGGGCATAGCGATATGGGCCGTTATGGCAGTAAAAAACAGGCGGCAGACTCGACAGGACTTGCTGCCGCTGCTGTTGGTGAGTAGTACCGTCTGGGTTTTGGGGCTGCTGTCACTGAGCGATAGCAAAATTGATCGCTATATTAATTTGGTCATTCCTCTGCTGGCGATATTGGCGGCGATTGGCTGGGTGCGCCTATGGTCTGAGCTGGCAAAAGCAGTCAATCGAAGACAGCCGCAGCGTATCTTAGCGGCTGGCATTGCAGGCGTGCTAATTTTTCAGTCGGCGGTTCTGGTGGCCTATCAGCCCTACTACCTGACTTACTTCAATCCGATTACCCAGCTCATTTACCCTGCTGATCGGATGTTTATGATTGGGCAAGGCGAAGGCCTGGGTCTGGCGGCTCGGTGGCTAAATCAGTCGCCTGAAGCCGAAGATATGCTGGTCGCGGCTTGGTACAGACGGGCCTTTCGCCCTTACTTTATGGGTAGCAGTGTCAATATTCCTAAGGTTACCGGACCCAACCCCCCAGAGTGGCTCAGTGCCAATCGGGTCATTCTCTATATCAATCAGTACCAGCGCCGATTGCCTGAGGGCGCTATGCTGGACTACTTTTCAGCCCAGCCGCTGCTTTACAAAGTTCGCTTTCACGGGCTCGACTATGTGAAGATCTATCCGGGGCCGATCGCTACGCCAGGCGATTTGGCTGCTATCTCCGTTCCACAGTCTATTGATGTGGGCGACGGCATCCAGTTCTACGGTCACGACACGACTGAACTCAGCGCCGAGCAGATTCTACAGGTCACGACCTACTGGAAATTTTCCAAGGCTCTGCCCGCTGGCTCAACTCTAGAGCTAAGCCTGAAGAATTCTCCCAATGAGACCCGTGTTACTGCCGAACGGCTGCTGGGCGGCTATCTAGCGATGGAAGATCTGCCTCAAGACACGCCTCTTAGAGAAAGCCAAACTATTCCGTTACAGGATCTCTCTCCTGGAAAGTATGCCCTTACCGCGAGTTGGCAAACGCCTTCAGCTCAGCAGCTAGAGGTGTCTCTGGGCTCGGTAGATATAGCAAAGTAAGGATGCATTCTTACTTTGCGAGTCGAGTTGCCTGTTGTCAGATAACGGTTTCAGCCGATAAAAGTGTCCTAGGCAGCTCGACAGGAGCTATGTTGGCTCTGGGGCCAGCTAAACGAATTTGAGCGATCGCACTCAAGCACCTACTCCAGATCGACCTTATCGACCTTTTTGCGTAGGGACTTTAGCTGCGATCGCTTCGTCTTACTCTCTAGTCTGCGCCGCTGAGACCCTTTCGTAGGCCGGGTCGGTCGCCGTTTCTTTGGCAGCACAGTCACCGCCTGCACCATTTGCTGCAATCGAGCTAGGGCCTCCTCTCGATTGCGCTCTTGAGAACGATGCTGCTGTGACTTAATAACAATCACACCGTCTTTAGTCAGGCGCTTATCTCGCAGCGCTAGCAGCCGCCGCTTGTAAAAGTCCGGCAGTGAAGACGCCGCCACATCAAACCGCAGATGCACTGCCGTCGCCACCTTATTCACATTTTGCCCACCCGCTCCCTGAGAGCGAATAGCGCTCATTTCGACCTCATTCTCAGGGATAGATACGCTATTAGAAATTTTCAACATCGACAAGACAGCCAGAATTCAGAAGATAGACAGTCACAGGTCTAACTCTTAATTTAGGATATCTCTATGAGGCAGCAACTCAAAGCAGAAATTTTTCTTCGAGACGAAAATCAGGAGACAGGAATCAGCTGCCTCCTGCCTCCTGTCTTTTGCTTTCTCCCAACCTCAGCTATGCCGATGAGATGAGCCCACCTCAGCTGAGCGATGCGACATTTCCGGTAGCGGCGACACGTAGACCTTCATCTCACCCACAAACTCTCGGATGTAGCTGAGCAAGGCATAGATAAAGGTGAGAATACCAAACATCTCCAATCCTTCTTCTATCGTTGTCAAAGTCAACCAGATGGCGCGGCTCCACTGCTGATGGTTGTCGGCGTAATATCCACCCACCATCTCCATGCCAACGGCACCGAAAATATAGATTGCTGCCGCTGTTAAGAACAGGCGACGATAGCGACTGGGCAGGCGAATCAAAAACCCGGAGTAAGCTAATCCTACGACAGCGACGAACGCTAGCCCGACAATTATCCACGCAAAGTGAAAAATACTGCCTGTAGGCAGCACTGCTTGAATAGCCCCTCCGATCTTTTCGTGAAAGCTCAGCCATTCATCGGCTGCCAATATGCTAAATAGGACGCTCAGTCCGCCCCAATGCAGGATGAAAGGCTGATTTGTAGACCGCTTCGCTCCTGTGATCAACAGCAAAAGAGCAGAGGATAACAGCAGCAATAAACACGAAAACATCGCTGGAAAATTTTTCTCGCCGTCGGTGTTAAACCAGCGAAATAGCCCTGGTACCAGGCCGAAATCGTACGTCAGGCTATGGCTGAGAACACCCGCAAGCAAAAAACCTAGCGCAAAATAGCCCAAGCCCGCGACAATTTTGCGGGAGGAAACTTTAACAGTGAAACCCATTTGTTTGAGAAGTCTTGAGTAAAGAACAGGGTAAAACGCAATGCAGAGACGCTTAGTGCCAATCGCTCAGACAGCAGGAGAAACGGACAGATGGAACCCTGAAAGGAAGGATAGTCACAATCAAAAGGCTGCAATGTTCTTTAAGCTTCTCTTAACCCTGACTTAACCTTAGCGCCAAAACACGGCTTTCCACAGTAAAATTTCTGAGCTATAAATCATTTGAAGGTAAAGATGAAGTAAAGAGAAGGATAAGCCGTAAAAAGTTATTTCGCTGAGAAAGCGAGTATCTACAGTGAATCTGACCTTGTCAAAGGCAGAATTTTACAGCGCTACAGTAAACAGCCTCAGGATCTACTTTGAATCTGAAGCGGCTAAATGATTAAACTGCTGCTCGCAAAGATACAGGGCACGAGGCACATGAAAGCAGCCTTTCCACTTACCGCCTTTTAGTGGTAGCAACACTTCACCTCGGCGGTTGAGATAGCCGTACCACTCAGCGCGATCGCCATCAGCAAAGTGGCTCCAAGTATACTCATGAACACTTTGATACCAGCGCCAGCACTCTTCTCGCCCGGTCAGGCGATAGGCCATCGCCAGCGCCACCAGCGTTTCTAAATGCACCCACCAGAGCTTTTGGTCCCACTCTAACTGCTGAGGAGGGTGGCCTTCGGCGTCCATAAAGTAATAGAGTCCGCCATACGCCTTATCCCAGGCAAATTCAAGCGTGCTGAGAACAACATCAGTCGCCCGATTAATCAAATCGAGATCGTTTTGACGCTCGCCAATCACCATCATGAACCACATTGCCTCAATGCCGTGCCCCGGGTTGATCAGCCGCCCTTCGTAGCAGTCAACATGAGCGCCATCGGGTGCAACATGCTCATATAGGAGGGTGCGATCGCTATCTAAAAAGTCACCCATCACTTCATCAACAGTTTCACCCAGTACCGCCGCCAGCTGATTGCCCGACAGCAGCCAGTCCATCTCTAACGACAGATTTGCCAAAATCATCGGCACTGCTAAAGACTTGAGCGCTCTGGTGCCCGGATAGGTCTTGTTGTATTTCCCCTTTGGATCTGTCTGGCGGCGCAGTACATTGCTATAGGCCTGTAGCGCAATCTCTTTAGAGTGTTCATCGCCAGTCGCCAGCGCGTATTGACTAAATGCCATCGCCGCAAAGCAGTCAGAAAAGATGCTGTAAGGCTGTATCAGCGGCTGCCCCGTTCGATTGAGTGAAAAATACCAGTTGCTTTCCGCGTCTCGGCCATGCTTCGCCAGAAAGTCTGCGCCTCCTTTGGCCACAGCCAGCCAACGCTCTCTCTTTTCAAGCTGGTTATAAAGCATAGAAAACGTCCACACCTGCCGGTTTTGCAGCCAGATGAATTTGTCAGTGTCATACACGCCGCCATCTCGGGCAAGACAGGTGAAATATCCGCCACATTTAGCATCAATAGAATGCTTCTCCCAAAAGGGCACAACATTCTCTAGCAGAGCGGTTTTGTATAGAGCAGCTAGAGCAGAAAATTCAAAGGCCATAGGAGAGTTCGAGCTAAACGCTTAAAGTCAAATACTTTAAGTTAAACACTTGGGCGGAAAGGTGAAAAGCGCTGCCGTATTGGCAGATAAAACTCTGAAACAAGCTGAGTTGTATTGCTCGTGGCCTGTAGCGGCGTGCAGATGCCTGCGTACGCCGCGAGTGTTGCTATGCAAGGACTTTACCTGCGCTGCTGCATTCAAGCTAAGTGAACAACGCTATAAATTAAGTCGGCTAGCTCCAGTGGCGACGTAAAGATATGTTCTGTTGTCCATACAGGCTGAATCCCGGAGGGCTCCGCATTTTTTTGTATAGAGGTGTAATCAAAGTGTTCGTTTTATGAGCGCACCTTGCTCCCGTATTTGGACAGGCCTCCATGCAACTCCATCAAGATGCCCGGTCTCTAAACCTACCCAAAGCAGCCTCACCTAAAGTAGCCTTCCCTGAGTCACAGACTACGGGCAACCCGGCTCATGGCTCCCAAGTGGGACAAAGCTGGCGGTGTGCAGGTGCCTTTACAGGAGTAGCAGTGGCTTCAGCGGGTATCGTGCTGCCGCTGACAGGAGAAAGCGCAGTCGCTTACAGCACTCCGGCAGAGGCAGGCGTTCCTCAGCGGCAGGCAGCTGCGGTAGATAGAGCAGCTACAGATAAAAGGACTGGCCAGAGTGAGCCGCTAGCACCTCAGGTCACTCAGGCAAACGGAGCCAGATTTAGCGAAAGCGATCAAAGCAGCACGATAGGCAGAGGCGGGCAGAATGCTCAGGGAGGACTCACCGCTAGAATAACGGATTCAGCCTCTCAGACGCCCCTTATTGCTATGGGAGAAGACGGCAACTGGACGTTAGCTTATAGCTCTGAGGCAGGTCAACAGTCGCAGGCGGTGATTGCTCAACTAGCCCAACAGTCGGCTCGGAGTGCTCAGGCCCGGCAAAACTGCACTGGCGGTGAGTGTCAGCGGCTAGCCTATATTGGTGCGCAGCTGCCCCAGGCGCAGCAGCGAGTGCGAGCGCTACAGCAGTCCATTGAAGAATTTGAAGCGCTGCATGGTCAGCAGGATATGGCGGCTTACCAGGAGGTGTTGACCAGCCGCATAGCAGAAATCACTCAGCAGAGTTCTCGGCTCCAGACCGACCTTGAGCAGACTCGGCGAGATATGACTCAGCTGAAAATGCGGCTAGCGACGGTTAAGGCGGATACGAGCATAGCTGAGAGCCTTTTGTCTCAAAATGATGCTTATCGGGCAACTTGGGTCCGGCTAGAGCAAGCGGAGGGGAATCTGCTTGAAGAGTTTAGCAAGGTAGATTTAGACGCTACCAGACTGAATGAAATCTACGCGGACTATCGGTATCAGCAGAAGCAGCTACAGCGGGCGGCTCAAGAGGCGCTGGGTGGCTATCTGACGGCTCCAGGTACGGTGGCTCCTAGCTTTGTGTATCAGGTCCCAGCGGCGCTGGATATTATGCAAGATCTGGTAGTTACTACGCACCAGTATCAGGTACAAAAACTGCGCCAGGATACGATTGATAAAATTGAGCAGCGTTTGCAGAGTCGCCAACAGCAGCTGGTAGGGAATCTGGGTCAGTACGAGCAGCTACAGCGCGATCTGGCTATGGCGCAGGAAAGCGTTGCGCAGTACCAGCGGGAGAGAGATGGCTCTAGCACCAGTTCACAGATAGCTAATCAGAGGCAGCCGGCTTTGGCACCGTCTTCAGGGATGGCTCAAGCGCAGGCCCTAGCATCGCGGCTACCGAAGGGCAGCGTTGCCAAGACGGTGCTTGGCGTTGTGGTTGTAGCTGGGGCGATCGCCGCCGCCGCCGCACGGAAACGGTCTAAAAAAGAGACTACTGTCGCACTCCGAGCCGCCGTGCCTGATCTTCGGCCCAGGGTCGGTAGCGCTGCGCTCAGCCTGTTCCAATCAGAGCCCGCAAAAGTGGATAGCTTTGAAATAAACAGCTCTCAAGCCGATAGGACGCCAGCTTGGGTCGGCGCGGCCCGCTATGAGCGCGAAAGAACAACTTACGAGGCGCTGCCGACAGAGCTATTACAGGTGCCCGAGCAATCTAAGCCGGTGATCGAAGCCTACGCAGCAGCCCAGACCGATGCGATAGAAGACGATTTGACCGTTGAAATTATGGTTCGCGAGCTGGATGAAATTCTCAACCAGGCAACTGTAGAAGACGATTTTAGCGGTGAAGTCGATATCCGGCCTACGGCCCCTGTGCAGTTGCCCCTCAAGGAAATTGATCTGTTTGCCGAGCACGCTGTTCGCTGGGTACTCAAAGATTTGGGATTGCACAACGCCCCTAATGCCACCGCTGATCGCAAAGCGCCAGCACAGGACGTCAGAGCCGCTTGAGAGCGGTTCGCATCCGCTTTAATTTTAGTTTGCTATAGTCCTTATCTATAGGCAAACGTCAATGATGCCATCAGGCGCGTTTGCATTGCCCTTTGCGATCGCACTCTCATGGCTACCTCATCTCGCCATCCGTTTCAGCGCCTGTTGGCTTATGGCCGTCGGTATCGTGGCCGCATGTGGCTAGCGAGCCTCTGCTCAGTGCTCAATACGATATTCGATCTGGCACCGCCCGCCCTGATTGGGGTTGCTATCGATATTGTGGTCGATCAGCAGAACTCAATTTTGGCGCAGTGGGGCATCACCGAGCTGCGATCGCAGTTCATTGTGCTCTCGGCGCTGACTTTTCTGGTGTGGATATTGGAGTCGGCTTTTCAATATGCCTATGATTTGCTTTGGCGCAGCCTGGCGCAGACCATGGAGCACGACCTGCGAATGGAGGCTTATCAGCATGTGCAGGGGCTAGAGCTGGCCTACTTTGAGGAGCGCAGCACGGGCGAGCTGATGTCTATGCTCAATGATGACATCAATCAGCTAGAGCGCTTTTTAGATACGGGTGCTAATCAGCTTTTGCAGATGAGCGCGACGGTGGTGATTATCGGCACCGTCTTTTTCGTGCTGGCTCCGGGGCTAGCGTGGATGGCGGTAGTGCCGATGCCGCTAATTGTGGGCGGGGCGATCGCCTTTCAAAAACGCCTGGGGCCGCGCTATGCCAAAGTGCGCGAGCGAGCCGGTCTCATTAACTCCCGGCTGGCCAACAACCTGACCGGCATTGCTACTATTAAAAGCTTCACTGCTGAAGGCTATGAACTGTCACAGCTAGGGCGAGAGAGCAACGCCTATCGTGCGAGCAACCGCCAGGCCATCTCTCTTAGCGCCGCCTTTATTCCGCTGATTCGCATTATTATTTTGGTCGGCTTTACCGGCATTCTCTTCTATGGGGGTATGGCTACCGCCGCTGGCAACCTGGAAGCGGGCACCTACACCGTGCTAGTCTTTCTCACGCAGCGTTTGCTCTGGCCCCTCACTCGCCTGGGCGAAACGCTCGATCAGTATCAGCGGGCGATGGCCTCTACGCAGCGGGTGATGAATCTGCTCGATACGCCTGTGATGATTCCGACAGGAAAGGTTGCCCTGCCGTCTACTCAGGTCAGCGGCGATATTGTTTTTGAAAACGTCACCTTTGGCTACAGGGACCGCCATCCCATTCTCAAAAATCTTTCCCTTAAAATTCCAGCCGGTAAAACCATTGCCATCGTCGGCGCAACCGGGTCGGGTAAAAGCACGCTGGTAAAGCTACTGCTGCGCTTTTACGAAGTGACTTCTGGTCAGATCATACTCGACGGCCTGGATCTGCAATCGCTCGATCTCAGAGATTTGCGGCGCTCTATCGGTTTAGTCAGTCAAGATGTGTTCTTGTTTCACGGCTCGGTTGCTGAAAACATCGCCTACGGCAGCTTTAACGCTACTCAATCGGAAATTACAACAGCTGCTAAGGTTGCCGAGGCCCACGACTTTATTGTTCAGCTACCGATGGGATACGACACTATCGTGGGAGAGCGGGGCCAAAAGCTTTCTGGCGGACAAAGACAGCGACTGGCGATCGCCCGGGCCCTGCTCAAAAACCCTCCCATTTTAATTTTAGACGAAGCGACTTCAGCCGTAGACAACGAGACCGAAGCGGCCATCCAGAAATCCCTGGAGAAGATCACTCAAGACCGGACTGTCGTGGCGATCGCTCACCGCCTCTCCACCGTCCGCAACGCCCACCGCATTTATGTAATGGAGCAGGGCGAGCTGATTGAAAGCGGCACTCACGAGGAGCTTGTCGCCAAAGACGGCATCTATTCAGGGCTGTGGAAAGTGCAGACCGGAGAGAGAATCAGCGCCTAGTCTCGCCTGCTCGGAAAACCACTATCCGCCTCTTTTTTGCCAATCGCTATGCAACCGACTGTCCCTATCAAAAAAGACCTTGTTCTAGTTGGCGGCGGGCACAGTCACGCGCTCGTGCTGCGCAAAATGGCCATGAATCCCTGGCCTGATGACGTCCGCCTTACGCTCATCACCAACCTGACCGACACGCCCTACTCCGGCATGTTGCCCTGCCACATCTCCGGCCTCTACGACTTTGACACCGCCCACATCGACCTGCGGCCCCTCACTCGCTTTGCCAACTGTCGGCTGATTATGGACGAAATGACCGGCCTTGATGCCGATCAACAGAAAATTATTTGCAACAACCATCCTCCTATTGCCTATGATACCCTTTCTATAGACGTTGGCAGCACACCTGCAAAGTCTCAAGTGCCTGGCGCAGCGCAGCACGCGATACCTGCTAAGCCTGTGCCAACGCTACTAAAAGCCTGGGCCAGCTATCTTGAACAACTCGAACAAGATCTACACAACAATCCTAAAACAACAGCGACGATTGCCATTGTCGGGGGCGGCGTCGGCGGCGTAGAGATGGCTTTTGCTATGCAAGTGCGTCTCACTCAACTGCTGACTCACTACGGTCAAGATCCGCAACAGATCGCGATCCATATCTTTCAGAGAGGACCGTACCTTGCAAAGGGGCGCAACTGGCTGACTCAACGTTTGGTCGAGCGAATGTGCAAAGAGCGACAGATCGAAGTACATACCGGCGAAACAGTCTGCGAGGTGACCTCCGAAGCGGTGCGCTGCGAGTCGGGTTTGGTAGTGGAGTGCGATCGCACCTTCTGGGTCACCAACGCCTCTGCCCCACCCTGGCTGACTGACAGCGGCCTCACGCTTACCGACAGCGGTTTCCTCGCAGTTAAAGACACGCTGCAAACCTGCTCGCATCCCCATATTTTTGCCGCAGGCGATGTGGCTACCATGGTCAACCATCCCCGTCCCAAAGCAGGCGTCTTTGCCGTTCGTCAAGGCCCGCCCCTCTACGAAAACCTGAAGCGCCACGTCACCAACCAGCCGCTCAAACCCTTTCGTCCGCAGAGCCGCTACCTCAACATTATTGATACCGATACGAAAAGTGCGATCGCCTCCTGGGGACCCTTCGCGATCCATGCCAGATGGTGCCGCCGCTGGAAAAACAGCATCGACCAAAAGTTCATGCGCCTCTTCTCAGATTTTCCAGACATGGCTTCGACTACGCTCAGCCATCGCCTTTCGCCCCCGGTGGCTGAGCGCAGCCGTTCGCAGAGCGTCGCCGCAGGCGTTAGCCACATTCCTTGCGCAGGCTGCGGCTCCAAAGTTGGCAACCAAACCCTCACCCGCGCCCTCCGCAGAGTCCGCACCGAATCCACCAGCAACGTCGACTGGCCCGATTACAACAATATCTATACCGGATTGGAAGCTCCAGATGACGCCGCCATCGTCCGCGTCCCCCCCGGCAAACTGTCCGTCCACACCGTTGACCAATTCCGCGCCATTGTGGACGACCCGTTTATCTTTGGACAAATCTGCGTTAACCACTGCCTGAGCGATCTGTTCGCCATGGGCGCAGCTAGCAGCAATGTCCTCGCTTTAGCAACCATTCCCTACGGTACCGATGCAAAACAAGAAGAAACCCTCTATCAACTGCTATCAGGGGCAAGCTTAGCTCTGGCTGATGCCAAAACCTTTTTGGTCGGCGGCCATACCACTGAAGGCCCAGATCTCGCTTTGGGATTTTCCTGCAATGGCTGGATTGACCCTGATCAGGTGTGGCGTAAGGGCGGCATGGTACCGGGTCAGTCGCTAATTCTCACTAAAGCGCTAGGGACAGGCAGTCTGTTTGCTGCCGATATGCACAGGCAGGCCAAAGGCAGATGGATAGAAGCGGCTGTAGCCAGTATGCTACGCTCCAATCGCCTGGCGGCGGATTGTTTGAAGCAATATGGCGCTACCGCCTGTACGGATGTGACTGGGTTTGGGCTAGCGGGCCATCTATTGGAAATGCTGACGGCTTCGGGGGTGGGTGCTGAGATTGATTTAGCGGCGATCGCTCTCCTCCCCGGCGTCACCCAAACGCTCCAGCAGGGTATTGTCAGCTCCCTACATGCGCGAAATCGTCAGGCGGCGATCAACAACTTTCAAACCCACGCCGCCCAAACTGCCGCGCCAGCCTTCCAAGTCCTGTTCGACCCGCAGACTTCAGGGGGGCTGCTCGCCAGCGTTCCGTCAGCTCAAACCGAAGCTTGTTTGGCCGACTTACGTCGTTTGGGCTATGCAGAAAGCCGATGCATTGGCACGATGACAGCTGAGCTAACTTCAACGGTCAAACCCCTTACAATTAAGCAGTGGTAAGCAAAAAAGTATCTGTGTCCTCAGCCCCGCCGACTGACGTTAAACTGCCAGAAATTGAAATAGATAAGCGGCCATCACCTGCGCTTGCGATTGACGAATTTTTAGCGGCGGTCGGCCCCATTCTAGATGTGCGTAGCCCCGGCGAGTACGAGCAGGGTCATATCCCAGGCGCTGTTAGCCTGCCGCTGTTCAGCAATGAAGAACGGGCCCAGGTCGGCATCTGCTACAAACAAAAGAGCCGTGAGCAGGCCGTGGAGCTAGGCTTTGATATTGCCGGGCCAAAGTTTGCCGAATTTATTCGCACGGCTAAAAAGCTTGCGCCCGAGCAGACTGTGCGAATTCACTGCTGGCGCGGGGGTATGCGCAGCGGCGCGATCGCCTGGGTGCTCAATCTCGCCGGGTTCAAAACGGTCACCCTCATTGGTGGCTACAAAACCTTTCGGCAGTGGGTGCGCCGCACGGTGGCCACGCCCAAGCCGATCATTTTGCTCGGCGGCATGACCGGCACTGCTAAGACAGACATTCTCCACGCCCTGGCCCAGCAAGGCGAACAGATGCTTGACCTAGAGGGCTACGCTAACCACCGGGGCAGCAGCTTTGGTGCGCTTTGCCTACCCCCGCAGCCAAGCACCGAGCACTTTGAAAATTTGATCGCCACTGAGTGGGCGCGATTCGATCCACACCGGCCTATCTGGGTAGAAGCCGAAAGCCGCAGCGTTGGGCCTTGCCGTATTCCTACAGAGCTGTTTGCGCAGATGGAGACGGCCTTTGCGTTGGAAATTACCCGCCCGATTACTGAGCGGCTGGCCCTGCTAGTCGATATCTACGGTCAGGCCGACCCTGACGAGCTAATAGCAGCGACCGAACGCATTCGCAAACGGCTGGGCGGGCAGCGCACTCAAGAAGCCGCTGCGCTGATTAAAGCAGGCGATTTGACGGCGGCCTTTGCCATTTTGCTTACCTACTACGACCGCACCTATCGCTACGGGTTGGAACAGCGCGATCACACCGTTCCCGAGGTAGACGTGACTGGCCTATCCCCTGCCCAAGCTGCCTACCGCCTCTGCCAAACCGTTAAACCCAACCCGATGGTTCTTTAGAATTCAGTGATTACCCTTACCCGAGCGCAGCCGTTAGATGGCGTCACGAAACGTATGTTAAAGCTAGATAAAGCACGCTCCCAACAGATCGCCAAATCTTCACCCCAATCGCAAGAATTCTCCCGTACGATCTAATCACGCATTCCAGCCGATAGGACAAGTAGAGCAGCGTCGCCCCGCCCATTTTGATGGCCGGAACCTCAACTTCTCTCCCTGATTTTCCTCCTGAGCGGGCGTACTAAATATCTAAACTCAACCCTGAAATCGTCAATGGCTACTGCATATTGGACTGTTGCTGCTGTCACCTTCTCCATCGTATTAGTCTCTTTTCTGCAAGATCGCAAAGCCTCTAAAACCAGCGCCGATGCCTGGATCTTTATTGCGATCGCCACGCTCCTCTGGCCAATCACGCTGCCATCTATCCTCAACAGCAAGCTACACACCGCCAAAACTCGCCAGCCGGCCAAAAAGCAGCCCAAACCAGACTCAGAGCAATCCTCTCCCACGAAATATTCCTCAGAGGGCTACTTCCTAGAAAACTCGCTTCCGCAGAGCAACCCGCCCGCTGTACTCTCCAATCTGTACACCACCACGTCAGTTTACGACCTGTAGGCGTTTGCTAGCTGTCTCGGCTATGCTGCCATCGACTGCTGCGCATCGACCAAATGCTTAACCAAAGTTGCCTTGGGCAAGGGACCTGCTAAATGCTCCCAAGGCAGCACTCGGTCGGTAGGCCACTGCTCAAATACATAAAAATCTAAGGGCGGCAGCTGACCTTTGAGCGTTTTGAAGGCGCGGCGATAGCTACCCAGGGTATCACCATAGCCTCGGGTTAGCTCCAGCAGGTCTGATAGACGGCGATCGCCCCTCGAAATCAGCGCCTGAATAACTGACCAGCTATAGCTTTCGGGGCGAAAATCAATGCCGCAGGGCCGCAGCTGCTTTTGCAAAAACTTCAGTCGCTTTTCTGACTGTCGGTCGATACCATACCACTGAAAAGGCGTGTGGCTCTTGGGCACAAAGGTACTACAGCCCAGCGTTAGCCGTAGCCCTGGCGTTTTCTTTTTGAGCTGAATCATCAGTTCGGCTGTCTGCGCCAGATCGCCCTGAGTTTCTCCCGGCACACCAGCCATGCCGTAGAGCTTCAGCGCTTTCAGCCCGCCCGCCTTAGCCTGCTGCGCCGCCGCCAAAATCTCGTCGGCATCCAGCTTTTTGTTGACAATGTCGCGCACCCGCTGTGAGCCGCTTTCGATGGCGATCGTAATTGACCGGGCACCGTGGTTCACCAACGTTTCAGCCAGCTTCTGGTTCACCGTATTCGTCCGTACAGACGACATGCTCACCCGCACATCGTCATACTGCGGCTGGTTGAGATAGTCTAGCAGCGCCTCAAATTCGGGATGCTGAGTGATAGAAGCCCCCAACAACCCCAATCGCCGGGTTGCTTGCAGGCCGCTTTCAATCGCCGGAATCAGCGACGCCTCCATACTCGCCGCCCGGAAAGGCAGCGTCAGATAGCTAGCCAGACAAAAGCGGCACATCTCCGGGCAGCTGCGCACCACTTCCACCATGAAAATATTTTCCCAGGCCGCCTTTTCGGTAACGACGGTTGAAGCTGACAGCACATTGCCGCGATAGGTCTGCTTTTGTACGGTGGCAGGGATATCGCTGTCTAGGGGCAAAATAGCCGCAATCGGTCCGTCAATTGCCTGGTAAACCACCTCGTATAGCGCTGGTACATACACCCCTGGCACCTGAGCCAGCGCCCTGAGCTGGGCCATTCGGGGTTTCCCGCGCACCTGCTGATACGCATCTAAAAAGTCATCGAGCAGGGTCTCACCATCTCCTAGCAAAATCACATCAAAAAAGGCAGCAAAGGGCTCTGGGTTGGCTGTCAGCACCGGCCCGCCGCCAAATACTAAAGGATCATCATCGGTGCGCTCTTGGGTTCGCAGCGAAATCTGTTGAGACTCCAGCAGGGTCAAAACATTGACGTAGTCTAGTTCCCAAGAGAGAGAAAACCCCATTAGCTCGGCTTGGGCAGGCAGCGACTCGCTGGCATCGGTAAATAGCCGGCTAACGTCAATATCGGCCCGCTGAGCCAGCATTGCCCACACTACCTGATAGCCCAAGCTGGTAATGCCCACGCTGTATTCGTTGGGAAAGGCAAAGATCAGGGGGATGGCGCGCGCGCTCGGCTCCACCGGGGTAAACAGACGTTTCTCAGCTGAGAAGACAGAATTAGACACAGATTATGATTCCTTGACCTGATTTAATTCTCTCTCATTTGCCGTAAGTTGAGCGCAGCTTGCCGATACGCCTGATTGCCAAGCCGCCCTTAAAAGCACCATTAAAAAAGCAGGAGCTTCACGCCCCTGCTCTTCTGCTTAATTCTAGACCTGATCTCTAGCCTTTATCTCTAGAGACATAGACTGACCCGATCAATCAGTCTTTCCACTTGCTGGCGACGAGTTCGGCCAGGTCTACCACCCGCTGGCTGTAGCCCCATTCGTTGTCATACCAGGCAATCACCTTAACCATATCGCCATCCATGACCAGCGTTAGGTCGGAGTCGATAGTAGCAGACTCGCTGGTTTTGCGGTAGTCAATGGATACCAGCGGCTCATCGGTGTAGCCCAAAATGCCCTTCATCGTGGTTTCAGAAGCCTTCTTGAGCACCTCGTTCATTTCTTCGGTGATGGTCTTTTTCTTCACCTGAGCAACCAGGTCAACGATAGACACGTTAGGAGTAGGCACCCGTAGCGCGATGCCGTTGAGCTTGCCTTTCATTTCAGGAATGACCAAAGCTACCGCCTTAGCTGCACCAGTGGTTGTAGGTACAATATTGATTGCCGCTGCTCTAGCGCGTCTCAGGTCACGGTGACTAGCATCTAAAATCCGCTGGTCGCCGGTGTAGCTGTGAGTGGTCGTCATCGTCCCTTTGATGATGCCAAAGTTATCGTTGATTACTTTGACGACAGGGGCTAAGCAGTTGGTCGTACAGCTGGCGTTGCTGACGACGTTTTGCTTATCGTGCTCGTAGTCTTGGTCATTTACACCCATCACATAGGTGCCGACATGCCCGCCTTTCCCAGGCGCGGTGATCAAGACCTTTTTCGCACCCGCTTCAATATGACGAGAAGCTCCTTCTTCGCTGTTGAAGACGCCAGTCGATTCGATTACCAGGTCAATTCCCCAGTCTTTCCAGGGCAGATTGCTGGGGTTGCGGTCGGAGTAGCACTTGATGACATTGCCGTTGACGGTCATGGTGTCGGCGTCGTAAGAAATGTCGGCGTCTAGACGACCGAGCAAAGAATCGTATTTCAACAGGTGAGTGTTGATTCTGGGATCAGAAGTGTTGTTGACAGCAACCAGGTCCAGGTTGCTATTTTCACGTGTCAGCCAACACCGTAAAAAGTTCCGGCCGATCCGCCCAAAACCGTTGATAGCTACTCTAACCACTGCGCGTTAACCTCGTGTCTTTGTGAAGAAGGGGGAGTCAAGTTAAGTCTTGATAAGCAAGCTCATCATATCGCATCACCGTCACCTCAATTCTAGGTGAGTGGGGTTTTTATCCTCAATCGCTGCCTATAGCAGCCTCTGTATCGGACGGTGTTGGGGAGCACTGGCGGCTGTATATAAGCTGGCTAGCAAGATATGGGGGATGTGCCATTGGCAAATTGATCCGGTCGGAATTTTTTGATAAATATTATTGACAAGTTCTTTGCTTTTCTCAGATAAAAATAACGCTGGCTGTCTGACCGGATTGCTGATCGGATTATTGAGATGAATTTGTGGCGAGTGTCGATTTCTTTTTTCTAGTTTTCTATTGGCAGTCTGCGGGCGGTTATGTCGCGTAGGCTACAGATGGCGTACTTGCTTTTGTACCATTCAAACGGCTAGTCCCTAGCAGCCTCGTTAGGGCGAGACTAAAGATTCCTGCTATGATACGCCTGATTATGATGACGTACAGCGGCTTGTGAGGGAGTGAAACATGCTGAATTCAGTCGATTTCAGCGGTAGACCGTTCCATTTTATTGGGATTGGTGGCATCGGGATGTCGGCTCTAGCCCATGTGTTAGCGAGCCGTAGATTGCCGGTCTCGGGGTCAGATTTGCGTTTGAGCCACATCACTGAGCGACTAGAGCGGCAGGGGGCTCATGTCTTTGATCAGCAGCGGGCGGAAAATCTAGCCTTTTTTACCAGCCAGATTCCCAGTCAGCCTCTATCTACTGAGCTGGCTACTGAGCCAGCAGCAGCACAGCTCCTGCCTCAGGTAGTGTGCTCGACGGCAATTGGCGAGAGCAATGCCGAATACAGAGCGGCGATCGCTCTGGGCTGCCCCATTTTTCACCGGTCGGACATCCTGGCAGCGCTGATGAATGAGCGGCAGGGGATTGCGATCGCGGGCACCCACGGCAAAACCACGACCAGCAGCATTACCGGCTACCTGCTGTTAAAAGCGGGCGTCGATCCGACGATTATCATTGGCGGCGAAGTTAGCGCTTGGTCGGGCAATGCCTACGTGGGCCAGAGCGACTACGTGGTCGCCGAAGCCGATGAATCCGATGGATCGCTGGTAAAGCTGTCTGCTCACATCGGTGTGATTACCAATGTTGAGCTAGACCATCCCGATCACTACAGCAGCCTGGATCAGGTGGTTGGAATTTTCGATCAGTTCGTTGCTCAGTGTGGAACGGTAATCGGCAGTATCGACTGCCCGACTGTGCGCGATCACATCAAACCAGACATTTCTTATAGCCTCGATCCTCACTCCGGGGCTGATTATCTTGCTACCCATATCTGCGAAAGCGCGGACGGCACCACCGCCTGTATCTGGGAGCGCGGCGAAAAGCTGGGCGTACTTGCTGTGCCTTTGCTGGGTATGCATAACCTCAGCAATACGCTAGCGGCGATCGCCGTCGCCCGGCAGCTTAAGGTAGATTTTGCTTCGATTGCCGCCCATCTGCCCAACTTTAAAGGGGCGCGTCGGCGGTTTGAGCATCGCGGTTTTTATAACGATATTTTGTTTATCGATGACTATGCTCATCACCCCAGCGAAATTAGAGCGACGTTGGCCGCTGCTCAAGTGCAGCGCAGTGGGCCGCTGCGGTCTCAGCGCAATGACTCACCAGCTCGCCGAGTCATTGCAGTCTTTCAGCCCCACCGTTACAGCCGTGCCGCTACCTTACTGAGCGAATTTGCCACGGCCTTTGACGGCGCAGACCGGGTGATCGCCACCGACATCTACAGTGCTGGCGAGACCGACACTGGTCAGATTACTGGTGAGCAGGTGGCTCAGGCCATTTCTCAGCATCAGCCCACTGAGTACTACCCCACGCTAGAGGGCGTTCGGCAAGCGCTTGCCGCCACGCTCACGCCCGGTGATATTGTGATCTTCCTGACTGCTGGCAACCTCAATCAGATCATTCCTACTGTGATGGCTGCTTACCAGCGGGCACCTCAACCCGAGGCAGCGCTGACATAGGGGAGCTAGACGGGCAGTGAAAACAAGAGTAGTGAAAACAGTTCAACTCGGCAATGATTTCAAAGTTGTCTCCCAAGCGCCGCTGGACAAGCTGACGACCTTTCGCGTGGGCGGTAATGCTCAGTGGCTGGCGCTGCCTAAAACGCCCGATCAGCTCAAGGTCGCTTTGGGCTGGGCCCGAGCTGAGAGGCTGCCCGTTACTCTACTGGGAGCCGGGTCTAATTTGCTGATCAGCGATCGCGGTCTCCCCGGCCTGGTCATCTGCACTCGCGCGCTGCGTCACAGTGCGTTCGATCCAGCTAGCGGTAGTGTGATTGCCGCTGCCGGAGAACCCTGGTCTTCGCTAGCCTGGAAAGCTGCCCGCCACGGGCTTAAGGGCTTTGAATGGACCATTGGCATTCCCGGCACGGTCGGCGGAGCAGTGGTGATGAATGCTGGCGCGCATGGCAGTGAAACCGCCGATATTTTGGTCAATACAGAGGCTATCAGCCCTGACGGTACGGTGAGCCTACTCAAGCCCGCGGATCTGGGCTATCGCTACCGGACCTCTCGTTTGCAGGGGAGCGATTCCCCTGAGGGGAGGCTTCGTCAACGCATCATCACTACCGCCACCTTTCAGCTCAGCCCCGGCCACGACCCGGCCAAAGTCAAAGCCGCCACCGCCGCCGATCTCAAGCAGCGCCGCGCTACCCAGCCCTACCACCTGCCCAACTGCGGCAGCGTCTTTCGCAACCCTCTGCCGCACAGCGCCGGACGCCTGATCGAACAAGCCGGACTCAAAGGCCATCAAATTGGCAAAGCCCAAATCTCCACTCTCCACGCCAACTTCATCGTCAATCTCGGCGGTGCCAAAGCCAGCGACGTGCTTGCCCTCATCCGTCATACGCAGCAAATTATTCAGGAGCGCAACGGCATTCAGCTAGAAACCGAAGTCAAAGTTATCGGCAGCTTTAGCGAAACGATCAACGACGCAGCCCAAAATAAGTAACGCGCTCTTCGCACCTCGCTAAAATTGCAAATAACCAAAATGCACCGTATAGTTTGACAGTCAATTTATTCTCAACCTCAGCAAATTATGACTAAAGGGCAAGGATTTGGGTTTGGCCTCGGCAAGATGAAAGAACTCACCGAGGCATTTAAAAAAGCTCAGCAGGTTCAAGAAGGCGCTAAGCGCTTGCAAGAAGAGCTAGAGCAGATGGAAATTGAAGGCCAGTCAGCGGGCGGTATGGTCAAGGTGTACATGAGTGGTAACCAGGAGCCCCGCAACGTGGTCATCACAGAAGAAGCGCTAGGGGAAGGCGCAGAAGTTCTCTCCGATCTGGTCAAAGCGGCCATGCTAGATGCCTACAACAAATCTACGGCCACCATGCGCGAGCAGATGGAAGAACTCACGGGTGGGCTCAACCTACCGGGTATGTAAAAACCCTGTCGCGTCAGATTGTCTTAGCCGCTGTACTTATGGTCACCCGACTTCTCTTTGTCTGCTTAGGCAATATCTGCCGTTCTCCCTCAGCCGAAAATATTATGACTCACCTGATCGAGCAGCGGCTGCTGAGCGATCAGATTGTCTGCGACTCAGCCGGGACTGCTAGCTATCATGTCGGCAGCGCTCCAGACCGCCGCATGAATACGGCTGCTCAGCGGCGAGGCTTGACCCTAACCGGCAGTGCCCGTCAGTTTATAGCCGCAGACTTTGAAAAGTTTGACCTGATTTTGGCGATGGACAATAGCAATTATGAAAACATTTTGTCGCTGTTGCCGGGCGATCGCTCCAACTCGCCCGCTGGCTACGCTGATAAAGTGAAGCTAATGTGCAACTTTTGCCGCACCCACAGCGACTCAGAAGTGCCCGATCCTTACTACGGAGGGGAAGCGGGCTTTGACTATGTAATCGACCTTTTGTTCGATGCCTGTGAGGGTCTGCTCGAAACCCTTCCAACCGGCTTAAAGCAATAGGTGACAATACACAAAGCTGTAAGAAACACCATCCGCCTGCTGAACCCAACGATGCAAAGGGAGGGTTCCCTGTATTTGCATCGTTGGGTTCAGCAGGCGGACCTACCGTTTTGGCTGCTTGGCTTGCTATATCAGTATTTTTAAGATCGTATCTTACAAAGTCGCGCTCTTAGGCAAGTCATAGCAATCAATCTGGCCGATAGGAATTAACTTTTTCCCTGAGGCACTTTCTGAATGGTGACTTGGCATGAGGCAAAAGCCTACTGATTGAAAGTCTGGGTTCAATAGAATAGTCCGGACAATTTTTCACAGACTAGGATGGAATGCGGATTTCAGCCCTCTGCCACACTAATTTAGCTCATGCACAATTAAGGGTTGCAGCGCGCGCCGTAACGCTGTCAGGACTGTCAATAGAATATTTTTTTGGTTTGTAGCAGATGTCCTGATGCATTAGGACATCTGCTAGTCGAGTTGCTCGCTGTTCTCTAGCGGTTTCAGCCGACAAAAGTGTCCTAAGCAACTCGACAGAGGCTATATGCAGTAGAAAGCCAGTCCATATCACCTCTAGAACTTTTTAAGAACCTACTGTTTCGACATTCAGATGTCAGATCGAGCACTGATTTTTATCGATTAAGCATCCTTCTTTTGGTCGAAGGATTTTGTTCGAAAGGTAGAGTCTTAAAAATCAAACTTGTGGGAGGTTTAATCTGAATGGTGCTTTCCAGGAAACGGGAAATTATTCAGAGCTGATTGACATGGTTTGTTGGGCAAAACGTTGTCGGATACCTCTTCTACACCGTCTCATCTTGAGGCGACAGGTCAAATCTTAGTCGTCGACGATACGATTACTAATCTGTATAGGCTGTCTAAACTATTAGCCTGCAATGGCTATAAGGTTTACCAGGCAGAGGATGGCCCCACCGCACTAGCGCTGGCAAACGAGCACCAGCCAAACCTGATCTTGCTAGATATTAAGATGCTTGGCATGGACGGCTATGGGATCTGTAGTCGGCTGCGGGCTGCGCCTGAAACTGCTCACATTCCGATTATTTTTCTCAGTGCGCTCAATTCTCCTTTCGATAAAGTGCTGGCTTTTAAGCAGGGAGCCGCTGACTATATCACTAAGCCTTTTCAGCCCGAAGAAGTGCTGGCGCGAGTACGCCACCAGATAGGTTTACAGCTGGCTCAGCAGCAGCAGGCGCGCCTCAATGCTGAATTGGAAAGCCGGGTACAAGACCGCACTCACCTGTTAGAGCTAGCTCATCAGCAGCTGTTGGGGGTTGCTATGACCGACCGTCTTACCCGGCTACCCAACCGGCTGGCGTTTGTTAAGCATCTCAGCGCGGTGATGGCTCAGTCTCAAACCAATGCGGATGAGCACTTTGCAGTGCTGTTTTTAGATTGCGATCACTTCAAACGAATCAACGATTCCCTTGGTCATCGGGTTGGCGATCAGCTGCTCAAAGAGATTGCCAATCGCCTCACCCGGATTAAATATGCTCGCCCTGCGGTTGCTACCGTTGCCCGATTCGGCGGCGATGAATTTGCGCTGCTGCTAACCCCAGTGGCCAGCAGAAAGGCTGTAGTAGCTCTTGCCGACGAAGTGTTGACCGAGCTGGTTCAACCTTTTGTCCTGGTAGGCCGCAAAATTTTTATGAACGCTAGCATCGGTATGGTGTGGGGCAGTGCTAGCTATGTTGCCGCAGAGCACCTGCTGCGCGATGCGGATGTGGCGATGTACCGAGCCAAAGACTGTAGCCGCAGTCAATATCTCTGGTTTGAATCGGCAATGCACAACCGGGCGGTGCGTTTACTTCAGCTAGAGACCGACCTTCGCCAGGCACTAGAGCGCGAAGAGTTTGAGATGTACTACCAGCCGATAGTCGATCTCTACGAGCTTAAGATCGTCGGTTTTGAGGCATTAGTGCGTTGGCAGCATCCGAGCCGAGGACTAATTTCACCCAATGACTTTATTGGCTTTGCAGAAGAATCTGGCCTAATTGTGCCGCTAGGTGAGCAAGTGCTCAAGATGGCCTGTACTCACCTAGCCCAATGGGAGCGCCTGGGGATGATTGGACCCGAGATTACGGTCAGCGTCAATATGGCGGCGCAGCAGCTGTTGCAACCTAATATTTTGGCGCGGGTTCAGCAGATTATCGAGACTGCTGGGATTGCGGCAAATCGGTTGCGCCTAGAGCTGACTGAGCGCTCTATTTTGAGCAATCGCGCCTTTGTTGATGTGCTCAGAGCTTTGCAGCATCGCAATATTCAGCTGAGCATTGATGATTTTGGGACGGGCTATTCGGCTTTGAGCTATTTGCATACCCTGCCGGTTAACTATCTCAAGGTGGATCGATCATTTGTCCAGCCGATTACCGCTAGCGCAGATAGCCTGGGAATTGTGCCGCTAATTATTAATATTGCCAAGACGATGAATATGCAGGTGATTGCCGAGGGCATTGAAACGATTACCCAGCTCATGCAGCTTCAGCAGTTGGGCTGCGACTATGGCCAGGGCTACTTGTTTCAAAAGGCGGTGCCCGCAGAGGTGGCGATCGCGTTACTCAACCGCCCCGCCCCCGACTGGCTCAGCGCAATTAGTGCTTGAATCAGCCCTTGAATCAGTGTTTTGAGTCAATGTTTGAAGACAAAATCGTAGCCAACATATTCTCCAGACTGGTAGTTCACTACCAGCCAAGCTTCGCGGTCAAACGCTAGCGGATAGGCTTCGCGAGTGACTGTAGAGAGCTGACCATCTGCTCCGCTAACAGCACTGGGCAGCGTGCAGTAAGGATTGTCTACTACCTGCCGGACGGCTGCTTGAGTCGATCCTTCTGGCACGGCCAGCAGCTGTGAGATTTGCCCGCGCGAAACCTCAGCCCCTGACTGCACAATGGCCTGGCAGCTGGATTGGGAGATCGCTTTAGAATTTCCCTGGTTGGGGACAACCGCTAGCAGGGCTAATGTCGCAACAGAGCCACCGGCCCACAGCGCTTTGCGGGGTACGCCGCCGGTCAGCTTGCTAATTGTCCGCAGGCTATGAGCCAGTATGCGAGTCAGCCTGCTCCTTTTGGCTTTAGCCTTTCTGATACGCGGCTGATTGGGGTGGGCGGCTCGGGCGATCGCCCGAGAGCGCCCCGAGCCTCGGCCAGCGGGCTTGGCCCCGTTCATTCCAGGCCCCTTCATTGGCGGTGGCTGAAGCGCTGTTTGATGAAATGCGGTTTGACGAGATGCGTTAGATGCTTGGGAATATGACATCAGCTGTCTCCAAAATCTGTCAGTAATACGATAATAGTACATATATAGTACAAAAGAACTATGCCTATGAAACTTCTTATCTGAGCGTAGGTCTGCCTATGGGTACGCGCCTGCGGTTCAGAAAAAGTTCTTAAAATAGGAACAGCGCCGTTCGCCCGCTAGCTTTATGAATCGCACCCTCGTCTGGTTCCGCCGCGACTTACGTATTTACGACCACGAGCCGCTTTACCGGGCAGCGCGGCGGGGGGCGGTGATCCCAGTATTTGTGTTTGACCGGGCGCTGCTGCTGCATCCTGAGACGGGGGCGGGCCGGGTGCGCTTTATGCTGAGCTGCTTGGCTGCTTTAGATAAAGACTTGCGATCGCGTGGCGGCAGACTGATTCTCCGAGCGGGCGACCCGGTCAACGTTTTACCGCAGCTGATCAAAGAGACTCAGGCTGAGGGTATCTATAGCTATATCGACTATGAGCGCATCTATGGCCGAGTCCGCGACGCCCGGCTGAATCTTGCCCTGGCAAAAGAAAACTTAAGAATTCGGTGGTTTGAACCTGCCGGAGCCGCTGCTGAGCTGATGCCTTATCCACAGTACCGGCAGCTCTGGTATCGAGATATGCGATCACCGCAAATTCCTGCGCCGCAGCAGGTGAACGTGCCGCCAGAGATTGTCTCAGAGCCGCTGCCCGCCCTGACAGCGCTGGGCCATACTGCCGATGAAAAGTTTATTCCTGAAGGGGGTACCGCTGCTGCCCGCCAGCTATTGAGCCTATTTTTTGATCAGGGCAAGGCCGCGCGCTATTACTGGCGGCTTTCTTATCCGAGTGCAAATGCCACGACTGGGCTCAGCCCCTACATTAAGTACGGGGCCATTTCTGTTCGCGAGTGTGCTCAAGCCATCTGGCAGCGGCAGGCCGATCCGCAGTGGGAGGCCGATAGCCGGGTGCAGCGCAGCAGCCATCAGCTAATGTCTCGCCTGCGCTGGGGCAGTGGGTTTACGCAGCGGTTTCGCTATTTGCCGCAGTTGGAAGTGCGATCGCTCTACACCCCTTTTGCGGACGGAAGCTCGGACGGCAACTGGGACATCAATCTAGAGCACTACGAAGCTTGGAAAACCGGTCACACTGGCTTCCCCATTGTCGATGCTGCTGCCCGCTGTCTGTTAGCCACAGGGGGATGGATCGCCCTTAACTTTCGAGTGCGGGCTATCTACGCCAGCTTTTTGAGCAATCTGATCGGTATGGACTGGCGCTACGGTGCGCTGCACTTTATGCGCCATTTAATTGATGGCGACTGCCCGATTGACCACTATCAGTGGGCGCAGCAGGCCGGTGTCACTCAGTGCCTCGACAAAGCCTGGACGCGAATCTACAACCCTGAGCAAGAGGCCATTGACCGCTGCGACCCCAAAGGTGAATTCGTCCATCGTTGGGTGCCCGAACTCGCCCACCTAAAGCCTGAACAGCTCGGTGCGCCGCCCCCTATCAAAGGCTATCCGGCACCCATCCTAGACTACACAACGGCTAGAGCCCGGCGAGTGCAGCGCATTCAAGATCAGCGTCACGACGTTATCCATGCTCCTAACGTAGTGCCCTTCATCACCCGTTTGCCCGCAGACCTCACTCCCTTTGGCGCAGACCTTTTTCCTAGCGAAGTGAGCTGGGCGCAGCAAGCGACGACAGACCTCTTTCCTCAAGCCTTAGATCTAGGCAGTTTGGACCGGCAGCAGGCAAAAATTTTGCGTACCTGGCTAGTCGTTCACGGCAACTGGACCAGAGATCCGAAGCGCAGCCAGGTTGCTCGCAAAAAAAATAAGGTGCAGCGCCAGCCCCCCTCGAACAGCGGACAGCTCAATCTGCTGGTATAAAGAGAGCGGCAAATGGCAAGAGGGAATAGTGAATGGAACGATTTGTTGCGCTTTTGGGCTTGGGCGTCTTTGTTGGGTTTGCCTATCTAGTTTCGGCTAACCGCCGGGCTATTCGCTGGCAGCCGGTGCTTTGGGGGCTGGCTTTACAGCTAATTTTTGCGCTGTTTATTTTAAGGACGGCGGTAGGTTTGGCCATATTCAAATGGCTAGGCGAAGTTGTTAGCGCCTTTTTAGATTTCTCAGATGCAGGCGCTTCTTTTGTCTTTGGTGAAAATTTTCAAGACTTTTTCTTCGCCTTCAAGGTTCTGCCTACGATTATTTTCTTCTCAGCCTTTATCAGCCTGCTCTACCATTACGGAATTTTGCAGGGCGTTGTCAAAGCCGTTGCCTGGCTGATGATGCGCACTATGAACACTTCAGGATCAGAGACGCTGTCGGCGGCGGGCAACATTTTTGTCGGGCAGACTGAAGCGCCGCTGTTGATTAAGCCCTACGTTGCGACGATGACGATGTCCGAACTGCACGCGGTGATGACAGGCGGCTTTGCCACGATCGCGGGCGGCGTGTTAGCAGCGTACATTTCCTTTGGCGTACCGGCCAATCACCTGATTGCGGCCTCTGTGATGTCGGCTCCGGCAGCGCTGGCTATCTCTAAGATTATGTTTCCGGAGACGGAAGTCTCACCGACGCGGGGAGAGGTGAGTATTAAGGTGGAGCGAATGACGGCCAATGGGGTGGATGCGATCGCCATCGGTGCCCTAGACGGCCTCAAACTCGCGCTCAACATCGCCGCGATGATCATCGCCTTCTTAGCGATTCTGGCTGCCTTTAATGCGCTGCTCGGTTTTATGGGCGGACTCTTTGGCTACCCCGAGCTTTCGCTAGAGATTATCTTAGCCCTACTTTTGGCTCCGGTTGCCTGGCTGATGGGCGTTCCCTGGGCAGATTGCAACGCCGTCGGCACGCTCCTGGGCAAAAAAACCATCCTCAATGAATTCATCGCCTACCTCGATCTGCAAGCGCTGATTGAAGCAAACGCTATCTCGGAGCGCTCAATTGTGATTGCGACCTATGCCCTTTGCGGCTTTGCTAATATTGGCTCTATCGGTATTCAAATCGGTGGCATCGGCGGCATTGCCCCCAATCGCCGCGCTGACCTGGCTCGCATTGGCGTTCGGGCGATGGTCGCGGGAACGCTTGCCTGCTTTATGACCGCCTGTATTGCTGGAATGCTGCTTTAGAAGCGGGAGCTGCTGCTAAAAATCTCTAAATGGCGCTAACAAAGGCTCTCCACCAAACCGCATCGGTGCAGGGTAGGCCGGTTTTCTGCGAAACAGCAAAGATATAAACATTTTGCCCACGGCCATGTCGGTGCCGACAGTGAGATTCTAACGGGCGATCGCGCCAAGGTAGAACTCACCCCCTACGACCTCACCAAAGGACGCATCACCTATCGCTTGGAAAAAGCCGCGCCAGCGTTTGCAAACTGAGCATTTAAAGGGTTCTCTCTCAAAGGTTTGCTAGCAGGTCTCCAAAGGTTACGCTGTAGCTCCTGTCGAGTTGCTTAGGACACTTTTGTCGGCTGAAACCGCTGTCTGATAACAGGCAACTCGATTCGCAAAGTAAGAATGCATCCTTACTTTGCGATATGTTACTTTGTGCCCGGCCAGTGGAGATAGCAGTCCGTCCGTCTATAGAAGGATTTTGTCGCTGAGCGAGTTCAAAATCGACAGGGGTTCATAGGATTAGAGAGAAGCAGACTTTTCGGTTTTTACGGCTTGTTTGCTTTCGTCCTTATCGGAGCAATTTTAAGCTATGGCCTTCAATTCTCAGCAAGAAAAGAGCATCGCCGCCTTTGTAACCGCTCTCGGTCAGCAGGAGGAATCTTTGCCTACTGGCCTGCAAGCCCAGCTTCAGGCAATTGGCCAAAACCTAGAGGGCCGAATTTCTGAAATACCGGTGATCGCCGCCAGTCTTCCTAGCTTGAACCAGTCCTATCAAGCGGCTTTGGCTGACACGACAGATAGCAAACCAGGCGCAACGCTAGTCTCCTCCACTAATCAGGAGCACAGCGCCAAAGTTGTAGAGCAGGCAGCCCAGATATTTACCGATGCAGATCCTGTGCAAGCGGCTCAAAGAAGCACTTCTCGGTCATTTGGCCAGGTTGCTTCAAATCCTTTAAAGCGGTTCTTTGGCAGAGGTTGATCGTTGATCAAAGGTACGGAAACTTCCCAATTGCAGATTGAAACTCAAGCATTGCTTACAATTTGGCTGAGGAGCGGCTCTCCGCCAAATCGGACGACGTCAGTACAGGGAAGCTTTGTCTTTCGTGAAACATCTGCTATGGCCGCCTGAGCTTCTGCTTCCTCCAACCCAAACGTATTCAGCGCAATCCCAACGACCTTCGCTGGGGCAAATGTGCCGCCTGCCGTCGCCACCGCTTCGTACAGCTTCACAACCTCAGTCAACGGTGGAATCTGAAAGTCTGCAAAGTGCTGAATGTGAGTGAGGCCCGCTTTGTGAACCAGAATAAGATGGGTGGGCTGAGTGCCTCTAATTAGCGGCAGAGTTGCCGTAGAGGCAGGGTTGAGTAAGGAGCCCTGGCCTTCTACAAAGAGAATGTCGTGATCGTCACCGTAGCGAACCAAACACTGTTCTACCGCACCCGAGGCATAGTCTACTCGAATCGCATCGAGCGGGACGCCGTCTTCACCGAGCATCAGGCCGGTTTGACCGGTAGCAATCAGCTTGGAGCGCAGACCTTTGGCTTTGGCGGTGCGGTTGAGTTCTATGCTGGTGGACATTTTGCCAACGGACATGTCGGTGCCGACTGTGAGGACGCGATCGCACCCCAACAGCCTCGCCTTCCCCCCACCAACCGTCAGACCCTCAGGCTCTTGCCGCATATCCCACACCCACCGACTGGGTGCGATCGCGTCCGCAATCTCAGCATCCTGATTCATCTGAGTGTGCAGGCCATTCATTACCGAAAGCCCAGCCTTCACCGCCTGCTTAACCTCGGCATACCAGGGGTCAGGCAAAATCCCACCTGAAGGTGCTAATCCAATGGCCAGAACGGTTGGATTTAGCGCCAAAGCCGCCTGCAAAGAGGGCACAATTGGCACCTCTCGGTCAACGCCGGTCAGGGCTCGAATCGATTCGCCAGCAGCGGCTTCGTCGATTACGGCCACAATGAAATTTTGGCTGTAGCGCAGCAGCGAAATGCCGGTTTTGCCCTTGGCTCCCTGGAGGCCATCGTGCATCAAAATAGCAATGCGGTCATCAGGAGTCAGCATGACGAGAAAGGCCCAGTCCGGGTTGATTGTTGGGTACTAGCGCGCCGTCAGCTAGCTGAGCGCCAGCGAACGGGTCGTCTTTGAGGTTGAAGTGGCTGTCAAGGTCGAGATGGTCGGCCAGGGGCGCAAGCTGTGCGAGAGCAGTGTTAGAAATGGCGCTATCTGAGTAGCAGCCAAACATCACCTGCAATCCGCAGGCTCTGGCCGTATGGATCATTCGCCTTGCCTCCGTTAGCCCGCCCGATTTCATTAGCTTAATATTGATGCCGTGAATGCAGTGAGCCAAGCGGGGAATATCTGCGCCAGTAAAGCAGCTTTCGTCGATAAAAATAGGCAGGGGCGACCTTTTATAGAGATCAGGCAGTAAGGCGTCATCGGCTACAGACAAAGGCTGCTCCAGGTAGGTGACGCCGCGTTCTGCTAACCAGTGAGCCATGGTCAACGCATCTTCTAGCTTCCAGCCGCCATTGGCATCAATGCTTACTTTAGCCCCGGATGGCACTTGAGGTAGTAGCGCTTCAAACATTGTCTGGTCAGCCATGATCCCGGCAGGGCTTCCTAGCTTTACTTTGACAGAGGCGACTTGTTGCTGAGCGCACCATTTTTGCAATCGCTCTACCGCGTTTTCGGGTGAACTGATGCCGACTGTGACAGCCGTTGGGCTAATCTGGTGAAGATCTAGACCCCAGAGCTGCCAGAGCGGTAGACCCGCGTGTTTCCCGAGCCAATCGTGCAGGGCGACATCAATGGCGGCGCGGGCTGCCGAACAGGTCCCTGATTTTGCCAGCAGTGTTTCAACGGCCTGATGCTGAAGCGGATGGAATGGAGCCAAGAGCGGGACTACAGCGGCTAAATCGTGAGTGATTTTTTCGTGAGTTTGAGCGGAGGATGAATCAACTGAAAACGGCGTGGCCTCTCCCCATCCTTCTATGCCTTCTGCCTCAACACGCACCCACAAATTGGTGGAACTGGCGTTAGTGCCTCGGCTAATGGTGAGCGGTACGCGCTTGTGTACCGTAAAAGGCTCAAGGTGGATCTGCATTCAGCGGGTTGGCTACCTCAATTAGATTGCCGTCAGGGTCGCGGATATATACAGATAGGATAGGGCCAAGTGTGCCGGTACGCTGTACTGGGCCGGTGATAATTGGGATCTCTAAATGGCGGAAATGGGCGATCGCCGCTGCCAACGGTGTAGACGTGATAAAACACAGGTCGGCTGAACCGGGCTGAGGTATCTTTGCCGCTGGTTGAAATGGGCGATTTGCTGAATGCAGATTGATCTTTTGCGGACTGTCACCAATCCGCAAAGCCACTCTCTCTTCGCCGCTGGCTGCTTTGAAACGAACGATTTGGCAGCCTAGAACCTTCCCATAAAACTCGCAGGTCAGCTCAATATCGGCAACCGTTAGCACCCAGTGGTCTATCTGCTGAAGGGCAATCATCGCAAGTCTTGAGCGAACGATGGAACGCAGTGTGAGGGAAAAGCCCCTCCTGAAAGGCTGTTACAGCCGCTTGGCTTTTTTCCCGCCCAATAAAGACAGCAGTACGGCAGTGCCAATCATCCCTGCGGCCAGGCCAAAGGCAAGCCAGATGCCGACCGGTAGGGCAATCGTTGTCGCGTTTAAAAAGGTGAGCGGGACAAGGGTGGCATTTTGCACAGAGAGGATGGCGATCACCATCACCAACACCGCTGGAATAATCACCACTAAAAGCTTCACTATCATCCGAGACGCTCACAGCTGAACTACATTCAATAGCATCATAATCGCTGTCTGTCTAATTGGTTCTGAGTGACTTCTAGATAGATGTGTTCCAGGCCGATCGGATGGCGAGAGATAGATTCTATGGTTAGGCCAGAAAAGCGGTCGAGCAATTCGGGTAGCTCTAACAGCTCGGGCACCCAAAAGGCCAGGTCTCGGCCATAGCGACGCGGAGTAAACCCGTGGGATTGGGCGCGGGCGATCGCCCCAGATTCATTGTCAGTCTGAATCACGACCACTTCTTCAGCGGGAATGCGCTGGCGCAGCGTCTCCAGGGTACCTTCTGCCAAAAGCTGGCCCTGTTTGATGATGCCAATGCGATCACACAGCCGCTCTACTTCGTCGAGCAGGTGAGTCGTTAGCAGCACCGTCACCCCCTGCTGCTGGAGCGAGCGAATCAGCTCCCACACTTCATAGCGCGCTTCAATATCGAGCCCGGTCGAAGGTTCATCAAGCACAACTAGCTTGGGCCGATGGATTATCGCTGCTGCCAGGCTCAGCCGCCGCTGCATACCGCCGCTGAGATTCTCGACAACGCTGCTGGCCCGGTCTGCCAGGTTGACCGCTGCCAAGCAGGAATACACCTGTGACTCAATGTCTTTTTTGCTGAGCCCATAAATGCGAGCCAAAAATGCCAGATTTTCTGCACAGGTAAGGCTCTGATACAGCAAATTTTGCTGAGGCATAACGCCTACCAGCAGCTTGGTTGCTTCAGAAACGGGCTTTCCCTGTACCAAAATTTCGCCGCTGTCGGGCTTCAGCAGGCCGCATAGCAAATTGAGCGCGGTGGTTTTGCCTGCCCCGTTGGGTCCGAGCAGGCCGTAGATCTCACCCGGCTGTAAGGCCAACGATAGCTCGCTTAGCGCCTGCCGCTGGCCAAACTGTTTTGAGAGGCGGGTGATTTTTAGCATGAAGACAGTGCTAGCAGTTGAAAGCAGCCGCGAAAGTACCAGCAGACTGCCGCTGACAATCATCCCGTATGTTCGATCTCGTTTTTTGTGCGCTATGACAGTTTTGAGATGCAGTGCTTGGTCTTCACGACTAACACTTCACAATTAACATTTCGTGGCTAGAACTCTACGCCAGCTTGAGCTTTGATGCCCTGTTCTTTGAAGGGATGCTTGATCAGGGTCATCTCGGTGACTAAGTCGGCTCGGTCTATCAGGGCTTGCGGCGCACCCCGCCCGGTGAGAATGACGTGGCTCATCTCGGGCTTTTCATCTAAACCCGCCAGCACTTGCTCTACTGAGAGATAACCCAGCTTCAGCGCAATGTTGACTTCGTCGAGTAAGACAGTGCGGTAGTCGGCATCGCGAATGTAGGTGAGCGCTTTTTCCCAGGCGGCCTGGGCGGTTTGGATGTCGCGATCGCGATCCTGCGTCTCCCAGGTAAACCCCTCTCCCATCGCGTGAAACTTAAGCTGATCGGGCCAATGACTGAGCGCTGCTTTTTCTGCTGGCTCCCATCCACCTTTGATAAATTGCACAATGGCGACGTTGAAGCCGTGGCCAAGCGATCGCAAAACAACACCTAGCGCCGCTGTTGTCTTACCTTTGCCGTTACCCGTATTGACAATAATCAGCCCTTTCTCGACGCTGCGACTCTCCAAACGCTTTTCCTGCACCTCTTTACGGCGCTGCATTTTGCGCTTGTACTGCGCCTCGCTCAGCCCCTGCTGCGTTGCCTCTTCATCGAGCTGGTTGGCTGTTTGGTCGAGTGCGTCTTGGTCAGAGGCGGGCGCAGTGGGGCTGTTCATGGTAAAGGCGTTGGGTACAGCTAAAAAGCAGGAAGTGGACTAAACGGGAAGTGGATTAATCTTAGCGGCTAGCGGTGAATGACAGGCAGAAATCACCAGGTCCAGCAACTCTCCGGGGTCAAATGCTCAGCCGTCTTGAGGGCAAAGTGCGATAATACAGCGGTGCCATTGCAACACGCCATTGCAAAGCAACGATTAGCAGCTCAGATACCTGACCACAGTTTTGTTCAAGAGATTTTCAATCAGCATGACCCTAAAGCGTATCGTCCTCTCTTTTTTGACGTTTATCGTGGCATTGGAGATGGGCGCATCGCTCATTAGCAGCCTGGGCGAACCACAGGTCGGCAACCAGCTACAGCTCTATCAGACCGATCTGCTGCTGCAAGCCAGCGAATGGCAAGGTAGCGGCCTGGCAGAGGCGGAGGTGCAGCAGTTCCGCAGCGCTATTTTTGGTGAAGATGCTCTAGAGGCGGCTACTGAGCAGTATTTAAAGGTGCGCCAGGAGTCGGCTACCGGGCTAGCTCGCATAGAGCAGCTAGCAGGCAGTGCTGATGCCGACAGCGGCGGTCAACCGCTGAGCGCTATGGCCTCAACGCAGCGACAGCTGATCGACCAGATCGATCTGCGATTGGGCATGGTGCAAGCGCAGCAAGGTCAGGCGGACAAGGCCATCGCAACCTGGCGACAGCTGGCCGATAGAGCAGGCGATGAGGCGATCACTGCTGCTACTCTGGCCGATCTCTGGCAAACCCCACCGGCTGTATATCCAGAAACAGAAGCGGTTCTCAAGGAGCAGCTAAGCGGCTGGTTTCGCTACAGCGCGATCAATCGCCTTTACACCGTTGAAGATCAAACCGCACAGCTAACGCAGCTAGAAGCGAGCGAAAGCGCCACCGCTGAACGCACTCTAATCAAGCTGGCTCTGGTAGAAATATTGCCTTCTTTAGGTGGGCTGCTGGGCACAGCAGGACTGATAGCGCTCATCGGGCAGCGGCTGCTGAAGGGTAAAGAGGCGGCTATCTTGGCGGTTCCCGAGGGGCGTTGGCAGGTGCCCTGGGATTGGGAAGTGGTCTGGCAGGTGATTGTAGGTGGCTTTTTGTTTGTCGGGCAGATCGTCCTGCCGTTGGGGCTACAGGTTGGCTTAGCCGCAGGGCAGTCTTTCCTACTACCGGGCCCAGGGGCAGGCGGTGCGGCGGATGCCGGATTAGCGATTGTCGGGTCTGCTTTGGCTCAATGGAGCCCTCATTGGACTTTAGACAGTCTGGTGATAGGGCTGAGCAGCCGGGGTAAAGCCTTCTACTCGCTGGCATTTTATTTGCTGATGGCAGCGAGTACGCTGGGCGTGCTGTACTGGTCTATTAAAAGCTACTTGCCTTTGCCCAAGGGCTGGTTTCAGATCAGGCTACGAGGCAAATGGCCGCTGTGGGGACTGGGCAGCTACTTCGTGGCGCTGCCTTTGATGGTGATAGTTTCTTTGCTCAACCAGCAAATTTGGCAGGGTCAGGGCGGCAATAATCCCATTTTGCAGCTGGTGCTAGAAGAGCGCGATCCGCTAGCGCTGGGACTGTTTTTGTTTACGGCGGCGATCGCTGCCCCCGTCTTCGAAGAAATTCTGTTTCGCGGCTTTTTGCTGCCGTCGCTGACTCGCTATCTGCCGGTTTGGGGTGCGATTGGCCTGAGCAGTCTGATTTTTTCGGTAGCTCACCTGAGCTTTTCAGAGGTGCTGCCGCTCACTGTGCTGGGCGCAATTTTGGGGTTTGCGTATGTGCGATCGCGCAACCTGATGTCCTCTATTTTGCTTCACAGCGCTTGGAATAGCGTCACCATGCTAGGGCTATTCGTACTGGGCAGCGGCAGTAATTAATGGCGGCTTCCTGGCCAAACCCGGCCAAACGCAGATATAGCGAAGCGCGGATGCATTCGCGCTTCGCGGAGCACTTTGCCTGTTGCTATAGATGGCTTACAGTCAGTAATGCTGCATGAAGCAAAGTGCCAGAAGCTATAGATTCAATCTTCTTCCTGAGGCGGCCATTCCTCTTCTTCCGCCGATGTTTCTGCTGATGCTGAGGAGGTTTCCTCAACCGCACTAGCCGGCGGATTTGCAGAACCATATCCTGCTGATGGCTCGGGCGACGCGACAGCTTTGTTAAGTTCTGGCGGGGCAGGCTGAGGGGGGATGTTGGTAGACGCTGCTGCATTGCTACTGGCCGGGCCGATTGCCGAATTGGTCGCCGGGTTAGGGTCTAGCCCTAGCTGTTGGCGAGCTTGAGCCAGCAAGTAAGCTGCGCCCGAGCGCCCTGTATCTAGCAGGCTTTTGCCAGCGGCTACCGGCTTTACATCCGTTGCACTGCTCGCACCACTACTCTGCCGCTCTATCCAACTGCGAATGCCTTGACCTGTCCTCACCGAAGCATCGCCAAACCAAGCGCCGAAGACAAATACCGAACAAATCACCAGCCAAATCAGCTGAGCCAATTCTGTGAGAATGGTGCCAGTCAGATTGAGCGACTCCTGATAGGTGGCAGCAGTTTCGTTGGAAAATAAAAGGTCCCAAAGCTTGGAGGACTGCGCTTGAATACGATCCATGGGTTTATAGGGGATTGGGTTTTCAACAGATCGGTGGGTAGAGCACTTACCTTCAGACAGCTAGATTAGCTACCCCAAACCTTTTGTAAAACTGCCTCTGGTTGGATATCGGACACCCTATTGGTATCAGATGTAATGCCTAAGAATCGAGCTTCTTCGCCCCGAATAGGCGGTAGCATTTCGTCAGGCTTATTTTTGCCAAAGAGCGCTAGTGTGAACACCTTGAGAGCAACCGATAGCTGCATGATGTAGCTATTTGGCGTCAGTACCAGATCGGCCCCGGCAATGATAGCCGCTGTTTGGCCAATGTTTTCTGCCATCGCAACAATTAGCCGAGAATCTTCAGTTTTGAGGGCGTTGGCCTGCTCTGTGCTGTGGTTGGTTTGCAGCAGTACCACCGGCAGCTGCGGCTGCTTGTCGCGAAAGTCTTGGATCAGCTTTTGCCAGCTAGCAACCGGGTAGGCGGACTGGCCGCCCGTCTCTGGTCCCGGATACATAAGCACGTAGCCGTCTTTCAGCTTAAGCCGATCGCGCAGCGCATTGGCCCAGGCAATATCGCCTTCTGGCACATTGATTACAGGGTCAGGAATATCCCCTTTGATATCAATAGCGTTCAGCAAATCGTGGTAGCGCTCGGCCTGATACTGAGCGCTATCGGGCACAGTTGCCGTATAAAACCAGGGGGTCCCGGCTGACCTGTAGGTGATGCGATTAGGCACGCCGCTGAGCCATAGCAAAAGGCCGATGTTCCAGCTAGGCTGGGTTGTCAGGGCAACTTCGTATTCGCGATCGCGAATAGTCCCCAGTAAATTAGCCCAGTCAGAGGGGCTTTTTGCACTCGCAAACGTAAAGGGAATGACGGTATTGACAATCTTCGAGACTCGGTAAGCGGCAGCTGACTTAGGTTCAACTACGACAGCAATTTCGGCCTTGGGGTAGGCCCTTTTAATATCGTCTAAGGCCGGAAAAAACAAAAGCTGATGACTGATGCCGCCAGGGACTAGGGCCAATATACGCATGCGGGTTAAAATTTAATATTTTTATCCGCTCACCATTCTAAGGGACGTCGGGGATTAAACACGATATACCACCAGAAATAAACCCAAATTGCGGTGAAACAGTGTTTTTAACTACCAATTAAGGTGTACATATGACCTTAGCTCGATCAGTCTATTCCTTTTGATATGCATTTACTCTTGCCAGCCGCTGGCGTTGGTCGCCGCATGGGCAGCGATCGCAACAAGCTGTTAATGACGCTAATAGACCGCCCCATCCTCGCCTGGACACTAGACGCCGCCATTGCTGCCAGTAGCATCGACTGGATCGGCATTATCTGCCAGCCGGTAGACCGAGCCGACTTTGAGCAAATTGTTAGCCAAACGCTCAGCCAGCACAAACGGCCCAAGCCAGTAGAATTTATCTCCGGTGGCGATACCCGACAAGCCTCGGTATATAACGGATTGCAAGCATTACCCGCAGCAGCTACTCATGTCCTGATTCACGATGGCGCGCGCTGTCTGGCCACTCCAAACCTATTTAATCGCTGTGCGGCGGCAGTCAAACAGACGGCAGGACTGATCGCAGCAATCCCGGTCAAAGACACAATTAAGCAGGTCAACAGTCAGAGAATTATCACCCACACCCCGGATCGCGCTCAGCTCTGGGCAGCGCAGACGCCTCAAGGGTTTGAGGTGAATTCGCTGAAGCGATGTCACAGTCAGGGGCAGCAGCAAAATTGGCAGGTGACTGATGATGCAGCACTGCTAGAAAAGTGCGGGATGCCGGTGAGCATTGTCGAAGGGGAGGAGACTAATTTGAAGGTAACGACCCCTGTGGATTTGGCGATCGCTCAGTTCATCCTGCAACAGCGCACTCAAGCCAGTGCCCCAAAGGCTAGCCACTAAAAAATTCCCCAGCCTTACAGTGCGACTAGGGAGCAAAGGCAATTGTCTTTGGCAGAGTGGCTGCCAGAGATTATGGCAGTAATTTTAGAGATCGCCGCCGCGCAAGGCTAGCAAAAATACGACCGCCGGGCCAGAAATGACCACCATAGCCAGCATGGTGAGCTGAGCAATCAAAACAAAATCGATGTTACTTAAAAAGGCCATTTATCCTCCGAACAGTTCTAGCCGAACCACATTGAGACAATCTCACATTAGTCAGTATTGTACCTGCTGAAGGCAGCTGAAATTAAACTTTGTTTACAAAATTCTAAGTTATAAGAGTCCCCCTTCTCATACGTTTTAGTTCGCAAAGAGCGCCTTCGAGAGCGTTTAGAGAGGGCATAGTCAACCGGGGTGCGATACCGTATAGCAGGCTTACCTTTTATCTATACACGTTATCTGCGAAATATTATGGCTACCTGGCAGTGCGTTAAAAACTGCGGTGCTTGCTGCCAGCTCGATCCAGCAGATCGCCCCGACCTCGACAGCTATCTAACGCCCGCTGAACTAGCGCTCTATATGAGCATGGTTGGCGAAGACGGCTGGTGCATTCACTACGATACGACCAAGCGCGAATGCCGCATTTACGATCAGCGGCCTAGCTTCTGCCGGGTAGAGCCCGAAACTTTTGCGCAGCTATACAAGATTGCGCCCGCAGCGCTGAACGACTTTGCCATTGAGTGCTGTGAGCAGCAGATTACCGGCATCTACGGTAGTCACAGCGAGGAAATGACCCGGTTTTATCAGGCGGTAGGAATAGAAAGCAGGGTGATCGAGCTAACGGCTGAAGACTGAACCGGTTCGACGGTTGCGGTGCAGGGCAATTTACTGGTTGAGATTGCGATCGCCGCTACCTTTACGGATAATGAAACAAATATGAAATTGCTCGCATGGTTTCTTCTTCCGACTCAGCTTCCCCTGAACCCTCAGCAGATCAGTTAGCTACAGACACCGAACTCAACGAGTTAGCTACTCAGCCGCCCAGCGTATTTTGGGGCGTATTTTTATCCACTTTTGTCACGATTTTCTTAGCAGAGCTAGGTGACAAAACTCAGGTCACTATCCTGTTGATGAGTGCGGGGTCGCAGTCACCGCTAACGGTATTTATTGGGGCAGGTCTGGCGCTGATTGCCACTAGCTTGGCGGGCGTGCTGCTGGGTCGTTGGCTAGCTAAGCGCGTGTCGTCAGCCACGCTGGACACCTGCGCCGGAATTTTGCTACTGCTGATCACAGTCGGGCTAGTCGGCGATATTGTCGGGCAGTAAGGCCAGTCTGTCGGAGGATACGTTTTCAGGTATTGAGAGAAAGGTATGGATTTTCAACTTTTAATCGTTAGCTTTACAGCGGTCTTTATCTCGGAGCTAGGTGATAAGAGTCAGCTAGCGGCGATCGCCCTCGGCGGATCATCGTCCTCGCCTAAAGCTGTCTTCTTTGGTACCGCTAGCGCCCTATTACTCGCTACTCTAATCGGCGTGCTGCTCGGAGAAAGTACTGCCTTGCTGCTGCCAGACAAAGTCGTCAAAGGCGTAGCGGCTATCGGCTTTGGGCTGCTTGCGGTTCGTTTACTGTGGCCTGACAGCGAAACACCCAGCGAAGACTAGCGCTGAGCCTACTCGAACGTAGCCGCCACGTCGCGGTAGCAGAGCTTCACTAGCCAGCCAGCCGCAATTAGCTTGACGGCTTCTAAGCCCCAGTAGAGAGCGTGCATGTAGCTCATTGCCTGAGGCACAGGCTGAGCCTGCATTTCTAGAGAGCCGCTCAAGTCGAGGCCCAGCGCGCTCATGTGGGGAGTGAGAATGTAAGTGTAGATCAAGGCGATCGCCAGCAGTGCACCGCTGATAACCAAAGCCCACCGGCTCTGCGACCCGCTAGCCACCACGTCAAACTGACTGCGACGCTGACGTAAGGCCAACAGCCCGGTCAAAATTGCAGCAGCACAGAGCAGCTCTACCCGGTTAAACAGCCAAAAGATGCTGTAGCCAGCAGTGGCAAACTCGGGGCCCTTCATCATGCCTGCTTCGTACATCATCGGCATCAGTAAGAAATCTAAAAGGGCGCTGCTGCTCAGCCAAAAAGTCACAATCAAAAGGACTAGAGCATCCCAATTAAACTGCCTGAAAGAGAGCTTAGAAGTCGTTATCATCACGGCCTGCCAATGAATTAGTAAGTTACTTTCACCTTAGCGAAAGTGACCCGGCTCTCCCGTAAATATTTCTTACTAAAAAACTAACCGGCTAAAAATAAGTTTGCATCGCTTAATGGTTGTTAAAACTCTCGCAGCATTGCTCAAAGAGAGCTGCTGACCAGACGATTTGGCGCAATGGCGAATCCCTCAAAGCAACGAATCACTCCCTCTATCTCAAAAGATTGACCTCAAAAGAATTGATCTCGGCAATGCATATGCATTACCATAGATGTGGGCATAAAAGATGTGAGCACAAAACCGCCAAGCAATCATGATCGATACGCAATTTGCTGTCGCCGAATCAACGCTGACCGACCGATATCAAACGACTGTCCCTAGCGCCGTCCGTAAGGCTCTAGGGCTCAGTAAGCAAGATAAAATTGCCTACCATGTTGGCACAGATGGCAAGGTCTATATCGCTCGCGCCGAGGAAGAAGACCCGGTTTTGGAAAAGTTCTTAGCTTTTCTGGCCAAAGACATTGAACAAAATCCTCAAAATTTGAAACCAATCCCGGCGGAATGGGTAGATGGATTGAGATCTTTGCTGGCTAACGTCGATGTTGGCGACCTTAACGAGCCGCTTTCAGACGAGGATGAATAGTTGACTGAGGCCAGAGAGCCGACCATCATCCACGGATGGAATATATTTGCTCATGCCTGCTTTCTCGGCCAAGTCGAGACGCTTCAGATTCAGGTTAATGAGCTGCGGCAAAAGTACCCTGAGACGTGGGAAACAAAAAACGCTGCAAAGCGGCTAGCGGTTATTACCAGATTTGTCACGGATGATATTCCTCAAGACCCGACTCGTGACGTTTACCGTCAGGGCGGGGCGCTAGGCGATGAAAACAAGCACTGGTTCAGAGCTAAATTTTACCAGCAGTATCGCCTGTTTTTTAGATACCATCTGGAGAGCAGGGTGATCGTCTTTGGCTGGGTGAATGACCTTGAAACTAAGCGAGCGTACGATAGCAAGACAGACGCCTATCGGGTTTTCAAAAAGATGATTGAGCGCGGCAATCCGCCGAATGATTGGGACGACTTGCTCAGAGCAGCTCAATCCGAGAGTAGCCGCTTGGAGAAAATTATCGATCAGTTTTAGGGGGTTGCTCATTCAACATTCGTCGGGCTGCATCGGGAGATGGCAATGCAAAAGTTGACTGGTCCAATGGGGCGGCAGTGGCTCACAGTAGCGGCGGTGCTGTTGGCGATCGCCATCAATGCCCTCTCAAACTTCTATCCGCCCGCCGGTAAAAATATCGGCGAAGTCTCAAATACGACCTTTGCCGCTGTGCTGATTACGCCTGCTGGCTACGCCTTTGCGATTTGGGGGCTGATCTATATTGGGCTGATTGCCTTCAGTATCTATCAGGCTTTGCCCGCTCAAAGGCACCAGGCGGCGATCGCTCAAGTTTCCTGGGCAGTGATTGGCGCTTGCCTGCTGCAAATTCTGTGGGTTTACGCTTTTTTGACCGCCCGCTTTTGGCTGTCCGTAGCGCTGATGCTGGGCATTTTGGTCTGTCTGATGGCAGCCTATGTACAAACTCGCTCCGTGCGACCAAGCCGGTCCGTTCGCTGGCTGCTGCGATCGCCTATCAGCATTTACTTCAGCTGGATCACAGTAGCAGCCGTCGTCAACGTGTCGTCGGCTTTAGTGATTAGCCTGCCTCCCGTCTGGTCAACCGTGTTCACTGGCTCGGTGGGGCTGACGGCAGTGATGATGCTGGTCAGCGCCGGGCTCGCAGCGACAGTGGCCCTGAAGTATAGGGACGTGGCCTATCTGGCGGTGACTGTTTGGGCCTTGAGTGCGATCGCTGTGCGCCAGTCCGGTATCCTTCTGCTGGTCTGCTTAGGGGTCACTTTGGCTATTGTTCTCAGCGTTGTAATTGGGCGAATTGTGACGACAGGATCGAGGCGAAAGCAGCCAGAAACATCTTAGCTATCGCCATGTATCGTTTTTACCCATTTCAATCGCTTTGGGCGCACCGAAATCCGCACAGCCATAGTGGCAATCACCAGCACCCAATGCAGCATGTACAGCGTCCCCCGCACGGTTTGAATAGCCGCGCTAAACACAGAGGTTTGCTCAGCCCGGCGTAGGGTAGTGAACATGCCCACGCCAGACATGGCTACGGTCAGAGCGGTCACCGGGCCGAATATTGGCAGACGATGGCGGGTAAGTGCGATCGCCAAGTCAGGCAGGGCTACCGCTGGCATCATGTACTGAATCACCCAAAACCCAGCCATATCAATTGACTTTTTCCAGCCCAGACGATTTTGCGCCAGCTGCCGCCAGTAGTCCAGGTAGCGTTGAAAGCCGCCTTCTGCCCAGCGATTGCGCTGATGCCAAAGCGATAGGGCGCTGGTCACACCTTCTTCTTCTACAGCTGGGGTAAACAGCAGTCCAATATCCCACTGCTGTAGATGCAGCTGAATGGTCAGATCCAGGTCGTCGGTAATGGTCTCTTCATTCCAACCGCCGCACTCGGCTAAAGCGCTGCGCCGCACAAACTGACCGTTGCCCCGCAGCTCACCAATGCCGCCGACTGCAATCCGCCGCTCCTGCATGTAGCTATCAAGCGCCATCTCTGCCTTTTGGCCGCGCGTCCAAAAATTGGTTCTGGCATTGGCGATCGCCTTGCGTACCTGCACCGCCCCAACCTTTGCGTAGCCCAGCGCCGGGTCAAACAAAGGCACCACGTGGCGCAGCAGATCGCCCGGCACATGGGCATCCGCATCAAATACGGCCAGGATATCGGCCTGGGTCTTGGGCCACACCAGATTAAGCGCGCCAGACTTACCGCCCAACGCCTCCGGGCCACGGTGCACTACCTGTAAGCGCGGGTAGCGCTGGGCCAGATCGTCCAGTATCTGAGGGGTTTTGTCGGTGCTGTAGTCATCGATAATCCACAGGTCGTAGCGGGCCTTCGGGTAGTCAATATGCAGCAGAGACTCCACCAGTTTGCCGATGACGCGCTCTTCATTTTTGGCGGCCACCAGCAAAGAAACATAGGGCCAGCTAGCGCAATCTTCTACTGCTGCCTTGACTAAACAGTCCGTGCGGCTAGACGGCAGTCGCTGCGGCGCGACTAAAGGCTTCGCAAACATTACCCGCAATGCCTGAATACTCAGCAAGCCGGTGCAAACCAGCACGAACGCCTGCCCCCAAGCCACGCTGTGCAGAAGGACTGTGAGCATCCAGAGCATGGCCAGGGCGATCGCTGCCTTCAGCCGCCGTCCGGCATACCCTTTAAACAATTCAGCATCAAAAGCCAAATCAGACTCTAGATCTAATTCAGAGAGGTTAGGCTCGGCGAAATCTGACATGCGCAGTTTTGTTTAGATCCCTTAACAAATACTCTTAATTTAACCATATCCGCTTCGCCCCTCGCGCCTAGCCACCGCTAATCAATTGCCCCCAACAGTATCTCAAGCGCCTGCTTCAGGCAATCTCATAAACCGCCTGCCGAACCTACCCAGGCGAGCTTCTCAGTGGAGAAAATGGTCAGCTTCTCTCGCAGTCGGGAATTCTTGAGGCAAGCTTTATTCGCTAACCACGCACCCATCAGAGAAGTTCATAGCAGCTATGTCTCTTCAATCTATTAAACCTGCCACTAAGCCAGAAGCTAGCGTCTATTTGCCCTACTATCAGGGCAAAAAACGCAACGCCCTACCCTACGCCATCGGCCTTTACAAAGAAGGCAACATTGAAGGGGAGCGTGGCATTGAGGGCACCAGCAGCATTCCTTTTTTAGCGACCTGGAATGTCTCTATGCTGCCCGCCGATCTCACTCGCTGCCGGATGCAGTTTGACGGCGATGCCGACCTCACCTACGAAATCACTATGGCAACCTTTGAGTTTGTCGATTTCCTAATCAGCGTAGTTGTCCGGATGAATCAGAACCAGGCTCCCGACTTTGATAAAAGCTTCTACCGTAAGCTGCTGCGCATAGACGAATAGGCACTATCTGTAGATACCGGTTACGCTCTAGCCGCTAGTTTTCTCGCCTATTGCCGCCCATCTCTGTAGTGAACGTGGCAGAATGATTGAATGATTCAGGTTTAACTACCAGCTATCTTTTGTGCCAGCTATCCCTTTTGATAGTCACAAATCGCTGCTGGGTTATTTTCTGAGTCATTCAGTATGAGCCATCTGTCGCCTTGGTTTAGGTGGCCGCTAAAGATATGGATATGGCCAGATATGGCCAAAGCTATCGTTGAAAGGAGTTAGGGCGTGCCCCAATCATCAAGCCGGATATCAGACCGCTCAGCCAAGCATTTGCTCATCGGGTCGATTGAGGCATACAGCGGCAAGTCAGCTACCGTTTTAGGGCTGGCCTTGCAAATGCGCGATCAGGGGCTCGATATTGCCTATGCCAAGCCGATTGGCACCTGCCCGAGTGAGGGGGGTGACCAGCTTGATGAAGATGTTCGCTTTATTGGCCACACGCTGGGGCTAAGTGCAGCGCGGGTGCGGCCTACCCTATTTTCGCTGGATGAAGCGACTATTCAGCAGCAGCTCTCTAAAGAAAAGCTGATCTACCGTCAGGAAGTAGAAAGTGTGCTGGAGAGCCAGGGCGAAGACATCTTGCTGATTGAGGGGCCGGGCAATTTGGAAGAGGGCACTTTGTTTGGGCTGTCTTTGCCGGATATGGCCGAAATGAGTCAGGCCTCGGTGATTTTAGTGGCACGCTATCACTCGGCTCTAATTGTTGATAAGCTGCTGGCGGCGCGGCAAAAGCTGGGGGATCAGCTGCTGGGTGTGGTGATTAACGATGTGCCTGCTGCGCTGATGGAAACGGCGCTAAACCCGGTAAAAGAATGCCTGGAGCGGCACGATATTCGGGTGTTTGGCATTTTGCCCAGAACGGCGATTATGCGCAGTGTAAGCGTAGAAGCGCTGGTCCATCATCTGCAAGCTGACATTCTCAATAGCCCTGGCCGGATCGATCAGATGATGGTCGAAGAGATTTCGATTGGGGCAATGAATGCGAATTCGGCGCTGCGCTATTTCAATCAGGCGCACAATATGGTGGTGGTGACGGGGGCGATCGCTTCGACATCCAAATGGCCGCGCTCGAAAGCTCGACTCAGTGCCTGGTACTCACCGGGCGTCTATCGCCTCGCAAAGACGTGCTAGACCGGGCTCGCGATTTGGAAGTGCCGATCCTCTCGGTAGACCTGGACACCTTAACGACGGTCGAAATTATCGACCAAGCCTTTGACCAGGTGCGGCTGCACGAGCCGATCAAGGTGGAATGCATTGGTTACCTGATGGAACAGCATTTTGACACGCAGCGGATGATGGATGTCTTGGGATTGAGTCCGGCTGTTCCCGTTTAGTGGCATCGAACTGTAAGAGTTTTGTAAGAATTTTCAAGGGTTTGGTAAAATTGCACAATCTTTTGTGATCTTTACCCCCGAGACAGCCATTGAGTCAGTCAGTCGAAAATCCGCTTGATTCCGTTCAGGTAGATGACTTTTTGCAGGAGCTGGCGACGATTCAGCAATCCGGCTCAAAGCGCATTGCCATTTTGGGATCGCGTCATGTACCGATCACCCACCAAAAACTCATTGAGCTGATGAGCTATGCCCTCGTCCTAGGAGGCAATCGGCTGATCACCTCTGGGGCGACTGGCACTAACTCAGCCGCGATTCGAGGCGCGATGAGGGCCGACCCCAACTTGCTGACGGTGATTTTGCCTCAGAGCTTGAGAAAGCAGCCGCGTGAGTCGCGTGAGCAGCTAGAGCTGGTGACCAATCTGGTCGAAAATCAGGCAAATGATACGCTGCCGCTGGCCGATGCTAGCGCTATGTGCAATGGGGAAATTATTTCTCGCTGCCAGCAGCTGATCTGCTTTGCCTTTCACGACAGTACGACACTGCTCAAAACCTGTCACGACGCAGAGGATCAGCGCAAAATTGTGACGCTCTTCTATTTTGACTAGACTCAACGTAGATAAGCCTTTCTTCTAATCTTTGGGGTTTTTGTGGATATTTTGTATTCTCTGCCGTTTGTTTCTCCCGCGAATCTGCTGCTGTGTAGTATTGCGATCGCTGCCATCTTGATCTATCTGCCCTTTCTACTGGTCGGGGTAGGTCGGGTGCGCTCTGGCTACGACATGGGTGCACCCCGCGCCATGCTAGACAAGCTGCCCGACTATGCTAAGCGGGCCACCTGGGCGCACCAAAATTCTTTTGAGTCATTCATTCTCTACGCGCCCGCTGCGCTGATGGCGTTTACGGTAGGATTGCCCGCAGAGCAGGTCGCAACCACCGCTGTGATCTATATAGTGGCTCGGATTGCCTACGCTGCGTTCTATATTTTGAACGTGCCGATTTTGCGATCGCTCTCTTGGGCCATCAGCATGGGCAGCATTTTTTCTTTATATTTCAACAGCATTCAGGTGGCTTTTGTATAATGGTTAGCTAAAGTTCGCGATTCCCCGCCCCCCTATGGCCTCTACTTATTCTTTTGATGTTGTCAGCGACTTTGACCGCCAGGAGCTGGTCAACGCCCTAGACCAAACCCGCCGCGAAGTCAAAAGCCGCTACGACCTCAAAGATACCAAGACCACGCTCGATCTCAAAGAAGACAGCATCGATGTCGAAACTGACAGCGATATGACGCTAAGAGCGGTGCATGTGGTGATGCAAACCAAGGCGGCAAAGCGTGATTTGTCGATGAAAATTTTCGACTTCGGCGATATTGATGCGGCCAGCGGTAGCCGGGTTCGTCAGGAAATTAAGCTGAAAAAAGGGATTGAGAAAGAAGACGCTAAGAAAATTTCTAAGCTAATCAAAGACAACCTGAAAAAAGTGCAGGCGTCTATTCAAGGCGACTCGGTGCGCATCTCTGCCAAGGATAAGGATGACTTGCAGGAGGCGATCGCCCTGATCAAATCCGAAGACTGGCCCGTGGCCCTGCAATTTAACAACTACCGATAGAGCGCCCGACGGCCTAGCTATATATTCAAAGATAGCCATCTGGCTTGAGAGCGATAGCCCAGCTTTTGGTATAGCTTTAGAGCGGGTGCATTATCTTCAAATACCTGTAGGCCAATCTGTGAGTAGCCCTGTTGAGCGGCCCACTCATGAGCATGGTGCATCAGAGCGGTGCCGAGTCCCTGCTGGCGCTGGTCAGGATTTACGTACAGCAAAAATACATAGGCTTGTTTGAGACCGCTGCGCTGATCGATAGCCTCTCCTAGCCATAAGCAGCCCGAGGAATCGGGCCGATTTGTCCCAGGTAGGCCAGACGGCTGGACAGATGACTTCTCCACTAGCCACCATAGCCGGGAGCTAGCCGAAAAATGGCGCTCTACCGTATCAGCCAGATGAGCGATCGCATCGGTCGCACCCAGTTCGCGATAGGCTCGCTGCATAAACTTAACGAGACGAGCCCTATCTAGTGCAGAACCCGCCTCCAAGCAATAGTCTGTGGGGATAGGATACTCAGCCACTAGCCGGGTATAGAAATCGCAGCGGGCATAGCTGGTAAAGCAGAGACAGGTTGCTCAATCGGAGCCGGGGCCATCATATCGCTAGGCAGAAAAATGCGGGCGCTGACGGCAAGCAAAGCCACCGCAAAAATTAGAAAAATGAACAGAGGTGCGACGTACTGACGAAGGAAACTCATAGCTGTCAACGAAGTTGTATAGATTAATCGGTGTTAGCCCTATTCTACAGGGCTAGCTCCTGCCCACTAGCCATCTTCTGTGCCGGGTCGCCCCATCGGAAACGTTGGCAGTTTGTTGAGCTGCCTTAGCCAATGGCCGCCGATGACCGCAGTGATTAACGATATCCAGCCCGTGAGCGACTGAAAGAGCAAAAAGCCGCCGACAGTAAACATCAGCCCAAAAAGCAGCAGCAGTGCCGCTAGCACTCGCTGAATGTCGAGCCCCAAATTTTGCTGAGGCGGTAGACCCGTACGCTGCCTTTGCCGCTGCCAGCCAGGGCCAGCAGGCCGAACTTTGGTGTAGAAACGGTCGAGCGTTTCGGGGCTTTCGGGCGGGGTCAGGAGCATGGCTGCGACCCAAAAGACGGTGGTAATCGCTGAAGTGACCAGCAGACGCAGGCCAAAATCTTCGATGGTGATAATCGGGACAATGCTGGTGATCAGGCCCACGATAAAGCCGCCGACCATCGCTGCTAGCTCGGCTGCCGCGTTGATGCGCCACCAGAACCAGCGCAATATCAGCACTAAGCCTGGGCCTGTGCCAATGGCGATGACCAGCCGGAAGACGGTAGCGACATCGGTAGCGATGAAAGCGGCCATTGCCCCCAACACCGTTACCAACACCGAAGCCACCCGTCCGGCAAACACCAGCTCTGCCTGAGTCGCGGCTGGGCTGATGAACCGACCGTAGAGGTCATTGGTCAGATACGACGCGCCCCAGTTGATCAGTGTAGACACCGTGCTCATGAATGCGGCAATCAGCGAAGCCACCACCAGACCCAGCATAATTGGCGGCAAATAGTCGAGCATAAGAAGGGGATAGCCCAGCTCCCGATCAGCTAAATCGGGGTATAGGACGACCGCTGCTAGCGCGACAATAATCCACGGCCAGGTGCGAATCACATAGTGCAAAATATTGAAAAACCAGGCGGCTTTCTCAGCTTCGGCTTCTGTTTTAGAAGCCGCCAGCCGCTGGACAAATTCACCGCCGCCGTCGCTGCGCCGGAATGACCACCACTGCAACAGCACATAGGCCAAGAAGGTGCTGGAGGGAATTCCAGCCAGCGCGCTCCACTGAATGCCACCGTTAAAGCTGACCGGAAAAAAGCTGAGCATGTCTGGATTGGTTGCGGCTGTGAACTGATCGACGAGCGATCGCATTCCCCCAATCTCCGGTGAATTGACCGCCGCGATCGCCACCACCACCGCCCCAAACAGCGCCAGAAAAAACTGAAAAAAGTCAGTCGCGACCACGCCCCACAGCCCAGAAAATCCGGCGTAGAACAGCACCAGCACGCTAATGCCAATTACGCTCCACAGCTTGAGACTGGTATTTTCGCCCGGATCAACGCCCAAACTTTGCCAGAGCTGTAGCGCATCGACCACTTTAGTCATCGCCAGCATCGCGTAGCCAATGCCAATACAGTTGATTGGCACTGCAAACAAAAAGGCCTTGACCCCGCGCAGCACCGCCGCCGTATTGCCGCCATAGCGCATCTCTGTTAGCTCTGCATCGGTGACAATCTCAGAGCGTCGCCACATTCGCGCGAAGATGTAGATCATCACCACATGAGCCATGCCAAAGCTCCACCATTCCCAATTGCCAGCAATGCCCCGATTGCCCACAACCCCGGCAATGTAGAGCGGCGTATCAATCGAAAATGTAGTCGCAGCCATGCTAGTGCCCGCCAGCCACCAGGGAAGCGATCGCCCCGACACGAAAAAGTCCACCAGGCTACCCGAGGCTTTTCGGGAGAGATACACCCCCAGAACCATCGTCAGCACGAGATAGCCAATGACAATTATCCAGTCAATCGGTTGCATAGGCGCAGGCTATATAGAAAGGTCGCTGTGATCATGCCACGCTACCGCACCAGACAGAAATTTCTGTAACGCCTCTTCAAAGCAGACAACGGCTTAGTCTCGGCTTAGTCTCGGAGCCTAAAAGTAGCCATCCTGCTCAATTTCTTCAATCACCTGCAAACCCCGCGAGTCACCAATGCTCAAAATAGCGGCGCGGGCGTCTTCTTTAACGCCTAGCTCATCATCTTCGGCAAAAGCTTCGATCAGGGCATCAACCGCCGTTGCATACACCACGTTTGAGGGTAGCTCAGTACAGATTTGGCCAATTGCCCAAGCGCAGTTGCTGCGCACCGCTGAGATGTCATCCCGGCGCAGCCCGCCAATCAGCGGTGGCACGGCTTTGATCATGGATGCGTAGTCAATTTTGGGTGTCTGTCCCAGGGCGCTAGCGGCCCATAGCCGGACGGCGGAGATGTCGGCTTTTAAGGCATTGCATAGAGTGCTAACGGCGCGGGCATCGCGAGTGTTACCCAGTGCCCAGACGATGCCTTTGCGGGCATAGCCATTCCAGTCGCGGTGAAACTGGGCAATGAGTGGGTCAACGGCCACTGGGCTGGTGTTGCGGCCTAGTGCGTAGGCGGTACTCACCCGTACCAGCGGGCAAGGGTCGGCTAACATGCCGATTAAAAAGGGAATAGAGCGCGGGTCTTCGATTTCGCAGAAGGCACGGGCACCGAGCATTCGCTGCTGCCGGTCTGGGTGGTGGAGCAGCAGCAGCATATTATCGGGGTTGGGTTTGGGCTCTTCGTCTTCGCCGAGGGGAGCGATCGCATCCAACGGGTCAAACGGGCTCTCCCGACCGACCTCAGCGTCTAATAGCGCTAGCTCGTCATCATACATATTCGCTGGCATGTCCACTGGTCGCCTGCTGCCTCAAAACCCGTTAATCTGCTGCGGGGGCAGCCATCTACCCCCACCTCGTTACATTCTAAAGCGCTGACAGCACGCGACGAGCGGCGGCTAGCGTATTGTCAACGTCTTCATCGGTGTGAGCCAGGGAAGTAAACCCGGCTTCAAACTGAGAGGGGGCGAGGTATACGCCGTTTTCTAACATGCCCCGGTGGAAGCGGCTGAACTTGTCGAGATCAGACTTCTTCGCATCTTCGTAGTTGTGGACGGGTTCGCTGTTAAAAAACATGCCGAACATGGCGCTGATACTGCCGCCTGTGACTTCGTGACCTGCCTCCCGCGCTGCCGTTAAGAGCCCTTGGCTGAGCCTGTGGGTAATCTGCTCTAGCTGCTCATAAGCGCCAGGGCGACGTAAAATTTCCAATGTCTTGATACCAGCCGTCATTGCTAGAGGATTACCCGAGAGCGTTCCAGCCTGATAAACCGGCCCAGCTGGGGCAATCATCTCCATGATTTCTCGCCGACCGCCGTAGGCTCCCACTGGCAAGCCGCCGCCAATGACTTTGCCCATCGTCGTCAGATCGGGCGTGACGCCAAACTTTTGCTGGGCACCGCCGTAAGCAATGCGGAAGCCGGTCATCACTTCGTCAAATACCAGCAGCGCATCATTTTCGCGGGTAATTTCCCGCAGACCTTCTAAGAAACCAGCGTCGGGCGTGACAAAGCCAGAGTTGCCGACTACCGGCTCTAAAATGACGCCAGAAATTTCTCCAGGGTTTTCGGCGAAGAGCTTTTTAACCGCCTCTAAGTCGTTGTAGGGCGCGTTTAGCGTGTCGGCAGTGGCGGCTTTGGGGACGCCGGGAGAGTCGGGCAGGCCCAGGGTAGCGACGCCAGAACCGGCTTTGACCAGGAACATGTCGGCGTGGCCGTGGTAGCAGCCCTCAAATTTGATAATTTTATTGCGACCGGTGAAGGCGCGCATTAGGCGGAGAACGGCCATGCAAGCTTCAGTGCCGGAGTTGACGAAGCGCACCATTTCGACGCTGGGCACCGCGTCAATCACGGCTTCGGCCAGCACGTTTTCTAGATAGCAGGGTGCGCCAAAACTGGTGCCTTTGTCGAGGGCGGCTTTGAGGGCGGCGAGTACTTCTGGGTGGGCATGGCCGCAGATGGCTGGCCCCCAGGTGCCGACGTAGTCAATATACTTATTGTCGTCAACATCCCAAACGTAAGCGCCTTTGACATGGTCGAAGACGATGGGCTGACCGCCGACTGAGCGAAATGCCCGCACAGGTGAGCTGACGCCACCGGGCATGAGTGACTGGGCAGCGGAAAAAATTTCGTTAGATTTGGTCGTTTTTAGGGTCGTGGTGGTAACCAAAACGCGCTCCTTGCGGTAAGAGATGAGGATTAATTGCTGGCAGAGCTGACTTTTGCTCACGCTGTACAGGTTCTGGCTATCAGAGGGTCTGTATTTGAGTCGTGGCCTAGACAGGCCGACGCTAAGCAGTATTTTTTATCCTAGCGTGTCCTTCCGGCTTGTTTCACGGTGTTAAGGAATGTAGAGCGTAACGCCGTGAACGAAGTCTTTTAAGGTTGGTACTTGCAAAGGACGACCGTTTTTCACAGCAAGAGTTTGCTAGCGGATTTTTTCTACCTAGCCTGAGTTCGGGATAAGGTGTTTCATGGTCAACCGCTCAAATCTCTCCTATCAAAGCCGGTCTGGGTTCCCCTTACCAAGGGGAACCGTAAGGGAGGGGTCCTGGCGACATGCTCTGTGCTCAGCCGGAACCCCTCTGCCTGCGGCATCTCCCCTTGGTAAGGGGAGAAAAGATCCCCGACGGCACATTCTAGCTATTCTTATCCCGAACTGACGTTACCTAGCCTCAAATCCTATGTGTGATCGCCCGGTGGATGCCATCTAAACCCCGTCCAAACTGCTCGCGCTTCTACGAGCTGATCGTTGTTTAGCCGTAGGGCAATCACTGTCGCTCTACCCGCTGCCGTTTTGCCAATGATGTGAGTGCCGCCATTGTTCAGTCTGGGAGAGGTCTGGCAGTACTCACAGCGAGCATTGGCAGCTGTGATAACTTGCTGGCACAGGTCGCCGGGAATGCTCATTGCGGAATTGGCAACGCTTGCAGCGACGGCACGCTTTGGCCTCGCCAGTGTAGGATTGACCAGGCATACGCCTTGCGTAGCATCAACCGATCAGCGGATTGTCTAAGCGTCGATAGTTCCTGGCGCTCTGGCTCTAACAATTGACCGTCTTCATGTTTTTCTAACAGTTCCACTTGTCGCACATGGTCGGCTGGGCCTACTTCAGACTGAGCCACCCTTAGAAGGTCTTCGGTTGCTAGGGTTTGCAGCGTAAGCAGCTCTGCTCTCAGTTCGGGTGAGGCATCTTCTACAGAGGGCGGCAGGTTGCTAATCACGCTTTGAGCGGCAAGCGTCGCAATTGGCTGCGCTGTTTCCTCGGCAATCCGGGCGAGCTGCCGATACACAGACTCGGGTAGCTCAATTTCTACGCGCTGCATGGCCATAGGTCTAATTCAGCCGGTGATAGCTCCTCAATTTTAACGGTATTCCCGTCTGCGTTCCTCAGGCAATGCACCGCCTACATCCCGACAAAGGACTGAAGGTGCCCTGCATAAAACAGATACGCAAATCTCTAGTAGTGATTTAGATCCTGGGAAAAAGCGCCGAGAATGGCAACTGTTAAACATATTCAGCATGGGGGCTACACGGCCTCAGCTTTTGAAAACGCTATTGACCGCCTCCTCAATAGTTTTTAGTTGACCACCAACATCAAGTAGGATGCCTTTGCCTGTGTCTTCACCCAAGCGCTTTGCAGTCACGGTCACATAGTAAGCAGCCTCTTCCATAGAATTAGAGATCTGAAATTTTTTGGATCGAGGAAATTGATCGGTTAGTACCAGTCGAATTTCTAATCCAGCAGATATTTCATTTGTAAGTGTCTTCAGTATCTTCAACCTGGCAAACTCAGGGCTGTGTAGCCTTGAGTCTGTCTCGTACAACTTTGTAGCGCGTTGATCGGCATATATACAAATCTCTGTGAGACATGAATAAGGTTGCTCATTTGCCTGCTCCACCATCGTAATTCTCAGGTAGAAAGACGTTTTCTGGTAGAGTCCCCAGTCGATTCCCCAATCAGTATGGAAATCTGGCTGTTCGATACGACCAAGAGAGTCAGAGATGACTGGGGCAATACCTTCAAATAACTGACGAAAGCCATCATCAAAGTTAGTTCTAAAGTCTGCATACAGTTTTCCTCTGACGAAGATAGGCACTTCACAGCTATCTACACGAACAGGCAAAACTACTACTCGTTTCTCTTCTAGTTCTCTTAGAAGGCCGCTGTTAATCTCCCTCTTACACCATTCTGAGGCAACGGATTTTTTAGAGAGAACTACTACCAAAGCGCTAGCTCCCTGAACAGCATTTTGGATCTTTTCGATTAAAGAGTCACCAACGCGCATTTCCCATTTGTCCAGCCATATGTGTGTTTTGTGGGCAACGAGCTGAAGGGCGAGTTTATCAACGAAGTCTGAATCGGAATGAGAATAACTGATGAAGACCGGCAAAGTTTGCCTCCTGATGGAAATGGGTACGCATCTTAGAATACAGCTACGCATAGCTCGCACATTTATCAGGACTATTTACCGGCACTAGCTCTTGTATAGCCTCCCTCAAGAGGTTAAGCGAAGAAACGGCGTGGGCACTGCCCACCCTACCACTACTGCTTATCTGCTGATTCATTCACCGACAATGGGAATATCTGTCTGTGAGAAATCGTTGCCTTTGAACAGAAGCGGCTCTCCGGTTGTCTTCGCTAGAGCATAAGAACAACAGTCGCCCATGTTCAATCGAGCGGGATGATGCCCTTTGCCATAGGCAAAATAGGCGGTTTTGGCAGCTTCGGCTTGGGTGGGAGTGAATGGAATAATTGAGATCGCATGGGTGCGAAGAAGGGCAGTTAGCTGCGCTTGTCCGGTGCCACCATATCGGCTACCGATGACGATCGCACTTTCAAGATGCGACACAGCAGACATCAACCGATAGCGGTCTGCGGCTATGAGCTCGGCGAACTGTCGAGCTTCGACTTCTTTTTGCAAAATGGCAATCACTGCCGAGGTATCGATCACCATTGGCTTACTCAGGTAGACCAATATCGTTGTAGGACAAGATTTCGTCAGCACTGCGGTCGTCCAGAACGGGCAGCTTGGAGCAGGCGGTACTCATAGCCATGATGCTAGCTGCAACATCTGGCCCTACGGTCGGCGCTGCATACTGCTCTAAGTCAAATTCTGTAACAGTAGCGGATGTAGATGGGAGGGACACTGTAACGGTTACATCCTGGTTGGCAATCTGCTCTAACCCTTCTATATGTAAAACGCCATTGGGGCCAACATGAGTTTTGATGCTTAGATTCATCGCTGAGTACCTGACGCGCTGCTTGATTCTATTTTACCTTCTCGCTTGTTTCACTCACCTTGACGAGTGCATCTTCGGCTACTGTTAAAGCTTTGGGGCTATCTGACGGTAGTAGGTAGAGCGGCTACAGCCCACCTGCTCACAAATCTCCTTATCAGTTCGCCAACGGTGTCGTAGAGAACTCGATAGGCCGTAGCATGGAGATGTCAAAATCACAGACCTTGCGTCCGGCTCATGACTCCTGCTTCTCAAACGATTCCTATTGATAAAATTCGCTACAACGATCAGGGGCTGGTGCCTGCGATCGCCCAAGACCATCTAGACGGCACCGTCCTCATGCTGGCCTGGATGAACGCCGATGCTCTGCAAAAGACGCAGGAGACCGGCGAGGTCTGGTACTGGAGCCGATCACGTCAAGAACTGTGGCATAAAGGCGCAACCTCTTGCCCTGAATGAACAGACTTTTGTCAGTCAATCAGGGGTAGAGCATCGCCCACAACGTCACGACTGGCGTGTACAGCCGACTGCGATACTGAATGCCTTCTGCTTCGAGAATTTCATTGAGTCTCGATGCTGGCAGGATATCTTGCCACGGCAATCCCAAGCTTTTGAAAAACTGTTCTTTGAGAATTTCGGCTGATTGGGTCACAGTAGAAAGTGATATATCGATGGACTGCAAGGCTCTGATGTATATCTATCAGACCTTGTGGCCTTTTTCTACCTTTCCTTTCTCAAGTCAGTGCCGTTGATCTATACCACGACCCGGCAGCTGTTACATGACCCCGGCAGCCTTTCTACTTCATATCTGTTCCCACATTACCTTGAGCCCATCTGGCAAAAAGCTAGAAATCTCCTGAGTGCGCTCGGGAGAAAGCTCATCCCTGACCGTTGAGAACACGGCAATTACTGCTGACTCTGCGGTGACGTTTTTGGGCATACCGGCCTCCTGCCCAACGCGACGCAAAAATGTCTTTGTATCTATGTTAAGCGGTGGTCTGAGCTTGGACAAAGTGGCTGCGATGGGATTGTCATCCTTCCAAAGCTGAGCCACTTTTTCGTCGTCAAAGGCTGTACCTATGCGGTCAGCGGCCTCCGTCGTCATCAAATCTCGTAAAGCCCGAAAGACAACAATAGTGATGTCTCGCGCATCGTAAATATCGGGTATATCCGACTTTTTCATGACCTTTTCTAAAAAAGCCTGTTCGGGAGGACTCATTTTGGACGGTGGCATACTGTGTACCTTTTAGCTTTCCTAGATTGCACCAGTATCATACTGCTGTGACCATTCGCTATCGGGTAGTCATCAAGCATCCGTATTCAGTAGCAGCGCTCTACCCCTTACAGACCGGCCTAGTCAGCAAGCATAAATAAATATGACTGGGACGACAGCACTGATTTTGGCTTTTGTGGGGGAGATAATGGGTTCATTGTGATTTGACTTGAGCACTTCATGCCAAGGCAAATCTATTGGTTTAGCGGAAACCCAGGCCAAGTTTCCAGTGGATCTGTAGAGCTAACAATGTTCATGCCTGCCTTGGCAAATTGCTGATAAGTTTCTTCCGCAGCGTCTGTAAAATCTACAACATCTGGAACGACTACAGGTGTTGTGCAGTCGTTGAGCAGGTATACCTTTTGCGCCAGAGCTGGGTCGATTAGCTGAATTTCGTTGAGCAAATCGCTGACAGTCCAGGCAACGCAGTGGCTTTTGGCCTGCCCGGCGATGATCACTGCATCAAAGCTGAGCAGGTGCTGAATGAAGGCGCTGTTCTTGTGAGCAATCGGTTGCTCGGCTGCATTGTTCAGCACTTCCGGGCTGAGAACAGAGTAATTCTCGGTGAGCGGATTGTCGCCCTTGATTTCAAAGCGGGTCTGGCTGGTGCGAACGCTGTTGTGAAAAAAGCAGGCTTCTTCAAAAGCGGGCACCAGGGCATGGCCAATGCCGCCCAGCATGGAGTGATAGGGCCAGATAGTAAGCGGATATTTACCGCGATCGCTCAGCTGCCGCGTATAGTGACGAGCAAAGTCTTCTATATCTGAAGGGTTAGGATTACTAGAATCAGGGCTCGCAGACTGGCGACTGGCCAAACCTTTGGCGACTAGAGGATTTACTCGCCACTTACCTCGTTCTACATCTTCAAAAGAGATCAGGGTCATCGGTGCAGGGTGCTCACCTGCGGCATTCACCCAAAAGACCTCATGGAAAATTTGAGTAGCGGCGTGAGTGTCCATAGTGGGCGCGATTTCAGTAATCACATCTAGATGGCGATAGACAAATTCGCACAGTCGCCGGGTGTCTTCAACAGCGCCCACCCCAGAGCGTCCGCCGACAAACAGCTCAAAGTCCGGCAGACAGAAGGTATTTTGCACATCGATAGCCAGCAGACAAATGCGAGTGCGATCGCTGTGAGCGGGTGAAATGCTGTTGCTTTTAGCGTAGGCTTGGGCTTCGTTAGCGCGGGCTTGATAGGGGACGCGCCGGATTTTGCTGACGGTTTGAGGGTTGAAGAAGGGGGGAGTGGGGGTGGGCATGGGGAGGAAAAGGGGGAAGGGGGAAAGGGAGGAGTTGTGACTGACGTTAGAAAGTGTAGGGATGGGAGTAGCGATCGCAAAAGGCTAGCGTTACTTTGCGCAGTGGCTGATCCAGGCGGCTGAGGGTTTGTTGGGCGATCGCTTTGGGCACTCCTTTGTAGAATGCCTCGGCGATGCTGCCAGTGATAGCGCCCATGGTATCTGTATCGCCGCCTAAAGAAATTGTGTTGCGAATGGCATCTTCAAAGTCGGTGGAAGCTAAAAAGGCAATTATCGACTCGGGGACTGTTGCTTGGCAAGACTCACTGAAGCTGTAGGTGGGCCGAATTTCTTCTAGTGAGCGGCTGAGATCGTAGCTAAAGTTCGACTCGACGAAGTCTTTTATGTAGGGTTTGTCTCTGCCTTCTCTGGCTAGAAAAATGGCTGCTGCTGTGGCCTGCGCCCCCTTAATGCCTTCAGGATGATTGTGAGTGACTTCTGCGGTCTGTTTTGCCACATCCAGCACTTCGGCCATGTTGCTGTAAGCAAATCCCACGGCGCTTACTCGCATTGCTGAACCATTGCCCCAACTGCCATAGGGCTCTAGAGAATCGGTGGCCGCCCACTGACTAAAACGAGCCCCATAGCCGCCCATCGGGTTCGGGTAAGCCTGAGCGTAGCGCTTGATAGTCTTGGCAAAGCTGCCTCCTTGCAAAATCACCTCGGCGACGGCTACGGAGAGAATAGAGTCGTCTGTAAAAGCACTTTGGCTGGTAAATAGCTTAAAGTCTTTGCTTTTAACTCGGTTAAATTCGTAGACTGAGCCGATTGTGTCTCCGGCGATCGCACCCAACATAGGCACTTCCTTCTCTGCTGTTTGACTAAACTTTTTGACTTAGTGTAAAGTAAACACTAATTGCTTTCGTTATAGCGAATCTTACAGCGCAGCGTCAAGTACTGAAATGGCACACACCTACGAGTATCCCCGCCCCGCCGTCACCGTAGACTGTGTGGTGTTTGGGTTTGAAGCGAGTTCAGCACTTCAGGTACTGCTGATTAGGCGAAAGCTGCCGCCCTATGCAGGCGACTGGGCGCTGCCGGGTGGGTTTGTGCAAATGGAGGAGTCAATAGATGCGGCAGCGGTACGCGAGCTGAGAGAGGAAACGGGAGTTGAGAATATCTTTTTGGAGCAGCTGTACACCTTCGGAGCGGTGGGGAGAGACCCGCGCGATCGCACAATATCTGTCGCCTACTACGCGCTGATTAACCTGCCAGATCATGCCGTCCGCGCAGCGACAGATGCCAGCGATGCGCAGTGGTTCGAGCTAGCGGCGCTGCCAGCCCTCGGGTTCGATCATCATGAGATTTTAGTCTGCGCGGTGAGTCGTCTACGCAGCAAAATTCGCTACGAGCCCGTCGGCTTTGAACTGTTGCCCAAGGTATTTACGCTTTCGCAGCTGCAAAGGCTCTATGAGCAGATTTTGGAGCGCCCTTTGGACAAGCGCAATTTCCGCAAGAAGCTGTTGAAGATGGGGCTGTTGATTGACACCGGAGAAAAAGAGAGCGGGGTGGCTCATCGGGCAGCCCAGCTCTATCGATTTGACGCAGAGAAATATCTTGCCCTAAAGCAACAGGGCTTTAATTTTGAGCTGTAGAGATTAGGTTGTCTCGTGCCCAAGCCCTAAAGCTGCCACTGCACCAGGCGAACAACGTTACCCAACACCCGATGCTTGAGCCAGGAGCGTCTCTTCCACTGCCGTAGGCCAATCTGTTCGCACTGAGAAAACCCGCTTTCAAAAGCTTGTTCCACATGGTCAAACAGCGCTGCGCTATCGGTGACAATATCCAGCTCGTCGTTGTGCAAGAAACTTCGATAGTCAATATTGGCACTGCCCATATTCACCCACTCATCGTCGATGATGAGCATTTTGGCGTGGATCATGCTCGGCTGGTATTCAAAAATTTTGATGCCTGCTCTGAGTAGCGAGCCGTACACTTCATAAGAAGCGTAATAGACTGGCTTTTTGTCGGAGCGATCGCTTGTTGTCAAAATCCGTACGTCTACCCCTGCCCGCTGAGCTGCAATCAACAGCTCCCGAGTGCTCTGATTGGGCAAAAGATAAGGGCTCGACAGCCAAATCCGCCGCCGGGCGCAGGCAATCAACGTTTGCTTAGTTGTTTCAATGGGCGATTCACGATAGCTCGGCCTTGTACCAATGGTTACCAGCACAGCTGCACCCTCTTTATCATCAGGAAGAGTTAGCGTGGCGGCAGCAGGCGTTGTTGGCCTGTCATATTGATGGCCAGCAGCGCGCGCCGACGCCTGTACTTTGCGCTGAGCAACGCCTGGATAGATTTTCGCCATATCAATAGCGGTCGATTTGCCATCTTTATAGCGTTTATAGCCCTGCCAGTGAGTCTGGAAAATAGCAGACAATACAGTCACTATCTCACCAGTGAAGGCCGCTTCAATATCAAACCAGGGCTGTGTATCGTCAGATTTCTCGGTGCCATCCCACATATCGGAAATGCCCGCGCCGCCTATCCAGACCTTTTCGCCATCGATGATCAGTAGCTTGCGATGGGTTCTGCCAGCGTAGTTAGCCGGGGCTCTAAAATCAAAGGGGTTGAAGAAGACAATCTGCGCTCCGGCTGAGTGCAGGCGTCGCCAGTAGCTCATTGGCAGCGTTCGAGTTCCCCAACTATCGACCAGTAGCTGCACTTCAACGCCCTCAGCCGCCCGCCTGGCGAGCGCCTCTGCAAAATCTTGGGTCCGCTTACCGGGAGTCATGATAAACGTTTCAAACTGAATGCTCTGCTGGGCACTATCAATGGCCGCTATGCGGGCCGTTTGAATACCGTCAGCCGTATTCCAGAAGCCAACTACCTGCCCTCTGGTAGAAAGAGACTGAGTCAGGGTTCTGATTGTCAGCAGAAAACGAGGGTCTTTAGGCGCGATCGCGTGCTCTACACGAAAAGAAGGTCGCCATCGAAACGCCCCCCGAATGTACAGACTCACTAACACAATGACGACCAAAGCTAGTACAGCTACCAGCAACCACTGAAGAATGTCGATTAACAGTCCCATACGACTTTTCCTGTATTCCTAGGCCTTTTGCCATATTTTTGCTAAACAAGCGTTTGTGTAGAGTCTGCTGAACATACTCAACAGCTTGCGCTGCCTATCGCCCGCAGATATAAAAGTTTTTGCGATGCCCCAGGTCGTAAATCTATGGCATATAGACGCCTCGATCAAAGCTTACCGTACGGTATCAGCACCAGGACGATCACCTGCTTAGTGGAGGGCGATCGCTCGCGCAAAATGTTTCAGCCAGACAGTCCTTAGGACTGTCTATAATATAATATAGTATAGATGTATTATTGCTGAGGACAGTCTTGAGGATAGTGCATGAGCAGTGAAAAGGCTGACCGAATTCGGGTTCCTCAACTTTTTATCCGATATGACTTAGGTAAGACGGCTGTTTACAAACGCATGGCAGCGCTAGGGATAGAGCCCAAAAAATTGGGCAACCGCGCTTACGTCACAGCCGAGCAACTAGCCCTACTCGACGAGCTGCACGAGCATATCAAAAGTGGTGGCATTACCGCCGAATTCGTAGCCGACGGGGGGTTCCATACCGCCCCGACCCAGCCCACCGAACCCGCCGCCCCATCTGTGCAGCTCTCTTCTGGTCTGGTTTTAAATCAGACAGATATATGGAAGTTGATTTGGGCAATTAGCGCCGAGATAGCCGCTAAATTTGGTAGAGATAGCTAAAAAATAGGGTCACAGCATAACTTTTGTCCTTATCAGCTCAAGACTCACCGGTCCTGAGGATAGTCTAAAGGATAATATATAAATTCCTGAAGACGGGTAGAGAAGGGGTATGGCTAAAGGAAACGTTGATCGAATTCCGGTCAACCAGCTAATCGCTCGCTACAAACTGGCCAGAAGCGCAGTCTATAAACGCATGGCCGATCTTGGCATTGAGCGCGAGAAGATAGGCAACCGCGCTTATGTCAACGCCGAGCAAATAGCTCTGCTCGACGAACTGCACGACTTTATTCAGGTGGGCGGTAACGTCGCCGAATTTATCGCTCGCAAAGGGCTCAGACCGGCTGGCAGTGCATCTGCCGACCTCAACGGACAATCGGCTGGGGAGTCCTCAGAACTTACCGCAGGATTGTCCTTATCACAGGCAGACATGCTGAAGCTAATCAGCGCATTTGCCAGCGAAATGGCCGCCAAAATCCAGCCTGCTGACCCGTTAGCCTATTACGAATCGCTGGAGAAAGCCGCCAGCCGAGGCTGGAAGCTCAGAACCTCCGAGATAGCCGACCTGCTCGATCTTGACCCAGACGAGATCAATCGCTACGGTCAAACCTTTTACGAAGCCGGGTTCGTGTTTAACCGAGCAGGCTATCGCTCCGGCGGTGAAGTAGCCTGGTTGGTCTCAAAGCGCTAATATAAAAAAAGAGCTGACATTTCTGCCAGCTCTGAAAGTGTGTTTTATGTTTGTGTAGCCGTTCGATATCGATTGATATCTATCAGTGGGTGTCGGTGGTTTTGGTCATGGTGGTGTCTTTGGTGATGTTGGCAGTGATGCTGATGTTGGCACTGGCACCACTTTGCCGTTTAAAGCGACAGTGGCGGACTTTTAGTCATTCTGGCAGATGTACGCCAGCAGGGGCTTTACCTACCAGTGGAAGCCGTTCCCCCTAAACCCTCAAGCCTTTTTCTTGATAAACTATAGCATGTCCTCAGGACAGTCCGCCATGTATTTCGCACAAAAGTCCTAAGGACTGTCCTGAGGACGCTCAGGCGCTTGTTCTCATCAGTCTTCAGTCAGCTCACTGCTCTTAACAGGCTTAGGGTTTATGCTATTCTTGTTAGGCAAATAAGCGCTTCGGGGCGTAGCGCAGCTTGGTAGCGCACTACTTTGGGGTAGTAGGGGTCGCAGGTTCAAATCCTGTCGCTCCGATTCGTAAAACATTTGCTAAGTGGCTTTCGGGCGCTTCCATCAGGGAGCGCCCGTTGTCATGAAAGGGGCAATAGGGTCTAGCTAAGGACTCACCCGACATCCGAAGAGGGATGGCCAGGAATAGTTAGCGCTGGTTGAATCCAATTAAGATAGAAACGTTGCTAACCCACTGGGTGCTATGGCTTCTCCCTTTCCAGGCATGAATCCTTATTTAGAGCAGTCTGCCTTTTGGTCACCTTTTCACAACCGATTGATGGTTGGGCTGGCGAATCGGATTGCACCAGTTTTGCGTCCTCAGTACTACGTCGAGATTGAGACTCGCTCATATATGGACACGCCCGAGGGTGAGCTACTGATTGGCATCCCAGACGCAGTCATTCTAGGAGAGCGCCAAGCTGGTGCTGCGTCGGACAAGGTTCTAACCTCAAAGGATTCTAGTGTTGCTGTAAGAACGATGCCGCAGACTGTTACCTTACCGGTGCCGATAGAAGTCAGAGAGCGCTATTTAGAAGTGCGCGAAGTGGATAGCAATCAGGTGGTCACCGCGATTGAACTGCTTTCTCCGGCCAACAAGAAGACGGGTAAGGGCAGAAATGTTTATGAGAATAAAAGGGCGTCTATTTTGAGTAGCGCGTCTCACTTCGTTGAGATTGATTTGTTGAGAAGCCAATCGCCGTTCACTATCATTGGCGCGAGCAGCTCAGGTGACTACTCCGTGTTGGTGAGTCGGGCCAGTCATCGGCCTCAAGCGGAACTGTATTCATTTGCCCTGCGCGATCGCCTGCCAGAATTTCTGCTGCCGTTGAAGGGATCTGGTGAAGCGATCGCCGTTGACCTGCAAAGTATTTTTCAAGAAGTGTGCGAGCAAGCCAGCTACGACTTGCGAATAGACTACACCCAGCCAGTGCCAGCACCTGCGCTATCAGATGAGACCTAGACTTGGGTTGAGAGCTTAATCAAATCTCATAGAAACTAATACCCACACAGATACTCGAAAGAGGACATCGCAAATTTAGACAGGGTCTCCTGTGGCACAATGGTTAAGCCCTTCATCACATATTTTTCAAGCCTGTGAGTATTGCTAAGCCGCCCGCCCGCCGCGCCGTATTTCCCTTCACTGCGGTGATCGGCCAAGAAGATATGAAGCTAGCGCTGATCCTTAACGTGATTGACCCGAAGATCGGTGGGGTGATGATTATGGGCGATCGCGGCACTGGCAAATCCACCACCATTCGCGCCCTAGCGGACCTGCTGCCCGAGATAGAAGTCGTCGCCGACGACCCGTTCAACCGCGCCCCAGGCAATCCTGACGTTCAGACAGAGCGTGAAGGCCAAGAGATTGCCACTGCCTCTAAAAAAGTGCCCATGGTCGATCTACCCCTGGGCGCAACCGAAGACCGCGTATGTGGCACCATCGATATTGAGAAAGCGCTCGCTGAAGGCGTTAAAGCCTTTGAACCTGGGTTACTCGCAAAAGCCAATCGTGGCCTGCTCTATGTCGATGAAGTTAACCTGCTCGATGACCACCTGGTCGATGTCCTGCTCGACTCTGCCGCTTCCGGCTGGAATACGGTTGAACGGGAGGGCATTTCCATTCGTCACCCAGCTCAGTTTGTGCTGATCGGCTCCGGCAACCCTGAAGAAGGCGAGCTGCGCCCTCAGCTGCTAGATCGATTTGGCATGCACGCCGAAATTCGCACCGTACGCGACCCGGCGCTACGGGTGCAAATTGTCGAGCAGCGAACTGAATTTGACCGCGACCCTGAGGCTTTCTCAACCAAGTGTCAGACCGATCAGGAAGCGCTTCAGCAAAAGATTATTGAGGCTCAAAACCGGCTAAGAGAGGTCGAATTAGAGCATGACTATCGGCTGAAAATTTCTGAAGTGTGCTCAGAGCTGGATGTAGACGGTCTGCGCGGTGATATTGTCACCAACCGAGCGGCTAAAGCGCTGGCCGCTTATGAAGGCCGCACCGAAGTGACTCTCGAAGATGTGCAGCGCGTGATTGCCCTGTGCCTGCGCCACCGTCTCCGCAAAGATCCCTTGGAGTCAATTGATTCGGGCTACAAGGTAGAAAAAACCTTCAGCAAAACCTTTGGCGTTGCAGAGCCGGATATGACTGCCAACGGTCGTCAGCCCGCTGGGGTCAGATAGCTCGCAGGCATAGTTTCGGATAGGGCAGCATGGGTGAACGTATTCTGGGGCTCGATCCAGGACTGGCGATTTTAGGGTTTGGCGTGATTGAATACGACCCGGCGAAAAAGCGCGACCTCTCGCCCGATATTCGCGTGATTGACTATGGCGTGGTGCAAACGCCGGCGCGGACAGATACAGGCAAACGGCTGTGTACCATCTACGACGACCTGCACAGCGTGATCGATGAGTATCAGCCGGATCTAGTTTCGATTGAAAAGCTGTTTTTTTACCGAATGGGGAATACCATTTTGGTAGCGCAGGCTCGGGGCGTGGTGATGCTGGTGCTGGCGCAGCGCAACTTGCCCTTTGTCGAATTTACGCCTGCGCAGATCAAGCAGTCGATTACTGGGCATGGCAATGCCGATAAAGTAGAAGTGCAAGATGCCATTGCCCGCGAGCTGAAGCTAGAGAGCATTCCCAAGCCGGATGACGCTGCCGACGGCTTAGCGGTGGCATTGACTGCCTGGTTTCGGATGGAATAGTTCGAGGAGAAGGGAGGTTTAAACGCGATGCCAAAATTTGCTACGCCCCTGGCAAAAGCTCAGATAGACCAGCTCATGCAGCCCGCGCTGATTCGGGTAATTGACAATATTCGTAAGCAGCTCGATGAGACGGCCTGGCAGGGAAGTTACGAAGAGAAGCTAATCTGGCCAGCTGGCACGACCGATGCGCAAAAGGCAGATTACGCAGCGCTGCAAAAACAGCTTCACGGTGTACCCACTGAAACGCACGACCGGATAGAAGATTTGATGTCTCAGCTGCCTCAGCCTGCGCCGTTCTACACGCTGAGATTGACAAAAGCTGATAGCGCTGAGCAAACGGTGGATATCTGGGCGCTTTGCTATCAGGTCTGTGCGGTGGACTACAGCCCAAATTACAGCTCAAACGCTGAGGAAGATAGGCCCCTTGAAGCAGATGCTCGTTTGCTAGATGAGCAGGGCGAGGTGGACTGGCGGCAGCTAGACGATAAGACCAAGGCATTGATAGCGGGAATTTTTCAGGCGCTGCCTGCGTGAGGGCTATCGATTGAGGTGGATGGCGCTATCGAATAAATAGATGGGCGCGGGTCTGTAGATATGGTTGTCTGGAGAGGTAACTGACGATAGGAAGCGCCATGCAGCTGATTGGAATGCTTGATTCGCCCTATGTGCGGCGGGTGGCGATCGCCCTTCATCACCTCCATCTCCCTTTCGACCATACGTTTCTATCTGTCTTTCGCAACGTTGACGAATTCAGCCAAATCAATCCGCTGATCAAAGCCCCGACGCTAATCTGCGACGATGGCGAAGTGCTAATGGATTCGACGCTGATTTTGGCTTATATCGAGAAGCTGGCGGGTCAAATGCTGATGCCAGAAACGATGGCTGACTATCGGCGATCGCTGCGATTAATTGGCTTAGGTCTCAACGCCTGTGACAAGACTGTGCAGATTGAGTATGAGCGCAAACGGCCTGCCGATAAGCAGTCTCAGCCGTGGCAAAGCCGCATTCAGTCTCAGGTGATCGCCGCCTACGACTTGCTTGAACCCTATGCGTCGTCGGGTTGGCTGGTGGGTGATCGCCTCACGCAAGCTGACATCACCGTCTGTGTCGCCTGGCAGTTTACGCAGCATATGACTGCCGATGTGGTGAAGCGCGATCGCTATCCGACACTATCAGCGCTATCGGAACGAGCTGAAGCCCTGCCCGAATTTCAGGCCACTCCGCTTGAACCTGGCTGGCAGCCAAAATTTTAACTAGAAATTCTTCAAAAGTGAGGACGCGGTATGCGAATTGATCTTGCATCTATCCCGGTTGAGAGCGGCACGGGCTATCCTGAGCAATTTAGAGCGCGGGTCGCCGGTCGCTCTCGTCAGCGGATCGGCGACGCAGCTGGGCTAAAAAACTTTGGCGTAAACCTGACCACGCTTGCACCGGGTAGTCAGTCGGCGCTGAGGCACTGGCACTCTGCGCAGGATGAGTTTGTTTATATCGTCCAGGGCGAGCTGGTCTTGATTACCAATGAGGGCGAGCAGGCATTAGCATCAGGCGATATGGCTGGATTTGCGGCAGGCAAGGCGAACGGCCATCACTTAGTGAATCGGTCGGCGGCGCCAGCGATGTATTTGGAAGTGGGCGATCGCACCTCCCCCGAACAAGTTATGTATCCTGACCAGGATCTGGTCTTTCGGCTCACCGCCGACGGACAGCGACGGTTTGAGCGCAGAGATGGCACGGTTTATTCGTAGTCCTGACTGACAAAACTCTACTGCGGTGAGCGGCCAGATGTGGGCTTTGATAGAGTCTCATTCATAGCCCGATAGCCCGACTGCTCGGCTGCAATAGAGAACTAAGCCGCCTGCTGTCGCTCTTTCTCCAGGTATTCAAATACGCTTTTATCGCCAATATCCGGTGGGATTGGCTGAATCACCTTGCGCAGGGCAAAGACAGCAAATAGCACAGCCCAAACGCCCAACATGCCTCGCTCTGCTTGGGTAGAGAAGATGCCTACCATATGGCCCAGCAGCAAACCGGGCACCAGCACCGCTAAAAACTTGGTCTCCAGTCGATTAAAGCAAAGAGCTTCTTTGAAGAAAATGCCAGTGAGCGCGGCAAAGGTAAAGCCCACGCCCAAGATTGTCAGCGGCTGCTGGTAGGCCGTCAGCGCTAGCGGGCCGGGGTAGAGCAGCGCGATCGCCAGACTCGCCAAACCGCCAATCGCCCAAAAAACCTGTAGCGCCCGGTGCAAAGGCCGCAGGTAAATGTGGATTTTTGCGAAACTGAGGCCGAGCGCTAGCCACATCAGGCCATAGCAAGCGGTCGCCACTGTGGGCGCTGCCGCGCTCGCAAAAAATACGCAGAGCACCGCCACCGCAAAACTGCCAGCAGCGACAGCCAGGCCCGCCCGGTAAAGAATGACTTCCTGGCGATCGCTCTGCTCAATCGTAAAGTTGCCAAACTGACCTTCGTAGACTTCAGGTGCAAGCGGGGTATCGAGTTGGGTCGTCATCGCAATTGACTCCATTACAAAAAACAGGTCGGAGAAGAATTCATCAAGACAGCTGTATAGGAGGTGGCTCTTACCAGCGATAGTGGTCTGGCCCCTTGGAGAAAAGCCCCAATAGCGGCCCTAAAACAGCGCCGAAGACGAAGCCGCCCGCGTGTGCCCAGTAAGCGACCCCGCCTGTTGCCCCCACATCGGCTGTAGCGCCCAGGCTCGCTACGCTATATAGCGCCTGCTGTACAAACCACCAGCCTAAAAAGAAAATAGCCGGAATGCGAAAGGTTGTTATGAAAATAAACAGCGGGATGAGAGTGAGAATCCTGGCGCGGGGAAAGCGGATGATGTAGGCTCCCATAACGCCAGCGATCGCCCCACTCGCACCCAGTGTCGGCACAGTAGAAGCCGGGTCAAAAAACCACTGGGTCAGCCCCGCTAATGCGCCGCAGGCCAGGTAAAACACCAGAAACTTGAGATGGCCGATCTGGTCTTCAATATTGTTACCAAAGACCCACAGGTAGAGCATATTGCCCCCCACATGCAGAAAACCACCGTGGAGAAATTGGGAAGTAATCAGCGTTACCCACTCGCGCTCGGCAGCTGCCCCCCCCTCAAAGGAGCTAGTCAGCTCAGCCGGGACAATGGCCCACACATTAAAAAATTGCTGAAGAGCGTTTTCACCTAGGGACATTTCGTAGACAAAAATAGCTACGTTAAGCGCAATCAGGCCATAGACGACCACCGGCGTCGTGCTGATGGGGTTGTTATCTCTGAGGGGGACCACGGCGATCAGTAATGAGGGATAACTTTATTTTATACGGGTCGCTCCCGCCGACTGTGCCTAACCCAACGATTCCTAAGCGATTCCTAAACGACTTTAAAGAATGGGCTGCGGCCAGACCAACTTACCAGCGTCTGCGTCTAGCTGTACAGGCAACCCCACTGGAAGCGCAGCATTTGCACCGTCGTGACCAAAAGGCAGGTCGGAGACAATCGGAATGCCCAGATCAGATAGGCGATCGCTCATCACTTCTTCTACACTCAGCGTTGGCTCCGAAGCGGTCTGCCAGCCGCTAAAACGCCCTAACGCGATCCCTTTCACCCGCTTGAGCTTACCTGTAGAGCGCCACTGAGTCAGCATTCTATCTAGGCGATAAGGCGCTTCACCCACATCTTCAAAGGCCAAAATCACATCGGTCAGGTCGGGTTCGGCGGGCGTGCCCAGCAGGTGAGTCGCCACACAGAGATTTCCGGGCAGCAGTCTGCCGCTAGCCTGACCACCACAGCCCAGCTCAGCCCACCCTCGACCTTGTATGGGCGCTATGTGGTGACGCTCTACCCAGCTAAACAGGCGCTCTATTGACCAGTCAGGCTCAGCTGCCAGCGTCGTCAGCACCGGCCCGTGAACCCCCGAAATGCCCTGAATGCTCAAACTCCACAGCAGGCTGGTGATGTCTGAAAAGCCAATCAACCATTTGGGCGTAGCCATCAGCGGCCAGTCCCAGCCTTCTAGCAAACGGGTGCCGCCATAGCCTCCCCGAGCGCAGAGAATGCCTTTGCACTCAGGATCTTCAAGCGCGGTTGCCAGCTGCTGACGGCGGCGGCTGTCTTTGCCAGCCAGATACCCCCAGCGATCACCATAGCCATCGCACAGATGCAGGCGATAGCCCCGCTCCCGCCAAATTTCTAGCCCTGCTTCAAACTTTTCTGAGGGCTGTAGCCCGCCGCTTGGCGCGATCACATACAGCAGATCGCCGGAGGATAGCAGCGGCGGCACCTGACAGAGAGGCTCAAAGTCCATACTCAAAGTCTATAAAGTACTACGAACTGCTCTTCCAAGCTGGCTCAAGACTAATTATTGCGAAAGTTTTGAGTAGGGGAGCCATAGCGCGAATTGAGCTGACCATAGCTATCAACCGTATAGGCCTCACCGATATAGCCCGTTTGGTCAAACATCATCTGGTGAATGTACAAATCTAGCTCAGACTCGCTGTCAAAGCGATCGCGATAGTAGTCTTTAATATCTGCTTCAACGCCCAACGTCTTGAGCCGGTCGTGCAGGGCCTGGCGATCGCCTGCAAAGTAAGCCGTTTTAGCCGCCTTATCGTTTAAAAACTTTTGCACAATTCGATAGGGAATGCCCCCTAACGTTACCTGCTCACTGACAAAAAGAGCCGTCCAAGTTGTGCCAATCAGACCCAGGCCAAGGGCAACCGCTATCACCTTTCGCCGCCAGCGCCGTCGCTGAGTCTGCACTATGTGCAGCCGCTGACTGAGCCAACTGAGATGAGTTTGTCGGTAGCGAAGGGCATTTGCCAGATGGCGATTACGGCCCATCGACCGCAAGCGGCGCTGTAAGCGGCTGGCTTCAGGCCCAGGGTTTATCTCTGAGCGTCTCCACAGCGCTCTCAGGCGATTCCACTGGGACGATAGCCAGCTTGACTGGGTGGGCGGCAGAGCCATCTAAAAACAGGCAACCGTAGCAACATCAGAAAAGTGAGCCTTAAAGATTGGCAGCTTTTACGTAGGCCACTCAGTGACTTAATTTTTACACAATAAAATCACGTCCGGACATTTTCATAGAAATTGTCAGATCGCTTATCTAGAAAATAAGCTGCTATCGGTCGCTATCTTATTCATCTGGTCTAGATTAGCCTGCATGGTTTGATGCAGCTGCTCAGAGAGCCGGTCTGTGGTGCCAGAGCGATCGCGCTGATAGTCTGCCAGATAGTCCTTTAAGTTAATTGGGTCGCCAATATAAAAATAGGCTTTGCGAGGCGCCTTAGGCTGGGCGTGCTCCAGATGAAATACCTCCCGCTCTAGGCGCATCAGCGTATCTAAAAAACGTTCTGGCGTAGGTGATTCGGCTACGTAGCCATCGTAAATTGCATCGAAGTTAAGCAGCCGCACAGTATCCCAGTAGATATCTGTTTGTTCGGCTTCAGGTCGGCTGGTCGGGCTGCTATCCGCGCTCACGGCTGTTTCCGCTTCTTGTTCAGCTTCTAAAAGCGCCTGTACTTTATAGACCCGCTCACGCACCGGCAGGTTCAAATTGGGCTCAATGTCCAAAGCATCTTCACACTTTTTGATGAAGATGTGCCGCAGCCGGTCAATCCGCTGATTCCAATCTAGGGGGCTTTCATGGGACAGATTTGCCTCAGTTTCGATGCGCAAGATCACCCGGTGAGCCACCTGCCGCAGTCGCTGATAGATATCGGCTGAGTTTGAGGCAGGCGGTATCTGTAGCTGAGTTTCCAGGCGCTCTAGCGTGGTTTCTATCACCCGGCGCATGGGCTGTCGGTAGCGGTATTTGAGGGTGAGGGGCACCAAGTACAGATCAGGGATTTGCTCGGGCGAGGCCGCTTTTTTGGCGAGCTGGGCGAGTACAGACATGGGCAGCTGAATCGCGCCCGAGCGAAAAGGCATAATTGTATCGTTTTGGTAGGAGCAGCCGCCCTCAGGAAAAATCACCAGGCGGCACCGCGGCTTTTTAAGTAGGGAAATGGTCTGGCTGATGCTGGCGCGATCGCCCAGCCCGCGCCGAATGGAATAGCACCCTAGCTGCTGAATAAACCAGCCCAACAGTCCCTTAAAAGATTCATAGGCCACAACGTAGTAAAACAGCTGACCCAGCCGAGCTGACAGCGCAAACAAACTGATCCCGTCTTCCATCGTGGGATGATTGCAGACAAAAACAATGCGGGCATCATCTATCGCTCGCACCTTCCCGACATCTGCTTCAGAGACCGATAGCCGCACCTTGTAGAGCAACTGCGCCAAGGGGTAAGTAATACTCTGCACCAGCCTGACCATTAAGGGCCGCTGCTTTGGCGGATAGAAGGTCTGGGAGGCGCTTTGAGAGTTACTTCGGGAGTCAGCGGTCATAGCTATGCATCAAAAACCTACGACCTACACAGTATATGGATAAGGGCAGGCGCGTTTTGCCTGAACGGGTGCAAACCATAAAAAAGCCCCCACCAGCGGTGAGGGCTAATCGTCAAGTCGTGCAGCATAGTTCTAATGTACTAGAAAGCTGTCGCTTTGTCACAGCGCTTTTTAATAAACTGCCTGGTCAACCAAAAGCATAAGGTCGGACGAGCGGCTTCTCTACCGAGAAACTACTAAGATTACGCCGCCAGCAATAAAAGCCAGACCTATCAGCCGTGAGGTAGAAACAGGTTCTTTAAAGACGAGGACGCCAATCAATACTGACAGGATGTAGATTGAGGCTGTGCTGGGGGCAGCAACGCTGAGCTTGACCTGAGTGAGTAGGAAGATGTAGGCGATCGCACTCATGCCATAGACAGCCAATCCCGCTATTAGCTCTGGAATGGTCACTATGGCCAAAATCCGACCGGGCAACACCGACGCCTCAGCTGCTCCTAGCTTGAGTGCTCCTAGCTTTAGCAACAGCTGACCGCAGGCCGCCGTTACCACCGAGAACAGAAGCAGAATCAGTTGTTGTGAGGTCACAGCAGTATTGGGCGGTAAAGTGCGCCAGCATCATAACAGGCTGACCTCTACCCGTGTAATAAGGTAATGCAATGGAGTCACTAAAAGGGCTGAGTAACTGCCATCTCAACCAGCGATGTATTCTCGCATATCGCCTCGGCGCTTGCGCAGCTTGGTCAGTGCTTCGCGCTCAATCTGGCGCACCCGCTCGCGGCTGATATCCAGGAGGGCACCTATCTTTGCTAGGGTCATATTTTTGCCATCGTCAAGGCCGAAGCGCAGCGAAATCACTCGCTGCTGCTGAGGCGTTAAGTCTGCTATGAGTGTGTTCAGATCGCGCTTAAGCGATGACTGGGTGGCGTAATCATCTGGACTCTGGCCGTGGTCCTCTAGCAGGTCGCTGAGCTGGGTGTCCTGGTTGTCGCCCACTCGCAGATCTAGCGACAGGGGCTGGCGCGATCTGTCTAAGTAGTCGCGTACTTGCTGGATAGTTAGCTCTGTATCTTGAGCAATTTCGGCAATGGTCGGAGCCCGTCCCGTCCGTTGGGTAAACTGGCGCTGAGCCTTTTTGATTTTGTTGAGCTTTTCAGTAATGTGAATCGGTAGACGAATAGTGCGGCTTTTTTCGGCGATCGCCCGAGTAATGGCCTGACGAATCCACCAGTAGGCGTAGGTGCTAAAGCGATAGCCCTTAGCCGGATCAAATTTTTCCACCCCGCGCTGCATCCCAATGGTGCCTTCCTGAATGAGATCCAGCAAATCCACGTTGCGCTTGATGTACTTTTTGGCTACTGATACCACTAGCCGCAGGTTAGCCTCAACCATTTTGCGCTTGGCCTGCTCTCCGGCCTCAATTCTTTCAGAGAGAGCATCTGTAGACATCTGAGCAGCCTCGGCCCATTCTGCCCGACTGGGATCGCGCCCCAGAGTTTCCGTTAGTTCAGTCTGTAGCGCCAGCAAGGTCATCATTTCCTTGACCTGCTTGCCCAGGATTATTTCTTGCTCATGGGTGAGCAACGGTACACGGCCAATCTCTTTGAGATAAGTGCGGACAAGGTCGCCAGAAGGAGCAGCTTTCATAGAAATGTAGCGGTAAAAGAATAGTGCTTGACTGAGATACCCATTGGGCAAGGCTCTCAGTCCCATAGACTCGCAAGCTACCTGAGCTTACAAATAACCAAATGAGGCAATTACAGCAGAGCGATCAAACTAACCACAGTAGTCAGGCTGCTGGTAACCCTCTCTTATAAAAAGCGCTTTTATACAAAGAATTGTAACGTTTATGAGAGAGGTTGTCAGTCTGAACTGACCAATCACTTGAAAACTGAACCCGTCGAAGAGTAAATTTTCCTGGTGTTCCCTTGCAGCGGCTAGAGATGTAAAAATTTTCCAAAAAGGACGACAGCCAAGCTGCTCACGCCGATAAATGAGAGATTTTAAGTAAGTATGCAAAACTTTGTAAACTATTTAAATCTGCTCATCAAAACAATACATTGCCCTATAGACAGATTTTGTTCGACTAGACACCGTTCTCCTGAAAGATGAGCGCGGTGAAAGCTTTTACCGCTAGCCGTAGATTGGGGCAGCTATCAGCCGGGGCTTGCAGGATTATAGTACATGCGTATTGATTTGTCATCCGTAGAATCAACGCTATGCTTCTTTGCCCGCTAATACGCTCTTAGGGTACGAAATACGCTTGTGGTTGTGCTGCTGCCATACCTGAATAAAGACACTGGCGATCATGTCCATGTCCTCTCGGCTGAGACCGCTGTCGACTAGCTGCCGGTTGCGCCAGCGAGCCCGCAAAATTTTGTTCACCATCGCATAGGCTTCATCCATGGAGGCGTCGGGTTTGAGCGATCGCAGCGCCGCCTCACAAGAATCGGCCAGCATGGTAATGCCCGTTTCTGGGCTCTGCGGCGTCGGGCCGTCGTAGCTAAAGTCGGCGGCATTGACAACTAAGGTAGGCTTTGCGGACTGTCTAGCTTTGGCCTGCTGATAAAAATAGCTGATTTTCATATCTCCCTGATGCTCTGGAATAAAGGCCTGCACTGCCTCTGGCAGCCGGTATTTGCGGGCCATCACCAAGCCCAGGGTGACATGTTTTTTAATGATGCTGGCGCTCTTCCAGGGGTCGTCAATCAGGTCGTGCTTGTTGGGCCCGCCCATTTGATTTTCGATAAAGCCTTGGGGATCGTGCATTTTACCGATGTCGTGGTAGAGGGTGCCTGCCCTCACCAGCTCCACATTGCGGCCTAAGGCGCGAGCGGCGGCCTCGGCTAGGTTAGCGACAAACATAGTGTGCTGAAAGGTGCCGGGGGCCTCAGAGGCCAGCCGCTTAAGCAACGGTCGATTGGGGTTGGAAAGTTCGGCCAGTCGAATCGGCGTTACCACATCGAAGCAGTGCTCCAGATAGGGGCTGACACCGAGCGCTACCACGCTCCAGGCAATGCCGTAGAGACCCTGCATCGCCGAGCCGACAAACACAACCTTCCACAGCGGTGTAGATACGTTTAAGCTCATCAGCGTCAGTACGAGATGGACGCTGGCCTGAGCGAGGCCCACAGATCCACCTAGCAAGGCGAATTCTTCGCGTGATCGCAGCTGCGGGGCAATCCGGGTGCCCAGCATTGCCGCAGTTGCCCCGGTAATGAGTGGAATCGCACTGACCGATAGGCCCACCGGCAGCAACAGCGTCACCAACCCCACCACCGTCAGGCCCAAAGCGGAGCCGTAAAAGCTGCCTACCAACAAGCCCACAGCGGGTAGCCCCAGCGTCGGCACCCGTAGTGCTGCCAAACCCGACACCACCAAACACAGCAGCAGCACCAAAATATGGTCTCGCCGGTTGAGCTGATGGGCCTGAAGATGATCTATCCATAGATAAAAGGCCACTGCCGCTGCTACCAGCAAACTGAAGCCGCAGAGCCCAATCCAGTTAAAATAGCGCCCGGTCAGATCGAAGTAGTCCAGCAGCACAAAGTCGGACTGGTCGATCACCTCATTAGTCCGCACGATCACTTCGCCTTTGTGCACGGAGACCATTACTGGCGCAATTTCATTAACGGCCTGGTCAGCCCGCAGGCGAGTGCGCTCTTCGTCACGCACCAGATTGGTCGCTAGCGAAGCTGAGAGCACGTCGGCGGTGAGCTGCCTGACTTCTGGCGTAGGATCGGGCGGTACGCGCAGCTCTACTGCCCGGCGCAGCAGGTCGGCGGGCATGCCTTTATGAATGCCCTGAAGCATCATCTCCGAGAAAATTTGCTCAGCGTTACGCTCCAACGCCGCCCACTGCTCGTCAGAGAGTTCAAACAGACGATAGTTATACAGAGGCTGTCCTTCTGTATTGGCAGCGGCAGCCAACTCGTCCACGGCTTCACGATACTGCCGTCGCCGAGTGTCCATGCGCATATTGAGTAGCGCTAAGCCCTGACTGCCTGATCGCGCCTGATAAGACAGCAGCTCTTGCAGGGCCTTGGCCTGGTCGGGAACGAGCGATCGCACCTGAGCGGCGGCTTTGGGTGGCAGCGGGGGGGCGGGTTTGTCAGCGGTCGGGAATAGCTGAGTCGTTGAGGAATTGGCCGTCTCAGCTAAGCGCCAGATCATCTGCCACTGACTGTCGGACGCTTGAAAAAGAGTGTCTTGAGTGGACTTTGATAGGGTATCTAAACTGAGGAACGGCGGGCTGCCTGCCTGCTCTCGCAGCTCTCGGCCCTGGAGTAAGAGGGTTTTGAGCGATCGCTCAGCCGCCACCGTCCGATCAGGATCGATTTTGAGCATTTCTACCGCGCCATTGCGGACGTTGGTGCGCCGTAGCTCTGTCTCCTTTTGGTCTTCGACAATGGCGCTCTCAGGGGCGCGAAACGTCTGAGGCGAGACCGACTTTACATCTAGACCAGGCTGGCTGTAAAAGCGCTGACCAAAGCAGGTAGTCAGCACTAAAACAGCTATTAGGGTCACTACCCAGGTGCGATTGGCCGCGCCGCGCGACAGCAGATCTTTCCCAATGGATTGCTTGCTAGGTGAGGAGAGCGATCGCGCCGGACGATTGGCCTGAGCACGTTTGCTCACTGCCGACTGAGATGAGCTGTCCAATCTAAAAAAGCGCTGGGCACTATTTACCCAAGGCGAATAGCGACGGGCGATTGGTACCCTCCAGTAGCGGCTAGAACGTTTCAGTCGCCCAAACGACTGACACCACAGCTGGTAGACCCGATTGGCAATATGACGGAGAACGCGCATTGGCCCACCCAATAAATTGCCTAATGGGCCGCTGTAGCATGGCTACCAGCGGCAGTGTGGTGCGAAGCTGATCGGGTCGTAAAGTACATCATTTCGCCATTATAATACGTAGGCTTTGGGCTAATTTTTAGCTCTAGAGTCGTTTCCGCTTCGGGGTTAGCTGTAAGGGGGTTAGCTGTAAGCTCGCTCTGGGTCTGTCCGGTCAGCAAGAATGGTCGGCTTTGAGGCCGCGGGGTTAATCCCCGCCCATTGCTCAAACAGTTGATTGGCAAGTGAGATGACTTCTGAACGCCGTTGAGGAATCTTGGCTGCCTTCTCATCTATCAGGCTATCTAGATCATCCTGGTTTTCTACCTGCTTTCCCGACTTATCATCAGCGCCTTGATAGAGTCTTGATGAAGTGCGGCGCTCCTGTTTAATCTCTGAGACCGATTTCATCTGCCATATCACTGGCAGCGCTGCCTGCCCGCCGATAGCGCCAGCTAGAACGCCTGCCACTAAAGGAGCCAGTCCCCCATGCCGCGCGGCTACTTGCACCGAGAGCCGGTAGCTCTCTAGGTGAGTCAGGGCGCTCAGTACGCCGTTGATAAAGTCTGCGTGATCTGAGGCAGACTGGGTTACTCCAACCGCAGTTGGCTCTGGTAGCCGAGCCAAAATTTCGGTCAGGATGCTTTGATAGTGACGCCAGGACTCGGACCGTAGCCCATCTGGTTGAGAGCGCTTTTGTAGCTGTACTAAACAATCCGTGCAGTCCGCTGGAGAAGCTATGTAGCCGCTCAAGGCGAATTCTAGCAAGTCGCCTAGCATCAGAGTCTGGCCCAAAAAAAAGTCCAGCTGCAATTCCGCTGTAGAAAAGCTCTGCCAACGTCGCTCTCGGCTGTCATGATAGCGCAGCAGCTTTGGCAAACTCGCCAACCAAAAAGGTGCCCAAAAGGGTGCTTGTTCAGACTGTTTGGCAGGTGACAGCGGCGAATCGAGGCTGCTTTGAGGCTGGGGCAGTGAGTTAGAAGATGCCGTGAAACAGGTGATATGCTCAAAGCTAGCGGCAATGACCTCTATCAGGGTGAGCCGATCCTTAGCAGAGTGGTTTACGGTAGCTACAGAGACCAGCCACAGGCCTAGCAAAGTCCCCTGAAAGCGATCGCAAAGCGGCATCTGAGCAGGCAGCGTTGGGGAACACCGACTGATAGCGCTAGCTGTGAGAGATTCGCTGAGGGGTTGTGCAGCAGTGGTATGGTTTGGTGGTTTCATAGATTTTTGGTGAGCCCTGTCCCCTTGATTTTGTTAGCGTTCTCGCTAACATGGCCGCGCTGGCTTTGCACGGAGAATTATATCTGTTTATATTGATATGGCTTGACGCCCTTTGTGCATAAGCTCTCTCTATGCATTTAAGCTATACACGTTGAAACAATGCATTGAAGCTCTCTATGCGAAAGACTACGCAAAATATGGAAAAAGGCCAAGGAGACCGGCAATGGGGCGATCGCAAAATCACAAACTGCTAGATAAACAGCCGCTGCTAAGTAGACTGAACCCGCTGTTCAACCGGCAGAGAACCCTCTTTTCAGGAGTAGTCATCCCGGCGGTTATCTGGATCATTAGTTCACCTGTATGGGCGTCTTCTAAGCTAGCTGCTTTAGATCTAGATCCAGTGCAAGCAGCCCAGAACCTGGTAGCTCAGGCGGACTATCCTATTCTAGCGGCGGGCAGCAGTGGCGATCGCGTTAGTCGCCTGCAAGCCACTCTCAAGCTCTTAGGATTTTACTCAGGCAATATCGATGGCACCTACAGCCAGGCCACTCAGGATGCGGTTGCTCGGTTCCAGAGCGCAGCGGGCATTGCCACCGATGGGATTGTCGGCCCCTCTACCTGGGATAAGCTTTTGCCTGCGCCGGATGCAGTTACCGCGATTCCAGCTGCCGAAGTATCACCGCCACCAGTCAGCTCACCAGCCAGCACTTCAGAGAGCAACAGCCCAGAACCAGAACTAAACGGTCCACCCGTGCTCAGAGTCGATGCCGTTGGCTCTGCCGTCTCTCAGCTTCAAATCGAGCTTCAGTCGCTAGGTTACTACAAAGGTGAAATCGACGGCGGCTATGGCGAGCAAACCGAGGCTGCCGTCAGACAGTTTCAGAGCGATCAACAGCTAGCTGTAGACGGTGTCGTTGGCCCGTCTACGTGGGACGCGCTATCACGAGCGCTGGCCCAGTAGTTTGACCTAGAAGTGAAGCACTCTCTATAAATTATTCAAAATAGATTATTCAAAATCCTAGACTCATTCAAATCTAGACTGTTCATTCAAATCTAGATTGCGGATAAGAGTTGGGGCGTTCTACTAAGACCGGCAGCTGGCTATCCATCCAGGCTGTGTCGTAGCGGTTAGCGGCATCAGAATGATCTATCAGCGTGAAGTAATCACTCATTAAAAAGTGGACGCCTACCATCGCAGCGGCAGAAGAGGCAACTAAAAAACCTGCTAGCATCAGCGAAAATTCCTGATTCTCGATAGCCCGATCCATCAGGCGCAGCGCCCAAACAACCAAACCAATCACGATAGTTAGCGTCAGAAATATCATTCTAGTGGCGCTTCATCAAACAGCAAAAGCCAAACAAGTAAGAGACACGCTTAATTCAGCAGTAGAGGTTTATACACTTTTACATAGCTTAACAGACATCTCAGTTTATGAGGATAGGTATATTTACCTACTGAAGTTTCCAGGCAAGCGGCTAAACCCTTTCACTAGCAGCCATCCTAAACGTTGAGATGGCGCTTCGTTTGGCTCATCTTCACAATAGTAGGCGTTTCAGAAAAGCAGGAATTCTATAAGCTTTTGTAAATAATTAGTGACGGACTGCAACATTATGAGCCGACAGATAGCTTTTGATTTCGCTCACGCTGAGCTGACCGTAGTGCAGCAGCGAGGCCAGTAAGGCAGCTTCGGCTTTACCAGTGGTGAGGGCCTGATGAATATGGGCGCAGGTGCCTGCCCCGCCTGAAGCGATGACAGGCACTTCTACTCGGCTAGCGATCGCTTCAGTCAAAGTCAGGTCATAACCTGCCTGCGTCCCATCGGCGTCCATGCTGGTGATCAGCAGCTCTCCGGCTCCACGCTGAACGACATCGCAAGCCCAGGCCACTGCATCGAGTCCGGTGTTTTCGCGGCCTCCTCGCACAAAGACATCCCAACCTGGCTGCTCAGGCTCGGCAGCGGACGGCTGACGTCGGCGGGCGTCAATGGCGACCACAATGCACTGAGCGCCGAAGTGATCGCTCGCCCGATTAATCAAATCCGGATCGCGCACCGCCGCCGAATTAATGCTCACCTTATCGGCCCCGGCCCGCAGCAGCTTCTTGATCGTCTCTAAAGAGCTAATGCCACCGCCCACCGTCAGCGGAATAAACACCTGCTCAGCGGTGCGATAGATCACGTCGTAGATCACATCGCGGTCTTCGTGAGTGGCGGTGATATCTAAAAACACCAGCTCATCAGCTCCTGCTTCATTGTAGATTTTGGCGAGCTCTACCGGGTCACCGGCATCTTTGAGGTCGACAAAATTGACGCCTTTGACCACGCGGCCAGCTTTCACATCGAGGCAGGGGAGGATTCGTTTGGCAAGCATTTTTTGAAGTTATGTCGGAGGGGAGCGCAGGTCGCTGATAGACTAATATCTGGTTTTGAGTCAGACACCTCAGTAAGGATACAGTTTATTAAACATGGATTTGGAAATTGGACAGCGGGTACAGGTGTGCCGGGTGCGTGACCGCGTTGGTAAGTCTTTTGCGGCCCGCCTTGGAAAGACCGGGACCGTCAAAGATCTAAAAGTGCTCGATGGGATGAATATTGGTGCGTTAGTCACCTTTGAAGCGGATGACTACACCACCTGGTTTTTTGAAGATGAGCTGCGCTCGGTCGAATAGCTGCCTAATTTCTACACCTTATAAAATCTCTATATAAATCCTGTAGACTTCATCACCTGTAGACTATGACGCTGATTCTCACGTTTCTAGGGAAAGGGGGCACAGGCCGCTCTACAGTGGCGATCGCCGCTGCCCAAAAACTAGCAGGGGCAGGGAAGCGAGTGCTGCTAGTCTCTCAAGAGGCCGGGCCAGCGCTGTCGCTGCTGCTGGGCACTGATATTGGCCCCAGTCCTAGCGCGGTCAGCATTAGGGAGCAGAGCTTTCAGGCCGTACAGCTACGCACCACCGCCCTACTGGATGAAAACTGGGAGAAGCTCAAAAACCTTGAGGCACAGTATTTGAGAGACCCGTTTTTTAAGGCGGTTTATGGTCAGGAGCTGAGCGTAGTGCCAGGGCTGGATGATTTTTTGGCGCTGAATGCGATCCGCGAGTATACAGAGAGCAATCAGTATGACGTGATTGTACACGACGGCGCTGGCGACCAGTCCACGCTGCGCCTGTGGGGAGCCATTGGCGGCATTGACTGGTATTTTCGCCGGTTTAAGAAGGTCTTTCAAGACTCTCAGTTTTATCGCTCTATTTCGCCTTTTATTTCGCCAATTACCGGCGCTATTTTGAGTAGCGGGTCGTCGGGGGACATTTGGAATCGGCCTGAGACCCAGAGCGTAGAGGGCATGGTGGCTAAAGGGAAAGCCATGGTGCGCGATCCTATGCAGCTGCGGGCCTATGTGGTGACGACCGATGATGAGGTGGCGATCGCCACTGGCAGGTATCTTTGGAGCGCTGCTCAGCAAATTGGCCTGACGGTTGCCGGTACATTTGTCAACTCAGTATTTGCTCAAAATCAAGCTGATACTACTGCTGCCACCCAGTCCTTTAGCCCTTTACCAATCACAGCTTTGCCCTATAGCTCAGCAGATGATCGCTGGCAGCCTTTAGTCACGGCTTTGCCGGATCTAACCGGGCCAGTAGACGTACCTAGCTCTATGGCTGTAGACGCTGTAAACAGTACTGTTAAGCTGTTTTTACCCGGATTTAGTAAGCAGCAGGTGAAGCTCACTCAATATGGGCCAGAGGTGACAGTAGAAGCAGGCGATCAGCGGCACAATCTGTCTTTACCGCCAGGGCTCAGCGGTCGGTCAGTCACAGGTGCTAAGTTTCAAGATGGCTACTTAATAATTTCCTTTGGCTAAGTGTTCGTAGAATTCGGTGTTCTAAAAGGAATTGGATATGTCTGAAGAGCAGCTATCGGAATCATTGGCAGCAGATTCAAATCAGTCTGACGTAGCAGCTGATGCGATAGGAGAAGAAGTCAAACGCAGCGGTAAAGCGCGGCAGCTCTTAGGAATGAAGGGCGCAGAGGCGGGCGAAACCTCGATCTGGAAGATTCGTCTCCAGCTGATGAAGGCAATTACCTGGATTCCGCTGATTTGGGGTGTGGTCTGCGGCGCGGCGTCTTCGGGCGGCTATACCTGGTCAGTCGAAAATGTGCTGATTGCCGCAGCCTGTATGCTTATGTCGGGACCTTTGCTGACCGGCTATACCCAGACGATCAACGACTATTATGATCGCGATCTCGATGCGATCAATGAGCCCAATCGTCCGATTCCATCCGGGGCGATTTCTCTAGGTCAGGTGAGGGTGCAGATCTGGGTGCTGCTGCTGGGCGGTCTGGCGGTGGCTTACGGGCTAGATCGCTGGGCCGGACACGAGTTTCCGACGCTCTTTGTACTGGCAGTCGGCGGCTCTTTTGTCTCCTATATCTATTCGGCGCCACCGCTCAAGCTCAAGCAAAATGGCTGGCTGGGCAACTACGCTCTCGGCGCTAGCTACATTGCCTTACCGTGGTGGGCCGGGCACGCGCTGTTTGGCGATCTCAATGCCACCATTATTGTGCTGACGCTGATCTACAGTATGGCTGGGCTGGGGATTGCGGTGGTGAATGACTTTAAGGCGGTGGAGGGCGATCGCCAGCTCGGTCTTAAGTCGCTGCCAGTAATGTTTGGCGTGCAAACTGCCGCCTGGATCTGTGTGCTGATGATCGATATCTTTCAGGGGGGCATGGCCGCCTACTTGATTGGCATTCACAAAAACTTCTACGCGGTGCTGCTGATCTTACTAATCATTCCTCAGATCACTTTTCAAGATATGTATTTTTTGCGCGATCCGCTCGAAAACGATGTCAAATATCAGGCTAGCGCCCAGCCATTTTTAGTATTGGGGATGCTAGTGACGGCATTGGCTATTGGTCACAGCAGCCTGGTAAGCTAATCAGCTCAGTGAAATATCGCAGCTTACCTCAGCGGCTAGTCATAGGGGGCAGCCATAGGGGCCGGTCATGAGCAGCCGATAAAAACCGATCCCCATTACCATCAGTGTCTCTACCTGCCGTGATAGCATTTATGCGAATTAGCTTCTGCATCTAGTCGTCCACTGTTGGGGCTAATCTGTCTTAAGACTGCCTCAAAGCTTTTTTGGAATAATGTCTGTCAACGGCGGCGCGCCCGTCTGGAGAACTACTGAAGTGGCCAATCTTTTTTCTCAGCTGAAACAGTGGTCTAACAGGCTGCGCGATCCGGAGTCGAAGTCAGCTGCTCGCAGCTCTGCTCGGGCTAACCGGCAGCAGATGGCTACTCGCACGGCGGCGATTCCTAAAACTGCTCAGTCTGACCAGAATCTGTCTGCCTCCTTGGCAGCCGCTGGCAAACCGGTTTACCAGCGGCCTGTCTTTTGGGTGCTGCTGCTCGTCGGCGCGGGCATCGCGGGTCCTAGTACCCAGATGTACCGTCTGTGGAGTAATCTGCAAAAAACTGTGCCCGATGTGCGTCAGGCGCTAACCTATGACCGCAGCGGCACCATCACGCTGAAGGCCGGAGATGGCAAAATTTTGCAAAAGGTGGGCCCGACCGCTCAAGAAAATCTTGCCTTTGACGAAATTCCTGATGTGGTCGTGCAGGCATTTATCGCTGCTGAAGATCGCCGGTTTTACAGGCATAACGGGGTAGACTATCGCTCCATTGCCAGGGCCGCTGTTACTAACTTGGTCAGCGGCGGTGTCGTTGAAGGGGCCAGTACCATCACCCAGCAGCTGGCCCGCATCACATTTCTCAATCAGGATCGGAGCTTTCAGCGCAAGCTAAAAGAAGCCATATTGGCGCAGCGGCTGGAGCAAGAGCTGGGTAAAGAAAAGGTGCTAGAGCGCTACCTCAACCTGGTGTACTTAGGGGCCGGAGCCTACGGAGTGGCCGATGCCGCCTGGATCTACTTTGGCAAAACGGTTGATCAGCTCAGTGTGGCCGATGTCGCCCTGGTTGCGGGAATGGCCCCAGCCCCCAGCTTCTATTCTCCACTGGTCGATCCGGAGGCGGCCCGTCAGCAGCGGGACAAGGTGATTAGCCGGATGGAGGCCAATGGAGTCATTACGACTGCCCAGGCTGACGAGGCGTATCAGGCTGCTGTCACGCTACAGGCGCAAGAGCCTAAGTATCTCTACAGCAGGTATCCCTATTTCACTATCTATATTAAAAAGCAGCTGTCAGAAATTCTCTCTCCTGAGCAGATAGAAGCCGGTGGCTTGGTCGTCGAAACCTCCTTAGATACGAAGTGGCAGGAGGCAGCGGAGAAAACAGTTAAAGATATTACCGAGGAATATGGCGAGTGGCAGCGCTTTGAGCAGGCTTCTCTGGTCGCTCTCGACCCTAAAACCGGTGAGATTAAGGCCATGGTGGGCGGCACTGACTTTGACGGCAGCCAGTTTAACCGGGTAACTCAGGCACAGCGACAGCCGGGATCTACCTTTAAGGCTTTTGTATATGCGACGGCGATCGCCACCGGCATGTCGCCTTACAAAGGCTATACCGACGCTCGCTACGTCGTCGATGGCTACGAGCCCGAAAACTACGGCGATAGCTACAGCGGCGAAGTCGACTTGCGCCAGGCTTTGACCCGCTCGATCAACATCGTTGCTGTCAAGCTGCTGGTCGATGTCGGCTTTGATCCGGTGATTGCCCTGGCTCATCGGATGGGGGTCGATTCGGAGCTGCTACCTGCCTACTCGCTGGCACTAGGTTCGTCAGAAGTTAACCTGCTAGAGCTGACCAGCGCCTATGGCTCATTTGCTGCCGAAGGCAAGCATATTGCCCCGCACGGTATCACCCGCATCATCAATTCACAAGGCGATGTGATGTACGAATTTGAGGAAAAGCCGAAACAGGCACTCGACGCCGATACTGCGGCCATTATGACCTGGATGCTACAGAGCGTGGTTAATGGCGGCACGGGCGGCAATGCGGCGCTCTCTGGCAGACAAGTTGCTGGTAAAACCGGCACATCTGAGAAAAACCGGGATCTCTGGTTTGTGGGCTACACTCCACAGCTAGTAGCCGGGGTGTGGATGGGCAATGATGACAGCAGTCCGACCAGCGGTGCTAGCCGCACAGCGGCCCTGGCCTGGCACGAGTTTGTCAGCCAGTTTATTGACGAGTTGCCGGTTGAGGAATTTCCAGACGTACCCAGGTTAGGCGGGCGGGAAGGCACCATTAAGGCAAAGCCCATTTCACCGCGCCGGACGATTGTAGATAAGCCAGCGAGCAGCGAGCCGTCAGACGATGCCCGCCGCCCAGCAGTCTCCAGCGAAGAAGAACCAGACGAGCAGTTCAGCGCACCCGCAGAACCCGAATATAGAGACAGCGAACGAGCTGGTCGCGATCAACCCGTTCGTCGTGATCGACCCGACCCAGAACCCGCGCCTGCACCTGCGCCCGCACCTGCGCCCGCACCTGCGCCCGCACCTGCTGCTGCACCCGCGCCCGCACCTGCTGCGCCTGCACCCGTACCTGCACCCGCTCCCGCCGCGCCCGCACCTCCCGCTCCAAAACCAGATGCAGACCCACCGAGGCCTAGCGTGCTAAGTAATTAAGCTGGCTTGTTATCTTTAAAGTCTCTTACAAAATGTTTTGCGCCTGCTATCACCTGTACTACTATCACCATGGCTTTTTCTCAGCGCATTTCTAACTTTAGTGACAAAAAAGGAGGTCGCACTGTTGGCCGCCAATATCAATCTGTCGTAATTATGCTGCTGCTGAGCCTGGTTATGCTTGGCGGCATTGGCTCTCGCCTGGCTTATTTACAGCTTGTCCAAGGGGCGTACAACCGCGAACTCGCTGAAGATAACCGAGTGCTGCTGCTACCTAGACGCCCTGCCCGAGGCACCATTTTTGACCGCAAAGGCAACATTTTGGTGGGCTCTCGTCTTTCTCATTCTGTTTCCATTTGGCCAATTACCCTTCCCAAAGAAGAGAGCGATCGCGACCAGGTGATCCAGCGTCTGGCCCAAATTCTCGATGTACCCGCCGTTGAGATTCAAGATCGCCTCGATTTGAACAGCTACAACCTGAGCAAGTCAGTGTCTATTTCTCGCGGAGTCAGCTCTGCTCAGACTACAGCGCTCGCTGAATATGCTCAAGAACTGCCTGGCGTACGAGTTGAGGCAGAAGCTGTTCGCAACTATCCTCGCGGCGACCTGGCAGCCCATGTTTTGGGCTATACCGGCGAACTCGATGACGAAGAGCTTGCCGGACTCGAAGATGAAAACTATCGCATCGGCGATGTGATCGGCAAAATGGGCGTAGAAATGGCCCTAGAACCTACCCTCAGAGGACAGTGGGGCGGTCAGCAGGTAGAAGTAGACAGCAGTGGCCGGGTGCTAAAGGTGATTGGTGAAAAGCCTTCAGTCTCTGGGCAAGATGTGCAGCTCACGCTTGATATGGATCTGCAACAAGCTGCTGAACAGGCCCTGGGCAACCAGACCGGTGCTATTGTCGCTATTGACCCTCGCAACGGCGCAGTTCGGGCAATGGTCAGCCGTCCCACCTTCGACCCTAATATTTTTTCGACCCGAATCTCTGAGGCTCAGTGGAACCAACTTCAGAGTCGGGGCAATCCGCTAGTTAACCGCGCTCTGAGCGCCTATCCGCCTGCCAGTACGTTTAAGATAGTTACGGCAGCAGCGGGTATGGAATCTGGCAAATTCTCTCCTGAAGTGGTGCTACCGACCTATCCTAATATCACGATTGGCGGTATCCAGTTTTGGGACTGGAACAATGCTGGGTTTGGGCCTTTGGGCTTTCGCGGAGCGATGGCGATGAGCAGCGATACCTTCTTCTATCAAGTGGGCCGCGCCGTAGGTGAGAAGGAAATTGCGAAATGGATGCACAAATTTGGCTTAGGCCGACATACCGGAATTGAGTTGGTCTTAGAAGAAGATGTGGGCTTGATCCCAACTCCAGAATGGAAGCGTGAAGTCTTAGATGAGAGCTGGTATCTGGGCGATACCATCAATGCCTCTATTGGCCAGGGGAATGTGCTTGCAACGCCGCTACAGGTCGCGGTGATGTTTGCTGTTGCTGCCAACGGGGGCGATATGGTCACGCCCCATCTAGTGATGGATGAAGAAGAAACCAAGCAGTGGACCGAATCTTTGGGGCTCGCACCGAGTACGATCAGGGTTATCAAAGACGGACTGCGGGAAGTGGTCACTAATGGCACAGGAAAGGCAGTTGCTGACCCCGCTTTGCCGCCTATCTCAGGCAAGAGTGGTACCGCAGAAGCCCCGCCGGGAGAGTCTCACACCTGGTTTGGTGCCTATGCCCCAACAGATAAGCCTGAGATCGTTGTAGTCGCCTTTGGCGAGCACTCCGGCGGCGGCGGTGGATCTCTTGCAGCACCGATGGTCAAAAAAGTGTTAGAGCAGTACTTCGAAGTCAAGCAGGGAGAGCAGCCTACCACGCCCTAGCAGATCTGCGCTCCGCTACACCCACCCTCGCAGGCAATAATATAGCTTCCGGCACTTTGCTTCATGCAGCATTACTGACTGTAAGCCATATATAGCAACAGGCAAAGTGCTCCACGAAGCGCGAATGTATCCGCGCTTCGCTATAAGCGATCATGCAAGATCAATTACAAACTTATCACTGAAGCCCACAAGCATTCTTTCGACATGATGTTTGAGCGCTTGAAAATTCTCATAAGCCTGGATATCTATCCATTCGCACTTTATGAACCGCCAAGCGATCTCAATCAGATAAGCGCTTGCTTTTCTAGCTGGGCAGCCCCAGGGTCTCGCCGACGATTGCCAAGTATAGGGGACCGGCGGTTCCAGCGTGAAGCCGGTCTCATACAGACAGTACAGCTCACGCTAGCCACGCCAGCGGCATCTGAGCGTTTGAGCACCTCCAGGGCTGAGCGCTTACGCTTATATTCGGCGCTCGGGAGACGCTTTGCTGGCACCCGCCGCAGTCGCCGCCAACTCATCCTCAGGGCTTTAAGCACTCGCTTCAGGGTATTTAGGCTCACCTCGATATTCCATGTCTCTTTGATTTTCCGCAGTACCGGTTTCAGTCGCCGGGGCGAGCCTTCCGCCCACCGCTTGAGATGACGGCTTTGGCGGTACATGCGCTACAAAAGACTTTGAGTTTCGGGGCTGACGTTTAGCGTGAAGGGCATCTGATGAAAGCGCAGAATTCCACTGCCTGGTAGCGACCCTCCTAATTGTAACTAATCGTATCTACCTACTTAGCGGCGGTCTACTTCACCCGCCGGTCTCGGGCTCGCTTTTGGCGCTCTATGTAGCGCTGCTTGGCCTTGTTGGTCTTCATAAAAGGCACCTCCCAGCGCGGGTTAACATCTGCGCCGCCGGGATCAGGGCGACGCAGTTTGTCGGTCGGCGGCCTGTCTTTTGGGGCCGGCGGAGCGCCGCCCTTTACCTGGGCCCAAGCCGTCAACAGACCACCTGCAAAGCCGGCGATCGCCCCAAACAGAATGCTAAAAGGCACCGGATATTTCAAAAAGACAAATACTAGCAAAAACACCAGCCAAAGCCGTAAGGCCGCCGGAATGATTAAATCAGCCACAGTGATAGGTGCCGTCAACGCGGGTTGAGTGCCCCCAATATAGCAGGCGATTGCAGCAGGCACAGCCGGTTTTAATCGACTCGCGCTGATTGCGCTGGGCCAAACACCTCGCTTAGCTGCCGCTGAATATCTGCGGTGGGCTGAGTCGTGTCTATCGTTTTCACCGGCGTGTCGGCATCAAGGGGCTCCATAGACTGCCTGTCCAAGATAGCAGCAGTCGCATCGGCAATATCACCGTTGCGCTCATCCAGTCGGGCTTTGAGCACCGCAGCAGCAGCCGTGCAGTGCAGGAACATGAGCGGCAGGTTTTTCGACTGAGCGGCAGTGATTGCCTCCTGGCGCTTGGCCTTACGGTCAAACTTTGCATCTAAAATTACCCGGTAGCCCTGACTAGCCAACCGCGTTCCTAACTCAACTAGCCGCGTGTAAGTTTTATCCGTCATCGCTGAGGTGTAGAGTTCGTCGCCCGCTTTTTCATATAGCGGCACCCCTGCCAGGTGCTTACGCACCGCGTCCGAACGCAAATGAATAGCGCCGGTTTGCTGCGCTAGGGTTCGAGCAGTCGTGCTCTTGCCCGAACCCGATAGGCCCACCATCGCCACGACAGCGCCCTGCTTTTTCTGTACATAAGACCAGGCCAGTCGGTAGTACTTAGCGGCTCTATCGCTCGCCGTCTGCCGATCTGCCTCCGGTACGGATGGATCGCCCAGCATAAACGAGGTCACCTTGCCCCGTACATAAGACTGACGGCTAACGTAGAGCGGCAGCACTTCTAACCCTTCCCAGTCGCCCGTCTCCTCTGCGTACTGATTGAGAAAAACGGTACTCAGATCGCTGCGACCTGCCACTTCCAGATCCATCACGATGTAGGCAATATCAAACATGACATCGACGAAGCGAAAGGGCTCGTTAAACTCGATGCAGTCGAATAGCAGAATCTGATCTTTCCATTCGCAGATATTGCCCAGGTGCAGATCGCCGTGACAGGCGCGAATCCGGTCTTGATCTAACCGCTGTTGAAAGAGCGACTGACGAGCTGCAAAGAATCGGTCTGTGTAGGCTTTCGTTTCGTCGAACTGCTGCTGGGTCTGAGGCTTTGTCACCAAATCGCCGCCGACAAAACCTGCGGTTTGCTCATAGTTTTCGTCAAACGCCTGACGAATCTGCTCGGGATCGCCGTAGGAACGAACATGGTCGTCAGTGGCGGTTTCGCTGTGAAATTGAGCGATCGCCTTAGCCAGCTGCCGCACCTTCTCCTCATTCAGTTCACCCTGCTCAAACTGAGCGCTCAGCAGTGCCGACTGCGGAAACTGACGCATCTTCACCGCGTACTCAACAGGGTCTCCGCTGCCATCGATTTCAAACTGATCCTCGGCAGCTTTGGCCTGGGTGATAGACACCACTTCCAAATACAAACTGCCTGCGCCCCGCTGGTTCAGTCGGAGTTCTTCGTGACAGAAATGCTGACGTTTTTTCAGAGTGGAATAGTCTAGAAAGCCGAAGTTAACTGGCTTCTTGAGCTTATACACGTAGTCTCCTGTGAGCAGTACGTAGGAAACATGCGTCTGCATCAGGCGGACCGGTTCTGTGACCGGATGAGGATAAAACGCCGGGTCAAGCATCTGCTGAATGAGAATAGGCAGCGTAGAATCAGCCATAGTGATAATTGCAGGTTGAAAACTTAAAGGAAGTGACTGGGATAAACGCCAGAAAAGGGCCAGGGATGATATTTCCCCGACCCTTTTACGTTTAGAAGGGCTATAGCTATCGCATGCCCCCTCTGTCTAATCTAAGAGGCGGCTTCTGTCTCGCTCTCTTCAGCGGCATCTCCCTCAGGAGCGATCGCCGCAGTTCCAGTCTCCTCTTCTTCAACTGCCGCTACCGTGCGCGGCGCTAGAACAGAAACTACTAGCAGCGCTGGGTCTGCTGCTACTGAACTGCCCTTAGGTAGCGCAATCTCGCCTACGTGCAGCGCGTCGCCGATATTCATCTCAGAGACATCGACATCTAGAGACTGAGGAATCGCATCGGGCGGGCACTTTAGCTGAATCTCGGTCAGCACCATATCCAAGGTGCCGCCCTGATCGGTCACGCCGATGGCGTCGCCGACAAAGTTAATAGGCATACTCACTTCAATTTCTGACTGTGAGGCAATCGAGAAAAAGCTGAGGTGGTGCAGCTTATTTTTCCAGGGATGCGTCTGCACTTCTCGCAAGATCACCTTGCCGCTCCAAGGCAAGTCAGTCACATTGACGGTGATTACCGACTTATTGACGGTTGCCTGTCGCAATAGGGCCTCGGCCTGATAGTTGCTGAGCTTTAGAGCCACCGAGTTAGCCCCGTCATGTCCATAGAGTACGGCTGGCAAAGTACCCTCCCGGCGCAGTCTTTTGGGCTTTTCGTCCGCCGCACGCTGGGTGCAGTCAATTGTTAGTTCCATGGGATTTGCTAAGGTTCAGTCTGCGATTAATAAAAGGAGCGTCAAAGGCCAGGCAAGCCCGAAGATCTATACTACCTGATCGAGAGGCGATCGCATCAGGACTTTTGCTCAGTATTCGCCGTAACGCTTGCCTATGCCGCAACGTCGGCCCGAATCTACCTATAAGATGCGCACAAAGTCAGCATCAGACAACATAATATTCAGCTATAGCTCCTGTCGAGTTGCTTAGGACACTTTTATCGGCTGGAACCGTTAACTGACAGCAGGCAACTCGACTAGCAAAGTAAGAATGCATCCTTACTTTGCTATATCAGTTGTAATGGCGCATAACATGCGTACGACTCTCAATACCGACGAGGACCTACCAGCAGAAGCTCGCCGCGTTACCGGCTTAGCTAAGAAAACAGCCCTAGTTAAGGCAGGTCTAATCGCGCCGATAGAAAGAGAAAGCGCAAAACGCTTAGCTTCTCTGGGGAGAACCGAGCAAGAATTAAGCTCTATTTCAAGACGCTAGGCTACTTTTCCAAAAGCGCTGGTGTGCTCTTCTAGCAGTGCCCGCTTGGGGCCGTGAATGGGGTCTTCTACGATAATGGTCTGATCCCGACTCGCTCCTAAAGACACGATCGCAATCGGTGCCTCTGTCAGCTTTGCCAAGAATTCCAGATAGTCCAGGGCAGCCTTGGGCAGGTCATCTAGCGTGCGGCACGCTTCGGTTGACTGCTTCCAGCCAGGCAGCGTCTCGTAAATCGGTTTGCATCGGGAAAACTGGCGGGCTCCGCTCGGTAGGTCTTTGCAGCGAGTGCCGTCTAGCTCATAGGCAACGCACACTTTGATTTCGTCAAGGCCATCAAGCACGTCTAGCTTGGTGATGGCGAGGCAGTCGAGCCCGTTGATGCGCACAGCGTAGCGGCTGATGACGCCGTCAAACCAACCGCAGCGACGACGGCGACCAGTCGTCGTGCCAAATTCTGCGCCGACTTCGCAAATGGTTTTCCCTACCTCGTCGTCTAGCTCCGTTGGGAAGGGGCCTTCGCCAACGCGGGTGGTATAGGCTTTGGCGACGCCAATCACCCGGTCAATGGTAGTCGGGCCAACGCCCGAACCAATGCAGGCTCCGCCCGCGACCGGATTCGACGAGGTGACGTAGGGGTAGGTGCCGTGGTCGAGGTCTAGCAGGGTGCCCTGAGCGCCTTCAAAGAGAATGTTCTTTTTTTGCTGGGCGGCATTGTAGATTTGCAGGGAGCTGTCGGTGGTGTGCGATCGCAGCCTGTCCGCATAAACCAAATACTCCTCCAGCACCTCATCAGCATTGAGCGGCTCCAAGTCATAGAGCTTTTCTAGCACCACGTTCTTATAGTCAATCGTCCACCTCAGCTGCTCAGCGAAGGCATCAGTATCCATCAGGTCAATAATCCGAATGCCCGTACGCTCAGACTTATCGGCATAGGTAGGGCCAATGCCCCGCTTAGTCGTGCCAATCTTTCTACTGCCGCGCCGCTCTTCCGTCGCCTGGTCAATCAGACGGTGGTAGGGCATAGTCACATGGGCCGTCTCAGAGATAAACAAATTATCTGTTGAGATATTCAGCTCGTCTAACTTATCCAATTCGGCAATCAGCTCTTTGGGATCAATCACCGTCCCGCTACCAATAATACACTCGGTTTTAGGGTAGAGAATACCCGACGGAATCAGATGTAGCTTAAAGGTTTGGTCAGCAACGACAACGGTATGGCCGGCATTGACGCCGCCCTGATAGCGCACCACCAGATCTGCTGAGCCACTGAGCAAATCGGTGATTTTGCCTTTACCTTCATCGCCCCACTGAGCGCCGATAACAATAACGTTAGCCAAGAGAATATATCGCTAGAGTTCAAACAAACAACCATTATCACCAGGCTGTGATTGAAGTGTCAATCACAAACGTGGTTTCGCGCCTGCATTTTCATGCTTTTGTCTATGGCCAACGTCCCAGCCAATACCTCTCTCCACCAAAATCTTAGTTATGGTGTAAAAGAGAGTAATTAAGTTTTGAAAAGTTTCCGGATCGCTTATTCCAAATTACAAGGCTGCTATTTTCATTGCCCGTGATCAATCGGGTTCTGTATCAGCGATTGAGCGTCAGATACTGCCGACCCTTTTATTACTTTTTTTGGCCCTATTAAAACGTATTTCGCTTGAAGGACAATACTGATGAGTTTGTATGCAGAGCTACACCGGCATCTCGGTGGATCCGTCGTTCCTCGGGTGCTGTGGCGCTATTTTGAGCGCAACCGTCCCGATATTTCAGACAAATTTTCGAGCTATTCGGCCTTTGAGCAGTTCTACACTCAGCCCAAAGGCACTTTAGAAGAATATCTAGAACTCCACACATTAGTTGAAAGCGTACAGACCAAAGAAGCGCTTCCCTACTTTATTTATCGGCTGATTCGCGGCGCTTATATTTTTGAGAATTTGGCCTATCTGGAGCTGCGCTACACCCCTTTCTATCGCACGCCTGCGCACCTCAGCTCAGCCCAAAGAATTGACGCCATGGCCGAAATTATTGAGATAGTGGGCCGCGCTAGCCAACAGAGCGAATATCCGGTAATAACTAAGCAAATTCTCTGCTTGCACTCGCGCCTGCCCTACGAAACCAACCGCGCCACGCTAGAGCTAGCCGCTCAATACCCCGAGTATGTCTGCGGTATTGATATCGCCGGGGGCGACGCGGCCTACAATCTCGAAGAAATTAAGCGGCTCTACGCACATGCTCAAAGCCTGGGGATCAATACCACCGGCCATCTATACGAGACCAAAGACGGCTGCTACCCCGAGCTGCTGCCCTACCTGATGCGCATTGGCCACGGCATTCAGATTCCGCTACATTACCCCGAATTGCTCAAAGAGGTGGCAGCTCGCGGTCAGTGCCTGGAGGTATGCCCTACCACCTACTTGCAAACCGGCACTCTGCAAGAAATCAGCCAGCTCAAAACCGTGTTTAACCGCTGCTTTGACGCGGGGGTAGACATTGCCATCTGCACTGACAATGCGGGTTTGCACAATGTGCGACTGCCTTTTGAATATGAGAACCTGCTGACTCACGATGTGATCGGCTTTGACGGGCTGCGGGCCTGCCAGTCGGCGGCCTTTCGCCATGCATTTGCCTGGCCCCACCCACAGCAGCCTACCTACTTACTCTCAAGCCTGCTCAATGAGCGTGGCAGTCAGCGCAATAGTTTGGAGTCGGTCATGTAGCTCTATGGGCGGAGTCAAAACCTGCCGGATGAAGGAAGTTCTGAACCGGTTGATGATCGTAGGCTGATTACTGGCATAAATAATATACATAAGGAGCTGCTCTATGGCTGCTGAACAAAACGAGAATATTAAGAAAGCAGCAGAACCCGGTAAAGGGGCTGCTGGAGACCAGCAGGCTGTGCAGCTCGCTCAGCCTGTCGGCGAGGCGGTGCAGCCTGAGGGGACTCGGACGATGCCGGGCGGCGATGTCGAGCAAGCCAAAGATGACATCTCTGATGCTCGTAAGGAAGAAGCCGGTAGCGATCTAAAGACAACCGATGGCTTTGTTGTTGACGATTCGGGTCGGCTGAACAATTTTGCTATAGAGCCTGAAATGTATGTCGAAGAATAGTTTAGATTAGCGAACCGGGCGCTTAATTTTGTGCTGGTTCAATCTAATAGTAATGCCCTAGCGCTGGAGTAGTTTTTAGTCTGGCTCTGGGGCATTTATCGTATGCGTTTATGTGCAGATTCTATAGCTTCCGGCATTTTGCTTCATGCAGCGTTACTGACTGTAAGCCATATGTAGCAACAGGCAAAGTGCTCCGCAAAGCGCGAATGCATCCGCGCTTTGCTATATGTGCAGCGCTTGGCATTTTATTCTTCTAGTGACTCATCCATTCTGCTGAGCACTTTGTCTCGAAAGGTGGCATCCTGACTGGCTAGCCCTAATACCTGCATATATTCTGGCAGGGTAAGGCCGTTGCTCTCAATTAGATCGATGGCTTCTGCTTCAATGGACTGCTCTATTTTTAGCGCTTCGGCATTGGTTTCGGCGGCGGGCAGTTCGGGTTCGCGATCGCTCAACAGCTGCAACACCTGTAGGTAAGCCCGAGCAAACTGATCGACCTTGTCAGCGGCAATATCGGCACTATCAGCGAGGGAGCGTCCGGTTTCTACACCGTCCGCATAGGCAGGCGGGGCAAGTACCATCGTTGTCAGACACAAGAGGCCGACCAGGAACATCTTGCAGATGCGCTGAAATAGATTGCAAAAGTTTATCCGAGAAAGGATTCTGTTAAGACTGTCAATATTTACCATCGCGATGACTAGATTGATTACACTGATTACTAAGCATAATTACAGATTAGAGGCCCATGTCAGGTAGCCGATCTCCTCAGACTGAAAGTCAACAGGCCGCTCAATCTAACCCGGACGACACTCAGAACGATTTATCCAAGCGGGAGCTGCAAATTGTTGAGCAGGTCGCTGCTGGGCTAACCAATCAGGAGATTTCAGACAGGCTAGCCATTAGCAAGCGCACCGTCGATAACCACGTCAGCAATGTGCTGAGTAAAACGGCTACTGGCAACCGGGTAGCACTCGTTCGCTGGGCGCTGCAATCTGGCAAGGTATGCATGGACGAGCTGAACTGCTGCCATCTGCCCGAAGGTGAGTCAGGCTAGAGGCCCCTTCAGAACCCATTCAGAGCCCATTCAGAGATAGGATTGGGGATGAGCCCCTAACTAGATCTAGTTTTTATGAGCAGCCTGCAAGCCATTCGCGGAACCCGAGACATTTTACCTGCGGAGTCTCCGCTATGGGCGACGATAGAAGGGCTGTCGCGGCAGGTGCTCGATCAGTTTGCCTACCGGGAAATTCGTACGCCGATTTTTGAGCAGACTGAGCTGTTTGCCAGAGGAATTGGCGAAGCAACCGATGCGGTCGGCAAGGAAATGTACAGCTTTGAAGATCGCGGCGGTCGCTCTATTGCGCTGCGTCCAGAAATTACCGCAGGGCTGGTGCGAGCATTTATTCAAAACAAGCTGTTTGCGCTAGGCGGGGTGCAGCGGCTGTGGCATTTGGGGCCAGCTTTTCGCTATGAGCGGCCTCAGGCCGGACGCCAGCGCCAGTTTCACCAGCTCGATGTGGAGATTTTGGGCAGCCGCGACCCGAGGGCAGATGTGGAGATTATTGCGATCGCCACTCAAATCCTCAACACGCTAGGGCTCACCGCCCTCACGCTCGATCTCAACTCTGTCGGCAGCGGCGAAGACCGGCAAACCTACCGCGACGCGCTAGTTAGCTACTTTACGCCTTACAAAGATGAGCTAGACGAGGACTCGCGCGATCGCCTCACCCGCAACCCCCTCCGCATTCTCGACAGTAAAGATAAGCGCACCCAAGAAATCGTCATCGACGCCCCCAGCCTGCTGGACTATCTCAGCGATGACTCCCAGCGCCATTTCGATGGCGTACAGCAGCACTTGACCAACCTGGGCATTCCTTTTAATATCAATTCTCGTCTAGTGCGCGGATTGGATTACTACACTCACACCGCCTTTGAAATCCAGTCTTCTGACCTGGGAGCGCAGGCGACGGTATGCGGCGGCGGTCGCTACGACGGTCTGGTCACTCAGCTCGGCGGGCCGGATACGCCTGCGATTGGCTTTGGCATGGGTCTAGAGCGGCTGATTATTTTGCTAGAGCAGATGAAGCGCTACAGCACGACGCCTGAACTGGATGCTTATTTAATTTCTAAAGGCGAAAAAGCAGAGTTTCAGTCTGCACAGCTTGCCACTCAGCTGAGAAAGCACGGCTACTCAGTAGAAGTTGATCTCAGCGGCAGCGCCTTTGGCAAGCAGTTCAAGCGGGCAGATCGCAGCGGCGCAGTGATCGGGTTGATCTTAGGTGACACCGAAGCCGAGGCGGGCAAAGTGCAGCTCAAGTGGCTAGCTTCTGGTGAGCAGGACGAACTAAGTCAGAGCGAGCTAATTGATCAAGCCGACGAACTCAAACTTAGGATTGCTCAGCAGCGAGCTTAGAGGATGTTTGAAAAGTGGCTTTCGCTACTTATTGGCCTTTTATTGGCTTAAGTCAAAGTGACGAAAGCCGCCAAACCTCGTTTAGCTTAGTTAGAAACTGATAGCCTACCTCAGACTTTTCAAACATCCTCTTAGGTAGGTCAATACCATGATGTAGCTTCCACAGTGACAGAACCGATATGACAGCAACTCATCGAACACTTCCTATCAAAATAGAGCGATCAGCGATCATCTCCTTGTGTCAGCATTACCACATTCAAAAGCTATCTCTCTTCGGCTCTGTCCTACGTCACGACTTTCGTCCTGATAGCGATGTGGATGTTCTAGTTGAGTTCCAACCAGGACACACTCCAGGCTTTGGTTTTATCGACGTTCAAGACAGGCTCTCAGAAATTATCGGTCGAGAGGTTGATCTAAACACGCCTAATTTCCTGAGCCGCTACTTCCGCGAACAGGTTTTAGCCGAGGCTGAAGTGATTTATGAACAGTCGTGAGGATGCTGTTCGCCTTCAACACATGCTTGATGCGGTTCATCAAATCCTGAAGTTTACCGAGGGGTGTTCTCGCGAAGATTTAGACAATAACGAGATGCTAGCACTAGCAGTTGTACGTCTCATTGAAATTATCGGGGAAGCCGCTCGGAACATATCCCTCGACGTTCAATTGGCCTCGCCAGAGATTCCCTGGCATCAAATCAAAGGCATCCGCAACAGGTTGGCTCAAGTTTACTTTGACATAGACCTAGATGTCATTTGGGGAATCGTTACCAATGAATTGGGTCCGTTGACACAAAGTATTGAAAACCTATTGAGTGACACATGACCGAGTCTTTTGAGATCAGGCAACCAGCGTTAAAGAACAAATAGACAGTGATCCTTATGCAAAACTGTCTACTCGGCAGATAGACCCTGCTGAGGCGTGTGCTAGCGTCGAGCCAATATTTCCGTATTTGCTATGGCTAATTTAGCTGAGAATCCGCCGCCGCCAAGTGCTTCAGGGGATGCTTCAGATATCGTCGCCTTTATTGAGCGGGCGCGCGATCGCGGTGCCTCCGACGAATTTATCGCTCACCTGCTTCGACGCTTCGGTTGGCCCGAGCGCAACATTGAGCGAGCCTTTTTTGAAGTATACGAGCGGCTAACCGGCTACCCCATGCCGTCGCCTCCCTCAGGCGGTGGCGAATCGGCCAAAGATGCCTTTTCTTATCTGCTCGCCTTTGCCATGCTGGGCCTATGGTCGCAGGCACTAGGACAAGTTGCCTTTGTCCTGGTTAACCAGGCGCTGCCCGATGCCACTCAAACGAACTACGGCGCTTATTACGAACTGGCCTTTGGTCTGGCCCGGCTGATTGTGGCCTATCCGGTTTATCTGTGGGTGATGCGTCTGCTGAACCGGGAGCTGGCCCGCCACCGTGAAAAGCATTTTTCTGGGGTACGCAAGTGGCTGACCTATCTGACACTGCTGATCGTGTCGCTGATTGGCATTGGCACGCTCATGGCCTTTCTCACTTCCTTTTTACGCGGAGAGCTGACTATTCGATTCGTGCTGAAAGTGCTGACTGTGCTGGTGATTGACGGCGGTATTTTTCTTTACTATCTCAACTGGTTGCAGCGATCGCCCACTCACAGCAGGACAAGACGATGAGTAAGACGAGCAGCCAGTTGATGGATCGAGCCTTTGTAATCGCGTCTTTAGTTTTGGTGATAGCAGGTATTGGCGTTGGCTTTGGAGTATTGGGCTCTCCTGCCCGGCAGCGGCGCATTTCTCTAGACGCAGAGCGAATACAAGATCTTAACGCCATCGCCAGTCAGCTTCAGTTTCAAGCGCAAGAGCCAGGCAAAGCAGAGAGCAACCTACCGGAACAGCTGCCTGAGAACCTAAAGCTTAGTAGAGATCCGGTCACTGGCGATCTATACGAGTATCGGCGGATTGACGAGAGCACCTATGAGCTGTGCGCGACCTTTACGACCGATTCTAGAGAATACGGCGAAGGTCAATCTTGGTTGGATGCTCAGTGGCAACACCCAGAAGGTCGTTACTGCTTTGAGATAGAGGCCTCTTCAGCCAGTCCTACTGTCAAATTGCTACCGCCTGCGATCGCTCAATAGAGAGATAGCCACAAACTTGGCCGTAAGCGGCTATTGTTCTTCCAAATACAGCAAAAAGCTCATCAGCTCTTCGTCGGTGAGCTGAGTGCGCGATCGCTTGCTATAGGTCTTCTCTAAATACTCCCGGCCCTGAACGCTGGTCCAGCCGAGCCGTCTTAGCTCTACGTCAGTTTGGGCAATCACATCGGATAGATCGACGGGCAGAGCGCTGGTATTGAAATTTTCTAGAGCGATCGCTGCCGCCGAAGGTTGAGCAGGCGTTGTAGAACTCTCTTCTATAGCATCAATTGGCGGCCCCAAATCTTCTTCTAGCGCTAGCTCCGGCGGCTCAATCTTTGAGAATTCGTCGCCTACGGCTGGTGCAGAGGCGGTGGAAGTGGGGCTGGGCGTAGCGCCATTGGCCACATCCGGCTGGCTTGGAGCATCCTCTGCTGAGATGCCTAAGATAGCGAGGGCGCGATCGCGGGCACTGTCTTCAGCAATCTGGATATCAATGTGAGCAGCCAGCCCAGTTGCCAGCGTTTCTCCTTGGTTGGTAACGGCTGCACGCACCACGTACTGCCCGTCGTACATAGAGACCAAATCTGCGGTTAGGCAACCCTTGGGGTAGCGAGTTCTAAATTCTTTGAAGGGGATGACCACGGGTGGCTCTAAGTGACGGTATTCCGAAACGGTGTAGCTTTTAGCTTTCGATCTATTCTAGATAGGGGAGGGCAGACATGGCTCGTCTTGCTACAAAGGAGAGTAGTTCTTGCCTGTCCCGGCTTTCATTTAAGAGGAATCACCCCTCATACCTAATACATGTTAGATCGCCTGCTCGATATGTCTCCCACGATAGGGGGAGATACGCTACTGCTGCTGCCTGTGCTGATTATGCTAGAGCTGGTGCTCTCAGCAGACAATGCGATTGCGCTAGCGGCGATCGCTCAGGGACTTCAGACAGAAGCCCTACAGAAAAAAGCGCTCGATATTGGCCTGGTCGCGGCTTTCATCTTGCGAATATCGCTGATTTTGGCCGCTAGCTGGGTGCTTAAGTACTGGCAGTTTGAAGTGGCTGGAGCCGCTTACTTGCTGTGGCTGGTCTATCAGCACTTTATGACCAGTGATGACGACGGTGAGACCAGCGGCCACAGATTCAGCTCGCTATGGCAGGCCATTCCGACGATTGCCCTGACCGATTTGGCCTTTTCTTTAGATAGCGTAACGACAGCGATCGCCCTCTCCAAAGACGTTTTAATCGTCATCCTGGGCGGTACCATCGGCATCGTTGCTCTGCGCTTTATGGCGGGCCTCTTTATCCGCTGGCTAGACATTTACGTTCACCTGGAAGACGCTGGCTTTGTGACCGTTGCCTTCGTAGGCATTCGCCTGTTAGTGCGCGTCATTCACCCAGAGTGGGTACCGCCCGAATGGATCATGGTCAGCTTGATCTTTGCCCTATTTGCCTGGGGCTTTTCTAAAAAAGTGACAGAAGATACCGCCGACACCGTGACTATTCCTGACCTATCTGGCGAAGTAACTGACAAAGCAACCGACTCAGAAATGACTGAACCTCTGGTGGCGGCTAGCGAAGATAAGCAGCCTGAGAAGATCTAGGGCTCTGCTTCAGCGATAGAGTACTGGCTGCGAATGCGCTCCAACAACGTATTCAGGACTGCACAGCAAAGCCGAACGGTTGCTGTATCTTGGGTCTGTAGCTCACTCAGCAGTCTGTTATGGCCGATATTACTCAACTGTCTCCCGGTCAAATCGAGAAGATTTTGACCAAAAGTATCAAGCAGGCAGTTGCCCAAAGCAGCCTTAGCATCACCCGTAGCGGCAATAAGGAGTTAGGCTTTTTGGTCAAGGAAGTTGCCTCTGCCCCTTTTGGTTCGGCGGCGGATGTGCAAAAAGCAGGGACAATACTAGGGAAAAAGATTGTCGAAATCTCTCAAGAGAGCGATCAGTCAAATCTGGATGCAGGGGTCGTTCGCAGGCTGAGATTTAAGCAAGACTGGTCAGCAGAGTTTGATATTCCAGAGTCGCTGCCAGTCGAAAAGGTCTCAAAGAAAGCAACCAAATCTATGCAGACGCTCATCGCCGCGCCGGCTAGCGCTGACGAACCCCAAGAGACGCTAAGGACACCTGACGCAAAACCGGCTCCAGCTGAACCCGAAGAAGATACCGAACTCTCCACTAAGGAAGAGGCTGAGACGGCTGAGAATACGACTCAAGATGATACCGCCGCTGCTGCGACTGCTGCTATCTTCGTGAGCGAAGATCAGGAAGTTACAACCATGCCTGCACCCAGTCCCGATGGCGCAAGTGAAGCAGCGATCGCACCTGAAGTCGCTGCGACCTCTCCAAAATCCGCTGAGGCAGATGCCCTGCTGGCTGATGAATCTGATGAGGCCCAAACGCTGTCATCAGAACCCGCCGAAGTCGCGACATCAGAAGAATCTACCGAGATCATCGAAGCCGCCGAGGCCGAGGTCATTGAAAAAGTTAATAGCAGTGCGGGCACAGGCGCTAATACGGCAATGTCAGTCGACCCAGAATCAGCCGCCGCTGTGAATGCTGACCCGACTACGCGCGAAAAAGCATAGCCTTTTATCTGAGATGCCACGATAGGTGGAGCGATCGCATGACAGGGTAGCGGTTGTGCGGCGTATCGCTGCGCCCACCCTTGTCCTTCCCTCGACAGGAAATCTAGTCGAGTTGCCCGCTGTTCTCTAGCGGTTTCAGCCGACAAAAGTGTCCTAAGCAACTCGACAGAGGCTGCATAGCGAAGCGCGGATGCATTCGCGCTTCGCTATGCACTTTACCTGTTGCTATACATGGCTTAAAGTCAGTAATGCTGCATGAAGCAAAGTGCCGGAAGCTATTGTATTCTCAGGTGTGCCCATCCAGCACTTTTAGACAGGTCCAAATCATGCCGATAGTGACGGCAGGTAGCTCTAGCTGCGGGGTCAGGCCAGTAGAGTTGATCACTTCAAACAGCTTGATCGCGGTGGGATTTTTTTGCGCGAGCTTGCGGCCTAACTCAGGCCCGGTAAATGACGCTTTTTCGCCCCATAGCAGCGTCGTAGGTACCGCGAGCTGACCGATGTAGTCTGCTAGGTCAAAGCAGAGGTCGCCGCGCACGAATGAGAGGGCGGTGTATTCGGCGTTGGGCTGCTGAGCAGAGTGCAGGTAGGCCTGGACGATGTCGTCTGAGATGCGGCTAGGGTCTGCAAACTGGCGGTTTTTGAGGAAGTTTTCGATACCGAAGCGAGTGGCGATCGCCCCGCCATACAGCAGCTTATCTAAAACCGGCGTACTCACAATCTGCGCAAACGGGCTGCGCGTGTAGTCGTTACCAAAGTCAGAGAGGCCAGCAGGCGTCATCAGCACCAAAGATTTGAAAAGGTCGGGAGAGGCGATTGCTATCCTCACCACAAAAGCCGCCGTCAGCGCCGAAGCTACCACTGTGACTGGCCCTTCGCAGGTGGCCCGAATAAATTCTGGTATGCTCGTGAGATAGTCGCTAGTAGTGTAGTCTCGCTCAAGGTGCGCAGACTCTCCCCAGCCAATTAGATCGGGTGCTAGCACGCGGTACTCTCCTGCAAAAGCAGGAAATACTTTTGACCATTCAAATGCAGAAGATCCGCCTCCAAAGCCATGCAAAAAGACCAGCGTTTCTCGCTGATCGACCGGTAAATTCACTGGATATTCGGGCAGAGCCGGGATGTAGTAAACCATCTGGCCTAGCTTTGTCATCACACTTTTTTGATCGACAAAGGGAATTTTGAGCATAGCGGCTGCCGGTAGCTGTCTAGCTTTGATCGTATAAGACAGACGGGAGAAGAGAGTATAGCTGTAGGGAGATCTCTATACTCAAACAAAGCGCCTGACGAGGCTCAACTCAGAGTGATCAGGCATATAGCAAAGTAAGGATGCATTCTTACTTTGCGAGTCGAGTTGCCTGTTGTCAGATAACGGTCTCAGGCGATAAAAGTGTCCTAAGCAACTCGACAGGAGCTATAGCAGCGCTCCAGACATTCTTTCATCACCTCATGGTGACTGAAGGCCAGCGGCATAGTTAAGGCTGTTTTTACTTCAAACCAGCGAGCCTCAACGACTTCACCCTGGGAGACCTGCGGCTTTAGCTGAGGCAGGTCGGCTTCGCCCAGATGAAACATCAGCGCGTATTTGAGGGTGACGTTCTGTCGGCGCAGCGGCGTACTATAAACCTCATATGGGTGGTCAAGATTGCCTTCGAAGCGGAAGTCTTTTGCCAGATGAGGAATGTCGAGGCCGAGTTCTTCCCACACTTCGCGGTAAACGGCTTGAGTAGCAGTTTCGTCATAGTCGAGATAGCCGCCGGGCAGTCCCCACAGGCCGACACCTTCGGGTAAGTCAGTGCCGCGCAGCCCTAAAGGGACGTGCTTGATGCCCTTGCTGACAAAAAAGAGAACCGGCAAAACGGTCACGCTGCGGCTGATCCAGATTTCTGCGCCGTCAACGTTGACACAGCGGTTAGGCGTACTTTTGAATTTCACGGTTTGAGTTTTTATAGATATAGCTTCCGGCACTTTGCTTAATGCAGCATTACTGACTGTAAGCCATATATAGCAACAGGCAAAGTGCTCCGCGAAGCGCGAATGCATCCGCGCTTCGCTATAAATGGCTCTCTAAGAGCATAGAGGACGCCCCGAAGAACCCCCTCTATAATTTGCCTATAGTCTGTCTTTGGACTGTCAGTTAGCTGCCCCAACGTAGCCACTATAGCGCTGAGGACAGTGCTTAAGCCCCTACCTCAGCCGCCTCGTAGGTAGAGAAATCTGTGTACCCTGCCGCGTCAAAGGAATACCAGATCGCCTGATCGGGGTCAGGATTGAGCGGCCAGTTGTTTTCAAAGCGAGCGACTAGATCGGGGTTGCTGATGTACGGGCGGCCAAAGGCAATCAGGTCGAATAGCTTTACTTACAGCTCTTGCTTGGTCGGACGGATGATCATCTCATTGATATCGACATCACCTGGTTGTTCGATAGCGTAGGTAATGGCCCGAGCGATCGCATCTGCATCAATCGCAACGCCGTACATCTGGTTGGCGTTTTTTGCACTCTCTTCGTGAGAAATGGTGCTGGTTAGCTCAGTATCTACTGCGCCGGGAGAAATATTAGTCGAGCGAATTTCACCGTTGCTCTCTAGCCGGATGCCCTCAGAGATAGCCTTCACCGCAAACTTAGTCGCACAGTAAACCACGCCTGACGGAAAGACCTGATGCCCAGCCACTGAGGAGAGGTTAATAACATGGCCAGACTTCTGCTGTTTCATAATTGGCAGCACCGCCGCAACACCGTACAGCACGCCTTTGATGTTGACATCGATCATCGTGTCCCATTCATCCACCTTCAGCGCCGCTAATGGCGATAGAGGCATCAGGCCAGCGTTGTTTACCAACACGTCTATCCGGTCATAGGCTTGATGAGTCGTTTTAGCCAGCGCTTCGACCTGATCGCGGTCGGTCACATCGGTCACCTGATATTTAGCGGTGCCGCCCGATTGGTTAATGTCATCAGCTAGCTCCTTCAGCCGGTCTTCTCTTCTGGCTGCCAACATGAGCTTAGCGCCGCCTTTTGCTAACCGGCGTGCGGTCGCTTCACCTAGGCCGCTGCTAGCCCCGGTGATGATGACGACTTTGTTCTGTATCTCAGACATAATTGATCCTTTCTACTGTGTGTACCGGCGGCCAGAGCGATCTGACTGCCGATTTGGCCGCTCGTTTGCTTTAAAGCTATAGATATCAAAATTAGTAGACCGGTCGTCTATTAGAGAATCGTATGCTTCAATCAGCAATTTTAGATCTAACTAGCGGCAGATCTATCTAAGACCTGCGCGAACAGTACTTTGACGAAAGTTTCCATTGGCGCTACAGATTTGGTCACTTTTGCCTGCAATATAGCGCCTTCCCAGCCAGACAGCATGAATTTGGCCAGATCTGCCCAATTGCGGTCATCAGAAATTTCCCCGGCTTCGTAGGCGGCTTTCAGACACTTGGCGAACTGCTGTTCCCAGTCGGAGAGGATTTGATTGAGGCGATCGCGAAACAGCTCATTTTGCGCCGATAGCTCCTGAGCAAGATTCCCAATCAGGCACCCATTGGCACACTGACAGGCCCGCATCTCAGCAATGCCCATCTCAAAATAGCTATTCAAACGAGTCAGCGGAGAAGACCGCCCGTCTTCCAGCGTGGCTTGCAGTCTTTCGCCATACTTGACGGCAAAGTCTTCAATAATGGCCAGCCCAAAGTCTTCTTTACTCGCAAAGTAATAGTAAAACGAACCTTTGGGCACGCCTGCGGTCGTCAATATATCATTCAGTCCAGCTGCGTTGAATCCCTGACGGATCACAATGTCACGGCCAGCTTGAATGAGATCGTCTCGCCTATGGGTACATTTCATCGGACTTATCAGTAGCTGACTCGCCTTTTTATCGGGCTCGACCGGCCAATCGTCGCCCGCTCTACAGCACTTCTCCTAGTCAATGCCGGTCCTAATCGATGCCTGCTTTCACCGCATCTTCTAGCACATCTGCCATGCTCCTGCCTTCGGCTTTGGCTTTTGCCTTGAGCTTGGCAAACAGCTCATCGGAGACGCCTACCCGGTTACGACGACGGCCTGAACCGGCGGTCTTAACTGGTGTATAGGTCTCGCTGAACTGGCGAAGAGACTCGAAGGTGTAGCGATCGCAAAAATCACCAAAGCTCTCTTCTTTCTCCCGATTTTGCTTAAAGCAAGCAAACAGAGGCTCCAGCTCTTTTTCTAGATGGTCTACATGTAAGCGCTCCATGTAAGGCCGAGCCAAGCGAACCTGGTTGGGAGATCCGCCCAGCCACAGCTGATAGCTATCGGGCGCACTGCCAACAAAGCCGAGTTCAGCCATGTAAGGCCGAGCGCAGCCGTTAGGACAGCCGGTCATGCGAGTGGCAAACGTCTCCTTTCGTAAGCCCAGCTTGTTCAACAGCTTGCGGATTCGCTCCAGCATACTGGGGATAATTCGCTCCGACTCCGTCACCGCCAGGCCGCATGTCGGTAGCGCCGGGCAGGCCATCGAGTAGCGCTCTAAAGAGTCCACTTTGCTATCGGGCGTAATCCCGTCACGGTCTAAAATCGCCTGAATCGCGGCCTTGTCAGCCGGGTCAACGTCGCACAGAACCACGCTTTGGTTCGGCGTCACCCGCATCGGCAGCTGAAACTTTTCAACAATCTCTTTGAGCGCCGCTTTGTTACGGAGTTTGCCCTGGTTGTGTACCCGGCCATTGCGGACATGCACCCCGACAAACAGCTTGCCATCGCCCTGCTCGTGCCAGCCCAAATAGTCTTCAAACGTCCACTCCGGCAGCTCTTTATAGGGTTCTAGCTTTTTGCCAAATCTCTTTTCGACTTCGGCAATAAACTTAGGCAGTCCCCAACGGTGAATGAGATATTTCATCCGAGACACGCGGCGGTTGTACCGTTCGCCGTAGTCTCTTTGCGTAAAGACAATCGCCTTCACCAGGTCATAAATATCGTCTTTATCGACATAGCCGATGTGGTCTGCGATCCGAGCAAAGGTTTCTTCCTTATTGTGAGTGCGGCCCATGCCACCGCCTGCCATCACGTTAAAGCCCTGTAGCTCGCCGCTGTCGTCAGCGATCACGACCAGAGTGACATCTTGGGTATAGGCATCGACTGAGTTGTCGCCCGGAACAGTGACCGCACACTTAAATTTACGAGGCATGTACTGCACTCCGTAAATCGGCTCTACCGGATGGGGCTCTCCGTCCACATGACCAGCTCGGCCTTGCCGGGCAGCTACGACAGCCGGATCTTCCTCGGTGGTTACGACCTTCTCCCCATCCAGCCAAACTTCGTAATAGGCCGGGGTCTGAGGCGTGAGCAAGTCAGCAATGTTAGTCGCGTACTGACGAGCCAGAATGTACTCAGGCTTATTTTTGTAAGGCGCAGGTGGAGCCATCACATTGCGGCTGAGGTCGCCGCAGGCTCCTAAGGTTGAGCCCATGCTGCGAATAATTTCAGCCAGCGTCGCTTTGAGATTTTTCTTGAGAATGCCGTGGAGCTGAAAAGCCTGACGGGTAGTCGCCCGCAGCGTGCCATTCCCGTACTTATTCGAGATATCGTCCAGGGTGAGATATAGCTCAGGGGGAATATAGCCGCCAGGATTACGCAGGCGGAGCATCATCTGATAGTCCTTTTCCTGGCCTCGGATGCGGTTATCGCGGTTATCCTGCTGATAGGAGCCGTGAAACTTCAGGATCTGGATGCCGGCTTCGGTGAAGTGGGTGGTGTCTTGCTTTAGCTCAGTCGCCACGGGCTCCCGCAGAAACTGGCTGCGCTCTTTGATGCCTTCGAGCTTAGAAACCTTTTTTTCGGCGGCCTTTTCGGCGGGTTGGACGGGCGTTTGAACCATGGGAAGTTTGATGGGAAGTTTGATTTGAGGAGTGTGATGAATAGTCGAGCGAGTGAATGCTCAGGGAATGGCCGGTGAATGCCCGGTAATCCGGTCGGGATGGCGGTGTATCTATAGAAATTTTATCACCGCAGCTCTGTTACGGGGTTCGCCTCGAAAAGATTCGACGTATTTTGATGAGATAGTTTAGTTTATTGACGGGTTTGATACTGTTTTGAGCGATCGCTCTAGGAGCCCCACCCATGGCCGATTCGATGCTATACAGCGAGGAGATGTTTGTCTTTCTCACCCCCGATGCCAGTGAAACTTTCCTGACACCGCCCGAACTGCTAGACAAGCTCAAAGCCCTGTTAGCAAACCAAACAGACCTGCCGCCCGAACTGAAAAGGATCTCCTCCAATGAAAAGCGGGCTCAGTACCTGATGGAAACCCACTGCGAATTTGAAACCGCCCCCGGTGAAGCCGTCCAGTGGTATGCCGTCAGATTGGAAAAGTAGCTTCGAATGCGCTCAGCTACCTGGCTCATGGCGATAGGGGCCTGGACATAATTGAACGGTGGCTGAGCGTAGCCGAAGTCACACCGCTTTCATCGCCAATGCGATCTTCTTCTCGGCGGGCTGACTCACCTCCGCCACGATGCCAGGGCCAAAAAAAGCCTCAATCTTAGACTCTTTTTCCTGCCATTTAGAAAACGGCACGTAGGGCGAATCAAACTCCAGCACCAGCGTATAGGCCCCGTCTCGCTGCTCCTCGTGAAGGCCAGATAGCACCGGGCGCTGCGTGTCATTGGGGCTGAGGCCGAGCCGCTCCAGCGTTTCGTCAAGATGGGCCTCCTGTCCGTAGCGGTAGCGCGTCACATCGTTACGCACCTGGGTTTGGGTTTGAGTAGCCTGCTCGCGCAGGGCAATCACCGCCTCGCTCGGTAGCTGGGTGTAGGGCACAGGCTCCAACTCAGCTGCCCGCAGGGCCAGTCCGCCCAGTAAAATGGGCACGCCATAGAAAAAACCAATCAGGTTGAGCGTAGCCTTTTCTTGGGCGTAGGCGACAAAGCCGATGACGGTGAGAATGCCGCCTACTATGAGGAGGACAGATCCCAGGGGGATTTTGCGCAGCATGGTCGTTTTCCTTTTTGTTACCGCTTGAAATAGGCAGGGGTGCAGATGCGCTCAGCCCCAAATATGCTTATCCTATAAAGAAATGTAACTCATCTCGGAGACCCGTTTGATATGGAATTTGCCGCACTTCAAACCAGAATTGAGCTGATTCGCTCTAAGCGCCAGTCGCTGATACGGTTGTTGGAGCAGCCCGGCATCGGCACTTTGCGCATCGATATCAACCAGGCTCTAGAAGAAATTGACGATTTGCTCGAAGAGTTTGACCGCGCTTTCCCCACTCAGGTAGCCTCATAGAGGAGCAAAGGAGAGGAACGCAGGTAAAAACGAAAAGATGGGCAAAACCTTTACAGCCGAAATTCATCACCAGGGCGAGATTCACAGCATTCAAGTCGCCGAAGATCAGACAGTGCTAGAGGCTGCCCAGACAGCTGGGCTAGATCTGCCGTTTTCTTGCAGTGCGGGGGTCTGTACGACTTGCGCGGCGCTGATTACTGAGGGCACCGTCGATCAGACAGACGGTATGGGCGTGAGCACAGAGCTACAGGCCGATGGCTACGCGCTGCTCTGTGTGGCTTTTCCCACCTCAAACCTGAAGCTAGAGACCGAAAAAGAAGATCAGGTCTACGCGCGTCAGTTCGGTCAGCCGGGTTAGCAGGCTAAAAGCGATGCAGACAAAACTTGTCACGATAGAGGTGTCTTTGTTGGCTCCGCCCAGCAAGCTACGCGCTGCTGTGGCAGGCTCTGATGTGATGCGCTCGGATGCGCTGCGATCGCACATCGAGACCAGTCTTGCAGACTACGGCGATCCCCTCCGCTGGGCCATTACCGCTATTGATCAGGCCAATCAGACCGCTCATGTAGAAGCGGTCGTCACCGTCATTAAATGACTGTAAAGAAACCGCATACGACGGTGCTAATTATTCCCACTGGCATCGGCGCAGCAATCGGGGGCTATGCCGGAGACGCACTGCCCGTCGCCCGAACCCTAGCTGCTGTAACCGACCGGCTGATCACCCATCCCAACGTGCTAAATGGGGCGCAGCTCTACTGGCCCATAGCCAATGCCTGCTACGTCGAGGGCTACGGCCTAGACCAGTTTGCTGCTGGGCGGTGGGGGCTGCGGCCCGTGCACCAAAATCCGATTGGGCTGGTGATCGATCAGGCGGTAGAATCTGAGCTGCGCTGGCGACACTTGCAGGCCGCCGATGCCGCTCGGGCTACGCTCGGACTGGACATTAGAGCGCACGTAGTGACTGATATGCCTTTACAGGTCAGTCTCAAGACGACCCAGTCGGGCGCGTCTTGGGGCACGTTAGCCAATCCAGGCAGTTTGCTGCGGGCGGTAGAACGACTGATCACTGAGGCGCGGGTAAAGGCGATCGCCGTCATTGCCCGCTTCCCCGAAGATGAAGATGCTGCCGCACTCGCAGCCTACCGCCAGGGCAAAGGCGTTGATCCGCTAGCCGGAGCCGAAGCCGTGATCAGCCATCTGGTTGTGCGCACCTTTAAGCTCCCATGCGCTCACGCCCCAGCACTTTCCCCTCTGCCGCTCGACCCGACAATTTCCCCCCGCTCAGCCGCAGAAGAAATTGGCTATACCTTTTTACCCTGTGTGTTAGCTGGCCTGAGCCGAGCCCCGCAGTTTGCCCTTGGAGCTGATTCGTCAGAGCGGGCACATGGTGCGGTCATCAGCGCCGATCAGGTAGATGCGGTGATTGCGCCTGCCACTGCTTTTGGCGGCAGCGCAGTGATGAGCTTGGCGCAGCGGGCGGCTCAAGTGATTGCGGTGGCAGAAAATGTCACGACAATGGCAGTCAGCGCGACTGATCTAGGCATTCGGGCGATCGCCGTCAATACTTACCTAGAGGCGGTAGGGGCGATCGCAGCCTATCGAGCGGGCGTCGTTCCAGATGCACTGCGTCCTCATATTCAGTCATTACCGGAACTACCCTAAACAGAATTGAGCCAGTAAAATTGGGGTCAGTGCGGTTGGCCCCCTAAGATGCTGTATATACTAAGACTGAATCCCTATAGAACCTTGCTGAGGTCATCGATCAGCTGACGGCGTAAGGTTAGATTTAGTCATCGACGCAGAAGAGAACTGAGGAAAAACGACATGGGACTGTTTGATCGCGTTAGCCGGGTAGTGCGCTCCAACCTAAATGCAGCAGTGAGTTCGGCTGAAGATCCTGAAAAGATTCTCGACCAGGCCATCATTGACATGCAGGAAGACCTGGTAAATATGCGCCAGGCCGTCGCTCAGGCGATCGCCTCCCAAAAGCGCGTGCAGCGCCAGGCTGAGCAGGCCCAATCTGCCGCCACTAGCTGGCAACAGCGCGCGCAGCTTGCCCTGCAAAAAGGCCAAGAAGATCTCGCCCGTGAGGCCCTAGTTCGCAAAAAGACCCAGGCCGAAACCGCCAACGCACTCAAGGCCCAGCTCGAACAGCAAAGCGCCTCAGTCTCTACGATCAAGCGTCAGCTGATTGGCCTGGAGAGCAAAATCTCTGAGGCTAAAACCAAAAAGGACATGCTCAAAGCCCGCGCGAGTGCGGCCAAGGCCAACGAGCAGCTGCAAAAAACTGTCGGCACCCTCGGCACCAGCAGCGCCATGGGTGCTTTTGAGCGCATGGAGGACAAGGTGCTGCAAATGGAAGCCAGTGGCGAAGCCGCTGCTGAGCTAGCGGGCGCAGATCTAGAGAGCCAGTTTGCCCGGCTAGAATCTGGTGACGACGTAGACTATGAGCTAGAAGCAATGAAAGCCCAGATGTTGGGTGGCTCAACGCCTGCTCAAGAAGCCCTACCAGCGGGTAACGAACCGGCTGCGGCCCCTAAAGACGAGGCCGTAGATGCGGAGCTAGAAGCGCTCAAGTCCGAACTAGATAGCCTGTAAAGCGCCGAAGTAAGAGTTAATCTATTAATCTTGATAGAGACGGCTTTTTAATTAAACCCCACTTAGATTTTTTCTAGGTGGGGACATTTATTGATGGTTACTGAGCCAGCTGCTTCTCTCGCTATAGCTCCTGTCGAATTGCTTAGGACACTTTTACAGGCTGAAACCGCTATCTGACAACAGGCAACTCGACTCGCAAAGTAAGAATGCATCCTTACTTTGCTATATTCCATCGTTACGCACCCCATCGCTATGCAAATTGCCGACCGCCTTGCCCCTCTCCAAACCAATGTCTTTGCCGATATGGATCAGGCGAAGGCTCAGGCTATAGCTGCTGGCAGACCGCTGATCGATCTATCGCTGGGATCGTCCGACTTACCTACGCCCCCTCACGTGCTAGCAGCGATCGCCGAGGCCCTCCACGACCCGAACACCCACGGCTATGCCCTGTTTAACAGCACCAAAGATTTTCGCATCGCTGCCGCCGAGTGGTACGAGCGCAAATTTGGCCTCGCCGCTGACCCCGAAACTGAGGTGCTGCCATTAATTGGCTCACAAGAGGGCACCGCTCATCTGCCGCTAGCCGTGATGAATCCTGGCGATATAGCGCTGCTGCTGGATCCGGGCTATCCGTCTCATGCGGGCGGTGTGTACCTGGCGGACGGAGATATCTATCCGATGCCGATTGTCGCTAAAAACGATTTTTTACCCGTACTCAGTGAGATTCCTGAGCGGGTAGTCAGGCAGGCGACGATGATGGTGCTGAGCTATCCGCATAATCCGACGACAGCGATCGCCTCCCTGTCCTTCTTCAAAAAAGCAGTTGCCTTCTGTCAGCAGCACGGCATTGTCCTCGTTCACGACTTTCCCTATGTCGATTTATACTTTGCCGGTCAGCCCGCGCCCTCAGTTCTCCAGGCAGACCCGGAAAAATCAGTCTCGGTAGAATTTTTTACCTTGTCTAAGTCGTACAACATGGGCGGTTTTCGGGTGGGATACGCGATTGGGAATGCCCAAGTGATCAAAGCGCTACGACAAGTTAAGGCAACTGTAGACTTCAACCAGTATCGGGGCATTTTGCGGGGGGCGATCGCTGCCCTCACCGGTCCTCAAGACGGCGTCACTCACATGGTGAAAACCTTCGCTAGTCGCCGTGACGCGGCAGTTTCAGCACTCCATGCCATTGGTTGGTCAGTGCCCACGCCCGAAGCGACGATGTATATTTGGGCCAAACTGCCGGACCATCTACCCAATGGTTGGGCTACGCACTCCATTGATTTTTGCACGGCACTGGTCGCGCAGACTGGCGTCGCCCTCTCACCCGGTCGAGGATTTGGCAAATCGGGCGAAGGCTATGTGCGTTTTGCGCTAGTTCATCCGCCTGAAATGCTGACAGCAGCAATCCAGAAAATTGGTGAATTTATTGCCAGCCAGTCTTAATAGCTAGTAATAAACGCCGGTAACGTGACTCAAATGCTTGTCTGCTAACAGCTGATCGCCTCATAAATTGAGGATTTGCCATATCCTAGCAGCAGAGCAACAACGCATTGGCTAAAGCCGATACCTTCAAAATATGTTTTCTTCAGAGGTGGGTCGCGTTCTAATTTTAGAGAACGACTACGGCAACCGTATTCTATTTGCAGATTACCTTGAGCAGTGCGGCTACCGGGTGTTTCCCCTCTCAGATGAGCAGCAAGTCTTTGAGAGCCTGGAAGATTTTCAACCCAACCTGCTAATTCTCAACTTGAGAATGCCTATCATAGACGGATTTACGATCATAGAGCAGCTCCGCAGCCATGCCCGCTGGCACCCACTACCTGTACTGGTGGTGAGTGGCTACACCTCGGCTGATGATCGGCGTAAAGCCTATCAACTAGGGGCCAATGCCTATCTAACCAAGCCCGTACTGCCCAGTGATCTGAGCGCAGCGGTAGACCAGCTCATCGGTTAAGCGAGCGCTAGCCGATGAGCTGGGCGCTCAGTCAGATGAGCGCTGCTGATCGGACTGTTGCTGCAAAAAAGTTTCTACCATCTGGTTAAGGCTTTGCACCGCTACACCTACTTCCACAATGTTGGACTCTAGCCGATTGGAGATGATCGCCATCGACTGGAGTTCGTTTAAGATCTTATTGACAGACTCTTGATACTGACTTTCAAATTCTTGGATATTCACAATTGCTCGATAGGTACTAGCGTTGGGGTCTTTGCTGAGAAGTTTTGCTTGACGTCTTTTTGCGTTCGATACTAAGAGAGGGCAACCGCTATCGACCTCGTATATCGGATTGCAGAGAGCCGAGAAAATACTCCACTGCGCGTAGATGCACTGAATTTAGACACACTGAGTTGGCGATAGCGGTTAGTATATATCCGCTAAAATAGTAGAGAGAGAAGCCTGTAGATGTCACACCTATAGATATCGCAGCGGAGGGGGTATCAACTTATACATGCAATTTTCCTTTATGCGCGAACTGCATGACAACTCGTTTGGCGAATCTTCGTAACTCGCGCCACTTGTTTAAAGGCAGCTTGAACATGAGCGGCGTATTGCTGATGCTACCGATGGGGCTTCTAGCTTTTGATGGCACTTCTAAGATCTATGTTCCCGATTTGTGAGGGTTTGGTGCTGATATTTTGAGCTGGTTGATGAGTGCATTAAGCCGGTTTGTTTGCGATCCGTCTCCATTTTTGTGCTGACTTACCTATTTTTTAAGCTGTGTCAACCGTATCTACGTCTGCTATTACTAAAGTTCTTTTACAAGATCCCACTAGGCTAGAAAGTCGGCTCAAGGAGATTCCTCAGGAGCCGGGGGTCTACTTTATGAAGGACGAGACTGACCAAATTCTCTACATTGGTAAGTCCAAAAGTTTGCGATCGCGCGTTCGCTCATATTTTCGGGATGCGGCCCATCACCATTCGCCCCGCATTGCGACTATGGTGGGCAAGGTAGCAGAAATCGAGTTTATCGTCACCGATACCGAAGCTGAAGCTTTGGCCTTGGAAGCCAACTTGATTAAGCAGCATCAGCCTCACTTCAACGTGCTGCTCAAAGACGATAAAAAGTATCCTTACCTCTGCATCACCTGGTCAGAAGACTATCCGCGCATTTTTATCACCCGTCAGCGCCGTAAAAACGCCAAAAATCGCTACTACGGCCCCTATGTCGATACCGGGCTGCTGCGGCGGACGCTGCAAATTGCTAAGCGAATTTTTCCGCTGCGCCAGCGCCGCCAGCCTTTGTTTAAAGATCGGCCCTGCCTGAACTACAGCATCGGCCAGTGTCCGGGCGTATGTCAGCAGCTGGTCACCCCGGAGGACTATCACAAGATAGTGCAGCGGGTGGCGATGGTGTTTCAGGGGCGATCGCACGAGCTGATTGACATTCTCACCGCTCAGATGGAGCAGGCCGCCGAAAATCTAGACTTTGAAAAGGCTGCGATCATTCGCGATCAGCTAAAGGGCTTGGAAACACTCAGCGCTAACCAAAAGGTTGCCCTGCCCGACGATACGATTTCTAGAGATGCGATCGCGCTCTCTGCCGACGATCAGCACGCCTGCGTACAGCTATTCCAGGTGCGCGCCGGTCGCTTAGTGGGGCGTTTAGGCTTCGTCGCCGATGCCCAGTCCGGTACGCCCGGCGAGATTTTGCAGCGCGTGCTGGAGGAACACTACCGGCTGGTAGACCCCGTTGAAATTCCTGCCGAAATTTTGGCCCAGCACGCGCTGCCTGAGGGCGACATGCTGGCAGAATTTTTGAGCGAGCAAAAAGGCCGCAAGGTGGCTATCGAAACACCCCAGCGCCAGATGAAAGCCGAACTAGTAGAAATGGTAGAGCGCAACGCTCAGTATGAGCTAGCCCGCACGCAGCGGTTTACCGACCGCAACAATCAGGCCATACAGGACCTGGCCGAACTAGCCGATCTGCCAGGCCCACCCAAGCGGATTGAGGGCTACGATATTTCGCACATTCAGGGGTCTGATGCGGTGGCTTCTCAGGTTGTATTTGTCGATGGACTGCCCGCCAAGCAGCACTATCGCCACTACAAAATTAAAAACCCCACAGTGACCAGCGGCCACTCCGATGACTTTGCCAGCATGGCAGAAGTCGTTCGTCGTCGCTTTCGCCGCTACGCTGAAGATTCTGACTTGCAGCGCGTGGGCAATCCTGACTGGCCCGATCTGGTGATGATTGATGGCGGTAAAGGCCAGCTGTCAGCAGTAGTCGCTCAGCTAGAGGAAATGAATCTGCTGGGCGAACTGCGGGTCGTGAGCCTGGCTAAAAGGCACGAAGAGATCTTTTTGCCTAACGAAAAAGTTTCTTTAGAGACGACTGCCGACCAGCCCGGTGTGCAGCTGTTGCGCCGCCTGCGAGACGAGGCGCACCGATTCGCAGTGAGTTTTCACCGCAAGCAGCGAACTGACAGAATGCGGCGATCGCGCCTGGAAGACATTCCTGGTTTGGGCCACCATCGACGTAAGCAGCTGCTGGCCAGTTTCCGTTCGATTGACTACATTCGCGAAGCTTCACCTCAACAGCTCACTACAGTAGATGGCATCGGCCCCCAGCTGGCCCAACAGATTTACGAATACTTCCACCCTTCTGCGGTGTCTTAAGCCAGCTATAGCATTAGCCACCCTGTTTCGTACAGTGAGCAATTATTAAGGCATCGCCTTTCCTTCGGCGTTATGCATTCGACGACGGCTACATAAAAGAGACAGCCGACAAAAGTGTCCTAAGCAGCTCGACAGAGGCTATAGCTACAGCTCATCCTAAAAGTGTTGCATTGAATACAGTTCCCTCTCAGGAATTTGCAGCTTAAGCTTCTTTAAAGAATGATAGTGATAGAGAAACATGTTGAGAAGCGTAAAGTTAATGAGAGAAAATATAAAGCAAACCTTTTATTTGCAGGCGCTTAAAGCGTGTGGTCGGGGATCGCTAGCGTCTTTTTAGCACGCATAAATACTCATCTATCCTTGGCCCTTAAAGAGTTCTAGCAAGTTGGGGATCGGCCTTGCGGTGGGCGATCCCCGGATTTTGTATATCTTTTGGTTCTTTGCAGCTGCTTAGATAAGTTGCCATAATGAATGAGTTAATTAATTGATGCCGCAGCCTAAAAGTCTATGAGCGATATGCAATTAGATTTTAAGAAACGACGTCATTTACCTTTGAATTAAGTCATCAGAACTATGAAGGCCATGGAAAGACCGGCGAAGTCCTTTTTGGAGTCTTTTTTATCGGAAGAACCCAAAAAGGTACCTGAGATCGCGACTGTTCAGAGAGTGCATTGCCCCACTTGCGGTGCCCCAGCTGAACGCTACCATCTTAAAGAAGATGGAATTATGCGCACCCAGTGCTCTCGCTGCGACTACTTAATGAGCATCTATGTTGAGACAGGCCGAGTTATCGAGGCCTATGCCCCTAGTTTCTCTCCTGCCGCTCTAGCAGCTTCTCCAGCAATGGGGTGATACAAAAAGCACTAGGTCGCAATAAAAGCGCACCTCGGCAACGGGGGGCGCTTTTGATTGTTTGGCGTTATCTTTTATAGCGGTTAATTTGCTTAAAAGAGATCCGTGATCCCAACGGGAAATTTATCGATTGCAGCGATCATCAGGCCTCAATAATCACTCGCCGAACGCCGGACATCTATTGCTATTTTGTAGAGAGATGGCTGCGAAATCTAGCGGCGAATGAGCGCCTGCTTGAAGGCAACCAGCGCTTCAGCTGGTTCTACCTGCTTATCGGCACTTCTGTTCTGAAGGCTGTTGAGGCCCAGCAAAATATATAGGACCAGTGTAATAGTGGTAGCCTGTGTTAATCTAACGAACATTTGTAATCTCCTCTCACCCTAGCTCTCGCTTAGATTAGTGAGTCTAAATAGACTGGCGAATCGGTGATGTTACCCAATTTGAATTGGCACAATAGCGGCGACTTTTTGTAAAGTTTTTAGCGGTCAGGTCGTCTCATAACCTGCCCTAGCTCGCGCTATATCTAAACGCACTATCCTAAAAATATGTATTTAAGGTAGCTCGCTATCTGCCTGCACAGGTATATCTGTAGTAAAGATTTTACGAATGTTTGATAGGGGAGGCAGGGGCTGCTGCCCGGACGCTGAAGCTTTACCGGCGAGATTCTAGCTGGCTGAATAGGAGCCCCAACAGCGTTTGACCTCTCAGGCGGATATTTTAGCCTATGCTTTTAGAGCATTCGCTTGGGAGAGTTCTTTTGAAATTTGCTTTCATTATTGATCCGATTGCGCGATTGGACCCTGGTCACGATACGAGTGTGGCGATTATGGAAGCGGCGCAGGTACTGGAGCATGAAGTGTTCATTACCCAAGCTGACTGGCTGGGCGTCGTCGATAGCCAGGCGTATGGCTGGCTACAGCCGGTAACGATGAAGCCGGTTGTGCAGCAGGGCGATCGCTGGATTGCCGAATCCGACTGGTATCGCCTGGGTGAGACTCAATGGCAGCCGCTAGAGCAAATGGACGCTGTCTTCATGCGCACCGATCCGCCGGTTACCATCCCCTACCTCTATGTCACGTACATTCTCGACTATATAGACAGTAGCAAGACTCAGGTGATCAATTCGCCTGGTGGACTGCGGACAGCTAACGAGAAAATGTATGCCTTGCAGTTTACTGATGCTATTCCTGAAACCATTGTCAGCGCTGATAAGCAGGTTGTCAGAGCGGCAGTTGAGCGGTGGGGGGCCGGGGTGCTAAAGCCGCTGGGGGGAAAGGCAGGTGAGGGAATTTTGTTTTTGGAGGGGAGCGATCGCAATTTCAACTCCATTATCGAAGTAAGCACCCGCCAGGGTAAAGAACCTGTCATGGTGCAGACCTACTTGCCAGCGGCGAAAGCGGGCGACAAGCGGGTGATCTTGCTCAACGGTGAACCCATTGGCGCAGTCAACCGGGTACCCACTGGCAAAGAATTTCGCGGCAACATGGCCGTCGGCGGTCGCAGTGAGAAAACTGAAATTACCGCTCGTGACCTGGAGATCTGCCAGCAGGTTGCCCCCGCCGTGAAGCGAGACGGCCTGGTCTTCGTCGGCATCGACATCATTGGCGGCTATCTCACTGAGGTCAATGTGACCAGTCCTACAGGCATCCGCGAGGTCGATAGATTAGACGGCGTGCGCTTGGGCAATCGGGTCATAGAGTGGGTAGAGAAAGCGGCGCGTTAGCGAGATTCAGCAGTCAGAGCTGTATCGGCTTAGCGCTAAGCTTCGCTGGGATCAATGCCCAGTTCTCTGAGTCGGGCAGCCAGACGCTCAGCTCTGGCTTTAGCTTCGTCGCGTTCTTGCTGGGCTTCGTCACGTTCTTGCTGGGCTTCGTCGCGTTCTCGTCTGGTGTCGGTCAGGCTTAGAAAAGGATCGCCGTCTGGCCGATAAATTTCTAGGGTGTCTGGCTTGACAACGAAATGAATCTTGAGCAGCGGACTAGTCCAGTCGTTGACGTTCTCAATGACTTCTAAATATTGGCCTGCTCGCTGCCAGCCGATTAGCTCTATATCATCAGGGTCGTAGACGTAATACTCCTGAACGCCGTAGCGCTGGTAGAACTGAAATTTTTTAGCGAGTTCGCCGCCGCGATTGCCCGGCGAAAGAATTTCAAAGACGACCTGTGGCGCAACGTTATCTTCTTTCCACTGCATGTACGAGCCGCGATACCCTTTGGGCCGCCCAAAAGCAACCATCGCGTCGGGTGCCTGGCGAATGCTGTTGCTACCTTCGACCGGGTACCACAGCAGATCGCCCGCGACAAAGACATTGGGGTCGTTTGCATAGACAGCTTCTAGATTTTCCTTAATATTGACGATCCATTGGAACTGTAGGGTATTGTCCGCCATTGGTTGGCCGTCACTGTCCGGGTAGACGATATCCGTTTTGGGAAGCTGCTGAACCATAGTCAAACTGACGAGCGGCTGAATCTAGTGTATCTAATAGAGAAGACGAAGCGACCACCCGCCCAAAAACGTTAGCTTGAAGGTTCACAGCGATGATAGATAACGATGACATTTTTACAGATTCCAACTGATCCTCATTACTGGCTGCGTAACGGTCGCGTGCCGCTGACGCTGCTTGCAAATAGGTCTTTCAACTGGTCGCTAGTTGAACAGGTTCAAAGGGGTGAGTACAGAGAATCTCTAGTAGCGGTGGATATTGAGATCTGTGATGGAAAAGTTGTAGGGGTGCGGCCTGCGATCGCCAATCGATCAGATGATGGCCCTACTGTCGATGCGCAATCAGGGCTGATTTGGCCCTGCTTCGTCGATATGCACACTCACCTGGACAAAGGCCACATTTGGTCGCGTAGCCCCAATCCAAACGGCACTTTTGACGCAGCGCTAGAAACCGCGCAACAAGATCGCAGACAGCGATGGCGAGCAGAAGATGTCTATCAACGGATGGCATTTGGACTGAAGTGTAGCTACGCCCACGGGACTCAGGCTGTTCGCACTCACTTAGATGCGTTTGGTGAGCAAGGAGAAATTAGCTTTGAAGTATTTCGTCAGCTGCGACAAGAGTGGGAGAACAAGATTCTGCTACAGGCAGTTTGTTTGGTTTCTCTAGACTATTTTATGGAGCCAAAAGGAGAGAAGCTAGCCGATCTAGTAGCCGATTCGGGCGGCGCTTTGGGCGGTGTAGCCTATATGAACCCCGCCATTTTTCAACAGATTGATCGAGTATTTGAGCTAGCAAAAGAGAGAGATTTAGACCTTGATTTTCACACCGATGAGAGTTTGGAGGCAAGCGATATCACTTTGCGCTATGTGGCAGAAGCTGCCATGCGTCACCAGTTTGCTGGGCGAGTCACCTGCGGTCACTGCTGTAGTTTGTCTGTGCAGTCTGAAGGTGAGGCGCACAAGACGATAGCGGCGGTTAAACAGGCAGGCCTAGCGATTGTGAGTTTGCCGATGTGCAATCTGTATTTGCAAGACCGGCAGCCGGAGAGAACGCCACGGTATCGGGGGGTAACTATTTTGCACGAACTTAAGACAGCAGGGGTGAAGTGCGCCCTGGCTTCTGATAACTGTCGCGATCCATTTTTTGCCTATGGCGATCACGATGGTCTGGAAGTGTTTACCCAGTCTGTTCGGATTGCTCAGCTTGACTATCCTATAGGAGACTGGCCTCAGGCGGTGACCAGTGTACCTGCTGAGATGATGGGGCTAAGCGGGGTTGGTAAGATTGGTGAAGGAACTGCTGCGGATTTTGTGGTGTTTAAGGCGCGCAGTTTCAATGAGTTGCTAGCGAGAAGGCAGAGCGATCGCACAGTTATCCGCCAAGGGAAACAGATTGATACGACCCTGCCCGACTATGCCGAACTTGACGATTTGATGCGCTAAGCGGCGACGCTAGCAGGCAAATAGCCCATTTCTTCTAGCTTGGCGATCACTTTGTTGACGCTCTCTTGTAGCGTTTCGTTGTGGGTTTCGCAGTTGACCTCGGGGTTGAGCGGCGGCTCGTAAGGATCGCTGATGCCGGTGAACTGTTTAATTTCACCCGAGCGGGCTTTGGCATACAGTCCTTTCACATCGCGCTCTTCGCACACTTCTACTGGGGCGCTGACATATACTTCAACAAAGTCTCCAATGCGATCGCGCACTTCCTCGCGAATGGCTCTGTAAGGAGAGATAGCAGCGACTAAAACAATCACACCGTTACGAGTGAGCAAGTTAGAAACAAAACCGATGCGCCGCACGTTTTCATCGCGATCTTCTTTGCTAAAGCCCAGTCCCTTAGTCAGATTAGTGCGAACGATGTCGCCGTCTAGCACCTCTAGCTTGAGGTTGCGATCACGCAGTTCTTTTGTCAGTGCGTCGTTAATCGTGGTTTTGCCTGCGCCGCTGAGTCCGGTAAACCAGATAGTGACGCCGCGTTGTTGTGATGACATGTTTGTATTATCTCCTAACAGTCGAGTTGAAGTGCCGGTTTTACCTGGTGGAGGGCACTGGCGGGCCCGAGGGGAAAGGGAAAAGATTTAGTAGGCAGTAGAGGCTTTAGAGGCCGTAAATCCAGATGGCTAGCGGGGGGGTGATGATGGCCATGAGTAGGCTGAGGGGGCCACCTACTCTAAGAAAGTCGAGGAAGCGATAGCCGCCAGCAGCGTAGACCATAGTGTTGGTTTGATAGCCGATGGGCGTCATGAAGCTATTAGAGGCAGCAAAAGTGATGACGAAAATCACCGTGAGGGGGCTGATGCCGATGGACTGAGCCACCTGAGCGCCAATCGGCAGCAGCAGGATTACCGAGGCATTGTTGGATAGGACGGCGGTCAAGAGGACTGTCAGCACGTAGATCAACGTCAGCATCCAGTAGCTGGAGAGGTCGCCGCTGGCCTGTACGAGCTGGTTGGATAGCCATTCGGTAGCGCCAGAATTTTGCATGGCTGTGCCCAAAGGAATCAGGCAGGCTAGCAAAAAAATCACGTCCCAGCGGACCGCTTGATAGAGTTCGCCGGGCTTCAGGCAGCCGGTGAGCACCATCGCTAAAACGCCAGCTAGGGCCGTGACCAAAATCGGATAGTCGGTGACGACGGTCGCCGCAATCACCGCCAGGCCGATTGACAGAGCGATGTTGGCTTTACCCGTGCGCAGCGTGTCCAGATCGCGCTGTTCTAGTAGCAGCAGGTTGCGGCTGGTTTGAATCCCGACCAGGCTTTGTTTTGGGCCTTGTACCAGCAGCAGATCGCCGAAGCGCAGAGGAACTTTGCCCATGCGATCGCGCAGCAGCTCTTGCCCCCGGCGAATGGCTAGCACGGTGACGTTGTAGCTCTGGCGAAACCGTATGTCTTTGAGAGTAGATCCAATCAAATTGGAGTTGGCGATGACCAGGGCTTCAGCAATCCCTTCTTCTTCGCTGACATCGCGCTGCCAGGATTTTTGACCAAACTGCACATCTGGCAGTATTTCTAGCCCCTCACTCTCGCGGATTTTGAGCAGGTCTTGCTTGCCGCCCCGAGCGAGCAAAATATCGCCTGCCGCGAGCGTTTTATCTGCTAGTGGCTGGGGAAAGTGAGTGTTGTCACGAATCAGCTCCAGTACGTCTACATCAAAGCGGCGCTGGAGCTGGCTGGCCCGCAGAGTTTGCCCGACCAGACTAGAGCGTGGCGTAATGACTAGCTCGCTGACGTAGTCTTTCATGCCGTACCTTTGGCTGAGGCCACGGTCGTCGATTTTTCGGTTGGGCAGTAGCAAAGGGGCTACTAGCCCCAGGTAAGCCAGACCGACAACAAAGGTGATCAGGCCCAAGGCGGTGAACTGAAATAGAGAGAATTCACCTAGCCCCAGATCACCGGCTAGCCCGCTGGCTAAAACGCTGGTAGAGGTGCCGACGACGGTGATCATACCGCCCAAAATAGTGGCAAAGGAGAGCGGCATCAGCAGCTTAGAAGGTGAGATGCGGTGCTGCTGGCAAAAGTCTTCGACGATGGGCAAAAAGACGGACACAATTGCGGTGTTGTTAATCAGACCCGACAGGGGGCCAACAATGATGCCTAATGTGATGATCTGCTGGCTGAGCCGCTTGCCGCCCCAGCGGATTAGCCAGCTGCTAGCGTTTTGCAATACGCCAGTGCGAGCAATGCCAGCGCTGAGAATAAACATGGCCATGACGGTAATTGTGGCCGGGTTGCTAAAGCCAGCAATGCCTTCTTGAGGCGTTACCTGCTTGAGCAAAATCAGCGCCACCATCACCCCCAAGGCCGTAATGTCAGAAGGAAAGCTTTCTACGATGAACAGCACTAGGGCGATCGCCGTCACGCTCAAGGTCAAAACGATGCTCATAGAGCCAGAGTATCCGTAGAGGCATATGCGATTTTACCCATTAAGTCGGCTAGTCGCAATTTGACTTGCTGCGCAGATGTGCTGCAAATGTTTTGCAGATGCGCTACAGCTATTTTCTACGTTCGGGCGGTGCGGCCTTCATCCGGACAGATGTACCCGTCGCTAACCCTACTGACCCGTCGTCTGGACGATGAGTTCCTTGTGCTTTTCTGCTTTTAGCTTGGGCTGTAGATACAGCCTCTCAAGTAAAACTGCCCCGCCCGCGACCCACGGCGGCACAATCAGCGCGCCAATAATGCCCAGCACCTGAGCCCCGCCGAGCACGGCCAGAAGCTGATACAGCGGATGCACGCCAACCGAGGAGCCGACCAGCAGCGGATCGAGTAGATAGGTCTCGATGTTTTGAATAATGACGTAGAAAACAACCAGCCACAGCACAACCCAGCCCCCCTGTGGAATTGCTACCAGCAGGGCTGGAATTGCGCCTAAGATGGGGCCGAGGAAGGGAATGAGATTGGTGACACCCGCGATCGCTCCTAAGCCAATGGCAAAATCTTTAAGGCCTAAAAAGCTCAGGCCGACGCTGGTAATCAGCGATAAAGTGCCCGAGACCAAAATCCGACCGCGAATGTAGCTGCCGATGCGACTCGCTATTTCTGGCAGTTGATCGCTGACCCGCTGATCCCAGGGAGCCGGTATCAGCCGCACAAAATTGGTCGTGAGAGTGCGACTGTCCGCCAGCATATAGCCCGAAATGAAGATCGCCAATACCAGGCTCAGCAGCGTGCCTAAGATATCTGTAGTCAAGTTGTAAGACCGCAGAGCCACCTGACGAGTAGAGCGAATCGCCCAAGCGGCTATTGCCTGCACATCGAGCTGGTCAAACACCTGATCGGTTAGGTCGGGGCGATTGTTATTGAGAATGAGCACCCAGGCCTCTACTTGAGTAGCCGCTTTACGCAGCAGTAGGGGTAGCTGACTGACCAATAGCTGAATCTGTTCGAGTACGGTCGGGCCAATCAGGACGACAACCCCAGCTAAGGTACCGATAATGGCTAGATAGGTCAGCAAGGCTCCTAGCCAGCGAGGGACTCGGTACTGCTCAGCCCAGTTGACAATCGGTGCAATGGAGCAAGCCAACACAACGGAGATCATCACCAGCAGCAGCAGCCCTCTGAGCTGCCAGCCGATAATCGCCGCTGTAATCGCCGCAAATACCACTAAGACGCCGCTCAGAGAAATAGACAGTCGCTGTTCAGAAGCCATAGAGTTTGGAGAAAATTGGGCTAAAGCGTGTATCGAAACTGGTCTATCAACATACCGGGCATCCACATGCCACCGAGCGATCGCCGCTCATAGGTACCCACTGCTGGCAAAAAGGTTTGGCTGTCAGTCAAGGCAAGCAGCCCCTCTCCCAAAAAGCGATAGAGATTATCGTCAAATCGCAGATTTTCTATGGGAGCGACAATTTCACCTTCCTCAACCCAAAAGCAAGCGTAGCGAGTCATCCCTGTAATCCGCCCAGCCGTCAGGTCACTCCAGTTAAGATAGTGCAGATTGGAGAGGTACAGGCCGGTACCCAGTTCGGCAAGTGCCTGATTAGCGCTTAGCTGACCAGGAGCCAGGGATGGCGCTCGCATAGATTCTCTAGCGTTGGCCGCATTGCTGGTCTTGCCATATTCTTTAGCGCTGCGGGCATTGACGAGTGAAGTCACCCAGCGGCCCGACTGAATAACGGGCACCTGCATCGGGGCGACCTGCCCGCTGGTATTGAACCGGGGCACGCCTGCCCGCTGAAAATCTTCCCCGAGAGAAAACTGCTCAGAGAGCTGCGCTGCGCCCTGCTCCAGCTTGGTAAAAGCGCTGTTCCCTTGACGTAGAGCGGCTTCACCTAGCCCGCCATAGATGACAGTTTCGATCAGATCGGCAACGGCGGCTGGCGCTAAGTAGGTGCGATAGCTACCTCTGGGAATAGCTTTGATGAGTCGTCTCGACAGAGCAAGCTGCTGTTGAGCGGTGGCGATATTTTGCTGATAGGCTTCCCGGTTCCACTGGCGGCCTGCTAGCGTCCCTTTGACGGCCTGGTGGGGGCGATCGCCAAACAGAGAATAGTCCAGCGTAAAAGACGGGCTCTCATACCAGTGGCGCTTTCCCGCCGAGTCGCCATAGGCCCGGTACGAGAGCCCAGCGGCGTATAGTCCTGAAAAATCGAGCGATTGCACTGGCTCTAGCAGCGTTTCAGCAACTGTCTTGGCTGACAGCAGGTGACCGCTGCGCACTTCACGGCTGCGTCCATTGACAGGCACAGCGGGCGACGGCAGCACAATGTAGGGATCAACAGGTAAATCAGGCAGCTCCGCCTGCAAGGTGACCAAGGCTCGCTGGGTAAGCGTCCAGTCCGATTCAAATTCGCCAACAAAGGGGATATTGGCAGTAGCGGTCTGGGCGGGGCTCATTAGCGTTAGCCGCAGCTGCCCGTCGCACACCTGACCGGTCTGCCGCACTTTGGCCTGATTGAAGCGGGTAAACTGGCTGTCCTCTCCGGCAATAGAGAGGGTGAAATGGTGATGAGGCGTGCTTGAGAGGCGATCGCCCACCGCCTCCAGCAGGCGATTAAACACGGCCTCGTAGTTTTCAGGGGAGCGCTGAACGCTGCTATGGCTGTCTGCGGAGAAGCTCGCATCCGATGACTGTTCTGATGAGTGTAAGGTCACGATCCAGCCCCTCCAAAGACTTCAATATGGTCAAAAGCGCAGACTGGCGAGGCGTGGCCGACGCGAATGAGCTGATTGGGTTCACCCTTGCCGCAGTAGGGCGTGCCGTACATTTCTAGGGTTTGGCGATCGCCAATTTGAGCCAGACTGCTCCAAAACTGAGGCGTCGTCGCCCGATAGTTAGGATTTTTGAGCACTGTCGTCAGCTGACCATTTTCAATTTTGCGGGCATACTCACAGCCAAACTGAAACTTATGACGCTGATCGTCAATTGACCAGGAGCGATTAGATTCCATATACACACCGTTTTCAATGCTGCCGATCAGCGTATCAAAATCGGTCTCGCCGGGCTCCAGGTTGATGTTTGCCATTCGATCAATGGCCGGGCGATTCCAGCTACAGGCTCGGGTGCAGGCCACACCCGGCACTTGCAAACGCGCCTGGCTCTCCAGCCCGCCTAAGCCTCGCTCCAAAACGCCTTTGCGAATTAGATACTGCCGCTCAGCGGGCGCGCCCGTATCGTCGAAGCGGTAGCTGGCAATCTCACCGGGCACAGTGGCATCAAAGGTGACATTCATCAGCGGTGAACCGTACACCAGCTTGCCAAAGTCTTGAGGCTGGACAAAGCTGCCTCCGGCATAGTTGCGCTCATCTCCCAAGATGCGGTCTAGCTCCAGGGGATGGCCGACGCTCTCGTGGAGCTGTAGCATCATCTGATCGGGGGCCAAGACAAGCGTGGTAGCGGTATCGGGGCAGTCTGGTGCGCTCAGCAGTTCGACGGCCTGTTCGCCAATGCGAGTTGCCCTGGCCGATTCAGCACCCGAAAATAGTTCCCAGCCGCCTTGATAGCTGCGAGCCAGGTAGCCATTGTCTGTGCGCGATTGGGTGACGCCGGGAGCCTGAGCGATCGCCCCCAAATGGCTCTCCAGCAGCATCAGCTTTTGGTAGACCCGAGAGCCATTGCTACTGACAAACCAGGACTCTACTTCATGAGTGCGGGCTACTGCCAGAGTGCGCACGATCGCCGCCGATACCTTGAGCTGCTCGCACAGCTGACGCAAAAGGTCGTTAATTTCGCCCGCGCCCAGTCCGCTCAGGGGCCGCTGATAAGGCGAGACATATTCTCCGGTGACCGGCGGGCGAACGGCCTGGGTGAAACGATGAATTGTCCAGCGGCTGGCGGCTACGGCCTGACTATAGGCACGGCTAGCGGCTGCCTGCAAAGCATCTCGGGTGAGCCGGTTGGTAGCACTATAGCCAAACTGCCCCTGGGCCAGCACTTCTACCATAGCGCCCTGATTTAGCCCAGTTTCGTTTTGCTGAGGGTGGCCGTCGCGCATGGCGCGCCAGCTGCTGGTTTCCTGTATGGCCCGAATACCAATCCAGTCAGCGGGAAGATCGATTTGCTCAAGGGTCGCAGTGAGATGCCCAATCATAAGAAATTTCGAGACTCGTATAGATGCTTGTAGATGGCAGTGTGGTCTGCTCCACTGTCAATCATGCCTTATGACGTTTCGGCCTGGGGCACAAATGACAGGGGTGGCTGACTTACGCAAACCAACTGCCATATTCGTCAGAATGCTTTATCCGAGTTTTATAAATATGTTTTACAAATCAAATTGCTGTCTATGTATTAGAAAATAATTTATTTTAAATTTTTAGGCATATAAGATAAACTTAGAATTGAGTTTATGCCTTTAAAGAATAATGGACTGCGATGAGCTGGACTGGAAAATACTGACGGTTTTGAGCCGCGAAGGGCGGGTGAGATGGTCGGCGTTGGCTGAGCAGTTTGGGGTGTCGGCACCGGCGATCGCAGATCGAGTCCGGCGATTGGAAAAAGAGGGCGTGATTACCGGCTACGCGGCGCAGCTAAACGCTGAGAAGCTCGACCTCAGCCTCAGCGCATTTGTCTCAGTCACTCTAGAGCATCCCCAATATCGCCAGGGCTTTATCGACTACGTGCGGGCTTGTGAAAATATTCAGTCTTGCCACCATGTTGTGGGTGAGGGCGACTACTTACTCAAACTCTGCTGCCGCTCTACTGCTGACTTAGAGCGCATTCTCAGCGAAGAACTCAAAGCCCTGCCGGGTATTCAGCAAACCCGCACCATAATTGCCCTTTCAACGGTCAAAGACCAGGCTATTGCGCCAATTGCATAGGCCTTTCTCAATATCGCCATAGAAGCCACCTTGGTTTGTATCTACTCACTCATCTGCTGTTTGAGGACAGATTATGCTGTTTATTTTGCTGAAGGGAATTTTTCTGGGGCTGGCGATCGCTGCCCCAGTCGGCCCTATCGCACTGCTATGCATTCGTAGAACGCTCACCCAAGGTCGTTTGGCAGGGTTGGTATCGGGCTTTGGAGCGGCCACTGCTGATGGGCTATACGGTATGGTGGCCGCGTTTGGGCTGAGCGCTATTTCCGATTTATTGATAGATCACACAGATTACTTGCAGCTGGTCGGCGGTCTGTTTCTCTGCTATCTAGGGCTGACTACCTTTTTTGCTAAGCCAGCAAGCGTCCTCACCCGCAGCGACTCTTTGAATGCGCCTGGTGTTCCTAACGCCAAACTGACCGTTATCGGTTCCTATAGCTCCACGCTGGTGCTCACCCTGACCAACCCTGCTACCATTTTTTCTTTTATTGCTATTTTTGCCGGTCTCAGTATTACGCAGGCATCTTACCTGAATTCTGTAACCCTTGTATTTGGCGTATTTACGGGCTCGGTGCTGTGGTGGATGGTGCTAGTCTCAGGGGTAGTGTATCTGCGCAATCGGCTCACGCCTGAGCGACTGTCCCGGTTTAATCAGGGCGCGAATAAAGTGTTTGGGGCGATGATTTTTGGCTTTGGCATGGCCGCTCTGCTGATTTAGCCTGATGAGGCTAACGGAATTACGGGTCTAACAGCATTGGTCTGGTAGATAGCTCTTAGAGAAATAGGTTTCTGAGCATGGTTTTGCTGCATCAACACTGGCAGAAATGCTGGCAGAGGTACATGAGTTTTGGATTGGCGATCGCCCTTACGCTTTGGCTGATCAGCGCCGATTTTACTCACGGGTGGCGTCTGGCTAGCCAGGGTGCGATCGCTCAGTCTCAGGCACTAGAAAATCTCAGGCAGCAGCGCGATCAAGTCGATCAGCAGCTCAAGATTTACGACCAGACCGATCAGCGCTACCGAACGGCTGAAGACCAGGCCGACCAGCAGCTGCGCGATCTCTCCAAAACGATTCAGGGTACCGATGCCTGGATCAGCAACACCGAATATCAGCTAAGCGAGGCCGAGCGCCGACTCAATCAGCTAGAAGCCGACCTATCGCACAATCGGCAAACTTACGAGCAAGCGCGGACAGCGGCAGTCGGTCGGCTTCAGGTCATGCAGCGTCAGCAGCAGGCTCAGGGCTGGGCACTGCTGCTGCAAAGCCAAAATCTCAACGACTTTTTAGACCGGCGCCACCGGCTCAAGCAGGTCTATCAGGCCGATAGTGCCATGCTGATTGCGCTAGAGGAAACGTCAGCAGACCTGGTGGCCCAGCAGGAGGGAATAGAGCAGCAGAAAAATTCTATCTCCCTGTTACGCCAACAGCTGTTAGCCAGCCGCCAGCAGTACTCAGCCCAGGTACAGCAGCAGTCTGAGATGATGACGCGCCTGCAAGAAAACCGGGGAGCGCTATCAGCGGCAATCAACCAGCTAGATAAAGACTCGGCCAATCTGACCGAGCTGATCTTAGAACGGGTAGCTGCCGAGGGTGGCGACTCCAAAATGGCCCGAGAAGAAGCCCTGCGGGCGGCTCGTTCTTCTAACCGGATGGTGCGGCCCAGCTCGGGGCCGATTACCAGCCAGTTCGGGCGGCGGTTTCATCCCATTTTGGGCTACAGCCGCTTTCATGCTGGCACTGATTTTGGGGCGGCTTACGGCAGTCCCATTCGGGCAGCTGAGTCCGGAGTGGTGATTTTTGCGGGCTGGTACGGCGGCTATGGCAATGCCGTCATTATTGACCACGGCGGCGGGGTAACGACGCTCTATGGCCACGCCAGTCGGCTAAATGTGCGCGAAGGCGATGCGGTGCAGAAGGGCAGTGCGATCGCGGCTATCGGCACCACTGGGCTATCTACCGGCCCCCATCTGCACTTTGAAGTTCGACAGAGCGGCGAACCTACTGACCCGATGGCTTTTCTTCAATAAGGTGTCGGCTTTCTGACAGGCTGACTTTTGAGCGGGGGGCAGCTAGTCTATGGCTATGAAATATCAGATCTTTGGCTATCTATTGGGCGCGATGACTGTGCTGCTGGCCACTGCCGCCTATGCAGACGTGCCCAATACAGGTAAGGTCAACTCAAATGCGCCGCTCAACCTGACGCCCGAGGTGATTGAGCAAAGCCCCGTATTGCAGCGCTGGCTAGAAGCCATTCCCAATGTGCAGGCCGATATTCGCAACGACCCGAGCTTTATTACTCGGGTGCAGGCAGGCTACAGCTATTTTCCCTCGTCTGACGGCACTGGCGGCTTTATTTTAGGTGTAGACGATTGGTTCGTCGGCGACACGCGGCTGACAGTGAGCGCTGACTACCAGCAGAACTTTAGGGGCGATCGCCAGGCCTACGGCACCGATCTGCATTACTACGTGCTGCCTCTGGGCGGATACTTTAATGTGGCACCCACCTTGGGCTATCGCTACGCTAGCGCTGCCGATGACTATCAGGTGAGCGGGGCAAATGTCGGCGTGCGGCTGCGAGTTGTCCCGACCCGCACGGGTGCTGCTGACCTCACGCTAGATCAATCCTGGATAGTTGGAGACAGCGAAGGGCTCAGCATCACACAGCTCAACGTGGGCTACGCTATCACTCAAGACCTGCGTCTCTCCACCGACCTGGAATGGCAGCGCACTGCTGATGAGGGCGATAGCCGCGTTGGCATCAATTTGGAGTGGTCCCCGTAAACAGCCATCGTAGACAGGTAACCTACAGCGGTGCCATACCCAGCCAACGCTGGTGAATTTTGGCATAGGTGCCGTCTTCTACCAGGGTGTCAAGGGCCGCATTGATGGCGTTGAGGCGAGTCTCCTGCGGGGCAGCGTCTGGGCGGCTCGCCTCCTCAGATTCGGTCCTCTCTTCCTCTGATGCAGCGTCTATTGGCCGCACAATAATGCCAAAGTCGTAGGGCTCTGTGAGTTCGCCCATTTGCTTCACCTGAACCGTGCTGTCAGTCGATAACAGATTCAGCAGCGCTGGCAAGGTCACCAGAGCGGCATCGGCTTCTCCTGCCTCTACAGCCTTTAAAGCAGCCGTAGCCTGATCAAAGGTGAGAATACGCGATTCGGCAATATCAATCACCAGACGGGCACCGGCAGTCTCTAGCTGGACAGCAATGGTTTTGCCCTTTAGCGCCTTCAGGCTATCGAACTGCTCGTTGTCTGGAAGCGCTGCGATCGCCACACCAGAGCGAAAATAGGGCTGAGAGAAGTTGGGTATCTCAGCTCTACCCACCGGAATAGGGAGTGCGCCAATAGCCACGTCAATGCTGCCTGCCTGAATCAACGGCATCAGCGCGTCAAAAGGCTGAGCCTCTAGCTTAAGGTTTGCCCCACAGAGGCTGCCGACGGCTTCGATTAAGTCGATATCAAAGCCGACTAGCCGCTGGCCTTTTTCGCTGACGAAGGGAGCTACACCCAAGGCAATGCCTACCCGCCACATCTCTTTGGCGGGCGGCGGTGAAGACGATTTGGCCGGGGCGGCACTGGCGGCTGACTCTGATGCGGATTCTGGAGCTGATTTTGTCACCGACCGGGATGCCGACCGGCTACAGGCAGTAATAGTGACCGGGAGTCCGGCTGCAATCGCTAGTCCGTTGAGCCCATACTTGAAATATTTTCTTAAAAATTGCGATCGCCTCACCGTCTCCTCTCTAGTCTTATTTGCACAACTGCAATTGACCGGTGAGCAGCACTCAGCCGTTTCGGTCAGATAGAGTCACCCTCTAAAGAGTTTACGGTCAAGGGGTGACGCTAGATCTGCCAATCGGCAAGAATGCATAATAAAATTACACGAGAGAGAAGACCACTACTAGCAGACCATGGCAAAACATACCCAAGCCCATATCTCTAAGACAATTCCTAAAAGTGAAAGCGCTCTGATGCGCGATCGCACCCTCAAGCAAACCGAATACTACATGGGAGCCAAGCTCCTAGAAATCGGCGTTAATCCCAACAAGGATGTGATTTACCGGTGGGCTACGGCTGACAAAGGCAGCAGCGAAGAATGGACCTACAGCGCCTACTGGGGCGACTCGCGCGAAAAAATCGAGGCCGAAGAGGCCGAGAATTGAAGGTGTTCTACGGCAGCTACCTACTCGCAGGCAACCACGCCTACGCGCTGAGGCTCCGTCACCTCCAAAAAACACTCTGACATCGGCTGATTATGCAGCACCATCGTCGTCGTGCTATTTTGCTCAAACCCAATCCGCTCATAGAAGCTCTGCTGATGGGTCGTCATCAGGTAAGTGCGCTCTACCCGGTTCATATGGGGGTGAGCGATCAGCGTTTCAACCAGTCTGCGGCCTAGCCCAGCCCCTTGATAATCCGGGTGAATCACCACATCCCAGATGGTGGCCCGAAAATAGCCGTCAGAATTAGCCCGAGCAAAGCCAATCAACCGCTGATCATCCCAAGCGGTGACGACCGGATGACTGTGGGCTATTGCCTTAGCCATCTCATCAGCCCGGCGGTGCTGAGCCCAAAAAGCCGCCGCTACAAACAAATCACACAGCTGATCTAGCTGGCCCTGGCTGAGTACCTCTGTATAGCGAAACTGAATATGCCGACTGTCCATAGACAGCTACCCTCTTATAGAAGTTGGGACGTGAGATTGTTGGGACATGAGATCCAGGTAAAAGCACCCAATCTTTTATTTACGTAAATCTAACTCGATAATAAAGACAGTTACCGTATTTTTCTCGCAATCTCGGTAAAAGTGACGCTTTCATGACTAAATAACTCAGACCTTGAAGAGTCCAGCCTGCTCTGTTAGCCGCCGCCGTTAACGATAGTGATCACCCATGCTCCGCTTTATCAAACCCTTTTCTATCAGAGCTTTGCTCTTCGGCTTGCTTGCCTTTGCCGTCAGCAGCTTTTTGGGCATTGGGTTAGCCCGCGCCGTTACCGATCCCTACGGCATGGTCGATCCGGTAGACGAACGATATGCTGCTGGCTACAGCATTTATGTCAATCAGTGCGCCACTTGCCATGTCGCCTTGCCCCCCGCTGTGCTGCCCGCTCAAACCTGGCAAACGCTAGTCACTGACCCAGCCCACTACGGCGTTTCTTTGCCCGCTACCACCCCGTTTGACCAGCAGCTCATGCTCAACTACCTACAGGTGTACTCACGCGCTCACCAAGGCCGCGGCTCAGTCCCTTATCGCCTCAAAGACTCAGTCTATTTTCAAGCGCTGCACCCCACCGTCGCCCTCCCGCAACCGCTCAACCTCAGCAGCTGCATAGGCTGTCACCCTGGTGCATCTGAGGAAAATTACAGATCCAGGTGATACCATGAGCGCTGTAGGGCCGGGCTGTAGGGTAAACCGCCCGAGGTACCGCCTTCCGAGAGGGCAGTCTCTCCCCGTAAGATTAGATACAATTAATTGTGAGGTTATGATGCCTCCCGTCCGTCGTTTCTCCGGCTTGACATGCTAAAAAGACTCTTAGGCGATCCCAACGCTCGTAAGCTCAAACGATATCAGCCCGATGTTAAGGAAATAAACCTGCTGGAAGAAGACATGCAGGCCCTTTCGGATGATGAGCTAGCTGGGAAGACGGCTGAGTTTCGGCAGCGCCTGGAGAACAGCGAAGATATTGAAGACATTTTGACCGAAGCCTTTGCAGTCGTACGCGAGGCTGCAAAGCGGGTGCTTGGGCTGCGCCACTACGATGTGCAGCTGGTCGGGGGTATGGTCCTCCACGATGGCCAAATCGCTGAGATGAAAACCGGCGAAGGTAAAACCTTAGTCTCTACGCTGCCTGCTTATCTCAATGCGCTTTCGGGTAAAGGCGTTCACATCGTGACAGTCAACGACTACCTGGCCCGCCGAGATGCCGAGTGGATGGGGCAGGTACACCGCTTTTTAGGGCTGAGTGTAGGCCTGATTCAGCAGGGCATGAGCCCGACCGAACGCAAGAAAAATTACGCCTGCGACATTACCTACGGCACCAACAGCGAGTTTGGCTTTGACTATCTGCGTGACAATATGAGCACGCAAATGGCTGATGTGGTGCAGCGCCCATTTAACTTTTGTGTGATTGACGAGGTCGATTCGATTTTGGTCGATGAAGCGCGCACGCCGCTGATTATTTCAGGCCAGGTAGAGCGCCCTGGCGAAAAATATACGCAGGCCGCAGCCGTTGCTGTCCAGCTAGAGAGCGACGAGGTGGACTACGAGGTCGATGAAAAAGCCCGCAATGTACTGCTGACAGACGAGGGCTTTGAAAAAGCTGAAAATTTGCTCAATGTCACTGATTTGTTCGATCCCAAAGACCCCTGGGCGCACTATATATTCAATGCAATTAAGGCAAAGGAGCTGTTCACTAAAGACGTGAACTACATCATTCGCAATGACGAGATTGTCATTGTCGATGAATTTACTGGGCGGGTGATGACCGGTCGCCGCTGGAGCGATGGTCTGCACCAGGCGATTGAAGCTAAAGAGCATGTAGAGATTCAGCCGGAAACTCAGACGCTCGCTTCGATTACCTATCAAAATTTCTTTTTGCTCTATCCCAAGCTCTCGGGGATGACGGGTACGGCCAAAACCGAAGAGGCCGAATTTGAGAAAATTTACAAGCTAGAAGTCACTATTATTCCGACTAATCGCCCTTCTCAACGGCGCGACCTGGCGGATGTGGTCTATAAGACTGAGAATGCTAAGTGGAATGCGATCGCTCAAGAATGCGCTGATATGAATGAAACCGGTCGTCCAGTCTTGGTCGGTACTACCAGCGTAGAAAAATCCGAGGTGCTCTCACTTCTGCTCAGCGATCTCAAAGTCAGCCACAACCTACTTAACGCCAAGCCCGAAAACGTAGAGCGCGAGTCAGAAATCGTTGCTCAGGCCGGACGGCGCGGGTCAGTCACCATTGCCACCAACATGGCCGGGCGAGGCACCGACATTATCTTGGGCGGTAACGCCGACTACATGGCCCGGCTCAAAGTGCGTGAGTATTTTATGCCCCGGCTGGTGAAGCCCGAAGATGACGAAAAGTTTGGCGTCGCTCAGGTTACGGCAACTAAAAGCAACCATCAGGCTCAGGGCTTTGCTGCTGGGAAAAAGCAGAAGACCTGGCAAGCCTCGCCTCAGATTTTTCCGACCGAGCTTTCTGCCGAAATGAAATCAGCGCTCAAAGAGGCGGTCTCTTTTGCCGTTAAAACCTACGGTGAGCAGAGCCTGTCGGAACTCGCTGCCGAAGATAAAATTGCCGTTGCCGCTGAAAAAGCCCCGACTGACGATCCGGTAATTCAAAAACTGCGAGACGTTTACAACCAGGTGCTCGAAGTCTATGAAAGCATCACCTCGACGGCCCACGACGAGGTAGTTGAACTAGGCGGCTTGCACGTCATTGGCACCGAGCGCCACGAGTCGCGCCGCGTCGATAATCAGCTGCGGGGCCGGGCTGGGCGTCAGGGTGACCCGGGTTCGACCAAGTTTTTCTTGAGTTTAGAAGATAACCTGCTGCGGATTTTTGGCGGCGATCGCGTAGCTGGCCTGATGAATGCCTTCCGCGTCGAAGAAGACATGCCGATTGAGTCGGGAATGCTGACCCGGTCACTCGAAGGCGCACAGAAAAAAGTTGAGACCTACTACTACGACATTCGCAAGCAGGTCTTTGAATACGACGAAGTGATGAACAACCAGCGCCGTGCCATTTACGCCGAGCGGCGGCGGGTGCTAGAAGGCGACGCGCTTAAAGAGCTGGTGCTAGGCTACGCCGAGCAAACCATGAACGATATTGTCGAAGCCTACGTCAACCCAGAATTACCCTCAGAAGAATGGGATCTAGAGAGCGTCGTCAGTAAGGTGCAAGAATTTGTCTATCTGCTGGCAGACCTTACTCCCGATCAGCTCGAAAATCTCTCGATAGGAGAGATCAAAACCTTTTTAGTCGAGCAGGTGCGCATTGCCTACGACATGAAAGAGGCGCAGGTGGACTCTATCAAGGCCGGACTGATGCGAGAAGCGGAGCGTTTCTTCATCCTTCAGCAGATTGACAGCCTCTGGCGCGAACACCTCCAGCAGATGGATGCCCTACGGGAAACGGTAGGCTTGCGTGGCTACGGCCAAAAAGATCCGCTAATTGAGTACAAAAGCGAAGGCTACGAGGTCTTCCTCGATATGATGACGGGCATTCGCCGCAACGTCGTCTACACCCTCTTCCAATTCCAGCCGCAGCCGCAGCCTGCGGTCAAGCAGTCTGAGCGAGTGTAGCGTTCGCATCTATCAGGCGTCCCCAAGGTATCAGCACGGATAAGCCGAGCGCACTGGCTTAGCTCGGTTTGTGACGTGGATAGAGTTTCATCAGCTGACGCACCTGCTCAGCGTGGTAAGAGCTGCGGGTGAGCGGAGATGAGACCACCTGTAAAAAGCCCATTTCTTTACCGGCGGTGCGCCAGGCCTCGAACTGCGCAGGGGTGACAAAGTCTTTGACGCCCAGATGTTTTTGGCTGGGCTGTAAGTACTGGCCAATAGTGACAATATCGCAGTCTATAGCGCGCAAATCACCGAGTACCTGCCGCACTTCGCCGTCAGTTTCGCCGAGACCCACCATGATGCCAGATTTGGTGTAAACCCAGGGGGCAATGGCCCGCGATCGCGCCAGCAGCTCCAAACTGCGCCCATATTCTCCCTGGGGTCGAGTGCGCTTATAGAGCCGAGGAACCGTCTCTGTATTGTGGTTGAGTACTTCGGGCTGGCCCTCTAGCAGCAGAGCCTCTAGCGCATCCCAGTTGCCGCACAAATCAGGAATGAGTACTTCAATCGTAGTGTCAGGAGAAACCTTACGAGTTTCTTCTATGCAGCGGATAAACTGGCTAGCGCCGCCATCGGACAAATCATCGCGGTTCACCGAAGTAATCACCACATGCTTGAGGCGCAGCCGACGGACAGCTTCAGCCAAATGCACTGGCTCCATCGGATCGAGTCCTTTTGGAGCTTTATCAAAATCAATATCGCAGTAGGGGCAGGCCCGAGTGCAGGCCGGGCCCATAATCAGAAATGTGGCGGTTCCGACACTAAAGCATTCGCCAATATTGGGACAAGAAGCCTCTTCACAGACAGTATTGAGGCCAAGATCTTGTAAAATTCCCTTCACATTGCCGACTCGCTCCCACTGGGGCGCTTTTACCCGTAACCAGTCTGGCTTAACTACCACGCTACAATTGCCTCTCCGTATCTGCTGGGGGGTGCAAGAGCGATCTTAACAAGGCTAAGGTGTAAAGGGGAAATTTAATCAGGCGCTTCACTAAGCGCTTTAGTGAGCGACAGATCTATGCAGAGGCAGGCTCCTATCGTTCGTTGTTTTGTGGCACTGTGCTTCGGTTCGGCAGTGACCTTAGTAGCTTTTGAGTGGCGCAGCCCTTTCCCTGAGCCAGTACTCACGCCAGACTCTGTTGCAAATATCAGCAGCACAGCTATTTTTCAGCCAGGCAACGACTCTGAGCAGTCAGGCTTGGCGGCTCGCACACGTTTTGGGCAGCTCTTTGCCAGAGAAGCGTTACCCGAAGCTGACAGCCCATCGGAAGAATCGCCAGTTCAGCTAGTTCTATCCCTTGATTTGCGCTCTTTGGAGGTGCGCTACACCGATCAACCGACCGTTCGCTACGAGGTTGCAGTAGGCCAGGCTGACTGGAAAACACCGACTGGCGAATTCAAGGTGATTAATAAGATAGAAAATCCTGCCTGGCAGCACCCCATCACCAAAGACGAGATTCCGCCAGGACCAGATAATCCGCTAGGCGCCCGCTGGATTGGGTTTTGGAGCGATGGCCAGGCCCAAATTGGCTTTCATGGCACCAACCAGGAAGAGCTGATTGGCGAAGCGGTCTCGCACGGCTGCGTGCGTATGCGCAACCAAGACATTCAAGATCTTTACCAGCGAGTCGGAATCGGGACGTCGGTAAAGGTGGAGCTTTAGGGATTGTTTTGGCAGGCTGGGGCTGAAGTCAGAGGGAAGTCGAGGGAGACAGCAGGCAGGATACAGGAAACAGCAGGCAGTATGGCCCAACTCCTGTCTCCTGTTCTCCTGTCTCCTGCTCCTCTATTTTCTACAACTACGCTGCCGCAGGCTGCTGCTCAAAATTGTGGGCGTAGTCTTTCAGCATTTTATTGACCTGACCCATAAGCCCTTCTTCAGTGCGCTGAAGCTCTTTGCGCTCTGGGAAGAATTCGGGCTGATTGAGGCTGCGACCGACCGACTCAGAGACCTGCTGAAAAATGAGTTCGGCTAGCTCAACGTGGGCTTTCTCACGCTGATAGCTTGCCCCCTCTTCGGTAGTGGCATACAGCGGCGGCAGGCGATTGAGGGCGTAGGCAGCAACATCTCCTAAGTCAAGGGTATGGTCGCTTTTAGCTTCTACTTCAGCGACCTGGGAGATGGCTTCTGTGAGCACCAGTTCTTCCATGACGTTGATGAACTGTTTGCGAGGAACGGCGACGACTTCACCCGTGAGCAGAGAACCCATCAGGCGATCCAAGGCCATGTATTCTTCTATGGATAACTCAGACGCAGCGTCGCAAATACGGCCAACTTCGGCTTCCATAGCAGGGGTCAAGTAGCCATCTTGCAATGCCTGTTCAACAATTTTTTCTATGCTATTCATGCTGGCACAAGACTCCGATTATTTGTTCCAGTGAAAGATTTGGATATCACTTTCAGTTTTGGTGACATCGGGTTGAATGAATCTTTGTTAGAGTATTCCCATTGTCTCACTCAGATAAAACAGAGAGAGGACGGATGCCGATCAGTTGCCTAGCTCGACTGTGTTGACTGATAGGCTCACTCTACGCCGTCATAACGCCAGGGCACTGGATCAACTGACACTCCGTTGACAAATAGCCCCCAATGGAGATTTGGTCCGGTGGCAAAGCCGGTAGAGCCCATATAGCCGATTAGCTGACCGGCCTGGACAGAGTCGCCCTCATTGACTGCAAAGCCAGAGAGGTGAATCATCACGCTGGTGACGCCCTGACCGTGATCGATGCCGAGGGTGTTGCCGTTAAGCACAAAGCCATCTGCGACCCGGCCAACCAGGGCAATCTGACCGGCTGCTGGCGCATAGATGGGCGAGCCATTGCCAGCTGCGTAGTCTACTCCCCGGTGGTAATAGTCTCCGGCAAACACACCGTTGTAGTAACGGCGCAGGCCATAGATGGAGCTGATATAGCCGTTGCTGGGCTTGGTCATAGGGCCATTCCAATAGCGCTCTGGGGTACGCAGTGCGCGAAGGCCATCTAACCGGCCAAACTCGTAGTCGGTGCCTTCTAGCCCAGCGCGACCCGGAGAGAGGGTGATGTATTGGGTAGGAAAGCTGCGATCGCCAATATTGACTGCTATGTTGCTTGTCCCTTCAGGGCCGCTTACTTGCAACGTCGTGCGTCCGGGTATCGTATTAGGGCTAGTGGGTATTAAGGCGCGGTAGCGATCGCCTGATAGTAAAAAAGTTGGATAGCTGGTATCCCCTACACTAACAGTGGGTGCTTCGCCGCTGCTTTTACCCTGCACGACCACTGAAAGCGTGTCTCCTAATCTGGGACTGCTGGGCGATACCTGCACCTGGTAGGCCTGAGCGGGGGCGGCGATCGCACTCCACAGCACCAGCGCACTAACTGTCACAGATAGTAGCAGCCAGGGCAGTTTAGCGGGCCAAGAAAGCTTATGCCTGACACTGCGCCATAGCCTATTGATGGCTGGGGTAAGAGAAGAAATCATAGCGATCAGTAATGACGAAATGTGTAGCTAGCAAGGTCTCAGCAATCTTCAGCCAGCAACCATAGAAATTGGCAGCGTGACTTAGACCGCATTAGACGATATCACTCCTGAAGTGGCTGGGAGAACCGTACTCCTTAATGTTATCTATACTTAGCTGATCTGTCCGGGCCAGGATGGCTGTCTAGTTGTTTCGGGGTGATTAAATGCAGCGTTTCTATCCTTATATAAGCGATCTACTGGGCCTTGACGCCTCTGAGCTTTCTGCCGGTCAGATGTGTGCGCGGGCTATAGTGGTGTATGCTGTAGCGCTGCTGATGGTGCGCGTAGTGGGCGATCGCCGCTTTGCCGGTAAGTATGCAGCGATTGATATTATTCTCGGCATTATGCTGGGTGCGACCCTGAGTCGGGGAATCAATGGCTCTGCTGCGTTCTTTCCGACAATCCTGGCTGGCCTGACGTTGGTGGCCTTGCACTGGCTGCTGGCAGCGCTATCAGCCCGACTGCCGCAGCTGGAAAATTGGACAAAAGGGCGACCTCGAACGCTGATACAAGACGGTCAGATGAATCATAGAGCGCTGAAGAAGGCGCATATCACCGAGCAGGACTTGAACATGACGATGCGATCACAGGGTAGCCCTGCCAATCTAGATCAAGTCGCCACTGCCATATTGGAGCCGAGCGGCAGCGTTAGCATCATTCCGCAGTCATCGACGAAAGTGGTCACTATTTCTGTCGAAAACGGTGTGAAGACCGTGCAGATCTTGCTCGACTGAGGATTGCTTGCGTAGGTTAACGTCAGTTCGGGATAAGAATAGCTAGAATGTGCCATCGGAGATCTTTTCTCCCCTTACCAAGGGGAGATGCCGCAGGCAGAGGGGTTCCGGCTGAGCACAGAGCATGTCGCCAGGACCCCTCCCTTACGGTTCCCCTTGGTAAGGGGAACCCAGATCGGCTTTGGTAGGAGAGATTTGAGCGGTTGACCACGAAACACCTTATCCCGAACTCAGGTTAGGTTAGCTTCTCAGAATATTTTGCGAATACGCCTTAGGAAGTAGCCCCAGGGCGCGCCTATTAGCAGCAAGACCGGAATGATTTCCAGCCGTCCCATCCACATAAGCACGATGAGTACGCACTTGCTGATCCAGTGGGCGCTAGCGCTGGCGATGCCCGTTGATAGACCGGCTGAGCCGAGGGCAGAGGCAGCTTCAAAGATAACATCGCTCAGCGTGTACTCTGAGGGCACCAGCCGCAGCAAAACCAATATGCCCACTAGAATGCTGACTAGCCACATAAAAGTGATCGCGCCAGCATCTTCTAGCTGACGATTGGCCTGCTCTGATGTTAGCGGTTTGCCGTTGATCCGGCGAACCGTGAGCTGATGCGGTGTTAGAGTCGTTCTACGCAGACGCCAAGCAGCGGTATCAATGAGTATCAGGGCGCGACTGAGCTTAATGCCCCCTACCGTCGATCCAGCGGCCCCCCCAATGATCATAGCCAAGCTTAACAGCAGCTTGTTGCCGCTGCTCCAAAACTGAATCGACTGCGTACTAAATCCGCAGGTGGTCAAGGCTGATGTCCACTGAAAGGCACTGTCTACCCAAGCAAACTGGCCGACACTAGCGTAGTGTTCTATTCCAACGAGGCCGACGCCCACAACTAGGAGGATGGCTAGCAACCGGTGCTGATGATCTTGCCAAATGGCAGCTAGCCGACGCTTTGAAATCATCTGATCGTGGCTGTTGAAAGCGATCGCCCCGACAATCATTACCAGCATAATCGCCCACTTGATCGGGGTGCTATAGGCCCCCATACTGCCATCGGTCACGCTGAAGCCACCGGTTGAAATAGCGCTCATGCTGTGGTTGAGCGCTTCCCACGGGGGCATACCCAGAAGGCCAAAAAGAAGCGTACTAGCAACGGTGTAGCCAATGTAGATAATCCATATGCGACGAACCGTGCGGGTGACGGTGAGCCGTAGCAGTGCCTGACGGCCCTCTGCCTGATAGAGCGCATATTGGTTTTGCGTCGGCTCCAGCAGCGAAACGGCCAAGACGATAATCCCGACCCCACCGACCCACTGCATAAATGAGCGCCACCACTGTAGGCTCACTGGCAAATTACTGGGTTGAATAACCATCGTCAGCCCGGCGCTGGTGTATCCTGAAAAGCTTTCAAACAGGGCATTCAAAGGATTGTTGAAGACATCGACTGTCGGCGGTATCTCTGCGCCCATAAAGCGGGCACTCAGCCACAGCGGCAGTGCGCCGAATATCGCAACTAAGGCCCAGCCTAGCGCTACTGTCATCAATGCCTGTCGTAGCGGCGTATTCTCTGCGGTCTTTCCCGACCAAAACAGTAATAAGCTGACAGCGGCGGCGGTGACCAGTGTAATTGTAAAGGCGGCTAGCGCGAACCATTCTTGAGCGATCGCGCACACCGGCAGCGAAACCAGCGCCATCCCTACTGGAATGAGCAAAAACCTGCTGATATCCCGACTAAAGATTGCAAGCTGAGCGGTTACTGCGCGTTTCAAGACAGATACTGATATAGCTGAGCGGCAACAATACCTGCCGGATCGCTAACCGCCTTGACGCCTAAGCTCTCAAACATCTGAGTGTGAGAGCGCTGATTGATCAGGCTGATGCGAGTTTCGACTTTAAACTCTTTGGCTAAAACCATTGCCATCAGATTTGTAGAGTCGTCGTGAGTCGCCGCAATCAGCGCATCAGCGCGGTCAACCTCTGCTTCTTGTAAAATTTTATCGTCGCTGATGTTGCCGTGCAAAACTCGAATATTGTTCTCTTTGAGCATCTGCCGGGCCTGCTGCTCATCGGCTTCAATTAGCGTAACCTCATGGCCTTCTTCAGTGGCCTTATCTACAAACCGGCGGCCCTCCGCGCCTGCACCTACAACAATTAAATACATAGCGGCAAATATATAGGGGGCAAGTCACGCTTAGCAAAGCATATGTTAGCAGCACCTCCGCAAAACTGGCTCTGCCGTGAGCAGGAAATAATTGAGCGTTCAGCTACCTGATTTGACATAGGCGATCGCTCCTCGCATCAAAATCGTATTCTGCCCGTCAGCACCTTTGACACAAATAGCATTAACATCTTGCCAGCTAAGAGCACCAGCCAAGGTGTCGCCAGTGGTGAGCTTCACTTCTACCGTTTGCTGATCGCGAATGAGGGTTTGCACCTGGCGAATGCTGGGTAGGCCGGTATCAAATTCTTTAGAGGACATAGGGTGAAGGGGGTGAAAGAGCGTTTGCTCTGTAGGTTGCCCGAGAATGACAGTGAGAAATCGATAGTGGTCATAGAAGCAAGCGATGGGCAGGCGTTATAAGATGCTTAGGATCGTCTAACAAAGACTTTTGTTTTTATGGCAACCCTTCCTTTTAGTAAGTATCACGGCCTCGGCAACGATTTTATCTTGGTAGATAATCGGGCTAGCGCTGAGCCTTTGATTACGCCAGAGCAGGCGGTGGCAGTGTGCGATCGCAATTTTGGCATCGGCGCGGACGGGGTGATTTTTGTGCTGCCCGCTACTGGCGAAACTGACTACACCATGCGGATTTACAACTCCGATGGCTCAGAGCCCGAGATGTGCGGCAACGGCATTCGCTGCCTGGCCAAATTTATTGCTGATCTGGAAACCGCTGACGGCAGCGCTCCTCAACTGCCCTACACCTACAGCATTCACACCCTGGCAGGCACCATTCGCCCCGAGCTGCTGACCGGCGGTCAGGTCACCGTCGATATGGGTGAGCCAGGTCTGCTGGCTGATGAGATCCCGACAACACTAGCTGCTGCAACCGAAAAAGCCGTCGATAAAACGCTGGAGGTAGCCGACAAGCCCTGGCAGGTGACTTGCGTCAGCATGGGCAATCCTCACTGCATTACTTTTGTAGATGATGTCGCTGCCGTGCCGCTAGCTGAGATTGGCCCCCGGTTTGAAAACCACCCGGCCTTCCCCGCTCGGATCAATACCGAATTTGTGGAAGTGGTGCGGCCTGATTACTTAAAGATGAAAGTTTGGGAGCGGGGAGCTGGGCCGACGTTGGCCTGCGGCACCGGGGCCTGCGCGCTGCTGGTGGCAGCTGCGCTGAATGGCAAGAGCGATCGCACAGCCACCGTTGAACTGCCGGGCGGCTGTCTGGAGATTGAGTGGGCTTCAAGTAACCGGGTTTTTATGACCGGCCCGGCTACGCTGGTTTTTAGCGGCAGCGTCTTCGTCGATGCCGCCGGACGTTAGCCCAGGAAATAACGGCTATGGCTCTAATCGTATTGACTAATGACGATGGCATTGACGCGCCCGGTATTCGAGCGCTGCAAGCGGCTTTGCACCAAATCTCAGCGAGCGGCGGCTCAGAGGGCAGTTGTCAAAGTGTCATCGTCGCGCCAGATGCGCCGCTCTCAGGGTGTAGTCATCAGCTCAATCGAGGCGGGACGATCCCAATTGAGCAAAGGGCCAAAGGTGAATATGCCATTGGCGGGACGCCTGCTGACTGTAGCCGGGTGGCGCTGAGCCATCTGTATCCCGCAGCAGACTGGGTACTCTCGGGTATCAATGCGGGTGGCAACATGGGCTCGGATACTTACGTCTCGGGGACGGTAGCCGCTGTGCGAGAGGCGACTCTGCTGCGGAAAGGGGCGATCGCCATTTCCCAATACAAGTATCGCCAGCAGCCCTTTGACTGGCCCCGCGCAACTCGTCTGAGCGCCCAGGTATTACAGCAGCTGATGGTGACCAAACCCCGGCCAGGGCAGTTTTGGAATGTAAATTTACCTGCACCGCCGCTCGACGGCTCCACAGATGACCCTGAAATCGTATTTTGCCAGCGCTGCACTCAGCCTTTGCCTACAGATTTTGAGGTAGATGAAGCGGGCTTTCGCTATGTTGGCGCTTACGAAGACCGTCTGCGAGACCCAAGCGGCGATGTGGATGTGTGCCTTAGTGGTAGGATTAGCGTCGTCAGCATTCAGATGTGGTGACGACGCAGCGAGAGCGCACCATCGCAAGCATAGGGGATGGCGAAAAGATGTCCGCATTTACACACAAAAAAGCTTCACAAAAGAGAAGCTAATTGGGGTGCAATGTAAGTGATGATACGGTTTGTTCGAGAGGTATGTTAAGGTCTGCGATACACCGTAGTAAAATGTCAGCGCATTATTAAAGTCGGTGAGCTCCCGAAAAAGTTGCGGAGAGTTTTAATAAATATTCGGTGTAAACACTCTCTAATAACTATCTGCGATCGCCTTTCTCCTTTAAACTGCCAAATCTAACCCACTGTGTGGTCACCTGTTTTTGTATTCCGTTCCTACGCTTTCAGCGCCTCGCTTAGGCGATCAGTCCTGATATCTAATCTTTGATGAAGATGGTTCAGCTCAATACTGGATTTACGCTATTTCTTAGCTTGCTGGTAGAGGCAATTCCGTTTTTGCTCATCGGTGTGGCGTTCTCTAGCCTGCTGATGTTTTTTGTGGATGAGCGCAAGCTGATCGGCATCCTGCCCAAGAATGCACTGCTAGGGGCAATAGCGGGTAGCCTGATCGGGCTGATGTTTCCAGTGTGCGAATGCGGCAACGTGCCGGTGGCCCGGCGGCTGCTGGTGCAGGGTGCGCCTACAGCAGTGTCAGTCGGTTTTTTGCTGGCGGCCCCAACGATCAACCCGGTGGTGTTTTGGGCGACATGGGTGGCCTTTCGCGGACAGCCAGAGATTGTGTTGATGCGGGTGGGCTTTACCCTACTGATTGCGACGACGGTGGCGTGGGTGTTTAGCCAGCAATCTGATATCGGTCCATTTTTGCAAGACGCCGTAGCTCGTAGCCGGTTTCGTGACCAGCCTTCTGCTGGTAAATCTTTAGGGCGTCAGTCTTCAGGGCAGTCGCCCTTGCTACAGGGAGGCACGTTTTTACAGACAGCGGGCGGAGCACTACAGCTAGATACGCCTGCCGCTCAGCGGTTGCTGGCCAATCCGGCCATAGAGCAATCGCTGGGCAGCAAACTAGAGATGGCGATTGACAACATGCTGCGCGAGCTGCGCGAGCTGGGTGCCGTACTGGTACTGGGCAGCGCGATCGCCGCAACGGTACAGGTAGCAGCACCGCGTGAGCTAATTTTGAGCCTGGGTCAGGGCATGGTGTCATCAATTTTGGCCATGATGCTGCTGGCGGCGGTCGTCTCTATTTGCTCAACGGTAGACTCATTTTTTGCCCTGTCGTTTGCGGCCACCTTTACGAGTGGCTCCCTGCTGGCCTTTCTAATTTTTGGCCCGATGATCGACCTGAAGAATATTGGTCTGCTGCTGACAGTCTTTAAAGGGCGAGCGGTATTTTATCTGTTTGCGCTGGCTGCCCTGATGAGTTTTGCGGCGGCGCTGTTTGTCAATTTGTATATTGGTTAACTGCTGTGCGATCGCCCCGTTCTGCTACTGCTACTACCGCCCGGTCTCGGCTCCGACTGCCCTGGCGAGACCTGCTGGACGTGCTTGCTTGGGGGGTGTGGAGCGCCATGCTGTTTCGCTACTGGCTGGGCGGGAAGCTGCTGCTGCTGCTGCATCCTGACTATGCTTGGCTTTCTAACCTGGCGGCGATTGTCCTATTGCTGCTAGCAGCCTCTAAAGCCCTAAAGATTGGGACTGAGCTGTTTGGGAAGCGGACTAAAGCAGCGAATAGCGCCAGTCAAGATCAAAGCCATATTACGCTGCTGCCAGCGAGTATCAGCAGCGCCCTGGTACTCGGCGTCGCTGTCTTTGGCTTGATCTATACGCCTCAGGCTTTTGCCAGTCAGACGGCAATTCAGCGAGGCGTATCCGAAAGCATCACCCTAACGCGCGCCCAGCCAAGACGGTTTGTGCGAGCTGCGGCCCCTGAAGAGCGCACAATTATCGACTGGATTCGGCTGATCAATGTCTATCCGGAGCCCGATGCCTATGAAGGTGAAGCGGTGTCGGTAACGGGCTTTGTGATCAATCCCGAGGAATGGGGGGAGGCTCATTTGATGGTATCGCGGTTTGTGCTTACCTGCTGCGCGGCTGATGCCTATCCGGTTGGGCTACCAGTCCAGCTGCCTGCTGGCGAATCGTATCCGGTAGACAGCTGGTTAGAGGTCAGGGGCCAGATGACGACAGAAACCCTCGATGGACGGCGACAGATAGCGATCGCCCCTACTGCTATCGAGACTATAGAAGAGCCCAAAAATCCTTACCAGTACTAGACCGACCTTAAGGTTTACCCCTTTTCTTTTATGTCTCAGCTACGGTCCCAGTCACGTCGAAAACAGCCGCTTGATCGGGTCGCGCCAGCGGCGATGCTGCTGCTCGGGCTGGTGATTGCTGCCATGCTGCTGCTCGGCGCTCAGGCGCTGCCGCGAGTGCGGACCTTTTCCTGGCAGGATAAGCCCGTTACCGCCGAAGATGTCGCGTTTTTGATGACCTTCACCCAGCCGATGGATGCTCAGAGCGTCGAGCAAAACCTGCGGATAGAACCAGCGCTAGAGGGCAAATTTAGCTGGGCTGGCAGGCGAATGGCCTATACCCTGGCAGTGCCTGCGCCCTACGGCGAGAGCTACAAAATCTCTCTGCCAGCGGCAACCGCGCTGAGCGGGCAGGTAGGATTTGAACCCTTTACCAGCGAGTTTCAGACCCGTGATCGGGTGTTTGCCTATATTGGCGCTGAAGGAGAAGAGCAGGGACGGCTAATCCTGTTTAATTTGACCCGCAAGGAAAAAACGCTGCTGACCCCTGAAGGGCAGATGGTAATGGACTTTAAGTCTTATCCAGGGCGCGATCGCATTCTATTTTCGGCCATCAGTACCGAAGATCGAGCCAAAAGCGAATCATCCCCGCAGATCTACAGCGTTTCCACTGGCCTGGCAGAAAAAACGGCAGCTCCGCGCTGGCAGATATGGCGCCACAAAACCCAACCAGCGGCAGCGGGTGCCATTCAGCTCATACTCGACAACAAAGACTACCAAAATCTAAAGTTTGACCTTTCACCTAATGGCGAAGTCATTGTGGTACAGCGAGTGAGCCAGAGTAACCCAGCGGACTTTGGCCCCTGGGTGCTGATGAATGGAGCGCTTCCCCGCCAGCTTAGAACGGAGCCCGGCGGAGACTTTAAGATCGCTCCAGACAGCCTCTCGCTACTGCTACAGCAAGGGCAAGGGACAGCGGTCATTGACCTGGCGCCAGAAGCCGCTCAGACGGATGAACCGGCGGATGAACTGCTCGACTTTTTGCCAGAATATGGGCTTACCTTAGATATTGCCAGCGATGGTAGCGCTGCGGCCCTGGTCAACTTTAACCAGGACGATCCGGAAAAGCAGTTTACCCAATCGCTGTTCTGGGTTTCTAGCCAGGGCAAAGAAGAGCAGCTGCTACAAACCGATGGCTCTATTCTCAGCGCTCAGTTTGACGAGGACAACACCCTTCTTTACTGCTTGATCAACCGGCTGATAACAGTAGACAACGGCGCAGAGGACGAATACCAGATCATGCCCTATCTAACAGCAGTCAATGTGAAAACAGGCAGAGAACAAAAGCTGCTGGAAATGCCCCCTCAGCCGGAGATTACAGTCAGCCTCTCGCCTGATGGACTGGCAATTTTATTTGATGAAGCTCTGGTGAATGACCCTCAAGCTGGCGGCTTGAGCGAAGATACGGCTGAGGCCACCCATCGACTTTGGCTGCTGCCGCTATTTAGCACTCTAGAAGAGCGGCTGAGCGGAGAGCCGATTGCGCTGCCCCCGACAGAGCTAGAGCTAGCGGGACGTCACCCAGACTGGCTGCCCTAACTCCCGCTGTACTTGAACGGTAGCCGGGTTTTGCCAGCTTGGGTTTCGACTGTTAGCTGTTGTGGTGGCTGACGTTTCGCTGAATATACATCTGCAAAAAGATCTGCGCAGCCGAAGGTTCTAATGTATCTAGCGCGGTGATGATATCAGGAATAGAGTCAGCCAGGGGGTCGCTGACTTCGTTTACCCACTGATTGACTGTGGAGCGAGCAACCCCCATAGTGACAGCCAGCCGGTTTTGGCTAATGCCGTACTGCTGGAGAACACTCTTTAACGCTTTACCTGCCCTTCCCATTTTTTCATGTCTCATATGAATGACGAAGCCAGAGCGTCCAAGCGGTAGCTTTGCTCTACTCTGACTGTTCATAACTACTAACTGCGGCAAAGATGATCCTGAAGAATTTATACTGAAGTTTCAAGATCATGATCAGAGATAGCACTGAACTAAGAAATGAACATCAGACAGTAATGGGACTGACACTGTGACACTTTCTTTCCAGTTTATGTGTGCTTAGGAGCGAAGCATTTGATTCGTCTTTAAAAGAAGAGGATGAGAACGGAATGACGCTATGAGGCGATCACGATAAAAGAGCACGTCTACTCAAAACAGCAGGTATAAAATTAACGAATCTTTCTAAGTGTACGCACATGGCCTGTGGCCGCTGCTGAAGTTAGGGTACCCCGCTAATTTGGATTGTTTGTCGATGGGTACTGTCAGGTCACTGGCTTGTTTTTAATTCTGGCCGGTAGCGGGTACCGACGCATCAGCTTCTGCTGCGGCAGGCAGGGCGGATAGCGGGCCGACTAGGGGCTCGGCGTAGGAGCGATCGCACCGGGTTCTACAAGTTGCTCTACAGGTTCAGCGAGGTCAACAGGCGTGAGTGCTGGCAAGTCAGCGGCAGCATCTACCTCTAACGTCTCCACTAGACTGGGAGCATCCGAGTATAGATCACTACTTTCTAGCTCATCGCTCGCATCAGAGCGCTGGTCATCGGGCCGGTCATCGATTAGCTCTTCAGAATCTGTAGTTCCCTCTGGCTGAGCGGGCTCCTCTCCTTCTTCGATAATGGGAGAAATTTCACGCCACGAGCCGGGCTGCTTTTCGCCCCAATCTTCTAAAAGCTTTTCGTCTTGCCAAGGACCGCCGATTGGTTTATCGGCTGGCTCCTCTATAAAATTATCTGTCGAACTATCTACCGGACTCCCTTCATCCGCCGATGAAGGCCAGGAGGAGGGCTGGTCACGCTTGGTGGCCTCATCTGACTCAGGCGCAAACAGGGCCTCTGACTCTTGCAGAATGGGGGTCGGTGCAGGGGCATCGTATTCCAAGTCATTTTCTAGTTCTAAATCGCCTTCCAGGACATTTTCTGAAGCATCTGCTGGCTCCAGCTCAGATTCTAGGGCCTCGGGAGGGTCGCTGATTGCTTCAGAGGGCCAGCTGGTAGGCTCGGAAGGAGCAATTTCAGGTGACTCGGGCGCTAATGAGTCTTCAATATCATCTGGGACAGGGTTTGCTGCGGGGGCATTGAGTTTTGGTGGCGTGGCTGGAACAGGAATGGGTTTGGCTTCTAGTACCGTAGGAAAGTGCATCGGCTGATCGAAGCTTTTGGAGGCATCGCGAATAGCCTGGAGAATGGCCGCGCCATGCTCGCCGGTCGCCATTTGCAGATGAGAGTCTTGAATCGTGACGGGCAAAAATTCAACCTTCATCTGGTGATTGCGCAGTGACACTTTGAGAGCTGCCGTATCGTGGTCTGCCAGTGGCGCGCTGCTAAAGACAAAATCACCCAGGGAGTAGGCAATGGCGCGATCGCGATAGATCTCTGCCCCTTGAATTTGGTTAGGGTGATAGCCCACCACCAAATCAGCACCCGCATCTACAGCTTCTCGGGCCAGAGCCTTTTGCCAATCGGCTGGCATAGAGGCGCGCAAGCTGCTTTCAGCAGGCTCTGGTGAGACATGTTCTGGCGAGTCGGGCTCTGGCTGGCTATCTGCGAGCTCTGCGGCTGTGTCTTCCCAGCGATAGTTCACCACAATCCAGTCCACTTGGGGGCGAATTGCCCGAATATCTTCAATAATGTATTGCTGCTCTTCGCTATTGGCGCGGGCCACACCTGCTCTATCGGCCTGCGCACCCATAATGGCCTCAGGGTTGTAGCCCAGATAGGCAATCCGCTGACCCTTGACTTCCAAAATCTCGGGGCGGTGAGCTTCCTGCTGATTGAGCCCAGCGCCTACCCGATAAATGCCCTGCTGATCTAAGGCTTTCAGCGTTTCGCTGAGCCCCTGAGTGCCATAGGTCAAGGTGCCTTCGCTGGCCAGACTAACAATATCAATGCCGCCGGCTTTGAGGGTTTGCACAGCCTGAGGGCGCGTGCGGTGATAAAAATTTTCTTGTAAAGAGGTGCTGGCATAGGCTAAGGGCTCAGCTAATCCTAACATGGCGACATCGGCCTGCTGGTAGAGACTGACCTCTGCAAACAGTCTGTCGAGGCTGTCGGCCTCCTCAAATACAAAATCGTTTAAGCTCAGCTCGCCGCCAAAGAGTAGGGTAACCGTTGGATCGTCGGGTTGAGTAACTTCATCGTGGGGAATCACTGCGACTGTCTCTAGCGCCGCTTCCACCGTTCTACCGCTGAACCGACTGGCCGACCGAAAAGAAACCGTCGTCGCTTCGGAGAAGTCTTCGGAAGAGTCTGCTGCGCTTTCGCCGTACCAGGGGACTGCTGGTGTTGAGTCGGTGACAGGTACAGACAGCCGGTCGGCCAGCATTAGTTCAGTCAGGCCGCCAAAGAGAAAAGCAGCGGCAGCCGTGCCCGAAATTAGGGCGGCTCGGAAAAACTTAAACTGACTGCGGACAATCTGCCGCGCGACCTGGCTGCGAGCGGACTCGTGTACTAGCTTGGGGGCCTGCTTTTGCTGGCGCTGAGCGGCGGTGGGAATGCGAATGGATTGCTCCCAGTCGGTTTGGCCTGTGCCTAGAGCGCGGGCAATCAGGTGGATGCCTTCAATGACATCGGAGTTGAGCCGGTAGATGCGATCGCACACAAAGCGAATCAGCCGCTGAGACTGAGGAACTCGCTCAAACTCCACCAAAATTTTGATCCGGCCTGGAGTCTCATCAGCTAGCACCTGGGCATAGACCCTTTGCGGTACCAGCGGCTCATTTAGCCAGTAGGCGATGGCGCGGAAATACCCTGCTGCTGCCAGCTGCCGAATATCTAGCCCAGCAAAGCCCCATTCTGTAGGGTCAGCGGTAGGATTTGTGGGGGGCGTCACAGGGGACTCCAGGGGCTCTATTGAGTTTTGGGATGCGATCGCCATTGAGGGGCCTGCTCAAAGTTGTTGTCTAGTCATCTAGCAAATCTTAGGTAAACCGCGCATTCTTATGCTTGCCGTAGGAGCGTACCCAGTTTATTTGATATCGCCTAATCTCTCCTAAAGATTCTCATCAAAATAGGGATCTTCATAAGGTTCTTCATAGGGCTGACCCGTTTCTGCATCGGGCTGAAGCGTCGGTGCAGAATCTTCGCCAGCACCTTCTTCGCCAGCAGTGCTAGAGTCATCCGTGGGTAAAACCACTGTCTGAACGGCTTCGTTGGCTACTTGGTAAACGCGCCCTGAGATGCGACGAATTAGCTCTACAGCCCGGCCATCGTTGGTAGGCCGCTCTACCATCACAGCCACGATATAGCGTTTGCCGTTGGACAGGTCTACCAGGGCAGCATCTCCGAGCACAGAGGCAATATCGCCCGTTTTGTTGTAGGTAAGGGCTTCTTTTTCGGTCAGGCCCGCTGCTAACAGGCTTTTGTTGTAAGTGCGCTGCAAAATATTTAAGACGTGGTCGCGCGATCGCAAAGTTAGGGTCTCGCCCTGGGCGATCAGCAGCAGGGTCTGCGCCAAGTCGCGGGCGCTGGTGATGTTAGTGCCATCGAGATCGGGCAGCGGGCCGTTGAGCCGAGTCTTTTCCAGGCCGTAGGCAGCAAACCGGCTGTTCAGCGCAGTGCTGCCGCCCAGCAGGTCGATCATCATGTTAGTGGCGGTATTGTCACTGCCGACAATCATCTGAGTGGCCACCTCCAGCGCTGTAAACTGAGTGCCCGGCGCAGACACCTGCATTTCACCAGAGCCTTCAGCCATTTGCTCGGGCTGAATAGCCATAGTTTGACTGGGATTGATCCGACCGGCGTCTACTTCTTCAAAAAAGGCCAGCAAAATTGGTAGCTTAATGGTGCTGGCAGCGGCGATCGCTTCTCGGCCCGCCAAGTCTACGTAGTCTCCAGTATCTACATCGACATAAAAAATCTTGGCCGTCAGGCCCGGATAGAGATTGGGCAGGTCTTCAAACTGGGCTTTGAGCGGGGCGTTTTCCTGGCTGAGCGCGATTGGGAAGGCGGCTTTGGTCTCGGTGGGGGGCGCTAGGGCTGACTCTGTTCTGGCAGCGCTGCGAGAACTGCTGGGCAGCACCGTCAGCAGGGTGCCGCCAATGGCAGCAATGCCTAGCCCGGCCACTACCAGGCGACCTAAGTATAGAAGAGGCAAAGGGGTTTTGAGCGATCGCCGGGCAGCCCGGCGGCGGGGACGAGCAGACGATTCGGGGCGAGCCTGTCGGGCGCGAGACGGAGCGGATCGCGGCGGCGATGAGAGCGCCTGTAGCCGAGTTGGAGCAGGACCTTTTGAACGAGCTGAGGCTAGGCCAGAGGATACGCCGGGTGTACGGCGGCGATCGCGGCGACTGCGGCGGGGGCGAGCAGGATTTTCATCGGTAGGGCGATCACTAGTTTTGCGGCTAACCGGCTTGCTGGCAGGCTTAGCCGCTGATTTGCCGGTCGGCTGTTTAATGGGCTGCTTAACGGGCTGGGAGCGATTTATAGAGCTGTAGCTAGAACCGCTCTTATGCGCTGAGAAGCCTCGGCTGCTCTGAGAGGAGCCGATAGATTGATCTGAACCGGGAGAATCTGGGCGGGAGCGCGAGCCGTTAGCATCTGTCATGACTAAAGTTAACCCTTCTTTGAATCTGATAGCGCCCATTCAACCTGTCTGAGGATACCTCTTAGCAGGGCAACTTCACGGGCGGACGGCGCAGCTCTATGCAGCAGTAGCCTCAGCTTACGCATACGGCTAGTGGCGGTGTGCGGATATAAATATCCCACTTTCAGCAGTACGGATTCTAGATGCTGGTAGTACCCTTCTAATTCATTTAACGCGGCAGATTCCGTCTGTTTAGCAGATAGAGGGGCGGTTAGTAAAGCTTTTGGTGGATTTTGTTGGGAAGAGGAGGAGGGCGAAAGGGCTGCGTGAAGGCTGGCGCGGTGGAGTTCGTAGCAGCAGATAGCGACTGCCTGAGCCAAGTTGAGAGCGCTGTACCCTGCATCGGTGGGTATTTTGATGAACTGCTGAGCGTAGGTAAGTTCTTGATTGCTCAGCCCCCGGTCTTCGGGACCAAATAGGAGAGCGGTCTGACTGCTGGTAACAGTAGGGTTGGTCGGGAATAGGGCGGGCAGGGCAATTTCAGGTAGCTCTAACGGCGCATCGAAACCGCGCTGGCGAGCGGTAGTGGCGATCGCCCACTGACAGCCCACCAACGCTTCGGGGATAGTCCTTACCTGCCGAGCAGCTTTCAGAACATCATCAGCGTGGACGGCCATTTGCAGTGCTTCTTCACCGAGCGGGTTGCACTGCGGATCAACCAGGACGAGCTGAGTCAGGCCAAAGTTTTTCATCACCCGCGCTACTGACCCCACGTTGAGCGGGCCAGCCGGTGCAACGAGAACAATCCGTACTGAGGCTAAGGCTGCTTGAGACAATTCTTGCGACACCTGCGACATAATCTTAAAGTCTACGTCAGCTTTTCCCTAACTGAATCAAAGCCCTTCTCTACGCTCTATGGCCCGTCAACGCGCAAAGTCTGATCTGCCTTCCAAAGTTTGTCCGGTATGCGGACGCCCTTTCACCTGGCGCAAGAAATGGGAAAACTGCTGGGATGAGGTGAAATATTGCTCTGAGCGCTGCCGCCGTCGGCGCAATCAGGCTGGCGAGGAGAAGGGTTAGAGCAACGTTCGGATATAGGGATCGCTAAAGTCAGCAACGGTCTCGGCTGCGCCGACTGCTATCAGTTCTGCTTTGGCGTGGGTGGTGGTGACGCCAATAGTTTTGATGCCCGCTCCCACCGCTGAACGAATGCCTGCTGTAGAGTCTTCAAAGGCAATGGCTTCTGCCGCGCTAATCGACAGTTGATCTAGAGCGGTTTGGTAGGGTAGCGGGTCGGGTTTGCCTCTAGGTAGGCGATCTCCGATCACTACCGGATCGAAAGTGTCGCTGAGCCCTAGTTCCTTAAGCATAAAGGCGGCGTTTTCTGGGGGGGCGTTGGTAACAACGGCGATCGCCAGCCCCTGGCGTTTGATTTGTTCTATCAGCTCAAGTAGGCCCGCCAGGGGCGTCAGGTTCCCGTGAGCAGCGGTGCGAAAGGTCGCTTCCTTATTAGCGCTAAAAGCCTCGACTGCTGCCTCTGAGAGATCGGGCAGAAAATCGGCTAAAATTGCCGCGTTTTGACGCCCGCTAATCTTCTGACGATAGAGCGCCCGGTCGAGGTCAATGCCGTGCTGGGCAAAGATCTTTTGAAATACCTGAAAGTGGACTTTGTCACTGTCTGTGAGGGTGCCATCGAGGTCAAAAATAACGGCTTTGAGCATAGGTTTTTAGCGTGGCTCTGAGGGCAGGGCGCAAGGCCGATGGCAATCAATCTTCACTCATTGTGGAGTGAGTTGCCGTGATAGTCTAGTTAGCCTGAGACGTTTTAAATGACGGTGATTTTGGGCAATAAAGCAACTCGCTGCCCCAGCTCGCTGTGATTTTACGGGGAAAGTTCGGTGAAAAACCGGCGCTGTCCCGCAACTGTGATGGATAAGAGCTGTATGCACTGTCAGACCGCTCACGCCAAAGCCAGAATGCCCGTACGTTTTATTTAACCTAAGCCCATCTGCGCGGTACAGATGCAAACGGTAATGATGCTCAAAAATATTTCGATGCGTGGGGCTGTTACTCGGAGCGGATTGGCGGCGATCGCCACCCTGATGCTAGCGACTCCGGCAATGGCTCATCATCCTTTCGGCGGCGAAGCACCCAAAAATGTGTTTCAGGGGCTGCTCTCAGGCGTAGGGCATCCCATTATAGGGCTCGATCACTTTGCTTTTGTAATCGCTGTGGGTTTGCTGGCAGCTGTTCTGAGACGCGGGATTGCGGTTCCTATGAGCTTTTTACTAGCGGCTTTGGCAGGTACAGGACTGCATTTTGCTGGGTTAGATCTACCGGCTCCTGAACTGGTGATTTCTGCTTCAGTGTTGCTGTTTGGCATACTGGCTGTGGTTCATCGCCGGTTGAATATGATGGCTGTAACCGCGCTGACGGCACTCGCTGGCATCTTTCATGGCTATGCCTATGGTGAAGCGATCATCGGGGCAGAGCCGATGCCGATAGTGGCTTATTTGGTTGGGTTTACGGTAATTCAGGGAGCGATCGCCTATGCCACCTACCTACTCTCTCAGCGTGCGCTCAATCAGAGCCCTGCAACTGGTCTGACCTCCTTACGGCAGGCAGGCTTCGTCATTTGCGGTGCGGGCGCGGCTTTTCTAGGCAGCCTACTGGTTTAAAGCGACTCTCTTTTAGGGAAACCCTATCCACAACCATGAGTAAAATCCCCGTTACGGTGATTACCGGCTTCTTAGGAGCCGGAAAAACAACGCTCGTCCGCAATCTGTTGCAAAACACTCAGGGCCGACGCATAGCGGTGATCGTCAATGAGTTTGGCGAAGTCGGCATCGATGGTGAGCTGCTGCGCGACTGTCAGGTTTGCGACGACGACGACGATACAATCAACAGCTCAAACAACATTTTAGAATTGGCAAACGGCTGTCTGTGCTGCACCGTACAAGAAGAGTTTTTGCCGACGATGCAGGCGCTGATCAGACGGCGCGATCAGATCGACTGTGTGGTGATCGAGACTTCTGGGCTGGCGCTGCCAAAGCCACTGGTGCAGGCTTTCCGCTGGCCAGAGATTCGCACGAGCGCCACTGTGGACGGCGTGATTACGGTAGTTGACTGTGAAGCGCTGGCAAACGGCGATTTGGTCGGTGACTTGGACGCTTTAGAAGCGCAGCGGCAGGCCGATGACAGTCTGGATCATGAGACGCCAATTGAAGAGCTGTTTGAAGATCAGCTCGGCTGTGCGGATATGGTGCTGCTGACCAAGGTTGACCGGGTTAGTGCGGATGATCTGAATAAGGTGAAAACCTGGCTGGCAAGTGAGCTTTCTGACGGCGTGAAAGTGTTGCCATGCCAGAATGGTGAATTGGATTCAAATGTGTTGCTCGGCTTCAACGCAGCGGTAGAAGACAATCTTGACAGCCGCCACAGTCATCACGACCACGAGGCCGAACACGAGCACGATGACGATATCACCTCCATGCCGCTGACGTTAGATCAGGCGTTTGAACCTAAGGCTCTGGTACAAGTGCTAACTCAACTGGTCAACGAGCAAGAAATCTATCGTATTAAAGGATTTGTAGCCGTGCCGGGTAAACCGATGCGGCTCGTATTAAATGGGGTAGGTAAACGATTTGATTACTTCTACGACCGACCTTGGCGCACCGATGAGCCTCAGCAGACAAAGCTAGTCGTCATCGGCCACGACCTGGATCCGTCAGGCATTCGAACTGCGGTTGGAAAAGCGTAAAATGTTGAGTAAGGTCTTTCCCCGCTCTCGATAATGACTTTCCCGACGCCTCTGCTCGATGTCAGACTCGCCAAACAAAAAGCAGATAATGAACGCGATCACGTCAGCAAATTCTACAGATGACGCTGAGAGGATGTTTGAAAAGTGGCTTTCGCTACTTATTGGCCTTTTATTGGCTTAAGTCAAAGTGACGAAAGCCGCCAAACCTCGTTTAGCTTGGTTAGAAACTGATAGCCTACCTCAGACTTTTCAAACATCCTCTGAGCTGGCTAGGCGATCATGTGGCTCGCTATGGCATTGAGAGCGGCTACATTTTTGGCTCAGTGACGTTGCCGGGTCGGTTTAGCGATCGCTCCGACGTAGACCTGGCCGTCGAAACTCACAAAACGCGAGACATCTGCGCGCTGATGGGCGATCTGTCCATGCATATCAATCGAGACGTAGATTTGATACCGTTAAACCAGTGCCATTTTGCTGACAAAATTCGCCGAATTGGGCTGTCATGGAAACAGAACGCATCGCCGGACTGACTGCGGAAATAAAAGGTCAGCTTTGGCTGATGGAGAAAGTCAGTAGTCGCCTGCAATCTAGAGTCAACGATGGCCTAGATACGCCCGTCAGCTAGACAGCGTTGACTCCCAAATTCACAATCTGTACTGTTCCGTAGAAGATTTACTCAAGCTGAAGGAACTAACTTTAAAATCATCAAAGAATCAGGTGAGCTAGGGGCTACCGGTGGGGATGGGTACGTAAGAACGCTATTTTAGGCTAGGAAGCGGGCCATCTGTAGCTTTAGAAACTCAGGAGAACTGGATGAAAGTTTCGGAGATTGCGGAACTGCTGCTGCTGGCTGCGCTTTGGGGCGGCTCTTTTTTGTTTATGCGAATAGCTGCGCCCGTGTTGGGACCGGTTTGGCTAATTGAGATGCGAGTTTTGTTGGCAGGTCTAGCGCTACTGCCGCTGCTGATTCACTCAAACCAATGGGGGATAGTTCGCGCCAAAGCCGTGCCTTTGTTTGTGGTCGGCTGCCTCAACTCAGCTTTGCCTTTTCTGCTATTGGCGTTTGCCTCTATCTCTTTGCCCGCTGGCTTTACCTCCATCCTGAATGCGACGGCTCCGCTGTTTGGCACCGTAGTCGCTGTGGCCTGGCTCAAGGAAAAGCTAGCTTTTGGGCAGATGATCGGCTTGGGACTGGGCTTCGCAGGTGTCGTTGTGCTTGTGGGGCTGAAGACGTTTGTGGCGACGCCTGCCTTTGTGATGGCTTGTGCAGCAGGTTTAGCCGCAGCAGTGATGTATGCCGTCTCGGCCCCTTACATCAAACAACAGCTTTCAGGTGTGCCGTCCGTGGTGATTGCTACTATCAGTCAGCTAAGCGCCGCTGTGTTCCTTCTGCCAGGGCTGCCTTTCACCGTACCTAAAACCGTTCCGACTCTGGCCGTGATATCGTCTGTAGTAGCTTTAGCCCTATTCTCAACGTCGTTAGCGTACATTCTTTACTTTCGACTGATTCAGAACGTCGGATCTACCAAAGCCCTGACAGTTACCTATTTGATTCCAGCTTTTGCAATTTTATGGGGTGCTTTAGTCCTAAAAGAGCCCATTTCTCTATCAATGGGGCTGGGCGGTGCTTTGGTCTTGTTGGGAACTGCTATTGCCAATGACCTGTTCAAACGGCTTTTGGCTAACAGTTAACCGAAGAAATCAGCAATGGAAGTCATCTCAGCAAATACTCAGCATCTGGAGGCAGCAGCGGCGCTGTTCGATCAGTATCGCGTTTTTTACGAGCAGCCTTCGAACATTGAAGCGGCCAGGCAATTTTTAAGAGAGCGTTTTGAAGCTGAGGACTCTGCTATATTTTTGGCCCGTGAAGGGACTGACAGCGTTGGGTTTATGCAGCTTTACCCTAGTTTCTCTTCAGTCTCCATGCGGCGAACTTGGATTTTGAATGATTTGTTTGTGAGGCGATCGCACCGCAAACAAGGCATTGCTAAGCTGCTCATGAGCGCAGCAGAAAACCACGCTAGAGCCACAGGCGCAGCCCGAATCAGCCTATCCACCCAGATAGCTAATACTGCCGCCCAATCGCTTTACCAATCGCTTGGCTACAGAGAAGAACAGTCGTTCTATCACTACGCCCTGCCCCTTAAATAGCACTGACCCTTAGAATAGAACGGCGACGCGAAATAGCACACTTGAGAGCAGTGATGAGTGACAAACAGCCTATTCATGTGATTGGCGGCGGTTTGGCCGGGACGGAGGCGGCCTGGCAGATAGCGCGGGCCGGGGTGCCGGTGGTATTGCATGAGATGCGGCCAGTGAAGACTTCTCCGGCGCATCATTCGGAGCATTTGGCTGAGCTGGTGTGTAGTAACTCCTTTGGGGCAATGGGGACTGATAGAGCTTCGGGGCTACTGCACGAGGAACTGCGGCGGCTGGGGTCGGTGGTGATTGGCAAGGCCGATGAGCATTCGGTACCTGCGGGCGGGGCGCTGGCGGTAGATCGGGGGGTGTTTGGTCAAGAGCTGACAGCGACACTGGAAAATCATCCGCTGGTAGAGCTGCAACGAGACGAGGTACGGTCTATTCCAACAGAGGGTGTGACTGTGCTGACGACCGGGCCGCTGACCAGTCAGGCGCTGAGCGAAGACCTCGAACGCTTTGCGGGACAAGCCTATATGAGCTTTTTTGATGCGGCTAGTCCAATTGTTATCGGCGAGTCGATTAATCAGGACGTTGCGTTTATGGCGTCTCGTTATGATCGAGGCGAGGCTGCTTATCTGAACTGCCCGATGGATAAAGAGCAGTATCTGGCCTTTTATACGGCGCTGTGTGAGGCGGAGCAGGCAGAGCTGAAAGACTTTGAGCGGGAGACAGCTAAATTCTTCGAGGCTTGTTTGCCGATTGAGGAGATGGCGCGGCGCGGTGAAGATACGATGCGCTACGGGCCGCTAAAGCCGGTGGGTTTGTTCGACACCGAGAAGTATGGGGCGTTTGATGCGCCGGAAAATAAGGTGCATAAGCCTTACGCGGTGGTGCAGCTACGGCAGGAAGATAAGGCCGGGCAGCTATGGAATATGGTGGGCTTTCAGACTAATTTGCGCTGGGGCGAGCAGAATCGGGTGTTTCGGATGATTCCGGGGCTGGAGAATGCGGAATTTGTGCGGATGGGGGTGATGCACCGCAATACGTTTATCAATTCACCGGAGCTGCTGAACGGATCTTTGCAGTTTAAGGTGCGGCCTACGCTATTAGCAGCGGGGCAGCTGGTAGGGACTGAAGGATATACGGCGGCGATCGCTGGCGGTTGGCTAGCAGGCACCAACGCCGCTCGAACCGCGCTAGGGAAAGCACCGCTGAAGCTGCCAGTAACCACAATGCTAGGCGCACTAATCGACTTTATTAGCTCTGCTGAACCGAAGCATTTTCAGCCGATGCCGCCGAATTTTGGCATTATTCCACCGTTGGCCAAGCGGGTGCGCAATAAAAGAGAGCGCTATGGGGTGTACCGTGATCGCGCCTTTGCAGACCTACAGTCCTGGGCCACTGAAAACAATCTCACCTTAAAGCAAACCGCTGCTAGCGAGACCATTCAAACGAAGGAAGCAGTTTTAATGCCGTGATCCAAAGTTCTACTTAGATTGAATATGAGATTTGCCGGCGCAGTATCGCCCAGGTAAAGCCGGTTCCGAGGCCCTGGGAGGCCATCTTAATCCAAAGTAGGGCCATATGTTCCAGATGCAGGCTCATGGAGAGTGGGCCTGTGTCTACGGCTTCCCATCCGAGTTGGGTACAGAGTTTGCTGACGGTAGCCTTGGCTGCTGCGTCATCTCCGGCAATGAGCATAGCGGGTTTTAAGTCCGCGCCGTCCGCTTTGTATCCTGGGTACTCGGTATCATCGAAGTTATCGAATCCATAAATGGTAAAGGCTTTGACGACTTTAGCGGCGGGGACTGTTTGCTGTACCGTTTCGGCTCCAGAAACGCTGCTATTGAGCCCGTGGCTGAGACTAGCGCCTACCGGATTGGTGCAATCAACGACAACTTTACCGCTCAGATCACCTGCCGATTTTGAAGCGGATTCATTGGCTGCGAAGGGTGTTGCCAGGAAGATTACCTCTGCTTCGCTAACTGCTTCTACGACTGGCTTTGGAGTGAGCGCCGAGTTTCTCTCCTGGGCAATTTTGACGGTGTCTGAATTGCGATCGCGGGCGGCAATCGTGACGTGATGTCCTTGCTGGGCCAGATGATCAGCCAGCGCACTGCCGACGTTGCCGATTCCGATAAATGTGATGTTCATAGGTGCCTTTTAATTTTAATGCTGCGCCTTAGTGCTCTAAAGCTTCAATGACGAGTTTGGCAACAGCGGCTCCTGAGTTTTGCTGTTGTCCGGTGATCAAGTTACCGTCGTGCACTGCGTAAGATGAAAAGGCTGGCGCTGTGACGAAGTCTGCTCCCAACTTATTGGCTTCATCTTCAATACGGAAAGGCATCATTTTTTGGCCGACGGTTTGGTCAGCATAGTCTTCTTCGCTGTTGGCAAAGCCGGTCATTTTTTTCCCTTGAATGATAGGCTGACCCGTCTCGTCCTTTAAGTGCAGCAAAAGACTGGTGCCGTGGCATAGCGCTGCGCTGACTTTGTTGGCCTGGTAGAAGTTTAAAAAGCTGGACTGCAAACCTTTTGCGGCTGCAAAGGTAAACATGGGAGACTGGCCGCCACAGACGACAATCGCGTCGAAGCTACCTGCCGAAAGGCCGGTGACGGCAGGCGTGTCCTCTAGCAGGGCCACGAATTCTGGCCGATTGATGTATTCCAGGCTGAGGCTGTCGTCTTTGGAGTAGCCCGATTCGTCGCGAGGATCGCTGTAGGCATCGAACGATACTTTGCCACCGTCGGGACTGGCGATAATCACTTCGTAGCCTTGCTGAACAAATTCGTGATAGGGATGAATGAGTTCGGCTGCCCAGAAGCCGACGGGCCAACCCAATGTCGTGGAGACGGCTGGATTGGCAACTACCATCAGGATTTGTTTGGGGGTTGAATCGAGCGACATGAATTACTCCTGCTGAGTGTTGTTCGGTTTTAAAGTGTTTTGAACGAATAGTCAGGCGGATACATCGCTAAGACCTCTATGTTGAATCAGGTAACACCATTTGTCCAATGGATTATTGGTATAAAGAGTATTCACTGGGTGAATGTTGCGTTCGTTCGATTTGAAGGTATCAGCTGGCTACTTTGACGTGAGTCAGTCCGACAGCGAGGAATGGTCGTCTTATGGATTTATCGAGTATCGATCTCAATTTGCTGGTGGTTTTCGATGCGCTGATGACGCACCGTCAGGTGACTCGGGCCGGTCAGCAGTTGGGGCTGAGTCAGCCTGCGACCAGCAACGCCCTAGCCCGGTTGCGCAAACTGCTAGATGACGAGCTATTTGTGCGCAGCGCTGCCGGATTGCAGCCGACACCAAAGGCACTGGCCTTGGCCGGACAGCTTCAGCCTGCGCTGGGAAAGATTCAGACGGCTCTCACTGCTCAGCGGTCTTTCGATCCGGCAAATAGTGAAATGATTTTTAGAATCGGCATGTCAGACTATGTCGAATTTACGCTGCTGCCGCCCTTGCTGAGCAAGGTTCAGCAGGTTGCGCCGGGTGTTGGTTTCCAGATTCGCTCGGGCGATCGCACCCAACAGCTAGACATGCTAAACCAGGGCAAGCTGGATTTAGTCTGCGGGCTTTTCCCAGAAAAGGGCGATGCGCACAGGCAACACTGTCTGTTTGAAGAAAGATTCGTCTGTGTTTGTCGCTGCGAGCATTCTTTTATCCAGGGCAGTCTGTCTTTGGAGGACTATATCTCGGCCCAACACTTGCTGGTCTCGGTGAAGGAAGATCGTAAAGGAAGGATCGACTATCTTTTAGAAAAGCGAGGTCTGCGGCGTCATGTCGCTATTTCTGTTCCACATTTTTTGGTGGCTCCGGCCCTGATCGCCCAAACCGATCTGATTACTATTATGTCGGGGCGGGTGGCCGCTGCCTTTGCTGATGCTTATCGTCTGCAAGTATTGCCGCTGCCGCTGCCTGTAAAAGGCTTTAGGGTGTTTATGCGCTGGCACAGGAGCAATGAGAACGCGCCAGCGCAGCGTTGGCTAAGAGCGGTTGTGTCGGAAGTCGGTGCGATCGCTTAATCGACCGTCTGTTCAATGCTAGAGCGTAGGTGAAACGGGTTAAAGTCTGTGCGACGGTCGTAGTAGTCCTCTTGCTCCTGTTGTTTTAACCAGCCGGTTAGCCAGTAAGTGATTGGAGTAAAGAGGATTTCTACGCCGCACTTAAAGACGTAGTTAGAGATAACTATCGTGACTATCAGCGATGCGGGGAAGAGACCCCAAAAGGCGATCAAAATAAACAGAGCCGTATCGAGCACCTGCCCAACTAGAGTAGAGGAAATCGTTCGTAGCCAGAGCTGTCGTCCTTCAGTGGCCACCTTTAGCTTGGCTAAAATAAAGGAGTTAGAAAATTCGCCCACAGAGTAGGCAATCAGGCTAGCAGTTACGATGCGCGGTGTCAGTCCTAAAATTTGGTCATAGGCAGTTTGATAGGTCCAGTCGGACGCGGCAGGCAAAATGCCGACTATCATAAACGTCACAGACATCACCAGTGCGGCGGCAAACCCAGTCCAAATTACCTTTCGCGATCGCGCATAGCCATACACTTCAGTCAAAATATCGCCAAAGATATAGCTCAGCGGAAATAGCAGCGTGCCGCCATCGAAGGTGAAGAAGCCAAAATCGACAATTTTGGTCGAGACAATATTAGAGACCAAAAGAACCGTGACGAACAGCGCTGTGATCGTGTCTAGATGCTTAAATCCGCGCATTGCTAATTTGGATAGGGAGTAGGGACTCTTGATTATAAACGTTGATCAGTTTCGGCACTGTCTGAAAGTTTTCCGGTATCCTCCTTCAATCAAAGGCTCCAAAAAATGTCTGCTGCCGAATGCGCTCACTTGTCATCTAGCTTTCTACTGTTGTTTTTAGATGGCGTCGGGCTAGGTGAAGCGGGCGCAAACAATCCGCTGTCAGCCTCTGAGGCCATGCCTTTTTTAACAGCGTATCTGGGACAGCCCTTAGTGGCTGAAGCAATAGCGCTACGATCTGGTGTCCTGCTCAGACCAATTGACGCTACTTTGGAAGTGCCGGGCTTGCCGCAAAGTGCAACGGGCCAAACCGCAATTTACACCGGGCAAAATGCCCCAAAGTTTTTAGGAAAACACCAGTCGGGCTTTGCTAACGGATCTTTGCGGCAGCTGATTGATTGCTCCGGCTTGTTTTCTCAAGCGTTGGCTTTAGGTCGGACGGCAACTTTGGCCAATGCCTATTCACCTGAGTACTTTTACGCCATTGCTGAGCGCAGACGCCGTTACTCAGTCTGCACACTGTTGAATCTTTCGGCAGGGTTGCCGTTTAGAATGCAGTACGAATACGACCGGGGAGAGGCGATTTCCTGGAATATTGTTGGCAGCGCAGCGCCTGATTGGTTTAGAGAATCCATCACACCTGCCACAGCCGGGCAACGGTTAGCCCGAATGAGCGGTCAGTATGGCGTGACGCTGTTTGAGTGCTACCTGTGTGACTATGCGGGTCATGCGCAGGACATGGGACAGGCGATCGCCTACTTACAGCGAATAGATGCGTTCTTGAAAAGCGTGATCGCTCATCTCCCCCCTCATGTCACGCTAATCATCACCAGCGACCACGGCAACGTAGAAGATCTCTCTACCAAACGCCATACGCGCAACCCAGTGCCGCTGATCGCGTTTGGCCCTGAAGCAGCAGCTTTTGCAAGGGTTCAAGATCTCACTGGTATCACGCCGCAAATTCTATCGGGCCTGGCATCGAAGCAGGTTAAACTCTAGCCGTGTTTAAAGCCTGAAATCTGCCTATAGTCTAGCGGCGATGCCTAGACTCATTGAGTACAGTCAAGTGGTGACTCAATGAGACAGCGCTATGTGCGGACGGTTTACGCAAACTTGCTCAGGTGAGGCGATCGCTCAATCTTTTGACCTCAAAACCGCACCCGACCCGCAGCCAAGATACAATATTGCTCCTTCTCAGCCAGTAGGAGCGATCGCTCAGCCTGAAGACGATAGAGAGTACCGTATCTTTCAATGGGGACTGGTTCCCTCCTGGGCAAAAGACCCCAGCATTGGCAATCGCATGATCAACGCGCGGGCTGAGACCGTTGCCGAAAAACCCTCCTTTCGGACCGCATTCAAACGGCGGCGCTGCCTGATCTTAGCGGATGGCTTTTACGAATGGCAGCGCGCAGGCAAGCAAAAGCAGCCCTACTATATTCAGCTTAAAGAGCAAGCCCCGTTTGGCTTTGCTGGGCTTTGGGAGTCGTGGGAAAGCGGCGACGGCAGCTATCTAGAAACCTGCACCATTCTCACCACTGAGCCTAACGAACTGATGCAGTCTGTCCACAACCGAATGCCCGTTATCGTTCATCCGCAAGACTACGACACCTGGCTAGACCCTGAGCTGCAAGGCGGTAGGAAACTACAGGCAGTGCTACGCCCCTACGAAGCCGATGACATGCACCTGTATCCGGTCAGTACGACCGTCAACAATCCCCGTCACGAGACGCCAGAGTGCGTGGAGCCACTGGCCTCGTAGCTGCTGGCTGGAGCTTGTTTGTGATAAGTGCGTCCGCGCCATTGGATGCTTGTCTGCGCGGAGGAGAGGAGTATGCGTAAGACAGCTAGTGGATCGGCTAGCGGGGCAAGCCAGAAGCACAGGGCAGGTGAAAACAGTTTTTGAGGGCGGTGATAAGAGGACGCGATCGCCCCTTGCATTCCCCATCGTACCAGCAGCAAAAACAGGTTTAATCCGACTGCCATCTGCAAAACTAGACTGCACTGATCCGTCAGCAAAAGTGGAGAAAGACCCAGCAGTACCAGCAGCGGTAAAGCTTGAGTGCTCAGCAACAAAGCCAAATCTCCCCAGAGCTGAGCGGGCGTGGTCGCGTCTTTCAGGTCGAGCGATCGCCCCCAACCCTGCCAGGTCTCCCGCACCCCTTCATACATCCGCACACTGATCACCTCAGCGCCGTCTAAAAAACCCACCTTAAATCCCGCCGCCGCCGCTACCCGTGCCAGCGTCACATCGTCACAAAAAGAGTTCGCCGCGCAGCTATAGCCATTGAGCTGGGTCAGCACTAAGCGCCGCGCTAAAAAGCACTGCCCGTTCGCCATGACCCGCTCTGGCGCAGCCCCTCGCACCCCGGCTGAGTCGAACCGATAAATTAAAGTCATTAGCAAAGCAGGCTGTAGCCACCACTCGCCAGCAGAGTGCAGCTCAAATCGGGGAGAGAGCGAAATCAGATCGTAGCCTTGCGCATCTGCCTGGCTGACAATGGCCGCAACCAAACCCGGCTGCGGCTGCGTATCGGCGTCAATGCCCAGCAGCCACTCACTCTCAGATGAGCTAGCCAAAAAACCTGAATGCAAGGCCCAGGGACGACCGACCCAACCGGGCGGCAGCGGTGAATCGGTAATCAGGCGAATCCGAGGATCTCGCTGAGCTAAGGCCTTTACTTTCTCTGGTGTCCCATCTTCAGAGCAGCTGTCCACTACAATGATTTCTCGCACTTCCGCGCCCTGCTGCCGCAGTCCTGACAGGCAGGGCTGAATGCGATCAACTTCATTTAGGGTCGGGACGACCACGCTGACCGACTGAACCTGACCGCTGCTCGACTGCGGTAAAATCGGTGGCTGTCGGCGGGCACCTCTCAGCAGGCGAGAGAGCAAAATAGCCGTAAAAGGTACCTGCAATAACAGCAATCCAAAGGACAACGCCCCGGTTCCCTGCTCAGACAGCAGGCTCACTCGGGAGCCTTGTAAAGAGACGCTACCAGTCCGCCAACCCAGGGCAACGCATCACTTTCACCTGGCTGTTGCTGCGCCAGCTGATAAAACCAGAGAACGGGAAAGACCCCCAGCAATAGACCTAGCAGAATAGGCGGATAAATTTCGCCATCGACGCTGATCAGCGCAGCAAAGGCAAAGTTGCTCAGATAGATTCCCAACGGAAGCTCTAGCGGTAAGGCTGACCACTGCTCGGGTTTGGCCTGCCAGAGGAGAGTCGCGATCGCCATAAACACCACACCCGTCCCAAACCAGCCCGCAAAGTTTTGATAGGGCATCCCAAAGAAAGCACCAGGCTGATCCCAGGCCCAAAAAGGCATGGTCGTTTGGCTCATAGCTGGGTCTAAGACAAAATCCCAGGAAGTGAGCAGCAGCGAACCAAAGGCGATCGCCCCTATCTTGGCGATTGAACGGCTGACCAGTGCTTGAAGGCCCATGTAGGCAATCAGATAGGCGCTGAACCCGAGATAAAACCAGGACAGTGGGATTGTGAAGGGTACCAGACCGGCAATCTTATAGCCAAGGCCGCTTAAGTAGTGATAGTGCCCAAAGGGAAAGCCCGTGCTGGTGCCCAAAAGCTCAGCGCCCAGAGAGATTACCAGCGCCGGAGCCAGAAAGCTCAGACAGTGCCATAGTCCCAGGTTTCGATATGCATAGACAGCGACAGCCGCCGTCCCCGAGATCATATAGACCGCCCCGCCCCCTGCCATTGACCAGCGAAAAGCCGTCCGGCCTACCTCAGGGAGTTGAGCAATAAATCCGGGATGGGGCAACACCAGCAGCAGCCCTGCCAGCCCAAAAACAAGTGAGGCAATATGGATAATAAAGCAGATGCGCTGGGCGAACTGACTGGTGAACGCTGGCGCGATCGCAAAAGATTTCATAAAATTCAAAATCCTCTAAAAGGGCAGACAAAACGGTCAACTTTTATCGGATCAGACAGGCAGATAAAGTAGCTTGCCAGAGTGATCGCTCATTTTTGCTTAAATCACACTCCACCATGACGCAAAACTCAGACTTTTGCACAAAATTCAAATCAGTTGACATGGAAAAACAGCCACGAGCTAAATGCTTACAGCAAGCCCGGCAGTCAATGCAACCTCACAGCGCTGACCCGCTGAAACGGCCTATGGGCTCAATGTAGCAAGAATCAACTGATTAAAAATTAAGCAAATAAAAAGAATGTCCGTAGCGATGATGCCAGCCGATGACATCGCCAGCCCATAGGCAGCAGCAGATGTCGTTAGCTAGAAACATCGGGGCAGACTAACAAAGCTTGATGCGTTTACTCAGGCAAACCCGACTAAACGGGCTTGAGTGGAGCTTATTTACAGCTTTTATAGTCATTACCCTATGAAACTTTCTATTTGGTTCACTTCTGCAACTTTTTTGTTTGCGCTGGTAGTCGCTTGCCCGGCTGTTAAGGCTGATCAGCTGAGCGCTCCTACGATTCGGCCTCGCCTGGGCCTTGATTTAGATACGGCTGGCGCTGGGGCTGAGCCCTTTAGTCAGTTTGAGGGCTTTTTTCCTCTCTGGCAAAATGCTGGCCGCGACCTGGGCTTTTTTCAGGGGCAGCTCTCGTTTGATACAGATGCCAATCTGGGCGCAAACTTGCAGCTGGGCTATCGCCGGTTTGTGCCAGGGGCGCAGCGCACTTTTGGCGGCTACTTTGCCTTTGATCAACGCGGTACAGACACGGCGAGCTTTAGTCAGCTAGGGGTTGGCCTGGAGACTTTGGGCAAAGGTTGGGACTTGCGCCTGAATGGGTATCTGCCGGTGGGCGATCGCCGCGAACTGGTCGATGGCAGTCTGGTCGATGCCGGTTTACAGTTCTCTGATGTGCGGTTTGTGGGCAATCAGCTGACGGCCACTGCGCAACAGCAGCAGGGTGATATTCGTCGCTATGAGGCTGCGCTGGGCGGGGTGGATTTGGAAGTGGGCACCCGGCTGCTCGATATTGGCGATCGCGGTTCGCTGCGTGGCTTTGGCGGGCTTTACTATTACGGTGGCCCCGGTGTAGATGGATCGCTCGGCTGGCGGCTGCGGCTTCAGGCAGAGCTGACCGAGTATCTGAGAACGGGGCTGGCGCTGCAAAATGACGATATCTTCGGTACCAACGTTCGCTTTACGATTGGCGCAGCGCTGCCCAAATACCGGGCGACCAGCGCCCCGGCGGCTGAGTCAGATAATGAAACCAACGAAGTGATAGCTCGCCTGGGTGAATCGATTGGTCGGACAGGTCATATCGTCGTCGATTCGCAGACTGAAATAGACCTGGTTGCCTCGGGCGATGTGCAGAGCGGGTCAGTGATTAACCCGGCTACCGGTCAGCCCTGGTTTTTCAACCACGTGACGCCTGGGGCCAGCGGCGACGGTACTTTTGAAGCGCCTGTTGGAGAGTTGAGTGAAGCGATCGCCACCATTCCTACCGACGGTAACGGCATCGTCTACGTTGGCCAAAGTAACGGCACCGTCTTTCCGGGCTCCCTCACCGTGCCAGGCGGTGTACAGCTACTGTCTACTGGGCCAGCGCAGTTTATAGCCGCCTCTAATGAGGCCACTCAACTACAGCTGCCCTTCTCCGGCAGCGGCGATTTCCCTCTGATTGACGGCATCGTCAACCTGGGCAGCAGTCCCACTGCACCTACAGTTTTATCTGGTTTCAATATTCAAAACAACAGCCTTCCTCTGCCAGATTCACTCGCGCCCGCAGCGCTGACCAGCTTCGATAGTGGGAGCGGCTATGGTGTCTTTGCCGACAATTCGCTAGGTGAAGTGATTATCCGCAGTAACTTTATTACCGCTTCCAACGCCGGCATCTACACATCCAGTGAAGATTCAACAGAGGCTGGCGGCGTTACTATCAGCGGTAATACCGTCAACAGTCCTGACCAAGGGATCAGAGTTACAGCCAACAATGCAACCCTGACTGGCGATATCACCATTAGCGGCAATACTGTGACTAACGGCGGCATTGTTGTAGATAGCAATGATACGACGCTGACTGGCGATATCACTATCAGCGAAAACGCTGTCGAAGGTGGTTATATCTATGGTCTTGGGATTGGAGTTGGCGGTTCCAATAGCGTCATCCGCGGCAACGTGGTTATCGGCAGCAACACTGTTGATACGCCAGGGATTGGCATTGCAACCGGCCATGACAACAGCGACCTCACAGGTGGACTGACCATTCGCAACAATACAATCGGCACCGAGACTGCTGCCTATGGTGGGATAGTGGCGGTCAACCAGGGTAGCAAAATTGGGTCTGGCATCACTATCAGCGGCAACACGGTTGAAGCCCAATCTGTTGGTATTGGCGTGGTCAACTACGGAGATAATGAGATTACCGGAGGGATCACGATTAGCGGCAATCCAGATATTCAGGTCAGCGGCGGCGGTGGCTCTCCTTTTGGCAACGTCGCGTCTGGTATCGCAGTGGCTAACAGCGGCGGCACTACCCTCACAGATGGAGTCAATATTAGCAACAATGGTTCTATTCAGGTCACGGCTGATAATTCAACACCGGCAACGGGCATTGTTGTTTTCAATAACCAAAGCCAGATTGCAGGCGGCGTGACAATCAACAGCAATGAATCTATCAAAGTGACAGGAGCGAATACAAACCGCAGCGGCCCAGGTCTACCATCTCCTTCTGATATCGGTACGGTCGGAATCGCTGTCGTCAATTCTTCAATGGGAGCAACGCCCAGCACTATTAGCGGTGGTGTAACCATTAGCGGTAACACTGAAGTCAATTCTAGTGAATATGGCATTGCCGCTTTTAACAGTGCTAGCGGCGGGCCGTCAGGTACCAGCGACATAGACGGCATCACCATTACGGGCAATAGAGCGGTTTCTGTCGATGATGGTCTTGTAGTCGTTAACATCGATAAAATTAGCGGCTCTGTAACTCTCTCAGACAATATGCTGACCTCTGTTGAAGACGACGGCATCGACTTCAGCAATCTGGTCCCTTCCTTCAGTCAAGTTGTCGGCGATGTCACCTTTGCTAACAACACTTTCATTGGCATTCCCAACGCTAACGGTCGTCAGGAAATTAAATGTACTAATAACGGTTCAATTGGAGGCAGTGCACCATCACCATGTCCGATGAGATTTCCGTGATAGAAGTATCGGCCTCTGCCAACTTTCAGGCGCTGCTCATACAGCAGCGCATTAGCCTGCTGGTATCGACCTACCAGGCAGGCAAGCTGATGATTTTGCGGGCCGATCAGGGCAAGCTCAACGTTCACTTTCGCAGCTTTAACAAAGCAATGGGCTTAGCGGCCAACCAGACCCGGCTCGCAATCGGGACGGCGGCTCACATTCATGAGCTGTACAATATGCCAGCTGTGAGCGCTCACCTAGAGCCAGCCAACCGGCACGATGCCTGCTATATTCCTCGCAATCGCCATGTCACAGGCGAGATCGATATTCACGAGATGGGCTGGGCCGGCGATGAGCTGTGGTTTGTGAATACGCGGTTTTCCTGCCTGTGCACGCTAGAGATGGCCTATAGCTTTCTCCCGCGCTGGCGACCGCCTTTTGTCAGTGCCTATGCGCCGGAAGATCGCTGCCATTTGAATGGACTGGCGATCGCCGCTAACCGCCCCAAATACGTCAGCGCCTTAGGCCGAAGCGATCAGGCTCAGGGCTGGCGATCACACAGAGCAAGCGGCGGTCTACTTATGGATATTGACAGCAATGAGACGATTGCTCAGGGGCTATCAATGCCTCACTCGCCGCGCTGGTACCGGGATCGGCTGTGGGTGCTAGAGTCGGGCCAGGGCAGCCTGGCGACAGTAGACCCGGCTAGCGGAGCGCTAGAGACGGTGGCACAGTGTCCCGGATTTACCCGAGGTATTGACTTTGCCGGGCCGCTGGCATTTATTGGGCTCTCTCAGGTGAGGGAAAGCGCTACTTTTAGCGGATTGCCCCTAACAGAGCGGCTCGGAGAGCGGATTTGTGGGATTTGGGTAGTCAACATTGAGACGGGGGAAACCCTGGCCTCTCTGAAGTTTGAGTCGGGAGTGGAAGAAATTTTTGCGGTGCAGGTGCTGCCGGGCATTTGTTTTCCAGAAGTCATGCCCGCAGACGATGTGCTGGTAGGTAAGTCATATGCGCTGCCGCCAGCGGCTTTAGCTGAAGTATCTATGGGAATGTCTGAATAATGTCTGAGGAAGCTGATATGGCCAGTCGGATGCGTTTTTATCCGTGCCCTGCCCTTTTCAACGAATACCGTTTAGGTTTTGAGCGATTGGTGAACCTATCACAGTGTAGTATTGTAAAGATTTGAAAATAGGCTCTCATGTCTGGTGTCGGCAGCAAAATGTCTGCGATCTGCGGCCAGGTATAAGAAAGCAAATTCATTGTGTCAATTAGCAGGTAATCTGTGCAACTAAGTACTCGGCCCAACCGATTTTCAGACTCTTCTGCCCAAGAAGATCTGCCCTTTACGCTTAAAGATCTCAAAGACGCTATTCCTGATTACTGCTTCATGCCTTCAGTCTGGCGGTCTCTAGCCTATTTCTTCTTTGACATAGGCATCATCAGCGGACTCTATGCGCTAGCCTACAACCTCAATTCTGTTCTATTTTTCCCGCTGTTTTGGCTGATGCAGGGCACGATGTTCTGGGCTTTGTTTGTGGTAGGTCACGACTGCGGGCACGGATCGTTTTCTAAGCACAAGTGGCTTAACAGTCTGGTTGGCCATCTCAGCCATACGCCTATTTTGGTGCCCTATCACGGCTGGCGAATAAGTCACCGCACTCACCATGCTAATACCGGCAATGTCGATACGGATGAAAGTTGGTACCCGCTCTCTGAAGCGACCTACGAGCAGATGAGTGGATTTCATAGAGCAGTCCGCTTTGGTCTGTTTTTGCTGGTTTATCCGCTGTATTTATTTGTGCGATCGCCCGGTCGAGAGGGTTCTCACTTTTTGCCAAGCAGTCCGCTGTTTCGCCCCTCTGAAAAGTGGGATGTGGTTACCAGCACGGTACTCTGGAGCCTGATGGTAACTGGCCTGGTTTGGGTTGGCTTTCACTTTGGCTTAGTCTTCCTGCTCAACTTTTACGTGATGCCGTATCTGGTGTTTGTCGTATGGTTAGATTTGGTCACTTTCTTGCATCATACCGAGGCTGATATTCCCTGGTATCGCAACGATAGCTGGTACTTTCTAAAAGGCGCTCTCTCTACCATTGATCGCGACTACGGGCTGGTCAACAACATTCATCACAATATTGGCACCCACGTAGCGCACCATATTTTCTTGAATATGCCGCACTACCATCTCAAAGCCGCAACCGAGGCGATTAAGCCCGTTTTGGGAGACTATTACCGCGAGTCTAAACGCTCTATTTGGTCTAGCCTCTGGCGATCTGCTCGGGACTGTGTCTTTGTATCTGATGAAGGGCAGACGGTTTATTTTCAGGGATATAAGAAGTAGGGAGACAGAATACAGGAGACAGGAGACAGAATACAGAAGACAGTGCGGCTCCTGTATTCTGCTTACTGTCTCCTGTCCCTACGATTGCGTCGCGATACCCAGCCGCACCCCATCAACTCTTCGCAGCTGGTCCATCGCGGCGACGACCTGCCCGTGAGGGGTGGCTGCGTCGGCACGGATGGTAACGAAGATTGGCTGCTCAGGGGCGATCGCCTGTGCCACTCTAAAAGCTTGTACCTGATTGGTAAGTTCAGCTAGCGCCACCGCTTCCTCACCTAAAAACAACTCTCCATCCGGCGTAATCGTCAGCGTCAGATTCACCTGATTTTGCGGCGTCGCCGTCACCGCCTGAGGTAAATTTACCGGCAGCCCTTCGGCCTTTGTTAGATAGAGCGTAGTCAAGATAAAGAATGCCAAGATCGCAAAAATAACGTCGATCATTGGCAAAATATTGACGCTAGGGCGGCCAACTTCGCTGTCGTCGGGTAGGCGCATCAAAAGACTGAGGGATAAGGAAGATATAGAGACGTCGCGCCGGGTGAGGCTCTAGTCCGATTCAGTCTTATTCTATAGCCAAACTATGGCTAAGCCAGCGGACCCATCATTTTGTCGATCTGAGCAAAGGTCTGTTCTTTGCTAGCAGAGTTATCTAAGACGTAATCCGCCTGTTTGCACTTTTCAGCTAAGCTGCTCTGTGCATCAATTCGGGCCTGAGCATCGTTAGCCGATAGCTGACTGCGTCTCATCAGCCGCTCTTTTTGCTGTAGCGGATCGCAAAATACGACCCAAATCTCGCTCACTAGATGAGTCAGGTTCGCTTCAAACAGCAGAGGAATGGCATATACCAGGGGTTGGGTAAGCGGGAATGTCTCTGTTGTCTCTTGGAACTGAGTTCGTACAAAAGGATGAATTTGTTGTTCTAGCCATGCTTTTTCGGCGGTGTTGTGAAAGATAATTTGACCCAGGCGAATGCGATTGAGGTTGCCATCTGGTAAAAGAATCTCAGCGCCGTAGCGATCGCCTATTGCCCCCAAAATTTCACTGCCCAAAGCTACCGCCTGCCGCGCGTACACGTCTGCATCCAGCACTGGCAAACCGTAGTGATTTGCCAAATAGTTAGACACGGTGCTCTTGCCGCTCGCGATTCCCCCCGTCAGCCCGATGATGCGCCGCCGCTGAGTCACTTGAGTCATTGCCTGGCCCACGCTTCTAACGCTGCCGTCAATCCTGGTAGCGTATATTCTTTGGCTTCTAGGGTGACTCTGCCGAGCAGCTTATGGCAGTCTCTCGATGTTTGCGGGCCGATGGAGGCGATCGCCACATCGTCCAGCAAGTGTAGCCAGCGATCGCCAAAAGTCAGAGCCATCAGCTCAGCAAAGTGGCGCACCGTTTTAGAGCTGGCAAACGTGATTGCACTGACCGCGTGGTTTTCTATGGCCAGCTTCGCAGCAGGCGGAATCGCTGTCGGACAGGCCGACTCGTAAGCCGCCACTTCTGTCACCATCGCACCTTCAGCCGTCATCTCTTTTACCAACACCGCCCGTCCCCCCTCTTCTACTCTGGGAAATAACAGCTTTAGGCCAGCTGGGTCTGCTGGAAAATGTTCGATCAGAGAGTCGGCGATAAAGCTAGGCGGGATAAAGTCTGCTGTGAGACCGCGCTGCGTTAGAACAGCATTTGTTTTTTTACCCACTGCTGCAATTTTGAGAGCAGCTAATGCGCGCAAATCTTTACCCTGATGCAGCAGACGGTCTAGGAAAAAGTTGACGGCATTGGCAGATGTAAGGATCAGCCAGTCAAAATGATCGAGAGTGGCGATCGCCTCGTCTACCGGTTTCCAGGTCGCTGGCGGGCGAATTTCTAAAGCGGGCATGTCAATTACCCTAGCCCCCTTTGCTATAAGCATTGGGCTAAACTGGCTGGTCTGGCTAGCGGCCCGTGTGATCAATATTGTTTTCCCTGCCAAAGGCAGCGGCGGCGCTGGCGGCGGCGCTAGATAGTCGCGTAAACCAACCACTTCACCCACAATGATGACGCAGGGCGAAAGCTGAGACGCGCCGACAATCTGTGGCATACTCAGCAGCGTACCTTGCCAGAGCTGCTGCTGAGGCTGACCGGCCCAGCGAACGATTGCCATCGGCGTTTCTGGGCGTTTGCCGTGGGTGAGGAGGCGATCGCAAATCTCCCGCAGCCGCCTGCCGCCCATCAGTAGCACCAACGTCTCCAGTCGAGCCATTACCTCCCAGTTCAAAGCATCTAGGTCATGGGCAGTAAAGGCAGCAAAGCCACGGCTCAGCACTGGATCAGTCAGCGGAATGCCAGCCAGCAGCGGAGCCACCAGCACAGAAGACAGTCCAGGCACTACTTCAAAGTGACAGTGCGCCGTCTTGAGCGCCTGAATCTCCGCTGCTGCCCGGCCAAACACAAACGGATCGCCGCTCTTAAGCCTGACGACTTGAGACCCGGCCTGGCAAAGTCTGATCAGCAGCTGATTAATTTCGGCCTGAGGCGTACTCGGCTGACCGCCCCGTTTGCCCACAGGCCACAGCTCGCAGGCAGCAGAAAGCTGTGGCAAAATCGATTCGTCAACCAGGGCGTCATGCACCAGCGCATCAGCCTGATTCAGCAGCTGCTGAGCCCGCACCGTGAGATAGCCGCTATTTCCAGGCCCGGCACCCACTAAATAGACTTTGCCACTATTTATCCCAACCTCACTATTCGCCCTAGCCTCACTATTCACCCTAGATTTAGACATGGTTAGCCCATCAACCCGCTTTTCCTATTTTGTGGCATGAGAGCGGTCTGGGTCTAGCAACAAGTCTGACGATCTGGCTCAGCGCTAGCTTGGCTTTGGTTTTCTATTGCCATCGCCGCTGCGCTTTACAACGGCTTTTCTACAGCTGTGTTTTTTCTAGCGGCTGTGTGTACTTGCATGTGAACTTGTGAAGAATCGTCATTGCAAAGAGCCAGGCAAAAGCAACTAGATAAAATAAGAGAGTCTCTAGCAACGAATGCAATGCGGCCCTAAGCATTGCCTGTCGCACCCGGCCAGATTACCTAGAAGCTACGCTGCTCAAGTCAGTTCATTGGCAAACCATGCCCGCCGGGTTAGCTATCTCAGCAATCTATTTCCAAAATCTTCAAGGAGATTGGGTCATGACACTTTTTCAAAGACTAAGTAGCGCAGTTATCTACTTGGCCGAGGCTGCCTATCGAATTTTTAGTCCTCACGATGACGCTTATCCCGCCACAGGGGAGCAGCCCTACAGCGGAGATGACTACTCCAAACGGTCAGAATAGTAGGCAGTAGATGACCGGCGGTCGGCGAAGATTACACTTCGACCATTTCTGAGCTGTTGGTGTCCGCCTTGCCTTCTGCTTTGCTCCTACCCATCTCTTCTACCACCAGGGCAGAAAGGGCCGGGATCGAGTCGTCGCCGGTAATTAGGCGGGCGCCGCGCTGACTAGTGAAGTAGTGCCAGCTCCACTGAATCATCACTAGCAGCTTGTTATCAAACTCGATGAGATAGTAAATGTGAACAAAAATCCAGATGATCCAGGCCGGAAAGCCTGAAAGATTAGCAAAGCCCAGGGCAGCGACCGCTTCGTTGCGGCCAATCACCGCCAGACTGCCGTTGTCTTTGTAAGCAAAGTCGCTGACTGTTTTGTCGCTCAGGCGGCACTGAATGGCATCTGCCAGGTAGCTGCCCTGCTGCATAGCGGTTGCTGCCGTACCGGGTATGGGACCATCGTGCTGATGGGCGTAGTGGGCCAGGTCACCGGCAATGAAGATATTGGGACAGCCGGGTACGCTCAGGTCTGGGTCAACAATTACGCGGCCAATTCGGTCTAGCTCTGCGCCAGTTTGCTGGGCGATCGCTTTGCCCATCGGCGACGCCTTAATGCCCGCCGCCCACAGTACGGTAAAAGCCTGGACTTTTTCTTCATGGTCACCGCTCTTCAGCGTGACGATGTCGCCGTCAATATTGGTCACCAGCGTCTTGGTACGCACTTCTACGCCCAGCTTTTCTAGGGACTTCTGAGCCGCTGCTGAGAGGCCACTCGGGTAGGGCGGCAGCACCCGGTCCATGCCCTCTAGCAGCACAACCTTAGTTTCGCCTGGGTTAATGCTACGAAAGTCTTCTCTGAGCGTTTCGTAGGCCAGTTCAGCCAGTGCGCCCGCCAGCTCTACCCCAGTTGGGCCAGCACCGACGATAAAAAAGGTCAGCAGCGCTTCCCGACGCGCCGGGTTACTCTCATTTTCAGCTGCCTCAAACGCTAAGAAAATACGGCGGCGAACTTCAAGCGCATCTTCAATGGTCTTCATGCCTGGGGCGATCGCCGACCACTCATCTTTGCCAAAGTAGTGATGGCTAGACCCGGTCGCGACAATCAGGCTATCGTAGCCAACGGTCTCGCCGTTTTTCAGGTGCACCGTTTGGGCCTCGGCTTCAACGCCGGTCACCTCGCCCATCAGCACCTGCACATTTTTTTGCTTGCTGAGAATGGCCCGCAGCGGTGAAGAAATATCTCCAGCCGAGAGGCCGCCTGTGGCGACCTGATAGAGTAAGGGCTGGAATAAATGAAAGTTACGCTTGTCGATCAGCGTTACTCTGACGGGAGCTTTGCCCAGCGCCTTTGCGGCGTACAGTCCGCCAAAACCGCCGCCCACAATCACAACGTGGTGAGGTACCTGCTGATTGCTCTGTTTAGCAGCAGTAGCTGAGTCTGAGACGGGCGGGTTCTGAAGAACTGCTGTCATAGTTAGCGACCGATTAAGATATAACTTAACTAAAGTTTATAACTCTAGCGAGCTGTTTTGGCCAGTGCCTGCCACTGCTTTACAGAAAATTGTCAGCCCGTAGGCTTTGCTTTAAGGCTGAGGAATTTTGGCTGGGGAATTGTAAAGTGATAAAACTGGCACGAGCGATCGCCAGAGCAAGACCAGTAGAAGAGATCAAGGCATGGGGTTAATCGTTCAAAAGTATGGCGGCACCTCTGTCGGCAGCGTCGCCCGCATTCAAGCCGTAGCTGAGCGCATCCAGGCCACCGTCCAGGCCGGTCACGCGGTGATCGTGGTCGTTTCGGCGATGGGTAAAAGCACCGATAGTCTGGTGCAGCTAGCGCATGAAATCTCCAGCGATCCCAGTCGGCGGGAGATGGATATGCTGCTCTCTACCGGCGAACAGGTGACGATTGCGCTGCTGAGTATGGCCCTACATGAACGCGGTCAGGCGGCGGTCTCACTTACCGGAGCGCAGGTTGGCATTGTCACAGAAGCCAAACATACCCGCGCTCGCATTTTAGAAATTAAAACCAAGCGCCTTGAGCGCCATTTGGAAGAAGGCAAAGTCATTGTAGTGGCCGGCTTTCAGGGGACTAGCCGCCGCGATAGCAGTAGCGATGATGTCGAGATTACGACGCTGGGGCGAGGCGGCTCGGATACTTCAGCAGTAGCCCTAGCGGCGGCTATGCAGGCAGAGTGCTGCGAAATCTATACCGATGTGCCTGGCATTTTGACTTCGGACCCCAGATTGGTGCCCGATGCGCAGCTGATGGCAGAGATTACCTGCGATGAAATGCTAGAGCTGGCCAGTTTGGGCGCTAGCGTGCTGCATCCCAGAGCAGTAGAAATCGCTCGCAACTATGGAATTACTCTAGTTGTACGCTCCAGCTGGACAGATCAGCCGGGGACCCGGGTGACCGCGCCTGCGCCTCAGCCCAGAGCCTTAGCCGGGCTAGAGATTGCCAACCCGGTAGACGCGGTAGAGTTCGATACTGATCAAGCTAAAGTGGCACTGCTGCGGGTTCCTGACCGGCCCGGCGTCGCCGCGCAGATCTTTGGCGAACTCGCTGCCCAGGCGCTGAATGTGGATCTGATTATTCAGTCGATCCACGAGGGCAATTCTAACGATATTGCGTTTACGGTGCGCTCTAGCACGCTTAAGCAGGCGGAAAGCGTTGCTGAGCATATTGCCCCAGCGCTGCGCAGCCATCCTGCTGCTACCCACGAAGCGGAGGTGCAAACCGCGAGCAACGTTGCCAAAATCAGCATTGCTGGGGCTGGGATGATTGGCAGACCTGGCGTAGCAGCTGGCATGTTTTCGGCCCTGGCTGCTGCGGGGGTAAACATACAGATGATTTCGACTTCGGAAGTAAAGGTGAGCTGCACGGTCGTCGGCGAAGATTGCGATCGCGCCATCGCCACCCTCTGCCGCCACTTTGAAGTCACTAGCTCTCCGGCCCGGCTCGATCAGCGCCGAGCGCAATCAGCTGATTTACCTTCAGTGCGAGGGGCCGCGCTGGATATGAAGCAGGCGCAGCTCGCCATCCGCTACGTGCCCGATAAACCTGGCCTGGCCGCCCACATTTTCGAGATTTTGGCAGACCGGGGCATCAGTGTAGATATGATTATCCAGTCGCAGCGCAGCCGCCCCCACCAGGGTCAGATGACGCGCGATATTGCCTGCACGGTCGGGCAAGACCATGCCGAACTCGCACGCGATGTGCTGCAAGCGACGGCGGCAGAGCTGGGCTACGGCGAGGTGTCGGTGAATGCGGCGATCGCTAAAGTCAGTGTTGTGGGTGTCGGGATGGTGCACCGCCCCGGCATCGCCGCAGCCATGTTTCAGTCTTTGGCCAGAGCAGGCATCAATATTCGGATGATCGCCACTTCAGAAATTAAGATCAGCTGCGTGGTAGAGCAGGAGCAGGGGGTACAGGCTCTGCGAGTAGTGCATTCAGCCTTTGATCTGGCGGCTGTAAAAACAGTGGAGATACCGGCATGAGTCAAGATATCGCTATTTTTTTAGGCAGCGTAGTGCTGCTGATGGGCTACCTGGTTTTTTCGGCCAAAACTGAAATGGGCACCCGCTGGCCCTGTCAAAAGTGACCTGTCAAAAGTGAGCGGTTAATGCTGTGGAGGGATATCTACACTCGTAGTCAGCCGCTAAACTTGCGATATTAAATCTGCGAGATGATTTTGCGAGACTTGCGAGATCAGCTGCGCACCCTCACACCCTCAGCAGGCTATCTCCACATGAACAATCCAATCGAATCTTTTTACAGCTGGTACCGCGGTGCTATTCGTCACCCTAAGTATCGCTGGATGGTCATTTTGGGCACGGCACTCTATCTTGTGAGCCCGGTTGATCTGTTGCCAGATTTTATTCCTGTCATCGGCGTGATCGATGACAGCATCGTAGCGACGCTGTTGCTGACCGAACTCTCTTCCTTGGCAATCGGCTACTTAAGAAATCGAAGAGGCGTCGATATTGACGAAAGCGCAGTGACAACGGAAGAGGGAAACGTGATCGATATTGAAGCTAGCTAATAGCTGCTGAAGTCTCAACGTCGTTAGCTCTCTCCTTTCTCGGCAGACGATTTTCTTGGGGCAGCATCTGCTTCAGGGCTAGTCTCGGTTGCTGTTGCCGTTGGCTTCCAGGTGCCGATATCCCATGTGCTGGCATCCCAGGGGGTAGGGTCTACGCCAGTGATGCGATCACTCACCCCATTGGTCACCGCCCGCCACACAATCGGAACGACCGCCACATCCTGCGCCAAAATCGTATTCATTTGCTGAAAAAGCTGAGCCCGTTTTTGAGAGTCAAGCTCTTTGCTAGCTTGCTCCCACAGCTTGTCGTAGGCGGGGTTGCAGTAGCGGGCGTTGTTGGGCTTCTGCCATTTGTTTTCGAGCGAGGCCACCTCATCGCATAGCCACCAGCTCATGTAGATAGCCGGATCGGGCGTATCGCTGCCCGCGTTGTATTCCTGCATGTCTGCGTAAAAGTGGTTGATGCTGCGGGTCTGCCGAGGATCTGCCGAGAAAAAATCATCGATGGCGACCCGGCGAATTTCTACCCCAATGCCGACCGCTCTCAGATTTTCTTGCACCAAAGACTGGGTCTCTTGGCGTACTGGGTTAATAGGCGTTTGAAAGATAACGCGCATCTCCTGTCCGGCTTTGTCGCGGATGCCGTTGCCGTTGGTGTCTTTCCAGCCCGCTTGGTCTAGAAGCGCTTTGGCTCCAGCTGGGTCGTAGCGGTGGTCAAGACTGGTATTGGCGTACTCTTTGGGAAAGGGCAGCAGCTGACGAACCGGCTGACCAGCGTTGCCGTATATCCGATTGGCGATCGCATCTCGATCAATCGCCTGGTCGATAGCTTTGCGCACCTGAAGATCGTTCAAAAACGGGTGAGGATTTTTCGTGCTAGAGCGCTCTCCTTCTGGCGTCGCCTGATTAGGGTCGGTTGGGTTGAGCATGATGCGCTCTACATAGGAGCCAAAAGTGGCTACCACCTTCCCTTCACCCGCCTCTGCTAGGGCCACCCGGTCATCTACATCGAGCTGCAAATTATGCGCAAAATCGGCGTCGCCATCTCGCAATACCCGCCGAGCCGCTACGTAGGGGGTCACCCCACCTTTCAGCTCTACCAGGCTAAAAGCGGGCAAACCATCCCGGTACTGTTCATTAGCAGCAAAGGTCCACTGGCCCTCTGTCACTGCAATAAAGCGATAGGGGCCGGTGCCGACTGGCTGTAGGTTGGCAGGGTCGCGGCGCACGTTTACCCCCTTCGCTTTAGCAAATACATGCTTGGGAATTATCATGCCATTTTGCCCGGTGAAAGGCAGTTCCCAAGAGGGATTGGGCTGCTTAAAGGTGATTTTTACAGTGAGCGGATCGACGGCTTCTACTCTGGCGATCGCCTCATAATACTTGTCAGTCACCGCAGCGACTTCTGGGTCGCTGACAAACTCATAGGTAAATACCACATCTTCAGCAGTGAAAGGCTGACCGTCCGACCAGCGCACATCTGGCTTCAGCTTCCAGGTCACTGAGCGGCCATCAGCCGCTAGCCCGCCATTTTCTACCGTCGGAATAGCCGCCGCCAAAACAGGAATCAGCGTCCCGTCTGGTTGGTAGGTCGCCAGCGGCTCATAGACAATCCGCGCTGCTTCAAAATCTTGAAACCCGTTGGCCAAATGAGGATTAAGCGTTGTCGGGACGCGGCTATAGAGCAGCCTCAGCACAGCTTCGTTGCGTTCTGCTGCTGGTTCCTCACGGTTGACCTTCTGAATAATGGCGGGTTCAGGAGTGCAGGCAGGTACGCTTAGCAGCACCCCTAGCAACAGAGCAGAAGATAGCCCTGATCGCGAAGCGCCCAGCCATCGGCGGGCAAACAGTAAAGATTTCATCACAACTATGCACCGTATGCGCTGAATTAGAGCCAGTAGCTCAATATGAACAGGTATGTATTCTCTCTACACACCGCTGTACCCGGATTACCTACCTGTGGGCTGGCAACTTTTGAGGCAATGCGCCTCTGTTTCTCCGGTCTGCGGGCCGAGGTTTTTTCTGGTTTATGCTGTATTTGTCCTGACATTGGTCTCTCTAGCGGAATAGTTAAGTGGTAGATGCACCCTGACCGTTCCCTAATGCTCTTTCATGAGTGTTAGGGAATTTTTTTAACTATAAGCTTCCGGCACTATAGCTTCCGGCACTTTGGCTTCCGGCACTTTGCTTCATGCAGCATTATTGACTGTAAGCCATATATAGTAATGGGCAAAGCGCTTCGCAAAGCGCGAATGCATCTGGCTGGCGCTTTGCTGTATTTTCCCTTTTACTTCCAATAGCATTACAAAACCAGGCCACTAAAGTAGAGACCTGGTCACAGCATTTTAAGTGTCACAGCATTTAGGGGCTATGCAGGCTCGCTTTCGGCGGCAGCTTCAGGGGTTTCTGAGGCCACTTCTGGAACTGCATCGCTTACAGCTTCGGAGGCGGCAGTGTCGGTAGCAGCTTCTGATTCAGCAGGTTCTGATGCAGTGGCTTCCGCTTCCGATTCGATGGGTTCTGATTCAACAGCTTCCGGTTCGACGGCTTCCGGCTCAACGAGTTCCGGCTCAGCGGATTTTGCCGTGGGTTTAGGGCCCCGTATCAGGGCAGGATTTGTGGCGGCTCTGGGCGCGTCTTCATCGCGTCCCCGGCCTTTGCCCCGGCCTTTACTGCGACCGCGTCCCTCGCTTCGCTCTTCGGTGCGCGATGCTTCACCGGGCTGGCGATCGCTCTTTTTGATGGGTCGAGGCGTATTGCTAGCGGGTGCTGATTCGGATTTAGCAGCTCCAGAATTGGCAGCTTCAGAATTGGCAGCTTCACGCTCGCTCTTTTTGATAGGCCGCTCTACCATGATTTATCCGCCTGTACGTATAATTGCCAATCAATCGTATCACGAGGGATTGAGAGAAGGCAGACTCGATTAAGCCGTGCTACATCATGCCTTGATCAATTGACGGTTCACTGCCCAGCAGCGGCGTATCGCCTTCGGAAGAAGCGTCGATGGTTTTACCCACCTCACCATTGTCAAGCACCGCTTCGGGGTCAAAGTTGAGCCCTAGCACATCGATTAGCGCATCTTCGTCAGAGTTGAGCTGATAAAACGGCACCATCAGGTTAGAGAGTTTGGGTTCGAGGGCATTGACTACCCCCAAGATCAAAAACGAAGACGGGCGGCGTCCTCCCTCTGGCGTGCGGACAGAGGTATTGGCCATCTGCACTTCTAGCCAGGTGCGATTGGCGCGAAAATAGTCCAACCACTTGTCTCGAATTACCGACGTAAAGTTCTCGAAAAAGGCCATCTTAAAACCTGTAAGGGATCGTGAGTATGCGCCAGGGGATGCCCGCCGTAGCTGAAGACTGTGGCTTAAGCCTGTAGCTTTAAAGACCCAGCCCATTGATTGAGCTTTGCACGCATAGCCCCAACATCGCAGCAATCTAGCACCCTTCAGGCGTTATGACTAGACTATTGTTAAGTCAAATGTTAGATCACATCCCAATTAGGGCGGCACAGACTCAGCCGCTGTCGGATTAATCGTATCAGCTAGAGCAGCCACTAACGCCTCAACTGCTGGGATGTAGCGGTTGGCGATCAGCCATCGGTGCTATCCGCTAAAACATCGCTCTCCCCATCGGTGCGGAGCCAGGTGCTGCTGACTTTCAGGCCATTTTGCACGCGATCACCCGCATCTACCGCCGGATCTTGGCGGGTTTGCCAGTCAGCTATAGCCCGGTGAATGTCGGCAGCAATTTCTGCATGGGACTTGGTCACGACCGGGTCTGCCTCTAGCAGCTGAAACTTGTAGTAGAGCATCCGCGAAAAATCGTCGAGATCGCCGGATAGCAGCTCTGCTGGAGAGACATTAACTGGCCCGCTCTGCATAATCTGCTCAATCAGCTGGGGGCTCAAAATTGATTCAAATTGCTGAATGTAGGCCCAGGCAATGGAGCGCACCTCTGTTTGCAGGTCGCCTTTACTCATATAGCTAGCAACCCGCTGGGCATGGGCCACCCATTCTGGAGCCACCCACCGACTGAGCGCCCGCTCTAAGCTAAAAGCCGCTATCACTCGGCTGAGCAGCTGCCGTCCTCCCGAACGACTTAAGCTACCGTCATTCAAGGTTGCAATGACGGTCAGGGCCAACCCCGCAATTTCGCTCTCCGTCCAGACTGCGCCGTCTGGCGCAAACTGCTGCAAGTAGGCGCTGATTACGTTGCCCGCGGTGGTTTCTTGCGACTGTAGCCAGACCGCAGCTTGCTCTGCCAGCAGTTGGGCCGCCACATCCACGGGAGAATCGTCTGGTCCCAAACTTTCGAGAGCGGCGATCGCCTCGTCAACCAGGCTTTCTAGCTGGCTTTCTCTTTGGCCCTCTATTTGACCGTCTATCCGGCTATTTTCAGCAGCTGCCACTGCTGCCAAAATTGCGCCCATCACAGCCCGCCGATCCAGCTCAGAACCTGGCTGACCAAACGTAGCGACATAGGCCCGAAAACCGCTGAGAACCTGTTTGAGCTGACTGATCTTTGCCCCTGCTGGCTCCGCATCAGCGGGTGCACTTTCTAGCGACGCGGTTTTTAACAGGGCCGTAGAGTCATTGGCTGGGAGAGCAGGCGGCGTTTCATCGTCAGGCCTGGATAATCCAAACAGTTTACGAAATTGGAACACGGCGCTCTTTCTCCCATTCAGATACAGCAGGCCACTCGCGTCAGCTCAGTGAGGAGCCGTCGGACCGCTTTGGACGGAGGATTTAATCGCTTAGCAGCCTAACTTACAGCTTACGCAGGTTTCGCCCCACAGTCAGGACGATCCTGCGTCGTTTTGAATAGCGCAGCGGATAGTGGCAGCCACTGAGCGAGCCAATGCCGAAAAGTCGTAACCACCCTCTAAGCCAAACAAAATTTTGGGCCCGGCTACCGCCAAGCAAGCCTGAGTAAACCAGCCGTAGTCCTCAGGCTGGAGCAAAATACCCGCCAGCGGATCGGCCTGAGTTGCATCGTACCCCGCACTGACGATCATCAGGTCAGCGTCGAAGTCCGCTAAGAAAGGCTCCGCCTGAGCGGCCCAAAGCTTCTGATAGTCGGCTAGCTGAGCGCCGGGCGGCAAAGGTAAGTTAAGCACGTTGTGATGTTGCCCCGTCTCTGAAGGGGCACCCGTGCCCGGATAGGCCGGCGACTGATGAAAAGAGCAGTAGGCCAGGTTGGGATTGGCGGCAACCAGCGCCTGAGTGCCGTTGCCGTGGTGCACATCCCAATCGAGAATGGCTACTCGCTTTGCGTCTGAGCAGGCCAGCGCGTAGCGAGCGGCGATCGCTGCATTTGAGAGCAGACAAAACCCCATGCCCCTGCTGCGCTCGGCATGGTGCCCTGGCGGACGAACCAGGGCAAAAGCCGGCGATTTGTGCTGCCACACCCAGTCCACACTGTCGAGCCAGGCTGCCACGGCCAGCAAAGCCACGCTATAGCTTTGGGAGGAGACTACCGTGTCGCTATCAATGTAGCCACCGCCTCGCTGGGCTAGCGCCGCTAGCTTGCTCACATAGGCTGCATCGTGAACCCGATGAACGTGGGGCAATACCGACCGGGCAGAGGGCGTAAGCCAGGTAATTTTTTGAGCCCATTCGTTTTCCTTTAAGCCTGATTTTTGGCAGCTTTTCAGATAGTCAAATACCGCGCCCAGACGACCGGCATTTTCTGGGTGCCCGAGGCCCGTGTCGTGACCGGCAAAAAGACTGCTGTAGAAAACGGGGAATTGTTGATTCATCAGGGCTTTGAAGCATTCATAGAAGCAGCATCCTATCAGCTGAGCGCACCCTTAAAAAAGGTCAAAATGTGATAGAATGATCAGCGTACTTGTGATTGATTTTCACGCTATTAGCACCACTGAAATCTTAGCTGTTTAACCGCATCTTTTCTAGATAGACCACGCAGTCATTTAAATCAGAACTTAACACGCCCTATATCACTTGCAGTCTTCTCAAAAAAGCCTATAAAAACTGTTAAGCATCCGCTGATCTCTAAGCCAGTTCCTAAAGAGATTTGCTGTCTTTTTTCTATGTCTGTCTACATTTTTTGTGAGCGGCTTTAAAGCCTGTTTCTCAGTACGTCGTCCTCTGGCGTTTTTGCAAGCATATATTCTCAATCGGAGCTTCCTACATGAGTAGTCCTCAAGAGCGCATCGTTCCCACAGATCTGCGCAACGAGATGTCTCGGTCCTATCTCGAATACGCCATGAGCGTAATTGTGGGGCGGGCCCTGCCAGATGCAAGGGACGGGCTCAAGCCAGTGCACCGGCGTATTCTCTATGCCATGCATGAGCTAGGACTCACTGCCGACCGGCCTTTTCGCAAATGCGCCCGCGTGGTGGGTGAAGTGCTCGGTAAGTATCATCCCCACGGCGATACAGCGGTTTACGACGCTTTGGTGCGGATGGCGCAAGATTTTTCGATGCGCCATCCGCTGATCAACGGTCACGGCAACTTCGGCTCGATTGACAACGACCCACCAGCGGCAATGCGCTACACCGAGTCGCGATTGCAGGCGCTAACCGGGGTGTCTTTACTGCAAGATATCGAAGCTGAAACGGTCGATTTTGCCGACAACTTTGATGGCTCTCAGCAGGAGCCAGTAGTGCTACCAGCGCGCATTCCTCAGCTGTTGATCAACGGCTCTTCTGGGATTGCGGTGGGTATGGCAACCAATATTCCACCTCATAATTTGGGCGAAGTGATCGATGGGGCGATCGCCCTAATAGATAACCCCGACCTCACCAGCGTGGAGCTGATGGCTTACGTTCCTGGGCCAGATTTTCCTACGGGCGCTCAGATCATTGGCGCTCAGGGCATTCGCGACGCCTACACCACCGGGCGGGGCTCAGTCACCATGCGAGGCGTGGCCTCTATTGAGACCCAGGCGAGCCGGGGACGCCCTGACCGGGAGACCATCATCATCACCGAGCTGCCTTACCAGACCAATAAGGCCGCGATGATTGAAAGAATCGCTGACATGGTGAACGAGCGCCGCTTAGAGGGCATTTCGGACCTGCGCGATGAGAGCGACAGAGACGGGATGCGAATCGTTATTGAGCTAAAGCGCGATGCCTACCCCCGCGTTGTGCTCAACAACCTCTATAAGCAGACGCCTCTGCAAAGTAACTTTGGCGTCAACATGCTGGCTCTGGTAGATGGAGAGCCTCAGCTGCTGACGCTGCGGGACTTTTTACAGGTCTTCATCGACTTCCGCATCGAAACCATCACCCGCCGGACCCGCTATCAGCTGCGCAAAGCCCAGGAGCGCGATCATCTCTTGCAGGGCTACCTGATCGCTTTGGATAACTTGGATGCGGTAATCGCGCTGATTCGTGGTTCCGCCGATGCCGCCAGTGCCAAGGCCGAACTGGTCGAGTCTTACGGGCTTTCCGAAACTCAAGCTGACGCCATTTTGCAGATGCAGCTGCGCCGCCTGACGGCCTTGGAAGCCGAGAAGATTCAGCACGAGCATGAAGATCTCATGCTCAAGATCGCTGACTTAGAAGATATTCTGGCCAATCGTGAGCGCATTCTTACCATCATCAAAGAAGAAATTTCTCAGATTCGCGATACCTTTGCCAATCAGCGCCGCACCGTGCTTGAGCCCGATGAAAACGACCTGTCAGACATTTCGCTCATTGCCAATGAACAGGTGGCCATCTTGGTGACCGAACAGGGCTACATTAAGCGCATGCTGGTCGATACCTTTGAAGCGCAGAACCGGGCAACTCGCGGCAAATCCGGCACCCGAATGAAAGATGACGACGGCATTGAGCACTTCATTACCTGCTGCACGCATGACCACGTCCTTTTCTTTACTGACAAGGGCGTCGCCTACTCCCTACGGGCCTACCAAATTCCCGAAAGTTCGCGCACGGCGAAGGGCTACCCGCTAGTGCAAATGCTGCCGATTCCCAAAGAGGAAAAGGTGACCTCGGTGATTGGCGTGAGTGAATTCAGCGAAGACGAATACCTGGTGATGCTCACTCAGGGCGGCTTTGTTAAGAAGACGGCGCTCTCGGCCTTTAGTCGCATTCGCACCAACGGCCTGATTGCGATTTCCTTAGAAGTTGGCGACGAGCTGCGGTGGGTACGCTTGGCCCGCGCCGAAGACAGCATTCTAATCGGCTCCCAGCGAGGCATGACGATTCACTTTAAGACCGATCACAATCAGCTGCGGCCACTCGGCAGACCGACCAAGGGCGTGCGGGCCATGTCGCTCAGGGATGGCGATCGCCTGATCAGCATGGACATTCTATCCTCACAGATTGTTGCCGCTGTAGAAGAGGCTACTGCTATCGGAGCAGGCGAGGCGTCTGCTGAAGATCTGCCTACTGAAGATCAGGTGATCGAGAATCAGGGGCCATGGGTGCTGGTGGTTTCGGCGGGCGGGCTGGGTAAGCGCGTGCCGGTAGCTAATTTCCGGCTGCAAAATCGGGCAGGTATGGGCTTAGTCGCGATGAAGTTCCGTAAAAAAGCCGATGAGCTGGTGGCGCTGCGGATTGCTGAAATTGAAGATGAGCTGATGATCGTCAGCAATCGCGGCATCATTATGCGGCAGTCGATTGATGCGATTTCTATTCAGTCGCGTATGGCGACTGGCGTGCAGTTGCAGCGACTAGATGATGACGATGCGATCGCCGCTGTCGCTCTAGTGCCGCATTTGGAAGAAGAAGCCGACCTGCCCACTGAGGACGTTGCTGAAGCGATCGCCGAAACCGTTGCTGAAGCCGAAGTGATCACTACCCTAGTAGAAAATTCCGACGATGCCGAGACACCCCCTGAGTTAGATCCTGAGGCAAATCCCGGTGTCTGAGCCGATTAAATCAGGTAGCTGATTCCAAACGGTATAGACATCCACCCAGATGAACACCATGAAGCTGCGGGTAAAGCGGGTATCGCTTCTACTCAGCAGCTTTTTTAGCAGGCAGTCAGGTGCAGCAGCTCGTCAGTCAAAATTATTCCTACTTTAGGCTTACTTATTCTCGGCGTTTGATGCCGTATTGTAAGGACGTAATAGCCAGGGTGCTAAACGAGGCTATTTCAGCTGTGATCGCCTGAATGATCTTAAGTCAACCGTCTCTCACTAACCGCCCGTTACATAGAGAAACGCCAATAGACTTGTTAAAAAAAATCGTTAATCTCAGCGTTTTTTTTCTCTGATTAGCACTAAAGCTGTACTCTTATGTCTAAATCTCGGTAAAGCTTACTGATTTTTGATGCCAGCTACGCTTAGAAACTTTACACACTTCAAAATATGACCCATCTAATACCTTCCCTAAAAATGGGTATTAGCTTATTCAGGCCCGGTTTGCCGCCGACCCTCGCTCAAGCTAGTACCCAGAATAACTTTAGTTTTGACGCGATCCTGGCGGGCCTTGGCCTCGGCGTCGGTGAGTTTTTGCCCAGGCTGCTAGGGGCAATTTTGCTCCTGGTTATTGGTCTCATTGTTGCCTACATTGTTGCTTGGGCAGTCAGAGGCCTGCTCCATAAGACCAGCATTGATGATCGCTTAGCTGCCTCAGTGACAGGGCGTCCGGCCAGCGAAGTGCCAGCCGCCAAGTGGATCAGCGACATCGTCTTTTGGATTATTGCGCTGATTGTTGTCATCGGTTTTCTAGAAACGCTAGAGCTGACAGCGGTATCTGAGCCGCTCAACAACTTGGTCAGCACCGTTTTAGAGTACCTGCCTCGAATTTTCAGTGCGGGCATTTTGCTGGCCGTCGCTTGGGGGGTTGCCACTGTTGTTAGAAGCTTGGTCAACAATGGTCTTGCCCGGTTTAACCTGGACGATCGTCTGGCCGAAAATACCGGCGTTGACCCGCGACAAAGCTCCGTGCGGATTCACGAAACCCTGGGCAATGCCCTCTACTGGCTGGTGTTTCTGCTGTTCCTGCCGCTGATTCTCAACGCGCTAGAGCTGAACGGTCTGCTGGGCCCTGTTCAAAACCTAATTGATCAGTTCTTCACAGCTATTCCGCAGATTCTGAAAGCGCTCTTAATCTTTGGTGCGGGCTGGCTATTGGCCAAAATTGTCCGAGGCATTGTAACGAATTTGCTTTCAGCTACTGGGATTGACAATCTGGGCCGGCGTCTAGGGCTTTCGCAGAGCACTACACCAGGCACCGGGCTGTCTCTTTCTAGTTTGGCAGGTACGGTTGTCTATGTGCTGATCCTGATTCCGGCAGCGATCGCCGCCCTCAACGCGCTTAATATTGACGCCATCTCCGATCCGGCGATCAGCATGCTCAACCAGATCTTGAACTTCATTCCGCTGTTGCTAGCAGCTGGTGTGGTTCTGACGGTGTTTTACTTCATCGGTCGATTCCTGGGCGAATTGGTCACGAGCCTGCTGGCGAGCGCTGGGTTTGACAGCATTCTCGATACCTTAGGACTCCCCGATATCTCTTCATCGACGAGATCGTCTACTCCACCAGCGGCTTACCAGCCTTCGGACTTTGGCAGCACTGCTGTACAGCCTGGGTCAACTACAATCCAGCCCCCATCTGGGATGGATTCACCGGCTGAAATGACGAAGCAAGGTAAGACACCCTCCGAAGTGGTGGGATTGATTGTGCTGGTGGCTGTCGTCCTCTTCGGCGCGGTTACGGCGACAGAGATTCTTCAGCTCGATCAGCTGACGCTGATTGTCCGCGCAATTATGGAAATTGCCGGTCAGGTGCTGGTTGGCGTTGTGATTTTTGCCATTGGTCTATACGTAGCCAATCTTGCCTTCCGCTTGATCAAGAGCAGCAGCACATCATCTTCCAATACGCTGGCTCAGGCCGCTAGAATTGCGATTTTAGCGTTTGTCGGGGCGATGGCACTTGGTCAGATGGGCGTGGCTCCCAATATTGTGAACCTGGCTTTTGGTTTACTGCTGGGCGCGGTTGCAGTGGCGATCGCCATCGCCTTCGGCCTGGGTGGTCGTGAAGTGGCGAATGAAGAGCTGAGAAGCTGGCTCGGTCATCTCAAGAAGTAATTGGCTCCCCGAGGGGCTAACTAAGGCTACATAGCCAAAAAGCCCGCAGCTAATGGATTTACTATCCCTGGCTGCGGGCTTTTCTTTATAGCGCTAGTCACTGGGCCAAGTGTTAAAGGATTCAGACGTACTCTCAAAGACTCCCCTACAATGAAGCACGGAAACAAGAGTAGACATGCATGAAAAGCGCTGATCTTGCCAAGTACATAGAAGCCACAGATAGTATGGGTAAGCCCTGGCTGCTGATCCAGCTGCGCCTAGCAAAGCTCAAAGAACGTCGCCATGAGCTCACTGCCGAAGAATTCAACCAGCAGATCGCCGAACTCCACACAGCGCTAATGCAATTAGGCCAGTGGTGGGTCGGTCAAGAAGAAGACGTTTTTTAAAGGGTTGAGGAAAGAAAATGAGCAAAGCCGCCGCCAGTCGCAAAAACGATAGACAACCGAAAGACGATAGTGACAGCCCTGTCTCTAACGCTAGCTCCAGCTCTGGTACTCAAAAAGATGCACAGGCCGACGTTAAGACCGACGCTAAGACCGACGCTAAAGACAATAGCGCTAAAGATAATGTCGGTGCCAAGGCCAATACCAAGGGCAGCGCTAAAGACGACTCTAAAACCAGCACTCAATCGCAGAAAGCTGCCCAGCCCGCCGATATTCAGCTCAGCGACAGCCAGTGGTATCTCAGCCGCGAGCTCAGCTGGCTAGAGTTCAATCGTCGAGTCCTCCACGAAGCCCTCGACGAGCGTACGCCGCTGCTAGAGCGGCTCAAGTTCTTGGCCATTTTTTGCTCCAACCTGGACGAATACTTCATGGTGCGAGTAGCCGCTACCAAGCAGCAAATTGACGCTGACGTAAACAAGCGCACTCCCGATGGCCGCACCCCTGCCGAGCGCCTCAGCGACATCAGCGAAAGGCTGCGGCCCATGGTTATTCAGATGCATCACTTTTTCCAAGCTGAGCTGCGACCTAAAATGCTCGCGGATGGCATCTATCTGCTCGATTATGCCGATCTCAATCGGGATCAAAGCGATCATCTCGACCAGTATTTTATTGAGCAGGTTTTTCCGGTGCTGACGCCGCTAGCGGTTGATTCTGGACACCCCTTTCCCTATATTTCCAACCTCAGTCTTAATCTTGCCGTCGAAATTTACGAGCAGGAATCGACCGAGCCCCACTTCGCTCGGGTCAAAGTGCCTAAGGTCTTGCCCAGGTTTGTCCAGCTACCAGACCACCTACAGCCAAAATTAGGCAAATCTTGCTACTGGGCAGGTGTGCCTATGGAGCAGGTGATTTCTAACAACATCGCCGCTCTCTTCCCAGGCATGAGCGTAAAAGACTGCTATGCCTTTCGCATTACCCGCAACGCCGACCTATCGGTAGAAGAAGACGAGGCTGACGACTTGATGCTGGCCATTGAACAGGAACTGCGCAAACGCAGACTAGGCGGATCAGTCGTGCGTATGGAGCTAGAGGTGGGCATGAGACCAGCCATGCGCACCACGCTGATGAACGAGCTAAAAATTCAGGAGGAAGACGTTTACGAAATTGAAGGGCCGCTGGGCCTGACCGACCTAATGAATTTGATGGCTATACCGCTGGCCGAACTCAAATATCCTGATTGGACACCGGTTACCCCTGCCTCCTGGAAAGCAACCCAACACGCTGAGGGAGAATCTGTCTTTTCAATGATTCGGCGGCGCGATCGCATGGTTCACCATCCCTACCAGGCTTTTTCAGGCACCGTTCAAAGCTTCATTACCCAAGCCGCCAGCGACCCTGCTGTACTGGCTATAAAAATGACGCTATACCGCACTTCCGGCGATTCTCCTATCGTCAACGCTTTGATTAAAGCCGCAGAAAACGGCAAACAAGTAGTAGCCCTAGTCGAACTCAAAGCTCGCTTTGACGAAGAAAACAATATCAACTGGGCACGCACCTTAGAACGCTCGGGCGTACATGTAGTGTATGGACTCATGGGCCTCAAAACCCATACCAAAGTTGCTCTGGTTGTCCGCCGAGAAAAAGACATGATCCGCCGATACGTGCACATCGGCACTGGCAACTACAATCCCAAAACTGCCCGAATCTACACCGATCTAGGCTTGTTAAGCTGCCGCCCAGAGCTAGGCACAGACCTCACAGATCTGTTCAACTATCTGACCGGATACTCCCGGCAGCAGTCTTACAAAAAGCTGCTGATTGCACCTGTTAGCCTACGCAATCGAATGGTCGAATTCATTCGCGAGGAGATCCGTCAGGCGCAGAGCGGCAACAGAGGCTGCATCATTGTCAAAATGAATGCCCTGGTTGACTCCGATATCATCACCGAACTCTACCGGGCCTCTCAAGCTGGCGTCGAAATTGACCTGATCATCCGCGGTATCTGCTGTCTACGTCCTGGCGTGCCGGGGTTGAGCGAAAACATCCGGGTCCTTAGCGTTATTGGCCGTTTTCTAGAGCACTCCCGGATCTTCTACTTTTACAATGGTGGCGACCAGCGCTATTACATTGGCTCTGCCGACTGGATGCCCCGCAACTTAGACCGCCGGGTAGAAGCAGTGGTTCCCATTGAAGCCGAGGCGCTGCAAACGGAGCTATCCCAGCTGCTGCAAATCTGCCTGAACGACAACCGTCAGGCGTGGGAAATGCAGCCTGACGGCACCTATAAGCAGCGCCGTCCGAAGAAAGATGAGTCGGTAAGGAGCACCCACGAAATTTTGATGGCAGAGGCGCTCAGCCAGGTTTAGACGCAAATCTAAGTACAGCGGCGCTATTCGAACGCTTCGAGCTGCTCTAGCTTCAGCCACATATTGGGCGTCGGCACCCGGCCAAACTTGACTAAAGCGTAGTCGTCGCGGGTGTCTAGAATTTCGCCTTTGGTTTCAAACACATACTTGGAGAGGCGACGATCGCTAGCCTGCGCTTCCAGACTGTTCTCAAACTTATCTCGTACCAGACGAACAAAGTCCCCTTTTTTGACGGGCATGGCTTTCTCTCACGGTGGGTTAGCAACATCTACTTCGCCCCATTGTACCGCTCTGTTAGCCTACCGCTAGTACCGCCTACCACTGGCAATTCTTACCGTTGGCACTGCGGGCAGTAGTGCGCCGAGCGCCCCGCTAGCTTCAGCCGAGCGATGGGGCTGCCGCACACCCGGCAAGGGTCGCCCTCTCGGTTGTAGACCCAGGCGACGCCACCGTAGTTACCATTGGTGCCATGAACATCGCGGAAATCGCTAAAGGTGGTGCCGCCTGACTCAATGCTGGTCGTCAGTACCTGCAAAATGGCTGCGTGGAGCCGAGCAATTCGTCGTTTGCCCAAGCGATCGCACACCACTTTAGGCCGAATGCCGCTAATAAACAGCGCTTCATCCGCATAAATATTGCCAATACCCGCCACCAGCCGCTGATCTAGCAGGGCATTTTTAATCGGTCGCTGGCGACCTTTGAAAGCAGCCATCAGATAGCTCGTCGAAAAATCTTCGGCAAAAGGCTCAGGCCCCAGCCGCTGCAAACCCGTCATAACGCTCTCTACAGCCTGATGCGGCGGCACCCACCACAGCCGCCCAAAAGTGCGCTGATCAACGTACCGAAGCTCTCTGTCTTGATCAAAAAACAGCCGCACCCGGCAGTGAGACTGCACCGTTTCAGCCTGAGAAACCCAAAGCAGCTGACCAGTCATGCGCAGATGCACGCCCAGCCAGCCAGCAGGTTGCTTATCTTGAGGCTGCTCGCCTCCATTTAAAGCGGCAGCTGCTGAGCCACGCCGCAGTTCACCCAGCAGATACTTGCCGCGCCGATGCCAGCGCCAAATTTCACTGCCGACTATACCCGCCAAAAACTCATCAGCCTGCTCAGGGTAAGCCACGCTACGCGCTAGGCGCACGTCTCCTCCTCGAACCGGCTGATTCAGCGAGACTCGATTGAGCCCCAAACGGACAGTCTCTACTTCTGGTAGCTCAGGCACGCTACAGCCAGTTAGTTGTCGCCTTCACCCGGAATGTCACCCTCGGGAGGCGCTGTTTTTCTCTCAGCGGCAGGAGTAGACTTTTTAGCAGCAGGCTTTTTAGCTGCCTTCTTCTTAGGGGCCTCTATCTCTTCCAGCTCAAACTCGCCGAAGTTGTTGGTGCTGACGCCCGCGTAGTTCACTTTGTCAAAGCGCACCACAACCGGGTACTTGATCCCGCTCTGGTCGACTGAAGCAACATTGCCAACATCCCGAAACCAGTAAGACTCTGGACGGAGAATTCTAACTTTAGAACCACGCTGAACCATGAATACTAACCCTCTCAAACATTATGTAAAATCGGTCGTGACCGAGCAAGCCACTCGTTACTAAGGTTACTACTCAGCTGGGAAGAACTCTCGCTTTTGCGGTTTAAGTTTTATTGCTACAAAAAGATAACTTTTACAAAGGCTAAAAACATCAGCCTATTGTGTTTTACAAAGTCCTTCTCGGAGCAGGTATGGCAGGCAAAGCCACGGGGGGTAACCCAACAGACGGTAACCCAACAGACGGTAAGGCTGCCTGAGTATCTGCCGCCGCTGGGCTAGGGGAAGCGTCGCTGCTGTCTGCTGAGATCGGCCTGGACACTTCAACGCCATTCTCTTCCAGGATCACCCGAGGTTCAAAGGCCAGCGTATCGATGCGCTTGACTCGCACACTGCCGCCTGCGATGCGATCGCCCACCCGGACATATCGCTCAGGTTCACTGCCAGAGCGCACAATCGCATAGGGCTCATTACCCAGCTGAACCACCCCAGAAACCGATATCGTTGGGGCAATTACCGGCTGCGGAATCGGCGGCAGCGCTGCCAGCGGGGAAGGCAGCACTAGGGGGCTGTTATTAGGCTGTACGCGCACGGGCGGGGGCAGCGGCGCAGGTCGGCTCGCCACTCTAGTAGTGGCGGTACCAGAACTACCACTGCCAGCATTTCCAGCTGAGTTAGCGCCCGCATTAGCGCCCGCATTAGAGGTTGAGACTCCGCCGTTACCCGCCGCTGCCACTGGAGATACAATCGTCAGTGGCGCAGGCGAGATAGCTAGGCTAGCGAAAGGATCGGTCCGACTGCGCTCGATCTGCTGGGTCCGAGCATTTGGATCGGTCGAGCGAATCAGATCAGGGGCCGCAACAGTCACCCCCACCGGTGCTACAGTCGGATCGGTAAAGTCCTCGGCTCCCTCACCTGTCGGCGCAGCCACGATACTGTCACCATTCTCATCGGTAGCCAGCGGATCGATTACCACAGCATCTTCGCGGTTAAAAAGTTGGCAACCCGTCAGTGAAAGGGTTACAAGTGAAACGAGCAGCAGACGCCGCATGTCTGATCCCTCCTGGGAGTGGTTAGAGAAAGTACCGGGCTAGCCCGAAAACCTGACAAACTCAGCTGAAATGCCCGCAGTTAAGTGGAGCCGACAGTTCAACCGCTAGCCTTAAGCTTCCCCAGCAGGCCGCATAATTACCTGCAAGTGCTTAAGCCCTTTTTTTACCTGCCGAGAAACGGTCACAGAGCTGATGCCCAAACGCTCAGCCGTTTCTTTCTGCGTTAGATCCTGCAAGAAGACAAATTCCACCACTTCACGGGTACGCTTTTCTAGCTGCGATAGCGCCTGCTGTAGTCGCATCCAATCTTCCTGAGCAAGCTGAAAGCTACGATAGTGCGAGTCGGGCAGCAGGTCACCTAGGGAAGAAGTTCCGCTTTCGTTTTCCTGAGCGGGCGCATCTAAGCTCAGCAGGCTGCGGTTGCTGCTGGCAATTCTGACCTGCTGCCACTCTTCCAGCGTGATTTCTAGCTGGTCGGCGACTTCTTGATCGCTGGGCCGCCGGTTGAGGCTTTCCTGAAGTTCGCGAATGGCCTTTGCCGACTGGTTTTGCAAGGTTTGCCAGCGCCGGGGAATGCGAACTACGGTGCCTTTGTCTCTTAAGTAGTGCTGAATTTCGCCTCGAATATAGGGAATTGCAAATGAGCTAAAGGCATAGCCCTTTTGCAAATCAAAGCGTTCGATGGCCCTGATTAGCCCCAGGCTGCCGACCTGCATCAGATCGTCAAAGGTTTCTCCAGAGCTGTGCAGCCAGCGGTGAGCCTCGCGGCGGACGAGGCCGATATTCATCTGTACCAGGCGGTTACGGAGCTGGGGTGAACGACTTTTCTGATAGGTCGTTAAAATCTCAAGCGACTGACTTTTGATGACCTGATTGGTAGACAAGGAACACATGTTTTAAAAGGGCCTGATAGATGTCAAGTAAGGCCTCTTGGCAGATGGCACGCTGAATAGAGCTTAGAACTTGAAAAAATAAAAATATATGGAGGCTCGGCAGTGGAAGCCGGTACAAAGTTGGGTACCCAGCCGACACATTTAGCCTAGTTAAGGTTTTTTCATCAAACAATTGGGTTTCTACTGAATTGGCTCCGCTAGCTTCGAAATCGAGATCTGCCTTGGGTAGATGTGACCTATAAAGCAAAAAAAAGGACACCCTATAGGTGTCCTTGCTGATATTTAGCGTCGCCAGCACTGCTAGTGGCTGGCGATAGGCTGTCTTCTTATGGCTAGTTCACAGCTGCTGGCGTAGGCGTTTTGGATTAGCGCCTATGCGTCGTAGCCAGTTTCGATCCGACCGTAGAAAACGCCCTGGAGTCGCACGTCATCTGCCGCTGCGGTTCCCATGTCTGTATCAGAAGGCTGCTCAGAGATGAAGGTGCCGCCGATTTCACCGGTACTGCTATCTACTTTAGACACCTGTAAGGAGATGAACCCTTCGCCGACATCAAATGCCTTGACGTTTTCTCGGCTCAGGTCTACAGCATCTGCTCGGGCGGGCAGTGCTACTGCATTGTCATAGCCTGTTGTCAGGCCCCGAGCCTTGGGGTCTAGAAAGTTGGAAGTGCGGTAAGAGGGGACTCGGAAGCCGCCTTCAAAATCGGTAGAAGTGGTGACTGCGTTCAGACCGGACTGAGAAGTGGCCTTGAGACCTTTGATGGTAAAGAGGAAAGGAATTTGATCGCCACCGGGTAGCTGTACCGTAATTGGCTGAAAGTCCATGCCGAGCTTTTCATCAAACAGCAGGCTGCCGTCTTTCTGGAGCTTGATGTCACCGCTCACTTGCTCTAGCGAGGTGGTGTAGCGAGTTAGAGATTTACCTGCAATAAACTCAGCTTCTTTCCGCTTATTGGTAGACTCTTGCTTGACAAAGAAGCTGGTGGGCTCCAGGCAGAGGTCAACTAGCTTGTATGATGTACCCGTTTCAATGGGAATTTGGCCACGGCGGGTTTCGTCAACTTGGGGGCAGCTGTTGGCCAGCCCAGTATTGCGAATTTGGTCATAGGTGAGTGGAATGTCGCTAGTAGCGCTAGGGGCTTCGCTACAGGCAGTTAGCACACCTAAGCAAAGAGCAAAAAACGCAGCGAGCAGGGCGCGATACCTCATGGGCAACCTCATGACTATTGAATGTTAAATGATTAAGGGATTTAGTACATCATTTTACACCGCGATCGCCCGGTTTTGGACGATGCTTGCACTAGAGCTTAGGCGATCGCGTCGTCTTTGACAGACCTGCCCTGCCCAGGCAGGCCGGTTATACCAACCCATTACCCCAGCTAAAAACGGTGAGCAATTCTGTCTCTTCTTCTCAAAACCTGCCTGCCGATCTTTCGCAGCTGGCTCAGACTATTGGCACAACGGCCCAAAACCGCTCTGGCGACTGTTTGGCGCTGTTAGAGCTGCTGAGGCTGCTCGATACGCTCCATGCGGACATCCGAGATACGCTGTTTCGAGACGCCCTGCCTGATAATCGCCAGCGGCTATATAGGCTGCTACGAGATATAGAGCAGCAGGGCGGTTGGCCCTACATAAAAAGGATGCAGCTGATGGCGCTGCTGGAGCATTTAGAAGAATTCGATGAAGCGAGCGAAACCGACGACATTAAAGCTGTGCCTAGTTCATAGCGTTTGGTGACCGGGCAGCTGCTGTGTATCGACTCGTAAGAGCCGATTGCGATGGTCAAAAGGTTTTACTTTTTCTGGGTTTACTTTTCCTTAAAGTGTTGGCCAATTTCTTGCGGTTAGTCGTGTTTGGGGTCTGTAAGTAGTTGATACTCTTCTATAGCATGGTCACTAAGCAAAGGTGACCTTGTCAGCCCTAGTATGGCTAGGGCCTTGGGTAAGATCACAAGCAAGCGCTGCTTCGGCGAGCTGTATATTTTTGAGACATTTTTCCCTGAGGATTATTTTTCAGGGCAAATGCCTGAAGCAGACCATTATCCTCAAACGAGATAGCGATTTAGTTAAGCAAGCTATGGTTTTTAGAACAAGTTACAAAAGCTGGAATCGGCTTTTGAAAGGCGCTGTTTTATCTGGAGCGGTGGCACTGCTGGCCCAGGGACTGCTGGCCCCGCCCGCCGCCGCCGAGGTCAATCGGTTTTGCCAGCTGTCTCAGGCCGATGTAGACAGTAAAGAAGCGCTGCGCGTATTGGGGTTGCAAGGCGACGAGACAGCCCAGCGACAGTATGAAGCCGTCAGAGAGCAGCATACGGCTGAGGTTCAGAACTGTCGCCGGACCCAATGGCCAGAGAATCAGGCGATTTGGCTGCGGCTGTATCCCTGCGACTTGCAGCCCGGCAGATTGGATGCCTTGATGGATCGCATTGTCAACTTGGGCTATAACCAGGTCTACATTGAGGCCTTCTCCAACGGCCAGGTGCTGCTGCCCAAAAATAACAATCCGACTGTCTGGCCCAGCGTGGTGCAGTTTGATGAGTATGCTGATCGCGATTTGTTAGCTGAAGCGATCGCCACTGCTCATCAACGCGACCTGAAAGCCTACGCCTGGATGTTTACGCTTAATTTTGGCTATTCCTATGGTCAAAGGGCCGACCGCCGTCAGGTGCTGGCCCGCAATGGCAACGGCTTAGATACGCTTGACTACGTGGATACAGGCAATAGCGGCACTTCTGAAGAAGCCTTTGTTGACCCTTACAACCGTCAGGCTCAAAGCGACTATTTGCAGATGGTGCGGGCCGTTATTGCGCGTCAGCCCGATGGCGCTCTGTACGACTACGTGCGCTATCCTCGCTTGACTGGCGCAGCTTCGGTCGTCAGCGATGTCAGAAACCTGTGGATTTATGGTCCGGCAGCCAATCAGGCATTGCTACAGCGGGGTACTAATGGCAAGGGTAGAGAGCTGATTCAGCGATTTTTACAGCGAGGCTACATTACCGATACTGACGTGGCCCAGGCGGATAGTCTGTATCCTGACGAAGGCGAACCTCTGTGGCAAAGCCGAAATCCGCCAGCTGTAGACCCTAAAAACTTAGCCCCCGCTGCTGAACGCAGGTCGGGTTTGCAAAATGAGCTATGGCGGCTCAGCGTTGCCCATGCCATTCAAGGCGTGGTGGATTTTTTACAGGCGGGTGCCTTGCCCGCCCGGCAAGCGGGCTTACCCACAGGTGCCGTCTTTTTCCCCTATGGCAACCGCGCTATTGGCAGCGGGTTTGACTCCCGGCTACAGCATTGGAACCGCTTTCCCAGCTGGATGGAGTCTTACCCGATGGCCTACGCGGTTTGTGGCAATGCCAACTGCATCGTTGAAGAGGTGCAGCGAGTACTCGATGTACGCCGTAACCCGGCAGTGGTAAAGCCAGCTCTGGCAGGGCTGTGGGGCACAGCCCAACAAAATCGTCCTTCGCTAGAAGCCCAGATGGATGCCTTACAGCGGTCTATTCCTGGTCTTAAGACGGTGAGTCACTTTTCCTTTGCCTGGCAAGATCCTGAATTTGAGCGCACCCGCAAGTTTTGTACGCCCACGTCCCAAAGTGTAGATCTAGATTCACTCAGAGGCGGCGTTGCACCACAAGGCCCCGATCAAAGTGCCGTCAACTTACAGTAAATAGCCTCGTGGGGTAATAAACCAGCCTGCGTAATTGTTACTGCTGCGGTTACCAATGATGACCGTGGTCAGCATATCGATGGGGTGGTCGAACATTTCATTCAGGGTCGTCAGCGTCACTTCTTCGTCTGGGCGATAGAGAGACCGGGCAAGCGCAACGGGGGTGTCGGGGCTGCGGTGCTGTAGGAAGGTGTCGCGAGCGAAGACAATTTGCTCTGTGCGGGTCTTGGACTTTGGATTGTACAGCGCTACGATGAAATCGGCTTGGGCTGCGGCTTGCAGTCGGGCTTGAATGACTTTCCAGGGGGTCAGCAGGTTGCTCAGGCTGATGGCGCAAAAGTCGTGCATTAGCGGTGCGCCGACGCGAGAGGCTGCTGACTGTAGGGCGCTGACGCCTGGGAACACCTGTACTTCTGGCGTTTCACCATCCCAGTCTTGGGCTCGCAGCTGCTCTAATACCAGGCCTGCCATGCCATAGATACCGCAGTCGCCAGAGGAGATGACAGCGACGGTTAGACCCCAGTTGGCCAAGTCAATGGCGCGCTCTGCCCGCTGCTGTTCTTGGGTTATGGGCAGCGCTTCTACAATCTGGCCGGGGCGCAGCAGCGGACGAATAAGATCGACATAGAGGGCATAGCCGATGACCACATCAGCCTGAGTAATAGCAGCGCGGGCGGCGGGCGTAATCTGATCGAGGCTGCCAGGGCCAGTGCCTACCAGGTGGAGCTGGCCAGTGCGACCGGTATATTCAATTTCGGCCTGGGCGATCGCCACTGTTACCGCCCCCTTCATCCCATCGCGCTTGACTACCCGCTTTTTGACTCTCAGCCCGCTAGCATTCAACACATCAGCAGCTACCATTGCCGCCGCTTCTGCCACGCTAGCGGTGCCGACTGCTTTTTGCACAATATCCGAGGGATTAGGAACAGTTACGGTCTGGAGCTTTTCAGCTGGGAAGCAGCGTAAGGGCCAGTTTCGTTCCTGGACAAGCGCCAGCAGGCCGGTTTCGTCGGCTTTGAGATCGATGGTGGCAACGCCAGCGATCGCCGCGATCGCCAAATGCTGCTCCTGACAAGCTTTTTCGACCGCATACTCAATCAGTCCTTTGGCGGTATCGCGCTCGCAGCCAATGCCCACCCACAGCACGCGCGGATGCCACTGCACTTTTGGTAGATCCGAATGCTGTTCTGAGGAGGGGGCAAAGGTTCTTTGGATGGGGCTAATCCACACCCTTGCCTGCGGTTTGGCCTGCTGATGTCGCTGCTCAAATTCTGGAAAGCCAAACTGAAAGGGATGCTCTGCCGGTAAATGCTGTTGCCAAAGGGCTGTGCCTGCTTCTTGTAAGACCTGGACAGGGGTTTGGCTGGCGATCGCTGCACTGACGCCCGTCCAGTCTCCGGTGCCTCGACTCCAGCCGAAGGAATTGCCGAGCGTATCTATCCCGGGCAAATCGAGTGCGTTGGCCGCGCCAGTGAGAATGGGCTGACTGCCGAGGAGCTGGCTGATGTGCTGAGTGAGGCGATCGCTCCCGCCCTGATGCCCGCCGCACAGACTAATCGCAAATTTGCCTGATTGATCGACCACCACAACAGCGGGATCGGTCATTTTGTCAGTTAATAGGGGCGCAATTAGTCGCACGACTGCGCCGCTCGCCAGACAAAAGATAAATCCTTCGTACTCGTGCCAACGGGCCTGTAGAAAGGTCGCTAGCGAGGTGTCGTAGACATGAGAATTGAGCTTTAAAGCAGCTGCTTCGGGCTGCAATTTAGGCGCAATCCACAGCTGAGTTTCTTGATGCCGAGTTTCATTACACAGCGGTGCTAAACAGCGCAAGCCCGCAGGCGTTGTTGTAATAGCGGCAAGGGTGGAGAGCATTTAGCAATCTATCAGTTTGGACTACAAGACATGATATGCCGTAATCGCTACCTTTCTATCAGTGCTATAGATGGCTTCAATTCGTCGGTGCGTTTTGTGCGCCCACCAAATTTTTATGCGTTTTCCTTTGGCTGGGGCTTCGCCCAACTTTGTATAGCCAGCTTCATTCAATAGCGTTTCAAAATTTTCTGCCGGTAATATCTTTTCTTTAATCTGTGGAATGCCCTCTAGCTTGTGCTTATCGAGGGTCATAACTATCTTGGTAGGTGCTATAGATGCGGTATCCGGGCAACACGACTGCCAAACCAACAGCGCTGTGAATTGTGCCGGCGTAGTTTTTCTCGGGTAAGCTGCCGCCTAGCCTTATTCTCATCGGGCCAAGCCAGAAATACAGCCCAGGAATCAAAGCATCCAGGCTGTAGGCAATGGCCTTAAGCTGCTGCTTGCCTACAGCTGTAGTAAATAGACGTTCTGATACCGAGCGTTGAGCGGAATCCTCTGGAACTTGCATAATAGCGTTGCGCAGTGACTGCCAATACCTCTATCTCAATCATATCTAATTGGACAGGAGCGGACAGCTTTCGAGGCGCGATCGCAGGTCTACCTTAAATTTCTCAGCATTGAGCGTACTTTTCTTGAGTCGGGGAACGAGCAGCACTCTATTGTTGGCAAAATCAAACGGTAGAGGGCCAGAATCCTCCTCTCGGATGGGAATCCAATTGTCAAAACTAGCTTCGCGAGACAGGGCGCTGAGCATACCGGCTTCTATGAGAACATTGCTATTGTCTTGATAGGGATGTTCTGCCGCCTCTGCTGCCGGTTCGGATAGGTAGCAAATGCCGTACTGACAGCTGCTGATTTCCTTTAAAATTTGCTGGGTGATCAGTCCAGATTCAGAAATTCTTTTCCAAAAGACAATGTCGACTTTTTCGTTGTACTCGTCTAATACTTCCTGTATTAGAGACATCACATCGTCTTCTGCTCGGCTAGAAGAGGCAATAAACACTCTAGGTTTGGTCAGGTGCAGCAGGCTGTCTCGATTATTTTTAAGCTCTAAAAGGTAGTTGATTTCTTGCTTGGTATTTCGTCTTTGGTTTTGAAACGTTTTATTTAGTAGAAAGAGGGTGCTGATCGAGGTTGATATTTTTTTGAGTTCTTCGGCGATCGCCGGAGAATATTCTAGGTATCTTTCCGACTCGAAATTAACCACCCCGTAGATTCTATTGTCTTCCACAACCGGGCGAATAATGGACGTCAGTATTTCATGATCTGTCCTTTTAATGTATTTAGGAATCTCAGCGATTTCTGCATTTGGCAGAAGATCATCGTACGTCGTAGCGAGCCGCAGCGCCCCTTGATCGGACGAAACAATCCATAGGGAAACGCCTCGATCATAGGCGAGTGAAACCTGCCCCCGGTAGCTTCCTTCGTGGTCTTGGATGGTAAAAGAAGCCCGATCTCCCCCCCGATACCAATCGGTGGGAATTAGGCCCACCTTTTGATCAATTGAGCTTTCCATGTACAGCGTAAAAAACTTAATCGCAAACTCATCTTCCAGATAGCTAGCGATTAGACCGAGCACGTCATCTTTTGTGGACGTGTCAACGATATCTATTGAGCGGACAAAGTGGCTCAGGCTCTCTCCAAACGTTTTAGCAATAAAAGACATTAGTATAAAGCTATTAATTTTTACGAAGCTAACCGCTCAAAACCTTCGATGCTTCCCAGTTCTGAGCAACGCTTATCTTTTAATATTGCACCAAACTGAGAGCAGCGGCAGTTTGCACAGGTTCTTTTACACTTTTTACGCTGAGCGCTTATTAAAGCTTGAAGGGCAGCGTCAGAAATTGAACCAGAAGCTGAAAAGACTGTAGCCATTCACTCAAAATTTGGCGACAGTAGGGTAAGTAAGGAAGACCCTCTCTGTTAAGGCGCAGCTATGCCCGCTAACCACTATCCTCCCGGCCCAGAAACTTTGATGCCAAGTCCGGTAACGCGGTTTCCGGCTGCTGATCAGGATCGCTTTATCGTCTGCGGGCTGGGAAGCTTGGGACAGCAAAGTGTAGTCAACCTCAAAAAGTTTGACTACAACCCGTTTCAGGTGAACATTGTTGCCATTGACCAGTGGCAGATTCAAACCTGGGAAATAAACGATTTGCCAGGGCAGCTAGCCGCCCCGCTAATTGTCGGTGACTGTCGCCGGGAAGATGTACTCAAGGCGGCGGGGATTGAGAAGAGCCGAGCAATCTTGATTGTGACTAGCGACGAGAGTACTAATGTAGAGTGTGCGATCGCCGCTCGCCGTCTCAACCCCAATATTCAAATTATTTTGCGATCGTCGCGCCACAGTCTCAACGCTCTATTACAGCGGCAGCTAGGCAAATTTGTCGCCCTCGATGCCACCGAACTGCCGGCGATGACCTTTGCCCTGGCAGGGTTGGGAGACGACACCGTTAGCGTTTTCACGGTGGGCCGTCATCGCTTTCGAGTCGTAGAGAGATTTGCGTGCTCAGGCGATCCGCGCTTCGACCAGCAGCCAGTACAGCAGCTGCATCGAGGTCGATTTCGGCTGCTCGATCTTACGCCGGTTGAAAATCCACAGCAGCCTTTGGGGTGGGCAACCACAGCCTCGTCGGTGTTTCATCGCTGGCAGCCCCATGTCCGGGTGACGCCGGGCGATCTCATTGCCTACATAGAAGTGGACGCCGAGGCCGACCCGACCAAACGAAATAACAATCTCCTCACAGCGTTAGCCAACTGGGTAGAAGACTGGGGAGACTGGCAGCGGCGCCTAAGAGGGTGGCGGCAGTCTTCTGAGCAGTCTCTTGAGCGAGTGGTTGCGATCGCGCTGCTAACGGCGACCGTACTGTGGGTCAGCGGCACCCTTCTGCTGAAGGCGACTGTCCCTGGTTTGGTCTGGGTGAAAGCGGTGACGCTAGGGGCAATTTTGCTGCTAGGCGGCTATGGCGATGTTTTTGGGGGGTTCGGTATGCCCAATGCACCGGGCTGGGTGCTGCTGGTGTGCCTATTGATTACGCTGACCAGTATTTTGGTGGTGCTGGGGGTAGCGGGGCTAGTGGCTGACCGGCTGCTGAGTTCTCGCTTTGATTTCTTGCAGAAGCGCCCTCGCCTCCCCCGGCAGCACCATGTGGTCGTCGTCGGCCTCGGACGGATTGGTCGCAAGGTCACCAGCTTGCTAAGGGAGCTGAATCAGCCGCTAGTCGCTATTGATTCGCAGGTGCGTCATCCCGAGCTCTATACGCAGGTGCCGCTGCTGATTGGCAATATTTTAGAAGAGCTGTCGGCGGCTAACCTGGCAACGGCCAAAAGCGTGATCGCTGTGACTGACGATCAAATGCTCAATTTGGAAGTGGCACTGATGGCCTCTGAAAAAACGCTGGGCCGTGATCGCGCCTTTGCGCCTGTCGTTCGCACCCGCAGCCAGGCCTTTAGCGACAACTTGGCGGCACTAATGCCACAGGCCCAGGCTCTTTGCCCTTACGCGCTCTCGGCTGAGGCATTTGCAGGGGCAGCTTTCGGGGAAAATATTTTGGGCCTGTTTCGCCTCAGCGGTCAGACCATTTTGATTACAGAATATGTGATCGGCTCTGGCGATACGCTAGCCGGTAAGCAGCTGGCGCAGGTTGCTTATGGCTATGGCGTTGTGCCTATTCTCAGAGAAACCCATGATCCTAAAGGTAAGCCTTGCAGCATTTTGATGCCCACCGATGACCAGCGGTTGAGGGTGGGCGATCGCCTCTTCGTGCTCTCTTCTATCAACGGCTTACGTCGAATTGAGCGAGGTGAAATGACCCCGCCTCGTCGCTGGCGGTTGACAGTGGATGCCCTGCTAAACGCTGAAGCTTTGCCTGAGACCGTTGAACTGCTGATTAAACTGACTGACTGTAGCTATGAACGGGCGCGCAGCTTTGTCGAACAGCTGCCAGCGGCTATGGATATTGAGCTTTACGACTATCAGGCAAGCCGCCTGATTCAAACGATGAATGAGCGACTGCCCGTAAGGCTTTCGCCAATTGACGGTTAGCCAAGGTTGGAAGAAGGAGTCAGTCCAACTTTTTACGCTGCTCTAGCAGAGGGGGATACAGGCGGCAGTGCGGACGGGAGAGTGACTGGATCGCTGACGAGAAATTCGCGGATCAGCCGGGCGATCGCCCGCTGCACCACCCCATTGACCACCCTGCGACCAATATTACGAGCCTCAGGCTGAGCGACTAGCTTCGGCACAAAAGTGGCCAGCATCGTAGCGTTAATGCCGGGAGTATCGCGCAAAATGCCCAGAATGCGAACGGCCTGTTCCCAACTGCTGGCCACTGATTGACCCGCCGGTTGATCCATTAGCGTCGGTTTACCAGGACCTTGCAGACGCAGCGTACGGGCCACCTGCTGCACCAGTCCGTAACCCATTTTGTCGATTTCTTTGGCTAGCTCGTCGGCGATGCGATCACGCAGAAACCGCCCTCGCTCTGAAAACAAAAATTCCAACGTCTGGTCAAATACCTGATTGAGGTCGTAATTGTCGCTGTTTCGGGCATTCTTAAGCAGATTTTCCAATCGGTTCCAGCGAAAACTACCGTCTTGAAACAGCAGCGCTTGCAGCGAACCTCGTAGCTGCGGGGCCGGATCGGTCAGCAGCCGCCGCGCCACGTAGGGATAGGCCTTGCTGAGCACCTTAAAGTCAGGATCGACACTGATGGCAATCCCATCTAGCGTTACCAGAGAGCGAATAATCAGCGCATAGTAAGCCGGTACTCGAAACGGGTATTCATACATTAGCGCCGAAAATTCGTCGGTGATGCTTTTCAAATTCAGCTCAGCCACGCTAGCACCCAAGGCATTGTTAAAAACCCCCGCTAGCGCCGGAATAATCGGGCTCAAATCGGTCTCTGGCGTCAAAAACTCCAAATTGACATAGTCTTGAGCCAGCCCCGAAAAATCGCGATTGACCATATGCACAATCGCCTCAATCAGGCCGTAGCGTTGATAGGGCTCTACCTCGCACATCATGCCAAAGTCTAAGTAGGCCAGCTTGCCATCTTTGGTAACCAGCAGATTGCCCGGGTGCGGATCCGCGTGGAAGAAGCCGTGCTCTAGCAGCTGTCTAAGTGAGCACTGCACGCCCACTTCAATCACGTGCGTCGGATCGATACCCCGAGCATGTAGCTCATCAATTTCGGTGAGCTTTACCCCGTCAATCCATTCCATGGTCAGCACCCGCCTACCGGTGTACTGAGGGTAAATGCCCGGCACTAAAATTTCTGGCAGATAGCCGTAAAGATCAGCAAAGCGCTCGGCATTGCCCCCCTCGTGGTTGTAGTCCATCTCTTCAAAGATGCGCGTGCCAAACTCATCGACAATGCTCACCAGATCGCTGCGAATCTGACTGATGTTACGGGTCGCCCAGCCTGCTATAACCCGCAAAATATAGATATCTTTAGTGATTTGCTCGGCCAGGCCAGGACGCTGTACCTTGACGGCTACCGTCTCTCCGGTGTGTAGCTGCCCTTTGTACACCTGCCCCAGGGAAGCGGCGGCTACCGGCATTGCCGATAAGCTAGCATAGACCCTCTCTGGCGGCTGACCAAGCTCCTCTTCAATGAAACGCATAGCGATTTCGTTGGGAAAAGGCGGCAGCTGATCTTGCAGTTTGACCATTTCAGCCATCGTCATTGGCGATACCAGATCGGGCCGAGTAGAGAGCGCCTGACCCACCTTGATGTAGGCTGGCCCCAAGCGAGTGAGCATCGTTCGCAGACCGACAGCTCGCTTTTTTGCGTTGATTTTTTGGCGACCAGTAATTTTATCTGAGAGCAGCCCAAAGACATAGCCCGCCGCCACCCAGAAGATTTCGATCAGGCGAAATAGAATTTGAAGAGGACGTCGCCGATAGAAGGCCGCGATCGCCGCAGGGTCATAAACCAAAATGTCTTCTAGAGACCGAGGCGGGCTGGCGGATGCTACAGGAGCCGCCGCGACAGTCGCAGAGGGCTGAGCATCAGGCAGATTAACCGGACGCCCCGCCGCATCTAAAATCACAGTTGAAGCACCCAGTTCAGATGGACGGCCAAGATCAGGAGAAGCTAAGCTCATAAAAAATCTGCAAAAAAATGTAGTCGTCCGGGACAGGCCCTTGAGCGACGGCGATAGAATAAGCTCAAAAGAGTCGGCTCAAAGAATCGCTTTGCCAGGGATGATGGTGTAGATAGAAATCGTTATCAAGCTAACGTATGTAAACTATTGTATCAAGTTGTTGAAGACTGTCGTCCGCCTCTAGCTATAAAGCTTCTCCGAACCGTTGTTCGAAGGAATGGAGCGCTCGGCGGTAAGTATTTTTCTGAAATAGTACTATTAGCAGTACAGATGCCTGTCATCTCTGCCCGCCTAACTGTAAAGACATTATTAATTATCTCAGCAGCTTTACTGCCCATAACTATCCACCTTTTAATCCATTCACACTCTGCCAAATACAGTGGCGACGTAGAGGGCTATGCTGGCTTCTTTGAAAATTGAGAATTTTGCCCTTATCGACCAGCTCGATCTAGAGCTGAAGCCCGGACTCAACGTTTTAACGGGTGAAACCGGTGCCGGTAAGTCCATTATCTTAGATGCCATTGACGCGGTGCTAGGGGGGAAAGCCACCGGTAGATGGGTAAGAACCGGCACCGATAAAGCACTGATTGAGGCTAACTTCGATCTGGATGCGCGGATTGCTGACTGGCTGAGCGAAAATGAGATTCCCTCAGCGGGGAACCTCCTCACCTGTAGCCGTGAACTGAGTGCTGGCAAAGGCTCAGTGCGCAGCCGCTCTCGGCTAAACGGCATAGCAGTCAAAAAGCCGCAAATGGAAGAACTGCGCCGCCTGCTGATCGAAATTACCGCTCAGGGCCAAACCCTTCAGCTGGGCTCCCCAGACCTACAGCGAGACTGGCTCGACGGCTTTGGGGATAAAACTCTGCTCCAGCAGCGCCAGCAGGTTGCCGTTGACTATGCCGTTGCTACCGCCGCCAAACGAGCCCTGGACACTCGCCGCCGAGCAGAGCAGCAGCGCACCGACCAGCTAGAGCTATTTGAATACGAGAATAAAGAACTCAGTGCGGCTGAACTAGACACGCCCGACGAGCTAGAAGTTTTGCAGATAGAGCATCAGCGCCTGAGTCACAGTGTGGAGTTGCAGCAGCAGAGCTACCAGGTGTATCAGCTTCTCTACGAAAGCGACGAGGGTGAAGCCTGCGCCGATATGCTCGCTCAAGCTGAAAGCACCTTGAGCGATATGCTGCGCTTTGACCCAGAAGTCGACCCCATTTTGGAGATGGTCAGCGACGCACTGGCACAAATTCAGGAGGGGGGCCGTCAGATCAATACCTACGGTGAGAGCATTGAGACCGACCCCGAGCGGCTGGCAGAGATTGATCAGCGGATGGCACAGCTCAAGCAGCTGTGCCGCAAATACGGTCGAGACTTACCTGAACTGATTGAGTATTACCAGGGCATTCAGGCGTCGCTAGCGGTGCTGCAAGGCGAGGGCCAGTCAGTTGAAGCGCTGGAAGCGGATTACCAGAACAAGCAAAAAGCGCTGTTGGAGAGCTGCCACCAGCTCACTCAGCTGCGCCAAGCGGCAGCTAAAACGCTGGAGCAGGCGCTGGTGGCGCAGCTCAAACCCTTAGCGATGGAGCGGGTGAAGTTCAAAGTCGATATCCAGTCTCAAGCGCCTGCGGCTGATGGGGCAGACCTGATCTCTTTTCTGTTTAGCCCCAATCCGGGTGAGCCGCTTCAGCCACTGTTGGAAATTGCTTCTGGTGGGGAGATGAGCCGGTTTTTGCTGGCACTTAAGGCCTGTTTTTCGCGGGTCGATCCGATTGGCACAATGGTATTTGACGAAATTGATGTGGGCGTATCGGGGCGAGTGGCGCAGGCGATCGCTGAAAAGCTCTACCACCTGGGCCGCGACCATCAGGTGCTGTGCGTCACCCACCAGCCGCTAGTGGCTGCCATGGCCGATGCCCATTTCCATGTGGGTAAGCACATTGTCACTCAGCCGTTAGCCGCGATCGCCTCAAAAGGTCAGCAGCCTGCTGAAAAAGACGCTCCTGTCGAAACCAAAGCTCGCACCAAAATAGCCAATCAAGCGGCTAAACGTGGGCAAACAGCCGGTAAAAAAACCGGGCAAGCAACCGGCGAAGAGCGAACTATCGTTAAGGTCACCCCGCTCGATGCGCAGTCTCGCCGCGACGAATTAGCGCAGCTTGCCGGAGGCCGATCTCACAGTGAGGCGATCGCCTTTGCCGACTCCCTGTTAGTACAGGCCGAAACGATCCGTCAGGCGGGGTGATGTGCTGCCCACTAAGCTTTACTATAGAAGCGCTTTAATCGTTTAGCAGCCCTCACTTTATCCCCGTGATCGACTTGCCTGACTCCCTTCTGACCGCCTCTACAGTTGCAGACAATATGTCCTGGCTAGCCGTAGTCGTAGAGCCTGCGCTTAAAGATCCCTCGATTGAGGCCAACCTGCGCCAATTTTTGCTAGTGCTATCAGTTTCTTTAGGCGTAGCCACACTTTCGCGGGTCTTTAGCATCCTGCGTAATATTCCTTATACCCTACTGCTGCTGCTGGTAGGACTGGGGCTGGCTGTAGTCGATGTTCGGCTAGTGAACCTTTCTCCCGAACTGATTTTATTTATTTTTCTGCCGCCGCTGCTGTTTGAAGCCGCCTGGAATATTCAGTGGAGTCGTTTGAAGAGCGATTTTATCCCAATTTTGCTTTATGCCGTACTGGGCGTCGTGATTTGCGTGCTGGGCCTGGTATTTGGTTTGCAGCAGTTTGCCGGGGCTTCGTTAGCGACAGCTTTACTGGTGGGAGCTAGCCTATCTGCAACTGATCCGGTCTCAGTGACGGCCCTTTTTCGTGACCTTGGGGTGGACAAGCGGCTGACTACGCTGATGGAAGGCGAAAGCCTCTTCAACGACGGGGTTGCCGTCGTTGCTTTTAATCTGCTGCTGGGAATCGCTTTAGGCATTGAGCAGTTTGACCCCTCGTTGACGATTGCCCGGTTTGGCATATTTGTCGGTCTGGGCATCAGCCTGGGCGGGTTAATTGGCTTTGGTATTTCATTCCTGACGCAGCGGTTTGATATTCCGCTGGTGGAGCAGTCGCTAACGCTTGTATCGGCCTATGGCACCTATATTGTGGCGGAAGAATTGGGCGGATCGGGCGTTATCGCCGTGGTCACGACTGGGCTGATTCTGGGCAACTTTGGCTCTCGGATTGGGATGAATCCTCGCACCCGGCTGGTAGTATCGGAGTTTTGGGAGTTTTTGGCCTTTTTCGTTAATTCCATTGTGTTTTTGCTAATTGGTGATCAGGTGCGCTTTGAGTATCTGATTGATTACGCCGATACTATCTTGTGGGCGATCGCTATCATCATCGCCGCTCGCGCCCTTAGCATCTACTCGTTGGGCGCGTTGAGCAACTGGATGACCAAGGGCGAAAACATCTCCATTTCCGGTCAAACCGTTCTGTGGTGGGGAGGACTGAGAGGGTCTGTCTCGGTGGCGCTCGCACTGAGCGTGCCCGAATCTTTGGCGGATAGAGAAGAAATTATTGCGGTGGTCTTTGGCGTCATGCTCTTCACCCTGCTGGTACAGGGGCTAACGACTCAGCCGCTGCTCTCCTGGCTCAATCTGCTGGGCGATCAGCCCACCCGCCAAAGATACACGCAGCTTGTCGCCCACCGAGTCGCCCTCAACCGCGTGCTCGACCGGCTCAAAGAACTGGTTGAGCGGCAAGAAGTAGATGAAGAATTTGCCAGATACCAAATGGCGCTAGTAGACGGTCAGCTGGAAGAGCTGCAAGAAGATCTCACCAAGCTTCAGCAATCCAACCCAGAAATTGTCAGTTTCGCCGCTGAGCAAGTTCGCAACGAGCTGCTAGCGATAGAATCAGATACCTATGCCGAGTTCATTCGAGCCGGACAGCTCAAGGACGAACTTGCTCCCCTACTGCAAGACGTACTGCCGAAGGAAAAGCTAGCTTAGGAGACAAGGGCGCGATCGCTCACGATTCTTTAGATTCTGACGCCTCACGCTCCAGCTTTAGGCGGTTTTCCAAGTTTTGAATTTCATCGCGCCGAGCTGCCGTTTCTAAAGCTCTCCGGCGCACCTCCTGGCTTTGCAGCGTCAGAGACTGTCGCCATTGCTCTGCCCGCTCCACCTCCTCCTCCATACCTTTAGGCGTCAGGCCCAAAGCTAAATACTCAGAGACAAAATCAACCACCCACTCAGTCGCATCTTTGACGGCCATTACGCTTTCCTCACCATTCAGCTCTAGCAGCACCAATACCTGCTCGTTGAAGGGGATCTCCCGAGTAGTCGCGATCAGTCTGGTGGGTGTAATGAGCTCCCAGGTATATTTAGCTGTATTGGTAGCCAAGAGCTGAAGCTGGGTACTGCCTAGTGAAGATTTAGCGTAAACCTTTGCTAGATATTGCATAGGTATTTCATAAGAATGAAAAAGGCATAGGAAATGCGTAAAGCAGTAAGAACCCTGAAGAAACCTGCTTGCTTATCAAGATACCTTGCGTAGGACGAGAAGCCTACTGCTAAGATCGCTTGCCCTATATCTTTACAGCTACTACGCTCAATGCTTAAGAATACCTGACGTTTTAAACGTTTTGTAGAAAGCTGCGCGAATGCATTCACTTGGCCTGTTGTCGTGCAAGGAGGTCACCTGTGATGCCGCACTTTAGCCAGGTCACTAGCGCTATGCCTACGCGTGATAGGCGCGTGAGCCATTTTGCCAGCGTTATACATCGGACTTTTCGATGGCCGAACGAATTTTATTGAGGTCAATGTAGCGGTCGGTGACGTTGCGCAGCTCGCGGGCAATCATACCCTCGGTAGAAACCACCGTAATATGGGTGTTTTTGGAGCGCAGTAGCTCAATGGCTCGCTCAAAGTCACCGTCCCCGCTGAGCAAGACCACCCGGTCATATTGCTCAACGGTATTGAACATATCTACTACAATCTCGATATCTAAATTAGCCTTCTGAGAATATCGGCCCGACGTATCGTCGTAGTACTCTTTGAGCACTTTGGTACGCACGGTGTAGCCCAAACTGATGAGCGCATCTCGAAATCCCCGCTGATCTTGCGGATCTTTGAGTCCGGTGTACCAAAAGGCATTGACCAGCGATAGGCCGTCTGTCTCGTTAATGAAGTGTTCTAGCACCCGCTTAGGGTCGAAAAACCAGCCGTTTTTCTGCTGGGCGTAGAACATGTTGTTGCCATCTACAAAAATAGAAAGTCGATTTAGAGCAGATGAAACCATAGTAATTAAATAGGATATAAGATACGTGCTTGCTCAAAGAGGCCAAAAGCTTTAGCAGCGACGGATCACAGCGTTAACTAGAGAGATTGGTTAGTGAGGCATGCCGCGCTCAAAGGTGGACTAGCAAAGTAAGAATAGGCGTAAATGAGTAATTAAGATAAAAACAAGGATTAGAATTAAGCGGCATAGATCGTTTGTATGCCTGGCTATCTATTATAGGCGCTTTTTTAGAAGCAGGTACGTTTTGATACCGGCTCCAGACTAAGCATCGTGAGTGCGAGAACCCGTATGACTATGCCCAAACCTGCTGACTCCCGACCGGTCAATCCCCAATCGGTCAACGATGCGACAGCTGCGCTCACCGTCCAGGACCGCCTCGTAGCCTGGCAGCGACAGACGGTGGCTAAACACTGGCGGTTTGCGCTTTCTGGGGTGTGCGTAGCGATCGCAGCTAGCGCAGTCGGACTCAATCTAGGCATTGTCAACCTTTGGGAGCGTCAGACACAGAGCCTGTTTTTTGAGCTGAGAGGTCCGGTGGAGCCGCCCAAAGACGTGGTCATCTTAGCGATTGATGGCGATTCGCTCTCTCAGGGGCAGTACTATTCCGAAGACCCAGCGCGATACGCAGCCCTACAGCCGATTGAATCCTGGCCGTGGCAGAGACGGGCCTATGCGCAGGCAATCACCCGTCTGATGGAGGCAGGTGCCGAAGCGGTGGCGCTAGACGTGCTGTTTACTGGACCGAGTACCTACGGTCAGGCCGACGATGATGCCCTGGCTGAAGTGCTGAAGCGCTACGGCGATCGCATTGTGCTAGCTGCTGATTATGACGATATCACCCTGCGGCAGGGCAACTTATATCAGCCTTCCTTACCGATCAGCCAGTTTCGCGAGGCTGGGGTAAAGGTCGGTGCGATCAACTTTCGCAGGGAACTCAATGAACAGATTCATCGCTTAGGCCAAGAATTTTTTACAGAGCCTTCAGCTGAGGTCAATGGGCTTGGCAACTGGAGTGTGCCGTTCGGTGAAACCAGCAAATCGCCACCATTGAGCTTTGCCCAAGCAACCTTACAAGCTGCCAGAGAAAGCTACCCGGTTACCCCCCAAGAAAATATTTTTTTCTACGGGCCGGGGGGCACTTTTGAGCAGCAGCCGTTCTGGTATGTGCTAGACGACGACCCATGGCGCAATCAGCTGGGCGCAGGCAGCTTCTTTAAAGGCAAAATTGTGATTGTCGGCACTACCGCCGCCGTTCATCAAGACTTTCACCAAACGCCTTTTTCTCAAAGCTTACTCTATCCGCAGCCGATGGCAGGAGTAGAAGTCCTTGCCAACACGGTTGCCACCCTAAAACAAAACCGGTCTCCGGTCCGGTTAGTTCGGCAACCTGCTCTAAATGCACTGGCTGTCTTAGCGTTAGGGCTGGCAGTAGCCGGGCTGATGAACCGAACACTAAAGCCGGTAGGCCGCGTGCTCATAGCCGGGGGCGCACTGGGCCTGTGGGCCGTTATTAGCTATAGCGCATTTGTGGGCGGCAGGATAATTCTGATGACGGGCACGCCGATGATTGCCATTGCCGCTGTCGGGCTGTTGGACTTTGGCGCTGGGTTCACAGCTGATCGGCTTAAGCGCAAGCGGCTGCGCACGACGCTCGCTCGCTATGCGACCTCTCCTCTGGTGCAAGAAATCATTAGCCAGCAGGACGATTTTCACGATCTGCTGGCGATTCATCGAGCTGACCTGATTGGCACTTTGCTGAGCGATCGCTATCGCATTATAGAAGTACTGGGCGCAGGTGGCTTTGGGGAAACCTACCTGGCCAAAGACACTCTCCGCCCAGGCAGCCCAGTCTGCGTAGTCAAGCAGCTCAAGATTATCAGCGACAATCCTAAGGCCCATCAATTGGCTCAGCGGCTATTCCAGGCCGAAGCGACGGTGCTAGGGCAATTAGGAGAACACAACCAGATTCCTCGACTGCTGGCTTACTTTGAGATTCAGCAGAGCTTTTATCTTGTTCAAGAAATGGTAGAGGGAAAACTGCTGCGCGATGCCTTGTCCCGCAGCAGGCCGCTCTCCCAACGAGCAGTCGTCAAACTGCTGCGTGACCTGCTGCCGGTCATTAGCTTTGTGCATTCTCAAGGAGTTATCCACCGCGATATCAAGCCGTCAAACATCATTCACCGGCAGGCCGACGGACACTATGTACTGATTGACTTTGGCGCAGTCAAGACCATTTCAAATAAGCTAGCCGATGTTGGCGCGCAGGTGACTTCTACAGTAGGTATTGGCACCCAGGGATATATGCCCAGTGAGCAATCTGCCGGTATGCCTACTGTCCGCAGCGATATCTACGCTTTGGGCATCACTGCCATCGAAGCACTAACAGGGAGGCCACCTCACGCGCTCAAGCGCAGTGAAGACGGAGAGATTATCTGGTCTCACACCATCCCAGATATTTCTCCGGCACTCTCCAGCATTATCAATAAAATGGTGCGCTACGACTTTAACAAGCGCTACGACTCAGCTCAGGACGTGCTCGATAATATTGAGCAGCTAGACGACCAGCAACTAACCGATGACCCAAGTACCCTCACTCAGGACTTTCGGCTTCACTCTGAGACAACCTACAATCAGGGTACGCGCCCAGGCGTAATCGAGACGAATTCAGAGCTAGAAGATACGCAGATTTGGCCTGCTGAGTGGCCAGACAGTCGGCCCGCTGAAGCAGACAAGTCTGATGAGGATGCTTCAGGCAGCTGAACCTAGCCTTGTTAGGTTCAGCTAAGTCCACTGCCAGATCTGCTCCTACAGCAGCTGATCTGATGGACTTTCTTCAACAGTTACTGGCTCTGCGATTTCAGGTGTTGCCATTTCTTCAGAGGTGATAGGGTCCGCCTCTTCAGGCGTTGCCATTTCTTCAGAGATGATAGGGGCTGCCGCTTCATCAATGAGCAGTGCCTCAGAAACCGGAGCCACGTCTTCTGGCAAAACCGGTACGGCTGTAGCCGCATTGTCTGGGGGCACTACGGGTACAGCATCCTCGGGGGTTTCCTGGTCAACTGGAATAATTAAATCGAGATCTATCGTTGAATCGTTGGTGCCAGCACTACCAGCAGCAGCACCGCCAGCAGCAGCACCGCCACCAGCAGCACCGCCACCGGTTTCAGCGCCACCCGTCATTGGCAAATCATTGCCGCTGCCGCTATTATTGCCGACCGCCGCTCCTGAACCGTCAGTGCTACTGCCCGCGCCCGCACCAGTACTACCACTGCCACCGTCTATTCCTGTTCCACCAGCGCCTTCTGCACCTTCTGTATCAGTCTCATCCGAAGGCGATGTCAGAGCAGACGGCCTCAATGGATCAATTGAGTTTGGGTCAGTCGAATCTTGCGGCGAGGCGTTGCTAGCGTCGGTGGGCCGCCCTGATGGGGTAGCTGGAACATCGGTGGAGGGGCGGAACTTCTCTGTCTCAGTAGGGACTACAGTGGCTGGACTCTCGCTTCCTTCTTCTGGCTCCTCTAGTGCAGGCGTCGGCGGCGTGGTGGGCCTAGCGCTCGGTCTAGAGCCGCCTTCAGCGGCAGGTTCGTTGAGGTACGTCTCAGCGGGAGAGCCTGAAAAAGACAGCTCACCGGCTTCTGCCTCGATTTCATCGTCTGGAAGGTCGGGTGCACCTGCCTCTTCGGCGGTGGGCTCTAGGGTACTTTCTTCAACTTGGCGATCAGCAGCGGGGGCCGGGGCTGTCGAAACTGGCGGCGTGACTGTCTCTGGAGCAGGTCGACGGAAAGACGCTGGGTTTTCGATAACGCCCTCGCCATTGAGGGGCCTTTGATTGGCGATCGCATCTCTAATTTCCTGGCGCACCGCATCTAGAGCATCAGAACCAGATGAATCAGTCAGGTAGTTGAAACCTTCTGCAAGGCCACTGCTCTGCCAAAAAAGCGTCCCGTCAAACTGGTACAGCTCAGTAATTTGGCCGCCTTCAATCACCCCAATTTCATTGGCTCGAAGCGCCTGCTGCTCAGTCCCATCCTGATTGAACAGCACCATTGGCCCATCGGGATTATCAGTCAGTGCGCCCACAATGGTGGTATCGGTCTCCGGAATATAGCGGACAAACAGCGCCGACCCCTGAATGCCAGTGACTGCATTGGGAGTCTGAATCGTGCTGCGACCTCTTCCAGGCGGAATCAACAGCAGCACCGTGCCGTTATTTAGCTGAAAGTTGCGGGTATCAGGCGTGAACCGAAAGGTGGCTCGCTCACCAATCCGCGCTAACGAGCCATCATTGAAACGCAGTTCAGCCCGCGACTCTCTGGCAGTCCTAAGCGCATCGCCAATGCCCAAGACATCGTTGATGGTAGCGCGCTTAGCATCCTGACCGCGAGGGAGTAACTGTACACGGTTACTAAGAAAGTCTATCTGCGCCCAGGACAGGGTCTCTTCAGCACTGGCTGGGCGAGGCAGTAGCAGCACACCTACTAAGCCCAGCAAGGCTGACAGCGCTCGTAGAGAGCGTGTCCGTTTGGAGTGATACCTGTTCATAGCTTCCGTGTACGTAAAAAAGTTGGTTAGAGAGGTCTACTTATCAGATAGGATGGCTACACCCAGGAGCGACCATTGCTTAGTCAGCCTTAGCTAGCTTATTCCAGAAGTTTAGGTAAATTTGCCTATTTTTGCCTGATTGCAAAGAGCATATACAAAGATAGATAGAGAGATGCTGGCCTGCATGACTGTTCTCTGCCACATTTTAGCCTCTCACAATGGCAATAAAAGTAAAAATAACAAATTAGAGTAGATAGCGGACAGTTAATAAAGCTCTTTTGATTCAAAACCAGTTCACTTTGAATCAAGCTAGAAAGTCAAGTATAGAGTTCAGGTGCTCAGCGCAGGTCATCTCAACGCAAGTCATAGAAATCTCTACCCAGTCAAGGAGCGTAAGCCGTCCTAGCTCATTCCGTTGACTCAGTTCAACGGACATTCAACTAATAGGCTAATAGGCGGTAGTGTATTGCGGTAAGCTAGCTGGACGATTTTTATCGGGTAGCCGCCGATTGGCACTGAGCCGACCTGACTATAGATAGCATTAGCCCATGCGGTTTTTCTATGTTCCTGCCCCCATCCAACGAAAAAGCGCAGTCGAAGCTGCTATTTGCACGGCTAACATCATCTGTACCAAATCAGGTTCTCTTAGTTCGGCAGCAGAGTCTCAAGTGGGGACTCGGTCTAGGTGGAATTCTCAGTCTTTGCTGTACGCCTGCTCTATCAAATCCGGTGCCTGGAACCCTTGCTGGAGCAAATGCCGGCTTCTTTCAGCCGGCTAGTAACCTGAACGCAGGGACAGCAGCAGACCGCGCTGTTGTCCCTGAAGATAGTAGCTATTCATTTAATTCTCTACTGGTTCCTTGTGACTCTCAGAGCTGCTCGTTGCTATCTGGCCTAGCTCCTGCCCAGATAGTGGCAGCTCATCGGGTAGACACTCTATATGACGAAACAGCAGCTGACAAAACAGTGACTGTCGCCTCTGGCATACCCAGTAGCGAGGGTAAGGGAGGTGCCGCTTTTGATACGCAAGCGCAGACGCCTTCGACGGCGATGTCTGCAATCGGGACAATCACTGCCAGCCCCGATACAAAAGCCGTCAAAGATCTGATAGAGGCTCAGGCGGTTAACAGTGAGATTCCAGACTTTCTTTCGAATGCCATTGCAGAATCTGATACAGACCAGGGCAGCGGTGAGAAGCTGGATGATGATCTTGGTATTATCCGGGTTCGGCAGCTGCGATCGCGCGCCAACGAAGAACTCGGTATCCTCCGACTGCTGCAAACTGCCCAGGCATCGCCACCGCCGCCACCGCCCAAACGAACCACAGCCTTTCTCACGGGCCGGCTAGGTCTGTTTGACTCTGAGAATGCTTTTCGCTCCGATCCCAAACTAGACGAGACCATCTATCAGTCGGGGCTGTCGCTGTATCTGTTTCCCAGGCTGTCAAACAACACCAATTTGTATGCGATCGCCGAAACCAACCTGGCCCGCTACGAAAATTTTGAGAGCGTCAACTACAACGAAATAGAATTTCAGTTTGGCGTGCGCCAGCGCCTGCTGCCCCGCACCTACGCTCAAATTGGCTGGCGCAATCAGCGGCTCTACTCCCCCGGATTTAGAGACAAACTCTTCAGCGTTAACGCCATCGACACGCTGGTCAGCCACCGCAGCATCTTAAGTTCGAAGCTGTGGCTAGACAGCTTTTACCAGGCTCGCTTGGGCTTTGCCGACCCCAACTCAGCCAGCCGCTTTCGTCAGACCCTGACCCTGTCGCTGAACTACGGCATTACCCGCAGCCTGCGGACTAACCTGCTCTATCAGATAGATTTTGACGACTACACTCAGGTCGCCCGCTTCGATACCTATCAGCAGGTGCTGGGCATAATCAGCTACAATGTCACGCCAGAGAGCCGCCTCAGTTTGTTCGGTGGCACTCGATTTGGCCGCTCTTCTAGTCCGGGAGTCAGTTTAGAGGATACTTTTTATGGCGCAGGACTGAACATCAGTGTGCCGCTTTTCTAGAGGCGACCCACTTTAGTCGCGACCGCCTTTTTTACAGCGATCGCCAACGTTTCTAGCATAGTAGCCGTCGTCTCGATATCGACACAGGCATCAGTAATGCTCTGACCGTACACCAAATCGCCTAGCCGCTCGGAAATAGGCTGTTTCCCAGCGATCAGATGGCTCTCAATCATGATCCCCATCAGATGCTGTGACCCTTGAGCGATCTGCTCAGCAATGTTTTCAGAGACCGCTACCTGACGGTTGTGGTCTTTGTTGGCATTGGCGTGACTACAGTCCACCATCACCCGAGGGTTAAGATTTTCAGCTGCTAGCACTTTAGCGGCGCTCTCTACATGAGCAGCCTCATAATTGGGGCCCTGCTTACCGCCCCGTAGCACCAGGTGACCGTCGGCGTTGCCAGTTGTAGAGACGATGCTGGCATGACCGCTAGTGTTAATACCCAGGAAATGGTGAGGCTGGCTGGCGGCCAACATAGCATTGGTTGCAGCCTGCAAGTTGCCGTTGGTATTGTTTTTAAAGCCGATGGGCATCGATAGCCCAGAGGCCATCTCCCGGTGAGTTTGGCTTTCGGTAGTGCGAGCGCCAATCGCTGTCCAGGCAATCACATCGGCAATGTACTGAGGGGTGATTGGGTCGAGCAGCTCGGTCGCAGATGGCAAGCCCAGTTCAGCTAAGTCAAGCAGCAGCTTGCGGGCCAGCTGTAGCCCTTCGTTAATATCGTAGCTGCCGTCCAAGTGAGGATCGTTGATCAGCCCTTTCCAGCCAATGCTAGTGCGAGGCTTTTCAAAATATACCCGCATGACCACTTCTAGCTGATCGGCAAATCGCTCTCTTAGCTTGACTAGCTGCTTAGCATATTCGTAGGCCGCTTCAACATCGTGCACGGAGCAGGGACCGACGATCACCAGCAAGCGGCGATCTTCGTTGTGCATAATGTTGCGAATGTGATCGCGCGTCTGCGCCACTAGAGCAGCGGCAGTGTCGGTCAGCGGCAGCTTTTCGAGGATCTGTTTGGGAGCAAGCAAGGGGCGGTTTTCGACCACGTGAAGGTCTTGAGTCTTATACATAGCTATAGCTGAGGTGTCTACCAATACAGATGAAGACCTCATCATTGTGACAGGTCACTGGCTAAATGTGGAGTATCGGTCGCTCAAATCACAAAGTACAGATTTTGATAGGTGGCGTTTGAACGGGGCATGGCTCTATCAAGCTAGAAATTCAAAGCTAGAAATTCTGAGACTAAAAGTCCCAAACTTAAAAGCCCTGCGCTTCTAACTTAGCTGTGAAGTCTGCCAAGCTAAGTCCTTGCTCCAAGTACTGGGGTGACTGCGGCTGATAGGGGCTTTCCAGTCGATCAATCTGGTGAATGACAGCGGTGGCGGGTAGGGTGGGCACTTCTGGGTCAAACGCAGTAGGGCGCATGATCGAGCTGGAAAATCCTCTGAAGATAATCACCTGATCGGCTTCGCCTTCGACTTGAGCGTGCACTAGCAGCACCTCTTGAGGATGCTTGAGCGTGTAGTTTTCTAACCGGGTTGCCAGGTCGTTGCTCATTCACTTGCACCTATTGGCTGGTCTGCTGCTGGCCCATTGATGGTCTATTGATTAAGCGCTGAACGGCCCTGACGACCTAGTTTGACAAAGAGAAAGTAGCCAAGATAAGCGGCATAAATGACTAAGCCAACAATGCCCCAAAAGCCTAAGAAGCCACGGGTCAGCCCGGCATGGAAGTAGTCTTTAAACATGAGCGAAGGCTCTAACCAGGCCTGGCAGGTATCGCTACCGAATAGAGCGCTCGAAAAGGCGCAGCGAATAAACAGCAGCTGTACCACTACACCGACAGCGCAGTAGGCGCTCAATGCCCAGCGCCAGGCATTGAAGCCCAAATTGAGCGATCGCTTCGGCTGCTCCCTAATTTCTTCGTTGAGATCTGCCCAAAACCATAGCCCTATCGGAATTAGCACCTTAGCCAAAAGCGCAGTAATAAAGCCAATCGGCAGTCCACCAATCATTAGATAGACAGTGATCGCCAGCAGGCTCGCTACCCGCCAGTAAATCGTCAGTATCAGGCTGATCGGTTCAGATTTCTTTACCCACGACCAGATCAGTAGCGTCAGCGGAATAAAGACGGCAAACAGCAGCGCTAGTCGATAGTCTGTCCAGACTAAAGAACGCACCAATAAGGAGTTGGTTAGCACGTAGCAACGAAGGATAAATGAGCACTCATCAATGTAACACCTGCTGTGAAGCAAGGAATCTATGAACCAGCCAGTGACACCTTCTCCAGCTGGCTTTTGCCCGTCTTCAGTCAACCCATCTAAGCAAGCGCCTAAACACTAAAATGGGGAGAAGCCACCTAAAATTTCTAGGTAGCCTTCTCCCCCCTGCCGCTGAAAGTCCAGTCAGCTGGCCCATGCAGCCATGCTGAGTAAAGCTCACTACGGCTTGCCCGCCTTAGTTATCGTAGACGCGGCACTCATCGGCCTCGGGATTGTCGTCGCAGTACTTGTCAAAGGAGGACTTTACAGACGTTTTTTCGCGCTGGTGAGACGCTTCAGCCTGAAGCTCTTCAACGGCGTCCCAAGCAGCAGCGCAGTTGTCGGAATTGCTGCCATCAGTGGAGCAAGCTTCGCGAGCCGCTTCGATTTCGCTCTGGATCTTTTCTTTGATATCGCTCATAGCAAACCGTAATTAAGTAAATTGTGATGAGGTATGATTCTCGCTCATTCTAGCCTGGATAGAAGCTAAACTGCCGTATCATGGATGGCAGTTTAGCAGCTGACTAAAATAAGGGAGAGGCCGCAGTGGTTTGGCAGCGGCTCAAAGGCCGTGACACTCGGGTCAGTATGCCAGAAGCCAGTATGCCAGAGCGCTTTAGGAAAATGCTCTACCCGTAGAATTGTCTTAAGGAATCTCCAAGTTATGAAATGGGCGAGCGCGATTTCGACTAGAGCATCATTAGAAACTGCGGTTAAAGAAGTCGCTCAGCAGGCTAAAGAGCAGCTGGAGGAAGCGCCTGATCTAGCCCTTGTGTTTGTCTCTACCGCGTTTGCCAGCGAGTATGCGCGGCTGCTGCCTTTGCTCCAAGAGCAGCTGCCAGGTGCCCAGATTGTCGGCTGTAGCAGCAGTGGGGTGATCGGCATGGCTGATGGTTTGCCGGAGGAAGTTGAGAAGGGGGCAGCGCTCAGTCTGACGTTGGCTTACCTGCCGAACGTGGAGATTCGGAGCTTTCATTTTACCGATTTTGACCTGCCCGATCTCGACAGTCCGCCAGCGCAGTGGAGCGAATTGATTGGGGTAGCACCTGACCGTAGCCCTGGTTTTATCTTGATGGCGGATCCTTTTTCGTCGGGCACCAGTGAGCTGCTACAGGGGATGGATTTTGCCTATCCGGACGCTGTGAAAGTAGGCGGGCTAGCGGGTGTGGAGAGCTTTAGCCGCAGCAGCGGTCTGTTTTGCAACGGCGGCCTGTATCGGGAGGGAATTGTCGGGGTGGTGCTCTCTGGTGAGATTGTCTTGGAGGCAATTGTGGCGCAGGGATGCCGGCCTATTGGCGAGCTGTACCGGGTGAGTGAGGGCGATCGCAACGTCATGCTCAAGCTAGCACCGGACGATTTGGCGGACAGCAGCCTGTCTCAAACGCCTTTAGAAGTGCTGCAAAATATTTTTCAGGGCATGGACGAGGATGATCGTGAGCTGGCGCAAAACGCGCTGTTTATTGGGGTGGCGCAGAGCGGCTTTAAGCCCAGCTTGACCCAGCGAGATTTTTTGATCCGCAATTTAGTTGGGGTAGATCCGCGCAATGGGGCGATCGCCGTCGCCGATAAAATTCGCCCAGGAATGCGGATTCAATTCCACATGCGCGACGCTCAAACGTCTGCTGAAGACTTAGAAAATAGGCTGCGCCGCTACCGGGTAGAAAGCCTGGAAAACAAGCTAAACAACCAGGGCGCTTCTCCTATGGGAGCGCTGCTATTTGCCTGTACAGGTCGCGGTCAGGGGCTTTACGACGAACCTAATTTTGACTCGGATCTATTTGAGAAATACCTGGGGCCTTTGCCTATAGGTGGCTTCTTTTGCAATGGTGAAATTGGGCCGGTCGGCTCGACGACTTTTTTACACGGATACACGTCGGTATTTGGCATCTGCTGCCAGCCAGGATAGATGTCTGCGAGTGCTGGGCTGCTGTGGCACAACCTAAAGGTTTTCTCTTCCATGTGGTTCTTTCAGGAGAACCCATCCTGGCCCAGCAGGAATAATGCCGCCTGGATTCAACGGAAATAAGTTGCCGTAGTAGTCACGTTTAACCGCGTCAATATTGCAGGTGTTGGCAATGCCGGGCAGCTGGTAGATATCGCGTAAGTAGCCGCTGAGGTGGAGGTAGTCGGCAATGCGACGGCGATCGCACTTAAAAATACCGTGATAGGCCACATCAAACCGAATCAGCGTCGTAAACAAACGCACATCCGCCAGGGTCAGCTGATTACCACACAAATACCGCTGACTGGCTAGAGAGCTATCTAAGTAATCGAGAGTGGCAAACAGCTCATCTACTGCCTGGTCGTAAGCCGCCTGAGTTTGAGCAAAGCCACAGCGATACACGCCATTATTGACAGTCTCGTAAATCTTGTCGTTGAGCTGATCGATTTTAGGGCGCAAAACCTCTGGATAGAGATCCGGCCCTGTTGCCAGCTCGTCAAATTCACTGTTGAGCAGCTCAATAATTTCGGCGCTTTCGTTATTGACAATTGTTTGAGTCTGGCTGTCCCACAGTACTGGCACCGTCGCTCTGCCCTTGTAACCCGGCTGACAGCGGCTATAGAAGTCGGGCAGTGATCGGCAGTCTGTGAAGGTTTCCGCTGACTGCTCCGCATCAAACAGCCATCTGCCCTCGTCAGTAGAAGGATAGACCGTCGTTACGCCAACAGCATCTTCTAACCCTTTGAGCGCGCGTGTGACCAATGTCCGATGAGCCCAGGGGCAGCTCATACCAACAATCAGACGATAGCGATCAGCAACGGCAGTGACTTTTCGCCCTCGGAATTCACTCTGCGGACGCACGTAAGCGCCAGACTTATTGCGAGGAGCCATTTGCGACATCATAGTGTGCCACAGAGTATTCCAGACAAATTTGCCAGTACGGACGATCAGGCCGGGCGGTATGGCAGCACGCTTGGTAGACATAGCACTGTGGGTAAGGGCGCAAAAGGGAGGGCACAAAAAAGGCCCACCGTCTAAATGGTAGACCGTGGGCGCTACGAGTGCGTTAAGCAGCACAAATCAGATCGGGCGGCGGCAGCTCAGGCGCACTTGCTAGCAAGTAGGGTTTGGACGGTGCCGAGCAGCTCACTCGGGTGAAAAGGCTTAATGACGTAGGCATCGGCTCCTTGCTTAATGCCCCAGTAGCGGTCGAACTCCTCGCCTTTTGATGAGCACATAATCACCAGTACGTCTTGCGTAGCGGCGTTACCTTTTACCCAGCGGCACAGCTCATAGCCATTCATATTAGGCATGACAACATCAAGCACCACCAAATCGGGCGGATTGGCGGCAATGATGGCTTTAGCCTCTTGGCCATCTTGGGCCACCGAGATAGTCAGTCCCGTTTGATTCAAGAGACTAGAAATCATCTCTCGGAGCGTAGGGCTATCGTCTACAACGAGTACTGTGCTCATAGTTTCCGTAGATTCAACGGCTGGGCCTCTATAGAATGCCCTGAGCCGGTTTGAGGAATCGAATTTGTGAGAGATTAAGGGGAATCAACCTGACAGTCTAAGCATTCCCCCTAGAGCCCTCCTCTAGCGCATCTTCTAAAGCTTTAAGAATGGCTTTAGGCTGTAATTTATCTTTAAACCAAACCAGTTTTGCAGGCGTGTTTTGGGTGTCGACCCCTGCTTTCTCCAGGTTTAGCCGTTCTGAAATGGCCAATATTAAGTTTTTTTGACTGGCCTGCCGCACTTGATAAAACTTTTTACGCAAATATTCCGGTCGCCAGTAGCCAACGATTTCCAGCAGATAAGTGCGCCCGTCTGGGTGCACCAGGCGAAAGTCTGGAATCATCACGCTGCCAGGAATGGGCACCAGATCGACTTCGCGCTCTAGCTGCCACTCGGTCTTTGTTTTCGCCCATTTTTCAGCAAAGGCTTGCTCCAGCATACTGTCGTAGGGCTTGCCGGGCGGATAGTGACTGACCAAATCACACGTATCGCCCAGGCTGAAGTGCTTCTCTTGGGCTGTTTTGGTATACGGGTTTTTCCACTGGAGGGTGGCCGTGAGCTGCCAGCGGGTGACGTGCAAAATGGCGGGCACTAGCTTCGCAATATCGACGCCGTAGCGAGTGCTGGCTTTAAACAGGCTGGCCGGGCCGTCGATGGTAATAGTAAAGCCTTGGTCGGCTTCGCCCTCAATGTAGGTCATCAGCCGAAACAGCTTCAGGTAGCGGAACATCAGCTTGTATTCGCCCGGATCGTTGCGGTGCAGATTGAGGATGACGTGACTGGCTTTGTAGAAGATGCCCTGCACCTGGGAAAGGTTATAGCGATGCAGCAGCGCTTCGGGGGTGGGCGCATCGAAGCTGGTGAGAATGCGGTTTTCTTTGAGGTCGGCGTAGAGCCCTTGCTGAATGTGAACAGGCTCTACCTCGCGCTCGAGTTCTTGCGTGAGCTGGGCCGCGAGGGTGGTGAGCTGGCGCTGGGCAGCGGTGGGGCTGGGGATGGCGGTGGCGGCGAGGGTGAAGAGGCGATCACGCAACAATTCAGGTTCCAAAGGGCTAACAATCTCAAAATTGCCAAAGCTATTGCGCAAAATATGAGCGAGCCCGCGCTTCACCCGATAGTCGGTGTCTTCGCCTTCGATCACCTGCAATTGCCGATCAAGACTGCCTTGAGTTTGGCCAACAGCGTTTTGGAAAAGAGTAATCAGCGTTTGAGCAGTTGATAAATTTTGAGGCTTGATTGCCAGCTTTTTGGGCACCAGCGAATCGCCGCTGTATTTGTGAATCAGCAGAGGTGAAGGTAGCGTGGCCGGTTCCTCCCGATAGCGTGCGTGGTCTGGGTTCTCTTCTCTATAATAGAGAGGAATAAACTTAGAATCTGTCTATTTCCTTTTGATCCAAGCTGAAACTCTAAATCTGCTGGAATGGCCGCGGCTGTGCCGCCATCTAGCGACTTTCACCGCAACTAACATTGGCACCGTTGCCGCCCAACAGCTTCAGCTGCCGACCCGCCGCACCGAGAGCGAAGCATTGCTGGCGCAAACGGTAGAAGCGGCCCAGCTGGAATCCACCGTTGGAGGACTTCTGTTTGGCGGCATTCGCGATATTGGTGTGGCCTTGGAGCGGGCGCAGGTGCAGGGCATTCTCTCAGGGGATGAGCTGCTCGATATTGCCACCACGCTAGCAGGGGCGCGCCGACTGCGCAGGCAAATTGACGCTCAAGAGGATCTGAGCGTTCTTCAGGCGCTGGTCGCTGACCTGCGAACGTTTCCAGAGCTAGAGCAGGAAATTCATCGCTGCATTGATGATCGCGCTCAGGTGGCAGATCGGGCGAGTGATCGCCTGGCTGGCGTCCGGCGACAGCTGAAGGTAGTGCGCGAACGCATCTATTCAAAACTTCAGCATATTATTCAAAGGCAGAGCGGCGCGGTTCAAGAGACTTTGATTACGCAGCGGAGCGATCGCTTCGTTATCCCGGTCAAAGCAGCCCAAAAAGACGCTATTCCCGGCATTGTTCACGACGTTTCGACCAGCGGAGCCACCCTTTATGTGGAGCCGCACAGCGTGGTAGACAACGGCAACAAACGCCGCGCCCTGCGCAAAGAAGAAGAGATTGAAGAAGAGGCTATTCGTCAAAAACTCACTTATCAGGTGGCGGAAGTTCTCCCTGAGCTGGAGCACTTGGTAATTACGGTCGTCAAGCTAGATTTGGCAGCGGCGCGGGCTCGCTACGGCCTGTGGATGGCAGGCAACGCCCCCCGATTTGTCGATGGCGAACAGATTACGCTGCGTCAGCTCAAGCATCCGCTGCTGCTGTGGCAGCAAAAGAAAGAACAGGGCGCAGCGGTGGTTCCTACCGACTTAGTGATGCGGCCCGATCTGCGAGTGGTAGCGATTACTGGCCCTAATACGGGCGGCAAAACGGTCACGCTAAAAACCCTGGGACTGACCGCGCTGATGGCTAAAGCCGGCATGTTTATTCCGGCCCGTGAGCCCGTAGAGCTGCCCTGGTTCGACGCTGTACTGGCTGATATTGGCGATGAGCAGTCGATTGAGCAGAGCCTTTCAACCTTTTCGGGGCACGTCAAGCGAATTGGCCGAATTTTAGATGCAATAGAAACGGAGGACGACTTTGCAAACGCGCTGGTGCTGCTCGATGAAGTTGGGGCAGGCACTGATCCTTCAGAAGGGAGTGCGCTGGCGATCGCCCTGCTCAAATACTTAGCTGACCACGCCCGACTCACCGTCGCCACCACTCACTACGGCGAACTCAAGTCGCTCAAGTACGAAGACGAACGCTTTGAAAACGCCTCAGTAGAATTCGACGACGTGCAGCTTGCGCCTACCTACCGCCTGCTTTGGGGCATTCCAGGCCGCTCGAATGCGCTCTCCATTGCGAAGCGGCTGGGCCTGAGAGAAAACGTGCTGGAGCAGGCCAGGGAGCGCATGGGCGGCGCTAATGAAGATGTCAACCAGGTAATTGAAGGGCTAGAGGCGCAGCGGCGGCGGCAGGAAAAGCGGGCTGAAGAGGCCGAAAATCTGGTGGCGCAGGCGGAAAAGTTTTACAAAGAGGTAGAAGAGCGGGCAAGACGGCTGCGTGATCGCGAGCAAACCATGAAACGCCAGCAGGAAAAAGACGTAGAAACGGCCCTGCTGCACGCTCGCGCCGAAATTGCCAAGGTCATCCGCGACTTGCAGCAGGGCGGCACTGCTAAAGACGCTCAAAAGGCCACCGAGACGCTCGACCAAATTGCCGAAAAACGGCTGCCGACCGGCACCCATCCGGCCAAAGTAAAATCTACGGGCTATCGGCCTAAGGTCAGCGAGCGCGTGCGGCTCCACAACCTGGGCGGGCAAATCGCTGAAGTACTCGAAGAAGCGGACAGCGACAGTAAGGTGGCCGTACGCTTTGGCATGATGAAAATGACCGTTGACCTGGCAGATATTGAGTCATTGAAAGGAGAGAAAGCTGAGCCTGTTGAAAAGCCACCTGCGAACACAACTTCGGTGCAGCCAATCGCCGTTGTGCAGCCGGTAGCACCAGAGATACGAACGGAAAGCAACACCGTAGATCTGCGCGGAATGCGGGTGGCAGAGGCAGAGAGTGTTTTAGATGCGGCGATCGCTCAAGCCCACGGCCCGCTTTGGCTAATTCACGGACACGGCACCGGCAAACTGCGGCGCGGCGTACAGGAATATCTCAAGCATCATCCGCAGATTAAAAGCTTTGAAGCGGCAGAACAATCTGACGGCGGAACGGGCGTCACCATTGCCAAGCCGTCTGCCTGACCCCTTGGCAGTCGCCTGGCAGCCACGCTGTGAAATATCCGAAAAGTTTGACTTATCTAGCAACTTAGCTGTCGAGACACCTCTAAATCGATCTACTTTAGTAGTCCTATCCGATGTTTTGTACAGGCCACAAGTTCCTGCGATCGCCATGAAGCTCGCCTCCCGTATCCGTCAGGTCAACCCCTCTATGACCCTGGTAATTTCCGCCAAGGCCAAGGCCATGAAAGCAGGCGGGTTAGATGTCTGTAGTTTTAGCGCAGGCGAACCTGATTTTGATACGCCGCAGCACATTTGTGAAGCTGCCAAGACCGCGATCAACCAGGGCAAAACTCGCTATGGCCCGGCAGCGGGAGAACCGGCTTTGAGAGAAGCGATCGCCCAGAAACTTCAGCAAGACAACCAGCTCCCCTTTGGCCCCGAAAATGTGATGGTGACCAACGGCGGCAAACACTCGCTGTTTAACTTGATCATGGCGATGATTGAGCCGGGCGACGAGGTGATTATTCCATCGCCCTACTGGGTGAGCTACCCAGAAATGGTTAAGCTGGCGGGAGGCACGCCGGTCATTGTGCCAACTACGGCTGAGACCGCCTACAAAATTACGGCTGAGCAGCTGCGTCAGGCGATCACGCCCCAAACCCGCCTGTTCGTGCTCAATTCACCCTCCAATCCAACGGGCATGGTCTACACGCCTGATGAGATTCGGGCGCTGGCAGCGGTCATCGTCGAGGCTGATATTTGGGTGGTGTCTGACGAAATTTACGAGAAAATTCTCTACGACGGCGCTGAGCATTTAAGCATTGGTGCGGTCGGCCCCGAAATATTTAAGCGCACGATTATCAGCAACGGGTTTGCCAAAGCCTATGCGATGACCGGCTGGCGGCTGGGCTATTTGGCTGCGCCTGTAGAGCTAATCGCAGCGGCCAATATTTTGCAGAGCCACAGTACTTCTAACGTGTGTACGTTTGCTCAGTATGGGGCGATCACCGCCCTCACTGGCCCCACCGACAGCATCGGCACAATGCTACAAGCCTTTACCAAGCGCCGCTTGGCCATCATGGACATGGTGAACAGCATCGATGGCCTGAGCTGCGTCAAGCCGGACGGCGCGTTTTATCTGCTAGTCGATATTTCTCAGTTGGGTCTGGGCTCTGCGGAATTTTGCGAAAAGCTGTTGGATGAAAAGCACGTCGCAATCATTCCTGGCGTGGCTTTTGGCACAGAGGGTACGATTCGCATCTCCTATGCCACTGACCTTGATACGATTGAGCGCGGTATGGATCGGCTGAGTGGGTTTGTGCGATCACGTCAGCGTTGACAAGTCAAATCGCGTCAGCGTTGACAAGTCAAATCGTACTAGCCCGGCTCGGCACCGACTTCTAGCGTATTGTCCAAGCGAGGCATGGCTGTAGCAGCTTCGGGCTGACTGCTGGTTTTTCGCGTGTTCACAGCCGCTAGTGCCTGCCTGAGGGCTTCGGTACGACTGTCTAGAAAACGCTCGGCTGGGACGGTTTGTAGTAGGCCCAGCTTGGTTAGTCGCTTGTAGGTCTGGTCTTTTGCGCCCACGATGTAGACATCGCGATCGCCCTCAACTGCTTCTTGCACCGCGTTTTCAATCGACAGCGAAGTGGTCACGCCTAAATGCGGCACTTCGCTCAGGTCTAGAATCATCGCTTTGCAGTTTTGTACGGCCTCGCGCTGACGGGCGATCGCCTTGGCCACCCCAAAAATCATCGGCCCGCTCAGGCTAAAGAGCAGGATTTGACCTTGGCCCTGCTCCAGCAGCGATTTTTCTTCAGGGGTCAGGGTAATCGTGTCGTCATCATCGGTAATCGCAGTCACCCCTTTTTCTGAGCGCAGCTGACTGAGCTTATCAATAGTGAGAATATTCGCAACAAAAATACCGACGCCCACCGCCACGACCAGATCGACAAAGACCGTTAGAAAAATCACCCCGTACATAATCACCGCCGACTTGCGCGAAATGTAGTGAGCCCGCTTCAAAAAGCCCCAGTCGATAATGTCAATACCGACTTTGATAATGATGCCCGCCAGTACCGACAGCGGAATGCTTCGCGTCAGGCCGCTGGCTCCTAGCACCACAATTAATAAGATCGCCGCTCGAAACAGACCCGACAGCGCTGTCCGTCCGCCCGCCTTGATATTCACAACGGTGCCCATCGTTGCCCCTGCGCCCGGCAGTCCGCCCAGCAGTCCTGAGGCAATATTGCCAATGCCCTGACCAATCAGTTCTTTATTAGAATCGTGCTCAGTGCGAGTCAGGCTATCGGCGACTACCGAAGTCAGCAGGGCGTCGATACTGCCCAACACAGCCAGCACAATCGAATCGACCAGCATATTGCGCATCTGCGAACCGCTAAACACCGGTAGGTGCAACGTTGGTACCGCCAGCGGAATTTCTCCAATGCGGCGCATGTCAACGCTGCCAAACACCGTCAGCGAGATCACCGTGCCGATGATCATGGCGACCAGCTGCGGTGGCGCAAAGCGTCTTAAGTTCTTGGGAAAATAGACAATTATCAGCACCGTCAACAGCGCCAGAACAGCATCGCTAAACTGAATGTTGGACAGCAGCGCTGGCAGATTTTGCAGGGTGCCTAAAACGCCGCCTTTAGGACTGAGCTGGCCTAACGCTGGGCCAATTTGCAGAATAATTAGAATGATGCCAATACCTGACATGAAGCCAGAGACGACGTTGTAGGGCATCAGCGTGACGTATTTGCCCAGCTTGAGCACACCAATGGCAATCTGCAAAAGGCCCGCCATCATCACCACGGTGAAGGCCATCGCCATGCCGTTTTCAGGATCGGCGGCGAGCAGAGTCGCAATGACGCCAGTAATCACTACGGTCATCGGGCCAGTAGGTTCAGAAATCAGCGTGGGGGTACCCCCAAACAAAGCCGCAAAAAAGCCGACGATAATCGCACCGTAGAGCCCGGCAGTAGGGCCTGCACCAGAAGCAATCCCGAAGGCTAGCGCCATCGGCAGGGCAATCACCGCTGCTGTGAGGCCGCCAAACAAATCACCACGAACGTTTCTGAAGTGAATTCGGTTGGTTATTTTGGGGAGTTGTTGCATAGGTAGAGCAGCCCTCAGCTTCTGTCACTATCTTTAAGTGTCTCATGACATCTTAAGGTTTAGCGATATGTCGCCAGATGAAGACGTGACTTTCTATACCCATCCTCTAGGATTCATGTTCTCCTTTAAAGCGCTAGCACCACTCGACCTACGGGCTTCGCTACACAGGCTAGGACATGTCCGGCAGCGCGATCGCCCTCACTCAGCCCTCTTGGCTCAACGTCGTAGCACACCTCACCCGCTGCTAGCTGCTTGCAAACTCCACAGCTGCCCATGCGACAGCCGCTGGTAAGCGACAGACCGGCTTGTTCGGCGGCGTCTAGGAGGGTGTCGGCTGAGTCGCAGGCGATTACTTTACCGGAGGTAGAGAATTCTACTGAGGGAGTGTTTGCGGGTTCAGCGGCAGAGGGGGAAGAGGGAAGGGGAGGAGGAACGGGGGCAGGGGAGGATTTTGGGCCGCCGAAGCTTTCTTCGTAGTAGTTTTCCAAGGGGAAACCGGCAGCGGTGAGGAGGGCTTTAGTGCTGCTCATAAAGCCTGCTGGCCCGCAGGTGAAGGCAGTGCGTTCGGCGAAGTCGGGGCAAATGGCATTGAGGAGGGCTGAGTTGAGCCGTCCTCGGTAGCCTGACCAGGCGATAGCGGGTGTGCTTTTTGTCAGGGTGAAGGCCAGATTGAAGTTGGGGTGCTGAGCGGCGAGCAGCTCTAGCCGCTGACGGAAGATGATGTCGTGCGGGGTGCGGGCGGCGTGAATGAAGGTGATGTCGGTATTGGCGGCGCGGTCGCTAAGCCACTGAGCCATGGACATCATCGGAGTGATGCCGCTGCCTGCCGAAATGAGCAGCAGTTTGTCGGCGGGATGATCGACGCAGTTAAATTGGCCAAACGGCCCTTGTATGGGAAGCGTTGTGCCAACTGCCAGATTGTCGTGCAGCCAGTTGGAAGCGATACCCGGCGGCAAGTCGGGGCTGGCGGCGGCGACTCTTTTTACGGTGATATCCAGTGTGTGTGGGCGTGACGGGCTCGACGAAATGGAATAGGAGCGCATGACAGACTGATTTTTGGCGCTTTCAATCGGTAGCTTAAAGGTGACAAATTGGCCAGGTTTGAAGTCAAACCGTAGCTCGGGCTCAGCGACGAAGCGAAACGTTTTGACATCGCGCGTCTCTTGGATAATCTGTACGCAGCGGGCGGTGATTTCTCCCGACCAGCGGTGAGGCGCGATCGCACTTTGCAAGGGCGTCAGCGCTTCTACAATCAGCGCGAATTCACCAATGCGAATCACATCGTCAGGCACAATTTCGTAAGCCTGATTCACCCGAGCTTCTTCGTTGTTCAGCCGGGAACCGTCAGTGCTGCCCAAATCAGTGAAAAAGCACTGCCCCGATTCAAACAACACTCGTCCGTGCACTCGGCTCACGGCTGGCCCTTCTAACACCAGATCGCAGTTAGGATGGCGACCAATCAAACACTCAGCCTGCTGAGCTGAACGAGGCACTATCTCAGCTTCGTAAACATCGTTGTTGTTGTAGTTGATGACTTTGGTTTTCAGCATGATTTGAGAAATTTCCAGGACGGTTGATTTGCTATTTGAGAAAAACAAGAGCCGTAAAACAAACAGAGTCTGAAGACGAGACCTTTAGCGCTTGCGAATTTGAGTGGCTGGCAGCGTTGTTCTACGAGGGGCGATGGCCGGCAGACTGCGCTTCAGGACGGTTCGGGGCAGCGACTGCTCACCGCAGGCAGGCATCTCAGCTACCGGAGAAATTTGGGGCAGCGTTTGGGCCAAAACGTCGAGTTCTTCGGGGCCAAGCTGTTCTAATGAGCGATCGCCCAGCAGATCAGCAAGGTTTACCGGCAGTTTTTGCAATTGGCGGCGCAGCTTATCTGCCAAACCCTCTTTTTGGTATTGGCTTTGGCTGCGGCTCCAAGTGCGGTGTAGCCATAGACTGCTGACAATAGCGATCGCCGCCTGAAAGCCAAACTGAGCGGCCAGCGGCCAATTATTAATCTCAGGGCGACCGCCATAGACAAAAAAGACATTGAAAGCGAGAAAAGTACAGACTGAGAACACCCTATGCAGGCTGAGTTCAGCAGCAGCCAGCGGCTGTTTCTTTTTAAGATAGCCCCGGTAGTAGCGTTCAAAGCGAGCGCATAGCCAGCAGCTAGCAGCCGCAAAAGCAGCCAGGGTTAGCGGCGCAGCAATCAGCTTAGGAATGGCATTCAGTGGCCCCAACACATAAAATCCAGGATCTACCAGCGCCGCTACCGTCCGCGATTCGTGGCTCCACACGCCCGAGAAGTAGTAGTTAAAGTTACCGGCATACAGACCGTAGTAACAAAAATAGCCAATTACCAGCCCTAGATAGCCATATTGCACCAGTCTCCGTCCTGGCTTACGCAACTGCTCCCAGTAAGCCCGCTCAGAGTCAATATCCATACAGGCTGACTTGCAAGAAACACAGGCGCTTTGTTCCTCGCTCTGACTATCGGCAGTGCGACACATTGACTGAGTCACGCTGTAGGGTGCGGCCTTGTGAGCCTGACTGTCCAACAGACCGCGTGGCCCGGTGAAAACAGTTTGCACCATGCCAAACGGACAGACATAGTGACACCAGCTTCTCCCTCCATACAGCGCCACCACGCCCGCCGCCGACAGCAGCGTTAGGATAAAGAATGCGCCGACGGCAAATCTCACCGAATTTACCAGTAAAATTCGCGCGCTGATGCCTAGAAAGAACAGAACAAACTGAACATAGAAGTGATTGTTCTGTAGCCAAGTGTTGCGCTCAATCTGTAATAGCGGCTTCATGCCCAGCGCTCTCGGCAGCTGAGAGAAGAAATACAGCGGACAAATGCGCCGCCAAAACTCATGGCCAAACACCAGCACTACAAAAATGGCGCTGGGCACCACCATTCCCCAAAACACTCGGGTACCAATGGCATAGGGCGCAAGTGGAACGCAATAGCCCTGAGCGCTGACGCACCGATCCGGGTCAGTGGCGACAGCTAGAGACGGGTCAGCCAGCCAGCTCCAACCGTTCTCAGGCTGGGTTAATACCGCCGAAACCGGATCGTAAAACAAAGAGACAATCAGTAGACACCAGGCCAGGAAAATGACCCAGCGCACAGCGTGCATTTTCTTTTCCGATAGGGTAGATAGCATTGGTTTATCACTCGTGCTTGCTATCTATCTATCGGAAGAATCGCTTAGCCTTCTGCAAAGCTTGGCTATGTTTGCGTTGTTTTGCCGGATGGGGGGCGATCGCCACCGAATTGACAAGCGATCGCCCCCCGAATCTCCTAAATTGTTGACTCAGCACTCACGCGCTTAGTCAAAATCGCCATCACCTCATTTCGCCTGCCCGTAGAAACAAGCCTGCTCCAGTCGTTCGGCTCGGCTTATTTGAGATGGCGCAGCAGCTTGATAGTCGATTGCACAGCTTGAGGTGTGCCAAACAACAGGTGCCGGATGTTTTCGCCGGATGCGGTTGGCACAGCAGCAGTATCTGTGGACGCTACAGCGCCCTGAACACTAGGGATAAACATGAGTAAATCTGGTCTCCAAACGGGTTTGCGAGGAAACCAGAGCACAAGTGACCCAGCCACCCACAAAGATGACGTGCAAATCGGGGGCGGCTAGGGGTTACATTTACCCTAGCGTCCGGGATTGCGTGTGAATCCTGGGGTTAGCCGTCGGTTGGGTGCTCTTACACCCGCCGATGGCGCTAGATTGATTGAGTTCTGGATAACAGGCGCGAACGGCTTCGCTACCATAGAATAAGAAGATAAGCGTATTTTTACAAGCAGTCAAGCTAAAGATTAGGAGAGATGCCCAACTCTAAAATTTCTCAGCCGCTAGCTGCCGATTGGTTTAACCGGCCTTCATCACAAGTTGCCGTAGATTTGATTGGCTGCGTCCTGGCGAGAGAAGTTAACGGCGAGACTATACGTGGCCAGATTGTAGAGACCGAAGCCTACGAAGCGGGCGACCCGGCCATGTACGCTTATCAGGAAAAGACAAAGCGAAATGAAGTGGTCTTTGGCCCAGCTGGAATTGCTTATGTCTATCGGATTTACCGGCAGTATCACTGTTTTAACATCGTCACAGATCGCGATGACTTTGCCAGCACTATTTTAATTAGAGCGATTGATTTAGAACAGCGCCCGAGCTGGATAGACCCAGACAAAGAGAAGCTCCCTAAAGTGTGTGCCGGGCCAGGCAAGCTGTGCCGCACCCTCCAGCTAGATGAATCTTGGCGAGGTGTGCAAATTCACCCCGATTCGGGGCTGTGGGTAGAGGAGCGATCGCCTTCAGTCGCTCAGCATCTCTCCGCAGACCCCTCTGCTATCGCCCAGACCACTCGCATCGGCCTTAGCAAAGGGGCCGATATTCCCTGGCGCTGGTATCTCACCACGTCTCCAGCCGTCTCAAAGAAAGCGGCTAAAGCAAAGCAGTAGCCTTTATCCATAAAAGCTACTGCTTTATCTATCATTGCTTTGTCTAAAAATAAGTGAGGAGAGCCGTTTTTTAGTAGCTTTTACCGAAATCAGCCCAAAGTGTGGCTTCGTGCGGAATCACAATCTCTGCATCAGTCGTCGCGCTGACTGATGTGCCTTGCTGGGCTGGCCCTAAAGCAGTGCGGACAACGGTGTAGCCCAAGACGAAGGTTACACCTGCTATGAAAATACTGGCGATCGCCCGGTCAGCAGTAGAAGCGCGGTTTAATTGGTTGTAGCTCATAGGAGGTTAGCCTGTAGTAATGCCGTCGCTTCCTATGATGCCATGCTTTTTGGTAGCCCTGTATACTGTTTACAATTATTTTGTATTTGCGTATACAGTTTATACGTGCCTGAGGAGGGTGGATTAGTCTCTGAGCGGCTGACTTGACTCAAAGGGCTGCGAGAGCTGATCGACTAGCGGCACTGGCAAACCTACCAGGTGAGTGACCAGGCCCTGGCTCATACCAGCCAAAAGTCCTAGAACAGCAGGCAAAATGAGAGGCGCTAAGTTATTCATAAACCGAGTAAGAACTACCTATATAAGGTCTCAACTATGCTGACTGACATTTGTAGCAACCTTTACTTTCCGTAGTGAAGACCTCAAAAAGTATGTAGTTATTGCATGAAATCAATGCAAAACTGCAACTCTTAACGTCTATTTCTGCCTCAGAGTAGAGGCAGGCGCTTGCGGTCTCTTCCTATAGAGAGGTGCTAGCTGCCAGATTTTACAGAGTTAACTTTGCGAACAAACAAATCGGTGAAGAATGTGATCACCCGGCGCTTGCGCAGCTTGATATTGGCATTGAGAGACATGCCTGAGCGCAGGCTAAGGGCATCGCCATTGGCGACAAACTGCTGCGCGTCTAGCGTGACTTCCGCTGGAAAGCGATAGTACTGGAAGACCTCGTCTGGCGGCAGTGCGTCGGTACCAATGCTCGTTAGAGTGCCTTCCATATCGCCAAACTCGCTATACGAGAAAGCATCAATTCGCACGTCTACTTTTTGCCCAATTTCTACAAAGCCAATGTCTTTGTTAGGGATAAATACGCGGGCGACTAGCGCATCTTGAGGGACAATTTCCATCATTGGCTCGGTAGAGTTGGCAACGTAGCCCGCTCGGTTGGCTTTGAGATTGAAAACGGTGCCGTTTACAGGCGCAGTCAGCGCCTGGTACTTAATGCTTTGCTTCAGCTCAGCGAGCTGGCCGTCAAGCTCGCTGAGCTGTCGGTCGTTTTCTAGAATCCGCTGGGTGAGCTGACTGTCAATCTCGGCAATGCGCTGGTCGTTGACTGAAATGCGATCTTGCAAGCTCTCACGCGATTCAAAAGAGGTGCGAGAGACCTCTTGCTCCGCCTGAGAGATTTGATAGGTCAGCCGATCAATTTCTTGCTGCAAGGTGCTGACTTCTGTTTGCTTGTTGTTGACTTCCTGCTCTTGCTGGAGGTAAGAGAGTTCGGCGACAGCGCCCTGCTCGTTGAGTGTTTTGAGCCGAGATAGAATTTCCTGGTTCGTGGCCAAATCGCTTCTGGCGTTGCTGAGCTGCACGCGGGTTTGGCCAAGCTGCTCGCGCAGCTGATCGGTTTGCAGACGGTTAATGCGCTGCTGTGAATTTAGCCGAGACTGAGAGGTTTCTAAGCGGTCTAGCTGTTGGGGGTCAAGGCCGGCTGTGCCGCCATCCATTTGGGCTCGGTACAGGCGGTTGCTGGCAAGGAGTTCAGCGCGATCGCGCCCTCGCTGAATCAAATCGGCAGAGACGCCTTCTGGGGCAACTGCATCCACTGAGCCATCGAGCTGAGCCCGATAGTAGGCGTTTTCAGCCCGCAGCCTTTCGGCAATCTCCTGACTGGACTTGAGCTGCGCGGCAGTCGCCGTTTCATCTAGCGTAGCCACTACCTGACCTTTGTCTACCCGCTCCCCTTCTTCTACCAAAACTTCTTCTACTACGCCGCCTACAGGAGCCTGCACCACCTGCACCACGCCTTCGGGTTCGAGCTTGCCCTGGGCAGTAATCGCTTCATCTACTTCGGCTAAGCAGGCCCACAGCACTGAGGCCGAAGTCACCCCCATAATCGCCCACACAATCGCCTTCGACCAGCGCGGCGACTGCCGCAAGATCACCGGCTTATCGAATGACTGCGGCACATAGGCGTCAAACTGCGGCGTGCTGCCGTTAGAAGGCATACCCGCACCACCGCCGTTGACTAGCGCGTTGCTGCCATTGCCATTACTGGATACGTCTGCCTTAGATCGATCAGAAGTGCTAGTCATCGTTAGTTTTCTCCCTTCTGCTCAGATAGGCAGTAGTAGCGACCTTTGAGCGCCATCAGCTCGGCGTGGGTGCCGAGCTCGACGACGGCTCCTTTCTCCATCACCAAAATCCGGTCGGACTGGCGAATGGTGCTCAGGCGGTGAGTGATAAAAAATACGGTGCGGCCATTGGCCCACTGCTTTAAGTTACGGCAAACTTGGGCTTCGGTATCGTAGTCGAGGGCGCTGGTGGCTTCGTCTAAAATTAGCAGCCGAGGGTTTTGTAAGACAGTGCGGGCGATCGCAATTCGCTGCCGCTGTCCGCCCGAGAGTGAAGCTCCCCGTTCGCCCACCCTTGAATTGTAGCCACTGGGCAAATCCATAATAAAGTCATGGGCACCGGCAATCTTAGCCGCCGTGACGATGCTTTCGGTATCGGCCTGCGGATTGGTCAGGGCAATATTGTCTTGAATGCTGCCCTCAAATAGCAGACTGTCTTGCGGCACAATGCCTACCTGCTGACGCAGTGAGTACAGCTCCACTTTGCTGATGTCGTAATTGTCGATTAAAATTCGCCCCGACTCGGCATTGTAAAGGCGCGGCAGCAGCTTCATCAGCGTACTTTTACCCGAGCCGCTCTGCCCGACAATGCCGATAAATTCACCCGCGTGGAATTCCAGATTGACATTCACCAGCTGCAAAGGGCCAGAGGGCGCAAACCGAAAAGAAAGATTTTCGTAGCGCACGTTGCCCCTAATCTCAGGCATCGGGATCTGAGCGCGATCTTCCGGGGCCTGCTCTTGAGGATAGTCAATAATGTCGCTCAGCCGCTCTAGCGACAGGGCCGTCTCCTGAAAATTTTGCCAGAGCTGAGTCAGACGTAGCAGAGGCTGAGTCACATAGCCAGAGATAATCCGGAAGGCAATCAGACCGCCTAAGGTCAGCGTTCCATCGAGTACCAGCGTTGCCCCCACCCACAGCACCAGCAGCCCCGACAGCTTATTGAGAAAGCCACTGGCCGACCCAGCAGTCGTAGAAGTCAGTACGGTTTTAAAGCCATCGCTGACGTAACGGGCGTACTTTTCCTGCCACTTCCAGCGGGTTTTTAGCTCCATGTTTTGAGCTTTTACCGTCTGCACACCCGAGAGCGCCTCCACTAAGAAAGACTGGGTCTCAGCATTGCGCTCAGCCTTAGCCCGCAGCTGACGGCGCACAATCGGCGAGACAAAAAAGGTGAGAATCATAAACAGCGGAATGGTCGCCAGCGCCACAAAGGTCAGCTTCACGCTGTAAATAAACATCACCAGGATGTAAACCACCGAAAACAGCGCGTCGAGCACCACCGTGAGCGCGGTGCCGGTAAGGAACTGTCGAATATTTTCAAGCTCATTTACCCGGCTGGAAAGTTCACCCACCGGGCGACGGTCGAAGTAGCGCAGCGGTAGCCGCAGCAAATGGTCAATAATTTCGGCCCCGAGAGCCATGTCAATCCGGTTAGTGGTGTCGACAAACAGATAGGTGCGCAGACTGGTGAGAATGGCCTCAAAAATGGCGACCACTACCAGCAAAATGCCCAGCACTTGCAGGGTGTCGGTGCTGTTTTGCAAAATCACCTTGTCGATGATCACCTGCACCATCAGCGGATTGGCCAGACCAAAAATTTGCACAAAGAGTGAGGCCACCAGCACCGTTGTCAGCACGCCTCGATAGCGCTTGAGCGAGGGCAGAAACCAGCTAAGGCCAAACTTTTGCTGGGGGGTTTGCTCAGTGGTCTCAACCAGCAGAATTTCACCTTCTGGTCCCCAAATTTCGGCAAAAGCTTGAGGCGAGTGGCGCACAATCTTATTGTCGGCGGGCACCCCCAGGACATATTCTCGCTCGGAGGTTTCGTAGATGATGGCGAAGCCGTCTCGCCACTTAACTAGGGCGAGTTTGGGCAGGCGAGCTATTGCACTTGCCGGTACTTTGGCTAGCTGCGGCTTCAGCCCCACCAGGTCTGCCACTGCGCCGCAGGCCGTCAAAGACAGGTGACCTAGTCGTTCGCTCTGATTGGTCAACACTCGCTGCACCACATCGCGCTTGAAAGGCATTTCCAAGTGCTGCGCCACCATTGCGAAGCAAGCTAGGGCTGAACCCACTTCACCGCGCCCGCGCATTACCGGGTACTTAATGGCATTGGCCCGGGCTGACCCTGCCTCAATTAGATTGGAGTCGTAGGACAGCTCGGACGCATAGGGAATGGTGCTTTGTACAACCGGCATACCGCTATCGTTAATCGGGCGGCCATCGCTGGGGGGAACCGGTGTGTGGCCGTTTTGACCATCGGCGTTTCGACCATCGGTAGGTTCTGTATCGGCATCGGCTGGTATGATCGCTCCCCCACCGGACTCTATATGCTGAGTAGCCAGCTGGCGCATGTCTATACCCACCAGCCGGGTAGGGCGCTGGCAGGCAACGCGGCCATCTAGCATCTCGGGCAGCAGCCAGCTACCGGCAGGATGACTGGAGATGCTCTCAGAGCTGATAAACCACAGGTGATTGGGGTCGGGGTCGGAGAGCTTGATCGGCCCGGCGCTGACGGTCGCAGCGATCGCTTCGGTTTGCAGCTGTTGGGCAGTCTTAGCGAGATCGCCAACGCTGCGGGCCTGCGTCTTAAAGTACTGAGCGACTAGGTCGAATACTTCTGACAGGTAGCAGGGACTGGCGATCGCCTGAGCAAATTTTCTGTGTTCGCCCATCAGCTGTCGAATGGTGATGATGGGTAGAACCAGGGCGATCACTTCCGAGGAGGCGATCGCCTGTTCACAAGGTACCCCTCGCACCAGACCGGCCAATCCTAAAACCGCGCCCGGCTGCAATAGCGCCAGCGTCATCGGCGTTTTTTGGTAGGGATCAGCGCCCAGCAGCCTGCCCTGCCCTTCCAAAATGACCACTAGCTGATGGGGCATCAGCTCCTGCCGCAGGATCGGCTGACCGATGCGATAGCGCAGCATTTGGCCACTGCTAGCCAACGTCTCTAAGATCGCGACCGGCAGCTGATCAAAGGGGAAAGTTGCCCCCAAGCTTTGTTCAAGTGAGACTTTGGTATAGGTCATAAGTGAACGAGAACAGAGGGCAATAGAGCGCAGCGGAGAGTCGTGTAAACGAGTTAGTAAGCGGTCAGTTCTTCACCAGTCAGCGCCGGGCTGTTTGGTGGGGTAGGCTCTGTGACTGAGGTGTCTTGGAGCTGCTGCTGTAGCCATATCTGGAACCGCTCATTCAGCAGCCGCTGGCGCATCGCCTGGTCAAACTGGGCTGGAATCAGCTGCTCGTGCCGAGCGATTACCAGCCATTCGCCAATTTGTGTGGGTGCCCAAAGCTGACCGGGCTGGCTAATCGTCAGCATTCTCCCCAGGATGGGATGAGGCACGTTTAGCTCTACCGGGCCAATCAGACCGCCGGTTTTGGCTTCCTGCCCTTCAGAATATTGGCGAGCCAGCTCAGAAAAGGCCGCGCCGTCGTCATGAATTCTGAAGTAGATTTCCTGGGCCAGGCTCGCATCTTTAGTGCGAATCAGGGAGTAGCGCACTTGGTCTAGCTGGGCTTTGCGCTGCAAAAAGTAAGACTCGATCTGAGTGCCCCAGGTTTCTTCCTGGAACTTTAGCAGCTTATATTCTTTAATAGCGGCCAGCATCATTTGCTCGGGAGTTTGCTGCTGCTGGTCGCACCAGGCTTGCTGCTGCTCATTAGAAAATAGGCCGCGTTTGGCGCAAAAAGCCTGCAACGCTATCTGCGGTTCGCACTCAAGAGGAGCGATCGCCTCGTCAATAACTACCTCCTGCACCAGCTTAGGCATGAGCTGATACTGCCTGAGCTTAGCAATGAGTCCGGGCGCGTCTAGCCCCATCTGACCAATCTGAAGAACCGTCGCCATACCCCTGATTTTTGATAAGAAAGCCGCTGCCTGGTGGTCTTACTTAGTAAGCCCAATCGCCTTCGGCATCTATCAAAATATATAGTTACATAACCCTATTAGATATACAGCTTTATGCAAGTCTATCCGCATGAAAGCTTCACTAAGGTGCGCAAAGCTCACTCAGTGTATGAAGCTATTGGGACGGTAAGTTTATGAACCGGTTAAGGCGCAGGCAAAACTTGAGAGCGCTATGTGCCGTGACGCTGCAAAATTTCGCTAACATCTTCGAGCTGAACGTGACGATACTTCACGTTATCTGGCAGCAGCCGAATATTTGGGCCGCGTTTGCAGCCGCCCAAACAGCCTATGGCCTCTAGCTTAAAACCTTGCTGGTCAGCGCTGCGCTTTTCAAAGTCTTGCCAGAGATCGTCGCCGCCGCGTTTGCAGCAGTTCTTTTTCTGACAGAGCTGCACGGTCAGCGGGGCTTTGGCAGTCTTGGCTTTTGTCTTTTTAGCTTTTGTCTGGTTGGCTTTTTTGGGGCGTTCGGCTAGCTGAACGGTAGCCTGGGGCGTCAGGGGAATCAGCTGTAGCGCCAGCAGCTTTTGCTTTTTAGGTTTGTCGTCTGTCTCTACCCAGATGCGGACAGGTTCACCTAGCACTAGCTCTTGTTGGGCGATCGCCCGCAGCGACTTCGGCAAATACACCGTTTGTACGCCTTCATCCGTCTCTAGCTGCAACCCCTTGAGCTTTCCCTTACCCGACTCAATCGGCTTTAGATAGCGACCTTGCAAAACTTCCATATGTCTGGTTGAACCCATCTCCAAATACTTGTGCAGCGCTCTTACATACTCGCGTAGCGCTCTATAGCCAGTGTAGCTGTCTAGTTTAACCCACTGCCAAACGCCCAAAGCAGCCGGTTAAGTTAGCCTGTTAAATTAGAAGGGCACCGCCTGCTAGAAACCGCCATGAAAGTTGCTTTACTGCTGCTGATCAAAGGCTATCGCCAGCTGATATCGCCGCTGTTTCCCCCGGTCTGCCGGTTTCAGCCGACTTGCTCCTGCTATGCTATGGAAGCTATTGAGCGGTTTGGACCGCTACAGGGCAGCTGGCTGGCGGTTCGTCGCATCACTCGCTGCCACCCCTTTCATCCCGGTGGCTATGATCCTGTGCCTGAGCGAGATGCCACCCATCACCGCTAGCTAGTCACATCGCTCATTACATAGCCAGACGGCCCTATGAAAAAATGCTACGTCCTCGATACCAACGTCCTGCTGCATGACCCGAATGCGCTGCTGAGGTTTGAGGATAACGAGGTAGTCCTGCCTATGACCGTCATCGAAGAGCTAGATCGATTCAAGAAGCGACCAGAAGAAATGGGCCGCAATGCCCGGCAAACGTCCCGAATGCTGGACGGGCTCAGGCGCAAAGGCAGCTTAATTGAGGGCATTCAGCTAGAGAGCGGTGGGCGAGTCCGGGTGACGCTGTGCCACCGGGAGACGCTAGATAATCTGCCTGCCGAGCTGACGGGCGACGGCGGCGACCACGCCATTTTAGCAGTGGCCCTAGAGGTGAAGCAGCGCTGCGAGTGCCCCGTGGTGATGGTGAGCAAAGACACCAACATGCGGATCAAGGCCGATACGCTGGGTTTAACGGCTGAAGACTACGAAACCGACAAGATAGACGTTGACGACCTCTACACCGGCATGGGCGAAATGCTGGTCAGCGCTGAGCAGATGAATACGCTGTTTCAGTCTGGGGGTACGCTGTTAGCCGACTTTGCTCACACCGAGGACAAATTCTTTCCCAATCAGGCGCTGACCCTGATTGATGTTAACAATCCGTCACATACGGCGCTGGCAGTTTTACGGGCCGATGGCCAGCTCGCGCCGCTAACCAAGCTACCCTACAGCGGCATTTCTCGCATTCACGCGCGCAACCGGGAGCAGCGCTTTGCGCTCTCTTTGCTGTTAAATGATGACATCCCGCTGGTAACGTTGGTGGGCAAGGCCGGTACGGGGAAGACGCTGCTGGCGATCGCCGCTGGCCTGTACAAAGTCACCGAAGAAAAGCGCTTCACCCGTCTACTCATTTCTCGCCCGGTTGTCCCGATGGGGAAAGACATTGGCTACCTGCCCGGCGATATGGCCGAAAAGCTCACGCCCTGGATGCAGCCTCTCTACGACAATTTCGATCTGATTTTCAATACGCAAGACAGTACCGATAAGCCCGAGCACTGGCGACGCGGCCATGAAGAACTTTTAGAGATGGGGCTTTTACAAATTGAAGCGCTCACCTACATTCGCGGTCGCACCATTCCCAAGCAATTTTTTGTAATTGACGAAGCCCAAAACCTCACCCCGCACGAAGTCAAAACCATTTTGACGAGAGCCGGAGAAGGCACCAAAATTATCCTCACAGGCGACACCGCTCAAATCGACAACCCCTATGTCGATGCTGCCAGCAACGGCCTCACCTACGTGATCGAACGCTTCCGCAATGAACCCCTAGCCGGACACATCACGCTCTACCAGGGCGAACGCTCTGACCTAGCCGCCCGCGCCGCCAACCTGCTATAGCCCCTTCCTCTTTACCCCTTTTCTCAGAGGTGACCCTATGAACAGCGCCATCGTTGACCCCACCTTACAGCGGTATAAAGCGGCGATCGCCCAAACCCTCACCCAGCTAAAACGCTTCGCCCAATCCATCGACAACGCCCAGCTAGCCAAAACGGTTCAAAACCTCCAAGAAAACATCAATCAGCCCTTCCTATTCGTAGTGATTGGAGAAGTAAAAGCCGGTAAGAGCAGCTTTATCAACGCACTGTTAGAAAGCGGCGAAATTTGCGAAGTGGGCGCAGATCCGCGCACCAACAGAGTTGCCAAAATTGTCTACGCAGCGGGCGACGCCTACAGCCGCGAAGTTAAGCCCGGTGAACTGCTCGAAATTGGCCGACCCGTGCCCATCCTCAAGCAGATTGCAATCGTCGATACGCCCGGCACCAATAGCCCCTTCCAGCAGCATGAAGACATTACCAAAGAATTTATTCCCAACAGCGATCTAGTCGTCTTTGTCTTCTTTTCTAAAAATCCTTACACCAACACCGCCTGGTCGCTGGTTGACTTTGCCCATCGCGAGTGGAAAAAGCCGGTTATTTTCATCCTGCAACAGGCCGATCTCGCTGACGAGGTGGAACTGCAAGCTTCTCGCCAGTACATAGAACAAGAAGCGCAGCAGCGGCAAATTCCATCGCCTCAGGTATTTGCTACATCTGCCCGGCAGTCTATCAACGGCGAAGACGGCGGCTTTGAAGCGGTACAAGCCTTTGTGCGCGACACCATCACCGGCGGCAGAGGCTACCAGCTCAAGCTCGACTCCAATATCAGCGCCGCTGAGCAAATTGTTGAGCGGCTAGGCCGCGATATGCAGGTGATTCAGCAGCAGCTAAAAACAGATGAAGCTGTTGTTGATCGAATAAAGCAGCGGCTAGGGCAGGGAAAAGACCGCTCTCACTATGAAATAGATTCTCTGGTAGACCGACTCATGGCGCAATATGAGCGCGTGATCTATCAGATCAAAGGTGAATTTAGAGAAGGACTGTCTATCTTCGTGTTAGCTAAGCGCTCTTTTCTCTCTTTGTTCAACCGGCGGCAGCGCATAGAAACTTGGATCGCCGAGCTTAAAGACCGCGCTCAGAGAGAGTTAGAGTCTACATTAGATGAAACCTCAAAAGAAGGAGCCAAGCGCTTTTTAGACAGTATTCAGCTGCTGATCAAACAGCTTTTAGCTGAGCTGACCGCCCTGCAAAACGACAATCTGAAAAACACAGAGATTACTCTGCCGATTGTAGAATACCGCTATGAAGTCATCGAGAGTGTCAAAAGCAAGATTGCCAACCTGCTCGACGATGAAACCTTTATCAACTGCCTGGCGGATACGGCTGACAGCGTCGGGCCGGGGGTCGCTAGCGGCGGCATACTCGCAGTGATTGGCGGGGTCATTGCGGCAATTACTGAAGTTGTCATTCTCGATATTTTGGGCAGCGTCTTTTTGGGCGTGGGCGTACTGTTTGCAGGCGGTGTGCTGATCGCCAAGCGGCGTCGCCTCACCGAAAAGCTAGACAATGAGCTAGAGCGCAACCGAGCCCGCTTTGAAGCCACCGTCTCAGAACAGCTCAATGACAAACTCAGTGTCATCTACGAAGAAATCGACCGCAGCTTTACCGATCTCTATGAGTACGTAGAGCAGGAGCACACCAGCATCGCCCCCCTGGTCGAACAGTTTGAGCAGATTCAACAGTCCACACAGCGCCTGGCTCATGATATTCAGCAAACCGCCCGCTAGGCGGTGGCTCAGCATTGCTGGAAGCAGGCCGTAAGGCGATAGTATTGTTTTGTGCGCTGTTGACAGAACGCTGAAATGCACTACCGAATTCGCCTGGCCGAAGCCGATGATGTCGCCTTTTTGCCTGAAATAGAGCGTGCTGCCGCTGAGCAGTTTGTCCCCTACGTGGACTGGCTAGAAATCTCGACTGATCTCCTCAAAGAGCTGACTACGCCGAAGTTTTTGCTGAAGGCGCAGGCTGAGCGACGGCTGTGGGTGGCGATCGCAGCGGGGCAGCCGGTAGGGTTTATCGTCGTCAAGTTTCTACTAAAAAGCTGCTTTATAGTGGAGCTAGACGTGCATCCCGACCACGTTCGTCAGGGCATTGGCTCGGCGCTAGTAGAGACTTGCTGTCTGGGCGCGCAGGCTCGGGGGTTTGGGCAAGTCACGCTGACTACGTTTCGCAAAGTCCCCTGGAATATTCCCTTTTATGAGCGTTTGGGGTTTGAGGTGCTGCCTGCCGAGCGCTGGTCTATAGAAATCAAGGCAATTGTGCGGCACGAAGCCCGCTATGGCTTTGCCGCTGAAAAACGAGCGGTAATGAGCCGGTCTATGCCGGCGCTGTCAATTCTCTAGGGCGGGCCGAGGGGTAGACATATGGCAGCTGAAATCAGTAGTGAGGTGATTAAGCAAGAGGCGATCGCTCTGGGCTTTCATCAGGTCGGCATCGCGACTATTCTCCCGATGCCCGATCCATCAGAGCGAGCCGCTACCGCCGCCCTTCAGCAGTGGCTAGCGCAGGGCTTTCAGGCCGACATGGGCTGGATGGAGAGCGCCAAACGGCAGGATATTCGGCAGATCATGCCAGCGGCCAAATCTATTGTTTGCGTAGCGCTGAATTACTATACAGGTCACCAGCGGCCCGCCGGAGAGCAGTATGCCAAAATCTCACGCTACGGCTGGGGCCGAGACTATCACCGCGTGCTGACCAAAAAGCTTAAGCAGCTCTGTGAGTGGCTGCGGGCTCAAGATCAGGCGATAGAGGCGCGGCTTTACGCTGATACTGGCCCAGTGCAAGACAAGTTTTGGGCGCAGCAGGCGGGGCTAGGCTGGGTTGCTAAAAATGGCAATGTGATCACCCGGCGCTATGGCTCCTGGGTATTTTTGGGTGAAATTATCACGAATTTAGCGCTGGTGGCCGACCAGCCTCACACGGCCCACTGTGGCACCTGCACCCGCTGCATCACGGCCTGCCCTACCGAGGCGATCCGGGCTCCGGGAGTGGTGGATGCCAACCGCTGCATTGCCTACCACACCATTGAAAACCGGGATGAACAGCTCCCTGTAGAAATTGCTGCTCGCCTGCAAAACTGGGTGGCGGGCTGCGATATCTGTCAGGATGTATGCCCGTGGAATCAGCGATTTGCTCAGGAGACCGACGAAGCCGCCTTTCATCCCTATCCTGACAATGTAGCGCCAATGCTGACAGATCTAGCTGACCTGACAGAAGCCGAGTGGGATCGGCGATTTCCGGCCTCAGCGCTCAGACGGATTAAGCCACCGATGATGAGACGCAATGCGCAAGCGGCGATCGCTGCCCAGCCCGACGTCCAGCCCGACACCAAAAATAACGCCACCCCGAACAATGATATGGTCACTGATAGCCGTCTGTAGAAGTGACAGACGGCTAGATACGCACAGTGTTAAAAAGATGACGGTCGAAGATAGCATCGAGAATCCAGATGACGATTTAGAGCAGCCCTCAGCCGATCTTTCAAAGGCGGCTGAGGCTAAAAGCGGCTGGCAAAAGTGGGTGATAGACAATGCCAAACTGGTGGCGATCGCCCTCATCATCGCCGCCTTTGTCCGCATATTCATCGCCGAGCCGCGCTACATTCCTTCCCCTTCGATGGTGCCGACGTTGGCGGTGGGCGATCGCCTGCTCGTCGAAAAAGTCTCTTACCACTTGCACAGCCCTCAGCGAGGCGACATCGTTGTCTTTGAGCCGCCACCTCAGCTTCAGGAATATGGCTATCTGCCCAGTCAGGCCTTTATCAAGCGCGTCATTGGCCTACCGGGTCAGACCGTACAGGTCAGCCAGGGACAGGTCCGGGTGGACGGTGAGCCCACCGTAGAGCCCTACATCTCAGCAGCGCCCGAGTACGAGATGCCGACCGTCCGAGTACCGGCTGGCAGTCTATTTGTCATGGGGGACAACCGCAACGACAGCAACGACTCCCACGTCTGGGGCTTTTTGCCCGTGCAAAACGTCATCGGCAGAGCCGCCTTTCGCTTTTGGCCCCTAGAAAAAATTGACCGCATCGGCAGCAAAGCAGTCCTTTAAAATCTTAAATAGTGCAGCAGTTCACCCGCGAGCTGTGGGGTTAGCCTGAGTCTTTGCTGCAAGTCAGCCAAATCTCTGTAGGGACTAGCCTGCCGGTAGTAGACAATCGCCCGGCCCAAAGCCAGATCGACTGCCGGAATACTCGCTAGCTGGTCTGCGGTAGCGCTGTTGACCGCGATCGCCACCGGTTCAAGCTGATTCAAACCGTAGTAGCAAAACTGCAAAATCGGCTGCCAACGGCAAATTTGCTGCACTGGCATATTCAGCGCAGCGGCAATATCTTCCAAACAGTTAAAAGCCAGGCCACTGCCGGTGAGACGAGTCAGCGTATGGGCCTGATGGATAGAAATGCCCGGCAGCCGCAGCCAGTCATCGACAGAAGCTGTGTTGGCGTCGATGCGATCGCCCCAGCCAGCCGCTAGCTCCACTTCCTCAAACGACCGAAAGCGGTAATAAGGCTCCTGCTGTAGGCGGCGACGCAGCGGATGCCAGGATTGAGTCAAAAACTTTTTGAGCATGACAGGCCACAGCCGTTAATTCACTACCCTTTAGGCTATCCGATCCAGCAGCTGACGGCGCTTCTGTTCAAACTCATATTCAGTAATCAGCCCCTCCTGGCGCAGCTGGTCAAGATCGCGCAAGGCAGTCGCCACCTGACTGGCCAGTTGGGCAGAACTGACCGAATCCGCCGCGCGCGGGCTGGTTTCTTCTACCACAGCTGACAGTGTAGCTCCCGCCTTGGGAAAACGAGATAAAAAGCCTTCGTCGCTCTGAGTCAGGTACCAGACGCCTTCCAGACAGCAGGCCACCTGCGGCAGCAGCGTCGGGGCCAGTACCAAATAGGTAATGCCCCACAGATACTGTCCCAGATAAAACTTATGCAGCCAGGCCAGGGGAATAGGGCTAGGCAATGTACCGGCAAAAGCCAGGGCGATCGCAATCTGACGACGGTTAGTAAAACTGAACATCGGTTTCTGGTGACAGCGGAAAACCAGAGCTGATAGTCACTTCAGCCGAAGGAATGGGCACTGTATAGGATAGCAACGTTGCGCTCTGGTATGCCAAAAATCGAACTTTTTACCGAATTGGTTCCCCTCGTCAATGCCGACCCTTTTGCCCTACTAGGCGTTTCGGTCAAGGCCAGCGAAAAACAGATTGCCAGGCGCTACCGACAAATTGCCAAACACCTACACCCAGACGCACTCGCTCAAAGCAATACCGCAGCAGCGGATCAGGCACTGGCAGCCGAAGCGATCGCCCGCATCGTCAACCCATCTTATCAGCAGCTCAAACACGAAAAGAGCCGTCAGGCAGCGCTGATCAATCTCCGGCTGCGGATGAGGCGGCTGGCCCGCACCGAAAAGCTAGCGCCCACCTTTGAAAGCGCCCAGCAACTTGCCCAACTGAACAATGAGTCAATCAATGGTTTTTATGAGCAGGCACTGACCCAGCTAGCTGCCAGCCAGTTTCAGCCACTAGATTCACCTACGCAGTTTTTAGAACTTGACCAGCTGAATTTGATTTTTCTACATCGCCAGCTAGCGCTAGTCGCCCTGCCCGACGCCACAGAGACAGTCCCAACGCCGATTGCCGCCGTCATTCCAGAGACCGTATCGGCCCAGGCTCCACCCATTGACTACGCCACAAAGCACGTCGTCCGAGCCAAAACCTATCTCGCTCAGCACAGTTACGATAAGGCCGTGCAAGAACTGCGCGAGGCCCTCAAAATTACGCCGCGTGATGCAGAAATCCACGCGCTAATTGGCCAGGCCTACTACAAACAAAACCTGCTGGGCATGGCCAAAGCTCATTTTCGCCAAACCCTCAAGCTCAACCCTACCCATCGAGCCGCAAAAAAATACGGCCAGCTACTAGGCCTATCAAACCCCATCGTCGAAACAGCGCCTAAAAAGCCCTGGCTGGGCCGCCTGCTCCACCGCTAGCCGTCGGCAGTTGCTTTCCCAAGTAAACTTTGACCAAAGTAGTGAAATCTCACCTTGGCGGGCAGCCGGTCACCTCTTACGCTAGATATTGTAGATGTACAGTGCTCATTGCCCCAATGCCCCACCGGAACTTGGGCTGGTTCTGTACCCCGCAGTGGTAATAATCATGGGAATGTTTGATTCAGACCTGGTGCAGCAAGAAGCGATGCAGCTGTTTCAGGATTATCAGTCTCTGATGCAGCTAGGTAGCAGCTACGGCAAGTTCGATCAAAAAGGCAAAAAGCTATTTATCGAACAGATGGAGTCAGTGATGGAGCGCTACCGCATCTTTATGAAGCGTTTTGAGCTCTCTGAAGACTTTATGGCCAAAATGACCATGGAGCAGCTCAAAACCCAGCTCAGTCAGTTTGGCACCAACCCGCATCAGATGTTTGACCAGATGCATCAGACCCTGGAGCGCATGAAAGCCGAAGTCGGCGACTCGTGACTACTCTACGAGAAGGCAAAGCCTACGACTGCGCTCAGCCACCGATTTTGACTGGACTTAGTTACCCATCAGCTAAACCAATTTACACAAGAACAGGTAGTTGAGCGCAGCCGACACTACGGGCGAATAAATTCTCCGGGCTGGCGGAAGTTTTCTACCGGCTCGTCACGCAGTGCCTGAATCATAAAGTTGCGCCAAACTGGGGCGGCATAGCCCCCACCCGTTGCACCTCTGCCCAAAGGCCGGTTGTCGTCATTGCCAACCCATACAGCGGTGGCTAGCTGAGGCACATAGCCAACAAACCATACATCCTTCTGGGAGTCAGTGGTGCCCGTCTTACCGGCTGCCGGACGACCAATCTGCGCGTTGGTCGCGGTTCCTCGCTCAATGACGCCACGCAATACATCAGTCAGGGCGGCACTTGCCCATGGGTCAAGTACGAGCTGCGGCTTAGGTGTGTTGTCCAAAACTACATTGCCGTTGCTATCGGTAACGTGCACAATCAGCGTCGGCTCAGAGTGCCAGCCGTAGTTAGCAAAAGTGGCATAGGCTCCTGTTAGCTCCATCGGCGTCAGGTCTACCGCGCCCAAGGGCAGGGAAGTGACTGGGTCCATCGGGCTCTCAATGCCCAGCGTACGTGCAATTTCGACGATGCGGTTAATCCCTACCGACTGGCCCAGTTTGACGGCAGGCACGTTGCGAGAGAGCTCCAGAGCTTTGCGCAGGGTGATGCTGCCCATGAATGAGCCGTCGTAGTTGCGCGGTGTGTAGTAGTTGTAGCCGTCGGGGTAGGTGACAGCGGCGTCATTGATGACGCTGTCAGGGGTGAATTTACCCGAGGCAAAGGCCGCATAGTAGACAAAAGGCTTAAAGGCAGAGCCAGGCTGACGCCGGGACTGGATAGCCCGGTTGAACTGGCTAGTCTCGTGATTGACGCCGCCCACTAAGGCTTTGACAAAATGGGTGCGTGGATCGATGGCGACCAGGGCCATCTCATCGGCATAAGCGCCGTTGCCGAAAAAGCGATAGTAGCTATCGGCGACGGTCTCTTCAGCAATCCGCTGCAACTTCAGATCGATGGTGGTCTGAATTCGCATACCACCTCTGGCCATTGCCTCCTGGCCAAATTTTTCGGTCAGCTCCTGCAAAACGGCATCGGTGACATAGGGGGCCTGACTGGAGCGGAATGAGGTGATCTGTCCCAGTTTTATCGGCTGAGCTTTAGCGGTTTCTACTTCTTCTGGGGTGATCCAGTTGAGTTCGCGCATCCGCCCGAGCACGATGCGCTGGCGCTCTTTGGCCGTTTGGTAGTCAACGAAAGGGCTGTAGCTCTCGGGCGCTTGAATCAGACCGGCCATCATCGCAGATTCGGCCAGGGTCAGATCTTTGGCAGATTTGTTGAAGTAGCTCTGGGCAGCGGTTTCAGCGCCGTAGGTATTGTGGCCCCAATACACCTGATTGAGATAGAGTTCAAGGATTTCATTCTTTTCAAAGATCTGCTCAATCCGCATGGCCAACACGACTTCTACCAGTTTGCGGCTGATGGTGCGCTCGGGTGAGAGAAAGAGGTTTTTCACCAGCTGCATGGTGACGGTAGAGCCCCCCTGTACGGTGCTACCGGCGCTGAAGTTGGCTAAAAGGGCTCGGCCAATGCCGCTGGGGTTGATGCCCTGATGGGTGTAGTAATAGCTGTCCTCAATGGCGAGCACGGCGCGTTTGAGGCTGGGAGAAACTTCGTTAAGGCCGATGACCTCGCGGTTGGCTTCGTCATGTATGCTGTCGAGCAGGGTGCCATTTACGTCGTAGACGTAGCTGGTCTCTGAAGGGATGTAGTTGCGCAGCACCCGGACATCGGGCAGGTTGCGAAAGCTAATGGCTAGGCCCACTAAACCGCCTGCGACGACAGAACTACCTAGCATCGTCATCGTCAGCAGTGTGGCTGCGCCAATCTGCCCGACCTCTTGGATGTAGCGAAGGATGTGGTGCGATCGCACCGATGAGCCTTCGGGCGAGCTTCTACGCGGTCTGACTTTGCGATAAGTGTTAGAAGACACAGGGAGACGATATTTCCTAATTTAAGGGGAGCTTACCTGATGATGTCGAAAAGTTCCACAGCGTCTTCAGGCAGTTTTGACCGATGCGATGAGAGAAGGATAACCAAATCAGCTGAAATAACTAACACCCTAGCGCAATAAACTTGACTGACCGTCTGGCCTGCGCTGACTTCCGGTTTAGCTACTGGATAAATATAGATGATCTCTGGTGAATATCCAGACTTTTGTGATTTTTCTCACGAAGTTCGTAGCCATAGACGTTTCAAATCCATGGCTTTACTGAGACTAATTGCTTGCCTTTTAACCTGAGCTAGGTGTACCAGAGGTTCACCCGTAAAGCTACACTGTCAGAGCCCCGGCTTAGCGCTGTTAACCCTTTCTCTGCTCATGACTGCTAGCACTGCTTCAGATTCACTCTCATCCAATGCGATCCCGCCGGCGCTGGCGGATATCTATCGGGGCGTGAGTGAAGTTTTTCCTGATCAGTCCGGCTCAACTGACGGCAACAACAATCTAATCGCGCGGCTACAGCAGAGCAACCAGCCGCTGCGGATAAAGCTAGGCATTGACCCAACCGGCTCCGAGATTCACCTGGGCCACAGTATTCTGGTTCGTAAGCTGCGAGATTTTCAAGAAGCAGGGCATACAGCCGTGCTGTTAATCGGTGACTTTACCGCGCAAATTGGCGACCCCACCGACCGGGCAGAAGTCCGCAAGCAGCTGAGCCCAGCCGAGGTCAAGGCCAATGCCGAAACCTACATCGATCAGGTGCGGCCTATTCTAGACTTTGATACGCCTGGGAGACTAGAGATTCGCTATAACTCGGAGTGGCTAGCCGATATCAATTTGAGTAAGCTGTTGGAGCTGCTGAGCACCATGACCCTGGGCCAAATGCTGGCGAAAGAGGGGTTCGCCAATCGCTACGAAAAGGGCACGCCGGTCTACATGCATGAGTTTTTATATCCGCTGCTGCAAGGCTACGACTCGGTAGCACTAGAATCCGATGTGGAGCTAGGCGGCACCGATCAAAAGTTCAACGTGGCCGTTGGGCGCGATTTGCAGCGGCACTTTGGGCTGCGACCTCAGTTTGGCATGTTGCTGCCGCTGCTGATCGGCACTGATGGTAGTCAGAAGATGTCTAAGTCCTTAGGCAACTACGTCGGCCTGAAGGAAGATCCGCTCTCGATGTATTCCAAGCTTGAGAAAACGGCGGACGCGGTGATCGTGGACTACTTTACTCATTTGACTAAGCTGCCTTTAAGTGAACTGCCGGATAACCCCCGAGAGCAGCAAAAGCTGTTGGCCAAAATGGTCACTAGCCAGTTTCATGGGGAGCAGGCAGCAGAACAGGCTCAGCAGGATGCGCTGACGCTGGTGCAAGGGGAGGCGCAGGCCGCTGAAGCGGTGGCCGAATTTTCGCTAGCTGAAGTTGGATTCCCGGCCAAGCTATTTTATTTGCTGGGGGCAACGCCGCTCTGTGCTAGCAGCAGTGAAGCGCGTCGTCATGTCAACGGGGGGGCCGTAAAACTCGATGGGGAGAAGATGGACGATCCAAACCTTACGTTTGCAGGCGCTGATGAGCTGATCGGCAAGGTCTTGCAAGTTGGGAAAAAGAAGTTTGTGCGGCTGGTCGCGTAAGGATATGAGCAGTGCGTCTGAGCAAATCATTGTGCCGCTGGATGTGCCGGGCGAAAGGGAAGCGATCGTCCTCCTCAACGCCCTACCCCAGGTCACCTTCTGGAAAGTGGGCCTAGAGCTATTCGTCAGCAGCGGCCCGACCTTGCTCAAAGAGCTGAAATCCCGCAATAAGCGCATCTTTCTAGATCTGAAGCTTCACGATATTCCCAACACGATGGCGGGCGCTTGTCGGGCAGCGGGGCGCTACGGGGTGGATTTACTCACCGTACATGCAGCGGCTGGGAAAGTTGCCCTAATGGCAGCGCAGACAGCTGCGGCTGAAGGTGCAGCAGCAGCCGGTTGCCTGCCGCCGAGGGTAATTGCGGTGACGTTGCTGACGAGTATTGATGAGCGATCGCTATCCACCGAACTCAAAATACCTACAGCGCTAACCGACTACACTCAGCAAATGGCGTTATTGGCTCAGGAGAGTGGTTTAGGCGGCGCAGTTTGTTCTCCTCAAGAAGCCAGCCTGCTTAGACGCACCTGCGGAGAAGACTTTCGGCTGGTGTGTCCAGGCGTAAGGCCCACTTGGGCACAGAAGGGCGATCAGCAGCGAGCAATGACCCCAGCTGAAGCAGTGCAGGCGGGCGCTCACTACCTGGTAATTGGCAGACCGATTACGCAGGCTGACGATCCAGCGGCGGCCTTTGCGCAGATCTGTGAGGAGATGGGCGGATGATGGGATGGGCGATCGCGCTAATCATGGGCCTGACGACAGAACTGCCCAATAGCAACAGCATTTTATCAGCACCTCGTCACGCAGCTGTAGAAGCGCCTCAGCCAGCCGCTGCTCCGTCTGATGAAGATGAGGCCACTGGCAGCGAGCCCGCCGTTCCCCGTCCTTACAGTCCGCTGCGTCCTACAGCGGTTTGTCCTGAAGACATTGAGACGCTGACGGCGCTATTGATTCGAGACATTCCCAACTACACCAATCGAGTATTGCAGCGAACGGTTGCGGCCCTGCCTAACAACGATGTTGATGGTCGCGAGCCCTACCGCCCTTCTTACGTGCTGATTGCGGGCAGACCGGAGCTAGAGCCGCTGGATTTAAATGACTATACGTATACGACTTCGCCAGACGCGGGCGGGCCGATCACTCAACTGTTTTTCACCACTTTATCGCGGCAGTATTCGGGGCTACGCGACAAGCAGGTGCAAGAGTATCACTGGCTGTTTTTGACTCAGGCCGATGACGGCTGGCGGCTAGCGCTGATGTTTTCTGCAATAGATGATGTGGGAAATGTGCGATTCTCCACAGGAGAGGCTAGGCCATCGCCCCTCCCCCCTCGTGAAAACAGTCGCGGCAGCGTCGGTCAGGCCGTACAGCTATGGCTACGAGACTGCCGGGCCGGGGCGATTTATCCTCTAGAAGCTGACCTATAAGCGGTTTCTTCGCGATGGTAGCCATTGCCAGCTGACGGCTATGATATGAAGCAATGCGTGAGGCAGCCATTAATGTCTTCCCTACCCAATTCACAGATGTATGAAAGGCTTGGCGTGTCACCAGCAGAGCTACAGGAATTTTGTGAGCGATCGCCCATTACAGAACTGGCATTTTTCGGCTCTGTCCTACGGGAAGATTTTAATGCCGATAGTGATATTGACGTTTTAGTCAGGCTGGTTCCAGACAGCAGCCTGAGCCTGATGGATCTTGTTGGTCTTGAGTACCAGTTTGAAGACTTATTCCATCGAAGGGTTGATCTTGTTGAGCGCGAGGCAGTCGAAGCTGACCACAACTGGATGCGACGCCGCGAGATCTTAAGCAATATTCAGATAGTTTATGAATCGCGACCAGTCTTATCTTCTTGACCTCCACAAAGCTGCTTCAGAAGCGCAGCAAGTCGTAGCGGGATTGGATGCTGAGGCATTTTCAGCAGACCGTAACGCTCAACTGGCGATGCTTTACAGCATTACACTGCTCGGAGAAATCGTCAAAAGGATATCGTCTCCATTTGATCTCAGCATCCAGCGATCAAATGGAGACAAATCGCTGGGATGCGAGACAAACTAATTCATGGCTATCAAGATGTAGAGATCCCTCGGGTCTGGCAGGTATCGCAGGTTGATATCCCCGAACTCCTCGACTATATTCAGCCTTTATTGCCAAAAGAATAATCTGAGCTAAGCCTCAGCGCGAATTTCGTCTAGTTTGGTCTTTACAGCCTGAATGTCCTGCCACATCAGCCATTTGGGCTTGCCCGGCTCACGGGAAGGGTTGCGCAGCAGATAAGCCGGGTGAAGAATGGGCATACAGAGGCGGCCCTCCCATTCGATCCACTGGCCGCGAATTTTGGTGATGCCGCGCTTTTCGCTGGGGATGATGCCCTTAACGGAGGTGGCCCCTGTCAGCAAAATTAATTTAGGGTCAACCAGGCGAATTTGCTCCAGTATATAGGGGCGACAGGCGTTGATTTCGGCGGTGGTCGGGTTGCGGTTACCCGGCGGACGGCATTTGACGATGTTGCAAATGTAAACGTCTTTCTCGCTGTCGATGCGGACTGATCCTAGAATTTTTTCTAAAAGCTGCCCCGATCTGCCGACAAAGGGGAGGCCCTGCTCGTCCTCCTGCTGGCCGGGGCCTTCACCGATGATCATAATTGGCGCGGTGCGGCTGCCCCGGCTGACGACAACGTTGGTACGGGTTTCGGCAAGCTCGCAGCGCTGACAGCCTTTGCAGTGTCCGGCTAGCGTGTCTAGCGACTCATAGGTGCCGGGCGGAATCGGGACTTTGGCACTGGTCGGAATTTTGTCGATGTCAAAGTCTTTGGGGGGCGGGGTGGCTTCTACGCCGCTAGCGCTAAAGAGGTCGATCTGCTCAGCCATGGACTCTTTGTATAACGGATCACTACCCTCTCAGTCTAAAGGCAAAGGACTGAGTCAAGCGGATGATTTATGGCGCTAGGCTTTATGCAAACAATGGGTACGGCTAGGGCTTGGCGTCTAAAAGCTGTCGGTAGGTAATGGTGATGCGCTGAGCGATCGCCCCCCAACCGTACTTCTCTTCAGCACAGTGCCGGGCATTCTGGCCTCTTTGTCGTCGCTCTTCAGGTTGAGCGATCGCCGCCGCTAAAGCCTCAGTCAGCGGCTCGGTCTCGCAGGGCACCACCCAGCCCGCCTCAGTGTCTCTAATGGCAGGCCAAATATGCACCTGATCAGAAATCACAACCGGGATGCTAGCCGCCATCGCTTCTGCTACAGCAATGCCAAAATTTTCGTAGTAAGAGGGCAGCACAAAGACATCGGCAGCGCTGAGAATTTGAGCCTTGAGTTCGCCAGAGACAAAGCCGCTAAGGGTAGCTTGCTCTGCCCAGGGCGCGGCTTGAATTTGGCGGCGAATATCATCTTCGTAGGCTCTATCTTGTGGATTAGCGCCACAGAGCAAAAAGTGGAATGGGTGACCGCGCTGATGCAGTTTTTCGAGTGCTGGCAGCAGCAGGTCGAAACCTTTTTTAGGATCGACGCGTGACATAAACAACACGATTGTTCGATCGGTGGGAATATCGAACGCTGCTCGAACGGACGCTTGGGCGGCGGCGCGTTCGGGCAAATCGGGCAAGGCCACCCCAAGTGGAATCACCACCCCAGGCGTTTCTACCCCGAACCGCTCAGAGACTTTGGCCTCTTGTTCGCTGGTGAAGTGAATCGCGGAGGCTCCGGCCAGATTGGGACGCTCTAATAAGCTGGCGTAGAGCTGTTTAATCTGTTTTTTCTTTTGTAGATCAGCCGGGTCCAGGGTGCCGAGGGGTCGCATTAGATAGGGCAGGTTTTTCCAACGGCAGACGGTCGCTGCCGAGGTGCTGACCGGCGAAAATAAAGCGTGGATGTGGGCAATGTCATATTGATCGGCGTTAGCCCAGAGCCAGCTCAGCAGATCGAGAGAAAATTTGTAGCGGCGAAAAGGAGAGCAGCGAAAGTAAATGACTTCGTAGCCGTCTTCGGTCACGGGCTGGCCTAACGGCACGTCTAAAGGCGGCTCATCAACGTCGCCATTGGAGTCGGTGGTGATCACCGTTACCCGGCTGACGCTCTGCTGATCGCCTAGCGCGGCTGAGAGTCCTCGCACCATCTGGCTCGGGCCACCGTAGACCAGCGAGATAGAAGGGACAATTTGCAAAATTTTCAACGGCTTCATGGCGGCCAGGGGGTTGAGCGGTAATGGCGGTTCAGCTACAGATTGGGGCGGCAGCTGAGTTCGCCCGTAGTCAGATCAATTTCGAGAGTAGTGCCCCCGGTTTGCACTAGGGCGCGATCGCCCCTGGCATTCAATCCAGGTGGCGCAGAAATCCACCAGCCGCTGGTCGCCTGCTGAGTGAGAGTGGCAGAAGAAATATCCAACGCTTTTTGAACGCTGTCAAAGCTGCGCTGTACGACGAGTTCTCCAGCTGGATTGATCAGCGTTAGTGCGTAGGGGCTGGCGACATTAATGAATTCATCGAGTAGGAGCACCTGCCCTGCCGAACTAATCAGCGCAAATCTGGGACCGTATTCGTGGGGCAAATCTTTTTGCCAGCGAAGCGTGCTGCCCTCGTATAGCTGACCGACGGTCATGGGTGTTTGCCATTGGTCTTTAGCGCTGATGACGAGCTTATAGGGACCGTTAGTGAAGGTCTGACGGACAGGCGGCAGGGCGATGCGGTCAGTGGCTATAGCGGGTTCAATATTTGTAGTAACAGTTTGAGGGATAGGGACTGATGATAGCTTTTGCGTGGGCCAGAAGATGATTGCACTGGCGATCGCCACCACTATCAGCAGGGAAAGTAAAAGTTTTGGCACGATTGCACCCTCTTCATAGACTGACTGAGGAGCTGACTGGATCTCTACGTTCATGAATCTGCGATGATCCGCGCCGATGATCTAGAGCGCTAAGACCTGACGGCTGCTGACCGCCGGGTCGCTGTGAGCAGAGATACGCCCAACATTGACCATACTAACCAGCCGATGGTCGGCTCGGGGACACTCTCCCACGCTGCTGGCTCTGAGGGTAATTCTGGAGATGATTTTACAGATAGATCGGCGCTGGAGAAGGCGGTGCCAAAGCCTGCTAGCAAGTCACTCGACTGATCATCAGAAGAAACTTCTGTGCCGGGCAGTAGTCCGGGTGTGCCCTGACTGACAAAAGGACTGTTGCGGATAGTCTTTATTTGAGCGGCGGTGAGGTTGCTCAGGCCCGCGCCGTCAGGGCTGATGTCGTTGACCGAACCAGGAATGTTGCGGCGATCGCCATCGGTCAGCAGGTTGTTTGGGGCACCGGCTCCTAGCGTGGTGTGACGCAGGCCCAGGTTATGGCCAATTTCGTGAGCGAGGGTATCGGTGCGGCCATTGCTGCCAAAATCGAGCGCGGCTTCGCTCACCAGTACGCCATTGGCATTGATCCAGGCCAGACCAAACTGGGTAAAGCCACTCAGCGTTTCAATCTCTTCGACAAACCAAACGTTGATCGGGCCGGTGGTGCGGCCAGAGTCGGGGTGGCGACCAAACGCACCCGCGCCGCCGGTTCGCGTCAGTTCGTAAAATTCATAGTCATTCGAGTTGCGTCGGCTGCTGTCTTCAATGGTTAGAAACCGCGAGGCATTTAGCCGATTAGTCGGTAAAAAATTCACCTTGAGCTGGGCCTGCTCTAAAATTTTGGCGGTGATATCTTCAAAGAAGTTGGTACGGGCGCAGCGACTGCCGCTGTCATCGCAGACCTGAATAGGCTGGATGTTGAGCGCGTCGGGTTCGCCGAAGACGATAGTTTGAACCGCTTGAATGCCGTCGCTAGAGCAGCCGCCCAGGGCGATCGCCATGCCTAAGAGCAATGGTCTAAGCGGTGGTTTGAAGGCTCGCAAGGTCAGCCGATCTGATCGCAGCTGATGAGCTAAATGTTTCACAGAAGTAAGCGCCAATGTATAGACCCGATGTATTGAATGAGGGAATAGAGCTACGCTGTGCAGCTCGACTTTTGACAAAAGGTGGCTGAATTTAGTTGGGTTAGCCCCGTTTTTGACTCAGCAGATTTTGCTTAGCGGCAGACTTTCAGGAAATTTGCTTAACACTACAGCGAGAAGGCCCGGTATCAGAACAAGGTTTCGTAAAAGTTGAGCAGTCGTTTGGCTAGGGCGCGATTGGTATATTCGGCCATGGCCCGGCAGTAGCCTTGTTCGGCCAGAGTTTGCTGCTGGTCAGGGTGACTGAGCAGGATGGCGATTTTTTCAGCCAGGGCAGCAGCATCGCCTTCAGGGAAAACCAGCCCATCGGTTTTGATCACATGGGGAATCTCACCCGAATCTGAGCCGATCACGGGCACTTTACAGGCCATCGCCTCAATCAGCACATGGCCAAACTGCTCTTTCCAGCCCGCTGCGGTCAGCGTTTTGAACTGATAGGTGGTTTCAGATGGCAAGATCAAGCTGTCCATCAGGTTGATATAGCGAGGCACATCGGCATGGGGGACGCTTTCTATCCAGAGAATGCGATCGCCTATGCCCAGTTCCACCGCTAGCGATTGCAGCCTGTCTTTCAGCGGACCCCGGCCTAGCAGGAGCAGTTTCCAGGGACGATTGTTTTGCCTGCGCTGAAGCTTACCTAGTGCCTGAAACAGAGTCAGCAGACCCTTCTCTTCAACAAAGCGACCGACGAAGCCAATCACAAATTCGTCTGGGGCGATGCCGTGCTTAGCAGCCAGATCGGGCTGTGGATCGGGGCGAAAGATACTTTCATCGACGCCGAGCTGCGGCATCACGCAGGCAGGCCCATGGTAGCCGTGCTCACGCAAGATGTCAGCCCCATCCTGATTGCCGACTACCAGGCCATCGGTGTGGCGCAGGTTGTAGCTTTCTAGCAAAGACAGCGGAAACTTCACCTCGTAGGGCAAATTCCACCAGGTAAAGAAGACGTTTTTGGCCTTGAGCCGCAGCAGCCGGTTAAGCGTGATCAGTTCGGCATAGCCCAGCGCTTTTGAGCCCTGTTCTACCTGAATGACATCGGGCTGAAACTGACGCAGCAGCGGAATGATATCGGCCCCAAAGCTGAGCAGCCCCTGGTTGTTTTGGCTGAAGTTGGAGATTGGCACGACTCGAAAGCGCCCGTCCTGCCGCGGCTGAGTCTCAATTTTGCGGCTCTGTACGCCGCCGGGGTTCCAGCACTTGGGAACCACCACTGTCACTTCAATGTCTGGGCGGATTTGCGTGAGCGATCGCAGCTTTTCACAGTTGAGATCGACAATATAGGTGTGGCTGGCAACAAGAATCTTCATTAGGGCAGCTTTAGTGGCAGTGCAGCAAAAGGCAAGCGGGCGCTATGCCGAAGGCGGCTGGCTAAAGAGCCGGCCATTCCGACCGCCAGGTTTGAGTAGGGTCCAGCAGGCTTTGAGAAAACCCAGCAGATAAAACCCAAAGCGGCTGAGCACTTTCAGCGGTGAGCCGCTTTTATTGCAGGGCGGATTGCCCAAGACATGGCAGTCAAATAGGCTGGCCGATAGCCGCAGCAGCTGCCCTGGAGTCAGATTTTTGAGCGCCATCAAAAAATGGTTGTGGTAAAAGGTCATCTGGTATTCGAGCGATCGCGTACTGATGTCATGACAGCCTCCCGTCTCCTCACCCAAATGCACCAAATGAGCCGATGGCTCATACCAGATGATCATGCCGGTTTTGCGCACCCTCAAGCAAAAATCCGACTCCTCCCGCACCGCACTGCCGCGAAAGCGCTCATCAAACCGCAGCCCGTACTGCTCAAACACCGAACGGCGAAAAGACATATTGCAGCCTCGGGCCGTCAGCACCCGCTGAGGCTTAACCGTATGCACCAAGTCGATGTGATACCAGGCAATCCCGGGATCCATCGCCTCTGGCGGCAGCATTTCTATCGCGAGATCCTTAGCCTCTGACAGCTTCATCCGGTCGAAGACCCGACCAGCCACCGCACCCACCTCTGGCTTCCCCTCGTAGCCTTGAGCATGAGCTTCTAAGAAACCCTCAGGCAGCTCCACATCGTCATCTAGAAACAGAAAAATGCTGCCGTTTGCCCGCTCAATCGCATAGTTGCGCGCAGCAGGCAAACTGGCCCAGGCGACGGTGTACAGCTGAATTTTCTGCTCAGCGACAAGCTGTTCTAAAAAAGCTTGGGTAGCGGGTTCATGGCGCTGAGTTTGGTCAACTACGATCAATTCGTAGTTTGCGTAGGTCTGCTCCAGCACGCTCTTAAGCGTGTCACACAGCACGCCTTCGCGTCCGTAGGTCGGGATCACCACCGAAATTAATGGCCAGGCAGTAGAGGTTGTCATAATGAAGCTGTCATAGGGCTAAAGGAATAGCATCAGGCAAGAGCTACTGGTGAGCAGCAGTCAACGATTCAGGCAAACGATTTAAGCAAAGGTCGGCTGCTTTTTGACTCGCTTGCGACGATTTGACTTAGGCACCTCTGCATCCCCCAGAGGCTGTTCGAGCGCTATCTTCTCTCGCTCCTGGCGCTCCAGCTCCGGAATTTTGAGAATGATGCCCGCCGCTAGCCAGTAGTAAACGCCTACCGGGTCAACATCTAAAGGGTAGTAATACGGGCAGTAGCTAATAAATAGGACAAACACCCACATAGAAGCCGCGTAGCTCCGGAGGTTCTTATCGCGGGTGGCCCGATAGACCTTAAAAGTGGCAATCGTCAAGGCAGTGTAGACCGATAGGGCAGCAAACAGACCGAGCGGGCCAATTTCGTAGATCAGCTTGGGGTGATAGGTCTCAATTAAAACGGTCTCGCCAAATGTGCGAGCGGAATTAGTAGCGCGACCTACCCCATGGCCAAAGATGCCTTTCTGCTTTTGCCATACATCGCCAAACTGCCCCGCAATAAATTCCTGAGGCGGAGAGGCGCTCCACCGCGATTGCAGACTGTCTATCCGAGTTTCAATGACCGCTGGATTGGTAACCACCAGATAGGACAAAATCAAACCCAGCACAACGCCGATGGGAATAAATCGTTTCAAGTTAGCTACCTGTCCGGTCAGTACCGTCAGACTCACAATAGAAATAGGCACTACTACCAGGGCAATTCGTTGACCTGAGACGACCGCCATAATCATCACTGCTACCAGGGAAATGAGACCGATCAGTCTCCAAAGCGCAGACTTATCGCTAAAAGTGGTGCCAAAGCTGAAAAAAGCAGCCGATATCAGGAACCAGCCCCACTGCCAGGGAGCGACAAAAGTGCCCGGCAGCCGAATCTGCCCGACATCTGGTGAGTAGAGCAGTGAGCCACCCACAAAGCAGCGGGCCTCTAGCGAAGTGCGAAACATTTCCTCGCCAGTCCCAGCGGTACCCGCGCACACGCCCGTTTTCAACATCAGGTATTGGATGAGACCCAAGCTACAGGCCACTAAGACCAAAATCGCTTGCAGCCGCAGAATAAAGACCAGATCTTCCTTATTGCGGATCAGGTAGTAAACGCAGGCGACTAGAGGAACGTAGCCGAAGAAGATTTTGGTTCCCCAAATGGCCATGAGCATTGGATATTTGCCGTCTACCTGGCCAATTTGATCGGGTAGATTGGTGACCAGAATGGTCAAACACACCACAATCAGCAGGAAAACGAGGGGTGGCTTAATTGCCTTCGGCAAGATAATCGGTAGGCGATTTTTTCGGCAAAACTGGAAGAGGCCGATTAAAGCGGGTATGTAGAAGACATCTTTAGCGATTTGTAGGATCGGGTTGCCGCCTAGCGCATAGGTGATGGTCCCCCCAAAGGGTACGTAGATAATAAAGGCATAGAGCGCTAGCCGTTGGAACTTGAACGACAGAAGCAAACACGTCAGGGCTCCACCTGTAGCTACCCCAAGCATGGGGTCAACCAACAAACCCACTAGTAAACCAATGAAGCTAGAGCCCAAAGTTACCAGCGTGACAAAAGTTATCGTTTGCTGGCGACGAGCCGCTGCCTCACGCTCTAAAATCAGCTTTTGCCGAGGACTGAGGGTTTGCTCCCCATCGACTGCTGCGACTGCGCTAGCAGCAGCTGCTGCCTGCTTACGTTTCCCTTTAACTGGTGGCTGAATTCGTTTTTCAGCCTGCTGACCTTTTCCCGGTTTAGGCCGACTTTTAACCCGTCTTATGGATTGCTTGATAGAGCGTTTCCCGGAGGAGCGTGAAACCATAGTGCTAGGGCAGTAGGAAGAGCAAAGTGGGGCAGCCCGCCAGATCGGCGTTGAGCGGAAGGTCTAGGCGACTAATCAAATTTACCCAATCATGGCGATAAAGCTGTGCTTAGGCGATCGCGTTATGGGCCGACTGTATCAAATCTTCTTCAACTGGGTCGTCAGGTTGTCGGGATCTTTAAAGAGGCGCTTCTAGCGTCCCAGTCGATTGGGTATACCTTCACAGCCACCTGGTATAGTCGCTCTAGTCTTACTGCCACCCCAGTTGCAGCAGTAGCAGCGCTGCACTTCAGAAAGCCGCTGCACGTTAGTAAAGTCAGCCCCCTCAATGACGGTGCCCGTAAATTCACCGGTAGTGTAGTTAGGCGGGTCTTGCCGGGTGCGGGGGGTGGCCGTTTTGAGTTCGCCGTAAAAAAGACGGACGCCCATAATGTCGGTATTGGTGAGGTTCGCGTCGCAGAGGATAGCGCGAGAGAGGTTGGTACGCACCAGGTCGCAGCCCGTCATATCGGCGCGGATTAAATTGGCTTCGCTGAGGTCTAACCAGCGCAGGTCAGTGTCTGCTAAGCCGCTGGCTGCTAGCATCACGCCCAGGTCAATCACGCGGGTTCCCTGAGGGCGATCTTCAGCGTAGCCACCCAGCCCATCGAGGATGGGGCGTCCCAGACGCTGGTCGCGGGCCAAAGGAGTGAGCAGCTTGGAGCGAGAGAGGAAGCGCAGTACTTTGGCTTTACCATCGGCATCGACGCTGCTGAGGATGGCGGCAGTCCTGGCTTCGGCAATCACCCGCTCTTGGGGCCAGTCTTCTAGCAGCCCTTCGTCGTCTAGTACCAGTTCTGAAATGCCCTGAAAGTAAGAGTCGATAGTTTGCTGCTGGGTGATCAGGTTTTGCTGGACGGTGAGATCGCGGGAGATGATGTACTGCCGCCAGGCGACGTAGACGGCGATGATGGCGATCAGTATTTGGCCGATCGCACCTAAAAAATCACCGAGGGCGCTGATGATGTCCCAACGTAGGCCGCTGCCCCAGCGAGCAATCGGGCGACCAATACCGCTGGTATGAATCAGGCCGATGATGCCCAGCAGTAGTGCGGGAATCGCGACAAATAGGGCGCGCTGCTGCTGGGTGAGGTCGCTGAGTGCTTCCTGAAAGGTCGGCGCTAGCAGTCGCAGCGAGACCACAAAGGCAACTACAGAGCCCGCTAAGATCAGCCAGACGCTATCGAGGGTGAAGCCAATGATGACGACAATGGCACCGGCGATCGCCACCACGCTTACAGGAGCTTTAGCCACCTCCACAGGGTTAATAGCAGGCTGACGCCGGTAGCGCTCTTGAGGCTGCAAGCCGTTACTCTCTTCCGATTCACTAAGCGGGCGGTTGGGCTGACGAGCAGCGACATAACCGACGTCACCATTGTCAGCTTGCAGGTCAGGATCGGGGTTGTAGTCAACGGTAAAAGAATTGTTAAAGCTCACATTGGACCCGGCAGTAGACGGACTAGTAGGGCCATTGACTGGCCGCTGTTCGGGCTGCTGCTCAGACAAATTCCGGCCTTGAGTGCGTTGGACAAAGCCGGTAGTGGGCGACTCGCTAATCGACAGGTCGGTTTCAAAAGCGTCAGCGGCAGAAGCAGACTCAGGAGATTTGGCCATAGGCTCTCGCATTGCTTAGCAGCCAGTGTACCTGAAAGCTCTATGCCCTGGCTGGAGAAAGCAAATCGACGAAAAACGAGCGGTGGCAATAGCGCCTCGCCGTCCTCCACTAAACTAGGATCAATAGCTTGTATCAGCCTTCTCTCTAGGCTATGGCTTATGACTCGTCGCTAGCGGCAAGTCATAAGCCATGGCGACAGTCTTATGATTACAGTTTTACTTTTACTTGCAGCGGTTGGCATTTTGAGCTGGGGATTTTTGCAAGCCAGGCCCGAGGGCGAGCTTGGCCTGTTAGCCTGGCTACAAACGGTGGTGCTGATGGGGCCGTGGCTGCTGTTTTTTGGCTTTTCAGCAGCGGGCATCTATCTCAATCTGGCGGGGATATTGCTGCTAGTGGTCTCCTCTGCGGGCGTATATATCTATCTGGGTAGACGGCTGCGGGCTGTCGGTGAAGACCAGATTGCAGCTGAGCAAGCGGCGACCCTCGCTGGCGAGGTGAGTGAGGAAGCACTGCCCTCAGCCGCGAGTACGGATACTGACGATGCGGCTACCCATGGAATAGGCAGTGAGGCGGCTGGAACGACCGAATCTCTTGAGACTCAGACGGAGCAGAAAGAAGAGGAAGACGATTCACTGCCGCCCATACCTGCCGAAGACCTGACGGTGATCGAAGGGATCTTTGGCATTGATACCTTTTTTAGAACGAAGACCGTGCCGTATCAAGAAGGGGCCATTTTTCAAGGAAATCTGCGAGGGCAGCCTGACCAGGCAGCTGAAACGTTGAGCCAGAAGCTGACGGAGAAGCTGGGCGATCGCTACCGTTCTTTCCTGCTAGCAGACCCAGACAATAAGCCGGTTGTGATTGTGCTGCCCAGACAAAACGATCCTCAGCCGACTTCGGTCAGGCAAAAGGTTTTAGCGGTAGCCCTGGTTATTGCCACTTTGGCGACCAGCCTGGAGACAGCAGGCGTCTTACAGGGGTTCGATATCTTTCAAAGCCCTGAGCGCTGGCCCGAAGCGCTGCCGATTGCGATGGGTATAGCGGTGGTCTTAGGCGCTCACGAACTGGGACATCGGCAGCTGGCTCGCCAGCTAGAGGTTAAAATCAGCCCGCCCTTTTTCCTCCCGGCCTGGCAGCTAGGGGCCTTTGGCTCGCTCATGCGATTCGAGTCTATTTTGCCTAACCGCACTGTGCTCTTCGATGTGGCCTTTGCTGGTCCTGCCTTGGGCGGCATAGTTTCTTTTGTCTTTTTACTGTTGGGCTTGGTGCTTTCCCATCCCGGCAGCTTGTTTCAGCTACCGGCTGCATTTTTTCAGGGCTCTATTTTAGTGGGAACCCTGGCCCGCACCGTACTGGGCGATGCGCTACAGGCCGATCTGGTCGATGTGCATCCGCTGATGATTGTCGGTTGGATAGGTCTAATTATTACTGCCATCAATGTCATGCCAGCCGGTCAGCTTGACGGGGGCCGAGTCGTCCAGGCAATTTACGGTCGCAAAACGCTAGTGCGGGCGACGACGGTGACGCTAGTGCTGCTGACTATAGTTGGGCTGTTTAACCCTTTAGCGCTGTACTGGGCGGTGCTAATTGTCTTTTTGCAGCGTCAGCCGGAGCGACCCTGTAGCGACGATCTCAGTGAACCAGACGACACCCGAGCGGCCCTGGCCCTGCTGGCGCTATTCCTGATGCTGCTGGTACTCCTACCGCTGACGCCGAGCCTGGCGGTGCGGCTAGGAATCGGCTAGTAATAGGGTCTGAAATATCACCTGGATGGAGTCACTGAAATCATGTCGTTCGCAAAAATTTCGCTAAACAAAATCGTCAGCCTAAGCGTCGTGCCAATCGCCACGTGGATGCTTGCCGGGCCAGCGATCGCTCAGGACAACCCTGAACCGATTACGCTCACAGACGGCGTAGCCCAGGTGCAGGGAGTGAGCGCGGCAGACTATAGCCTGACTTTATTGGCAGGGCGCGATCGCCGCCGCCGGCTATGTTTAGGCTATGGCGCTGAGCAGCCAAATCACACGCTAGTGCTGAGCGAACCCTATCCTCGCCTGCAAATCGCCGTTGACAGCGGCGGCGGCGATACCACCCTGCTGGTTCAGGGACCTAAGGGCATCGACTGCAATGACAACCCTGGCCGCAATCAGCGAGATGCCGTCGTGACCGATACCGATTGGCCCGAGGGAACCTATCGCATTTGGGTGGGCAGCTTCAACCAGGGCGATCGCCTGAACTACACGCTGCGAGTGTCTGAACCCGCGCCCTAAAATGACAGCCGGTAAAAATCCGCCTGAGGATCAAGCCCGCCCGATAGCTGTGAATCTCTGCGGGGGTTGGAAGCGAATTACTCAGACGCTAAGATAGTTTTGGCCAATTGCATTTAACAGTAGGAAACCGCACTGTGTTCAAAGCCCTTGCCAAAGACTTTCGGATCATTTTTGAGCGTGATCCTGCCGCCCGTAACTGGCTAGAAGTGGCGCTACTCTATCCGGGCTTTCAGGCGCTGGTGCTGCACCGGGTGGCTCACTGGCTATGGCATATCGGCATTCCTTTTGTACCCCGGCTGCTCTCTCACCTGGCACGGGCGCTGACGGGCATCGAAATTCACCCGGGGGCGACCATCGGCTGCGGCGTGTTCATTGACCACGGTATGGGCGTTGTGATTGGTGAGACAGCTATCATCGGCGATCTGGCGCTGATCTATCAGGGAGTGACGCTCGGCGGCACGGGTAAAGAAACCGGCAAGCGCCACCCGACGCTGGGCACTGGCGTGATTGTCGGAGCCGGGGCCAAAGTGCTGGGCAATATTCAAATTGGTAACGATGTGCGGATTGGCGCAGGCTCTGTCGTCCTGCGAGAAGTGCCTTCTGACTGCACAGTGGTGGGCGTACCGGGGCGCATTGTCTATCGCTCGGGTGAGCGGGTAGAGCCCTTAGACCACGCCAGACTGCCAGACTCTGAGGCAATGGCAATTCGGGCGTTGGTAGACCGGATTGATACTCTAGAAAATGAGCTGTCGCAGCTGCGGTCAGCGGTCACCCCAGCGCAGCTGTTTGATGCCAAACATCTGGTCGCTGTAGGCGCGGGTCGCTCTGACCAAGCGGCGCTGCTGCTGCGAGCACTTCAGGCGGAAAGCGGTGATTCTGAAACGTGCTGCCGGATAGACGACCGGGCGATTCAAGAATTTTTGGGAGGAGCAGGCATTTAGCCCTATACGGGCGCTCTATGAGCGACGGCTACGGGTTGACAGCGGTGACTTGCCACTGCTGAGAATCTTGTGTGGCGGACGGCTGCTGGATTTTTTCGTAGAGATGACGGTTTTGAGGGTCGCCTCGCAGCTCCAGATGATCGACGCTGTCAACCGCTAGCAGCAGCAGACAAAACTGCGGCGGGGGCGCTTGGGCATCGGGCGGCGGTGGGCTAAAGTCCTGCTCATTAGCGCGGGGAGATTTAGGATGTGGCCAGGCAAACTGTAGTCTGGCGCTGTCTGAAATCTTCTGCCAGAGCTGCTGGCGGGCAGTGGCAAAGGTGGCTTGATCGGTGTCAGCGGTGATGGCGGTGAGTTGGCCTGTCAGCCGGAACTGCTCGCGGGTTTTGGTAAAGTACCAGCAGGCTTCGGCAGCAGGGTGGTCCGCTATTTGCTCAATTTTTTCGCTGCGGCGATCGCCAATCATCATCAGCCGATTGCTCTCTGCCCAAAAGCCACGGAAAACAACCGTGCGATTGGCAGGCGTCCCATCTGGGCGGACGGTGGCCAGCTGAAAGTATCGAGAAAACGCCTGAGCGCGATTGCGATGAATGGCCCTAGCTAGGGGCGATCGCCAGGGAGCCAGCTTTGCCTGACCTGCGGCTTGCACATTAAGTTTTTCGGCGGCAGTATCAGCGCTGTCACTGTTAGGTTGAAGATTGAGCTGTGAAGAATCAGAGTGGGTCGCAGAAGACATTGCTGATGACTTTTGAGGGGTCTTGCACCCCAGAGCAGTTATCGTTATTGTAAAGCGTCAGTTCGCCAAGCTGCCCAGAGAAGCGCGCGCTGTAAGAGGAAAACCGTGAGAAGAGAACTGGCTAAGCACCTATGAATATTTGGACAATTGGTTCTTTGGCAGTGGGTCTGATCTTGCTGGTGGGCGGCGCGGAGATATTGATTAAGGGCGCTTCTAAACTGGCCGCGACGATGGGCATATCGCCGCTGATCATTGGCCTAACAGTAGTGGCATTTGGCACCAGTGCGCCGGAGCTGGCGGTGAGCTTGCAGGCGAGTTTGCACGGTCAGGCCGATATCGCGCTGGGCAACGTTGTGGGCAGCAATATCTGCAATGTTTTGCTGATACTGGGCATATCGGCGGTGATTGCCCCGCTGGTGGTCGCTCAGCAGCTGGTGCGACTCGATGTGCCGATTATGATTGGGGTGTCGGCTCTGCTGATGTTCTTTGGCGTAGACGGTCGGCTAGATCGCTCCGACGGGGTGGTTTTGTTTTTGGGCGGGCTAGCCTATACCGGCTTTTTGCTGTATCAGAGCCGTCAAGAAAAAGATCTGAGCGTGCAGGATGAGTACGCTCAGTTTGGAGAGCGATCGCTCTCCCTCAAAGAAACTGGCCTTAACGTCGCGCTGTTTGCGGCGGGTATGGTCATGCTGGTTATCGGCTCGCAAATGCTGGTCAATAGCGCAGTGGCGATCGCCACTTTCTTTGGGGCTAGTCCGCTAATCATCGGGCTGACGGTAATTGCGCTGGGCACCTCTCTACCGGAGCTAGCCACCTCAATAGCGGCCACTGTTCGCGGCGAGCGCGATATTGCGGTGGGCAACGTAATTGGCAGCAATATTTTTAATATTTTGGTAGTGCTTGGGCTGACCAGCGCCGTCTCGACCACAGGCATGGCGATTTCCCCATCAGCGCTCTCGTTCGATCTGCCGATTATGCTGGCGGTGGCGGTGATGTGCCTGCCGATCTTTTTCACCGACAACGAAGTCTCTCGGCGGGAAGGGTTTCTGCTGCTGGCTTACTACCTGCTGTATGTCGGCTACTTGGTGGCGAATGCAACCCACCCCGAGGCCGTTTGGGCCGGTTGGATTGGTCTGGTCGTGGTGCCGCTGACGCTGCTGATGCTGGCGTTGCTAGGCTGGCGAACCTGGGCAACTATGCGGCGCAAGCAGTCCGCTGAAAGCTTGAATAAGCGCTAAGGCGGCCTTCCTAATCAACGTGAGTTACGGACAAACAATTACCAGAAACGCCTGTCAGCTAGTAGCCTTAGCCACACCGCCTGAAGTGAATCCCCTCCTCGGAGGGGCGCAGGGGTGGGTTTCTCTGTAGCACAAGTTGCCGACCCACCCCACCCTACGGGCACCCCTCCAGCGGGAGGGGATTCACTTCAGGCTTGGTGATCATCAGGATTCTCTATCTTGAATTCATGTTAATTATCTTTCCTGGCTATTTTCTAGCTATGGGGTGAAAGCCGCCTGCACTGGTGTTTTCAAGATTGGTATTTTCAGGGGCTAAGCGATCGTCACCTGATCAGAGAGATACACGTCTTGAATCAGGTGAAACAGCTTCACCCCTTCTTTGAAGTCTCGCTGAAACGTTTTCCGGCCTGAGATCAGACCGCAGCCGCCCGCTCGCTTGTTAATTACCGCCGTGCGAATCGCCTGAGCAAAGTCATCTTTACCCGACGATCCCCCCGAATTGATCAGTCCGGCCCGGCCCGCATAGCAGTTCAGCACCTGATAGCGCGTCAGATCAATCGGGTGGTCGCTGGTCAGCTCTGAATACACCAAATCGTCTGTTCTGCCGTAGGACTTGCCCGTAGCCTCGCTGACAGCTTTGTAGCCGCCGTTATTTTCGGACAGCTTTTGCTTAATAATGTCAGCTTCGATGGTGACGCCAATATGGTTGGCCTGGCCCGTCAGGTCAGCCGCTAAGTGGTAGTCCTTATCCTGCTTGAAAACATCGTTGCGCAGATAGCACCACAAAATAGTGGCCAAGCCAAGCTCATGAGCGCGGGCAAACGCCCGACTCACTTCCTGAATTTGCCGGGTAGATTCGGATGAGCCAAAGTAAATGGTCGCCCCTACAGCCACAGCGCCCAGATTCCATGCCTGGTCCACCGAGGCAAACATGGTTTCGTCATATTCTTTGGGGTAGCTCAGCAGCTCGTTGTGATTGAGCTTAACGATGAATGGAATTTTGTGGGCATACTTGCGCGAAGTCATGCCCAGCACGCCGAGCGTGGTAGCGACCGCATTACAGCCGCCCGAAATCGCTAAATTAACGATGTTTTCAGGGTCAAAATAAATTGGATTGGGCGCAAAAGACGCGGCAGCTGAGTGCTCAATGCCCTGATCGACCGGCAGAATAGAAAGGTAGCCGGTATTTGCCAGGCGGCCCGCGCTGTAGAGCTGCTGTAAACTGCGGAGCACCTGAGGAGAGCGATCGCTCTGCGCAAAAATCCGGTTTACCCAGTCAGGGCCGGGCAAATGGAGCTGGCTTTTGTCTACTTTTGCCTGATAGCCCAGCAGACTGTCTGCCTCATCGCCTAGCCAGTCGGCGATAGACTTATTCGATCCAGATTTGGTTGGAGTCGCAACCACAGTAATTCCCTCGCAAAACGATTAAAGGTTAGCGTAGGCAGTGGCGTAGATCGCCCTCCTTAAGAGCAGTCTTTGCCCAGAAAAATTGACATATTGCCCCGCAAACCATTAAACGCTTCGTGTCCTTTACGAATCCTACTGATGACGCTACCGACCAGCAGCTTTTGCAGCCAGATATTTGTGACCCTAGCGAGCCTACAGCTAGAGCACCTGGTTGGTTTCTACAGAGAATTTTTGGCGATCGCCCCCACCCCTCACACCGCGACCTATGCCGAATTTCACTCGTCTGGGCTGAAGCTAGCTATCTTCACCCCGAAAGCAGACCAGGCTGCCGAATTTACGGCTGCTACCAGCGGTTCTATGAGTCTGTGCCTGGAAGTAGATGATTTGGCCGGAGCGATCGCCCGTCTCAAACACATCGGCTACCCCCCGCCCGGCAACATCATGACGACCTCACACGGTCAGGAAGTTTACGCCTATGACCCCGATGGCAACCGTCTGATTTTGCATCAGTCTGCCCGCTAGATGGATGCCTAAGCTTTAATCATCTCGCTGATTTCTTAGCCGCACCACCGCCTGACGAAAGCCCAAAGCGACCAAAATATTAGAAAGCGTCAAAAAAGATTCAGCGCTGCCGTGCAGCCAATCGACATTGGCCAGCTGCTCGCCATAAGCCTGCTTTGCGTAGATCCCCGCCGGGATGGTCACTGCCACAAAAATCAGCAGCACATAAAAGCCAATCAGCGACAGCCGAGGCGTTTGCTTCGACCGCGTCAAAAACCACAAAAAGCCTAGATAGGGAAACAGCGACAGCGCAAACAGCGACTCCTTGCTCATGCCTTTACTTCCTCCTGGAGTTCTCCTGCACTGCTTTTGGCCGGGCCTGCTTTAGACTGCCGCCAAATCCACCAGGCCGCCGCGCAAACCGTGCAGTTACCGACCACCGTCATCGCCGCTTGCAGCGTTACCAGCCAGCCCAGCGCCGATGCATTATCAAAAAAATGCCAGGTGCAGGCACACATCGCGCTGACCAGCGCTGGCAGCATCCCAAAAGACAGGGTGCGCCATGCCAGGTAGCCGCTGGCCTCAGCATATTGCCAAATAAACCAGATAGCTAAAACCCACTCCAGTACGCTAGAGACATGAACCATCCAGGTAGGAATTGAGAGCGCGTGCATAGAGATGTCAACGTAGAGATTTCAAATTCGGAGTGCTGCTGTCTTCTGTCTTCCGTCTTCTGTATCCTGTCTTCTGTATCCTAAAGATCTACATTCTAAAGACCCATGGCAAGACGCTAACCAAAACGGCAAAAAAACTATGCGAGCGGTGTTATGTGGCTACTATGGCATGGGAAATGGCGGCGATGAGGCGCTGCTGGCATCGCTGCTGCAAATGCTGCCAGCCCAGGTGACGCCAATCGTGCTGTCGGGCAATCCAACGCAAACCGGCGATCGCTACGATGTCGAGGCCGTCCCTCGCAAATCTGCCAGCGCAGTGCTATCGGCCTTGCGACGCTCAGATGCGTTTATCTGGGGCGGCGGCAGCCTGATGCAAGATGCCAGCAGCGCGCTCAATCCGGTGTACTACGCCGGGCTGATGCGGCTTGGTCAAGCCATGGGGCTCAAGACCATTGCCTGGGCTCAGGGCATTGGTCCGCTCAATCAACCGCTGAGCCAGTGGCTGACCCGCGCGGCACTGAAGAACTGTCGGCGGGTGAGCGTGCGCGATCGCAATTCCGAAGCGTTGCTCAGCCAGTGGCAGCAGCCCTGCCTGCTCGCTCCCGATCCGGTTTGGGGACTCGACCCAGCCCCGGTAGAAGGGCTCTGGGATTTGCCAGCGCCTCGCGTAGCGGTTGCTCTGCGGCCCCATGTCGGTCTGAGCGAGCAGCGGTTAGGGGCGATCACCCAGGCCCTAGTCAACTTTCAGAAAGCCACAGGCGTTTGCATTGTGCTGGTGCCTTTTCAGCCGGTCAAGGATTTGGCGATCGCCCAGTTCATTGCCCAGCGCCTGACTGACCAAAATAGCGGGCCCCACCATATTTACTGCCTGAGTCAGCCTCAGCAGCTCAGGGGACTCTTTCGCGGTGTTGAAATGACCATCGGTATGCGGTTCCACGCGCTGGTAATGTCAGCCGCCGCAGGCTGCCGCAGCTTTGCCATTAGCTACGACCCTAAAGTTGAAGCGCTGGCCACATCGCTCTCGCTGCCCGGCTGGGATCTGTCTTCGGCCCCTGGTACGCTGCCGCCCTTACCGGATGACCCCCATACGCTCTGCAAAGCCTGGCTAGACTACTATGTCAACGGCGACGCGCTCACTCCCGATCAGATTCAGTCGCAAGTAGATCGCGCATTCATGCACAAAGACCTGTTGGCAGAAGCACTGCTGGGTTAAGAGCGGACTTCATGACATTTTTTGCGGCGATGCGGAGGCTGTATTGCCCTATGCAAAAGCCCTTATAGACAGGTCCACAGCGCCGTTTTTACAAAAATTATTAATGTTTTTTATCGAGACCTATTGCTATATTGACTTTCTGTGATACTACTTTAGGAAGTCATTTCGCTAGAGTCCTCCGATCTCCCTTAAAATTAAGCTCATCTTTTGGGTTTCAACCCGCCCCAAAGCTCTGCAAGGGGCTCCTGCCTGAACGCTACCTTTTATTCTCTTGCCTGCCATTTATATAGATATGAGTGAAAATCAGTCCCCTCAGCCCTCGTCCGATGCTCAAAACCTCCAAGTCAGTGCAAATGGCAGCGCAGACGGCAGTGTAGATACAGGCCACAGCTCTTTAGAAGCCAGTCTGCCCATTGATCCGACTGGTCAGCCCCTGCCAGATGATGAAGCAGATGCATGGGAGACAGTTAATCTACCGGGCACGGTGAATACGGTGGCGATCGCCCCACCTTCTGCTAGCCCCGCTGTGAGCAAGGAAGAAGGCAGCTTTACAAGCAAGCGGGAAAACGAACTGCTGAGCCTCATTCACGACCTCAATGAGTGCAACGACGCCCTGCTATCGCGGGTTTCGCAGCTAGAAGGAGCGCTCAGCCACACTCAGTCAGCACTTCAGGGCGAAGTTGAAAAGGCAAAAACAGCTCGGGAGAAGATGATCGAGCAAATGTCAGCGGACCAGGCCTCAGTTCAGCAGATTTCTCAAACGGCTCAGCAGCAAATCGCCAAGCTAGTCAGCCAGATAGATACCACCGAGCAAGCGCTTCAGCGGCAGCAGCTGATTGACGAAACCCGTCAGGCCGAGCTCAAAGACTATCAGGAGCGGGTCACGCAGCTCGAAAAAGAATCCGCCCTCATCTCTCAGCAGCACGCCGAAGAAGCTCAGGCCCGAATCAAGGCAGAGACCGCTAGCCGAGACTTGCGATCGCGCCTCCAGCGGCAGCAGCGCTACACCCTCCAGTTCAAAGCAGCCTTAGAGAAGTCTTTGACCGTGAAAGCTCGGCCTGCCTACACAGCTAACGCCACTGAAGCTCACCCCTTTGCCCAAAGCTCGCCCGCCCAAAGTTCGCCTTCGGTCACCATGCCTAAAGCGCAGCGGATCATGCCTTGGATGGCAGGCTCCTCATCTCCCTTTGCCGGAATTGATCCCCACCTGGAAACGCTGATTCGCAGTGCCAGCAATTCTGCTAGCCAGCCAATTCCCCCTAGCGAGCCGCTCCCAGCCGCTCCCCAAGCTGCCGCCCAGACGGTCAGTAGCGCCAACAGCGCTCCTACAGCAGCAGCTGATATAGAAGCCGAAGATAAGCTCTGGCAAGATTTAGAGCGAGTTATGAACGGCGCAGACGAGGTTCCAGAAGCTTTGGCAGCAGGCAAAGCTTCTGAACCAGCCGTCCCTACTAATGCGAGCGAAGTAGACGTGAGCGAAGTAGACGTGAGCGAAGTAGACGTGAGCGAAGTAGCCACCGGCCAAACGCCTACCTCTCCTAAGCTCAACTGGCAGTCCGCTGCTAAAACGGCTAGAACGGCGGCTCAGGCAGACAAGCCTCAGGGCACCGAGCAGCGCCCCATCCCGGCTGCCCCAGTCCCAGCAGAGGCGATCGCTGCCCTCGTAGAAGATTCATTTGCTGCTGCTAGCGGTCAATTGCCAGATGAAGTGGGGTTTACCGAGCCCTCGCCCTGGGGTCAGCCCCTTGCAGGCGCTGATGCCGAAATTTCTACTGCCGTCGATGCCACTGAAACTGTTGTCGAACCTGCTGTAAATCAGTCACCAGACCATCTTCCGCTGATAGACGGTCTGTCTGGAAACACCGTTTCGCCGCTGGTGAATCCTCTGCGATCGCACAAAAGGGTAGGCTCTATGGCTGCTGTCCAGCTGCCCACCTTCGAAAAAGCCAAAGCCGGTAGCTTCAAACGCTGACCACGCGGAAGTCCCTCTTTTGAACAGGGTTGAGACCTGTCTTGTAACAGAGGTCTAGAGGCCGCTTTCCTATCTACAGTGAAGCCATAGAGATATAGTGAGATAACTCCATGGCTGACAATTATTTAGTGGCCGTTCTATCTGACCGAATGCAGGTGGAAGCGGCTTATACTGCCTTAGAAAAAGAAAACTTGCCGATGGACCAAATTGAAATTTTGGGTCGCGGCTACAAAAGCGCTGATGAGTTTGGCTTAATCAATCCTGACGATGAAGCCGAACAGCAAACCAATCAGCTAGCCAACTGGGTAATTCCGTTTGGCTTTGCCGCTGGATTTGCCTTCAGTGCACTCTCAGGCCTACAGACTTTCGCCTGGGCTGGCGAAATTGGCAATCACATGATCGGAGGCTTGCTAGGGGCCGCATCCGGAGCCTTCGGAGCTTTTACAGTGGGTCGGCTGACTGGATGGACCGTAGGAAGCGGAGATGCCCTCGCCTACCGCAATCGCCTGAACCGGGGCAAGTACATCATTATTGCCGAAGGAACCAGCGAACTCATCCGTCAGGCTACTCGCGTCTTGCGTCAGTATGAGCCCGAAAATATCCAGGGCTATTCAATGCAAGGGGCAGCTTAACTTAGGGGTACGGACTGTGATCGCCTCAGATATCTCAAATAGGTCAGGGCAAGCTCAGTGGGGAGAATCGCTGTCGCCCATAGCCAGTTGTACAACCGTAGGTTTACCACCCGTCGTGTGATACTTGTTGGCCCACTTACTGATTATCTGGTCAAGTTCATCAAAGGCAACTTCCCGGTTTTCACTGGGGATATTGAGTTCTTCTAGAATGCGGCGAGTGCCCTGCTGAGAATTTGCCCACTCTCGCATCAGCCGAAAATAGCGAGCTGTATCGTCCATCATCGTGTAGGTGCGCTCTTCTTCGCCCACCGGCGAGTAAGAAGCTCGGGTCAGCGCATAGAAAGGCATTCCGCCCATAGGAGAATCAATTCGGGCAACCGTACCGGCGTAGATCAAGCGTCGCCTGATATGCTCAGCTAGCGCATCGCTCAGCTGCATCCGGCGGTCTTCCGGCAACGTTGACTGAGACCGGGTGTGAAGATAATCCACCAGATCCATGAACTGAAAACCGTTAAGCAATTGAGCGTCAGGCAGCATTTCAGGCAGATCAGCCGCTTTGAGCTTGGCTTCTACCTGACGTTTTTCGTCAGTGCTGAGGCTAGTGCCTGGCACTCGAAACTCTCCCGGTAGCCAGGGGTACTGCTGTAGCCAAACGTGCGGCAGCTGAATTAGGTAGCCCGGCTCCTGTGAGCCCAACATTTTGAGCAGCTTACCTTCGGTTAGTGCAGCCTGCATCTCCTCGACGATTGCCTTTACTCGCTTAGGCTCGATGTGATGCAAGTGGCCGGTCATGCGCAGATTTTTACCCTGCTCTACATAAGTGGTGTAGATAGCGCACTTGGCTGCTGTTGCTGCTGCATCTAGAAAAGCGCCGTGACGATGTCCGCCTGTGCACATGGCACTGAAGGCTAGATACATCATGATTTCGTCAATGGCACTTGGCTCTAGTTTCTTTACTAAATCGGTGTTGCTGGTCATCAAAACTCAATCAAGCGTAAGTGCTTAATATTATAGAATGCACAGAAAACGGATGGAAAAGAACAGTCTGATAGGCTGCTAACTAGAGGAGCTAGTATTAATAGCTACATCAATCAAAGCAGCTCCTTAAGAAACCTTTACTTAGCCCATATTCTACACCTTTGCGGCAGCCAGCTAATAAAAGCCATTCTCAATTACTAACTTGCAAGACTCTATTGAGTGAAAACTGAGGAAAATGGGTCAGGCCCCTACTAGCTAGCTTGAAAGCATTGATGGCCGCAACTATAGACATAGCAAAAAACCTATAGAGAGTAAGGGCGGAAGCGACCGCTGCCTCGGTCAGCCAAAGGGCCCTTCTCCTCATTTGCATCGGAAGCTCCGGCTGGGTCGTTGCCCAGACGACCGCTGCCCCGATCAGAGACCTGAATGAGCTCGCTCTGCTTTTGCTCAGGGACTGGAGATATTTGTAAAGTGGCTACGCTATGAGCGAGGGTGCCAGTGGCACAAGAAATGGTGATCAGGCCGCCGAGCAAGTAGTGATAAGAAGTCAGCATGGTTGCTAAGTGATTTCCAAGTCGTTACTCACTGTTACGCTGTCTCTCTATAAAGTCAGGAAAATCTATGTGAAGAATTGACATACTTACAGTAGGTGGATTTGCTCACAGAGCAGCCATTTTCCAGCTGAATTCCACACACCTCGAAGCTGCACTTGTTGACCATCTAACGTATTTGAAAAAACCTCTGTAATTTCCGATCTAATTGTTAGTAAAGGAATGCAATGGGGAAGTTTTTTCATTGCACTTTGGCGAAGTTCGTACTGATTATGAGCGGTACGAATAAACTCACCTTGAAGTGAAATTTGACAAGGGAGAGGACTTAAACAGGATTTTTGGCCTGCCTGAGCACTGGCGAAAGGATAGTAACCACTGGCCGGGTAGTCTGCTGGCTGAGCTAGATATTGCTGCTGGCAGGCCTGCCACTGAGGGTGTTCTGGCGGCACGTTGAACAGCGGGACAGCTGCGGCTGGGGCAGTAGGATCGGCAATTAGGGCGATTTGGAGCGATCGCACTCCCCCGTTTTTCACCAGATCCCTCGGCTGGCACCCCTGCTCCACGCAGAGCGCTGCTGCCATCCCTGCCGCCTGTCCAATGCCTAATACCACAGGCTGCAAACGAGTCGCACCGTTGGCAATATGGGAAACCGAAATATTTTTTTCGCATACCAATAAGCCATCGACTTCGGCTGGCACTAATGCCTCATAGGGAATGGTAAATGGCGTTCCAGTCCATCTACCGCCCCAGCGGATAGCTTTAGGGGCCAGCGGCATTTCAAAGCCTGGATAGTGATGATCGTTAGGGTAATTACCGAGGGCGATCGCACTCATTTCACCCGCATCGTTTATCGGCAGCGCCGCCGTCTGTCCGCCCTTTACCGGCAAAATATCGCTCTCACACACCGTCGTCAGTCCTTTTAGCCGGCGGCTCTCGCGATAGTAAGGCATCAGTGCAAACGCGCCGCTTGGTGAGCGCTCTGTGGATGGAAATACGCTTTCAGCCAGGCCGTAGCGCCTGCCCATTTGAGCTTGAATGTACCTGGCAAAAGACTGACTGTGCCACCGCGCTTCTTGCTGGTACTGAAGCCGGGCCGATGCCGACTCGATCAGGCGGTGCAGACCCACGCCATAATCGTTGCCCCGATGGGGCCAGTTGATCATGAAGCAGTCACCCGGCAACCGGCCATAGTTGAGAAAATGCTCGCCTGCTGAGATATCGGCAGTGTCGTAGCCAGCCCAAGCGCCCTCAAAATCGCTGTCTGGCGACACCTGAGGCGGGGCTTCGATCAGTGGAGCGCGCTGGCCTTCGCCGTAGTCCTGCATGACCACTACCCAGGTGGGCGATTGCACTGGATAGCGCTGAGTAATGGCATAGAGCGGATCGGACGGATCGCTCAGAGATCTGGGTGCGCTGGGTTCAAAGCAATTGGATCGAGCCTGACCTTGCCTCTCCCAGCCCCAACGGTAGGGCACCTCGCCTAGCGCTAGCAAATCGCCTAGCTCAGTGCCATCTAACGTGATTTTGCCCCGTACAGTCAGCTGGTCGAACTGGACTCCGGTGATGCGATCGCCCTGACGCAGCACCTCGCGTGGTCGCTGCCCCGTAATCCACCGCAGATTGGGCAGCTCGCTCACCCAGTCGGCAAAAATCTGCGCGCCAACCGCTGGCTGATAAGTGAAAAAGCTCACCCAGCCATGATCTAGCCCCCCCGGATGGCGGCGGCGCAGCGCCTTTAAAAATTCACCCCAAATGCCGGTTTGAAAGGCCGCAAGTTCGTTGCCATCGGGCGCAGATACCCCCGCCGAGGTCAGCATTCCCCCTAGCCAGGGCAACTCAGAAACCAGCACGACGCCAACGCCGCGCCGCGCCGCCTGAATCGCCGCTGCTGTGCCGCCGGTACCGCCGCCTACGACTAAGACATCCGTTGCGATCGCGTCCATACTCACCCGTATGCTCTCTCAACACTGCCAGAGCATCATAAGGGTTCATTGGCCAGTGTCATTGCCTGATAGAGCGCTGTACCAGGACTCACAGGTAAGCGGTCACATCTTCGCCGCAGTCGTCTGCCAGGTAAGACAAGGCCCGAAATCTGAGGCCCACTAGCTGCTCATACAGCGGGTTGATCTTGCACATGGGGGGAATGTGAACGACCTTGCGATTAAAGAGCGTCACATCTCGCTCAAACGGGCAGTGAGAAGGCACCAGCTTGCAGACAAACCGGGCCAGGCGCGGATCTTCGACGCTGAGCTGATCGAGCCAGGCACGGGCAGGTTTGAGCGGATCAATGATCCCAGCAGATGTGGGCGGGTGCAGCGAATTCATCTGTGAACTTTCTGCCGTTAGATCAGGCTGTTCATCTGTCTCGGCAGGCTCAGTAGATGCCGCTAAATGATAAAGGGTTGATTTCAGCGCCTCCAAGGCAGCAGGATCTAACGCCAGCGCTTCGGCAAATGCCATAATTTTCTCGCTCTCAGCGCCGGAGTAAACCCCATCGGCCAGGGCTACCATCACAGCCATCCGCAAAAAGTTTTGAGCGGCGGCGCTATCCAGCCGCAGTTCATCGGCTAGGGCTGTTGGTTCAATCGGTTCTAGGGTGGCAAAATCAATGCTGGGGGCGAATTCAGATTCCACCATGGTGTGAATCATGGATTTTTCAGCGTCATCAAACTGACCGTCAGCCCAGGCAACGGTCAGCAAACCGCGCAGCCAAACCTGAATTTGTGACTGAGTGTAAGGAGAATCTTGGATAGCTGATGTCATGGTTTTGAATTGATATGCTCTAAGGCCTGCGAGTGAGAGTCTCTCTCCATTCTGAGCCAGTTTTGCCAGTGACTACCCACAGGAGCGATCGCACCCCGTCTCGCACTTCTTTAAGCAGAGTTTCTGGCCGTTCGGGGCCATTTTCGGCAGTCACAGCAATCGGTTGAAAGCCAATCCCCCGGCTGCCTAAAACGATTTGAGCCACCACACTGGCGCGGCGCATGTGATAGTCAGATGTAATCAGATAGACTTTGTCAATCTGTCTGGACTGAAGCTTGTCGACGAGCGTGGTGAAGTTGGTCACCGTATCTACCGCCTGGTAGTCCAGCTGCCACTGGTCGGTCGGAATATGGGCCTGGTCAAACACCCACTGCGCGTACTCTGGATTGCTGCCCGACGACACCCAAATCTCGACATCGGGATGGGTCTTGGCAAACTGAGCGGCAAACTGCTCACGTTCAGGAGCGCCGCCTAGCACTAGGGCAACTGAGGGATGGAGAAATTGCTGCTGGTAGTGCAGATAGGCCACACCCGCAAAAGGAGAGACCAATATCAGTAGTCCGGCCCACAGCTTCAGCGTGGTCGGGCCAGGCACAATGCCTCGTCGATTGGGAGGACGGTCAGGGCCGGCAGAGAAGCGGGTCTGGCAAAGTATAGCCCGGCTTGCTAGGGCTTTAGCGATCGCTCTTTTGGTTGGCATAGGCTGAAAAGGCACCAGGAGGTCAACGCAAAATTGGCCAGCTAATTTGAGGAGATTCTCAACCTAGCAGCTTAATTACCTCAAATCATAAGACAGTTTTTACGCGGGGGCAGAAAAATCAGCGATCAGATTAATCAAATTAGGTTAATTCGCTGGAATTGGTTAAGCCAGCAAAAAGGCAGCAGATAGCCAATCGAGGTATCCACTGCCCATCGGGTTCTAAGCCCGCTCAGCGTAACAAGGTTGGAAATGTACTACACTTCTACGACTTGCTTGTTCAAGCTGTCTGCTGACTCCGCAGGCTGCTTAGCATCACTGAACTGAACTTTAGAGAGCATCTCCCGCAGCCCTTCGCCTTCAATCACCTCTTCTTCAAGCAGCAGCAGCGAAATCTTTTCCAGCAGCTCACGGTTGTCTCTCAAAATCGTCAAAGCTCGCTGGTGGGCAGATTCGACAATACTCTTCACTTCTTCATCAATGGCTTTAGCCGTTTCATCGCTGACCAAACGGCGAGCATTGGGAGCAGAACCATTGTCTAAGAAGTTGTTTTGCTTGCTGCGGTCATAGGCTAGGGGGCCCAGCACATCGCTCATGCCGTAGCTGGTGACCATTTGCTCGGCGACATCTGTGGCCCTTTGCAAATCGTTCGCAGCGCCTGTGGTAATCGAACCGAACACGACCTCTTCGGCGGAGCGACCACCGAGCATGGTGGCGATTTGTCCGTTTAGCTCAGCTTTGTCCCGCAAAAAGCGATCTTCTGTGGGGAGCTGCAATGTGTAGCCCAGCGCAGCCATGCCTCGGGGCACAATCGAGATTTTTTCTACCTGGTCAGTACCCGGCATGGCAGCACCGACGAGCGCATGACCGACTTCGTGATAGGCGACAATTTCTTTTTCTTTGTCGTTGAGCACGCGGCTGCGCTTTTCTAAGCCCGCGACTACTCGCTCAATCGCTTCGGCAAAGTCCTGTTGCTCCACAGATTCACGGTGACTGCGGGCCGCTAAGAGGGCTGCTTCATTGACCAGATTGGCCAGATCTGCGCCTGCAAAGCCGGGTGTACGAGTGGCGATCACCTTCAAATCTACCCCGTCTGACAGCTTCACTTCAGTCGCGTGAATATTCAAAATCGCCTCTCGCCCTTTAAGATCGGGCCGGTCCACCAGCACCTGACGGTCAAAACGACCGGGGCGCAGCAGCGCGGGATCAAGCGTTTCAGGGCGGTTGGTCGCCGCTAGCACGATGATTGTCGATTCGCTGGCGTTAAAGCCGTCCATCTCAGCTAATAGCTGGTTAAGCGTTTGCTCACGCTCGTCGTTGCCGCCATAGAATCCGCCTGAAGAACGCGATTTGCCAATGGCATCTAGCTCATCGATAAAGATGATGCAGGGCGCCTGCTTTTTAGCCTGCTCAAACAGGTCGCGCACTCGCGATGACCCAACGCCGACAAACATCTCAATAAACTCGGAGCCCGAAATGCTGAAGAAAGGAACGCCTGCTTCACCAGCGACAGCTTTAGCGAGCAGTGTTTTACCGGTTCCCGGTGGGCCTACCAACAGCACACCTTTGGGAATGCGCGCCCCAAGATCGGTAAATCGCTTGGAATTTTGCAAAAAGTCAACAATTTCAACTAGCTCCGTTTTGGCTTCGTCAACGCCTGCCACATCGGTAAAGGTCGTCTTGGTGTCTTCGTCTTCCACATATATTTTGGCTTTGCTTTTGCCAATCGAAAAGACGCCGCCCTGACCACCGCCTTGACCCCTAGCCAGGAAAAGTCGCCATACGCCTACAAATATTAGCGGTGGGATCACCCAGCTCAACAGACTGCCAAACCAGGCGTTGCCGGAAGCTGGTTTCGCGGAAAATTCTACGCCGTTGTCCTGTAGCAGCGTTGGCAGATTGAGATCGAATACAGGTGCAGTCTCGTAGACAGCGCCGCCGGCTTCTAGCTGGTAGCGAATGGCTTTGTCGCCGACGGTGGCACTGGTTACCCGATGGTCTTTGACCTGGCTAATAAAGGTGCTGTAGGGCTCCTTAGCAGGCTCTTGACCGAAAGCAGGCGGTAAAAAAGTGCTGATAATCAATACCGCACTAATTGCCAGAAAGACCCAGTTGGCCACGCGCCGCTGCTGCGGCTTCTTATCCTTAATTGGCATAGCGTTACCCCATCTTGCCGATAGGTATTGTTACGTTTTTGTTACTTTTATCGTAACAAGGGCAACTGCTCAGAGCGATCCCCTGAATGGGGTGATTTCCGTAATAGAATGTGCTTTTTCTTCAGCCTCAAATCAGCCCAATCTGGCAAGGTCAGCCGCGCTAAACCATATAGGGACTGGGTCAGCTTGTCATCGCATTAGCTCGCTTCAGCCTTTGCCAGCAGCGGGGCAGCTTGAAGCAGCGTCCTGGTGTAGGGATGGGCCGGGGCTCTAAAAATTTGCTCAGTAGGGCCGGTCTCGACAATTTTGCCGTTGCTCATGACGGCAATGCGATCGCACAGATATTTCGCCACCCACAGATCGTGCGTCACAAATAGATAGGTCAAGTCCAGCTCGTCTTTTAAAGTCAGCATCAGCTCTAAAACCTGGGCCTGAACGCTGGCATCGAGCATACTCACCGGCTCATCGCAGATCACCAGCTTAGGACGAGTGATCAGGGCGCGGGCGATCGCCACCCGCTGCTGCTGTCCGCCCGAAATATCCCCCGGATACCGGTGATAGAAATCTTCTACGGGCGTCAGGCCAACCCGCTCTAGCATGGCACTGACCTGCTTTTCTGCCTCGGCAGGGGTCGCCAGCCGATGGATTAGCAGCGGATCAGTAATCCCCCGGCCTAGCGTCATCATGGGGTTGAGACAGGCGTTGGGGTCTTGGAAAATCATTTGGACATCGCGCCGTCTGGCCTGCAACTCCTTTCGTGAGAGGCGAGTAAAGTCACTGCCTTGAAAAGTAATCTGCCCGGCAGTCGGCTCGACAATTCGCAGCAGCGTCCGTGAGAGCGTGCTTTTGCCGCAGCCCGATTCTCCGACCAAACCCAATATTTCACCCGGATAAAGGTCGAGCGAAACGCCGTCTACCGCTTTGATGGGTTCGGGCGGGTCTTGTCGCAGCAGGCGTCCTAGCAAAGATTGCTCAAGGGTGTAGTGCTTGGTCAGGTTTTGCAGGCTCAAAATAGGCGGCGCTTCGCTGCCAAAGGTGGTTGCCGAATTTTGTGCCCCGGCAGATTGGAGCTGATGAGCCGACTTCAGTAGCGATCGCGTATATTCAGCCTGGGGATGGTAAAACACCGACTGAGTGGGGCCCACTTCGACCAGTTGACCCTGGTACATGACGGCAATGCGATCGCAATACTCCCCCACCAAAGCCAGATCGTGAGAGATCAAGATCAATCCCATATTCCGCGCTGCGCAAAGCTCGGTGAGCTGCTCTAAAATCTGCGCCGAGACGGTCACATCCAGGCTAGTTGTCGGTTCATCCGCGACGATGAGCTGCGGATCGAGCACCAGGGCCAGGGCGATCGCGACTCGCTGCCGCATACCGCCGCTAAATTCATGCGGATACTGGTGCCAGCGGCTCGCCGGGATCTGTACAGATTCCAGCGTGGCGATCGCTCTCTCCTTAGCCGCCTTTTTACCCAAATCAGGCTGATGCGCCAGCAGGGTCTCCACGCAATGATCCCCAATCGTCATCAGCGGATCGAGGCGGGTCATCGGGTCTTGAAACACCAGCGAAACCGCCTCACCGCGAAAGTGCCGCAGCTCAGAGGGCGAAAATTCTAAAATAGAGCGTCCCTTAAAAGTGGCTTGCCCTTCAATTCGAGTAGTTTGGGGCAGCAGTCGCATCGCCGCCCGGCCCAGCGTGCTTTTGCCGCAGCCCGATTCGCCGACTAATCCCAGTCTCTCACCGGGCTGCAAAGATAGAGACACCCCGTCAACTGCCCAGGCTGACTGACCTGGATAAGACACCCGAAAGTTTTCTACCGCAAACAACGATGGGGAGGATGAGGCTACCGGAGCGCTGTCTGGAGGGATGACGGCCATATTGAATCGGGGCAGTAGGGAGCGGGGGTGCGGGTGCCGTTACTTCTCAAATTTTCGCATCAAATAGGCCACGCCAAGATCACCTTGAGGATGGCCTTTGAGCACATCGGCTAGCTCAAACACCCGGTCGGCTATTTCCGGACCGAGCTTTTCAACCATAGCCAGCCGCTGACGTTCTGTTTGTTCGAGCGCTCTGACCTGCGCTTGCCAGTCGGGTTTAAACACGATTGGAATTTGCACATGCAGACCCAGCGCTTCGAACACCTGCCATTCACCCTGGTCGCACCAAAGACCGTCACACAGCGGGCAGCGTTCTACATAAAAGGCCGTCTGCTTGAGGGTGAGGCGCGATCGCTTCATATAGGTACCACATTCCGGGCACAGTCCGGCCTTGCTATCTAATAGAGCAGGTTCAAAGTCGCTCTCTAAAGTAAGCGGCAACACTTCATCAGGGATCACTTCTAACCCTGCATTCAGCGCCTGCCAGTGCTGATAGTTTTGAGCGGAGACCCAGTTACCCTGGCAGCTAGGACAGCGCTTTACCGGTAGATCTGTGGTCAACTGCTCGGGCACCAGTTCAGGGGTTGTTTCTTTGGGACAGCGCACAAAGGCCTCCTGCTCAACGAGAACTGCTGAAAGCTTGCACTTCGATTGAGTGCACCTTTTGCACCCTACTATATAGCGTTGGTCACTTGGCCACGATCAGGGGCAGACCTGATCGGCCATGGCCTGGGCAAATTTTTGCAGCTCTGTCAAATGGGTTTGGAGCTGCGATCGCTGCCGTTCCAGCGTAGCGGGCTGTCTGGCTGTGCGCAGTCGCATCGCCTCAATTCCCAGCAGCCGCAGCCGCCTGTGCGCCTCGGTTTGATAGGGACGCAGATGCTTCGCCGACGGGCCAGCGTCAGCAGCCGTAGCCGTTAAAATTGACTGAAACTGATTTTGCAGCTGGGCAATCTGCTGCTGAACAGTGCCAGCCTCCAATGGATCGGTCAGTAGAATGACAGACAGCTCAGCTAGCATCTGTAACAGCGTTTGTAGCTGGCTGCCCAGGGGGCTAGCTAAAGGCTCTGACGACATCGGCTTAAAGCCTCCTTATGAAAGCTCGGTTAGCCAACTAATTCCTGCAATCTCTTCTCGCAGAGGGACAGTTTTGTTTATCATTGACTGCATAGTGTTTCGAGGCGCTTAATTTAGAAATCGCAGCGCTTTTGGCAGCATTGGCAAAGCCTGTAAGCACTCCGAAACATGCTTGACCTGAGTTTTTGGCGGTTCTTGGCGGCGATCGCTGCCAGCCACCTCTCCTAAAAGTGCTCTTCCCGCTAAGCTCAGCTCCACACTATTTCTATAGGTGTATCCATCCTTTTCCCAATCACTTGGGAAAAGCAGATTTGTCTTTTCAGTTTCATTTTTATCTGAGCATATTTAATTTCCGCTTCATCTAATGTTATCTAACCCTTATTGATCTGATCCCTCCTACTTATTAGACCTTTCCTGTAAACCTTCGCCTGATAAGAGACTGCCAGCCATGACCGCAGCCCTCATGCTTCCTCAAGATTGCTCAATACCTGACTGGCTGTCATTGTGTCTCAAAGAGCATGGTGCACAAACCGAACCCGCACAAACCGAACCTGCACAAACCGAACTAACGGGGCCACCCATCCATGGCAACCAGCTAGTCTGTCGCGCTTTCGAGTTTGCCTATCAGCTTCATAAGGGTCAAAAGCGAGCTTCAGGCGAACCCTACATTGCCCACCCGGTCGCCGTTGCGGGCTTGCTACGCAGCTTGGGCGGTGACAGCGCCATGATCGCCGCTGGCTTTCTACACGACGTGGTTGAAGACACTGACGTTACCGCCGATGAAATCGAAGCTATTTTCGGCCAGGAAGTGCGCCACCTGGTAGAAGGCGTCACCAAACTCTCCAAGTTTAACTTCGACAGCAAAACCGAGCAGCAGGCCGAAAACTTTCGTCGCATGTTTCTAGCCATGGCTAAAGACATTCGCGTAATTGTTGTCAAGCTCGCTGACCGGCTGCACAATATGCGCACGCTGGAACATTTGGCTGCTAATAAGCAGATTCGGATTGCCCGCGAGACGCTAGAAATTTTCGCGCCCCTGGCCAACCGCTTAGGGATCGGTCGGTTTAAGTGGGAGCTAGAAGACCTTTGCTTCAAATACCTCGAACCTGACGCCTACAGCGAACTTAAGCAGCTGATTGTTGAAAAACGCACTGATCGCGAGGCCAGGCTAGAGCAAGTCGGCTCTACCTTGAGGGCGGGCATTAGCCAACTGGGCATCCGCTGCGAAGAGGTCAGCAGTCGCCCGAAGCATCTCTACAGCATTTACCGCAAAATGCAGCGGCAGCAAAAGGAATTTAGCGAAATCTACGATATCGCCGCCGTTCGTCTGATGGTCAACAGCAAAGACGAGTGCTATCGCGCCCTAGCCGTCGTTCACGACCTGTTTCGTCCGATTCCTGGCCGATTTAAGGACTACATTGGTCTGCCCAAGCCTAACCGCTATCAGTCTTTGCACACCGTAGTGATGGGTCCGCACGGTCGCCCCATCGAAGTGCAGATTCGCACCGTTGCAATGCATCACGTCGCTGAATACGGCATCGCCGCTCACTGGAAGTATAAGGAGGCGGGCAACAGCCACACCGCCATCAGCGGCAATGATGAAAAATTCACCTGGCTACGGCAGCTTCTAGACTGGCAAAACGAGCTCAAGGATGCTCAAGAATATCTCTCTGGCGTCAAAAACAACCTCTTTGACGAGGAAGTTTACGCCTTTACTCCCCGAGGCGACGTAATTCCGCTCAGTCGAGGCGCGACGCCCGTAGACTTTGCTTACCGCATCCATACCGAAGTGGGCAACCACTGCGCTGGGGCTAAGGTGAGCGGTCGAATTGTCCCGCTCAATACCGAGCTGCAAAACGGCGATATCGTCGAAATTATCACACAGAAGAACAGTCACCCCAGCCTGGACTGGCTCAATTTTGTCGTCAGTACTGGGGCACGCAACCGCATTCGCCAGTGGTACAAAAACTTTCACTACGACGAAAACAGAGCGCGGGGCCACGAAATGCTGGAAAAAGTCATGGGCAAGAGCGGACTCGACGCGCTGCTCAAGTCTGCCCCGGCTCAGGCGACTGCTGAGCGCTGTAACTACGCTTCGGTCAACGATTTGTTAGCCGGGTTAGGCTACGGCGAGGTGACGCTCAATGCCGTGGTCAACCGGCTGCAAGATGCGGTTAAAGAAACCCAGCCGATTCAGCCAGAAGCAGCCACGCTAGAAGATGAGCTGCCTGCTAGCAAGGCACTCTCTAACCGCAGGCAAAAGCACGATCACGCGCCAATCGCTGGGCTAGAGGGACTGCTGCACTACATTGCTGGCTGCTGTCATCCGCTGCCAGGCGAATCGATTTTGGGCGTCGTTTCTACGGGTGGCAGAGGGATTGCGGTTCACCTGCAAGAATGCGCCAATGTGGAAAATGTGCCGGGAGAACGGCTAATTCCGCTGCGATGGAACGAGCCTGATGCGGCTAAGGGGCAGTCAGATACCTATCCGGTTCAGCTAAGGGTGGAAGTGATTGACCGGGTGGGTGTGCTTAAAGATATTTTGACTCGCCTGTCGGATCTTAAAATCAATGTGCACAATGCTGGCGTCAAGACTCACCCCGATCAGATTGCTGAAATCGATCTGGGCATTGATATTCTTGACCATGATCATCTCAACAAGACCTTTGCCCAAATTCGTAAGATGTCTGATGTTTTAAATCTGAAGCGGATAACCGCTGCGGACAGTCGGTTTGGATAAAAGCCTCTCTCCGACGCTAACCAGATATTTCTAAAAAATGCCTAATCCTTTCTCTACCTTGCCCTATGAGTCGCGCCTGGCTGCTCTAGGGGATGACTATTTTGATGCGGTTACGCCCGCGGCGTTTCCTCAGCATATTTTGCGGTTTCGTAACGACGATGTTTTGCAGCAGCTGGGGCTGTTGCCTGAGCAGGTGAGCGATCGCGACTTCATCGAAGCCTTTGGCCAGTTCAATGACCACGACACCTTTCTTGCCCTGCGCTACCACGGCTATCAATTCCGCAGCTACAACCCCTTTTTGGGCGACGGGCGCGGCTTTTTATACGGTCAGGTAAGAGGTCGTCACGATGGCAAACTCTATGACTTTGGCACTAAGGGCTCTGGCCCCACGCCCTACTCTCGTGGCGGTGACGGGCGGCTGACGCTTAAAGGGGGCGTGCGCGAAGTGCTAGCTTCTGAAGCCTTACACGCGCTGGGCGTCAACACTTCACGCACGCTTAGCCTGATTGAGACGGGAGAATCTCTCTATCGAGGCGATGAGCCTTCCCCCACGCGCTCGGCGGTGATGGTGCGCTTTAGCCATTCGCATATCCGCTTTGGCACCTTTGAACGGCTGCAATACCTTAAGCAGCCAGAACTTATTCACAGGCTGCTAAACCACGTAATTGAGGTGTACTATCCTCATCTGCTGTCGGTAGAAGCTGAGCAGGAGCGCTACGCTCTGTGGTTTGCCGAGCTTTCCGAGCGGCTGGCGACGTTGGTAGCGCAGTGGATGAGCGTTGGCTTTTGCCATGCGGTACTCAATACCGACAATATGTCGATTACCGGCGAAAGTTTTGACTATGGGCCGTTTGCTTTTATGGACGAATACGATCCTAAGTTCACGGCGGCTTACTTCGACTATTCGGGGCTCTATAGCTATGGCAATCAGCCCGGAGCCTGCTATTGGAATTTGGAAAAGCTAGCGATCGCACTCAAAGGCGTTGTTGATGGCGCTGGCCTGGAAGCAGGACTAGTGCAGTATCAGCCTAAGTATGCGGAGGTGTTTTGCGATCGCACCCTCAAAAAACTTGGCCTCCCCACCGAACTTGCGACAACCTTACCTGCCGATCTTCAGCGCGATCTCCTTTTGCAAACCATCCATCTTTTAGAAGAAACCCACGTTGGCTACCACGACTTTTTTACCGCGCTCACCCAGCAATTTACATCTGGCTGGCAGACCGAACCCAAGCGCATTCTGACACCTGCTGTGGAGAAATCTGACCCGGCTGCTGCTGAACTTTTAAAGGAGTGGCGATCGCTCTACCAAAAGTGCCTCAGCCACCTCCCCCCAGAAAAAATGACCGACGTTCAAGCCTGCCTGCGGGCTACTAATCCGATGACGGTACTCCTGCGCCCACAAATCGAAGCCGTCTGGGAGCCGATTACCACCGAAGACAACTGGCAGCCTTTCTATGACCTACTAGAGAAAATTCAAAATTCTATGATGGCGTAGTAGACAATCCCTGCACAAGACACCTACAAAGATTAGGATACGGTTCGGCTGTTTTTGATGAGAGATGGCTGGATTTATCCTGCGAGGATTGCTTTAAGCCTACGCAAGGATGACAGCATGAACTCGAACGAGATATGGAAACATCCGACGTTCTATTTCTATTCTGAAGAAACTGTTCAGAGGCTTACGATGAAAACGATTGTAGTCGCAGGCGCGAGCCGAGGAGTGGGTGAAGCCGTCGCTCACCATCTTGAGCCCACAGCGAAGAGGCTGATTTCTGTATCAAGAACCGAAGCGCAGTACGGCGACTGGCTGAAGGCGGATCTCTCTACGCCGAAGGGCATCGCACAGGTGGCTAATGCGGTGGGAACAGCCTCGCTCGATGCGCTGCTGTATATGGGTGGCACCTGGGAAAGTCAAGCATTCACTGCTGACTATGCCTTTGAAAGCTGCTCAGATAAGGATATCGTTCGAGTCTTAAACGTCAATTTGCTTGCCCCTATCCGCTTGACAAAAGCTTTGCTGCCCGCCCTTCAGCGCAGTGACAACCCCAAAATAGTCTTCATGGGAGCCCTTTCTGGTTTAGATAACTTTCCAGCCAAAGAAGTGGCTAATTCTGCGTCAAAGTTTGGGCTGAGGGGTGCGGTTCATGCGCTCAGAGAAAACCTGCGGTCTAAACAGATTGGAGTAACAGTGATTAATCCGGGAAACATTGGCACGCCAGAGGTTCTTTCGGAATTGGGAGAGGGTGCGATCGCCTTGGGGAAAGCTATCCCCCTCACCGATTTACTCGCCATCATCGATTGTATTTTGTCGCTCTCGCGCTCGACCTGCCTTAAAGAAATCGACTTACCGGCAATGGCCGCTCGCGGCGCTTAGCTGTCCGCAAAGATATTAAAGTAACGTCAGTTCGGGATAAGAATAGCTAGAATGTGCCGTCGGGGATCTTTTCTCCCCCTACCAAGGGGAGATGCCGCAGGCAGAGGGGTTCCGGCTGAGCACAGAGCATGTCGCCAGAACCCCTCCCTTACGGTTCCCCTTGGCAAGGGGAACCGTAAGGGAGGGGTTGATAGGAGAGATTTGAGCGGTTGACCATGAAACACCTTATCCCGAACTGACGTTAAAGTAGATGTGCAGAAGCTGTTAAACAGCCAACGAGATTGCATCTAATACTTTCTCAGCAACTAGCTCTGAAGACATTGGGTTTTGTCCGGTGATCAGGTTGCCATCGGCCACCGCAAATGCTTCAAAATTTCCAGCTTTCTGAATATCGGCGCCGAGTTCTCGCAGCTTGCTCTCTAATAAAAAAGGCACCGTCTCACTCAGACCAACGGCGTTTTCTTCGGAGTCGGTGAAGGCGGCGACTTTGCGCCCTTTGACAACTGGTTCACCCGCAGTAGTTTTGGCTGAGACCAGGCCAGCAGGACCGTGGCAGACAGCAGAGACGATGCGGCCTTGCTCCAGCGTTTCGCTGATGATTTGGGAGAGGCGATCGCTCTCCGGCAAATCCCACATCGTGCCATGCCCGCCCGGTAAAAACACCGCGTCATACTCATTGGCATTGACGTCAGTAATCGCAGGAGTGTTGGCGATCGCCTTCTGAAATTTCTCATCTGCTCGAAAGCGCGCTACGCTCGGCGAATTTTCCCCATCCGCTTTCTGACTCCCCGGATCAATCGGCACCGCGCCACCTTTAATAGAAGCCACCGTTACCGACGCCCCTGCATCGACAAAGGCGTAATAAGGCGTTGTCAGTTCTTCAATCCAGAGGCCCGTTGCTTTATCGGTGTCTCCCAGCGCTGCGTGAGAAGTTGTGATGATAAGAATTTTTGGAGCTGCCATAGAAGTTTCCTCAGTGGGTACAGCTTCAAGATAAAAAAGAAAAGGCAAAAGGAGAAGAGCGTTCTGATAAGAGCAGCCATAATAAAATTTATATTTATGCTGAGCGTAGTCGAAGCATGACCTACCTTCCCCAGCTCCGTACCTTCATCGCCGCCTACCGGCTGGGTTCCCTCACCAGCGCCGCCGAGCAGATAGGCATAACTCAGCCCGCCGCCTCTCAGCAAATTCGTATGCTCGAAGCGCAGATTAAAAAGCCGCTGTTTGTTCGCCATGCCAGGGGGATTGTGCCAACGGCGATCGCTCACGATCTCGCTCGCTCCATCGGTGCTCATATAGACGGCATCGAAGCAGGCTTCAACGCTGTTCAGGCCAGAGCTACTAACATCGCAGGCACCATTCACCTTGCCGGACCCGGAGAATATCTCAGTGAAAAAATAATTCCACTGCTCGCCGGTCTCACGGCCAGGGACATTCGCATTCGGCTGCATATAGGCGGCAAAGACAGACTCTATACCCTGCTCGACGAAGGTGCGATTGATCTGGCAATTACAGCCTCCCTGCCCAACAGCCGCGCCCTTGACTACCAAACGCTTGACCAGGAAACGCTGGCGCTTGTGGCCAGTCCAGCCTGGGCAAAGCAAGCCTTAAATGGGCCGACAACACCCGAGCAGCTTTTGAACCTGCCGCTGATTGCCTATGATGAAGACCTGCCGCTCGTTCGGCAGTACTTTCGGCAGGTTTTTGATACGACAATTCAAATGCAGGCAGCGGTGACTGTAGCTGATTTGAGGATGGTGCGATCGCTCGTCCTAGCCGCCCAAGGTTACTCTGTCTTGCCCCTATACCTGTGCACCAAACCGCTTCAGCGCGGCGAACTCATTCACCTGCACACCCCTAGCGAGCCGCCTACCAACAGCCTGTATCTGGTTTGGAATCGGGGCAATATCAGACACCCCCGAGTGGCCTTTGCTCGCCAGCACCTTTTAGCAGAAATCGGCGCAGAGACTTGACCCATTGCCAGACAACGAAGTCTTGGCCGACGGCTAAGATCGTCACAATTCCCTATAAAACGATTGCATGAACTCAACTCCCTACCGTGCGCCCTGGCTGCTGAGCAATGGTCTGGCAATGACCCTCTATGCGGGGCTCCGGGCCGGCGTTAACTGGCAGCGGACAATCACTGAAGCCGAGCCGGTCTATCAAGAGAAGATTTTCACAGGTGCGCAAGGCGTCCCTATCTTTGGACTGGTCGCGATCCCTGCTAATCCCGTTGGCACTATTGTCGGCACTTACGGCATCACTGGCAGCTTAGAAGACCAGTGGTTTCTCCGGCTGATGGCCCGCAAAGCCTATGCCCGAGGCTACGCAGTCGTAATCTTTGACTGGCGCGCTCACGGTGAAACGGCTAAGCTCTCACCCACCCTCACTTCCGACGGGCTGTACGAAGGTGAAGATTTTGTCCGCATTGCCGCTGCTGCTAAGCAAATGGGCTGCCCGGCTCCGATGTGGTTTACGGCCTTTTCGCTGGGCGGGTTACTGGCTCTGTGGGGTATCAAAGCGGCTCAAACGCTGGCAGAATGGGGTGCTAATTTGGATCTAGAAGCGGATGATATTGCTGGCTGCGCGGTGGTTTGTCCGGCGTTGGATTCGCTGCGATCGCTCAACTATCTGACCAACGCCCCCATCGGCAAATATCTCGAAAAAGCCATCACCCGCAACCTCAAAGCCCTACTTCAAAAGATCTATCAAGATCATCCCGATGATTTTGACCTGGCAGCTATCCAGCGCGTCCACGGGATTCGCAGCTTTGATCAAGAAATGGTCGTTCCCCGCCTGGGCCTCAGCTCCGTAGAGGAGTACTACACAATTACCAGCGGACTCTCCATACTGCCTCAAATCAAAAAGCCCACGCTAATTCTCTACGCCGCAGATGATCCGCTATTCGACCCGGCTCTAGTTAAAGAGATTCAGGCCACCTGCGCCGCTAATCCTAACATCGATCTGAGGCTAACTGACCAGGGTGGTCATGTCGGCTACATCAGCAGCCTGGCCTGTCAACGACAGTGCAAAGATCCAGATCGCTGGTGGGCTTGGAACCGGGTGATTGACTGGTGTGATCACTTCAGCACAGCTCATCGATCCGTTAATCCAAACATCAAACCTCAGACCGCTCAGGTATGATTCAGTCTTAGCAGGTAGAATTTTCGATTTTGAGCCTGACTGCGGCCTATACCCTGTGCTTTATTAATGCTTTCTATAGGCTGTGTCTGAAAGGTGGCCCGAATAGCGAGATTTCCTGCACTTTGGGAGAATTTTGGTTAAGTTAAAACAAGGCATCCCAGAATCTATTGTTTCGCCCAATAGAATCAGGAAACAGGGGTGCTCCTTGTGATGTACCTTTTATAGCCCGCGAAGCATCTTCCAAAATCAGCTCATAATAGGCAGCGGCTTCGGGGAGATAATCGCTTTGCAAAACCACAGTTTCAGCCTAATTCATTCGCGCTCAGCTTTCACAGCTAACCTATGAGAGTAGCTTCTTGGCCCGCAAAAGAAACTCTGCGTCTTGCCAAGCTCCAAGACTACAGTATTTTGGATACGTCGGCAGAGCCTGCCTACGACGATATTGCTGCGCTGGCCGCTCACATTTGTAATACGCCAGCAGCCTTTGTCAGCCTAATAGACGCTACTCGCCAGTGGTTTAAAGCCAAAGTAGGTGTCGATGTTACCGAAACGCCTCGCAACGTAGCCTTTTGCGCCCATGCCATTCAGCAAATGGGCGTGATGGTGGTAGAAGATACCCGCCAGGATCCCCGTTTTTGTGATAATCCATTCGTTACCGGGGCCCCCTATATTCGCTTTTATGCTGGCGCACCGCTGATCACACCCGATGGCCATAACTTGGGGACGCTATGCGTTGTTGACTATCAGCCTCGTCAGCTGACCGCGCACCAGCTCAGTGCGCTTCAGGTACTCAGCCGCCAGGTGATGGCTCAAATGGAGCTTAACCGTCATGCCCGGCAGCTTAAAAGCTCTAATGAACACTTAGAGCAACGAGTCAGAGCGCGGACATCTGGGCTGACTTCGGCCTTGCATCTCCTGCTAAAAACTCAAACTAAGCTGCTCAAGCGAGAGGCGGTTCTGCGCCATAGCTCTCTGCACGACCCGCTGACTGGTCTACCCAATCGCAGCTATTTTTTACAGCGGCTCGATCAGGCTATTCAGCTGAGCCACCGTCAGTCGGATCATCTGTATGCGGTCTGGTTTATTGACCTGGACAACTTCAAACCAGTCAATGACGCGCTTGGGCATGGGGTAGGTGACCAGCTGCTAAAGTGCGTCGCCGACCAGATTAAGAAGCTGCTGCGCAAAAGCGATTTGGTGGCCCGACTCGGGGGGGACGAATTTGCGGTTCTGCTAGACAACATTCCAAATGAAGCGCACGCTATTACAGCTGTAAAGCGTCTGCAAGAAAAGCTGCGGCAGCCTTTTGTGATTGAAGGGCGCAAAGTTTTTGTCAGCGCTAGCATTGGCATTACCTTCAGCAGAAGCGGCTATCGCCAGCCAGAAGCGGCGCTGAGAGATGCTGATACAGCGATGTATCAGGCTAAAAAGCGAACTAAGGCACGTCTCAGCAGTCAGCTTAAATATCAGGCTAAGCCGCTGGCTCATGCGTTTCATTCACCGATTATTATTCAAGATGAGGTGCCGCTGGGAGGCCAGTGGTATGCCGTGTTTGACCCGGAGATGCTGGGTAGGGCACAAGCTCGGATCGCGATAGAAGATCAGCTGCGGCAGGCCTTGCTGAGCCATCAGTTCCAGCTGTACTATCAGCCAATCTTTGATCTGACGAGTCGGCGGTTGCTGGGCCTTAAGGCGCACTTGCGCTGGCAGCACCCGACGCGAGGCTGCTTAGAGAGTAAAGATTTTATGGCGATCGCCGAAGAAATGGGTATCGTCTGCCCGCTGTGTGCGCGGATCATTCAAACCGCTTGCCAGCAGCTCAAAAAATGGCGACAGCAGCCCGCTGGCGCAGACTTAAGTCTGCATCTTGGGTTCTCTCTGCTGCAACTGACTTCTGCGCAGTTTATCCCTCAGTGGCAGGCCAATCTAAAAGAGGCTGAGCTATCGGCAGCGGCCTTCCAGCTGGAGATAGATGAATCGATTTTGCTCAGCAGCGATCCTGCAATTACGGCGGTTTTGCAGCAGCTGAAGGCAATGGGATTTGGCTTCGGCGTGGCTCATTTTGCGCGGGGCCATTCCTCCCTCAGTCGGCTACATCAGCTAGCTTTTGACATGCTTAAGATTGACCGAGCCTTTGTAGCGGGGCTAGACCGTACTGAAGGCAGAGATATGGTAAAAACCATTATCGATCTAGGTCGCAGTGCCGACATGACTGTGGTTGCCGAAGGAATCGAAACAGAGACACAGCTGCGATCGCTCACGGCGCTAGGCTGTCGGCTGGGTCAGGGGGGCTGGCTGTCAGAGGCGCTCACGGCGATCGCCGTTGACCGACGCCTGGCTGTATCTGATTAGCAGCAGTCTGATTAGCGATAGAACGAGCAGCAGCGGGGTGAGCCAGTCTCCCCAACGGACGTATGGCGTTTGACTATGCCGGCGATAGAGCGTCGCGCGATGGGTCACATATTCATTGGGGGTAGAGAGCCAGAGCGATCGCCCGCGTGGATCAACAATTCCAGAAATACCGGTATTGGTCACTCGCGCCTCCCAGCGGTCGGTTTCAATGGCTCTCATCACATCTTGAGCATGGTGCTGAATCATCTGCCGGGGTGAGTAGGGATCATTATTGGAAGCGGTAAAAATGACCTGGCCGCCCCTATGCACCTGCTGACGAAACGGCTCGGCAAAGGCCGACTCATAGCAAATACCCGCCGCCACCGGACCAAAAGGCGTCTCTAGCTGCTGGCTAGATCCGCCTGGAACCAGGCTGTCACCGTAGGGCGACAGCCTGCTAATCAGTGCGCCGATGATATTTTCCAGAGGAATGTATTCTCCCAGCGGCACTAGCTTGACTTTGTCGTAGCGACCAGCCACTTGGCCTTTGGGAGTCAGCGTCAGCAGGCTTTGGGTCAATGGTCCCCGGTCTTCTGCTAGAGACTGGTGGGCAAAGCTACCCAACACCAGCGGCACCCCATTTTTAACTACCGCCCGCTGTAGCAGGTTGCGATCTTGCAAAAACGGATTCCACACCTGAGGAATTGCGCCCTCAGGGGTCAAAACCAGATCGACACCTTCGGCAACCAACGTTTCGTATCCCTCTAAATAAACTTGTCGGGAGGAGCGGATCCCTTGAGCAGTGAGCTTTTGACTGGTGGGAATGTTGCCTTGAATCAACCCAATGGCCAGTGCCTCAGCCGGGCGATCTGCTAGCGGCCTGCTGTAGAGCCCAAGTCCTATCAGGTGGAGCGTTACAAACAGAGCGATCGCACCAGCTAAATACTGACGCGCCAGCTGATGAGCCTGCCATCCGTACCAGGCTTCGGCCAGCAGCCCATTGACCGCTACAATGGCCGCCGTTACGGCCAGTGGCCCCGACAGCTGACCGAGATGCAAACCCGCCAGGTTATGTGGGCTCTGGGTATAGCTCAAAGAAGACCAGTACAGCGGCCCCTGACTCCAGATCCACTCGACCGCGCACCATAGCGCCGTACCGACCAGTACCCGACTGCCGCTAGAGAGCGATCGCCACCGGGTCAGCTTGATCATCAGACCCATCCAGGTTATGCCAATGGCCGCGCCCCAAAGCGTGATAAATAGCCAGGCAAACAGGGCGATCGCCACGCTCTCTAGCCAGGACATGCCCATCCACATCAGCGGGTGCAGACCCGTAATCCAGGAGAGTGCCGTGCCGTGATAAGCCGCTCCCCACAGCGCCGCGCCTGCCAGAGCACTGCGAGCAGTAAGCTGCGGCTGGTGCAATACGCCCCATAGCGGTACCAGTGCAATCCAGGCTAGCGGCCAGGCATTGACTGGCGCCAGGCCCATCAGCAAGCCGCCGCCCAGCAGGCTAAAAATCAACCTACGCTGACTGAGCAAGCCCGTGTTGCCTTTGAGACCCGCTTTTGACAGCGGCAAGCCTGAGCGCACGTTCGACGATAGGCTCTTCAAGTCAGCATCTCTCTACAACTATTTAATACCTTCATAGTTATTGATATAATCCCTTTTCACAAGGTAATTCGGTCCAGGTGAGTTTGGCACTCATACATAGCTGATCAACCCTACTTATCCCACACGGCAAGGAAGAACATGGCAGACTGGCAGGTAATTGAGGGGGGAGTGACCGCGCCCAAGGGCTTTCGCGCCGCTGGTGTGGTCGCTGGGCTAAAGCCATCCGGAGCACCCGACCTGGCGCTGATTGTATCGGACGGCGAGGCGATCGCCGCTGGGGTTTTTACCATTAGCCAGGTGCGCGCCGCCTGCATAGACTACTGTCAGGATTTGCTGGAAACCAAACCCGCCGCTCGCGCTATTCTTTGCAATGCTGGTCAGGCCAATGCCTGCACAGGGGAACAAGGCAAGCAAGATGCCTTAGCCAGTGCCGCTGCCGCCGCTGCTGCGCTGCAAATCTCTCCTGACCAAATATTGTTGGCTTCTACCGGCGTGATCGGTCAGCCCCTCAAGGTAGATATCTTAAAAGCTGGCATTCCTGAGGCGGTAGCAGCGCTCTCAGCTGAGGGATCGGCAGCAGCAGCCAGGGCCATCGTTACCACTGATCTAATCGCGAAGTCGATTGCGCTGGAAACTCAGATCGGCGATCGCCCCGTCCGCATTGGCGGCATTGCAAAGGGATCCGGCATGATCCACCCCAACATGGCAACGATGCTGGGCTTTGTTACCTGCGATGCAGCCGTTTCCTCGCAGCTCTGGCAGGACATGCTGCGCCGCGCCACTGAGAAAAGCTTTAATCAAATCACCGTCGATGGCGATACCAGCACCAACGACTGTCTGCTTGCTCTCACCAACGGCGAATCGCGCACGCCAGCGATCACCGCACCTGGCCCCGAAGCCGACAAGTTAGAAGCAATGCTGACAGAAGTTTGCATACATTTGGCGAAGTCCATTACCCGCGACGGAGAAGGCGCTACCTGCCTGATCGAAGTGGCGGTGAGCGGGGCAATGAGCGATCGCGCTGCTAGCCAAATTGCCCGTACCGTGGCGGGCTCCTCGCTGGTCAAATCCGCCGTGTTTGGCCGCGATCCCAACTGGGGTCGGATTGCGGGCGCTGCCGGACGAGCAGGCATTCCCTTTGACCAAAGCGAACTCAACATTTCCCTGGGCGACTTTACGCTGATGACCGACGGCACCCCTCAGCCGTTTGACCGGGCCGCTGCAAGTGCCTATCTCACCCGGCAGGCAGAGCGTAGCACTCAGGCCATGTCGAAGATTTTGCTCAGCCGCTCTGCTAGCAGTGATGAACCATCCGCCCAAGATCCCCTCATGCAGCCAACCCAGAGCATGGAAGCCCTGGCCTATCCTGTCAAAATCACTGTCAACGTGGGCACTGGCTCTGGTAAAGGCTTAGCCTGGGGCTGCGATCTTAGCTACGACTACGTAAAAATCAACGCTGAATATACAACCTGACCCTTTTGCCCAGTCAACCAGCCACTTTACCGCTGTCCTCGCGAAACTTTTGCAGCCATAAAGCTGTCATAGTTAGCTATCCCGAAGAGTCAAAAGCCAATGCGTAAGGTCACCACTTCACTCGTTACTTCACTGACCGCTATTTTTGCTGGCTTAGCTGGCTGCGGTCCCAGCAGTCACGTTTCGAGTGAGTGGAGTTTTGAAGCGCCTGCTGTTGAGCCGGGTGAAAGCACTTACGCTGAAGTAGCAGAGGCACCTCTGCCCAGCCGCAACCCGATAGAGCCCTATTCTAAGCGGCCAGATTTTCAGCAGCTCTCGGTAGAAGCTGCGGTGAGCGGCCCCACTTCCCCCACTCGTCCCAACGCTTTGTCTGCCCCTAGCAAACAGGTCTCTCTGCCTGCTTCACAGCCTGTTGGTCAGCCCGCCCAGGTCAAGCAGTCTGCATTTGCCAATGGCCCAGTTCCTACCGCGGAGAACAGCTCAGCATCGGTATCGACTCCCTCAGGCGATCCGCTGGTTGCCCGTACTTTATTAGCGGTCTCAACCCCAGCGCCGCCAATGCCCGATCTCCCTCAGGCAGACACTCAGGCAGAACGCGGCACCAATCTAGAGACTCAGGCAACCCTCTCTGCCGACGGCCTACCGAGACTGCCCGCCTTAGCGCCCAGCGAGGTGAACGAGCCGACCGATCAGATGGCCCCCCATAGCCCTTCGCCTGAGGCAGCAGCTTCTGAGCTAGCCTCTGCGCCAGATGCATCACAGGTTGCAACAGCTGCTATTCCAAATATCGCTGTCAGTTACCCCGAACCGGCCTCCGTAGCCCTGACGCTCGCGAGCCTGACCCAGTCTTTGCCGGGGCAAAATTCTGCACTGCTCGCTGACCTGCTTGCCTCTCTAGACCCTGCCTCAGAGACTACCTCGGAGACCATCAGCATATGGATGCTGCCGCAAGGTTTGCCAGGGGAATCTATGTTCGAGAGCCATCCGGCTAAGCTAACACCCAAAGCTGGTCTGTACTCTACCACTGGCTATCTGCACTCTCCTTTGCTAGGAGAGCTGATGGCACCGTCTGCGCTACAACCTATCGTCTACATGACTACTGAAGAGATATCTACTGTAGAGCCGGCATTCGTAGCGAGACAAAGCGCCATAGGTCAGTTGTTGGAAGACAGCAACTGAGGCTGTGTTTAATCAGCCAGGACTAGCTCAACGGTATTCTCGCGATCGCGAATCGTCACGTCATAGCCCTTCAAAAAATCATTGCCCAGCAAGCCGATACTCACCGAGTCGCCAATGCTTACCTGCGCATTGGGGAGGGTAATTGTACCCAGCGATATTGAGCGCATCTGCCCCATCTCAAAAGTAGCTGCCGATTCGCTAGCAGTGGCAGCCAACATCCTATCAGTCGCTACAATGCCTAGCTCATCGGCCATTTGGCGCGTGATCAAAGTCCTGCTAGCCCCAGTATCCAAAATCATTTCGTAGGTTTTGACCCCGTTAAAAGTGACCTGCACAACCGGCGTACCGTGGAGCCGCCGAATCACCGGTACCCGCACCGTAGCATTGGCAGGGCGGCTAGTCACAGAGGCTGCGCTCGGCTTACCAGCGGCAGCAGGCGGCAGCGGTGCGAGAGGAACATTAGCAGCGGCCTGCAAATTTGCAATGACAGCCGCCGCTTGTTTAGCGTTGCGGCTATACTCTACTATCTTTTGCTGAGCCGCACTATAGTGTTCGTCGTCTGCGCTCACTTGCTTAAGCTGGCTGGCCGCCTGTTGCCAGCGATCAGCGATTAGCCCCCAGTCATCTGGTGAGATGGCCGCCTGACTCAGGCGGTAGGCGCTAGAGGCCAGATTGATCCCCTCTCTATATGCTGAAGCATTTGCCGTTACTGGTGTAGACGCTGCCGGTGAAGACTGGATGAGCCGGTCGGCATCTGCTGTCGGACTGACGGTCGCCGGTTTTGGCGCAGCAGCACAGGCACAGCAAACTAATCCGACAAAACTAGGCAATAATATGAAGCGGTAGGCGGATTGAGACGGATCCATGATCGACGGGCTACTTGACCTACCTCTACATTTCCCTGACTGCATTTCTGTTTTACTTACGTCTTATACGGATCTTTTGCCCGGCCTCTGTCAAACTCGGTATTTCAGCCCAGCTTTTACCCCTCAGCTCGCTTATGTTTAACCCCACTGCTCAACCTGCTTTGCTCGTCTTAGAAGATGGTTCTATCTACAGAGGCTGGTCATTTGGCGCAGCAGGCACCACGATGGGCGAGGTTGTGTTTAATACTGGTATGACTGGCTACCAGGAAGTGCTTACAGATCCTAGCTACTGCGGTCAGATTGTCACGTTTACCTATCCAGAACTGGGCAATACTGGCGTCAACCCCGAAGACGAAGAATCGGTCAGGCCCTATGTGCGAGGGGCGATCGCCAAAAATATCTGCGATCGCCCCAGCAGCTGGCGCTCCACCCAATCGCTCAGCGACTACCTCAAAGCGCACGGCATTCCAGGCATTTACGGCATTGACACCCGCGCCCTTACCCGCCAGCTGCGCAGCGTCGGCGCTATGAATGGCGCTATTTCTAGCGAAGTGCTCGACCCAGAAGAACTGCTGCACCAGCTCCAGACGCTGCCTTCGATGGAAGGGCTGAACCTGGTCAGAGAAGTCAGTACTAAGCAAACCTACGAATGGCGTGAGGCCACCGACCAAAGCTGGGCCTTTGGCAGCCAAAGTCATCCTCTCGCTAGCCCTAGCAGCCCCAACCTAGAATTAGAGCCCGTTTCTGATTCTGATGCGCCGCCGCTGAAAGTGGTCGCAGTCGATTTTGGCATCAAGCGCAACATCCTAAGACGCCTGGCTAGCTACGGTTGCCATGTAATTGTGGTGCCTGCTGACACTTCGGCAGAAGAAATATTAGGCCATCAGCCCGACGGCATCTTTCTCTCAAATGGCCCCGGCGATCCAGCGGCAGTTACCAACGCGCCTCAGCTCACTAAGGAGCTAGTTGAAAGTCAGCTGCCCACCTTCGGCATCTGCATGGGCCATCAGATTTTAGGGCTCTCCCTTGGCGCTGAAACCTTTAAGCTTAAGTTCGGGCATCGCGGCCTCAACCAGCCCTGCGGCCTCACCGAGCAAATCGAAATTACCAGCCAAAACCACGGCTTTGCCCTCAATGCCAGCTCCATTGATGAAGCGCAGGTCGAGATTACTCACCTCAATCTCAATGATCAGACGGTAGCCGGTATTCGCCACCGACAGCTGCCAGTCTTCTCTGTGCAGTATCACCCCGAAGCTAGCCCCGGCCCGCACGACGCTGACTACCTGTTTGCCAACTTTGTCCAAACCATGCGCGAGCGGCAGATCAATAGTTAGCCAGCTGAGGGAGTCCGGTGACCCATTCAGCGATCTAGCTCGATCTGTACTACCTAAAGCTTGGGTAACATTGGTTTGCTCAAGAGTCGTAGCAAGACTAAATTCTATCTTGCGGTCAATAGTATCTTGCCCTATACTTAAGCGTCATATTGTCGTTCAATGCTAGGCCTATCAGGAGGATCCTCCCATCGCTGAGTCGCTTACCCTAACAGTTAGTCTCAGAGGCACCCGCGAAGTTAGGGGAAAATGTCAAATTTTTCGCCTGACCGGGCTTCTAGATGCTTTCTCAGAACCTACTTTTCTCAAGGTTCTTAACAAGTACATCGAAGACGGCCCAGCCCACATCATTTTGGATCTATCTACAATTGATTTTGTCGATAGCTCTGGCTTGGGCGCACTGGTTCGCCTGGTCAAAAAGGCCAAAGGCGAAAGCGGCAGTGTGCAAGTAGTCAGCAACCCTCGGGTTACCCAAACGGTCAAACTGGTCCGATTAGAGCAATTTTTATCCCTACAGCCCAATGTGGACGCCGCCATTGAAAACTTAAAAAACATCTGAGGGCGCTTGCAAGACAACGGCTCAGCGGCTGTTGCGGGCACAGCCGTCGTTAAGCGGTATGAACAGTTTTCGCTTGAGCTGGCCGTCGATGTTGGAGAAGAAAGTGCCTTCTGTCTCAATAGAAAAGGTTGCTTTTATAGCAAGCGCACGTAGGTGTAGCCTTCTTTGTGAATAGGCATCTGTACGCTTGCGCGCCACTTTGTCTGCGATGTGGCGCGGTTCTAAAGATTCTTTATATTAAGTATTAAGTAAAGTGGCCGACGCTATAGCTGCTGACTTGGGTCAGAAAAGTTTTATTCAATTCATGAGCACACAGCTGTCACAAGGTGAGCATTCGGCTAAGTCAGCAGGCGGAATTGCGCCGATTTCTTTAGCTTATATAGGTGATGCTGTTTTTGAACTGTACGTGCGATCGCGCCTACTGATTCCGGCCAAGCGTATTCACGACTATCACCAGCAGGTAGTGGCCCAAGTTAAGGCCGAGCAGCAGGCGCACTGCGTAGCCATGCTCGACCCGCATTTGAGTGACGCTGAGCGAGATATTTTGCGACGTGGGCGAAATGCTACCTCCGGTCGTCAGCGCCGCGCAGCGGCCAAAGACTATCAAAGCGCGACTGGCTTTGAGACCCTGGTTGGCTTTCTCTACCTGAGCGATCAGCCTCGCCTGTTCGATTTGCTCAATCGTCTAGAAATTGGCTAGAGAGATAGCGGTCGAGCCTAAGTCCGCCTACACTTAAAAGCAGCATTAGCCCGCAGGGAATTACCAGAGGAATTGAGCGTGAGCGGCCCAGAGCATCCATCCGACCCTTCAGAGCCATCCTTTAAATCTCCCCGGCGGAAGTCTGGCCCCAAGCCTCACAACCGGGCTCCTAGTGCCGGAGCAAAACCCAGGCTCAAGGCCAACGCTTCAGGAAGCGGTAGACCGAAGCGCTCTGGGTCTAAGTCCTCAGATCGCCCCCAGACAGGAAAAGGACGCGGCTCTTTCAAGTCGGGCCCCAAGACCAATAGCTCACCTCAAGTGGGTTCTAGAGATCGTCATCATCAAGGTGATGATTCTAGCGGCTCGTTAGAGAGTCTCAGCCCAGATCTCATTTACGGTCGCCATGCGGTAGAAGCGGCGATCGCTGCCAAGCGATCGCTCAATCGCCTGTGGATCAACGCTAAGCTTCGCTATGACGCTCGGTTTCGCCCGCTCATTGTAGAAGCCAAAGCCAATGGTGCGGTGATTGACGAAGTCGATAGTCTGCGCCTTGCTCAGATGACTCAAGGGGCTAGCCATCAGGGCATTGTTGCTCAGGTCGCTGCCTACGAATATGCCGAACTAGAGGCGCTGGTTGAGCAGGCCAAGGCGGCTGCCCGCCGCCCTGTTATTGTCGCCGCCGATGGCATCACCGATCCTCACAACTTAGGCGCGATTATTCGCTCAGCAGAGGCTATTGGCGCTCAGGGGATCGTGATCCCGCAGCGGCGCGCGGTCGGGATCACCTCTACTGTCGCAAAGGTAGCTGCGGGTGCTTTAGAAAATATTCCTATTGCTAGAGTTGTCAATCTGGGGCGATCGCTAGAATACTTAAAAAACAGCGGCTTCTGGATTTACGGTCTAGCCGTTGAAGCCGCACAGCCCATTCACGCCGCTGACTTTTCAGCACCTGTTGTTTTAGTGGTAGGTGCCGAGGGAGCTGGTCTGAGCCTGTCTGTGCAAAACCTCTGTGATTCGCTGGTCACCATTGAGCTACGGGGCAAAACTCCTAGCCTCAACGCATCTGTAGCCACTGGTATGGCGCTTTATGAGATCTACCGTCAAGTCTGGATAGACAAATTACCGGCCTTAACGATTGGCAGTTCTTCGGGTGACGAAGTATAAAGATATAGGCGCTAAGCTAAAGCGTTTTCTCAGATTGTTATGCTTAAACATTCATAACTGAGCATCTGTTCTAAGATGAAGGTCTCAAGCAATTTGCTTATTAGGAGATACGGTTGCAGGCCAAGCTGTATCACTGGTTCCCCAGCGGTTTGCCTGGCAGCTGTTCCAGATTTTTTCTCTTCTTTGCATAGCACATCTTCTATCGGTGGGCATTTTCCCATCTGACGGCTCTATCCGACAGTCCGATGTTATTGGCCCCATCTGGCCACTCAAAGGACATATTCGTTTGGCCAGCAAAACCGTCCATCTGTAAAGACATCCCCTATTTACTGTGATGAAAAACTTTTTTGGCAATCTATTCGGTTTGTTCTCTACGCCTTGGTGGGTGAAAATTACCACGGCGGAGCCCCACTGCATTTATTATTTTGGGCCGTTCGACAGCGAAACGGAGGCTATTCAAGCTAAGCCCGGTTACATTGAAGACCTTCAGCAAGAAGGTGCTCAGCAGATACAAACCAGCTTGCAGCACAGTTCAGAGCCTGAAGAGCTCACCATTGAACTTGAGACATCATTGCAGTCCTCAATGATGCTGCCAGCTTAGATTCACGAGCTTTAGAGTCGTAGCTGTCAGCCAACTGCGGGCTCAAACGGCGACCTGACTTATTGCGGTGTCTCAGTAGGATTCTCACGTAGTGAATCGATCAGCGTGAAATCAGGTCGCCATCTGTACTGCTTCAGATCCAGCTTTCCTTTTACAAACGCGATCCCTTCTGACTCTAATAAGAGCTGTTGTAGATCGTCATTTCCGTCCCTAAGTGAAGAGCGGGAGACTTCTCCTTTAGCATTGATCACTCTATGCCAAGGGATGTCGCTGTTGCCAGCTATTTTGTAAAGGGCATAGCCAACTACTCTGGGTTTACCCATCAGTCCGGCCAAATCTGCAACCTGGCCGTAGGTCGCCACTTTTCCATAGGGAATCTGTTTGACGACTAGGTATATTTTCGGATAGCAGGACATTGTTTTATCAGAATTTAGCCGAGTTGCTTTTGATACAAGAAAGTCTTATTCGAGAGAATGCTATGCAGGAGAGTTAGCGGGATCATTGATAGCGGCCATGCTGAAGCAGTGGGCGCAGTCTAGCACTACGAGCGATCGCGCAGCCACCGTCACCGCATGCTCCCGGCAATAGATTTTGCCCTGCTCAACAAAACCACTGGGCTCTTTGGTGTCTATCAATACTTGCCACTGCTGGCTCTCTATAGAAGCAGGAATGCTAAACGGCAGCGGCTCAGCCGAAGGGTTAAAGAACATCAGAAAGCTATCGTCAAAAATCCGCTGTCCCCGGCTGTCTACGTTAGGAATTTCTGCGCCATTGATAAAAATACTGATGGCTTTGACGGCGCTATCGTGCCATTCACTGTCATCAATTGTGCTGCCGTCAGGAAGAAACCAGCCAATATCCACCACGCCAGAACCGTGAATTTCGCGACCAAAAAACCACTGATGCCGACTAAAGACCGGGTGAGCCCGGCGAAAAGCAATCAGCTTGCGAGTAAAGGTCAATAGCGCCTGGTCATCGGGCTGCAAGCACCAGTGAAACCACGACAGCTCGCTATCTTGACAGTAAGTATTGTTGTTGCCCTGGGTGGTCCGGCCCATCTCATCTCCACCCAAAATCATGGGCACTCCCTGAGAAAGCATCAGAGTTGTTAAGAGATTTCGTCGCTGCTGAGCCCGGAGCGCCAGAATCTTGGGATCGTCGGTCTCTCCTTCTGCCCCGCAGTTCCAGGAGCGGTTGTAGCTCTCCCCGTCCCGGTTGCCTTCGCCATTGGCCTCATTGTGCTTTTCGTTGTAGCTAACCAGGTCATTGATCGTAAAACCATCGTGAGCGGTGATGAAGTTGATGCTGGCATGAGGCAGGCGGCCATCGTCTTTATAGAGATCAGAACTGCCGGTAAAGCGAAAGGCAAAGTCCCCCAGGCTACAGTGCTGTCCCCGCCAAAAGTCACGGATGGTATCGCGGTATTTGCCGTTCCACTCAGACCATAGCAGCGGAAAGTTACCGACCTGATAGCCACCTTCGCCCAGATCCCAAGGTTCAGCAATCAGCTTGGTTGTTGACAACACCGGGTCTTGATGAATAATGTCAAAAAAGGACGAAAGCCGGTTGACTTCGTACAGTTCGCGGGCCAGTGCCGAAGCCAGATCAAAGCGAAAGCCGTCTACGTGCATCTCCTGCACCCAATAGCGCAGGCTGTCCATAATCAGCTTGAGCACCTGGGGATGCCGCACATTTAATGAATTGCCGCAGCCTGTGAAATCCATATAGTAGCGGGGCGCGGTTTCCACCAAGCGGTAGTAGGCGGCATTGTCTATGCCCCTCAGCGAAAAAGTAGGGCCGAGGTGATTGCCTTCCCCAGTGTGGTTGTAGACCACATCTAAAATGACTTCGATGCCTGCCTGGTGCATCGCTTTTACCATCGCTTTAAACTCGCGGACTTGCTGACCACACTGGCCAGATGAACTGTAGCCTGCGTGAGGCGCAAAATAACCCAGGGAATCGTAACCCCAATAGTTGTGCAGCCCGGTAGTCACCAAATGCCCCGGATGAACGTCGTAGTGATGTACTGGTAGGAGCTCTACGGCTGTAACACCCAAATCTTTGAGGTGGGCGATCGCCTCAGGATGAGCCATCCCTGCATAGGTGCCCCGCAGCTCTGCTGGAATGTTTGGCTGCTGCTTTGTAAACCCGCGAACGTGCACTTCGTAGATAATCGTCTGATCCCAGGAGATATTGGGATGGGCGTCATCTCGCCAGTCAAACTCAGGATCAATCACCACTGACTTGGGCATAGAGGCCGCACTGTCGGCAGTTGAGAAATCTAGATCTCGGTCGCGATCGCCAAAATGATCCATCGGAAAGCTAAACAGCTCCGGGCCGAAGCGGATATCGCCTGTGAGTGCTTTAGCGTAGGGATCGATCAGCAGCTTATTTACGTTGAACCGGTCGCCTTCCACGGGCTGGTAAGGCCCTTCTACTCGAAAGCCATAGTGCTGACCCGGTCCGATGCCCGGTAAAAATCCATGCCAGACGTAGTTCGTCACTTGAGGCAGTCGTACCTGGGTCTCACTGCCCGACTCGTCAAACAGGCACAGGATTACCCCAGTCGCGTTTTCAGAAAACAGCGCAAAATTAGTTCCTTTCTGCTCCCAGGTCGCGCCCAGAGGGTGCGATCGCCCTGGCCAAACTTCTACCGTCATAGACCTTCGAAACCCTTCAACTCTCAAGTCTAACCGTACCAATTGTAGTGACCTGAAAGCCAGCTTCCCGGATTTATCAGCATAAAATTGCCTGCGAAGGTGATAGGCGTCACGCCAACTGACCGCGCTCATCACACCGACATCATTTTATACCCAGTAGTTTAATAGAGTATGTTTAGGGTTCGTGACATGCCCACAATCAGCCGTCGTCCGCTCAAACCCAACCCATTCATCTCGCTGCGTGACCCTAAGACAGGTAAATGGAGAGTGATCCTGAAGCGGCCTCGCCATGCGTCTAATAAACCTGTTCTTAGCGCTGCCAAAAGCGGCGCTTGTTCTCACAGGGAACCGGCAAGCCTAAAGCAGTATGAAACTCTTGCTGCACCTTTCGCGTGAGGCGCTTAGAGACCTGACGGACAATCTGGTTGAGCAGCTGGTCGCCCGAAGCCTTGATCAGATTGTCAGGCAATACCTGAACAAATCGCGGCAGTTCTACCCAAGTAGATAAGCTTAGCTCCCACTCTACATGCGTTACTTTGTCGATTGATAGGTCTGCCGATAGATTTTCTGGCAGGTCTTCTGAAGAGCCTTCGCATAGCGTCATCGAAGCTTTGAAATCGACGTCATAGCCAGCGGGTTCGTAGCCAGGCACAGGAATGGTCTCTATGCGGTAAACGCCTTCGTCTTGAGGGAGCAGATGCAAGCCAATCTTGGGCTCTATTTCGTGGTTCAAGCTTTTGAATTTGCCTACAGTTAACGCATAGCCATTGTCTCCAATCGACTCTACGGTCATTGGCTTAGCACAGCGATGGAACCACTCCTGATGAGCATCTAGATACTTGGCAACACTCGCCGCATCCGCGTACATCTCCATGTGGCCAATATAGTTGCCTTGAAAGTGCAATGTCTCTTTCGAAGAAAATTCTGCGTGTGAAGTTTTTTGAGCTTCAATCAGACTAGCACTCGCCTCAAGAAATTGGGAGCCTAGCTGCGAGGAAGATGGGCTAGAAGGAATTTGCATGAGGGCAGGTCGAGAGATTAGTTCAGAATATTTTTGGAACGTGCTTGCGAACTGTAGCTTAGGTCACTGAAGCCTGGGCCACTGAGTTGTTTTTGTGTGGTGTTTACCGCTTAGATTACCCGTATAAAGCAAACTTGATGAAGCAAAATATACTCAAATCCACAGTATCTACTGGCCAACCACAACGACCTTCGTTGATTTACGGATATAAAGGCCAGCTCCAAAGCTGGGACTAGAGGATACGTACAGAGGAGGTGCTCATCACTACAGAGAACCCTCTATACTGCATGAAACTTTGAAGCAAAGGGGTTCTAGCATATGAGAGCACTGGTCGCAGGAGCAACTGGCCAAACCGGCAGACAAATTGTCACACAGCTACTCAAGCAGGGCATGACGGTCAGAGCGCTGGTGCGAGATCCAGCGAAGGCAGCAGCTGAGCTACCGGCTGATATTGAGATTATTGTAGGCGATGTGCTAGAACCAGGCAGCTTCAGAGACGCTCTGACAGATGCTCAGGTTTTGATCAGCGCTACTGGGGCTGCGCCTAGCTTTGATCCGACCGGCCCCTATAAAGTTGACTACGAAGGCACAAAAAATCTGATTGACGCCGCCAAAATGTTAGGTGTCGATCAGTTTGTGATGGTTTCGTCGCTATGTGTTTCCAAACTATTCCATCCGCTTAACCTGTTTTGGGGCGTGCTCTATTGGAAAAAGCAGGCTGAAGACTACCTCAAAGAGAGCGGTGTTCCCTACACTATCGTGCGGCCCGGCGGCTTGAAAAACGAAAATAACGACGAGGCCATCGTCATGTCGGCAGCCGATACGCTGTTTGAAGGCAGTATTCCCCGCCAGAAAGTTGCGCAGGTCTGTGTGGCGTCTCTGAGTCAGCCGACCGCTAAAAATAAGGTGGTAGAAATCATCACCAGTGAAAACGCTGCCTCGCAGCCGCTAGCAACCCTATTTGCCAATGTCGGCTAGAGACGGTTGGCTGGCAGACGGTTGGCTAGATACTGCGAGCTAACTGGCGCTAGAAGAACCAGCCGTAGCTGTGCAGACCTTTGCCCAAAAGATTAACCCCCAAATAGCAAATCCATACCACGACGAATCCTGAGGCGGCTAAGATGGCAGGCTTTCTTCCCTGCCACCCCTTGGTAATGCGAGCGTGTAAATAGGCGGCGAATATCAGCCAGGTAATCAGCGCCCAGGTCTCTTTGGGATCCCAGCTCCAGTATGATCCCCAAGCTTCGTTAGCCCAGACTGCGCCGGCGATGATGCCGATAGTCAGCAGCGGAAATCCTAAGCCGATGATGCGGTAGCTGATGTTGTCTAAGGTATCTGCCAGGGTTAACCGCTGCGGCGAGAGGGCAGTTGCCACAGCCGGTTTAGTTCTTTCTAGGACAGCCGTGCCGCCACTAGAGATACTCAGCGGCTCGGAAGATAGGGTTTCTGCGGCCAGGGCAGAGTCGGCCCGCTTCAGGGCGTATTTTCTATCGCGAAATCCGCCGGTTCCGACAGAGCTACCCTTGAGTTCTACAGACTGCCCTCTGGTGACGATGAGAAAGGCGATCGCAATCATTGAACCCACCATCAGCGCCGAGTAGCTAAGCAACATGACGCTCACATGCATCATCAGCCAGTTGGATTTGAGTGCGGGTACCAGCGGCTCAGAGACCTGCATGGTCGCGGGCAGAGTCAGCGTGGCAAAGGCGGTAATGCCCATCGCCACCGGAGAAGTCACTGCGCCCACCCAGCGGCTGCCGCTCATCCGCTCAGCGACAAAGTGCATCGCGGTGATGCCCCAGGCAATGAAGAACAAGGATTCGTACAGATTGCTGAGCGGAAAGTAGCCGCCCTCTATCCAGCGAGCGGTGAGTAAAGCCGCTAGAGAGAGGTTGCCAATTGCCATACCCGCTCCGCCAATCACCGGCAGCAGCTTAACCTCTGAGAATGCCAGAGCGCCCCAGTAGGCCAGCATAGTGACAAACAAAACGGCGAAAGCGGCATTGTCCAGCCAGCCTTCTAGATCGGCAAGATTCAGATTGGCGATATCCATAAGCAGTATCAATTATTCAGTCTTTCTTAATCTTAGGGACCCATCCCTTTCTATATCTTACCGATAGGAGATGCGAAGGGTGATAGAACTGAATGAATGTTAATTTCCCTGACAGATCGGCAGCCGTAGCTTAGACAACGGCTGCTAAGTCGAATTGCACCTATAAATACGGCTGTATAAATACACCCACACATCACTGAGAGAATAATCATGGACCAGGCGGCACTCTGGCAGCGCTATCAGGACTGGCTCTACTACCACGAAGGGCTCGGCATCTATGTCGATGTCAGTCGGATGAGCTTTGATGGGGAGTTTGTCGAACAGCTCACTCCCCGATTTGAGCAGGCGTTTAAAGCGATGGCAGAGCTGGAAGGCGGGGCGATCGCCAACCCCGATGAAAACCGTATGGTCGGCCACTACTGGCTGCGCAACCCCGGTTTGGCCCCTTCCGAAGCGCTGAAAAAAGACGTAACCGAAACCCTCAGCGCCGTCAAGGAGTTTGCTCAGAAAGTGCGGGCTGGCGAGATTACGCCGCCTGGAGAAAGCCGCTTTACCGACATTCTCTCAGTGGGCATCGGCGGCTCGGCCCTGGGGCCTCAGTTTGTCTCTAAGGCGCTGACCGATGCTCATCCAGATATTGATATTCACTTTATTGACAATACCGACCCGGTGGGGATTGACCAGACCTTTGCAGAGATTGGCGATCGCCTCAAAAGCACGCTCGTGCTGATCATTTCCAAATCTGGCGGCACTCCCGAAACTCGCAACGGTATGGTCGAGAGCAAAGCAGCCTTTGAAAAAGCGGGCCTTGACTTCGCCAAGCAGGCCGTTGCCGTCACTGGGGAAGGCAGCAAGCTAGACAAAATTGCCACCGCCGAAGGCTGGCTGGCTAGCTTCCCCATGCACGACTGGGTAGGGGGACGAACCTCTGAACTATCGGCGGTAGGTCTGCTGCCCGCCGCGCTTCAGGGCATTGATATTCAATCAATGCTAGACGGGGCCAAAGAAATGGACGACGCCACCCGCGTTGCCGACGTTCAGCACAATCCGGCGGCGCTCTTAGCCCTCTCCTGGTATTTTGCCGGCAACGGTAAAGGCGAAAAAGACATGGTTGTGCTGCCTTACAAAGACAGCCTTTTGCTCTTTAGCCGCTATTTACAGCAGCTGGTGATGGAGTCACTCGGCAAGGAAGAAGACCTAGAGGGCAACACGGTTTATCAGGGCATCGCTGTCTATGGCAACAAAGGCTCTACTGACCAGCACGCCTATGTTCAGCAGCTGCGCGAGGGAGTGCCTAATTTCTTTGCCACGCTGATTGAAGTGCTGCAAGACCGCACAGGAGAGTCAGTCGAAGTCGAGCCTGGGGTTACCTCCGGGGACTATCTGTCTGGATTATTGCAGGGCACCCGCCGCGCCCTCTACGAAAATCATCGCGACTCCATCACTATCACCGTGCCTGAGGTATCGCCTCGGATGGTGGGTGCACTGATTGCTCTCTACGAACGAGCGGTCGGTCTCTACGCCTCTTTGGTCAATATCAATGCCTATCATCAGCCTGGCGTAGAAGCAGGCAAAAAGGCAGCAGCTGACGTGCTCGACCTGCAAAACCAGGTCAAAGATGTGCTCAGCAGCGCAGAAACGCCTTTATCTGTGGCTGAAATTGCGGACAAAATGGCGTCTTCAGACAAAGTTGAAAATATCTATAAAATTGTGCGTCATCTCGATGCCAACGGTCGCGGCGTAAAAGTTGAGGGTGATCCCAGTCAGCCAGCGTCGCTCAAAGTGTCAGTGCGCTAGCAAAAGCAGCCGCTAGCCACTCAAAAGAGGCGATGTCTTTTAGAGCGGATAACTTTACAATAGATACCTGCTATTTTGGGTAGCTTCGCGCTTTAAGACTTCATGGCGTTCTCTTCGATTACTCGTGCGATCGCACGCACAGCCCTGGGCCAGGAACTGGTTACTAAGCTAGAGCAGCAGCAAGTGTTGCAGCTCAGCGGCGTACCGAGATTGCCGAAGGGCCTGGTCGCTTCAGCGCTGGCTCAATCTCAACAGCGGCCTTTGCTGGCGATCGCCGCCACCCTGGAAGAAGCCGGTCGCTGGGCCGCTCAGCTAGAGGCGATGGGCTGGGCCACAGTGTCGTTTTACCCGACTTCAGAGTCCTCCCCATACGATGCCTTTAACCCCGAGTCAGAGCTGATTTGGGGCCAGCTTCAGGTCTTATCCGACCTGATTAACGGCAAGGCTCAGGCTGACCATTTGCCGCCGGGATCTAAGCATCTGGGTGCGATGGCGATCGTCGCGACTGAGCGGGCGTTGCAGCCTCACCTGCCGCCTGTGGAGGTATTTCGCCCCTACTGCTTGGAAATCAATCTGGGCATGGATCTAAACCTGAAGGAGCTGAGCTTGAGTCTGGCTAAGCTGGGCTATGAGAAGGTCGCCACGGTTGAAACCGAGGGGCAGTGGAGCCAGCGAGGTGACATTGTGGACGTGTTTCCAGTGGCGGCAGAGCTGCCGGTCAGACTGGAGCTATTTGGCGATGAGCTAGAGCGCCTGCGAGAATTTGACCCGACAAATCAGCGATCGCTCGACCGGATCGACACCCTGCTGCTGACCACCACTGACTACAGCCCGATCATTTCAGAAGCGCTCGAAAAGCAAGGACTATTGGCAGACCTGCTGCCTGCTGAAGAACAGGAAAGCTTTGACACCAGTGCCCAAGTAGAGGGCATTCGGCGGTTTCTGGGCCTGGCCTTTGACCAGCCCGCTTCGCTACTGGACTATCTGCCCGAAAATACGCTGATTGCCCTAGATGAACCTGAGCAGTGCCAGGCTCACGCCGACCGCTGGCTAGAAACCGTTGAAGATCGCTGGGCAGAAACGCTGGCTGCGCTCAAAGCTAGCGACGAAATTGAGCTACCCGCTGCGGGACTGCCCAAAATTCACCGGCCTTTTACCGCCGCCCTCGAAGAAATCAGCCTATTTCAGCGGCTCGAACTCTCGGAAATTGCCGAAGAAGGCGTGGGTCTCAATCTGGCGAGCCGACCGATCCCGACGATTCCCCATCAGTTCGGTAAGCTGGCTGATTTGCTGCGGGCAGAGCGCGATCGCAAATTCTCCCCCTGGCTGATTTCCGCCCAGCCTTCCCGCTCAGTTGCCCTGCTGCAAGAGCACGACTGCCCCGCCCAGTTCATTCCCAATCCCAAAGACTATCCGGCAATTGACAAGCTGCAAAGTCAGCGAATTCCTATAGCGGTGAAATACTCGGGGCTAGCTGAACTCGAAGGCTTTATTCTGCCGACCTTTCGCATTGTCGTGGTCACTGACCGCGAATTTTTTGGTCAGCACACGCTAGCCACGCCCAGCTACGTTCGCAAACGCCGTCGCGCCGCCTCTAAGCAGGTCGATCCCAACAAGCTGCGGCCTAAAGACTACGTCGTTCACCGCAACCACGGCATCGGGCAGTTCCTCCGGCTCGATAGCCTCACAGTTGATAGTGAGACCCGCGAATACCTGGTCATTCAATACGCTGACGGTCTGCTGCGAGTAGCCGTAGACCAAATGGCGGCGCTTTCTCGCTATCGCACGGCGGTAGACCAGCGGCCTCAGCTGAATAAAATGACGGGCAAAACCTGGGAGAAAACCAAGGGCAAAGCTCGCAAAGCCATTCAAAAAGTGGCGGTCGATCTGCTCAAGCTCTATGCCAAACGAGCCCAGATGCAGGGCTTTACCTACCCAGAGGACATGCCCTGGCAGCAAGAGCTAGAAGATTCTTTTCCCTACAATCCGACGCCCGACCAGCTCAAGGCGACGCAAGATGTGAAGCGAGATATGGAGAGCGATCGCCCGATGGACCGATTAGTCTGTGGCGACGTGGGCTTTGGCAAAACCGAAGTCGCCCTCAGGGCAATGTTCAAAGCGGTTATAGCCGGTAAGCAAGTTGCCCTGCTTGCGCCCACCACCATCCTGACCCAGCAGCACTATCACACGCTTAAAGAACGCTTTGCCCCCTACCCGATTCAGCTTGGACTGCTCAACCGCTTTCGCAGCGCCAGTGAGCGCAAAGATATTTTGCAGCGGCTGGTCTCCGGTGAACTTGACGTGGTCGTAGGCACACACCAGCTGCTAGGCAAAACTGTTAAGTTCAAAGACTTAGGTCTGCTGGTGGTCGACGAAGAACAACGCTTTGGCGTCAACCAAAAAGAAAAAATCAAAGCGATGAAGGCTCAGGTGGACGTGCTTACCCTCAGCGCGACACCGATTCCTCGCACCTTATATATGGCCCTCTCTGGCGTCCGCGAGATGAGCTTGATCACCACGCCGCCGCCCTCTCGCCGCCCGATCAAAACTCATCTATCGCCTTATGATCCCGAAAAAGTGCGCACCGCGATTCGTCAGGAGCGAGACCGGGGCGGGCAAATTTTTTACGTGGTGCCTCGGGTAGACGGCATTGAAGAAGTGGCCGGGCGCATTCGGGAGGCGGTGCCGGGGATCAGGCTGGCGATCGCTCACGGCCAAATGCCCGAAGGCGAACTCGAAGCCACCATGCTGACCTTTAGCAGCGGCAATGCCGACCTGATGGTTTGCACCACCATTATCGAATCCGGGTTAGATATCCCTAGAGTCAACACCATCATCATTGAAGATGCTCACCGCTTTGGCCTTTCGCAGCTCTATCAGCTGCGCGGACGGGTGGGCAGATCGGGCATTCAGGCCCACGCCTGGCTACTGTTTCCCAGGCAAAACAAGCTTTCTGATAAAGCACGTAAGCGGCTGCGAGCCATTCAAGAATTTACTCAATTGGGATCGGGCTACCAGCTAGCAATGCGAGACATGGAGATTCGCGGCATCGGCAACTTGCTGGGTGCGCAGCAGTCTGGCCAGATGGAGACTATTGGCTTTGATCTATATATGGATATGCTCGAAGAATCTATCGCTGAAATTCGCGGGCAAGAAATTCCTCAGGTGGATGAAACGCAGGTAGATCTAAAGGTAACGGCGTTTATTCCCGCCGACTACATCGTTGATCTCGACCAAAAAATGAGCACTTACCGCGCTTTGGTTGCCGCTGAGACCAAGCGATCACTCATGGAAGTCGTCGCCGACCTGAATGATCGCTATGGCACTCTTCCCTCAGCGGTCGGACAGCTAGTGAAAGTGCTAGAGCTCAAGCAAATCGCCAAGCCGCTAGGCTTTTCTCGCATTAAGCCCGAGGGCAAGCAGCACGTCATCCTGGAAACGCCGATGGAAAAACCCACCTGGAATCTGCTGCAAGAAAAGCTGCCAGGCCATTTGCGATCGCGCTTCGTCTATGCTCCCGGCAAAGTCACTGTTCGGGGGTTAGGCGTCCTGAAGCCAGACAAACAGGTCGAAAGTCTGATCGACTGGCTCGGACAGATGCAAAGTGCCTTGAAAGAGCCAGCGCTCTCAGGCAGCGCGCTCTAATAAGGTGCTGACATCGTTGCTAGTGCTAATCCGCCCCCTAGAATTCGGCCCCTAAAACTCGTCGTCGCTATATCCCATCGACGACTCATTGTCTCGCTTTGATCCCAGCAGATCTAGCTGCGCCACGCGAATCACCGGGCTGGTTCTCAGGGCGCCAGTACTGCGATCTTGCCAGCTGTCGAGTTTGAGAGAGCCCGTCACGCCGATCAAGCTGCCTTTGCGGACGTAGTTAGCGGCGATTTCTGCCGTCTTGCCCCAAATTTCCAGGTTAAACCAGTCGGGCTGATCGCTGTTGCGCGATCGCCGATTGACCGCCAAGCCGCACTTTGCCAGCACATTGCCCGACTCAAAATATCGAACTTCTGGATCCCGTCCAACCCGTCCGACCAAAGTGACTATGTTCACACTCATAAAGATTCAAATTCCCAAATTGATGCGGTGACTGATTCATCTATAGCATCAGTCACTTTGCTTGAATACACCTGACCGGCTACGTACCTGACATCACAACAGACAAAGTGACTCACAGAAGTGCAAATGCATTCGCACTTTGCTATATATCAATTGTCCCTCACCTCTGTACAATTGGGGCAGCGTGATCACTACCACGGGGTAGCCAAATCAAAATTTACTAGACGGCTCGATATGAAACGTAATAAAATTCAGTCGAATCGTCAAACACAGAAGTTTTAACCGATATCTTTTAGGGACCCTTAGCCTGTGGCTTTCTTCAATCGCTTATCCCTTTCCCGTGACATGGGTATCGACCTGGGCACAGCCAATACCCTGGTCTACGTTTCCGGTCGGGGAATTGTTTTGCAAGAGCCCTCCGTGGTCGCCATGGATGAAACCGACGGCAAACCCCTAGCGGTTGGCGAAGAGGCCAAGCAAATGCTGGGCCGCACCCCCGGCAATATTCGGGCCATTCGCCCCTTGCGAGATGGGGTAATTGCCGATTTTGACATCGCTGAAGTGATGCTCAAGCACTTTATTCGACGGGTGCACGAAAACAAGGCGCTGGTGTCGCCTCGGGTCGTCATTGGGATTCCGAGCGGGGTTACCGGCGTAGAGCGCCGGGCAGTGATGGACGCGGCGCTTCAGGCCGGAGCCCGAATGGTCTATCTAATTGACGAACCGGTAGCAGCGGCGATTGGCGCGGGGCTACCGGTCGATGAACCCACTGGCAATATGATTGTCGATATTGGTGGGGGCACTACTGAAGTGGCTGTACTCAGTTTGCAGGGAACAGTCCTCAGTGAATCGGTGCGGGTAGCAGGCGATGAGCTGACCGACGCGATTAAGCAGTATATGAAAAAGGTGAATAACCTGGAAATTGGCGATCGCACCGCCGAAGAAATCAAAGTCAAAATTAGCTCTGCCTACCCTAGCCCGGACGACGACGAGATTTCTCTAGAGGTACGCGGAGTGCATATGCTCTCTGGCCTGCCGAGAACCGTCACTGTCAAAAGCCCAGAAATCCGTGAGAGTATGGCCGAGCCCCTATCGGTAATTGTCGAAGCGGTGAAGCGAACCCTGGAAAACACCCCCCCTGAACTAGCCGCCGACATTATTGACCGGGGAATTATGCTAGCGGGTGGCGGCGCTCTGCTCAAAGGCCTCGACACCCTGATTTCACACGAGACTGGGATTGTCGTGCATGTAGCTGCTGACCCGCTCAGCTGCGTAGTTTTGGGAACAGGCCGCGTGCTCGAAAACTTCAGTCAGATGGAGCGGGTGTTCAGTGCCCGCTCACGTGACCTATAGATTCATGTTTACTTTCAGACGATGGTGGGAGAAAAACGCCCTCAAAGCCGGAATCATCTGTCTGGCGGTGGGGACTGCTTGGGGTATCCGCCAAACCAGCGGCACGTTCATCTACGAAACCTATCAGCTGTTGGCACGTCCTTTTCCACCGGGTGGGCCTTCCAGCGCTGAGCAAATAGAAAATGCATACGTATTAGATCTTCAGCAGCGAGTCGTTGAGCTAGAAAACCAAAACCAAAAGCTGCGTGAGCTAATTGACTACGAAAAGGGCAGTGGCCTAGAAACCGCAGCGCTGTCGGCGGTGATTGGTCGCAGCGCCGATCACTGGTGGCAGCAAATCACCATCAACAAAGGCACCCAAGACGATGTTAAGGTCGGCGATATTGCCACAGGCCCAGGGGGGTTAGTCGGGCGAGTGACTACAGTTACTCCTCACACTGCCCGCGTGCTGCTGCTGAGCGATCCGACCAGCCAAATTGGAGCTAAGGTGAGCCGCAGCCGCTCAACCGGATACGTTCGTGGGGGGGCAGGTAGCCAGGCCACCATGCAGTTTTTTGAGAAAATTCCAGACGTTAAGCCAGGCGATGTGATCGTTACCTCGGCTTTTAGCCGACTATTCCCGCCGGGTGTCCCGATCGGGCGCATCGCGTCCATCGATCTAGGCACTAGTCCCGCACCAGAGGCTGTCATTCAGCTGTCGGTACCGATCAGTAATCTGGAGTGGGTAACCATTCACCCCTATACGCCGAAGCTGGACGTAGACGCGGCCCCGGCTGAAATTGACACCGAAGACAGTTCTGAATAGCTCTTTTGATCCACATACTATGGCTTCCTTCCGATCTCGGCGCTCAGGTCCTCGTAAGCATCTGTGGAATTGGGTAGTCACCATCGGCTCAGTCTTTTTTTGCCTGCTGATTTTGCCGACCCGACTGCCCGGTATGGATATTTTGGGCGTCGGCCCTAATTGGCTGCTGATCTGGGTAGTGGTCTGGAGCATTAGCCGGACGCCTTTGGACGGGGCGATCGCGGGCCTCACTCTCGGCCTGCTGCAAGATAGCCTCACAGCCCCTTTCCCAACTCATGCTTTGGGTCTCACGATTGCAGGCGTACTGACCGCTCGCTTGCAGCAGCGTCGATTTTTGCCAGAAGACCTGATTTCAGTCGTGCTGGTTGTCTTTGGGTTAGCTGTGATTACCGAAACCTGCATGGCGCTTCAGCTGACCGCGCAACATTTGTCTGGTGAGCAGTCACACGCTAGCCTGGGCTCCATCTGGCAATATCATCAGCGCGTCGCTTTAAGCTCTGCTATCCTTAGCAGCCTCTGGGCCCCAGCGCTCTACTACCCGCTCAAGCGGTGGTGGGAAAAGTACAGAGTTAAAGAATGAGCCCAAGCCACCTCAAATGCCCACCAGCCGAGGAGCAGACCTATGCCGCCTGAGGCACTGCCGCTCTTACCACGTCATGTGCAGCTGCGAGTAAGCCGCTGTAGATTTTGGTAGGTGCTAGCTGCTGCAAATAGTCGGCGCTGCGCGCACCGCAGGCGATCGCCGCCGTCGATAGCCCAGCAGACTGACCGGCTAAAACATCTGCTTCTGTATCCCCAACCATCCAGCTATTTTGGGTGAGGTGACCCTGAGCCTGCTGCTGGGCGATCGCCTCGGCTAGCAGCTCATGCTTTTGCGCCACCCGGTTGGCGTGAGCTGCTCTCACATCCCAAGCACCATAGACCTCATCGACTAAGTGCGCCAAGTCCTGAACCTGCAAAAAATCTTGAACCTGTCTCGGGTGACGCAGCGTTACCAATACCAGCCGTACGCCAGACTGCCTAAAATGTTCGAGCGCAGCTTGAGCCGACGGCTGTATCTGATCCCACCGCAGCAAACTAGGATGGTTAACAATCCTCTCTACCTGCTGCATAAAAGGATCAAACAGCGCAATCGGTAGCCCTGATCGCACCGCAATCTCAATGTCGGCAGTCCGATTCTGCTTCATCTGCCAAAACTGCGCCTTACTCAAAGGCTGAAGAGCCGAGCCGAGCTGATATTGCTGTTCAATCGCTAACAGCCCCATTCGATAGGTTTGGTAGTAGCGCTCTGAGACATCGACAATCGGACCGTCAAAATCACAAAACACCACCGGCCTAGAAATAGAGTGCCTTAGGTCGCAAGGAACGGCGCAGAGAAGAGAATCACGGACTGTCATAGTGCAAACGGCAGCTTAACTGTAGCAGCTTAACGCTTCTTTACTTTAACAGGCCATTCATTCAAATAGGGGATTACTTTCCTCTTCTGCAATTAGATTAACTGATGTCATAGAACGTCAGCGCTTACCGGCCAAATCCTTTACCCCGATCAGCCGATTCGACACAGAAGCAGCTTTCAATCTGTTCGCGCAGGCCTTTTTCATCCAAATTTTGGCCAATGAGCACAAGCTGATTTTTCTTAGGGCGACCTTTCCACTCTTCATCTTCAAGCGAGAACCGCTTACCGCTCAGATGAAAGACATGTCGTTTTGGACTCTCATCAAACCACAAAATGCCTTTTGCCCTGAATACTGACGCGGGCAGCTGATTGTCTAAAAAGTGCTGAAACTTGCGGATGGCCAGCGGCTGATCGCGATCAAAAGAAATTGAGGTAAACCCATCTATATCTAAATGGGAGTGAGCGCTGTGGTCGTGGTCATGCTCACAGTGTCCATGATCATGATCGCAGTTGGCGTGATCCTCATGATGGCCGCCGTGATCATGCGCTGCGTGCTCGTGCCCAGCGTGAGCGTGTCCCTCATGATTGTGCGCTGCGTGTTCGTGCCTGGCATGGTCGTGTCCCTCATGATCGTGCGCTGAATGATCGTGCGGGTCAGCACTGTTTTCTGCTTCACCAAAATACTTATCTGACTCGAACAAGCCCACGCTGAGGATTAAAGGCAGCGGTACTTGAGAGTGATCTGTGCGCAAAATGCGAGCATCTTGCTTAATGTCGCGCAGCTTAGTTTCTAGCAGGTCGGCATCGGCTTCGTCGACGACATCCATTTTATTCATCAAGATGATGTCGCCGTAGGCAATCTGGTTATACGCTGCTTGAGAGTTAAACAAATCCAGACTGTAGTTCTCGGCATCGACTACAGTCACAATCGAATCCAGGCGAGTTAAATCACGTAGCTCGGTGCCTAGAAAAGTCAGCGCTACCGGCAGCGGATCGGCTAGGCCAGTGGTTTCTACTACCAAATAATCAATTTTATCGGAGCGCTCTAAAACCTTGTATACCGCTTCCAGCAGGTCGTTGTTAATGGTGCAGCAAATGCAGCCGTTGCTCAGCTCCACCATATTGTCATCGCCGGTGGTAATCAGCAGCTCATTGTCAATACCCACTTCTCCAAATTCATTCACCAGCACTGCCGTCTTCAGCCCTTCCTGATTGGTCAGGATGTGGTTGAGCAAAGTGGTTTTTCCACTGCCCAAAAAGCCGGTGATGATGGTGACAGGCAGGCCATGCTTAGAAGCGTCCATTGCCTGAAGCGCTGATTTGTTAGGAGCGGGCGTCGTAGCAGTCATAGAAATCTACTGATGATGGGCAGGTGTGAATGACTTTAGGGTTCAATTATCTCGCATCTGTTAGGAGTTGCGGATTTAAGTTTACGTCAGTTAAAAGAATTCATCGCACAGTGGGCTCAAAGAGCAGCCGTAAAAGTTAGCCGGTTAGCCGGGTTTCAACTTACTATGAGAGGGCTCAAAGCGGCGGCTTTGGGTACTTGAATTTTTACCGACTTCTCATGAGCGTAGCCATTTACAACACGCTTTCTCGCCGGAAGGAAGCTTTTGATCCCCTATCACCCAATCGGGTGACAATGTACTGCTGTGGGGTGACGGTTTATGACTACTGCCATTTGGGTCATGCCCGCTCGTATATAGTTTGGGACACGGTGCGTCGCTACCTCGCCTGGCGTGGCTATAACGTACGCTATATACAAAATTTTACCGATATTGACGACAAAATTCTCAACCGTGCCCGTCAAGAAAAATCTTCTATGGAGGCCATAGCCAAAACCTACACGGCTGCTTATTTTGAAGATATGGCAAGGCTGAATGTTCTGGAGGCCGATGAATACACGTACGCCACCCACACGATTGATGGCATTAAGCGCCTGATTCATGAGCTTGAGCAAAAAGGCTATGCCTACGCGGCTCAGGGCGATGTGTACTATTCGGTGCGCAAGTTTGAGGGCTATGGCAAGCTGTCGGGCCGCAGGCTGGAAGATATGCAGGCTGGGGCTAGTGGCCGCGTTGATGAGGCTCAATCGGTCAAGCAAGATCCGTTTGACTTTGCCCTGTGGAAGGCTGCAAAACCCGATGAACCAGCCTGGCGATCGCCTTGGGGAGCGGGGCGTCCCGGCTGGCATATTGAATGCTCGGCAATGGTGCGCGATCGCCTCGGCGACACCATCGATATTCACGTGGGCGGTGCCGATTTGCAGTTTCCCCATCACGAGAACGAAATCGCCCAGTCTGAAGCCGCCACCGGTCGACCCCTGGCTACCTACTGGATGCACAACGGTATGGTGAATGTAGACGGCACCAAAATGTCGAAGTCACTGGGCAACTTCACCACCATTCGTAGCCTGCTGGATTCACCCGGTGGCCCTGATCCGATGGCCGTTCGGATGTTTGTCTTGCAGTCTCAGTATCGGATGCCGCTAGATTTTACTGAGGGGGCGATCGCCTCAGCCAAAAACGGCTGGGACACCCTGAGTGAAGGACTAACCTTTGGCTTGCAGTACGGTGATAAGCTGGGCTGGACGCAGGCGGAAGGATCGCTAGATGAAGGGTCGCTAGATGAAACGGCCAAGCAGCAGTTTCAAGCCTCAATGGACGATGACTTTAATACGCCGGGGGCGATCGCCATTCTATTTGGTCTAGCCAAAGAACTTCAGCGACAGGGCAATCTCATCATTCATGAGGGCAGCCCTGACGCTGAATCATCCGTCCTTCAGCAGCGGTGGCAAACCCTGGTGCAGCTCGCCCAAGTTCTGGGGCTAGAAGCTCAAGTAGCTAAGCCAGATAGCACCAGCAGCATCAGCGACGCCGATGTAAAAGCTCTGATAGAGCAACGCGCAGCCGCCAAAAAAGCCAAAGACTACGCCGAGTCTGACCGCATTCGAGATCAGCTCAGCGCTCAGGGAATCACGCTAATTGATAAACCGGGCGGCGTCACCACCTGGCATCGCTAAATTCACCAATCCTGACATCCGCTTAGAACATGCTCGAATTTATCACCCTTCCCGATGGCAAGCTCCCGCCGGTTGCACCCTATTCCCACGCGGTGCGGGCGGGCGATTTTTTGTTTGTCACTGGTCAGCTTTCTGAAGATCCTGATACGGGTGAAGTGATCAAAGGCAGCATCGAAGCGCAAACTGAGCGAGTCATGGCCAATCTTCAGCGGGTGCTAGACCATGCGGGCACCAGCTTTGAGAAAGTCGTGATGTCGCGGATCTTTGTCACCGACTTTCGCTACTACGAAACGGTCAATCGCATATACGCCAGTCATTTCACAGCAGGTCGCTACCCTGGGCGAACCACTGTTGGTGTCACCGCCCTGGCAGGGTTTGGAGAGGTCGAAATTGATCTGATTGTCTACTGCGGCAGCTAGTGGCTACCGGCCCAGATCTTCAAGATCTTCCAAATCATCTAAGTCTTCAGCGGCTGATAGATCCAGACAGAGTTCTTGAAAAGCCTGATTGCGCGTTTTGCGAGAGGTACGGCGGTATTTTTTCGCCTCCAGTCGGGGCTCTTGCACGGCTTTGCCATCTTCTCCCATTCTGACTTTTTCAGTCGCTTCCGCATCTCGCTGCTGGAAGATGTGGTGCTGCTGCTGCGTCACTTCCGCTAGCAGCGTCAAATAGTGCTCGTATCGCTCCCAATTGCCTCGCACAGCGCAGCCAGGCTCCTCTCTATGCAGGCAGTTGCTAAACTGGCAGGCGGCGATCGCCCGCCGCTGACGAATCTCTGGGAAGTAGTCAGCTAATGCTTCTGGCGCACTCGAAATATCCGGTTGATTAAAGCCGGGTGTATCCGCCAAGAAACCGCCCATCGGCAGCTCAAACAGCTCCACATGGCGAGTGGTATGGCGGCCTCGCCCCAACCTACCGGATACTGCACTTACCCGCAGATCCTGCTGAGGAATCAGCCGATTGGTCAAACTCGACTTACCCACCCCCGATGGCCCCGCCACCACTGTAATTTTGTCTTGCAGTTCGGCTGTCAAATTAGCCTGTAGCTCAGCATCCTCACGAATGCTCACTAGCAGTGGCTGATAGCCCCAACCGGCTAGCCGCTGCTGCCAGTGACAGGCGACTTCATCAGCGACTAAATCCCGCTTGTTCAAGCACAGCGTGATAGCTAGCCCGGTCGATTCCGCCTTGACCAAAAACCGACTGAGCTGATGAGCATCTAGCGCCGGTTCTGCAATCGCAAACACCAGCAGGATCTGATCCACATTGGCAATCGGCGGACGGTCTAACGCGGTCTGGCGCGGGTAGACGGTGGTGATCGCCCCCCGCATACCCTGCCAGTCGGGGGCTTCTACGGCAACGCGATCGCCCACCATAATCTGCTGACCCAGCTTCTTAAGCAGGCCCCGACGAATGCACAGCAGAGCGAACTGATCACTCAAACCAGCTGCTCGCCCAGCTAGAGCCGTTAGCTCAGGCGAATCATCGAGCTGCACCGAGTAATAGTTAGCTTGAATGGCAGTAACCGTCCCTGACCACAGCCCAACGGTCGGCGTAGGCAGCTGATCGCGCGCGACCGGGCTCACAGACTTGCTGGCCTACGTACCTGCACCGCAAAATACTCAGCGTAATCGTCAATCGATTCTACGCCGTAGCCGTCCATCTTGAGGCTATCAGGCACCTGTTCAATGGGCTCACCTGGATCTAACCACACTTCCAGCAGAGAGCCAGGAGCCATTTGCTCTAGCTTCAGCTTCGTGCGCACAAAGTTCAGTGGGCAGGGCGTCCCCCTCAAATCTAGCTGCTCAGTAGACAGCGAACTATCCATTAAACAACCCTCCTAAAAACCCATCTTTCTTACCCTTTCCCACAGAGTCCCCACGAACCTCTGCCAGCTTGTTAAGCAGCTCTCTTTCATCTGCTTTAAGCTTTGTAGGAATCTCCACCTTCACCGTAATCAGGTGCTTACCCCGGCTAACTGGATTCCCCAATCGAGGAACCCCCCGACCTTCCAGTGCCAGCACCGTATCGGGCTGAGTTCCCGCTGGCACCTGTACAGCCACTTTGCCATCGACGGTCTCTACATTCAGCTCACAGCCCAAAATGGCCTGTAAATAGCTCACGTTCAAGCTAGACAGAATATTGATGCCATCTCGCTTGAACTTGAGATCTTCATTGACCATCAAATAGACGTAGAGATCCCCAGCTGGGCCATTCCGCTTGCCCGCGTCACCTTCTCCAGAAACCCGCAGTCTGGTTCCGTTTTCAACGCCAGCTGGCACTGTGATCTTGAGCTTTTTCGCCGTTTGCTTTTGGCCACTGCCGCCACAGGTTTCACAGCGGTCTTCTACCACTTCGCCAGTGCCATTGCAGGTCGGGCAAGCCGAAACCTGATTGAAAATCCCAAAGGGCGTTCGGGTAGCGCGTCTCACCTGGCCAGCGCCATTGCAGGTAGAGCAGGTGCGGGGGCGAGTGCCCGGCTTTGCGCCCGAGCCCGAACAGGTAACACAGGTTTCTAAGTGGCTGATCCTAATTTCTTTTTCACCGCCAAAAACGGCTTCTTTGAAGTCGAGCTTGAGGTTTAGCCTTAAGTCATCGCCACGCATGGGGCCTTGGCGACGCTGCTGGCCAGGCTGACCCGAAAACCCATTGAAAAAGCTCTCAAAGATATCGGCAAATCCGCCCATATCTTGAAAATCCTGAAAGCCGCCGCCTGCTGCTGCCGCGCCGCCCACACCAGCTTCGCCAAACCGGTCATAGCGGGCTCGCATCTCTGGCTCTGAAAGCACTTCATAAGCCCGGCTAACACTTTTGAAGGTCTCTTCGGCACCTTCATCTTTGTTGACGTCAGGGTGATATTTACGCGCTAGCTTGCGGTAAGCGCGCTTAATTTCATCTTGCTCGGCATTGCGCGAGACACCCAGGGTCTCGTAGTAATCACGGGCCATAAAACGTCAATCAAAAAGAGAACTAGCAGGTCACAAATCAACACGCATTGACCCATTGTATAGCAAACTTCCTGATGCATAGGGACGCTTATCGGCCACTTTATGCTTTTAACGCATTCGCCTGTCATGATACAGCGATCGCCTGTTCTCAACTAGCCGTCACTATTGTGCGCAATCGGCACTTGGCCACTACTCAATGGCCTCATAATCAGCTGCGATCGTACTGTCAGCGTCAAACTCTTCATCGGCTGGGCTACCGGGTACAGGCCGCACAGAGGCGATTGGATCAGGCGGAGCCGTTCTGCCGTCAGAAGCCACAGCTTCAGCAGGCACAGCCGCCACCACGTCAGCATCTGGCGCTATAGGCTCAGCAGATAGGCTGCTATCGTCATCACTGGCCTGGTGGTAAAGGCTAGCGCCGATATCAAAGACGGTCTGCTGCAAAACCTCTAATTTTTGAGTTAGATCAGCGGGCCGGATATTTTTATCAGCGATCGCATTTTTTAGGGCTGTGGCTTCAGCTTCGGCCTGTGCCTTTAGATCCTCAGATATACTGCCAGCGCTGTCTCGCAGCGCCGTCTCATAGCTGTAAAAAATTGAATCAGCCCGGTTTTGCAGCTCTACTAGAACCTTCCTATCCTCATCTTCACCCGCATACATTTCGGCCTCTTCTTTCATACGAGCAATCTCAGCGGAGGTGAGGCCACCGCGATTGGTAATCTTGATGCTCTGTTCGCGATTGGTACCCCGATCTTTGGCCGCGACTTGCAAAATACCGTCAGCGTTGATTTCAAAAGAAACTTCAATTTGAGGAATGCCTCTAGTCGCTGGGGGAATGCCAGTGAGTTCAAACCGACCGAGGCTTTTGTTGTCGCGGGCCATGGCGCGTTCACCCTGCAAGGCGTGAACTTCTACAGAGGTCTGACCATCGGCAGCAGTTGAAAAAGTCTGACTTTTGCTGGTCGGAATAGTCGTATTGCGCTCAATGATTTTTGTAAACACTTCGCCTAGTGTTTCAATACCTAGCGATAGCGGCGTTACATCAAGCAAAAGCAGATCTTTAATTTCTCCGCCGAGCACACCCGCCTGAATAGAAGCGCCTAATGCAACGGCTTCATCCGGGTTGACAGAGCGATCAGGCGCTTTACCCTCAAAAAATTCGGTAATGGCGGTTTGCACAGCGGGGATCCGGGTTGAGCCGCCTACGAGCAGAATTCGATCAATGTCGGCAACGGTGAGTTCGGCGTCCTTGAGGGCCTGCTTTACTGGCTCTAGCGTGTTTTGAGTTAGGGTCGCCGCTAGCTCTTCAAACTGCGATCGCGTCAAATCCATCTCTAAATGCTTTGGTCCAGCTTCATCGGCAGCAATAAAGGGCAGATTAATCGACGTTTTGGCCATCGTCGAAAGCTCAACCTTTGCTTTCTCAGCCGCCTCGCGAATCCGCTGAAGCGCCATCCGGTCAGCGGTTAGATCCATACTCTCTTGCTGCTGAAAGGCCGCTATCACCCAGTTGACAATGCAATTGTCAAAATCGTCTCCACCCAAATGGTTATTCCCAGAGGTGGCCTTGACTTCAAAAACCCCGTCGCCAAGCTGCAAAATTGACACATCAAAGGTACCGCCGCCTAGGTCGAAAACCAGAATCGTCTGGTCTTGGTCCTGCTTGTCCAGCCCGTAGGAGAGCGCCGCTGCCGTAGGCTCATTGATAATTCTGAGTACTTCTAGGCCAGCAATCGTTCCAGCGTCTTTAGTCGCCTGTCGCTGCGCATCGGTAAAATAGGCCGGGACGGTGATTACCGCTTGGGATACCGTTTCACTCAAGTAGGCCTCGGCGTCGTGCTTAAGCTTTTGCAGCGTCATCGCCGAAATCTCTTGAGGCGTGAAGTTCTTAGCGCGAATGATCACATCGACAGTATCGTCTTTGCCGCGCGTGCATTTGTAGGGAACGCGCGATCGCTCCACTTCAGTATCGTCCCACCGCCGACCGATGAACCGCTTAATGCTGTACACCGTATTCTCAGCATTGGTGACGGCCTGCCGCTTCGCTAACTGACCAACTAGCCGCTCGCCGCTTTTGGCAAAACCCACGATACTAGGCGTTGTCCGGCCACCCTCTGTATTGGGAATTACCACCGGCTTACCGCCTTCCAGCACAGCTACGCAGCTATTTGTCGTTCCCAAGTCGATGCCGATCACTTTTCCCATAGTTCGTCCGGACGATTCTTAATGAAGGTCGCTTGCGAGCATGTCAATTCTGCTGCCGCTTTTAACTACCGCTCTGGCAGCTGTAAGAGCAGCAGCGCTCCGTCATCCGGCTATGACATTACGCTGAACCTGATTTTGATGACGTCGTTGGACTTGTCAGCTGACTTGCCACTCGGAGGAGCGATCGCGCTCAGGCAACCAGCCTACAGTCAGGAATCACCAGGTTCAGCTGAAGGATCTAGCGGCGTAGCCACCTTGACCATGGCATGACGTAAGACACGCTCTCCTAGAACATACCCACGGACGAACTCATCAATAACAGTTCCTTCCGGATGCTGATCAGTCGGCTCGCGCATAACCGCCTCGTGTAAATTGGGATCAAACTCCTGCCCCTGGCAGCGCATAGGCGATACGCCCAGTTTCTTAAAGGCATCGACTAGCTGCTTGTAAACCCCTTGATAGCTCTTATGAATTGCCATTTCGCCCTCATTTTGAGGCTTAATCTGCGACCTGGCTCGCTCAAAATTGTCCACCACCTCTAGCAAAGCACTGATGGTATTGCACTTAACTTGAACCTCTAACTCTGCTCTCTCTTTGGCCGTACGCTTGCGAAAATTATCAAAATCAGCGGTCAGTCGGGTAAACTGCCCCGTGCGATCTTCCAGCTGAGACTGAAGGTCACTCACCTGACGCTGTAAAGCTCCTCGGGCGCTAGCTTCAGCCTCAAACGCATCGGCTGCCGAGGAGTCATCTGCCGTTTCACTACCCAATTCGCTGGCTGTTCCGCTGGCTGCTTCACCAGCTGCTTGACCTTGAGCATCTGTCTCAAAAGCCTGGTCAAAATCAATCTCAGTTGAAGCATCTTCTGCGCGAAGCTCCTCAACATCTGCTTGGCCTTTGTTAGTAACCGGCTGATTATCGTTTGTGTCAGTGTCTGTCATTCTGTCAATTTCTCCACTCCCAGCAGCTCAGCGTCAGTGACTCGAATGCACTGATTCTCGCCTGTAACAGTCATAGCTCAGGCAAACCAGGATAGACAAATACTAGCTGAGCCTATTTACCCTGTCTATATTAGGGTCTGAAGCAGCAATTGAGGAGCGGTTTTCCGTAACGGGTTTTCCCCATGGCTTTATCTGAGCTGGATACTGATTTGAGCTTTGTGGGCACACTGGTGTGAGATTTTTTCGCATCGACCATGACAAACTCTCCCTCTACGCGGAAAGCCCTCGTCTTACAAAAGAGCTTTTCACCCTTTAGCAACCAACTCGTTCGAGCAGGCTTTGTAGACGGCAGCCAAATGCAGCAAGCACTGGTCGAAAGTCGCAAATCAGGTCGCGCTCTAACCGATATCTTAGAGTCAATAGCAGGGCAACAGCTCTCACCAGAGCTGCTGCGCCAATACAAAAAGCAGCAGCTCTTCGAGCTGAAAATCATCTACGGCGTTGAGTCCTTAGACCCTGAAGTAGAGAGCATATCAGAGGCACAAGTTACCCAACTGATCGGCGCTCTGATACCGGTAGACATCTGCCGTCGCCATCGCCTGATACCGCTCTCGCAAACAGGAGAAGCCGATGATCAATCGGTCCTGGTGGCCATGGTCGATCCAGAAAATCTGGAGGCGCAGGATGATCTGAACCGTATTCTCAGGCCTAAAAAAATCAAGCTGCGGAGGATGGTCATCACCGTAGATGATTATCAGCGCCTGATGGCAAAGTACCTAGACGAACAGGTTGCCAAAGAGAAAAAGCGCGATCTCGATAAAGCCGTCGATGTCAAAACTGACTTGGACGATTTAGACCTCGACGGAGGCAGCTTACAAGATGTTATTGAAGAAGACTCCGACCTAGGCGCAGCTCTGCAAGATGCAGGCGCTGCCCCAGTCATTGCGTTGGTTAACAAAATATTAGTAAAAGCTCTCCAGGAGGAGGTCTCCGACATTCATGTCGAGCCTCAAGAAGAGTTTTTACGCATTCGCTTTCGCAAAGATGGCGTCTTGCAAGAGGCTTTTCCAGCGCTGCCGAAGAAAATTATTCCAGCTGTGACGGCGCGCTTCAAGATCATCTCCGAACTAGATATTGCCGAGCGCCGGATGCCTCAAGACGGCAGGATTCGCCGGGTCTTTCAAGACCGCAAAGTAGATTTTCGGGTAAGTACTTTACCCAGTCGCTACGGCGAGAAGGTAGTCCTTAGAATTTTGGACAACTCAGCGACTCAGCTGGGCTTGGACAAACTGATTACCGACGCAGAAACGCTGCATATTGTTCAGGAGATGGCTAAAAAACCGTTTGGCCTGATCTTGGTTACTGGACCGACCGGCTCAGGGAAGACAACGACGCTGTACTCTGTGCTTTCTGAGCGCAATGATCCTGGGGTAAATATCAGTACGGCTGAAGACCCGATTGAGTATGCGCTGCCGGGCATTACTCAAGTACAGGTGATTCGAGAAAAGGGCATGAACTTTGCCTCTATTTTAAGAGCCTTCTTGCGACAGGATCCAGACGTGATTTTGGTGGGAGAAACTCGTGACCCTGAGACGGCAAAAACAGCGATTGAAGCGGCCTTGACCGGTCACCTAGTGCTGACAACTTTGCATACCAACGACGCAGCCGGTGCCATTTCCCGGCTAGGAGAGATGGGGGTTGAGCCCTTTCAGGTGTCAAGTTCTTTGATTGGCGTGTTGGCTCAGAGGCTGGTGCGCCGGGTATGCGCCGAGTGCCGGGTGGCCTACACGCCCACTCAGGAGGAGCTAGCTCGATTTGGAATGACGGCCTCTGGCGACTTTGAGATGACGCTGTATAAAGCTAATCGGGTGCCTGCCGACCAGATTGGCTCGCTGAGAGAATCGGGTCAGCTTTGCGGCAAGTGTCAGGGCGGTGGCTACAAAGGTCGGGTCGGGGTGTATGAAGTGATGCGTGTAACGGAACGGCTGCAACAGATGATTTCGGAGGGTGCGCCCACCGAGCAAATTAAAGAAGGCGCAGTGGAAGAGGGGATGCATACCCTGTTGGCCTACAGCTTGAATCTGGTCAAGGAGGGGCATACCACCTTAGAAGAAGTAGAGCGGGTCACCTTTACCGATAAAGGGCTAGAAGCTGAGCTAAAAGCTAAGCGCAAAAGCGTTCTCTCCTGCACGCAGTGCACAGCTGAACTGCACCACGAATGGATGGATTGTCCTTACTGTTTGACCCCACGCTACAAAGACTAGCGGGGATCAGTCGGAACCAGCGGGCGATCGCATCAAGAATGCAGCAAATTTCAGCTGGTCGTCAGCTCTTAACAGCCATTTTCCCTACCCCGACTAACACTCAATCAACCACTAATTTAGAGGAAACGTCTCATGGAATTAATGATCGAAGACTTGATGGAAGAAGTCATTGAGCGCGGTGGCTCTGACCTCCACCTATCCACGGGTCTGCCGCCTTACATTCGAGTGAGCGGTCACCTTACTGCCACTGACCATCCAGCCATGACAGCAGATCAGTGCCAGCGACTTATCTTCAGTATGTTGAACAACTCGCAGCGGAAAATTCTAGAGCAAACCTGGGAACTGGACTGCTCTTACGGCGTTCGCGGATTGGCTCGCTTTCGGGTGAACGTGTATAAAGATCGAGGAACCTATGCCGCCTGCTTACGAGCGCTAAGTTCCAAAATTCCCAGCATGGATGTGCTGTGCTTACCACCTATTGTCACCGAGCTATCGGAGAAGCCCAGAGGACTTGTCTTAGTGACCGGCCCAACGGGATCGGGGAAGACGACAACACTCGCTTCGATGATCAACAACATCAATCTAACCAGAGCAGAGCATATTCTAACGGTAGAAGACCCGATTGAATTTGTATACGAGCCCATTAAGAGCCTGATTCACCAGCGGCAGGTAGGGGAAGATACAAAGAGTTTCTCTAACGCGCTCAGAGGCGCTCTACGAGAAGATCCAGATGTCATCCTGGTGGGCGAGATGCGCGACTTGGAAACAATTTCGTTGGCAATCTCGGCGGCGGAGACCGGTCACCTGGTATTTGGCACCTTGCACACTAGCTCAGCGGCGCAGACGGTAGACAGAATTATCGATGTCTTTCCGCCCGAACAGCATCAGCAGATTAGGGTGCAGCTTTCCAACTCACTCGTCGCGGTCCTCAGCCAGACTTTGGTCTCTAAGGCCAATCCCAAACCCGGTGAATTTGGCAGGGTGATGGCGCAAGAAATCATGGTGATAACGCCAGGTATCTCTAATATGATCCGCGAAGGTAAAACCGCTCAGATTTACGGCGCGATTCAAACGGGGGGAAGGCTCTCTATGCAAACGCTGGAAATGGCCCTCGCTGATCTCTATAGGAAGAACGTAATCAGTTTTGAATCGGCCATGGCGAAAACTTCTCGCCCTGAGGAACTTCAGCGGCTAATTGGAGATAAACCGGGGGTTGCCAAGGCAGGGGCTAAAGTAGGGGCTCGTTAGTGCTCCAAGCTAGTGAAACAGCGTTTCGATTAGAAGGCGTTTAGCTGTGCGCCTTGAATAGCAGTCAAGCACTCAAAAAAGAGAGAAACAATGCCTACCTACGTTGCCATTGGCCGGAATACTACAGGTAAGGCCGTCCGCCAAAAAGTGGAAGCGGCTTCACCCTCTGATGCGCGTAACTTGATGGCGCAAAAGGGAATGCACATTCAAGACATTAAAGAGAGTACAGGCTTCAGCTTTAGCCTGGCTGATATCCAAACCTCGATGACAAAGGTGACCGTTAAAGACAAAGCGGTCTTTTCTCGCCAGTTCGCGGCGCTGGTTTCTTCGGGTGTGGCGCTGGTGCGCGGTATTGGCATTTTGGCAGATCAGTGCCCTAATGCCAGTCTAAAAGCGGCTTTGATGGGGATTAACGCCGATGTGCAGCAGGGAACTAACCTCTCTGACTCAATGCGGAAGCACCCCAAATGCTTTGACAATCTCTATGTGAGTATGATCCAGGCTGGTGAAGTAGGCGGCGTGCTTGATGAAGTCCTTAACCGACTGGCCAAGCTACTAGAGGACCTCAACCGGTTGCAGAACCAGATCAAGTCGGCGATGGCTTACCCGGTGACGGTTGGCTTTTTGGCGACCACTATTTTCATCTGCATGACGGTGTTTTTGCTGCCGATTTTTGCGGAGATCTTTGAGGACTTAGGCGCGCCACTGCCGCTGTTTACGCGGGTGCTGATGGCAATTAGTAAGATGCTGCGCACCTGGTATCTGACGCTGGGGCTGATAGCGGTTATTTCTGTCTTAGTGTTTGTTTACAAGCAGTATTACAAAACGCCTGTAGGCCGGGTAACGATGGATGGCTTTTTCCTGAAAATGCCGCTGTTTGGCGATTTGGCGCAGAAGTCAGCAACGGCCAGGTTTTGCCGCACCTTTGGCTCTCTCTCCCGGTCAGGGGTACCGATTTTGACGGCGCTGGAGATTGTACGAGATACGTCGGGTAACCAGGTAATTGCCAACGCAATTAACGCAGCTCAGTCGGAGATTCAGTCGGGCGGAATGATCAGCATTGCTTTGCAGGAGCACGGCGTGTTTCCGGTGATGGCGATTCAGATGATTAGCATCGGGGAAGAAACCGGTGAGCTCGATCAGATGCTGATGAAGGTGGCTGACTTCTATGAGGATGAAGTGGAGCAGGCGGTGAAAGCGCTGACCAGCATTATGGAGCCGATCATGATCGTGGTATTGGGCGGGATGGTAGGTTCGATTCTGGTGGCAATGTATTTGCCGATGTTCTCGGTGATGGATCATTTGGGATAAACTCTCTTAAGCTGATTAGGCGGAATTAGAGGTGTGGATATTGCCGGTAGAGTTTCCAGTACCCGCCGTCTAGTCTGAGCGGAATCTGTCGGCACTGAGATTTAGACAGCGTTTATCGAATTCGCTTTCATACTCCTACCGGTATAGTTACTTTGCCTCAAATACTGAGGTTCAATTCTCACTCAGACAAGTGAGAAGAGCGTTACACACCCTCCGCTGATTCAGCTTTCAATAGTCTTTAAATCAAGTTGATGTGACCGAGTATTCTATTGGGCGGGAACATATCGCAGCGCGTAACTTCTACGTAAAAGCCTTTGACGACGAGGATACGTGCCGTATAAACACATTGTATCTTGTAGCTATTTACCACCCCAAACATGTTGTCGTCTCTAATCATTTTAGTCATTTCTGGAGTTTTTCTCATACCTGGTCTTATCGCGTACGTTGCTACTTTAAAGTACTTTTTGGAGCAGAACAGCAAGCTAGTAGCAGCCGGTAAGATATGGCTGTCATCTATGGTATTACTGGCCACGGCATGGATATTCATCAATTTGCTTGCCCTTGGCCCGCTCTTTTGTCACGACTTCAATGAGCTAAGAGGCTATTGTTCAAGCTCCGGTGATTCAAATCGCTTCGTTTGGAGTGCTTATAAGCATATTGCTCCGATCATTTCTAGTATCGCAACAGGCTATTTCATAAGATACGGGTTGCCCAATTATGAAGACGAAAAGACAGATAACTTTGACTCTTAGATACTGAAATATGCTCACCCCGTCTGATTTTCACCTCTACAGCTAACCGAACTTATAAGCAGTTAAATGTCCCATCGGAGTGTCTCTTCATCTCGTAGCCAGCTACTGAAATGCTAGACCGTTTTTATGATGGAGCATGAGCGAAGTGAAATCAGCACCGATAGAGGTCAGCCTCTCCTACCCTCTCTTTAGTCCTGTCACCACCTATGGTTACCATCTTTCGTCTCGGCGGTATCCTCTATCTGGTGTACACTCGAGATCATCGTCCACCCCATGTGCATGTTAAACCTAGCCCGGTTCGGCCAGAATGGGAGCTGCGTATCTATTTAGGCAGGCGAGAGGACGGCAGCGAAGACGAGTATGGTAGATCGTTGGGCGATAGTGACATCCTATCTGGCAAGCTCAAAGCCTCTAAAATAGAGGCATACGTCGAGATTCTGGTAGCGAATCTTGATAAAGCTTGGGAAGTCTGGGACTCAATTTATGGAGGAGACGCATGACAATTGGCCATATAACTTATGATGCGGTTATCTCAGCGCCCGAGCCGCTGCCGAGCGATCTAACGTCCGCTCGCTACGATGCAGAGGCCGATGAAATCGTGGTGACCTTTCGAGACAATAAAGTTGCTCGCGTTCCCGCCCGTGAATTTTCAGAACTATTGGCCGCCACTGCCGCCGACTACGAGTTTTTAGACGGTACTCGCGCAGGGGTTACCTGCCTGACTGAAACAATTGACTTTGCTGTGTCCGCCGACTGGTGGCGACAGCAGATAGCCTAACTTCAGCGGGGCAACGGTATTGGGAGGTGTCGCCTGAGCAGGTTGATGGTGCGATCTGGCTCTGTAGCCTAACTAAGTTTAGACTTATCGAGCAGCTCTGTGTCCTTTACTGAAGCACTTCTTTGAGTTTGTGCTGGTTCCAAAGATTCTGATAGAGCCCCGGCTGGCTGACGAGTTCGCTATGGGTCCCAGTCTGGACAACGCGGCCTTTGTCCATGACGAGGATGCGATCGCACGAAGCCGCCGCCGACATCTGATGAGAGACAAAGATCACCGTTTTACGCTGAGCTTCACCCGAGAGGTTGTCTAAAATCTGGGTGGCCGTCTGATTGTCTACGCTGGAGAGCGCGTCGTCTAATACCAAAATGGGCGCGTCTACCAGCAGAGCACGGGAGAGAGCTGAGCGCTGGCGCTGACCGCCCGAAAGGGTAATACCGCGCTCCCCAACAGTCGTTTTGAACTGCTGGGGGAAGTTGAGAATTTCGCTGTATAGCTGCGCTTCTTTGGCGGCGTGTTCGACTGCCATCTGCTCGGCCATCGGGTCGCCGTAGCGGACGTTGTTTTTGATGGTGGTGCTGAAGAGAAAGCTGTCTTGGGGAACAAAGGCAATGGCACCGCGCAAATCGGTCAGCGCGATTTGTGTGGTGTCATGGCCATCTAGAAAAAGCTGCCCTGGGTCGATTTCTAAAAGTCTAGGCAAGGCCATCGCCAGGGTGGATTTGCCTGAGCCAATGGGGCCTACAACGGCCACCGTTTGACCCGGTTCAATCGTGAAATTAACCCGGTCTAGCGCCGGGCGCGTCGTGCCTGGGTAGGTAAAGGTCAGGTCATTGGCCTGCAAATGGCCAATCGGATGCGGCAAGCCGATTGGCTGAGGGGTATCGCGAATTTTGGGCTGGGCGGCAAATATTGCTTCAATTCGATCAAGGCTGACTTCGCCGCGCTGATAGGCAGTAATGGTAAAGCCGAGTAAGGCAGTCGGAAACACGAGCTGCTGAATAAATAGAATAATCGCGACAAAATCGCCCGCAGAAAGCTGCCCGGCTACAATTGCCTGTGAGCCAATTGCCAGGGCAATCACCAGGCTCAAGCTGGCAAATCCGCCCAATAGCGGAAAGAGGGTATTGCGGGTTTTGGCTAAGGCCAGGTTAGCGGTGAGCAGATCTCGGTTGCGGCGGGAAAAGGCGCGGCGCTCGTTTTCTTCTTGGGCGTAGATTTTGACCAAAGAAATGCCGCCCATGTCCTCCTGAATCAGGTCGCTGAGGTTGGAGATTTCTTCCTGCACGTCGAGCTGCTGCTTGCGGAGGCGATCGCCAAAAATTGCTACCACCCCAAACATAAACGGATAGACCGCTAGCGAAAAGAAAGCCACGCTGCCATTGAGATTGACCATAGCCGGCACAATCATGATGTAGGCAAACAGCGTATTGGCAATACTCAGCACCGCAAACCCCAGCAGCCGACGAATATTATCGACATCACTGGTGGCCCGGTTGATCAGATCGCCAATGGTATTGCGCCCAAAATAGGCCGGTTCTAAAGTGAGCAAGTGCTCAAAAATTCGCTGCTTAAGATCAAATTCGACCTGACGCCCCGCGCCGAAGAGGCAAATTCGCGAAGTCATCCGAATCACCCACATAATGCTGGACAGCCCCAGCACCAACAGCACGTAGCGCAGCACCCGAGACATCGTGAAGCTCACCGTCAGCTCATCGACGACGTAGCCAATAATTAGCGGAATGCTAACGCCGATAGCGTTGACCACCAGCAGCGCCACCAGCCCCAAGCCCACCTGCTGCCAGTGCGGTCTCAGGTAAGTGGCTAACCGGACAAATTTAGAAGATTGCGCCATGGAGAATAGTGTTACCTGAGATACCGATGATATCGCAAGCGGATGGATGCATTCATCCGCTTGCGCGTCATTTAGCCACCAGTTATGAAACGGTTGTAGTGAAAATTGGAGTAGTAAGCTAAGCGGCCAACGCTTTACCTAGGATAACGCTTGCCATGGTCGGGCTAGGGATGCTGGTCAGTGACCTCTGCTAGATCTCGATACTGGAGTCCCATCCAAAGTTGAAGTTAGGCAGCCAGCCTCTGAGAAAGTAGTACAGGGACGTGAGCAGCTCATTCCAATAGCGGGTCGTGAGCTGTAGGGCATCGACACTGGGCAAAATGTCTGGCAGCCGCCTCAGCAGGCTACCACCGCCTGAAAGCGGTGCGGTGTAAAAGTCAGTTGGCTTGGCAATCACCTGTAAATCCCTGCGCTCAAAGGTGAGTGCCGCTCGCGACATCACAATGGCCGGGGCCACCAGCACTACTCTGGGATCGTCTCTGATACCCTCGCTTCTGCGCGTACTGCGGGCGGCGATGATCTGCCGATCTTGCAAAGACTTTTCTACATTGAGGCTGGCGCTGCGAACATCCAGACCGGTGGTTTGAATCTGAATATCTTCGTCAAAAACGCCGTTGTTAGATAAGATGCCGCGAATAATGCTGCGCTCTTGTGAATCGGCAGGTTTGGCACCGGCTGTCACGATCACGATTGGGGCTGCCCCCTGAGATCTGGCCCGCTGATAGAGGTTAGCCGCGTAGATTAGCCGGGGGGCTAGTGCTGTGTTGATAGAAGCGTCTTCGGGCCTGTCAGAGACGGTAATAGCTTTGTCAATATCCTGGCTGTCGCCCAGCACTACAATGGCAGCGGCTCTGCCCAAATTGCCCTGACCTGGAATGCTGCCGCTGGGGCAGACATCGCCGCAAAGCTCGGCCCGCTGCGCGTAAGCCGTTCTCACTGAGCTTTCAGCGTCTCTGACCAGCCACTGAGCAGAGATAGGGATGCTGGATATCAGCAGAATCGCCAGGGCGATCGCCACTGGGTTGCCCTTAACTTTTTTCACCCCTTCGCTGACCGCAGAAGCCAGGAGCACAACTGCCGCTCCCAGCGGTGTCAGCGGGAAAGACAAAATCCGCCAAATCACGCCAACTGTGTCATCGTCAGGCTCGATAAAAGCTGCCACCAGCAGCAGCAGCAAAATCACGCCGCCGAACCAGGTCAGATATTTTTTGGGAATGACGCGAGCGAGAATGTACCAAATCAGGAGCCCGACTGAGGCCCATAGCAGTACACGGGTGAGCAATACCAGCATTTCGGTGTCTCTTATAGCGTGGGTCCCGCACTTGGAATCGAACGGCGACCGGGTTCATTTAACCACTTTTGTTGAAAAGTTAAGCATATTCAGTTAATTTCATCCACAAAAAAACGGAAGCCTTTGAGAGAACTTCCGCTTTTGAGAAGGGTATTAGCGTCTAACCGACTGACTTTTCAGCATGAGAGCTTAGCTAAAGACCTAGATCAGCTTGAGGTTAGGATACTCTGCAATCAGCTCATCAGCGGTTAGGGTTTCGCCTGAGACCTGAGGAGTCCAGAGCACTTCTATGGCCATGAGCTGCTCACTGGAGACAGCGCCGATTTGATTGAGCGCCTGGCGCATGTCGGCTGGAGAGCTGATTTCTGGCAGCTTGAACTTGCCCTGACTGGCAACTAAAACCGTTGCCACGATGTATTCTCCTGGCGCATCTGGCATTGCCAGTTCACCGTCGCTGCCGCTGAGCGCTTTTTTAGAAGGCGCTTGAGACAGCTGGGCGTTGACGTTGGAGAGGGTTTCGCCTGTGAATTTGCTGCGCTCGGCGATCGCCAGCTGATTAAAGGCTTGCTCAGCCGCTGTCAGCCGGGTCTGGTCGGATTCGGCATCGGCGTAGGCCCAGTACTCAGGATGACGCAATAGAGACAGCGTGGTCTCTTGCAGCACCTTGGTCAGCCCGGCTGAAGAACCGGTGTCGGCGGTTTCGGCAATCTGGTTGAGGTCAGTTTGCAAGCTGCGGGCCTGAGCGAGCAGCCCCACCTGTAGCCGGGCGACTGACACGGTTGGATTGCTGCTGTAGGCGCTAGCGCCATCGTCACCGATGCCAGCACTGCGAAAGCTGCGGATGAGGAAATTGGCAACGGCGATCGCAATGAAAATACTGAACAGCCCACCAGTGCCCCCGCCAAAGCCAAAAAATGGCAGCAGAAAGGGAAACCCAAACCCCCCGCCTGGATAGCCGCCGCCATAGCCGCCGCCGTAACCAGAAGGGCCTCGGGAAGGCGCTGGAAGTGAGCGAGTGGGTGCGCGGAAGCTGCCGCCACCAATTCGCCCGCCCCCTCGTGCAGCCAGTGCTCCATCTGCTTGAGAGAAGACCAATCCGGCCACGAGGCCGAAGATAAAGCAGAGCTTGAGTAAGGACTTGAGCCTTATCTGGAAGGCACGAGCCCAGGTTTTTATTTCAACCATGATCGTTTTTGAACGGCTTACCTGTAAGAGTTGTGTCTTTGCATACTGTAGCGCTTTTCTCTGAGGCAAAGGTGGCTAGAAGCCTCGCTGAAAGGAAGGGATTGCCGTACCCACAGCAGGCACAAGCCAGATTAGCCGCCGCCAACAATAGTGACAATCTCTAGCCGATCATCGGCCTGCAAGGTAGTCGATTTCCACAAGGGCCGAGCTAGAATCTCGCCATTGTACTCAACGGCTACTAGCTGCGGGTTGAGACCGACTTGAACTAAAAAATCGGGCAGCTGGGTACCGGGTGAACAGGTTTTAGTTTCACCGTTGACTTGAAGCGCTATGGGGCTGGAAGAATTGTCCATTGGTCCGAGAAATCAAAAGTCTGAAAAAGCAAAGGTCTGAGAAAGGCAAAAGGTTCAGAATTCGGTCGGAGATTCGAAATCAGGGGCGTGGGGCCTGCTGGGTTTGCTGAACGAGCGATCGCGCCACCGCACTCGGGTCTTCTGCCTGCATCAACGCCCGCACCAGGGCTACCCGAGTTGCCCCGGCTGCTAGCGTCGGCGCAAGATTGTCAGCATTGAGCCCGCCAATCGTGAACCAGGGCATGGTGGCATGTTGGGCCGCGTATCGGACATAGTCATCGCCTGAGGCCGCCTTGCCGGGCTTTGTGGGCGTCTCATGCACAGGTCCCACCCCAATGTAGTCAGGGGCCTCATCTAACGCCCGCTGTAGCTCTTCAGGATTGGTCGTCGAACGGCCCACTAGCTTTTCAGGGCCGAGCATCTGACGGGCGACATCCACTGGCAAATCGTGCTGGCCCAGGTGGACGCCATCGGCATCGGCTGCCACGGCGATATCGATCCGGTCATTGACGATGAACAGAGCGTTGTGGCGATCGCACAGCGCCTTAATCTGCTTAGCAACCCGCAGTCGCGCCTCATCGTCCGCCGTTTTCTCGCGGTACTGCACAATCGCAATTCCCCCCTTGAGCGCGGCCTCTACCGTGCCGAGCAAGTCGGGTACTGGTGAAGTGACCAGATAGGTACGAGCCTGCATCAGCCGGTCGTGCCGCTGCTGGGCTGAGCCCGCATTTACAGATTGATCGATCATTGGATTCATAATTTGGCTGTCTAAGGTGTAGAGCTGGTAGCGCATTTGTTTACAGGCAGCGGCCATTTCCAGGCTGTATAGCTTGCCGTATTCCTCTAGCACTCGCAGCGCCTCCTGACTACGCGCCAGGTTGACCTGTAAAACCTCGGCTAAACTGCTGCGGGTGGCCTCTTGCGGATGGGTGAGCGCTGTCCCCAAATCGCCCGGCGTGTCCCGAGCCGCGCGAATATCTAGCGTGTGCCAGCGCGCGACCGACTGGCGCAGATGCTTCAGCCTGGCGGTAGTTGGCTGGTCGTTCAGACCAAAGCGACACCATTCTTCAATGATACGCATCCCTTCTCGCGCCCGGTCTAAGTTGGCATCTAGAATTCGCAAGAGCGCTCGGTCGGCGGCATTGCTAGGAGCCGCGCTGCTAGAAAGCTGAGTTTCTGCCAGGTACGCCACTGGGTCAGTAGAGGTTTGAGCAGTGAATGGGGAAGACTTTATATGCAAAAAGTTTGATGGGTCAGTATCTACCGCATCCGTAGCCTCCGTAGCCGAACTCTGAGCATTATTCGCCGATACTTTTGACAGTGACTGAGGTAACGGTGACTGAGGCCGTGAGGAATCTGGCAGGGTCATGGTCAAGCTTTGGGGGCGCTGTGTTCTACAGCCATCCTATAGTCCTTTTTAGAGCAAATGAAGTTTAGTGTGACTCCCCCGCGCATCGCTGCTTTGGAACCGTCAAAAGACTTGACAATACCAGGCTTAAGGCCGCATATTTCAAAGACAGCCGCGATATCAATTTTCCTCGATTTGTCCAGACTGGTTGGCGCATTTTCCGCCGATTGCTTTCAGGGTGTATTCGTTAGGGCGAGGCTACGTACGTATGTTGGGTAGACATTCTCACATGGCAGCTGTCTTTGCTGCTGGCGCACTGCTGCTGAGTCCGCCGCCCGGTCTGATGCCCGTGGCGTTTGGCCTGATGACGCTACCAGCCCAGGCACAGTCAGCTGGGACTTCGCCATCTACTGCCAGGCAGGTCGCTGCGGGGGCTCCTCGTGAAGCGCCGGCTCAGTACCAAACGCTGTACGTCAATCCTGAATCGGGCAATGATAGCGCTGAAGGCCTGCAAAATCAGCCTTTCAGAACGGTGACTCATGCTTTGACAATCGCCCTACCCAATACGGTGATTGTACTGGCGCCGGGACGCTATACCGAGTCGAGCGGAGAAGTGTTTCCCTTGCAGCTGAAACCGGGCGTTACTATTCAGGGGGCACCGGGGTCGCGAGATCGCACCGCGATTATCGAAGGGGGCGGCGATTTTGTTAGTCCTTTGCGATCGCAGCAAAACGCCGCCATTCTCGCTGCCGACCGGGCTGGCATTGCTCAAGTCGCCATCTCCAACCCTAACGGCTACGGCGTTTGGATAGAATCTGCTAGTCCCACAATTATAGAAACTGCCTTTGTCGGTAATCGCCAAACCGGAATTTACGTGGCAGGCGGCTCTCCACGGGTGCAGTCCAGCTACTTTTCGGGTAATCAGGTGGCTGGGCTGATTATTTCGGGCGCTTCGAGCGCCAGCATTCAGAGCAACATTTTTGACGGCACAGGCGACGCCATTCGGGTGATGGATGAAGCGACGCCTGAAATCACAGGTAACCGCATGACCAACAACGATGCGGCCCTGGTGCTAGTTGGCAATGCCCGCCCTGTGCTTCAGGGCAACCAAATTGCGGGCAATCGCCGCAATGAGGTAGTGCAAGTAGCCGCCCGCACCCGAGATGTTTCAGATTCTGAGCAGCTGGTTTCAGGCAGTGCTGAAAAGCCTCCCGAGAGCGCCGCACCCGTTCAACCAAACGCTGTCACTCAGCTAAACACTCAGCCAGATGATCTGCCAGTGATTCAAGCAGCCGCTCAGCCGATTGAGCCGACAGTGGCCCAGCCAGTAACCCAGCTAGCCGCTCAGCCCGGCGAACCCTCGGCTGAGCCAGCCGCTCGCTCTATCAGTTCGCTGCGGGCTCGGTTAACGGCCTCATCTGTCGATCCACCGACTGCTCAGCTAGCTATCGCCCAGCCCGATAGCCAGCTCTTGACCAGCCCGGCGCAGACCTTACCAACTACCTCACCAACTTTAGAGGCCGACGCTGTATCGGGTGAGCCGCTTGCCGGAGCCCCAGGCTCTGCTCTAGCCGCGCTGCGACCAGGATCTGCCGCACCCCCTTCAGCTTTGACCCGTAGAAACGCTGACTCTCCTGTTTTAGGCTCGCCTGATCAAAGTGCTGCACCTGTAGAGCTAGAACCAGCAGCAGGGCCTGATCTGTCAGCTTTGCGGTCCAGACTGGCGTTAGCACCTCGCGCAGTCAGCGGCGAAAACGATAACTCTCCTGTTTTAGATTCTTCTGACAGGGACGCCTCACCAGCAAATGAGTCCGGTCCAGAGGCAAGGCCAACACCGATCAATCTGCCTGTTATCCCGGTCAACAACAACCGTTTGGCTGTGCCCAATAGTTATATTCCAGTGGGTAGCGGCGAGTCTAGGACTGTCTTTTCACCGCCCAGTGGAGGGTCCAGTGGTCTGTCTGTTTCAAATTCTCGGGCACAGGCGCTAGGTCTGCATTACAAGGTATTTGTCGAAACCTCTGACCCTTTTGTTCAAGATGATGTAAGAGGTGTCGTGCCCGATGCCTTCCGCACCTATTTTGAAGGGCAGATGGTGATGCAGGTGGGAGCGTTTCCAACTGAAGCTGAGGCAGAAGACCGGCGGCAGTTGCTAGAAGACTATAACTTTGATGTTCGGGTAGAGTCGCTTCGCTAAGTGCAATCAGGTTCGAGCTTTTCAAGCCTGTTAAAAGATGACATCAATCTCAAGCGATTTGAGATCGATGATGGATAGCGGCGATCGCCCCTGAGTACAGGCCCCTTCTGTCAGTGAACTGGGGTCGTTGGCTAACAAAAGCATGTGATTATCTAACGGTGCGATCGCCCTAACCGGTGGCATTCCCTCAATCAAGCTAATCGGTTCAGCTGAGCGGTCGAGCAGCAGTATATTTTGTGCATCAGCGACGGCATAGCCCCAGGGTAAAGCGCTCACCTGCTCAGGGCTGATGGGCAGCCGCAACTGTTGAATTTGAAAAGGTTTGAGCGTAATTAAAACAGCGGTAGCGGGGGCTTGCACTGGAGCCGTCAGCGCTATGAGCTGATAGGGCACAGCCGTCGCGGTCATTTGCACTATGGGTAGGTTAATCGAGAGCTGACCGACCGACTGCCCGCGACGGGTAAAGCATTCCAACTGGGTTTGAGTGGAGGAAGCGCGCACTTGCAGGCAGTATCGAGAGTCAATCGCCAAGACTTGCACCGTTTGCAAATGAGGTGACTGAGGCAGGGTGAAGAACCAACGGCCATCGGGAGAAACGGCTGCCTGGCAGGGGTGGTCGAACCGGGCGACGGGCGTTAGCTTGAGCTGAGGAGTGAGCATATGCAGAGATTTGGCGGTGACGATGCAGCAGCCTTGGGGAATTGGCAGCAGCGTTTCAATCGGTTCGGTGATGTCCTCTAAAGGAATAAACGTGAGAGGCTGAGGCAGGGTAACAGTAGAAACTTGGCGTGAAGGGATTGAAGATTGAGCTGGGAGATATACGGCTGATAGCTGCTGAAGGTCAGTCAGCATTGCGGCGGCACTGGCAAACCGCTGATGGGGCTGTTTGTGTAGGGCGGTGGTCAGCAACTTTTGGGCTGAGTGAGTGAGCTGATCGGGGAGGGGAATGGGCTGAGTTTGGTGAGCATTGCGCAAGTCGTCGGGATTGCCTGAGAAGGGGCGATCGCCCAACAGCATTTCATACAGCATCACCCCAACAGAATAGAGATCGGTAGCGTAGGTTGATTGCCCTTCAAATCGTTCAGGCGCGGTGTAGGTAGGAGAGCCGATTTCCCGAGGGGAGTGACCGGGCAGATCAACGAAGCGGGCGTTGCCAAAGTCGCCAATCTTGGCGGTCAATCTAGTGGGGGCATAAGTGAGGAGAATGTTTTCTGGCTTAAGATCGCCGTGGACAATCTGCTCTTGGTGAATGTAGCTGAGCCCTTGAAGGATGTCGCCGATCAGGGCTTTGGTTTCGCTAAGCGGGATAGGGGCAGCGGTGTTGAGGTGCGATCGCAGCGTGCCGCCCTCGCAATATTCCAAAATCAACTGATAAAAAGCTGAAGTGGGGACAGCTGCCTGACAGCCCACCACGTTCGGATGGTCAAACCTGTAGAGCACAAAGGGCTCTTGAGCATTCTGCCTTGGGCGAGGATGGCGGATTTGCTTGATGGCCACCATCTGACCCGTTTGGCGGTGAATCGCGCAGTCAACCCGAGCAAACTGTCCCTGCCCTACCAAGCCGAGCAAGCGATAGTCTGTGCTAACAACAATCTTTCCACCTTTTACCACGTAGTATCGACCGTTAGTAGATCGGCACTGCACGGTCAATCTTGCGACTATAGGCATCAATCCCACCGGCCAAATTTTTAACGTTGGTAAATCCCTGCTCCATCAGCCACTGGCACATCTGGGCTGAGCGCATACCTAAATGGCACATGACAATCGTCTCGGCGGTTGGGTCGAACTGGGTGGCGATCGCTCCTGACCATTCACCAAACTGACTCAGCGGCAGATTGACAAAATCGGGCAGGCTGGCAATCTCCAATTCTTGCGGCTCGCGTACGTCGATGAGCTGTACAGCTTCTGGATCAGCGGCCAACTGCTGGGCCAATGTCTCTACGTCGGTTTCTACGATGGCTGAGTAGGCTGGCATGTCTTTGTTGATAATTGAACAGAATTAGTCTTCGAGCTGCGGCTGCACGTCTTCTACAGATAACGATAGAGTATCAGCGATTTGTTCAGCGCTGAGTCCGAGGTCGGTGAGTTTAGCGATCGCACTTCGCTGAGCTTCTTCCAGTGCCTGCTCAGCCCGATCAGCTCGCTGCCTTTCTTCCTCAGCTCGCTGCCTTTCCCTAACTGTTAGCTCTTCACCCCATAGCAGCAGCTCTCTCTGTGCATCCCACCAGCGTAGCCACCAGCCAGCTCGATCCTGGTGAGCCCCTTCCCATGCACCTAAAAATAAGTCGGCCTCAGCGAGCCAGTGCAGACCATCCTGATCGGGTATTTGCGGCTTGTAAAGACCGTCTTCTGAAAGCTGATAAAACTCAATCGTGCCTGTCTTGGGATGAAAAATGACGTAGTTGGGTACCTTCAAAACTCGCTCGTAGTAAAACCACTTGCCCGGCGGATAAGTCGGCTTAATAGAGTACTCGGTGCCCTCTGTCTCTGAGATGAACTCCATCACCACTAGGGGCAGGTCTCCCTCTAAGACAGGCGTGTAGCTGCGCTCGACCTCTGTTTTGGGGACGGCGATCGCTGGAATCCAAGACCAGTCTGGCGCTTTCACCACCGTTTTACCATCGACTTTGGCGCAGATGCTGTAGTTGGTGGTGGTTGCTGCCGTTTCTGATAAGTAGCCTGCCAAAAATAGGCTGTCAGTCAGCGCCGCAGCTATTGCCGGTTGATTGATATTGCTCGCAGGGTCGTCTGGCAAAACGAAGTCTTCAGGCAGCTTTTCCCAGACGATTTCTGGTTTAGAAGCGAGCTGAGCTTTTAGACGGGTAGGTGTAGCAACCATGAGCTGAGCCAACTAGAAGAATTAGGTGCTGCTGCTATTGTAAGACTTGAGCAAAATTATCTGCTTTTCAAGCTGTTTGACGGGGCTGAATAGTCTCTAGTGTGTCTGCTTCTGACTGCTGGGCGTGGTACAGATCCCAGCGCAGTTGCAGGGTCATCCAGAAATCAGCGGACATTCTGAAGTACTTGGCCAGTCGCAAGGCTGTGCTAGGGGTCATGCCTCTACGACCGTTGATGATTTCGTTAATGCGCTGATAGGGGACATGGATGGCTGTGGCAAGCGATCGCTGTGTAATCTCCATCGGCAATAAAAATTCTTCTAGCAGCATTTCACCTGGATGAGTCGGTGGCCGGTGGGTTGGAAGGTTCATCATAGCCTGAGCTTATTCGCCTGACAGGAGACTTGCATAACCCGATAGAATAGCATCATCAAGTGCCAATGGAGTTTGTGCGAGCGATGGCCCAGCTCAGTTTAGAGATGCCTGTAGAGGTTTTTTCCGCTTTGAAAAAGTCGCCAGATGAGTTCGTTCAAGAACTTCGTCTGGCTGCTGCAATACACTGGTATCAGAGAGGTACAGTTTCTCAAGAAAAAGCAGCGAGTATTGCGGGCTTAGACCGAACTGATTTTTTGATGGCGCTGACACGGGAAGGTGTGGAGGCTTTTACGGTTGACTTTGATGATCTACAGCGAGAGCTGGATCTTGGATAAGCCCCCCGTTGTGAATGCATCACCCCTGATTTATCTGAGTAAGGCTGGATTGATCAGCTTGTTGCAAGTTGTCAGTTCAGAGATTCTTGTGCCTCAAAGCGTAGCGACGGAGATTTTACAGAGAGGCAAGTCAGACATCACCGCAAAGGCTATTAATGAAACGTCTTAGCTTCAGGTCATTGAGACGCCCGATGTTCCGGCTATTAGTCAGTCGTGGGATCTGGGAGCGGGAGAGTCTTCAGTTTTGACGTGGGCTTACGCCAATCCTAGAACAGAGGCAATTGTCGATGACCTAGCCGCGAGGCGCTGTGCGGCTGCTTTAGAAATTCCGGTCAGAGGAACGCTGGGTTTGGTTTTGGTTGCCAAACAGCGAGGTGAGATTGATAGTGCGCGCCAGCTTTTAGATCGATTGCGTCAGGCGGGTATGTATTTGTCAGACAGCGTGATGAATCGGGCTCTGGCGCTAGTGGAAGAGTAGTTTTTTATACAAAAGACTGAATTTTGGCCTCTAATTGACAAAAGCTGATGAAGTCATCGCTATTATCCTCTGGTGAGTGGGAGAATGCGAGTGTATGTCGTGAGCGTGAGTGATGAAGGCGAAAGAACTGCTGAGCCGCTACCGTCAGGGAGAACGGAATTTTCAGGAAGTAGACCTTAGCGGAGAGTCGCTACGGGGGATGAACCTGGGAGGGATTGACCTGGCAGGGGCGAACCTGACGAATACTAACTTGCGAGGTGCTAAATTTACAGATGCGAATCTGGTGGGTGCTCAGTTTTGTAAAGCGAGCACGGGCACGCGGCGTCTGTGGGCAGTCTCAGCTTTCTTGTCGTCGCTATTGCTTTCAGCGCTAGCAGCCACTCTGCTTACACTATTTGTTAATTTATTTTTCATCGCCGTTGTTGAGCCTAGCCAAAGCGTGTTTGGATCCGACAGTGAAGTCTCTGAAGCTACTGCTGGAATCTGCGGGTTAGGCGTAATAATGGTCGCTCTTTACTGTAACTACCGTCAAGGAATATTGGCGATGCTAGGCGCTGTCGCTAGTGCTGTTACTGTCGCTAGTGCTGTTACTACTGCTGGGGCTATTGCTACCGCTGGATCCGGCACTGGCGCGTTTATTGTCGCTGGTGCTGTCACTGCCGCTTTCTCTGGCGCTGTCGCTGTTGCTGTCACCATTGCTGGTGCTGTTGCTTCTGCTAGCGCTGGTGTTGCTGCCTTTGTTATTGCTGTTGCTGCTGCTGTCGCTTTAGCTCAAGATAGCTCTAACGTATTACTTATTACTGGACTGACGGTTATCTCTGTTTTTCTAGTAGCCCTTCTCAACTTCGTTGTCAGCCACCGAGCTCTCTCTGGCGATTCGCGCGACAAGCTCATCCGTGATTTGGCTGTTGGACTCTCTGCCTTAGGTGGCACTAGCTTTCACAACGCAGATCTCACCGATGCTAACTTCTCTGAGGCCACTGTCAAAAGCGCTCATTTCAAGGGAGCCAAGCTCACCCGCACCTGTTTTCATCTAAGCAAAAAGCTACATCTCTCCAGAGCCTACAAAACCAGCTTAGCCAACCGCACAGCCCTCAACTTACTTGTCTCGCTCCGCCCTGAACCCGGAAAATCCTACGTTGGCCTAAACCTGAAAGGTGCCAACCTTAGCCACGCTGAGCTAGCCGACATGGATCTCACCGAAGCCGACCTCAGCAACGCAACGCTAGAAAACGCAGATATGCAGCGGGCAAATCTTACTAAGGTGCAGGCACTGGGCACCTGTTTTCACCAGACAAACCTCAGCGCGGCCTGCCTTGAAGCCTGGAACATTGACAGCACTACTCAGCTAGCAGGCGCTATCTGCGACCACGTCTATCTCCTGCGCAACCAGCAAGAGCGTCGCCCTAGCAGTGGCACCTTTGCCCCCGGCGAATTTACTAAGCTATTTGAAGAAGTGCTCAGCACCATCGACCTGATCTTTCGCGATGGCATCGACTGGCGCGCTTTTTCACAAACCTTTCAAAACATTCAGGTGCAGCACGAGAATGCAGCGCTAGAGATTCAGAGCATAGAAAACAAAGGTGACGGGGTGATGGTTGTACGCCTCAATGCTAACCCCGAGCTTGATAAAGCTGCGATTCATCAAGCCTTTAAACAGCAGTACCAAAAGGCACTTAAAGCCGTTGAGCGAAAATACAAGGCGCTGCTACAGAGCAAAGAGCAAGAGATCCAGCACAAAGAAGCCCTCATAGATTTACATCGTCAGCAGAGTGCCGATATGACTCTGATTACGAAGTCTCTGGCGGAACGACCCGTTACTGTAGACGTGAAAGCTACTGCAAATAGTAAAGCCATGCAAGGAAACGACCAGAGCCAGAATTTTGACGTTGAGGGCGATTTCAATATCAGTGCCAACAACTCAATTGTCAGCCTGCGCGACATCAGCGGTCAGATCAGCAACCAAATCAATCAGCTCAGCGGCAGTGAAACGCAAGCTCAGCTCAAAGACCTGCTCACTCAGCTACAGTCCGCCATCGAGACAGAACCAGCCTTGAGTGAAGATGAAAAAGCCGATGCGCTGGAGGAAGTTAAGACGATTGCACAGGCCGGGCAGTCGTCAGAAGGGGGTAAAGGGCAGAAGCTGGCAAAGCGGGCAATGAATGCGCTCAAAGGCATGACTGCCGGGCTGACGGAGACGACTAAGCTGGTTGAGGTTTGCGGTCGGCTGTTGCCTGCAATTGGGCTGTTGTTTGGTTTGTGAAGCGATCGGGAGAAGAAACTAGAGCCTGGAGTAAACTCCCTCCGTAGACTACCGTGTACATACAGCCATAAGACAAAAGCTGAAAAAGGTTGCCAAACATTGCACTCGCCCTCATCCTAAATCCTTCTCCCGAGAGGAGAAGGACTTTGATCCGGCTCCCCTTCTCCCCTTGGGATCAAGGGGTTGGGTGATGAGGGCGGCAGGCTGTGATGGTGTTCTCAGCCTTTTATGTACATGGGAGCCTCCGCGAGAGGAGATTTCTTGTCGGCAGGGTTTCGATATTTTGAGCTGGCTTTGCTATGAGTCAACATCCAGCTCATAGGCTAAAAACGCCCATTTGTCAGTGGCTTCTTCGATTTGTTTGGTGGTGGGTTTGCCTGCGCCGTGACCGGCTTTGGTTTCGATCCGGATGAGGACTGGATTGTCGCCCTGGTGGGCGGCTTGTAGGGCAGCGGCGAATTTGAAGCTGTGGGCAGGCACGACCCGGTCGTCGTGGTCGGCGGTGGTGATCATTGTGGGTGGATAGGCGGTGCCGGGTTTGAGGTTGTGTAGAGGTGAATAGGCGTAGAGGGCTTTGAATTCGGCTTCGTTTTGCGGCGAACCGTAGTCAGATTCCCAGGCCCAGCCAATGGTGAACTGATTGAAGCGCAGCATATCCATGACGCCGACTGCGGGCAGGGCCGCGCCAAAGAGGTCGGGGTGCTGAGTGATGCAGGCACCGACCAAGAGACCGCCGTTGCTGCCGCCAGCGATCGCCAACTTCTCTGACCTCGTATACCCCTCCCCAATCAACCACTCAGCCGCACCAATAAAATCATCAAACACCGTTTGCTTATGGGTTTTCATCCCGGCCTCGTGCCAGGCTTCGCCATATTCACCGCCGCCGCGCAGATTGGCCACTGCGTATACGCCGCCCATCTCCAGCCAAACCAGATTGCTCACCGAAAAGCTGGGAGAAAGAGAAATACCGAACCCGCCGTAACCGTAGAGCAGTACCGGGTTTTCACCGTTCAGCGCCAGTCCCTTTTTGGCTGTGATGAACATTGGGATTTGAGTGCCATCTTTGCTAGGGTAAAAGACCTGCTTGGTCTCGTAAGCATCGGGATCGAAGGGGATAGACGGTTCACGAAAGAGAGTGCTTTCGCCCGTGGTGAAGTCGTAGCGGTAGATGCGATTGGGGACGGTGAAGCTGGTGAAGCTGTAGAAAGTCTCGGTGTCGGTGCGATCGCCATTGAACCCACCGGCTGACCCAATGCCAGGTAGATCTACATCGCGAACAAAAGCGCCCGTAAGATCAAAAATCTTGATCTGGGTGTAAGCGTCTTTAAGGTAATCTGCAACAAACTGATTGTTGAGCACACCTACCGACTCCAAAGTCTCTTCTGCTTCAGGAATGAGCGTTTGCCAGTTGTTCCGGTCAGGGTTGGTGATGTCGATAGCAATCACTTTACCTTTAGGCGCGTCCAGATCAGTCTGAATCCAGAAGGTGGTGCCGTCATTGTCAATCACGCTGTACTGCGCTTCAAATTCTGAAACAAGTTCAACAACTTCAGCTTTAGGATCTTGCAGATCTTTGTAAAACAACAGATTTTTAGGAGAGGTGCCTAGCCACACAGAGATAATCAGATAGCGGCCATCTTCGCTAACGCCGCCGCCAAATCCCCAGTCGGGCTGGTCGGGGCGCTCGTAAATCAGTTTGTCTTCGGATTGAGGCGTGCCGAGGGCATGGTAGTACAGCTTTTGGTAGCGGTTGATGTCTTCTAGCTGAGTGTCGGGCTTGGGTTCATCGTAGCGGCTGTAGAAAAAGCCTTTGTGGTCGTGGGTCCAGGATGCACCGGAGAATTTTACCCACTGCACACGGTCGTTAGTGTCTTTGCCAGTGGCAATGTCGCGCACTTTCCACTCCATCCAGTCGGACCCGGCGGTGGATAAACCGTAGGCTAAATACTGAGCGTTTTCGCTGATGGCCACGCCGGAGAGGGCCACGGTGCCGTCTTCTGAGAGAGTGTTGGGGTCGAGCAGGACAGTCGGCGCTGCGTCCAGGGCAGGAAGGGTGTAGAGCACAGACTGGTTTTGCAGGCCGTCGTTTTTAGAGTAAAAGTAGCGAACTGGATGGTCAGCATTTTTGCTGTCACCCTGCTTGAACGGCAAACCATAGCGCTCATAATTCCACAGCTCAGTGAGGCGAGATTTGAGCTGGTCGCGGCCTGGCAGTTCGTTTAGGTAGCCAAAAGTGACTTTGTTTTGGGCTTTTACCCAGGCTTCGGTTTCAGATGAGTTAGGGTCTTCGAGCCAGCGGTAAGGATCGGCGACTTCGATACCGTGATAGGTGTCAGTTTGGTCAGCTTTGCGGGTGGTGGGGTAGTTAAAAGGCATGGGAGCAGGGGGAGAAAAACCAGGTAGGTAGGGTTGAGGCTTCGCAAGACCCAACATTAAACAGGATAATCGACGGCCTCTAGTATAAGGTTGGCCATTTTATCGGCAGCGCCAGCGGGTCCACGCAGGCTGCGAAGATCTTGGCGAATGGCGGCGAGCTTTTCGGGATGGGTGAGATAGTCACGCACCTGCTCACTGACCTGCTCGGCAGTGATGAGGCCAAGCACCTCGGGAACGACTTCGCGCTTTGCCCAGATATTGGGCCAGGCAAACAGTTTGTCTGATTTTTGCACTCCTTTAATAATCAGCGGATTGATGAATTTGCGGGCGATCGCTCTCACCCCCGGCAACCTTGCCAACAGCCCAGGCAGGCCATCCCAAAGTTGCAGCGCGTCGAACTGCTGAGTCGGCAGCAGGACAATCATCGGCACGGCGAGTGCGCCGAGCTGGGCAGTATTAGCGCCAGCCGTCGTGAGGCATAGCGTGCACTGAGAGAACAGGTCCAGGGCAGGAAACCGCTGCCATAAAAAGACCTTCGGGCCGTTTTTGATTTGGAAATAGGGTAGACCTGTTGTGGGTGTGACTAGGGTGACCGGTGGGCCTTTCAGAATAGGGACTAGCGGATTGTAGAGGGAGTCTGTGTAGCGGGCGAGGTCGGCCAGGGTGAGGGTAGGGGCGACGCCGATGACGTATTGAGTCTGAAGATTTTGGGTGTGGAGGGTTTGGGCGATCGCTAACGACAAAGGAACGCCCGGCCCCAGCTTGGTAGGCTTTGAGCCAGGAAGAAAGCCCACCAGATCAGCCTCTGGAGAAATGCCCAAAGCGCCAGTAATTTCTGTGCGGTCGGCGGTAGCCTGCACATCGGCCATCAGATCGCCGACTTCGATGAATTTATCGCGGTGGCGAGCAGGCACTTTTTGCACCATATCAGACTGCATGACGCCAAAGCGATCTACCCGCCCAGCCCAGCGAGCTTCCCATTCGGCGTAGATGACGGTGCGATAGCCGAGGCGTTTGGCAATTAGCCAGGTAAACGCCTGATCGCCGCCCAGAAAGACGACGACGCCCTGAGGGTGCCAGTCCCAGTCATCGGCAGTTTTGCCCGTGAGCAAAAATCTGAAGAAGTGAGGCGCACTCTGTACCCGATCCACTTCAGGATAGTTTTGTAAAATGGTGGGCTCCTGACCAGAGGCGTGAGGGCAGGGAGAGAGCACGACTGAAATGCGCAGGCTATGCGTATCAGAGGCGCTGTGATGGAACGATTTTCCTGTGGAGACGCGAAGCGAACGCACTACCGGCTTTACCCAGGTCGCCACTTCCCCAGGGCCATTGGACAAAATGACAACGTCAATCGGGCCAGGAGTAGGCGCGATCGCAGAGCTATGAGTACTACCAGGCGCGACGGACGCAATAGACATAGAGCCAAAGCAGAGCCAAAACTAAAACTATCTAGAATCACGTTAGCCTATTACAGTTGAACTGCTCTTACCTTAGCGATAGATACCCGTGATTCAGCCTGACGCCGTTCGTGAATTGTTCCAAGCCGTAGCCGCTGGTCGCCTTAGCCCAGAGATGGCCTTTGAGCAGATGCAACAGTCTAAAAAGATGGCGGCGTATGAGGAGGTCGGTGGGTTTGCCAAGATTGACCACGAGCGATCGCTGCGCACTGGCTTCCCAGAAGTGATCTGGGGGCAGGACAAAACTGCCGGACAAATTATCGAAATTATGCAGGCGATGGAGCCGCTGCATCCAGTGGTGATGGCAACGCGAGTAGACACGCAAAAGGGCGCAGACGTGCGAGCCGCTCTGCCCCAGGCAACTTATTTTGACACGGCTCGCATCTGCGCCATCCGGCCCAAAGAGCACATGGCAGTGCAGCCCGGCAACCTCAGCATTCTTACCGCAGGCACCGCCGACTTGCCCGTCGCCGAAGAAGCCGCCGTTACTGCGGAGCTGTGCGGCTTTCAGGTGACTCGCCTGTGGGATGTAGGCGTCGCGGGCATTCACCGGCTGCTGAGCAATCGCCATGTGATCGATCAAGCTGATGTGCTGATCGTCGCGGCGGGGATGGAAGGGGCTTTGCCGAGCGTCGTTGCAGGATTGGCCCAGTGTGCGGTGATTGCCGTGCCGACCAGCGTCGGCTACGGTGCGAGCTTTCAGGGCTTAGCGCCGCTGTTGACCATGCTGAATTCTTGCGCGACCGGCATTGGCGTAGTGAATATTGACAACGGCTTTGGCGCAGCGGTTTTAGCCGGGCAGATCTTACGCACGGCAGCACGAATTTCTAAATGATTGTAGATAGCGCGATAACGGTGACTCCAGGCGACTGATGTACCTGGCGATGAATATAGCAAAGTAAGGATGCATTCTTACTTTGCGAGTCGAGTTGCCTGCTGTCAAATAACGGTTTCAGATAACGGTTTCAGCCGATAAAAGCGTCCTAAGTAACTCGACAGGAGCTATAACATCTCGAAGAAGCGGAATAGGCCTATCAAGAATTGCGGCGCTAGGGAATACGTACCAAGACGGCAAGCATCGCTGTCACATTTTGCTATCCTGTTCCCAGAACGCTTTTCCGCTTAAGCCAAAAGCGCCTACACAAAATTCAGACCCCTCTTGGGCAGGCTATCCAAAACACTTCAACGGTGGCAATTGCAATAACAGTCGCAGCCTAAAGCACTATCTGACCTATCGTCGTGAAGATTTTGATACTCATACTTTTAAGAGAAATATTGTAAGAAAGAAAGTGAGGGCAATCACTAGCAAGACGGTAGCAGGTAAGGCATGTCAACAACAGTTATTTACGGCAGTTTTTCTGTGACGAATGTCATTGATCTCGATGACTTATCTCTATAGAAAGCAATTGATGAGCGCTGCTATAGTGCGAGGACAGTCGTAGCGGTTTAGAGAGATGTGTTCTTTCAGTAAGTTTTTTCTGACAGGTCTGCTAGCTAGCGTTACGCTATTCACGACTAACAGGGCGGTGCAGGCTTTCTGTATTGACCAGAGTCTATGTTCTTTAAAAGAAGAGGTTGAGATGGCTGCAACTTTGAGCGATAACTCAACGACTGACCGGCGCTTGACTGCTGATGTCATCACCGAAATGAATGCTTATCTGGATGCCTATGCCCAGACCGGTAGGTTCTCAGGAAGCGTTGGTATCGTTCAGGGCGATGCCACCGTGGTGATGCGTGGCTACGATTTGGCCAACCGCGAGCATCAAGTGGCCAATACTCCTGCCACCAAGTTCCGGATTGGTTCAATCACAAAACAGTTTACAGCCGTTGCCATTCTACAGATGCAAGATCGAGGGCTGCTTAATGTGCAAGCACCTGTCTCAGCGTACTTGCCTGACTATCCTGACGGCGATCGCATTACCCTTCATCATCTGCTCACTCACACCGCAGGCATTCCTGAGTACCTCGACGGCCAAGCCTTTCCAGATATATTAGAGTGGATGCGGCTGCCTATTTCACTCGATCAGCTAGTGGTTCGGTTTAAGGATCTGCCGCTCGAATTTGAGCCTGGAGGACAATTCAAATACAGTAACTCGGGATATGTTTTACTCACGCAAATCATCGAAATTGTGGCCGAACAGACCTATGCAGACTATGTTCAGGCCAATATCTTTGATCCTTTGGGCATGGAAAATACAGGCTATGAAATTCCGCAAACGGTGATTCCTGATCTGGCTCAGGGCTATCTGTTCGTTGGTAGAGAGACTTATCTGCAAGCGAGTCCGTTTGACATGAGCATTCCTCAGGGCGCAGGTGGACTGTATTCTACAGTAGAAGACCTGGCAATCTGGAACCAGTGGCTGTATGAGAATGAAAATCCGGCGGTACTGAGCAAAACAGCTAGGGCCGCGATGATGACGCCCATCGTACCAATGGCACCCGAAGCAAGCCCCGATACGTTCTACGGATACGGGCTGGTCGTAGACCGTCATTTAGAACAGCCGCGAGTGTTGCACGATGGCGGCGTTAGCGGGTTTGCCAGCTCTCTAGCGTATTACCCAGGCGAAGCGCTGACGATTGTTGCTTTGTCTAATTTTGAAACGGCTTTCCCCGGTCGCGTTGTAGAAGATTTAGCCGCGATCGCTTTTGGCGAACCCTATAAAATTCCGACGCAGCTCGAAGCGATCGCCATAGACCCAGCAATCTACGAAAAGTACGTAGGCACCTACCAGCTCTTGCCCGAAATGCAGCTCGCTATTTGGGTGGAAGACGGCGAACTAACGGCTCAAGCCACTGGTCAAAGCTCCTTCGTTCTCTATCCTACTTCAGAGATAGATTATTTTGCAGAAGCTGCCGATATTAGAATGCTATTTTCCCTCAGTGAAGATGAAGTGGAAGGGCTCACATTGTTTCAAATGGGTCGAGAACTCTTTGCCCCCAAATTAGAAGATTAGTGGATAGAGCCTGTACCAAATGCATTCGGTACAGGCTAGTCACTTGGTCCGTTGTCACATAGGGCTTTCAGCCTGAGAACTGTACCTCAGCCGAGTGACAAAAGCTATGGGCTGTCAAAGGTGGGGTGCACAAACCGGTATTTCTGGGTAACGCTCGCAGCCGAAAGTAGGCCATCGTGATTTATAACCCAGCCAGCTTTTTGAGTCAGTTCCTACAGCAAAGTAAGAATGCATCCTTACTTTGCTATATCTTCAATGAAGTCCAAGAGTTCCTGATGCACGGTGAGGTCTGGGCTAGCCAGGGCAGGCATATCGTGTGAAAACCATACCTACGTTCATCAAGCCAATACGCTTGCCGTGGCGCTGGTGTGCAGAATTGACTTGAGACACGTGGTAGGGCCACCACAAGCTGGTAAAGCAATGGGCTATCGTAGCTACGGCGAAATGAGCGCTTAGAAGTGACATGCGGAAACCGTCGCTACAAGCGCACCGAACCGCCGCCCGAAACGCCTCCTGGGTGGCCCGTTTGCTTTGGAATGAGCAGGGGTGGTTAAGTGTGTATAAAGATTAGAGCGTTCTAGAATCAAAAGTGTGATAATAGGTTCAGCGTTGAAAGAGTCTCAAGGATGCGGGAGCGATTCAAGCAGTGGCAGTCAAAGATCAAGATTAGTAAGTGGTGGATGATTGGAGTGATCTCCACATCAGTCTTGCTTTGGATGGTGTGGCGGCTTTGGTTGCTTCCTGATCGCAAACTTCAGCCCGAGTACGGTCGCCTATCCTACAGCGAAAGAGCAGCCCTTACTCACCAACATCGTGAAACTCTCATCAACGGTATGGGGATAGTCGCGACGGTTGCTGGTGGAGTCTTCCTAATTCTCCATTCTCGCGCTGCTGATAGAGGGGCAACTGCTAACCTCAGCGGTGCCGACCTCAACGATGCCGACCTCAGCAGTGCCGACTTCAACGGTGCCGACCTCAGCGGTGCCAATCTCAACGGTGCTAACCTTAGATATGCTAACCTCAGCGGCGCTGACCTCAGCGGTGCCAATCTTATCAGTGCCAACCTCACTGGTGCCGACATCAACTGCGCTGACCTCAGATATGCCAACCTCAGCGGTGCTGACCTGAGACATGCCAACCTCAGCGGTGCTGACCTGAGATATGCCAACCTCAGTAATGCTGACCTTAACTGCACCTTGCTCAGATATGCTAATTTCAGCGATGCCAACCTCAGTGGTGCCTTGCTATTTTTTGTGAATTCACGAGAAGTTAAAAATCTTGAACCGCTTCAACTAAAGGCCAAGGTTTCGCCTTTTCTATGCAATGCTGCACTGCCTGCTTATTCTAGCCATCTAGATGTGAATCCTAATCGCGACTGCGCGCGCATTCCTCAGCTTTTGAGCGATCGCTACCATATTCCTCTCAAAGAGGCTCAAGGGATAGTCGATGAAGCTCGACAGCACCAATGGGACTAATCAAAGTCGACAGCGCTTAATCTATGCCCTCAACCGCTCCAGGTTGGCCTTGAGCTGTGCCTAATGCGATTTCTAGTACAACAATGACGAGCTGCTAGAGCCAGCCTCTCCTAGCGGCTATACGATTGAGTTTATGGAGGACGGGCAGCTTTCTATTTGCGTTGACTGTAACCAGGCGCTGGGTAGCTTTACTGAAGATGGCAGCAGCCTGTCGATTGACTTGGGCCCCACCCTGTTAGCGGTTTGTCTGCCAGAGTCTATCGGCCAGGAATATCTTCAAGCTTTGTAGAATGCAAGCACTTATTTTTTCCAGGAGGGCGGCCTATTCGTTGATATCAGGCTGGATACCGGCAAAATGCGGTTTTGGAGGGGAGGCGATCATGCGCTCTAACGCCAATTACTCACGCTTCAGGCAGTTGATTCAGACGACTCAATGCTAAAACTAGCGATCATCGGGTTATGGTCGGATGAGGTCATCTCACCCAGCACCTGCGCAGCTTGCGGCTGTAGCTTTAGACCCCGATAGAGAATATGATCTAAGGGGTCAGAGCCGAGAAACCGCTTGAGATTGTTCTGGCTGTCTGAGGAAAACTGCACGGGCTCCAGCCGCAGCCGCTGTGCTGCCGCCTGAAGCATTTGCATCCGCTCGGGTCGCCAGGTGTTGAAGTCACCGACCAGGATGAGCGGGCCGATATGGTGGGTGATGGCAAGCTCAATCTGATGCAGTTGGGCCTGAAACTTGTGCGATCGCACAAAATTAATCCCATGCACGTTAATAGTCAAAAGCGTCTGCTGCTGTTGCGCAATCGGGTATTCCGTCACCAGCGCGACCTTGTGCGTTTGTAAAAAGGGCTCAGCATGTGGGCTGTACAGGGCGGCGCTATTCAACGCGGGCGTCTTAGAAGCTGTGAGTACGCCCGCTGCGTACCCCTGACGGTGATGAATTAAATTCGGGACGAAGTACCAGCCAAAGGTTGAGGCGAGTTTGGTTGCTCGTTCTGGGCCTAGCAGCGGGAGCGGCTCTGGCCAGGATACGCGAGCCTCTTGCAAGAAACAAAGGTGGGGCTGACGCTGCTGAACAACAGTCGAAAATTCTTGCTGCCAGAGAGTTTTCTGATTTTCTTTAGCAATGTTCCAGTTGAGAATGCACAGGCAATCATGCGGCAAGGCGGCATTCTGAAACGCGCGCCATGCCATCACGGGTGTTTTAGCGGGGCTGATGCCCAGGGCTGAGAGTAGGCGCGATCGCAGCACAATAAACCCTACTGCAAAGGAGCCACTAGCCGAGCTGTCTGAATGGCTAACCTGGCAGGCCACGAACGTTCTGCGTATTTAGCGTAGTCAACCCGGTCTAATTCGGCGAAGTCTTCCAGCATAGCTTCTACTTGACGAACAAACTCACCTTTGATCACGTAGGTCATTATCTCAAAGAGCATACCCAAGAGCTGTACACCAACAGCAATGACAGCGATTAAGGAGATGTTTATACAATACTCCGGGCATAACTAAGAGACTAGAATACCGTAGTCAGTCGTATAGGCTATCCCAGATATTGCATCATTTTCAGTAAGGAAAGAGAGCTTTTCCTAAAATTGCCAAGCAGTCGATTAGATTTATAGCAAGGAACCCGATTCTAGCCGTAATACAATGAACGGGTGGAGGCTACACTATGATTGTTGAAGAACTATTGAGCGCAGCCCAGCAGCTTAGCTTGCCTGAGCAAATTCAGCTAGCGAGGGAGCTGATGCAAACGACTGCTCTAAAAACTTCAGGCATTTTCTGATGCGATGGCCGTTCAGTCTGAACCAGCAGAAGACCCTTTGATCGGATTATTCGACGGCTCGCCAGATTTAGCAACGCGCTCTGAAGAAATTCTGGCGCAAGAAGTACAGTCTGCCTCTGGATTTACATGGCAAGCGTAATTGCAGACAGTAGATTTATCATTGCTTTGACGAACCAATTGGATCAGCGGCACGCTGAAGTTCGTCTCGTTTATCTGCAATACCCACAGATTTTGCCACTGATCGTTGCCGTCACCAACATCTCTCTGAGAATCGGTCGCTTTTTTACCACAATGTCCAGCCTCTAACAACATCTTTACGAGCTGCTTTTGATCCAGCCTTGAGAACACTCCAAGCTTCTCCTAATTCATGAAAAATATCACCACAGAACTAGCAAAACAGCGAACTCGGGCAGCGGCTGAGCGCACCTTACTATCCTGGAGCGACAGCAGCTTTAAACTGATAGGGCTCGGCATTGTGATTGACAGTGTGTTGGCTGCCCTGACAAAGGCTTTCCCAGGAGGTGATCGGATTGCGCCTGAGCAGGTATCCCGTCTGCTAAGCTTGAGCACTATTCTGCTAGGGTTGGGCCTGCTCGCGCTGGGAATGCGACAGTATAAAATGGCAACCCGTTCGATCCAAAACGAAAACTATCTTCTGATGTCAAGCCGTCCGATGGCACTTGCCGCGACGACAGGTGTCGTAGTGTTTGGCGTGGTGGCAGCCGTTGTTGTGATGCTGCGTTTTCTTTGACCATCCTCGCTAGTTTGCAGCCTTTAGCAAAATTCCGACAAAGGTAACCAAACCAATGAAAAATAAGGAGCTCGCCACGATTAGACCAATCGATATTCTAGGCACATACGTGTAGTGTTGTTTTCTCAAGGCACGGGTTTCCTGCTGGTATTGCACAGCCGCGCCCAGTACAGAAAAGGTGCCCAGCACAATAAAAGACAGCCCTAAAAACTGCGAAAGCTGCACTGGATGATTCACTTCAACGCCCTGATTGAGCGCCTTGATAATTTGATCGATGCCAAATCCAAAGCTAATAAGAGAAAGACTCGTCCGAATCCACGCCATCAGCGTTCGCTCTGCGGCGGCACGGTTACGCTCTTTTGCTAGCTCGGTAGCGTTACTGTGAGGTTGATGACCGGGCAGAGGTTGCATGGCGTTATCCAAACGGGCGATCGCGCTAAGCACTAACGCCTGCGCTCAACGATCCTAGTTGAATATGACGCATGCCCGATCAGCTAACCCTCCTATAGCTCCTGTCAAGTTGCTTAGGAACTTTTATCGGCTGAAACCGTTATCTGATAGCAGGCAACTCGACTAGCAAAGTAAGAATGCATCCTTACTTTGCTATATTTCAAGCGAATCGCCCGCTACGGAATCCACGTCGGCTTTGTCCTAATTGGGATGATCGCTACTCGTATGCTAAGAACGCTGCACCGGCTCTAAAACATCTAGCGCCTGCGTTTGATGAGACAGCCCTTGCAGCCAATCTTCGCTCATCACCAGCCCCTCGGTGTTATGTGCATCCTGCCAAAGTACAGTAGCTTCCTCAAAGGCTGGAAGTATCCTTCGGCGTCAGTGTTCTTTACTAATCGAGGGCGTGAATTACTCCCGCAGGGCGCTGGGCCTGATTAGGTTAGCGGGCTTAATTGCGTTAGGACTGAATTTCAGGGCTGAATTTTCTGAGGATGTAAGTGCCTGAAAACTATAGCTTCCGGCACTTTGCTTCATGCAGTATTACTGACTGTAAGCCATATATAGCAACAGGCAAAGTGCTCCGCGAAGCGCGAATGCATCCGCGCTTCGCTATACTTACTGCTGTTTTCTACGTTGAGTAGCTCAGGAAATTCTCATCGGCACTTGTCATAATTACAAAACATATCAATAACCTTGCAAGTACATCTGAGAACCGACTGAGCTATGCCCAATTTTCCGCATTTTCTGCACTCTCGTCGTAAGCTATTAAGACGCTTGGGATTGCTTGGTGGCGTAGCGTTGCTACCGCCTACCTTGCGTGCGCTAGGGACAACATCCTCCTCTACAGCGACTGCACCTGCCATGCCGCTGAGCACGCTAGCTCAGGCCGCGCCGCTGGCTGCTGCTGGGCTAAATCCTCATCGGGTTGTCTTGGTGAGCACCACTGATCGTGCCGCAGGCGTGCGCCAAGCCCTAGAACTATTGCAGCCGCCTAGCTTTCAGGGTCAGCGAATATTTATCAAACCCAACTACAACACAGGCGATCCGGCTCCTGCGGCTACTGACCCAGCCGTACTTGAGGCGTTGGTGCAGGCGATAAAAGGGGATGGCGCTAGCCAGATTACGGTCGGCGATCGCTCTGGCATGGCCGAAACTCGCAGTGCTATGCAGAAAATGCAGGTGTTTGACCTAGCAGAGCGCTATGGCTTCACACCAATGGTGTTTGACGAGCTAGGCCGTGATGACTGGCAGTACTTTTCGGGCGAGGGGACAAACTGGTCACGAGGGTTCGCAGTTGCCCGTCCCGTTCTAGAAGCCGATGCTGTCGTCAACGTCTGCTGTCTGAAAACCCATCGCTTTGGCGGTCACTTTACCCTGTCGCTAAAAAACACCATCGGTATGGTCGCTCGCCGGGTTCCTGGTGACAGACACGACTACATGCAGGAGCTGCACCGCTCTGCTAACCAGCGGCTGATGATTGCAGAAGTCAACCGCGCCTATCGCCCGGCGCTCAACCTGATTGATGGGGTAGATGCTTTTGTAGGCGGTGGCCCTGAGCAAGGGGAGAAGGTCAGAGCGGGTGTGATGTTGGCGAGTAGCGATCGCATTGCCATTGATGCCGTGGGAATTGCCCTTTTACGTATGCTCGGCACGACTTCAGAAGTCTCCAATGGCTCAATCTGGAGTCAGGCTCAGATTCGTCGAGCGGCTGACCTGGGCTTAGGCGCTGTCAACGCTGAGCAAATAGAGCTCGTAACCGCCGATGGTGACAGTGCTCAGGTAGCTGACAGGCTACGGCCTTTTCTGAGTTGACTGCCTATTTACTCAGCTGAATCATTTGAACGCGCTGATCTTCTACAGACGAACTACGCTGCTACTCGCTCAAGAATCGCTCAAGGAGACCTGGCTATAATGGTAGAAGGCTCCAGATTTATGTTTTATCGCGCTTTTACCTGCACCAATGCCCAAAAAGGTTTCAGTTTGTCAAAACGTCACCTGTCGGCAGCAGGGCTCGCTGGCGGTACTGGCGGCTTTTGAGCAGCATGCACCGCCTGACATAGAGATAGAGCCATCGGGCTGTTTAGGGCAGTGTGGCAACGGGCCGATGGCGCTAGTTTTACCTGAGAAAACGTGGTATCACCGGCTGCGCCCGAGCGATGTTCCGGCGATCGCCACCCAACACCTCAAAGCCAACCGGCTCGTCGCCCATAAGCTGTATCCTCCTGTACACGGCGAGCAAAAGTCAATTTGGATTTGGGTGATTAGCTTCGCTATTTTCCTGGGGCTATGTATCTTAATTGCGGTGGTCATGGGCAGCCACATTCATGGATACTCCCACGGCTAAAGCCAGTGGAATTCCTGGCATGGTTTAACCGCCGATTTTGGGTAAAGGGTAACTGGCAGGCAAGAGCATACAATCAGCCAGCCGCTAAGCTTACAGGTATCGTGCAATGGCGATTCATCAACTCTCACTCCTATGGAGCCTGCTACTGGAATCTATAACCGCCTCTTGCGAAAAATTAACTGATTGCCGTGTGATGCGTCTCTGCTCTGGAATGCGCTGGTTCAATTAAACGCCCGTCCTCTGGAGGGATTCATCAGGAGTGAAGAGCTAGACTATCATGCCCACAGCTCAAACCTGTGAGCGTGCTGCTCATTTCTAATGCGATAGGCAAGCACCTTAAAGTTGAGGATGTGGTACTTCAAGGTCGTGGCGAGAGTATCTACGTAGTCGGGGCAAACGGTATAAAGCTCGATAGGTTGGGTGTAGTCTACCTGCTCGCTAAAAGGCTTCTCCGCTATCAGCGCATCGAAGTACCGAGTGATCTGCTCAAAAACATGCGAGTCTTTAGTGTTTTTCAGCTCAATAATGATGAGCTGATTGTCGTGCCCGAGCGCCAAGATATCGCAGATGCCCTGACCACAGATATATTGAGAGGCCAGGGGTTTTAACTGAATTTTGGGGAGAACTGTCTTCAGGAAGAAGCGCTCTAGATGCTGCTCTGTTTCAAATTCTGCGATCCCTTCAAAGACCCTCAGTTTTAGGCCAGCGGAGGCAGGTACATCTATGGTCGGTGTTGGGTTCACTGTGCTCTGTAGGTCGCTATCTCTCTCAAGATACCCAAGCTTCAGAGGTACCAAGAATTATGAAGTAGTTGGCGACAGTGGCAGGCGCTTTTAGACGGTGCTGTCTATACGTCCAGAACTGACCGACTGGTTCACTGCTAATATTTAACCGAATGTAGTCTGGTGATGAATCTTAAGATAGCTATGACGGCTTCCTTTATGAGGGTGTCTTTTAGCCAACCACTGATGAAAAGTGGTCTACGGCGCTCATTAATTGACCCATACTCGGTTCAGACTGAGTTCACTTCAGTTTCTTCACCGTTGTCCGAACGTTATCAGCAGGCGTACGCCATGTCTAGATTGTCCTTTGCATCACTCAACTGCTTTGTCGGTAAGCGTACTGCCTTCAACCTTGTTACCGCTGTTGGCACACTCACACTAGCCACGGCGCTCTTTTTGCCTAAGTCCGGCTTGGCCCAAGCGGAAACTTCTCGCGAAGCTGCTGATGCAGTCTCTCCTTTTTGTGAAACCTTTAAAGCGCAGTTTACCTCCTTTAGCAACGGTGTTGATATGGCGGCCTTGGCAGCGGTGATTGAGCAAGGTGGCGACTTGGAGCAGCTTTGCGATATGAATGGGGTTCTCCAACTGCTGCCGCTCAACTATTTCTTGGGTGCAGATGCAAGGCTGGCCCAGCGGTTGATTGAAAGGGGGGTGAATGTGAATGCCCGAGACAGCGAGGGAGATTCACCTTTGCACTATGTTGGGGCGTCGGTGGAGAATACGCGATCGCTCCTGGAAAGAGGGGCTCAGGTAAACGCTCGCAACCGACGGGGAACAACCCCCTTACACAATAATTTTGGCCGGAAAACAGCGGCTGTGATGGCTCTGCTGATTGAGCAAGGGGCCGATATCAACGCCCGCAACGAAGAGCAGTTCACCCCACTTCACTCAGCCTATTATTCACCTGAAAGTGTTCAGATTGCCGATTTGTTAATCCGCAACGGAGCCGATGTCAACGCCCAAACGAGAGAGGGCTTCACGCCTCTGCACTATGCGATTGCAAATCTCGCATTAGTGCAAAGGTTGCTTCAGGCAGGCGCGGATATTACTTTGCAAAACACTGAGGGCGCGCCCATTCACGCCAGCAATTTGACCCCAGAGGTACTACAGCTGCTGATCAGCCGGGGGTCTGATGTCAACTTACGCAACCCTGAGGGACAAACGCCGCTGCATCGGCATCGATTTAATGTGCCGCTGACAAGGCTACTGCTGGAGAACGAAGCGCAGGTAAATGTACAAGACGATCAAGGTAAGACACCTTTGTTTGATGTCAACATTGAGGTGGCCAAGCTATTGGTCGCGGCAAATGCAGATTTAACGCTGCAAGACAATGAGGGCAGAACTGCTTTGCATCAGGCCGTGCTAGAAGAACAAAGTTTCTTTGGCGCGGAGCTGGTCAGCCTATTTTTGCAGCATTCTATTGATACCGAGACTAGAGACAGCCAAGGAGAAACGGCCCTAGATATTGCCCAGCGGCTAAACAAAACTGAGATCATTAATCTTTTAGAGCAGGGGGTAACGGCTCAAGACAATCCTAATTCAGGAGATACAACAGCAGCAGGTGTTAACATACAACAGCTTCAGCAGCAGCTCACAGCTAAAAACTGGGCGCTGGCCGATCAAGAGACTCGGCGGTTGCTCACACCTGAAGAAGACCTCTATGACCCTAACCCGGCGCTGATTCCCCTTGAACTGATTCGCGCTATTGATCAGGCTTGGCTCACAGCGAGCGATGGTCGGTTTGGCTTTAGCGTGCAGGCAAAGCTCTGGCAGGCGGCTAGCGCAGCGCATCCCGATGATTCGACAGCGGCGGTGAATGCGTTTCGTGATCGCGTTGGATGGAAACTAGCGGCCCCCCGTGCCGAAAATGATTTTATCAGCAGCGATTGGCTCAACGAGTCCGAAGTCAACTATTCTGTGCAGGCACCCTCCGGCCATTTACCCTGGGCAGGCATATCCGATGCGGCGGTGCAGGCGGTTTTAGCGGGTGCTGCTGAAGGCTGCGGGAGCTGTACGACCGATGCTATGCAGCTGCGGAACGAACGCTTTTATAACTATTTGCCTCAGCTATTTGCCCGAGTGCAAGCTGCTTTGAATACGCCCACACCCACAGCGCAAGTTTGGCAGTCGCCCAAACTTTTGCACAATATAAATCTCACGGCTCTATACCCTCGCCGTCTCCCGGACGCTTTCGCTCGCCCAACTATTCAGGCGATCAGCCCCGATAGCCAAACCCTGGCCGTAGCCAGTCGCTATTCTTTCCGTAGATCTCAAGACACAGCACTGGCGCTCTGGAACTTAGAAAGTGGCACCCGCCGAATCACGCTGCTCAAGCCAGAACCGGGTGTTCCGGAAGCAACAGCGATCGCCTTTAGCAACAATAGTCAACAGCTCTTTGCGGGACTCTCCAATGGACGTATTCAGGTTTGGGAAGCAACCCAAGGAAAATCACTGCGCAGTTGGGCAGCTCACCCAGAGGGTGTGAAGGCGATCACGCTGAGCAGTGACGGCAGAATTGTTGTGAGCGGCAGCGATACCACTCTCAAGGTATGGGACGCCAGCACCGGCAACCTGTTGCAGACGCTGCGCCTAGCCGCAGGAGAGGCTCAGCCCGCGCTTCAGTCTGTGCAAATTAGTCCAGATAATCAGCAACTAGCTGTAGCCACCGGTCGCACCATTCAGCTTTGGAACCTGAGAACTGGCCAACTGCTGAAGGTCGCCGTCAGCACCACCGAACAAAATCGGGCCATCTATGGCCCCTCCTTACCGCTTTCTATGGCCTTTAGCCCCGACAGTCGTTTGCTGGCCACGCTTGATACCGACAACAGTATTAAATTTTGGAATACCAGCAATGGGGCAAGATACATCACCATGCCACAGCAGCAGTATCCCGTCCAAGCGATCGCTTTTAGCGCCGACGGCCAAACGTTTGTTAGCCGCCATACCGATCAATCCGTTATATTTTGGAACCTCAGCACTTTTCTGAGCGGTCATACGATTTCGCTGTCCTCCGGTAACGCCCCTATTCCGGTAGATACTGCCGACGCGGTAGCTACCCAGCAGCCCATTGTTTTCAGCCCTGACGGCCACACCTTTGCCGTTCCGCTCACCTCGCCAGCTTTTGGAGAGTCTCGTTTTGGCCTAGATCTGCGCAGAGCGGTAACGGGTACCCGTCAAACGGTTCTACCCGGCGTCGAGAGCGGCAGCTTTAGCCCCGACAATCGCTTCTTAGTCACTGGTGGGGAAGCCCTTCAGGTATGGCAACCTTGACTGCTCGATTAAAGCGATCTATAGCTCCTGTCGAGCTGCTTAGGACACTTTTGTCGGCTGAAACCGCTAGAGAACAGCGGGCAACTTGACTAGCAGATGTCCTAATGCATCAGGACATCTGCTATATGCGCTTAATACTGTGAGCCGGTATCAGGCAGTTCCTAAAGAGGTCTGCCGAGCCACTGCGCAGCCATGCTTGCAAATGTGTCAATTGTTTCTTAGGAAATCATCACAATTACGTAAAAAGGTAATGACAAAAGGGGTTGTCGCTTTTAGGCTTTAGGTGGTTGGATGACAAGTAGCTGCATCAAAAAGCACATCCGGAGCTTCATCCTAAGCCTTTGGAATTGCTTCTGAAGCTGCCAAATACTAGCTCTGATCGCCCGTCAGATGTGTCGCCAAACGCTAACGCCTATGAGTACGACTCAACCGCTCGATCAAAAATTTATTGTCCTGTGGGCAGTGGCGACAGCGGTGACGCTAGCAGTTGCCTCCATAGCCGCGCCCGCACTCTCCCCGCTGTGGCTGAGCATCGGTCAGTGGATAGTCTTGCAGCGATACATGTCCAAGGCGTGGCAGTGGCTTTTGGCAACGGTGATTGGCGGCTATTTGGCATTTGCCGTATTGTTCTTTTTTGCAATGCTGCTAGGAGCCTATTTAGATTCGAGCTATATGGTAAAAAATAACTGGATCGACGATGTGAGCGTCTTGTCGATATTGCTGAGTGCCTTTCTGGTGGCAGGTGCAATCCGCAGCAGCGTTCAGTGTTTGGCCTTGGCTAGGCGCACCGTGCGCTACAGACAGTGGATTCGAGCAGGGGCGATCGCCACCGTGGTCAGCCTGATGACAGCCGTTATCCTGGCCCATACGCTACTGCCACTTAGCCTCGAACTCTCCGGCATCATCAGCAAGTTACCCCTCGGGTGGATGTCCGTCTGGGGGCTGGGCGGGCTGCTCGGCGGCTGGATTGAAGCGCGATCGCTCTCACGAATTTTCTCGTAGCGCCATGACTGACCCTTCCAAAGACCGCCCCGCCCCGGCAAAAGAGACCGACTGGCGAAAAATCGCAGCGAAAAATCCAAACAACTTAAATCGGCGACGGCTGAGAAGGGTCGCGCAAGTGCTGAAGCAATGCGGAGCTAGGCGAGTGATTGATCTGGGCTGCGGTGAGGGGGCTCTATTGCGATCACTTAGCCAAGATCCATCATTTGAGCAGTTGGCCGGCATCGATATCTCTTCTAGTGCTTTAGCGATCGCCCAAAAACAGACAACATCCGATGAGCTGCCCGCCCATCAGCAAGCACGCATTCAGCTCATACACGGGTCTTTACTCCACCCGGACCCGCATTTACAGGGCTACGATGCGGCGGTACTCGTAGAAGTCATCGAGCATGTAGAGCCCGATCAAATTGCTGCTTTAGAACAGGTTGTATTTCAATTTGCGCAACCGCAGACAGTGATTGTGACCACGCCAAATATCGAATACAACGTTCTATACCCTATACCGCCCGGTCAGCTGCGCGACCCGGATCATCGCTTTGAATGGACCCGGCAGGCGTTTCAACAATGGGCTGAGCAGACTGCCCAAAAATACGGCTACACAGTTGAACTGAAAGGCATCGGCGACGAATTTTACGATCTGGGCACGCCAACTCAGATGGGAATATTCCATAAAACCAGCCGATAAAGCTAACGGGTCTAGCTGGCCGGTCTAGCTGGCCGGCCTGGCTAGTCTAGTCAGCAAGACAGTGCTATATAGCCTCTGTCGAGTTGCTTAGGACGCTTTTGTCGGCTGAAACCGTTAGAGAACAGCGGGCAACTCGACTAGCAGATGTCCTAATGCATCAGGACATCTGCTATGGCACTAATCAAAATAAATTGATGAGAAGATAGAAAAGCGTCACCCGCTGATCATCCGCTGACATCTGTTTGCTGACATAGAGGATACCGATGAAATCTGGGAGCAAGTACTATCCGCTCTATGACTATCTACAGCGCTGCGATACTGCTCATGAAACTGGCGAAGGCACTGGCTCAGCAGCAGACACCGAGATCAGCCTCACGCTAGTCGAGATACAGCGCATTATTCAAAGCCCTTTACCCGCTTCAGCTCGCCGCCGCGCCTGGTGGAGCAATCGCGACACGCCCGGCGCTTTACAAGCAGCCGCCTGGATTCGAGCGGGCTACCACGTCGAAACTATCGATTTTGAGCAGCAGAAGGTTACCTTTCGCAAATTTCAGGCTGAGTACACCGTTCAGCGCGTAGACGACGCCATCTTATGGAATCAGGACGCTATTCGGGCGTTGCGTAAATACATGAGCCTCACCCAGGCAAAATTTGCTCAGGAGCTAGGAGTACGCCGCCAGACAGTGAGCGAATGGGAAAATGGCGTCTATGAACCCGACCGCTCAACCGCCAAACACTTAGAGCGCATCGCCAAACAGCGAGGGTTTGAACTGTAGACCCGCATATTGACATTTGTCCGCTAAGCGTGCGAGTATGAGAGGAGTAAATGTTCAGCCGGACCCCATGCACGCCCAAAATTTTCTTGAAAGCAGTCTACCGACTCAAGTTACCGATCAGCCCGACGAACTGTCCGCCATGCCAACGCTATCTCAAGCCGCCGGAGATCCGCTGAGACATATTCTACTGGGGAGCGCAGGCGGGGTACAGCAGACCATCCATCTCTTACACACACTGCGATATGCCGAGACCGTTTTATGGAGCCCTCCGGTCCCTATTCCCAGCGGGCAGCTGATCATCACGCCGCGTCAGGGCGACGTGATGAGTATTTTAGTCAGACAGCTACGTTAAGTTCAGCTCACCACTCTCTTGCAGCGCGTGCAGCCTTTGATAGAGTCCGCCTGCTTCTAGCAGCTCATCGTGGCTACCCACTTGACTGATGCTGCCTTGATCTAGGACAACAATTTTGTCAGCGTCGCGGACGGTGCTCAGTCGGTGGGCGATGATGATCAGCGTGCGGGTGCCAAAGAGCGATCGCATCGCCACCTGAATCGCCCGCTCAGACTCATAGTCCAAGCTAGAAGTCGCCTCATCAAACACCAGCACATCCGGGTTGACAATCAGCGCTCTGGCAATGCCGATCCGCTGTCGCTGTCCGCCCGACAGCCGCACGCCACGCTCACCTACGGTAGTGAAATATCCCTTTGGCAACTGCTGAATAAAATCATCGGCCTGCGCAATTTCACAGGCTTTTTTGATCTCTTCAAAGCTGGCAGTGAGATTGCCGTAAAGCAAATTTTCCATCAGCGTGCCGTTAAAAATATCCACCTCCTGATGCACAATCGCCAGGCGCTTGCGATAGCCCGTCACATCCAGCCGCCGAATATCTTGCCCATCGATTAGCAGCGCTCCACTGTCGGGTTCAAAATAGCGAAACAACAGTTTCACCAGCGTAGACTTACCCGACCCGGAGCGGCCCACCAAAGCCACCGTTTTATACGGCTCAATCAACAGCTCAATGTTGTTTAATACCGGTTTGTCTTGATTGTAGCCAAAGGTCAGCTGATGAAAGTGAACCTTACCCGTAAACTGATACACCGGGCCATTGGGCAGTAGCGCACCGGCATCGCGTCCAGGAGGCAGCGCGGTAAACTCCTGAAAGCGAGCCATCGGCGCATAGCGGCGGGCAAACATTTCGGCAATTTCACAGATCGGAGTCACCTCGGCGTAAGCCATGCTCGCCACCGTCAGTACGGTAATAAAGTGACCAATCGAGATTTTGCCATTAACAGCCAGCCATAGGCTACAGGTGAGCACCACAAACATGCAGCTCTGCACAATTGTCCGCTGATACATACTAAGAATGGTGTATCCCTTGTGGATACGGTAGTCGAGCACCTTGAACTCGCGATCTAGCCGCTGAGTTTGACGATGCAGTTCGGTGAGTTCGTTGCCAAAGGCTTTTACAGTCTTAATGTTGGTGATAATTTCTGAATTGCGGCTGTCGGTATTTTCGATATATTTATCGAGCTGTTCTTCTCGCGCAGAGAGATCTTTTAGCCCAAAGAGACTGTGCAGCAAGATAGCAATCACTGAGATAAAAACCACTCCCGCAATCCGCCAGTCAATCAGACCAATCACAACAAAAATGCCGATGACTCTGACTATCTTCGGAATCAGCTGTTCGGTGATACTAGGGTAAGTCCAGGTGTAGTTAGACAGACCTTTGGCAACCCTAGCAGCAATGCGACCCGGATTGTTTTCATCGTAGAACTCTATCGGTAGGGTGAGAATTTTTTTCAACGCTTTTTCAGCCTGATCGCGGCGAGCGCGAAAGGCCGTATCCCATCCAAACCATCCGCCTAGCCAGGGCTGAATAGGCGCGCGGCCCACGGTAACCAGGCCAATTAGCCCAACCAACACCAGTAGAGAAAACTGCTGCGTAACAGGCTGTCCCACGGTTTCAGCAAACTGGTTAATCACCTGCTGCAATCTTGCATCGACTGCTTGCTGCGAGATCAGGTTGAGAATTTGCCCGGTGGCATAGGGAACAAAGAGGTCGATCACCTCAAAAAAGCTCATCATAGCAGCGCTAAAGAGAGTGATTTTCCAATAGCGCTGGTAGTAGCTCAAGATGCTGAGAAACTTATTCATGAGTCTGAAAAAGAGAGGTTACTCAAAGAAGATTTGATTGGCTATATAGCAAAGTAAGGATGCATTCTTACTTTGCGAGTCGAGTTGCCTGCTGTCAGATAACGGTTTCAGCCGATAAAAGTGTCCTAAGCAACTCGACAGGAGCCATAGCAAAAAATAGTTCAGTGCTTTTCTAAGACAAAGGCTTTGTCTTGGGAAAAATGGGCAACAGAAACTTTCAGCTATTGCCGAGCTGACGCGGGCACAGTAAGCCCTGATGAATATTGAGCAAAAAAGCGGGCACTGCTACTGACTGCGACAAAAGCGCAGCCAATAAAAGGTTCAAAGATTACCGAATGTTAGATTCGGCCAAGGCGAACGGCGATCGCTACCCCTTTGGGCTGGCAGACACTACCCCTTCGCAGGCTCCATTCGCTCGCAAACAACAAGCTTGCAAAGCGCTATGAGCCGCTCTTTCTAGCCGCTTTTTCTGGCCATCAAACCAGCTGTCAGGGGGCGGACGAGGTTAATGCTTGATGCGGATGGGCAGATAAATAATAAACATGGTTGAAAACCTCCCAGATATTGCTTGAAATGCTTCTGTCTGCCAATCTCTATAGTCTACAGAGTTGTCTGTAGAGCGAAGCAGATGACTTGCGCCTTGGAATGAGCTGCGCTTCAGGCCCTTGGCCTAGCTCGTCTGATGCCTCAAAGCCCTATCTATAGGTGACTTTATATGCGCTATGCAGACTAGGATTAAATAAAGCTTCATTAGCGGAGCTTAAAACTTGAGAGAGAGTGACTGAACCATCGCTTAGCTCTAACGCTGTTAGAGTGGCTATTTATCTAAAACTTACAAACCAGTCCCGCAATCATACCCAGAGAAAATAAATTATGCAACTGTTTGAGCTACATTTTTTCTTTGGCTACTCTCAGCCTCGTTAAACTGGCTACAGATAGGTAACATTTCTATAGCTGGGCAACGTTAGAGGTACTTGGGATGACCGCAGATTGCTATGACTGGTTTGAGCCGCTCTACGCGCAGGCCGATGGAGATGCCTCTCAGGTGCCCTGGGCGCTGCCAGGAGCAGTTCCTTACCTGACCAACTGGCTGTCGCAAAATAAGATTGATGGCGCAGGGCAAGCTGCTGTCGTGGTGGGGTGTGGCCTGGGCGACGATGCCGAAGCGCTGTCAGCAGCGGGGTTTACAGTGACCGCCTTTGACGTTTCAGAAAGTGCGATCGCCTGGGCCAGAAAACGTTTCCCAAGCTCAAAGGTCAACTACACTGTCGCCGATTTATTCGACTTGCCTGCTAGCTGGCCTGGCACATTCGATCTGGTATTTGACTTTCGCACCATTCAAGCGCTGCCGATAGAAGTACGCGCCAAGACCATCGGCCAAATTGCCTCCCTGCCAAAACCTGGCGGGACAGTGCTAATCATCACCTACGTAAGAGCTGACGGAGCTGTCATTGACGGACCACCCTGGCCCGTGTCTGAGCAAGAGTTGAGTCAGTTTGAAGAAAACGGACTGGCGGTCGTAGCAAAAAAGACTTTTCGTGAAAAAGAGAGTCGGTTTAGCGATCGCCTTCAGCTCCAGTACCAAGCGCTTACCTAAACCACATTTAGCGGTCTTTTTTCCCGCTTCTTCTTGTAAAACTGGGAGGCGGCAATGCCAAAGCTGTAGAGAATGCCAGCATTGCTGCCGGCGCCCACGGCTGCCCCCAATAGCGGAACCAGTTCAACGACGCTCAGCCCAGTTTTGACGGCGCTAGAGGTGCCCGCAGAGAGCGCAAAAATAGTCAGCGCTTCACCTTTACGAGCCGGATCATCCGCGTCAAAATCGTAGGCGGCGGCAATTCGGTAGAGCATCTCTGACTGAAGGGCCGCTACCGCAGCGAGATCAACCGCAAACAGTCCCAAAGCCACAGGGGGAACAATATTGGTGGCCAAACCGATCCCCCCCGCTTTAATCGTTGTATCCACAATGATGTGGTGAGCGATATCCTCAGCCGATTCGCCAGGGTACTTGGCTTTGAGCTTGGCGATATCGGCCTCAGCCTTTGTCTTATCGACTTTGCCCAAGGCACTGGTCAGCCACTTGAGCCCAGGAATTTTAGCAACGTAGTCTATCGCTGGACTTTCAGCAATGGGGTGAAGGGTGCTGCCAACGCTTTCGGTGGTTTGCTCTAGAGCTGTATGGGCTGAGTCAGCGGCAGCTTCACCGACGCGAGTGCTCGTATCGACAGCCGCAGTAGAGACTTTATTAAAAATTTGAGTGCCGACGGCTGAGACCAGGCTGCCAAGCTGTTCTGCCTGAGAAAAAGCCTCAGTAAGACTGGCGCTGAAACTGTTAGTGAGATTGGCGGTCTTCTGGTTCTGAGTTTCGGTCATGGCGCTGCACAGACATGGCGGTGCGGTGAATGATGCCCCCTACATTATCGGATGTGCCAGTTCGTTGCCTCTACTGTAGGGTAGGCTTTTGCCTGCCTGCGGGCGGCTTTAGTGCAAAAAACAGCGGTAAGAGCAGCAAATAGGCCATGTAGGGGATAAAGCCAGGACCAACTGCCAGCACCGTCGCGGGAATCAATCCAGCGATGTTCCAGGGAATTAAGGGTGCAATCACAACAGCGGTGTCTTCTATGGCAAGAGCAAGCTGTTCGTTGCTGACCGGTTCAGCTTGCCAGTAGGCCAGGTAGTGAGGCTGCATAATTTGCTCAGTGAGTAAAATGGCGATGGTTTGGGTGCAGCCAAAGAGATTGGTCAGGGTGGCGATCGCCACAGTCGCCCCGCCGAGCTGACGACGAGTGCGAATACGGTTCAGCCAAATATCAAGGCCACTGAGCACATGACTACCCGCAAACATTCCTGCAAAGGCGGTAGACAATAAAACCACCAGCGTTGCTTTGACCATCGGCAACAGTCCGCCACCTAAAAGAACAGTTTGCAGTGGCGTAGCGCTATCGAGATGATAGCCAAATAGCGCAAATTGAAAGATTTGAAGAAGAGAATAGTGTTGGAGATGATGGGCGATCGCAATGCCCAACCCAATGCTCACCAGCATAGCCAGCTTTACAGTCACCCGCAGCAGCGCTAACAGCAAAATAGCGGCGGCTGGCAAGAGCACGGTAGGGGAAAGATCAAAAGCTTTTGGCAGCTCAGCAGTGATAGGGCTATCGACCAGCCGAACCGGATAGAAGAGCGCCAGAGAAGTGTAGAAAACCAAAGAAAGCGCAAGCGGCCACAGGCTGCTGACTGCCATATTGCGCAGATTGTTGTACAGCGGTGTGTGGGTCACACTCGCCACCAGATGCGCGCTAGAAGACATAGGAGAGCAGCGATCGCCCACAAAAGCCCCCGCGATAATCGCCCCCGCCACTACGCTGACACTCCCGCCGCCGCTGCGAGCCATCACCATCAGGGCAACGCCCAGCGTACCCACCGCGCCAAACGAAGTGCCCATCAGCAGAGAGACAGCGCTGGTGAGCAAAAAAGCCCAGAGCACAAAAAAACGCGGCGAAATTAGCCCAGTGCCGTAATAGACTAGCGCCGGAACCGTGCCCGCTGCCATCCAGACCGCCGTAATCATCCCGATTAGCAACAGTACGTTGACCACCGGCAGAGACTGGCGAGCGCCCTGAACTCCCATGCGCAAAAGAGAAGTCAGGGAAAAACCGCGTCGCTTGAGCGTGACAGTGAATAGAACTAGCGCGGCCAGCAGCGGATAGGCAATGTAGCCACCAGACAAGGCGCTGGCGACCAGCAGCGCAAATGAGAGGAACAAAACCCCGATTAAATCTAGGTTGTTGGCTAGAAGCTGGGAGTGAGCGCTAGGAGACATATTGAGAAGCCTGCTGAGCGATCGCCGCCTGATCGAGACGGCACAGGTGAACTTGGGTTTGTAAGCTGCCGCCAATCCGCTCATAAAAGCGAATGCCCGCCTGATTGTGAATATCTACAGTCCAATCCATGCGACCACAGCCACACTCATAGGCGATTTGGCAAAGCCGCTGGATGAGACTTTCACCTATTTTCTGATTGCGATACTCGCCTTTGATAAACAAATCGTCTAGCCAGAGGCTGGGCTGAGCGCGAAAAGTAGAGTAGGTGAAGTGATAGCTAGCAAAGCCAACCGGAGCTGTTTCATCGGGTTTAGCCGCTGTCTCAGCGAGCAGAACGTGGGCCATTGGTGGCGAAGCAAAGAGAGTATTGCTCAGCTTTGTGGCAGTCGCAGTGACCGCAGCCGGGCAACCGTCGAATTCGGCTTTGAGATAAATCAGGCTGAGCAGTGAGTGAAGGTCGGCGGCTGTGGCTGGGCGAATGGGGTAATGCATAGCGTCTCTAGGCGAGTTGATTCACTCTAGGCGCAGCGCTCTAGCGCAGACAACGTACAGGATTGATGGTTGATATCGACGGTATCGATGGCAGCTGTGACCGCTTTCCGGTCTACTATAGCTCTGGCCACTTAGCTCACTACGTTGGTGATTGGTATAGCAGATGTCCTAATGCATCAGGACATCTGCTAGTCGAGTTGCCCGCTGTTCTCTAGCGGTTTCAGCCGACAAAAGTGTCCTAAGCAACTCGACAGAGGCTATAGAACCAATACGTGCTGCAAGCTAAGTGGCTATAGGAGAGTTGCGATCAAAACGAGATACGATCAAACAATAGTCAAACGATGGTCAAAACAGCTGACGGGCAGCTCAAAATTTCACAGCTGGTGGCGCTCGTCGCTGTCGCGGAGCAGGGGGGCTTTAGCGCTGCGGCGCTAAAGTTGGGCGTTGCTCAGTCAACCGTCAGCCATGCGATCGCCACTCTCGAAGCCGATCTGGGCGTAGTCTTACTGCTGAGAAGCCACTCGGGCGCTGTGCTCACCCCCCTTGGCGCTCAGATCACTCAGCAGGCAAAAGGCGCACTCAACCAGATTCAAGCCATCAGGCAAACAGCTAACCAGGCCAGAGAGCTGCACACCGGACGAGTGCGGGTAGCGACCGTGCGCACCGTAGCGACCCACATTTTACCCGCTGTGATTTCTCAGTTTCGGCGATCGCACCCCGGCCTGAGCGTAGACATTGCCGAGCACGACCTTTACGCTGGCGTCGAACAAGCTCTGCGAGAAGGGCAGGCCGATGTTGGCTTTACGCTGCTGCCGGTATCGTCAGAGTTTCAGTCGTGGGAACTGCTGCGCGAAGAATTTGTAGCGCTATTGCCACCCGGAGAAGACCGTGGCCCGCTGACTTGGGAGCAGCTCATTGGCTATTCAAGGATTGCCAACCTGCGATCGCACGCCCACAATCAGCTAGTCGATACGCATCTCTCTCGCTTTGGCTACCGCCTGCCGATAGACTACGAAGTGCGAGAAGATTCTACGCTGATGGGCTTGGTAGAAAAGGGGCTGGGCATAGCGGTATTAGCCCGCCTGGAAGCCGAGCCGATTCCGCCAGGCGTCAGCGTAAAACCTCTTCCCGAACCCTTAGAGCGCGTTTTAGGCGTGGCAATTTTAGAGAACGCGGTGCTGCCTCGGGCGGTGTTTGTCTTTTTAGATGTCCTGCTATAGCTCCTGTCGAGTTGCTTAGGACACTTTTATCGGCTGAAACCGTTATCTGACAGCAGGCAACTCGACTGGCAAAGTAAGAATGCATCCTTACTTTGCTATAGCCCTCTCAATTTGAGGAAGTGCTAGGGCAGCTTATAGCTCGCTACTCGCACCGTCAGATCGCCCGCGTCAGGGCTGCGCGTAAAGATAAACGCTCCTTCCGCTTCTTCATCCCTGGAGAGAAAGTCAATTCTCTGGTCGCCCCACTCTACGAGCACCCCATCCACGCGCAGTTCGGCGACGATCTGCACAGCCTCTGCGGTTTCGCCGCCTACGTTAGTCACGGTGAAAGGCACGTAGTAGTCGCCCTGGCGCGTTTCAACGTGGGTTACGACCTTGAGAGTAGGCGGCTGCTGATGGCGCTCACTTATCCACAAATAGCCTACCGCCCCCAAAACACTCGCGACGACCGCCGACGAAATTAGGAAGCTCACCCATTCGGCTGATACCTGCATCGCCATCCGCTGCCGGGGCTTATTCACAGCGCCAACCTCCCAGCAGCGCCGCCAACTGTCGCCGGTAGCCCCAAAATCAACACCTGGCGAAGGGCCAAATCCCAAGGCGCACTCGGGTCAATCTGCCGAAAAAAGCTAAGCATTAGCGCTGAAGCCAGCAGCGAAACGACGTAAGAAAAAAGCGTCTCGCTCAGCGGACTTTGAAACATCCCCGTCTGCAAGCGACGCTGCCCCTGGCGAGTAAAGCCAGCTTGAAACACAATTCCATAAGAAACAACCAGCGAAGTGATCACTGTCATCAGCAGCCAGGGGCCGTTCACTGCCGATACCAAAACAGTGACTTCATCGGTCGGGGCGATACTAAAAGCAATGATCATCGCGCCAATTAAAGTAGCGCCCACATCGGCGGCTGTCTCGTTTAAGTTTCCCTCAGGAAAAAACCGCTCTGAGCGCGTTGGCTGACCGCTCGACGCCCCTTCTGCGTCGTCAGCATCGCTCAGCAGCTGATTGGCCAGGGCAGCTCCCAGTGAAAACGGCACGCTTTCAAAAATAAGCTTGCCCAGTGCCTCGCTGAGCCGGGTTTCAAAGGTGATTTGCCGCAGCGTGACCAGCAGTAGCAGCGCACATACCAGCCCAATTGCCATCGCTTCAACCGTATCGCCAATGGCCTCCCGGTTGTTTGTCGCTCTGGCCTGGCGAAAGCCTTCGGTGCGGCTGAGTAGATATAGGACGGCTAGAGTCACTAGCAGCACAAACAGCAGCCGCAATGGCGACACAGACGAACCTATCCACCACACTTCCATTGTGTAGAGTAGCGGTATGCCAAAGAGAAAACCGCCGCAAATACCGCGAACTAAGTCGTCAATTTCGTGGTTGAGCGCTGAGCCTCGGCGCTTTTTTCTGGCCATGCAATAAAGCGCGACTTTAAATGAACAGATCGCCTAGTATAGCGGGTTACCAAGTCTGGTGACGCTGCAATTGATTTCCGAGGCGATCGCCAAGGGCTGGGCAGTCTGAAATGCTGACCTTTCTCAAGCGCCTTTAGAATCGCCTTTGGACAGGTGAATATCGGTCTCTAGAGTTGTTTCGACGGATTGGCCGGGTTGTAAGGTGCCTGAAACGGGGGCGGCCTGTTTGGGGTCGGCGGCGGCAGCGATCGCCACATGCCGATCACTCACTGCCAGTCCCAGCGTCGGGTCAAATCCTCGCCAGCCGCCGCCAGGTACATACACTTCGGCCCAGGCGTGCAGATCGTGCGAGTTCTGATCCAGGTCACCTTCCTGATAGCCGCTGACAAACCGGGCCGCTAGTCCCACCGCCCGACAAACGGCCATAAATAGCACGGTAAAATCCCGACAGGTGCCTGAGCGTTTGTTTAGCGTGACTGCTGCCGCCTGGGGCATTCCTTCCAACCGCTGCTGGTAGGCGCACTTTTCGGGTATGAGTTGGGCCAGTTGGGTGAGGAAGTAGCCCGTGTTGCTATCGACTTCTGTGGTGAGGCTATGAGCGATCGCAATAACTTCAGGGGCGATCGCATCGTCTACTCCCCAACCCAACGGCTGCTCCCAATAGGGCCGAAGCTGCACAGCTAAAGAACTCGGGTAGTCAACCGGCAGCTGTAGCGCCCAAGGCTCAGCCAAATAGTCAAAAGGATTTTCACGAATGGTTTGTACCTCGCTCACCGTTTGAATATGCCATGTGTCTAAAGGTGAATCGAACACAACTCGCAGACAGGTAGTACCGTTTTCATCCAAAAAGTAAGTTTGTTGAATCGGCTCAGGCGAGAGTGTGACCTCAAACTTTTGCAGCCACTGCATTCCGTCATTGCGGGGGCACAGCCGGAGAATGTGGGGCTTGAGCTGAACCGGATTGCTATAGCGGTAGTCGGTGGTGTGAGTAATACGATAGTGCACAGTTATTGAGCCTGACTCAAAGCAGGAGAGTGTTGAGGAATTGCGATAAAGTCGGTATAGATGCAGTCACCGACCTGGTTGATCCGCCGCTGAAAGTTGTCTAAAAACTCGTGCAGACCGTCTTGAAAAATCTCGTCGAGGGTGACATAGTCGATTTCGGCTCGCAGGCGACCAAGCGCCCGCTGGCTGGCTAGCGTGTTCTCTTCCGAACCGGCGATACTGCGCAGCGAGTCTTCGGCCCGGTGCAGACAAAATTTGATAGAGCGCGGAAAGTAAGGGTCGAGAATGAGGAAGCTGGCAACGCTGGCCGGGGAGATTTTACGCTCGGTTTTGCGGTACATTTCGTAGGCGCTAGCAGATTTGAGCAGGGCAATCCACTGCAAGTTATCTAGCGGCGTGCCGACCTCCTGCGGCGACGGCAGCAGCAAAAAGTATTTCACGTCGAGAATTCGCGCTGTTTTATCAGCCCGCTCTAGCAATCGCCCTAGCCGCCCAAAGTGCCAGCTCTCGTTCCAGGATTGAGTCGCATTCATGACGCCAGAGAAGCGATGGCTAGCCATTTTGACTTCAGCATAAAAAGCGCAGAGTTCGCCGATGTCGGTCAGGGTCGTGGCCTTTGCCGCATCCTCTACCATCAGGTAAAAGGCATTGAGCTGTTCCCACATTTCTGAAGAAATAGTCTCTCGCACTGAGCGGGCGTTTTCACGGGCAGCGCGAACGCAGGAGATGACTGAATTGGGCGAGCGGTGATCGAAGGTGAGAAAGTTGAGTGCGTTTGCTGAAGTGGCTTCGCCGTTGTAGAGCGTTTGGAAAAGGGTACGATCGCCCGACACCGAAATCAGCGGATCCCACTGTCCGGCTGTCCCGACCGGGCTATCCAGCAGCATATTGAGATTTACGTCAATAAACCGGGCGACATTTTCAGCCCGTTCAATATAGCGAGTGAGCCAGTAAATAGAATTCGCAACACGACTGAGCACCGTTTAATTTCCCCTTTCAGCTTTGAGTTTCTGTTCTAATCTCACACGTTGACAACCCAGGTATCTTTGCTTCCTCCGCCTTGAGAAGAGTTGACCACCAAAGAACCTTCCTTTAGCGCTACTCGGGTGAGTCCACCTGGATTCACATAGGGAGAGCCGCTGTTGGCATCGCCGTAAAGAATAAACGGCCTGAGATCGACATGCCGTCCCTGAAAAGACCGGTCGATCAGAGTGGGCACGCGAGAAAGGCAGAGCGTTGGCTGAGCGATATATCCGCGCGGATTGGTCTTGATTTTCTCAGCGAACTGATCTTGTTCTTCTTTGGTAGATTGACTGCCTATCAGCATGCCGTAGCCGCCGGAAGCATCGGTTGCTTTGACCACCAAAGAATCTAAATTTTCTAGAATGTAGGCTTGTTGCTTTTCGTTTTCACAGAAGTAAGTTGGCACGTTGGGAAGAATTTGTTCTTCGCCTAGATAGTAGCGAATCATTTGCGGAACATAGGCGTATACCAGTTTGTCGTCGGCGACGCCTGTGCCAGGTGCGTTGGCGATCGCCACCCTCCCCTGCCGGTACACCTCCATCAGCCCCGGAATACCCAACATAGAATCCGGGCGGAACACCGTCGGGTCTAAAAAGTCATCGTCGATTCGCCGGTAAATCACATCGACCTGCTGAAGCCCCTTCGTGGTGCGCATTTTGAGATAGCCATCGTCTACCACTAAGTCGCAGCCTTCCACCAGCATAATCCCCATCTGCTGGGCTAAAAACGAATGCTCGAAGTAGGCAGAATTGAACGCGCCTGGAGAGAGCAGCACTACCATCGGATCGCTAATATTGTCCGGTGCTAGCTGCAACAGCGTTTCTAGGAGCTGACTAGGGTAGTCATCGACCGCCTGAATATCCAGCGCTTCAAACAGACCCGGAAACGAGCTTTTCATCACCCGGCGATTTTCGAGTACGTAGGAAACGCCCGACGGACAGCGCAAATTGTCTTCGAGGACGAACCAGTCGCCTTTGCGATCGCGCACCAAATCCGTCCCGGTAATATGGCACCAAACCCCCTTTGGCGGCTTCAGCCCCATACAGGGCGGCAAAAATCCCGAAGCCGACTCAATCGTCGCCCTAGGAATCACCCCATCTGTCAGAATTTTTTGATCGTTGTAGATGTCGTCGAGAAAGCAGTTGAGCGCCGCGATCCGCTGCTGCAAGCCCTTTTCGAGCCATTGCCAGTCTTCACTGGGAACAATCCGAGGCACCACGTCGAAGGGGAAAACCTTCTCAGAGCCCTGCTCGTCACCGTACACGTTGAAGGTAACCCCGAGCTTAAACAGCGTGTTCTGAGCCGCTTGCTGACGGCGGAGCAGGTTGTCAATCGGCAGCGAGTCAATGCGCTCAATCAGCAGCGCAGCCGTCTCTCTGGGAACGCCCGCTGCGGTAAACAGCTCGTCATAAAAATCGCCAGGATCGTAGTCTTTAAACGACATAGTAGAGCGCCGGGAATCAATCTCAAAATGTGCCATTCAATACATATCACTTTCTCCCGACCGGGAAGTGTAAGTATTAAGACGGTTTTGCATCCCAGCTTATGTTCAGCTCACAATTTCGCTCGATAGCTCACCTCGCAATGTAGTCACCGCCTGACCGCTGATAAAAACGCGAGCCGCTGCCGCTGCTGCGCCGCTGCCTTCCGCGCTGCTGCACTTCACCTGCAAGACACCGCCCCGAGCGGAGATTTGCTTTGCCAGCATCTCTGATTTGCCAAGTCTTTCCTGCCAGTAGGGGGCTAAGGAAGCATGAGCTGAGCCGGTCACTGGATCTTCATCAACGCCAGCCCGTGGGGCGAAATAGCGTGAAACAAAGTCACAGTCGTCACTTTCGGCGGGAGCGGTGACAATAATGCCCTGCACTGGCAGCTTTTTCATTTCAGTAAAGTCGGGTTCGAGCGATCGCAGCGCTGCTTCCGACTGAAGCTCCACTAAATAGTTCGTCTTACCTTTAGAAACGGCGCGAATATTCCCATGACAGCACAGAGACTTGATCAACTGTGGCATCACATGAGTTGGGCGCACTGACCGAGCGGGAAAGTCCATTTCAATCCAGCCACCAGTCTGTCTAGCGCTGAGCCAACCGCTTTTCGTGTGAAAGCTAGCGACTTGATCAGCGGATAGATGTCCTTCACTCCACAGCACATGAGCGCTTGCCAGGGTCGCATGGCCGCACAGATCGACTTCGATAGCGGGTGTAAACCAGCGCAGGCTGTAGCCACCTTCTATGGGGTGTAAAAAGGCGGTTTCAGAGAGGTTCATTTCGAGGGCGATCGCCTTCATCAGCCCTTCCTCCAGCGGCGCATCGGTCACACATATTGCCGCCGGATTGCCTCCAAAAGGCTTATCGGTAAAAGCGTCTACTTGAATAATCGTCAGTCCCATCGAATCTCCTGTGATATCGCTGCTCCAACCAAACTCGAACCGCTTGCTCAGAGTTAAACAGGCAGCGACTACCAGAATCTGGATCGTACACTATCCATTGAACCGTGCCGTCTGCCGATAGCTGCTTGCGGATAGACAGCGTTTGCTGCCCTGTCAAAAAATCAATGACAGCTTTGGCCCACTGCTTAACTCTCTTCTGCCTTGAGCGCAGACGGCTTTGGCGCACTACCTGACAAAATTCTGCTTCTAAGCTGCCAGGCGTCAATCCTGAATTCATCGCTACCTTTCACCTCTGCGGTCACAACACCTTCACTATGGCTGCGGTCACAACAATGCAAAAGGTACGCTTTTGGACAGTTTAGCTAGAACAGTTTGTAAACTTTTGACTGTTCTATTCAAAGTCGCCAGAACTGTACTACACCGCATCTCAATAAATCCTGTAGGCTTCAAACAGCGTTTGTTTGGACGGGCCGATGAAGATTCCTTTAGATCGTCAGGCGAAAAAGCCGGTTTACTTGCAGATCCATGATCGCATCCAGCACCTGATCCACACCGGCCACCTCTCACCCGACCAGCAGCTCCCCTCCATTCGCGCCCTGGCTCAAACCGTCAAGGTCAACAAACTCACCGTCCTCGAAGCCTACAGCGTCCTCGAAGCCGACGGGCTGGTACGTGCCAAGCAAGGCGCAGGCTACTTCATCAACCCGCCGAACCGCCGCTCCCCCCTCTCCCCTGCTCCCCTGCCCCCCTCCACCTTCAACCCCGCCCAAGAAGTCCTCATCCCCCGCCACGGCATTACCTCTTTCACCGAGAGCTACCACGCCTCGCTGCAATCCCACAGCCAGCCCGGCTCTATCAACTTCAGCCAGGGCTTTCCCTTCGCCATCGGCACAGACGATCTTCAGCGCATCGCTCGCCGCGCTATGAAAGAAGCGCACACTTTTTTCCATCCGGGCCATCCGCAAGGCGACCCAGACCTCCGCATTCAAATCGCTCAGCTCCTCATTCAGCAAGGGCTAGAGACTTCTCCTGAAAATCTCATCGTGACTAATGGATCGATGCAGGCACTCTCTCTCTTAGCGGAGCACTTTCTTTCGCCCGATGACTGGATAGTTGTTGAAGCGCCTAGCTATCATGGGTTTCTCTCCATTCTTCAGCAGCGAAAGGCAAAAGTCATTGGCATCCCCATGACCCCGCAGGGGATGAATCTCCGGCTGCTCGCCCAGTATCTAGAAAGCCACCGCCCTCGGCTGATCTACACCATCAGCACGCTGCACAACCCGACTGGCATTACCACCTGCACCTCGCATCGTCGCAAGCTGCTCGCCCTCGCCGAACAATACGATTGCCTAGTCATCGAAGACAACGCCTACGAGCCCCTCAGCTTCGACATCACCCCGCCCCCAATCAAAGCGTTTGACACGACCGACCGGGTCATTTACGTGGGCACTTTCTCTAAAACGCTGATGCCCGGTTTGCGGGTCGGCTACATGGCGGTCACCGGCAAAGAAAACAGCGCCCTGACTGAGCGCAAGCTGCTGCATGATTTTCGCACTTCGGCAGCATCTCAGGCCATTGTCAAAGAGTATTTGTCGTCGGGGCACTATCGGCGGCGGCTGAATCAAATGCGGGTGCTGTATCGCGATCGCCGCGACTACATGGTCAACGCGCTCATTCGCCACCTTTCACCTAGCGTCACTTGGACAGTCCCCAACGGCGGCACCTTTTTATGGATTCAGCTACCGGACACAGTGTCAGTAGCAGATGTCTGCACCGCCGCCGCCGAGCAAAAAATTCTAGTCGGCTCAGGCGCTACTTTTTTCCCAACCCAACAGGGATATCCGGCACTACGGCTAAATTTCTCCCTATCACCTGAGCAAACCGAACGGGGTGTTCAAATTCTAGGAAACATTCTGCGCACAGTCTTACCACCATGCGAGCCCTCCAAATAAAGGCAGTACAATAGAGCCATCTTGCGCCGAGGATGACATAAGCCATGGTGATGACTGCTCGAGAAATGGCAGATTTGATGCCAAACGCGACCTACTTGGAGAGTGACGAGCCAGAAATGGAAAGTTCGCTGCACTACGCTCAGCTCGCGCTGTTAGTGGCCTGCTTAGAGTGGCTGTGGCGCGAACGCAATGATTTCTTCATCGGTGCTAACCTGACCGTTTACTTCAGTCGGGAGCAGCTCAGAACCAGAGATTTCAGAGGGCCTGACTTTTTCGTGGTCAAGGATACCGAGAAGCGTGATCGCAGATCCTGGGTAACTTGGGAAGAGGGCGGCAAGTATCCTGACATTATTATCGAACTGCTTTCGGACTCCACGGCGCGGGTCGATAGAAATCTCAAGAAAGATCTTTACCAGGATCGCTTTCGGACACCGGAGTATTTTTGGTTTTCGCCAGAGACAATGGAGTTTCAAGGGTACCGGCTGGTCAATCAGCGTTATGAGGCGATCGCCCCCAATGACTCTGGTCAGCGCTACAGTCAGGTTTTAGAATTATTTTTGGGTATACACGAAGGTCAGCTCAGATATTTTCTAGAGAACGGAGAGCTAGTGCCTACGCTACCAGAGGCTACAGCAGCAGCGATCGCTCAAGCCCAAACCGCTCAAGCCCAAGCCGAAGCTGCGAACGCTCAAGCCGAAGCTGCAAACACCCAAGCTCAAGAAGCCAATAGCCAAGCTCAAGCGGCTGAAGCAAAAGCAGCTAGACTCGCAGCACAGCTAAGAGAGTTGGGAATAGAACCAGAAGCCTAGCGATTGAGTTTAGAGTGTTGTAAAAAAGCCAACGCTGCTGGAACATCTAATAGATAGTTTTTCACCATCTCTAAAGAAAACAAATCGGGTAGTGCCTGTTGAAATTTGCTGAGGCGGTATTCAGGGAGTGCGCACAGGATGAAATTTTGAGTTGAAGGCGTATCCCAGAACTTTGGTGTACGCATTTCTCTCAGAGACAGATTGACAGTAGATGGGCCAACACTTTCTCCTTCGATTTTGATCCGAAAATTATCGGCGACAATCTTCCAGTCGTGGCCGTACTGTAGGCCGTACTTCAGGGTATGGTTGATCTGCCCTCCAGCAAATGTCCACCATATCGCTTGCTCTGACTCGTATTGGATACAGTGCCCCACGCTTTGGCGAAGTCGTTTACCCAAATCAGCTCTGGCAACATCTATAGCAGCTTGAGTTTGTTCGTCGATGTAGGGAATTGCTTTGTCATCTTTTAGGATGTCGGCCATTCGCTGACATATTTCGTGGCCCAGTAGCTGAGGAATAAATCCGCTCCAGCTTGGTTTCTTACCCCTGGGTGCCGGTTCAACTCGGATTGTGCGATCACTATGATTGACATGTTTTACGACCCAGGCCCTCCCCCCGAGTAAAAAGGAACTGATCTCTTCAACCAGTTTATCGACAAAGGCTTGTTCCAAAGAGCCAATCACATAGCCTGCTTTGGTTTCAACTTTGTATAGGACGGGGCTGCTGAAAACAGCATAGAGTTCCATAAAGTTTTTACGGCCAAAGACTCGCTCAGCCTGGTCACCCATCGATAGCAGACCGCCAGATTCGTAGAGGAAGCCTGCTTTCAGCATATGGGCAATTAGCACATGAAATTCTTCTGGCGTGATACCAGAGAAATCGGTCACGACCGAAAGGTGCTCCCAACAGCGCTCAGCGCTAATCGCACCAAATTGAAGGGTTAAGGCTAGCAGTTGGTGAACCATCACCGGCCAAGCTCTGGTGTTCACATAAATAGACTCTACCCAGCCGGTGCGCACCAGTTCTACGATGGCGATCGCCTGCAAAGCAGGTTCCACATCCTCGCAGAAAAAAGTTGTGTTGGCGCGCGTATTTTCTCGCCTGCCCGTACGCCCTAGCCGCTGAAGGAAAGAAGATGCCGTCGAAGGGGCGTTGGCCTGTAGCACCAAGTCTAGATCTCCTACATCAATGCCTAACTCCAATGTAGAGGTACAGATAATGCTGGCATTGGTGCCCTGATGAAAACGTTCTTCGGCGGCGTTCCGCTCTTCTAGAGAGACCGAGCTGTGGTGAACAAATACATCGGTTCCTCGGTTGCGCATACGTTCTGCAATATCTTCTGCGAGGGAGCGGCTCTCGCAAAAGAAGAGGCTCTTTTGACCGATGACTTTCTGGCTAGCTTCTTGGGCGATCGCCCCTAAAGTCTCTCTCAAGTGGATTTTCAAGTCTCTGGGTGAGGGCTTTTTCGGGGGGTTGATTGTGCATCCTTCTCGTTGCGAAGTTCCCTGCATCCAGTGCAGAATGGTTTCTGGATTGCCGACCGTAGCACTGAGGCCGATGCGCTGAATATCATTGGCTGTAAAGCGGGCGATCCGCTCCAGGACGGAGATCAGGTGGGTACCGCGATCGCTACCGGCGAGCGCGTGCACTTCATCGATGACGACCGCTCTCAAATCACCAAAAAGCTTTGGATGGGGTACCCGTGAGGAGAGCAGCATAACTTCCAGTGACTCAGGCGTGGTCATTAGCAGCGTAGCGGGCTCTTTTATGAAAGCTTTTTTCTGGGATGCTTTAACATCGCCATGCCACAAAAAGCGTCGAAGCCCTACCATTTCGGTGTAGCTGCCTAAGCGCTCTGCTTGATTATTGAGCAGAGCTTTAATTGGCGCGATGTATAAAAGCCCTACTCCATCGGGTTCATTTTCCATTAGCTGCGCCAGCATCGGGAATATGGAGGCTTCCGTTTTACCCCCAGCAGTGGGGGCCAGGATAATGGCATTTTTCCCATCTAACAGCGCGTGGCTGGAGAGTTCTTGCACAGGGCGCAAGGATGCCCAACCGAGGCGAGAAACGATGGCTTCTTGTAAGCGAGCAGGGTAACGAGCAAATGCTGAGGTCATGGGGAGCACGTCATTCTCTACGGAAAGAATAATGAGGCTTGTTTTTGGGTTGCGACCACCAACGAGTTTTCAATCCTTCCAAGTTCTCTAGCCAGAGGATGACGTGCTCCCGAGGTCATGACTTAAACCCGATACTCAAAACTCGACAAGCGCATAGCCTTTTTCATCTTCGGGTTCGGCATCGAAAGGGGGAAGGCCCGAGCGAATGCGGTTTTCATCTTCAGTGAGATTTTGGGGCTCAAAGCCTTCTACTTTCATTGGATTATAGTCATCGTTGTCGTTGGTTAGATCTAGAACATTAATAAACTCACGCAGGAATTGGCGAGGCACAACGCCGACATCGCCCTTGAAGCCAGCAGTGACTTTATCGACAAGTCTCTCGATAAAATCTGTTGTGACCCTGCCTGCCTGCCCGTTGGAATCCGCCGTTGGATAAATTTCTCGAAGCTTGAGGGCAACGTTTTTAAGCCTCTCGGCATCGAAGGGGGTGAGCTCTAGCTGGGGTTGACGGGGGTTTACAAATCCGCCTTTGCGCTCAAACTTGACGCGGTCGTGCAGGGGGGCAAGCCCACCGACGCCGCGCTTGGTGTCAAAGAATTCGGGCGTGCCGGTAAAGAGCCAGAGCAAGCCCCGGTAGCGATCAGCGGCATCACAGATTTGGCGAATGCCGTTGAGAGACTTACCGCGTACATCAGAGCGCATCCGCAAGATCGTCTCGGCTTCGTCAATGACGATGATCAAGCCTTGGTATCCAGCGGCTTTGACAATTTCTAAAATGCCGTGCAGGTAGTCAAGCGCTTCGCGACTGCCAATGTCACCTTTTACACCGGCTGCTTTCTTGGCGCTGGCGGCGACATTTTCACTGCCGGAGAGCCAGGAGATGAGCGCACTGGCTTCGGCAATTTTACCCGCTTGCTTGAGGGTGAAAATAGTCCGCAAAACTCGGGCCATGTCTTCAGGTGCCTGTCCTCCTGTGAGGGAGGCTAAATCTTCTTCTAACCGAGTTTGTACCTGCTCATCGAAGTCATCTGCGTCTTCATCTGCACCGGCGGCGATGAGGGCGTCTTCTACTTTGGCAATCCAGCGATCAATGATGTCGCTGAGCGCACCTCTCGGACAGGTTTGGGTACTGAGCTCCTGAACCACTTTGCGGTAAACATCGTCAAATTTGTGAAAATGCAGGTCGTTGTCAGAAACCACTACAAAGCTAGTCGCAAAGCCTTGACTCTGAGCGTCGAGTACGGCCAATCGAGACATAAAGGTTTTGCCGCAGCCGTAGCCGCCCCTGAGAAACTTGAACACCCCTTCGCTGTCGGCAGCTAGCTTGAGCTGACGGGCAATTTCGTTACGTTGTTTATCGATGCCAACGGCAAACGCTTCTAAGGAACGATCCGGGACGACGCCAGAGCGAAGTCTTTCAAAAATATGCTCGATATCTCGCTTGCTGATGGCCATAGGAAAGTTGTTTAAGGGCTGTACAGGGTAGCAGAAAGGATAGGAAAACTATAGTGACGATGTGTTTTCGGCTGAGGTTTCGTCTTTGACGTAGCGCTTGCCGCTGGCGGTAGACTCTACCTTAACTAAGAAGGGCACTTTTTGAAGGTAGCTTTCAAAATTGGCTGAGAAGCGCCGCACTTTGCGCGGGCTACCCAATAGGGCGTTGAGTTCGGCTTCTGTAATCGCGTTGTAGCGATAGATATGCACGAAGATATTACCAATTGTCTCATCGTCGAAGCTGCCTTGCCAATCGCCGGTCGAGGCTGATGACATGTTTTCTTCTAGTTCATTGTTGGCGCTGCTCTCAGGCTCGACAACTTTAGAGCCTGCCACTTCAAAGAAGGCATCGACCAAGTTAGGTTCCACATCTTCCGCCCCATCGGATTGGAAGACTTCTACTTTTACCCGTTCGTCTTGCTGGCTAACCAGGCTAAACAAAATTTCGATCCAGTCTTGTTCTACAGCGACTTGAACCTGGTGGTTCTTGAGGAGGCCGCCAGGGGCTTCGGCAATTTTGATGTCAATATCGGGACGATTGGGAACGTGCAAGGAGAGATTGATAGCTTTGGCACCGGTAAAGCTGAGGATGCCTTGGGCGGTGGCGGCTGGCTTTACCTGTACTTGCAGGCGGCTGTAGCCCGCGATCGCAGGTTTGGCCTCGGCATAAATTTGATACTTAACCAGGCTGGGCGTGCTGTTGTGGCGGTGAGAGACCGTGAGCACCGGAATAACGCGCTCTTGGAGACTGTTACCACCATGCACAAAGGTCGCGCCAGCTTTGCCTGTGGCGAATGGATGGGTTGTTTTCGCGAAGTGCAAATAGCCCGACTGGCCGTCGTAGCCGAGCGCGCTGAGAGAGACGGTGACCAGGTCTGCTTCCTTGCGGGCTTCGGGGAGCAGGATGTGCCGACGCTTAGGCACTGTTTTTTTGTCCCAGGGGATCTCGTCTGCGGTGACTGTGTCGTGAAGCAGGAAGCCGTGGTCGGCAGTGAAGATAAATTCGTTAAAGCCAAGGGCTCTGAGGTGGTTCCAGGCTGACTTGAGCTGATGTAGCCAGCGCTCAAAGGTGACAATGCCCACGTTGGCTTCTCCAGCATGGTCGATGTCTTGGCTGTGGACGACGACTAAGCGAGCTTTTGCCAGAGCACTTTTGAGGCTTTTGGTTGATTTTTCACAGACTTCTGAGAGGGTGACGAGTTTGCTTTTATGGCCGGTGCTTTCGGTGCTGCGATCGCTCATCGCTCTCATCCGGCTAGCCGGACTGTTCACGACATATTCTCCGGCTCTAAAGCCTTTGAATTCTCCTTTGGCCAGCGTCAATCTTCCTCCAGTTTGCACGGGGGCCAGGGCATTCATGCCAACGGCGGTGAGGGTAGGTAGCTCGGCGTAGCGGGCTTTGAGCTGTACGGTGTTGCCTGCGGTTTCCAGGTCGCCCGCTAGCTCTGCGGCCATTTCGTAACGCAGGGCATCGACTAAAAAGTAGGCGACTTTGGCCTTGCTCTGCTCGCCGCCTTTAAAGTGGGGGTGAACGATGTCTTGATAGAGGGTGCGCTGCTGCAAGCTGGCTTCGGGCAGGAATCCATTGGCTGCGCAGAGGTGAGCGAAGGCCGTCGCTAATTCATCGGCCCAATCGCGGTAGGTTTGCCGCAGGCTATCGGCGCAAAGCTGTAGCTCGTTAAAGTGAGGTAGGGTGATTTCGAGGCGTTGCGATCGCTGCTGCTCTAACTGTCGGTGGGCCAGGTCTACTCGGTAGCCGCTGCTGGTGTAAGCCGCCAAGGCGTCGCGCAGGGTTTGACTGTGAGTCAGGGGCTGACCCACCTGATCGAGCGTGCTGCCGAGGTGGGCCATGGCCTGAATGAGCGTCCATTCTATGCGGCGCTGAGGGTCACGCTGTAGCCACAGAGAGGGGGAGTTCAGGCGGCTATCGGCCCAGTCGAGTGCCTGCTGCCAGCGCTGCTGCTTTAGAGCTGCAAGGGCTCCTTGGGTAAGTATGGTCGTTTCTTCGAGCTTGAAGGTGTCGATTTTCCCGAGGTCTTGAGGGCGGATGTCTTTGAACTCTTCGCCAAGGCGACCTTCGGCATTATTGGCAGTGGCGGCGTAGGTATCGGGCGATCGCTCGCGCAGGTAGTGAATGAGGCGATCGCACTCTGCCACCAGCGGCTTTGAAAGTCCTTTCAGCGGTTTCAGCACTGGTAGCTTAGGATCGCGCCTGAGGTCGTGCACATATTCCACGCACATCAGCCAGGCCGAAAATGTTTCACCTAGCTCAGTAAAGCTGTAGTCGTTCTTTTGCAGGTAAAACTCCACAAATGCCGTATCTATGCCGGTGTAGCGATACAGATGTTCGGCGAGTCGGGGCAGCGTTTTTGGCCCTTCAAACTTTCGCCGGAAGGAGTCTTTAGGATCTAGTAGCTGATCGAGAATGTAGGTGAGATCTTTAAGGTCGATCAGGGTTTGGCTGAAGTCGTCTTTGGGCTGGTTGAGGGCGGTTTCTAGCCAGTGTTCGGCCTGTGCCAGATCGCTCAGACCGTGGTTGAGGTAGCCGTCGATTTCGCTGGGATTGACTTTACCGATGGCGGCTTCGCGGATGAGGGTGTCGAGGGCTTTCTCGTACTTTTTCCCGGCTCTGTAAAATTCCAGCAGGGGCGTCTGACGGATGGTTGTAGTGTTGTGCCCTGGCATGTGGATTAGCAGCAGGTCTGCCGTTTCTCGGTTGCCGTAGGGTTCTAGGGCCAGCATGGTTTCCAGATAGCTGCCCCGAAAGGCGATCACCGGGGCAAAGAAATCACCCTGGGCGAGGCGTTCGGCCAAGCTATCTACGTAGGCCAGGTAATGGCTGTCTGTATCTAGCCAAATAACGAGGTTTTGCTGGCGAAGTCGGCTGCTAACTTCTGCTTCCAAGGTTTTGGTGATGGGGCCGAGGGTAGGCATAGTCAAGTATTGGTAGAACGGGGTGATTTCCCAAAGTCTTTACATTGAAATCTAGATATATACGATTGCCTTTGAGCGAATTCAGGAGTCCCATGAGTCGCGCTCTTGCCTAATGTATTCATCCACCTCAGCCGCGCTAGAGAAACTTCCTTTGGCTGCGCCGAAGAAGCGCATGAGTCCTTCGGATTTGGCATCTTCAGGATGGGCTTTAGCAAAGATGGTTTCTTCGGAGGCTGTAGCTTTTATTCGGACAATGACGTCTACGGTGGCTCCTTCTGGTAGTTCGGCAGACTGCACTTCGATAAATCCGCCAGGCTTCACGGTGGCTCTGGTTCTAACTTCTGAAATCATGGCTTTCCTTTTTATCGGATTCTATCTGCGGTTTTTATTGCGTAGCTTGTGCGTCTTTCAGGGATAGCTGCTTTTTGTACTTACGTTCTCTACGCTTCTCCTCCTTTTCTAAGGTTTTGGGACGGGTCGAGGGTAGGCATAGGCAAGTGGCTGAGCAAAAGTCTATTTTTATTATATGGCTGGGCTATCTGGGTCAGGAAGGCGATCAAAAAAGCCTGCTGTAAGGCGTTTCAAAAATAGTAGAACGGGATAATTTTTCGGAGTCTCTGGACGAGCTTCTGTTAGAGCGTAAGAAAGTCTGAGCAGCGTAGGTAATGGCGAAGTCTATCGGACTCGAATTCTTTGCTCCAGCGGCAGCCTCAGCGCAATCGGATTATACAGATTCACTTCGGGGTTTGAGTGGCTGATAGACACAACCAGTGCATATCGCTGCATTGAAATCGTCTCTGGCTCCGCCCACTTCCGATTGCAGGTAACGACGACATACAGAGGCTTTTGGTCAAACCCTCTGGACTGGGAAGTAATTTCTATCTTGCCTTGCTGAAGGCATCCCTTGTTTCGTAAACGACTGCCCGGAAAAAGCTTGACGGCTATTCCTTTGCCTTTGTGCTGCTGCTTCAGCTCCGAAAGTGAGAGTTCTGTGAGCGCCTCGGTCTGATTTTCTTTGCTAGCTTTCACAAACGCTCTAACGATACTGTCCTTATCAACGTCTTTAAAAAGGTTGAATTCCATGGTGACGCCAAGATAGGAATCTCCGCGCGTTGGCCGAGTAGGCGGGTCAAAGGCAAGCGTTACTGACAGCGATCGCCTCCCTTCTGTCGTCAAGTATTCTGCTGGAAGCGGAGGAACCTCAAACACTTGGAAGCTTCCTACTGGAATTTGTACATTATCTTCTAAGAGGACTACGTAGTTTTCTGCGGAATACTGTGCCCGAAATAAGTCAGGCTGACCATAGCCGTATATTGGAATCTGTTGTTCCTTGATGTCTTTGCTCTTTTCTAGCTGTAAAACGCTGGGCATTTCACTGGGTAAGGTCGCTGAGTTGGCAATCAGGGCTCTGATCAAGTTTGATGTTGCATTGGGAAACTGTGTGAAAAGCTGAGCGGCGATATTTGCTACACGAGGAGCGGCGAAGCTGGTTCCGCAGTAGGCCCGAAAAAGCGGGCGAGCTGCACCTTTGGCCAGCGTTATGATGGAAGCACCTGGCTCGTTCGCAATAATGCGACTGCCGCTAGCGACTAAATCACCCCCAAAATCTACAAGTTCGGGTTTGATCATGCCATCGACCCCAAATCCAGTTCGAGTAAACGGCGAAGGATATCCCCGGACTCTGGCGATTGAGTTTCTATTTGCGTCTTCGCTGTAGCTCATACTGCCAGCACCGAATGAGAGCGAGCCGACTGAGAGGGCGATCGCCGCAGTCGCCGGTTCAATGATTCTGGCGTCTGATGTCAGCAAGTAGCCAGGATAGTCGGCCCGTAACCGCTCTCCAGCATTCCCTTCATGGGATCTATCCATTAGGCACAAGTATGTAGAAGTCTTACAGGGAGAGGAGTAGGCGCGTCGTTTGTGCAAATATAATCACAGATGTAGCCATCCCGCCTAGAAAGGCGGCAGACCCGATGAAAGATTGGATAGGCTAAGAAATCAGCGTCACGCGCTTCACGGACTTGCGACATGCGAAGCGATTGCGTCAGATAGTCGAAACGCTCAGCCATGCGCCGAATGCGAGCGTACCGGAGGCGACGAAGAGCGCGAACGCAGCGCAAAGTATCTATCGATTTTGGTCCAATTCCAAAGTGACCACCGATGCGATTTTGAACAGTCATATAGACGGAACGACAGAGCGCAGCCGTTCGTGCGAAACGGTGTTAGCGATTCAAGACACGACAGACCTAAACTTTACAAGTCATCGTGCGACGGCAGGATTAGGCTACCTCAATCATACGAAGCAACAAGGCATCAAAGTACACAGCACGTTTGGTGTGAGTGGTGCAGGTGAGCCCTTGGGCTTACTCGGTCAAGCTAGCTGGGTACGAGAGCAACCGCCGCAGCCAAAGAAAGGACGAAAAGCATTAGAGCAGCCTGGCCACAAACCGATAGAAGAGAAAGAGAGCTTTCGCTGGTTGGAGAGCTTGCGCGATGCCGAATCGAAGGTAGGCGCTGGCACTCAACTGGTGCACATGGGCGATCGCGAAGCCGATATCTTCGAGTTGTTTGCCCAGCCCAGAGTAGCCAACAGTGAGCTGTTGATTCGGGTGAAAACAAACCGTAAGGTCAAACACGAGCTAGGCAAACTGTTTCCGACCTTGGCGCAATCGCCCGTATTAGGTGAGCTAACTGTCACCGTCAAGCGCACACCTCAACGTCCGCCTAGAACAGCGCGTATCGCCATCCGTGCCATTGCCGTCACAATTGAAGTGCCTGACTATCTGGCTAAACAAAAGCCCAAGTTAGTCCCCGTTGAACTTAACGCGCTACTGGTCGAAGAAGTCACCCCGCCAGCAGATGGCGGCAAACCCATCTGTTGGAAACTGTTGACGAGCCTGCCGTTAGACAGCTTTGAAGCGGCTTGCCAAGCGGTGCGGTGGTACAGCTATCGCTGGCTGATAGAGCGCTATCACTTCACGCTCAAAAGCGGCTGCAAAATAGAAGACTTGCAGTTGCAGCACCGGGACCGTTTGCTCAAAGCTTTAGCCATTTACAGCATTGTCGCTTGGCGACTGATGGCGATGACCTACCAATCGAGATTGACCCCTGATATTAGCTGTGAGGTCATCTTCACACCGACAGAATGGAAGCTACTGCGTCGTCGGTTTGTGCCTATGAGTCGCTCGAAGAAACCGCCTACGCTTCATCAAGCCACCCATTGGCTAGCTCGTCTTGGCGGCTTTCAGGGCCGTAAGGGGGATGGTGAACCAGGCATCAAGACTCTATGGCGGGGCTATACGAAGCTTCAGCATCTGCTCGAAGGCGCTCAACTGGCTAAGAAAACATAGGTGCTGCAACGCTTTCAGCGACTTCTGCCTAATGGATAGTTCATGGGATAGGTTACCTGCCGAAATTACAAACAGTATGTTTTTGTGCTGGAGTTTATAGGCGATCTCATCGATTTTGGCGGCAAGACGAAACTGCTTTTGACCTTCTCTAAAAACTAACCGATCATCTCCCAGAGAAATGTTGACAACCTTACAGTTGCTGTAGGCTTGGGTAAAGTATTGAATCGCTTCTTCTAGCTGATTTTCTAAAAGTGAGTCAGGGTCGTATTCGTTGTTTTGGTTGGTAACGCGAGCGGAAAATAACCAGACTGGGGGCTGAAATGATTGATCTCTGATGCACTGATCGACATCCCCGTAAATCGCAATGCCGGACACACCAGTGCCATGGCCACTCGTTTTTTCATCGGCATCGTCAGGGCTTCCAGTGATAAACCGTCTTGCTGAGTCTGGAAAGACCTCGGCTTCTCCCAGTGCAGGCGCTATGAAGGGGTGACCTCGCTCTACGCCAGAATCTATGACAAGGACGCCACAACTTTGTTCGGGTGGCGATCGCACCGCTGGAAAGTCAGACAGCGGAATGTTGTAGTCGGCTGGCTTTTCAAAGTTCGGCTTTGGCCTGCGGTCAATTTCTTTGACGAAGTCTTCCTGTAGCAAAAGCTCGACAACTTCTGCGGTTATTTTTATTCTAGCGAGGCAGAGATAGTCGCCTACGTAGCGATCGCTCACCCGCATCTCAAGATTCTCTGACCAGTTTCTCAAGACATCGTCAAGGTCATCTATGTACTTCCTCATCTCGGCTTTGTCGCCGGTATGCCACAGATCCAAGTCTAGAGCGGCCATCTCTCCAGCTTGGACGGGCTCTAGTTCTAGCAGGCGGCCAGTGCGATCTTCAGGGGCTAGCGGTATCAGCGCTTCAATGGCATCTAGGTAGCCGTATTGAGTGTCGTTGTCAGCGTCGCTGTATACTTCTAATCGAGCCCGAAAGTCTGTGAGTTCGTTGTCTGAGGTGAAAACAACCGTTGCTTTATTGACCTTTGGCTCTCTTGCAAGCAGGGTCACGCCCAGAGGCGGGAGATCAGAATCTTGTAATGTTTTGTCTTGGGCTAGCTTTATTTTGAAAATAAGCTTGGGGTTTAAGCGAAACTGGGAAGTTTGTCGCTTTGTTTTTTCGGTCAGGGCAGAAATTTGAGTCAATAGCTGCTGACCGTGATGGCTGCGATCGCTTCGTGGTGAACCGCCGCCCCCGCCGCCTCGCGCGCGTCTCGGTAACTCAATGCTGGTTTTGGGTAGTTGCAGATGCTCAAATTCGCTCACTGTTGTTCTGCCTTCAGGAACTTTTGTGGATAGTCTACTATCTGCATTCTATCCAGGTATCGGTCTATAGACTTTTTGATATCGGTAGTGGTCAATTCTCTATCGCCGCGCAGGATGACGGTTTTGATGGTGTCGATGCAAATTCGTTCGATGTCTGCGCCGGTAGCGTCGCTTAATTCGGCGGCAATCCGCTCAATATCAACCTCTGGATGCCTAATTTTGGCGAGGTAACGTTCTAAAAGCGCTATTCTGAGTTCTAGGGTGGGTTTTTCGAGTAAAATCACTTCGTCGAACCTTCTCCAAACGGCGCTATCTAGCAGAGATTCGTGATTGGTCGCAGCCAGAAATAAGCTATTGCTATTTGAGTTATCGATGAGCTGAAGCAAGCTGTTGACCAGGCGCTTGACTTCACCGTGCTCGTTTGGGGTGTTGCGATCTCGGGCGATCGCGTCAAATTCATCAAATAAAACGACCCACTCGCCCGTTTCAACGTAGTCGAAGATCCTGGTAAGGTTGGTTGCCGTCTCTCCCAGGTAAGACGAAAACACTGCTGATAAGTTGACATATACCAGCGGGATTCCTAATACGCTGGAGAGTACTTTTGCCGTTAGCGTTTTACCGCAGCCCGGTGGCCCACAAAACAACAGTTTTGATTTGGGTTGCAAGCCATAGGCTGCCAGAATATCTTGCTTGCGATTTTCTAAAACAACGCGCTCTAAGGTTTCTGAGTTTTTGGCGCTTAAGACAACATCGTCCCAGGTCATGTCAAATGACTTGATGGCGACCAGTGGCAGCCCAGTTTCTTTATCCTTTGGGATTTCGGCATGGGGTTTGAGTAGGCCGTTGCTGGCGGGCGAAAAGTTAGAATGGCCGTTTTGCAGGATCTTTTCTAAGTCTCTTGCCAGCAGGTTGTGGTGCTTATCTTTCTCTTCTTGAATGAGTTCTTGGGCGGCAGCATAAAATGCCTCGCTCTCATTGTGAGAGAAGCTTAGAAAGAGCTTTCGGATGATTTCTCCTCTCGCCATGTCGTGAAGCTCAACCCAGGTGGCTGTGAATAAATAGGCTAAACACCCCTATGTATCAATGATCTTAGCACTCCAAAGCGCTAGAGCGGCAGGGCTTTTCAATATATTGGTGAGTCTTAGGAGTCGCATGTGGCTGCGGCGATCGCTGACCCTTTTATCCGGCTTCTTTTGTCTGACCGGCTTGACAAAGGGTGACCCGGTGAGGGCTATATTCCTTCAATCGGGAGCCGGTCTGTTGCCTGTTTTTTGTATTTGCGATCCCGACGTTTATTTTCTTTGTCTTTGAGGGTTTGTATCAGTTTGGGATGGTCGGTTTCTAGTCGTTGGCGGTGCTCGTGGGAGTCGGCTTCGTCGAGGGTGAAGTGGGGGGCGATTTCATCTTGCAGGCGTAGTTCCCATTCGTAGGCTTTGGCGGGGTGGTAGCACCAAAAGCAGCCGTGGGCGACGGCGAGGGAGGGATCTTTTTGACATTTTTCATCGGTGCGGGTGGGAAAGTAGCGGGCGGCCAGGTGCGACCAGTCGTAGTCTTTGTTGCCTTTGGGAGAGGCGATGCAGAGCTGGCTCCACCAGGCTTTGGGGCAGTTGGCTTTGGGGGTTTTCCACTGGGGGTCTAGCAGGGGCCAGAGGGCGGCGCTGTTGATCATGACGCCGTCATCTAGGTTTATTTGATAAGAGGCTTCAACTTCGGGTTGGGGGGCGTTAGCTTCGGCGGGGGGTGGGCCGACTTCGGCGCATTGGCGGACGAGGGCGATGAAGCGGGTGAGTTCGCTGTGGAGGGCGCGGATGTGGTCTTGGCGGTTGGCGGTGTTGGCCTGGGCTTGGGGGGTGCCTTCGATGATTTCGGCTTGGAGGTCGGCGAGTTCGCCCTGGAGGGTGCGCAGGTCTTGGGTGAGGTAGTTGGCGAGGAGGGTTTTGAGGGTGTGGGGTTGCCAGCGGTGGATGGTGATGAAGGCGACGAAGTTTTTGTTTTCGGAGCTGAGGGGGAAGTAGATGGGGCGGTTTTCGTACATTTTGAGGTGTACGTCGGCGAAGAATTTTTCGCGGAGCCAGGTGTGGAGGGGTTTTTGGGTGATGGCGCTGCTGTGGGTGGCCCAGGCGGTATGGAGGGGGGCGCAGGCGGGGTGGGTGAGGCTGTCGGGGGAGTTGGGGTGGCCGGTGGAGTAGGTGGAGAGGTAGAGGATGGCGTGGGGGAGTGGGGAGGTGGGAGGATGGGGAGTGGGGGAGAGGGGGGGATTGTTTTGGGGTTGAGGTGTCGAGGGGGGCTGTAGGGGAAAGCGGCCTAGTGCTAAGCCGATGGTGTGAGAGATCCAGTCGGTGGGTTTTGGGGCTTCATAGGTGGGTTCCCAGGGGGGGAGGGGGGTTCCGGGGGGGCGGTCTACGGCGCGTTGGGCCCAGGCTTGGGCGTAGGGCCAGCAGGTGGGGGCAGGGTGGGTGAATTCGACGGAGGGTTCGCGGGCGGATTCGTGGGTGGTGAAGGCGGATTCGAGTTGAGTGAAGATTTCGGTAGCGGATTCGATGGGGAAGAGGGGAAGGCGGTTTACGTCAATATTCTTGAAATTAACCGTAGGGTTTAATGCATTCAGGAGACTGTATTGATTTTTGTGTAAGCGGTCTAAAATCCTATCAATTCAAGGAGACCGCCCCATGGCCCGTACGAAAAAAGAACCGAACCGCGTCGATGACCTACTAGACGAACTGCTCGAAGACTGTCACAGCCCGGAAGACATTCTAGGTGAGTCAGGACTGATGAAGCAGATCAAAAAACGGCTGGTCGAACGTGCGCTAGCTGGAGAACTCAATCATCACCTTAAAAGCGATCGCTTAGAGGAGGGCGTTGCGCCCAACAGCCGCAACGGCAGCTCGAAGAAGACCGTTCAATCTGAAGACGGCGAGCTAGACCTGTCGATACCGAGAGACCGCAGAGGTAGCTTCGAGCCGATTCTGGTACCAAAGCATCAACGTCGCATCGCTGGGCTGGACGAAAAGATCCTGGCGCTTTATGCCAGAGGCAACAGTACGCGCGACATCAGCGCTCAGCTCGAAGAACTCTATGGGGGTGCGAAGATATCAGCAGCGGTCATCAGCGACGTGATAGAAAGCGTCAGCGAGGATGTCAAAGCGTGGCAGTCCAGGCCGCTTGATGAGGTCTACCCGATTGTCTATCTCGATGCGCTGTACGTAAACATCAAGGTCTCAGGACGAGTCAGCAAGCGTGCCGTCTACGTTGTGCTTGGCATCGACCGCGAAGGCGATAAGCAATTGCTCGGCCTGTGGGTCGGCGAAGCCGAAACCGAAGGCGCGAAGTTTTGGTTGAAAGTGCTGACGGATCTTCGCAACAGAGGTTTGAAGGACATTCTGATCGCCTGCTGCGATGGCCTCAAGGGCTTCCCACAAGCGATTGAAGCAGTCTACCCACAAACGCAGGTGCAGCTTTGCATTGTGCATTTAATGCGCAACTGCATGAAGTATGTACCGTGGAAAGACAGAAAAGCCGTTGCCGCTGACCTCAAGCCTATCTACCAAGCCGCCACGCTTGCCGAGTCAGAAGCAGCCCTCGATGCCTTTGCCGCCAAGTGGGACGAAGCTTACCCGGCTGTCAGCCAGGTTTGGATACGGCACTGGGAGAACGTCATCCCGATATTCGACTACCCAATGGAGATTCGCCGCGTCATCTACACCACCAACGCCATTGAGTCGGTCAACCGCTCGCTGCGCAAGGTGATTAAGACGAAGGCTGTCTTCCCCAGCGAAGATGCCGTTTTCAGACTGATGTATCTAGCGATGAACAATATCTCGAAGAAGTGGAACAGGCCGATTAAGAACTGGCGTGCAGCCTTGTCACATTTTGCTATCCTGTTTCCAGAACGCTTTTCCGCTTAAGAAAAAAGCGCTTACACAAAATTCAGATCACTCTCCATTCAGGATTGTTTTTCCTAACAACGAGTTCATCAAAGCGCATACTGAATCAACATCGTGTGGATAGGTGGATGAGCCACTGGTATCAATCACGCTTCTATAACGGTGTTTTCTTGCGCTGAAGCTAGCCCCGATTGTCGAGAAAGCTACTCCAGGGACGAAATAAGCATCTTGATTTTGAATGCTTCTTGTGTAACTTCCATACAGATAACCGTTGAAGGTTTTAACTTCTAACCCATGACTTTTCCATCTGATGATGTTATCTAATCCCTCTAGCCATACTTTGTCTTTAGCACCCATTATGTAAGGAGCCCATGCCTTCAGTGAGATATCTGAAAGTCCTTCAGACATCAGTTGTGAACTGTTGACTTCCCAGGGCTTAGCAATAAACCGCATATTGTCAGAGGTACAAGCACCTTTCTTCGCTGGAGAAATATTTCCTAGTTTTGGAGTTTCGGCATAGCGTTTCAGGAATGCCCTGTCCCACCAGTAGATGAGGGGCTTTTCCTTGATGACAGCGAAGCGATTCGTCTCAAACTCAAACCGTCCTACCTGTGCTAACATCGCCGCTCGCTTACGGTTGGTGTTGCCTTCTGATTTCAAGTCTCCCGGTGCAATCTGAAGTGCAATACTCTCTGACTGTCTAGGTGTGGCTCGACAGAAAATTGTCATTGCAACTGATAGCACAACTTGAGCTGCTGAGACTTCTTCAAAAGCTCCTGTTTCGAGATCCCCGATCAGTCGCAAATCATAAGCTTCAATCAGATGTTCTCGAATCTTCGAATACTGACTGATAAACATCCAGTTTCGCATCGTCAGCAGGGCCGAAAGCCCTCCCGGCTTCACGAACTGTATGCCTCTCTGCAAAAAAGCTGCATACAAATCTGCTTTCGCTTCTTTGTAGTGCCGCTTCACGTAGTACGAGTCCGCCAGCTTACTCGTCCCCTGATACGGCGGATTACCCACCACCAGGTCGTAAGTGACGCCCCGCACCATGCGAATGAACCTCACTCCTGCTGCCAACTGTTCCCCCCTCAGCCGCAGGCCCAAGTCATCACTGCGAGTACAGCGCGTCAGAAAAGCTTCCAACTTGGCCAGCAAAATCGCCCTTACCTCTGGCCCCTCTCCCAAACTCGGCAGCGCGCGCTCAGGCTGCAACTCACTTTCTAACAAATTGCCCTGAACCGCTTTCTGCAACCCCTTCTCATACTCCCCAATCGCCACCTCCACCGCCCAATCCACCTGTAGCAAGCTCCCCCAAGCATCCGCCCCCTTCAGCGCCTCCACAATCTCATCCGTCAACGCCCCCGGAATCCCCGTCTCCGCCTCCACCGCCGCCCGCAGCTCCACCCGCGCCGGATCATCCACCGGAAACGCCGCCAAATTCAAATTCGATGCCACCAAATTCAGCACCTTCGGCCTCGCCTCCCGGCAGGCCCCCTTCGCCTTTAAGTGCAGCGCCGCCGCCGCAATCTGCACCGCCCTCGGATCCAAATCCAACCCAAAAAGATTGTTCTCCAATATCGATTCAACAATCTCCTTTGCCGTCCACACCACCCCCCGATGCCGCGCCTCCTCAGCGTAAAACGCCAACAGCAAATCAAACGCAATCACCAAAAAATGCCCCGACCCACAGGCCGGATCAAAAATCTTAAGCTCTTTAATACTCCCCGGAACACCCTCACCATCTAGCTCCGGCTGCTTCACCCAATACTTCCACCTTGCCGCTTGCTCACTCTCTATCGGCATCAGCGCATCCAGCGCCACCTCACCTTTTTCTCTCCTCTCTCGCCAATCCGCCCGTCGCGTCTCTAGTTCATTCAGCGTTCCATCCGCAACAACCTGCGGCGTCCAGCCATTCCTGTCGCATATCGCCAACCACTGCTGCCCCAAGCTATTTTGCAGCAGCCACTCCACCATGTACCGCTCAGTAAACATCTGCGTTTTACTCGCGATCTCATGAGGCGCTACCTTGCCCCGGTCATCCAGCTTCTTATCCAGCGCCTCCCGCTCCGGATCATTCCAGTACTGATACACCCACCCCAGCGTCGTATCATCCGTCCAGGCGCTCTCCAACAGCGGATCGTTCAGCGCCTCTACCACCGCCCGCAGCACACTCACCGCCACCGGAAACAAATCCACCAGCCCCACCAGGCCAAACAACCCCGGCAGCTCCAACGCCAGCTCGTCATACAGCAGCTTCAGCAAAAAGCCATAGCCCTCACTCTCATCCTTACAGAGCGCTGGGCCAAACTCATCCCGAAACTCCCGATACCCCGCACTATCCCAGCCCCCGGTCACCACCGCAGGCTTACTCATCCCCTGCGCCTCCAACAGCCGAATCACCACCAGCCGGTTCACCAGCGTCGCCCCGGCCAGCTTAATTGCCGCCGCCAAATGCCGCGCCTTACTCTGCTCAAGCGCCCGCTGCCGGTCTTTTACCTTTGTCCCCGACAGATCTGCCCGCGCCTGCTCCATCAGCCAGCTCTCCAGCCGTCGCCGCTGCACCCGCTGCGCCTCCGGCAAATCTGCCTGGGTTTGGCTGAGGCTGAGCTGATACTCACTTTCGGCGCGATCGCGCAGCCCCTTCAGCACCAGCCCCCCATTCGGGTTCTCCTGAGTCCCCCGAAAGCTGCGGATGACACTGGCAAGTTTGGATTTGGCGGCAGCGGTAAGCGTTGACATAGAGTTAAAAAAGCTTCACATCTCGCCCTACTTTAGCCTCACCCGGATATTGTCATCGCCTGCCAGCTTATCTGCCACGCTGTCGCTCACCTGCCTCAGCAGCAATTCCATCTCCGCCACGCTGCTCACCTCCTGATTGCTCAGCAGCGCCGTCACATTCACCTCAATAATTTGCGCCCCGGTCTTCGCCGCCAGCGCATCGTCAAAATACCGACTCGCCTTCTCCTTCGCCTCCGACAGCCGCGCCCGCGCCGGTTCCTTCAGCTCAATTAGCGGTGGCGACAGCGCCGCCTGACTCGTATCGCTCACCGCCGCCCGCAGCAGCGTCCAGATCTGCGCCGCCTCCGCCTCCGTCAGCTCGTAATAGCCCTGCCGGTGCGTCAGCCGCCCTTTTTCGGCTTCGTACCGCTCTTCCTGCTCCTCTATGAGCGCCAGCCGCACCGCCTCGTAGCGCTTTTCTATCGCCTCTACCGCAGGCAGCAGCGCATCGATATCTCGCCAGGGTCGGGCCGAATCCGCTGCAAAGTGAGCCTGAATCTGCCGCACCTCAGCCTCCACACTGCCCAATCGACTAATCTGCCTGAGCTGCGCCACCTGATGCGTCTGCACATTCATCGCCCGTCGTACCGCACTCACCTTTTCATCCGACAGGTCACTCAGGGCCGTGCCCAGTTCGTAAATGCCATCGCGCAAAGTATCCAAGCTGCCCCTCACGGCCACCAGCGTCGGCTCTACCTGCCGAGACTTCATACACTTTTCTAGCGCTCGCTGTAGCTTTTGCAAAGAGTCTGGCAGCTCAGTGCGCTCAGGCAACTGGCTGTACCGCTTTTCCAGATCTCGCAGCCGCCGCGCCTGCTGAGGAAAATGACTAAACACCGCATCGGCGATCGCATCATTATCCCGATCCAGGTCGGTTTGCAGCGTCTCTCTGAACAGCCGACAAATAGCAATGCGATCGCGTCCCGACACCCCCTTATCACTCGGGGGCAGCACATCCGCCCGCTTCAGCGCCCGATCCTTAGTAAACAAATCCTGCGCCCCCGGATCTTGCACCGAAGTCACCTCCGGTCCCGCATCCGGACGAATCCGAACCTTCCCGGCCCGCAGCAACCCCACCAGGCAAGCCTTGACCACATCCGCCGGATAGCCAAACGGCGGCCCACCAAAATGACTCAGCAAACCGCTCCCGCCGCTGCCCCCCTCATCCAGCACGTACTGCCCCACCCGCGCCGGAATCTCGCCCGCACAAGTCGCCGCATACTTACCCGCATCCATCTCAAAAATGCCAAGCTGCCCGAGAAACTTACTCGATATGCCCACCAGACTCGGCGTCAGTATCTGCTTCAGTTCCGCATCAGTCACTGACACCGCCACATAGCGATCGTATATCTCGGGCAGCAGCGCTTCGGCTAGCTTCGTGAGCGATGAGGCAAAGCCACTGCCGTATGGCTGTCGGTCAATCTGCCGCCCCCTGAAGTAAATATCACCGGCCAAAAACGCCGCCGTCACCGCCGTCTTCACCCTATTTTCTAGCGTGTCGCAGCGGGTTTGCTCATCGCCTAGCAGCCGTCGCTTGCCCTCACTCAGAGACTGACGCCGCGACTCATACTGAGCGAGCATCTTTTGTGACCTGGCCAGCGCTTTCACATCATGTGTGAGGGTGGTGCGATCGCCCACCACCCAAAAAATCCGATTCTGCTGATAGCTACTCGCCTTAATCCAATCCGCCGCCGCTTGCTCATCTTTCGCCACATAGCGAAAATCCACTGTCACCACTGCCAGCTCAGCCGGTACCTGCAAGCGCTCGTCCTGCCGCTGCCGCCCGTCGCTGTAGTAGGCCGCCCAGCGAAACTTGTTGCCCTTATAGGCGGGGTTGTCGGCAGTGCCCAGCAGCGCCTTGAGCTTTTGCGCCACCAGCTCACTCACCGTGTCTGGCGTCACCGTGTGGCGATCGCGCTCCCGATCCCAATCCTTCCCCGCCGCACTCTGAACCTTGTAGCCTGTTTTCTCTGAATAGGACAGCAAATTCAGCTCGCGCAGTTGCTCTAGTGCCTGCGTCACCGCCGCTTCCCGATTTCCGCATCCGAGCTGGTCATACAGGCACTTCGCCACTAGCTCAGGCGTCGTCGCGCGTTCCTCTTGAATCAGCTCCAGCAACGCCACCGCCTTTGCCACCCGCACCGCCATCTGGTCAGACTTCACCGCTTCATTGGCAAAAATTCGCGCCAGCGTCGTCTGCACGTCATTATCCAGCGCTGTTTGCTGCACATCAAAAATATTGTCCAGCGTAATCAGCGTTCCCAGCCCCTGCTCACCCAGCTTCTGCTCTCGAAACAGCTCACCTAGCAACTGCAACAGCCCGCGAATAGCGTGATCGTCCCCCTTTGCCTTGCTAGAACGCGACCTCAAGTTCGAGGTGATATTCATCAACAAATCCACATACCCCGGCAGCAGCGGATACACCTCTAAAAAACTCTCTTTAGCAATAGAGCCACACTCATACCCATACAGCGCCAAATCACTGCGATGGCTCTCAAAAAGTGCGGCTAATTCGCTCTCCTTCTCTCTCTTCTTCTTTAGCAGCCGCTTGTGCACCACATCGCGAATGTTGGTAGGGGCCAAATGCACCCGCAGCTTTGGCGGAAAGCGATCTTTCAGCTTGCCAATATCACTTGTATCTTCACTGTCCTCTAGCTTTTGCTGCCCTGTCGCCAGCAGCCATACTCGCCCTTTCAGCCGCTGCCCCAGCGCCGAAACAAAAGATTGCAGCGCCAGCATCCGATTCGTATTCTGGAAGATATACTGACTCACCTCATCCACCACAATGAATAAGGTCTTGCCCGGAGCCCGCTGGGCCAGCATTTGTTCAATCGTTCTGGTCGTCTCTTCGGCTGAGCTACCAATGCCCGTAAGACTCCCCGCCCGACTCTCAAACCAGCTCAGCGGCTCGGTATAGCGCGATGGATTCATCTCATGCATCACCTGAGAGAACTGCTCATCTGCCACCGGAGAATTCTTAATGGCTTCCCAGGGCTGACCATGTACCTGCTCCGCCGTTTGCAAAAAGGTCGCCCACTCGCCTTCCAGCTCTAGCTTAAGCTCGTAGTCAGCCACGTAGTGAATATCTTTGCAATAGCAGCAATTCCAAATTCCAAGATACGGACAAACCAATCAGCGCTGAAGGGCTGACTAGCCATCGACGAGGAAAGCCGTCAAGAGGTGTTTCTCATCTGCTTAGCAGACTTTTTCTTCTCATCAAGCATGAAGTCAATCAGCGCTGTCCAGCTCTCGAACCATAAGTACTTGGTGAGTGCCAGGATATCTTGAAAGAAGCCTTGGCGAGTGCCGCGCTGCTGACGAATCTGTTGATAGCGCTCGTCGGCCAGATGCAAGATTGTATGAAACAAGAATGCCAATAGGTTCAGGGTCAGTAAAAAGGCAGACAGATGCTGTTTGCCATGGCCAAAGTTGTGTTCGAGGTGGTAGCCCTGAGTCTTGAGCACATTGTGGTTTTCGTTTTCAGTCTTCCAGCGGCTGCGACCAGCAGCGGCAATCTCAAAGGCTTGCGAGTCATCAATAGGGTGGTTGGTAACCCAGCTATTGAGATGGAGCACCTTGCCGTCTGCGGGCCGCGACACCGTCAGCTCACACCAGTTGACCGACAGGGCAGGGGCTTCTGAGCGCAGTGCCACATCGTTGAGATAGCGCACTTGCCACAGCTCATCGCGGCGACCGTGGCGCTGCACTTGTGTCACCGTCTTGACATTGCCATTGGCAGCCTTGAAGCCAATCCAGTCATAGAGGGCCGGATGTGACTCTGGCAGGCAGACGAAGATAAAGTTGAAGCGTGCAGCCAAAGCCGCTGCGCACATCGGCTGACGACTGAACAGGTCATCGCCAAGCAAGGTCACCGCCTGCTGCTCGAATATGGCTGGCGCTGAGCCGATCCACCGTTTCGCGGCAGCTTGTTCGCAGTCCTGCTTGGTATGGCCATCTTGAGGGGTGACAAACATAGGCGGCAGTGAAATCACAGCTGGTTCACTCGGCGCGACAATCACTGGCAACGGGAGCACGTCATTCTCTAGCAAAAGAAATAACGTCTAGTTGTTCATTCAGATAGGCACACCTCAGCTTCAGAACTTGTGGCAAGCTCTGTGTATTCCATTGAGCGCCAGTGACTTGTAACCGGGCATCAATTTGCTTGACCAGCGATTCGACCGGGCCAGAGCCAATCGGTAACCCTTCCATCTGGTAGTAACGATAGTTGGGAATGCGGCCAGTATGTCGTTCGAGATAGCCCCTGAACCGCTTGGCACTATCGGTATTCATATCATCCAGCATCCTTTTAGCAGTACTGACTTGGCCTTCCCAGAGAGTGGCAGTGATCGTTTCGAGCATCTCGGGCGTTGCCGCCACTTTGTAGAGATTCTCTTTGAGATGAAACCAATCAAGAACTTCGTCGATTGAACCGGGTATGGACATCTGCTCGAATAGAGACCAGATGCCGCAGTGACCATCCCCTAGGGCATATAACAGGCTGGCAATCGGCAAGGTCGTGACCCAAGCGAGCAAGCTAGGTGACGATTTGAACCAGGCCATGCCGATACCGTTTCGGTTTAGCCGAATGGCATGGTACTGCCGCCACTCGCTCGGTTGACCTGCCGGGGTGCGAACCCTGACCATGCCACCATCCAAAGCCATCTCTGTCACCGACTCATCGCTAATGGCTTCGGGGAAGGTCGCTCGTTTCACCATTCTCTCCTGGGTCTTCGCACTCACCCGTACTCCTGTGAGCATCGTCACATCGGTTTCGGCTTGCTGGTAGGAAGCTTTGGCACACATCCGCAGACAGCACTGCTCCAAATAGGCACTATGTTTAACACGCGGCTTGACTAACAGCGCTTTGGCTTGCTTCGGCCCAAGCCACAATTCTCCCAGCAAGCTGGTTATGCGCCTGGGTGACTCGCACTCTTCTGGGCAACCTGTTTGGATAAAAAATTACCGATGCCAGGGGATACGTGTGTTTGCAACTGCTGACGCACGGTTTGTTCAATCTCACCGAGGGTCGCCATTGGCAGTCCTTCAGCTTTGGCGTCGGCGTGTAGCAGCGCCGCAATTGCTCTGACGTGGTCATCCATTTGGGCTTGCTTCTCTGGCGTCATCGGCTTTATCCTTTGGCTAAAAGTAGCTGTCTCTAGCTTACTTTTTCTCTACTCAGAGAATGACGTGCTCCCCTGGCAACAGCGCTTTGTGCGAATAGGTCACCTGCCCGCTTTTAGACGTGCGCGTCGAGCAGCACGGACAGCTCACCTGCTGAGAACTGTAGTATTCTGTGCCGTCTAGCGCCACCAGCAGGTTGCCGCCTAGCCGCTCAAATCTTTGCAAGTAGCCCTGTGCCTGAAGCGTCCGGTAGAAGCTGATAAACGCCGGAAAAAGCCCCGCTGCTGCTAGCTGGTCAAGGATATTGCGGATCTGCACGACGCTCGGTATCTGCGTTAGCCCGAACAGACTCTGAGCATTATCTTGACCGCTGCGACTATTGAGCTGGCGCTGAAACTCTAAGAACGATGCGCTCTGCATGAAAAAGCATGAAAAGGCTCCCACAACCACATCCCTGAGACTGTAGCTAGTTGCGTTACTCGGTTGGCGCGGGTCATCCATCTGGGCAACTGCATCCCTGAGCGTCGCTGATAGACCCTCAAAACTGAGACTGGCTGGGGGCATGGGCTGAGTCATTACAGACGGAGGGCAGATTGATTGAACCTTACTGCATATCCTGGAAAACGTCTCATGCTTTTTCTAAATATCTATGGCGAATGTCCGTTAGTTGGAATTTGGAATTGCTGTTGCAATAGCCCAGCCGCCCTTGCAGTTGTCGCTTCACCGCCGAGTGAATCTGTTCATCATCGCGAGCCACCGCCCCAATATCAAAAACCACCGCAATCGGGTCAATGGCATCAGTGAGCTGACGCCAGCACTTGCGAAACTCCGCCTTCTTAGGCGAGTCATCCCGCTGCAATAGCGCTTCCGACAAAGGTTCGCCGCCAGGCAGCGTCAGCCCGTCTAGCGCCAGCCCAAGCAGCTTCGCAAAGCTCGACTTACCCGAGCCGTAAAAGCCAGAAATCCAAGCCGCAGGCAGCGCCGGACTCCCCTGAATATCCTCTGCCAGCCCCGCCAGCAATCGAACAAATTGCTCGTGAATACCGGCACTTTGAATCGAGTCGAAGCGCGGATCTCCGGGCTCGTAGCCGCCAGTAATAATATATTCCTCCACTTCTGCCGCCACCTTCTCCGGTGCCTGCTCGTGAAAATACACCACGGGCGGAATGTCGCGCGTCACATCATTCGCAAAAAGGTCTTGAAGCAGCATACGAAGCCAGGGGTAGTTACAAAAATTACAGCATAAAAATCAGGAATAAACCCGTGGCCGATAGTCTCGGTCGGTCGAAAGCTCTCCCATAAAGGAAAGCGCCTGCCGACCTTTGCGCTGCCCAGGGTAGAGCACGACCACCGGCAAGTTTCGAGTTTTCCCGTCAATGTGCTTCAGCAGCGCAGATGAACGAAAAAAGGGATACAGCGCGCCCGTGCGACCTAAGAAAAACAGCGTGCGATCGCGTTGGTCAGGATGCTCATCGGCAAATTGACCAATCGTCTCAATCACATCTTTGGCAATGCCGTCTACGCCTTCTACATAGCGAGTCAGCTTGGTTTTCAGGTGGTTGAGCGATCGCTCCGGATCTTTTTCATACAGCCGGTGCTCCATCCGAATGATGCTCTCCAGCACGCTAGGATCTTCAGCCTTCAGCCGGTCTAACAATAGCTGCTGTAGAGAAATAGAGCGCACATTCCACCCAATTCCGTCCAGCTCATCGGTGAGCGACCGAATCCGCCGCCGCAGGTCAAACTCCTCTTGGGGCGCATAGGTCAAAATCGCAAACCGATAGTTCCGCATCGTACTAATGCGTGGCCCAGACTGATCCAGCAAATCTTGCTTTAATTCGCTAATTGTCCGGTCTAAAGAAGGTTTCTGTAGCGAAGGCTCGCTGATCATACGCTGACCTGCTTCGCTCTTTCGGCCAGGCTGTTTTTCAAGGCCAGACTGTTTCGCAAGGTCAGTTCGCCTGCGGCCCACGGCTGCAACCCGTCATAGCGCCAGTCAAACTCATGCACGTCTCCCATGCGGCTAAAGCGCAAGCCCGGCAAATGAGCCAACCGCTCCTCCAAGCCGCGATCGCTGAGCCCCACCGACGCAAAATAAGGATTGCTCAGCAAACTGCCCTCAAACCTCAACCCCCTCAAAAAATACAGCCAATAGGCCAAGGCCGCATCCGTGACCTGCGGATACACCAGGACTCGCTGCCTCGACGCCTGCTGACACAGCCCTGCTGCCGTTACGCAGGTGATCAGCGCTGTCGCCATCCGCAGCACCGTGGCGCTGGCCCATTCTGTCTCCAGGTGTTGACTCACCCACCGGGCCACCCGATCTCGATCAATCGTTGCCGTTCCGGACTGTGATCGCCGCTGCTCCAAAAAGTTCCCCGAAAACGCTCGATACATCGGGTCGCTCAACTGCAAATGCCAATGGCAAATATTTTGTCGCACGCTCGGATCGCTCGGCTGCCATGCCAGCAGCACCGCCAGCGCCGCCGGATACGCATCATACCGATGGCCAAACTCCGCCAGCAGTCGCTTTACCCGAGCAGCGCTCTTACTGCCAAACCACCGACCTTCAAAAGCGACATCGGCTCGCCCCACCTTGGGCGTCTCCGGCTTGAGCTGATCCCAATACGACCGACTCTCTTCCAGTGCCAGCGAAACCCTCAGCAGCCGCGTATGAAACTTCTCCACTTCAGCGCCGTAGCACCACGGCTGAACTTTGCCTGACAATGACACATCAGCCTGAACGTTAGAGGGCATGAGCACGATCCAACCGGTAAAACGGCATTGGGTAGTGATCGGTGAGGGGCAGCAGGGCAGCCGCTAAGTGGCGCGATCGCAATTCTTCAGCAGGCAACCCATCCCCTTCCACCTCTCGACCCACCGGTACTATCTTATAACCCACCGACTGACCGGGCATACTCAGCGCCTCCTGTAACCAGCTTTTATCAAAGGCTTCGCTCAAATCTAGCGGCAAATCTAAACACTGCTCAGGCGCATGCCGCTGGCGTTTGTGTAAGGCCAATCGATCTGCCAGTTGCTCATCGGTGGCAAACCCCCAGAAAAAAAGCGTATTGATCAAGTCAGGCTGAGCCAACCGCGATCTCATCTTCCGGTCATGCTGAACAGCCGCCTGCCGTACCGCTTCTAGCGCAGCCCACTGCTGCGTCTTTGGTAAGAGCCGCCTGAAGAAATCACCGCCACCGTATTCATCCGTCAAATCCGTTCGCCACCAACCCAGCCGCTGTAGCTCACCGTTCCCTTCCCCAGCCCAAGCCACCAGCACCTGCCAAGCCAGAATGCGATCTAGTACCCCATCCGGTAATTGCTGCCGCTGCTCTGCCGCTACTAAGTCTGTCACTGTGGAGATAGCCATCTCAAAACCGTTGACTGTGTCAAAACATTATTCAACATTTTCCTCTGTTCTGACAGGTAGCAAATAAAGCGTTAATAGCCGCTCAAGTGCCGATAGATTCAATCCTCTTTGATTACCCCAGTTAGCGACGGCCTCGCCCGCCAACTTTAAAATCACTGGCACGTCAATAGAAAATACGTCCGCACGGAGTGCATCCGGTGCGCAGGCCAAAAGTGCTAGCGCCTCCAAGGGATCTTCACTGATGATTTGCCCGCTGCTTGGGTCGGCAACTAAGGCATGATAGTCGTGTCCATGACGCACAACCACGACCAGTTGAGCCGCCTTACCTTTATATTCTCTAGCGCTATGTAAGGTGTACGGTAAAGCCTTCGCCTCTTTTCTGTGAGCTTCCAAATCGCTGATATACGAAGCCAGAGAATCTTTTCTATTGTGAGCGACTAGCGTTTCGTAACCGGAGAGTTCTTTGTCTATATCGAACCTCTGATCTAAAGATATGATCTTGCTGCCGCTTATGGTGGGCAGAACCGACGATTCTAAGATTTCGCTAGATTTTTCATGTCTGGAAAATATGCGCTCGTAGCGATCGCGTATGCATCCATACAGCACCCCTTGCTTAGTAGGATCATTCAAGCAGGCAGGCACAAACGTAAAGACGTAAATATCTCGCCCTCGCTGCGGCGTCACCCTCAAAACCCGTCCTAGCCTCTGCACCAAAACGTCTGCACCTAGCGACAAGTCATAATTCACAACGATATTCGCATCTTGCAGATTGACGCTGATCCCATCTGCATCAGTACAGACCAAAACATCGATCCGCGAGCCATCATCAGGTAACCCATGTGACATAGGAGAGAACCTTGAGAGAATTTCACTGCGCAAAGAGAGCCGTTTTAGCTCACAGCGTTTAGAAACCGTGCAGGCAATTTTGCAAGATTTGAGGCGACTTCGCAACATCCTTGTCAAGTACCTGGCGGTCACAAGTCTATCCACAAATACAATGGCCTTTAGGGGCGCTTTCTTTTTGTGCGATCGCAGTGTTTCTATCAGTTTGAGAGCCTTATCATCAGGCTTGTTCTTCAACGCTTTCAGTCGCCTCCGAATAGCATCAAGCCTATCAAATCTCGCTTTCAAACTATGCTTCAGAACGGTTTTATATGCTTTGGCACCGGTCTGTTCGCTTTTTGCAAATGTCTCCGTAGGCGAGGCATCAAATAAGTCTTTCTGAACGTAAGATGTCGGCTTGCATGTATTGTTGCTGTCCTCTTGCAAGTCCTCAAACAGTGAGGGTTCTGACAAAGCTCCCGGCGTCTCCAAGTTATCGTCTATGCACTGCGTAAAAACTAGAATAGAACTCAATAAAGCCACCAGTGTATTGTTCAAAATACTATCCGTCGCAGCATCTATTTCTCCTTGTTCATCATCAAAGCTCTTGAACGGCATTCTTTTATCCTGATTGAAGCAACCGGCTTCAAAAGCTTCCGAAATCGCTAGCTCTTCCGGCAAATCGAATGTGACAAACTGTGTATTAATTCTTGTCGGTATATAGCGGCGCGCTCCTCCATACTCGACATAGGGGTAGCCTTCTTCTATATCTCCCCGTCTACGGGCTATTTCAATCACATGCGGATAGCTAAACACTACAACAGGCGGCATCGTACTAAAGGTTTTGTGAGACTCTGTCCTCCAGACATCTTCATCCAGTAGGTTTTTGGTATTAGTGCGCGGCTTTGTTGCGCGAATCAGAGAAAGAGAGAATCGTCCTGCCCTCGCGACCCGGCGCTTAGTCGTTGACCCAAACCGTCTCTGGCTTGGCGAGCTGAATCATCCGGTTCAAGGCAGCACACTGTAGCAGTATCTCCACCGCCTGGTTGTCGAAGCGTCTAGAACGCACCTTCCCACCAAACGCGGCCTTGTGTCTGAACATCGTCGTTTCGGCAATCGACCGGCGATGATAGCCGATGGCTTTCTTCCAGGCTTTTCTGCCGCGTTTGCGAATCAGCCGCAGGTTCTGGTCACGCGGATGCGGCGGTGCTTTACGGTTGCCATGTTGCCGAATCTTCGCGTTCTTACGCGGCGGGATAGCAGCAGTCGCTCCCTGCTGCTCAATCACTTCGTAGCAGTCCATCTGGTCGTAGGCACCGTCGCCTGAGACCTGCTTGAGGTCTGCCTGAGCACCTGCTACCAAGTCTCTGAGTACAGCCCCATCATGAATGTCGTTCGTCGTCACTACCGCACTCAGTATCTCGCCCGTGGCTTCGTCGATGCCTAGATGCAGTTTGCGCCAGGTTCGACGCTTGCTGATACCGTGCTGACGGGTTTTCCACTCCCCCTCTCCGTAGACTTTGAGGCCAGTCGAGTCCACTACCAGATGCACTGCACCGCTGCGAGGCACCACCGGCAAACTCACCGTCAACGTCCGTTTGCGCCGCGACACTGTGCTGTGCTCTGGCTCTGGCAACTCAACGCCCATTAGCTTAAACAACGACCGTAGCAACCCTTCGGTTTGACGTCCGGCTTGTCGATAGACCGCTTTCATCGTCTCGAAGGTTGCAATCGCCACATCTGAGTAGATTTTGGAAGCGCCTCGCTGACCGCTTTTAACTTCGACTTGCCAGCCAGAGATGGCTTCCTCATCTAGCCAGAACGTTAGACTACCGCGCTGTTTTAATCCAGCACTATACTCAGACCAGTTGCGGATGCGGTAGCTCATAGCAGGTAGTGTTTTTGGTGGTACTTAAACCTTACCTCATACCCTTTCCGCAACCCCTATTCGTGCAACAACGCCTTAGTGCGCGGCAAAAAGCTTAAAAGACTATCTAGATTTTGAGTGCTAGTACAGTATGCGCTGCCTGTTAGTAACAAAACCCGCATTCCTTGCGCTGTCGCAGCACTCACTCGTTTGAGCGCTAATCGATCCTTTTTGGCGGCAGCCGATGAAAGCTGATTGCGATAGACGTGAGCCTCATCGATTACAAGCAACAGCTTCTCATTGGCATGATGAAGCTGCTCTAATAGCTGCGAAATTTTATCGCGCCTTCGTTTGCGACTGGGTTGAAATAAAATTTTGTAATCAAACATAGTGTGCGAGACACCGCGCCCTCTCAACTGCTCTCCCCACAGTTCATGCACTGAATTCGGCGCAAGCAACACTACATGCTGGGTCTCTCTCACCTCACACAATATGCCAGCAACTTCTGCGCCTACAATGGTTTTTCCCAGCCCCGTTGCCATCACCATCAGCGCACCATCATATGCGTCGATCTGTCGCACAGCGCAGGTCGCCAAATGCTGCTGATAGTAAACCGGAACGTGCGCCTTGAATTCCCGCTGGATGTTGGTTGCTCTTAGCAGCAAAAATAGGGCTTTGAGATAAACGTCAAAAGGCCGAGCCATATTCAGATAGTCTTCTAGTGCCTGAAGGATCTCGACCCTCATATCTCTTGCTGCTGCCGCCTCCTTTTTGAACCACGCTTTCCAAGCGGCCACGACCTTCGCTTCGCAGACTACGGTTGCTTGTTCATACTGCTTCTTTAGCCCATTGGAGGAAAAATTGGCCGATCCGTGCCATAGCAGCCGGGCGTGAACGATATAGAATTTACAGTGAAAAGCCGTTTTCATCTGACGTGCATCTGCAATGTGAAACAAACCCGATTGAAGGCGACTATGTAGCTCTAAAACCGCTTCATATAAGCTAGCTGACTCCACTCCGCTCAGTTCTCGTTTGATTTCGTCGGTGATGACCCGTCTAAGTTCTTTACTATCCCGCTTGTGTGGCCCAATCAAAACGCTGATCAGTGTCTTTTTCGGAATCGATGATCGCGCCAGATCATAACCTTTTACACTGAAGTAGGCAGTCGCGATTAAGAGCTCTTTTTGGGCTTTCGGAAAATAAGCTTTAGCAAAGCTGATTCCCGTATCAAGCCCTAAATTTGCATACAAGGAACCATCATCTGAATAATGCGAAAGAGGAGAGCGACGGCGTGGAGGCATTTACTAAAACGAACCCCAAAGACTGAACAGCTTGAAAAGGCAGTTAAGCTCTAAAAAATCCACTATAAGACGATCCTAATATGATTGGCATCGCTACAAGCTCGCCGCCTGTCTTCCCTTTCGGTGATTCCTGCGATCGCAGCCATCCACCTTTACTTCAGCGACTGCTTACCGCCAGCAGTCACAGGCTCTTGTATACTGAGGTCACCAGCGTTTAGTCAGAGGTGCGGTTTGTGCTATGGAGACTCATGAAAAGCGAGCCCTCATCGAATATTATCTCGATGCTTACAACAGTTTTGATACTAAGCGGATGATCACAGCCTTTCATCCAGATATTGAGTTTAAGAATGTTTCGGGTGGGAAGGTGAGCGCGATCGCCTCTGGTATAGAACAGTTCCGAGTGCTAGTAGAACAAACCGAAAAGATGTTCTCCTCGCGTCAGCAATCTATCAAAACGTTTGAAGCAACAGGCGACCAGGCATCGATAGAGATAGACTATGCGGGCGTTTTAGCGGTCGATTTGCCCAACGGCATGAAAGCGGGTGAGACCCTTCAGCTTACCGGTCATTCAGACTTCGTATTTCAAGACCAAAAGATATATAGGCTAACTGACTACAGTGGATAGCTCTCTCGCTTCAGCGGATTTATTCTGCATGAGGCAGCAATAGCGTGGTATTGCTGCTAATTTTTGCAGTCGGGCTGGTCGCAGGATTCGTCGATGCGATCGCTGGCGGTGGCGGACTGATCATGCTGCCCGGTCTGATTTTTTCGGGACTGCCGGTGAGTGGAGCGATCGCCACCAACAAGCTTTGCGGTACCTTCGGTGCACTCACCAGCACGCTCAAATTTGCGCAGTCCAAACAAATCGACTGGCATGCCTGCGCTGCGATGGGCCTGCCGGTCGTACTAGGCGCTTACCTCGGCAGTCGCAGCATTGGCCTATTGCCTTCCGCTTGGGCCGAACCGCTGGTTATCGTGCTGATGGTGGCAATTACTTTTTTTGTTGTGTGTAATCCAGGCTTCGGCACGACGAAGCGACCTGAGCGAGATAGTGGATTTGAGCGATCTCAACAAAATCTCAAGCACGTCTTGTTAGGCATTCTAGCGGGCGGTGCGATTGGCTTCCACGATGGGTTTTTCGGCCCTGGTACAGGTATCTTTTTAGTATTTGCCCTGCTATCTCTCTGGTCTCTCGACTTTTTACGCGCAACTGGCACAACCAAGCTCCTCAACTTTTTGGCAAATGCAACAGCGCTTATTACCTTTGCAACTACCGGCAATATTGACTATCCCAAAGGTATTTGTGGTGCCCTAGGTGTGATCATCGGCTCCTTTTTAGGCGCAACCTTCGCTACCAAGCAGGGTACAAAACTGATTAAGCCAATCTTCATTGCGGTGACAACGACACTCGTTGCCAAGCTACTGCTCGACTATGCTACGGGATAGTATGAGAGCTACAGGATAGTATGAGAGATGTCCAACAATTCAGGCAAACCATTTAATGCTAATCGTCCACCATTTGAACAACTCCCGCTCCCAGCGTATTCTCTGGCTGCTAGAAGAACTCGGGGTAGAGTACGACATCAAACGCTACGAGCGTGACCCCGAAACCATGTTGGCACCCGACTCACTGCGCCAGGTGCACCCGCTCGGCAAGTCACCCGTCGTTACTGATGACAATCTAACCCTGGCAGAATCAGGCGCAATCGTAGAGTATCTGGTAGACCGCTACGGTAATGGGAAGTTAGCACCCGCACCCGATACGCCAGAGCGTTTGCGCTATACCTATTGGCTGCACTACGCGGAAGGCTCGGCTATGCCGCCACTGTTGCTCAATCTTGTTTTTCAGCAGGTTGAGCAGAAGACTCCCTTTTTCTTGAGGCCAGTTGCAGGCGCAATTACAGGCCGTGCCCAAAGCTCATTCATTCAACCTCAGATCGGCCTTCATCTGGACTACATGGAATCGGAACTTAGTAAAGCTAAATGGTTCGTCAGCGACGACTTCACCGCCGCCGACATTCAGCTCAGCTTTCCGCTAGAGGAAGCAGCCACCCGCGCTGGGCTCGATGATAGCCGCCCTCAGCTCATGGCGTTTTTAGATCGTATTCATGCCCGCCCTGCCTATAAACGAGCGCTAGACCGCGGTGGCAAGTATAAGCTTGCAGGCTAGAGAGGTGGTCATAAACGCTGTTTACCCCACTGAATTTGCCCAGTCTTTTGCCCAAGCTAAAATCTCGTGAACGTTCTCCATCGTAGCTGCTTCAGAATACAGTCGCAGCACGGGTTCGGTGCCGCTAAAGCGAATGAGCAGCCAGCTGCCGTCCTCCAGGTTGAACTTGTAGCCGTCAATTGTGATGCAGTTTTCGACCTTGCGACCGGCGACTGTCTGCGGTGTAGTCGATTCTAATGCGCTTAGGAGCTTAGCGCGCACTTCCATGCTGGCCAAAGGCAGGTCGATCCGGTCGTACTCTGAGCTGAAGTTAGCCTGCTGCCGCAGCGAGTCATTCAGCCCGCCAAAGTCTTTACCGCTCTGTACCACTGCCTCTAGTAAGTACAGAGCCGACAGCAGCGCATCTCGCTCTGGAATGTGGTGGCCGTAGCCAATGCCGCCAGACTCTTCGCCGCCGATCAGCACGTCGGCTTCTAACATGCGGTCAGCGATGTATTTGTAGCCAATGGGGGTTTCGTACAGCGGCAGGTCATATAGCTTCGCCAGCGCTGGGAAAAGATTGGAGCCGCTGAGCGTTTTTACCACTTCACCCGTCATACCCCGGCGCTTGGTGAGGTGCTCCATCAGGATAGGAATTAAGACCTGAGAGCTGAGGAAGTTGGCGTTGCCGTCCATTCCAGCGATGCGATCGCAGTCCCCATCAAAAATTAGTCCGACCGTTAGCCCGTCGTTCTTATTATTTTCAACCGCCTCAAACAGCTTCGGAATGTACTTTGGCAGCGGCTCAGGCGCACCCCCGGCAAACAGCGGATCGGCCTCTCCATTGATCTCGTTGATCTCTTGCTCTAGCAACCGCTGCAAGCCCGTCGCCGCTGCCCCGTGCATCACCTCAGCAAAGATGGTGAGCTTACCCCCACTCACCGCCTGCCGAATCGCCTCAATATCCACCATCGACTGAAGGGCGCTGCAATAGCTGGGCCAGGGGTCAAAGTCAGTAATGCTGCCTTTGGTAGAGGATTCAGGGGCCTCGTGGTCTAGCAGCGCCTCAATCTTTTGAGTCACTTCAGGCGGCACCGATCCCCCAAAAGCACTTTTCACCTTCAGCCCCGAATAAGCTGCCGGATTGTGGCTAGCCGTAATAACAACTGCCCCTAGCGCCTTCTGGTCAAAAGCAGCCCAGCTAAAAGCAGGCGTTGGCGCAAAGCACTCAGACAGCATGACATCGTAGCCAGCAGCGGCAATTTGCTCAGCAGCATGGCGAGCAAAATCGGGCGACAAAAACCGTCGATCGTAGCCGACAATCACCGTTTTGCTGCCGTTATCGCCGTAGGTTGCCTCCAGCACCCGAGCTGCCAGCGCCGCGACCTTACCCACCCGCTCAAACGTAAAGTCAGCTGCAATAATGCCTCGCCAACCGTCCGTCCCAAAGCTAATTTCTTTACCGACAAATGCAGAGGGAGACACTGAAGCCATAATCAAGTCGCAATAAGTATAAAAGTAATATCTGCTAAGGGGTTGACCCGTTTAGCGCTAGTGCATCATACCCGCAGACACAAACGAAGTGTACCGAGCAGCGCCGCAAAAATACCAGCGGTAATGCCCTTAATTCTTCAGCACTACTCCTGGCAAATCGGGATAAGGAAACGGTGAAGCGATCGCACCCATTTTTACCGCCTAAGCCTTCAGGACTTGTGATGACCTCAATAGGCAGTCTTTCACAGCAGCCTGACATTGCGGGATGTGGCGCAGTGATAATGTGCTCCCACTGTCTGTCATTATTAGGTCTGATAGGTCTAGCTCATAGCACAGCCGCTAACAAGCTGATGGCGATCAGCCCGGCTAAGGCTATCCATAATCTGTGCTTGCGCCACCAGGGAATGCGGTACATTTCTTGGGGCGCAGGCTCGGAGGCTGCCCTGAGATCTTGATAAAGGGTGCAGCTCGTCGCGCCAGGCCGCTTGGGAAAGTTGCAGCTATCGTCGGCATCGTAGACGCAGGTGGCGCACAGCGGCGCTTCGCCCTCGGCCCGGTACAGGGTCATGCCGGGATGGCCGTGGGCTTTAAAGGTGAGCGTGCAGTAGGGACAGCTCAGAGCAGTTTCGGGAACGGTGCGATCGCATCTAGGGCAAACAGGCATGACGGTGGCTGGCCTCTTCAAATCAAAACAAGGGAGCGATTGATCGGCAGATACATTTCTGCTGCTAAAAGCATAGCCAAAGCGTGAGGGCTTAGATGGCTGTAGAGATCGCGCTGGGCGTGAGCTGGCGAATCAGAGTAAAACCTGCTGTTCCATACGGTAAACCGCCCGCTGAGCAGAAAATAGTTTGTCAAAATGGGATAGTAACTGCGACACTTGCGCTCAAGGTTAGGAAATCGCTAATTATGGACACCTCCAGTTTACTCAGACAGCTATTGATGCTTGGCATTGGCACCACTTCTTTGGTGGCAGAACGGGTCAAGCAAATGAGTGAAGACCTCGTCCGCGAAGGCAAGTTAGATCCTGAGCAGGCCAAGGGATTTGTCGATGATTTTATGGCTCAGTTTAATATTGATCAGGGCACGCTAGAGCAGCAAATGCGGCGGCAGGTGCGCAATATTATGCAAGATTTGGGCGTGCCCCGACAGGCAGAAATGGATGAGCTGCGCGGGCGATTAGACCGACTAGAACGGCAGCTGCGCGATTTAGAAAATAAGCAGTGGCGCTAAGTATTGGTCGATTTTTATATCAAATTGGCGCTGAATCCGGCCCTAAAGCGTCTTACACTGGGGCTGTGAATCTGGCAAAGCCTGGAGAACCCATAACTTAAGACAATGAGAGAAATACTAATTAGCTTTGGTGTGCTGTTAGCCTGCTGCGTTGTGCTAGTAGTGGCTCAGTTCACAGGTGGCAGTAGTGCAGAGGCGATCGCCTCTAGCGTTTCCGATATTCCAGCGATGGCGGCAGAGGGGAGCACTCTGGTCGCGCAAAGTGCTAGCGATTTGATGGAGGACAATATGGCTCAAGAAGCAGCGGCTGATGGCAGCGTAGTAACAACCGACTCTGGTTTACAGTACGAAGTCATTACAGAGGGCGATGGCGCAACACCACAGCCGGGTCAGCGGGTGTTTGTGCACTACGTTGGCACATTGGAAGACGGCACTAAGTTTGATAGCTCGCGCGATCGCGGTCGTCCGTTTGATTTCACCATTGGCCGAGGTCAGGTGATCAAAGGCTGGGATGAAGGCGTTGGCATGATGCAGGTGGGCGATCGCCGCAAGCTGATCATTCCTCCCGATCTGGGCTACGGCGCACGTGGTGCAGGCGGTGTCATTCCCCCCAATGCCACTCTGATTTTTGACGTAGAGCTACTGCGCATTGGCAGCTAGCTAGCCAAAACAATCTACAGCCAAACAAGCCTTCACTGAGTTAGAGCTTCTTCTAATCGGTGGAGGCTTTGTAGATCTCGCTACAATCTAGTAGTTAGCCACGCGAGCCCGCACTATGCCACGGATTGTTCTGATTGCAGGGTTTGAAGCCTTTAATACGCGGCTGTATCAGCGGGCGGCAGATCTGGCTCAAGCGCGTTGCCCAGATTTAGATATTCGGGTGTTTTGTGATCGCGACCTCATCACCCAACCCAACGCGATCGCCACCGCCCTGCAAGATGCAGACGTTTTCTTTGCCAGTCTGATCTTTGACTATGATCAGGTGCTGTGGCTGCGCGATCGCGTTCAGCAAATTCCCATTCGCCTGGTATTTGAGTCGGCCCTAGAGCTGATGGCGCTGACTCAGCTAGGTAAATTTGCCATTGGTGATAAGCCTAAAGGAATGCCCAAGCCGGTGCAGTTCATTCTCAGCAAGTTTGGCAGCGGTAAAGAAGAAGACAAGCTAGCAGGCTACATCAGCTTCTTGAAAGTTGGCCCTAAACTGTTGAAATACATTCCTGCGCGCAAAGTGCAGGACTTGCGCAACTGGCTAATTATCTACGGCTACTGGAATGCGGGCGGCGCAGAGAATGTAGCGGCGATGCTTTGGGTGCTAGCAGAGAACTACTTGGGTCTGCCGGTTGGAGAGATTCCACCAGCTTTAGAAACACCCAATATCGGTCTGTTGCATCCTGAGTATGATGGCTATTTTGAATCGCCGAAAGCGTATACGAAATGGTATGCCGAAACGCATGAAGGCAAGGAATTGCCAACAGTTGGGATTCTGTTATATCGCAAGCATGTGATTACAAAACAGCCCTATATTCCCCAGCTCATTCGCTACTTTGAGCAGGCCGGACTGAGGCCGCTACCCATGTTCATCAACGGGGTTGAAGGTCATGTTGCCGTTCGAGATCTGATGACCAGTGCCTACGAACAAACTCAGCGGACTCTAGGGAATACAGAGTGCCAGTCTCTCTCAAAAGAGGCGGTGCAGGTAGATGCAATTGTCTCTACCATTGGGTTTCCGCTGGTGGGCGGGCCAGCAGGCTCTATGGAAGCCGGGCGGCAGGTAGCAGTTGCGAAGAAGATTCTGGGCGCGAAAAACGTACCTTACTTTGTCTCTGCGCCGCTGCTGATTCAAGATATTTCGTCCTGGACGCGGCAGGGCATAGGTGGATTGCAGAGCGTAGTGCTCTATTCGCTGCCTGAGCTAGATGGAGCGATTGACCCCGTGCCTTTGGGCGGACTCGTGGGCGATCAGATTTATCTAGTGCCGGAGCGAGTGCGGCGGCTGACAGGCAGGGTAAAGCGGTGGATTGAACTGAGACAAAAGGGAAGGAGCGATCGCAAACTTGCCATCATTCTCTATGGCTTTCCCCCTGGCTACGGAGCTACCGGAACCGCCGCCCTGCTAAACGTACCGAAATCTCTTCTAGCGCTGTTGAAAGCGCTCAAAGACCAGGGCTATCAGGTTGGAGAGCTGCCTGAGAACGGTGAGACCTTAATCAAATGGGTCAAAGACGCCGATGATGAAGGGCTATGGCCTGCTCGAAAGAGAGAAGCAGAAGACTCAGGCCTAGATATTCCAGCGGCGGTCAGCGCCCAGACGCTAGAAACATGGCTGGGATATCTTCAAACCTCTAAAATTAAAAAGCAGTGGCAGTCTCTCACCCAAACAGGAATCAAAACGCTGGATGAAGATTTTTTAGTCGGCGGCATTCATCTCGGCAACGTATGGATCGGAGTCCAGCCGCCGCTAGGCATTGCTGGCGACCCCATGCGGCTGATGTTTGAGCGAGATCTGACCCCTCATCCACAGTACGCGGCCTTTTATACCTGGCTAGAAAAAGACTTTCAAGCTGACGCGGTCGTTCACTTTGGGATGCACGGCACAGTAGAATGGTTACCGGGTTCACCGCTTGGGAATACCGGCTACTCCTGGTCTGACATTCTGCTAGGCAACCTGCCAAATCTCTATATCTATGCGGCTAACAATCCTTCAGAATCTATCTTGGCCAAGCGGCGGGGCTATGGACTAATTATCTCTCACAACGTGCCGCCCTATGGCAGAGCGGGGCTATACAAAGAGCTAATGGCGCTGCGAGAGCTGATAGCGGAGTTTCGCGCCGATCCTCAAGCTAATGCGGTGTTACGAGACCCAATTCTTCAAAAGATTATAGACACGGGCCTAGCGGCAGACTGTCCAATGGCAGCGCTTAAAGCGCAGGGCTCGGAGTTCACGCTAGAGAACGTTCGACTGTTTAGCAGCGCTGCTATAGGCCAATATTTTTCGGCGGTTTACGAATACTTACAGGTGTTAGAAAATCGTCTGTTTTCTAGCGGCCTACATGTGTTCGGTCAAGCGCCTGGCCCTGAGGAAATGAGCAGCTATCTGAATGCGTATTTTGGCGATCGCCTCTCCCCCGACCTAATTGAACAAATTTCAGAGGGCACACTACCCGCCAACCCTGACGTTGAATCTTTAGCGCGTCGCTATCCCGCCTCGGAGCCGCTGACAGCTGAACTGCTAGCAGAGGCAATTGATATTCGTCACTGCCTTGCTCAAACCACAGACGAACTGACCAACTTACTGCGCGGGCTGAATGGTGAATACATTCCGCCCGCGCCCGGCGGCGATCTCCTTCGAGATGGGCCGGGCGTATTGCCTACAGGCCGTAACATTCACGCGCTAGATCCTTACCGAATGCCTTCACCAGCAGCTTATGAAAGAGGTCGTGCCATTGCCTACCAGTTAATCGCACAAAGTCAGGCAGAGATCGGCGACTATCCAGAAACTATTGCTGTGATGCTGTGGGGATTAGATGCGATTAAGACTAAAGGAGAATCTCTTGGCATTCTGTTGGAATTAGTCGGCGCAGCACCTGTAAAAGAGGGCACTGGGCGGATTGTTCGGTACGAACTGATTCCTTTAAGTGAGCTTAACCATCCTCGAATCGACATATTAGCTAACCTGTCAGGGATTTTCCGCGATAGTTTCGTGAATATCATTGAGCTGTTGGATGATTTGTTTCAAAGAGCGGCTGAAGCGGATGAGCCGCCTGAACAAAACTTCATTCGTAAACACGCTTTAGCTCTGAAAGCCCAAGGTGTGGAAAATGTGTCGGCGCGGCTGTTCTCCAACCCATCAGGTGACTACGGTTCGCTGGTAAATGACCGGGTGACAGATTCTAACTGGGAGTCGGGAGAGGAACTAGGGGAAACTTGGTGTGATCGCAACACCTTTAGCTATGGCCGCAGCGACAAGGGCCAGGCTAGGCCCGAAGTACTAAACACGCTGCTGGAAAGCACCGGTCGCGTTGTGCAGCAGATTGACTCGGTAGAGTACGGCCTTACCGACATTCAAGAATACTATGCCAATACAGGCGCGCTTAAGCAGGCCGCCGAAAAGCGTCAGGGTAAACGAGTCACCGCCAGCTTCGTTGAGAGTTTCTCTGCTGACACTACCCCGCGTCCGCTAGAAGAAGTGCTGCGGATGGAATATCGCACTAAGCTACTCAATCCAAAGTGGGCTAAAGCGATGGCTCAGCAAGGGTCTGGCGGAGCCTATGAGATCTCTCAGCGGATGACGGCGCTAGTCGGCTGGGGCGGCACGACAGGTTTTCAGGACGATTGGGTGTATGACCAGGCAGCCGAGACCTACGCGCTAGATGCAGATATGGCCAAACGCCTGCGAGAAGCCAACCCAGAAGCCTTTCGCAACATCGTTGGGCGGATGATTGAGGCGAATAATCGTAACCTGTGGCAGGCCGAAACCGAAACGTTAGAAAAGCTAGAAGCGCTCTACGATATGGCTGATCAGGCGCTAGAAGGTGTCGAAGCGGGTTGAGATGTCAGCTCCGTTTGACTGCTAGCAATAGCCCATCGCCGATTGGGATCAAACTCATCGAGACGCGCTGATCATCTCGGATTTTTTCAGTTAGGGTGCGAATGTGTTGAGTGCGAGTGTCTTGCACTTCAGGGTCGGCGACGCGGCCATACCAGAGGGTATTGTCTACGGCAATCAGGCCGCCGGGGCGAACGAGCTGCAAGGTCCGCTCGTAGTAACTGTCGTAGTTGCTCTTATCAGCATCAATAAAGGCAAAGTCGAAAGTGCTCGTTTCTCCAGCGGTGATTAGCTGGTCTAAGGTGTCGAGGGCGGGGGCGATGCGCAGGTCTATTTTGTGGGCGACGTTGGCTTTTTGCCAGTAGCGAAGAGCGATCGCCGTATGCTCCTCACTCACATCGCAGGCCACCATTCGGCCATCTTGCGGCAAGGCTTGGGCCACTACCAAAGCGCTGTAGCCTGTAAACACCCCGATTTCTAGCGTCTTTTTCGCCCCGATTAGCTGCATTAGCAGCGCCATAAACTGCCCTTGCTCGGGCGAAATTTGCATTCTCGCTTGAGGGTTTGCTGCCGTTTCGCGCCGCAGCTGAGCAAGTATCTCTGTTTCGCGCAGCGTTGCCGAGAGCAGATAGTCGTAGAGCCGCTGGTCTAGCCCAATGGTTTGATTCGACATCTAGATTCAACACTTAGGCGATTCAACACTTAGGCGATTCAATATTTGGCGAGTAAATATTCAGGCGGCGCACATCACCCGGCGCATAGTTTTCATATTGCCAGGTAGGTCGTGGCGGATGGCCTGCTCAATCAAAAAGCTAGGGACCGGGATCAGGGGAGTCGCCTTTACAGAATAGGTGATGAGGGTACCCTGGCCATAGTCTTCGAGGGTGAGGTCGGCGCTAAAGTCAGAAAAGGTGCCGCGCTCGAAGCGAAACTGGATTTTTTGGTGAAGCGTTTCAATCACCTGTAGGTAGATTTCTACTTTGGCTGAAAACATTAGAAAGGCTTTGCGAGCGACCTGATACAGGCGGCGCGTCATCGGGTGCGTCTGAGACTGCTTTTTGACTTCTAGCACCTGGCTCTGAACAATATCGGGGAAGTAATATACCCACTTGCTGTAGTCAGTGAGTCTTTGCCAGGTCTGTGATCGCACTAGCGGCACATACATCGTAGCGGTGACGGCAGCGCCTGTCTCGGTCAACGTGGTCGAAAGTAAAACATCTCCCTGTAAGAGGGATTTTTCTTGCTGAGGGGTTACTACCGATGAGGCAGGCGATAGCGCAGGTAAGCTGAGAGAAGCTGTCATAGGCCAAAATGGGGCGTAAGGTTGCAGCAAAGCAGATCGCGATTGGTTGGGCGGTGAGCTACGCAACCCTGAATATCACAAGCGGAATACTAGGAGAACAAGGTTTAGAGAAAACCACCCTATGGGAGGATAGCTTTCGCCATCGTAGAGCTGCTGCTATTATTGCCTGGTTCTACAGCGATAACATCAAGGCTGTAAAGGCATTGAGTAAACTTTCGGTAAAATCACCGATTTTCTAAAGTTTGCCGCTCAGAGAATATCCGCCCTGTTTCCAAGAGATTGCACTGCGCTGTAGTATTTCTCCTATGATGTTTCTACAGAGGGCGATAGGCTTTCCGGCTATTTTTTTAACTCTTTAAAGATTGAAAGTACAGTAGACGTAATCCGGTTAGGCTAAAGCTATCAGCTAGTCTCCTAGAAAAGCGTATTTGAAAGCACCAAACTACAGCTCATCCTTACTTACAGCAATCGCTATGGCCAATCGCTTTCGGCTAAAATCCGGATCTCAACTCCTGTTGTTTTTGATCTGTTTCACACTGGGAGTATGGATACTGCGCGGCCTGACGCTGCTGTCTTTTCTGCCGGGCATTGTGCTTTGGCTGCTGGTTCTAGCCTGCCTAACGGTGTTTGTCATCAATAGCTTGCAGTCTATGCGCTAAGCCCCGCGATTGGTCTGCAATTGGGTGAGTAGTGTGCCCAGCTAGCGTCTAGAGCGAGGACTGCTTTCGGCGATCACTTTGCCCACCGTCAGATTGAGCAAATCGCCAATCAGCATGACCAGAGAGGTAATCCACAGCCACAGGAGCAAAACAATCACAGTCGCCACAGCGCTGTAAACAAAGTTGCCAAAGTGGGTAACGTATAGCCGAAACAGCCCGGAGATCATAGCCCAAGAAAGGGCGGCCAAAACGGCCCCTGGCATCAGAGGCTTACCCGAATTCCACCGGCTCGGCCCAAACCGGTAGACAAAGGCAAAAGCGGTTGACATGATGCTGAGCGCTAAGGGCCAGCGGAACAGGCTCCAAATCTCTGAGACCCAGTGGCTGATATCACCCCGGCTATGGATGACCAGCTGCTGCACTGCCCAGTCGCTGACAAACACCAGGCTAGAAGCGGTAATCAGCAGGGCGATTGTGCCCAAAGTCAGACCGATAGAAACCAGCCGTGCTTTCCAAAAGGGCCGACGGCGGCGGGGCGGAATTTGGTGCATCTGGTCGAGAGCACGCATGGCGGCGCTCATCGCTCCGGCTGAAGCCCAAAGCGAAAAGGCAAAACTCACCGAAAACAGGCCACGACTCTGATTTTCGGTGACGACGTTACCAAAGCCGTAGATGAGTTCGGGCACCCCCGTTGGCGCGAGTTCGCTGAGCCGTCCGGCCAGGGTAATAAAAGTTTTTTTGAGCGGGCTAAACAAGCCAATCGCGGTCAAAAAAGCCAGAATGGCTGGAAATAGGCCCAGCATAGAGTTGTAAGCCATTTCTGAGGCGAGGCTGGGCAGGCGCTGACGAAAGGTACTGCGCACTACTAGCTGCAAGGTGCGCAGATTGATATAGCTGAGAAATCGGACGAATTCGATGGGCGAAAGGGCATGCCAAATTCGCCGCAGTGGTTTTTGCTGGCAGTAGGTCGCGTATATTTTTTTGGAAATAGTGCGAGGGTGGGAAGGCAAGGGAGCGCTTTAAAGCAGGAGTAATGACTTTACTTGTATAGCCTATTTCAAGATGAGTCTAGTGAATGAGGGTATAAGTTTGTGGTCTCTATAATTTTTTGTCAGCTTTTTTAGGATGGGCCGCGCGGGCTGGCGGGCTACAGGGCGGCAATACCTACCTATTTCAGCGGTAAACACCGAACGGTGAAATGGCCAGGCTTTTTTACAATGCATACATAAGCAGTCATCTAAAACGACTAAAGCCGTTCAGAGGCCAACCAAAGGCTGGTAAAACAGAGCGTTAGAGACAGGGAGGGAACTGATGCAGCCAAACGATCCCAATAAATTTACAGAGAAAGCCTGGAGTGCGATCGCCCGCACTCCCGATATTGTCAAGCAGTCGGGCCATCAGCAGCTAGAGCCCGAACATCTGATGCAGGCGCTGCTAGAGCAGGAAGGGCTGGCAGTCAGCATTTTTCAAAAGGTAGGCGTACCAGCGGGCGAACTGCGCGATCGCACTGCCACCTTTATCGACAAGCAACCCAAAGTCAGCGGCAGCACTGATTCGGTCTATCTGGGCAGTGCCCTGAACACGCTGTTAGACCGAGCAGAGGACTCCCGCAAGGCTTTTGGTGACGACTATATTTCTATTGAGCACTTGGTGCTGGGCTATGTCCAAGACAAGCGCTTTGGCCAAGGCTTATTCAAAGCGTTCAACCTTACCGAAAAAAACTTAAAGCAGGCAATTGAGCAGATACGAGGCAACCAAAAAGTGACCGATCAAAACCCCGAAGGCAAATACGAAGCGCTAGAAAAGTATGGCCGCGACCTCACCGCCGACGCCCGCGAAGGCAGGCTCGATCCGGTAATTGGCCGCGACGACGAAATTCGCCGCACCATTCAGATTCTTTCGCGCCGGACTAAAAATAATCCGGTGTTGATTGGTGAACCGGGGGTGGGGAAGACGGCGATCGCCGAAGGCTTGGCCCAGCGCATTGTACGTGGCGATGTGCCACAGTCACTGCAAGATCGCACCCTGATTTCGCTAGATATGGGAGCGTTGATTGCTGGCGCTAAATATCGCGGCGAATTTGAAGAGCGGCTCAAAGCTGTGCTCAAAGAAGTCACCGATTCTAGCGGTCAGATTGTGCTCTTTATCGACGAAATTCACACCGTTGTGGGCGCGGGTGCCAGTCAGGGCGCAATGGATGCAGGCAACTTACTGAAGCCGATGCTGGCGCGAGGTGAGCTGCGCTGCATTGGCGCGACCACGCTCGATGAGTATCGCAAGCATATTGAAAAAGACGCTGCATTAGAGCGTCGCTTCCAGCAGGTCTACGTCGATCAGCCTTCGGTGGCCGATACGGTGTCAATCTTACGGGGGCTAAAAGAGCGCTACGAAGTGCACCACGGCGTGAAGATTGCCGATAGTGCGCTAGTCGCTGCGGCTGCTTTGTCTACTCGCTATATCAGCGATCGCTTTCTCCCCGACAAAGCAATCGACCTGGTAGACGAAGCCGCCGCTAAGCTAAAAATGGAAATCACCTCCAAGCCCGAAGAGCTAGACGAGGTAGATCGCAAAATCCTGCAGCTAGAGATGGAGCGGCTGTCGCTGCAAAAAGAAAGCGACGCGGCTTCTATGGATCGATTAGAAAAGCTGGAAAAAGAGCTGGCCGACCTCAAAGAAGATCAAAGCGAACTCAGCGCTCAGTGGCAGTCTGAAAAGGACACCATCGGCAATATTCAAACTATCAAGGAAGAAATTGACCGAGTGAACGTAGAGATCGAGCAGGCTGAGCGCGGCTACGATCTCAACAAAGCTGCCGAGCTAAAGTACGGCAAGCTCATAGAGCTGCAAAACAGCCTCACCGCCGCTGAAGATGCCCTCAGTGAAACTCAAGTCAGCGGTAAAACGCTGCTGCGCGAAGAAGTCACTGAGTCAGACATCGCCGAGATTATCTCTAAGTGGACCGGCATTCCCCTCAATAAGCTGGTGGAATCGGAAATGCAAAAGCTGCTGAATCTAGAAGACGAACTGCACAACCGGGTAATTGGCCAGGATGAGGCAGTGACGGCAGTGGCAGATTCAATTCAGCGATCGCGCGCTGGCCTTGCAGACCCTGACCGACCGATGGCGAGCTTTATCTTTCTAGGCCCGACGGGTGTCGGTAAAACTGAGCTGGCCAAAGCCCTGGCGAGCTACCTGTTTGACACCGAAAACGCCCTGGTGCGAATTGACATGTCTGAGTACATGGAGAAGCACTCTGTCTCTCGCCTGGTCGGTGCCCCGCCGGGATACGTTGGCTATGACGAAGGCGGTCAGCTGACTGAGGCGGTTCGCCGCCGTCCCTTTGCGGTGATTCTGTTTGATGAAATTGAAAAAGCCCACCCCGATGTGTTCAACATTCTCTTACAGGTGCTGGATGACGGGCGCATTACCGATTCTCAGGGGCGCACGGTGGACTTTACCAACACCATCATCATTATGACCAGCAATATTGGCTCTCAGTACATTCTCGATATTGCTGGCGACGATACTCAGTACGACACGATGCGATCGCGCGTCACCGACGCTCTGCGGTCCAACTTCCGGCCTGAGTTTCTTAACCGGGTGGATGAAATCATCATCTTCCACGCCCTGATAAAGGCTCAGTTACGCGACATCGTCAAAATCCAGATCAAGCGATTGGAGCGGCGCTTAGAAGAGCGCAAAATGACCCTCAAGCTGTCCGATGCGGCGCTAGACTTCCTGGCTGATGTCGGCTACGACCCTACCTATGGCGCTCGCCCGCTGAAGCGAGCCATTCAGCGCGAAGTCGAAACCCAAATTGCCAAGTCTATTTTGCGCAGCGAATTCAGCGAGGGAGACACCATCTTCGTCGATGTGGAAAACGAGCGCTTAGCCTTTAAGCGCTTACCGGCTGAGTTAGTGACCGCATAGTTCGCTCGTCAAGTCGAGCAAAACCAAAAGCTCCCAGGGTATTCCAGCCTGGGAGCTTTTTCATGAAGCATACCGATAAGGCCGATAAGGTTTCGTTGTATAGCTTCCGGCACTTTGCTTCATGCAGCATTACTGACTGTTAAGCCATATATAGCAGCAGGCAAAGTGCTCCGCGAAGCGCGGATACATTCGCGCTTCGCTATATTTTCATCAATTTTTGCCTTGCCTTGATGAACCCACTAAATTCGATGGGCAACCTATAGGCAGAGCTTGTATTAGTAGGTTCGTCATGACAGAACCCCACTGCCAGCTACGCATATTGTCACTCGGGTTTCATTCACTATGACGACTTCTTCCCAGGCCGAAAGAGCCTATACCAATGTTATGGAGAGGCTAGTTGCCGAAGAAGTCGGGCGGCAAAAAGCCAAACTCCCCCCTAAGCTGCGCGAGTATATAAAGACAGTCGAAGTGGAGACCTATGCGCTCAACCGGCTGCCTGCGCTCTACGCTTCGAGTGAAAAAGGCTGGCAGCTTCAGTATGAAAAAGCAGCTAAGGCTCATACTGAAGCTGTCCGCGGAGCCGTGCGCCAGGGAATCGCCGCCGTTCAGGTCGATCCGCTGCGAGCTTCTCAGCCGCTTTCTGTCTATCAAGCGAACGAATCTGAAGCGATTCTGGCTACCTTTCGTCACTTGCTTAACCAGCCCGAGCTCACCTGGGATGACATCTTATATAAGTGCAAGCGCATCTTACTGCCTCGCAATCACCCCGACCGACCACCGCTGCGCCAGGAGTCTCAGCACAAAGCCTTTTGGCAGCCGGGTACCCATGGCCGCACTGAAGCTTGGGAAAAGTCGGCGCAGCACCTCTCTGCCATCAGAGGCAGAGGCATTTCAGCCTCAAAATTCTCAGATTTAAAGTAGGTGTTCAGTCAGCTCCGCGTTGTCGTGGTGAGTCAGACGGCTAGCTGATTCCTAATGTTTTCATACCCTGCCGCAGGCGATCGCCTTCAGCCGGATTGATGCCTTCAACTAGCGCGATCGCCCGCTCAAAAGCCCTTTTACTCTCCGGCAGCTTGCCCAGCTTAAACAGCACCACTGCCAAATTTTGATAGGCCGCGCCATAGTTGGGGTCGAGGGCGAGGGCGTATTCGTAAGCTCGCATAGCCGGTTCGAGGTAGCCTCTGGCCCGATGAACCACGCCCAGATTGAAATAGACGATGGGCTGGGTAGGATCGATGCGGGCGGCGGCTTCGTACTGAGCTAGTGCCCCTTCCAGGTCGTTTTGATGCTTGAGCAGTGCGCCCAAGTTTAAGTAAGCGCCCAGCTTGAGCTTTTCGTCAATAGGAATGGCGATCGCTTGGCGGTAGGCGGCTTCAGCCGCGACCAGCTGGCCCGCGATGGGCGCCAAATGACGATGCGTAATCCCCAGATGGTATTGCAGCTCATACTCTGTCATTGGATCGAAGTTGCCCGAGCTCAGGGCTGTTCGCAGCACGGGCAAGGCCTTTTCCCACTGGTTGTCTTGGGTATAGAGCGCACCGAGCTTGTTAGCCATATAAGTGTCTTGCGGATGCGCGTTCAGATGCGCTTCCATAATTCGCTGAGCCCGGCTGAACTTGCGCTTGGCTATAATCTCATCGGCCCGGTAGCCAGTGTGAGTGATCGCCACATCGCCAAACTGCGCAACCTGCCAGCGCGAATCGGCGGCCATCAGCGCTTCGACGCTGTCGTCAACGCTCTCGTGGTAGGGGCGAGAAAACCTTAGCTTGGGCAGATTGCGAAACAGCCGTGACACCTGACTGTAGGGCGACTGATTGGCTCCGATCTCTTGGCGCAGCATCGTCACCAGCAGCAGCTCTTTCGGATCAATTTGACCCAAAGAGCTGTCCTGCTTAATCGCCTTAATCAGCTGCCTGCCCGCTTTAGTCAGTGTTTCATCGGCATCTAGCACCAAAATCCAATCCTGCGTAGCCTGATCGAGCGTTGCGTTGCGAGCATGGGCAAAGTCATCGCCCCACATCAGAAAATTCACTTTCGCCCCGGCTTTTTCAGCAATCATAGGCGTGTCATCACCAGAGCCGGTGTCAATGATCACCATTTCATCGGCTAAGTCCTGCACGGTAGCGAGGCAGCGGGGCAGATTTACCGCCTCGTCTTTGACGATCATGCACAGACTGAGGGTGGTCATAGGTCCGATTTTTCTTCTGAAGGGCGCTGTTACAATGTTGGCACTGAATGGGCAGACGGGAGCCGAACAATGACGGTTGCAATTGCGAAGTGGACTTTGGCAGAATACCACCAGATGATTGAGACTGGCTTGCTGGATGACAAACGGGTAGAGCTAATTCGAGGGGAAATTGTCGAGATGGCACCAGAAGGCGAGCCTCATGCCTACTTTAGTACTGAGTCGGGCCACTACTTGAGCCGACTTTTGGGAGATCGCGCATTAGTGCGTCCTGCAAAACCCATCACACTTCCCAATCAGTCCGAACCAGAGCCAGATGTTGCCATTGTTAAACCGTTGGGACAAGAATATCTCAATCACCACCCCTATCCCGAAGATATTTTTTGGGTGATTGAGTATTCAAACTCTAGTTTAGAGAAGGATCTCAACTTGAAGAGCAAAGTTTATGCAGAGGTGAATATTGCTGAGTACTGGGTGATTAATCTGAGAAACCAGTCGCTAATCGTATTTCGAAATCCGCAAGCAGGGGGCTATGCGTCTCAGACTTCTTACACAACAGGTACCCTCACGGCGTTGGCTTTTCCCGATGTACCTATTTCAGTGAGCGCCTTAATTAGTTGAGCTTTAGTTCTCAGGTGCCTTGCGGTAGCAGAGATTGAGCCCGATCTAAGGCAATGCGCACCTGTTCAAAGCCGGTGCCGCCAGCGCTGTTGCGAGCTGAGACAACTTGGGCAGGGGCGATCGCCTCATAAATATCCATTTCAAACGCCGGATGCAGCGTCTGCCACTCTGCCAAACTCAGATCCTTTAGCAATTTCCCTGCTGACAAAGACGTTTTCACAACCTTGCCCACCAAATTGTAAGCTTCCCGAAAAGGCACGCCCTTAGCCGCCAGGTAATCAGCCACATCTGTCGCGTTAGAAAAGTCTTCTGCCACTGCTTGGTTAAGCCGCTCTGGGCGAAAAGTGATGCCCTCTTGCAGCAAGATGGTCATCGCTTCCAGGCAGCCCGACACCGTTGCTACCGTATCAAAGATGGCCTCTTTGTCTTCTTGCAAATCTTTGTTATAGGCCAGCGGCAGGCCCTTCATCATCACCAGCAGGCCCTGCAAATGACCAAAGACTCGCCCGGTTTTACCCCGCACCAGCTCTGGCACATCGGGGTTTTTCTTCTGGGGCATAATGCTCGACCCAGTGGAACAAGTATCCCCCAAAGTCACAAAGCGAAACTCTTCCGAAGCCCAAAAGATAATTTCTTCGGATAGCCGCGCGAGATGCACCATAATCAGGCTAGCAGCCCCAGCAAATTCAATCGCAAAATCTCTGTCGCTCACCCCGTCTAGACTGTTGTGATAAATGTCATCAAAGCCCAGCAGCTCGGCTGAGTAGTGCCGGTCAATCGGAAAAGTGGTGCCCGCTAACGCGCCGCAGCCTAAGGGAGAAATATTCACCCGTTTGAGCACATCGCCCAAGCGCTCCCAGTCTCGCTGGGTCATCTCAAAGTAGGCCAGCAGGTGGTGAGCCAAACTCAAAGGCTGAGCCCTTTGCATATGCGTGTAGCCAGGGATTAGCGTCTCTACATGCTGCTGAGCAATGTCGACCAGGGCCTGCTGAAAGGCTTTGAGACGCAGTCGAATCTGCTCAATTTGGCCGCGCAGGTATAGCCGCATATCGGTCCCGACCTGATCGTTGCGTGATCTGGCCGTGTGCAGCTTTTTGCCGCCGTCTCCTATCAGCTCGATCAGGCGATGCTCTACGGCAAAATGAACGTCTTCTTCGTCTATCCCGGGGGTAAACTGACCCTGCCGGTATTCTTGTCGGATGGTTTCTAACCCGGCGACAATGCGATCGCACTCTTCCGCCGAGAGAATGCCTACTTTCGCCAGCATTTGGGCATGAGCGATCGATCCAGTGAGGTCACACTCTAGCAGCTCAATATCGAAGCCAATACTGGCGTTGAACTGAGCGATCGCCGGGTGCAGCGCCGATTCAAACCGCTGGCTCCAGGCTTGCTGACCACCGGCTGGTGACTGACTCGGTTGGGTACCCACTTCTCTGGCTCTCCTGCACTCTTTTGTGTACTTGGGCCTCTATAGCTTCCGGCACTTTGCTTCATGCCGCATTACTGGCTGTAAGCCATACATAGCAACGGGAAAAGTGCTTCGCAAAACGCGAATGCATCCGCGTTTTGCTATATCAGCCCACCATACAGTAGCAGCTTAAGCAGCCTCCCTTTTGCTCTGTCAGCGTTTCCTGGCCTTAGCACCCGTACTCAAGTTTTAGTGCTCAAGTGCTAGTGCTAGCTCGCTTTAGCCGTAAGAAGTCATCGACTTAAAAGCGTAGCCCAGCACTATGCCAATCAGCAGCGCCCACAGCTGCCCTGACTCATAAAAACCGGTCAGCATTGTGCCCGTTGTGCCCACCAAGTCTTGGTCAAAGTATTGACCAATGACTGGCGTGCCCATTGGCGTACCTACGACGACAGTCGTCTCAAACTGAGCGGTGTAAAACTCAAAAGGTTCCATAGATTTTTTAGCGGCGATCGCTCATGGCATAGGCACCCACACAAAATACCCACAGACCTGTCCCTATGTAACAGGTCAGATTGTTTTGAGTGCTCAAAGCCTGAAGCGTTGACCCATAGCCGCGCTCTGATCTACGGCCAACCGCCCGTTGAAAGCTGTCTAAACTCTGCGGGCGCACTGACTCGCATCACCACCAGCGTCGTATCGTCTTCTGCTTCCCGGTCAGTACCGACGAAGCGCTGGAGCATACTAAATAGATAGTCCAAAATCTCTTCAGCGCTCGTCAGATTGCGACAGGCCCAGCAGGACGACTCGATCAAATTTTCCTCATCAAATCGTTTGCCGCCGCGATTAGCCGCCTCAGTAAAACCATCGGTGTAGTAGATAACAGTGTCTCCTGGCTGAAGCTGAACCTGGTTTTCCTGGTAGTGGGTGTCCATATCCAGCCCCAGCAACATACCATCTGCATCCAAGCGAATGATCTGCCCAGTTGCGGCCTGCCACAGCAGCGGCGGATTGTGAGCCGCGTTGCCATAAGCCAATATCTGAGTGCGCGGGTCATACTGGGCGCAAAATAAGGTGACAAAGCGGTTAGAGCTTTCCAGGTCGGTGCGCATCACCCAGTTGAGGTGCTGCAACAGCTGGCCAGGGGAATGGCGGTTGAGCACTTCGGCGCGTAGCATCCCGCGCAGCATGGTCATCATCAGCCCAGCGGGCACGCCTTTACCCATGACATCGCCAACTGCGAAGCTCCAGGGTTTCCCCTGGGAGGCGGGCGCGTCAGGCTGCTGTAGCTGCTCATAGGTAGTGGGAATAAAGTCGTAATAGTCGCCGCCGACTTTATTAGCGGTTTTACAGCGTGCGGCTAGATCAATTCCTTCGATGGTAGGGCACTGACGGGGCAGCAGCTGAGCCTGGATTTCAGCGCCCAGCTCAAGCTCTCTATCAATGCGCTCTTTGTGGCGCAGCTCGTGGGTAAGCTCATTGTTTTCGATAGCAACGGCGGTTTGGTCAGCGACTAGGCGCACCAGCTTTTGGCGGGTTTCACTCCAGGTATAGTCCCCCTCATTGCTAAAAACATACAGCCGCCCTCGCTCTACGTTTTGCACGATAATAGCGGTGCCAAAGATCTGAAAATCTGCGCCTAAGTAGCGCCCGGCCTGCCGGTCTAACGACAGCATGGTGGCATGGGTCAGGCCAGCGGGTTCGTCGGCGGCGTTCAGGGAGACGGTGGTCTGCCGGGTGGCCATTTCCAGCGCCAAGCGAACATTCTGGCAGTCTTCAGAGCCAGCGCAGTGAATCTGCTCTAGCCTCAGCTGGCCGTCTGGTTGAAACATTACCAGTGCGCCGCCATAGGCATCGGTGACCCGGCTGGCAATCATCGGGATCAGTTCTAAAAACTGGCTGAGGTTGTTCAGGCTGCGAAGGGCAAACCCCAGCGATCCCAATAGGTCTTGAATTTTGTACTGCTCGCGCTGGAGCCGGGAGACCAGCTCTCTGAGCGCGTATACAGAAGTGCTGCTGGGCATTGCTGGGTTGGGCAGCGTCGGATTGGGTAGGGCTGGCCCAGCCGCAGCAGGCTCACTTGGAACACTGCGACCGCTTCCCTCGGGTCTTCCTTCTGGCGACGAATTAAATGGTGAGGTCGGCCTGGATGTCATAGGAGAGGGGGGCATGAAAAAGCTGGCCGGGCAGGGGGAGCGACGATTGTTAAGAATAATTACCGCTCTCGGAACCGGTGGGCCTGGCTCTGGAGTAAGTAAAGTGCGAAAAGTAGCCATCACGATAGCACTTCTTTGCACATAGTCAAGGTATAAAGAGAAATACTGGAAAAACTGATTGAATTCAGTTAAGCGATCGCCCCTTAATTGCACCCCTTCAAGCACCCCCTTCAGTGCCAAGGTAGTTCAGGCTGAGCGTTTCTGCGCAAAACTCAACGGCTACCGACACAGTGCTGGTCTGATTGGGATAGATCATAGGTGGCCGCTCGATCACAATCAGGCTGATGCCTAGCTGCTGAGCTGCCTGCCGCTTAATGTCTTCTCCACCGGGCTGACCGGAGGCTTTGGCGACGACCCTGGATATTTTCCACTGCTGCCACAGGGCTGTTTCTAAGGCGAGGGAGACAGGCGGCCTGAGGGCGATAATTTCGGCAGGGGTAAACCCGGCGGCGATCGCTCCCTCAATTGCCTCAGTTGACGGCAGCACCCGCGCAAACAGCTTGGCAGTCTGGCGCAGCGGCGCAAACCGCGATAGCTGCCGGTAGCCGATGGTGAAGAGTACCCGCTGATGGCAAAGTAAATCGCTTTCTATCAAAGTTTCTAGCGAATCGACTGAGAGCAATCCGTCTTGCTGCGCGGTAGGTGAGGCCGGGCGTTCGTAGCGGAGATAGGCGATCGCCTGCTGCTGAGCAAGGTCGATTGCCTGTCGCGAAATCTCACAGGCAAACGGATGAGACGCATCTAAAATGCCCCGCACCCGCTGCTGTGTGATAAAGTCTGCGATCGCCTGAGGAGCAAGCTTCCCCACCCGAATCTGAGCGGTCTCTGGATACAGGGCGGCGGCTGCCGGCGTCGTTACCGTGACGATGTAAGGGACGCCGGCAGCCGATAGCAATCTGGCCAAGTCGGCGCTTTCGCGGGTGCCACCAATCAGCCAGATTCGGTCTTGACTTTGACCTTGGCAAATTTGATCTTCAGCAGCTGTCAAGGCCTGCTACCAGCGCACTTTGTAAAGCTGAAACAGCTCCCCTTCCTGCTGCTTGACGACTTTGGCTCCGGTGGTTTTGATGAGCGATCGCCAGTCAGCCAAACTCTCCAAAAAGACTTCCGCGCCCAGATAAGTTTCTAAAATTGCCCAGTTTTCTGCCAGTGCCTGATCGGGGTTGATCACATCAAAAACGAAAACGCCATCGGGTTTCAGCAATGGCTTCACGGCCTCCATAACGGCCTGCCAATAGTCAAGCGGGTAGTAGCAGCTAAAGCCAGTTGCAATCACCAGGTCAAAGCTCGCAGGCGGATAGTCAAGCTGATGGGCCGGGCCTTGCTTGACTCCCTTGAACAGCTTAGAGTCGAGCTGAGGGCCGCGCTGATGCAGCGTTTTGACGGCAGTCTCGCTCACATCTTGGCCGCGAAACAGCGCCTGCCAGCTTTTCCACTCGTAGATCAAAAAGCTAAATCCGCAGCCCAAATCCAGACAGTGCTGATTTTTCTTGGGCTTGGCAATCTGCCAAAACGGTGAAGCGATGCGGGAGTTGAGCGAGCCTGCCGCCCAGTCGCGGAAGACGGGCATGGCCTCGACTTCTTCAGGCAGCTCGAAAGACTGACCTGCGTACTCCGCATCAAACCGCTGCGCCACCGCGCCGATCATAGGCAGCCAGGGTACAGATTTAGCCTTTAGTACATCTCCTAGCGGAGATTGAGGGGGTTGATTCGTGCGTTGGCCCATCTTGCTGTCCTTTAAGAGCCTTTGATGGCCTTAGTAAAATTGCGTCTATATGTCCTGTTGCCGACTAAGAAAAACGGCCATAGCAAGGTTAGATAAGCTTTGCCCGTGCTGAAATCTGTGCGGTTAAACCCCTGCCAAAACTTCCAGGCTCCGATGCCATAGGTGCCCAGCAGAATAATTGTAATTAAGGTACTCATTGACGCCTCCCTAGTGTGTTTCCACACTATTCTATAAGTGTCTACAGGCACTCATTATAGCTGTGGCCTCTGAGCTGATTGCAGAGGCTGATTGCAGGGACTAACCATAGGGACTGACTGCGGGGGCAGTGGCGCAGCCTCTCCTCGAAAAATCGCTCACCCCCTCAACTTTTTTAAAAATCATTTGGAGAGCAACTATGCGTGCAGTAATCATGGCCGGCGGCTCAGGAACCAGACTCAGGCCGCTGACCTATGACCTGCCAAAGCCCATGGTACCTGTGCTCAACCGCCCCATTGCTGAGCACATTGTCAATCTCCTCAAGCGCCACAGCATCACCGAGATTATCGCCACCCTGTTTTATCTGCCCGATGTCATGCGGGACTATTTTCAAGACGGTCGTGATTTTGGCGTGCAGATTACCTATGCCGTAGAGGAAGACCAGCCCTTGGGCACCGCTGGCAGCGTCAAAAATGTCTCCGAACTGCTCGATGACACTTTTCTGGTGATCAGCGGCGATAGCATTACCGATTTTGATCTGCGCAAGGCGATTGATTTTCACCATGCAAAGGGCGCAAAGGCCACGCTGGTACTGACCCGCGTGGCCAATCCAATTGAGTTTGGTGTCGTAATTACTAATACGAGCGGGGAGATTGTTCGCTTTTTAGAGAAGCCTTCTACCAGCGAGATTTTTTCAGATACGGTGAATACGGGCATCTATATTTTGGAGCCAGAGGTGCTGGAGTATTTGCCGCCTGATTGCGAGCGCGATTTTTCAACCGATCTCTTTCCGCTGCTGCTGGAGAAAGGCGAACCGATGTATGGGTATATCGCTGAGGGCTACTGGTGCGATGTTGGGCATCTCGATGCCTACCGCGAGGCCCACTACGACGCGCTGCAAGGCCGCGTACAAATTGACTATGCCTACCCCGAAACCAGCGCCGGAATGCACATTGGCAAAAATACCTGGATTGACCCCACGGCCAAAATTATGCCGCCTGTGCTGATTGGCAGCAACTGTCGGATCGGCCCAAGGGCGCTGCTAGAGCCGGGAACGGTGGTGGGGGATAATGTCACCATAGGCAGCGACGCCGATCTCAAGCGCCCGATTATTTGGAATGGGGCGGTAGTTGGGGACGATACGCATTTGCGGGCCTGTGTGATTGCTCGCGGTACGCGCGTTGATCGCCGCGCCCATGTGCTAGAAGGAGCGGTGGTTGGGGCGCTTTCGACGATTGGGGAAGAGGCTCAGATCAGTCCGGGGGTGAGGGTGTGGCCCAGCAAGCTGATAGAGTCTGGCGCAACGCTGAATATCAATTTGATTTGGGGAAAGACGGCGCAGCGCAATTTGTTTGGTCAGCGTGGGGTGGCGGGCCTGGCCAATATTGATATCACTCCCGAGTTTGCGGTGAAGCTGGGCGCGGCCTTCGGCTCTACCCTGAAGCCTAGCGCCCATGTGACGGTTTCTCGCGACCAGCGCAGCATTTCACGGATGGTGACGCGATCGCTAATCGCTGGCCTGATGTCGGTAGGCGTCAACATACTCAACCTGGAGGCCATTTCTATTCCGGTGGCCAGAAACGTACTGCCGACTCTAAATGTGGCGGGCGGTATTCACGTGCGAATTCACCCTGACCGCTCTGATCATCTTTTGATTGAGTTTTTTGATGACCAGGGGATCGACATTCCTAAAAGCAAGGAGAAAAAAATAGAGGGAGCCTACTTTAAGGAAAATCTGCGGCGATCGCAGATCCACGAAATCGGCACCGTCACCTACCCCAGCGGCCTGCTAGATAGCTACACAACGGCTTTTGAAAAGCACCTGAATGTAGAATCGATTCGCAGCAGCAAGTCGAAGGTAGTGATCGACTATGCCTACGCGGTGTCAGGGGCCGTTTTGCCGCAGCTCTTAGGCAAGTTTGGCTGCGACGCGGTGGTGCTCAATGCCAGCTTGAACCCCACTGTGCCCTCAGCGGCAGCCCGCGAGGTGCTGTTAGAGCAGCTCGGGAAGGTCGTGCAGGCTTTGCAGGCGACCTTTGGCGTGCAGATATCGGCCAACGGAGAGCAGATGGTCCTAGTCGATGAGGTCGGTTCGCCCATTCGCGGTGAACCGCTGACGGCGCTGATGGCCCACATGATTTTGACGGCGCATCCCCGAGGGACTTTGGTAGTACCGGTTCATGCGTCAGGAGCAATCGAAGAAATTGCCCGGCGTCACGATGGCCGGGTAATCCGCACTAAGGCCAACCCGACGGCGCTGATGGAAGCCTGCCGCACTCATGCAAATGTGGTGCTGGGCGGCAGCGGCGATATGGGCTTTATTTTTCCGCAGCTTCATCCAGGATTTGATGCGATGTTCTGCGTGGCTAAGCTGATTGAGATGCTGCTGATTCAGGAGCGATCGCTCGGCAAAATTTGGGAGGAGCTGCCCCAGATTTCCCACCGCTCCGAGAGCATTCGCTGCCCCTGGAGCATTAAGGGAGCTCTCATGCGCTATCTTGTAGAGACCCATCCAGCCGATAGTTTGGAGCTAGTAGACGGCGTTAAAATAACCGACTCCAGCGGGCAGAACTGGGTGCTGATTTTACCCGATGCGAGTAAGCCTCTTGTGCACATTTTTGCCAACAGCGAGGCCCGAGACTGGGTGGACGGGCAGCTGCAAGCGTATCGGCAAAAAGTCCAGCGCTTCATTGAACTAGAGCAGGGAATTAAGGAAGAGACGGTATGAACAACTGCATCTTGATGGCGGAAATTGTGCAGGCTCCTCAGCTGCGCTATACCGCTGATAACCAGACGCCAATCGCCGAATTTGTAGTCAAGTTTCCAGGACTGCGCGAAGGCGATGCGCCAGGGCAAATCAAGGCAATTGGCTGGGGCAATCTGGCTCAAGAAATTCAAGAGCGCTATCAGGCGGGCGATCGCGTTTTGCTAGAAGGTCGCCTGAGTACCAATACGCTAGAGCGACCCGAAGGCTTCAAAGAAAAACGCGCTGAAATGACCGTTCAACGGGTCAGCCCGCTCAGCGATTTGCAGACTGTCGCGATCGCCGAACCAACGCCTATCGCCGAAGGCAAGTTCGCCAGTAGCGGCACATCGTCTCCCGCTTCTGTCCCCTCAGCGGCTACGCCCGCCGCGCCCGCCGCCGCTAAACCGGCTGCTGCTGAAGCACCTGATTACGACGATATTCCGTTCTAGCCGTCAGGGTTTTATCGATGGGGCCATCAGCCGGATCAACAGCGTGGCCTGTCAAGCTAAAGGCCCGCGTTTCAGTGATCTTGACTGAGACAATCTGCCCTTTGAGCGCGCTGATGTCGCCCGGGAAAAAAGTCAGTCGGTTGCCCTGGGTGCGGCCCATGACCTGATTGGGGTCTCTGGGGTTAACAGCTTCTACCAGTACGGTTTCGGTGCGGCCCAGGTAACGCTGCGATCGCACCTCTGCCTGCTGCGACACCAAATGATTCAGCTGCTGCAATCTATCCTGCTTAGTCGTCTCATCGAGCTGATTGGCCCATTCAGCCGCAGGCGTTCCGGGTCGGGGCGAATAGGCGGCGGTGTTCACCATGTCGAAGACGATGTCTTCCATCAGCTTGAGGGTGTTTTGAAACTGGGCGTCGGTTTCGCCAGGGAAGGCTGCGATCGCATCGGCACTAATCGAAGCATCGGGCACGTAGCGACGCACCGTATCGATAATCCGCCGGTACTTTTCGTGGGTGTAGCCCCGGCCCATCGCCTTGAGCACATCATTATCGCCCGACTGAAAGGGAATGTGAAAATGCTCACACACCTTGGGCAGTTCGGCGCAGGCTTTGACCAGTCGCTCGGTAAAGTAGCGCGGATGGCTGGTTGCAAAGCGAATTCGCTCAATCCCCGGCACATCGTGCACAAAATGCAGCAGATCGGTCAGAGTATTCTCACGTCTGCCCTCGGGCGTAATGCCCGGCAGGTCACGACCGTAAGCATCAATATTCTGGCCTAGCAGCGTCACTTCTTTGTAGCCCTGCTGCCCTAGCTCAACCATTTCAGCGCGGATCGCTTCGGGTGTCCTCGACTGCTCTAGCCCTCGCACACCTGGCACCACGCAGTAAGTGCAGCGCTCATTGCAGCCGTAGATCACGTTTACCCAAGCAGTGACCTGACTGTCGCGGCGAGGCTTGGTGATGTCCTCCATAATATGCACAGGCTCAGTGGCTACCACCTGATTGCCCTGGTCTACCTGTGCTAGCAAACTTTCTAGCTGGTTAGCATGTTGCGGCCCCATCACCAAATCCAGCTCGGGCACTCGCCGCAGCAAATTTTCGCCCTCCTGCTGAGCCACGCAGCCCGCAACAACCAGGGTCAGATTCGGATTGTTGCGCTTGCGCTTTGCCTGCTTACCCAGATATGAGTACACCTTTTGCTCAGCGCTATCGCGAATGGTGCAGGTGTTGTACAGCACCACATCCGCCTGCAAGGGATCTGCTTCCCAGCACATACCCATGTTTTCGAGGATGCCTGCCATGCGTTCTGAGTCTGCCTTATTCATTTGGCAGCCGAAAGTAGTCACATGATAGCGGCGAGATTTACTCATAGCGAAGGCAGTGTCTGTGAGGGCAGTTTCTTCAACACTCTATTGTGACACTGAACCTAGAAAATGACTAAAGCCAGGTAAAGTCGATAGGCTCATATTGCACAGTAAGATCAGGACATCTTCTTGTGTGCAATATGAACAAGTATGCATGTCCAACAAGGGTAGCAACCTTTAGATATTGTTAGAGAGCATCTTTTAAGTGAGTTAAAATGCTGGCGACCTCGCAGAGTTGGTTGCGCCAGGACAGTGAGGAAAACGCTTCGGAAAGATCGTAGACTTTCCTTTCTGATTTGCAAAATATGAAGTCGCTGCCGTTGGTGACTAAGCCAAGACTTGGCTGCTGTGGCGCGGCGCTCATGCATAGCAGATGTCCTGATGCATTAGGACATCTGCTAGTCGAGTTGCCCGCTGTTCTCTAGCGGTTTTAGCCGACAAAAGTGTCCTAAGCAACTCGACAGAGGCTATAGGCTAAGCACTGGGGCAGGCAATATCAGCGGCAAATTTTGGGCGTTTGGCTTCTACGGTGAGTATCCATAAGTAATCGCGCACGACCAGCACATCCGTCCGCCCCCGATAGATTTCATCGCGTTCTGCAACTTCTAGGATCACAGGGACTTCGGAGCGCACAAAAGAGGGCGGTTCATGGAAGCCTTGTTCTAAAAACAGAACATAGTAGCTAAACGCTGAGTAAAGGTGTCGCTCGCGCTCTGAAGTCGGCAGATTGCAAAGCCGCCACCGCCGCTTCAGCGTTCTGTACTCTAAACTGTGATCCCAATCGTACGGCCTGCCTGTGGTCGCGCGTGCGGATCAGGGCAATCACAGGCGTTTTGGCAGCGAACTTATTTTCTCCTTGCAGCACCTTCAGTACATTGCGCAAACGATACTGCTGCTCAATGTCTCCGGCAATAGCGGGGTCTAAATCTACCATTACCATTCGAATCGACTCGATTGGCTCAGCATCGTCAACAATCATCTGCACGCGATCATCGCGCCGGTCTACCTTGCCCCAGACCATCAGGCGGGCATCGGGCCGAATATACTGACCAATACGAGCATATGCCTTGGGAAACACCACTGCCTCGCAGTGCCCGCTGAGGTCTTCTATTTGAATGACGGCCATAGAGTCGCCTTTTTTGGTCGTGACTGGCTTGACGGTGCTGAGCATGACGATGGCGCTCAGCGTGACTTTTTCGGGCTGCTCGCTGAGTTCTGAAAGGCTAATTGGAGCGAGAATCTTAGCAGAGCGCTGAATGTTTTTCAGCGGATGGTCAGAGATGTAGAAGCCGAGCAGCTCTTTTTCCAATCTCAGTCGCTCTTGAGGGTCGTAGTCCTCTATGGGAGGAGCTTTGGGTGCAGATTCAAAGACGGTATTGGGCGCCTCTGGGCCGCTAGCGGTAGCGCTCGTGCCCGCTAGCATGTCGAAGATGTTGCCTTGCCCAACTTCGCGATCTTTTGCCCGTGCCTGCGCCCACTCGACTACTAGCTCTAAGTCTTTTATGAGCTGTTGGCGGTTGGGTTCGAGGCTTTCAAACGCGCCGGAGAGAACGAGGGCTTCGAGGGCGCGTTTGTTGACAGAGCGGAGATCGACGCGATCGCACAAATCCGCCAGAGACTTAAATTCACCGTCTCGGTTACGCGAGTCAATCAGCGCCTCAATTGCCCCGAGACCGACATTTCGCACCGCCGACAGGCCAAAGAGAATCTGCTTCTCTAGCGGCGTGAAATCTACCTCTGACTTGTTCACATCCGGCGGCAGCACCTGAATGCCCAGGCTGATGCAGCTCGCAATGTACATCTGCACCTTGTCCTGATCGCCGCTGATGGCCGTCAGCAGCGCTGCCATATACTCAACTGGGTAGTTTGCTTTCAAATAGGCCGTTTGAAAGGTGACAAATCCGTAGGCTGTCGAGTGAGACTTGTTGAAACAATACTCAGCAAACAGCACCATTTGATCAAACAGATCGTTTGCGTTTTTTCGTGGGAAGGCGTTCTTTCCGGCTCCTTCAATGAAGATCTCTCGATGCTTCTCCATCTCTTTTATCTTTTTCTTGCCCATCGCTCGGCGCAGCAAATCGGCTTCACCCAGCGAATAGCCCGCAAGGTCCTGGGCAATTTTCATGATCTGTTCTTGATAGACCATAATGCCATAAGTCTCTTGCAAGATTGGCTCTAAAATCTCGTGAGCATAGTCAATCTTTTCGCGTCCGTGCTTGCGATCAATAAATTTGGGAATCAGCCCCGCGTCTAGCGGCCCTGGCCGATAGAGCGCAAGGACTGAAGAAATATCTTCCAATCCGGAAGGCTTCAGATCTTTGACAATCTGTCGCATTCCCGAAGATTCTAGCTGAAATACCCCCGCTAGCTCACCGCCTGCCAGTAGCTTATAGGTCGCCGGGTCGTCGAGCGGTAGCGCGTCGAGGTCAATCTCGATATTGTGCCGCGCCTCAATATGATCTACCGCCTTTTGGATCATGGTGAGATTTCGCAGACCCAAAAAGTCCATCTTTAAGAGACCAATAGCCTCTACATCTTCCATATAGTACTGAGTAATCACCGAGCCGTCGTTGTTACGCTGCAAGGGCACAATGGTGTCGAGCGGCTGCTCAGAAATCACTACGCCCGCCGCGTGCATCCCAAAGGTTTTGTTAGTACCTTCAATAGTGATAGCTGTGTCAATCCAGCGGCGGAAGGTGACAGATGTGCCAGGAATCAGTTCGCCGCTGTCGTACTTTTCTTTAAAGGTTTGATCGGGGGTTTCCTCAGAAATCATCATCTTGAGCTTGGCGGGCTTGCCCCGAGAAACCGGTATTAGCTTGGCGAGCTTGTCCGATTCGTTGTAAGGAATATCGAGCACGCGGGCTACGTCTTTGAGCACCGCTTTAGAGGTCATGCGGTTGAAGGTGATGATCTGCGCGACGTGGTCGGTGCCGTATTTTTCGGTGACGTATTTAATTACGTCCTCCCGCCGGTCGATGCAGAAGTCTGTGTCTACGTCTGGCATAGACTTGCGCTCGGGGTTGAGGAAGCGCTCAAACAGCAGACCGTGGTGCACCGGGTCAATGTTGGTGATGCCCATTGCATAGGCGACTAACGAACCTGCCGCTGATCCTCTTCCTGGCCCAACGGGAATGTCGTTATCGCGGGCGAACTTGATGTAGTCCCACACGACCAGAAAGTAGGTGGCGAAGCCCATCTGGTGCATCATGGCGACTTCGTATTCCATGCGATCGCGATACTCTTGCGTCAGCTGATCACGGCTCGAAAACTCCATTCGCTCTAGCAGACCATCCCAGGCCACCTTTGCCATGTACTCTTCTTTGGTGTAGCCTGCTGGAATCGGAAAATTGGGAATCTGAGGATTGCCCAGAATGTGATATTCCTCAATTTTGTCGGCGACTTCTACCGTCCGCGAAACGGCATCTTCAATCACTTCAGGCGAGAGATGATCGCGAAACAGGCGGCGCATTTCGGCGGCGGACTTGAGATACTCGGTGCCGCTATAGCGCAGGCGTTTGTCTTCAGTGATGAGCTTGCCGGTTTGAATGCACAGCAGCGCGTCGTGGGCTTCTACATCCACACAAGAGATAAAGTGAGAGTCGTTAGTGGCAACAACTTTGATGTCGAGTTCTTCAGCAATGCGAACAATCTCTACGTTCACAATTCGATCTTCTGGGGATCCGTGATCTTGAATCTCTAAATAAAAATCATCGCCAAGCAGATCTTTGTACCACTGCGCTACCCGCCGCGCTACATCCAGCCGCTTTTTCAAAATCGCCTGTGGAATTTCTCCGCCGAGGCAGGCGCTGGTGATAATTAGCCCTTCGTGGTACTGCTCTAGCAGATCTTTATTGATGCAGGGTCGCGAAAAAATGCCTTTGCCCTGTACGCCTTCTAAGTGAGAGATGGTGGTGAGCTTGACCAGGTTTTTGTAGCCAATGTCATTTTTGGCGAGTACCAGCTGGTGGTATTTGGGGCGGCGCTCCTGCTTGGTAATGTCGCCATTGATGACGTACATCTCATTGCCAATGATCGGCTTAATGCCCTGCTTTTTGCAGACTTTGAGCAGCTCTACCGCGCCGTACATAACGCCGTGATCGGTCAGCGCGATCGCCTTCATTCCCAGCTCTAGCGCTCGCTCTACCAGCGGATCTATGTGGCTAGCACCATCGAGTAGGCTGTAGTCGCTATGGATGTGCAAGCCAACAAAAGACATTGGAAATATCCTCGCAAAGACGGTAACCTAGTACAGGTCTACTTAAGTACAAATTTACTCTTTTTACGGAGCCCGGTTCAATAGAGCCGATTTGTCTCAGTCAACCTTGGCTATCTTCAGGTTAGTTAATTTAACCACTATATATAGCAACCTTCTCAACTTTTATTGTGTCTATACGCTACCGATAGCGATCAAAGCCTGCTTGCGACCACCGCAGCTTCGATGAGTGCTTCAGTTAGGACACTTCATTTAAAAAACCTCGGTCTAAAGGCAGAGGTTTCTCACGATTGCCTTACCTAAGTTGAAAGACAAAATGCGATTTCTTCCAGTCAAAAAACTAAACCAAACGGGCTAGTTTAGGTATACTCGCATTATTGCGATTCGCATTACCTTTGCAGTCAAAACAGCAAGCTGCACGATATTTAGGCCTGCTGCAAGGTCTTCCAAGCATAGATTCAGCCCAGGGTAACCCTTACATGACGGCTTCTTCGGACTCATCGCCTGCTTCGCCCGTGCCCCCTACTGCCCCCGGTCAGACCAATTCTCCCAGCAGGATTGCGTCGCCCGATCAGCGCGCCAGTGCCTCTCTGACAGCAAGACGCCCTCCTCGTAACTGGCTTGGTCTATTGGCGCTAGCGCTGTTAGCTGCTGGAGTCGGGTTTGTGCTCTGGCGGGTATTCGCCGGGCGAGGCGGCGATCAGGGGATGCAGGGGCCACCTGCATTCCCTGTTGAAATGGAGCGCTTGCAGGAGGAGCCCTTGGAAGATAGCTCTGAATTTGTGGGGACTTTAGATTCGCAAGCAGGGGTGAGTTTGCAGCCTGAAGCGGATGGCCGGGTGACTCAAATTTTTGTGTCGTCGGGTGATTCGGTCGCTGCGGGCGATCCGATTATGCAGCTCAGCCCGGAGAGATCTCAGGCGGATTACAATGCCGCGCTGGCAAATGTCAGTGCCGCCCGCTCGGCTAGAGATACGGCGCGATCGCAGCTGCGGGCTGCCGAAGCCCGGCAAACTGAGCTGCTGGCCGACTTGCAGCTACAGCAAACTGACTATGAGCGCACGGCTACTTTAGTGGCGCAGGGTGCACTGCCCCAGACCGATCTGGATCAGATCAGCCGCGATCGCACTGTTGCCCAATCCGCGCTGAATTCTGCCAGACAGGAAATTGCCGCGCTCTCCTCTAGCCTGGAGCAGGCCGGGGCGACGCTATCGCAGACCCAGGCCAGTGCCGACGCCACCCAGCAAGACCTGCTCGATAAAACCGTGACAGCGCCCATTGCGGGCATTGTTGGCGATATCCCAATTGATCTGGGCGACTATGTGACAGCGGGGACTCAGCTCGCCACCATTACTCAAAACGCAGACCTGGATGTAGAAGTCGCTGTGCCCATTGGCGAAGCGTCCCGGCTGCGGACCGGAATGACCGTCGAGCTAATTCCGTTTGGAGAGGAGCGAGCGATCGCTACTGGCAGTATCAGCTTTGTCTCGCCCACCACCGACAGCGCCACCCAGACCGTCTTAGCCAAAGCCCGCTTTTCCGCCCCGACTCAGCCTCTGCAAGACGACCAACGTCTGGAAGTTAGGATCATTTGGGATCGGCGTCCCGGCATCTTGCTGCCCGCTACCGCGATTTCTCGCTTGGGCGGCCAAACCTTTGTTTTCGTCCCAGATGAACCCGATCCAGCAGCAGCCGGTGAAACGCCAGCAGAAGAGCCGCCAGGCGGTCAGGGCAAAGCGCCCGGCGAAGCCGCCGGGCCGCCGCCGATGGTCGCTCGCCTCAAGCCAGTAAAGCTAGGCGATCTGCAAGGCAACGAATACCAGGTGCTAGAAGGGCTGGCTGCTGGCGATACGGTGATCACCTCTGGGCTACTCAACCTGCGAGATGGCGTGCCGATTATGCCGCAGTCCGAGTCTGGCGGCGAGTCTGGCGGCGAGTCTGACGGCGGAGCGGCTGGGCCACCGGGCGGAGCCGCTCAAGACGAGTAATGATTTTAGCCATACCCATCTAAGTGACCTGCCAGCGACTCACTTAGCGCGACTTCAGATCTCAGCACCTCACGGCTCTCAGTCTATGTTTGTTAATTACTTCATTAAGCGGCCTGTCTTTGCCACTGTCTGCGCGCTGATTTTGCTGCTGATTGGGGCAGTGAGCATTCCGACCCTACCGATCGCGCAGTACCCAGACATTAGCCCGACGCAGGTGAACGTCAGCGCTCGCTACATCGGCGCGGATGCGGAGACTGTAGAGCGTGGCGTCACTACCGTCATTGAGCGGCAGATCAACGGTGTGGAGGGACTGCGATACATGACCTCCAACAGCAGCAACGATGGGGCCAGCAACATTGTGGTCACCTTCGATTCGTCTCGTGACAAAGATCTCGCTGCGGTCGATGTGCAAAACCGGGTGTCGCTAGCAGAGCCGCAGCTACCCGATGCCGTTCGTCAAACGGGGGTGACCGTCTCTAAGGAAACCAGCAACATTTTGCTGGCCATGAGCCTCTACACCGACAATGATGAATATGACGATATTTTCCTCAGTAACTACGCTGACCTGTACGTTGCCGATGCCCTCAGACGGGTAGATGGGGTCGGCAATGTACAGATTTTTGGCGAACGCACCTATGCCATGCGGCTGTGGCTAGATCCGCAGCGGCTAGCGGGCAGAGGGCTCACCGCTGACGATGTGGTGAGCGCCCTGAACGAGCAAAATATTCAGGTGGGGGCCGGGCAGATTGGCCAGCCGCCCGCCCCCGACGACCAGACGTTTCAGATTGACCTGCGGGCAGAAAGCCGTCTGCAAAACGCCGATGAGTTTGAAAACTTAGTGCTCACAACGGGAGACGGTGGCCAGCTAATTCGCCTGCGGGACGTGGGCAGAGCTGAGCTGGGGGCAGAGCGCTACAGCTCGTTTTTACGCTTTCGGGGCAAAGACGCCATTGGTCTGGGGATCTTCCAGCTACCGGGCAGTAATGCGCTAGAGGTGGCGGCGGGTGTCAAAGAGACGATGGTGGAGCTGGAAGCTGATTTTCCACCCGGCATGAAGTACGGCATCGGCTTTGATACCACAGAATACGTACGGCAGTCGCTGCTGAGCGTTCTGTGGACGCTAGTTCAGGCAGTTGGCCTGGTGGTGCTGGTGATCTACGTTTTCTTGCAGGACTGGCGTACGACGGTTATCCCGGCGATCACAATTCCCGTTTCGCTAGTGGCGACATTTGCCATCGTTAAGCTATTTGGCTTTTCGATTAACAGCCTGACGCTGTTTGGCCTGACGCTGGCTACGGGCATGGTGGTAGACGATGCCATTGTGGTGGTAGAAGATATTAGCTCCAAAATCAATCAGCGCGGGCTCAACCCTGTGCAGGCGGCGATTGTAGCGATGGAGGAACTCACGGGGGCGGTGATTGCCACCTCCTTGGTGCTGATGGCGGTGTTTGTACCGGTGGCTTTTTTCCCTGGTACAACCGGGGCGCTGTACCGGCAGTTTGCGCTGACGATTGCCTTTGCGATCGCCATTTCCACCTTCAACGCCCTCACCCTCACCCCTACCCTCTCGGGCCTGCTGCTGCGGCCAAGAAGAGAGCATACGGGCTGGCGGGCAAAGATATTTGATCCGTTTAACCGAGGGCTAGACTGGACGCGCGATCGCTATGGCCACATCCTCAATGTGCTGACCCGGTTCAAGCCGGTGGTGTTGGCCGCCTTTGTCGCCTCGCTAGTGCTGACAGGCTGGCTCTATAGCACCGTTCCCTCTGCCTTTTTGCCCGATGAAGATCAGGGCTACTTCATTACGCTATTTCAGGGGCCAGAAGGGGTTTCGCTGAGCTACACCAGCGGCGTGATGAGCCAGGCAGAGGAGCTGCTACTAGAGCAGCCAGAAGTGCGGGCGACTTTTGCGGTCGGTGGCTTTGGCTTTAGCGGCAATACCGCTAACAGCGGCGTTATTTTCACCACGCTGGAGCCATGGGGCGATCGCAACGCCTCTGCCTTTGACATTATTGACCGGGTGCGCGGACCGCTGATGGGCACGACCGAAGCGCGAGTGTTGCCGGTAAACCCGCCGGCGATTCAGGGTCTCAGCAGCTTTGGTGGCTTTGAGTTTCAGCTGCAAGACCGGCGGGGTAACGCTGGGCTCGACAATCTGGTTGCCAGCATGGGGGCAATCATGGGCGCAGCCGGTCAAAATCCTCAGCTGCAAAACGTGTTTAGCACCTACGCGGCCAGCACGCCGCAAATTGCGATCGCCGTTAACCGCGACCAGGCCAAAGCCCTCAATGTCAATATCAACGATATTTTCAGTACCCTGCAAACCAACCTGGGATCGCGCTACGTCAACGACTTTAACTTAGAAGGCCGGACTTACCGGGTCTATGTTCAAGCCGATCAGCAGTACCGATCAACGCCTGAGGATATCAATCAGCTGTATGTGCGATCGCAAACTGACGAGCTGATCCCCATGGGCAACCTGATCACAACTACCGACACCGTGGGCGCTCAGACCATCAACCACTACAACCTATTTCGCTCGATTGCGATCAACGGTGCCCCCGCTGAAGGCGTCAGCTCTGGGGCGGCGATTCAGGCGATGGAAGGAGTCGCTGCTCAGGTTTTACCAGCGGGCTTGGGCTATGAGTGGTCCGGCACAGCGCTCGAAGAAATCGAAGGCGGCAACCAGGCGCCGATTATCTTTGGCCTGGGGATTATCCTGGTCTTTTTAGTGCTGGCCGCTCAGTACGAAAGCTATGTGGATCCGGTAATTATTCTCTTTGCGGTGCCGCTGGCGGTCTTTGGGGCACTGCTGGCTCAGACGCTGCGCGGATTGCCCAACGACATCTACTGTCAGATTGGTCTAGTGATGCTGATTGGCCTAGCCAGCAAAAACTCCATTCTGATTGTGGAATTTGCCAACCAGCTGCGCGACCAGGGCTACTCGATTACCAAAGCCGCGCTAGAAGCCGCTCAGCAGCGGATGCGGCCTATTTTGATGACCGCCATCTCGACGCTCAGCAGTATTTTTCCGCTGGTGATTGCGACTGGGGCCGGGGCGGGTAGCCGTCAGTCCCTGGGCACAGCCGTCTTTGGCGGAATGCTGGTAGCCACGTTTTTGAGTCTGTTTGTAGTGCCCATTCTCTACATTGTGATTAAGCAGCTGAGCGATGGCCGTTCGGGGCCTCATTCTAGCGATCGCGCCACCACCGCAGATTCAGACGGTCGCGCTGCACCCGTACCTGCTGGGGTCTATCAGGCTCGCAGCGACGGCCATCAGCCATCTGGCCCGCAGGCACCTACGACTTAGGGCCATTTTTATGAACTAGACAAGCTGTCTTTTGACCCTGCGCTTAGAAACACGCACTATAGGATGCCAGGCAGTTTATCTCTTCTCGCAATTTATGATGACCATCTATCAGGTTTATAAATCTGTGGTTGCTGGCGCGGCGATCGCCAGCATGTCACTACTCACCGTCAGCTGTAGCCAGCCTGGTGAGGCAGGAACCGACGCCCAGAGCCAAGCGATGGATCATGGTGAGATGGATCATGGTGAGATGGATCATGGTGAGATGGATCACGGTGACGCCCACGACCACCACAACCAGACGCTCGAAATCCCGGCGGGTACACCTATTCCCGAACTCACCGTGCGAGTAGATCCCGACCCGGTGCGCGGCTGGAATCTCTACGTAGGCACAACCAACTTTGAGTTTGCCCCTGAGAAAGTCAACAGCGAGAGCGGCCCAAGCGAAGGTCATGCCCACCTCTATATCAACGGCGACTCGGCACAGCGCATCTATAGCAACTGGACTCACCTAACCGAACTTCCGCCTGGCGAAAACGAAATTCGGGTTACCCTCAACGCCAACGGCCACGAAGCCTTGGCTGCTCAGGGAACCCCCATCGAAGAGACCGTCACTGTAGAGGTTGAGGAATCCAATTAATCTGCTGATGTTCGCGTTATCATGCCCAGCCCTTTAGATCTGTGGTTAATAGCGGCCCTGGGTTTTCTGGGGAGTTTTGGTCACTGCGTCGGCATGTGTGGCCCGGTGACGGCTGCCTTTGCGCTTTCCCACCAAAACCAGTTTGAGGCAGGGCAGCCTGATCTAGACTCGCCGGCTCAGGCGCGGTCAGTGCGATCGCAACTCTGGTTCCACACCCTGCTTAATCTTGGTCGGCTGCTGAGCTATGCGCTAGTCGGGGCAGGCATCGGCGCACTCGGCTCGGTGGTGTTTGCAGGCGGGCAGATGGCCGGGGTTGGCTCTGCTCTGAGGCGCAGTATTGCTGTGCTCACTGGCGTCATGCTGATCTGGTTTGGCCTGAGCCAGGCTAGCCCTGGCTTTTTACCTACCCTGCCCTTTCTCAATCCGGCTCAGCGGCTTCACGAGCGGCTCAACCAGACGATGAACGCCGTTTCTAGCCAGTCAGCTTCTCTGCTCACCCCGCTGCTGCTGGGCCTGCTGTGGGGCCTGATTCCCTGTGGGTTTCTCTATGCCGGGCAGCTGCGAGCTGCTGAAACTCAGAGCCCAGTGGGTGGGGCCGCAATTATGCTGGCTTTCGGGCTAGGGACGCTGCCTGCAATGCTGGCGACTGGGGTAACCACTTCGCTGCTGAGCCGCGATCGCCGCTCCCAACTCTTCCGCTGTGGCGGCTGGCTCACCGTGATTATCGGCACGCTGCTGCTGGTGCGCACAGGCGATACGATGAGCGACTACAGCGGCCACGCTGCGCTGCTCTGTTTGATTTTGGCGCTGATTGCCCGGCCCATCAGCCGCTTTTGGCCTGCCCTGCTGCGCTACCGGCGAGGGCTGGGCGTGGGGGCTTTTGCGCTGAGCTGCCTGCATTTGCTGCACATGGTGAGCCACACGTGGAACTGGCAGTTCCAGGCCGTACAGTTCATGCTGCCAGCGCATCAGGCGGGCGTGTGGCTGGGCGCGATTGCGCTGCTGCTGCTGCTGCCTGGGGTGCTGACCAGCTTTGATCGGGCTCAAAAGGCGCTGGGCAGCCGCTGGCGAAAGCTGCACCTGCTCAGCGTACCAGCTTTATTCCTGGTGGCTGGACATACGATTTTAGTGGGCTCTCACTACTGGGGGGCGGTGGCGACCTGGCAAAACCAGGCCCGGGTAGCTGGCTTATTCACCGCTGTGGGGCTGGTATTTGCGGTGCGATCGCGCCAAATCTGGTCTTTGCTTTCCCTAGAAAAACACTATGCGCCTCCTCAAAGCCACCCGCGTCCAGTTTTATCTGATGGTCGCGACTGCTGCCAGTCTGATCTGCCTCAGTCTCCATCCGATCTTCAGCCCTGATAGGGCGATCGCTCACGAGGTAGAAGTGGTTGGAGATGTCGGCGCGACTATGCATATCGAACCCAATGACACCCCACGCGCTGGAGAAGAAGTGCTGGCCTGGTTTGCTCTCACGCAGCGCGGCGGCCAAACCATTTCTCAGGCAGACAGCAAATGCGAGCTGACCCTCTACGCTCAGCCCCGACAAAGCACCGATGCCCCTCTCCTCACGCCCGCCCTCACAGCGGTCGATGCCGAGGGCTATCAGGATATCCCTGGTGCCCGCTTCACCTTTCCCAAGGTCGGGGCATATACGCTGCTGCTGAGCTGCATTCCTGAGCAAGCTGGCGCATTTGACCCCTTCGAGCTAGATTTTGAAGTGACTGTCGCCGCCGGACAAGCCGTTTCGGAGCCATCGTCCGCCGCTAGCCCGCCAGAAGCCGCTGACCCAGAGTCATCAACAAGCAGTCCAGCTGATTCCACTACCGCACAGACCCAAACTAACGCCTTGCCGTGGATTTTCCTGGGCGCAGGTGGCCTGGTTTTGCTAGGCGTGCTGGCCTTCTTCGTTCGGCGATCGCGACAAAAGCCATAATAGAAGAGAAGACGGGAGGCTACAGGCAACCTGACGACCAGTCAGAATTGACAGCTGCAACCCGAATGAAAGCCAGGGAGAGCGCTGAACATGCACACCGCTGAAGTTCATCACGATAGTCTTTTAGACCGATTGTTTATCTGGCTGGTCTCTCGGAAAATGGCGAATGCTATCGACACCGAGATGCCGACCAGCGGCTACAGCGGATTTGTCGATCTCTCTAAGCAAATAATGCAGGGGCGCAGCCCTCAAGAGCAGCAGGCAGTGGTCGCTCGCGTTTTGCAGTCGCTGATTCCTGGGCCGGTGCTGTGGGTCATTCGGACGGTTTTTGCACCGACGCGGCTGGTCTGTGTGCTCAATGCCTGGTTTGCCGCGCAGATGTTTGAGTGGCTAGTGGGGCCTTGTGAAGTGACTGAGACAGATGTGAAAGGGATAGATGGAGTGGTGCGATCGCAGCCCAGCGCCGTCCATATCGAAAAGTGCCGCTACCTCAAAGAAAGCCAGTGCGTTGGCCTGTGCGTCAACCTGTGCAAGCTGCCTACACAAAGCTTTTTCACCGAAAAATTTGGCATTCCCCTCACGATGACGCCAGACTTTGAAGATCTCAGCTGCACAATGGCGTTTGGGCAACTGCCACCTGCGATCGCTGATGACGAAGTGACGCAGCAGCCCTGCCTCAGTAACTGTTCTGCAAGCAGTTCTTTAGCAGAGGCTTGCCCCAAGGCCGCCAACTAATCCGATTATCGCAACACTTCTTAATAAAAAGCTTAAGATAGATAAGTCGATATCTACTATCTGCTATCTATGACGCTCTCTCAAGCCACCAGCGCCGCTCCCAACGCTGACAGCCGCGCTACAGATACTCAACCCACCTGGAAAGTCAACCTGCTTTACGACGGTGACTGCCCGCTGTGCCTACGCGAGGTCAACTTTTTACAGAAGAAAGATGCCGGTCGTGGCATCATCAAGTTCACAGACATCAGCGACTTGGACTACAGCCCCGAAGAAAACGGCGGCGTAGATTTTGAAACGGCGATGGGCCGTATTCACGCGGTGCTCGCCGACGGCACCGTGGTCAAAAATGTCGAAGTATTTCGCCAGGTTTACTCTGCCCTGGGTATCGGCTGGATATACGCGGCGACTAAGTGGCCAGTAATCGGCCCAATTGTGAACAAAATCTATGACATCTGGGCCGATAAGCGCCTAGCTATCACCGGTCGCCCCAGCCTAAAAGAAGTGCTCGCTGAACGCCAGCAAAAAATTGAATGCGAAACCGAAGGCCGCTGTCGGCTGGAAGATGCGTAGCTTCGATTACGCTCAGCTACCGGATGAGATACTTGAGTTAACGTCAGTTCGGGATAAGTGATTGCCTGTGATGCCCGACTGTCGGCGCTTTTTAACACATAGCCTAAAGTAGATCCCCTCTAGAGGGGCGCAGGGGTGGGTTTCGGTGTGTAGCGCACGTTGCCGACCCATCCCGACCCTGCGGGCCACCCTTCCAGAAGGGACTTGCTTCGGGCAATAAGCATGAGTTGCTTATCCCGAACTCAGGTTGAGTTACGAATGCTGCCAGTCGGCCCAGGGAATTTCTCTGCCTGGAAAGGCTACTTGTTCAAATGGCCAGGCTTGGGCTATCCAGGTTTTCACTTCTGCTAGCAGTCGATCCTCCAGTCCGCTAGCCAGCTCGCTCTGCCGAACCCACAAAATCACCTGGGCGTCATAGTCTGCTGGTGCTGCCGGGTAAATATACACGCAGCCCAAGCAGCGACTTTCACCCAGGCTCATCACCGTGTAGGCAAACGAGGTGCGGTTTTGAAATTCTTTTTGGTGCCAGCCCAGGTCGATCAAATCTTGCTCAAGGGTGAGGTCGGCAGCGGGCCAGGTGCTCTGGGGGCCAAAGACGCCTCTCAGCTGATCGCGGCTGGTCATCACCGCTTCGTAGTCTTTTACCACGTCGTTAACGGTGAGCATTCGCAGGCGAAATTCGTCAGTGACTAGGCCCGCTGGCACCCGAAATTCGGAGGGGACGAGCACAGCTATGCCTCTTGTAAAAAAGCCAGATAGCCGTTGCTCATATCTTTTACCGCTATTTCGTAAAACTGCTGACCGTGCTCGGGCGTAGCCAGGTCTGGATTGGACCCCATGCGCCCATCGGCATAAAATGCGCGAAAATCAGTAGGGCTGTAAATAGAGCGACCGGTAGGCGCTACAGCCGGGGAAAGGGTTGCCTGCTTAATCGCTTCTGGGTAGGCAAACTGCGTCAGGGCTACTTCGCTTGGGGTAGCGTGAGAGCCTTCTTGATCGCCGTAGAGCTGCTCGGCTAAATCACTGACGGCTTTGCTCTGGTACCAGTTGGCCAGTTTGCAGCGGACTTCACCCGCGTTGGGCAGGTTGGCATCGGCGATCGCTGCATACGCCTCCGAAAAAGCCGCCTTCATGGAGGCTACATTGCCGCCGTGCCCGTTGATAAAGTAAAACCGCTCAAAGCCGTGACGCGCCAGCGGCTTCACGTAGTCTTGGATCAGGGCGATCAGCGTGCTGGGCCGCAGGCTAACGCTACCGGGAAAGGCCAGATGATGCAGCGCCATGCCCACGTTGATCGTTGGCCCCACAAGTGCGCCAGTCGCTTCGCCCACGCCCTTGGCGACGATCTCTGCGCAGATGGCGTCAGTGCCAATTAGCCCAGTCGGGCCATGCTGCTCAGTCGAGCCGATGGGAAAAATAATGCCGCGCGATCGCCCCAAATACGCTTCTACTTCAGGCCAGGTACACAGATGCAGCAGCATAGGCATTCTCTATATGAAGGGAGGATAAGTGATTAGTGTAATCACTTTTGTCCTGCTCTGACTTGTCTTAAGATCTAGATTGCCAGCAACTCGAAGGCACATACAGCCGCTTCAGCGAGGTGACTACTGCCGCCTTTTACACTTCTCAGCGCTGCTAAAATAGAAGGAATACAGGTGCCCTAACGACTAAAGGCATTTGTTCGCTAACGGTTCCAGACCCGAGACACCATGCTGCAACGTAAGATCTACCAGCTTTCCTGTGATGGCCGCGAAGTGCAAGTTTTTTTGCGCGATCAGCAGCGCTGGATTGAATCGGCAACCATCTTGAGCATAGAGGGCGACCTAGTTACTTTGCGCTACGAAACCGAAGACGAAGACGAGATTTGCTCTTGGGAAGAAATGGTCCGCATTGAGAGCATCGGCGCTGTTACCCAAAAGTTAGCAAGCGTTCCCAAAGGCCTCGCTGAGCTGCCTCTCACCAACGACTGCCCCGACGCAGAACAAATGGGCGACAAACGCGAGCGCTAAGCCTCCCGTCTCCTGCCTCCTGTCTCCTGTCTCCTCCCAACCAATCCAAAACCCCAGCTCAGCTAAACCCCCACCCCTCAATCCTGACTCACCAAATCGTACACCTGCCCATCGACCAGCAGTCGAGTAATCCCCTTCGCCTGAAGATAGGGCCTAGTGCGCGTGATAATATTGCCATCGGGTACTTTGATGACTCGCTGCTTATTGCGAGAAAACCGCCGTGCCACCCGATGATTGTCAAATACGGGCAGCGTTTTTGCCTTTTCTTCTGATGTGGGGATTTGACCCAAATCGGCAAATTCGCTCAGGGGCCGGGTGATTAGCTCGGAGCGCATATCTACGACTAGGTAGCAGGGCTTAGGCAGCACTGCCGCCCCTAACGGCATAATTTCCACGGCAATTTCTGACTGAAACCGAGGCGCCGCGATTTCATCGCTGTCGTCATCGTCGTCATCATCGTCGTCATCGTCATCGTCGCCGAAGTCGTCGCCTAAGGTTTCATCGAGTCCTAGTAGAGCGTCGTCGTCATCATCATCGTCATCATCGTCGTCTGGAGTGACGGTAGCCAGGATCGGCGCAGGCGGTGTTTGGCTACGGCTTTCTGAAGGACTGTCTGAAGCGTCGTCCGATTCAGCTTCATCGGTTGCCAATAGAGGCAGCTGCTCGTCGGTTTCTGCTTTTTTTCGACCGCGCCGCCGGCGGGAAGTCGTTGATTTTTCTGTTTCGGCCTCTTTTTCGGCGGTAGTTTTCAGCTTGGGCGGCTCTACTCGCGGCGTCTCTGTGGCATCTGCTGCTGCAACGCTATCGGAGTCATCAGGCGCTTCGACAGTCTGGCGGACTTCAGCGGCTTCTGCTGCGGGCTCTGCTGAAGTCGTTGATTTGCGGGTGCGCGATCGCTTTGCGGGTGCTTCAGTCTTATCTGAGCCTGCCATGCGCTTTTGAGCAATCAGCCCACTGTACTCATCTGGGGGCAGCGTGGTCTTCAAAATTCGGCTGATGGTGCTGTTGCTGACACCGTATTGCTCAGCCAGCGTCGTCGTCGTTTGGCCGGGCTGTCTGTACAGCTCAATGATGTCGCTTTTATCTGAGTCAGACAGTTTTCGCTGGGCCATGCTGCCAGTATTTCCTCACAATTGCCGTTTCCAGTATGGCAGTTTTTTGGGCTGCCGATTGAGAATTCGCTTAACTTACGGTGGGCGATCGCGTTTGGGCAGCACACTACAGCCGCCTACCGCAAATTCTTTCCCTCACTGCCCTTAACGCCGGGTTTGTCAGTGCGGTATATTCGCTATGCAGGTTAAGCTATTACAGCTTCCGAGGATCCTTAGCTCAGTTGGATAGAGCAACCGCCTTCTAAGCGGTCGGTCACAGGTTCGAATCCTGTAGGATCCGTTCTAATTGAAAAGAGCGAACGCCCTAATGCCAGATGGCTGGGAGAATGGAGCAGTCAGATAGAATAGGACGCAAGTGCACACTTAATAAAGTTCATCGCGCTTTACTCGCCTTACCATAGTTGCCTCTCCTCAATCTCAAAAAATGACTGCTCAAGAATATCTGGAGTGGGAGCTGCGCCAAGAGCTTCGCTACGAATATTGCGATGGCAAAGTATTTGCCCTATCAGGCGGTACGGAAAATCACGACGAGCTTGCGTTTAATTTGAGGCGATCGCTCATGGACCGTGTAGAGGAACAAGGCTGCAATATGAGCGGCTCGGACGTAAAGGTGTGGCTGTATTTTCCTTATTAGGCAGGTGAGAAAGTCTCTATTGCGAGTATGGGCGTTGAGGTACCTATCGAACAGCTTTACAGAAATGTTCGGCTAGAACCTTAGCCTTTTCAGGACAATGACTCTAGCCGAATCGAGTCGCGAAGCGCTTAAAACTGTGTCGAGGGTCGTCTCAAAAGGCTCATAGATTCTCCCTGTTCTGGTGTGATAATCATCTGCTCGCTGACTGTTACAAGCTGGCTCCAGGCTGGCGGTTCGGCGTAGTTTAGAGCGTGCAAAAGGTGAATGGTTTGCCGGATAGCGCCTGGGCTTCCGAGTAAGATGTGACGCACGTCTTCTCGGTGAGGTCTGCTTTCGGCGTTGTTGGGTGGGCCGAGGGGGGTGCTGCTCTGGGTTTGTTGGTAGCGAAAAAATTGCGGGCTGAGCAGGGCGCTGTCAAAATAAGCGGTCGTTTTCATGGCATCTTCGGGGGTATGGGGAGAAAATGCCGAAAACTTAGCCACCCAAACTTCCATGAGTCAGGGTGGCTATGGCATCATTAACCGTAGCCCTCTGACTGGTTGTGTCAGTCTCTGGGTTAGCTGTCGGTGATTGTTCGTAGCAATCATCGGCAGCGACTAAGTTTTCGAGCGGTTGAGCTATTCCCCGCAGGGACATAGCTATGAGAGCTAGCGTACCGCTTTCTTTTTGGGGAGTCAACTATTTTTGACCGGAAGTTTTTGCTAGTTTTTGAGGATGGGGTGGGGCGATCGTCAGCCCTCTCACGGTCGGTAAGATTGTTGTGACCGCTCTGCTGTTTAATCGACCAGCACTATAGCCTATCTTCTGTGATGTCGGGGCTGTAGACTACACCACAATAGATACTATAGGCACTAGTCAAGCATTAGCCAAATACTCGTCTGAGCAAGGCAACTCGCGATATCACGAAGTAGTCTAATAGCAGAACAAAAACTAAAGAAAGCCCCATCAATGGCAAGATTAGTCCAAGGATGGCGACAACTGCTACCGGCATACGCCAGTCTTGAACATAAGTTGGCATGGCCGGTGCGCCTATTAGCCCAGAGCCTTTAGGTCTTCTTTGCCACCACATCACAGTGCCGGTCACAGCAAGTAGAATTGTGATGAGTGCAGCGAATAGCATAACTAGCTGATTAGCGATGCCAAAGTACTTACCCATGTGAATCGATACACCTAGCTCTACAGCTTTTGGCACAATGCCGTAGTCTTTCCATCCAACGCTTGCAAGTACTTCGCCGCTGTATTGATCCATATGTATGGTGATTTCCTGCTTGGGATCATTCGGAAAAGCCGATGCTGTATACACGCCAGTTTCACCTTCGGGAAAAGCGACGTTGAACCCCGGTGGTGCCCCGGCGGCGATCGCAGTAGCAACCACTTTATTGAAGACCTCAGGTACACGATTAGAAACATTGTCACTATCGTTAGCACTATGGTCACCAGCGCTGTGGTCAACCACTAGGCTAGCTGTTGGTATCGTTGACTGAGGCATGGGCATTTGCTCTGCGGCCCAGGGTACAAAGAGATCGCCCCGTTGATTGAGGGAGCCAGTGACAATTGTAGACTGGGGCACGTTATCCCACATTTCGTCTGGAAATCGTCCCCACACTTGGGCAAAGGTATCACCCCAAAATCCTGTCCATGGCAGGCCAGTAATCAACAAAAAGCCAATAAGCAAAACACCATAGAAGCCAGGAACCGCGTGCAGGTCACGCCAGAAGATGCGTTTGTTCTTGCTCCACAGTCGAGGAATTAATGTACCCATGACGGTGATACTTCTACGAGGAAACCATAGATAGATACCAGAGACTAGCAGAACGATAGACCAGCTGGCTGCAAGTTCTATAAGGTAGTCGCCCCAGTCGCCGATGAGTAGGGTTCCGTGAATCTTTCGGGCGATCGCCTGAAGATTGCGTTCTCCATCGCGTACTCCTAGCAGCTCTCCTCGGTACGGATCGACAAACACCTCCAAACTACGGGAGTCGGGAGTTGCCACAATAACTTCGGCACTACGCTCAGCCCTCTCATGAGGAATAAACTGGGTAACTGTAGCGTTGGGGTAAGCCGACTGAGCAACCTGCACTTGCTCCGTGTAGGGCAACAGCGCGTTGCTGGGCTGCACAAACATCAGGTCGTGATACATAGCCGTATCTAACTGTGGCTTGAAGAGATAGATGATACCCGTAGTGCCCAGTATCAGCATAAAAGGAACGACAAACAGTCCCGCGTAGAAATGCCAGCGCCACACCGTTCTATAAAAGCGATTATTGGGTGCTTCGTCGCTAGCACCCCGGTTGACGGGCCGGTTGGTCTCGCTGATAGTCATGCCTAGCTCCAAAACAAGCACAAACTTCAGTATGCTTTCGGTCTTTTGAGATGTCAAAAGACGGTTTGTCGTGCAAACCTGTTCAGGAGTGCTTAGGGGAACGCAAACAAATAAGTTACCGTTTTCATAGGAATAATCGTCACATCCCACTTGGGCAAGGTCTCAGACCGCTGCCACTGCTGCTCGAACAGCGCTAACTCATATTTGGCCACCTTGATACCCTTCTGATAAGTTGCATCGACTAACTCAACAATTGGCGCAAAGCCATTCCAGGTACCGCTTTCTTTTTGAGGCGTCAACTACCGCTTTCTTTTTGAGGCGTCAACTATTTTTGACCGGAAGTTTTTGGCAGTATGTAGAGGATGTTGGCTGCTGTTAAGGTTGGGGTTGAGGGGCGATCGCAGGCAACCACAACCGCTTCTTTAGTTCCTGCTTCTAGCAATTTTGGCTCGCGGAAGATACAAGTTCAGGTTAGTTTTGGTCAATAGAATTGCCTTATTGTTCAAGCTGTATCTAGATCTGCTTTAGCAGTAAGGCTTATTGCTTAAGCTATATCAAGATCTGTTTCAGTGATAAAGCCTTTTGCTTGAGCTGTATCAAGATCTGCTTCAGTGATAGGGCTTTTTGCTTGAGCTGTATCAAGATCTGCTTCAGTGATAGGGCTTTTTGCTCAAGCTGTAGATGCTTGTGCTAATGGTAAAGGGACTTAGGTGAGAAGGTTTTCTGTTTTGATGGGCCGTCGGTTAGTTCGTTAGCTCCCAGAGGGCATCTATACCGTTGCCTACATAGTCTTCATGTTGGTGCTGTTTAATCCAGTCAACAAGGGCGGGGAGAATAGCCTCTGAATGTTTGCTGAGTGCGACTAGAGGTTGAGCAGCGTGATCGCTAGCCTTCCCGAAAATTACCACACTGAGAGAATTCTTCTTCAAGAGTTCAAGTAAGCCATTGACCACCGCCTCAGAGTCATTGCCCAGCTGTCCCAATACCGCAGCCGATTGAGAACGCACAAACGGATGAACAGCGGTATCCTGCAGCGTCGCGAGTAAGCCATTGACCACCGCATCAGAGGCATTGCCCAGCTGTCCCAATGACTCAGCCGCTTGGGAACGCACATACGGATGAACAGCGGTATCCTGTAGCATCGCGAGTAAGCCATTGACCACCGCATCAGAGGCACTGCCCAGCCGTACCAATGACTCAGCCGATTGAGAACGCACATACGGATTAACAGCGGTATCCTGCAGCATCGCGAGTAAGCCATTGACCACCGCATCAGAGGCATTGCCCAGATATCCCAATGACTCAGCCGCTTGGGAACGCACATCCGTATCAACAGCTGCATCCTGTAGCATCGCGAGTAAGCCATTGACCACCGCATCAGAGGCATTGCCCAGCCGTACCAATGACTCAGCCGCTTGATAACGCACATCCGGATTAACAGCGGTATCCTGCAGCATCGCGAGTAAGCCATTGACCACCGCATCAGAGACATTGCCCAGATGTCCCAATGACGCAGCCGCTTGGGAACGCACATCCGTATCAACAGCGGTATCCTGTAGCGTCGCGAGTAAGCCATTGACCGCCGCCTCAGAGGCATTGCCCAGCTGTCCCAATGACGCAGCCGATTGGGAACGCACATCCGTATCAACAGCGGTATCCTGTAGCGTCGCGAGTAAGCCATTGACCGCCGCCTCAGAGGCATTGCCCAGCTGTCCCAATGACTCAGCCGCTTGGGAACGCACATCCGTATCAACAGCGGTATCCTGTAGCATCGTGAGTAAGCCATTGACCACCTCATCAGAGGCACTGCCCAGCTGTCCCAATGACCTAGCCGCTTGATAACGCACATCCGTATCAACAGCGGTATCCTGTAGCATCGTGAGTAAGCCATTGACCACCTCATCAGAGGCACTGCCCAGCTGTCCCAATAACACAGCCGCTAGAGCACGTACAAAAGTATCAGCATCTTCAAGCAGCAGAAACAGTTTCTGTAATGCCTTGTCGGGCTCTAGTTCGCTTTGATAGTCAATAAAGCGCCATCGGTCTATAGTCTGTTGGTGCGTTTCTAAGAGCCGCATCGTCCTTGGTGCAAAAGGAGTGTCTTGCAGACTGCTGATGACACGAAAAACTTCGCGACGTAGCTTGTCACTCACTACGGGCTGCGAGCAAATTTCCAGGTTCACTAAATCGGTCAAAATTTGGTTGATAGTAGCTTCGTCGGTCACTTTGGAGTTTTCGGCTAAGTGACTACCGGCTAACAGTAGGTCGCGATGAAGCCACTGTTCGTAGTCGCTGTTAGCTTCCAGGATGACTTTAAGCGAAGCTTTAGCCCGTTTAGGTGTCTGCTGTGCTACTAGCAGCAAAAGAACCTCTCGCCAGTGTGGATCGTGCAGATGCTTTTGAATATGATTTTTAGCATGGGGTACACAGTCGTCGTCTTCCTGCAAGTACAGAATTTCTTGAGAACAGAGATATTCTTGAAAGGTTTTATGAACAAATGCATACCGATCCTGTCCCTGCAAGCTTAGTAGTCCAGCTCGATCTCTCACAATCCTTTCTAAAAATCGCTTAGCCTCTTCCTTTGCTTGATACCGCTTTATCCCCTTCATTTCACAGATGTATTGCGTTAGCTGCCCTATTAGCTCATCTCGGTCAATTAGCGTCCCTCCTTCTACATCCCCCGTCCCGCCCTGATAGTGAATCCAATAAGCCAACCGCTCCATCAGTCGTCGCAAATCGTCCAGTTGTAAATACTCTAAAACCTCATGATTACTCAGTTCCTTGTTGCTATCCCAGGTAGTAAGCAACGTTTCCACCGCTTTGTCATACAGCTTGTAGCGCTCCTTTGGTAGCTTTGCCTGATAGCGATGGATCAGCGCAACAATCGTCAGTAACAGAGGGTTACGCGCCAACTGTCGAATCCGAGGCCGATCCTTCAGCGCCTTTCGCAGGCTTGCCTTCCGCCGCTGCCGCTCACTCACTATGTCAAAGCGACTATAGTACCAACGCTCTACAAACGTATCGATTTTCCCATCATCGAACGGCAATAGCTCATAGTGTGGAAACTCGTCCGTTCGAAAAAAGTCTCGCCTGTAGCCCGCCGGACGAGACGTAATCACTGTCGGACAGAGATCAAAGTTATTCAGAAAAGCCTTAATCTTATCGACCACTTTGACCCGCTGCGCCGAATCTGCCACCTCATCTAGCCCATCTAGCAAGATCAGTGCGTTTCCTGCCATCAAAAAATGCTCAAAAAAGCCTTCAAGCTCCCGAGTCACACACAAATCTTTCTTAGCAAAATTTCGAACAAATTCGATCACTGAAAGATCAGGATGACGCGCCAGATCCCGAATACGAATAAGGACGGGTAGGTGCGTTGCCGCCAGGTTCTGTGTTCCTACCACCGAAAAATAATTTAACAGCGTCGTCTTTCCAGAACCCGGAGCACCTAACAGCACTGCCCGATGCCGCTTATCCCTTTTGAACAGATCCGATGCAGACAACTTCTGCCCCGCGCTTCTTTCCTCCATCTGCAACGCCTGCTGACGCTGTTCCCACATCAATTGCTGCTGACGATTTCTGCTAGGGAGTGGATTGCCGCTTTTACCTTTGCCGCCTGTAAATGTTGATATATCTGCTTCGGAAAGCGCTTTACCCCCCGAACTTTCTTCCTGTAAATCTGGCATTACAAAAATATCAGTCAGCCGCTCAGCCCGATCACTGTCCTGCCCTTCAACCGCAATCCCAGCAAACTTCACATCATCAAACACCCGTAAAATCTGCTTACAGTAGTCTGCCTGAATAAGCTGAAACCGCAGAGCACCGTCCGTCTCTTGAAAGTAAGCGGCTACAAACGCCTCCATCCAAGGCACCGCAAAGCCTTGATCCAACTGCTCAAGCATTGAATGCTCTTCAGCTGCCTTTAGCAAACCTTCCGCCAACAACCCTACATCGGGCTTCCCTTCATCTTGCAAGGGCTTTTGTAATTGTGGCAGGGCTCGCCCTTTAAAAAACTTGCTCAAAAACCGCTCGCTACCCTCAGGGCCGTCTCGCTGGCAGCGGCGGAAAAGTTCCGGCACTGCTTGGTTTGACTGTGCGATCGCCCCGTCCAAAAACCGCTCCAGATCAGAAGGGTTGAGCCTTTGATCTAGCCCTTGGAGCAGTGCCTGCCCAACCTTCTGCTTCCCGAGTGCCAGCGCCCATCCGCCTAAAAACGTCGCCGCTGTTTCAAGTACCATCCGCGATCACATAGCAATTTTTCACAATTGGCCTCATTATGACGTTTTTACAGGGCTATTGAATGCTAAAAGCTTTCTGTGCACTTCATCTCCGTAGCAAAGGTGAGAGGGTTTTCGTCAATCTACGGCGGTTTAGAGAAGGCCGTAAACCTCAGTAGGTCAGATGCTAACCTGGTATTAGGGTAGTCTCAACAGAGCCGTTGTCTGGGTCGTTTAGAGAGCGTTAGATTATGCAAGTTCCTCAAGAATCATCGTCTGATTTGGCATCAAAGGCTCCCTCTGATATAGATACGGGAGAGCAGCGGATGAAAGCGATCGCCTACAGCCTAGATGCTTTGGTTCCTGGCCTGTACTTATGGTGTGGCCCGTTAAAAATACGACTGTGGGGCAGCTTACCCGAAGAAAACTACTCTGGACAAATTCATAGCCCTGTCGGTATGGCCATTGTGCTACCTGGCTACCGAATTTACAGCACCTATCATGGGAGCTATGACCCTCGATAAACACAAATGAGACAGCATTCCTCAAATCAATCTAAAACACTTTTCGCTGAAAGTTTTGAAGCGCTACTGCTCGCTGCCGGCTACACTAGCTTAGGCACAGCACCTACCCAGGCAAAACGTAAACAAGTCTGGTGGGGCCACGACACCTATCGACAGAATGGAATCGCTCTACATCCCGAAGGCATAAGCGCGGAGCCAGGATTTTGATTAAGCTAAAGGTTTCCGCATCGTAAATGAACTTACTCTTCTTAAAGGAGTACCTTCCCAGATATTCATACAGCCCTTTTCATGTATCTTTCCAGTGGGCCTCATCACTAGCGACCACTCTCCACTCATGCCATAACATATCTGTCACGCCGCCATTGCCACACTTTCGCTATTCCTTGTCTGTCAAAGCCTTTCAATTTCGCTAAGCGCCAGCCCCGTGTATGTAGCAATTTCCTGCAATGGCACGCCTGCTGCTTTCATGGTTTGTGCCACTTGATAAATGCCCTCTTGCCGTCCTTCCTGTCGCCCCTCCTGTCGCCCCTCCTGTCGCCCCTCCTGTCGCCCCTCTTGCCATCCCTCCTGCCGAGAGGTGTTCACGACATTATTCAGATCTCGGTAGTACTTCAGGCTGCTTTCGTAGGTCTCTTGCTCAGTGCGAGAAAAGTTGGCGATTTCTGCGACATCCAGAAGTCTGCCAAAGACGCCTTCCTGGAGCGGTTGAGGGCGATCGCTCAACTCCGGCAAATGCCTTAGCGCAAACAGCCACTTATCCAACTGAGTGTCCAGTTCTTCAATCGACTTTGTAAACTTAGGCAGCTCAATGTAAATAAACTTCAGCTTGTCATAGAACACCTGGCACTTCTGGTCTTTCAGCTCAACCGTATGGATAAACTCAGCTTCGCCTTGGTGGTCTTTGAGCACGAAATCTAACACCCCAACGGAATACACTGCCTTGAGCTGAAAATCCCAGATGCCTTGCTTGGCCTGTTCCTGAATGGGGAATGTTGCGTAGAAAATACTGCGATCCTTAAAGAAATTCTGCTTGGCTTTTTGTACCTCGACTATGAAGCGATCACCATTCTCCCCCTGACAGTAAATGTCAAATATCGCCCGTCGATCAAAAGGCGTATAGCCGATATTCTCGGTATTTTTGAAGGTGATGTCCTGAATCTGATGATGCTCTGGCAAAAGCGTGTTTAAAAAGTCAATCAGCAGCACCTTGTTGGGTTCAGTGCCAAAAATACGCTTGAAGCCAAAGTCCGTCAGCGGGTCGACATACTTATCTTCTAAATAGAAAGCCATACTGGTACGCTCCAATCGTTCAAGCTGGCAGTGAGCTGAGAACTCATCTCAATTTTATCAATCCTAGAAAATCTAGAAGCCAAGATCGGCGATCGCCCCTTCCGCCGCCTTAAACACCGCCGCATCTGACATCGTTTCCCAAGCCGTATCGCCAATCTCTTTATAAAACTGTTCATCATAAGGCCGCGTCCTGACAACAACTGGCATGGGTACCGCATGGCCTAACAACAGCGCCTGCTGCTTAGAATCTAGCTTTGACAACACTGAGCGCAAGCTTTGTCCGCCCGAGACGCCCGTGAAAATTGCGTCAATGTCTTTTTCATCATTCAACAACGCCGTAATTCGCGTGCCTACCTGAGACATGACTTCGTTGTCTATACCAGAAGGACGCTGATCGACCACCAACAACGTGACAAAATACTTGCGCATTTCGCGGGCAATCACCCCAAAGATGGTTTGTCTGGCTGTGGCCGGGTCTAAAAAGCGGTGGGCTTCTTCAATGGTGATGACGAGGGGTTGGGGGCGATCGCTCGGATTTTTACTCTGCAAAAACCGGTCCGCCTTACGCACATAGCTCGCATGAATTCGCCGGGCAATTACGTTAGTCGCCAGCATATACGAGAGCATATTCGACTGCGACCCAAATTCAATCACCACATGCTTACCCGCATCAATGGTCTCCAAAATTTGGTTCACATAGTTGTGCGGACAGCTGCTGCGAATGTACTTCAGTTCTGCCAGGCGAGTGAGCTTGCGCTGCAAAGCCATAATGGACGACTTGCTGCCCATTTTCACTTCGCAGAATTCCTGAATCTCTTCATTGCTAAGTTGCAGCAGTCGGTTTATCCAGCTGCTGCCAAACTCATTGCGCAAAATAATCGCGTTTTCTAAACTCGCCTCCGAGAGATTTAGCTCACGGCTGATCAGCATCAGGTCTTCTACATCGATTTGGTCGAAGCTGATGTACAGCTCCTGCGCATCGTATACGCCCCGCCGCTTCGTCGATTCCGGGTCTAGCGTGAAAATCTGCACCTGACCGGGAAAAAGCTGCCGTAGCCCTTTTACCGTGCTAAATTCTTTGCCCTCGCTCACCGCCTCCCAGCCATACTCCGAGTGCATGTCAAAAATCAGGTTCACCGCCGCCTGCTTGCGGATAATCCCCGAGAGAATCAGCCGGGTCAAAAAAGACTTCCCCGTCCCCGACTTGCCAAAAATGCCGTTGCTGCGCTCAACAAACCGATCCAGGTCAATGCAGATCGGTACGTCCATATCAATCGGCTGCCCAATCGCAAAATTACGCCGATGCACGTCATCTTCCCAGCCAAACACCGCCCGAAAATCTCGCTCCGAAGCGTCATACACCTGGCTAAAATGCCCCGGAATCGTCTTCACTGGCAGCAGCTGAATCGGCGCACTAGAGTTTGTCTCGTAAGAAGCCAGCCCATTCGATGTTGCTTTCGACTTGCCGTCTTTCTTCTGCTCTCCTGCTTTCCTGCTTTCCTGCTCCCCCGTTGGCGTAAACATCAGCATCGGCGTCAAATCCACCGTGCCATAAGTCCCCGAACCGGCCAAGACTTCTTGCAAAAAAATATTGCTTGGCTCCGGTGGATTTGCCACAATTCGCTGGCTAGCCATGCCCAAAGCCACATCAGTGAGCATACAGAAAAAGCGCGATCGCACCCCCTGCACCACCAAAAACTTGCCCACCCGCATTTCTTCGACCAGCACATCTGGGTGCAGTCGAACTTCTAGCCCCTTGCTCAAGGAACCCTGAATCACAGACCCTAACGGATGCGTATCGCGCATATTAATCCTGGTTTAACTACCGCTTGGTGGCTTTTGTTGGATTAATACTAGCGGAAAGCTGATTTTTAGTACATAGGTTCTGCTTGGCCGTCTCTGTAAAGGCCTCAGTGAAAGCCTCACTGAATGGCCCGCCTAGAACTGATAGCCAACGCCGCCCTGCACAGCAGTTGCCGTGCCGCCGTCTGATTCGCCCCCAATCGCAAAAATGGCGTTGCCGAAAATTACCAGATTGTTGTTAGTCAGGGTGTAGTCTACGCCGGGCTGTAGCACAAAAGCGATGTCGTCACCCACGGGCGAGCCATCGCCAGCAGGCAGAGAGATGCCCGCGCCTACGTAAACTTCGGTATTGAAGTTGAGTGGATAGTCGTAAGAGACGGTAGGCACAAAGGCAGAGCCATCGCCAATAAAAGCCGTGCCGCGAATCGAAATCGGCAGCTCTAGCACGTTGTAGCGACCGCTGAGCACCAGCGCAAGGTTGCTGTCATCGCCAAAGCCAATGCCAGCTCCAATGCCGACATAGCTGCCGTAAGCGGCCTGAGCCTGCGCGGGCGTCTGCAACGAAAATGCGATCGCTAAACCGCCCAACGTCAGACCGGCCAAACCAGCCAGACGACTCCTAAAATCAGTGATCATCTCGAACTCCTCACAATAGATTGAGCGGTACGGAGAAAGGCACGATATTTCAACCAATACCAGCTGAATATGCAGGTAATAACTTACCACGGGGACAGGCGTCAAGACCGTTCTTGACGGGCCGGTGAAGCGGACTGACAGAAATATCTATAAAAACGGCTGCCAATTATTCAGACAGCGCAATCTACACCGGTGAAACAAGAGCAAAATTGATAGACTCGACTCAAAGTGTCGCCCGGTTTTTTGGATGATTGCCACACCACAGACAAAAGCCTACGCAGAACTCTACGAGAACGTGGAATTCTAAGGCTTACTGCTTAGCCCGTGTTGCGCATTCCGGCAGCGACGCCGTTGATGGTGAGCAGTGCGCCGCGCAGGAGTTCGCCTTTGCTGTAGCGCGATCGCACCCTTCCTGTGACTGCGTCGTTGCCGTACTCTCTCAGTCGTTTTAGCAGCGCCACCTGTAAAAAGCTCAGCGGCACAATCGTCCCGTTGCGCAGCTGTACAGAACGCTGCAAGCCCGGATCGCCATCTAGCAGGGTGGTGTGGTCGGTAATGGCCAGCACTACTTCGCGGGTCAGGTAGAATTCAGCGGCGATCTGGTCAAACATCGCTTGAAAATCTTCCAGTTTGTCTTCGCTGCTGAGTTGGCTGACGAAGTGCTGAGCAATTTGCAAATCTACTTTGGCTAAAGTCATCTCTACTTTAGAGATCACCATTTTGAAGAAGGGCCACTTAGTGTAAAAGTAGCGCAGCATCTCCAGATGCTCTTCTGTATTTTCGGTAATGAATTCATTGAGAGCGGTGCCCACCCCGTACCAGGAAGGCAGCAGAAAGCGGGTTTGCGTCCAGCTAAACACCCAGGGAATTGCCCGCAGACCGTCCAGGTTTTTTTTGCCACCGCGTCGGGCCGGACGCGAGCTGATTTGCAGCTGGCTAATCTCTTGAATGGGGGTAACCTGATGGAAAAATTCCACCAGATCGGGCTGCTCATAGATCAAGGCGCGGTAGTGCTGGCGCGACCTGACGCTCAGCCGCTCCATAATCTCGTTCCAGGGCTCAATGCTGTCGAAACTGCTGCCGAGTACGCTGCCCTGAATCACGGCTGTGGTCACTGTCTCCAGGTTATAAAGCGCCAGGTCGGGCAGATTGTATTTAGAGGCGAGTACTTCACCCTGCTCAGTGATCTTGATCCGGCCATCGACGCTGCGACCAGGCTGAGCCAGAATCGCTTCGTAAGCGGGGCCACCGCCGCGCCCAACTGAGCCGCCGCGCCCGTGAAAAATGCGCAAAGCGACGTTGTATTCGTCTGCGATCGCCTGCAATGCCTGCTGCGCTTTATGGATCTCCCAGTTACTGCTGAGAAATCCCGAGTCTTTGTTGCTATCGGAGTAGCCCAGCATCACCTCTTGCAGCGCCGTCTCCGCCGTCTCAGGCTGGGTCTGCGCAGACTCCATTGCCGCATAGCCGCCCTGTAACATAGAGCGATACAGCGGCAGTTCCCACAGCTGACGCATCACCTGGGGCGCTCGTCTGAGGTCTTCTACCGTCTCAAACAGCGGCACAATCTTGAGCGCGCCGATGCCTGTAGCCGGGTCATAGAGCCCCGCTTCTTTCGCCAGCAGCGCGACTTCTAGCAGGTCGCTAGCGGTGTGGCTCATGCTGATGATGTAGCTCTCGCAAATGTTAGGCCCAAACTCTTGATGGAGCCTGCGCACCATGCGAAAAGTGGCAATGGTTTCGGTCGCCTTGTCAGAAAAGGGCAGCTCGCCTGGAATCAGCGGTCTACGGGTGCGCAGTTCGTCGATTAGCCAGGCGGTTTTCTCGTCCTCACTAAGGTCGTTATAGGGCTTGGGGAGAATGCCTAAATACTCAGTGACTTCGCTGAGGGTGTCGGAATGGCGAGTGCTCTCTTGGCGAATGTCGAGCTGAGCCAGATTGAAGCCGTAGATTTTCACCTGGCAGATCAGCTCTTCGAGATCCTGGCAGACCAGTCCGGTCTCTTTGAGATTGCTCTGAATCAGCTGAAGCTCGCTTAAGAAGTCGTCGCCAGAGTGATAGATGCGGGTATTGCCGTCGCTGCTGTCTAGGTCGGTTTCCGATTCTTGCAGGTATTCGCCATTGTGCAATTTTTGCGATCGCGCCAGCGTATTGCGCAGCCGCTCCTCAATGTAGGCCAGCTTCAGCCGATAGGGTTCCTGGCGATAGCGAATGGCTAGCTCTTCGTAGATCTCCGGCATTTGGGTCTGGTCTTGCTCTAGCGATTCGAGCAGATCGGGCAGGACTTCGCTCCAGTGCAGAGACAGGCTCAGCAGATGAGTGAGCTTGCTAATAGAGGTAATATATTTGCCAATTACCATGTTGCGCTGGAAGCTGGCCGTCTTCCAGGTGACTTGCGGGGTAACTGAGGGGTTGCCGTCGCGATCGCTACCTACCCAAGACCCAAACCGGCAAAAACTCTGACTCGGAGGCCGCAGCGTCGGGAAAGTGCCTTCCAATGCCCGGCAGATCCGCTGATAGAGCTGAGGAATTGTATCAAATAGCACTACGTCAAAGTAGTGCAGGGTAAAGTCAACTTCGTCCAGCACAGAGGGTTTGAACTGGTGCAGTTCGTCGGTGCGCCACCACAGACGAATTTCTTCGACCAGCTGAGACTGAAGGGCTTTAATCTCCCACGAAGACACCAGCCCAATCGCGCGGGCGCTTTCTTCTTCCCGATCCAGCTGACGCAAAATCGCTGAAATGCGGCGCTGCTTGTCGCGAATGGTGTGCCGTACAATCTCGGTCGGGTGGGCAGTAAAGACCAGGCGCACATCCAGCTGATCGAGCAGCCGCTGAATCATTTTGGGGGGGACATTCAGCCGCTTGAGCGTGGGAAACAGCCAGTAAAAGGTGCCTACATCTCGGCGGCTGTCGGGGCTGCTGTCTTCAATATGTCCGCTATCTCCGATATGGCCGCTCGCGCCGTTGCTAGCAGGTGCATGAGCTTTTGCTGAGCCACCAGCGGCCTCAGGGCTGGTCTGGCCAAAGCCTTTGCCATGGAGCAGGGCTGCATCTTCATAGGCCGCGCGATACTGCTGCTGCTGGCCGCGCTGCTCGTAGTGCTGCTCAACAATATTGATCAGCTGGAAATAGAGGGCAAAGGCCCGGGCCATCTTAATGGCATCGCTCAGCTCCAGCTCTTCTATCAGCTGTAGAACTGGGGAGGCGTCGGCAGCATTGGCCTGCCCGTCTGGGGCGCACAGCTGCCGTAAGCGGGTGAGCAACGCCACCAAAGCAGGACCGCACTCGTCTTCTAAAACAGCCGCCCAGGTCTCTTCTACGCGCTTGAGTCGGTGACGCAGCAGCCAGTCGTAGCTTGCAACTGCCGGAACCACTTCAACGTCTGATACATTCGGTAGAGTTGTAGGCATTTCACCTAGTGGGTAAAGAGTTGAACTCATGCGGCTGAAGAGGGTAGACAGTAAACGCTCGAAATGATTGTAGGAGCTTTAGGGTCGTCGCGGGGCGTCTTTATCCTGTGTGATGTGGCGGTTCCTTTATTTAGTCATCGATCCGCCTGCGCTTTTGTAGCTGTCCATACTTTTACGGCTGACGGCCTTTGGGCTTGTCTATGATGCCTTTACTTCCATTCCTCTACTTTCATGAGCGGTAGGCTGGGCAGGCGATCGCCGCGAAAAAGTTCTTCACTAGCCAGGCCCAGGTGAGTAAGACTGTCGGCAGCCGCGCGACTGCCAATTAGCAGTGCAATCAGCGGCAGCGTGCTCAGGCCGATAGTGAGATCTACTGCTAAGGGCAGCGAAATCGAAGGCTTAGGCAGCAATGAATCTGACTTTTCACGAAAAGACTGCATGATTTGACCTGGGTAATGTGAATGTGGAAGTTTGGCCTGGAAATTTGACCTGGAAGACGGTAAGACCAGTCGCTAGAGCAGGCTCTCACCCTCTCTAGAACTCACGCCATACGTACGTAAGCTAGCAGTCTAGCCTGTTGAAACTTTACTAGATGATCACATAAAATTTACTCGTGCAAAATGCACAAGAGTGGCCTAGAATGCAGCGAGCGCTGTGGGGGTAGTGTATTCAGGCTCTTTTACCCTCCCTCGGCAGCAGAATCTCAGTAGCGACAGATCGTGCTATCTGTATAGTTGCGATTTACGGCGCTTTCAGACGGTCAGGTCTGCTCTTCTATAGCCACGTATGTTAGGTCACTTTCCTGCACAAGCTACCGCCGATCCGGCTACGCTGATCCCCTGGCTCAGAGAGACTGTCCTGCGCCCCGAAGATAGTCAGACGACGCGGCTTCAGGTGAAGCTGCGGGGCAACATTCTGCATGTTCTGTACGAGGCGACGCAGACAGAGCCAGATCGAGATGACGTGCTGATGCGACTGGTGCGATCGCTGCTCGCTCCTGAAATTAAGGCTCGGTTTGCCAGCGACTTTCCTCAGATTCATCAGATTTATGTGTACAGCCGTCAGCGCTCTGCCGATAAACCCGTGTGGAGCGCTCCTATCTATCTTAACCAGCTGGAGCAGCACTTGGAGAGGCTGGCGGCAGCTACGGCGACTCCTACCCAGGCGGCTCCGACAGCGACTCCTCCTGTCCCTACGCCACTTTTAGCCAAGTCCCTTTCCAATTTTGAGCTGGCCTGTCAGGGGGACTCAAGCGCGATCGCCCGCTACCTGAGTGAGGCACTCAGCGCGCTGAATGTCGGCGTTGAGGTGAGTGCCCGAGTTGTGCCTGGTAAGGCCCGTCGGGCCAGATCGGTGATCGCAGCATATTCGCCTAGAACTGGGTCCAACTTTGGGGTAGCTGCCGCTGATGAAAAGCCCGAGGACAAGCGGACAGCGGGCCAGCACTTAGTTTCTCGGCTGTGGATATTTTGCGAAGCCAGCTACAGCCCCGAGCCGCTGCTGATTGCTGAGCCGATTGCCGAACGCCTGCGTCAGCTGCGGCTGCGTCAGTTCCAAGATGCCGTGATTACCATTCAGGTTACTGGTGAAGCCGCTTCGGATTGGCGGCTGCGGGTAGACTTAACGCCGCCCAAAGAGATGCTGAGGGAATGGGGCCGCTGGGGAGACATTCCGGCAATATCGCAGCTGGCCAACCAGATTTCTCAGGTCCATGGCCTTAAGCTAGTCACCGAAGTTAAGCAGACGACGCTGCATCTGATTAGCTATGCAATGCGATCGCAAGCGACCTCGGTAGATATTGAGGCGCTAGTCGAGGCGATCGCCTCAATGCTGACGTCGATCAGCCCTCAGGGTCTACATCGGGCAATGCTCTATGGCCCTTCTGCCGACGATATCAGCCCGGAATGGCTAAGAGGCTTTGACCTGCCGGGCGGGCAGCACCCTGAGCTAGCTGAGACTACCGCCTCTCTAGCGGCTAAAGGCGATCTCTCAGCGCTGGCCTACTGCCTGACTCGGGCGCTGAATCCAGACATTAAAGACCAGCTCGCGACGGGTGGTATTCGTGTGCAGCTCCTGCTCAAGGGCGATTTGCTGCACGTCATGACCGATGGGCCTGTTTGCCCGCCCAAGCACGCTATTGTGCCGCTGGTTGCTCAGGCTTTGAAGCAGCTCGCGGTGCCCGATCTCGGTGGTATTCGCCTATATGGCCGCCGGGCCGGGCAAAAGCAGCCGATGTGGAGCCACGGTCATGACTACCAGCCCCGCCCGCGACTGGTGCCCGAAGCTCAGCCTGAATTTGCAGCTTCTGAAGCCTATATCGGTGAGCTGATTACGCCGGTCAGTGAGGAGAGCTTGCAGGCTGATTTGCCTGCCGATGACCCGACCGATTCTGACGCTAAGGTAGGGGGGCTGCTAGTCCGAGGGCTACAGCACGTGCTGATCAAAAGTCAGCTGTTTGTCCCGGCAGAGCAGAGCGATCGCCTGCATCCCTCGCTGCCTAAAGCCTTCCATTCGGAGGGTAACCGCATTGCCCTGGTTTGGGGCGCAGTCGGATTGCTGCTGGCCGTCCAGTTTGACTTTATGGTCGGCCAGGCCCTGCGTCAGGCCGCACCGCCTGCCAGTCGCATTGCTGCTGCCGAAACCGCTGAAGAATCAAACGCCGAAGATAGCTCGCCCAACAGCTTCAGCGATCAGCTCGCCAGCCTGAACTGGACTAGAGGTCAGGGCTGGGCTAAAGGGCAGGCCGACGAGGGCTTTCTAGAGGACGACGAGCGGCTCGACAACCGCGACTTTACCGCCTCTGCCATTGATGACGACGAGCTGATCTACAGTCCGCAGCAGGATTTTATTTCTACTTCTACGCTGCTAGCGGACGCTACGCTCCCCTCTTTTCGCAGTCAGCAGCTAGATGAAAAGCTGGCGCTCTATCAGCGGCAGGTGGCTCAGTCGGGGCCACCAGACGTGCTGGTGATTGGCAGCTCACGGGCCTTGCGAGGGATTGATCCAGCAGCTCTGCATCAGGCGCTAGCAGAGGCTGGCCACGATGGACTCAGCGTTTTTAACTTTGGGGTGAATGGAGCGACAGCTCAAGTGGTCGATCTGATTGTACGGCGGCTAATTCCGCCTGAGGATCTGCCGCAGATTGTGGTCTGGGCGGACGGGGCTCGGGCCTTTAACAGCGGGCGCGTGGATGTGACGTTTAATGCGATCGCCGTTTCTGACGGCTACGAGCAGCTAGAGGCTGGCGGCACCCCAATTGAGGATGATATCGCGCTAGGCAGCCTGGCAACCCAGCTGACAGGCCATGTCAAGGCCGTTGACCGTGAGCTGAGCGAAGTTCTAGGTCAAGTCTCTTCAGCCTATGTTCACCGGGGCAAAATTCGCTCGGCGATTGGGCAGGGGTTTGGGGCGATCGCCCCAGAATTTTCGTCCGACAGCAGCACTCGGGCAGGAGACACGCCCACCGGCCTGCCTACCGAGACCAGCCTGATCGACTTTGACGGCTTTTTGGCCCTCTCCACCCGGTTCAACCCGGCGACCTACTATCAAGACCACGCTCGGGTAGCGGGTGCCTATGATGGTGACTACGAAGCCTTTCAGCTGGCAGGCAAGCAGGCCAATGCGCTAGAGACGCTGCTGAGCTTTGCCAGCGAAAAAAATCTGCCCATTATTTTTATCAACACGCCTTTAACCGATGAATATCTCGATAGCCACCGGACAAAGGCCGAAGATGAGTTTCAGCACTATCTGCTAAAAACGGCGGAGCGCTCTAATATGCTGACTTTTCGCGACCTTGGGCAGCTGTGGCCGCAGCGTTACGACTATTTCTCAGACCCCAGTCACCTGAATCGCTACGGTGCCTATCAGGTGTCGCATCGCTTAGCGCAAGACCCGATGATTCCCTGGCCATCTGCGCTACCTGCTCCAGAGCAATAGCCCAGCTGTGACGATATAGCGCACTTTTTCCTGTAATTTAGCCGTCATGATTCAGCCGTCTATTCTCTACGGTTTCTTTCTAGCCTGTGTGCTGTTCCTTTTCTGGGTTGTGCCGCGCAAGCGGGCCAGGCTCTGGGTGATATTGCTCAGCAGTCTGATTTTTTATGCATCGCTGCAAGCTCAGTATGTACCGCTGATGCTGGTTCTGGTGTGGCTGAATTTTGCCCTTGGCAAGGCGCTAGGTGCCCCGCTCGACTGGCGCATTCCCAACGAAGCCTGGCAGTATGCCCAGGTAGATTGGCAGCGCCGCCGCACCTGGCTGCTGGTAGTGGGAATTGCCCTGAATGGTTTACTGCTGCTGGGGTTTAAATATTGGGTGCCGCTGCTGTCGGTACTGGGGTTAGAAAAGCTAGACCTGGCTCAAATTGGCCTGGCCGGGCTGGCAGATCTGTCGGTTGGCCCAGCGGCAGCCTGGCTCATGCCCTGGGGTCTGAGCTTTTTTACCTTCGAGTGTATTGCCTACCTGGTCGATGTCTATCGGGGGTCGCCTGCGAGCGATCGCCTGCTCGACTTCGCCGCCTACAAGCTATTTTTCCCCAAGCTAATTTCCGGCCCGATCACTCGCTTTCACAGCTTTGCTAGTCAGCTCAAGAGCCTCTCGCCGCCCCCGGTGAGTCAAAACGTGGAGGGGCTGTGGCTGATCGCCTCTGGCGCAGTCAAAAAGCTGCTGATCGCGGACTATATTGGGCTACTGGTAAATTTGAGTGCAGATAGTTTGCCCCGAGCGGGTAGCGGCGACATTTGGCTGCTGGCTTTTGCCTATGGCTTGCAGCTTTATCTCGACTTCAGCGGCTATGTTGATGTGGCTCGGGGCAGCGCCCTGCTCATGGGCTTTAACCTGCCGCAAAATTTCAACTTTCCCTACTTCTCTACTAGCATTGCCGACTTTTGGCGACGCTGGCACATGACCTTAGGAGAATGGCTGCGCAACTATCTGTATTTCCCGCTAGGAGGCTCCCGGCGCGGCCTGGCCCGAACCTGTCTCAACCTGATGGTGGTGATGCTGGTGGCTGGCGTGTGGCACGGCGACCAGTGGGGGTTTATTGTCTGGGGCGCTATTCACGGCCTGGCTCTGATTATCCACCGGCTCAGCGTCTCTCTGTCAGCCCGCTCAAAGCTGATAGCGGCTTTTTGGGCGAGCTTTCCCGGCGTGCTAATTGGCTGGGGGCTAACTCAGTTCACCGTGTTTTTCAGCTGGATTTTCTTTCGGCTGCCCAATCCTGCTGACGCTAGCCTGGCCATACGCCATCTGTTTGGCTACTCCGCAGATATACAATTCGCGCAAAAGGTTTACTACGAGTCTTTTGGCCTGACTCGTCCGCAGATTTCTCTACTGCTAATTGGTGTGGTGGCGCTGATGGGCGTCGCCTACACGATGCAGCGCGGGCTCAGGCTACAGCTCAGCTGGCCAATTAAGATGCTGCTGCTGCCCCTGTGTTTTTTCTTAGCCTGGGTGCTGGCCCCGGCTGAGGCGACTCCATACATCTACTTCGATTTCTAGACCTACTTTGATATCTGGAGCGGGTGACTTCGGGTTCAAAATTTGGGGCTCGATTGCGGGAAGTCGCCTTCAATAACTTTGTAAGCCAATTGTTAAGTTTCTTGCTTTATTGCAAAATATCCGATACATTACTAATAGAGCAACGCAGACAACCGCTTCTTTTTGGGTAGGTAGCCGCGCCGCTCTAATACGTACCTAACTACTGGAATAATAATGACTACTACACTACAGACACGCCAAAGCGCGTCGCTGTGGGAGCAGTTTTGTCAGTGGGTCACAAGCACCGAAAACCGCCTCTACGTAGGCTGGTTCGGCGTTTTGATGATTCCGACATTACTCGCTGCTACCGCATGTTTCGTGATTGCGTTCATCGCAGCGCCTCCCGTCGACATCGACGGCATCCGTGAGCCTGTTGCAGGTTCATTGATGTACGGCAACAACATCATCTCTGGTGCGGTTGTGCCGTCGTCTAACGCGATTGGCCTGCACTTCTACCCCATCTGGGAAGCTGCTTCCTTGGATGAGTGGCTCTACAACGGCGGCCCTTACCAGCTGGTAATCTTTCACTTCCTCATTGGCGTCTTTTGCTACATGGGTCGTGAGTGGGAGCTATCTTACCGCCTCGGTATGCGCCCCTGGATCTGTGTTGCTTACTCTGCCCCAGTTGCAGCAGCATCAGCAGTCTTCTTGATCTACCCCCTCGGACAGGGTTCATTCTCTGACGGGATGCCATTGGGTATCTCGGGTACATTCAACTTCATGCTGGTGTTCCAAGCAGAGCACAACATCCTGATGCACCCCTTCCACATGCTGGGAGTCGCTGGTGTCTTCGGCGGTGCTTTGTTCAGTGCAATGCACGGTTCACTCGTAACGTCTTCACTGGTTCGTGAGACGACCGAGACAGAGTCACAGAACTACGGCTACAAGTTTGGCCAGGAAGAAGAGACTTATAACATCGTTGCAGCGCACGGCTACTTCGGACGTTTAATCTTCCAATATGCTTCGTTCAACAACAGCCGTTCACTCCACTTTTTGTTGGGTGCATGGCCAGTAGTGGGCATCTGGTTCACGGCATTGGGCATCAGCACGATGGCGTTCAACCTGAACGGATTCAACTTCAACCAGTCCATCATCGACTCACAGGGTCGCGTGATTGGTAGCTGGGCAGACGTTTTGAACCGCGCCAACCTGGGAATGGAAGTAATGCACGAGCGGAATGCTCACAACTTCCCGTTGGACCTGGCAGCTGGAGAAGCAGCGCCGGTTGCACTTACAGCACCTGCCATCAACGCGTAGTCGTCATATTGTGACCTGACTACTCCTTGAATGGATAGATGAGAAGCCCCCCGCACACTGTTTTTGACAGGTAGTGCGGGGGGCTTTTTGTTTTGGCAGTTTGATCGTCGCTCTCGCGAAGAAACTGAATAGGCAGCCCTGCATTGGCCATTTAGGGATCTGCCACTTGATAAAGTCTTAGCGGGACCAGCAATGCTGTCGCCCTCACCCTTGTATTGCCGAACACAGTACCTATAGCTTCCGGCACTTTGCTTCATGCAGCATTACTGACTGTAAGCCATATATAGCAGCAGGCAAAGTGCTCCGCGAAGCGCGAATGCATCCGCGCTTTGCTATAAATTCCTCTCCCATACAGCTCTGCTCTTCTCGCAGAGTGGGCTTCGATGCTCCGCATAACTGGGTCGCACTAGCCCTTGACGGCTTACGGCATGACCTCTCTACTGACCCATCCCTGCCTGAATCAGTTCTCCGCAGGCAGCGGAGATGGCCTTATTTGTAGCCTCGGCTGAAACTTTCCTTATACCTTCCTCAGAGATTGAAAACCCTTGCTCTTCTAGGTCTTTTGCCTTTGCCGATGCAGTGGCGTAAGCCTCTTCGAATATCTTTGAGAAAAGAAATTCAACATTTGCTGTGCACATTTCTATAAAAGCCTCCTCCGAAACGCTCCGAATAATCGCCATCTTACTGTCCGCAGCGTTTTGAGCTGATAATCTAACAGCAGCGCTTTGAACTGCCTGTTCGCCAGTCTCTCTGGCAGCTACTCTGGCAGCTACTCTGGCAGCCTGCTCAGCAGCTTCCTCGGGAACAGTTTTCAAACCCTGCTCACCAGCTTCTCTAGTAACCCAATCAACACCTTCTTTGAAGGCTTGCTCACTAGGTTCCTTTAAAGCCTTTAGTCCTTGTTTACAACTAGATAGAAAAACGATTGACGAAGCTATCAGTAACCCGCTAGCGATCACACGAATTTTCTGCTTAGAGACTGACATGGAAATACTCCTATAACAACGATCTAACAAATTTATGAGTCAATTGAGGAGAGCTATGATACATCTGCCAAGATTAGTTCAATATCTACTAGTGACAGCCGCGAAACTTCTCCTCTGCAATAGACATGATTACGGAGAGGTCGCACCTCCCTTGTCAGAATTATCGCCAGCCGTTCCGGCTTGAGTCTCGTCGCCTCTCTTTCTACCACTTCGTAAACTACTTGTGAGAGCAAGAGCGCTGCCAGCTAGCTGTACGGGTTCAAATGCACGAAGTGCAGTTTTTAGAATGTGCTGGCTTCTCTCAGCAGTTTCTGCGGGCGAAGGGGCTTGGCCAAACAAGACTGCTAAGATATTTGACAGACCAGACAGATTTGCCGGTGGCTCGGTAAGCAGCGTATCGCTAGCCACAATTTTTGGCCAATCGAGCGGTTTGACGACGGGATTTTTGCCTTGATTACACCATACTTTTTGCATAACTTGAAGAAATTCGTGCGCGATTAAACCATAGCCGAGAGTGGTTGGGTGGGCGCCGTCTAAGCCGAACAGACCGCCCTTATATTTACCGCCTGGTGCTTTGGCCTGTGAATTTACTTGAAAAGAGCGTGTGTCTAGTAGAACAGTGCCATCACTCATGACCCGGTCTTGAGTTTTAGGATTGGCCCGAAGGGCCGCGACGAGTGCAGGCGGAAACGGATAGCGGCTATGGCCTTGCTGACGGCGGAAGGCAAGCCGGTCCAAAGCGTTGGCCGTATCGACTACATGCCAGCCTCTGACAGTGGCTTCGTTTTGGATAATCTGGTTATATTCGTCAATGGTGCTATCGATTTCACGAATTTGCGATCGCGTCAAATGCGGATGCTGAGCAGGGTCAAACTCACTATCCCCAATCCAAAAATGAGTATAGTACTCGTAATAGCCCTCAGCATCTTGCCCTGTCCCAGGAGCGGCACCCGGCGTCACCCCACGACTCACTGGCGGAATGGTGATATGAGGAACATTGCCAATGAAGATATTGTTGGCTCCCAATGCATCTACCTTGTTCGCCACGCGATGAAGCACCTGCTTAAAGTGCTCTGGTCGCCACAGATTCGCCGTTCGCAGATGAAGTGGCTGCGCTAGCGTTGCTTCTGTTGACCACTCCACGCTGAGTTTCACTACTGTATCCAGGCAGTGATTACTGCCTAACCAAAAAATAAGGTTGTCGATGCCTTCGCTCGCCGCAATCTGCTGGGCTACCCCTAGCTGCGTAAGTGATTGATACTGAGCCTGTTGACTTGGGTTTAATGTCCGCCGGGCCGTCCGGTACAGGGCAAACTCTGGCTGTTGCTGAATAGGGTGATCAGTAGAAGGTGGGATGTATTGTTGGCACAGCTCATCTGTAAGCGTATCGCAGTCGGGAAGCTGAAAGCCCCAGACTGACAAGTTGCGGTGTAGCGGGCCAGTGGTGGCAGGCAATGTACCTTCCCCTCGCTCCCAGTAGTCTTCAATCACATCTAAGAACTGTTGAACAACCTGCTCTTGAAAACCAGAATTGGGTTGCGCACGGTGATCCAGATGGTTTAAGAGAGTTTCAAGATTGAGCGGCAGACCGCCCGCACCCGAAAAATCAGGAATGCTGAAGTCTATATCCCCAAGACATTCAGCAATAAGGGCAGGATAAGAAAGATGAGTTTTGGAAATGCTGCCATTCAAAAAACCCTCGGTTACGCTGTCACCAATTGCAACAAGTTTTACGGGCATTGTTCTTTTCCTTTTTCTATGAATTTTTAGGTTTTTTAGTGAGAAGACTGTCAGAAAAGGCGCAGAATCGGAGGTGAGTATAAGATGTGCTGCGGTAGGTGAACTCTACTTCTCGAAGCGGGCTCTTTCTAGGATGGCGATGGGTTATCTGATAAGACACACCAGGATACGCACGGGAAAATTTGAGGGTGTAAATTGTCGTGGCGATCACGTTTGCATTGTCATTTTCAAGCCATAATATTTGTTATGAACACTTTGACACAGCAATTCTGAATCTATCTACGGGCATCTTATTTTTCAACAGCTCAGCCTCAAGCGAATACGCATCGGTGAATATCGGCGGTTCAGTCCGTATGGACGGTACGTGAGGTACTAGGTAGTCCTAAACAGGTAAGGATGCATTGTAGTGGTGAATGAAGTACCAAATGGCACCGATGTGATTCTCTAGCTTCTTTGAGAACGACAGCGTCTTGCGTACCAGCCTTGACACGCGCTGACGTAGCGTACAATTGAAACGCTCAATGCGATTAGTTTGGCCGCTATCTTTGCCAACCGCTCGATGTCGTTTGCTCGGAATCACTTGTTTGTAAGCTTCCCAGAAATCGGTGTAAGCGACAGCGCATTGTCGATAGACCGGTGGCAATGACCGCCATAGGCCCTGTGCGCCAACTCGACTACGAGTCCCGACAAAGACAGCGACAATCTCTCGGGTGACCGTGTCTATAGCTAGCCAAACCCACTGTTTGTTGTCTTTATTGCCAACAAATGACCAAGCCTCGTCACATTGAATGGTTAAGCGCCCCCTTTTTTAGCCGACACGGTCACTTCGCGCGGCACAGATGCATATTTCTCATTCACATAGCCTTGTAGCCACGGCTCAGAGACATCAACGACTCTGGCGATGCCTGCCAGCGGAATCTTCTCTAACAGCAGTTTGTCAACTAGCACTTTTGTTTCGTCGCTAATGACTTTGTTCTGCGGGTCTTCTACAAACTGTCTCCCGCAATCATTGCAGCGATGATTCTGTTTCCCATTATGGATGAAGCCGTTTTTGACGACATTCTCAGAGTTACAAGTGGGGCAGGCTGGAAGAGCAGAAGGCACAATTAGAATTTAGATGGCTACACCTTTTATAGTGACTCAAGCAGATGAGCGATCGCATCCGCCGATCAATAGAAAATCCTTACTCGTTTAGGACTACCAGGTACTAGCGCTTCCCTAAACCCAGGGGTTATCTCAGAAGCTGTTGGTTCTGAGATAACCTCTGGCTGACAAAGAGTACAGCCGTAGGAAACCGGAGAGAGAGTTTTAGCAGCTAGCGCGATTACAAAGGCGGATGAGCTGACAAGCATGGCTGTTACATTCGATAGGAGTGACGGTTGGTATCTTGAGAAGAGAAGGTTTTACCTTCAAAATTGACGATCAGGTTTTCTCTTCTCACCTTCTATTCGTAAGTAGGGATAGGCAGAATGAACTTATGCACTTTTTACAGGCGAATGTTGAGAGCTGTACTATCTCTACTATCGAAGCGTTAGCCTCGACTACCGTAGGCAACCATTAACGCCTATCTCCAAAGTCGGCAAGAATTAGATGACTCCTTTGACGTTCAAACGCTGCATCGCTCTAACAACTCACGACCTCATAGTTCTAAATTGGTCCTCGCCCATAGTCGGCGGTGCCAAGTTTGCAAGGCGTCAACGATACGATCGGGTGATTGGCGCTTCATCGGGCGCGGTTCATCGTGAGGTAACACTTTTAATGCGATCCGGTGATTTGGTTTTCGTAACCCAGTCTGCCTCAGCGACGCATACACCGTAGGAAAGCAACTACTAGCGATCGCAGCTACCACATCACAGTGCGCCAACGGTGTCGTAGAGAACTCGATAGGCCGTAGCATGGAGATGGCAAAACCACAGACCTTACGTCCAGCTCATGACTCCTGCTTTTCAAACGATTCCTATTGATAAAATTCGCTATAACGATCAGGGGCTGGTACCTGTGATCGCCCAGGACCATCTAGACGGCACCGTCCTCATGCTGGCATGGATGAACGCCGACGCTCTGCAAAAAACGCAGGAGACCGGCGAGGTCTGGTACTGGAGCCGATCACGTCAAGAACTTTGGCACAAAGGCGCGACCTCTGGCCATATTCAAAAAGTGCGCGGGCTGCGCTACGACTGTGACAGCGATGCCCTGCTAGTGACCGTTGAGCAAATAGGTCATGTGGCCTGCCATACAGGAGAGCGCAGTTGCTTTCATCAGGTAGATGGGGATCAAATCATGCCGCCGCCTGCCGATACGCTTTCTCAGGTGTATGGGGTGATCTGCGATCGCAAAACCAACCCTCAGCCCGACTCCTACACCAACAAACTCTTTGCAGGCGGCGATAATAAAATCCTTCAGAAAATTGGCGAAGAAGCAGTAGAAGTCGTCATGGCCTGTAAAGACGACGAGCCCGATGAAATCGCCGGAGAAGTCGCCGACCTGCTTTATCACACGCTAGTTGCCCTGGCCCATCACGATGTTGACCTGAAAGCGGTCTATCGCAAACTGCAATCGAGACGTTAGAAAGTAAGACGTTAGGAGTAGCCTATCAGAGGGCAAAAGCTTACACTCTTGATTAGTACACATACACTACTATGGACAAGCGGGCGGAAAAAAGGGCCAAAGAACTGCGATCACAGCTGCAAAAGGCCAGCTACGCCTACTACGTGCTCGACTCGCCTGACCTGCCCGACTCCGTATACGACCGGCTCTACCGCGAGCTGCAAGATTTAGAAACAGAGTATCCCGAGCTGCTCACACCCGATAGCCCGACTCAGCGAGTCGGCGCACCCGTTGAGCAGTTCAACTCGGTGCGCCATAATATTCCGCTATACAGTCTGGAAAACGCTTTTGATATTGATGAATATCTGGAATGGCAGGCCCGCTGGCAGCGCTTGGAGCCAGACGTAGGAGAAGCGCCAGCCGTCGCCGAGCTTAAGATTGACGGCAACGCCCTAGCCCTCACTTACGAAAATGGCTTGCTGGTTCGCGGCGTCACCCGGGGCGACGGCATCGCGGGCGAAGACATTACGCCCAACGTCCGCACCATTCGCACTATTCCACTGCGCCTGCACATGGCCTCCGGCGAATCGCCACCCCCCGTCGTCGAGATACGCGGCGAGGCATTTTTGCCGCTCGATGTCTTTGCTGAAATCAATCAAGCCCGCACGGCGGCAGGCACGGCGCTCTTTGCCAATCCGCGCAATGCGGCGGCAGGGACACTGCGACAGCTCGATGCTAGGGTAGTGGCTGAGCGGCGGCTCGATTTTTTTGCCTACACGCTGATCATGCCTGAAGGCACAGGCGATGTGCCGCCACCTGTCGATCAGTGGGGCGCGTTAGAGTGCTTGCAATCCTTAGGCTTTCGGGTGAATCCGCACCGGCAGCTCTGCGCATCAGCCGCCGCCGTGTCGGACTACTATCAGCAGTGGGATGAAAAGCGTCACGATCTGACCTATCTCACCGATGGCGTGGTGGTGAAACTCAATAGCCTTGAGCTGCAAGATCGATTGGGATTTACCAATAAGTTTCCGCGCTGGGCGATCGCTCTTAAGTACCCCGCCGAAGAACTGCCCACCCTTTTGGAAAACGTCACGGTACAGGTCGGTCGTACTGGTGCGATCACACCTGTCGCCGAGCTAAGTCCTGTGCAGTTAGCAGGCACCACTGTCACTCGGGCTACCCTACACAACGCTGACCGGCTGGCCGAACTAGACCTGCATTTGGGCGATACGGTGGTTGTGCGCAAGGCTGGCGAAATCATTCCCGAAGTGGTGCGAGTGCTGAGCGAACTCAGACCAGACAACGCCCAGCGCTATCGTCTCCCCTCTACCTGCCCGGTCTGCGGTCAGCCAGTGGTCAAACCCGAGGGGGAAGCCGTCACTCGCTGCGTCAACGGCTCTTGCCCGGCCATTTTGCAGGGGTCGCTGCGTCACTGGGCCAGTCGCGATGCGATGGATATTAGCGGACTGGGCGATCGCTGGGTGCAGCAGTGGATTGAGCAGGGCATGGTGAAATCGGTCGCCGATTTGTACGACTTGACGGTTGACAATTTGCTGCCTTTAGAGCGGATGGGTCAGCAGCTAGCGACTAAGCTAGTCAGCGCCATTGCTGATTCCAAACAGCGACCCTGGGCAAAGGTGCTCTACGGCTTGGGCATTCGGCTGGTGGGCAGTACCAACGCTCAACTTCTGGCCGATAATTTTTCCTCAGCAGCAGCGCTTTCCCAAGCAGAAGAGACAGTGATCGCTCAAATCTACGGCATCGGCCCCGAAATCGCCCAGTCGGTGCGCCAGTGGTTTCAAGTACCCGCCAACCACGACTTAATTCAGCGACTCGAAGCAGCCGGTCTACAGCTAGAAGCGACTCAACCGGCCCAGAGCAGTCAGTCTCAACCCCTATCAGGCAAAAGCTTTGTTTTAACGGGTACTCTGCCAACGCTGAAGCGATCTGAAGCCAAAAGCAGGATTGAGGCGGCAGGTGGCCGGGTGAGCGGCTCTGTCAGCAGCAAAACAAATTATGTGGTGGTGGGAGAAAGTGCCGGTTCTAAGCAGGCCAAAGCAGAAGAACTAGGCATCGCCCAGCTCACCGAGTCAACTCTTTTAGCCTTATTAGAGTCATCTTGAGGGCTAGTGGGTTGAGTGAACTGATCAGTTCAATTTATCCTTTTGGGTGCCTGCTTAAGGCGCGAACGTTGGCCTATGATAATGGCTGTGAAAACTCAGTGATGCAGATGACGGGTCAGTCCGAACGAACAAAACGCTGGTGGTGGGGGCTAGGGCTAGGGCTAATGCAGCTGGCGATCGCCCTTTCTCCCCCCTTGATCCGGCTCAGCCATGCTGCTGAGCGCATTACCTTTTCACTTGGTGCGACCATTGAGCGCTCCATTTCAGTTGACTCACTAGAAATCTTTATCAAAGAAGGTCGGGTTACTGAAGAGCTAGCCCCTTACCTCTCTTTTATAGAAGGGATGGAGGGCATGGATCCTGAGATGCTAGAGCAGATTCGAGGGCTGCTCTCCCAAAGGGCCGACCTGGATGTAACCGCAGTGGCACAGTTCGCCTATACGCCTCAGGGCGAGTATTTGTTGGAGCAGGCTGGGGAAGTTTTTCGCACAGGGGCCAGACTGCCAGGCGGTAAAGGAATCCGGGGCGCAGCTATTGTGGCAGCAGCGGATCAGGCGGAAGGGCTGACGTTTATTAACGTCATTCGGCGCTTCCCAACGTCAGTGTTGCGTATTGATCTGCGCAAGGGATTGGCGATCGCCGCTCAGGCCAGTGCAGCGGTCAATCAGTCAAGCCAGGCCCTGAGCCTGATCGAACAGATCTCTTTTCAAGCCGCGACGGAGCCCTTTCCTGTGGGGACATCAGCTGCTGAAATCAATCAGCTAGTCTCTCGGCCTGGCCCCTTCCAAGTTAGACGGCTGTCAACACGGGTAAAAGCCAGCGCCGAACCGGTCGATATTTACCTGCCTGAGTCGCCCGCTTTCTCTGACAAATCGCAATCGTTACCGGGCGTTGCCAAACAAGCGGGTACCCGCCGACCAGCCGTCGTGATTTCGCATGGATTAGGGAGCGATCGCTCTACCTACGCTTATCTGGCTCAGTTTTTAGCAGCGCACGGATTTGCGGTAATCAACGTAGAGCATCCGGGCAGCAGTGCCAGTCAGTTAAACGCGCTGATTTCAGGGCGTACCAATCAGGTTGTGCCAGATGAGGAATTTATCAATCGGCCTCTGCTGATTTCTCAAGTGCTAGACGGCCTGGCTAATCAGGCTCCTTTTGACAAAAATTTGGCCAGTATAGATTTCAACAATGTGGGTGTAATTGGTCAGTCGTTTGGCGGCTATACGGCCTTTGCGGTCGCGGGCGCACCCCTCAACCTGACGTCGCTGAGAAGTGCCTGTCCGCCAGAATTTGGTATTAATATTTCGCTGCTGCTACAGTGTCAGGCTGCGGAGATCGCCTCGCCCAACCAGGCAAACCTAAGCTTTAAAGATCCGCGCATCAAAGCAATCGTCGCTATTAACCCGATTACCAGCGCAGTGTTTGGCCCAGAGAGCTTAGGTCAGGTGGATATTCCGGTGCTGATGATCGCTGGTAGCGCAGATACGGTTGCCCCGGCGTTGCCTGAGCAAATTCGCCCCTTTACCTGGCTGACCAAGCGCGATCGCTACCTGCTAGTAATGGAGGGCGCAACTCATTTTTCTACAATTGGCATTACCGGCAATGAAACTTTTGATCTGCCCTCTGAAATTATTGGACCCTCTCCAGCGATCGCTCAGCGCTACAGTCAGGTCATGAGCATGGCCTTTATGAGCGCTTACCTCAGGGGCGACAGCCGCTACCGACCGGTGCTCAGCAGTGCCTTTACCACTCGCTTCAGCCGCCCGGAGATGCCGCTTAGCTTGATTGCCAGACTCACCCCCGAGCAGCTAGAAACCCGGCTGCGGGCATCTGCTGTAGACCCCCAGCTAGATTCCCAGCTAGACCAGGTACTACAGCAGGCAATTGATGCTGCTGTTGCAGACGAAACCGCTCGCCTCAATTTACCTACTGACCCCCAGACAGATCGCCCGACGGCAGATGTGCCCATCATAAGCAGCCCATGACAAGCAGCCCATTCAGCGGATTTATCAACTTAAATAAGCCCCTTAGCTGGACCTCCCACGACTGTGTGGCCCGCATTCGTCGGCTGCTAAACACTAAAAAAGTCGGACATGGTGGCACCCTCGATCCGCTGGCCACCGGCGTGCTGCCAGTCGCTATCGGCAGAGCTACCCGGCTGCTGCAATACCTGCCCGCAAGTAAGACCTATCAGGCCGTAGTCCGCTTCGGCATCACAACGACCACCGACGATTTAGAGGGCGATGTGCTTACTCAGCAGTCTGCGGCTCACCTCCAGTCCTCAGCGGTGGCCGCTGCCCTGCCGCAGTTTATCGGCGCTCAGTCTCAGGTGCCGCCGCTGTACAGCGCCATTCAGGTCAACGGCAAGCGGCTGTATGATCTGGCCCGACAGGGTAGAGCGGCAGATGTCCCCGCCCGGCAGGTAACCATTCATCAGCTGGTTAGCCAGGGATGGCGCGCGGGTGATCGGCCAGAGCTAACCGTAGCGGTGGACTGTGGACCGGGCACCTATATCCGCTCGCTGGCCCGTGATTTGGGTGAAGCCATGGGCACTGGAGCCACTTTAGCTGCGCTGGTGCGCACTTCCAGTAGCGGCTTTGAGCTGGCGGAGAGTATCACCCTAGCTGAGCTAGAGACGGCGATCACCCGCAGCACTTTTACGCCCCTATCGGCGGAGAGATCTATTGGGCATTTGGCAGCGATCGCCCTGCCCGCCCCGCTCGCTCGCCGCTGGCGCATGGGCCAAAAGTTAGCCCTAGATCAGGTGATCGACAGCGGTATCGATCCAGACCAGCTGCCAAAATCGCCAGGTTCGCCGATGCGGGTAATGGATGCGGCCACAGCAGATTTCTTAGGAATAGGTGAAATTCGCCTAGTTCCGCCCATCTCTGAACTGAGTCCAGTCGCTGCGCAGCAACCCGTACAGCCAATGCCCGACTCGGACAGCCTCAGCCCGGTCTTGGTGCCAAAAATGGTATTTTCGCCAATCAGCTGAAAATGGCCAACGCCATAGTTCTAGTTACGCTATATTGTTGAATGTCTCAACTTTGGCGGCTGGCGGCAAAGAGTGCGATATGATGTCAGAACTTCTAAATCGCGTTTGGACACAAAAATGGTAACGCTCAAAATTGTTGTTTATCTCACGGTTGCTTTCTTTGTCGGTCTCTTTATCTTTGGGTTCTTAAGTGGAGACCCCGCTCGCAACCCCAGCGGCAGAGATTTCGACTAAGGCCCGCTCAGAAAATTCACCGGGGATTTACTCAGCGAATTCACTCAGACTCTTAGGTTGCACTACCCACTCCAGTGCTTCAGCACTCCAGTGTTTTAGCAGTATGCCAGGTTTATTAAGCCAGCCCGCTTTGCCGGGCTGTCTTTTTGTGTATTGATTTGCATGTTGATTGAATTGTGTATTGATTGGTTTAGTGGGAGGTTAGTAGCAGCCCGTGGTCTACTTTGACTTGCCTCCCGAGCGGCCCGCTGTTGAAGTAGTTGAAGCCGCGCCAGTAGCCTCTTTCCCCCACCCGCTGCTCGAACCCGAAGCCGCTACTCAGCTGCTCAGTCAATCTGAGTCGGGCTTACCCATGTTGCCAGCAGCGGAGGAGTCTCCCGCTGAGCCTGAGAACTCGCCTGAAGAGCCCCCCTCACAATCACCCGCTGACCCGCCTGCCGAACCCGCTGAGGGGCCCGTCAGAATAGAGATAGAAGCAGAAGATGAGCTGACGCCAGAAGAATTGGCCGCTCGGCTACAGCTCACAGCTGACTACCAGGCGTATGACCCGATCGCGCAGACTATCACGGCGCGAGGCAATGTTGTGTTGACGCTCAATGACGCCATCATTGAGTCCGATCAGCTCTGGGTAAATTTGGTCAATCGCTACGCCCTGGCTGAAGGCAATGTGTTGCTAACTAGAGGAGCGCAAATTATTAGAGGCAGCCGGGCCGAGTATAGCTTCATTCAGCAGTCGGGCACGGTCGATGATGCGGTAGGAACGCTGTATCTGCCGGAGGTAGGCACGGATTTGGCCTCTCCTCTAGAAGGGCGATCGCTCTCTACCCGCCGGGCCTACGACCCGATCAACCGCAATCCTGACCTCCGGGTCGACAGCGATGGCAGCGTTCAGATCAGCACCTCTCCTGGCGCTGTCCCGACTGGCGCGAATGCAGGAACTCTCCGGCAGCTGCGCTTTGAAACCGATCAGCTAGCTTTTGATGTAGAAGGCTACCGGGCACAGGGCGTCAGGATTACCAACGATCCGTTTTCGCCTCCCGAACTAGAGCTACGGGCCGATAGCCTACTGCTGCGCAATCTCTCGGCAACTCAAGACGAGCTGTTGCTCAAACGCCCACGGCTGGTTTTTGATCAGGGGTTTTCTCTGCCTTTACTGCGATCGCGCCTGCTGCTGAGCCGAGGCACCGTCAACCCCGACGACCTCAGCCCGGTGCCAGCAGAGATCGGTATCGATGGCAGCGAGCGCGGTGGTTTCTTTCTGGGACGTAAAATTCCGCTGGTGAGAAACGACCGCGTCCGGCTGTCGGTGACGCCGCAGTTTTTTGCCGCTCAAGCTTTCAGCGGCGAAAGCAGTTCGCCCATAGACCCCGATAACTTTGGAGTAAGCGCCGACCTCAGCGCCCGACTCTCGCCTCGCACAACGCTTGAAGGCAGCGCTGACCTTACCAGCCTCGACTTTTCAAATATTACCGAAAAGCTCCGAGCCAATCTCCGCGCTGAGCAGCTGCTGGGCGATCACCGCCTGGCTTTGCAATACAGCTACCGGGAACGGCTGTTCAATGGGTCTTTGGGCTTTCAAGATGTACGGTTTAGCCTGGGCGCAGTGCTGCTCTCGCCCGAGATTCAGCTGGGCAACAACGGCCTCCGGCTGACTTACCAGGCCAGCGCTCAGCTGATCAATGCCGGGAGCGATCGCGCCGACCTGCTATCAGCTCGCAGCTCTGACACAGGCCGAATTACGCTAGGCCGCTATCAGGCCAGCGCTGCCCTCCGCCAGGGCTTTAACCTGTGGCGCGGTGAACCCAGGCCAGCCACCCAAACCGAAGGACTGCGGTTTACGCCTCAGCCCGTCGTTCCCTACCTCAATTTGAACACCGGACTGAGGGCTACTGGCACCTACTACAGCAGCGGTGATTTTCAAGACAACCTGGTCGCCGAAGTCGGCATAGACGGTCAGCTAGGCCACTTTGCCCGCAACTTTGGCGACTATACCCGCTTCAACGTGAGCTACGCACAGTCCTTCGTAGGTGGAGCCGATTCACCGTTTTTATTTGATCGCGAAATTGACCGCAATATCCTTTCTCTGGGGCTAACTCAGCAGATCTATGGACCTTTTTTAGCCGGTTTCCAAACCGCTCTGAGCTTAAATAGAAGCGACACCATTGCCACTATCTACACCCTGGAATACAGTCGCCGCACCTACGGCATATTGCTGCGCTACGATGCCACTCAAAACACAGGTGCTATTGGCTTTCGCCTGAGTAACTTTAGCTTCATGGGCGACACTGACCCCTTTGATAGCCCGCGCATTCGTCGAGTCGAGAGCGGTGTCATTGAGCAGCCTTAAGGGAAGAGCGGTCTCAAACAGGCTGCGCCAAGAATTTATAGCCTCTGTCAAGTTGCTTAGGACGCTTTTGTCGGCTGAAACCGCTAGAGAACAGCGGGCAATTCGACTAGCAGATGTCCTAATGCATCAGGACATCTGCTATAGCAGAGCGTCGTCATAAACAGTCGCAAATCGTGCGGTTCAGTATTCTTACCAACAGAAAAACTAATTGCCGGGTGCTATGGATTAATATTGACGTACTTTAATCCCATTTTCGAGCCAGCGCTTCGAGGTCAGGCGAAGGTCAGGCAGTTGGGCACATTGGCCGGATATATTGGCCGGTCATGTTGATAAGTGGGTAGCGATTTATGACTCCAGCGACATTTTCTACGTCAGTCGAGGCGCAGCAGGCCGCTGCCCTACTCGAAGGCTACTGTTTTGAATTGGGCCACCACGATGCTCGCCAATGGGTATCGCTGTGGCTAGAGTTCTATCGCCCCCACTGGATTCGCGACGCGGTGGTAGAGGCGCTTTATCAGGGGCGATACAAGTCAGTATCGGTTCGGCAGATTTTAGAGCTGTGGTATCGTCGGGGTCAGCCCATTCGCCACGTCACCCACGACTTCGAAGCCGCTATTTGTCGAGAGTTTGGCGGGGTGAAGCTAGTGCCGATAGACCCAGCGACCCTAATCCATCAGCCCAGCCTCACCAAAAATCAGTCATCTGCGGCAGTGTCTTTTGATCTTTCTGCGGTACCGCCAGCGACCGACTTACCAGTTCCATCGGCTCCTCTGGCCCCAGCCCCGAGCCAATCTTCAGAACCAGAGCCAGAGCTGGATGAACCACAGTTTAGCGGTGCGCTCTACGGAGCTACTAAGGGCATTCAGCCTTTTAAGCCTGCCTTGCCATTCTCGGCGCAGACGCTACGCTTAGCCAAACAAAAAGCGCTGGTATAGCTTTTACGGCGGCCTCCAGAAGTTTGATAGCTGTCTGACCAATCCCGGTTCCGACTGGCTAGCTCTGCTGAGGCGGCTTTACCCCCATGCGAATCTCTGAGCAAAATGAAGCGATGCGCATACCATTCGTTAGTTCGACCATGCCTGTGCGCATCCGCAGATTGTCGTTGATAAACCACAGGCGCTCTTCGGAGCGGGCATCGGCGGTGTCGCTAACGATAGTGAGCACCTCATCTTCTAGCGTATAGGTGCCTGTGTTTTTGGTGCCACTGCGTAGGATAGTGCCGCTCTGGGTGCCGCTCTGAGGCCCATTTTCAGCGCTAGGAGGCGTTAGAGGAACCAGTAGGGTGGTCAGGGTCTTGGGCTGGCTGTCGCCTTCGATGGTGCTGCTCTGATGAATGCGCAGTCCGCAGAGGGGAGAGGCTGTCTGGGTCGTTTTGTCGGCTTGCTCCTGATAAAGTTGCTGCACTTCGACGGCCTCTGGCGTCAAAAAATCTACTTCTATATCTGACTTGCCCGCTTTGGACTGCTGCGTTGAGAGGGCATGGGTGGTGCGCTGAGAGAACCATCGCCCCGCTAGTTTTTCAAAAAAGTTCACAATTTCCATATCGTTTCTGTTGGGCCGCTGCAAATCAGTCTACAGTTCTTTACTTTCTTTAATTTTACGCATAATCCGGCACCTGGTGGCGTCAGCAAAACTGACCTGAAAATCCACCTATCCCTGCCTAAGCGCTACCTTGCAAGTGCTGCACAACTCAGCAAATGGTAAGCTAATCAAGGAAAATAACACAGAAATTAAGAGCTTTCTCTCATGACCGGATCTAACCAAACCCCGCTTTTGCTAAGGGCAGCTCAGGGCCAATCTGTCGAGCGCCCACCGGTCTGGATGATGCGGCAAGCGGGCCGATACATGAAGGCTTACCGCGACCTCCGAGAGAAGTATCCTTCGTTTCGCGATCGCTCCGAAATTCCCGAAGTCGCCATCGAAGTTTCTTTGCAGCCCTGGAAAGCCTTTAAGCCCGACGGCGTAATCCTGTTTTCTGACATTGTCACACCGCTGCCCGGCATGGGCGTGGCAATGGATGTGGCCGAAGGCAAAGGCCCAATTATCGACGATCCGATTCGCAGCCAGGCGCAGATTGACGCGCTGACGACGCTAGAGCCAGACGAGTCGATGCCTTACATTCGCAAGATCTTAGGCGCACTGCGCGAAGAAGTCGGCAACCAGTCTACCGTGCTGGGCTTTGTCGGTGCGCCCTGGACACTGGCCGCTTACATCGTCGAAGGCAAAGGCTCTAAGACCTACTCCAACATCAAAAATATGGCGTTTACGCAGCCGAAAATGCTGCACAGCCTGCTGAGCAAAATTGCCGATAACATTGCCATTTACGTGCGCCACCAAATTGACTGCGGGGCGCAGGTAGTGCAGCTCTTCGATTCCTGGGCCGGTCAGCTCAGCCCGCAGGACTACAAAGCCTTTGCCCTGCCCTATCAGCAGCAAATTGTCCGTCAGGTGAAGCAAACGCATCCCGATACGCCGCTGATTTTGCTGGTGAGCGGTAGCGCAGGCGTACTGGAGCTGATGGGCGAGTCGGGTGTGGATATTATCAGCGTGGACTGGTCGGTTGATATGGCCGATGCGCGCCGTCGCCTGGGGCCGAACATGATGGTGCAGGGCAATGTCGATCCGGGCGTGCTGTTTGGCAGTAAGGAAGTAATTCGCGATCGCATTATCGACACCGTGCGCAAAGCCGGTAGCAAAGGCCATATTCTCAACTTGGGCCACGGCATTTTGCCCGGTACGCCCGAAGAGAACGGCGCTTACTTCTTTGAAGCGGGTAAGCAGGTGAATGAGCTGTTAGGGGCGACTGTGTAGCAACAGCTTCCTAATGGACGACTCTCCCAATGCTGTTAGTGCAGAAGCCTTGAGAATTCTCAAGTTGCTCGACGAAATGCCGTTCGACAACTGCTATCCGCTGACCAGAGAATTTGCTGAGTTGCCGCCTCGACCCGCTATCTATGCGGTCAGGCATAAAACTCAAGGCATTCTTTATATCGGCAAATCAGGTAGTGTTAAAGGCCGCTTCAAGGGAGGGCATAAAGCCCTTGGTTGGGCGTTTATGGATCGGCTGAACCCAGACGACGTAAGGATTGCTGTCGTCACGCTTTCCTTACAATGGATTCGGTTATCATTGCAGTTGGAGCAGATCATTATCCGACAGCTACTGCCTCCTTATAACGTGCGCGTTACTTAGGTGGACTAAGCCCATGACCATTCAGGATTCAACGACTGACAACCGCATTCTGCAATCACTGCCGAATGATATTCATGCGGCCATCTTGACCTATGCAAATGAGTCAGCGCTGACTCCTCATGCGGTCATTGAAGGAGCCCTTAAGCACTTTCTAGAGCTGGATACCTCACTTGGTAGTGAACCGATCATTGCCGCTGAAGATACGAGTTTGTTAGCCGTTCTGCCGCCCGTTCTTCAGAGTCAGGCGATGCAGTATGCAGATAAGACAGAGATACCCGCTGAGCTTGTGATTGAGTTGGGCATCGCTCACTTCCTCGATCCAGATTCGGTGACCTTCGATGATTGCCAGGTGAAAGTCGAACAGACCTCAATTGCATGGCTCAAGCAGTACGCAGGTAGTGACGCGGTAACAGCGGCTTAGCGTTCGCTTGCTTGCTGTGATCGCCCAAAAAAGAGTATTTGCGATCGCATCATCGACACCGTACGCAAAGCGGGCAGCAAAGGCTATATTCTCAACCGGGCCACGGCATCTTACCCGGTACGCCCGAAGAAAACGGCGCTCACTTCTTTGAAGTGGGTAAGCAAGTCAATGAACTGTACTGAGCTACCTACTGAGTTTGCGATTGAGTTTGCGATTGCGCGATTCCCTTTTAGCAATACTCCTAAGCTCTTCTGAAACCATGAGGCATGTGACGAGCGGATAGAAAGTGCGGCTACGCCTTTTGGCAGTCGCAAAAGCTGCACCGCTAAACCCACAATAAATGCTGGAGTAAAGGCTGGGGAAGGCATGAGTACAGGCAGTGTAGAAGGCGGTTCCAGACGCGGTGAGACGGCGGTACTAGAGCAGATTGCGCAGCAGGTGTTTGGCTACAATCATCTGCGTGAGGCGCAGCGTGAGGTGCTCAGCGCGGTGCTTGCAGGTCGCGATACGCTGGCGGTGATGCCAACAGGCTCGGGAAAATCAGCGATCTATCAGATTGCAGGGCTGCGTATTCTCGGTGTGACCCTGGTAATCTCTCCTTTAATTGCGCTTCAGCAAGATCAGGTAGAGGGGATTGTTGAGCAGGGTACGGTAAAGGCAGCGGTGCTCAACTCTACGCTCAATAAAACAGAGAGAAAAAGCGTTTTTGAACAGCTAGCGGACGAAGCGCTAGAGTTTCTCTTTTTAGCGCCCGAGCAGTTTAGCAATCTGGAGACTTTAGAGAAGCTCAAGGCGGCTCAACCTTCTTTGTTTGTAATTGATGAGGCTCACTACCATTCTGGTTGACTTAGAAACGCATCGACCGGTTGCCCTGCTGCCCGACCGTACCGCAGAGACCTTAGCGGCTTGGCTAAAAGAACATCCCGGCGTCGAAATCCTGTCGCATGACCGCTCTAAAAGCTACAAACGCGGCATGAGCAAGGGCGCACCTACGGCCATTCAAGTCGCAGATCGCTTCCACCTGTTGCAGAATCTGGAAGAGACCTTAGAGAAAGCTTTCCAGGGAAAAGCGCCAGCGATTAAAGCCGTCGAAGCCAGCCAACTCCAATCCGCTGGCATCCCCTTACCCGAACTACCCAAACCCAAAAACTCTCACGGGCAGCGACGTGAGGCGAAGCGGGCACAGCGGCTAGAGAACTACCACCAAGTTCATGCCTTGAGAAAAGAGGGGTACACCATCAAAGATATCGCTCACCATCTAGGCATGGGCAAGCGCACCGTCTACACCTACCTGTCCCATTCCAGCTTTCCTGAATGGCAACCCTCTAGTCGGCAATATGGCAGTAGTCTTGACCCGTACAAGCCTTACCTGATTGAGCAATGGCAACAAGGGAAGCGACACGCGAAGCGACTATATCTCAGCTGCGGTTAGACAGACTCTTGAACAGGGGCGCAGCTGCTGAAGTATCAAACCCCTGCTGAACGCACCAGCCCAGGTAGCTCTCTATCGCCCGACAAGCCTCAGGCGCAAGCGGCACCGTGCCATCGTTGCCCCACTTGGCATCTGCAATTCTGACAGTGCGATCACCATAGTCACTGACGTTCAGCTTGCTCACTTCTTCCGCCCGTAGACCATGCTTGAGCAGCTCAAAGATAGCGGTATCTCTGACATAAAGGTTTCCTCTATATTCCAGCCCTTCAGCCAGTCGATGCACCAGCGAAACATCGATATCTTTGACTTCCATCGGGTCAGCCTTGATTCTCTCGATAGTCCTGGTTCTTGCGAATTTTGTGGAGAGAGCTGAAAGTCACTGCCTGTAACCATTCATGGAACCTGTAATGAGTAGGTTCCGCAACCAATTCTCATGGTATTCAAAGCCATTGAGATCCTTAAAGGGAGAACGGCGATCAGGAGCTTTCGTGGTGGTTCTGTGGCCATAAGGATGGAAATTCCAGATCAACGCCATGGCTCTCAAATACTGTCGCGCTGAGTCTTCAGAACCGTGGAAGTATTGCATCGTATACAGTAGCCGATCTTGATAATTTATCAGTCGGTCGAGCATGTTGCCAGTGCGCGCCGCCTCGGGATAGTCATACGCCACCTGAAACTGTTTGGATTTTCCTTGCAGCTTGGCCAGCTTTTTTCGGATGCTGGGCTGCTTGACTGTCCGATTTGCCCACGCCCGCAGCCGACGTAAACGCTGAGAAAAATGCCGCTTACTCGGGGCGTTGTAAACATGCCAGAGGCGACCCGTCAGCTTTTCCAGAGGCCTTTGTCTCGGCGACAGCGTTTCTGAATATCCAGCACCGTGTGCAGGAAACATAAGATGAGGGCGATCCCGGAGACAGGGCTTTCAAAGCGGTTTGGGTCGGCTCCCAGCCATCCGTATTGCCGGTTTCTGGCTGATAATTAGGATTGAGGGCGAGCGCTTCGTCTCGAAAGCGACCATAGCCTTTCACCAGGTCTGGGGTGTCAGCACTCGGAACAATATCTACACCCAGGAAACAGCCTGAGCCCACGGTGGTGGGGATGAAGATGTGATCGCCCAACCGCCAACTATGTTTTTCATCCGCAATCAGATTCGCCGGTATCGCCGCTGGATCTTTGACGGTAGTGCCGACAATCGAGCCGCGACCCAAGGATTGATGGAGCCGGTACCAGTAGCTAGGATCCCGACTAAAGACATAAGCGAGTGCTTCCAGGGGAACGCCAAACCGCCTCAGATACAATGCTTTCTCAACGTCGTCCGTCATCCCCGTCATGTAAGGCAGGACGAAATCGGGGCGCACTTGATAGACGGCTTGGGTCGTCACCAGTTTGATTCGGCGAGTTGTAAGGTTGCGCTTTTTGGAATGCACCGAGTCATGCAGCCAGTAACCGTGGGTGATCGCGACTGGAAATAGTTCTGGATACTGGTCAATAGCGGCATCGAGGAAGTGACGAAAGGTATGCCCGTGCTGGATCAGCCTTTGATAGCCGGCTTCATCAGGGGCAGGCACACAGATAGTTTTGGATCCCGCCGTAGAGCTTTTCATGATGACCTCGGTTCAGGGCATCATGCACTCTATGGCGACGCGGCTCAGGTGGGAAGGGCACTTCAGGCCTACTCCACAAAATCCGCAGGAATCAGGTTCATCATGCCCTCATCGTCGATATCCATTCTGAGAGCTATCGAAAGCGCTCTGCTGCAAAACGTAGTGAAAGCACTGAAGGCATAACTGACAAAGAGGACAGTCCCGAGCGATCATAGTTGTCGTTTAAACACGGAGGCAGAATCTTGCTCTAATTCTATTGTCGTATAGCTGTCATTTATGCGCCATGTGGTTGACATCTGATACCCATACACTAGAGTGGGCAAGCTAGGGTCGAGCATTCATTATTGAAGCATACTTCAAAGACTCCAATGTTTGTAAAGATTCAGCACTTGCGCAGTCGACTATTCCCAGCAGTCGTATGGAGCAGCCTACTTTTGAGTAGCTGCCAGCCCTCTTCACCAGTGGCCAAAACCACGGTCCAACCACCTCAAGCGTCTGCTCGGCTTCCTCAATTGCAAGGACAGACCATCCGGGTAGTCACGGGTGTCGAGCCAATGATTGCAGGACCGCTTAGGCGTCATGCGGAGGACTTTGAAGCGCAGACGGGAGCTAACGTCGAGGTTACCGTGCTGCCTTTCGAGCAGTTCTATAGTGCTCTCGAAGAGAATTTTGATCAGGACAATACTATCTATGACATTGCTGTGTATGGTTCTCAGTGGCTAGTTGATTTTGCCCAAGCTGGTTTTCTAGAAGACCTCTCCGACCAAGTTCAAGCTGATATAGAGCTGCAGTGGGATGATGTGGCTCCCTTCTTTCGAGACTTTAGCGTTTCCTATGATGGCAAAGTTTATGCCATGCCCCTAGATGGCGATTTTCAACTAGCTTACTACCGAACAGATCTACTCGAAGAAGCAAATTTAGCACCCCCTCAGACCTGGCAAGACTATCTCGATCTTGCCAAGTTTTTTCATCGTCAAGACCTAAACGGCGATGGACAGGCCGATTTTGGTTCCTGTATTGCAAAGAAAAGAGAAAACCAGTCCCACTATATATTTGGATCGATTGTTAGTCCGTTTCTACAGAGTCAAGGAACCCAGCAAGGCGCTTTCTTTGATCTAGAAACTATGGAACCTCTGGTACAAAACGAGGCGTTTGCGAAAGCGCTAGACATTTACAAAACCTCAGGGCTCTACGGTCCTCCTGATGAACTAGAACTGGTGGTTGCAGATACTCGCTCACTATTTGTAGACGGGCGCTGCGCACTGACAGTGGACTGGGGGGATATTGGTACTCTAGCAATTACCCCTGAGTCAAAGGTTGTTGATCAAGTCAGCACGGTGATTTTACCAGGAACCAGCGAGGTGCTAGATCGAGAAACAGGCAAGCTAGTAGCCTGCGACAAATTTATCTGTCCCTATGCTATCAACGGTGTTAATTATGCGCCCTATGCTGCTTTTGGCGGCTGGGTTGGCAGTATCAATGCAGCTGCCAAAGCGCCAACAAAAGAGGCCGCCTACTCCTTTCTTTCCTATGTCAGCCAGCCAGCTCAGTCCAATCGAGATGTCACTATTGGCATTACAGGGCTGAATCCTTATCGGATTTCTCAGTTTAACGATCGCACCACTTGGATAGCAGCAGGCATGAGTTCTAGCGCTGCCCAGAAGTATTTGGGGGGGATTGTCACAAGTCTAAACAGCCCAAACATGGTCCTAGATCTTCGCATACCTGCAAACAATCGCTATCAGCTAGAGGCAATGGATGCGGCGATAGGCGATTTTCTAACTGGAGAAATTTCACAAGCGCAGACCATACAACGCCTCCACAAAGAGTGGGAATCCATCACTGACGAATTGGGTCGAGACGCTCAATCGAGAGCTTATCGTTCCAGCCTAGGACTGTAGCTATAAACAGATTGCGCTGGCCTCTATACGTTGTATGGCGGTGATGGAGAAACGTTGTATGGCAGTGATGGAGAAGCAGGCGATAGTAAGGCAAGCAGCAGAAAAGAAAGCGAAGAGAAGAAAGTGAAGAGAAGAAAATCAGCATGTTAAAGAACTTGAACATTGGCACTAAATTAATCACTTCCTATTCACTGCTAATGGCGTTGTTGGCTGGATCCTTAACAGGCGTATTTTACAAACAGCTACGCACTACTCAGCGCCAACAAACCCAAGCGTCACTGCTACAAATCTTGAATCTGACAGCTCCGCAGATCGATAGCGAGTACCACAGTCTAATTGTTTCTCCTAGCGATCAACAACTTTCCTATTACCGCATTACTCGGAACGTCCTTGAACGTGTACAGTCTACCAACAAGAATATTCTGTCTATCTTTACGGTTCGCTGTCAGTCAGAAACAGATTGTCGCTATGTGCTAGATTTCCAATCTCTAGAAGACTATACACCGCATGCTATAGGCGAAGACTATGGCCGCGTTGTTAGTCAGAAAAAAGATGCAGCATGGGTAGAGTGGGATATTCAGATGAACCCAGAAGGAACGCCTATTGTTTATGGATTTGTGCCGATTGTAGAAAGCTTTGGCCGAATTGATAGCTATCTAGGCATCGAGCTAGATATCAGTCAACTGATTGCTCAAGAAAAGCGTGTAGGTATGATGGCCTCAGGCACTTTTTTGGGCGTATTGATTGTTGGATTGGCTTTTGTGCGATCGCTTAGCAAATCGCTGGTTGTTGATCCTATCTTGTCTTTAAACAATGCAGCTAAACAGCTTGCCAGTGGACAGTGGGAACAGTCTTTATCATGGAATCGACGAGATGAGCTTGGTGAGCTGGCTCAGTCGTTTCAGAATATGGCCAGTCAGCTAAACGCCTCTTTTCAGCAGCTCAAAGACTATTCTCAAAACTTAGAGAAGAAGGTGCAGGCTCGCACTAAGGAATTAGGCATTGCTAAGAAACGCGCAGAGGAGGCAAATCAAGCTAAGAGCGATTTTTTAGCGAACATGAGCCACGAGCTGCGCACACCGCTCAACGGAATTTTGGGCTACGCTCAAATTCTCCAAAGATCTAAGCTGCTATCTAAAAGGGATAAACAGGGCGTTGGTGTGATCTACCAGTGCGGCAACCACCTGCTCAATTTGATTAATGAAGTGCTCGATCTCGCCAAGATTGAGGCTCGTAAGTTAGAGATTCATTCTAGCGCTGTGGATTTTCCTACTCTGATTGAGGGCGTTGCTGATATGGTCCGAGTCAAGGCCGACCAAAAAGGGATTGGGTTTTCGTCCTGTGCGCAGGGTAATCTGCCAGCAGGGGTTATAGTCGATACCAAGCGACTACAGCAGGTCTTGCTCAACCTATTAGGAAATGCAATCAAATTTACGGATAAAGGTAGCGTGACGCTGCGTGTGACTGCTCAGCAGCAAGCTAAACATGACAGTCAAAAAGTCCGGTTTGAAGTACAAGATACTGGCGTTGGCATCTCTAAAGTGGGTCTAGCAAAGATATTTCAACCCTTTGAGCAAGTTGGCGATCTCAAAAAGCAGTCTGAAGGGACAGGATTAGGACTAGCTATTAGCTTGAAGATTGTGTCGCTGATGGGTGGCACGCTCAGCGTAGAGAGTCAGCTAGGGGAAGGAACTACGTTTTGGTTTGAGCTGGAACTACCAGAATCTGAAAGCCTATTGGTGAATGCCGTAGCGCCAAATCAGCAGGGTATTGTGACCGGATTCGCAGGGGAGCGGCGTACTATACTGGTGGTAGACGACCGTTGGGAAAATCGACTAGTACTCAAGAGTTTGCTAGAGGACTTGGGCTTTGATGTTGTTGAGGCGGACAACGGTAGAGAAGGTTGGATAGAGACCAAAGACAGTCAACCAGACTTGATCATCACCGATTTGATTATGCCTGAGGCAGATGGTTATACGCTGCTACGGCAGCTGCGATCGCACGAACAGTTCAAGAAAGTTCCTGTCATCGCCGCGTCAGCTAGCGTACTCGAAAGCGACCATCACCGGGGGCTCGACTCAGGTGCTGACGACTTTCTATCGAAGCCCATTGTAGTGGCTGAGCTACTTGCCTTACTAGAGAAACATCTTCAGCTAGAGTGGGTTTACGATAGATCGGTAGAAGGCTCTAAGCGCGGGGAGGATAGTCTTAACACCGAAGGGCTATCGGCAGCGGCCCTGTCGCCCAAAGAAATGGTGCTACCCGAGAGTTCAGTGATATCGACGCTGTACCAGCTAGCCACCCAAGGCCGCCTAATGCTAATTCAAAAGCAACTAGAAGCTTTAGAAGTCTCAGATAGAGCGTTTGAACCTTTTGTGTATCGGATGCGTAAGCATGCAGATAATTTTCAGGTAGATGAAATAAAGTCCTTTCTTTCAGATTCACTAGAAAAAGCTAGAGAATAAATTGCGCAATAGTTTCTCAATAGTTGCATGATAGCAATCTGATGGTTAAGAAACCTCCCATACTTTCTTCGACTCAATAGTTCTCTTGAGTGTCGTCCATGAATTTTACCTCTAAAGCGCCTAGTAGCAATAGCTCGATGACTTTACCAACACCCTTACTAAAGTTCTCAACAGTGGAGAACGAATCAGACATTGTCTTGATTGTGGACGACAACCCCAATAATCTAAAGGTACTATCAGCAACGCTAGCGAATGCCGACTTTGAAGTTGCGATCGCCACTAGCGGAGAAAGCGCCCTAGAGCAGCTAAAACACACCCCTGTCTCCTTAATCTTGCTAGATGTGATGATGCCAGGGATTGATGGATTCGAGACTTGTCGACGGCTCAAATCCAATATAGAAACCGCAGATATTCCCGTTGTTTTTATTACAGCGCTCTCTGAGACAGCCAGTAAGGTTAAAGGGTTTGAGCTAGGTGCCGTAGACTACATTAGCAAACCATTTGAGCAGAGTGAGGTTTTAGCGCGGGTCCGCACTCACCTTCAGCTTAAGAAACTAGGTCAGACCCTAGAAGCTCAGAATCTTCAGCTTAAACAGATTAACGAGCAGCTTGAGGCTAGAGTTACATCGCGTACTGAAGCATTAGCCGCATCGAACTCGCAGTTAAGAGATACCCAACTGCAAATTGTACAAAACGAAAAAATGGCAACTTTGGGAAGTCTAGTTGCGGGAATTGCTCATGAAATCAATAATCCTATCGGATTCCTCAACGGCAGTGTCCAAAACGCCTATAACTATGTGGAAGACTTGAAAGGACAACTCGCACTCTATCAGCAGCACTACCCCAACCCCGTAGAGCCCGTGCAAGAGAATGCAGAAGACATCGACCTCAGCAATTCCAAATTCCAACTAACGGACATTCGCCATAGATATTTAGAAAAAGCATGAGACGTTTTCCAGGATATGCAGTAAGGTTCAATCAATCTGCCCTCCGTCTGTAATGACTCAGCCCATGCCCCCAGCCAGTCTCAGTTTTGAGGGTCTATCAGCGACGCTCAGGGATGCAGTTGCCCAGATGGATGACCCGCGCCAACCGAGTAACGCAACTAGCTACAGTCTCAGGGATGTGGTTGTGGGAGCCTTTTCATGCTTTTTCATGCAGAGCGCATCGTTCTTAGAGTTTCAGCGCCAGCTCAATAGTCGCAGCGGTCAAGATAATGCTCAGAGTCTGTTCGGGCTAACGCAGATACCGAGCGTCGTGCAGATCCGCAATATCCTTGACCAGCTAGCAGCAGCGGGGCTTTTTCCGGCGTTTATCAGCTTCTACCGGACGCTTCAGGCACAGGGCTACTTGCAAAGATTTGAGCGGCTAGGCGGCAACCTGCTGGTGGCGCTAGACGGCACAGAATACTACAGTTCTCAGCAGGTGAGCTGTCCGTGCTGCTCGACGCGCACGTCTAAAAGCGGGCAGGTGACCTATTCGCACAAAGCGCTGTTGCCAGTGATTGTCGCGCCGAGTGAACCAGCTGTGATTTCACTGCCGCCTATGTTTGTCACCCCTCAAGATGGCCATACCAAGCAGGACTGCGAACAAGCTGCCGCGAAACGGTGGATCGGCTCAGCGCCAGCCATATTCGAGCAGCAGGCGGTGACCTTGCTTGGCGATGACCTGTTCAGTCGTCAGCCGATGTGCGCAGCGGCTTTGGCTGCACGCTTCAACTTTATCTTCGTCTGCCTGCCAGAGTCACATCCGGCCCTCTATGACTGGATTGGCTTCAAGGCTGCCAATGGCAATGTCAAGACGGTGACACAAGTGCAGCGCCACGGTCGCCGCGATGAGCTGTGGCAAGTGCGCTATCTCAACGATGTGGCACTGCGCTCAGAAGCCCCTGCCCTGTCGGTCAACTGGTGTGAGCTGACGGTGTCGCGGCCCGCAGACGGCAAGGTGCTCCATCTCAATAGCTGGGTTACCAACCACCCTATTGATGACTCGCAAGCCTTTGAGATTGCCGCTGCTGGTCGCAGCCGCTGGAAGACTGAAAACGAAAACCACAATGTGCTCAAGACTCAGGGCTACCACCTCGAACACAACTTTGGCCATGGCAAACAGCATCTGTCTGCCTTTTTACTGACCCTGAACCTATTGGCATTCTTGTTTCATACAATCTTGCATCTGGCCGACGAGCGCTATCAACAGATTCGTCAGCAGCGCGGCACTCGCCAAGGCTTCTTTCAAGATATCCTGGCACTCACCAAGTACTTATGGTTCGAGAGCTGGACAGCGCTGATTGACTTCATGCTTGATGAGAAGAAAAAGTCTGCTAAGCAGATGAGAAACACCTCTTGACGGCTTTCCTCGTCGATGGCTAGTCAGCCCTTCAGCGCTGATTGGTTTGTCCGTATCTTGGAATTTGGAATTGCTGCATCGACCTTGACTTTGTCTGCCAAGACCTCCCAAAACTACTGACCTCCATGAAAGGTGCTACCGACCGCATTAAGGCCATCAGTACCAGCCTGCGCACCTTCTCTCGTGCTGATACTGAACATAAGGTCAGTGCCAATCTGCATGAAGGCCTCGATAGCACATTGCTGATCCTAAAATACCGACTCAAAGCCAATGAAAATCGACCCGCCATCGACATCATCAAAGATTATGGAGAGCTGCCTATCATCGATTGTTTCCCTGGACGGCTCAATCAGGTCTTTATGAATATACTGGCTAATGCGATTGATGTCTTTGACGAAGCGGCTCAGCAATCGACCTTTGCTGAACTCAAAGATAAAACCCAGGCCATCACGGTTAAAACCGCTGTGGTTCCTGATAAAAAGGCCGTTGAAATTCGGATTAAAGACAATGGCAAGGGCATGCCAGAAACCGTAAGGGCGCGAATCTTTGACCATTTGTTTACCACCAAAGGGGTCGGTAAAGGCACTGGATTAGGTTTGGCGATCACACAGCAAATCATTGTTGAAGCACACGGCGGCACCCTCGACGTACAGTCCCAACCAGGACAGGGAACCGAATTCTGTATTCAACTACCCTTCTAGGCTCTAAAGGACCCCTGAGCGAGATACGTGTAATTCTCCCCACATCGGCCTGAAAGCATTGATATAAGAGGGTTATAGATCTGAGCTACTGAGTAGTACAGTCATCTGATCCGCTGAACCCACGGTTTGCAGATGCAGAGAATAGCTGATACTTGACCCCTGGCCGGGGTATGGCCCCGACTATTGCAAAATCCGGCTATAGGCTGAAAGTGCTGTGATGCATGAGCTTCAGCCACCGAAAATAAGACCTTCCAGAAAAGTACTAACTAACAGACATTAACTCAAGCCACTTCTGGCGGTGGCGAGAACGGCAAATCGTAATGCAGCGGCGGCGGCTGACGTGTGTCATCGAGGTGGTACTGCCCGAGCCGAATCAGATGGTCAGAGGCGTAGGGATTGATGCCAGCAACCGCAGCCGGGTCAATGTGATGACCTTCCTGAGCCAACTCATTGAGAATGCGACTCATCTCAAAGACGTTGTAGAGAATGACGCAGTTGGCGACCAGACGGTTGTACTTGATGCGCTTGCGCAATTCCTCACGGTCATTAGACCTGTTGCGAAATAGGGTGTTAGAATGGCTATAGTGCTTGAAGCCTCGTTAGTCCCCTTCTGTTTGATGCTGAATCTCAACCGTGTGTTCAAAGATGACCGCCTGATGCGTTCCCTCACGGGCATGAATCTTGCCGCCTTCGACCAACTGCTGCCGAGCTTCAGCGAAGCCTATCAAGCGGCCCATCCGGTGGCAGCGACCCGTCAACGCAAGCCAGGTGCTGGCCGCAAGTCCAACCTGCTAGAGATAGAAGACAAGCTATTCTTTGTCCTGTTCTACTTCAAGTGTTACCCCACCTTCGACCTAGCCGGTCTGCTGTTCGACTTCAATCGGTCACAAGCCAACCGCTGGCTGCATCGGCTGCAACCGATGCTAGAAGCCGCCTTGGGCCGCGAGTTAGTGCTTCCCAAGCGTCAGTTGCACACGCTAGCCGAGTTCATCGCTTGCTTCCCTGAGACAGAGCGAGTCATCCTTGATGGAGTAGAGCGTCCCATCCAACGCCCTCAAGACCCAGTGCGGCTATACAGGAAAGCAGAAGCGCAACACGCGCAAGCATCTCGGGCTGAGCGACCAGGATAAACGCATTCTCCTGCTCAGCCCGATCAAGGATGGCAGCCATCACGATAAGTCGATGCTCGACTGCTTAGTGATAGCCGAGCACATCCCGATTGACATTCCCATACAGGTAGACTTGGGCTTCAAAGGGATAGAAGACGAGTACGAGAACATCGAGATGCCGCACAAGAAACCGAGAGGCGGAGAGTTGACCGCAGCTCAAAAAGCTGAGAATCGGGCGTTCAGTAGAGAGCGTGTTGTGGTCGAACATGCCTTCGGGGGAACGAAGCGCTACCGAGCGGCAGCAGATATCTATCGCAACCGTAAAGAGAACTTCGATGACCGGTTGATGGTGACCGCAGCGGGGCTATGGAACTTCTACCTAGCGGCGGCATAAGCAGAAATGGAAGTTAGGAAAGGATTAGCCCTTTTCGCTACTATTTCGCAACAACTCTAATGTATTACTTCCACCTCTTATAGAACAGAAAAAATATCTGACCGTTAAGCAACATATAGACAAAATTATTGCATACGAAAAAAACCAACAGCGGCACTCAGAAGCTCTTTTCAACTCCCTCCTCCAACGCGCCTTCCGAGGCGACCTCTAACCTATGCCCGCCCGCGACTTCTACCACAACACCGTAATCTTGGCCCTCCAGAAAGATGGCTGGGCAATCACCCACGATCCCTACCGCCTCAAACTCGCCCGAGGCAAAAACCTCTTCGTAGATCTTGGTGCAGAGCGCCTCATTGCCGCTGAGAAAGACATGGAGAAAATCACCATCCTTCGCCTTTTCACGTTCAGCCCAGAGCACCAGGAGATCGTCACATGGCTACCCCCGTCCTAACCCTGCAACAGCAAATCATCCAGGTCCTGCAAGACTACCTAGCCTTCTTAGGCACAGATCCCGACACCGACGCCTACCTCGCACTCGACAAAGACAATCACCACTACCTGCTGATCGAAACCGGCTGGCAAAACAACCGCCGCATCTACGGCGCACTGATCCACATCGACATCATCGGCGAAAAAGCCTGGATTCAGCAGGATGGCACCGAAGAAGGAATCGCTAACGAACTCACTCGTCTCGATATTCCCAAAGAGCAAATCGTCCTCGCCTATAAGTCTCCAGAACGCCGCCAAATCACTGAATTTGCCGTCTCATGAGCAAGGCAGGATGGCTATGAAAGGCGATCGCTATAATTAATCCGTTCCACTAATAACCGGCCATTGAGCAGTAATGGAACAGGATCGTACGCTAAGGCTGAAACCTTTGTCGTGCAAGGCTTTCAAGATAGTAAAAATGAACTATAGCTGAGACCTGTTTCTGTACCAGTTAATCCTTGCCCTAATTGGTACAGAAAAATAGAATGGCATATCAAGGGTTTCAGCCACCTTCTGTCAGATAGGTTTAATTGGTACAGGTAGCTAGCATCGCTTAGCGTACGTTTTGGTTCCGATACTACTGACACCCCTAACCCTAGTGCTTTCGAGAAGAAGCGAAAACGCGGTTTGAGAACTGAGAGTTCATCACCGACATTAGCGATAACCCTCGCTCAATACCATTTACGATGCTAAGCCCTGCAAAAACTCTAGCAGCAGCAGCCGTAAGTAATCTAGCTGCCGCACATAGTCTTTAAGCAAAGGGTAGTCCCCCCCTTGCTCAAAATAGAATGCTGCGACGCTAGGAATACCCAGCAACCGCAGCCGCTGCAAGTGAGCCACCGCCGCCCGCTCATCTTCTATCTGCCCCCGTACCAGCACCTGACCTGCATAGCCTCGCAAATCCGTCGTGACCAGCTCCAATTCCTCCAAGACAGTAAACTCATCCTCAGCGCCAGGCAAAGCAGTCGATAGAGATTGCCGCTCTGCCCTTGCCTGCTGATAAGCCGTCGTCATCTGAGCCAGCAAATCACTAATACAGCGCTGCATGGGTTCTGCGTAGGGTTGAGGCAACGTTAAATTAGTCATCGTTGGTTCCATAAGTTACGATTCTTTCAACGCCTGAGGGGTCAAGGCGCACAATTAAGTACTCGCTTCCTTTGCGGTATACTGCCGAACCGTCAGCACGGTAGCCACTTTTTGGAATCCGCTTAGCGCCTCGATTGCTAAAGTTATGAGCCCTCCGTAAATATCGTAGTGGATTCATTCCCTTCCGAAGGGCATGATCGATCACGCTGTGAGCCACGCTCGTATACGACCCCGCTGTCCATTCCTCTAAGTATCGCTGCACCTCAACGATTTCTGAGTCGGAAAGGTCATCACATAGCTGAAGAAAGAAAGGATCGTCGGCTGAGATCTCCGTCATCGACTCAAAGCAAAATTGACTAGATAGTAGTGTAGTCTGCTTACCCGCGCCCTCATGCCCTCCAACTTCGACTTCCTCAAGCCCGCCTTCCCAAAACTCTACGCCCACGCCGTCGAAGCCGAACGCCTTGCTGCCACTTCGCCCCGTTCCTGCTGCTTCTACACCCGCTTCGCCCTAGAGCAATCTGTACTGTGGCTGTACGAAAACGACCCCTATCTGCGCTTTCCCTACGACAATAAGCTCAGCACCCTGATCCATGAGCAAACCTTCAAAGACAACCTGAAACCCGGCCTTTTCCCAAAATTCCGCACCATCCAGAAGATGGGTAACACGGCAGTTCATCGCTCCACCGCTGTGAGCGAAAGAGACGCCCATCGCCTGATCGAAGAACTCTTTCATATCCTTTACTGGCTGTGCCGCGCCTACGGCCCCAACGGTAAAACCCTACCGGCCCTAGCCTTTAACCCCAACCTCATCCCGCAACCCGCCAACGCAGCGGCAGATCTATCCAACCAGCAGCTTCAGCAGCTAGAGCAGCAGCTTTCCCAAGCCCAGCGAATGCAGCAAATTGAAGCGGATAGACGCCAAAAAACAGAAGCTCAGCTAGAAGCCACTAAAGCCGAAATCACCGCCCTCAAGCAGCAAAACGCCGCCGCCCCCGACAATCACGACTACAACGAAGCCGACACCCGCCGCTACCTGATCGACATCCTGCTCAAAGAAGCCGGATGGGATATCACTGCGCCTGACTTCACTGAGTACGAAGTCACCGGGATGCCGATTACCAAAAGCACCGACACCGGCAACGGCAGAGTTGATTATGTGCTGTGGGGCGACAACAGCAAACCCCTCGCCTTAATAGAAGCCAAACGCACCAGCCGCGACGCCACCCAAGGCAAACATCAAGCCAAACTCTACGCCGACTGCCTAGAGCTCAATTCGAGCAACGTCCCGCCATCTTTTACACCAACGGCTATCAAACCTGGCTATGGGACGACCAGCAGTATCCCCCGCGTGAGATCCAAGGCTTCCTCAAAAAAGAAGAGCTAGAGCGGCTGATCTTTCGCCGTCAAAACCGCCTACCGCTCGCGCAAGTCAGCGTCAAACCCGAGATCGTTAACCGCAGCTACCAGCAAGAAGCGATCCGGGGGGCTTTTTGCATAACCCCCCGAAAAGGCGCAATCCAGATCGAGACAGTCAAGACTCAACGTGGAAGTTTGATTAATTAGTACATTTGACCTGTGCCATAGTTTACTGGTGCAGAGTACATAGGATTCTCTGTATACACAATGCAAGCAGACGCTAAAGCTCTAAATTTGCATAGCTTTAGTAGGCCAGTTTACTTAAAGCATTTTGGGCCACTGTCTCAGCTCTGGCAGAGGTGACTTTTTGATAGCGCAGAGTGGTCAGGATGGACTCATGCCCCATCAGTGCCCTCAACTCTTCAATACCCACCAGCCCAACCCGCTCAGTCGCAAAGGTATGCCGCAAATCATGTAGTCGTGCGCCTTCTAGCTCAGGAATATCTGCAATCAACTGCCGCCAGTTCTGGTAGACGGCGCGATAGCTCAGCCGACTAATAGAACCCGCTATCGGCTGCTGTGCGGTGAATAGAGCAGGGCAGCGATGGTGTCGGTAGTGGTTGAGATAGGTCTTGAGCAGCTGAGCTGCATCATCGCTGTAAAAGCACCAGCGCTGCTTGTTGCCTTTGCCGATAACCTGGAACTTCTGTTGTTTGAGATCAACCTGTTCAAGATCAAGCGCTAAAACTTCTGAAATTCGCGCCCCGCTACGATGCAATAATTTAACAATTGCATGGGTGCGGCAATCTGTTTCAACCGCTCGATACATCAGCTTAATCTGGTCTGGTGTTAGATAGCGAATGACTTCGTCAGAGGCGTGTTCACCTTTATCTACATTAGGCTTACGCCGCTTCAGCTTGGCAATAGGATTGACCTTAATGTGCTGTTGTTCTACCGCGTAATTGAACAGGGCTTGAATGGTCGCCTGATGTCGATGATGAGTCGTGTAGGCCAAATGCGAGAGACTATCGAGATACTTAGTGAGGAGTGCATGATCGCAAATTTCAATCGGCCAGCTGCCGTACTGAGCCAGCAAGGGCAGCAACGTATGCTCATAGGATTTCACCGTTTTCCGGGCAAGGCCAGGTCGGTCTAAAAACTGCGTGGTCACCATCGCTAGAGAAATCGACATGGTCGTAAAATAAAGGTAAACGCTAGCAGAAAAGACCAGCCTTTACTCTATCGTTTAGACAGACCGTTATTCCGCTAGTTGCATCAAACTTTTGAAATCCTCAAACGTCCCAAAGCCCGGAGAATCACTGGCTGATTACGTCCACCGGCTACGCTTAGCCCTCGGTATGAGCCAGCAGGCTGTAGCTGAGAAGTCGGGCATTCATGCCCAGAGCATCGGCAAGATTGAACGCGGCCATACGACGGTACTCAAGCAAAAGACCCGACGCGGGCTAGCCTATGCCCTAGACCTCCCCGAAGCCCACTTGGACGCAGCCGCAAAAGGGATCGCCGTCGAGGAGACTGGCGCACTGAAGTTTTGTCCCCAGTGCTGGAAACCGGGCAACGCGCCTGACCCAATGTGGCTGCATGTTCACGCCCACTACTGCTTCCGCTGCGGCAGTGAGCTGCGTCATGCCTGCGTTCAGTGCGACTCACCGATTACCTCTCTAAAGCATCGCTTCTGTCCCTATTGCGGCACGGCATACAAGGCACCCGAGAAAACAAAGAGCTAATGTCATGCCAGAGCAAAGCGCGAGTGCAACCTCCAAACGACTTCAGATTCTGGGCGATGACGAGATTGAAGACATCTACGGCTTGCCTCACTTCACCCCTGAAGAGCAAGCCGAGTACTTTGCACTATCTACCCAAGACACTGCCGCCATCAAGACGCTACACGGCCTCAAGTCTCAGCTCTACGCCATCCTACAGCTAGGCTACTTCAGAGCCCGTCATCGCTTTTTTATCTTTCCGTTCTCTGCCGTAAATGCCGATGTTCAATACATTCAAGCGCAATACTTCCCTACCTTTGAGATCGCCGACTATGAGCCGACGAAACCTACCCGGCTGAAGCACCAGCAAATTATTCTAGAGCTTTGTAGCTACCAGCAATGCGACGACATGGCGCGTCAGACCCTGCTGACCAAAGCTCAGCAAGCAGCCAAGGTCTGTAGCAAACCGATTTATATCTTTCGAGAATTGCTTCGTTATCTAGAGTCCGAGCGGCTGGTGACGCCTGGATATAGCTTTCTACAAGATGTCATTGGCCAAGCCATCAGCACTGAGCAAGATCGCCTCGTGACCAGGGTGAAACGACAGCTATCCCAAACGGACACAGATGCGTTAAACCAGCTGGTTGAAAACGCGCCAGGGCTGTATGAGATTACTCAGCTAAAACGAGAGCCGAGAGGCTTTAGTCTGAGTGAGATCAAGCTTGAAATCAGCCGATGCGAGCAGATTCAGGGGCTTTATAAACTGACGAAAACGCTGCTGCCAGCGCTGGAGATTTCTAGAGAAAGCATCAAGTACTATGCATCGCTAGTGAACTACTACTCCGTCTTTCGACTCAAGCAGCTGTCTCAGGACGTGGTGCATGTGTATCTGCTGTGTTTTGTTCATCATCGTTACCAACGCGCTCACGACAATCTACTCAATAGCCTGATACACAAGGTAAAACAGTACGTTGAAGACAGCAAAGTTGAGGCCAAAGAACGGGTCTATGAGTACCGTATCGAGGGGAATCAAAACCTCCAAAAAGCGGGTCAAATTCTGAAGTTTTTTACCACTGATGATATCGACGAAACCACCCCATTTCAGGAAGTCCAAGCTCAAGCCTTTGATATTCTAGACCGGCAGAAGCTAGCGTTTGTCGCGGATCACATCATCACGGAAGCGACGTTCGACGAAACTGCTTTTCAATGGGCGCATGTAGATACCTTGGCACAGCAGTTCAAGTGCAACCTCCGGCCTATCGTGCAAGCGGTTGAGTTCGCCAGTTCTCCTGGCCACGCGCCCGTCATCGAAGCACTTCAGTTCCTGAAGGCAGCGGCTCAAAAAGGTCGGCCATTGAGCCAGTATCGCCCAGACGCCTTTCCCATGCAGTGCATTCCAGCGGCGACTAAGCGCTATCTCTATGCTTCCAATAGAGTTGTTGCGAAATAGTAGTGAACATAGGCCAGCGCTTCCCCCGCTTCGGTTTTTGCTTATGCAGCTTCTAGGTAGAAGTTCCATAGCCCCGCTGCGGTCACCATCAACCGGTCATCGAAGTTCTCTTTACGGTTGCGATAGATATCTGCTGCCGCTCGGTAGCGCTTCGTTCCCCCGAAGGCATGTTCGACCACAACACGCTCTCCACTGAACGCCCGATTCTCAGCTTTTGAGCTGCGGTCAACTCTCCGCCTCTCGGTTTCTTGTGCGGCATCTCGATGTTCTCGTACTCGTCTTCTATCCCTTTGAAGCCCAAGTCTACCTGTATGGGAATGTCAATCGGGATGTGCTCGGCTATCACTAAGCAGTCGAGCATCGACTTATCGTGATGGTTGCCATCCTTGATAGGGCTCAGCAGGAGGATGCGTTTATCCTGGTCGCTCAGACCGAGATGCTTGCGTGTGTTACGCTTCTTTTTTCCGGTATAGGTGCGTCGTTGACGCTTTGGGTCTTGAGGCCGCTGGATGGGACGCTCTACCCCATCGAGGATGACCCGCTCTATCTCAGGGAAGCAGGCAGTGAACTCGGCCAGAGAGTGCAACTGACGTTTGGGAAGCACTAACTCGCGACCTAAGGCGGCTTCTAGCATCGGTTGCAGCCGATGCAGCCAGCGGTTGGCTTGTGACCGATTGAAGTCGAACAGCAGACCCGCCAGGTCGAAGGTGGGGTAACACTTGAAGTAGAACAGTACGAAGAATAGCTTGTCTTCTATCTCTAGCAGGTTGGACTTGCGGCCAGCGCCTGGCTGACGTTGACGGGTAGCGGTAACCGGATGAGCCGCTCGGTAGGCTTCGCTAAAGCTAGGCAGCAGTTGGTCAAAGGCGGCAAGGTTCATACCGGTGAGTGAGCGCATCAGGCGGTCATCTTTGAATACGCGATTGAGATCCAGCATCGAATAGAAAGGGCTAACGAAGTTGCAGGCATTACAGCTATCTTAACACTCTATTTCGCAACAAGTCTAATATGATGTCGGGGAGGCGCTTCATTCCAGTAGTGATGGGCAAAAGTTTGAGAGCCAGATTCAGACTATCAACTCACGGCACTCGCCCAAATACTTTGGCCTAAAGAAAGGGATCGTGTCCTATACTTTGGTCGCCAACCATATTCCCGTTAGTGCCAGAATTATTGGAGCCAATGAGCATGAAAGCCACTATGTTTTCGATCTGTTGTTTAACAACACAACTGATATCCAGCCGACGGTTCACTCTACCGATACACACGGAGCCAATCAGGTAAACTTCGTACTTTTGCATCTATTCGGCTATGAATTTACGCCGCGATACAAAGACATTTACGGCACGGTTAGTCGCTCGCTCTATGGCTTTCAGCATCCCAGCAAATATGGAGAGGCGATTCTCAATCCGATCCGAAAAATCAATACGAAACTCATCCTGGCTGAGTGGGATAATATCCAGAGAATTATGGTGTCGCTGGCCTTGAAGACCACGACTCAGAGCATCATTGTCAGCAAGCTCAGTGCCTACGCCCGCAAGAACAAAACCCGGCAGGCTTTATGGGAATACGACAACATTGTCAAAAGCCTGTACCTGCTCGACTATGTTGATCGCCTAGCGCTCAGGCAGAACGTCCAGCAGGTGCTCAACCGAGGGGAAAGTTATCACCAGCTCCGAAGAGTAATTTCCTACGCTAATTTTGGTAAGCTGCGCTTTAAGACCGAATACGAGCAGCAGATCTGGGGTGAGTGCGCTCGCTTGCTCACCAATTGCATCATTTATTACAACATGGTGATCCTCTCCAACCTGTTTACTCACAGTGAGCGTCAAGGGGATATCGATAGGATGGCTATGCTTAGCCTAGTTTCGCCTGTGGCTTGGCAGCACCTCATCTTTCATGGTCGCTATGAGTTCTATACAGCGCCTGAGTTCATTGACATGGAAGCGATCCTTCAGCAATTGATGCACAGACCGATCCAGTAAGTCTCACTCGTCTCGATCTGGATTGCGCCTTTTCGGGGGGTTATGCAAAAAGCCCCACACCCGGTTTTTAACCACGCCCTCTTATGCGCCTTTCTTACTGTCGCCTAATACCTGGGTCAGTGCTGCTAAACCCACAGGCAAGAAAAGATACGTGAAATGATCACACGCGACTTCTTCAATGCGTAATGACTGGAACCGATTGCCCTGAATCTGTTTTAGACTAAACGAACTAGCAAACAAATCATTGGGCTGGCCCAAAAACATCAGGTTGGCCGTGCTGCCGAGTAGCTTATCCAACAGACGCCCCATTAAGCTCTTTTCTGCTCCAGAGGAAGTTAGAGCCGCCGCTTGAATGGAGCTACTGCCGTAAATCACCGTGTAGGGAATGCCCGGATCGGCACTGGCTTCCAGAGACTTAAGCAGTTCTGACCCCGGCTGTATTTGATCTAGTGTGACATCAAACACCTCGATAGCCGCAGCCAGGCTGCCGATGACTTTGACCGGCCAGGCCACAGTCGATAAACTGTTGAGCCCAAGCCCCAAAGCTGCCGTTGCCCAGGCCTGCAAGGTTGACCATGGGGTCCCGGCATTGGGCGTACCCACCAACACCAGGTGACTGATCATCTGATTGCCACTTTCTCGCTCCACCAACCAGCGACTAATTAATCCGCCTAGCTCATAACCCACTACATCCAGAGTTTTGTGGTGTCCCGAATGGAGTCCTAAAGACTCAAGACACAGCTTTAGCTGCCGGGCCGTTTCTTCTACTGAGGTGTTAAAGCTCTCGTAGTCGAAGCCCAAAATAATGTCGTACTGGTCGCGCAGAAATTGAACCGTTTCCTCGTCAGTTTGCACGTCTTTAAACAGATTCGGCGTATCTCCCAGTAGCCCGTGAATTAACAGCAACACTCGTTTAGCTTCCGCTACCTGGGCTCGAATCACGGTACGCTCTTTTTCGTAAACCATGCTGCCATTAGGCTGCAGATAGATAGCTGAAATCTGCGGATAATCGAATTCCAAACCTAGCTTGCCGCTGAGAAGTTTCTGAAAAAAGATGCGGACGGAACCGCCCAGACTTCGTTCTCCCTGACTTGAGGGTTCGGGCAATCGATCAAGGGTGATTTCGGTGTGATCGGGATGGTTGTGAGATCGCCCCAGCGGCAAGAAAAACTCGCCATCATAGGCGATCGGTAGAATAAACTCGCCGGTCTCTAAAGGCATCGGGACTGACAGTCGTAAGGGATTTTCAGCAGTCACAGTTTTGAAAGAATCTAGAGCGATCGCCTCTAGCTCCAATACACTCAACCCTGGATCGTGGCCGCGACTGCGAGTAAAGTAAAGTGGCTCAGATGCAGCGCCGTTGGGGGAAAAGATGAGCGGTAGCGTCGGTTGGTCGAGCGATCGCGTGACAGCTGGTAACGAAGATAAACGTGCAGTAGCTCGTAAACCATCGTGGGGTTGCAGAACCACATTGGCCCCTAAAGATACGGGGCTATCGCTAGTTGCGACTGTTTGAGCCGCCTGAGGGCGTACCGTCACAACCGTAACTTGCGTGATGCACCAATCATCCAGAAAGGTATCTTCTTCAGGAACCGCACTGATGTTTCGTTGTTGCACTCGCCGCATCAGCCGGTTGAGAGTGCCAGGACGATATTCTGAGGCAGCCGCTGTGCGAGTAACCGGAGCATCTAAATTCCCCTGGGCCATTAGCCGGGCATCAAACTCCGCTGTGCAGACAACCAGTTTGAAGATATCTCGATACTCAGTAATTCCTTGCTGCCAGAGTTCCTTAGGAACAGAAGCATATAAGGGATTACCTCCCTGGGCCCAAGCCGTTTCACCTGGCTGCAACCAGACGCCTCCTGCCTCAAAGCCAAAGGGGCTAATTGCATAGTGTTCCGTCAAGTCTAATAAAGCACAGTACAATGTCAACTCACTGGTATTAGTGAGTCTAATTTGAAAGGTCGGTTGCTGCCATCTCGCCGCTTGATATTGGTACTCGAACAATATTTGCGGGTCTTGAAGCAATTGACCAGCGTGCAAAATTTCCAGCGTGATTGCATCGGATGGAATTTGACTGGTAGGAGAACTGCTCAGTCCAGCGGCGGTTAACCAGCGAGCGATGTGCTCAAGTCGTTGAATGACTTTATCGGCGATCGCCTCGCTAAAACCTACCAGCTCGCTAACCAAGGGGTGCTCGCTAACGGCATCCAAAATCTGATACCGGCCATTAGTTGCCTGAACCTGAAATTTGGCTTCTGTATGGTTGTCTACCAATGTCAAATAAAGCGATGAAGGGGGATCTATGGATGTTGACATCAATCGTTTTTGCAGTATATCAACGCCGATGTCCTCTCCAGTCAGCGTCACTCCCAGTCGTGGCAGCGGCATTGAGGTGGCGATCGCCCAATAGACCTCGTCTTCTCTGGGGGAGGCCATACCTGTAATGGAAATGCGACTTAGTTGCGGCAGCACTTCTAAAACAGTCGCCTCACCAATCTTTCCACGCCTTTGAAGCTCTGGATCAGAACCAAATGACAACAAAGCCAAATGAGTCGTCTCTGGAGAGGTGGCTGTAGGAATTCCACTCAAGGCTCCGGCATCAATCACCCAACCGTAAGTCTCTCGATATGAAACAGTAAAATACTGATTTTTTTCTACTGCTCCCAATCCCAAGAAAGGTAAATCCAAGTCATCGTCATGGATGGCTTCAAGCTGAGGCGTCTGATTCGGTACTTGGGAGGTAACCAATGCATGAGTCCGTTTGAAGACATCCCGATACGTTAAGGTGCCGGTCGAGTTATTTAAGGTCTCCATCAAAAAATAGGAGAAAGCCCCTCGCTTCTTAGATAAGTCTTCTTTCGCTGTTTCTATGTCTCGACAGGCGGCCAGTAAAATATGTCGCGCTCTGGGCACCTTGAGCAACTGGGAATTTTCGCTAGCACTGCGAGTAGTCAATGTTGAATGCCAGAGGTAGCTTTCAATAGAACGTGGTCGGCGATCTGGCTCAACATAGCGTGCGTTAAAGAGGCGACTCCCTGAACCAGAATGACAGCAGTCCAGAATGACTGTAATCTGAGGCCCTTGGGCGGCAACCTCAGCAATTAAGTGGGCAAGCTCTTTGTCTGCTAGATCTCGACTGTTGGGCAAACGACTATCCCAACAGAGTAATGTTTCATTGAGACGGTCAGGCTCCAAATGCCAGAGTTCTGAAGGTGCTTGCTCTTGAGAGCCGTGTCCACTAAAGGCAAATAATACTTGGTCACCTGCTTTCGCCTGCCCCAAATGTTCCCGAAATGCTTGAATCAAGCGATCTCGACGTGCTTCTTCGTTCTTGAGTGTACGTAAATGCAGTTGAAGATTATCTGTTGTTGCTTGGGTCTGCAAGAAGACCTGCATCACTTCAAGATCGTTAAGACATCCTCCTAGTCTAGGAACGGGATCAGGATAGTCATTGATGCCGACTAACAAAGCGTAGAAATTCGACATGTTACTCATGGCTCGCTCAATTCTTTGTTCTATCTTCCGTAACTTCTTGTAACAAGGCCACGTCAGAGGAGTCGGGCTGATTGAGCCTTGTTTTCTGAACGCTCCTCAACCTTGACTGCCTCAACAAAAGGACTATCAAGCTACCCCCACCAAGAATTAATCCCATCAGCAGTACTACAAAACCCTGATCCCAATTATTAGTACTGGCAGTGGGCGGGTCTGGGTCTGAATCTTCTGGGTTAGGGTCTGGGTCTGGATCTTCTGGGTTAGGGTCTGGGTCTGGATCTTCTGGGTTAGGGTCTGGGTCTGGATCTTCTGGGTTAGGGTCTGGGTCTGGATCTTCTGGGTTAGGGTCTGGGTCTGGATCTTCTGGGTTAGGGTCTGGGTCTGGATCTTCTGGGTTAGGGTCTGGGTCTGGATCTTCTGGGTTAGGGTCTGGGTCTGGATCTTCTGAGCAGGTTTTTCCTACTACATTTGGGACAACAATGTCATTGGGCCAACATATTTTCCGACCTTCTTCTTGAGCCATTTCATAGGCATAAAGAAAATCCCCAATTTTGTCCGCATAGGCAAGGCTCACCAGCTCACTATTACTAGATAGAGAGTTTGATGAATTTCCAGATATCTGGATGAAATGTTTTATACAGTCTTGCGCTATGACTAAACTGATCTTAAATTCACCGTAATTATCTGCGAGGTAGTGACGATAGGCAGTCTTGATTGAGGAATTAGGCTCCCCTCCGCAATACCTGAGGTACCTGTTCCCCGGGTCTTGAGAATCTATGTTCCCCGGGTCTTGAGAATCTATGTTCCCCGGGGGAAATTGTTCGCTTGGTAAGGTCTCTACAGAAGGCGGAACTTGCGTAGTTCTTTTTACTAGCGGCCCTTCTGAGCCTGACACCAATGTCCCATTGTCAGGAATAGCAAAAACAAACATTCTTGAAGACCAACCCAAAGTACCACAAATAGCTAAAAAAGAACTCAATAACAGAGGTGCACATTTCATAGTCGTCTCCTAGTCTCTTTGAGAGGCTTAATAAGCCACTACAGTAGAGCAAATCTCTAGTTTTAATCTTAGCTACAAATTCCTCATGCTTTGGGCAGCGTTTCATTTCTTGAAACAGGTGTATTTGATAAATGCGGATATTGAAGTCCCACCACCCGATCAGCACCAACAAAATAGTAATGCTATTTAACTTTACAAAGACTGACAAAACTCGTATTCATCGCTCTTTCCTTTTTGGATATATCTTTGTTCAAGATATCTACCCGACCAGTCGCAGGCTAACTGAAGCAGGGTATCTAATTTGATCGCTCTTACAATTATTTCTCTTTCTCCTTCTCCTTTATTGCTTCCAACAGAGACTAAATACTCTTCATTTGCACTAAAGGCTCCTAATACAGCCTCCTCAGAATATTCTGAATACCTTTGGATAAGTTCACCACCGGAGTCCCAAATGTAAATACTTCCACCGAAGACGGTGACTACTATAGCTTCAGAGCTATTGAATTGGACTGAACGAATCGAACCACTGTGTGATTCGGTTTCTGCTACCGGTTCCCCAGCCTGATTCCATATCTTGAGTGTCTCATCGACTCCAGCTGAAGCAATCAGTTGACCATCCGGACTAAACTCAACATCTAGAACTCCATTTTGATGGGTCTGGAATTTAAATAGTTCTTCTCCGTCCAGCGACCAACCTGTCACATTACTCTCTTCATTCTGGTCACCCGAAATCAGAATGTTTTTCTTGGAACTGAAATCTATGCGTTCCAAGGAGCCATTTTCTGTACCATTTTTAATTTCCAAAGGCTTTTCAAGATTAATAATATAACCATGAGCATCTAATTCCCAGATCCGAATTTTTTCATCGTGAGCAGATACTGCCATATATCTACCATCACGATCAAAATCTACATCTATAATATTTATGTCAGGGGAAAAGAAATGGTTTAACTCTCCTGCTGCTTGCCGAATTTCAATGGATGCTCCGCCACTATCGCTATTTTGCTTGCGTATTGCTGCAATTAGGTTTCCATCCGGGGCAATCCGAATTAGATCAATGTTGCTTGGCTCGGTTTCCTTTTGGTCATTGTAAGGCTCACACACCCATTTTCGCTCTTTGGGCATACAATGATATAAATGATTATTTTGGCTGATTATGAGAGTCTGATCTTCAGGATTGACTGCAAAGGCATTGCCAGTTAAGGCAACAGGTGAATTATCCAAGTCCCAAAAACGAATATAGTCATCAGTACCAGATGAAACTAATACATTATGCTCCGAATAATTTGACGACGAGCTAAGCTCAGATTCTCTACCAACTGAAGCATAAAAGGATTGCTGTAATTCGCCCTCAGTGTTCCAAATTTTGATTTGACCATCATGGCCAGCCGATGAAATCAATCCTTGACTCTTAATCAGTTCGAGCGCAGACACTTCCATGTCATGACTCATTTCGACTTTTTGTAGAGTTGTTCCAAAATTCAAGATTTCTATGTTTCCATCTCCCGAAGCGACAACGATTCTCTCTTCATCTAAAAAGAAGGCGTCTAAGACCTTCTGTTCATAATTTCGTGAGGCAATCAGCTCAGATGTGTTGATATCTCTTATCTGAACTACTTTCTCTCCGCTGACAGTGACTAACATTTGGCTGTCATTACCAATGTCAACAGCAGATGTCCATAAGCCTGAATCAGTCGCGATTGTTCTTTCACTGTTAGCGGTACGAATCGTGATTGACTTATCTGGCCCAGCGGCAACAAAAAACTCTCCATCCTGAGTGAAATCTACGTCTGAAAATTGGCCTATACGTTTAAATTCTCCCCTCTCAATACTTTTGTACCTGTCATTTTCGTAATCTAAGTGCCATGAATTTATCGCTTCAAAGCCTGCAGCGATTAGTGTTTTACCATCTGGGCTAAAGGCCAAACGATTGATTGTGCCGCTTCCTGCAGATATTTTCTCTAATACATTGCCATCAAAATCCCAAAGGGTAATTTCTCTCTCGTCTGACTCTGTCCTTTTTGACCCATAGGCCGCGATAATTTCGTAGGCAGGATTGAGGCCTATTCCAGTCAACCCTCTTTGAGGACCGATCCGGTTTCTCTCTCGGATCCCGTAGACGATTTTCTGTAGAATTAGGTTTACTTCTATAAGAGAAGTGCTTTCTCCCCAATCCGAGATTTTGATGAGTTTACCCGCCTCGATTGCTTTGATTATTGCCTCAAGCTGCTGGTCAGCATCAAAAAGTGCATCAGCTTCTCGCGCTAGCGCAATAGCACTTCTCTTCTCTGCCTCAATACGCTGAAAATTAGAGAAAAAAGCAGCGCCAGCCAAGCTCATAATGACGCCAGCTGCAATACTCCAACGAAAAACATGATTCCGCTTTTTCTGTTGAAGACTAAGCTCAACAAATTTTTTCTCAATGCTGTTGAGCCAACTATTAGAAGATAATAAGACAGCTCTCAATAGCTCTAATCGAGGATTGGCATTCCACAAGAAACCTACTGCTTTTTTATCATTTTGATGATTGGCCCATTCTTTTGCCGCAGGTGTGAGCAGCCTCTGTAGACTCAGGTTTTCTTGTTCTTCACGGTTATTTTTCCAGCGTTGAAGCTGAGGCCACCCTTGCATCAAAACATCGTGAGCCGGTTCTACATACGGCTCTTCCCCCGAATCTTGCCCTTTCACCACCAATCGTGCCGCAGTCAGTCGCCGAATCACCGTTTCCACGCGAGTATTCTCCGCCGTGTCGGCATACACTAGCTCCGATCGCAACACCCGCCGCCTTGCCAGTTCGCTCCCCTCAATCGCCACCATCCGCAGCATTATCCGCTTCATGGTGTGCTCATAGGCTGGGTCTTGCTGCTTCAGCGCTTCATACTCCTGCGTCGCCCGTTGAGTCAGAGAACCCGCCACCCCGCCCAAGGCTTCGTAGTCGGTTTGGGTCAGGGCACGATTACCATCCTGGCGCTTTAGGTATTTCAGATACAGCTCACTGAGGGTAAATGACAGAAGCGGTAACGCCCCAGGCATTTGCACCACTTCATTGATTAGCTGATCGACCAGGCTATAAGGATCGAACACCATCACCCGTTCCGCCGCTGGCGCTTCGATCGCCTGCCGCAGTTCATCTTGAGTCATCGGTTTTACCCAGATACGGCTCTGCATCCAGGCATCGGCTAGCCAGGGTTGAAACTGGGGCTCAAAGTCCGATCTCAGGGTAACGACAATTTTTCCCTGCATCTTTCCTAGGCACATGGGTTTCAGCAGCTCTAAAAACTGCTGTCGCGCTCTTTCGTCCCGACACTGGGTAATCAATTCTTCAAACTGGTCGATCACCAACAGTAACGGCTTTTTAGGATAACGACTGTCCCAAGCCAAGACCCGCCGGGTGAATTCTCGTGAATCTTGAGCCAGCTCTTCTGCCAGAGCATCAATCGCCACCGTCTGACTTTGCTCTGCCAACTCCAACGACAGAAGGGCTCGTGCCAACGCTTTGAGGGGAGCATTACCAGGACGAATGGGTGGCAAAATTTGCCACTCTATCCGCTCTGTATTTCGCAAAGTCGGAATTAGCCCTGCTTTGACCAGGCTCGATTTGCCCGTACCTGACGGCCCTAACACCACCGTCAGGGAATGCTCTTGTACAAATTCGTGCAGGTCTGCGACGAGCTGCTGACGGCCAAAGTAGAGATGTGCCTGGGCTTCATCAAACGCTTCTAAGCCGCGATAGGGATTGTTGTCGGCGTTGAGTTCCGGTGCTGGGGGCAGATTCAACTCATGCCCTGGCACCAAAAAGATATATTCTCCTCGGTTGTGTTTGCGCAGCAGCCACAGTCCCGGCGTTTGAGGTTGCCTAGCCCCCCTCGTTGCCAGTTCTACGCAATCTCTCAAATACAGGTAGAGCTCGGTAGCTGTAATCAACCCATCGCCACTCGGCTGATCTTCACTACCGACAGGAAAGCAATCGGCCTGGCCGCGCAAGGCATTGAACAAGGCCTCAGCAAATGGGGAATGGTTGCCGGAATAGCCCTGCCCTCGCCCCTGCCCTCGGTGGTCTTGCAAGCGGTCAGACGCCGTTTGGTCGTAAGCCGCCGAGGTAATGACCTGCCAGGCCGGAGATCGAATGAAGCGATCAAATCGCTCCTGGTATATCACTTCGGGATGGGGCGATACGTCACGGGTGCTCGACCAGCGAAATGCGCCTGAAAAGCAGCAATCTAGAATAATCAAGGAGTGGCGGCAGGGCAAAGCAGTCAGCGCATCATGCAGCACCTGCATCGACAAAAATGAAGTGTTATCTGCTAAGTCAGCATCCTGAGGCACCAGATATCCCGCCGGACCATCGTCACCATCCAGCGCGACGCCGTGTCCTGCAAAGTAAAAGAGTAAGCGACTGTCAGGCGTTACGAGTTGAGGCAGGCGATCGCTCAGTAACTCCAACAATTCGGTCTTCGTGGCAGCGGCCTCCACTAGCAGATGGACATCATACTCATGCTCTGATATTAAAAGTTGGGCTAAAACTGTGGCATCTTGGGCAGCGGTTTGCAAACAGGCAAGACCGTTGGCGTATTGATTAATGCCGATGACTATCGCAAGGTTTTGGGAAAACATAGGCATCAACCAAGGGCAACGTCCTAAGAGAAGAATAATGGCTACGCCTCACCAAGGTGGTGAAGCAATAACAAAATTAACGATGATGGCCTGGTAGAGCGCGGTACCCTCTACCAGGATCTGACAGGGCCGTTATTCAGTCACTTGCTCCCGGAGTTTTTCCAGAGCATTTTGGAGTAGCTGTTCAACCTGCTGTAATGCTTTTATATCGGCATCAGCCTTGCAATGCTGTCCGTTGCCCGTGTCGTCCGAATCTCCATCAACGGGATCAGGTTTTCCCGAGCCACCAGTGCCACTATCAGAATCATTACCGTCGCCGGGGGTCGTTTCTGCTTCTAGATTGAGGGCTTTGAGCACATTTGGCAGTCCACTACCCTGATACTCGAGCGGCAATCCCAGGTCTTCGGCGCTGTCGCGAATGGCTTGGAATAGGGCTTCCACCCGCGAACGGCCCCGAGGCATCGTGCGGATCTCTTCGCGGGCTTCCAACATCAGCGTGGCCAAACCAACCACGTGAGGACAAGCCATCGAAGTACCATCCCAAGCCGCATAGGCATTCGGTTGATTAGGCACAGGTGAGGTCACAGCCACCCCCGGCGCACACACATCCATCCGCTGGTCGTCTTGGGCAAAACAGGTGAACTTGGCGGCAAAGTATTCTCCGTCTGAGCTTTGCTGTTCTCCAATTTGGCGGCTATGACCACTATCAGCCGGAAAGGTGTTCTGCTGCCCAATCGCCGCCACTGCTAGCACATCGTCATAGGCCGCAGGATACTGAATCTTGGTCGCCGAATTGCCAGCGGCGGCAATACAGGCGACTCCCGCATCAGTCGCTTCCCGAATTTTTTGGACGAGTTGCTCAGAATATTTACTGCTGCCTAAGCTCAGGTTCACCACATCAACTTGGGCTTCAATACACTGGTTGAGGCTTTCGATTAACGCTGAAAACGTGCCGCCGGGGAAAATTTTGAACACGTAGTAGTCAGCGTCGGGAGCAAACCCGCGAATACCGGAGGATTCAATAAGACCAACAATGACCCCGGCGACATGGCTGCCATGGCCAACGGTATCTAGCTGCCAGCTGGTATCTGTCGCATCTTTGGTAAAGTCAGCACCCGTTGCCTCAGTAGGCAGATCCAGGTGTTCAAGATAGCCCCCAGAGTCAATAACGGCCACTTTTACGCCGTTACCGCGATAGGGTACCTCAGCGGCATTTAGTCCCATAGCCTGCTGTCCCCAGCCATAGACTTCTTGTTGGGGAAAGTTGGGAATCTGATCCTGCAACGGTCTGAGATAAACCGGATTCGGTTGCCCCGTTTGTAAGGCGGGGCTGGGTAGCCAAAAGCTCCAGTAGTTTCGGGCCGGTTTGACCATCAGCCCCTGAATGGTGTCTGAGGTTTCCCCATAGAGAGTCAGCGAAACTTCACCATTTTCATCGGTGATGCCATTCTCGTACCAGATGCTACCGATGATAGAGACCCCCGCTTGAGCAATGGGCTTTTGGGTGCTGTTGTCTTTGACGACGATTTTAACGGTAAATTCCTCAGCTGCCGCCGGAATGATATTGGCAGTCGCATTAGGAAGAAATGAACTCTCGCCCTGAGTAGGTCGAAAGATGTCCATCAGCTCATCTTCTTCAACATTGAAGTGGGGATAGTTCGCCTGAAGTTGCTGAAAGGTTTGTGGAGAAAGATTGGCCACCAGTAGTTCTGTTTCACCGCTGGGTGTAGACAGTTCATTCAACAGCTCAACATTGAGCAGAGGTAAAACATTGAGCTTTAACTGCTCTAAATTGATGTCACCCGCGCTGGCAGGTGCGTTTTGGTTGTAGCCAATCAGCGTCCGCACAGGGCGGCTTTGTAATTGTTTCTTAGGGTGTTGATTAGGGTTTTGCATGGGGGATCAAGCTCCTTTGATTTGCGATAAGTGGGCGAGTAAGGTGTTGATTTCACCAACCAGATGTTGCAGGTCAGCGATATGCGATCTCATATCGGCTGATCCCATATCGGCTGAGGGAGTGGGATTCGGTTTGTTTTGCCGCTTTAGCACTCCGATCAGGTCAATGGCCTGTTGAAGATGGCTAACGAGCTCAGACAATGAAAGGCTGTGCTGACGGGCTTTTTGTGTACTCAAAGACAACTCTCCAAACAGTTCTTTTAGGTCGGCGGTCATTTCGTCTAGAAACGGATCGGTAGATGAGGTTTCCGGTTCATCTCGACAAACAGCCGTCCGGCTATCCAAAGAGTCATCTCCGAAAACCTCTAAGAAATCGGCTTCCAAGTCTTGAAGCCAGCTAGCTGATGCTGAGGCAGGGATAGAGCGAGTACAGGTGCTGCGCATAAAAACCTCTTGATGATGCTAGAAAGAAACTCCCAGTAATCTCCAAAGACTTTCAGCAGATCACTGGGAGACGGTGATGTAAATTCGCGAATAACGTAAAAACGGATAAAACTCAGCGGTAGGATGCAAACCGAGGGGCCAATGGCCCCTCAGCGACGTTCAAACGAGCGCAAGATTATTTGCGAACGCAGCGGACAATGCACGCGGTGGCTTTAGCGCTCCGATACAAGGCTGTGCCATAGCTACCTTTGCTATAGGCAAAAATAGCGGATTGCACTTGCTTAAGGCACTTGACGCATTTGCGATTGCGCTTGAGATAACGAACCAATGCAGCGATTGACTTTTTAGCACGCTTGCGTAACTTATCTTTGATCCACCTCTTAAGGAAAGCGGCTTCGACTTCATCGGTTACTAGCGTGTCGAGGTTAAAGGATTGCGCTTCACTCGTGACTAAATCACCCAAGCCGGCGGCTGATAGTTCTTCATCTGATAGAACTGAGAAAACATCTGATGCGTCACCATCAGCTTCCAGGGCTTCAAGTTCTTCTAGCGAGGCTTCAGCAAAGACATCATCAATGTCTTGCATATCTTGCAAAAGTTCGTTCAATTCTTGCAATTCAAATTCAGTAGACATGGAGTTAATTCCTCTTAATTTTGGAGTTACAAATCTCACTGGGCTCAGCCAAAAGTTCATGGCTCGTTTTCAGTGATGAATCCAAAGTAAGTAGGGGAACTGCCCCCAAGCTAATCAGGCAGATAGATGTCTGAATGCCTTTGTTTTAAGAGGATTGAGAGTTAGGGGAAGATTCTGAGTTCAGGGATTCCCCCAACTTCATTCATTCGAATCAGCATTACGATCTTGGCTATTCTGCTCGGGCGACTCCCGATCAGTCCAGTTGGGATTGCGATCGCCATACTGAGCCTGCTCAGAATCCTCAGTCTCCCTGTCAGACTCTTGGCTATTTTGCTCGGGCGACTCCCGATCAGTCCAGTTGGGATTGCGATCGCCATACTGAGCCTGCTCAGAATCCTCAGTTTTCCTGTCAGACTCTTGGCTATTCTGCTCGGGCGACTCCTGATCGGTCCAGTTGGGATTGCCTTTATCTCTGGCAGATTCTTTTTTCTCTGGTTTACTCATCGTTATTCTCTCTGTGAACCTAGCTTATATTGAAGTCTACCGCCCCTAATGCGATCAGAGTTTGATGTTGGGCAGAGGTGAGCCCTGTGGCTTGAGTAATGTTCATCCCTTCATAGGGACGTTGGGGCTGCATGAGCCTCAGACACTCTCCGTTAGACGGATTCCACACACGAATGGTCTCATCTTCGCTACAGCTCGCTACAGTATTGCCCAACCCCGCCGAGGATGCTTCGCGAACGGGGTTAAAGGCCACTTGCCAAACCGCTCGGGTATGGCCTGAGAAAACTTGTTCGCAATTGCCCGTCGTCATATTCCAGAGCCACACCTTGCAGTCATCGCCTCCGCTGACCAACCATTGTCCATCAGGGCTGAACGCCAATGATCGCACGCGGTGAGTATTGGGAGGAAACGTTTGGATGCAGTCACCAGAGTCAAAATCCCACAGGCGAATGGTATGGTCGCCGCTGCTACTGGCCAACACTGACTCACAGGGATGAAATGCCACTGATAACACCCAGTCAGTATGTCCTTCCAGTGTTTGGCGGCAAATTCCTGACTCGACTTCCCACAGCTTGATAGTGTGGTCGTCACTACCGCTAGCCACTAACGTTCCGCCCGGGCTAAAGGCCACTGTCTTGACTCGACTTAGGTGTCCTTCCAGCGTTTGTAGACATTCTCCCGAAATCGCATCCCAGAGTCGAACGGTGTGGTCGTGACTGCCACTGGCAATTATCGGAGCGATCGGACTCGATGCGATCACATTAATCCACCCAGGATGACCCTGTAAGGTCTTGAGGCATTCCCCAGAAACTCTGTCCCATAGACGAATTGTGGCGTCATCGCTACTACTGGCAAGACAATTACCCTCAGCATTAAAGGCGACACACGTGATCTGATTCGTGTGCCCTGATAAATTCTGGATGCAATCTCCTGTGTCCAGTTGCCACAACCTCAGCCGTCTATCTTCACCACCACTCGCGAGCAATTCCCCATCCGGACTAAACGCGATGGCTTGAATCCAGTTACTGTAGGCTGACAATGTTTTCTCACACTGCCCCGAGGCCACATCCCAGAGTTTGACGGTTTGGTCATTGCTGGCGCTAACGAGCGATCGTCCATCCGGGCTAAATGCCGCCAACCACACACTATGCTGATGTCCCAGAAATGTTTGGCGACACTCGCCAGTCGCGACATCCCAGAGTTTAATGGTTTGATCTTCGCTGGCAGTCAGAATTTGCTGAGCATCCGCACTAAAGGATACCGACCAGACGCAGCTATGATAATTCGGCAACGTTTGCCAGCATTCTCCGCTAGCTAGACACCAAAATTTGACGGCTTTGCCATCACTGCCAGTCACCAGTGTTTGCCCATCTGGACTCAAATCCATAGCCAAAGTCCAATTGACGGAAATGTCCCAGGTCTGCAGGCGATCACCGCTGTCGAAATCCCACACGCAGACGGTTTGATCCTGACTGCTGCTGACTAAACGGCGACCATCAGTGGAAAATTTGAGCGCTTGAATGCGATCTTGATGACCCTGCAAAGTTTCTCGACAAGAATTTTTTTCGACATCCCAGACCCGAATCACGCCATCACTGTCACCGCTGACAAGTGATCGGCCATCTGGACTAAACATTAGCGTTTGTACCCAACTGCCTGAGCAGGATAAAGTCTTTAAACACTGCCCGGTAGCAGAATCCCAAAGACGAATTGTTTCATCCCGACTGCCACTAGCAATCATTGTCTGATTTGGGCTGTATGCCAAACAGACAATCCAGGCGGTATGCCCTTGCCCTGAAACCACAGGCTTGCCCGATTGGACGTCCCAAACAGTTATCTCGTTGCTGATTGCGGTAGCCAGTTGTTGGCCATCAGGATGAAAGGCGGCGGCTAGAAAACCTCCTAATGTTTGGGTGACTACAGAACGGCTGAGATCAGCCCTGCTGAAATTCGTCTCGGGTAATACTATCTCGGGTAAGTACACCTGCCAAACTGGCAAATCAGAGAAATCATAACCAGTCAGATCGATTTGGCAAGCCTGCATAAGGTTAATCAGGTTGCCAGCGGCATATCCCGGTCGCGGGCCGGTGTGTAACTGCTTAAGTAAGTGATCGCATTGCTGACGAATAGCTGTAGAACTGCCTAGCTGAGCTTTAACCCGTTGAGCAATCGGCACCAAGATGACACGTTGCTGAGTGTGACGAATGTAGTCCTTTGCATCCGCCTCATTGAGCACCAGGGTATTGAAGATGCCTGTAATGTCGAATTCGCCAGCCCGAAACACTTCACAGAAATTCTGCATAATCCGTTCCGTCATGTACTCCATGACAACCGGTTGTTGTGTAAAGGTATGGGTGCCAGCTTCTCGCTCACTCAATGATCGCCGCTGCAATCCAGTCAAAGCTACTAGTACTGCTTGTATAGGCGCATTGGGCACCAGTTTTTGCTGTAAGTTTGTTAACGATATGGGCTCGCGACTAATAGCCAACCACTGCATAAGTTGCAACTCTAGTGCCGAGAGGCGGTCAATCTGTTGCGCTAAAAGATCCGCAATATCGCCAAAAATAGCCGCGTCTTCGGTCAGAAAGGCGGCAACATCCCCAGCAAACAAGTCCCGAATCGTCGAGATCGCGATCTTTAGCGCAAGGGGATTGCCATCGTAGCGTTGGATAAGGTCGTCTCCAGTGTCCTGGGCAATGCCCTGAACCTGCAAAATCCTTTGGGCTGTGGATAGCTCAACACCTTTTAGCTGGTATGACCGAGCGGGTAGTTGGACTCCCTCCTTAGCGCTTAGACCAATCGGTTTCTCGCGGCTGGTTAATACGACACAACTTTGGTGAGGGGTATCACTCAAACTGCGAATGAGATGGCCATAGTCGGCATAACCAGACCGATACGCTCCCTGCACCTGCCCCGGCTCCAGGATAGTTTCGACGTTATCTAGCACCAAGATAAATCGGTGTTCTCGTAGCACCTGTAATAGCTCAGAAATATCACCGTTAATGGTTCGAAGTGGATCTACACGTTGCTGCTTTGACAAAGTCAGCAGCAAATTATCCAACAACGTTTGAATTGGGGGCGCATTGCGTAGCGATCGCCAAATAACTCCGTCAAAATAAGGAGCCAGCTGCTGGGCTAGCTTCACCGATAGAGCTGTTTTGCCAATGCCTCCCATCCCAAGCAGTGTGATCAGACGACACCGATCCGCGATCGCCCAGCTTTGTAAAGTGGCTAATTCCAATTCTCGACCGTAAAAAGCGGCAACGTCTGGTGCTTCTCCCCAGCTTGTCACAAAAGGTTTTGATGATACGGACGACAATGGAGGCGTTTCAATTAGGGACTCTGGGGGCGAGGCGTTGGCTGGAAGAATCCCGGCTACTTTCTTCGACCTGACAGGGCGATTAGTTTCCCAAACCTCATCAAAGCGTTTCAGATTACCCTCGATATCAAAACGAGGTGACCATAAATTGAGAGCGAAATGCCAAACTTCTGACCCTTGAGTTGCGGTTCGCAGATCTTCCAAAATACCCACATGATCAGCAAGTCTTTTGAGGCCTTCTTTAACATGGCTGCTGCTTAAATTCGGAAGCGAGGACGCAAGTCGCGACAATGTCTCCAGATACCGCACCTTAGTTCTAACGATAAGTCGCTTGCTGGTTTGCCAGTTACTTTCAATGTGAGCTTGGATGTGATCGTCATTTTCTACATCGTTGTTTGCATACGCGATTAGTATTTCGAGCAATTGTCTTGCACGCTGATGTGCCTGAGGGCCATAGTTAGGTCTAGCCATGAGGAGTAAGCACGCTATTTCGTATAGCTTACATGGCTTGCCGAGACTAAAAAGACCCCGGGAGCGTAATTAAAGAAACTGTCAGTCATGATGGAGAATTAATAGTACGTAGCAAAAAGTTACCCCATCATGTTCAGAGGCCGCCTCATGCCTAACCATCCATTCCTGTGACGCCTAGTTTTATTGCCCTCCCGTCATTTAAGCACTGAATCTTGAGAACGTGAGTTGAGTTGAAACATTCAGTCATTCGTGGTCATAGTCAAGGCTGCGCCACCCCGGCGTGGTGCAAAACCGGGTTACACTTTTCGATGAGATCAGGTGGTTCGACGCCGCGATTCTCTGGACGAGAGGCTCTGCCAACGCATAGGCTGGTTGTCGCCAGCCCCTTCAGCGATCGCCCCCATGAGTCACGTCCTTTCCGTCGCCGTCAGCTTATCGCCCACAGTTCGCCAAGACATCAGCATTCAAGTGCTCTCCCGTTCATTACCTATCAGCCAGCTGGCAGATCAGCACCAGGTGAGTCGGAAGTTCGTTTGCCAGCAGGGCGACAGAGCGCAGCAAGCCCTCGATGAAACCTCTGCACCCGCACAGGCGGATGACGAGATTCTATTTTATCTGCCGGTGACCAAAAGCTGGCTATATCAGTTGATTCTGGGACTGGTACCACTATTCGAGCACTCGGCCTGCATTGCTAAGTATCAAACCGCCGTCGAGGCTGCATACAAGGCATCCTTTGACGTAGTCCCATTTATAGCCGCCTTTTGTAGGGCAGCCCAAGGCTTTGAGGATGGTGTCCCTATCCACTATCCAAGGAACCCTGAAGCCAATGGCAAGCCAGACCCAAAGGGTGAAAACTTCAAGTGGTTTACAGATAACGAACAGGGTGATCGCTTGAGCTTACCTAGCTTGACCAGCGGCAAAGCATTACCCCTGAAGCCCCGTACCACTAAAAAATCACCTCAGGGAAATGGCCCTGCTTCAGCAGCGCTGCAAAGAGCAGAACCTGGCCCAAAGCCATCGCCTAAAAAGGATAAGCCCCCAAAGCCAGCCAGAAGAACGTGAGCATGGAACTGTCTCAGATACGCAGCACGGATGACAACGGCTAACGAACAGCCTGACAACGAACAGCCTGACGCGGAAGCTGACCATTCAACAGGTAAAAGCAAACCACCGAGAAGCCAGACTGTTCGCCCGCGTTCAGGATGTCAAAACGCTGTTGCAGTAGTTCTCCTGTGGTGTGCTCCCGCTCGCCCTGGCTGGCCCGAACCTAATCGTGCGTCAGGAACTGTTTGACTTCATTGAGTCCGAGCTTCAACAGCGGGCGGGCAAGTAGTGCCCGACAATCCGCAAGCTCAGAAAGGCCCTGCACAATCAGCGCGATCAGTTACTGGTTTTTACCGATGTCCTTGATCGAAAGCTAGCTGATATCGCTCAGTACTTTAAGCTGCCGATGCATACTGGAAGCGATGGAACCAGCTACAAGTTCAGCTTTCAGTAAAGTTCCATGGGTTGATGGCAGCCGTTGGTGAAGCCCTAAAAGAAACGTCCAAAGCGAGTTCTCTAGTGGAGAATCTCAGCTCCCGCTTGCGCCATTGCTTTCTCCTCCGACGAAGCATCGGGGATTCCTATTTGAGCACACTGCAATTTTTTTGAATCACCGCTGATTCGGATGGTCTCGGGTGCCGGAACAGATGGGGAAAGGCCCCCGGCAGTTGCTGACTGGCCAGCCTCATCCGCATTGGCTCGAACTGCTATACTTTGAGCGGTTCCAGAGAGCATAGGCATTGACGACACAAGTTAGCTGGGCCATCGCTGAGGATGGCCTAATTTTGGCTGCGAGTGTTACCCAAAATCGGCCTTTTTGGAACCGTACCTCTAGAACCACCTAATCGCACCAAACAATGCAGCCCCGGATGAACTACGCCTTCCTGAGCTGCTGAAAGATTAACGTAACTGCTCAATTAGGTTGATAGGTTAGCGAAAAATAGACTCCGTTTTCCTGTAGTGAGCTGCCCCGATTGTCAATGCCAATCAGGGGAATGCCAAAATCGGTTCGCAAAAAAACGTTAGGTGTCGCCTGCCAGCGCAATCCGATGCCCGTTCCTAGCAGAAATCTATTGCTGGAATTAGGGGTAATGTTGTTCCAGCCAAAACCGGCATCAATGAAAGGTGTTAGCTGTAAAGCATTGGTATTTCGGGTCAGCGGAATTCGCAGCTCTGCCGAAGCATTGAGAGCATTGTCGGCAACCAGCTGATTCTGAGCGTACCCACGAACCGTGCTGATGCCACCCAGACTAAACCGCTCTAATGGCAGTAGGGAATCTGGCGTTAGCTGAGCGTTGAACTTTATCAGTGAGAGCAGTTTGGGAGAGACTTGCTCTACCCATTGAAACTGTCCTATCCAGGAGAAGAACTGGCCATCGGTGCCAGTGTCATTATCGGTCGCGCCAAAAATATTTAGGCCCAGATTAAACTGAGAGCGAGCAGCGAGTACCCTGCGAATGTCGCGCTTAGTCCACTCTTGAGAAAATCGGAGGGCACTGATTTGAGATCGCCCGTCTTCTGGCCCTATTGAAAAGGAAAAGGGAATATCATCTAAAATAAAGCTCTGGCTGGTTCGCCAGTCAAAATTTAGGCCAAGGGCAAACTCTTGCGAAATTGTCCGCTTGATGGGCTGACGGATGCCGACAGATATTGTATCTGTCTCGCTGCGAATGCCGACATCTGCAAAAGCATCTTCAACAATCCGGCTACCGCTGTTATTATAGCCTACTCTTAGCGTCCCATCAGCAGCGTTCAGCGGGAAAGCAATGCTGATATCGTAGAGGTTGAGCCCTTGAGTCAGGCCATAGCTCGCTGAAATCGTGTCGCCAATCCCTAACAAATTCCGGTAGCTAGTCGATACGTTAAGGCCAGCAGAGCCAATGCTAGGAGAGCGAAGATTGTCAGTGCTAGCTAGCAAGCTCAGCGGTTTAGGTTCCTTTAAATCGAGAATTAGGAGACTTTGGCCGGGCTGTCTGCCCGCAGTGAGTTCGGCATTTACCTGGCTGATATTCGGATCGAGCTGTAGGAGTTGTAGGCTTTCTTGCAGGTTTTGTCGATTGAGCGGAGGGCGCGTGGCGCGGTTGAGGCGCGATCGCACATAGCCTGTTCTCAGCCGCCGTAAGCCATTGATCTGCAATTCTTCTAGACTGCCTTCAATCACCTGTACTTGCAGTACGCCATCGACTAGCTGGTTGTTGGGAATGAAGGCTCCTGAGGTGACGTAGCCATTGTCGATGTAGAGCTGGGTGATTTGCGATCGCAAGCTAAACAGATCCGATAGCGTGATGCTTTGGCCCTCATAGCAAGCTACCCGCTCGGCAATTTCATCTTGCAAAACCGTGCTGCCAATAACTTCAATTGTTGTTGCCTCGAAGCTCACTTCAGCTGAGTCAGCCAAAGGCAAACAGCCCTCAGCCACCTCTGGGCCTGAGGTAGACGGTTCTGACAGAGCCGGTTCAACCTCTAACGGCGGCGATTGAACCTCGGGCAGCGTCTCCGGTTCGATAGGTGTGAGCGGAGGTAGCGCAGGCTCTGTAGGTGAAGGCGGGACTTGTATGGGAGAAACTTGAGCAGCGCTGGGCTCGGCACTTTCCCCCATAAATAACATTGCCAGGCTGAAAAAGACAGTCAGCTTTCTTAAGGAGTACGCCCGCATAGCCTATGGTTGGGTAGATGTACTGAAGTAGCATACCGGAATACCTTGACTAGAGCTAGATATTCTTGAAAACTTCATTTTTTACAAAAAACAGACAGAATCGACAGAAGACAACCTCCTAAAAACTGCTCACCCAAAACTATTCTTCAACCTGGGAGAAGTACAATTGACGATTGCTGCAAACTATCCGGCCATTTTCAGCAAATGAGCCGTCAGAAACGTGAACCCTTCCGACTAACGATTCTTTCTATTCTTTGAGTAGCCTTTTTGGGAATATGACAAAACTCGAAGAAAACTGTTATGAAACTACGTTCTTTGCTGGCGCTGACTATAGCTGGTTTGCCTCTGCTGCTAGCAGTACCCGCCCAGGCAAATCCGGCCCTCTCAGCCTGCCAATCTATTGCTGATCCTATTCAGCGCTACTACTGCACAGCGCCCATTCAGGCCCAAGAAGCCCGCAATGCCCTGTGGCAAAGCTATACGCCCAGACAGCAACAGCTCGCTACTGCCGTCGGTCAAATCGCCTTTGACTATTACAATCAGACAGGTCAGCCGGTGCCAGTTACCCAGGAAAGCATCAGGCTAGTTATGCAGGCCGTTGGTGCCAATAGCTCTGAAGCAGCGTTTATTCGCGGGAGACTACAGGCCAATAGTAATGCCAGCGCTAGCTTAATTGAAGCAGACTCCGTAATCAACCAGGCGGATGACTTTTTGCAATGTTTACAGACTCAGGGAACAGGGTGCATATTCTAGTTTGCTGAATCTAGCCTTCGCAGTCGCGGCTAATCACTAGGCGACCATCGGCTAAACGGTAGACCGCTTGAGGTTCTGTAATAGTGACGGGCTCGGCGGCACTAGAGAGAGTCGGTTGGACAGTCCCAGTTGGGTAAGGGTTGAGGGGGGCTTCGGTTGGGGTTTGGGGGAGGCGATCGCTCCCCGTGAGCGTTAGGTTACCCGAGGTATTGTCGCGAGCGATGCAGCTACTGGCCACCAGCGTATCAGCATCAACTAAGTTGTCAGACAGTTCGGTCAGATCATTTTCGATAAAGTTTACCCTAGGAGCCGTAATTGTCCCTGAAGAAACAAGACCTGTCGCATTGATGTCTACACGATCATTGTCATCTAGCGTACGAAGTTGTTCGAGAGAGGGTTCTGGCGGAACAGAAAAATAATTCTCTCCAAAGAAAGCAGGCGTATCTAATAAAATATTTCCACCTGCGCCGCCAATAGAAAAAGCTAATATATCGCTGCTATTAAGTGCCACAATTGAATCTGCCGAAATCTCGATGTTGCCCCCACTGCCACCACCACTATTGACGAATGTTTTAATATCGCTGTCTCCCAGCAGTCTCACTTCATCTGATAGCACGAAAATATTTCCACCAGACGATTGCAATGCTGAGGTGGTTATCTCGCTATCAGTTAAGCTGACCGCCTCTTCTGAGCGAATAGAGATGTCGCCTGCATTTCCGACATCTCTGGCAGACGCAAGAATTTGCGCATTCCCAGTCAATGTCAAACGCTCTGTGTTTAGCGCTATGCTCCCTGCGTCACCACTACTGATTGCCTGCGCAGAAAGCTCGCTAGAATCTCCGTTCGCAGAAGCTCCTCGTAATTCTATGGTGTTAGCAGTAATTTGCAGGTTTCCACCGGGATTGTCGCCGAGTGTCCTGGTCGTTATACTCCCGCCATCCGCAATCAATAGTTGTCCCGCCGAAACGATCAAATTACTGGCTGGTAGATTACCGTTCGCGCTGCCAAAGTCAGTAGTAATCTGGCTAGGAGAAAACAGTTCATCATCTGGAGAGAAGATATTGAACTCGCCTAACTCATTAGCGTCTGCGCCGCTGATAAATCGTCCGCCGATAATTTCCAAAGAGTTTTCAGCATTGACATTTATGTTACCAGCCTGCCCGTCCCCTAACGCCGCTGCCGTGATGTCAGCACCTTCTCGCAGGCTCAACACATCAGATCGGATGACAATATCTCCAGCGTCTCCGCCGAAGATGGAAACTGTCCCTATCCCCCCTTCACCGACTAGCTCAATAGAGCCATCTACAAAAACTGTGATATTGCCACCCCTGCCAGTGATTCCTGGAATACTGGATCGATTTCCGGCTGTAGAAGCGCTCACCTCAGAGAGATCTCGAACAATCAGTTCCCCGGCTTGAAGCATAATATTACCCGCATCTCCTGGCCCAAATGTACTGGTTTGCAAGGTTCCATTACTTAGATCTACTCGCCCGGCAGACGTAACCGTTAGATTGCCCGCATTGCCAGCTACCCTCGGCAGATCCTCACGTACCCCAGTTCCAAAAGCCTGTGTTGAAACAAAGCCTGAATCCCGGACGGTCAAATCTCCAGAGTTAATAGTAAGATTGCCGCTGTCACCAACAGCCCCCCGAAAAATTGTACCCGCTAAAAACCCTGAACTAGCAGCTAAAGCGCTCCGAAATTCTTCGTCAGAGGAGGAGCCAGAAACATCGACCGTACCAGAGGCATTGATCGTAAGATTACCACCTCGTCCGATATCGATGCCCAACGTAGAAGTAGATACCTGACCTCCCCTTAGAATAGATAAATCTCTTGTGTTAATAGTCAAATCACCTGCATCTGCGTAGCCGTAAGTTGCGGTAAAAATTCCACTGAGGGAACCATTTCCGTCGGACTCTCGAACGGTAATAGAATTGGCATCGTTTATAGTAAGCGAGCCGCCGCCTCCTGATCCAAATGTTCCAGCAGTAAGCTGCCCTCCGTTATCCAATAAAATATCTGTTGCATTAACCAGAACGTTGCCGCCCCGACCGGATGCGTCGCTTTGAACCTGCGCACCTACTCGGGCACCTTCTAAAATCCGTAAACTTGGCGTTGAGATAGTTATATTTCCTGTGGCTCCCGATCCTTGAGTATCAGATTGAATCCCGCTTCCCATCGTCCCTGCTAAACCGGTCGAAGTTCCTGCGACTTCAATGAATTCAGAAGCCTGGATAGTGATATCACCTGCGCGTCCTTCTGTGTCAGTAGAGGCCAGGATTTGCCCGCTGCCTGTTGCCCGTAAGCGATCAGCTATTATGTTAATATTTCCTGACGGTTGACTGTTCAAGGTGCGCGTTGAAATCGTTGCAAACCTGCCACTAACTGTCAGATCGCCAGTTTGAATATTAATGTCACCACTATTTCCAATACTAGCTGAAGCAGGGACTGCGCCAATATTACCGTTGTTAATAGCAACGGTCTCTTGGGCTTCAATTGAAATGTTGCCTCCAACGCCTTCATTTGAGCGAAAAGTCATTAAGAAGGTCAGTTGGCCCATTGAAAGCTGGTTGCTTAAAACTTGGATATTCCCGCTGCGGTTTGTAGTAACACCAGTAAATACCCCATCCAAAGATATTTCTTCGGCGGCAATCAAAAAAATGTCACCACCTGCTTCGCTCTCTGACGATGCATTTATTCCACCTAAGGATCCTTCTAGCTGGATATTTTCTCTAGAATCTAGAAAAACTGAGCCCCCTCTCCCGTCAGAGGATTGAACATTGATTCCTTGCTTGTAATCTCCTATTGCATTGACTAGAATAGATCCTCCTGATAGCGCGTCGTTAGGCATGTATTGATTGGTCAACAGCACTAATCCGTCTGGCGCAGCGATCAAAATATCTCCTATGCTGATGTCGGCATTCGTCGGAATGTCGACATCAAACGCCCTGTCAAAAGTGTCGGAATTAAAGTTGAAGCCTGTTAATCTCTCTAAAGGTGGCTCTCCAATCGATTCCGGCTGCACACCTGCTCTTATATCTAAAACAGGGTTTTCACTACCATTGATCGATACAAGGTCTCCATTCGACAGTGTGATTATTTCTGCTAAGTAATCGATTCCTTCAGTACCTGTATCGGATGCCTCAATAGTTGCCGTGCCGATATTTACAGAACCCCCTGCTAGAATGTGCAGAGACGTTCCCCGGTAGCTTTCAATATCTACATTTCCTAGTACTCGAACGATAGGGTCATTTGGGCTGTGCAAGGCTCCCGGACTACCGTCTAAATTCTCGACGCTAAAGTTCTGGCCACTAAAATAGTGCGCATCTCCAACTATTGGCTCTTCTGACTGAAGTAGCATATTCCCATAGGAGAACAACCCGCTCTCTGCATGTCTCAACGCGACGATATCTACCTGCTGGTTACCCTGTACCAGAAGATCGCCGCCTGCGAAAGCGATAAAGGGAATCTCTGCCGCATCGCGAATTTGTACAGTATAGGCTGCTAGCAAGGACAAATCTCCGCCAGCAGCAACCTGCCCCTGCAAATCTAGATTATTTGCTGACAGCAAGAGATTATCTCCTGCAACCACCTGCCCGCGATTTACAATATCGCCTGAGTTAGATGTCAGGTAGCTGAAAAATGAGGCACTGGGTTTTACCATCAGTAGCTGACTTTGTTCGGGAGCCGCTGCACTGAAGATGCCTTCTCCTACCGAGATAGCCTCTGCCGTAGTCGCATAAAAAGAACCTTCAATATCCAGATTCACATTAGGGCCGAAGACAATGCCGTTAGGATTAACCAAAAACAAATCAGCTGTGCCATCCACGCCAAGCGTACCGAAGATATCTGATGAGCTACTGCCCGTTACCCGACTCAAAATTGACTCAATGCCTGTAGGACTGGCGAAGTAAGCTCGCCCAGCTTCTGGAATGCTAAATTCACTAAAGCTGTGAAACAGATTCAGCCCTCGGATAGCGCCGCCTTCTACGAGATCAGCTAGCTCACCTCTCACTTCTATGTCTGGTGTGACGATAGATTGCTCAGGGCCGAGGGTTTGGTCAGGATTTATCTGCGCTTGGGTGGGTAGAGCGGATAAGGACACGGAGCTGGTGAGTAAAAGGACGAGTAAGTGACGGGGGCTACGCATATTGGGAGGCACTGAGTCGTTAGCATAGGCAAAACCTACCATGCCTTTTTAATCTGCGGTGTTACGGACATATACGACTCAATGAAACGTTATGTGTATATAGCGGTGTGCGGATGCATTCGTACACCGCGAGTCACTTGGCCTATTGCTATGTAATGGTTTTACATGTGTCACTGTATTCAAGCCAAGTGACCAACGTTACAGAACTGAAGCTGATCGACGACATTGCGAAAGGTGCAGAAAAGTGCAATGTGTTTGGCTAAAATCGGCGATAGGCTTGGGTGCAACCTGACAGCCAATGGCCCTGCTACACCGGTAGAGTGTTACCAGGTCTACAGGGCTCCCATATAGAGGTGCAGCATGATAGCCGTAGAGTAGACCTAAGTGTGAACATTTTATTGATTGGGGCAATTGTGTTGATTACGATTGGATGGGCGACCACAGTTTATTGGTTGACCCGGAAGTGGCTGCGCCAAAAGCTGGCCTGGCAGTGGTGGCACGAGCAGCAGGCGCTGCAACTGCACCATCAGGCGGAAGTGATTCGCGATGGCTTGCTCCAGCAGACTTTTGCCTTTCGGCGCTACCTGGAAAGTGCTGAGCAGCATACTCTAAAGCGTGCTGACTCTGCTCAGCCAGCAGCTGAGCAAACAAGCCAGTGGATGGAACGGTTCCAGGGGTTTTATCAGTCGCTCGAAAGCTTGAGCAATGAGCTATCGCCCCCGTTTGTCGCGGATAGCTTGCCGCTAGCACTTCAGTTTGCACTCAAAGATTGGGCGCGTTGTCAACAGCTTTCTCAAGGAGAATTGCAGCCCCCCGTAGCTCTCCAGTTCGACCTCCCTGCTGACTGGCCCACTGGCTCACCCCAGAAAAACCAAACCGTTTTATCGACTGTGACGGGTCTTCTAAACGCGCTCATACCGCCAGACAATTTCTTTAGACAGCTACAGCTAACCCTCAGCCGCGAGTCTGCCCTATGCACACTGACTTTCCGGCTAAGTGGTAGTAATCCTCAAACTCTACAGACCATGCCTGAACAACCTGAAGTTCAGCATCTTAAGGAAATATTCCATAGTTTGGTGGCCGGTCGGTTAGAGATTGGTTATGAGGGCACATCGCTCGCAGGTCAGCTTCGCTGGCGCGATCAATAGCTCACCAAAATATGTCGCTCAAGAAAACCGCTCAGGAGATGACTCAGTCAATGGCTCAAACATTTGTCGTTGTCGATGACCACGAATCTGTATTAGAAGGTACTTGTAGCGTTTTGAAAAGCCAGTACCCAAACGCTAAGATCCTAACCGCTGGTACAGCCGACAAAGCAGAATCGATTGTGCAGGATGTCCAGCCTGTCCTAGTGGTGATGGACTTATCTATCCCTCACAAATCGGGTGACCAGCCACAGACAGAGACTGGTTTGCAGCTATTGCGATCGCTTCTAAAATCTCACCCCACGCTCAACTTCGTCGTCCAAAGCGCCCATGTGCGATCGCTCATCCGTCTCATGCCGACCATCAACGCTCACCAGGCAGGCTTTACCATTGCTGACAAAAGCCTTCCCAGTCATGAAATGCTGATTAAGGTTGACTGGGCCTTAAAAGGACTGCTCTATACGCCCCCGGAAATGCGCACCGGGCTGGAGATAAAATCAGAGTGGCTGCAAATGCTACAGCTTGCCTTTAGTGAAGGCATCACGGACAAAGCGATCGCCCAGCAGATGAATGTCTCAGAGCGCACCGTCCGCCACTACTGGACCAGGGTTCAAGACGCTCTCGAAGTCTACCCCGACAAAGGCATTAATATTCGCATCCAAACCTACAACAAAGCCCGTAAGGCGGGGCTGTTTGATTGATTCTATAACCGCTGTTTAAAACCATGAAAACCTGGCTAAAAACCTGGCGAGCAGATCTTCTACTCGGCCTCTCGATGACAGGGCTGGTGATTCTGGCGCGTCTGCTCGGCACCCTACAACCACTAGAGTGGAAGGCGCTGGATCTAAGCCTAAAATGGCGACCAGCCGAAACTACAGACCCTCGCATCACCATTATTACTATTACAGAAAACGATATTCAAAATACTCTCAACTATCCGATCTCAGATCAGGATCTGTCAGATCTTATTCAGACCTTACAAACCTATAGTCCGCGCACTGTTGGCATAGATATCTTCCGAGATAGACCCGTTGGGGAAGGCTATGAAAATCTAGCTGCGACGCTGAAAGCCTCTAACAACGTTGTCGGCATCAATAAAATTAGCGGTACCTCAGTTAAACCGCCACCTGTGCTGCCCGAAGAGCAGGTAGGATTTGCTGACGCGCTTGTAGACGATGATGGCTATCTGCGACGGAGCTTCTTAGCAGGCGCAGACAGTCAGGGAGACTATCGTTTTTCTCTTACCCTTCGCCTAGTAGAACAGTACTTGGCTCCAGAAGGGATTACTATAGAAAATGGCATTAAAGATCTTCAAACGGTTCGATTGGGAGAGACTGAGATTCCTCGTTTCCAGCCTAATACAGGGGGATATGTCCGCGCAGATAACGGCGGCAATCAGGCTTTGATTAACTTTCGTGCGGGCGTTGACCCGTTTGAAAAGATCTCCTATCAGGCGCTGATGTCAGGGCAGGTAGAGTCAGACCTGCTTGAGGATCGAATTGTGCTGGTGGGCTATACGGCAGAAAGCGTTAAGGACTTCGTGAGTTCAGGGGCGATCGCTGGCGCTAATCCTAGCCTGATTCCCGGCATCGAAATTCAGGCCCATGCCATCAGTCAGATCCTGAGCGCAGTCTATGAGGGCCGACCCTTCTTGAAAGCGCTGCCCAGCGGACTGGAGTATCTTTTAATTTTGGCCAGTGGTTTACTGGGAATCGCGGTTACTCGCTGGCGACGACGCCCTACCCTGTATCTATTGCTGATTGTTATTCTGAGTGCGGCTTGGCTGGCACTGTGCTATGGACTGCTGGTGGCTAGCTGGTGGTTGCCGCTGGTGCCGACGACAGCGGCTTTTTTGCTCAATGCGATCGCCCTACCCTTTTATCAAAACCAGCGGCGACTCACTTCCCAACTAGAAGAACGCGAAGCCCTGATCGACTCTGTTTTCAACAACATTCACAACGGCCCCCTGCAAAGGCTGGCGGGCACAATCAGCACCTGGCCGGAATCTCAGCCAGCTCCAGCAGCTACCCGACAAGAGCTAGTCACTTTAAACCAAGAGCTTCGCAGCATTCACGAGACAATCCGACAAGAAATGCTGTTATCTGGCGGGCAGCTGATCATCGACGAACAGCACACAGTTCATTTGCGAATGCCTCTAGACGCATTGCTCTACGAAATTTATAAAGGTACCTTGGAGCGTCATCGAGTCTTTTTTGAATCTATTTTACAAATCACCTCGTTCAAGACGATGGCCGATGGCGACCTCACAACAGCGCAAAAACGTGACCTTGGTAGATTCTTAGAAGAGCTACTGCTTAACGTTTATAAACACGCTAAGGGAACGACAAGACTGGTCGTAAACTGCCTCTGTGAAAATGGCTGCAACGTGATTCGGGTCACTGACAATGGTTCAGGATTGCAGACTCATAGTGCAAATCTCCAAGGTGGCTACGGCACAAAACAAGCCAAAAAGCTAGCTCGTCGTCTCGGTGGTCAATTTACTCGCGCAGCGGCAGAGAAGCAAGGCGTTTGCTGTGAGCTGCGCTGGCCAGTCCGGTTGCCTTTTGCAAAGCGATGGTTTGGCTAGAGACTGCGCCGAAGGTTGACTCATAGGTGACATAAAACTGCAAACTAACAGGACATTTCCCGCAGCCTCATTCTCAGCTTCAGCCCGTGTTTGTATCTGGCGGCTCCCCTAAAGTACAAGCAACAAAGAAAAGGAGCCACCCCGATGCAAGTTGACAGCCTCAGCGGGCTTGCCCAAAAAGGACTATTGCTGCTGCTAAGTTTTACTGATGACGTTGCTTTGTTCCTACTTTCCCGGCTAGGATTTCACTGGGCCTGGCTACAGTGGCTCAGCACCGTTTTGCTGGCCGCTACTCTCATTTACTGGGCGTTACGGCTGATACACCGCTACTACCGCCCCCATGCCCTGTAAAATGCCATAGTCATCACGCATCCAGTCATCCCGTAAATAGTCATTAAGCAAAGTGACCTATTGAGCCGCCAATTATGTTTTCTCCTAACCTACTATCTACCCTCCCTAGCGCGTCATCTGCTCTGGCTATCAGCGCAGTGCTATTGCTGTCTCCCAGTGTTGCTGCCCAGCAGGGCCTAACCCTAGCCCAAGCAAGCCTCAATCTAGAAAATGCTCCGGCAGCTTTTGAGCCTCCGTCTAATCCTCGCCCTACCCGTGGCATTTTAACAACCACTGACACCTACTTTCGCCCGCCTAACAATCCGAGACCGCGCTCTGGTTCGCGGACTACTACCGGTACCCGGCAAGGTGGCTGCCTGGGCAACACAGAAACCGCCTTTACCATTCTCGGGCCAGAGGCTACTGTGGGAAAAACCCTGTCAAGCCACCCAGAATTTGTGTGGTATCTGCCAGAGTCTGACGTTACTTTTCCGGTTGTCTTTCGATTGCTAGCTCCGAACGAAGCGGGCATTCCGACCCCTGTTCATACGGCTGAGCTGTCTTATACAGCTGGTTTCACGTCCTATCAACTGCCGCCTGAGGTGCCTGCCCTAGTAGCAAATAAAGAGTATCGCTGGCAAGTGGTGGTTGCCTGCAATCCTAACTATCCCTCCCGCTCGCTCGCTCAAGAACTCTCTTTTGAAGTGGTGCCTTCGCCAGCGGGTCTAGCCCAGTCCATTTCGCCTTCAGCCTCAGCTGAAGGCCGTGCCCTGACCTATGGGCAAGCAGGGCTTTGGTATGATGCGATCGCCCCAGTCGCCCAAGCCACCACGCCCGCAGCACTAGAAGTCCGAATGGGGCTGCTCCGCGATTTGGCAGCTATAGAAATGGAGAATGAACAGCTCAGTCAAGATATTCTCAAGCTTGCCGAGATGGGCGATCGCTAATCTACAGCCAGTTGCCAATCAGCGTAAAAGGAGCCCAGCGGTACGGATGGACATTGATAAAATCGTCTGAGCGAACCATGGCTATCTGCGCCTTTTGTAAAGCCTGAGCCTTAGTCAACTCTGGGTCTTTGAGATTGTCGTAAAACTGTGAGATCAGACTAGCCGAAGAATCGTCGCTCACCGACCAGAGCGTGGCGATCGCACTCCGCACTCCAGCTCGAATGGCAACTCCTGCCAATCCCAACGTCGAGCGATTATCTCCAATTGCTGTCTCGCAGGCCGTCAGCGTCAGTAGCTCAATTGGTTCCCGGTTGGGCGCATCGATGCTGCGAATCAGCTCATCGAGTGCGCTGATTGTCAGGGTTTCGTTGAACTGGCTATCCTCACCGGTTTGCTTGGCACCGGTCACTACAAAATTGTCGCTTGGCTCAAATCCGAACGTTCCGTGAGTCGCCATATGCAAAATGCGGTAGTCTCTTGCTGCCAAGGTTTGACGTAGCGCGCTGAGTGAAAACGCCTGGTTGAGCAGCACCTCGCTGTTGGGAAACTGTGCGGCTACAGTGGCTAGCTCTTTATCGACCGCTGGCAATGCTGCAAAAGATCGCCCAGAAACTTCAGAGCGATCGCTCACACCCATTAGCAAGGCGCTGAGCGTCGTTGGTCTCTCTACCCGTTCAGGCGCGGTCAGCGTCAGGCTCGGCGTTGTCGCTACTGCGAATTTCTCAATCAAAAACTGTTGACCATCGTGCAGCGCCGCCATCGGCACGCTTCGCAGCAGACCGTCGTTTACAAACACCAGTGTTTTAACCGCCGTCAAATCTTGCTCAAAGGGCCGAATCAACCAGTTGTAGAGCTGTTGAGAAGGGCCAAAATCGTATTCACTGATATATTGATTGCGACCGTCTTCTAAGGTGATTCGGAAGCGATTGATCTGAGAGGCTATCTCTGTTTGGTCGATGGTTGTCTGCGCAATCTTTTTGCTGCCATCTGGAAAACTAACAATGACTGCGATCCGCTTAGATTCAGAAGAGTCTACCGTCTGTTTGTTTAATAGCGATTCATCCGCATCTAAAATCGCCGTACTAAAGACTGCTGTCGCCTCACTATCACCGACTGCGTCTACCCGAGTCGCCACGGGCGCAATCACGCAGTCGTTAGCAAAGTAGCTTTGTAGCTCAGCGACTTTGAGCGAATCTAGAGTAATCAACGTTGTATCCAACTTGTCAAACGCCAGCTCTCCTTTTTCTAGTGTCACCGCATCGGGCACAGATCTCAGCGTTAGCTCAGCGTACTGACGATAAATCGGTTCTACCGTATCGCGAAAGTCAAACTGCAAGTCTCGGTTGGCGCTGAGGATGTCACTGCGAATTTGCTTCAACAGATCGACCGCCTGCCGGTATGCCTGAGTCGATTCGGGCAGCTTGCCCTGTGCCTTGAGAATCCGCCCTAGCTGCCATTCCCAAAGGTAAAGACTGTCCTTTGCCGCTAAATCTTGGTCTGCTGCCAGTCGGGCCTGCTGAGTTTTCTCCAAAGCCTCGCCGTAGCGGCCAGCCCGTTCATCTAAGTTGCCGAGTTTACCCAGCGCGAATGAGATAACGCGCGGATTTTCGATGGTTTCGCCAATCGCCAGGGCTTGGTTGAGGAGGATAATCGCCTGCGATTCCAGCGTAGGCGGCGCATTGTTGAGCAGCGCATAAGATCGTCTGATGCGAAAAGGTTCTAGAAAGTCCGCCAGCTTGATCGCGGCAAACGCCTTAACCTGTGAATCAGGTAGCTGATCGAGGAGACTTATAGCCAGTTCTTTATATTGCTGAGCGGCGGCTATGTCGGTTGCATGTTCGTAGGCGGGGATCAGACTGAGGAGCGATCGCACCTGCGCCGCCACATCCTGCTGACTTTCAGCGAGATCGTAGCTTTGTTGGAAATATTCAATCGCGGCTGCGTTAAACCTGTCAGCTTCAGCTTGCTGAGAACGAGCCGATGCCAAATCGCCTCTCGCATCAGCTTCACTGGCCCGGCGATAGTCAACCTGAGCCAAACTGAACGACGCATTTCCCAAACTGTTCAAGATAGCGGCGCTTAGCACAGGGTCGTTTAGCTCGTCGCTAACGGTCTTACCGCGGTCTAAATATTCAAGTGCCCTATCGATATCGCCGCTCAGTCGATAGGCTTCGCCCAAGCTACCCAAAGCCGCTACTTGCCCAATTTGATCGGCGGCAGTCTCAGCAATTTGCAAGGCGCTCCCAGGCTCGCAGGCTCCGTCACTACCGCAGAGGATGGCGATCGCTCGTCTGTGCTGTCCTAGTCGGCTGTAGGCTTGGGCCTGTTCGGTGAGCAACCGGCCCAGTTTTGGGGGATTGTTTAAGGCTTGAGTGGTGGCGATCGCCCGCTCCCAGTAAACAATCTCCTCAGACGTTTGCCCCAGCTGCTGATAGGCGCGTGCCAGATTTTCACTAACAGTTGCCAATGCTAGAAAGTCTTCGGTCGCTTGGTATACTTCGTAAGCGGAATGCCAGGGTGTGATCGCCTCTGCAAATTCTCCTGCCCGATAAAGGTCGATGCCCATTTGCACAAGCTGGTTCACATCTGTCGATTGCGTATCTGTCGATTGCGTATCTGTCGGTTGAGCGGAAACGGGCGAATGGCCAAAGACACTGCCTAATCCAATCGTCGCGAGTAATGTGCAGAGGCACAGCGCTAGAAACGCGCGGCGAATACGAAACCGAATGCGGGGGCGTCGCATATAGACAGCTCCAAAGGCGGGAGGGGTAGATGAATTGACCAAGGTTTTTCTAGACAATTGCATTTAGAGTATCAGATACTGCCTTAAATGCATCGTTTCGCTTATATTTTTTCAAATTTGAGCAATTTGACCCAATTAATCTAAAGAATTGTCTACATAACTACTGAGCTGCTTAGCAATACTCGGTATGCTTTGGTCAAATTAAGGCGTAGGACGAAGCTATGAGAAAAGACTGGTTTTTGAGGACTCAATGGCAGAGCGCTTCCCTTAGAAAATTGTTTGGAGTAAGCATCATCAGCTCACTGATGTGGGTATGCATCGGAAAAACGACTCCTGCTCAGATGGATATCCGTCCAGATGATACGTTAGCGGGAGAAAGCTCGACGCTGAATATACAAGGCAACACGACCTTTATTGAGGGCGGAGCCACTCGCGGTATAAATCTGTTTAATAGCTTTGAAGAATTCAATATTGCTGAAGGTGCAGCCGCTTACTTCGTCGTCGATAATGTAGCCATTGAAAATATTTTCTCTCGCATAACCGGCAGCGATCCCTCAGATATCTTAGGGACATTGGGAACCTGTCTCAGCGGTGCTTGCCCCAACACAAAAACAGACGCAACGCTCTACTTCATGAATCCTAACGGCATTCTCTTTGGCCCAGATGCCAGCCTAGATACCGGCGGCTCATTTGTCGCGACGACCGCTAATGAAATTGAGTTTGGATCGCGCGGCGTATACGGGACAGCACCTTCAGGGATGGTTTTCGACCTGTTAACAGTTCGCCCTTCCGCTTTCCTTTTTACTCAGCCTATCTCTCAACCCGCTCACTCCATAGAAAGCAGAGCTACGTTAAGCGTGCCAGAGCAACATAGTTTTCTTCTCGTAGGCGGGCGGTTGAATCCAAGCGAGGCATCTACTGGCGATATTATCATTAGGGAGGGGCGGTTGAGAGCACCAGGTGGTCAAATTGAGATCGGCGGCCTCGCTGCTTTCGGCAGAGTTGACCTCAGCGTGGAAGACGACAAACTTTCTCTGAGTTTTCCAGACGATGTGGCTCGTTCTAATTTCAAGATGACAGGTGAAAACAATGGCTTCGCTGAATTAGATGTGACTAGCGGAGATGGCGGTGATATTTCAATATATGCTCGTAATATCGACATTCTTGGAGGAAGCGATGTCTGTGCAGGCATTGGCAGCGCTTCCGCCTGCGGAAGCGAATCAACCAGCTTGGGCAGCGCTGGTAGCCAGGGAGGAAACATTCTCTTCAACGCCTCAGAAACGGTTAAAATCAGCGATCCTATTAGCCTCGTTATAAATGATGTCTATCCTAACGCTGTCGGCAATAGCGGTGACATCATAATAGAAGGAGAATCCCTTCTTTTGATTGATGGCGGGCAGCTTAGTGCAGATACGTCGGGCCTAGGAGATTCCGGGAAAATTATTATTAATGTCACAGACAACGTTCTAATACAGGAAGGAGACTCTGGCGCGACGATTATCCTTAATAACGTCAATCAGAATGCCATAGGCAACAGCAGTGGTATTGAGATTGTGACAGGGTCACTCGAAATACTGCGAGGCGCTCAGATTCAGTCGCGCGTTATAGGTCGAGGAACTTCAGGCGGTATAGCCATTCAAGCTGAGGAAGCTGTCGTACTAAACGGTCGCGAGAACAATGAAGCTGACTCTTCTCCAAGTGCTATTTCTACTGGACTGTCTCAAGACGCAGAAGGTCAAGGGGGGAATATAGATATTGTTGCCGATTCTCTCTCCATTGAAAATCGCGCTCAGATAATCAGTAATACTGGAGGTATAGGAAACGCTGGGAATATCAGCATCAAGGTAGAGAGAGGCGTACTCCTGCGTAATTCAATTATTATCACCGAAGTGACAGAAAGGAGCGGAAACGGGCGGGGCGGCGATATCCAGATCTCGGCAAGCTCTCTAGAGTTAAGAGACGGCTCATCACTCTTAGCAGATACAGAAAATATTGGAGATGCAGGCAATATTACTATCGATGTTCGTGATGCCGTTTTACTTCTAGGACAAGGCCCTGGAGCAGGTGACCCAGATCAAATTCTCCCTAGCCAAATTAGCACAACCGTAGAACAAAATGCTATAGGGCGTGGTGGTGAGATAAGCATTTCTGCCAACTTACTGTCAGTCACAAATGGTGGGTTTATCAGCTCTAGCACTTTTGGCGTAGGAGATAGCGGCGGCATTGAGATTGTGACAGGGTCACTCGAAATACTGCAAGGCGCTCAGATTCAGTCGCGCATTACAGGTCGAGGAAATTCAGGTGGTATAACCATTCGAGCCGAGGAAGATGTTGTACTAAATGGTCGCGAGAACAATGCAGTTGACTCTTCTCCAAGTACTATTTCTACTGGCCTATCCCAAGGTGCAGAAGGTCAAGGAGGGAATATAGATATTGTCGCCGACTCCCTCTCTGTTGAGAATCGTGCTCAGATAACCAGTAATACGGAAGGTGTAGGAAGCGCTGGAAATATCAGCATCAAGGTGGAAGGGGACGTACTCCTGCGCAATTCAGATATTATCACTGAAGTGACAGAAGGGAGCGGAAACGGACGGGGCGGCGATATCCAGATCTCGGCAAGCTCTCTAGAGCTAAGAGACGGCTCGTCACTCTTAGCAGATACAGAGAATATTGGAGATGCAGGCAATATTATTATCGATGTTCGCAATGCCGTCTTACTTCAGGGACAAGGCCCTGGAGCAGGTGACCCAGATCAAATTCTCCCTAGCCAGATTAGCACAACCGTAGAACAAAATGCGATAGGGCGTGGTGGTGAGATAAGCATTTCTGCTAACTTACTGTCAGTCACAAATGGTGGGTTTATCAGCTCTAGCACTTTTGGCGTAGGAGATAGCGGCGGCATTGACATTTTTGCAGGGCTTTTACACATAAATGATGGGTTTATTACCGCTAGCACTTTTGGGCAAGGGGTTGCAGGAAATATTTTCGTTCGAGTTAACCGCCTTAATGCCGAAGCAGGAGGGCAAATTTTGGCATCGACTGCCGGAGAAAAAAATTCCGGAGAAATAACTGTTCTTGCACGCGATGAAGTTTCTTTGAGTGGGAGTGATCGCGATGGCTTTCCCAGTGGAATATTCACTAGCGTCAGAGAGAACGCTGGCGGCAGCGGCGGAAGATTGACTGTTCGTACCGTCGATCTATCGCTAGAAGATGGGGCTGTTATTTCGGCTCGGAGCGATGGTAGGGGAACAGCAGGCACCATTAGTATAGATGCCACTGACAGATTACGCTTGGTGAATAGTGATATTGTTACAGCAGCGCCGTTCTCTTCTGGGGGCGATATCCAAATCAACACATCAGACGATGCTCAAAGAGGAGTTAGCGTTCTGAGGGGCGATAGTGATATCACAACAAACAGCCAAGGCAATGGTGGAAATATAACCTTTAAAGGCCCTATCGTAGCTTTTGACGATAGCGATATTCTAGCTAGCTCTAGCGATGCCCTTGGCGGCAATATCGTTTTAGGTGCATTTTTCAGTGATGCGAACCCATTCAACGGTCAATTGCCTTTGGATAGTAATGGCAAAGTAGATATCAACGCGGATGGACAAGTTGCATCGGGTAATATTATCATCCCTGATACAAGCTTCATTCAAGACGGATTGAACGAGCTTCCTGATAGACTCATCGATCCAAATATGTTGGTTGCGAGTAGTTGTATCACCCGTAGTAGCCAAGAGGAAGGCAATCTTGTTATTACAAGCACGGAAAACTTGATTCAGCCACTCAGCGGAAACACCACGACTTACACAATAGGTCACATCAGCGCTATTCCTTCAGAACCGTCAGAGACCCTATCTGGACGGCAGAACGGCACCATCGAGGAGCCTCAAGGGATTTATCAGCTGGCTGACGGTCGATTAGTGATGAGTAGAGAATGCCTGCAACCATAACAAAGGACTTTAAGGCAACCATCTTGATTTAGAGCGGTTTATTGTTTAGACGATGGCTAGCATGGTGTATGGGCGGCGCGGTCACTTTCTTTTGCTAGGACGAATCTCACCAACCATTTCATGCTGGTCGCTATCTTCATCAATCTTTTGGCAACGCCTCTGAGCACTTTTTTCGAGAGCTGGACGAGAACTTTTTTCTTCTTTCTTTAGCTTGTCGTTGTCGGCATCGACCGGGCCTAGCAAGGTGTAGCATTTATTTAGACAATGTTAGTATCTGCTTGAGCACTTTATTCACAGCTTAGACTTGAAAGAGACTTCGACTAAAAATCATCCCAATTATCGAGATCTCTGTAACTATATGGCTCCCGCTCTTCTAATTTTGTCCGAAGTATTGGTTTAGTAGATGCAAAAGAGCGTGATGCTGTCTTCTGAGCGAGGGCAAGTGCTGTCTGGAGATAAGTGAGGGAAGAAGTAAAGTGTCCAACCTTCTGGCTGTTCGGGAATCGGAGGCAAAATGTCTTCTTCTGAAATTTCTCTCTCTAGCGCTGTGAGCGGTTCGAAACTGTAAGTTTCGACGGATGGTATGGAGATCCCGGTTTTTGGTTCTGGTAGTTCGATCATGAGATCAGCCGCTTCCTGAGCGTATGCGACAGACTGTAGGCAGAGCAGACCAGCCACGACAGATACTGTATTGAAAAAACGTTGCATAGTGGTTACCTTATTCTTGAAAAGTAGATCAACAAGTTGAAATATCTCTTGTTTGATGTGCTTTTAGAATAGGATGGTGGCGACTTGGCTTCAGCAGAGGTTTATGACAAGTATTGAGATGAAAAATGTCAGGCTGTTTGCAGAAACCAGAAGATACAGTGAATTCTTTTACACGCGACCGCTATGCAAGATAATCGCAGCATCAGGAGAGCCGATGATCTTGTGATCATCGGCTTTTAGGAAGGACTGTTCGTGTCTTTCTGAGAGTCGCTAGACGCTCTGGCTAAATCCAATGATGGTGAGTGCAAAAACAATGCCAGCACTTATCCAATAAGGCAGAGGGCTGAATTGAGGCGCGATCGCCTTTCTCCTCAGCAGCCGTTCCCAATAGCCTGAACACATGGGCCACAGGGCCAGTACGAGAGCGATCGCCAACCATACTGGCGCTACTGTCTTTAATCCCAAAGCCCAATTCTCTGTCAGGTTAAAGTCGCCAAGCAAAATTGAAAATCCGCTTAAGACTATTAGCCGCAGCAGATATGTCAGCGGATAGATCAGTAACAATATGGCCAAAGCTATCTCTGTTTGCTTGTGCGCCAGAAACCATCGCCGTAGCGAGTCGGGCGGGTGGGAGAAGCGAGAGAGCAGCCACTGTCGCCAGTGAACCGGATGTGATAGCTGGGAAATGGCTTTGAGAGTATCGGGGCGTGATCGCTGCGCCGCCGCCTGGTCAGCATTAAATTCAGCGCACCACAGCCCAGCTAGCGGCATCATAAACAAACTCAGCGTCCACAACAGCAGACTCAGTGTGGTCATAAACGCCCCAAATAAAAGCAACAGCGCCGTGTCCATAACATGAAGAATGAGCTGAGGCAGCATTGATAGCCAGCTGATGCCTGCTTGCGAAAGCAGGGTTAAATCTTGCCAAAAATTGATAAAAAGGCTGACGGCAGCGATCGCATAAGGCACCCCAAAAAGCCATAAATAAAGTGAAACCCACCTTTCTACCACGGCCCTAAACGGACTGCCTGCACCCACGACAAAAGCGTCTCCCTGGCGATGGTGAGCCACTTCGTGAACTAGCATCGCTTCGGCCATCGGCTGATCGGCCCGCCATAGCTTAACCAGTGGAGCAAAGATGGCAATGCCCGTCTGACGAAAGCTGAGGGGATAGACAAAGGCATATTGACCGGCGCGCACCAGATTGACTTTGACCTGTAGCGTCGGATCGTGTTGCTGTAAAAAGCTAATGATGTCAGCGATCGCGCCCCCCGCGGCAGAAGCCGGTTTCAGCTCATATTTCTTCTCCAAAAAGTTTGCTCTCGCCTGCGGAAAAGCGAGTGCTACCACGCCGCCAAACAGCGCCAGTAGTGGAATAATCTCTAAAAAAGCATTGATACCCAACGCCCATAGGCCAAATCCTGTTGCCCCGGTAGATGTACCGCCATAGGCCACGCTTTCCCAGGACTGTTTTAGCAGGGTAAGAGAGCTTGGCAAGGCTATAAAATAGGTGACTAGCCACAGCCATAGCCAGGGCGGGAGAAAGGCGCTACTCTTTGTAGAAGTGGCCATTATTCAGCTCCATATAAACAGTTCACAAATTCGACACCGCTCTGAGGCTCTTCTAGTAGCGCATAGACAACGCGCAAGGTAATCACATCCGCTTGATCATCTGGCAAACCGGCTTCTCTTAGCTCATGGCTGAGAATATCAATTGTCTGCTTGAGAGCAGGATAAGATTGAGCGCCAGGCAATGCTATTGGCTGCGCTTTGGATTGGGTAGCTTTTCGCAGCGCGATCGCATCTTTAACCACAGAAATCGCATTGTTCAAATCATCTGAAGTTAGCAACGACAGCAGCCACTTGCCCGCAGCAGTCACGCCCTTAAATATCCAGGGCAACACCAACAGCGCTTCACCTGAGCCAAAAGCACCGGCCACACTGCCATCAGCCGTTTTGTAAAGCGCTTGTCGGGCTTTGCCGCCCTGGATATAGGCATGTGCGAGATCGGGCGCTAGATCAATCTCGTCCGGTACGGCGGCTTCTGCTAGTCTGAGCGCCCACTGGTCAACAACAGTCATCACATTAGCTCCTTAGGCTAAACGGCAAAATCAAATGAGGCATTCAAAACTTGAGGTAGTGGCAGCTGAAACATCTCCGCTGTTTGTGAACGGTCAGCCTGTATGGTTATTTTTTGACGCATGGGCTCTTCAGATGCTATTTCTAAAGCAGCCATATCTATTTCGATAGGGGTCTCTGAAAGGCTCTCGACAGCTGTAGAAAAAGGCTTTGGAGAAGACCCGCTGAATTGGCGGCTGACAAGTTGATACACGGACTGATTCGCTATTGCTGTTTCTACTACAACACTCTTGGTTGACTGCGGCATATAAGCCAACGTTGGCTCAGCTAGTGATTCGGTAGCGGTGACTGCCATCGCCATGCTAAACGGATTGCTTGCCTGCCAAGTTCGAGCGATCGCCATTGCTCGCCGCACAGCCGCGTCCGCATTGACAAAGCCAAAGCCGGTCTCGTAATCGTAGCCTTGAACCCCTAAGTCATAGGCCGTCTCTTGCATAATTTGATGCACTTGTGCAGCTGAGAATCGAGGATCAATACTCCATACTAATGAAGCAACCCCAGCTACGTTAGGTGCCGCTGCCGAAGTGCCATTAAAGGTGTCTGTCCAGCCGAATTGGGTACCAAACACTGAGGAAGACGCTGTTGCCGCGATTACCTCTGAAGGCCCCATCAGTGAGATGCCAGGGCCATAGTTGGAATAGTTGATGCGGTCGCCTAATCGACCATTATTGCCCCAAGAAGCACCGACACCCACCACATTGTCGAAGTAATATCCCAATGCTGCCGGTTGGCTGAGACTATCTCTGCCTTCATTACCGTTTGATATCACAAACAAAGCATTCTCTTGATTATTTGCAACTAAATTAGCGAATGCATCATTGAGGTTAGGACCACCTAAGCTCATATTTACTACTAGCTTCTGTCCTCGCTGGCTTGCATAGTCAATCATTGCCTGTGCTGCCCCTGCCAAACTCAAATCATCCGTATTGCCATCGAGTACATCAGTGTTAAAAACAGTAGAATTCCAGTTGATTCCGCTCATTTCAAAGCCATTGTTGGAAGCTGCGCTGATAATGCTTTGTACGCTGGTGCCATGAGAATCATTGCTTAAAAAATCATCGGAGACATTGTCCGTCAAGTAAAATAGCCTGTTTGCATCTAGATCGGGATGGAAACCGCCAGCAGCGGAATTGTAACCTAGTCCCGTATCTTGAACACCAATCAGCACATCAGAACTCCCCTGCGTAAATCGCCAGGCATTTTGCACACCCATCATATGCAAATTCCACTGCTCCTCAAACAGGGGATCGTTTGGATCCACAGAAAGATCGATTATCCCATCTGCGAACTGAACAGAATCTAGTCCTTCAAATAGGACTTGACTGCCATTCGTCAGTACCAAGGAGTCAAAAACGCGCGCTCCGTTACCAGTGTCGAACAAAACGCCCTCGGACTCCGCAGGAGACCAGCTTGCAATTGAGTTAGAAAAAAGGTTAGACAAGTCGAGATAGTCATATTCACCATAGCCATACTCAACGTTGCCATTGCCAGAGATCACGGTCAGCGCCTCATTAAGGTTCACGGTGAAGCGATCTGCTTTAAGCGATCCTTGTTGGTACCATGCCCCCGTTGCAGACTGCGGCGATAGGACGTCATCACCGCTGGAGAGGGCAGAAACACTGCCTATCAGAAAATCTGAAGTTTCAGTATCGTAGGCAACAGGCGATGAAACAGAAGAGCTGGCATCGGGCTGGGCTGCTATATCAAAAGGGAAAAGCTCTCCTGCTAGCAGATGCCGATAGCTATCGGCGGTTTGCCACTCAGATAGCCACGCCTCATCAATAGAGGCGCTATGCAAAGCAGTAGGTGTGAGCGGGCGAGGGTCGATTTCTAATCCATTAGCATAGCCCTCTAAAAGAGAAACGTTAGAACTCGACAGCGCTGAATCAGTATTAGATTCTGAATATAGTTGGTCTAGCACTTTGAAGTATCCTCATATTTGAACCATAGCGATACAATACATAGCTGCAATTGAAGAATCACGGGTGCTTTGCGTCAGCACAGTGGCGTAAAGTAGAGAGAGCGATCGCAGAAAACTGAAAGACAGCAGAGAACTCAGCAGCGATAGGAGAAAACTACCGACAATCCGGAAAATAAAATTTAGGATTGAGGGTAACTACTCAGGCTTAATTCTTTATGTTGATTATTAAAGGGTAGAACCTATGTGAGCTAGGTTTTGTAGGAGATGTTAAAGGTCATTAGGCAGCCCCCCTTGAGTCAGCGAGAGCCGAAATTAAGTAGTTAAGCAAAATTAATTACATAGTCTTTACCCTTGGTGGTGCAGAAAACTTTTTTAAGTCTCAAGCGAGACAGTTTGGACGGTCAAAATGAAGGCTAAGACCCATTGCCTTCGTAGAAAATAAGTTCAAAGGCTCAAAACTGACCAAAAGTGAGAATCGTTATTTCATAAGGGTTTTATGAGTTTTCTGCACCACTAAGGTCTTTACCAAAGTTTCTGAGAATCTCTTCATTGTCTACCAGAGACTGCCAACTCAGGTAAGCCCCAATCTCTAGCCATTGGTACTTCATAAAGCGCCATAGGATTTCAATTAGGTTCAACTCAGGTGAATAGCTTGGCAGCTCAAAGATATGAATACCTCGTTGTTTTCATTCTTCGGCCTTGGCCCGCATCGCTTGACTGGTATGATTTGTCCAGGACGACTTTGGCCTTAAATTCACTGCTGTAATTTCTTTGCTTGTTTGCCATGATGATTGCCCCCTATTGACTCTAGATTACTCTCTCTAGCTGCTGTCCTAATTTTGGGGGACACTACACTTAGTCAAAAGTACCAGCACTCATGTGCTGCGGATGCAGAAGGCTCTGACTGAAATGAACGTGCAACTCCACCGGGTCATCAGCGACATTACTGGCACCACTGGGATGCGAATTCTGCGAGCGATTGTCGCCGGTGAGCGAAATCCACAGGTGCTCGCAGCCATGAAGGATAGACGAATCAAAGCGTCAACTGACGACATTGCGGCCGCTTTAACGGGCGACTATCGAGCCGAACAGTTGTTTATCTTGCAGCAAGAACTACAGCTCTACGAAATCTATAAGCAACAGATGTCGGCCTGTGATATTGAAATTGAACGGCATCTGAACGACTTCATCGACAAAGTAGACCCCAACGATGACCCGCCACCCAAGCCTAAGCGACGCGGAAAGAAGCAGCCGGGTAACGCTCCTGACTTCAATTTACGGACGCATCTATACCGCATTACTGGCGTAGACCTGACTCAAATTGCTGGACTAGGAGCGCGCTCCGTTCTCGTCATCCTTTCCAAGGTTGGCCTAGACGCTGCTCAGTTCCCTACCGTTAAGCACTTTGTCTCCTGGTTAGGGCTTTGCCCCGGCAGTCGAATTACCGGCGGCAAAGTCAAAAGCTCTAAAACCCGCCGAGTCGTGAATCGCGCTGCCAACGCTTTCCGCATGGCCACCCAAACGCTTTCTCGAAGTCAATCGGTGCTGAGGGCGTTTTATCGGCGAATGAAAGCTCGCTTAGGCGGGCCGAAAGCCATCACCGCCACCGCCCATAAAATCGCTCGTATCTTTTACCATGTTTGGTCAAAGGGAGATGCTTATGCTGATCCTGGCGTTGAAACTTATGAGCAAAAGTATCGTGAGCGGATGCTGAACCAGCTACAGCGAAAAGCCCAATCATTAGGGTTTGACCTCGTTCCTAAACCTGATATTGCTGGGTGTGTTTCTTAGGAGTTAGTCTTTATGCACGACTTTCAGGTGCCTTTTGATAACAATCAAGCCGAACGCGATGTCCGCATGATGAAGCTCAAGCAGAAAATTTCCGGCTGTTTTCGTTCGCCGCTCGGCGCGCAGCAGTTCTGTCGCATTCGAGGCTATCTCTCTACCCTGAGAAAGCAAGGGCTGCCCGTACTCGATGCCCTTAAAAGTACTTTCATCGGGTGCCCGCTGATTCCAACACTTCTGCCTGAGTAGTTACGCCAACTTTAAACCACGCAGTAAAGTGTAACTCTAGTTTGAGCTACGCCAGAAAAACACCCCAGAGGCCATCCTCCAGGGTGAATAGGTGAGATATGAGGGCTTAAGCTGAGAAAACCAATTAGTAGCAGATCCAGTAGTAGCTACCGTCCGAATAGATTTCGTAGTAGCAGTAGTTATAAGCGACCTGCTGGTCTTCCTGAACCTGGGTAGAGAAATCGATATCAAGTTGCGAGGGTTCCGGGAAGGTTTCAGAGGAGAAAGTTTCTTCGAACTGATCTGCTTGCCTTACTGGATCGTAGGCATGAGCGGCAGATAAGGGCAAAACCATAGAGCCTAAGCCGACTAGACCGAGTAGAGTAGAAGCAATTTTATTGTTCATGGCAGTGATTTTCCTAGGTGAGGTAAGTGAACTTGGGAAGCAAAGCTCTGAGCGAACTTTGCTTGCTTGATTAACAAGATAGGAGAGTTGACCGGACAGCTCACATGTCTTTTGTGTCAGCTTGATTAGAGCTATGTGAGCAGATGATTGCCGAAAACTGCAACAGTTGTCATACTCCACTGTCACCTGACAATAGAGACCTTCGATTTCCCCAAGATGGATAGGTATGGAACATTCTCATCAATCATTTAGGATGGCTATATCACCTCGTAAAACTTGCCTGAAAGTTGGCTGTGTAGATGATTCCACCGTTCCCAGTAAGCGTTGGATGTCTCGTGCTTCCGATGTAGCAGACAGACATCTCGTACGGCCTGTAGCGGCAACTCAAAGCGCTGGGCGATGACTTCTAACTTTTGATCCAGGACACCGGCAGAGGCCAGCAGCTGATCGCGTTGATTGTGCAGGGCCTTCCTCAGCTTGCGAATCGTCGGGTATTGCTTGCCTGCCCGCTGTTTGAGTTCTATCTCAATGAAGTCAAAGAGTTCCTGACGCACGGTGAGGTCCGGGCCAGCTAATACCATCACATCGTGGGAGAACCACTGCAACAGCGTTTTGACATCTTGGGCACGGGTGACCAGTCCGGCTTCCCGGCGGTTGCCTTGCACCTGTTGAATGGTCAGCTGCCGCGTCATGCTGTTCGTTAGCAACGCCTTAGCAATCGTCTGCTCCAGCTTGATGCGATGAGTCGTTGCCCCTTGCGCTTGACGAGCCAGTCCATTGGCCACCAGCTCAAACTGTTGCTGGATATGAAAGACATCGTCGTGGCAAGGCGTCTCCGGCATCACCGCTTTCTGCCAAGCCCGCAGGCCACTGCCACCATCAGCGATGGTGTAGTCTTGGTCGAAGCCTTGCGCCATCACATCCAGCAGATGACAGCCCCAAGTTTCCTCATCCCGGTGTTCCACCGCTTGAAGGAGATAGCAGTAGGTTGACGCCGCATCGACGCCCACTAGCACCGGGTGATTTGACTGAAAAATTTCATCCAGTAATCCCACTTCAATGTCAGAAAGGTCTTGGCTTTGATTGATTTCAGTGGCTGTCGCGGCTGTCGCTTCGAGCCGATTGTGGACGGTGCCAATGCTGATCGGTGTATCGAATAGATCGCGGAATAGTTCTATCACCCCGCGATAGGAACTGTGGCATATCAACACCAAGCCTAGAATCAGCTGGTACAGCCAGCTTTTAGTCACCGGAAAATGAAAGAGCACCTCGTCATCTGCGGCTGACGGTGCAAACGACTCGTCGAGCGCTTGCGGTGCTTTATCGCCCTGCTGATAGACGACTTTCGGCTCACCTGGTGCTTGGCTGCTAGGCCGCATCCAGGTTCTGTGCGAGCAAGCACCTGGATGCCGATGTCTTGCCGAATGTCGGGGGATAGGCTGGCGGCGGCGGAGAAGGTTGGGCTCATGGATTGCGATGGCGATGCCCACTGGAAGTGTTGGCGAAGCCTCTCCCAGGAGAATCGCATACGAAGGGCAGTCATTCAGACTACCTGTTGGCGTAGCCTCTCGCTAGAAAATCGCTCTCAAAGTGCACACCTTGAATTCAACCACGCCAGCTTTTGTCCTGTACTAAGGAATTTGACAGCTTTATTAGCGGGGCCAGATCAGTATTAGGTTCCAGCCTAGCGTATAACTAACTGTGTGAAGTAACTAACAACACTCCTGAGCATGGCTAAAGATATGTCACAACGTTATGCCACCGCTATTGTACTAGGCGCTAGCATCAGCGGACTACTGGCGGCTAGAGCGCTCAGCCAGTACTTTGAACAGATTATAGTGGTCGAGCAAGATCGGCTGCCTGTTGGCGAAGGAATGCGTAAAGGCGTTGCTCAAGCGGCTCATGCGCATGGATTATTGGCCAGCGGCTATGGCATTATGGATCAGTATTTTCCAGGCATGATGGATGAGCTACATACCTTAGGGGCACCGAGATGTGACACTGTTGGAGATTTCCTTTGGTTTCAGCACGGATGCTGGAAGCTGCGCCATAAATCTGGCTATTATGGCATCTGCGTGAGTAGGCTTTGTCTGGAGGCAGCGATTCGCCGCCGAGTTAAAGCACTGCCGAACATAACTTTTTTAGAAGAGACTAAGGGCGTGAAGCCAATTTTTGAGTCCACGCGCAATAGAATCACAGGCCTTATGGTTCGAGGCGCTGATGAGTCTGTTCAAAAGATAGGCGCTCAGCTAGTGGTTGATGCCAGTGGTAGAAAGTCTAAGTACCCAAAATGGTTGGCAGAACTTGGCTTCGAGCCGCCTGAGGAAATCTCATTGCAGGTCGATGTCGGATATGCGACTCGTGTTTTTGAGCGTAAGCCAGGCGATTTCTTTGATTCATTTGGCGGCATTATCTCAGGAACGCCCCCCAAAGGTCGCCGGATGGCCGCAGTTCTAGCTGCCGAAGGAGATCGCTGGATCGTTACGCTGGTTGGAACCGCAGGCGATCGCCCACCAGCTAATGAGAAAGGCTGGATTGAGTTTGCTGCTACCCTCCCCGTCTCAGCGGTACACGACTTAGTAATCTCGAATCAGCCTTTGAGTGACATTGTGAGCTACCACATTCCCAGTACGCGGCGACGGTTCTACGAGCGGATGAAGTCGCTGCCGATGGGCTATATCGCGACTGGGGATGCTATTTGTAGCTTTAATCCTATTTATGGTCAGGGAATGTCGGTTGCCGCAGCCGAAGCCAAAGCCCTTGAAGAAACCTTGGTATATGGACTAGAACGTCTTCCTACCCACTTTTATCAACGAGCGAGCAAAATAATTAACAACCCCTGGACGATTGCCACCGGAGAGGACTTCCGCTTTCCTCAAATTAAAGGACAAAGACCACTAGGCTATCGAATAATCAATAAATATATGGAGCGAGTGCACGCGGTTGCTTCCGCTGACCCGGCAGTTTGCAGAAGCTTCTTTGACGTGCTCAACCTGTTCTCATCCCCCGCTTCTTTAATGTCGCCAGGTAACCTCTGGCGAGTGTTCACGAGTCCACTCCCGAAAGGAGAAGGTTCTCCGTTTAGACCTTCTGGTGGTCGCGTAGAACAACACCGGGTTGTTCAGAAACAGTCTCCGTAAAGAAGGCGTCAGATCTGGGTTAGCCAAATTGAACCGAATCGCCATCAATGTGATCGCCCCTCCTTGCTCCATCTCTCAAACTGTCTGGAATAGTGCCTCTAGTTCCTCAACACCTTTCAGGGCATTTTCAAGTTGGCTAAATTTGACTGTGAGCCGCTGATTTTGCTGTCCAAGTTTAGGGGTTCACTTCACTGCATCCATGAATAACCCCTACCGTGGCCACCGCTTCCTCGCCGCAATCATCAGCTACTGCATTTGGCTGTATTACACATTTCCGTTAAGCTTCGCCTATGTATAGAATCGGAGGAATTTTGGCCTTTAACGAGACCGAAAAAAGTGTGGGAAAGCCCGGAAACTCGTTGATCAGCCTTGAGAACCCGTTCCCTAGGCAGGTAGTCAGTAGTACATGTGATTTAAGCCATAGTTTACTGACGTAGAGTAGTTGACGTACTGTGCAATCGCCTACGGCTGATGGCTTCAGCATTAATATTGTCTCAAGAACCTTAGCGACCGTTATTTTTGAAACACGCTATGAAGTCGTAAGTATAGAGCCTGCTTGCGTTTTCGTATTTCAGGATTGATTCTAAAGCATGGGTGTCAAAAGGGAAGGGATATTGTTGGCCAATTCAGCTTCTATCTGTCTGTTATCTGCTGAAGTCGAGTCGGCACAATGTCTTCAGCGTTTTGAGCTGCGAGACTCGCGGTTTAGCTGTCAGGGAAGGATTGCCTCTAACAAAGGCGGCTTCAGGTACGTGAACCGTTTTGTGCGGAACAGGCCGGATAGACTGGGGGTGCAGGCACATCGTTTGGCATCCCCGTGCGAATAATGCACCTCGTTTACGCTAACGCCTTGCGGCGGTTACTGAATTCGCCAACGGTATCGGAAGGTTTTAGATAAGCAAATTTTAGATAAGCAAATATGTAGTCGTCCCTGAAAAACCTAAATCAGTCATTTAGGCGATCGCCTCGGGCGGGCTAGGCCAACGCATAACTGCCTGCTGCATCAAGGCAGCAACGGTAGAGCTTACGGAGGTTAAAGCCACAGGCAGAAAGCAAAGCGTTGATGCGGTCGCCCTGCTTTCCTTTCAGGAAGTTACGTCCTAGCGCGTGGTCATGCTTGAGATGACCAATGACCGGTTCAATCGCACTCCGTCGCTTGACCAACCGTTTGAGCACCCCCTTGAACTTTCGAGTGCCTGCAACCAGTACCTGTAGTCCCTTTGGGTGATGCTTTGTGCCTCGAAAGCCTTTGTCTACCGCTGCTTGCTTGGGTACGATGCCTGTCAGTTGGCTGGTTTGCTCAATCACATCGCTGAGCGTTGCGCCGTCGTAGGGATTGCCGTGAACCGCATCAGCACCGACAATCCAATTGCTGGTGCTGATGGTCACGAGCACCACTTTGCAGCCAAACTCGTAGCGCTTGTGAACCTTGCCTTTGGCGATGCATTCGACTTCAGGAGCGTGCATACTGTAGAGCTTTTTAGAGTCACTTTTCTTTTGTTGTTCAATCTGTTTTGCTCTGTTCAGCAACACTGCCATTTCTGCATCTGGCTGCGGTAGTTTTCGCTCAATATCTCGCATCACACGACCCAGGTAAGTACGCAGCTTTCGAGTATATTTCCTGGCCCGTTTGAGCTGTCTGGCGACACGGTAGCGACTTTGCTTAAAGAAGGCGTACTTCCCAACTCTCACATAGCTTTGACGTAATTCAACACCTCTCTTCCTAGCCGCCCGAACCAAGGTTATTCTGGCGTGATTATAAAGTCTCGCATCCGTCGGAAAAGCCACTGCTTTCTCTTGCACTGTTGTATCGACATTCACTCGCTCAATCTCTTTCGGTCGCATCACAGATGCGCGCATTGCCGTTTGAATAATTTGTCCAAGTAGTTGTTCAAAACCCTCTACGCCAATCTGTTTTCGCCACTTCACAAGGCTCGTTGGATGGCAGGGAAAGTCATGCTGGAACATCTGCTCTCCACAAAAGTACTGCCAGTATGGATTTTCGGTAGTGCATTAATGTAAAGGCTAGAGAAAAATAGGGCATATCTGTTGTTCGGCAAAGGCGCTATGACAATAAAGCCAGAAATGACCTGTCCTACTTGCGGCTCTCACGATATCTCAAAGAATGGTACGACACGCCGTGGCAAGCAAAACTACAAGTGCCGAGATTGCGGTCGTCAATTCGTCGAAGATCCGCAGTGGAAGCCCCAAGACAGAGACACGTTAGGGTTGGTAACGCTGCTACTACTGGAGAAGATCCCGTTAGCAGGCATCGCTATGGCAACAGGCGTTTCAGACAGTTGGCTACAAAGCCATGTGAATGATGAGTATGCATTGGTGCCTCAGGTTGTGACGGTAATACCGAAAGCCAAAGGCAAGCTGAAGGTTCAGATGGATGAACTCTGGTCATTCGTGGATAACAAGGGCAACAAGCAATGGGTTTGGTTGGCTATTGATGCTGATACCCGAGAGGTAATTGGTTGTCACATCGGCGACCGCTCTAGAGAATCGGCAATCGCCTTGTGGCAGTCAATACCTGCCGTCTACAGACAGTGTGCCAAGGTCTACACCGATTACTGGGAGGCATACGTCAGCGTCATTCCGAGTAAACGGCATGTTGCAGTTGGCAAAGACAGCGGCTTGACCAGCTACATCGAAAGGCTGAATAACACACTGAGACAGCGAATTTCGAGACTCGTGAGGAAGACGCTATCCTTCTCGAAGAAGCTGGAGAATCACATTGGTGCAATCTGGCTGTTCATTCATGAGTACAATCGCTCAGTCAGAAAAAAGATAGCAGAAAGAGCAGATCCTGTCTTTTTCTCTGTCCTTTACTAAAATGCACCACCGGATTTTCTACCCACTTTGACACCACTGACTCGTCACTTTCGTCGTATAGCGCTTTCAGGTAGTGCAGCCCCACCATCAACCGCGTCGGCAACGCGGGCCGTCCGCCACTCGCTTTAGCAACTCGGCCAAACTTCGCCTCAAACGTCTGCCACTCTATCGTTTCAGCCAGTTGCACTAACGGATGCTTCAGGTTCAGCTGTCGAGCCAGGGCGGATAGCGGCGAGTCGGTATTTGAGGGCGATGAGGATGGCTTCATTTTGCAAGGTTTTCCCAGCGGTAGCGGCTTATCTGGTAATTCTAGCCTGCTACTTACAGCCTGAAGCGCTCATCTGGCTTGGCTTTTAGTGGTTTTTCAGGGGCAACTAAGTAAAACGGATGGCTCAAGAGTTGGTACGTTGCCAAAAAGCTCAAGCTCACAGACAAATCGTAGGCAGCTGATGTCGAGTTGCCTTAAGTGATTTGGTACGCTTGAACCATTCCCTAATAACTGACTGATGGTAAAACCCGATCCAATTCCCCAGTTCGTTGAGATCAGTCCGCAAGCTCAGAAGGCAAGCGAGTCTGGCGATGAAACTCGGATAGACCAGTCGGATTGGGTCGAGCAGTTTTTGGGCGATCGCGAAATCAGACCGAACACAAAGCGGGCCTACTTGCGGCACCTGCGTCAGTTCCAAATCTGGCTGAAGTACAAGCACTGGTCTGAGGTCATAGAGAACGACATCGTCCGCTACAAGCACTACCTCAAAAACAAGCCTCAAAAAGCAGTCAGGAAGATCGGACTTTCCCCGGCCAGCATCAACCAGGTTCTGGCAACCTTCCAGAGTTTCTTTAAGTGGTTAGCGACCAAGCGGTACATCACGCTTGACCCGACCCTCAATATCGAGATGGTCAGGGCTGAGCCGCTAGAAATCAAAGACCTGGATGTTTCCATCGTTCATCGGTTGGCTGAGGGGCTTTCTTTCCGAGGAGAGCTGTACTTCAGAGACGCAGCTATCTTCGAACTACTCAAGCATGGCCTGCGAGCTGAGGAAGTCAGCAAGCTGAATACTGGCGACTATGCTGAGCGCAGTGTCAGAATTGCCGATGCGAAGTGGGGCAGCGATGGTAAGGTACCGCTTGCGCCTGGTGCTTGCGAAGCCATCGAGAGCTATCTGAGCTGGTGCAGTCAGAAAGGACTAGAGACTAAAGTTGTTGCGAAATAGTAGCGAAAAGGGCTAATCCTTTCCTAACTTCCATTTCTGCTTATGCCGCCGCTAGGTAGAAGTTCCATAGCCCCGCTGCGGTCACCATCAACCGGTCATCGAAGTTCTCTTTACGGTTGCGATAGATATCTGCTGCCGCTCGGTAGCGCTTCGTTCCCCCGAAGGCATGTTCGACCACAACACGCTCTCCACTGAACGCCCGATTCTCAGCTTTTGAGCTGCGGTCAACTCTCCGCCTCTCGGTTTCTTGTGCGGCATCTCGATGTTCTCGTACTCGTCTTCTATCCCTTTGAAGCCCAAGTCTACCTGTATGGGAATGTCAATCGGGATGTGCTCGGCTATCACTAAGCAGTCGAGCATCGACTTATCGTGATGGCTGCCATCCTTGATCGGGCTGAGCAGGAGAATGCGTTTATCCTGGTCGCTCAGCCCGAGATGCTTGCGCGTGTTGCGCTTCTGCTTTCCTGTGTAGGTCCGCTTTTGCCGCACTGGGTCTTGAGGGCGTTGGATGGGACGCTCTACTCTATCGAGGATGACTCGCTCTGTCTCAGGGAAGCAAGCGATGAACTCGGCTAGCGTGTGCAACTGACGTTTGGGAAGCACTAACTCGCAGCCCAAGGCGGCTTCTAGCATCGGTTGCAGCCGATGCAGCCAGCGGTTGGCTTGTGACCGATTGAAGTCGAACAGCAGACCGGCTAGGTCGAAGGTGGGGTAACACTTGAAGTAGAACAGGACGAAGAATAGCTTGTCTTCTATCTCTAGCAGGTTGGACTTGCGGCCAGCACCTGGCTTGCGTTGACGGGTCGCTGCCACCGGATGGGCCGCTTGATAGGCTTCGCTGAAGCTCGGCAGCAGTTGGTCGAAGGCGGCAAGATTCATGCCCGTGAGGGAACGCATCAGGCGGTCATCTTTGAACACACGGTTGAGATTCAGCATCAAACAGAAGGGGACTAACGAGGCTTCAAGCACTATAGCCATTCTAACACCCTATTTCGCAACAGGTCTAATACCCAGTGGGACTTTTATTATGGGAGCTTCTAAAGACGACTTCATACAAGCTAATGAAGAAAAGCCTATAAGAAGGTTAGTGATGCCATCCTTCTTGATGGGACGTTATCCCATCACGCAAGCGCAGTGGCGAGTTGTTGCTTCATTTAAGCGAATAGATATTGGCTTGTCCATGAATCCATCGCGCTTCAAAGGGGATAATCGTCCAGTAGAGCAGATATCTTGGTACGAAGCTGTAGAGTTTTGTAAGAGACTTGAGAAAGAGACTGGTCGTCCTTACCGTTTGCCTAGCGAAGCTGAATGGGAATACGCTTGTCGAGCAGGAACAACAACGGCGTTTTCTTTTGGTGAAGCTTTAACGAGAGAGAGCGCCAATTATGATACTGACTATATTCATGAACGCACAAGCCGTAGAACTTCCTCTAGAGAAACTACTACAGTCGATGGGCGTTGTTGCACGAATAGGGGTTGCGGAAAGGGTATGAGGTAAGGTTTAAGTACCACCAAAAACACTACCTGCTATGAGCTACCGCATCCGCAACTGGTCTGAGTATAGCGCTGGATTAAAACAGCGCGGTAGTCTAACGTTCTGGCTAGATGAGGAAGCCATCTCTGGCTGGCAAGTCGAAGTTAAAAGCGGTCAGCGAGGCGCTTCCAAAATCTACTCAGATGTGGCGATTGCAACCTTCGAGACGATGAAAGCGGTCTATCGACAAGCCGGACGTCAAACCGAAGGGTTGCTACGGTCGTTGTTTAAGCTAATGGGCGTTGAGTTGCCAGAGCCAGAGCACAGCACAGTGTCGCGGCGCAAACGGACGTTGACGGTGAGTTTGCCGGTGGTGCCTCGCAGCGGTGCAGTGCATCTGGTAGTGGACTCGACTGGCCTCAAAGTCTACGGAGAGGGGGAGTGGAAAACCCGTCAGCACGGTATCAGCAAGCGTCGAACCTGGCGCAAACTGCATCTAGGCATCGACGAAGCCACGGGCGAGATACTGAGTGCGGTAGTGACGACGAACGACATTCATGATGGGGCTGTACTCAGAGACTTGGTAGCAGGTGCTCAGGCAGACCTCAAGCAGGTCTCAGGCGACGGTGCCTACGACCAGATGGACTGCTACGAAGTGATTGAGCAGCAGGGAGCGACTGCTGCTATCCCGCCGCGTAAGAACGCGAAGATTCGGCAACATGGCAACCGTAAAGCACCGCCGCATCCGCGTGACCAGAACCTGCGGCTGATTCGCAAACGCGGCAGAAAAGCCTGGAAGAAAGCCATCGGCTATCATCGCCGGTCGATTGCCGAAACGACGATGTTCAGACACAAGGCCGCGTTTGGTGGGAAGGTGCGTTCTAGACGCTTCGACAACCAGGCGGTGGAGATACTGCTACAGTGTGCTGCCTTGAACCGGATGATTCAGCTCGCCAAGCCAGAGACGGTTTGGGTCAACGACTAAGCGCCGGGTCGCGAGGGCAGGACGATTCTCTCTTTCTCTGATTCGCGCAACAAAGCCCAGTCGATGCCTTTGATATAGCCAATGCTTTTGGACTGAGTGACATGCATGGCAATGTCAATGAATGGTGCGCAGACCACTGGCACGATACTTACGTCGATGCTCCAGAAGACGGAGCTGCATGGTTAACAGAAGAAGAATCAGCGAAGCGAGTCTTGAGAGGTGGCTGCTGGTACGCTGACGTAAGATATTGCCGTTCTTCCTCGCGCTTTAATAGCGAGCCAGGTGATCGTATCAACTACAGTGGTTTCCGCGTTGCGTGCGGAATGCCATCTAGCATAAACAGGTCATTAAAAGGTACTAATACTGAAGCAAAGTTACCCCTATCTCAGTTTCAGCAGGACTTACGAAACAAGCCAGTAGAAGTATTTATCTCTTACTCTCGGGCAGATGAGCAGTTGAAAGACGAGCTTTGTCTTCATTTAGCTAGCTTGACACAGCAGGGAAAAATTAAACTGCGGCACGACCGAATAGTTGGAACAGGTAGCAATTGGAATGAAGAAACTCAGTCGCGCTTAGCCCTAGCCGAAGTTATCTTTCTGTTAGTTACGCCTCAGTATATATCATCTGACTATTGCTTTGATGAAGAAATGCAGCGAGCAATGGAACGTCATGAGAGAGAGAACACACTGGTAATTCCGATTATTATGCAGCCATGTGGTTGGCAAACTACTCCTTTTTCCGTACTTCAGGCATTACCAAAAAATGGAAAACCTGTTTCTGCTTGGCTTGATAGAGAAGAGGCATGGCGCTACATAATATCCGAAGTCCAAAAGCTTATAGATTTGTACTCTACTGCCATACCTGACGATAACATCAGTGAGCCATCTACTGGGCTTAAAATAGCAGATGAAAATCGAGATCAAAAGATGCATATCGATAAACGAAATTACTACCTCAGGACGAAAGATCTCAGTCAAGTACTCAGATGAGTTTAAAGGGAAAATATCAAAAATTTCTCAGGCGAAAAGAAACAGGATAAGCAGAGTGAAACAGATGCTTTTGTCTGCTGATATAGAAGGAATTCGAGGTGCTAGGTTGGAAAAGTTGCGAGCCGTAAAATCTGAAAACATGTATGTGTACCGTGTAGACAGAAGACTCAGAGGTATTTGCGAACTAAGTTTCTCGAATGATTTAAACAGCTATGTCTTTGAACTCATAGACCTTGTTGACAATGAAGATTATGGCAGCTATTAGTTTTCTAAGTATAGTGCAAAATGACGTTCACTTCGGGCTCATGGCAACTTTTGGTGAAGCCCAAGCAGCGCAGCAAAATAGAGATTGATAATCAATGCATCAATCCTATGGAACTCCTAGAGCAACTACTTCCTGGCGAATTAGCCCTGCGCTTGAAAAGTTGGGAATCGGACGCCGTTGGTAAGCAATTTATTCTGAGAGTCAGCTCGACTCAGGCGATCACCCACTGCCCGCTATGCAACTATCCTAGTGGTCGCGTTCATAGTCACTACGAGCGCACCCTCCATGACCTGCCGTTAGTACAGTTCAGCCTGACGATATTGCTGGAAGTGTATAAGTTCTTCTGCGGCAACGAGGGCTGTCAGCGCCGCATCTTTACCGAGCGCCTACCGACTGTTGTCGCGCCGTGGGCGCGACAAACAGCCTGCTGTCGGGAACAGCTAAAAGCGGTCGCGCTAGCACTCGGCGGCAGCGCTGCCGCTCGATTGAGTTACCAACTACTCGGCTACCGCTACAGCCGCAACACGTTTCTCAACCTATTGTCGGGCTTACCGCTGCCGCCGATCAAGACGCCTCGTGTTCTGGGCGTAGACGACTTTGCCCTGCGTAAAGGCCATCACTACGGCACCATTCTGGTTGACTTAGAAACGCATCGACCGGTTGCCCTGCTGCCCGACCGTACCGCAGAGACCTTAGCGGCTTGGCTAAAAGAACATCCCGGCGTCGAAATCCTGTCGCGTGACCGCTCTAAAAGCTACAAACGCGGCATGAGCAAGGGCGCACCTGCGGCCATTCAAGTCGCAGATCGCTTCCACCTGTTGCAGAATCTGGAAGAGACCTTAGAGAAAGCTTTCCAATGCAAAGCGCAAACCATTAAGTCCGTCGAAGCCAGCCAACTCCAATCCGCTGGCATCCCCTTACCCGAACTACCCAAACCCAAAAACTCTCACGGGCAGCGACGACGTGAGGCGAAGCGGGCACAGCGGCTAGAGAACTACCACCAAGTTCATGCCTTGAGAAAAGAGGGGTACACCATCAAAGATATCGCTCACCATCTAGGCATGGGTAAGCGCACCGTCTACACCTACCTGTCCCATTCCAGCTTTCCTGAATGGCAACCCTCTAGTCGGCAATATGGCAGTAGTCTTGACCCGTACAAGCCTTACCTGATTGAGCAATGGCAACAAGGGAAGCGACACGCGAAGCGACTATTTGAAGAGATTCAACAACACGGCTTTGCAGGTAGCTATGCGATGGTGGCTCGCTATCTTCAGCCGTTACGTCAATCGCACCCACCCATGAGGCCAGCCCCTGAAGGGCTTCATGACTTATCCGGTCGTGGCCCAGCACCGAAGGTCAAGACCACCACATACAAACCGCTCAGCATCAGGCGAGTCGCTTGGCTCATCTTGCAACGGACAGAGACGCTCGATGGTGAACAAGCACAAACTTTGGCGAAACTGGCCGTGCAGCCTGAGCTATCGGAGGCTATTTCCCTCGCTCAAGGTTTTCTTTCTCTAGTAAGAGAACGTTTACCTGAACAGTTAGATGACTGGTTGAAGCAAGCGATGAACAGCTCCATCAAAGCATTTCAGAATTTTGCTAAAAGTTTGATGGAGGACCATGATGCAGTTAAAGCAGGCGTCACCCTAGAGGTCAGCAACGGCCAAGTAGAAGGACAGAATAATCGCTTAAAAATGCTCAAGCGGCAGATGTTTGGGCGGGCTGGTTTAGACTTGCTAGCTAAACGCTTCATTCTCGGTTGAAGAAGCTTTCACCGCAGCCTCTGGGCTTCACCAAAAGTTGCCATGAGCCTCGACAGTTTAGAAGCAGCAGGGCTGATTGAAAGAGATGTCGATGGCAAGATTTGCTCGGTAGAAGCGGAAGCCGATTTGGAAGAGACGGTGGATCAGGCCATGACTCAACAGCAGCGGCGCAGGCAGTTTGATCAGTCTCGGCTACATATGATGCGAGGCTACGCGCAGACCCAAGCCTGCAGAAGAGAGTACGTGCTGAGCTACTTTGGAGAAGCCTTTGATGCGCCCTGCGATCGCTGCGACAACTGCGAGCAGACTACAGCAGACCGCACAAAATGGCCCATGCCCTTTCCAATTGGCAGCACCATTATTCACACTCACTTTGGCAAAGGTCAGGTGATGCGATACGAAGAAGATAAAATAAATGTTTTGTTTAAGACGGTGGGATACAAGACGTTTGTTACCGAAATGATCGCTGATTCAGTGACCTGTTTGGATAGTGACTGATAGGTCCCCTGCTGCTTGCATTCAAATCTATTGGTTCAACAGTATGCTCATGATAGGCGATCGCTCCTCCCCTTCCTTCCAAACCTAAAAATGCTCAGCATCGCTGTGCCGATTATACAGATGCACACAGGCAGGGCAACGGTCATAGCGCCTAAGAAGGCAATCGGTAGCGGCGTGGTGTTTTGTACGGAGAGAATGGCGATTACCCCCACCAGCACGGAAGGAAGTGATTCGCGATCGCATCATCAGCACCGTTCGCAAAGCGGGCAGCAAAGGCCATATTCTCAACCCGGGCCACAGCATTTTACCCGGTACGCCCGAAGAGAATAGCGCTTACTTATTTGAGGCGGGCAAGCAGGTGAATGATCGGTTCTCTATCGCCTTTTCTGTCCTGAAAGCCACCCAACTAGGCGAGCCAACTGGTGGCTTAATGAAGCGTGGGTGGTTTCTTCGAGCGACTCATTGGGACAAACCGGCGACGCAGTAGTTGCCATTCTTGCGGCGTGAAGGTCACTTCGTGTCGCAAGAATGGCTAGCACCGTTTTACAGGAACCGCTGCGCGCTATCGTTCCATTGATATGACTGTTCACTATTGCACCCACTGTCACTTTCGGATTTGACCAAAATCGATAGATGCTTTGGGCTTCGCTGGCATTCTTTGTCGCTTCGGGCACGCTGGCATTCGGTGCGTGGCTTAGGGGCCGAGGCGATCTGCCGCGATCATTTCGCATGACGCAGATCCACAAAGGGGGTAACGCTGATTTCTTAGCTGGTCCAATCTTTCATGGCTTTTGGGCGCGATCGCTAAATTAAGACTGCTATTATACTGTCACAAATGACGCCCGAATCCCCCGCCCCCGTAAAGCTTCTACCTACTTCTACCTAATGGATAGCTTGCTAAGGGGCACTAACAGAGGGGGCTCGGGGTGTAGTGGACTCATCGGAATCCCTCCCTTACGGTTCCCCTTGCCAAGGGGAACCAGTCCTAAGGTTTTAATGTTGCGGTGTTGAGAGGTGAGCTAAGCAGGTACTTCCCAGTGGGAGAGGGCTATAGTGAGAGCCGCCCGAGTATTATTCGAGCGCGGGCTTCCTAAACCGAAACAGCCCAATAGCTGAGTAACTGACAAAACAGCCCTACGGCACTATATCCGGTAAAATAGCTAATTTAAACTCACAAGAGCAGAGGTTGGCTGCGGTGCAGCGAGATTAGCGTATGGGCATTCCGACCGTTTTTATTGATGGCGAAGCAGGCACAACCGGACTGCAAATATATCAGCGCTTGGCTGAGCGCGAAGACATTGCAGTAATCAGTATTGACCCTGCTAAGCGCAAAGACATCACCGAACGTACTAAGCTGCTTAACGCTGCCGATGTGTCTATTTTGTGCCTGCCTGATGACGCGGCACTGGAGGCCGTCAGCTGGATCACCAATCCTCAAACCAAGATTTTGGATGCCAGTACCGCCCATCGCACAGCTAAAGGGTGGGCCTACGGCTTTCCAGAACTCACCTCAGACCAGCGGCAAACGATTGCTCAATCTAACCGGGTCAGCAATCCGGGGTGCTACCCGACGGGCTTTTTAGCCGTTGTCTCACCGCTGGTGAGCGCTGGCGTTTTACCGGCTGATTTTCCGCTGACGATTAACGCGATTTCTGGTTACTCAGGCGGCGGTAAAAAACTGATTGCTCAATATGAAGCCTCTTATGAGGAAAATCAGCAGCGGGGAGAGCGCGAATCGAGTGAGCCCTACAGTCCTTACGGGCTGAAGTTTGGCCACAAGCACATTCAGGAGATGCAGCAGTACGCTGGCCTCAGCCATACGCCACTGTTTGTTCCGGCGGTGGGTGATTTTGCTCAGGGCATGGTGGTGCAAGTGCCGCTGCCCCTGTGGATGCTAGAGCAACCGCCAACCGGGCAGCAGCTATATGACACATTGAGCGAGCACTATGTAGATGAGCCGTTTGTGCAGGTGATGCCCTACCCGGCAGAAAATGAGCTGCGCGATCGCACTTTCCTAGAGGCCAAAAGCGCCAACCACACCAACCAGGTGCAGCTGTTTGTCTTTGCCGACGATGCTAGCCAGGAAGCGCTGCTAGTTGCCCGACTAGACAACTTAGGGAAAGGAGCCTCCGGAGCTGCCGTGCAAAATCTCAACATTATGCTGGCCCTACCCGAAAATGCCGGGCTGACAAATTAGCCACTGCCTCGGATGCAGATCAACAATCTCTCTTTTCTCGCGTGCTCTAGAGGTAAGGTCTCATGGTTCAAGTCAAGATTACGGGTCGCGTAGAAAGCTTAGACTCAATTAGAGTTCAGCTTTCTGATATTGTTCATAGCTGTTTGCAGGAGGCTATTAACACGCCAAAAGACAAGCGATTTCAGCGATTTTTCCCGCTAGAGGCAGAAGATTTTTACTATCCGGCAGACCGCTCAGACCAATACACCATCATTGAGATAGTGATGTTTGAAGGGCGATCAGTAGCTGCCAAGAAAAAACTAACCAGGCTACTCTTTGAGCAGATTCATCAACAGCTAGGTATTGATGTAGAAGATATCGAGATTGCAATGTTTGAACTGCCCAGACACAACTGGGGCATCCGGGGCGTACCCGGTGACGAGCTAGTGTTGGACTATACGGTATAAGCCCATTAAAAATAGCCGCTGTCTATCAAGAGCAGCGGCTATCAAGTATGCGAAAAAGGGTTAAGCGTGTTCAGCTAGAGCAGTTTATGCTTCTTATACTGATCTTCCTTTGCTCTTCTTCTGGACTACCACAGTGCCCGAGGCGGCGCTTGGGGTTGCGCTTGAGGAGGCGCTGTCTGGCTAGGCTGAGGAGCAGCAGGCTGAGGAGTAGCAGACTGAGGAGCAGCGGTTAAGATAGGCCCCACTAGCGCTAGCACTTCGGCTTGAGTGGCATAGCCATCGAATGCATCGGAGCTGAAGGGAACGGGTGTGCCAGCTCGGTTCTCATTGTAGATAACCTCGTTGCTGCTGGCGTTTTCTGAAATCCAGGGGCGGACATCAGCGCCTAGCAGTGACTGCCGCAGGTATCGCACGCCAGCCGCGTGGCGAGCCTCTACGCTGTGAATGGCCAACGCTGCTGCTAGTACAGTTTTACCGGCATCACCAGCTGCCAACAGATTTTGCACCTGCCCTTTGTAAGCCGCCACGCCTAAGTCTTCGACATACTGCCCGGCCAGCAGAAAGTCTGCGGGGTTGGCAAACGGGTCGCGCCCCAAGATTGCTGAGTAGTTAGGATTGGCAGGAATTGTAACGGCACTGGGATCACCTCCCAAACTTGGAAGAACAGCTGAGAGATCGGCGACGTGGGTAGCCTCATCCTCGCCGTAGGAGACGATAATTTCTTTAGCAAACTGGGGAACTTCAGCCAGACCGCCGCTCTGAGCTGCGATCACAGCCCGACGATAAAAGTCAGCTTCTAGCTTCTCTAAAGTCAAGGCATATTCAGTCACCTGCCGGGGCGTTAAGACCGCTTGGGCCTGCGCCGGGGCAGTGGGGCTCAGGCATAGCAGCAGCAGTGCCAAAGGTAAAACCAGAGCCGCACTCAGGCGAGTAAAAGAGGTTTTGAATGAGCGGGATAAAGGCGATAGGATTTGGGTCGCCTGCTGCGCAATTGAGTTTAAGTAGGGTTTCATGGAATTCTTCATGGCGTTAAGCAACGAGCGCACCGTTGATGGGATTGTTGATAATGTTGAGTGAGCCAACGATAGCGACAATTTGTTTGGGGCTGTATAGCTCGTCGTAGGCTTTGCCTTTGACCGGATTAAGGCTGGCAACTAAGTCTTCATCGGGGACTAGACGGTCGCTGTCTGGTTCAGTCGTGGGTCTGCCTAGCAGGGCCCGGACGCCGCCTGCGTGGCGCGCTTCAACTGAGACGATTGAGCCTGCAGCTAAAAGGTAGGTGGGGTTGGTTAGGAAGGGGCCAGCGCCATTGTAGGCATGGACGCCAACGTCTTCTAGCGCAACTGCTGTATTGAGAATGGTGGCGCGATCGCTCAAAACAGCCGCTAACCCATCGGGGTTAAAGCTGACATCTTCGGTTTCAAACGCTACCTGATCGCCTAAGACACCCCGCAAGAAGGTGACATGGGCCGCTTCTTGAGCGCCCAAAACTCTGACGTACTCTAGCTCTTCGCTATCGGTAATCATGCCCGAATCGGCTGCTGCTGCGTAGAAAGCTGCTTCGAGCTCCTCTAGCAACAGAGCAAAGTTGAGAATGCCAGCGTCGTCAGCGTTAAAAGTGAGCGTTGCTACGCCATTTGACTGCGCACTTACCGCCTTGGGTAAGGTTGAAATCATCAATCCGCCAAAACCGCACAGGCCCCACTTGAGCAGGCTACGGCGTGAAGCAGATAATGCTTTTATGTTGTTCACAGTGACATCTCCCGAACATGGTCCATTTGTATTCGCTAGTTATTAGTATATTTAGCCAGACCTTTCGAGGCTATGTTACGGCTCTACCATAACTGCTCTGTCAAAAGGTATAAGTCCTCTCAAAAGGTAGAGGCGCTGGATAAAGAACCATCGCTGTCCGTCCTAAATGTGGCAAACAGCGACGCACGTGTTTGACATGCATCTGTAATGTAGTGAGTAAGAAAAACTATGACCAGTCCAAACGCTGTTCAATCTTTGTTCATTCTGCTGAAATCTACAGCTTTAAACGCATAGCTGGCGCTATACAATTTTGCACAATCCTTTGTATACCAGCCTTTGCGTACCAGCTTCTATGTATCACAAGCTATGTATAGACTTGAGAGCCGTTTGAATTTGATACATTGAGATACTTACGGTTCAACAGTGACAGAGGTGCCTATAGCCACAATGTCGTACAGCGCCCGGATATCTTCGTTGTACATGCGGATACAGCCGTGAGAGGCGGCTTTGCCTACCGAATTGCGGTTGGGCGTGCCGTGAAAGCCGATCACGTTTGTGCCGTCCGACCAAAAGCCGATCCAGCGCTCGCCTAGAGGGTTATCGGGGCCAGGAGGGGCGACTTCATCAGTGAAAGGGTTGGTCCACCCTGGGTCAACTATTTGTGAGAATACCGAAAATTCTCCAGTAGGCGTTTCCCAACCCGCTCGACCAATCGCTACGGGATAGCTCGTTTCTACCGTGTCGCCCCGATAGACGTAGACCCGCCGATCACTCAAGCTGAGCCGCAGATGAACGGTTTGAGCGTCTGTCTCTGGAGCGATCGCTGGCTCAGCCGGTGCAGCGGTCGGCGCTACTATCGGGCGGGCAGGAATAGAGTTCAACAGGGCTGGCAAGCTTGGCGAGGTCGATGAGGCCGCCAGGTCGTCGGTCTGTTCTTCAGCAAAAGCGCCCGCAGTCCCCAGACTGCTCAGCACCAGACTACCCAAACAAGCAGCCAGTGAGCGATAGGCTAGCCCTCTACGCGGCCACATTTTCTGATTCATAAATAGTGCAAGTCTTAATAAATCTATCGAGCGAACTGGCGAGCGAACTGGCGAGCGAACTGGCGAATGACCCTCTGAATCTTAGCCCAAACCGGTCATGTCGTGGTTTGAGCCATTTTCCAAACCAAAAATTGTCACATCCGGATGTTCACTTCATCCCTTTTTGAGACTGGCCATTTTCTCCCAGGTTCCCAGACCTACTTCTTTTTCAAATTCCTGCGCGATCCAGTCGCTAGATTTACCAATTCGACGAGCGCTTTTGCTCAGGTAGTCGGCGATCGCCATCTGTTCATCTACAGTCGGACGGGCACCAAACAGCGAGCCAAAACACCAGCGCTGATCGGGCGTGCGATCGCACTGTTCATAAAACGCTCTATCGGCCCAGGTCGGCGCGTAGCCTCGCTTAAAGGCGCGTCGCCGGTGGCTATGATATAGCTCAATCAGCGTTGGCACATCGCGAATCTGTCTGGCCTGAGCATTGGAGTAAATTTCCACCATATCTTCTGTATTGACGGGCCTTTCGCTCACCCACTGATGGCCGCAGTCAGGGCATTTGACAATAAAAGTCAGCACAATTCGACCGCAGGCCGGACAGGGTTTGGTCGGCGCAACGCCGCCACCGCCAGAAGATTTATCTTGGGTGGGCAGGGTATAGCTTTCCACATCTTCTGGAAAGCCCAAGCGCTGTAAGTTACCGGCCTGATCGAGAATGATGCCATGGGCTTTGCCGGTTTGAGGAGAGATCCGCATGACCCGGCCCAACTGCTGAAAATGCATCGCGCTAGACTGAGTAGGCCGCAGCATAAGCCCGACTTCGACGCTAGGTTCATCAAAGCCAATGCTAATTACATTGCAAGAAGTCAGTACCGTTAGTTCGCCAGTCTTGAGGTCGTGGTATAGCTTTTTACGATCTTTAATAGCGGTGTTGCCATCAACGGTGTCGGCAGTGACGCCTGCCTGCCGAAAGGCGGCGGCGACGTGGTTGGCATGTTCTATATCGACGCAGAAGGCGATGGTGCGCTTGCCTTTGCCAATGCGCTGCCACTCTTTGACAATTTTTTCGATCAGTTCGGTGCGATCGCACGCATTCTTCAAATCTCTCTCATCGTAGTCGCCTTTAGAGGTGCGCACTTCTTCTAAGTTAGCCATACTGTCTCTCGGCATACTGTAATACTTCATCCGAGAGAGATAGCCCATCTCCTGTAAATCGCTAGGCACTGGAGAAGAGACCAGCGTATCTAAATAGTCTCCTAGCTGTTCTTTACCCAGGCGCAGCGGCGTCGCTGTCATCACCAAATGCACCGCATCTGGGTGAGTTTTGAGCATCACTTTTTTGCCCACCTGGCTAAAGAGCGTAATGTGCCCCTCATCGTAAAACACCACATCGGCGGGCCACTTCTGCCACCAGCGACGCTTAGCCATAGTTTGAATGCTGGCAATCTGAATTGGGGCGGCGCGGTTTTCCTCCCAGCCTGCTTTAATAAAGCCGCACTGCAAGCCAAATGCCTTCATCTTTTCGTAGGTTTGGCCTACCAGCACATCTAAATGCACCAGAAACATCAGCCGCTTACCGGCATCTTCTGCGTGCGCGCAGATCTGACCACTGATGATGGTTTTCCCGGCCCCCGTGCCCGCAATAATCGCTACCCGCTTGTGACCTTCGTTCAGCGTGCGATACAAATCGTTGACGAGCTGTACCTGATAGGGCCTGAGCTTCGGCGGTTGTGGCCGAGCAGGGGCCACCGGCTGATCCGCCGCTGAGACAACAGCATGAGCAGCGGGGCTATGGGTAGAGTCGGGTAAGCGGTCAGCTGAGCGATTAGACATAGGGCGATTGAGATTGCCATAGCCTAGAGTATAAATGTATTACAGCGTATTCCTGTTTGGGCATCAAGTGATGGGTCACCCAGCCCGGCTGATTACAGCAGTCCTCGATAGCGAATAAAGACTAAAATAGCGGCCCAAGATCCTAGCGCTACTTTGATGGCAACTAAAATGTTGAGTAGGGGAATCCAGCCGCCGCTGAGCAGGGTGCCTAGCTCCCGGTGGGGCAGCTCTATGCCTATCAGTGCCAGTAGCGCTAGAACAATGAAGACCAGCACAGAAATCTTCTCCCAGGTGGCGGCACGATAGCGCCGATAAATGGCCTCCATCCACTCTGATGACGAGGTGATAGCAACCAGTCCGATGGCTGTGCCGCCAGCAACGCCAGCTGCAAATCCGCCGCCCGGACTTAAATGCCCTCGAATTGCTAGCTCTACGCTGACCAGAGCGGCAATGGTTGCACCTAGCCGGGCCAAGACAACTGAGGGATGATCGGTGAATTGATAGACTGTAGGAGTGGGTTGTTCATCGGCTAGCAAAAACCGCACCCCCATAATGGCCAGAGAAAATACCACGACTTCAAAAACCGTGTCATAGAGTCGGTTTCTAAAGATGATGCCGGAGACAGCGTTGGGCACACCGCTCTCTTGAACAATGGTGTCCACAATCGCTAGATCGGCTGAGTCCATTGCCGAATTGGGAAAAACCAGCATCTTTATATACAGCGCGATGCCTGCTGCAACGTAGAGCCACTTCATAATTAATCCCCTGCTGTTTTGAGTGTCTCTAGTGGGTGGGTTGCGGATTGGGACGCGATCGCTGAGCCTGCATAGGTGAGCTTGGCCATGTTTGGCGGCAGTTCAGCCTGCATAATGTCGTAAAGTCGCTGGACTCGGGTTTGGATATGAGAGGACTCTCTATCTGGAGAAGAGAATTGAGACGGTGTGTGAACAGTGGGCGCTAAAAGAGCGGTGTGAATTTCTCGATTGGCTAGCGCTGTCTTCAGATCGGCCTTACTTTTGTAGATGACCGGTTCGAGTCGCATGTAATGTCTGCGCAAGATTTCGCGTAGAGCGGCGAGCACGGGTTCTTTTGCCGCTGGGTCTCCTGTCGCTGGGTCTCCTGCCGCTGGGTTTGCTTGAGAATCAGCTTCTAAAACACCCAAACGCATACTCATTGACGAGCGCACGGCTACCGCATAGAGGGTAATTGACAGCATGGTACCGACCAGAGCTTCGGTAAGGGCGACATCGGCTGCGCCAAAGAGGGCATAGACCAGGGCCGCGATCGCTCCCAAAATTCCCCTGACAACCAGCGCGTGGTAAGGATTTTTCTGCAACGCTAACAGGCAGGCCGTCAGCGGTAGTAAAGCAGCGATCGCAAGCGTATAAAAGTCTTCAGACATTGCGCCCTCCATCGGTAGAACAATAAGCCAGCACGTATCCCAGCACCGTATTCCAGATCGCCAGAGAGATCAGTGCCAACACCAGCAGCGGCCATTCTTCAGGGATTTGGAGCAAGAGCCCGACTACAATTGCCATCGACCCTAGAGTATCGGCAACCGATAGGCTGTGCAGCTTGAATAAAACGGAGCGATGGCCGACGAGTGGCCAGGTGCCCCAAAACCAAAAGACAATGCCCACGCCAAAACAGACGACGCTAAAGAAATTTATCATAATCTATTCATCCGTCTCATCAGGTGAGCGAGCAGCATTAAGGAGGCATTCCCCAGGCTTAAGATCAGTACGCCAACTATGCCAATCATCCAGTCGTCGCGCAGGACAGCAATTACCAAAATCATCATGGACGTTTTGGTAGAGATGCTGGCAAAGGCCAACATTTTTTGCCAGATATCCTCATCCTGGCAGGCTTCATAAATCGGAATCAGCAGCGCTGCGATCATGGCGATGAGCAGCCAGTTTAAAGACTCAATCACGGTCTGCGCCTCCGCTTTACCCAGTGAACTTCGTTTCGGCCATCCGAGTGACGCCTCACCACAATTGTTTTTGGCGTAAAGGTGATCAGGAAAATATCCAGGAAAATCAGTCCGGGTGTGCGGTGGGATTTGCTGGGTTCTAGCGTGATTTCTTCTTGCCTGTGAGGATGCAGCATCATGTCGAATGCCTCAAAATAGGCTTTAGGAATAGCTACTATGATTTCCCAGAGAATTTGCAGCCAGTCTTTTAAGACATCCGGCGCGGTATAAGATCTGGCTCCAAATTTGGGCAGCAGCAGCGCCACGCCGACCCCAATGACAACATTGGCCAAACTCAGATCGGCTGTCAACAAAAACCAAACCGTTAGCCGCAACAGTAGATCTCGATAGCCAATCATGCCGCCACCATCCAGAAAAGCAATGTTAGCATCAGGCTCATTACACCGATGAGATGGTCAAACTGTTCTGCGGCTCGCGGCAGTGAGAGGGTGATTTTTCGGAAGAGGAGAAGATACGCTAGCCAGCCTGCGCCGATTGTCGCTAAAGATTTAGCCAGATTAGCCACCGTATACCCTTCATAAAACAGGCCATTAGCAGCCGTTAGTCCGCCTAGCAGCAGCAGTATCGCCCACCAGAAGCTGGTCTTCTCTGGTGTCTCTGCGGCTGCATGGGCACGTGGTAAAAAGATGAACTTGGCAAAGGCGATCGCCGTCCCTGCTGCTGCCAAGTTCATTGCGACCGCTAGCCAACCTGTTAACGATTTGAGCGCTGTGGCCTTAGCGCTAAAGCCAGCTAGCAACGGCAACCCCGATATAGAGAGACTCGCAACCACCAGTGCCACCCAAACCAAAGGCTGAATTGAGCTTTTTCGCAGCGCCGAAAAGTCACGACTAGGCAAATTACCTGCGATCAAGAAGAGGGCGGCTTTGGCTAGCCCGTGTGTGAGCGCGTAAAAACCAGCCGCTGCCGGGGCAACTAAGAGAAAACCCATCTGCGAGATTGTGCTCGAAGCCAGCATCCGCTTGGTATCTTTCTCAAAAATAGCAATGCCTACCCCTAGCAGCGCTGTGGCGACGCCAAAGATCTGGATGATCGGGCCGATTTCCTCTATTAGCAAGGCGCAGCGCACCAATGGAAACACACCCGTTTTCACCACAGCGCCTGAAAGCAGAGCCGATACGGGCGTTTCCGATTCGGAATGGGTCAGAGGCAGCCAGAGCCCCGAGACGAAAGTGCCGCCTTTGGTGAGTAGGCCCAAGAGGATCAGGGCGATCGCCTCCGTTGGCGCTGTCCGTAAACCGATAAACGCAAACGAATGATTGGCCTGATAAACCAGCGCTGTGCCAATCAGATAGAACAGCATGGCCGTATTGCTGATAAAGAGATAGCGCAGACCCACCCAAATGGAGCGGTCAGTGCGAGGATAGGCAATTAGCAAAAAGGCCGCAATGCCAATCACTTCGAGCGCTACATACAAACTGATCAGGTCGGCGCAGATAAAAACGGCATTCACACTGCCGTGCAAAATGATGGTCTGCGTGTAGAAAAAAGCGGTCTTTTGACTGTCCCAGCAGTAGAGCACAACGGCAGCGGTCACAATCGCATTCGTTAAAATAAAGTAGCCGCTCAGCTGATCGATTAGCAGCGTCACTCCAGAGCTATCTAACAGTTGCAGGCTCAGCGATGAGGGCTCAAACACTCGCCACAGCCCGTAGCCCAGTGAGACCAGCGCTACGCCCAGCGCCAGCACACGAGCCAACGCCGGGAGCAGATAAATACTAAACCCCACAAACAGCGGCAGGGCAATCCAAACCAGCGTTAGAGTCATGGGGTATTGTTCTCCTCAATCTCGCGGCACTCTAGCGTGGGGTTGTCCCGAGAGAGCTTCATGGCGCCTACTAGCATCAGCGCCTGAATGGAAAAACCAATCACAATTGCCGTTAAGATCACCGCTTGAGGAACCGGGTCTGCGTAGGCGACTAGACCAGGCTCTAAAGCGATTGGCGTCAAAAAGCCGCCGTGTGCTGCCACCAAAACGTAAAAAGCAATCACGCCCGTGCTCATCACGTCCATTGAGATAATCTTCATCATCAGATTTTTTTTCAAAATGATGCCGAAAAAGCCACATAGGACAGTGGCAAAAATGCAGGCTTCTAAAACAGGCATAGCGAGCCGAATAAAGAATTATTAAAGAGAGGCTGACGGTCTAAACCCGGAAAGAACTGATCTGCACGCCGCAAAGCGTGAGCATACCCAGTGTGATTTGGGCTGCATTAGGGACTGGCGACCGCCCCCAATGCCCGCTTGAGGTCTCAAGCGCCAAGGCATACACTTCGTCAACTGCGTTCAGCCGCTTACCCAGACTGGCAAACGCCCGGCAGCGACGAGCGAAATCAACCACAGCATAAGTTTCCTCCACAGATAGACTTTAGTCTATTGAAAATTAAAATCCATTGATAAAAGTCTACACAAAGATGGGCGTTAGCTCAACTGCAAACTGATCAATTTAGGTTCGTTATCGCTCGGGCTTAATGCTTCAGATTGTTTGAAACGCTAGACTCTTGAGCAGCGCGAATGTTCTTTGGCTATAGCGCCTGTCGAGTTGCTTAGGATACTTTTACCGGCTGAAACCGTTATCTGACAACAGGCAACTCGACTCGCAAAGTAAGAATGCATCCTTACTTTGCTATATGCTTCTATTGATCTTCTCTGGGTGAAAAGATTTATCTCGAATTAGATAGCGATTGAGCTGGCGCGATCGCCACTCAAAAAATCTCTTCATAATGTTCTACAGTCGGAAACGGATCGTAGTAGTGGTGCAACCAGCTTTTCCACTGCCCATATTCAGCAGCGCCCCGAAATCCCTGAGTGTGATCTTCCAGCGTTTGCCACCGGACGAGAAGAATGTAGCGGGACTGATTTTCGAGACAGCGATGGAGCTGATGACCCAAGTAACCTGGCATAGAGGCAATGATCGTCTGTGCTTGCCCAAAATCCCTTTCAAAATCTTGAGTTTGGTCGGGTTTGACATTGAGAATAGCCACTTCCAATATCATTTTTTTAGCGTCCTCAATCTGTCAAACCGTTTGTAATTGCTATTGCCACCAACATCATTCAGCCGACGCGGGCACAAAACACAAGGATTAGTATAGAAAATAACAGCCTCATTTACCTAAAACTGCGTCACGCCGCTGTAAATGAAAAGTGAGTGGATTTGATAGAGAAGGCGTGTATATCTGAACAATTGGTCATAAAGAAACCCGCTAAAATAGTCCTGGGCGGTGGTTTGCCGATAAGATTTATCGGTCCTGCTGTTTTTTGCGTCGCTGCTTTTCTCCTGTTCCCAAGCTTGGCTTCCATGTCTTTTTCTCCCGGTGACTATTACCGCCGCCTGCGCTTGCCTCGAAACGCCAGCCGCCGAGAAATCAAAGCCGCATTCCGCCGGTTAGCGCGGCAGTACCACCCCAATTTGCATCCCAATCAGCCCGGAGCTGCCGTCAGGTTTCAGGCGCTGCAAGAGGCTTACGAAGTGCTGATAGACCGGGTGCAGCGTCAGCGCTACGATCAGAGTCAGCAGGGGTTTGGCAGCAAGCACTCAGCCGATCCACTGACGCCTTCAGACTTCTATCTTCGCGGCGTCCGTTACCTGCTGGCGAGCCGCTATCGGGCGGCCCTAAGCGACTACACTCGGGCTATCCGGCTAGATGATCAGTTTGCAGAGGCTTACCTGCGCCGGGCCGAAGTGCGCTACGAACTCGAGGACGATCCAGGCGTGCTGAGCGACTGTCAGCAGGCGATCGCGCTCAATTCTACCGAAGCCAGAACCTACTACTTTCAGGGGCTCGCTCGCTACCGACTGGGCTATGTGCAAAGCGCGATCGCCGCTTTTACAGACGCCATCACCTGCGATCCTGACGACGCTCAATATTACTATCGGCGGGGGCTGGCGCACCAGGATCTCGGTGAATTGCACGAAGCGGCCAAAGACTTACGGCGGGCTGCCCAGCTCTACCGCGAGCAGGGCGATCTGGTTAACTGTCAGCGGCTACAGGTGTATCTCAAGCCGTTTGGGACAGCGGGGCGATCGCGTCCGGTGCGGCTCTTAGGCGGTATTGCTCAGCGGCTGTCGGCGCTGCTGCCCGGGCGATCGCGCCAGCGCTCATCCCGGCTGGCTCAGCCTGACTCATCGGTCGAGCGTCCACCTACTCGCCCAAAGCGTTCTACCGCGCCCCGTCGAGCCCACTATCAGCGCCGCTGGCCGCTGCCCCCATCCTCGGAGCAAACCCGCTGGGCCCGGGGGGTAAGCTCTCGGCCCAGTCCTCACGAGCCAGTTGTCCGGCCATGGCCCCTGTCATCTGTGCTGGTCGCCTCGCTGCGGTTGCTGAGCAACCCTGCCGGGGAGATGGTGCCTCTCTACCAGCGGCTGTCTTCCCGGCAGGCTAATGTAGTAGGCTACACGCTGGCTGTGCTGGCCAACCTTGGCTTTGTGCTGGGAACGATGGCGCATTTGCCTGGCTATTTACCCGGACAGCCCTGGCTGGTCGCTTCTCAGCTGTGGGCCGCTGGCGGGCTGATGTATGTGGCAATGGTGCTAACAGTGGCGATCGCCCGTGTAGCGTGGCGCATTCGTAGTCTGTGGGTGGCCGATATTTTTGTGCTGGGAACGGCGCTGGTGCCCTTAGGGATGTTAGCAGCGGCAAGTGCGATCGCGCCCAGGCTGCTCAGCCAAATGGGCCTGCCGCCCAAAGTCTGGATGACGCATATCTGGGTGAGCGCTGCTGTAGGGGGCGTCGCTGTTTTATGGGCTTTGTCACACGCGCTGCTAACCCTCTATAGCGGCCTGACTAAAGTTCACGATTTTCCCGAACGTATTTCTGCCTGGTTTGCGCCCGTTGTTTTGGCACTGGGTATTGTAGCGGGCACAGCCACCTGGTTTGCGCTAGCGATCAAAGTTTAGGGTTAGCGCTACACCCAAAACTATCCGAAGAGAGAATATTGGAGATAAACTCAGCGTCTATTTTCTTGTTGCTAATCGTTATCTAGGAACGCTGACTGAGAAAGCCATCAGGCGGCGAGTGTAACGCGATGCTGACATAGTTAACGACTCATTACGGGCATCCCAAATGACCCTGATGGGTACTGCGCCCCCCTGGAGATTTTTCATAGATTAGTGTCATCAATCGACCATTACTCCTTCTCTTTAGGACACTCAGCTATGGAATCTCGTAAAAAAAGAGCATTAGATCTCCGCACAGCGGCTGCCAAAGTCGCCTACGACCGCACCCACGCTCAGCACCAGGCCAACGGCGAAGAGCTGCGCTACCGCTTTGAAGACGTTTCTGATCCAGACCGGGCCGGTAAGCCCTCGCACCTGGCTAACTACACCAAGGGCTTACCCCATGACGAAAAAGACGGCTTGGTCTGCTGCCCAGCTGACTACCAGCAGTTTGTTAGAGGTATTGATTCGGGCGACCCGCGAGACTTTCGAGATACACCCCTAGGGCCAAAAGGTTCTGAAGATCAAAAGATCATCGAGTGGAAATCTCACTATACTCAGCAGCATAAAGTAGATGTGCGAGCTTGGGAGAGTGCAGGCGCTGGCTTACTGTTTGACCTGGAAGGCCCAGACTGCCAGGCGATTACCATGCCACCTGCGCCGGTTATTGACAGCGACGAGCTGGTTGCCGAAGTCGCCGAAGTTTATGAAATGGCCCTGCTGCGCGATGTTCCCTTTGTCGATTTTGGCTGCAACGATAAAGCTGGCGCGGCTATTGAACGCCTGAACAATCTGACCTGGTTTCAAGATACGGCGCTACCGCTGACTGATGCAGCTCGGGCGCGGCGACGGGGTCAGCTCACGCCCCAAAATGCCTTTCGCGGCGTGGCTACAGGTGACACAACCGGCCCTTATATCTCTCAGTTTCTGCTGCGAGGCACGCCTGAATTGGGTAGCGATCACGATGGAGTATTCGACGGCTTAGTGATGTACGGGTCAACGGTATTCACCAACAAAGTGCGCACGGCTACGATCAACAAAGACTACATGACCACCTGGGAATGGTGGCTCGATGTGCAAAATGGCGCTGACCTGCGCGGCAAAGAGACCTACGAAAATGGCGACAACAAATATCGCTTTATCACCACTCCCCGCGACTTGGCCACCTACGTCCACTACGATGCTCTCTATCAGGCATATCTCAACGCTACTCTGTCGCTAATGGCGCTCAAAGTTCCCTTTGATCCTGGCATTCCCTTCCAAGGGCGCGACCGACAAGACCATCAGCAGGGGTTTGCTCACTTTGGCGGGCCGCACATTCTATCGCTGGTTACCGAAGTTGCTACCCGCGCGCTTAAAGCTGTGCGCTACCAGAAGTTCAACGTGCACCGGCGGCTGCGTCCTGAAGCGATCGCCGGACGAATTCATCAGTGGCGTGAGACTCAAGCGCCCAATCTGGCACCGGTCGCTCAGCTCAGCGACAAAATCAGCGACACGCTGCATCAGGTATCGCAGCACAACAGAGTCCAAAACGAAAAGTTTCTGTCAGATCTAGGGTCAGGCAGCTACAGCGACAGTCTCAAGCAAGAGTTTGATGGCGACAGCTACCTGCTGCCGATGGCTTTTGCTGAAGGATCGCCGATGCACCCCTCCTATGGGGCTGGCCATGCTACCGTAGCGGGCGCTTGTGTCACCATTCTCAAAGCCTTCTTTGACCATGGCTACGTGCTGCCTCAGCCCTACGTCGTTTCTCGCAACGGCACTCAGCTAGAGTCTGTACAGGACAGTACGCTGACGCTGACGGTAGAGGGCGAACTGAATAAGCTCGCTGCCAATATCGCCATTGGTCGTGACTGGGCAGGCGTTCACTACTTCACCGACTACTACGAGTCGATGCGGCTAGGCGAGCAGATTGCCCTGGGCATTTTAGAAGAGCAAAAGCTCACCTATGGAGAAAACTTCAGCATGACCGTTCCCCTCTTAGACGGGGGCTGCGTCCGCCTCTGATCTGCCTGTGGGTAGAGATAGCTTCCGGCACTGTGCTTTATGCAGCTTTACTGACTGTAAGCCATATAGCAAAGTAAGGATGCATTCTTACTTTGCGAGTCGAGTTGCCTGCTGTCAGATAACGGTTTCAGCCGATAAAAGTGTCCTAAGCAACTCGACAGGCGCTATATATAGCAGCAGGCAAAGTGCTCCGCGAAGCGCGAATGCATCCGCGCTTCGCGATCGCTCAAAAGCTGACGCTTGCTAGTTTTGTAAAGACACATTGCCGGGGTGTGAACTCACCCTGGCAAGTTGGATTAAAATAGCATATACATATGTAATCCAAACCTATGTAATCAACGGTGAGCCATTAATCGGATCACCGGTTGGGACTGTATCTGAGTAACCTGCTGAGCAAACTGTATCTAAACGAAACATTTTCTCAGGGTTCACTATCTGTCCGTTATCAGCTCAGCCCGTCTACAGCGGGCACCCATTGAAAACTACTTCTGCTGCGTTCTTTAAGAGGAAAATACAATCGCTAAAAAACCACTCATCAATCAACAGATCCGAGCCGCGCAGGTTCTTCTGATTGACAACGAAGGCACAAATCGCGGCCTGACGGACACGTCAGAGGCACTGGCTTTGGCTAAGGCTGCCAAACTTGACCTTGTAGTGGTCTCACCAGACGAAGATTCGCCTGTGGCCAAAATTTTGGACTACGGCAAGCATCAGTATCAGAGCCGGAAGCGCCAAAAGCAGAGTGCTCGCACGTCAGTTAAGGAAGTTCGGCTGCGGCCAAATGTAGGTGACTCTGACTACCAGGTAAGAATTGACAAGGCGCTGGCCTGGCTAGAGCGCGGCGATTCGGTGAAGTTTCAGGTGCGGCTGCGAGGCCGTGAACACCAGCACCGTGATCGCGCTACTGATCTGCTTAACCGGGTGGTAGAAGATCTCTCAAAAGTGAGCAAGGTGCAGACGTTTGATCGGCGATCGCTAATCGTTCAGGTCGTTCCTAACTAGCGCACCAGCTAAGCTATGCCGTCTGGTGCTATGCCTTAGGAAAGGCTAGACATAACTTAATCCGAAAAAGGGACAGGGCGTTGATAAAATCACGTCTTGCCCCTTTTTTGCGAGTTCCTTGGCTCAAAAGCCTCAGCGCCTATGCCTCAGTTTGTCCGCCGTGTGCAGCCGTCGCTAGCGTTTATCCCAACTGCTTACAATCCCTGGGTGATGCGGGCTGTCCACCGGGTGCTGCCAGTGCTGCTGCGAGTGCGCCTTCGTCCCTGGCTGCCGGTGGGCATTCAACGCATTGAGGTCGCCCATGTAGATCGGCTAGTCGATCTCTACGCCCAGTTTGAAGCAGGGCAGGCGCGGTTTTTGATGGCGGTGCGTCATGTGGAAGTTGACGATCCGCTGAGCGGGCTATATCTGTGTTCGCGAGCGGTGGCTCAAGATGCCAAACGCCGGGGCATTGACTTGCATCAGCCGGTACATACTCACTTTATCTACGAGCGAGGGATGACCATTTGGGCGGGCAAAAGCATTGGCTGGCTGCTCTCTCGCATTGGCGGAGTCCCGATTCGGCGCGGGCGCAGACCGGACTGGGTGGGGCTAAAGGCGGCGCGTAAGCTGATGGCAGAAGGCAAGATGCCGATGGTCGTCGCACCCGAGGGAGCCACTAATGGCCACAGCGAGCGACTCGGTCCTTTAGAGCCTGGGGTGGCTCAGATGGGCTTTTGGTGCGCTGAAGATTTGCAGCGATCGCAGCGCACAGAGTCAGTTTGGGTGGTGCCCATTGGTATTCAGTACCGCTATGTACAGGCCAACTGGGACAGACTGGCCAAGCTGTTGTCAAAGTTAGAAACTCAGAGCGGGCTAAGTACGGTGCAGCTGGCTCCGACGCCCGATAAAGACTGCTACCGGCGCATACTGCGACTGGGGGAGCACCTGATAGAGACGATGGAGCGTTTTTATAGCCGCTGTTATCACCAAAAGTTCGAGCAGTCTGAGCAGGATGAAGGTGTAGAGTCAGCTGCGATCGCAACTAGATCTGAAGAAACGCTCACAGATGAAGCCTGCTCTGAGCGCCTGACGCAGCTGCTGGATCGGTCGCTACAAATCGCTGAGCAGTTCTTTAATGTATCCAGTCAGGGGACGTTGGTAGATCGCTGTCGGCGGCTGGAAGAGGCCAGCTGGAACTATATCTACCGCGAAGATCTGCCTGACCTGGCGACGCTTTCGCCTCTGGAGCGAGGGCTGGCTGACTGGGCAGCAGAAGAGGCCAGCCTGAGAGAGCTGCATATGCGCATTGTAGAAGGGTTTGTCGCGGTAGACGGTCGCTACATAAGAGAGAAGCCCTCGTTCGAGCGCTGCGCCGAAACAACGCTATTGATGTCGGATATGTTAGCTCGTTTGGGAGGTGCCAAGCTGCCGGGCAGACCCAGGCTTGGGCAACGCTGGATAAAAATGACCGTGCAGCCGCCAATTGCCGTCACCCCCCACCTGGCAGACTATCAGCAAAACCGGCGGGCAGGGCGAGCCGCCGTTGCTACCCTAACTGAAGAAATTCGTCAAGCTCTTGAAGACACAATCGAGCGTTAGCGGTCGTATGCCGCTGAACAGAAGTTGTTGTTTGCTGGGCCTTGAAGCGTTGATGGCTCTTTAAACTCAGTGAATTTGGACAGTCGGCACACGGCCAGATTTACTGGTATACAAGGCATTTTTTCTAAAAAAGGCAGGCAATCACCTGATCGAAATCCTGCTTTTACCTGAAAAGCATTTGACAAACGGACCCTCTCTGAGACAATGTAAAGTATTGTTACAAAGGAGCAGGTTCAGCTCGATTTTTTAGATTGAAGCCACGTTAAGCAGAAACCCTAACCGTTTCAGCCTGTTTCGTGCGGGAAATTTCCCCTTCGGTTGAAAGACGACCGCTTGGAAAGAGATTGCCTGCGATCGCTAAGCGCACAAAACTCAGAAAAGTACTGGATTTTGACGGGCGCTCAGCGTTCCAATACTGCCGTTTTTAGGATGCCAACATATGACTTACACCGTTGATAAAGCTCGCAACATATTTCCCAACACCTTGTCTGCGGCTGAGGTGCCTGCAACTATTGCCAGGTTTGCTCAGCTCAGCGACGAAGACCAGCTCGCCCTGATCTGGTTTGCCTACTTAGAGATGGGGCAGGCGATCACAGTCGCTGCTCCCGGCGCTGCCAACATGCAGTTTGCCGAAATTACCATGGAGAAAATCAAGAAAATGACGCCTGTAGAGCAGTCGCAGGCTATGTGTGACTTAGCTAACCGGGCAGATACTGAAGTCTCTAGAACTTACGCTACCTGGACGCCAAACATCAAGCTGGGCTTCTGGTACAGACTCGGTGAGTGGATGGAGCAGGGGTTGGTTGCGCCCATTCCTGAAGGCTACAAGCTGTCGGCCAATGCCGCTGCTGTCTTGCAGACGATTAGAGGGCTAGAGTCAGGCCAGCAAATTACAGTTCTGCGCAACGCCGTTGTAGACATGGGTTATGACACCAGCAAGCTCGGCAGCTACGAGCGGGTTTCTGAGCCTGTAGTCGTCCCCCAGTCGATTGGGCAGCGCACTAAGGTCTCCATTGAAGGTATTGATAACGCCACTGTGCTTAGCTACATGAACAATCTGAATGCGAATGATTTCGATTCCTTAATCGAACTATTCGCGCCAGATGGAGCCCTGCAACCGCCTTTCCGCAAGCCCGTAGTCGGCAAAGAAGCGGTACGACGGTTCTTCCAGGAAGAATGTCAGAATCTAAAGCTAGTGCCTCAGCGCGGCGTTGTTGAACCGGCTGAAGATGGCTACACTCAGATCAAAGTCACTGGCAAATGCCAAACACCCTGGTTTGGCGCAGCGGTTGGCATGAATATTGCCTGGCGGTTTCTATTAAATCCTGATGGTAAAATATTCTTTGTAGCGATTGATTTACTAGCTTCTCCCAAGGAACTATTGAATCTGGTGCGCTAATTAATCGGCCAGAGAGCAGCCGGGCTCAACATTCCGAGATGTCAGATAGTCTCTATAAGAGACTCTCGGAATGTTGAGCATGAGGGTTGTTAGGTCGAGTGATGGTGAAGACTATGCTGCAAACATGACTGAGATAAGGATATAAATTTCAATCTAGATGACGCAACAAACCGAAGTTAAGTGGAGCAGTGCAGAAAAGAGGATCGCTGAAGCCGCACTGAAAAAGGCTCACGCCAGCGAAGTAGCGGCGCTGATCAAAAGTGTTAAAGAGACAGTCAGCTTGATTACCGCGCCTGAAGAAATCTGGCAGCTGCATGACTTTTTGAGTGCTAGCAGACACGACATTGAAGGGAAGTATGACGATAGAGAGCCTTTTCTCTTGTACACGCTTTCTAGATTAGTTAAGGATGGCTGGCTAGAATTGTCTGAGCTAGCGGAGTTAGAGCCAGACAAGCGAGCAAAGGTCAGCATTCTGACAAGAATGTAGAGGTGAGGGTGTAAGGTCTCTGACACCGCCACAGCGAGCAGCCCCGTAGCCCTATCGTCAGGTTAAGCCGCAGCTGACGATAGGGCTACGGGTCGCCAAGTTCGATAAGAAAATGCCTAATAGTCGCGCTAGTTGCTACGGCTAAAAAGAGATCTCTTCAACCCTGGTAGAAGCGGCACGATACGCCGCAAAACAAGGCTTTATAGAGAAGGCTTCACAAAGGCCAGGTTAGCCATATCAATATTGATAATTTTGGGGTGAGGTTGGACAGCGATCGCTGATTCTGACATCGCTACTTTGCTGTGCGAAGCTACCGAACCCATGCACTTAACCTCACAAAGAAAGCAATTTTCCTAGATAAATACTTTTATTCCTGACCGCATCTCTCTTTGGAAATATATTGCCGGTCTTTGGGGCAGAAATAGTACCCATAGATAGATACCTATGCCTGCCTAAAGACAGAAGGCAACGTCCGAGCCGAGTCGTTACAACTATAAATACATAACAAATCTTTATATACAGCAGAAAGATACCTCTTTACCGCCTGTAAGACGCTTTTAGTTCTACTGAAAGGACAGCTGAATTATTTGAATGGTTAGAAGCAGCTCTTATCAGTAAACCCCATCTCTGTTGACAGTGAGGAAAGATTGACATGCTTCCATCTGGAGCACACGAATTTTTATGGATGCTCAAGACGGGCATTTGGTCGGTAGGAACAGCCTCCTGGCTATTTGGTATCTCTGATAGGACGCTGGCTGCGTTTATGGACGGCTATCTCTCGGCGATTGACATCGTTCAGCTATTTACGGCTGCTTTCTTTTTTGTCAGCTGGCTGTTTCTCAAGCCGATGCGCTCTAGAGTGGCACGACTTACGGCTAGCGAGGCGGCTCAGCCAGTGACTACTGACTAGCTCGAAAGCGCTCTTTAGCTGATTCAAAAGCCGTGGCCATCACCTGCTGAATTTTCTCAGGATCGGGCTTTTTACCGCCCATTAAATCGCCAAAGTAAGCGCAGGCCCCTTCTCCGAGTGCCCAGGTATAGCCTGCCGCCCACGAAGCCGCTATGACGCTACCAATACCAGGGACAAATTTGATCAGCTCCCGGCCAATTGCCTGCGCGAAAAAGCCGCCAGCGATCGCACTCACCACCCCCCCAGCCTGAGAAGGGGTCAGCCGCTGCCCGTAAAGCTGACCCAACAGCCCCACCATGGAAACCTGTAGGGCTGTGAGCACAGGCATTGTCGCAAAAGGTAACGGCACCGCCGCCAGCGTCGCCGCAATCACCGCAAAAGCAGAAATATAGCGCCGCCCGACATCGCGATAGAGTGTGCCTAGCTGGTCGCTCGCCATCGCCTGATCGTCTATCAGCTGATAGATAGCATTTGCTTCTGCTTCGGGGAGCAGTTCGGCTAATACATCTCGCAGCGCCGCCTGACCGTAAAAAACCGGGTTGAATTCATCTTCTTCGCGGGTGAAATCCAGCAGCACCGCCCGGTCAAAACAGCCGGCAAAGGACGACTGTAGAGCATCAAAAGCTCGGCTTACCGGGTCGATGTCGGGCGGATAGCTCGGATGGTCAGTCAGCTCTGGTGGGTAGATTTCGTGCAGGCAGGTGACTGCTAGCAGGCAGGGCACCCCGGGGTAGGCGGCTCTGACCTCTTGAGCAATTTGCCGAAGCTGATCTACGGCGAAGTCAGTAATTTTAACCGTCAAAATCAGAATGCGGGCATAGCTGCTCTCTTGCTGTAGCTCGCCTGTCAGCTCTTGCACGATCCGGGCAGTATCCTGGCCAATGTCGCCTAGCCCCACCGTATCGGTGAAAATCAGCAGCGGCAGCTCGTCTGAGGGGTAGGCATAGCGCTCTGTGTTTTGGGTATGCGGGCGAAAGCCCTGCCCTACGATTTCTGCGGAGACGCCCGTCAAACCGCGCACAATGGAACTTTTGCCCGCTTGGGGCTTGCCGATCAGCAGTGCTTCTGTAGTAGGCAGCTCAGCTCGAATTTGCTGCAAAATATCGGCAATTTTGTCATCGCTGACGCTGAACGACTTGAAGATATTTTGAGCATTGTCGTAGGCTCTGCGCAGCTGAATGGCATCGGTCGGGAGCCAGCGCCTCACCTGAGCGGTAGTTTCTTCCCATAGGCCAACGACGTTTCGCCACAGAGCACGGCGGCCATCTGATGAAACCGAAGACGGGGGTGTATTAGGGAGTTCTTTTGGCATGAATCTTCACCCAGCTTTGCCTGAAACAACTTCATTTTAGACGGAATGGCTCATAGCGCTCAGTAGCGCAACTTTAGCGATTGAGATATAGCTATCGTGCGGATGCAGTGGTCGCTCTGGGGCCTAGCGCCTGTAGGCTCAACAGATGACTCGGTTTGCTTTTATCCCAGCAGGTGAGAGCTGGCAGTTCAGCACTGAGTTCGATCTCGCAGAAGTCGTCGCGTTAAAGCCCTAACTCGCTGCCGTGCTGCCGCTAATGCGCATCCACATCGGCAGCTGTGAAGCCTTGCCCGCCTGAATACGGTCAATCGCCGCCGTCATTTCGACGCGCACGTCAAATTCGCTCTCGGCTTCAGCCGCCTGCATGAGTGGGTTTACAGCACTCGCGTCACCCAATTCGTTTAAGAACCGCGCCGCCCGCCATCTCACCAGACCAGAGGCATCACTCAGCGCGGTCACCATCGCTGCTGTCGCCTGAGGATTGCCCAAATCGCTCAGGGCATCTCCTGCTGTACGGCGCACAATTGGGGAAGGGTCAGTGAGCAGCACCTGACGCAGGGGGGCAACCGCATTGGCCTGTTCACTCGCGCCTAGTAGCGCCGCTGCCCAACGGCGAATAGTCGCTCGTTCGTCTTGAAGGGTATCGACTACTGCCGGAAAAGTTGCTTCATCAACTTCAATTTTCTGAATCGCTTTGAGTCTTTGTTTCCAGTCTGACCGTCGCAAATCTGCAAGCAATTTCGTTTGAGAGAGCTGAGAAGAGATTGTTTGAGGGTTTGAGGTGATGGCCTGCTGTTCTAGGGCAGCGAGTTCTGGTTCATCAATGAGGCTGTCGATTTCTTCGGCAATTTGTTGGGCGATCGCGTCTACTTCTCCAAACTGCGGCTGATACGGTGCCCAGATTCGCTCGGCGACGTAGTCAGCCCCAGTCGCTATAATCGCGCTTTGTAAGGCCTGGTTGAATCGGTCGGGCAAGGCAACGCGGGCCTGCTGCGTATCGTCTGTTACCCGCACCTGCACGGGGATGCCTCGAAACTTTTGAATATCGACCGCTACCTGCCCAAAATTCTGAGAGCTGGCTTTTTGCGTGGCGCTTGGAGACTGGCCTTGAGACTGGCCTTGAGACTGGCCTTGGGAATCGGTGGTATCGGTTTGAAGGCGATCGCTCAAGCTGGCATCTGCATCTTCTGCAATGCCGAGGAGACTGCCTGCTGCTGCCAAAATGGGCGGCCAGTTGGCGCTGCCTTTACGGGTGAGGGTGACAAAGTCACCGATGACAAAGACGGATTGAATGCCGTTTATAGCGAGTAGGTTCTGAAATATTGCGGGTGCATTTGCGGCAGGCTCGCCGAGTTTCAGCGTCAGCGGCTTAGCGCTGGCCGGTTCATCCAGGTTCAGCTTCATACAGTTCGGACTGGGCGTAGTCTCTATCGAGCGAAGTTTCATCTGGGTTTCCGCCTTGTGCTGTTAGCTCACAGTATCCTGCCTGCTGCTATCTTGCGCTATCTCGTGAGTTTGATCATAAGGGGCGCGGGCAGGCGGAGGCGATCGCTAATTACCCGGCTGCTATGACGGGTCAACCGCTGGAACGACCCCTCTCAATATGTTCCTTATGCTTAGTTAAACTGGTGAACTCTAGATAAGGACTGAGCGACTGTGAATTTTAAGTTTGGCATAGAGCATGAGGTGGCTTTCCTGCGACCTGACGGTCAGCTTGCAGATTTTGCCAATACTTCTTTTGCCGATCTTGAAGAGATCGTAGCGCAGCTACCCCGGTACGAACAAGATTATCCTCAACTGCGAATAGGCGATGCGGGCATTAAGCTAAAGCGCTGGTATATAGAAGGATTTGAACGATTTTCTCAAATGGGCGAAGTCATTGACTGTCCGCCAAAAGGAATTGAAATTCGCACAACGGTGCAGGGCAGTATTCAGGAGACAGTAGGGCAGCTTACAGAGAGTTTTGAACAGCTCAGGGTTCAGGCCGCGAAAGTTGGGTTTTTACCCGCGCTCACCAGCTTTCATCCTTACAGAAGTGAATTTGTTCCCAGTCCGCCGCTGAATGCATTTGAACAGCGTCGCCGTCAGGAATCGTCGGAGATGCAAACGGCGCATATCCCGATGCTCACCCAAGGACCAGACTTAAATCTTTCTGCTGAAGGACTGACGGTGGCGCAGCTAATCGATATTGGCCGTAAGCTAACGTACTACAGCCCGTTTATCATCCCTTTTAGCTACAGCTCTCCTTTTTACCAGGGGAAAGCCTGGTCAGGGCTTTCTGTTCGCACTTTTTATCGCACGGGCGCTCGTCCTGCTGCGATGGTTTTTGTAGAACATGAAAGAGACCTCATCGACTCTGTGCCTTCGCTCACTCAGATGGCCAGACTGCCCGCTGAAGTAGGCCGTATAGAGTTCAAAGCATTTGATAGCTGTGGTGATTTTGAGCTATACGGCAGCTTGCTGGCTTTGTTGAAAGGGTTGGTGCTCGATCAGTCTCTGCCTAACCGAGCGACCGTACCAGATGCGAAGCTTCACCAGCAGTCGGCGCGCTTGGGCTTTGCTGACGAGAGAATCTATGCGGGGGCTTGGGAAGTATTAGAGGCTGTTGTTAAGGTGCTGCCGGGTGAGGGCGATCGCAATCGATTAGACGAACTAAAAACCAGGCTACAAAACCGATACAGCCCCGCTCAAGCAATGCTCGAAGCCTATAAAAAGGGCGATTCAATTGCTCAGATTTTGCAGCAGGGGTATTTGCCCCTGGCTGACAAATCTTAAAGCGCAGAAACCGGTTTGGGCCGCAAGTCTTCAGTCAGAGAATGCGTACTCGCCGAACAGGTAGCCACTGCGTATTTAACAAAGGTAGAAGGTGAGGTGTCGCCACAAGAGGCCTTTGTGCAGTAGGTTTGCGCTGCATTTCGGATGATTTTGGCGCGGTACAAAGTGACCTCGCTGGCGTTTGGGGCTCGTACAAAAAGCTCAGCCTGCACCTGTTCATCACTGAGGTCATTGCCTGTATCCGATGCCAGTACTTTGTAAGCAGCTTCATAGGTCAGCCACTGCCAGCCGTGGTTGAGCAATAGCTGCTGCTCTAGCACCTGAAGCGGCGGCGGTAAAATGCCCCAGCCCCGATAGACTGAGCGAAGCTGACTGATCGGGCCGCTGCGGGTGGAGATCGCTTTCAAGGCCGAAAAATTAAGGCGACCATAGTAGCGGCCATCCGGCATTGAAATGGCCGTCGGTGCAAAGCGGTGCCCGCCAATGTGACTGACTCTCCAAACTCGGGTATTGGGCAGCTCGCCCTGCTCTACGCCGCGTTTAGCGTCTCTGAAAAAGGGTTGCCCAAACTGAGCGCAGCATTTGTCTCTCATGCCATGCGTGCAGATGAATATATCCTGCTGATCAATTGTTTGGCCTGAGCGATTCCCTTGGAAGGCTGCGCCATCGCCCTGCCAATGGGTCTCCAAACAGGCTACGACTTGATCTAAACCATCCACCTGAAATTCTTGGCCACAGTAGCGATTGGCAGAACCTTCAGAGAAGTGGTTCAGCGCTGAGCGATCAGTGCAGTCATAAACCAGGATCGCCGTGCGAGCAGACGCAGACGCTGCGCCCCGATTGATGCATAAAAACTGCACAGAGCGTTTAGCCTTCATCGCTTTGACATACTGCCGCAGCGCTAGCGGCATACGCTCCGAGTCGAAAGCTTTTTTAGGCCAGGGCAGCGGACATTCAATGAAGACATAGGTCTGATAATGTCCAGCGGTGCCGATCAGCTCTTCTCCCGCTTGCTGAGCGGAGATAGTACAGGGGAGGGGATTCATAGTCTTCGAATCGATATGGCCACATCAATAGTAATAGTACTTTCTTACCGGTGACCATTCGTATAGAGACCATCTGAGATCTGCCCATGTGAGATCTATAGCTTCCGGCGCTTTGCTGTAATTTTGAGGTTGGTATATAGCGATAGAGAATATTACTCAGGGGCTTCAGATCAGTCAAGATAGCGTATCTGCGGGTATGCATCCGCACGCTTACTATAACTGTGCAATAGGAGAGCATAGGGGCCTAAACGGGCAGCTAATACCAGTTCAAGAAAGTTTTTTACCCAAAATGCTGCCTGCCTCTAAACACACTACTCCTAAAGTGGCTGTACAAATCCAATAGAGAAGCGTCGTGAACAAATGGCGATCGCTCAGCAGCGTCTCTGCATCTAGTTCATAGGTTGAGAAAGTCGTGTAGGCACCGAAAAAGCCGACTGTCATCATCAGCCGTAGTTCGGGAGAGAGCTGAGTTTTTCTCAGAAGCCAGGTCACAAAAAACCCCATACCAAAGGCACCTGTTAAATTGACGAAAAACGTACCGAGAAAGGCGGTACCCAACCACTGACCGATGCCAAGCGTGAAGTAGTAGCGGAGTAGGGAGCCGGCGATCGCCCCTAAGCTAATAGCCAGTGCCCCGCGCAGATTGGCTGCTCTCATAGCAACCACCGAGCCGCGACAATCCCAATCTCCAAGCAAAGTGCTCCGCCTATTGCACTGCCAGCCCAATAGCCAACCGCGTGGATTTTGCTATGCGATCGCGCCAGACTAGCCGTATCTAATGCATAGGTCGAAAAAGTTGTATACGAGCCTAAGAACCCTGTCGTTAGCAGCAGGTGTAGCTCAGGCGAAATGAGTTGAGCCAGGGCCAGCGCTGTACAAAACCCTATCAGCAGCGTACCCGATAGATTAATGATGAAAGTGCCGTAGGGAAATCTGGCCCCTAGCCACCGGGCGCATAGCACCGTCAAATAATAGCGACTGAGCGCCCCTGGGATTGCGCCTGCGGCGATCACCACAGGTACCACTAATTTTACCTGAGTTCGGGATAAGGTGTTTCATGGTCAACCGCTCAAATCTCTCCTATCAAAGCCGGTCTGGGTTCCCCTTACCAAGGGGAACCGTAAGGGAGGGGTCCTGGCGACATGCTCTGTGCTCAGCCGGAACCCCTCTGCCTGCGGCATCTCCCCTTGGTAAGGGGAGAAAAGATCCCCGACGGCACATTCTAGCTATTCTTATCCCGAACTGACGTTAATTTTGGACTCAGTTGCAATATCTCCAAAGCCTCGTCTCCTCGTTTTTGTCTCTAGATCTGTTTCACACAAGCTCTATGCAGTGCCAAAGCCGCCGCCGCCGGGGGTTTCGATGATAAAAACATCGCCTGCCTTCATTTCGACTGTGGCGGTGCTACCCAAATCTTTGCAGCTGCCGTCATGTCGTTGAATCCAATTGTGACCAGTGGTGCCTGCTTTACCCCCCGCCTGACCAAAAGGGGGAACGCGCCGATGGCTTGAGAGAATAGCTGCCGTCATCGGTTCAGTGAAGCGCAGCCGCCGAATGACGCCATGTCCGCCCCGATGATGGCCTGCGCCGCCGCTGTTTAGGCGGATGGAGAAGCTTTCTAAGAGAACAGGAAATCGCCATTCGAGCACTTCTGGATCGGTGAGGTGAGAGTTAGTCATGTGGGTTTGGACGGCGTCTGTGCCGTCAAAACCGGGACCCGCGCCAGAGCCGCCGCAGATGGTTTCGTAGTACTGATAGCGCTGATTGCCGAAGGTGAAGTTGTTCATAGTGCCCTGAGCGGCTGCCAGCTCGCCCAAAGCGCCATACAGAGTATCGACAATCGCCTGAGAGGTTTCTACATTGCCAGCAACAACGGCTGCCGGGTATTCGGGATTGAGCAAGCAGCCGGGCGGAATGACAATTTTTAGGGGTTTAAGGCAGCCTGCATTGAGCGGAATGTCATCTTCTACCAATGTTCTAAACACGTAGAGGACGGCTGCTTTGCAGATGGCGGCTGGGGCGTTAAAGTTGTTGTTGAGCTGGGGGGACGTGCCGGAAAAGTCGATGGTGGCGCTGCGGTCTTCTCTATGAATCTGAATGGCGACTTGGATGCGATCGCCGCTATCCATCTCATAGGTAAAGCTACCATCGCTGAGCCTGTCAATCGCCCGCCGCACTGCCGCTTCAGCATTGTCTTGCACATAGCCCATGTACGCTTGAACGGTCTCTAACCCATACTGCGCCAGCATTCGCCGCAGCTCTTGCACACCTTTCTCATTGGCCGCAATCTGCGCCTGCAAGTCAGCGACATTTTGGGCCGGATTGCGTGCCGGATGGTTTCCTGCTATCAGTGCCTGCCGCAGCGCATCCTCTCGAAATTGACCTGCCTCAACCAGTTTGAAATTATCAAACAGGACGCCTTCCTGCTCTACCGACGTACTATCAGACGGCATGGATCCTGGCGTTATTCCACCAATGTCGGCATGGTGCCCGCGCGAGGCGAGGTAGAAGATTACGCTCCCTGCTTCAAACACAGGTGTGATCGCGGTTATATCGGGTAGGTGCGTGCCGCCGTGATAGGGATTGTTCAAGATGTAAACGTCTCCAGGCTGAAGAGATTTGCCGTGGCTTTCTATCAGCGACCTGACGCTTTCGCTCATGGAGCCCAAGTGAACAGGAATATGGGGCGCATTTGCGACAAGCTGCCCGTCTTGGTCGAAGATAGCGCAGGAGAAGTCGAGCCGTTCTTTGATATTCACTGAGTAGCTGGTGTTTTGTAGCGTGGTGCCCATCTGTTCGGCTATCGAGCGAAACAGATTGTTGAAAATTTCCAGCATGACCGGGTCGGCGGCTGCGGTACTGATGGGGTTATTTTCTACGGCTTCTGCTGAGGCTTGATAGGTAAGAATGAGATAGTTGCGATCGCTCACCTCAACTTGCCAGTCCGGTTCAACTACATTAGTTCCGGTTGCTTCGACAATCAGCGCCGGACCCGAAACCGCGTCTCCTGGCTGTAAGTCCTGCCGCTGATAAACCGGGGCCTTGTGCCAGGCGTCCGCCGTATAGATCTGTTCCTGGCTGACCGGCTGAGGGGCATCTGCCGACTGCCGCTCTAGCCGAGGTTCATCTGCCTGCTGAGTTTGGGCCACCAGCTCAATCGAAACTGCCTCAACTATCAGCGTTTTACCCTGGGCTACAAAGCCATAGCGCTGCTGATGTCGCGCTTCAAACGCCTGGTGCATCTGGTCAGACGTAGCAAAATCGACTAGCAGCGTCGAGTCGGTACCGTCATATTTCAGGTGCACCCGTCGCCGGGTTTCTACTTCGGTGGGTGGAACCGACTGCTGCTCAAGTTCGGATTCTGCATCCGCAATCAGCTCAGCAAAGCGAGGCGACAGATCTAAATCAGCCGTCAGCGGCGCTTCTACTGAGCTTTGCCTGAGCACTCGCAGCTCAGCCAGGCCAATCCCGTAGGCAGAGAGCACCCCCGCATAGGGATGGATCAAAATTCGCTTCATGCCCAGCGCCGCCGCAATTAGACAGGCGTGCTGCCCGCCCGCACCGCCAAAGCAGCAAAGCGCATACTGAGAAACGTCATAGCCTTTCTGCAATGAGATTTGCTTAATCGCGCTGGCCATTTTTTCAACTGCGATGCTGAGAAACCCGTTAGCGATCGCCGCCGCACTGCGACCATCGCCAATCTCAGCGGTGAGCTGTTGAAATTTTTCGGCAACAATCTGTTGATCTAGCGGTGCATCGGCGTTAGGGCCAAACACCTGAGGGAAAAAGTCGGGCTGAAGTTTACCCACCTGCACATTGCAGTCAGTTACCGTCAGCGGCCCGCCCCGCCCGTAGCTAGCCGGGCCTGGATTAGCTCCGGCAGAAGCTGGCCCCACTCGATAGCGGCTACCGTCGTACTGCACAATCGAGCCGCCGCCCGCTGCCACAGTATTAATTGCCATCATCGGCGTTCGCAGTCGCACCCCGGCCACTTCTGCCTCGAAAGTACGCTCATATTCACCGGCATAGTGAGCGACATCTGTGGAGGTGCCGCCCATATCAAAGCTAATAATTTTCTCGAACCCGGCCAGCTCGCTGGTTTTGACTGCCCCTACGATGCCGCCTGCTGGCCCAGAGAGAATGCTGTCTTTACCCTGAAAAAAGCGGGCGTTGCTCAGCCCCCCATTAGACTGCATAAACATCAGCGGCGGAGAGAGATCGGCGGTATCTTCTGAGCCCAAAATTTGGCTGGTGACCTGATCGACATACCGTCGCAAAATTGGTGAGAGATAGGCATCTACCACGGTCGTATCGCCCCGGCTCACCAGCTTCATCAGTGGGCTCACCTGATGGGAAACAGAAACCTGGGTAAAGCCAATCTGCTGAGCTATTTCGGCCAGGGCTTGCTCGTGCTGAGGGTAGCGATAACTGTGCATAAGCGCGATCGCACAGCTCCGAATACCGGCATTATAAGCCGCTTGCAGTTGACGACGGGCGACTTCTATCCGCAGCGGTATTAACACCTCACCCTGAGCGTTGATTCTCTCCTCAATTTCCACCACACATTCGTAGAGCATCTGCGGCAGCACAATCTGGCGGGCGAAGATATCGGGCCGGTTCTGATAGCCAATTTTGAGGGCGTCGCCAAAGCCCTGAGTAATGACGAGGAGAGTGCGATCGCCCTGATGCTCTAGCAGCGCATTGGTAGCGACAGTCGTTCCCATCTTAATGCCAGCAATCTGCTCGGCTGGAATCGGGTCAGACGGGCTCAGCCCAAGGCAGGCGCGAATCCCCTGAACCGGCGCATCTGAATACTGCTCAGGATTTTCTGACAGCAGCTTACGCACGATAATCTCGCCATCGGGCCGCTTGGCCACCACGTCTGTAAAAGTACCTCCCCGATCAATCCAAAACTGCCACTGCCCATCAGACCTGCTCATGTTGTCCCCTGCTGTACTATTCACTGTCAATTGAACAAACGCGGCTGGCGATCACCTCGAAACACTGCCTTAACTACCTTGCTTCGGGATAAATTAGAGGAACTGAGCGATCACGATTCTTGCGATAGATTTGGAAGTCGCTGTCCAATGTGAAAACAAGGCTTTCAGGATAGAGCTCAGCCATTCGCACTAACTCAGCATCTGCCAGAGACGCCGGAACTGACCCATAGCGCGTGAGCAAATCTGTTACTGATGCAAGTTCTGCATTTAAACTAAACGAAATTTCAACCTGGTGCTGATCTAAAAGCTGAATTAAGGTTTCCTGGCCAAATCTTACTCTTTGCAAGAGAAACCAGGCTTCTGATATCACAGCTTCACAGGTTATTAGAGGAGGTTCAATCTGAGCTAGCTGCTCTGATACCCAAGCATGATGGTGATCTCGACGGTCAATCAGGGCGATTAAAACGCTGGTATCAGCAATAACTTTTTGATGCATTACTGACCGTAGCCCTGCATGTAGTCTAGATTGGTAGAGAGGTCGCCTGGCCCTTCTCCTGCCCCGATAAAAGATTGAGCAGTTTCAAAAAAAGATTGGGCAGCTGCCTTAGATTCTATGGGCTTTGCTTGCTGACGTTTCGCCCGAAGAAACTCTACGAAATTTAAAATTTGCAGCTGATCTTCTTCTGGCAAGACCGCTATCGTTTGCAAAATCTGTTCTGATATCTGTGACATAGCTGCCCGCTCCGAAAAGATAACTGTTCTAAACTGTCTCAACACTGCGATTTTACTGGCCGACTAACTCTTTGAACCAGTCATCGCTCCAGATGTCTTCAAAGATTTCGTCGGCGAGGGCTTCTTGTTTATAGTCAGGCTCCAGGCGGACGGCCTGCTGGAGATTTTCTAGGGCCAGGTCGTTTTTGCGCTGGAGGGCGTGGCAGAGGGCGCGGTTGTAGTAGGCTTTGGCGTAGTTGGGATTGGCGGCGATCGCTTTATCAAAACTCTTCAGCGCATCTCTATCTCTGCCCAGCTTCATCAGCACGTAGCCCCGATTGTCCCAGGCTTTGGCCAGCTGAGGATTAAAGCGGGTGGCTTTGTCAAAAGAGGCGATCGCTTCCTCGTAGCGCTCTAGCTCGGTCAGGGCCAGGCCACGATTGAGCCAGGCGACAGCGTCGTTAGCCTGGAGGGTGACCGCCTGATCAAAAGACTCAAAGGCTTCTTTGTGGGCCTGCAAAATGCCAAAGGCGACACCCCGATTGACCCAGGCTTCGTGGTATTCGGGGTTGATATCGAGGGCTCGGTCAAAGGCGGCGATCGCCTCTTCTCTCTTTCTCAACCGGCTCAGCACCATCCCCCGATTCAACCACGCCTTGGCATCGGTCGGATCGCCTTCAATCACCTGGTCAAAGGCACTCAGCGCCTGCTCGTACTGACGCTGCTCTCTCAGCAGTAGCCCGGTCTGATACCAGGCGTCACCGTTGTCAGGATCTAGGCGAGTGACTTCATTGAGCGCAGCCAGGGCCTCTTCTTTTCTGTCTAGCTCTGTAAGGGCGCGGCTCCGGTTCAGCCACAGGTCTGAATTGCCAGGCTGGACTTCTAAAGCCTGGTCGTAGGCGGTGAGCGCGGCTTCGTACTGTTTGTTTTTTAGCTTTTGGTCGCCATCGGCGATGAATTCGTCAGCGGTGAGGAACAGCTCAGGGCGGTTTTCTCTTAAGCGGTTCACTTTCTCAGAGATATCGTCTAGCTGAGCCTGAGAGGTATTCATAAACGAATCGGCCACATACTCGGGAGTGACTTGCCCAAGCTGCTGCATAATCTGTTGCTTTTCGGCTTCGGCTTCGGCATTCAGAGCGGAGAGCTTGGCTTGAATCTGTTCTTTGGTTTGATTAACTTCGTTGAGGGCATTCTCCTGACGCTGGTTTAAACTAGCCTGCAAAGCTTCCAGCGTCTGAGCAAACTTCTCCTCAATCTGGCCCAGACGTTCCTGGGCACTGCGTTCTCGTTCGGCGGCGGCTTTGGCAAGTTCGCCAATTTGCTCGCCGAGCCGGGCGTCAAAGCTGTTGAGCTTTTCAATGATCACATCGCGTCTGCCAAAGACAGTGTTGCGCACGCTGGTGAGTTCGCCAGTAAAGCTATTTTCGATTTCTTGGAGCGATCGCAACAGCTGCTGCCGCTCACTGCCAATCCCCGACTGCAATTCACCGAGTTCATGGGTAAATTCACCCTGCAACTGCTGCACAATCGCCAGAGCCTGATCCCGCTGCTCGCCCAAATCTCCCTGCAAGCCATTCAGCTGCTCAGAGAAGGTGCGCGCCGTTTCGGTTAGCTCAGTAAAAAGCTCAGTCTTACGAGTACTGACATCGTTACCCAAATTGGCCAGCTGCGCCCGGAACCCTTCAGCCGTGGCCTGCAACTGCATAATTGTATGGCTGCGCTCTTCGCTGACCCCTGCTTGCAGACCAGATATTTGAGTTTTGAAGTCATTGGCGACCCTGTCCATATCGCCCAGAATGGTGCCTTTACGCCCCTCTACATCGGCTTTGAGCGTGGCAAACTGAGTCAAAAAGCCATCGGCAGACTGACGGAAGTTCTGCATCATATCGGCTTGGCGGCTTTCCACTTCGCTGCGAATAGCGTTGAACTGCTGCTGCAATTCTTGAGTAGAGCGCTGAATATTTTGCAGTGCCAGGTCTCGGTGGCCCAGGGCACTTGCCTGCACCTCTGAGAGTTCTTTAACCACTTCTTCTTCAGAGCTTCTGAGATTGGCAAGAGCCAGGTCGCGCTGCTGCTCAATTTTTGTCTTAGCCGCCGTCTCTGCTTCAGCGATTTTGGGGCCAAAGTCATCGCTCATCTTCCGCAGATCAGAGATGACCTTATCTTTCTCGGTGACCGTTTCTGCTTGGAGACTGCCCAGCCGGTCGGAGAGTACCGATTCTTTGCGCTCCATTTCGTCAAAGAAGGCAGTTTTGCGGCGCTGAGTTTCTTCTTTAATCACTCCAATATGGCGAGAGAATTCGGTCTCGGAAGTGGTAAGGCGCTGTAACATACGCTGACTTTCCACAGCGCTCTCAGCTCGCATTTCCTCTAAGCGCTGTTTGGCCTCGGCCCTTAGCTCTACTGTAGTCTGGGCAAATTCTGTCGCAGTTGTCTCCAGTCTGCTGTTGATCTCTTCTAGCTGCTGCTCCCAGTGCTGGGCCGTTTGCCCTTTAAAGGCGTCGAGTTCTTCGACCAGTTTGTACAGCACTTCGCGCTGAGCGGCCACTTCGCGCTGAAAGGTGCTAGAGCGGCCCTGAAGCTCTCCCGAGAGATCGTCAGCATCGGTCAAAATGCGGTTGAGGCTACGGGCGGCGTTGTGCACCTTGTTCTCTAGCTCGGTCATTTCATTGAGCTGGGTGCGAACTACCGTAGCGACTTCATTCACCACCGAGCGCCGCAAAAACCACAGCATGACGATGCCAATGCCAAGCAAGAGCACTAGCGCCCCTAGCATGACGGCAAACAGCGTCGTGGCCCGGTTGAGGGCGTCTTCAGCTTCGCGCTGAGCCAAGGGAGGTGGGACCGGCGCTACAGTTGGCTCAGCGGTCTGAGTGGGATCTGGGGATTGGGCCTGAGCCACGCTATCTGGCCCAAGGCTACCTGCATTAGGCAATCCACTGGCCAATCCACTGGCCAATTCACCGGCCAGCCCGCTGACAAGCAAACTGCCGGTGACTATCACCAGTCGCCAATTTTTTCGATTCCCCTGCATGGGTGACCCCTTACTGTGGCTGACGTTCGCAGTCTGCACTAGCATTCTACCTGAATGGTCAGATTAGCAGATATTTTCCCCACTCCCTCGCTCCCCTACTGCCGCTATATTTAATTAATCAGGGATTAAGAATCACAGTTACCCATACTTCCCCAGTTGCCCATGGCTGATGCCTCAATTGCCCAGCACTATCATCAGCGTACTAAGTACGATCCGGAGACAATCGCAGCCCAAAGCCGGGGGCCAAATGGGAGGCTAGACTGGGCGCAGCAGCCGCTGCCCTATAAAGACTACAAGCTGGGCCACAGCACAGACCTGAAGCCTTATTTAGGGAAAGAACCGACAGGCGCAGACGATGCCTGGCGGTGGTGGCAGCGGCTGTCGCAATTGCTAATTGATAGCTACGGGCTGACTGCTAAGGTAATGACCTACTCAGGTGAGCCGATGTATTTGCGGTCTGCACCGTCGGCGGGGGGGCTCTATCCGGCTGAGATTTATCTGGTGTCGCGGGGGACCTCCCTGCTCCCGGCAGGGCTGTATAACTATCAGGTGCGAACGCATTCGCTGCTGCGCTATTGGGACGATCACCCCTGGTCGGATTTGCAGGCGGCTTGCTTCTGGCACCCGGCGCTAGAAACCACTCAAATAGCGCTGGTGGTGAGCGCCGTTTTTCAGCGCTCGGCCTGGCGCTATCAGGACCGGGCCTACCGGCGTGTATTTCTCGATACGGGCCATTTGCTGGGCAATTTGGAGGTGGCCAGTACGCTGTGTGACTATCGTCTGCATTTGATTGGCGGCTTTGCTGATCAGCAGGTCAATCAGCTGCTGTATCTGGACGGGACTGAGGAGAGTGCGATCGCCCTGCTCGCCCTGGCCGATCTATTCCAGGTCGAGCAAAATCTATCGCCTGCCCGCAGCGCCTTGCCGAGTCCCATTCATACCGAGATTGCGGCAGTTGCCGATGGTGAACTGCTGGGCTATCTGCATCAAAATACGATTATTTCTGCTGAGTCAGGCTTTGGCCAGCTAGAGCAAAAGAGAAACGACACGCGCCTACCCGCGCCGATCCGGGCAGCTAGCTCAGCGGTAACTGCCAAATCAGCGCCAGATCAAGCCGGTGTCAGTAGCGCCGATAAGTACAAATTTCCGTTTGGCATTACCATTTCGACCAAGACTCAGCCGATTCCGTGGGGCAACGCCTCTCCACCGGAGAATCGTCTCAAAGCGCTAGAAGATACCCTGCTGACCCGTCGATCTACCCGCCGCTATACGGCTGTACCGCTGTGCCGTGCCGATCTGTTTGCCCTACTCGATTTTGCTTACCATCCGGCCCACTACCGGCTGCAAGACTTTGACCAGGCCCCTGACTATTTTGACCTGAGCCTGATTGAGACCTTTGTCGCCATCTCCAATGTCGAGACGCTGGAACCCGGCTGCTATTACTACGCGCCTCAGGCCGAAGAGCTGCGGCAAATTCGCTTTAACCAGTTCCACAAAGACCTGCACTTTCTCTGCCTCGGCCAGGAGCTAGGCCGCGATGCAGGCGCGGTAATTTTTCACACGGCTGATCTGGCGGCGGCGGTAGCTAAATATGGTGACCGGGCCTACCGCTACCTGCATATGGACGCCGGTCATCTAGGTCAGCGCCTGAATTTGGCTGCTACCCGCCGTCAGCTCGGGGTCAGTGGCATTGCCGGCTTTTTTGACGATCAGGTGAATGAGCTGCTGAGCATTCCAGACGAAGAAGCGGTTCTCTACATTACTACTGTGGGCCAGAAGTCTGGCGGGCCAAAAGCCTAATCGCTAATGCCGCCGGTCTCGCGTACGCTGCGGGCGATCGCTGACACGTCCTCATCGCCGTAGCCTTTGGCAATCAGACCGTTTTCTATCTGCTCTACGTAGGCGGCTACCGGCAGGGGCAAGCCAAGTTCGCGGGCAGTTTCGAGGGCTATCTTCAAATCCTTTTGATGCAGCCGTACCCGAAACCCGAGCGGATAGTCGTTAGCAATCATATTGCTAGAGCGGTTGGTTAGCCCCCAGGAGCCTGCCGCACCGCTGCCCACCGCCTGGACGACTTTCTCCATATCCAATCCTGCTTTTAGCCCCAAGCTCATGCCTTCGGCTACTGACCAGTAGGTGCCTGCCACTATAATTTGATTGATCGCTTTAGTGGTTTGCCCGGCGCCAATCGGACCCACGTGAGTGACGGTGCTGCCCATCGCGGTGAGTACAGGCAGCGATCGCTCCACATCAGCCGCCTCCCCGCCCACCATAATCGACAGCGTGCCCCGCTGTGCGCCTTCCGAGCCGCCAGAGACCGGTGCATCGATCATGCAAATCTCTTTTTTGGCCAGAGCTTGTGCTATACGCCGGGTCACTTCAGGGCTAATCGTAGACATATCAATCACCAGGGTGCCGGGTCTAGCACTGTGAATAACGCCCGATTCACCCAAAATTACGGCTTCAACATCGGGGCTATCGCTGACACAGGTAATCACTATTTCAGCGGCAGCAGCAGCCTGACTCGGCGACTCGGCAGCGGTGGCTCCAGCGGCGACCAGGGCCTGTTCTTTTGCCCGCGTGCGATTGTGCACAGTCACCGAATGCCCCGCCTGTAAAAGATTCCGAACCATAGGGCCACCCATCGTACCCAGTCCGACAAATGCAATATTCATGAAATAGTTTCCAACATCAACACTGTTGATAGTAAGCATTAAAAAGTCCCTAACAAAGCTAGGGACTTTTTGATCAGGCTTGAGCATTTGCCGACCGTCGGTTACGGCCCAACAGCTCGACCGCAATGGCTTAAACAACCGTTTACTCAAGAGCGCAGGTGTAAGCGCTTACTCAGGAGCACAAGGCTCAGCAGGCTCTTCCATAGCGCCTTCTTCTTCCATAGCGCCTTCTTCTTCCATAGCGCCTTCTTCCATGGCAGGCTCTTCCATTGCATCGGGTTCAACTTCTGTCTCAGCAGGGCCACAGCTTGCTAGGGTGCCAACGCTGAGGACTGAAACGGCGGCGAGAGCGGCTAGATACTTAACTTTCATTTTGTACTCCTTAAAGGTCTTGCGTGGATCTTGATCTAATCGGGACATCGGCCCGTTTACGGCAGAAATGCCGCGTTGGTTGACAACTTAGACGCTGCAATTATGAGTTGTCAAGCGAGTGAAAAAGTGAAAATTCGCTGAAGCTAGAATGAGTAAGGGCAGAGAGGTTTATTACCGTTTTGTCATTTTTCGGTCATTGTTTTGTCACTTTCATCTGTATTACCATCGCTCGCTATTTACTAGAACTATTCTGTTCAACCTAGCTTAACGAAAACGACTGCTGCTATTTTGAGGCAGCCGTCCAACTATCCATCTTGGCCTTGAAAGCCGCAGGCAGAAAAGTCGTCGGCAGAAAGTTGAACTTTGCCCGTCAGCACCCTGCTTCTTCTGCTATTATCTTATTTCTGGCAGTGCAAAGCCGCACTGCACCGAGGGCGGTTAGCTCAGTTGGTAGAGCGCCTCGTTTACACCGAGGATGTCGCGGGTTCGAGTCCCTCACCGCCCATACGCTACAGTCTACGTTCGCAGTCTGTATTCCAAAGACTGGGGCTATAGCATTTGCCTACAGCCCAGCGAACCACTCGTAACCTCTGTCCTCCCAGTAGCCCTGTCGCTCTGATAGGTCAGCGGTGAAAGTAATGCGGGTAACCCATTTGCTGTGTTTGTAGCCGAGCTTAATCGGCGCAGCTAGCCGCAGCGGTGCGCCGTTTTCAGCAGGTAGCGGTGCGCCGTCCTTTTGATAGACCATGAGCGTTTGGGGATGCAGAGCCGAGGGCAGATCCCAACTGCTGTAATACTCATCGGCAGATTCAAAGTAAACGTAGCGGGCTTCGGGCTTGGGTTGAACCAGCTCGGCAATATCTCGCAGCCGAACGCCGCCCCACTGCACGATCGCAGCCCAGCCCTCTACGCAGACATGGCGAATGACCATTGACGTCAGCGGCATCGCCTGCAAGTCTGCCATGCTGAGCTGCCTCGGCGAATTGACCGCACCATCAACGGTGAGCTGAAAGGTGTCTGGGTCAATTTGCGGCGTGCCGTTGAATGAATTGATCAGCAGCGCCTCGGGCTGAACCGCGCTGACGGCGTATTCGGGCGCGGGGGTTTGGGGGCTGAGCAGCAGTTCTTCAACCCGCTGATTGAGTGGTTCAAAGACGCTGCTTACCTGACGAGAATAGAGCGGTGCGCCACAGCCGTTGAGCAGCAAACCGGCGCCAGAAAGGCCAGAGAGTTGCAGCAGGCGGCGACGAGTGAGTATTTGTTTTGGAGGTTGAGGGGGTTGGATCGGTGGCATAGAGCTTAAAGTAATCTGTAAGAGGGCTGTGTGAAACGGCTAGGTAAAGATGGATTTGACTAAGCGAAACTGACCGACTTTTAGCGCGAGCAGAGAGTGGGCAAAGGTAAACAAAATCACGGTAGGCACCGTAACAAAGTGAACCGTGCGGAGAATCTGCCAGTTAATGAACAGCGCTGAGAGCCAGGAGAATTGAACGGGTTTGTACATGGCCAGGCCAGAGGCGACTGCCAGCACCAGCACCGGAATGATTCCGGTGTAGACCACGCGATGCCAGGCGTAGTTCTTGCGCTTGGGATTTTTCCCAGTTTGTAGCACCTGAATATCGCTGCTAGAGGCGTACCGTCTCTTCCAGCGGCGCGTGATAAAAATGTAGATGCCATAAATCAGCAGATTCATCGAAAAGATCCACATTGAGGCGAAGTGCCAGTGGCGTCCGCCCGCTAGCCAGCCACCCAGGGTGACAACCGCTGGAAAATGCCAGCCTGCTCGCCCGCCAAAAACTGGGTTTGCGTTGTAGATTTGCAGGCCGCTGGTAATCATCAACGTCAGGCTAATGAGATTGAGCCAGTGGAAGATTTTGGTGAAGAGGGCCTGCTTGGGAGCAGGTGGTGTTTTTTTAGGTCGCTTTGCGGGCGCTGAAGAACTGCTCATAGGGTGTGACCAAAAAGTTGAGGGGAAGGCTACAGACTCAAAGCTGGAAAAAACGGCGCAAGCCAAAGCTGAATTTGCACATCCCAACCGAGAAGGATAGCGATCGCTGTACTCACCACAATCGCCCCGCCTGCTCTGTGTAGTTTATGGCTATGGGCACGCAACGCTAGCAATCGATGGCTCAGGTATCGCCCGCCATAGGCAAATACTAGCATGGGCAGGGCAGCCCCTAGTCCATAGAACAACAGCAGTAAAAACGCACTCTCGACTTGATGATCAACAGCCGCTAACACCAGAATGCTGCCTAACACTGGGCCAGCACAGGGAGTCCAGAGCAGGCCGAGCTGAGTGCCCAGCCAAAACTCTCCTGCTAGCCCAATGCGCACAGGTTCTTTATGTTTCACCGGCAGATAGCTAAAAAGTCGGTAGCGCCACTGGGGAAAGAGCGTTAACAAACCAACCAGCAACAGCAAGGCGATCGCGCCCGTTCGCAGCAGCCCCGCCAAGTGAGTAAACCAGCTAGCGGTGATCCCCAACAAACTGCCCGCCAGTGCAAATCCACCGACAAGCCCTAACACCAGGGCAATGGGGCCGTGGCGATGAGATTGGAGCGATCGCCCAACAATAATTGGCAAAACCGGCAAAATACAGGGGGAAAATACCGTCAGCAACCCGCCTAACAAGGCCAGTCCCAAAGAGAGCGAAGAAGTCACCATAGTTGCAACACCCGGCCCCTAAGCCAACAGCTGGCGAATAGTTTGTTCTGTTTGGTCGTAAGCGCCCTCGCCAATGTGGTCGTAGCGAATAGTCCCTTCGCGATCTGCCAGGAACAGATGCGGCCAAAACCGATTGCTATAGGCCCGCCAGGTCGTAAACTCATTATCAATCGGCACCGGATATTCGATTTGATAATCGGCCAGCGCCGCTTCGATATTGCCCACTTCGCGCTCGAAGGCAAACTCGGGCGTGTGAATGCCGATAACTTTGAGCCCCTGGGCGGCATACTGCTGATGCCACTGGGTGATGTAGGGCAGCGTGCGCTGACAGTTAATGCAGGCAAAGGTCCAAAACTGAATCAGCACCACGCTGCCTTTGAGATCAGCCACGGTTAAGGGGTCAGAATTTAGCCACTGGCTGATCCCTTGAAACTCGGGTAGCTGCATTTGGGCCGGTAGCGGCGGTGCGGTCGTGGCTGGAGTTGGGCTAAGCGTGATCGCCCCATCGGGCGTACCGTTGGGCAGCTCTATTTTATGTCGCAGCAAGACCCCGGCTGCGCCCGTTCCTAAAACGCCTAAACCAAAGTACCGAAGCAGCTGACGTCGCTGAAGCAGGTGTTTATTCATTGGCCTTCCAGTTTTGCACTCAATCTTGCACTGACTCAGTAAACCACTGCCCTACGAGAATCGGCTTAGGGATGGATTAAAGGTTCCTGAGAGATGTGTCTGCATGTATCACTGCGGTGGTTCAAGCAACGTCACGCTGACCAGCGGTGTGACATTAAAGCCCTCGCTCAGCAGCTGGTTTTGAATTTCTTTGGTCAGGCGGCGGCTCGTAGAATCAGCGGCAATATCCTGTCCTTTTCTGGGCTGCACATAGACACTGCTCAACAGTGTGTTTTGACTGGCAATGTCAGCGTGGGTAAAGCGCACGTCGCTTTCAACTAGGCTGACGTAAGGATCGTTTTTAATCACCTCTTGAATAACGGCAACCGCTCTCTGAGTACGGCTAGAGCGCAGCAGATGGGGCGAGCTAGAAAACTGCCAGCCGAGCAATAGGGCCAGAGCCAGCCCTGAAACGCCCAGCGCAATCGGAAAAAACTGTCGTTTGCCGCGAGCGTATACCGCGCCTTGAGGTCTGAGGCCATATAGCCGAAAGACGAGGGCGCAAGAGATATTGATGCCCGCTAGCTGGAGCAGCAGTAAGAAGATGCCGCTGACAACCATTTCTGGCTTGCCAATGGCGATCGCCATTCCTATCAATCCCGCTGGTGGTGCCAGTGCTGCGGCGACTAACATGCCAATCGCCGTCCCGGAGACCAGGCTGCTGCGCTCCGACTGCACAAGCTGCAAGGCACCAGCGACACCGCCTACCAACGGCAGTAGCACAGCCGTTGCAGAGACTTCGCTGGTCGAGATCATTTGGGCGGTGGCAATGGTTTGGCCAAAGAGCAGGCTGAGCAGCAGCGTCACGCTAACCACCACCGCAAGCGCCACAAAATATCGCAGCAGGCTGCGCTTCAGCAGGTCAAGGTCGCCTCGGGCGGTGGCGATCGCCACGTTCATCGCCGGCCCACCAAAGGGCGCAATCAGCATCGCCGCGACCAGCAAAAACACGCTATTGGTATAGAGCCCGATCCAAACGATGATGCCCGCGATCGCCGCGTAAGCCAAAAAGCTAGGCCAGGAGCCAATACTCTGCACGCCCTGCAAAAAAACTTCGATAGAGCTGCGCGGCTGCACTTCTTTGAGCCCTTTTGGCATTTCATCGGTCGGCAGATGCATTGATAGGACAGCGCTTGGTAGCAGCGAGACCTCAGCCTGCGGCAGCTCTTCCTCTAGCGCGTCTAGCAGGTCACCCACCTGACGATTGGGCACGAGCACAGCAATATGATCTATGGGGCCGTCTGCGCCCGTCGCTGCCGTCAACGATAGATTGCTCCCGTCGCAGCGCTGAGCCAGCTTGAGAACCTGTTCACCGTAGCCTCGGGGGACTTGAATAGCAAGCTGACGCATAGGCTGTGTGCTCGACTTTTGGAGGGTGGGTGCTTGCTCAGATTAGAGGATTCGAAGGAGCCCTGTCATAGGTCAACGGGCAGACGTTTGCCGCCATCGGCCCATCGTCATCTTTAGTCAGAAGGAGCGCAGCCTTGATTCTTGCTATGGTGACATCTGACTAGAGCGGCTATGTCTGCTGTCATTGTTCAGTCCTTCGGGCCTCGTAATCAAGCTAAATGCCATCTCAATCGCCCGCTAAACGCCTGCCCTTTCAGTTCTGGATTGTTGCCTCCATTGCCTTTATCAATTCGGTTAGCTTTACGATCATCATTCCTACGCTATACCCCTACGCCAAGCAGTTTGGTCTGAGTGATTTTGAAGCGAGTCTGCTGACGACGGCTTACTCACTTTCGCAGTTTTTAGGTACGCCCATTTTAGGCCAGCTTTCGGATCGGTGGGGCCGTAAGCCGCTGCTGGTCGTCAGTCTGTTGGGAACGGTTGCATCTAATGTGGTGGCAGCCTATGCAGGCGTTCCCTGGCTGCTATTCGCTGCGCGCATTCTCGACGGCATTACTGGCGGTAATAACTCGGTCGCTCAGGCAGTGATTAGCGATATCACCTCGCCTGAGCAGCGCACTCAAGCCTTTGGCATTTACAGCGGCTTGTTTCGCCTGGGGTTTGTTGCCGGGCCGCCGCTGAGCTACGTGGCGCAGACGGTGCCGCCCATTCCGGGCGTGTCGTCTTTGGGCATGAGTTTTTTGGTGTCAGCAGCGATCGCCCTAATTGCCGCCGTCCTATGCTTCTTCTTTCTCTCCGAAACTAAAGCAGAAGACACCGAAGAGAATAAAGCAAGCCTCAAAAAGCTTGACTTTGTTGGACTGTTTACAGCGCTACGTCGGCCAGTGGTCGGGCAAATTTTGCTAATGACCTTTCTTAACGGCTTCACCTTTACAATTTTCACCTTTGCCTTTCAGCCGTTCTTTCTAAATGTGCTGGGACAAGATGCTAAGAATTTAGCGATCGCCTTTGTTGCCTTTGGTATTCTGGCCTTTGTCTCTCAGGTGTTTGCCTTAGAACCCTTGCGCAAACGCTTCAGCATTGTGAATGTGTTGGTAGGCGCACTGATTGCCAGGGGAATCTTGTTTATGCTGATGCCCGCCCTGCCCAATATTGTCGCTTTCTCCGTTTTACTGGGTCTGTTCGGACTGGTCAACGCCTTCCCGATGCCGCTGATCGACTCCATTTTGTCCACCCGTAGCAACCAGCGCGAGCAGGGCGAAGTGCTTGGCCTCAATGCCTCTTACCTGAGCATGTCTAACGCCATTGGTCCAGCGGTTTCGGGTTTGCTAGTGACTTCTTTTGGCTACTCCGTGCCTTTTTGGGTAGCGGGCGCACTCACCGTGATGATTGCGGTGTTTGCGCTCACTTTAAAGACGCCAGCGGCAAAAACGAGCTAGTCAGTGTTTGCTTGTCTGTGTAGCAAACAAGCTACGTATATAGCTTCCGGCACTTTGCTTCATGCAGCATTACTGACTGTAAGCCATATATAGCAACAGGCAAAGTGCTCCGCGAAGCGCGAATGCATCCGCGCTTCGCTATACTTTCCGAAGCTGGCAAAAATTTTTACTCAATCTTGCCGTCTTTGGCAAGCGTCTCAGCAGAAAACATAGAAGACTTGGTAGTTCTAAACAGGTAAGGATTCATTGTAGTGGTGAACGAAGTACCAAATGGCTCCGATGTGATTCTCTAATTTCTTTGAAAATGACAGCGCCTTACGCACCAACCTTGATGCGCGCTGGCGTAGCGTACAGTTGAAACGCTCAATGCGATTAGTTTGCCCGCTATCTTTGCTAACCGCTCGATGTCGTTTGCTAGGAATCACTTGTTTGTAAGCTTGTCTTGGTGCGCGTTCCCTAGCGCCGCAAAGCGACGCGGGGTCGCACCGCTCTCAGAAATCAGTGTAGGCTACGGCACACTGTCGATAGACAGGTGGTAGTGAGGCCCATAGCCCGCGCGCACCGGTTCGATTGCGACGACCTACGTGAACACCGACAATTTCTCTGCTATCTTCATCTATTGCCAGCCAAATCCACTGTTTGTTACCTTTGTTGCCTACAAACGACCAAGCTTCGTCTCACTGAATCGTCAAGCACCCCTTTTTTTGGCCCGCACCTTTACTGGGCGTGGCACCGATGCATATTTCTCATTCACATATCCTTGCAGCCATGGCTCAGAAACATCGACAACTCTAGCAATCCCAGCCAGCGGTATCTTTTCGAGCAGCAGCTTATCAATCAAGGCTTTCGTTTCATCGCTAATGACTTTGTTCTGCGGGTCTTCAACGTAGCTTGCTTCCCGTAGGGTACTGTCGGCCACAGTCTTTGCAATGATTTTGTTTGCCGCTATGAATAAACCCATTCTTGACGGTAGATTCAGAGTTGCAACCGGGGCAGCTAAGTAGAGCGGAAGACACAGGAAAGGTTTGGATTGCTACAGCCTAATTCTTACTCAATCGATTAAGCGATCGCATCGCCTGAACGATAGAATCATCCTTACTCGTCTAGGACTACCTATGGGCGCTCGCCACCTGCTTGAAGATGGCATCGGTTTCAGGTATCTTCTTGAGCGGCTTCACCTTTTGTGTTTTTTAAGACGGTAGCCTAGTCGATTCAGAATACTTCCCATCGTCTGACGATAGGGCAGCTCTGCTTCGCAGTAGCCCTTCTGGGTTATCAGCGCTTCCAGCACTGCTTGTGCCGTGACTTTCGTGTACTTAAACGTTGTCTTTAGCTTCGGGTCCGCCTGATACTCACCTGCCAACAGCTCGTGAATATCTTGTTCTAACCCCGGTAGCCTCTCTTCTGTCTTGCGTGCCCCTCTGGCCTGATAGTTATTCACACAGGTGATGCCTGTACGTCGCTCGTGAAGCCCTGTTTGCACCGCTTGACGTTTCCAGCCTAAGTACGTTTCTGCTTGCCGCGCCGACCCCTCGAAGTAGTCTTCCGTCGCCTTCGCCATGAAGGCTCGCTTTTTCGTCCCTGTCAATTTCTTCGCGGCGTCCTTCAGCGTCGATTTTACTTGCTCGTCAATCTGCACAGCTACGCGCATCGGTCAGCCTTTTACCGCTATTGCCTCGGTCATTATAGCTAGTACTCTATTTGTAATCGCTTCCCTTAACTCTTTCCCAATATGGAAACATCTTGAAACGGAACCGGGAAATTACCTGAGCCAGAAGTATATAGCAAAGTAAGGATGCATTCTTACTTTGCAGGTCGATTTGGTTGTTGTCATATAACGGTTTCAGCCGATAAAAGTGTCTTAAGCAACTCGACAGGAGCTATATAAAAAACGTAGCTTAGAAAGCCAATAACGATGACGATCAAAGCAATGACGCCAAATAAAGTTCCTGACTTCTCCAGGATATCGGGTAGTGTATCGATTAGTCTATTATTCAAGTTAACCTCACACACATCTCACTACGAACTGTTTGAAAGTTGCGTAGCCACAAGAAATCCGCCCTTGTTTTTGCTAGAAGACTTTTGGTGACTTCCAATACCGGACAAACACACAGCTCCTTACATACAGCAAAATGGCCCGCTGAGCTTGCATTCAAGTAAAGCACCATTCAGAGCTACTGAGATGGCTTTCCAAAGTGAACCCTAGATAAATTCTACCTGCCCAGCTATATCCGCCGGAGATATATACTCCCAAAGCAAAGATAGCGTTTTGATGATCTCACCAGTAGAGCGGCTACTTTGGCGACAGTAGGTAATTCCTGTATGAGCTACACCAGACCGGTGCAATCGCAAAAAGTCATCGTCGTGAGTAAAAATGACGCAGTCTTGAAGCTTTGCAAATGCTAGCTGGTCTTCATCGGATGCGCTGATAAGCCCTTCTTCTGCGGTAGTCGTTACGCTGATGCCTCGCCGCCTCAGCCATTGCGCAACCGCATTGCTGACGTTTTCGTCTAGGTGAAACTTAATCCGTTTCGACATTGTGAGCTTTTAGTTTTTGAGATAGGAGGGATGGCGTTTCATCAGCCATCCGAGACGCAAATTCCCTGCTTTCGCGAATTTGCTGACGGATTTCTTCCAAATGGTCGTAGTAGTAAGCCAAAGCTGCGTGGACATCTGCCAGGCTGATGCTGGGGTGCTGGTCAATAATTTCATCAGGTGTCATTCCTAAATGTTCGTATGAGATGGCGATATCTTGTACCCGAATGCGATGACCGACAATACGGGGCTTGCCGCCGCAAACACCTGGCGTGATTTGAATGTGCTCTGAGATGACAGCGGTCATTGGCGATCTCTACTGCTTCAATCGTATTTGAACCTGAGTTCGGGATAAAGTGTTTCATGGTCAACCGCTCAAATCTCTCCTATCAAAGCCGGTCTGGGTTCCCCTTACCAAGGGGAACCGTAAGGGAGGGGTTCTGGCGACATGCTCTATGCTCAGTCGGAACCCCTCTGCCTGCGGCATCTCCCCTTGGTAAAGGGAGAAAAGATCCCCGATGGCACATTCTAGCTATTCTTATCCCGAACTGACGTTATTTGACTATCATAAGCGATGGTCAGAGTGGTTTCATGGAGACTGTATTGATTTTTGTGTAAGCGGTCTAAAATCCTATCAATTCAAGGAGACCGCCCCATGGCCCGTACGAAAAAAGAACCGAACCGCGTCGATGACCTACTAGACGAACTGCTCGAAGACTGTCACAGCCCGGAAGACATTCTAGGTGAGTCAGGACTGATGAAGCAGATCAAAAAACGGCTGGTCGAACGTGCGCTAGCTGGAGAACTCAATCATCACCTTAAAAGCGATCGCTTAGAGGAGGGCGTTGCGCCCAACAGCCGCAACGGCAGCTCGAAGAAGACCGTTCAATCTGAAGACGGCGAGCTAGACCTGTCGATACCGAGAGACCGCAGAGGTAGCTTCGAGCCGATTCTGGTACCAAAGCATCAACGTCGCATCGCTGGGCTGGACGAAAAGATCCTGGCGCTTTATGCCAGAGGCAACAGTACGCGCGACATCAGCGCTCAGCTCGAAGAACTCTATGGGGGTGCGAAGATATCAGCAGCGGTCATCAGCGACGTGATAGAAAGCGTCAGCGAGGATGTCAAAGCGTGGCAGTCCAGGCCGCTTGATGAGGTCTACCCGATTGTCTATCTCGATGCGCTGTACGTAAACATCAAGGTCTCAGGACGAGTCAGCAAGCGTGCCGTCTACGTTGTGCTTGGCATCGACCGCGAAGGCGATAAGCAATTGCTCGGCCTGTGGGTCGGCGAAGCCGAAACCGAAGGCGCGAAGTTTTGGTTGAAAGTGCTGACGGATCTTCGCAACAGAGGTTTGAAGGACATTCTGATCGCCTGCTGCGATGGCCTCAAGGGCTTCCCACAAGCGATTGAAGCAGTCTACCCACAAACGCAGGTGCAGCTTTGCATTGTGCATTTAATGCGCAACTGCATGAAGTATGTACCGTGGAAAGACAGAAAAGCCGTTGCCGCTGACCTCAAGCCTATCTACCAAGCCGCCACGCTTGCCGAGTCAGAAGCAGCCCTCGATGCCTTTGCCGCCAAGTGGGACGAAGCTTACCCGGCTGTCAGCCAGGTTTGGATACGGCACTGGGAGAACGTCATCCCGATATTCGACTACCCAATGGAGATTCGCCGCGTCATCTACACCACCAACGCCATTGAGTCGGTCAACCGCTCGCTGCGCAAGGTGATTAAGACGAAGGCTGTCTTCCCCAGCGAAGATGCCGTTTTCAGACTGATGTATCTAGCGATGAACAATATCTCGAAGAAGTGGAACAGGCCGATTAAGAACTGGCGTGCAGCCTTGTCACATTTTGCTATCCTGTTTCCAGAACGCTTTTCCGCTTAAGAAAAAAGCGCTTACACAAAATTCAGATCACTCTCTTTCATGTGGCCGAGTGAATCGTGATCGCACTCCTATTCCTCCTATGCCTAGCCGTCATAGCGATCGCCCTTTTAGGGCATCTAGTCAGGTTGCTTGCTCTCTTTGCGCTCAGACAACCACTTTTCTAAAGAGCGTTTACTTTCGCTGCTGGGTCTGCCTGCGATCAGACCTTCAATGCCAATATGCTCATCTAGGTCGGGCCATTCAATTGCGTAACCCTCTCCCAACAATTGCCAATTATCCCGTTCCTCCAAAGAACCGTGCATCAGGCGCGGATACCACTCTAGCGGAATGACTAAGCTACGGCCATCAATTAAATCAACAACCAGCCTTGTATGACCTACGGAGATAGAAGCTGCTAGCGGCTCAGCTTCAAGCGTCAAAGTAGTCATGCCAAGCCTCCAGAAGTGTTTCCTTACATTCACTGACGATCACAGCAATCTTGTTCAGCTCGTGATCCTTAAAGCCCCTATTCTTGTCTAGTTTAATCGGATCCAGCCAGAACTTAGCGATCTTACGGTCACGCTTGACATGGATATGAACCGGCTCACCTCGATCAGAGCTGAAGAAGATAAAGCTGTAGGGGCCAAAATTAAGAACGGTAGGCATAGGAACGGATGCAGCAGCAATCAATACCTGCCCGTTAAGGGAGTTCGGTGGTGCCCATGAGGTAGCGATCGCACTCCCTGGCCACCCCGCGCCCTTCATTAATCGCCCACACAATCAGGCTTTGCCCCCGGCGACAATCACCTGCTGCAAACACACCGGGCAAGCTCGTCACATACTCCTCATGCTCAGCTTTGACGTTGCTGCGCTCAGTCTGCTCCAGACCTAACGCATCTATCAAGGGCTGCTCTGGCCCCAAAAAGCCCATTGCCAGCAGCACAAGCTGGGCCGGAACTCGCTTTTCACTGCCGGGTACGTGAATCGGCGTGAATCGCCCGTTTTCATCGCGTTCCCACTGCACTTCTACCGTATGAACTGCGGCGACATTGCCATTGCCGTCATCTTCAAATTTCGTGGCAGTCGTCACATAGCCGCGAGGGTCTTCGCCAAACAGGGCTTTGGCTTCTTCCTGGCCGTAGTCGAGCCGGTAGATCTTGGGCCATTCAGGCCAGGGGTTGCTAGGCGATCGCACCTCCGGCGGCTTCGGCATAATTTCTAACTGATTGATGCTCTTACAGCCATGGCGCACCGACGTGCCCACGCAGTCTGTGCCCGTATCGCCACCACCGATAATTACAACATCCTTACCCGCCGCTGAAATGTAGTTCTCACCCGGCTTTTTATTTAGCACAGCTTGCGTATTTGCCGTCAAAAACTCCATCGCAAAATTGATGCCCTTCAGGTCTCTCCCCTCAATCGGCAAATCTCGCGGACGGGTGGAGCCGGTGCACAAAATCACCGAGTCAAAGTCATTCACCAGCTTCTCGGCAGACAAGTCTTTGCCTACTTCGGTGTTGCATACAAAGGTGATGCCCTCCGCTTCTAGGACATCGAGCCGTCTGCGCACGATGTCGTTTTTATCGAGCTTCATGTTGGGAATACCGTAGGTCAGCAGTCCGCCGGGACGATCTGCGCGTTCGTATACGGTCACCCAGTGGCCCGCTTTGTTGAGCTGATCGGCAGCGGCTAGTCCGGCAGGGCCAGAACCGACGACGGCTACTTTTTTGCCGGTTCGCTTGGCGGGTGGCTGAGGCGAAATCCAACCTTCCTGCCAGCCTTTTTCGATGATGGAGTACTCAATGTTCTTGATTGTCACTGGCGGGCTGGTGATGCCCAATACGCAGGAGCCTTCACAGGGGGCTGGACAGACACGCCCTGTGAATTCAGGAAAGTTGTTGGTTTTGTGCAGGCGATCAAGCGCTTCTCGCCAGAGCCCTCTGTATACCAGGTCGTTCCATTCGGGAATGAGGTTGTTGACCGGGCAGCCGGTAGCCATGCCGCTGAGCAAAGAGCCAGTATGACAGAAGGGCGTGCCGCAGTCCATGCAGCGAGAGCCCTGGGTTTGCAGGTTCTCTTCGGGCATGGGCAGGTGGAATTCGTTCCAGTTGCGGATGCGGTCTTTGGGCGAGGTTTCGGAGGGTGCTTCGCGGAGGTGGTCGATGAAGCCGGTTGGTTTTCCCATGGTGGTTTTGTGTAGAGTGGGGGGAGTAGGGGATAGGAGGAGTAGGGGGGAGACAGGAGACAGAAGGTGGTCTCCTGCATTCTGTCCTACTAGCTACCGCTGATGCGGGCTAGGTCTCGGGCGTTTTCTTCAAAGGCGGCGGACATGGCTTCGTCGTTGCTGAGGCCGTCGGCGAGGGCTTTTTGGATGTGTTGCAGGACGCGCTTGTAGTCGCGAGGCATGACTTTGACGATTTTCGGGAGGGTTGTTTCCCAGTCGGTGAGGAGGGATTTGGCGCGATCGCTCCCCGTATACTCAGCGTGACGCTGCACGATGTCTCGTAGCTCCTGACTTTCGCCAGTGGTTTCTACTCGCTCTAAGTCCACCATTTCAGTGTTGCAGCGAGTGGCAAAGTCTCCAGCTTCATCCAGAACGTAGGCAACGCCGCCGCTCATACCCGCCGCGAAGTTGCGTCCGGTGAGACCTAATATAACAACTTTACCGCCGGTCATATACTCGCAGCCGTGGTCACCGACGCCTTCGACAACCGCCGTCGCACCGGAGTTGCGTACGCAGAAGCGCTCGCCTGCTAGCCCGCTAATGTAGGCTTCACCGCCGGTCGCTCCGTATAGGGCCACGTTGCCCGCAATTATGTTCTCTGCGGCTACCAGGGTAGAAGACTTTGCAGGGTAAAGAACAATCTTGCCGCCGCTTAGCCCTTTGCCAATGTAGTCGTTGGCATCGCCTTCTAGCTCTAGCGTCATTCCTTTGGGCATAAAGGCTCCAAAGCTCTGACCAGCGGTGCCCTGAAAGCGCAGATGCACCGTGTCTTCGGGCAGTCCCTGTTCGTGGTTTTTGGTAATTTCGTTGCCGACAATGGTGCCAACAACGCGGTGCACATTGTTGATAGGCAAAGTCGCTTTGACAGGCTCGCCTTTTTGAATGGCGGGCTGACAGATATCTAAAAGCTGAGTGATGTCGAGAGACTTATCTAAGCCGTGATCCTGGGCTTGGGTGCAGTAGCGACCTACTTCCGGGCCAACGTCGGGTTGATGGAGCAGGGCTGAGAGGTCGATGCCTTTGGCCTTCCAGTGGTCGACGGCAGTTTTGGCAGCGAGGATATCGGTGCGGCCCACCATGTCGTTCAGCGAGCGGAAGCCGAGTTCGGCCATCAGCTCGCGGGTTTCCTGGGCGATGAATTTCATGAAGTTCACCGCGTGGGCCGGGTCGCCTTTGAACTGTTTGCGCAGCTCTGGGTTTTGAGTGGCGACGCCGACTGGGCAGGTGTTGAGGTGGCACACGCGCATCATGATACAGCCCAGGGAGATGAGGGGAGCGGTGGAGAAGCCGAATTCTTCTGCGCCGAGGAGAGCGGCGATCGCCACATCTCTTCCCGTCTTCATCTGCCCGTCGGTCTCAATCACAATCCGACTGCGCAAGTTGTTGAGCACTAGCGTCTGATGTGTCTCGGCCAGTCCCAACTCCCAGGGCAGGCCGGCGTGCTTAATCGAAGTCTGCGGCGAAGCGCCCGTACCGCCGTCGAAGCCGGATATGAGAACAACATCGGCATGGGCTTTGGCCACACCAGCAGCAATTGTTCCTACCCCAACTTCGGAAACCAGCTTGACGCTAACACGAGCTTCCCGGTTGGCATTTTTAAGGTCGTGAATCAGCTCGGCGAGATCTTCAATTGAGTAAATATCGTGGTGCGGCGGCGGCGAAATTAGGCCAACACCCGGCGTCGAGTTGCGTACTTTGGCAATCCACGGATATACCTTTTTCCCCGGCAGCTGACCGCCCTCTCCTGGCTTTGCACCCTGAGCCATTTTGATTTGCAGCTCTTTTGCCTTAGTGAGATACAGGCTGTTCACCCCGAAGCGACCGGAGGCCACCTGTTTGATCGCGCTGTTCTTAGAGTCACCTTGTTCATTCGTCCAGGTGTAGCGAGCGGGGTCTTCGCCGCCTTCTCCGGTGTTGGATCGTCCGCCAATGCGGTTCATAGCGATCGCCAATGTCTCATGCGCCTCCTGCGAAATCGATCCGTAGCTCATCGCCCCGGTCTTAAAGCGGCTCATAATCGCTTCAACCGATTCCACTTCTTCAATGGGGATGGATTCTTGCGGCTGAAAGTCCAACAGATCGCGCAGTCGGAAGAAGTTTTTGCCCTGTTCATTCACCAGTGCAGAATACTTTTTGAACAGCGCGTAGTCGCCGTCTCGCGTCGCCTGTTGCAGCATGTGAATGCTCTGCGGGCTGAGTAGGTGAGCTTCGCCGTCTTTGCGCCACTGGTACTCGCCGCCCACGTCGAGCGTGGCCGCGTTATGACCGTTCCCCGTTGGCCGATCTGGGAAGGCATGACGGTGGCGCATAATTGCTTCTTCGGCCAGTACGTCTAGCCCCACGCCCTGAATCCGCGAAGCCGTCCAGGTAAAGTACTTTTCGGTCACCGACTGATTGAGGCCAATCGCCTCGAAAATCTGTGCGCCCCGATAGCTTTGCAGGGTAGAAATGCCGATCTTCGCTGCGACTTTAACAACGCCCTTGGTCGCTGCCTTGATGTAGTTTTTGCAAGCTGCCTTGTACTCAATACCGCGCAGCAGATTTTCATCAATCATACGCTGGAAGGTCTCAAAGGCCATGTACGGATTGATCGCGCCGCAGCCGTAGCCCAGCAGTACCGCAAAATGATGTACCTCACGCGGTTCACCCGATTCGAGCACGATGCCCACGCGGGTACGCGACCCGTTGCGAATCAGGTGGTGGTGCAGTCCCGCAACGGCGAGTAGCGCCGGAATTGGTGCGCGGTCTTGAGCGATGTCACGGTCGGAGAGGATAAGGATTTCGCAGGTAGCGGCGATCGCCTCATCCGCCTTCAAACAAAGCGCCTCCATTGCACCTGCAAGGCCCGCTTCACCCGCATCGGGATCGAACAGGATCGGCAGCACAGCCGTCTTGAACGTCGAATTGTGCTTGATTTTGGCCAGCTCATCATCAGTGATAAACGGCGTTTTGAGCTGGAGCAGATGGCAGCTTTTGGGCTCCGGCTCTAGCAGATTGCGTTCAGATCCAATGGTGGTGGTCGCTGAGGTGATAATTGCTTCGCGAATGGAGTCAATTGGCGGGTTGGTTACCTGCGCAAAGAGCTGCTGAAAGTAGTTGTAAAGCAGCTTGGGCCGGTTGGAAAGCACGGGCAAAGGCGTGTCGGTGCCCATTGCGCCAATTGCTTCTACGCCGTTTTGGCCCATAGGCGAGAGCAGCATTCGTAGCTCTTCAAAGGTATAGCCAAAGGCCATTTGTCGCTGAGTGACGGCATCGTCTGTCGGGGCTGCTGCTGTTTTGGTGGGCGCAGGCAGGTCGTCTAAGGTCACCAGATATTGATCCAGCCATTCCTGGTAAGGTTCGGCGGTGGTAATCTGTTGTTTGATCTCTTCATCGGGAATGATTCGCCCCGCTTTCGTATCGACGAGGAACATTTTTCCGGGTTCGAGACGGCCCTTTTTCACCACATCTTCGGGCGGCACGGGTAGCACCCCGGCTTCGGAGGCCATGATTACCCGGTCGTCTTTCGTGACGTAGTAGCGACCGGGACGCAGACCGTTTCTGTCGAGCACCGCGCCCATTTGTATGCCGTCGGTAAAGGCAATCGAGGCGGGGCCATCCCAGGGCTCTATTAAGCAGGAATGATACTCATAAAAGGCTTTTTTCTGAGGATCCATGGACTGATGGCCTGACCAGGGTTCGGGCACCATCATCATCAGCGCGTGAGGGAGCGATCGCCCACTCAAAGCCAGCAGTTCCAGCGTATTGTCAAAAATAGTCGAGTCGCTGCCCTCCATATTGATCAGCGGTCTGGCCCGGTCGAGATCTGCGCCAAACAGCTCGGAGCGGAACATCGACTGCCGCGCCGTCATCCAGTTAATATTGCCTCGCAGGGTGTTGATTTCGCCGTTGTGAGCGATGTAGCGGTAGGGGTGCGATCGCTCCCAGCTTGGAAATGTATTCGTACTAAAGCGCGAATGCACCAGCGCCAGGGCACTTTCCAAATCAGGATCCTGCAAATCTGGGTAGTACTTCGCGACCTGCTCGGGCATCAGCATCCCCTTGTACACAATCGTCCGGCAGGAAGCGCTGGCGACGTACCAGTACTCGCCGATGATGCCACGAATGGCGGTGTGCGATCGCTTGCGCACCACATACAGCTTCCGCTCCAGAGCCAGCTCATCAGCGTCGTCATCCACCGCCGCGCCACGCCCGATAAAAGCCTGCTGCACAAAAGGCTCACTCGCCTGTGCCGACGGCCCCAGAGAGCTGTTATTAGTGGGTACGTCTCGCCAACCCAGTACTTCTAAACCCGCCTCAGCGGTCACCTGTTCAAAGGCTTTGCGACCCTGCGATCTGGCCTCTGCATCAGGGCTCGCGAAAATCATCGCCACACCGTACTGCCCTGCTGCGGGCAGCTCAATCCCTTCTGCTGCCGCCGCTTTGACCATAAACTGATGCGGAATTTGCAGCAGAATACCCGCTCCGTCGCCCGTATTCGGTTCGGCCCCAACTGCGCCCCGGTGATCGAGGTTTAGCAAAATGGTCAGGCCCTGCTGCACAATGTCGTGAGAAGTTTGACCCTTCATTTGGACGACAAAGCCTACGCCGCAGGCGTCGTGCTCATTGTTTGGGTTATAGAGACCTTGCTGAAGGGGGGCGGTCATGGCGCGATTTACAGGGGCGTTGACAGGGTACTGGGAAGGAGCCATCGCAGAAAACCGAGGAAAGAGCATTAAAAACTATAAAAGAGGACTAAGTATCGTCAAAGGGGTATCGTCAAAGGGCGACCTCATGGAGCGGCATTATCAGGCATCTTGTGAATCGCTACCGCTGCCGACCGCTAGAGACAGAAAATCCACTGCGCAAGGCTGTGGATAATTGCCTAAAACGGATGTATAAAATAGGCGAGTTTCTATTCTCTATCAAAAGAGAGAGGCTCGATACTGCCCTTAACAAAAACAACAGATGCCTTAACAAAAACACCCGAAATGTTACGAAAAGTCTTCATTTCATAACATCGTAGCCTAGAAGTGCTACTTACACGGCCAAAAACTTCTGGATCACGTCGCCGCTCAGCTCACTGGCCTCACCCGAAGCCACAATGCCGCCTTTTTGCATCGCATAGTAGTAGTCGGCTTGCTGGGCAAAGTGCAGGTGCTGCTCTACTAGCAAAACAGACACGCCCGTTGTCTGGACGATCTGACGCACGGCGTTTTCAATATCGAGAATAATTGAGGGCTGAATGCCCTCGGTGGGTTCATCTAGCACAAGCAACTTGGGGCGACCCATCAGGGCGCGGGCGATCGCTAACTGCTGCTGCTGTCCGCCGCTCAGGTCGCCGCCCATGCGGGAAAACATCTGCTTGAGCACGGGAAAAAGCTGCACAATATCGTCGGGGACAGTGGCGCTACCCGACCGCTTGGCCTTTGCCTCTAGCCCGATTAGTAAGTTCTCTTTGACTGTCAGCCGAGGGATAATCTCACGGCCCTGTGGCACATAGCCAATGCCAAGCTGAGCCCGCTGATGGGTACGCAGAGGCAGGAGCGATCGCCCCTCGTAGAGAATCTTGCCTCTGCGGGGCTGCAACAGACCCATGACTGTTTTCAGCAGCGTGGTTTTGCCCACCCCATTCCGCCCAATCAGACAAACCATTTTACCGGCGGGAATGGTCATGTCCACATCGCGCAGGATATGGCTCTCGCCGTAGTAAACGTTTAGTCCTGAGATCTGTAGGGTAGGGGCAATGGCGGCAGGCGGAATAGCCGGGGGAAGATCGGTTTGAATCATAAGATAGTCGCAAAATCGTTGATATTTTATACAGCGTCTGGATCGCCCAAATACACCTTGATCACGCGGGGATCGCTCTGAATCTCGTCCATTGACCCTTCGCAAAGGACGCTGCCTTCGTGTAGCACCGTCACCCGCTCTTGCGCAATCTGACGAACAAATTCCATATCGTGCTCAATTACAATCACGCCGTGGCTTTGTGCCAGAGACAGCAGCAGCTCGCCAGTGCGTTCGGTCTCTTCGTCGGTTAGGCCCGCGACTGGCTCATCCACCAGTAGCAAATCGGGCGACTGCGCTACCAACATGCCAATCTCCAACCACTGCTTTTCGCCGTGAGAGAGTAGGGCTGCGGGCACGTCGGCTTTAGCTACCAGGCCAATGGTTTCAAGCAGTCCCCCGACTGTTCGCACTTCGGCCTTGGGCGTTGGTCTAAACAGCGCATTCCAAACGGTTTTGGTGCGGCTGCAAGAGAGTTCTAGATTCTCTCTTGGCGTCAGGTTGAGATAGACGCGAGGGGTTTGAAACTTGCGGCCAATGCCGAGACGAGCGATCGCAAACTCCGGCAGCGACTTGATATCTTTACCCTTAAACAGCGCCCGGCCCTCTGTTGGCTGCACCTTGCCAGTGATGACGTCTAAAAAGGTAGTCTTGCCGGCTCCGTTAGGGCCAATGATCACCCGCAGCTCCTGGCCGCCCATCGCAAAATTGAGCCCGTTGATCGCTTTGAACCCGTCGAAGCTGACGGTGACATCTTCAATCTTCAGCAGGGGTGCGCCCGACTTACTGGCAGCTGCCGCCCCGTTTAATTCTGTAGCCATAGCGGCATTCTCCATAGTGGCGAAGGGGTTACGAGTTAGGGCGTTGGGTCGCAGCGGGATCGGTCACAGGGGCAGTGACTTGACCCGGTGGCGATGCCGAAGAGGAGCCGTACATTTCAGCTTCCTGACGCACCGATTCGTCGATCTCTAGCTGGGGGTAGGTAGCAGTCTGCTTGGGTTTACCGAGTAGCGATCGCACCTGATCAGCCGCTCGGTAGCGCAGCCAGCCGACAATGCCATCGGGCAATACCGTCACCACAATTAGGAACAGTGCCCCCTGAAAAAACAGCCAAATCTCGGGATACTCTTCGCTGAGCAAGGCCCGGCCCCAGTTCACCGCTAGTGCGCCGATAATGGCACCGATTAGCGTCCCGCGACCGCCCACCGCGACCCAAATCACCATCTCAATGGAAAAGGCAATGTCCATATACTGCGGTGAGACAATACCTGACTGCACCGTGTAGAGTGCGCCCGCAATCCCCGCAATGCCGCCCGATACCGCGAACACCAGCACCTTAAAAGCAGTGGGATCGTAGCCAGAAAATCGCACCCGGTTTTCGTCATCGCGAATGGCCACCAGCATCCGGCCAAAGCGACCGCTCGTCAACCACCGGCAAAGACCATAGGACAGCGCTAACATCACCACTGTGGTGCAGTAAAAGTAAAATTGAGCGCGATCGCCCCCCACCGACATCCCTAGAAATGTTGCCGTATTTGTCTTCAGGCCGTTGGTGCCGTTGATCAGCTCCTGCTGCCCGTTGAAAAAATTAAAGAAAACGACCAGCGCCGCCTGCGTGAGAATGGAGAAGTAAACGCCGCGAATGCGATTGCGAAAGACCAAATAGCCCAGCGCACCCGCAATCACGGTGGGGATTAGCACAATCGCCAGTAGCGTAAACGGAAAGGAGTAAAACGGCTTCCAAAACCAGGGCAGTTCGGCAACGCCGTACAGGCTAAAGAAGTCAGGGATCGTATCGCCCATGCCCTGAAGCTGTAAGTACATGGCAAAGGCATAGCCACCCAGCGCAAAGAAAATGCCGTGCCCTAAGCTGAGCAGCCCGGTAAATCCCCAAATTAAATCAATGCCCAAGGCCACAATGGCCAGAGAGAGAAAGCGGCTGAGCAGGCCCAGCCGAAAGCCAGAAATCATCAGCGGCACGAGAAAGATGAAAATAAGGGCGATCGCCACCACCCCCAGTAACTCCCACCGTCGCCGTCCGGACTTTGCATCTGTCGTTGATTTTGTCAAAACGCCTGACATTTTATACCTCTGCCGAGCGGCCCTTAGGCGGAAACAGTCCCGCCGGACGCACTTGTAAGAACACAATGATCAAGGCAAACACCATCACCTTGGCCATACTCGTCGTCGCAAAAAAGTTGAAGAAGTCTGTCACCGGCTGCAACCCCTCATAAGAACTCAGCAGCAGCGGCAGCGTGCCTGATCCCAATAGATAGGTGAGTACGCCGATGGCAAGCGCGGCAATCACACTGCCCAGCAAATTCCCAACCCCGCCCACCACGACCACCATAAAGGCATCCACGATGTAGTTCCCGCCTAGGTTTGGCCCCACCGATCCCAGCAGCGTCACGGCAAATCCGGCTACCCCGGCCAGTCCAGAACCCAGGGCAAAAGTGACCGCGTCTACCTGCGCGGTCGGAATTCCTAAACAAGCGCTCATATCGCGGTTTTGTGTCACCGAACGGATACGTAAGCCCCAAGCTGACTTCTGCAAGAACCAATACACGCCAAACAAACAAACTAGCGTCAGCACAATAATAAACAGTCGGGAGATCGGAAACTGTAGCGTATCGGTCACCGGCAGACTTCCCTGTAGCCAGCGGGGGGCGCTTACATCGACATTGCGGGTGCTAAACCAGGGGCGAGCCAGTTGGGCATTGTCGTTGAGACTGCTGCCGAGTACTAGCGCGATCGCCCCTGCCAATACAAACAACACCGTGCTAGCCGCATTCTGTCTAGGCGCAGCTAATCTTGCCCGGCCCAGCAGCCACTTACCGCCAAAAAACAATCCGCAAAAAATCACCAGACCCGCCACCATCGACCAGCTCACACTGCGCACAAACTGCCGCAAAATCAGGCTCACGCCCCAGGTCGCCAGCAGGGTTTCCAGCGGTCTGCCGTACAAAAAGCGAATGACGCCCCGCTCCAACGCCAGCCCAACCAGCGCCGCTACCAAAAAAGAAAGCGGAATTGCCACCCAAATATAGGCTCCCTGCCAGCCATCGCCAAGCTGCTTGAAGCCGCCCTGTACGACGTAAGTGGTGTAGGCTCCCAGCATCATCAGCTCACCATGGGCCAGATTGATCACCCCCATCAGGCCAAACACAATCGCTAACCCCAGTGCCACAATCAGCAGCACCGTGCCGATGCTGATCCCGTTAAATATTGTTGTAATTAACCCGTTTACATCCATCGCAGTAGCTTCCGTCCCCTCTTAACGAAATAATATTAGGCGATTGTTCTTAGCGACCTGTCTTGTCATCCCTCAGGTACGAAACAAAAGGGGCCGAAAGTCTTGACAACCTCCGGCCCAATCATCATCGGCTCCACTGAGCCCTAGCAATCAAGCATTCAGCCAGCGGGCCTCACCAGCTAGACCTCATCGGCCTTGTATTTACCGCCCTTCTCAGGATCAGACCAGTCACAGGCAAAGCCTTTCGTATCGGCTACGTACTGGTTCCAGGGCACAGGCTCAACCGGCCCATCCGTAGAAGAAACAATCTCAAAGAGACCGTCATCGCGCACTTCACCAATGCGAACTGTCTTAGAAATGTGGTGGTTGGGCTGCATGGTCACCGTCCCCTCAGGCGCATCAAAGGTCTGGCCGTAAGCCGCCTCACGCACCGCCGGAATATCGGTTGTACCGGCTTCTTCTACTGCCTGCGCCCATAGATACACCATGATGTAAGCGGCTTCCATTGGGTCATTCGTCACCCGATCTTCGCCGTACTTCGCTTTAAAGTCGCTAACCCACTGCTCGTTCTCGGGGCTCTCTACTGTTTGGAAGTAGTTCCAAGCAGCGTAGTGGCCGGTCAAGAACTCAGGGCCAATTTGCCGGACTTCTTCTTCAGCAATACTTACCGACATTACCGGGTACTTATCTGGCCCCATACCAGCACTCTTCATCTGCTTAAAGAGGGCGACGTTGCTGTCTCCATTTAAGCTGTTAAAGATGACGCCACCATCAGGCAGTGCCTGCTTGATTTTATTGATAATCGGGGTGACTTCAGCGTTGCCTAGCGGCAGATAGTCTTCACCAACGGTAGTGCCGCCATTAGCTTTGAGCTGCTCTTTAATAATGTTGTTTGCCGTGCGCGGGAAAACATAGTCAGAGCCGACAAGGAAGAACTCTGTGCCTTTATTCTCCAGCAGCCAGTCTACAGCAGGCTCAATTTGCTGGTTGGGCGCAGCGCCTGTGTAAAAGATATTTTGAGAGCATTCCTGGCCCTCGTACTGAACGGGATACCAAAGCATGTGCTGCTTTTCTTCGAAGACGGGCAGCACGGCTTTACGGCTAGCGGAGGTCCAGCAGCCAAAGACGACAGCTACTTCATCCTGGTCGATTAGCTTCTCTGCTTTCTCGGCAAACGTTGGCCAGTCAGAAGCGCCGTCTTCTTTAACAGCGACAATCTGCTTGCCGAGTACACCGCCGTTCGCATTGATTTGTTCAATGGCCAGCTCCTCAGCGTCAACCACGGTGGTTTCGCTGATGGCCATCGTGCCGCTCAAGGAGTGCAAAATGCCGACCTTGATGACATCATCACCGCCACCGGCAGCAACCTCTGTCGATTCACCGCTTTCGGTATCGGCTGCGGTAGTGGTACCTTCTTCAGGCGCGCAGGCCTTTAAAAAGACGCTAGCACCAGCGGCGGCGGTACCGTATACCAAAAATTTACGTCTGCCAATTCTTGTCATTAGCTAATTCTGGACTCCCTAAATCACGCTTAATACATTCATGTCTTCAGTATGGATAGCAGCTTTTGATTGCGCTAAGTTTTCACATTTGCGACCTCAGAGAGAGGTCAAACAAGCAAAGAGCCGGTACTTTTACTGATTTTGAAGGTATCGTATGGCCCAGCCATGGCCAAAGTTGTATCTTGCGATACCAAAAATAAAAGCTTTGGCGCTCTGACGCGCCGGTGCGCAATATTGTTTTGGGATGCCGAGAGCTTGTGCAGGGTGTGGGGCGATAGAATACAAGCCGTTAATTACGTTAGATTACTGCCCATGCATCCTAACCCCATTCCTCCTGGCCCTGATCAAGAATCCGTATGGGATTATACTCGGCCTCCCCGGGTTGAAGAGGTGACTAAGCATATTAGAGTTATTTTCAACGATAAGCTGATTGCTGATACCTACCGTTCTAAAAGGGTTCTAGAAACCAGTCATCCTCCTAACTACTATATAGCGTGGGATGACATCAAGAGAGAGTATCTAACGCCGAGTGCTCACTCTACCTACTGTGAGTGGAAAGGACGGGCCAATTACTACACGCTTCACGTGGGCGATCGCCAGGCCATAAACGTTGCCTGGGACTATCCGGAGATCGTTCCTGCATACGAAGAACTCAAAGGGTACGTGGGATTCTACCCTGGCCCGATGGATGCCTGCTACGTCGATAGCGAGAAAGTGCAGCCTCAAGCTGGCAGTTTCTATGCCGGATGGATTACTGCCGACATTGTTGGCCCGTTCAAAGGTGGCCCTGGTTCTTGGGGTTGGTAAGCAAGACGGTTTCTATCTAGCCTAGTGCAGCGTCAGGACTAAGAATAAGGGTTGGCAAGAGTGTTGTAATGGGGGATGGGATAAAGCGAACAAGGGCTTTATGCAAAAACGATACATCGTCCGATTGAGTGAATCAGAGAAGAGTGAACTGCACGAAGTCATCAAACGGCTGAACGGTAGCAGCCAAAAAGTTCGTCGTGCGCAGATTTTGCTAAAGGCGGATGCCGAAGGGCCGAACTGGACAGACCAGTCGATAGCCGAAGCCTTCAACTGTCGGCCCCAAACTGTGGAAAATATCCGCCGACGGTTGGGAGAACATGGCTTTGAGGCGACGCTGAATGGGCGAAAACGCAGCGCGCCCCCGACAGCCAAACTGCTGGACGGTGCCCAAGAAGCTCAGGTGATAGCGATGCGCTTAGGCTCACCGCCGAAAGGTTATGCCAACTGGTCATTGCGGCTGCTAGCACGCAAAGTCGTTGAGCTTGAGATCGTTGAGACTGTGAGCCACGAAACGGTGCGGCAAACACTGAAAAAAACGGTATGACCAATCGCAAGATTGAGTATTGGGTGATTCCGCCCGACGCGGATGGCGAGTTTGTGGCCCACATGGAAGAAGTGCTGGATACCTACCAGCGGCCCTACGACCCGAAGTGTCCTGTCATTTGTATGGATGAGCAGCCGGTGCAGTTGCTCAAAGAAACCCGACGACCGATCAAGGCGACTAAAACGCATGGCAAGCGGATTGACTACGAATACGAGCGAGCGGGCACAGCCAGCATCTTTATGTTCACTGAACCGGCAGCCGGCTGGCGACAGGCCACGGTGCGGCAGCGACGGACAAAGACCGATTGGGCCACCGAAGTCGCTAGTCTGATGGAGGGCCGATACGCTGACCGCCCACTCGTCAGGTTAGTGTGTGACAATCTCAACACTCATACCAAGGGAGCTTTCTATGAGACCTTTGAGCCCGAACGGGCGCGTCAGCTCGTGCGGCGCATTGAGTTTGTCTACACGCCGAAGCATGGCAGTTGGCTGAATGTCGCAGAGAACGAGCTGAGCGCGATGACCCGTCAATGTGTTGACGGTAGACGATTCGAGGATATCGAAACCATCCGCAGCGAAATTGCCGCTTGGTCAACTGATATCAACAACACTCAACGAGGGGTTGACTGGCAAATGAAAGTTGAGGATGCTCGGTGTAAACTGATTTCCATTTACCCTCAAATTAAGCTCTGACGCTCCACTAGCCGTGCCAAATTATTTGTCATCTAGGTTGTGTCAAATTATTTGTCACCTAATCTACAACTATTGGCACACAAGCTTTTTGGCTTGATAAGCTTTGTGGCGAACCAAGTGACTTGAGCGCTTTTTAAGTCTATGCAAGTGACTGAAAGCCTCATGTAGTAATGACTGCATCGCTTTATGTCATTTAATCTGACACAAACGGTCATTTAATTGACACTCGACAGCAGTTGTCGCGAGGTGTTGTCGTCAATCGGCTCGCTGGGCATCAGGAGCTGCTGAAGGCATCGCGTCAGCGGTAACGGTGGATTGAGAGATCGCCACCATCGACCAGGCGAAGAGACTGACACTCGCAAGGCGTAAGTAGTTAGTTTGGGGGTAACTGCTGAGAGTTGCGATCGCTACCAGTTCAATCAAGCACAACTGGTGATACTGGTAAGGTATGAGGGTTTGCTAAGAAAGGGCGACCGTACTGGCAGCAAGCAATCGAGAGTAACAACGTAAACAGCAGTTAAAAAGCCCCTACCCCAGTAGAGGCTTTGAGAATTTGAAAGGTACTGGCGATTAAGCCTCGTCTACTGTCTCTTGCTTCCGCTTGCGTAGAGCCGCCACACCCATGCCAACTAGACTAGGGAGCAAAGCTGGAGTAGGGACAGCGGTTGGGTCAGCTACTGTTGCTTCATAAAAACCACTAGCATCTATGGAGGGCGTGAAGGCTTGGAAGGCGGCTTCATCTTCTATAAATAGCGTACCTACATCTTTCGAAAAGATAATAGAACTACCGAAATTTAGCCTTCTGGTTCCTCCAAAGTTCGCAATCCGAACGAGTACGTCAGGAAAAACAATATTATCATTACCAAAACTTTCGCTACCAATATTGAGCGCAAACTGGTAGTTCGGGAGTGAAGTAAGGGCGAAGTCACCATCGCCAGGGTCGCCATCGAAGCTGAAAGTTCCGTCTCCTACAGTGACAAGCGGGGCTTCAGACGGACGAACATTAAACGGGAGATCATCATACGACTGAAAAGCATCAAACTGAAAATTAAAGGATAACGCTTGAGCTTCAGGTGCAAAAGAGCCGAACGTGACCGCTGTAGCCATTGCACCCACAGCAACGGATATTAGGCGTTTAGAGCTAAACATAAAATATGCTTCCTATTTTTTTATTGAGGGTAGAAGCACACATTAATTCTTAAACACTAGCAAGAATACGCCTCTCCACAATGCATAAAATAGGTTTCAGAATAGGGTTAACTGAATTTTTATCCTTACACCCTAAGCCTGCCTGCTAAACTTCACAAAAAACTGCCCTCAATGCTGTTAACGATAGTGCAGGGGCCATCTTTCATTCGTACGCAGCTTTAGCAGCCTATACAGCCATTCTTCTGCTTATGCTCTACTTGCGTCATCTCAGCAACTAGGGTAATCGGTTTCACCTAGTTCTAATGCAGGGCTATTTCATTCTAAAGAGCTGCTTGAGGGCATCTAGTCCAAACTGACAATAACGCTGAGCTTGAGCCATGTTCGTGAAGCCGTTGCCTCTGAAAACGTTGAGCGTGAAATTACGAGCGACTGCAAAGTTCTGTGGCAGTTGATGCATCCGAATGCGTGAGGCATCTTCACCTTGGGTGACATCACGCACATAGTGCACTTTGTTCTCTACTCCCCAATAGCCTCGAATTCTGTTGGCAATAGCGGCAACCGGTTCGATAAAAGAAGCCACGTAGTAGCGGGTTTCCTGAGAATAGCGCTCGTGCCCACCGACCTTGAAGCGCCGCTCGCTGTCTACGCGAACGAGCGTTTCGAGTCCTGGCCAGGGTTTGATGTTCTCTAACTGCTGGCAAAGGCTGACGACTCGCTTTTCCCAGCGCCCGTGACCTTCATTGATGTCAGTGTGAACCTGCTGTGCGATAAAGTGAGTCTCCACGTCTTTGAGCAAGTTGCCCTGATTGCCTTTGAGCGCACCGAGATAGTGGTTGCCGCTATCGACAATCAGCTGACATGTTTTTTTGGGTGCTAATGGCATCAAAGGCAATCACGACGCCTTTGAGCGCAAGCTGCTCAATGAATTCTGGTAGCGCCTTAATCTCGTTAGTTTTGCTATCGACCTGATGGGGTTCGAGAATCAGCCCACGCTCAACAATGTAGGCGCTCACCAGCAGAATAGCCGGATGGGGCGGTGACTCAGGGTTGTTAGTCTCTATCTGATACGACCCACGCAGTTGCTTCCCATCCATTGCTAGTGTCTCTCCCGGTAACGGCTCGATATCAAAGAATCGAGCCAGGGCCGCTGAGTACTGTTTGTAGTCCAGCCTCAACAACACCCGCCGAATAGTGCTGTAGGAAGGCAGCCTTTGTTTGGGTGGATTGAATAGCTCTATCAGTTCCGTTTGGTAGCTTTTGAGCCAGTCCCCTATCGCCAGAAAGCCTTGGTTCCCTGCCGCTATAGCCAGCGTGAATAAGGCCAGACATAGCGCGATATGATGACGCTTCCCCAGGCTATGGCGCGCGTCGGGTATCTCTGAAAAGACGGCTATAATCTCTAGCTGCTCACAGGTTGAGGTTGAGTAATCGTTGACAGCAGCAGCAGGTACCGTTTTCGTAGGTAGTCCCAGAGCAATCCGATGAAAGGGCTGGTACCTTAACGTTATCTCATTTGGTCGAAAATGAAATAACCCTGGGGTAATATGATTATCTCTCCACGGGCATTTTCTGGAATACCTTTTTCAAAGATGCTTTTTAGCCGAACCGCTGCTTTAAACTCTTGAAGGTCTTCGGTGCCTAAAATTCTGACTGTAACCATATCTTTGTGTTCCTAAGAGTCCGCATAATCGTAATTATTTTGTGGGATCAAATTAGCATCGGAGCTATCCATTTTGGGGCAGATGAAGATGAGCGCGGGAAATCTCTTCACTAATCATAATCAAAACTAATGATGTTAGGTAATGCCGACATTGATGCGGACGGTTGACGCCGCAAGCAAACCTAGCTGTCACCATACAACCCTAAGTCCAGACAGGCCATTTATACTATCTCTGAAGACGAAATGTAGCAGTGGATTGAGTATAGCGACCAGGGAAGATGGATACTGGCTAAAAGAGAAAATATCGCTGGGCCATCGGCAGTACGTCTGCCGGTTCGCAGGTGAGCAGCTTGCCATCTACCCGCACTTCAAAGGTCTCGGGCTTCACCTCAATATTGGGCGTCAGGCCATTCAGCTTGAGGTCTGACTTTTTCACCTGGCGGGTGTTGAAGACCGGACGCAGCCGCCGCGCATCTAGCCCAAGCTGACTAGCGATGTCACGATCCATTGCCGCCTGGGAGACAAACGTGTAGGCCGTGCTGCCTATTGCCTTCCCGTAGCTGCCAAACATGGGCCGCATGTGCACTGGCCCTGGCGTGGAAATGCTGGCATTGGCATCCCCCATTTGCGCCCAGGCGATAAAGCCGCCCTTCACCACGATATCCGGCTTTACGCCAAAGAATGCCGGATTCCAGAGACACAGGTCGGCGAGTTTGCCTTCCTCTACTGAACCAATGCAGTGCGATATACCGTGGGCCAGAGCCGGGTTGATCGTATACTTGGCGACATAACGCTTGGCCCGGAAATTGTCGTGGGTTTCACTCATATTCTCGGGGTCGGGCAGCAGTCCTTTTTGCACCTTCATTTTGTGCGCGGTCTGCCAGGTGCGGGTAATCACCTCGCCTACCCGGCCCATTGCCTGCGAGTCGGAGGCGATAATGCTCATTGCGCCCATATCGTGCAGCAAATCTTCAGCGGCGATAGTTTCTCGGCGAATGCGAGACTCTGCAAACTTCACGTCCTCTGGAATGTTCTTATCCAGGTGATGGCACACCATCAGCATATCCTTGTGCTCGTCGAAAGTGTTGATGGTGTAGGGACGGGTGGGATTTGTTGAGGCAGGTAGAACGTTGTTGTAGCTGCACACCGTAAGAATGTCAGGAGAGTGTCCGCCGCCTGCGCCTTCGGTGTGGAAAGTGTGAATGACGCGGTCTTTAAAGGCGGCAACAGAAGTTTCAACAAATCCGGCTTCGTTCAGTGAATCGGTGTGAATGGCGACCTGCACGTCGTAGTCGTCAGCGACCGAAAGGCAGGTGTCAATGGCAGCGGCAGTGGTGCCCCAGTCTTCGTGCAGCTTCAGGCCCATTGCGCCTGCCTGCACCTGAGCGATCAGTTCGTCTGGCTGGCTGGAGTTGCCTTTGCCCATGTAGCCCAGATTTACCGGAAAGGCTTCGGCGGCTTCCAGCATACGGTGAATGTTCCACGCGCCGGGGGTGCAGGTAGTAGCGAGGGTGCCCGTGGCCGGGCCGGTGCCGCCGCCGAGCATGGTGGTGACGCCTGAGGCGATCGCCACCTCTATCTGCTGCGGACAAATAAAGTGAATATGCGAATCAATCGCCCCTGCTGTCAGAATTTTGCCTTCGCCCGCGATAATCTCTGTGCTGGGGCCAATGATGATATCAATATCGTTTTGCGTGTAGGGGTTGCCCGCTTTGCCTAGCTTGACGATATTGCCATCCTTGATCCCTACATCGGCTTTGACCACACCCCACCAGTCGAGAATCAGCGCATTAGTAATCACCAGATCCACCGCGCCATTTTCCCTGGAAATAGGGGATTGGCCCATGCCGTCGCGAATGACTTTACCACCGCCAAACTTCACTTCGTCGCCGTAGTAAGTGCCGCCGTAGGTGGTGAGATCTTGTTCGACTTCTATAAATAGCTCTGTGTCGGCCAAGCGGAGGCGATCGCCCACCGTCGGCCCAAAAGTATCTGCGTAGTCGCGGCGGCTAATATAGTTGCTCATTACTAAGGAATAACCGGATAAAGTTTAGTCAGGCTCATAGTAAGGGCAAAGGCCCATCGCCTATAAACATACCTTCGCGATAATCCATATGTCTATCGGCTACATAGCTACTGCATGGAGAGCAGCCTTTAAGCTTTCACAGCGAACTCAGAGCGGATACCGTGCAGCGGGTCGCAGCGTTGGGTGCCAGCATTGTAATCACTATCTATCCGGTGGGTGCATACGATCACTAAAAACTGTTCACACTGCACTGCACATTAAAGAAAAGCCAGGCGATCACCCCGCATCATTCCGAACGGCCCGATTGCACAAAAAGCTCAGCCGACTGCCGATGCTCAGCGCTGAGAGCAGACTGCCTGCGCTCATAAAGCTTAAGATGCTGCCTGCACTGCCAACGCTTAAGATACTGCCCGCGCTACAGATGCTGAGAATGCTGCCCGCGCTGCCGATGCTAAGCAGACTGCCAACACTGCCCAAGCTTAAAATGCTGCCGTAGCTAGCCAGGCTCAAAACGCCCTCCGCTGGAATAAATGCCAGTTTTGCAGAGATATTGGACATCTGGGCTATTCTCCTAAATCGGTAGAAATCTGCTGATGTGGCGATTTTCTATGGTTTACTCAATTTAGCAAACTATATTGATAGGTTATTTTTGCTAAGTTTCCAGAGCGCACACCAGGAGAAATAAGATGGCTGTAGAACTCACGCGCGATTGGCAGCGACTCCAAAACGGCTCGGACATTCGGGGAGTGGCCCTAGAAGGCGTTGTTGGGGAAGCAGTTAATCTGACGCCGCAAGTGGTCTATCAGATAGGGCAGGGGTTTGTGAGCTGGCTAGCTGAAAAGCTGGATAAAGCGGCTGCCGATCTGGTGATTTCGGTGGGGAGAGATAGCCGGATTTCGGGGCCAGCGCTGATGGCAGGGCTAGCGGATGGGATGCGGGCAATGGGCGCAAGCGTGTATGACTTTGCGATCGCCTCCACCCCCGCCATGTTCATGAGCACCGTCACCGATGGCTACTACTGCGATGGGGCAATCATGCTCACCGCTAGTCATCTGCCCTTTAACCGCAACGGCCTTAAGTTTTTCACAGCGCAGGGCGGCTTAAATAAACCTGACATCACCGAAATCTTAGCCCTAGCCAGCCAGAACAGCTTTTCTACAGCAGCAGCTCCAGGCAAATTAGAATCGCGAGACTTTATCTCGGTATATTCAGACGGGCTAGTGCAACAGATCCGTCAGTCGGTGAACCACCCGGAGCACTACGAACAGCCGCTGAAAGGGCTGCATATTGTGGTAGATGCAGGTAATGGGGCAGGTGGTTTTTATGCGGGTCAAGTGCTGGCTCCTCTAGGGGCTGACATCAGCGGCAGTCAGTTCTTAGCGCCCGATGGCCATTTTCCTAACCACATTCCCAACCCTGAAAACGCTGAGGCAATGGCGGCAATTCGGCAGGCGGTGCTCTGGCATCGGGCGGACTTTGGCATTATCTTTGATACCGATGTAGACCGCTCAGCAGCGGTCGATCCGCAGGGCAACGAGCTGAACCGCAACCGATTGATTGCACTGATTTCGGCGGTGGTGCTGCGCGAACATCCGGGCTCTACTATTGTTACCGACTCGATTACTTCAGACGGATTGGCGCAGTTTATTGCCGATCTGGGCGGGGTGCATCATCGCTTTAAGCGCGGCTATAAAAACGTGATCAATGAAGCCCTGCGGCTAGATGTCTCCGGGCAAGCTGCCTGGCTGGCAATCGAGACATCGGGCCACGGAGCAATGAAAGAGAACTATTTTCTTGACGATGGCGCATATTTGGTAAGTAAGCTGCTGATAGAGTTAGCGCGGCTGCGGCTGACTGGGCAGAGCCTGACCGATTTGATTGATCAGCTCAAGGAGCCAGTAGAGAGCGAAGAGTATCGGCTGAAGATTTTGGCTGAAGACTTTAAAGCGCACGGAGAGACGGTGATCGAAAAACTGCAAACGTTTGTCGATCAGCAAGCTGATTGGCAGGTGGTGCCAGACAACTATGAGGGCATTCGGGTATCCTGCACTGCGCCAGAAGAAGACGGATGGTTCTTACTGCGGCTGTCGCTGCACGATCCGGTGCTGCCCTTAAACATTGAATCTAATATGGCGGGCGGTGTGGATCGGATTAGGGGGCGACTGTTGACCTTTTTGAAGACCATTCGCGATTTGGATGTGAGCTCGGCGCGTTTAAGCTAATACTTTGAGCGTCTAATCTAGCTTGAATCTGATCTAATTTCCTCAAATTCTAATATTCTTATGTTTATCAGCGGCCAGGGGTGTAAGTCCCTGGTCATCTTTATAGGGGCGATTTTGGTGCTTCTTCCGGTGCTTTTGGCGATAGAGACGACTTCAGAAATACTGCGAACGCCTATTGTTACTTTTGTTTTGTTGCTGGCGATCACCCTCCTCATCCCCCCAATTTTTGAGCGATTAAAGCTGCCGGGGCTAGTGGGCTTGCTCGCAGCGGGCGTCCTCTTTGGCAACGGTCTGCTGGGCTGGCTTGACCCGGCTTCTGAGACGATGAAGCTGCTCTCAGAAATTGGCAAGATCTACTTGATGTTTGTTGCTGGACTTGAGATCGATCTAGTTCTTTTTAATAAAACAAGAAATCGCTCTCTTAGCTTTGGCGCGCTCACCTTTGTAATTCCGTTTGTTAGCGGGATAGCGGTGGGCCTTTTCTTTGGCTTCGGCTGGCTGGCGGCAGTATTGATTGGCTCGCTGCTGGCCTCTCATACGCTGCTGGCCTATCCAATTGTGCAGCGGCTGGGCGTAGTTGGTGACGAGGCGGTGACGGTGACGGTGGGCGCGACCATCTTTACAGACGTGACGGCGCTGGTGGTGCTGGCTATCTGCCTGGGAATTAGTCGGGGAGATTTTTCTACGCTGAAGCTGATGATTTTGCTGGGGTCGCTGACGGTGTATGCGATCGCCGTTCTCTTCGGCCTCAAGCAGCTGGCCAAAGCCTTTTTTCGCGCTACGGGTAAAGATGAGGGCAACCAGTTTTTGTTTGTGATGCTGTCGCTATTTTTGTCGGCGGTAGTGGCGCAGCTGATCGGGGTAGAAGGCATTATTGGTGCATTTCTAGCGGGGCTGGCGATCAATAGCGTGATTGGCGATGGCCCGGTTAAGGAGAAAACCGAGTTTTTGGGCAGCGTTTTGTTCATTCCCATGTTTTTTGTCAATATGGGGCTGCTGCTCGATATCAATGCCTTTGGCAGCATTCTCCGGTTCATTAATCTACCCCTGCTGATTGTGGGGGCGCTTTTAGGCTCTAAATTTTTGGCTTCGCTGGGTACCAAGCTGCTGTTTGGCTACAGCTGGCCGCAGACCTGGACGATGTGGTCGCTGTCGATTCCGCAGGTGGCGGCGACGCTGGCGGCGGCGCTGGTGGGCTACGAGGCAGAGATTATTAACGCTCAGGTGTTTAACAGCGTCATTTTGCTGATGCTGGTGACATCGGTATTGGGGCCGCTGGTGACGGCGCAAACAGCACGGCGGTTAGCCATTACAGAAGCGCTAGAAGAGACTGCGCCGCTGAGCTGGCTACCGGTTCCAGGCGATATGGCAGATGTATTCACAGTCGTGGTGCCGGTGTACAACCCCCGGACAGAGCAGCGATTGCTAGAACTGGCGGCGATTATTGCCCGCTATGAAAAGGGGCGGGTGGTGCCGCTGGCAATCGCCCTGGCTCAGCCCCAGATGGACTCGCCGCAGATGGGCCGAGCGATCGCCCACAGCCGCCGCCGCCTCAAAGATGCTGAAGCTATCAGCCATGACTTTGAGGTGCCGCTGGTGCCCGCTTTAAGAATTGAACCGAGCGTGCCTCAGGCGATTTGCCACGTCAGCCGCGAAGAAGATGCCAATCTGATTGTGCTGGGCGTCGGGCGGCAGCCCCAATTTAGCGCGCCTTTGCTTAATAGCGTGCACGACGATGTGCTGTGGGCGGCGCACTGCCCGGTAGTCGTGGCCCGGCTGCTGAACTCGCCCGCTCAGTTCAAAAATATTTTGCTGCCGGTTGAAAATCCGTCGCCGCTGACGCTGCGGGTTTTGCGGTTTGCTCAGGTGCTGGCAGCGGCCAATCAGGGTAAGGTAACGCTGCTGCACGTCTGTAGCTCGTTTTCCTCAGAGATTCACCGGGCGCGTCTGCAAAAGCAGCTAGATCTACTGATTGCTCAGCTACCGGCTGCCGACTGTAAAATAGAGACAGCGCTACTGGTGCGCGACAATTTGGTGGGGGCGATCGCTAAAGTGGCCCATCAATACGATCTGGTAATCTTGCGATCGCAGCGTCGTCGGGTAGGTAGCGGCCTGAGCATTGGCACCAGCACCTCGCCTTTGCTCGCGCGTCTGAGTCAGTCGGTGATCTTAGTCGGTGAGCCGCACCCCCGACACCAGGGTTAATACGTCACACCTGAAACGTCATACCAACGAGCCTACATGAAGCTTTTGTTAGTAGAAGATGATGAGAGCTTAGCCGCGGCAGTCGGGCAACTGCTGATGGATCATCACTATCTAGCGGATTTGGCTACAGACGGTGAAACAGGCCGTCAGATGGCCGAGGCTTTTCCTTACGATCTGATCTTGCTCGACTGGATGCTGCCCAAACTAAACGGTATGCAGCTATGTAAGCAGCTCAGAGCCGCTGGCAATCACGCACCGATTATTCTCATGACCGCTCGCGACGCCCGCACCGAACAGGTCGCCGGATTAGAGGCAGGTGCCGATGACTATCTGATCAAGCCCTTTGAATTTGCAGAACTGCTTGAGCGTATTAAAGCCTTGCTGCACCGCGCACAGGGAATCTCTTCGCCCGTTTTGCAGTGGGGCGGTCTACGCCTCGACACCAATAGCTGTGAAGTGACCTACTGCGGTTTTCCGCTGGCGCTCGCCCCTAAAGAACATGCCTTGCTCACGCTGTTCTTGCGAAATCCTCACCGCATTTTTAGCCTGAATAATCTGCTAGAGAGCGTCTGGAGATTTGAAGAATTGTCCCATGACGGTGCGGTGCGTCCCTATATCAAGGCGCTCCGTCAAAAGCTGAGAAAGGCCGGCGTTCCTGAGATAATAGAAACAGTCTATGGACTGGGCCACCGGCTAAAACCAGCCGAGACTGTTGATCTGTCTGCGGGTTCGGTTCGAGTAAAGGCTGAAGCTGGAGAAACGGAGCCGACGAAGGCTGCGGGCATCTCTATAGACAAAAACCTGACGCCTCAAGAACTAGTGCCGCTAGACCTAACAGCACTTTGGCAGACGGTTAGAGAAAACTACACTCAGCGGGTAGCCACTATCGTTAGCAGCCTGCATCAGCTACAGCCCGGACCACTCGACCCAACGGTGCGACAATTTATCACGGCAGAAGTTCATGCATTAGCAGGGTCTCTGGGCAGCTTTGGGTTTCAATCGGTGACGGTGCTGTGCCGGGAGATAGAAGACATTCTCTGCGCGAATGCCGACCTCAGCTCAAGGCAAGTCTATCGGCTTCAGGTCGCGATGATGCGCGTGCAGCAAACGCTCAGCAAAAATGCGCCTAAGCCTATCTCAATGTCACCTCCCGGCGCAGGCAGTTTACCCCTCACTCAGTTTCAGCTGTTGGTCATTTGGCAGGCCAACAGCAATAGCTGGGTAGAGGCGCTCACAGCAGATGCCACCAGTCGTGGGGTGCAGGTTAGTACGGTCGATGATATTGCCTGCGCTCAAATTGCGATCGCTGCCACCCCTCCTGATATCGTTTTACTAGAACTCAGCAACACCAAGACACCCGTCCACGGCAGCACTGAAAAGCTCTTAGCCGATTTGCAAAAGATCCGTCCGTCTTTGCCAGTGCTGGTATTGTCTACGCAGATCAGCTTTGAAACCCGAGTCAAGGTAGCGCGGCTAGGCGCAGCCGGACTTCTGCAAGCGCCCGCCACCCCAGCTGAGGTGATAGATGCAGCCCTACGAGTTTTGCAAAAGGGGGCACCCCCGGCTGCCAAGCTGCTAGTCGTCGATGACGATCCAGCCATTCTCAAGCTAATGGAGCAGCTGCTATTGCCCTGGGGCTTTCGGCTACAGCTGCTGGACAATCCGCAGCATTTTTGGGAAATACTGGAGAAATTTACGCCAGACCTGGTGATTTTAGATATAGAAATGCCGCAGCTGAGCGGACTTGACCTGTGTCAGGTAATGCGCAATGCGCCCGACTGGAGCGAGGTGCCAGTCCTGTTTCTGTCGGCTTATACCGGTTCAGAAGTGATCCAAAAGGTATTTTCGGCGGGCGCTGACGACTATATTCGTAAGCCTGTGTTGGCACCCGAGCTATTAGCTCGGGTGCTCAGCTGGCTAGAACGAGCCCGAATTCGGCGGCTGCGGGCCGATATTGATAGCCTTACCGGGGTCGCCAATCGCCGCAAATCCACTCAAGATCTGACGCGGCTGTTGGGGTTGGCGAGTCGTCAGGGGCAGTTGCTGTGTCTAGCGCTGATCGATCTAGACTATTTCAAGCAAGTTAACGATGAGCATGGCCATGCGATGGGCGATTGCGTCTTGAGGCATTTTGGTGAGCAATTGCGTGCAACCTTTCGGGGTGAAGATGTGGTGGCTCGCTGGGGCGGCGAAGAATTTGTGGTGGGGCTGTACGGCATCGGTTATCGGGAGAGCACTCAGCGGCTGACCCAATTTTTACACGCCTGGCAGCAGGAGCTATTTACCGATAGCGACCAGCCAGGGCAGAGCAGCCGGTCGTTTCGCACGACTTTTAGCGCGGGTATTGCTGTCTATCCTGACCATGCCACAGATTTGCAGGGCCTGTATCGCGCTGCTGATAAAGCGCTGTACAGAGCCAAGGTCGCCGGTCGTAATCAAGTGCTATAAAAGTTTGGACAAAGTTCAGGTGACGCTGCCCTAGTAGCTGTCGTCGCCTGTGACGGTTTTGATGCCGAGGCTGTGGTTGGCTTCGTGAAGGCGTTCGGCGATCGCATCTCTCCAGTTCAGGCTAATGTGAAATCCGCTTGAACACTACAAATAAAATGCACTTGCCAAGATGCCAAACGCCTTGATAGTTGGTGATTCTGCATTTAAGGTGGTTTGGGTCAGTCAGAAGGACTTCATATAATTTTGAGATTGCAGATAGCTTTTGATGGAATCGATGAAAGCCATGGCTTGATCTTCGGCTGCAACCGCTCTTTCGGGCGTAACTTCTGCTAAATCAGCATAATCAGCCTCTAATCTTTGCTCAAAAGCACTGTGTAGCCAAACCGACATCTCTTTTGAAAAATCGCCTGGCTTCACAAATTCTCTATCGAATAGAGAAATAGCACCTTTGTGTTTGGAAGTCCCTAGCTGCCGGGTAATCAACAGAGCCAGAACTGCGTAAAACATGCCGTAGTAAAAACGATTAATACAATCGGCATAAAATCCCCGTCTTAGCAGTAGCTGTCCAGCTTCAAAGGCACTATCGGCCTGCCGAAGTCTAGCCGCGAGCAGTATCCGAATATTGTCCTCACCATTCACGCCAATACGCCTTCTGTATGGATGGCACGAAATAAAGGGCTAGAAAGGCGGGGACTATTTTCAAACTGAGCGCGCGAGTACTTTAGGGTGGTGATGAGCAGATCATTCTCGAATCCGATTTCCCAGGCAATATAGCTGATTATTTTGCGGAACTCAGGGGTTATGTTTTCTACAACGACGCAAATATCAAGATCGGAATCGGGTTGGGCGTCACCTCGGGCACGAGAACCAAAAGCCCAGATTTGAGCGCTAGGGATTCGCAGGCGCACTTTATCTGCAAATTGATTGAGAATGCTTTGATCACGCTCATTCATCGGTTTTAGCTTCTGTACTTTTTTGGCCCTTAACTATACTGTACAGATCTTATCAATCAATGGCAGCAGTTCAATAGCTATCGTCGCCTGTGACGGTTTTGATGCCGAGGCTGTGGTTGGCTTCGTGAAGGCGTTCGGCGATCGCATCTCTCCAGTTCAGGCTAATTTTAGGATTGGCCAAGACCTGCTGTGCCTTTTCGCGACACTGCGCGCCCGCGTCTAAATCCATTGAGCCAATGCCTGCGAGGTCTTCGTAGAGCTTCTGTAGGGGAATCTTTTGCTGCGGTTGCTGGGCGGTATCTGAGGGCACACCATTGGGCGTTTTAAGCATGGTCTAATTCCTATGGGCTTTCCTATGGGCCGAGCAACTCAGCCGCTAACCGGCATTGTGGCGCGTTTACTGATTAGAAGCATCAGGGTCGCTAGAAAGCTTTACAGAGCAGCACACAGAACGAAGCTTCTTGGCATTTCTTAAAAGAAACACGAGAAAGTTAGCATAAAAATCAGGGGTAAAGTCAGAGGTAGAATGCACGTTATTCTGATATCTGTAGTTCATCTGCTGTGGTAAGAGATTCGCATGTTGCTATCGCCTCAAGAAAAAGACAAGCTGCTGATTTTTACAGCGGCGCTGGTGGCCGAAAGGCGAAAAGAAAGGGGACTCAAGCTCAACTACCCGGAGGCAGTGGCCTACATTTCGGCGGCAATCATGGAAGGTGCCCGAGATGGCAAGACGGTGAGTGAGCTGATGAGTGAAGGCACGACACTGCTGAAGCGAGCCGATGTGATGGAAGGCATTCCAGAAATGGTGCATGAAGTGCAGGTAGAGGCGACTTTCCCAGATGGCACTAAGCTAGTAACAGTGCACGATCCGATTATGGATTGAGGCGTGTTGATGAGTGAGCAGGTGAGGATCATGTACAAGAGCAATCCAGTCGAGCCACTGCCGCTGGTGCCGGGGCAAATTATCCCCGGTGGTTCGGAGCCAATTGAGCTGAATGCAGGTAGAGAGACGCTGCGGCTGGTGGTAAGCAATGGGGGCGATCGCCCTATTCAGGTCGGCTCACACTTTCACTTTTACGAGGTGAATGGGGGATTGCAGTTTGACCGGGAGCGCACCAAAAAGATGCGGCTAAATATCACCGCTGGCACGGCTGTCCGCTTTGAGCCCGGCGATGAAAAAGAAGTTGAGCTAGTGCCCTACGGCGGCAGCCAGGAGATCTACGGATTCAATGGCCAATACGACGGCACAGAGCTGAAGGGGTAGAAAGATGTCAAAGTCAGCAGCTCGATTAGGCATCGGTGGTCCCGTCGGCAGCGGCAAAACCGCTCTGATTGAGGGAATTGTGCCGCTGCTGATGGCCGAGGGGGTAGAAGTTGCTGTCGTTACCAATGACCTGCTCACTACAGAAGATGCTGACCGGCTGAAGCGTAAAGGCTTTTTACCGGCTGAGCGGGTGATTGGCGTCGAAACCGGCAGCTGCCCGCATACGGCGATTCGCGAAGACCCCACGATGAATCAGCTGGCCGTGCAGGATCTGGAGCTGTGTTTTCCTCAGCTGGATCTGATTTTGATTGAGAGCGGCGGCGACAATCTGGCGTCTACCTTTAGCTATGAGCTGGTAGACGCCTACCTATTTGTGATTGATGTTGGCGCGGGTGACGATATTCCTCGTAAGAATGGGCCGGGGTTTGTTCAATCTGATCTGGCGGTGGTGAATAAAATAGATATTGCGCCCTACGTAGGGGCTGATTTGGACTTGATGCGATCGCAGTCTCAGCAATACCGTCAGGGCAAGCCAGTAGTGTATACCAACTGCAAAACTGGTGAAGGGCTGAGCGAAGTCGTAGCGTTTATTCGCGAAACGCTGCTGTTTGGCCAGCGGCCTGAAGTGATGGCAGAAAGTTCGCTGTGAGTGCCCAAGTTCTGCAAGATCAGCTGGCGCTAAAGCTAGGCTGCAATCCATCGGGTAGAACAGTTTTGCAGCATCGCTATATGGCCTATCCGCTCAGCGTTTCGCCCGTTTTTCGGCTAGAAGAAAATGGTACTGCTCCTTCGTTAGCGCGGGCCTATCTCTACCGCATGAACACTTCTCCGGGGCTGCTGGCGGGCGACACAATTGGGGTGTCTTTGCAATTAGCCACAGGCAGTCAGCTTTATTTAGCCGATCAGTCGGCGGCTAAAGTTCATACGATGCCCCAAAAAGACACTTTGGCAACAGTGACCTACCGTCTCGATATTGGAGAACAAGCCACGTTAGAATTTTTGCCAGAGCCGCTGATTCTCTTTGCCGATGCAGCGCTAACGCAAAAGACTGAGATTACGATACATGCTTCTGCCGGTCTCAGTTTAGGAGAGATTGTATTGCCGGGGCGATTAGCGCGGGGTGAGGTGTATCAGTTTCGGCAATATCTCAGCCGGATTCGGGTGCGATCGCCAGCGGGTAAGCTGCTGTTTGTAGAGGCAATGAATCTGATAGGCAAAGGCAACCCATTTGCGCAGAGTGCGCTGTTTGCCAGTGGGCCAGTGCTGGGGAGTTTGGTTTTGATTTTGCCGGAGGCGATCGCGACTCCCCAAAACTTAGCAACGCTAGCCGCCGAAATTGAGTCGCTCGCAGCAGACAGCCGTTCAGCATCGGTCAATTTAGCTAGCTCACCTTTGCCGGGCGGAAGGGGGCTGTTTGTGCGGGCAATGTCTGCCACGACTCGCGACTTGCAGTCCTGCTTTAAAGGTGCGCTAAACTGTGTTCGCAAACTGCAAAACCAGGCCCCGCTGCCCTATTCGCTATGAGTGATCTGCAAATGGCTCCGGCTGAACTGGCCGAAACTTACCTTGGCAATGTCAATGAACAAACAGATCTATCTGCTCGCGTGGCTCAGGCAAAAGCGCAAAACCGCTGTTGGGAAGTAGCTGTCAGCCAGAGCGATCGCCCCAAAGGCCGCATCCTCACGCGCACGGCTGCGGGCCAATCTGTCGGCATCGTTAAGGGTCGCGATTGGCTGCTGCGAGATGGAGACGTACTGACAACAAAAGAGAACTATTTGGTGTTGGTGAGCATTCAGCAGCAGCAGGTGATGGCGGTGCGGTTTAAGGAAGGGGTGAGCAATCAGGCGGTCGCCCTTGTCCATTTGGGTCACGTCTTGGGCAATCGCCACTGGCCACTGACGGCGCACGGCAATACGCTTTACGTTGAGCTAGCCACTGACCCGACCCTGATGGATTCAACTGTTCGAGAGATGGCACAGACCTTAGGAATTGAGGGATTGCAGGTTAGCTTCGAGGAGCGCGCTCCCGACAATGCCCTAGATTTTTCTCATGCTCATCACCACCACTAGCCTATGTCTGCCGAGCTTTCTAGCCCGTCCAACTCGCTCAGTCAGCAGTTCGTTTTAGTTCAGCTAGCAGATTCGTTCTTTCCCTCGGGCTCCTACACGCTTTCTCACGGGTTAGAGAGCCTAGTGCAGGCTAAAACAATCACTACCGCTGAAGAGTTAGAGACTTTTGTGCGGCTGCTGCTGTGCAACAAAGTGGGCAGCACTGATTTGGTGGCGCTGGCTCATGCCTATCTGGCAAGCGATCGCAAAGATCTGACCGCTGTAGCTCAAATCGATGCGCTGCTATTCGCCCAAACCCCAATTGAAAAGACGCGCATAGCCCAGCGTCAAAGCGGTCGCGCCCTGCTGATGGTAGCGAGCAAAACCTGGCCGCATCCGCAGCTAACAGCGCTAAGCGAACAGACCGCCAAAGGCAACATCAACTGCTTGCATCCAGTCATATTTGCGGTGGTGGCTCAAATTGCAGGACTAGATCAACAGAATGCGCTAGTCGCATTTGTGCATGGCTTTGTCACCGGGCTATTGGGAGCGGCCATTCGACTTGGGGTGATTGGCCACTTGCAGGCGCAGCAGGTGAGAGGGGCGATTTCTGACGACATGGCAGCGATTTGCCAGCAGGCTCCTACGCGATCGCTCGATGAAATGTGGTCTTGCACCCCCCTCATCGACCTGGCTCAGATGCGCCAAGCCAAGCTATCGCGTCGTCTTTTTGCCAGCTAGCACAGCTAGCGTTGTGCGTTGATCAAGAGAAGAAAGCAAGGTGAAAACTAAAGGTTTTAGCTGGCGATCGCAGTGATCGCGCCAATAAACTGAAGTTTTACGCCGTACATACAAGCATTTCATCTATGCAATTAGAGTTGTGCATTGAGTGACGGGAGAAAGCAGGGTGTGAACTAAAGAGGTGGGTGGGCGATAGGAGTGATCGCCCCATCAGACAAAAGGGTTGGGTGGGCGATCGCGGCTAACAACCCTACAAACTAATATGAAATCTGGTTAGACACTCACCATATGCATTCATGAGACACTGTCGGCATAGCGTAGTTATCGAACCCATCCCGTCCGCTGCGCGTCCACCCTTCCAGAAGGGATACGCTCCTGCCAGGGTGTTGAAAGGCGATCAGCACCTTCATTGTCCTAGCCTGAAGCAGATCTCCTCTCGGGAGCGGTGAGACCCCGCGTCGCTTTGCGGCGCTAGGGAATGCTCACCAAGACAGGAGTCCCCGCGAGGGGGAGGTGGGTTCGGCAACGCTCAGCAGTCTACCCGTGTTCTGATAGTGTGACTATGCAAGCGAATTTCATATAAGGTTCACTGAGCGTGAGCCACCCTAAGCCACCAGCAATTCCAAATTCCAAGATACGGACAAACCAATCAGCGCTGAAGGGCTGACTAGCCATCGACGAGGAAAGCCGTCAAGAGGTGTTTCTCATCTGCTTAGCAGACTTTTTCTTCTCATCAAGCATGAAGTCAATCAGCGCTGTCCAGCTCTCGAACCATAAGTACTTGGTGAGTGCCAGGATATCTTGAAAGAAGCCTTGGCGAGTGCCGCGCTGCTGACGAATCTGTTGATAGCGCTCGTCGGCCAGATGCAAGATTGTATGAAACAAGAATGCCAATAGGTTCAGGGTCAGTAAAAAGGCAGACAGATGCTGTTTGCCATGGCCAAAGTTGTGTTCGAGGTGGTAGCCCTGAGTCTTGAGCACATTGTGGTTTTCGTTTTCAGTCTTCCAGCGGCTGCGACCAGCAGCGGCAATCTCAAAGGCTTGCGAGTCATCAATAGGGTGGTTGGTAACCCAGCTATTGAGATGGAGCACCTTGCCGTCTGCGGGCCGCGACACCGTCAGCTCACACCAGTTGACCGACAGGGCAGGGGCTTCTGAGCGCAGTGCCACATCGTTGAGATAGCGCACTTGCCACAGCTCATCGCGGCGACCGTGGCGCTGCACTTGTGTCACCGTCTTGACATTGCCATTGGCAGCCTTGAAGCCAATCCAGTCATAGAGGGCCGGATGTGACTCTGGCAGGCAGACGAAGATAAAGTTGAAGCGTGCAGCCAAAGCCGCTGCGCACATCGGCTGACGACTGAACAGGTCATCGCCAAGCAAGGTCACCGCCTGCTGCTCGAATATGGCTGGCGCTGAGCCGATCCACCGTTTCGCGGCAGCTTGTTCGCAGTCCTGCTTGGTATGGCCATCTTGAGGGGTGACAAACATAGGCGGCAGTGAAATCACAGCTGGTTCACTCGGCGCGACAATCACTGGCAACAGCGCTTTGTGCGAATAGGTCACCTGCCCGCTTTTAGACGTGCGCGTCGAGCAGCACGGACAGCTCACCTGCTGAGAACTGTAGTATTCTGTGCCGTCTAGCGCCACCAGCAGGTTGCCGCCTAGCCGCTCAAATCTTTGCAAGTAGCCCTGTGCCTGAAGCGTCCGGTAGAAGCTGATAAACGCCGGAAAAAGCCCCGCTGCTGCTAGCTGGTCAAGGATATTGCGGATCTGCACGACGCTCGGTATCTGCGTTAGCCCGAACAGACTCTGAGCATTATCTTGACCGCTGCGACTATTGAGCTGGCGCTGAAACTCTAAGAACGATGCGCTCTGCATGAAAAAGCATGAAAAGGCTCCCACAACCACATCCCTGAGACTGTAGCTAGTTGCGTTACTCGGTTGGCGCGGGTCATCCATCTGGGCAACTGCATCCCTGAGCGTCGCTGATAGACCCTCAAAACTGAGACTGGCTGGGGGCATGGGCTGAGTCATTACAGACGGAGGGCAGATTGATTGAACCTTACTGCATATCCTGGAAAACGTCTCATGCTTTTTCTAAATATCTATGGCGAATGTCCGTTAGTTGGAATTTGGAATTGCTGCTAAGCCACCCTCACCCGCTTAGTCAGTATCGCCATCACCTCATTGGGCCTGCCCGTCGGCAGCAACTGACTCCAGTCATTCGGCTCAGCATAGCCCAGCTTATGTAATTGCTGGATGGTTACCTGCACCGCGCTAGGACTGCCAAACAGCATATGCCGCACGGGTTCAGCAGGTAGGCTGCCAGCAGCAGAAGTGGTGGACGCAAAAGCGCCCGCAGTAGAAGGAACGAACATGAGATCTGGTCTCCGCAAGTAGGGTTAGCGAGAAAACCAGAACTCAAAAGCCTCAGCTAACCTCGCAAAAGCTAGTGCAAATCAGGGTAGCCAAGGTAAAGTGACCTCAGCTCTTAGACTGCCGTAATCAGTTTGAGAGTCAGCCATCGGTTAGGTGTTTGCGCACCTGCCGATGGCGCTAAGTCAATTGAGTTCTGACAAGTAGAGACTGTGATAGGCATCACAACCAATAGCTAAAGAGCATAGGCCGATTTCCAGCTTTCGTCAAGCGATACGAAATTTGAGTTTTTACAAGGAGTATCTCCTAGCGGCTTACACACTTCAGCCTTCTCTATTAGGCAATGGATACAGCTAGGTAACGATCCAGTTGACGCTTGAGGAGCTATTCCTTCAAGAACTACGATGCTCTGCGCCTGCCCCAAGGCTTCACGGTTGACACGATTATGATTGCCAAGAGTACTAGTGTTTGCAATGCTCCACCCAGCATGACTATCTTTTGCAATGAGAGATAGTTTGAGTCCTGCAAAACTTGAGACTGTCCAGACTCAGAAATTGCCGTCATCTGCTTTGTTAAAGGGCCAAGCCAGACAGAACCAACCACAATCAAGATTAAAGTCACAATTTGTTTTGCCATCACCCAGTAGTGTTTGAAGAATCCCCAATTGGTAAAGCTACAGAGCAGAACACCAGTAATGACTGAAAAAACAGCGGCAGGGACAATGATGTACTCACCCATGAAGTTTCGTGCAAGATTGATTCCATGAACTGCACTATCGGGATCGTGCACATTAATACTCATCGCCAGAGCAACAGAACATAGTGCTGTCCCAAACCACAATCCTCCGGTTGCAATGTGCAGGCTCAGTAACCAGTTTCGCTGGTTGACACGTAATTTCATAGGGACTCCTGAAAGCAGTGTTTATATAGTTAGTCAGCTAACTAATTAGTATTCGATGTAAGAATCGCTGTCAACCCATTGACGAAATTAGTTAGCAAGCTTACTATATGGATGCTAAGAATAGTTCTAGAATCATGCAAATTTTCCCTAGACAGGAAGCGTTTAAGGAGCTTGAACAGAATTTTTCCGACTTCGACTTAAACTCGGTTAAAACTTGCCTTGCGTTTCTCAATGCAACGTCTGAGGTCTATGCTGCCTTTGATGCGCACTTCGAGCGGTATGGCCTGTCGGCGGGGAGATTTACAGTTTTGATGCAGCTATACACTACAAAGCGGGATATGCCACCATCCGAGTTTGCTAACCGAGCGAACGTGACTCGCGCAACGATCACAGGCTTGCTAGATAGACTAGAGAGGGAAGGGTTGGTTGAACGCAGGGCTCACCCACATGACCGCCGGATGCTGACTATTCATCTCACAGAACAAGGCAAAGAAGTCATTGAGAGGATTTTGCCTGATCACTTTTGTCGCACGAGGGGATTGATGGCAGGTTTAACTACTCTAGAAAAGAGCACACTTACGAGATTGCTCAAAAAGCTGAGATCTGGCACTTCAGCGCTATCCGACTCAAGTGGGAATCAAAGCGACCTAACAAGTCGATGAAGCGGGCAGACGAAAGATATTGGTAGTGGTCAAAGTTATCTGCTGCCGCTTATCTTAGCCGTTAGGCTTCTTAAGGCGCTGGTGAGGGTAGCTTTAAGAAGTGAGCGGTGAGTATTTACGTATTAGCCTCATCGCCATACCAGCGTGAAGCAAGATCGCAGAGATCATAAAGCGGTTTAGATAGTTCCTTGCCGCGTTCAGTCAATTCGTAAGAAACTTGCGGTGGAATTGTGGATTCATAGCTACGATAGACAATTCCGACTTCTTCTAGCATCCGCAATCGTTGTGTCAGGACTTTAGGTGAGATGCCATCAACCTTGCGTCTTAATTCGCCGAAGCGCATAGTTCCATTGGTGTCTAAAATCCACAAGATATACATCGTCCACTGCCCCGAAATTTGGTTAAGCAGTTTTTCCAAGGGAGCGCATTCCGATCCTGCCATAGATACTGGTAGTTCCCTAGAGGTTACAGAGTTACTAAACGGTAACCACTTTACTTTAGTAACCAATGGATTTAATGTCTACATAGATTTCTGAAAAATTCATCGGTAGGACTAAACATGAGAGATCAACGTTGGTATGTCGCTCTACTCATAGGGCTAATGTGCTTAATTCGGTTTAGCCTAAGTACTGTTGGATATGCTGACCCGCTGTGGTTGATGGGACAACTTAGCATCCCAATCGATTCAAATATCCAAATGCCTTACATCATTCGTGTTTGGGCAATTAGAGATATTGTGCTTGCCGTGATTGTTGCTTTTGCCAATAGAAATACCGTGCAAACGCTTTTGTTAGCTTGCGTTGCTATTGACGCTACCGATATCATGTCCGCACACTTGAGTGGTGTTGCAGGATTATTTAATGCATCTGAAACTTGGTCACTAAAACTCACTGCAATTGCTGCATTGGTTCCAGAACTCATGGCGTTAGTTTTACTTACTATTTACAAAACAGACGATCGGATTGACACTGGAAAGAAACAGGTAAAAAGCCCAGAAACTACTGCATAGCAAAGCCTAACAACGTCCATGCACCCGACCGTCGAGAGGTTTTCTGTTAGAAACTCAAGGTTATCTGCGGCGGGTGATGGGCACCGTTGGGCGGCTCCGCGTGAAGACTTTACAATTGTTTTTCCTTATAGTCAGGGAAAACAAAAGCAGCTATTGGGCGATCGCCTCTGAATTCAAATAGTATGAAACCGGACCTATAAAAGAGGTATGCCATCAGCCCACAGCTCGAAGCAGCGATAGTATTTTGAGATTGATGACAGGGCAATCAGCTATGCTATAAAGCACGGTTAGCAATCAGCATGGAGTTTTCCCTATGCCTCAAACCCTCAAAGCAATTTACCGTAACGGCACATTTATCCTCCAAACGGCTTTTGAGCTGCCCGAAGGGACAGAAGTTGAGCTGTCAATTCAGTCTCCTCAAGTTGTGTCACCACCAATTGCCGATATAGAAGCCAAGCGGCAGCTTCTAAAATCGCTGATTGAGCGAATGCAGCAAAACCCCATTCCCGTGAATGCTCCTCGATTCTCACGAGAGATGCTGAATGAACGCCGTTGACACTAATATCCTGATGTATGTCAATGATCCTCGTGATCTAGTCAAGCAAGAAATAGCCATTTCTCTTGTGTCTACCCTGCCAAAAGGCAACTTGCCACAGCAAAATGCCTGTGAGTATCTGGCAGCCAGTCGCAAATTAGAGTCATTAGGATACAACAGAGCGCAAGCCTATCAATATATTCGTGACTTGCAACAGGTTTGGTACACCGCGCTGCCAACCTGGAACGTTATTGACCGCGCTGAGGATTTAATGAGCCGTTTTAGCCTATCTCATTGGGATTCAATGATCATTGCGGCCTGTTTAGAAGCAAACATCCAAACGATTTATACAGAAGATTTTGGATATCCAAATATTGATGGACTAGAAATTGTCAACCCGTTCAAGATCTCTTGAAGCTGCGCGGCATAACTGCAATCGTTAGCTGGCTTTGCGTAAAGACTTTGCACTTGCCTTTCCCTACGGTCAGGAGGCAAAAGCAGCTGTTGGGCGATTCTGTCAGGCGATCGCTGAACTGTGGCCTTAATTGCTGTAAAAGAAGCTGCGCTACAATAGGCCCAGCCCGGTGACAGAATGGAGATGCGCCATGACAATCGCCAAATCACCACAGTTCAAAAGTTTTGAAGAATATCTAGCGGCTGACCCCTCTGATTTGCCGGAAGGTCGTTACGAATATTGGCATGGAGAATTAATTCCGGTTATGTCTGAATCGGGTTTTAATGCGCTGTTAGCTAATAGCTTATTCTTAGCGTTGGCCAACGCAGGAGTGCCAATTGCTGTGTTGCGTCCTCATTCTTGCGAAGTTGAGGTGCCAGCGCTACCGCGTACCCGGTTTCCTGACCTGACAGTCCTGGCTGAGGAGCATATTGCGTTGATTGAGCGGCGGGAGCGGGTCACCCGCGATATGCCACCTCCCCGTTTGTTAGTGGAAGTGGTTTCTCCTGGAGATGAAGATAGTCAGAATTATCAGCGAGATTATGTCCAGAAGTCCCATCAGTACGCCGCTATTCAGGTTCCGGAGTATTGGATTATTGACCCTGATCGGGCAGTGGTTTTAGTAGGGCTACTCACCGATGGAGAGTATCAGTTCCAAACCTTTACTGGAAATCAGCAACTGGTATCTCCCACATTTCCAGCAGTAAATCTCACTGCTAAGCAGGTTCTGAGCGCGTAGCAGTTTTAGCATCTCAGCCGTTATCACTCCGTTTGGGGCACATGCGAAGATGTCCTATGACAGTTTTTCGAGGTTATCCGTTCTCGCAAGAAGCTCGTAAAGTGTGCTTACATAAAGCACTAGTCGCATAACAATTTAAACGCAGCGAGCGAGCTAAAGTTTTTTTGTTGTGATGCTGAGGTAAATGACCGCTGCTAATCTGAACCATTGTCTGACTCCGCGTGAAGACTTTGCTTTTGCCTTCCGTGAATCAGGGAGGGCAAAAGCAGCTATTGGGCGATCGCCGCTGAATTCAAATAGTATAAAATCAGACCTATATCAAGGAGGTATGCCATGAGCCCACAGCTCGAAGCCGCGATCGCCGCCATTCAACCGCTCTCACCTACAGAGCGCCAGCAATTGCTGATAATTCTCACCCGAAGCGACTCAGACTCAAATTCTCAACCAACCCTCAAAGCACTCAGTACCAAGTTTCGACAAGGTATCTCCCTAGAGCAGCTACGCGAGAACCAAACCCCTACGACCGTTCATAGCCTAAAAGATCTCGCTGCTGACTTTTGGCCCGCAGAAGACTCGGTTGAGGACTTCCTCGCCTTTCTGCGAGAGCAGCGCCGAGAAATGAGCTAGATGAAATTCTATGAGCCTTCTCCTGATTGATACGGACATCGCTTCCTTCATCTTCAAAGGAAGCGACTATGCCAACCCTTATCTACCACTTTTGAGCGATCAAGAATTGGCACTTTCGTTCATGACCGTTGCCGAACTATTTCAGTGGGCAATCCTGCGTCAATGGGGTAACCGTCGCCTTTCGCGGCTAGAGCAATACCTATCGAATTACCTCGTCATTCCCGTCGATCAACCGCTTTGCCGGGAGTGGGCACAGGTTCGCAGTGATCGCCAAAGCGTAGGACGACCTATTTCCGCCCAAGATGCTTGGATTGCTGCAACAGCTTTGCACTATGGTTTATCGCTAATCACTCACAACGTCAAAGACTTTGCAAAAATTTCTAATCTACAACTCATTACGCCTCCCCCTTAGCATACGGCCACAACCTACGGTCTTACGGTGATTACTCGCAGTGTCACTGACTTCGCCAGCAAGGAAATGCCTCTCACTCACCCGTTTGAGTAGGTGGATGGTGAACGCTAGCGATCCCCCACCAGATTCAAATAGTCTCACACCAAACAGTCTCACACTAGCGGAGCGCCCACTGCAAGGACGCTGTGATCAGTATTCTCTTCAACCGCTGCTACAGGCTCAGAAATATCCAGCGACCAGCGGCTGGCAATCGGCATTCGCCACCCCATGCCAAAGGCGCGATCAGTCACTTTTAGCACGGGCGCAGACTGTCGCCGCTTAAACTCGGCTCGGGTGACTAGCCGCACCACCCGCTCAACCACGGCTGCTGAGTGACCTGCCGCGACAATGTCATCGGCAGACTGCTGTTTTTGCACCAGGCGCTCTAAAATATCGTCGAGAATGTCGTAGCTGGGCAGAGAGTCTTGATCGACCTGGCCGGGCTTGAGTTCGGCGCTTGGGGGTTTGGTGATGATGTTTGCGGGGATAATTTCTGATTGGCGATTGAGCCAGCGGCAGAGCGAATAAACGCGAGTTTTGGGGACATCGGCAATTACGGCTAAGCCGCCATTCATGTCGCCGTAGAGCGTGCAGTAGCCTACCGCTACTTCTGATTTGTTGCCGGTGGTGAGCAGCAAATGGCCAAACTTGTTACTGACTGCCATGAGTAAGTTACCGCGAATGCGAGACTGTAGGTTCTCTTCGGTGATGCCGCTTTCTGTGCCGGCAAACATCTCATCTAGAACAGTATCGTAGCTGGTCATGAGGGTACCGATGGGCAGCGTTTGGGTGGTGATGTTCAAGCTGCGGGCCAGCTGCTGAGCGTCGCTGATGGAGTGCTCTGAGCTGTAGGGAGATGGCATCAGGATGCCGAGTACGTTTTGGGACCCGAGGGCAGCGGCAGCGATCGCACTCACCAGAGCCGAATCCACCCCACCGCTCAGGCCAATCACCGCCTTGCTAAAGCCACACTTACGGGCGTAGTCTTTTACGCCCAGCACCAGCGCCGCCCAAATTTCAGCGTTGGTCTCTGGCAGCGTTGTTTTAATCTCTGCGGGGCGCAAATCCTGAGTGCTCGGGTCAAATTCTACAATCTGCAAGTCGTCGGTAAATGCCGCTGCCCGGCTGACTATCTTACCTTGACTGTTGAAACTAACGCTTTGCCCATCAAAAATTAGATCGTCATTGCCGCCCACCTGATTGACATACACAATCGGGCAGCGGTTTTGTTTGGCAGCGTGCGCAATCATGTTTTCTCTAAGCGTTTGCTTACCGCAGGTAAAGGGCGAGGCCGACAGATTCACCACCACATCGACGCCTTTAGCCACTAGCTCCTGAATGGGGTCAACCGGGTAAGCCCGTCTGCCCCAAAAAGATTCGCTGTTCCACAGGTCTTCGCAAATGGTGACCCCGATTTGCACAGGTCCGCCTGCGCTCTGGCAGACAAAGCGGTTGGCCTCAGTGCCCGACTCAAAATAGCGGTCTTCATCAAATACATCGTATGTGGGTAGCAGCCGCTTATGGAAGACCGATTTTATCTGATTTTCCTGCAAAAGAGCCATGCTGTTGAATATTGGTTTCTCTCCTTTGCGAGCGGCGGCACTGTTGTCTTCAGCTAAGCCTATCAGCGCTGTGAGACCGGACGGCAAGGCTTTGGCGAGTTCGCCTAATTGTTGCTTCATCTGTTGGATAAAGCTCGGTCGCATGAGCAGGTCTCGCGGTGGGTAGCCGCAGAGAGAGAGTTCGGGAGTGAGCAACAAGTCTGCCCCTGAGCGAGCGGCCTGCTCTGCGGCTGCGAGAATGCGCTGCGTGTTGCCAGCTAAATCTCCAACGGTAGGGTTGATTTGAGCGATCGCAATTTTCATAAAAAGTGTCGTAGTAATAGAGCTGGATTGTCGCTTACAAGAAGACCATAGGCTTATCTTTGAGAGGTTCAAACGCCTCTGCGTCAAACCGATACAAACTGGCCGGTCGCCCAGCACCGCGAGAGGTTTTCACCTTTGTATCTTGCAAAATACCGAGCTTCAGCAGCCGGGTGCGAAAGTTAGAATAGTCAGAAAAATCTTCTCCTAACACCGTAGCGTATAGCTGATAGACATCGCTGAGGGTAAAGGTTTCGGGCAGTACGTCAAAAGCGACCGGGCTATATTCGAGCTTGCTGCGCAGGCGCTGATAGCCGTAGGTAAGGATTTGATTGTGGTCAAAAGCGAGCTTGGGCACCCGGCTCAGCGGATACCAGGCGATGCCGCTCACGCCATCGGCAATCAGCGCCGTATCTTCAAAGCGCACCAGAGCAAAGTAGCTGACCGAGAGATAGCGAATATTGTAGGCATCCTGGGCCTCGCGTGGATCGCGATCAGGCCCACCAAAGGTAAATAGCTGTTCTAAATAGAGGTTGTTGACGCGGATTTTTTCGGTGAGGACTCGATCAGCCGCTGCTTCTAACGATTCACCGACGCGCACGAGTGTACCCGGCAGGCTCCAGTAGCCGCTGTAGGGTGGCTCGTGACGCATAACTACCAGCACCAGCAGCCGGTTTTGCTCAGTATCAACCGAAAAAATCACGGTATCTACCCCGACTTTAAAGTCGGCGAGTTCGGCTAGCTCAAAGGACGCTGACTCGCCGCCTGATTTTGCCAACTTCGCCGTCTGATGGGCAACTGGCTTTATCGTCGTGCCGATATTTTGGCTTGGGGAGTTTGAAGACATGGGTAAAGGTCGTGCTCAGTAATATAATCGCGGATCACAGGGGGTAAGTCGTCAGGGACCCGGCTGCATTCGGTTTGGCGGTAGCTGCTAGAGGCGATATCGTACTGGTCGGGAGGATGGGCGATCGCCACCTGCGCCTGCTGCTGCAAAGTCGATAGCGATGAGCTTTGAACCGGGTAGCCAGGGCGGGGAAATACCAGGATATCCACCTGGGCAAAAATCTCTTTGGCCTGATACCACTTGGGCAGTTGGGCCACTAAGTCAGCGCCGACGACTAGCGTAAATTTGGCCTCAGGCCAGATCTGACGAGCCCGGTTAATAGAATGAATGCTGTAGCGATCGCTCAAGTTTTGATACAGCCCAATGCCTTTTGGCAGCGTGTGGATTAGCCGCCGCAGCATTTCAGCGCGATCGCTCAGCGGCGACTGCTTCTGCTTGTAAGGGTTTTCGGCAGCCCATACCGCCACCCGGTCAAACTCATGAGCCAGCCAAGTCAAGATGCTTTGGTGCCCCATGTGCGGTGGGTCAGCGCTGGTCCCAAACAGGGCAACCCGCATGGCTGTTCTCCGAGGCTTTCTCCAGGGTGTCGTTAACATAGCGAGTTAGAGAGAGAGGTCTAAGGGTTGAACAAAGGGGCAAGGCATCAAAGGCGAGTGCGTTCGGTCAGCTGGCTCAGGCCGTGGGAGATCTCAACCGATAACGGCTGTGGGTCTTGCAAGCGTCGGACTGAAGCGGGTAGGGCAGCGACAGCAGCAGCAGTCCGTTCAGCAATCTGACTCAAGCTTTCGGGCGGCATCATCCGCGCCCCCTGGTGCATCACCCGCTGCAATAAAGGCTGCTCATCTGGCATGGCCCCTTCCAAGATGAGAGCCAGGCGATCGCTCACGACCTGACCGTCTTCACAGCGGCGAAAAATCTGCTTGCGCCCCGGATAGGTCGCCTTGCCGCTGGACTCTTTCATCACTGGCGTCCCGTCAATGTCCACTAGCTTATATACCCCGTTAATCGGCGTGCCGGTTACCAGTTTGGTGCCCAGACCATAGCCGTCGATGCAGGCGTTTTGCTGGCGCAGCGACTCAATGGCGTATTCGTCTAGATCGCCGCTGGCAAAAATGGGCGTGTTGGGTAAGTGCGATCGCACCGCCTGAGAGCCAGCGGCCAAATCGCCCGAATCTATCCGCACCCCGCCCAGTGGCATGCCAGCGGCCACTTTTTCGGCCAGGCGCTGAGCGGCGGCAACCGTGTCATAGGTATCAATCAATAGCGGCGCACCTGGGAAATAGCGATGAAACGCCTCAAAGCTCTTGTTCTCACTGCCTTCTAAAGCGTTAATCGCCATTACCAGGGCGTGGGCCATGGTGCCGACGGGTTTTTGGCCTAGCTTCAGCGCTGCTAAGACGTTTGAAGTCGCATCGAGTCCGCCTGCGATCGCCGCCCGCGCCGCCCACAGCGATCCCTGTGGGCTAAAGGCCCGCCGGGTGCCAAATTCAAACAGCTTGGCCTCTGGGCCTGCCGCCTGCCGCAGCCGGGCCGCTCGGGTAGCAATCAAACTCTGGTAGTTCAGCGTATTGAGCAAATAGGTTTCAGCAATCTGCGCCTGCCACAATGGGGCCTCTACCCGCAGCATCGGCTCATTGGCAAAAATGGCCGTCCCCTCGGGCACCGCCCAAACCTCTCCTGCAAAGCGAAAATCTTCCAGCAGGCCCCAAAAGCGGTCGGGCGCGTCGTCAAAAATCTCTGTCTTTTGCAGCTGCAAAATCTGCGCTGGGCTAAAGCTCAAATTTTCCAAATATTCCAGCGCCTGCTCTAACCCCATCGCAATCAGGTAGCCGTAGCCTTCGGGCAGGCGGCGGGTGAATAGCTCAAAGCTGGCAGGCTTTTGGTGCAGCTCTTCGCCGACATAGCAGGCCGACATCGTCAGCTGATATAGATCCGTTAGCAGGCTGTATTCGTGAGGAGCGATCACCAGTGAATCCGCCGACCATGACTCCGGCGTCCAGGCCTTTGCCCGCGAAGAATCTGCCTCTGTCTGAAGCGAACCGTCTTGCATAGAGACCATGAATTTAATAGCGAACTGCTAAACCTGGATGACTTATGGTTATTTTAACCATAAATAGCAGGCAATTGTCATCGGTTACTATCTAAGTCTCTGTCTTTTGTCAGAGAATAGGTTGTGATTAGAAGTTCCGCTCTCAGCTGAGGCTTATGTCAGCAGAGAATTCTGAGTAGTGCAGACAAAGACCAAACGGCCTGAATTGTCATGATATAAAAATTTGACCAGCGGCTTTGAGCCTTTTTATTGGTGAATGAAACCAAAAGATAGGAGATCTGCTATTGATGCTATGTCTGGTCAGAGTAAAGCTGTCTAAAAAGACTAAAGTATGGTGGGATGTTGGCTACAGGTCAAAAAGATTTGCCTAAAGTCTATTCCGCTCATGCGATGTTTTCAATGCTATGAAACCTGCTCTCAAAAGTCGGTCTACCTCTACCTGGATGGCTGTCGTCCGTCTGCTGCGCTGGGACAAGCCCGCTGGCAGACTGATTTTGATGGTGCCTGCTCTTTGGGCGGTGTTTTTGGCCGCTCGGGGTCTGCCTGCCCTGCCGCTGATTGGCGTAATTGTGCTGGGTACGCTGGCGACTAGTGCCGCTGGCTGCGTAGTCAACGATCTATGGGATCGCGATATAGATAGTCAAGTCGAACGCACTCGCGATCGCCCCTTAGCGGCAAAAGCGCTCTCTATAAAAGTGGGCATCGGCGTGGCTCTAGTTGCCTTCTTATGCGCCTGGGGTCTGTCTGCTTACCTCACGCCGCTGAGCTTTTGGCTGTGCGTCGCAGCGGTACCGGTGATCGTACTCTACCCGGCAGCTAAGCGGGTGTTCCCAGTACCACAGCTGGTGCTCTCTATTGCCTGGGGATTTGCCGTGCTGATCAGCTGGAGCGCAGTCACTAATTCTATTGAATTTGCCACCTGGCTGCTGTGGGCTGCAACCGTGCTGTGGACCTTGGGCTTTGATACGGTCTATGCCATTCCTGATCGCGAATTTGACAGGCGGCTCGGGATCAACTCCAGCGCGCTTTTCTTTGGCCGCCGGGCACCTCAGGCCGTGGGGCTGTTTTTTTTGGGCACAACTGTGATGCTTGCCTGGTTGGGGCTGGCCATGACCCTCGGCATTTTTTACTGGCTGTCGCTGATTGCGGCGGCGGTTCTCTGGTACCGCCAATATCGTCAGCTGGCTCGCCGCCCCCAGTTTCCGCAGCTTTTTGGCCATATCTTTAAGCAAAACGTGACGATTGGGTTTGTGCTGCTCGCTGGCATGGCGATTTCTGTGATGCTCTAGCCCAAATATTCATACAGCTGAATACTCTGCTATGTGGCTCTTTTTTGCCTCCCTGACTGCTTTTTTTGAAGCCTGCAAAGATGCCACGGGCAAGCAAAGCCTCAAAAACCTGGACGAATATTCAGTGCTCTTTGGCTTTATGGCAGTGGGCGTCGTGCTGCTGCTGCCAGTGCTGCTAATTTCCGGCATACCGCCGCTAGGCCCTAATTTTTGGGTCGCGCTGCTGATTGGCGGCAGCCTCAATATTTTGGCCTTCACGCTCTATGTCAGGGCGCTGAAGCTAGCAGATCTATCCCTAACGGTGCCGCTAGTAACGCTGACGCCGCTATTTTTGCTGGCAACTTCGCCGCTAATTGTGCAGGAATGGCCGACCTGGGCCGACGGGGCTGGGGTAGTTTTGCTAGTCATCGGCTCCTATGTGCTGAACTTGCGATCGCCTACCGCCCCCTCGACTGCAACCGCCCCATCTGCCAGCGTCTGGGCTCCCCTGCTGGCCATGATGCGCAACCCCGGCAGCCGCCTTATGCTCTGCGTTGCTTTTATCTGGAGCATCACCTCCAATTTTGACAAGATTGGCGTGGTGAATTCTTCACCGCTGTGCTGGGCCTTTGCCCTATTTACCGTGATTGCTGGTGGCATGGTGCCTTTTATCTGGCGACGCGGGCCGAGGCCGCTGCTGGCTCACTGGCGGTTGCTCGGCATTACCGGTGGATTTAATGCGATCGCCATCACCTTTCAAATGCTGGCCCTGACGATGGCTCCGGTCGCTCAGGTGATTGCCGTAAAACGGCTGAGCGCGCTGCTATCGGTGCTCTTTGGCCACTTCTTCTTTGGTGAAAAGGGGCTGCAAGAGCGGCTGATTGGGGCAGCTATTATGGTCACTGGCGTGGTAATTATGTCGCTGAGCTAAGGCAGCTTAACCACGCTTAACGATAAATTTTTGCCTAGCAGTGATCTAATTCTGGAATAGGCTATAAGATATAGGAGAAGAAATCGATATCGGTTACAGGTTTGCTTTTCTGTTTCAAAGGGTTTCCCTTGATTTTTACAGGCTTCCGTCCGACATATCATTCTCAATACCCTGTTTAATTTTTGGAGACTATTTGTATGGGCGTTTATGTAGGGAATCTTTCCTATGACGTGACAGAGGCCGACCTCAACGGCGTCTTTGCCGAGTACGGCACCGTCAAGCGCGTCACTTTGCCGACAGATCGTGAAACCGGTCGTGTACGCGGTTTTGCTTTTGTAGACCTCGACAGTGATGCTGAAGAACAAGCCGCCATCGATGCACTCGACGGCGCTGAGTGGATGGGCCGCGACCTGCGTGTCAACAAAGCCAAGCCTCGCGAAAGCCGTCGCTAAGCTTTCTCTACGATTTTGTGTTTAGTGAACTGCTGACTCATTAAAGATGTCTAAAGCTTCAGATTCGCCAGAGTCTGGGGCTTGTCATCTTTACAGCGTCTAAAGCGCAGTATCGTCAGCAGTTTAAATTAACGGTTTAGAAGGGCAGCTTGCAAGGCTTTGCAGGCAATATTTTTTGCAGGCTCCTGTTCTAAACATCTTTAACCCTTTTCAATTTTTGGAGACTATTTGTATGGGCGTTTATGTAGGGAATCTTTCCTATGACGTGACAGAAGCCGATCTCAATGGCGTTTTCGCCGAGTACGGTGCTGTTAAGCGCGTCACGCTCCCGACTGATCGCGAGACTGGCCGTGTACGCGGCTTTGCTTTTGTAGACCTTGATAGCGATGCTGAAGAGCAAGCCGCCATCGATGCGCTCGACGGCGCTGAGTGGATGGGCCGCGACCTGCGTGTCAACAAAGCTAAGCCTCGCGAAAACCGTCGCTAAGGCCATCAAAGCGATAGATAGCTAAGCCATTGGCTATAGTTTAGGCCCCGGACTTTCAACAAGTTCGGGGCTTGTTGTATTAAGCGGTTTTCTATGGACGGCGCAGATCCAAAAGAGAAACATCCGATGGTAGGTTTTCCGCAGATCTGCTTCATTAAAAATACGGTGTCGAATCCTAATATTGTGATTGGCGACTACACCTATTATGACGATCTAGAAGATTCAGAAGACTTTGAGCGAAATGTTCTTTATCACTTTCCGTTTATTGGCGATCGCCTGATCATCGGCAAGTTTTGCGCTCTGGCAACCGGCGTTAAGTTCATTATGAATGGCGCAAATCATAAGTTTTCCGGGTTCTCGGCCTACCCTTTTAACATATTTGGCAACGGCTGGGAGAAAGTCACACCGCAAGCAGGAGAACTCCCCTATAAAGGCGATACGGTCATTGGCAACGACGTTTGGATTGGCTATGAAGCGACCATCATGCCAGGCGTACAGATAGGCGATGGCGCTGTTATTGCAGCAAAGTCGGTGGTCGTAGGAGATGTTCCGCCCTACACTCTCTTTGGCGGCAATCCCGCGAAATATATAAGACAGCGATTCGATGATGAAACAGTGCAGACACTTCTCGAAGTCTCCTGGTGGAACTGGGATATCGAAAAGATTACCCGTAACTTAGAGAAGATTGTAGCGGCGGATATTGACGCTCTGACGGCATGCGAGTAGTCCCTTACGGACTCTCCGTCGCAGCGCTGCGCCCGCTGCCTTTGGCATCTCGCATCGACATCATTTGTTCTAGTCGGGGTAGCGCGCTCTGAGCCGTTTCGCGAACGTAGCTATCGACGGTATCATCGTCAATCAGGTCGCGCAGAACCGCTACGGCGCGAGGATCGCCAATTGACCCCAGGGTGTTGGCAATAGTGAGGGCGATCGCCACATTATCAGTTGTCTTTAGCACCTCTAGCAGCGTATCTACCGCCGGAGAGCCGACTTCGCCCAGAGACATTACCGAGGCAATTTGCACTACCGGATACGGATCTGCCATAGCCTGGCGCAGCCCGTTAATACCTTCAATCGGGAAAGGCTCGTTAGGATGACTGACTGCAATCTGAGCCATCGCTTTAGCACAGCTGGCTCGCACCGTGTCGTTCTCGTGGTTGAGCATTTGCTCTACGACTACCGGCACCGTTTCCACCCCAATCACACCGAGCGTTTTAACCGCCGCGCGGCGATACACCACATCTTCTTCTGCTAGAGCGGCCATTAATTTGGGAATGGTGTTTTGATCGCGGGTGTCTACAATCTCCAGCATAGCCCGGCGGCGCATTTGTGGATTGGGATGCTTGAGCTGTTCAAAGAGAGAATCGGCGGGCATGGCTTTTACTTTTCTACTGTAGCGTTCAGTTACATAGGGCAAGTCGCACGAAAAAAGACTCCTGGGAAACCCCAAATATAGGGTATCAGCAGGAGTCCTTTTTTAGATTTTAGCTAGCAGCCTAGCTCAAACCCTATCAACTAAACCCAAGCGATTAGGAAAGGGAGTTGATCACGTAGTCAATCAGGCCACGGAACTCAGTGAGAGCCTGAGGAGACATGTCGCGAGGAGCGCAAGCGCGATCGCGAGTGTACTGCATAGCCGTGACGTAAGGCGCTGTTGGCAGGTTCAAAGAACGATACACTTCACGTGCACCCGCAATGCCCCACTCATCTAGAGGACCGGTGCCGCCAACTACCAAGCAGTAGTTTATCAGGCGCAGGTAGTGCTTAATGTCGCGCAGGCACTTGTCTTGCTTGCCCTGGTTGCCGCCTGCTTCACCGTCGTTCTTGAGGTAAGGGTACTTCTTGAACGCAGCGTCGTAAGCTTCTTGAGCAACTTTGTCGATGCCAGCGTTGAGCTTTTCAGCCGCTTCGAGGCGAGCAGCCGCGCGCTGCAAACCACCTTGAACAGCCTGCAAGTCGCCAGTAGCCGGAAAACGGCCAGCTGCATCAGCCGAAGCGATAGCAGCAGTTACAACTGATTTCATGATTTAATTCTCCAAATGTTGTTTGATCGGTTAACGAAGTTAAAAAGTGATGTCAAATCTTAAACGTTCGCTCGGTAGGCAAAAAGTCTTAAAGACTTGCCGTCAGAACTAGCTAAGAGCAGACACAACCCGATCAAAGTAGCCAGCAGCTTCGGAAGCTAGAGCGGAGCAGTCGCCGTCAATAGTTTCCATTTTGCGGTAGCGGTTGCCGCCAGCATCTTCAGAGTTGGTCTCATTGATGTGAGCCGTGCTGGAAGCCTTCATGATGTTAACTGCGCGAGCAGCAGAACCCGTCGGGACGCCCAGAGCAGCGTAAGTTTCTTTCAGACCGTTCAAGCAGCGGTCATCGAGGACAGAAGCGTCGCCTGCGAGCAAAGCGTAGGTGACATAGCGCAGAACGATTTCACCGTCGCGGAGGCAAGCAGCCATGCGCCGAGTGGGGTAGCAGTTGCCGCCAGCTTGAATCAAGCCAGTGTTCTCGCAGATCATCCCAGAAACAGCGTCAGAAACGATGCAGCTAGCGTTAGAAGCGATCGCATTAACCGCGTCCAAGCGCTTATTGCCTTCAGCAACAAAGCTCTTTAGGGCTTCTAGTTCGTTGCCGCCAATAGTAGCGGTCTTGGTATCAGCCGTGACGACGGCTCTAGAGAAAGCGTCAAGCATCAAGCTCTCCTTATTCGTAATACAGCAGCTGACCTTTGCATCGGCCAGTAGAAATAGACTAAAAGATAGACCGCTGCGCAGTCCTCTTTATTAAAAACAAAGCAACAATCCGTTACATCGTTTGATTAGATCTACTCACAGCCCTTTTGTATAGGCATATGCAGCCCTATCATAAAAGTCGGCTGTCCGCTGAAAAACTGCAACATTTCTTAGTTTTTCGATTATCTGCCGTTCATAGCCACGCTGATCGAAAGCTCGGATCAAAACATTGAGTGATCATATCTATCACCCCAATCAAAAAAGCCGAACTAATCGTTGCGATTAGTTCGGCTTAACAGTGTGATGAATAAGGTGACTGACCTTGCGCATATTGCCTGAGCCAGGGGCTAGGTCTCGGCAATATGCTATTTGAATCTACGTCTGGCAGGACATGTAAATGTCTCGGACGCAGGCTAAGCGCCCTTAAGCAGGTGCTTAACCAAATTGTCCTTGACCATCATCTGCCGCATAACTTCAACTACGTACTCTTGTGCCTGTTCCAAGCTGAGACCACTGACCTGGTCTTTGACGACCTGAAGCTTAAATTGCTGCTCCAAGCTGAGGCTCCCTGGCATCGAATCTTTACCTGATTTACTCACGATGGTTGCTCCTCCAAAAGGTTAGACAGACCTGGCCCCGTCGGGCAGATCCTTTGAATCAGAACTCAGAACCCAGCGGGTTCTGAGGCTTAAAATTTCACTGTCCAGTCAGCCGCCCGTTGAACCAAAGGTTCATAAGGGTAAAACCAACTTTAATTACTGCAATTTTAAGCTTGGACGCATACTATTGTCAAATTGTAAATAAATTCAGTAGCGCGTGTTACGTAAATTAACTTTTTAAGGTGAGCTGAGTCTAGTCGCAGCTTTGAATACCTCGCAAAGGCTCCAAATGCCGCTAGCAAACCAGCTATGTAAACATATGTTAGCGATCGCAACCAAAGCCGGGCTCATCCATGAGGGATACGACCGCTCAGGTAGCATCTGACCAAAGGACGAGTTCTGACAAAAGAGAGCTAACCGTTGGGAAGAACGATTTATCACTGCTATAAGTTTGTCTAATAGCTATTTGGTAGCTATAAAACATCTCAAGCCCTGTCAGATAACCGACCTCCGGTACTACAGCCCTGAGCGCTATAGTATTGAAAGCGACAGTGGTTGCTACAGGTTTGTCTTGAGAACCAGACGGCTCAGTTCCAGACAAACTCAACCCAAGACAGAATTAGCTCAAGGCAGATCAGCGCAATGAACGTAATGGAGTTTTTTCAGCAGAGCACTGGGCAATGGCAGTCTCAGCGCACCACTCACCACCTACCGTTTCGGCGGGCAGAACTAGGCGGGTCCAATATACAGGTAGAGGCGCTGCCAGCCGACAATGAAAAAATAGCTGAAATTTGTCGGCTGCATGACGTCGATCCGAGCCTAGCGGTGGGCGGCGCTTATGTAGAGTGGAACGGTGAGATGGCCTGGGACAAAGAAGGGGAAGACCACAAAGGGTCAACCGTTTTTGCCCTGGTTCCCGATGCGGACAATCCGCAGACGGGTAACCTGCTGCGAGAGCGCGGCTACGCCGAAATTGTGCCAGTCATTGGCCGTTACGAAATGGACTCAGAGGGCGGGCTCATACTGACTACCGACTACGAAACGATGAGTTCGGTAGAGCGCTTTTGGTTTGCCAATCCCGACCTGCGGATTCGCACCAGCGTCGTTAAGCGCTTCGGTGGTCTAAGCACAGCGTCATTTTGCGCTGAGTCAAAAGTAGAAACAGTGCTTCAGCAGGAAAAGGACGATGTAGCCGCACGCGAGGCTTTTGCAGTGGGGTCACAGTATTCATCGTTTGGCTGGTAGGCGTAGCAGCATCCAGCACCTGCGCAAACTTAACCCAATCTACGTTTCGATTTCGTTGGCGAAGCGAGTTACTTTGTCAAATTCAAAAGGGCCAGCAACTGAGCCCCAGCGCAGTTCGTCGGTCTCGGGGTCACGGCCTCGGTCGTAGCTGGTCATGTGGTCTTCGGTGACGATGAATTCGTTATCGAGATAGGTGTTTTGACCGTTGCGGACGACAGCGCACTTTTTACCGGGCTCTACCTGGCCGCGAAAGCTGCTGCCGGTCCACTGCACATGGATATCGCAGCCGGGCATGATTTCTAAGTCAGCGGCAGTGAGGGTAAGGAGTTGGCTGCGATCGCGCGCCGCCCCATAAAATTTTTCCTCCTCTTTAACTTTGTAGTTCTCTAGCAGCACATCGTCTTCACGGGGTAAAAAGTGCAGCACCCGCACCCGATAGGGCAACTGGAGCTGATAGGAATAGGCCTGCTCTAGGAAGAGGCTCACCCCCGCCTGAAACCCTTTCGGCAAAGGTCGCATACAAACCTGAATGTGCGCGAAAAAAGGCGGATTTTCGATGGCCTGGGCCTGATTGCTAAAGTCGGCGGCCATCCAGCGGGTCAGGGTGGCTACATCAGTCGAGTGGGTCATGAACGGGGGTGAGAAGTAGAGGTTGTCAAAACAAAACTTTAAAGGATAGGCGACATCTCCGCCTATCCCGACGGGCCTATGGCTACGAGTAGCTGCGCTGCCGCCACTTATTCAGCCTGGATTCAGCAATGGTAGAGAGCGATCGCGCTGACATCAGTTCGCCTCGAAGCTGCTCAATCCGCTTAGCTTGCTCGCGCACCTGCTGCTCTAGCGCTGTCCCCGAGTCGTCAACGACTGGCTTAGCCGCATAGGGATCGACGGTTACCGCCGTCAGCCGCTGACCTTTGCGCAAGATCGCTGTGCCCAGAGTGGAGAGCGATCGCAAGCTGGCAAGCTCAGTCTGTAGCTGCTCGATTTGGTCGGTTTGCGATCGCGCCGTCACCGCCAGCTCCGAATCATCCATCCCCGCAAAGGGAGAAACTGCCTCAGGGTCAGGGCTGCTGACGGGCGCAGGTCGATTGAAGATAGAGCGCAGTAGCTCTTCGGTGGTTCGCGGTGCGCCACTGCTCAGGCGGCTAGTTGCCCCAGTTGGCGGCACGACTTGACTGGCCTGGTCCGAAAACAGCGCCCGGTCTAACCGCGCCGGGTTATTTGCCGTCACGTTTTTATCACTGCTAGAGGCACCCCGCAGCAGCGGGAAAATATGGGTGAACCCCACCAGTTTCGTCCCTGCACCCGTCTTGTAGCCCCGGTAGTAGGGCACAGTCTCAGCGCCAAAGGTCTGGTCGTATTCATTGCTATCGAGGTAAGCATCTATCTCAGCCTCATAGCCGTCCTGATCCAAAATGGCGCTGTGCGCGGCTATCTCGGCGATACTTTCCGGCGCTCGGCCCAAAAGATGCTTAAAATTAAGCTCTATAAATCGATTGCGCGGCCCATTTTCAAAAAATCGGGTGCGATACAAGTCAGAGTAGGCAATCTGCCGAATGAATTCAACCACGCTGAAGTCCCCTCGCCGAAACTGTGACTCAGGAATCTGCTGTCGTTCACTCTCCATCACGTAGGCGTTGCCTAATACCTGCCGGTAAATGGCTCGAATCACCGTATCTACTTCATCCCTGGAAGTGGTCTGCCAGTGGCGAACCGGGGCGATTTCATTAAAAGCAGTCACCCCCAATTTTGTATCGGGGTTCACTACAGGATTGATAAAGGTGCTTGTCATTACAAAAAGCCTTGGCACTTATACAACCCCATAGTAAGAAGATTGATCCCCGCTAAATCTTAGGAATTGTGAAGCTCGCTACCAAAGCCGCTATTCGCGCTCGTCAAATCGGGTGCGAAAGCTGCCGTACTTAATCCAGTATTGATTGAGCGCATGGTGAGGGGTGTGCAGGCTAGCTCTGGCCCGGTAGAGAACCACGCGGCGATGGTTGCCAATCCAAATTTTCTTGATTGGATCGACCGAAATAAGCGTGCCCCCCAAGGCGCTCACGCAGTCTTGGAACTTATCAACCGTAGAATATTCAACCGTTTCAAAGATGAAAAAGTTGCCCGAGCAGATCAGATGACGGCTACGAATCCAGGCCTGCATTTTCTTTTTGGCGGGAGGTGGCAGCATGTCAGAACAGTCACGGGATACGACCGGATTGTCAGGTGAGGAATGGGTCATTGCAGTGCGCTTCAGGCCAGTCGCTCTAGCGGCAGCTCACTGGCAAAGCTCTGCCGCTTCTCGAATCGTAAAGCTCCCTCAGTTGATCCCCATACGTGTTCGTGAGTTTCGATGTCCATCCCCTGGTCCAGGCTATCCCAGGTGTTTTCGGTCAGCTCCACGCGGCTAACGAGGTATGTCTTCTTTCCCTGGCGCGGAATCAAACAGCTGTTTCCAGGTTCAACACCGCCAATGAACTTGTTGCCGGCTCGCTGAAATGCCATTGAGCAGCCGGGCCGACGAATGGCGCAGGCTGCTGGAATCGTCTTCAAAACATCCCGGTTGTGGCCCGATCCCGCGTAGGGCACACCGTCTTTAAAGCCGTAATTTTCGATATAGATGCGATTCTCCCCCGGAGAGGCTTCGTCACCGCCCTCAGCTACTAAACGATGCAATCCCTGACGATAGGGCTTCCATAGGTCATAGTCGTACACCTGCTCAGAATAGAAGCCAATGCCTCCCGGCAGACCCAGCGCCTCGAAAAACTCGAAGGGCAACGGCCTGAAAAATATGCGGATGTGAGCAAACTGAGTAGGCTGAGCGTGAGACTGTTTGAAGTTACTGAAGTCTCCAGCCATCCAGGTGGCTAAAGTGATAAAGTCGCGGCGGGTAGAGGGAGAAGCAGCAGTAGACGCAGTCATAGGGGTTGGTGGAGCGGCAAGAGATAAGTCAATTTTAGAAAATCCGCAGGCTATTTGAGCGGCACCCGCACTTCAGAAGATAGAGAAGCGGTGGTGACGCCTTTACCATTGCTGGTTTTGATCAAAGAGACGCGAAAGCGCAAGTTTTCGCTGGCAAACCAAATTTTCTCTTCGGCAGCGGCGCGGTCATAGCCGGTAGTCAGCACAAAGGTCCCGTCAGCCTGAATGACGTAGTGACCTGCCGCTGGAATGGTTTCAGCGTATCCCTGGTCGCGCAGCAGTTTGCCGCTGGGCAGGTCGCTGTTCTCAATCAAATCGGGCACGGGCACCAAAATGGTTTGGCCTTTGAGCACGTCATCTTCATTCCAGTCGGTTTCGCCTTCCCAACTCATTTTAAAGGGGGTGGCAATGGCACTGCTATCTACGCCCTGACTCTCACACAGGGCTAGCACTGCTGGGTCGGTTTTTTCTAGTTTTTCAATGTCAATCACAGAGCGAATTTCTTCAAAATGGGCAAACGCCAGATGGTGAGCGCTCCGCTGCGATTTCCATCGGCCTAGAGAACGCGCCACAAAAGTATCAATATCCATGTCTAAACGGGTCTCTAAACCCACTGCTCTAAATCCGTCTTTTCAGCTTTTGGGCGATCGCGCCTCTCAAACACCCTATCAAAAGGCGTCAAAAGTAAAGAGGTCAAAGCGACTGGGCACTCACCCAACTTTGACCCCATCCTACCAAGCCAGCCGCTGCCCCAGCTGACCCAACTGGCACCAAACTGGCAACTGTGAAGAGCGCCTCTAGCGTTGCTTGCTACGCCGAGTGGGCTTTTTCTCTTCAGAGTTTGGAGCGGCACGGTCTGGGGCCTCGGCCCTGTCATCAGCGGCGCTGCTGCGGACTGCTGGTGAATTTCCCATCAGCTGCACAGACTCTACCTTACCGCCCTGATGGTTGATGGTTTGCAGTGCCTGAGACATCTGGCTGTAGGGCACCCGCACCTGATAATAGCCAGTCTTCATCACCGACTGCTGACGTACACCGGTTACCTCAATAGTGACCGTGCGGTTTTGATAGTTGCTGATGCCGGTGCTCCCAAGCGTATTCATACCTGTCATTGGTCTGATCTCCCTATTACAAAGCCCAGTAAAAACACTGGACAGGAAAAACTGCTGCTAGTAGGCAGACGCTATTAAGCGGAACTTGCCGATCAGCAGCAGCTTGTTCTTACCCTATACAGGGTCAATGCTGAGAATTTTTCCGCCGAACTTTTGAATGGTGCGGATTTTGCTTTGCAGCTGGCGATAGCCAATTTCGTAGGTGGCGCTACTCCGAGGCGTGCGGCTGCCGCCTGTATTAGCTCCCGAAACCGTGATCCGAAAGCGTCCACCAGTGCCGGTTCTACCTAAGCCAACACCCTTGGGCGATCTAATTTTGGTCGGCAGGTTTGATGCCAAATCTCCAGTGAGCTTAGACTTGGCACCGGACTTGTTTGAGGCATTGCCCCCCGCTAGCACCAGAGTCCGATTGAATCGGACATTTTTCGCGCCGGTTTCGGTGTTTTGGCCGCGCAGGTAGGGCACAGTATTCTCCCCAAAGCTCTGCCAGTACTCGTCACTGTCAATATACGAATCGATTTCGCCTTCGTAGCCGCGCTCTCCGTAAATGACCGTGTGAGCCGCAATTTCACGCTGGTCTTCAGGCGCACGGCCTAAAAGATTTTGAAAGTTCTTCTCAATAAAGCTATAGGCAGAAGAAGACTCAAAAAAATAGCTGCGATAGAGATCGGACTTGGCCACTGCCCGTACGAAGCCGCGCACGCTGATGTCACCATTGCGCAACAGAGATTCGGCGCTGGTCAGGCGCTGACTGTCCATCACGTGATGATTGCCTAAGACATGCCTGTATACGGCCTGAACTATCCCTTCCAAATCATCTTCGGAGGCGTTTTGACGCAGCTCCACAGGTTCAGGACTGGTCACCCAAATCGACATACAGTTGGCTCCATTACTAATAATTTAGGCCGGTGGCCTGTTTACAGGTAACCGGACTGCGAGCCTCTAAATGAGAAAATGTTTGGTTTCTCTAACTAACTTAATAAAGCAGAGAACAAGCGATCAACAAAAAGAGCTAAAAGCAAGCCATATCAGAACGTGCGAGCAGCTTTTGAACAATGCAAAAAGCTTCTGTACACCTGAATAGCTAGCTATTAGCTCTAAAGTTGAGCGGGGAAATTTAGCGCAGAGGGCGATCGCGCCCCTTACCTAAACTTCGGTAATGCTGACAATCTTCGCGCCACTGCGCTGAATGCGCTGAATCTGAGGCGTCATCTTTCTAGCAGAGACGATGTACTCATTGAAGCTGACGCGACGAGGCGCATCAAACTTAGCCGCCGTTGTGCGAATCTTAAAGCGCTTTTCGGTAGTGGAGCCAGCTGTTGCCTTGGCGGTGGTGATTTTATTGGCACTATTAGTGGCTACGTCATATACCAGCTGAGAAGCTGTGACGGCGCTGCTGACCTGAGCAGGGCCTCGATTGACGGCAAAGTTGCGGTTGTAAACGACCTGCTTACGTCCGGTTTCGCTCTTATCGCGACTGTAGGGCACCACGTTTTCGCCAAAGGCCTGCTGGTACTCATCACCATCGACGTAAGAGTCGATATCGGCGTCGTAACCCTCTTCGGCGCAGCGGCGAATGTGCTCAGAGACTTCTGCCTGCGACTCGGGCGCACGACCGAGCATATGCTGAAAGTTAAGCTCTACAAAGCGATAGGGCGCACAGCTCTCAAAGTAGCGAGCCCGATAAAAGTCGGACTTGCCAACAGCGCGGACAAATTCACGGACTGAAATGGATCCGTCGCACAGCTGAGACTCAGCGGTAACCAAGCGCTCACTTTCCATTACGTGAGGGTTGCCTAGCACCTGCTTATACACAGCGCGAATGATCGTCTGAATGTCTTCTTTTGAGCTCGTCGGCCAGAGCTCATAGGTGTAGTCATCGGCCATAGGGATTCTCCTTAATAAAATTTTCTCTCAACAGCTTTTTAATCGGGTTTTCAGCAAAGGGCTCAAGACTGATCTGCCTCGAAGCTGGCTCGCCTTTAATACAGTCCAGCCAAGACGGGTAATCGCTCGCAGACGAATATCTCGTGGGAATGAGAATTTAATAAGATACGCAATTCCTTAGCCCACTCTGCGAGAAGAGCAAGTTCTACATCCCCGACTCTTCTTTCAAAGGGAGGAGGCCGGATCTTGATCCCTCTCCCGCGGGGAGAGGGCTAGGGAGAGGGATCCGAGGCAGACGCAAATGGTCAAGTTACCCAATCCTCACTCCCTACGTGCGATCGCCCAGTTTTGCCAGTTCGCTAGTCTACTGCGGTAATACTGGCGATCACGCCGCCCTGCTGGTGAATGCGCTGATACTCCTGAGAAAGCTTCTCGTAAGGCACCAGGTACACTTGGTTGGCACGGCGGAATCGAGAGGAAGCTTTGCGCACAGTATTGGCTCGAATAGCCGTCACCTCAATGCGGTAGACCTTGCCACGCTCACCAATGCTGGCACCCACACGAGTAGGCGCAGATGTCGGCGGCTCGCTGAAGGCCCAGCCCTCAGACCCACCAGAAGGCGCTTTCACCGCCGTCGGAATGGCATTGATCACCAGCTTGTTCAGACGTGGTTCCTTACCAGAAGTACTGCCCTTAAGAGAGCTGCTCGATGCGCCGCGAACCAGTTCAAACAGGTGAGTAAATTCAACCATGCTCTCAGAGGCTTCGCTCTTATAGCCGCGAATGTAGGGCACCAGGTTTTCGCCAAAGGTGTTTTGATACTCGTCACTGTCAAGGTAAGTATCAATATCAGCCTCAAAGCTTTCGGCATCGAGCACGTTGCTGTGAAACTTCATTTCGTCGTAGCTGTTGGGCGCGCGGCCCAGCAAATGACGGAAGTTAAGCTCGGTATAGCGGTAGCGCGGGCAGCTTTCAAAAAAGCGAGTGCGATACAGGTCGGACTTTGCCACCGCGCGGACAAATTCGCGTACGCTGTACTCACCCAGCTTGAACTGAGATTCGGCCACCTCAAGGCGCTCGCTTTCCATCACGTAAGCATTGCCCAAAACCTGCCGGTACACGGCATTGATAACGTCTTCCTTTTCATCCGCCGAGAGATCGGGAAACCACTCAATGGGCGGAGTTTCTTCAAAAAGACTGACGCCTAATCGCGATGCTGGTCCGAAGGCCATGGATGCTATCTCCTAGTTGACAACAGTAAATGAGAGAGCTGTCTCAAAACATTAAGGGACGAATCGAAAGAATTCTTAGAGACAGTCGCCTTAAACCCAGTGACTTGTCCGAGCCAGGCTGCAAGCACTTCAGCTACCTGCGCCTTTTTGTACTCAGCAAGCTTGAGAAACAAATCTCTGCAAGGAGCGGAATAAATGCTGCTTGCGTGTTCTCATTTTGTCGGCAAAAGGGGTCTATTTCTGTCAAGTTTTGTGAAGCAATAGCGGCCTTCAGCTGCTCGCCAGTAAATGCTGTATAGCCAGTCAACCCTGACAGTCAGGCAAAAAACGAGAAGTCCAGACGGCTTGATTTAGGCCGACGGCTGCTCAGAGCGACCGTCGATCTCGTGATTTATCTTTACAAAGGTCCACTATCTTCAGCAGCTTCAATCTGTAAAAGCCGAGAGACGAGCGATCAGATGGTCAAAATAGGGCGCCAAAACTGGGCGCGCCTCAGATGAAAATCGGCTGAGGCACGCTTTTTTGATCCCTTTCAAGCCTTCAACCATGGCCGGCAGGGGCACGTCTAGCTCTTCATAGAGCTGCTCCATCGCTACCAGCCCACTAGTGCTGGTGTAGTGGTCGTGCTGCCCAGCGATGCCGTAGGTAATACAGCGCAAAAAATGCCAGAAGTCTCGCCAGCAGGCTTCTGCTCTCGCGGGCGGATAGAGCCCGCCGCCTACGTCTAGAATGCCGGGAAAGGTCTGGAGAACTCCGGCGCGGGCCTCATCGACGATGGCCGCCGCGTGGTCGCGCAGCTGTTTGGCGACAGCAGTTGCCTCTAAGTCGGCTAAGCGAAAAGCATCGCCAGCTGCACTCGTCTGGGCGATCGCCGCTAAATCTTTGTCGGTGAGGTATCGCTTTTCGTCATCGGCGGCTTGAAAGCGAGCGATCGCCGCAGGCTCCATGCCGGTCCACTCAGAAAAGCCGACAATTCGCGCCTGAGGAATAAGCTGTTGAGCTCGGTTACTGAGTTTGTTCATAGTTGGCTGTATTGACGACTGCTGACAATCTACAAGACTAAGCCTGCTTTAGCGCCTTGAGCTGCTCAATGGCTATGGCCGCAACCCGCTGTACCGAGGTCTCCACGTCGCGGTGCAAAGCCGTAATCGATTCAATCGCATCGGGGTTACCCAGTCTAGCTAGGGCCAGGGCCGCCGCCTTCCGGACTTCGGCCTGGCGATCTTTGAGACAGGCAATTAAGGGCTGATAGGCTTTTTGATGGTTGAGCCGGGCGAGGTTGGCCGCTGCTTCAATTCTCACTTCTGGCGAATGGTCATTGAGCGCTTCGGTCAGCATTGTCAGTGCTTTTTGGGGCGACTCTGGTTGATGGTAGCCTGTCTGCGGTTGGCCCATTTGCGGTTGCCCCATCTGCGGTTGGCCCATCTGAGGCTGATCTATCTGTGGCTGGCCCGTCTGTCGCCCTGTCTGTCGCCCTGTCTGTCGCCCTGTCTGTCGCTCCTTGGATCGCCGCTGAGATCGCTCCTGGGAGCGGTCAGACTGGAGCTGATGGTCTGCCTGTCGCGGTGCGGGCTGCTCCTGGCCTGCCTGCTTTTGAGCCAGCTGTTTCTGAGCGAGCTGCTTTTGGGCAAGCTGTGCGATCGCCCCAATCATCGCCGTTCTCACCGCCGGAGAAGGATTGCTGATATTGCGGTATAGCTGCTCACTCACCTCACTACTCATAGAGGCGATCGCCCAGGCAGCATGGCCTTTGCAGCTTTCACTGGCCTGATCCGATGCCAGCACCGTCCGCAGTGAGTCAAACGCTGGCGCACCAACTTTGGCCAAAGCCCCTGCCGCCGCACTCTTAACGCCAATATCTGGGTCTTGCAGCAGCGCCTCGACTAGACCCTCCACCGATGTCGGATCGCCGATATTTGTCAGGGCGTTACAGCAGGCCCGGCGAACCACCGGTTCGGGATGACTGGCAATTCCTTCTAGTAAAAAAGGAGTAGCCGGTTCTCCTATCTGGCTGAAGGACTCTACCAGCGCAATTCGCGCCTGCCGCCGAGGGTCTACCAGGCTCTGAACCATTTGCCGCAGCAAAAATGGATCGGGCGATTCAAACGCCAGTAGCTCTATCTGCTGGTTGACATGGTCGATCAGCTGATCGACTTTAGCTTTAGCCTCTAGCGAATCTGGGGAGTTGGCCTCGCCATTGGTTTGAGCGCCATTGATTTGAGCGCCATTGATTTGGCTGCCGTTTTGATGGCCGTTTTGACTGCCATTAGTAGGTACGTGACGATCATGTGAGTCGTTCAAAAGTTAGCCCTCGACGGGTGATGTAGCGGTCGGCTGCTGTAGCTGAGCTAGAGAAGCGTCAATTTTACGAATTTCGGGATGGTTCTCAAGCTGTGCCTTCACCATGGACTTGGGCAGCTTTGCCTTTTTCGCAGTAGCCATAAAATCTGCCATCAGTCGCTGACGGTACCTTTCCAGATCAGCAATCACATCAGCGATTTCTTGAGAGGAAGGATTAGCCTGTGTCTCATTGACTTGAGTGTTTTCTACCACCGTGAATACCTCTTGGATTTTCTGAAGGGTTTTACCATTCTGGCGCGGCTCTGATGCAGCAGATATCGGTCTGCGTACTGCCAGCAAGCTACCAGTGTTTTTGCCTAGCCTATAATGGTATCACCGGGCACAAATCCTGACTCATTTGGCTAAATACACCCTAGACATCTAGATATACCCCATATATCCAGAGACGATAGAGACGGTAAGGAAGTGCCGCTTGATAAATTAAAAAATATTTCTTTACAAGACCCTTTAGATCTAGAGCAAGCTAAAGATCTAAAGCAAATTAATCTGCTCCTCTGCGTAGGCTCAATGAATATTTCCGAAATTAAAGCACTGCTAGCGAGTGAGGATCCTCAGGAACGGCTGCGAGGACTCACTGCGCTAAGAGACTGCGAAAATGAAACGGCAGTGCCACTGCTGATCGCTCAGCGGCAAGACTCAGCCTTCTTGGTGCGGTCGTTTGTGGCTATGGGACTGGGCCGCAAGCGGACTGAAACGACTTATACGGCACTGCTAGAGATGCTCGCGGCTGAAACCGATAGCAATGTTCAAGCTGAAATTGCCAATTCTCTGGGTCTACACGGCAGCCGAGCAGTGGAGCGGCTGACGGCGCTGTTTTACGAAAACGACAACTGGCTGGTGCGGCGTAGCATCCTGGCAATTATGACAGAGCTGGAGAGCCCTAAGTCGCTGCTAGAGATCGCTTTAGAAGCACTCAAAGATCCGGATCAAACCATTGCCCAGGCGGGTATTTTCACGCTGGGTATGCTGGCTAATACCGACCAAGCACAGGGCGCTTTAGATGCACTGCTGCCTCTGATGAGCGATCGCAACTGGCGATCGCGCCTGGCTCTGGCCAACGCTCTCAAGGCTTTTGAATCAGACCGTGCCAAAACCGCCCTGCCCAAGCTGCGTCAAGACAGCCACCACAAGGTGGTAGCGGCGGCTCTGGAAGATCTGCTGCCGACATAGCGATCCTGTTTTGCGGCTGTGTTTTGTCAGAAATCTTGCTAGCGTAATCTTGCTGGCGATTGATTGCTGCTCTAGTTCAAATAGGCTATCTTAATTTGTGAAGAAATATTTCTTTACAGAAAAACCGACCTGCTTTGTGCAGATCAGACCTAAGAGGAGCGCTATGGCACCGTCTGTAAACGTCCAGCCGTCCAGTCAGTCAAATGCCCATGCTGTCAATCCGGCAGAAAAGGTAGAGCAGCGGGCGATCGCTTTTTTCAGGCATTCAGCCGGTGACTGGCAGTCTCGCCGCCGCTACTACACACTCGCCAGCGGTGAAGCTCAAGAAGTCGTCAGCGACATCACCGTTCAATACTTAGAAAGCAACCACCCTGAGCTGACTGAACTCGCTGCCCGGCACGAGCTGACTGTGCCGCTGATCTGCGGGGCCAAGGTGACCTGGGAGAGCAACTACATTGCGCCCAGTCGTAAGCCTTCTACAGGATCAACAGTCTTTGGGATTCGCGGCGATGTGATGTATCGCGATCGCGGCTTTGCCACCCCCAAGCCCGTCACCGCTACCTACAAATTTACCGGCGAGCGAACGATGGTCTTGCGCACTGAGTACAATGGCTCTGCTTTTGAAGAAGAGCTGAAGCTAATCGGCGACAACTACCGCACCCGCCAGACCATCATCTCCCGTGCGGGTGAAGAGGTGATGATCGGCCAATATCTAGAAACGCGCGTCTAGTTTTACGCAGCGCGACCAGTTTCCCTCAGGCTCTTTTTAAGTCAGCCTGGGGGTATTATTTTGCCCTGATGACAACCAGCCCTGATCACGCCAGGCTCTGACGGGTGGTTTTGCGAGTGTAGGCGTTCCACTCCTCTAGCTCCGCCGCGCTGTGGCTGAGCAGCTTTGAGCGACCCTCAGGCGTCAGCCCCACTGCCCCGCTAAAGTCAGCTCCCGCAATGCTACCGACCCCTGCTAGATCAACATCGATCAGGTTAGTCGCTCGCAAGTCAGCCCGCTGAAGTTCTGCGCCTGCCAAACTCGCTCCCTGCAAATTCGCCCCTGTGAGAAAAGCCTTTTGCAAATTCGCCCCGCTCAGCCCTGCCCCCGATAAGTTAGCCCCTTGCAGATTGGCCCCGCTCAGGTAGGCTCCTAGCAGCCTCGCTCCGCTCAAATCCGCCGCTTTGAGATTCGCCGTATTTAAGTAAGCGCCGTTTAGAGACGCGCCTGGCCCCACTGCCCCGCTGCTTTTATAGCGAAAACCTTCAGGCCACTGAGTGGCGCTGTCGTAGAGGGCTACTTTCATCTCCACCTCAGCCAGCGTAGCCCCGACTAAGATGCTTCCCTGCAAGTCACTCCGGTAGAGATATGCCCCGGTCAAGTCAGCATCGGTCAGATTAGCGCCGTTGAGACTCGCGCCCCGCAAATCGGCCTTTTGCAAATTGGCTCTAGCGAGATTAGCGCCGGTAAGATTAGCGCCCGTCAGCCCAGCGCCCTGTAGATTGGCGCCAGTGAGATCAGCGCCGGAAAGATTAACCCGGTAGAGATCTTTGCCATTGAGATCAGCGCCTGAGAGATTAGCGCCTGCCAGGTCAACGTACGGAGCCGTGGCCACAGAGCCCGCTTGGTTAGAAGCCGTCATTTATATAAGATAAAAAGTCACTACCTAATAGAATGGCAGACTCTTCTGCTTAAATACAGCAACTGTGATGCTACTCAATCCTCCGATGACAATGACGGCGTTCTTCTGTAAGAGCGAAGGCACCTGGTTTACGCAGCGTACGGTGCACCATTTTGATGTGGTGGCCGATGAGTCGGGAGAGTCTAATCTAATTGTGGGCGTTGTCGAGGCCGCCGATCAGCGGGTGATTGATATTTGCAAGTCGCAGGGCATTGATCCGAGCCTGGCGGCAGGGGGCGCTTCTTTTGCTTGGCAGGCCAACCTGTCAGACAGTGCGCCGAGTTCGTCGGCAGCGATTTTGGTAAACGTGCCAGATGATGAGAGCGGGCGCTCTGGAAAATTGGTGCGCGATCGCGGCTACGTAGAAAGCATTCCTGTCATCAGTCGCTACTGGTTTGGGCAAGATGGCGTGCTCACTATCGATACCGACTACGAAACCAATCAGGGCCAAGAGCGCTGCTGGTTTCTCACCGACGATTTCCGGGTGCGCGTCAGCACCGCCCGCATGATGAACGGCGTTAACCTGATGACCTACTGCTCCGAGAAGCGATTTATCACTCCAGAAGACGTTTCTACCCTGGCTGCCAGACACAGCGCCTCAGCGCAGCTGTAGCCCGATCTAAACAGACCCTGAGGCTGAAAACTGCCCTCCGTTCGCTAACGATATCTACTCTGTTAAGGAATGTATCTTTGTTTTTAATAAACCCGTCTGGGGCCTATTCCATCTCGTATTGTGAGTAAACACATTGCCTTATAAATAAATCACGGTCGGATAATGTATCGCCCTTTTCTAGAGCATTTAGAAAATTCGCTTGCCCAAAAATTTGCCCTGAATAAGCGCTCTATCCCAGCGGGCCTGGAGTGCAATATTAGCGAGCGGGGCCGCCACCCGGCTACTATCCAAAGCTGGTGCTATGAATGCGACGAACTGCGCAAAGCCCGCTACACCTATATTGATGCCGGTCAGAGTGCGCAGATTTTCAACAGTGTGATCTATCCGAGCCACCGCTACGACCTGCCCTTGCTCGGAATTGATTTTCTCTCCTTTGGCGCGGTCAAAAATCTGATTGTGATGGATTTTCAGCCCCTCTTTCAAGATGAGGCTTATCAGCAAAAGTACATCGCACCGCTCAAGGCGCTGCACGATAAATACCCCGATTTGGCACAGAACCTGGAGATGAAGTTCTACGATGCCAATCAATATTTCTCTAAGTATTTGCTGTTTGCCAAAACCGATCCAGAAACGGTAAAAACCCGCGTTTTGGAAGCCTTTAAAGACTATCTTCAGCTCTACTGGAAGATGATGGATGCGGCTGTGCCCTTGATTGATAGTGCCGACATCGCGCGTGTCGCCAAGGCCCAGCGCGACTACGACCAGTACAGCGCCGAGCGCGACCCGGCTTCGGGGCTATTTGGCAGCTATTTTGGTCATGAGTGGTCCGAGCGCTTTCTGTACGAGTTTTTGTTTGAAGATGCAGTGCCTTTAGCCGTAGGCGTGCGCCAGTCATGACGACGATTTACGAACCGTTTTTGGCTGAGGCGATCGCCCTCCTAAAACAGCATTTAGACCTCAGCCCCTACCCCATCCCAGCCGGGTTTGAGACCAAGAGCGCTGTCACGGGCAAAGGCAAGCGGCAGGCCACGGTGACAACAACCAGCTACGGCGCATGTACGCCCAAGCTCAGGCAGATTCGCGCGGCGCACGTGCAGGGTGGCGAAGCCCTTCAGGTCTTGAACTTCGTGATTTTTCCGGAGCTTGACTACGACCTGCCTTTCTTTGGGGCAGATTTGGTCACACTGCCGGGCGGACACCTGATTGCGCTAGATATGCAGCCGCTTTTTCAAGATGAGGCTTACCAGGCAAAGTACAGCCAGCCGATCATGGAGATGTTTCACGGCTATCAGCAGCATCTGCCTTGGGGCGGCGACTTTCCAGAAGAAGCCCAGGCCTTTTTCTCTCCTGCCTTTTTATGGACTCGCCCGGCGGATACTGCCGACGTCGAGACTCACGTTTTCGAGGCGTTTCGGGCTTATCTTAAGGCCTATATTGACTTTGTAGACAGGGCTGAACCCATCACTGATCCGGCCAGACGAGCAGCTATCCAGGAGGCTCAGCTCAGATACGTGCGCTACCGGGCTGAGAAAGATCCGGCCCGAGGAATGCTCACCCGATTCTATGGCTCAGAGTGGACCGAAGCGTACATTCACGGCTTCCTGTTCGACCTAGAGCAAGATCCGCGAGTAGAGCCTGCGTTAACGACCTCGTGAATCATTGAGTCAAAATACTGCCTTGTGTAACAGCGCGGCCTGTCCTAGCGGTAGGCAGGCGGCAGGTGGTCTGCCTGTGAACGGCTGAATATGGACGAAAAGGCTTGTCCTGTCTGTGGTTGACACAGTTGAGAAGTTTATGAAGTTTCTTGTACTTTCTTAGATACTCGCCGTATACGTTTTACTCTTTTAGTGTGGGAGCAGTAGGTGCCGAGCCCTGTTCCAATGGCCAAATATTAGGAGAATTCGGATCTTATGTTAGATGCGTTTGCTAAAGTTGTCTCCCAAGCTGATGCCCGCGGTGAATATATCAGCGGTGCGCAGCTGGATGCACTAGACAAAATGGTTGCCGACGGCAACAAGCGGATGGACGCGGTTAACGGTATCACCAGCAATGCTTCTGCTATTGTTGCTAACGCTGCCCGCTCCCTATTTGCTGAGCAGCCTCAGCTAATTCAGCCTGGTGGTAACGCCTACACTTCTCGTCGCATGGCAGCTTGTCTGCGCGACATGGAGATCATTTTGCGCTACATCACCTACGCGATGTTCTCTGGCGATGCCAGCTCGCTAGATGATCGTTGCCTCAACGGTTTGCGTGAGACTTACATTGCGCTAGGTACGCCTGGTTCTTCTGTCGCCGCTGGCGTGCAGAAAATGAAGGAAGCCGCAGTTGCAATCGTCAGCGATTCCAGCAACGTCACCAACGGTGATTGCAGCAGCTTGATTTCTGAGCTAAGCGGTTACTTTGACCGTGCAGCTTCTGCTGTAGCTTAAGTGATTTGAGCGAATTGCCTTGGGTCTCCCCAGGTGCAAAACGCTGAAGTAAACATTGTCAAAACTCAAATTGGGAGATCTCTAACGATGAAAACTCCTCTGACCGAAGCAGTTTCAGCTGCTGACTCTCAGGGCCGTTTCCTCAGCTCGACTGAAATGCAGGTTGCATTTGGTCGTTTTGGTCAAGCTAAAGCCAGCCTAGAAGCTGCTCGTAAGCTGACTCAAAATGCTGATAGCCTCGCCAGTGGCGCTGCTCAAGCTGTTTACAGCAAGTTTCCTTACACCACGCAAATGCAGGGGCCTCAGTACGCCGCTGACCAGCGTGGTAAAGATAAGTGCGTTCGTGACATCGGCTACTACGTGCGGATGATTACTTACTGCCTGATTGTCGGTGGAACTGGCCCGATGGATGACTACCTGGTTTCTGGTCTTGCTGAAATCAACAAGACGTTTGACCTAGCACCCAGCTGGTATATCGAAGCGCTCAAGCACGTTAGATCCAACCACGGTTTGAGTGGGGATCCTGCGACTGAAGCTAACACTTACATCAACTATGCGATCAACGCGCTGAGCTAACGAGCTAAATTGACGTTTTAGCCTCTGGCTTAAGCCTCTGGTTTATAGGGCAGGCGGTTGGACTTCAATTTTCACCCAGAGAGATATACGATTACTGGAAGCGTCTAGTGGTTGTTTGTTTCTCTGGGTTTGCTATTGGGCGCTATTTGACCGGTGACGATCAACCATGACTACAGCAGATATACAGCCGGCAGGCAATGCGCCTCAGCTGACGGCAAAGCAGGCAATAGCCAACCTGCAACAAACTGAAGACCAGGGCGATCGCTACTACGCAGCCTGGTGGCTAGGACGTTTTCGGGTAAAAGAGCCTGAGGCGATCGCCGCCCTACTCGCCGCCCTTCAAGATGAGAACGACCGAGCGCCAGATGGCGGCTTTCCGCTGCGACGCAATGCCGCACGAGCGCTGGGTAAGCTGAGCGATCGCACCGTCATTCCTGCTCTAATCGATTGCTTAGACTGTGATGATTACTATGTGCGCGAAGCAGCGGCCCAGTCTTTAGAATCTTTAAATGCACGAGAGAGCGTTGAGACCTTGGTAGCGCTGGTTTCAGCAGGCGTTGAGGCAGCGGTGGAAGTGCCCGGAAAACCTCATTTGGTGCAGCCTTACAATGCGATTTTAGAAGCGCTGGGCACGCTGGGCGACCAGCAAACCGTAGCCGTGATAGAGCCCTTTTTGGCTCATGAGGTACCTCAGGTCAAAAATGCCGCCGCACGGGCGATGTATCAGCTCACCGGGCAAGGCGAGTATGCTGATATTTTAGTGAAAACGTTAAGCTGCGACGATTTGCAATTGCGACGGTCAGCTCTGCTGGATTTGGGAGAAGTGGGGTATTTGCCAGCAGGAGAGGCGATCGCCAACACCCTCGCCGAAAACAGTATCAAGCTAATTGCGCTGAAGGGCCTGCTGGAGAAAGAGATTCGCACTACAGATGATCTTGTCTCAGACAGTGCCTGCAAGGTGATGACGTTAATGGACTCATTGTTGTAAGCGAATGATAGCCGATACTCTCCAAGCGCGACTTCAGGCCGTTGAGCAGGCGGACTCTGCCCAGGCTATGCTCGATGCCGTTGAAGCCCTGGCCGAACTGCAAGATGAAGGCGCTATCGATACGCTGATCCGCGTGCTGGGATACAACAATCCTGGTGCAGCGGTTGCCGCCGTAGACGGGCTGATTCAGATTGGGACGCCTGCGGCCTCGGCGCTGCTTACTCAGATGGACGGCTACAACTATGGTGCAAGGGCTTGGGCACTGCGCGTCTTAGCCGGTATCGGCGATCCACGAGGGCTGGACTTACTTTTGGAAACGGCTGCCGAAGACTTTTCTCTTAGCGTCCGACGGGCAGCTGCAAGAGGGCTTGGCATCATTCAATGGGAACAGCTAGACAAGACGGCATGCCAGAAAGCTCAGACCAAAGCAAAAGAGACACTGCTGAAGGTTGTAAAAGATCCGGAGTGGGTGGTGCGCTACGGGGCTGTAGTGGGTTTGCAAGGGGTGGGGACAGCGGCGATCGCCTACGGTTTCACTCACTTAGTAGGGCCGATTGAACAGGGGCTGCGCGATCGCATTGCTAAAGACAGCACACCCGCCGTTCAAGCTAGAGCGCAGTGGGCTCTTTCACAGCTTTCTGCTAAACAAACATGACTCGCTTAAAATACGCAATCATCGGCACCGGAGCTATCGGTGGCTACTATGGGGCGCGACTTCAGCAGGCAGGCTGCGAGGTACACTTTTTGCTGCGCAGCGACTATCAACAGGTACGTGAAAACGGCTTAATTATTGAATCTATAGACGGTGACTTTACTTTGGGCAAAGTGAACGCCTACAGCGATCCGGCACAGATGCCACCGGTAGATGTGGTAATCGTGGCGCTAAAAACAACCCACAACAACCAGCTGCTCACTCTGTTGCCTGCGCTCAATCCAAACGGCGCAATCCTATCTCTGCAAAATGGGCTAGATATAGAAGCGAGCATCGCTCAGCGGTTTGAAGAGAAGGCAACGCCAACCATCTTAGGCTGTCTTTGCTTTATCTGCGCGAACAAGGTTGGGCCTGGACACGTTCGTCACCTTGACTATGGCCAGCTGTTGCTAGGTGCATACGATCCAAGCAACAAGCCCTGCCTGACAACACCTTTGATGGAAGAGATCGCCGCTGACTTTGGGCGAGCCCATGTCCCCATCGAAACTACTGAAGATCTGCCAATGGCGCGTTGGCGTAAGCTGGTATGGAATGTGCCTTATAACGGGTTGTCAGTTGTGTTGGATGCGACAACTGAAGAGATGATGGTAGATTGCGGGGTGCGATCGCTAATCACCACCCTAATGAACGAAGTTGTCTCTGTTGCTAACACTTGGGGACAACAGCATACGGTTCAAGGCAAAAGAGAGCTGCCTGCTGATCTCATTCCGCAAATGCTCACCCACACAGAAGAAATGGCCGCTTACCGCACCAGTATGAAAATTGACTACGACGAAGGTCGCCCGCTAGAGATAGAGGCTATCTTGGGCAATCCTATCCGCACGGCTCAGGCGTTGAATGTTGCTGTACCGACAATGGTAATGCTCTACCAGCAACTCTCCTTTCTCGACGCAACCAACCAAAAATCCGATTGCTAAGCGATCAGAGCGGGCTCTCCCATGCTGTGGCTAGCTTCGACTTCATCTTTGGCTTGGCCGAAGCGGCGATCGCGCCCCTGATAGGTCAACAGCGCCCGGTGCAGTTCGCTTCGGTCAAAATCTGGCCAAAAGGCATCGGTGAAGTACATTTCTGTATAGGCGAGCTGCCACAGTAAAAAATTGCTGAGCCGCTGCTCACCGCTGGTGCGAATCAACAAATCGGGGTCGCAGCCCGCCGTATACAGGTGCTGAGTAATTGTCTCTTCACTGATGGCCTCAGCCGTCATTTCACCGCGCGAAACTTTTTGCGCCACCTGCTGACAGGCTTGAACAATCTCGCTGCGACTGCCGTAGTTGATCGCGACATTGAAATCAATGGCCCGGTTGTGAGCAGTTTCTGCCATCGCTCGGGTCATCTCTTGTTGCAAAGCGGGCGATAGCTTAGAGAGATCGCCCAAAAAGCGAATGCGAACGCCTTCTTCGTGCATCTTTTTAAGCTCTTTACGCAGCATTTTCTCAAAGAGCACCATCAAAAAATCAATCTCAGCGGCGGGCCGTCGCCAGTTTTCGGTGGAGAAAGCATAAGCGGTCAGTGCGCTAATGCCCCAATCTTTACAGCAGCGCAGCAGATCTTTGAGAACTTTGGCTCCCTGCCGGTGACCGGCGATGCGGGGTAACCCTCGGTGGTTGGCCCAGCGGCCATTGCCATCCATGATGACGGCAACATGCTGGGGTAAGTACTGTGGGCTGAGATCGGTAGGCAGAGAAGATAGGCGCATAGCAATAGGTCGCTGACTGTTTAGTTTTTAGAATGCCCGCCGTGTTTCTAATGGGGCCGGTAATTTCACGGCAATAGCTTATAGGTAGCACTGGCTGGCCTGGTTGGGTGACTCGGCGATCGCACCATCGCCCATCAGGTTAGGCGCAGCGCCAGGCAAACGTCAGTCGGAAAAAGTCGGCAAGGGTCGGACAAAAAGTCTGTAGCGTTTCTTTCGGAAGGGAGCGCCCGAAGCTGGTAGTCTACTTTTGCGAGGTGGCTATGGACCAGGCACAAGACGCAAACTTATGAGGATAGATCCGGCAATTGAATATGCCGACCAGCTGCTGTACGAACGCACAGGGCGGCATTTAAGCGATTTGCAGAGCTGCATCATTCAGCAGAGCTGGCAGGGACGCACCTATGGCCAGGTAGCGACGCTAGCAGGCTACAGTGAAGGCCATATAAAAGATGTGGCTGCTCAGCTATGGCGGCTGCTCTCAGACGCGCTGGGCGAACGAATTACGAAAGGAAATCTGCGATCGCGCCTGATCAACCGAATTAAACGCACCCTCAAAAGCGCCGTACCAACTGCCGTTCGCCCTCTGTCTGCATCCTCTAGTGCAGCGCCTGAGCGCTTCCTGGGCAGAGAACAGGCGCTGCAAACGCTCCACACGCTCTCACAAGTGCATCGCCTGATTGTGATTCAGGGGGAAGGCGGGGTCGGCAAAACCACCCTTGCCCAGCGGTACGTTCAGCGGTTTAACCAGGTGCTAGAGCTGCCGATGGCCAAGGAATCGGTCAATATTACGCCGGTAGAAAGCGTGGTGGAAGAATGGCTGCGGCAACACTTCAACGAAGAACCGGGGCACGAGTTTGGAGTGACGCTCACCCGGCTAAAGCGCCACTTGCAGCAAGGCGACATCGGCATTTTCATCGACAATTTAGAACCGGCTTTAGATAAAAACGGGCAGCTCATAGCAGACTATCGGCGCTATGTAGAGCTGCTGCGGATGTTGGATACGACTCAGGCCAGCGTGGTGATTACCAGTCGCGATCGCCTCTGCGAACCTGGCATTACCGCCTGTCACTACCGGCTGCCGGGGCTGACGGTAGATACCTGGCAGCAGTTCTTTCAAGATCGCCGCGTCAATATTCAGCCTGCTCACGCAGATATCTTGCGTAAGATGCAGCGAGCCTATGGCGGCAATGCCAAGGCGATGGAGATTTTGTGTGCTGCCGCTGCTGGCGATTTTGAGGGCGATTTGATCGCTTGCTGGCGGGAAAATGAAGCTGACTTACTAGGCACGGCTGACCTAAGGAACTTAGTCGCCAGTCAGGTAAACCGATTGCAGCGGCTAGACGCCGATGCCTATAGGGTATTTTGCCGACTGGGCTGCTATCGCTACCAGGATCAGCCTCATCTGCGGGCTGAGGCAATCTTGGCGCTGATGTGGGATATTCTGCCTAGCCGTCAGCGGCAGACTCTAAATTCTCTGCGCGATCGCTCCCTGTTAGAATCTCGCAAAGGCACCTACTGGCTACATCCTGTCAGCCGGGCCGAGGCGATCAACCGACTGCGGCAAAGTGAAGATTGGCAGCAGGCCAACCGAACGGCGGCGAGCTATTGGAGCGATCGCGTCCATACCATCGTCTCGGTAGAAGATGGCCTGCAAGCGCTAGAGGCTTACTATCACCTGATTGCCGCCGCTGACTACGACGCTGCCGCCGCGATCTTGCTGAAAAGCCGTCACAACCAATGGCGTCAGTTCTTGCCGTTGGCTAGCAGCCTTTATCGCATGGGACTGTTGCAGCCGGTTATCAATGCGATTACTCAAGTCTTACCGCATGTGCAGCAGGGTCGCAGTGAGCTGAACAACATCTTGGGCGATGTCTATTGGATCACCGGGCGGGTTCACGAGGCGATTGCCTGCCAGCAGCAAACGCTGGCAGGCGCGACTGCACAGCTCAAGATTCATAGCGATATTGCGCAGTCTGAACAGCGCTTTTGTGACCGAGACATCTACTACCTGAAAATGCTGATCGTAGATGCGCATCTCAGCATCGGCCTCTACTGCATCGATCTCTGGGAACTCTCTCAAGCCGCCGAACAGTTCGAGCAGGTGATCGCTTTGGCCGCTGGCAGCGCTCACCAGGCATGGGCGGACAAAGCCACCATCGGCCTAGCCTTGGTCCGATCTTATCTGGGCCAGTCGCAAGTCGCTGCTCAGTTGGCCCTCAGTTTCTATCAGCAGTTCACCGTTGGCTCTGCCGATCAGCATGGCCGCTACGCTTACTTTTTACAGTTGCTAGGCAAAGCCTTTTGCAGTCTCGGCGAGTTGGGTAAGGCGCAAACGCTGTATGAGAGAGTGATAGCTTTTGCTGAAGCCGGTCACTATGTACAGGTAAAAGCCAAAGCCCTGACCGGGCTAGCGACTTTGCAGCGGCAGCGCGGCGATTATGCGGGGGCGATCGCACTGCACCATCAGGCAATAGACCTCTGTGAAACCATTGGGGCCAAGTGCGATCTCGCTGAGGCTTATTTTCAGCTAGGGCTGACTACTGAATTTGATGGGGAGGCCAAAGTGGATTATTTTGAGCGGGCGATCGCCCTTTTCTCAGATATCCGCGCGCCGCAGCAGGTTGAACGAGTGCGCAGAAGATAGCAACTGATCTGATAAAACTCACCGCTTGAGTCTCTCACTCCCGAAAGAAGCGAGCTTTCCCCATTCGCTGTAAGCTGTGCGTAATTTAGGCCCTGTTAGGGGGCTAAACCCGTTATTTTAAGTCACTAACAGGCAAAAACTATGCGCTGGAAAATGGGGCGTCGAAGCCAAAATGTACAGGATCGGCGCGGTAGCGGTGGTGCTCCGCTAGTCGTTGGCGGCGGCGGTTTAGGCGTATTGGTCGTAGCAGTCGTCATTGCGCTGCTAGGCGGCGACCCCTCAATCGTACTTGATCAGGCAGCACGCAACCCAAACCCCAGCCGCAGCCAGCCACAGCCTACCTCACCTGAAGAAGACCAGCTCGCAGACTTTGTCTCTGTGGTTCTAGCTGATACCGAAGATACCTGGAATACCATTTTTCCTCAAGAATTTGACCGCGATTATCAAGAACCCGACTTGGTCTTGTTCAGCGGTGCGGTACAGTCAGCCTGTGGCACTGCTCAATCAGCCGTTGGCCCGTTTTACTGCCCTGCCGATCAGCAAGTTTATATCGACCTGAGCTTTTACCAAGCGCTCAAAAATGACCTGAATGCGCCAGGCGATTTTGCCCAAGCCTATGTGATTGCTCACGAAGTTGGCCATCATGTGCAAACCCTAATCGGGGTTTCTGAACAGGTGCGTGCAGCGCAGCGCAGGGTGAGCCAAACTCAGGCTAATGAGCTATCGGTACGCCAAGAGCTACAGGCCGACTGCTTCGCGGGTGTATGGGCTCACAATGCCGACCAGCAGCGCGATATTTTAGAGCCTGGTGATATTGACGAAGCGCTGAACGCGGCCAGTCAGATTGGTGATGACAAGCTACAGCAACAGCAGCAAGGCTACGTCAACCCCGATTCATTCACTCACGGCACCGCTGCCCAGCGCACAGGATGGTTCAAACGCGGCTTCAACTCTGGCGATGTCAAACAGTGCAACACCTTTGAGAGTTGAAATGCAGACTAAGGAATTAAGGGATGCGCAGTTAGATAAAGTACCGTTACAGCCATGTCTATGGCACATCTCCTAGTCTGCGAATCCTGCGCTCAAGAGTGTCAGCAAGAGAATGTAGTAAGCAATGGAAACGCTGCCAAGGCCGCTGCTGACGGTCACGATGGCTTTTGCGGTGGGGGTCATTCGGCGCTGTCTGAGCAAGAGGGTGATCGCCAGCGCAGCCACAATTCCTATCACCGCTGCCCCGCTATCAACCGCCCACATCCAAGACTCAATCGTAAATCCGTAAGGCGTCACTGCCTCGAAAGGGATGCTCCCTAAAGATCCCCAGGCCGAATAGTATATGACAAAACCCCAGGCAATGCTCGCCAACCCTTTGCTCAGCCAACTGGGGTGGAACCAAGCAAAGTAGGCAGCGATCACACCGGCAGCAATCGATAGCCCGGTACTGATTCGGATCAGGCGGGGCTCTCCCAGACCCATTAGCGCCCTTATTCCCCAATACTTTTGTTGGAGAGCCTGCAACTGTTGAGAGGTCAGGCCCAAGTTGGAAACCGCGAACGTCTCTGATAGCATCGGTGCATAGTCCAAACCTTTGCTACCTTCGCAGTCAACCAGTCGCCCGTCGTACTGGGCCTGACAGTCACTCAGTCCAGAGTCGGGCGCTTCATCAGGGACCAGAACTAAGCGCAGTGAGCGGCCCTGAATGTCGGCCTCACACTGAGACTGCTGCTCAGTTTCTGTGCAGGTGAAAATACGATTGGGTAAGCGAATAGTTGCAGCAGATTCAGCCTGGATAGTAACCCCAGCCATCGGCACACGGCCCCCTCCATCCCGAGACTCAAACAGCAGCAAGAATAGAAACGCGCCGAAGAGCAAAATCCACAGACTGAGCACAAATCTTGAGAGAAACAATCTTGTTCGACGCACGGTGTTTAACCTCCCAGCTCGCGATCGCCAAGTTCGCAATTCCCCTAAAAGGTAGCAATTCGCTTACCAACTGTGGTTCAGTTCACCCAATCTTCAAGGTGGTCGTTACGTCCGTTAACCACAAGATTTTCTTTGGTTAGGCGCGGGATTTTCGGCGATCGCTCGCTTCCCGATACCGCTGCTCGTTCGCCTCTACAGATTTCTGCAAATCCACTACTGGGTTGGGATAATCTACGCCCAATCGGACGTCGAACCGCTTTTGTTCTTCGGGCTGTAGCTTCCAGGGCGTGTGCACTTTTTTAGCGGGCAGGCTCCCTAGCACGGGTAGCCAGTGTTTCACGTATTTCCCTTCGGGGTCGTAGTCTTTAGACTGCTTAGGAATGTTGAAATAGCGAAAGCCCCGAGCATCGTTGCCGACGCCTGCCGTATAGTTCCAGTTGCCCCAATTGCTGCATACGTCATAGTCAATCAGCAGTGACTCAAACCATTCTGCGCCCCAGCGCCAGTCAATCCCTAGATTTTTGGTCAAAAAGCTAGCCACGTTTTGCCGCCCCCGGTTAGACATAAACCCAGTAGCGGCGATCTCTTTCATGTTGGCGTCTACCAGCGGATAGCCGGTCTCTCCTTCGCGCCACAGGTCGAAGCGTTTCCAGTCTTCCTGCCAGTCTACGGGTAAGCCGCGAATGCCGCCTTTGCGAAAGATCTTGCGGCCATACTTAGCGCAGACCAGTCGAAAATAGTCTCGCCACAATAGCTCGAATACCATCCAGTAGGTAGAATTGTTCTTTCTACGCTGATTTTCGTAAGCCTGCACCTCTTCGTAAACTTTGCGAGGAGAGAGACTGCCGTTGGCGAGCCAGGGTGAAAATTTGGAGGAATAGTCGGCCCCTAACATGCCGTTACGAGTCTCTTTGTAGGTTTGCAAACAGTCGGCATCCCAAAAGTAGTGCTGCAATCGGGCAAAGGCTTCTGTCTCTCCGCCCTTAAACTGCAAAACGCCCTTGGGATCGATGGGATTTTCTTCTAGCCCCAGATCAGAGAGAGTCGGAAGCTTGCCGGGTTCAACGCCATCAGGCAGAGCGGGTAACTGTTTAGGGGTGGCAAAAGTTGGAAACACCTGACTTTCTTTTTCTACAGCTTTGCGAAACTGAGTGAAAACTTCTGGCAGCTTGCTGATTTCGAAAGGAAGATCGTCGGGGTGGTAGAGGGTAGCGCCCCAATAGACCTCTGAACTGACTCTCATCTCTTTTAGCGCTTTTTCAACAGCCCGATCAACATCGGTTTCTTCTGAAGTGACTTCTTCGTGCCAGTACACCGCATCAATATCTAACGCTTTGACTAGCTCTGGTATCTCTTCCTCTGGTTTGCCCTGGCGAATTACTAAATTACTGCCTTTGGCTTGCAGCGATCGCCTCAAATCCGCCACAGTCTCGATCAAAAACTTAGCCCGGTAAGCGCCCGTCTTAGGAAAGCCAGCAGCTGTTTGACCGAAGTGACGCGGGTCAAAGCAGTAAAGGGGAATAATCTCAGCCTGACGTTCGAGCGCGCGGTGGAGCGGTTCGTGGTCGTGCAGGCGGAGATCGTGACGAAGCCAGAGGAGAATGCGCATAAAAGGTGAAAGTGAAAAGCGAGGCCCCAAAAATAGGAGTTAGGATTAGGCATGATAGGGTAGCTGACGTGCGATCGCCACTACAGGGAGACAGATAAGCACAATGGCAAATGGCAGCCTAAAGGCACAGCTAGAAACTGCTTGCAATGATCTGTGGTGGAGTAGCGAGAGTGACTATCCGGTAGAAGTAGTCTGGCCTACGGCTCCATCTGAATTGACCGATGAGAATCGAGAATCTTTGGTTCGTGAGCTAGCCGGCTATGAGGGTGAGTTAGAAGCAGTGAGCGTTGAGGATTTTTTTGAACGGGCGATCGCTCCCAAAAGCTGGCATACCGCCGAAGACAAAGCCCAAATATCACAGCTACAGCGGCTCAAAGCCCTTTTACAGTCAGCGCTGTCAAATCCGAAAGCCTACCGCTGCGGTGAAGTAGAAGTCAGCGTTTACGTAGTGGGCAATACCCCAAATGGCAACATTGCTGGCGTCAAAACCACAGTCATCGAGACCTGATGCCAACTTTCTACTGGCTCTCAATAGCTGCTTGAATGCTTTCAGACACTTCTGAGAGCAGGTCATAGCCGGTCGCGATTTCGATGCGATCAACCGTAGTGCGATAAGTTTGCCAGCTCGACTCGATGCGATCGCTATTCGGCATATCCACCGCAATCACCTCTGTGCGCCGCGTCACTGCGTTCGTAGGGCTATCCAAAACTACGATCACCTTCCACACCCGGCTCGGCACCGTCACCTGACCGACAGTGCCCTTATCGCCATAAATACCGCCGATCACGTAGAGCGCCTTACCCTGTTGCACCAGGTCACGCCCGTATTCTTCGAGTTCGCGCCAGGCTCCTCGATTGTTATCGCTGACCTGCGGGAAAATATTAGTCATCAGGAAGGTAATCGAATTGTCTTGCGGGTTGGCGGTGCGATCGCCTGACGGCACCATATGGCCTCGGTCATAGCCACTGCGACGATATTCGCCCGGCGTCACCTGATAAAAGCCAGGCGGCAAACTGCTATCTGGGCGAAAGTCATCTTGCCGGTCAGTGCGGCCTAGCCAGCGACTGTCTACTCGCCAGCTTGCCCAGTTCAAAACGTCACGTGCCTGACTGTACGAGAGCACATACTGCTCTCGTTCAATCAGCCAATTGTTCGGATTCTCTCCGGCGTTGCTAGGGTTGCCCAACGTTAAATGCTCGTTATTAGAAAAATAGGTCGCTCGCTCTAAGCCGGGAGGCAGCGGCGGCAGGCTTTCGCAGGCTTTACCATTTTGATCTCGGTCTAGCCCATGCGGATCTGCTCTGAAAGCATCAAATACCTGCTGAGCCGCTGCCTGACTGATAAAATCGCGGCAGTCGCAGTAGCTATCAACGCAGGGCGGTAGGCTAGCGCTAATATCGGCGCTCACTAGGCCGCATCCTCCCATTCCGCTGCCTATGCCAGCTACCGCCATCACAGTTGCTATTGCCTGCGATCGCGACAAACGAAATTCTCTGAACTTCTGCATAGCGCCCAAACATCGTCCATTTAATACATCTGTTCTAGGCTACAGGAGCTCAAGCCAGATAACCAGCCTTTTTATAGTTCCCCACCGAAAAGCTAGGACTGTATACTTAGATTCGTAATGCCTTTGAAGTAATTCCGTTAACGGCCTTCAAAGATAGAAATGTCCACTTGACACCCCGTCAAGTACACCTTTGTCAACTACATCTTATAAATTATGCTTAGCACAGTTGTTTCCAAGCTAAAAGCCTGGTTCCCAGCCCCCGAAGTTCAGGCCCACTGCGACGGCCCCTGCGGTGTATACGACCCTTCCTCTGCTCGCATTGCCGCTGAAGCTGTGGTCGCTATGACCAAGAAAATTCTCGACTTGCAGCACCCTGAAGGGGGTGACACTCAAGCCATGGCGTCTTACCAAAACACCATGTCTCGCTATATTGCCATTAAAGAAGAGCAAGCCCAAATTGCCAAAGATGAGCTGCTAGTGCTCTGGACTGACTACTTCAAGCCCGTCCATCTCGAAAAGTATCCTGACCTGCATGACACTTTTTGGAAAGCGGCCAAAACTTGCTCCGCCTGCAAAGTAGAAGTCAGCACTCAGCACTGCCAGGAACTAATGGACGCTGTGCAGAAAATCCACAACATGTTCTGGGCAACCAAGGAACGCGATGTCTCCTGGTATACCGCTAGCTAGTTGGGATAAGCCTTTCAAAAGGCGATAGATGGAAGCTCTGTAAGTCTGTTTTGACAGTTTGCAGGGCTTTTTCGATGGGGTTGGTAGGTCATTGCAAAGCCACAGGTGATGAAACTAAGCCGCAGTTGGAGAGAAATTGGCCGCTGGATGATGGGCAAACGCTGGCGATTTTGCGTGACCGGAAACTCCATGCTGCCAACGCTTTCCCCTGGAGAAGATGTGTTGGTTATCCCTGTTCAAGCGCAGACAGAGATCTCTCCGGGCGATATTGTTATCTGTCGCCATCCGCTGAAGCGAGATATTCGCATGGTTAAGCGGGTGAGTGAGACTTTTTACGATGGCGGTTGCTATGTGCTCAGCGATAATGCCAGCGAAGGCCGCGACAGTCGCTCTTTTGGAGTGGTTGGCCGAGAGCTGATTATTGGCCGGGTGACCAGTCGGTTCTTCTAGGCTTTAGCCAATAGCTATAGATGCAATAGATATGGGTCATAGCGCGAGTCTATTCGCTAAAACCTGTGGTCTGTGAGAATCTATTGACTGTGAATTTTATAGATTTTCAAGAGCGATCACTTTATGACTGCTACCCTCCGACCTGCCACGCCTGACGATGTCCCTGCTATTTTCTCATTCAGTCAGGCGCTCAGTGAGTACGAAAAGCTAGCGCACGAGATGGTGGGCACCCAGGCAGATTTACACAAGGGTCTATTTGGCCCACGGCCCTATGCCGAAGCGGTCGTAGCTGAAGTTGACGGCAACGTAGTCGCCTCAGCCACTTACTTTTATAACTTCTCTACTTTTTTGATGAAACCGGGTGTGTATTTAGAAGATCTTTTTGTGCTGCCCGAATATCGGCGGCGTGGGATTGCAACGGATCTATTAAAGTACTTAGCGGCTCATGCGCTCAGTCAAGGCTGCGGGCGACTGGAGTGGAGCGTACTCGATTGGAATGCAGAGGCGATCGCTTTCTACAAACGCATTGGTGCCGTCCTCATGGATGAATGGACCGGCTGCCGGGTCTCAGGAGAGTCCCTGGTCAATCTGTCTAAATATGAGTCAGCTCAGTAAAGCTGACTGGTCCTTTTCATGGCCATTAAGTGCCACGCTTAGCCAAGCGAGATTGCAGACATGGTCGTCACCTTCTGGGACCAGAAGCTATAGCAAAGTAAGAATGCATTCTTACTTTGCGAGTCGAGTTGCCTGCTGTCAGATAGCGGTTTCAGCCGATAAAAGTGTCCTAAGCAACTCGACAGGCGCTATAGCTCAGAGCAGTACTGCTACGGCTTCTCTCCATCTTTGACTTTGCCGAAGCGGCGATCGCGCCCCTGAAACGCTTTCATCGCCTGATGAAATTCCGCTGTGTCAAAGTCGGGCCACAGCGTATCGGTAATGTAGAACTCCGAGTAAGCGAGCTGCCAGAGGAGAAAATTGCTGATGCGCATTTCGCCGCTGGTGCGAATTAATAAATCTGGGTCGCTGATATTTGAGGTGTACAGGTGGCGGCTAAAGAGTGACTCGTCAATATCTTCGGGCTGGAGATGGCCCTGCTTTACTTGGGTGGCGATCGCCCGACAAGCCTGCAAAATCTCCTGCCTGCCGCCGTAGTTTGTCGCCACCGAGAAGCGAATGCCCTGGTTGGACTGGGTTAGCTTTACCGCCCGATCAATCTCCTGCTGTAGCGTATCCGGCAGCGCCGCCAAATTACCCACAAACTGAATGCGCACGTCTTCTGCCATCATTTCTTTGATCTCCTGACGCAGCACCCGCTCAAACAGCGTCATTAAGAAATCGACTTCGTGCGTTGGCCGTCCCCAGTTCTCAGTCGAAAACGCATAGGCCGTTAGCGCTTCGATACCCCAATCGCGGCAGCAGCGCAGCAGTTTTTTAAGCGTATCGACGCCCTTCCGGTGGCCCATAATGCGCGGCAGTCCCCGCCGCTTTGCCCAGCGCCCATTGCCATCCATTATCACCGCCACATGGGTAGGCATCCGGCCCTGCTCCAAATCTTTGGGCAGAGCGGTCGAGGCAGTAGAGACCCTGGAATCAGCTGTCATTTCTCTTCCTGGAGACGGAGCGGGGCAGCTTGCGCTTAATAAAACTGAGATAGCCAAGACCCTTCAGGATCAGCCGTCGTCCTAAACTACGCAGCTGCGGAGCAACGGTATCACCATCCACCGAAGGCGAAAACTTATCAAGCAACAGCTCTCTGAGCTTACTGCTGGTCAGCGGACGGTTTAAGACGCCCTGTTCGGCAACCGAAATCGAACCGGTTTCTTCAGAAACGACGACGCACAGGCAGTGTTCTACTCGCTCGGTAATGCCCATTGCGGCCCGGTGCCGGGTGCCTAGCTGCCTGGAGGCGTCCTTTTCAGAGATAGGTAAAATTACTCCTGCCGCCAGTATCCGCGAGCCGCGAATGAGAACAGCCCCATCGTGCAGCAAAGTCGTCGTCTGAAAAATGGTTTGCAGCAATTCCCGCGACAGTTCGGCGTTGAGCCTCACGCCGGGCACCGAAAAATCGATTTCTTCAATCGGTTCGTCGGTCTCTAGAATCATCAGCGCCCCAGTGCGATTTTGTGAGAGCCCCTTGACGGCTTCTACCAGCTCATCAATCACATTGTTAGCCGTCGATAAATGGCTGTCTTGAGCAGTGAACAGCTGAGCAATTTCGCCTCGCCCCAACTGCTCTAGCAGCCGTCTGAATTCGGGGACGAGCATCATTGCCAGGGCTACCGACGCCCCGAGCAGCAGCTTTTCCATGACAAAGTACAGCAGCCGCAGCCCGATCACGTTGCTCAAGAGCGTGGCTGTCATCAGTACAATGAGTCCTTGCACCATCCACGTTGTGCGGCGATCACGAATCACCAGCAGCACCATGTAGACCAGCGCAACGACTAAACCAATATCAATGATGGTGCGCAAGAGTCAGACCTGTTTCACCGCTATCGCCATTTAAGCACTGCCCAAGCGCGGTCAACTGCCGTCAACTGCCTCAACTGTTTCAAGCATCTTCCCACAGGGCGGGCGCGACCCCGTTAACAAATTCCTCACTGAGCAGACTTCAGCGACTCAGGCAGACAGTCTTGCCGCACTAGGTCGGCGTAAGTCTCCCGGCGCAAAATCAGCCCGGCCCCGCCCTGATTGACCAAAACAGCCGCAGGCCGAGGTACCCGGTTGTAGTTGGAAGCCATGCTGTAGTTGTACGCGCCGGTTGCAGGCACTACCAGCACTTCTCCTGCCGTCAGCGGCGGTAGACTCGCCGACTCAATTACCACATCACCCGACTCGCAGTGCTTACCGGCGACGGTGACGGTTTCGCTCAGAGGCGCAGACATCTGGCTGGCCGCCAAAATGCGATACACCGACTGATAGGTAATCGGGCGCGGATTATCGGACATGCCCCCATCGACGGCTACGTAGGTGCGGATGCCAGGTACGGTCTTTTGCCCGCCCACGGTATAGGCTGTGACGCAGGCAGAACCAACCAGCGATCGCCCTGGTTCACACAGCAGCTTCGGCAGCGGTAAATCTCGCGCCTGGCAAGCTGCCGCCACGCTTTCACAAACCGTTTTGGCCCACTCATCAATGCTCGGCGGATCGTCCGACTCGGTATAGCGAATGCCTAAGCCGCCGCCAATATCTAGCTGCTCAATCGGCAGGCCGTAGCGGTTGGCCGTTTGAAACCAGCTTGCCATCACCTCTGCCAGGTCGTGGTGGGGCTGCAATTCAAAAATCTGTGAGCCAATGTGCGCGTGTAAACCGACACAGCGCAGGCTTTCTTTTCGCTCAGCAATAAAGGTAAACACCTCTTCTAGCTGGTCAGGGTCAAAGCCAAACTTGCTGTCAATATGGCCGGTGCGGATGTACTCGTGCGTGTGGCACTCAATTCCAGGGGTGAGCCGCAGCAGAATGGTGGCCGCCTTGCCTGTCTGCTGCACGAGCTGGTCGAGCGACTTCAGCTCATGCCAGTTGTCTACGACGATGTGTACGCCTGCTGCTAACCCTAGATTGAGTTCGTCTAAAGACTTATTGTTGCCGTGAAAGTAGAGATTTTCTGGCTGGGCTCCGGCATCAATGGCGGTTTGCAGCTCACCGCCTGAGACCACATCAATGGCGATGCCTTCCTGGGTGGCGATCGCACACACCGCCAAACAGCTCCAAGCCTTAGACGCATAGACAATCAGCGACTCGCCCGGATAGTGCCGCGCAAATGATTCCCTATATTGACGGCAGGCCGCCCTCAGCGTGTGCTCATCTAAAATATAGAGCGGTGAGCCAAATGTTTCGACTAGCTCCACCACGTCGCAGCCGCCTACCGTCAGATGGTCTTGATCGTTCGCAGCCGCGCTCAGCGGCAGCAAAAGCTGATTGGGAGAGGCAGTCGTCGGCTCGGCCAGATATTGCAGGCTAGAATCCGGGCGACCCGACGCCTGAGGATGAGAACTTTTAGGCGTAGCTGAGACAGTGGAGACCATAGAGGGACAAAAGGTAAATAGACTTTAGTTAATCAGTGTACAATTTTGGCCGTCCTGTGCGCGTCAGCTTCTAGGTCATCATTTGGGCCATCCACTGAGAGCTATATCAATTGCCTTTTCTAGCCTGCCTGCCTTTGATAGAAGCCGACCTGCCCGCAGTCCTGGCGCTCGATCAGCGCTGCTTGGGGGGATTGTGGACGCGCTCAGGCTATCAGCGGGAGCTTGACAGTCCCTACAGCGATTTGCAGGTTTTGGTCAGTTCACCTGGCGCCACTGGGCTGACTCAGGAACGACCGGCAGATCTGGCGGCGGGTGAGCCTGGCGGTCAAAGCTGTGAGAATCGGTCGTCGGTTACCTTGCTCGGCGTTGGCTGTCTCTGGGCCATTTTAGAAGAGGCGCACATCACTACCCTGGTCGTAGAACCGGCTCATCAGGGGCAGAAGCTCGGTCAGCTGCTGCTGTGCCAGCTATTGCTGTGCGGCTACCGTCGGGGGCTAACTCGCGCCACCCTGGAAGTGCGCGCCTCCAATCAGCCCGCCCTCAAGCTCTACCAAAAGTTTGGCTTTCAAATCGCCGGGGAGCGCAAACGCTACTACGCCGATGGTGAGAATGCTCAGATTCTATGGCGCAGCGGACTGCAAAGCGAAGACTGCCTGGCTCAGATCAATAGATATCAGACAGCGGCGATCACTCACCTCAGCGCCAGTCAACACCTCTTCCCCGCATCAAGCTTCCTAACATCAGACTTCCTGATATCACCCCTTGCTGATGTAAACGTTCAAGACGCTCAAAATCTCTGAATATGAGGGTCTAACCGAGCTAATCCCATCGAAACCTGTTCAAACCACTACTGCTTGAAAAGGCACTTTGTGCATCTGGTGCCAGCATTTTGCCGACGTTCGCTCAAAATAGATTTTTCATCTGCTCAAAAGGCAGTTTCCTCTGAGGGTAGTGAATACCGCCACCGTCCTCCGAAATTTTGCTGTGCTAGAATCAGCCTAACCAGCCCGCAGCAGGTGATGGAATACCGCCATGTTTGAACGCTTTACAGAAAAGGCCATTAAGGTCATCATGCTCGCCCAAGAAGAGGCCCGTCGCCTCGGTCACAACTTTGTGGGTACAGAGCAAATTCTTCTAGGACTGATCGGAGAAGGGACTGGAGTCGCCGCCAAAGTACTGAAATCCATGGGGGTCAACTTAAAAGACGCTCGGATTGAAGTCGAAAAAATTATTGGTCGTGGCTCTGGTTTCGTCGCCGTTGAAATTCCCTTTACGCCCCGAGCTAAGCGCGTTCTTGAGCTATCGCTTGAGGAGGCCCGTCAGCTTGGGCACAACTACATCGGCACAGAGCACTTACTGCTTGGACTCATTCGCGAAGGTGAAGGCGTCGCTGCCCGCGTCCTCGAAAACTTGGGCGTCGATCTTTCTAAAGTGCGCACTCAGGTGATTCGCATGTTGGGAGAAACTGCCGAAGTTTCTAGCAGCAGCAGCCAGGGCCGCACCAAGACGCCGACGCTAGACGAGTTTGGCTCCAACCTGACTCAGATGGCTATTGACGGCAAGCTTGACCCGGTCGTAGGCCGTCAGAAAGAAATTGAGCGTGTGATCCAAATTTTGGGCAGGCGGACTAAAAACAATCCCGTGCTAATTGGCGAACCCGGTGTGGGTAAAACTGCGCTAGCTGAAGGGCTTGCCCAGCGCATCGGCAATGGCGACATCCCAGATATTCTGGAAGATAAGCGCGTCGTCACGCTCGATATTGGTCTGCTGGTTGCCGGAACCAAGTATCGCGGCGAATTTGAAGAGCGCCTAAAGAAGATCATGGATGAGATTCGCTCCGCTGCGAATGTGATCCTGGTGATTGACGAGGTGCACACGCTAATTGGGGCAGGTGCAGCTGAAGGCGCGATTGACGCGGCCAACATCCTTAAGCCTGCTCTGGCTCGTGGCGAATTGCAGTGCATCGGTGCAACCACGCTCGACGAGTACCGCAAGCACATTGAGCGAGATGCCGCCCTAGAGCGACGCTTCCAGCCAGTCATGGTGGGTGAACCCAGCGTCGATGAGACAATTGAAATTCTCTATGGGTTGCGCGATCGCTACGAGCAGCACCACAAGCTAAAGATATTAGACGAATCTTTGGAAGCTGCGGCCAAGCTTTCTGACCGTTACATTGCAGACAGGTTCTTACCTGACAAGGCGATTGACCTGATTGACGAAGCCGGCTCAAGGGTGCGTCTGCTCAACTCTCAGCTGCCGCCAGCGGCCAAAGAGCTAGATAAAGAGCTGCGCCAGGTGCTCAAAGACAAAGACAACGCCGTGCGCTCTCAAGACTTTGACCGGGCCGGAGAGCTGCGCGATCGCGAAATGGAAATCAAGTCTGAAATCCGGGCGATCGCTCAAAATAAAAAGACTGAAGACGAAGAAAACCCTAAAGAAGCCTCCCCTGAGGTGACTGAAGAGGACATCGCTCACATTGTTGCCTCTTGGACGGGCGTACCCGTACAAAAGCTCACTGAGAGTGAGACCGAAAAGCTGCTGCATATGGAAGATGTGCTCCATCAGCGCCTGATTGGTCAAGATGAAGCCGTCAGAGCCATCTCCAAGGCTATTCGTCGGGCGCGTGTGGGCCTTAAGAACCCCAACCGACCGATTGCCAGCTTTGTCTTCTCTGGCCCCACGGGTGTTGGTAAGACTGAGCTAGCTAAGTCGCTGGCAGCTTACTTCTTTGGCGCAGAAGAAGCGATGATTCGCCTCGACATGTCCGAATTCATGGAGCGCCACACGGTCTCCAAGCTGATCGGTTCGCCGCCAGGCTACGTCGGCTATAACGAGGGCGGTCAGCTGACTGAAGCGGTGCGTCGTCGTCCCTACACCGTCGTGCTCTTTGACGAGATTGAAAAGGCTCACCCCGATGTGTTTAACATGCTGCTGCAAATCTTAGAGGACGGTCGTCTGACCGACGCTAAGGGCCGCACCGTAGACTTCAAAAACACGCTGCTGATTCTTACCTCCAACATTGGTTCTAAGGTCATTGAAAAAGGTGGTGGCGGTTTAGGCTTCGAGCTAGAGGCAGACCAGGCAGAGTCGCAGTACAACCGGATTCGCTCTCTGGTCAACGAAGAACTCAAGCAGTACTTCCGCCCAGAGTTCTTAAACCGGCTCGATGAGATTATTGTCTTCCGTCAGCTCACTAAGGACGAAGTCAAAGAAATCTCGGTGATTCTGCTCAAGGAGGTCTTTGTCCGACTTGAAGAGCAGGGCATCACCCTGGAGGTGACTGAGAAGTTCAAAGATCGTCTGGTCGAAGAGGGCTACAACCCGAGCTATGGTGCTAGACCGCTGCGCCGGGCAATTATGCGGCTGCTAGAAGACAGCTTAGCTGAGGAAATCCTCACGGGTCGCATTAAAGATGGCAACACAGCTGTCGTTGATGTGAGTGAAGAGGGCAAGATCATCGTCACTTCGTCTGCTTCAGAAAAGCGAGAGCTGATTTCAGCGGCTGACTAATCGGCCTAGCTGTCTATGTAAGGTCAGTCTGTAAAGCAAATCCAAAACCGGGTGCCTTGAGAGCTAACTGTCTCAGGGCACCTTTTTAATAAGCTGCTGGCTAACGAGAAGTTTTGTAAAGAGACGTAACGCTGTCTTGCGCTGCCAAACAGCAAAAATCAATAATTAATATAGAGGCTGTGGGTTGCTTAAAAGCGAGAGCTAGATAGCCTGTCATAATTTCATAGAGAACGTAACTGGTGTTGCCATGATTGGTGGGATATTCGAGACGATTGGTAAGACTCTAGGGATCGGTAAAGAAAAGTATTTTCTAGAGCTCGATGACGCTGCTGAAAAAGGCGTAGAAAATTTAAAGGAAACCGCATCTAAAGCGGCAAAAACGACTGTAGAGACTGTCAAAGGGGTTTCTGCTGACGTAGCAGAAAAGGTGCAGTCAGCGACCGATGAGGTTACTGACGACGCTGAATCTGTAGCCAAAAAGGGAAAGACTAAGACCAAGGCTGCGGTCGCTGATGCTAAGAAGGCTGCCGCTAATGACAAAAAAGCCGTTAAGAACGAGGCCAAGAAAGTAGCTGCCAAAGGTGCTGATCAGAAGTCAGCTCAGACGGCCTCGCCTGACAATGGCGCTGTACCTGCGCCCGAGGTGAAACCCTCTACTCAGTCTGAGCCTCGCTCGGCAGAGGAGATTATTGTAGAGGCGATCGCCGCTGCCAGCAAAAAGACCGATAGCGAAGGCAATGCGGTAGACGACGGCCCTACCAACTTTGCGACCGACCACCTCATGCCAACTTCTAACGGCAGCCGTCGCCGACCGGGGCCAAGCTTTGCTTCCTTTAAAGGCATGGCTAAAGAAGTCAACCCTCGTCTAAGAGGCTAATGCTCAGCGGCTATCTGCTGAACGGTCAATCAGTCAGAAGCATCGGCTAAAGAGACTTATACGCTCTTCGCCGATGCTTTTTTATGCCCAGTGGCGTCGCCGTTTCAGGCTCTTATCACCCGGCACGGATTACCGGCGGCAACGACATTGCTCGGCACGCTCTTGGTGACTACGCTACCTGCGCCAATAGTGACATTCGAGCCGATAGACACCCCCGGACAAATAATCACGCCGCCGCCTAGCCAAACGTTATTGCCGATAGAGATAGGCGCGGCCAGTTCTTTGCCCGAACGTCTTACTTCAGGCTCTAGCGGATGGTAGGCAGCGTAGATTTGCACCTTAGGGCCGATTAGAACGTCGTTTCCGAGGTGCACCGTATTGCAGTCTAGAATGGTGCAGTCGTAGTTGATGTAGAGGCGATCGCCCGCAAAAATATGACAGCCATAGTCACAGTAAAAGGGCGGTCTGATCACAAAATCAGCGCCCAATTGACCGAAGAGACTGAGCATGATTTCTTTGCGCTTGTCTATCTCAGCCGGTAGAGAAAAATTATGAGCATGGAGCAGCTGACGGGCCGCAGCGTGCATTTTTGTGAGTTCGGCGTCCGTTGCTAGATACAGCTCATTCGCCAGCATTTTTTCTCTTTCTGTTCGCTTCATACCCCTGAGCTCCCCATGGCAGCGATGTGCGTCCTAACGAGTGGCATAAGCGGCTATGGGCTCTTTGATAAAGCGGATGTACAGATGCTTGAAGGTGGAGCGCAGCACTCTAGGCGCACCGAAGTCTATCGGCATCATCTTCTCAGGCAGCTGCCAGTCTGCAATCTTCAGCTCAGCAGGTTGCATCAGCGGAAATTCGATTGCTGAGAGCTGCGGACATAAGCCCAGTCGCTGAGATGCCATCAGTGTTGGAACGCGCTCAGGAGCCACACCCAAAATCTCTACCATCGCCCGGTCTAGCGCAAAGACATCATCAGCGGCGGCTAACACGCCTAAGGCTTTGGGTTCGCCGCCGCTAGGTCCATTGCCTTCGTGCCCAATAATACCGTCAAGGATGGTGAGTTCGGGCGCGATCGCCCGCGCCGTCTCCACCAGCATCATGCCAAAGCGATCGCTGTCTTTCCCCGCTTCCATGTGCCACCAGGCTTTCATTTTGCCGGGCACGCAGCCAAACAGGTTTTTCACGCCCAGCGTCACCGTCAGCTGAACGTGAGACTTCACCTTTGGCAAATTGATCACCACATCAGCGTCCATCGCCTCTTTGGAGAGCAAGAGGTTGTCAAACTCGGCGCTTTCAACCGGGTAGCGCTGGCCGTGCATCTCAACAATTGGCAGGTCAGCTTTGTTAGCCCATTCCAGCAGCCCATTGGCTTCGGCCACGCCGCGAGCACTGCCAAAGGCGGGACTGTCGCCCAAAAAAGGTTTGCCGCCAGCGGCCTGCACTAGCTTGGCAACGCAGTACACTATCTCAGGGCGAGTTGTGCATTCTTTGGTGGGGCGAGCGCCAGTCAGCAGGTTGGGTTTGAGCAGGACGCGATCACCCGGCTTTACAAAATGTGCCATGCCGCCCATCGGTGCCAGTAGCAAGACCAAATGCTGATGCAGCGCTTCAGTTTCATAGGTCTCAGCGCGAATCAAACTCACTGACGGCATAGCATTTTCTGATATGGCTTTCACTTTGCAGATTACCCCAATGCGAACTTTTCAATGTTAACTTTTTGGGCAAAGACTAGCGGCACCTGGGTGAATATTGCGCTGGTGCTGCTGGGTACGGGGTGCGGGCTTTTATTGCGCGATCGCCTATCGCCCAAAATGCAGGCCATCATTACCCAGGCCGTCGGGCTCACGACCATTTTCATCGGCATTTCGATGGCTCAAGCCCTGGCAGAGGCAAAAGCTGGCGGGGTAGAGGGGGTGATTTTGGCTTTGCTCGCTTTAGTCTTTGGCGGACTGCTCGGCGAATGGTGGAAAATAGAAGCACGGCTGATCGATTTGGGTAATTGGCTAAAGGTTAAATTTCGAGGCGGCAGTCGGTTTACCGAAGGCTTTGTGGCCGCTAGCCTGCTGTTTTGCATTGGCCCGATGGCCATTTTAGGCAGCTTGAACAATGGACTGCTCGGCGATGGCACCATTTTAGTCATCAAGAGCACGATGGACGGCCTGGTTTCTGTGGCGCTGACGGGCACCTACGGCATCGGCGTTGGCTTTTCAGTGCTGCCCGTACTGCTCTATCAGGGCGGGCTTTCGCTTCTAGCAAGTGGCTTAACCCAGGCCATACCCGACCCAACTACTGCGCCCAGCATTTTGCTAGTAACCGGCATCGGCGGCATCATGATCTTGGGCTTAGGCATCAATCTATTAGATGTGGGTAAAATTCACGTTGCTTCCTTTTTACCCGCCTTGGCGCTGGGGCCACTGATTAGCTGGCTGGCGCAAACCCTTGCGTGATGTTTTTATGTGTGGAGTTCTCCCATGATGCAAAGGTCAGGGGAAAGACGGCTTATATCAACTGATGTTAGACACACCACTAGGAGAGCAAACTGGCTACGAAGCGACCAGCATTCCTGACGCGATGGTTGAGCTACAGTTGGAAGATGAGACCACAATCGCGCTGTTGGCGACCGGAGAGATTAGCTGTTAACCGAACTTAGGATTTGGAACTACGATGGCGAGCCCTCAAACTCAAAAGATGACTGCCGAAGAATATTTGGAGTGGGAAGCTTGCCAGGAGACCCGCCATGAATATTGCAATGGTGATGTGTTTGCAATGGCAGGCGGCACCAAGACCCACGATAAGCTGGCTTTCAACTTGCGTCGGGCGCTGAGCGATCGCATTGAAGAACAGGGCTGCGACATGACCGGTTCAGATGTGAAAGTGCTGGTAGAGAAAGAACTTTCGTACCGCTACCCAGACCTAGCCGTCAGTTGCGACGAAAGAGACGAAAGCGAGGCAAAGTTTTACCGTTTCCCTAAACTAATTGCAGAAGTGTTATCTTCCAGCACTGAAAAGGTGGATCGCGACGAGAAGTTTCAGGAATATATTCAAATTCCGACGCTTGAAGAGTACGTGCTGATTAGTGCTCGGCGGATGCAGGTAGAATGTTTCAGGCGAGGAGAAGGACGAATGTGGCTGTATTTTCCTTACAAGGCAGGTGAGAGAGTGACTATCGCCAGCGTCGGCGTTGAATTCCCCATAGAACAGCTTTATAGAGATGTTCGGCTAGAGCCAGCGAACTGAAGTCGAATACGACCCTGCAAGAAGCGATGCGGTATGCTGCGAGTATGCGTAACAGGGATACACCACAACTGGACTTGAACTGCTGAGAGAACCTGCGGCGAAAGGGTTAGCGGCGCTGATTACCGATACGACGAAGACAGGCTCAAGCAGCGCCATTGGCAGTGTGATTAAAGGACTTGCGAACAAAAGCAAGCAGGCCATTTTCCAAGCCTCACGCAAATATATTGAAAATTATCAGAAGCGGCACTGCCAGCTAAAGGTGCTGGGAATGCGTGAGCCGGTGGAGCTATCAGCAGTGTACACGGGTGTTAAGCTGCTAGATGAAAGAGATGTGTTGCAGTTTGACCCGGAGGCTCTAGAGGATGCTTTCCGTCAGACTCGACTGCGAGGGTATTCCTCTAGCCACAGAGAGGATGAGAAGCACCCAGGGATTGCGATTGCGAATCAGAAACAATATCTGATGGTACTAGGTGGGCCGGGTGCAGGAAAAAGCACTTTTTTGCGAAAAGTGGGCTTGGAGGCTTTACGTACCTTTTACTATGAGCGGGCAGAGTACAGTCATCGACTGATTCCGGTATTGCTAGATTTGAAGCGCTTTGAGGCAGATAATATAAATATCGCCAAGTTCATTGTCGCTGAGTTTGAGACTTGCGGGTTCCCAGAAGCAGAGACGTTTACTCAGAATGCTTTGGCTCAGGGCAATTTGCTAATTTTGTTGGATGGATTAGACGAAGTGCCCAGTGCCAATCTTAACAACGTGCTTCAGACCATTCAAGACTTTGTGGATCGTCACGATGAAAATCGTTTTATTTCTTCTTGTCGGGTTGCAGCTTCTGGCTACCGTAGCAACGCTTTTCAGCGGTTTAGCAATGTCACAATGGCCGACTTTGACGATGAACAGATTGAACAGTTCATCAAAAACTGGTTTGGCAGTGAGCAGGATTTGGAGCGAGATACAGCAGGCAAGTGTTGGCAGGTGCTGCAAAAGCCGGAAAACAAGGCTTCAAAGGAGCTAGCGCACACGCCGCTGTTGCTAACTTACCTATGCTTGGTGTATAACCGCTCGCAGAGGTTTCCTGAAAATCGCTGTGTGCTGTATAAAAAGGCGCTGCGCATATTGCTGGAAGAGTGGGCTGCTGAAAAACGCATCTTGCGCGACGAGATTTATGAAGATCTGAGTATTGAACACGAGGAGATATTGCTGTCTGAAATTGCCCACAAGGGAATGATAGACGATCAGCTGTTCTTTTCCAAAAGAGAGCTATCGGCTCAAATCAGAGATTTTTTGAAAGGTAATCTTAATGCGCCTAAGTCCTTGAACAGTGAAGCTGTGCTCAATGCCATAGAAGTACAGCAAGGCATCTTAGTGGAACGCACTGAGGATAATTATTCGTTTTCTCACCTTACGCTACAGGAATATTTGACCGCTCAATATTTGGTAGATAACAACGAGTGGGAGGCCCTGATACAACAACACCTCACTGACAATCGTTGGCGAGAGATCTTCTTATTGCTGCCAGGCCTGATGACGAGTAAATCAGGCGCGGATCGCTTTTTACTAAAAATTGAGAATCAGGCAAGCACTTATTTGCACAGGCATAAACTACAACAGCTCACAAACTGGGCCGCAATATCCACTCAGAATTCAGCCGGAAAAATCGAGCCTGCGGCTAAACGGCTCGCCGTAGTTTTCCTCGCCCTCGCCCTCGCCCTCGCCCTCGACCGCGCCCGCGACCTCGCCCTCGCCCGCGACCTCGCCCTCGCCCTCGCCCTCGCCCTCGACCTCGCCCGCGACTTCGACTCCGACCTCGACTCGCCCTCGCCCACGCTCACGCTTACGCCCTCGCCCGCGACCGCGACCGCGACCTCGCTTCTGAATTCTCTCGACTTGGCGTTTTTAGTGACGTCAATTTCAGTGAACTGACGAGAGGTATCGAGATGCTGAGAGAACGTAAGCCAACACAAAGGCTAAACACTCTGAAAAGGTTAATTTCACTAAGAAGCTATACAGGCTCTGGTTTTCTGCCATTGGGCTAGAAGCTGAGGCGGCATGGCTGTCTCAGGAAGATTCACAGTCATTGGCTGATTACTTTTATATCTGCGAGCTGATGATTCGTTGCAAAGAGGGTGCGGTGAGGGTATCGCCCGAGGTGTGGGCAGGCATCGAATCGCGCATTCTCACCGTGCCAGCCTCTAGCGAAGCAGCAGATTGAGCAGAAGTACCTTACTGCTTACTTGTCTACATACGCTGCCAATATCTCTGGGTTTCTAGGGTGTGTCATCAATTAAGGCTGTTCCGTTATCACAGATCAAGTCCCAGCGATCGCGGTATGCTGCCGAACGTGGTTTGCGCTGACGTTTTTCAGCTTCAACTAGATGTATTTCACTGCCGTAGCTGATGAAGACAGCCGCTGGAAAGATATAAAACACTTCTAGCAGGTCGATGTAGGCGATCGCAAAATCAAAATCAGACGCTGTATAGGGCGTACGCAGCATCTGCCGACGGTTTGTTTTTGTCCGGCGATTATCGACAACATAGTTGGCAGAGGTTTGGCCTAACCAGGCAGCTTTCACCTGGATTTTGATGAGCTGAGTGCCAATATCAAAGACCAGATCGTAAGGTAGCCGGTCACCCACCGGCTGTAGTACACCCCAGCCTCGTTTTAAAGCTTGGACGATAGTGGCTTGCTCAGCGATATCGCCTTTCAGCTTAGTATCCATCTTTAGCTCTTGCGCCAGAAATTTTTGAGCCACATTGGTTTAAAGTCAAAATCCCGGCACTCGCTTGAGTAACCGGGATTTCGGAGCTATTTGGTGGCGGGGCATGGATTTGAACCATGGACCTTCGGGTTATGCTTACCACTACAGTTTTCACTGCCGCACTCAAAACCTTTTATAGTATTGAGTCGTTTGCTGGTCTGGACTGTCCCTTCACCCTCGTCTCTGGCATTAAGCCGTTAGCGTTAGGGTGTCTGCCATCCAGTCTCTACACCTTCCTAGAGTTCGTAAAAAGAACTTCAGGCTTGGCTCGGGATTATCGTGCTAATGACTTCCCCGAATTTGACAGATTACACATGGGCGTTTCCCCCCATGCTGCCCTGTTCAACTCACTGTTAAGCACATAGTGAAATTGAACCTTTGAGCCCGACGAGCTACCAGACTGCTCTACCCCGCGTCGTCGCCTAACAAGTATAGCGGGTTACAGCTCAATTGTGGGGCGTATCGGCAAACTTTTTTTGAAGCGGTCTGCTTCTAGCAGTCTGCTAAATTAGCGGCAGTTCGCCCACCACGTCTAGGCGGGTGTATTTGCCTGGCATCATAAATTGCTCAGATAGGTCTTCTGAGACGTCGGGCGTGATCCATCCGAGCTGCTTGAGCAGATAGACGGCGATGGCGTATTTGGCCCGCTTAGAGCCATCTACGACTTTGATCGCAATGCCCATGCCTTCACCCACCCGGCCAATACACTGAATGCCTTCTGCGCCAGACTTGCTTACCAAGGCACCTTCACTGAGCGCCATCAGCTGACTGTCAAACCCCTTGGGGCCAGAAATCATCATTGGGTGGCTGGTCATGGCTCTGGCAATTCGCTCCATGTCGAGGCTTTCACCCGAGGCGAGCTTGGCAAATAGGGTAGCCATCTGGTTAATTTGCATAAAGTAAGTCGGTGCACCGCAGTTATCGTGAGCGCAGATGAATTCGTCGGGCGGCATACCCAACAGCTCGGCGACTTTGGCGATGATCAGCTTTTGCACGGGGTGCGATCGCTGCAAATACCCATCCAGCGACCAGCCCCGCTGCTTACAGACCGCCAACATGCCCGCGTGTTTGCCAGAACAGTTGTGCGCCAGCGGCGTATTTTTACCCTTAGGCGTGGGGCACTGCAAAGCTAGAGGTTCTACATCACAGCGCCAGAGAATATTAAACGCCTGGCGAACTTGCTCCAGGTTGCCCTGGTGCGAACTACAGATAATTGCGAGATCCTTATCGGTCAGATGGAGTGCTTCCAGGGTGCCAGTGGTCGTGACTGCCAGCGCCTGAAAAGGCTTGAGCGCAGAGCGAATAAAGCTGCCAAACTCAGCGTCGCCTGCGCTGGCGAGGAGGCGTCCGCGATCGTCGCAGGCAACCGCATGGACCTTGTGAGTCGATTCGACAATGCCTTCTCTGAGCAGCTGAACTTCCAGCAGTGACGAAGAATGACGGCTCGCCCTATTCATAAACTATAGATTCCGTAGTGACTGGGCAGAGGCTCAGGAATGCCCATTCCCAAAGACCTCATTCCCAAAGACTTAGCTTCTTACACAAACTGCCAGCTGACAAGACTCAAAACGACCAATCCAAACAGAATGGCAAAGGTTTTTTGCAGGCGCTGGAGAATGGGCTGAACCTGGTAATCGGCAATCAGGCGATCGCGGTTAAACACGTCCTCAGGCTTTTCCCACATTTGGCCGTCATACCAGCCCGATTCTTCGTAAAAAACAGACCGCTTTAGCAAGCGATCGCTCACATGCCGCCAGCCGATATAGAGCTGCGTCAGTGCCAGAGCTGGCAATAGCAGCGCCCCCAAACCAGCGCTAAGGGCAAACTGAGGGAAAAATTTGGCAGGCCCATAACTGACCGCCGCCATTGGCCCCACTGCCAGCCAGCTCAGCAGCCACAGGCTGATAATCGGCACCCAATAGCCCCGCACACTCCGCGCCCCCCAGCTATAAAACCAGGATTCGCTCATGCCTTCGTATTCTTTGATAGGAATTTGGTCTACAGGGACCGGGCACTGGGCAGGGAGGGCGCTTTTCTTCACATCGCCGTTCATCACTATTCCTCAGGGCTCCTCAATAGCTATTTTGATGGGTGAACGGAGCTGGCGGCGCCGGGACAAATTCAATGCGTTCAGCATGTCCCCAAAAGGCTTCTAAATCGTAAAATTCGCGGTCATCAGGCATAAAGATATGGGCAATCACATCGCCATAGTCTTGCAGTACCCAGCGCCCTTCACTCATGCCCTCTGTGCGTAGCGGCTGGCGACCTAGCTGCGCGGTGACCGCCGCACTCATCGCGTTGGCAATCGCCCGTACCTGAACCTTAGAGAAGCCGGTGGCAATCACAAAGTAATCGGCCAGATAGGAAATATCACCCGTTTGCAGAATAGTGATATCGCCTGCCTTGCGGTCATCAGCCGCTTCAGCCATGGTCATCGCTAAAGCCTTAGCCGCTTCATCTATAGGGGCCTTCGGCTGGTCATCTGCCCTGGGCCGCACCTCTAGCTGCCCTTCAGCCGCTAACAAATCGGGCGCAGTCTCATCTGGGGGAGAACCCACCATCTTTTCAGCCATTACTCTATAGGGATCACTCAAAAGCTCAGTTCCTCGCTCATGACAACGTCTGTAAATTTACTATCTTTTCGATCTGCGATCTGTATACTCTATCTTACTGAAAACCCCCTCCTTTATTGCCAATCTCGTCATCAGCGTTGACACAACCAGCCGTACCTGTAATATTTCCTCACAGTTAGTTAAGTCGTCTGGCCCAGCGGTGAGGCATAATTCTCATTAGTTAACCTTTGCAAATGGAGCCGCCGCGCGGTGATTATCGGGCTCTTTATCGGACTGAGTGTGGGCGTTGTGGCAGCGGCTCTGGTCTATTGGCTGATGCTGCGGCGCGTCAGGCGACTGCTCAGCGCCCTAAAAACCAACCAGCAGCGCCTAGAGCAGCTAGCCAGTGAGCACGAAAGTCGGCTACGGCTGGCAACCGACCAGCTACGGACCGACCATGAGCGGCAGATGTCCGACAAGATAGAGCACTCTCAAGATGCTCAGATGCGGCAGATAGAGCTGATGGAGCTGGATTTTGAGACCCGGCTAAATGTCATTGAGGCTGCTTACAGCCGCGAATTAGAGACTCAGATACCGGCATCTTAAAAGATAGAAGCCAGTCATGTAGGTCACTGCGCTACCATCTCAACTCATCTCTACAGGGAGGCGCAGCACCTGTAACTGACGCGATAGAATAGCCAATGGCGATCACCTACAGCTGTCGATTTTTTTGGAATCAATCGCCGACTTGTAGATTGCTAACTGTTTTGAAAAAGCTTAAGGACTGTTTTATGACCCGTGCAATCATGGAAACAAGCAAAGGAACGATCAACCTGAACTTGTTCGATAAAGACGCCCCGAACACGGTGGCCAACTTCGTCAAGCTCTCGAAAGATGGCTTTTATGACGGACTTAACTTTCACCGAGTAATTCCCAACTTTATGGTCCAAGGGGGCTGTCCCAACGGTGTTGGCAATGGCGGCCCCGGCTACCAGATCAAGTGCGAAATCAACCCGAATCAGCACGAAGCGGGCACCCTCTCTATGGCTCACGCTGGCAAAGATACCGGCGGCAGTCAGTTCTTCATCTGCCACGAACCTCAGTCCCATCTAGATGGCATTCATACCGTCTTTGGCAAGACTGAAGATATGGATGTGGTCAATAAGATTGAGAAAGGAGATGAGATTGTATCGGTCAAAATTGAGGAGTAATTTCAGGTCGTTGTTGAGCGATCGCCTCTCATGACACCCCAAACTCAGACGGCATCCACCGGCATAGCAGGATTCTATCAGTCACCCATTGGCAAAAAGCTGCTGACGGGGATAACCGGTCTGGGGCTAGTACTTTTCGTGATAGGTCATTTGCTGGGCAACCTGACGCTCTTTTTCAGCGCCCCTGCCTACAACCATTTGGCCTATGTGATCGAAAGCCTCGGTCCGCTGACCTACCTGGTCGAATTTACGTTGCTGATAGCAATCGTGATGCACGCAGCGATTGGCCTCAAAATCTACTGGGGAAAGCGTCAGGCTCGCACGGTTAGCTATGCCAAATATGCTTCAGCTGGAGAACCGAGCCGTCAGACTTTAAGCTCTCGCAGCATGATTGTTTCTGGTCTACTGCTAGGCGGTTTTCTGGGCGTGCATCTAGCAACCTTTAAGTTTGGCCCCTATTACACGCTGCCTGAATCTTCACGCCGAGATCTGGCTCGTCTGGTCTTTGAGACCTTTCACAAGCCGGGCTATACCGCTAGCTATGTCGTGGTCTTGAGTCTGCTTGGCTTGCACTTGCGTCACGGTATTTGGAGCGCGTTGCAGTCAGTTGGGGTAGCGACAGGGCGGTTGATGTATGTGGCGAGTGCGGTGTTGGGAGGAGCGATCGCCCTGGGCTTCATTGGCTTACCCCTAGCAATTTACTTTGGTCTAATCGGCTAAAGATAAAACGCAATGGCGCCAGGCTTTAAAAGACTACTCGGTAAGATAAAGGCAACTAACGCAGCAGTACTCCCTGAATCACGGCTGAAACGGTGTTCCTTGGTGAAAGCGAAGTTCCCAGCCGCTTGCTGTTCGTGACCAGAGGGAGCTTCGTCTTGCATATTCCACAACGCCGTCATAGGTGACTTCGCTGTTATACGTCACCTGAGCAACGTTTTCATTGATCAGGCGAACACGAAATTCGGGCAGGGGAAGAACGGCCTCTATTTTTTGGTGCGCTATCTCCAAGGTGTTCTTTCTTTGGTAAACACGCCCGGATCGTCCAAACTCAAAAAAGTTATTTGCGATGAGTTCGTTCATACGCACGGAGTCAAAGCGCGTCTCTGCACGCCATAGTTCCTCCTCCAACTGTCTGAGAATCTCTTGGTCTTCGCTGTCAATTTTCACAAGAATCGCTGCCTCCGAAGGAGAGTTAAGTAATCACCTATTACTTGTCGAGCTATAGCTCCTGTCGAGTTGCTTAGGACGCTTTTATCGGCTGAAACCGTTATCTGACAGCAGACAACTCGACTCGTAAATTAAGAATGCATCCTTACTTTGCTATATAAGGTTACTCTTTAAATGAGGGTTGACTTCAATCTCCGAATGCTTACAGACGGCCTTGAAAACACGTCATCCGAGATATCCCAAAGCAGCCCAACTGTTGACTCCTGTAGATAAGCCATGCAACTCGATGCCCGCGCCCCTGACGGCCCCCTCCCCAAAAAATGGGACAGCTTTAAAGACCATTGTCAGCTCGTTAATCCTGGCAATAAGCCCAAACATACGGTGCTGGTGGTCGGCACTGGGCTCGCAGGCGCATCAGCCGCTGCGACGCTGGCCGAACAGGGCTACCGGGTAAAAAGCTTTTGCATTCAAGACTCGCCGCGCCGCGCGCACAGCATTGCCGCGCAGGGAGGCATCAACGCCGCCAAGAACTATCCCAACGATGGCGACAGCGTATGGCGACTGTTTTACGACACGATTAAGGGCGGCGACTATCGTTCTCGGGAAGCGAACGTGTATCGGCTAGCGCAAATTAGCAACCAAATTATTGACCAGTGCGTGGCGCAGGGGGTGCCTTTCGCCCGCGAATATAGCGGTTTGCTGGCGAATCGGTCTTTTGGTGGGGCGCAGGTGTCTCGCACGTTTTACGCGCGGGGGCAAACCGGGCAGCAGCTTTTGCTGGGAGCCTACGGCGCAATGATGCGGCAAGTGGCAGCAGGGCGGATTGAGCTGTTTCCCCGGCGGGAAATGCTGGATTTGGTGGTGGTCGAAGGGCAGGCTCGGGGGATTGTGGTGCGCAATTTACTTACGGGCGAATTTGAGCGCTACGCGGGCGATACGGTGGTGCTGGCAACTGGCGGCTACAGCAATGTGTACTACCTTTCGACGAATGGTAAAAACTCCAATGTGACGGCGGCCTGGCGGGCTCATAAGCGGGGGGCGCTGTTTGCTAACCCCTGCTTTACGCAAATTCACCCGACCTGCATTCCGGTATCTAGCGAGTTTCAGTCGAAGCTGACTCTAATGAGTGAGAGTCTGCGCAATGATGGGCGGGTGTGGGTGCCGAAAAAGGCAGGAGATGAGCGATCGCCCCAAGACATTCCTGAAAGCGATCGCGACTACTACTTAGAAACCCGCTACCCGACCTTTGGCAACTTAGTACCGCGCGACGTCGCTTCTCGCAATGCCAAGCAGGTAATCGATCAAGGTCGGGGCGTCGGGACGACCGGGCTGGCGGTTTATCTGGACTTTCGGGAGGTGATCGCCACCCAGGGTAAACCCGCCATCGAAGCCCGCTACGGCAACCTGTTTGAAATGTATCAGCGTATCACCGGCGAAGACCCCTACGAGCGGCCCATGCGCATTTACCCAGCGGTGCACTACACCATGGGCGGCCTGTGGGTGGACTACCATTTAATGAGTACGGTACCGGGGCTGTTTGTACTGGGAGAGGCCAATTTTTCTGACCACGGGGCCAATCGTCTAGGCGCGAGCGCGCTGATGCAAGGACTGGCCGACGGCTATTTCATCATTCCTTACACGCTAGGCAACTATCTGGCGACGACCGCGCTACGGCCAGTCGATACCAATGATGACGCCTTTGGGGAAGCGGAAGCCTCAGCTCGGGCGCGAACGCTGAAGCTGCTGAGTATTAAGGGCGATAGAACAGTGTTGGACTTTCATCGAGAGCTAGGGCATTTGATTTGGAATGGAGTGGGAATTAGCCGTGATCAAGAAGAGTTGAAACGGACGATTGAGGACGTGCGGCTGCTCCGAGCTGAATTCTGGCAAAACCTGCGCGTCCCCGGCGAAGACAACACGCTGAATAAAAACCTGGAATTTGCGGGCCGAGTCGCCGACTTTATGGAACTCGGTGAAGTTATGGCCCGCGACGCCCTCGCCCGCGAAGAGTCCTGCGGCTGTCATTTTCGCGAAGAGTTTCAAACTGCTGAGGGCGAGGCAAAACGCCGAGACGAACAGTTTTCCAATGCAGCGGCCTGGAAATATCAAGGGCAAGAACAGCCATCTGAGCTAGTAAGTGAGATGCTGCGGTTTGAAAATGTGAAGCTGACGCAGCGGTCTTATCAGTGAACAAATGTGAGTAAAGAAATATTATGAGTGAAGAAACTATGCCTGTAGGTATCATTGGGCAACTTTCAGACATTAACCGACTTATGCGACCCGAGGAGATCGAAAGCCTCTGCGTACATACGATGACACCAGAGCAACAGCAGGTTTTGCTCGATTGGGGAATGAGGATGTATTCCTTAGGGCAACAGGTTATCGAGCCTATCAGAAAGATTAAGTACGACGGTAGACTGATCATCTTAGAAGACGATTCGAAGTGGGAAGTCGGCGATGGAGATGCTTATACGGCTGAAGATTGGAACATCGAAGACAAGGTATTGGTTGTAGATGACATCATGTACAACCTTGAAAAAACGGAAAAGGTAGGAATTCAGACAGCCGACTTGTAGACAGACGTTAGAAGCTGAAGTTTCACGAGCAGCGGCCACTGCCAGCAGGTTCTATGATACGGGAATTTCCTGATAGGCATCGGACGTAAAGACTCGCTGGAGGAATGCTAATGACAAACATAATTGAGTACAGAGGCTATCTAGGAAAAGCCGAAGTAAATTTTGAGGATGGTTGTATCTACGCATCTGTTGCTAACGCAGAGGGCCTTTACCTTACCGCCGAAGGAAATACCCCAGTCAAGGTTGAGGCCGCATTCAAGTCTATTACTGATGACTATTTGACTGGCGCATAGGCCAATGGATGGGTAATCATTGAACCAAAGGCAATGGCTACCCCCTTACCAACAGACGAAAATATACATAGACAGGCTATGCAAATCAATCTGAAAGTTTGGAGACAGGCTAATCCTGAATCTGAGGGCGACTTCAAAAACTACACCGTCTCCAACGTCCAACTCGACCTCTCATTTTTGGAGGTGTTGGACATTCTTAACGAGCAACTCATTGCCGAGGGCAGCATCCCCATCGAATTTGATCACGATTGCCGGGAGGGCATCTGTGGCTCCTGCGGGATGATGGTCAACGGTCAGGCCCACGGTTCGCAGCAGCGCACGGCGGTCTGTCAGCTTTACATGCGTCACTTTCAAGAGGGCGATACCGTAACGCTAGAGCCCTGGCGAGCCAAAGCTTTTCCGGTAATAAAAGACCTGGTCGTAGACCGATCCGCCTTCGACCGGATTTCAGCGGCGGGCGGCTACATCTCGGTAAAAACGGGTGCGGCCCCGGATGCCAATGCGGTGCTGGTAGCCAAGCCCAATGCTGACCAGGCTTTTGACTACGCTACCTGTATTGGCTGCGGGGCTTGCGTAGCGGCCTGCCCAAATGCGTCGGCCTCGCTGTTTACAGCCGCTAAAATTTCTCACCTGGCGCTGCTTGCTCAGGGCAAACCGGAGCGTCAGCAGCGGGTGGTGAAGATGACCGAGCAGATGGCGGCTGAGGGGTTTGGCGACTGCTCTAACCACGGCGAATGTCAGGCCGTGTGCCCTAAGGGAATTTCGATTGCGGCGATCGCTCAAATGCGCCGCGAATACATCCGCGCTAAACTGCCCTTTGGCTAAACTGCCCTTTAGCTAAACTGGTTTGACTGAACTGGCGCTCTACCATTTGCCAGCCAGCGTTTTCTACCTTCGGACAATCAACCATGTCAGCTGTTAAAGAAATCTATACAGACGGCGCCTGCTCTGGCAATCCGGGACCAGGCGGCTGGGGCACCCGCATCGAATTTGCCGATGGTCAGATGCATGAGCTAGGCGGCAGAGATGCCGATACCACCAATAATCGGATGGAGATGCAGGCGGCGATCGCCGCCCTAGAATTCCTCAGCCAGGCCGACATCACCAGCGGCCCTGTCATCCTTCACACCGACAGCGAGTACCTCAAAAACGGCATCACCAAGTGGATAAAGGGGTGGAAACGCAAAGGGTGGAAAACCTCCACAGGCAAAGCAGTTTTAAACAAAGACCTGTGGCAGCAGCTCGATCAGCTCACCCAAACCCTAGTCGATCATCAGCTCAACATCGACTGGCGATACGTGCGAGGGCACACAGGTAATGCCGGCAACGAGCGCTGTGATCAGATCGCCCGCGCCTTTTCCCACGCTCAACCCATCACCCTCAAACAACATATCCCCTCAGCAGATATCGCAACTTCAGACAAACAGCGCGGTGAGGAATCAGCAGATCATAAAGATTTATCACTGCATAACCCAGAGATAAATGACTGCACTACGCAGGAGCCATTCTCAACACCAGCGCTAAAATCCTACGAGAATGACTCTCTAGAAGGAAACCGGGCCATGGCAGCGCAATCTGAAAAAAATAGCGACAGTTCAGAAATTACCAGAGTAGAACGGCTCAAAAACACTCTAAAGACTCTGCAAGTCACCGACGAACTCGCCAAGCAGGGCTATCTGATCACCAGTGCCGAACTCGCCGATCTGATGGATGTCAACGCCAGCGCGGTCACTAGCCGGGGCGACTACTGGGCCTGGCGCAACTGGACAGTCTCGCGCATTCGCCGGGAAGGCAACCAGATCCTCTGGCAGCTTGAGCGGATCGATGAGTAGACTGCCTGTCCAAACTAGCGACCTAACCTGGCGGCCAACCCAGAGCCCGGCCTCCCAATAGATGCAGATGCAGATGAAAGACGGTCTGTCCGCCATCTTCCCCGGTATTAATGACCACCCGGTAGCCGCTGTCGAGCTTTTGCTGACGGGCAACTTCGTTAGCAGCCAATAGCAAATGTCCTAAGAGTGCCTTATCCTCTACCCTCGCTGCCGGCAGCATCGCAATGGGCTGCTTAGGAATGACCAAAATATGGGTTGGTGCCTGCGGCGTAATGTCGCGAAAAGCCAGACAAAGATCGTCTTCGTAGACAATATCAGCAGGAATTTCACGGCGAATAATCTTACTAAACAGGGTGTCTTCGCTCATAGGGTCAGTCCGCAGCTAGATTGCCTGAATCACAACCCCAATTTTACTGGGCGATCGCCCATATATAGCAAAGCGCGGATGCATTCGCGCTTTGCGGAGAACTAACGCTATAGATGGCTTACAGTTAGTGCTGCTGCATGAAGCCAAGTGCCGGAAGCTATAGATGGCATTTGGTCGCATACAGACAGCTTATTCCAGAGCAGTCCATTGCTGTAGCACCTTTTCAAATTGTCTAGTTCATTGCAAAATCGGCACCGACAATTAGCCCATAATCGCCCATCACGTCGCCCAGGTTGACTGAGAGAGGCAAATCCATGCCCCAGTCAAAGTTGCCGTCTTCGTCTAAAAATTCGCCGATAATCGGGATTTCGCTGAGCGTTAGGTCAGCTGATTCAGCCGCAGAAGTTTGGTCATCGACAAATCGGGCATTGATATTGTCGGCTATTCTCCGATGGACGGCAACATCAATCTCCACTTCTCCAACAGCAACCGTTTCTGGCTCCAACGGTAGCAGCGATGTAACCGATAGCTCTGGCTCTAGCACAGTTGGCACGAGCGTTTGCGCCCAGACCGGACCCGCGCCCAACAGTTGAAGCACGCAAAGAGTAGAGGCACCTGCGATCAAACTACCGACAGACGTTTTTAGCATGATAGCGGTGGTGAATTAAGAGCGACCAGCTCAGCTTACTCACCGCAGCACTTCTACGTCAGGTGGTATCTGCTGAATCTTGAAGCGATCTTTTTCCGGCAGTCACGCGAGCATCCACGCAAAGCGTCTGATCCGGAAAACTTACCCCACTGCAACCATATTACTCAGGCTAACGCTGCAAACCAAAGGGGTTCGTGCTCCTCATCAGCCCACGAACGTAGCGGTTGGGCATCAGGTAATAGCATTGCTTTCCGGATGCTGAATGTCGGGCAGCACCACTTCACTGGGCGCAAACCTGACCTGGCTATGCAGCCACTTAGCAATCAAGTGGGGGCAGTTTTTCCGGCTCCAGCGCAGCATAAAAAACCGAAAAATCGGCTTAGAGCGCCGGGCAATCACCTTCATAAAGCGATTGAGGGGCCGTGAGTGAACCCGTTGATTGAGCAAATTGGTTGAGCCGACATCGTAGAGGCAATCGGCAATTAGCTTTAAGGTGACTTCTTCTCGGCGAAATAGGCTTTCTAACAGCAGCTCTACATCGTGCATTCGCTCATCTTCTCGGCGCTGCTCACGGACGACAACAGCAGTTTTAGGGGGTTTCGATAGCCTTAGCATAGAGCGCATGATGTGCAGATTTGAGGAGGCTCCCAATTAACTCAGAGCCACAGGCTCTTGAGTAGCCTGCATCCATATCCTAATTTATAGCCTATATACCGCACTTGAACTCTTTCTAAGGCAAGTTTTCAGATGAGCCTCGGGCAATCTGAAAGCAGTAAGTCAGCCCAAACTCAATTAGGTATAAGGGTAGCCACGCCTATGCTAGCGACAATTTGGAGTGCATCACTGATCGGGATCGAAGCGCTTAAGGTAGGCGTCGAGGTCGATTTATCGGGCGGGTTGCCAGGTGTAGTGATTGTCGGGCTGCCGGATACTGCTGTGCAGGAGTCACGCGAGCGAGTGCGAGCAGCGCTGAAGAATGCAGGCTTTGCGTTTCCCATGCGCAAGGTGGTGATCAATCTCACCCCAGCAGATGTGCGGAAAGAAGGGCCGATTTATGATTTGCCCATTGCTATCGGGATTTTGGCAGCTTCGGAAACGGTGGCGCACACTTGCCTGGATGACTATTTGTTTTTGGGTGAAATGTCTTTAGATGGGACATTGCGGCCTGTGGCAGGCGTAGTAGCCATCGCCGCCGCCGCCAAACAGCTTGGTCTCAAAGGACTCGTGCTGCCTGCTGATAACGCCACTGAAGCCGCTGTCGTGCCAGAGATAGAGGTATACGGCTTCAAACATCTATCCGAAGTGGTCCACTTTCTCAATCATCCAGATAAGCATCAGCCAGTCAGCATGGGTGAACCTGAGGAATTGCTGCGATCGCCCACCCCGACCCTAGACTTACGTGACATCAAAGGCCAGGCTCAGGCTCGCCGCGCCCTCGAAATTGCCGCAGCCGGAGGCCACAACTTGTGTCTCATCGGCCCTCCCGGCAGCGGCAAAACCATGCTCGCCCAAAGGCTCCCCGGCATTCTTCCGCCGCTCACCTTCACAGAAGCGCTGGAAGTCACCCAAATTCACTCAGTCGCCGGACTGCTCAAAGAAAAAGGCCATCTCGTCAACCAGCGGCCTTTCCGAACACCGCATCACTCCGCCTCTGGCCCTTCACTTGTAGGCGGCGGCAGCTTTCCTAAGCCCGGAGAAATCTCACTAGCCCACCGAGGCGTACTTTTTCTAGATGAGCTTACAGAGTTCAAGCGCAGCGTCCTTGAATTTCTGCGTCAGCCCTTAGAAGATGGCAAAGTCACCATCTCTAGGACGCGGCAATCAGTAGAATTTCCGGCCCAGTTCACGCTGGTATCAAGTACCAATCCCTGTCCTTGCGGCTACTTTGGCGATACTGTCCAGCCCTGCACCTGCACCCCGCGCAACCGCGAGCAGTACTGGGCCAAGCTATCTGGCCCGCTGATGGACCGCATTGACTTGCAGGTTATTGTCGGTCGGCTCAAACCTGAAGAAGTCACCCGTCAGCCGGACGGAGAAGATTCGGCGGCGGTGAGGGCTCGGGTAGAAGCTGCTCGCCATCGGGCTCAGATCAGGTTTGCGAAGGAACCGGCTTTGCAGTGTAATGCCGATATGGAGAGCCGGCACATTCGCCAGTGGTGCCCGTTTGACGAAGCCACTCGCAGCTTGATTGAAGGAGCCGTACGTAAGCTCGGGCTATCAGCAAGGGCCACTGATCGAATTCTCAAAGTGGCTCGCACGATTGCTGACTTAGGCGATGCCCCAGAGATTCAAATTCATCATGTGGCAGAAGCAATCCAGTACAGAACTATTGACCGTATGCAGTAGATCTGAATGCATCGGCGAATGGGCAGTCAGCCTCATCCTGCGCTTACACAAGATCATCGGGGTCTCAAAAGGGCTTGGCATTGAGACTTTTGTAAAGTTTACAGCTGTAGCCTCGCTCTGTTTGAACTTGGCTGCTATGGCTATGGGTTCTACCGAAGCGAAAGTGAGTTCTCGCTTGAGCACTAGGACACAATCTTAGAATGTTCTATTGTCGCTCATGCCGCTGTGAATACGTAGTTTCTGTGGCGGTAGAAGCACGTAATCTACCAAGCTAATTTGTTTTCTCAGAAGTTGTTTCAGCATAGATACTGACCCTTTTAAGATAGCGACAACAGATTACACCGCCTGATCGGTGGAGAATACGGAACCAACCTCAGTGCTAAATCAAACTTGTTCAAGGGCTGTCAGTGGTTACACTTCCCCAACAGTCTGTTTTCAAACGCTCAGTAAAGATAGCGATTGTCCAATTGCCCAAGCCGCTGAGCCTTGAGTAGGGTGTTGGAGTCGATTACGAGGCTTCGAAAATTATGGTTAAGCTAGCAACTCAGTTAGGTTTGGCAGTGGTGGGAACAGGTTTAGCAGCGCTTTCTGCTCAGCCTGCATTTGCAGGAATTACGTTTACTTTAGAAGGAGCAGGTGTTCAGAGAACTACCTTGACTGGTGACATCGTTTACGAAGACTTTGAGTCGATGGCGCTGGGTAATTCAACTAACGTCTCTTTTGCCAACGGCATCGGAGCGATGAATACAGCCAAAATCGAGGCTGCTAATCAGTACGGTGGGGCTGGCGGCAGCGGCAAATATCTGCGAGGTGGCTCTACGATTACATTTAATGACGCTCAGTCTTACATGGGCTTTTGGTGGTCGGCTGGCGATAATAGCAACAGCATTGAGCTATTTGGCGAAGACGATGCTTCTTTGGGATTTTACTCCACTTCTTTAGTCTCTGATTTTATTGGCGCACTGCCTCAGGCTGAGCGAGATGCCTATCGCGGCAATCCCAACCAGCAGTTTTTGGGAAAAAATTCGGGCGAGTACTATAGCTATCTCAATTTCTTTGGCACGGGCGGTACCAAAATCAAAAAAGTAGCGCTTAACGGCGTCAACTTTGAATCGGACAACTTCGCCTTCTCAAAGACTGCAAAGAGCACTACGGGTGAAATTCTTAGCGGCGAGGCAGCGTCTGTTCCTGAACCGACGGCTGTTTTGGGCTTGCTGGCAACCGCAGCAGTAGGAATGGTCTCGGTGCGCCGCCGTCAGCAGGCAGCTGAGCAAGTAGGTCAATTGAGCTAGCTCTCTCTTAGGATATAGAGACATTTCTAAATAAAGGCCCGATTATGAATATTCATAGTCGGGCCTTTTGTTTTGGCGAATAATTTAGAAAGCACCAGCGGCTAGAGATAACTATCTCTAGCCTTCTCTATAGGGAACAACAGGAGAACCAGCCATGTTTTTATTTTTGGTAGAACCGGTTTCTGAGACGCTGAGAGCACCTGTTGCTACTTTCGTGCTGCTGCTGGCAATTGTGCTGGCGGTTCCACCGCTGTTTGAGCGGTTGAAGCTGCCTGGGTTAGTTGGTTTGATCGCGGCGGGCGTTGCTTTTGGCAGTAGCGGGCTGGGCTGGCTAGATGCAGACGCAGATACGATGAAGCTACTTTCGGAGATTGGCAAAATCTATCTGATGTTTGTCGCTGGGCTCGAAATTGACCTGATTTTGTTTCAGAGAACGCGCGATCGCTCAATGGGCTACGGATTTATGACGTTTGCCATTCCCCTAGTGGGTGGGATTGGCGTGGGGCTGCTGTTTGGGTTTGGCTGGCTAGCCGCTGTTTTGATCGGGTCGCTACTGGCTTCGCACACGCTTTTAGCCTATCCAATTATCCAGAGGCTAGGCGTCGTTGATGATGAAGCGGTCACGGTGACGGTTGGGGCAACTATCTTTACAGATATTGGCTCGCTGTTGGTGCTGGCCATTTGCCTGGGCATCAGCAAAGGAGATTTTTCGGCTATTAAGCTATTCACGCTTTTAGGATCGTTAGGGCTGTATGCATTAGCTGTTCTCATTGGCCTGAAGCAATTGGGCAAACTCTTCTTTCGCAAGGTCGGCAAAGATGAAGCCAACCGGTTCTTGTTTGTGCTGCTGTCTGTCTTTTTAGCCGCAGTCGTCGCGCAGCTGATCGGCGTCGAAAATATTATTGGTGCATTCTTAGCAGGGCTCGCTATCAACAGCGTTGTTGGCGATGGCCCAGTCAAGGAGAAAACAGAATTTTTGGGCAGCGTTTTATTTATTCCTATGTTTTTTGTCAACATGGGACTGCTGCTGGACCTTGAAGCCTTTAGCGATATTCTGGCGTCGATTGGCCTTCCTTTACTAATCGTTGGAGTACTGCTTGCTACCAAGCTGCTTGCAGCACTCGCAGCCGGGCGGCTATATCAGTACAGCTGGCTGCAAACCTGGGCAATGTGGTCACTGTCGATCCCTCAGGTTGCAGCAACGCTGGCGGCTGCGTTAGTTGGCTACGAGGCAGAAATCATTAGTACTGAGGTGTTTAATAGCGTCATTTTGCTGATGCTAGTGACCTCTATTTTAGGGCCTCTGGTCACCACCTATACCGCTGAGCGGCTGGCGCTCCAGAAGACGTTTGATGAATCTGATTCACTCGACTGGCTACCGCCCCCTAGCGATATGCCTGATTCTTTTTCGGTGGTGGTACCGGTTTATAACCCTGAAAATGAGCGATCGCTCATCGAGCTAGCTGCCGCTGTTGCCCAGTACGCGAGTGGCCGCGTGATTCCATTGGCTATTTCGCTAGCCCAGCCTGAGATGGATTCGCCTCAGCTAACTAAGTCTGTGACCCGTAGTCGTCAGCTCTTAGAAGCGGCTCGGGAGATCGGCGATGAATTTGAAACCCAGATTGATCCCAGACTGCGGATTGACTATAGCGTCGCTCAGGCGATCTCTCATGTTAGCCGCGAAGAAAACGCGAATTTGATTGTTCTAGGATTAGCCCAGCGGTCGAGAATCGGCAGGCGGTTGTTCAACAATATTCAAGATGAGGTGATGCGAGCGGCCCACTGCCCAGTAGTTGTGGCCAGACTGCTCAATCCACCGGCTACCCTTAAAACAATCTTAATCCCCATCGAAAATCCGTCGGTGATGACGCTGCGAGTGCTGCGATTTGCCCAGGTGCTGGCGATCGCTAACCAAGCTAAGATCACGCTGCTGCATGTGTACAGCCCCCGCACTTCAGAGATTCATCGGTCACGCTTGCAAAAACAGCTAGAAATTTTAGTAGAGCGGTTGCCGCCCGGCAGTCGCTCCATCGAGATCGAACTGCTGGCCAGAGACAACGTAGTCTCAGCTATCACCAAAGCGGCTCGTAGCTACGATCTGGTGATTTTACGATCACAGCGCCGCCGCAATGGTAACGGGCTTACCATTGGTGCAAACACTACCCCCCTACTGGAGCAGCTGCCGGGGTCTGTAATCTTAGTGGGTGAGCCCCATCCTCAGCGATCACGCCAACCGGCGCGTCGCCTAGATCCTTCGCTCAAGCTATCGGTAGCTCACTGAAAAAATATAGCGATCGCTCAATGTAGTAGGCAAAGTGGCCAACGCTGTAGTTCCATATGTTGTCGCTTATCTGCTGTAGTAGCCGTACTTATTGGTATCGTCACAATATATACGCGGGAGTAGGCTTTCTACCTATTTCGGCAGTCGTTTCTTGCAAAAAGCGAGCGCTAAGAACTTCTAAAGCAGGATTCTTATCTATTTAGATAGAAATAAATTGGCGAGATTACGAGTAATCTGTAGGTACGGATGGAGTGAGCCGTATCTAAATTTTTGAGGAGTAGTTCGACATGTCTGCACAAAAGGTTTTTTTAGGGTCGGTTGGTTTATTATTGCTAGCTATGGGAGCGCAGCAGATGCCTGCTAGAGCGCAAACTACGCTTGAGAATCTAACACCGGTGGCTGAGTCGAATTTAGCAGAGGAGCAGGCGATTAGCGCTGTGCGCGAGCCAGAGGTAGATGCGCTGAGCGCTGATCAATCTCTCTTAGCTGAGTTAAATCGGAGCAGCTACGAGCGCGCCGAAGCCACCCTTAATCAAGCTGAGTCCGATGCTTTTATGCAGCCTGAGAATCTCTCAGCAGAAAGCCTGACATTGGCCGGGGAGACCCTGTCCGCTGAATCAGTTCAACCGACCGCAACGACGGCTGAACTAGATTACCCAGCAGGCGGGGAGCCAGCTGAAATAGCACAGGCCCGTCGTCGGACTGGCGGCACCGTCAGCCGTAGCTCCGACTTTGTCGGTATCGGCGCTGACTTCGGTACAGCAGGCGATATCTCTTTTGCAGCTATCAGCAAGCTCTCTCTGAGCGATCAGATTGCTGTACGCCCTTCCATATTGGTCGGCGATGACTTCGCAGTTCTAGTGCCTGTGACGTATGGGTTCAGCCGGTTTTCTACCAATGTTCAGAGTTTTCAGATCCTTCCCTACGCAGGTTTGGGCGCATCTTATGTAGACAACGACTCTAACTCCGACTTCGGACTATTGCTGTCAGCTGGGGTAGATGTTCCGGTATCTCGACAGTTTACAGCCAACGCACAAGCTAATTACGCAGGTCTATTCAGCGACAATGACAACTTTGGGGTGACAGTCGGTATTGGCTATAACTTTAGTGGATTCCGCTAGAGCGGGCTGCTAGCCAGTGATATAGAAAATAGTCGATAGAAAAGCGACTGGATGATATATCCAGTCGCTTTTGCTATGTCTATGCCACGGGTAATTAGTCTGAGTCAGCGTCCTTCTCGGGTAAAAGGGAACGCTGAAGGGTAGGCAACTTAAGGCGACAGAAGCGATGGAATCTGCTAAAGACCTGAGCGCAGACATGGCTCGTCTGCGGGCGACTTTTCAAAAGGTGTGGGGGTGTGAGGACTTTCGCTCACCGCAGGGAGAAATTGCCCTGGCTCTTTTGCGGGGTCGAGATACAGTGACTGTTATGCCGACAGGTGGGGGCAAGTCGGTTTGCTTTCAGCTGCCAGCGCTGCTGAAGACGGGCGTGAGCCTGGTGATATCGCCGTTGGTAGCGCTCATGGAAAATCAGGTGCAGGAGCTGAAAGATAAACGGTTGCCTGCTGCGGCATTGCACAGTGAACTCGACAGTCAGGTGCATTGGCGAGTGCTGCGATCGCTCCAAAATAACCACCTTCGTCTCCTCTATTTGTCTCCCGAGACCCTTCTGAGCGACGCCGTGTGGAAAATTCTCTGCCAGCCTCAGGTTAAGATCAACGCGCTGGTGCTCGACGAGGCGCACTGTCTGACGCAGTGGGGCGATAGCTTTCGACCGGCGTATCGACGATTGGGGGCCGTACGTCCGGCTTTGCTAGCTCATAGGCCAGCAGGAGAGAAAATAGCGATCGCCGCATTCACTGCCACCGCTGATCCCATTACCCAACGAGCCTTACAAAGCGTCCTCCAGCTGCAAAATCCTCAGATTATTCTCCTCAATCCTTACCGCAGTAATTTGCATTTATCTGTGCAGACGGTGTGGACTCCCAGAGGCCGTAAGCGTGCCCTGCTCAACTTCATTCAGCGACAGGGCAAGCAGTCCGGGCTGGTCTATGCTCGCACTCGTCGGGGGACTGAGGCATTGGCCCAGTGGTTTGCCAGCCAGGGATATTTGGTCAAGGCTTACCACGGCGGACTGGGCGCATCTCAGCGTCGCCGGATAGAAGCGCAGTGGATTGACGGCCACTGTCAGTTTGTTGTGTGTACTTCGGCATTTGGCATGGGCATCAACAAATCTGACTGTCGGTTTGTCGCTCACTACGAAGTGCCCAGCCTGATTGCAGAGTACGTGCAAGAAGTTGGGCGCGGGGGGCGCGACGGAAAGCCAGCTCAGGCGCTGTCTCTAGTCAGTGAGCCAACTGGCCTGCTCGCGCCAGAAGACAAGCAGCGCTGGCACTTCTTTGAACAGAAAGCTCAGCAGCTCCAGAAAGCAGCTTTTCAATTGGTTCGTCAAATCCCGGCAGAAGGCCACATTAACGATGTTCGCAAGCAGTTTCGCGAAGGAGATCAGGCCCTAGCACTGCTGCATCGCAATGGGCAATTGCGATGGCTAGACCCTTTTACCTACCGTCTGGAGACCCACCAGCAGACCGGGCTAAAACAGCAGATAGACGCCGCGACCGTGATGAAACGCTACCTGTACACCCGGCAGTGTCGCTGGCAGGTATTGCTAGCGGAATTTGGCTTTGTGGAAGAGGCGACAGGAATGCACTGTGGGAAGTGTGATCGCTGTCGCCGTAACGCTTAAAAAGCCCGTGAAAAATGAGCCAGGTTCTGAGTCTTTTACGGGCTAAGGTAAGTCTCTATGCCCGGTCTTGTCATCGCGTTTGTACAGTCAAGCTTAGCCGATGCCTTCGATGACGGGGTGGAAGTAGAAAGATAGGCTGATGACGGCGTAAGTGGCGAGTAGCAGCGTACCTTCTAGCCAGTTAGATTTGCCATCGGCGCTAATAGAGTTGGCGACCAGGACGGCGACGGCGACTGAGAGCAGTTCAAAGTTGTTGAAGTCTAAGTCCATTGGCTGACCCATGAGTGCGCCAATGATGACGAGCAGGGGGCCGACGAAGAGGGCGATTTGTAGGCTGGAGCCGACCGCGACGTTTACGGAGAGATCCATTTTGTTTTTGAGGGCGACGGTGACGGCGGTGGCGTGCTCGGCGGCGTTGCCGATGACTGGCAGAATGATGACGCCGGTAAATAGCTCAGAGAGCCCTAGCTGCTTAGAGGCAACTTCTAAAGTGCCAACTAGAAATTCGGACTCGACCGCTACCGCCAGAGTCGCGGCCAAAAGTACGCCGACCCAGAGCTTCAAGTTGGGCTTTTCGCTGTGCTCCCCATGTCCATTTTCGTGGGCCTTGTCCGCTTGAGAATTTGATTCAGTATCTGTGCCTTCGACCGGAGATTCTGCCATGCCCACGTCATACAGATATGCATGGGTTTTCATCGAAAATAGCAGAGTGAGGCCGTATACCAGCATAAGCACGATGGCAACCGCGATGGAAAGGCGCTGTAAAACCGGCTGCTCGATGCCAGTGGAGGTAAAGTCAACGGCGGTAGGCAGCAAAATTGCAATCACAGCCAGGTTCATGGAAGAGGCATTGAGACGAGCGACGGTGGATTGAAAGGTTTGCTCTTTGAACTTGAGGCCGCCGAGCAGCATAGAAAGGCCCATGACCAGCAGCAGGTTGCTGATGATAGATCCCGTTATGCTCGATTTGACGACGTTTACCAGGCCTGCTCGAAGTGCGAAAATGGCAATGATTAGCTCGGTAGCGTTGCCGAAGGTAGCGTTCATTAGCCCGCCCAGTGAAGGGCCGACGACGACGGCAATTTCTTCGGTGGCAGTGCCCATCCACCCAGCGAGGGGGATAATGGCTAGAGCTGCGGTGACAAATACGACCAGGTCGCCCCAACCCAAAAAGTGAGCTGCCAGCGAAACTGGGATAAATCCTAGAAAACCGAAGAAGATTATGTTTTTGATGGACATCTAGCAGCTCCGAAAGAAGTAGGCAAGTGGCGATGCTTCATGTGAGCGGCGTCGCCATCGCACACGTAGGTTACCCAGCGGGAATCATCCTACCAAAATACGTTGTTTTAGGCAGAGTACCGGGCGAATAAGACGATGAAAATACTATTGAAATGGCTGGGCTTGCTGGTGGGATTGCCGGCGGCGGCGATCACTCTTTTCTACTTTTGGGGTACCTCCAGCAGCTACAGCAAGCAAAACTACGCCGCCCTCGTCAACTACGCCCAAGATGGCCTCAACGAGGGTGAAATCTTTAGGCCGGGTGAGGCGAGCCACACCATTGTCAGCTACAACCTGGGCTACCTCTCCGGACTGACGAATAATACGACGGCTGAAACCGATCGCGCTTTTTTTGAGGCGAATCAGCAGCGTGCGATCGCTGCCCTCAAAACGGTCAACCCAGATATCGTCGCCTTTCAGGAAATTGATTTTGGCTCGAAGCGTTCTTACGGGGTCGATCAGTCCGAGGCGATCGCTCAGGGGTTGGATTTGATGAACGGAGCGATCGCCATTAGCTGGGATAAAAACTACGTGCCGTTTCCCTACTGGCCGCCGGCCGCGCAGTTTGGCAAAATTCTTTCTGGTCAGTCCATTATCAGTCGCTGGCCCTTTCCCATTCAAAAAAACAGCCGCATCGTCCTCGAAAAGGTCGCCAGCAATCCCTTTTACTACAATGCTTTTTACCTGGAACGCCTAGCCCAGGTATCAGAGATTTTGCTGTATACCAAACCGGTGATCGTCATTAACGTGCATTTAGAAGCCTTTGATGAGCCGACTCGGGTGAGTCAGACGCGGTTTGTGCGATCGCTCGCCGAAGACTATGCCAAAACCTACCCGGTGATAGTACTCGGCGACTTCAATAGCTCGCCTAATCGCACCGATGAAGAAAGCGAATTCTCAATCAAAGAAATGGCTGCATCTGAGCAGTTTGTCTCAGCCGTGCCTATAGAAGACTGGGGGAAAGCCGCCGCTACGTTTCCCTCTGACCAGCCTGAATACAAGCTGGATTACATTTGGTACACGCCCAGCACTATCGAAGCGCTCAGTACTGAGGTAGTCAGCGCAGCGGGCGAAGCTTCTGACCATTTGCCGCTGATGATGACCTTTCGGCTGAAGCAAGACTAGCCAAGTGGCATGATGCAAAGGCATTAGCACGTTCCTTTACTTTAGTTTCTTCATGCTTGGCCTTGCCATTCACACCACCAGCCCTCAGCTCGGACTCATGCTCAAATCCATTGATGCCAATGGCGATGCTGGAGCCGTAGAGCGTCATCAGGTGTGGGATCTGGGTCGGGAGGTTTCCAGTCACCTGCACGTCAAGCTCATAGAATTTATCGCGCCTCACACCTGGCAAGACTTGAGCTTTATTGCAGTTGCTAAAGGGCCGGGCGGCTTTACCGGCACTCGGATTGGGGTAGTAGCAGCGCGGACATTAGCGCAGCAGCTAGAGATTCCTTTGTTTGGCGTGTCTTCTCTGGCGGCGATCGCCGCTCAGTCACTTGCTCAAACTCCCTTTGCTCAGACTGAAGACGTTGCCGTCTCTATGCCTGCCAAACGAGAAGCGGTTTACGGCGCTATTTACCGGCCCGATGAAGCAAGCGACCTGACGCCATCACTTGCTGAGGCTGTCGTCCCGGAGAGTGAATGGGCAGATATTGTAGCGTCTTACCAGCGGCCTCTTAGAGAAGTGATAACGGTGACGGGAGTTGGGCTAGCAGATTCGGTGACTGGGGTGATGGCTTTGGCGATGGTGCGATGGAAGCGAGGCGATCGCCCTGAATGGGCCTCAGTACTTCCCTTTTACGGACAGCATCCGGTTCACCGCTAATCCAAATTTGGTAATCACTCTTTTTGCTCTGTGACCAGAGTAAGGCTGATCCAAGCGCCTGCTGCGTCGTAGCTGCGAATCATCCGCTGACGAGTATCGGCATTGAGCAACCAGCCCGCTTCTAAAAATAGCGGCTGACGTGGCGTGATGTGGGTCGGACAGGTTGCAGAGGCACCACCGGGCAACAGCAGCACCTGCACCGGCTGAGATCCAGCTGTGAACAGTATTGTTTGCCCCTTGACCGTACCCGTAGAGCTAATCGGCGGTGAGTCACCAAAAGCAATCGTTTGACGAACTTGACTATTGCCTGTGGCTTCGACCGTGAGCTGAGTGGGCTGTGACTGCTCGGGACGCAGATCGGCATACTGAGTGACCGCTTCACCTTTCCATGTGCCGAGTAGATCTGATAGGGCAAGCGGCTCTCTTTCGGGTGTATCCATATCTTTGAGCCGCTCTCGAATCAGCGTGATTTGTTTGAGTTCGCCCGACTCATATAGCTGTACCAGCCGCAGGCGGCGATCGCCCGCTATCAAACCCAGCTCTGCGCCAAATTCAGAAAAAGGCCCCCACTGCATCGAGCCCTGCGAAAATGCGCCGTTTTCAAAAAATAGCGTAGACCGGCTGAGGGAGCGATATTCTAAGACTGTAGTTTGTGCAGGTTCTCCGGGCGGGTAGCGGCGAATCTCCTGACGCATAGCCTGATTGTGATCTTGGGCAATAAGCGCTACCTCGGTTGGCACCTCGGTCAAAATCTGGCCGCTGGGAGAAATCTGGGTGAATGACCCTTGCCAGATGCCCACGTTTTTTAGCAGGCGCTGCCATTGAGAAGTGTAGGATACGCTCATAAGCCGGGTAGAGTGTCGATATGGAATAGGCTGTAGGACTTTAATAGCAGGGTTTTTTACAAGGCGAATCCACTCGCTGAACAAGTCGAGTCGTGTAATTGCTGATATCTTCTGATCGGGCCTCTGCTATCTAAACTGTAGGGCGGCGATCGCCAAATTCACCTGGAACTCCCATGACTTCAGATTCATCTAACGCCGCTACCCTGCCTGCGAAGGACGAAGCGACCGGGCTTGGTACCTTTGGTGGTGTGTTCACACCTTCTATTCTGACCATTTTAGGCGTGATCATGTATCTGCGCTTTGGCTGGGTGGTCGGCCAGGTGGGGCTGCCTCAGACGCTGCTGATTGTGACGATCGCCACGTCAATCACGTTTCTAACAGCGCTATCGATCAGTGCGATCGCCACTGACAAAGTCATCCGGGCCGGTGGCGCGTACTACATGATCAGCCGCTCGCTGGGAATTGAAACGGGGGGAGCCGTCGGCATTCCGCTGTATTTTGCTCAGGCTCTTTCAGTAGCGCTCTACACCATTGGCTTTGCCGAAAGCGTCAACACGATTTTTCCAAACCTGCTGATTGTGCCGGTGGCGTTAATTACGACGGTGCTGGTGACCGCGCTGGCGCTGACTTCGGCAGATACGGCAATTAAGGTGCAGTATGTGATCATGGCGGCGATCGCCCTTTCTTTAGTCGCCCTATTTTTTGGTCATGATGTCACCGTTGACCCTTCCGATGCGATCAATGCAGCCAAGGTGCCAAGGGTAGGCTTTTGGGCAGTGTTTGCAGTCTTTTTCCCAGCAGTAACTGGGATTATGGCTGGCGTGAATATGTCGGGCGATCTCAAAGATCCGATTCGCTCCATTCCTCGGGGCACGCTGGCCGCTGTGGTTGTGGGCTACGTCATTTACATGGCCATTCCCTACTTTTTGGTCACCCGCACGCCGACCGCCTCGAACGCGCTGCTCAACCCCGACATGCTGGTGATGAAGCGAATCGCGATTGGTGGCGATATGCTGATAGATTCGATTGTGCTGGGGGTGTGGGGGGCGACGCTTTCAAGTGCAATTGGCAGCATTTTAGGTGCGCCACGGATTTTGCAGGCGTTGGCCCGCGACAACATTTTGCCTACTGCGCTGCGCTGGCTCGGCAAGGGGAATGGCCCGACAGACGATCCGCGACTAGGCACGCTCTTTACGCTGGGGATTGTGCTAGCGGTAGTGAGTCTGGGGAGTTTGGATGCGATCGCCCCTGTCCTCTCTATGTTCTTCCTGACTACCTACTTAGTGCTCAACGTTGCAGCAGGCATTGAAGGCTTCTTGCAAAGCCCCTCTTTCCGGCCAACCTTCAAGGTGCACTGGTCGCTCTCTTTGCTCGGCGCGCTCGGCTGTATCGCCGTCATGTTTTTGATCAATCCGGTGGCAACAATGGTGGCGCTGGTCGTCGTCGGGCTGATTTACTTTTGGCTAGAGCGCAGGCAAATTGAAAGCACCTGGGGCGACGTGCGTCAGGGCGTATGGATGACGATTGTGCGAACGGCGCTGCTCAACATTGCCGACAACCCCGATCCGAAAAACTGGCGACCTCACCTGTTAGTGCTTTCAGGCACCCCCACTAAGCGCTGGTACCTGATCGAAATTGCTCGCGCCTTTACCCACAACCGGGGCCTGATCACTGTTGCCAGCGTACTGCCCAGTGGCTCTCGCAGTATTTCCCAGCAGGAAAAAGCCGAGGTGATCCTGCGTGACTTTTTGGAGCGTAAAGGCGTGCAGGCGTTTGCCAAGATCATTACCGCCGACGACCCCTTCACCGGTGCGCAAACGCTGGTCGAAGCCTACGGCATGGGGCCGCTGGTGCCTAATACGGTGCTTCTCGGCGATACCGAAGATCCTGATATTGGGAGCATCGAGCGCTACTGCGACACCATCCGGGTATGCCACGAGGCCCAGCGCAACGTGATTATCTTCCGAGGCGAAAAAAACGAGGATGATGAGACCGAGTCCTTTTTGCCGCCTATGTTTGTGCGCGATGAAAAGCGGCAGATAGACGTGTGGTGGGGCGGATTGCAGTCTAACGGCGGGCTGATGCTGATTCTGGCCTATTTGCTACGAACCAGTTGGCTGTGGCGCGCTGCCGAGATTCGTCTGAAGCTGGTCGTCCCGGACGAAGCGGCGGCTCAGGCAGCTGAAGTTAATATGGAGGCGCTGACAAACAGCCTGCGCATTGGCGCAACTTCTGAAATTATCCTGGCTGAAGACAGGCCCTTCGATGCGATTTTACAAGAGTCCTCCGCCGCTGCGGATCTCGTGTTTTTAGGGATAGGGGTTCCCGATGACAATTTCCCGCAGTATTATCAAGCCCTACGAGATCGGACAGCGGGACTGCCGCCAACGATTCTGGTGCTGGCTTCAGAAAATCTGGACTTCTCTGAGATGTTGAGTAAGGAATAGAGGGTTGTGCGGAGGGCGTTGGCAGAGCCTCCTTTTAGGGGAATCGCCCATCCGCTCAAGCTTCTCCCATTAACGTCAGTTCGAGATAAGAATAGCTAGAATGTGCCATCGGGGACCTTTTCTCCCCTTACCAAGGGGAGATGCCGCAGGCAGAGGGGTTCCGGCTGAGCACAGAGCATGTCGCCAGGACCCCTCCCTTACGGTTCCCCTTGGTAAGGGAACCCAGATCGGCTTTGGTAGGAGAGATTTGAGCGGTTGACCATGAAACACCTTATCCCGAACTCAGGTTCCCATTAGCAATTTACTCACCGTCAGCTTAAGCGCCGGGAAAATAGTCGAGACGATTTCGCTCTGATTCCGATACACTTGCTCTCGATAGACGGCATCTATAGCCTCTGTCGAGTTGCTTAGGACGCTTTTGTCGGCTGAAACCGTTAGAGAACAGCGGGCAACTCGACTAGCAGATGTCTTAATGCATCAGGACATCTGTATATCACTTCTCCAGTGCTGAGCAGGCGATAGTTGCCTTCTAGATGTAGCTGGTTATCGTCTAAATATTCCTGGTAGCTTTGGTCGCGGGGCAGGGTGTAGGGCATCGTAGCTACCTCTTTAGCACTGTGGTTAGGCATTGCGATTTAGCTGAGCGACAAAAGCGGCATGTTCCTCGGCTGCAAGTCCAGCCTGAAGCTGAGCGAACATTTGGGCGGTGTCTCCTTGCAGCAGCGCCTCGGATGCGAGCCAGAGACCTGGGAAAGTAGGGCTCTTAATGACACCCGTCTGATCAGCAGTCAATTTTATATAGTCGCTTTCTGCTGAGCTGAGGTGAAACCAGTCGAGGGCACGGTCAAATACGCGCCAGACAATATATTCTTTGACACCATAGCGACGGTAGGCTGTTTTTTTGCTACCTAAATCAATTGAAACGCTGCTAGCTGAAATCTCGATGGCCAGTTCGGGTGCCCCCTGAATGTAATCGTCTTTGCTCAGGCGGGCCTGTCCGCCCCGGTCGTGGTCAATCATCAGCACGACATCTGGCTGAGGATAGTTGCGATAGTTGAGTTTTACGGTGGGTTCGGTACCGACAGAGACGCCGGGCGTGAGCGCTTCGTAAAAGGCTAGCCAACCATTAAGTCGGCTGTGGGGCTGACCGTGGCTTCTAAATCTCAAGGCAGCGGGTGGCAAGTGGACAACTCCTTCAATGAGTTCGGCTTTTCTAAGATCGGGCATGGCAGCGTAGCGGCGCTCGAATTCGGGGCCGCTGAGGCGATCGCCATTCTCTAAAGTAGGAACTGCCGGAAGCTGACTAGGGCTTTGCATGGTGTGAGCACTGTCGAGGAGTCGTGCTCCCATTGTATTAAATCTCGATCAAACCCCTTAACCCGATATGATCGAAGGATTGGCAAATCTATTTAGACGAGGTCAGGCGAAGATGAATTTATTGCGTGCGCTAGGAGTTAGAGCGCTGCTGCTTTCAATGATGATATGGCTGCTGATCGCAGGTATGAGCAGTCCTGCCTGGGCGCAGGATAACCGGGTGGACTATACGCTGACCAATCAGTCTGGTGCAGACTTTTCAGGCAAAGATCTCTCGGGCACCTCTTTTGCAGCGGCAGATGTGCGCGATGCCAATTTTGCCGGGGCCGATATGAGTGGCACCATCTTGACTAAGGCGACGTTCATGCGTACCAATTTATCGAATGTCGATTTTGCAAAGACCTTTGCCGACCGAGTGATTTTTGATGGCTCGGATCTGACGAATGCGATCTTCACCGAAGCGATCGCCACCAGCAGCTCCTTTGCCAATACGATCATTACCGGCGCAGATTTCTCTGATTCAATTTTGGATCGCTATCAGGTGAAGCAGATGTGTGATCGCGCCGAAGGTGTTAACCCGGTAACTGGCGTGGCCACTCGTGACAGCCTCGGCTGCCGGGACTAATCCGAGTAGCAAAGGAAGGCCTACAGCTTACGCTCTATCGTCTCAGTCAGCTGCTGCATCGTCAGATCTAGCTTTTCAGTCGGCGTGGGCTCAGCCACGACTTCTTCTTTACGCTTAAAACGCTCAAACAGACGAACAATTAGGAACAGCACAAAGCCAATCACAACAAAGTTGATCACCGCTGCTAGAAAAGTGCCGTACTTAATGCCGCCAGCCGATAGCTCTGCAATATCGTCTGCCCCGGCTGCTGAAAGCGCTGGATTTAGCAACAGCGGGGTGATAATGTCTTCAATCAAAGAAGTAACGACTGCCCCAAAAGCAGCCCCAATTACCACCGCAACAGCAAGATCTACGACGTTGCCGCGCATCAAGAATTCTTTGAAGTCGTTCGCGAAACTGCCCACGGAGCTAGTCGCTCTGGCTCTGGTCTGTCGATTGGCCATCAGATAAATACCTAGCTAGCGGAGTCAAAATTAATGCCGTCAGAATATCAGTATTTTCTGAACGTTCCAATAGCTTTTGTTACAAAGCTTATAGGATACTGATGCGACTTTGACTGGGCTGAGCAGCTGCCATTCGTATTCTCCAAGCTCGCTACCTAAGGCCCTTACAATTGAAAATGATTTTAACCACCTAGCTTATGACCACTGTTGTCGTCGCTACGAGCAATCCGGGCAAGCTGACCGAACTCAAGGACTATCTCCAGACGCTGGACTGGACGCTAGCGCTCAAGCCGCAAGACCTGGAAGTAGAAGAAACGGGTAAAACTTTTATAGAGAACGCCCGCCTGAAAGCTTCAGAAGTCGCGATCACCACTCAAAGCTGGGCGATCGCCGATGACTCTGGCCTGTCGGTGGTGGCCTTAGGCGGCGCGCCGGGCGTGTACTCAGCTCGCTATGGTCACAGCGATGCTGACCGCATTAACCGAGTCCTGAGAGAACTGGGTGACGAAACTGATCGCCGGGCAGAATTTGTCTGTGCTATAGCCCTGTCCCGACCCGACGGCACCATTGCCGCTGAGACCGAAGGCCGCTGCCCCGGGGCAATTCTCACGGCAGGACAGGGGGCTGGTGGCTTTGGCTACGACCCAATCTTTTACGTGCAGGCTCGGGGTAAGACCTTTGCCGAAATGACCCCGGACGAAAAAGAAAAGTACAGCCACCGAGGAATTGCCTTTGAGCAGCTGATGCCCGCTCTAAAAAGGCTAGATATGAGCGCATGATGCAACCATCGAGAGATCACAACTGACAAGCGCTGAATCTGCCTACGCGCAGGCGAAGGTCACTTCACATGTGAAGTGACCTTCGTGATGTAAAACCGACATTTTTCGCACTTTGACCGGCTAGATTTAGCGGTCGTGGTGAGGCTAGACGGCGTTGTTTTTATTCAGCAGATCTTGAACCTGACCTAAGGCCGCTCTAAAAATGTTAAATCCTGCCCAGCTTGCAGCGATCAGTACCGGTGACAACACAGCCAAAACGCGAAAATCCAAATCCATTTTGAGCCCTCTCTATAAAGTTTGCTTAAAAGGTTGTAACAATCCTCTCATATAATCTACATCATCTCTCACAAAACGACTCAAGCTTAAAGTTTTTAAGCTTGAAGTTTTTAAAACGCGGCTCTGCTGAAGCTTCCGGCAAATCCTAGTATCTGGCGATTTCGATGGTTATGACCAATACTCCCCAAAGACCCGTGGCTGTAGTGACCGGTGCCTCTAGCGGAATTGGCTTGGCGATCGCCCGTCGCCTGGCCGCAGATGGGTACGACCTAGCTATCTGTGCTCGCCGTCAGGAGCGCCTCTCAGCAGCGGCTGACACCCTGCGCCGACAGGATGTTGACGTGCTCGCTCAGACGGTAGATCTGCGGGATGAGTCACAGATCTTGAACTTTTTTGCAGCGGTGAAAGACCGCTGGGGCCGCTTAGATGCCCTGATTAACAATGCCGGTCTCGGGCACAAAGAGTCACTGATGACCGGCAGCACTGAAGCCTGGCGGGAAATGCTCGATGTGAATGTACTGGCGCCCTGCATCTGCACCCGCGAAGCTGTGAGCCTGATGGAGCCTGCTAACGCTGGCCATATTTTGCATATCAGCTCAATGTCGGGGCATCGGGTTCCGGCAATTGCGGGTCTTTACTCGGCCACTAAGTTTGCCGTGCGATCATTGACAGAAACCCTGCGCCGAGAATTGCGCGCCGCCGACAGCTCGATTCGGATTTCATCCATCAGCCCCGGCATCGTCGAGACCGAATTCGCTGAAAAGTACCACCAGAGTACCGAAAAAGCCAAAGATACCTACAGCCAGTTTCCGGTGCTGCAAGCGGTCGATATCGCTAACGCGGTTGCCTATGCGCTCAGCCAGCCAGCCCATGTCGAAGTTCACGATATTCTCGTGCGCCCTACTCAGCAAAACAGCTGATGGTCTCTAATCAATCACTTCTAGCTCATCTTCGTGCAGATGCGCCTTAAACGGGCGCTTGGCCCCTTCAATTTCAAATTCGGCCACAATCTTGTAGTTAGGGCTGATCGGTCTACCTTTCCAGTCGGTCAGAATGGCGGCGACGGTGCCTTCTAGCCCTTCGACATTGTGAGGTTGGTTGCGGTGTTTGGGATGATTAAACAGTGTCAGGGGAGACTTGATGCGAACGCGATCGCCAACTTTCATGAGAGATATCAACAGAAGCTACAGAGTAAAATTGCTCGAAAATGTGGGCAGTATTGCCCTTTTGCAACCCCTTGTGATTGGGTGCGATCTATTCTCCCACAGCGGCGGACGTTCTTTGCTGCCACGCGGCTGAGCCACGCGCCGATTGATTCTAACGGCTGCTCTAGTTATTCGCTTTCAGGTGCATTGGGAGGCGCATCAGGCGGTGCTTGCAGCTGCTCTTCGTCAGGGGGCAGCGGCTGATTGGGTGCCAACGGCTCAAAAGTTCGCCACAGCAGCCAGCCAACCGCGCCGACGATGCCCAGTACAAACAGGGCCAAAAACACCGTAACTAGCTTTCGACCGGCTGATCGGGGCGCTGCTGGCTCGGTTTCAATCGCAGCCATCTCCTCTTCAGTCAGGGGCGTATCGTCGTCTTCAGTTTCGCCGTAAAGCAGCGCTCTAGAAGCGGCTGTCATCTCTACAAACGGCTGGGGGGAGACGCCAGCTGGCGATCGCCCGCCCTCTAGCTGCGGTAGGTGTGGCATAGCTGTCGGGGCTCTATCCGTCGTGCTCACTGCTCCACCAGCCGCATCAGGTTCGCCAATCTCTTTGGGCAGAGAAACACTGACCAGTACTACCGTGACATTGTCGTGACCGTTTTTTTGATTGGCTAGCTCTATCCAGGCGTCTACAGCGGCTTCGAGCGGTACAATCTGCTGGACAATTAGCCCAATATAGTCAGCCCAAGAGGTTTCTACCTGATTGTGGTCGCTCAGACCGTCGGAACACAGCAGCAAGACACCGTCAGAGTCGAACAAAAAGCGTTGGGTGTGCGGGCGTAGCTGATCGAAGTCGCGCAGACCCACGGCCTGAGTCAGAGCGCTGGCATCAGGGCGCTGTAAAGCCGCTCTGTAAAAGCTGTGACCCGCGCTGACTTCTCGGCCCGCGATGTCGTCATCTACAGTGAGCAGCTGGCAGTGTTCTGGGGTGATCCAGTAGGCCCGGCTATCGCCGATGTGGGTGAGGTAAAGCTCGTTAACTTCGGCTGGGCCAGCGGGCGTTTCGATGCGCTGCGGCAGAATTAGAGCCATCACTAGCGTGGTGCCCATGCGCTGGCGGTCGGCGCGGCCCTGCTGGTCGTTTTGCTGAGCGACCAGATTGTTCGCAACTCGAATAGCCGCTTCAATTTGATCGATGACGACTTGTGGAGAAATCGCCTGCTCTTGTTCCATGGCTTCGGTGAGCAGACTGCGGAGCTGGAGCTGGAGCGATCGCACCACCATCTGACTGGCCACTTCGCCCCCAGCATGGCCCCCCACCCCATCGCAGACGATAGCCAGGCGCGGTAGCAGCGGCAAATCGGCTGTGCTCGTTCGCTTCAGCTCTATCGGGCTGGGATAGCAGGCATCTTCATTCCGAGATTTTTGCGGCCCGGTGCTGGTCGCGCCAGCAATCTGAAACTCTATAGGCGCGCCCGCTGCTGCCTGCAACAGCTGCTCGTTGATCTGCGCTTTGATGCCCATAAAGTCAGGCTCACCGGCCTGCATCTCCTGACATACAGACTTCAGCAGGTCGGCAACGGCAGGGGTGGCCCCTGGCAAAAAGTAGCCTTCCCAGGCCCGGCCCAGTTCGCTCAGCGGTGGGTCAGCAGGGTTAACCGACAGGCCAATCAACCTAACTCGCCACGCCTCGACTCGGATATTGCTCTTTTTCAGTAGGCTGGCGGCGGCCCCAAAGCTTTTAAGCGGTTCCCACAGCGTGATCATCTGCCACAGCCAATAAGCCTGACTAAAGGCGGAAGATTCTGACCAAGCTTTGCCGATTGCGGGCATCAGTTGCCCCCGATGACTGACCGGTACATTGCTGAGCAGCAGCACCGCTTCCCCCGAATCCTGGTGACAAATGCCATATATTCCAGGCAAATTGAGCTGGTAAGAATAGGCTTTGAGATAGGGCAGGGCGAAGTTGGGAACCGGTTCAGGTACTTTGGGCGGTAGCTCTAGCTGGGTATCTAGCCAGATGGAGGGGGCCACCACCTGATAGCGATTGTCAACGCGATCGCCAAGCGGAATTTTGTTGGTGCCGTGGCCCAAGGCCCAAACATATTGTCTGAAGGGATATTTGCTCTCTTCGCCGTTCATAAAATTTGAGGACTCTGGGGGGATTGCCGTTAATTTAGGTCAATGGTAAGGGAAAAGGGATTGAGCGCAAATAAATTTGACCCGATTGAGACAAATAGAAGCTTATTCCCCATGGGCCAGAGATCCTACCTGTGCCAGAGATAAGAATCCGCGTAAGAACTACAGCATGGCGCAAATTTCCATTGCTCTTAGGTCAACACTTATCCAGCTCGCTGAATTAGGCTATAGAGAAGATGACTCAACTACCGCTAGGCTATACGGCCCGGACTCATAATCTATGAATGCCGCCTTGCTATGGGTGATAATTGGCGCAGTGCTTTGCGTGATGGAGCTACTGCTGCCTACCGCTTTTATTGAGTCAGCGCTAGGAGTAAGTGCATTTATCGTGGCGCTGCTAACGTTAGTAGTGCCGAGCGTAAGCTACCAAATTGCGCTGTGGGCAGTGTTCTCAGCGTTGATCTTGTGGGCGCTTAAGCGGTTCATTCCCAACCGCACCGCTTACACCCTGCGAGAAGCCACCGAAGCTAGAACGACAACAGCCATCATGCCCGGACAGGTGGGCAGAGTGATCTATGAGGGCAACTCATGGCAGGCACGCTGTAATGACGATCAAGCATTCATCGGCCCAGGCCAAGAGGTTTTTGTGGTAGAGCGCAAAGGCAACACGCTGATCGTGATTCCTTTAAATGTCCTTCAGTAAAGATTTTTGGCGCATTTTCTGCCGTCACTACACCTTTCTTATCCACTAAGACTGTCAATCAGCCAAAACTGCAATTGGCCAAGACTGCTGACTAATAGGAGCACATATCCCCATGAACCCCTTTGCACTACTGATTATGCTGGCACTTGGTGGCGGCGTCGCTGCTAACTCCATTCGAATCATTAACCAGAGCGACGAAGCGCTAGTCGAAACCTTGGGCCGATATAACGGTAAAAAGCTTAAGCCCGGCCTCAACTTTACCGTCCCTTTCATAGACCGCATGGTTTACAAGCAAACCATCCGTGAAAAAGTGCTCGATGTGCCACCGCAGCAGTGCATCACTCGCGATAACGTCTCTATCAGCGTAGACGCCGTCGTATATTGGCGCATTGTTGATTTAGAGAAAGCCTATTACAAGGTAGAGAACCTGCAATCGGCTATGGTAAACCTGATTCTCACGCAAATTCGCTCTGAAATGGGCAAGCTCGAACTCGACGAAACCTTCACTGCCCGTGCCGAAATCAACGAGCTGCTGCTGCGTGAGCTAGATATTTCTACCGATCCGTGGGGAGTAAAGGTGACCCGCGTAGAGCTGCGCGACATTGCTCCTTCTAAAGCGGTGCAAGACTCGATGGAATTGCAGATGACTGCTGAGCGGAAAAAGCGAGCCAGCGTACTAACTTCTGAAGGCGAACGGGATGCGGCCATCAACTCTGCTCGCGGTCGGGCGGAATCGGTCGTCCTCGACGCCGAAGCTCGCCAAAAATCCGTCATTTTAGATGCTGAAGCCGAGCAAAAAACCATTGTGCTCCGCGCTCAGGCCCAGCGGCAAGAACAGGTGCTGAGCGCCCAGGCCACCGCAGAGGCGGTAGAAGTGCTCGCTCAAAAAATTAAAACCGACCCGAATGCACGTGAAGCCTTGCAGTTTATTTTGGCTCAAGAGTATTTGGCGATGAGCCGTCAGATTGGCGAGAGCGAGAGCAGCAAAGTCATGTTCCTCGACCCGCGTAGCATTCCGGGTGCCCTGGAGAGCATGAAGTCTATCGTGGGTAATGAGGCCGAAAACCAGCACCTGAGCTAAATCCCATAGCGCTAAAACTTTACTCGCTAGCATCGCCATTTTGCAACAGCTCAGCTATCGACCCGGTTTCTTGAAAGAACAGCACACCCTGCTCTAAGTCTTTTTCTATAGATTCTAGAACCCTCTGCGCCTGCTGAAAAGCGATTTGAGCCTCTTTCAAGGAAGGCGTTGGCGCGATAGGATAGCGACTTTTGACTGCCCAGTCTGTCAACGCCTCCAAATCTGGACACTGCTGGCGGCAGTGCCAGTCACGAGGTAATAAATCTCTCAGCTGATCGAGATTGTGAACAAAGGGAAACTCGATCTGTAGCAAAATCAGACCCGCTTTGATTGCCTTTTCAGCTGTCTGCTGAGACAGAAAGCAAACTTGCTGAGTAAAGCCGCTGCCTTCATTCATCAGTGTCTGGGCAGCTTGTAAATCCTAGCGGGCGTAGCTCATCCATCGCTCCGCTAAGGCAACAATCTTACGGCTGTCGCTCATACAGAATTTTCCCTTCCTTAAGAGCAGGTCTTAGTACGGTGCCAACTAGGTGACCGTACTCATTAACCTCTTGTGTCGTCGTGACAACAATATCGTTGGCAATAGGAAAATCGGACAGGATTCGCCGAATGGCGACAGCCTGCTGATGATGACTGCCAATTTCTTGGAAAATGACCAGCAAGTCGATGTCGCTATGGGCGGAGGCATCTCCCCTAGCTTGAGAGCCGAATAAAATAATTTTCTCGGGCTGAAAGCTCTCAATAATGCGATCAGTGGCTACGCCTATCCAATGAGCAGGGCTAGCGTCTTTGTCATCAGGGTGACGACTAGAGAGTGCCGATGTCTCATCACAATCGGCTCGATGTTTTTGTACTGCCATCTAACCCTCCCCGTTTTTTGCTTGTGGCATTCCTCGATTGTAATATTAGATGTAGTTTAGATGGGGGTAGCCGAAGGATTGCCTTTACCTGAGTGTGTGTAACCGACTGTCGCGAATCTGCACGATGGGGTAGCTGAGCTGTTGCACCATGACCTCGTCGTGGGTAGTGATGACGACCGAAATGCCGATGCCGTTAAGCTTGCGCAAAATATTGATCACCTGGCGGGCGTTGTCGCTATCGAGGTTGCCGGTGGGCTCATCGGCTAAGAGCAGGGGCGGGGTGCCGACGACAGCGCGGGCGATGCTGGCTCTTTGCTGTTCGCCGCCGGAGAGCTGAGCGGGAAAGCTATCGGCTTTATCTTGCAGGCCAACCATTTTTAGCGCAACGGGTAGGCGGCGGTTGATTTCTTTGCGGCTGTAGCCCTGGGCGTGGAGCACGAAAGCGACGTTTTCGGCGACGGTGCGGCGCGGAATCAGCTTGTAGTCTTGAAAAACGACACCAATGCGGCGGCGCATCATGGCAAGGCGATCGCCCCGCAGCTGAGTAATTTCCTGACCGTTGATATGAACGCTACCCTCAGTCGGGTTTTCTTGGCCGTAGAGCAGTTTGAGCAGGGTGGATTTACCCGCGCCCGACGGCCCAGTGATAAAGAGAAAGCCACCCCGGTTTAAGGTGAGGTTGATATCCAGCAGCGCTGATGTGCCGTTAGCGTAGGTTTTGCTGACGTGGCTGAGGGCAATGATCGGAACGGCAGGATGCAGCGTGGCTTGCTTTTGCTGAGGTGTGGCAGAGACTGGCGCGGATGGCGAAGCTGCCCTGGGATTGACCAGAGCTGCTGCTGGCGCAGCAGGCTGAGCTTTAGCTTTGGGCGAAAGGATAGAGACCATAGCCGGGATAACTGGGGGGATGACTGGGGGGATAACTGGGGGAATGACTGGCAGAGTGACGGCCCACAGAGGTCGTGCTAAATTCAAGATTCCCTAAATCAGCCGTAGTTGATGATCTGCGCAGATAAGAATTGTCAGGCTGTCTTGAATCGTCCTGATCGGTAATTTTCGGTCTGTCGTAGGCGGAGAGTGGCCCGCCCTAGCTAAACCACTTCTCAACTAGCTGATCCATTTCGCCGCTGGCTTTGATGTCTGAGATCGCGGCATTGATATCGCGGCGAAGGGGCGAATTTTCAGGTAGGGCGATCGCACTGCCTGTCGGCTGGTCGCTGGGTATAATCTGCGCTTTGAGATCTGGGTAGCGGCTCAAGTAAGCCGGCGCAACGCTGGCTTCAACGATGGCCCCGGCAATTATGCCTGCCTCTATGTCAGCAAAGATTTCTTCCAGGGCGGGGTAGGTGACAATATCCAAACTGGAAAAATCGTCGCTGAGGCGATTGATATAGCGGGCCTGAGCGCTGCCAGTGCGGACGCCAATAGTTTGGTAGCTGAGGTCGGGCGATCGCAAATAGCCATCTACAGAAACCAGCGACTGGCGAGAGCGATGGTAAATATTAGAAAAATCGACCTGCTGCTTTCGTGCCGGGCTAGGTTCGAGAGCGGCCATAGCCATATCGACCTGATTGCTGGTGAGGGCCGGTATCAGTTGGTCAAATTCCAGGTTCACAACCGTCAGCTGTCGGCCCAACCGCTCGGCCACTCGCTCAGCGATATCGATGTCAAAACCGACAATACGTTCCTCGTCGCCCGTCTCGTCGCCTGCTGGCTCTTCGATCAGCTCATACGGAGGGTAGTTAGCAGCCGTTGCCATGATCAGCGTTTTGCCACCGCGCTTGCTTTGAATATCAACCTCGCCAGTGGAGGTGCCGTCGGCTGATTGGCTAGCTGACGGGTCTGGCTGACTCTCTAGTGGGCCGTTTGATTGGCCGGACTGATCGGCTGAACTGTTCCCGACGGCCTGGCAGCCTGCACTGATCGCAGACAGTGCTAACCCTGTTAAAAACCAACGCCGTTTCATTCACTACTATTCCTTACGCCATCGGTGCCAAAAAGCGGCCCAAGCGAACTGAGGCAGTGCCAACATGCGCCGCCAGCGCCAGGGTTCCTGATAGAGCCGGTATAGCCATTCTAAGTGAGCGCTACGCATCCACTGCGGGGCGCGGGCTTTTGTGCCCGACCAAATGTCGTAGCTGCCGCCAACGCCGATCCACACCGCGTGGGGACACAGATGGCGGTGGTCTGCAATCCAAAACTCTTGACGAGGTACGCCCAGCCCTACAAAAATCAGGTCGGGCTGCACCTGCTCTAGCTGAGCTAGGAACTGAGTTAGCGCCGCCTCTTTGGCGTAGCCGTGCTGGACGATGGCCAGGTTGAGCTGGGGCGATCGCGCTTGCCAGCGCTCAGCTGCTGCCGCCACTATCTCCGGCTTGCCCCCATAAAAAGCCACCTTTTGCTCAGGGCCAAGGCTCTGCAATAAGTCGGCAGCTAATTCAATACCCGGATAGCGCTGTACCGACTGCCCCCGCAGCAATCGAAAATACAGCTCAATGCCAGAGCCGTCGGGCGCAACCAGATCTGCCTTTTCAATAAAGCGGCGCAGCTGCTGGTTTTGCTGAGCCTGCATACACATTTCAGCATTGAGCGTCACCACATGCGTACTCTGGCTTTGCTCTACTCGGCGGCGCAGCCAGCCGACATAGTCTTGAGATTGGTGAACGGGCAATCCCATTACCGACAGCGTTTTCAATCTTTCGTGCTCAGCTACAGCCATGGTTTCACTAAAGTCTTAAACCAAAGTCTCAATAGTCAGTTTCTTCTTCATATTCCATGACTTTCTTTTTAGGAATATTCAGCGGCTTAGCTTCAATCAATTCTTCTTCTCTGACCGGCTCATCCCAAATGTCTCCCACCACGTCAACATCTTCTACCGGCAGATCGACCACGTCTTGGCGAGCGGCTCTTTGGGGGGGTCTTTGGTCGATTCTTTGCTCTCTTCGCTGGTCAGCTCTCTGGTCAGCTCTTTGGGGCGGCGCTTCCTCTCGCCAGCGCTCTTCTACAGCGGGGCGGCTGCGATCGCTCTGCGCCTCCGTCTTAACGCCAGAAGGCAGCTGGTTGGACGACGACACGCGCATCATCGCGCCATCGCTGAGCCCGCGCTCCCACGGCGCATTGCCTAGCCCTAAGCGCTCTAGCAAACCCACGCTGAGCTGCACCAATTTTTCTTCGCTGCCTTCAAAGACGATAATCCGATCAGGCCCGGTGCTGACAATCTCTTCTACCGGTAGCTCGTAGGTACTCAACACCTGATCGGGAATCTGCGGCAATCCCAAAGAGGCCACTACCACCGTCTCCAGCTTGCCAGTAATCACATTGAACTTAAAGCCGCGCACCCGGCCTAGCACTTCACCTGATTCGGTAATAACTTCGCTACTGACCAGATTGCTAAAAGGTGCAATATTAACATCGCCATCGAGCACAGTGTCGTCATCGACAAGTAGCACATCGCCCATCTGCCGAATGTCGCTGAGCAGCATCACCCGCTCATTGCTGGCGATTACCTTTGAGAGAATATTTTCCTGTAGGCCCAGAGCCACGACTTCTAAACGGTCTAAATCCACCCACATCTGACTGACCACCCCCAGGCGGCGACCGTTGCTGCGGGTAATGACCTGAGTGCCTACAATGTCAGAGCGGAGCCGGCTTTGTTCAAAAGTCATGGCGGTTTAAAAATTTGCCTCAAAACGGCATCACACGGCTTGAGGGACTATACCTCATTAATTGACTATTGTATCGAATTGCCTACCCTTTGCCTGCTGAGGAATGCCGAACCCCGATCTGTCTGCTAGCGGGCGGCCTTTGCCAAATTGATTCCCAGTACCTGGGTATAAGCGCCCCTGGCCTGCGTCACGCCAATGGTCCGCTCAGCCGATTCGATCATCGGTCGGCGCAGGCTGACGACGATGAACTGAGCCTGCCGCGCCTGCTGCTGAATCATTTTTGAGAGCCGCTCGACATTGGCTCCATCTAAAAACATATCAACCTCGTCAAAGGCGTAAAAGGGCGACGGGCGATAGCGCTGCAAGGCAAAGATAAAGCTCAGGGCCGTCAGCGATTTTTCGCCGCCTGACATAGAGGCTAAGCGACGAACGGGTTTGCCCTTGGGGTGAGCGACCAGCGTCAGGCCGCCACTGAAGGGGTCGTTGGCATCGTCGAGCTGAAGATGACCGTCCCCGTCGGAGAGTTCGGCAAAGATCGACTGGAAGTTTTCGTTGACGGCGTCAAAAGCTTCGCCAAAGGCCTCTTTGCGCAAGGTCGTGAAGTTTTCGATGCGCAGTAGCAGCTCGGTGCGCTCTTCTTCCAGGGTGGTTAGTTTCTCGGTGAGTTCCTCTAGCCGTTCTAGCGTGCGCTCGTATTCTTCTAGAGCCAGCATGTTCACAGGCTCTAGGGCTTCTAAGCGGCGCTGCAAAGACTTGAGCGATTTGCCAAGTTCTTCTAGCGTCAGGTCGGCAGGAATCTCGGGCAGGGGAGCGGGCAGCTCTATGGACTGTCTTTGGATGGATTGGTGCAAGTCGTGAAGCTGCTGAGCGCGAAGTGCCTGGGTTTCTTGCAGCTTCTGGAGCTGCCATTGCTGCTGCTGCTGCTGGTTTTGTTCGGTTTTGTACTGCCGCTCAACGCTGTCTCGGGCATTTTTCTCTTGCTTGAGTCGGTCGTTGAGGATGGCTAAAGCCTGCTGGCTTTGAGCAATAGTTTCTTTCAGGCTTTGCTGCTGCTGGTTGACGGCTGACTGCTGATTAATCTGCTGCTGCTGCTGCTGGCGCAGGGCTTGGATTTGCTCGCCGCCCAACTGAATCTTTTCTTGCAGCCGCTGCTGCTGTAGGGCTAGCTCTTGCTGCTGCTTTTCGGCGGCTTGCAGTCGCTGCTGTTGCTCATTGAGCCGGGTTTCAAATGCCCGCACCTGCCCCTGGGCCTGCTGCCACTCGCTGTGGGTTTGAGAGCTTTCCAGGTCGGCCAGGGCCTGACGCTTTTGACTGAGCGCCTGCTCTTGCTCGGGCAGCGTCTGCTCAATTTCGGCCAGCCGTGCCTGGGTTTGGGCCTGTTCCTGCTCAGTGCGGTCTAGCTGCTCTTTGGCCTGGGCGAGCCGCTGCCCTAAGCCCTGGCGTTGAGTCGCGGCTTGACTGGCCCTGAGTTCGGCTTCGCGGTAATTTTGCCGGGCTTCAATGAGTGCTTGAGATTTGGCCTTGGCGGTCTGGGTGAGCTGGGCGACCTTTTGCTCGCAGCGGCTGAGAATGCTGGCGATTTCGGCGAGGCGATCGCGCAATGCCTTCGCCTCTTGAGATTCTCCCGGTGCCACCGTGCCAAAGTGCATCCGCCCCCGAGCGCGCAAGCTGCCGCCGGTCATCGCCCCGCTGGATTCGAGAATTTCGCCTTCTAGCGTCACCATGCGGTACTGGCCCAGGTTGCGCCGCGCCGCTGCCAGGCTTTCAAACACTACTGTGCTGCCAAAAACAAAGGCAAACACGTCGGCATACTGGCGATCGCACTCAATCAAATTCACCGCGTAGTCAATAAACCCTTCAGGCCGATTCCACCTATCAGCCGCTCTAAACTGCGGCACCCGAATTTTGTTCAGCGGTAAAAAGGTCGCGCGCCCCGCCCGGTTTTGCTTCAGCAGGTCAATGCCCTTAGCCGCCACCCGGTCATCTTCGACCACCATAAAGCCCAGCCGCCCGCCCGCTGCAATTTCCAGGGCAAGCTGAAACTTGGGATCAACCCGGCCTAGCTCAGCGACAATGCCACACAGCCCGCTCAGCCCGCTGCGCTTCAGCGCATCTGTGGCCTGCGTTCCCTGAGATTCTTTAATCGCCTGCTCTTGGGCCTCTAGCTTGTCTAACTCTCGCTGCTTTTCTCGCTGTTCTTGCAGTAGCCGGTTGAGGGTTTGGGTTTGGGTTTGCAGCTCAGATTCTACGTTGGCGATCGCCTGAGCCGCCACCTGAATTTCCTCCTGACCAGCCTCTGCTGCTCCCGCGCTTCCTTGCTTCCCCTCAACTAGATTCTCACCCAGACTGGCCCCTATCTCCGTCTCTAGCGCCGACAGCCCCTGCCGCTGACTGATGCCCTGAATTTCTAGCTGACTCAGACGCTCCTGCAATCGCACCCGCTCAGAGCGCTGCGGTTCTAGCAGGCTTAGCAGGCTCTCTACCTGACGGCGCAGATCGGTCTGCTGCTGTACCCAGGCTTGAGATTGGGAGGCAATTTGGGTGGTTTCTTCTCGCTTGGCTTCGAGCTGCGCAACCGCTGTATCGCGATCGCCTCTAATTTGAGCTAGCTCCTGGTCTGTAAGCGTCCTGAGCCTTTGAGATAAAACGCCTAGCTCGCCCTCTTGAGTTTGAATGCCCGCTTGAATTTCGGCGATCTGGCTAGCGATGTCTCGGGTGGAGCCGCCCAATGTTTCGCCCTGGCGAACCAGCTGTCTTAGCTCCGCTTCTTGAGTCGCTAGCTGCGCTTGAAGTGCCAAATATTCTTCTTCACCCAGTGCCTTGACCTGAGCATTGAGCGCCGTTAGCTCAGCTGCCGTTTTCTCCATCTGCTCGGTGAGGGCCGCTATCTTTTGCTCGATGGCTTCGCCTTCCTCGTGGCCTTGGGCGATTTGGCCCTGGAGCTGCTCGGCCTGCTGCTGCTGCTGCCGCCATTGCAACACCCCCTCCCACTGCTGCTTTTCTTGCAGTGTGGCCTTAATCTGCTTATATTTTTCAGCCTTTTTGCGATCTTGATCGAGGCGCTCTAGCTGGTCTATCAGCTCAGTTTCAACGATCCGAAAGCGCTCTTCTCGGTCTTTGACCACGTCTAGCTTGGACTTGGCCTGGTCTATTTTGCGATCAAAAGAAGCGACGCCAGCCAGCTCATCAATAATTTCTCGCCGCTCTCGGGCGTTCATTGAAATGATACTGGTGACATCGCCTTGCAGCACCACATTGTAGCCCTCAGGATAAATGCGAAATCGCTGAAGCTGGTCGTGCAGCTGATTGAGCGTGCAGGGCTCGCCGTTAATATAGTAGTTAGAGGTATAGGTGCCCTGGACGGTGACTCGCAGCCGCCGGGTGACTTGCCACTCATGGCTGTTAGCACCGCTGCCATTGGTAGCACCGTTGCCGTTTGAGCGGCCATTTGAGTGGACGCCGTTAGCGCTGTTTCCATTTACATTTATATCTACGTCAGTGGCGTCAATGGCATCAATGGCGTCAATAACTTCATCGCTAGCTGAACCATCTTCAGCTAAATCATGCTTTAAGTCATTGAGAGCAGCAGGTGGGAGATCTTCATCCTCACTGATCAGCCTGTCTGCGACATCGCTGATGTCAAAAGTTGCGGTAACAATGGTCTCTACCGTTGTCCGTCGCTTGGCCTGATTCTGGTTGACCAAATCGGGCAGACGCTCGGCCCGCATCCCGCGAGAGCTGGCTAGGCCCAGACAAAACAGCAGCGAATCTAAAATATTTGATTTGCCAGAACCATTTGGGCCAGAGATTACCGTAAACCCTGGCAGAAGCGGGACATCTGTCGCCCCGCCAAACGATTTGAAATTTGAAAGTTCGACTCGTTTGACGTGCACTCAGGCGTCGCACCAGGCGGTGCGTACGTATGTACTCAATAAAATAGCATTGGTAAGTCGTATTCTTAACAGAGAATGGCGCAAAAATCATTCTTTTGCTGCACAAGATTGCCGAAAAGTCCCCTAGAAAGTTTAGGACTGCCGCTGCAACTGACTGGCAAAATAGTGCTGAGCGAATAATCCCTGACCGCCCTTCTTGAGCTTATCGAGTGTCTTCTACGCCTAACTTACAGCCACCTGACTTTCAGCCTACGTCACCCAGTCCGGCTCTGCTCGGTCTCGATCCGGGCCGCGCTAAGTGTGGGCTGGCTGTAGTGGGGCTAGATCGAGCGCTGCTCTATCACCAGGTAGTGCCGGTTGATCAGGTGACGCTGACAATTCAGAGTCTGCGAGAGAACTATCCGATTTCTAGCATTGTCATGGGCGACCAAACGGGCTCTAAGCAGTGGCAGCAGCGGTTGGCCGAATTGCCTAATGCGCCGCGAGTGACGCTAGTAGATGAGCGGTATAGCTCTTTGGAGGCGCGCGATCGCTACTGGCAAATGTACCCGCCCAAAGGCCTGGGTAAGCTCATCCCGCAGAGCCTGCGCAGCATCTCTAGACCTATTGATGACATCGTTGCCATTTTGCTTATAGAGCGCTATCTCAAACGGCTCTCTGGCGAAGACTAGCGCAATGAAGATTCAGATCAAACTAGAGCTGAGCGCGAATAGTGAACGAATAGTCACCACCTGGCTCTAGCTGATAGTCACATTTCTCTAGAAATCGGCCCAGCGGCTCTTGAATCAAGGCTCTGCCCAGTGAGGGCTCTACCGTCAGCTGCCCTTTGCGAAACCGCCAGCGAAACCGCCACTCAAACTCGTTGGCACTCACCTCACCTTCAATCTTGCCGTTTTGCCAAGACTGATGGGTGATGCGGACATGGGCTGTGGTGGCGGGTAGATGTTTGCTAGAACTCACGCGGGCTGGGCGCTCCTGGGAGGGTGGGCTAAGAAGGGAAGGGCGGAGGCAGATTGCTCTTTATAAACAAGATAGCGGGCGGACTCTCTGGTAACTACCCCTGTGAACCTGAATGTTTTGTTAAGAAATATTTTTCGCAATGTCTTGTGACAAATCGATATAACTGGCTGCTGTCTTTATGCACTCTATTCAAGGTATTGCCAAAGACGGTAGCCTATGAGGTACACACACTTTACTTTTTAAGAATCTGCCGTGCCTAAGGTTGGCATTATTTACAACGACATTAAGCCCGTGGCCAACGAAGCTGCTCAACAGCTCTGTGAACGGCTCCAGCGGCTAGACCATGAGGTCTGTCTGGCGACGGGCGTAGCTGGCATTCTGGGATACTCTCAGGCCGGGAAACCAGTGTGCCATACGCCTGTAGACAGCCTGGTACCGCCCGGCTTCGATCACACTATGGATTTTGCCGTGGTGTTTGGCGGCGACGGTACGGTGCTTTCTGCTTTTCGCCAGGTTGCGCCAAAGGGCATTCCGCTGCTGGCGGTGAATACCGGTCACATGGGCTTTTTGACTGAGATCTATCTCAATCAGCTCAATCAAGCTATCGACCAAGTGCTGGCGGGCAACTATCAGATCGAAGAGCGGGCAATGGTGCGGGTGCAGCTTTACAGTCATGATGCCCTCGCCTGGGAAGCGCTCTGTATGAATGAGATGGTGCTGCATCGCCAGCCGCTCACCAGCATGTGCCATTTTGAAGTGCGGGTGGGCAATCACGCGCCGGTAGATATTGCAGCCGATGGCATTATCATTTCCACGCCGACGGGCTCTACTGCCTACTCACTCTCGGCTGGGGGGCCGGTGATTGCACCGGGGGTACCGGTGCTACAGCTAATGCCGATCTGTCCGCATTCGCTGGCTTCTCGGGGGCTGGTCTTTCCTGACTCGGAGCCGGTGATAGTCACCTCGGCCAATCCGGAACCGCTGGTAATGGTGGTCGATGGCAATGCGGGCTGCTATGTGGTGCCGACTGACCGGGTGTGTGCGGAGCGATCGCCCTATTCAGCCAAATTTATCCGACTCAAATCGCCCGAATTTTTCCGAGTACTGCGCGAAAAGCTAGGCTGGGGGTTGCCCCACATTGCCAAGCCGACTTCGGTAGAGCTACCCTGAGCGGCATAAGCTAGAAGATAACCCAGAGGAACTATGGCTAGTGTGTCATCTGCTTCGGTTGCTCAAGGACTGCCCCAGGTGCTGGTCGTCGAAAGCGATGAGAGCTTAGCCAGCGAAATCGGAGTCGATCTGCATGAGGCGGGCTATGCGCCGCTAAAGGCCTACAGCCTGGCCGCTGGCGTGATTGCCGCCCAGACTACCCTGCCCGCCCTGGTTGTCGTCGCCCGGCGGCTGGCCGAAGACTCTGGGCTAGCGCTGTGCCGTCAGCTCCGCGCCGAGCAAAACCGCGTCCCTATTTTGCTGATGATGTCTCACGATGAACTCGCCGACCGGGTGGCCTGCCTCGAATCTGGAGCTGACGACTACTTTTTAGCACCCTATCGCAGCGATGAATTTATTAAACTGGTAAACGCCTACTTGCAGCCCAGTGCCGCCAGCGGTGAGCAGCTGCGTTTCGCCGATTTGGTGCTCGACCTGTCTCAGCGCCACGTGATTCGCAACGACCGCGTGATTGAGCTGACTATGAAAGAATTCGAGCTGCTGAAATATTTAATGGAGCACCCACGCGAGGTGCTGAGCCGCAAACAAATTTTAGAGAGCGTATGGGGCTACGATTTCATCGGCGAATCGAACGTCATTGAAGTGTATATTCGCTATCTGCGCCTCAAAATCGACGGCGAAAACGAAAAGCGCCTCATCCAAACCGTCCGCAGCGTCGGCTACGTCCTACGAGAAAACTAACCCTGCCTCCAGTCTTCTGCCTGCTGATTCCTGTCTCCCGCCTACCCAAACCCATCATGCCCACCCCCCACTGGCCCCGCTACGCTGCCCTCCCCCTCCTCCTCAGCGCCTTGCTCACCAGCTGCTCCATGCCCGATGGCCCCAACCCAGAGGCCACAACCTCTATGCCCGCACCCGAAACCAGGGCAGAAGAGCCGATTACGCTCAGTGGGCCAGGCCAGCTGTTGCCAGTGACTGCCACCGCTGAGATCAAAGGTGAAATGTTCGATCTAGAAGTTGCCCAAACGCAGCAGCAGCAGGCTTTGGGCCTGATGTTTCGCTCGGCTCTGCCAGACGGTCGGGGGATGCTGTTTCCGTTTGACCCGCCCCGACGCACCAGCTTTTGGATGAAGGATGTGCCGGTGCCTTTGGATATGGTGTTTATTCGGGGGGGTGAGGTGGTTGCGATCGCCCCCCAAGTCCCCCCATGCCCTGCTTTACCCTGCCCCTCCTACGGCCCGCCCGACCAAACTATCGACCACGTGTTGGAATTACGCAGTGGCCGCGCTGCTGAAATTGGCCTTCAGGCGGGTGATGCCGTAATTATTCGAGAGCTGCCTGCTGGAGAGTAACGAAGAATGCTTAAGCAAATCGATAAAAAAGATCACAGGTTTGCTGATCTACCGTAGAATTACGGAACTAAACAGACCCGATTGCCTTCTCAGTTCCTGAAGATAAAAATTGGGCTCACTAAATCTCAAACTTAGTGGCTTTGTTTAAACCTGAGTTAAACAAAGCGTGATAAGTCTGACCCAGGTTTAGGTGATCTGCTAATTTAGCTTTGCGCCATTGATTCTTCTAGGAGTCTGGTCTCGTTAGAGACATGCACTTACGGAGGCACCTTTAAAGGGTTTGGCTTTAGAATCACCGAGTTCTAGAAAACGTTTCTCAGAATTAGGGTTCTAAATTCCCTGCTGCTGGTGTTTTGCTACTGAGGAAAGAAGTCGATCCAATAAAAGATCTGGCTTTAGGCGGAGCTACCTTTCACATCTGTACGCAAAATTACTTAAGTATAAATTGCTGCGTATAGAGTGTTTTTTACTCAACCTAACAGCTAAGTACATCTACCCACCATAAGACAATGATATCCAGCGACTACACTAAACTCATTCGTTTTCTGCAAGACGAACTCTCCGTTCCCCCAACTTCTATTAAGCTGGCGCTACAGCAGTGCCGAGAAGACCTTGGCCCCTTGCCGATGGTGCTGTGGCAGCAGGGCGTGCTCTCTTTGCAGCAGCTCGAAAGAATTTTTGACTGGATGGAAGTCGCTTAGTTGGCATTGCGGCCTCGCTTCAAACGGCGGCTCTGCGACTACGGACGTATCAATTTTGTAAAAGATAACGGTATTTGCAGCAAATTTTCGCGGGGGATGCAATATTCGTAGGGTTAGCTCTTGATTTTGCCCTATGAGTTCTGGAAATCAGCCGCCTAGCTCTGAAAAAGACTTCGTTGAGAAAATTACCAATGCGGCGATCCGCTGGGTGCCGTTGGGCGGTGGTCTAGGAGTCTTTGCAGATTCCTTATTGCGCGGGGAAATGGTGCAGGCGGCGATTTTATTTCCCGTGATGGTAGTGACGGGGATTTGGGCGGCATATACTGAGAATTTTTTAGCGCGGTGCCGGGAGATGGCGGGTGATCGCGGCAGGGAAGACCCCGACAGAATTGTTAATTCTTTAAAAAAAGCGAACAGCGCCGTACAGTGGCAGCTTTCTGGTTTTCAAAAACGCTATCTACGCGCTCAAGCAAGCGCCTGCGAAGAATACTCAACAGAAGGGCATTCCAACTCGCGAAGCTGGAAGCTCTTACTAGAAGAAGTCTATGTGCCGCTAGAAGTGAGCGGGGAGGCTCTGTTTGGCCGATCATTCGGAAACCGTCGTAGTCAAAAAGATCTTGCAGCGATAGAAAAGGCTCAGCAAGAAACGCTGTACTTGTGGGAACTGCTGAGAGAGGTAAAGCGGGTGCCTGCTTACCGGCAGGTCGCAATCTTGGCGAAAGGGGGCTTTGGCAAAACGACACTGCTGCGCCATGTGACTTACCGATACGCCACGCAGCCAAAACAGATGCGTCGCCGCCATAAGGTGCCGGTATTGATTCCCTTTTTGCTGTATCTGCGGGACTGGCGAGACGAAATTGCTAGGCATAATGCACCAGATCTTCCAACGCTGATCCACCAGCACCACATCCCCAATCTGCCTGAAGGTGACAAACTGAAGCTACCGAAGAATTGGGCCGCTGATGTTTTGCAGCGAGGCGAAGCTTTGGTAATGTTTGACGGCTTCGATGAAGTCGCAGATGAGCAGCGGATAGCCGTAGGGCAATGGGTCAGTCGGCAAATGGTCAACTACTCACGTTCGGTTTTTATTCTGACTTCACGGCCTGAGGGCTACGAGGAATATAAAACATGCCCGGGTGTTCAGAGATTATCGGCTATTTATGTGAAGCCGTTTAGTGCTAGGCAGCGAAACAAATTTATTAAAAGCTGGTATGAGTGCCAGGAGCGTTATGAGCGAGGTAATAGAGATACGTCAGCGGTGAGAGATATTGCTGAGCGGGCGGCTAATAGGCTCATTGCCGAAATCGAAGAGCGACCTGAGCTAGCGAATATGGCAGAAAATCCGCTCATGCTCAATATGATTGCCAGCTTCAACCGGTTTAGCTCGGGTAGACTGCCTGAGCGCCGCACTGAACTGTACGAAGATATTTGCCAAATGCAGCTATGGGACAGGCCCAGAGCAAGGAACATCGAAATGTTGACAAGGCCAAGCGTCAGCAAAGCCATATTGCGGCACATCGCCTTGCAAATGACCCACCGACCCCAGCCTACGGTGAAGCTACCCGTTTCAGAAATCATCCAGTTGGCTGCGTCATATGCGGCTCAGCTAACAGATGAACCGATTGATGCAGGCGAGTTCATCGAGCAAATCAAAAAGGTGAGCGAGCTACTGGCAGAGCGCGATTTGCGAGAGTACGAATTTTCTCATCGTAGTTTTCAAGACTATCTGGCAGCTTGTGAGCTAGCCGAAAACCGTCAGGAGGATCTGGTAATTAGTAATCTGGAAAATAAATGGTGGCGAGAGACTATTTTGCTATATGCGGAGATGGTGAACCCTAGCAAGCTCATAGAAGCTGCTTGTCAGAGAGGAACCCCGACAGCGATTGATGTAGCCTATCGCTGTTTGCAAATGGGCTCAAACCTTACGCGGGTTTCACCGGCACTACAAGCGCAGCTAGAAGTGGCCCAATCGTTACGAGCACAGCTGCAAGATAAGCGTTACGAAAAGCTAGAGGCTTTGCTAAAGGCGGAAGAATGGAAAGCCGCCGATGAGGAGACCTATGAATTGATGATTCGTACGGTGGGAAAGGAGCCAGGACAGTATTTTTCTTCGCAGGAGCTACTGACGTTCCCTTGTGAAGACCTTTTGCGTATAGATGGACTATGGGTAGAAAATAGCGATGGCCGCTTTGGGTTTAGCGTCCAAAAAGAAATCTATATACGCGAATGTGGTGGTAAATTAGATGTAAATTATGATCGCGAAAGTTTTTCTAAACTTTATAAGAAATTGAAGTGGAATGCACCTTTGGAAGAACATGAGAGGGCACCTCGGGGGCACCTGCCAACATGTGCGGGGGATGATTTGGGTCAAGTTGCTGCTCTTCTCTCTTCTCTCGCACCCAGACTTGTGAACTGTAGCACACGGTAGCTTCAGCCCATTTTTAAATTTCGTAAACGCTAGCTATTCATACCAATCCTCGTCGTTTCGTCAATTCAATACCTGGCACCGTGCGATCTCTGGGTTGAGGGCATTTGCCTGCAAAAATCGGTCGGTCACCGCCTGGATTTCTTCGAGTGGGATGTCCCAGTTTTCCCACAGTGATTTTTGACCGGGGCTTTGCTTCTTCTTTGGTCTGCGGCTGAGCTTTATGCCCGCCAGTAGCTGGCTGCCCCAGTGACTTTTGCGCTCTGGCTTTGGCTTCGGTTGGTACCGTTTGCAAAAGCGCCGGTAGGCTTCGGCGCACAGCTCCAAAGTAGCTCCCAATGCTAAAAAGGCCGGGTGCCACTGCGTAATGCCGTCCTGCGTGAGCCGGTCGTAAGTGCCGTAGTTGCTAAAGTCGTAAAAAAAGCCCTGCTGCATATTCGCCGCCTTTGGGTTGGCGTGAATGTAGCGAAGGGTGTTTAGCGCTCTGCGATAGTCGCTCATTGGGAAGCCGCTGCTGTGATAGCGCTTTTCCCAAAAGTGGCCCGTCCGGTTGAGCAGTCGGTTAAAGCACATGGCGCTGTACCAATTCAGCCAGTGCATAATCTTGGGTAAGTCTGCTGGCTGCTGCGGCCCGATCAGATAGTGAATGTGATTGCTCATAATGCACAGCGCATAGAGCTTAAACTCATACTTTGCCTGACACTTCTTAATCGCATAAAGCAACACTTCGCGGCACTCAAACCGGGTGAGACGAAACTCCCGGTTATTGCAGCGCACCGTGACGTGATAGCAAAAGTCAGACTGTAGCTGACGAGGCATTCTACTCATAACCGTCGGCATCTTATCTTCACTGATAATATGCCGACATCCGTGTAGTCATGAGCAATCAACTCATCGTTCAACTGCCACTAGATTTCATGCAGAAAAATTGCCCTTCTGAAGGGTTTGCGCTGTCACTTAATGAATGGTCATGCAATCTGGGGTAGTGGGCTGTAGTGTATTTGCATCAGCTCACTAGCGTTTAAAGTCTCTAAAGCATAGGTTTTTCCCTGCAAATCTACAAATTCAACCTCAAAGTCATCAGATTCATAAGCTTCTACAATGGTACCGACCTGCCCCTTACGAAGATTTAGATCAGGCAAATCTTTAGTCAAAACAACAACATCTAAAAGTTCCACAGCAGCGACTCCCTAAAACTAAAGAACATAGCAAGTAATAAGCCGGGGAAAGTTCTCCCCATTCCTGACAATCCAAGCACTTCTGATCATAACGGACTCATCTGTCGTTGGCATAGTAAAGTCAACCTGATACTTCTGTCCATGAGCATTTCGCTGAGTTGCTAGCGCCTCCCGGTTTTGCAGCGCCTGTCGAAGGGCCACTCGCAGCGCTTCAGCCTCCGCAATCCCAATCCCTAGCGCTGAGCGAAAAACCACAGCCTTGTGACGGCCTTCAGGATGATCTGGGTTGAGCGCATAGCCTTCTATCTTTTCGGGCGGTATAACGGCTCTGTCGGGATTAGGCAGCTTCATCTTAGTAGCTCAACAAACTCAGCCATCTCTGATCGCTCAGGTATCCGCAGCTCTTGGCTCTATGGTAGCCCAGCCGTTATGAGTTTTTGCTCTGCCCGTTCAGAAGATCAATGAATGTAGGAATTGCCAAGATTTCTTGTCAAAAATAGTTGCGCCGTAAAAACAAGACTGCTACGCTAGAGCGCATAGCTATTGCCGGGTAGAAGAAAGGCTCTTGGCAATAGCTTGACCAACCGCTCGAAAATTTAGTCGCTGCCGATGATTGCTTGAGACCCAATCACCGACAGCTAGCCCACTGAACTGAGTGAACCAGTCCAGGTGGCTACGGTCATGATGCCATAGCCGCCCCGACTTTTAGCAAGTTTGGGCGGCTAAATTTTCGTGCTTTTCTTCCCACACACCCACAGAAGAGAACATGAAAACTACAGCTTTTACTAGCGATCTGCTTGGCCCCGTCCCAAGCAGCCCACAGACCGCACCCTTTATGCTACGAACCGAGTCGCGCCCCAACGCGCCACAGAGAGAAGAACTGCGCCACATTTTGCTCGGTAGCCCAGCCGCCATTCAGCAAACTATTCATCTGCTGCATCGGCTAAATTACGCCGAGCCAGGGCTCTGGAGCCCAACGATGGCAGTAGAAGGGCAGCTGGTGATTACGCCAGCACAGGGAGAGGCGATGAGTTTGTTAAGGCGGTTTTTATAGGAGACAGGCAGCAAAAGGATACATGTTTAGCGCAAGTAGTCTTGCATTTCGGTGCCCCTCGGCAAGGGGCACCAACGGAGGGGTCTCGGTGTGTGGCGTACTCATCGAAGACCCCTCCCTTACGGTGCCCCTTGGTAAAGGGCACCAGTCCCAGTGTTTTGATGTTGCGGTGTTGACGTGCGCTAAACAAGTACGCAGCAGGCCAGGACTGGATGCTTGATTTATTGCTTCAGTCAATTGTGACCTGAAAACGTAGCCTTCCAAAGGCGCTGGTGGGCTGTCCTTGAGCTGTGGCTGAAGGTAAGTTGCCAAGATTGACCACTATGGCACCATTGTTATTGGGGCCATTACAGTTGATGCCAGGAAACCGACTGCTGGGCTCTGTGCCAACCGGGAAATAGTAGCCCGCATCGCCATCGGCTGTACCTGTGAGCGAAAATTCGCTGCCGTTGAAGCTTAGTGCCATTCCCGGCAAGTTAGGCTGAGTGCTGAGGGGGCTAGCCGGGGGAGCGCTGGCGTAGGCATTGGGCAGAAAGGTGGTGTATTGGGGGATGCGATCGCACAGCAACACATTTTTCGCCTCAGCATTGCCAGCCGAGAGAAAGTAAATGCTGTATTCTACGGTGTCGGCGGGCGTGTTGCTCACAGGTCTTACCAATCCGCCAGTCAGTGCGCCAATTAGATAGTTGCTAGGCCAGTTACTGTTATCGTCGGCAGAGTTGGCAATGCCGTCGTTAATAACTGTATTGAGAGAGGTGCCGTCGTTGGGGTTGGTAGCCTGTCTATTGACCGCCGTAATACGTTTGACCAGGAGAATATTGGGGTTGGTCGCGATCGCGCTGATTGTTACCGGATAATCTTCCACCTCGCCGTCGGCAGCATTGCCGATAGCGCGTTCATCAACACCGCTTGTAGTGGTGTCATCGAGCAGATTGCTGGTCGTCAGGCGAAAGCGAGCATAAGACTTGCCAGCCGCCGTGTTAGCCGGAACATTCCAGCTGATGTTAGCAGTTGTAGCACTGTTGCTGACGGTAGCCGTTTGATACTCTCCTGCTTCAAACTTGTTGTTGCGGTTGAAGTCGATCCAGGCATGTAGGATAGCGCTGCTGCCACTTGTATTAGTGAGCGGAACAGTGAGACTGTAGGTACCTGTAGCAGGAACATTTGGCAGTGTTGCAAAAGCATCCTCATCGTCGGTGCCGCTGATGTCGTCTCCTGCCGCTGCTGCGCCCAAATCGCTGCCTAGCTGAGTGCCTGCTTCGCCATCGGGCTTAACGCTACCTAAGTAAAGGGTGGATGCAACAGCGATCGCATGGCTGGCATCGCCATAGCTACTGGGCGCGTCTCCGTAGTCATTAGCCGTCTTGAATCCAAAGTTAATGCCGGTTCTGCTGTTGTTAGAAACGACAACTTGAACATCGTTGGGTGTACTCAGGCTGAGATTACTAGGAATATCAGGATCACTCGTGTTGACAAAGACGCGGTAGGTGCCGTTAGCCACACCAGCAAAGGTGTACTGACCTTTATTGCCAGCGGTGTCACTGATTTGCACCTGTTCGCCCACATCATAGCGACCGTTGTTGTTGTTATCCCTGTAGAGAATTACCTCAATGCTGTTTGGTAGCGTCGGCTCTCCCGTGTTAAAACTATTGTCAGCGTTGATATCTGTATACAGCGCACCCGAAACAGATTGAACGCTGTCTCTGAGATAAATGCCTCCACCTGCCATCAGATCCAACCCGCCCAAACCTTCTGGTGTATTTGTTGGAAAATTAGTTAGGTTTACCAGGTTATTAGAAGAACTACCCGCAGGCGTATCCTCAGGAAAAAGAGAGTAGCCATAAATTGTTTGACCTGGCAAAGCATCCAGAGCACTCAGAGATAGAAAGATACCGTTAATTGTCTGAGTGTTAACAATGTGAGAAGGCCTAAAAACAGATTCACTTTCCTCTCGGCGCATCACAGCAGATACTAAGCTGAACCCCGAGGGTCCCCAAGCCTTATCGGAAATACTCTTGAGGGGGCCATAGCTAGCAGGTTTACCGCTAGCATCTAACGATGTAATTGCAGCAACCTTGAACGGGTCGTTGCCACCTCGTTCGAGTATCAGGAAGCCAATATCGTTTTGCACTGCTCCTGTCTCCGTTAACCCGTTTGAGACAATATAGTCAATCCTTTCGACATTGTTGACAGAGACTAAAGTATTTGCCGTATTGGAGAAGGCATTGTCAATGCCACGATTGGAGATATCACCTAGAATACCTGCCTCCACACTGTTGACATAGGTAGATCGAAGCTGATTATTAGGAGAGGTGGAGCCTCGTTCAAAAAATAGAACGTTTCTTCGCCCCGTGACTCTTGCATTGTTAATTCGTTGAAATTGAATGCTGTCAGCTAGCCGAATCAAAGAATAGTTATTAGCTGCGCCAACCCTGAAGCCAGTAACCCTGAGATCGTTCGTTGGACCGTTTCCAAAACTTAGATTGATATTGCTGCCACATGGAGAATACTCGCCACAGGGATTTGCAGTCGGGGTACTGTAGCTGCTGCTGGTCCCTAGTTGATAGGTAGCATTGAGACTTGTGATGGCTGTTTGGGCGGATGCTGTAGAGGGATAGCCGAGGGCGATCGCACTTGCCAGCCCTAAAGAAACTCCAATTCGCTGCCGCATTTCCCAACCATCGGAGTTGAGAGCTTGAAAATGCTTAATAAATCTCTTTGCGTTGGGCATAGCTGTAAAAGTTCAATTTTTTGGCAGGCATAAGGAAAGTCAACAACAAAAGAAGTAGCTATAGCGCTCAGCACAGTATTCCCACTTAAATGAAAATGCGGTGCTTCAGCAGCGGGAGGTACTACGGCTAGGTCCGTCTACTGGGGTATATTCGCGAGATGAGCCTGTGAGCGAGCGGATAGCGGTATTGATCGCAGGCTCGGAGGTGCCGTAGCGCGGGTCGGTAGCGATCGCACTCAGCACCTCCCCACCCGTCAGCGCATCCCCAGTCAGCGCATCCAACGCAAATTCAAACGCGCCCTCACTATCGGCGGCAGTCGTTGCGATGGGCTCACTCAGCGGCCCAACCTCACCCACTGCCCCGACAGAGCGATAGAGCTGAATTTCGTTATTCGGATCGGCCTGTCCGCTGATAACAACTTTGCCATCGATTATGAAAAACTCAGGACTGACAAACTGAGGCGCATTAACCGCGCTGTTGCCCGTATCCTGACGGCGGTTGTGAGAGTCTCTCTGCGGATTAGGTCCGTCGCCTTGCTGAAAGCTTTGAGGGGTGCGATCGCGCCTGGCAATCAGATCAATGCTCAGCCCCTCTATATCGTCAAACCGATTGCCGGTAATGATGTTTCCACTGCTCTGCGTGTTCGGCCCTTGCCCAAAAGCCGTCACCACAACACCGCTGCCTTGATCGGCAATATCATTGTCTACAATGCGGTGGTTGCTGCCCATTACATATACAGCCGCCCGTCTCAGCCGCTGTCCATTAGAGCGAATGCTGTTATTGGCAATAGTGACCGCACCCTCAGGCTTGAATAGGAAGATGCCGCTGCCGTCATTACCACAGATGAGATTGCTAGAGACTAGGCTACCCTCCACCCGCCCCTCTAAGCGAATAGCATCCGGCATTCCAGCCAGCCCATTCCCGACGATAATATTGTTCATCACGCTCAGATTCTCAGCCTGACGCCCGCTGATAATGCCGCTACCCGTGTGATGCTCAATCCGATTTTGGCGAATCGTAGTGCCAGCGCTATCAAAAATAGACACTCCAAAGCTAGAAGGCACCGCTGGCATAGTTCCTTCTGGAGTCAACCCTAACCAGTTTTGTTCAATGACAATGCCCACAGGCGGCTGGTCAGCTACGCTAGTACCCGCCGATGGCAGGGGTGTTTCGCGATTCAGTGGGGCGGGCCGTTGGGTGATGAAAATATCGGCGGGCGGCGTTGATTCGGTGATTTGGCTGCGGGCGGTAAACCCATACAGACTCAGCCCTCGCACGGTGATATTGTCTGCCGAGAGAGTCAACCCGCGAAAAACTTCTATCCCGTCTGCTGGGCGGATAGCGACCATCGGAACCGAAACAGCGATTTCTGTAGTTGCTGAGCTGTTGGTATCGTAGCCGGGTTGAGTGGTGCCGTCTATGATGACGTTGGGCTGGGCGATCGCAGGCAACACTTCGGTCAGCTCAATAGTCGTCTGTTCGACAGGCAGGTCAAACCGAATCTCTGAAGTAGATTGTCCGGTAATGACCTGCTGTTGTTCAGCTGCGCTCAAAGCCGAGAGAGGGAGAGAGCCGTTGATGAGGGCGATCGCCTCTCTCAGCGTAATCACCGCATCTGCCTGAATTGCCCCATCAGCCGAGCTATTGACCGTCACTCGAACCAGGGGTGGCGCAACCTGACCCCAGCTAACCGCAGGCAGAAGCACGGCGCTGAGCAGACTGCACACAGCGAGACTCTTTCGACGATGTTTTTTAAGCTGTTTAGGAGACATTTGTCGAATTCTGAAGAACAGAAAGCATATCGGCTTAGAAGAGAATAGGCTTAAGAATTTAGGCGTCAGCGTTGAGAGTATTGTCATTGATCGACTGTTGCTGGCACCTCACTGGGTTGCTGAGGGTCGTCTGTGGCCGGACTTACAGCAGAAGCTGTTTGCTCAGTGCCCACGAAAGATTCTCGCTGCTGCTGGGGATCTCTGGGCTGAGTGCCAAACCCATTGAGCAAACCGCTGAGCTTGGCAGTCGCACCCAAATAAAAACCGCCCGCACTGCGGTCTTCACCAAAGTCACGGTCGTAAGCAGCGCCAGCGCTGTAGCCTGCCGAAAGCCGCAGGTCTGGCAACGGATAGTAGCCCCCCTCAACTGAAAATCCGGTTTCCCCGAAGCCGCCACCGCCCAGCCAGCGAGCCTCACCAACTACATCCCAGCGATAGCCCAAGCGATAGGTAGCCCTCATCTGAGCCAGCTGTATAAGGCTACTGGTAGAGAAACTGCCGCTAGCGCTGTTAATTGCGGTGCGACTGTTGCGCAGAGCGTATTTGCCGTATAGCTCCCATCGCCAGTTAGGAGCATAGATGGCCTCAGCCGACAGCAAATGTTCTTGAGTATCAGTACTGCTACCGAAAATGGCACTGGTCGGAATTGTGTTCGGGTTCAGCCGGTGCTCATAGCGCAGCAGGGCGTTAAATCGGTCATTATCGGGGTTACGGTAGGCCAAACCAAGCTTGAGTAGGCTGGTCGTGCCCAGCCTTTGGATGCTCTGATTGGCGGCGCTAGCAAGCTGATAGTCTCCTAACACGGTGAGTTCCGGCGTAAGCCGACCTAACGCCGACAGATTAAACACCGTATTTGAATTTCGAGAAGACGAGCGATGCTCGAACCGGGTGCTGGCTTGGAAGTCTGGATTGTCGGTGTAGGAGAGGCCGATGCTATAGCTTCTACCGCCTGATAGCCCTAGAGAGGAAGCGGTATTGCCGGTGGCGTAGGGCTGTCTAAACTGAGTGCTGGCGGCGGTTTCGTTGCCAAAGGTAGAAAAGACATGCTCATAGCCCAAATCCAGGTTCAACCCCGGTGCGAGGGTAATCCCCTGCTCTAAACCAATAGTGCCGCCAATCTGGCGACCATCAATCGTCGAAAATCGACCGTGAACCGTGGTGTCAGAAGCAAAAGTATGTTCGCCTGAAATATCCAGGCTGGTGGTGCTGCCCCGACTGTTCCCGCCGCCGCCATAAAAAATTTGGTTGACGCCAACATTCAGCCCAGGCATGGCTTCCCAGTTGAGGCCAATTAGGGTGCGGCTAGGGTAAATCGGGTCTACGGCAGAAGAGAGATTGAGTTCGTTTTGCGCAATCAGGGTGAATTTTTCGGATAGGGGCGTCGTCAGTCGGGTTCTGAGCTGATTGGAGGTAACGTTGGTGAGATTGTTGAGGCGATCGCTGCGATCGCGGTGAATCCAATCCACCTCTGCTGTACTTCCACCTAGCTGCTGGCTCAGTCCTAGCGAGTAAGTTGTCAGCGAATTGTCCAGGGCGTTACCGGGCGTGGTATTTTGCCCACTCAACAGTTCTGAGAGATCGGTGACTACTTGGGGCGCAGTGCCAAAGTTGTCTTCGCGGTCGAACTGGGCTCGCAGTGAGGTGGTGGTGCCCAGCCGCGCAGTTAAATCAGTCCCGTAGCGGGTTTGCCCCGGTACAAAGCTAGTCGTCGCAATATTGCTAAAGCCTGCGTCGGTAGAACTAAGGTAGGCGCGGCCATTGAGCCAGTTATCCAGCTCGCCATCTAGCTCCAGTCGATAGGCACTGCCGCTGATGCGGTTAGTCGTGTTGAAGTCACTGGCAGACCGAGCGATTTCAGCGGTGACTTGAGCGCGATCGCCCAGCGCAATCCGAGCGTCCGCGCCATAGAGTGAAAAATCGCGATTGCCTTGTGCTTCAGTTAGGTAGCTAGCGCCGACCCAAGACGCCTGCCCCTGCGTGCGGTTAAGACTATACTGCAACCGGCTCGCCAAAATGTTGGTGTTGCCCCCCTCTTCATGCTGGTAGGTAGTGACAATCCGCCGCACCAGTAGCTGGCCAAAATCACTTACGGACGTCTGTGCTATTGGGTCGTTAAAGAGCAGCGTGCCTCTGTCATAGTCAATTTCATAGTCAGCGCCGCGAACCAGCTGCCGCCGTTCTAAGACCGTTCCAGGCCGCTCTAGCTCTTCTAACTCTAAATAAACACTTTCACTGCCCGGAACAAGATTTCGCTGAGAGGTGAAGTAAAAGCCGCTGGTGCCATCGGGGGCAATCGTATCTCTTTGAAAGCCTTCTACATTGTTGGCATAGAGCCCAGTGAGCGCTAAATCACCAAAGTTGTAGTTGGCTTTAAATCCGTGTAGCTGGCGATTTGTTGCGGTAAACAGCTGCGCGGCTGTGGCAAATTCTTCTGTATTAAAGTCGCCCCACATGGCATAGTCAAGACCAGCCGGATTGGTCGGTGAGCTGCGCTCCAAACGCAGATACACGCTGTCTAACGAGGGCGCAACGACAGTCGACTGAGAGTCGTCACCGTAAGTTGGGTACACGTTGCTACAGTCGCTGTCGCTAGCTCTAAAGAGAGTCGATTCGCCGCGACAGTTTTCGTTAAGCGGGCGATCGCTGTTGTAAGCTCCCGTATATAGCCACTCACCAATATTCCCAGTAGCAAAAACAGCCGCTTCTACATCTAGTTCATAGCGGCTGTCGTTGTCGAGCGGTAGAAAGTCTCGATAGCTGCCATAAAAGTCAGTTCCCCTCGCACCCAAGCGCACATCGACAGCCCCAGAGACCAGGCTAGGTCGTTGAGGCGGTACAAACTGAATTTGCCCAAAGGCTTCAAATCCGCCTGTTGTTGCCTGTAGCTGTACTAATTGGGCCGAGAGTGAGGACTGTAGCTCAGCCGTAAATTCTCCATTTACGACCGCTGTCTGAAAGCCTGGCTGATCCGGGTTTTGGTCAGCCCCAATGAAAGTGCCACTGCTGGTATTGAGCGTAACCGTCGTATTCCACAGAGATGAGATGCCGGTTTGATCTATTAGCTGACCGCGCACAGTCGCCGTTGACCGCCCGTCGGCAGGTAGTGTCTCCGGTATAAACAGGCTCATCTTCTCGGGCTGACCACGTACGACCACCGAGGTACGGGCCAGCACCTGCCCGGTCTCAGTCGAGACCACTTCAAAGGTGTTGTCTCCGGCGGCAAGCGAGATGCCATACCAGGTTTGGATTCTGATTTGAGTATTGGGATCGGTCTCTGTGCGCCCCACCTGATTAGAATCGACTAGCTGACCATTCACCAGCAGCGCAATCTGCGCGCCTACTGGAAAACGCAGCACTACTGAAGCAGAGGGAATATCTAAAACGGTGCCTGTCTGCGGCGCTAAAATCTCTACCTGTTCGGATGAGACCGCCACTGCTGCTTCTTCAGGATTAGCCAGTTCATCTGGGGTGATGGCAATTTGGGGCAGACTGCTCGTATCGTAGACCGCCTGAGAAGGATTGAGCCCGGTTGCGGCGATCGCCAGACGAGGCACCATTCGACTGTTCGGCTCTAAGTTGGGTTGGTCAGTAGGTTCAGAGGTTGGCTCAGGCGGGTTGAGGTAGGCAAGCTGCTGGGTTTGAGGAACAAGGCGCGATCGCACTTCAATCTGCGCGCGCGGTGTCTCCGCTGCTGCCTGCTGCGCTGCGGTCTGAGAAGATGGCAACGGCGCAGATTTGGCTATCTTAATAGGTGTAAGCCCTACGCCTAGCAGCAGCCCAACAATGGCAGCTTGCCAGATTTTTCTGATTCTTTTAGAGACCATCTGACCCCTGCTCCTCTTGAAAAGTAGGCGTCACTCCAAAATTCATCCGTACCAACCCGCCGGGTGCCAGGTTGACCAGCCTTGAATCGCTGTTGCGCTCGTTGAAATATAGATTTGGCGCTAGGGTATAGCCGGGCAGCGCGCTCAAATCCAGCGTGCCCGTCCGCTGCCCCGGCAGCATTTTTTGCACCGAAAACAGACCGTCGGCGTCGGTGACGACACGATTGCCATCATCTAAAAAGATCACAGCGTTGGGAATGCCCGCTTCTCCGGTCTGTTGTTCACCGTCAAAGTTATGATCTTCAAATACCCGGCCAATTAGCGTGCCACAGTCAGAGAGCAGACCAGGGTCGAGTACTAGCTGATGCGTACTCGGCCCCGCCTGAAGGCGAAAGCTATTGTCTGTGCGTTCGGCGGTGACTACAGCGCTGTTACGGCCTGAACCCCTTCTGGCATCGGGAGTGAGCCGAGTGGCATAGATAATCTCTAGGGTTTGGGTGGGAGAAATCGCCTCAGCCACGCTAAAACTCACCGTAGAGCCAGCCTGCCGAGTCCCCACTGCCACCGCTCTACCGTCAATCTGACCGGAAACCGACTCTAAAATCAGATCGAATCCCACCGGCAGCGTATCAGTAGCCACAGTCGAATCTACATTAGCTGTCGCCAGGCTCTGAATAGATAGCCGATACACTACAGCATCGCCAGGCTGTGCCGCCGAGCGATCGGCAGACTTGATCAGGCGCATCTGGCTGCTTTCACACAGCGCTGTGCTTAGCCCTAACTCAACAAAGATGAGGTTTTGCGCTGCCGCATTGCGAATCTCAACGGTGCGCGTTACTTCTGTTAGCCCATCCAGGCCGATAGGCTGACCATCTAGAGAAGTGGCCCGATAGCTCAGTACGTTGTTAGCCGTCCCCAAAATCTCAATCTTTACCCGGCGCTCTCTAAAAGCAGACGATTCTGGCGGGTTGATCACCAAAATATACTGCGCCCCTGCCGAAGTTTGCTTTAAGCCAGCATTCGTAGGGCTCGTCAGCATCGCATCTGCATCTAGCAAAAAGTTGTAGCGCCCCTGACTGGCCGCTAAACCAAATGGATTAAGATTGTCTCCATTGGGAGGAATTCTGTCAGCGCCTTGTGTGGGTGTCAAAGCTACCAGACTGCCGATGTCTAAGCCACCAGCCCCTGGCTCATACAGCGCCATCGAAAACCCTGCATAGCTTGCTAGCGGCTGGCTATTGCAGCCCAGCAAAAGCCCAGAGGGGTCGATCAGCGTATTATCACTATCTCCAAATTTCACTAGGTTCGAGAGGGTATCAATGACCGTGCCAGAACTCTCGTAGCGAGCAGCGGCTTGGTTACTAATCGAAATGCCTTGCCCAGCTGAAGTACTGGTTTGGGCAAATGCCTCAGTTGGTGATTGACTCAGCACGCCAATCACCAAACTTGCAAAAAAGAGTCTCCACCTGAAGCGATCGCGCCAGAATTTAAAAAGTGGCATTAATTTGATTTACACATAAAGGTAGTGGCCCTCCTGAAGAGCTTGAAATGTTAGAGACTCTTTCCCCAGATTCTTCAGGGGGAGGTTGGAGACAGCTCAAATAGAGATAAACATCGTCATGCTACAGACTTACTTAACGGTAACTTCGTGAGAAACAGAGACAGCTTCTGTTGTCTCTAGCACTCTGCTAAAGTCCCATTTCACTTGGGTATAGGCTTCGGCGGGTGCAGGCTGCATTTCTACGGTGCCATCTGGCAGCGTGACTTCTACCATGGGCTCACGGGTAAATGTCTCGCCGCCGTCGATGCTGTAGGTGATTTCAGCAATCTCATTGCCCTTGGCTGAACCGAGTACGTAGGTCATTTCGGGTGCGATTGGCTGAGTCACCACCAGGTTTTCGGCAGATGCCTCCCCTTCATTTTCGGAAGCAACCACATAGCGTAAAACGTCACCGGGCTGAACGGTAGCATCGCCTTCTAGCTTTTGCCAGGCCAGCTTTGACTGACCATCTTCGTCGGTTACCGTGACCTGCTTATCAGCGCTCATCACCAGCTTGACTTCAGGCTGGCGAAGCTTTTGAACAATTGCTTCACTCGCTTCTTGCAGACCTGCAAACACCGGCGTGCTGACTGCTAAAGGAGCCACAGCTACCAAGGCTGCAAATCCAAATCCAAACAAAAACTTACGCTTCATTCTTAATCAATCCTGATTGAGTATAGAAAAATAATCGAGTGAGTCTGCACAAACCTGAGAGGCTAATTCACAAGGATTAGCCTCTCACTGCTAGCAAACTTAGTTGACTCGGCGACGGAATATCAAAGAGCCCCCGTTAGCTGGCCCTGGCAAGACTGTACCGACCATGTTCACATAGCTATCAACCTTGGTACCATCAACCGGATCGCTAGTAGCCGTCGAGCCGGTCAAGTCGATAAACTGCATTGTAGTACCCGCCTTGAACACTGTGTTTTGCTGGTGAACAGTTCTGTTGTTTAGAGCCCAAGTGTTGCCGCCTGTGGTGCCATCCTCTGTGATGACAAAGTTGTTAGCAGCAAGGGTAACATTCCCGCTTCCACTTGAGGACTCTGAGATATTTACGTAGTCAATCTTGTACTCAATATACTCACCAGGAAGGATATTCTGAGTTGCAGTATTGAAGCTCCGAGAGAAGGGAATGCGCTCGGTTCTATCGGCGCGTAGTACGCGGGCCGACTTTTGGAGGCTCATAAAGCCAGTGTAGAGGCGATCAATGGTGATGTTGTTAATTGTCTCACCAGAATAGCCAGGAGTCCCAGTTTCTGGGAATGCAATGATGGGAATGCTAACGGCCTTAAGCGCCTGACCTGATGGCAAATCAACCGTAACAGTATAGTCAACAGTCTCACCAAAGCTAACCTCGCCGACGTTGACATGAGCAGTGGTAGGAGTGCCCGTGGCCGGGTCTGGTGCAAAAACAAATCCGCCAGTAGCCGTGTAAGAGTATGAAGCTTTGCTTGTGTTTCGAGTGATAGTGACAACTGTACCGTCAGGGATGTCGGTGTTCACCCCGTAACGCCCGCTGTTAACACTACCATCAGCAGACTCAGCGCTAAAGGTACCCTGTGGTGCAATCGGTTGAAGGGTTACGCTTGATAAGAATCCAACTGCCGCGGGATTTTTTAGCGTGTTCTTAAAGGTGACAGGAGCAGGGTCAAAGTTGCTTGCTACAGGAACACCGCCAGTCACAGGCTGAACAATACCCGGAGGAACAGATGTTGACTTATTGGTGAAGTCGTCGTTAAAGCTGTTTGGGCCAGCAGCGGTCGGCTGCTGGTCAGGGCCATTGAAAATGCCGCCGCTAAAGGTTCGAATAGTTACCTGATTAATTTCACCTTTGGGGCCATCACCGCGGTTATCGTTATTGATGTCGATGCCGTATGCAGCCCTAGCAACGCCATCGTCGGTGCCAGGACTATAGCTGGATCCTGAAGGGTCAGGTGCTGTGTTGCCATCGAAGTTGTTGGGATTTTGGTCACCTGATTCATCGTAAATTATGTTGCCATTGCCGCCTACGGTTTCGCCAAAGACCTGAGCAAGGTTGCTTATAGTGCCGCCTGTCGTTTCGCCCAAACCACTGGTGACAACTGTAAAGCTGAGTCCGGTCGTAGAGAATCCTGCACCTAGTGGCCCGTTATGGATAAAACCAACTCTGGTAATGGTAGACAGGTCGCTTGGTCTGGTTGTCGTCCAAGTTACTGCCAAAGGGTTAGAATTCGCTGCTGGTGTAATCGAATAAACCGGCGTCCAACCTCCAGGTATCGAACTGCTGACAGTTTGAAATACCGTCTTCTCTGGAATTACGTCAGAAACTAAGATACGATTCTGAGTCGTAACACCAGAACCGCTGTTGAGCTGAATATTAGTACCCTTTAAAGGTGCTGCCTGGAAGTTATTGCCAGCCGGAACATTGCTCTCGACCCGGAGACCTAAGGTATAGGTGATCTGGTCGTCTTGAGTGCTAGAGCTAGAGTTAGCCCTCACGGCTGAAGTCTTGAGCACGGTGGCAAGTGCCAAAGGCTTGTTCGATCCGCCAAAAGGCACACTTGTTGTTGCACTCGCTTCCCGTTCATTGGCTGGGGAAATTAGGCCAACGTTGACAGTTTTCAGGTCGGTTTTAGCGTTGTTGACAAGTATTTGGTTTTGGGTAGCTGCTGAGTTATCGTTGGGAGCAACATTACCCAAAGTGACCGTTATTAGGTCTCCAGAGTCGACTGGCACGTTAGCGGGGCCAGTGGTTCGGAACTGCGAAATTTTACCCGTTACTTTAACAACAAATTTGCCATCAGCCAGTACGTTAGCTGAAGTGCCAGTAGGGCCTGCGAGCAAGATCGTAGAATAGTTGCCACCGCCTGGTGGAACCGTTCCTAGTAGGGTTTGTCCATCAGGTGTAAAGATTTCAACTTTACCGCCATCAGCGGCAGCAACGTTGAAGTTGGTAGTAAGGATATCTTCAGTACCAGGAATGAATACATCGGTTTCGTCGTTACCCGTGTTGGTCACGATGAAGCTGTAGACCAAGGTGTCAGTCCCTTCGATGGCATCCCCATTAACATCTAAAAACCCATTTGGAACGGCTACAAGTCCAGCAACTTCAGCTACGTTGATAGTGACTGTATTGGAAGTGGCATTGATAGGCGTGGGATTCGGACCTACACCGTCATCGTAGGTGGCAGTTGCTGTGTTGGTAATGAGTGTGCCAGCAGGCGTGCCTTCTGCAAGCACGACGCTCACCAGGTTGAAAGCGCCAGCTAATGCTAGGGTGGCAGCGAGAAGAGGCTTGTGAGCCTGCCAGCGAAATCTCTGTTTTGTTGTTGACATTGTGGTGATAGCTAAGTTTTTAGGCAAAGTATGTCTAGCTGACTGAAATAATTTGAAACGTCACTCACAGACGCTAGTCTGCCGAGGGCAAAGGCTTTTGTGCTTTCAACGGGAGCACGTCATTTTTTACAGAAAGAATAATGAAGCTTGATTTTAGGTTGCAATCACCAATGAGTTTTCAATCCTTCTAAATTCTCTAGCCAGAGAATGACGTGATCCCTTTCAACTTTGTAGGCAGCAACAGCAGTGCATAGCTTGAGAGGCAAGAGTCGCTAAGCTGTTCTGGTTGTAAGATTTGTTTTGGTGAAGCTTCACCAAAACAAATCTTGAGCGAAAAGTCTTAAGTTCTCGGTGAGGGCGTTTGATGCTTTGGAGGGGATATCGCTTTGATAGTTAGTCGATAGGCGGCTGATAAGATTGAAAGCTCTGTCGAATCTATGGTGCCCGGCTCCATGCCTATAGGTATAGGTTAATTTACTGAAACATTAGAGCCAGCTGCTCTGCTCCTACGTTTTTTCTCTGTCCGGACAGCGTTTTTGCCCAGAAAGCTATGTGCACCGTTGGCTAATTGAGTATCTCTAGAGCAGGCAGCGTGATGACATAGCGATGCCCAGCAGCAGCAGACCCCTGTATAGACGCTTCACCGCCGTGCATTTTTGTCAGGTGGCGGCTCAGTAAAAAGCCCAGCTCTTGACGAGAGGTATCTACTTTCTTAGCGGTAGCTAGGGCTTCAAAGACTTCTGTCGATTCATTTTGCGAGTGACTGCTTGAAAAGCCTGTGCCTGTAGAAATACCGACTGCTTCATCAGTACTTGTACTGGACAGTGGGCGCGTGTTCGTGGCAGTTGAGAAGTTGCTTTTTTCCCAAGCAATGATCGCTTGGGGTAAGTCTTCTCCGAGCCAGGGGTTAGAAACCCAAAGGGCAATATTGATGCTGCCTTCTTTGCGGGAGATGTGCAAGCGAATAGTACTCCCGGCTGTAGACATTTTCGCCAGGCTAAAGACTAAGTGATAGATCAGCTGTTTGATGACACGTTTATCCAGATTCCAGATGCGAGAACCTGGCTCTACGGTAAACTTGATTTTGAGATCTTGCTGTTTGACTAAATCTTCTAAGGAGGCAAGCACCTGCTGCCCAACCATTTCAATATCTACAGTAGCTAAAGCTAGCTGATAGTCAGTTTCGTTGAGATGACCGATTTCGGCAATCTCATTCACCATGCCGAGCAACTGTTGACTGCTGCCGAGAACGATTTTGGTATACTCCTGCTGTTTTTCACTCAGGGGACCGTAGATCTCCCGGCTGAGCATGTTGGCCATGCCTGTGATAGAAGTGAGCGGATTGCGCAGATCTTCGGTGAGCTGAACAACGAGATCAAAACGGACGCGGTTGATCTTTGAGAGTAGTGAGTTCTCATTGAGAGCATCAGATGATGATTCGGGAGAACGAACAACCTTTTCCAGGATTGCCAGAGTCTGTTGTTTTTCAAACTCGCTGATGCTCCAGCGGGCGCTCAGCTCTAGAAAGGCTACCTCTTGCTGAGTAAATCGATGGGGGAGCAAGTCCATAACGGCTAGGGTACCAATGCAGCACCCTTCGGTCGTGACCAGCGGCACTCCCAAGTAGGACTGAATGCCGTACTGCTGAACGAGCAAGCTGTGGGAGAAGGCAGGGTGAGCTGTGGCATCTTCTAGAGCAAAAGCTTTGCCGCTATCGATTACTTGGGTGCAAAAAGATTCTGAGCGAGGAATGTAGCGGGCGGCGGCGAGCTGGTTCATTAGGCCGAGGCTGGAAAGACCGACAACGGACTTGAAACGCTGCGTTTCGGCATCGACAATGCTGAGCATACAGATCGGCATTGCCAGCAGCCGGGAAATGGTTTGGGTAGCTTCGTCGAAGACAGGTATGGCAGCGTTGTCTAGCAGGTTCAGGCGAGTGAGTGCTTGGATGCGATCGCGGTCGCGCTGGTCGGAAGAAGGTCCTTCTAGAAGACAGGAGAGCCGCGTTTGTATAGACATGGGTGTAGAGTTGTCGTCAGCCGGCTTCTGATCTGTGGCTTTCGAAGTACCGTAAGTCATGCGCTGTGCACTGGGAGAGATGATTAGCTGATCTCAGCATTCCCTGCGGTTCAAAGAGATAAACCCGTAGCTTTACACAATCTCTGGGGGCAAAGCGCTTAAGGCAGGGGTGTTGCCTGCACTCTAAGGCTGTCCTATAGCAGTCACATATCGGTAAAAACATGGAGTAGACTGATGGAGCAACTGACCCCAGTCAGCCCCCCGCGAACTGACCGATCTGTGCGCCCGCAACTCTTAGAATTACGTCCGACTTATGCAACCTGCGATCCCCACCGGCACCCTGCTTCAAAACCACTACAAAATTATTCAGCTGCTGGGTCAGGGCGGATTTGGTCGAACCTACTTAGCAGAAGATCAGGGCCGCTTTAATGAGCGCTGCGCCATCAAAGAATTTGTGCCGCTTCAAGGTGAGGATCGCTTCTCTGATAAGGCGACTCAGCTATTTCAGCGAGAGGCGTCTGTACTCTACCAAATTATTCATCCGCAGATTCCTAAGTTCCGAGCGACTTTTGAAGAAGAAGAGCGGCTGTTTTTGGTGCAAGACTATGTTGAAGGGCCAACCTACCACGAAGTTTTGGATCAGCGGCGGCAGCAGGGGAGAGCTTTTGCGGAGACTGAGGTCAGGCAGTTTTTACAGCAAATGCTGCCAGTACTGGCCCATATTCACGCCAAGGGAATCATCCACCGGGACGTGAGCCCAGACAATATCATTTTGCGCCAGCAGGACCGGCTGCCAGTGCTGATTGATTTTGGCGTCGTTAAAGAAGTGGTGACAAGGATGCATCTGGACGGCGTTGCGCCGCAAGCCACAACGGTGGGCAAGGCAGGCTATGCGCCCAGCGAACAGATGCAGACTGGCAGAGCCTATCCAAGTAGCGATCTTTACGCGCTGGCAGTGACGGCGATTGTACTGCTGACGGGTAAAGAGCCACAGTCTCTGTTTGACGATGTGAATGCAACGTGGCGCTGGCAGGAGGAGGTGAGCGTCAGCCCTGAGCTTGCCCAGGTATTGAATAAGGCGCTGAGCTACCGACCAGGCGATCGCTTTCAGTCAGTCAGCCAAATGGCTCAAGCGCTTCAGTCTAGCCGTCTCAGCAGCGGGCTCGGTGCTACAGATGGGGGAGTGCCGCCGGCGCCTTTCCCGGCAGTGCCGCCAGCTTCACAGATGAAAACAGTCGCTATTGGCCGTCCTAACCCTGATGAGCTACGCACCTCTGGAGTAAACAACCGTCGGCCCGGACAGCCTGGCAATCCAACAGTCAGCCGGCCAACCACCGTGCGGCAGCCCAGCACCCACTTAGTGATGCCCTCTGAGCAAGAGCGCCCGTCGCTGCTAGAAAACCCCCTGGCCGTGACGGGACTGGCGGTGGGGTTGGCGGCGATCGCTGGCTTTGGCGGCTGGGCTGTCGTTCAGTCTCTAGATGCAGCGGGCACGCCGACCCCCACCATAACTTCACTGCCCCCTATAGAAAGCACACCAACCCCCACCCCGACCCCGACCCAGTCTGCCCCTAAGCCCGTAGAGTACGAGCAGCCGCCGCTAAGCCTGGAACCCGGCGTAACTAAGATTGTAGAAGGCAACCTGCGTGGGGGTGACAAGGTCAACTATCCCCTGAGCGCTCAAGCTGGCCAAACGCTAACGGCAGCGCTAGAGGGAGAAGGGATGCTGCTGAGCGTGCTGGGGTCAGACGGCGAACCGGTCGGTCGCCGGGCTGACCGTGTAGCCAGATGGGAAGGTGAGCTAGGGGCAGACGGCGAGTACCGGATACAGCTCAGCCCGGTACGCGGCGTGGCTAGCAGCGACTATCGCCTAAATGTTACCTTGAGCCCGCTGCCAGCCCCTACAGACCCCGACGCGGGTGAGACCGAGCCAGACGAAGGCGGCGGTGGCCAGGGCCCAGATGAACCTGACTCACCCAATGTGCCCGTACAGCCAGATGTGCAGTCTCAACGGGTGAATTTTCCCAGTGGGTCGGATGGGCTGCTGGTTGCCAATGGCGTCAGACCCGGTCAGGTGCGCCGGTACGTGGTCAATGCCAGAGAAGGGCAAATCTTGACAGCGCGGATCACCAATTCACAGGGGCCGGTTGTGTTTGATGTGCTGATGCCGGGGGGTGAGATGATGGCCGATGCCAGCGGCATTGTATTTTGGCAGAGCTTTTTGCCAGTGGGGGGCGATTACGCCATTGATGTGAAGTCTAGCCAAGCTTCAGAATTTACCCTGGAGATTCGCGCGAGTGCGCAGGTTCCAGCAGAGTAAAGCCATCGGGCATTAGATTCGGGCATTGGATATAGATATAGAGGAGAATTTAGCTTGACAGCGTTGCTGATCACCGGAACCGATACAGACAGTGGTAAGACGGTACTCACCTCGGCGCTGATTGCCTACTGGCAGCGATATTGCTGGGCCTATCGGCTGGGAGTGTGTAAGCCGGTGCAGTCGGGGATGGGCGACCGCGAACTCTACAGCCGCCTATTTGATTTGGATCAAACTGCCGAGCAGATCAATCCGCTGTGGTACAAAACGCCGATTGCGCCGCCGCTGGCCGCTGCTTTAGAGGGCACGCGCGTCGATTTGGCTAAAGCCTGGCAGGTGCTCGCTCAGCTACAGGCTGAACGCGACTGGGTGTTAGTAGAGGGCGCTGGCGGGCTGGGGTCGCCGATGACTGCTGAGCTGACGGTGGCAGAGGTGGCGAACCAATGGCGACTGCCGGCGGTACTAGTGGTGCCCGTGAGGCTAGGAGCGATCGCCGCAGCGGTGGCAAACGTCGCCCTGGCTGAGCAGAAGAAAGTAAAGCTGCTCGGCATTGTGCTGAACTGCACCCGCCCCTGTCCGCCCGCTCAGATAGAGCATTGGGCGCCCGCCTGGATGATTGAATCGCTGACTCGGGTGCCGGTATTGGGGACGCTGCCCTATCTGAGCCAGGCTAAAGACCCTGAAGCGCTAGCGGATGCCGCCGCTCAGCTAGACCTGGAGCAGATGATGCCAAAGGCTTTTTGGGCTTAGAGGACCTGCGAGCAAGAGCAGGACTCAGTATAGATTTCGGATAGATTTATGCAGATAGATCGTCGCTCAGGCCAAAAAGATCTGTCAAGATAGAACAGCAGCCCAGAGGACTTTATGCAGACGCTCTCTCGCCCTTTACCCACCCATTTCCCAGCGCTGCGGCCTGAAATTCGCGCTTTGCAAAGCGACCTGGTGAGCTGGCGACGGCAGCTGCATCAGCGGCCCGAGCTGGGCTTTCAAGAGGAAATCACGGCCCAGTTCATTGGCGATCGCCTCCAGTCCTGGGGCATTGAGCACGAAAGCGGGGTGGCGAGGACGGGGTTAGTTGCGGTGATTGAGGGGCAAGGGCGCAGGGGTGCAGGGGAGCAATCGCCGGTTTTGGCGATCCGCGCAGACATGGACGGGCTCCCTGTGCAAGAGCTGAATGAGGTGCCCTACTGCTCTGTTCACGAGGGTAAAATGCACGCCTGTGGCCACGATGGGCATGTGGCGATCGCGCTGGGCACCGCCAAGTATTTGAGCGAACACCGCGACCAGTTTGCAGGCACCGTCAAAATTTTGTTTCAACCGGCTGAAGAAGGGCCGGGTGGCGCTCAGCCGATGATTGATGCGGGCGCGCTCACTGACCCTACTGTCGATGCGATGGTCGGGCTGCACCTGTGGAACAACCTGCCCTTAGGTACGCTGGGCGTTTGCAGCGGGCCGATGATGGCCGCGACCGAATTTTTTCACTGCACTATTCAGGGTAAAGGCGGTCACGGGGCGATTCCGCAGCAGACTATAGATGCGGTCGTCGTCGGGGCTCAGGTGGTAAACACGCTGCAAACGCTGGTGGCCCGCAATATTGACCCGCTCAAGTCAGCGGTGGTCTCCGTTGGCGAATTTAAAGCGGGTACCGCTGTAAACGTCATTGCTGACAGCGCTTTCTTAAGTGGAACGGTGCGCTACTTTGACCCTGATTACGGTGAGCTAATTCCCGAACGCCTAGAGCAAATTATCGCGGGGGTTTGCGCAGCTCACGGTGCAACCTATGATTTAGACTATCAGAGGCTGTATCCGCCGGTAGTGAACGACCCGGTGATCGCCGACTTGGTGCGCTCGGTGGCACTATCGGTGGTCGAAACGCCGACGGGCGTCGTGCCCGAATGCCAGACGATGGGCGGTGAGGACGTGTCTTTCTTTTTGCAGTCGGTGCCGGGGTGCTATTTCTTTCTGGGCTCAGCCAATGAGACGAAGGGCTTAGACTATCCGCATCATCACCCTCGGTTTGACTTTGATGAAACCGCTTTGGGCCTGGGCGTAGAGACTTTTGTCCGTATAGTAGAGAAGTTTTGCCAGATAGTGGCGTGAGGTGTTTGTAGAAGTGGTAGACCTGTGATGAGTGCTCCTGACCCGGCAGGTGATGTAGAAAATTTGGATGCGGCGACCCGTACAGCGGTGCTGACGGCGGTGATTGACCAGCTTGATGAATATGCTTTTCCAGAGGTGGCGAGCAAAATTCAGCAGGATATAGGCGATCGCCTCGCCGCCGAGGGCTATCAGGACATTAAAAGCGGCCCTCAGCTGGCACAAACCCTCACCGCTCAGCTGCAAACGCTCAGTGGCGACCAGCATTTGAAGCTGTATTACAGCCCAGCGGTACTGCCCGATCTCTCGCCGCAAACAGAGATCTCTGCTGACGAACTGGCCGCTCAGCGCCGTCTGAGCGAACTGCGCAATTTCGACTTCAATCGGGTAGAGCGGCTGCGGGGCAATGTGGGTTATTTGGAGCTTTTTAGCTTTGAGCCGCCCGAATTTGCGGGCGAGACGGCTGCGGCAGCGATGCAGATTTTGGCCCATACCAGTGCCCTGATCATTGACCTGCGACACAATCGGGGCGGCTCAGCCAGCATGGTAGCGCTGCTGACGAGCTATCTACTGCCCGCCTATCCGGCTGTGCATTTGACCGATCTACACTGGCCCAAGGCAGCGCGATCGCAGCAATCTTGGACGCTGCCCTACCTGCCTGGTAAACGCTATTTGGGTAAGCCGGTGTACGTACTCATCGGCCCAGAAACTTTTTCTGCGGCTGAAGAATTTGCCTACAACCTAAAGCACTTAAAGCGAGCGGTGATTGTTGGCGAAACAACCGCTGGCGGGGCCAATCCGGGGTCGGGCTTTCGCCTGCATGATCACTTTTGGATGTTTATTCCGACCGGTCAGGCAATGAGCTTGATATCGGGTGAAAACTGGGAAGGGCGCGGCGTGCTGCCAGATTTTAAGGTGCCATCAGAGCTGGCGTTGAAGACGGGGCAGCTATTGGCCTTTAGAAAACTCTTGCGAGATGCCGAAGAGCCTGCTGCCGCCGGACTAGAGACCAGTTTGCGGCGCGAATTAGAAGATTCTCTTACTCTGGTAGAAGCTGAATTAGACCAAATGCAGCAGGATCTAGTGAGCAATTTAGGAAAAATCCGCTAGGTGTGAGATTACGCCTGTAGGCTGGTGATCGCTATCTTTTCTGTTGCCTCTAAGTGGATCAGCGGATTAAAAAGCGAGATTGATCACAAAACTCTATGGATGGCAAGACGCTAGCGCGAATATAGAATACATGAGCCCTCAGCTGCTCACATCTGTGAGCCTGAGCGTTTGTGATATTTCAAGGTAAGGTTCCATGGCTTCGCTTTCAACAACTCAATGCTCAGCTGCGCGCGCACTATTTCAGCGATCGCTGAAAAGCGTCAGGCGGACCTGCCAGGTAATGTTGGGCGTAGCGCTGATCTTAGGGGGGATCGATATGACGTTGCCTCAGGCCAGTCGCGCCCAGGTAGAAAGCCCTCAGCCGGAGTCCTCAGAGGCTAGCGAGGTTGATGAGACAGCGGCGATCGCGCCACCGCCCGATCCAAGCCCTGCGCCTGCGCCATTTGCCCCTGTCGTATCGGGCATTGTCGATCTCTCATCAGGCGCTACCACCATTATGAGCACTGGCCAGCTACGCCCCGAGAACGTAGAGGCGTCAGCTGCGTTAGAGAGCAGCGCAGACTGGCTTCAGTCGGTGAATCTGCCGCTGTATGTTTCACCAGGTGGCGAGCACTGGGGCTGGATCTATCAAGGTTGGCTGATTCCGAAAGGGCAGCCGGCTCTTGCGATTGGCCGTGACGCGGGCTTTGCAATGGTGCAAGCCTACGAAAATCTGTATACGTTTCCGGTGCTAGAAGTGCGTGAAGACGGCTGGTTTCGGGTGCAGTATACCTCCGGCGGCAGTGCTTGGAGCCACACCTCACTGCTGGCGCTAGGGGAAGCGCCCTTGGTCTTAGAAAGCTGGGAAGATCGCTTGCAGGCTCAAGAGTCGCTCTACTTTTTGGCGAATGAGAAGGCTCAGCCATTGCGATCGCAGCCCGAACTCGCTACTAACATGCTTGGCCTGGTTGCTACCGATAGCCTGATCGAGCCTTTGAGCTTTGAAGGCGACTGGATGTGGGTCAGAGTGACTCGTCCTACAGCGCTCTGCCAGCCACTGACTGGGGCAACCACTACCGAAGGCTGGATGCGCTGGCGGGGTGATGCCGGAGAATCTATGGTGTGGTATCAGCCAGACGGACGCTGCCCGCAGGCAGGATAAGGCGAAAGGGTCCTTTGGGGATCGGCTTATGTCTGCACAAGCTTTTGCCGTACAATCTCTTAAGCGTAAGGCGTTGAATTGCCCGGTTGGGATTGAACGCCTTATGGCTTTGCGCAGAATTTTGCAGGCGTCCCTCCTATGTCCATCGGTTATGTTGCACTCGTCCTTCACGCCCATCTCCCCTTTGTTCGCCACCCTGAGAGCGACTTTGTCCTAGAAGAAGAATGGCTGTTCGAAGCGATTACTGAAACCTATGTACCGCTGCTCACCATGTTTAATGGGCTCAAGCGGGATGGCGTCGATTTTAAGATGACCATGAGCATGACGCCGCCGCTGGTGGCCATGCTGCAAGACCCGCTGTTGCAAGAGCGCTACGATGCTCACCTCGCCCAGCTAGAAGAGCTGCTGGAGATGGAGATAGAGCGCAATACGCACAATGGGCACATTCGCTATCTGGCCGAATACTACGCCAAAGAATTTAATCAGGTACGCCAGGTCTGGGAGTCTTACGGCGGCAACCTGGTCAAAGGGTTTAGAGAACATCTGGAGAGCGGTAACTTAGACATCATCACCTGCGGCGCAACGCACGGCTATCTGCCGCTGATGAAGATGTACCCGGAGGCGGTATGGGCGCAGATAGAAGTGGCCGCTCAGAGCTATGAAGACAGCTTTGGCCGCAGGCCCAACGGCATTTGGTTACCGGAGTGTGCCTATTACGAAGGACTAGAGCGGATGCTGGCCGATGCCGGTCTGCGGTATTTCCTCACCGATGGGCACGGCATTTTGTATGCTCGCCCTCGCCCCCGCTATGGGGCCTATGCGCCGATCTATACCGAGACGGGGGTGGCTGCTTTTGGCCGTGACCATGAGTCTTCTCAGCAGGTATGGTCTTCTAAGGTGGGCTATCCGGGCGCTTCTGAGTACCGTGAGTTTTACCGCGATCTGGGCTGGGATGCAGACTACGACTACATCAAGCCCTACATCATGCCCAACGGCCAGCGCAAAAATGTCGGCATCAAGTACCACAAGATTACGGGTAAGGGGCTGGGGCTCTCAGAAAAAGCCTGGTACGACCCCTACTGGGCTAAAGAAAAAGCCGCTGAGCACGCTGAAAACTTTATGCAGAACCGCCAGCATCAGGTAGGTAATCTGCACAACCTGATGCAGCGAAAGCCAGTTGTGGTTTCGCCCTATGACGCCGAGCTATATGGCCACTGGTGGTATGAGGGCCCGTGGTTTTTGGACTACTTTTTCCGCAAGAGCTGGTTCGACCAGGACACCTATGAGATGACGCACCTGAGCGACTATCTGCGCAGCAATCCGACGCAGCAGGTGGCCCGGCCCTCGCAGTCGAGCTGGGGCTATAAAGGGTTTCATGAGTACTGGCTAAATGAGACCAATGCCTGGATCTATCCGCATTTGCACAAGGCGGCTGAGCGGATGATTGAATTGGCTCGCCGCGAACCAGCCGATGAGCTGGAGTGGCGATCGCTCAACCAGGCGGCTCGCGAGCTACTCCTAGCCCAAGCCTCTGACTGGGCTTTCATTATGCGCACTGGCACGATGGTGCCCTACGCGGTGAGGAGAACGCGATCGCACCTGATGCGCTTTAACAAACTCTGGGAAGACATCCGCGCCGAGGAGATCGACTCGGGCTGGCTAGAGAAGGTCGAAACGATTGACAACATCTTCCCTAATATCAACTACCGCACCTATCGCCCGCTGTAGGCGAAGGCTAAATAACGCCCTGACTGGTTTGCTCTACTAGGTAGTCCACAACGGCCTGATAGCTGCCTTTGGCCTGGTAGATCTGCTGCTGGCGCTGAGCGCTGTTGCCTTTGGTGAGAATGCTCTCGACCTGTTGACTGACAAACCCCCAATCGCTGTGGCCCTCCAAGGCGGGGCGAATATAGTCCAGCAAGGTGTGAATTAGAGCTGGGGCCGCGACAGATCGGGTGGTGCTAAAGTCGATCAGCTCGCCTTCTGTGCCATAGCGGGCGGCTTGCCACATCGCTGCTTTTAAGAGCTTGGGCTGAACGTCAGGATAGGGCTTGTCGCCTTTAAAGTCCTGATAGCAGGTTTGGGCCAGAGCGCGGACGATACCCGCGTACACAATCGCTTCGTCTAGCGTGCCGCAGACATCGGCCACGCGAAACTCCACGGTGGGATACCGCTCTGAGAGGCGAATGTCCCAGTAGATTTTAGTCGGGTCGTCGGTAATGTTTGTGTCGATCAGCTGTTGAATGGTGGTCTTATAGTCAGCGTAGCTTTTGAAACGAGGCGGCGGGCCAGCGGTAGGCAGGCGGCACCAGAGCTCCGTGCGGTAGCTCTGGTAGCCGGTCTCGTTACCTAGCCAAAAAGGTGAGTTTGCGGTGAGCGTCAGCAGTGCCGGTAGCCACTGCCGGGACCGGTTGACCACTTCGACGGCTGCGTCTTTATCAGAAATGCCGACATGCACATGGCAGCCAAAAATAATCAGCTCTCGAATCAGCTGCTGCAAGTCTTCTGTGAGCTTCCGGTAGCGGTCTTTAGGGGTGGTTTGTTGGTCTTGCCACTGTGAGAAAGGGTGAGTGCCCGCAGCGGCGATCGCCAATCCATTTTCCTGAGCAGCGGCAATCGCAGCCCGTCTAGACTCTACCAGTTCCCGACGGACATCATCCAGAGTGTGGCAAATGCCAGTAGCAATCTCCACCTGGCAGCGGTGCATCTCATAGAGCAATTCCTGAGGCTGATCATCTTGCTGATTGGCATCTACCAGTTTGCTCGACTGGCTAGCTAGCTCTCGCGTCTGCAAATCAATGATTTGATATTCTTCTTCTACACCAATCGTAAAACCTGTATCTACCATGAATCGATGCTGGCCATAGGGATATCTTCAATGAAACCACAAAAAAAGAGCGAGCGCTGATTGGGCACTCACTCTTTTGGACAATCCGGCTGTGTAAACCGGTTCGGGGTTCTTACAGCCTAAAAGCTCATCTCAGCTGCCTGCACCCGCTCGACCTGCTTCTTCTTCAAGACGAGCAAGATCTGCGAGAGGCTGATCGCCACTAAGAAAGCAATCAAACCCTTCACCCGATTCGGGCTTTGGAGCACCAACTCTTTTTCAGTTTGGCCAAAGCCGCCCATATTGGGGTTGCTGGTCAAAGGCTTACCGGCTTCTACCGCGTCTCCCTGATTGATTAGCAGCTCTGGTCCAACCGGAATCTCCTCGGTGACCGTGCTGCCGTCTTCTTTGGCAATGCTCACGGTATAGCCCGTGTCAGTTTTATCAATCGCTGAAATTGTGCCCGTCGCCGAAGCATTGTAAACCGCGTTGTTAGACGCTTGGCCAGTTGGATAGACTTGGCCGCGACCTCGATTACCACCAACGAAGACTAGATTTTTGCCAAAGTGAACGCTCTTGTCAGTAGCTGGGTCGGGAGAGAGCACCGGGAAAACAATTTCCTGATACTGCTCACCGGGAACAGGACCCACTAAGACAATGTTTTCTTCGTCAGGACTGTAGGGCAAAAAGTAAGTGCTGCCAACCTCTTCCTTCATCTCCTCGGGAATGCGGTCTTCGGGCGCAATCTTGAAGCCCTCGGGCAGCATCAGTACAGCGCCGACATTCAGACCGCCTTTGCTGCCGTCACCCAATACCTGCTGCGTATCGGTATCGTAAGGAATTTTGACGATCGCCTTAAAGACGGTATCGGGCAAAACGGACTGAGGCACTTCTAAAACGGTTTGCTTTTCGCCCAGATGACAGTTGGCGCAGACAATGCGACCAGTGGCTTCTCGGGGCGACTCGTAGTTTTCTTGCGCCCAAAAGGGATAGGCCGCAGCAGATTGAGGCATCGCCCAGCTGCTAGAGCAGAGCAGGATAAAGGCCGCCAGGAGGACACCTGCGCCTCGCATCCAGGTCTTGAGATAGGTGCCAAACTTAGCGGTGATTGATCTTGGAAGTGGGGTTTTCATGCGTGCGTGCTAGTCAAATTAACGGTTTAGTTGACACAAAGATTGAGAGGGGATGGGCTCACGCCTTACCACCAGGGCTTGCTGCCCGTTCGGAAGTCGGTTTCTGTCCAGTTGGTGAGCACCACTTTGTCGTCTTCGTTGACATCGGCGTGGGCCAAGGCCAGAGACAATGGCGCAGGACCTCGGACGACTTTGCCAGTGGCATCGTACTGAGAGCCATGGCATGGGCAGACAAATCTACCCGCATTGACATCCCAAGGCACTACGCAGCCTAAGTGGGTGCAGATAGAGCTGATGCCGTAGCTCTCTAGCCCCCCTTCTTCTTTGACTACCAGATAGGTGGGGTCGCCTTTGAGCCCCTGGACCAGCTCGCGATCGCCCGGCTGATGCTCCTCTAAAAATGCAGCGACCTTTACATCATCGCCCAGCGCATCTTTGGCTGTAACGCCGCCGCCGCCGCCGCCGCTGCTCGGTGGAACGAAATACTTGACAATGGGATACGAAGCGCCCAAAACGGTACCCGTGATGGTCCCGAAAGTCAGCAGATTCATAAATTGGCGACGTCCCAAATCGGGGACATCGGGGTTGCCAGAAGCTTGGGTCATAGGTCAGCTGTCTAAACGCTACATTGATACATGAATTGAAAACTGAGAGGCTGTGCTTCTACTGCTAGCTATAGTCGCTAGACAATAAGCAGACAGCTTCTCCGTCACAGAAGTTCGCAATTTCTTAGAATATTATGACATCGTTCAGAGCCTCCACCGTGTTTTGCTTGAGAACTCGTTCGATGTCGTAAACAAATGTAAACAGATATGACTGGACAAGACCTGCACGATTTACTGATCAAAAAGTGGGGATATTCCTACGATGTGCAGTTGCGCAAGCTGCCCCGAAAAATTTTCTTCCAGGTGATGTGGCGCTACCTAGAGCAAACCTCTTTCCCCATGAGTAAAAGCGACTACCTGGCCCACTTAGACGAAGTGGCTGCCTATCTCAATGCCTGGGGCGCAGTCGGTCAGATTCAAACCTTCATCGAACAGACCAACGAGAGACCCCGCTTAGGTAAGGCCGTGAGTATTCCGGTTGACCTGGGCGCTCGGGCCTCTGAATGGCTGCTAGATGATGGCTAAAGCCGCAAGGCGTCTATCAAGCTGAGCGATTTATCGGCAGACAAAGAAAATTCAACGTCATATGAAGGGAATAGGTAAAGATAGAAAGTTATTGGTAGTGTGTAGCCTGTCGGTACTGGCATTTGGGCAAGGATGCTCTCGTATACTAAAATTGTTAAAATTTGATAAGGCGATCACTTGCCAATCTCTTTACTGATACTCAAGGATGTCCGTCTTTGGATAGGGCAAGCGTCGTCTTTTTTTAGACTGCTTTTTCTCAGAACAAATTTATTGACATTACGGATTGACATTACGAAAGCGTCAACTCTGACGCGAGCAAACTTTTATATCATTGATCGCTCTGAATTTATTCGGCGCTGCTTTTTCCGATCCCCACACACGTTTTGAGGGCCTGCTGTGATTAGCTCTGCAACACTGCCGCTAAAGACGGTGCTTTCGCGCATCGAAACTAACAATCGGCTGAAAATTTTCTCGGGCTCATCCAACCGGGCACTGTCTAGAGAAGTGGCCCACTATCTAGGCACTGACTTAGGGCCGATGGTGCGTAAACGATTCGCTGACGGCGAGCTGTATGTCCAAATTCAAGAATCTATTCGTGGCTGCGATGTCTATCTGATTCAGCCCACCTGCCATCCGGTGAATGACAACCTGATGGAGCTGCTGATTATGATCGATGCCTGTCACCGGGCGTCAGCGCGACAGATTACAGCGGTGGTGCCCTACTATGGCTACGCTAGAGCTGACCGCAAGACTGCCGGGCGCGAGTCGATCACTGCCAAACTGGTTGCCAACTTAATTACTCAGGCTGGGGCCGACCGGCTGCTAGCCCTGGACTTGCACTCTGCGCAAATCCAGGGCTATTTTGATATTCCCTGTGACCATGTGTATGGTTCGCCGGTGCTGGTTGAGTATCTGGCTAATAAGGGAATTGAGGATCTGGTTGTGGTTTCGCCAGATGTGGGTGGGGTGGCCCGCGCCCGCGCTTTTGCCAAAATGCTGGACGACGCACCGCTGGCGATTATTGACAAGCGGCGGCAGGCTCACAATGTGGCCGAGGTAATGAATCTGATTGGCGATGTGGAAGGGATGACAGCCGTTCTGGTTGACGACATGATCGACACCGCTGGTACGATTTGCGAGGGTGCTAGAGTGCTGCGGGAAAACGGCGCTAGGCGGGTGTATGCCTGCGCTACCCATGCGGTGTTTTCGCCTCCGGCAGTTGAGCGGCTGTCGAGCGGCTTATTTGAAGAGGTGATTGTGACCAATACCATCCCGATTCCGGCGGATCGGCACTTTGAGCAGCTGACGATGCTATCGGTGGCGAATATGCTGGGCGAAGCGATTTGGCGAATTCATGAGGAGAGCTCGGTGAGCAGCATGTTTAGAGGCTGACGCTGACTTTTGGCTTGAGACTGCGGAATTAGACAGGGAAATAACGGAAAGGGCCTGCGATTTGCTTTTATGCGATCGCAGGCCCTTTATCTCTAACCGTAAACCGATTTCCACCGGGCTACCGAAAGCTATTGTCTGACTCTATCGTTTCTGACCTATCGTCTGGAACGACGCTTGCGCTGCCGCTGTCTGGCTAGCGCTTTACGCTTGTGCTTTTCGGGAGGTGTCTCAAAATAGCGGTTTTTCTTGATGTCTTGGAAAATACCTGCTCGCACTACTTTACGCTTGAAGCGTCTGAGCGCGGCTTCGAGATTTTCATCTTGTCCGAGGACCACTTGAGCCATACATTTTTCACCTCCTTTATTAACCTTAACTACAGCCTACTAGTCTACCTCAGCCTGAGTGATATAGCCAGACTGATAGGCAAGCTACAGACTGCTTGCCATCGGGCCGTAAAAGTATCCAAGCTATTCAAATTCAGGTATTCAGATCCGAGCATTCAGATCTTTCTTGAGTGGGCGCTTAGCCCCATCCGCCGCTGTTAGAGCGCTGCTCGCGGGGCTTGGCTTTGTTGACCCGCAGCTCCCTGCCCATCCATTCCGCGCCGTTGAGCGCTTCAATGGCGGCGTCTTCTTTCGTGTCTTCTTCCATTTCTACAAAAGCAAACCCACGAGGGCGACCGGTTTCACGGTCAGCGGGTAGGGTAACGCGCTTGACCTTGCCGTGCTCAGCAAAGGCCTGCTCTAAGTCTTCCTCTTTGGCACTGTAAGACAAGTTGCCGACGTAAATTGACATGGCTCGCTGGCCCTCCAAAAAAAAGAAATGTTAAGTGGGACGCCGCTTTCAACTGACTGTCGATTGTTTTCGTTCATCAGACAGTTGAGAGCTGACATCCTGGTCATTATTGCCTACAACAATATCACATCTCTTTCGCGCAGAATCTAGCGGGTTTGCTGCGACCAAACGCGGGTTGGCAGTCCCCAAACGTAGATAAATCCTTCGGCGGCTTTGTGGTCAAATTTGTCGTCGGCGCTGTAGGTAGAGAGTTCGTCTGTGTAGAGCGCATTCTCCGATTTGCGGCCCGCGATAATAGCGTTGCCCTTGAAGAGCTTGATTCGCACCGTACCCGAAACGCGGGTTTGGGTTTGGCTGATGAAGGCATCGAGTGCCGACTTGAGCGGGCTGTACCAGAGGCCGTTGTAAATCATCTGGCCGTAGGTCTGCTCAATGTTGCGCTTGTACTGAGTGACATCGCCGGTAAGGGTGAGGCTTTCTAAATCGCGGTGAGCGGCAATTAGCACCAGTAAGGCAGGCGCTTCGTAAATTTCGCGCGACTTGATGCCGACCAGGCGGTTTTCGATCATGTCGATGCGACCCACGCCGTGGCGACCGGCAATTTCGTTGAGCTGAGTGACGAGCGCTACCGGGGAGAGGGCGTCGCCGTTGATGCTCACCGGGCGACCTTGCTCAAAGCCGATTTCGACGTATTCGGGTTCATCTGGAGTGGCAGCTAGCCCCTGAGTCATGACGAACACTTCTTCCTGCGGCTCTGTCCAGGGGTCTTCTAATGGCCCGGCTTCAACAGAACGGCCCAGCAGGTTGCGGTCAATGCTGTAGGGCGAAGTCTTTTTGACAGGAAAGGTCAGGCCAAACTTTTCACCATAGGCCATCGCTTCTTCGCGGCTCATACCCCATTCGCGAGCGGGGGCGAGCACTTTCAAGTCGGGGTTGAGGGCAGCGATCGCCACGTCAAACCGCACTTGATCATTGCCCTTACCCGTACAGCCGTGGGCTACCGCATCTGCGCCATATTCCGCAGCGGTATCGACCAAAAGCTTGGCAATTAGGGGACGAGCCAGCGCCGTTGAGAGCGGATAGCGGTTTTCGTATAGGGCGTTGGCCTGAATTGCGGGAAAAGCGTAGTCTGCGATGAAGGGCTCGGTAACATCTGTGACGACCGACTCTGACGCACCGCACTTGAGCGCTTTTTGACGAATGGGCTCTAGCTCGTCGCCCTGGCCTAAGTCAGCAGCTAGGGTAATGACTTCCTTAACGCCATAGTTTTCTTTGAGATAAGGAATGCAGACGGTGGTATCGACGCCGCCTGAATATGCCAAAACGACTTTATCTGCAAGGCCCATAGCTGTTTTCATCCATGTTTGAGGTGCTCAGCTTCATATTATTGCAGGGCGGGGGCTTCGGCTACGCTCAGCCCGGCGGCAAAGCAGACAAGTTACAAGGGCTGAGCGCAGTCGAAGCCCGGCGACAGCTACCTACAGGGTAGGAATTAGGGCAGCTCGGCTGATAGCTGAGGGATGAAATAGAATGTGAGGAAACGAAAACATCGAGGCCCATGTTCTTTAGCGTTGTCATTCCGACCTACAATCGCCAGCCGATTTTGGAGAAATGCCTGCGGGCGATGGAAAATCAGGTGCTGCGCCCTGAGGGTCCAGTGGAGGGCTATGAAATTGTGCTGGTCGATGATGGCTCTACCGATGGCACGGTGGCCTGGCTACAGGAAAATACGGCTGAGTTTCCGCATGTGAAGCTGTACGAGCAAGATCATGAGGGGGCAGCGATCGCTCGTAACTTTGGCGTTCAGCAGGCTGAGGGCGACACAATTATCTTTATTGACAGCGATCTGGTCGTTTTGGACGGCTTTTTGCAAGACCATGCCGACGCGCTGACCAATGCCTACAAGCAGGGTAAAGAGCGCGTTTTTACCTACGGGCGGGTGGTGAATACCTGCAATTTTGAAACGCCAACTTCTGAGCCGTTCAAGGTGACGGACTATTCGCGGGCGTTTTTTGCAACGGGGAATGTGGCGATCGCCAAACGCTGGCTGCTGGAGGCCGGCCTGTTTGATGCGCAGTTTACCCAGTACGGCTGGGAGGATCTAGAGCTAGGGGTGCGGCTCAAGAATAACGGGCTCTCGCTGATTAAGTGCCCCGAGGCGGTCGGCTATCACTGGCATCCGGCCTTTTCAGTAGAAGAGCTGCCAGAGCTGATCGACAAAGAAATTCAGCGGGCGCGGATGGGTGTAGTCTTTTATCAAAAACATCCGACGCTGGACGTGCGGCTGATGATCCAGATGACCTGGCTGCATCGGTTGCTGTGGGGATCGCTGTCGTTGGGCGGGCTATTGAATGAGCGATCGCTGGCTCCGGCCCTGCGCTGGCTGATCGACCGGGGCTATCCGCAGCTCTCTCAAGAGCTCTCGCGAGTATTCTTGAACTGGTACAACGTCAACGCGGTGTATGCGGCCTATCGGGAAGCGCCCAAGGGATAGGCGCCAGCGCAAACAAGCCGGGCTTTAACAGCAGGAGGTCTACAGGAACATGGCTGACGATGCGGTTCGACTCTTTCGGATGCTGATAGAAGCTGGGGCAGCGCCGGGGGAAGACTTTTCTTATGATTTGGAGACGGGGTCGGCGCAGATTAGCGATCACGCCTATGAAAAGCTCAAGGCGGCTTTCCCTGAGGTCGATTGGTCTAGCATCTGCGAGCAGATAGAGCTAGATCCGGCTGCGCCCGCCGAATATCTGGATGCCTATTTAGACACTCCTTTTGTCGAACGGATGCTGACCCGCATTGAGCAGCGTCTCGATCAGCTCGCCGATGGTCAGGCCGCCTGGTACTTGCAGCAGGTATTAAGCGGCGTTGAGCAGCGCACCCATGTGTCTCTATACGTTCTTTTGCAGCGGCGGCTATCGCTCACTAAGCAGGCCCGACTAGAATCGCTGTTGCGGCAGTCTGCCGAGCCCTGCTACCTGTGGATGATTGATCTGGTAGAGGCGGCTGGGGGTAGCCCCGAAGATGTTGAGCTAAATGATGATGAAGCCATGCTCACCCAGCAAGGGCTGGCCCTGCTGATGGCAGTATGGACAGGAGAATACGACCTGCTAGAAGAAGAGATATAGCAGATGTCCTGATGCATTAGGACATCTGCTAGTCGAGTTGCCCGCTGTTCTGGTTTCAGCCGACAAAAGTGTCCTAAGCAGCTCGACAGAGGCTATAGAGCCCGATTCTGCCGGCGAACCTGATCGCTAATTTTGGTTTCCCAATCTGGTCTCCTAATCTGGGGCCGTATTGATCACCAGCGCTGCGCCGTGGGGCGCATCGCTTTGGCAGCTCAGATACACTACAGCCTCGGCAATATCGGTAAAAGGGTGAGCTGACGAGTCCGCTGGGGCATAGAAAACAGGCTCTATCAGCAGGCTAAAGGCGGTCGATGGCGGTGAACCTGCTAGCGGTATGCTAGTAGCCGGGCTAGCCCAGATCAGATTGGCAGTGACGGTGTGTGCAGAAAACTGCTGCGCGATCGCCCCGGTCATCGCCAAAACGCCGCCCTGGCAGATAGCGGCTACAGAAGGGCCCTGAGGCGACGGCTCGATCAGATTGATGATGGTGCCACTCCCCGACTGCCGTAAAAAAGGCAGGGCGTACTGGCAGCAAAAGAACGTGCTTTTGAGCGTCGTTTCTATCACCCGGTCCCAAACGGCCTCTGAGATATCTAGCAGTGAGCCATCGCGGGCAGAGCGACTGCTGACATGATTGAATAAAATATCCAGGCGGCCATAGGTGGCAATAGTTTCATTGATCGCCGTCTGAACATCGCTGACAATCGCCGTATCAGCCAGAACAAAACCAGCCCGACCTCCATCGTTTTGAATTCGGGTAACGGTAGCGCGGCCCTGAGCAGCGTTGCGACCACAGATCATGACTTTGGCCCCCTCCCTGGCAAGCTGCTGGGCCGTATCCGCACAGATGCCAGGGCTGCTGCTAGTGACCAGGGCAACTTTTTGATTTAGACGCATAGCCACTTCTTAGCGCTGCTTGTGGTTTTTCTTTTAAGTGAGAATATACCACCAAGTCCTTTCACTCCCACTTCGCCCTGTCTATGTGTACTCACCGTATTCAGCTGCGGCCTACTCGCCCGGCAGACCTGACCTGGGTGCTAGCTGCCGAACAGCATCTTGAGAATGCGCCCTATGTAGGCCAATGGTCACGGGCGCAGCACGCAGCGGCGATCGCTCGCCCAGACGCAGCCCATTTCGTTGCAAAAATCTCTCGCGAATCGGTCAGTCAAGCTCCTCAACGGCTGGGTTATGTGATTCTGACCGGGTTAGAAAGCCCTCATCTGACGCTAAACTTACGGCGAATTGTCGTCGTCGAAAAAGGAAAAGGCTACGGCAGGCAGATTTTACAGTGGGTGAAAGCGTTTACCTTCGAAACGCTGGGCCATCATCGCCTTTGGTTTGACGTCATCAGCAGCAATCAGCGGGCTCAGTCTCTGTACAAAAGTGAGGGATTCGTCGTCGAAGGCGTTCTGCGAGACAGCTGGAAAACCGCCTCGGGCTACGAAGATATGCTGATCATGTCAATGCTAGCGCCAGAATATCGGGCGGCCCTTAAGCGACCACCGCTGTAGGCAAGTAAGTCAGCACTTCTACACCCGCTTTGGTCACCGCCAGCGTGTGCTCAAACTGAGCCGAAAGCTTTCGGTCTTTGGTCACAGCCGTCCACTGGTCAGCGAGCAGCTCTACGTCATGAGTGCCCTCATTCAGCATCGGTTCGATGGTGAAAACCATGCCAGGGCGAATTTTTTTGCCCTTACCGCGAACGCCATAGTGGGGAATTTGCGGCTCAGCGTGAAAAATGCGATGAACGCCGTGACCGACAAAATCACGGACGACTGAGAAGCCTTCTGCCTCTGCATATTCCTGAATAGCCGCGCCAATGTCGCCAATCCGCCCGCCCACTTTGACCGCCTCAATACCTTTCCACATAGCCTTTTTGGTCACCTCGACTAGCTGGCGTGCCTGCGGAGAAACTTCACCCACTAAAAAGGTGCGAGAACTGTCGCCGTGGTAAGTGTTGAGCATCGGCGTCACATCTATATTGATGATGTCACCGCTTTGCAAGATATCTTTTTTGTTGGGAATGCCGTGGCATACCACTTCGTTAATGCTGGTACAGATAGATTTGGGAAAGTCAATTGCGCCCTTCGGCCCAGGGTAGCCCAGCGGCGCGCTGATAGCGCCGTGCTGCTGAGTCCATCTTTCGGCAGCGTCGTTAAGCTCTAGCGTGCTGACTCCGGGCTGAACCATGGGGGTCAGGTAGTCTAGCAGCTCAGATGACAGCCGACAGGCCGGGCGCATCGCCTCGATTTCTCGGTTGGAGAGGAGGGTAATGCCTTTGAAGGGTGCATCGGATTGATCTTTCACAGGGTGGCTGGGTGCGTTACAAAGTATCTTCTTACTCTAACGTTATTACTCCTAATTAAGGCGGCTAGACAGATTTTAGATTGGGTAGGCGGGGGGTATGCTGGTCGCAGATATACGGGGGATACCCGCAATGAAATTTTGGCTGGTGTGTTTTGGGCTGCTGTTTGTGGGGGCGGAGCTATTGCAGTGGTTGGCTGAGCTGGGTAGGCAGCCTTCGGGCGCTGTGCTGATTTTGGGTGGTATGGGGCTAGCGGTGGTGAGCAATGCGGCGCATTTGCCTAAGCTAAAGGGCGCTGAAGAGGACTCCTCTGACCCCTTATCGAGCGCTTCCCCTGTCGCCGATTCTCCAGCGAGCCAATCAATCACTAGACCCGATACAAACCCAGCACTGAACGCAGCTCAACCAGAACGGGAGTCGATTTCCTTTAAGATACGATTTCCCTTTAAATAGCCAGTGGTTGGACAGCTAGTAATTACTTAGATGACATGAACTGCTTCACGCCTTTACGCAAAAGTCCTCGGGGTACAAGCCGGGTAGAGAAGGTCAGAAGCTGATTGGAAAGGCCATAGACGGCGACGGTCTGACCCTTTTGCAGGGCAGTGTAGCCAAACTCTGCAACTTCAGCGGAGGTGGGCAGCTTGTCTGTTGAGACGCTATTGATCATAGCCATTTTGTCCATGTTGGCGGTGCCAATAAAGTCGGACTGGGTGGGGCCGGGGCAAAGCACGGTAACGTTGATGCCTGCTTCTTCGGTTTCGGCAGCGATCGCTTCTCCAAAAGACAGCACATAAGCCTTGGTCGCAAAGTAAACGGCCATCATCGGCCCCGCCTGAAAGGCTGCTGTAGAAGATGTGTAGAGCAGTTGGCCGCTGCCTCGCGCAATCATTGCTGGCAAAAACAGGCGGGTGAGATGGGTCAGGGCTAATATATTGAGCAAAATCATGCCTTGGAGTTTGTCCCACTCGCTGCTGGCAAATTCGCCATAGTCACCATAGCCTGCGTTGTTGACCAGCACATCAACGCTGAGGTTTTGCTGCTGTACCTGATCAAAGAGCTGCTGCGGAGCTTCTTTTTCGGTGAGGTCATAGCTCAAAACAGTCACACTAACGCCGTACTTTTGAGCCAGCTCACTTTGCAGTGCCGACAGCTTATCTTCACTTCGTGCTACCAAAATCAGATCGTGCTGTTCGCGGGCGAATACTTTTGCCATTTCTAGGCCAATTCCGCTAGATGCGCCTGTGATCAATGCTGTTTTGCTCATGGTGACTGTGTTAGATGGACTCTCTATTATGTGTTCCCAGCGATATTGCTGAACTCTCTCTTTTGATGTTCTTTTAACTCAGCTAATCAGCGGTTTCTCACTAACCTATCTGCCTTTTGACTGCTTTTTGACCGTCTTTTGAACAGGGTAACTTGCCCTGCCGACCGAACCAAACCGAACACCGACCGAATATCGGCATCCTCTACTAATAGGTAGGGCTTCTGCCACTCAGCGATCGCCCTACCCTCCTGTCACTATAGATACATAGGATTTCGGAGACATTTGTATGATTGTTCGTTACTGGCAACCTTTTCAAGAGATGAATACTGTTAAACGGCAGCTCGACCAGCTGTTTGACGAATTCGCGGGTGTTGAAACAGCCAAGGCGACTTGGACGCCTGCTGCCACTTTAGTAGAAAGTGAAGACGCCCTGACTTTGCACGTTCAGCTACCGGGAATCAAGGTCGATGACATTGATATCCAAGCTAGCCGCGAAGTCGTGGCAATTTCGGGTGATCGCATCGCCCCTGCCCTAGCCGAAGGTGAGACCCTGCGCCGCAATGAGTTCCGCTATGGTTCTTTCCGCCGCGTCGTTTCCTTGCCTGTGGCTATCGACCCTCAGCAAGTCACTGCCGACTACGAAGCAGGCATTTTGGTGCTCACGCTGCCCAAGGCCGAAGATGAGCGCAACAAAGTGGTGAAAGTTAATGTAGCTGGTGCTAAGCCAGCCATAGCTGAAGCGACCGATAGTGTCGCTGAAGCTGCCGCCGGAGAGGTTGCTGCTCAGTAGTTTTCACAGAATCACATCAATCTAGATTGCCTGCTGAGAGGCGGGCATTCTAACCAAGACTTCTAGACAGAGATCTTGAAAGACAATTAGGTACAAACCGGCGGGTGATTAAGTGCGATCGCCCGCTTTTTTTGCTTTGACATTGACGCTGGATGCCGGTTGCTAGAATCTCCTATGCTGATAGAGATAAGTTTCACCAAAAGCGGATAGAACGATGGCGAGCAGCGATCTCCCGGTAATCAGCGCCTCCGAAAGCTCAGAGCAGATTCCTCAGATTGGGCTACTGACGATGCTGCGGCTGGGGCTTTTCAACATGGGGCTGGGGATTATGTCGCTGCTGACGCTGGGCGTGCTCAACCGGGTCATGATTGATGAGCTGCGGGTACCGGCGCTGGTGGCGGCTGGGGCGATCGCCGTCCATCAGTTCATGGCCCCGGCCCGCGTCTGGTTTGGCCAAATGTCGGATGCGAAGCCGCTGCTGGGCCACCATCGCAGCGGCTACATCTGGTTGGGCATTGCCGGTATGTGGGCGACGGCCTTTGGCGCGGTGCAGGTAATGTGGCGGCTAGGTGAGCAAATTGACCAGGCCGGTTGGGGCGTGGGAGCCTATCCGTGGGTGGCGCTGCTGGCCGTGATGTTTGCGCTGTACGGGCTAGCGCTGTCGGCAACTTCTACCCCCTTTACGGCGCTGCTGGTAGATGTTTCGGATGAAAAAACTCAGTCGAAAATTGTGGGTATTGGCTGGTCAATGCTGATGGTAGGCATTGTGGCGGGGGTGATTATCATCAGCGTAGTTTTAGGATCGGTAGAAACGGCTGCTTCGGTCGCAGAGCTACGCGGCCCGATTAACCGGCTGTTCATCATTGCCCCGGCGATTGTTTGTGCGATCGCCCTGGTGAGTACGGTCGGCATAGAAAAGCGCTATTCGCGGTTAGAGGCGCGGTCGCTTGCCAGCGGCAGAGAAGACAGCATCACCCTGAGACAGGCGCTGAAAGTGCTGACCGCTAGCCGCCAAACGGGATTATTTTTCTGCTTTTTGCTGGTGCTGAGCCTGAGCCTATTTGCTCAAGACACGGTGCTGGAGCCCTACGGCAGTCAAATTTTTGGCATGGCGATTAAAGAGACCACAGCGCTAAACGGGTTTTTTGGCATTGGCACGCTAGCAGGAATTATCTGCACGGGCTTTGTGCTGGTGCCGTTGCTGGGGAAGAAACGCGCGGTTAAGATCGGCTGTCTGGCGGCGGCGGTCTGTTTAATCCTACTGGCGGCGGCGGGAACCACGGCAAACCCGGCAGTACTTCAGGGCGCGGTGGCCCTGTTTGGCCTAGCGGCTGGGGTGCTGACAACCGGATCGATTATTCTCATGCTGGACTTAACTATTGCAGAGACGGCGGGCACGTTTATTGGCGCTTGGGGATTGGCGCAGGCGATCGCTCGGGGCACCGCTTCTGTTTTAGGCGGCGGGTTGCTGACATTGGGTAAAAACCTGACCGGGGCGGCGGCAGTGACGGAGCCTACGGCGGCTCAGCTGCTACCGGCCTACGCGCTGGTGTTTATCACGCAGGCAGTCGGAATGTTGGTAGCGATCGCGTTGGTCAGCCGGGTAGATATTCACGAGTTTCAGCTTGACGCTAAGCAGGCGATGACGGCAGCACTGGGCAGTGATTTAGATTAGCCTGGGAGCTATGAGTTCTGCTCTGTGGATGATTGCTAACCGCACGCGACATTGAATTGGTCTATATTGATTCCTTCTAGTTCAAGCCTAGACTCACCTCTTGATTAAAGAAACTGATGACAACCCCTGATTTCTGGGCTAAGGTCACTGACTTTGCCCAAACCACGACCCACGAGGTCGGAGCGCATTTGCTAGAAGGCTTTGGTAGCGCGACAGCTGAAGCAAAAGCCGATGGCAGTCTGGTCACTAAATACGACAAGTGGGCCGACGCTGAACTGAGCGATCGCATTGTTCAGGCCTTTCCAGACCACGGCATTTTGAGCGAAGAAGCCGCCCATATCTTTCCGGCGACCGACTGGTGCTGGGTGATCGATCCGATTGACGGCACCACCAACTTTACGCGGGGCGTGCCGCTATGGGGCATCTCGCTAGGCTTGCTGTACCGGGGCACGCCTGTCTTTGGCCATGTCTATATGGCTCCCATTCATCAGCACTTTTATGGGTTTTGGCCCGGCGAGTCAGGGCTAGACATGCCGGCAGGTGCGTTTGTCAACGGTGAGGCCATTCATACGTCTACCGCTGGCCCAACCGGATCGCATTTGTTTAGCCTGTGCGCTCGCAGTACCAAGGTGTTGCAGCGCCCCTTTCCCTGCAAAATTCGGATGTTAGGTGTGGCGACGTACAATTTGCTGACGGTTGCGTCGGGAGTGAGCCTGGGCGCGGTAGAGGCCACACCGAAGATTTGGGACATTGCGGCAGTGTGGGCGATCGCACAGGCCGCCGGGGCTGGGTGGGTGGCGCTAGACGGCAAGCACTCTTTCCCACTGACCAAAGAAAAAGACTATAGCAGTCACCCTTTTCCGACGCTCGTGACCCGACCGGATCTGATCGAAAAGTTCGAGCCGCTGGTGAAGGTCATACTGCCCTAAAGGTCAGATGGCTTTTTGGGCGAGCTGTCTGACTTGAGGTAGGGCGATCGCCCCCAGAAACAGCGCAAACTGAGCCACGACGATGCTCGGCCCCGAAGGCAGGTTAAACAACGCCGAAAAGAACATTCCCAACACGGCGCTAAAGGCTCCAATTCCAGCAGAAAGCAGCACATAGCCGGTGAAATCTCGACTGAGCGACCTGGCAGTACAGGCCGGAATTACCACAAACGCGCCCACCAGCAGCACGCCAATCGCTTTGATTGAGGTGGCAACTACCAGAGAGAGCAGCATCATAAAGGCGGTGCGGTGAGCCGAGACGTTGACGCCGCGAGCGATCGCTAGCGGTTCGTGCAAAGTCAGCAGCATTTGGGTGCGCAGGGTAAGACCGATAAATAAGCTGCACCCAACCAGCAGCAGACCGCTGACGACCAGATCAGGCGTTTGCAAAGCCAGAATATCGCCAAACAGCAGATTGTTGAGATTGCCCTGATACACCCCTTCCAGGCTGAGCACAATCACAGAAATCGCCAGTGAGGATGAGTAGATTAAGTTAAGCAGCGCGTCTGTCCAGAGGTCAGTTTTCTCCAGCAGGTAGGTAACGCCCACCGCAAACAGGAGGGCGAAGGGAATCACTACAATTGATGGGCTGATGCCAACAGCAATGCCTACACTAATGCCGAGCATCGTGGAATGGCCCAGAGCGTCGCTAAAAAAAGAGAGCTGACGAACGACGGTGAAGCTGCCCAGCAATCCGCCTGTGAGTCCGGTGAGGATGCCGCCAATCAGGGCGCGCTGCATGAAGGGGAATTGGAAGAGTTCGACGGCGCGGGCGAGGTCCAAGAGCATGAGTAAAGCGTGAAGTATGAGCGATGAACGATGAATAGAGGTACCTCACTCATCGTTCACACTTCATCGTTGATGTACATGGCGGTAGCGGACGAATTCTGAGCCGTAGGTGGCGGAGAGGTTTTCGGGGGCGAGGGTGGTTTCGGGGACGCCCTGGCAGAGCAAGCGGCGGTTGAGGCAGATGACGCGATCGCAATGTCGCCTCACCATGTCTAGATCGTGGGAGATTTGGAGAATGGTCCAGCCCTGCTCGGCCTTGAGCTCGTAGAGTAGCCGGTAGAAGTCGGCTTCGCCACGTACGTCGAGGCCAGCAGGGGCTTCGTCGAGAATCAGGAGTTGGCGCGATCGCACCAGACAATAGGCCAGCAGCACGCGCTTAGTTTCGCCGCCGGAGAGATCGCTGATAAATTTGCGGGCCAGATGACCGGCTTTAACCCGTTCTAGAGACTGACGAACGGCTAGCTGGCGCGATTTGGCTTTGGCCCACGGTAATTGCAGCCCGAGCTTGTCCCAGCCGAGAGCGACCAGTTCGCCTACCGTCAGCGGAATCCGCCGATCTATCAAAAAGTTTTGCGGTAGATAGGCGACCTGATGGCGAACCGCTAGCGGCATCTGTCGGCGGGTATCAAGCGCATGACCCAGCAGCTTCACCGCCCCTGACTCTCGCGGCAAAATGCCTAAAATCGCCTGAACTAACGTGCTTTTACCAGCTCCATTGGGGCCAACAATCGCCACATCAGTACCGGCTTCCACACTAAACGAAATATCTTGCAGTGCGGCCTGCTGCCCTCGGCGCACCGTCAGTTGATCAACGGCTAATATTTCACTCATCATCGCTTCTTTTATTAGCACTGGTTCTTCCGATTCGCTGCTTCGCTGCTGATCTACGGCGTTGATTTGCCAAAGGCCGCTTCGAGGTTATCCAAATTTTGCCCCATGGTGGTCAGGTAGTAGTCAGGTGATCGCCCTTCGGAGCCACTGGTCTCCATCGGGTCGAAGATACTGACCTGCACATCTAGATCATCGGACAGCGCTGCGAACGGACTGCCCTGCTCCTGCGGTTCGCTCAGCAGCGTATTCAGGTTCGATGCCTGCACTGCTTTGATCACGCGCTGCACGTCAGCCGGGGCGGCGCTGTCTTCTGGCACGCTGACCAAATGTTCCACTTCCAGGTCGTAGCTCTGGGCAAAGTGATTGGCAAAGTCATGATAGGTGACGAAAGTCTGTTGGGCGTAAGGGGCCAAAGCTGCGGTAAATTCCTGATCGAGGGCTTGCAGCTGAGTGATGTAGGCAGCGGCATTCGCGGTGTAGATGTCTTTCCCGTCTGGGTCGGCGGCGATCAGCCCATCTCGAATATTTTCTACTTGTTGAATGGCCTTTTTAGGATCTAGCCAAATGTGGGGATCAAATTCACCGTGCTCATGTTCATGCTCTGCGTGCTCATGCTCCTCCCCTGCGTGCTCATGCTCATGCTCTGCGTGCTCATGCTCTTCCTCATTTGCTGTGAGAGTGGCAATACCCTCGCTAGCGTCAATGACCTTGAGAGTAGGACTGGCGGCATTAGTGGTCAGATCGTCTAAAAAGCTCTCTAGCTCAAGGCCGTTTTCTACCAAGACATCGGCTTCTGCAAGGCGCTGAGCGTCTTGGGGTTTGGCCTGGTAGTCGTGAGGGCCGACGCCCGGCGGCAATAGCTGAGTCACCTGGGCGCGATCGCCCGCGACCGCCATCGTAAAGTTAGTGATGGGCACAAAGGTGGTAATGATTTGCAGCGTATCGTCTGGTGGGGATGCCTCTGAGCTGGTGGCTTCTGGGGCAGAGGTGCAGCTCGATAGGCTCAGGGCGATCGCGGCTGTAACCCCGGTCACCAGGCCGGACAGGGAGCGACGAGCTATCTGTTGGGACGCTTCGACCGAAAGAAATGAGTAATGCATACACACCAGCAGCTAAACGCCAGCGGCACTTGTGGCAAAGACCTTTCCAAGGAAGACAGTCCTATCGCCCAGCGCCAGCCATGAACTCATTCAAAATAGCATGGAATGATAATCGTTATCAGAGAAGTCGGCCCTGCTACAGTGACCCAAAATCAGCCGATATCTCTGTACAGGTCGCCTGGTCAATAATGGCCCGTCCCATATCGAGCCGATCAGCCTCAACCGTCCAAGATTCCTGACGGCTGCGGGTCACATCTGCAATATGCGTAGTGACATCAACGACGGCCTGTTTGCTCAAGAGTTCGCCAGTGAAAGTCTGCTGGTAGAGGGTTTCTCCCTCAGTCGGATGGGTAACTGTGCCCGCTCCCTCACCGCTGAGCTGCTGGCTTTCACTGAGGTCTAAACGAATACTCAGCCAGCTGCCGCCGGTCTTCTTGTGAAAGCAATACTGACCGGGCGCAAGCTGGGCATTAGCCGTACCCGGTTCACTCAGCGGCTCAGCCAGTGGCTCAGCCGCTGGCTGTCCTTTAGTTTGCTCTAATATATAGGTGCTCATGCTGGGTAGGGTGCGATTCTCCGCAGGAGAGGCTGTGCCAACGCCCGCTTTACTGTCAGCGGCAGTCGAGCCAGATTGCTGCGCTGCGTCGGGGCTGAACTGACAGCCCGCTAGCGTGGTGATGCCAAAAGCCACTATCCCAACCTTGAGGCGTTGAATAAATTGAGGCTGCAAAATGTTGGAACGAATAGGCATGACTCTAAGTTGCCTGCCAATTTGCAAGCGTGCGCTATGCTTTTGCTAAGCCTGATCAACGCTATAGCTTGAATTTGACAGGAATTTAAGTTTAAGTGACACAGCTCCATACTAGCTTCGTCCATAGGCTTAAAACCTGTAGATTAAGTCTTGATAAGACCTCCAGGTTATTGGCGATCGCCCGTTGAATAAAGGCTAATCATTGGATTTGCCGCTTTCGAATGCCCTGTCTCATGCTGAAGAACTTTCATCCGCTGCGCGGACTGCGTCCGGTGCGCACGCTACTAGGGCTACTGCTGCGCCGTCCGATTGTGGGGGCCAGTGTCATTCCGCTGCTGCCCGATGGTCGTCTGGTGCTGATCCGCCGTCGCGATAGTGGCCTGTGGGGACTCCCTGGCGGCATCGTCGATTGGGACGAAGACATCGCCACCGCAGCAAAACGAGAGCTAGCTGAAGAAACCGGACTAACGCTGATTACAGTCGGCAGGCTGGTGGGCGTTTACTCTAGCACTGGACGAGACCCCCGCTTTCACTCAGTTTGTGTTGCTCTAGAAGCGAGTGTAGAAGGTACTTTTGAGGTATTTGACCAGGCCGAAGTCTTGGAGGTAAAGGCCTTTCATATTCATGAGCTACCCACAGCAGGGCTGGCGCACGATCACGCTCAACAGTTGAAAGACTACTTTGCCGGTAAGACTGTTCTGGCTTGACCGCCTGAGGGCAGTCAAAGGCAGGTTTTGTGGGGCGGGAGACAGTATCTAGTGCGCAATCTAGTGCGCAGTAAACTGATGCTTAGACCGTATACCAGCAGGATTTATCTGTGTGATCGCTTTCTCCAGCGTAGTCATGCGTTTGGCCTGAGTAATCGTGTTGATTTGGAAAACCAGGTCGTGATCGATATCAACGGCGGTGAGCCAGCCGCTCTTAGGATGGTAGGCACCGGTATCGATATCTAGCCAGCCAGGGCCCTGGGCGATTTGGCCGGGCCTGACCCCCGGTAGAGTAAAGGTGATGGTGTGGCCCGTGATAATACGCTTGTCTGCAAAAATAGGCTGGTCATGGCTGTGAAACGCCTCTCGAATCCAGCAAAGATCCATCTGGGTCTGCTGGGCTAAAGACTTTTTTGGATTCAGACCAGCATGAACCAGTAAAACATCGCCCAGATCTAGATAGAGGGGCAGGGTTTTCAGCCATTCCACGTCTTCTAACAGAGCTTCGGTATCGGGATAGCTGGTGAGCGTGGGCTGACCGCCGCTGTGTAGCCAGCTTTGGAATGCGCCTATATCGGAGTGTTCATCGGGAAAGGCATTGATCAGCAGATGCTCGTGATTACCTAAAACGCAGGGATGATTATTCTGCCGGACAAATTCTACGACTTGTGAACTTTTGGGGCCGCGATCAATCAGGTCGCCAACAAAGTGCAGGGTGTCTTCTGCGGTCAGCGCAATCATAGCGAGCAGCCGCATTAGCCCGTCGTAGTGGCCATGGACATCTCCAACGAATATGCGGCGACTCATGAGCGACTGGGGGCAGATAATGTATCTTCCATTATGCCTGATTGTCTGCGCAGCCCACCACGCCTTCAGAAGTAGGTGGCTTCAGGATTGGCGGCTTCAGGATTGGCTTTAGCGCTATCGCTTCGGCTTGCCTCCGGACCACTGTTCCCCGACGATGGCGGGCTGAGTGAGAATGTATCCGGCGATCGCCGTCAAGTCTTCATCCGTCAAATTTCGCATTCTAGGGAAGAGATCGGATTTTAAAGTGGAGGGATGTAGCTCTGCTAGAGACCTCAAGCCATCGTAGGTGGTGGGTTCGTGAAGATAGTCTACGATGCCTTCAATACTGTTACGCTCTGGAGTGGCTGCTGCCAGGGTTTGCGGCCCCAGATCTACATCCGGGTTGGTTTTAGACATTCCGTCTATGTGGCACTGAGAGCAGCTGCTGTTGAACTTTCGCTGGCCGATGGCGAGCTGCTTCATCGTCAGCGTGACAGATTCGCCTGAAGTATTGAGGGGGACAGTGCGAGTAACTGGGTCAATTTGAGCGGCGATCGCGCCATCCATTTGCCAAAAAACCAACATCAAAGCCAGCAAGACCGTGTAGACGATAACTATACTGGCCAAAATCTTCTTTATAGGGAAAAACATTTTCACCATCTCTTTTATCTATAGGGACTATTTTGCTAACACATTGAAAGTACGATGCTAACTGCTCTCTATCACGAAGGCTTCGCCTGTGAGAGAATTGCCTGAGAACACTGTCTCTCAGATAGCTTAGCCGTTGTTAACAGGTGATTGACTAGATTGTCTCTAATCATCATCTGCCTCATAATCTCGACGACATATCTTTGAGCCTGATCAAGAGACAGCCTTCTGGCCTGTTCTTTAAAGAGCTGTAGCTCAAGCTCTTGCTCCAGGCTTAACGTGCCGGGTATATCCATCTCCATGTTTCTCCATAGTGAACGTTGCCGCAGCTAAAAAAGTAAGGACAGTGTCTCAGGCGATCTCCGGCTCAATGCGACCGTAGAACCGTCCGCGAATTTTAACTGCCAGCGCCTCTTTAGCGCCAAAGTCAGTATCGGAAGGCTGCAAGCTTTCAAACTGACCAGCGACTTCTCCAGTCGCCCGATTCACCCGGTTGATTTGGAAAACAACCTGCCCCTGTCCAACTTCAAAAGCCTTGTTGTTTTGTCGGGAAAATTTTTCTCTGTCTGCCTGAACGGGTATGCCAACTGCCGCATCGTAGCCGACGGCTAACCCTCGACCTTTAGGATCGATAAAGCTGGAGGTGCGGTAGGGAGGCACTTCAAAAGTCCCTGCTAGACGAGTTGCCGGGCTGAGCTTGGTGGCTGCCTCCTGAGATTTGGCGACTAGCCCCTTAATAGTAAACAGCAGCGGCACTCGTTCTCCATCGGGCATTTGCACAGTCACAGGCTGAAAGTCAAACCCGCCGCGCTCGACGAAGGTGAGATTGCCGCCGGGGTCACTTTGTAAGTCGCCGCTGATCTGGTCGAGTGTGGAGCTAGATCTTGTCAGCAGCTTACTGTCTACAAATTTGCCTGCCTGACGTTTCATTAGCGGCGATCGCTTGACTAAAAATGTCTCAGGCTGCAAGCAAAGTTCTTTGAGCTGATAAGACCGGTTGGCCTCTACCGCAATCGAATCCATGTTGGTCTCTGTCAGCTGAGGGCAGTTGTTCGCCAGGCCGCTACCCTTAATATCGTCGTAGCTCAGTGAGCCGTCACCTATCTTTGGGACAGTGCTACAGGCAGTCAATATGCTGAAACACAGAGCTATAGCAACCGTTATAAAAGCTTTATATCTCATCTTTTCACTCAAATGAATAGGTTGTGAATGGCTGATGTAAGCGATCTGTCTGGCTACTTTCTGGCTACTTTCTGGCCATCTGGCCATTCTTGAAGATGGGTTACTACAGATGGACACTGAAGACAATCGCTTCATCTATTAGATCTAGCGAAAGAGGCTGAAGAACTCATGAAGGAAAAGAAAACGGTTTCCTATCGGTGATCGGTTTTGAGATTTTCATAGGTTCTTCATTCTTCTTGTCTATTCTTGTGCCAGCTCTCATATAAACCGAGCAGCCAATCATATTCTTCAAAGGGTAGACAATCCATGAGCATAGTTACTGAGCTAATTCTCAATGCTGACAGTGAAGCCCGCTATCCCGCACCTAAGGAACTTCGAGTATTTCAGGAATTTGTCAAAACTGGCGAGCAGCGCATCCGCATTGCCAAAGCGCTAGCCGAAAACGAGGAGCGAATTGTTCAAAACGGCAGTCAGCGGTTCTGGGAGCGCTGCCCAAATACCCCTAGCAACAGCGGCAATGATCGCAAGACAGCCTCCTGTCAGCGCGACCAAGGCTGGTATGTCCGTCTGATTGCCTATGCCATTTTGGCAGGTAGTGAGCGACCTATAGAAGATATTGGGACTGTCGGCATTAAAGAGATGTATAACAATCTGGAAATTCCTATCAGGAATATTGCAGAGTGTATGCGCTGCCTGAAAGAAGAAGCGATGGCTGTTTTGAATGAAGACGATGCTCAAGAAGTCGCTGCATACTTTGACCTGATTATTCACTCGCTGTCGTAAGCGGTTTTTCATAAGCAGATCTATCCAACAGAAGATCCATCCCATACAGATTTATCCACTACCAGGAGACCCTCCATGCAAGACGCTATCACTACTTTAATCAATACTTCCGACGCCCAAGGAAAGTATCTAGACAGCACTGCACTAGACAATTTGCAGTCTTACTTTCGCAGCGGCGACCTGCGAGCGCGAGCCGCAATGACCATCAGCGCTAATGCCTCTACGATTGTCACTAAAACGGTTGCTAAAGCCTTGCTCTACACCGATATCACCGCGCCTGGTGGCAACATGTACACCTGCCGTCGCTACGCGGCTTGTGTCCGGGATATGGACTTTTTTCTCCGCTATGGTACTTACGCCATGCTAGCGGGCGATGCCTCCATTTTAGATGAGCGGGTGCTCAATGGACTGAAGGAAACCTATAACTCCTTGGGCGTGCCGGTAGGGGCAACCGTACGAGCTGTTCAGTCGATGAAAGAAGTTGTTAGCGAAATGCTAGGGGCTGAGGCAGGCCGTGAAATCGGCGTTTACTTTGACCATATTTGCTCGGGCCTGAGCTGAAGACTTGCGGTGGAATAATTATCATGAGCATCATTACCCAGGCGATCGCCAATGCCGATCGCGAAGTTCGCTATCTCTCTCGGGGAGAACTGGACGCAATTGGCCTGTTTTTTGAAGACTGGCCACAGCGCCTGCGGATTGTCTCCATTCTCAATAACAACGTGCAGACTATCGTTGAAAAAGGCAGCCAGCGGTTTTGGCAGCGCTGTCCGGTAACGCCCAGCCATACGGATAATCAGACGTTTCAATCCTCTTGTCTGCGGGATCAGGCGTGGTTTATTCGGCTGATCTCCTACTCGGTAGCGGTCGGTGATGTCGATCCCCTGGAGGCTAGCGGTGTGAGGGGTGCTAAGGAGATGTATGTCTCTCTGGGCGTGCCGCTGAGAAATCTGGCGGACTGTATGCGCGCGCTTAAAGAAGTCACCTTAGAGATGCTGAGTCTAGAAGACGCGGCTGAAGTCGGGCCTTATTTCGACTACCTGATTGCGGGGCTAATGCCTTAGCACCGAGCTTCCCAAGCACGTATCGCCAAGAACACATCGGATCTATTGGAATTTGGAGACCGCTATGACTGATCGGATTAATGGGGGGAGCCCAGTTGTCCATTCGCAGCAGTATTGCACCGTGCCGACGGCTGTGATTGACGGGGCTCAGCAGCGCGATCGCTATCCCAACCAAACTGAGATGAAGGAACTGGCAGCCTTCTTGAAGAGCGGCCTAAAGCGACTGGAGATTGCGCAAACGCTAGCTCAGCAGGCCGACATCATTGTGGCCGCTGGTGCCAAGCGAATTTTCGTCGGCGGCAATCCGATGGATTACTTTGAAAAGTCAGAAGATCGGTTGGGGTTGCCGGGTTCAGGCTACTACGTTGCAGAGGACTATCTGTCTGCTGCGCAAAGAGTTGGCAAAGAGCAGAAAAGCAAGGGCGTGTCTGCTGCGGCTGCCGCTTCTTCTGTCAATCCGTTTGATTGGATCAAAGGACTATTTTTTAGTGGAAAGCCCAGCGTTCCCACCAACTTCCGCGCTATTACCATCTCCGACTACGGTCCGGTGCGGATGAAGCGCTCGATGCGAGATCTGGGCTGGTTTTTACGGTATGTGACCTACGCAATCGTAGCCGGTGACACCAGCATCATCACGGTCAATACCAGAGGGCTGCGAGGGGTCATCCCAGAAGATGTCACCCTTGCGACTACGGTTTCCCTGCGGGAAATGCAGTGGAAAGCGCTCTCCTACTTTCCTCCCGAATCAGCGGCGGCGACGCTGGTAAAGCAGTATTTCGATGTGCTGATTGCCGACTACCAAGTCGAAAAACCGACCGACCGACTGCGGCCTGGCGTCTCAAAACACCATCAGGGTCTATATCTGCCCGAGAGCTACGAAGGCAATGCCAAACCGCGATGGGCAATGAAGCACGGCCTACCCGACATTGAAAAAGACGAGGTCATTAAAGCGGCCTATCGACAGGTCTTTGAGCGCGATGTGGCCGGGCTATACGATGCGGCTTTAGCGGAAATGGTTTCGCAAGTAAAAAGCGACCAGGAGTCGATGCAAGAGTTTGTGCGTCAGCTCGGCAAATCGCGGCTTTACCGGCAGCTATTCTATGAACCCTACAGCCTCAGCCGCAGCATTGAGCTGGCCTGCCGTCACTTTTTGGGCAGAGGTCTGAGCTGTATAGAAGAGTTCCAGACCTACTTCGAGCTGTTGGCTGACAAAGGCTTTCCGGCTGTAGTAGATGCTTTTATAGACTCTCAAGAATATGCAGATTACTTTGGCGAAGAGACAGTCCCCTATTTGAGAGGGCTAGGCTCGGAAGCGCAAGAGTGCCGCAACTGGGGGCCACAGATCGACCTGTTCAAGCAGAGCGCGCCGGTTCGCAAAGTGCCTCAGTTTATTACGACCTTTGCTGGCTACCAACAGCCCTTGCCCAATCAGCACCCCTATGGTGCGGGCAACGACCCGTTGGAGATTCAGTTTGGCGCCATCTTTCCTCAAGAAAATCGTCATCCGCAGCCCCAGCCTGCTCACTTTAGCGAAGACAGCCGCCGAATCTTAATCAGCACCGGAGAGAAAAAAGGCCATTCAAACGGTCACGCCGATCTAGGCAACGTTCTCGGTTCTGTAGAGCATGTCTTCTCGCTGCCTACTTCGGCTGGCAGTCATCGGCTACTGGCTAACCGTCAAAATGGCGCTGGGCCTTCCTTTGAGCCGCCTAGCTCTAACAGCACCCACCATTCTGTTGAAGCGGTAATTTTGGCAGCCTATCGTCAGGTGTTTGGCCGTGAGGTGTTAGCGAGTCAGCGCCATACGGTTGCCGAAACTCAGCTCAAAGGCGGGCTGATCACCGTGCGAGAATTCGTGCGCCAGCTGGCCAAGTCCAAGGCGTTTCGTCGCGCTTATTGGGAGAGTCTTTACGTTACTAAGGCAGCTGAAGTGATTCATCGGCGGCTGCTTGGGCGGCCTACCTATGGGCGGCGAGAGACCAACAAATACTACGACATCTGCGGTCATCAGGGATTTTACGCGCTGGTCGATGCCATGTTAGACAGCGATGACTATATCAAGGCATTTGGCGAAAATACGGTGCCCTATGAGCGCTATGTGACGCCGCGCGCGGTGGCTTTGCGATCGCCCCAGGGTCCGGTTGACTGGTCAAAACCCCGAGAAAATCCGCCGACTGTAGCGGAATACATGATGAGCTACCGGCCACCTGCGCAGAACGAGCGATCGCCTTCCAATGGCAGACGGCTCGCATTAGCCCAGACTTCACAAAGTCGGCTCTCGCATAACGGTCAGTCTCCAGCGCCTGATTTGGAGTTTAGTAACTCAGATAAATCAGTTGCTAAAGAGCCCGGCACTCAGCAGAAATCTGACACTCGGCAGGAACCCGATACTCAGCGGGAACCTGACACTCAGACAGCCGAGCTTGAGACTACCAGTCAGGGTTAACCCGAATCTGGCTAGCCCATCGCTTTTACGTATCTTTCAGTACCCAAAATGATTCTCTCTCAACAGACAACATCCGCTGAACGGCAAAAAGAAACAAAAGTAAGACAAACGGCTCGCCCGCCTTCAAACAACCTCCCTTCAAACAACCCCCCTTCAAACAACCCCTTTAACTATCACATTCATATCAGCTGGTTCGGCGGCGTCCAAATTTACCCTAAACATCAAAGCTATGAGCATCGTCAAACAGGTTATTCTCAACGCTGATGAAGAGCTGCGCTATCCCTCGCCAGGCGAGCTGCGAATGATTCGGAGCTTTTGCAAGACTGGCGCAGATCGCATTCGGCTGGCTAAAACAATAGAAGAACAGGCGCCAAAGATTGTAGAGCGCGGCACTCGCCAGTTTTGGCAGATTTGCCCGAGAACGCCCAGCAATAGCGGCAATCGTCGTAAAACTGAGGCCGCTCAAAGAGATATGGGTTGGTACATTCGCCTGGTGAGCTACTGCGTGCTGGCCGGGAGCGATAGTCCACTCCGAGAGATTGGCCTGTTGGGGATGAAAGAGCTGTACAACAATATCGGTATTCCCTTAGGCAATATTTTGCAGTATCTGCGCTGCCTAAGAGCTGAGATGGTTGCTTTACTTGACGAGTCTGATGCGGAGGCGGTCTTGCCCTACTTCGACCAGATTATTCAGGAGCTAGTGAAGCCGGGTCCCTCTTACTTTGGCCTTAAAGACCGCAGCGCCAGCAGAGCCGCTTAGTCTCTTGCAGCAAAGCTGTAGAGCAAACTATAGAATTCGAGGATATTCTCATGACGATTTCGGTAGGGACTCTTAGCCCGGTCAGAGACTGGGCTAAAGAGCTTGATGATTGGGTGAAGCGCGATCGCTTCGTATTCATTGGTTGGTCAGGGCTACTGCTGTTTCCCTGTTCCTTTTTAGCGATTGGTGCCTGGTTTACCGGCACGACATTTGTCACCTCCTGGTATACCCACGGCCTGGTAACATCTTATCTAGAAGGCTGCAATGTGCTGACGGTGGCGGTTTCTACGCCCGCTGAAAGTATGGGGCATTCTCTCTTATTGCTTTGGGGACCAGAGGCTAACGGGGACTTTGTTCGATGGTGCCAGATTGGCGGCCTTTGGACATTTACTGCTTTTCACGGCATCCTCGGACTGATGGGTTTTATGCTGCGGCAGATTGAAGTTGCCCGGCTAATCGGTATTCGGCCTTATAATGCGATCGCCTTTTCAGCGCCCATTGCTGTTTTTTGCGCTACGTTTTTAATCTATCCGCTGGGCCAATCGAGCTGGTTCTTCGGGCCGGGGTTTGGCGTCGCCGCTATCTTCAGATTCCTCTTATTCTTCCAGGGATTTCACAATTACACCCTGAACCCTTTTCATATGATGGGGGTTACTGGCGTACTCGGCGGCGCTTTACTCTGTGCCATTCACGGGGCCACGGTGCAAAATACGCTGTTTAAAGATACCAGCGGCAAAAACACCTTTTCAGGGTTTGCCACTGACCAGGCGGAAGAGACCTATTCGATGGTGACTGCCAATCGCTTTTGGTCTCAGATCTTCGGCATTGCCTTTTCTAATAAGCGCTGGCTGCATTTCTTTATGCTGTTTGTGCCGGTAGCGGGACTGTGGATGAGTGCAATTGGCATGGCGGGCCTGGCTTTTAACCTGCGGGCCTATGACTTTGTCAGTCAGGAAATTAGAGCGGCTGAAGATCCTGAATTTGAGACGTTTTACACCAAAAACATCTTGCTTAATGAGGGACTGCGAGCCTGGCTCTCGGAAGTTGACCAGCCTGCCAAGCAGTTTGTCTTTCCAGACGAAGTTCTCCCTCGGGGCTTCTCTGAATAGGTTGACTAGAGCAGATATCGTCTCTTATCAGCCTGTCCCTTTTCACGAGATTTAGACTTATGGAAACCCCTCTCGAAACGATACCTGATTTGGCGGTTGCCCTTCCGGGTGAAGCCGACTCAATTCTCGCCCCCTCTGGCCCTGGCTACGATGAAGCCAGCAGTGGCTACGCTTGGTGGGCAGGCAACGCCCGATTTATCACCTCCGAGCTGACCGGCAGGTTTCTCGGTGCTCACGTTGCCCATGCTGGTCTGGTTGCTCTCTGGGCCGGGGGCATGTTGCTCTTTGAAGTCTCTCACTTCAACATATATCAGCCGATGTATGAGCAAGGCTGCATTCTCATGCCCCATATCGCCACCCTGGGTATCGGTGTGGGTCAAGGCGGCGAAGTCGCCAGTATTTTCCCCTTCTTCGCCATCGGCGTTGCCCACCTGATCGGCTCTGCTTTCTTAGGCGCGGGTGGCCTGTATCATGCGATCAAAGGCCCCGAAAAGCTCTATGGCTTCTTCCAGTTTGACTGGACAGATAAAGCAAAAGTCGCTCAGATTTTGGGCTTTCACATTCTTATTCTGGGCGTTTTTGCCCTCTTGTTCTCAGCTAAAGCGATGTATTGGGGCGGTCTTTACGACCCCTGGGCACCGGGCGGCGGCGACGTTCGCCTGATTAGCAATCCAACGCTAGATCCTCGAATTATCTTTGGCTATTTGCTGAAGAGACCGACGGGCGGCGAAGGCTGGATTGTCAGCGTTGATAATCTGGAAGATGTGATTGGCGGCCATATTTGGATTGGCTGCATCCTGATCGCTGGCGGCATCTGGCACATTCTCGTGCCGCCCCTGCGCTGGACTTACAATCTCTTTCCCTGGACAGGCGAGACCTATTTGTCTCAGAGCTTAGGTAACGTGGCCGGTCAGGCGTTTATCGCTACCGCGTTTATCTGGTTCAATAATACGGCCTATCCAAGCGTCTTCTACGGCCCGACGGTGCCCGAAGCCTCTCAGGCTCAGTCGCTAGTGTTCTTAATGCGAGACCAAAACCTGGGGGCAGATGTGGCGGCTGCTCAAGGGCCAACCGGATTGGGGAAGTATTTGCAGCGATCGCCCACCGGAGAAATCATCTTCGGCGGTGAAACCATGCGCTTCTGGGATGCCCGGGCCCCCTGGATAGAGCCTCTGCGAGGCACCAACGGACTGGACTTAGAAAGTCTCCAGAACGATGTGCAGCCCTGGCAGATTCGCCGCGCCGCAGAATACATGACCCATTCTCCTATCGGCTCACTTAATTCTGTTGCCGGATTGGCCACAGAGAGCAATGCCTTTAACTACGTCTCGCCGAGAACCTGGCTGGCCTCTGCTCACTTTATCTTTGGTTTCTTCTTTTTAGTGGGTCACCTGTGGCACGCGGGACGGGCTAGAGCTGCCGCTGCTGGCTTTGAAACCGGGCTTGACCGGGAGAATGAGCCCGTCCTCTCAATGCCGCCAATTGATCCGAGCTTGCGAGACAGCTAAGAAGCGCCTACCTCACCAAATTTACGGACTAAACACAAGGAGAAAACTCAATGGGACTGCCTTGGTATCGCGTCCACACCTCTGTTCTAAACGACCCTGGTCGACTGATTGCTGTGCATCTGATGCACAACGCGCTCTGCGCCGGATTTGCAGGCTCTATGCTGCTGTTTGAGCTGTCGCTCTTTGACCCGAGCGACCCAGTCTTAAACCCGATGTGGCGACAGGGGTGTTTCTTAATGCCTTTTGTCTCTCGACTAGGGGTAACTAACTCCTGGCAAGGGTGGAGCATCACAGGAGAAACCTTCACCGACCCAGGCTTTTGGACCTTTGAGGCGGTGGCGATCGCTCACATCGTCTTTTCGGGTCTAGAATTTCTCGCTGCCTGCTGGCACTGGGTCTACTGGGATGTCGCCACCTTCTTCGACCCCAAAACCGACGAACCCGTGATCGATCTGCCCAAAGTCTTCGGCATTCATCTGCTGCTGGCCGGACTACTGTGCTTCGGCTTTGGCGCTTTTCATCTAACCGGCGTCTTTGGGCCGGGCATGTGGGTCTCCGATCCGCTAGGACTGACCGGCCATGTGCAAGGGGTCGCTCCAGAATGGGGCGCAGCTGGATTTGATCCGCAAAATCCGGGAGGCGTCGTCGCCCACCATATTGCCTTAGGTATTGTCGCGATTTTGGGCGGCCTGTTTCACATTCTTGTGCGGCCACCCCAATACCTCTACCAAAGCCTCAAAATGGGCAACATCGAAGGGGCGTTGGCCAGCGGTCTGGCGGTCTTCTTCTCGGGGGCCTTTATTGCCTCTGGCACCATGTGGTATGGCACCGCGACGACTCCCATCGAGCTATGGGGACCCACTCGCTATCAGTGGGATCAAAACTACTTTCAAGAAGAAATTAGCCGCCGGGTAAATGCTGGGCTCAACCAGGGTCAGACGCTGTCAGAGGCCTGGTCAGAAGTGCCGACCAAGCTAGCCTTTTACGACTACGTTGGCAACAGTCCGGCTAAAGGAGGACTCTTCCGCGTGGGCCGCATGGTAGATGGCGACGGCCTGCCCACCGGTTGGCTAGGTCACCCGACCTTTACCGATCAGGCGGGCCGAGAGCTGACTGTTCGGCGAATGCCTAATTTCTTTGAAAACTTCCCGGTAGTTTTGTTTGATAAGGACGGCATTGTTCGGGCAGATATTCCCTTCCGGCAGGCCGAGGCCAGGTATGGCATTGAGCAAACGGGCGTCACGGTCAGCTTTGCTGGCGGCGCACTCGATGGCCAAACCTTTAGCGATCCGCCATCGGTGAAAAAATACGCTCGCAAAGCGCAGCTAGGCGAACTCTTTGCCTTTGACCGCAATGTCTATGACTCAGACGGGCTGTTTAGAACCAGCAATCGCGGCTTCTTTGCCTTCTTCCACGTCTGCTTTGGCTTGCTCTGGTTCTTTGGCCACATCTGGCACGGCCTACGGGCCATCTTCCAGGATGTCTTCTCTGGCGTCGATCCCAGGTTGAGCCCGGAACAGGTGGAATGGGGCTACTTTGAAAAAGTGGGCGACCCGACTTCCCGTCAAACCGCTACCTAGTGCCGCCTATTAGAGGGTCTGAAGGTGTTCCCCTTCAGACTCTCTTGCAATCTCTCTTAAAGAGGGTTTAAGTAATTGTTTAGCGCACTTCAACACCGCAACCTCAAAACCTTGGGACTGGTTCCCCTTAGCAAGGGGAACCAACGGAGGGGGCTTGGGGGTGTAGCGGACTCATCGGAACCCCTCCCTTACGGTTCCCCTTAGCAAGGGGAACCAAGATACAGGGTTACTTACGCTAAACATGTATGGCTTTAAGAGAGAACATCTTATTCAGGCAGAGGTCTATATCGTGCCTTTGCCTGAATTTATCATTCTATTCACTCATCTATCTTTTTAATGGAGGTCAACTCGTGCGGCAAAAATACGTTTCTAGAAAAGCGGCTCCCGTTCAATACGCTCTGAGAAAGCTGAACTCTGAGGCGGGCCGGGTGACGCCTGGCTGGGGCACCGCGCCTATTATGGCGGGACTCCTGATCATGCTCTTGCTGTTTATCTTGACTATTCTGCAGCTGTACAACGGCACTATTCTGTTGCCTGAAGTCGGCATGAATTAAGTATGGAATACCCTGGGGAGCTGCGCTCAAATAATACCCCCGGTCGCCCTCACCCTAGCCCTCTCCCACTGGGAGAGGGAACCGGATTCAAAGTCTCTCTCCCGCTAGGAGAGGGACTTAGGGAGAGGGCGACAGTATTTCTGATCTGCTGGGACTTTATTAAGTGACAGGTCTCCTAGCGCTAGCTGCCCTACTTTCTCTCGTCCTTTATTCTCTTTTAATCCTCGGTCACATATCTTTCAATGGAGTTGAACACTATGCCCTACATGTTTTATATGGCTTACGGTGAAAACCAGTTTGGGGCTACTGCCAGCGGCATTTTCGTAGGAATAGCCGCCCTTGTCGCCTGCTGCGTTGCTTTTATCTTCTACGCTTACAAAAACTACCCCGCCGACCAAAGGTAGCCTTAGCGGCTCGGACAGTTACACTCCTGGTGGCCCTTCTTTAGCGAGCGGCCACCTTTTTTGTGGTCTGATGATGCCTGGATTGGGAGCGTGATCGCCAGGCTATTGATCGCCAAGCCAAGCCGGATGTATCTTCACAGAGAAGGCTACGCCTCCATGGTTAGCTACTTGGCCTGAAGTGTATAGCGGCTCTAGCGATCGCCAATGTGGCGAACTCAGTAGCCAAAGCATAGAAGCTCTGAAACAGCTAGGGAGACTAGCCTACAGGCATTTAGTAGCGGAATCTACGCTATTTGTGGTGGGGCTGTAGGGCATAAGGGTATCCCGAAAAAAAGCGCCTTCCCGAAGGAAAGCGCTCATGTCGCAAACATCAGTGAATACTAATGCTTGGTGTGTTGCACAGGTGAGATAGACTCAGGCACGAATTGCCGGAGCGTGCAGGGCCACCGGAATCGTTTCACCGCTGGCTAGGTCTAAGGGAAAGTTGTGAGCATTGCGTTCGTGCATCACTTCAAAGCCCAGGCTGGCCCGGTTAACCACATCTGCCCAGCTCGGCAGTACTCGGCCCTGAGAGTCAAGTACGGAGTGGTTGAAGTTAAAGCCGTTGAGGTTAAACGCCATTGTGCTGATGCCCAGCGCTACCAGCCAGATGCAAACCACCGGCCAAGCTGCGAGGAAAAAGTGCAGCCAGCGCGAATTGTTAAAACTGGCATATTGAAAAATCAATCGGCCAAAGTAGCCGTGAGCAGCCAGAATATTGTAAGTTTCTTCTTCTTGACCAAACTTGTAGCCGTAGTTTGGAGATTCTGCATCCGTCGTTTCGCGCACCAGGCTAGAGGTGACCAGTGAGCCGTGCATAGCGCTGAACAGTGAACCGCCAAAGACTCCAGCCACGCCCAACATATGGAACGGGTGCATCAAAATGTTGTGCTCCGCCTGGAAGACAAACATAAAGTTGAAGGTGCCGCTAATGCCCATCGGCAAGCCATCAGAAAAGCTGCCCTGACCAATCGGATAGATCAAAAATACGGAAATAGTAGCCGCTACCGGCGCAGAGTAGGCAATGCAGATCCAGGGGCGCATTCCTAGCCGGTAGCTCAGCTCCCACTCGCGGCCCAGGTAGCAAAGCAGCGCTGGCACATAGTGAAAGGCAATCATCTGATACGGCCCGCCGTTATAGAGCCACTCATCGAGACTGGCTGCCTCCCACATAGGGTAAAAATGAAGGCCAATGGCGTTAGAGGTGGGGACTACGGCGGCTGTAATGATGTTGTTGCCATAGAGCAGTGAGCCGGAGAGCGGTTCGCGAATACCGTCAATATCAACGGGCGGCGCACCGATGAAAGCGGTGACAAAAACCGTTGTAGAGACACCAAGCAAAGGGATCATCAAGATACCAAACCAGCCCACATAGAGCCGGTTTTCGGTGCTAGTGACCCAATTACAGAATTTTCCCCACGAGGATATATCTGGACGTTGGATAGAAATGGTCATTGTTTTTAAGATATAGGTTATCTACGTGACTGGCCCTATTAGAGCAAAGCAAAATGGAAATGCTGTGAAGATGAGTATCCTTGTTCTTGTGAATGTGTAAAAGGGCAACTTTGGAGCGCTTTGTCAGCAGGATGCCTGACTGCTCAAATGGATCGGAAATTTTCCATATGGTGTGTGCTTAGCGCCTGTTGCGATGACGCTTGTATTTCTTCACTGTCCTCGGGGTCGAGCCATTCTAATCGGCGGACACCAGGTGCCCTGTGATAGCGTCCAGGACTACGCCGATGTCTTTGCAATGAATAGTAGTCACCTAGTAGTCGTGGTGATTCCCATTGGACAAACGGCTGTGGGTTTGCCAATAGGAATACAGATGTAGCGAAGCGCGGATGCATTCGCGCTTCGCGGAGCACTTTGCCTGTTGCTATATATGGCTTACAGTCAGTAATGCTGCATGAAACAAAGTGCCGGAAGCTATAGCAGTCAAGCGATGGCAGGATACGGAATTGTTGGCGATCGCTGCTCAACTCCGGCTCCGCCATTGACCGCTACCAGCGGCCATCTAGATGCGCGATCGCCTAATCGTCAGTCTCAATCACAAACCCGGCATCGCGGATCATGTCAAAGTCTTGCTGAGCCGACTGACCCGGCGTCGTGAGATAGTCACCCACAAAAATAGAGTTGGCGGCATAGAGGCCAAGCGGCTGAAGTGATTTCAGATGCACTTCTCTACCCCCGGCAATGCGAATTTCTTGAGCGGGTAGCAGCAGCCGAAATAAACACAAAATTCTCAGGCAGCGCTGCGGCGTTAATTCATTGCGCTCAGCAAAAGGCGTTCCCGGAATGGGAATCAAAAAGTTCAGCGGTACGCTAGTGACATTCAGCTGACGCAACGATAAAGCCAGATCAACAATATCGTCGTCCGATTCACCCATGCCAAAAATCCCGCCTGAGCAGGTCGTCAGCCCAGCAGCTTGCACAGCCTGAACCGTATTCAGCCGATCTTGAAACGTGTGGGTAGTGCAAATATCGGCGTGGTGAGCCTCGGCAGTGTTGAGGTTGTGGTTAATCCGGTCAACGCCTGCCTCAGCTAGCTGACGGGCCTGGTTTTCATCCAGCAGTCCTAGAGTGGTGCATACCCGCATCGGGTATTGGGCTTTGACGGTGCGCACCGCTTCTAAAACGCCTGCAAACGCCTTCGGCGATGGGCTACGGCCCGAAATCGCCATGCAAAATGTGCCCGCCTTGAGCTGATGGGCACGGCCAGCCGCCGCGACAATCTTTTCGGTTGCCATCAGCGGATACTTCTCAATCTCCGCCTCTGAAATCTTAGATTGGGAACAATAGTGGCAATCTTCTGGGCAGAGGCCGCTTTGCGCATTCAGCAGAAAATGCAGGCGAACGCGGTTGCCCCAGTAGTGACGGCGCACCCGATAAGCCGCTGCTAGCTGGTTGAGAATGACTTCATCAGGAGCACTGAGAACGGCGAGAGCATCTTCGCGGGTGAGGATAGTGCCAGATAGCGATCGCCCGGCCAACTCCTGCCAATCAGGATCGGGGTCGGTGGCGCAGAGCGGGCGCTGATTTGGATACAATGACTGTCTAAGTTCCGAACAATCTATGTCCGCTGGCGCTATTTCCGAATGCCCCCTGTTCGAGGGACCCACATTCGCAGGGTCTGAGCTGAACTGTCGGGAAGCCGCATCCACCATAGAATCTCTCGTCTGTCACTGATGCAAATTTTACGCTATTACCCGGCGCTTCTTCAGGCGCTGCTGAAATGATTGTGTTAGCTCAGTCGATTACGCTAATTCGTCATGGCCCGCCTGCGGTGTCTTTGCGGCAGCGAGTGCCGGGCCATCAGTTTCGGCAGTTTGTAGAGCGCTACGATGCAGCTAAAATTGCCCGGCAGTCCCATCCGCCTCGGGCAGCGATGCAGGCGGTGGCCCAGGCCGGGTTGGTATTTGCCAGCCATCGCCCCCGAGCGATGCACACCGCCGAGCTATTAGCGGTACCGGTGCCGCCCATTGTCGATCCGCAGTTTCGCGAGATTGAGTTTCCGGTCGATTTTCCCCGCCACTTTCGCTTTTCGGCCCTGACCTGGACGGCGATCGCACTCACTCTATGGCGGCTGGGCTATGGTTCACAGTGCGAGTCATTCAAGCGAGCGTTGCAGCGGGCACAGGCAGCCGCCGATCTATTAGAGGGTCAATCGCAAACGGCGGGCTCGGTTGTGCTGGTGGCTCATGGCGGGATTAACCGGCTGATCGCTAGAGAGCTGCGTCGCCGCGGCTGGCGCGGTCCCAGGCTACCACACAGTCGGCACTGGGGCTGTACGACCTACTGCCGATAGCAACCTGATCAGAACCTTCTGTCTGCTGGCAGTGAACTTTCTGCACTTGTGTAGAGGCGATCACTCAGCTGATGTTTCAATATGTATCAAGCTGGTGCATTTATCTCTTTAACAGGCTAAGAGGCTTTTTTTAGAGATTCAGGCAGCAGCTTGATGTTCTTAAGACTATTCACGCCAATTTTATGTCTGATCAATCTCTAACCGATCAATCCGCCGCTGTGCAAAACTCAGCCACTTCTGAACCCGCAGAAAAAAGCCTGTTAGAAGTCGCGATGTCTGGGGCGATTGCTCTGGCTAAGGACGGGAAAAACTACGGCCAGGCTACCGAGCAGTTCGAGGCGCTGCTATCGCAAATGAAGAGCGAAAGCCCAATGGCGGTAACTTTGCTTAAGCAGCTGTGGAAAGAATACATTGCAGTTCAGCGCTCGGCTATGTTCTACGAAAGTCTGAGCGATGCTGAGGCTGGGCTATCAGAAAAAATGGCTCAGAGCAATATCCAGCTCAAGCAAAACTACATGCGCCTCATCCAAGAACAGTAAGCGCCCGCCAGTTTATTGGGCAACGCCCCTGATTACGAGCTGCCCGTCTACGATCTGGACATCGCCGGGGGTGAGGCCCTGTTGCGCTAACATCGCGTCAAGCTGCTGCTCAATCTCTGCTTGAGAAAGCCCTAGCTGCTTGGCGACGCTGGCAATAGGCAGACTCAGCTGACCTACCTTAATGTGAGTATCATCCAGGCTGAGCGCCCCATCGACGACTGCCGGACTGCCTTCTACGCCCAAATACACCTCCCGGTTTGCCAAGAACGGGAAGGTTTGGGTGAGTTGTTCTACAGCCTGCCGACCTTCTGACGGCAGCGCTTCTAGCGGAATCTCCGACAGATTCATCACCATGCCGCTCTCAATCCGACCGTCTTCAATCGAAGTATTGACGCCTCTAGCAGCGTTGAGAATAGGAGCGGCGGCGGGCTGGCTGGCGATCGCATCTGTCACCATCCGATTGAGTTCGCCCGCTGAAATCACCACGTCGTTCGGGTCGGTAAAGACTTCGGACTCAGTACTAGAGATGACGACCGGTTCCTTGTCCTCGCCATACCAGTCGGGCAGGGCCGCAGTCTTCATGCCCGCATAGCCGATCCCAGCCCCGACAGTGGCGGCGACAATCGCTAAGCCTGCTAGAAACACTTTCATGATGATTTTGGCTCTTATCTGTTTAGTCAATATATATCTTCACGGTATAAAGGGCTTATTCCGGTGAGGGCAATTACTGTGACACTTGCTGCGCAAGTTGCAGGCAGGTCGCAATTGGGGCCGTAGTCTTGATGGCTTCGGTGCTGAGATGAGTGCGAGTCGCAGTGAATCCTTCTCGGCATAGCCGGTCGATCAGCTCCTGACGAGGAGGAATATCTGTTTTGCTGCGCCTGCCAATTTCTGCCAGCAGGTAGTAGTAGGGAGGCATTGCCGATTCTGAGCGCATGATATCGATCAATGCCCGGCAGTCAGCCCGCCGCTCCGACTGGAGCGCAGCCGTAGCCCGACACATCGCGACCAAATCAGGCTCACTGTGAAGCGGACCCAACCACATCGGTCCACTCACAACGGGTGGGTCAGCGGCGCTACAGGGACAGCTCACACGCCCGAGCTTCTTCCACATCAGAGTCTGAAACTGGCCGCAGGCATGACAGTATGCCAAAAACCCATAGTGCGCCGACTGCCATACCGATTGCCGGATAACGCGCATCATCACCCGATTAACTTCACCCTGGTAATACGAAAATACAGGACTAGCCGTGAGCCCTCTAGTCGCTGCCTGCTGTACAACTGCGCCGATTAGCAGTCTCAGCCCCTGTTCATGCACAGCCGGATGAACCCGAGCGTAGGCACCGTAGGTTTGTAGGCTTTTATCGGGGGCATGACCGCTTGTAGTACGACCATCTGTGCTGGTGAGATAGATCAGTCCGCCTAGCCTAACTGCCCACAGGCTAGTGCTGAGATAAGGCGTAGGGCCGCCAAAGCCGTCAATATCGATCAGGTCATAGAAGTCCTGACGCTGGTGGCAGTCAAAAAAGACGGCGTTGGCGTCTTGATGAGTAATCCGGTAGCGTTCGGGCGGTAGGCTGTGGCTGAGGTTGGCTTGTAGGAGTGATCGCAGCTGCCAATTACCCTCGTTAGCCCAGACATAGTCAGCCCCGGCTTCTAGCCCGTAGCGCAAGGGCCGCACGCCGCAGCCAGTCATGGCATCGAGTACGCGCAGGTGACCGTGATGGGTTTTGTAAGCGATCGCCGCCAAAACTGCCAGGTCGCGCCCGGTTTGGCTGCTGCTGCGAAAAAAGGCGTCACCTACACAGAAATGGGCTGCGCCTTCCTGCTGCCATTGTGTTTGAGGGGGAAAGGGCATAGCCAAATTTTTAGTGCGATCGGCTAAGCGAGGGTTTGGGCGATCGCCTGCGTGAGTTCATCTTTTGTCCACTGCGTAATCACGAATACTTCTTGGGCTGACTTGCTTTTACGCGCAATCAGCTTGTGCCCGCCAATGATCGGCACAGACACTTTCAGCTGTAGTTGAGATGAGTTTGACTTGGCCCGCGAAATTACAGCTGGGGTAATTGTCTGAATTTCAGGCCAGGCAGCCAGCTTTTCCAGTAGGTTGATCAGCCCTGGAATGTAGGTAGAGTGCGTGATCACCACTCGCCCTTTGGTCGCTTTCTGCTTCTGCTTGCCAGCAGGCTTGTCAGAGCCCGTCTTTGACTTACCTGTACGCTTCTTGCCCTTACCCTTTTTACCCACCAGCTCAGTTCACGCTTGCCGCCATCCCTGCTAGTCTAAGCCTTTTCTAGCGGAGCCATTGTCAGCCCTGCCCGAATCAGCTGAGAGTGATATAGCTCAGCCTGCTCCAGCGGCCCCACCCACACAATTGCCTGACCTTCATTGTGAATTTTGTCGGCTAGCTCCCAAGCCTGGTCGCTATTCACACCTGGAATGTAGGTCGTCAGGGTCTTGACTACATGCTCAAAAGTATTGAAGTCGTCATTGAGCACGATGATTTTATAGTCGGGGTACTTTTCTTTGACGACACTACTGGCGCGTTGTTTTACCGCCGTCGGCGAAGATGAAGCTGCCTGAGAAATCGTCGTAGCCGCTGAAACCATAAACCTTACAGAAACGTTCTTTACTTTTTATATTACATATGAATATTACATATGATTAGAGCGGCAAAAGTCTAGCGTTAAAAGTTGTAAATGTGGATAGGCAGCGATCGCTCTGGCACCTGCCCTCATTATTCCAGATGCACGCCAAAATAGCCTTTCATAAATGGAGCGGCTTATCCTTAGCAGCGTATTGTATCTATTTATAGATTTACAGACTTACAGACAGTCTCAAATGCTACCGGGCTGCGGATGACAGGATGGATTTTGCCGGGTTAAGATAGCAAAGCCTACAATAGGGTAGTGATCACCTATCAGAAATGAAAATGCGATGCATTGACAATTCTGGTCTCCGCACGTAACTGTGTTTTGATAGAGTGAATTTTTAGAAATGAAAGGCAAAATTGGCAATAGACTGTGGTACAGTTTTTGCCATGAAAGCTAACTGTATCGGACGTTTTAAGTTAAGTAGTGGGAAGAAATGGATAACGCGCAGCTTTTGGCGGCAGAGGGCCGCAGTGATAGAAATGTAGAAAGCGTCCTAGACGATATTATCCAGATCATAAAGCGCCAGAACCAGTCGGAAAGCAGCAAAGAGAATGAAGACCGCATAGGTCTCCTCGAAAAGTATAAGCAGTTAGAAAAGCTAAAGAACCAGCTAGACGGTCGGTTCTTATTTGAGTACGACAGAGGCATAGAGACGCGCTTAAAAGAAGTGCGCATAGATATTTGAGACTTTACGTTCGAGGAAGTATGTTAACTTCTCCTCGAATGATTTCAAAAATGTCTGCAACGAGCTGATCGCGTAACTGAAGGCTACTTGTCTTTTTCAACTGCTTTTTTTGCAGCATATCAATGAACGTATCGGTATAGCGCTCAATTCGCACATAGTGCTCTGCCAGCTGTCCGTTGTATCGTTTCTGCCCACAGGTTTTATCTTTGGAAAAAGGGAAGCTGTTGTTTTCGCGCAGCTCCGCCACCAAACTGCGAACTCTTTCAATATCATCGTCATCTATAAGCTCGCCCCTAGCGACTAGAAGGAGTCGACAGACGATGATAAATATTTTCCCTAAGTCTGCAAACTGAGTTAGCCGGTGAGGATAGAAGCACTGCAGCAACCGATCCTTGGAATGTGAGTCATCATCTAGAGTAAGCTTAGGCAGAACTCTGTTGATTACTATTGAATCTGCTTCAGCGCCTTCAGGCCATAGGGTTGGATCTTCGATTCGCTGAGTACCGTCGGAGGCGATCGCGCAGCAGTACTGAAACATTCTCATCGCCTTTTGGTCAACAGCATCAATGAGCGCCTGATCGTCCTCGTAGGGTTTGCAGAGAGACAGCATACCCTTCGCAAACAGCAGCATACTTGACTGCATACCAAATAAATAGACATCGCTACCCTCGTCATTGCCCGTAGTTTTCAGCAGAGCAAGCTCTACCTCGACTACATTCCTATCGGATTGATAGCTTTGGTTGTTCTTTTGGCCGTCGTTTTGAAAGAGTTCTTGAATAAGTGGAATGACTTGTATCATCGTGCTTCCGTACTTCTCATAGAACCTAGTCAGGTCTACATCTGTAACCGGGGAGTCTTTGAAGAGAGCAGCTTCTTCCTGTTCGGAAGCTGATTTTACCGACTGGGCAGAAGCTTTAAGGTCATAGCCATGTGGCGTCGTCCGTCCGCCTCCATCTTTGATTTCTTGGTAGCAGCGTTTTCCAGTTGAAGAAAAACAAACTTCTGCATGCTCGATCAGCCGCTCAGCCCAGTCAATGCAGGTATTGTGGCTAAACTCTTTGTTTTTATTGCCCTCTTGCTTACCTAAGTAGGCCAGCATGATGTAGCACCAAGCCTGATACGCCGACCACTGAGCATACAGCGCAGGCGCTCCATCCCTAGCGGCGTAGATTCGAGCTTTTTCAAGCAGCTTGATAGGTTCCACTAAAATGTCCCACTGATCTAACTTATGCATGTAATCGGGGAAAAAGATATACAGTTTGGCCCGATGGGCATAGATGCGCGACAGGAAGTAGAACTGGGGATTTAGGTTGCTCTGAGTGAGTTCATCCAGCTTTTCATAATGCTGAAGGCGACGTTGCAAACACTTTTCTGCCTTCTCTAGCTCCTCTTCTGCTTTGCGAACCGCCAGATGCCGATCTGGAAATTCGCAGCTTGGGTCTTCGAGGTCACTTAGATAATAGTAGCGAAACATACACAAGCAATATCGAGCCATTAACAGGTCAGCTGCGGGTTCGTCTTTATCGTGAAAGGAAGTTGGCATTGTCTCTAGATATCTCTTTGCAACGTGAAGCAGCCCCTCTTTTAAGTTCGCTTCCGCAATCGAGAGCTGTGCTTCTAGAGCAACAACACTCCATTTATCAGCAAGTACCTTAAAAACAGGCCCGGGCAGACGTTTTCGATACTTTCGCTTGAAGATAGTCGCCTCTAGCTGCCCTTCCATTGCTCTAAGAGAAAAGGGATAAGTAGTCAGCAAGGACTGGGCTCGCTTGAGAGCAGTCATTTCTTCTACACGGATACATAGCTCTCTAACGTATTGGTCAACGGTGACATTAGGTTGATTGGCCAGCGTTTGTTTAACCAGCGAAAGTCGAGCTAGTAGCGCCGCCTTTGACATTGTTTCTAGTAAGTCGAAACCGCAGAAGTCAGCGCTCGCAACTTCTGCGGTTGTGACGACATCCGCGCATGACTTACCAGAGTCAATAGCGTCGTAGATATCCTTACGTTTGTATAGCCTGGCAACGCAGTGAGACCATACTGGGCTATTTGGTGTGCCGCCAACGATTTCGTCATTGCAGTGAATACCGTCGGCAATGGGAAGATATTCTTTCAGTACAGGAATATCCCATAGCAATACTCGGTTGATGACAGCAATGATATGAGAGGTAGGGCAACCAACGCCGACAACTTCTTCAGAAAACTCTAGCCGATTTTGCCCGGCGGTCTTTTTGAAGATCGTCAGCTTGTCAAACTTAATTTTGTAGTCATCAGGTGGCCTGATATAAAAGTGTACTCGAACGCGGTAGGCTACCTGACGAGCTAAGCCCTCCACGCTGTGAGGGGCTTTGTCGTCTTGCAGCGAAGGATTCAGCAACCCTTCGGGATCACTCTTGTCCTTGATGTAAAGCGGAAGTGGTTTGACTCGCTCAATCTCGAAGAATTTGATATGGATTGGAAATTCATCTGTAAGTAACTCGTTATCGATTACAGAATGAGTCAAGCGCTGAATAAACTCTATCGTTATGTGCTGAGGAAGACCTTTATAACGGGAGCCTCGGCTAGTACCAGTAAGGAAAGTGTCAGCTTGTTCAGCACCAGATTGCAGCTCAATTCGATCAATTTCCCGTCTTACCTTTTTGACAAATATGCTATCCCTTTTTTCTTTCTCTGGGTGAGTCAACCCCTGAGAGTATTGATCGGTGTATTTAGAAACGACCTTCTTAATCAAGTCTTCTAACCATGACGTCGCTGAACTAGCGTTCGTATCAGCAAATATGTCGGCAAGGCTTCTAGAGGAGCGCTCACTTAGCTGTTGCAAGAAGAATCGGTACAGACGCATGACGTCATCAGCTGTGTAGCCTTTGTAGGCTTCTGTCTGATCCGTTGCCCTTTCAAGTATCAGGTCAAGCAGTGCTTTTTCCGGAGGCGTTTTGAGGTTGAGTCGCGATCGCTCCTTTGGCGAGAGCTGGGCAAATAACTGTAAAGCTTTAAGCTTTTCGGCCCGGGTGACAACCCGAGAAGCTTTCTGGGACTCATCATCTAAAGACTGCTGCTCCTTCCGGTGATCTTGCAGAGCTGAGAGGATGCCAATGAGCTTAGAGAGGGTCAGCCCGGGTACTGGAGTAGGCTTATTTTCTTTTTTAGCGTAAAACTCTTTAAACAGGACTGATCGCAGAACCCTGCGCACAAATATGCGGTTTTCCTCTACGCCCCATTGCTTAGCAATATGGGATTCGTTAGGAGTCGTCCCCTTTCCTAATAGGTCTAGATCGGTCAGCGTCAACAGATAGCGGTACACCCGGCGATTGCGTTCCTGATCGTCGCTTTCGTTTCGATTACGATCCGAAGCATCAGAATTTCTGCTCATTTAATCGCTGTCCTTTTGTAATACATGTATCAGCAAACCGGTTGACGCTTGTCCCTGGAATGTGAGGCGTACGAACGCTTAATAGCACACAGATTCTCGCTCATAAGTGTAGCCCATCTCTATGGTGTACAAAATGTACATAAAAGCCTCGTGTTTTTCGTCCAGCTAGTTATTTATGTATTGCTCGTACGCGTTTTTGCCATCAAATTGCCGCTCTTCTGGCTTGACTCAAATACTATTGGTAGCTTTTGGGCTGAAATAGCTCGAAAGAACCGCCTATTGAATCTGTAGCGTTCGATACATTCGTATTCTTTTAGGTCGATTACAATTCTGACTACAAGACGTCACAAAATATACGTGTTATCTTGTACACAAATTCTGGTAGATTATTACCATACCTCAAGAAAATCATCATGCTCAATTATTCGCATCTCAATTACCCTCAAACTTTCAAAGACTGTAGGCAGCACTTCGAATTGGTGCTGATATATACTCCACGGCCTGTGGAAAAAATCACAGGGCAGGTAGAAGAGGGTATCAGTACAGCTTTGAATTCATCCAACTCCCTTCTATTGCGGTTGCCCTTAGCTTTCGCGCTAATGTCGGCAGGGCAAATAGAAATACTTCTGACCGAGGGGTTCGGTGAGCTATCTACAGAAACCTTTTCGGGAAGAAAGGAAACCCAAGGGATACAGATTCAGATGGGTACCAGCTATCGGGAATACATTCAACCCGAGGAACTTACCCGTATCCGGAACTGGTGTGAGAAGACTATGCACGACTTGCTATATCAGCAGTGTCAGCGATCGCCCAAGCGGCATTTCTCGATGATTGACCAGTAGGCCAAGTAAACCTTACAGACATGACACAAATGAATATTGACCTGACGGATGTGAACATGCGCAGGTGGATTCAAAGGGCTCTTTCCTTTCTATCCGCCTGCGCATTTTTTATTAAAGAGATGACAACCATGAGACAAAGACAAACCACAAGACCGCTCAACCGTGCCTCACCTTTTATAGAACTGGAGACTGAAATGTTCCAAAATGGCCTTGCTTGCCGCGTGGTTGAGGCCGTCCGACTGCTAGATAGGGGTCGAGTGAAGTTTAAAGGAATTCGATACCCGGCGCGTTTATATGAACCAAACTGCGCCACTACATTGTTGCCGGATCAAGAAGCATTGGCAATTGGTCGTAAGGGCAACACACTCATCATTATGCCGCTGCACTGTATTCTTTGGCCCCAGTATTTAGAAATGCAAGGCCCGTGGCTGACAAATGTAGAGATTGAACTGATGGAACGCTACGAATGTAGCTGGAGGTACTAATGAAACCCTTTTTGAGCCTGCTGGTATTTGTTGTGACAGGACTGATGCTGTTTGAAACCAATCCAAAGACAAAGCGACGCTATATCAAGTATGTCGCTCGTGATGTTCAGGCCCTTTGCTGTAGTCCGACTTCGGCTTCTACGCCTAATCTGGATTGCCGAAGACTGCGACCGGTCACCCAGCGTGTCGTAGAGGGAATTTTGTACCTCTACACGGATGTTCCCGAAGACTACGTTTTCTTTACTCGCTACACCACTCGATTGCCTAACCAAACGCTCTATGGCATTGGTATTGCCGGACAGTTCGTTAGTTGGCCCGACAGCTCCAGCGCAGGAGAGCCCTGCGATATCTTTTACAGCACCCTGTTTTAATCGTTCATGGTAGGCAGGGTTTTTACGATTCGTGTAAGCATCGGCGGCATTTGGCGCTCCACTTTATTACCCTTTAGGAGGTCTTGACCCGTGACTAATCAACCCGACTCTGGTCAAAAGCGTAATCACTTTTGGGATGCGGTGACGGCAGCATTGCTGACCCTGTCGCTGGTGGCTTCGGCGATCGCTTCCACCTACACCACCTATCTAAACACTCAGCAGCACAGCGTTCTGGCGATCCAGCACCAGCAGCAACAGCTTATTGCTCTTCACTGGCAAAAGCTCAATCAAGCTGAGACAGTGGCAGCCAGTGGCAACTATCCTGCTTGCACACACATACTCGATGAAGTCCCGGCAGATTCAGACCTTTACCCGCAGGTTCAAGCCCTGTCAGAAAAATGCTACGCGCCACTTAATCAGGGTTGGCTGGCAAAGGCAGAAGATATGGCAGCAGCGGGTCGGCTGAAAGATGCGATCGCTGAAGCCAGCAAAATCACCAGAGGATCCCTTCACGCTCAGACACAGGGGCGTATCACAACCTGGTCACAGCAAATTATCGACCTGGCAAAACGGCACTACGCTGCACCAACAGGGCAGTTCGACGAAGCGACGAACGTCATTAGTGCCATTCCAGAAAGCAGTTCGCTTTATGAAACCAGCCAAGCATTACTCAAACGGTGGCAGAGAGAATGGTACGGCAATCAGCGTCACTATAAGATGGCGCAGCTGGCAATTGATCGGGGCGACCTGGCAAAAGCTAACGAATCTGCCCAATCGATGAGCCTGCATCCATTTTGGACACCTCAGCAAAATCGGATTTTGTTAGCAACCGAAGGCACCCGGCAGCAGCTTGAGCAGATTGTCCGAGAGGCAGAGGATTTGTTTAACCAGGGCGAGCTGAGCGCGGCTGCACTCAAAATTCAACAGCTTCCGAATACAGCGCCTTGGGGCATTCAGAAGGAGCAGATCCTGGCACAGATCGACACGCGTAGAGAAGAGAGAAACTGGATGCCGGTTGCAGTTTCAATTATCGGTGCGCTTATGTTTGTGGGTATGCTTAAGCAGCTTTTTTAGGAAATAGCGCCAGCGAAAAGAAGACGGTGGGCTTTGTTGAGGCGTAGTTTGAAAATTTTGAGTTTTTGAGCCTTAAAGCAGTGCCGAGAGCATAATGCCGATGCTAATGATACCTGCAAACCAGGCCAGACTACGAACTACAGTAATACCAAAAACGTAGGTCACAGCGTGAATGGCTCGGGCACAAAAGAATACAGTTGCGCCTATTTGCGACGTCCCTGTCGAGATGTCGGCAGCAGCCAGCACCAATACAACGGGGGTAAACAGCGCTAAGTTTTCCATCAGGTTGGCAATGGCCCGGTCAATTCGTCCGCTGATGGCGGCGGCGGGCTTTGGGCCTTCTCGATTGGAAAGAGAGTATTTTGCACCCAGTGTAACGTCTACATAAATCTGTTGCACCATGATCAGTGTGAAGAGCAGCAGCACAGTTCCTAACAGCATCCAAAGTTCTGTCGTCATTATGTTCTCCTAATATTTGTGGGTCGTTGCCTTAACTGGATATTGAATCTCGACGACCATTTCTGACTGATCGCCTGACTCGGGCAGCATGATGAAGATTTCGCGACCGGGACCGATGAGCTGGTATTGGTGGGTTTCGGCCCAAGTGCCGATCGCGCTATAGCTCAGGTGACCGTTCTCAGGGCCACCAAAGCGGATGGCTGTGACTGCAATCTCGGCAGGGGGGAGCGATCGCACCGACATCATCACTCCGCTGGCTAGGGAAATCTCAGCCGACTCGTCTCGGTTGAGCAAAAAGCCCAATTCTAAATCCCAATTTTGGTCTTCGTATTGTTCGCAGTGAATAACAGCGGCAAAGTGATCTAGGGCTTTAGTCCCCATTCTTTTTGGCACAGTTTGAGTCACTTCTGCGATCATTGCAAGAGTCTCTTCTAGCGTCTGGAAGGGACGGCGCAGCGATAAAAACGACTGGGCAGGCAGATGTTTCAAAACAATGTCGTCATCTTGAAAGTGACCTTTGCGCTCAATTTGCGCTAGCCGTGACTCTACAGCCCGCAGGCGAGCCACTTCCGTCTGAATCGTTTGCTCAATCTGCGTTTTTTTGAGCGTGAGCATCCCCCGAATTTCTCCAGCAGAGACCTCGTTTTTAACTAGCCGCCTGATTTGCTCTAGTGAGAGACCGAGATCTTTGAGCGCCAGGATACGGTTTAGTCCGGTGAGCTGTTGAACGCTGTAGCACCGATAGCCAGTATCGCGATCACTCCGCATCGGCACAAACAAGCCAATCTCATCGTAGTAGCGCAGCAGGCTGGCGGGCACCTGCGCTATTTTAGAAAACTCACCGATGCGAAACATCCTCGGAGACTCCGAACTAACTTGCTTGTAGTCTAGAGCTTCAAGTGGCTTGAAGGTCAAGGGGCATTTAAAAGAGAGTGCGTTCTGCTGATGGCTCCCAATGTGAGCAGGTTAGCAATCTGTAGGCCGCTGAGCCCTTTTGTATTTTTGATTTCCACGTTTTCGTAGGGGCGATCGCGCCGATTCAACGGTTTTAGAATGCGCTTTTTAGGATCTTCTATCTGGCTCAAATCGCCAATACGGATCATCTCGTCGAGCCCGCCGCTGATCACCAGGCGGCTGTCGGGGCTGAAGGCAATAGAGCGAATGCCGCCCGTCAGTCCGGTAGAGTCTTTTGGCGATAAGATAAAGCAGTTTTTAGAGCCGGGCGCTTTCAAATCCCAAACGTACACTAGCTGATCTTCGCCGCCTGCTGCTAGATACTTGCCGTCGGGGCTAAAGGCGACGGCCTTGATGCCCAGCTCCGAGTGGGCAAAGCGATGGCTGACTTCTCCTTTGTCGGTATCCCACAGCAGCACATTGGTGTCGTCACTGCCGCTGGCAATTGTTTTTCCATCGGGGCTGTAGGCGACCGAGCAAACGCGATGCTCATGCTGAGTCAGGGCTTCCCAGGTGCCTTTTTTTCTATCCCAACGGCGGACGCGCTGATCGTCGCCGCCGCTGACTAAGTAGCGGGCGCTGTCGGGCTTAAAGCCCACCGCCCTAATCCAGTGGTTCTGCTGCTGTAGCGTTTTCAGGCAAAAGCCGGAAGCCGTATTCCAAATTCTGATGGTGCAGTCGTCGCCGCTGCTGACTAAAAAGCGACCGCCATGGCTAAAGGCGATCGCTCGTACCCAGCTCGTATGGCCGGTGAGGGCAGTCAGGCACTGTCCGGTTTCAGCGTCCCACAGGCGAATGGTGTGATCGTCTCCGGCGCTGGCGATTAGAGCGTTTTGCGGGTCGGTCGCGAGAGACCAAATGCGGCCCTGATGCAGAGGGATGGTGGCCTTGCGATCGCCTGTAATATCCCAAATAGACAGCTCACCGCTGTCGCCGCCGCCCACTACTCGGTCGTCGCCGATGAACGCGACCGCGCGAATGCCGTTGGTATAGCCTCGGTAGGTTCTCAGAGTCTTGACGCCAGGCGACACCGATGGCCAGGCAGCTGTCTCAGCAGCGGGCAGCGCTGCTATTGCGGGAGTTTCTCCTGGCCTCATCTCGGGCTTAATACTGGGCTCAACATCGGGGCCAATTTGCCAGAGCAGCAGCATCTGCTTGTCGCCGCCAGCCGCGAGCAGCAGCTTTTCTCCCTGCTGCTGAAAAGCCACCGACCAAATTCGGCTCTGCCGAGTAGAAATATTTTCAACATGTTTAAAGGTGTGCAAGTCCCACAGCATGACCTGAGCGTCATCACCGCCGCTGGCGAGAAACTGGCCACTGGCGCTGATGGCAACTGAGCGAACGCGATCACCCGAGCAATCCAGCGTTTTTAACTGGCAGCCGCTGTCTGCATCCCAAACGATAATGGTCTTATCTTCACTGCCGCTGACGAGCCGTCTGCCATCGGGGCTAAAGCACACGGTTCGCACCCAGTCGGTATGACCTGCTAGCTCAACTGGTTCAGGGTCAATGGCGGAGTCTATTAGCGCCGCTACCGACCACAGCCGAATGGTGTAATCATCCCCACAGCTTGCCAGCCGCTGACCATCGGGGCTAAAGGTCAGCGCCCGGATGCGGCTGTGCCCCGACTGAAAATGGGTCGCATCAAACGTATGAGCCAACCCCCTCTCGGGCCGAACAGATACCCGGCGAGGATACTGACCCATCGGCTCACCATCCTGGATGCGGTACAGGGTAATTTTGTTGTCGCCGCCGCTAGCAATGAGTTTGCCATCGGGGCTAGCCGATACCGTGTGAATCCAGTCTTTTGCCGACTGCTGCCAGATTTGCTCTGGCTGAGCCAGAAATTGCTGAGGCTGAGCCGAGAGCTGATCGAGGGCAGGCAGCCGCCATAGTTTCAGTCTGCTGTCGTCGCCAGCAGTGACCAGCAGGGGCTGGTGAGGGATAAAGGCAATTGCCCGTACCCAGCTGCTGTGGGCCAGCCATTCTGCACATTTTTGGCCGCGAGGTAGTTTGTTTTCTGAAGTTTGCCACAGGTGGAGGGTGCCGTTGGTATCGCCTGCGGCCAGGAGGGGCGGCTGTTGATGCAGTAGGTGAGAAGTGTTTGGAGGGGGCGCGTTGAGAGCGATCGCCATCACGTCACTGAGCGTTTCTGTAAAAACAGAGCGATCCAGCACACAGCGGTTGAACCGGACTTCCCGCAGCTTTGTACCCTGCAAATAAGCCTGCCAAATAGTCAGTTGAGAAAAGTCCTTGCCCGAGAGTTCTTCTGGAGAGAGCTGCACCATCAGATTGATGAAATTTCCCCCGGCATAGCCCAATCGCTGAGGATGTCCCTGCCGAAACTCCTCCAGCTTTGTATTGAGGTGATTATCAACGCCGTAGAGACTCTTAAAAAAGTTCTTCAATCGATCTAAAATAGGTCGAACAATATGATTGATCTGAAACTCGCGCAGATAGTCTTCCGCATCTGCCTTCATCAGCGCGTGGCTATTAAAGGTGTCTAAATTGCCCCGTACCAAATCTTGAAAAACATCTCGAATAAACCTGTCGAGCACATACTGCGCCACAATCGGATGAAGGTAAAACAAAACGCTGTCCGCGTGCTTAATTTCCACCAGAGAGCGCCGCTCTAGAGACTGTAGGGTATAGACTAAATTTCGCTTGTGATCGCGAGCCACAATATCCGCTTTCAAGTCTTCTAGAGAGCAGGGACGATGGTTAATAGCTAGCCAGTACATCACCTCTTTTTCTATCGGCGGCAAACGCTTAAACTGCGCTTTGAGAACGCTTCTGAGATTGTCGAATACAGAAATCTCTTGCTCTAAAAAATCTTTAATCTCACCAAAAAAGATATCTTTTATAGTATTAGCAGCTAGCCGCAGCGCCATCGGGTGCCCGTCGTAGCGGCTAATCAGCTGTTCGTAGTCTTCAAGAGAGCCCTTTAGCCGAAAGCGCGCAAGCAGCTCCCTAGCTTCTGAAAAGCTCAGCCCGCCCAACGTGTAAAGCTCTGCGAGTGGATCGTCTTCTAGCAGCGAAAGCAGCTCTTTGGGTTTCTCCTGGCTCGTTAGGATGACGCAGCTTGCCCCTGCGGTAGGCCGTTTGTGATCAGAGGGCTGCCGCAGAGCCTTAAGCAACTGTCTATAGCCGTCAAAGTTGTCTTTATACAGGCTAGACTGCTGCTTGCGGCTGGCTATAAAGGTGGGTGCTCTCGGAGGCGCATCTGCTGCTGAATGCAAACTGTCTGTGGTTGTTTTTTGACTATTCTCGTAACTTTTAAAAACCGTCTCAAAACCGTCTAGGACAACCAAACAGCGCCGCTTTGAGATGTAGTCAATAAATCGCTGTATCAGCGCCTTGATAGGCTCAGCAGATTGATCCTTAGAAAGTACTAAAGAGGTGGACGAAGCCTCTGCTAGCACATCTGTAAATGCGTCATCTGGCGGTAGACTATTTGACTGAAGAATGCTTAAAAGCTGTTTTAACAGATCTTCGGGAGCCTTTGCCTGTTTAACTTTAAACCATACGATCTGCTCAAAATTGTTGTTTAGCTCCTCTGCCAGCTGAACAGCTAGATACGTCTTGCCAATTCCGCCAATCCCGCAGATAGCCATCAGCTTTTGAGACTTTGCCGGGCACAGTATCCATCGCTTCAGCGCCTTCAGTTCTTGAGCGCGTCCCCGAAAAGAGTTGAGGGCAGGCGCTCCATCCCAATGGTATTGAGTGTTTATCTGGGGCGATGTGAGCGGCAGATCGTCTAGCCATCCGTCAGATGCTGGCGAGGCGTTGGCATTAGCAGGCGCTGGGTTGGGAACGCTTTCGCTACCATTGTTTAATTGGGCATTGTTTAATTGGGCACTGTTTAGTTGGGCACCGTTTAGTTGGGCACTGTTTAGTTGGGCACTGTTTGACAAGCCACCGTTTGACAGGTCATTGTCTGAGTCGGCAGCGCGCCGAGTAGCGGCGCTGGGGCTAGTCTGTGAAATTTGTTCTCTCAGCTTGTTTTCTAGGAACGCTAACTTACCGGGCCCGCTGCCTTGGATGTCAAACTTCTTATAGACCTCGCCCAGGCGCTTGCGCGCGGCGGCTTTACTAATGCCTAGCTGGTTAGCAATACTGTCACCGCCGCTTTTTTTTAGAGCGAGCTTGAGTGCTTCCAATTCTTTGTCAGAGACTTGTCTAGCCTTTGCAATTGGGATTAAAAGCTCCTCTGGAATTCCGGACTGTGACATAAGATTGCTGCCATTACATGACTTTACGAACTGGGTTCTAGGGTTTGACCAGGCTTCGGAATTAAATATCCAGTGCTAAATGGATGTGGACTTCTATAGGGGAAGATATGCGGATATTCGTGGTATGTAGACAAGACGAAAATCGGTATCCGTCTCTATGTGAGATTGCCGTAGCTGAGATCGTCGCAGCTACGGACAGGCATAACCTGTGGCCTAGAGACCTATGCCAGGTCAGTCTAGCTCACAACTCACCACGTGAGAACATCTGGCACCATACAGCAAAAAAACTCAATGTGAACGTGAGAATTCCTCAGCAACTGTGAAATATAGCAGATGTCCTGATGCATTAGGACATCTGCTAGTCGAGTTGCCCGCTGTTCTCTAGCGGTTTCAGCCAACAAAAGTGTCCTAAGCAGCTCGACAGAGGCTATATATTGAAAATTACAGCCGACATGTCCTTCTTCTTCATACTTTAAGCTTGCCCTTCACACGATCTTGACAGACTAAGTGAGATTAGGTAATTTTATAAGTGAGCTAGTGAGGTTTGAATTATTCGCTATCTTTTGTGATTGCGTAGAAACGCTCATTTTCCGCAAATCCGCAGGTGAAGATATGGACAAGTTCCCGTCTGACAATTCATCCGGTGAGGTATTTGAAAATGCAACTAATCCTTTGTCCCTCGGTCATTTACCACTGAGTGGCCTACTGCTCTCGCTGTGGAATGATGCTGCTGTGAGACAGCTTTCTGATAGGATTTGCAGCTTGATAAATAGTGAGAATTTTAGTGAGGTGTGCCAGAGCCCAATCAGTCTACTCAACCGTCGGTCCGACTCAGTCGGCCAGGAGTTATCTGCTATGTCTAATTTTTTCAATCCTGCCAGCTATCTAGCTAAGAGTGGCACAGCCAATTGCGACCCCGGCCGTGACATGGACAACCGGGATCTCGATGCATACCCTGCGAATATATCGCCCGATGTCTCTGCCCCTGGTCATGACAAGGGATCGGTAAAGGATGTCAGCGACACCAGGCCGATTTCTGATGTCGGCGATGTCTACACTCGGCCTGCCGCTTTTCTAGACAGTGCGCGGATGGATGCCATACTAGCGAAGCTGGGTCGACAGCTTCAGCAGCAGGCCGACAAAATTGAGAGCATAGAGTACAAGCTGATGCAGCAGACTCAGTCACATCAGGCCCAGCTCGACTATAGAGATAAGTGGTATGGCATTGAGTTCGGTCGGTTGCGAGCTTACGTAAAGGCTGAAACCGCTAGGGTTCAAGGTATGTATGCTACAGGGCAGGGGCAGGCGATCGCCCCAAAAACCAGTGAATCTTCCTCGGCTTACTCATCGACCTATCAAGTTCCTGAACGCGCTGATTCTAAATTAATCAGCGGGCCGTTAAGCAGCATTTCACCTTTCCTGCTGCTGATGCTCGTGGGGATTGTGCTGACTCTCCTAATTGCGGTGGCCATTACGCCTTACGGTGGCTCGCAGGGTCTATTGCCTGCGCTGAGCGAAGTGACTCAAGGGCTGCTGCCTGCGCTGGCCGTTGTGATTTTGGTAGGTGGGGCGATCGCTCTTGTCTGGGAGTTACGCCGCTAACCGACTAGCTCCGCCTTCACTCAATCCAATAGCGAAGCTATTCGCCGCCTAAAATCTTAGGCACCTTAAAGAAGTCGCCCTCGCGCTCGGGGGCGCTATCGAGAATGGCTTCGCGCTCAGCAAAGGTCTCTAGCTGATCGGGCCGGGTGATATTGCTCACTTCGATTGCCCGAGTGGTCGGCAGTACGGCTTGCGTATCTAGCTCGTCTAGCTGCTGGACATACTCTAGAATGCTGCTAAGCTGGCTGGTAAACTGCTGCTCTTCTGCTTCACTCAGCTCCAGGCGAGCGAGGTTGGCGACTTTACGAACCTGTTCAAGGTCAATCATGGTAGGGTAATCGCCTCTAAATCATGTCGATATTCATGCGGCCAGTTGTCTTTAGCCAGTTTTGGGCTTCCAGGTAGTTGTTAGGCGCCATGCGAACCGCTTCTGACCAGTAGCGAGCGGCCTCGTCGTAGAATTTGTCAGCCTCGCTTTTATCGCCAGATGCCTCGGCCTGCTCACCTCGATAGTGGTAAATGACAGCCGTGTTATTCAGGGCCTGAATCATTCTGGGGTTGAGATCTAGCGCTTCTTCGTAGAGGGATAGGGCCCGGTCGTGCTCGCCGTTGCTGGCGTGGATTAGCCCCATATTATAGAGAATGTAGCCTTTGTCGTAGGGGTCTTCTTCTAGCGTCAGGGCCTCCTTGTAGTTGTCCATCGCTTCAGCATATTCCCCGTCGGCCTGAGCTGACATGCCGTCTCGATAGTAGGCAAAGGCTTCTTTTGCCTGCTGCTTGGCCGGCAGCATTTTTAAGATCATGTCGGCCATGACCGTAAATGACTTATCAATGAAGTTGTCGTTCTTCTGAGTTCTGGGCATGAAGATCCTTGGGGCTGCGCTAAGTGATCTGCTGTCTACCTAGACTATCAAAATCTAGCAGAGGCGATCGCCTAAACGTAAGAGATCTTTAAGCCCGCCCAAAAAGCTAGCTGACCGCATCGCAGCAGGTACCTATTCCTTTGGAGGCACAATCTGCTCAATTAGGAAGCTGACCAGTTCGCCAATGGTTTCAAAGGCGGATTCGTCAAAGCGATCGCTTAAGTCCAGATGAAACTGCTGAAAAAAGTCTTCGCAAAAAGTCAGCGACCAGTCAAACCAGCATACCAGCGGAAAGTGCAGGTCGCAGTTGAGGCGATCATCCGGTCGCACCCGGCCAAACTCAATGCCTGAATATTGACCAAAGTACTGATAGACAAACGACAGCACCGGGCGAGTGCCCGCTGGCGGTGAAAACAGCTGGCCCCACTCGGTAGGGCTCAGTGCCCGCCGGGTATGGGCTTTCATTCGTTCGTTTACCTGGTGGCGAATGGTCAGATCAGGGCTCATATCGGAGTAGGCACTGACGCTGCTGAACCAATTATTGACCTGAGCTATCATCAGCTGACTTGTCATAAAAACCTCGGCTCCGCAGAAACCGTCAGAGAATCTTGTGTTTAATATTCCCACTTACCTGAGGAAATTACGGTATCTTTTTTGACGCTGCATACTGAATTTGGGCCGAATATATATGGCAACGATTGAGCCTGTCAGCTGAAGGTGAACGGTATAGCAAAGTAAGGATGCATGCTTAACTTTGCGAGTCGAGTTGCCTGTTGTCAGGCAATGGTTTCAGCTAATGGTTCCAGCCGATAAAAGTGTCCTAAGCAACTCGACAGGAGCTATAGATCACCTCTAAACGCGGGTAAATTTGACCATGGCGGACTGCTGGCGGGCGATCGCCAAATGCCTTGCTAGAGCGTCAGCAGGCATCGGATGCCCAATCCAATAGCCCTGTAAGTAGTCACATTGGTACTGGCTCAAAAGGCTCTGCTCTGCCTGATTTTCTACCCCCTCGGCTACCACTTTAAGATCGAGGCGATGGGCCATTTCAATGGTGGACTTTAAGATGGCCTGGTTTTTGAGGTCGTAGTTGGCTCCGTGCACAAAGCAATGGTCGATTTTTAGCCTGTCAACCGGCAGCTGCTTAAGGTAGCTCAAAGAAGAATAGCCGGTGCCAAAGTCGTCAATGGCTAACCGAATGCCCAAGGCTTTGAGTTCTCGCAGGGTGGTGATCGCCGACTCGGCATCCTGCATCAGGGCGGTTTCGGTGACCTCTAGCTCTAGCTGACTGGGAAAGAGCCCGCAGTCATCCAACGTATTTTTAACCACATCTACCAGGTCGGGCTGGTTAAGCTGAACGCCAGACAGATTGACAGAGACATAGCGCATTCCCAAGTTTTGCAGCTGCCAGCTTCTTGCCTGAGCGCAGGCCGTCTTCAGCACCCACCGACCGATGTCTACAATCAAACCGGTTGCTTCTGCCAGCGGAATAAACTGAGCTGGAGAGATAGCCCCCTGCTCAGGGTGGCACCAGCGGATCAGCGCCTCGCACCCTTCGATTTGGCCGGTGCTGAGGCTCATCTGAGGTTGATAGTGCACTTCAAACTCGCTGCGCTCTAGCGCGTAGCGCAGCCAGGTTTCCATCGTAAGTTGGTCGCCGCGAACAACCGACATATCAGCCCGGTAGACCTGGCAGTAATTGCCCTTTTGCTTTTTGGCATACTCCAGGGCTGCGTCGGCTTGACGCAGTAAGGTAGAAATGTCTTGGCACTGATCTGATAAAAAGACAATGCCAATGCTGGTGGTGATAGATACCTCTTGGCCGGGGAGCGAAAAAGGCCGCCTCAGCGCGTCAATAAAATTTTTGGCGATCTCTCTAGCCTGGTCTGGCTGAGCCAAATTCGGCAAGATAACCGCAAACTGATTGGCGGTCAGCCTAGCTAGCGTGATGCTTGTAGGCAGGCAGGCTCGCAGTCGATGAGCGGCGGCTTTGAGCAGTTTGTCTCCCTCCAGGTAGCCCAGGACGGTATTGACTAGCCGCAGTCGATCTAGGCTGATGGTCATCAGCGCTAGGTGTTTTTGGCTGCTGCGAGCAGCAGCAATGGCGAGGCGCAGCCGCTGTTCGAGCAGGTGATAATTTGGCAGGTCGGTGAGAGCGTCGTACTGGCCGAGGCGGTTGATCTGCTCGGCGGCCTTACGCAGCGTTGTCGCATATAGCTCGCTAGTGGCAATCTGCCGGTTGAGGCGGGCGGTAATTGTGCTAGAGATTTCAGCATAGGTGAAGGGGTATACCAGGCAGTCGTCGGCTCCTAGCTCCATCGCTCGACGGATGTGCGATCGCTCGGCCACTTCGGTCAGCAAAATAAAGGGGGTGAGCAGCAGTTCGCTATCCTGCCGGATTGCAGTGAGTACCTGATAGCCATTGAATTTACGCTGGGCTGCTGAACCGGTCCAACTGTACAAAATAACGCTGGGCCGGTGCTCGCGAGCAGCCGAGATGCCCGCCGAGCCAGCGTCGGCAGTAGCGACCCAAAAGTCTTCAGCCTCCAGGTATGTGACTAGCTCAGCGCGGCTAGGGCTGGGGCTGGCGATGACTAAAACTTTCTGCATGGACGCTTCTCAGCCCTTACGCCTTTTGTAGTATCAAAAAGACGTTGTTGAAGTAGGCAAGCAAAGGACACGCCGAACCGAGCAGTGCTCTGATGATCGCCGGTTAATAGTGCCGCTAGAAGTGTATGAGTATCGGATCGGAACGCAATCACTCGTAGCTATCCTTGGAGTTTGTCAGCGGTTGCTCCCTACAGATGCGGCTAGTGACATCAGGTCAAGGGTGAGCAAGCTTAATACTCTTATTGCCGCTCTATTTACTGGCTTTAAGGTGCCCTCGTTTGGCGGCGTGAGCGCAAAAAATATTTGACAGGAGTCAAAATCGGCTGCAAACCTATTACAAATTTGCTATAGCTCAGTCTCACTGGCTAAATTGCCTGCTGTAGCCAGCGTTTCGACAAAGTTAGGATAAGAGACGGCAGCGGCTTCAGCTCGGTGAATCTGGGTTTTGCCAGTGGCGCGGGTGGCGGCGATCGCCAGACTCATGGCAATCCGATGGTCGGTGTAGCTGTCGAGAGCGGCCCCCGCCAGCGGTGCATCTGCGCCCATGCCGATAATTTCAAGGCCGTCGGGTCGCTCGGTCACAGTTCCCCCGAGTTGAGTTAGCGCGCTGGCCACAACTGCCAGGCGATCGCTCTCTTTTACTCGCAGTTCGGCAGCATCAGTAATGATCGTAGTGCCTTGGGCAAAGAGCGCCGCTACTGCCAAAATCGGCACCTCATCGATCAGGCGAGGAATCATCTCGCCACCTAGCGTACAGCCTTTGAGAGCGCTATGGCGAACGCGCAGATCTGCCACTGGTTCGCCGGTTACTTCTCTCTCATTTTCTAGCGTGATATCGGCTGCCATTGCTGCGAGCGCATCGAGTACGCCTGTGCGGGTTGGGTTGACCCCTACATTTTTGATCAGCAGATTGGAGCCGGGGGTAATCGCGGCGGCCACTAGCCAAAAAGCAGCAGAGCTGATATCGCCAGGGACAATGACGGTTTGCGCTGTGAGCTGAGCTGGGCCGTGTAGGGTGACGCTGGCTGTGGCGGGGTCAATCGAGAGCTGGGCACCAAAGGCTTTGAGCATTCTTTCGCTGTGGTCGCGCGAAAGGCTAGGTTCAGTCACGGTGGTATCGCCCTTAACTGAGAGCCCGGCCAGCAGCAGGCAAGATTTGACCTGGGCGGAGGCAATCGGGGAGTGGTAGTGATAGGGCCGCAGCTGCTGACCCTGAATGCCTAGTGGGGCAAGGGTATTCTCGGCTTTGCCAGCGATCGCAGCGCCCATTTCTGTGAGGGGCGCAATCACCCGTTTCATCGGGCGCGATCGCAGCGAGCCGTCACCGGTTACCGCGAAAAATTTGCCCGGCTGAGAGGCCAGCAGTCCCAGCATCAGCCGCAGCGTTGTACCCGAGTTGCCAGCATCTAAGACATTGTCTGGTTCTTGCAGCGCTCCGCCCGTGCCGGTAACCGTGACCCATTCAGATTCCAGGTCAGAGACTTGGGCTCCCATAGCGCTAAAGCAGTCAGCGGTGCGGCGGGGGTCTTCGCCGAGCAGCAGGCCCTGAATGCGGGTGGTGCCCTGGGCGATCGCGCCCAGCATAAGCGCCCGATGGGAAATAGACTTGTCGCCAGGGACGATGATAGTGCCTGTGAGCGGCCCCGCTTTGCTGCCATCAACGACCAGAGTTTGATGGGGAGGCTGATCGATCAGCTGCAAGAAGGTCATCGCCGTGCAAGAGAGTGAGAGCGTTCAGATCTTAACTGCAAACTGGAGCGTTAAGGGGAAAGCGCAGGAGAGCTTTACCTGAAATTATTCGGTTTGTGCGCCGCAGTAGTCGTTTACCTGAACAATCAGAGCCGACTCTTCGGTTGAGAGCGACTGCAAATTGCCAAAGGCGCTGTCGGTTTGAGTTTGAAACGCATCAAAGATTTCTCTAAATTCGTCCTCAGTCTTGACGGCAGCGACTGTTTGCATGGCGTCACCAGCGGCGGTAAGGGCTTCTCTAGAGCTGGTGATGATAGTGACATAGCCGTCGCGATACTCATCTAGCTGTTCGTCGTCAATGGATAGTCCGGTTAGGTCTTGCTCCATACCGCCGATTTCACCGGTAACTTTTTCGACAGCGGCGGTATATTCCCCAGCAAATGCCTGCAAATCTTCCAGATTTTGAGCGCTGGATGCCTGGGCCATAGCGCTCTGGATTTCGCTCTCGAATTCGGCCTTAAAGCTCTGCGACTGGTTGATCACATCGGCGAACTGATTGCACTGGGAGACTTTGCGATCGCAGCTGACAATTCCCACCAGCAAAAGGCTGCTCAAAATCTTCAGGGCAGTTTTAGATCGGGCGCGGGCAGAGATAAAACTGATCATGAGTATCGCGCTAAAAGCGGTGCAAGTTAACTATAGTAATGCTTCGGCAATGCTGCCTATGGCGTTGGTCACTTGGCTTAAATACAGCACACAGGTAAAACTTTTATATAACAACAGGCCAAGTGACTCGCGGCGTACAAATGCATCCGCACGCTGCTGTGTTTACGGTTTAATTAACGAACAACGGTAGGTTTGGTTTATGGCAGCTAGTGAATTAGAGACGGTGGCGATCGCCCCCCATCGGCAGCAGTTTTCGTCGCTGGCCCACAAGCGCTACTTCAACTATGGCGGTCAGGGGCCGATGGCCGATAGCGCCCTAGCCGCGCTGCTTCAGGCACAGCAAAAAATTCAGACCGAGGGGCCGTTTGCCAATGGGGTCAATCAGTGGCTGCAACAGCAGGGGCATGACCTGCGAGGGGCGATCGCTCAAGCCCTGGGAACTACCCCTGAGACTATCACCCTGAGCGAAAATGTCACCGTCGGCTGCAATATTCCGCTGTGGGGACTGCCCTGGCAGCAGGGAGATCATATTTTGATCGGAGACTGTGAGCATCCCGGCGTAATCGCTGCTGTCACCGAACTCAGTCGTCGTCACGGTTTGTCGGTCAGCACCTGCGCTCTGGCTGCTACCTTAAACGACGACGATCCGGTGGCGGTGATTGAGCGCGGGCTGCGGCCTAATACGCGCTTGGTGATTATTAGCCACGTCCTGTGGAACACAGGGCAGCTGCTGCCGCTCAAAGAGATTGTGACGCTGTGCCATAGCCATGCGCCGCAGACGCGGGTGCTAGTCGATGCGGCGCAGTCGGTCGGCCTGCTGCCGCTGGATCAACCAGGCTGGCGTTTGCCCGAGACAGGCGTAGATTTCTATGCGTTTACCGGTCATAAGTGGTGGTGCGGCCCGGCAGGGGTCGGCGCGCTCTATGTGAGGGCAGAAGTATTGGCCGAAACCGCCCCGACGTTCATCGGCTGGCGCAGCGTTGAGGTAGATGGGGCGGGCAATCCGACCGGATGGCAGCCGGACGGTCGGCGATTTGAGGTGGCGACTTCTGACTATGGTCTGTGGGCGGCGCTCCAGCAGGCGCTGGCGGTCCAAGCGAGCTGGGGATCGAGCGGTGCCCGCTATGAGCGCATCTGCGAGCTGAGTAAACGGCTATGGGCAGGGTTGCGATCGCTCCCTCAAGTGACCTGCCTGCTTCCCGAACCGCCCCCATCAGGGCTGGTTTCTTTTCAGCTGAGCGGCGCTGACGGCCAGCCGAGCCCCCAACTGCATAGCGCGCTGGTGCAGCAGCTAGAGCAGGAAAAAATTTACCTGCGCACACTGCTATCGCCCAACTGCGTGCGGGGATGCGTGCACTATCTCACCCTAGAAACCGAGATAGACGAGCTAGTAGAGCGAGTGCGACTATTTATGGCCTTATCGTGAGCCAGTCTGTGAGCCCCTTGTAGGTCAAGATCAGTCGTACTCTTTGCCTTCATACTCACGGCAGTCTTGGCAGGGGCCAGTCGGATTGGCGGCGCAGCGAATGTAGGGAGAGCGAGCGTTGAGCTTGCAGGTGATATCGCCAATCACCAGACCCATGCCATCGACGTAGTGCTCGTCAGGGTGACGGGTGCGGGTTGATAGCCGGCGAATTCGCTCCATGGCAACCTGATCGGTCGCCAGCAGAAAGTTTTGCTGAAACTGTTGGTTGGGTAGCGCTTCTTCTCTAGCGCACTGCCGCCCAACCATAAGTGAGACAGCAGCTGGAATCAGGCCGATGACGATAATCAGAGCAATGAGCATAAAAAAGGCAGAATGCTGCTGCTGATCCTAACCCAGTTGGCTAGCGAAAGTCTGAGATTTCGCCCCTGAGTTTTAATCATGAGCTTTAACTTCAAATCTCAGGCGCAAGCTTCGACTGGGCTTTAGGCCTCTTTGGCCTTTGGTTTTAGAGTAGAGGCAACGTGCAGGTCTTTGAGCTGGCTGGCATCCACGCTGGAGGGCGCGTTGGTCAGCAGATCGCGGGCTTGCTGAGTTTTGGGAAAGGCGATCGCATCGCGAATAGATTGCTCTCCGGCCAGCAGCATCACCAGGCGGTCCAAACCATAGGCAATGCCCCCGTGCGGCGGCGTGCCAAATTCAAAAGCTTCCAGCAAAAATCCAAATTTATCCTGCGCTTCCGCCTCAGATAGACCGATGGTTTCAAAGACTTTGGCTTGCACCTCGGGCTGATAGATGCGCAGACTGCCGCCGCCAATTTCATAGCCGTTATAGACGATGTCGTAGGCGATCGCTCTTGCCGTCGTCAATTCCTCATCTTCAGGATTAGGCGCAGTAAAAGGATGGTGCAGCGCCTCGTAGCGGTTTTCATCAGCATTCCACTCAAACATAGGGAATTCGGTGACCCAAAGCAGATTGGTTTTGCTCTGGTCGATCAGGTCTAGCTCCTGAGCGATCGCCTGCCGCAGCCGGTCTAGCGTGGCATTGACGGTGCCGACATCGCCCGCGCCAAACAGCAGCAGGTGGCCCGGCTGCGCTCCGGTGCGCTCCAGCAGGGTTTGCTTTTGCTCAGCGGTAAGGTTGTCTTTGATTGCACCAATAGTGTCTATTTCGCCGTTTTCTCTCACGCGGATGTAGGCCACCCCGCGAGCCCCCGCATCGGTTGCCACCTTAAACAGATCACCACCCGGCTTAATTCGTACGTTAGAAATCGCCTCATTCCCGCCGGGGATCGGCAGCACCTTCACCTGTCCGCCGCTGGCCACCGAGCCCGAAAACACCTTGAAGCCAGAGTCTTTGACAATATCTGACACGTTGACTAGCTCCAGGCCATAGCGCGTGTCGGGCTTATCGCAGCCGTAGCGCTCCATCGCCTCGGTGTAGGTGAGCCGAGGCAAGGGTAGGGGTAGCTCAATGCCTTTGACGGTCTTGAAAATATGAGCCAGCAGCTGCTCATTCAGGGCGAGAATTTCTTCTTCGCCCATAAAGCTCATTTCCATGTCGAGCTGCGTGAATTCGGGCTGACGGTCGGCGCGCAGATCTTCATCGCGAAAGCAGCGGGCAATTTGGTAGTAGCGGTCCATCCCTGCCACCATCAAAATTTGCTTGAATAGCTGAGGTGACTGCGGTAGGGCAAACCACTCGCCCTCGTTCACCCGTGACGGCAAAATAAAATCTCTAGCGCCTTCGGGGGTAGAGCGCGTGAGAATCGGCGTTTCTACTTCGATAAAGTCTTCGGTGTCTTCTAAAAAGCGGCGGATGGCTTTGGTCACCTCGTGACGCAGGCGCATATTGCGGGCCATGCGATCACGCCGCAAATCCAGATAGCGATACTTCAGCCGCAGGTCTTCGCGCACATTTTCTTCATCGGCAGTAGATACCTGAAAGGGCATCTGCTTGCGCACAGCGTTGAGGATAATTAGCTCGTCGGCGTAGACCTCTACCTGGCCAGTTGGCAGCTTGTCATTTAGTGATTCGGGCGGGCGCTGGGTGACCCGGCCAACCACCTTCACAACGTATTCGTTGCGCACTTCTTCAGCCACCGGATAAGAGGCTGGGGTGCGCTCGGGATCGCTGACGATTTGCACCGTGCCAGAGCGATCACGCAGATCTAAAAACACCACCCCACCATGATCCCGGCGGCGATCTACCCAGCCATAGAGCGTGACCGTTTTTTCTATGTGCTCGGCTCGGAGTTGACCGCAATAAAGGCTACGCATGGCGAAGGTAGGGAATACCAGAGATAAAACCTTTACATTATGAAGGATGAATGGCAATGCCGCGCGCAATGTTCGCACTGATTTGACAAAGGCTGCCAGACAAAGGCTGCCAGACGAAGGCTGCCAGACAAAGGCTGCCGGACAAAGGCTGCCAGGCCTGTTGAGTAGGTTAGCCCGATTCAGGCCTATAGAAGCTGATTGCAAAACTCGTTTAAAGTGGACATATTCAAGATCTGACCTACTCGCTATCTGACCTATTTGCTAAAGGTAGTAGGCTGAGGATTACTCTGGCGGGTACCGAATGATGAGGCAGAACTGGTCTATTTTGAAGAGAGGCAAACTTAATCGGGGGCGAGATTCAGTGCAGGCTCGACGCGATGACTGAGGGTAATACTCGAAATACTTATGCCAGGCGGATTGCGACGGCACTAGATGGAGTATTGGGCGATCGCCCCCTAATCACAAAAGTGGGGGTGCGACAACGCGAAAATCTGCTGTACGTGGCGTTGGTGCCGACCAGTGGCGGTCAGCCGGGGACACCGCCTGCCTATGCTGCCTTGCTGGATTCTGAACCGTTGCTAACCATACTGCGGCAGACACTCTCAGACTTTAAAGCGGATTTGGGGCTGGGCTGGCTGAAGCTTGTGAAGGTTAGCGCTCATCTGCCAGGTCAGAGCGTGCCTCTGTGGCGAGAAGAACTGTTGTTTCGCTCATCGGTGGTGATCGCCCGCACCCTGATGCAGCCAGTACCGACGCTGAGGCCACCCACAATAGAGCCGCCAGAAGAGTCATCAGTCACCTCAACACGCAATCTGACCGATGACTCTCATGCTGCCAAGCGCGATGCGGCGGGCAATGTAACTGTGCAGATCGGCGGCAATCTCAGCGGCCAGATGATCATCGGTAACAACAACCGTCAGGAATACTACAACTACACCTATAACGTCGCTCACGGCGGCGTCCTGAATGTGGCTGCCGCGCCCGTCATTCAGCCTCGGCCAACACCTGTGGATCTGCGCCCCCGACCCTTTAAAGGTTTGTTAGATCGGCAGACGGTGCTGCCTTTGGTTCGAGATGCCCTGAAGTCTCTGCTGACAGTAGAAATCTATGGAGGAGTGGGGTTTGGTAAAATGGCGCTGGTCAGGCATCTGGCCTACGACCAGGCCGTCTCGGGTTTTGCTGATGGCATTGTGTATTTACCGGCTCACCGGCAGCTATCAGCAGATCTGTTGCAGTCTCTGTACGATGTGTTTTACGAGACTAGCTTGCCGTTTAAACCCAGCTACGGCCAGGTGCAGCAGGCGCTGAAGCAGCAGCAGGCGCTGATCATCTTAAACGGGCTGACGCTGGATAAAGCCGAGATGGAGTGGCTGCTAGCGGCGCTGCCAGGCTGCACGTTTGTGCTGATTTCTGAATCTCGCTTTTACTGGCAGGAGGGGGCAGCGATCGCGCTCAAAGGACTGCCGTTTCCAGAATCTGTTGAGCTTATTCAAAAAGATTTAGGCCGCCAGCTGATGGAGTCTGAGCGGGCGGCTGCCAAATCGCTGTGGGCAGCGCTGCTGGGCAATCCGCTGCAACTGCGACGGGCAGCCGCCCAAGCCCAAGCCGCCGACCAGTCTCTAGTGGATCTGGTGAAGTCTATGCAGGTCACGCTAGAGCAGAGCGTTTCAGGGCGATCGCTGTTTCAAACAATAGTAGAGCGGCTCTCTCCTAGCCAGCGCGATGTGCTGGCTCTGATGTCGGCGATGGGGAGTGTGCCGTTGACCGCCGAACAGGTGCAGGCCATCACTCGGCTGCCCAATGCTGCCAAAAATCTAACCGAGCTGACCGCGCTTCGGTTGTTAAAGTCTGTTGACCGTGGCGCTGACGGCGGCGACTGGCCAGACAGCCGCTATCAGCTCAGCTCAGATTTGTCGGAGAGTGCGCAGCTGGGCTTCAATTCTCAGTCGTGGCTGACTCGGGCCACTGAGTACTTCACCACTCACATTGTGGCCCACGGTGCGCTCCCAGCCCATACGACTGAAGCCGCAATGCATCTGTTGGAATGGACCCAGCGCACAAGCCGCTGGCAAGAGAGTTTGACGTTGAGCCGTGGTCTAGATCAGGTGTTGTCCCTCGGTGGTCATTGGGAGCGCTGGCAACAGGCATTGATCTATAGCCTGCGAGCAGCAGAGCAGCTAGGTAACGGGGCAGCAGAGGCGTGGTCGCTGCACCAGTTTGGCACGCGGGCACTGGCGATGGGAGAAAACGGGCGAGCTGAAGCCTGGCTGTCACGCGCAGTACAGCTGCGTGAACGCCTAGGTGACTACGCTGGCGCGGCGGTGTCTCGCCATAATTTGGGGCTGATTGTGCCGCCTCTGGCGGGGGGGAGTTCTGCTGTGCTGGTCAGCCGCCGTCCTCGACCCGGGGGAATGCGCCGTCGCTGGCCTTTGGCGGTGATTGCTAGCGGCCTGCTGCTAGCTGTAGTGAGTAGCGGGCTGATGCTTGGCCAGCGCTATTTGAGTCAGTCGGCAGATCGTCAGCGAAATGCCCCGGCCCGCTTGAGCGAAACGGCGATCGCCTTTGGCAGACAGACACTGGCCTTAGCAAGCAAGCCGAGAGCAGTCACCCTGACTAATCAGGGAGAAAATTCGCTGCAAATTCGCCAACTAGGGCTACTGGGCGATCAGGATTTTGCGCTGGCAGCACCTGTAGAAACGCCCACAGCAGCGTCAGCAGAAGCATCAGCAGAAACGCCAGAGAGCTGCCAGGTTGAGCTAGTGCTGTTGCCGGGCATGGCCTGTGCAATAGCAGCGGTCTTTACGCCGACCGAAGCTGGCGATCGCACCGCTCAAATCAAGCTGGTCACCAGTAGCTCGGCAGCAGACGGCTTAGAGCCCAAGTCTTACACCGTTTTGCTGAGCGGTATGGGCACTCTCCAGGCGGTACCCACGCTAGAATTTGACGCGATGGCGGTTGACTTTAATAAGATTTTTCTCAAAGAGAGAAAACGCCAGTCCTTTAGAATAACCAACGGTGGCAATGCGCCGCTGACCATTGCCTCGTTTGGCATTGCCGGCAGGCAAAGCAAAGATTTTGGACTGATTGATCAGAGCTGTACGGCAGCTGCGCTGAAACCCCAAGGCAGCTGCGAAGTAGAGCTGTGGTTTGAACCTAGGGCGGCGGGCGATCGCACCGCGCGACTTGTCGTAAAAAGCAATGTCGGTAGTGATAGCACCCTCGTTTTGAAAGGGGCTGGCGTCAGCCGCAGCCAGCAGACGCCTGACGACGAGGCTGTAATTGCCCCCCCTGAAGGGACTACTCCCCCTGACGAGGGCACTGCGCCGCCGACTGAAGGTTTGCCGATTCAGGCCAACAACGATAGTGCAACCGTCGCTGTCGAGTCGTCAGTTGTGATTGACGTGTTAAAAAATGATCGCGCTCCAGCGGGCGGTCCGCTGACGATTGTTGACGTGAGCCCCGGCGAATCGGGGCAGACGTCAACGGATGGCAGGCAAATTAGCTATTTTCACGATGGCAGCGGCACGAGCGATCGCTTCACCTACCGGGTGCGAAACGCGGCTGGCCAAACCGCGACGGCAACAGTCAATATCACCGTCGAAACAACAGACAGTCCGCCACCGGCAGAAAATCGCAATCCGGTCGCGATTGATCACTACTTCGAGATTTCACCGGGTGAACCGCTGACGATCAATCTGTTGAAGGGAGCCTACGACCCTGACCCTAACGATGCTGTGCGCCTAGCTGAAATAGGCAGCATAGCGGGCGGTGGTCAGCTAGAAGATAACGGTGATGGCACAGTCACCTACAAGCCCTCTCAGAGCGGGCCGAATGGTGCAGCAGGTAACTATCGCAGCAGTTTTGACTATACGGTGACCGACGGCAGAGGCGGCTTTGGTCAGGGCACCGTGTCTATCACAGTGGTTGTCCCAACTGTTAACTAAGTGATACTATGAGCGCCTAATCGCTAGGGGTGCCCGCGCGGGCTGAGAACATACCCTTTGAACCTGAGACTGGGTAATACCAGCGGAGGAAAGCTTGAAAGTTTTGAATGTGAAAAGTGCTGCCAGTAGCTGCCTGTTTGACTGCCCGTTTAACGGCGAGGTGCGGCTATGTCTGTAGGGGCAGTGGCGCTGATTGTGATGCTGGCAGCGGCGGCAATATTCGCTCTGCTAGGTGTTTCGCAGCTGGGGCGACGGTCTGGGCAGGCCATTGACCTGGAAGACTACGTGGTGAGCCGCAACCAGGTGGGTGGCCCGATGGCCCTGGCGACGGTGACGGCGTCGGCTCTGGGGGCCTGGATTTTGTTTAGCCCGCCCGAGGCAGGCTCGGCTTTTGGCGGGCTGACGGCGATTTTGGGCTACTGTGTGGGGTCGGCGGCGGCTGTCTTTACGTTTGTCTTTGTGGGGCCGAGGCTGCGGCAAATTATGCCGTGGGGCCATTCGCTGAATGAGTATGTGCGCTATCGCTTTGGGGCGGTGCCGCTGGAACAGGGCCAGGCTGCCAATCAGGCCGGTAGTCAGACGGGCAGTCAGACGGGCAGTCAGACGGGCAGTCAGATTGGCAGGGCGATGTATTGGCTGACGGTGGTGGTGATGCTGCTGTATATGTTTGTGTATTTGGCGGCGGAGCTAACGGCGATCGCCCAAGTCCTTCAGCTAGTGGCCGATGTGCCGCTGCTAGTGACTTCGCTCGTGGTGATTACGGCAGTCTTTCTCTACACAGCCTACGGTGGCCTCAAGGTGACTATCCTTACCGATGCCCTGCAATTTGCGCTGATTGTGCCGCTGCTGCTGATCTGCTTTGGCGCGACGATAGGGCTGTTAGGCGGTTTTGGCGCAGCTTTTAGCCCAGTAGCAGAGAAACTGCCAGAGCTACTCTCGCTGGGCAATATTGGCGGGCTGCGGTTTGGCGCGACGCTGATTGTGGCTGTCGTGGCTGCCGAATTGTTCAATCAGGGCAACTGGCAGCGAGTGTATGCCTGCCGCAGCGATCAGACGGTGCGCCGCTCTTTTCTCGGGTCGGCCTTGGTGATACTGCCGCTGCTATTTCTCTCGGGGCTGCTGGGTCTGATTGCGGCTGGCTTCGACCTGAGCGGTACAACGGCTTTCTTCGACCTGTTGCAAAGCTTGAATATCCCGCTTTGGCTGCTGGGCGCGGTGGTCTTGCTAGCGACGGCGCTGGTGATGAGCAGTATGGATACGCTGCTAAACGGCATTAGCGCAGTCTTTACTGGCGATTTGCTCAGGCTCTCGCATCAGCCGAGCCGGGTGTTGCTGATTTCGCGGCTGCTGACGCTGGCGGTGGGGATTCCGGCAGTGGCGATCACCGCCCAAGGCTACAGTGTTCTCTATCTGTTCTTTATTGCCGACTTACTCTGCGCGGCGCTGCTGTTCCCGATTGTTTTTAGCTTCTACAGCCGCTATCAGACGGCAAGTAATGCCTTCTGGAGTTCTCTAGCTGGCATTGCGGTCGGTGTGTTGTTCTTTCCTAAGCCCGACTTTAGTCCGCTGGTAAATGTGCCGGGCGGCGGTGATTTGCTCAACAGTTTTGCGGCTGCCCTGCTGACTTCGATGGCAATCTCCCTGGTATGGAATGCAGCCAGTAAAAGCAAAGCGGCTAAGAACAACACTGCGCCCTTCAACTATGGCGATCTCAAAAACGTGCGGTCTTACACTGCAAGTTCTCAGCCCTCAGCAGTCTCATTGCCTGAGCGCTGACTGGCTACGGTCAGCCCTTCAATCTGTTCGACTTACTTAGCCAACCCACCCTACCTACCGTGTACACACAACTATGAGACATCGGCTGATAGCCTGCGTTGCAGACCCACCCCGCCCTAGCGGGCACCCCTCCAGAGGGGATCTACTTCAGTCGATGACGCTAGGAGTGATCTACTGCGAGCACACAACCCTACACAGCCAGAGAAAATCCCCTCTAGAGGGGTGGCGCGCAGCGACGGGGTGGGTCTGCAACCTATGCAGCCCGCCGATCACAGAGATCTTTGACTCGTGTGTACACGATAGCTCGCCTCACGGGACCCCTCCCAAAAGGGCTTCACTTTCGATGACGACAAAGAGACTTTGACTAAATACGTCAAACAAGCCTAAATACGCTAAAACTGAGGTATCAATCCATGGCTCCACTCAACTTGTCTCCTAACCCGACTTCTCCCACGACTGAAGCGGCACCAAAGCTTTCCTCAGCCGCTCTGCGCACTGACTGGATTGCTAAACGTCGGGGCCAGCCCAATGTGACTCAGATGCACTATGCCCGTCAGGGCGTAATTACTGAAGAAATGGCGTATGTCGCCCGGCGAGAAAACTTGCCTGCTGACTTGATTAAAGACGAGGTGGCTCGCGGTCGGATGATTATTCCGGCGAACATCAACCACCCCAATCTGGAGCCGATGGCCATTGGCATCGCCAGCAAGTGCAAGGTAAACGCCAACATCGGTGCGTCGCCCAACTCTTCTGATATCAGTGAAGAGATCGATAAGCTGAAAATGGCGATTAAGTACGGCGCAGATACGCTGATGGATCTCTCTACCGGCGGTGGCAACCTCGATGAGATTCGCACGGCGGTGATCAACAACTCGCCGATTCCGATTGGTACGGTGCCAATTTACCAGGCATTGGAGAGTGTGCATGGCAGCATTGAGAACCTGGACGCGCAAGACTTTTTGCATATTATCGAAAAGCATGCGCAGCAAGGGGTGGACTATATGACCATTCATGCGGGCATTGTCATCGAGCACCTGCCGCTCGTGAAAGATCGGCTGACGGGCATTGTCTCTCGGGGCGGCGGCATTATGGCTCAGTGGATGCTGCACCATCACAAGCAAAATCCGCTGTTCAGCCATTACGACGACATTATCGAAATTTTTAAGCGCTACGATGTCTCTTTTAGCCTGGGCGACTCGCTGCGGCCTGGCTGTCAGCACGATGCTTCTGATGCCGCTCAGCTGGCAGAGCTGAAGACCCTGGGCGACCTCACGCGCCGCGCCTGGCAGCACGATGTGCAGGTAATGGTCGAAGGGCCGGGGCATGTGCCAATGGATCAAATTGAATTCAACGTGAAAAAGCAGATGGAAGAGTGCTCAGAAGCGCCTTTTTATGTGCTGGGGCCGCTGGTGACCGATATTGCGCCGGGCTATGACCATATTACTTCGGCAATTGGAGCGGCGATGGCGGGCTGGTATGGAACAGCCATGCTGTGCTACGTCACGCCCAAAGAGCATTTGGGTCTGCCCGATGCGGAAGATGTGCGCAATGGCCTGATCGCCTACAAAATTGCGGCCCATGCAGCCGATATTGCCCGTCATCGACCGGGGGCACGCGATCGCGATGACGAACTCTCCCGCGCCCGCTACAACTTCGACTGGAACAAACAGTTTGATCTGTCTCTCGACCCGGAACGCGCCCGCGAATACCACGATCAAACACTGCCAGCCGACATTTATAAAACGGCTGAGTTCTGTTCGATGTGCGGCCCTAAGTTTTGTCCAATGCAGACCAAGGTGGATGCCGATAAGCTAAATGAATTGGAGAAGTTCTTGGCGAAGGAGGGGAGCAGCGTTTAAGAGAGAGCTTGCACAAGTAGAACATTTTGGGTGAAGTGGGCAGTAGGCAGATACATATAGCAGATGTCCTGATGCATTAGGACATCTGCTAGTCGAGTTGCCCGCTGTTCTCTAGCGGTTTCAGCCGACAAAAGTGTCCTAAGCAACTCGACAGAGGCTATATTCAGCATAAGTAGTCTCGCGTTCCGGTTCCTCTTGCCAGGGGGAACCAACGGAGGGGTCTCGGTGTGTAGCGGACTCATCGGGACCCCTCCCTTACGGTTCCCCTTGGTAAGGGGAACCAGTTCCAGGGTTTTGATGTTGGGGTGTTGGGGTGCGCTAAACAGGTACGCCGGCAGTCGTCGGCAGACAGCAGGCCGGTAGCTGTTTTCTGTCTACTGCTTTCTGTCTCCTGGCTCCCCCTCCACCTCAAGCGGCAAAAAAACTGTAAACGTCGATCCCTCGCCAACTGCTGAGAGTAGCTCAATTCTTCCTTGTAAGAGCCGCACGAGCTTATCTACAATTGTCAGCCCTAAGCCGCTGCTCTCCGGGGCGTAGCTGCCTTCGCCGCCCGCGCGAAAATAGGGCTCAAAGATTTGACTGTGCTGCTCCGGGCTGATGCCTCTGCCGGTGTCGCGGATGGCGATCGCCCACTCCCGATCATCGACTGCGTAACAGGTCACATCAATCGAGCCAACGTCGCTGTAGCGGATGGCGTTGCTGATTAAGTTGGTGAGAATCTGTTTCAGCCGTAGGGCGTCGGTGGTGATTTGTCGGGGGGCGCGATCGCAATTTGCAGCCAGGGTGAGTTCTTTCGACTGAGCCGTTGGTGTTAAGGTCTCAATCACCGCCTGTACCAGGTCTGGCAAGGGTACTGATTCCCTTGCTAGGGCTACCTGCTGAGACTCCTGACGGGAGGCTTCTAGCGTGTTGTTGATCAGGCGAAGCAGCTGTCTGCCGTTGCTGATGACCCGCTCAATTTGCTTTATCTCCATGGTTGAGCCAGCTTCTGAGGTGAGCTGCTTTCTTTGTTTGCGCAGCAAAATGGAGGAGAAGCCTAGCATGGCATTCAGCGGATTCTTTAGCTCGTGGGCCAGGTGAGAGAGATTGTCTTTTTGGCTCTGCACCAGGCGGGACAGCTCCTGGTTGGTAAGCAGCAGCTGCCCTTGCATTTGCTCTAGCGTATCGAACCGATGTTTGACATAGCTGTCAAGCGATATCAGAACGGCGCTGTCGAGGATGTGATCAATCTTACGGACAGCGGTGAGCGCGTCTTTGACGGTGCCCGAACTCAATTCAGGTTCTAATATCGTTAAAACAACATTGCGTAAAATTCGGTATTCTCTGACGACTTCAGCGGTGTCAAAGCCTTGCTGGGCGCGGACGGTGCCGTGCTCTAGTGCGTTTTCTTTAAACTCTCGATCCTGGTCGTCTAGCGGGGTGGGGGTGAGCAGCGTAGCCATCGCCTGCAAAATGTCCGGCAGCGCGTTGTGAATCTCTGTGTAAGTTAGCTCTTTGTTGCTATTCATGCCGATGTCGCGGCGGACTTCTTCGATCCAGACATTGATGACAGTGTCAACTTTATCGAGCAGTGCCTGACCGGGATCTTTCATAGCTACTTCACCCCGATGAGGTTTAAGATATCGTCTCTTAGCCTAACAGGAGTTATTGCAATCATACCGCTCTGTCTAAACTAAATTTACGATCGCTGCCATCAGCTCATCGGTGTTGACGGGCTTGGTGAGATGGTACTGAAAGCCTGCTTCCAGCATGTCTTCGGTGTGTTCGATAGCGGCATAGCCGGTGAGCGCAATAGCGGGCAGGTCGCCGCCCTGGTCATTAGATCGCGATCGCACCCAGGCAATCAGCTCAAACCCATCTCGGCCCGGCAAGCTGATATCGCTAATCAGCAGATCAGGAATCTCTTCTTCAGTGAGTTTTTCGATGGCGGCGGCGACAGAGCTGGTGGAGATGACGGTGGCTGCTTGCTCTTCTAAAATGATCGTCAAGATCTCTCGGTTATCGGCGTCATCTTCTACAACTAATATGCGCAGGCCCGCCAGCAGATTCTTCCCAGGCGGTAGGGGTACGGCGGTTGAAATAGGGGCGATCGCCGCCGTCAGCGGCAGCATGATCGTCAGCGTTGCCCCCTGGCCAATGCCTGGGCTGCTGATGCGCACCGTGCCACCGTGCGCTTCTACAAAGGTTTTTACAATGGTTAGCCCAATGCCTAAGCCGCCGTACTCGCGGGTATTTGAACTGTTAGCCTGCCGAAACCGGTCAAACACGTAGGGGACAAACTCGGGATCGATGCCCTGCCCCGTGTCGGTGATCTGTACCTGAGCCTGGTCGTCGCTGTAGGTCAGGCGGGTGCGAATCTGCCCCTCGACTGGCGTGAACTTAATCGCGTTAGACAGGGCGTTGCCAAAGACTTGCTGCAAGCGGTCAGGGTCAAAGTAAAAGTAGTCTGGCGCATCGTCGAGGGTGGCAATCAGCTGAATGCCTGCTTGCTCGGCGGTCGGCAGCATACTCTCCACCACCGTCTTTACCAGATCGCTCAGGTTCACGGCCTGCCGCTGCAATTCCATCTGCCCCTGAATAATCCGCGATACCTGTAAAAGGTCTTCAATAATGCGGGTTTGGGTGCGGGCGCTGCGCTCAATGTTAGTCAGGGCGCGGTTGAGCATCGTCGGGTCGGGCTCTGTGCGGCTGAGGAGAATATTTGTCCAGCCTAAAATGGCGCTGAGCGGGGTGCGCAGCTCGTGAGAGAGCATCGATAAAAATTCGTCTTTACTGGCATTGGCCGTTTCGGCCTCGACCCGAGCGGTGCGCTCTTGCATCAGCTGTATGCGCTGGGTTTCAGCTCGCTTGCGCTTAGTGATATCTTCTATTGCGAGCAAAATCAATCGCTCAGTGGTGCGCTGCTCTATTTCCCGCGCGTTCAGCAGCATAATCTTGCGACCAATCTGATCAAACTCGTGGTCAATTTCAAAGTCTTGCACTTGTAGGCTATCGGCCAGGAGCGTTTCTAAAACCGCCCGCAGCACCGGAATATCCCACTGGCCGTTGCCTAAGTCGAACAATGGCCGCGCTTCGGTTTCAGCCGGAGACACCTGGAAGGTTTCGTAAAAGGCGCGGTTAGCGGTTTTTACCTGGAGGTCAGCGGTGAGGACGATCAGGGGCGATCGCACCGTCTCTACAATGCTCTCGGAATACAGGCGCGATTCTTCTAGCTGTTGCAGCGTGCGCTTCATATTGTCAATATCGACCAGGGCCAGCACCGCCCCGTCAATCTGATTGTCGGCAGTGCGGTAGGGGCGAATGCGCAGCCGGTACCAATGGCCTTCACTGTCTTGCACTTCCAGGTCTTGGGCATCGAGAGTGCCAATCACCTCGGCAATCAGCGTCTCCAGATTGTCAATGTCAATATCGATCCGAATATCGCTCAGGGGCCGACCCACATCGGTCGGAATCAGGTTGAAGAGGCCCTGTGCGGTGGGAGTAAATCGCCGAATCCGCAGATCGCTAGAGAGCATCACAATCGGGATATTGACATTGTTGAGCAAATTGAGCAGGTCATTATTCACTGACCGGGCGTCGGTGTTACGGCTCTGTAGCTCTTCGTTGGTGGTTTTTAGCTCTTCGTTGGCCGCCTGGATTTCTTCTTTGGCCGTTTGCAGCTCTTCATTGGTGCTTTGCAGCTCTTCATTGCTCGATAGGATCTCTTCATTGGCGGTCGTCAGCCGCTGATTGGTGGCATCGTGCTCTTCGACGGTCGCTCGCAGGTAGCTTTGGGTGTCGAGCAGCTCTTGTTTGGCGGCGGCCAGCTCTCGTTGGAGCCGGGACACTTCAGGGCTGGCTAGCCCAGGGGCTGCCTCTCCTGCTGCGGATTCAGCCGGTTCAGAGACAATCAGCCTGCCTTCTTCAAACAGCACCAAATAGCTGCGCTCTTGTGAGAGCGGGTTGCGAATCGGGGTGACCTCAATATCGATATATCTTGGGTTGCCTTCGAGCTGTAGGCCTTCTCGGCGGATGGTGATCGCCTGCGCCTTTGCCTGGTCGATGGCCGATCGCAGTTCGAGCACTAAGCCAGATTTCACCATTTTGAGCAGGCTGAAGCTGGGTTCGCCGGGCGCGGGCCGCAGATAGGCGCTGGTATCGCCGCGAAAGTGCAGAATCTCCAGCTGTTCATTGACCACAATGCCCACTGGCGCGTAGCGGCTGAGCACAATCTGGTCGGCCTGGCGCTGCACATTTGAGTAGCTAGTGGTGGCTGGCGAGGTGTCCCGATCCGGACTGCCTGGGTGGAGCGCCTGATAGTCGCTGGTGACAAAGTCAAAGCTGAGCCGATTGGCAACCGCATCGCAGCTATAAAACTTGTGCTTTTTATCTACCACGGCAAACAGCCTGGAGGTCTCGCCCACGCTCTCAGAGCTGCCAAGCCAGAGCAGCCCGCCCACATTCAAGCTGTAGTGAAAAATGGCCAGCACTCGCTGCTGTAGCGCCCCCGCAAAGTAAATCAGCACGTTGCGACAGCTGATCAGGTCAATATTGGAAAACGGCGGGTCGCTGCCCAGATTTTGGCGGGCAAAAACGCACAGCTCGCGCACGGCTTTGCTGATCTGGTACTGCCCTTCGGTGCGGGTAAAAAAGCGCTGCCGCCGCTCGGGTGAAACGCCGGTCATTTGGTTTTCGGCGTAGATGCCCTGCCGGGCCACGTCAATCGCCTCTTCGCTGACATCTGTGCCAAAGATTTGGATGGAGAGGTTGAGGTTTTGCTCGGAGAGGTATTCAAAGAGGGCGATCGCCATCGAATAGCACTCCTGACCGGTAGCACAGCCCGCCACCCAAATGCGAATAGACGACTCCAACCCCTTTTGCTCAATCAGCGAGGGAAAGACCGTCTCTTGCAAAAAGGCAAACGCCTCCGGATCGCGAAAAAAGCTGGTCACCGTAATCAGCACGTCGCGGCCAAGCGCTTTCACCTCAGTGGGACGGTCTTGCAAATACTCAGCATAGGCTTCGACCGTATTCAGCCGGTGCAGCGCCATTCGCCGGGCCATGCGCCGCTCAAAAGTAGCTCGCTTATACTGGTTAAAGTCAATGCCATTAGCGGCTCGCAGCAAAGCATAAACCGCCGACAGACCGGCCTCAGCCGATGAGTCGCTCTCTCTCTCCGGAAACGCCTCCGGGACTGGCTGGCAGACATAGGGGTGCTGAGCAATGCTCGTCAGCTCGCGGGCCATCTCAACCGGCGCCTGGATGAAATCAACAAAGCCCGTTTCAACCGCAGAGTGAGGCATTTCGCCGTACTGGGCCGTATTTTGTGTCTGGGCAAAGGTAATGCCGCCTGCCTGCTTAATGGTTTTTAGCCCCTGAGCGCCGTCGCCATCTAGCCCCGACAAAACAACGCCAATCGCCCGATTGCCACAGCTTTCGGCTAGAGACTTAAAAAAGATGTCAATCGACATAAACCGCTGCGGGCCAGAGGCTCTCGGTGCCAGCTGAAGCCGACCCTCAGCAATAGTCATCTGCATATTAGGCGGAATCACATAGATGTGATCGGGCTCTACCGCTACTGCTTGAGTGGCCTCAGCAACGGGCATCGCCGTTACCCGAGACAAAATTTGGCTCAACATGCTGGGCGAATTGGGCCCCAAATGCTGAACCACAACAACCCCTATGCCCGTATCGATTGGCAGCGATCGCAGCAGGTCTGAGCAGGCTTCTATACCCCCAGCCGATGCGCCAATACCCACAATCGGAAAGATGCCGCCAGTCGGTGGCTGCAAATCGCTAGCTGGAGACTCATCAGACATGGAAACGCATGTAGGTATAAAAAATGGCTAGGGTATTCTACTAGGTCAGCATAAAAGCATATGTTCATGGTATGCCTTTATGCCATGAGTGAAAGCAATTAAGGCATAAAATGCGCTGGTTGGTAGATGACACGACCCGCAATCAGGCCGCATGATCTAGACTGCCTGCCAAACTAACCTCTACTGACCCCCTATTTTGACTGTCTCTGACTACATCACGACCGCAATTACCAGCTTTGGCTATTGGGGCATCGCCTTTTTAATGCTGCTAGAAAACGTCATTCCCCCAATTCCTTCGGAACTGATTATGCCGCTGGCCGGGTTTGCCGTCGCTCAGGGTGAGATGAATATGGTGAGTGCGATCGCCGCTGGCACCTTTGGCACTGTCTTAGGCGCACTGGTCTGGTACTACATCGGCAGATGGCTAGGGCTCACCCGCATTTGCACCCTGGCCGACCGCTACGGCAAATGGCTAGGCATCTCCAGCCAGGAAGTAATGTCAGTGCAGCGGTGGTTCTCTCAGCGTGGCGGCTACTGGGCAGTGGGCTTGGGGCGACTCATCCCCGGCATTCGCACCTATATATCAGTGCCGCCCGGTATCGCCAATATGCCCTTCATCAGTTTTTTGTTTTACTCCACAATCGGCTCTCTCGCCTGGATTACGCTGCTGACGCTGGCCGGGTTCTGGCTTGGCGCTAGCTACGACAAAGTCGCAGTCTTTTTGGGGCCAGTTGGCAAAGTTGTTCTTGTTTCGATGGCAGTTCTCTTTGTTGGCTGGGTGCTGTATCAGCGACGAAAAAAATAGCGAGACGCCTTAGAGACAAAAGGCGGGGTGGGTTTCGGCGTGCAGCGCGAGTTGCCGACCCACCCCGTCGCTGCGCGCCACCCCTCCAGAGGGGAACTTTCCGGCTATGCGGGGTTTTGTGCTCGCAATAGATCACCTTTAACGTCATCGACCGAAGTAAATCCCCTCTGGAGGGGCGTAGGGGTGGGTTTCGGCGTGCAGCGCGAGTTGCCGACCCACCCCGTCGCTGCGCGCCACCCCTCCAGAGGGGATCTTTCCGGCTATGTGGGGTTTTGTGCTCGCAATAGATCACCTTTAACGTCATCGACCGAAGTAAATCCCCTCTGGAGGGGCGCAGGGGTGGGTTTCGGCGTGCAGCACAAGTTCCGACCCACCCCGTCGCTGCGCGCCACCCCTCCAGAGGGGATCTTTCCTGGCTGTGTGGGGTTTTGTGTTCGCACTCGACCGCTTTTAACGTCATCGGCTGAAGTAAATCCCCTCTGGAGGGGCGCAGGGGTGGGTTTCGGCGCGCAGCACGAGTTGCCGACCCACCCCGTCGCTGCGCGCCACCCCTCCAGAGGGGATCTTTCCTGGCTATGTGACGTTGTGTGATCGCAATAGATCACCTTTAACGTCATCGACCGAAGTAAATCCCCTCTGGAGGGGTGCCCGCCAGGGCGGGGTGGGTCAGCAACGCACGCTATCAGCCGATGTCTCGTAGTTGTGTGTACACGGTAGGTCTCTAGAGGGGTTTACTTCAGGCTGTGGTGGAAGGGGCGATCGCCTTCGAGGTGAAGGTGAAATATAGCTGAGACAGGTGATTTTGAACCTTTGGAATAGCCTTTGTGTTGGGCATTCTACCTCCATGAAAGAGCATATTATTCCCTACAACCCTAAGCTCAAAGCGCGTGCCCGAGAGCTGCGAAACAAGATGACCCCAGGGGAAATCATTCTTTGGCAGTATCTAAAAGGCAGGCGAATGATGGGTTGCGATTTTGACCGACAAAAGCCGATTGACCAGTTCATCGTTGACTTTTACTGTAAATCGCTCATGCTCGCGATTGAAATTGACGGTTCTGTTCACGATAGCGAAGCCGCCCGTCAATATGACTCAGAACGGCAAGCTCGCTTGGAAGGGCTCGGCATACGATTTCTAAGATTTCGAGACGATGATGTCAGGCAAAACATCTACACCATCTGTCAGACAATTGCCAACTGGATAAAACACAATCGCACTCAATCCTCTACCGCCTCTTCCTCTATCGCCCCTAAATGGGAAAAGCTTTCTTAATTGCAATGTGAGTTCGAGATAAGCAGCTGTCTAAAATGCCTGTCAGACAACAACCTTATTCGCCCCACCCGAGGAAAATCCCCTCTGGAGGGGCGCAGGGGTGGGTTTCGGCGTGCAGCGCGAGTTGCCGACCCACCCCATCGCTGCGCGCCACCCCTCCAGAGGGGAACTTTCCGGCTATGCGGCGTTGTGCGATCACAGTAGATCACCTTCAATGTCATCGACTAAAGTAAATCCCCTCTGGAGGGGCGCAGGGGTGGGTTTCGGGCATGTAGCACATCCGCCGACCCACCCCCTCCAGAGCTATCCATTAGGCAGAAGTCGCTGAAAGCGTTGCAGCACCTATGTTTTCTTAGCCAGTTGAGCGCCTTCGAGCAGATGCTGAAGCTTCGTATAGCCCCGCCATAGAGTCTTGATGCCTGGTTCACCATCCCCCTTACGGCCCTGAAAGCCGCCAAGACGAGCTAGCCAATGGGTGGCTTGATGAAGCGTAGGCGGTTTCTTCGAGCGACTCATAGGCACAAACCGACGACGCAGTAGCTTCCATTCTGTCGGTGTGAAGATGACCTCACAGCTAATATCAGGGGTCAATCTCGATTGGTAGGTCATCGCCATCAGTCGCCAAGCGACAATGCTGTAAATGGCTAAAGCTTTGAGCAAACGGTCCCGGTGCTGCAACTGCAAGTCTTCTATTTTGCAGCCGCTTTTGAGCGTGAAGTGATAGCGCTCTATCAGCCAGCGATAGCTGTACCACCGCACCGCTTGGCAAGCCGCTTCAAAGCTGTCTAACGGCAGGCTCGTCAACAGTTTCCAACAGATGGGTTTGCCGCCATCTGCTGGCGGGGTGACTTCTTCGACCAGTAGCGCGTTAAGTTCAACGGGGACTAACTTGGGCTTTTGTTTAGCCAGATAGTCAGGCACTTCAATTGTGACGGCAATGGCACGGATGGCGATACGCGCTGTTCTAGGCGGACGTTGAGGTGTGCGCTTGACGGTGACAGTTAGCTCACCTAATACGGGCGATTGCGCCAAGGTCGGAAACAGTTTGCCTAGCTCGTGTTTGACCTTACGGTTTGTTTTCACCCGAATCAACAGCTCACTGTTGGCTACTCTGGGCTGGGCAAACAACTCGAAGATATCGGCTTCGCGATCGCCCATGTGCACCAGTTGAGTGCCAGCGCCTACCTTCGATTCGGCATCGCGCAAGCTCTCCAACCAGCGAAAGCTCTCTTTCTCTTCTATCGGTTTGTGGCCAGGCTGCTCTAATGCTTTTCGTCCTTTCTTTGGCTGCGGCGGTTGCTCTCGTACCCAGCTAGCTTGACCGAGTAAGCCCAAGGGCTCACCTGCACCACTCACACCAAACGTGCTGTGTACTTTGATGCCTTGTTGCTTCGTATGATTGAGGTAGCCTAATCCTGCCGTCGCACGATGACTTGTAAAGTTTAGGTCTGTCGTGTCTTGAATCGCTAACACCGTTTCGCACGAACGGCTGCGCTCTGTCGTTCCGTCTATATGACTGTTCAAAATCGCATCGGTGGTCACTTTGGAATTGGACCAAAATCGATAGATACTTTGCGCTGCGTTCGCGCTCTTCGTCGCCTCCGGTACGCTCGCATTCGGCGCATGGCTGAGCGTTTCGACTATCTGACGCAATCGCTTCGCATGTCGCAAGTCCGTGAAGCGCGTGACGCTGATTTCTTAGCCTATCCAATCTTTCATCGGGTCTGCCGCCTTTCTAGGCGGGATGGCTACATCTGTGATTATATTTGCACAAACGACGCGCCTACTCCTCTCCCTGTAAGACTTCTACATACTTGTGCCTAATGGATAGCCTCCAGAGGGGATTTTTTCTGGCTGTGTGACGTTGTATGATCGCAATAGATCGCTTTTAACGTCATCGACCGAAGTAGATCCCCTCTGGAGGGGTGCCCGCTAGGGCGGGGTGAGTCTGCAACCCTTGCTACTCGCCAGCTTCTTTTGCTGCGCAGCTCTAGCCCTACAGCAGCTCACGCAGCGTCAGCCAATCGCTCGTTTTGACCAGCCAGGGAATCACCGGCACCTTTTTCGTAATGCCCTCATCATCAATATAAATATGCCGATTATCCGCCTTTACCACCTCCCAAGATTTAAAGGTATAGAGCCGGGTAGGCAGCCCAAACAGGCCATAGACCGTGAGCTGCTGCTCCTCTAGCAAAAAGTAAGGGCGACGCAGACACACCCAGCCCAGCAAAGCCACCAAAATGCCGATAGCTGCCAAAGACGAAACTTGACGGGTCTGCACCACTGCCGACAGGCCAAACACCTCACACAGTCCGCCGCCTGCTAGCAAAACCCCGCCGACCGCTCTCTTGTAATAAGCCGTCAGATGCTGCGGGACAGTCTGGATAGGCTGTAAAGATGATTCGGGAGCTTTGCCAAAAGGGTTGCCCTGCATGAAAGTTAGGTTCCGTCAAAAGTTCGATTCAATGGCCAATGATCGGAGAATATCACCGAACTTCCAGTTGGGTTGGTAGCGTTACAGACAGTTCATTAACCTTTGACATCAGCGATCGCTTAGCTTTGCGAACTGCCTACATATCGCCAGTGCCAGGGCTCTGAGCTGCTGCCCAATAGTCCTTTCTTCGGCGAAGACAGCTCAAAGCCATGATCTTGAGCATTTTGCTTTAGCCAGCGAAAGGCGTCCGTCTGCGCGAAGTCGGCCTGCCGGTCTGTGCTTGAGTCTGGCCCGCCAATATCGAGCGCATAGCCAGTGGCGTAATCTGCCGATGGTTCAGCGTCTGTTGGGGCCTGATAGCCTGCTAGCGGATAGAGATCAATATCTTCTTCTCGGGCGGCTACTACCATTTGCCAAAAGGCTTCGGCGGCATCGGGCCTGAGTAAAATGCTGCCGTCTGCCAGCAGCGGTGTCAGATCTTGAGGGGCAGCGGCGGAAGTCGTCTCGGCGCTGTCAGGTTTGAAGAAATCGGGTTTAAAGAAGTCGGGTTTGAAGAAGTCGGGTTTGGGAAAAGAGATATTCGAATCTTTCCAGACTTGCCAGGTCTCAGGCAAACTGCTGAGCCGATATTCGCTCCATTGGTACGCTTTTATACCCATACCCAGCGCCAGTAAAACAACGAGGCTGCTAGTGACGAGCCTGAGAGTGCGGCGGATGGGGAGTCTGGTGGTTTGGTTGTGGGGGGAAGGGGAGAGGGGGGAAGAGGGGGAGAGGGGAAAGGGGGTGACGCGGGTTGAGCCGTGGGTTGGGTGGGGCGGAGGTGTTGGCCGGGGGCGGCGATGACGGTGGGCAGGCGGCTGTCGTTGGCGATTTGGTGGCGGTTGCTTTCTACTTCTAGCGTTCTGAGCGCTTCTTGAGCATTGGCGAAGCGATCTTGCCAGCGGTGACGCACCAGTCTGCTAATAAATTCGGCCAGGGGCAGGCTGACTTCGGCTTGCTGTCGCCATTGCAGGCGATCGCTCCCCGGATCGTAAGTGAAAGCTTGATGTGGCTGGCCAGTCAGCGCTTCAACGGCGATTAGCCCTAGCGCGTACAGATCGCTGGCGGGTCTAGGCGCGGAGGGCTGCATCTGTTCGGGCGCGACATAGGGCTGAGGCGCGAGGAGAATAGGGCTGTTTGGCAGGTCACTGTCGGCGATCGCCCCGTTTGCTATTTGTGAAATTGCGCCAAACTGAGTCAAAAAAATCTGTCCGTCGCTGGCCCGCCGAATTAGGTGACGCGGGTGCAGATTTTGGTGAACTGCGCCCTGCTGATGCACAAAGGCCAGCGCCGTCAGCACATCTTGCAGCAGCTTGATCACATAGCTCTCGCTCAGCGGCTTGGGCGAGCTAATTTCTTCGCTCAGCGAATGGCCAACAATTTGATCTTGAACAAGATAGAAGACTTTTAAAGAAGATTCAGCCGGTCGATCTTTTGATTTGGGCGGGTGAAAGTAGGCCAGCAGCTCAGGAATTTGCGGATGGTGGCCCAAGCGCTCCAGCATTTTCGCCTCTTGCTCCAGGCAGCGGCCAATTTCTGGCTGCGCGTAGCTAATCGCCGTTATCCGGCAGAGCGGCCTGTGAAGGTTGTGGCGATCGCTCGCCAAATACACCGCGCTGAAGTCAGTCCGGCTAAGCTGTTGTTTAATCTCAAAGCGATCAGCAAGTATCTGGCTACTCATGCGCAACAGTTAAGAACAATAGCAGTCCTAAAACAACCTGGCTAAACCCACTGTGAACTTCAACCTCAAATTTTGTTTTTCCGGCTAGATTCTACCTGAAAGGCTGCATGAGAAGTCCCCAACTGACTGCTTTGGCCCCCTTTAAAGGGCCAGAATGCTATCCCTTGAACTCAAAGTGGTTCCCAATTCTGAGGGCTCTGAGTTCGCGGGCTTAACCATCCTACGTTAGTGTTTTGCACGCTAAGGGATCTGCCATTTAATAGAGTCCCAGCGGGGCAGAAACGCTGTCGCCCTCTCCCTAAATCCCTCTCCCGGCGGGAGAGGGACTTTGAAGTCTGGTTCCCTCTCGCCGGGAGAGGGCTAGGGTGAGGGCTGCCGGGGGCGTTGTTTGAGCGCGGCTCCCTAAGCTCTACTTTTGAGGCGCTTGCCTCCTAGAACAGATCTCTGTCAGTTACTGCCCCTTTACTGCTCGAAGAGACAAGCTTGGCATACTTTGCTAGCACCCCGCGCTTATAGCGAGGCTCCGGCGGGCTCCACTGGGTTTTGCGCTGGGCAAGCTCTTCGTCTGAGACATTGACTTGCAGCAGCAGCTTGTCGGCGTCGATGGTGATGGTGTCGCCTTCTTTTACAAGGGCGATCGCACCCCCCACCGCCGCCTCCGGCGCAACATGGCCTACCACCATGCCGTAAGTCCCTCCCGAAAACCGCCCGTCAGTAATTAGCCCGACCGAATCACCCAGCCCAGCGCCGATAATCGCTGAGGTGGGTGCCAGCATTTCACGCATCCCTGGGCCGCCTTTTGGCCCTTCGTAGCGCACGACAATTACATCGCCCGCATTTATTTTGTTCGCCAAAATCGCATCCAGACAGGCTTCTTCTGATTCAAATACGCGAGCGGGGCCGGTGATGCTGCGGTTCTTAATGCCCGTGAGCTTAGAAACGCCACCTTCAGGTGCGAGGTTGCCTTTGAGAATACCGAGGTGACCCTGCGGATACATTGGCTTATTAAAGGGGCGAATCACATCCTGGTCGGCAGGGGGCTGATCGGGTACGTCTGCCAGGATTTCAGCGATGGTTTGGCCGCTGATAGTCAGGGCGTCGCCGTGGAGGAGCCCCTCGTTCAGGAGCATTTTCATCACTTGGGGAATGCCGCCCGCATCGTGCAGGTTGGTGGCGACGTAACGGCCCGAGGGCTTCAGGTCGCAGAAGACGGGGACTTTTCTGCGGACGGTTTCAAAGTCGTCAATGGTGAGATCTACGCCGATGGTGTGCGCGATCGCCAGCAGATGTAGCACCGAATTGGTGGAGCCGCCGACGGCCATAATCACCGCCATTGCATTCTCAAATGCCTGGCGCGTGAGAATATCTTGGGGCAAAATCTGCTGACGAATTGCCTCGACCAGTGCAAAGGCAGACTTCTCTGTACTGACCGCTTTTTCATCGTCCTCAGCTGCCATCGTTGAGGAGCCCGGTAAGCTCAGGCCCATCGCCTCGATTGCCGAAGACATGGTGTTCGCTGTAAACATGCCGCCGCAGGACCCGGCCCCCGGACAAGAATGGCGCTCTACTGCATCTAGCCGTGCTTTATCGATTTTGCCTGCGCTGTATTGGCCGACTGCTTCAAAGGCGCTGACCACTGTGAGGTCTTCGCCGTCTAAATGTCCTGGCTTAATGGTGCCGCCGTAGACGAAGACAGCGGGAATGTTCATACGAGCGATCGCCATCACTGCCCCTGGCATATTCTTATCGCAGCCGCCGATTGCCAGCACGCCGTCCATGCTTTGGCCAGTGCAGGCCGTCTCAATCGAATCGGCAATCACTTCCCGAGAGACCAGGGAATATTTCATTCCCTCGGTGCCCATCGAAATGCCGTCGCTGATGGTAATGGTGCCAAACATTTGCGGCATGGCACCGGCTTCGCGCAGGGCCGCTTCACCGCGAAGCGCCAGCGTGTTGATCCCCATATTGCAGGGCGTAATCGTGCTGTAGCCATTGGCCAACCCGACCACAGGCTTATTGAAATCGCCATCTTGAAAACCCACCGCTCTCAGCATCGCTCGGTTGGGAGCCCGCTGCACGCCCTGGGTGACTACCTGACTTTTGCGATTATCCGGCATTCAGTTTTCTCCAAGTTTCTAGTGAAAGGGTCTTTGAGCTTACCACTGCCATCAGTGCGATCGCCCACTTCACAGCTGCGTTATCTGCTGCCCGCGGTCATCGGCAGGGGCAGTCGCAGTACGGTCACTACCTGACTGACCTGCAAGTGAACGGCGATTGCTTTTTGCCAATGCTGGCGGCTCTCAAGCGCATTTAAGTAGCCCAGCGCCGTCAGTCTACTGGTCAGGGAAGGCGAGAGCGTATTGGCTGACAGCCGATCAGTTAACCTGAGCCAGGTTTGTACGCTTGCCGGCAGCGTTTCGCTCAGCCGTAGCGGGAGGGTCGGTGTCGAAAAAGACTGCACATAGGCCGCGCTCAAAAAAGGCCTGTACTTTTCTGCCTGGGGCGATCGCTGCTCAACAAAGCTCAGCGCCACGCCGCGCAGCATTCGGCGCAGTTCTGAGGTTTCCTCGCCGCGCAGCTCCGACATAAACGGCAGCTCGGTCAGAGCCTGGTTAATATTACTCGGGTCACCCACGCTCAGGTGGGTACCGCCAATCACAGCCAGCAGATATTTAGGCCCAGCGAGCTGCTCAAACGGGATTAGCTGCTGATCGAGCGTGGGGGTGACGCTGTCTTGCGTGCCAGTCAAAATCAGTGTCGGCACGCTGACTGCCGACAGGCCCGCTTCGCCAAACAGCTTGCCCACCAGCGGATTCATCGCCATCACCTGCTTGATCCGGTCGTCGCTGAGGTCGGCCACTTGTTCTGGCAAATCCACTGCTGCGCACTGTAGCCAGTCTGCTGGAGAAACGCCCAGCGGCTGAATGTTCTGGCAGAAGTCTTGGAGCGATCGCAAATCCAAAGTCGCTCCCGCCAGAGCCAGCCCGGTATAGCCACCCAAAGAGTGACCAATCAACGTCACCTCTTCTGTATTGAAAACGCCGCCATAAAAAAAGCTGCGCTCATTCAGCTGCTCCAAGCGGTCTAGGACAAAGCTAACGTCCCGAGGTCGGTCCAAAAACTCTGTAGCGGGCAGCAAGCGACTAGGCGATTCGGCTACTGCCGGATCAACCGGCAGATCGATCAATGCCTGCACATTGCTTCCCGGATGCTCTATAGACACCACCGTCAAACCATGGGAAGCCAGGTGCTGAGCTATATAGTCTAAAAAGTAGCGGTCAGCGCCAAACCCATGGGAGAGCACTACCAGCGGCCCTTCAGGGTTTCGGCTCCAATGCACCTCTACCGGAATAACGCGCTGGCGATCCACATCGCGAAAGGTCAGCGTGCGCTGAATCACCCGATTCGCCATCGGCCCGGCGATCGCTGGGTCAACATCAGTCGGCAGCTCAGCAGACAGTGATGCCGGCTCTACCTTCAGCTCTTGATCCAGCACGCCGCTCAGAGAACGACTCTCCAAGTTGGACAAGTTGAGCTGAGAAATGACGCCAATGGCTGCACTCAGATCTACTTCTAATGTCTCTTGCGGCACAGCCCGCAAAATACCCAAAATACTGAGACCATCCGCCTGAGTAGCCGCCAGCCGAATAGCCGCCTGAAGCTGAGGAATGGTCAAGTTAGGCGCAATTTGAGCGAGGCTCTCGGTCAAGCGCTCTCCGCTTGCTGAAGCCAGCACATCTTCAATAAAGCGATCGCTCATCTGCGGATCAAGATCTAGCCGCTGCTGGAGGGCGAGCTGCACTTGAGGAGACAAAAACCGCTGATATAGCCGCAGGCTGGGCGTCACTTCACCAGTTTGAGCAAACGTTTCCAAATCTCTCAGGGCGATCGCCTGACGCAGCGGCCCTACTCTTATCACCACTTGCTCAGCCGACCAGCCCGGAGAGGCTGCCAATACCACTAGCCCAACGCTGAGACAGCCCCCCTTCAAACCAGACCAAAGCGAATTCTTAGATTTTGTAAACCGCATACGGCGAGTACCGCACAACACACCGAACGTCTGGCTTAAACTCATAGATACAACTGGCAAAAGTAATCAGCAGAGCATCTCCCTGTGGCAATCACCGAAGATGCCGTATCCTTGCCGCAAGACTCGGCGTCACGCTAGGTACACACAAGGAGCATGTGCATGCATAAAAAAGACTTGATACTAATATCTTACCCACTCCTTCCCAGGTATCAGAGTGGCACTGACATTTTATTTATCCTGCGGTCAAGCCGTTTAGCGGCGAAACCTGTCACAAAAAGTTAGAGATAGGCAGCAGGTCTGCCAGTCAAATCTCCAACACCATTTGTTTTCAGATCTCTAGATCTAATAGCGGAGCGCCCTTTCTGCCTTTTGAGGTCGTTGCTATTGAGAAGAAATACAGGGCAAAATAATAGACGACAGAGCCTACCTGCCACGGCGGACTTTCTCCATCGCTTAAGATTAGAGACTATGTGTCAGAATTGAAGACTCAGAATTGAAGACTATGTCAGCGGGCTTTGACAGAGCAGAGTCGCGTTGTCATTTTGACCTGACTTAAGTACCCACCTTCGGGAGAATTTTATGCCTGATGATAAGAAAAACCAGCTGGATGAGTTCTTAACGCCCCGAAGTAAATACCAGGGGGAGTTTTCTCCTCAAAATCTGGCCTTTAACGCCAACTTGCAGGAGTTTGCTCATCGGGTGTCGCTGATCTGCGGACTGGAAACCGGCGGAAAAATCAGCAGCGCTCAAGCCTACGACGACATTAAAAAGCTCTGGAAAGAGATCAAGGCGTCCAAGAAAAATCTGCTCAATAAGGAAGAGAGCTAACTATTATCGGGTTATTTTAGCAGCAGACCTGATTGAATGCTGACTTGCTGAGTCTTATTGAGTAAAGTGTGCAGTGACAATCTCGGCAATTCGCTCAGCAGCATGACCGTCGCCAAATGGATTGACTGCTTTGGCCATGGCTGTATAGGCCGCTGCATCGGCCAGTAGTTCTGTAGCTGCCGCGACGACGGTGGCCGGATGGGTGCCGACTAATTTGGCAGTGCCAGCGGCGATCGCCTCCGGTCTTTCAGTCGTCTCTCGCAGCACCAGCACCGGCTTACCCAGTCCGGGGGCCTCCTCTTGCAGCCCGCCCGAATCAGTCAGCAGTAGGGTGCATCGTTGCATTGCCCCTACCAGCTGAGCGTAGTCGAGCGGCTCTACCAAAAAGGCGCGAGGATGACTGTCTAAAGCGGCCTTAAGCGGATCGCGCACGGTTGGATTACGATGCAAAGGCAGCAGCAGTGCGGTGTCAGAGAAACGATCTAGAATCTTCAGAAAGCTCTCAGCAATGTCCTTGAGCGGGGTGCCCCAGTTTTCCCGCCGATGTACGGTTGAGAGGATTACTCGATGCCGGTCCCAGTCGAGCCCTGGCACCTCGCAGGCCGGCGACTTTTCAGCCACCGTTAGCAGCGCGTCGATGACTGTGTTGCCCGTTTGGTAAATGCCGGTAGAAACGCCAGAAGCTTTGAGATTATTAACTGAGGTAGCGGTTGGTGCAAAGTGCAGGGTAGCAATTTGCGAAACCAGTCGGCGGTTGGCCTCTTCTGGGAACGGATTCAAAATATCGTCTGTGCGCAGGCCCGCTTCGACGTGGCCTACCGGAATTTTTTGGTAGAAAGCAGCCAGGGCAGCGGCAAAGGCAGTCGTGGTATCTCCCTGAGAAATCACCATCGCAGGCTGCATTTGGGTAAAGAGCTGCTCTAGCCCCTTTAAGCTCCGACAGGTAATGTCGCTGAGGGTTTGCTGCGGCTGCATGATGTCTAGATTGTGATCGGCTCGCAGGTTGAAAAGTGACATCACCTGCGCCACCATTTCACGGTGCTGGCCGGTGAGCACAACCCGCGTATCAAACTGCGGCAGCTGCTGAAAGGTCTGGATCACAGGCGCGAGCTTAATCGCTTCAGGGCGAGTGCCCAGCGTGATACAGATGCGAATAGGAGCGTGAGAAGAATCAACCATGTTGATCGCCTTAATGCTGTAAACAGTAAAGAACCAGCAGAATAACGCGAACGGGTTCCTTGCGAACAGAATTAATCGGGCGAACAGATCTAGCCGCAAACTAGCCAGCCTATAGCGACTCTAAAGCGTTCCCTGATAGCATAAAGCCCCTTGCTTCCCCTTTGCTTTGCCTCATGAAACATGCGATCGCCATCACCGCCACCGACTGCCAATCTTTAAACCTAACCGCCGCGCAGCAGGTGATTGACCCCGTTTTAACCCATCATCAAACAAACTCGACCAGCAGCAAACCAGATCCGGGGATGGGCAACGCCGATCTGACCTTCAGCTTTACCATCGATTTTCCGCAGGAAGCAGGCGATCCGCGTGAGCTGTCAGAAATTCCAGAAGTACGCCTGTGGTTCATCCGGCTAGATGCTCGCTACCCCTGGCTGCCGCTCTATCTCGACTGGGAATCTGGCGAACTCAGCCGCTACACAGCTATGCTGGTGCCCCATCAGTTCAGCCCGATTGACGGCATTCGCTACAACCCCGAAGCGCTGGAGATATTTGTCATGAGCAAAGTTTTCAGTCTCGATAAGTGGCTCAAGCAGCAACAAATAGACGGACGCTCCCGGCTCAAGTTTATGACCCAAATGCTGGGCTACGAGCTAGACGATGCGCTGTTCAATCTGTTGTAAGGTGACCTTTACCCACTACAATCTGGGTCGTGAGTATGCAGATTTTGTAACGGGTTTTATCGGGAGTAGGGTATCGGCATGGCAGGAATCATCGGAGTATTGCTGGGGCTGCTCATCCTGGTTGGCATCGCCGCTTATCTGCTGATTGAATGGCAGTACCGTCAGCGACCTGGCAACGACCTGGAGCTAGCCGCTACTGATTGGCAGCTGGAAACCTATGAGCCAGATCACTACGCTATTTCTCTCGATACGGTCTTTACCAATCGCACTCGCAGCCTGGAAATTTTTATTCCAGAGGTGCGGGTAGAGTATGAGCTGCTCTCTGGCAGCAGCTTGGCGGGCATCACCGTTAAGAGCGAACTCATTCCCCAACATGAAGATTTTCCGGCCCGGCCTGATAATTACTGGTTTGCCTACATCGTCAAAGTGGGCAAGGCCACCAAAGCCCGGCTCAAAGTAGATATTAGCGGGCCCGACCTGACCTATCTCAAATCGCTCTGGCTAAAGGTGCACTACATCACCTACGGCCCCGAAGGGCGAGTTCCTAAAACCGGTCACTTCATTGTTCCGCTGAAATTTCCCAAGCCAGAAGCCGCGACCCACTGGCGCAAAAATAGCGTCGCCGAAATTCTGCCCGTGCCCACGCATTTGCTCACCCCGCTCGATACCCCGTTAGAAATTGTCAAGCACTACGTTCAGCCCTGCGCTCAGCCCGGCGACATTGTCACCATTGGTGAAACCCCGGTTGCGGTTATGCAGGGGCGACTGCGGCATCCCACTACGGTCAAACCGGGCTGGCTGGCGAAGCGGCTGTGCTATTACTTCATGCCGACTTCCAGTCTGGCAACCGCCTGCGGGATGCAAACGCTAATCGACGTCTCTGGGCCCTGGCAGGTGGCGATCGCTTTTTTGGTGGGGGCGATCGCCAAAATCGGCGGCAAACCGGGCATGTTCTATCAGCTAGCTGGTGAGCAAGCCCGCCTGATTGACGATGTCACCGGCACCCTGCCACCCTTCGATCAGTTTATCGTGCTCGGCCCGCAGCACTCTCAGCAGCTCGTAGACCAAATCTACCGAGAAACCGGCCTCAAAGCAGCCATTGTCGATGTCAACGATTTAAAAGCGGTTAAAATACTAGCAGCGACTGCCGACACCGATCAGCAGCTGTTGATTCAAGCGCTGATTGACAACCCTGCTGGCAATGCCGATGAGCAGACCCCAGTGGTGCTAATTCGCCCCTTACAGCCCTTACAGACCGACGCCTTGCAGACCGCTAGCAGCAGCCCTTCGGAGCACCCATGACTCGCAACCCTTCGCCAGACTCTAGCCTCTCTATCCGGTCCATTCACCTGCGTGATTTGGAACACTTAAAGGCAGATTCGGCGACAGAAATTGCTTACCACGCCACCGAAGCGCCAGAAATCGACGAGTACGTCAAACAGATGCGCCGCTGGTATGGTCCGCTCAAAGCGCTGACGCTTTTCCCCAATCCGCTACAGCACGTCTTTTCCGCCTTTGTCGCCGAGGCTGAAGGCAAGCTTCAGGGCATGATTCAGGTGTCGCCATTCAACCGCACCCTGAGCACCTGGAAAATTGACCGAATGCTGGTCAATCTGGCGCGGAAGTCGGCCCAGGAAGACACTCAAAGTAGCGACCAGGATGCCGATCAAGACGGCGATAGTCGCGAAGGCGGACAGCTGCACCTGGGGCTAGATGTCGGCTCGCGCCTGCTGCGACACTGCTTTAGCAGCATTCGTGAGGCCCAATACTGGATTAGCGAAACCGAAGTCAACGATAAATTCGGGCTCTCGCTCTACCGGCACAACGGTTTCCAACCGCTGGCTAGAGCCACCTACTGGTCGATTCAGCCCGAGCAGCTAGCTACTCTCGCTGAGCACGACCCGGCCCTGCCCAATTTGCTGCCAGTGAGCAACGCCGATGCCCAGCTGATCTACCAGCTGGAAACCGTCTCAGTGCCGCCGCTAGTGCGTCAGGTACTCGACTACCAAATTCAAGACTTTAAGACCACGCTCACTGGTAACCTCACCAAGCGGATGTCTCGCTGGGTGAACCGTGAGGAGACCGTTTCGGCCTATGTCTTTGAGCCGCAGCGGAAAACGGCCATTGGCTTTTTTGAAATTAAGCTGTGTCGGCATAGCACCGCAGCTCATACGGCTAAGCTGACCGTCCATCCGGCCTATACCTGGCTTTACCCCGAGCTGATGGCGCAGATGGCAGGCGTCGTCCAAAAGTTTCCTAACCAGCCGCTGCAAATCATGTCGCTGGACTATCAGACTGAGCGAGAGGAGTACCTTAAACAGATTGGGGCGCTGGAGATTGAGCACACTCTGATGATGTCGCGCTCGGTGTGGCATAAGGTGCGTGAGGCCAAATCCGGCGCGCTAGAAGGCTTAAAGTTACCCGACATGCTGCCCGGCCTAAAACCGACAGGCAGTCCGCTACCAGGTCGTTTTTCATGGCATGGGCCAGCCCTAGACAGTCCGTCGCGCGATGGTCTGTCCTGGGATGGGTTAGCCTGGGATCGCTTTTTCCTGGAAAGTATGTCTCAGCTGTCTTTTGATAAGCGAGACAGTGCTGCTCAAGAAGGCGACAATTCGTCAGACTGACGCAACGTTTTTGACAGGTCGTTTTTGACAGGTATGGTTTCTGCGCTGGGTTTGGATTTGGGGGCAAGGCGAATTGGGGTGTCAGGGTGTGATCGCACTGGCCTAATCGCCACTGGCCTCACGACTTTGAAACGCACCAGCTTTAAAAGCATGGTCAACCCCTTGCGCGAGCTGATCCAAGCGCGATCAGTTGAGGTGCTAGTAGTCGGACTGCCGTACACGATGGACGGGCAAATTGGCCATCAGGCCAGGAAAATTCAGAAGCTCGCTCGCCGCCTGTCAGTGGCGCTGAAGCTGCCGGTCGAATTTGTCGATGAGCGTCTGACTTCGTTTCAAGCTGAGCAGATGCTTTTGGCAGAGCGGCGATCGCCCTCTCGCCACAAAGAGCTGATTGACCGTAAGGCAGCCGCAATTATCTTGCAGCAGTGGCTAGACGATCAGCGCACGCAGCCCGATCAATCCCCTAATTGCCCTTCTGATCAATCTGGAGACTCACTCCGCCCCGCCCAGTCACTGATACCCTAGTTGAAGGAGCGGCCTGACTTGACGACCTGCCCCCTGCCGACCTAAGGAGACGCTGCTATGGAGTTTGACCCTAACTTGCTTGATGAGCCCGCTGAATACCCGGTCGTGACGCTCGCTGATGAAGACGGGCGACTTCTCCCTTGCTATGTCGAAAAAAGCATGGAAGTAGATGGGGAAGAGTACTTGCTGCTGCTGCCGGTCAACCTGCCGATTGAGATATTCGTCTGGCAGACCGATGAAGAAGACAGCGAGGAAGAGGTCTTAGTCGATGTTGAAGAGGAAGAGATTGGCGCGCTGTTTCCTTCAGCGCGGGCGGTGCTAGCCGAATTAGATCTGCTTTTAGAGCGCTCTGCCCATACCCTGACTGCCGCTGGCGACCTACCCGAAGCCGACGAAGAGGACTGCTTCTCCCTGGAAATCAACGATGAAGACAGTCCGTCAGTCACCGAAGAATTTCAGATGCTGGCCACCTTTTTCCATAACGAATCGCAGTACACCCTCTGTACGCCGCTCGACCCGCTGCTGTTTTTTGCTCGCCGCCAGGAAGGGGAAGTAGAGCTGGTAGACCCGGAAGAATTTCAGAAGATGCGATCGCAGCTAGAAGACAAGCTGTTTGATGTTTTGGACTGATATTCTGGGCTAAAGTTTGCAGTGGGTTTCCCACCTCTGACAGTTATCCCTCTAAAATTATTTTTTTGACTATGCGCTCTAGCTACGCGCTCTAACTATGCGCCGTTCAAAACGCTTTTTTCTCACTGCGCTGCTCGCGCTGGCGGCTCTCGTCGCCGGTCAAAGCTGGGCTTGGTGGAGCTGGGCTAAGTCTCCGGTTTTAGCCAGTGAATCTGCCAGTTCAGAAGAAAACTTCGTGCAGCTGCAAATACCCGCTGGCACGGCCTCTAATCAAATTGGCCAAGACCTAGAATCCGCCGGGCTCATTCGCTCGACAACTGCCTGGAAGCTGCTGAGCAAATGGAAGTCATTCCGCTCAGACGGCGGCTTTCAGGCGGGCAGCTACGTGATTTCCCCTAGCCAGAGCCTCGCTCAGATTGCCGATACCATTTGGGATGGCGATGTCGTCCAGGTGAGCTTTACCATTCCCGAAGGCTGGAATCGTGAGCAAATGGCCGCCCGGTTTGAGGCCCAAGGCTTGACCACCGCCGAAGATTTTTTGGCCGCCGCAGAAAATATTCCCTATGAGCGCTTTCCTTGGCTCCCCGAGGGCATTCCCCATTTGGAAGGCTTTTTATATCCTGAGACCTACCAACTAGACAGCGCGGCAGTCACCGCCGAGAGCCTGGTCGATGTCATGCTCAAACGGTTTGAAGAGGTTGCTCTGCCTCTGTATCAAGATCAGCCTAGTCGCTACAGCCTAATGGACTGGGTGACCCTGGCTAGCATCGTGGAGAAAGAAGCCGTTGTTCCCGACGAGCGCGACCAGATTGCCAGCGTGTTTGCGCGTCGGCTAGAGGAAGGCATTACTTTGGGCTCTGACCCAACGGTAGAATATGGCCTGGGCATTGTTCAAACCCCCGAAAATCCGCTGACGTATGCTCAAGTAGAGACGCCCAACGCCTACAATACCTACCTCAACGCTGGCCTGACGCCTACCCCAATTGCCAGTCCGGGCCTGGCTAGCTTAAAAGCCTCAGTTGACCCTGGCCCAACCGATTTTCTCTACTTTGTAGCTCGCTATGACGGTACGCATGTGTTTAGCCGCACGCTGGGCGAGCACGAAGCGGCTCAGGGAAGAATTCGCGATCGCGTCGATGCCGAATCTGCGCAGCCGAATACATCTGCACCCGACGGCTAATTTCCACAAAGCGCTAAGTTCTGCAAAGCGCTAAGTTCTGCAAAGCGCTAAGTTCTGCAAAGCGCTAAGTTCTACAAAGATGAGTTTTGCCATACCATTCACCCGCCCTGCTATGAGCTGGATCACCCTACTGCAACCCGACTTGATCTTAAGCAATTCAGTCTTGGGCATTACCCCCAAAATGGTGCGTGACTACGGCCTCAAAGGTCTGGTGCTCGATGTGGATGAAACCATTATCCCAATTGGCCGGCAGCAGCTCGACCCGGATGTGCAGGCTTGGGCTCAGGAGATTCAGTCGGTGGTGCCGCTCTCGCTGGTCAGTAACAATGTTGGCCATGAGCGAATTCGCAAAATTGCTGTCGGGATGGCTTACGGCGCAGATGTTCCCTTTACTGCCAGCGCTGGCAAACCTTCCCGGCGCAAGCTGCGCAAAGCGGCGGCAGCAATGGACTTACCCTTTGAGCAGATTGCCATGGTGGGCGATCGCCTCTTCACAGACGTACTAGCGGGCAACCGGTTAGGGCTATTCACCGTCCTTGTGCAGCCTATGCTAGAACCCAACTCCAAAGACCCTAGAAATCTGCTACGCAGCACGGAATTCTGGATTTCTCGGCAGCTTGGCATCACCCTCACTGCCACGCTTTAAACCATGCCTCAGTCCATGCCCCGGTACACCCTGGTCGTCAAAATTGGCACCTCTAGTCTTACTCGCCCTGATACCGGCAAACTAGCGTTAGCAACCATTGGCAGACTGGTTGAGACCCTCTGTCAGCTTCAGCAGCTCGGCCATCGGGTGATTTTGGTCTCTTCTGGTGCGGTTGGGGTGGGCTGCGCTCGCCTGGGCATTACCCAAAGGCCCAAGACAATGGCGCTCAAGCAGGCGGTGGCGGCGGTGGGTCAGGGCCGACTGATGCGGGTATATGACGACTTTTTTACCGCGCTCACTCAGCCGATTGCCCAGGTGCTGCTGACCCGTAGCGATCTGGCTCAGCGATCACGCTACGTCAATAGCTACCGCACCTTTCGCCAGCTGATGAAGCTGGGGGTGATTCCCATCGTCAATGAAAACGATACGGTTGCTACGGACGAACTGAAGTTTGGCGATAACGATACGCTCTCGGCACTGGTGGCCAGTTTGGTGGCGGCTGACTATTTGTTTTTACTCACCGATGTCGATCAGCTTTATTCTGCTGACCCCCGGCAAGATCCTAAGGCGCAGCCGATCAGTCGGGTGCGGCAGATCAACCAGCTGGAGGCTGAGGTTGGGGCTGCCGGTTCGAGCTGGGGCACGGGCGGGATGTCTACCAAAATAGAAGCGGCTCGAATTGCGATCGCCGCTGGCACCCACACCGTCATTACTCAGGGGCAAACCCCTGAAAACATGCTCAAGATTTTGCAGGGCGAACCGATTGGCACCCTGTTTGAAGCCCAAGCGAGCAAATCAACTGCCCGCAAACGCTGGATTGCCGGTAGCCTGGTCCCGTCTGGGCGACTCTATTTAGATGCGGGGGCCACAGCAGCAATTCGCACCGCTGGCAAATCTTTGCTGCCCGCTGGCGTCACCGAAGTAGAGGGAGAATTTGCTTCGCAGGATGCTGTTTTGCTGTGCGATCGCAGCGGTCAAGAAATCGCTCGCGGTCTGGTTAACTACAGCGACGATGAGCTGCGCAAAATCTGTGGTCATCGCTCCACCGATATCGCCGGTTTACTCGGCTATACCGGCGCTGAGACGGTCGTACATAGAGATAATCTAGTTCTCACACCGTAGGGTTGCCCCGCACAGCGAACCGGTGAAGCGGATATATGAAGCGGATATATGAAGCGGATATATGAAGCTGCGGTTTACTTGTCAGTGAATCATGGCGATCGCCTACAAATGAATTAGACTGCGCGTGTAAAGCAACGCTGAGATACTTTTCGACTTACCATGGCGATCGCTTCTTCTTCCGCACCCGACGCTTCAACCCAAAGTCCCTCTGGCCAAAATTCCTCCCAAAATTCCTCTGGCAAACCAGCCGTACTGGTCACCGGCGGCGCTGGCTACATCGGCGCTCACGCTGTCTTAGCGCTAGAAGCCGCAGGCTATCAAACCGTCATTTTAGACAACCTGGAATACGGCCACCAGGATCTGGCCAAGCGCCATCTCAAAGCTGACCTCGTCGTCGGAGACACCACTGATCGACCTCTATTAGACCGGCTGTTCAGCACTTACGACTTCGCAGCAGTAATGCACTTTGCCGCTTACATTGCAGTTGGCGAATCGGTCAGCGAGCCCGCCAAATACTATCGCAACAACGTATACGGCACGCTCAACCTGCTAGAGGCGATGGTGGCAGCAGATGTTAAGCGCCTGGTCTTCTCTTCTACCTGCGCGATCTACGGCCCGCCAAAAACGGTTCCCATTCCCGAAGACCACCCGCAAAACCCGATCAGTCCCTATGCGACCAGTAAACTGATGGTCGAAAAAATGCTGCTCGACTTTCAGTCTGCCTACGGTTTGCAGTCGGTATGCTTTCGCTACTTCAATGCGGCTGGCGCTGATCCGCAGGGCCGACTAGGGGAAGACCACAGCCCAGAAACTCACCTGATTCCGCTGGTGCTATTTACCGCTTTGGGTAAGCGTGAATCGGTGTCTATTTTTGGCAGCGATTATGAGACCCGCGACGGGACCTGCATTCGTGACTATATTCACGTCGCCGACTTAGCCGATGCCCATGTAAAAGGGCTAGAGTATCTGCTTGAAGGGGGCGAAACCTCATTTTTCAATCTAGGAAATGGCAGCGGCTTCACCGTCAAAGAAGTGATTGAGACGGCAAGGCAGGTGACGGGTAGAGAGATTGTGGCGGTGCCGTGCGATCGCCGCCCCGGAGACCCGCCGAGTCTGGTCGGCACCAGCGAACGGGCTCAGCAGGTACTAGGCTGGCAGCCTCAGTATCCAGATTTGGAAAATATCATTACCCACGCCTGGCAGTGGCATCAGCAGCGGCACGGCGATCGCGTTTAAACCCATCAAATGAACCCACAAAAAATGGGTGCAGGCTAGCTGCCTGCACCCATTCGTCTAAGCGGACAGTTAATCAGACAGTCGGACCCTACGAGGCGGTCGCGACTCCAATGGGGCAAGCGACATTAGTACCGCCTAGACCACAGTAGCCGCTCGGATTTTTTGCCAGGTACTGCTGATGATAGTCCTCAGCATAGTAAAACTCAGGCGCGGGCATGATTTCGGTCGTGATGTCGCTGTAGCCTGCTTCGTTAAGTACCGGCTGATACATCTCCTTCGACTCTTTCGCAGCTTTTAGCTGTGCGTCGGAGTAGGTATAGATGCCAGAACGATACTGAGTGCCCGTGTCGTTACCCTGACGCATCCCCTGGGTCGGATTGTGGCTTTCCCAAAATACCTTGAGCAACTCTTCGTAGCTCACAACTTTAGGATCGTAAACGACGCGCACAACTTCGTTATGGCCCGTCATGCCAGAGCACACTTCCCGGTAAGTCGGGTTTGGCGTAGAGCCTGCCGCGTAGCCGACAGAGGTGCTGTAGACGCCATCGGCCTGCCAAAACTTGCGCTCTGCACCCCAAAAGCAGCCCAGGCCAAACATTGCCATTTCCAGCCCCGCCGGGAATGGTGGCTTGAGAGCGTTGCCATTGATGTAGTGTTTGGCGGGCACGGGCATTTCCTTTGCCCGGCCTGGCAGCGCGTCATTGGGGCTAGGGAGTGCGTCTTTCTTGCCGGTTCCAAGTCCAAAAAATGCCATAAATTCCTGCTCTGTATTAAATAGTGCGAACTACCTCGGTTGGACGAGGTGGGTTCGCCTGTTCATATTGCTAAATTTTAGCGCGATGTATTTGACCGCGCAGTCGGCAAAACCGTACAGATGGGCCCGCTCCAGGCAGATGAAATGTTAAATCCTTTCTGCCAGCTGGCTAACTGCCCTGAAGATCGAGGAAGATATAACCCTAGCAATTGTCAGAGTCAGCTTCTCTATGGATCGCTTCAGAGTCGAGGTCATTTCCAAAACGCCGAACCCTCAGCAGACTATCTACGCTGCGATGCACCAGGACTACGCCGAAGCGTTTGTCTGGGATCAGCGCAGCGAATGGCCCCCCGAAGAAAAGGCAGGCGAGCTAGTCATCCGCAACCTGCTAAAAGGCGGACGTGGCCACTACGGCCCGCTAGAGCATCCTCAAATCGTCTTAAACTGCGGCTTTTTCCCCCATTCCACTATGCAGCAAATCCGCACTCATCGGGTTGGGCTCAGCTTCGATGTTCAGTGTTTAGCTGGGGATACGGAAGTTACCTTTGTCCATGCCTCTGATGGCCTTAGAAAGTACAAAATTTCCGAACTCTACGATCTTTGGAGTAATGGAGAAAAAGCGGTTCGAGAGCGAAAGGTAAGAGGACGGAATGGCGAGCCTCCCGGTCAGTATCGCCGCGATTGCAAAGCCCGCCTCAAAAAATTGCAGCTGCGTGTTCTCAACGAAAAGACTGGAGTCTTCGAGACAGGGAATCTACAAACCGTGATGTGCAGTGGCCAGCAGCCGGTATATCGCGTGACGCTAGAAGATGGCAAAACCCTTGACTGCACCGCCAATCACCGCCTGCTTACAGCGGAGGGGTGGCAGCGGATGGGAGAGGCCGTTGGATTAGTCGCTGATTCCGATCACCAGGTTCTAGCTATGACGCGCCACTGCCAGGTGATGTGCAATGGCTTACTGAGACCGGAGGCGATGTACACCCAGAAAGCGTGGCTAATAGCTCAAGTTGAAAAGGGTTTATCCGCCAATGCAATTGCTCAACTCTGCAATGTTTCGCCTGAAACCATTCGGTACTGGAGTCAAAAATACCAAATCCAATTACCTTCTGGCCGTCATAAAGGCCCAAAGACCGTAGTCGGTAGCGGGCTATATCGCCAGCAAGAATGGCTAGAGTCACAGCTCGCTCAAAGGTATGATGTCCATCAGATGGCTCAGTCCGCAGGCTGCTCTACTGAGACTATTAAGAAGTGGGTCTACCGCTATGGTCTCAAGCTAAACAAGCGATCGCCTGGGACAAAGACACTTTGGAACCAAGGCTTGAAAGGGTATAGCCTAGAACTAGATTCAGAGCAGCGACAGTTACGCAGAGAAAATGCGAGAAAGTATACGCAAAGGGGATCAGCCTCCGTCTTTTGGAAGGGTGGCGTTTCGACTGATCGGACTTTAATCGGCGCTTGGACCCGGCAGATAGCGCCACAGGTGCATAAAAAATTCGGCTATATCTGTCAAAGCTGCGGTAAACCGGGCGGAGAGCTACATGCTCATCATTTGGTACCCGTCTTTGCAAACGCTGATTTGGCCTATGAGTTTGATAATCTGGTCTCTGTTTGTAAAGACTGCCACACAAAAATCCATAGTCAAAATCTGGAAACAGGGTTTGCAGAAAATTTTCAGCCGATTACCCAACCAGCTCAATGGCAGGAGAAGTCCAGGCCAGTAGGCCGAAAGCTCACAGCACATCCTGTAGAAGTGGTTAATGTCGAGTTTTTAGGGTTCCAAACGACCTATGACATAGAAGTTGAAGGCCCCTGGCATAACTTTGTAGCCAATGGTCTGGTGGTTCACAACTCGTTTCGGTATACGGGCTCTAGAATTTTGGATGTGGCGCTGGGTAAGACCGACGTCGAAGAGGTGTTTTACCTGCGTCCGCTAGGTGCCTATACTGACCGCCAGGGAAAAAAGTACGAATATACTGAAGCGCTGCGTCAGCAGGATCTAGACTGGTGTTTGCAGGGCTGCCAGCGGTACAAGACCCGGATTGATCAGGGATTTTCAGAAGAGCACGCGCGCGGACTGATCCCTTTTGATGTGCGGCAGCACTGGGTGCTCTCCGCTAATGTTCGGTCGCTGATGCACTTATTAGACCTGCGCTGGAAGGCCGACGCTCAGCTCGAAGCGCAAAAGCTGTGTGAAGCGATTTGGCCGCATTTTCAAGACTGGGTGCCAGCGATCGCCCAGTGGTACGAAACCAACCGACTCAAAAAAGCTCGCCTATCTCCCTAAATTTCGGTTAAACAGCTATTTCTTTTTACTCAATTGTGTTGTTTAAATCAGTCACTTACATCAGCCGCTTGAATCAGCAATTATTTTCTCATCACGTCTTTTTGAAAACTAATACATATCATTAGTTTATCTAATGATTAGACAACAATTATGAGCTTGCTTTAAGTCATGTAAAGCAAAAGATTGCGGCCTCTCATTTATATCAAACCGATATTAGGTTGCTCAGCACATCGTATATAGAGCGAGTTCATATTTATCTATAGACATGAAAGCAGCCGATGCAAGAGGCTTCTCAGCGATTTGACTGATTGGGCACTGACTTAAAATATACAAGTGCACTTAAAAGAATTCCTGTCAGGTCTAGCCAGTTTTTCTCAGGCCGTGTTAACACTGTAGAAATACAGAGGCTTCACAAAAACTTTGTACCGTGGAACCATAGGTGGTGAATTTTTGTCTACGAAGCTACAATCTATGGGGCTCTAGAAAGAATGGTTACACTTTATTTATCGAGTGGGTAGCCTCTTTTCAGCACATCCACATGAGTAATTTGACTAACTATTCACTCGCTCAGTTCAGCAAATTTCCTGAGGCACGTATTGCGTAGATATTTAGAGCGCACTAACACAGACATATGTTGTCTACACAAAAGTTTGTTTACATAACGTTTCATTAACTATTGTTGGTTAATGAACTGGTTAATAGTCTGAATCGAATCGGCCACCCGCTTACATACCTACTCGGTTAGAAACCCATTGGTAATAAAGATATTGCGATTGCCAGACATGACTTTACCCAGATACCGAATCTGTAAACAAGTGCCTACAGGCTGTAACCAGCCCTCCATGAAGTTTCGAGGAGCGGAATTTTATAGAGCGATTTGATCCCATCTATTACATCTGATTTGTCACACATAAGAAGGAGCAAGAGGAACGCGGCATGACCCAGGCTAAGCAAACGCTTGAGATTTTAGAATCTAGCAGTGAGCCCAATCAAAAGACCGGGCCGTCAACAGCTACAGCACAAACCATAGACTTGACGGATAAGGGGACAGCTACTGCCACTAAGGCCAAAAAAGAGACCGCCACGAAAGGCGCTGCCAAAGGGAAAACTCGCCGTCGCACTGCTCAGACCAAAAAGAAGCACTACACCGAAGACTCTATTCGGCTGTATTTACAGGAAATTGGTCGGATTCGCCTGTTGCGCGCAGAAGAAGAAATTGAACTTGCACGTAAAATTGCTGACCTGCTAGAGCTAGAGCGAATTCGCGACGAGATTGACGACCAGCTGGAAGATGAGCCCACCGATACTGACTGGGCTAACGCAGTTGACATGTCACTGCCTGCTTTTCGCCGTCGGCTGCATTTAGGTCGCCGCGCCAAGGACAAAATGGTGCAGTCCAACCTGCGTCTGGTCGTGTCCATTGCCAAAAAATACATGAACCGGGGCCTGTCTTTTCAGGACCTGATTCAAGAGGGCAGCCTAGGTCTGATCCGCGCCGCTGAAAAGTTTGACCATGAGAAGGGCTACAAGTTTTCTACCTATGCAACCTGGTGGATTCGTCAGGCAATTACTCGGGCGATCGCCGATCAGTCTCGCACCATTCGCCTGCCGGTGCATCTGTACGAAACGATTTCTCGCATCAAGAAAACCACCAAGCTACTTTCCCAAGAGCTAGGCCGTAAGCCGACCGAAGAAGAAATCGCTACTCGCATGGAGATGACCATCGAAAAGCTGCGCTTTATCGCTAAGTCTGCGCAGCTACCCATCTCTCTGGAGACCCCGATCGGCAAAGAAGAAGACTCTCGCCTCGGCGACTTCATTGAATCCGATGGCGAAACTCCAGAAGATGAGGTCTCAAAAAGCTTGCTACGCGAAGATCTAGAAAGCGTGCTCAGCACCTTGAGCCCCCGTGAGCGCGACGTATTGCGACTACGCTACGGCCTCGACGATGGCCGCATGAAGACCCTCGAAGAAATCGGTCAGATCTTCAACGTCACTCGTGAGCGCATCCGCCAGATTGAAGCCAAAGCTCTGCGTAAGCTGCGCCACCCTAATCGCAACAGCGTTCTCAAAGAATACATCCGGTAAAGCGTTCAAACCGGACAGTTCAACTCATACATAGAGAGGAAGTTCGACAATAGTTGAACTTCCTCTTTTTTTGCAGTCCGACCAGCAAACTCTCCCCTTTCCCTTTTCCTCTCCCTTCTTTCCCCCTTCCCCCAGCCTCAACCAAAACTTCACACCCAACGCGACCCTGACTGTAGACAAATTTTATACAAATTGGTACAGTTGTTCTTGTTAGTGTGTAGCTGGTAGCCTGCAAATTAAATGGAACCCTTAACCGAAGCTCAACAGGAGCTGTACGACTGGCTGGTGATGTATATCCGAGAAAATCGCCACTCTCCTTCAATTCGGCAAATGATGCGGGCGATGAAGCTAAAGTCACCTGCACCGATTCAAAGTCGGCTGGAGCACTTGCGCAGAAAGGAGTATATCGACTGGACAGAGGGCAAGGCTCGCACTATCCGAATTTTGCAGGAGTCCCAAGGCGTGCCTATTTTTGGGGCGATCGCTGCTGGTTCTATGGTAGAAGCGTTTACCGATACGCTAGAGCATTTTGACCCGGCCTCTTTAACCTTTAAGACTGGCGACTTTGCCCTCAGAGTCAACGGCGACTCAATGATAGAAGCCTTGATTGACAGTGGCGATATCGTCATTATGCGAGAAGTAGACGAGCCCTCACGCATTCGCAACGGGACGATTGTAGCCGCTCGGGTAGAGTCTTCTACCACATTGAAGTACTATTACCGCGACGCTAACAAGGTGACTCTAAAGCCCGCAAATCCTCGCTACGATCCGATGTACTACGATGCCGCAGAGGTGAATATTCAGGGACGCTTGGTGGCCGTATGGCGCAACCAGGATCTCAGTTAGATTCGGTTAAGTCGGCCTGACTGAACTGCGACTAGCGCGCAAGTGGCGGTATACACTGATGTGAGACTCATTGAGAGGGCACAGAGGATGACGGCTGCTGCGCAAGACCCCGAGGAAAAGCTGGAAAAGCAGCCTCCTCCAAAACCTGAGAAACAGCCCGATGGCCGCGTCAGCCGCACTTTCGCTGTAGGGTTACTGGCAGCAGTGCTGACGATCTTAGCTGCCGGTATTGGTGGCTTTGGGTATCTGACGGCTAACAGTCCGCTGACTCTATTAACGGGAGGCGATCGCCCCATTGCAGCCGCTACCGCTTTTGTGCCAGCGCGATCGCCCTTCGCCCTTTCTCTGCTGACCCCTCCCGAACGATTGATTGCCCTTCAGCAGGCACTCGCCCTGCCTGAGCAGCGCCGACAGACCCGCCGTGAAATCAGCCAAATTGAGCAAAGCCTGATCGAAAATACTGGGCTAGACTACAGCCGCGATATTCAGCCGTGGGTTGGTGATGAAATTACCTTTGCCCTCACCGACCGAGACCTGGATCTTGACAGCGCCAACGGGCAGCAGCCCGGCTATCTGCTGGCGCTTGAGATTGCACCTGGTCAGCAGCAGCAGGCCCGTGAGTTTTTACAGCTCCTCTGGCAGCAGCAAAGCTTGGCAGGTAACCCACCCCGCAGCCAGACAATCAGCGGTGTACGTCTACTCTACGACGACCCGCCCAGCAGCCAGCAGCTCTCCCGGCTGAATGGGAAGCCCCCCACATTAACTGCGGCCAGCGCTTTAGCGGGCGACCAGTTTGTGATTTTTGCCAACGATATTCGCGTATTGCGACGCAGCATTCGCACTGCCCAAACCGCCACAAATTTGGTTCAAAACCGGGCCTACCGGCAGGCAGCCAACCACCTTCCCCAGCAGCGGATTGGCCTGGCTTATCTCAACACAGCAGATCTAGAAGACATCAGCGGTGTAGGAGAGCTCGCTTCAGCCAATCTAAACCCAAACACATCTTTCACAGCTATTAGCCTGGGGGTCACGCACACTGGCCTGGTGGCCAACGCCCAGCTATTGAATCAACCACCCCGGACACCAGCGACCGATGCTTCAGCGACTAGGGGGCTCAGTGCGTCAGTAGATGCCCTCAGGTATTTGCCAGCAGATAGTGCAATTGCTCTGGCGAGCCAAGATCTAAGTCAGCTAGAGCCCGCTCTTGCAGCGGCGGGTTTGCCGAGCAGCATCCTGCCCGACTTTCTCTCCCTGGGACGGCTTTCCCCTGGCGGAGACGATAGCGAAGCCAATGCTTCAGTCCCAGCCCGAACACCCTCGGCCCCCTCTCTGGGCTCCTCCCTGTGGGCTTGGGCAACGGCGGACTATGGGTTAGGACAAATTGAATCATCGCGCGATTGGATATTGGCAGTCGCCCGAGATGCCGCAGGCGTTGCCGGGCTAGATGAAGCGGCTGTGGCTCAGGGCTATAGCCTTGTTCCTGTCGCCATTGGAGAAGATGAAGCGATCGCCTGGACCCGGTTTAGTGTCCGTTCCCAGCCTCGCCCCGCGGCCAGCAATCTAGAAACTGAGATTTTGGGCCTGCACTTGCAGCAGGGGGACTATGAAATTTTTGCCAATTCCCCCGCTGCGATGGAGAGTGCTTTGGCCGCGCCTGCAAACCCCCTGCTGAGCACCAAACGCTTTACCCAGGCGATCGCCCCGCTGAACGCCCCTAACGACGGGTATCTTTACCTTGACTGGCCAGCGATCGCCCCTGCCGCCAAACGTGCGCTGCCAGCACTCAGCCTGATTGACGTGGCCGCACGCCCCTTCGTCAGCCACATTCAGAGCCTGGCCGCAGTCAGAGAGGGCGAATCTGCTAGCGTCTTTATTCAATTGAGCCCGCCCGCTGCTGAGCGAGCCGCCCCGTGAGTTGCGATATCTGGCCATCGCTACTCGCTTGGGCTCGGGGCTGTCAGCCCTCCCTCAGTCAGCGCCAAAAAATTGAAGCCTGGGAGCTAGCTCGTCCAAGGTGCGCTGCTGTCTGGCAGCTTTCTGCTGGCAACGTCACCTGCCAGCTAGAAGATAGAGCGGCTTTGCTACAAGCGCTTTGTCAAGAGACGCCTGAATCGGACCTACCCCTGCCGGGTCGCTGGACAGATTGGATTGTGCCGCTGTGGACACTCTGGCTACCGTTAGCGCAGCAGCTCGCTCGGGAGCAGCAGAGCTTAGGCACCCCTTTTATTCAGGGGATATTGGGGGGACAGGGCACTGGCAAAACGACGCTGACTAAAATTTTACGGCTGATTTTAGGACATCTGGGTCACCAGACAGTGGCGCTGTCAATTGACGATCTCTATTTGACCTATGCTCAGCGCTGCGAGCTCAGGCGGCAGGATCCTCGGCTGATTTGGCGAGGCCCGCCGGGTACGCACGATATTGAATTGGGCCAGCGCACGCTGACTCAGCTCAGGCATTCGTCTGCGGGTGAGTGGGTAACGCTTCCCCAATTTAATAAGTCATTACATCAAGGTGAGGGCGATCGCACCCATCCTGTCACCTTACCTGCCCCCACCATTGTGCTCTTTGAGGGCTGGTTTGTCGGTGTGCGCCCCCTAGGCGACGCCGCTTTTGACAACCAGCTGTCGCTGCCTGAACCGATCAGCACCCCTGCCGACCGGCAGTTCGCCCGAGACAGCAACCGTAGGCTGCACAGCTACCTGCCGCTGTGGGCCTTTTTAGACCGGTTGATCGTGCTTGCCCCCTCAGACTATCGCCTGTCGCAAGAGTGGCGACAGCAGGCCGAACGCCAGATGTCACCAGGTGGTGGCCTCAGTGACGGGCAGATCGAGGCTTTTGTCACTTATTTTTGGAAGGCACTACACCCTGAGCTGTTTATCACCCCAGCAATTCGTAGCCCAAATACGGGGTTAGTCGTTAAGATTGGGCAGGATCATCGCCCTGTTGAAGTGTATTCCCCCTCAGCAGGGCATGCTGAGCCCATGTAAAGACTCGATGTAAAGACTGGGCAAAGAGTTGTAGATTGCGGCTAGCAGGTGTGCCAGAAACGTTCTTTACCTGCCAAGATAGCAATTGTTTCTACGCTAAATAGTAAAGTACCGTCAGTAAATGAAGGAATCCAAATGAATATAGTGAGTATGGATAAAACCGTTCAAGTGCTGGTACCCACTGGCATTTTAGATAGCACCCAAGCAGAAGAGGTCCGCGCTCAAGTGGATAGTGCCCTCTCTACCGGTGCCAAAACGCTACTGATGGACCTTAAAGACATTACCTTTATCGACAGCTCAGGTTTGGGTGTTTTAGTCTCTGTGCTGAAAAAGGTGCGATCGCAGAGCTGTGAAATGGTTGTCTGCTCCATCAATCCTCAAGTGAAGATGCTGTTTGAACTCACCAGTATGGATCGGGTCTTTGAGATATTTGAAGATCGCGCCGCCTTCGAGTCCTCGCGGTAGATTTAATCTCTAGTCGTAATCACCACCGGAGCCGTATTTTAGGGCATCGAGCCAGCGATCTGCATAATATTGTTTTTTCACAGATCTCTCGGGTGCCCTATCGACTACTGACTCAGCGCTATTTAGCACGCTGTAGCCACCCAAGCTGGCAAAGTGTCGCGTCCAGCTAACAACTGACCCAACGCCTACTTGAGGTAAAATGCTGGCCACTAACAGCGGATGGTGAGTAGACGTGCGCAGCATGGTTTTTGCCAGGGCCGGAAATTGCACAACATCTTGCAGAAAGGGCTTGAGCACATCGTCACCTAGTGCTGCCATATCCGCGAAAATAGTCGAAAGCACGTCATTAATTTTGTTCGGTTGAATGGTTTGATCCACGCCGACGCTCATAGACTTTTGAAATAGCCAGGTCACAGAGAGATTGGGCTGATAGGGTTGGAGCAGTCCAAGCGATTGGCTGTCTAGCAAATCGGCTACGAGTGCGGCGTGAATGCCCTGAGTAAGCCGCTCTAAATGGCGAACCATCGCACCGAAGCCACCGAAGCTCAGCGGTGACTGGCTGCCACTACTGTCGCCGACAGGCAGCGTACGGTTCCAGGGATATTGCAGTGGGCTGTCTTTGTAGCAGGGGAAAAAACCAAACAGGGCGCGGATAAAATCGAGCTGGTCAAGCGGCGTGTTCTGATATTCGGGCAGCAACGTCAGATAGTCTTCAAAAAACGCTGCTAAGCTAGGCCGACTCTGATGCGCATCTAAGTAGGTGAACATATAGGTGGTGCGGCCATCGCGAGCGGGAAAGGCTTCCCAAAAGTACTGGCACTGATTCTTAATCGGGGTAAACGACGCGATCAGGTCACCCGTCTCATTGTTTTTATAGCCCTTTGCGCAGGTGCCAACCACAACGCAGGCGGCGTCGGGCGGCTGTCCTTTGCGAGCTTGCTGCACGATAGGAGAGAAGTGGCCCATCGCATCTATGAGCAGCCGCGCGGTGGTCGGAGAAGTGGTTGAAGCAGAGTCTGTTGAGCGAATGCTAACGCCGTTAGGATGGACAGCTGCCGACTGAAAAGGCGTATTTTCTAAAAGCGTGCCGCCGCCAGCGAGGAACTTTTGCTTGAGCTTTTCTAGTAAATACACCGGGTCTACACCGATGTTGAGAACATCTGTGACCCACAGGTCTGGGCCGCCATTAAAGCCGATGCGGGCGGGGTTGTATTGAGAGGCGATCGCTTCCTCCAACTCCTCCTCACTCAGCAACTCTAGCGCCACAAACGTCTCTAGCTCGCGCCGAGAAATATTCCACTCCTGATCGCGCCCACGCAGTTCGCCTCGCTCTAGCAGCGCCACTTTCCATCCTTTTTGGACCAGCGCCGCCCCCAGCAAAATACCGAGCGTTCCCCCGCAAATTGCCACATCGTAGTCTACTGCATCTAAAGATTCAGCCTTTTCTGTCACTGCCGTAGGCACAGGGCGGGTGCCGCTCTTGTAAGTACTCCAAAGCTCATCAGCTTTTTGGAGACCCAAGAAAGGATTGCCAGGGATATCAGAAAGAATCTGTTCAGTTTTGTTCATAGCTTTATTGTAGAAAATTGACAGGTATAGCGAAGCGCGGATGCATTCGCGCTTCGCGGAGCACTTTGCCTGTTGCTATATATGGCTTACAGTCAGTAATGCTACATGAAGCAAAGTGCCGGAAGCTATATCTTCTACGTCCAATCTTCTATAAACAAATCCGCTACTCAACCAGAGTCGCCGGAATTGCGAGTGAGTACAACAGCTCGGTTAGCCAGCGCTAGTTCAGTAGCGTGTCGAGCGTTCCTTTGGTGGTGGCGGCAGCAGAGGAGTCGCCTTGGGCGTTGTACAGCGCGATCGCCTGCTCTAGATCAGCCTGCGCTTGGCCGCGATTGCCCGACTCAGCCTGAATCAATCCTCTGATGTAGTAGGCTTTGGCGTTGCGAGGGTTGAGCGTTAGCGCCCGAGACAGTTCTCTTCCGGCCTCTACATAATTGCCCTGATCGAAAAAGGCTTGTGCCTGCTCCAAATAATCCCGCTCATAGTCAACCCCTCTAAAGCGTCTTTCTAAAGTGGAAATAGCGCGAAAGCTATCGGTGCGGTACCCGTACACAGCTGGCGGGGTGCCAATTGCCTGACGAACTTCGCCATTCGTGATGCTTTGAAGCGATCGCCCGCTGGCGAGTGATTGGGCGATCGCCACTGCTAGCCCTTCGCCGACGCTCACATTGAATTCGACAATTCTGCCAGAGGTTGTGCCCAAGCCACCAAAGCCAGAAGCGGGGCCGAGTACAGCCAGGTTTTCTTTTTCCTGAGGCAGCGTATGGCGAAACCCGTAGTTAAATATCGGCATCTGCTCAAAGTTAAACAGTCGCAGCACGGTGCCATTCACCCGTTCGTCTAGGCCGTCGATGCCGCCGCGATCGTCTAGGTGATAGCCGAAGGTGCCCAGCGCTTCATCGGCGGGCACGCCCCCCGCAGCCATCAGCGTTGCCGAGAGTTCATCTACCGGATTGGCAATTTGTCCAGCGTTGCGAATATACAGCTCATCCATGACCTCTACGCGAGGCACGCCGATTCTCTCAAAGAGCGTTTTTACCTGGTTAGCGACCGCCCGCATCTCTGCCGTCGGCTTGGCCCCCGATCGGCTGAGCTGTTTTGCGGTTTCAGCGTCGGCATAAAACAGCAGCGCGTTAAAGCTCAGGCGATCAGGCAAAATTGCAATGTTTGCCCGGTCAAACAAAAAGCCAGACGACCTGATGTCGTACTCTTTGCCCAAATAGCCGTGGACTAAAATGCTAAAGGCCAGCGATCGCACATCGGCAGAATCTGAGGTACCCCGATAGAGCAGCTTAGGATTGCCCTGATAGTCCACTAAGCTCTCTAGCAGCTCCTGGCGCTTGAGCGGGTCGTTACCACTAGCTGCCGTTAACCACCGCTGAGCAGAGGTGTCTCGCGGATCGAGATAACGGTAGATCAGCTCCCTCTCCATCGCGGCAAATTGCTCGACCGTCACGTCGTACAGATCGATCATCAGACCCATACTCAGGGCGCTGTCGGGAAAGCCTAGCGCCTCTAGCCCCTGCATCATTTCTACCCCGCTAGCGGCGGCCAGTTCGCCGCTCTGACTGCTGTCAACAAACTGCTGAGCGGCATAGGTCTGGCCATTGGCTGTAAAAGCACATACCAGCGAGCCTGCCGTCTGTACCGCGCCCAGGCTCACTCTGTCAATCACGTCTATGCCGCTGGTCCGCAAGGTCCGAGCGAAGTTTTGAGAGACCACAAAGCGATCTAAGGCGATAGTATTGACCTGTCCTAAGGTCAAAAATTCTTGGTAGAGCTGGCTAGGCCGACCAAATACACCGTAGCGCGATTGCAAGCCAGTAGGCACCTGATTGCGGTCCAGATAAGCCAGACCGCCTCTCACCAGGTGTCCTCCAATGCCCTGGCGCGTATCGCCTTCGGTGACCAGAGCGACCCGGTCGCTAAGTCCGCTGGCCCGCAGCTCTCGCCGAACTTTTAGCGCTGTCATCACACCGGGCACTTCATCGCCAAATACAATTACATCGTAGCGGCGCGCGTTGGCAATCACCGGGCATGAGGGGCCCTCGGCGGTGATTGCATCGGTCTTAGCAGCAGTTAGCTCGGCTTGAGCGGCAGCAGGCTGCGCTATCTCTGCGCCTGCTACCAGCGCTACACCAACACAAAAAGAAAGTAAGTACTCTCTCATAAATTAAGGCAATGGCGCTAGACCAATAGGCGAGTAAAACACAATAAAAAATCGCTGACATCAGCGATCCCGTACAACAGTACAGTGCTATTGACCCATCTCAGGTGATTTGGGATCCTATTTACACAGACTTCAACACCGCCTGTGTAGTCTGGCAGGTAAACAGCGCATTAGGAGACTTGAGCGATGACGCAGATTGGTGTGGCCGTAGTCGGGACTGGGTTTGGGCAAAAGGTGCATATTCCTGGATTGCAGGCGCACCATCGGACGGAGGTGGTGGCGGTATGGAACCGCGATCGCGCTACAGCCCAGCAGGTTGCCGATCGCTGTGGGGCTGGATTTGCCAGCGATCGTCTGACCGAAATTCTCAATCAAGACACTGTACAGGCTGTCACCCTGGCCACGCCCCCCTTTGCTCACTACGACATGGCCTGCGAGATTATTAGAGCAGGCAAACATCTCCTTATAGAAAAACCCGTAACTCTCTCAATCGGCGAAGCCAAACATTTACAGTCCCTCGCAGAAGAGCACAGTGTCGCTATTGTTCCCGACTTTGAGTTTCGCTACATTCCGGCCTGGCAGCATTTCGCTGAGCTGCTGGTCCATGGCACGGTCGGGCACAAGCGGCTGATCAAAATTGACTGGCTGGCCTCTAGCCGGGCCAATCCGCAGCGGGCTTGGAATTGGTACGCGCAGAAGAAACTCGGTGGCGGCGCACTGGGCTCCATTGGCTCGCATACTTTTGACTACGTGAACTGGCTATTTGGCCCGGCTACTCATATCAGCGCTACGCTGAGCACAGCCATTTCGCAGCGGCCCGACCCAGATACCGGGGAGATGAAGCCAGTAGATTCTGATGATGTATGCGCGATCGCGCTCACCCTCGCTAGCGGCACCCTCTGTCAAATCACCCTCAGCGCCGTCAGCTACGCCGGACGCGGCCACTGGATAGAGGTGTATGGTGACAAAGGCACCCTGGTAATCGGCAATCCCAGCCAGACAGACTATGTGAACGGATTCAAAGTATTTGCAAGCGAGCAGGGCGGCGAACTCCAGGAAATCCCTACGCCAGAGCGACTCAATTTTCCTAAGGTGTATAGCGACGGACGAATCGCACCGTTTGTGCGGGTGGTGGACCACTGGGTGAGCTGCATTGATACGGGTAGAGCGATCGCCCCCTCCATGGCCGAAGGCATTTACTCACAGCTGCTGATGGACTTAACCCACCGCTCTCATGAAGGCAAAACTCAGCTATCGGTTCCCAACCTTTAGCAGCCAATTGAATTCACTATACTGAATAGAGATCGCCATCGTTTGGCAGTTGCCAATGCGCTTCCTCAATCCCAAGACAGACTTTGCCTTTAAGAAGATCTTTGGCTCACGGCAGAGCAAAAGTATTCTCATCAGCTTCCTCAACGCCTTGCTATACGAAGGGCAGGCGGTTCTTCAAGATTTAGAAATTATTGACCCGTATCAAGCGCCTCAGCTCAAGGGCATGAAAGACACCTTTTTAGATGTTAAAGCGACCCTGACTAGCGGCAAAACCGTCATTATCGAAATGCAGGTGCTGAACGTTCTAGGTTTTGAAAAGCGGGTGCTTTACAACGCGGCAAAAGCATTTTCTATCCAGCTCGAAAGCGGTCAGGAGTACGCCCGGTTAAACCCGGTGATTGCCCTGACCATCACAGACTTTGAGATGTTTCCTGAAAGCTTAAAGGTGATCTCCAGGTACGCTCTTAAGGAAAAAGACGATCTGACAACCTATTCAGACGATATTGAGCTGGTATTTGTAGAGCTGCCCAAGTTTAAAAAATCACTTGACGAACTTACAACCCTAACTGAGCGATGGATATATTTTCTTAAGCAGGCAGAGAGCTTGGAAGTGGTGCCGCAATCCTGGCAGGATACGCCCGCTTTTGAAAGAGCCTTTGAGATTGCGGAGCTGAGTAACCTGAGCCGGGAAGAATTGGATATCTTTGAGCGCAAGCAGATGTTTTTGCAAGACAGCCGCAACGCCGTGCTAAAAGGCATTGAGCAAGGTATCGAGCAGGGCATTGAGCAGGGTATCGAGCAAGGTAAGCGGCAGCAGGCAGAGGCGATCGCGCGATCCCTTCTAGACGTACTAGATGTAGAAACTATCAGCCAGAAAACAGGGCTAAGCATGAATGAGATCTCAGCGCTTAGATAGGTCTATCAAGCGCAAAGCAAGCATTGAAATGGCGTCGCTATTAGTGCGAGAAGCGCTCCTAACGGTAAGCATTACTACAGCAATCGTCTGAGAGATAGGGGTAAATACCTATTTAAAGGGCGCAATCCTGCCTGTGCGCTACCGCCTTTGCACCTATCTCACTACTTCATCACCATGCTACAAGAAGTTTTCTTTGCCTTTGTCTGGATTGCACTGCTGATCTTAGGGGGGCGAATCATAAAGCAGCGAGTACGCTGGATTCAGCGACTTTACCTGCCGGAGTCGATTGTGGCCGGAGCCCTAGCGCTCATTTTAGGGCCGCAGGTGTTAGGAGCGATCGCTACGGCTCTTGGCGGAGAAGGTACGCTACTCTCCGGCGGTTTGTTCACTGAAGCCATTCGGGATGTGTGGTCACAGTCACCCGGTATCTTTATCAACATCGTTTTTGCAGCCCTTTTTCTGGGAGAAGTGATTCCCAACCCCAGCGCAATTTGGAGAAAAGCGGCTCCCCAAGTCGTATTTGGCCAGTCTTTAGCCTGGGGGCAGTATGTCGTCGGCATTTTGGTCACGCTGCTCATTCTCATTCCCCTGTTTGATGCCAACCCCATTGCAGGCGCACTGATTGAAATCGGCTTTGAAGGCGGCCATGGGACAGCAGGCGGCATGGCTGGAACATTAGGCGAGCTAGGGTTTGAAGAAGGCGCTGATTTGGCCTTAGGATTAGCCACTGTCGGGATTGTCTCCGGTATCGTCACCGGTACTTTTATCGCAGACTGGGGTCGCCGAAAAGGACACGTTCAAACAGAGCAAGCCGATGTCGAAGACTCGGAAGGCATTCCCGAGCTAACACAGTCCGACAATACAGGGGTGAGAGAACGGCGACGGCATCTTTCTAGAGGATTGTTGGTAGATCCGCTCTCACTTAACTTTGGCTTTGTCGGTATAGCAGTGATTTTTGGCTGGCTGATTCAGCAGGGCTTGGTTTTGATAGAAACCTTGACCTGGGGTCGAACCGGATTCACCATGATGGAATATGTACCGCTGTTTCCGATGGCGCTGATTGGCGGCATTTTAGTACAGCTAGGTATGGTTCGTTTAGGGTTAGATGCGCTAATTATTCCGAGATTGACCAAAAACATTGCGGGCATGGCGCTCGATGTGGTGGTGGTAACGGCTTTGGCCTCAATCTCTCTCCAGGTGATTGGGGGCAACTTAGGCATCTTTCTGGTGTTGAGCCTTGCCGGGCTTACCTGGAATATTTGCTTCTTCATCTATTACGCACCGCGCATCTTTCCTGACTACTGGCTAGAGAAAGGCATCGGCGACTTAGGTCAGTCAATGGGCGTGACGGCCACCGGAATTTTGCTGCTGACGATGGTAGACCCTGAAAACAAATCAGGCGCGTTTGAAGGCTTTGCCTATAAGCAGCTCTTTTTTGAACCGATTGTCGGCGGAGGACTCTTTACTGCCGCTGCGCCAGCTTTAATCGCTCAGCTAGGACTGTGGGTAACGCTGCTGATCACCACTGGACTGCTGATATTTTGGCTGGGGGCAGGATTTTTACTGATGCGGCAGCAATCACGGCGCGCTGCGATCGCTACAGACTGACCTTGTATAGCGAAGCGCGGATGCATTCGCGCTTCGCGGAGCACTTTACCTGTTGCTATATATGGCTTACAGTCAGTAGTGCTGCATGAAGCAAAGTGCCGGAAGCTATAGACCGCCAGAGTGAACCACTACAGATATTAAATAGGGTCATGAAGCTCGATTGCTCATGACCCTATTTCTATGCTGGTTCTCTTACTCTATCGACCCGCTCTATCGGTCAACAGAGCCCATGATAATATCCACGCTGCCCAAAATCGGCATGATATCAGCCAGCTTTACGCCGCGCAGTAGATTTGGCAAGATTTGTAGGTTATTAAAGTCGGCAGCGCGAATCTTCCAACGCCATGGGAAGACATTGTCTTCACCAATGATATAAACGCCCATTTCACCTTTGCCAGTCTCAACTCGAACATAGTGCTCACCCTCAGGAATTTTGAAGGTAGGGGAAATCTTCTTTCCTGAAAACTGATAGTCAAAGCCATTCCACTCAGACTTAGGGCCACCCGCCATCCGCTGGGCCTCTAAGTTTTCGTAAGGGCCGCCGGGTAACTGCTCAATCGCCTGACGGATGATCTTCACCGACTCTCGCATTTCGTTGTTGCGCACCACGTATCGGGCAAAACAGTCACCCTCAGTGGCCCACTGCACTTCCCAGTCCAGCTCGTCGTAGCGTTCGTAGTGGTCTACCTTACGCAAATCCCACTTCACGCCAGAGGCCCTGAGCATGGGGCCAGAGCAACCCCAGTTGATGGCATCTTCGCGAGACATGGTGCCGATGCCTTCAACGCGGCGGCGGAAGATGGGGTTATCGGTAATCAACCGCTCATACTCGTCCACCTTAGGCATGAAATAGTCGCAAAAGTCCTTACACTTGTCGATCCAGCCGTAGGGCAGATCGGCTGCAACGCCGCCAATGCGGAAATAGTTATTGTTGATCAGCCGGGCCCCAGAAGCAGCTTCCCACAGGTCGTAGATCATCTCGCGTTCGCGAAAGATGTAAAAGAAGGGTGTCTGAGCACCGACGTCGGCCATAAATGGGCCAAGCCACAGTAGATGGTTGGCAATACGGTTCAGCTCCAGCATGATCATACGGATATAGCTAGCGCGCTTGGGCACTTCAATATTGGCTAGCTTTTCGGGGGCGTTTACCGTAATGGCTTCATTGAACATGCCAGCAGCGTAGTCCCAGCGGCTGACGTAGGGTACAAACATGACGTTCGTACGGCTTTCGGCAATTTTTTCCATGCCGCGATGCAGGTAGCCAATGACCGGCTCAACGTCGATTACGTCTTCGCCATCTAAGGTGACAATCAAACGGAGCACACCGTGCATAGACGGATGGTGGGGTCCCATGTTGATCACCATGGGTTCGGTCTTGGTTTGCAGCGTAGCCATAGTTACCAGATTTCCTCTACTGTTTTTATTGTCGTACGTTTACTCTAAAGATTCAACGTCTAAACAATATTAATTACCGCTGTCAGCATGGTTCGCGATCCATTATAAGGTATCGGTTTTCAACCTTTCTTACTCGCTATTTTTTCCTATTAACGCCATAAAAACATGCCTGAAGACGTATCCGCTCAGCCTTTTTTTCATATTTCTGTTCTGAGTGAGGCTGTGCTTGAGGGCTTACAGGTGCGTGCTGGCGGGCGATACCTGGATGCTACGGTCGGCGGGGCGGGACACAGCTCGCTGATATTACAGGCTGCGCCAGCGGTGGAACTGGTGGCGCTCGATCAGGACTTGCAGGCGCTGGTTGCAGCCCAGGCGAGGCTGAGTGACTTTGGTGATCGCGTCACCTACCGTCACACCAACTTTGCTCGCTTTGATCCGGGAGAAAGTCGCTTTGACGGTATTCTCGCCGATATTGGCGTCAGCTCTACTCAGCTTGACCAGTCGCAGCGCGGGTTTAGCTTTCGCCAGGAAGCTCCTTTAGATATGCGAATGGATAGTACGCAAGCGCTGACCGCTGAGGAAATTGTGAATCATTGGGACGAGAAAACGCTGGCCGATACGATCTATGCGTATGGGGAAGAGCGGCTGTCGCGGCGGATTGCCCGGCGCATCGTCGATAAGCGGCCTTTTGGGACGACGACGGAACTGGCGGGGGCGATCGCTTATGCCTACCCAGCTAAAGCCCGCCACGGTCGCATTCATCCGGCGACGCGCACCTTTCAAGCGCTGCGGATTGCAGTTAACGGTGAACTGACGGTGCTAGAGCAGTTTTTAGCGAAGGCTCCAGACTGGTTAGCACCCGGCGGTCGCTTAGCCATCATCAGCTTTCACAGCCTGGAAGATCGGATTGTGAAGTACGCTTTTCGGGGCGACGAGCGATTGCAAATTGTGACGAAAAAGCCGATTGTAGCGAGTCGGGAAGAGGTGAGGGAGAATAAGCGATCGCGCTCTGCTAAGCTACGAATCGCCGAACGCAAGGCCCTGTAAGGATGGTCCTGCACGTGAGGGGTAGAGTGTGATCTCCGTCAAAAATTCAGTTCAATAGAGAAACACTACAGCTTCAATCGTCATTTGTTATGACAAGCAGAGAGTGCTAGGCGTTAGCTTTATCGTCGATTTGTTATGACAAGGAAAAGACTGCTGAACGTTGCACAGCAGCCAGTAGCCTTATCAACAAAAGACGCTGCATCAGTCTCAGCATAATCGCCGATCCCGACGCTATCTGTCTTGACAGGCGGTGGGGCGGTGACCTATCAAAGAGTCCGTGGAAAGTCTTTTGGAGCGTACCCGTTCAGCTGGGATCGGTCTCCTTGCCACACAAAGCCCCGGTGACTTGAGGGGAATCTGACGCAGCTGCTTGGTCTAAATAACCTCAGATACATGCGCTTGCCCTGATATCTCCTTTAGATACTGACGACTTTCAGGAGCCATCTGTGTGATTTAAATGAGTGACAGTCTCCGTATTTCTGTCATGAGTTGAAGACAGTTATTACGTTTTCTATAAACTGTCCCATCGATAGCTGAAAAAAGAGCCAATTTGTAGATAATGTGGGGGCAAAGAGTTCCGGCAACTGTCGATGGTGTTTTATCTTCCTTAGGTAGGCACTTAGGCACTAACCTGCAAAGAAGTCTGCCATGCCGAGCTACGCAAAGTCTTGCCTTCCCAGGTAAAGCAGCAGCCGATAACAAGTTGTCGTTAGATATACTAACTGTCACCTTGAGTTCGTGCTAAGCATTGGTAAAGTGATGCCGGAGTAATACTTGCAGCAGGATAAAGGCAGCTCTTTTGAGGGCTAGAGGCGATAATCTGTGCGCCTTGGCTTTAAGTAGCTTCGATAATTTGCTTCAGTATCTCTTCAAGAATGTCTGCTTCTAGCTTCCGGGTTTAGAGCTGTGGGCACGGTAGGAGAGGCTTGGCCGGAGAGCCTCGCTTGAGACTAGTTCATAGTTGCCAGCCAAGGGCCGGTAGTCGCTGAACTGAGTCTAATTTTTCGCACTTTTTTAGGCGTTTGTTGCTTGCTCTACTCAGTGAGTCAGTCAGCGCAGCTTGTGACTATGGAGCTGGCTTTCTCAAGGCAGCCGGGCGGCTTGATTCAGCCAAAGTTAGCCCGTCCGCAGAGGCGGGTGGCTGCTTGAATCGTGGTATTGGGCAGGTCAGTCTTAAGTCTGGTCAGATCAGGTCAAAGTTGAGTGATGGCGGGGAAGGAATATGAGTCAGAGCAAGCTAAATCGATTGCAGCAGTTGAGCGTAATGATACTCGGAGCCTATGTGATAACAGGCTGCCCTAGTAAAACAGCCAACAGCATCATGCTGAGTGACAGCAATGCAGTTTCCCAGGAGGCCGTTGCTCAAAAAGCTGTTGTTCAAGAAGCCTCTGCCCCAGCCACAATTGCTGAAGAGACTGTTGCTCAAAGTGCCGGGCAAAGGGCCGTGACGCCTGTAGCGGTCACCTTTGAAGTCTGCGCTGATATAGACAGATGGCAGCGGCCCAGTGAGGCGGAGCAAGCCAAGCAAATTGGCGGTGATGCTCGCTATACCGAAGCGCTGAGCCGCGATCCTCTCAAGAGTGCCTCTAATCAGTTTTGGGATCATCAGGTGATTAGCTTTACCACCTATGGTCTGAGCGCTCGTTTGGAGCCGATCAATCTCTCTGGCGTGTGGACTGTAGCCGATGATTTATGGAACTGCTACGAAGAGGAAACGGCGATCGCTATCAATGCGGGTGATCGCGCCGAGACCTGGCTGCTCAATCAGCGCATCAGCAACTTAGAGTGGCAGGGCGATCGCTACGTGATGACCGTTGCACCGGCTGATACGGGTATGCAGGTTGTGCAGTTTGACCGGGTAGACGGACTCGCCAGCCTGCCGCTAGAAGTCATCACCGAAAGCGGTGAACCTGTAGAAGCGATTTCCGGCGACTGGCAGTAGATGCAATGAGAGACGAATAGAAGATCCACGCTTTATCATTTTGCGTTCTCTCAATCGCGCATCTTACGCTTAAGCTCGTTGAGTTCGTCCTCGGCTTCCCACTGGCGAAAGGTCTCATCGAGGGGATCAATTGGCTGGCTGAAGCTGTAGGGGCTTTGGTTCCAGCCGGTTGTTCCCCAGTCGGATGCGTTGGGGGTAGCTGCTGCCTGGGCGATCTTGGTTTTTACTTCCTGGCGTTTGGTCTTTACCTGCTGCTGCAATGCCTTTGTTTGCTCAATGCGTTCCTTGACACCCTGCATTTGGCCCCAGAGATGGTTGCCCTGACGTAGCAAGGCTGCTTCTCGCTCTTGAGCCGGGCCGACCAAGTCTTGACGATTGGCGGCTTTGGCTTTGGCAATCCGACCGTGCCACTGCTGAATGTCTTGAGCCGTTTCTAGAATGCTGCCTTCTAGCTGCTTTTCGCGGCGCTTGAGGTTGCCGAGGAGGGCTATGGCATCCTCCTCTTGTCCTCGCAGCTGATCTTCTAGCGCCCGCAGTTCTAGATGTGGATTGGCTCGCAAAAATTCATCTAGCCGCGTTTCTAGAAACCGGCTGAGATCGTCAAATAGGCTCATGGTGGTCGTCTATATTTAGAAGCTTTGTCCAATATAGATCGAGCGCACCTCGCCATCACGTCTCACCACTACGTCTTGCCCGTTGACAGTAACGAGCGTCCAGCTAGAAAGGCCGATGCGATCGCCCACGTAGGCCCGCTGTGAGCTGCCGCCATCGATATTGAACATAGCCGCAGAGCGATCGCCCAGCTTCAAAACGCCTACCAAAACATGGTCAGCAGCAGGCGTCACATCTGTCAGAGCGGCGGTTGCGCTGTTGGTCGGCGCTACGGCAGTCGATGCCCCCGTTGATGCCCCTGGTGATGGCAAAGTCGTCGAAGCCGCAGGCCGTCTGGGAACTGAGGGCGCTGTGCGAGAAGTCGCGGTGGGCGCTGGGGGCGCTGGCACCACAGGGAGCGATACGCTGAGCCGGGCAGCGGGTTGAGAAGCGCTTTGAGCGGTCTGCTGACCATTCTGATAGACCGGTACGAATACACGCTCAATAGGATTGGTAGATGGCTTAGCGCTAGGCACAACCGGTAACGCACTGACTTTTGCCGCTGTCTCAGGGCCCGCCGGGGAGGGTGGAACTGTAGCCACTTGCTCTCCCCCCGCTTTACCCGCACTGATGACCTTTAGCGACTGCCCGAGATAGTCTAAAAAAGCTTGATCTGAGCGACTAGGGAGTTCTGCTGCCGTCGCTTCTTTGCTGAGAGAAAACAACCATCTGGGCTCAGGTGCGCTGCGGTTGATCATCCACAGCCCAAAAGTGCTCATCAACGAAATCCCGACAGCACCGATCAATAGAAAAGGCAGCGATACCTGCTTTTTAAGCTGTCTAGGCTGAAAAATAGTCTGCGGTGATGGGGGTGAGCCGCCAGCAGAGATCAGAGCTAAAGGCGAATCTTGAGGGTAGAGAGAATTGGAAACTGACTGAACAGGCGAGTCATCCGCCTCGGGTGACTCTGACAGCGGCAAGGCCGTTTCAGACGAGGCAGCGGCGGTGCGAGCAGTTGTGGTGACTGGTCTGCCGCCGCCATGACTGCTCGCGGCTACCGTGGCGCGATAAATATCAGCCGCGCTTTGAGGTGAAAAGTCGGCGGGTAGTGTGACGGTTCGCGCTGAGGAACTGGCCGGCCCGGTTACATTGCGATAAGACTGGGCAGAGTGCGGCCGGGCAGAGTGCGACTGGGCAGAGACTGTAATTGCACTGCTCAGGTCACCTGCCAAGATCTGATCTACATCGGAGAATAGATCGTCCATCAGATTGTCGCTGTAGCGATCTGCAACCTTGGTCGAGGCGGGACTTTCTGAGCCGAAGGAAATATCTTTAGTGACAAGGCGGCTATTCGAGATCATGAGTCAGCGGTTGGGGGTGAAGCGTTTAGGCAAGCGCTGCCTGTAAAGGCATCAAGTTTTGGTGATGTTTCTCGCAAGCTAATATGCCCCGACTCAGAGAGAACCTATCAATTTTTGACGTTTGGTCTTCCGGACAGGCTGCTTCAATTATTCAATTCGCTTGGGATCGCCCGGTCTCCAGGCACTGTATTTCTAGTCACTGTCTCAGGAAGCTTGGTATCATCGGCTTAAATTTTTGGTGAGAAAATGACCGGTTTCAGTGCGCTGTTTGGCACCTTGGTAAAGCGGCTTGCGGCCACCCCTCAAGCCTGCAAAATGGTTTCGAAAGATCAGGTAGTGACAGGCATTACTACTGATACACGGACGCTGAGCCCGGGCCAGCTATTTGTGGCGCTAGAAGGTGAAACCTTCAACGGTCACGATTTTGTGCAGCAGGCGATTGATCGAGGGGCGATCGCTGCCATCACCCGGCGCAACGCGATCCCCAATCAGATGGTTGCCCTGCCTCGCCTAGAAGTAGACGATACCCTAGCTGCCTACCAGTCTCTGGGCCAATGGTGGCGGCAGCAGCGAGCCGTGCCCGTGGTAGCCATCACTGGCTCTGTCGGTAAGACCACAACCAAAGAAATAGTGGCAGCGGCGCTGGGGAAATTTGGCTCAGTGCTCAAAACCCAGGCCAACTATAACAATGAAATCGGCGTTCCTAAAACGTTGCTGGACTTGAGTACCGAGCACGAGTACGCGGTGATAGAAATGGGAATGCGCGGTCCTGGAGAAATTGCCCTGCTTGCCCAAATCGCTCAGCCTGACGTAGCCCTAATTACCAACGTAGGTACAGCCCATATCGGACGACTGGGATCGCGCCAGGCGATCGCCGATGCCAAATGCGAACTCCTCAAAGAGCTTCCTGTCGGTGGCATTGCTGTCCTTAACCACGACGATGATCGGCTGATGGCAACAGCGGCCAAAGTCTGGTCCGGTCGCCAAATTACCTACGGACTGACAGGCGGCGACCTGCACGGTCAGCTCACAGATAACAATGTAATCGTCGCGGGCAAGCGTATTCCCCTGCCGCTGCCGGGCCGGCACAATGCGCTCAATCTGCTAGGGGCGATCACCACTCTCAAAGCGCTAAATCTAGATTGGCACCCGCTCACTCAGGGGTTCACCGTCTCTATGCCCGCCGGTCGCGCTCAGCGCCATCAGCTGCCCAACGATATTTTGCTGCTCGATGAAACCTACAACGCTGGAGCCGAGGCGATGGTAGCCGCGCTACAGCTGCTGGCTGACCAGCCGGGCGATCGCCGTATTGCTGTACTCGGTACGATGAAAGAGCTGGGAGCCCAGTCCATTGAGCTGCATCGTCAGATTGGTCAGACGGTAGCCGCTTTGGGCTTAGACCAGCTGCTAATTTTGGCCGATCCTGCTGAAGCTGAGGCGATGGCAGTGGGGGCCAGGGCTGTGCCTAGTGAGCAGTTTGGTAGTCACGCGGAACTTACTGGCTATCTTAAAGACCTGATTCAGCCAGGCGATCGTCTCTTGTTTAAAGCCTCTCGCTCAGTTGCAATGGATCAGGTCGTCGATCAGCTTTTGAAAGATTTCATGGTTACTGCGTAGCCCGTTGGCTTAATATATAAAGTCTTGATATAAAGTCTCAAATACCGCGTCCTGATTGAGGACGTCTTTGCAAAAGCGAGCCATCGTGGTTTTAGCCCTTTCTGCCCAACAACTTACAGCCATGTCAGCCTATGCCGAGCGGGTGTATCCTGAGGAGTGCTGCGGTCTCATGGTGGGCGAAATTTGTCTCCAGCACGGCGAAGGCGAATCGCAAAAGCGCCTGGTTGAACTGGTACCTCTCAACAATGAATGGACAGCAGCAGCACTGCCTGAGGAAGCACTGCCTGAAGAAACTCCAGACGCCTCAAATTCTCACTTGGCTCCTTATACCAAGCGGCGGCGATATGCCATAGCGCCTGAAGATCTGCTGCGAACTCAGCGGCAGGCACGTGAGCAGGGGCTGAATATCATCGGTGTTTATCACTCTCATCCTGATCATGGGGCTGTGCCTTCGGAGTGCGATCGCGCCCAAGCCTGGCCCGAATACGCCTATGTCATTGTGTCAGTTCAGGGTGGCCAAGCAGTCGATGTCAGGAACTGGGCGCTAGACTCAGATCATCAGTTTCAGCCAGAAGCGATGAAAATTTCGCCGTCTTCTGCCAGGGATCGAATGCCGGTTTCGGCTTAAAAATCATTCATTTCATCTTTCTAGCTGCAATCGGCCACTTATTCAATCCTTTCAAACACCATGCTGAATCCCAACTTGGATGACATCCAACTGAATAAAGCAGAGTACGAACGATACTCTCGCCACCTGATCCTGCCTGAAGTTGGCCTCGAAGGTCAAAAAAAGCTTAAAGCCGCCAGCGTTTGCTGCGTTGGCACAGGCGGATTAGGTTCCCCTTTACTGCTCTATCTTGCCGCCGCTGGCGTTGGCCGTATTGGCATCGTTGATTTCGACGTTGTCGATCATTCCAACCTTCAGCGTCAGGTCATCCACGGCACCTCATGGGTTGGCAAACCCAAAATCGAATCCGCCAAAGACCGCATCTTGGAAATCAACCCCTACTGCCAGGTTGACCTCCACGAAGTCCGGCTCTCCTCTGAGAATGCCTTGGAAATCTTCGAGCCTTACGACATCGTGGTAGACGGCACTGATAACTTCCCGACCCGCTACCTGGTCAACGACGCCTGCGTTCTGTTGGATAAGCCCAACGTCTATGGCTCTATCTACCGCTTTGAAGGGCAGGCAACGGTATTTAACTACGAAGAAGGGCCAAATTACCGCGATCTCTACCCCGAGCCACCACCGCCGGGATTGGTTCCCTCCTGCGCAGAGGGCGGCGTACTGGGCATTCTCCCCGGTATGATTGGCGTGATCCAAGCCACTGAAACCATCAAAATCATTCTAGGCAAGGGCAAAACGCTGAGCGGCAGGCTGCTGGTGTACAACTCTCTAGACATGAGCTTTAGGGAGCTGAAGCTGCGCCGACCGCCCGAGGAGCATCGTGTGGTGATCGACAAGCTGATTGACTACGAACAGTTCTGTGGCATTCCCCAAGCGGCGGAAGAAGAAGCGAAGCAGGCGGCTGATATGCCCGAAATGTCTGTCAGCGACCTCAAGGCATTGCTGGACAGTGGCAAAGACGATTACTTTTTACTGGATGTCCGCAATCCCAACGAGTACGAAATTGCTAAGATTCCAGGCTCTACCCTGATCCCCCTGGGTGAAATTGAAAACGGTGACGGTGTCCTTAAGCTTCAGGGAATGCTCAACGGCCACAAGCTAGTGGCTCACTGCAAAATGGGAGGTCGCTCTGCCAAAGCCCTCGCCATTCTAAAAGAAGCGGGCATTCAGGGAACCAATGTTAAAGGCGGCATTCTTGCCTGGAGCCGCGAAATCGATCCCTCAGTCCCCGAGTATTGAGCCTTTGCGCATTCACTTTCAATTTTTAGAAAGGAGGGCGCGTCACGGGCGAGCCCTCCTTTTTTATCAACTACTGACTTTTCTAGGAAGCCCCCATGAGCTTAAAAGATCGCATTTCCGACGAAATCAAAACGGCTATGAAAGCCAGAGATAAGCTGCGTCTGGAAACCGTGCGCAGCGTCAAAAAAGTTATCCTCGAAAAAGAGAGCGAAATCCGCGCCAAAGGCCGAGAGGAACTCTCCGAAGCAGAAGAACTTGCTGTGCTAACTCAGCTAGCTAAGCAACGCCGCGACTCTATTACTCAATACACAGATGCAGGCCGCACAGAGCTGGCTGATAAAGAAGCGCAAGAGCTAGCCATTTTAGAAGAATATTTGCCTGCTCAGCTGTCAGAGGCCGAAGTAGAAGCTGCCGTAGACGAAGTCATCGCTCAGGTAGGTGCTAGCGGCCCGCGCGATATGGGCAAAGTCATGGGACCTGTCATGCAAAAGCTTAAAGGCCAGGCTGATGGGAATAAGGTTCAAGCAATTGTAAAATCCAGACTCGCTTAATTTTTGCAACATCGCTCAGTTCAACCAGGTTTTAATGAACCTGTTGGCAAACGCTATGGATTTTTTCCATGATTGCTTAGAGCGATCGCTGCAACAGACTAATCGTTTCTCCCTGCGCTGCGGTGATGATGAGCTGCCTGTGACTGCCCATAGCCGTGCTCCATATGCTGGTTTCTGCGTAGTTGAGGTCGGTACAGCAAATGGATGGTTTGCTGAATTGCATCGGAGCTACCTAGCAAAATGTGGCGCAGCCAGTCAGGGCGGCTAGGCATCATGACCACGGTCTCCTGGACTGGTCCTTCTGCTGTTTGCTGCCCAATTGCTAGACCTAGCAAGCGTCAGTTACTGATATCAACCGTCTGCAAAAAGTGCAGTCATAGCACTGCTTACAGGCATTTATAGCTTCGGTCACTTAGCTCACTACATAAGTGACCGCTAGAACCGCTGTGTGTTATCGGCTAAGTAGCTAGCCGTCGTACGTAGGCGTGGCCTTCTCTGTGAGTATGCATCCGACGACTAGCCGAACAATCAGATTGAGCTGCTTCTCCTATAAACGAGGAAAGAGGGATTAGTTGCCAGAGCTTATTGACCAAATGGGCATACTCAACCTGAGTAAATGACGATCTGATTGCAAAATTATCTAGCCTGCTAACTTTAAATCTCTCAGAGCAACTTTATTAATTTCACTTTGACCTACCTATGCAACCTGAACAGGTTTCCGAACCGCTGAGTCCTTTTTCAGGAGCGGTGCCCGCTGACTATCCCGATAATGAAGACAAGAGAATTCAGAAGCTGCTGCGCTATCGGGTTTTAGATACAGCCGCAGAAACCGCTTATGACGATCTGACGGCGATCGCTGCCCATATTTGCGGCACGCCAGTTGCTTTGGTTAGCCTGGTTGATGTTGACAGACAGTGGTTCAAAGCCAAAGTAGGCGTAGATGCGGCGCAAACCCCGCGCGATCTGGCCTTTTGCGCTCACGCCATTTTGCAGCCAACTGTAATGGTTGTCCCAGATGCCCGCGAAGATCCTCGCTTTGCCAACAATCCGTTGGTTACCAGCGAGCCTCATATTCGTTTTTATGCAGGCGCACCACTGATCACCAGCGAAGGCTACGCAATGGGCACGATCTGTGTCATCGACTCTCAACCCAGACAGCTTACAGCAGCGCAGATTGAGGCACTTGAAGCACTCGCTCGCCAGACCGTCAGCCAGTTAGAAATGCGGATAATGGTGCAGCAAATATGGCAAGAAATGGGCCAAAAGGAAAAAGCTGAGTCTGCACTACAGCAGACCAACGCCACTTTAGAAAAGCGCATCCAGGCGCGTACGGCAGCGCTGCACCAGAAAAATCAGCAGCTGAAGCACACACTCAACGAGCTGCAAAGCGCCCAAGCTCATCTGGTTCATTCAGAAAAAATCGCTGCTCTAGGCCAGTTAGTGGCTGGCGTTGCCCACGAAATCAACAATCCGCTGGGCTTTATCAGTGGCAGCCTTCGCCACGTTGAAGAGTACGCTGCCGGGCTGACTGAGCTGCTACAGCTTTACCGGGAAATTCATGGAGAAGAGAATGAGGCGATCGCTCTAAAAGTAGAAGAGATTGAGCCAGACTTTATCAGTGACGATCTCGCCAAAATACTAGAGTCGATGAAGGTGGGGACTGAGCGCATGACTGAGATTGTGCGATCGCTGCGTAACTTTTCGCGCTCAGGGCAGCAGCAAGGATTTCACCTCGCCGATATTCACACAGGCATTAACAGCACCCTTATGTTGCTCAGCTACCGGCTGCGGCTGAACCGGCCTGTGACTGTCATCAAACACTACGGCCAACTGCCCCAAATCAACTGCGATATCAGCCAGCTCAGTCAGGTCTTTATGAATTTACTCGCCAATGCCATTGATGCTTTTGAAGAATCTGAGGCATCGTCAGCGCAAGCAACTCACTCGGCTAATCCGTCAATCACTATTAAAACTCAAGCGCTCAGTGAGCACGTTTTGGTTTCTATAGCCGACAACGGGCCAGGTATGTCTGAAAACCTGATCCAAAATATATTTGAGCCCTTTTTTACCACCAAACCGACTGACCACGGCACTGGTTTAGGTCTTTCTATTAGCCATCAGGTGATTACCCAAAAGCACAAAGGAGAAATGACTTGCCAATCTCAGCCAGGCGTAGGGACTATTTTTACAATCATGATTCCAACTGATTTGTAGCGCCGTTTTCTTTGCATCGCATAAGAGCAGATCGAACAAGAGCAGATCGAATAAGAACAGGCCTCAACCAAGAGCAGGCTGTGCCAGCGCCTGCCCCGCTAGCCAGCCAGTTGTCCAAGCGCTCTGAAAATTAAACCCGCCAGTGATGCCGTCAATGTCTAAAATTTCTCCTGCCAGGTGCAAATCCGGACACTGACGGCTCTCCATTGTCTTAAAATCAACTTCCTTGAGCCGTACGCCCCCACAGGTAACAAATTCATCTTTAAAGGCACCTTTACCCATGACCTCAAAGTTGCCCTGAGTCAGCTCTTGTATCAGCCGGTTGAGCTGCTTTTTAGACAGATTGGCCCAGGTCAGGGCTAGGTCAATCTCGGCGCGACTGAGGAGATATTGCCAGAGCCGTTTGGAAAGGGGAGGGTGAGGGCTGAAGGTGGCGATCGCCCGTTTACTATTGGCCGTTTTCACCTGCTGTAACTCTGTTCGTACCTGCTCCTGGCTTAATTCTGGTAGCCAGTTCACGACTACAGTCGCCTGGTAGCGCTGGCTATGCAGCAGCCTAGCTCCCCAAGCCGACAGCTTGAGCACCGCTGGCCCGCTGAGCCCCCAGTGCGTGATCAGCAGCGGCCCAGTTTGAGACAGCGGCTTGATGCCCTCTGCCCTGAGCTGTAGAGTCACCGGATTGACCGTTACGCCGCTGAGCTGGTGCAAGGGTTTATCGGTCACATTAAAGGTAAATAGCGAAGGGACAGAGGGCTCCAGGCTGTGCCCCAACGCTTGGGCAATGCGATAGCCAGCCGGGCTACTGCCAGTGGTGAGCAAGAGGCGATCACACTCCACCCCACCGCCCTGCTGAGACCTGAGCTGAAGCTGAAAGCGGCTGTCTGAAGAGCTGTCTGAAAGCTTGGCGCTGATGATCGGCGATCGCGTTTTGATCTGTACACCCGCCCGCTCAGCGGCCTCAGTCAGACAGTCGATAATCGTTGCCGAATCGTCTGTCACCGGAAACATGCGGCCATCGGCTTCGGTTTTGAGCTGGACCCCGCGCTGTGCGAACCAGGCCACCGTATCGCGTGGCTGAAATCGGCTGAAGGCTCCTCTCAACGCTTTGCCACCCCGAGGGTAGTTTTGCACTAGCTGCCCTGGCTCAAAGCAGTGATGGGTGACGTTGCAACGGCCACCGCCAGAGATGCTTACCTTGGCGAGCGGTGCGGGGCCAGCTTCGTAGAGGGTAACCCGGTGCTCAGAGTGGGCAGCAGCAGCGATCGCGCCAAAAAAGCCCGCCGCCCCGCCGCCGACTACCGCTATATCTAGCCCTTTACTTGCCCGCCGCAGCGCTGAGCGCTGATCTGGCATTCGCCCGCCTCTCAAATCCACTGGGTTACCACTCTAAATCATGTTGAAACCGCCCTACTTTATACGGTAGTCTCTTTATTGAGCAAGTTAACAGCGCCCTCACCGAACAGCAGTAAACAATGGCAGATAAGCAGCAAATCAAACAGCACCTGGCTCAGAGCGCCAATATCTCTTTAGACAACATCTCTAAACCCGCTAAGGGCGACGAAGCTAAAAAGATGCGGATGATGGAGCACATCGAAAAAAGCAAAGGCAAGGTTTAAGCTCAGTTCATCAACGAGCATTATCCGGGTTGGATTTTGCATCAGCCTGACCTAACGCAGCCGCTTCATCCGTCTTGGCGGCCATAATGAAGTCATTCTGATGAAGTCCGTTGATGGCGTGAGTCCACCAAGTGACAGTGACTTTGCCCCATTCGGTGAGCAGCGTTGGGTGGTGGTTGTAGGATTCGGCGATCGCCCCCACTCGATTGGTAAAATCCAGCGCCTGCTGAAAATTGGTAAACCGATACTGACGCTGCAATTGCGGCACTGCTTCCGACTGAACAATTCCCCATTCGGGCAGCTGGCGCTGAAGCTGAGCAATTTCCTCTGGCGTTGCAGGTGGCAGCGAACCCGAGCAAGGAATACAGGTTTGCTGAGCGAGCTTTTCTAACATAGCTTCTCAGTTTATTTGAGTTGTCTTCTCACTCGCAGACGGCTGGTCTCGATGGAGACAGCATCCTAGTTACAAGTCTACATTTCAGCTGTAGCGTTGGCCACTTTGCTTACTACGTATATGATTGCTAGAACTGTCGTCTATATACTGCGGACAAAGCGGTGCACAAGCGTACGAATGCATCCGTACGCTTGCTGCATGGTAGCGAAGTCACTCCTGACACACACGTTTATAACCGCCCTGAGACCGTGATTCAGTTTTCGTTCATTTTGGTAGAGCCCGGCGAATCGGGCAACATTGGTGCGGCAGCTCGCGCTATGAATACAATGGGCTATACAGATCTACGGCTGGTCCGCCCCCAGGCCGACCCCCATAGCGGCATAGCTAGAGCCTTTGCTCACGGTTCTGAGCACATTTTAGAAACAGCCCCGATATATGAGCAGCTCACCGACGCACTGTACGATATTGACCTCGCCTGCGCCACTACTGCCCGCCACCGCTTGCAAAAATATCACTACGTTTCGGTTCGCGATTTACCGGCTGCTCTGCGCGACAAGGGCAGCAGCTTACAGCGCGTAGCGATTGTCTTTGGCAGCGAACGCTCCGGTCTGAGCAATCAAGACGTGGACCTGTGCGATCTAATCACCACTATTCCTCAATTCAGCCTTCAGCCCTCGCTCAATCTCTCTCAGGCGGTGATGATCTACAGCTTTACGCTGGCAGAGCAGCATACGCAGGTGCAAATAGCAGACCAGCGGCTCAACGCCGCAGACATGCCGACAGAACAATATGGCCGTCTCAAAATCTCACTGTGTCAGCTGATGAATAGAATCGGTCTGCATGAGCGCTATCAAAGCTATGCAATCAAGTCTTTAGCACGCCTCGACTACGAAAACCTATATTTGATTCAAACCATTCGCACCTTTGTCAGCAACAAGCTAGACCAATTAGAAGAGACTCGCAGTCGATGAGCTTCGGGTTTGTTGGTAAGAATGCATATTGCTCACAGCGTATATACTTGTGTATACATAGCTGATGGAGGCAACTATTCAGTGCGTACTCGGGTTTTTCAAAGTGGCAATTCGCAGGCGGTTCGCATCCCCAAAGAACTACAGTTTGAGCAGTTAGATATTGAATATGACATTGAACGAGAGGGTGATCGCCTGATCATTCGCCCTGTGCCTCCTCTCCTGATAAACGCAGTAGAGCTATTTGCAGCTTTCTCTGATGATTTCATGGCCGAGGGCCGACCCGACCAAGAAACTCAAGCGCGAGAAATGTTTTGAAATACATGCTCGATACCAACATCTGCATTTACATTATGAAGAAACAGCCGCCTTCAGTATCGCGACGGTTTTCCAAATGTCGCCAGGGAGAGGTTGTTATTTCAGCGATTACGCTAGCAGAGCTGGAGTATGGGGTCTATAGGAGCAGCGAAGCCACACAGGAACAGAATCGTCAGGCTTTAGACGGTTTGATAAAGATGATTCCGGCAGTGCCCTTTGCTCAGCCTGCCGCTAGAGCGTACGCAGCAATTAGAGCAGCCGTGCCAGAACGCCAACGAGATGCGCTAGACAAGCTAATTGCGAGCCATGCTAAAAGTCTGCATCTGACTTTAGTGACTAATAATCTCGATGATTTTCGCGTTTATCCGGGTGTAGCTTTAGAAAACTGGGTGAAGGATATCGATGGGAAACCACAGGAAGGTGATTGACGGGACTGGCGCGATTCGAACGCGCGACCTAGCGCTTAGGAGGCGCTTGCTCTATCCATCTGAGCCACAGCCCCAAAATATTAGCTTGTCTAAAAATGCAGCTGCTGCATTCATAGCGCTAACCACACCAAATAATATAGCAAGACATCTCTAGTTTTTAGCTTTGTCTTTCGGCTGCGGAATCAGGCTTTTGTCCAGCGATCGCGCCAAGGCCCACCCCCCACTTCCAGTCCAGCAAGCGAGCTGGTTGCATCTAGAATCGGCTGCCCCTCATCCACGTTCCACAGCCGCAGTCGCAGCTCTCCATGCGTAGTATCCCGGCACAGCCACCGCAATCCTGCTCGTGTAGGCACCCGTACCCAGGCGCCTGCATCCGTAGCGCGCCCCGTCAGCTCGACTTTATAGCGATAGCTGCTAGCTGCTAGATACCAGTAACCCCATGGGTCAATCGCCCAAGTAAGTGCTGTTTCGGTAGAAAAGAATTCGTAAAAATGCCCCTGGTGGTGGATGCCGATTAGTCCAACATCCTCCTGCCAGGTAAGCACATCGCGGACACCGCCTGCTGCCGTGACGCTCAGCCCTGGAGCACTGGGAAAAGCATTGCACTGTATCCAAAACCATTTGACTGGGAAAGCGCCGCCCCAGTTTTTCTCGGCATAGGCGGGTACATTTTCAAAGCGATAGCGCTTGCCCTGCCAATAGATCCAGCCCGAGGCTAAGCCGTGGGCCATCAGAACCTGCCATCCTGGCTCAAATACGGGTAGATAGGAAAGCCAGCCTGCGGTCGCTTTGGATTGGGGTGCGCCCCAACCCGCTACCGGAGCGATCTGGTAGCGCCACTCAGCTCTGGTTGTGCTGTCGGGATTCAGCAATTTGCCCTGGTGATGTTCGGCGCTGACCTGATAGCCCTCTTTGATATCGCGCTCAAAGGCTGAAGGCGTGAGGTAGCGAGCGGGGCCAGGAATGTTTGCGCTGCGCCAGTGGCCTAATCCAAGCTGGTGTGGCCAGGCCCAAAACTGGTTGACATTCGGAAATGTGCGGCAGTAGTAGGCTTCGTCGGGGCCTAAAATTTGGGCTGCGCCGCCGCTGTGGTCGGTGCCGCCTCCTGGATCGTCAATAGAGTACATAAAGGCGAATGTCTGACCGGATGCAGGCAGCGTTAGCCGTAGATACCACCCTTCAAAGAATCTGCCGGATTGCCTCCTCCAGTGGTAGCCACTGTGAGGAGATTGTAGCTTGTTAGTCATACCGCTTATGTTTCTACCCAGCGTGGCACATAGCGCCAGCCGGTTTTAAGCTGGTCGCGCCAGTGTGAGTAGTCGGGCTGCTTCTCGCCGACTAAGCGCCAAAACTGGGCGGAGTGGTTCATGTGCACGGTGTGGCATAGCTCATGCACTAGCACGTAGTGAACTAGCGGCCTGGGCAAAAATAGCAGTTTGTAGTTCAAGCTGATGTCTTTATGATCGGAGCAGCTAGCCCAGCGGGTCTTTTGCCCGCGCACTGAAATTCGGCGGCAGGGCAAGTCTAGCTCAAAACCCAGCTGCCGCAGCCAGGGAGCCAGATCTCGCTGCGCTCTATGAGCCAGCCATTTTCGTAAGACGGCTTGGCAGGCGGGTAGATGCTCTGTGTTGCCGCGAATGGTGAGGCGATCGCCCAAAGACGGAACGCAAAGCGTCTTATTACCCGCACCGGGCTGATAGATAACCGACCAGATTTCTAGATCGTCACAGTCTGCCTGCCCTGATTCGTCAGGGTCGTCTAGCGCTGTTGATCGCCAGCGTAGCGCAATGGTTTCGGGCTTTTTGACCTGCCAGTCGGTTGAGGTTTGGGCGCGATCGCTGATTAGGCGCGATCGCGTCTTCACAATCCAATCCCGCTTCTTCTCTAAAATATCGGGCAGCTGCTGCCGATCAAACATAGGCGGCACGACTACTTCTACTGCACCTTCTACCGAAATTTTGATTGAGACATGCTTAGCCCGCTTACTCTCTCGCACCTGGTAAGGGGGCATAGCCGACCAAAAAGCCGAGTCTTCAGAATGGGGAAATAGCGCTAGCTGAGACATTGTTTCCTATGAGCGATCGCCTCTCAATGGCCTCACCATCGCCGCTGAGAGAATCCAGCTTAAACTTGATGGCCATCAATATTATACCTGTGTGATTCCCAATGTCAGGCAACGTTGCCAGAGGCACGGGGCATAGCCACACACATCTGACCTGCTCCCTCAGATTTTGACAGGTCTCTCCGTAAAGCTGCGGAAGGGTAGAGGGTCAGATAAGGGGAATTTCTATGAGGTGGTTTGCCCTTGTGTTGGCAGCAGCAGTTGTTAGTTGAGACATCGCTAAGCCGCGACTTGAGAGGAGTCTGGAGTTGCCGAAGCAATTTCGCTCTAACAAAAATGAGCGATCGCTGGAGTTATCCGCTTCATAAAAGCGCCCTGTTTTACGGCTTTGTGAAGCCATCATAAAGCGCAGCCGGTCAGGCGTTGAGTGTAACTTCTGTCGCCGTCACCCGAGTCCCCTAGATAGAGTTGGTTGAGATTGTTTGTTCACCTACAAATTCATTCTCTATGGATAAATCAATGGTCACTCAGTTTTCGTCTTCTGTCTTTAATCGTGCTGCGCGCTGTGCACCTGTGGTAGCGGCGGCAGCCTGTATCCTCGGTACGGCAGGCAACGTCCAAGCAGCTCAGCTTTATGCTACCGATGTTGTCTACTACGACAGTAACGGCACGCCTATGAATGGCTATCGTAGCGACGTGAAGAATGCCTTAGGCGCTCCGGGTCTAACTACAGACTCTAATAACGGCTACGATGGTAACAAAGATTTCTTATCTTTAGGAATAGGCGGACGAGCTATTTTCAGCTTCGGTCAAGCCTTCAGTGGGTCTGCGACTATTTGGGAAACCACCTGGGGGCATAAGTCTTCGCAAGGTGCCTACGATGAGCAGGTAGATCTGTATTACGGCAGCTTTGGCAGCAGCCCTGATTGGAGCACTTTGGCAAAAGATCTCACCCAATGGACAAGCGCAGGCAGAATTAAAAACATTGCCGATGGTGCTTACAACACTGCTGCGGGCGCATCCAATGCCCTCTACTCGCCAACAGGCATCTTTAGTCACATTCTGTTGGTAGACAGATCTCCCAAAGGCAAAGATCGAGACGGTTTTGATGTCAACGCCATCTCAGTTAACGGTATAGAAAAACAGGATGTTCCTGAACCTACAGCCGTGCTAGGGCTGCTGATGGTAGGTGCTTTGGGCACTAAAACATTGCGCAAGCGTCAAACTGTCTAAGCACGGGTTTAAGCGTTGCCGAAAGCCGTACCAATAAGCCCTGCTGCCTAGAGTGTTGCCAAACAGCTTTTGAAATGCTTTGATTGAGCGCTTACATCAGCTGCTTGGCAGGGTGAAGAGTATGCAAATAGGATGGGAAATGGTCGCAATTAGACTCTCTTTATCCTATCTTTTGTCTGATAGGCCGTAAGCATAACAAAGCTTCAAAGATATAGCAAAGTAAGGATGCATTCTTACTCTGCGAGTCGAGTTGCCTGTTGTGAGATAACGGTTTCAGCCGATAAAAGTCTCCTAAGCAACTCGACAGGAGCTATAGATCATGTATGTCGCCCCTCGGTAAGTCATCTGTTGGGAAACGTTTGGTGAGGATGTTCCTACGGCTGCTTTCGAGCTAGGACGGACGCCACGACAGACGTTTTCGCACTCAATGATAGTTGTTGCTTTCTCAGCCAATTTTTGGGTTTGGTAACGAGCGCCACGGTAGGTTAATTGCATGAATATTCTCCTGAATGAGTAAAGGATAGCGGGTGAACAGTCATAAGGGTCTAGCGACCATTGAATGTAATACGTAAAGCGGTAGATAGAGAAAAGTGAACTGGGGCAAGCCACCGCAAATGAGCTAGGCTGTTTTCTGGCGATCAGGCAGGCAAAAGACTAATACTGGGCATAGTAAAGCCATTGATAGCGAAAGAGTGAGACATATTCGCAGGCCGTTGATTAAATCAGGTGTCATAGCTGGATTTCCTCCGCACAGCGGCAGTTGAGTGGTCTGTGTTCAGTGGTCTATGGCTATGACTTTATGACCTGATTGGGAAGTTGTCGGGAAGGCAGTTTGAATAGTCTGCTACGACGCAATTAGGCGTATTATCTTTCGTCTTGTATTCATTCTGTTGAACGGCTGACAGTAGGGTTCGCTGCAATCTTTAGTCCTGACTGCGTCCAAATCGCAACAAACTCTTGACTCACGGCTAGCCGATAGTTTTTTGAATACCAGCCTAAAACCGACATCTCGATTCCCTTCGATAGGCTCGCCTGCTGCCAGCTGCCTCGATAAGCCTTGGGAAAAAACGTGGTGCCATAAAGCCCGGTAGCCTCACTGCCTGATACGACTGACAGCGGGCTCACTGGCTCAAACGGGCCAGTAATTTGATCTGAGACATACCAGTACAAAGTTGAATCAGATACGTTGTCAGAGCCAATCTCTTCTAACCAGAGCGGATTGACGAATTCTTTGAAGCAGGAAAAGAACAAGTGATATCTTCCCTGAAAATAGATCACTTGGGGTCGCTCTAAATGATAAAAGGGCCACCGCGCACTTGCGTCTGTTGAGCGACCAGCAGCATGGTTCGACACAGATGAGGGTGCTGCTGCGACTACGCCCGGCCCCGCTACAGGAGGCAGCAGCTGGTAGGGGCCAGCGAGATGATCGGCTACAGCCACACCAACGCCGCCCTGATAGAGTGCTGATCCGGTGAGAGACGCGCAGAAAAATAAGTAGTAGTTTTGAGTGTCCGGTACCTTGAGAATGTAAGGGTCTCGCCAGTGTAGATGGTTCGCCCAATTGCACTTTCCGGCATAGCCAATACTGGTCTCAGTGTGCACGTCGAAGTCATCTGCAAGAGATAGTAGGGGTTCATCAAGACGGTGCCAGTGTTGACCGTCTGTAGACGTTGCTAGGCCGATAGCCTCTTTTGAAACCTCGCTTCTGCTCGCTGCTGAATAAAATAAGTAGCGGGTATTGTCTTCTTTGTAGGCGCTGCCTGCAAATATTCGTCCAGATTCCCAGCCTTGATTAGCGAGTGGCTCTAGCACTGGTCCGGTATGGTGCCAATGGCGCATATCCTGAGAGCGGGCCCCGCAAATCCAGCTGGTTTGCCACCACGGATCTTGAGCTGTGCTGCCGCTGAGGTAGAACAAACGGTAGGTATCGCTTTGTCCATTCCCATCTTCTTGGAGAATCCAGGGATCCCAGCAAGGCGGTTGTGAGGCGGTAGGCGGCGTTGGCATAGGTTTTGCTACAGATGGTTGACTCTTTTTAGTTCAATCCGCATCCGGCGAACGAGCGTAAAGTTTTATATCGCCTTTTCATAATTATTTCTAAAGGTAGGGCGGCCCCTCTACTCTAAGACGTACCCTTTAAGAGGTACTTAGATAAGGGTGCCAGACTCTACTGATGCCTATATAAACGTAGGCATTTAACTTAAAAGATCTTCAAGGTTATGTTTTCTCTCTTACGGCAGTCTTGGTTTATTCAGCTTACTGCGAGACCTGCTGTGAGAATGGTCAGGCAGTTGGCACTGGGGATGGCGATCGCCCTTCCCCTAGCCAGCTGTAGCCAGCCCTCAGAATCAGACACCACAGAAAATAGCCAACCTAGTGGTTCAAATACGGTGAGCGTATTGGGCGTCGTAGTCGGTGATCAGCAGGCCAAGCTAGAAGAGGCTCTGAAACCCTTTGAAGAGGAAACGGGTATTGACGTTATTTATGAAGGTACAGATGCCTTTACGACGCTGCTGCCGGTGCGAGTCGATTCGGGGGACTCGCCCGACATTGCGATGTTTCCGCAGCCTGGGCTGATGCGATCGCTCGCCGAAGAAGGTGCCCTAGTCCCGGTCACTGAGGTGCTGACGCCAGAGGAACTTGCCGCCTACTATCCCCAGAGCTGGATAGACCTTTCCACCATAGACGATCAGATCTACGGTATCTGGTATCGCTCGGCGGTTAAGAGCCTGGTCTGGTACAATCCCAAGCAGTTTGCTGAAAAGGGCTATACCATGCCCGAGACCTGGGAGGAGATGACTGCCCTCAGTGACAAAATTGTCGCCGAGGGAGACAGCCCTTGGTGCCTGGGCATGGAAAGCGGCAATGCCTCAGGCTGGCCAGGTACCGACTGGGTAGAAGATATTCTGTTGCATACCGCTGGCCCAGAATTTTATGATCAGTGGGTGCAGCATGAGGTGCCTTTCAACGCCCCTGAGGTGCAGGAAGCTTTTGAGTATTTTGGGGAGATAGTGCGAACGCCTGGCTATGTTTGGGGTGGTAAAACAGCGGCGCTGAGCATTCCCTGGGGTGACTCGGTAGCAGGGCTCTTTGACGATCCGCCCAAGTGCTACATGCACCATCAGGGCAATTTTATCAGTACCTTTTTTCCCGAAGGCGTTGTCTTAGGCGAAGACGTAGACTTTTTCCCAACCCCGGTGATCAATCCAGAGTACGGCAAGGCGCTGCTGGTGGCGGGTGACATTTTCTCCATGCTCAACGACACGCCCGAAGCCCGTCAGCTGATGGCGTATTTGGCGACGCCGACGCCCCACGAAATTTGGGCAAAGCAGGGCGGCTTTCTCTCAGCGAATAAACAGGTGGACTTAAGCGTTTACCCAGACGAGATTAGTCGTAAGCAGGCTGAGCTGTTGACGACTGCAAAAATTGTTCAGTTTGATGCTTCTGATGCGATGCCGGGTGCGGTCGGCACCGGGACTTTTTGGTCGGGGATGATGAACTTTGTGGCGGGCTCATCCGCGCAGGAAGTGACTGACCAGATTGAATTTTATTGGCCCGAAGACAGTTCGGTAGCAGACGGTTCGTAAGCCAGGTTCGGGTAGATTGGCCATCCGCTTTCTCAGGTGTAGCAGCTCAGTAGCAAGACGATAGAAGGCACGCTATGGACAGTAATAATATATCGCTCATTTTGAAGGCGCTGCTGGCGATCGCCATTGGGTCAGTTGGCGTCATCGCTATCTTTTATGGGCTGAATGTTTTAGTCGAAAAGACTTTGCCGCAGCGGATGCGGCTAAAGGTGCTGCCCTGGATCTACGTTGGCCCATCGGTACTGCTGCTGACGGCTTACCTGGTGATTCCGGCTATTCGTACCTTTTATCTGAGCTTTTTTGGCAACAGGTCAGACGATTTTGTCGGGTTAAAGAACTACATTTTTGCCTTTACCGCCCCTGACATGCTGCTCACCTTTCGCAACAACCTGCTGTGGCTGGTGCTAGTGACGGGCATTAGCGTCGGGCTGGGCCTGATTATTGCGGTGTTAATTGACAGGGTGCGCTACGAGCCTATTGCCAAGTCGCTGATTTTTTTGCCGATGGCGATTTCGTTTGTGGGAGCCAGCGTCATCTGGCGGTTTATCTATGCTTACCGGCCCATCGGCGCTGAGCAAATTGGCTTGCTCAATGCCATTGTTGTTTCGCTGGGCTTTGAGCCGGTGGGGTGGCTGGTGAATCGCGGCATTAATAATTTTGCCCTGATTGTGATTATGATCTGGCTGCAAACGGGCTTTTGCATGGTGCTGCTCTCGTCGGCGGTGAAAGGCGTGCCTAACGATGTGATTGAGGCGGCCCGAGTAGACGGGGCCAGCGAGATTCAGATTTTTAGGCGGATTACGGTGCCGATGATCATGCCAACGGTGACAGTAGTAGCGACAACGGTGGTGGTGCTGGTGCTGAAGGTGTTTGATATTGTCTTTGTGATGACCGGTGGCAATTTGCAGACCGATGTGATTGCCAGCCGCATGATCCGAGAGATGTTTAACTTTCGCAACTATGGGCGAGGCAGTGCGATCGCCGTCATTCTTCTCCTTGCCGTCATCCCCGTGATGGTTGCCAATGTTCGCCGCTTTCGCCAGCAGGAGCTTAACCGATGACCGTCGCTCAGCCTCAGCCACCCGCACCCCAGCGACCGCAGCCCGATCCCCAACCGGACTATGTAGCCAAGCGCCAGGAACAGTCTAAGTTTGAGCGGATAATGGCCAAAGCGCCTGTGCATATTGCGGTGGTGGCGATCGCTATTCTCTGGACGCTGCCGACGCTGGGGCTCTTGATCAGCTCTTTTCGGCCTGCTGATGATCTGGTCAACAGCGGCTGGTGGACAGTGTTTGTCAACCCGTTTGAGTTTACGCAGTTTACGCTCGAAAACTACAGCACCGTGCTCTTCGACCAGGGCATGGGGCAGGCCTTTCTCAACAGTCTGGTGATTTCGGTGCCGGCGACGGTGATTCCGATTGCGATCGCTACTTTTGCTGCCTATGCGCTGGCCTGGATGGAGTTTCCCGGTCGCCAGGCGATCTTCATTGTCACCGTGGCGCTCCTAGTTGTGCCGCTACAGATGACGCTGATCCCAATTTTACGGGCCTACACCGCATTGGGCATATCGGGTACCTTTCTAGCTGTGTGGCTAGCTCACAGCGCCTATGGATTGCCGCTGGGCGTCTATCTGCTGCGCAACTATATCGGCTCACTGCCCCGCGATCTGATTGAGGCGGCGGCGGTCGATGGCGCGTCTCATCTGAAGACGTTTACGCGCGTGATTGTACCGCTGAGTATGCCAGCGATCGCCTCCTTTGCCGTCTTTCAGTTTCTCTGGGTGTGGAATGATTTGCTCGTGGCCCTAGTGTATCTAGGTGGTAACCAGGATGTGGCTCCAGTGACGCTGGTGCTGCGAAATATTGTGGGTGATCGCGGTCAGGACTGGTATCTGCTCACGGCGGGCGCGTTTATCTCTATGCTGGTGCCGATGGCCGTCTTTTTTGCCTTGCAGCGCTACTTTGTACGCGGGCTATTAGCAGGCTCCGTCAAAGGGTAGTCCGTCATTACTCTTCTAACCCTGTCGATCTTCTGGAAACTCATCATGTCTAGCGTCGTTTTTGAAAAAGTTACCAAGCAATATGAAAACGGCTACGTCGCCGTCAAAGATCTCAGCATCGAGCTGGAAGACAAAGAGTTCTTGGTATTGGTTGGGCCTTCGGGCTGCGGGAAAACGACCTCGCTACGGATGCTCGCTGGTTTAGAAGATATCAGCGACGGCAGCATTTACATTGATGGGCAACGGGTGAACAATGTGACGCCTAAAGACCGCGATATTGCCATGGTCTTTCAGTCTTACGCGCTCTATCCGCATATGACCGTGGCCGACAATATGGGCTTTAGCCTGGATCTTAAGGGCATCAACAAAAAAGAGATTAGAAAGCGAGTCGAAGATGCGGCCAAGCAGCTCGGCATTGAGCAGCTGTTGGATCGCAAGCCAAAGCAGCTATCGGGCGGGCAACGGCAGCGGGTGGCATTAGGACGGGCAATTGTGCGATCGCCCGCCGTCTTCTTGATGGATGAACCCCTCTCTAACCTCGATGCCAAACTGCGCGTTCAGGCCCGCGCCGAACTCAGCCAGCTCCACAAAAAAGTGGGCACTACTTTTGTCTACGTCACGCACGACCAGGCCGAAGCGATGACCATGGGCACCCGCATCGCCGTAATGAACAAAGGCATTTTGCAACAGATTGACACGCCGCAAAACGTATACGACCATCCCAACAACATTTTCGTGGCAGGCTTTCTCGGTAGCCCCTCTATGAACTTTTTTGAAGCGCAGCTAATTGAGAGAAACGGCGTCCCGGCGATCAAAACTGATGGCGGGCTCACCGTTCCGGTTCCGACTGACCGGCAGCAGCGCTACCGCGAATTCATTGGTCGCCCGGTGATCTTTGGCATCCGCCCAGAAGGGATTTATCACCCTCAGTATGTGCCCCCTGGCATTGAGCCAGTCAGCGTCAGAGCAACGGCTTCTGTTGTAGAACTGATGGGTCACGAAGAGATTGTTTACTTCACGCTGCCCAATGACACCGAGTTTATCGCTCGCGTAGATCCTCGGGCTAAAATTACCGCCGGAGAGACGCTAGATCTCCAGTTCGACCTCACCCGTTTTCATCTATTTGATAAAGAGAGTGAGCAGGTAATTTAGAAGAAGCTAGCCTGCCAACGCTTGCAGATAGGCTCTCACCGCACCAGCAAACCCCATCTCCAACGCATCTGCCGTCAGCGCATGGCCAATTGACACCTCTAGCAAATTCGGAATCTCTTTGAACTTCGGCAGGTTCTCCAGGTTCAAATCGTGACCGCCATTCACGCCAACGCCCAAGTCTTGTGCATACTTAGCTGCTCGCTCGTAAATTACAAAACTCTCTTCGCCCTTCCCTTCCCGATACGCCATAGCATACGGCTCTGTATATAGCTCAATGCGGCTGCACCCCAGCTCGGGCACCCGCTTAATCTGTTCAATGTCTGGGTCCATAAACAAGCTCACCCGACAGCCCAGCTCATTCAGCTCGCTAATGATCTCCTTTAGTCGCTCAGCATTCTTGGCTACATTCCAGCCGTGGTCAGAAGTGTTTTGATTAGGATCATCTGGCACCAGCGTGCATTGGTCGGGCCGCACGTCGCGAATGATTTCCATAAAGGGCCACTCAAACGGATTGCCCTCAATGTTGTACTCGATAGCTGCGTGGCTTTTGAGCAATTCAGCCAGTTCGTAAACGTCGCTGCGGCGAATGTGCCGTTCGTCGGGGCGAGGATGTACGGTGAGGCCGTGGGCACCGGCGGCAATGCTGATTTCGCCCATTTTCACGACGCTAGGAATCGCCAGCGGTCTGGCATTGCGCAGCATGGCGACTTTGTTGAGATTTACGCTGAGGTTAGTCACTGGCTATTGGCTCCGTCGGCATCGCTTCGCTAGTGATTTTCTCACCTTGCGCCCGATTTTTGCACGAATTTATGCGATGGTGAGCTACAGATCTTCTAGCGGGCTGTCTTTGATCTGTTTCTCCTTGAGCTTAGGAATGATCACATAGGTGGTGAAAAAGTACAGCTGAATCACCAATAAAACCACGTACTCTCTTGCCAGATAGGGCCAGTTTGTATGGGAGACTTGAGAGAACAAGACCAAGCTGACTAACAGCAGAGCAACATTCTTCTTGTTCAAACGTGTTTGCTTCATGGGGACAGACTTATAACAGCTTTTTATAGGCGCGAAAAGGTAGGCCGGTCCGCCTCTTGATCTCTATGGCCGAGCGATAGTCTCCTCGCTGTCTCTCTTCGATGATCTGCTGAGCGATCGCTCCATCCACCCCCAGCCGCTGCATCTCACCAACAGAGAGAAAATTCACCCGTCGCCAGGAGCCTGCCCCGTCGCGAGCAGCATGGTAAGCAAAAATTAGCCGAGGCGCAATCCGGGCTACCTGCTCTTCTGGTATGCCGACGATCTCTGTGAGCTCTTCGGCATGGGTAAAGCAGTAGCCTTCGTTGCGGAGCAGGTCGATATCGTTAGCATAGACAATGGGCAAATCCAGCACTCTTACCAAATCGTGCTTAGAGCAACTGTTAAAATCGACCTGTCTCAAAGGTACAGCCGGGGCTTTGGCATATTCTGATCTGAACCAAATTGCCAGCGCGATCTGTAAGAGCCAGGCCAGTGCCAACCCATCGGCAACTGCTAAAGCCAGCGATAGGGCGAAAACAGCCCAGCCCAGCTGAGTAAACTTGGTGTCACTGAGGCGATTGCCCTCGCGGACGATCGCCAGCCCGCCAAACAGAGGAATAAACGACAGCCAAAACGCATTGGGCGATAGCTGAGAATTTGAGACGGTGAGCTTTGCGGAAGTCATGGCCTGGGGTGCTACATGGAGTCGAGGATTTTACGGCGCTTCTCTTCGTATTCTTCAGCCGTGATGATGTCAGCCTCGTAGAGGCTTTTTAGCTCTCTCAGGGTGCTGGCCTTGTCTTTAGACGATTCGTTGCTGTAGGCCAGCGATACTGGTGCGGTGCCGCTGAGCTTAGGATTGTACTTAGCGTTAAAGTCTGCTTCTGACATAACGAGCAGCCCGATGCATTCAAAAAACCCAATCAGAGCTGGAATGCCAGTCCAGAAGAAGGTTAGATACAGGATGCCTGCAAGCGTTTCTCCTAAGTAGAATTTATGAACACCAATTGCCCCCAGAAAAATGGCTAAAAGGGCGGCGACCGTTTTGTCTTTCATGACTCTGCTGGCTTTGATTTGCTGGCTTCAGGAAAAAACGAGTAGCTAGAGAACGATTAGGACGATAGATACTGTCATGATAATCAATCCACTATTCGATCCACTACAAAAAGGACTTCACCCTGCACCGCAGCGGTTCCGGAATTGGCTAGAGGGGGCTATTGCAGGCGATCGCCACAATACGCACAAAAGCGATCATCTGGCTGAATAGCCGAACCACACTGAGCGCAGAACCGCTTGACCTTAGCCTGAGCATCCCCTGCTGCGCTGCTGTCCGTGCGAGAACTGCTGCCAGATGAGCCAGCAGATGAACTGGCAGCCCCAGCCGATGACGAACTCAGCTTCATATCGCCCATCCGCATTTCCCTCGGGCTCATTTCCATATCGCCCATTGACATCGACATGGGGCTGCCGCTCGTGTGCATGGGTCGCATCGGCTGCATCGGAGTCATGGGCTGCATTGGAGTCATGGGTTGCATTGGGGCCATAGGCTGCATTGATGGGGCTGGCATCTCATCGGCTTGCTGCATGGGGGTGGGCTGGGTGCGCTCCAGCTGAGCGGCAATGTCGGCAGTGCGGCCAGCGCTCAGCTGCGTTTGGCTGCCCTGAATCTGAAGGTAGTAGGTTTCTTGAGCGGTTGAGATGGCTATTACAACGCCCTGAGCTAAGCGGTATAGCACCGGGGCGGCTGTCCATTTGCCAGTAGAGAAACGATTGCCGCTTTGCTGCTGCTGCCCGGAAGCATGGCTTGCCACCGTCAGGGTAGTAAATTCGCCCTGATTGCTCAGGTAGAAAAACTGATTGGCGCTAAGTTCGTACTTGTAAGCCGCAGCGTTAGCCATAAATATCCGCTATGAAACATCTGCCTGGAGACTGTGCCTGGTCCAGGCATAGCTTTAGTATATCCAGGATTGATTGAGTGAAGTTACCCCCTATTTGCTACGCTCAAGGTACTTTTTTGTAAAGCCTCAACTTATGACCTACTGTCTCGGAATTACGGTCGAAAAAGGACTGGTATTTGCCTCTGATTCAAGGACGAATGCAGGGGTAGACTATATCTCCTCGTATCAGAAGCTGTTCGACTTTTCGGTGCCAGGCGATCGCGTCATCATTCTCTGCACAGCCGGTAGCCTATCAACCTCCCAGTCAGTCATCCATCAAATAGAGCGAGACATCACCACCGACGCCGAAGTTAACCTGCACTCTCTCCCTTCCATGCACCAGGTCGCCGCCCACATCGGCGAAAAAATGCGCCAAATTCAAGATAGAGAGCGGCCCTGGTTAGAAAAAGACGGCATCGACTATCAGAGCACGTTCATTGTTGGCGGTCAGATTGCAGGCGAAGCGCCAGAGCTGTATCTGGTCTACAGTCAAGGCAATTTTATTGCGGCAACGCCCGAGACGCCTTTTTTGCAAATTGGCGAAACCAAATATGGCAAACCGATTTTAGATCGGACGATACACTACAAGTCGCCGCTAGACGATGTTGCTAAGACGACGCTACTGTCCATTGATTCGACTATGCGCTCCAATATTTCGGTCGGCCCGCCGATTGATATGGTGCTCTACGAAACCGATGCGCTAGAAGTGCGCAGGCGCGTTCAGCTCCAGGAAAACGATCCCTATCTGCGCAAAATGCGCGAATACTGGGAGAATTCGCTCTCGGAGGCCTCTCGAAACTTTCCCAATATTGAGTGGAACCGGGTAACGGTCCCAGCAGAGCCAGATGCTTGACTGGCCGTGCGGTTCTATGTTCTATGTCGAAACAGCGGTTAGTTCAGCAGGCTGAGCAGCGCTGATGAGCGAAAGTAGCGGGCCCATTTGTTCTTGACCAGTGAGCGCCAGATCGCTATGGCACAGGAAAACGCGCTCGGTAGTGCGGCCCAGCAGATCTCGCAGGGTGCGGCTCAGCTGAGCTTCATTGGCTGCTTCGGTTTCTGCCAGTGTGATTGGCCGACCGGACCAGCTTTGCGAAAATATAGGTGCGCCAAAAAGCTCGCCAGCGCTCATTCCCCACAGGGGTGAACCGGTATCTAGCCAGAACTGCCAGCGATGGGTGAGGCGCTGAATGCGGTACTGATAGATCGTGGATAGAGTGACACCCTGCCGGTCAGGGGCCAGTGGTTTGACCGGGTATGGATTGGCTGAGACGGTACCCTTTTGCAATAGCTGAATGAATCGCCCGACCGCGCTCAGATGAGAGGGATCAGGCGGGCCATCCACCAGGCGCAGGCGCTCTTCTACTTCCCAGAAGTACTGGGCGGTTTCGGTGAGTTCGCGCAGGGTGGCGAGCTGGTCGTAGGGTAGGTAATTGCCACGCCACAAAAAGTCTTGAATGATCCGGTCGATAGAAATAACCGGGTTGAAGGTTAGCCGCTGTTGGCGCAGCTGCTTTTGCGTGTCGATCCACTGCAAGATGCGGTCGTAGGCAGAGACGGCCCGGTGGCCTAGTTTGTCCCAGCGGGCGAAGGTGTCTGCGGGCAGTAGATGAGGGTTCTCTACGTCGGGGATGAAGCAGTGATCGGCGATGAGTTCGGCGCGGACGGGGTCTATGGAGATGAGGTCGAACCAGGGTGGAGAAGGGGGAAGGGATGAAGGGGAAGGGGATGCAAGGGGCAGGCTGGAGAGGTTTTGGCTGAGAACGATGAGCATTTCGGCGATCGCATCCCGATCTACCAATCTCCCTAGCCCTGGATAGATTAAAGCGAGCAGCGAGAGCAGTGCCCGCACCATAGGTGAGCTGACCAGAGGCCGCTGGTCGCTAAGCGATTCGATGGCAATCCCTCGGCTGCTGAGGATTTCGATTAGGCTATAGCGACCAATGGCGTCCAGACCGGGGCCAATAACGGCGATTTCGTGAGGTTTGGCCAGGTCGCTTTCGATGGCGTGGGCGATCGCTTCGGCAACCGTCCGCAGCATATGCCCTCGCGAGGTCTCTTGAATCAGGGCGACTGGCTCGGGTAGGGCTGGGGTAGAGAGCGGGTCTTCTACCCAGTGGGCAAATCTGTCTCCCCAAACCGCGAGAGACGCTGTGGTGGGAATGCCTAGCTCAATGACCTGGCAGCGGCTGGCGAGGGGTAAGAGGGCCTCGGGATCAGCGCCCAGATTTAGCCGGATTTTGCCCTGCGGGCTGTAGGTAAATAGGCAGGGGCGTTCAGCATCTAAAAAGAGAGAAAATAGGGGGGCAGTAATCGCCGGATATTCATCGACATCGTCGGCCAGCAGACCACTAAACCGGGACAGCAGCTTCGCCTGGTATTGCGCCGTCGGCAGTAGATGCCGCCAGTACAGCGTGCTCATCAGCCCGTAGGTGAGCAGCCCCCGTTGCAGGCACCAGTTTTGCCACTCTATGAGCGCATCGCCCGCAGTTTGCCACAGGGCGAACGGGGCCGCAGGGCCAGACATGCCTGTTTGCAGCATGGCAGGAATATCTTCAATGGGGACGCCTGCCTGCGCAGAAAGCTGTAAAAAGTCGAGGGTACGACGCACCATGCGGCTCTCGCGCCAGCCTTCTACTTGCAGCGTGCCATTGTCGAGTCGGGGTTGCCATAGCTGAGTGGCCAGGGTCTGCTCATTTTCGGGGCGCAGCTTGAGCGGAAACTGAGCCTGCAATCTAAGCTGTTGCACCAGCAGGGGCCAAAATAAGATGACTTCGTCTTGAATAAAGCCAGCTGGGGTGGTGGTGAGGGTGGCAACGCGATCACTTAAAGCCTCACTCAGGCGACTGGCCAACACCATGCGATTGTCGCCGTTGGCTGCAAAGATAATCAAGGGCTGGCCCTGCTCGGCTCCGGTGGTCTGAGCAAAGTCGGTGAGCTGATGGGTTTTACCGCTGCGGGTCGGGCCAGATATCCAGAGCGCGGCCATAGGAGTACTAATACATCTGCACTTGTACTATACGCTGAGGTTGCCTGGTCAGAGCATACCTTTGGGATCTGGCGAGGCCTCAGCCAATAAAAAAAGCCCGCTCAGCAGCAGGCTTTTTTGAAAAAATAAATTAGCACTCAGCGTTAAAAGCTAACTGGGGAATTGTTAGGAAACGGAAGCAGCGATCGCAAACAAACCCACTACCAGGCTAGCGGCAACGCTGCCTAAAATAATATAGTTCCGCTTTTCATTACCAGTGGGGGGCTCGGCTTCGTACATTTTGGGCTCAACCGCAAAATTGTTCAGCAAGCCGGTTTCGTCTTCGGTGTAGCGCATGATAGTTCTTACTCACTTAATGTAAAGTTATATTAACAAACTGACGCCTATTTTTCTAGTCCCCAACCCATAAATCTGCCTTAAGAGGGAACAGAAGGAGTGAACAGACGGCTAGCTCACGATAGTACCAGTGGTAGGAGAGCTAGGATTAGCAAAGGCTTTGACCGGAATGCGTCCGGCTCTGTAGGCGAGCCGACCGGCCTGTGTAGCCATACCCATTGCCTGACCCATGGCGACCGGGTCTTTGGCAAGCGCGATCGCACTATTAATCAGCAGCGCATCTGCTCCTAGCTCCATCGAATAAGCCGCCTCGCTCGGTGTGCCAATTCCTGCATCCACCACCACCGGAATGCGGGCATTCTCAATAATGATCTGAATATTGGCCGCGTTGCGAATGCCCTGCCCCGAGCCAATTGGCGACCCTAACGGCATCACCGTCGCGCAGCCGACTTCTTCTAAGCGCTTAGCTAGCAGCGGATCGGCGTTGATATAGGGCAGCACCGCAAACCCTTCTCTTACCAGCACTTCAGCGGCCTTGAGCGTATCTATGGGGTCGGGCAGCAAATACTTAGCGTCGGGGATCACTTCCAGCTTGACGAAGTTATTGTCTTCCTGACCCAGTAGCTTGGCCATCTCCCGCCCGAGACGGGCCACGCGAATAGCTTCTTCAGCATCTTTACAGCCTGCCGTATTTGGCAGCATCCACACTTTTTGCCAGTCAATCGCTTCAGCGAGTCCTTCATGACCGGGCGCGTTAGTCTGCACCCGGCGCACTGCCACCGTGACAATTTCACTACCGCTGGCGGCAAAGCTGCGGCGCATGGTGTCCAAGTCGCCGAATTTGCCGGTGCCGGTCATTAGTCGGGAGTGAAAAGATTTACCCGCAATGGTCAAAACATCTTGGTCAATAGACTTTTCAAGCGTTGTAGGGCGAGGGGGTTCGGTCAGCTGCATGGGGGCTCGGGGGCTAGAAAATTGGGTTGGGCTAGAAGACTGGGCGGCTGGGCGAAAGCGCTGATAGCTAAAGGCGGCGAGTAAGTCAGTCAATGGCGCATCGAGACTGCTCTGCAAGTGCCCGGCAATCAGCTTGGCCGTAATCGGAGCTAGCAAAATACCGTTGCGATAGTGGCCGGTTGCCAGCGTCAGGTTTTCGCAGGGGCCAGCGCCCAAAATCGGCATTTCGTCAGGAGTAGCGGGCCGAAAGCCCCACCAGCATTCTTCAATCGGGAAATTTTCCAGCTCGGGATAGAGGGCGATCGCTGCGTTCAGCAGCTGAGCCATCCCGGCAGCCGTATTCTCTGGCGTAAAGCCCACCTCTTCGACCGTTGCGCCTAAAATAATGCGGCCATCGCGCCGGGGCACGATGTATATATTTTGGCCATAGAGCACCCGCTGTAGCGGCTGGGCTTGGCCGTACCCAGCCGGCACCCTCACCGATAGCATTTGCCCTTTACGAGGCGTTACCGGGATCGGCAATAGCTCACCTGACCAAGCGCCCGTAGCCAATACGTAGTGCGCCGCCTGTTTTTCGCCAACAGATGTGCGCAGCCCGACAACTTTTTGCTGCCGCCGCACAAAGCCTTCTACGCTGACTCCGGTTTGAATATCTACGCCCAAATCTCTCGCCGCTGACCTCAAAAGCTGCATGAGGGCGCGGTTGTCTACCTGGGCATCTTCTGGGTAAAAGTGACCGCCCATGACATCTGGGCTGAGGCCAGTCTGATAGCTGTGCAGGGCAGTGGCGCTCAGTCCAGGTGACTGATGCAAGCTAGCTTGGGAAGCATCTGTTGGGAGATGGGGGGCTAAGATGCCGCATGGCCAATAGCCGCTGTCGGCCCCGGTGAGGTCTTCTAGCTTGCTGACCCAGTCGGGATACATCGCCAGGCTGCGCTGGCACAAGGCAGACATGGGGCCAGGGGAAATTTGCTCGGCGCTGGGCGCTAGCATTCCGGCGGCAGCGTGGCCAGCGGCAGCTTTAAAGTCTCGGCTGAGAACGGTGACCTGAAGGCTCTGCTGTTGGAGTTCGAGCGCGATCGCCAGACCAACGACGCCGCCCCCTACGATTAATACGTCTGCCTGCCCCATAATCGAACTGTCAGTTGAACGGTCAGTGTTAAACGGTAAGCCTGTTTAGTGCTAAGCCTTTTACCCTCGCAAGCCTTCTACCACAGGACTTCTTACCGCAGGCTACCAGAGCGCAGGCACAGCAGGCGCGGCAGGCGTAGCGGGCGTAGGGTCATTGACAGCTTCGGGCTGAGCTGGCTGGTCAACGGCAGTATCGCCTTGAGCCGTCGTGAAGCTCTCGTTGGTTGATGGGTTGATAGCAACAGCCGAATCCGCTACGGCGGCATCTTCTCCGATGCTCTGCTGCCGCTGAATGTAGGTGCCTGCCTCTTCTAGTGGCAGCAAATTACCATTTTCGCCTGTGGCCTGACTGATCGATTGACCGTCTGGGGAGATGCCGCCTTCATTATCGCTGGCATTAACGGCGACAATGCGGTCTTCTGCGCCCGCATCGGCAGTTGATTGAGTCAGCCAACTCATGGCGCGATTGACCCCAAAAATCGCCAGTAAAAAAATGCTGAGCACCGCCCCGCCGAGCGTGTACTTGTTAACCATGATTGCTCCTCACACTGAAAATTTACCGAAAGTCAGGTCAACGTAAGAATTTCTATACTAACGCCCTCAACCCCCTTTGCGTCATCGGCTAGCGGCTGGCGCGGCAGCTCGTAGAAAGGGGGCTCGTGCATCCGACATCACTGTGCGGACACTTTGCTCTGAGGTATCTTTGATCAAGCGTACCGTCAAGCGGTCGATTTCCTCTCATTTACTAAGGGGTTATGGCCAGGCCGCTGCCTGTCATTTGCCTGTACTCATCTGCTGATAGAGCAGCTTGTCTCAATGCAACTTTGGACCTGGCAAACCTGTAAAAATCAAGGGCAAGATAGGGCTTTTCTCACCTGCGGTTTGCTGCCTCAGCCTCACGGATTTTTCACGCGGCATTTTTACCCGGCGACTCCAGAAGCCTTAGTGAAGGTGATTTCTCCGACTGCGCGGGCTTACCGGGTGAAGCAAGTCCACAGTAGCGATGTGCTTACCCCCTCAGAAATTGAAGCCGAAATGGCCGCGAATTCGGTAGATCTGCTCCGGGCTGATGGCATTGTGAGCGATCGCTCTGTGCAGGCGGTATGGGCTTGTTCGGCGGACTGTACGCCCGCTTTATTAGCGGATGTACTCACCGGGCAAGTCGCGGCTGTTCATGCGGGCTGGCGTGGCACCGCTCAAAAAATTTTGCCAGCGGCGGTGGCGCGGCTTCTGGCGCAGGGCAGCCAGCTCGGGAATTTGCGAATTGCTCTGGGACCGGCGATCGCTGGCAGCGTCTACCAGGTGGGTCGCGATGTGGCCGCCCAGGTGGTGCTCAGCGTTGCGCCTGCCATTTATATGGCAGATTTAGCTGGCGATAGCCCTAGCGATGCCCTGATAGAACCGATGATGGCAATAGAAAATTCGCCGCTCCTCAGCGATCCCGACGCCGACCGGGTACGCCTGGACGTGAGACGAGTCAACCAGATGCAGCTGGAGCAGATGGGAATTGAGCCGGAGCAGATAGCGATCGCCCCGCACTGCACCTATCAAGACCCTGACAACTTTTTCTCTTATCGCCGCACCCATGAGAAAAAAGTGCAGTGGTCAGGCATCGTCAGCGACCAATAGTCGCAGCTATAGCAAAGTAAGGATGCATTCTTACTTTGCGAGTCGAGTTGCCTGTTGTCAGATGACGGTTTTAGCCGATAAAAGTGTCCTAAGCAACTCGACAGGAGCTATAAAGAGCTCAATTCTGGTTGTCTGCTGGCGGCGGATTGCCAAAGACCGGCGTCAGAAAGGCTACCAGCGCGCCGATCAAAAAGCCTGACACATTGCGAATGACCGGCAGCAGTTCAGGCGTACGAGTTACCACTGGCCCTAAGCCAAAGGCGAAAAACAAAATGCCCCACAGCGGCGAAAACAGCAGCGCCCACTGCCAGGCAATCCCATCCCCTTCCTTGCGCGGCTGCGCGGCAAACCCGCAGATCACCCCGCCCAAAATAGAGGTAATCAGCGTTAAAATCCACTGTTCGCGCGGTAGGCCAGGCACCACCGCACAGCCCCCCCGGTTCAGGCAAGTCTCCAGCGCACTAATCGCCCCGAGCACAGCGCCATCTTCACCGTTATCGCGCACAAAAAACTGATTGCCAAAGCGCGTCTGTAGCTCAATCCAAAACGTGCGCGGCAGCAGCGGAAACAGCTGGTCTCCCACGCTAAAGTTGAGCAGGTTGCCCCCACGGGGATCGGCCACCAGCATGATGCTTTTATCGTCCAGACCCCAAAAACCTTTGACTGCCCGCCCCGGTGTCTGGTCAAACTGAGTGAGTACGCGCAGCTTCCAGCCAGTTTCCGCTTCAAAAGCGGGCAGATTCTCGTTGAGGTACTCTTCTTGGGCGTCGTTTAAGATGCGGGCCAGATCGATTACCACAGTCGGCTCATCGGGCAATAGCTCGGGGTTGTTAAAGGCTTGAGCAGGCGCAGCGGGTGACCAGGCAAGCAGCAGAATACAGCAGACTACAGCGTACTTGACTATCCATTTTCTAGCTCCTGCCCCTGCCCTGGACACCTTTGCTGATTTCGCTTGAGAGCGGATGACTTGCCCAGGCATAGTCTCAGGCCCGAGCAGGATCTCAGGCACAGTTGTGAAGCGCATTTTCATGGGTTAAAGCCGAAGGCAATGACGCCTCTGTTTACAGTTGTTTACCTAATTTTAAGATAACAGGGACAAAGAAGAAAATGCTAAATTGCCTGGCATGATTCTTTAAACCTGCGGCTTCTACTCTATGCCTGCGCTTTGCGAGGTGGGCGCGGGCTGTTCGTGCGCGGGCTGTTCTACGGCTTCTAAAGGTTTTAGTAATGTAGCGGGCTGAGGACGCGGCCTCGGGGGCGAATTATGAGAGCCGGGTTTTACAGGTGGGCGGCGGGTAGGCCGGCGGCGGCGGCGTGGCGGACCGGTCAGCACTTGGAGGGCAGCCGTAGCGCCAGCCAAGAAGCTGCGGGTGGTAACTTGAGCTTTTTGAGCGTGGGCTTTGGCTTCTAGTAGGCCCTGGTCAACCTGCTGCACTACACTGCGGGCGCTCTGCATACCGCCGCTGACTTCGTCGGTTAGCTCAGAGATCTCTTTCCCGGTGAGGCGCAGATCATGGAGAGTTGCTGGCAGCTCACGATTGAGCGTGTCTAACAGTTTTTCAGCGCTTCTGGCTGCTCGGGCCAGCTCTTGTAGGGTCAAAACGGCTACAGTCAGCAAGGCTATCAGGCTGATAGCCACCAGCAGAATAGAGAGACCGAGCCAGAAGAAAGGGTTGTTCACAACTGCTGTTGGTAGGCACTGGGTAGAGAAGTCTGCTTTATTCTTTTGCTGGAGCGGCGACTGAGGTGCCAGAAACAGCGTCGCTGTAGGTCTGCTGCTCCCACTCGCGGCGGCTAGCAGCTTGACCGGCGATCACTGCTTCACGCAGTCGACCCAGGGTTTGCTCCCAGTTGCCAAGCGCGGTTTCGGAAAGTCGGTCAGTCTGGAAGTGAATACTGGTTGCCAAGTCTTCAGCCAGTTCGGGCAAGGCATCGGCAGATTTTCTGAGAATGCGACGGGTCTCTTGGCCGGTACGAGGAGCCGCTAAGAGACCGGCCACCGCGCCGAGCGCCGCGCCGATGATCATGCCCCCTAAAAGTGCGTCTGATTTGCTATCTGCCATGGCTACTTTCCTACAAAGATGAGGGCCTAAAAAGCTGGTTCTGAGTTGGTTTGTGATGAGTCGATGGTTTAGCGCCGGGTGGCTCGGTACAGCAGCAGCAGGCGCAAAAATTTGATGAATTGCGCGATCTGACGGATCTGCTTTGAACGTAGCTGTAAGCGGGCTAGTTCTAGTCGAGTTCCTGCTAGCTGAGCGCGTTTGAAGGCGATCGCATAGCTCATTTGCTGAGGGGCCGACCTGGTGTTTAGCCAGGCAGTGACCTGAATTAGCTGGCAGCGCCACTGCCAAAGCCGATAGGCCAACCAGCTAATTAGCACCGCTAGCAGGCAGTTAAGACAGACAACGCTCAGCATTCCAGACATTTTACGCTATGGCTCCCACTCTACGGCGTAGCTCATAATCAGCGGCGTCAGTCCCAGGTCTTCTGGTTGCCTTGCATGAGCTTCAAAAAAACCGACAACCTCTTTATGGGTCGGTCTGCCGCGCTTGCTCCCGGTGGCCCCAGTGGCGATGATGCAACCACAGCAGCCATGATTCTCAGCGCTGTTTACGATCCATTTCTCCAGGGCTTTAAGGTCTGAGGGGCTGTCCATTTCGTATTCGTTAAACAGATGAAGATGACCTTGTTCGGTTTGCAGCAGTCCCACTTGAAACACCTGGCCGCTGACTGGATCGCTGCCGGGGTTGAAGCAAATTGACTGGATGCCCCCTTCTCGCTGTAGCCGCTCGACGAGCAGTTGGGCTTTGGGCCGGGTGGTTTGAATGGTGAGAACCGGCCACTCGGCCAGAGCGCCGGGCGATCGCTCGGGCGGGGTCAGAAAGCTTTGATAGTAGATCCGATCGCTCTGCTTCAGGGGTGCCAAATGTTTACTTTTGTGGCTGCTCAGCAGGATCAAGGCGCCTTCTGGCACGCTATCATCTGTCAACACTGAGAGCGCGGGCGGTTCGCTGTTCGTAAGCGTTTCTTCTAAAAAAGCGGCTGAGACGTTGGGCAGCGTCGAAATCTTAACGCTGATGTTGTTAGGGGCAGATGCCACTCCTGAAGCTGCGACGCCTGCTTCTGCCTGATTCTTTTTAGCAGTGTCTTTGGCATTCGTGTCTTTGGCAGTCGTGTCTTTGGCAGTCGTATCTTTGGCAGTTGTCTCTTTGGCGGCCTTCTTTGCGTGGCGCTGACGGCTTTTGGGCGGGGCCATCGCTCGCTCAGGGCTCGGATTAGCAATCCGAAAGCGGCTAGCTACAGGCTTTAGGGCAAAATCTTCAATGCCTAAGTCGTGCTTTTTGAAGAATCGATGGAGCGCTTCTAGAACTACCACCAGGCTGGCAGCTTCCTCCTCAGCCAGCTGTGATCGCAAACCCTCTAGCGGATGCAAGCTGCCAAACTCGTACTCGACTGCCCTGCTGTCTGGCCCAGTCTGGCCCAGCATCGGCATCGGAATGACATCATCTACCGGATTGAAGTTAATAAACAGACAGTTTTGCTCTAAAAAAGCCTGCTGCATTCCATCAGAAAAGTCTTCACTGTTCAGCAGCTTGTGGCGAAACTGCTGGAGCGAGGCCAGATCGCGATAAAACAGCAGGCCATATTCCATCCCCGCCAGTCCCAGGACTGATAGATAGAGCGTTTCTATCTCCCAGCAGTTGAGTTCTATCGCCAAAATCTCCTGTTCACTCAGGTAGTTCCAGGGGGCATCTTGCCAGAGCAGCGCTGCCTTTTCTAGCAGCGCTGCTTCAAAGGCAGCGGGCAGCTTTGTTCTTGGCACATCAGGTCCCTGAAGCTTTTGAAAGACTTCGTCAATTACCGGTAGGGTAGGCATGTGCTCCACCGGAATATCGAGATCTTGCAGGGCACCCCGTAAAAAGAACTGAATTTCGCGATCGCACACCACCACCTTGCGGGGCCGGGCTGGTTCGACGCCGCCCTGCGGGGCTTCAATTGCCTGTAGAAGGGTTCTGACAATGGCCTCATGCCCGGTTTCACTAGGCACCACGCTCAGGCCACGCACCACCCCTTGCAGACTATCTACCCAGACAATGCAGTCTCCTTGAGCTGTCTCTAAGCTCTCTGCGTGCGCGTAGCCAGCCGTCGCTAGAGGCCGGCGATCGCACTCCCAGACGCTAGCTAGCCGAGGCAGCTGACTCAGGCGACGGCAGGTAAATGGACTCAGTTGATGCATTTAAGATAAAGAAAGCTATAGATTAGGCGGTGGAAATTAACTGGCAGCGAGGGCAATTACAGCTGCGGATTTTAATTTTCTTATAGAGAAGTATATAGAGATTGCTTCGTTAGGCTCTAATTCTACCTAGTTAACGGCACCTGGCTAGATACTGGCTGACACTGCTCTCTCCTATGTGCTCTAGACTGGCTTTTGGAACGGGCTTTTAGAACGGGCTCTTAGAAGCTCCTAAAACGGGCTTTTAGAACTGGCCGCAGACCAATGCGTTAAACTAAAGCTACTCAATTAACCTACCTTAACCCCTATGATTCAGGCCACTCCGTCCCCTACTACTGCTGCTAAAAACGATAGCCAAGGCATTCTCATGTCTGAAGCTGCTCTGGCCCATGTCAGAGCCCTGCGCGATAAGCAAGGTAGCGATCTGTGTCTGCGGGTAGGCGTGCGTCAGGGCGGCTGCTCAGGCATGTCCTACATGATGGATTTTGAAGACATCGCCAATGCAGGTGAGCACGATGAAGTATACGATTACGACGGCTTTAAAGTGGTGTGTGATCGCAAAAGCCTGCTCTATTTGTACGGCCTCATGCTCGACTACAGCGACGCGCTGATTGGCGGCGGCTTCCAGTTCACTAACCCCAACGCCAGCCAAACCTGCGGCTGCGGCAAATCCTTCGGTACCTGATGAGTTTGCGGCCCCAAACCTGTCAAACTGAATCTGACGACCGGTTGATCAATACCTATGCAAACTCTAGAAACTCGATTTGAAGAAGGCATCGCCCGTTACAAAGCAGGCGAGTCGGCTGAATCCTTGCTGCCTACCTTTAAAGATATCTGCCAGCAAGCACCCAAAAATAGCGCCGCTCAGACCTGCCTAGCCTGGCTCTATCTGTTGGCAGATAAGCCCAATGCCGCCTATAAAGCCGCTCAGCGAGCTGTTAAGATCTCTCCTGCCGATCCACAGGCTCGGGTCAATCTATCTATCGCCATGCTAGAAACTGGCAAAAGTGGCGTGCGTACGCAGGTAGAGCAGGTAGGTCAGTTTTTATATGCAGCAGATGAGCTTAAAACTGAAATTCAGGAGAATCTTGAAGAAGGATTACGAAGAAAGCCAGAATGGAAAAGTCTAAAGCGCATCCAAAGATGGCTTTTTGAGAGCTGATTCCCTTTATGGGCAAGGCATTAACTCAAAAATGGTTGAACCGAAGCAGATTGTGTCCTTAGTCTAACTTAATGAACTAATGAAACAGAACTGAGACAAAGGCGACGGGGATCGACCCTCTTATCGATCCCCGTCGCCTTTATTAATGTCTTTCACAATGCGGGTTTGAGTCATTTTGCTACCTTCATATCTCAGCTTGAAAGGGGTGTAGAGCAGCCGAAGAAATAACTTAACGACCGATCCCCGAGGTAACTGATAGGCTTATGTAAAGAGTTCAACAAGTCTTGCTTTAAATGCAGGGCTTTTACAGCTAACGCATACACCTACTACTTGTTCACTTCGGGAGTCACCTATTATGAACCATCAATCCGTTGGGATTAAGCCAGAAACTCGGAATCACAAGGGCTTTTTTATTAAGAACGCGGCCTATACTTTCGTCGAAATCGATAAGTCGGGCTGGGCCTTGATCTGTGTTGACGACGCGGTGTGCCACTATGTCGATCCTGACAATCTGTTAGGGGCAGAGGTTCATCTTACTGAAGCGATATAGACTTTCTGACCCTTTTTCTGGCTCTTTAGAAAAAGGGCTGCAATTTAATTGGTCACACTGGTTACAACATGATCATTACCCAAAGATGGCTGCTTCATCGGAGAAGCAGCCATCTTTTGTAGGGGCTTCGATAAAAACTTTGACAATGGTTTCTTGGTTAGCTTCAGTTTCTGAGTTTTGACCCACTTTAAATTAGGATAGCGATATCTTTAATCTATGCTTTAAAGGGCTATAGCCTTTTCTCAAAAGTCTTATTTTCGCTATGAAAGATCGTCTGATAGATGGATTGAACACGGCGCTGATGTTCAATTTATTTTTCGTATTATTTTGCTTTGCTTGGTTTGCTGTCGCCTTGATTGGTCGCTCCACCAACGTTAACCTGGGGTTTGACCTCTGGTACAGTCTTTGGGATCCGGTTATCATGCCAGCGATTGGCATCTTGATGGCAGGTGCCTTGCTCAGCGGCATCTCCAGCTGGGTCAGTAGAAAGTTTACACAGCAGTCGTAGGCAGGCCAAACCCCTATGAAACCCAGCGCACAGAGTCTGCGCCTCCTACCAGCTTCCCCGAGTGCGCTCGTACCACTTCACCAGTACCCGCGCCAGCCGTTTGGGGTCGTGGCGAACGATATGATTGCTCTCGCTCATCACATTGGCAATCACGATCCGGCGACCCGAATCAATCACCGCCTTGCGATCTAGCGTCACTGGCGTAGAGCCTTCTTTGCGATAGCGTTCGACTGCTGTTTCAGAAGGCAGCTTTTTCTGTACCAAAACCGCATTAAACAGAGACCGTCCGCAGGCTCTGTCAATCGCCTGAATATGGTCGGAAACCCGGTAGTCCTGAGTTTCGCCAGGTTCAGTCATAATATTGCAGATGTAGACCCGAGGGATCTGGCGGGCGGCGATCGCCTCCACCAGCTCTGGCACCAGCAGATTAGGAATAATGCTGGTATACAGACTGCCCGGCCCAATCACAATGTAGTCAGCACCGTTGATCGCTTCTATCGCCTGCGGTAGGGCAGGTGGCGCAGCGGGCAAGCAGCCAATTTCAGCAATGCTGCCCCTTGCCTTAGTGATGTTGGATTCGCCTTCTATGCGGCGACCGTCGCTGAGCGTTGCCCACAAGCTGACATCGCTGAGCGTTGCTGGCAGTACCCGCCCTCGAATGGCCAACACCTGCGAACTAGCGGCGATCGCCTGCTCCCAATCTCCCGTAATCTCGTTCATCGCCGACAAAAACAGATTGCCAAAGCTGTGGCCACTGAGCCCGCTACCTGTCTCAAACCGATACTGAAAAAGCTCAGTCAGCAGTTTTTCCTCATCGGCTAGCGCCGTCAGGCAGTTCCGAATATCGCCTGGCGGAATGCCGCCCATCTCTCGCCGCAGCCGCCCCGAGGAGCCGCCATCATCAGCCACCGTGACAATGGCCGTAATGTTAGCGCTGTAGTGCTTGAGCCCGCGCAGCAGCGTAGAAAGTCCGGTGCCGCCGCCAATCACGACAATTCGCGGCCCCCGGTGCAGGCGGCGATGGTTGGCCAGCGCATCCCACAGATTGTCCTCCCCATTAGCGGGCAGCAGCACTTCAGTAATGACGCCCAGCGTACGGCTTTGGCCCCATACCAGCAGCAGCAGGCCGCCCAATATCGCCAGCGGCCCGCTGACGTAGCTCGGCACCATCTGGGTCACCCAATTGAGCAAGTTGCCGACAAACCGCACCGTGTAGAAGACCGGCGTCAGCTTCAGCCAGACCAGGGTGCCAATGCCGACTGCAAAAATGCCGATCGCGCTCAAAAACAGCCAGCGTTTGACAAACAGCCCCGGTCTCAGCCATCTCATCCAGCGTTTGGGCCTGGTGTATAACGTTTTATAGTTTGGGCGCATGGTGATAGCTAGCGATGAGGCCGGGCTGCAACAGGTGAGATCCCATCCCTGATACCGGCGGGATCATGCATTAGGGTTATACAGCAAAAAGGGTTAGGAGAAATTGGTAGACTCAGGAAAAATCCATCAAACAGTAGGATGTATAGCAAAGCAACGCCCGTGACCAACGCTCATAGATTAGGCCTAACAGGCTTAGGCTTCCATGTTTAACTCCGACCACGCTTCTCTTTCTCCCGAGGTTCCCTGCGGCAAAGTGCCTCTCATAGAGCTCAGAGGTATCTCTAAGCAGTTTGGCAGTAATCGCGTGTTGGACCGAATCGATTTTTCTCTGAATGCGGGCGAGGCGATCGCCATTATTGGGCCTTCGGGCACAGGTAAATCTACTATTTTACGCATCATCGCTGGCCTGCTAGCCGCCGATGACGGTGAAATTTGGGTCGGCGGTCAACAGCGTATTGGCCTGATCGAAGACTCGCCCGACCCCCTGGGAATTGGCATGGTCTTTCAGCAGGCCGCCCTGTTTGACTCGCTGACGATTGCCGAGAACGTAGGGTTTTTGCTCTACCAGCACTCCCGCCTGTCCCGCCGAGAAATCAAAAGGCTGGTAGCCCAAGCGCTGAACATGGTAGGACTGCCCGATGTTTCTGACCGCTACCCGGCTGAGCTTTCAGGCGGTATGCGCAAGCGAGTAAGCTTTGCTCGGGCCGTGATGTCTAACCCGTACAAGCCCACCGACCGGCCTAGCCTCCTGCTGTACGATGAACCGACAGCCGGTCTCGACCCGATCGCTTCAACGGTGATTGAAGATCTGATTAGAGAGATTCATAGCGGGCAGGCCTGTAGTTCTTATGTAATTGTGACCCATCAGGAAAGCACCATTCGACGCACGGCAGACTGGGTTGTCTTTCTCCACGATGGGCGGGTGCAGTGGATCGGCAGCGTGAGTGACATTGACTCGACCGACAATCCGTTTGTTCGTCAGTTTTTCAGCGCTCAAGTTCAAGGCCCGATCCATGTGGCAGGATAAATATCAAACTCTAGGAAACTCATGCGGGCACGAACAATTCGAGAAGGTTCTGTGGGACTGCTGATCTTGTTGGGGATTGGCTTGTTCGGCGGACTAGTACTCTGGCTGCGAGGCTTTAACCCGACAAATCGACCCTATCGCTTAGTGGCCGAGTTTGACGATGCCACTGGCGTTCAGATGGGGACAGCAGTGCTCTATCGAGGCGTGCCGGTGGGCCGGGTAGTCACCATTGACCCCCTCTCTAACGGGGTAGAAGTGGGCTTAGAAATTATCCAAAAAGACCTGCGAATGCCGAACGACGTGCGGGTTGAAACGGTCGAATCCGGGTTGATTGGGGAGATGTCTATTGAGATTACGCCGCTGGTTCAGCTAGCGGCCAGTGCGGCTGAAATTAGCCCGGTCGGAAAAGACTGTAACAGTGAGGTGATTCTCTGTGCTGGCGATCGCCTAATGGGGATCACCGGCCCCAGCTACGAGGAGCTGTTGCGCTCAGCCACCGAAGTCGCCAACCTGCTAGCCGACCCCGAGCTGATTGCGCAGCTTAAAACCACTTTAGAAAACGTCTCACAGATTACCCTCGGGGCGGGCGAATTGACCAAAGCGGCGACTGCGCTAACTCAGCAAGCTCAAGCTGAAATCGGTCCGCTGTCAGAATCGGCTCAGGCTGCGATTGATTCAGCGACGCTCACCGCCCGTCAGATTGAAGGAACCGCTCAGCAGTTTTCGCTTACCGCCACTGATATCGATAGCCTGATTGGAGAAAATCGCGGCGCTTTAGTGGATACGCTGGGTAATTTGCAGGCGGTCAGTCTCCAGCTACGCACGGCTACCGATACATTAGGCCCTACTTTGCAGAGTGGCGAACTGGTGGGCAACCTAGAAACTTTGATCGGGAGTGCTTCAGCCGCCGCGACTGATTTACAGGCGGTTACTGCCTCACTGAATACCCCAGCTAACCTGGTGTTGCTCCAGCAGACTTTGGAATCGGCCCGAGATGCCCTGGCCAGCGCCCAAAAAGTCATGGCCGATGTCGACGAAATTACCGGCGATCCGGCTGTTCGCGAGCAGCTGCGCAATTTGATCAATGGGCTAGGCGATTTGGTCTCGTCAACTCAGTCTTTGGAGCAGGAGACTGAAGTGGCCAGAACATTGGCCCCGTTCGGCACTCAGGCCCTAGGGCAGAGATCTCGCACCGATTCGTCTCGGCGCCCCATTGGCCCCAGGTCGGTAGACAGCGGGCCAGTAGGAACAGTGGGATCAGACACGGCCAGGGCCAATACCGATCAGCTGATATTGGTTTTTGACGGAGAGCGCTATATTCTCAGGCAGCAGCTCGCTGAACGAGATTTGGACAGTGCCAGCCGCAGCAGCAGTAAGCGTCGTCGCAGCGCTGAACCGGCCCTCCAAAACTAGCCTTCAGTTTCAACTGCGCGCATATCCCAAGGCACCACAGAAAAGAAAAACAGGGTTGCCCCCATGACTAAGCCACTGGTGAAAAACTGCCAGCCTGGCTGTAAGTCAAGCCCAACCATTGCCAGACCGTGCACTAGGCTAGCAGCGCTAAAGCTGCGTGATCGCATTCCCACAGCCATAGCCCCGTACCCTGCTGCGCACAGCCCCAGCCACAGCAGACACAGATTCGCCAAAATCAGCCCGACGCCACCAAAAATCCCGCCAGCAGTGACCACCACGCCGACCATCATCAGCACTGCCCAAAGGCATATCACCCAGCGCAGGCGCGCTTCGCAGGCAATTAGCCAGGTGAGACCGGAGGTACCAGCAATGCCTGCGCCCGTCAGCGCCGCATCAATGACGGCCTGAGCTGTCCAGGAGATGGCCGAAAACTGAGCCATGGAGAAAATAATGAGCGCGATCGCTCCCCACACCACAAAAGCCTGATCCAGCTCGCTGAGATGAAAATAGCGGCGAAGCTGCAAGAGCGTTCGCAGCCGCTGCTGGAAGTTGGCCTTTAGAGAAGCGCTCAGGGTTTGCCTCGTCAACGTCTCAGCGTTAGACGGATGGGAATCGATCAGTTCAAAAGAGGTCATACTGACAGGTGCATGTGCTGACTACGCTGCCTGAATTGCCTCAAGGCTGTTCGGCAACCAGGTAGTTGTAGAATTGTAACAGAATATTAAAAGACTGTTAATTTTTGTCGAATTTGGGAGGCCGTATGATCTATGAGTCTGTGTTTGAGTGAGATGACGCCGCTCGATTCTGTTTTGCCAGCGCTTGATTCTCGCGACCTGCGAAAGAGCTATGGCCGGGGAAAGCGGCGGTTTGAGGCGGTGCGCGGCGTTTCTTTAAAGATTTTGCCGGGACAGGTGCTGGCTTTTTTAGGGCCCAACGGCGCTGGCAAGACGACGACCATTAAAATGATTGCCGGTCTGATTCGCCCGGATGCTGGCTGGGTGAGCATTGCGGGCCGCGATCCGCACCGACAGCCGCAGGCGCTGCGAGGGGTAGGGGCCGTACTAGAAGGCAACCGCAATCTGTACTGGCGGCTGACGGCGCTAGAAAACCTGGAGTACTTTGGCGTGCTGCGGCAAATGTCCCGACAGGCCGCCAAGCTGCGGGGGCAGCTGCTGCTGGAGGAGTTTGGTCTGCTGGAGAAGCGCCGGGTGCCGGTGCAGAAGCTCTCTAGAGGGATGCAGCAGAAGATTGCGATCGCCGTTGCCCTCATCCATCAGCCCCAGCTACTGCTGCTCGATGAACCGACGCTGGGGCTAGATGTAGAAGCGGGAGAAACCGTGAAGGGATTGGTGCGGCAGGTAGCGGCTTCTGGCTGCGCCGTTTTGCTCACCACCCATCAGCTCAATGTCGCTGAAGAACTCTCTGACCGAGTAGCGGTCATTCGCCAGGGTCAGATTGTCGCTGAGCAGCCCACGCAGGCGCTGATCCAGCAATTTTCTCGGGGCGCGGCCTATTGCATTGAGTTTGAAGGCAGGCTGGACGAGGCTAGACGAGCGGCCATGGAGTCTTTGGGGGCGACAGTTGGCGATTCGCATATTCACTACCGCCCAATACCTACTGATGGCGCTGATGGCCCATCAAACGGCCCCTTCCCCTCAGCCGCGCTCTACAAACTGCTGCGAATTTTGGAGCCCTTGCCACTGATAGAGGTGCGTCAGGACCGGGCCGACTTGACTGATGTTTTCTTGCAGCTAGTGCGACATGATTGATTTACTGATTGGCGAATTTAAGCGAACCTGGGTGCAAACGCTGCGCTACCCGACTGAAGCCATCGGCGGTGTGGTTATTTTGACGACGGTGTTTTATGGCATCTTCTTGAGCACGCAGTACATGGCCGGGCCTGCCAGCACTTTTGGCGAACGGCTCGATGCTGTCGTGGTGGGCTATGTGATTTGGACGCTGGTGCTCTACATCGTCAATGACATCGCGACCAATCTTCAGCTAGAGGCGCAAACAGGCACGCTGGAGCAGGTCTTTCTCTCCCCGTTTGGGGCACCTCGGGTATTTTTGGCGCGGGCGATCGCCAGCCTGACGCTGCGGCTGCTGCTAATTTTGGTGGTGCTAACCATCATTATCGCCATGACCGGCAGTCAGCTGGCCTTTCCCGCTTTATTGCTGCTGCCTTTAGCGACCTTGCTTTTGTCGGCCTATGGACTGGCTTTCTTCATTGGTTCTTTTGCCCTTGTCTTCAAAAAGGTGCAGCAACTGTTGGGGCTATTTCAGTTTGTGCTGCTGTTTTTACTCGCTGCCCCGACTGAAGACTGGAGCGGTTCGGCCCGGTTGATTGCTAACCTGCTGCCGATCTTACCGAGTACGGGACTACTGCGAGACCTGATGGCCAGAGGGGAAGCGCTGGATTGGGGAGGGTGGGCGATCGCGCTAGCCAACGGCATCATCTATTTCACTCTGGGCACCCTGGTTTTTCGCTGGGCCGAAAAGCAGGCCAAGCGCCAGGGAACGTTAGGCGGTTACTGAGTGCGCCCTTTCAATCTCGGCTATGGCGCAGTTTGTCGAATCCAATCTCGTACAGATCGAATTACCTGGTTCTCTCCTTGAGTCTGCCGCTGTGCTAGAAACTGGTTTAGCTGTGTGGCGCTCAGCTGAGGGAACGAGGCGCTCACTTCAAATTGACTGTAGCCGTTTGCCTGAAGCTGATAAATCTCCACCCCGTGTCGCTTGGTGTATCGCCAAACTTCAGATATTCCTAACGCTTGATAGATAGTCATGCGCTGAGTGGAGGGGCTGGTAATATCTACCTCAAGTACCAAATCCGGTGGCAGACCCGCTGGGATTTCAGGATCTAAACCTTCCAGCCTATAAGCATTTTGGATATAGAAGCCGGTGTCTGGCTCCGCGCCTTTCTCCAAGTCGTCACGTTCCAAAGTAGTTGAGCCTACATTGATCACTTCCATGCCCAACTCTTCAGTCAAGGTGGTGACGATACGAGCTGACAGGCGGTTGACGATCTCGTGAAATTTGGAAGGCTCTTTTAGTGCCAGCACGCCGCTGTTGTAAGCCGCGCGGGTCGCTCGGTGGTCGCCCATGTCAGTCAGCATGGCCCGATAGGTTTGCCAGCTAATGTTGTGCAACACAACCGTTTGGGTGAGCTGCCCGTCAAAATCATCCAAGGCAAGCTCGCTAACTTGAGTAGACATCACCATAGCAAGCGCTTTTCAAGTGGATTGATCTTACCCCGAATCGATTATCGCTGGGGTTTGGCAGACCTTAACTCACCCTACCGGTTGTCCCATTCATCGGCAGCATCGGCCACCGCCTGGTCTACGCTCTTGTCACCCAGCATGGCGGCTTGCAGATTGTCGTAGACGATTTTTTGCAGCTCTGCAACGTCTTCCATCGCTGGAATCAGCACGGCAGCATCGTCTAGCTGGCTGGCGCTGACCGAGCGAGCGACTTCTACAGGGGTAGCGCCTTCAGGCACATCGGTAAAATAGCTATCTTCCATTGCGCCGACTGTAGAGGGCAGCACGTTAGCCGCTTTGGCAAAGGCTAGCTGGTTGGCGTCGTTGGTTACATAGGTGGCAAACTTGAGCGCCGCTTCTTCAACGTCAGTCGATTGAGGAATTACCAAATCCATCGCGGCCACGTTCTTTTTACCTGTGCTGCCGCTGATCTGCGGCGCGCTCTTAGTAGCCGCTGCAATATCTGGCGCATTCGTCGCAATCGTGTCGAGAAACTCTGCGCCCGATGCCAGAATCGCCGTTTGGCCAGACTGATAGAGCTGAATTGCCTGCTGGTGGCCTTGAGTGAGCACTTCGCGAGGTAATAGTTCCTGCTGATAGAGGTCGCTCCAGTACTGAAATACCTGCTTGCCCGCTGGCGTATTAAAAGCTGCGTTGCCCTGATCATCTACCAGGGGGACGCCCATCTGAATAAAAGACTGAAGCACATCGGCGGCATCTTCTGGCACAAAGCTAATGAAAAAGGCGTATTTGCCGGTTTTCTCTTTAATTTGTTTGGCTACCTCTGCCAGTTCTTCAAAAGTTGCCGGAGGGTCGGTGATGCCCGCCTGCTGAAAAATGTCGGTATTGTACAGCGTCACCCGAGCGGTGAGGTACCAAGGGAAGCCGAAGCTGTCCCCGTTGAGCTGAGTGGCCTCCCAGATTTTGGGCAAGTAAACCGCCTGCTCTGCTTCTGAAAGCTTGTCATCTAGCGTGAGCCAGGCTCCTTTGGTGGCCAGCTGCGAGGCAAAGTTGGGGTTGAGATTGACCACATCCGGCGCGTTGCCAGCTGAGACTGCCGCCAAAATCTTGGTCTCCATATCGGCCCAGGGCACATCGACCCATTTCACCGCGATATCCGGATTTTCTGTTTCAAAGTCAGCAATCAGCTGGTTGAAATAGTCGTCAAACTTGGGCGAAAGCTGCATGGTCCAAAATTCGACTTCGGCCTTGCCAGTGGCGTTAGAACCAGTGGCGTCGGTAGAGGTAGAGGCGTTGCCACAGCTGATGAGCAAGCTTGAGAGCAGCCCTACCAAACCCAGAGCCAAAAACCGTTTCCAGTGACGAATGAAAGACATGGCAACTCGCGCAAAAGCGACAACAAAACCAGCAGATCAAGCTACTGATCTGTGACTTTACAGCACAGACAGTCGGTTTTGGAAAAGGGGTAGACAGATTTTTACGCCTGCGGATTTTCGGGCGATCGCTCCATCAACCATGTTTGTTACGTACTGGCGGTGGGCAAACTGCACTGTCAGTGTATTTCTATCCAGGTCTGTCATCTTCATCACATCTCTACAGCCCTCTGCGCCAATGGGCAAAACCGCAGTTATTCGGCGTCTTCACACCTGTGGCCCCGCACACAGGCAAAATTTCCACCAGCGTAAAAACACTTGATTCTAGATTGCCGAAATGTATTTCTTTCTTGAAATCTGGGCAATCTAAGGGCCAAATTCGGATCTATAGCTCCTGTCGAGTTGCTTAAGGCACTTTTATCGGCTGAAACCGTTATCTGACAACAGGCAACTCGACTCACAAAGTAAGAATGCCTCCTTACTTTGCTATGTCATCACTCACCGAGCAAGCGCAGTTGTGAACAGACTCAAGTCTTTATTGTCTAAAAAGCCGCTGGGAGTTGGCATTGAGCTGACGCCAGAGCGTATTAATATCGCTCGCCTGACCAAACAGGGACAAAACCTCAAGCTGCAAACTTTGGCCACGGCTGAAATTCCAGAGGGCGTTTTTGAAGAAGGGCAGATTGTCGATAGCAGCACGATGGCTGAAATTATTCAAGCGACACTGGCCGAAAACAAGATCAAAGCTAAGCAGGCGACTGCGGCTGTGCCAGGCCGAGCGGTGACGCGCGTGATTCCGGTGCCAGCGGAGCTAGATGATGGCGAGCTGCGAGAGATGGTGCTCAACCAGGAAGCCAGCCTGTATCTGCCTTTCCCTCGTGACGAAGCGGATGTGGACTACCAGAAGCTGGGCTTCTTTGTCGATAGTGACGGCATTGAAAAGGTACAGGTACTGCTAGTCGCTGTCAAAAAAGAGATTACTGACAGCTACGCTGAGACGTTTGCCCAGGCAGGCATCAGTCTCAATGTGCTGGAGACCAGCAGTTTTGCGCTGATTCGCACCATTCGCGAGCAGCTAAGGCAATTTACCTCGCAAGAAGCGGTCGCCATTGTCGATATTCAATATGAGAGCACTGAAATTTCGATTGTCGTCGATGGCATTCCGCACTTTTCGCGCACAGTACCGCTAGGTACCGCCCAAATCCAGAGTGCCTTGAGCCGAGCAATGAACTTGCCCCCCTCTCGCAATGCGGATTTGCTAGAGGGCATGACCATTCCATCGGGGTCGATGGCTGCCCCCAAAGCCGGGATGAATCCAGGTGCAACAGCAATGTTAAGGGTTTTGGGCGAACTCTCCGATGAGCTGCGGCGCTCCATTGACTTTTATCTCAATCAGGGAGAGGACATGGAGGTAGTGCAGCTACTGCTGGCTGGCCCAGGTAGCGTAATCGGCAGCTTGGATGAATTTTTTACTCAGCGCTTGGGAATAGCGGCCACCGTCATTGACCCGGTTGACTCGCTGGCCATTCAGATAGAGGCAGATCTATCACCTGCTCAGCGTTCGGGACTGGCTACGGTGCTGGGTTTAGGCCTTAGAGAAATATAGGGGGGTAGAGGCCATGTATGGAATTGACATTAACTTTTTAAATGATCGCGCTGATCGGCCAGTAGATGTGGCTGTTCCGATCAGGCGACCGACAGTCAGCATGGCTGGCAAGACGCCGATGCTGATTGGGTTGGCCTGTGCGATCGCCGCTGTAGCAGGCGTCGGCGGCTACTGGGTAATTTTGCAAAGCCAGCAAAAAGGCCTGACCGCGCAGCAGTCTCAGCTCGACGCGCAGCTCAGCGAACTTCAGCAAAAGCTGGCTCAAGTCGATACTGTGCGTCAGCAAACCACCGCTATTGAGACTGAAATTCAGGCGCTCGCCAGCGTATTTGAGCGAATTCGGCCCTGGTCTGCGATCATTCGCGATGTGCAGGGGCGAATTCCCAGCCGCGCCCAAATCTTGCGCTTTGCCCAAACTGATCCCGTTGAAGGGGGAAGCGCGGTCGGCGGCATTGAGCTATCTGGTAACGCCTGCTCATTTAACGATGTCAACGACTTTTTGCTGACGCTAAAGAATTCACCCTTTTTAGAGGCAGACTCTATGAAAATTACCGATGCCGCGCTGGGTGAACCCGTACCAGGCCGCTGCCCTGGAGAGGTAGACAATGGCCAACCCCTAGCACTAGTGAGCTACACCCTAACTGGAGACATCAAAAGCATTCCGGCAGCGGCGCTGCTCGATGAGCTAAATCGCCAGCAAGAATCAACCGGGCTAGCTGCTCGTATCCGCGCCCTTCAAGCAACAGGAGCAATTGAATAATGGCTGCCGTTGGAGACTTTGTTCCCCCCAATGATGCTGATTTTATTGACGAACCGATAAACCCGGTGGTCTTTGGGATTGAGCTGTCGCCCAAAATCTTGGGCATATTGATTGCGCTGTTAGGACTAGGCGGTGCCATCTATCTGTTTGTCAAAGTAGTGCAGCCCGTTGCTGAGGCCAATGCCACGCTGCGCGCAGACATCGCTACAAAAGAGGGGCAGCTAGTCTCTCAGGCCCAAGAGCTGGAAAACATTGCTCAAATCGAAGCGGCACTAGCTGCTGCCATGGATCGCCGCCGCAGCGTTTACTCGCTGTTTGCCAGCGAAGAGACTATGGACACGCTGCTGCTAGACATTAACCAGCGTATAGAAAGCAGCAACGCCGCCCTCAGCGGTGTCCGCAATCAGGTACGGCAGCGCGGCATTCCCGCCATTTTGGTCGAGGCCAAGCTGGAAACCTTTAAGCCGGGTGAGCAGGCAGTAATCGAAGACAGTTCTCTAGGTGAAGCGGTCAACGGCAAGCTCAAGCGCGAAACCTACTCGGTCAGCTTTTCCGGCGACTACGCTCAAACCCAGTCGATTTTACGCAATCTAGAGCGCTTGGAGCCACTGCTGTTAATCCGTAGCTTTGATGTGACTAGCGGTGAACCGGTGGCCGAAACGGTAATTGGCTCTGGGGGGCAAGTGGTGGTGCAGCCCAAAGTCCCGATCACCACCACCTTTGAAATCGATGCGCTGCTGCCTACCGCCGACGCCGACCTGCCGCCAGAGATCGCGCCGCCCGCTGAGCCGATTGATCCAGCTGAACCCGCCCCGCCCGCTGAAGGCGGCTAACGGGCCAACGCTAGACGATCTCATCTCATCATTTCAATTCAGTCAATTTGCCCAACGCCTGCTCTAACGACGCTACAAGCTACACGCTTTCAATCCATCGCTATGATCCAAGGAGTGACCTGTGAAACGCCGTCTTAATTTTAGAAGTTTAATGGTTGGGGGCGCTTTAGCTGCGCTGGCTGGTCCTTTAGCCATCGTTTTACCTGTCGGCCTATCGGCGATCGCCGCCACCGCTATTGAGGGAACCACTGTAGAGGGGGTTTCCCTAGGTAAAACCAAGGCTGGCCTGGTGCTGACTCTAGAGACTTCGGGGGATACGCCTCAGGTCATTACAGCTCGCTCTGGTAAAACGCTACAGGCCGATATCGCTCATGCCCAGCTCCAGCTGCCTCACGGCCAAAGCTTTACTCAGAAGAATCCGGCACCTGGGATTGAGTCGGTTCAGCTAGAAGCGATTTCCCCTAGCCACGTCCGGCTAACAGTCAATGGCAGCGAGCAAGCACCGCTTAGTACGATTCAAAAGCCAACAGGCCGAAAGTCGGCAGGCGAAAGTGTCTTAATCAATTTAGATACTCGTCCGGGGGCAAAGGCCGTCCCCTCTGAGCTACCCGATACGCTTCGCCTACGCCCAGCTGCCGCCCCCGCCGCTGATAGCGCTGCTGACGAACCGGCTGCTGCTGAACCGATTGAACTGGCTCAGGCCGAGCAAAACGAAGCAATTCCAGATATTTTGGTACCTAGCCCCGGTGTGGTCATTGATGGCGTGCCTGTCACTTCACCTAGTCTCAACGGAGCGCCGCCCTTCTTGCCCAGAGCCGTCGCACCGCCGGTCGGCGATCTCTCAGTATCGGATATCGATTCCACCCTGGATACCATTGACCTGGGCACGGCTGAGCGAGTTCCTCGGCTGGTTTTACGAGACGCGTCTGCCCGTGAAGTGCTGTCTCTACTCGCTCGGGCCGCCGGGCTAAACCTGGCCTTCACCACAGCTGACGGAGAAGATGTCGCAGAAGATGTCAAAGTCTCGCTCGATATTGAAAATGAGCCGGTGCAGAATGTCTTTAACTACGTGCTTCAGATCTCTGGCCTGGAAGCTAACAAAGTTGGGCGAACGATCTTTGTTGGCCCTCGCCTGCCCAACAGTGCCCGCAACGTCTTAGTTCGCAGTGTCCGGCTTAATCAGGTAGATGTTGGCAGTGCGCTCAACTTCTTGGTAGCCATGGGCGCTGAGACGGCGGTCTCTAGAGAGCGCTTGGTCACCAGCGTCAATGCAGTAGCCGTCGGTGACGGTACAGACGTGAGCGAATCTCAAACCACGACTGAATCTCGGCTAGAAAACCAGAGAGCCGATTTTGAAGATTCCAATCCGCTGCTAAGGGGATTGCAGATTATCGGCGATGAGCGCACTAACTCACTGACGCTAATCGGCACGCCTCGCCAGATTGAGATTGCTACCTCTCAGCTCGTTCAGCTCGATCTACGCCGTCGTCAGGTTGCTGTAAATCTGCGAGTAATCGATGTCAACCTGAATGCAATTGACGCTTTTGGCACTAGCTTCTCTTTTGGCACAGGCGATACTAGCGTGGCCCAAACAAGTGGGCTTGGCGTTATTAACTTCGGTAGTAATGCTCCTAACACGGCAGCGTTGACGAACAATTTTCTAGGAACTGTTTTGTCTGGAGGCAATCCTATAAGCCTGGCTACCGAGTTCTTAGCGCGACTACAGGCCGTAATAACGAATGGCAATGCAACAATCGTGACTGATCCAACGCTTGTAGTCCAAGAAGGACAAACGGCAGCTGTTCAGCTTACTCAAGAAGTAGTAACCAATATCACTAGAAGAGAAACTGTAGATGATGCCGGACGACTTGAAATTGAAACTGAGATAGAAAAAGAGGATGCTGGCCTAAATCTTCAGATTCAGATCGAGCAAATTGACGACAACGGCTTTGTAAGCTTATCCGTTGCTCCCTCTATATCAGCTCCCACAGGCGAATTTGTAAGCAGTGCAGGTATTATTACCCTGCTGTCTAAACGTCAGCTTACGTCTGGGCAGGTTCGAGTCAGAGATGGACAGACTTTGGTACTCTCTGGAATTATTCAAGAATCAGATAGAACGACGACTTCCAAAGTCCCAATCTTAGGAGATATTCCAATATTGGGGGCGCTTTTTAGAAGTACGAATCGTAGCAATGAACGGCGTGAGCTGATCGTTTTACTCACCCCCCAGATGATCGATGATTCTGATTCGAGCGTGTACGGCTATAGCTATACACCAGGTGAAGATGTGCAAGAGCTGTTAGAGGAACGACAAAACCAGTAAAAGCGGCAATCAGAGCGGCTGCCAGCAGGGTCAGTCTGGCCTATTCATCCATAGCCTATCGATTTGAGACCAGTGCCAATGTGAACGCTCAGCTATGTGGGGAGAGTCACGAGCGCTGCTGCCAAAAGCGCTGATGAACGGCGGCAATTTCGGTTTCGACTTCGGGAATCGGGCCTTGGACGGCGATCGCCTTCTGCCCCCGCTCAAACACCTCTCGGCAAGGCAAATTCAGCGTAGGGTTTTCGGGATGATTCCCGGTGAGTTCTGGCAAACGCGATTGAGAAACGCTGAAGTTGTTGACCGCTGTCCAGATTAGGACGGCCTCAGCATGGTTGATTGTATCGACGTTTCCATGATTGAGCAGCAAGTACCGTTCCGTCACTTGACCGTCGTACCGACACTACTGCCTTCTATCACTTTGGTTCTGGCAGTAGAATCGCTGCTATCTAAGAAAAAGTTGCAATATTCTGGGACAGCAGAAAACTTGACAATTGTGTCGCATTAATGCGACATTGATATGATGGACACGAACCCAAAAGTTGTCAAAAACTATGTCACGACGGAAGGGAGGGTACCCTTTGAAGCATGGGTTCAGGGTCTGAGGGACAAGAAAGCGATCGCCCGAATCTTGCAGAGAATCAACCGGATACGATTGGGAAACTTAGGGGACTCCCGCAGTGTTGGTAGCGGCGTCTATGAGCTACGAATTCATTTTGGCCCAGGTTTTCGGATCTATTTTGGAGTTGCTGATGCTCAGACCGTTATTCTTTTGATCGCTGGAGACAAAAGTTCTCAGAAAAAGGATATTTCTATTGCCCAAAACTACTGGAAGGAGTATCAACAAAATGCCAACTAAAGAATATAAAGAGTTCCTGTTTGATCAACTGACAGACTCTGAGATAGCGGCAGAGTATTTAACAGCGGCTATTGAGGACGGTTCAGCGGATGAGTTTTTGCTGGCGCTACGGGATGTGGCAGAAGCCCGTGGTGGCGTGGGAATGCTTTCTGATATGACCGATCTCAATCGGCAGAGCATGTACAAAATGCTTTCGGAAAACGGAAACCCTACGCTGACTAGTTTGCTTTCAGTGCTGCAAGCGGTCGGCATTACTATTAAGTTCGCTTCGGACAGTAAAAAAGCTGCATAAGATTCGGTTGTGGTGCGATTATCGAACTACCTAAATCCTATTTTTACATGTGGGAGGCCAAATTCTTAGAATAGCAGGCATCTCTACACATCGAAGCTATTATGCGCACTAATATCGTAATCGACGACTCACTGATGGAGTAGGCACTACAGCTTACCGGGCTAAAACCCAAGCGTGAGGCGGTAGAACTCGCTCTGCGAATGCCAATTGACCTGCGGCGGCAAGAAAACATTCGACAGCTCCGAGGCAAACTTAAGTGGGATGGCGATTTGGATGAGCTGCGCGGCGCTCAATGATTTCTGCGGATTCTAGCGTTTGGTGTTAATAGCTCCTTAGTTCTTCGCCCACTAGCAGTATTGAAGATAAAGAACAACTTCGATAGAGCTATCTAGGCTCTGGCAGAAAAAATCTGATTGTTTTTCATTAGCTTAGGTTAGGGTGAGATGTTTGTGACATCTTATTCCAGTTATCGATGCGTGTATCCAAGGATTCAAAATTAATACATCCGTCTGAAATAAGCTGCATCAGGCCCAGTAACGCCCATACAGAATATTTACATATCTCTGAGAGTTCATTTTCACTAACATTTTCTCTTAGCCCGGTGTGTACTATCTTGGATCTTTTGTCGTAAAGGCGTTTTACTGTCTTCTTAACGTCGCCAATATCTTCTTTTCTTATAAAATGATAGCCGCCGTAAGCAAACAAAAGAGGAATGCTTTTGGCTAAGATGGCAGTAGTAGTCTCCTTTACCTTACTTTCCTTGACTTTACTATGTGAGAATATACACTCAAGTGATGTCCAGAACTTAAAAAACGAAATGTCGTAGTCGAACTCATCTTGAGCTTGCCCTAACCAGTATATTGCTGTCAATGCGCAACCTTCCAGCTCTGTAGGCTTATCGTTGTCCAATATTTCAACAAACTTATCCAAGTAAAATTTTTCGCTGAGTTCGGCTAACCTTTCTAAGTCCATAGGAAACTCTTGGGAGGGTGTTCTCGTTTCATCCCAGTGAGCAGACATGCTCCCGCAGGGATGTCGTCTAGCTAAGACCTGATTGCTGTCGATGTATGATTCGAAAACAACATTAATCCTAAACGAATTTTCGTATACTCGGTCGTGAAACAAGACGCACAAAAGACATCTGAGATAATTAATCGTTTCCCTTATTTTTCGTTCTGCGAGTTTTTTCGAGAGGGTATTATCACCCGAGCATTTGCAGGTAATACAAGTTCTTCCAAGGAAGTTTTTCTCTGTGAATTCTGTAATATTTTCGTAGTCATCCTCCCTCTTGCATTGAGCTAGGACTTCTCCCATTATCTCTCTATCAAACCGCAATATTGTAACCGATCCAAGCTTTACTTTTGGAACATCAATCAAGCTGATTCCCTTTAAGGGAAAATAGAAATCATAGCTTGCTATGTGAGATCTGATTCTGTCAAACAACGATTCTAAAACTTCCTCAAAATCCCTCTTCAAGTCGGACTCATAAGAAAAGGATAGTTCAGTTTCTAGTTCGCGCTTTGTGCAGATGTAGACTGTTTCAAGGCTACAATTATTCTTAATTTGTTCGATCTTAAAAATAGATTGCACGAAGGATTCTAGCGCTTCTTGAGTTCTTTCTTTAGGGTACAGATACACATGCGGCAATACCTTCACTCCATATGACAATAAATCAAGGGCAGAAACATTAGGGACTTTCCGCATGTCGGAATGATACTGTTTCTGGTTCGACAAAAAATCGACCCATGCGCTTTTCGCTATCCGCTTGACTTTTCTGTCATTGAAATCGAATTTCATTTTTTACACTATGGTTAAATACATACACGCTGTTAATCAGAAGTACGCTGTGATTGTTATCTGCTGTAGTACAGGACAACAGCTACATCATCGGATTCATCACTATCAAAAAAATATTAGAGTAGGTGTTAATAACCTTAATGGCTTCGAACTTGAGCATTGAACCAGGGTAAGCGCAAGAATCAATAGAACACGGCTTATTGCGAAAATCATAGCCTTATTTTCTCAATTACGTGAGTTTATTGAGAGCAATGATTTACGAAAAAATCAGGGTTTCAGGAATCGTCATAGCCTTGCTCAGCTAATGCATACTTTTGACAAAATTTTCTTGCGATTACCCTGAGCATTGAACTAGGACTACGCAGTGAGGATTACAAGTGCTGCTGCCAAAAGCGCTGATGAACGGCGGCAATTTCGGCTTCGACTTCGGGAATTGGGCCTTGGACGGCGATCGCCTTCTGCCCTCGCTCAAACACCTCTCGGCAAGGCAAATTCAGCGTTGGATTTTCAGCATGATTGCCGGTGAGTTCGAGCAAACGCGCTTCAGAGAGTCCGTAGACTAGCCGCCCGACATTGGCCCAGTACTGAGTGGCTGCGCACATCGCGCAGGGCTCAACCGTTGTGTAAAGCGTGCAGTTCCATAGATAGTCGGCGCTGAAGTTGGTGACCGCCGTCCTGATTAAGACGGCCTCGGCGTGGTTGACTGTATCTACATTGCCCTGAGTGAGCAGCACCGTTTCGTCATCTGGGGCGACCAAGATTGCGCCGAAGGGATGATGGCCAAAGGTTTGGGCGCGGAGAGCAATTTGGTTGGCCTGCTGAAGATAGCGGATGATGTGGGATGAAGGCGACATAGCGAGAGGGGTGAAGGATTTAGTAAATTTAATCACCGAATGATGTTCCTGGATTCACTTAATCTTTAGGGATCACGTTAGAGAACCCGAGTCAGGATGTAACTTATGGCGAATCCTTTTAACCGACGCCGATTTCTTGGATACGCTGCGACGGCGACGGTCAGCAGCGTTTTGCTTAAGGCTTGCGCTTCGCCGACAACGGACGCAGGCACAGATGACGCAGCCAGTGAGGCACCGCTGGAGACTAAGCTGGCGATCGCTCTACCCGGCACGATTACCGACGGTGGCTGGAATCAGCTTGGCTATGAAGGGGTGAAGCGGGCGGGTGATGAGCTGGGCGTAGAAGTAGCCTATGTGGAACAGGTCGATAATGCTGACCAGACGGAATCTTTGGCGGGTTTTGCGCGTGAGGGCTACGGCCTGGTGGTCGGGCATGGCGGCCAGTTCGATGCGGCAATTGAGCAGGTGGCGGCTGAGTTTCCGGAGGCTTTTTTCCTGGGCGTAAATGGGGATGTTGAGGGAGATAACTATGCCTGCGTGCGCACTAACTACAACCAAATGCTGTATCTCAGCGGAATGATTGGTGCGGCGATGAGTAAGACCAAGAAGCTGGCCTACCTGGCCGGGATGGAGTTCAAGTCTACTCAGCAGCAGGGCGCGGCGATGGATCTGGGCGCGAAAGCGATGGATCCGAGTGCTGAAGTGGTGTCGAGCTTTGTGGGAGATTTTAACGATATTGCCAAGGCCAAAGAGTCGGCGCTGGCACTGATTGCGAGCGGGGTCGATGTGATTTTCCACAATTTAGATAATTCAGCTCCAGCGGTTTTACAGGCTTGTGAAGAAGCGGGTATTTACGCTATTGGCAACAATGTCGATCAGTTTGAGCTAGCGCCAAAAGCGATTTTGACCAGCGCCATTCAAGATATTGGCGGGGCGATTACGATGGTGGCAGAGCTGGCAGTGAATGACGAGATTGAAGGGAAGAAGTATGTGATCGGGCTGGAGACGCCTGAGCTGGTAAGGTTTGGCACTTTTAACGAAGCCGTACCGGCTGATCTACGAGAGAAAGTAGACAAGGTAGCCGCTGATATGGTGGCTGACAAGCTGGTTTTTGAAGATGTTGAGGAAGATGGTAAGGCTTCGGTTAAAGTTGTTACTTCATGAGCGGTCTGCGCTTAGCGGGAATCACGAAGCGATTTGGCAAGTTTGCGGCTAATGACGACATCAGCTTAGAGGTTCGCACCGGATCTATTCACGGCCTTCTAGGAGAGAACGGGGCCGGGAAATCAACGCTGATGAATATTCTCTCGGGGCTGTATCAGCCGGATGCAGGGCAAATCTGGCTCAATGAGCAGCCGGTACAGATCGATTCGCCCGCAGATGCGATTCGACATGGGATCGGTATGATTCATCAGCACTTTATGCTGGTGCCGCAGCTCACGGTTGTAGAGAATGTTGTTTTGGGGCAGGCTGGTGGGCTGCGGCTGAACTTGAAGTCGCAGGCAAAGGCGATCGCGCAGCTCGGCAAAGACTACGGCCTAATCGTTCCGCCTATGTCCCGAGTGGAAGATCTGCCCGTCGGTATTCAACAGCGGGTCGAAATCCTGAAAGTGCTCTACCGTCGAGCCCGTATCTTGATTTTGGATGAACCCACAGCTGTGCTGACGCCGGTTGAAATTGAGTCTTTTTTAGAGATTTTGCGACAGCTCGCCGCTCGCGATCGCACGATTGTCTTTATCAGTCATAAGCTGAATGAAATTATGGCCGTATGCGATAATGTCACCGTTCTGCGGCGCGGTAAAGTAGTGGGTTCGCTGCCGGTCGCTGAGACAAATCCTACCGGTCTCGCTCGGCTCATGGTGGATAAAGCCGTAGAGATCAACACTCGCCCATTGCCACAGACGGCAGGCGATGTAGTTCTTAACATTCAGGATCTGTGGGTGAATGATCGTCAGGTAACAGCCTTACAAGGGCTATGTTTGCAGGTACGCGCAGGCGAAATTTTTGGAATTGCGGGCGTAGACGGAAACGGACAAAGAGAATTAGCAGATGCAATTTCGCATCTTTTGTCGATTCAGCAGGGTTCTATAGAGATAGTCTCTTCTGATTCCTCGAAAAAGGTTGCCTACATTCCTGAAGATCGTCAGAAGCAGGGGTTGGTGCTGAGCTTTTCAATCGCTCGTAATCTTATTCTCAAAGCGTTTAGCAAACTGCCTTTTTGTCGGCGGTGGGTATTACAGAAGGAGGCGATCGCTACCAACGCCACCCAAGCCATCCAAGCCTTTGACATCCGCGCAGCCGACCACCGGCTTCAGGCCAGTCAGCTCTCGGGTGGCAATCAGCAAAAGGTGATCTTGGCACGGGAGCTAGCGGGCGAACCGAACTTAATTGTGGCGATGCAGCCGACTAGAGGGCTGGATATTGGGGCGACAGCGGCGGTGCAGCAGAGTTTGTTGGAACAGCGATCGCGTGGCGCAGCGATTCTGTACATTTCTACCGAGTTGGAAGAAGTGATGGCAATGAGCGATCGCCTTGCTGTCATCTATCGCGGTCAGCTTGTCGCAGTCCCGGATATTAGCAATGTCACCCTTGAGCAAATGAGTTTGTTGATGGCGGGCTCTTCACCTATTCCCGCGGAGAGCCCCTTGTGAGCTGGTTTCAGCGCAGCCAAGCTTCCTTCCGCAACGCCCTGCCGCCAGTTCTTGCGGTGATAGCAGCGCTGTTCGTCGGTGCCCTGCTGATGCTGATCGCCGGGGCCAGCCCGATTGCCGCCTATAGCGCTCTGTTTCGCCAAGCTCTGACAACCTACTTTGGCTTTGCCGACACCCTGACCAAAACCACGCCCCTACTGCTTGCGAGCCTGGGCGTTCTCGTCGCGCTCAGAGCCGGACAGTTCAACCTGGGCGCAGAAGGCCAGATTTATATGGGCGGGCTGGGCAGCTTGCTGGTGGGGCTGGCGTTCCCAGCTTTACCGATGGTGATACATCTGCCGCTGGCGCTGCTGGGCGGGTTTGGCTTTGGCGCTGCTTGGGGAGCGATCGCCGGATACCTGAAAGTCGCTCGTGGCCTAAATGAAGTACTCACGACGCTGCTGCTGAACTACGTCGCTCAAAATCTGATCAGCTACTTGGTCAACGGCCCCCTCAAAGCGGCAGATGCCCCTAGTCCTTTCTCCGAAATCGTCGCCGCTTCTGCCTATTTGCCCACTATTTTGCCGAAGACGCAGGCTCACGCTGGGATTTTTGTGGGGTTAGCGATCGCACTTCTCCTCACCCTCGCCTTTGCCGTCACTGCCTGGGGCTACCGCATCGACACCGTTGGGCAAAATCCAATAGCCGCCCGCTATGCAGGCATTTCAGTCAATCGCACTATCCTCGGCGTCATGGCACTTTCCGGCGGACTGGCGGGCTTAGCAGGCAGCAGCGAAGTCCTGGGGCTGAAGCGCCGCCTTTTTGAGAACTTTTCGCCCGGGTATGGATTTGATGCGTTGGCGATCGCCCTCCTCAGTCGCGGCAACCCTGCTGTGGTCATCCTCACCGCCTTCTTCTTCGGTGCCCTGCGCAGCGGTGCCAACGTCATGCAGCGTAGCGCCGCTGTTCCCGTCTCAATCATCTATGCCATTCAAGGGCTAATCGTGCTGTTTGTCGCCATCAGCCTGACGATAGAAAGTCGCACCCGAAAGTCTGTAGACCCTGCAAAATGACCTGTTGAGTTAGCTGTTGACCTGAAAAGCTATGCCGCCCATTGATTTTTTGACTGATTTTCTCTCCGCTTGCCTGCGCCTGACGGTGCCGCTGGCGTTTGCGGCATTAGGTGGATTGCTCTCTGAACGCTCAGGCGTTTTGAACATTGGGTTGGAAGGGATGATCCTTACGGGGGCGTTTGTGAGTGCGGGGGTGGCGATCGCTTCAGATCAAGCCTGGCTAGCCGTAGCCGCCGCCTTTCTCGCAGGTGCTTCAGTCGGGTTGCTCCACGCCTACCTCTGCGTCACCCTGTCGGTCAATCAGCTCGTCTCTGGGCTCGCCATCAACCTCACCGCCGCCGGACTCACCACCTACGGTGCAAGACTCCTCTTTGAAACCGGTACCGTAGCCCTGCCCGGCATCGACCCGCTGAACATTCGCGGCCTGCAAAGTCTCCCCATCGTCGGCGTCCTCTTTCAGCAAGATATTCTCTTCTATCTGTTGCTGCTGCTCATTCCCCTGAGCACTTACGGGCTGTTCCACACCCGCTGGGGTCTGTCTTTACGCGCCGTCGGCAATGCGCCCCGAGCCGCAGACACAGCCGGTGTCTCGGTTACCCGAGTGCGCTATCTGAGCGTTGTCATCTGCGGCGGGCTTTGCGGGCTCGCCGGGGCTTATCTCGCACTCATTCATGTCGGCTTCTTCACCGAAAACATGAGCGCTGGCAAAGGCTTCATTGCCCTGGCTGCCCTCATCTTTGGCCGCTGGCATCCGGTTGCTACTACGCTTGCCTGTCTGCTATTCGGCGCAACAGAAGCAATCCAGCTCCGCATCCAAGCCTTCGGTCTCGATATCCCCTATCAGCTATTGGCCATGCTGCCCTACGTGACCGCCCTCTTCGCGCTAGCCGGGTTTGCCGGCAAATCGACTCCGCCTGCTGCACTAGGAACGCCTTACGCCAAGGAAAACCAGTGATGCATTCGTGCTGACACAGCATTCATAAAAGCCCCAAGCGCTTTACATATTTTCCTATGTATATTCATCGCCAATTGAGCGGTTAAAATAACGTGAGTTCGGGTTAAGAGATCCTGTAGTCATCAAGCCTGAAGTGAATCCCCTCCCGCCCTGCGGGGCTAATCCTGTAGGGGTTTCAAATGCCCTCTTGAGTTTACTGGGTTGTAGCCGATAAGTCGCCCAAAACGCGATCGCGAGATCCTTGTGAAAAGGGGGTTCTACAAAACCCCTACAAGATTAGCCTGCGGGGTGCCCGCAGGGCGGGGTGGGGCGGCAGCTCGTGCTACAAGCCGAAACCCACCCCTGCGCCCCTCCCAAGAGGGGTTTTGCCTCGGGAGAGGCGGCTAGGGTTACTGTCTGACCAATGTTTCAGGTAATTGCTTATCCCGAACTCACGTTAAAATAAGTATTGGCCAGGTTTGATTCCAGACGCATCATGGTTCCCAGCAATATTGAGTCTCAGCTTTTGGCGATGAGCGCCGCTGGAAAAAGCGCAGGTAATTCAGTGTCTGCTGCAAAGTATCAGCGATACTTGGGCGGGTATCAAGAAAACGTCGGGCGTTTGTGGTGGCGAAGCCTGTATCGTCAACACGCGCATTCCTGTGTGGGTGATTGTGCAGGCACGCAATTTGGGGAGTAGCGAGATTGGACTTTTGCAGGACTATCCGACGCTAAGTGCCAGCGATCTAGTGAATGCTTGGTCTTATGCTGCTAGCCACCAGAGCGAGATTGAGCAAGCGATACGCGAAAACAACGAGGCTTAGGAGGTAGGCGCTTTCTACGCTGATGAGCAGTTTCCCTTGAGAACAACGCATGAAAGTGTCCTAAGCAACTCGACAGGAGCTATAAATGCGCAAGGCATTGACGGCTAAACGAAATAACCCCCACCGCTAGGAAACGCAGTGGAGGTTACTGGGTAGAAAGACACTCGATAGCGAGCTGTCTCAAATCTATTTGTACCTAGAGCGCTATGAGGCTTTAGTCGCTTCTATCGCATCTTTCTCGGTAGCGGGTTGAATGCTTTCGCCTTCAGCCCGATTCAGGTTAAATTTGCTGCCAACGCCAGCTATCTTTTGATCCAGCTCGTTTTTGGTAAAGTAGTTCATCAAAAATGTGCCGATAAAAGACAACACCACCGGGCCGAGAATAAAGCCTAGCAATCCGTGGACGACAAAGCCAGGGACGAACAGAGATGCCAGCCAGAAGCAAAGGCCGTTGACAACCAGGGAGAAAGCCCCCAGCGTGAGGAAGGTAACTGGCAGCGACAGTAGCTTTATAACTGGCTTGATAGAGCCGTTGACGAGACCAAGAGACACGGCTGCGGCTAGCGCTGCTGGAAAAGTAGCAATGCCTACACCTGGAACGGCGAGGTCAACGACTAAAAGACTCAAGGCGGTAACTAAGGTTGTGACGAAAAATCCCAACATATGTTTTTTCTCTTCTTTTTGGGGGTTTACTTGAAAGCGATCACGTGAGTACCAGCGGCTCAGGTTATGCTGGTTTAAATGGATTAAACAGAGTCCTGAGTCAGCTGCGCGTTTTCGTAGTGCTTGGCGATCGCCCACACTGCGTGAATACTGCCAGGCAACCATCCCAAAATAGTCAAAGGCAGATTAATGAAAAATGCTGGACTGATACCGTAGGTCAAAAACACACCAGCCGGGGGCAATACGATACCGAGTCCATAGCGGAGGAGTTTGTTCATAATCTTCGTTTCCTTGCTTGTTTACTCTTCAAGAGTGCCAGAGCGGTCTATATCGTTCGAGCGTAGAGACCGCCCTGAAATAACGGGAAAACCCAACCGGGTTAGGGTTCTCCTAACAATATATTCGGTTAACACGACAGATATGAAGACAGGAGACAATAAATCTGTCTATTGACGGTCGTTTCGGAGTTTCTCTATTGCTGAAGATAGAGAAACTTGTGTGGCTGAGCGCTTCATCGGGCAGCTTGCTTAGGAAGACACGGGTGGTTTCCGTGAAAGATTGCACCATCGCTTTGATCCGATTAGAACAGCCTTTAACTCACCTGATTGCTACTCGCCTATCTTTGCCTTGACCTTCAGCTTCATGGAAGCGGGAGGAGCCATCGTCAAGCCTCTACGGGATGGTAAGACGGGACGAGAATGCAGCAGCGCCAGCTCAAAGTCATTTAGCAAAGTGGCCACGCTGATCTTGAGCTCCATCATGGCGAGTGCGGAGCCAATGCAGTATCGATGGCCACCGCCAAAAGGTAGGTACTCGTGAGGGGCAAACTGCCGTTCTAAAAAGCGCTCAGGGCGAAATTGTCTCGGTTCAGGATAAATATCCGAGCGCTGGTGAATGATGTAAGTGGTTGGCATCAGGGCAGTCCCGGCTTTGAAGGAGTAGCCCGCAAGCATCATCGGTTCGCGGAGCTGACGCACAAAGGTTGACGGCGTAATCGGAAAAATCCGCAGCGCCTCCTGACAAACAGCGGTCAGGTAAGGGAGCTGAGAAATCGCTATCGGGTCGGGCTCGTCACCCAGCGTTGCCAGTTCAGCTCGCAATTTTCGCTGTACTTCTGGCAGGTGATGAATCCAGTACAGTGCCCAGACGATGGCTGAAGCGGTGGTCTCGTGTCCGGCCAAGAGCAGGGTGACTATCTCGTCGTGGAGCTCTTCATCGCTCATTGCCCCACCCTTTTCATCTCTTGCCAGCAGGAGCAGGCTAAGGATATCTGTCTTTGCCTGTAGGGTTGCACCGGGCTGAGCGAGGGCGTGACGGCGATCGCGAATCTCAGCGTAAATTAGCGCTCGTACCGCTGCTCGTACGCGGATAAATTTCCCCCACGGGCTCAAAGGCCCCCAGTCTTTTTGCAGCGTTGGGAAGAACAGAAAGCTAGCGCTAATTGGGTAGGCAAAGGCATCTAGCAGGGTTCCCATGAGCTGTTGAAGCTGAGACAGTCGTTCGCCTTCTCTCAGCCCAAAAATGGCCTGGAGAATGACACCCAGGGTGAGATCTTGCATGGGTGGACGCGCCACGATTGTCTGGCCCGGTTGCCAGCCCACGCTGACCTGACGAGTGATATCGACGATGAGCTGGGCGTAGGTACGCAGGCGATCACCATGAAAAGGCGGCATCAGCAGCTTTCGCTGTCGTTTGTGAGAATCCCCATCAAGCAGCAGAATAGAGCGCTCACCCACCATCACCTGAAGGATTTTATTCTGCTGCCCGGTGGTGACCTTGCTGTCATCTAATGCGAAAATCTCTCGTACAACTTCGGGGTCGCCAACGTACACTAGCGGCGCTGAGCTATCTCCGCCGATTTGAAACATAGGCCCATAGCGCCGAACGTTGTCATCCATATAGCCCGTGGGCTGCAAGATGAGGCGAAAGATCCGCAGCATCCGCCGCAGTCCCTTTGCTTTGGGGCCGTCGATTTCCGGGTACGCTGAGCGATTGGCCTGAGCCGCCGTCTCTACCACCTTAGTCGTCATCGTTTTACATCCGCTTACTGACCCTATCCATGATAGTGGACGGCTCCTTGGCTGATGGCGCAAGAAAAATGCAGGTCTGAACGTCTCAAATCGCACTGATGTGAGACAGGTCGATCAAAACATCAGCTTAAAGGACTGAATTAGCCGAACCACTGATATAGATAGGAGTGTGAGCGCAATACAGCCAGTGACCGTTTGCCAGCGCGAGTCACCAGCGATTCCTAGCCGATTTTGCGCAGCGAAGTAGACCATATAGTTCAACAGCCAGCTCAGCGGGTAAATCCAAAGGACGCTCAGGCCGATGTTCCAGCCTCTGGCGTATTCGTTATCGACACCCGGCACGCCCAGAATCCATAGGGGCAGCAGCAGTAGGCAGCATCCGGCAGCAACCCCGCTAATAAGTCCGATCAGCTTAAAGGAGGTCATCGCAGTTTCGGTGGTTCACTGCCAAAGATTGTAGGTCACCTTTGGGCTAATAATGAGGGCAATATCCTCACGGCGCATCAGTGTAAAGCACTCATCGCTACGAACAGTTGTAATGGGATGATGCACAGCTCTAGAAAGAATAGCGCCGGACTTACAGGTTGACTCCGTAGCCTTGACTATCTCGTTAGAGAAAATGGGCTTGTGAAGTGCTTCTGTCATCGGGATGATCCTGTGGCCGACGCAGGACATAGCATGGTCTGTTACGCAACTATCACAACCTGTTAAGTAGTTTAGATTGGGAAGTATAAGCTCAATCAGAATAAGCTATTTGGATAAAGAGCGAAGAACAAGCCCTTTACCTAAAAAGCTGCGTAAGTTGTCGAATCATCAAAAGTGGCGATGTTCAGATCCAAAGATTTAGAGGTGTTTGAAAAACCAGCTTCGTGGCAAAAGATTGATGAATTGGGAACAACATTTTTCCCAAAATTATGTGCTCTCAACAGCAAGGCGGCAGAGCTGATTGAGACCATCTATGGAATTAGGGTGAATGAGCTGTACAAAACTTACCAGGCACCCACACCTTCAACAAGAAGGCGGAAGGACTTACAGTTCAACTCCGAGCGTAATAATGATGGTCAGGCGCTGACTGGGCTCAGAGCAAAGGGAATACCGTCTAGCCTGTATCGTCCAAATAACAAACCTTGCAAAATGCATTTTGCCTGTCTAGTTTTTGAGATCTCTTGCAATGAAAGCAGAGAATCTGAGGAACGTGATGATAACTCTTTGCCCAGATACAGTCTGTCAATCACATTCCAGCCTTATCTACTTAGATATGCTAGATTTCATAGAGAGCAGTTGAGCCTGGCTATACAAGCCCATGAGCTTGAAACACTCATCTTTAACTATGTTGATAAAGTATATTTCTCACACGATTTACCGTTGTTGGAACTGCTTAAGAAAGACAAAACAAGGAGAGCATCACTACATGGACATTTTCAAAGATCAAATTCCGTACCGAAAAATCCAAGAAAATGACAAGAGAAAAATTGAGATTTACAAACAAAATGGAGTCGATCTAATCTCAGTCCCATACTTTCGCAAGGGAGACCGGGCGTTCATCATGGAGCGACTTCAAGCTCTGGGCGAAAAGATATCAACTTGTTAATAAAAAGCCAATTCTAAGCTATTAAGTGAGGGCGCTTAAATTCATTGGTAAACACAAACGCCTTGATCTTTTTCTCCGGTGTCATATTCGCTGAACTCGCGTAAAGTCTGGCGTAGTTTACTGCCTGCTCCTCGACCTTCCGGCGTTTTTTGCGATTGCTCACGCTTCTTGTAGACCCTTTGCGTCCTGTACCAGAAAGATCGATCCATTTAACCTCAACAATGGCAAAACAGTTGCCGCCGTCCGTGAATACCAGATCGCCACGGCCTTTGTCTGCTCTACCAGGCACTACCTCCCATTCCTCTTCAATAACATATGGATGCTCAGGCAATAGCTGATGGCTGTTGCGAACAAGCTGACGCTTCAGCATATATTCGTCATTCTCATCCCAGGTGCGACCGTCGAAATACGTCCGAAGTACTTGATTACGGTGCTCAATCTCACGTTGGTTCATGGCTGTTTTAGATAGCGAAAATAACAGTGCTATTACCACTCCATTGTTCAACCAGCCTGTTCCGCAGAAAACAATTAGGATTGTTCTATAGAACAACGAATGCCCTGCATGTTGACGAGCACGCAAGGCAATTTTCTCCGTAGGTACTCCGATAGACTAATTTATCTATCCAGCCGCGACTGCTTCCTTCTCAATCTTCTCTTCGTCTGCCTTCGGAACTACCCGGCCCTCATCTTCAAATCCTTTGATTTCGTTGAAGTTGAGATAGCGGTATAGCTCGTCTGCAAACGGGTCAATTTTGTTGGCGACCACTTCTAGATACTCTTCCATTGCCGGAATGCGACCGAGCAGTGCGCAGGCGGCGGCAAGTTCGGCAGAGCCGAGATACACCTGAGCGCCTTTGCCCATGCGGTTGTTGAAGTTGCGAGTGGAGGTAGAGAACACAGTGACGCCATCTTCTACGCGGGCCTGGTTGCCCATACAGAGAGAGCAACCGGGCATTTCTGTGCGAGCGCCCGCAGCGGCAAAGGTACCGTAGTAGCCTTCTTCGCGAAGCTGTTTCTCGTCCATACGGGTGGGCGGGCATATCCACAGGCGACCGTTGACTGTGCCCGCGCCTTCCATCACTTTGGCAGCGGCGCGATAGTGGCCGATGTTGGTCATGCAGGAGCCGATGAAGACTTCGTCTATTTTGTCGCCAACGACTTCTGCGAGCGTTTTAATGTTGTCTGGGTCGTTGGGAGCCGCGACCAGGGGCTCTTTAAGTTCGTTGAGGTCGATTTCGATGACTTCGGCGTATTCGGCATCGGCGTCGGCGCTCATGAGATGAGGATTGGCGAGCCACGCTTCCATTTTGGCAATGCGGCGGGCGAGGGTGCGAGCGTCCTGGTAGCCACGCGCGATCATGTTTTTCATCAGCGCTACGTTAGAGCGCAGATACTCGGCGATGGTCTCTTCGCTGAGCTTAATGGTGCAGCCCGCGCAAGATCTTTCTGCGGAGGCATCGGTGAGTTCAAAGGCCTGTTCTAGTTTCAGGTCGGGGAGACCTTCTATTTCTAAAATGCGGCCCGAGAACACGTTCTTTTTATTCTCTTTGGCGACCGTGAGCAGCCCTTTTTGGATGGCGACATAGGGGATGGCATTGACGACATCGCGCAGGGTAATTCCTGGCTGTAATTCGCCCTTAAAGCGAACAAGAACAGATTCGGGCATGTCCAAAGGCATCGCGCCAATTGCTGCCGCAAAGGCAACCAGTCCTGAACCCGCTGGGAAGGAAATGCCGAGGGGGAAGCGAGTGTGAGAGTCGCCGCCTGTCCCGACCGTATCGGGCAGCAGCATTCTGTTTAGCCAGGAATGGATAATACCGTCGCCGGGGTCGAGGGCGACGCCGCCGCGCGAGGAGAAAAAGTCGGGCAGGGTGGAATGGGTGAGCACGTCTACCGGCTTGGGATAGGCGGCAGTGTGGCAGAAGGTTTGCAGCACGAGGCCAGCGCTGAAGCCAAGGCAGGCCAGCTCTTTCATTTCGTCGCGGGTCATGGGGCCTGTTGTGTCTTGCGAGCCGACTGTGGTCATCAGGGGTTCGCAGGAGGTACCAGGGCGCACGCCGGGGAGACCACAGGCTTTGCCGACCATCTTTTGGGCGAGGGTGTAGCCTTTGCCGGTGTCGGTGGGGGCGGAGGGGCGCACGAAGATTTCTGAAGAGGAGAGGCCCAGAGCAATCCGTGTTTTGTCGGTGAGGGTACGCCCGATGATTAGCGGGATGCGGCCACCGGCCTGGACTTCATCCAGAATGGTTTCGGGGACGAGGTTGAAGGTGGAAATGACGTCGCCGGCTGCGTTGGTGATTTCGCCTTTGTAGGGGTGAATGGTGATCACATCGCCCATGTTCATTTGGGTGACGTCGCATTCTATTGGCAGCGCGCCGGAGTCTTCGCCAGTGTTAAAGAAAATGGGCGCGATCGCACTCCCCAAAATCACCCCGCCCGTCCGCTTATTCGGCACAAACGGAATGTCGGAGCCAATATGCCAGATCACCGAATTCATCGCGGACTTACGAGAAGAGCCGGTGCCCACCACATCGCCTACATAAGCAACCGGATGTCCCTTTTCTTTAAGCTTAGCCAGCGTCTCCAGCGGCTTATCCATCGTGGACTCCAGCATCACCTGGGCATGCAGCGGAATATCTGGGCGAGTGGTGGCGTGTGGCGCAGGCGAAAGATCGTCGGTATTCGTCTCACCAGGCACTTTAAACACTGTGACAGTGATGGTTTCAGGCACCTTTGGCTTACTGGTAAACCATTCGGCAGCGGCCCAAGCGTCGATCACCTGCTTGGCAAAAGCATTCGTCTCTGACAGATCCATCACGTCGTTAAAGGCGTCGTAGACGAGCAGCGTTTTCTTCAGAGCATCTGCGGCAAGCTGGGCGATTTCTTCACGCTCGTCTTTGAGCAAAGCAATTAGAGAAGCGACATTGTAGCCGCCCATCATGGTGCCGAGAAGTTCGACGGCTTTTTTGGGAGAAATTAAGGGGCTGGTGGTTTTGCCTTGGGCGATCGCCGTCAAAAACGAAGCCTTCACATAAGAGGCTGGATCGACACCGGGGGGAATGCGATCGCACAGCAGTTCCATCAAAAACTCAGCCTCATCGGCGGGCGGGCTTTTGAGCAAGTCGCAAAGCGCAGCCGTTTGCTCAGCGTCCAACGGCAGCGGCGGCACATTTAGAGCAGCGCGTTCTTGGACGTGTTTGCGATAAGACTCAAGCATCGTATGCCTCTCTAGAAAACGGGATAGATCTGTGAAGATCTACAAAAATGAAGATCTACAAAAATACAGTTTACCGAGATTTGCACGACTGTTAGTGAGAATAGATACCAGGCGAGGCGCTGATGTGATGAAACGGTGAGTCGCCAAGCGAAAATTGCGGTGCGCTGTTGGTTCTAAAGGCGCTTTTGGGTTTTATGAGGCCACCTTAGAAGTAACGACCGATCTTGATACGTCTTGGGGAAAATACCGTCTCTTCGGGTACTGTTTGCACTTCAGAACGGATCTATGGCTTTACCGTCTTTGCAAAAAATGCGAATTTATCTTCATTTGGTGCCGGTCTTTGGCATCGTTTTATCATTTTGGACACTTTACGGAGAAGGCAAGGTTGAGTGTGAAGGTATAGAGCAAGCACAAATGCGGACTGCCAGTCGGCTATCGGTTGTGATCGGGTTGGGGTGTATTAGCGTGATCGCCCTGCTCGGAGCCGGTGCCAGCACTCAAGCATCCCAAATGGCCAGCCTGCGCTTTTTGCTGGCCAGTAGCTTTGTCGGCTCAGGCTACTTTTTGCTCAGCTTGGCGTTGATGTTTCGAGTCGCCAAAGGCCAGTCCATTCGTCTGCCGGGCATTAGCCAGCTCAGCCGCCGCCTTCCGTAAACTAAATCTGCTCATGCCGTCCAGCCACCGCCAACCGTTTTTTACACATGAGCTGCCACACTCTTTATGAAAAATGCTGCCAACATCTGGTAAAACAAAATGGAATACTAGCCTCCAAGGGAGACCCATTTTCTCGGCCTCAGCCGTACTAGCGCCAAGCTCACCAACCTGTTTGCTCTAGCGTTCATCTACACTGCCTGAGGTAATCTGTGTCGTTCATCAACCCTATGCCCCAAAAAAAGCCTCTGCCTTATCCACCTACCCCCGGAAAACGTCTACCCAGATGGGTAGGGGTCAGCATACTACTAGCTGGGGTGACTGGCGTATCGATGGCGGCAGGGGCTTTTTTAGCAGTCTCTCTAGGGAGCACTCCCCTCTTACAGAGCGATCTCTCAGCCGAAGAAGCGGCGGTTTTTAGCCAAGATGACATTGCCAGTGGCAATAGCTTGCGCCTGCCTCGCCTAACTAGACCTGTAAACGTCTTGGTGCTGGGCGTCAAGGTAACCAGCTCAGACATCAATGACTATGAGGCAGTCGAAGCCCAGGGCTATGACGCCCTAGTCGATTCTTTTGAGGGGCTCTCAGATACCATGCTGCTGCTGCGGTTTGACCCTGCTAACGAGCGGGTATCGGTACTGTCTATTCCCCGTGATACCCGCACCAGCGTTGATGGCGTCGTTACGAAAATCAACGAGGCCAATCGCGAAGGCGGACCCGCCCTGAGCGCTCAGGCCGTAAGCGAACTGATGGGCGGAGTCGCTATTGACCGCTACATGCGGATCAATGTGCAGGGCGTCGAAACGCTCATCGATGCGCTAGGCGGTGTGGAGATGAATGTGCCCAAAGATATGAAATATCAGGACGACAGCCAACACCTCTACATCAATTTAAAGGCTGGAGAGCAGCGGTTGGATGGTGATAAAGCCCTGCAATTTTTGCGCTATCGCTACGACGACCAGGGCGATATTGGCCGCATTCAGCGCCAGCAGATGATGATGCGAGCTCTAGTAGAGCAAGCGCTAAACCCCACCACTATTGGCCGTCTACCTAAGATTTTGTCGGTGATTCAGTCGCATGTTGACACCAACCTTTCAGTAGAAGAGCTGGTGGCTTTAGTCGGTTACAGCACTCAGACTGACCGCTCAAATGTGCAAATGCTGATGCTGCCCGGCGACTTCAGCAGCTATGAAGACTATGAACTCAGCTATTGGCTGCCTGACTATTCCGAAATTGATATGCTAGCCGCGCAGCACTTTGGCCTCGCCAATACCTACAGCGCAGCTGAAGAGATCGATCCTACGAGTCTGCGAGTTGCCATTCAAGACAGTACCTATGACGACGTAGCCGTCCAGTCTTTGACCAATACTCTCTATGACGCGGGCTATTACAACGTGTTTGTAGATCGCAGCTGGCCCCAGCCACTGAGCGAGACTCGAATTGTGGCTCAGAGCGGGGACTTGGCCGGTGCTGAGGCCATTCAGCAATTTTTAGGGATTGGCGAAGTCAGGGTAGAAAGTACCGGCAGCCTGGAGTCAGAGATCACCATTCAGCTGGGTCAAGATTGGCTAAACCAGCGCGGCGAGGCGCTTTGAAGTGGAGCAACTTGACGTGGGCCAGTCTGGAGTCTGTCAGCTCAAAGTAACGCTCGCTGACAGTGAGCCAGAAGTGTGGCGACGCCTCGTAGTGCCTTGCCAGATAACGTTGAGCGAACTGCACAATGCCATACAGCGGGCGATGGGCTGGCAAAACAAGCATGACTATGTGTTTCGCCCGAGTTTGGACGCTGACCAATCAGCCTGTGACCCTGAGCAGAGTCTGGCGAGTTTGCTCAGGGTCACAGGAAACCAACCAATCTATTACAACTACGATTTGCAGGATGGCTGGTTGCATCGTATAGAAGCTGAGGATTTGGATGGCGAGTGGCAAACGGCAGGCGATTCTCCTTCAGAGACGATCTGTGAACGCCCAAGCGCTCCTCTGTGCCTCGCTGGGTCTGCGGCCTGTCCGCCTGAAGGCACAGGTGGAGTTTGGGGCTACGACGAGCTGCTGGCGCGTCTAGACGATCCTGAAGACCCCGACTATTTACGCCTGATTGAAGACTACAGCGACTTTGATCCCGAGGCTTTTGACTTGGCAGCAGCTAACGCCCGATTGCAGCAGCTCTAGAATTGTCATCGGGCATTATTCAAAGGTTTTACTTCATATAGCAGATGTCCTAATGCATCAGGACATCTGCTAGTCGAGTTGCCTGCCGTTCTCTAACGGTTTCAGCTGACAAAAGTGTCCTAAGCAGCTCGACAGAGGCTATATCGCTAAAGCTTACAACTCTGCAAGCTTCAGCTTTTCTCAAAAAGATAAAAGAGTCCTGAAACGGTTCGGCACGCTTAGAAAGCCTAGTCTACGCGGTGAGGGTATGAGCGGCGGTGACATCTATTTGGACCAAAGATTCATGGGTCGCTTGACGGGTTGGATTCGTAGATTAATTGAAGGTGGAAATATGCCAGATCAGCACGCTCTGCGAAGCGAGCTAGGGGATTTCAGCAGCATTATTTGTTTTAGAGCAGTCGTCACTGGAATTGAGGATGCCTTGGGTCAAAAAGCCGCCATGATCGCCCTCATAGCGGCAGGCCGTGGCCGAGGTAAGCAGTTAGCAAGAGAGCTAGGTCTCTCTGGAGTAGCCAACGATCTCTCTGCTATTGCTTCAACCATGAACAATGTTTTGGGCGTTCAGGGAACCCGGCTCTGCATCATCGACAAAATCGAATCTGCTGGCCAAGACAAACTGATGGTCTATTGTCGGGAAACCATTTGCTCTGCTGACGAGCCTCAAGGATCAGAGCGGCGGCTGTCTTACACCTTGGGGGCTGTGCAAGGTGTGTTAGAAGAAGTGACCGGAAAGCGACTGCGGGGTAGGCAGACTTCCTCAGTATTGCGCGGTGGCACTCATGACGTAGTAGAGCTAACACCGCTGGTGTAGACACGACTGCTCACAATGTCTACCAAGCTTTTAATACTCAGATTTAAAGGCAAGCTAAAACCCTAAAAGGATTCATTCTCATGGCCATAGATGTTCAAAAAATACAGTCGCTTTTACAGAATTTGGTGACAGGTACCCCCGAGATTGAAGGGGCTAGCCTGGTCACTATCGACGGACTGCCGCTCGCTTCTACACTGCCAGGTCATATGGATGAAGAACGGGTGTCAGCAATGGCCGCTACCATGCTTTCTATCGGTGAGCGAATTGGCGAAGAGCTGCAAAAAGGAGATGTAAGCCGCATTTTTGTAGAGGGCGAGCAAGGCTACTGCATGTTGACTAGCTGCGGACAGGACGCTGTATTGCTAGTGATGGCAACGGCGGCGGCGAAACAAGGGTTGCTTCAGCTCGCTATCAAACGGTCGGTAGGCGCACTACAGCTAGAAATTGATTAAGGTGTCACTTTTGAAGCTAGAGGCTACCGCCTGTGGAGCGACGTACTTGTTTAGCGCACGCTACCGCAACGTCAAAATTCTGGGACTGGTTCTTCTTGGCAAGGGGAACCGAAAGGGAAGACTCTTGCGCTAAACACATGTATGGATCAACGCCACTTGTGAAGCGTCACTAAATGTAATGAGAGTGCAGCGAGGCGTAAGCTTTGCTGCACTCTCATTGAAATGGCTATTGGCTCAGACTATTGGCTCAAGGAAGATATGGCTCAGAGAAAATATGGAAATTATGAGGTTGGTTGTGGCTGGCCCGGTGGGTGCTGGTAAATCCACATTCATCCGAGCCGTCAGCGAGATTGAGGTGGTGGATACTGATCGCAAAGCCAGCGATGAGACCGCTTTATTGAAAGAGAAAACGACTGTAGGGTTCGATTTTGGGCGATTGCAGTTTGGCCCGGAGATGGCTCTGCACCTATATGGAACGCCGGGTCAAGACCGGTTTGATTTTATGTGGGAGGAGCTGATTAGTAAGGCACATGCCTATATTTTATTGGTGCCTGCTAATAGACCGGCGGCTTTTCGCAAGGCCCACTTGATCTATCAATTTATGACAGAGCGAGTGCAGCTACCCATGATTGTTGGGATTACTCATTTAGACTGTGAGACGGCCTGGAGTGTTGAAAATGTGGCGATCGCCACAGGCTTCACAAATCGCGCCCAGCGTCCACCTTTTGTCCCGGTAAACGCCACCGAACCGGCGTCTGTGACCCAAGCCCTACTAGTCTTACTTCAGCAGTATGCTTTAATAAGCGCTGACCAGCCTTCTAGCTCAGCTCAATTTTAGGAAGTGGAGCCGTAGAAGCCTATGCTACTCCAAGGTCGAACTTCGGAGTTCTCTTTGCCTGAGCTATTCAAATTTTTGAACGACAGTCAACAGACTGGCCGCTTATCTCTGAAAGCTTTGTCGGGGAGAGATTTGGAGGGCAGTCCTCACTATTTGTGGTTTGAGGAAGGCAACCTGGTGGCTGCCTCTCAGCGGCTAGATGGGATGGGGCTATTGCAGTTGCTACAGCGGCGATCGCTCCTACAGGGCTCTACGCTGCCTCGTTTGCTGCGTCAGTGCCCGCCTAAAGTCCCGCTTGGACAATTTTTGCTAGAGCGCTCTGTGCTCACCGCCAGGCATCTGCAATCGCTGTTTGCTTCTCAAACTTTGCAGAATACCTGCACATTGCTTCAGGCTTTAGATGTCAGGTTCGCGTTCTATCCAAATTATCCTTTTCCCTATTGGGAAATGACCGGGGCCAAAATCCGGGCGACTGACATCATACTGCCCAGCCTGCGCATGATTAAGGTTTGGGACTCCCTCATAGAAAAGCTGCCGCGATCAGACTCTGGCTTAACGCCTGCTAAAGGTCAGGTGCCCAGTTATCGGCTCAATTCCAAAGAAAAAACGGTTCTCCGCTTAGCAGAAACCAATCGCTCTTTGCATGAAATTGCAACGGCGATGAGGCTGCCTGAGCGAGATGTGCAGAAAATTGGGTTTTGTCTGATTTTTGTCGGCATTGCCAATGAGCTGCCACTGATTCACCTGGCTAAGGCAGATAAACCAACGCAGCAGCCAGCGCCCGCTCAGGTGAGCCCGGCTTTCTTAGGCAAGCTGTCTCATTATTTGCAGCAGAAGAGCACTTACTCGCTTTAGACTTCCTGCTTTGGGCCTTATGCTTTAGGCACAGTAGGCCTGTCTGGCGCCTGAAGTAACCCTACTATGGCCAGGCCAGAGAGCGCCGCGATCGCTCCCCAGGCCACCATCAGCCCAATCACTTCACTGATGTACAAATGACTTGCCGCTCGCAGGCCACCGCCGATCAGCCAGCCCAGCGCGATCGCTCCTGCCCAAATACCGCTGCTCAGAGGCATCCAGCGCCACGCCTGCGCTACCTGATGCCTGATTGCCAGCCACTGACTTGTCCCCAAAGCCAGGCCCGCGTAGCCCCCATAGAAAATGCCTGATACGCCTCTTATCCACAGGTTAGAGGTACCAGGGGCAATCCACCCCACGGTGCCGATGTGAAATAGGGTCAGCGCTCCCCAACCGAGTGCGCTGGCCACTATCCAGCGATGAGCGCCAGGTAAATAGGGCCGCAGCACCTGCCACTGCGCTAAGCCAATCAGTCCGCCCCCCAGCAGACTCTCGGCTAAAAAAATATCGCCCTCCTCACCAACTTTGATAAACAGCAGACTGACCAAAAAAGCCAGCCAGGTGAAGACTGTCCATCTGAACCACAGTATGAGGCCTGCCGTTGAAACTACTGACGAGACTACTGGCTTGAAGTTGGCAAGGGAGAAAATTTGCATTGGCATAGGTGAATTATCAAAAGGCTGGCAGTAAGCGCCGAAAATTTTGACGGCGCTGTCTGGGTGATTCGGGCGTGAAGTAGCTCCAGAGGGTTTCCCAGTAAAAAAAGGAGACGCCAGCAAAGTGGCGATCGCGGCTAATTTCCACCTGCGTCTGAATCTGCTCAAAGGCAATCGGATGTCGCCAGGTGCCAGTCAAAATGCCGATGCTGACAGGAATGTGATCGCGCACCTCCTGCAACCGCTCTTTACCCAGCTCGCCTTCAAACTGAGCTAGCTGATCTCGGTAAACCTGAATCACCACTTCATCTAGCCACCCTTGCTCGACCCAACTAGCCCAATCTTGCAGATAAAAGCGGTAGGCAAACTTAGCCGGATTAGGCGACAGAGATAGCGTACAGGTCGGACATTTAGCCTTGATTCGGGCATGTAAAACATTCACAAACTTGCTCAGCTTATCTGCCCGCCAGCGAACCCAGTCTGTGTCAGCCGGGTTGCCGGGCGGCAGCTGGCCAGCGTGCTCGGCCTGGTAAAGCGACACGGTATAAGCGTCGTAGCCAAACTCTACCGGCAGGCTAAAGTGGTCATCAAATTGGATGCCATCGACCTCATACTGACTGACCACCTCCTCTGCCAGATCTAGCAGCAGTCCCTGTACGCCCGGATGCAGCGGATTGAGCCAGGCGAGCTGGCTGGGGGCACCGCTTTTTAGCAGCCGAGCAATACCGCCAGGTGCATCCCCAGTCTTTTCATCTTCAATGTCTTCATTGAAAGTATCGGCTGCGAGCAGGCGGGAGCCATTTTGCCGACAGGTAAGCCAGTCAGGATGCTGCTGGCCAAGTTTGGAGTGCAGCGGCACCATAAAGCCGTATTCAAACCAGGGAATGACCCGCAAATGGTGCCGATGGCCGACCCGCACCATCTCAGTGAGCGGATCTTCTAGAAAATGGGTCAGCCCCAGCAGCGGATCGATAGATTGCCCAGTGATTTGGTTCAGGACAGCGCTGCGGTAGAAGGTTTTGCCCCGGTTCCAAACGACCGGATACACCGTATTGAAATGCATATCGGCCAGCTGGTGCATGGCCCGAGGAATGCCCCAGGGGACAAAGAAAACACTGCTGGCGACGTTGGTAATCCATACGCCGCGCATTTCGGCTGGCGCTAAAGTCTGACCGTCCGAAGTCTGGCCGTCCGAAGTCTGGCCGTCCGAAGTTTGGCCGCCGAGAGTTCTGCCGTCTATTAACTGATTCCAGCCGCTACTGAGGCAGATCAGCAGAATGAACGCTGCCACAAGTCCCACAAAGAAGCGGGAGAGGCTGCGCCAACGGGTAAGCGCTGACTTATCAGTTCGCATGCAGTCCGGGCAAAAGGGTATGGTAGCTGGCGCTGACCTATGAGCTGACCTAAATTATAGAGCCCATATTTACAGCAGTGACTCCTGAAGCGCGATCGCCATGGCCATACCCGATAGGTAGGCATAGTCAATATTTTGTCGGACGACATCACTGCCCGCTTCATTGGGCGGAATGCACCAGTCGCCGCCGCTGATCAGCGAATCTTTGAGGACTAGCATGGCCGCACGATGAGGGACTTTGACTTGAGCGTAGCGCCAGCGATGAACCTGAAACCACTCGGGCTGCGCTATCCACTCACAGAGCTTACGAGCATTGGCACGCAGCAGTACTGAAGCGGCGGGCTGTAAATCCTGCGCGTCTATGTACTGCTGGGCAAGAGGGGCTTTGCTGTGAATGACGATCACTGGCTCATCTGTAGAACCGCGCTTGCTGCTGTCAAGCCCTACCCAGTAAGTGGAGGTGCCCGCAAAATCTGAAACCATCCAACCGTTGGGGTCAAGCGTCCCCATATCGAGAACCTGGTCGCGCTTGTAGCCTGCGATGACAGTCAGGCAAGGCCAGTACTCTACGGCCTTGAGCTGATTTACCGCTGGTAAGGCCGGTATCAGGTCAACCATCTCAACTTCCTCATCGCCAGCTAAGCGAGCGCTGAGCAAACTTGCAGCTTGCGGGGCTGGAATGGCGATCGCACAGCGTTTGGCCTCCACAGTTTGACCCCCTTCACAGCTAATTTCCCAATAGCCTTTGTGATCGTTGAGGGCAATGGCGCGATGGCTAGTCAAGATTTGATCAGCGCTCAGATCGCGGGCCAGGTATTTGCCAACCGCACTCATGCCATCAGGCGCTATATAAATCGGGCCTGGGGAGATCGGCGTCAGCACCTCACGCTGACGAATTTCGTAAGCGCTCACCGGCCACTGCCTGAGAACGCCGGCGCTCAATAGCTCAGCAGTCAACGATTGGAGCCCATCGGTAGCGGGCTGCCAGTAGCGCAAACCGTGATCTACCCGCAATTGGCCGATTCGCCGCGTGGCCATACGCCCGCCCAGCCCGCTCGACTTGTCTAAGACACAGACTCGGTGGCCAGCTGCTGCTATCTGCCCAGCGCAGGTCAGCCCCGTTAAACCTGCGCCGATAATGGCTACATCCCACATAATCCACCTGGCTACTCTTATACTTAAGTCTATAGATATAAGAGCTGGTTAGAGACGCAGCAGGTAAAGCGAGTGGATGAATTAAGAAGTGGGTTAGAGCTAGCCACCGATGATGAGCTGCAAATTATGACTCAGCTCCTCTTTCAGCCTAAGTTCAACCCCTTAGACTACTGGTACACCCCTCAACCAGTAGACGTTAATAAGTATGAACGCTGGCAACAAATCGCCCTACTAGAGGAGCGTTTCCGCTACCTGGCCGCCGATGGGCTCACCGTCTTAAAAAAGCGCACGCACCAGGTCAGCTATCGCCAAGCTCTGCTACAGGTGTGTCGCTATCTTAAAATATGTCAGTACGAGGGGCTTTCTACGGCTGAACTAGAAGCCGAAGTATTTTTGGTTTTGCTCGAAAAAACCTGGCAGCAGCTGCCCAAAAAGGAGCAGCAGCTAGTGGAGAATCGTCTGCGCAGTGCCATCATCAGCACTCCAGAATTTGAGCAGCTCCCGAATGCGCTACGAGAAAGGCCGCTGGCTTTGTTGGCCAAAGGGGGCAGTGCTTTGGCGCTAAACGCGGTGATTCGGCCCTGGTTGCTGCGGCAAATTGCCCAAGAGTTTGCGCTACACATGGCCCGCTATCAGGTGGCTAAGCAGGCTTTGGTCAAAGGCGGGCTGAGCGTGGCAGCTCAGGTTCACTCTCGCACTACGGCGCAGGTCGCGACTCGGGGCATGGCGATGACGACTGCTCGCTATGGGGCAATGCGATCGCTGCTTTCTTGCCTAGGCCCAGCGCTGTGGACGTGGTTTTTAGCAGATTTGGGCTGGCGGGCAGTCGCAACCAACTACAGCCGGGTGATTCCGGTGGTGTTCGCGATCGCTCAAATTCGCCTGACGCGCACCGAAGCTACGTGGGCTCAGGCTTAGAGGAGTGATACATGACAGATACAACCTCTGGGCCTGCTCAGCCGGGTACCACCCATCAGCGACAGGCTGCATCATCGCTCAACTACTACGAACTGCTAGGGCTGCGGCCAGGCGTTTCGGCGCAGGAGATTCGGCGGGCCTATCGGGATTTGAGCAAGCTCTATCACCCTGATACCACTGAGCTGGAGAAAGCGATCGCCACCCTCAAGTTTCAGGCGCTCAACGAAGCCTACGCCACGCTTAGCAGCCCCGAAAAACGCCTGACTTACGACTACAAAATCGGCTACTCGCGCCTTTCGGTGATTCAGCCTTTGAGCGATCGCAAAGCACCCAAATCTGACAAGCTATCTTCCAGCGCTTACCTAGATCCCACCGACCGACCGCTATCTGCCGGAGAACTATTCGCACTATTTATCTTAGGCATCACTTTCGTTGGCTGTCTCATTTTGGTCATCACTATCAGCCTCACCAGAGGCGACATCGCCTTGACCACCCCCGCATCGTCACCCACAGTCCAGGCCCTGCCCCCGGTCGATCAGCCTTTAGCGCCAACTCAACCAGCCGAAATCCAACCGCCAATCGCCCCCAGCAGCCAGCCGTATTACCCTCGGCTAGATCCTGATCAAAGCGCAGATGCGCCAGCCCCTACCAGCGCTCAAGCATCGCTATCCGACCCCGCTGCACCAACGCTACCCAGATAAGCTAATGCCCCCCGCCAACACCCCCCTCTACAACCATCCCCTCTCCGACATCGAAGCCTGGCTGTCAGATCAAGGCTGTCAGCGCGACAGCAAGAACATCAGCCAATGGGCGCTCTCCTATGACGACTGGTCGGCAAAACTGTGGCTCGACGTAGATTCTATTGTGGTGCGCTATGTCAGTGCCAGCGGCCAAGCGGTGCAGCGCAGCTTTAAGTACTCTCTCAGTCGCAGCGATCTAGAAAAGGTGATATTTTCAGGGCCATAGTCTGCCGTGTCTGAGTGCGATATTTAAGTGCTAAATGCCCAGGTAGTGTTCGATGCTGTTACCGAATGAAGCTATAGCGAACGCAATATAGCTTCCGGCACTTTGCTTCATGCAGCATTACTGACTGTAAGCCATGTATAGCAACAGGCATTCGTGCTCCGCGAAGCGCGAATGCATCCGCGCTTCGCTATACCAGCTACTCTCCTGAATGACAGCTACCATCGACGCAGGTCGGGTAGGCCGGCAAGTAGGTTTTGCTGCGTTGGCCAAATAGATCGTAGCGGTTATCGCGAATAAACGAATATGCCTGATCTCCTGAGGGTTTGAGCCCTGGCACTGCTCGATAGGCCTGCACAAATGCCCCGCCCATCGGCAGCAAGCGGCCAATTTCTTCAGCGGCGGCGCTTCCTTGCCAGCGCCCTTGAGAACTTTCCCCTGAGGCCTCTAGGTCAATCAGCAGCATCCCTAGTTCGCATTCTTCAGCGGTGACGCCTAGCTGTCTCAAGGTAGATTCTTCTTGCATGGGCACGTAGCTAAACCGCTGACCTCTGTCTAGTTTTTCCAAAAACTGCACCAGCGTGACGCAGAGATTGCAGTTGCCATCGTAAATTACAGCGTACATAAAGTGTGATCTTAGATACTCAACAGATGTTGTCTGCCATACATTCAAATATGACAGGCAGGTCTCACGGGTCGCAAAATTCCTTAACCTGGCCTTTACTTAATCGCGGTAGGTTTCATGCAGAATGCTACTGAGCACTGTAGCTCGTTCGGCATTTTCAACCGGTATTAAGGAGTCATAGGTTTCATGCAATTTAAGTCCCGCCCAGCTCGTCTGGCTTACTCTGCCTCTATTCTAGCGCTGGTGGCTAGTCTCTCAGCCTGCGGTGGCGGCGACACCACCACAGCCGAGGGCGATCCTGCTGACACAGCTGGAGGCGAAGAAATTACTGGCGCTGTGCAAATCGACGGCTCTAGCACTGTATTCCCAATCTCTGAAGCAGTCGCCGAAGAGTTTCAAGCGGCTTACCCTGGCACTCAGGTGACCGTAGGCGTCTCTGGCTCCGGTGGCGGCTTTGAAAAGTTCTGCGCTGGCCAGACCGATATTTCTAATGCTTCCCGCGCCATCAAAGACGAAGAGGCTGCGAACTGTGAAGAAGCAGGCATTGAGTTCATTGAATTGCCTATCGCTTATGACGGCATCACGCTAGTCACCAACTCAGAAAATGACTTTGCTACGTGCCTCACCACCGAGCAGCTCGGTACAATCTGGTCGCCTGATTCTGAAGGCTCTGTTTCTAACTGGAACCAGGTAGATCCCTCATTCCCCGACGAGGCTCTATCGCTCTATGGCCCTGGAACTGACTCGGGTACTTTTGACTACTTCACCGAAGAAGTCAACGGCGAAGAGGGTGCAAGCCGAGGCGACTATACCGCTAGTGAAGATGACAACGTGATCGTAACGGGTGTGGAATCATCTAGTGGCTCTCTGGGCTACTTTGGCTATGCCTACTATGAAGAGAACCAGGATCAGCTCAAGGCGATGGAAATAGAAAATGAAGAAGGCACTTGCGTAGCGCCCTCTTCCGATACAATCGCAGACGGCTCCTACAATCCGCTCTCTCGCCCGCTGTTTGTCTATGTTAAGAAAGAAGCCTACGACACCAAGCCTCAGGTGAAAGCGTTCGTCGACTTTCAGCTAGCTGAAGAGAATAACGAGCTAGTCAGAGAGGTCGGCTACATTGCGCTGCCTGAAGAGGACATGAATGAGACTCGCTCAAAGGTTGAAGAAGGCGTAACTGGCAAGTCCTAGCTTGTAGTCAATGGGGCTAGCTAGCGCTGGCCTCGTCTAATCAAATTTTGTTTTTCTACAAGGTTTCTTCAAATGACAGCTGATGCCCCTTTTGATATTGCAACTGGAGAGTGGCGACCGAATCGCGGTCGTGCCAACCTCATTCAGTCTATCGTCAGATTTATCTGCGGTGCGTTTGCCGCTGTCTCTGTTGTGACGACGCTGGGGATCGTGGCGACGCTCATTTTTGAGGCATACGAATTTCTTCAGGAAGTGCCGCTCTCCCAGTTTTTGACGGACACCAAGTGGACGCCCTTATTTGCCAGTCAGCAGTTCGGTATTTTCGTGCTGATCAGCGCCACAATTATGATTGCGGTCATCTCTATTTTGGTAGCGCTGCCCTTGGGATTGCTCGCGGCCATTTGCCTGAGCGAATATGCCTCCCCACAGGTGCGCCGGGTGCTCAAGCCGATTCTAGAGATTTTAGCCGGGGTGCCAACGGTAGTCTATGGTTACTTTGCGCTGCTGACGGTGACGCCCTTTTTACAGACATTTATTCCTCAGCTACAGGGATTTAATGCGCTGAGCGCGGGCCTGGTGCTGGGGGTGATGATTACGCCGCTAGTGGCTTCCCTCAGCGAAGATGCGCTCTATTCAGTGCCTCGCAGCCTGAAGGATGGTTCGTACGCGCTCGGTGCGACTAAGCGCGAAACGGTGACCTCGGTTATCTTGCCGGCGGCGCTGTCAGGCATTGTCGCCTCTCTAATTCTGGCAGTGTCGAGGGCAGTTGGCGAGACGATGATCGTCACCTTAGCGGCAGGCGCTAACCCTACGCTGGGATTCAATCCTTTCGTGCCAGTGATGACAATGACGGCCTACATCGTCCAGATCACAGCTGGGGATGCTCCTTATGGCACCATTGAGTATAAAACCATCTTTGCTGTGGGAATGACCCTGTTTTTGATGACGTTTGCGCTGAACATGTTCAGCTTCTGGTTTGTCCGTCGGTTCCGAGAGAAGTACGACTAGGTCGCGCTACCGCTGATGCCTTTCAGCACTTAAAAGCAGCCTCCAGGCAGAGTTAAACGCAGCATATAGGTTTGGTAATGGACTCAAAAATTTCTTCTCGGCCCGTTCAAGCGGAGGCGAAGGTATCTTCCTTTAGCCCGAATGTAGGCGGCCGGCATACGATGGATCGTGTGTTTGCGGCGGCTGCCTGGACGGCCACTGGCATTTCAGTTGCCATTCTAGCTTGGCTGCTGCTCACTATTTTGATTGACGGTGTTGGCACTCTCAACTGGAACTTTATTCAGAGTCTGCCTTCTCGCAAAGCGGAAAATGCAGGCATTATCGCAGCTCTCGTCGGTACGCTCTGGGTGATGGCTCTGGTGGCGCTGATATCGTTTCCGGTCGGCGTCGGCGCAGGTATCTTCCTCGAAGAATTTGCGACAAATGACAACTGGGTAACCCGCCTGATCGAAATCAATATTGGCAACCTGGCGGGTGTGCCTTCTATCATCTACGGTCTGCTGGGGCTGATGGCTTTTGTCCGGCTGATGGAGCCGATTACCGGTGGACGCAGTGTGCTGTCTGGTGCGCTGACGCTCTCGCTGCTGATTTTGCCGGTGATCATTGTGGCTACCCGAGAAGCACTGCGGGCGGTGCCTAGCAGTATGCGGCTGGCGGGCTATGCTTTGGGCGCGAATCGCTGGCAGGTTGTGTGGAGCCACGTTTTGCCTGCTGCGATGCCTGGCATCTTAACCGGGGTAATTTTGGCGCTATCTCGGGCAATTGGTGAAACCGCCCCGCTGATTGCTGTGGGCGCAGCCGTTTATATCTCCTTTTTGCCTCAAGACTTTCAGAGTCAGTTTACGGCGCTGCCTATTCAAATTTACAACTGGGTCGGTCGCCCTCAAGAAGAATTTCACCATATTGCGGCCTCTGGCATCATCGTGCTGATGACGGTGCTGCTGCTGATGAATGGAATTGCTATTTATTTGCGCAACCGTTTCCAAAAAGAGGGCATTTAGATAGTGTGTCCTCTTTTTACTTGAGTTTTTAGCTCGATTAGATCATTGTCATTCACTCCCCACGCTTTATCATGGCTCATCCTCTCCCTTCTTCTTCAGTTGCAGATATTGCATCTAGCTCTAAAGTTTCACTCAAGGCAGAAAAGGTCTCTGTCTACTACGGTAGTAACTTGGCGGTTAAAGATGTCTATCTAGACATTCCGGAACATCAGGTCGTTGCCTTCATTGGGCCTTCTGGCTGTGGTAAGAGCACCATCTTGCGCTGCTTTAACCGGATGAATGACCTGATTCCGAGTGCGCGCGTAGAAGGCGATATCACCTTTGATGGCGAAAATATCAACAGCAAGAAAGTAGATCCAGTAGAGCTGCGCCGCCGGGTGGGCATGGTGTTTCAAAAGCCCAACCCCTTTCCTAAGTCGATCTATGACAATATTGCTTTTGGTGCCCGGATTAATGGCTACCAGGGTGATATGGATGAGCTGGTAGAGAAATCGCTGCGCGGTTCGGCCCTGTGGGATGAAGTTAAAGACAAGCTCAAAGACAGTGGATTAGGGCTCTCGGGTGGTCAGCAGCAGCGGCTGTGTATTGCGCGGGCGATCGCCATTGAGCCAGAAGTCATCTTAATGGACGAGCCCTGCTCTGCTCTAGACCCGATCTCTACCCTGAAAGTAGAAGAGCTGATGCACGAGCTGAAAAAGCGCTACACCATTGTGATTGTGACTCACAACATGCAGCAGGCTTCCCGCGTCTCTGACCGCACGGCCTTCTTTAACGCAGTTGCGACTGACAAAGGTGGCAAAATGGGCTACTTAGTGGAATACAACGATACGCAGTCCATCTTTAGCAATCCTAAAGAAGAGTACACGCGCGACTATGTGTCGGGCCGCTTTGGTTAAAAGAGGATATCGAGCGCTAGCGCTGGAGCAAGAAAAAGCCTGTCTGTAGACAGCCGATCACAAACCCCAAGAGGCCGCCAAGGTTGACAATTGCCTGCAGTTCATTGCGGACAATTGTCTGAATGGCGGTTTCTAGCTCTTGTGGCGAGGTGGCATTAATCCGCTCAACAATCACCTGGTCGATATTGAGAATAGGAATTGTCTGCATGACAATGGCCTCTAAGTCGCGCTCCAGGTAGCGCTCTAGCACTAGGGCTAGCTCCTGGCTCACCAGTCCGAGTGAGTTTGTCATCACCGTAGAAGATTGCAAACGACTGAGCAGTTGCAAGGCTAGCTTCTCCCAATTGATCGATAGGCTTAGCGTCTGCAAGAGGTCACTGCCGTTGTCTTGGAGATAGGTTTTGATCGTCTGCCGCAGGGTGCGCCGCAATTGCCGAACAGTTGAAACCGGCAGCTCTTGCAGTGAAAACTGCTGTAGCCATTTTTGCAAGCGTACTTTTGCGCCTAGCGCTGCTGTTAGCTCAGCAATCCGGGCGTTGCTCTTGTCAGGTTCCTCGACGCAGATAGCACGCAGGCGCGTGAGGGCGTTACGCACCCCAAAGATATTGGCCACTACCCAGTAAGTGCCGCTGGTTTTAGCTCGTAGCGTCTCATCGATAACCTGAATGTTGTAATCCGTTAGGAAATCAATCAGCAGCTGGCGCACCCGATCAGGCGGCAGCAGACCGCTGACCATCCAGTCAGAGACCTGAGCAGCCTGCGCGGCGGAAAGCTGAAAGTCGAGCAGTACCTGATCGAAAATCTGATTGAGCTGCTCTTCTAGAAAATCTTCTTGCCGCGACCATACTCTCAGCAGTCGGGGCAGCGACTGACCCATCAGATCTTGTAAGACATTACCTAAGATATGGGCGGTCTTAGTTTGCGTATTGCCCTGTACCTGCTCTAGAGCCAGGTGCAGCAGCCAGTGAATGGCGCGCTCGGTGCGTTCGGTTTGCAGCAGGCGGCGGGCGAGCTTTTGCATCTCCTCGGGGGTGAGGAGCGATCGCATAATCACTTCAGAAATTTTTTTGGCCAACCGCTGCTGATTACTGGGAATCAGCCCTGGCGTAAAGGGAAGACGCTGCCCTAGCAGGTACCTCGGCTTGTAGGGCCGAAACAGCATCTTTATGGCAATGTCATTTGTGAAGTAGCCAATCAGGCCCCCGAGTACCGGCGGCAGCAAGACTATCCACAGATTGTCCGGACTCATATATGCTCTGTTCTGCCCGCTGTGGGCCTACCGATATTGCGCCTACTCTCACCCGGCGACCACTGTGATCAGGCTGCTCGACTAGCGACTAGCACGCCCATCAGCCCACCTGCTAGCGGATAATGTACCGTCTGGGCAAACCCGGCTGCTTGAGCAAGGGCAACCTGCTCAGTCCCTGGCGGAAAGCGATCTACGCTGGGACTAATATAAGCATACTCCTCACTCAGACCGAATCGCTCTGCCGTAGGCACGACAATATGGCTCAGATACCACTGCTGAAACTTCTCAACTAGCGGATTAGTCGGCGTATGAAAGTCAAGGATAGCGGCTTTAGCACCGGGTTTTAGCACCCGGTACACCTCGCTTAGTCCCTGCGGAATATCGGTGAGATTGCGCAGACCATAGGCCATCGTGACTGCGTCAAAGCTGCCATCATCGAAGGGGAGGGCAAGGGCGTCTGCTTCTACCCAGCTCAGGCGGTCTTGCAAATAGGGGCGGCGCTGGGCGGCGATCGCTAGCTGCTGCGCCGCAAAATCTGCCCCGGTGACATGACCGGTCGGGCCAACCTGCCGGGCCAACAGCAGCGCCAGGTCGCCGCTCCCACAACACACGTCCAGACAAACCATTCCTGCTGCTGCCCCGCTCCAGCGCACTGCCATTTGCTTCCATACCCGATGCAGTCCAAAGCTCAAATCTTGATTGAGCTGGTCGTACTGCGGGGCAATGCGGTCAAAAAGCTGCCGAATTTGATCGGCGTCGGGCTGGGCGCGGGCGGTGAGTGGCTTATCCCCCATAGTTTTCTTAGTTGTGGCCTTCTCAGTTTGTGACAGATGACTAATCACGCTGATTAGCAAGCCCTAAGATTCTAACGGGTTAGCGCCTTGAGAAACAGCGCGACCTGCGGGCTGACCAAATCAAGTAGCTGAGACACATCGTCTACGGTGTCATAAGCGGTATTCCACTGAAGAGAGAGCGCTGCTAGAGGCTCGCCCTGGTAGACAATCGACGTGACGACATGGCACTCAGTGTCACTGGCATAGAGCGCATCGTCAGCCTGTTCTTGCTGAGACTGGCGGGCAGACTGGATATTGATAGCTGATTGGGTAGCGTTAGTAGCGATCACCTCTTTTACTAAACCGTTAGTAGCAACAGCAGCTGCCTCTACCGAGCCATAGCAGCCACTGCCCTGATCACCTGTCAATAGCAGCGTGCAGGCATCTGCTGCCAAAATCTGACCAAAGCTATCTGCTAAAAACTTCACCGCGTCGTTGGCTGTCATGGACTGAGCCGCCAGCTGACCCACTGCGACCATCAGCTTGGTCTGCTTTTCAGCCCGGTGCAGCTCTTCGCTCTGACGCTTGAGCAAGTCGTAGGTTTCTGAAGCGCGCTCTACCACATGCTTAAGTTCGTCAGGATCCCAGGGTTTGGTGATGTAGCGGTATACCTGCCCGGCATTAATCGCTTCTACCAGGTCTTCAACATCGGTAAAGCCAGTGAGAATAATCCGAACAGTATCTGGAAATTCAGGCACCGTTTTACTCAGAAATTCGGTTCCCTTCATCTCTGGCATTCGCTGATCAGAAATAATTACAGCAACTTCGCCCTCGCTGGAGAGTACCTTCAGAGCCTCTACGCCGCTCTCTGCTCGCAGTACCTGGAAGCTGCGCCGAAAAGTGCGATACAGCAAGTCCAAATTGTCAGGTTCATCATCGACAACGAGCATCCGTGGCTTTTTAGAAGGTTTGTAGCTAGCTGGGGTGAGGGGACTGATGTTACTCATGAGTGAAGGCTCTTTGAGAGGAAGTATGTGCAATAGGGTGGCTTACAGGCAGGCGAATTCTCTCTCCAGTAAACCCTGAGCCCGATTAAAAGTAACTTCGGTAGTCACTGGTATTTCTAGTGTCTGGCTGATGCTTGGTCAGGGTTTGCCTAGTTCAGCTATTTACTTGCAGCAGCTCTACTACGTTGCCATCTGGGTCTTTTACAAACAGCGCAGCTCGCCCGGATGAGCTCATCTGAAAAGGAATAGCCTGTTCGCTGAGAGAGTGCCTGACCGTCTCTAGATCTGAAATGGCAAAGGTGATGTGGGGATGCCTGCCCCATTTTTCTTCTCTGGCCGGCTGACCGGCACATTCGCTGACAATCAGATGCAGCTGGAAATCGCCGACCTGGTACCAGGTGCCTGCAAAAGCCAGCGATCGCGCCACCTTCTCTAGCCCAATCACTTGCGTATAAAAGGCTTCTGCCTGAGCCAGATCGCTGACCTGCACGGCAACATGCAGCGGATACAAAATATCGGCCATGGTGTTTAAATTTTTGCTATCGAATTTACTTTATTATCTACGGGATGACGGTCCGTAGAGTACTGTGTTTGCCTAATAGACCGTTGTGGTAACCGATCTCTGTGTATGAAATTATTGATCTTACTAGGGGCGATCGCCGCTGCCGTGCTGATTGCTGAGATAGGTCTCCGGCTGGGCTTCGGCTTTGGCAGTCCGCCCCTCTATATAGCCGATGAGCAGATTGGGTATCAGCTAGCGCCCAATCAGCAGGTGCGGCGCTTCGGCAACCGCATCCAAATCAATGAATACTCTATGCGGTCGGCGGCTATCTCCCCATTGCCAGCTGCCGGTACCCTGAGGCTGTTTTTGCTGGGCGACTCGCTAGCCAATGGCAACTGGTGGACCGATCAGCCCGATATTCTCTCAGCGCTGATTGCCCGTCACCTGCAAGAGGCTCTGCCCAAGGGCTACAGCCAGGTAGAGGCGCTCAATGCTTCTGCAAATTCTTGGGGGCCGCGCAATCAGCGGGCTTACTTGCAGCGCTACGGAACATTTGGCTCGGCAGTGCTGGTGCTGCTGCTCAATACCGACGATCTGTTTGGCACGCAGCCCACACCTCTGCCGGTGGGACGCGATCGCAACTACCCCGATCATAAGCCGCCGCTGGCTTTAGCAGAAGTGTTCAGCCGCTATCTGCAAAAACAGTCAGCCATTCCTGGCCTTAAAGAAATTCAGTCTGAAGGGGGCGATCGCGTTGGCAAAAACCTCGAAGCGATTGACAGCATTTATCAGCAGGTGACTGCTGACGGCGGTCAGTTTGTCTTAGTGCTTTCACCACTCAAGCGTGAGCTGCCCGGCCCCCGAGATTACGAACTGGTCGCCCGGCAGCGCTTGAAAGACTGGACAATGACCGAGAATGTCCATTACCTGGACCTGTTGACAACCTTTCAGCAGCATTCTGCGCCTGAAAGCCTGTACCGGGATCATATTCATCTGAGTCCGGTGGGGAATGAGCTGGTGAGCGGGGCGATCGCCAAAATGATCACCACCGCACCGCCCCAGCAGCAGCCTCAGCTACAGTAGAATCACCCAACCGCTGCCGCCGTCATCGGCTCCAGCACCAAGCGCAGCTCATCTTGAGACTTCCATACCTGTCCGTCTAGCGCCATTTGCTCGATTACGCTAGCCAAGCGCAGCGCTTTGAGGGCCTGCTCTCCCCCTACAGAAGGCTGGTTCCCCCCCCGCACGCATTGCACAAAGTGCTCTAGCTCGGCATGTAGCGGCTCAGTATTGCTGGTGTACACCTGCTCAATCAGCCCATCCTGCCGGTAGAGAACTTGGCCATAGTCAGCCATGCAGTTCTCCTTTGTCTGCCGGTGGATCAAAATCTTATTGTTCAAAAAATCAGCTTCCGTCAGCGAATTATGACAGTGGGCCGAGATCGTTCTAATTTTGCGGTGAGTCACCTTACTCGCAGTGACCGTGGCGACAATTCCATTGGCAAACCCCAACGTCGCCGTCACATAGTCCAGATAGGATGAATCAGTACCTCTACTACCGCTAGCCGTGAGCTTAACAACCGGCGAAACCGCCAGCTCTAGGATCAAATCAATATCGTGAATCATCAGATCTAGCACGACTGACACATCGTTAGCCCGCTTAGAATAAGGGCTCATCCGCCGCGCTTCTAGTGCTAGCACATCTTCTGTTTTCAGCACGTTGTGCAGTTCTTTAAACGCCGGATTAAACCGCTCAATGTGACCCACCTGTAAAATGCAGTTCAGATCTGCCGCCGCATTGACCAGCGACTCAGCTTCAGCAATGCTAGCGGCAATAGGTTTTTCAATCAGGACATGTACACCTGCTCTCAAGCAGGTCATACCGACCGAGTGATGAAGGCGAGTCGGCACAGCTACACACACCGCATCTACATACTTCAGCAGCTTTTGATATTCCTCAAAGTAGTGAACCTGATATTTGCTGGCTGTTTCTATACCCAGCTCCGCGTTGACATCAGAGACACCTACAAGCTGCACATCTTTGAGCCTAGAGAGGACTCGGGCGTGATGCTGGCCCATATTACCAACCCCAATCACCCCAATTTTGATGGGTTCAGGTCGATTTCGGCTATAGGGCCTAGCGTCAGCTAGCAGTAAAGATTGGCTTTGCACGTTATCACACCTCTCTAACAATAGAACCGCGGCACGACCGTATGCTGCCAGCAGCCAGACTTAATAGGTTGAGCTTAGATGGGCAGCCCAGATAATTTGGCCCAGATTTTGATGCCTAACATCTCGATATCATTCAATGCCACCAGGACTAGCAGGCATACCGCTGGGAACTGACGCTATGTAAACAGTACTATAGAAATCCTAATAAATGTGACGGGTGTTGGCCGCCCCTACAGGGCTGATCGCGCTGAATCAAAACCTGTTTGAAGCATCTGTTGGCAGTAAAACTTTGATGACATCGCAGTGTTAGGGCCAATGTGCCAATTTAAGGGCTGCCCTTCTCCCGCTCTGAGCTGAGCTACTTTTGCTTCTGGCGCAGCTGGCTATTTCTATCGGACATAGGCTTGTCAGCAGCCTTTCTGACCGTGGCTGGAGTAGAGGCGTTAGTTAGCGTCAGCGCTTGGCTCGGCCTACGGATTTGCACTTTGCACAACTTCGGCCCTTCCATAGCAGTCACTGTAAATTCTAAATCTCGGTAGATGAGCTGCTCATTGACCTGAGGAATTTTTTGCATTTCAAAGATGACAAATCCTCCCAACGTTAGATACTCGTCACTAGTCGGCAGTGCCAGCGACAGCCGCTCATTGACATCTTCTAAATCGGTTTGGGCCGGGAAGACAATGGTGTAGCTATCTTTAGCGATAATCTGTGCTTCTGGGGACGTATTGTCAATGTCACCGATGATTTCAGCGGTGATGTCGCGCAGCGTCACCAGACCTTCTGTGCCGCCATATTCATCTACGACAATTACCATTTCTCGTGCCGACTGCTGCATTTGGGTGAGCAGTTCATTGAGAGAAAGTGACTCCAGGACGACCCGCGCCGGTAATAGCCAGGGCGCGATCGCTGTATCCGGTGTAAGTTCACCCTTGGAAAGGGGAGCGGCTAGGTCATTGAAGTGAATAATGCCTAGAACATCGTCTAGCGATTCGCCGATGACCGGATAGCGGGAGTGACCTGAGATAACGATTTCATCTAGTAAATCTTGGAAGGTTGCCGTCTGCGGAAGGGCGGCAATGCTGGTACGAGGCACCATAATTTCTTCTACAGTAGCGCCTCGAAATTCAAAGACGTTGCTGAGGATTGCCCGCTCTTTTTTTTCTAGCTCTGGAATTTCTGTGGCAGTTGTAATCAGCAGCCGCAGTTCTTCGGGGGTAACTCTGCCATATTGCCCTGAGCTAGTGTCTTTGATGCCCGCTAGCGATAGCAGCAACCGGGTCGATTGGTTGAGCAGCCAGACAAAAGGATTGAGCAGGCGGGCAATAGTCAGGCTTGGTGGGCCTAGGATGCGAGCGAGCTGTTCTGCATAAATCAGGGCAACTGACTTGGGGCACAGTTCACCGAGCACAATCTGTAAATAGGCCAGGAGCAAAAAGGCGATGGGAAGGGCGGCTGAGTGCGATAGAAACTGGGCGGTGGCCGCAGAGACCGGTAGCCGGCTGAGCCAATGCTTAATTAGCGCGGCCATGGTGTGTTCGCCTATCCAGCCGAGGGCCAGGCTAGAAAGGGTAATGCCCAGCTGAGTCGTAGAGAGCAGTCTGCTGAGCTTGCGCTGCAATTTTTGCACGGTCTGAGCCTGCATGTCGCCAGCCGAGACCAGTTGATTAATGCGCGATCGCCGCACCGATACAATCGAAAATTCTACCGTGACAAAAAAGGCATTGAGCCCGATTAAGGTCACTACCGACAGGATTCGTGCGGCTATCTCTGGCCCGGTCAACGGCGGGGCAGCAATGAGCAATGAACCGGGTACAGCGGTATTGAGAGTAACGGGCAAGGTAATAGCTAGCAGAACAACCTCAGCGTTAGCAAAATTATCAGCAATAGACCGGCAGCTATAGCGGAATTCCGGTGCCTTGGCCTGTTTGTCCGCTCATTACCTGCGCACTGGCCGACCGCGCACTGGTCGACCGCGCACTGGCTGACCGCACACTGTTTAATTGCCGCTGTCGATGCGAGTTTCGACATCTTTGATAATTTCGTTTTCATCTAACAGCACCAGTTCGTGATGCTTTTCGCCGCTCCGGTTAGCCGCCGCCGCGTTAGAAGGGCGGGTCTCAGGCTGCCGAACGCCCGTCAGCGCCTGTCTGCCCAATGCGTACCCCCAAGAAGAACTCACAATGCCCGCGCCACACATCAGCGTCAGCAAAATCAATGTAAAGGCGACAGCTGGATTGATTCTCATAGCAAAAACGGCGTAGTATTCTGGGAGTCTACCCGATCTTGACCTGGTTTAATGCGGCTTTTTTGGCAAAGTCCGACTTGATAAAGTTTGGCTTAATGTAGTAAGCCTTGTGTAGATGATAAACCGAGCAAGATAGTATAGTAGCAACGACCAGGGTTGGCCGAGCGGATTAGGCAGCGAACTCATAATTCGCCCCAGGCAGGTTCAACTCCTGCACCCTGGATTCTTTCTTTAGCTGGGCCTAAGATTGGGTTCTTCTAAGCTAAACACCAAATCAAAGGAACACCAAATCAAAGGAGGGATGCACTCGCTTGAGCCATCCCTCCTTTGGTTCGATGTTTAATGAGTTTTTTGATGAAATGGACGGGAGCTGTGATCGCTCACCGGCCTGCGATCGCTCACCGACGAGGTAACGGTTCAAAATTGAGCTCGCTACCCGTAACCCGACTGCCAAACTGCGAAGCTGGCAGCAGCTGCACTGAGGTGGTGTAAGGATTAGGCAGGTCAGGTACGCGCACAGTTGCGGTATTTTGGTTCTGTAGTATCAGCAGCGCTTCGTAGGCTTCTGATATCGCTGCTGAATCTCGGCTAATCCGCTGGTCTGGAAAGCCGCCAATCCCGGTGATAAATTCTAGCTGACGAAAAGTCGAGCGCCGAGCGTAGTAGTCGCCTGAGCGATTCTCAGAAATATTTTCCATTGCGTCTAAAACCGTTTCAGGCTCTTGTGCGTTAGCAGTAGGTGCAAAGGCTGTAGCGGTGGCGATCGCCCCAGCAACACCCAAAAGACCGCCGATTGCCATACCCCTAAACCCAATAGCCATGCCGATAGCCATGCTGATCAACTCTCCTCAAAAAGTGGCTTTGAACCTGCTCTTTTATAATACCCATCTAAAAAAATAATCTTGACACCCGCCATCAGACTATCTGGCCCTCAAACGTTTCAGCTCCAATTTCCTCAACTTCAAAATCTATGTCAATTTCCCTAACCAATTTGCCGACTGCCGATCTGAGCGCGATTCGTCAGGCCCTGCTGGATTTGATCTGTCAGGTCGCCTACAAAGAAGGCGACTTCACCCTTTCTTCTGGCAAAAAAAGTGATTACTACATCAACGGCAAGCAGGTGACTCTGCACGCGCAGGGAGGGCTGATGGTAGCCCGGCTGCTGCTAGATATGCTGCCAGCAGACACCGTGGGCATCGGCGGGCTGACCTTGGGAGCAGACCCGATGGTCAGCGCTATCAGCATTGCCGGCGCCTATGCAAACCGCCCGGTGACGCCGCTGATTATTCGCAAAGAGGCCAAAGGGCACGGCACTCGCGCCTATATCGAAGGCCCAGAGCTACCGGCAGGCAGCGCCATTGTCATCATCGAAGACGTTGTGACCACTGGCGCATCCGCCCTGCAAGCAGTAGAGCGACTGCGGCAGGCTGGCTACCAGGTCAATGACGTTCTGGCCCTGGTAGACCGGCAGCAAGGTGGTCAGGCCCTGTACCAGTCAGAGGGCCTTAACTTTCGGCCTGTTTTCACCATTGCCGAACTTCAAACCCACTGGCGGGCTCAGCAGTAGATCAGGCTAGTAAGCCAGCGCCAGCTTTTGCAGCTTGCATCGCTTCAACCAGATGACGGACGACAGCAACCATTGCTAGCGGGTCGTTGAGCTTATTGACCGCTGACCCGACGCCTACGCCTGCGGCCCCAGCGGCGATCGCCATGGGCGCAGTCACATCAGAAATCCCGGAGGCGCAAAGTACAGGGACAGACACCGCATGAGCAATGGCGTGAGCAGCTGCCAGGGTCGGCGCGGCTTTTTCGATCAGGCCCAGAGTGCCGCTGTGGGTCGGGCTGCTGCTAGTGCCGCCTTCGGTTTGGATGATGTCTGCGCCAGCGGCGACGAGTTCTTCGGCTAGCTGCACTTGGGCATCGAGCGTGAGAATGTGGGGAACGGTGACCGATAGGGTGATGTGGGGGAGCAGCGATCGCGTCTCCTCTGTCAGCGCTAACACTTCAGGCCCTTCAAACCGTCTGCCCCGAGCATAAAAAGCATCAAAGTTGCCGATCTCAACCAAATCAGCCCCTGCCGCAACTGCTGAGACTAGCAGATGAGGCTCTACTGCCGACACACAAATCGGCAGGTCAATCAGGCTCCGCACCATCCGCACCAGATCGGCATCTGCCGCAATATCGACAAATGTTGCGCCGCCCTGCTGAGCAGCTTTCACCACGTCGGCCACATTATCAAAATCTAGATTGGTCAAGCCGCTGATAATTTTAAGCGCAGAAGCCTGGGCTAAAGCACGCTGAAAGTGAGTCCACTGTGAGCTAGAAAGAGTCATAGATTTTTTGGAGTGAGCTTATGGGCACCATTTTGCCAGAAAATCATTTTGTCAGAAAATCGTCTGATGGTCGCCATTCCTAAAATCAATAACTAGTCAATTTGGAAATCGATCTAGAAGCGGACTGTTGCGCTTTGGAGGCTTGTCACTCCCTCTAGCGCGTAGTATCATCAAAGACTGCGAATAAAAATGTAACGATCTGCTAAAACTATGCCAAAGCTCAAGACTCGCCGCGCTGCCGCCAAACGGTTCCGCCGCAGTGGAAGTGGCAAAATCATGCGCCGCAAAGCCTTCAAAAATCACCTGCTGGAGCACAAAGGTCAGGATCGCAAGCGCAAGCTCTCTAAGATGACAACGGTACACGAAACCGATGTACCCAACGTAGAGCTGATGATGCCTTATCTGTAAGGCTCAATATCACAGAAACTAGGTACCAGACAAACTAGACAAGGAAAATTAGATCATGGCACGTGTTAAGCGCGGTAATGTAGCTCGCAAACGCCGCAAGAAAGTTCTTAAGTTGGCCAAAGGCTTCCGGGGTTCTCACTCCAAGCTATTTCGGATTGCTAACCAGCAGGTAATGAAGGCATTGCGCAATGCCTATCGCGATCGCCGCCGCCGCAAGCGCGATTTTCGCCGCCTGTGGATTGCTCGCATCAACGCCGCCGCCCGGCTCAATGGCACCACCTACAGCCGCTTGATAGGCGACCTGAAAAAAGCTGATATTCAGATCAACCGTAAGATGCTGGCCCAAATGGCGGTGCTAGATCCCGGCAGTTTCACGAAGGTAGTAGCGCAAGCTACCGGTCAGTAGCGGCTATTACATGCGCAGGGCACTGGCAAATTTAAGCTGGCTTTTGGGGGCACAGATACTGCTGCTCCCAATTTTTGCATCCACGATTTTTGCAAAGGCTGTGGCTGCCGCTGAGCTAGAAGATATTCGCGATCGCGGCTACCTGCTTGTGGCCGTCAAAGACGACCGGCCTCCGCTGGGATTTGTCGATGAGAGCGGCAATCTCAGCGGCTTTGAGATAGACATTGCCCGGCGTCTGGCCGCAGAACTGCTGGATGACGATACGGCGGTAAGGCTGGTGCCGGTGCGCAATGTGGATCGCCTCAATGCGGTGTTAGAAGACAGGGTGGATATTGCGATCGCCGCCATCACCCTGACCGAACCGCGTCGTCGAATTGTCAGCTTTAGTGACCCCTACTATCTAGATGGCACCGCTCTGATTACTAACCGGCAAGATATTCAGCAGCTGCGAGATCTGCGCGTGGGCACTGTTGCCCTTCTAGATCGCGCTAGCAGCGTGCCCCATGTGCGCTACATCTTACCCGGCGCTCAGCTGGTGGGGGTGAGTTCTTATTTAGAAGGACAGCGGCTGCTTGAATCGGGCGCAGCTGATGCCTTTGCCGGGGATGCTTCGGTGCTAGTGGGATGGACGCAGCAAGCAGCATTTAGCGACTACCGACTGCTGCCTAGCTTGCTATCGGCTGACCCCCTATCGGTAGTCACACCCAAAGGCGTGCAGTACGACCCGTTGAGAACCGCCATTAATCAAGCTATCCGACGCTGGTATACCGAAGGCTGGCTACAAGAAAGGGCCGCTTATTGGGGTTTGCCCGCCGAAGCGTCGCAGTTTTTAGACACCCCGGCAGCGCCGCCGGATCTATCACGAGAGTCAGTTCTGCTCTCTGAGTAAACCGTTAGGTGTAAAGCATCGGTCCGTTGCTATGCCCATTGCTATAAGATGAGTCCAGAATAGAAGAGAGTTAACGGCTGAAGTGTCCCATGGAAAATAGCAGCTATCTGGTTGTTTATTTAGGAATTTTGCTGACGCTCCTGAGCGTAGCGGCTTTTTTTGTGATCAGACAGGTTTGGGTCACCCGGCGAGTAGAAGTGACGCTTTCAGACTTGCAAACAAAGCTCAGCAAGCAAAAAGGCAGCGCCCTAGAGTATTACGAGCTGGGGAGTTTGCTGCTGGATAAAAAGCTGTTTTCCCAGGCTTCTGTATACCTTAAGAAGGCGCTCAAAGAGCTGTCTGATGAAGAAGTAGAAAATTCTGTCCTGGTGCACAATGCTCTGGGATATACCTACTTCGCGCAAGAGCAGTTTGATCTGGCTATTCGCCAGTACAACGAGGCGCTAAGGATTAGACCAGACTATGTGACCGCGCTCAATAATCTGGCTCACTCCTATGAGCGCAAGCAACTCATGCCCCAGGCGCTCGAAACTTACGAAAAATCTTTAGCGACCGAGCCAACCAACGCCACAGCTAAACGTCGGGCCGAGTCGCTGCGCAAGCGTCTGGCATAGATCGTTTGGCTGTGGGGCTTAGGCGATGAGATCTGGGCTATGGAACCCAACAGCAGTGACCGCCTGAAGGCTGAATGGCTGGCATTGCTGAGGCACTACCGGGCGATCGCCATCATCCGCGCTCCCAATATGGAAACAGGTGTAGCCATGTCAAAAGCTGCCGCTGCTGGTGGCTTTGGCCTAATTGAGGTGGCGTGGAACAATGCTCAGCCCGCCGCGATGATGGCCGCGATTCGTCAGGCTCTACCGGGCTGTGTAGTAGGTGTAGGAACGGTGCTGACCGCCGATGACTTGCAGGGGGCGATCGCTGCCAGGGCTCAGTTTTGCTTCACGCCTCACACCGATGGCGATCTGATCAATCTGGCTCAGGCTCACAGTATACCGATGGTTGCTGGGGCAATGACACCCACTGAAATTATGACGGCCTGGCAAGCAGGGGCGGCCAGCGTTAAAGTTTTTCCTATTTCTACTCTGGGTAACGGAGACTACATTCGCAGCGTGTCAGGTCCCCTTGGGGCAATTCCGCTAGTGCCTACCGGTGGGGTGACCAGCGAGAGTGCGCCCGATCTGATTGCAGCAGGGGCGATCGCCGTAGGCCTCTCAACGGCGCTATTTCCCAAATCTGAGGTGGCCCAGGCGAACTGGGCTGCGATTGAGGCGCGATCACGCTATTTACTAGCGCTGCTGAAAAAGCATTAGCTGCCTAGCTTAAAGGCTTCTACAAACAGACCGTAGACCATGCCCAGCTTAAAAGCATTGAGCGCCTCAACGAGGGTAGAGCGCGATCGCACCGGCCCCGGATCCATACCCGGAGACATAATCGCATTCGAGTCGTCTAGAGGGGAAATCACCGCTGCTGAAGTCACCTGCTGATTAGCGCGAACCGATTGCCGACTGCGAGGCGTAAAGCGATAGTACAGCCAGCTAATAAATTCTACGCCCACTACCAGAACAGCCGCTACAACCACATCTAGCTTGGCAGCTTGTCCGGCTGTTGCAGAGATAGCCGTCGCAAAAAAGTTGCCAAACAGCAGGCTCATGACAATCACCGCTAGCCGTCGCCAGGGGTTAAATACCCACTGCCTGAAGCGCAGCGTAGCTTGATTGACTAGCGTGTTGAGTCGAGTCCTTTGCATGAAGAATTACTGTTAGCTAATGAAGGAGTAACGCATTCTGGCACCATTCTATGAACTGTCACAGCTTTTACCACCGATGCTAGCAGCGTAGAGCTACGATTTAAACATAAATAAGCCCTGTAGACAGAAGGTTAGCGCTGCGTTTTGCCTCTTCATCAATAGCGCTAGCTGCTACTTGTTCAACTCTGGTTTAACTCTTTAAGAGGGTCTCCATGCGACGTTTTTCTCCCCTGTTAATCGCTCTAGCTGTGCTGACTATCGGATCAGCTGCAAAAGCTCAGTCCGTTACACGTACACCACTATCAGCTCCCGTAGAGCTGACGGGCCAATCAGGAGGCGCTGAAAGCTCCACCTGTGGCAATATTAATCCGGCAACCGGTCAGGTTGTCAGGATTACCGAGCCGTTCGCTTCCTTAGACTTTAAAGTTCAAAGCCAGGGCGACTATACGCTACTGATCACCGGTCCTGGCGGGTTTAGAGAATGCGTATTTGCGCACAACTATGACGGCGGTGTGATCCAAGCGCCGGGGCTGCTCAATCAAGGTGAGTACCAGGTGTATGTGGGCGATCGCCGAGGCGAAAGCCACCCTTACACTCTTTCGATTAGCCAGTAGCAGAAAAAATGGCCGTCAGAGATCACCTTCGGGCAATCGCTGTACGTCCACATCAATAGTCGTCGTCGCCGCGTCTGAAGCATCTACTGCGCTGGTTCGGATGTCTACAGCCTGCACGTCAATGACACCGTCAGCAGCGAACCGCTCAAAACCTTCGCCTGTCACCGATAGCTCTGTGCCACAGCTAGGACAGGGCATTTTCAGATTTTTCAAACTGGTTAGGGGCTGCTCACATACTGGGCAGTTGCCTTGCACCAGGTTGCGCTTTATCCAAAACTGTAGAGCAAAGAAAGCCAGCACTGGCGCAATTAAAACAAACAGTATCAAGACAAAAATCGATTTGATCACACCGCTGAGACCGATAGCCCCTAGCAACCAGACTGAGCCCAGGATAAACACCCAGCATCCCAATCCTGGAAAGCGAACTTGCAGTTGATTAAAATTTTGGTTCACTGTGGTGGTACCCCGCGAGCGATCGCCCTCTACCGGGCATTTCTTCTATCGTAGTGCTAAGCCCGGCTTGCGCAAAGCTGGCAAACCGTACCGCTGATTGACAGGTGCCTATCAGGTGACCTTAGCGCTTACTCTGTCGGGATCGCTAGTAGTTCACTCAGGCGAGTCACTAGCGCCGGGGCACTAAAGCTGGCAAGGCTTTCCTGTCGCAGCCACGTACTGTCGCACCGCTGGTCTTTGCCACTGAGCGCTTCGATGCAGGCGGCGGCCACCGCCGCTGGGTCTCGATGGGGAACCTGCCAGCCCATGCGCCCGTCCTGCAAGGGGTCTGCTGAGCCGTCATCGTCGCCAGCAACAACCGGCACGCCACAGGCCATCGCCTCTAAGTAGACAATACCGAAGCCTTCTTTAGAGGGCATGACATACACATCTGCCAAGCGATAGTGATCGATCAGCGCGTCATCCGGGACAAACCCAGCAAAAATGACCCGGTCAGCGACACCCAAATCGATGGCTAGCTGAGCCAGCCGAGGCTGGTCGTCGCCCCGGCCAATCACCACGTATTTTACGGTCGGAAAAGCGTTGGCGATTTCAGGCAGGGCGCGAATGGTGACATCAACTCCTTTGTAGATATCGCCAGGCCACAGCCGGGCTACGGTCGTGAGCACTCGCGAGTCTTGCAGCTGATAGCGTTCGATCAGCTCGGGCGGCGGCGGGCCGGGTGTAAAGACGCTGCCATCAACGACGCAGGGCAGCATATCGAATTTTTCTTTGGGTAGCTGATTTGCTTTATAAGCCAGGTCGCGGCTGTAGCGGCTGATCGTCCATATGCGGTCAGCGCTGGCGATCGCCTGCTTCTCTTTAGGCGGCAGCTCATACCAAACTTCTTTGCCGTAGGTCAGCACAGTGTATGGGATCTTGAGTAGGCGACACAGCTGAGCGACCATAGCTGCCAGATTGATATGCCCGCAAAAAACGTGGTCTGGTCGGTGGCGAACTAAATAGGTTGCTAGCGATAGGGTCAACCGAATCCGCTCTAGCATAGAGCGCGACTGCTGGCCTGCCGGCTCACTTTTAAAGTAGTGGTAGTTGAGGCCGCTATCGCTAAGCGGATGACTGCTATTGCTATCTCTCAGCAAAAATACGTCAGCAGCTGTGGGAGACGAACCCGTTTCACTCGCGAGCTGGCTGTAGGCTCTGAGCACATCTTGAATGTAGGACTGAATGCCGCCTTCACAGCCAAATACTTCAATGAATACGAATGCATGTCTCATGGGGTTGCTCTTATCCGGTGATAACCTTTGCTGTGGCCCTTATCTAACGCGCCTTTACTAGCGCTTAGCCAACGCCCATAGCAGCGACGGTTCCTGCTTTCAGCCGCTCTACATCTGTCTGCACCATGGTTTCGATGAGCTGCTCAAAGCTGACCTGCGGCTCCCAGTGAAGATTGTTTTTGGCTTTGGCTGGATCGGCTACAAGCTGAAAATGCTCGTCTTCTCGCACTAACGTCGGGTCAGTCTCTATGTATTTTTGCCAGTCTAGATCTACGCAGCTGAAGGCTGTCGCCACCAAGTCGCGTACGGTGTGCAGCACGCCGGTGCCAATTACATAGTCTTCAGCGCTGTCAGCTTGCAGCATACGCCACATAGCCTCTACATGGTCACCGGCAAAGCCCCAGTCACGTTTGGCATCGAGGTTGCCAATAGATAGGCGATCGCGCAAGCCCAGTTTAATAGCGGCGGCGGCCAATGATATCTTGCGGGTGACAAACTGCGGCGGTCGCCTGGGCGACTCATGGTTGTACAAAATACCGCTACAGGCAAACAGGCCGTAGCGATCGCGGTGATGCACCATCGTCCAGTGCGCATGGAGCTTAGCCGCACCGTATGGATTTTTGGGCCGAAAAGGGGTTTCCGCAGTCTGCGGGGCAGACTGCACCTCCCCAAAAATCTCTGAAGAGCTGGCCTGATAGAACCGAGTGGGCAAGCCCAGTAAGCGAGTGGCGCTGAGCAGGCGAGTGGCGGTGCCTGTGATTAGATCGAGTGTACCTAGCGGATCGTCCCAGGAGGCAGGAACAAAGCTGGGCGCGGCCAAATTATAAATTTCAGTGGGCTGTAAATGCTCTACTGCCTGAGTTAGGGCTTCAGCGCTCGTAAGATTTACAGAATAAATTTCTACCTGATCAGCTAGGTCATCTAGCTTGGCCACGCTGCTCTGCCTTTCAGGGGGAACTAGGCCAACAACCCGGTAGCCTTTCTCTAGCAGCAAACGGCTAAGATAATAGCCGTCTTGTCCGGTTATCCCTGTAATTAGTGCGGTTTTGTTCATCAGCCTCTTTACGCGTGGGCAGCCATTGCTACTGACGCAAATGTTAACAGCTAAAGCAGTCCGAGCGGTCCGGCTTAGCCCTAGAGTTCACACAGTCTTTGAAGTTTTCACAATCCGCAGACAGTTCCGCTGATCTCGCTCGCAGTCATAGGTAACGCGATCTGCCAGACGCCTGAGCAAAAACCAGCCATAGCCGCTTTCTCGCAAAGAGCCCGGCTGCGGTTCACTCAAGCTATTAGGATCAAAAGGAGCCCCTCTATCAAAGATGCGAATCTCAATTTTCTCGTGCTGTAGTGAGAGTTCAATATCGATGGGTGTAGTTCCTGGCAGATTGGCATGGGCATGACGCACAGCGTTGGTGAAACCTTCCGCCAGGGCTAAATTGAGCTGGTCAAATTGCTCATCAACCCAGGGGGTATCTGCCGCAAAAGCTGCAATCAGCGTCTGAAACCACTGCTGAACCGCCGATAGCTCCTCTAAGTGACTGCTGACAGTCAGATGAGCTTGCTTGGGCATTTTTAACTCAGCTCCGGCTTAACCGCATCACTTTAAAAACCACCCTTCTATCAAATCTATCATTTCACTCGGCGTCATGTCGCTTTGCCACCGATGATTGTGCATTTCATTTTTAGTTATCCCACGACTAAAAATGAAATGACATAAAGTCTTTAAAGAGCAGCCAAATCTTAGAAAAGCACTCAAATCGCCCAGATCCTAATGGACCTGAGCGATTGCAGAGAAGTAAATGCGTTCTAGCTAAACTTTCCAAGGGCAAGTTAGCAACTAGATTAGAAATTAGCTTCCGTCCTAGAAGAGACCCAGTGTTAGAGACTCATCAATGGGGAACGTAGCGCCAATCCCTAGCCATAGAGTAACTGCTGTGCCAAACAGGAACACAGCCGTTGCAACAGGGCGACGGAAAGGGTTCTGGAACTTATTGACGTTCTCAATAAAGGGAATCAGACACAGGCCGATAGGAATTGCTGTCATCGCAGCAATTCCCAAGAGCTTGTTAGGCAAAACCCGCAGCATTTGGAAAGTGGGATAGAGATACCACTCAGGCAAAATTTCCAGTGGCGTCGCAAATGGGTTGGCTGGCTCGCCAACCAGGGCTGGATCGAGCACGGCTAGAGCCACGCAGCAGGCAATGGTGCCCATGATGACAACGGGAAAAACGTAGAGAAGATCGTTAGGCCAAGCGGGCTCACCATAGTAGTTGTGGCCCATGCCCTTTTTGAGCTTCTCTCTCAGCATAGGATCGCTGAGATCTGGCTTCTTGAGGATTGACATTGATTGACCTCCTAAAATTAGTTACACAGCGCAAAACTTGGGGAAGACGCTTACAAGGGACCGGAGATGCCCTGCTTGCGAATCATGATGAAGTGCAAAAGCATAAAGACTGCAATCAGCCACGGTAACACGAAAGTATGCAGGCTGTAGAAGCGAGTCAGAGTAGCCTGACCAACGCTCTCGCTACCGCGCATCAGTTCGACAATAGTGCCACCCACGACAGGGATAGCGCCGGGTACACCCGATACAATCTTCACAGCCCAGTAACCGACTTGATCCCAGGGTAAAGAGTAGCCGGTCACACCAAAAGAAACGGTGATCACAGCCAGAATAACGCCGGTGACCCAGGTGAGCTCACGGGGCTTTTTGAAGCCGCCCGTCAGGTAAACCCGGAAGGTGTGCAGGATCATCACTAGCACCATCATGCTGGCAGACCAGCGATGGACAGAGCGAATCAGCCAGCCAAAGTTGACATCGGTCATCAGGTACTGCACCGAGGCAAAGGCATCCGTTACGGTGGGCCTGTAGTAGAAAGTCATCGCAAATCCAGTGGCAAACTGGATGATGAAACAGGTGAGGGTAATGCCGCCAAGGCAGTAGAAAATATTGACGTGGGGGGGAACGTACTTGCTTGAGATGTCGTCGGCGAGGGCTTGAATTTCTAGCCGCTCGTCGAACCACTTGTAGGGTTTAGAATCGGTGACTTGCTTAGTAAACATGAAGCAAAAATCTGCGTCTTAGGGTTATATACCAGTACTACAAAATGTAACACAGCCAATAGAGGCCTGGCCTAGAAACTTAAGGCAAATGGCCGTCACACTAATGAATTGTAGCGCAAAGAATTGTCCGTAGAATTTTGACAGGGAGGCTGTGTCGGGGTTTTTCTCTGGTGGAGTTTTAAGAAAAGCAAATTTTTCATATAATTTACATAGCTTTACATATAGAACTTTGTAGAGCCTTCGGATTTTCCAACCCACGCTCAAGCAAGCAGTATCTTGGAAAAGGCTAGCTAGCCATTCTCCCAGCCGATAGAGACTGCTTTAGTAATTTTAAGGTGGGGCTGGAATTTACAGAATCACTTTGCTGGGAATATTTTCTGGACTTATGAGAAAACGAATTTTTCGAGCAGTGGTAGCGGCGGGATTGGCGATCGCCCTTTGGCTTGGCGTCAGCCCCCGTCATATCGGTGGCAATCTCCCCTCAGCTCTGGCCTTTACTAACCAACAGCAGATGGTTATGGAGGTCTGGCGAATCGTCAACCGCAGCTATCTAGATGAGACGTTCAATCATCAAAACTGGTGGTTTGTACGGCAGCGGGTACTGCGTCAGCAGTTGTCTACTTGGCCAGCGGCTTACCAGGCTATTCAAGAGATGCTGGCAGTACTAGAAGATCCCTACACCCGATTTCTGCCGCCGTCTCAGTACCAGAGCTTGCAGACCAATACCAACGGTGAACTGCTCGGCGTGGGTTTACAAATTGCCAAAGATGAAGAAATCAGCCCGCTGCGAGTGATTACACCGATTGAAGGATCCCCAGCTGAGGCGGCAGGCCTGCTGCCGCTCGATGAAATTTTAGAAATCAACGGCACGGCGACGAGCACACTGACGCTTGACGAGGCAGCAGCTCGAATGCGCGGGGCAATCGGCAGCCAGGTGACGCTGAAGGTGAGCCGAACCGACCAGTCTCCGTTTGAAGTGAACGTGCGGCGCGATCGCATCGAGATCAATCCGGTCTCGGCTGAGCTGCGGACTGAACCTGGACTGCCCAAGCTGGGCTATTTGCGGCTAGGCCAGTTCAACGGCAATGCCGTAGCAGAGCTGAGAACGGCTTTAGAAGACCTGGAACAACAGGGAGCAGACGCCTACATCTTAGATTTGCGTAATAATCCTGGCGGGCTACTGCAAGCTGGAATTGAAATCGCCAGAATGTGGCTGGATGAGGGCACCGTCGTCTATACCGTTAACCGTCAGGGCTCTTTGGGCAACTACGATGCAATTGGCAAAGCGATCACCGCCGATCCGCTGGTAGTGCTCGTCAATCAGGGCACTGCCAGCGCCAGTGAAATTCTGGCAGGAGCTTTGCAAGACAACAGGCGCGCTCAGCTTGTCGGCGAAACGACCTTCGGCAAGGGCCTGATTCAATCGCTGTTTGATCTGCCCAACGGAGCCGGTCTTGCCGTCACGATCGCTAAGTACGAAACCCCCAGCCATCGAGACATCAATAAGCTGGGCATTGACCCCGATCAGCTGGTGGCTAGCTCGACCGAGCAGCGTCAGCAGTTTGGCACCGACGCCGACGAGCAGTACAAAGCAGCAACGGCGCTGCTCGCTCAGTCGTTCGCGACAGCGCAGCGGTGAGTACTGTCAAGATCACGGTAGCTGATGGACGCGGGGCAATCGCCAGCGGATAGCTTATATGGCAGGTAAAACGCGCACTTACCACGATCCACTGCACGGGGCGATTACGCTAAATAGCGACGATCCAGTAGAGGCGCTGCTGACCCGTCTGATTGAGACCAGCGCTTTTCAAAGGCTGCGGCGAATTCGTCAGCTAGGACCAGCGAGTTTGACGTTTCACGGCGCTGAAACCTCGCGGTTTACCCACTCGCTAGGGGTGATGGCAGTGGCTCGGCGGGCGTTTGATCGGTTGGCGGGGTTGCATGAAGAGCTGCGATCGCACCGGGCGACAGTCCTCTGCGCGGCCCTCCTGCACGACATTGGCCACGGCCCATTTAGCCACACCGCAGAGGAGGTATTTGGCAGTCATCACGAGCACTGGACAATGGCCGTGGTAGAAAAAATGCCTGATGTCAGGGAGCTGCTAGACCAGTTTGACCTAGGCTTGTGGCAGTCGGTGACTCAGGTATACAGGCACACTCATCCGGTGCCCTGTATCTGGCAACTGGTATCCAGCCAGCTGGATTGTGATCGGATCGATTACTTGATGCGGGATAGCTACTTTACCGGCGCTTCCTACGGTCAGTTAGACCTAGATCGAATTTTGCTAGCGCTGAACTACGATCCGCTCAGCCAGCAGCTGATTGTAGAAAACAAAGGACTCGCCGCCATTGAGCACTACCTGGTCGTGCGCTCCTTTATGCATGCTCAGATCTACAACCATCCTAAAAATCTCACAGCTACCTGGATTCTAGAGCAGGCTTTCAGCAGAGCCCGTGAATTGCTCGCACAAGAAGAACTGAGCGCTGACTCCACGGTAACTGCCTGGCTGCAAGGGCCAGTTGACCATCTGCCGTTAGCGCTCTACCTGGCAGGCGATGACATTGTTTTTACCTATCACTTACAGCGCTGGCAGCATCACGCTGACCCCACACTGGCCGATTTTTGCCGCCGATACCTCGACCGCAAACTGCTGAAAACACTAGAAATCACCTACGCTACGCCAGCCGAGCAGGCGAGCTTGCTAGCAGGCGTGCAGCAACAGCTGACGGCGCAGGGAATTGACGCTGATCGCTATAGCGGGCTTCGCCACATTTGGAGTAAAGGCTACAGCATTTACCAAAAAGGCATAAAAATCAAAACTCGGCAGGGACTGCAAGATATTAAGCAGATTTCTCCCCTGGTGCAGACGCTGAGTCAGCCTGCTCAGCGAACCTGGCTGATCCATCCTCGGAATGTGACAGTTGGCCTCTGCCCGCTGCCAGAAAGAGAAGTGGTTAGTCCCGGATAAGGCACTTGATGACGGCTAAAGTCCTGGTTTGACTCGGGCTAGCGCTTCCCAGTCAGCAGCTTGAAGCTGGCTATAAGCTTGGGAAATCTTTTTTTCGCCGCGCAAAAATCCAGTGCTTGCTCCAGGGCAGATATAGCTGAGCGTATCGGGAGTAAAGGTAGTCAGGAGTTGTTGAGCATAGCGTAGCTGACGGGGCCAGTGAAAAGTTTTAGAAAGCCTCAGCGGTCTGGGCGCGCCATCGCGGTCGGGCAGCAGATGCCGGCCTGTGAACAGCACGCCGCCGTAATTGCTGTGATAGAGGCAGGCAGCGCCTGGAGAATGGCCCGCACTCCAAAACGCCCGACTAGTTTGACTCATGACATACTCACGCTGAAAAGTCTGGGTAAGGGCAGTCGGCAGCAGATAGGCCTCTTGCTCCTGAATCAAGACCCGAGCGCCAAAGGCTGCTTGCAGCTCGTTGACTTGGGCCATGCCACCCCGATGAGTGATAAATAGGGTGCCGATTCCGCCCTTGTCGGCGATAAACGACTGATGAGTTTCGTTCAACGCTGGACAGTCGACCAAAATATTAGCGCTTTGACCAGCAGCATCTTTTTCTAAAATCAAATAGGCCGTTCCGCCCAGGGTTTCACGGTTTGGGGGAAAAGCGAAAATAGTATCGAAAACAGCTTGAGGGGCTTTTGGGAGAGCCTTGGTTGGGACCGGCATTGGCAGTGGACCTGAGAATTGATCTAAGAAGAGTCGGCTTCCTAATTTATCAAGAGCTGCCCTGAATTGAGCAAGTGATTCCGCCTGGCTTTGCTATTTGCAACAGGCTACTAAAAGATTACGGACGACTGAATTACAATGACAGATATATCAGGCTGCACAGGCTCTGATGCACCACTTTAGATTTATCCGCCCTCAAAAATTGGCGATTGTTCATGCCTCTTGTTTTACTTGCGCTGTTTCTAGGACTGGTGACGTATCTGGTGATTAGCCGGAGCTTTACTAACATCACCACAACGCCTGTTTGGTTGCTTTGGCTGGTGATGATGATGCCTGTGCTAGTGCTGACCGGGTGGATGCTGGTTAAAGGCGAAGAGCCGCCGCCGCAAATCTTGATCTATGGATTGCTGGTGCTTTGTCCGCTGCTGTATGCAGCGATGATTTTGATGGGGGCATCGGGTCAGAAGGGCAAAAAAGACCTTCAGGCAAAAGCCAATGGCCAGTCAAATAGCCAGTCGAACGGCGCAGCGCAGCTGACGGCAGCTAGCGAAAAGCAAAAGGCTGCCACTAAGCCGATTACCCAAGATGAAGAAACGCTGTTGCAGCGATGCTTTCCCTGGTCAATTTACTATCTGCAGAATATTGAGTATCGCCCTCAGGCCATGATCTGTAAGGGCAAGCTCAAAGCTTCGCCCGGTGAAGCCTATCAAGCGGTACAAAAAAACGTGGAAAGCAACTTTGGAGATCGCTTCTTAGTCCTTTTTCAAGAGGGGCTAAACGGCACGCCCTTTTTCGCACTGGTGCCCAATCCTCAGGCTAAAAACGGCGATAAAACCCCGCTTGAATCGATGAACCGCGAGCAGACGGCGAGATTTCGGCGGCTCAATCAGACGCCGATGACACGGCCTGGACTGGCTTTGGCACTGGCGATTACAACTTTGGTAACGACTACCTTTGCAGGGGTTGCTTTTATTGGCGGGGTAGAAGATCCTCAGGCGCTAAGAGCAGACCCAACCCTGCTGAGACAGGGACTGGCCTATGGTATGTCGCTGATGTTTATTTTAGGCGTCCACGAGAGCGGTCACTACCTGGCCACTCGCTATCACAAGCTCAAATCCACGCTGCCTTACTTTATTCCGGTGCCGTTCTTCCTGGGGACGTTTGGGGCTTTTATCCAGATGCGATCGCCCATCCCCAATCGCCGAGCCCTCTTTGATGTGGGTATTGCTGGACCGCTCTCTGGACTGGTAGTCAGCCTGCCAATTCTGCTGTGGGGGTTAGCGCATTCTACAGTAGTACCGCTCGGTGAGCAGTCTCAGCTATTCACCTTTGAAACGCTAGATCCGAGTCGGTCAGTCATTTTACTGATGATGAGCAAGCTGGCGCTAGGCAATACCCTGCAAGCGGGCAGTGCTCTAAATTTGCATCCGGTAGCAATATCGGGCTGCTTAGGGCTGATTGTTACCGCACTAAACCTGATGCCAGTAGGACAGCTCGATGGCGGCCATATCGTCCATGCGATGTATGGCCAACGTACTGCCGCTGTCGTCAGCCAGGTAGCTCGCTTGCTGATGCTGATATTTTCCTTTGTCTACCAGGAGTTCTTTTTGTGGGCTATCTTGTTGCTGTTCATTCCAGCGGCTGAGCCTGCTCTGAATGATATCAGTGAGCTTAACGGCCCCCGAGATTTTTTAGGGCTGCTGTCTTTGACGCTGCTGCTGCTGATTATTCTGCCAGCGCCGTCCGCGCTGACGCGGCTACTGTTTTGAGGCCTGCGAACCGATTTAATAAATTATGCAAGCCAAGCTGGAGGCGCTGTTGTCATATTTGATCACTCAGGAGAGAGCAGGGTCATGACTCAAGATATGAGCCAGTGGCTGGCCGAAGTGCGATCGCTCCAACGGCGGGTAGCCGAGCTACAGCAGGAGTGCGAGCAGGCCTATGCTAGTGCAGACAACTGGCGTAATCTGTACGAAGCTGAGGCTCAACAGCGTCGCCGAGATAACGCTACCGCTACGAGCAAAATTGACCGGCTACAGCAGGATTTAGCAGAAAATCAGCCTTTGCTAGTGGAGGATATAAGGCCATTAACTTCAGGGCCGTCCATATCAGAAAGCGACGCTCAGCCTTCAGTAGAGCAGCTACAGGCGCAGCTACAGGCGGCCCAAAAGCAGCAGCAGCAGCTTAAAGCTCTACTGACAAATGAGCAGGTGCAGCACGCACAAACCCGCGAGAGTTTGACAGCTGCCCTGGGTGACGCGGTTGATCTATTGGCTAAAGAGCGTCTCAGCGCTGAAGATATCTAAAAACCCAATCTGGTAGCCCGATCTAGAAGCCCATTACCTTGGCGAGGCTTTCGGCTGAAATAGTCATGCCCCGATCTTTAAAACTGCCGGTCGGATTGGGGCCGTCATACTTGACGAAAACCTGAACAGATTTGCCAATCCGCTAAGCAATCGCAGATGCAGAAACCAGAGGCGTCTTGCCCTTGTACAGGGTGACAGCTGGGGTTAGCCTTGCTAACTGTTGGGCAGGTATAGCCATTTCAGCTTACCTCGAAGCTTCCCGCTGTATGGGAGATACCACAATACCCCCATAGCAATAGGAGCAGAGCATTGGAGGCAGAGCAACCATAGCCACTTAGTAAACCGCCACAGCTATCTGTGAGGAGAGAATTTAGAGTTCGCTAATATCAAGTTTGTTATTTGGGTTACAATGCCATTGCTTTTAGATTAAGTATAAATGACTAGCTAAGTTACTGTGATTTGCTGCTTGTTTTGGCTGTAAAGCCGCTGTAACCGCTTCTTTAGTGTTTTTCTTTTGTTAATAAACTGTTGACAAATAAGTATCGTGGGTATGACTATGCCAGTCAGTGAACAAAATTCGGCAAAGGTCTCTGTTTCTGCCAAAAATTCTATGCAGGTAGGCAGCAGGGCCGTCGATGAAGCCAGTGTTTGCTGGATTGAGGTGAAGCACTATCCCTACCAGCCCGATCAGCAAGTTGAGCTGCTGCACCTTCAGGCTGAAGCAGATGCCCTGCTGATCAAGCTACAGGCAGCCGAACAAAAACAGCGCGTCCAGCAGCAAACGATACTAGCTGCTCAGTAGTATCGTCGTGGCATGGCTACATAAATTTACCGATTCCTGCAAGCTCAGCCAACTTACTTTAAGGTAGAGAGCCAGAGCGCCAATAGTTGGTGCTGGCAGTTGATTGTAGTAAGCAATCCAGATAGGCAGTTGAGATGGGTAAGTTTAGCCATGACGTGGGGCAGGGCAAGTCTTCAGCTCGGCCTCAAGATATAGATCGGTTGGCGTATGGCCAGACCTATCGCTGTCCGGCCTGTGGCAGCGGTCAGCTGAGTGCGATCGCCCTAATGGACGTATTTGCCTGCGACTTTTGCCGGCATATGTTTACCGCCAACTTACAGGCGCAGTCGGTGCAGCTGGCCGATAGTACTCAGCCACGAGCCTGGTACTGGAATGGTAAGCAGTGGCGGACAGCCTATCAGCGGGACACATCGGCCTATTTAGTCTGGAGTTTTTGCAGCGGACTGACGGCTGTGCCTGTTGCTCTCATTGCGCTTTCCAACTACGTTTTTCCACCTTTAGAGAGCAGTGACTTTCCGCGCATTTGGACAGGGCTGACGTTACTTAGCCATGCTCTGATGTCGGCTTGGCTGCTAGCGGAGTATCATCGCTGGCCCTGGTATGTGGCCAGCAGAGTTCGCCTACAGCGTTTACGAGAGCGCTGGGCAGCCGGCAGCTAAACAACCAGCAGCTACTCAGCACAATCTATTCGTTTCTTTTATCCGCTGCCTTCAAGGTGGGCTTTTGCAGCCCGTTTTTTAGCAAAATAGTGCTGGTGGTCGGGAGTGGCAAGCCAGTAGTCTGTGGCGGGCTTGATCTCAGTGACGATGGGGTCGCTGTAGGTGCCGGTGGCTGCCAATTTAGATTTGGACATGCGGGCAGCGATCGCCTGCTCGGGCGTGTGGTAGAAAATTACCGAGCGATATTGCTCGCCGCGATCAGCTCCCTGCCGGTTAAGCGTAGTGGGATTGTGGCAGCGCCAAAAAATATTCAGTAGAGTTTCGTAACTCACCATAGCCGGGTCGTAATGGATCTGAGCGACTTCAGCATGACCAGTAATCCGCGCCAGAACGTCGAGATAGCAAGGATTGGCAAACTGTCCGCCCATGTAGCCTACCGAAGTATTGATCACGCCTAACTGGTGATCAAAGGCTGCTTCAGTATGCCAAAAGCAGCCTGCTCCAAAGGTGGCAATCACGCTCTTTGTAGTTTCATTCATCAAGATAGTTTGTTATCAGTATTCAGGCGTGTCTGAGCGTTTAAATTTCCAGTATTTTCCTCATGTTTGGAAGAATGAACAAATAAAACCTGCAATATTTTCCCTGGTATACATACATTCTATCGTTATTGTAGTCAACCTGCGTATGGGCCATCCAGTACTTGTATTGCCGGTGTTCGAGCAATCATTACATACTCGGATGCGATTCGACTTTGCTAACACTTAAAGTCTGTAACAGAGCCGTAAATTTTGGTTGAATAGATTGACAGGATTGATGACTACTTAGAATGATTTTCCTCGACTACCCTGCTATAGCCACTCACTTTTAATGGCTATTGATAGGTGCTTTTACTGTTAGAGTTGGCCGGGGTATTACAGATGCTAAATAGCTGCTTTCGTGTAGCTAAAAACGCTTTAAAGGGGCTGCCCTTCCACTGTTTAAAGCGAATGTCTGTAATGGCGATCACGGCTTAAGTCCCCCCAAAAGCTTAATCATTACTACTTACTCCTGTTTTTCGGTCGCCAGATGAACTCAAAGCGCTGCGCTTCGGGCACGAACTTGATTGCCCATTCGCATTTGGCATGGCTCTACTTCCGCGCCAGTTATTGGCCCATGCAATTTATCAGAATTAGACGTAGGAGTATTTTCCATGAGATGGACTACCTGGTGGAGTATTGCGCTGGTTAGCCTGATCGCTACTGGCTGCGGCAGCGGCGGACAGAAGGTGGCCTCAGGCAGCAACAGCGGCTTCTTCAAAGCGCAGCCAGTCGTTGCGGTATCTGGAGACTGCGCTCAGCTCAGCGGTTTTTTCTCAGAGCTATTGACGCTCACTAACCAGGCTCGCCAGAATGCCGGTATCGAGGCACTGCATTTCTCCTATGAATTAGGGCAGTCTGCTCAGACCTATGCCGAAGACCTGGCCACCCAAAACTTTTTTAGCCACACCGGTAAAGATGGCTCTACGCTGGGCTCTCGTCTGACGGCTTCGGGGTATGACTTTGCGGCTGCCGGAGAAAATTTGGCTGCCGGACAGCAGACCGCAAGTGGCGTATTTCAGGGATGGATGAACAGCCCTGGCCACCGGGCCAACATCTTACAGTCAGAATTTACCGAAGTTGGTTTTGGACTGTTCGACGCGACCGGTAGCTCCGACTACGGACGCTACTGGGTACAGAATTTCGGCAAGCCACGGGGCAACAGTCGTCAGGAGGCCTACATTCCCAATAGCTGCGGGCTAACGGCAACGGCTGCCGACCAGTCCGCTCAGCAGCAGGTGGCAGGCATATCCATCAGGCGACCTGATAGCCCAGCAATAGGAATCGGTTCGCTCCCGGTAGAGGCGCTAGCAGCAGGCGTGGTCAGTGTGGTCAGTGGCGCTGCGGGCAACCCCTCTGAATCTGTACCCGAGCCTGCTGTGCTAATAGGATTAGGAATACTGGGAGTGTCGCTGTGGCGCGATCGCTCTCGCAGCCACTAAATCTATTGCTAAATTCGTTGCCCAATCTACACACGGCCCAGCCCTCTACAGCTGCCGCTCTAGCATCAGCATCCGCCGGTAAGACACCCAGCCCACGCCGACCATCGCAACGGCAAAAATCAGCAAAAACCAAAAGTGGCCCACGTCACGCCAAGGGTTGTCAGCAAGTAGGGCATCGCTGAGGGCTTCAGTCATGTGGTAAATCGGATTAAACCGGGCGATATTCAGCAGAGAGTCGGGAAAGAGCGCAATGGGTAAAAAAGCCCCGCCTAGTACCATCAGAGGAACGCCAAAGGCAGCAATCAGCGCGCTGACATCTTCGGTGCGGCGGGCAAACTGGGTGCCGAGCATAAACCCCAGACCGACGTAGGCGAGGATGCTCAGCCAGATAACTATTAGCGCTAAGGGCCAGGCTGCTCCAGGGAAGGTGGCTCCAGCGAAAGTGGCGATCGCAAAAATCACCAGCGTCTGCCCAAGGCCAATTGCGCTATGGGCCAAAAAGATACCAAAAAAATAAGACACGCCACTCAACGGCGAGAGAAACAGCCGCTTTAGCGTCTGCTGTTCACGCTCAGAGACCACGGTGGCAACGCCTCCACCCAAGCAGCTAAAAAACAGCGCTGCACCCACCAGCGTAGGCGGCGCAGCCACTTCAAAAGCGGTACTCACAGTAGTATCGGCTCGCTCAGCGGTGATCAAACCGTTGAGCATCAGGATCAGTGCCGGAAAAATCATCCAGGAAATCAGGCTGCGCTGCCGTCGAAACAGCTCAGTTAAAATGCGCCGAGCCACTGCCCAGCTTTCACGCCAATATTTTTGTAAACCGTTATGTAGAGTAGGCATTATAAACTTGTAGTCGTTCTCTACTAATTGTTTTATGACGTTTCGTCGCACGTTTTTGGCGCTGTGCTTAAGCGGTTTGCTGAGTCTGATTGCCGCTTTGCCGCCGCTGACGCCGATTAGCTATGCCCTTGGCGGCGCGCAGCCGCCGCTCGACCAGCCTGCGCCTACATTCACCTTACCGACGAATAGCGGCGATGGTGAAGTTTCCTTGGCAGACTATAGCGGTCAGTGGGTCGTGCTGTATTTTTATCCCCGCGACTTCACACCCGGCTGCACGCTAGAAGCCCAGCGATTTCAGCGCGACCTGCCAGAATACCAGGCCCGCAATGCTCAAGTTTTGGGCGTCAGCGCGGATGATGTCGCCTCCCACGCAGAATTTTGCGATGCCGAAGCGCTGGTGTTTCCGCTGCTCTCCGACCCCAACGGGCAGGTTAGCAGGGCTTACGGCTCCTGGATTAAACCCATGTCCAGACGGCATACTTATTTAATTGACCCCGATGGCATATTAAAAGAGCGCTTTTTGGGCGTACGTCCGGCCATTCACAGTCAAGAAGTGCTCGCTCGCCTAGATGAGCTACAGGCGATCTGAGCCGCAAAACCGCTAAACTAGATTGATAACCAGACATACCCGGAGACCCCAATATGGCAACTCTTGCCCTGACCGAACCCAATGTTGAACAAGTGCTCGATGAGCTGCGCCCTTACCTCATGGCCGATGGCGGCAATGTGGAGCTAGTAGAGCTGGACGGCCCAATTGTGAAACTGCGTCTCAACGGAGCCTGCGGTAGCTGTCCTAGCTCTGCCATGACTCTGCGCATGGGCATAGAGCGCCGTCTGCGCGAATTCATCCCCGAGATTGCTGAAATTCAGCAGGTTGTGTAGGGCGCTGAAGATTTCAGGCCAGCTTTAACTAAAAATATTGCAATAGGGGCGGCGGGGCATTGATCCTGACCGTCCTTTGCCTGTTAACCTTGCTTATGGTGACGACAGCCTCAAAGCAACCTCAAAAGAAACCCTAGGGAAACAAGCAAGAAAGGAACAAGCGCGTGCTGGATATCAAGCTAATTCGCAATCAAACTGCTCAGGTGCAGGCTGCTTTGAGCAAAAGAGGCGCGTACGATTTGCAGCCGCTGCTAGACCTCGACGCCCAGCAGCGAGCAATTGAGAAAACTCGCTCCGACTTGCAAGCGCGTAGCAACGAAGTGGGTAAAGCAGTCGGTCAGAAGATTCGCGAAGGCACTGACCCTGAAGGAGAAGCCGTTGAGGCCCTGAGGGCAGAAGGCAACCGCATCAAGCAAGAAATTGGTGAGCTAGAGCCCGATGAGCGTGAGCTAAAAGCGCAGATTGAAGAAATTTTGCTGACGATTCCTAATTTGCCTAGCGACTCCACACCGCTGGGCAAAAACGAAGATGACAATGTAGAAGTGCGGCGTTGGGGCGATGAGCTGATCTCACTGCAGGATGGCCGATTGGCTCACTATGAAATCGGTGAAAAGCTAGGCATTATGAACTTTGAGCGCTCTGTGAAAATAGCGCAGAGCCGGTTTGTCACGTTAATAGGAGTCGGGGCAGCTTTGGAGCGGGCGCTGATCTCGTTCATGCTGGAGCGTCATACGGGCGAGGGCTACACCGAGATCATGCCGCCGATTTTGGTGAATTCTGACTCGATGCAGGGCTCGGGGCAGCTGCCTAAATTTGCTGAGGATGGGTTTAAGTGCGATCGCGACGACCTCTGGCTCACCCCCACCGCTGAAGTGCCGCTAACCAATCTGCACCGCGATGAAATTTTAGACGCTGATCAGCTCCCTATCAACTACTGCGCTTACACCCCCTGCTTTCGCCGGGAAGCGGGCAGCTATGGCCGCGATACCCGAGGCCTCATTCGCCTTCATCAGTTTAATAAGGTTGAGATGTACAAATTTGTCCATCCTGACCGCTCCTTTGACGAACTTGAAAGCCTCACCCGCGACGCCGAAGATATTTTGCAGCAGTTGCAGCTGCCTTACCGCGTGCTGGAGCTGTGCACTGCTGACCTGGGCTTTAGCGCCACCAAAACTTACGATCTCGAAGTCTGGCTGCCTTCCTCTAACAAATATCGAGAAATCTCCAGCTGCTCAAACTGCGCAGATTTTCAGGGTCGCCGGGCCAACGTTCGCTTTAAAGCATCCGGTCAGAAAGGAACGCAATACGTTCATACGTTGAATGGCTCTGGTCTGGCAGTCGGGCGCACGATGGCCGCCATTTTGGAAAACTATCAGCAGGTTGATGGCACTGTGAAGGTGCCTGAGGTGCTGCAAAAGTACATGGGCTCAGCCGTGATTGGCCCATAGAGACTGGCGGTTAGAGCTGGCGAGTAGTGGGTTTCCCGTACCGCTTCACACCTTTGGCTTCATACATTGCCTGAGCTGGGCCTGTAGAATAGTAAAGTCAATCACAAAAGTTAACCTAACGCAGCGCTTCTATGACCGTACTGGCCGTAATTGGAGTTTTAGCCCTTCTGATATTTGTACACGAGCTTGGCCACTTTACGGCGGCTCGTGCACAGGGCATTCACGTCAACCGCTTCTCGATTGGCTTTGGGCCGATTTTATGGAAGTTTCAGGGGCCAGATACTGAGTATGCGCTGCGAGCAATTCCCTTAGGCGGGTTTGTCGGCTTCCCTGATGATGACCCTGAGAGCAGCATCCCTGCCGATGATCCTGACTTGCTGCGCAATCGTCCGGTGCTGGATCGAGCGATTGTGATCAGTGCAGGCGTGATTGCCAATATGATTTTTGCCTACCTGGTTTTTGTAGTGCAGTTTGGCAGCATTGGCGTGCCTGATAGCTTCAATTTTGAGCCAGGGGTCTTTATTCCCGAAGTAATGCCAGATACGCCAGCGGCAGCAGCAGGCATTAAAGCAGGGGATGTGATCGTGGCGGCTAACGATCAGCGCTTGAGCGACGAAGAAACCGTTCAGCAAGAGCTGATTAAAATTATTCAGTCAAGTCCTAGCCAGCCTGTAGATTTGACGCTTCAGCGGTTCGGCCAGGAGATAGAGATTACAGTGACACCTGAAGTCAGTCCGACCACTGGCGATCCCGTTATCGGCGTTGCTTTGCAGCCCAATGGCACCGTAGAGTATCGCCCGGCAAAAAATCCGGTAGAGGTGCTCACAGTAGCCGCCCGCGAATTTCAAGACAAGACAAAGCTGGTAGCAGGTGGCATGGTTGCTCTGTTTACCAATTTTTCTTCGATGGCAGGTCAAGTTGGCAGCCCGGTCAAAATTGTGGAGCAGGGGGCAGGCCTGGCTAAGGCCGATGGCAGAAGCTTGTTTCCGTTTGCCGCTATCATCAGCATCAACCTAGCCATTATCAACATTTTGCCGCTGCCTGCCCTAGATGGAGGTCAGTTAGCCTTTTTGCTGATTGAGGCTTTGCGGGGTAAGCCCCTGCCAATGCGCCTGCAAGAAAGCGTCATGCAGATGGGGATCTTCTTGCTGTTAGGCCTGGGAATTTTCTTAATCATTCGCGATACCACTCAGCTGGAAGTCCTGCAAAATCTGCGTCAGTGAGTCCTTGGAGTCAGCCGCTCAGTAAATGCCCAGTCAAAGTGCTCAGTAAAGTGCCCAGTAAAGCCAATGTCTACATAGCGCCGCTGCCTTTGCCCGAACTGCTGCCCCCTACTGTGAGAGCGCCTCAAAAGTTGCCGAGGAAGGCGCGATCGCTAGAAATACTCACGCGGCTCAAGGCAATGTACCCAGAAGCGCCCTGCTCGCTGGACTACGCTTCGCCTGTGCAGCTAATGGTGGCAACCATGCTCGCGGCGCAGTGTACCGACGCGCGGGTCAACCTAGTCACCCCGGCGCTATTTGAACGTTTCCCAGATGCTGATTCTCTGGCAGATGCTGAGCTACCTGAACTAGAGGAGCTAATTCGCTCAACCGGCTTTTATCGCAATAAGGCCAAAAATATTCAGGCGGCTTGTCGTAAAATCAGGGCTGAATTTGGCGGAGAAGTGCCGCGCACGATGGCAGAATTGACGACGCTGCCAGGGGTAGCCCGTAAAACAGCCAATGTTGTTTTAGCGCATGCCTTTGACATTCATGAAGGCGTGACGGTAGATACTCACGTTAAGCGCATATCAGCGCACCTGGGCCTGACGAAGCACACCGATCCGGTTCAGATTGAACGAGATTTGATGAAGCTGCTGCCTCAGCCAGACTGGGAAAACTGGTCGATTCGGCTGGTCTATCATGGGCGGGCAGTCTGCATGGCCCGCAGCCCGCAGTGCACGCGGTGTGATCTGCTGGATATTTGCCCAGGAGCGATCGCAATCCGCAAAGCAGCAGCCAAGACTGCCAAAGCAAAAGCAGTCAAAGCCGCAAAAACGAAAGCCACAAAAAAATCTGCCAAGTCTACTGTTCGCAAGCCTGCTAGCTAGGGTTCAGGCGAAATAACAGTTTGCAAAAGCTATCGGCATCTACTAATATTGAAGACTGTGTCACAAAAATAGATCTAGAACTCGCCTAATGGCTAAAAAAAGCATGGTTGCGCGCGAAAAGAAGCGCCAAAAGCTAGTTAAACAGTACGCTGCAAAGCGTGAAGCGTTGCTCAAAGAATTTGATGAAGCGCCTAATCAGCTGCAAAAGCTAGAAATCCACCGCAAAATTCAGCAGCTGCCTCGCAACAGCGCCCCTACCCGACTAAATAACCGCTGCTGGTTAACCGGGCGTCCTCGTGGCTATTATCGCGACTTTGGCCTGTGCCGCAACGCGCTACGTAGCATGGCACACGAAGGCTTGCTGCCTGGGGTTGTAAAGTCGAGCTGGTAAGCTACTAGCTAGCTCAAAATAGAGATTTAGAAGGTGCCTTGCTCGTGAGTAAGGCACCTTTTTCCGCGCTATTTTTTAGAAAGGCGTGAGAGCCTTCTACGACTCAGAGGCCTCTGGGTCGCTATTGCCGCAGCAGCGCTCAATGCCCAGACTATCTAGCAGGAGGTCGCCGACGGCGTTGGCCACGGCGAACTCGCTGTAGAAGCTCCTGGAAAAGTCGTATCCCTGCATCTCAGTCAAAATTGCAAGCACTAGAGCGTTCAGGTCGTTTTCGCCTTCCATTCGCTGGCGCACAAAGACCTGGGCGGCCCGAGCGGCGATGTGCTCATTAATAATTTCTGGCAAGAATTCTTCATCTAGCCACTGGTGCAAGGTAGTCTGAAGCCACTGCCCCTCTTTCACCACATCTTCGGGCGGCGGTAGCTGGATAGATTCTACCGGTTCTGTGTTGGTCGCGGGCGCTGAGTTATCAGGCTCAATGAATTCGGATTCTTTGGGGTCAGACATATCTATTGGTGAGTGCCAGTGTTCACCGCTGCTTCGGGTTTGTGCTGGGCTACTATCGCCCTTAACCTATCCTCGCAATGACCAGGCGATTGCTACAAGGCTAAAGGGTTATGGATAACTACGGCATGAAAGTTGTGATTACTTTACGTCTGATTGCAGTCGTTTTCTAAGTCGTTTTTTGGGAAAAGCTGTCGGGCCGCCACGGCGGTCTACTTTTGTATGTACTCTGTTCCACAAATTCTTCAGTGCTACGCTCAGGGCTATTTTTTGATGGCTGAAGAGGGCCATCTCAACTGGTACTCCAGTCAAAGGCGGGCGTTGATGCCTTTGGACAACCGGTTTCACTACCCAAAGTCGCTGCGACGAGTGCTGAATCAAAAGCGGTTTACCTCAGCGATTGACCAGGCTTTTGAAGCGGTAGTCGAGGGCTGCGCTGACCGCAAGACTACCTGGATCTCAGATGAGCTTAAAGAAGTCTATTACTCTCTGCACCGGGCGGGCTATGCCCACAGCTTTGAAACCTGGCAGGGCGATCAGCTAGCTGGTGGGTTCCTTGGGATTGTGCTGGGCGGGGCTTTTATTGGTGAATCGATGTTTTATCGCATTCCAGAGGGGTCGAAGGCGGCGATGGTGATGCTGGTGGAGCATTTGCGATCGCGCCACTTCTGCCTATTCGATGTTCAGATGATGAATCCTCACCTGGAGCGTTTCGGCGCTTTTGAAGTGGATCAGGCCGTTTACGAAGCCACCCTCTACGACGCTATCCAGCGGCCCTGCCAGTTTACATAGCGGATTTACTGGGTTTACCTACGCTGGCTGATTTTGGGCAGCAGTCCGCTCCGGCGTCTCTGTCTCTATACAGATCAGGCATCTATACGAGTGAGCATGACCGGGCAGTTGGCGTAGACGCGTACGTAGTCGGAGAGCGAGCCGCTCAGCAGCCGATCTAAGTCGGGCAGGGCTTTGGCGATGGACGGACGGCGATCAGGAGAGCCCAAAACCAGCAGATTGACATTCAGCTCGTCAGCTAGCTCACAAATGCGAGCACCCGGTTTGCCGGTCGGGGCGGCGCAGCGATAGTTAATGCCCATTCTGCGCACTTTAGAAATTGCATCGGCTAGGACTGGATCGGTCTCAGGGCGATCGCGAATCGCCTCTTCGAGTTTGCCGCTGAGCTTGGAAATAGTGTGAACCAAAATGATTTCGCTGCCTTCCACGTCGCGAGCGAGATCGATCGCCACCCGCAGGCTTTCTTTGGCTGAGTCAGATTTATCGAGAGCGACCAGTATGCGCTTGATTGGCTTGATTGCGTACAGATCGTCTTTGACTAACAGCATAGGCCGTGACGACAGCTGAAACACGTACTGACTGACCGAGTTGCCAAGTATAGCCTCTAGCCCTTTCAGCCCTCTAGAGCCCATCACAATCAGATCGGCATTGGTTTCATTAGCGACCTTGCCGACCAAGTCTTTGGGCTCTCCCTCGCGCAGTAGGGCATTGACCTGGGTTGGGTCTAGATTGAGCTCACTGACCGCTTCGGCCAAAGTTCTACCCCCTTGCTCCCAGCGCTCGGTCATGGCTGTCGCAGTCGATTGAGACGGCACAACGTGCAGAATGGTGATGCGCGATCGCGCAATTCTAGGTATCTGTATCAGCACCTTCATCATGTCGCGAGTGTTTCCGATGCCAGAATCGGCTAGCAAAATATTCTCAATCATGATGAATTAGTCCCCTATAAGCCCATACATAAACCTTAGATACAAACCGATAGAAATCCACTTGAATAGCAACAAACTGTAAACATAGAAACAACCCTGAACACCCACCCTATGCAATCTGTCCCCTCAGCCTGGTTTACATATCCCGTGCGAGTGCAGCCTCACCATACGGACTACGCAGGCGTCGTTTGGCACGGCACCTATATCACCTGGCTAGAGTCGGCGAGGGTAGAGTGCCTGCGCGCCGTTGGGGTGCCGTTTGAGCAGTTAATCAGCACTGGCTACGATCTACCGGTCGTCGGCTTAGACATTCGCTACCGACAGCCGCTGACGCTGGGTACCTCAGCTGTAGTGAAGACCCGCCTGGCTCCGGTAACCGGCATCCGGCTTAGATGGCTTTACGAAATCGAGACGGTCGGCCCCGATCCTCAGCTGTGTTTGACCGGAGAAGTGACTTTGGTGACGGTGAGGATGTGCGATCACAAAGTCGTGCGCCGCCTGCCCGCCGAAGTAGCCGCAATCCTCGCTCAGATTGCCGATTACTTTGGCAGGTCAGATTGAGAGAATCGCTGTAACAGCCGCTACGGAGTGCAGTCACAAGCTTTGTTGAGTAGCAAAACTCAATAGAGTTGAGAAGTTTACAACTCTTAGTATTTCCGCCCGTTTCTCCACAGGCTATCCACAGGCTATCCATAGGTTTTCCACAGGTCACGGTAGGTTTTCCACAAGACTAAAGCGTAGGTAGGTCATCCTGCTAATTTCTGTGGATTATCGGGAAAAAGTGGATCAGAGAAGATTTATGAGGGTCCAGTGTAAATTTTTGTAACAAAAAGCAGGGCGGGATCCACCTTTCTCGAAAACATAAATTTTTGCTAAAAGTACCTGGCGTACTTAAGCGCATTGCTATTTCTAAGGCCATGTCCCACAATGAACAACACGTCAATCGAGCCCTTTGCCTGCCCTGGTTTACAAGCCTTTCGGGGAGGGAGAGCGTGAGAGTTTGTCATGCAAAAAGTTATGAAGATAGCTAGAGGAGCCTTTGCGATGCAGCAGTCTGTGAGTTTATCGGTTGAGATCCCTGAAGACCTGCACACATCTGTGCAGAATTATTTAGATGTTCATTCTGGATGGAGCCAGGATCGTTTGTTTTGCGCAGCGATATCGCTATTTTTGATGCAGAACGGGGTGACTCAGCATCAGGTTAGCCGTATTTACTTAGATAGCTTGTTTGGCCAGCAGCCTGAGAGCAACCGAGAAATGATGCGGTCTAAGTCCTAACGGTTGAAATTGCTACCGCCTCGCTTCTTCCGTAGTCTTGGCCACTTTGCTCACTACATAAGCAACTGCTACCACTCGAACCCCGATTCCGTTCAGCAATTCAGCGCATCTACCTAGCGCATCCACCCCAGTGAGAATCATTAGCCAGAAAAATCCAGCCGTTGGCCAGTTGCGATCAAAAATCGGGGGCTAGCGGCTATTTGTCTCTTCTGTATGCGTATTGATTGGCTGCTTATTTACCGATCGCTTTAACCAGCCCAATGCCACCAAAGTACAAAAATAAAACTGCGCCCCCTAACAGGCTTTGCGTAATTGGATCGGTAGAGGGCGTGAGCACAGCCCCTAAGATGGCAGCACCCAAAAGGACGTAGCGCCAACCGGAGAGCATTTGCTTAGAACCGACGATGCCCAAGAGCCCTAACAGCAGCTGTATAACCGGAATCTGAAAGGCTAGTCCTGTGCTGAATAGCAGCAGCAGCACAAACTCAAAATAGCGATCAATGGACCACATCTGCTCGACGACATCAGCGCCGTAGTTAATAAAAAAGTTGAGCGCAGCAGGCACTAACGCGATGTAGGCGAACCCCAATCCAGCAAAAAACAGCACACTAGAGCCAATCACTACCGGCGCAATCAGGCGACGCTCGCGGCGGGTAAGCCCTGGTAAAACAAATTGAATGATCTGGTAGAGAATGAACGGGCTGGCAATTAGAATGCCGCTGTAGCCTGCTACTTTAATTGAGACAAAAAAGTATTCACCTGGCGACAGTTGGAGAAACTTTGCGCCCTGAGCGGGCACCTCTAGCAGCTCAACAATTTGCCGCACGCCCGTAAAGCAGCCAACGACACCCACAGCGATCGCAATCAAAGCATAAAAAATTCGCTGCCTAAGCTCATCGAGATGATCGAACAAAGACATCTCGACATCGCCCGGAATCTCATCTAAGAAGACCCCACGGGGTTGCTCATCTGGCACCGAGAGGTTGGCAGCCGTCTCAAGATCAGCAGGAGGCGTCATAAGCAGGTCGTACAGTAGTAGGTGAGCGATAAACCGTGAGCATCTATTAGCATTAGCCCGCAGAATGCCACCGATTTGCTATCTATTGTATCGGCTGTGCTAGCTCGCTGAGGGCGTTAATCTATTGGGGAAGCAATTAAGTTTGTCAGGCGCTGGCAGTCATTGTGGCAGTTATTCTGGCAGTCATTCTGGCGTAAAGACCTGTTCGCTCTTTTGGCCGCTGTTGCCCATAACTTTAGATGTGTCGCCGTTGGGCGCTAGCTCTATCGCCCCCGCATTGCCAGCAAAGATATTGAGATTTTCTTGGGCCTCCCACAGCTTGGTATCGCCGGGCTGAAGCGTCCCTTCAAAAATAGTGCTGCCATCGGCAATAACACTAACCCAGGCTTGACCAGTGGCTTTCGCTTCTACGTAGACCGGTGCTGTGCTGGCAGGGGATTCCGCATTAGCTTCCTCTCCAGCGCCCTCTGGCTCTTCTAAAAAGGTTTCGGCGTTGGGTGCGCCGTCATCAACAGGCTGTTCGGCTGCGTCTGTATTGCCAGCCACTTCGGGTTGGCGATCGCCTCCCCCCAGCAAACTGACCAAAATCACCACGCCTGCCGTGAGCGCTGCAACCACGCCACCGATAATAAAGGGCTTCAAGTTGGGAGCAGTCGATTTCCCATACTCCGTGCCAACTGGTTCTACGCCAACCGGTTCTATGCCAACTGGTCCAGTATTGATCGGTCGGTGGGTAACTGCCGGAACAGCGGGCGTAGCCTCTGTCGTCAGAGACGCTGGTAGACCGTCGTCAAAGGGGCCAGCAATAGGAGCAGACTGATAGCCTTGAGCGCCACCATTGGTGTGGGTTTCCTCAGAAGTATCTAGAGACTCAACCTCAGCTGTAGCAGGTTCATCTGCCGCTACTGCCGCTTCCTGCTGCTCAGATCGTATCTCTAACTCCTGTGTCTCTAATGCTAAGGAAGGAGTGCTATGGCTTGCCGCTTCGTCATCTGCTCGCTCTAGCACATTGCCGCCAGCGACTGAACTGCCGCCTGTGACCAGGCTACTAGCCTCCAAGCCAGCTTCTGCGCTATTGTCCAGTTCAGGCTCTGAAGCAGGCGTAGCACTGCGGCCATTGGTGGCTGTTGAGCTTTCGTAGATCTCATGCTCAGGAGGTTTCTCTTCAGTAATGGCCTCTTCGGGAATGGGCTCTTGAGTAATAACCTCTTGGGCAAGGGGCTCCTCAACAATAAGAGGAACTTCAGAGGCTAAAGGTTCAGGAATGATGGCTGGAGAAGCCAGCTCTGTGACTCCTGCCTCGCTAGTTGAATGCGTAGCGGGCTGAGTGCTGATGGGCTGGCCTTGACTGCCGTTTTGATTGCCGTCCCGGTTGCCATTAAGAAAGGGATCGTTTGGCAGAGAGGAACTTCTTTTGCCCAATATGGGCGTTGTCGCGCTGTTTTGAGGAGAAGGCGTCTGATTGGGCGTAGCGCGGCCAATGCGAGTGCTGGCTGTGTCAGCTGGGGCGGGCTGCCGGGGCGGGCGAGGCGTAGAGGGAATTGAGGTGACAGTAAACTGTTGGGCAAGTTCAGTGCCTTTAAGGCCAAGGGCTTCAGCGTAGCGACGAATGAACCCCTGCACAAAGATAGGCTCCGGCAGCATATCCGGGTCGCCTGTTTCAATCCCTTTGAGCAACTGCGGTCGGATATAGGTGCGAATAGAGATATCTTCTAAAGCCTTTTTCTGCTTTTCTCGATTTTCACGCAAGAAAGCGCCAATTTGTGCGAGTTGACTTTGCTGAGAGGCACTAAATTTAGTCACGATACTCCATGAAACCAACGACTAACACGGTTTTTTTGACATACCTGAATAACGACCAAAGATTAACACAGACGCTATCCCTCGGGAGCTCTTACACCGTACTGAGGTACAGAGTGCTCAGGTATCTGCTATTTACGTACGTCTACCTAACCATATTATCAACGATCATCCTATCAATGATTGGGCAGGCGAAGCGTAAACAAAACTACCAGTCCCAGAGAATTCAAACATCGCCGTAAATCCGTGGGCATCTCAGAAGCCCTGGCTATGAGCTGAGTCCTTTGCCTGTAAGGTCTGAGTCTGCAAATCTAATAGGCGAATATTGAGGTCTGTTCTTTCGACTTTATGGCCCAGAGAGCTGCCTATGACTGTGTAGCTCATAGCTGTGCCACTTTAGCTGCGATCTCCGGATTGTAAAGGCGTAGATAGTTCCAATAGCCGCCAAAAACAGACTCTACGTAGTTCTTAGTTTCTGGGTAGGGTATTTTTTCAACAAATTCGTCGGCGTTGGCGTAGCCGCCCTCTGCTATCCAGGTGGCGACGCTGCCAGGGCCAGCATTGTAGCTGGCGACTGCAAACAGAGAATTATTGGTGTACTCCTGATGGGTAAAGTCGAGGTACCAGGTGCCAAATTTTACGTTGTCCTCCGGCTGATCGAGGATGTAGCTTTCTCCGCCCAGCTGCTCGCTGATCCAGGCGGCGGTCTCTGGCATCACCTGCATCAGGCCAACAGCGCCAACTACCGATTGAATATCGGGCTGAAATCTAGATTCCTGGCGGACTAGAGCAGTGACCAGCAGCGGATTGAGACCGCGCTGCTGAGCCCAGCTGGTAATTAGCTGCGAGAAGGGAAAGGGATAAACAGCCTGCCAGTAGCTCGAATTGTCTCTGAGGTCGTGGTATTCCTGTTTGTCTTCAGGTAGATCGCGCCAAGCCAGGCTAGAGGCCATGAAGATGCCGTTCAGGTTATCGCCTACACCCAGCCGCAGAATGCCATCGGTCAGCTGTTCTGCGACGGTGGGCAACTGCTGATCGACAAATTCGGTCTGCCATTGGGCCCAGGCTGTCTGGTCTTGACCGAGCAGATATAGCTCTTGCAGCGCGACTGAGCCGACCGGTAGGGGCGATCGCTCAGGCGGCAGGGCGATTTGAGCGTCCAAGCTACGGATCGTGTCAAAATCGCCTACGTTCCAGTCCAGATGAACCGCTGAGCGCCAGGCAAAATAAGATTCGGAATGAGTGCGAATGACTTCTTCAAAGGCAGGGCGGGCGATCTCCGGCTGGTTTTGAAGAAGCGCCCATTTGCCTAACCAAAACCCGGCTTGAGCAGCCAGCTCGTCTTCGGGGGCGGCGGCAATCAGCTGCTGCGCCCAGTCGATGGCGGCTGGATAGTTGCCGGCTGCTGCGCTGGCTTCGGCTTTGCTCAGACGAATTTTGGCAGCCGCCACAGAGCTGGAGTGCTGCGAGAGAATAGAGGCTCTCGCCTGATTGGCAGAATCGCCGCTCTTGAGAGCATCTAGCAAGTCAGCTCGCTGGGCAAGGGCTTCGGCAGCCTGGTCTGGGAAGCGGGCAATCACTTGATCTAGCGTTGCGATGGCGGCTGGTTTGGGCAGGAGCTGAGCCAGGTTGAGCAGGCCAGTGGCGGTTTCTGGCGCATCTGGAAAGGTTTGATTGAGCAGGCGGTAAGTGGCGATCGCCGCAACCACTTTACCCTTACGCTCTTGCCCGCGTGCCGCGCGATACTGGCTGAGCGGCGTAGCAGGAGCTTTGCTATACGCCTCACCTGCCTGACCATAGTTTTGAGTTTCCCAATAGCCGAACCCGATGGCACTCCAGTCTTCTGGAGTGAGGGCGCTGCCGTACTGGTTAGTGAGTCGGTCGAGCATCTGCACGTAATCGGGGTGATGAATGCCGTGATGGGCAATCAGCTTGAGCAGAGCCAGCCGATCAAAGTCGAGATCCGGGGTAGCTTCAGCGCCGGGCTGATCGGCAGCGGCTAGCTGTTTAAAGGCGACTTCTACACTGCGCGGATGGCTGGGAAAGTTTTGCAGCAGCGTGTTGAGTTGGGCCGCAGCCAGCGGATACCCTGGCTGATTGCCCAGCTGATAGAGCGCCTCGGCAGCGGCAGCGCTGCCAGGGTGCTGCTGAGTCAGCTTTATCCAGGTAGTTTTGGCAGCTTCGGCCTGTCCTACCGCTGCTTCAGCCTCTCCCTGCTTGAGCAAAATATAAGGATATAGCGCTTTGTAGCTACCGTCTAGCTTGTCGAGCAGTACCAGGGCGCTGCTGCCTTCGCCCTGCTCGATCAGATCGGTCGCTAGCAGGTAGCGGGCGCGATCGCCTTCGGTATCTTTTTGCTGAGCTAGCGCACTTAGCGCCGCGCTGCGGTTGGCAGCGGGCTGATTGACTAGCCTGAGCACTGCCGAAGTCTTCGCGGCCTGAGGCAGCTTTGAGGCTACCTCCTCACGCGGCGGGGTAAAGGCGTCGGTCGCGCTTAAAACAGCCACAACCATCCCTACAGAGAGGGCGCCCATGCTGACGAGCGCTATCAGCGGCAGCCTGTTCTTCAGCGTTTTCAACATATCGAGTTTTTCACGTGCTTTCTTCTGAAGTTTTAGCAGAAAACTCAGTTAGCAGTGAGCGCGAACCCGCAGAATCTCCCGGTAAGGCACTGGTAAAAAATGGGCAATCCTCGGAAAACACTCAGAATCAGTGGATACTATAGAACGAGAATACTAGATTGATGAACAAGGAATGGATTTTATAGCGTCGGATCGCTCCTGTCTTAATTGGACAGGAGATTGCCTGGTAATCGGCCTCTCGGAGGAGTCGCTGCCGCTGACTGGGATTTTGTCGGATCTCAATGACAAGGTGGCCGGACTGCTGCAAACGCTGATTGATGAAGAAGAGTTTGAGGCCAAAGTGGGGACGACGGCAATCACTCGGCTGGGCCCTGATGCACCTGTCAAAAAGATTGGTGTAGTCGGGCTGGGCAGTTCTGATGCGATGGAGCTAGAAGGGCTGCGTCGGGGAGCAGCGATCGCCGCTCGGATGGCGACTAAAGCCAAATGCCGCACGCTGGGCATCAGCTTTCCGGTGTGGAACAACAGCCAGTCGCTGACCACTCAGGCCATCACCGAAGGCATGATTTTGGCGAATAGCCGCGATCGCCGATTCAAGTCTGAACCCGATAAAAGTAAAGCTGAGCTAGACCGGGTTGAGCTGCTTTCATTCGTGGGTGAAGAGGCGGCCATTCAGAGGGCCCAAGCGATTTGCGACGGCGTGATTTTAGCCCGTGAGCTGGTGGCCGCTCCCCCCAACATTGTGACGCCCGAAAAGCTGGCCGAGACCGCTGCTGAGCTAGCCGATGATTACGGCCTCAAGCTTGAAGTACTAGAGCGCGATCAGTGTGAAGCACTGGGCATGGGCGCTTATCTGGGCGTGGCCAAAGCGTCAGATCTGCCGCCTAAATTTATCCACCTCACCTACACGCCCAAGGAGACTGCTCAGCGCAAGCTAGCCATTATCGGTAAAGGGCTGACGTTCGATTCAGGCGGGCTCAATCTCAAGGGTGCTGGGTCTGGCATTGAGATGATGAAGATTGATATGGGCGGGGCAGCGGCTGTACTGGGAGCGGCTAAGGCGATCGCCCAGCTCAAACCCGACGTGGAAGTGCACTTTATCAGCGCGGCGACCGAAAACATGGTGAGCGGTCATGCCATGCGCCCCGGCGATATCCTCACCGCTTCTAACGGTAAAACCATCGAGGTCAACAATACTGACGCCGAAGGTCGCCTGACGCTAGCCGATGCGCTGGTATTTGCTGACAAGCTCGGAGTCGATGCCATGATCAACCTGGCTACGCTAACAGGCGCTTGTGTAGTGGCGCTAGGCGATGACATTGGCGCACTCTTTAGCGAGGACGAAGAGCTTTCTGAGAAGCTCTCCGCCGCGGCCAGGTTCTCTGGCGAAAAGCTGTGGCAGCTGCCGATGGAAGAAAAATATTTTGAAGGGCTAAAGTCAGTCGTGGCCGACATGAAAAATACAGGCCCACGTGCAGGCGGCTCCATTACTGCCGCTCTATTTCTCAAACAGTTTGTCAAAGACACGCCCTGGGCCCACTTGGATATTGCTGGCCCGGTATGGTCTGAAAAAGAAAACGGCTACAACAGTCCTGGTGCGACAGGCTACGGCGTCAGACTTTTGGTGCAGTGGGTGACAGCCAGCTAATAGCTGATCAGGCAGGGGCCGTGAAAGCTGGTTCGACTGCCGGTAAACCGCCAGCGACCGGCTGAGCGTTCTCAGCTGAGACATCAGTAAACTGCCGAATCGGGATTTGAATCAAGAATTTCGTTCCTTCACCAGGCTGTGAGCGGCATTCAAATTTGCCATGGTGCTTTTCAACGATGATGTGATAGCTAATAGACATGCCCATACCAGCGCCTTGGCCGATTGGCTTGGTTGTAAAGAAAGGATCAAAAATTCTATCGATGATATTTTGGGGTATGCCTGGGCCATTATCTGCGATCGCAATCTCTACCCATCCCCTCTCAAGCGCAGTCGTACGAATGCAGATTTGCTCAGATGCTCTCTCAGGCTTTTGGCCACCAGCTTGGTCAAGCGCATCCGCTGCATTGACCAAAACATTCATAAATACCTGGTTGAGCTGTCCGGCATAGCACTCTACTGGCGGCAAATCGCCGTATTCTTTGATCAGATCGATAGCCGGATGTCCGGGTCGATTCTTAAAGCGGTGCTGCAAAATCAGCAGCGTACTGTCAATACCCTCATGAACATCAACTGCCTTATAGTCAGCTTCATCCATCCGAGAAAAATTTCGCAGCGACAGAACAATCTGCCGGATGCGATCAGTTCCTATCTTCATAGAGCTTAAAAGCTGAGGCAGGTCTTCCCGAAGAAATGGCAGGTCAATTTCCTCAGCTTCAGCAACAATCGGGCAAACAGGCTGAGGATAGAACTGGGCATAAAGGTCAACCAGTGACAGCAAATCGTGAGCATATTTCTGCACATGAGTGAGGTTGCCTGCAATGAAGTTCACCGGGTTATTAATCTCATGGGCTACACCAGCTACTAGCTGACCCAGACTCGACATCTTTTCTGCCTGAACCAGCTGGGTCTGAGCTCGCTGAAGCTCGCTAATTGCGGTTTGCAGCAGCTCGTTTTGAGATTCCAGCTGCGCTTTCTCCACCAGCTGACTCTGCGCCTGCTGAAGCTCGTTGATCGTTGTCTGTAACAGTTCGTTTTGAGATTCCAGCTGCGCCTTGGACGCAGTAATCTGGCTGATTCGGGCCAAGACATCAAAGCTTTCATAAAAACTGAGAAATCTGATCGCTACGGCAACAGTAACCAGATCGACTGCTGTCTGCCACATCAGCGCGCCGGGTAGCCCGAGCATCCCTAGGCTGTGCATACCGTGACCAAGCGCGCAGCTAAAAAAGATGGCTGCTACCGTCACCACCACAGGACTAACGCCCGCCTGCCGATTGCGCCAAATGCCGTAGGAAATACCGCTTGAAATGGCGGCGTAGCAGCAAGCGATGACCAAATTTTCGCCCATCATCAAGGCGGGAAGATAGGGAGTAACCGGAAAGAGAGCAATTTGCATAGCAGTGCCCGTGTCTTCATCTGAGAGCCACTTTTATAGAGGCTATTCTCAAACATTCCCTGTTCTACCAAATATTAATCGCGCTACATCATCGACTCAAATAGACCGATGAGATTGCCTTCGGGATCGCGGCAGTAGGCGACCTTTAGCGCAAATTCAGTGTTTTGGGTGGGCGGCTCGGCGAACTCTATCTGAGCATGGCGCAGCTCGTGGTAGATATCGTCCAAATTGTGAACGCTAAAAATGAGGCCAAACTTGTCCTGGCAATCGGTAATGTAGGGCTTTTCGCTGGTGCGCAAAATCTCCGACATCTCCTGCTGGCGAAAGAGGGAAAGGCGCATATTTGCGACTTCAAACTCGGCGTAGCCCTTTTCAATTTGGATGGTGACGGGTTTGAACTTGAGAACGTCGCGGTAAAACTCAGCGCAGGTGGCAATATCGGAGACAAACAGGCGCGTGTGGGCAAATCGAACGTCCATAGCTTCTTAAAGATGAGTTTTGGTAGGTGGCTGGGGCAATCCACAGTTCCTCCAAAGATAATATCTGAAATGACATCTGTGCGGTTTGTAGCCTTCTTTTACAGGCTGTTGCCTGGCTCCACCTCACTACAGGATCTGCGAACTCACTTGACGAATGCACCGACTGGTCAGCCTAAAAGAATCGTGTTTATGGCGGGAGCCTACGGTCTCTGTTTTGGGGTGATGCTGTGGGCGGCCTATAGCGATCGCCTCCCCCTGGATCTGCTTTCCCAAATTCCCAACTACGATAAAATCGGCCATGTGGTTTTGTACTGCATGGCTAGCTACCTGGGCCACCGGCTTTGCCACTACAGACATTTCAAAGCGGCTTCTAAGCTAGGCGGAGTTTCCCTGCCGGTTTTTCCTGGCCTATTTACTCTATTTACTGTGACCGAAGAGCTTTTACAGCAGTTTTCGCCCTACCGCACGCTCGATGCAGGCGACCTGATTTGCAGCGGAGTTGGTATTGCCTTGGGCTACTGGCTGGCCCAGCGGTCTAGCCACTGCACTAGAGCCTAAAAGCTAAAGTCTGAAGCTGCTGCTAGGCGATTGGCTCGCGGGTACAACGCGGCGGTTAACAACGGCCTTACCGCTTTCTTGCCGGGTAGCCATATCGACTGCGATCGCCGCAATCTGAACATCTAGACAGTCCATCGGCACCTGTAGTTCAGCCCCTGACTGCAAGTCTCCCAGAGCATCGGGCAATAGATTAGTCAAGGTCTGGGGCTCGCCCACTAGCGAACGGCTTTGCCGATCTATCATCCATAGTCTGATAAAGGGCCGGTATGCCGATGGGCGAGTTCGCACGACAACGGTAACCGTTTCCCCTGCAACCAAGTCTTTCATGGGCACACTGATTACCGGCAGCGCCATCTCGGGCAGTTCTGCCCCAACAGTTTGCCCAGCGATTACTTGTCTAGATGGTTGACCGGGTGTTCGGCTAGGTTGAGCAGCTGTTTGGTCAGGCCACTCAATCGGCTCAGCAGGCTGAACCGGGCTGGCCTGCTGATCGGCAGTAGGAGCTACCGGGGGTGGGGTAAAAGTAGATCGCGTGGCAGCAGGCGGCTGATCGTAAATAACAACTTCATCGTCTAGAGAAAATTCTGAGACAGCGGGTAAATTGGACGCACGCTCTCGGCTGAGGCCAGCAGCCTCCATTCCTTTGGCAACCTTAGCCGCCTCCTGATGACTCTCATGGGTCAGCGCTGAGAGCCTTTGCCAAAAATGATCTTTGAGCTTAAGCGATTGAAAGGCGACGTGAGCCTTGGCCTGCCGAGGCGATTTGCGATTTTCTGGCACAACCGCCCGCTGATCGGGAGGCAGATCAGCGGGCGGATCAGCGGGTAAATCTACCGTCAGCTCGGGGGGCTCAAACGCATCTAAATCAGAGTCTTCTAGGTGCAAATCTTGATCGATGTCTTCTAGGACGGCGGCGATCTCGTCGGCTTCTAGATCGTCATTTTCAATGCTGGTGCCCACAAACTGGGCCGGCTGCGACACCATAGACGGATGTGAGTTGTGCGCTACAGGCGGCGCAGCCGCTGGGGAGGCAAAGCTGGGCAGCTCCGGTTGGGGGTGAAGAGACTGATCAGGGCTGCGGGCTTCATCGTCTGGTAGCACAGCGTCTACAGCTGTAGCGACAGGTCTTTGAGTAGGCTCTAGAGCAGTTGCAGATGAAGGGCTAGCGCCGTTTTGATTGAGCAGCGAGTGAGGAGAGCCATTAACAGAGACTTCTTCGTCAAAAGTGCCGGATTCTTGGCTGGCGATCGCCTCTAACAGCCGATCAATTCCCGCTGTAATCGTAAAAGCAGTAGAGGTCAGTACACTACGCCTATCTGCCGGGTTTGCAGCCGCAGCCCGCAGCGATACTTCACCCCAAAGCAGCCGCGTTGTAACTTCAGCAGGCAGCTGTATTTGCACCTTAAAGTCAGCCGGCAGGTGCGCCAGGCTCAGCGGTCGGTGCGCCTCCATAATGACTTGTTCGGTCTGCGGGTCTTGCAGACAAATCCACAGTTGACTGGTGATCTCTTGCTTCTGCTCCAAAAGAGAATCTACCTTTCCCACAATTGTCAGAGGCTGATCTTGCTGAGCTAAATAGGCCAGTTGTTTAAGTGAAACCCGATAACCAGGGCCAGTGAGTCCGTCAGCCGGAGCGGCGTTGGCGTTGGCCACATGCCCCTGCCCGGACCCATTTAGCAGATGGGCCTGAGCCTGCATCAGGGGCAAGTCTTCATTGACAGCAGTATTAGCTTCTAGATCTGCGCCATTGACTGCTGTTGCTAAATCAGCCGGGTTGGACTGCCGTCCTGCCTGTCCATCCTCAGCGGCAGGCAAAACCTGGAGCTGTAAGCCGTACTGCCAGCCGTCGCCCATCAAATCGTCCATGACATTGAGGCTGCTGCACGTCAGCTCCCACTGCCCCGGCTGGAAAGTGACGTAGGGCACCACCATCACTATCCCGGACTCGTTGGTTTCGCCAGTCCGTTTACGGACCTGCCTGTGGGGCGGCATCTCGCCTGTGATCAGCTGGCTGACCCGAATTTCTAGAGGAGCGTTGACGCGGTCCGTATGAGCGGCCACGCGGTAGCGACCAGCTAAAATTTCTGCCTGCTGCGCCGCTAACGGTAGCCAGGTTTGATCGCCTTCTCGTTGGATCAGAAATTCCCAATATTTCATGTCGCTCGCTCGGATGGCCAGAATGCAAAAAACTGCCTAAAGCGTTAGGTCATTTGCTATAGACAAGCAGTATAGGAGAAATCGTAACAGACATATTTCAGCAGATCACATCCTTTGCCAAAATCACGCTGCGACTGGCGCTATCAATGACCGGCCATCCAAGGCGATCGCTCCCGCTCTAAGAATACAAACGAGTGAAGAAATTTAAGTAAATCTTCTCTTTGTCCTGTTAAAAAACGCCAGTGATGAGCGCCTGCTTTAAGTGATTACCGTAGGCTGGTCGCGCCCAGTCAACGCTTTTATCTTAGCGACTTCATCAGCTAGCGATATCAAGGGCTTGAGGGCAGCTTGAGGATCTAGGCTGTGTTTGGCGGTGTCGGGCTCGTAGCTTTCTATGTACAGCCGCAGGGTGGCCCCTTGAGTGCCGGTACCCGACAGGCGAAAGACCATCCGCGAGCCGTCGGTAAAGCCAATCCGAATGCCCTGCTTGTGGCTGATGCTGCCGTCGATAGGGTCTGTGTAGCTAAAGTCATCGGCGTAGTCCACGGTGTAGTCGCCGAGGGGTTGGCCAGGAAAGGAGGAGAGCTGCGATCGCAATCCCGCCATCAGCTCATTGGCCCTGTCACTGTCAACCCCTTCGTAGTCGTGGCGAGAGTAAAAGTTGCGTCCGTAGGTTTTCCAGTGCTCAGTCACAATTTCTTCTACCGACTGCTGACGCTCCGCCAAAATATTCAGCCAAAACAGCACTGCCCAGAGCCCGTCTTTTTCGCGAACGTGGTCAGATCCAGTGCCGAAGCTTTCCTCGCCGCAGATGGTGATCTTATCCGCGTCTAGCAAATTGCCAAAGAATTTCCATCCCGTTGGTGTTTCGTAGCAGTCCATGCCTAGCTTTTCGGCGACGCGATCAACCGCTTGACTGGTGGGCATAGAGCGAGCAACGCCGGAGAGGCCGTTTTTGTAGCCGGGTACTAAGGTGGCGTTGGCGGCGATGAGGGCAAGGCTGTCGCTGGGATTTACGAAAAAGTTGTTGCCGAGGATCATATTGCGATCGCCGTCCCCATCCGAAGCGGCCCCAAAATCAGGCGCACTATCCGAGAACATGGTCTCAACCAGGTCATGCGCGTACACCAAATTCGGGTCAGGATGCCCGCCGCCAAAATCTTCCAGCGGTTCGCCATTGGTTACCGTACCCGCTTTTGCGCCTAGCGTCTGCTCAAAAATCGCCTTTGCATAGGGGCCAGTCACCGCATGGAGCGAATCCATACACATGCTGAAATCGCCAGCTAAGAGCTGACGAATTTTGTCAAAGTCAAACAGCTTTTCCATCAGTTCAGCGTAGTCAGCAACTGCATCGACGACTTCTACTGTCATGTCGCCGATTTGAGTTGTGCCCGGCATATCGAGGTCGATGTCATCGGCCTCTACAATCTTGTATTCGCTGATGGATTTAGTATTTTCAAAAATGGCGCTGGTGACTTTTTCAGGGGCGGGGCCACCATTGGAGACGTTGTACTTTACCCCGAAGTCACCTTCCGGGCCACCGGGGTTATGGCTAGCGGAGAGAATCAGGCCACCAAAAGCGTCATACTTGCGAATCAGACAAGAGGCAGCGGGTGTAGAGAGAATACCGCCCCGTCCGACCAGGGTTTTGCCCACGCTGTTGGCTGCGGCCATTTTTAGGATGGTTTGAATGGCAGGGCGGTTGAAGTAGCGGCCATCGCCACCGAGCACCAGCGTTTTGCCCTGATAGTCGCTGAGGCTATTAAAAGTAGACTGAATAAAATTTTCTAAATAGTTGGCTTTTTGGAAGGCCGGCACCTGTTTACGCAGACCTGAAGTGCCCGGTTTTTGATCGTCAAAAGGGGTGGTGGGAACCGTTCGGATAGCCATTGTACAGATAGTCTCTCAGGGGTTACGTCTAATGGATGCCGCTACGCGCTAGCAACTATGATCTCACATTGCCGCGTCTGCACTCGCTGTATCTGCACTTTAAGGCGAACGGGAGATTTTCCTCAGTATTCTACCTGACCTCTATACCTGCGGCCTGCTGCAATACCTCTACCGGGTCACCCACACGCAAAATGCTGTCTGCTATGCCGCGCTGAACGCCGTTTTGACCGAACCAAATCCCTCTGTTCCAGGCGCGATAGGTAACAAGGGTTTGGCTGGGTTCTGGGGTGCGATGCCCGTGCAAATCTACATTGGGAATGGAGCAGCGAGCGCACAGCTTCGGCAGATCAAACACCGCCTCGCCAATGCGTATTTGCTGCCAGCTATCTTCGGCATGAGGTGCAATCTCGCCTTTGATCACCAGATTGGGCCGAAAGCGGCTCATCGGTACAGGCGACTTTTGCTGGTCTGATAGTTTGTGATTGAGTTCTGCCAGGGACGCTTCAGAAATCACTAAGTAAGGATAGGCGTCGGCAAAGCTGACTATATCTTCGCTGCCAAATTTACCGTGGTCAGTCGGTCGGTGTGAACTGTCGGGCATATACACGAGCTGGCAGTCGATGCCGATAAATTGGGTGAACCATTGTTCGGTTTTGGCGGAGAGGGCGATCGCTTCGCATCTGTCACCCCACACTTCTACCGGTATCCGCTCAGATGACTCTGCTGTCAGCGGTACCAATAGTTCAGGCATACCCGGCGCGGTTATCCGCAAGTGCTCGCCCCTTTCCACCCCAATCAGCGCCATGCGCGGGAACCGCCGCTGAGTAATAAACTTTCCCTCAGCATCTACCACCATCCATCGCCGGTCGTATTGCAGCCCGCGCGGCGTCGTTTTCACCTCATTTACTGCAATCCCTGCCGCCGACTTAATCGGATACACATACAGGCCGCTTAACGTCAGGGTAGTCATGGCAAGATTCCTTTTTTTGTAGGAGATGAGCCGGCTACCTCGCTATGCGCAGCGACTGATGGCAGCCTGTAAAGCTGGGTTAAGCGCATGGGCCAAATGCAGCGGATCGACGCCAAGCAGGGTGCGCTGAGCGCTGGCATAAATGGCTGCTTGAGAATGCCACCAGACGGCGCTGAGCATGGCTGAGGCAATATCTTGCTGAGAGTGCCCCTGTCCAGATTGAGCGGCAGTCGCCATCAGACCGCCCATTAGCCCGGTTAGCACATCGCCGCTGCCGCCCCGAGCGAGGGCCGGTGTGCTCTCAGGATTTAACCACAGACGGGGTGATGGGTAAGCACTTGCGATCGCACTCCTCGGCCCTTTCAGTAAAACAGTCGCACCGCTGGCACAAGCTGCTTGCAGAGCGCTTTCGCCGGGGGCTTGCTCCAGCGTCTGTTCGTAAATATCGGCAAAGAGCCGCTTAAACTCTCCTATATGAGGCGTCAGCACAGTCGGCGCAGACCGGGACTGAAGCTGTCGAATCGGATCGCTCTTAGCTAACAAATTGAGACCGTCCGCATCGAGCAGCAGTGGGCAGTCGGCAGCAAAGACGGCCTGGAGCAAATCGGGCACGGTAGGCGTAAGACCGGGGCCAAAGGCGATCGCGTCATACTTCTTGAGATCTGCATCGTCGGGCAGACGAGCGATCGCCCCCGCAGGCGTCTCGGGGCAGCCCAGCAGCAGCGCGCCCGGCAGCTGAGGCAGCAGGGCCAACCGAATCGATTCAGGCACGGCCAGCGTCAGCATTCCAACACCGCTGGCGATCGCCCCCAGCCCTGTGAGCAATGCCGCGCCGGCATACTGGCGAGAGCCCGCAATCAGCAGCAAATGACCCGCCTTGTACTTGTGCGCAGTCGGCGGTCGGTCGAGCGGCAAATGAGCGATCGCTGAGACCGACGTAATCCGTTGAACTACAGGTGTTTTACCCAGCACCGCCGTCACCTGCGCCAAAGGAATATCAAAATCTATCAGATCACTCTCCCCCAAGTAAGCCAAAACGTCTGCCTGCATAAAAGCCCGCTTCCACAGCCCCAAACAGGCCGTATAGCTCGCCTTAATGGCAACTCCCATAATCTGCCCGGTGTCGGTATGAATGCCGGAAGGCAAATCAATACTAAAAACCGGCGTCTGCTGCTGATTAATCAACTGAATGTCATCAGCAAGCTGATCGGTAATGGGTCGAGTCAGACCAAAGCCAAACCAGCCATCTACAATTGCGCCGCAATCTGCCAGGCTCTGTACTGAATCTACAAAAGGAATATTCAGACTCTTGGCATAGCGGCTGTGCTGCTGCGTCAGCGGCTTACACCGAGAAAACGGCTGATAAATCCGCACGTCGCAACCAGCATGGGACAGCTCGCGAGCAACAACCAGCGCGTCGCCACCGTTATGACCCGGCCCAGCGAGAATACCAACAGAGCGAGTGGTAGATCCAGGCAGCGATCCATAGCGAGCGACAAACCAGCGAGCAATTTTCCCAGAAACCTTTTCCATCAGCGCCTCTACCGGCATACCCGCTTCAAACAGGCGCTGTTCAATCTGCCGCATCTGCTCAGCGGTCACCAAAAAAGGCTGAACTACCGCGCGGGCTTGCAAATCGAAATTGACAGCAGTTGCTCGCTCAGCGTGGGTAGATAACAAATAATCAGGCCAAATCCGGTTCATAAACGAGCAGTAAGAGCTGCCGCCAGTGTAGACAATTTACAAATAACTCGCTCTAAACCAGCCGCCTGTGTAGATAATCTCACCCTTTTCTCCATTTGTGAGCTGCCTATAAACTGCTTGTAAACAGGCTCCGTGTTTATGGGGAATGTAAACAGTTCCTAGCAAGCGTGAACATTGTGTGAACTCAGTAGATTTTCTGATCTGCACTAGCCGTCATCGCTTATATGTGTATTGAGGCGTATGCATTCCAAGCGTAACTGAACCAAAAAGAAGCGCTCGTGAGCCAGCCCAGATCAGTCAGTAAATTCTCTCGACTGTCGTCTCTAGCCTGAAAAAATTACCAGTTGACGCGCACATGAAAATCCTGATGTTGGCACCTCATCCTTTTTACCAAGCTAGAGGCACACCGATTGCAGCAGACCTGGTGCTGAAAGTGCTTTCCCAGCGAGGCGAACAAGTCGATGTAATCGCTTTCCCCGAAGGCAGCGACGTTCAGTATGACAACGTCACTATATATCGCACGCCCGCATTCAGACTTGTGAAGAACATTCGTCCGGGCTTCTCCTGGAAAAAGGTCGTCTGTGACCTGTTTTTACTATTCCAAGCCATTAAGCTGGCTAAAAGCAACCGCTACGACCTGATTCATGCCGGAGAGGAAGCTGTTTTTATTGCGCTGCTAATCAAAAAGCTGTTTGGCATTCCCTACGTTTACGACATGGACTCTTCTTTAGTTCAGCAACTGGTTGACAAGTACCCTCAGCTGAGCTTTCTAAAGAGCGTTCTCCAGCCCTGCGAAGGCTTCGCTATCCGCAACGCTAAAGCGGTGATTGCTGTCTGTCAGGCCCTAGCGGTCGAAATCCAGCGGTATCAACCCAACAAAGTCGTTATCATCCCTGACATTTCACTTCTCAACTACCACGCTGACTCTCCTGTTTAAAGCCACGCAACTAAAGTCATGAAAACAACCATACAGCGCCCTCAAGTCCAAGCTCAGGTCTGCCCTCAAGTCCAAGCTCAGCCTCACTATAAAGAGCGCCTTAAAGAGCGATTTTACGTTGAGGGTGCATTGCTCATGTATGTGGGCAACTTAGAACAGTACCAGGGCATTGATTTGCTCCTGGAGAGCTTTGCTCAAGTGCTGCTATCAGCACCTACAGCCCATATTGTTGTGGTAGGTGGCAACGCAGACGACATTCAGCGATATCAGGCACAGGCCGCTCAGTACCAGATAGATGCCAACGTCCATTTTGTCGGTCCTCGGCCCATTCAGCAGCTCAAGCAGCTCTTAGCTCAAGCCGATATTGTGCTCTCCCCTCGCATTCAAGGCAACAATACGCCGATGAAGCTCTACTCATATTTAGATAGCGGTAAAGCACTCCTGGCAACCAACCTGACAACCCATACTCAGGTGCTCAACGATCAGATAGCCTGGCTGGCCGAACCTACTGCGGCAGATTTTGCAGCAGGTATGCTGCATCTGATTGATCGCCCTCAGCTCCGAGAAGATCTCGGCAAAGCCGCGCAGGCGTTCATCGCTAAGAACCACACCTATGAGGCTTTTTCAAAAAAGCTCACGGCGCTGTATGACTGGATTGAAAACGATCTGTTAGCTGGTTCAGATCTGTCAACCACGGCTGACGTTAATAGCAGTGCAGAAGCGGGCCTGACCTCAATTAGCCTTTAGAGGGCAGAGGGAAAAGGGGATTTTACTGCTTCGAGGGTTGGATTATGGAGGCCTTCAGAAGGCCTCCGTGGGGAATCCTTCTAGGAGTAAGGGCCAATAGCTGCAAATGCCAATCAAACTATCAGATTTTTCATCAGAGGTCTACTCAGCATGCAGAGGAATTTACCCGCCCTATCGAACCAGTCGTTTGACCTGCTGGTCATTGGTGGCGGGATTCACGGTGCCTGCGTAGCTTGGGAAGCCACTTTGAGAGGACTATCAGTTGCCTTAGTAGAGCAGTCCGACTTTGCCTCTGGCACATCAGCTAATAGCCTAAAGGTGATTCACGGTGGCCTGCGCTATCTGCAAACGGCTGACCTGCGGCGGATGCGTCAGTCCATCAAAGAGCGCCAAACGCTGATGCGCATTGCACCCCATTTGGTTCATCCAATGCCGGTGCTGGTGCCTATCTATGGCCACAGTATTAAAGGCAGGGAGGCGATGACGGTCGCCTTAAAGATCAATGATTGGATCAGCTGCGATCGCAACCTCTACCTCACCGATCCACAAAAGCACATCCCTGCTGGCCAGATGCTTTCCAAGCAAGCCTGCCTGGAGCAGCTGCCCGATTTGCCTGCCGACGGGCTGACCGGCGCGGCCTGCTTTTACGATGCTCAGATGTATAACTCAGAGCAGCTGGTGCTGGCCTTTTTGCAGTCAGCAGCTCAGCGCGGCGCTCAGGTGGCCAACTATACGCGGGTGACTAATTTGCTCAGGAAGGGCGATCACGTCGTCGCTGCCACCGCTGAAGATCAGCTCACAGGCGATCGCTTCACCATTCAAGCCAAGACTATTATTAACGCCAGCGGTCCCTGGGTTAATCAACTGATTGCCACTGCGATGGAAAAGGTGTCCGAACCGCAGCCGCTGGCCAAAGCGATGAACCTGGTTACGCGCCCCCTGTTTGGCCCGCAGCAGAAGTGCGCCGTGGGAATAACTGGCCGAGCGCCGGGCAGCCGGCTATTCTTTATCGCGCCTTGGCGATCGCACTCCTTGATTGGCACCTGGTACGGCCACGACTCCGGCCAGACCAAGCCGCCCACTGCCACCGCCGCCGAAATTGAGCGCTTTTTAGCCGATATCAACCAGGCCTACCCCAGCTTTAACCTCACCCCTGATGACGTGCAGTGGGTGCACACCGGCCTGCTGCCTAGCTACGGCACCTCTTCAAAAGATGGCGAAGTGCAGCTGACCAAGCAGTTTCAGCTCAAAGATCACCGCAGCGATGGGCTGAGCGGGCTGCTCTCTGTGACTGGCGTGAAGTACACGACGGCTCGGGATCTGGCCTGCCGCGCGGTTGACTGGGTGTTTCGTGATCGCGGTCAATTTTCTCCCCCTTCTCTCTCTCACCAGGAGCCTGTTTACGGCGGTCAAATTGAGCAGTTTCAGCGATTTACAGACGCTGCCATCAAAACCTACGGCCAGCAGGTCTCAGCTCAAACCCTGCGGCAGCTGGTGTACAACTACGGCACTAACTATCCTCAAGTCCTAAAGCAGCTTCCTTTGGAGAATGACGCGCCGCCAGGGAGCGAGCAGAGTGTCCTGGCAGCAGAAGTTAAATACAGCGTGCAAACGACCATGCCTCAGACTCTTGGCGATGTGATCTTCCGCCGCACCGAGCTGGGCGCTGCCGGACATCCTGGCAACGAAGCGCTACAGCTATGTGGGCACATTATGGGTAGTGCCCTGGGCTGGAGTGCTGAGAAGCAACAGGCTGAAGTCGAGCAGGTTCAGCAGCACCTTAACCAGCAGCAATCTGGACGGCGGCAGCGCGTCGATCAGCCCCCTAAAGCGGCACGTCCGCCTTGCCGGGTATAGTCCCCGCTGCATTAGAAGCTGTCATCAGGAATCTACACTATGCCTTCGCCCATTGCCCACTCGGTCACAGGCTATGCCCTGACTCATCTGCCGGTTGTCAAAAATGCTCTGCCCAGGCGGGTCTGGCCGATCACCCCAATCGTGGCGATCTACGGTGTCTTAGTCGCCAATTTGCCCGATTTGGATTTTCTACCGCAGTTGCTCACTGACCTGCGGTTTCATCGTGGGCCGTCTCACAGCCTCTTGGCGGCGCTGCTCGTCAGTGGCTTGCTAACCTGGGTAGTTCATCGCTACCGCCCTCAATCTAGCTACGGCGTGATTTTTAGCCTTACCCTCGGGCTCTACAGTTCACATCTATTTCTAGACTTGTTTACGACGGGGGGTAGCGGCTTGCCCCTCTTATGGCCGCTGAGCTCTCAGTCTTTTCGAGCACCGTTTGCACTGTTTCCAGCGGTTCACTACTCACGCGGGCTGTGGGATAACACTCACTTGGTCTTCATTGGCGCAGAACTGCTTTACTCGCTAGTTTTGCTCAGTGGGCTACAGCTTGGGAAAATTGGCAATACTCGTCAAGTCTCTCGTTAGCGATCGCCCGCTTCGCCGCATTTAGATTAGGATGCCCTTTACCATGACGCCATCTAACCTACCCTTTGTATTAGTAGATGCCCACGTCCATTTACATCCCTGCTATGACCTGGCACAGTTCTTAACAGCAGCCCTGGCAAATTTTCAGCGCCAAAGTGACCGGCTAGCGCTAGCCCAGCCAGTGACGGCGGCTTTACTGCTGGCAGAAGTCAGCGGAGTCAACGCCTTTTCAGACCTGGCAGCTCGCTGTCAGCAAAGCCATCAAAAGCTCTCAGACTGGGAAATCTGTCCGACCGCCGAGGCCGCTTCGCTCCGTTTAAAGCACACTTCGGGTCACACTCTCTTCATAGCTGCGGGACGACAGGCCGTCACCCAAGAGGGTATCGAGGTGCTGGCGCTGATTACCGCTGCTGAAATTGAGGACGGGCTGAGCCTGAAAGACACGCTATCGGCGGCGGCGGCGGCTGATAGTCTACCCGTTTTACCCTGGGGCGTAGGGAAATGGCTGGGTAAGCGCGGCCAGCTAGTAGCCGATCAGCTAAAAGCTGCCGATGGTCCTCTTTTTGCCGGAGACAACGGCGGCAGACCTGGCTTCTGGCCGCTGCCGGCCTATTTCCAGCAGCGCCTACAGTTGCCCGGCAGCGACCCTTTGCCTCTGCCTTATGAAGCTGAGCGAGCGGGCAGTTTTGGCTTTGTCACCCAAGGTCACCTCGATTGGGATAAACCAGGCGAAAGTCTTAAGCAGATTCTGCTCGGGCCTCAGCCCGTTATCCAGGCTTACGGGCGATCGCAATCACCCTGGCGCTTCTTAAAAAACCAGTCTCTGCTCAGACTGAGCTGATCCTAATTTGTCTCCCGCTCTTTTGTCTTCCGCTCTGTTTAAATTCTTCTGCTAGCACCGTCATGATTTCTACCGAACCCTTTCCAGAGACCGCCGATATCGAAACCTCTTCAGAAGCCTATGCCTCACGGTTCGCCGGGCCGACCGGAGCCTGGCTATTGCGCGTGCAGTCAGAGGCGACTTTGGCTATGCTCAAACCCTACCCCAAAGCCAGCGTGCTAGAAGTGGGTGGCGGGCACGGCCAGCTAACCTCACGGCTAATAGAGGCCGGACATACGGTAACGGTCCTCGGCAGCGACGAGAGCTGCCAGACCAGAATTCGCCCGCTCGTAGAATCCGGTCAGTGCCAGTTTGAAGTCGGCAACGTGCTGGCCCTGCCTTACGCCGATAGCTCATTTGATGTGGTGATTAGCTATCGGTTTTTGGCCCATGTAGAGCAGTGGCAGCAGTTTTTGAGTGAGCTGGCCCGCGTTGCTAAGCGCGCTGTGCTGGTTGACTATCCAACATTGCGCAGCGTCAACTACATTACGCCGCTGCTATTTCCTGTCAAAAAAGGCGTTGAAGGCAACACCCGGCCCTACACCTGCTACGACGAAACCGAGCTGCTGGCCTACGCGCAGAGCATAGGGTTGAGTGTCGGCAATTCTCAGCAGGAGAAGCGTCACCAGCGCTACGCCCAGTTTTTTTGGCCCATGGTTTTACACCGAATGCTGGGCAAACCTCAGCTGTCTGCACTTCTAGAAGGCGGGTCGCGGCGAGTCGGCCTCTCTCGGCAGTTTGGCTCCCCGGTAATTCTCAAACTGACTAAACAGGAGACAGCTACTCATGGATGATTCACTCACTGCTAATTCATCTAGTGACGGTACACAGCTCCCGCCGGGCAGTCGCGTTTTGGTTACAGGCGCAACCGGCTTCACCGGCTCTCTTCTGGTTCGTAAGCTGGTAAAACAAGGGCTTGAAGTAGTGGCGATCGCTCGTCCCACTTCCAATATCCAGCAGTTCGAAGGACTCCCCATCGAATGGATACGCGGAGATGTCTTCGACGCCGCGCTGATTGACCAAGCGATGGCGAATGTTAGCTACATCTTCCATATGGTAACGCCGTTTCGCGAAGCCAAATCTCCTGACCAAGGCTATTACAATGTCCACGTCCTAAGCACGCAGCTGCTCGCTCAAGCCGCGCTCAAGCAGCCTGACTTCAAGCGCTTTGTGCATGTGTCTACCATTGGCGTCCACGGACATATCGCTGATCCCCCCGCAGATGAAACCTACCCAACCTCCCCTGGCGATGTCTATCAGGAGTCCAAGCTGGAGGGCGAAGAGTGGATTAAGGCATTTGGAGAGAAAACAGGGCTACCAGTCACCATTGTTCGCCCTGCTGGAATTTACGGCCCCGGAGAAAAGCGACTGCTGAAAATCTATAAAATGGTCAGCAAGGGCTGGGTGCCTGCCATTGGCGACGGCAGTAATTTACTGCACTTCATTCATGTGGATGATCTGACCGACTGTTTCCTGCTCACAGCGACCCACCCCAGAGCCGTCGGCGAAACCTTCATCTGCGGCAGCGAGCAGGCGATTACCCTCAAAGAGATGGTTTCACTGATTAGCGACTACTACTCTAAACCGATCAAATTCATCCAGCTCCCGGCTGCTCCCCTGTTTGCCATAGCAGATTTTTGCGAGCTAATCTTCCGACCGTTAGGCATCGAACCACCGATCTACCGCAGAAGACTGGCCTTCTACACCAAAGATCGCTCGTTTAACACTGCAAAAGTCAGAGATCTTCTAGGCTTTAAACCGCGCCATTCCGATCAAGACGGTCTTAAGGAAATGGCCCAATGGTATCTCGATCAGCAGTGGATTTCTCTCTAGCACCTCACTAGCAGAGAGGATCGCTATTGCCATAGACGCATACGTATTTTTAAACACATCATCCAAAGGCCGATTAACGATGACATCAGGAAATTTCAAAGTTAGAGAGTTCAGCCAAGGTAAAGTCCCTCGCTGGCAGCAGTACGCGGCTCTCACCATTGGTAAAGTTGACGTAGGCAGCCTGCTCAAATTTGAACTCATTACCTTACTGTGCAGCGGCTTGCCAGGTGCTTTGGGGCTTTATCTGAGGAGTAAGCTTTACCCGACGCTTTTAGCAGAAGTGGGCAAAAACGTTGTCTTTGGACGGGGCGTCACGCTCAGGCATCCGCACAAAATTCGCATTGGCAGCAATGTAATCATTGATGACAACTGTGTCCTCGACGCCAAAGGAGAAACCAATTCAGGAATCAGCGTCGGCGACGGCGTTTTTATCGGTCGCAACACCATCCTCTACTGTAAAAACGGCGACATAGAAATACAATCTCAGGTAAATATTGGCGCCAATTGTGAAGTGTATTCAAAGCAGCGGCTCATTATAGGCAAGGGAACCCTGATCGCCGCTTATAACTATATTATGAGCGGCGGCAGATACGACTATCGCTCAGCGGTTCCACTGGCCGATCAAAGCAGCTATTCAGACGGTCCAACTTCAATTGGAGAAAATTGCTGGATAGGCGCTAAAGGCGTAGTTCTAGATGGCGTTTCCATTGGCGATAATGCCATTGTTGGGGCCGGGGCTATTGTCACCAAGGATCTTCCCGCAAACGTAATTGCGATGGGGATACCGGCCAAAGTAGTTGACCGCAAAGAGGCCCTTGAGCCCGCTCCAGCTGAGCCCCTGACTACCACAGTTCAGCATGGACAGACGTTACAACCGTCTTAAGGATCCAGCTTTTCCAAGCAAACACGCTGTTGGGAAACTCCTTGGCTAAAAACTAAACGACCTAAAACTGTACTTTTGAGGTGAAGAATGAAGCGAAATATCCAAGCGCTAATGAGTCAAGACTATGACCTCTTGATAATTGGAGGCGGTATCAATGGGGCAGCCTGCGCTTGGGATGCGACCCTGCGCGGATTGAAAGTTGCCCTGCTAGAGCGAAACGATTTTGGCGGGGCCACCTCGTCCAATAGTTCTAAAATCGCCCACAGCGGCTTGCGCTACTTACAGCACGCCGACTTCAAGCGGATGCGTGAATCCATCCGCGAGCGCAATCTTCTCTTAGAGCGAGCACCTCATCTGGTTGATTCGCAGCCTTACCTGCTGCCGATATACGGGCATGGCATCAAAGGCAGAGAGACTATGGCTATCTACATCAAAACCTTTGATCTGTTCAGCCCAGATAGACGCTGGTTCAAAGATCCGGCCCGTAGAATCCCGAACTCCTACATGATCTCAAAAGAAGAGGTCTTAAAGATTGCGCCCGAAATCGACACTCAGAACTTAACAGGTGGCGCAGTTTGGTCCGAAGGTCAGATGCACAATACAGAGCGGCTGCTGCTCTCTTACATTCGCTCTGCTGTGGATCACGGGGCCAGCATCGCCAACTATATCGAAGTCACCGATTTCCTTCAGTCTGGCAACAGCATCACTGGGGTTCAGGCCAAAGATCGTCTCAGCGGCGAGACCTTTACGATAAAAGCCAAGGCCGTTGTCAACGCCTCTGGCCCTCAGATTGTTAAAACGCTCAATCTCTCCGGCAAGCCATCTATCGGCCGTCAGGTTCACGCTTCTAAAGCTTTCACCCTCCTCACCCGGCCACTCACTGCCAAACATGCTCTGACATTTCCGATCAAGCCAATGTACGAGGATAAGCAGGCGATTGTCGATAAAAAGTCCAGTCTGACATTTGCGATTCCCTGGCGCGGCTATTCCATGATTGGCTCGCTGCACTTGGCCTGCGACGACGATCCGGCAAAGGTCACCATTACTGAAGAAGAGATCCAAACCTACATCGACTTGATCAATGATGGCTACCCGGCAGCAAGGCTTACCCGAGAAGATGTTCGACATGTTCTTTGGGGCATCGTTCCAGCAGATGAAGCTGGTTCAGCCGCGCCCAAGAAGCACTACCAGATTCTAGATCACGCTAAGGAAGACCAGCTTGAAGGACTCGTTAGTGTAGTCGGCGTTAAGTACACAACGGCCCGCGATGTGGCTCAAAAGGCTATCGACATTATCTGCAAAAAGCTGAGCAAATCGTCAGCCTGCACCACGCACAAAGTTCCGCTATGGGGCGGCGACATTGAGTTCTTAGATAAGTTTAAGCAGCAGGCCCTACAGTCAGAGTCTCCACGATTTAGCGAAGCGGTAATTCTCCACCTGGTAAACACATATGGTTCTAAGTATCCGCTAGTTCTCGCCTACTTAGAGGAAAACCCGGCGTGGGCTGAGGTGATTCCAGACAGCACTGTTCTAAAAGTGGAAGTAATCCACGCTGTTCGTGATGAACTCGCTGAAAAGCTGGCCGATGTTGTCTTCAGACGGACCGATCTAGCGAGCTTAGAATATCCGGGCGAAAAAGCGCTGCGGGTATGCGCCGAGCTGATGGCGAAAGAATTGGGATGGAGCGAGTCTCGGATACAGAGCGAGATGGAGGAGGTAGAGAAGGCTTATATCGTGATTCCCAGCGATAAGAAGCCTTGCGCTGCACCTGCATAAGTAGAAAGAGAAATGGCAGGGCGCAAACCGACTGATACCGAAGTTCTCACATCAAAGTTTCAAAGCGCTGGGACATAGCTTAACGTTTTATCGCAAAGTGCGGATGTATCCGCACTTTGCGAGTTGCTTTTCTCTCTATCCAGCAAAGCTTTCAGCCCACATGCTGTATCTCAGAAGAGTGACCGACGCTATAGTGCTTATGTCATTTTCGGTTTTGAGGCTGCGGTATTACCCTGTTGCGGTATTACCCTGTATAGTGATCAGCCTGATTTCATTAATCATTTCGCTCCTGCACAAATTTTCAGGCCAGCGGACAAGCCAGTAGAGCAATCGTCATGAAGAGAAAATCAGGTCTGCATTTCATCCGCATAGTCGTGACAACGGCATTACTCGTCTATGTTTTTCACAAGGCGGATCTTTTAACGATTAAGGGATGGCAAGATTTATTTGCAACTTTTTCACAGGCTAACTTGTGGCTGATCTTACTTTCTGCCCTGCTTCTCCCACTGATGGATTTTTCCAGCTCGGTTAAGTGGTACTGCTTGGCCCGTGCCTGCAATCTTCAGGTGGGCCTGTGGCGACTTTACGCCTATTACACAGTGGGTCGATTTTTCAACCTGGTACTCCCTAGCAGTATCGGTGGCGACGTCATTCGCATCAATGAACTGGGCCGGTATACAGGGCGCTATGCCGATTCTGCTGCCGTTGTTTTTGTCGAGCGATTTAGCGGCTTAGCGATGCTGGTTGTGCTAGCTGCGATCGCAGTTGTCATCAACCTGCAAATGTTCAATATGCCCTGGCTAACCGCTGCGCTACTCGTAGGCGTAGTCGGGGTCGCTTTCATCTGCTGGATAATTGTTGACGCACGCCCATTTAATCTCATTAACAGATTTTTTGCAGGTAGAAATTCCAGCCGCAGACTTGCCTTCATACCCTCTTTCCTCAAGAAAATCGAAAAATTCAGAGAAGCTGTTTTAGTCTATAGAAACAAGCCAGGGGCGCTGTGGATCGCCACTATTAACTCTTTAATATTTTACTTCTTAGCTGTTTGCAACGTGTGGGTAAGTGTTCTAGCGTTTGATAGCAGCGTTAGTTTTATCAGTATGTTAGTTGCGGTGCCAATCATGATGTTTATCATGAATTTGCCGTTTTCAATTGGCGGTATTGGCATAACAGAGTTTGCCTATAGCTTTACATTAAGTCTGTTTGGCATCAATCCAGCCGTGGCCATTTCTGTCACCATCCTTATGCGCCTCAAAACTTTGCTAGCCGCTGGCATGGGCGGGCTAATCTATCCCCTGGTGAGTGAGGGTATGGCCTCCCCTCAGCAGATGGCTAAAACGGTTACCCCTGCTTATGAAGATAAGCGCAACCCTTAACTTAACCCATAAATCAATCAGTTCAGCTCGTGTAGAGGTTTGACGAGAAGTACGGTTTAAAAGATCGCTGTGAGCACAATCAATATGAAATTCTGGAAACTGCTAGCTCTATTTTCGATTGGCATCGTTGCTGTTGTAGCACTAACCACGATGCGCTCAGTCCTCTACCCAACACCAGATGTCTCTGAAGCGCTAGCCGCCAAATTTGAAGAAGGCTGCCTCTCACCTGGCCAGGCACCTCACCCAGTCTGGGAGTGTTACGAAATCCCAGCTTCTGGAGCACCTCATCAAGCAGTAAGCATTCAACACGAAAGCGGCGAGCAGCAACAGGTTTTAACTTTTCAGGATAATAACCAAACCAAGTTTCGCTTCACACCTACTCAAAAGGGAGTTTGGACATTTAGCACAGGAGGTGACATCACCATTGATGCCGATAGACCCAGCTACGCTAAAGGATTTGTTGCTGCTCAGGGCAGCAAGTGGATTCGATCTGCTACTGGGAAAGCTTTTGTCCCGCAGTTTGTAATGTACGATAAGCCAGACGTAGCCGCTGGCTTAGACGAATTTATTGACGGGCATGGATTTACCGGCTTCCACATCACAAACTTAAGAGACTTTACGGAGAATCCAGGCTACTTCGAAGCCGTTGTCTTAAAAACCTACCGCCGTGGTGGGTCAACTCACTTTTGGATATGGGGAGACAAAGCGAGAAACGAAACTCCTGATTCTTATGGGGTAGATGCTGATTTGCTCTACACCGAAATTGCAGCGAGGCTTGCCCCTATACCTGGCTGGACTGTCAGCTATGGATTTGATCTATTCGAATGGGCTAACGCAGAAGAGATAGATCAGTTTAGAGCAAAGCTACGGTCCGACTGTAGCTATCACCACTTGGTAGGCGGCAGAGGCCACAAAAATAAATACCAAGAAATCAGCTCGGACTTGGACTACGCTTCATGGGAATGGCATCGTCCTAGCTACCAGGACTACAGGGACCATTTAGAAAAGGCTAACCAACGCCCCGCTTTCTCTGAAGATCGCTTCCGTTTCCGTGTTCCCACTCGATATCCGGAGAAAGATTACGATCTTGAACTCACCCGTAAAGGGCTGTGGGATTCGGTAATGGCTGGCGGTGTCGCTAATATTTGGGGCTATAAGCCTGAAGGCAAAGAGTTTTCTGAGCCTTATCCAAACAAGGCTGAAATTAAGACCTACAGTCAATTTGTCAGCACTACTTTTTCCGCTAATATGATGCCCGATAATGAGCTAATCAACGATGGCCATTGCCTGCGAGATGCAGATCAAGCTGCAATTTGCTATTCGGAGCAGCCTGGCACTGTGCAATTTAGCTTAGAGAAAATGGCTGCGCCAGTTCAGGTAGTTGCAGTCGATACGCGATCGCCTTATCAGGAAGTTGAAGTAGTCTCTCCGTCTGCAACCTTCAGCTGGCAACCTCCCCATTCCTCAGATTGGGCTTTTCGCATTCTGACTCAGACAGATGGCGATCGCGCCTCCTAGACAAGGCGCTCAGATAAAGCGCCCGGCAAAAGGAATGAGACGGTAGAAGACTGGCCCAGGCTGCCGTCTTCTGACAATCGAGCTGACCATTGGATATCGCAGTGAAGGCAGAAAGCACTTCAATAAAGAATAAATGAAGTCGACCAGCGATCGCGTGGAAGTACCGGTGTTTAGCGATAGTGTTGGGTAAATAGAAAACGGATAGATAAAAAACTAACGCTGAATATCTCTAAACAAATCCATCTTGAACAACCTAGATTTAGGGCCTGCATCTCAAAACATCGCAGTAGAAAAGCATATTGGCTATCGCAATAAATTGCGTTCTAGCCCACTTGACCAAACTATAGGAACTCAGCCCGTGGTGACTTCTCTATCTGATGCAAAAGTGACCAGTACTCTCAAGCACAAGTCTGCTCTATCAGCTGCCGCGAACAGCCATAGGGACGCAGCTTCAGCTCATATCGCACTCTCAATTGTAATCCCAATTTACAACGAGGTAGATACGCTGCCTCACCTGATCAAGCGAGTGGAGCAGGGCGTTTCGGCCTATCCTGAAAACTATGAAATCATCTGTATAGACGATGGCTCTCAAGATGGATCCACTGACCTTCTACGACAGCTAGCAGGTCAGCATAACCACTTGCGAGCGATTATTTTACGACGCAACTACGGTCAAACTGCTGCCATGGCGGCTGGTTTTGAGAATGCGCAGGGTCAGGTCATTGTCACCCTTGACGGAGACTTGCAAAACGATCCCCAAGATATTTTGCCTATACTAGCCAAACTCTCCGATGGCTATGACCTAGTCAGCGGCTGGCGCAAAAATAGGCAGGATGCCGCCCTGACCCGGTTGTTGCCCTCCAAGATTGCTAACTTCATCATTGGTAAAGTTACCGGGGTGAAGCTACATGACTATGGCTGTTCTCTCAAGGCCTACCGGGCTGAGCTGGTGGCCGATATGCAGCTCTACGGCGAGCTGCACCGCTTTCTCCCGGCGCTAGCTTTTATTGAAGGAGCCAGAGTGACTGAAATCCCAGTACGCCACCATGCTCGTGAGCATGGCAAAAGCAAGTATGGCTTGGGTAGAACTTTTCGCGTGATTATGGACCTGCTCACGGTCTCATTCATGAAGACATTTTTAACTAGACCCATGCATGTCTTTGGTAGTTTGGGACTGGTCTCTATGGGAATAGGATCTCTTTTGGGTCTATATCTCGCCTTTGTGAGGATAGTGCTACAGCAGGGTATCGGCGATCGCCCACTGCTGCTGCTGGCAGTGGTGCTATTCCTGGCGGGCATTCAGCTATTCTGCGTTGGTTTGCTGGCTGAACTGCTGATGCGCACTTACCATGAGTCGCAAAACAAGCCCATCTACCGTATCAGAGAATGCGTGGGTGGCCGCTAGTCCAGCGAGGAATTCAGTCGAGCGGCCAGCATAACGTGGCTGAATCTAGGACGCCTACCGAAGACTAAGATATTAAAGATCACCGTCAATTGTTTGCATCGTATATAGCTCTAGTCAGCTGCCCTGACTGCCAAGTTTTATGACCATAAAAACGCTATGGCCGCCCAAGGCCCAACAAAATACCGTAACGCTTTACCGCTGGCTACCGATTTCTCTCATCCTGGCGATGGCGACGGTCCTATTTACCTATCAGATTGGAAGAGAAAGCCTCTTACTAGACGAACTCAACAGTCTAAACGATGTCGTCGATCACAGCGTGCTTTCAGTCTACAAAGAGAACCAGCTGCGACCGCTCTACTATCTCCTGCTGATTGTCTGGACGCGATTGGGTAGCAGCGATGCTTGGTTGCGATCGCTGTCAGTAATCTTCGCCATTATCAGCGTCTTCTTGATTTACCGTCTAGGACGACGCCTGGCTGGAGAAGCGGAGGGATTGATTGCGGCGCTACTGTTGACAGTTTCGCCTTTGTTTATTCACCATGCTCAAGAAATTCGGATGTATGCCCTGAGCCTCTGTTTAGGGCTGGCAGGAACCCTGTTTTTGGTCGATGCCTTACTCACTGAGCGGACTCGCCGTCCTACTCAGGTCACTTTGGCCGGCTGGTCGCTGTTCAGACTGCTGGCAATTTATACGGTGCCGCTCAACATCACGCTGCTTTTGCCTGATGTGCTAATCATCTTCCTGCGATTTCGCCGTGAGCGGGCGGTGCTCTTTAGCTTTGGCAAATGGCTGCTGATACTGCTGGTATTGTGGTCTCCTTCAGTTTTATCGGTAATAAGGGAGTCATCTCCCTCCTCCTCCTATGCGGAGGATCATATCGGGGCAAAGCCACCTGGTCTCGACAATCTCATTCGACCGCTCAAGTTTTTGACGGTATGGCCATTCCCAGTTCAAGACAGTGCGATCGCTGCCCTTTTTTACAAGCTATTTACCCCATTGATCGCCGCGCTGATCGGGGCGAGTGTGATTCGCAAGCACAAATCCTCTAAACTGCTGTGGACTTGCGCTTGGCTATTTATTCCAGTCATGCCGATTGTGGCTTTTTCCTATCTTTCAGTTCCGATCTGGCAGAATCGCTACCTGCTCTTTGTCAGTCCCTATCTCTTTATTCTATTGGCCGCAGGGTTGACTCGCCTCTGGCGACAGTGGAAGATTGCTGCCGTTGCGATTGGGGCACTCTATCTTATTGCTATAAGCGGAGGACTCGTCCATTACTACACGGTGCAAAATCGCACAGACTACAAATTTAATGTCGAAACAATTGAGCAGTATGAGCAGGCTGGAGATGCCATTGTCTGGAGCTATGAATGCTGTTCGATGGGCCTAACGCACTACTACGACGGCAGTTCGGATGTCCATGTACACACTGCCAAAGATGTCGAAACGCTAGCTGATGCTCAGCAGTGGGTTGCCGGATTTCCGGGCGGATATGATCGCTGGTGGTTAGTGACAGAAAATCTTGGACCAGTTGCTAAAGATGTTAGGAGTGCCGTTGACAGTGCTTACCATATTGAGACCGTTTTCGATTACGAGCAAGGGTCTGAGGTCATGCTGCTGACTCGGCTGGGTAAGCCAACAGCCTCGTCGCCACCCGATCTCCCTACGCCTCAGCAAGAGTAACACCCCACTCATGCGCATCTGCTCAAAACAAGCCTATCTACTCTGTATCACAGAGTAGATAGGCAACCAGCTAGCTCAACAGAAATCAAATGGGCGAGCACAAAACCAGACCGATTGAGTGGCAAGATATCACAACTAAAACAACGCTTTTATGAGCCATACATCCTTAAACGGTAGCAATGGCCCTCAATAATTACTATGACTATTAAGACAACACCGCGCCATCTTGGTCCTCAACTGGCTGAACGGGCGCTCTATAGCTGGCTGCCGATCTCTTCTATTTTGATAGTTGCAACGGTTCTCTTTACCTATCAGTTGGAAGGTGAGGGGCTGTGGCTAGATGAGATGACCAGCTTGCAAGATGCTGACAACAGCCTCTTTGAGGCTTATAAAGAGAATCAGCTGAGACCGCTCTACTACTTTTTGCTGATGTTTTGGATGCGCCTAGGCAATAGCGATGCCTGGCTGCGATCGCTATCAGTGATCTGCGCAATCGTTAGCGTTTTCTTATTGTACCGCTTGGGACGTCGCCTATGTGGAGAAGCTGAAGGCCTGATTGCGGCATCGCTGTTAACAGTTTCGCCTTTGTTTATCAACCATGCTCAAGAGATTCGGATGTATGTCTTGAGTTTGTGCCTGGGGCTAGCTGGCACGCTTTTTTTAGTGGACGCTTTGCTCACTGAGCGTCCTCATCGCCCTAGTCAGACTGCTTTAGCCGGATGGTCACTGTTCAGGCTGTTGGCAATTTACACAGTACCACTCAATGTCACGCTGCTTTTGCCGGATGCGCTGATTATCCTTCTGCGATTTCGCCGGGAGCGGGCAGTACTCTTCAGCTTTGGCAAATGGCTGTTGCTATTGATAGCGCTGTGGTCACCTTCTATTTTATCGGTTGTAGAAGAGTCCTCGCCTTCTTCTTCATTTGCCTCTCACCATTCGAGCGCTGCGCCGCCGGGTTTTGACAATTTGATCCGCCCACTAAAGTTTTTTACGGTGTGGCCTTTCGCGGTTCAAGAGAACGCGGTCACTGCTCTCTTTTACAAGGGATTTACCCTCCTGCTAGCCGGTTTAACTGGAGCTGCACTGATTCGCAAACACAGATCGCCTGCTCTACTGTGGGTTTTGTCCTGGCTTATCCTGCCGCTATTGCCAATTGTCGTATTTTCTTATATTTCGATGCCGATTTGGGTGAATCGCTATCTTCTCTTCGTGAGCCCCTACCTTTTTATTTTGTTGGCCGCAGGATTTACCCGCGTCTGGCGGCAGTGGAAGATCGCGGCTGTTGTAATGGGTGTGACTTATCTAATTGCGGCTGGTGGGGGACTAGCGCACTACTATACAGTGCAAGAACGTCCAGACTATAAGTTCAATATCGCTACTATTGAGCAGTACGAGCAGCCAGGGGATGCCATTGTCTGGGGATACCATTATTCAAAACCCCTGAGGCGATACTACGAGGGCGATGTGGATATTCACTGGCGCCCGACTTACGAGGTGAGAACGCCCGCCGAAATACAGCAGTGGGTTAGCCAGATACCGCCGGGGTACGACCGCTGGTGGGCGGTGATCGATTATGACAAGCCAATTAAAGCTGAGTTTAAAGATGCTATTTCTAAAAGCTACCGCATCGAAAAGGTTTTTAGCTACAAGCGGGGCTCACAGGTGATGCTGCTCGAACCTTTAGAGGGGTCACCCACTCAGGTAAACACCGCTCCTTGAGCAGCAGAGGGTACGACCCAGATGAAAAATAGTATAGCGAAGCGCGGATGCATTCGCGCTTCGCGGAGCGCTTTGCCTGTTGCTATATATGGCTTAACGTCAGTTCGGGATGAGTGATTGCCTGTGATGTCCGACTGTCGGCGCTTTTTAACACATAGCCTAAAGTAGATCCCCTCTAGAGGGGCGCAGGGGTGGGTTTCGGTGTGTAGCGCACGTTCCGACCCATCCCGACCCTGCGGGCCACCCTTCCAGAAGGGACTTGCTTCGGGCAATAAGCATGAGTTGCTTATCCCGAACTCAGGTTGGCTTACAGTCAGTAATGCTGCATGAAGAAAGTGCCGGAAGCTATAGATAAGCCAGTCTATCGAATGCCGAAGCGGCCTCTGCCGATAGATTCTCTCTCGTAGAACTGCAGCCGCCCTAGACCCACCCGCTGACCTGGTCCACTGATGCCTGGGGGAGATGCCGTCACCTGGTAGAGGTAAATGCCGCCGCGAGGGTTGTGATGGGCTTTAAGGGCGACTGTAATTTGGCGGCCAGGCTCGATTGGCGGATCAAACACGACGGTTACTGTTCTTTCGTCGGTGTCGTTTTCTACCTGGCTGAGGGTTAGTGGGGTATGGCGATCGCCCTCTGCAAAAGCGTGGGTATTACGGATGCTGTATCGGGGGTAGTCTGCGCCTTCAATTTGAGCGAAGACGACTTTTTCCAGCGGCTGCGATGCGTCCGCTGGAATGTCGATGGTAAACAGATATTCCGAAGCGCGAAACTGCCAATTGTTGGGAGTGCTCACGTTAGCGAGGCGCAGCGGTCTGGCAAAGTAGATAGGATTAGCGGCTGCGGCTACAGGCGCTGGTAAAACTTCAGGAGTTTCTTGAGCGATGGCTGGAGTCCCGAGGCAGAGTAAACCCAGTGCTGTGCCAGCCCATAGGCCGTTGAGATAGTGGAGAGATAGAAGTGGAGACACAACTACTTTACTCATCAGGCGCTCTTCCCCGCAGCGAATCTGATAGCTGCATTCAAACATCTATAAAAATTGAAGCGATCGCAAAAGAAGCGCAGCTCTAGCAAAGAAGTCTAGAGCTGCGCCCATAGAAAGCCTACTCCGGACCTTAAAAGCCGTCTGTCTTTTGCGTAACCATTTTTGGTTTGACAACTTTTTTCTATGCTAGCAAGCATCCTGAATATTGAGGCCCAGCTTTAAGTTTGGAGCAGCCATTCAGCGACAAAAGTGAGAAATTGCTGTGAAAACTTCTCTTAGCTGAACATGCGCCCGCTCAAACTTTGGCCCCTGCCACTGCGGGATCTCATCTACCTCTAGCTGATCGTCGGGTAGATAGGTAGGGTAGCGAATCTCAATTTGCAAAGCCTCAACGTTAGGCTGCTGACCGTAGTGACGAGTGATAAAGCCGCCGGTAAATACCTTATTTTTTACCACCTGATACGCTTGCTGCGCGAAGCTATCAGCTGCCCGGTCGATCAAATCAGCTGAGCAGCTTTCGCCATTGGCGTTACCCAGACAAACATCATCGGTGATCAGACCCATGAAGCTGTGCAAATCTAGCAGATAGACTTTGCCAAACTGAGCGACTTTTTTGTTAAGCAGCGCTGTCAGCTGATGATGGTAGGGCGTATAAAACTCATCAATGCGCGATCGCACCTGCCTCTGATCGGGCTTCTGTGCATAGATAGACTGCTTAAACGCCGTTTGCTCTGGTACTACTGCCGACCAAAAAGAGCCGAATAAAGGGTGCTTCAACGCCCGGTTGAGATCTACGACATACCGGCTATAGTTAGCTTGCAGAACTGTGATGCCCAAATCAGGCAAAAAGCTATAGAGTTGCTGTAGATGCCAGTCGGAGTTGGGCAAGCGGCGCAACTGTTCAGGAATCAGCTGCTCGGCAACCTCTTCTGGCAGCTGCAAGCCGCTGTGAGGCAGATTGGCTATAATCGGCAGCGGTTTACCGGTTGGTGCGAGCAGAGTGAATAAGTCGGTTGGCAAAAGTGGAGGTTCTCATGACTCAAGTATTTCTATCTTACGCTCGCACTGACGGTGCTGGTGCAGCTACTCGTTTGCGCGAAGAGCTTAGCCGCAGCGGATTTACCGTCTGGCAAGATACTGAAAACATGCAGGGCGGACAAGCCTGGAAAGAACAGCTGCGGACCGCTCTCAGGCAGGTCGATGCCGTGCTAGTGCTGCTAACGCCCAGTGCAGTCAGCTCTAAATACGTGACCTGGGAATGGGAAATGGCCCAAATGGTCGAGAAGCCGGTGATACCGCTACTGATTATAGCCTGCGATATTCCAGACGAATTGGGACGCCTGCACTACCATGATTTTAGTGCCGAGTCAGGCTATACACTGGGACTAATGTCTCTTATGCGAGATCTCAACCAGACCAATAGAGATAGTCAGCCGGATCGCCCTGAGCAGCCCGAAACTCAGGTACCTGCTCAGGGCGATCAGCGTATCTCCATCGGCGGCAGTGCCAGCGGCAGTCAAATTGTCGTCGGCGATGGCAATCGCCTCACCCAAACCAACCAAAGCCACCACCCAACATAAAAAGCACTACCCATTTGCGAGTAGTGCCCATTAATTCTCAGCTCGCGAATCTACGCACCTGCTAGTTCAGGAGACAAGATCGGATAGCGTAACGTAGCGGCAGCATCAGCCTCTTCAGGCACCTGATGGCGATCAACGACGTACACCTTGGCGTCGGTAAACAATGCCAAAACAGCGGCCATGTTGAGCAGATCTTGACTTTCTACCGTTTTCTCATCGTGGTAGCTTACCTTACGTTCTTCTGCGTTAAAACTGCCCCATTTCTGAGCATCAGCGGCAATTAGCAACGTGTCTACCTGTCCGTCGTGAGCGGCAGTTAAAATAGTCTCTAGATCATCTGTAGCCTGCTCGTTGTTCTTCAAGCTGCCATACTGTTCAACGACGGCCTTTCGGCTAGCGTTAAAGTGAGGTTCTACAACTTCCAGAGCGCGATCGCGGATTTCTTCGGGGCTGAGCTGATCGGGCTGAAAAGCGATCGCCTCGTCCATCAGGTGAGGGTACTTATTGGCCTTCTTATAGATAGGAAAAAGAAAATCTACGCCCATAAACACCAGCGGTATATTCTGCCCGCCTAAGACATTTTCGACGCCATCGCTCACCAGATGAAAGAATCGAAGGGTGTCTGAATTTTCGGTATCTTTGCCGCCACCCTGCCCATGAAATGTAGTTTGACTGCCGCCGCGATCGCTGCTGTGCCCCTGAAATGACTTCTCCGGGTCATCATAGCGTAGCGCCACTTCTTGGCTGAGTGGCGTATCACTCAAATCCACAGACTGTACGCTGCCGCGCGTAGCGTGATACAGCGAGACTTTATTTTGGCTGGCAGCAAGTATATAAAACGCTCCATCGTCATTGACAAGCGGCAGCAGCGGCTTGACGTGGAACTGATTGCCCACCACCGTCATCGTTTCGAGCGTTAGCGGCACGCGGTAGTATTGAAACTGCTCCGGCGTGATAAATAGCGCTAGGCTGCTATCCTGATGCTGCCAAAAATCTGTATCTTCCAACAGAGCGGCGGCAGGCTTGAGCAGTTGCTGACTCTCTTCTGAGTCAATACCCATCTGGCCCAATAGCGCTTCGGCCTGAGACAGCTGATTTTTTAGGCGAATAGGATCTTGTCGAACCTCTCGGCCCGCCTCGTGTGTAGGTAGGTAGATAGAAACACAGGGCGACTTCTGTCCGCCCAAAAGCGACTGTAGTTCTGTTCTTGAAAGCAATGTCATAAGGTTCCTCTGGAAGACTGTAAAACGGATTGGCTAGAGTCAGTACGTCTATTTACCGTCTCGATAGCCTCTAGCGGGCGGGTGGGTTGCTTCTATGGCGCGAAAGGGCTCTAGAATGCGATACGAATGCTTAGCACCCTGGGGAACTACCCAGGAGACCCCTGGCTCCAGCACAATAGTCCTGTCTGCTAGCGTTAGCTCTGCGCGGCCTTCAAGAGCGTACCCTACCGTTTCATAGTCTCGGGTGTGAGTATTTTTGTCTGTGCTATCGCTGGGCTGCTGGTCCCAAAGACGCAGCGCGATCATATCGCCACTGATTAGCAGCTTCTGGCCCATTTCGCCAGTATTGGCGTTGCTTGTGCTGACAGTTACATTGTCTGCTTGCATAGGTTGGTTGCTCATAATTTCCTGTGTCTCAACTATTGATAGACGCTCCCAACCCACCGTCAATATCTAGATGCGCGTGAAAGCTGCCCCGAGTAAAAGCCCTAAAATAACTGCGGACTTAGTTCTTAGTGAACAAGAATAGTACCGTAACTGCTAATCGGACTCCTTCCTTCACAGGAGATAACTCTCTCAACCGACAGAGAGAGATCGTCAGAGCGGTGTCTCAGCAGCTCCCGATGCTGTCGCAATAACCGTATATGCTAGTATCTGGACGGTTTTGCAGATAGTTTGTAAGACGCTACGATCACTTGAGAGGAATTTTCATGGCTGACAGTACTCAAATCACTATCAAAGACAGCGGTCCTTATTTGGTTAAGGGCCCCTTCACCCTGACAGACGCAGAAGGCAATGATTTCACAATTGAAAAAGAAGCGGTTGCTCTGTGTCGCTGCGGTGCCTCTACCACTCAGCCATTTTGCAACGGCACCCACCGCAAAATAGAATTTGAATCAGTTGTTCGTGCCCCGCAAGAAGACTAATTTTACAGCCTAAACACGCCGCCCCTGCCTGTCTTCAATCCTGTAGAAAGCAGCGTTAAAGGCAGGTCCTGGCACCGAAAACCACTCAGTTCTAAGTGAGATACCCTACCACGCCCGACAATCGTTACTTTGTTGTAAAAGGCAAGCTATGGCGCTGCACAAATCCGGCGCTAGATGACGACACGCGACAGCACTGGGTAAAACAGCTGATGAACGCCAGACGAGCGGTAAAACAGGCAAAGCAGAAAAATAATTCCACGGCCTTGGCTCTGGCTCGTCAGCAAGTCAATCAGGCTAAAGTAGCGCTTGGTGAAAGGGGGCCGGTATGGTGGCAAGATGGTACACCCGACTACAACCGCTGCTTAGCTAAAAACACTCCCTATGCCAACTGGTATGCTCAGCAAACCAGCGGCGATGAGTAGCAGCAAGAGAACGGACGTTTTTTAGGCTAGCAGTTGAGACTGACTAGCCTAAAAGCCTCGTCTTTACAGCTCGATAGTCATGAATATGCTAAAAGAGTTGTCTTCATAGTCAGCGAAAGGGCCGCACTGCCTGAAACCAAAGCTTTCATAGAACAGCAGTGCAGGTTCAAATGCGGCTGATGAACCTGTTTCTAGACTGACCCGTTCGTACTGCCGGTGCTTTGCTTCTTCTAGAAGATGAGCCAGTAGCTTGGCAGCAACGCCCTGCCTTCGGTATGCTGTTGCAGTTCTCATCGACTTAATCTCGCCTGAGCGCAAACTCAGCTCTTTTAATGCCCCACAGCCTAACAACTTACCGGATTCTCTCACCGTCCAAAACGTAATTGTGTTGGCCCGAAGTCTGTCTAGATCTAGAGCTTGAACGCAACCGGGGGGCGAGTGCTCGCGCATATCTGCCAAGTGCTCATAGAGCAAGGCGTGAACGTCCGAGTGGGTGAGGTCTTCAATTGCTATTTGCATCTTCAACAGAGATTAAATATGAGGATCAAAAAAAGTCTTGTTCTCCTAACTCTTCAGCGTCTACCGTGAGTGCCCTCGCTGCCATGATCGCCAAAATTTCTTCACTGACTTTTTCATAGTCGTGCCAGCCCGCCTCAGCCCGAGGATCTTTGACTGAGTAAACTGGAACACCTTTGAGAGCTGCTTTTTGAAAGGCGGCAAACCGCCGGATGCCCTGCTCAAAAACGGGCAAATTAGCTTCTTGCAAGAGCGCTTTAACGTCTTCTCCGGCTCTACTAGGCTTGGGCGGAATTGAGGTGATCAAAATTCGATAGTGGCTGGTGCTAATCGCTTTGAGGTATTCAATTGTCAGCACCAGCGCATCGAGTGCAAGAATATCTGGGGTGGTCGGCAGTACTAATAAATCGCAGGTTTCGGCCAGGGCCGAAAGATCTTCTGGAGTAGGCCGCGCCTGGGTGTCAATTACTACGTTGCCGTCGGGGTTTACATTTTGTCCGGCCTCCCACTCATCCATGACCTGAAAGGGCAGCTCTCCCCGATTGGCCCAGCCCAAAGCCGAGCGGTTGGGGTCAGCGTCTACCAGCAGCGTTTCTGCCTGCCCTTGTAAAAAGGCCGCAAGGTGGATAGCAGTCGTCGTTTTGCCGACGCCGCCTTTAAAGCTGGCAACGGTGATAATCATGGTTTAGACGATAGTGTAGATATACAGATAGCACAAACCCTATGAGGAAACTGAACGAGCGGGTAATTGATTTGCCAGATGCGCAGGCGACTCAGGCACTGGGAAAGGCTCTAGGCGAGCAGCTACCAGCTGGCAGCGTGCTGCTTTTAAAGGGCAATTTGGGCAGCGGTAAGACGACGCTGGTGCAGGGTTTGGGCGCTGGACTGGGAATTGCTGAAATTGACAGTCCTACTTTTACGCTGATTAACGAGTACACCCGAGGCAGAGTGCCTCTTTACCACGTAGATTTGTATCGACTCTCTGCTTCGGAGGCGGAGGCGCTGTATCTAGAAACCTATTGGGAGGGCCTAGAGGTTAAGCCAGGCATTGTGGCAATTGAGTGGGCCGAGCGATTGACCTATCTACCACCGGCTCCTGTTGAGCTAGCCTTGGACTATGTGCCCGAGGGTGGCAGGCAAGCCAAGCTGACGCTTCCACAGATGCTGACTTCAGCGCTGCCGCTATTAGCAGACTTTTGTAGTGATCGCCTGGATGAGAAGGACTGTTGACGCTGAAAGGGTGAGGCCTATCTATCTCGTGAGCTAGGACCTGCTAAGGTATCTTCGGTTTTGATGACAACGTCGCGAACCAATCGCTCGCTGAAGCCTGCGACGAAGGCGATCGCCACATAAAAATAAGTCCGATTGGCATCCTCTCGCTTCGTAACGTCAACCAGCCCAGAGAAAATGCCGGCTTCTACCAGGGCAACACAGAAAATAGCGAAAGACATACCGACAAATGGTCTGAAGAAGCCAGTCAAAAATAGATCGTTATCGGTCTCCTGAGCCTGATGAATAAACGTATTAGCTCTTACAATCACGCTAACCGTGCTGCCCAGCGCGCCCATAGATATCGCTAGCCAGAAGAAAGGAAAGCTGGTATCGGTCAATCTGCTGGCAGCGTCTAGAAGCGCTTTTGCTTTTGCATCTGCTTCTTTTTCTGCTTTTGTTTTATCTCCTGATACTTCTGGAGCAGCAGGATCATCAGTGCTATCTGGCACATTCCCAGTCTCCTCTGCTGCTTCACCCGTTACATCTAAGGCATCGGCTTCGACTACACGATTTACATTCGAGCGCAGCTCGCCTTCAATCTCTGCTTGAATAGCGCTGAGAGTACCTAGTTCAACAGAAATTTCAGCAGAAGATCTGTCCGTGCCAGCCTCTTCCGAATCCAGAGAGGCATCTGCCTGAGTAATCTCCGTGAGCAGACTGCCTGTACGGCCTAGCTGAGCGGCTAAAGCGTCTCGACGACGAGTGAGGGTTTCTATTTGGGTTTCCTGACGATCACTTTCTTTCTTCATCAGGATATTGCTGCTCCGCAATTGGTCAACTGTGACTTTGGCAGCAGCAAACCCCATCACATTCCATACGGCCAGAGTGATACCGGAAATTGCCAGAGGGACAATTGCAAAGATAAAGAAGAACCAGCTCAATCCAGAAATCAAACGAATGTATGGCGTGCTGTTGCCGGTAACAATAGCGCTCAGCGGATTGGGATAAATTCGAGACTGTCGAGCGATTTGCCGCCGCGTTTCTTGGGCGAAGACCAGATTTTGGGTTCGGCTGCTGGTATCTCTCGGGCTTCCGTTTTCGGACTTGGCTGGGTCTGACTCATCTGACTCAATCAAAATAGAGACGGCTAGATCAAGTAAGCTGAGCTGCTGAGCATGGCGATTGTCGAAGCTGTGCGTCAGGCTGAGTAGCCGGGCAAGCTCTCGCTGAGCTTGAGGGCTCAGAGTCTGGGTCTTCAGGTGGGTTTTGATCAGGCTAATCAGGTGATTGACTCGCGATTGGACCTCGCTGTTGTCAGCCTGCTGAGCTTCTGTCTCTATAGCGGCAACCTGCGATATGAGCTGCTCACTCAGGTCGCTGGCGGCAGGTTCACCAGTCGCTGATTCACTGGCCGTAGGTTGAGCGTCTGCTGTAAGGCCAATATCCTCTCGGTTTTCGTCAGAACCGTAAGCGGGTGATTCCTCCATGGCATTTTGGCCCCTAACGTGCGGCAATACGATTAAATACTAGAGGAAAAGGATCGCGCTAGCTTCAGATACGGCGCAAAACGAAACATGAACTACTGGCTGATGAAGTCTGAGCCGAATGTCTATGGCATTGAGGACCTGGCGCGCGATCGCACCGAAATTTGGGACGGCGTACGCAACTATCAGGCGCGAAATTTTCTCAAAGCGATGGCGGTGGGCGACGTTGCCTTTTTTTATCACTCGAATACCAAGCCGCCTGGCATTGCAGGCCTGATGACCATCCACGCGGCCAACGTCGTAGACCCCACCCAGTTTGAGGTGGGACACAAATACTACGATCCCAAATCTACCCCCGAAGCCCCGCGCTGGCATACGGTCACCGTGGCCTATGACCGCATATTTGATCACTACATTTCGCTCGATCAGCTCAAAGAGGTTTTTAGTCCTGATGAGCTGATGGTGGTGAAGCGGGGTAATCGCCTGTCGGTGATGCCGGTGGAAGAGGCGATCGCCCAAAAGATCCTTCAGCTAGCCGAGTCGTAGCGCTCATAGTTCAGCAGACGACTGCACTGTTTGCGGCCCTGGCACAGATTCTTTGAGCCAAGCCAAGATCAGCGCATTGACAATCTCGGGCCGTTCATCGTGAGGGCAGTGGCCAGTGTCAGGAATCGCATGAAAGGCCACGTCTCGCTCAGGATCGGCGGCTAAATCCTGATAGACACCAGCGGCCATGATCGGCGTCCAGGGGTCTTTTTCGCCCCAGAGCACCAGCAGCGGCTGACTCACCTGCGGCAATAGCTCGCTGGGCCGAGGGCCGGGCGGCGCGCTTAAAATAGAGGCGAAGACCTGCTGCGCACCAGGTTGACAGGCGGGGCCATGCAAAATATCGATTAGCTCTGGGGTGATCGCCCGGCGGTTGCCGTATACCTGCTTGAGCGAGCCGCGAATCCGGCCTTTTGTCCGCACCTGGTTGAATAGAAACGGCCCAGTGAAGCGATTGCTGACCAATTTGCTGAAAGCGCCCATCACCCACCCTAGCGATCGCGGCAGGTCTTCGGGGCGATGGTTGAGGCTACCGGCGCAGTTGAGCAGCACACCACCAGCGGCGGTTTCGGGGTAGTTGGCCAGTGTCATCAGGGCCATGAGTGCCCCAATTGAGTTGCCGATAAAGATGGCGGGCGATCGTACTTTCACCTGCCAAAAGTCGTGCAGCAGCTTCACCCAAAATTCTAAACTGTAGTCCAGCGCAGGCTTGTCCGAGTCGCCAAAGCCCAGCAGGTCAATCGCATAAACCCGGTACCCCGCCGCCGCCAGCACTGTAATATTTTTGCGCCAGTGACCAATAGAAGCGCCAAACCCGTGGAGCAGCACAATCGGCTGACCTTCACCCGCCACTACATATTTGATGTCGTAGCCACGCCAGTCCCAGGTGAGCTTTTCACCCGTATAGCTAGCTGCCGTCTGGCTGGACTGAGGTGCTGTAGGCTGTCTGGTCAGTTGGGCTGTCATCAGGTCGTGAATGAGAATACGTCTTCCATCATACGGAATTGCTCAATAGAATGTCGGCTAGGGCGAGGGCTCGTTTTAGTGGGGCGATCCACTCATGTCGTTTCCCTAGTGACCGTGCCGCTAGGCAGTAGGCTAAAATCAGCGACCTGATCACATCTCCCTACTGCGCCTTATTTAAGAATATGGAAACCCCCAATTTTTTCATCTGGGCGGTGGTCATTTTCGGCATTGCCGGATTTTCCATCGGCTCCATGATCAATGCCTACCGCCAGCCCATCACTCAGGCCCCTTTTCCCAATGCCGCTATCGATCAACCCTCAGTGCCGCTATCGTCAGCTGCCTTGACCCTTTTCGTCGGCGCGGTAGGCACCTATCAGGCCAGCGACTATCGCGGTGCTATTGAACAGCTGACTCAAGTCGTAGAGCAGGAGCCCAACTGCGCTGAGGCCTGGCACAATATGGGCTTAGCCTACGCCAATATTGGGAATAATAACAAGGCTGTTCGCAGTCTCTTAAAAGCGAGTGAGGCTTATGACCAGCAAGGTACCAAAGCCGGCATTGACCGCATTAAACAAGAGCTCGAAACGCTTCAGTCTGCCGATTAGGTCGCTGAAATATCTTTAAAAAGAAAAAAGGAGAGCCGTGCGGCTCTCCCTACCATCAGGGTGCATCTACATGTACACAGTATTGCACGTTGGGGATGAGGGGTGTAACCCCTCTTTGTACTTATCCTAGAACTTCTGCGTTCGTATTTTAGAATTTGAGGCTTCAACCGGTCACTGTCTGTGATTTTGAGCAGGTTTTGCTTGCTTTTTACCGAATGCTTTATTACCGAACAGTTAGCTGTTGAGCTTTTTCCCGAGCAGCTGATTGGTCAGTTTGGGATCAGCTCGTCCGCCCGTGCGCTTCATGACCTGGCCGACAAAAAAGCCTTTCAGCTTGGTCTTGCCCGCGCGGAACTTAGCGAGTTCGTCAGGGTTAGCAGCGAGCACAGCGTCGATCATCGCCTCAATTTCAGCCGGGTCTGAAATCTGACTAAGCCCTTTACTCTCCACAATTTGTTTGGGCGATCCGCCATTATTTAGCAGGTCTGGCAGCATATCTTTACCAATTTTATTACTAATGGTGCCGTCTTCAATCAGCTTCACCATTTCAGACAAGGCTTCTGGAGTGAGCTTGGTCTGGTCAATGCTGAGCTTTTCAGCGTTGATGTAAGCGGCAATGTCGCTCATAATCCAGTTGGCGACCAGCTTGGTGGATGCGCCAGCAGCGATCGCCGCTTCAAAGTACTCAGCCACCGTGCGATCATCAGTCAGTACAGCCGCATCATAAGCCGATAGAGCCATCTCTTCTTCGTAGCGCTGACGCTTTTGCGCAGGCAGCTCTGGCAGATCCGATTGCCACGCTCTAAGCTGGTCAGCGGTTACTTCAATCGGAGGTAGGTCAGGCTCAGGAAAGTAGCGATAGTCGCTCGCGCCTTCCTTCATGCGCATGCTTTTAGTGCGCTGCGGCCCTTCTTCCCACAGGCGAGTTTCTTGATAGATGGGTTCACCCGCTTCTACCGCTGCAATTTGCCGCTCAATTTCATAGTCGATGGCTTTGGCGATCGCGCTAAAAGAATTCATATTCTTAATCTCCACCTTAGTGCCAAACTCCGCCTGGCCCACTGGTCTTACAGAGATATTCACATCGCAGCGCAGCGACCCTTCCTGCATATTGCCATCACCCACGCCCAAGTAGCGAATGATCCGACGAATTTCTTCAGCGTAAGCTGCCGCTTCCTCTCCAGAGCGAATGTCCGGCTCAGAAACGATTTCGACTAGGGGCACCCCCGCTCGGTTGTAGTCCACCAGCGAATACGAGGAGCCAGACAAGCTATCACTGCCCGCATGTACCAGCTTGCCTGCATCTTCTTCCATGTGCAGCCGCGTAATGCCAATGCGCTTACGGACAGGCTCACCATCCTTTACCAGCTCAATTTCTATCCAACCGTGCTCAGCGATCGGCAGGTCAAACTGAGAGATCTGATAGTTTTTAGGCAGGTCAGGATAAAAATACTGCTTACGGTCAAACTTGCTGTAGGGCGCAATCTGACAGTTCAGCGCCAGTCCCGCTTTCACCGCGTACTCCAGCACCTTTTCATTCAGCACGGGCAGCACACCCGGCAGCCCCATTGTCACCGGGTCGATATAGGTGTTTGGGTCAGCGCCGAAAGCTGCCGAGCTAGTCGAGAAAATCTTGGTTTCTGTCCCTAGCTGACAGTGGGTTTCCAGGCCAATAACGGCTTCGTATTTAGCTTTTGCAGAGGGTTTAGCAGGCGCGGCAGCAGTCATAAAAGCGTCGAGGTAGGTTGAGTGAATTCTATAGAGCGAGCTGATTACACTGGCAATTGTAGCCCTATCGCCAGCGCTTGGAACGACTAGGAAAGCGGCGTCTCATCAACAGATATCAGAAAGTCGCAAAAACTATCAAGCTGCTGGGTAATTAACGTATAGAAATCTTCGAGCTGATAGTTCTCAGCAATACCTTCTAGCTCCAAGCTTTGAGAATATCGGCAAGGGCTCTGGCTTGCTGTAGGCCAGGCTGATGACGGGACTGTAGACGCGATCGCATTTCAATCTTTTGCCGCTGCCTCTGGAGCCACATAAGGCTGATACTTTTCAGGAACCGCTTTTTGAGTTCGAGCTGTCTCCATACAAAGCAGTATATCAAGGACGCTTTGAGTTGCTAAAGCGAAGTCGTTATGAGTATACTGTAGAAGTTCGTCGAGGGTGCTATAGCCATTGCAGGCATTAACTTTATGCGGACTGTGAAGAACCGACGCATGATTCAGTAGGACATGGAACAATAGCGGCAAAAGTAGTGCGCTATTATTAGCCATTGTGACTGCTCTGAAACGTCCTTTACAGACCTTTAGCTCATCTAAAGACACCTCTCTAAAGGCTCTTAGACCCCTTTCTAACCAGGAGACTCTCATGGTTTCAACAACTTCCAAATCTGCCTTCTATCCCACTCGGATTGACCTGCCGCTAGATACCCGTCAGTCGGTGGTCGCCATGCTCAACGGTACGCTGGCCGCAACTACCGACTTGCGTACTCAAACCAAGCAGGCCCACTGGAATGTGAAAGGCAAAGATTTTTACCAGCTGCATCTGCTGTTTGACGAAATGGCAGGCGAGCTGGAAGCGTACAGCGATATGGTCGCTGAACGGGTAACTGCCCTAGCAGGAACTGCCATGGGTACCGTGCGCGCCGCCGCCAGCGAATCTATTTTGCCTGAGTACGACTTCGACGCAGTCGGCGGCATGGAGCACGTTACCGCCCTAGCGGATCGCTACGCGGCCTACGCTAAGCATCTGCGCGAAAACATCGATAAAGCAGATGAGCTAGGCGATCAGGACACAAACGATCTGTATGTGGAGATCTCTCGAACTATCGACAAGCGCCTGTGGTTCTTAGAAGCTCATCTGGTCGGCTAACGCTAGCGCAGCACCGATAGCTGCTTGAACAATTAGCTCAGATGAAACGAGGAAGGTTCTGCTTACGGATTTCCTCGTTTTTTTTATAGCGATCTCCGGACGATTTGCCTGTTTTCGCTGCCGCTATCAGTCCCAGTTTTCGCGGCGTAGGAGAGGATTGATAAATTCGTTGAGTCCTTCGCCAATCAGCGAGAGGCCCGTCACCATCAGCGTGATCGCCAGCCCAGGGAACAACGCCGTCCACCAGATGCCCGTCGGCAGAGCGTCGAGTGCCTGGCGCAGGGCATCGCCCCACTCGGGTGTAGATTCGGGTAGGCCCAGGCCCAAAAAGCCGAGTCCGCCCAGTATCAGAACTGCATCGGCAGCGTTGAGCGTAAAGAGCACGGGGACGCTTTGCACCACGTTAAGAAAAAGATAGCGAGAGAGCACTGCCCAGGTAGAAGCGCCCATAGACTGGGCCGCTTCGATAAACAGCTCAGTTTTGACGCTAACCGTATGGTTACGCACTACTCTGTAGTATTGCGGTACGTAGGCAATTGAAAGCGCGATCGCCGCATTCACCACCCCGCGCCCCACCACAAAAGCTAGCGTCACCGACAGCAGCAGCCCCGGCAGCGTGTAAATAGTATCCATAAAAAACAGCAGCGCTCGGTCGATTCGCCCCCCCCGGTAGCCGCTAAACATGCCCAGCGGTACCCCAATGACGACGCTCATTGCGGTGGCCAGTAGCACCACCTGCCAGGCGGCCCGCGCCCCGTACAGCGTCCGCGCAAAAATGTCGTAGCCCTGACGGCTGGTGCCAAACCAGTGCGCCGCAGAAGGCGGCTCGTGAATTGGGTTCGTCAGGCCAGCAGTGGGATCTTGGATCCAACCCCAGCTTTGCATCAGCGGGGCAAAGAGGGCAGCCAGGGCAAACACCAGCGTAATCGCGATGCCGATATACATCAGCATGACGGAAATTGTCAGGGGCCGTGAGCTGCCGAATAATCCGCCTAAAAAGCTGCGCTGCGTTTCTGGAGCCATCTTTGCCATTGATTGAGGAAGTCGGCTTCATTGTCGCAGGGATCGGCCAATTGTTGACTACCCCTGCAAAACTCGACGATAGGCTTTGACAGCCTGAGTTTGGCTAGGCTGATCGATAAACTGAGTCAGTAGCGATAGGTCAAGCCCCGGCAGTAGACGGCTAGTTAACCTGAGTTCGGGATAAGGTGTTTCATGGTCAACCGCTCAAATCTCTCCTATCAACCCCTCCCTTACGGTTCCCCTTGGTAAGGGGAACCGTAAGGGAGGGGTTCTGGCGACATGCTCTGTGCTCAGCCGGAACCCCTCTACCTGCGGCATCTCCCCTTGGTAAGGGGAGAAAAGATCCCCGACGGCACATTCTAGCTATTCTTATCCCGAACTGACGTTAGTTAGGAGTTCCTCATTACCCGAGGTCTGACCGGTCAGGCTATAGATACTAAAAGTTTGGTTTTGGGAAAACCAAACGAAGACGCTGTTCGTTAGCGGGTAAGCTCTCTGGCAGATTGATTCAAGACGCTGTCACGGCTTGCTTCCTTCTATCATTACAGAGCTGCTTACATCTTAAGTTCTTTTGCTGAGGAACGATTGATCGCTGACCTGAGGGTTCGCACCGCCTCTGTCACAGCTTCCCCTGCCCGATCAATCTCTGCTGCCGTAGTACTGCGCCCTAATCCAAACCGCAGCGACGCTCGGGCCAATTCATCACTTCGCCCCAGAGCTTTGATCACATGAGAGGCCGCTAAATTTTCAGAACTACAGGCAGAGCCCGATGAGAGTGCTACTTCAGGCTGTAGTTTGGCAAGCAGAGTAGAGCCGTGCACCCCTTCAATACTGACATTGAGATTGTTGGGCAACCGTCGGGTAGGGTGCCCATTGAGGTGAATATCTGGAAGACTAGATAGATGATGCCAGAGGCGATCGCGCAACCCGCTCAACTTCTCTGCCATCTCAGATTGTTCTGCTGTAGCCAGCTTCACCGCTTCACCGAACCCTACAATCTGCGGGGCATATAAGGTTCCTGATCGCAGCCCTCTCTCCTGCCCGCCGCCGTGCAGCTGAGGCGCTACCTGTACCCGAGGATTGCGCCTGCGCACATACAGAGCGCCAATGCCCTTAGGCCCATAGAGCTTATGCGCCGTCATCGATAGCAAATCAATGTTCATCGCCTGCACGTCTAAGGAGACTTTGCCCAGGGCTTGAGCGGCGTCAGTGTGGAAGGTTGCGCGCCGATCACGGCACATCTGCCCAATCTCTGCAATCGGTTGCAGCACCCCAATCTCATTGTTCGCTGCCATTGCCGACACTAAAATTGTGTCAGGTCGAAAAGCCTGTTCCAATTGCAACAGATCGACTAGTCCGTCTGAATCTACGGGTAAATAGGTAACGCTAAATCCCAATGTTTCTAAGTACCGGCAGGGATCGAGCACGGCGCTATGTTCAGTTTGCACCGTAATGATGTGTTTGCCCTCAGACAGGTAGGCTTCAGCAACGCCTTTAATAGCCAAATTATTGGCTTCAGTCGCCCCGCTGGTAAAAACAATCTCAACCGGCTCAGCGTTAATCGCCGCTGCTAAAGTCTCTCTCGCTTGCTTCACCGCCGCTGCTGCCTCCCATCCGTACGAATGATTCAAGCTACTCGGGTTGCCAAAGTAGTCCGTAAAAAAAGGCAGCATGGCGGCAAGCACCTGTGGGTCTACGGGTGTGGTGGCGTTGCAGTCTAAATAGATGGGGCGATGAGTGCTCATGAGATATTTTTTGGGCCTTCTACCTCTTGCAAAAAGAATCTGTTGAAAACGCCGATAGCTCTGTAGTCTCCAAAAGGCGTTTCGGTGATGTATGTACTAAAAAAGACGCGATTGCTGTATTCAGTATTGTCTATAATTAGCGTCTCTGTTTCATCGGCTGAGAGACTTTGACCGCTAGCGATCGCCCCCTGACACACCTGACTAATCGCCTCACCTACTTTCCCTAACCATTGAGAAAATCCCTCCGGCTGACATACAGCTACCTGAGTCTCACCCGTAACGCTTTCTGAGAGATATTGAGCATAGTCTTCTTCACTGGGATTGGTCACAGCTAAAGTGCCACCTAGCGCAATCAGTGATAGTAAAGCAACAGAGGAGCCAAATTTCATCGGTAGTCATCGGAATAAGATCTATCCTGTAAGCGTAGCGCCGCATTATCTGACCTTGCGTTTGCAGGTTGACAGTAAAGAGACCGTATGAATACCCCTGCCCACGCTATCTTCAATTTGGCCCTGCTCAACCGTAAAGATCGTCCGCAGTGGAATCCGCTGATTATCTGGGGTGCGCTAATTCCAGATCTGGCTATGTTTGGCTTTTACTTTGGCATAAAGCTAATGACCGATATACCCGAAAACCAGATTTGGGGAGTGGAGTACTATCGACCGTTCTGGCAGGCCATATTCGACTTTTACAACTCTATTCCACTGGCACTGCTGGGCTTAGGGCTGATGCTCTATTTCAAACGAACCGGTATTGCCCTGCTGTTTGCCAGCATACTGCTGCACTGTCTGGAAGATCTGCCGGTGCACCATGAAGATGCTCATCGCCACTTTTGGCCGCTGAGCAACTTTCGCTTTGAGAGCCCCGTTTCTTATTGGGATAGAAATTACTACGGTGGCATTGTTGGGCCGATAGAGCAGGGGCTGATGCTGGTGGCCAGTCTCTATGTTTTTAGGCGAGTGCGATCGCGCTGGACCAAAGGTCTACTCATTGTGGCCAACGTGCTGCCACTGTTGGCGCATCTATACTTTGTTTCAACCTGATGAATTGACTGAGGTAAGTTGAGCGATATCTGCGGCAGCTGCCACCACGGCACTTCAGGAAAAGTATGGTGCTCACGGTGGTAGCCGAAATGGTAGCAGGTGACTAGAGAAATCGCTGTAGGCCAGTAGACGCTATTAGCGCACAGCGGTGTGCTGTAGGTATCAGTTAGATGGCGATGGACTAAATAAGTGCCAAAGTAAAACAGCTGCACTGAGCTGAGCAAAGCTGGAATTGCCCAGAACACTAGCAGGTTGACCTCCGGCACCCCAAGAACCCGGTGCAGTCCGTTATAGATTAAAGCAATTCCCACCGTCTGGCGCACTGTCCAATAGCTGCGCATAAACTGAAGGTACCAAAGCAGCCCGTACGTATGTTTGCCATTGTGAAAATCGGGATCTTGGCGACTAGCTGGAAACCGATGGTGGTCGGCATGAGACTGGTAGAGCTTATCGTAGGGAATCAGACCGTAGAGCAGTAGAGACAGTTCGCCAATCGCCCGATTGAGCCGAGGGCTAGCCGGGGCAACACTGCCGTGCATAGCGTCGTGGCCGGTGACAAAAAGCCCGGTATACAGGAAGGTAAACCAGGGCACAATCAGGGCGCAGCCGACCGGACCGATGGCCTGAGCGCCAGTTATAAAGGCCGTCAAAAAGCTAATGGCCCAGGTCAGCAAAATTGCAAGCGCGATCACAATTCCAAGATGGGGCACTAGCCAGCTGAAGGAAAAAGAAATCTGTCTGATGGGATCTGCCTAGTCGAGTGGGCTACAAAATCACAAGCATCACACCTTATAAAATCACAAAAGCTGGATATTTTTCTTTCACCAAAACTTTTGTCAGTCCAATTGGTCCGCCAGGTGACTTGCGAAGGCCAGAGATACTCTATGCCCTGATCGGTAAGTCTGGGCAAGCCGCTATGACAGATTCAGCGGATCGACATCAATCGTGAGACTGACACCTTTAGGACACTTGCCTCGCAAATCAGTCAGGTCCGGAATAGCAACATCGGGGCTGAGCTTGAGCAATATGTGCCAGCGATAGCGCCGGGCAACGCGAAAGACCGGGGCGGGGACAGGCCCCATGATCTCATAGAGATTTTGATTTTTGGTCAAGTTCTGGCTGGTTTGCAGGCGGGCAGTCAATGCTGCCGCGACTTGCTCGGCGGATTTTTCGGTTACCGTAGCGGCTAATCCGCTGAAGCGCAGCAGTACCAGCTGGCCGTAGGGCGGATAGGCCAAAGCAGCGCGATCGCCCAGCTCTCCAGTCAAAAAAGCCTCATATCCCCCCTGCAAATCCGCTGAATTCTCGGCGCTGACCCGCGGGCTTTCGGTTTGCCCCTCGGCTGGCTCAAGTGCGGGCGTCAGCGCTTTAATTGCCACATGCTCAGGGCTATAGGTCTGCACAATCACCCGGCCCGGCTGCTCTCCCCGACCGGCCCGGCCTGCCACCTGCGTAATCGTTTGAAAGGCCCGCTCGCTGGCCCGATAGTCTGGCATAAACAGCAGGCCATCGGCGGCAATCACGCCAACCAGCGTGACCTGAGGCAAGTCAATGCCTTTTGTGAGCATCTGGGTGCCCACCAGCAGGTCGGCCTCACCCTGCCCAAACCGGGTGAGCAAAGCCCTGTGCGCGCCTTTATTGCGAGTAGTGTCGCTGTCAAAGCGAATGCAGCGGGCCTTGGGCAGATATTTAGCCAGGTCGTTGACCACTCGCTGTGTGCCGCTGCCAAAGTTTTTGAGATAGGGCGATGCGCACGCCGGGCAGTGAGGCGGATGTACCTGAGCGTAGCCGCAGTAATGGCACCGCAGGCTAGCTACCGCCTCACGGTGAGGCTGATGAAAAGACAGCGACACATCGCAGTGCGGGCACTCCATTACATGTCCGCAGCTGCGGCAAGAGACAAAACTGCTGTGTCCCCGCCTGTGGATAAACAAAATGCCCTGATTGCCCGCACTCAGCAGCTCTTCTAAAGCCTGCTGCAAGGCTCTGCTAAAAATAGTGCGATTGCCAGAGCGAAATTCTTCACGCATATCGACTACTTCAACCGCCGGCAAAGGTCTGGCATGCACCCGCTGAGGCAAAGATAAATAGTGAAGCAGCGCAGCCGAATCGCCCATAGACTGGCCCGTAGACTGTGCCCTAAGTTGGCCCGTAGATTGGGTTGAACCTGCGGCATCCAACCTTGAACCACATCGAAACCGCACCCAAGTCTCTACACAGGGCGTCGCCGATCCCAAAATTAGCGGGCACTTTTCCAGCTCAGCGCGCCACCGCGCCACCTGACGGGCGTGATAGCAGGGCATAGGCTGGCTCTGCTTGAAGCTGTCATCGTGTTCCTCATCGAGAATGATCATGCCCAGGTGAGGCAGCGGCGCAAAAACCGCCGAGCGAGTGCCAATCACCACCTGGGGCTTGCCTGCGAGCATCTGCCGCCAGGTGTCATAGCGTTCGCCTGCTGAGAGCCCGCTGTGGTAGACACAGACCTGCTCACCAAAGCGCTCACGAAAGCGGTCAGTGAGCTGAGGCGTCAGCCCAATTTCAGGCACGAGCACCAGAGCAGACTTTTGGGCTTGGAGGATGGGAGAAATCGCCTGCAAATACACCTCTGTTTTCCCTGAGCTGGTGACCCCATGAAGCAGCGCCTCACCGTAGCCACGCATCTGCTGCAGCACGCTAAGCGCCCTAGCTTGGTCAACCGTCAGGGGCTTAGGCTGATCGCGCCGCACCGACAGCTGCTCTCCCAAGCGCAGCACCTCTCGCGGCTCTATCACCAAATAACCTTGGTCTGCCAGCTTTTTAAGCGTCTTACTGGTTGTATGCAGCAGCTGCAGAGCATCGCTGAGCCATAGTTCGCCCCCGTGTTGCTCCAGCGCGATCAGGATTTCTCGCTGGCGACCTGACGGCTGGGCTGGGGCATCTGCGAAGCCCTCCTCCTCAGCCGGGGCCCGAGCAGATTTAATTAAAAGCACCGCCTGCCGGGCCTTCGCCCGGAGCGCTCGGGGCGAAGCTAAATAGCTCTCGACCCAATCCAGCTGTAAGAGCTGATGCAGTGCCGCTGTGCTTGCATAGCCACCTGATAGCTGCCGCTGGAGATACTGCCAGCTATAGTCCCCCTGAGGAGAGTTGCGCAATGTTGCTATTAGCTGCACTGCCGTTTTAGAGAGGGCTGACCGATTAGTCAAACGCTCTATTGTTTCTACAGCGATATGTTTGCTCAGCCGAATTCTACGCTGCGATCTAGATAGCAATCCGGGGGGTAAGGTTGTCCGAATTACCTTAATAAAAGGCGTCTGATAGTAGCAGGCGACACGGTTTAATAACTGCCAATATTCTTTATTAAAGAAAGTTGCATTAACAATACTTTCGATAGGTTTTATTGATGAGGGGTCTAACCCCTCAGGCGACTTAGGAGTCAGCCGAATGGCGATCGCACAAACCTGCTGAGCGCCAAAAGAGACGCTCACGATATCCCCCGGCTTAACCTTTAATGTCGCTGGTATGCCATAGGTGTACAGCCCTTTAGCCCCAGGGCAGTCAACCAGCACCTCTACCCGCTCAGCCGATAAATCCTGTTTAGTTCCACCCATAAATTAGCAATAAAAAATCGACAGCGGCCAAGGCGTAAACTATAGTTTGCTCACTTGAAGCCCGCTCATATTAGGAATGAGGCAAAGTAGACAACGAAACGTAACAAAGCAGATGAAAACCTCAGCAGGCGAAGCCCCAAAAGGATTGCAAAAGATTGCCAAGTGACCAGGGCAATCGTCAGCTGTACAGTTTCTCAATAAAGGATTGCTATAGTAAAGCTGTAGCTGAATGTAGAAAAGCCGCAATTCGTTATAGTGTTTCGCCGCACGTGTTTCGCCGCATGTGAGGAGCAATTGCTAGCTTGCCTAGAAAAATCGTCATGATGTGAACCTGATTCTAAATATGACAGTCCCCTACAATTCTGACACCAGCAGTCCTTCCGTTTCTCAGGGTGAAAGCTCTTCGCAAACTGTAGGTGCCACCCAAACCCTCACCAGTCAGCTAGTTGGTGGTAACGAGGACTCATCGTCTGATGATATCTCTCTTGAGGATATGGCCCCTAAAGGAGCTAGCAGAGGATCTAGCAATTCACCTGCATGGGAAGACGACCTCGATGCACCGGGCCTGAGTACCTATTCTAGTCAGTACAGCAGCGCCACCGCCCTTGCCGACGACGGTGACGACATAGAAGACGATTCACCAGAAGCCGAAGAAGCTCAGTATTCAGTCCAATATTCTGACCTGGCTGTAGCTTCATCTAGCTATCGCAAGTCATCTAACGATGATGCCGTGGGTGCTTTCTTCAAAGAAATGGCCCGCTACCCGCTGCTCAAACCCACGGAGGAAATTGAGCTGGCCCGTCAGGTGCGCATTATTGTAGAGCTTGAAGAGCACTCTGAATCGCTGGCGGAAAGCCTCAACCGCCGACCGACCCTCGCTGAGCTCGCCGATTCTTTTGGCTGTAGCGAACACCAGCTGAAGCAAAAGCTGCGCAAGGCTCGGGCTGCCAAGCGCAGAATGATTCGCTCCAATCTGCGGCTGGTGGTCTCTATTGCCAAGCGTTACCTCAACCGAGGCGTGCCTTTTCTAGACCTGATTCAAGAGGGGGCGCTGGGCCTCAACCGGGCCGCTGAGAAATTTGATCCCGATAAAGGCTACAAATTTTCTACCTATGCCTACTGGTGGATTCGCCAGGGCATTACCCGCACCATCGCTAACGATGCGCGCACCATTCGGCTACCCATTCACATTGTAGAAAAGCTCAACAAGCTTAAAAAAGCGCACCGTGAGCTGCGCAAAGAGCTACAGCGATCGCCCACCGAAGTTGAAATTGCCGCCGTTTTAGAGATGTCACCCGACCAGCTGCGGGTGCTGCAACAAGTTCAGCGCAAGTCGCTATCGCTCAACCACCGTGTCGGTAAAGGCGAAGACACCGAGCTAATGGAGCTGCTAGAAGACGGCAACTCACTCTCACCCGAATCGCAAATCAGCGAGTCGATGATGCGTCAGGAGATTTCTGATGTGCTCACCGAGGTGCTCACCGAACGCGAGAAAGAAATTATCGCGCTGCGCTATGGCCTGACTACCGGAGAAACCCATACGCTTGAAGAAGTTGGCCGAATTTTTCAACTCTCAAGAGAGCGAGTACGTCAGATTCAGACTAAAGCCATGCGCAAGCTGCGGCGGCCTCAGGTAGCTTCTCGGCTGAAAAACTGGCTGAAATAGTTAAAAGGGAAGCTGGAATAGGCACCTAAACTCAGCAGTATCAGGAGACAGAATACAGGAGTCAAGTCCGTAGCTGTCTCCTGTATTCTGTCTCCTGCCTCTCAACATCCCATCTTCTAAAGCGCCGCCTGCTTATCCTTCTTACTTCTAAAGGTCACATTCACACCTTCATTAGTTTGCTCAAGCACCATTAGCGGCGTGGGCTTAGCCTTTTGATCCCACTTCATATTGGCAATCCGGCCTTGCAGGGTCGGCTGCCAAAAGCTGCCGTCATCTTGAGGGTTGAGAAAGTTCTCAATGCATTTGACGATGTCTTCTACCGTATTGGAGGTCGCTTGGGCAGGTAGCTTAGTCAAGCGAATCTGAATGCGAAAGAGCACGCGTTTGCGATGTTTAGGGTCGTGGGGTGAGGTGTACTCCACATCAAATATCTGATCTATCAGGCGCGGCTTACTGGCGATGCCGACCATGCCGGTGCTGGCCTGCTGGGGCCTGAGAGCTTCGCTAATGCGTTGTTTGACTTTGATCTTGAGCTGGTTGACAATGGCAAAGTTGAACTGCTTTTCTTCCATCCGCATCCGCAGATAGTCGAGGTTAAAGTCGCGCGAGTGAATCAGGTCTGGATTGCGCTCCATCTTGGCGATGGTGCTGATAGCCAGCTTGATCCGTCTTTGCAGCTCTTTATTTTTGTAGTCTTCAAACTTTAGCCGTTTTTGCAGCTTGCGGTTTTGCCAGTAGGAAAAAATTCCCAGACCCACTAGCAGCGCAGACAGGCTCCCGGAGGTATACATCCACGGACTGACCGGAACTGGAGAGGCTGGCGGCGCGGCAGGTGTTTGGGCCAATAGCATTGGGGCCCAGGTCAGACTGTTGGGCAGGCTATTTGCCAGACCGTCTGGTAAGCCCTTTGCTAAGTCGTCTACGGTTGCTTGAGCTGTACTCAAAGTAGAGCTGCCAGTTGAATTACCAGTTGGATTGCCAGTTGGATTATCAGTTGACATGGAAGACACTGCACACGGTTGACTTGTGTTTAGACTGCCCAACCGGGCTTCAGAATGGCTAAAGTTGATGGCTCGATTGAATATTATTTTTGGCCAGGTCACAGATGAAGACGATGCAGCTACAGGTACTCACTTCAGCGCTCAGCCGCCGGATGCTCTCGAAGATCCGCTTGGTAGCCACTGATATGGATGGCACGCTCACGACAGCCGGAGAGTTTACCCCAGGGCTACTGAAGTCGTTTGAGCAATTGCGACGTAACGGTATTGCGGTGATGATCGTGACGGGGCGCTCAGCGGGGTGGGTGAGTGCTGTGGTGAACTATCTGCCGGTAGTGGGGGCGATCGCTGAAAATGGCGGTCTCTACATCGACAAACACAGGCCTGCACCGGCCATTTTGTCAGCTATTCCAGATATAGCTGACCATCGCCATCAGCTAGCGGCCATGTTTGAGTGCTTAAAGAGTCGCTATCCTCACTTGAAGCCTGCCTTAGACAATCCTTATCGCCTCACCGATTGGACTTTTGATATTGCTGGGCTGACCAGCAGAGATCTAGATTGGATGCAGAAAATTTGTGCTGACCGGGCTGTGGGCTTTACCTACAGCAACGTGCAGTGCCATCTCAAACGGGCTGAGCAAAATAAGGCCGCTGGACTCAAGCAGGTGCTTCAGCAGCAGTTTCCTGACTTATCGACAGCGGCAGTCGTGACGGTCGGCGATAGCCCCAATGACGAAAGTTTGTTTGATGCTGAGCAGTTTCCGCATTCGGTTGGCGTTGCCAACGTGGGCGAGTATCTACCAGTATTGACTCACCAGCCAGCCTACTTGACGACAGCCGCAGCCGGGCAGGGTTTTGCTGAACTAGTAGAGTATTTGGTCGCCGCCGCGATCGCTAGCGATTAGGGCAACTGCCGGGCTGATGCCGCCAGTTGTTGAGAAGGGAGGTGAGCCAGCGAATATCGCGGTGGCTGAGTGCGCCATCGCTGACGGTGAGTTTGTAGCAGCCGCAGCGATCTTGGGTGCGGTTTCGGTGAGTCAAAATGCGCAGGGCTTCGCCGTTGGGTAGGGCGCTGATGCTGTAGATGTCTTCTCGCCTGGTATTGACGATGTAAACGGGTGATCGCAGCCAATACTTATAGGCAATCAGCAAAACGTCTGCTTCTAGCTGAATATGGACCTGCCGGAAAAGATAGCGGTTCAGCGAGGCAAGGCCGTTTTTAAGAAAGCGAAAGCTGTAGAGGCAACCCACCCCTGCCAAACAGCCAGCGGCAAGAGCTGCCATATCTCTAGCAGTGGATATCGCTGGAGAAAAATTTAGCAGCGTGATTAAATAGATCGCTGAGCTTAGCAGTGCACCCCCCATCAGCAGAGGCAGTAGGGCTCGCTTACAGTAGGTAGAGCGCAAACCCACAGACGGCACAATCAGATCTAGAGACCGGGACTTTTTAGCTGCTTTAATCTGCGTGAAAAAAGGCTGGGAGCGCGTCTGAGCGCTGGGGGTTATAGGCACTAGCCTGGTCTGGGCTCTAGCGGGCTGCCACCGCTGTTTGATCCGCTGTTTAGCCATTGCTAAAGGCAGACGGTTAAGCGCTGCGAGCGCCTGTTGAGCTGAGTTGGGGCGATCGCCAACGGCAGGACTGATCAGCCAGTTAAGCCACCGCTGAAAATTGGGACTAAGCCGCGTTGGAGCGCAGGAAAACTGCGCCTTGAGGCCATTGCCAGGCAGCTCCCACAAGTGACAGCCCGTTGCCAAATAGATTAGGGTGGCCCCCAGACTGTAAAGGTCTGAAGCAAAAGTTGCCTGTCCGCCTACCTGCTCTGGTGGCATATAGCCATAGGTGCCTACTAGCGTATCTGGGCGCTGCACCTGAACGTACTGAACTGTGCCCAGGTTGAGCCAGGAGACTCGGCTATCGGCAGGACGGCTAGCAAGGATAATATTGTCGGGTCTGATATCTCTGTGTAAGAGCCCGCTGCTGTGAAGGTAGACCAGACTCTGCAACAGCTGCTTGGCGATCGCCTTGATCTCGGCTTCCAGGTAGGGTTGCCCAGTAGACAACAGCTGCGCCAGGGTCTGACCGCCAGTGTGAGCTTGCACTAAGACCAGCCCCTTGCCGCTGGGCGTCGTTATGGTAAAAGACTCCAGATAGCGAGGGATCGTAGGGTGGTGCAGAGACTTGAGCAGCTCAATTTCTCGTTCAAAGCAGCTGATATCTTCAGTCGATGTATTTTCTTCTACGGTGAGTGACTTAATTACGACCGGGCGCTGCTGCTGCATATCGTTAGCGAGCAGCTGCTGGTAGCCAACGGGCTCTCCAATCGGCTGCAAGATTTCGTAGCGATCGCGCAGGCGCTCAATCACAGCAGATTTAGAAGAAGCCATTCTTACAGCTAAAGAGAAACATAGAATGAGTATTCCCATCATTTTTTGGGGGGAATCTCAAAAATCAAGCCAAATTTGTAGACCCTACTGCCAAAGAGTGCTGGGCTACCCAGTTGATACCTGCTATTACAAGCGTAACAACTTATCTTGATAGATTTCAGATCAGTTTTGAGGTTTCAATCAATATATAGGCCTAGCTGTATGAAGCTTGTACAAATCTAAGCAGTATCCCCAGGTGGGCTCCTTGATTTTGGCCCCTTTATTTTGGGAACTCATGCTGGCTTTGGCGGCTAACTTTGGCGGCTAACTTTGGCAGCTATGCGCTTCAGCGTCAGATAGGCGACGCGGCGGCGAGTTAGCTGAGGAATATCGCTCTGCCACTGATCCTGACAGTCAAAGAAAGCGTTGATCTCCTGCAAGATAGTGCGCAGGCGCGGCACCAGTTGCTCAGCCCGATAGGGTGCAAAGTCGTCGGGCAAAGGGCTGCTCGGGGGATTGCTCTGCCAGTCTTTAACGGTCTGCAAAATACGCTGAGTATCGTAGCCGGTAGCATAGCCTGCTATTTTATGACAGTTAAAGCCGGGGTCCAGGTAGTCAGCCAGGGCATGATTCACACTGGAGAAGACCTGACAGCCACAGGCCAGCGCTTCCATCGGCGGCAGGCCAAAGCCTTCGGTCAGGCGATATCGCCCCCAATATTCGGCAGAGTCGTAAAGATAGACTTTGGCCCGGTTAAACAAGCCCACGAGATCTTCTACATAGCTGTCTAGAAGGACGACGTTGCACTGCTGCTGTAATGCCGGAACCAGCTGCCGCAGCAGATATTCAGACGATTTTCGTGTCTGGACTAAGACATCGATATCTCGGGGCAACTGACGGTTTTCAAAAGCCGGTGAGATCTCATTGGGAAGATGGTAAATCAGCGATCCCAGCGCTTGTTCGCCCCAGTAGCCCATGGTGTTGCGGCTGACGGTGATAATCGGCACTCGCGGCGGAATTCTGAAGCCATAGCCAGCGCTGTGAGCGTGGTAGACCGTGAAGCGATCGCCCAGCCGATCCACCAGCCGAGGCACATCGAACCCCCAGCTGATTACAAAAATGCAGTCCTGATAGCGCTGATCGGCGAGCACCTGATCTAAAAACAGCGTGCCATTTTCAATCTGCCGGTAGGTGACGATGTCGGCATCGCAAATCTGCTGAGCCAGTTTAAGGGTTTTAAGTTCAGCAGTTAGCCCACCCGCGAAAAACTGTTGAGTTGTGCCGGGCAGCAAAAACAGCAGCTTTCTCATGGATAGTTGGCTCATCTGACGCGACGTTGGCAGGGGATCGGGCGGCGTTTTGGCCACCAAAAATCTAACTGGCAAGCCGATCCCGCTCTACACCATACCGCTGCGTGCCGTATAAATCTTTGAAGATATCTAAAAAGGCATAGGCCGCCGGAGTGAGTAAGGCTGCTTTTGGCCAGCTAATGCCAAGCGGTCGAGTGACGCTGAAGGGCAGCAAGGTGACCCGCACCTCTGGGGGGACTGGCTGAGCAGCGAGTTTCGGCAAAATGCTAATGCCTAGACCCTGACGAGTCATGCCTACGGCAGTGGAATCGTTGTCAATAAAGTAGGCCACCTCAATGGGGGGGTGACACTGCTGCAAAAAAGGAAGAATTACCTGGCAGCAGTCGTTGCTAGAGGTGATAAGTGGCTGCTTTCTCAAGTCTTCCCAGGTGAGCTGCCGGGGGTGAGGGGTACTGCCGTTACTAGGCGGGAGCAGTGCAATGAAAGGATCTTCCATAATGGCAAAAGTTTCAAAGTCACCTTGGATAATCGAATCGGCAACCGCAAAATCAGCTTTGCCATCAAGCAGCGAGTTTACCAATCCGCGCTTGCTATCAAATTCTGTAATTGAGATCTGAACGGTGGGATAGCGCTTGTGAAGGTGGGCGATCGCCTCCGGCAGAATTTCACTGGCTAAACTGCGAAAGGCCGCGACTCGTACCTGCCCGCCTTTGATGCCCTTAGCTCTAGCGGCCTCATGCCCCATATCGTCAATCAGGCCAAGTACCTGCTGAGCCTGAGCAAAAATACTAGAGCCCACGTGCGTCAGAGAAGCCCCCTGACGGCCCCGATGTACTAGCACAACGCCCAGCGCCTCTTCCAAAGCAGCAATACTGTGACTAACGGTAGACTGGCTGACATTTAGCTCCAGAGCCGCCTCGCTGAAGTTGCCAGTAGCTGCAACCGTTGCCAGCGCTCTTAGCTGAGACAGCTTGACTTTGTCATTGAGGCTTTTTGCGGGTTTTCCGGCCATAGCTATAGATGGGGTTGATAATTCGTCAGCGAGACGTTTCTTTTTAACCGGTGTGAGCCTACTTTAACTGTGCATCTTTCAGATGTGCATCTTTAGGCTTCCAGGCTATCGCACTCCATCAGAGGCAGCGCATCTATTTTTTGCATAGTACCCATGTATGTAATGCTTTGTCTCTTTTTCTTGGATTTCTTAGAGTAGATACATCGAGAACAGCAGAGATTAAACCCTTCTCGACCTTCAGTTGTTCGGTTCTTTGAAGCATTCTTCAGCACTCCCCTGCCAGCTCAGAGCCGTCCACAAAGCACAAGCATCCTCCTTGTGCCCGCAGGTTCATTCTCTCTCACCCGAGTTCTTCCCGTTAGATTGATTCAATCCAATGTGACAGACAAAGGCTGACTATTGTTCTTTTATCAAAGTTTATCTGACCAAACAAAAGAGGTTTACCCGTGAATATCAAGCAACTCTCTCTCAACTCACCCACTGCCGAGCAACAGCATTTAGAGCGGCTATGGCAGCTTCCTGCCAAGCCCCAGCCCTCTGCTTACTCCTTCACCCAGGGTCTGAAGCGTCTGAGCCAGTGGCTGCTAGCTTCACTCGTTGATAGCCAACAGGTGCGCATTTGGACAAAAAGTACCCGTGCTGGTGTTCTCTGGTGTGCCTACGATCCGACTACGCAGCGCAGCGTTGAGCGTTGCTCTGAAGCCGACCTGCGGGCATGGTTAGAAGAGCGCTATCAGCAGTAGTCACCCTTAGCAGTGGAAGAAACAGCAGATTTTGTTGTTCTCCGCTGCTATAAAGTATCTGGGCTAGATCTGTTCTGTAACAATCTGTGAGGCAATGGCGGCGTTTGTCATAATGAACTTATAGTAGTCGAGCGGTATCACCGTATGTTTACAAACGTCTCTCAATCTATGGGTAAAGTGATTACGCCACTGACCATCACGAATCGTGGTGACCAAGTCACTGCCTCACGCGGGTTTATGCCTGCTAACCAGGTACGCTCGATTACGTTGGAGAACGTTCTGGTTGATACAGGCGCTACCACCTTGTGTTTACCCGCAAAAGTAATTGCACAGCTTGGCTTAGAGCTGCTTAAGGAAGTAGATGTCGCTACCGCCACGGGTGTTAGCAAGGCGCGCATTTTCCAAGATGCCAAGCTTTCGCTATGTGGCCGGGAAGGTACGTTTGAATGTCTGGAGCTGCCGGGCGGTCAAAGTGCCTTAATCGGGGTTATTCCCTTAGAGTCTTTAGGGTTAGAGCCCGATCTTAAAAATCAGACGCTGAGAGTGCTGCCCTCCGAATCGGCAGATACCTATTTGACAATCATGTAAGCACATACCTTTTAAAGGCTTATGATGGTGCAGAGCAAAGCGCAGCAAAATAGGAGCGGCATCATGTTTGGGTTAGGCGTGCCAGAAATTGTCATCATTGGCGTGGTTGCCGTTTTGGTCTTTGGCCCAAAGCGAATTCCTGAACTTGGTGGAGCGTTGGGCAAGACGCTGCGAGGCTTCAAAGAAGAAATGGATAAGCCTGATGATGATGATGACTACTTAGATGGCGATGACGACAGCGAATCTGTTTAGAGCCAATCCGTTATTTTGAGACCGGGTACCCTCTTAAATTCTTGGGTGTTGTGGGTTACTAAAGTAAGGCTGCTGGCTATGGCGATCGCAGAAATCTGAAGATCATAAGCTCCGATTGGGGTGCCCTTCGCCTGTAAATCTGCTCGAATCATGCCGCATATTTTAGCAGCCTCGCTATCGAAAGGCAGACTCACGAACTCACCAAATAATACTTTTAGGTTCTCAAGATTTTTGTCTGTGCGAGCACTTTTATAGGCTCCGTAGTCAAGCTCGTATTTGATGATCTCGCACATGAAAACGTCTTCAGGCGATTGAGCTATCAGATTTTCATATATCTTTTGACTGCTTTTATTCAGATAGGCGATACAGGTGTTGGTGTCTAGAAGGTAAGCCATGATTTGTATCGAGCTAGAGCAAAGAATCTCGTTCGGTTTGAGTTTCTGGACGTTCTCTTTCTAGCGGAGCACCTTCCCAAGCACCAAATAAATTCAGAAATTCTTGAGACCATTGGCGCTTCTGTGCTGTCTGAACTGGCTGATAAACGAGTAAGATCTCTATCTCTTCATCATGATGCTCAGGTAGCTGAATTCGGATTGTGCCGTTGCTATCAACATGGGATCTGATACGAATTGTTTTCATGAGGCTACCTGTCTACAGATTCAGTCCCATTGTAATACGCTGGAATAGTTGCCATCTCCATGATCGAAAGTAACCTGACTTCGTTATACCTCCTTAATGTATAAGCACTTTCGGTTAACTGAAGTTGGCTTCAATGATCGTTGCTTTCCCTTCTTCTAAATCTGCTCTTCTTATACCCGCCTTTACAAAGTTAACTTGATCAGAGTAGTTTTCCTGGTGGCTCTTCCGACTTTTTTCATGTCCGTAGCGGTCGTCGATAGAAAACTTTGATTCATGCCCAATCTGCGCTCCGATAAAGCTATGTTTGTTTAACCTAAAATTTTTGAAAGTGACATCACTGAGCTTAGCTTTCTTGAAGCTCGTTTTCTGACAGTCACCTCCTGTGCATTCCTCAAACAAGGTGCTGACAATCTTCGCTCCCGTGAATGTTACACCTGTAATATCTGTGTTCTTTACTTCACTCCTTGCCATGAATAATGCCCGCTGTGCTGGGGTTTTATTAGACTTTAGTACTGGTACTTTTATCTGACCCCCTATATTGCTATTAGTCCAATCGGCTCTAATAAACTTACATCCACAGATTTTAGTTCCTCCAGAAAATTGCGTCTCTGTTAGATGTGCCTCTGTGAAATCGGCGTCGTCTTTAAAGGTAGTGCTTATAAATACGGAGTTGTTAAAGTGGGCTTTTCTAAAATCAGAGTGTTTAAACTCTACTTTTTCAAAATTGGCTTCCCTAAAATTATTATCTCGAAAGCTCGCCTTCTCTTTCTCTAGTCGAGTTCCAAATATACAACCTTTGAAATGGGCCTTGTAAAAGCTTATGTTTTCGTAGTTACCTTCAAAAACAATTCCTTCTAGAAGTATTTTGCCTAAGTCGAGAAGATACGAGCTACTATCGCCAAGATCTCGTCTGCCTATTGCGGATACTGCTGCTTGTACATCAATTGATTGATTGGGAACGTAGCTCTCATTAAGAGTTCCTACAAAGTACTTATAATCACCAGCATATGCATCTCTTTCAAGTTCTTCGGAAGAACGTCCACCCATGAGTGCCTCTTGGAGTGACTCTTGCTCGTCTTCGCGACAGTCTCCATAAAGTGAAAACTCATCGTATTTGTGTAGATCATCAGATCTTTGCTCTTGCGCTATGGATGCCTTTGTCCTAATGAATGCAGCCAACACCTGCATAACAGGGTAGTGGTCTTTTTTTGAGTCCATAGCAATACGCTCTAAAGCGTATATTCCGCCAAGACGAATATGGACATTTTCTTCGTGGCCTAGCATCTCTACTGCTTTTGAAAAGCGTTCTGCAATTTGCTTCTCCTCAGTTACTCGTAGGTTCTTCACACTAACAAAGGCAGTAATGAAAACTAGGAGTCCACCTATCGCTTTGACTAGAACATCACGCGCAGCTATCTCCGCCTGTATTCGATCTGCCGGAAGGGGTAGCGAACTTACCTGCGCTTTCGGTAAAAACCAGACAACTGAGAATAATAAAGCGAGGAGTGAAATAGCACCGAAAATGCGAATCAGAGGATTTGACCAAAAGCTCAGCCTTCTGCTCATACGAAAGACTTGTCCCTGAAGATAGCAGTGTTCAATCTTTAAACGCTCCTCAAATATCTAGTCGCTGATAGACCTTTGGCAGATTGCGCAACTGGTAGTTGGGGTTAAAGCACTCAGTAATCTCTTCAACAGAGAGCTTGGCGGTGACCTTAGGGTCGGCTTCTATCAGCTTTTGAAAGTTGCCGTCGGACGTGTTCCAGGCCTGATGCGCGTTGGACTGCACAAGCTGGTAGGCGTCTTCGCGGCTAATGCCTTTGTCAATTAGGGTGAGCAGCACGCGCTGGCTGAAGACCACGCCGCCGTAGCGGTTCATGTTGTGCTGCATGTTTTCGGGGTAGACCAGCAGATTTTTGATCAGTTTGGTGGCCTCCACCAGCATGAAGTGGGTGAGAATGCAGCTATCGGGAAAAATCACCCGCTCGACGGAGCTATGAGAGATGTCGCGCTCGTGCCATAGGGCAACGTTTTCTAGGGCAGCGATCGCATTCCCCCTCAATATCCTTGCCATCCCTGTCAGCCGCTCCGACTTAATCGGATTGCGCTTGTGGGGCATCGCTGAAGAGCCCTTTTGCCCCTTCGCAAAAAACTCCTCAACTTCGAGCACGTCAGTCCGCTGCAAATTGCGAATTTCGACGGCAAAGCGCTCAAGCGATGCGCCTACGCCTGCTAGCGTCATGATAAATTCGGCGTGGACGTCGCGGGAGATGACTTGAGTAGAGGCTGTATCTGGCTTAAGCCCTAACAGCTGGCAGGTGATTTCTTCGACCTCGGGGTCAATGTTGGCGTAGGTGCCCACCGCGCCAGATATTTGGCCGACGGCAATTTCATCTTCAATGCGTCTGAGGCGCTCGCGGTGGCGCTGCATTTCGGCTAGCCAGCCCGCTAGCTTAAAGCCAAAGGTGATGGGCTCGGCGTGAATGCCGTGCGATCGCCCGATCATCACCGTATCCCGATGCTCCTGAGCTTTGTAGCGGATCGCCTGGATCAGGTTTTCGACGTGGGTGAGAATGAGCCGGTGGCTGGCGACAATTTGCAGCGATAGTGCCGTGTCGAGCACATCGGAGCTGGTCATCCCTAAGTGAATATAGCGGCCCGCATCGCCAACGTACTCATTCACATTCGTGAGAAAGGCAATGACGTCGTGCCGCACTTCGGCTTCGATTTCGAGAATTCGCTCAACTTTGAAGCTGGCCTTTTCCTTGATAGTCTCTACGGCTTCAGCAGGAATACGTCCTAGCTTGGCCTGCGCTTCGCAGACGGCAATTTCTACCTCTAGCCAGGTTTGAAACCTATACTGGTCTGTCCAAAGTTCGCCCATTTCGGGCAGCGTGTAGCGTTCTATCAAGAGGTGTACTGGGCCAAAAGCAACCGGATCATTCTATCGGGTATAGCACCCCTACTACACTATTTATCTCGAACTTGACGTTAGTTGACGCGCACGGCTGAAGGCTGCGATCGCACAGCGGGCTGAGAAAAAGCTTGAAGCACCGCCCAAAAAATCCGGACCGTAGCCGCTACCAAGCAGGCGATAATCCCCAGGGTGAGCATGGCATGAGGGGCATGGAGAATTGCCAGGGCAATACCAACCATAATCAGAGAGAGAATGCTTTTATTCATTGATCGCTCCGCCAGAAATGGCTGTGTGGGCTAAGTGAAGAGTCAAAAGTAACCGGTTGTAATATCTGCTGCAAAGCAGGATTACACGGTTGTTTAGCTTTTGGCCCTGCCGCTATCGGCTTTCACTTCTAATGTTAGCGATTGACCACTGTGCTGGGACCCAATTGGGTGAAACCTTAGCAACGCTTAATGTCATTCGCAACATTGCAACAATGACTTTCACTAAGGATCTGGACGCTTTTAAATAGCGTTGAGATACCGTTTTCGCGGATCCCTGCGGACGCAGTTGGCCTGCTGCTTTTTTATTAGCCTCTGTATTAAGCCCTCTGTGCTAGATATCTTCAGGCTGCATACCTGAGACTACAGGGGCAGTATTGCTGAGCTTGAGTTCTGGGTGATCGCTTTCAGTTTGGCGGCAGTTCCACTCATTTTTAAAGAGCAAAACCGGGCGACCATAGCTGTCTTTTACCGTCGCCGTATTAAAGATACGCCCTGCTTTTTCGAGAGCAGGCCAGCCACCAGTGACCCAGCGAGCCACGCTGTAGCCAATCGGCTCTAGCAAGGTATCTACGCTATATTCATTTTTTAGACGATACTGCACGACCTCAAATTGGAGCTGACCTACAGCGGCTAGAATCGGATCGCGGCGAGACTCGTCAGCGGAGTACATAATTTGTACCGCGCCTTCTTCTCGCAGCTCGGAGACCCCTTTGCGAAACTGCTTGAACTTTGAAGGGTTCGGGTTTTTGAGATAGGCAAACATCTCTGGCGAGAAGAAGGGAATGCCTTCGTACTCCAGTCTTTCGCCCTGGTAAATAGTGTCGCCAATAGCAAATACGCCGGGGTTATTCAGGCCAATCACATCGCCAGGGTAGGCGGCTTCTAGAGATTCACGACCCTGGCCAAAAAGCTTTTGAGGGTGGGAGAGGCGCACACTTTTGCCGGTGCGGGCGTGGCTGACCACCATGTCTTTTTCAAACTTGCCGGAGCAAACGCGGATGAAGGCGACGCGATCGCGATGCCGAGGGTCCATATTCGCCTGTAGCTTGAAAATAAAGCCCGAAAAATCTTCCTGAGTCGGCGAGATCGGGCCTATTGTGCTCTCGTGCGGGCCGGGCTTCAGGGCGTAGTCCAAAAAGGCATCTAAAAATAGCTCGACGCCGAAATTGGTCATGGCGCTGCCAAAAAAGACCGGCGTCATTTGACCGGCGTGCACCATTTCTAGATCCAGCTCCGGGCCAATTTCGTCAAGCATCTCCAGCTCTTCTTTAAACTGGTAGTACAGCTCCTGGCCAATTAATTCTTTAATCCGGGGGTCGCCTAGCTCAATCACCGTATCTTTGGCTTCTTTGCTACCGTGCGCCGTGCGCTCAAATAGGTGGAACTGCTGCTGGCGACGGTCAAAAACGCCTTTGAAGCGATCGCCCGTGCCAATCGGCCAATTCACCGCGTACGTACTCAGCCCCAGCTCTTGCTCAATCTCATCGAGCAGCTCAATCGGATCGCGTCCGGGCCGGTCTAGCTTGTTGAAAAAGGTGAAAATCGGCATGTCGCGCATCCGACACACCTCAAATAGCTTACGGGTTTGCGGCTCCAGTCCTTTGGCCGCGTCTTCCAGCATCACCGCATTGTCAGCCGCCGCCAGGGTGCGATAGGTATCTTCACTGAAGTCCTGGTGACCCGGCGTATCCAGCAGATTTATCCAGTAGTCATCGTAGTTAAATTGCAGCACCGTCGAGGTAATAGAGATGCCCCGCTGCTGCTCTAAATCCATCCAGTCAGAAACGGCATGGCGCTGTGCCCGTCGAGCCTTGACCGATCCGGCTTCGTGAATAGCCCCGCCGTACAGCAGCAGCTTTTCGGTCAGCGTCGTTTTACCGGCGTCGGGGTGAGAAATAATGGCAAAATTGCGGCGATGCTCTACCGCTTCGGCAATTTCGCTGCTGGGCACAAGAGTGGAGGTCATCGGCGGTTGGTGGCTTGCTTACACCAATTGTAGTTCTTTGCGTGAGGTCGTTGCCTACCGGTGACCAGATGCGAGCTTTCCCAGTGCACTTTGAGCCGCGCTGTCGTGATTGAGGGCGTTCTTTTATGGCTTGTGGCTAGTTAGAGTCTTGCTTGGAATTGCTAGTGAGCTTATCTGCCAGGCTAAAAAATAGGCCTGGCAAAACGATGATAGCGAGCAGACCGCCTGCATAAACTGCGAATTCAGAGGCTGTAGCCAGGTGAACATAATCGGAAAAGGTGGTGTATGCCAGCATGAGCGGTTTTATGATAGGGAGTACTTAGTCTGGTGATAGCACGCTCTAGATCAGGTTTGCGCTGTCTATGGGGAGATTTGTGGACGGGAATGAAGCGCTCTGCAATCTTCTGAACGGGAGCACGTCATTCTCGAACGGAAAAAATAGCGTGCAGCAGCAGGTCTTTCGGATTGCCCGACGCCAGAGCGCCATCATGATGCGCAAGGCGCGGGGTGACTACTAGGAACTGTCAGACTTTGGCATTGAAGTGCCCCAGGCCGGCCTCGCCTGCTCTTTTTGTATATCTTTGACTTGTATATCTTTAAATTAAGAGTTTGCAAGTTTCTCAAATCGAACTTTGAGGCCATCGCGAGGTTTGGGCGTAGGGACTACTTTCATGCTCAGGTCTTGGTTTGGTAGGAGTGTCCACTGGTACTCACGCAGCAGTCGGGCTGCGAAGAGCTTCATTTCTAACCGGGCGAATTCTTTGCCTAAGCACTCACGCAAGCCACCGCCAAAGGGAAGATGACTAAAAGGTTCAAGCTTGGGTGCATTTGGGGCAAATCGTTCTGGGTCGAAGTCTTTAGGGTTGGGGAAAACGGTGCTGTCAGTGTGGGTTGAGTTGATTTGATAGAGAGCCGACCAGCCTTTTGGAATGCTGAATCCACCGTAGTCGTGGTCGCGCAGCACTTCCCTGAAGCCGCCGCCTACAGGCGGGACGAGCCGCATGACTTCTTTGATGACCTGATCGAGATAGGCCATTTCTTTAAGCGATTCCAGGCTTAGCGGTTGATTGGCAAACTGTGATTGTTCGGCGCGAGCTTTGGCCATGACCTGAGGGTTTTGGGCGGTGAGCAAGCAGAAGCTGGCGATCGCCGAGGTCAATGTTTCGTGACCGGCAAATAGCAGCAGCAGTACCTGATCTTTTAGTTCCTCGATGCTCAATCCTTTTTCAGTTTCTTCATCTCGCGCTTTGAGCATGATGTCTAGCGCGTCTGTTTCTGGCCGGTTGGGGTTGGCCTGAAGTAGAGTTTGGCGATCGCGCACTAGCTGCTCAATCTCGTTCAGCAGCTTAGTTCGGCTGCGCCAGGCCCTTCCAAATCCCGTCCAAGGTAGGTTAATCGGTAGGCTGAACAAACCAGCGCACCAGGTTTCGAATAGCTCTCCTAGCCGGGTTTCAGACCCGTGGTCAAGTCCAATCAGCAGCTTACAGGCGATATCGAGGGTGTAGTTGCGGAGCTGAGGATACCAGGTGAGTTCCTTTTGGTGAAGCCAAGATTGGCAGTAGCGATCGCTAATTGTCTCCATCGCAGGAATGTATTCTGCTAGGGCTCGGGGTTGAAAAGCCTGTACGAGCAGCTTGCGTCTAGCTAAGTGGGTGTGGCCAGACTGTAGTGCCAGCGATAGGGGGCCGAGTAATTTTTTCACACTGGGGGGCCAGCTGACCTGAAAGTATTCGTTTTCATGCGAGAGGATGAAGCGATTCCCTTCAGGCCCTTTGATGAAAATAGTGGGACTGCCGAGCAGGTTGGTTTTAAAGACAGGGCCAAATTTGGCGTGGCGTTTGTCAGCAAAGTCAGCATCTGTCAAGAACTTGAGGGTCTCGCCGATGAGGGGAGGGCCGAAGTTACCAGGCGGAAGAGGCAGTTTGCTAGCGGCGGTCATAATAGGGGGCTTGATCGTTTAACAGCTTCCAAAGTATATCCACAATGCAGCCCAAGCCCTTCTCGCTTCTGGTTGGCTGCTAAACAGTGCTCCAGGTGCCGGAAAACTTAGTTATTTGACTGATTCTGTCCTGATCAGTGGGCTGTGTCCTACTAGTGTGGACAAAGTTTAACTAGACAGCTTAGAAAGCTTGACATCAAGTTTTCACCTGCGTAAGTCCTACTATTGTCGAAATTCATCCCCTCAGCAGTCGGGCGCAAAAAAATGGATGCCGAGGATAGGACAGCGAATGCAGGAAAGCTACTTCTGGGCCTGGCGACCGACCGTCCAAAGGGTGTGGAGGGCGTGGGAGTGATAGAAGTTGTAGCCAGGGAGATAGAAAGGGTCTGTGCGGGGGGCACTAAGGGTGAAAGGCAGCCAGCTGAGGAACGGGATAAGGAACTCTGCCTTTCTGGGTAGGCGCAGAGCGGGAGAGATGACGGCGCAGCGGTCTAGACGACCTTCGGCGGCCATCAGCAGCGCGATCGCCCCGCCCATAGAAAAGCCCAGCATGCTGACGTGCCGGTAGTGCTGTTTGGCCTGAGCGATTTCTTGACGGGCAGCGCTGAGCAGGTCGTCTGCGTTGAGCTTGGCGAAGGCAGAGATTTGCTTGGTACTGTCTCGATAGCCATGTCCAGGGAGTAAGGGAGCATAAGCAGCTATACCTAGCTGGGTCAGGGCATCGACGGCAGGGGCCACTTCGTAGGGGGTGCCGGTAAATCCGTGAACGCAGATGACGGCGGTATCGGTGGGGGTAGCGGGCTGCTTTTTCAGAGGGGCCGCATCGGGCAGCAAGCGAGCCCGATGCGCTGGAGAGAGGGGTTAAAAGGCGAAGAAGTAGAGGGTATCAGTCAAGGTAGGAGCTGGGGCAGAACTTCGATGTGTTTGATAGGAAGGCCGATGGCTTTGGTTGGCGTGGATAGGGACTAAGGGGAGCGCGAGACTGTATTGATTTTTGTGTAAGCGGTCTAAAATCCTATCAATTCAAGGAGACCGCCCCATGGCCCGTACGAAAAAAGAACCGAACCGCGTCGATGACCTACTAGACGAACTGCTCGAAGACTGTCACAGCCCGGAAGACATTCTAGGTGAGTCAGGACTGATGAAGCAGATCAAAAAACGGCTGGTCGAACGTGCGCTAGCTGGAGAACTCAATCATCACCTTAAAAGCGATCGCTTAGAGGAGGGCGTTGCGCCCAACAGCCGCAACGGCAGCTCGAAGAAGACCGTTCAATCTGAAGACGGCGAGCTAGACCTGTCGATACCGAGAGACCGCAGAGGTAGCTTCGAGCCGATTCTGGTACCAAAGCATCAACGTCGCATCGCTGGGCTGGACGAAAAGATCCTGGCGCTTTATGCCAGAGGCAACAGTACGCGCGACATCAGCGCTCAGCTCGAAGAACTCTATGGGGGTGCGAAGATATCAGCAGCGGTCATCAGCGACGTGATAGAAAGCGTCAGCGAGGATGTCAAAGCGTGGCAGTCCAGGCCGCTTGATGAGGTCTACCCGATTGTCTATCTCGATGCGCTGTACGTAAACATCAAGGTCTCAGGACGAGTCAGCAAGCGTGCCGTCTACGTTGTGCTTGGCATCGACCGCGAAGGCGATAAGCAATTGCTCGGCCTGTGGGTCGGCGAAGCCGAAACCGAAGGCGCGAAGTTTTGGTTGAAAGTGCTGACGGATCTTCGCAACAGAGGTTTGAAGGACATTCTGATCGCCTGCTGCGATGGCCTCAAGGGCTTCCCACAAGCGATTGAAGCAGTCTACCCACAAACGCAGGTGCAGCTTTGCATTGTGCATTTAATGCGCAACTGCATGAAGTATGTACCGTGGAAAGACAGAAAAGCCGTTGCCGCTGACCTCAAGCCTATCTACCAAGCCGCCACGCTTGCCGAGTCAGAAGCAGCCCTCGATGCCTTTGCCGCCAAGTGGGACGAAGCTTACCCGGCTGTCAGCCAGGTTTGGATACGGCACTGGGAGAACGTCATCCCGATATTCGACTACCCAATGGAGATTCGCCGCGTCATCTACACCACCAACGCCATTGAGTCGGTCAACCGCTCGCTGCGCAAGGTGATTAAGACGAAGGCTGTCTTCCCCAGCGAAGATGCCGTTTTCAGACTGATGTATCTAGCGATGAACAATATCTCGAAGAAGTGGAACAGGCCGATTAAGAACTGGCGTGCAGCCTTGTCACATTTTGCTATCCTGTTTCCAGAACGCTTTTCCGCTTAAGAAAAAAGCGCTTACACAAAATTCAGATCACTCTCGGAGCGCAAACAAATAAGTTACCGTTTACATAGGAACAATCGTCACATCCCACTTAGGCAACGTTTCAGACCGTTGCCACTGTTGCTCGAACGGTTCCAACTCATCTTTGGCCACCTTGATACCCTTCTGATAAGTCGTCTCGACTAACTCAACAATTGGCGCAAAGCCATTCCAAGTCATGTTCGCCGCCCAGCGTAGGGCAGCTTCAACGGTATCGAGGATAGCGCCATTCCAGTAGTTTTCTAACGCCGCCCAACAGCGCTCTATCGGATTGTACTTGCTGTGATAAGGCGGATAGTAAACCAGGCGTATTTTCATCTGCTCGCGCTGCGAAAACTGCACCATACGCTTGATGAACTGAGTCCGCTGGCTTTTGACAGCAGGTCCGTTGTCTAAGTCAATCACCCATTCTGCTATCTCTGAATAGGCGGCCCGATGCGTCTGCCACCAGTCTTCTAAGCAGTCGACAATAAAGTCGCTGGTCTCTGCTGACTGCCCGAAGTAAATCGAGAGTTGCTCTCCCTTCACATCGAGAATGCCAAAGGGCACTAGTGTGGCTTCGCGGTAGTGGTCATGGTCATCGGCCTGTCGCGGTTCGAGGGTTCGCGCCCCGCCGCCCCTTGATAGATTCCCAATGGCGACTTTAGCCTTGCTGTCGATGGAGAGTCTCAACACTTTGGGGTCGGCGTCTGCTGCTGCATTCGCTCGGGCTACATTCTCAAAGATGGCGTCTGTTTCGGGCACCTTTTTGTGCGGCTTCACTTTTTGCGTTTTTTTAACCGATAGCCCATCCGGTTCAGCATCGCGCCGATAGTTTGGCGGGTTGGCAAGTCCTCATCCCGGTAGCCTTTCTCCTCTATCAGCGCGTCGCGCACCGACTGGGCGCTTACTCTCGCGTAGTAAAACGTAGTCCGAAACGTCGGGTCGGCTTGTGATTGCCCATCGACCAGCGCTCGTATAGCCTGCTCTAATTCAGGCTGCTTCGCTTCGCGCCGGTGATTCCCTCGACCTTGATAGTAATCCACGCAGACTACACCGCTTTCGCGCTCGTGCAGCCCGAGCTGAACCGTTTGTCGTCCCCACCCAAGATACGTTTCGGCTTTCCGGGCTGAAGCGTCGAAGTAGTCTTCTGCTACTTTCGCCATGAACGCTCGTTTCTTATGTCCGCTCAGCTTGCGGGCAGCATCTTTCAAGGTTTCCTTCACCTGTTCATCTAGCATTCCTCAGCCGCTCTCCTCTCCCCCTATACCTGCCTATAATCGCTGGTATTGTATTCGTTTGCTACCCCCTAAGTATCGTTAGACGGTATGCGTCAGTAATCTTGCTTAATTGCCCCGCAATCTGACTTTCGTGATATGGAATTGGGTGTCCTATAGGATGGATAACTTCACTTTACTCACACTATGCGTACGTTCATCAAGCTGATTGGCTTCTCCCTGTTGATGTTCAGTATCTACTTGCTGGGCCACAATATCATTTTCACCACTAATGTCTCTCCCTACTGGTGGCGAGGTATCGCCGCTGATGCCTCTGTCCTTTGCCTAGCCATGGGTGTGCTATCGCTGGTCTTTTTGCCTGATGAGTTCAAAGAGATTGGCTGGGTTTCAACTGCCGTCGGTATTCTATTAGTCTTCGCTAGTAGTCGAGCCATCCTCAACCCTACTAGCCTTTGGGAGTTCTTTCTCTCCTTTATGGTGATGGCCATAGGCTACAAACTGTTCTCAACAGGCCGAGTACCCCTCCTGTAGCTTGACTATTTGGTAGTCCTAAACGATTAAGGATTTTCTATTGCTCGTTTAGGACTACCGAAGAAAGAACTCTTTATTCGAATTCAGAATATTGACAGTGTTGAGATTATAGAAGCTTCCAGGCTTGGTCCAACATGGGTTTCAAAAGGGCAACACTTTAAAAATTAGTCCGGTTCCTTCAGAGCATATTTGACAGGGCTTTGAAGCCTTATTGGCTGGTCAAAAGTGTTACCTGACTTGGAACTACGCCACCGAATGATGGTCTACTTTATGCTGCAAGTGTTACCTTAAATCGGCAGTTCTGGAACCATGCCCATATTTGACGGGGAATATTTGGTGGGTAATCATAAGCCTAGATACGATTTGGTTGTTTTTGGCGCCACAGGATTTGTGGGTCGTATTCTCTGCGGTTACTTGCTCAATCAGGTAGGAGTGAGCGACTCAGTCAGATGGGCCATTGCCGGTCGTTCCAAGGCTAAGCTAGAGACCCTCGTTGCCGAACTGGGGGCCAGAGCAGACGGACTGCCTTACCTAACTGCTGATGCCACCGACGAGGCTAGCTTAAGGAAGCTGTGCGCTCAGACTCGGGTTGTTATTTCTACCGTCGGTCCCTATGCCCTATACGGAGAACTCCTGGTAAAAGTTTGCGCTGACACCGGTACCGATTACTGCGATCTCACCGGGGAACCTCAGTGGGTGCGCCAAATGATTGAGCGCTACACCGTCACCGCCCAGGGTTCTGGGGCCCGCATTGTCCACTGCTGTGGGTTTGATTCTATCCCGTCTGATTTGGGGGTTTACTACCTACAGCAACAGGCGAAACAGCGGTTCGGCCAGCCTTGCGATCGCATCAAAATGAGAGTCAAATCAGCGCAGGGAGGCGTCTCTGGGGGCACTGTCGCCAGCGGCGTCAACCTAATTCAAGCGGCCAGAATCGACCCTGAACTGCGCCAGGAATTGGATAATCCCTATTCCCTATGCTCAGAGACTCCCCAGTCTTTGGCGCATCCCTCGACCCTGGTCCCTGTCCAGTACGACCCAGACTTCCAGGCGTGGGTGTCGCCATTTGTGATGGCAGCTATTAACACTCGCATTGTGCTGCGCTCCAATGCGCTGACGGGTTATTCCTACGGCAAAAACTTTCAGTATGAGGAGGCGGTATTGACCGGCCCCAACACCGCTGGCTGGCTGACAGCTAAAGGACTCAGTGCGGCCCTCAGTGGCCTTGCGGTGGCCATGACCTTTCCAGCCACCCGCTGGCTCTTGGAGAATACGATTATCCCTAAGCAGGGTAAAGGCCCGAGCCAGGTGTCTCAAAAGGAGGGGTTTTATGATTTGCGCTTTTGGGGTGTAACGGGCAATGGAGAGACCATTGAGGTAAAGGTTGTGGGAGATCAGGACCCTGGCTATGGATCTACCGCAAAGATTTTGGGGCAGACGGGACTATGTATCGCTGAGAATTTCGCCGAGGCTAACAAGCCAGGAGGATTTTGGACACCTGCGTCGATGTTTGGAAACGTTTTGATAGAGCGGCTGGAGGAGTCTGCTGGATTGACGTTTGAGGTGTGTTGAGTTTGGTGGATCTAATGACTAGCTCGGAGTAGTAGCTAAATTGTATCCAAAGCCTGTCTCTCGGCCTGTTATTTCAATTTCTGCGCAAACATCAAGAGCAAACTAGGGGACAACACACTACTTGATAGAAAGCTACAACAATACTCTCAGAAAAAATTGGCAGCAAGAGGCCCTTTTGCCTAATCCTAAAATTACAATCGCTCCATACTTATGGAGCTATAGAGGACGGACAGATCGTAGAGGTGGAAAGCGGCGATCACCCACCGTCAGCGGCGTCCTATCGCGGTCCGTTCTCGCCGATTGCCTAGCAAGCGGCTAGATTCAGCTAAACCCTACGAGAGTTCCGGTATGAGCAGTTCTCACGACAGCTGGTATCAGCAGCGCTACGGCAGCGCTCAGGGCAACAAACGGCAGCGGCAGCTCTACGTAGGAGAACGGCTCCCTATGGCGAAAAGGAGCTAAAAGCAGAGAAGCCGCAGACTGATCAGGAGAATGCGCTTGCTATTTTTGCTGAGCATAGGATTACCTCCGAAGTGCGCGGCACTAGCTGGTTCTGTGAAGCCAATGCTGAGCAGTGCTACTACTGGCCGAAGTCCGGGTTTGGCGCGTCAAGGGCAAGCGCCAAACCCTTGGGAGTCAAGGGGCGTAGGACTTTCTGACGAAAGTCTACGCGGGGCAATAAAGACGCAGCGGTGACGCCTTAGCCTTTGCTGCGCGAAGCTAGCCCCTCAGCCAACGGCTATCATTGGCAAACTAGCGAAGGAAAGGACGAGCGGATGGAGAACCCAGCAATTAGCCCCGAGGACATCGAGCGCTGCCAAGAAATTATCGTCGAGTTCTTGCCGCCGCCGGTGACGGAGCAGCAGCGCGAAACTTTAGAGAAGTACCGTGCTGAAGAGCTGACAGAAGCGCGGGCTGAGTCGATTCGCGGTGGAGACTACGAGCGCTGTCTGTGTTCGTTGCTCAACGCTAAGCAGGAGGAGTCCTCGCCGATAGAGTGTTTGAACAGCGCTGCTGAGGCGGCTATCAAGTTTGCAGGGGCGGCTGACGGCAGTGAACTGTATGCCAAGTTGACCAAGGTACTGCCTGAGCAGTTCTCTGAAAGGGTTTAGCCGCTTGGTCACCATCGGTCATTTCGTCTGACGGTAGAGAAGGGCAACCGCTGCTAGTCTGTGTTCTTAGTGGCTTTAGGCTTGCGCTCGAATGCCAGGATGCTCGGGCCTTCTAAGACAAAGCCTTCGGGCGTCAGTTCGCCGATACGTCCGGTCACAGCAGCAACCCAGCTCTCGTACTGTTCGTCGGCGAGTGCTGCCAGCCGTTCTCGACGGCTTCCGGCGTTGGGAGTTCGCTAACTTTTATCGTGGCTTCTAGCTTGCTGGGGACGCTCATCGCTACGCCTCAAATATGAATCGCCTCTAAAAATAGCGATCAAGACAGCAGAGCGAAAGGGCCGAATCTTAATCATTCGGACAAGCCTATAGCCGCAAACCATTTCTATAGCAAACAATGCTTTTTGAACGACGTGACCTAGCTACGCTTTCTTACTTTTAGGAATGCGATCGCCTTTTTCTCTCTATGGAGCCTATCAATACAAAGGGTGAGCGTATGCCTCCGTACAGGTGGTAGTTGTGTCCGAGTTCTTTCTGCTGTGGGGCTTCCAGTGCACTCACGAAACCGTGAGGGACCAGGAAGAGCGATTCCTCCCTCATTTTACCGATACGGATCAGGACGAAGCGGAAAGGAAAGGTCGGGAAGATTTGGCTGATCAACGAAACTGACGTCCGAGTAAAAGGTGTGTGGTGCTATCTCTATCGGGGCATTGATGAGGATGGCAATCTGGTGGATGTCCGCCTCAGTAAAACTCGCGATATGGCAGGCACCAAAGCCTTCTTTGGGCTATCGGTCTGCACGAAGACGCACCGGAGAAGGTGGCTACCGATGGCTTAGCTTCCTACCCACGGGCGTTGGCGCAGCCTCTCCCCCGGAGAAATGAGGAAGAACTAAGCAAAGATACCGAGCATGAGGTTCGCCCCTGCATGGCCAATCCTGTCGAGCAGAGCCATCGACGCATCAAACATCGCTATTATCCAACTCTGGGCTTTGGTGAGTTTGATGCAGCTCAAAGATTCTGCAAAGCGGTCGATGAAGTGGGCAACTTTCTACGGCCGCGATCGCGTATGGCAGAGTTCGTGTCTCTTATAGATCGCAGGGAGCGATCTATAAAAGGAGTAGAGGAACTGGATGTCTTGTTCAAATCCGCGTAAGCACAAGCAGGATGGGGGAAGGTTGCCTTGAGGGCGACGTGCTCCAATTTGGCTACCCAATCCTGACAATTTCAAGCTGGGGGTTTACCTATTATTTAGTTAGCGAAGATCTCACATAATATTAGGCTTTCCCCCAGATTTTTCCACTCTCTCAATGAGGCCGCTGTGCTGTTTGAGTTTTGAGACAAGTCTTGTAGACTGTGCTTGCAACTTCTCAATGTCAAGCCAAGGAATTTTACCATTAACAACAAGGTCTTTGCCGCCCACGAATGAGTGCTTCACATGAAATTGCCCACCGGATATGATTGGGGCAATTGTCAAATCATGCTGACCAAAATATCGAGGATGGTCGAGACCTAGGAGCACTAGGTCAGCCGCCTTCCCGATTTCGATTGTTCCAACAGCTTCGAACCCGAGGGCGCGGGCACCCCCGGCAGTAGCCCAGTGAAGAACCGTCTCCGCTTTTGTAGAACTCGGGAGACCAACTGCGCGGTGCATCGTGAAGGCGGAGTAAATTGCCTGCGCCATATCGCCCGCCTCGTTAGCGGCCGTGCCATCGACTGCCAACGAAACAATGCCTCCTAAATCATGCATGAATGGTGCCGGTGCAACACCAGAACCAAGCCTCGCATTTGATTGAGGACAGTGGGCCATCGCCGTGCCCGAATCCGCCAAGAGCTTAAGTTCTCCTTCGTCGCACTTGACCAAGTGTGCAAACCAGACATCTGCCCCGATCCATTCTTGGTCAGCCATCCAATGCACAGGTCTTTTTCCGAATCGTTCTAGCGTCGAAGAAACGTATGTGTCGTTCTCAGAGAGATGAGTGTGGAGACGAAGTCCCATGCTGCGTGCTGCGCGCGCGAGCTCTCGTGCCTCTCCCTCCCTCATATTGAAGACAGTCGTGACAGGCGCGACCGCAACCCTACTCATAGCATTACTTGAGGGGTCGTGCCATTGGCTAGCAGTCTCTTCTATCCCTCGAAGCATCTCGTCTATCGTTTCGGTGGGAGCAGGAGAAATATTTGAATGGTGCCACGGCCGCCCGTGTGTTAGACCGCCCCGCCCCATTACGAATCTCATACCGAAACGCTGCGCTGTCTGAAAAAGGATATCAGCAGGTCTATAGTCAAACCTATCGCCGAATATATAGTGCTGATCAGCGACGGTTGTTGCGCCCGATAGCGCCAACTCTAGCAGTCCAATTGTTGTAGATAACTCCAACGCCTCTGCGGTCAGCATTGGCCAGTAGGTATAGGGCGCACCCATTACCCAATCATCCAGTCCACTGTTCAAGACAGAAGGAACCGATTTCATGATCGATTGGAACAGATGGTGATGTGTATTCACAAAGCCGGGACATACTGTGCATCCGAGTGCGTCTATAACACGCTCCCCATCTTCTGCGACAAGGTTACCCATCTGGGTTATGACTCCATCTCGGACTCGGATAGAGCCGCTGAACCGGCAATCGACACCTAATTTACCGTTTAAGCCATGCTCAACATTAATAACTATGAAACTCGTCATGGGCACTCTCCAAGCGTAAGACCCGTCACATCTCAAGACCATGCGAGTAAGAGAGTGCAGCGACACCTTTAATGTCGAAGCCTACGCGCTAAGTCAGGGCCACGTTGGAACTCCGGCTGCTTAGAGAGAACGTAAGGACGGAATAAATGCCGCAGCATTAGCAATATTACACAGCACCAAACAAATAGCAAGGAGACGCCTCCAAAATTCAGATCACTCTCATCTTGCCCCTGCTTATGGCGCACAAAAAGCACAGCAGGCGATTGACACTTTTGAAGCGCAGATTACCTCATTTGCTCAAGCGATTGAGGCTTGGCAGCAGTGGGTGACCAGTGCCCTCGGTGGCTAAACCCAAGATCCGGCGTCCGCAATTGGATACTCACCTGCTTATTCCCTTGGGTGTATTGGACACAGCAAGCTGATAAGACTCGGCAACCCTCGCTCAAGCGGCCCTACCAGGACGCTGCTAACAATGTCTCTGACTGAATCTTTGAGCGCAACATCGCAGAACGCTTTCCAAACGCAGAGCTGCTGTACTGGACATAGCAGGTAATTCGCTTCACGGAACCGCTTGGATATTCGAACTTCCGTCATCTGTTGAATCGGGAGATGAATGACAAAGGTCGTTCCCTGTCCGGTCGATGACAGGCAAGAGAGCTTGCCTTGACGCTTATCTACAAAAATCTGATAGCAAATCGCTAAATGAGACGAGCTAGGTCCTCTCGCTGCCTGTTTGTAAGCTGATATCTGTTAGCGCTGCTGCACTGGTAGACGGATTTCAAAAGCTGTTCCTTGTCCAGAAACAGAGCAACAGATGATCTCTCCTTTATGTTCTTTCACAATGATCTGATGAGCAATAGAAAGACCTAGCCCGGTGCCTTGGCCAACGGGTTTGGTGGTGAAGAATGGGTCAAACATTTTTGCTCGCACAGCAGGCGTCATGCCGATGCCACTATCAGTAATGCGAAGGATGATATGGTTACAGTCAGCTACCGCAGTACTGATTTTAATTTGATAGCTATCAAATTGAGAGCTATCAATTCGATTACTTTGGATTTGATTAGGCCAGTGGTCACGCTCTTGTTTTTCCTTTGCTTCTATCGCATCAATTGCATTAGTCAGAATATGCATGATTGCCTGATTCAACTCTCTCGAAAAGCATTCTAAAAGGGGTACTGCTGAGTCAAACTGTTTGACCACTTCAATTCCCTTTGTATTGTTTGCTTCGCTGCTCTCTTCTTGGCTGGTAGGCTGAAGCCGATACTGCAAAAAATTGAGCGTGCTTTCGAGGCTTTGGTGGATATTTACAATCTTACAATCGGCTTCGTCAAGGCGGGAGAAGTTGCGCAGCGATCGCACAATCTGTGTAATCCGAGCGACGCCTGAAAGGGTCGAGTTCATCAGCTTTGTAAAATCTTTTTCGAGAAAGTCGAACCCTATAGCCTCGAGCATCTCTTCTATCGCGGGAGTTGGGTTTGGGTATTCTGCCCGGTACAGCGCAACGAGCGCTAGTATATCCTTCACATAGTGCTGAGCGTGCTCTAGATTGCCATCGATAAAGTTAGTAGGATTGTTGATTTCGTGAGCAATTCCAGCGACTAGCTGCCCTAGGCTGGACATCTTCTCTGTATGAATAAGTTTGGCTTGTGTCTCTTGCAAAGATGCAATTGCCATCGATAGATCTGTGTTCGCAGCGGTTAATTCTTCTGTTCTTTTAGCGACTCTTCTCTCTAGGCTGCGGTTAACCCCTTGTAGGACTTGTTCTGTGTGATGGCGGGAAATTGTACCTCCTAGGCATCCAGCGACTGCTTGTAGGGTCGAGACTTCTACCGTCGTCCACTCATATTTAACTTTGCACTGATCGAATCCAATGAATCCCCAGAAGTGATTGCGAATATGAACAGGAACTACCAGAATAGAGAGAATGCCCTGCGATTCTAAGATCTCTTTTTCAATTAGGGGAAACTCTTGAACAGGCCCGTAGAGTGGTCGCCCTTTCGATAGCTCTGTATACCAGTGCGGGATAAAGTTCTCACAGAGCAAGTTTTGTAGGTCGAGATTGTCAATTTCAGGCAAGATACCAGGAGCAGCCCACTCCCATCTCTGACTCATGGCAGGTTTGCCCTCTTCTGGATGCGGATGCGTCTCAAAAATGTAAGTGCGATCTACCTGAGTCGCCTGGCCTAAAGCTGCTAGTGCTTGGTCAATAGCCTCGTAGTAGTTGTGGCCAGTGAGCAAAATATTCGTAGCAGCAGCGACTCCCTGGAGCAGCTCTTCATACCTAACTACCTTAGTCTGTAATTGAGCCGGTAATTTCACTGAGTCAGTCGCGTTTGAATAATCAATGCAAGAAGACATAGATACCGTGAAGAGATGGAACTAGTCAAACTTGACGCTGTGCTATTGATATGGAAAGAGCTTTTTTCTATAGTTCCCTATCCTAGGCCAAAATATCATCGCTCTTTGATGGTTCTAGCAAGATGCGATCACCGAAATTCTACGGAAGTCTTGGCGTGGTTTAATCTCAGGCAACACTCTCGATGAGATCGGGTGATTCAGTCAACGCCGCGATTCTCTGGCAGAGAGGCTGCGCCAACGCATAGGCTGAATGGTTATTGCCACCGCCTTTCTTCCTGATTGGCGACCGCAATTGTCGCCTCTACTCGAACGCCATTTTTGAACTGAGCGCCTTCAATCACATTGCCGAGACGCTTGAAGCCTCGAATCCGTAGCCATCGTTTCTGAGCACTCTGCACCAACTTGAAGACCAGCGGCAGAACCGTGCCTTGGGAGACGGCTCCTCGGGTCTGGTCAGTACGCAGTCGGACAGTGGCAAAGGTCGATTCGATAGGGTTGGTGGAGCGAATATGCTTCCAGTGCTCAGCCGGAAAGTCATAGAACCGCAGCAGCACGTCGCGGTCTTTTGCCAAACAGTCCGCAGCCTCAGGGTACTTCACCTGATAGGTCTTGAGAAAGCGGTTAAACGTTTGATTGGCATCGGTCTTGGTCTCAGCCCGATAGATCTCCCATAGGGCCGACTTCGCCTGAGGCTGAAGCTTCTTCGGCAGCTTGTTAATCACATTCGCCGTCTTGTGCACCCAGCAGCGCTGCTTCTGAGTCGTCGGCCAGACTTGAGGCAGCGCCTTCCAGAAACCCAACGCCCCATCGCCAATGGCTAGCTGTGGGTCATGCTGTAGCCCCTGATCTTTGAGCTTCAGCAGCAGTGACTTCCAACTGAGTTCTGACTCTCGGTAGCCTGCCTCGATGCCTAACAACTCCTTGTGACCGCTATCGCTGACGCCAATCATCACCAAAATGCACTGACGCTCCTCGGCGCGGATGTTGAAGTAGATGCCATCGGCCCACACATACACATAGCGCTTGTGTTTCAAAGAACGCCCTTGCCAGTCCTGATGCTCGCTGCCCCACTTCGACTTCAGCCGACTGATGGTTGCTGAGGACAACCCCTTTGCCTCTGGCCCTAGCAAGGCGGCTAAGGCTTCGCCAAAGTCTCCTGTCGAAACGCCTTTGAGATACAGCCAGGGCAATACTTCCTCTACACTCCGACTGCGTTTGAGGTAGGGCGGCAGCAACTGTGAGGTGAACTTGAGACCGCTGCTGCTGCGGTCTCTCACCTTTGGCACTTGGATAGCCACCTCGCCCACCCCGCTCGTCTTGAGCCCTCGATATCGGCCCATAAACTCACTTAGCTCTGCCTCCACTGCTTGCGCAATGATTTGACGAGCGCCTTGTCGCAACAGGTCACTGAGCGCATCGCTAAAGCCTTCCTGACACTCTGGTGTTTTGAACTCGACTAGATTATCTTGAGTCATGGTGTATTCCTTTTCTGGTACTTTTTGCTTTCCAGAAGGATACGCCTTTTTTTATCCCCTATGCTGTACACCAGAAATAGTTAGGGGAGCGCAAACAAATAAGTTACCGTTTACATAGGAACAATCGTCACATCCCACTTAGGCAACGTTTCAGACCGTTGCCACTGTTGCTCGAACGGTTCCAACTCATCTTTGGCCACCTTGATACCCTTCTGATAAGTCGTCTCGACTAACTCAACAATTGGCGCAAAGCCATTCCAAGTCATGTTCGCCGCCCAGCGTAGGGCAGCTTCAACGGTATCGAGGATAGCGCCATTCCAGTAGTTTTCTAACGCCGCCCAACAGCGCTCTATCGGATTGTACTTGCTGTGATAAGGCGGATAGTAAACCAGGCGTATTTTCATCTGCTCGCGCTGCGAAAACTGCACCATACGCTTGATGAACTGAGTCCGCTGGCTTTTGACAGCAGGTCCGTTGTCTAAGTCAATCACCCATTCTGCTGTCTCTGAATAGGCGGCCCGATGCGTCTGCCACCAGTCTTCTAAGCAGTCGACAATAAAGTCGCTGGTCTCTGCTGACTGCCCGAAGTAAATCGAGAGTTGCTCTCCCTTCACATCGAGAATGCCAAAGGGCACTAGTGTGGCTTCGCGGTAGTGGTCATGGTCATCGGCCTGTCGCGGTTCGAGGGTTCGCGCCCCGCCGCCCCTTGATAGATTCCCAATGGCGACTTTAGCCTTGCTGTCGATGGAGAGTCTCAACACTTTGGGGTCGGCGTCTGCTGCTGCATTCGCTCGGGCTACATTCTCAAAGATGGCGTCTGTTTCGGGCACCTTTTTGTGCGGCTTGCATATTCACCCAACTTCGGCAATCAATCACCCCTAACTTCGGCGGCTAGTCGCGCTCAACTTCGGCAGGGTGAAAATCGGCAGGTGTGTAGACTGACTATAAGCTGATTAGAAGAGGAACAGTCCATAACTTCATTTCATCTTTAGGTTGTTGTTTCTTTTTCAGACTTGAGCTTGCTGGTGAGCTTTCGCATCGATTCACCCTTGAGAGCTAAACGCAGGGAATCATGAACGATGCGGTCAAGAATGGCATCGGCTAAGGTAGGTTCTTGAATTTGCTGATGCCACTGATTGACAGGAAATTGAGTAGCGAATAGGCACGAACTCCGTCGATAGCGGTCATCTAGGAAATCGAGAATTTCCCTGGCATCATTGGGCGATAGCGGATCTCTGAGCCATTCATCAAGGATGACTAGATCAAATCCTGCCAGCCGTTTTCGGAGTCTAGGGAAAGACCCGTCAGCCTTAGCTAACTTCAGCTCAGAGACGAGTTCAGCGGTTTTGATATAGCGTACGCTCTGCCCCTGCTTGCATAGGTGGTCGGCCAACACACAGCTCAAAAAGGTCTTACCAGTGCCTGTTGGCCCGACCAGTACTAAGTTGAGATGGTCGGCTAGCCACTGTCCTTGTGCCCAGTCAAGAAATTGGGCTTTCTTCAAGCCACGGGGCACGTCAAAGTCAACGTCAGCAATGGCGGCACCGATAAATAGCTTGGCCTGCTTAAGCCGTCGCTGCTGCCGCTGTTGTTGCCGTCGTAGATATTCTCTTTCGACTAACAGCGCCAATCGTTCGTCAAAGGAGAGGTCATGGTAAGTCGGCTGCGCATGTTGATCCTGCCAAGCTTCTACGAAACCGTTTAGTTTCAGGTCTTTGAGCTGTTCGAGTGTTTGTTGCATAGGAGTCACTAAAGAGGATTAGCTATAGTAATTTTGGCCGCGTAAGTTGTCGTGGTTGTTCGCAAGCGGTGGGGGTGTATCGGCTTCTAAGGGCACCTCATCAAGATGGGATTTTAAGATCGCCTTGAGTCGCCTGAGACCAGTCATACCAAAGGCATTGGCACGGCGACAGGTGAACTCCAATCGCACCGCGCCATACTGAGTGGCTAACCGTTGAATGCCTTTGATACTGCGGAATGCCTGCTCTTCATGGGTTTTGTGCTCAAAGATGGCGCTCACCTGCGCTTTCGTATGGGGGCCAATCTGCTCGGCCCAGGTGATGAACCGCGCTTTGGACTGTTGTTTGTAGGCCCAGTGCTCTGGCGGCATATGGTCGGGCAGCGTGCTGTGCCGGTATTGAGACGCTGATGAGCGAGGGTGCGCTGCAATCCGTTGGTGGTCATAGAAAACTTCTACGAACTGCTCGCTGATTTTGACACTCACTTCTCGTCTGACGAACCAGTAAGGTACGGAATAGTAGTGTTTGTCTATCTCTAGGTGATAGTCCAGATTGACGCGGGCTGTTTTCCACGTCGCAAATACAAATTCATAGGCCGGTAAAGGATTGAGAGCCGTTTGGTCAGTCCGCTCGAACATCTCTTTGCGAGAGAGCCCATAGCCTTTCATCGTGCGGCTATTGAGTTGCTCTAACAGATCTTTAATGGCTGCATTGAGGGTCGTAAAACTGGTGAATTGCTGATGGCGCAAAGGAGCAAGGATTCGACGCTCCACGGTCTGCACCGCTTTTTCAACCTTGGCTTTATCCTTGGGCTTCCTTACCCGTGCAGGTAGAATCGCAACGCCATAGTGCTCGGCAAAGTCTTGGTAGCTGCGGTTGATGCCAGGTTCGTAGCGGCAGGGGGCAGTAACGCCTGACTTGAGATTGTCTGGCACGATAGCGGCGGGGACGCCGCCATAGAAGGCCAGGGCGCGTTGGTGAGAGCCTATCCACTGGGGTAGGGCTTGGCTCGGGGTCGCTTCGGCATAGGTGTAGTTACTCGCCCCAAAGCAGGCGACAAATATCTGCGCATCCGTGACGGTGCCTGTCGTCGGCTCTGTCACCGGGACGGTAAGACCACTGTAATCGACAAACAGCTTGTCGCCGGGTTTGTGGATCTGTCGCATTGATAGGTTTTGACTGCCTTTCCATTGGTTATAGCGGCGGCAGAAATTGCCATAGCTACAGCTCCACTGCCCGTCGTTTAACCCCTCTTGCCATAGCAGCGCGAGGGTGACGCCTTTTTTGGCTAATTCTCGATGCACCGCATCGAAGGAAATTGCGATCGCTTTTTTCGATCCATTATCTTTACGCTGGCCTTTGCCCAGCAGTGTTTGCGCTTCGCTATCGCTCAGATGCTCTAACTGCGCATAGCTCAGCTCTTTGGCGCTCGCTCGCCGGAGGTAGTCTTGCACCGTTGAGCGGGCCACGTTGCAGCTACGGGCGACCTCTGTCTGGTTGCAGCCTAGCTCATGCAACCGGATTATTTCTCGAAACTTCTCCATTGCCATTTTTGCTCCTTGTGACTTGGCTCCCATTGGCTTAGCTCCTCATCTTTTTGCTCATTTGACAGAGCAGTGTAGGTGAGTGCCGAAGTTGGGGGTGAACCACCTGCCGAAGTTAAGGGTGAATCATCTGCCGAAGTTGGGGTGAATCACCTGCCGAAGTTAGGGGTGAATAGCTGCCGAAGTTAGTGTGATTTTGCAGCTGAATCAGCCCACTGCAAATCATCTAAAAAGAGAACCAGCGGATGCTTAGCCTGGGTAAAAATGGCGATGAACTTTCGCAGTAGCGTGTTAAAGCGATTTTGAGCCGCCGTGCCCGAGAGTTCTGAAACCGCAGGCTGCTCGCCGATAATGCACTCTAGTTCGGGGATAACGTTGATTAAAACCTGGCCGTTCTCACCTACCACACTGAGAATTTTGGCTTTCCAGTCGGCAAGCTGAGCGTCAGATTCTGCGAGTAGCTGTGCAATCAGTTCTCTTAGCGCCTGCACAAAAGCCGATAGCGGCACGCTGCGATTGAACTGGTCATACTTACCCTTAATGAAATATCCCCGCTGTCGGGTAATCGGCTTGTGAACTTCGTTGACCACCGCTGTTTTGCCGATGCCTGAAAAGCCAGCCACCAGCATCACTTCTGAATTGCCTTGTGCAACGCGGTCAAATGCCGCTAGCAGGGCTTTAATTTCTGTTTCACGTCCATATAGCTTTTCGGGGATGATGAAGCGATCGCTAATATCTCGCTGACCAATGTCAAACGGTTCAACGGTGCCTGTTTCTTTCAGCTGATCCAGGCACTTTTCTAAATCATGCTTGAGGCCCAGTGCACTTTGATAGCGATTCTCAGCACTTTTTGCCATCAGCTTATGAACAATAGCGGCAACCTCCTTAGGCATCGGCACCAGATCGTTCGCCAAGGGGGGCTGCTTTGCCATGTGACAATGAACCCATGCCATAGGATCCGCAGCTTGAAAGGGCAAAGTGCCCGTCAGTAATTCAAACAGAGTGATGCCGAGCGCGTAAAAGTCGGTCCGATAGTCAATTCCTCGGTTCATCCGTCCGGTTTGCTCTGGCGCTAGGTACGCCAGCGTTCCTTCTAATCCGCGAGGATTCTTTAGCGTTTGGGTTTCGCGTGGTAGCAATGAAGCAATGCCAAAGTCAATCAGCTTTACCTGCTTACTCTGTGGATGAATCAAAATATTGGCAGGCTTGATATCTTTATGAATCACTCGCTGCTGTCCCAAGTAGTGCAGCGTCTCCGCTAGCTGCACCCCAATAGAAAGTACTTCTGGCAGCGGCAGCTGTTGTTCTTTTTCCAACGTCTGTTTGAGATACTGAGCCAGAGAGAGACCGGAAAAGTCTTCCATCACAATGGCCTGCCCGTTGTCGTAAGCAACCAATGCTTCCATCCGCACTAATCCAGGATGGTCGAGCTGATGGCCAATCGTGTACTGATTGCGGAACTGAAGCAGTTCATCAAAGCTAGGATACTCACTGCGTAGACGCTTGAGCGCAACGGTACGCTGCTCGCTTGGCATCGTCGCCCGGTAGACTAGGGTGCGACTCCCTTCATACAAAGTCTCTTTGATGTGATAGTTTGACAGCCTGCCCGAATCTAAGCTTGTCACCATTGCTCTATAGCCTGTCTTAGAACGAAATATCAACTTCAGTGTTCCCTTACTAGGGCATCAAACGTCGCTGCAAAGTTCTTCCCAGCCTTCTGCGGAATCGTCATATAATCTTGCAGAAAGCTGGGAAGAGCTTTGCATGTATAGTTGGCATTTGATATGTGTCTTTAGTAGAACCTATCAAGGTTGGTTTACATGGCTTTATTGGGCATGTTTTAGTAGACACATTTTAGTGATCGCCGGATGCATACTCATAAAGAAGGCTAATGCCTACGTGTATGCTAAGTGACCAAAGCTGTAAGTCAGTGCTAGGTGTCTTTTCGGTTCTTTGGAAAAACAGCGGATTCTTGCATATGCCTTCAACAAAACCTGAAAGCTATTGGCATACCAACCTCACCTTGATTCGCCATCTTCTAGCGATTTGGGCCTTTTTTTCTTTCGGCACTACGATTGTCTTAGCAAAGTTTTTGAATCGTTTTGAGTTCGGCCAGTTGCCCTTTGGGTTTTGGATGGCTCAGCAAGGGGCGTTATTAATCTTTATAGGTCTGATTTTTGGGTACGCGTTCAAGATGTCAGAGCTAGATCGCATCAATGAGTTGAGGAATGCGAAAGTGGCTCGGAATGACTCAGTAGAGAGAAATTCATAATCTTTACCGACGAGTTAGTGAAAATAAACACTATATTTCTCGCACGAACCCGATTTTTTTCTAAACATTTTTGAAAACGACACTATAAGATGATAGTTCATAACTGGGCTCCAACTGAAGTCTGGGGGGCTACTTTTATTGGCATTTCCCTGGCACTCTACTTAGTGATCGGCTGGCAGTCTCGGGTTAGAAATGCCAAAGATTTTTTTGTGGCAGGCCGTAATGTGCCTGCCCTTGTCAGCGGTATTGCCACAGCGGGTGATTGGATTTCTGCGGCCTCTTTTATCTCTATGGCTGGCGTAGTTTCCTTCTTGGGCTACGACGGTGCCATTTACCTACTAGGGTGGACAGGAGGCTACGTCCTCATTGCGCTCCTTATTGCCCCCTACCTACGCAAGTTTGGCCAATACACCATCTCTGACTTTGTCGGCGATCGCTACTACTCCAGCACTGCCCGCCTAGTGTCAGTCTTTGCCTGTGTTGGCATTTGCCTGGTCTATATCACGGGCCAGATGCGAGGGGTAGGCATTATTCTCAGCCGTTTCCTCCAGGTAAGTGTAGAAACCGGCGTGGTCATCGGCATTATTCTCGTTGGTGTTTTTGCCATATTGGGCGGTATGCGAGGCATTACCTGGACTCAAGTAGCCCAGTACGGCGTCTTTTGCTTAGCGTTTTTAGTCCCAGCGATCGCCCTTTCCCATCAGTTAACCGGGATGCCAATCCCCCCCATCGCGCTGGCCAGCAGCGACATTATCGACCGCCTCAATCAGGTTCACCTAGATCTAGGATTCGCTGAGTACACAGCCCCCTTCGCTCACCATTCACCCCTCGACATGGGATTGATTATCCTAACGCTGATGGTAGGCACCGCCGGTCTTCCCCATGTTCTAGTTAGGTTCTACACCGTAAAAAACATGCAAGCGGCTCGCTTCTCAGCGGGCTGGGCGTTGGTGTTCATTGCCGTTGTTTACACAACCGCGCCTGCTGTGGCTGGCTTTGCCCGCTATAGCCTAATTAATACCCTCAATCAGCAGCCGATTGAAACGATCCGACAAATTGACTGGATCAATAAATGGGAATCGACGGATCTATTGACACTAGACGATAAGAATGAGAATGGCCGGTTGGACTTTACGCCTGACCCTGAAACGAATGAAATGATGATTGGCCCTGATGCTATCTTCCTTTCTATTCCTGAAGTGGCTAACCTGCCCCCTTGGATTACGGGGCTAGTCGCTGCTGGTGGCTTAGCTGCAGCGCTCTCCACAGCCGCTGCTCTCCTGCTGGTAATTTCCAGCGCGATCGCTCACGACGTTTACTACCGCATGTTGAACAGTAACGCATCTGAAACCCAGCGCGTGATGGCGGGGCGGATGATGGTGGGGGTAGCTCTGGCTGTCTCTGGGTATTTGGGGATTCATCCCCCAGGGTTTGTAGCTCAAGTAGTCGCCTTTGCCTTTGGTCTCGCCGCAGCCAGCTTTTTTCCGGCTATTACTCTCGGCATTTTTGACAAGCGCACCAATCGGGAAGGCGCAATCTCTGGCATGTTAGCAGGGACTCTCTTTGTCGCAGGATATATAGTAGGGGCCAGATTTTACGGAATGCCGCTGTGGTTCTTTAATGTTTCCCCAGAGGGCATCGGGGCTGTGGGCATGGTGATGAATATGGTCGTCACCTTGGGGGTTTCTCGCCTCACTCCCCCACCTCCTAAGGATGTACAGGACTTGGTTGATCAGCTACGCACACCAGGGGATGAGCCCCCTCGTCGGCTTGAAATCTACTACAGCCTGGAGGAGAGACTAGGACTACAGAACATTCAGCTCACAGAACTCAACAACCAGCTGGAAGTTCAGATTCAGGAACGGCAGCAGGCGGAACAATCGCTGCAATTGCTGACCAAAGAACTAGAGCAGCGGGTTCAAGAGCGCACCTTAGCGCTACAGCAAGCCTTGCAAAATATGCAAAATATGCAAATTAAGCTGGTTCATACCGAAAAAATGTCTTCCTTAGGTAACCTCGTGGCAGGTATTGCCCATGAAGTCAACAATCCAGTGAGCTTTATTCAGAGTAATTTAGATCCTTTGCAGGAGTATACGCAAAACTTGCTAGATTTTATTCAGCTCTATCAGAAGCACTATCCTAATCCGGACGCTGAAATTCAAGCGGAAGCCAAATCAATTGATTTAGAATTTGTGCAAGAGGATCTACCTAAAATCCTTAGATCAATGCGGATAGGAACACATCGAATTAGCGAAATTGTGCTGTCATTGCGTAACTTTTCTCGTAAGGATGAAGCAGAATTTAAGGCGGTCGATATCCATGACGGCATTGAAAGCACCCTCCTAATACTGCAGCATCGACTGAAGGCACAACCTGAGCGGCCAGAGATTCATCTGGTGAAATACTATGGTGAGCTACCTTTGGTTGAATGTTCTGCCGGCGCACTGAACCAGGTGTTTATGAACATTCTGGCCAATGCGATTGACGCGCTAGAGTCACACAACGGCAGCCGAACCTATCAAGACATTGAAAGCAATCCCAATCAAATTATGATCCGCACTACCGTAATGGATGCCAACTGGGTAGAGATTGTAATCGCAGATAACGGGCCAGGCATTCCTGAGCATTTGGAGCAGCGGATTCTTGATCCGTTCTTTACGACTAAGCCCGTTGGGAAAGGAACCGGTATGGGGATGTCGATTAGCTACCAAATCGTTACTGAACTCCATGGCGGTAACCTAACGTTCGTTTCTACGCCAGCGAAAGGAACCGAATTCATTATCCAAATTCAGATACGGCAGCGGAACAAAGCACAAGGCCAGGTCGCTGAGTAGGCATGGTTTAGGAACACGATAGTCACACTGTAGAGGGGCGCTATTCGTTAAGTGTCTATTCGTTGAGTTTAGATAGAGTGGCGGTAATGGAAGTGATGGTAAAAGCGCCTGTGGATTTGTTCAAAGCTCTGTTTGATGGATGGGAAGGTATTCTCAAGATTCTTATCGCCGCACCGATTATGTACATCTCGGTTGTTGGTGCTATCCGAATTATTGGTAAGCGTTCTACCTCCCAGATGAATAACTTTGACTGGATAGTCACCGTTGCGATTGGTTCGCTGACTGCTTCTGGCATCATTCTCGATATTGTCTCGGTATCGGAGGCATTGGCTGCGATCGCTTGTCTCTTGGCTGCTCAATACGTGCTAACCCAAATACTAATGCGGTCTAAGGTGGTCGCGCAACTTATTAAAGCCTCGCCTGCATTATTGGTGAACAACGGCCAATTTGTTCATAAGACCTTAGGCGCGAGCGGGTCACTGTCGCTGAAGTCATGGCTGCTCTAAAAGAAAATGGGCTGATAGCGTCGATGAGGCCCAAAGGAAACTGTCAGCCCTGAGTAGCCAAACTAGAATGTTGGTCTCTTAGCTGGTATTCTAGCTGGCGACCGGCTACACCCTCCCTCTACCTGATGGACTGTCTTCACTGCCATTCATCCCACGTCTCGCCACTGCAACGTAAGACCAACCTGGGCTACGAGATGTTTTGGTGTGAGCGCTGTCGTCGAACTTACAATGAGCGCACAGGTGGATGAAGTGGGTAACTTTTTGAGACCACGGACACGCATGGCAGAATTCGTGTCCCTTCATGATCGCAGAGAACGATTCGTAAAGGGCGTTGAGGAACTGGAAGCCCTATTTTAGGTCGCTTAAACATGAATAGATATGGGGGTGATCGCATTGATGGCGATTCGGCTCAATTTGGCTACCTAGATCTGACGGTTTCCTATGTCGCGCTCGCTCTAGCTGACAATGGGGAAGGTATTCCTGAGGAGATGCAGTCAAAGATATTCGATCCCTTTTTTACATCAAAGCCTGTAGGGAAAAGAACTGGCTTGGGCCTGACCGTGAGCTATCAAATGATCGTCGAAGCGCATCAGGGCCTTATTGATGTCACATCAGTACCTGGAGAAGGCTCAGCGTTTCGGATTCGATTGCCGCTAGGGAAAAAATATTTGAGGTCGGTACAGTTTCTAACAGCTCAGATGAATAAATGGGAGTTGAGTAGTTATGAATACTGTCGGCGAACTCCAACGCGGTACGGGTAAGTATACAAGCTGATATCATCTTAAATAACAGTATAAATATACTATTATTTAAGTCTTGTACAACAACCATAATGACGATACTACCCTCTCAGAAGCCAGGCAGCGTGCCTTACATCCCTTCTGTAAGAACCGACCGAGATCGTCCCTTGCAGCGGGATAAGTTTCCTGGTAGCTTACCGTTCACGCAGAACCTACACCTTGAATTTGACGCACCTGTGACCTTTTTTGTGGGAGAAAACGGCTCGGGAAAATCTACGCTTCTAGAAGCAATGGCCGTACTGGCAAAGCTTCCTATCTGCGGTGGAAGCATGAACGAAGTTGGTCGCAATCATGCTTTTGAGGAACACAGCGTTCTCTCAAGGCATCTGCGGCTCGCCTTCCACAACAGGCCTAAAGACCGCTATTTCTTTAGAGCCGATACTCAAGCCCATTTCGCATCATTGCTAGAGCAAAGACAAAAAGATCCAGACTTTGGAGGCGATGCCTTTGGCCGTTACGGTGGGCGATCGCTTCATCAGATGTCGCACGGAGAAGCCTTTCTCTCAGTCATGAGAAATCGATTCGAAGAAGGTCTGTTCTTTATGGATGAACCTGAGTCCGCGCTGTCTCCGCAGCGACAGCTTTCTCTGCTAGCGCTAATGTCTGATCTGGTTAAAGGCAATGCTTCCCAATTCTTCATCGCCACGCATTCGCCCATCCTGCTAACTTTTCCAGGCGCAGCAATTATCTCGTTTGAAAGTGAGCAGCTACAGCGCATTCAGCTAGAGGACACCAGTCATTTCCAAATTACCCGGAATATCTTGAACAATCCAGAGCAGTATTGGCGTTATCTAATCGATTAGCGAGAAAAAGATAAAAGAGAAGTAAAACGCCTCTAAGAAGCTGTAAGCAACCAGCACGGTGAAAACAGGAATACATCTAGCGATGAGCTTAGGGCTACGACTGTTCTTTATCTATTGCTGCTACTTGTGTTAAACAGCTTACGGCAGTGCTGTCTATAGCCGTAGTCGTTGATTCGGCTAGAAACCTAAGGGGAGCGCAAACAAATAAGTTACCGTTTACATAGGAACAATCGTCACATCCCACTTAGGCAACGTTTCAGACCGTTGCCACTGTTGCTCGAACGGTTCCAACTCATCTTTGGCCACCTTGATACCCTTCTGATAAGTCGTCTCGACTAACTCAACAATTGGCGCAAAGCCATTCCAAGTCATGTTCGCCGCCCAGCGTAGGGCAGCTTCAACGGTATCGAGGATAGCGCCATTCCAGTAGTTTTCTAACGCCGCCCAACAGCGCTCTATCGGATTGTACTTGCTGTGATAAGGCGGATAGTAAACCAGGCGTATTTTCATCTGCTCGCGCTGCGAAAACTGCACCATACGCTTGATGAACTGAGTCCGCTGGCTTTTGACAGCAGGTCCGTTGTCTAAGTCAATCACCCATTCTGCTGTCTCTGAATAGGCGGCCCGATGCGTCTGCCACCAGTCTTCTAAGCAGTCGACAATAAAGTCGCTGGTCTCTGCTGACTGCCCGAAGTAAATCGAGAGTTGCTCTCCCTTCACATCGAGAATGCCAAAGGGCACTAGTGTGGCTTCGCGGTAGTGGTCATGGTCATCGGCCTGTCGCGGTTCGAGGGTTCGCGCCCCGCCGCCCCTCGATAGATTCCCAATGGCGACTTTAGCCTTGCTGTCGATGGAGAGTCTCAACACTTTGGGGTCGGCGTCTGCTGCTGCATTCGCTCGGGCTACATTCTCAAAGATGGCGTCTGTTTCGGGCACCTTTTTGTGCGGCTTCACTTTTTGCGTTTTTTTAACCGATAGCCCATCCGGTTCAGCATCGCGCCGATAGTTTGGCGGGTTGGCAAGTCCTCATCCCGGTAGCCTTTCTCCTCTATCAGCGCGTCGCGCACCGACTGGGCGCTTACTCTCGCGTAGTAAAACGTAGTCCGAAACGTCGGGTCAGCTTGTGATTGCCCATCGACCAGCGCTCGTATAGCCTGCTCTAATTCAGGCTGCTTCGCTTCGCGCCGGTGATTCCCTCGACCTTGATAGTAATCCACGCAGACTACACCGCTTTCGCGCTCGTGCAGCCCGAGCTGAACCGTTTGTCGTCCCCACCCAAGATACGTTTCGGCTTTCCGGGCTGAAGCGTCGAAGTAGTCTTCTGCTACTTTCGCCATGAACGCTCGTTTCTTATGTCCGCTCAGCTTGCGGGCAGCATCTTTCAAGGTTTCCTTCACCTGCTCATCTAGCATTCCTCAGCCGCTCTCCTCTCTCCCTATACCTGCCTATAATCGCTGGTATTGTATTCGTTTGCTACCCCCTAAGCACTAACGCTTTTGAAGAATAGCTTCAGCCACAGATTCATCTGTTATGAGACCATTGATCAACTTACCTTGGAGTGCTGCTAGTATGGCTTCTGTCTTGTGTGAGCCGCCTGCAATGCCTATTGTGAGTCGCGGGGTAGGATGTTCGAGCGGTACGCCTGCAACACGCGAGTTAGTTCCTTTTCTCAGCAATACGCCTTTCTTGTCATAGGCCCATCCCGCGATCTCTCCGATTGCCCCTAGGCCCAGAAGTTCGGTCATTTCTTCGTCGTTGATAAAACCGCTTTCGTGGAGTGGAGTATTTTGAGAGATGGCTCCAATACCGACGAAGGTGACTTTAGCTTGAGCGGCTAAGGACTGAACGGCAATGAATGACTTTTGGGTCTGAAGGAGCTTGCGCTCTTTAACGCTAGTGGCAACAACTGGCGTAGACATAGGATAGGCAGAGGCGTTGATGCGATCGCGCAAATGCATCACGACTTCATGCACCCCGGCCAAACCATAGTGCGACAAATTTCCCACAATAGAAACCAGCTTATGCTGAGGCTGATCCATCAAAGGAATTTGTTCAACCATCGCCCGCAGCGTACGCCCAGAGGAAAACGCGATAACCGTGGGAGACTTATCCAATAGATAAGTTTCTAAGTAAGTAGCACCACAAATTCCTAGTCCGGTCTCCAGACTACTGGTACTGCCCGGAATTACCTCACAGGTAGTCAGCGAAAACTTATCGCGTAAAGCTTCTGCCAGCAATATGCAGTTGCTGAGCGGGTAGTCTAGCCGAAATTTGATCAGCTTTTCGCTGACAGCCAACGCAACTAACCGCTGAGCTGCCTGGCGCGATACATTCAGCTTAGCTGCGATCTCGTCTTGGGTGTTGTCGGCAATGTAATAGAGCCAAGCGGCGCGAGCGGCCAAGTCAAGTTTGCGATCACGTCGGGTTGAACCAGAATCTGCCATACGGACGGCTGTTAAATATTATCTGTGATTAGCATAGTTGTTTTTTCCTATCGTTATACAGTCAAAGCCCGCTGTGCTAGTGCAAAAGCACCTAGAATGCCCGCCTTACCCCCTAGCTTCGGTGGCACGATATAGTCCTCGATACCCTCTGTAATTTGAGGCACGCTCAGATAGTTATTCAGCTTGGCTTGAACCTGCTGGCGCACCATTGAGAATAGCCGCTTCTGTTCCATCACACCGCCGCCAATAATAATGCGCTCAGGCGCAAGCACCAGAATGAAATTGACTAACCCTGTCGCCAGATAGCTAGCTTCCAAGGCCCAAGCAGGATGCTCTTCAGGTAAAGATACGCCTTTTGTCCCCCATCTTTTTTCCATCGCAAATCCAGAAGCCAACCCTTCTAGACAGTCTTTATGGAAAGGGCAGCAGCCCGAAAACGGATCGACCGACAAATCGTGCGGCACCAAGATATGTCCCATCTCAGGATGTAGCAGCCCGTGAATAGGCTGACCGCCCACCAAACCACCCCCACCAATGCCAGTACCTACGGTTAGATAGATGAAAGTCTCCAAACCTTGAGCATTTCCCCACTGGTGTTCGCCTAGCGCCGCTGCATTTACATCCGTGTCAAAGCCAATAGGAACGTTGAATTCGCGGTTAATAGTGCCGCCAAAATCTACCTGTTGCCAGTTTGGTTTCGGCGTATCTAAAAACCAGCCAAAGGTAGAGGAGCTTTTTCGCACGTCCACTGGCCCAAATGCGCCAATGCCAATGGCCTCCAGCGCGCCTTCTAATTCTATCTGCTGCTGAAAAAAATTAATGACTTGAGCGAGTGTTTCGGCGGGGGTTGTTGTCGGAATACGGACAAGGGCTCGAATGTCGTTTGGCCCCGTACCCACCGCACACACAAACTTAGTGCCACCTGCTTCTATTCCACCTAAAAGTGCCATGTTGCTTCTACCTCATCGTCTTTGAATGGGTAACTATTTTTTCGTTGTTGAAGGAACTACGCTGTGTTTGCTAGCACAGATGACTAGAGCGTTAAGAAAAGTTTCATTTGAAACATAGCTTCTCATAATTACTAGCAACGTCGTTGTATTCTAAATATAGAGCTTTTGCCCACACGTTGGTCATAAGCTCAAAAAAGTTCATTAATAGCAAAGTAAAAGGAGCCGCGCGATGCGTTCATTCCGCTTCGCCAAGGTAGTAGCCACGTTTCTAGCAAGCGTTTTGCTAATACAGATGCTGCACGCCTGCGGAACTAGTCCGCAAGCAGCCGACAAAACACAGCTGACTATTGCCACCGTTAACAATGGCGACATGGTGGTGATGCAGGATCTTTCTCGTAAGTTTGAGGCGGATAATCCTGATATCGAACTGCGATGGGTCGTCTTAGAAGAAAATATTTTGCGACAGCGGACGACGACTGATGTTGCTAGCGCGGGCGGTCAGTTCGATGTGTTGACAATTGGGTCTTATGAAGCGCCTATCTGGGCTAAACGAGGGTGGTTGAAGCCGCTTGACAATCTACCGGCTGAATACGATGTAGATGACCTGATCGATCCGATTCGTGAGGGGCTTTCTAATGACGGAACGCTCTATGCGCTACCGTTTTATGGCGAGAGTTCCATGTTGTACTATCGCCGCGATTTGTTTGAAGAAGCAGGAATTACGGTGCCAGCAAATCCTACTTATGAGCAGGTAGGTCAGTGGGCTGAAAAGGTAAACGATCCGAGTAATGGTGTTTACGGCATGTGCCTGCGGGGTAAGCCCGGCTGGGGTGAAAACATGGCATTTCTAACGACGCTGGTCAACACATTTGGCGGGCAGTGGTTCGATATGGACTGGAACCCTCAGCTCAATACGCCAGAGTGGAAAAATGCGGTTAATTTCTACGTGGATACGTTGAATGACTACGGGCCACCGGGCGCAAGTTCTAATGGATTCAACGAGAACTTAGCGCTGTTCTCAACGGGTAAATGTGGCATGTGGATTGATGCAACGGTGGCTGCCGGTCTACTGTCTAACCCTGATATATCACAGGTTGCCGACCAGGTAGGCTTTGCCGCTGCGCCGGTTGCCGCTTATCCAAACGGGTCGAACTGGCTATGGGCTTGGTCTTTGGCAATTCCAGAAACATCGCGATCGCCCGAAGCCGCTCAGCGATTCATTGCTTGGGCGACCTCCAAGGAATACATCCAATTGGTTGCTGCTGAATCCGGTTGGATTTCAGTACCACCGGGCACTCGCACCTCTACTTACGACAATCCCGAGTATCAAAAAGTGGCACCTTTCGCTCAAACCGTGTTGACCTCTATTAAGTCTGCTGATGTTGAAAATCCTTCTGCATCGCCGACTCCGTATAAAGGCATTCAGTATGTCGATATTCCTGAGTTTCAGGCGATTGGGACGCAGGTAGGGCAGCGAATGGCTGAGGCACTGGCAGAGAAAGTTTCGGTGGATAAAGCGTTGGATGGCTCGCAGGCGGTAGCCGAACGGTTTATGCGTCACGTTGGATATATCGAGTAAGGCAAGAGACCCAAGCAGGAAAAGGAACCCAAAGAGAGAAAGATCATGACTTCTTCCGTATTAAATCAGCCGCCGGGGTCAACCCCTCCGGCTAGTGCTGAAGCCGAAGTATCGCGAAAGATTCCTACGCTGGCGCTGGTCGCTCCATCTGTTGTGGTGCTGCTGCTATGGATGATCGTGCCGCTGGCGATGGCCATCTGGTTCGCCTTTCAGCGATACAATCTGTTGGTTCCAGACAACCGTGAGTTTGTTGGGTTTGGGAACTTCACGTTTATCCTGACCGACCCAGCTCTGTGGATTTCCATTGGCACTACGCTTGTTCTCGTCGGCTCTGTGCTGCTAATCACGATTGGCCTCGGAACGCTGCTGGCGGTACTGTTCAATCAAGAATTTCCAGGACAGGGCATTGCGCGAGTGCTGGCTATTTCACCGTTCTTTGTGATGCCTACAGTGAGCGCCCTGATTTGGAAGAATATGTTGATGCACCCGGTGAACGGGCTATTCGCACAGATTACCAGGGGACTAGGACTAGGGGCGATTGACTGGTTTACTGATTTTCCTCTGCTGTCGCTGATTATTATCGTGTCCTGGGAATGGCTGCCGTTTGCTTTGCTTATTCTGCTAACGGCAATTCAGTCTTTGGATACTGATCAGCTAGAGGCCGCGCGGATGGACGGCGCTAAACCGCTAGCGCTGTTTCGGTTTGTGGTGCTGCCGCATATGAGCCGGGCGATCGCAGTGGTCGCCATGATTGAAACCATTTTCTTTCTCACCATCTTCGGAGAAATCTTTGTGACTACGGGCGGTGGCCCTGGCTTAGCAACGACGAATCTGGCTTACTACATTTACTTAAAGGCACTGCTAGAGTTTGATGTGGGCGGTGCGTCAGCAGGGGGCTTGATTGCGGTAGTGCTAGCGAACATCGTGGCAATTTTCTTGGTGCGGAGTGTGGCTAAAAATTTAGACACTTAGAAAACAGAAACCAAATCTTCAACAACGTCTAGATCTAAACATCCGAGGTAGATACCTAAAATGGCTGCTGATAATAAAAAAAGAAATCAATGGCTAATCGGCTTACTGGCTTGGGCAGTCGCTGGCATTCTGTTCTTCCCGATATTTTGGATGTTCATCACCAGCTTTAAAACAGAAGTCGCCGCCGTCGCTACCCCGCCCCAGCTTTTCTTCACGCCAACGCTCGAAAACTATATCGACGTTCAAGCAAGAGCTTCGTATTTCAACTACGCCTGGAACAGCGTAATTATCTCAGTAGGGGCCACTGTTCTTGCACTGCTGCTAGCAGTACCAGCCGCCTACGCGATGTCTTTTTTCCCGACGAAGCGAACCAAAAGCACATTGCTATGGATGCTCTCAACTAAAATGTTGCCGCCCGTGGGGGTGCTAGTACCCATCTACATTCTAGGTCGCGAATCTGGGCTGCTAGATACTCGTATTGGACTGATCATTATCTACACCCTCATCAATCTCCCAATCGTGGTTTGGATGATCTATAGCTTCTTCAAGGAAGTGCCAAAAGAGATCCTTGAGGCTGACCGGATGGACGGTGCGACAACTTACCAAGAGGTCGCCTACGTACTGCTGCCGCTAGCGCTACCTGGCATTGCTTCTACCGCGCTACTCTCTATTATCTTGTCTTGGAACGAAGCCTTCTGGAGCTTGAATCTCACCACCTTTGATGCGGCTCCGCTGACGGCGTTTATTGCGTCTTTCTCTAGTCCTCAAGGACTGTTCTGGGCAAAGCTATCGGCGGCTTCTACGATGGCGATCGCACCTATCCTCATCTTCGGCTGGTTTAGTCAAAAGCAGCTAGTTCGCGGCCTTACTTTTGGAGCCGTTAAGTAGGTCTGTTCAGCCTTTCACTGCTTAACAGCTCGCAGTTCAATCCCTTTCGGCTCAATAGAGCCTGCCTTTAATATTCCTTTAGCCAGTAGAGCAAACTATGTCTACCGTTACCCTCAAAAACATTCGTAAAACCTATACCGATACCGAAGTCATCAAGGGCATCGATCTTGAGATTAAAGATCGTGAGTTTGTCGTTTTCGTTGGCCCTTCTGGCTGCGGTAAGTCTACGCTGTTGCGCATGATTGCCGGATTAGAAGAAATTACGTCTGGCGATTTGTTGATTGATGGCGATCGCATGAACAACGTCCCGCCGGACAAGCGAGGACTCGCGATGGTCTTCCAAACCTACGCACTCTATCCGCACATGACCGTCGCTGAGAATATGGCGTTCAGTCTGCGACTAGCGGGCGTTCCCAAGGCCAAGCGATACGAAAAAGCTAAAGAAGTAGGCCGAGTTCTCCAGCTAGAGCCGCTGCTGAATCGGAAGCCTGGAGCCCTATCGGGCGGGCAACGACAGCGAGTGGCGATTGGGCGAGCGCTGGTGCGTAGCCCTAAGGTGTTCTTGTTTGATGAGCCTCTGTCAAACCTGGATGCGGCGCTGCGAGGTCAAATGCGGCTAGAGCTGGCGAGCCTACACGATAGTTTGCAGTCCACCATGATTTATGTGACACATGACCAAACTGAAGCGATGACCCTGGCAACTAAGATTGTTGTCTTGCAAGATGGCATTGTTGAACAGATTGGTGCGCCGATGGAACTGTATCACCATCCCTGCAATAAGTTTGTGGCTGGATTCATCGGCTCGCCAAAGATGAACTTTTTACCGGTGATGACAACTAGCGTTCAAGACTCTGGCACTACGCTGAGACTTCCGGGCGATGCGACGGTGACTGTGCCAGTACAGCCAAAAACTTTGACAGTGGGCGACAGAGCGACTCTTGGCATCCGTCCTGAAAATATCCGTATTGACGCCAACAATCCCACGATTATGGGCGAAGTCCTCGTGGTTGAACGCTTGGGAGACACCACCTATCTGTATGTCCGAGTCTCCGGTGGCGATACGCTCATTGTGCAAACAAACGGCGACCAGCAAGTTGCTATTCGCGATCAGGTTCCCATTCATATTGATGGAAATACCTGTCATCTATTCGATGCGAACGATATCGCTATTCCTAAAGCCCAAAAGCACCATCTTCTTCAGCAACCAAACCCTCAGCCACCCAGCCCAGAGACATCCTATGACCAGCAGCCCAGCCCTATCCCACAATCTAAGATCATCTAATCCCTCAACTAAGAAGGCTATCCAGCTAAGTCAGGCATTACTCGCTGAGTATTCTGAGCAGCTCGAACGGGTTCGCTTGCCTCGGTACAACCGCGTTAAAGTAACCAATGGCATTGTTCACATCGGCGTAGGTGGATTTCATCGCTCACACCAGGCGCTTTATATCGACAACTACATAGAGCAGCAGTCTGAACAGCAGTCTGGGAGCCATTGGGGAATCTGCGGTATAGGTCTGCTGAAATATGATAAGAAGATGCAAGTAGCATTGCAGTCTCAAGACTGCTTGTACACCTTGGTAGAGCAATCTTCGACAGAAGATACGGCTCGCGTTATCGGCGCGATTACAGAATACCTGCTCGCACCAGAGAATCCGCAAGCTGTGATTGACAAGCTCGCAGATGCATCCTGCCGAATTGTCACACTAACCATTACAGAAGGGGGCTATTACGTCATTGAGGGCACTGGCGAATTTGATGCAAAACACGCCAACATTCAGCATGATTTACAGTGTCCCAATCAGCCTATTAGCGTATATGGGTATCTCGTAGCAGCGCTAAAGCAGAGACGCCAGGAGGGTCTGCCGCCTTTCACTGTTTTGTCATGCGATAATATTCAGGGTAACGGTAACCTTGCCGGTAAAATGCTGACGGCCTTTGCCAAGCTGCAAGACCCAGATTTTGGTCAGTGGGTTGCTAGCAACGTTGCATTTCCCAACAGCATGGTTGATCGCATTACGCCTGCGACTACGCCTACTGACATTCAGATGGTGCGAGAACAGTTTGGGATTGAAGACGCTTGGCCTGTAATCGCAGAACCCTTCACTCAGTGGGTAGTGGAAGATAACTTTTGCGCAGGCCGACCGGACTGGGAATCGGTTGGGGTACAGATGACAGATGACGTTCATCCCTACGAGATGATGAAGCTGCGACTGCTGAATGCGAGTCACTCTCTGCTGGGCTTTTTAGGTTCGCTGCTCGGCTACACCTATACGTCTGAGGCGATGGGCGATGGGTTGATTCGGCGGGCGATCGCGCAGCTAATGAATGAAGTAACGCCAACCCTTCCTTCTCTGCCAGATATTGACCTAGACGATTATAAGCAAACCCTAATTGAAAGATTCTCTAATCCCAAAGTTCGAGACCAGCTTTCTCGTCTGTGCCTTAACAGCTCGGATAAGTTACCCAAGTTTGTGCTCGGCAGCTTGCGAGACAAGCTTGAGCAGGACGGTTCTATTGAGTATCTAAGCTTCACAATTGCGGCCTGGTTCCGCTATCTTAATGAAGCCGATGAACAAGGAAAACCGCTACCCGTTGACGATCCGATGGCGACCACGCTCAAGGAAAAAGCGTCAGCTGGAAAAGACGATCCGATGCCGTTACTCAACATTGAAACCATCTTCGGTAATCTGTCTGATTCTTCAGTGTTCGTGACCGCCGTTACTCATCATCTTCAACAGCTCTATTCTCTGGGAACAGAAAAAACACTGTCGAGGTTTTTGTCAGATACTGAAAGAAAATGAAACGTATACACCTGTTATTTCTGCTAATGGGCTTGTTTCTGGCAGCTTGTGGCACGTCAAATGAGGCGACTACAGAGGCCGAAACCCAGACCTCTCAGAAACCAGCTACAGTGCCTGATAAACCGCTGGACTTGACATCGACCTCTTATCGACCTCTTCTTGGATGGCGCGTTGGACGAAAAGGCTACCGTTCAGGACTGTACGCTTGCAGACGGGACGGAAACAACCTGCCATGTGATAGCGGTCGCGGGCTTTCCAGCCGGTCGCGATGTGGGCCCTTTTTGCCCAGAGACAACGACCACTGATGCAGAAGATTTAGGCATATGGTTTGACGGCACTGGGCTTTACAATGCCGACGGCGAGTTTATTCTGGGGCTAGCTGACCTGTACAACGACAGCAACTGGAAGCTGTATAACGACGACGGCAGCGTCAGGATAACAGATACACCGGAGGCATTTGAAGCAGCCGCGCGTCCAGATGTCGATCCCGCTTATCAAAATCATTGTGTTGAAGGCAGGATGGAGTGGCTTAAAAACGGAGAGCCGGTTCCAACCACCGTTGTGATTCCGACCACGCCTGTTGTTGCCGAAAGCACCACACCAGCGCGTGGCAATTTGGGCATCACACTCAACGGTGTCGTCATCGCCGCACCGGCTCCCGTAGACGCGATATTGGGCGCATATACCATTGCGGCATTTGACGATTGTGGCGGGCATATTAGTCCTGTCGAAGGCTACCATCTGCACGGCGCACGCGGCTGCTCAGAAGTCGGAGAAGCCGTTGAGGGCGAAACGCCGATCTTTGCTTATGCGATGGATGGCTATGCAATCCACAGTCCGCTCTCCGAAGAAGCCGCAGCGGCGCTCGATTTGGATGAGTGTAACGGTCACACGACGCCCTAAGCGGAATTGCCGTACAGAGCATTTCAGTAAAGGTGAGCGAGCAGGATATGCTCGAAGCCGCTGACTTTCAAATCTCGAACCTGCTGCGCGTGCGCCACCGCATTTATCCCTCAAAAGGCGGCGAGGATGATTTTGAGATTGTGAGTGCGGCGGATTTGGTGGCAACTTTGACCAGTACGGTAGGGCTGTTTAGCGTGATGGTGCGGTGATCGCAGTCCCTAATCGTAGGCGGCATTGGCATCGCCAACATTATGCTGGTATCGGTAGTAGAGCGCACCCGTGAAATTGGTATTCGCAAGGTTCTTGTCTTAGCTGTCGGTACGCCGTTGAGCCAGTTGATCAGACGGTCGATGTTGCTAGTCTACAACCTGGGCAAGTCCTCATCCGCGACAATGCGACATTTCACAAAGGCGATCGCATCGAAGCGCTGGTCAGGCTGGATGTTAGTTTCTGTACTTACCGCCTTACTCACCTGACTTGAACCCGATTGAGCATTGGTGGTTTATGCTGAAGCACCGAATGCGCCAGCAGATTTAGTCAGGTCAACCGTTTCGCCAAGTCGTTGATCAAGCGTTTGTAGAACTGCCTTAACCTTTCTGCTGTTTTCTATATAATGAACAACTGTAGACATAACAATGATGAATCTCTGATAAGACATCACTGTCGTTCATCAGCTTTTCAATACTCCAAGTCATCTTTACTGATGGCTGAACGGCGATCGCACCTGCGCTAGCTAAGTTGGATGTAACTGCCTGTTCGTAAGCAGCGCGAGATGTTGGATAATGAGTCAGGCCATCACTCCTGCGCTATGACCGGGCTCACCAGCTATCACCTCAAGCTCATTGCAGCGCTCACCATGGTAGTGGATCATGTCGGCGTGCTGTTTTACCCTGACATTGACTGGCTGCGGGTGGTTGGGCGTATCAGTTTTCCGCTGTTTGTATGGCTGCTAGTACAGGGAGAAGCGCACACAAAAGATGTTTGGCGCTACGGTCTACGACTCGGACTGTTGGGGCTGATCTCTCAACCGATCTACCAGATCACGTTTGGCGCAGCACAGCTGAACATTTTGTTTCAGCTGCTCTTAGGATTGGTCTGTTTGAGAGTGGCGCGGCAGCAACCGGTATTGATGCTGCCGGTCTGGATGTCGGCAGCGCTCATCGCTGAGATGTCGAACATCAGCTATGGCAGCTACGGCGTCATTCTGACACTGCTGATCCGCTATTTTCGCCCTACTCTCGTATGGTGGTTGGTTTGGGTCGGGTTTCATCTGATTTGGGCAGGGTTCGCTGGAACGTTTCAGCTCCCCACCACAGTCGTGCCGCTGCTGTTTATTGCGTTCAATGGACAGCGCGGCCCCAAAGCTCGCTGGTTCTACGGCTTTTATCTAGGTCATCTAACGATGCTGGCGCTGATCTTGAAGTCATTCGCTTGGGCGCAACAATGAAAACCGCGATGATGAAAACGTAGACAACGTTAGTTCGGTTTAACTTCGCTTCTGAATCTTAGCTAGAGGGCAATCCCTCTATGGGATAAAAAATTGAGTGGATTTTGCCCCGCTAAAATAGTCGGTATTCTAGGGAGAAGTGAATGCCGCTCTCTTGCAAGCTGTTGCCTTCGTCACCAGTATTGACCAACGGAATGCCGATGTCGAGGCGCGTATTGAAGCGATCGCCCATCTGCCACAGCGCCCCAACACCCAGCGAGGCAAGGGTAGATTGCTCTAGCTGTGGGGTCGAAGCATTCCAGCTGTAGCCCACATCTACAAACGGCACAATCTGAAGCAGTCCGTCCACGGCGGGGACGCGCAGCACCGGAAACCGAACCTCTGAAGAGAGCAGGATGCCGCTGTCGGCAAGCAGCGTATTTTGCCGGTAGCCTCGGACGGTTCGAGACCCGCCTAACCCAAGTTGTTCCAATGGAACCAGACTGTCGGTAGCCAGCTGCATGTCGCCGCGTACTAGAAACAACAGATCTTCGTCCAGCAGGCGCACCCACTGGGCCTGACTCCGCCAGGCAAAGAAGCGGCTGTCGGGGCCTTCATCGCTAACGGTGGCATCGAAACTGCCCAGCCCCAGGCTGAACTGCGATCGCACTGCAAATACCTGACTGGCTCCCTGTTGGGTCCATTCCTGAGCAAATCGCAGGGCCGAAATCCGGGTGCGCCCGTCCTCATCAGCGCCCAGCGTTTGAAAAGGAAGGGACTCGCCCAGAATGCTCTCTAAAAACTCACTTTCGCTCTCTCGCCGGGAAGTGGTGAAGCTCAAGGCAAACTCCTGCGCTGGCGTGCGAATCACCGGCTGGCGATAGGTCAGCTCGTAGAAGCGAGACTGAGATTGAATGTCGAGAAAATTAAACGGGTCTTCGATTACCTCACTATCGGTAAAGCCTACATTCGCCGCTAGCGTGCCGCCCGTCGCGTTCAGGGGAATGCGGTAGCTAGCATCGACGGTGTTACTCCCTTCGGTGTTGGTATAGCCAACGCTGATCTGATCGCCAAACCCCAGCAGATTGCCGTAGCTCAAGGTTGCGCCGCGCTGAAAGCTGCCTACGCTCGGTGAGCGGCTATTGTCGAGCTGTAGGGTCACGTCAAACGTATCGGCCTCGACCACCACCACATTGAGAATGCTGCTGCCTGGCTGCACGCCCGCCGACAGCTCGGCTGAAACAGTGTCAATCAGTGGGTCAAGCTGAAGCAGCTGAAGGGCATTGAGCAGTTCGCCCGTATTGAGAACGGGCGTCGCGGCCCGCCGCAATCGTTGCCGCGCGTAGCCTGGATTGAGCCGCCCGCTCACCTCAACGTTGATAGTTTCGAGCTGGCCTTCGATCACCTGAATGGTGACCACACCCTCGGTCAGCGTTTGGGGTGGAATCACTGCGCCAGAGGTAACGTAGCCCGCGTCAACGTAGCGCTGGGTGACGGCAGACCGGGCCTGAAGCAGCTCAGTAAAAGAGAGCGCTCGCCCGGTGTAGGGAGCCAGTACAGCCTCTAGCGCGTCGTTACTGATGACGGTGTTACCCTCAACCACAAAGCGCTCCACGAGAATCTCAGCGGGGACATCGCGAGTCGGCGGCGGTGCAGGCTCCGTTGAAGGCGGGGTTAATAGCTCCTCCGGAGAGGGTAAGGGCGTGAACTCCGGCTGGGGTAAGGGCTGGGTGGAAGGGGGCTCGGCGACCTGAGCAATCGGCGAAAACTGTTCAAGCGCAGGCGTCAATTCAACAGAAGAAGGAACGACAATCAGGCTTTGTGCCAGCAGCGCAGTGAGCATGTTTAAAGTTGTTTTTATTTGAAGATATCAGTCCGATTGATCAACAAGCGCTATCAGTTACCCTCAATAACACCCCTCAGTTTGTCCTGACTCAGCGAGCTTGATGATATAGCAAAGTAAGGATGCATTCTTGCTTTGTTAGTCAAGTTGCCTATTGTCAGATAGCGGTTTCAGCCGATAAAAGTGTCCTAAGCAACTCGACAGGAGCTATAGTTCTGCCGCAGGGTAAAGATCACAGGCATTGATAGTAGTCTACACGGAGAAACTGCGCGAACCTACCCTGTGCAGCGCCAGCAGTCTAGATTTCTAGCATGGACACCCTCTAAGATAGGTCGTACCTTTCTGACGCCTTGCCGCTATGCTGAAACGTGCCCTGGTCACTGAGCAATTTTCGACTTTTGTCGAACTAGCGGATGAGCGGTTCAGCCAGTGGGTTCCGGACGGGCGACTGACGCGAAGCATGGCGGCAGCCCTGGATCGTTTTCATGAACAAAGCGGGCGTTCTGTTGAAGAGAGGGCGCTGCCTGAGTTCTGGACGGTCTACTGGCATCAGTGCTGGTGTGAAAGTCGCTCAGCGCGGGAGGTCGGTATCTCGTACGGTCATCTGGCCGCGTTTGTGCAAGAAGCCTGCTACTGGGCGGCTCAGAAGACTACCTCTTTTTCCAGCAGCCAGTACACGCTAGCTGACTACTTTCAGGTGGCGATCGCCCGCCTCGATACCGTACTCAAGTCCTTTTCCCCAGAGCGAGGGTCCCGGCTTGATGCCTACGCGCACACCGCCTTTAAGAACATTATTCGCGAGACCCTGCGACAGCAAAAGGAAATCAATATTTGCAGTGACTGGGCACTGCTGCTGCGGATTAGCCAAAAACGCCTGGCGGAATCGCTGCGGGCGGCAGGGCAGGCGGATATTGACCCGTCGGTGCTGGTTTGGCGCTGCTTCAAGGCCGCCTATGAACCCTCACATCACACGACTCGACAGCTAGATCAGGCTGATGCGGATATTTGGCAGGCGATCGCCCGCGAATATGGCCAACAGCGGCAAACCCTGACCCCGGTGCCACCTAGCGCCAATGTTAAAGCGCTGATGCAGCAGTTGCGCCGCTGTGCTGCCGCCGCTCGCACCTACCTTTACCCCAAAACGGCCTCGTTAAACGCTCCCCAGCCCGGTCGAGACAGCGGCGAAGTGCAGGACAGCCTACCGAGCCCGGCGGCGGATTCTCTTTTGGATGCGATGGTGGCGGCAGAGGAGACGACCGCTCGCCGCCAGCAGCAGAGCGCGATGAACCAGGTGCTGTGCGAGGCCCTGCTACAGCTTTCGGACGAGGCACAGAAAATTTTGACCCTGTACTACCGAGAGAATCAAACGCAGCAGCAGATTGCTCAAACGCTGGCGGTTAAGCAATATACGGTGTCGCGCCGGTTGAGCAAGGCCCGAGAGTCAATGCTCAAACAAATTGCCATTTGGAGCCGCGATACCCTGCATATTTCGCTGACGTCGGACATATTGACAGGTATCAATACCGTGCTCGAAGAGTGGTTGCAGTGCCACTATGGCGCACTTAACCCGGAGGAAACCCTGCTATGACCCTACTCAGTTCTGCCAGCCACATTTTGCTTGAAGCCGATCCGGTTCAAGCCAGTGAGAACTGGCAGGTGCAGATCAATCGGCTCTGTTTAGACGGAGTTGCCCCCTGGCTGGCTGACGAGTTTGGGGTGAGCGCCCGGCAGCTGGATTGGACGGCGAGGCCGTGACTGATTTGGCGATTTTGCCGGTGGCCCGCACGCTCGAACTGGCGGAGGCAACCCGAGTCAGTGTGCCCGACTTACCAGCGGTGCCAGCGGTGCAGCGGGAGTCGCTGGTGCAGCGGCTGACCCGCCCAGACTGTCTGATACCGCGTTTGGCGGTGCCCTTTTCGCTGTGGGGAGCGCTGCTAGAGGATGAATCTGTGCGATCGCGCCTTTCCAAACAGACCGCTACGCCACTCAGCCAGTGGCTCAGCCGCCTTACCCAGAGCGATCTCCAGCTAAGCCCCCAGCTGACTTGGGGCTGGCAAACCCCGGCGTCGCTGCTGCCCGGCCCGCAGGGGGCAATGGCCCTGCGGGGGGAGGATACCGCTAACGCCGTCCGGGGCGGCAAGCGCCTGACGCTAGAAATGGGGGAGACCGCAGCGGGATCTGGCAATCCGGCTGGCAACTTGGCCGGCAACCCGGCGGTGGTGCTGCTAGTCGCTGTGGAACCGGCAGCAGACCAGCGTGTGAGCGTGCAGGTGCAGCTACGGCCCGACGCTGGGGCCAGCCTGCCAGACGACCTCGAACTCAGCCTGCTCTCTCCAGCCGGTGAGGTGGTGCAGGCCGTACGCCGTCAGCCGCTAGACGACTACATTCAGCTCAAGCGGTTCCGGCTGCCGCCTGGTTACGACTTTACGATTCAGGTGCGCTCGGGTGCGCTCACCCTACAGGAGCCGTTTACGACCTGAGCTTAGGCCGGGTTTACGGAACAGCAGAACCGATTATGAAACAGCGCGCACTGCTCACATTGGGGCCAGGAGACTGGCAGCAGGGATTTGCTAGCGTCACTCTACAGCTTTGGGAGGCGGGTAGCAGTACGCCGATGCAGTTCTCTGGCAGCCTGCCTGCTGCGCCCGCTCTAGACGAAATTTTTCGGCAGTGGCGATCGCTCTACATAGCCCTCTACGGCAGCTGCGGCGTTTGGCGACAGGCGGCGACACTCCCCAGGCTCCGGGCGGCGAGTGTGCCTGACGATTTCCCGATTGAAATTGACGAAGATGGCGTGACTAACGTCTCGATTGCTGAGTTTGAACAGCTCGGGCAGGAGTTGCGACAGCAGCTCAACGGCTGGCTAGAGTCAGAGACTTTTCGCCCGGTAGACCGCCAGCTGCGCACGCACCTGTCGCGCAGTGACGAGATTCGCATCATTCTGGCAGCCGAGAATCTGATCGCGCTGCGCTACCCGTGGCATCTCTGGCAGCTGTTTGAGGACTATCCTCGCTCGGAGCTGGCGCTGAGCCCTCTGAACTATCAGCGCTCGGTCAAAAATCTCCAAGCGAAGGCACACAACCGGGTCGCAGTGCTAGCGGTAATGGGCAACGCCGAGGGTATTGATGTGGGCCGCGATCAGCAGATTCTCTCGGCGCTGCCCGGCGCAGAGGTGACTCTGCTGGCTGAGCCTAGTCTAGGCGACTTGCAGGAGCGGCTCTGGCATGGCTCCTGGGATATTCTCTTTTTTGCTGGGCATAGCTCTAGTGAGCACCAGGGCGTGCTACAGCTTAACCAGACCGACGTGATTACGCTAATGCAGCTCAAGTACGCGCTGCGGACGGCGATCGCGCAAGGGCTACAGCTAGCAATTTTCAACTCCTGCGACGGGCTAGGGCTAGCCTGGGATTTGGCCGATCTGCACATTCCTCAGATCATTGTCATGCGGGAGGCCGTGCCAGATACGGTGGCTCACGCTTTTTTGAAACACTTTTTGACCGCCTTTGCCGCCAACCAGCCCCTTTACCTGGCCGTTCGCGCTGCCCGTGAACAGCTGCAACCGCTGGAGTCACTGTGTCCCTGCGCTACCTGGCTGCCGGTGATTGTACATAATCCGGCAGAGGGGGTGACAAGCTGGCAAGACTTGCGGGGACCGACGGCTGCTGCTGCGCCCGTTGCCCCCGCGCTGGCAGACCGCTTGGTCTCTGCGCCGCTGCCAGCCAGCTCAAAGACATTACAGCGCCTTAGGTCACTCTGGATGCCGCTGCTGTCTACCGCGACCATCGTCGCGCTGCGGCTGATGGGCGGGCTGCAATCAGCAGAGCTGTCGGCGTTAGATCGCCTGATGCGGCTGCGGCCTGCGGAGCTACCGGATCCGCGCTTGCTCGTTGTTACCATCGGCGAGGCCGACATTCAGGCCCAGCCTCAGGCTAATCCTGTAGGGGTTTCAAATGCCCTCTCGAGTTTACTGGGTTGTAGCCGATAAGCCGCCCAAAACGCGATCACGAGATCCTTGTGAAAAGGGGGTTCTACAAAACCCCTACAAGATTAGCTCCCAGCGGGAGAGGGCTAGGGTGAAGTTTGACTGTTAATACCTGTTAATACCTACAGAGCTAAGCATAGCGAAGCGCGGATGCATTCGCGCTTCGCGGAGCACTTTGCCTGCTGCTATATATGGCTTACAGTCAGTAATGCTGCATGAAGCAAAGTGCCGGAAGCTATAGCTAGCTAGCGTGCGTATAGTCCAAGGGGAACGCCACGCCCCAAGAGCAGGCTATCTTGTGAGAGACGCTACCGCACGCCGCTGTCTTCTTTCGGGAAGAGATGTCCTCGATGAGCAGCTACTGAGACTTAGGTTCGTAAACGATGGTTTCGATGGGTTGAGAATACGCAGATGGCTTTGTCACTAATTTTTCTGGTTTCTCGTACAGACGTTCCGAGCCGCTTTTGCCATATCCAAATAAGGATTTAGCCTCAGATTTGTCTCGCTTAACAGATTGGTAGAACGTGTCTTTTTGGAGCTGATAAGCCGTCTGGTACAGCGTTTTTTCGACGCCGTTGACAGTAGTCAAATCGGGCCGAGAAATCCCTTGCACAGGCTGATAGAAAGAATCCTCGTCGGGCTGTTCTATTTGAAACCAGGGTTTGGCCTCAGCCTCTGGCAATCCGTATCTCAGCGCCGCAGCGGAGCCGGGCTGTAACAGCTCTGAGCGCTGATAAGCCAGCGTGGGGTTGTCACTGGCTGCAATCTGATTTCGCTTCCAGTTTTCTAGCACGCTGCTGATGTCGAAGCCTGCTGCCCGTTGGAAGTGCCATAGGCCGCCTTGCAAGAAGAAAAAGGCCAGATAGAAGTGAGAATTTGCCAACCAGACACGGCTAGAATATCCGCTAGCTAAGGTTGGTTGAGCCTCGAAATAGCGCGGCAAAAATGACGACTTTAGTTCCAGGGTAGGCCCGTAGAATTTCTCAGGATAGGCCAGAGAATCAAAGCCGCAGTAATAGGAGGCCGCAAAGCCTGCGATCGCAATCCCAAACAGCGAGTAAGCTAAGATGCCATCTCCCGAGAAGAAGAAAAACCGCTTAACCCATCGGAAAGGGGGCACCAAGATGTGCCAAATTCCCCCAACAAACAATAGACCAGCGACATAGATATGCCCGCCGACTAGATCTTCTAGGCTGCGGACATCGAACAGATGCGTCCTGTAGTCCCAAATAACAGCCGGGTCAAGCATCGGCTCAGTGACCAGCCGGACTGAGTCTGAGTAGGCATCATAGAGCCCTCCAAAAGACTGCGCTTTGGCCACGAGCAGCAGCGCGCCGCCGCCCAAAAAGAGGAGATGATGTCCTAGAATAAGGCCGAGCTTTCCAGCGTCCTGCCACTCAAAATCAAACTTGGCCGCTTTTTTGGGGGCGGCGGCCAAGCTGGGAGGCAGCTGAGTATAGTGAAAATAAGCGCCGCCCGCCAATACGACGGCAGCCACTAGATGAATGGCCCCAATCGAAAACCAGACGCCGGTATCCACAATGGTGCCATCTGAGCTGAGGCCCCAGCCCTCAGTCGCCAAATGGGGCAACAGGATTAGCCCCTGGGTGAAAAGCGGCGAATCGGGGGAATAAACAGCCAGCTCAAACAGGGTAAAGGCCCCAGCCCACAGCATGATCAGGGCAGCCTGAGCGACGTGAGCAACAATAAACGAATTAGAGAGATTGATAAATCGGGCATTTCCTGCCCACCAGGGATATCGTTCCTGGGTTTTGCTAGAAGCGTACATGGCAATAGGTTGAGCGCAATAGGGATAGTCAGCAGGGGTCTATCCGTGAGGGTAGACCCACCGATTAGAAGGCTATAGAGTAGAAGGCCCCCAGGTTAGAGGCCCATCAATATAAAAGCCAGCCGCCTAGCTCAGACCTGCAATGATGTGGTCGAGATAAACATCCATTTGTTGCCCTGCTTCAGCGCCTACTCGCTGGGTAACCACTTCCTTCATGGCCTGCACCGCTTGAATAGTGGGTTCAATCGGGACGCCCAGAGACGAGTAGGTCTCTTTTAATCCATTCAGGATTCGCTCATCCAAAATGGAGGCGTCATCCGCCAGCATTGCATAGGTGGCATACCGCAAGAAATAGGTTAGATCTTGCAGGCAGGCCGCATAGCGCCGGGTTGGATACATGTTGCCACCAGGGAGCGTAATGTCTCCGTATAGCAGGCTTTTCTCGACAGTTTTGCTGATAATGCTGGCAACGTTGTCTCCAATCTGACTGGCCGCTTTAACCCGTAAAGCACCTGTTTGAAGGTATTGCTTGAGCTTGTCAAGGTCACTACTCTCTAGGTAGCTGCCTTTCTCATCAGCAGGGTTGATCAGTGAAGTAATTGTGTCTTGCATGGTTGGTTTATGTTTTTGAAAATGTGGACTTCTGGCTGAAAGCGGTTGTGCCTTAGCCATTCCTCAGCTCCAGAGTTTGAAAAAAAAAGGGGCCGGTCTTAAAAAGCCCGGACGAGCTGGTCGAAGTAAGGACCAGCTAAGGCAGCTTCTTCAGTACTTAAGAGACCCATGGCAGATTGCTTCAAGCAGCGCATTGCCAGCTTTAAATTGTTTAAGGGAACGTTTAGCGAGACGTACATATCGCGCATTCCATCCAAGCCAATATCTTCTAAGGGCTTAGAATTCCCGGCTAGTACGCAATAGCTCACCAGGCGGATATACCATCCTTGATCTCGCTGGCAAAGGGCGGTTTTTTGCTTGTCACCGCGATTGCTAGGCGTGTTTGGGCACTGAGCCCAAAATCTTTTGCTGCCTTCATCAACAATTCTTTGTTGATTTGCGGCGAGCTTTTGAGCAGCGCTAAGCCGCACACCACTGTCATTAAAAAAATCTTGGAGCTGAGTCAGCTCGGCACTACCCAAAAAACGGTCAGCACGATCTGACTGAGCAATCACTTTAGCTACGATACTCATTGACGAAACCTCCTATGGTTCGTTTTTTTGTTTTGAGGAAAAATTTACTTTTCCATAAATTTCGTCAGGCTTTGTCCTGGCGAAATTAGGCAAATCTCGGAAAAGTTAACTGTTCCCTCAGCAAAACTAGAGGTCTATTGTTTTCAAAAACAACAGCACCCCATACCTTTTGCCTATACGAACATGAGCTCATGCAAGTTATTGATTTATGAGATATCTATAACCTCTAAAATGGCTTTTGACAGACCGAAAATCCATAAGATTCGCCAAGAATTATGAACTGACAATCTTCTAGCGTGAGCCCTGCTCATATTATGCGAAAAACCCGTCTACTCATACAGTCAACCAAAATGTTGATAGGTATTTCCCACCGGCCTTTCTCTTATTAACCATAAAAGCCTTTGAACTTATGTATCTAGTTATTTAAAAGTCTGGCACATAAGTTCAAGGTTGTTTATCTTTGAAGGAAAAATTTTGAGCGCTTCAATTCTATGGATAGATATGGAAGTCTTTTTCTCTATGAGAAAGATTTTGATTACTTCAATTATACGGCTGGATATGTCGCTGAAAGTGAGTGGTGCCGTGTGCTGCGCCGAGAAACCTACATACACCGATGGCGATTTTTGGAAAGGCATATCGAGGAGGGAGCTTGTTGAGCCATCCCAGCCAGTCTGGAGTAGAGCGCTCGATGCTCCTGTCTATCCTTCTAGGAACTGGCTTAAGCGCTGGCACGCCTTAGAAAATCGGCACTAGAAGACGATTGCCACCTAGTGCCGCTAGCAGGAATACAATTAATAAAGGGGCGATCGCGGCCCAGCTAGTGCAGCAAATACAGATGTCTCTAGACCAAATGTTCCAATCTGCTAAGCCAATACAGATATTTCTAGACCAAATGTTTCAATCTGCTAAGCAAGCGCTGATGATCTCCCCCTTTCAGAAAGGATGTCGTAACATCCGTGTCTAACTGGCTTTGCTGATCGCACGGCTTAAAACGTAAACCGAATGCGTTTTTGCTTTAAATTGTCGTGAGCGAATTTCTCGAATCACTTCAAATCCCATTTGTTTCCAAAACTGCAATCCTGACTTGTTTGCTCCAATGGCCGACAGCGATATTTGAGAGATTTCTTGAGCGGATACCCAGCGCTCAAACGCCTGGTAAAAATCTGCGCCTAAGCCTCGACCTCGTTGCTCAGGGGCTAACATCATCAGCCCTACCCACCAGGTGCGCTCATCAGGATAGTGTTGAACTGCGCAAATCATGCCTGCTAAAACGTTTTCTGCATCGAATAAACCAAAGAGATAAACGTCCTCGGCTGTTTTCCCATTTGGCAAATCGTCAAATTCTTCAAGTGCTGCTGTGGGGGAAGGTGGTAGGCCATAGGTCAAAAGGAAAAACGCTGTACATTGCTCGTAAAGTCTTTGGAGAATGCCTGCATCTTTTGGCAAGAGGCGCTTGGCTGAGTAACCGGAACGCTCTAGAAGAAAGTTTGTAGGATGATTCATGCTTCATTCAGCGCGGTATATCAGTTCATGCGCCGATTGAGGTGTCAACGTCATGATTGTTTTGGTAAAGAGCGATCGCGTTTAAAGTCAATCGTTTCTAACGCCGCCTGCAATACAACTCTCACATCGTTCTTTGAGTGCTTGGTTGTAATCAAGATAGCCTTGATAGCTCGCGCAGTAGACGCCTCGCCAGGCTAAATAAGGAATCAGCCAGCCAGAATTCTCGTGGATTTGAGTGAAGCGGGTTTGGTGTTTGCTGACGGCTTCAAAAATAAACGAATGGCGGACAGCGAACAGAAAGGGTGCGCCAAAGTGCCCCTTCCAAACAATCCTTTGATGCGGTTCGATCAAGAGAAATTTCGCTTCGAGCCAGTGCTGCCCGAACTGTTTCATATCTTCTAAGAACCGAATCTTTTTGCCGATAGCAAACTCGGCGTGAGCTTCACGCACAAAAGGATTCCATTGCGGATAGTCTTTAAAGTCTGTCATCTGCTCCCACACCAGTTGCTGCGGAGCGCCAATCAAAACCTCAGCAGTCCATCCTTTCATTAAGGACATGCGTTTGGGGATGGTCGAATTTTGGGTTGTTTTTTGTGTGGCTTGTTTCATACATATTCTCTACATGCTTTTAATTGTTCCTACATGCGAGCACTCCGACAATATAATCCAACTGGGAAGAAATAGAGAAGAAAGCGCTGCCGCAATCTTCTCTATTTATCAAGCGCTAGTCGGGGAAGCACTGAGCTAGCTTATTCGCCTGGCGTCGTGCGGATGCGAGTATAACGCTGGTCAGCCTGCTCATAGACAGTGTGAGCAGGCTGTGGGCGCTTTGGTGAATGTGGGTGGGTGGCTTTTACCGTTCCAGCTTCGTGCGCTTGGTTAAGGTGCCCATGACTTCGTTGGGCCTGCCGGTGGGCATAGGCTTGCTCCAATCGTTGGGGGCAGCGTATCTGAGTTTGTGCAATAGCTGAATGGTGGCTTGGACGATTTGAGGGCTGCCGAACAGCATGTGGCGAACGGTGGCAAAGTCGTCGCTGGGTGTGGGTGCTGGCCGTTGACCGGACGCGGTGGGACATGGGAACCACAACGGTAGATATTCTGACGCTCGGGGCTGTCCATGAAGGCATCGCCTTTCCTCTGGTGTGGACGATGCTTGACAGGAAAGGAACCTCCAATACTGACGAACGTATCGACCTGATGGAAAGGTTCCACAAGCTGTTTCCCAATGTCGAAGTGCGCTGCCTGACGACTGACCGTGAGTTTGTCGGCGGCGACTGGCTCAGCTATAGGCGTCTAGCCAAAAGTGTTTTTCGCTATGGCTTCGACCCTCTACGCCATATCTCCCTAAATCTAACTCAACCTTAGCAGCAGCAGGGATTTCAGCTAGTTACTGGGCTTTTGTCCTGTACATAGATCTGGGAGAGGGAACCGGACTCAAAGTCCCTTTCCCGCCGGGAGAAGGATTTAGGGTGAGGGCGACAGCATTGCTGATCCGCTAAGACTTTATCAAGTGGCAGATCCCTTAGCTATTTACCTGAAGCGGCGGAGCGACTTAACAGAGCGGGTGTAATGACGGGTGTAACTGCTTTGGCCACGGTCCATCGCTGAGCAGGCTTTTTGCGCAGATTGATTTGAGTGTTGTCAGCTGCAGAGTCTTCTAGCTCGATGGTGCCGGGTAGAGAAATTTGACTGTCACTCTCGGGGTAAAGGGCCTGACACTCTTGGAAAATAGTATTGGCAACCGGCGCATACTTAGCCTTGCGATTGAGCCGAAGCAAAACGGTGCGCAGACGATTTTGCAATCCTTGAATGGTGGTGATCTGCTGATAGAGCGCTTCGATTAAGTCGCTAGTGTGGATTTGGGCAATGCGATCGCTATCGTTTTCCCAGCTGTCGTAACACAGACAGTAGAGCATCTTCTTCAGGCGAACTTTTTCGGAGGATATCTCTAGCCGGTCGGCAATATCCTGGCATAGGGTGGCAATCGGCGGCATCAGCGGGCCCGAAATGTCCTCCTCTAAGCTGTCTGGCTGAGTGAGCCCCGACTTGCCATTCAGGGTCGGAGCAGCGTAGAAGGCCCCCAGGCTCTTGAGAATAACCTCGGCCACTCGAGTATAGGCTTCTCGTCGATTGAGCGTGGCGACAATTTGGTAGAGGCGATGGCGGCACTCATTCAGGCTGCTGCTGCGCTCAGTCAAAGACTCTAGCAGCAGCTGAAGCGGCACGTTTTCTAGAACCGCGGCGTCGTTTTCCCAGGTAGAGTAGTGCGTGCCATAGAGCAGCTTTTTGATCCGACAGCTGTTCGGATGCTCAGAGAGCCCCTTTAAAGCTGCGCTGAGAGGGGTCAGCGTCAGCGGAGAAACCGCTGCGGTAATTTCCTCCTTCCTGTCATCAGGGCGCACGCCCAGCGGCCAGATGTGATAGGCAGCGACGGCCTCTTCAATATTTTTTAGCGATAGTTCGCCAATGTAGGTCGCATCTAACTCCAAACGTGATTTGACCACTTCATAAACCACCTGAGACATGCAGATAGCGCCGGGCTTAGCTTCTGACTCCAGGCGGGCGGCAACGTTGACCCCAGTACCCATCATGTCCTGCTGATTGAAAAAGATATCGCCCAAATGAACGCCGACCCGATGGGTAAAGTGCTCATCGGCCTGGCCAGTTTTGGCGAAGCCAGCAAAGGTTTTTTGCATTTCAATGGCGCAAGCTGCGGCCTGCACTGCACTGACAAAATACATCAGCACCCCATCACCAACTGTTTTGAGAATTTGCCCTTCAAAAAACTCGCACAGCTCTGAAATCAGCTGCAAGTCGCGGTTGATAATAGCTAGCGCCCGGTCTTCATCTCGCGACATGCGCCTGCTGAAGCCAACCGCATCGGTTACCACAATGGCGGCCAGGGTTCGCTGAATTTGAGGATACACAACAGGGGGGGTCATAGGGATGGGCGCTATGCGATAGCTCTATTTTTCCCGAATCTACGGGGAGTTCGCTCACGCTCTCGTCACCCATATGCCAATCTCTGGCAACTTTTATCAACTCTTCTCAAAACTACGGTGTGTACTGACTTGTTTCGTCAGATGGGGCAGTTCTTTGCGTAATCACACAGACAGGACCCCGCCTTCTCTGCTGGAGTACTGACCGTCTGACACTGGTGCGATAGGTGCGATTGGGATGCCTAAAAGCCCGGATTGTGAACAGTGTCGATGCACTGATCCTCTATCCATTTGCGATTGCTTGCTTCGCATGCCTGCCGATTTCTTTTGAAGGGCACTGCTGCGGGGTAAAAGTCTTGACCCTGATCAAAAACTGAATTGGACTCTGTCAGGAGCTGGCTACTTTTAAAGTGCACCAGTGTAAGAATAGTTCCTACACCAACTGTAATAACGGTTAGGACTAAGGGTACGAGAAGCCGATGCTGGTTCTTTAGGTGGCGATAGTGATCCCGCCGGTTGAGTCCGGCTAGAAGCGCAAAGTATATTCCTCGCAGAATGCGATGAACATGGGTGCTGGAGTGGTGTTGACGCATTTCTATCCATAGGACTCAAGGAGGCGCGAGTAGTCAGTATACTGTGCCCATTGCCCGTGCTTGCTACCAGTATACAAGTATAGAAAGTCACGTTTTGCGGGGTCGTCCTCATGGAGCTGTTGGGCACTGTGGCTCAAATGCCCAACAGCTCAGATGTGCAGGCTTCCTGTCTGGAAATGCGATCGCCTTTCAAAACCCGTTAAAATTTCTGTGAAGACAGGCCCCTTGCGCGTGTCTTCTGTACAGGCTTCTGGTAGAGCCCTTTTGTAGAAAATAGTCTGATAAGCCTATGATCGACCTCCGCAGTGATACGGTAACGCAGCCAACTGAAGGAATGCGCCAGGCCATGGTGCAGGCTCCGGTAGGTGACGATGTGCTCGGTGATGACCCGACGGTGAATGCGCTAGAAGCCTATGTTGCTGAGCTGCTTGGCAAGGAAGCGGCGGTGTATATGCCCTCGGGGACAATGACTAACCAGGTGGCGCTGCGATCGCACACTCAGCCCGGTGACGAAGTCATTTTAGAAGCCGAAGCGCATATTTATTACTACGAGGGCGGCGGGCCAGCGGCTCTTTCAGGGGTGAGCTGCCGGCTTTTACCGGGCACAGGCGGGGTCTTTTCGGCAATGGCCATTGAGCAGAGTATGCGCCCGCAAGACCCTCATTTTCCGCGATCGCAGCTGGTCTGTATAGAAAATACTCACAACCGCAGCGGTGGGCGCATCTTTCCGCTGGAGACCATCCGCGAAATTGCTCGGGTTTGTCAGCAGCGTGACCTCCGGCTGCATATGGACGGCGCTCGGTTTTGGAATGCCTGCGTCGCAACGGGAATTGACGAATCGACCTACGCTGAACCGTTTGATACGCTGAGCGTTTGTTTTTCTAAGGGATTGGGCGCACCGGTCGGCTCGGCGCTGGTCGGTTCGGCAGCGCAGATGGCTAAGGCAAGGCGGTTTCGCAAAATGTTTGGCGGCGGGATGCGGCAGGCTGGGATGATTGCAGCAGGGGCACTCTATGCACTCCGGTACCACCGCGATCGCCTGGCTGAAGACCACGAAAACGCGCAGCGGCTGGCTCACGGGCTGAGCGGCATGAAGGGCGTTGTGATTGACTTAGCGGCAGTGGAGACGAACATTGTGAACTTTGAGGTGCCGGGCCAGCCAGCAGCAGATGCGGTGAAAGATCTGGCTCAGCAGGGCGTTGCTGTGCTGGCGACTGGCCCCCATCGGATTCGCGCGGTGACCAACCTGATGGTGACGCAGGCGCAGATTGATCAGGCGATTGCAGCGATTTCTCGCACAGTCAGTGGCGCACTGCTCGCGTCTAGATAGAGGAGAGGGATTGTATTAGGAGAGAGATTGAACGATCTCTAGCTAGCAAGCGCTCGGTTGTAATAGCTAGTTTGTGATCAATACTGCTTTTGGCGCTGTCGTTTCCGTTTACCATCGGATGGGTTGCCTGGCGATCACTCTCAACAATTGCTCTATAGGCAGTGCGTCGATTGACCCGGCAAAACGATAAGGGACTTAGAAGTGGTTTGTCTAACTGGTAATCGCTGGCTCGATCACTCAGGCTTGACTCTATGGCTCACACGTTTAAGATTAACGGACTACATCTGCGCAACTTGCGGGGTGACTTTTTTGGCGGACTAACCGCAGCCATTATCGCCCTCCCACTCGCGTTAGCTTTTGGGGTTTCATCGGGAGCAGGCGCAACGGCGGGTCTGTATGGCGCGATCGCAACCGGATTTTTTGCAGCCCTCTTTGGCGGCACCCCCGCCCAAATTTCTGGACCCACCGGCCCGATGACCGTCGTCATGGCTACCGTCTTTACGGCGCTCATTGCCAAATATCCCGAGAGCGGGCTAGCGCTAGCATTCACAGTCGTCATGTTGGGGGGAGCGTTCCAAATTGGGTTTGGGCTGCTGCGCCTAGGCGAATATATCACCCTGATGCCCTACACCGTGATTTCTGGCTTTATGTCAGGCATTGGAGTGATTATCTTCGTATTACAGCTAGCACCGCTGTTTGGTCAGCCGGGCTCAGCCAGCGTCATCGAGTCTATTCAGAAACTGCCTGAAATGCTCTCGCAGCCGAATATTTATGCGTTGGGTCTGGGCCTGCTGACTTTGATTATCGTTTTTGGGATGCCGCCGCGACTCAGCCGGGTTTTACCGGCTCCCCTGATAGCACTGGTAGTCGGCACCCTGGTTTCGTTGGCTATTACGGGTGAAACGGTGCCACGCATCGGCGAAATTCCCACCGGACTGCCCGCTTTTCAGTGGCCTCAGGCAGAGTGGGGAGCGCTCAAAGATATGCTGGGCTACGGCATTGTTCTAGCAACCTTAGGTGCAATCGATTCGCTGCTCACCTCCCTGGTCGCCGACAATATCACCCGCACTCAGCACGATTCTGATCGGGAGCTAATCGGTCAGGGAATTGGCAATATGGTCTCAGGGCTATTTGGCGGACTGCCGGGCGCGGGCGCGACCATGCGGACGGTGATCAACGTCAAATCGGGCGGGCAGACACCGCTCTCAGGCATGATTCATGCTCTGCTGCTAACAGCTGTCCTGCTAGGTGCTGGGCCGCTCACAGAAAAAATTCCGGTGGCGGTGCTGTCAGGCATTTTAATCAAGGTCGGCCTTGACATTATTGACTGGAGCTTTCTAAAGCGGGCGCATCGCGTATCTTGGGAGGCAGCAGGCGTAATGTACGGAGTGCTGTTTTTGACGGTGTTTGTCGATTTAATTACAGCGGTGGCAGCCGGTGCATTCGTCGCAAACCTGCTGGCAGTCAAAAAGCTGACGGATGAACAAAACCGCCATGTGCAGGCGATCATCAGCCCTACAGACGACACCCTCACCGAAGAAGAACAGAATTCGCTAGCGGCAGTAGCAGGGCGAGTGCTGTTGTTTCGTCTGAGCGGGCCGATGAGCTTCGGCGCAGCCAAAACCATCTCTCAGCGGATGAGCATTGTTAATAAATTTGAGGTGTTGATTTTAGACCTGGCAGATGTACCCAAGCTAGGGGTAACCGCTTCATTGGCAGTAGAAAATATGGTGCGAGACTCGTGCAATCAGAAGCGGGTCGTCTTCATTGTGGGCGCAACAGGACTGGTAAAAGAACGACTGACAGCCCTGGAAGTCTTAGATATCTTACCGCCAGAGAATATATTGAGCAGCCGTCTGGAGGCAATCAGAAGAGCCGATCAGAGCCTAAGGCCATCTATCTATCACAGCCCGGTAGTTCCTGCTGATCAGGTTCCGAAAAGCTAAGGGCAAATCAGTGAGTAACATGCTTATGTCTACGGCGACAGAGTGTGATCGCTCAGGCAATAGCGTATCGCACCCTCTAAAAACGTCAGCTATCTGACAGGGCATGTTGAAAAATGCTTAGGAAATCGGCTAGAGAATCTATCTCGCAGCTACGAGATTTGACGGGACAGCATTCTAGAATACTTGTGCCGACTATCTCAAAATTGTCCTTTAAGTCAATTAGCAAGTGACGAAGACTTTCTGTATTGATACCGTTAGGCACAGGGCAGGCCACATGAGGAAACTCCTCTGGCTCAACAACATCCAGATCAAGATGGATATAGAGCTGACTAAAACCACCGCTTTTGATCGCTGCAAGTAGCCGACCGTTTTCCCTCCGATTGACAGCGCTAGCAGAGAATACAGGTAGTGCATGTTGGCGAATAAAATTGCTCTCGGGCCGATCAAGCTCTCTCGCACCTACCAGAAATACCTGTTCGGATATTAGCCTTGAAAAGGCTTGATTTAGGATGTCTGCGTTGCCCTCACCTAACAGCGTGCGTAGGGGCATTCCATGAAAATGCCCGCTGGGCGAGGAACTGGGCGTATTGAGATCTCCATGAGCATCTAGCCAGATGACTGCAAGAGATCGTCCATATTTTCGATTGAGGAAAGAGACAGGCGCAATCTCGACGCTACAGTCTCCGCCGATTACCAGAATTTTCGCTGGATTGTGAGTCTTGATGATGCGGCAAGCCGCTGAAAGTTGAGAAAGAATTTGACTGTATCCAAGAATGTTCTGATTGGGCGTGAGTGCATAGGTCGAAGATACTGGAATTGAGGTGAAAGCGGTACGATCACCCAGAGATTCATACAGCAATTTCGCTCCCTCGTATAGTTCTATTTTGCCTGAGCCTTGCCACTGAGGAAAGAAGAGATTGAAAGTCGTGGTCGCATGTTTTACAGCGTCAGGCATAGGAGTCGCAAGGAAGTACTAAAGGTGCACCATACAACAGCACAAGAAGCGTATTATAAGATCAAAGTGGCCTGCCAAGCATGAGTCGTCTTTACAATTCGCCGCTCTTATTGCCAGACCACAGTTCACCCGGATCACTCACTTGAGGGCGATAGTATGTCACTTTTAGGCGCGATTGAAGCAGGGGACACCAAATTTGTCTGCGCGGTGGGAGCAGGGCCTGACGATCTGCGGACGGTCACCCACATCCCTACCACTACTCCCGCTGAAACTATTCCCCAAGTGACTGATCTTTTTCGTCAACAGACAAGGGTGGAGGGAACTTTCTCAGCCATTGGCATTGGCGCTTCTGGCCCTGTGGATGTCCGTCCAGACTCCTCTAAATTTGGCTGGTCTTTAAACATGCCAAAACCGGGTTGGCAACGGATTGACTTTGCAGGTGTAGTGAAACGTAGTTTAAACGTTGCCATAGGCTTCGATACGGATGTCAATGCGGCGGCTTTGGGCGAGCACCAGTGGGGCAGCAAACGGGTTAGAAACGTTCATCTACTTGACTGTAGGCACCGGAATTGGGAGCGGTGGGATAGTGGGTGGCCAGCCTTATTCACGGTATGCTGCACCCTGAAATGGGTCATATAGCTCCTGTCGAGTTGCTTAGGACACTTTTATCGGCTGAAACCGTTATCTGACAGCAGGCAACTCGACTCGCAAAGTAAGAATGCATCCTTACTTTGCTATATCCGAACATGCCCGAAATTACGAGCGATATTGAAGCGTATATCGTACCGCCAAAGCTAGGGAGTAAGGCTGGCATCACGGGCGCTTTGGCGCTGGCACAGCGGGCCGCTGCACAGGCTGCGGAACAGAATAGGTAAGCTCATCTGAGCTTCGCCGTCAGGCAAGGATGGTCGTGGACTGCTGCAAATTGACTATCGGAGACTGTGTAGGTGAGAGACAGACGACCCGAAAGCCGATATCGTCGATTCTGCTGTGAAACGGATAGCTGAGGCTGTAGGCAGATCGGCAGTTTGTCGGTAGGTAAAAGCAAGATCCGCCGCGCAACGATTTCTTTTGGTTGGAGAGCCGGCAGGCGCAGTCTTTTGCAAAGGCATCGTGATGGAGATCGTGCCAGCCATCTAAGCACCATTCCCACACGTTGCCGTGCATGTCATGCAGGCCAAAGAGATTGGGCGGAAAGCTGCCGACTGTCGTAGTTTGCTTGCGATATAGACCCTTTGGCCCTTGGGCATAGGCATAGCTGCCGTTGTAGTTCACCAGTTCGGGCGTAATAGTGGGGCCAAAGTAAAACGGGGTTGTTGTGCCTGCGCGACAGGCGTATTCCCACTGTTCTCCGCTGGGCAGTTGATAGGTGTGTCCGGTGCGCTGCGATAGCCACTGGCAGAACTCTACTGCATCTGTCCAAAATATGCTTTCAACCGGCTGGCTGGGATCTTTTGAACAGGCAAAGTCAGTCCGCATATCTCGCTCTGCCTTTTTTACAATCCCTGCTGTTTGCCATTGGGCTTGAGTAATGGCATATTTCCCTAGCCAAAACTCGGGCACGGTCACTTCGCGCTGAGGGTATTCGTCTTCGCTGGCACCGGTTTCGCCTATGGCTGCGCCCATTTGGTAGGTGCCGCCTGGTATCTGAACCATTTCTAAGGTGATGCCATTGCCTAAGTCTTCGGTAAAGGTGGTTGCTTCGGCGGCGATCGCCTCAATTACTTCGCCCTGCCGATCAACTCGCACCGTTTCAAAGCCAAAGGTAGGGTATTGCACTACTTCAGCCTGGGCTGTCTCCGCTGGCCAAACCGATAGATGGATTTGAGGGTTGCCGGGAGAGACAGCCTGATCGCCTAAAATCTGTTGTTCTATCGCCTGCACATCTTCATTGCGTAAGCTCAGCAGTCGCTGCAAGTCTTTTAAGTCTTGAACGGCTTGTTCATTCAGCGGGTAGGAGAACGCTCTTTCTGCGGCGATCGCTTCTGTATAAACCGCCAGGTGCTTCTGCTTTTCTCGGTAGGGCTGCAAAATCTCGTTTTCGATCTGCCTCGCCTGCGCGGGCGGCACCCCCAACCGCTGCTGCCACTGCGATAAAGCGGCTCTACCAGCTGGGCCAATATCGCCATCGCGAACCTTTTGCTGAACCTGCTTGCGATAGCGCTGCTTATTATCAACCCGAGCTTTGGCAATGACAATGTCGTAGCCCTGCTGCGCGTTAAAAATAGCTGGTTCCATAGCTGGCGCAGCCACCTCTACCTGCGCCTTTACATATTCGTGCAGGTGCCGGGCCGAGATAAAGCTTTGTCCATCGGGCGCTGCGCCGCCAGTTTTGAGTCCTTCTATCAGGTAGCGGGTGTAAACTGAGAGACTTTCGCCTTCTTGCTCTAGGGCGTAGCGAGCTGAAGTCGAAGCGGTGAGTAAGCACCAGCCTTTGCCGCCTAGCTGCGCTTCGACATCTACGCTGTCGTCATTCATGGCCAAAAAGCCGTTGGCAAAGGCTGCGCCAAAGCAGCAGTCTAAAATGATCACTTTGCGCTCCGCCGAGGCGTTGCTTAGCTCTCGCTTCAAAAAATCGGCTTCAACAGCGGTGCCCGTATTCGGTCTGCCGTTTGCAAAGAGCTGAGTCTGGGCGGTTGTCAGGTAGAAGTCGCCGGTCATGTCTTTGATGCCGTGACCGGTGAAGTAAAACAGCACCAGGTCTCGCTTGGTCAGCTGGGAGAAGACTTCGCAAATGCGCGATCGCATCTCTCCCACATCCGGATTGATCAGCGGTACAACAGCGTCAAACCCACCGATGGCTGGATTGCTCAGCATCGACTGCATCGCTTTGACGCCATTAGCCGGGCATTGCAGCGTTCTGAGCCCTTCGCCGTATTCTCCAACTCCAATCAACAATGCAATTTTTCTACCCATTTACCCCATGCGCTTATGTAGATGCTGACCGCTAGCCCATCGTGGCCGCAAGCGACAGAACGATAGACCTGACGTGTCCTATAATCAGGACGTCAGCTGTACGACGATGCTTCAGGCTCTGCCATAGCGCCTGAAGTTCTTCAACGCTATAGGGTCTCACTCCCCTGGTTTCACCTTTTCAGCTGCTTCTATAAGCTTGTCAATCACCTTGTCAAAATCGCTGGGCCGCACATTCTTAGCGCCAATTTTGTGGGCCTGCCCATCCACTTCGACGGTGAACTCAATGGGCTGACCGGGCAACCGGCTAAAGACTTCATGGCAGACCTGTTTCAGCCCGTCCCCTGGAATCTCTGCTGTCAAGACGCTCCATAGCCAGTGCGTGCCCATTCCTCCGACGGGGACGTTGGGGTCAGGCAGGCGGCCTACGGTTTCTATCATGGAGAGCGATCGCAGCTCTCGAAACAGGTTTTGAGTAAAGGCCTCTTGCTGAGCGTCTGGCATATTGCTATTAGCGGCACGCCAGTCAATCGTTAGCCAAACAGTATCCGTCATGATCGTTCTCGGGGTTGTGAAAATGTAAATACCACCACTGACTAATTTTGTTTGATTTTGCAGGCAATATGTACTGATTTAAGGCAGCTTCGCTAAATATTTACTCAGACTGTGATAGCATCTAATATTTTTGACTGTCCAAAGGTGCGCAAAATCACTCACCATCAGGCGATTGACCGATTGTAAAGCCGCATTCACTGAGCCAGTTTTGAAACAGCCGTATCCGAGTTATTACAGAGGCTGAGCCGACTGCTACTCAGCTCAGTTCCTCAGGTCATCTGCCTGCCTCTGTTTTCAGGCTTCACTGGCCTTGGCCTCTTTGCGCTGATTCCTGCGATCGCTCAGCGCTATGCTCAGCACCTGGCACGGTCGTCGGATGAGCTGATTGAAGAAATGGCGATCAGTCAGCTAGCTTAGTAGCGATGCCGATGTACATGATGCGATCGCTCTGCGGATCAAAATTTACCTGGAGCTGACCGCTGCGTTGATATTGCCGCAGCGTTTGCCATTTGCCGACTGGCCCGGGTGGGCCAAACATATTAAATCCCGTGATGGAGAGTGGCTGCATTCCCGCCTGCTTTGCCATATCAGTTAGCTCTGCGGGCGTGATGAATTTGTTCCAGTCGTGAATGCCCGGAGAAATCTGTCGCAGCACATTCTCTAGCAGCCAGATCATCACCATTCTGGACTGCCAGGTGCGGTTGATCGTGTCAAAGCAAAATTGGCCTTCTGGCTTAAGCACCCGGCTAATTTCTGCGATTGTCTGCTGCGGACTTTCGACATGTTCCAGAACATCCACACAGACCACCACGTCAAACATGTCGTCATCAAACGGGAGCTGCTCGGCCTGACTCTGGCGATAGTTGATGTTCAGATTGGCTTCGCTCGCGTGATGGTTAGCTGCCTCAATGCAAGCTGCCGACTGGTCAATCCCCGTAACTTGAGCCCCGCGCTTAGCCAAAAACTCGCAGGTAAAACCGCCGCCACAGCCGACATCTAGCACCTTGAGCTGCGACCACTCGGCGATGTGGGTATCGAAAAATTGAAATCGCAGCGGATTTAACTGGCTTAGCGGGGCTACCGTAGCGGTTTCTTGCCACCACTGCCGTGCCCACTGGTCATAATATGATAGGTCGTTGCGCTGCATGAGAATATTGAAGGAAGGGTGTTGTAGTAACCCCATCTTAGACAAAGCAGACTGTTTGGGACGCACGCTACGTTGCCTAACCTATTTAGGGACCACCGGATATTTTTGGCACAGTGACTACCAAAATGGTGCCTCTCAACTATGACAGGCCTCTATAACCCCAGCATAAGCGCTGAGCTTGTACCCGTAGCCTTCCTGCCTATCTAAACCGCTATCCAACCATTTGGAAGCCTGCTTTGCAGCTCAAGATACTTCCGTTGGTAGGGTTGCCACTGCTGCCAAAGTTCCAATCGTGACGCTTGAAAATCGGCCTCAATAGTAGGCAACTGCTGCTGCCAATCTGCCCCAAGCTCATCGGCAAGAAACTGACTCACCACAATTTGATCTTGTAGCTGACCTAAAATGCTCTGAAGATCACGAAACTCTCTTACCTGAGCCGCGTAGGTGATGTCGTAAAGACCTCTAAAAAACTCTGTTTGATAGCGAATGCCCTTGATTTGCTTGCGCAGGTCATGGAGCCGTTCACCCTCTTCCTCGAATAGCTGATTGAGCTTAGAGAGGGAGATATTGCTGAGGGGAACAGCTCGACCATTCTGCTTACGGGCAGCCACCAGCCAGCCAGCGTGCTGCAAAAGCTCAGTGACAGGCGCGACAATTCGCGTAGCGGCGGCTCGCTGCGCCGACTGTTGCGCAGCAGGAGAAAAATTGGGCTGCTTTACCCATCCTCTAAACAGGCGAGTGAGCTTTTTGTAAGACTTCTTTTGAAGAAACTTTTCTAAATGAGAAAACTGTTTTTTGCGGCGCTTCTTTAGCTTTTTCAATAGCGCTTTTACTGTCTTTCTCTCAGCTTTGCTCAAGTCGCTAGCAGTAGTCTTGCTGCTGCCATTTTCTTTAGCGGTGACCAGCGTTTGCTCAAACCACTGTTGCATCACGTCTAAATCGCGAACTTTGCCCAGCGCTTTGGTAAGTTCGCCGACGGCTTTAGCGGGGGGAACCTGCTCGTCGCCATCTTTGTTTTGTTGAGAATCGCTGATCTCGACAACGTCTGAAAGTAGGCTCAGGGCTGAGCGCAGCCGCCGGGTGCCGATCCGCATTTGATGCAGAGGCTCTGGATCGGTGTCGGCTAATACTTGCGATCGCAGCTTAAATACCCGTTTAGACTGCTGCCGAATAATCTGATACGCATAGCCTCCCAGCAGCGTCTCGTCTTTGGAAATTTGTTGTGGGGTCATAGGTGTAAGGCCACCTGCTGTTAAACTGTTAGACACTGTCAGCGCTAGCTGAAGATGTATTTCATATTACATTTTAGCTCAAAAGTGATAGCAATCTCAATTCATTAAAAACTGCTTTTTTATCAAAAATAGCCAGTAGAAATGCTATCGAATTTCTGGCTTAATTTAAACGGGTCGTTATTTTTGTCAAAAATGCTTTGCAACCCGTCTCAGGCGAGCATAAGCGCTAGAAGCGTCACACTGGATCTTGATTGTTATTGTTAGCTGGTGATGTTTTATCGGGTACTCTGCCCGTGTAAGTTAAGCCTAAAACTATAGGCTGTTTCAGTACTGTCATGCGCACCGATTTTAAAGTATCACTCTTCAAAAGACAGCTTAACCGGCTCCTATTCAATAGAGTATCTGCCATCAGCTTGTTGATTCTACTGCCAGTACACTTCTGTCTGGCAAAAATATCAGGACTCTTTACCTTCGAAGAGGCGGCAGCCATCTGGCCCTCTAGCGGGGCGTTTTTAGCAGCGGTGCTGCTACTGGGTCACCGGGCTTGGCTGCCCATGTTTGTTAGCGACTGGATCATAGGCCAAGTACTTTACTATGGCTCTCTTCCCCTCAGTTTCTCCATCGCTGCTATCGACACCGTAGAGGCGATTGGTATAAGTCTAGTTATTCTATACTTCGTTAAGCGCAGCTATCCCTTTGGTCGGGTTGCGAGTACGCTAAAGTACCTGCTGCTACTAGTGCCTATTCCTATGTTGACAGCTGGCTTAGCTGTCGCCACGCTTTGCTTGTTTGGAGTGAGTGACTGGGATGGGTTTTGGCTGACTTATAAGAGCTGGCTGTGCGGCATGTTGACCAGCGGCGTCGTCATTACGCCTTTTATTCTCTGCACCTGGCACTCTATTAAAGAAAGGTGCTGGCGGCTTCCAGCCTCTCAGCTGATGGAGTTTGGGGTTATTCTGGGGCTACTTATCCTGATCGGTCTGACGGCTTTCACGGGTGCAGCTCCGATTGAATATTTGCTGATTTTTCCGCTGATTTGGTCAGCCCTTCGCTTTGAAACTCGCGAGTCAACGGCTTTATCGTTGATTATGAGTGTGATCGCTATTTCTAAGACGCTGCATGGCCACGGGTCTTTCGCCCAATATGACAGTACGCTTTCAGTAGTTTTACTCCAATCATTTATTGTCTCTTTAACGATTGCAGCACTGGTTCTATCAGCAGCTATTCAAGAAAATCGGCAGGCCAACGAAAACTTAAGACACATCAACGAAGATTTGGAAAATCGGGTAGAAGGCCGTACCGAGGAACTGAGCGATACCCTACGAGAGCTAAGAAAAACCCAGGCTCATCTTGTCCAGCAAGAGAAGATGTCTGGTCTGGGTCAAATGGTGGCAGGTGTTGCCCACGAGATCAACAACCCGGTCAACTTTATCCACGGAAATCTTGGATACATTCAGCAGTATGCCAGAGATATGCTGCGCATAATTCAGCTCTATCAGCAGCACTTTCCTCATCCCCCCGCCGAGATTCAAGCTGAGCAAGAAGCTGTTGACTTAGCATTTTTACAGAAAGATCTGGCTAAAGTCCTGACCTCTATGACTATGGGAACGGCCCGAATTACGGAGATTGTGCTGTCGCTGCGCAACTTTTCTCGTATGGATGAGTCGGAATCTAAGATCGTTGATATCCACGAGGGCATAGAGAGTACGCTGATGATTTTGCAGCATCGGCTGAAAGCGTCGTCTCAGCGACCGGCCATCAGCGTCATTCGAGACTTTGGCCAGCTGCCCCCCATTACCTGCTACGCCAGCCAGCTCAATCAGGTGTTTATGAATATTTTGGTCAATGGTATCGACGCTTTAGAGACAGACCTGCTCAGCTCCCCCAATACCGAAAAGCTGCCGCAAATTACTCTCCGGACTGAGGCTCGCGCCGACAGCATTGTTATCAGCATTGCCGATAATGGAACAGGGATTTCTCCGGCGGTGAAAAGCCGCATTTTTGACCCGTTCTTCACTACAAAAGAGGTAGGTAAAGGCACTGGCATGGGTATGGCTATTAGCTATCAGCTGATTACCGAAAAGCACAGGGGCAAAATCGAGTGCTTCTCCGAAGAAGGAGCTGGTACAGAGTTTGTGATCGAAATTCCGATCTGTCTCTCTAGCAAGGTCAAATAGCGATCTTTGATTAGGCGATCGCCACACCCTTTCAAGATGCGGCGATCAAAGACAAATAAAGCTATAGCTTGCGGTATTTAATAATCATGCAGGTCGGATAAACCACATCAGCAATCACCTGCTCGCTCGCTGGAAAATCCGTATGTTCTTCAAACAGTTCAATGCGGGTATTTTTTAGAAGCTGGGCATGAAAGTATTCCATCAGAGTGTGTCCAGGCTCAGATAGCTTGATAGACCGATTAAAAATATAAGAAGTCACGTCTCGCTTGGCAAAGTAATCACCATTTTTGTCATTTATATAGCTCTCCAAAAGCTGAGTGACAGGGTGCTTTGCCAAAATCAATAGGAGGCCTTTAGACTTCGTTACTCTAACCATTTCGTTGAGTGCTTCAGGCACCCGATCAGATGCCTGAAGCGCGTAATAGCTGGTGATGATATCAAAGGTGTTCGCCTCATAGGGAAGTTCGTTCATACTCCCGACAGAGAAACTGCCACATTCTCTATCTTTTGCTAGCGCTATTTGTTTTTCTGAGACATCTATACCGTAAACCTTGGCCCCATTTTCCGCGTAGGCGGCGGCATCCTGCCCAGAGCCACAGCCGACATCGAGCAGCTGCTTCCCGGCCAAAGAGTCGGGTAGCAGGCTGTAGAAATGCGATTTCATCTCCCTTTCTAAATCGGCTGACCCCTTTGCATATTTTTCAGCAAACTCGTTGTAATTAGTCATAGATCGTGCTCACTTTTGAAAGACCATAAGATAGCCCGGAACACTCGCGTGCTTAAATGAGGGAATAGTCAGCTCTGTCGCCTGTATCAGCGATAAATTGCTAAATATTCCTTTAACTTCAGAAATAGAATAGTGGATGAATGGAGACTGCGACCAAGTAGGATGCAGCAAACAGTGCCTGCGTAGCCCAAAACGAATTCTCCGATACTGATCGCTTCGTAGCGGATCGTAAGCGTAATCGTAAATGACGAGCCTACCGTTTTGCTTTAGAGCAGAATTAATAGACCGCACTAAGCGGCCTCTGTGGGAAGTGTTGGCGATCGTGCTAAAGACGCCAAACATTGAAAACATATCGACCCTCAAGGTTTTGGCAAGCTTTGTAAGCTCGTCAAAATGATGAACGGGGATGGAGGTGTCTTTCTGCATATGAGCTATGCAGTCGCGTGAGACTTCAACGCCGGTAAGCTGCTCAAATCCTTGCTCTCTCAGCTGGCGAAGATTTCGGCCTCTGCCAAAACCAAAGTCAAGGATAGATTGCTCTGTTCCTGGTAGAGAAATGGGTAAGTCCAACAAGCCGGGGATATTTGAATGATCTACTTGATGGAAACTATCCCAGTGAGATATGCCTGTTTGAACTTGTAGCAAACTTGTCATTTCAACAAAGCTCCAAAATTTAGAAGACTTCGATCTAGTGGTCTACGCGCGAGTCATTTGGAGAGCTATAGCTTTGGACACCTAGCTCTGTACATCTTCAGATATTTTTGGTTAGTGAAACCGTTGATGGCTATAGAGCTAAGTGATCGCTAGTATGCGGATGAATCCAACGCTAGCTATATATATTTCAGGAACAAACTTGATTCGCCCTCGATAGTCAAAAATGCAGAATAGTTGAAAATACGGATGTCACTCTATCAGGATCGTAAACTCCCCTAACAGCGAGAATCTACTTAAGTGAGACAACAGATATTTCATCCTATCTCTCAGTTATTTATACGTATTCTTACGGATGCTTTGTGACCCTGCTTAGGCGTCTCTAAGGTTTTCAGCAGGATCATGGTGTGGTGGATGCGATCGCGCCTGAAAAAGCCGAGAACCCGGCTTGAACGATCTATTTCGCTAAGGCTGCGCACTCAGTATCGCGATATTGCGGTGGTTGCTGATATTTACATTGCTCAATAGGATGAGTAGATGCGTCTCTGGCAAATCATGTGATTTAAATATGATTTAACGGTTGTCAGCGCTTTTTACTATTCTGAGTTAGATAAACGTGGCTTATAGCAGTGCTAATCCAACCGAGAAGGGCGAACTCCAGGCTTGGTTTTCAAATGTGCCAGCAGATTTGCTATCGGGTGTGGTGGTCGCTCTGGCACTGATTCCCGAGGCGATCGCTTTTTCGATCATCGCTGGCGTCGATCCCAAAGTCGGACTTTATGCCTCTTTCACTATGGCAGTGACCATTGCCTTTTTAGGGGGCAGGCCGGGTATGGTGTCCGCTGCGACCGGGGCCATGGCTCTGCTCATGGTCGATCTGGTCAAAGGTTACGGATTGGAATATCTGCTGGGCGCAACGCTGCTCACCGGACTTTTGCAGGTGGTCTGGGGCTTTTTGCGAATTGGTCGGATTATGAAGTACGTGCCGCGTGCGGTGCTAATCGGGTTTGTCAACGCCTTGGCTATTTTGATCTTTAATGCTCAGCTGCCTCAGTTTGCAGGCCAGGGGCTGCTGATGTATGCCATGGTCGCAGCGGGTTTGGCAATCATCTATATTTTGCCTCGCTTTATTAAGGCCATTCCTTCTCCCCTAGTCGCGATTGTGGTGCTAACAACAGTGGCGATGGTCACCGGTATGCCGCTGCCAACTGTGGGCGATATGGGCGATCTGCCCTCGACCCTACCGTCTCTTCGCTTGCCAGATCTGCCCTTTAACCTGGCGACCCTCCAGGTAATTTTGCCGGTGGCGCTAACGATGTCGGCAGTGGGCCTGCTGGAGTCGTTTCTGACGGCGTCGGTGCTAGACGATATGACCGATACCAATAGCGATAAGAACCGGGAAGCTAGAGGTCAGGGTATCGCTAACCTGGTGACCGGACTGTTTGGCGGCATGGCTGGCTGCGCCATGATTGGCCAGTCGGTGATTAACATCAAGTCGGGCGGGCGGCAGCGCATGTCTACGCTGAGCGCGGGTATTTTTCTGCTCTTTTTTATCCTGGTGCTCAGGCAATGGGTGAGCCTGATTCCGATGGCGGCGCTGGTCGCAGTCATGTTTATGGTCTCGATCAGCACCTTTAGCTGGGCTTCGCTGATGAACTTTAGAAGGATGCCCAAGAGTGAAACGGCGGTGATGCTGGTGACGGTAGTGACCACGGTAATTACGCACAATCTGGCGCTGGGGGTGATGGTGGGAATTGCTTTGAGTGCGATCGCCTTTTCCCGCAAAATTGCCAAGCTGATTAATGTCCGCAGCGAACTCAGTGCAGACGGCTCCGAACGTACCTACTACGTGTTTGGTCAGCTATTTTTTGTCTCTGCTAACAATCTCACCGAAGACTTCGACCTGCACGAACACATCGACAGCGTCGTCATTGATCTTACCCATGCTCACCTGTGGGATCAGTCAGCGGTGATCGCCATTGACAAGGTCGTGCTCAAGTTTCGAGCGCACGGCACAGATGTTAAGCTAGTGGGTATGAATGAAGCGAGCGCGACGCTAATAGAGCGCCTGGCAATACACGATAAACCCGATGCAGTGGAGCTGGCAGCCGGCCACTAGCGTTTGGCTGAGCGCAGTCGTTTGTAGAGCGTCGCCGTAGGTGTTGGCTACAGTCTAGCCGGGATTCGGCTGCGCTCACCCCTCGGTTTCTGCGGTGTGCTAAACACATACGGTAGCTATGTGAGGGGTCGCCTCAAGAGGCTCATGGATTCTCCTTGCTCTGGCGTGATAATTAGCTGCTCGCCGACTGTGATGATCTGGCCTCCAGGCGGTTGGTTCGGCGTAGTTTAAGCAGTACTCAGCGAGGCTGACTGATCGCGCTGCTAAAGCAAGGCTACGCTTGTGGAAGACTGTGAAGTGAATAGTTAGGCAAGCTTGAATATTTTGCCGAGTCAGCCCCTCATGTTCTTCAAGGATTTCTACTAAAGCCCGAACCGTGATCCAGAAGGTTGAGAATGAAGTCAACAGATAACCTCGTACCTCGGATTACGGGCTTACTCGCAAACAACCTCTGGGACAGGTGATATCCGCCATAGCAGTTCTTGGCCTGTCATATCTTTGTTCCTTAATTTTCTTTGTAAGCCATTAAATGCTGAGAATTTTCTGAGCATTCATTCCCACAACAAAAGTGAGATAGTATGCAGCAATTCCAAATTCCAACTAACGGACATTCGCCATAGATATTTAGAAAAAGCATGAGACGTTTTCCAGGATATGCAGTAAGGTTCAATCAATCTGCCCTCCGTCTGTAATGACTCAGCCCATGCCCCCAGCCAGTCTCAGTTTTGAGGGTCTATCAGCGACGCTCAGGGATGCAGTTGCCCAGATGGATGACCCGCGCCAACCGAGTAACGCAACTAGCTACAGTCTCAGGGATGTGGTTGTGGGAGCCTTTTCATGCTTTTTCATGCAGAGCGCATCGTTCTTAGAGTTTCAGCGCCAGCTCAATAGTCGCAGCGGTCAAGATAATGCTCAGAGTCTGTTCGGGCTAACGCAGATACCGAGCGTCGTGCAGATCCGCAATATCCTTGACCAGCTAGCAGCAGCGGGGCTTTTTCCGGCGTTTATCAGCTTCTACCGGACGCTTCAGGCACAGGGCTACTTGCAAAGATTTGAGCGGCTAGGCGGCAACCTGCTGGTGGCGCTAGACGGCACAGAATACTACAGTTCTCAGCAGGTGAGCTGTCCGTGCTGCTCGACGCGCACGTCTAAAAGCGGGCAGGTGACCTATTCGCACAAAGCGCTGTTGCCAGTGATTGTCGCGCCGAGTGAACCAGCTGTGATTTCACTGCCGCCTATGTTTGTCACCCCTCAAGATGGCCATACCAAGCAGGACTGCGAACAAGCTGCCGCGAAACGGTGGATCGGCTCAGCGCCAGCCATATTCGAGCAGCAGGCGGTGACCTTGCTTGGCGATGACCTGTTCAGTCGTCAGCCGATGTGCGCAGCGGCTTTGGCTGCACGCTTCAACTTTATCTTCGTCTGCCTGCCAGAGTCACATCCGGCCCTCTATGACTGGATTGGCTTCAAGGCTGCCAATGGCAATGTCAAGACGGTGACACAAGTGCAGCGCCACGGTCGCCGCGATGAGCTGTGGCAAGTGCGCTATCTCAACGATGTGGCACTGCGCTCAGAAGCCCCTGCCCTGTCGGTCAACTGGTGTGAGCTGACGGTGTCGCGGCCCGCAGACGGCAAGGTGCTCCATCTCAATAGCTGGGTTACCAACCACCCTATTGATGACTCGCAAGCCTTTGAGATTGCCGCTGCTGGTCGCAGCCGCTGGAAGACTGAAAACGAAAACCACAATGTGCTCAAGACTCAGGGCTACCACCTCGAACACAACTTTGGCCATGGCAAACAGCATCTGTCTGCCTTTTTACTGACCCTGAACCTATTGGCATTCTTGTTTCATACAATCTTGCATCTGGCCGACGAGCGCTATCAACAGATTCGTCAGCAGCGCGGCACTCGCCAAGGCTTCTTTCAAGATATCCTGGCACTCACCAAGTACTTATGGTTCGAGAGCTGGACAGCGCTGATTGACTTCATGCTTGATGAGAAGAAAAAGTCTGCTAAGCAGATGAGAAACACCTCTTGACGGCTTTCCTCGTCGATGGCTAGTCAGCCCTTCAGCGCTGATTGGTTTGTCCGTATCTTGGAATTTGGAATTGCTGGATAGTATGGCTCATGCCTTGCGATCGCCGCTAGCTAGCGTATCCCGTAGCCGATTGATCCCTCTATGTCCAAGCCCTGAAGAAAGTGTTGTCCTGCCAGGCGTCTGCCGTTTGCTGTTCAATTTCTGCTAGCGCAGTCGCGTCTAATGTTTGAAACTCTCTAGCCGCACGCACGTTCTCCTCTAGCTGCTCAGTCGTCTTCGCCGCAATCACCGCGCAGTGAACCCCTGGTTGCGAGAGCGTATAGCCTAGCGCCTGGGGCATCCCCGCTAGCACACCTGGCTTAAACAAGCGACCATAGGCCGGTACCTTCATCGCCGTAATACCGACATTCTGCGCACTGGCAATCGGGAGCACGCTGGGAATAAAAGGCCTAGGATGGTGCGGATCGGCTGCATTTACTGGAATCAGTGCATGGTCAAAAGGATAGCGCTGTAGTCCGGCAGCGATAATGTCGGGTTCGTGGTGTCCGGTGATGCCGCTAAAGCGCACCAATCCCTGCGCTTGGGCTTCTTCTAACGCTTCGACCGCGCCGCCTTTACCGAATAACGTATCTAGCTCAGCCTCAAACGACACATGGTGAAACTGCCAGAGGTCAAGCTGGTCAGTATTTAGTCGCTGCAATGACCGCTCCAGATCGCGCCAGGCTCCATCGCGGTCGCGCGCCGCCGTCTTACTAGCCAAAAAAACTGCTTCCCGGTGAGCAGGCAGCACCTTGCCCAAATATGACTCACTCGGGCCATAGCTCGCGGCTGTATCAAAGTAGCGAATGCCTAGCGCCAGGGCCCGCTGAATCTGCTCTATAGCTGCCTGTTCGCCATTAGGCGAAGATAGCGGCGTATCGCCCGCGCCGCCCAGGCCAAGAATGGGCAGCTGAATATTGGTGCGGCCTAGCTGTCGCAGCGGCATAGGGTCTGCGACAGCTGGCAGCTCACTGCGTGCATCTGCATCAGCCGAGACATCGTCACTCATTGACGAGGCAGCGGTTTTTGACCCGGTTTGCAGAGATGAACAACCGACGATGCCTGCTGCCGCCGTCAAACTGGTTGCTAAAAATGTCCGACGGGTTTTCTCAGGATAATTCGCCATGCGATCGCAGGTGCTAACGTCATCTCTATTGTGTCGAATGTATCGAATTTTTGCTGATCAGGCACGTCGCTGAGGGCACGCTAAAAAAGCAGAATATATACTATTCCCAAATCTCAATGGTCTTTAACAGCTATTAACCTGATGTTAAAGACCCAATAATCAACTCCGCCTGCTGTCTTAAACTTGGCTCGATAGATTGCACCTTGGCCATGAATTTGAGCTCAGGAGCTTTCAATAATGACAATCAGCGGTAAGCAGTTTTCAAGTAAGTTCAAAGTCTTAGGGGCCACTACGGCAGTAGCGGCGACGCTATGTCTTACTTCAGCAGCAGTCTTTGCTCAGAGCAACCTTATTTCCATTGATGGTTCTAGCACGGTTTTTCCCATCACCGAAGCGATGGCTGAAGAATTTATGACTGACAACAGCGATGTCAGCATCAGCGTTGGTGTTTCCGGTACGGGCGGTGGCTTCAAAAAATTCTGCGCAGGGGAGACCGTGATCTCTAACGCTTCACGACCTATCAAAGACACTGAGATAGAACTCTGCGCCGCTAACGGCATTGAGTACGAAGTGATTCCGGTCGCGACTGACGCCATCACCGTGGTCATCAACCCCGAAAACGACTGGGCAACTAGCCTCACTACTGAAGAACTCAACACTATCTGGGCACCCGAATCAGAAGGTACGATCACTAGCTGGAATCAGGTCAACCCTGACTTCCCTAACGAGCCTATCAACCTGTACGGCCCTGGCTCAGACTCCGGTACCTTTGACTATTTCACCGACGAAATCATGGGTGAAGAAGGGGCTAGCCGAGGCGATTATACTGCCAGCGAAGATGACAACGTGCTGGTGCTGGGCGTCTCGCGCGACGTTAACGCGCTGGGCTACTTTGGCATGTCTTACTACCTGGAGAACCAGGACATTCTCAAAGCGGTAGGGGTGGCTAGCGAAGAGACTGAAGGCGTCTCGGTTGTGCCCTCTCCTGAGACGATTGCTGACTACCAGCCCCTAGCTCGCCCGATCTTTATCTATGTCAGCAAAGCAGCATTAGCTGATCGCTCTGAAGTGAGTTCGTTCGTTGAGTTTTACCTTAACAACGCTGAGTCAATCGTGCCTGAAGTTGGCTACGTAGCTTTGCCTGCCGGTGACTACGAAGAGTCGTTGAGCAAGCTCTAAGGTTACCTCTGTTGTTCATTTAGCGTATCAGTCCCGTTTGTCAATGTCTTGATAGATGTTAGGACCCTAGTAAACGGGGCGATCGCACCTGTTCACCAAACCCACTCTTGTCTTGAGGCTCCCGCTGTTTAGCACAGGTTGAGCCTCAAGGTTTTCTCTGTGCTTAGCACTATTAAATTTCACTTTTGTGCTGATGGCTCCTGCCGCTGAAAACACATCGTCTCTGCATACAAGCTTGCCCCGCCGCCTTACCGTTAGGCAGGTGCTGTATCACCCGCTCACCTGGCTAGCGGTAGGGTGTCATGCGGCGCTGCTGTTAGTTCCTTTTGATCCTGGCCCGCCTGCTGCCGCACCCGAAACAGTAGAGGAGGAAGTGCCAGAGGAGGTTGCTATTGACGTTTTGAACCTGTCGGAAATTGTCTCCGCAGAGCCGCCCGCTTCAGCTTCTCCAGAACCGCCACCTGCTGCACCCCCACCCGCTGCGAGCCAGCCTGCGCCCGTCAGGCTGGCTAATGCCCCTGCGTCCTCTGCTGCCTCCGTGTCAGTCTCTGCTGCTCCTGCTGCTCCTGCCGCTCCTGCTGCTCCTGACAATTCAGGCGCTATGAACGATCCGCCTCCACCGGCCTACGACCCATCCGCCGACCAAGATCTCTTTATTGGCAACCTGGGCGTACTTGGACTAACTGACTACACTGACAGTCAGGGGTTGCCTCCGCCTACATTGCTTCGCCGTCCTGAGAATGCCAGCTATTTTTTGAACGGATCTGCACCAGCGGCAGGTGCTAAAGATGCCAGATGGATGGATAAAGGGCCTGACGATGTCTTAAATCAGCTGAAAGCTACTTATGAGCCGGGTGGGATTGTCTTTAATCCGCTAGACGATTACGGTGGTGAGCTGCTGTATCAACTGGTGACCGCTGAGGGGCAGCCGTTTATGTACATTAGCCTGGTCAGCTTAAAAGGGTCGTCGCTGGTGGTGATTTGGCAGGGCAATCCGCTGTCCTGAGTGAAGAGCAGCGCTATGCTGATAGGCATATACATGTTTAGCGTAAGTAATCCTGTATTTTGGTGCCCCTTGCCAAGGGGCACCAACGGAGGGGTCTCGGGGTGTAGCGGACTCATCGGAACCCCTCCCTTGCGGTTCCCTTTGCTAAGGGGAACCAGTCACAAGGTTTTGATGTTGCGGTGTTGAAGTGCTCTAAACAAGTACACAGGTATAGTGCCTGCTCAGCACATCAACGTTGGTGCAATCTATCGGTGCAACTTCTGCAAATTGTGATCGCCCTGCCGATTTTCACTGTTGGTCTTCAAGAACATCTGGCCACCTACATTTTATGAAGCTCGTCCAATTTATCTATCCAATGTTCTTGGTAGCGCTGGGTCTGCACGCTCTGCTGCTATTTGTGCCAATTGGCGGAGCCGCAGACCCAGATGTAGAAGAGGACGTGCCGCTCTCTGACCTGTCTGAGCAGCCAACACCAGATCCGGCGGGAGCGCTGCCAGTGCCAGATCTCAATGTATTTACAGAACTGCCGGACGGCACAGCAGTTAATCCAGCGATCGCCCCACCTCCGGCCAGTTCTACCGGCTCATCATCAGCTATTCGCCGCCGCGCCGCGCCCCGTCAGTCCGTGGCAAGCGCCCCGACTCGGACAACGACACCTACTAACAGTCCGCCCGCTCGCCCAGATTCAGCCGACTTAGCTCCAGTCGATGGTGCTGCGCCCTCAGCCCCGTCTAGTTCACCGAATCCGCCTGCAACCAATTTGCCTGACCTCTCCGCTGGAGATCAAGGTTCTACAGAGAGCACTTCAGACGAGAGCCGTTCAGAAAACGCCACCGTTGAAGATACCGCAAGTCCAACAGCCGCTAATGAACCAGCCAGCAACCTAATCGCCTCAACGAGCGGTGAGCCACCTGAATCTTTACAGCGACTAGCAGCGGCCTTTGCCCAAGCCTTAGGCTACAACCCGCAGGGCACGGACGAAGCCAGCGCTGAGCGAGAACTGACGGACTGGCAGGCCAGTATTCGCAGGCAGGCTAACGTCGATGGGGTAGAAAATATTGAACCGACTCAGATAGCTGAACTGACCCAGATCCGCTACCCGATTGAATCGACTGAAAAGGCGGACGGGCGACCTTTTAGCGTCTGCTTAGAAAAAGAGCCTCACAGCGCAGAAGTGGGCATCCTGTTCGACTCGCAGGGGCAGATTGCAGGTGAGCCTAAGCTCATTCGCAGTACGGGCTACAGCGCCCTGAATGAAGAGATAATGGCGGCTATCGCTAAATATGATGGCTTTCCAGATGGCTATCAGTCGAAGGCCTACACCTTTGCAGTAGAAGTAGACTATGACGCCGATGCCTGTGTGAGCTTGGCAGAACTGATGCCGCCTGGCTCATAGATTTTTATGGATCTAGGTGAGTGGCTACAGCTGAGTGCGATCGCTCAAGATCTCGTGGCCAGTCTCAGTGACCAGCACCGTGTGCTCCCACTGCGCCGATAGGGATCGATCTAGCGTGACGACTGTCCAGCGATCGCTCAGCGTCCGGGTGTGCTTGGTGCCCGCATTCAAAATCGGCTCAATCGCCAGCGCCATCCCTGGTTGGAGCGTCACATCCGGTGCTCGGTTGGTGCGAAAGTTAAACACAGACGGCTCTTCGTGCAGGTTGCGCCCCACCCCATGACCGGTGAAATCTTCGACCACCGTAAATTTATTTGCCTTAATCGAATCTTCAATCGCCCCGGCAATATCCATTAACGTATTGCCCGGCTTAACTTTAGCAATGCCCGCATACAGCGCCTCTTCAGCAGCCTCAGCCAGCCTTTTTGCTTCAGGTTTTACCTTGCCCACTAAAATAGTCACACAGGAATCGCCGTGAAACCCCTCGTAATAGGCCCCGGTGTCAATTTTCACCAGATCCCCCGACTTGATCACTTTTCGCTTGCGGGGAATGCCGTGCACCACTTCATTGTTGATGCTGGCGCAAATGGAGGCTGGGAAGCCGTGATAGCCTTTGAAGCTAGGCGTTGCCCCTAGCGCTCGAATGCGCTTTTCTGCGTAGTCGTCGAGGTCAGCGGTGGTCATACCCGCCTGCGTCATTTCGCTAATTTCTTTTAGCACCGTCGCCACAATTTTGGCGGCTGCCCGCATCGTCTCAATTTCTGGGGCCGACTTAATTTCGATACGGTTGCCAGCTTTCACCCTTAGAGCAGGTGGGAAGGAGACACTGGGCAGCAGGCTGGTAAAAAAGTTCATGGCAAAATAAGTTATGACTGAGGCAGGCAGACCGCGACAGGCGATAAGCTCGGCTTCTATCGTAGCGGTTTTTAGTTTGCCTCTTCACATTCTCTCTTTTTTGCTATAACCTTGTAGACTGTGCGCTTTTAAGGGCTGTCATGAACGCTGAAGCAATTATCCGCTCTATTGAGGCGGAACAAATCAAAGACGATCTTCCTAAGATCTACGTTGGGGATACAGTTCGCGTTGGAGTGCGGATTGTTGAGGGTGGTAAGGAGCGCATCCAGCCCTACGAAGGTACCGTGATTGCCATGCGCAATGGCGGCATTAATGAGACAATTACAGTGCGCCGCGTCTTTCAAGGGGTGGGCGTAGAGCGAGTCTTTTTACTGCACGCGCCTCGGGTTGCTACTATTAAGGTGATTCGCCGGGGTCAGGCTCGCCGGGCAAAGCTGTATTATTTGCGCGATCGCGTTGGTAAGGCAACTCGCCTCAAGCAGCGGTTTGATCGCGCTCTGTAGCTTTTTAGAGGGCTGTAGAAAATTAGTTTCATCGCTAACTTTTACAGCCGCCTGTGTGCGTCCCCTATGCGTCCTTAGTTCAGCTGGTAGAACGTCGGTCTCCAAAACCGAATGTCGGGGGTTCGAGTCCTCCAGGACGCGCTTTTCAGACGCCAGCAAGTCTGCTCGCTAGACAGTCTGCCCGAGAGGGGTCAACGGGCAGCCGCTCAGATTGACCCGGCGGGCAGATTTGCCGTCTAGCTGAGCAAGCTGACTGTCTGAGCGATAGGACCAGCGATCAGGATCTCTGGGCAAGAGAGCTGAGCAGTTGAAGGGCAGAGCCGCTAGCATAAGTTTACTAGCGCAGTTTTATTTGAGCTTTATTTGAGCGGGCGAGGACTTACCAGTGGCCAAAAAAGATATTAAACCAGCCGCCGACAGCAGCGCCAAAAAACCGGTAGATTCGGCTAAGAACGGCTCTGAAGGCTTTGATGCCAGCGCGTTTACCCGTGGCACCCGCGAAGAGCTAGCTAAGGTGATATGGCCCACTCGCCAGCAGCTGATCAGCGAGTCTGCCGCCGTCATTTTAATGGTCGGGCTATCGGCGACGCTGATCTACTTTATAGATAAGCTATTTGGCTGGGCCTCTAGACAGGTTTTCTGATTTTATGACTTACGCATCCGAAGATCCCAATTACGACGACTCTCCAGAAGCGCTGGCAGATGTCGAAGCAGCTGATTTGCCTCAGCGCCCGCAGCGGCCTCGGTGGTACGCGGTGCAGGTGGCATCTGGCTGTGAAAAAAAGGTGAAGCTCACCTTAGAGCAGCGGGTAAAAACATTTGACCTTGGCGGTGCCATTCTAGAGGTAGAAATTCCTCAGACGCCGGCGGTGAAGATGCGCAAAGACGGCTCTCGCCACAATATTGACGAGAAAGTTTTTCCGGGCTACGTGCTGATTCGCATGTTGCTGAATGACGACGCCTGGCAGGTGGTCAAAAACACGCCGCATGTGATTAACTTTGTGGGGGCTGAGCAGCGACGCGCTCAAGGTCGCGGTCGCGGCCACGTGAAGCCAATGCCGCTGAGCCCTGGCGAGGTTAAGCGTATCTTTAAGCAGACCCAAGAGCAGGCACCTGTCGTCAAAATCGACATGGCTGCTGGTGATAAAATCACTGTGCTCTCTGGGCCGTTCAAAGACTTTGAAGGGGAAGTGATTGAAGTGAGCCCAGAGCGCAGCAAGCTAAAGGCCCTGCTCTCTATCTTTGGTCGTGACACCCCCGTTGAGCTTGAGTTTAATCAAGTGAAGAAAGAATCGTGACTTCGGCTGCGCTCAGCCACCGGATTGGGGGTAGGAGTGCTGGCCTTTGTAGGCCCTGTGTATTCAGAAAAGTCTTTGAAGAGCTAGCTTATCCTCAGCCACCCGAGGGCTGAGCGCAGTCGCAGCCCGATTTCACAAAGAGTCCAGTACAAAGAGTTCAGTTAGTAAGAGTTAATCAATGGCAAAGAAGGTAGTTGCGCTCATTAAGCTGGCGATCCCCGCTGGCAAGGCGAACCCTGCGCCGCCAATTGGCCCCGCGCTGGGTCAACACGGTGTCAACATCATGGCGTTTTGTAAAGATTACAACGCCAGAACTGCTGAGAAGGCAGGTTTGATTGTGCCGGTTGAAATTTCTGTGTTTGAAGACAGAAGCTTCACCTTTATTCTCAAAACCCCGCCTGCTTCAGTCTTGATCAAGAAAGCAGCAAACATCGAAAAAGGATCGGGCAATCCGAGAACTGAGAAAGTGGGGTCAATTACTCGCGCTCAGCTCAAAGAAATTGCTGAAACTAAAATGCCTGACCTCAATGCCAATGACGTTGAGATGGCGATGAATATCATTGAAGGCACCGCTCGCAATATGGGCGTTGACGTCGCTGGCTAGCGATCGCGCTTCAAAAACAGATTCAGACAGACAATACTACCGGGGGAGAAGCTTTTGCTTCGCTACTGACCCCAGAAAAACATGGCAAAAATCTCTCGACGTATGCAAGCGCTCTACGAAAAAGTAGATAGCGAACAAACCTACCAGCCCTTAGAGGCGGTAGCCTTGCTCAAAGAAACCGCAACGGCAAAATTCATCGAATCGGCAGAAGCCCACATTCGGCTGGGGATCGATCCCAAATACACCGACCAGCAGCTGAGAACCACGGTGGCTTTGCCTAAAGGCACGGGTCAAGACGTGCGAGTGGCCGTCATCGCCCGTGGTGAGAAAGTGAATGAAGCCAGTGAAGCTGGGGCGAACATGGCTGGTTCGGAAGAGCTGATTGACGAAATCGGTCAGGGAATGATGGATTTTGACGTGCTGGTGGCAACGCCAGACATGATGCCCAAGGTGGCCAGGCTGGGCCGGGTGCTTGGCCCTCGGGGGCTGATGCCTTCGCCCAAAGGGGGAACGGTGACGTTTGATTTGGCGCAGGCGATCGCCGCCTTTAAAGCGGGTAAGCTCGAATTCCGCGCCGACAGAACAGGCATTGTTCATGTTATGTTTGGTAAGGTCTCTTTTTCCCCAGAAGACCTGCTAGAAAACCTGAAAGCCCTACAGGAAACGATTGATCGCAATCGCCCCTCGGGAGCAAAAGGTCGCTTCTGGCGCACGGTTTCGATTTCAGCCACGATGGGTCCCTCTATCCTGGTAGACGTGCAGGCGCTGCGCGACTTGAAACTCAACGAAGTCATTAGCTAAGCATTCTTACAACAGCCCATGATTCAATCTCAAAATTGAATATAGCTACCAGAGACAGCAGGTGCGCTCGATAGTTTATTAGCTATCAAACCGCTCAATTTCCTGCCGAGGTATGCGGTTGAAGCGTTGTCTGAATAACGTCAGTAAAGCTTCAAACCGTTTGCCTCGATCTGGTTATAAGGTCGAGGCTTTTTGCTGGCTACAGGCTGTCTACCGAGGCAAATTAACCAGGCTTGCCCATTGGGGGCAAAAAATCTAAACAAAAAGGAGGTGAAATAGAATGGGAAGAACGCTAGAGAACAAGCAAGAGATTGTCACTGAACTCAAAGCTCTTTTAGATGAGTCAGAGTCTGCCTTTGTGATCAACTATCAGGGCCTTTCGGTCGGTCAGATGGGCGACTTGCGCAACCGGCTGCGGGAGTCAGGCGCGGTCTGCAAAATCTCTAAGAACACTTTGCTAAAGCGAGCCATTGACGGACAAACGCAGTGGCAAGAACTAGAGTCTCTGCTGACGGGCACGACAGCAGTCATGCTCACTAAAGAAGACATTGGTTCTGCGGTCAAGGCTTACAAAAAGTTTCAGAAAGATACCAAAAAGACTGAGCTGCTCGGCGGTGTGCTGGAAGGCAAGCTGCTGAACCAGAAAGATTCTGAAGCGCTCGCTGATCTGCCCACTAAAGATGAGCTGTACGCGAAGATTGCGATCGCCATCAACGCGGTGGCAACCAAAGTGGCTGTGGGCATTAAAGAAGTCCCTGCTTCCATCGGTCGCGGCATCAAAGCCTATGCCGAGAAAGAGGCTGAATAAGCCCTGCTCAAATATTCACGCTCAACTAACCTACTCAAGGAGAATAAAACATGTCTGCTGCAACTGACGAAATTCTAGAGAAGCTAAAAACCCTCTCTCTGCTAGAAGCTTCCGAGCTAGTTTCTCAAATTGAAGAAGCCTTTGGCGTGAGCGCAGCTGCGCCCGTTGGCGGAATGATGATGGCTGCTGGTGGCGGTGGCGACGCTGAAGAAGTCGAAGAAAAGACTGAATTCGACGTGGTGCTAGACGAAGTTCCTGGCGACAAAAAGATCGCCATCTTGAAAGTCGTTCGTACCCTAACTGGCCTGGGCTTGAAAGAAGCTAAAGGCATGGTAGAATCTGCGCCCATCACCGTCAAAGAAGGCGTTCCTAAGGACGCTGCTGAAGAAGCGAAGAAGTCGATGGAAGATGCAGGCGCTAAGGTGACTATTAAGTAGCCAATGGCTCGCTGAAAGCGGGAGTTTAGAAAGCAGAAAACAGAAGGCAGGAGCTGGGCTACAGCTAACTTTTGTCTTGGGAAAGGGAGTTAGATTTGCTAGCTCCCTTTTTGTTTGCCTTCTTGTATCTCTTCAACAAACTGAGTAAAAGCTTCAAACGACTGAAATTCGGGCTTGATATCGGGCCATTCTCGGGTGATCAGCGGGCAGCTTAGCGTGCGCTTTAAATCATTACGCCAGACCTGCCAAATAGAATCGTCTAAATATTTTTGGTACGAGAGATAGTGAACGTCGCAGATGACAAAGAGATATCTGCGCACAGCCTGAGTCAGCGCTGGGCTACGAGGCGGCAGCTTGCTGCTGTCTAAACGATGATAAAAGGCATCTTCGGGGAAGCTATCCGTGGCGGCCTGATGCCGCTGAGAATAGGTGGTGAAGGTGTCTATATTCCACTGTCTGTGGCTGAGCTTAGTATTAGAGCGAATGGAGACCGCCGCAAAAATAACGGAGATAACGGCGGCTATTTGCGAGATCTGAGCCGTTGTTTCGAGCCAGTCCATAGGGTGATAAATCCTTGTAGCTAGCTGAAGTCTACAGGTGGGGAATACTCCAGTAAACACCAGCAGGCGCTTTCATGTCCGAGCTGACGACTTCGCCCTCCCAGGTCGACTGCCAGATCTGTGCCCAACCGGCCATTAGCGTTCTAGTAGTAGACGACCAGCCGATCGCTGCTCAATCAATTCGTCAGCTGCTGGCTTCAGCCCCTGAGATGGTACTGCACTACTGCCAGGATCCTACTCTGGCGCTCACTACAGCTGTGGATGTAGTGCCAAGCGTGATCTTGCAAGATTTGGTTATGCCCGATGTAGATGGGCTGATGCTGGTCAAATTTTTTCGGGCCCACCCGACTACGAGAAACACGCCCATCATTATGCTTTCGTCAAAAGGCGACCCCGAAGCTAAAGCCGCCGCTTTTTCGATGGGAGCCAATGATTATCTGGTCAAACTGCCCGACCCAATTGAGCTGGTTGCTCGTTTGCGCTACCATGCGGCAGCTTATCAAAATTTGCTGAAGCGCTATGAAGCCGAGCAAACGCTGGCCTACAGTAAGACGCTAGAGAAACGGGTAGAAGCGCGTACTGCTGAACTAAAGCAGGCTCTAGATACGCTCAAACAGGCCCAGGCCAAGCTGATTCATACCGAAAAAATGAGCAGTATGGGGCAGCTAGTAGCCGGTATCGCTCATGAGGTTAACAATCCGATAAATTTTATCTACGGCAATCTCAACTATATCAATGGCTACGTAGAAGACCTGCTGGCGCTGATTCAAGCTTATCAGCAGCAGTATCCCTCGCCGCCGCCGCCAGTTAGTGACCAGTTAGAAGAACTCGATCTCGAATTTACCTCGCAGGACCTGTTGCAGAGCTTTACCTCCTTGCGCACTGGTGCCAAACGCATTCGCGACTTAGTGCTCAATTTACGCAACTTCTCTCGTTTTGACGAGGCGGCCATCAAGACTGTAAACCTGCATGAAGGCATTGATAGTACCCTGGCCATGCTAGCGCCCGATCTAGAAGGCATTGTCGTTGAAAAAGAGTATGGCGATCTGCCCCTGGTGGAGTGCTATGCCAGTCAGCTGAACCAGGTTTTTATGCACCTGATTTGCAACGCGCTAGATGTGCTGAATTCGCCTGCGGACCGCACTGCAGACAGGTCTCCTCTGCTGCATGTTTCTACGGCGATCGCCCCAAAAAATCGGGTCGCCGTGTGGATTGCAGACAACGGCCCCGGCATTTTGCCAGAGATTCAAGAGCGCATTTTTGACCCCTTTTTTACGACCAAAGCGGTGGGCAAAGGCACTGGCCTGGGCCTGTCTATTAGCTATCAAATTGTCACCGGGCAGCACGGGGGAAAGCTAAAGTGCTACTCGGTGCCGGGGCAGGGCGCTAAATTCTTGATTGAACTACCGATCCACCTGGCTAGCGCTGAGAGCGGGGCTGAGCCGCCACAGCTTGAACCCGTTCAGGTGCTAAAGAGCCAGTCGAGCAGCGCGGGTTATCTGATGTAGCTCATTCAGATCAGGCCAGGGCTGAGTGGCCTGGTCACAACGCAGCCACAGCAGATATTCGATGTTACCAGCCGGGCCTACTAGCGCCGACCAGGTCAGACCCCGGTAATGCCAGCCCAAACTTGCTGCGGCCTGGGTGACCTGATAGATCGCTCCGGCCTGATCTTGGGCATCGCGGACGACGCCTTTCTTGCCAATTTTCTCTCGGCCTACTTCAAACTGGGGCTTGACTAAGAGAACCGCTTCGCGGGGCGGGGCTAACAATGCCCAAAAAGCGGGCAGCACCTTAGCTAGAGAGATAAACGATACATCCATCACGCCCAGAGTCGCGGGATCTTTGCCCTGGTAAAGCTCTGCTGGAGCGAGATGGCGGATATTAGTGCGTTCTTTGAGCACAACACGCGGATCTTGCCGAATTTTCCAAGCTACCTGGCCGTAGCCTACGTCCACGCCGTAAACCAGTTTGGCATTGGCCTGTAGCAGGCAGTCGGTAAAGCCGCCGGTAGAAATGCCGCCGTCTAAGCAGATTTTACCGCTGGGCTGAAAGTCAAACGTTGCTAGGGCTTTGGCTAACTTTTCACCGCCTCTGGAGACAAACGGCGGCTTTTTCTTTAGCTCAATTACAGCGTCCAGCGCAATCAGCGTGCCGGGTTTATCGATGATCTGCTGAGCAATTTTTACTTCTCCTGCCCTGATCAGCCGCTGAGCCTGCTGCCGGGAAGGGCACAGTCCTTGTTCTACCAAAAGGGTATCGAGTCGCTGCTTGGCCAACAAAAGGCACGGATGAAAGATTTAACTCCAATTGTATCAAACTGGCTATGAGGCTTTAGCGGGCAGTAGATAGATTAGGCCTGAGATCCAGGTGAGGGCGACTGCGACCCAGAAAAGGATAATGCCCGCTGTTTGCCAAATGCCTGAGAGCGGGGCGAGCAGGAGCGAAATGGCGACAATCTGTACTACCGTTTTTGCTTTGCCCCAAATGCCTGCGCCGGGCACCTGTCCCTGCTGAAAGGTGGGATTTACTCGCCAGCCGGAGATGGTTAGCTCTCGTGCCAAGATCAGAAATACTCCCCAGGCTGGTATTTCACCTAGTCCTACTAGCGCCATCAGCGGGGCCAGCACCAGCAGCTTATCGACCAGCGGATCTAAGAACTTGCCCAGGTCGGTGACCTGATTGAGCCGGCGAGCCAGGTAGCCATCGAGCCAGTCTGTGCCAGCGAAGATGACAAAAGCGACTACGCTGAGCCAGCGGCGAATATCGGTCGGGTCGAGCAGCGCTATGAGGACGATGGGTACTCCCAGCAGGCGGGAGATAGTAATCCAGGTTGGTAGATTTATCGCCATGCCTTTTCTTATAAATGACGGCTGTCTGATGGGACTTGAGTCTGGCCGTAGGTCAGTTCTCCGGAGACGTAGCTGTGGGGCTCTACGTGAATGGTGGCTCGGGTGGGGCCAAACTCTGCTTCGAGCTGCTGCTCTACTTGTTCGGTAATGTAGTGAGCGCTCAATACGTCTTTGGGTTCTACAATCAGGTGCATATCGATGAAGACCTGACGGCCCAGTAAACCGCGTGAGGCAATGCTGTGGCAGTTGAGTACGCCGGGTACCTGCATGACGGCTGCGTGGATGGCTTCGGGGGCGATCGCCATTTCATCTACCAGCCAGGGCAGGTTCGCCGACAGCACTACCCAGCCGCTGCGAACCACCAGGATTGCCACCGGGAAAGCCAGCACCACATCTAGCCACTGCACCCCCACCCAAACGCCAATCAGCCCACCGATTACAGCAATGGTGATCCAAATATCGCTCATGGTGTGCTGCGCATCAGCAATTAAAATATTGCTGCCCAATCGCTTGCCCACCCGGCGCTCATAAAAAGCGACAAAGATATTGATACCCAGCACCGCCAGTAAAAACCATAGCGACATCGCCCCCATCGTCACCGGTTGACCGCCAGAGATTAGCCGCTCCACGGCCCCCTTTAAAATCTCAAAACAGGCAATGCCCAAAAACGCGGCGATACCCAATGCGCCAACTGCCTCAAATTTTTGATGGCCGTAGGGGTGATCGCGGTCAGGTTCAGGCGAGGCCAGCTGGTTGGTCACCAGCCCTAGCACATTGTTAGCGCTGTCTGTGATGCTGTGCAGCGCGTCGGCTAGCAGGCTCAATGAACCCGTCCACCAGCCCACGATGCCCTTGAGCACCACCACGGCCAGATTGAGCACCAGGGTAATCAGCAAAACTCGGCGGACTTCGGCGCGATACGTGTAAAAGCCCTTATGCCCATGCTCGTGTTCAGTCTGATGATTATGGTGAATAGACTCGCCGTTGGTATGCCGGTGCGCATCAGTTTTAGACATGGCTCTCCTGCAATCCCCTACTGTATCTGCTAGCCTACTCTGTTCTTAAGGATATAGTTCTATCTCAATAAAAAACCAGCTGAATGCTCAGCTGGTTGAAATCCTGGTTAATTTTATGTCGCACTGCTCCTGTATTGCTTGCGCGGTCGGGCGCGGCCACTAGCTGGCTATACTTTGCGCATTGGCTTCGGCGATCGCCTCATTGACCCGCAGAAAAATCTCCCGGCAGTGGTTCTGCGTGCGCAGCGGCAGCTCTTCGTTTTTGACTACCAGGTCTATTTTTGCGCCACTGCTGTCAGCTTTAGACGCGCTGATTAACAGCTCTACAGTCGCTAGCTGGGAGAACGAGACCTGCCCTGGTTTCTCTTTGGCGACGATGCAGATCGGATCTTGATATATTAAATAGAGGTCACATGCTTCTAACGCACTAATGAGCGCCCGGTTGATATTTTCCTGGGAAAAGCCAGTCCTAAAAAAATTGGTATAGCGAGCCATAGAAAGTTACAGGATGACTGAACAGCACAGATTGCGACTCCGGGCCTGTTATCTTAACGAGGATCACTGACAGGATACCGCTGTTTTACTGAATATGGAATAGGGCTGCCTCCGTACCGGTATAAATTGTACTAAAGGTGCCGGGTAAAATTTTATAGCTAGGCCGATATGCGAGGAAAATTAATTGTTTTTGAGGGGGGAGAGGGCAGCGGAAAAACCACTCAGATCAAACATTTGTACGATTGGTTGGTTCGCAGTGAAGCGCTGAGCGTTTTACAGAAAAAAACCGCCGTTGCCGGTGTGAAAATCACCCGAGAGCCCGGCGGGACGGCGCTTGGGCAACAGATCCGCCAGCTATTGCTGAGTCAGCGATCGCCGCTGGAGGTGCCAATTGTCAGCCGGGCAGAGCTTTTGCTCTATGCAGCAGACCGGGCTCAGCACGTAGAGGAAACTCTGATGCCGTGGCTGGAGCAGGGCTACTGGGTGCTGTGCGATCGCTACACCGATTCGACGGTGGCCTATCAGGGCTATGGCCGTCAGCTTGACTTAGCGCTGATTGACCGGCTGAACCAGATTGCCACTGGCGGGCTGAAGAGCGACCTGACGCTGTGGCTGCGGGTTTTGCCTGATGTGGGGCTAGCTAGAATGCAGCAGCGGGGGCAGGCAGATCGGATTGAGCAGGCGAGCAGGGCATTTCATCGGCGAGTGGCTGCGGGGTTTGCGGCGCTGGCGGCAGAGAGTGAGAAGGGGGAAGGGGGAAGGGTTCTTTTGAGCAGTGGGCCAATAGTCGAGATTGAGGGCGATCGCCCCATCGAAGCGGTGGCCGCTCAGATTCAGCAGGTTTTTCAGCAGCGGTTGGCGCAGTGGTATCCTCACCTTTCTCTAAATTGATCGGTCAGACTCAGGCGGTGGCGCTTTTGCAGCGGGCGGTGAGTTTGCAGCGAGTGGCACCGGGCTACCTGTTTGCAGGGCCCAACGGCACCGGAAAATCGATAGCGGCGGCAGGTTTTGCTGAGCTGTTGCTGAGCGGTCAGGGGGCTAGTGCGCCGGAGCCGTCGGAGCCGACAGCGGCTGGGCTGGCACGGCGGATTGGCGATCGCAACCATCCCGATCTGCTGTGGGTAGAGCCGACTTATTTGCATCAGGGTCAGCTGCTGACGGCCTCTCAGGCTGCCGAGTCTGGGCTCAAGCGTAAAAGTCCGCCGCGCATTCGCCTGCCCCAAATTCGCGAGATTGCGCGATTTCTCAGTCGTCCGGCGCTGGAGTCGCCGCGATCTGTGGTGGTGATTGAGCAGGCTGAGCGGATGGCTGAATCCCCCGCCAATGCCTTGCTTAAAACGTTGGAAGAGCCGGGCCAGGCGACCGTTATTTTGCTTGCGCCTGACCAGCAGACGCTGTTGCCTACGCTGATTTCTCGCTGCCAGGTCATTCCTTTTCGGCGGCTCAACGGCGAGCAAATGGCGCAGGTGCTCACCCAAACGGGGCAAGGCGAAATTTTAGGCTCAGCTGAGGTGATGGCCACAGCCCAAGGTTCCCCTGGCCAGGCGATTGACAGCTGGCAGCAGTTACAGGCCCTGCCGCCTGAACTGCTCACCCAGCTGGCAGTGCCGCCACTCGCGCTGCGGGCTGCACTCACCACGGCCCGCGAGATCAATCAGGCGCTCGATACTGAAGCGCAGCTCTGGCTGATTGACTACTTACAGCACCGCTATTGGCAGCAGGGGCTCAGCGCCGCTCAGCTGAGCACTCTAGAAAAGGCCCGGACCTGTCTGCTGAGCTATGTTCAGCCTCGCTTAGTCTGGGAGGTGACACTTTCCCGGCTGGTTGCCTCTGCTGGCGATCGCCCATCGCCCACCGCCCGACCTGTCCCCTATGTCTAGATATGTCTAAATCTGCCGCTCAGCCCTGTGTGCCTTTTAATCAACGCCAGCCTTTCGCTATTCCCGGCGAATTTATACCGGCTACGGCTCCTACAGAAAGCCTCACAGGGTCTTCAGCGTCTGCCTGGTGGTTTGTCTGCGCTGGCTCTAGGCTGCTGACGATGACCGCAGCAGAGGTGACAGACAAGCCAGGCTGTGCCAAAATTTCCTCCAATACAGCTGGAGAAGGCTTTCCCACTACCCTCATTCAGGCCCATCAGCTTGAAGATCTAGGCATTACGCCAGTTAGAACTCAGTTTTTGGGCTATTTAGCTCAGCGACCCTGCATTGCGGCTGAACTGCCCCAGCCGCTGGACCTGCCGGAACACTTAAGGCTGGCTCATTTGAGAGAGCTACACGGTCAGTTGAGCGACGATTTATTTGCGATCGCTGCTCGCGCTGTGCAGCTGGTCGAATGGGATCGCACACACCAGTACTGCGGCCACTGTGCCACCCGGACTATTCAACTGCCAACTGAAAGAGCTAAACGCTGCCCCCGGTGCGAGCTGCGCCAGTATCCCCGGCTCTCTCCAGCGGTGATTATGCTCATTCACAGAGGAGAAGAGATTTTGCTGGCGCGGGCACCTCGCTTCCGTGATGGCATGTACAGCGTTTTGGCAGGTTTTGTAGAACCTGGCGAATCGCTAGAAGAGACGGTTGCTCGTGAAGTGCGAGAAGAAGTTGGCATCGAGATTAAAAACATTCGCTACTTTGGCTCACAGCCCTGGCCGTTTCCAAATTCTCTGATGGTGGGTTTTGTCGCTGAGTATGCTAGCGGTAGGCTTGCTCTCGAACCAACCGAGATTGAAGCTGCTGACTGGTTTCATAAAACAACCCTGCCGCCTGTTCCCGGTGAACTCAGCATTGCTCGGAAGCTGATCGACTGGTTTGTTGCATAGCCAGAGGTTTGCAGATAACGATCAGGTGACCAGTAAGCGGGATACAGGTTGCTGTGTTAACTTTACCCATCAGAGTATGTCTATCGTTTCAAGAGAGCCTGGTTCAGGGCCTGCTCTATTGGTTTGTGCCGGTTGCTTCGCTCTTTCTTTATCAAGCAACTCGACAGGAGCCATAGATGTATTGTAGATTTTCTCTCAGCTGAGCTACCTGCGCTGAAAAAACCTGCGCTGGAAAACTTATCCGCGTTGGATGAGACACCGTTTTGACTACTATTGAAGTATCGAGGATTTGATAATATGCACAATTCTTAAGCCCTCATCCCCAGCCCTTCTCCCGATGGAGAAGGCGGCCAGATCTAGCTCCCTCTCGCCTTGTGAGAGGGTCGGAGTGAGGGCGAAGATGAGTAAGTAAACGGACAGGCTATTTAATTCTCGTTCCTAAGCCTCGACACTACATCAAGTATTGCTCTGGTCAAGAGCCACATACTGCTCAATCAAACTCCTGAGCTGATTGAGATTCACGGGCTTAGTAAAGTGCTCATTAAACCCGGCGGCGCTGGCTTTGGCTTTATCTTCTGGCTGGCCGTAGCCGCTAGTGGCAATTAAAAGAATAGCCTCCAGCGCCGGATCTGAGCGAATGGCGCGGGCAACGGCATAGCCATCCATCGCAGCGGTCAGGCCAATGTCACTGATGACGATATCTGGCTGAAGCTGCTTGGCCAACGATAGGCCCTGCTCGCCGGTGTTAGCCATATCTATCTGGTAGCCCAAATCTTCTAAAAAGATCTGTAGAAGAAAAGCCGAATCCTCGCTGTCTTCAATGACTAAGATACGTTTGGATCGGTGTGCTGTCACAGGTGAATCAAAAACAGCATCCGACGGTGGCGGCAGACCCTCGGTAGCTCCCATTAATCGGGGTAGCCGGATCATGACAGCAGTGCCCTGCCCTATTCCTGCACTCTCTGCCCAAATTTGGCCCCCATGAAACTCGATAATGCCTTTTGCTAAGGGCAGTCCCAAACCCAATCCACCGCTGCGAGCTAAACTGCGATCTTCCTGGCTAAACGCTGTGAAAATGCGAGTAAGCGCTTCTACTTCCATGCCAATGCCCGTATCAGCAATTCGGGTGGTGATATGCTCTGACTCCACCTGGGTCGAGATCCTAATATGTTCTCCGATCTCGGTGAACTTAATCGCATTTTGTAGGACATTGGAGAAAGCCTGCATCAGGCGGGCAGCGTCTCCATTGATCCAAATAACGGCCTCAGGCAGTGCCCCATGGAGCGTCAGCCTTTTCTCTGATACAGCGCTCTCAGCATCTATCACCAGATCTTGAAGCAGCTGCGTCAGATCCATCTGCTGCTGGTGTAGCTGAATCTTTTGATAGGAAACTCGTGAGACATCTAGCAAATCGTCTACCAAACGAGTGAGCTGAGTGAGCTGGCGACTGGCGACGGTGTGAAGCTGCCCCGCGCGCTTATGTAGCTGTTCGTGCGTCAAATCGCTAGATGCTGTCTCTGCAAAATCTCTGTCTTCTAAGCTTTGCATCAGCGCAATACTGTTACTGAGGGCGTTAAGCGGATTTCGCAGTTCGTGACCCAGCGCGGCTAAGAATTCATCTTTACGGCGGTCGGCGGCTTTTAGCTCTTCTTCATTTTGCTTGCGTTTGGTGATGTCGTAGTTGACGCCGATCATCTTAATAACGTTGCCTTCTGTATCGGTAATGACCCTTGCTTTGGCAGCCAGCCACCGCTCTAGGCAACCGTCACGGCTAACGCGAAACTCAGCCTCAAACTCTGTTTTTTGCTCAATGGCAGCTTCTACTTGCTGTTGCACCGGTAGAATGTCGTCTGGATGAACGTAGCGGTAAAATAATTCGGCGCTTGGTTCAGCCATCTCATCTTGCGTTAACCCTAGCAGACTATATTCGATAGCGTTCCAGGTTGATTTACGAGTCGCGATATCCATCTCCCAAATGCCCATACTGCCAGCGTCAATCGCTAGATCTAGCCTTTCGCGGCTTTTTGCTAGGGCTTGAGTCGTTTTCTCTCGCTGTAGCGTAGCGGCCAGGGCATTGGCGATCGCCTGCAAAAAGTCAGTATCTTCTGAGGTGAACTCTCTGACCTGGGTCGCATAGCTGGCCAGTACGCCGTATATGCCGTCTGAGTCATAGACAATGGCGCTAATACCGCTAACAAGATCGAGATCTTGCAGCAGTGCAGACTGGCTGAATCGCTGCTCTTGAGTGAAATCTTCCACCCTGACGGGTTGCTGAACAGATAGGGTATAGCCGGGGTGAGAATCCGTAGTACTGATAGTCGCCTGATTCAGATATTCTGAGGGCCAGCCGTGGCCGCTCCGGAGCAACAGCTCTGCTGGATACTCAGCCTGATAGACAAACAGACCGCAGGCATCGGACTGTAGCGTTTGACAGATGATATCGACAGCGCGTTCACAAACCGCTGTAGCATCATTGTCTTGAAGGGCATAGGTACCCAGTTCAGCGATCGCGCTTTGCCTTTGAGCCCACTGCTCGGCGCGATTCTTAGCCTGGCGTAGACCGGTTACATCAACAAACGTTAGCACCGTGCCGCTGATGACGTTCTCAAGCGTGCGGTAGGGCATAATCCGCATTTTATAGTAAGTGCTCTCGCCCCTAACTTGAATCTCTCTTTCAATGGGAATGAGCAATTTCAAGACAGCTTGAACATCTGCGCTAATATCGACACCCTCTAGAGCTAACGAGATATCAGTGATAGGTCTGCCAATATCGCTGCCAATCAGGTTGAATAGATCAGTCGCGGTGGGCGTAAACCGCTTTATTTGCAGGCTTTCGTCTAGAAAAACAGTCGCAATTCGCGTACTTTCAAACAGGTTTTGAATATCGCTGTTGGCGGCGTCTAGCTCTTCTACTTTGTTGCGCAGCTCTGAATTAACCGTCTCTAGCTCTTCGTTAATCGACTGCATCTCCTCTTTAGAAGTCTGTAGCTCTTCATTAGAAGACTGTAGCTCTTCGTTCATAGAGAGCAGTTCTTCATTCGCTGACTTCAGCTCTTCGTTAGAGGTTTCTATCTCTTCAATAGTTGTTCTTAAATGCTCTTTGGTAACTCGTAGCTCATTCTCAAGCTGCCGGACGACGGGCGATTCCTCTTCTGGCTCATTGCCATCAGCTCTGGCTGTCTCATAGCTCGTCGGCTCGCCCACGTCCTGAAAAATCACCATCAGCAGACTGCTGTCATCAGTCTCCTCTTTGACTGGGCAAACAATCAAATTAACCGTGACAATCTGGTCTTCATACTCAATAGAGACCCGCTCACGTTTGGCCTCGCGCTGGGTTTGCTTTGCCGTTTGAATGACCGCTCTGAGGTCGAGCCTGAGCCCTAACCTGGCAAGATCGAACAGATTGTGGCTGGGCGCTCCTTGTGAAGGCTCTAGATACCTGCCAGTGCGCCCAAAGAAATAGACGATTTCGTTTTGTTCGCTGATAATCACACAAGCAGGCGCATAGTCTTGCAGCAGCATCCGCTCAATCGATTTGGCAATCTTTGACTGCCGGTTAACCGTAGGCTGGGGTTTTGGCTGAGCGAGCTGGCGGTAGTTGCTGCGATCTACCAGCGGAAAATCAATCTGCGGCGGAATCATGGCCTGCTTTCGCTGAAAGAGTCGGTGAGGCTTATCAACATTGCGAAAAAGTTCGCTGTGGGCAGAGAGATTCTCAGAACTTCCTAAGAACAGATAGCCGTCTTCTCTGAGCGCGTAGTGAAACAGCGGAATCAGTCGCTTTTGAAGATTTGTATCAAAGTAAATTAGCAAATTGCGGCAGGAGACCAGATCGAGGCGAGAGAGGGGCGGATCGCTAATCAGGCTGTGCTGAGAGAAGATGCACATTTCTCTTAGATGTTTAGAGACCTGATAGAGCCCGTCTTGTCTGATGAAAAAGCGATCTAACCGCTCTGGCGTGATCTGCTCGGTGATGCTTTCTGGATAGCGGGCATGACGGGCTTTCTCTAAAGATCTCTCGTCAATGTCGGTGGCAAATATTTGAACTTGCGATTGCACATTTTGCCGCTCCATTTCTTCGGCTAGCAGCATGGCAATAGAGTAAGCTTCTTCTCCAGAAGAGCAGCCCGCAATCCAAATTCGAATAGACTTATTATCAGCGCTGTTTTCTACCAAAGACGCCATTGCCCGCCGCTGCAACGCCTCGAATGCCTCAGGATCGCGAAAGAAGTGAGTGACGCCAATCAGCAGATCTTTGAAGAGTAGCGTTACTTCCTCAGCATCCGACTTGAGATGTTCGACATAGGCTTCTACAGAGTCAGTCTGCGTAATCTGAATGCGACGCTGAATGCGACGAATCAGCGTCCCCTGCTTATAGCCACTAAAGTCGTGGCCGAGACGCCGTCGCAGCAGAGAGCAAATCTTCTGAAGGTGGTCAGCTGCTTGAGGGAGCATCCCGTCTTCGCCTAGGTTTGCCCGTAGGCCTTCGCGGTGACGCGCATACTCAATTAGCTTGGCAGGGATGTCTTCAACTGGCAGCACGTAGTCTACCAAGCCGGTTATCACTGCGTTGCGCGGCATACTGTCATATTTGGCCGTTGCGCTGTCTTGGGCGATCGCCAACCCCCCAAACTCTTTAATCGACTTCATGCCGATTGTGCCATCGCTGCCTGTTCCCGACAGAATCACACAGACTGCATTTTCACCTTGATCTTCAGCTAAAGAGCGGAAGAAAATGTTGATCGGAGCGCGGTGACCTCTTGCCTGCATCGGTGCAGAGAGGCGCAAAATGCCGTCGTCAACCGTCAGCGTCGCATTGGGCGGAATCACATAGACCTGGTTAGGCTGCAAACGCACTTCTTTCTGAACTTGTAGAACGTTCATCTGCGTCTCTTTTGCCAGCAGCTCTGACAAAAGACTGTCGTGGTCAGGCGCTAAGTGCGATATCAGCACAAAAGCCATGCCACTGTTCTCATTCATCTGTCTAAAAAATGCCTGAAAGGCTTCTAGTCCCCCAGCAGACGCCCCAATAGCCACTGTTAGAAATGAATCTAGCTGCGGCTCTTCTGAGCGCCGATCAGTTTGCTCAGCACTCAGAACTTCACCCTGCGGCAAAACTCCACCCGGCTGCGCCTCGTCACTCAGATCATAGGCAGGGC
>CAVPZC010000003.1:0-462012 GCA_963710175.1 uncultured cyanobacterium
GTTATCTATCACTTTTGCAATGCTAAGTATGGGTATGAGGTGCTTATCAGGCATAACTGCTGCATAAGCACCTGGATTTTCGACTTATAAAGCAGTCAGTATGCTGCCGTCTAATTCACCCCGAGAAACTCAATGCTCATGTGGCTTGACGAAAGCTGGAAATCGGCCTATGCTCTGTAGCTATTGGTTGTGATGCCTATCACAGTCTCTCTTCTCAGAACTCAATTGACTTAGCGCCATCGGCAGGTGTGCAACCACCTAACCGACGGCTAACTCCCATACTGATATGAGCAGTCTGGAAGCTGAAGCTACTTTAGCTTAGCGACCCTGATTTGCACTAGCGTTTGCGGGGTGGCTAGGCTTTTGAGTTCTGGTTTTCTCGCTAACCCTATTTGCGGAGACCAGATCTCATGTTTGTTCCTTCTGTTGCGGGCGCTATGGCGTCCACCGCTTCTACTGCCGCCAGCTCACCAACTGAACCTGTGCGACATATGCTGTTTGGCAGTCCCGGCGCGGTGCAGGTGACTATTCAGCAATTGCATAAGCTGGGCTACGCTGAGCCGAATGACTGGAGTCAGCTATTACCGACGGGCAGGCCCAATGAGGTGATGGCGATACTCACCAAGCGGGTGAGGGCGGCTTAGGGGTGTTTGCACGCCCTGCACTTTTGGTTTGTGAGGCTGTTGGGTTCGACTGCGCTGCTGCACCTTTGGTTTGTGAGGCTGTTGGATTTGACTGCGCTGCTGCACCTTTGGTTTGGGGGTGCGATCGCTTCCTCCTGTCGCTGCGACATTTCGTTTGAGGGGTAAAAGGCTTTGCTCGCACTCTGGAACCTCTAGTTCGACGGTGCAAACAGAGCTTTCGCGCCTCAATCCCTTTAGTGTTCACTCAGATTCCTTTTGTTCACCAAGGCAACCCTTTTGTGTTACGGAGCAAAGGATTGGCTTCGCAAGATGATTGCTTTTTCGCTGAATGTACAACAACCTTATCATTGACAAAACCAAGGAATGCAAGGTGCGAATGAAAGATGCGATCGCCCCACCCCTTTTTGCATCTTCTCCAATTCATCTTCTCTCACAATGTTTAAAACTCATCTATTTATTCAAAGCCCACGAAGAACTCCTTGTGGGCTTTTTTGACTGAGCAGCGTCTTCAAAGGGTTACTTCCCGCGCTGCTCGATCACCTGTTGAATATGGCCTAGCGTCACAGTGTCGGCATTTTTAGACTGGGCGAGCGCCACCGCCGCCTGAGCCAACACCCGAATCTCCCCGCCCGAAATCCTGAGCTGTTTGGCTAGCCCAATCCAATCGATTTCAGGACTGCAAACAATACCGGCAAACGCCTGCCGCCATAAAATTTTGCGCTCAGCCCGATGGGGCATCGGCAGCGTGAACACAGCGTCCATTTGCTGTCGCCAGCGCGCCTTGACCGTATGCAGGTAGCGCGCGCTGAGCAGCGTTAGCCCCCGAGCCGTTTGTCGCTGCTGTAGCCACTGGGCCAAATGAGCTTCAGAGAAAGTGCTATTACGACCAAACCAGACAAACGCAGACTTAATCAGCAGCACCGGGTAGCGATCCGCATCTAAAGTGGCCAATACCGCTGGCCAGTCGTTAGGGTGAACCTGTTTGAGATCAACTACGCCAAGGGGTTGACGTAGAGAAGTTGCGATCGCCCCTGCCGCCATTGTCTTGCCCGTGCCAGCTGCCCCTATAAGCAGCGCAATCTGACTTTTGGGCGCTGGCGTATCTGTTGCTGCAACCATAGAGCGGGTTAGCCCAACGGCGGCTCGCTGCCCTAATGTCTGTAGCTGAGTGAGCAGCGGCGCTGGCAAAATCAGCTGATCCCAGGGCACCTCAGGCTGACGAATTTGCACGGCGCGGGTAGCAGCGGTGGGCGCAGGTAGCGCTAGCACAGGTTCGGCTACAGTCGCCTTGGATACAGATGCCAATCGTTCAAACAGCACCCGCTGGTCAGGCTGCTCAGCTAGCAGATAGTCCACCCAGTCGTCAGTCAGCTGCAAATAGCTGCTCAGCCGGGTACTCGGACGCGGACTCACATAGCGCAAAACACGCCGCTCGATCAGCGATTCCGATGCCATCAAGCTAGCCCGCGCCCGTCGCCGCTCCAAATCGTTACGGCAGAGCAGGCGCAGGGCCAGATCAACGGTGGGTAGGTCGGAGACAGTGGCTTTGTCTTCGCCGGTTTGCAAATAGTGGTAGAGCCGTCCGTAGCGCCGGTTCACTTCGGGCGCAAGGGCCATTAAGATCAGATTTTTTTCAAACAGCGTCAGGTTTAGATAGTGGCGCAGCGAGGGTAGAGCCAGAACGATCTCACCTTTAGCGCTGACCTGAATCCGGCTTTCTAGCTGCTGCTGATAGCTCACAGGCGATCGCTTAACCTGGGCAGGCACCCGGCAGTCGTCATAGGCCGGCTTACTAACTGAAATCACGCCTTTCCACCAGTGGCTGCTCACCCGGTCAGCGCTGGTTTGGGCAATTTTATTGACTGCTTTGGTTTCTTTTCGCTGACGGGCGACAGCTAGCATCAGCAGCCGGTCTAACCAGCTCAGCTCGGTTTTTAGGTAGGCCCAATTGTCTGCAAACGGCATCAAGTCAGCGCCCATGCTCCATCCGCCGAATAAACTCCAAAGGTAAACCGTCGGTATCAGCTAAAAAAGCCACTTCATACACATCATCGCCAATTTGCTGTTGCTGAGGCTCCAGTAAAACGCTGAGACTGCCACCCGATTGACCTACCCGCTGCCGCAACTCAGCGAGCCACTTAGGTAAACTCTCCGCTTGCTCACTTAGATCGAACGACAGGTGGTAGTAGCCGGTATAGTGCTCGTCGGCAAAGGCATCGGCGGTTGGCCCTGGCTCGGGCACCTGCATCAGCTCAATGCGTCCGCCCAAACCCTCCATCCAGCAGGCCAGGGTGATACCGGCTGTAAAGCGCGTCTGCACAACGAACCCAAGCTGCTCGTAAAAAGCGATCGCGCTGTGAATATCCGCAGTCTTAATCGAGACGTGGTGCATAGCAAATCATGACGATAATAGAGGAGACGGATGGCCGCGACTAGCAGTTCTCGTCTCATAGCCTGAACAGCGATAACTTTAAACGCATGTAAATTTTTACACTGCATCTGACGCTATATCAGTGCTGTTACCGGCCCATAAAAATGTGACCACACCCTACTCAAAAATTTTGAGATATCTATATTGTGTGGGTACGCCCGGCTCTTTTTCTAGATCAAAGTTGATAATTTCCCACCGGGGAGCAACCGCTGCACTCTCGCTAAACGCTACCGGTAGGCCGTAGAGCTTAGGCACCTTTTCGTCGCCTTTATTTTGCCAGGGGGCACCGTGCTCTAGATAGGGCGTCATTAACTGGTTATAGCGGTCAGCAATAATCACCCGAGTAGCCCGAAAGCCCTTGGTATAGAGCCTATCGAGTTCTTCGTGAATTTCAAACCGAATGCCGTCCGGATGGGTATGCTGACGATACCACTGGTCTTGCCACCGTCGCCAGTGACGGCCCGACTGCACATGCACCAGCTCCTGAGTTTCGGGGTTGGCTTCAAACGCACCGTGACGCGAGCACAGATAGCTGTCGGTCAGCAAAAGGGCGGGGATCGTTTGACGACAGTGCGGGCACTGTACTTCGGGGCCGTATATGGGATATTGAGAGGCAGAGCCAAGCATTAAGAGTATCTATTACCTAGTGTTTTCAGGGCGTTCTCAAAAGCCGCCGGTTAAAAGCGACTCATAAGCTACCGATTTAGATATCTATTTGGACAGGCCGATTCGAGCAGACCAGTTCGATCAGCCGGTTCGAGTAGGCCAGTCGAATAGCTACTGAACTAGCAATTACTTTTTAATAAAACCATTATAACTTTTGAGCCTCTACGCCTCATCGATTAGATTTAATAGTTTTCTCAGGTCTATGAGAGATGTTCCTATGAGTTTAGCTAACCCTTCTTCAGCGGCTGTCTCTGGCCCGCTAGTCGCTGTGCCCGGTCAGTTTTGGTCTCCGCCCGATCTTTCCCAGGCTGCTTTCGTTGCGCCCAATGCGACTGTTATTGGTCAGGTTGAGGTGGGGCTAGGGGCGAGCATTTGGTATGGGGCGGTGGTCCGCGGCGATGTCGATGCTGTTCGAATTGGCATGAGCAGTAATGTGCAGGATGGGGCGGTGCTGCACGGTGATCCTCATCTGCCTACCGTTTTAGAAGACTACGTGACCATTGGCCATCGGGCTGTGATCCACAGCGCCCATATTGAGTCAGGCTGTCTGATTGGCATTGGGGCAATTATTCTCAACGGTGTGCGGGTGGGTGCCGGTAGCATGGTGGGGGCGGGCGCTGTGGTCAATAGAGATGTGCCACCGCGATCGCTGGTCGTAGGCGTCCCTGGTAAAATCTTTCGTCCGCTCTCCCAACAGGAGGCCGACGACCTGATAGAACATGCCAAAAAGTACGAGCAGCTGGCCCTGGTTCACGCCGGGAAAGGCACAAATTTGGGGTTTGTTTAGCTTGCCTTAAAGGTGGATCTTGCTTGCTTTATGTCTGCCAAATTTTTTCTGACTAATGCCGACCTACACGCTAGCTTAGAGCGCATTTTAGAGGCAACTTGGACCGCTTTTCCGCAGCTGGCCCCCAATCAGATTGCGATTACCTGGGTTGTTTATGAGCCACCCTACCAGGTCAACACCGGCGGAGCACTCAGCGCTGAAGCGTTTTGGCAATATCAGCCTCAAGGGGCCAGCTATCGGGGCGTTGAGCTAGTAGAGCCAGCGGGTGTAGTGAAGCTGTTTTACCTGGTGGCGATGCACGTCTGGCTGGAGCAACAGATGGTGCAGCCTGCTGCGGAGATAGCGCGGGCCATGACGGATATGATCAGCCGCACAAGTGACGATGCGCTGAGCTATCTATTAGATGTGCTCAGCGGCACTACCAGCGGCCCGGCGCTGCCGTCAGGCCCTTTTGAGACCTGGAAGTTGCAGCGCAATATCGTCAACCGCTATTTTCAGCAGCTGGGCTGGCCAGAGCTGCGGTCAGTCAATATGAACCAAAAAATCTGGGCTGATGGCCCTTACGGTCGGGAACGCGACTTTTTGGGTGAAGCTTTTGAAAATCGCAATCGGCTGACTACTGAGGCAACCGCCAGGCTGCTACACAGCATTATTGGGGGTGTCTCGGTGAGCGGGGTCAGGTCGGTGAGCATGATGGATTTGATGAGGCGATCGCTCGATATAGCTGCTCTAGATCCCCGTGCAGCTGATCGGGAGACAAGCTTGATTGGTGCAGGATTACCGCATACTGACCTATCTGCCAAAGTGTGGTCGCAGGCAGGCGCAGATAGACAGGTTAGACACGAGGCTGCCTATGTAGAAGTAGAGGGGCGATCACCCTATCTGCTGGTGATATTCACTGAAGGCGATCGCCAGCACTCAGAAGACCTGATTCCTTTTATTTCAAAACAGATCTTCGAGGCGGCTGATCAGCTTGATGCACTCACCTAGTGTCTCTACCAGAGAGTCGCCCTCAGACGGTTCACAACCTGGCTCCATCTACAACCTCTAGAGATACTCTGAGGCAACCTATTCGAGCAGGCCGCTGAATGCCCCTTTGAGCGCTGCGATGCCGTCTTCTGCCTGGGCCCAGATATCTTCTCTAGGCTCTTTGGCAACCAGCTCACGGGTGCCCGTCTTGATCAAAATGCCCTTGAGCATTTCCTGGTGCTTCCGATTCAAAAAGTTGGCTTTATTAATCGGATCGATCACTGTTTCCAGGTCATCCCCGGCTGCTTGGGCAGACTTATGTACTAAGATGCCGGTCATCACGAGCTGATGCTTGAGCGCCTCTTGCTGCATAAACTTTTCGTATAGCGCCAGTTCGCTGCCGGCCATCATTTCTTCTATCTTGCTGCTTACTTCTTCTACCTTGTCACTTGCTTCGCCAGGTACACCGAGCTTATTCATAGCCGCTTGCAAGGTTTGCAGATTAGCCCGGTCGTCGCTCAGCATGGTGTTTAGCCGCTCAACGATTTCTGAGTCGCCGACAGTCGCCTGTATCAGCTTCTCTTCGTTAGAAATCATCAGGGTTTGCAGCTTGTACATATCGGCTAGCTTGTTAGCAATCACATTCAGCTGCGAGGCATTGATCACGTCAGTAATAGTCATGGTTTAGTCTCCTGGCTTTTTTGGTGTCTACCACTGTCGCCAGCAGGCTGGGTTGGATCATCATCCGCTGGAAGGAAACCGCGCTGGCAGGGAGCGAATTTGTGCCATTCCCACTCGCAGTAGTGCTATGGTGTATATGGCTCGGACTCACGCAGTTACAACGCCCAAATCTTGTCAGGACCGGAAGGTAGCAGCAATACGGGATGCTTGTGACAGGCGTGAAATCCGGGCCTTTTGCTCTTTAAGCTTTTTGTAGGCTGCTTAGAGCTTTTTTATTGAGAGCCTTTTGGGTTTAACCCACCTTTGAGGGCGGTTATTGCAAGTGGTCGTTTTAGCCGGGTTCTACCTATCCTATAGACATTAACTATGTAGGGGAGGTACCCATGGCAGGCTTTGGCAACTTGGTACAGAAGGCATTCTATCTGGGCGTGGGGATTGCTTCTTATGCGGGTGAGAAGGCAGGCAGTGCTTTAGGTGATTTGCGTGGTCAGGCCCAAAAGCTAGTCGACGAGTTGGTAGAGCGTGGCGAAATTACCGCAGAAGAAGCTCAAAAAATGATGAACGATATGGTGGAACGGGCACAGGCTAGCGCTGAGGCTACCAGCCCACCCCCGCAGACAGAAGTTCCTCGCCAAATTCAAATTTCAGATGACAGCGAGTCGCCGACTGAGGAGGAGCGCCAGGCCGAAGCAATGCGCCGTGAGGTAGAGGCCCTGCGCCGTGAACTCGAAAAGCTTAAGTGAAGCCTCCTGCTTTTGGCCAGCGCGTTTAGTCGGATCAGTGCTGGACAGAAATTGATGTTCAAATATATTTCATAGGAATCACAGCCATGGACGAATGGTTGAAACAGCTCCAAACAACTTTAGATGAAGCCGCACAGACCTCTACTGAATGGTTAGCGGAGTTTTCTCAGCAGGCCGATCAGGTGATTGAGCGATGGGTAGATGGCTCTCTAGAGGTGGCGCAAGAGATTGACCAGGTGATCGCCCCGGCCATAGAGCAATTGGGCAACCGGGTAGACGGCGCTCTAGACGGCAGCCTGGTTTTCTTTGATGAGCAGATAGCGCCCTGGTTAGGAGAGACCACCGCTCCACTGACCCATACCGTTAACCCCTGGCTGCAAAATCACCCGACCTGCGTAGGCTGTCGCAACTACCACGGCGCAGCCTACGGGGAAGAAATGCTGGTGTGCGGGATGCATCCCTACGGACCTGAGGCTGAGACCTGCCCGGATTGGGAATCTGTATGGCCAACCGATTCAGAAGAGGCTTAAAGGATAGGGCCAATGCCTGTTTGATAGCTAACTTTCTTTTAGGCGATAGAAGTGTCCTACTGGCCCTTGGCCCTGGCCAATTGATAGAGAGTGATGCAGTGCCTGCGTGACGTAGTTTTTGGCGGCGCTAACGGCTGCTAGTGGGTCCAAGTCTTTGGCCAGGTTTGCTGTGATCGCACTCGAAAGCGTACAGCCTGTACCGTGAGTATTGGGCGTATCGACCTGCTCAGTAGTTAGCACCGTCATCTGCTCGCCATCGAACCAGACATCGACGCCGCGCAGTTCGCCGCTGAAGCCGCCGCCTTTGACGACGACAGCGGTTGGGCCCAGTGCCTGAATAATTTTTGCTGCGGTCTGCATGTCTGCTAGCGTGACAATTTCCATATCCGCCAAAATCTGAGCCTCGTAGCGGTTAGGCGTGAGGACGGCGGCCAAAGGCAGTAGGCGATCGCGCAGCGCAGCGATCGCGCCGTTGTCAATCAGCTTGTCTCCGGTGCGCGACACCATTACCGGATCGACAACCAGCCTGGCAATCGGCTGCGCCTTTAGATGGGCAGCGACCGCCTCGATGATAGCCTGATTGAGCAACATGCCCGTTTTAGCCGCCTGTACCCCAATATCACCAGTCACAGCCTCAATTTGCGCGATTACCGCTGCTGGCGGCAGGGCATCTACTCGGGTGACGCCAAGCGTATTTTGCGCCGTCACACAGGTGAGCGCACAGGTACCGTGCACCTGATGAAACGAAAAGGTGCGCAGATCTGCCTGAATGCCTGCCCCGCCGCCGCTGTCAGAGCCCGCAATGGTGAGCGCCACTGGCACTGCTACAGACTCAGCATAATTAGGCATGGTTCATCCTAGCGGTTGCGCCGACGCTGTAGGAATTCGGGAATATCCAAATTGGGAGAAATTACCGGCTGATTGCTAGCGTCGTCTTCCCGGTCACCAGCGGCACCGCCAGGTGAATCAAACAGGCTGCTGCTAGGCGTGCGAGTCATCGGGGTCACACGGCTGCTGTTCATAGAGGGAATGCTGCGATTTTCGGCGCTAAAGCCAGTGGCGATGACGGTAATGCGAATCTCTCCTTGCAGGCGATCGTCGATCACTGCCCCAAAGATAATGTTGGCGTTGGGGTCTACCGCTTCGTAGATAATCTCGGCAGCCTGGTTGACTTCATGAAGCGTCAGGTCGCTGCCACCAGTGATATTAAAGACAACACCGCCAGCTCCATCGATAGAGGTTTCGAGCAGCGGTGAAGAGGTGGCCGCGATCGCCGCTTCTCTCGCCCGCGACTTGCCCGAACCCACGCCAATTCCCATCAGCGCTGAACCGGCATCGGCCATCACCGCTCTGACATCGGCAAAGTCTACATTCACCAGGCCAGAAATAGTAATGATATCGGAGATGCCCTGTACGCCCTGGCGAAGAATATCGTCCGCGACTCGAAAAGCTTCCTGTACGGGCGTCTGCTCAGAAATTACCGAGAGTAGCTTGTCGTTAGGAATGATGATCAGCGTGTCTACGCTCGCCTGTAAAGCCGCGATCCCGCTTTCTGCTTGAGCTGTCCGGCGACGACCTTCAAAGGTAAAGGGCCGAGTGACCACCCCAACGGTGAGCGCACCGGCTTCTTTTGCGGCTTCAGCCACTACTGGCGCTGCGCCAGTCCCCGTACCGCCGCCCATACCAGCGGTGATAAAAACCAGATCGGCTCCTTCTAGGGCCTGAAAAATTTCGTCTCGCGATTCTTCAGCCGCTTTTTGGCCAATCGCTGGATTGCCGCCTGCCCCAAGTCCCCGCGTCAGCTTTTGGCCGAGCTGCATGGCGTTGGTGGTAGCCGAATAGGTGAGGGCTTGGGCGTCGGTGTTGACCGTCCAAAATTCGATTCCAGCAAGTCCACTGTCAATCATTCGATTGACCGCATTACAGCCGCCACCTCCGACCCCAATAACCTTAATTCTGGCGACGCTGCTCGGTATAATATCTGCGCTCATCGGCCCTTCCGCTGACAGTGCTTTGCCATTATTACCTGAAGTAGACGATTTTACACCTGACCCGTCGTTCGCATAAGAATTTTTGTGAGGGAATGCTTTGTTCATAGTGCGAGCTGACTATAGGGATGTGGGAGGTATGTATGGAATAGTTAAGAAAACGAAGCTAGCGAAAAACCCAGCCAACCGAGCCCTGACCAAAAATACTTAGGTTTCTTTCAGTAAAAGATTATAGGGTCTAAAGTGAAAATATACTTAAGTTGACAATAGACAATATAAAGAATCTTGAAATAAGCACCGTGTGAGCTTACGTAAACTTTGCCTGGTATGCAGATTGAGTCAACTATAGGGGAACTTGCTAAAAAAACCAAACTCTGCGGTCGGAGGTTTTCCCACTTTTTCAAGGAATGCCAGACGAATTGCCAGTGGCCTGCAAGATTTCCACGACGGGATGCGCAGGATCGTGAAGGTCGATAAAGGCAACTTTTTCGGGGTTGATGGCGCTGTCGAGCGATCGCAGCTGATCGAGCGCCGCCAGCTGCGCCTCAAAGTTTTTTCCATAGGGCCCCAAATGCACAGCGCCAAGCTCTGTTTGTAAGATCAGATTGCTAGGGCGAGTCCAGTCTATAGCGGTTACTCTGATTGGGCTGCGACTCACGCTTGGGTAGATCTTTTGCCAGTCCAGTTTATAACCGGGGCGCATTCCTCTGACAGTCAGCGTTGGTGGGCTGGCCGTCGCGCCAAGCTCCCGAAAGCTGTTGTAGGGCATCCAGTCACCTGCGGCATCGATTAGGCCTGGCTCTCTAAAAGGGACCGGCTGAGCGGGGATTGCTTTGACTGGACGAGTCGTATCGGGAACTGCCACGGCTACTGGCACCCGCTCTTGCACCCGCACATGCAGGCCAGGCGGAATTAGGCGACGACTCACCGCCGCTTTCTCAATGGGCTCGTACGCCTCTATGCTCTTGGCTAAAAAATCGGGCTTCACTTTGAGCAGAGACTGTGGATAGGACACTGGCAGCAGATCTTGAATGTTTTTGTCAGAGAGCAGCTGGTTGCCGCTGATCTCTAGCTGCTCGCCGCTGCGAATTAGCCATATTGGAGAAGTCGCCAGCCACACCGTGCCGCCTGCTAGGGCGGCCATCGCCAGCGATCGCCAGACCGTCTTATAAAACTTAAATCGCCGCTTGGCCCGCAGGTGCTGTCTGCGCTGGGCCAAATCTTGCGCTGAGGGCGAAGGAGGAGAAGGCATGTTAATTAGCAAGCACCGGTAAGAGGCAGTCGTTCACGTATTTAACCATCAACGCATGTGATTGGGAGTGCGTATTTTTACTGAGCAGAGGCCTCAATATTAGGTTTAGTTGTATGCGGGCTGCCGCGACTACAGGCTCCATTTTTGACGTAAAAAGTCGAACCACTGCCGGGCGATCGCCCCCTCCGTAAAAGGAATGCTCAGATGACGCCCATCTTTGAGCGTAAAGCCCAGCGAAAACCGACCCTTCCCGGGCAGCTGATCAGGGTCAACCGGACTGTCATTGACCTCCATCGCGACGCGATCAACCTGAGTGAGATCTAGCGAGGCAGCGTCGATCACGCCTTGGCGAGTGGGCAGTCCCCAGGTCAACATATTGCCCTGCTGACCGAGCGCCGCGTAGATGTCATATTTAGCCCGCTCAAACTGCTGTGCCCATCCTTTATAGGCCTCAACCTTGCGGTACTCATTCCAGCCCGCCCAGGTCAACCCAATAAATACAGCCAGCAGCGGTAACCACAGCAAACCCCGAACCATCGCCTCACCCAATCGAATTCCACTGAATGTTAACGCTTGCAATTGAGTGTTAACTCTTGCAACGAATCTTTAGTCTCCTGCCGCAGACTTCTCCATATTCATGAAAGATATAGGCCAGGTAGTCGGTCTTACAATGCCTTCTCAATCTTTGCAGGGCACCTGCCTACTATCATATTTTTTTTGGAGAGAGTATACATGTTGCCTGTACTAGCTGCTTTTGGAACGGTTCCTCATACGACCAGCTGGGGCCCTAGTGTTGCCCTGGTGATGATTCTCTGTAACGTGCTGGCCTTTCTGATTGGTAAGCAGGTCATTCAAGTTCCCGATGTGGGTCCGGCCTCCGGCGTCTTTTTAGGTCTGGGGTTACCTGCCTTGATAGCGACGACCTGCCTCGGTCATGTCATCGGCGTCGGTGCGATTTTAGGTCTGTCTAACCTGGGCGTTTTGTAAGCTCTATCTGAACTCTGGCTGAACGCGCCCTCGCTGAACTAAGAAGTAAGCATAGCCCGATTGGGCTGTACCCTTAGCCTGAAGCTGCTAGATCTAAGCCCACAAATCTTTGGTAGTTGCTGAAGATCGTGGGTTTTGTCTATCGCTTTGGGCTTTTCAGCTGAGCTACTTCTGACTGCCATTAGCTGCTGCTATCAACAGCTGCCTGTAAACGCTGACGGAATTCTCCTTTGGGATGGCCCCCTTTGACTTCGCCAATCACCGTGAAGTCACCTTCGGGATCGTCACAGATCAGGTAAGTAGGCCAGCCCATGTCAGCTTTGTTGGGATACTGGCTCAACAGTACTTTTCGATATTTGCGGTAGGTCGCTGTGTCCTGCATCTTGATATTGACAAAATCTAGACTCAGCTCTTTAGCGACCTTCTCATCATAGAAAGCCATCTTGTGACAGATGCCGCAATCTTCAGATGAGAATTTGAGAACAGCTCGAGGCATGGGCTATCAACTGTTAGAGAACTCTTTCATCATAAAGGAGTCAGGCATTCTGACATGATTGCAATCTATCCAGGCAGCTTTGACCCCATCACGCTAGGACATCTTGATATCATTACCCGTAGCAGTCAGCTGTACCAGCGAGTGATTGTCGTGATCTCTCGCAACCCTAGTAAAAATCCGCTGTTTACCGTCGAAGAAAGGATTGCGCAAATTCAAAAAACGACGCAACATTTAGAGAATGTCGAGGTGGATGGTTTTGACGGGTTAACCATTACTTACGCTAAGAACCGTCAGGCTAAGGTTTTGCTACGGGGGCTGCGAGTTCTTTCAGACTTTGAGAAAGAACTTCAGATGGCGCATACTAATAAAACTTTAGCCAGCGATATTGAGACTGTATTTTTAGCAACGTCTACTGAGTACGGCTTTCTGAGCAGCAGTCTGGTCAAAGAAATTGCTAGATTTGGCGGTCCAATCGACCACCTGGTCCCTCAGCATATTGCGCTCGATATCGAGAAATGTTACAGCAAAAATCTGCTTTGAATGATAATGGTAGAGCGACCTCAGGCTGATTGCCCAGCTAAATGGCTAAGCTCAATAGAAAAGGCGCAGTCAGCCGGTTAACTAACGGTTTGCCGGGTGGATGATATGCTACCCCACTTAGGGTCTCACCTAACGGCTACGCTTCTGGAAATCTTTCATCAAGAAATTTTGTGAATACTCCTGCGAACGGCGACTATTACAAAGATCCGGCCTCTGGGCGCTTCAATCTTCAGCAAGAGCTGGATCGAATTGAGGAAATTGTGCTTGAGAGCCCCAGAGTGCCTCTGTCCGGCAAGACCGTAGTCTCGGAAGATGAGCTGCTCGACCAGCTCGACGTTGTGCGGGTGAATTTGCCAGCGGCGGTGCAGGAGTCGGTGCAAATTGTTCAGCAGCGGGAAGAAATTTTGATGGAAGCTGAGCAGTATGCTCAGGAAATCATCACCTCAGCTGAAAAGCAGGCAGCGGCTATTCTCAGTGAGATGTCTATTATTCGGCAGGCCGAGGCGAATGCGGCGCAGCTGCGATCGCAGACCGAACAAGACTGTGAAGCACTGCGATCGCAAACCCTGAGCGAAATTGAGCAGCTGCAAAACCAGGCGCGTCAGGAGTGGGAAGAAACCCGCAATCGCACCGTCACCGAAGCCAAAACCATTCAAGAAGATGCCGATACCTACGCCGATCAGGTGCTGGAAAATATGGAAAGGCAGTTCATGGAAATGCTCCATGTTTTGCGCAACGGTCGGCAAAAGATCCAGGGCGGCCAGTCTCTAGACATTGAAGGCGCTACCCAAACCCCGCAAATCAACCCGACAACGGGCAGCATTCGGCCCAGTAGGCGCGAGGCCCCGCCCCGTCCGCCTGCTGCAGAGCAACGCTCACCCTTGCAGCGCAACCTGCGTCCTCGTCCGTGATTGGCTATATCAAGGGTATCCTGGCCGACAGCCAAAAGCTCCCCAATAGTCGGGTGATTGTCACGGTAGAGGCGAGCGGCGTTGGCTACGACATGCAAATTAACCCCCGCGTGCTGAGCGAGCTACCGGCAATTGGCGAGCGAGTGCAAATTTTCACCCATTTGCAGAGCCGCGAAGACTTGCAGGTGCTGTTTGGTTTTGGCAGCAAAGCAGAGCGCGATGTGTTTCGGCTGCTGACTTCTGTCAGTGGCATTGGCCCGCAAATGGGCATGGCGCTGCTCGATACCCTCGGGCTCAATGAGCTGATTCAGTCGGTGGTGAGCGGCAATGCGCGGGTGCTCTCTCGCACGCCGGGGGTCGGCAATAAAACGGCAGAAAGAATTATTTTGGAGCTGAAAACTAAGCTCAGCGAGTGGCGGCAGCATTCAGGCATAGTTGCACCGACAGGCGGCCCCGTATCGGCAGTGCAGGAAGACGTAGAGATGATGCTGATGGCCCTGGGCTATACCAACAGTGAGATTAGTAAGGCGTTAGCAGCGGTCGGCAGCAGTAATGCTTTAAGTAAAAGCGACGATACTGAGGCCTGGATTCGAGAGGCGATCGCCTGGCTCAGCCGCTAGCTGCGCCACCACATTTGGACTAGCTGACAGTCTTGCCGCAAACATCAGCTACGATATCTATATAGATTCATTGACATAGATTCATTGACAAGCAGTCACCCAATAGAGATCCAGATGAAAGTATTCATCAGTCATGCCTCTACCGATGCCAAATTAGCTAAACGGGTAGCTGATGTACTGAGAGAAGCTAGCATTCCAGTTTGGGATGATACTCAACCTTTGCCTGGAGATAATCGAGATGAAAGTATTGGCAAAGCGCTAGACGAATCGAGCGCGATGATTGTTTTACTGACCCCCGCCTCTGTGCATTCGCCCGACATCGCTGACCATGTAGGCTATGCCTTGGGTAACCAAGCCTATAAAGGCCGGGTGATTCCCGTCGTTGCAGCGCCGTCTGAACAGCTTGACATAGACGAGATCCCTTGGATTCTTAAAAAGTTTAATGTGATACACATGTCTTCCTCAGAAGAGGAAGAAGGTTTGAGAGAGATTACCCGAGCTCTTGAAGCAAGCAGCTAATTACCTTCCTTTCTCATGACGCCGAGCGAGGTTTTTCTATCGCACTCAAGCCTAGATCAGGAATTGACATCCAGGTTGGTTGCAAGCCTACGTCGTCACGGTATTCCAGTCTGGTATAGCAGTACGAATATCTTGGGTGCACAGCAATGGCATGACGAAATTGGCGGTGCTCTGAAAAGGTGTGACTGGTTTTTAGTAATGCTTTCTCCGAATTTGATAGAGTCGATGTGGGTAAAGCGAGAGCTGATATTTGCCCTTCAGCAAAGGCGTTTTGAGAATAAAATCGTTCCTATCCTTTGTGAACCCTGCGATTTTGAGAGCCTGTCCTGGGTCTTGCCGAGCTTTCAAATTATCAGTTTCCAAAAGTCTTTTGAGAGCGGCTGTCGCGACCTGCTACGTTTGTGGGGCGTGGGGTACAGATCGAGCTGATCGGGGATAAACCGAATCGCTATTAAATCCGGCTTTGGCGCAGTCAAAGACAATTCATACAAAGACAGCCCATCGCCCCTTAAACCTGAGTTGAACAGCTCAGGTTTAAGGGAGTTAAAAGCCGGCTATAACTATCGCTTACTACGAATTAACCCATGTACTGCGGTTTTAGTTAGCGGGTGCAGGTGGCTGTTCAGCGGGCGCGGTGTCAGCTTTTGGTTCAGCGGCGGGCGCGGGCGCGGCGGCTTCGGGCTGAGCGGCAGGTTCAGCAGGCGCTTCGTTAGTGATGTTGACGTCGGGCACGTCCACTTGAACGTCGGGCAGCTCTACGGCTGGCTGAGAATTGTCTTTTTCGATGATGGTAGTTTCTTTCTCAATTGTGGTTTCTTTTTGGATTTGTGGGACTGCAACTGGAGCGGTGCGATCGCCGCCTAAAAAGTAAAGGGCAGCACCTACACCAGCGGCTAGCAATGCGATAAATAATCCTAGCAGCATACCGCTAGCCGCATTGTCGTCGGCACGGGACTGAGCGATCACCCGCTCCTGCCCTCGCAAATTTTGCTGAACATAGTTTTCATCCGTGCGGCCTTGGACATAGCCATCGCGCTGAGCGATTTCTTCAGGCGTTGCCTCTCTGCCTCGTACACCGCTTAAATTCTGATCGGACGGGCGATCATTGATAGCCATGCTAGTTCTGTCTCCACAGTGATTTCTTCAGGCGTTAAATTTGATGGAACCCTGCAATCAGTCTCTACAGATGCGAATTCGGTCTTTGAAGCCTGCTTTTAAGTACGCAGGCTGTCATCGAGCCTCAGCTAGAAAAAATGGTTTTCTACGCTCTACATTGCAAACTCTGTATCGACGTGCAGACGATACTAGCAACAGGGAAAAAGCAACCTCTCTCCCATAGGTTAGATCCCTATCTATCAAGTATTCACGATTTATAAATCTAGTTGTTGTTAGTTAATGGGTGTCAGCGTTAGGAACATTAGGCATGAAAGCCCGCAAAGGTTACCCGAACGATGATGATTTGTTTCATCCTAATAGCTAACAGCTTCAAGCGCTAACTTTAAAGGATTAAAAGAAGCATTGATGATTCCTTTATTGATTTTTAAGCCAGGTCTCAATACCTTCTGCCAAAGTCTCAGCCAGCACTTGTTGAGACTGTTCATCGGTAATCCACTCAAACTCTTCTGGATTGATCATGAAGCCTAGCTCTAGCAGCACTGAAGGAGCAACAGCAGGCCGGGTTAGCGCCAGATTATTCCAGTACACCCCGTACGACTCGCGGCCCAACTCTTCAACCAGGTAGTCGTGCAAGAAAGCGGCCAAATCGTGAGCCTGTGGATGATACCAAAACGTACCTATGCCTGTGGTGCCAAGCGCATTACCAGCGTCAGGCAAGGCGTTATAATGGATGCTCAAGGCCAAAGTAGGCTCAACCTCATCGATCATCGCCACCCGATCAGCTGGATAGAGATCATCATCACCTTCGCGGGTCATCACTACCGTTGCGCCACGAGCTTCTAACTGGTCGCGCAGCAGTTTAGACACGATTAGAGTCACATCTTTCTCAGGGTAGCCAGTGGGTCCACGCGCGCCGAGATCTTCTTCGCTGCCGTGGCCGGGGTCGAGCAAAATGGTAGTGCCGTTCAGTACGTTGTCAGAGGGCGCATGACGTAGCGATAAAACTAGGGTAGAGCCCTCTTCGTATCGCAGCTTGTAGCCCCACTGCTGAGACTCCTTGAACTGAAACGTATACTCGGCGCTGTCAGGCAGCACCGAATTAAAGTCCATTCGCTCCACTACTGGATCGTTAGAGAAATAGATGGTATCTGTTTGCGGCGTGGTGTTGTGCAGCGTCAGCGTCAGCGACTGACTGTCTTGGCGAATAGAGACAGGCACCGGCGTCTGCAAGGGAAAGATCACGTCGGTCCAGTCAGCTGTTTGCCGGGCGCTAATACCACGAATGATGCTGTGTGGCGGCACTGAGGCACTGCTTATTTGAGTCTCACTGGCTTTTATCCAGCCGCCGTAGCCCAGCCGCAGCCACTCTCCATCCCGACCGGTAATAGCGGCGCGGGTACCTCTCGGTAAAGGCGTGATGCGCGAGTAGTTTGTGCTTGGGCCAGTGCGGGCTACACCGGCATCGGCGGTCACTTCGGCAACTTGAAAATCTGTCGGTGATAAAACGCTTACTTGCCCAGGTGCAGCAGCGGTAACGGTTTGTCCCTGGGCTTGAAGCGTAAAGCGAGGGTTGCCCAGACTGCCGGGTTCGGTAGTCGTGAGACAGCCTGCGTACTCAGTAGCGCTCAGGACGACAGGTGCGGTTTGGGCAGTAAGGACTGAGGAGTTGGGCGGCAAATCTACGCTGGTTTGAGGGGTGAGCGTAATATTTTGAGAGCCCAGGGTGGCCGAGACTTGGGCGTTGGGTGGGGCGATCGCACTCAAACAAACCAGCTCACCCGGCATCCGAGCGATATCTGCTGCGGGCAGCAGCGTTCCTTCTGCAAACCCCACCCCGTCTGGCATCGGTGGCTCATTCGAGACCCGGTTGATTACCAGCGTCAGGCTGTCATTGCCCTGGGTCAGGGTAAATGTATTCTCGCCTGACTGTAGCGGCAAGGTTGGCGCAAAGTGACCGTCGCTGCTGCGGTTGGCAATCGGTTGACCGTTGATCGTCACCGGCTCACTCGGATCGGCAGTGCCAATAAAAAAAATGCTGTTAGCCACCGTCTCGTGGGTTGAGGGCGGGTAAGCAACAAATAGATCGGTAGAGGGGTTTGCCATGGCGGGTAAGTGGAGTGCGATCGCACCCACCGTTCCGCCTAATATGCCTAACGTTCTTTGGCCCCAGCTCACGGTCATGCAGTCACTCCTCACAACAGACTCATCAAAACAGCGCTTCGATGTTTCCAATCTAGTATTCCAGGTGTCTGCCTCATCGCCTAGTCATCTGGCCAGTTTAGATTAGCCGCTGCCTCTAACTCAGCTGAAAAATTGACTAACTTGGCATGTAAACCCAGGCAACAGCGAAGAAGTCAGCGTATCTTCTGCGGTCAGCGTTACAGCCAGCGCTAGCTGAGCATCTTCACGGCGATAGACTTCTATCTGCCTTGAGAATCTATCTACAATCCAATATTCGCGCGCGCCCCGTACCGAGTAGAGCTTGAGCTTCGCTTCGCGGTCTCGGCTGATATTTTGGTTGCCCGATGACAGCACCTCGACCAGCAGTTCTGGCATTCCAGTCAGATGACCAGCCTCATCTTCTATCACGGCCAATCTTTCCTTTGTCACCCAGACTACGTCAGGAATGACGTTATCAGCGTCCGATAGAATGACGCCTGGCGAAAGAATCGGCTCTCCTAGCCCGGACTGCTGCGACCAAGTCTCCAGGGCACTGTATATTTTGCCTGCTGCCTGCTGATGCCTGCGGTGGGGCGACCTTGTCACGAACAGCTCTCCGTCGATAATTTCATAAGTTATCCACTCGTTTTGAGGCATCACCTCAAGATCGCGAGTGGTCCACCTGACACCGGCTGCTGATTGACTGACCATACTCTTCAGTTCCCGATCAATAGAGCGAGTCGCTAATGCCTCAATATAGCGCAGTCAATTCCGCAGACGTTCTTCCTAACGCTGCCGTTTACGTAGAAAACCAGCCATCCGCAATCTATGACTTGTGGCACAATTGATGGGTTGATCTGCGCCCGTGCAGCACGTCCGTACAGAACTGGATAGAGAGCGATAGAAGACCATGACAAAGTTTGTATTTGTAACGGGCGGTGTAGTTTCGAGTATTGGTAAAGGCATTGTGGCCGCTAGCTTAGGGCGGCTGCTAAAGTCTCGTGACTACTCAGTTTCTATCCTCAAGCTCGATCCCTATATCAACGTAGACCCGGGGACGATGAGCCCCTTTCAGCACGGGGAAGTCTTTGTTACTGAAGATGGTGCTGAGACCGATCTAGACCTGGGTCACTACGAGCGCTTTACTGACACCTCTATGTCACGGCTCAACAGCGTCACGACCGGGGCGATCTATCAGGCCGTCATCAATAAAGAGCGGCGCGGCGATTACGAAGGCGGCACGGTGCAGGTGATTCCGCATGTGACCGATGAGATTAAATCTCGCATTCACCGGGTAGCTCGCAACCGCAACCCCGATGTGGTGATTGTCGAAATTGGTGGCACCGTCGGCGATATTGAGTCGCTGCCTTTTATGGAGGCGATTCGTCAGTTTCGCCAAGATGTAGGCCGTCACGACGTGATTTATATGCATGTAACGCTGATCCCCTGGATTCCAGCGGCTAATGAACTCAAAACTAAGCCGACGCAGCACTCGGTTAAGGAACTGCGCTCGATTGGCATTCAGCCCGATATTTTGGTGTGTCGCAGTGAAAAGCCTTTGCAAGAGGGTATGCGCCAGAAAATATCGAACTTTTGCAATGTGCCGCTTCAGTGTGTGATCCCCGCTCAAGACGCGCCGAGCATTTATGAAGTGCCGCTGTATATGGAAAAGGAGGGGCTGGCAGAGCAAAGTCTGGCGCTGCTGGATTTGGAGCAGCGATCGCCCAATCTTACCCAGTGGTCTACCCTGGTTAATCGTCTGTACAGTCCTGATAAATTTGCAGAGATTGCTATTGTTGGCAAATACGTACAGCTGAACGATGCCTATCTCTCCGTGACTGAAGCGCTCAGTCATGCCGGTACTAGCTTTGGTACCGATGTCAAAATCCGCTGGGTAGACTCTGAAGAGATAGAACGAGACGGCCCCGACAAATATCTTCAGGGAGTGGCGGGGATCGTTGTGCCAGGCGGCTTTGGCTCAAGGGGTATCGACGGCAAGATCAGTACTGTTAAGTACGCGCGTGAGCAGAATATTCCCTTCTTGGGTCTGTGTTTAGGTATGCAGTGCCTGGTGCTTGAATGGGCGCAGCACATCGCCAGACTTTCAAAGGCCAACAGCTCAGAGTTTGATAAAGAGGCAGAAAACCAGGTGATTAGCCTGATGCCCGAGCAAGAAGACGTAGTGGACCTGGGCGGCACTATGCGGCTGGGCCTGTACCCCTGTCGGATAGAACCGGATACGCTAGCCAGCCGGCTCTATCACAAAGAAGTCATTTACGAGCGCCATCGTCACCGCTATGAATTTAACAATGCCTACCGCAACCTATTTTTAGAGACAGGATTTATCGTCAGCGGTACCTCTCCAGATGGCCGTTTAGTAGAAATTGTCGAGCTACCTAGTCATCCATTTTTTATCGCCTGCCAGTTTCACCCAGAGTTTCAGTCCCGGCCCAATACGCCACATCCGATGTTCTTGGGCCTGGTCGAAGCTGCTTTGAGTAACAGAGTCCCGTTTGAGAGCGCTGCCGCTAGAAACGGTGTGACTGCGCTGGTGGCTGATTAGTCAAACTCTTACGCGCCATGACTGCGGGGATCAGCCTGGGATGAGGCATTAGCTGGATTGGCAGTAGTTTCTACTTCTGAAGCTCTGCCGCTGATTTGAGCGTGGGGCAACGGCTGATTGTTGATTAGGGCGTCCAGGTTTTCAGCCAAAATAGTCTGAGGAAGTTCTCCGATAGCAGCCCCCTTTTCCAGACTATCAGCCGCTAAAAACTCAAAGTGAGGAATGCCATCGACCCGATAGTTGAGCATTTCTGGTAGCCACTTATTGTTGTCTACATTTAGCATGACGAAGTTGACGCGGTTGGCATAGCTGTCTTTGAGCTGCTGAATATCGGGAGCCATGGTCTGACAGCTGGTGCACCAGTTGGCATAAAACTCAATTAGGGTGGGTTTATGGTTCGCCATGGCCGTTTCTATAGGGACGGCTGCTTCTGCCATCTCAGAGAGGGAAGCTGCTGGGGAACGAGTTTGCAAGCCTAGAATAACCGCTACGCTGAGAGCAGCGGCGATCGCCACCACCACCAAATTTCTAACCCGTTTAGCCGTATCCAAAGTTTCAACCGACATTTTGCTGATAAATAGTGTGTTGATATGTAAACCGTATCTCTCACTATCTTATCTTGCCTGATGCAGCGGGGCTTGCTCTGAGAAGATCTGAGGGTAGTTTTGGCAGATCTAAATGGAACGATAGACTATGTGAAGGATACGACTGTCCGTTCTACTCATTCTGTTCTGTTCGGGGTTTTGTGAAAAAGCGACTGACGCTGACATTTCCGAAGCGCACTATCCACATGCCGATCACCTATCGACTGGCGAAAGATTTTAATGTAGCTGCCAATATCTTTCGGGCGCACGTCGCGCCTGACCAGGTAGGTAAGCTGCTGGTGGAGCTATCGGGCGATATCGACCAGCTCGACGAAGCGATCAACTGGCTACGTGCTAACCAGATTGAAGTGTCGCTGGTCAACCGAGAGATTGTCATCGATCAAGATAGCTGTGTTCACTGTGGGCTTTGCACTGGCGTATGTCCGACTGAGTCTTTGCAGCTAGACGGGCAGACGCTCAAGCTGACGTTTACGCGATCGCGCTGCATCATGTGCGAGCAGTGCCTGCCAAGCTGCCCAGTCCAGGCCATTTCTACCAACCTGTAGGGCGATGCAAAAGTTTCCCTGGCTTTCTACTGTGCTGCTACTGCTGGCCAACGTTGCCTTTGGCTTCTTTTTACAGGAGCGCCAAAGCTCAGAGGTGGTTTGGGTAATCTCTGTTGCCTATATCGCTCTGGAGTGCAGTGTTCTGAGCGTTGCCTGGCGACCGGCTCGCGATTTTATCCTGTTGGGATTCCAGTCTGATGTCGGCTATTCCTTGATGGCCTTAATGATCGCATCTGCGGCTGTTGTGATTGTGGCCTGGGTGAAAATTTCCGGCTATTTCCTAGTGATTTTAGCGGCGTCTCTGCTGCTGCGGATCGATCTGCTCACCCGCAGAGCGGGCTTACTGCTGTCCTTTCTTACCCTGTTTGCGATTTCTTTAATCGGTATTGCGATCAGCTTAATTTTGGGTCCCGGCAACCTACCTTCACTGACAGACTTTCGAGCAGTATTCACGCTCTAAGGCTCGCGGGTAACCGTGATAACTGTCTCGGTGACCTGCTCAAACGTGTCGTCGTGGCTGATCACAAACAGCTGCTTGAATGATTTAATGCGGGCGATCGCCTCTGCTAGGCTAGCTCGCCGAGCGCTGTCCATATTAGTCGTGGGCTCGTCGAAAAAGGCAATGTCAATATCGGCTAAGACCTTGAGCAGCGCCAACCGTAGCGCTAGCGCTGCACACATTTGTTCGCCCCCCGACAGATTGATGAATCGGCGGCTGTGAGCGCCCTCCTGCACAGTAATTTCATAGTCTGCGCTCCAGGTGAGGGCTACATTGGACCTGCCTAGCAGCTCTCTGAAGAGCCGATCAGCCTCCCTTGAAATATTATGTACATAGCGTTCAGTGATGCGAGGGCCAGCTGCCTTATACACTTTGCGCGCGTAGTTGATAAATCGTCTGATGCGATCGCGCTGTTGGATTTCCTGCTGAGCCTGGTCGCGCTTTTCGGCGGTAGCTTTGAGACTGTCAACTTGGCTGGTGAGTTCGGCCAGTCGCTGACGCTGCTGGGGCAAGCTCCCTCTCAGCTGGTCGGCCTGAGAATTGACCTCAGCGTACTCCCTGTCTACAGCGGCAAAGGCTTCTAGGTCAAAGGCGGCGGTGAGCTGGGCAAGCTGATTGTCTAGATCGGTTTTTTGGGTTTGCAGCTGGGTGAGGGTGGTGATCGCCGTTTCATGCTCTTCTCTCAGTGGCTGCATCTGCTGAGCCGCCTGCTGATTTTGTAAGTACAGCAAGTACCCTGCCTGATAGGTCTGCTTTAGCTGCCGCTGTTCGCGCACCTGAGCGTCGAGCCGGTCAAAGGCTTTCATTTCTTCGGCGATCGCTGCCAATTGCTTGAGCGTATCTGCCCGGCTCACAGCTAGGGTTTTGTGCTGATCCTGTACTGCTGCCCGCTGCTGAATAGATTTTTGCAGCAGTAGCTGTCTGCCTTTGGGATTATCTAGCTGCTTGATCTGGTTCTCGGTTTGAGTGAGCGCCTCAGCTGTCTCGGCTGCGGCGCTCAGCTGCTGGTCGAGTTCAGTCAGGTCGCTCCGAAGTTGCTGCTTTTGACTATCAAGCTGGCTGCGTTTGGCCTGTTGCGCACCCAGACTCATAAGCTCGGCTTTGTAGCCATAGGCTCGCTGTAGCTGGTTCTGCAAATCTCGCCGCTGCTGCTTGAGCTGTTTTTTATCGGTCTGGTCAGCCAGATCTGCCAAAATGCTGCCAATGCCCGCTAGCACTGACTGCGAGAAGGTTTCACCGCTAGCGAGGGCTGTTTTGACAGGGGCGATCGCATGTTCACTCACAGCAAATTGGTTTGCCCAAACTTCTATCTCAGCTAGCGCCGCCGCCACCTGCTGACGGTATTCGTTCCGCTGGCTGTGACCGGCCTCAGCTAGCTGCTTTAGCTCTTGTGCAAACTGTTGAGCTGCCTCCACACGACTGAGCTGCTCTTGGACGCGGCTTTGCTGCTCCTCCCACTGCGGAATCTGCTGAGTCCCTGACTGAAGCGCGCTCAGCCGGATGAGTTCGGCATCTACTTGCTTTGCCTCCTGGCTGACCCCCTCGATTTGCGCTGTCAGGCTCTGCTGCTGAAAGCGTAAATTGGCAAAGGTTTGAGTCTGCTGTAGCAGAGCGGTACGCTGAGCTTCTAGCCGGGCTTGAACCGCAACATCTGCCGTCAGATTAGCCAATTCTTCTTCTACAGCGGCAAACTGCTCTAGACGGGCTTCTAGCCGGGATAGATCAGCCTGGCTGCGAGTGAGCTGCTGCTGACACTGCTGCTGCCGCTGCAAAGCCTGCTGCCGCTGCTGTCCCAATTCATTCAGGTGCACCAGCCGATGGTCTGCAACCCGAACACTCTCGTATGCTTGATGCTGAGCCTGGCAGATATCTACAGCCTGCTGAGCATTGGCCAGTGACTGCTCAATGCGTTTTTGAGTTTGCTGCTGGGTCGCAACCTGGCTGGCGAGCGTTTGCTGCTGGCTGCGAATGCCTTGCATCTGCTCAGCCTGCGCTATCAGACTCTTTCTCTGCTGAGCAATTTGCTGGCTTTTATTTTCTAAGTCGGCGAGCCGGGTTTCACCCTGAGCAATCTCCAGCTGTAGCTGCTGATGGCGAATCTGTAGCTGATCCCAGCTCTGTAGTGACTCTTCGTACTGAGCAATTAGGTCTTTAAGGCGCTGCACCTGAGCTTCGCTGTGCTTTCTCAGGCTATTGCTTTGCCGGTAGGTCTCTCGGTATTCCTCTACCTTTAGCACCGTGTCAAAGATCGGCTTACGCTTTTCGGTTGGCAGTAAGAAGTCAACGGTAAAGGTGCCCTGAGGCACGCCAATCGTATTGGCAAATAGCTGAGAGAGATCGGTGCCAGGAGCGACTCCTAAGTGCTGCCTGAGCCAGGGCAAAACTTCGTCTTTAGTGCGGGTATAGGGCAGTCGCTCGTTAAGCTGGGGGTCAAACAGGGTATAGCCTTGAGCAGTGGAGCGCTGCACTTCGTAAGTGCGGCTGTCGCGGCTGGAGATAAAGGTCACCCGAGCCTGGGCAGTTTTGCTGCCGTTGCGAATCAGGTCTTCTTTTTTGTAGCTGCCCTGGTAGTTGAAGAGAACCCAGGCGATCGCCTCTAAAATACTGGTTTTACCCGCCCCATTCTCACCACAGATGGCGTTAGTACCCAGCTCAAAGTCAAACTGCTTGTCTTTGTGGGTCTTAAAGTTGGTCAGTGTGACAGAAAGAATCTGCATTTTAGAGCTGTCTTACTGCAATAGCTGGATTGTTAGCTCCCAGTCCAGGAGCTCATACAACTGTACTGTATGCATCGAGCTGACAGTGCAAATCCCTTTGGCCTATTCTGGGCTGCCTACAGTAGCTAGCTGTGGCAAGGACAGTGGCGCTTCCATACCCTGAGGTTGAATCCACCAAACTTCTACGAGCTTATCTGGGTCGCCAGGAGAAGCCCACTGGCCTGCTGGCACCATGATGTAGTTATCTTCAGATAGCGCGGGGGCAGACAGCGCAGGGGTCGCTTCGTGTCTATGCCAGAGGCCAGAGCCAGTCAGCGCGTCAGCTTCAGATCGGGTGCTCTTAGAGACGGCTCTAGCAGGCCGAATGTCGGCAGATGAGGTGTCAGTAGTTTCCCCTTGAGAATTCTCTAAGTTAATGGCGCTATTGGGGTTAGCGAGGTCTGGCTTTGCACCCTGCGCTTCGGCGGCTACGGGCGACGGCTGTGGCACTGGCGGGAAGATGAACCGACTCAAAACAAAAGCACCCATGCCTGCAATCAGCGCCAGTGGAACCAACAGGCTAGTGCGCAACCGCAATCGATTTTGGACCCTGCGGCTGGTGCTAACAAAGTCTTGGGCAGCGTGCGACAGCTGATCTTTGTGCCGCTGTAAAAAGGCCAGGGTTTCCTGAAGCTGAGTGCCGCTGAGCAGATATTCGCTGCCGGTAGGCCGATGCCGCTGTTCCCAAGCCCAGGCGCTGGTTTCCAATCGGCGCTGATGGCGCATGATGCTGCGCGATTCTGTTAGCCAGGTTCGCAGCAGATCCCACTCTTGTACGAGAGACTCGTGGGCGATGTCTACTGTTCGAGGGGAGCCGAGTATAGCTTTGGGCGTGACAGAGGCATTGTTGAGAAACCAAGTGGCCAGCGGCGAAGATTCATCCCGCTGAGTTTGCCAGACAGCACTGGGTATCTCAATGCCTGGCTCAGGGCAGCAGTGAGCTGTGATTGCCGCTTGAGAAACGATTACCAACCGTTCTGCGGCCAGCCGATTCAGCGTACTGTCAATGAGTTCAGCTGGAAAGCTCTCATTGATTAGTTCGCTTCTAAAGATGCGACGACGACGATCTGTTTGCCCTTCACCCAGCTCACACAGCCCCAAAAAGATGCGCCGGGCTGCTCGCTGCATGTCTTCGCTAAGGCTTTCATAAACTGCTGTGGCTCGGTGAATAATCACGTTTTTGACCCCACCTAGCGCAATGTAGGCGTCCATTGTCAGCTTAGGAGCAGCGCCGCTACCGCCGCTAATATCTCGGCGACGCCATAGCTCCAAAAGCGTCTGCTGAATCAGCGGCAGCTCCCCTGGCGCACCTGTCGTATCGACAGCTAGGGTATAGAGCATCGTCGGATCGAGCTCAATTCCCATTTTCTGAGCCGGACTTTGAACCACCGCTTTAATCTGGTCATAGGTCAGCGGGTTCACCAGCACTGCATTCTGTTCGACTAGAGCTTTGAGAGCTGCGTAGGGGTTGAGCTGATCCATCGCGTCTCCCCGCAGCCCAATGACAATGCCCAGAGGCGTACCCGGCTCTTTCAGGGCTTCGCTCAGGCAGCGAATGAAAAGCTGGCGTTTGGCGATCACATTGACATCAGCCGTCGGCGTGAACAGCTCTTCAAATTGATCAATAATTAGCCATAGCTTAGAAACGGCTGGAATAGAGGTTTGCCCCGGCTTGAGCAGAGCCGCTCTGACCAGCTGAGCCAGACCGCTGCCGCCATCTTGCAACAGCATCTCTGCCTGCCGCATTTGCCCGGCCCGCTGGACGCCGTCAGCAGTAGCAGAGGCAAAAGCTGCTGCCAGACTCTTGAGCGGATTTTGTGTGGGTGTGAGTAGCTTAAGCGTCCAGTCATCGCTGCCGGGAATGCGATTACCCTGACGCAGCTGGTGCATTAATCCAGCCCGCAATAGAGACGTTTTACCGCTGCTCGAAGCGCCCACCAACGCGCAAAAATTACTTTTGCTGACTTTACTCAGTAGCTGAGCTGTAAGTTCTTCTCGGCCAAAAAAGTAGTCGGCATGGGCCTCATCAAAAGGCGAAAGACCTCGATAGGGGCAAAACCCAAAAGAAAGCTGCTTCAGCCGAGTAAAAGTCGTAATCGGCGTTTTAGAAAAGGCTGTTTTCAGGCCGCTGGTGCGAGTCAGCACAATTTCACTGCCAGAACTTTCAAACAGAGGCTGCTGAATTGCGCCCCGCAGCTGCTGGCTGACATGCTCGCTCAGAGCGTAGTTGCTGACTCTCCCGCCAGCTTGGTCGTAAGGATTGAGCCCAGAAAGCAGCGCCTGAGTGAAAACGCTGTGCTGACCTGCTAAAGACTCATAGGCTGATTCGTACTCTCTAGAAGCTGCCATAAATAGACGGTCTACACCAGCGCGAGCACCCGGATCGGCGTCGCTAAAAGTAAGCAGCTCGCCGCTATGACAGCAGTCTAAAATAACGACTATTTGGCGCACCGGACTTTGCTGCAAAAGTCGTCGCAGCCAGAAAAGGGAAATACCAAAGTTTCCTCGGCTGGGGTCGGCATCACTGGTAGCCAGATAGCCTTCTTGAATACCCGCTTCGCGCTGTAACCCGTGACCTGAGAAGTAAAACAGAGCAGTGGTAGGTAGATTTTTGCCTTTGGGCTTAAAGAGCTGAATGAGAGCAGTCTCAAGCTCTTGAGAAGTGACACTGCGGCGACGACCTACTGTAGTCTGACCATCTTTGATTACTTCTGGTAGCCGTTGCACCCGAAACTCACCTTGAGTCTGCAAGCGGGCGGCGATCGCTTCTGCATCTGCTGCCGATGCATTAAGGGCAGGCAGTGACTGATATTGGTTGATGCCGACAGTTAATGCATCTCGTGACATGAGCAAAACACCCCTTGCAAAAGTAGCCCGCGCTGGTTCGGCTATGCCGTAGCGCTGCGCAGAGCTATGAAATAGCTAGCTGAGAAGCTAACCGACTAATTGAGCTAGCCATAAAGATAGTTTTTCTACAGTCTTGACTGTCTTTCTTTATTTTCAGCTGCTCCTTATAAGGATGACTCGCTGACGATTTGAACAATCAAAAGATGATTGGAACCGTCCTGAATTATCTCCCTATATTGAAGATAGACAACTTTTTCAATAAACCGTCAGAGGGGGGAATCCCCCTACCCCCTGATTGCAACAAAGAATATTTACATCCCAAGTGTCGCGGCATATTTACAGAGAGATACTGAAATGTAAGACGGACAGCAGCCAGCCTTTATATATTTTGAGTATTAATCCGCTGTAAACACATGAAGCGATCAGGATATAGACATTCTTGTCAAGTGCATTTACCGGCTTAAATATAAATATGCATCTACTTTTTAGTCAGTATCGATTTTCCTCAGCAGGATGGCTGATGGACAGTGAGAGCACAAAATCAGTGTAACAATTGAGATAAGACACAAGAGATATAAATGATCTAAGCTAATTTTCGTAGCCAATCAAATCTGACTGATGAATTATTGTTGAAAAAATTACTGTTTGTAGCCGAATATTCAAAGTGTAAATATGCCATCAAATCAATTTTTGTTGTAGATTAGTTCTCTAAAATATCTATTCAGACTGAAGGGGTGACACAACGGCTACAAGCTTTTCAGAACAGTAGCCATAGCCTTTTGCCCCTTAAGATAATACTCAATCTTGCCGTGATTAAGCTTTATCAGGCGTTGAACTTGTGACTGGCAGCTATGCCAAAAAGGCACCCATCGATGTGCCGATAGACCGATATAGAAGAAGCTGTGACGGCGTTGGGGACGTCCGGCTGACTCCGGTCTAGCAATGTACTTCTGTAGCGCCTTCTGCTTGAGCCGTTGACCTTGAAGTGAAGCACATAGGTAAGCAATGGCAATCAGTAAGACGATTGCCAAGAAACGCTTATCGCTAGCTCTACAGCCTTCTAGACGGTAGCCACCGCGCTTAAAATCGCGGAACATTTCCTCAATGTCGAATCTTTTTTGATAAGCGGCAACCGCCTCATCGAGACCGTCTAAATTAGTCAACAGAAACCAGGGTTCTTCGGGTGCGAACCCGCGATAGCGACGTTTCCACTTACCGGCTAAACGCCCTTGCTCAAAGCCTTTACTCCGGGTTAGGGTGACGGCATTGTAGAAGCACTTCGTGCCAGCAGTCAGGCCCAGTTGGCCAAGCTTTAGCCAAGGCTGACCTTCGAGGAGAACGTAGGTTGATTTCTTCTGCCGTAAGCAGAAATAATGACCCTGCTGGCCGAGCCAGCGGGCCAAATCGACAGAACAAAACTCTCGGTCGCCAAGCACCACGACGCGATAGTCAGCCAGCACCGGTAGCGCCACCGACAACAGCGCTGTCTGCTCGTCGTAGTGGCTGTTACCCAGGCTCTCCAAACGCTGCCAGTAAAGCGGTATCGCTCGCCCTTTCCAGACAATACTGGCCATCAGCAAGTTGATATCACCCCAGGTAGTGCGGTCGATGGCGACGTAGAGCGTGCTACCTGAGGGCAGTTGCGCATCGAGAAAGACGCGCAGCAGCCCAAACCATAGCCCTCTCAGATGAAGCACACCCAGCGTAAGGAACCGTTGGACTTTTTTCGGCGACTCTCGAACAAAATGGGTAGCGGCAGCGCCTCAGCTAAGGTTTCCAGGCGCACGTCTCGCAGGGTCTGTAGCAGTGTCACCAGGAGTGACAGCATCAGATACTGAGACGCATCGAGTTGTCGTTTGAGGGCAGTTTGGTAAGCTGTAGGTATCATATTGATTCGATAGGCTTGGGTTCTCAAAACCAGCCTATCTTTTTTTGCCTGTGGCCTGCCAATCGTTCACTGCATCTGGATTACAAAGGTTGTGTCACCCCTCCAGCTATTCAGATTAATTTTATTAAAACGACAGTATGAATCTAGCTAGATGCAGCATTGTAGAAATGTTTAAAGCAAATTTTTGTCTGCGTAAGGAATTGCTAAACCTCTAAAGAAATGTGCCGTCATGTTTTTTCGCTTTGGGTAGACAAAGCTTAGAGCAAAGTTTGCAACAGTGCCTACACACCAGGCTTAGAAGAGGATATATGCGGTGAATACAATGTGGACAACCAACGAAGAACTCAAGATCAACCCGCCCTGCTGGAAAAGCGCGCTGTTTTTCCTAGATACGTTCACCTACATGGAGTCTGAATTTGGGATAATCGATTTGGTGACAACGGGCATGTTTGATCTGTCTCATCCTGAGACCGCTGAGCAATTGGATGTAGAGAGAGCCCTGCGAGCTATTCGCCAGAAGTCATCCATTGCCAAGGCAATTGTGCAGTGGATTGCGGAAAATAAGGATTTTTTAGACGACTACCCCAAACATTTGGGCAGTGACTAAGGTGCCGTAGCTGACCGCCCCCAAAATTACGCGCCGGGCTGGGCTCCTCTCACGAGGCTGCATTCTAATGTTATTGCCATCGTTGGGCGCATGCTCGTAGAAAAGGCTACGCCTACGCACGACGGATAGCCGCTAGTCTCGCAGCACATAACAACCAGGCTAGCGACCTCTAATGTAGTTAGCTAAGTGGCCGAAGCTATTTTAGGAGAGATTTTAGTCTCGGCTTTCTACTCGCAGCCTGACCGAGTCGCCGTGAGAGGGGAGACCTTCAGCTTGGGTCAAAACGTCAATATCAGCGGCAACCCCTAATAGGGCGGAGCGGGTGTACTGCACTAGGCTGGTGTGCTTCATGAAGGTCTCTGTGCTGAGCGGAGAGGCATAGCGGGCAGCGCCAGAGGTCGGCAGGGTGTGGTTAGGGCCAGCGATGTAGTCGCCCACAGCTTCTGGGGTGTCGTGGCCTAAGAAGATCGCGCCGGCCTGATGGATGCTGGGCAGCAGTTCCCACGGATTTTCGATTTCTAGCTCTAAGTGTTCGGGGGCGAAGATGTCTGAAAGCTGAGCGGCTGTTGCCAGGTCATTGACGATGATGGCCAGTCCGTAGTGAGCGATCGCCTTTTCGGTCGAGGTTTGGCGCGGATGCTGATCGAGCTGGCGACTGACTTCACTGGCGACGGCTTTGGCAATAGCGGTATCGGTGGTGATCAAAATAGCGGCTGCCATCGGGTCGTGTTCGGCTTGGGCTAGCAGGTCGGCAGCTATATGGACCGGATTAGCCGTATGGTCGGCTATCACTAGCACCTCTGAAGGCCCCGCTAAGGAGTCAATGCCCACTGTGCCGTATACCTGCTTTTTGGCCAGAGTGACATAGATGTTGCCCGGGCCCGTAATCACATCGACGTTGGGAATGGTGGCAGTGCCGTAGGCGAGGGCGGCGATCGCCTGAGCCCCACCCACCTGATAAATCTCTTGAATACCGGCCTCTTGAGCGGCCACCAAGACTGCCGGACTCAGGGTACTGCCAGCCCCATTGCCAGTCCCATTGGGGGTCACCATGACAATTCGGGAGACCCCGGCCACGCGAGCAGGAATGGCATTCATCATTACCGTACTAGGGTAACTAGCCCGCCCGCCGGGTACGTAGATACCGGCCCTAGCAACAGGCATATAGCGTTTGCCCAGCACCACACCATCGTCTTCAAAGGTGACCCAGCTTTTGGGTAGGCGCTGACGATGAAATCGCTCAATATTTTTGCAGGCTTTTTGAATTGCCTTCAACAGATCTTGAGAGATTTGCTGGTAGGCTGCGTCGAGCTGAGCGCCGTCTATCTTGAGGGTTTCAGAAGTGAGCCGCTGACGGTCAAACTTTTCGGTGTAGTGCAGCACTGCTTCATCGCCACGCTGTCTGACTGCCTCGACAATCTCGCGAACGGCGGCTTCTTTATCGGCGACCTGGATGTCGTGGGTGCGATCGCAGATGCGCCGTAGCTCTACTCTAGCTTCACTCAGCTGATTGATAATTCGCAGCATGTGGGGAGAAGTGTGGTGACAGCATCGGGCGATTGCCCTGTCTCTTCCGACTGGCCTGTTTCTTTTCGCTTGGGGAGAAATGGTCTAACTAATCTAATCTAAATGAATTCAAATGGGCTGCCCGTCTCGTAGGATATTCACCAGCTTAGCGTGGAATTCTGATGGAGATCTGTATCTGTAGGAGAATTTCGATGGCTGCTGGAACAGGTCAAACCCTTTACCAATACCTACAAGGCCTTTTCACGGAATACTTGATTATGTCATGCATGAAATTTTCGTGTTATGATTGCTAATTCTGATAGTCTTGTATAGTTAATTTTTAAGGGCGAGCCGTGGCAAATACTAAGTCTGCGATTAAACGTATTCGAGTTGCAGAGCGGAATCGCTTACGTAATAAAGCGTACAAGTCGGCTGTGAAAACGCTGACCAAACGATACAACGAAGCACTTGTAACCCACGAGGCCAATCCCTCTGAAGAGAGCGGCAAGCTCGTACAAGACAGTATGTCTGCCGCTTTTAGCAAAATTGATAAGGCGGTAAAGCGAGGGGTCTTGCATCGCAATGCGGGTGCTAGGCGTAAGTCTCGATTGGCCCGTGCGCTGAAGGCGCGCGAGCAGGCCACAAGCGCCTGATGCTTGCTTTCCTATGTAGCGTCCAAGCGTTAGGGCCGAATCTGCTACCCGAAACAATCCCTGGTTCTGAACCGACTTCTTGCTGCTGACTGTTTTTCTTCCCATCCCGATAGGTTGATGCGCCTAGTTGATACTCACGTCCACATCAATTTCGATTCTTTTGATATCGACAGGGATGAGGTTGCTCGCGCTTGGCGAGAAGCAGGCGTTGCCCATCTAGTTCACTCCTGCGTTGAACCTGCTGAGTTTCCAAAAATTCAGGCGATCGCTCAGCGCTATCCGGAAGTATCCATTGCTGTTGGGCTACATCCCCTAGATATGGACAAATGGACAGAGGGAACCGCAGCGCAGATCGCTCAGCTAGCTGCCTCTGAGCCAAAAGTGGTTGCCATTGGCGAAATGGGCTTGGATTTTTTCAAGGCAGACGATAAAGTGCTGCAAAAGCAAGCCTTTTTAGCGCAGCTGTCGGTAGCCCAGTCTTTAGGTCTGCCAGTGATTATCCACTGTCGAGATGCCGCAGCGGAGATGGCAGAACTGCTCGGAGAATTTTGTCAGAAACGAGGCCGTGTCGCTGGCGTAATGCACTGCTGGACCGGTAGCCCGGCAGAAACTCAACAGTTCTTAGATCTGGGTTTTTTCATCAGCTTTAGCGGCATTGTCACCTTCAAGAATGCGGCTCAGGTCAAAGCATCTGCACAAATGGTGCCAAGCGATCGCATCCTAATAGAGACAGACTGTCCCTTTCTATCGCCTGTGCCCAAGCGTAAAGAAAAACGCAATCAACCTGCTTTTGTTCGCCATGTAGCAGAGCACGTAGCAGAACTCAGAGAAGTTTCTTTAGAGGTATTCGCTCAGCAGACCACCCGAAATGCCCAGCAGCTGTTTCAATTGCCAATCGAGCTAGTCTCCGAAGAGACCATCTGCGCAGGGACGTAGGGGCCAGCTAGTAGGCTTTGCCCTCTGCTTCACAGTTGAAGAAGTTGATTTGGGCGATTCAGCCCGGCTATCTTGACAATCTGATATTTTTAAGATCCAAATTTAGCCTATGATGGATAAACTGAAAAATATTTCTATACTCTTTGACCCAATTCCTGGTTTGGCTGCTCTATCGAAAACGTCTATATGTTCCTCCTGTCAAGGAATACAGGATTGTTGACAGCCACTCTGTCAGGCAGTCCTCCATTTTTATTGCCCTACCATCCCCTGCGTCTGCTCTTGAATTTTCATGACTTTCCCTCTCAATTGCGAGTGAATTTAGAATTTTTAACATTTCGGTATTTGGGATCAGCTAGCAAGTTGATACTCGCACGTATATCTCAAAAGGTGCGGCTGATGCTGGAGCTGAATTTGATGGTTGATCGAGAATCGCCTTCGATCAGCACCGCATAGAAAGTGCGCTGCTGATGGCTCAGCCGCTTTATTGACGACTCTTACGCTCCTTTTTAATTCATGTCACAGTCCAAAGCGCTGCCTGATGGTCTCACCCATGAAGTTCTTCAGTATTCTGAGCCCTCCATTTTTCTCGGTATTACTTTCTCGGTATTACATTGAGCCCTGTGCTCTCACGCTAAGGCCTACGCCTCTCTAGCAAAAACCCTGCTGTCTACACGCTTGCCCTGCTCGGCGCGACTTTGAGGAAACGCATGACTGACTCTACTACGCTTGCTACTATCGATCCTACTCTCAATCCTGCCGTCAACCAGACGCCAGTCCACCAGCTCCCCGATCTCGTCGAAATCCAGCGGGCGAGCTTCCGGTGGTTTTTATCGGAAGGCCTCGTCGAAGAGCTAGAGAGCTTCTCGCCGATCACCGACTATACGGGCAAACTGGAGCTGCACTTCTTAGGTAGGGACTACCGGCTGAAGGCTCCCAAATACATGGTAGACGAGGCCAAGCGACGCGATAGCACCTACTCCGTGCAAATGTACGTGCCGACTCGGCTAATCAACAAAGAAACTGGGGAGATCAAAGAGCAGGAAGTCTTTATTGGCGACCTGCCGCTGATGACGGATCGAGGTACTTTCATCATTAACGGTGCTGAGCGCGTCATCGTCAATCAGATTGTGCGTAGCCCTGGTGTGTACTACAAGGCCGAGACTGATAAGCATGGCCGCCGGACCTACACTGCCAACCTGATTCCTAACCGGGGAGCCTGGCTGAAGTTTGAAACTGATAAAAATGACCTGGTCTGGGTGCGGATTGACAAAACTCGTAAGCTCTCTGCTCAGGTGCTCCTGAAATCGTTAGGGCTCAGCGATGGTGAGATTTTTGACTCACTGCGTCATCCAGAATATTTCCAAAAAACCATCGAAAAAGAAGGTCAGTTTAGCGAAGAAGAAGCGCTGCTAGAGCTGTACCGTAAGCTGCGTCCCGGCGAGCCTCCAACGGTCAATGGCGGCCAACAGCTGCTCGACTCTCGCTTCTTTGACCCTAAGCGCTACGACCTCGGCAAGGTAGGTCGCCACAAACTCAACCGCAAGCTGCGCCTCAATATTCCTGAATCCACTAGGGTGCTAACCCCACAGGACATCGTTTCGGCCATTGATTACCTTATCAACCTGGAATTTGACATTGGAAACCCCGACGATATCGATCACTTGGGCAACCGCCGGGTGCGTTCAGTCGGTGAGCTACTGCAAAACCAAGTGCGAGTTGGCCTTAACCGCTTAGAGCGGATTATCCGCGAGCGGATGACTGTTTCTGACGCTGATTCGCTGACGCCAGCATCACTAGTAAATCCCAAGCCGTTAGTGGCTGCCATCAAGGAGTTCTTCGGCTCCAGTCAGCTATCCCAGTTTATGGATCAGACCAACCCGCTGGCGGAGCTAACTCATAAACGTCGGATCAGCGCACTTGGCCCAGGCGGGCTCACACGCGAGCGAGCAGGCTTTGCCGTGCGAGATATTCACCCTTCGCATCACGGTCGCATCTGCCCGATTGAGACGCCTGAAGGCCCCAACGCTGGATTGATTGGCTCTCTAGCCACTCACGCTCGGGTAAATGATTTCGGCTTCATTGAGACGCCATTCTTCCCAGTTGTCAATGGTCAAATCATCAAAGACAAGCCAGCGGTATATATGACTGCTGATGAAGAAGACGATCTGCGGGTCGCCCCTGGAGATGTACCAATTGATGCTGATAACAACATCCTGGGTGAGTCAGTACCAGTGCGCTATCGCCAAGACTTTACGGTGACAGCGCCTACCGAGGTAGACTATGTGGCGGTTTCGCCCGTGCAGATTATTTCGGTTGCGACCTCCCTCATTCCGTTCTTGGAGCACGATGACGCTAACCGTGCGCTGATGGGTTCAAACATGCAGCGACAGGCGGTGCCTTTGCTGCGGCCCGAGCGTCCGCTAGTGGGCACCGGGCTGGAAGCTCAAGCGGCCCGCGATTCCGGCATGGTGATTATTAGCCGTACAGACGGCGCAGTCAGCTATGTTGACGCCAACTGGGTCAAAGTTCGCGATCCTGAAGGTAAAGAGCACGCCTACGAGCTACAAAAATATCAGCGCTCTAACCAGGACACCTGCCTCAACCAAAGGCCGCTGGTGTTTGAAGGCGACAAAGTCGTTGCTGGTCAGGTAATGGGCGATGGTTCGGCAACTGAGGGCGGCGAGATTGCTCTGGGGCAGAATGTGCTAATCACATACATGCCTTGGGAAGGTTACAACTACGAAGACGCTATCTTGCTGAGTGAACGGCTGGTTTACGAAGACGTTTACACCTCAATCCACATTGAGAAGTACGAAATTGAGGCCCGTCAGACCAAGCTGGGGCCGGAGGAGATTACTCGCGAAATTCCTAACGTGGGTGAGGATGCGCTGAGACAGCTGGACGAAACTGGCATTATCCGCATCGGAGCCTGGGTGAGTTCGGGTGACATTTTGGTTGGTAAGGTAACGCCCAAAGGCGAATCTGACCAGCCCCCAGAAGAAAAGCTGCTGCGAGCGATCTTTGGTGAAAAAGCGCGAGATGTCCGCGATAACTCGCTGCGAGTGCCCAACGGTGAGAAGGGCCGCGTAGTAGACGTGCGGGTGTTTACTCGTGAGCAGGGCGATGAACTGCCCCCCGGCGCCAATATGGTAGTGAGGGTGTATGTGGCTCAGAAACGCAAAATTCAGGTGGGCGATAAGATGGCGGGTCGCCACGGCAATAAAGGGATTATTTCCCGGATTTTGCCAGTGGAAGATATGCCTTACCTGCCTGACGGAACGCCGATTGACATTGTGTTGAATCCTCTGGGTGTGCCCTCGCGAATGAACGTGGGTCAAGTGTTTGAGTGTTTACTAGGCTGGGCCGGACAAAACCTCGATGCTCGCTTTAAAGTGACGCCGTTTGACGAGATGTATGGTGAGGAAGCGTCCAAAAACACCACTCATGGCAAGCTGCAAGAGGCTAGTGAGATAACTGGTAAAGACTGGATCTTTAATCCTGATAACCCTGGCAAAATTCAGCTGTATGACGGTCGCTCAGGGGAGCCGTTTGACCAGCCGGTAACGGTGGGTCAGGCATACATGCTGAAGCTGGTACACCTGGTAGACGATAAGATTCACGCCCGCTCTACTGGGCCCTATTCGCTGGTGACTCAGCAGCCTTTGGGCGGTAAAGCTCAGCAAGGGGGTCAGCGCTTTGGTGAGATGGAAGTATGGGCGCTAGAAGCCTTTGGCGCGGCCTACACTTTGCAGGAACTGCTGACGGTGAAATCTGACGATATGCAGGGCCGGAATGAGGCGCTAAATGCGATCGTTAAGGGCAAGGCAATCCCTCGTCCGGGTACGCCAGAGTCGTTCAAAGTACTGATGCGAGAGCTACAGTCGCTGTGTCTGGACATTGCGGTACATAAGCTAGACACCCAGGAAGACGGCACGAGCCGCGATAGCGAGGTAGACCTGATGGCCGATGTGGGTAATCGCAGAACGCCGTCACGACCAACTTACGAGTCGGTCGCTCGGGAAGAGCCAGCTGCTGAAAAGTCTGAGGAGCAGTCGTTGTTGTAGGCCTAGCAGAGCATTAGCTAGCGTTAGGGTGGGTAAGCAACTTAAAGCTGAACGCTGAGTAGTCGCCCATTAGTCGCTCCACCCTACTCAGTCGTAAAGATATTTAGATTCAGTCAAGTTGTAAGGGAATGAAAGGATGCCAAAAGTAGAACAGCGGTTTGACTATGTCAAGATCGGCTTGGCCTCGCCGGAGCGAATTCGTCAGTGGGGTGAGCGAACCTTGCCCAATGGCACAGTTGTTGGTGAAGTCACCAAGCCGGAGACGATTAACTACAGAACGCTTAAGCCAGAGATGGACGGGCTGTTTTGTGAGCGAATCTTCGGCCCTGCCAAAGACTGGGAGTGTCACTGTGGCAAATACAAGCGAGTGCGTCATCGGGGCATTGTGTGTGAGCGCTGTGGCGTCGAGGTAACTGAATCTAGGGTGCGTCGTCACCGGATGGGCTACATCAAACTAGCCGCACCGGTAGCTCACGTTTGGTATCTCAAGGGCATTCCTAGCTATATTGCAATTTTGCTGGATATGCCGCTGCGGGATGTAGAGCAGATTGTCTACTTTAATGCCTATGTAGTGCTAGATCCAGGCAATGCCGATAATCTCACTTACAAACAGCTGCTGAGTGAAGACCAGTGGATGGAGATTGAAGATCAGCTGTACGACGAAGATTCTCAGCTGGCTGGCATTGAAGTTGGAATTGGAGCCGAAGCACTGAAGCGGCTGCTGGAAGATTTACAGCTAGAAGAAACCGCCGAGCAGTTGCGAGACACCATTGCGACTTCTAAAGGGCAAAAGCGGGCCAAGCTGATCAAGCGACTGCGGGTGGTGGATAACTTCGTCGCGACTGGTTCTAAGCCTGACTGGATGGTGCTGGATGTGATTCCGGTGATCCCGCCAGATCTGCGGCCAATGGTGCAGCTGGACGGTGGCCGCTTTGCTACCTCAGATCTGAACGATCTGTACCGCCGGGTGATCAACCGAAACAACCGTCTGGCCCGATTACAGGAAATTCTGGCACCTGAAATTATCGTCCGCAATGAGAAGCGGATGCTGCAAGAGGCTGTAGACGCGCTGATTGATAACGGTCGCCGAGGCCGCACAGTGGTTGGAGCTAACAACCGACCGCTGAAGTCTCTCTCTGACATCATTGAGGGTAAGCAGGGCCGGTTCCGCCAAAACCTGCTGGGTAAGCGGGTGGACTACTCTGGCCGTTCCGTGATTGTGGTTGGGCCAAATCTGAAAATTCATCAGTGTGGGTTACCAAGAGAGATGGCGATTGAGCTGTTTCAGCCTTTTGTGATTCATCGGTTGATTCGTCAGGGACTGGTTAACAACATCAAAGCGGCTAAAAAGCTGATTCAGCGCAACGATCCCAGCGTTTGGGAAGTGCTTGAAGAGGTGATTGAAAACCATCCGGTGATGCTCAACCGGGCACCGACGCTGCACCGCTTAGGTATTCAGGCTTTTGAGCCGATCATGGTGGAGGGCCGGGCTATTCAGCTGCATCCGCTGGTCTGTCCGGCTTTCAACGCTGACTTCGACGGCGACCAGATGGCGGTGCATGTGCCGCTCTCACTAGAGGCTCAGGCAGAGGCACGGCTGCTGATGCTCGCTTCTAACAATATCCTCTCACCCGCGACGGGTCGGCCAATTATTACGCCGAGTCAGGATATGGTGCTGGGCTGCTATTACCTGACAGCGGACAACCCGGATAAGCAGGAAGGATCAGGTCGCTATTTTTCCAGTATGGAGGATGCGATCGCCGCCTACGAACAAGGCAACGTCGATATTCACGCCAAAGTTTGGTTGCGCTTTGACGGCCAGGTAGAAACCGACGAAGACGACACTGAACCCGTAGAAGTCACCACCGACGACAGCGGTGCTACTACCAAAGTCTACAAATTCCGCCGGGTGCGAGAAGATGAATCGGGCGACGTAATTTCTCAATACGTAGAGACTACGCCTGGGCGCATTATTTACAACCACGCGGTATTAGGAGCATTGGCCCAATAGGCCAGCAGTGGCGCCGTGAAAGAAAAACGCAGCGCCCACATAGTGCACTCAAAAAATCACGACAGCAGCAAAAGCGTTTAAGGGACAAAACAAGGCATGACAGAGCAAGGCGCAGCTAAACCCGTTGTATTTAGAAACCGAGTTATTGACAAAAAGCAGCTAAAGAATCTGGTTTCGTGGTCTTTTGAGCATTACGGCACGGCCCGCACCGCTCAAATGGCCGATGAAATCAAGAGTTTAGGCTTTAAGTACGCGACCCGAGCAGGCGTATCTATCAGTGTGGACGACTTGCAGGTGCCGCCCAGCAAAAAGGCGATGCTAGAGTCAGCCGAAACCGAGATTCGCGACACTGAAGAGCGCTATACCCGAGGAGAAATCACTGAGGTAGAGCGGTTTCAAAAGGTAATTGATACCTGGAACGAAACCAGCGAACACCTGAAAGACAAAGTGGTCGAGAACTTCCGCGACCACAACCCTTTGAACTCAGTCTATATGATGTCCAACTCGGGGGCGCGGGGAAACATTTCTCAGGTGCGCCAGCTGGTCGGTATGCGCGGCCTGATGGCCAACCCTCAGGGGGAAATTATTGACTTACCGATTAAGACTAACTTCCGAGAAGGTTTGACGGTAACCGAGTATATTATCTCCTCCTATGGCGCGCGCAAGGGCCTAGTTGATACCGCTCTGCGAACTGCCGACTCAGGCTACCTCACCCGCCGTCTGGTGGATGTCTCGCAGGATGTGATCGTCCGCGAGATTGACTGTGGCACCGATCGCTACATTCCGGTTCGACCGATGACTGACGGTGAGCGAGTTCTGATTCCGCTGAAAGACCGTTTGTTGGGCCGCGTACCGGCAGAAGATGTGCTGCATCCGAAGACGGGCGAAGTGATTGTCGCTCGCAATCAGGCCATTACCGACGATCTGACCAAAGCCATCGGCGCGGCCAAGGTCAAAGAAGTCAAGGCTCGTTCGGCCCTGACCTGCGAAGCTGCTCGCTCTGTATGCCAGCACTGCTACGGCTGGAGCCTGGCGCATTCTCATATGGTGGATTTAGGTGAAGCCGTCGGCATCATTGCCGCCCAGTCAATTGGTGAACCGGGTACGCAGCTGACCATGCGTACCTTCCATACGGGCGGTACCTTTACTGGTGAACTCGCGCCTCAGGTGCGGGCCAAGCGTTCTGGCACCATTCGCATTCCTAACGACATTCGCAGCCGTCCGTTTCGCACTCGCCACGGTGAAGACGCGCTGGTGATGGAATCCAACAACCAGATTGCCATAGAGGCCAATGGCAAGGAATATTCGGTTTCTCTACCGCAGGGCGCGATTCTATTTGCCAAAGCGGGCGACGAGCTGAAAAAAGGCGACATGATTGCCGAGATGCCCAGCACTAGCCGGGTTCGTAAGGTGACTGAAAAAGCCAGTAAGGACGTGACCTCTGATCTCTCGGGTGAGGTGATCTTTGAAGGCTTAGTGCAGGAAGAGAAAACTGACCGGCAGGGCAATATGACGCGCCTGGCTCAGCGGGGCGGACTGCTGTGGGTGCTTTCGGGCGAGGTGTATAACCTGCCGCCGGGGGCAGAGCCGATTGTCAAAAACGGCGATCGCGTTGAAGCAGAAGGCGTCCTCGCAGAAACCAAGCTGATCACTGAGCGCGGCGGCATTGTCCGGCTGACCAACACATCCACCGATGGCAAAGGCGGTCGTGAAGTAGAAATCATCACCGCCTCAGTGCTGCTCGACAAATCAGAGGTGATTGTCGAAAGTGGCCAGGGCCGCGAACACTACTTCCTCAACACCGCTAACGGCCAGCGATTTTCGCTCAACGCCACTCCTGGAACTAAAGTTACCAGCGGTCAGGTTGTAGCCGAACTGGTAGACGACACCTTCCGCACCCAAACCGGCGGCATCATCAAGTTTGCTGGTGTAGAAGTCTCTAAGCGCGGCAAAGCCAAAACGGGCTACGAGATCACCAAAGGCGGCACTCTGCTCTGGATTCCTGAAGAGGCTCACGAGGTCAACAAAGACATCTCCCTGCTGACGGTAGAAGACGGTCAGTTTGTAGAAGCGGGTACAGAAGTCGTTAAAGACATTTTCTGCCAGACCAGCGGTGTGGTAGAAGTCACCCAGAAAAACGACATCCTGCGCGAAATTGTGATTCGCCCTGGCGATATTCACATGGTCGACAGCCCAGATGATGCCGACAGCAAAAATGGCACTATCGTCAGCGCTGGCGAAGAGGTGATGCCGGGCGTCGTGGCTGACGCGCTGCGCTACGTAGAGTATGTCGAAACGCCTGAAGGGGCAGCGCTACTGCTGCGTCCTGTGCAGGAATTTGAAGTGCCTGATACGGCAAAAGTTCCCAGTCAGGACTCTGTCAGCGACAGCGATGACAAAACCATCCGCCTGAGAGCCATTCAGCGACTGCTCTACAAAGATGGCGAGCGCGTGAAGTCAGTGGAGGGTTTGGAGATCTTGCGCACTCAGCTGGTGCTGGAAATTGACGAAGGGGGCTCTCAGCTGACGGCTGACATTGAGCTGAAAGCCGACAGTGAAGACGAAGATGCTGCCAAGCGACTACAGCTAGTGATTTTAGAAACGCTGGTTGTCCGCCGCGACATTGAAGCCGACCAGACTCAAGGCAGTACCAGAACTCGCTTACTCGTAAACGATGGCGATGAAATTGAGCCTGGAGCAGTGATCGCCCGTACCGAAATTCAGTGTAAGGAGACGGGACAAGTTCGCGGTATTCGAGAAGATCTAGAAGCGGTGCGCCGGATACTGGTAGTGCGCGACGCTGATCGGGTCGTGGTCGATACCCAAGGCAATACATCTAAAGTGACCGAAGGCGATTTGCTGGTAGACAATACCGAAATTGCTGAAGGCGTGCGGGCTTCAGAGTCGGGTCAGGTGGTTGAGGTGAGCGACAGCCAGATAGTGCTGCGAATCGCGCGACCTTACCGAGTGTCGACCGGTGCGGTCTTGCACATTGAAAACGGCGACCTGGTTCAGCGCGGTGATGGTCTGGTACTTCTGGTCTTTGAACGCGCTAAGACCGGCGATATCATTCAGGGCCTACCGCGTATTGAGGAGCTGTTAGAAGCCCGCAAACCGAAGGAATCGTGTATTTTGGCGGAGCGAGCGGGCACTGCTCAAGTCGTATATGCTGACGATGAAACCGTTGAAATCAAAGTGATTGAAAGCGACGGTGTGGTCGCTGACTACCCGGTGACGCCAGGACAAAACCTGGTTGTCGGCGATGGTCAAAAGGTAGACGTGGGTGAGCCATTGACCGATGGCCCCTCCAACCCCCACCAGATCTTGGAGGTATTCTTCAAGTATTACCGCGAACACAAAGGCACTCACGAAGCTTCTATGCTCAGCCTGGAGAGAGTGCAAACGTTCCTAGTGAACGAGGTGCAGTCGGTATACCAGTCTCAGGGAATTGATATCTCTGACAAGCACATTGAAGTGATTGTGCGACAGATGACCTCTAAAGCCCGCTTAGAAGATGGCGGTGATACGACGATGCTGCCAGGCGAGCTGGTAGAGATCCGCCAGCTAGAGCAGGTCAATGAGGCGATGTCGATTACTGGTATGGCCCCGGCTGACTACACGCCAGTGCTGCTGGGTATCACCAAGGCTTCGCTGAATACCGACAGCTTTATCTCGGCGGCTAGCTTCCAAGAGACCACTCGGGTGCTGACTGAAGCGGCTATTCAAGGCAAGTCTGACTGGCTAAGAGGACTCAAGGAGAACGTGATCATCGGTCGCTTAATTCCGGCGGGTACTGGCTTCAATGCCTACGAAGAGCCTTCTTCGCCAGAGATTGACACTTCTTTTGACGGGACGTTTCTAGACAACGACCTGGCGCTGCAAGACATGGTGCTAGACGACCGCACGGCCCGGGCTTATGACCGCGAAGGTGGCTTAGACCTGATTGCAGGCGACGGCATGGTCGGCGGCAATGAGCAGAAAGCGGCAGAAGGTGACAGCAACGGGTCTTCTCCGCTGATTGGCAGCGATGGTTTGATTGATGATAAAAGCGAGACGCTGTAGCAGCGATCGCCTGTTCAATAGCCAATCCGTGGCTCGCCCGTAAAGAAGCCCTGCTGTTGTAAAAACGGCAGGGTTTTTGTTATGGTCCAGGCTTTCGGTCTATTGAGGATTTCCACAATGGCACTGAGCATCAGCCTGTATGCCCTCACAGTCCAGGCTCAACTGACTATGGAAGGCACATTTCTCTGAGCAAATCTAAGAATGTGAACCCTGCGGGCGTCAGCAGTGACTCCTTTAGAATCGCTACGCGAATATTGCGAACCAAAGGCACGGGTAAGGCATAGACGTGAACGCCCTCTGGTGTAGGTTCTATGGCCAACCGCGGACTGATCGTTGCACCCAATCCCTAGCCACCATGCTGACAATGGGTCAACGGTGGGTGCCTGCCCATGAAGCGGCATTGCTTTACACCCTGGAGCCCGTCTTCGCTACAGTCTTTTCGATCTTACTGCTGGGCGAAGGGCTGACTTTTAATGGCGCAGTTGGGGCGGTCTGCATCTTGATAGCCACAGTCGTGAGCCAGGTGAGAATGGGGGGCATCGCCAATCCTCAGCGCCCGAAACCCAAATAGGTGACCCTAGCGGCTCAGACGTTTTCTTGGGTAGAGAGGTCGGCGGTTTCGACTGAGAACTGCTGAGTGCGATCGCCCCTCTGCAAAGTCACTTCTAGCGCCTCGCCCACCTTTACCTGGTCAACCCGGGTCTGTAGCTGATCGGCCCGTCGAACCGGCCTACCCGCGACGGCGACAATCACATCACCTCGGCGCAATCCGGCCTTGGCTGCGGGCGTATTAGGCAGCACTCGCACCACCAGTACCCCATCGGTCTCGGGCAGTTTGATGGCGCTGTTAGGATCTTCATTATTCAACCGGGCCATATCGGGGGTGAGGGTCGCAATTTGCACACCCAAATAAGGATGAGCAATCCGTTCGCCTCTGGCCAAACGAGCCTGAACCGCTTTGGCTTTGTTAATGGGGATAGCAAAACCGATCCCATTCGCATCGGCGCGAATAGCAGTGTTGATCCCAATGACTTCACCCTGAGCGTTCAGCAGCGGCCCCCCTGAGTTGCCAGGGTTAATCGCCGCGTCGGTTTGGATAAAGTCAATGCGCTTATCAGGAATGCCCACTGCGGCGCTGGAGCGCTTTAGCGTGCTGACGATGCCCAGCGTCACTGTATTGTCCAGACCGAGCGGATTGCCGACGGCGATCGCCCAGTCACCCACTTCCACCTGGTCAGAATCACCTAGCCTGGAGATTGGCAGCGCCTCACTGCCCGCGTCAATATGGATAACAGCCAGGTCGGTAATGTCGTCAATCCCTTCGACTATGCCTTCAAAAGAGCGACCGTCTTTAAGCGTAACCGTGACCCGATCAGTGCCATCGACCACATGAGCATTGGTTAGAATATCGCCGCCACCGCTGATGATGAACCCTGATCCCTGACCGCGCAGCCGCTCTTCTTGAGGAATGTTTTGAAACAGGTTCGGCCCGCTGCCAAAGCGCCCACGAAAGAAAGGATCTTCGTAAAACATATCGGGCACATTGCGCGTTACAGTGCGCTCTGTATCAATTCGGACGACGGCGCTGCCGACAGTGCGAACCGCTGTAGCGACAAAGCTCTCTGCTGAAAGTGCGCTGGTCACCGCAGGCGGGGCCGTGGTTTGTACTTGTACCGCTGACTGGGCTCTTGCCGGTAGCATCCACAGGCTGTTGGTGAGCAGGAAGGCGATCGCTGCGGACGCAATCCATCGCATAAAGAGGCCAAAAGGCGGCAGGCTTTGAAGAAAATTCATCAGATATCTCGCTTACGAAAATCTAAGGTGCTGTGCTGCGCAGACACCCGTTTTGAGCAAAGGTTTTGCCCCCTATTTTGCCAGCTTCCTTAAGTTCTGTGGGGTGTGGATGTACGGGGTGGGTCAGTACGGATGGCGGCTGATTGGTTCTGCTTCTTAAAGCTAGTATGCCTAAGTTTTAGGCTGTAAGCTGTAAGCTCACATACCCCAAAGGTTTTTGGTTGCTCACCCATAGCGGCGCTTATGCTATGGGTGAAGATGATTTGTAAGAAAAAGTATTGACTGTGAAAACCCCGTCCGTTGGCTTCTCAAGTAGGCTATCCCATTGTCTGCGGGTCTCTCATCGAATAGGATGGGTCGCTTTAGCCCTGCTCTCTAGCTGTAGCACCTTGCCCAACTCGTATGAAGCGCGGCTAGCTGACCATCTGAGCGCAACGGGCGCAAAAATGTACGGCGCTTATTGGTGCCCTCACTGCGCGGTGCAAAAAGATGACTTTGGCGGAGCGGTCAATCATATTCCTTATATAGAGTGCGACCCCGAAGGCTTCGATGCCCAGCCTGATCTGTGTCAAGCTGAAGCGATAGAGGCTTATCCGACCTGGGTGATTGGGGGCGATCGCTACTTAGGCACCCAGACACTAGGTAAGCTCGCCCGGCTCTCCGGCTTCGAGCAGCCTGCCGTTAAAGACGAAATTCCCCCGACTCCGGGCAGCTATAGCGTCCCTGAGCAATAGCGCCTAGAGCTGAAGAAGTCACGGCGGTATCGATTGTTGACCCGCTTAAGTCTGACTTGAAGAGCAATTTGCAAATTGTGCTCCTCTCTAGCGAAACTGCCCGCAGAGAAATACCGGTCGCTCCAGTGTTGACCCGAACAGCACGGCTATCGGGCAGTCAACTTCGAATTGAATACTCACTGATGGTCGATGAACAGCTGTAGATTCCGGCACTTTGCTTGATGCAGCATTACCGACTGTAACCTATATATAGCATCAAGCAAAGTGCTCCGCGAAGCGCGAATGCATCCGCGCTTCGCTATAAAAGGAAACCTAGATTAACCTGAGTTCCGGATAAGGTGTTTCATGGTCAACCGCTCAAATCTCTCCTATCAAAGCCGGTCTGGGTTCCCCTTACCAAGGGGAACCGTAAGGGAGGGGTCCTGGCGACATGCTCTGTGCTCAGCCGGAACCCCTCTGCCTGCGGCATCTCCCCTTGGTAAGGGGAGAAAAGATCCCCGACGGCACATTCTAGCTATTCTTATCCCGAACTGACGTTAGATTACTCAATCAAAGGAGCGCGCAGCTTACTTGTCACATAGCAAAGTAAGGATGCATTTTTACTTTGCGAGTCGAGTTGCCTGTTGTCAGATAGCGGTTTCAGCCGATAAAAGTGTCCTAAGCAACTCGACAGGGAGCTATAGAAGCAGAAAACGACGACATCACCCGAGGCTTTACCCAGTTAGCGGTTGAGCTGATTGCCCTGTCTCGTGTAGAAACGACGCAAAAGATATTCTATAGAGCAGTCACCATTGGTAACGCTTGAGTCTTCGGTTTGCTGGATGTAGAGCAGCAAAAGATCACGCCAGACACCTCGCTTTACCGCGTTCCAGAAGACTTACAGAATGTCATGGAAATTTTGATGGGGATGCTCACTACCGATCAGCTAGCGGCAGCATAGTCCACAAGCTGAAGCACTTTTTGCCTGAGCGTATCCAAGCCTAGGTTATTCGCTGCCGAGATAAAAACTGCCTGTGGATATTCGTCTTTCGCCAGTTCTAAAGCGTCTGTACCCGCCTGATCGAGCTTGTTGAATACCAGCAGAATTGGCCCCGGCGCGACCGGCATTTGTGCCAGCAGACCCATTACCGAGCGAATATGCGCCTGCCAAGCGGGATGGGCCGCATCGACTACGTGAACCAGCGCATCGGCTTCGGTCACTTCTTCTAAGGTGGCGCGAAAGGCATCCATCAGGGCAGGCGGCAGATCCTGAATGAAGCCGACTGTGTCGGTAAGGACGAGCGATCGCGGCCCAGCGGCATGATCGGTTTGCTCATCGGCGATGGTGATGCGACGGGTAGTCGGATCTAGCGTGGCAAAAAGCTGGTCGGCAGCGTACACCTCTGCGTCAGTCAGGCGGTTGAGCAGGGTAGATTTGCCCGCATTGGTGTAGCCGATAATCGCCACCGAGGGGACAGCGTGGTGCTGACGCCGCTGGCGGAGCCTGGCCCGATGAGCCTGAAGCTGATTCACCTCCTGCTGGAGACGGCTAAGGCGCTTTTGAATGGCGCGGCGCTCGGTTTCTAGCTTAGTTTCACCAGGGCCACGGGTGCCAATACCGCCACCTAACCGCGACATCGCTTGACCGCGTCCGGTGAGACGAGGCAGCTGATACTCTAGCTGTGCCAGCTCTACCTGGAGCTTACCCGCGCCAGACTTTGCTCGCTGAGCAAAGATATCCAATATCAGTTCAGTGCGGTCTACGACCCTGACGCCGATTCGCTTTTCTAAATTGCGAATTTGTCCTGGAGAAAGATCGCGGTTAAATACAATCAAATTGGCCCCAAGGGTTTGGACAGCTAGAGCAATATCATCGACTCTGCCCGATCCAAAAACGGTTTGAGGGTGGGGGCGCGATCGCTTTTGAGTCAGCGTCTGCAAAACGTCACCGCCTGCCGTCTCCACCAGCCGCGCCACTTCTTCTAGCCCATTATTAAAGGTGGCCTCGTCCATTTTGTCAGTCATCAGCCCGGCGACCACCACGCGCTCATGGTCAGTATCCACCTGCTGAGCGACAAACATCCGGCGAAACTCTTCTTCTAGCCCTTCGGTTAGGTCTAAGAAATCCTGCTGATCGAGTTCATCCAGGCTGAGCGGCTCAGAGACGGCCCACTGTACTTCGGGCTGAGGGACTAAATGCGCTAGATAGCCTTCCCTGATATAGCCAGTGGCCCCGCCTCCTTTGCGCTTGAAGCCGGTGCCGGTGAGGGTGAGCAGCGCGATCGCATCGAGCCTTTGCACCGCCATTGCTGTGAGCACACTGTGACTGGGCGGCTCAAGTTTTAGCTGAGTTGCAATACAGCGAATGCCGCACAGTCTCTCCGCCCCGTAGCGCGGCAGCTCTAGCACCGGGATTTGGGTTTTATGCGGGCTGCCAACGCCAACTCGGATCACGTGGCCGCGCCGGTCTACATAGGCACACACCGCCTGGTTGATATCGGTACTAACAGCAGCCAGCCGCTGCGCGAATTCTGGGGTGGTGACTCTGTCAACCGGCAGCCGCTGATGATAGATTTTCTGAAGCGCTTTTACCTGGCTGGTTTTCAGCCCTTTTAGCTCGCCGTACACTTTCTCTATGGGGTGACTCCTTCACATGCAGCTGCTGCTATTTTTCCTATTCTAAGGAGTGTGATGAGGGTAACTATGGGATCGCTGCTCAAAGCGTCACAATTTTTGCCAATTGTTCGCACTTATCGTCTGCTAGAGCCCAAATTTGCCGATGGTGTAACAGATCTGTGACGAAACGCCATGTAGTACATAAAATAGTACAATGTGACCAAGCGGATAGCTTCAGCAGATTTCTCACCAGATGTGCCGAAGAAAATCGAGGAGTTACCAATAGATAACCCCTAAGGTGTAAATTGACGGTTGTCAATGTTATGCCTATCTGCTCTAGTCACGCTGTGACGAAGGCGCTATTATGATGCCTTAATTTATACTCTGCTCGCTGCAAGGAGCTTAGTAAGTATGTGGGCAATGGTCTAAAGTGCCAATGCAAAGCATTATTAAGCGGTGCTTTAGACAGATAGCCGGGTTTGCTGGTGATCGCCTGCCTATTACCTACTCTTAAGACTCTTAAGACAGACAGCTCACGCAGACTTGAGCTTGATGAGCTGGCCATTACTTTTTGGGTGGCTGTCAGCTCTTTTGAGCACCCGAGCAGACACTGCTCAATGTCGTTACCCCCAATGAATCGCTATGGCTACCAACCTTGAAACCGACGACGCTATCTATGCTGAAGGCAACTCGACAGCTGACCCCGGCTCTCCAGCAACCAAGCCGCTGACCGGAGATACCCCGACAGTAGAAACTGTGGAAACCGTCAAGCGTATGACCGCCCAGGTGGTCAATAAGCTGGGCGAATTGCCCAAGTATTTTGGCGAATTTTTCCAAGAATACAAGCGCCCGCTGACAGCTTTGGGCTTGATCTTTGGTGCATTTATTGCTGTTAAGCTCACCCTAGCTATTTTAGATGCCATTAACGATGTGCCTGTATTAGCTCCTTTGTTTGAGCTGATTGGCCTAATTTACAGCGGTTGGTTCATTTACCGCTATCTGCTCAAAGCTTCCAATCGCCGCGAGCTAGCCACTGAGATGGAAGCTCTCAAAGACCAAATTTTGGGCCGTACTTCGCAAATCTAGTCTTTTTACTGCCTGTGATGGGTCTTTAGACATTGCCGACGACTACAGACCGATTGATTAAATGCTGACTGTTCCTGTTTGGAGCAGTCAGCATTCTTTTTTGTTGCGTCTTCAGCGATGGGTCGGGCAGAAACCCGAACCACAACCCAACCTGTCAGCTCATAATCTGGCTCGTATACTAAAGAAAATGCGAATAAATATTCAACACTAGCGCTTGCCAGCATCTAAGCGAGATGGCCAGCAGGCAGGTGAGGCAAAAGCTTTGGAACTCAATAAAGACGTTATAGGGGCAGTAGAATCACTCGACTATCGGGTGACAGTAGGGGATGTGGCAGCCAGAGCGGGGCTCAATGTAGAAATTGCCCAGCAGGGGCTGTTGGCGCTCGCTTCAGAGACGCAAGGACATATGCAGGTGTCAGATACGGGGGAAATTGCCTATGAATTTCCGCGTAATTTTCAAGGCATACTGCGCAACAAGTATTGGCAGCTGCGCTTTCAAGAGGCGCTTTCCAAGATTTGGCAGGTGGTGTTTTACATCATCCGGCTGTCTTTTGGTGTGATGCTGCTGGTCTCGATTGCGATTATTTTTATCGCTATTTTCGCGCTGATGATTGCGGCGAGTAGTCAGGGTGGGGGCGATCGCGACAATCGACGTGGCGGCTTTGGTGGTGGCTTTGGCGGCGGTTTCTTTTTCTTCCCGAGCGACATCTTCTGGTTATTTAGCCCCAGATACGGCAGGCGCAGACAGTACGCCTATGGCAGAGGGAATGCCCCAGCCCGCCGACCGGGTGAAAAGCTAAACTTTTTCGAGGCTATCTTCTCTTTTCTCTTTGGCGATGGCAACCCCAATGCCGACCTCGAAGAACGTCGCTGGCGCACCATTGGTACGGTTATTAGCAACAATGGCGGGGCGATCACCGCTGAGCAAGTCGCGCCCTATTTAGACAATTTGGGTGAAGGCTGGGATAAGGAATACGAAGACTACATGCTGCCGGTGCTGAGCCGATTTAACGGCCAGCCAGAAGTCAGTCCTACTGGGGAAATGGTGTACTACTTCCCAGAGCTTCAGGTCTCGGCCATGCAGCGAGGAAAATCGGCGGTGAGTGCCTACTTGAAGGAAGTAAAACGCAAGTTTACAGAGGCTTCTGCCAATCAGGTGATGATTTCAATTGGACTGGGCTCGCTAAACATCGTGGGAGCCCTGGTACTTTGGAACATGCTTCAAAGCTTTGCAGCTCAGGGTGTGGCCTTACCGGTAGCGGCAGGCTTTGCCCAGTCTATCTTTTGGCTATTGCTAGCTTATGGGGCGGCATTTCTGAGCGTGCCATTGGTGCGCTACTACTGGGTGCAGCGGCAGAATGCCAAAATCGAGCAGCGCAATCAGCAGAGAGCAGAGCAGGCAGAAACGCTCAACCGGCTTGGCCCGGCCTTTCAAGAGAAGCTGGCTTTTGCCCGTCAGTTTGCGGCGCAAAAGGTGCTGCGAGAAGAGGATTCTGTGTACAGCACTGAGACGGATTTGGTGGAGCAGGAGAACGACCGCGCTGCCCAGATAGACGCTGAATGGCAGCGCCGCCTCGAAGGAATCTAAACAGGGTCTAAAACTGATTTTCGCTGGGCTAGCAGATGCGGCGCTGAATTAGTAATGGTCGCCTGCTGCGTCAAGGTTTTTCCAGACACCGCCCACTTTCAATTTCAAAAGTGTCACAATTTAACCATGAGAGTCTATCTAGGCTAATTAAGCTGAAGTAGGGAAACTTTTCTGGTTACTCATCGCACTCGACTGTGTCTAAACAAACTATGTCTAAACTGTTGGATTTTAGAAGCAAGATCTATCGCCGACTGGTCTATGGCTTGATAGCGACGACGATGGTCTTGGGGATTGGTGTAACCACCGCTCAGCCATCTCAAGCGGGCTGGCTAGATCTCATATTCCAAGGGGTGAGAGTCTATCAGCTCTCCAATATGTCAGATGAGCAGGAAGTTGACCTGGGTCGTGGCATTAACAACCAACTAGTCAATGGCCGCCAGATCAGGCTATACAACAATGCCCCGCTTAAGACATATGTTAATGACATTGGCCAACGCTTAGCGGCTGTGAGCGATCGCCCTGACATTCCCTACACTTTTCAAATCGTGCAGGATAGCGCGGTCAATGCCTTTGCCACGATGGGTGGCTATGTCTATGTCACCACAGGGTTGATGGCCGCTGCTGACAACGAAGCTGAGCTAGCAAGCGTGATTGGGCATGAGATTGGTCATATCTCGGGTCGTCATGCGGTTGGTCAAATGCGGCAGGCAGCGATTACGCAGGGCATTACCGGGGCGCTGGGCGTGAACCGTGATCGCTTGGTGAATATCGGTACTCAAATCGCTTTGCAGCTGCCCGCTAGTCGCAGCGATGAATACGAAGCGGATCAGCACGGATTTGACACCATGGGTCGCGCTGGCTATGACCAGTCCGCTATAGTCTCCTTTATGCAGAAGCTGGTGCGCCAGGGATCGCCCCCTGAGTTTTTGAGCACTCACCCCGATGCCCGCAACCGGGTAACCGCGCTTCAGCAAAATCTCAACGAATCGGCTATCCCTGATGCCACAGCGGGTATGAGTACGACCGCCTATAGCTCTAATATTGCTCCGCTGAGATAGACGAAGCAGCTAGGGTTTGCCGGTACATCTGCATTCCCCAAAACATCAGATTACTATCGACTCGAACCCTGGAGGCCATCTCTGGGGTTTTCTGCTGTAGGAGAGCGTGTAGGACTAGGGCGTCACCGCCGGTGAGTACAGCTTCACCCTGAGGGAACTGCTTCCACCAGTCGCTCAGATAGTCGGTGATAGCAGCGATCGCTCCATAGGCCAGTCCGCTGGCGATCGCTCCTGCCGTATCTGTCGCCCATCGTTCCGGCAGTGCCGGAGTGACCTCTCTAGACTCTGACGCTTGAGCAAGTGCAGATTGACTGATGGTGATCGCCTCAGATAGTGCCGCTGTATTTTGAGCTAGCGCCTGCCCCTGCAAACGCATTCCGGGCAAAATTGCTCCGCCGTACACCGCTTTTTGATTGGCCCGACCAGCTACAGCTGCGAATGCCCCAGCCGTGAATGCCCCAGCCGTGAATGTCAGCGCAGTGCCGCCATCAATTACCAGCACCGGCCAACCTACTGTGCTACTGGCCCCGAGCAGATTTATGGCGCGATCTATCCCCAATGTGGCGTAGAGATTTGAGAGCGGAATGTGTGATCGGCGAACTACCTGCGCCGACGCATCGCCTGCCCACAGCGCAGTTTGCTCAGGCACGACCGAAGCGACCCACAGCGCTGACGGCAGCAGCGGCTGCCGAGGCAAGCCAGCCTTTTCTGGCGGCATCAGACTGTCTACTTGCTGCCAAGCCGCTGCTTCAAAACCACTTGACATTAGTGAGTTAGCCAGCTCAGCCCCAAGGTGGGGCGTATGCCAGCTGCCGACGAGCCGTTCCTGCTCAAAAAAGCCCCAGTGCAGGCGAGTATTGCCCACAATAAGCGCTAGCCAGGCAGCTGCCACGGGGTTAATCTTGCCCCAGCTGACGCTGAATCTGCCTGACGGCTTTGACCATTTCTGGCAGCCGTTTCATCAGCAGCGCAGACCTGAGAAAAAGCTTATGGGGCATCGCTGGCGAACCGGAAACGGCCTCACCCGGCGGGATATCGCCATAGATGCCAGCTTGCGCATGGAGAATTGCCCCCTTGCCAATATTGACCTGGTTAGCAATGCCCACTTGACCTGCTAATATTGCCCGGTCGCCAATAGTCACCCCGCCTGCCATACCCACCTGGCCGGCCATCACGACGGCTTCTCCGATCTGGCAGCCGTGGGCTATGTGCACCATGTTGTCGATTTTTGTGTTGCGGCCAATTCTAGTCTCACCAACAGCTGGCCGATCTACGGTGGCATTGCAGCCAATTTCGACCCCGTCTTCTATTACAGTGAAGCCCGACTGATCCATTTTCTCCCAGCCCGCTGCGGTAGGCACAAATCCGAAGCCTTCTGACCCGACTACCGCGCAGCTGTGAATGACGCAGTTTTCGCCCACTTGGGTGCGCTCATGGATGACGCAGTTGGCATGTAGGGTAGTGCCAGCACCAACGCTTGCGCCGGGGTAAACAACCACGTTGGGATGAATGCAGACGCGATCGCCCAGCTTGACTTGAGCTTGAATAACGACATGGGCACCGATGCCCACCGCCTCCCCAATCTCGGCAGTCGGGTCGATAACGGCGCTAGGATGAATGCCCGGTGGCAGCTGGTAGGGCTGATAAAATAGCGAAATCACCCGCGCAAAGGCCAGCCGAGGATTTTTGACGCTAACCCAAGCCTTCCTGCGATCGCCTGCCTGGATTTGCAGCACCGGGTCGGCAGGCAAAATCAGCGCGCCAGCCTCGGTCGTCTCAACAAAGTCAGCAAACTTAGCGCCTTCTACATAGCTGAGCGTACTGTCATCAGCGGTCTGAATTGCCGCTAACCCCTGAATTTCGCGGTCACCCGCTATCTTCTCAGCCGACTCGTTCTGTAGCTGACTCACCTCTCCCAAACTCGATGCGGTGACTTCATCACCCAACGCCGCGACAATCTGGCTAAACTTCATCCGTGTCCCCTCTCTATTTGGTACACACCTTTGTCCACACCTCACTCGCAATTAAGCTACCAGAAAGGCTGCGCACTCCACATGGGCGGTCTGAGGAAAAAAGTCGGCGGGCTGCACCCGGCTGACCCGGTAGCCCCCCTCTTCACACAGTACTCTCAAGTCCCGGGCCAGCGTCGCCGGGTTACAGCTAACATAGACAATCCGCTGCGGTTTAATCGCTATCAGTGCAGCTAGCACCGTTGGTTCGCAGCCTTTGCGAGGCGGATCTAGCAGCACTACATCGGGCTTTACGGTCAAGTTGGGCAGCAGTTCTGCGACATCACCCAGCTTAAATTCCGCATTCTCAATCTTGTTCAGCGCCGCGTTTTTCTCAGCCTGCGTTACCGACTCGGCCAACGATTCTAAGCCGATAGAGCGCTTTACCTGGCCAGCTAGCGGCAGCGTAAACGTGCCCACCCCGCAGTAGGCATCTACCAGAGTTTCTTCTCCGGTGAGCGCCAGTTCTGTCTGCACCTGCTCTAGCAGCCGCTCTGCCTGAGTGGTATTCACCTGAAAAAAGGTACCGGGCTGAATATGAAAGGTCAGCCCAGCAAATTTTTCTTCCAAATAAGACTGACCCGCGATGCAGTAGGTATCGGGGCCAAAGATAGCATTGGTTTTTTTCCAGTTGAGGTTAACTAGCACACCAACGACATTGGGATACCGGGTCAGCCACTGCTGCGCCTGTTCGTGAATGCCTTTGAGCTTCACAGAGCGGCTGACCAGCGTCAGCAAGATTTGCCCAGTGTGTCGCCCGATGCGCAGCGACAGGTGCTTCAGATGCCCGCTGTGCAGCTTTTCGTTATATATCTTCCACTGGCGATCTTGAATGTCTTGCTTGACTTCGGCTAGCAGTGGGTCGAGGCGATCATCTTGCACCGGGCACTGGTTGAGATTGACCAGGCGGTGAGAGCCTTTGCGATAGTAGCCTGCTTTGACGGCTTGGGTCTGTGATCGCCCCAATGGATAGGTCGCCTTATTGCGATAGCCCAGCTGCTCTGCTGAAGCCATCACCGGATCAACCGGCACGCCCTCTAGCTTGCCAATTCGCGCTAGCGTATCTACCACCAGATGGTGCTTGGCCGCTAGCTGCGCTTCGTAGCCCACCTGCTGCCACTGACAGCCCCCGCATTTATCTGCCACCATACAAGCGGGCCTCACCCGCTGCGCAGAAGGCTTAACGATGCCTGCGGGAATGCCAAAGCCATGAGTCGCCTTTACACGAGTCAGCTTTACCCGCATGACATCTCCTGGCACCGTATTGGGCACAAACACGACGCGATCTTCCCAGCGGCCCACCCCGTCGCCGCTATTGCTCAAATCGGTGATGGTCATCTTCAAAATCTCACCCTGCTGCCATTTGGGTGCAGGCGGCTCGGCAGGCCACATACTCTCTGGAGCATCTGTTTGATTTTGAGGTGAGGGCAGTGAAGACGTCATGGTCGCTCTAGCTAGTTTGAAAGAGTGCGCTGAAGGGAAAACTGGGCGGCGGAGCACCGTATTTGCTAATTGAAACGCTCAGCCTCTCAGTATGGCGCATTTATTACCTAACCGTTTTCTTGATTCAGGGTGGAAATATCAACTTCAGGCGTCTTCAACCGGCATTTAGCCGCCAGCTTAATATTTCTTGAGGCTTTTCTAAGGTGGGGCTTTGCGGCACTATTTTTGTCTGTAGGGATCAAAATTATGGAGAAACTGCGAGCGATCGCTTTCCCTGTGGTCCCTGAAGTCGCTAAACTATAAACATCAATAGAGTCACCGCAATCCAAAAAACTATGTCTGTTGTCAGCCAAGTAATCCTTAATGCAGATGACGAGTTGCGCTACCCCACTAGCGGCGAACTCAAAGGTATTGAAAACTTTCTCAAGACCGGCAATCAGCGAATGCGGATTGCTCAGACGTTAGCAGATAACGAAAAAAAGATTGTATCCCAAGCCAGCGGCGCGCTCTGGAAAATTCGTCCAGACTTTATCGCTAAAGGTGGCAACGCCTACGGTCAAAAGCAGCGAGCCCTCTGCCTGCGCGACTACGGCTGGTACCTGCGCCTGATCACCTACAGCATCATTGCGGGTGATAAAGACCCCATCGAAGACATCGGTCTCATCGGCGTGCGTGAAATGTACAACGCGCTCAATGTGCCTGTGCCTGGCATGGTAGAAGCTATTCGCTGCCTCAAAGACGCTTCCCTGAAGCTCATGAGCGAAGAAGATGCTGCCGAAGCCGCGCCTTACTTTGACTACATCATCCAGGCTATGGCTTCATAGATTTACCTATCAATTAGTCGAACTGCTAATACCGATTATCCAGACCGACAGTCTAGGGGAGTGCATAGCGCTTCCCTATTTTTTATGTGCTTTCTCCAAGTATTTTGCATTTTCAGCCTTAGTTAATACATCTGTACGCTGTTTGATATATCCTTAAATCCACAGCATGTTAGATAGCTATGGTCTCTTTTTCTAGTGCAGCCTCTAGCCCCGTGTCTGCTACTTGTCTAGGTAGAGTCGTAAAATCCAACTCCCACTGCGACTACGTCGTTCAGCTCGACACGCATAACGACGTCGAAAACCCGCCTCAAATCGAAGACTATGGCTTTGGGCAATTTGTAAAGTTCGACAGCCACCGGCACTGGGCAGTAGGCATCGTCTACGATTCTCAGCTATTCAACTCATCTTTTCTAAACAGCGGCCCGCGTCTCACGAGCGCCCCCGATCCGACTTTCACCCCCGATCTCATTCAAGATACCTGCATTTTGCTCAACGTCGTCCTGGTCGGCAGTTTGCAGCCAGGCAACCCAAATGACTATGGACTGCATGGCATTCCCAGAGTCGTAGTGCCAGCCAATACCCCAGTCTGCCGAATGGAAACTGATCAAATCCATAGCTTTCATCGGTCCGCTGAAGGGAAACCACAGTTCGCCTACTACAGCCATCTGCTGCGCTCCGGCGGCGGATTCGCCGCACAGCTTACCCAGCAGGTCCTCAGCGAGCTAATCGCCACAGAGCTGTTCTCAGGGGCCGACCAAAGGGCACTTCAGGTATTGCGTAAAGAGCTCTCCTGGAAAAGCACAATGGGAGCCATGCGCTAAGCGGCGAAGCCCGTCTGCTGACGCGGCCAAACCAGCGAGAACCGCATGGGCCAGTAGGCTCTACGCCTTATGAGGGATATCTGGCCTGCTAAACATTAAAGACTTGCAACATTCCGTTACATTTGCTATATTGATTACATCGGTGAAACAAACGCTTTCTTTCGAGGCGCTCTCACCAATACGTACCTAACTACTGGAATAATAATGACTACTACACTACAGACACGCCAAAGCGCGTCGCTGTGGGAGCAGTTTTGTCAGTGGGTCACAAGCACCGAAAACCGCCTCTATGTAGGTTGGTTCGGCGTTTTGATGATTCCGACACTACTCGCTGCTACCGCATGTTTCGTGATTGCGTTCATCGCAGCGCCTCCCGTTGACATCGACGGCATCCGTGAGCCTGTTGCAGGTTCATTGATGTACGGCAACAACATCATCTCTGGTGCGGTTGTGCCGTCGTCTAACGCGATTGGCCTGCACTTCTACCCCATCTGGGAAGCCGCTTCCTTAGATGAGTGGCTCTACAACGGTGGCCCATACCAGCTGGTAATCTTCCACTTCCTCATTGGCGTCTTTTGCTACATGGGTCGTGAGTGGGAGCTATCCTACCGCCTCGGTATGCGCCCCTGGATCTGTGTTGCATACTCTGCCCCAGTTGCAGCAGCATCGGCAGTCTTCTTGATCTACCCCCTCGGACAGGGTTCATTCTCTGACGGGATGCCATTGGGTATCTCGGGTACATTCAACTTCATGCTGGTGTTCCAAGCAGAGCACAACATCCTGATGCACCCCTTCCACATGCTGGGAGTCGCTGGTGTCTTCGGCGGTGCTTTGTTCAGTGCAATGCACGGTTCACTCGTAACGTCTTCACTGGTTCGTGAGACGACCGAGACAGAGTCACAGAACTACGGCTACAAGTTTGGCCAGGAAGAAGAGACTTATAACATCGTTGCAGCGCACGGCTACTTCGGTCGGTTGATCTTCCAATATGCTTCATTCAACAACAGCCGTTCACTCCACTTTTTGTTGGGTGCATGGCCAGTAGTTGGCATTTGGTTCACGGCATTGGGCATCAGCACGATGGCGTTCAACCTGAACGGATTCAACTTCAACCAGTCGATTATCGACTCACAGGGTCGCGTGATTGGTAGCTGGGCAGACGTTTTGAACCGCGCCAACCTGGGAATGGAAGTAATGCACGAGCGGAATGCTCATAACTTCCCGTTGGACCTGGCAGCTGGAGAAGCGGCGCCGGTTGCACTTACAGCACCTGCCATCAACGCGTAGTCGTCATATTGTGACCTGACTACTCCTTGAATGGATAGATGAGAAGCCCCCCGCACACTGTTTTTGACAGGTAGTGCGGGGGGCTTTTTGCTGTGTAAAAATATTTCCTGAAATTTGCACTTCAGACAAGTGTGAGCCGATATATTGGTGAGCAGCAATGAGTAATGGTTTAGCAGAACCACTCAGCCGGTTCTAGTATCCGTAAGACCAGCGAGCGTAGAAGCCCCGGGCATCGATGTGGGTGAAGATAGAGGAGCTAGCTAGCCCACCGCGAGAGCCCCACCAACTGTTGAGTTGGGCATATACCGTATAAGACTGAAGCCCGCTGACGACAAAATCAATGGCGTCGCCAGACATATGCCGGGAGTATTTGGCACCGCCTACAGCCGCATTGGATGCCGGATCGCGATACCAGGAGTTGACTCTGATCGGTCGGTCACCGAGCCGGGCTCGCACTTCTTCCATGACTCGCGCAATCCGAATGATGCCGTAAACTACGTCGCGGCTGACTGGAATGCGTCTACCGTTTTTGGTGGCCTCTGCCCAGGTGAAGTTGCCATTTGGAATAATTGGCTCTGAGAGGTAAAAGGTGCTGCTGAAGCCTGGCAATCGAAAAGGACCGGTGGGTTTATCTTTATTCGGATCGGGAGCAGGCTGCGGCGGCTTGGGCGTTACGGGCGTAGGCTGTGGCGCATTGCCGGGTGGATTGCCTTCGATCAGGATATCGGGGGCGTAGGCATACCAGGTTTTTAGGTTGCGATCGCTCAGTCCGGTATTTGCCAGCACTACCCGCACATGGTTGCCGGTGGCTTTCTCGCTGTCGGCAATTTCAAACTCGGTGCCGTTTTTCACAAACACCTTTTCGGCGCTGGTGAGCTGAGAAGAAAAAACTGGCCTGAGCTTAAACAGCGTGTCGCTAATTACCTTGAGCGTGACGATTGATCCGCTTACCCGCACGTCTGGCTGATAGGCGTACCAGGTATTGCGGTTAAATGGGCCTAAAAATTTATTTGCCAGCGCTACTTTGAGGTGGTTGTTCGCTGCTGGCAGGTAAGACTGTAAGTCAAACTGGGTACCGTTTTTGACAAACACCTTGTCTGAATCTGGGAGCTGAGAGGAGACAACGGGCCGCTGCTTGAATAGGGTATCGCTGACGACTACGAGCTTCACTGGCGACGACTGAATTTCAATGTCGGGATTGTAGGCGTACCAGATGCGCTGATTGTTGCCCAGAGTTTCGTTGGCGAGTACTAACCGCGTATGGTCGCCCTCTGCCTCGGTGTAAGAAATCAGCTCAAACTCAGTGCCGTTTTTGACGAAGACTTTTTCTGAATTGGCAAGCTGGCCTGATAGCTTAGGTCTGAGCTTAAAAAGCGTGTCGCTAACCACTTTAACTTTCACTGTAAACGCAGCTCCCTAAATGAATGAAGTCTATCGCCAACCGCTTCAGCACCACCTATGGTCTGATTGAAGCTGTGACACCCCGATAAAATAGCAAAACTTGCTGCATTTATAAACTTTGAGCGCTACTAAAAGGGGCTTTCTGAGAGCAAGTGCTCAAAAGCTTAAACCATTCTCCCAGCTAAACGGGTAGTCAGCTCGGTTTATGAGTCTTCTAACGTCATTGAGCGCCTTCTAGCGGCAGATAAGTGATCGCCTCTAAAAGCTGAGGTACCACCGCAGGCGGCCATTCCCCTTCGCCCCTTCGCCCGCTCAGCAAGATAAATCGCAGACTGTAAGCTGCCGGAAACCCTTCAGCCTCTAGCCAAATCGTCTCAGTTTCTTGCTCGCAGGTCAGCGCTTCCTCCTCCATCAGCTGATCGGCCATAGCAGTCATCGTAGCGCTAAGCTCTTGGGCCATCCGACAAAAATCTGTCAATTCGGCAGCGGTTAGCTCTATCGCCCAGTTCGCGCCTGCTATCAATCCGCAAAAGTCTTCGGTGTTTGGATCCCATCCCAGTCGCCAGCCCTCGCCTGAGCGTAGATAGCGGTCCATAGGCCGTTCACGACTACTCGGCAGGGGTGAATGTCTCGTAGAGGGCATTGACTAACTGGTCACGCTGTTCAGTGCTGAGGGTTTGGATGACGGTGCGATCGCCCTCCAGCGGATTGTCACGCAGCCCATAGTCAGGATAGCGATCAGCAGAAATTCGCTCAAACGCGCCAAAATAATCCGCCAGAGTCAGCTTCCAATCCAACCGAAAGTTAGTGGGCCGCTCTCTGATATAGATGTGATAGCGAATCATGCGAGAGACCAGCGTATTCTCAGTCGCCGGAGTGCCCGTATCGCTGCTAATGTACTGATTTTCGAGCGGTAGGCCCGGCAGCAGCTCGTAAACTTGCACCGAAATCATCGTCGGATCAATCCGGCGCAGCGGCGCAGGCTGAGCTTGAGCAGACGGCGCACCCAAAGGCAGGAGAAAGCGCTGAAAGCTAAAGCTGCCAGTTCCAGCAAGCACAATGACAGCTGCCATCGCTAAAGCCACGCTGAAAAAACGATATCGCTTCGAGGGTGACTTCATAAGCTTGCTCTAATTGATAGCAGCTGATCGCTGCCTTTGGCTAAACGGCTACTCGCCAATAATTTCTGGCTGAGTTAGCTCATCAGACATTTCGACAATGGCCCGTAGCACTGGCTTCATCTTCGACTCGTCAAGGCTGTCAAATTCTTCAAAGCGACGACGCTGAGCCCGGTTAGCAACCTGCACCGTAATCCGATAGCGGTTAGAAGCAGCGCTGATCAGGTCTTCGGTGCGACGCATCACTTGCTGGCTGTCAAAGGAAAGGCGCTTCATATCGTTTGTGGGTAAGACGAACGCTTAGTGTAGCAAATTAGGGAGGCCGATTAGCTGGCGGCTCGAATGCCTTTAGTGGTAAACCGGACGACATGCAGTTGGAGGTCGGGGTCGCTAATCTGCTCGCGCACAGCTTGTGCTATCGATTGAGCCTGCTCGGGCGTTTTGGCGAGGGTAAACACCGTCGGGCCAGACCCAGACATCATCGTTCCGAGTCCGCCCTGATCGGCCATGGTTGCTCTGAGCTGGCGAACTTTGGCATGGGCCGGGAGAACCGCTTTTTCTAAGTCGTTGCGCAGGTGAGCGCCAATCGCTGTCAAGTCGTGAGCGCTAAGGGCGGCGACCATGCTGCCGGAGTGCACCCGCGACTGGCGCTCCTCCAAGTTAGCGGTATCTTTTAGGGGCAAGTAGGTATGCTCAAACTGCTGGCGATAGGTTTTGTAGGCCCAGGGCGTAGAGACCGACAGGCCAGTGTATTTGGCCAGTACGGCGCTGAGTTTGGGCATGTCGTTCAGCAGATCAATTTCTTCGCCGCGTCCGGTGGCGATCGCACACCCCCCCACCAGGCAAAACGGCACATCCGACCCTAATTCTGCGCCCAGCTCTTGCAGCTCTATGCGGGTCAGCCCCAGCTGCCACAGCACGTTCAGCCCAAACAGCGTTGCTGCCGCGTTAGAAGATCCTCCCGCTAGCCCTGCGCCTACCGGAATTTTTTTGTCGAGGGTGATTTCTACCCCACCATAGCGATTGGTGCGGTGGGGAAAGCGCTTTTGCAGCAGCGTTACGGCTTTATACGCCAGGTTCGTGTGGTCGGTAGGCACGAGCGGATGGTCGCAGATCAGCCGAGTATTTGGCGTACTCAGCGGCTTAAGCGTTATTCGGTCGGCCAGATCAACGCTTTGCATGATCATCACTAGCTCGTGAAAGCCATCGGGCCGACTGCCGATAATTTCGAGGTAAAGGTTGATTTTGGCGTGGGAAAAGAGCGTGATCATAAATCAGGGTAGGCTATGGCAGGCTGTCGGCTGTTGCGGCAGGTGCGATCGCCTCAACCGCGTCGCTAAGAGCCACCCATTCGGTCACCCCGAGCCCTTCTGCTCGCACTTGGGGGTTGATCGATAGGCGATTGAGCACAGTGGTTAGAGTGTCACGGTCAATCACGCTCTGCAAGTTGTTGCGCAGCATTTTTCGCTTTTGAGAAAAGCCCAGCTTTACCAGCTGACTGAGTCGGACCGGGTTTTGCGCAGGCGTCGGGCAGGGGCGAGGGCGCAGACGAATCACCGCCGACTCTACCTTAGGCGGTGGCTTAAAGGCGCTGGCGGGCACCGGGCAAATTTCTTCGCACTCGGCTAAATATCGGGCGCGGATGGTCAGGGCACCGTTGGCGCGAGTGCCAGGTTCGGCGCAGAGGCGATCGCTAATTTCCTTTTGCACCAGCAGCACAATGTCGCTAAACGGGTGAGGGTTGGGCTGGCGAATCGTGCCCAGCAGCTTTTCCAAAATCGGCGCAGTGATGTAGTAAGGAATGTTGGCCACTACTTTATTGGGCCGCTCTAGCTCAAAGTCAATCAGCGCCTGGTCAAAATTCAGCTTTAAAAAATCGGACTCAATCAGGCGAAACTGACCGGTCGCCATGGACGGAATAAACTGATCGCGCAGCTGCAAACACAGATCGCGATCAATCTCGACAGCCAGCACCTGAGCCGAGGTATCGAGCAGCCGCTGGGTGAGCACACCTTGTCCAGGGCCGATTTCCAGGACGCGATCCCCCGCGGTCAGCTGCGCTGCCGCCACAATCTGATTGATCACCGGATCGCTGCGCAGCCAGTGCTGACCAAATCTTTTACGCGCTCTTGTGGCCACTGGCTAAGTCATCCTTGATATTGATCAGCAGGCATTGAAAATTGTTGAGATAAAACGCCATCATTGAGATGGCCTCTTATTTTAGAAGTCAGGCCGACCCGCGTAAACTCGGCAACCCGCCTCGTATTAAGTATTTACCTTTTTGACTCCACACCTTTTTAGTCCTATGGAAAAACCCGCCCCTCCTAGTACCCCCGTCAAAGCTGACCCGGCTAAACTAACAGCGACTCCCTTGCGCTGCTTTACTGGTGCCCTCACCGCCGGTACCTTCTCCTTGCTTGCCTATCGTCTCATGCTCTCGGTTGCCGCCACGTTTGCCAACAAACCCGTCACCTCAGATAATCCTGCTGTCGTCAATATCTCTGCCGCAGTTCGGACTCTGGTGACTGGCATCGTCGCGCTAGGGGCAGGTGTCTTTGGCATCGCCGCGCTGGGCCTCACCGCGCTGGGCATTCAGCTCCTGTTCAAATCAGCTTCCAAAGCCGCCACTTCATCAGAGCACCCCACAGAGACTACAGAATCATAGCTTCCTTGCCTCCTGCTCCCCTGCTCCCAAATAAGGTATTCTGGCGACAATAAACGACCCATCGCAAGGCCAAGGTCAATCGATGGTCAATCGGTAGAAACAAGGGATTAGGAGCGATCAGCAGCCCATGGCACAGATCTTTATCTCAGCGGGTCACGGCGGTATCGAAAACGGCGTCCGCGATCCGGGCGCACAGATAGCAGGTACGACCGAAGCCCAAGAGATGATTGCTCTGAGAGATCTGATCGTGCCAGAGATGCGATCGCGCGGTTATGACGTCCTCTCGGTGCCCGACGATCTCAGTTTGGCCCAGAGCATTGGCTGGATTAATGCCCGTGCCCAGCCCACCGCAGTTGCCTTAGAAATCCACGCTGAAAAGTTCAGCAATACAGCCACGCGCGGCGCTACCGTCTATTACATCTACAACAATGAGCAGCGCCGCATTCAGGCCGAACGGGTGCTGCTCGCCCTGCTCAAAGAAGTCCCAGAGCTGCCCAGCCGGGGGGTGCGCCCCGATACCTCAGCGGGCACCGGCAGGCTAGCCTTTTGCCGTGAATGTGTACCGGCCTCCCTCGTAGCCGAAATCGCCTACCTGACTAACCCTCAAGACTTCGCGCTGCTTACCCAAAGGCGGCGTAATTTTGCCATTGGTTTGGCCAACGGTCTGGCAGCTTGGAGCAGGGGCATTATTGGCAGTAGTCCCATTCCGCCCGGCGCAACAGTACCCATCGAATATCCCACTATCAATATTGAAATTAACGGCGGAGCCTACGCCGAAAAAGGCATCATCATCACCGGCAATGCCTATATCCCCATTGACTTAGCCGACCGGCTGGGCGTCGACTTGGCTCAGAATGCCGAGGTCCGTCGGGTGCGCTATCGCGGCGCGGTGTATGTCAAAGCCATCGATCTCAAGCCTTTTAGCGTTGGTATTGGTTGGAATGCCGCTAGCCGCACATTGCAGCTGCGCTCGGCCTCCGCCCTGAGAATTTGTCCGGGGTCTATCGACCTGATTATGAGCCACGGCAGCGCCACCGAGCTCAATTTGACCACTTTCTTACGCTCAGAAAATTCCAAGGCGCTCAGTCTTTTTCCTGATTTGCCCAAGCTCTACCGCGAAGAAGCCACCATTGAAGGCGTGGACTACGACATTGCCTTCTGCCAAATGTGCGTAGAGACCGACTTTTTGCGCTTTCCCGGTCTGGTGCAGCCGACCCAAAACAACTTTGCCGGGTTAGCGGATGGATCGGGCAATCTGGCTACTTTCAGCAGTGCCCGCATTGGCGTTCGCGCTCAGATACAGCATCTCAAAGCCTATGCCAGCACAGAGCCGCTGTCGCGAGAAAAGGTCGATCCGCGATTCGACTTTGTCAAACGCGGGGTCGCACCGCTAGTCGATCAGCTCAGCAACTTGTGGGCGGCAGACCCGCTCTATGGCAAAAAAATATTGGCCCGTCTAGAAGAGCTGTACAGAGCGTCCGGACTGCTGTAGTCGCCCGGTGAATGAGGTACCGGTCACTGCTAGCCGCGCTTAGTTCTAGATTCAACCTGGATCTAACGCTATGCCAACTGTGAGAGGTGTCTCTAAGGAGACTGCTCTGGCCTGGATCTCGCAGGGCGGGATCAGATCACGGGCAGCGGACGTGAGTGTGGGTAATATGAGCGAGTTTACCGGGATCTGCTGTGCCTACACCTCAGTTCAGCCCCGGACAAAACTGTGGTGAATGGGGGTTGAGCTGCTCTCATTAATGAGGACCGACCGACAAACTGCCACTTAGCTCATTTGGAAATGTTCAGATTTTAGAGAGGGTTAGGGAACGCTGGAAGACAGCTTCAAGTCAACTTGATTGATTCCGTTAGCCCGCCTTGATTCGCTGCCGTTTCGTAAGATAGCCCTGCCACTATGACTACGCAGACCATCCCCTTCGCTAAAAATTGGCTGCTTTGCCTGACCGCCGCTCGTCCTACGGGCACTGTCTCCTGTGAGGAACGCCCGCTCGTCAAGTCTGCGCTGCGCTGGAGTTTGCGCTGGTGGGGCGGCTTGCTGCTGTGGTTGGTGTTGGTACTGCCTGCTCAGGCGGCGGTAGAATTGCGAGTGGCGATCACCCAGGGCACCAACGCCATTAATATCGGTAGCTCCACCACTGGCATCATTCGCAATGGCGGTGGCCAGAACCTCTACCAGCTGCCTCAGCTACAGGGCATTACCCTAAAAGCCGATGCCAATGAGGTAGACCTGACCAACGGCGGTGCTCCCCTGGCAGAATCTAACGCCTTTTGGTTAGAGCCCTCGGAAGACGGCTTTGTCTGGATTGGGGACAAGTGGTATCGCGGGCGAGTGATGGTCACCGTCGAAGGCGGCAAGCTAGTAGCAGTGAACTACGTCGATTTGGAAGATTACCTGTATAGCGTTGTCGGTAGCGAAATGCCCACGAGCTGGCCCCAGGCAGCACTACAGTCTCAGGCGGTAGCCGCTCGCTCTTACGCGCTGTATAAGCGATCGCGCACTCGCAGCTCCCTCTACGATCTCGACGCCACGACTGCCTCTCAGGTCTACAAGGGCATCGCGCAAGAGGCTCCCAGCACTATCGCCGCTGTCGATGTCACTGCCAATCAGGTCGTCACCTACAACGGTCAGGTGATCGAAGCTATTTTCCACTCTTCTTCGGGCGGCCATACCGAAAACGCCAGCGAAATTTGGAGCAGCGATGTCCCCTACCTGCGCGGTGTCGAAGACTACGACCAAAGCGCGCCCGTTTACCAGTGGCAAGAAACCTTTAGCCTGGCAGACTTCAGCAGCAGAGTCGGCACTGTCGGCACCGTTCGCGCCATCGGCACCCCTCGTCTCACCAGCCAGGGCCGGGTCGCGACTATCAGCATCACCGGCAACAGCGGCACCCAAACTCTAAAGGGTCAAGATATTCGCTCGGCGCTGCGATTGCGGAGCACCCGCTTTACCATCAGCCTCGACCAAAATGCAGGACGGGTCACCGTGAGTGGCTTCGGATTTGGTCATGGTGTCGGCATGAGTCAGTGGGGCGCTCGCAGCTTGGCGGAGCGGGGCTGGAGCTTTGAGCAGATTTTGCAGCACTACTATCAGAGCACGGCGATCGCTCAGCTAGAGGGATAAAGGCTTACTGCACGGGTACAAAGTCGTAGCCGCTGCCAGAGCGATTGCCCGGCACCACTTCTACCAGCTGTGAGGGTTGATTGCGATCGCCCGACGGGAAAAAGCTGACTGAGTCAGTCGCGCCCTCAGCCGTGAAGCCTGAACTAGCCAGCGCCGCCGCTACCCCGGCCCGCGTTGGGTTGGCCTGAATACCCGCTGCCAGCACTCTAGTCGCGTCGTAAGCCATCACCGTGCGCCAGTTGACATCGCCACCCCACAGCTGCCGCGACTCACTGACAAACGGGCTCTGGGCATAGCGCAGAATATGCCAGGGCACGGCTACCGTCAGCCCCAGCGCATTCGCCCGGCCCACATCTAGCACCTTGGGGTTATACAGACCGTCGCTGCCCACCATCGGCAGCTCCCCCTGATTGACCGAAATAATCTGGAGAGCCGTATCCGCTGTATCTACTGTGAGAGCCAGCATGATGACTTCGGCCCCTGCCTGCTTAGCCATTTGTACCGCCTGGCCAGCGCTAAAGCCGGGTTCGTCAATGTCAAAATCGGCGATTACCTGTCCGCCATTGCTCAGCAGCTCAGTAGTAAATTCTGACTTGACTGAGCGGCTGTAGGTACTGGCCCCTGTGTAAAAAACGACGGCTTGTGTTTTGCTAAGCGTGTTCAGCACATAGCGAGCCAACGTCGCGGCGGCTAGGCGATCGCTCGGCACCGTGCGAAAAATATAGTCGCCCGCATCCGAGATTTTCACTGCGGTGCTGGTTGGTGAAACCATTGTCAGCTGACCGGCTTCGTAGACTTCAGCGGCTGCCAGTGTGGTATCGCTGGAGAAGTGACCAACGACGCCCAGCACGTCTGGGTTATCGACTAGCTGAGCGGCGATCGCCGCTGCTGTATCAGGTTGCCCCTGGTCATCAAGCATCAATACTTTTAGCGGCGTTCCATCAATGCCGCCTGACCGGTTGATATCCGTTTGGGCCTGAGCTACCCCGCGCAGAATTTCTAGGGCCGGATTGATCGATTTACCCGCCGGTACCGAGACCGCAATTGTGTCGGCGGAGCCGTCGCCAATCTTGGCATTGTTGAGATAGATCAGCGTTTCTGGATCGTTGCGTTCTTCTTGCAGGGCGGTGGTCAATTCAGCCTGGGCAGTTGCATAGTCGCCAGCTGCAAACGCATCGAGCCCTTTCTGCTTAGCCGCAGAAACCGCCCCCGGCAGTATCGACTGGCCGGAGCGCCCGTCAGACTCAGCTGTATTCTGTTGCTGGCTTGAGCGATCAGGGTGAGGCGAGGGTGAGCCCTCTGACCCGAAGAAATTGTTTTTGAGCCACCAGGCACCGCCGCCTAAGAGCGCCACGGTAATCAGCAAAGATGCGACGAGGGCGGGAAGCTCGTTTCGTTTGCCCATATGACTCAATCAAACCCTAATTTTAAACATGCCAAAAAGGCCTATCTTAAGTCACATGATACGGGAAACCAACCGGAAAATAAGTCTAAAGATAACTGCGATCGCCACTGCTACCCCCCCTGCCATGACCGCCGCCACTAAGATGGTGCCTGGGTCACCGCCCAAAACGTTGTGCAGGGGCGAAAAGAAGATCACCGCTGCCAGCGTTAGCCCCGCAATGATCACCAGGTCCGTTCCTTCTATGACCCGGCGCGTCTGTAGCAGCAAGAGACCTGCCAGCATCGCCAGCCAAACGCCGCCACCTAGAAGGCTGGTACCCAAAAGACTGGCAGTGGCGATCGCCAGCAACCCCCCTTCTGCCCCAGCAAAGGCCGCGTTGCCCAAAAACCGAGGTAACGACAGCGGCTGCACCGGTCGAGACGCAGGCTGGGCTGGCGCGGGCGTCGGTATGGGCGCGGGTGGTGTAAGGGGCGGAGTCTGTACTGGCGGGCTGCTGCTAGCAGCAAGGGCAGCGACAACGGCTTCGGCAGTGGGGTAGCGATCGCTCGGCTTAGCCCGCAACATCTGGTTGAGCACCTGGGCTAGGCCCGCCGAGACCCGTGCATGCGGCTGCCAGCCCCAGGTGTTAGAAGAACTATCGCGCAGCTCACTAGAGTCTTTATCGGTCAGCAGTACCACACAGGTTGCCGCCAGCGCATACAGGTCCGAAGTCGCATCGACAGTGCCATTCATAATCTGCTCTGGCGGCGCATAGTCCGGTGAGCAAATCGTCGTCGGGCCACGCTGTATTCCCGTTGGTGTGGTGACTTCTTTAACAGCGCCAAAATCGAGCAGCGACAGCCGACCGTCTTTGCCCTGAATAATATTAGATGGTTTCACATCCCGGTGAATAGCGCCGTTGCGATGGACAAAGCCCAGTACATCAAGCATCGCCCGCAGTATTTTCTCAACCTCAGCTTCAGTCAGCTTGCCCTGACGATGGCGAACTTTTTCGAGATCTTCACCCTCTAGATATTCTTGTACCAGGTAAAACAGCTCTTCAAGCTGGTTTGTGAGCGGGTTGGTAATCGGCAGCGGAAAGTAGGCGTAAAGGTTGGGAATCTGCGAGTGCTGTAAACCGAGCCGCTCTAGCACTTCGGCTTCTCTGCCAAACAGTCGCTGAGCAGTAGCCAACTGCTGCGGTGTCAGCGTCACAGGCGGCTGAAATAGTTTGACCACGCAGCGCCGCTGTGTGGGTGAATCAAAGTCGCGAGCTAGAAAAGCCGTGCCAAATCCGCCCTGCCCCAGCACGCTCCCTGGCAGATAGCGCCCGCCCAAAATCAGCTCCATCCGACAGGCGCTGCAATACTTCTGCCTCAGCGGGCGAGAAATCTTAGGATCGTCAAGGTCGGCAAAGTGATTTATAGGAGACGGGCAGTTCGGTCGGGTGCAGTGCAGTTGCATGGGTGATTTTACAATAGGCCAGCTGTTCAGGGCTGGTGTTCTGCATCAACTGCGGCTTTGGCCTTGGCAGGCACTTTAGCAGATGTATTCTTACTGGCAGCAACCGCCTTGCCATTGGAATTAGCTTTTGTAAAAGTCAACTCGCGGTTGGTAAACTGCGGCAAAATCTCCTTGGTAAACGCTTCTGCCGCCTTAGAGCGATAGCGGTTAGGGTTGAAAATCACTGATAGCGTTCGCCTCACCTCGACCGATTCTATTCGGGCCCGGTGAATTACGCCCATCTGTAGCTCTTTCTCAATCGAAGAGGTTGAGGCAAAGGCGACGCCCAAGCCCGACTGCACCGCATTTTTAATCGCCTCAATTGAATTGAGCTCCATCTCTATTCGCAGCCGCCGAGTTTCAATACCACCCCGGCTCAGCACATGGTCAATGGCTTTACGAGTGGTGGACTGAGAATCGAGCGTGATGAACTTCAGCTTGTAGAGATCGCTGCGGGCAATCACGTCGTTAGAAGCCAGCGGGTGAAAAACCGGCATAATTAGCGCTAGCTCATCTTCGGCGTAAGAGGCCACTTCTAAAGAGTCTTGCAGCTCTGGTGGAATATCACCGCCGATGATGGCCAAATCTATCTGACCGTTGGCTACGCTCCAGGCGGTGCGACGAGTTGAGTGGACGTGCAGCTGCACTGCGACTTCAGGGTAGCGCTGGCGAAACTGCCCGATCATGCGCGGCAGCAGGTAGGTGCCTGTCGTTTGGCTAGCACCTACAATGAGTGTGCCGCCCTGGAGGTTTTGCAAATCTTCGATCGCGCGGCAGGTTTCCTGGCACAGGCTGAGAATGCGATCGCCATACTCCAGCAGCAAATGCCCCGCTTCAGTCAGCTGGGCCCGGCGTCCTCCCCGGTCAAACAAAGGCACATCTAGCTGGCGCTCCAGGTTTTGTACTTGCAGGCTTACCGCTGGCTGTGACACGTATAGACTGTCAGCAGCGCGCTTAAAGCTACCCTCAGCGGCAATGGCCTTTAAGATGCGGAGCTGATCGAGGGTAAAGGGAAGGTCAGACATGATGGCATCACCTGGCACAGCAGGAATCCGGTGGGGGTGAGAACGCAGCCCTGAGCAAGCGAAAAGACAAGCCAGCTTACCCGTTGGGCCTTTACCATGCGCCCTGAGGTCACAGCAGTATTGCCATGACTCTCTGAATTTACCAGGATATCGAGATGATTGCTGAAGATTGCTACAGTCGGATAACCACAGGATGATTATCAGAGGGGATCATTTTGTAATAACAGTCACAGCCACTGGTTAAGGATCTGTTAATGTGATGCAAAATTATTAAAGAGGGCATCTCTCCATTCTCGGTTTGGTCGGGGCTTTGAGCCTGGCATCAGCCAAAGGCTAGCCAGTTTCGTTAAAGTGCAGGTACTCCACAGGCAAAGCGTTCATGAAGCTCAACCCCAGACAGCAGAATGTTCTTCGGGCGACAGTACGCCACTATGTCAGTACAGCAGAGCCAGTCGGGTCTAAATCTTTGGCCAAGGGCTACAACCTCAGGGTAAGTGCGGCTACCATTCGCAGCGTCATGAGCGTTTTAGAAGACTCTGGCTTTCTCTATCAGCCGCACACTTCTGCCGGGCGGATTCCGTCGGACTCGGGCTACCGGGCATATGTAAACGAGCTGATGAGTCCGTCTGAGCCGCTGACTCGCCGGATGGAAACCACGCTCAACCAGCGGCTGGGCTGGCAGGGGCAGGCAATAGAAGGGCTGCTGCAAGAGTCGGCGCAAATTCTAGCGAGTCTCAGTGGCTATATTGCGCTAGTCACCATGCCACAGCTGGATGAGTCCAAAATTAAGCATTTACAGCTGGTACGAGTCAGCGATTATCAGCTGCTATTGCTGGTGGTATTCGATGTTTATAGCAACCATTCTATTTTGCTGCCGCTGCCGCGCCAGAGCGATCGCTCCCAAAGCTCACCGGGAAACTCGTTAGGCAGCGCCGACAGCGCCACAGTCAGCCTGGAAGAAATCGACCGGGAGCTGCAAGTGCTCTCAAATTTTCTCACTGAACAGCTGCGGGGCCATGCGCTTCACGACATCACTTTAGACTTATCTGATCTCGATCAGGCGTTTCAGCGGTACATCAGCGGTTTGCAGCAGGGCATGATCGATTTGGCCCGGCGATCGCGCATCAATCCCGCCACCCAAATATTGGTCAGCGGCCTAGCTGAAGTCCTCGATCAGCCTGAATTTTCGGAGCGCAGCCAAATTCGCAGCCTTGTTCAGCTTTTAGAAGACGGTCGCGATCAGCTCTGGCCGCTCATTTCTACGGCCAGGCTAGCTGAAGCTGACTCTCTGCTGGGCGAAGCAGCTTCAAATAACCAGCGGCTGCGCATCTGGATTGGCACCGAAAATCCGGTCGCGCCGATGCAGTCTTGCGCGCTGGTTACGTCACTGTATGGCAGTGCGCCGGGGCCAGTCGGCAGTCTGGGCGTGCTGGGACCAACCCGAATGCTCTATGAAAATGCCGTTGCCGCTGTAGAAGCTGCCGCCAACTATTTAACAGATGCGGTCGCTACTACCCTTGAGCAAGGAGAGCGGCTGACACCGGAAGGCTAGTCCAGCTATCTATCTCTAAAAATCTTTGGGCTGTGGCTGACGACGAGGCTTAGCCAGCAGCCGGGCGGCTAAGATGCCCCCCAAAAAGCCGAACAGATGGCCTTCCCACGAAATGCCGGGCTGGTTTGGCAGTATGCCCCAAATGATGCCGCCATAGAGAAAAGTCACCAAGACCGAGAAGGCAATCGCCACTGCGCTGCGCTCAAAGTAGCCTCTCAGCAGCAAAAAGCCGAAGTAGCCAAAAATGACGCCGCTAGCCCCGATATGATAAGAACCCGGCGCTCCAATCAACCAGGTACCCAGACCGCTACACAGCGCTGCGATCGCGCTGACAACTAGCCAATCGCCCGTTTCTCTCAGCATGATCAGCCAGCCCAAAGTCACCAGCGGCACGGTATTGGCTATCAGATGGGCAAAGTTGCCGTGCAGAAAAGGAGCCCACAAAATGCCCCACAGGCCGGGCAGCGATCGCGGCTGAATCCCAAACCGGTCTAAACTGCCTTTGAAAATCAGCTGATCGACAATCTCAATTGCCCACAGCAGAGCGGTCAGACCGAGTAGCGTCGTTATCTGTATCCTAAATTCACCCACCATAGAGCGCTTGGGTTCTACAAAGCGATCCGGTTCCATCACAACTGTCCTCTAAATTAGCCAGCGGCAATCGCAGTTTCTAAGCGATATCGAGAAGATACACCCAGTTGACCTACCTGTTCCGCCCAGATAAATCGGCAATGCTACAGCAATCCAATCAAATGTAGCGGACCGTGCCCGGTGACAATTTCTGCTAGCAAAGCTAAAAAGCCCAACATGGCCAAGCGACCGTTCCACACTTCTGCGACGGGCGTCATTCCCCAGGCAGACTTGTCTTGAGGATAGATCTTCACTTTCTTCTGCGGCTTTTCCAGGTCTGAAAAATGAACGGGTTCGGCTGCTGCCGCCTCATCCACCATCTCGGCCAAATCGGTAATAAAGCCCGTGTGGGTATTCAGCGCTGGCACCCGATAAAAATTCTCGATACCGGCCTCTTCAGCCAGCTCGCGATACTCAATATCGATTTCTTGCAGGGTTTCAATGTGCTCAGAAACAAAGCTAATAGGCACCACCATCAGGCTATCAACGCCTGCTTCTGCCAGTGCTTGAATGGCATCTTCGGTGTAGGGTTGCAGCCACTCAATCGGTCCCACCCGGCTCTGATAGGCCAGCGTATGCTCGTTAGACCGGCCTAGAGCCTGCATAATTAAATCGGTGCAGTGCTCAATCTCTCGCTGGTAGGGGTCGCCAAATTCTTCTACGTAGCTAACCGGTACGCCGTGAGCGCTAAAAAAGATATGGGCACTGTCTGGATTAGGCAGTTTGTCTAGCTCGGTGCGAATCAGGTCGGCCATCGCATTGATATAGCCAGGCCGAGCATACCAGGAGGGAATCAGCGTGTATTCTACCTGGGCCAGCTTGGGATCGTCTTGCCACAGCTGCTCTAGCAGGCGAAAGCTCGACCCGCTGGTGCTGATAGAATACTGAGGATACAGCGGTAGCACCACTAGCTTTTCGAGGCTGTCGCGCTTGATTTGAGCGATCGCCTCTTCGGTAAACGGATGCCAGTAGCGCATTCCCACATAGACTTCAGCGTCGTGCCCTTTGCGGTCTAGAGCAGACTTGAGAGCATCGCCCTGCTCTTCAGTAATGCGGCGTAGCGGGGAGCCACCGCCAATTTGCTGATAGTTGGCCTGAGAGGTTTTGGCCCGACGGCTAGAGATAAACCAGGCTAATGGTTTTTGCAGCCACGGAAACGGAATACGAATAATTTCCGGGTCTGAAAACAGATTAAACAGGAAAGGACGCACATCCTCCGGCTTTTCTGGCCCACCCAAATTCAGCAGTAAAACTCCCACACGGCTCATAGTGAATCGCGTACCTTTATGTTTAATGTTTTAATCATCTTTGCTCATCGTAACAACTAACGCTGAGCCTGAATCATTTCCTTTGATGGAAATAATTGAGATCGCGCGTTGGTTCACACCTTTGGCGTATGACAACCCATCCCCTAGATGCACAGCTCAGCACGGTCAACCAGCGCTTAAAAGCCGCTCAGCTCGGGTTTAAAATTGACAGGCGCGGCGAAAAACTCAGCCTGCGCGGCACCCTGCCGCCTCGTCCCGGCAGCCCCAAACTGCGTGCTTATCAGCAGCGAATCCCTTTAGGGTTGCCGGCCACTAAAGCCGGGCTCAAGCAGATTGAAAAAACCGCCAAGGTAATCGCTGCCCAGCTGATCGAAAATACGTTTGACTGGCAGGACTATTTGGGGCCAGTGGCGGGTCTGCGGCGGGCTGGGGCCGACTTGTCGGCGCAGATAGCGGCGTTTGAGGCACACTTTTTTCAGCTGCGCCAGGGCACAGATCAGCCCGCTTCGGTGCGAACGACCTGGGCAAAAGCCTACGTGCCGTATCTAAGGAAATTGCAGGCGATCGCCACCCGCCATCCCAGCTTCTCCCTACCCGAGGCTATCTACGCCACCGTTCAGGGCACCCAGGCTAACTCCCGCAGCCGCCAAGTCTGCTGCACTGCTCTCGACGCACTGGCCACCTTTCTCAATACGCCTCTACCTACCCCGCTCAAATCCTTTTGGGGTAGCTACGGCAGCAGCAAAACTCAAATCCGTCAGCTGCCTACCGATGAAGAAATCCTTAGCGTCTATGAACGCATTCCCAACCCTACCTGGCAATTTGTCTACGGCATTATGGCCACCTACGGCCTGCGCAACCACGAAGTTTTCTTTTGCGACTACAGCATGCTCGCCAACGGCGACCAGGAAGCTGCTGTCGAAGTGCTCGCTTCCACCAAAACCGGACAACACTACGTTTGGCCCTTCTACCCCGAGTGGATAGATGCCTTCGACCTGCGTCAGATAAACCTCCCTAAAGTCAACACCGACCTCACGACCACCACCTTACAGCTCGTCGGCCAGCAGGTTTCTCGCCAGTTCAAACGCTATGATCTTCCCTTCGCCCCTTATGATCTGCGCCATGCCTGGGCCGTGCGCACCGTGCATATGGGCCTGCCGGACACGGTTTCTGCCCGCATGATGGGCCACTCAGTTGCCATTCACAACCGTACCTACCACCGCTGGATCACCCGCCGCGATCAGAGCGCTGCGGTGAAAGCGGCACTGAGCAAAAGCTAGCTATTCAACGCAGCGTTTACTATCCTGATGTACCCCCGCATCAGTGCATCACCATGCCGCCATCTACATTCATGACTTGGCCGGTGATGTAAGCGGCGGCTGGATCGGCGGCTAAAAAGCGAATTAAACCGGCGACTTCTTCTGGCTGACCGTAGCGCCCGAGAGGAATGTATTTGAGGATTTCTTCGGTATTTTTGAGATCTCCTGTCATATCGGTAGCGATAAAACCAGGGGCGACTGCGTTAGCGGTGACGCCGCGTGGGGCGAGTTCTTTGGCAATGGTTTTAGTGAAGCCGATGACGCCTGCTTTGGCCGCGCTGTAGTTGGCCTGCCCCGGATTGCCCATTAGTCCAGCAACTGAGGAAATATTGATGATGCGGCCTGATCGCTGCTTCAGCATAATTTTGCTAACGGCGCGGGTGCAGAGGAAAACGCCTGTCAGGTTGAGATCGATCACCGCCTGCCAGTCTTCGGGTTTCATGCGCAGCAGCAGCGTATCGCGGGTGATGCCCGCATTGTTGACCAGTACATCGATGCGGCCAAATTTGTCCATGGTGGCTTTGATCATCGCGTCTACCTGGTCGGCTTTGGAGACATCGGTCTGAAGCGCTAGTGCTTCACTTCCCCCTTCAGAAATCGCCGCCACTACTGCATCTGCCGCGTCGCTAGAGCGGGCATAGTTGACCACGACTTTGGCCCCGGCCTGAGCGAGTGCCATCGCCGCTGCCTTGCCGATACCGCGCGAAGCTCCTGTAACGATGGCAACCTTGCCTGTAAGTGCTCCAGCCATGGCGTGATTTCCTGATGAATTTGCCCAATCACTGTAATATTTCGCGGGGTGCGGAGCAATCTATCGCAGCAGTCCACAGAAAACCCTTAGAAAAGCCTGTAGATCCCTAAAGTTCTCTAAATTAATTGAGCCACAACCCCCACACAACCGGAGCAGCCATTAGCATAGGGAAGTCGCTTTCCCCTCTAAAATACGCCCATGGCAGTCAAACAGCAGTTCAACAGCTTCGATGAGATGATCAGTGGCTCGGATCAGCCGCTGCTGGTCGATTTTTATGCAGATTGGTGCGGCCCCTGCCAGATGATGGCAAAGATTTTGGTCCAAGTCGGCGCTGAGATGAAGGGCGAAGTCAAAGTGGTCAAAATCGACACTGAGAAATACCCTGCGATCGCTTCGCAGCACAGTATTCACGCCTTGCCAACGCTCGTCCTTTTTAAGCAAGGTCAGCCGGTAGATCGAATCGAAGGCGTGCTCACTGCTGAGCAGCTCGTCGCGCGGGTCCGAGAGGTGCTAGGCGAAGCTTAGGGGGAGATACGGATGCCTATGATCGAGCCGTCAGATAGCAAAAGTAGGCGGGTGGGCAGTCCGGTGCGAGCGGCGATCGCCCTCGGCGGCAACTTAGGCAATTCTCAGAGAATCCTATCAGCGGCCATACAGGCGATCAATCAGGAAGCCGGGATCACCGTCGTGGCGCGATCGCCGCTCTACAAAACCGCGCCCGTCGGCCCGCCTCAGCCGGACTATCTCAATGCCTGTGTGGTGGTCGAGACGGTTCTAGCAGCGCGATCGCTCCTACAACAGCTGCTCGCGATTGAAGCCCAGTTTGGCCGCATTCGTCAGGAACGGTGGGGCGCGCGTTCACTAGATCTAGATCTATTGCTATTTGGCGATCAAATCATTGATTTGCCCGGTCTCACGGTGCCCCATCCACGCCTGCACAAGCGTCCCTTTGTGCTAGTACCGCTGGCGGATATTGCGCCCGATTGGGCTCACCCTATTTTTGGTAAAACGATTGCCCAGCTTTTGGAGCAGCTGCCTGTAGCTGGGGTAGAGCCGTTGGTAGATGCGATCGCTAGCCCTTACTCTTTGTAATTACTATGCCATTTGGTCAAGAGCCGCCTCAGCTGATTAAGCATCGTCTGTTCTACGAAGGGCGCAAGTTCAACTTTGAGGTTTCTCGCTTCCGATTGCCCAATGCCTCCATCGGCGACTATGAGTGCATTCGCCATCCCGGTGGCTCAATGGCCGTGCCGGTGACTGCCGAGGGAAAGTTTGTGCTAGTGCGGCAATATCGTTTTGCGATGCAGGGCAGGTTGCTGGAGTTCCCGGCAGGCACAGTCGAAAAGGGCGAAGATCCGCTGGGCACTATTCAGCGCGAAATTCAGGAGGAAACTGGCTATCGAGCAAACACCTGGAAAACGCTGGGCAAGTTCCCAAATGCACCGGGCTATTCTGACGAAATTATTTACGCTTATCTGGCCACCGACTTAGAAAAGCTAACTGAGGCGCTACCGCTTGATGAAGACGAAGATCTAGAAGTGCTGATGATGAGCGCCGATGAGTTAGAAAAGGCGATTTTGGCCGGTGTTGCAATTGATGCGAAGTCAATCGCGGCATTCTACATGGCTAAAGCCTATCTATAAGACGACAATGCCTACGACCGATGGTTGAACCTGCTCAGCTCGCTATACTATGGCGCGTAACCTTCTAGAAACTGTTTTTGAGAACGGAGGACTATGGCTGCTGAGCTAGTGCTGTTTTGGCATCGTCGGGATTTGAGAATTCGGGATAATTTGGGACTGGCGGCGGCGCGCGATCGCACTCCCAAAGTCATCGGCGTCTTCTGCCTCGACCCCGGCATTTTAGATGGCGACGACATTGCTCCGGCCCGAGTCACCTACATGATTGGCTCCCTGGCCGAACTGCAAAAGAGCTATAAGTCTGCCGGTAGCGAGCTGTTGATCCTCAAAGGCAAGCCAGAAAAAGCCATTCCTAAATTAGCCAATGCCCTTGGAGCTGTCGCTGTCTACTGGAACCGTGACGTAGAGCCCTACTCCCGTCAGCGCGATACCGATGTTGCTAAAGCGCTGAAAGACAAAGACATTGAAATGCACACAAAATTCTGGGATCAGCTGCTGCATGACCCGGACGGCATCAAAACCGGTGGTGGCGACCCCTACAAAGTTTACACACCTTTTTGGCGAAACTGGATCAAGCACGATAAGCGCGGCCCGGTTGAGGCGTTATCAGATGTGACAGGACTGAGCTCCAAAGAGAAAGCTACTGCCAACGAGGCGGGCAACATCGAGCTGCCAACGGCTAAAGATCTGGGCTATGAGTGGGAGCAAGAGCTGTTGCTGGCACCGGGCGAGGCGGCGGCACTCGCTCAGTTGGAAAAGTTCTGTGAGGATCGAAGGGCGATCTCCGAATATGACGAACAGCGCGACTTCCCAGCCATTCCCGGCACCTCTACCCTTAGCGCCGCGCTCAAATTTGGCACCGTCGGCATTCGCACCGTATGGCAAGCTGCCGACGAAGCGTATAGCCGCGCCCGCAGCGACGAAACCCACGAAAATATCCGCACCTGGCAACAGGAACTCGCTTGGCGCGAATTCTATCAGGGCGTCATGTACTTTTTTCCATATTTGGCCGAAGGCCCGTACCGCGATCCGCTCAAAGACTTCCCCTGGAACAATGATAAAGACCATTTTCAAGCCTGGTGCGAAGGCAGAACCGGCTACCCTATTGTCGATGCGGCCATGCGCCAGCTCAATACCATCGGCTGGATGCACAACCGCTGCCGGATGATCGCCGCTAGCTTCCTCACCAAAGATTTAATTATCGACTGGCGCTGGGGTGAAAAATACTTTATGCAAAAGCTCTATGACGGCGACCTTTCGGCCAATAATGGCGGTTGGCAGTGGAGCGCTTCTAGTGGCATGGATCCGAAACCGTTGCGCATCTTCAACCCGGCAAGCCAAGCCAAAAAGTACGATCCCGACGCCGAGTACATCCGCGAATGGCTCCCTGAAATTCGTCACCTCGATACCAGCGCGTTAGTTACTGGCGATATTCCTGAGCAGGAATTGGAGGGCACTAACTACCCAATGCCTATTGTGAATCACAAGCAGCAGCAGGCCGAATTCAAAGAGCGCTACAAAGCGCAAAAGAGTTAGGGCGAAGCCGATGGCCTATGTGCCAAATCCAGATTTTTTCTTGGCTTTTTTCTTGGCAGTGCTCTTACTCACCGTTTTCAAGGCTGATTGAAAGAGGTTGTGCAGATGAACAGGGACGCTAGCCGATTCAGGAATCTGAGGGGTGAGCTGTTTGCCGTACCGGGAGATCGCCCCGTCCAAATCCTGCGCAATGTCAAAGTCAGGGTTGCTCAATATCCGGCGCAGCGATGCCTCTAGGGGGGTGCCATAGTTTTTGGCTAAGTGACGCCAGACTGGGGCGATCACCTGCTCATTTTCCAAATGTTTCACAACCAGCCGATCCAGCAGGGCGGTCTCTTCATCATCCAAATCTGGCTCACCCTCTGCACCTGAACGAGCCAAACGCTCTTCCAGACGGCTGTAGTCTGTTAAAAATGTCTGTCCCCACCGGGGATGGGCAAACACTGTCACCGCATCAGCCCGTCGCAGCTCGTCGGGCAGGTCCACTTTGGGCATGACCATTTTGAGCGATCGCTTGCTTTCCAGCAGCCGTTTAGCCACCTGACTCTCCTCACCTAACAACGCCATCGCCTCCGACAGCTCTTCTGCCGATAGCCCAGAGTCCTCCGCTAGCTCTGTCAAAGTTTTTGAGCTATCTAGCCCAGCTTCCGCCAGCTGCTTTTCGGTCGCTTGCTCCTGATAGGCCTGTAGTTTTTGATTGAGCTCATAACCCGGCAAAGTTATTTTCTCCGCCCCAAAAAAGGTCAAAAAGCCCTCATGCTGCTGTTTAACGGAGTCCCAAGCTGCCGCTTCTAAATCAGGGGCGTCTCCATACAGGTGCTGTGGAAACCACTGCTTGAAGTTGCCAATTGCCACCGCTAGTTTGGGTTCGCCTAGTTTTCCCAAGAGCGTTAGCGGCCCCGAAAATGTCCATTCGCTGTCTGCAACCGGCAGCAGTCTGGCAATAACAATTTCTCCTGGGCTCAGCCTGGAAAGCACGACCGGAGCTTGAGTCTCGTTAGGCGTAACGCTGTACAGCTTCTCGGTGAGCCAGTTCATCAGCGTATATCGCTTGGGTGTGGCTCTACACACCGCAAATAGCCCATTGAAGCCCTTTTGCCACTCCCTGAGCCAGTACTGCGATGCTTCTGATAGCCCTGGTTGCGACTGAATAAATAGATCGACCGCTGACCGGTCAGCTACCTGCCCTTCGGTTAAAAACATGTCTATAGCCAAGTCCGGGCGGCTAATGCCGGCTAAACTAGGCTTTGCCCATCGACTAAGCTGCGCAGCACTGAAGGCTTCTAAAGCTGTCGCCACCTCACCTTCATCGTCTAAAACAAAGTCAGCTAGGTCCTGCTTTAAAGCCATCTGTTGCTGAATGCGATCAGCTAAATCCTTACCACCAAAACGGGCTGATTCTTGTGTCCCGGTCTCAACTGCGATAGATCTATTAGCCTGTTTATCCACCATCGGCTCTTGATTGCCCTCCCAAAAACAGGCTGATTCTTGTTCACTTGCTGCCACATGTAGCAGTGTTGTCTATGCCCACACCTTAAGTTAGGAACTGCTCTGGCGCTTGAGGCCGTCATTATCTTAACAACACAATAGGTCAACCAGGCATATACCCAGTTGACCTATTTCAAATCAGTTCTAACGGCTGCTTGCTGCTGCTTTAGCTAGCCCACGTCAACCGTAGCGCTTAGTCAGTACCGCTGCCAGATTGCCGCAACAGCATAGCTTCACTCTAAACAGTGCGCTCATTTAGACAGTGCGCTTGGTGGCCGCATAGTAGATGAAGAGCGTAACAATAGCACCCAGTACTGCGACGATGACGCCACCTATACTGAGGCTCGCACCAAAGGCAATAGAGCCAGTGGTAATCAGCGAGTAAATGAGTCCACCTACAAATGCGCCGACGATGCCTAGCAGCATAGTACCAAGAATGCCACCGCCCTGATGACCAGGGTAAATGGCACGGGCGATCGCCCCAGCAATCAGACCTAAAACAATCCAAGCAATAATATTCATTACAATCTACTCTCCAAAAATTTTGATACGGCCAAAAGAACAAGCGTTTCCCTCAGGTATGCCCAATGTATCGGAATACACAGGCATCCTGCGACTCTCTCAAGGAGTAGATGGCCTACACCTTCCGTATGATTCTGTTTAATCAGCTTTAATGGGTCCAGCTAGCTTCAATAGACCTATTAAAGCTGTATTCATTAATTTCGACTAAGATTTTAACTGGAGGAGGATGGATTGGCCGCCAATTCGGAGTAGGGTTGTAGTGTTGACGAATAATTTGCATTAAAAAAGGACAACCGACATGACAGCTTCTTTTTTACCCACCATATTGGTCCCTTTGGTTGGTTTAGTTTTCCCTGCAGTTACTATGGCCGCTCTGTTTCTTTACATTGAGCGGGGTCAAGCTAAGACCGGTGACGATACTACTCCTTGGGGCCAGCTGTCAGAAGATAGCCAAAAAACACCGGTCTAGCTGGCGGTTCGCGACACGGCTCTCAGCAGACCGCTAAGTAATAAATCACTCTGTAAAAAAAGCGGCCTGTCAACTGACAGGCCGCTTCCTTATTTTTAGCTGTTTGCTCACAAGCTTTGCTCACAAGCTTTGCTCACAAGCTGAGCGTCAAAGGGCAGAGCCAGTCCCTACATAAGAGCCATAGAAAAAGATACCGACGACAACCAGCACACCAGTGCCAGCCACTGTCGCCACAATCCACAGGGGAATTTTACCGTTCTGAAACATGAGACTCTCTCCTACTCACAACATGGAGGGCGTCAACCAACCACGTTGCCCAAAGCCAACTGGACCGAACGCTGGTTAAACCCTGCTGATTTACTGTCAATTTGTCTGATTGATTTAGCCAGGCTGCTATTTGCAACCGTTTGAAAGCTACTGTTAGCTGGTCCACGCTGCTCACTTGCCTGCGCTCACCAGCTGCCGCCGCATGTCCAGCAATTTAAAGCTTCTTAGTTGAAGAAATAGCTGGAGAATAGCAGCCCTGTCACAAAGACCAGTAGCAAACCTAGAAACAAAGATGTTCGGTTTAGCTCAACGGGTTGCTTGTTCGGGTTAGTGGGTCTATCAGCCATAAGAGCCTCCTAGCGTTGAATAAATTGCATGGCAGCGATCGCGCCCAAAAAGAAAACCGAAGGCACAGCCAAGGCATGTACCGACAGCCAGCGCACGGTGAAAATTGGATAGGTAATCGGTTCGTTAGGGTTTCCACTTGTCATGGCAGTTCTCCAGAAATAGTCATCTCAACTCTCTCAATCATTTGCGATTGATTTCCTACCGCTACTCGCCGTAGCGAATCGCCCGGTCGGGGTCATAGCGATCATCCACGATGGGCAGCTCCATCTGGTTGCTCGGGTAGTATTCGTTAGGGCGCGGCGTACCAAATGCGTCGTATGCCAGACCTGTCGAAACAAACAGCCAGCCTGCAATAAACAAAGCTGGAATTGTAATGCTGTGAATAATCCAGTAGCGAACGCTTGTTACAATGTCGCCAAAGGGTCTTTCGCCGGTATCGCCAGCCATACTTCAAAGTCTCCTACTATTAAAATCAGCACCTGTCATCATCATACGAAACTCTCAGGTTCCCTTACAAGCAATCCCTGTAAATTCCAGATGTCTGAAGCGGCGATCATGCCAGTACAGGCAACCGGCAAGCCACTTCTAACGTGCCAGTGACTACGCTGTTGGCTCCTCTTCATAGCGTAGCAAATAGCCCCGCTGTCCCAACACATAGCCCCGATCACCCTCTAAAAACTTAATGCGATAGAAGTTAGTCGGCACATTCTCAACAGCTTTGTCTTTAAACCAGGTCTCACCCCCGTCCGGGCTCATCAGCAAATTGCCGCTACCGCCTGTAACCCAGAGCTCCTCGGGAGTACGGTAAGCAACATCTAATAATCCCCAGCTAGAGGCAAGTTCAGGATTAATCGGCTCACTCCACTCCTCATACTCTGTCTTCTCAGTCCCGAACTGCATTTGTCCGCCTCTAGCAATCAGCCATAGTAACCCATCCTTGCCAAAGCCCATATTTTGCAACCGCTTAGAGTTCTCTCGGTTGTGAGGCTGCCAAGCCGCCTGTCCGGGTAGCCACGTCGAGTAAAAATTACCGCGCGACGAAACTGCCACATACCGCCCGTCTACATTGCGAGTCATGTTGCGCACCACCCCTACAGCCGACTGCACCAGCCCCTGCCAGTGCTCGCCACCATCCTTTGTCCGGTAGATTGCACCAATATCGGTAGCTAGCTCAGCCGACTGGTTGCCAACCGCTGTAATCAGTAGCGGTTGACCAGGCAGCTGGGGATCGAGAGGAATATTTGACCAAGACGTCCCGCCATCGGTGGTATGCAGCATAATGCTCGGCTGCCCTACCAGCCAGCCTTCCTCACCCTTAAAATCAATAGAGGTGAAAGTATACTGCTGCTCGCCAAGTTCCAAAATTCGTGGATCCCACGTCTGGCCAGCATCAGTAGACTCCAGTATTGTTGTCCGACTGCCCACCAGCCAACCGTGTTCACCCCCTTGAACAAAGGCCACATCTGCAATAGAAGCCTCGGTTGGTAGGGCAATTACCTCCCACGGGTTGGTCTCTGTATCCGCCAAAAATACATTGCCACAGCTAGTGGTCAACACAGCTATCAGCAGCAGCACCGCCCCCTTTAGCCCGGCCCCATTCCAAGCCCTCTTCAAACACTCTAAAACCGTCTGCATGACAACTCCAGCAAAAATCACTCACTCAAAAACTTACGCTCAGACAAACCTTCAGACAAAGCTCGCGGATCTGCGTCAGCGCTGTTGGCTCAAACCTCGAAACTAGCCCCATCAAAGCCCTCTTATCGAAGGCCATATAGGCTCAAGAAAAACAGCACAGCAATGCCCAACGCACCAAAGATCAAGATGCTCTTTTGGCCGGGCGTGAGGGTATTGACGCCAAACCCGTAGCTCAAGTTTTCTTTAAAGCCCGAGGCCGTACCCAATGGCCCTACGTTGCTGAATTGCCGGGTGCTAGCACCGCATACAGGGCAACGCCAGTCTGGGAGTAGATCCTCAAAGGCAATACCTGGCGGCACATCGCTCCGACTATCGCCTTTTGCGGGTTCATAGGTATAGCCACAGGCACGACACTCATGGCGATCCATCTCCTGAGGCGTTAGGGGCCTGACGGCTTCTCCCAACCCGCCCTCAGCCCCTTCAGCGTCGGCATTAGCGACACCTCCAGACTGGACTAGGGGAATCGTCTCTTCTACAGACGACGACTCTGGCTCAAGATTAGATTGTGGCTCAGTACTCATGGCGTTAACTGGGACTCATCGTCTTCAAACTTATGCAAGACATAACCTCTACAAAATCACAGATATATCTGCAAATATTATGTAGCCTGGCTCTGTAGTTGCTATCTCAACCAAACGAGCTATCTCTATCTCTACCCGCGAATTCGCTAGCCCATATCTGCCAGCCCAAACCAAAAGAGCTACAGCTTCAAAAGGACAAACGTCGCCTGAGATAGATAAAGAATATGAGAACATCTGTAAACTATTATTGCATATAGCGGGTTTTCTACCATGTCGCTGCCCTTTCAAAGGTAAGCAGTGTAGATTGGCGGGCCCAAAGCTATTAGTACTATCGGGATGACAGGCTTCCGCTCGCGGCTCAGGCCGTTACAATATAGACTGTTGCGAACAGTTCAAGGCATACCCTGTGTTTGTTTTAAGTGGATATGAGTATTTTCTCGGCTTTCTGCTAGTTAGCAGCCTGGTGCCAGTCGTAGCTCTAGGCGCGTCTAAGCTATTGCGACCTGCCAGTGCTGGCCCGGCTGGTCGTACGACCTATGAGTCTGGCTGTGAGCCTATTGGTGGTGCCTGGATTCAGTTCAACATTCGCTACTATATGTTTGCGCTGGTTTTCGTCATCTTCGACGTGGAGACAGTGTTTCTGTACCCTTGGGCGGTCGCCTTTCACACCCTGGGAGTCTTAGCATTTGTAGAGGCATTAATTTTTATCGCCATTTTGGTGGTTGGCTTAGTTTATGCGTGGCGCAAGGGAGCTTTAGAGTGGTCGTAGGATCGAATATGCAATCGGGAATTCAGCAGGGCGGGGTAAGTGCCAGAGGGCCTCTAATCGACCCGAATGAGCGAATCATGAACCCGGCAGTTAATACTGGGGTCACTCAGGATCTCTCAGAAAATGTCATCTTGACAACAGTCGACGATCTTTACAACTGGACTCGACTTTCGAGCTTGTTTCCGCTGCTATACGGAACAGCCTGCTGCTTTATCGAGTTTGCAGCGCTGATTGGGTCTCGCTTTGACTTTGACCGATTTGGTCTATTGCCTCGGGCCAGCCCCCGCCAAGCCGATCTGATCATTGTGGCGGGTACGGTGACTATGAAAATGGCCCCGGCATTGGTTCGTCTCTATGAGCAAATGCCGAAGCCTGCCTATGTTATGGCGATGGGAGCTTGCACTATTACAGGCGGCATGTTCAGCGTCGATTCCCCGACCGCTATTCGCGGGGTCGATAAAATCATCCCGGTAGACGTTTACATTCCGGGGTGCCCGCCTCGACCTGAGGCGATTTTTGACGCCATTATCAAGCTGCGTAAGAAGATCGCTAACGAGTCCATGCAAGAACGAGGCCAGCTCGTCGAAACCCACCGTTTTTACACTCGCTCTCACAATATGAAGGCAGTTGCGCCCATTTTAACCGGACAGTACCTGGCCTCGGAAACGCGAGATGCACCGCCGAAGGAACTGACTGAGGCCATGGGGGCACCTGTGGCACTGTCTGAATCTGAGGCAAAAGTAGAAGAGGAGCAAGTGTAAGGCAGATGGCTGAAAAAGAAGAAAAAAAAGCGTCCGAAGGTGAGTCATCCTCTGAATCGGCGATTGTCGAAGCGGGTAAGGTCTCTACTTGGCTGAGCGAACAAGGGTTCGCTCATGAAATTATGGAGCCTGATCATTCCGGCGTAGAAGTTCTCAAAGTCGATCCTCAGTTTCTGCTGCCCTTCGCAACGGCGCTTTATGCTTACGGCTTCAACTACTTGCGCTGCCAGTGCGCTTACGATTCTGGCCCGGGCCAGGATCTCGTGAGCGTTTACGACATCACTAAGCTAAACGACGATGCCGATGCGCCCGATGAGGTGCGGATCAAGTGTTTCCTTCCCCGCGATAATCCTAAGGTGCCTTCGGTATACTGGATCTGGAAGGCTGCTGACTGGCAGGAGCGGGAATGCTATGACCTGTTTGGTATCACCTACGAAGGACATCCCAATTTGAAGCGGCTGTTGATGCCAGAAGACTGGGAAGGGTACCCGCTGCGCAAAGACTACATCTCACCCGATTTTTACGAGTTGCAGGATGCTTACTAAGCTGACCGCATGATTTCAAAAGCCCTCCACGGTATGTGGGGGGCTTTTGGTTTTGATGAACTGGGCACTCAACTCATATTTGTGTGGACTTAGCCTGACTTTGGTTGAGCAATCAACCGCTTGGCATAGGCTTTCTCAGTGATATGGCAGACGGCGATTATTCCGGCCACCGCTGGCAAAAATAACAGCGTGATCAGCGATGACGGTAACGACAGTTTGTCTACCGTCACCCATGCAAAGAAAGCCAGTACGGGTCTGTGGATTAGATAAGTAAAGTAGGCTCCTGAGGCAATGTATTTAAGCCCTGTGGCAACCCAATTCAGCTGCTTCGTCTGTACTACAAAGCGCAAAAAACACAGAATGGCAATCAGCGATAAGGCCATTAGCAGATACGTCTTCAAAATAGGCAGCACAAAGTATCCCGTATTCTCTGCTGTATTTTCTCCTTGCCATCTGTCATAGATGACGGCCCCGCCCCACAGTTGCATGTGCAACATGTAAAGGCCCACGAAGCTTACTGATGCTAATAGTCCCCACCTTCCTTTGAATAGAAAGGGTAGTGTACGAGTTCGTCTGACGATTATTCCACCGATAAAAGCTGGAAAATAGCCAAAAAATCGGATGTCTATCATGTTGAATCTGTATCGGATAGCCAGCGTCACCAACAAAATTAATATCAGGCAGCGTACTAAATAGGCAGTAGTCTCTCTTTTGACAATCAGCGGGTATATTGCGTACATCGGCAGCAGCAGGCCGACATACCACAGCGTAAAGATTGATCGAAACTTAGGGTAGAGCAGGACTTGAAGGCCAAGAGCATGAACTACTGTAGTAACCGATAGGATTGAGAAAGGCAGGGAGCGGTTTATCTTTAGAGCGCCGAACACTCCTAAGAAGATAACTAGCGTCACAAGATAAGGCACGTACATTCGCCAGAAGCGCCGCTGAATATAGCTTTTTATCTGTAATCCACCCTTTCTTAGCCGCGTATTCTCAAGCCCGTAGCCGGTCAAAAAAGCAAAGGCTCCTAAGCCAATCAATATAAACCCATGCTTTCCGTATTCAAACCAGGGGTGATCTCCGATGTAATCGGGCGTATGGGCCAGCAGCACGGAAATGATAGCTACTCCTCGCAGCAAATCGAGTTCTGGGATTCTATCTCGTTGCATAGTAAATGAGGGTAGTGCGCTGTCAGCAGGAAGCCGTTCTGGCCACTGGCTGTGCTTATTTGCCTTGCTTAACGAGTCTTTATAGGGCTTTAAATTCTAAATTTGAGCCAATTTTTTGCGAGCAGAGCAGAGTTAGCTTTGAGATTATCGATAGGGAGGGAGAGGCTTCAGCTTTAGTGAAAGTCTATCCACTCTGCCTTTAGCTCTGCGCAGACGGTTCCGCAGGCGAAAGCAGTGCCACTCTTATGATGGCACAGGTTTTTTTATCCGGACGCTATTTAGACGAGCGGCGCGGCCACAATATCGGGAATATCGGGCAATCTAAAACTGACTGGGCCATACCCCAGCTACGTCGCGTTCAGCAAAATCTGCTCATATCGGCTGCCGGCGATCGCCCAAGTAAAGCCTTCCTCAATCATCTTCCGCCCATTTTCAGAGAGCATTTGACGCAGCGTAGCCGAATCAAACAGTCGGCCAATCGCTGCTGCGTATTCGTCTGCTGTATTTGCTCGCAAAGCCCGCAGCGGAACGCCATCGCCCTCTGTGCTCAGGCCTTCTAAACCGCGATCACTTGCCACCACCGGAATCCCTGCCGCCATCGCTTCCAGGGTTTTATTTTTAATGCCATAGCCCGTACGCATGGGCACCACACATACAGTCGAATCATGTAGATAGGGCGTCATATCAGGAACCTTTCCTGTGACTTCCACATTGGGCAGCTCCTGCAAGGCCTTTACCGCTGGCGTCGGCCTAGCGCCTACTAATGACAGAGTTGCCTGAGGATAGGCCTTTTGCACCAGGGGAAAGACGTCTTTGGCTAAAAAAGTCACCGCATCTATATTAGGCAAATTATCCATAGCCCCGATGAAAACTAGACGGTGACCTCCCGGATCTTGAGGGCGGGGAGTAAACATGTCTAGATCGACGCCATTGGGAATAACCGAGATACGTTCTTTGCCGCTCAAATCGGCCATCTGCTGCTGGTCCTCAGCGGTGGTGACTACTAAGTCAGAAAACTTTTGGCAGTAGCGCTGCTCATAGCGTTTGAGCAGTGGCAGGTTGAGGCGATCGCGCCAAGGCTTTTCAGCGGTACCGCCCGCTAGCTGATGCGCGCAAGTGCCATACACAGAGCTGTGAATATTCACCACGGACTTAGGAATATACCGCTCAATATCTGCCGGTACGTACACTTCATTCACACTGTGCTCGCAGGTAATCGCATCGAAATCACCGCTAGCAATCTGCTGATTTACCCAGGCCTGCATTTCATCCGACCGAGTAGTGATCACACTCGGCGGGGTACCTCCTACGGCAAAATTTGCTAAGCGCTGTACTTTCCCAAAAGTGCCAGAGGCCTGCTCGCTCCCAGCCGGGCGAGAAAATACAGCCAATCGATCTACCCAGTCCTTCAAGGCCGTAACCTCATCATCCGTCACGTCCGATGAGCGATGCGTCGCCAGCGAAATGTGATGATTTTGCTGCTTGAGATACTTAAGCAGATTAAACGTTCTTACCGAGGTTCCCCCCCTGGTAGGCGGATAGGGAAACGTCGCCGAGAGCATCAAAATATTCATTTCAGCTAGTTAGAGTGTTCGATGGCATGATGAAGCGCCGGGAGATAGGCCTTCTCCCGAGCCTTGTCTGGCAGCTGGGCTTCTTTCTGCCCGTGATCGCGGGCCCGCGCGCAGTAAATATTTAAAGGTGTCGTCAGCATACCCACAGCCGGTTCCCCCGCAAAAGCAAACTGCGCAGCCGCCTTGGGAAAATCTTTGAGCCCCCATCGAAGCAGGCTACGGTTACGCTCTTTTTTGGGCAGCGGCCAAGCCAACTTCACCCCGTGTAAATCATGCAGGTATCGATTCGATTTGCCATAGCGATACCACTGGGCATACAGATCTTTCAGCGTTTGTCGGTGGCGATGTTGAATCACCGCATCTGTAGCATAGTGAATCTTCCAGTGTCCTTCTCGCTGCACCCGCCAGCAAATATCGGCATCGCCGCCCGTCGTCATATAGGGGCGAAATAAACCAGTTTTCTCCAGCGCCCTCAAGCGAATTCCTAAATTTGCCGTTTGTCCGTACGGACAAAACTGATGGGCCAGCGTATCTTTCTGACTCATGGTGTGTTTGTGCTCGGCATAGCTCTCAAGCCAGGTCGTTCCTGGAAAGGCCGTAATTTCGCCTGCAACCAACCCAATTTTTTCGTCTCGAAAGGGCTGCATCAAGCCCGTCAACCATTCGGGCTGTGGGTAGCAGTCAGCATCGGTAAAGGCTAAAAATTCGCCAGTCGCCTGCCGAATGCCAGTATTGCGGGCAGCATAGGCACTCTGAATCTCCCGTTCACTCAGGGCTTTGAAGGTCAGCCCTTTCGCGGCGAACTGATCGGTGGCGTCGGCTAGAATCTGGGGGGTGCGATCGCTACTGGCATTGTCTATCAGCAAATACTCCACCTGCGCTGCCGGATAGGTCTGCGCCATCAAGCAGTCGAGTAGGCCCGGCAGATCTTGTTCGCCATTGTAAACAGGCACAATGACAGAAACTTTAGGAAAGTAGGAAGTAAGCTCAGAGACCGCGATCATGAAAAGTGCCTATTGTGTCAAGTTCATTGATCTAAGGTACCTGCTGATCATCTCAGCTTTTCCCATATTCACTGACAATGAGGGAACGATCTTCAACATATTCTTACAAGATCTAGCTTGCCCACGAAGAATATTTACATGCAGTTAATCCTGGCTACCGAGTCAGCTATTACGCTGTCTACAGATCAGCAGCTTTCATCCCCTGCCAAGCCGTCCCTTAAAACTATTAAAACTATAGTCCTGTGCCTAACGATTCTTCTCCCAGCAGCAATGCGGCGGCTCGGCCTAAAGTCAGCGTTTGCATTCCCACTTACAACCGCGCCGAGATTTTGCCCTACGCGGTAGAAAGCGTGCTGAGCCAAACCTACGCCGATTTTGAGCTGCTGATTTGCGACGACGCCTCTCCCGACCATACTGCTAAAGTCGTTAGCCAGTGGTCAGATCCGCGCATTCGCTACATTCGCCATCCTCAAAATATCAAACGCAGTCGCAATATGCGCTCTGGCTACGAGGCGGCTCGGGGTGAATATTTCATCAAATTTGACGATGACGACGCCCTCACATCGACTTTTCTAGAAAAAGCAGTCGCCATCTTAGAGAGCCAACCCGAGGTGGATTTCGTCTGCTCCGATCACTGGGTGATCAATGCCCGTAATCAGCGAGACGAGGCAGCGACGGCAGCTAACTCAGCAAAGTGGGGAAAGGATCGGTTGAACCACGGCACCATCGACGATCTGCTCACAGAAACTTTCGTCCATCAGAGCCTCCAGGTAGGCTCCTCGCTCTTTCGCAAAAGCAGCCTGGAAGCGGTAGATTTTATGCGGTTTGAGGCCGATGGCTGCGAAGACTTCGACCTGCTGGTGAGATGTGCGATCGCCCACCAAACCGCCTACTTCATCCCTGAGCGCCTGATGGAATATCGCTTTCACGGTGGACAGACCAGCCTCAAGCAAGACATTCATTTCCTCACTGCCAAGTCTTTTTGCCTGGAGAGCTATCGATTTCCCCAACGCCCCGATCTAGAGCAGGCCCGTACCCGTAAATTGAGCGGGCTCAAGCAGGTATTGGCCATGCGTTTGATTGAGAAAGGCGAAACTCAGCAGGGCAGAACCCTAATTACCGAACTTAAAAACAGCGGAGCCCTCTCCAGCAGAGCAAAGGTTGGCCAGCTGCTATCGTACCTGCCGAGCTGGGCCAGGCAGCTTGCGTTTCAGGGCTTCCGCCAAATGCGCCCGAAAGACTACAGCGAGAAAGTACGAAATGCAGCTGGATAAGCTATTCTCCAATAACGAAGCATTGCCCTAGTATCGCCATGTCCGAACGCTATGCGAAAAGTACAGATTCTCTGCTGCGGACTGCTGATACTGACGGGTTTAGCTTGGTTGGGATCTAAAAATCTCAGTAAAACTTTCTTAGCAGCTGCAAAATCAGAGCAAGTCTCAGAAAAAATATCAGACCCCGCTTTAGATCAAGCCGTCACTTACCAAACCCACCATCTGAGCCAAGCCACAGTACATATGGTGACTGTGCCTGCTGGAACGCCTATTTCCGTAGCCGTAGCCGATGAACTCACAACGGTTGAAGCGTTTGCCCACCGCGAAAATGCCCTGGCTGTCCTCAACGGCGGCTTTTTCGATCCGCAAAACGGTAAAACCACTTCTTACCTGACTGCTCAGGGCCAACCGGCTGGCAACCCAATTGATAATGAACGACTGACAGAGAATCCCACACTAGAGACCTATCTCGATCAGATCTTTAATCGCTCAGAGTTTCGGGCTTACCGCTGTGACTCGTCTGCCATCCTGCGCTATGACATCACCTTACATAGCACGCCCCTACCGAATGGATGCGAGCTAGAGAGTGCACTGGGGGCGGGGCCTCAGCTGTTGCCGGAAGATACGGCCACTGCTGAAGCCTTTACCGACTATGAAAGTGGCGAACTTGTTCGCGATGCCATTGGCAGCGTGCAGCCTAATGCCCGAAGTGTGATCGCCCTTCAACCAGACGGAACCGTGCGTCTATTCATGGTGGCCCAGCGCCCGAATGCTCCCGGCATGACCCTAAGTGAGCTATCAGAATTTGTCGCCTCTCTAGGCGCGACTCAGCTACTCAATTTGGATGGAGGCAGCTCATCCTCGCTCTACTACAAAGGTCAAACTTATCTAGGCCGTCTCGATACCAATGGCAACTGGGTCGAACGACCAGTAAAATCGGTCATTATAGTCGGACAGCAGCCTTCCCAGTAAACTAAACCGCGCTGTCACTACTTGTTTTTTGCCTTGTCTCCAAACACAGTGCAGGCTAGTAGTCTTAGTGCAAGTCTAGAAGCGCTGTCTGCTAGAAAGTGAGCTGCATAACTTCTACATGGCCTGCTACTACCAGTGCGCCGACGTAGCCCTCTGGCAAAGCAAGCGTATGTAAGCGCCACCCGTCCGAGCAGCTGTGGGGCACACAGATAAGCCGAGGGGGAGTCAGCTGCACCTCTACTGTTTGCGTCGACTGAGTCAGACCCAGTCCAATCGCTTTGAGGTAGGCTTCCTTACAGGTCCAAGTTTGTAGAAAAGCGCGCGGTTGGTCGTCAGCAGATTGAGCTCTTACCTGAGTTTTCTCTCGATCTGATAGGCAACGGTCTATCAGGCGCTCTAGCCGCTTAATGGGTTTAATGCCTTCTATATCTATACCCACTTTTCGCTGGTATCCCAGAGCGCAGAGCGCTAGCTCACCTGAGTGAGTGAGATTGAAGTGAAAATCACGCTCCGTTTGGGACAGGGCACTCCTCCGAGCAGCAGACAACTTCCTAATAAAAGGCTTGCCATACTCCCCATAGCAAAAGTCGATCTGGTCCGGCGACTGATGAAGCTGGTAAGCCAATATATGCCGGAGGGCACCTCGCGACACAATAAAACGGCGTTTATCGTCAGCAAACCGAAAGCGGTTTGCCCTAGATTTTTCCTCTATGGAAAGGCAGGCAAAATACTTCTCTAGAGTATCTGGCGGCACTTCTAGATGAATTTGCCAAATCTGAACCAAATCACTCATACATTGGCTGAAGTTAAAGCACTTTTGCACCTGGGAAGCATAAGAGAGTTGGATCCTGTGAACCCTCTCATCTGACCGCTCAGCGACACACTGCTCTTATTTATCCCTGCAACGTAGAAACTTGTTTTTTCCATAAAGAAGATATGCAGCAGTGTGTGCCTCCCAAAAGGTTATGCCAGTATTTCTCCTAAGAAGCTGACTGACGAACTAACTCTCTTTGATGTTTCCTACTCGGGTTAGCTACCTTTATCGGCGCTGAGCGACCTTATGCATCACAGTCCACAAACTCTCTCAGCCTGACTGCGATTTGCATCCATAGTACTGGTTCACAGTGCTGGCTTACAGAGCGCTATCCGATTGCTACTTCTCTGGCATCAGCAATGGTTTATTCTCCACCTAAAAACATCCAGAGTGTCACCGATCAGGGCGTCACTCAATTCTCTACCCTGATTGAACTGCTCCAGTACAGGGCCAAAGAACAGCCCGATGATCTGGCCTATCAGTTCTTGGTGGATGGCAAAAAAGAAGGCACTGCCTACACCTATGCCGATCTCGACGAACGAGCAAGAGCGATCGCGGCTCTCCTTCAGCAGCAGGAAGCTAAAGGCGAACGTGCCCTTTTGCTCTACCCGCAGGGTGTAGAAGTCGTCGCTGCTTTTTGTGGCAGCCTCTACGCCGGGGTGATCGCTATTCCCGTACCGCCACCCGATGCGGGCCGAATGAAGCGCACCCTGCCGCGCCTGCGCGAAATCATCAAAGATGCTCAAGCCACCATCGTCCTCAGCAACGCCCGCATCATTGAGCTGATTCAAGACGCCGACATAGATTTTCCCGAGTTTGACACGATGCGCTGGATTGATACCGAAGCGGTAGATCTAGCCCTAGCTGAAGAGTGGCAAGATCCCGGCATCAATAAAGATGCACTGGCCTACTTGCAATACACCTCAGGCTCTACCTCTACGCCCAAAGGCGTGATGCTCAGCCACTATAATCTGCTGCATCACTCTGCCTACTTACAGCGAGGCTGCGGCTACAGCGCTGACGGGCCGACCGTCACCTGGATGCCCTATTTTCACGACTACGGCCTTGTAGAAGGACTCATGCAGCCGCTATATAATGGCGCACCCTGCTACATCATGGCTCCGCTGGCATTTGTGAAGCGTCCTCTCCGCTGGCTACAAGCTATTGAGAAATATGGTGCCACCCACAGTCAGGCCCCCAACTTTGCATATGACCTGTGCGTGCGCCGAACCAAGCCCGCCCAGCGCGAAGCCCTAGACCTCAGCCACTGGCTAAGCGCAGGTAACGCCGCCGAACCCATCAACCCTCGGGTGATGCGGGATTTCTGCGAAGCGTTTGCAGTTGCTGGCTTTCGTTGGGAGAGCTTCTCTCCTGCCTATGGTTTAGCCGAGGCCACGCTGCTAGTTTCCGCTACGCCAGCAGGCCGTGCCCCAATCATTTTGTCGCTAGAAGCCAGCCAGCTAGAGCAGGGCAAAGTTGTCCCAGCCAAATCTGATTCTTCCTACATACGGGAAGCCGTGAGCTGCGGCCCACTCGTTTGCGAGACTCAAGTCGCAATCGTTAATCCCGACGATCTGACTCGCTGCGCCACTGATGAGATAGGTGAAATTTGGGTGAACGACCCCGGTGTTGCTCACGGCTACTGGCAGCGGCCCGATGCCACCAGAGAAACCTTCGAAGCTCAAATTGCTGGAGAGGGTGCAACCCGCTATCTACGCACGGGTGACTTAGGTTTTATAAAAGACGGTGAACTGTACATCACTGGCCGAATCAAAGACCTGATCATCATTCGCGGTACCAATCACTACCCTCAAGATATTGAGTGGACAGTGCAGCAAACCCACTCAGCCATGCGGCCAGACTACGGCGCTTGCTTCTCCATCATCGAAGACGGAGAAGAACAGCTAATAGTCGTGCAGGAGATTGAGCGACAGCATCAGCAAAACCTGGAGGCAGACGAACTGATTGCCGAGATTCGTCAGGCCATATCAGAGGCTCACGAGCTGCAAGTATACGCTGTGGCTCTAGTTAAGTCAGGTAACGTGCTGAAGACCTCTAGCGGCAAGATTCAGCGGCGCAAGTGTAAGACCAGCTTTTTGGCTGGAGATCTTGAGGTGCTCGCTGACTGGAGCGAAAACCCCAGACTTACTAGCAAGGTGCGCAGCCTGCAAGATGAGGTGGAATTCTTAGCCCGGCAACTGACTCAGAAATAAGCGAAGGAAGGCACTCATGACGCTAACGCAGTATCGATTGGCCGAGCAGCTAGAGCAGGCTTTAGGCAATCCTAACCAGCCCGATAGTTTGATGTCTTTTCAGCACACCGCTGAGCTAGACGAAGCCGAGCAATTTCCCCATGACGAGATTGCCTGGCTCTACAAGTGGGGTCTACAGAACTACTACATCCCAACCGAATGTGGCGGAAAATTCACCTCTTTTGAAGAGTTTGTCGCTTTTGTACGGGTTCTGGCCCGTCGCGATCTGAACATATCTATTGCCTTTACGACTCTATTTTGGTCATTTTTGACCTGGATGGCAGGCAGCGAAACTCAAAAAGAAAAGCTATCTCGCCTGATGCGCGAAGACCAGGTAGCAATGTGCCTGTCCTACTCTGAACGAGGACATGGCAGCGACTTGGTCGGTGGTAGCGTGGTTGCCACAAAGGTAGAGAAAGGCTACGTACTCAACGGCGAAAAATGGCCGATTAATCGGGCAACCGTTTCTGGCATTACATTTGTCCTGGCGCGTACGGCGGCAGAGGGCGGCAACCGAGGGCTCTCTCTCTTCATGGTTGATAAGAGCGAACTCAATCCCGGCCAGTACTACAGCCTGCCTAAAATCAAAACTCACGGTATCCGCGCTGCGGATATGAGCGGCATCGGCTTTAGCGACTGCTTCATCCCTGAGAGTACTCTCATCGGGAAAGAGGGGCAGGGCCTAGAGCTAGCGTTGAAAGGTTTCCAAATCACTCGGGCGCTATGTGCCGCGTTCTCGCAGGGCGCAGCAGACACCACCCTGCGCACCACCCTAAATTTTGCGGTGAATCGGCGGCTCTATAGCAAAACCGTCATCGACATGCCCCACGCACGGCGCACGCTGACCCACGCTTTTACAGACATGCTGATCTGTGACTGCGTCAATATTGGCGCGGCCCGAGGATTTCACGTCGCGCCCGGGCAGTTCAGTGTGTGGTCAGCCGTCGATAAGTACTTTGTTCCGGTGACCCTGGAGCAGGTGATGAAAGACACTTCTGTGGTGCTAGGCTCGCGCTTTTACATGCGCGACGAACACGACTCAGGCGTATTTCAAAAGATGCTGCGAGACAGTGCCATCATCAGCATGTTTGACGGCAGCTCGGTTGTAAATTTACACGCCCTGATCTTACAGCGACGGCAGCTAGCAAAAGCTCGTGTTCGCCGTAAGCCTGAAAAGCTTGAGGCTTTGAAAGCGCGTCTGGCTCAGAGCTTTTCACTTGATCAGCCAGTACCTGCCTTTGATGCGACAAAGCTGGAGCTGATCAGTCGAGGGGCCGACGATGTTATGCAGGGACTAGAGAGCACTCTGGCACAGCTAGAAGCCCTTCATTCTAATGCCAGCGGCTCCACACTAGATCAGGCCGTACTTTCCCAGGTGCTGGAATTTGGTCAGATTATTCTCGAAGAACTCAATGCCCAAGACGAGCTGATTACCCAATCGGCTTTCGAGCATGGGCACGAGCAGTCATTTGAGAGCTTTGATTTGGCCAAGCAATATTGCCGTCTGCACGCGGCGATCGCCTGCATTCTCATGTGGATGTACAACCGCCAGCACAATCGTGAGGCCCTCGGTGAATTTTTCGTCAAGGGTGAGTGGCTAGTGCTGAGCCTACACCGCCTGCTCTCGCACTTTCGGATGTCTTTAGAGCATCCGCCGGAGGCGTATTACGAAAACGTAGCCCAAGAGCTCTTGCGGCTACACCAAGAGGACAAAATGTTCTCGATTGTTCCTTTTCAACTCGCTAAACCATCCATAAAGGAGGACATTCCCCATGCAACAGCTCCAGAACTCCAGCTCCGCTGAAGCAACTTCTTCAGTCACAGCTATTCAGTCGTGGTTGGTTGAGCAGCTCGCTGACGTGCTCTCTATCGACCCTAGCACCATTGATGTCAAGCAGCCCCTAACCCGTTACGGCCTAGATTCTATTGACGCCGTTACGCTGGTAGGCGATCTCGAAGACTGGCTCGATCTTGAACTGCCTTCTACGCTGCTGTGGGACTATCCCAGCATCGAAAAAGCCTCAGCCTACATGGTAGAAGAGTTCGACGTGACGCTTCAGCCAGCTTAGTCAAGGGCGACGAGCAGACGCGCTATTCATCAAGGCGTTTGTAATACTGTTCTGGAGGCTTTCTACCGGTTCAGTAGGGAGCCTCAGTTGTGAGTAGATCAGGTCATCTGTAGGGGCTTTGTCCATAGCGATAGAGCAAAGAAATTGAACTTTTCTGAATTTTCGTTTTGGTGGGTGCTGTTGCTGACGAGCGTGCCATTTTTCACGGTGCGCTACTTTGGCAAAGCATTTGATTGGTGGCACAACCGCTTTGACACTATCGGATTGGCAGCCCTTTCGCTGCTGCTATTTCTCAATGCCAGCCGCACCAGTTTTGCAGTGTTTCTGTTTGAAATTCTGTTTAACTATTTTATGGTGAGCTTGATGCTGCGCCGGGAGGGTAAGCAAGCCCGGCTGATTGCGGCTACTGTCATCATCTTTGACGTGGTGGTGCTGGCCTACTTTAAATACCTCACCTTTTTTATAGAAGATTTCATTGGGCTAGCGACGCCCATACCCGCTAACTGGCAAGCAGGGTTTCCGCTGCCAATTTTTGAAACTATTCCACCGGGGGTGTCATTTTACACTTTCCAGATGGTGGCTTTTGTAGTCGATTCTTATACTGCACGCCGCAAAAAGCCGATCAAGCTGCTGGACTACATCAACTTTGTTTCGTTTTTCCCGCAGATTGTAGCGGGGCCGATTGAGCGGCGGAGTAAGCTTCTGCCCCAGATTCAAGACTTCAAGTTTCAGTTCAGCGCCGATAACTTTGACATGGGGATGCGGTGGCTATCGCTGGGCACGTTCATGAAGTTTGTGCTAGCAGACAACATCGCCCCCTACATAACTGATGGCATGTCAGAGACTGCCAACCCCTGGCTGGTATGGTTCTATGCCTTTTTATTTACTCTGCGCATCTACTTTGACTTTGGGGGCTATAGCTTTATGGCGGTTGGGATTGCCCGCATTGTTGGCGTCAAGCTGACAATCAACTTCCTGGCGCCCTATACGTCTCAGAGCATCAACGAATTCTGGCGGCGCTGGCATGTGACGCTGAGTACCTGGTTCCGCGACTATGTATTTATCCCGCTGATGGGAAAACGCAAAAAGTGGGCGGCTTTTTTCCTATTCATCACATTTACGCTGTCGGGTTTTTGGCATGGCGCAGCCTGGAATTTCATGATTTGGGGGGCTTACCACGGTGCGCTGCTGCTGTTGTTGCGCTGCGCCGGGCGACCATTTGCGCGGATGACCAATAAGTTTGTCAGGCGTCCTCAGGTAGTGTCCTGGGCGCTAACTTTTGGAGCCGTTATCTTGGGCTGTCTCTTTTTCATGGAGACTAACATTGAGCGGCTGATGGCTAAGCTTCTGACCATTGTCACACCTTGGACCTACTCACCCGCCAATCTGATTCAGGCAGTCAATACCTTCAATTCGCCCGAGGGCTTAGTGTTAGGCGTGGCATTGGCGCTGGCGATCGCGTTCCTGGCACTTGAGCATGTTGCCGTGTGGCAAGAGCGTGCCTCCGAATACGAACTGCTGACTTCGCGCTGGATGTCTAGGGTGCTGCTGGGCTTGACGATTCTCCTAGCCGCTAATATTCCGGCTGACTTTATCTACTTTGAATTTTAGAAACGTTTCTGCGCTCTCTTGGAAATAGCAGAGGTCAGTCACGTGAGCTGTTTAGATAGGATCTTTTGAACAAAATGACTGTGTCCGCAAAGCCTCCAAAATTTTTAAGCTGGTTAGCAGTCGCAGGGTTAGCCTGGGGAGCCGGGTTTGTCTACAACGTATATTTAGGCGGTGAAGCTCATTGGCTGAAGGGACTGTACCGGAATAAAGTGGCGATCGCCGCTGAGACCGCTGACCCCAAGCTAATTATTACCGGCGGCTCTGGTGCACATTACACCGTAGATTCTGCCTTGCTCTCCCAAGAACTGGAAATGCCTGTGGTCAATTTGGGGCTAGATGGCCCTTTAGGTCTGGACGTGATTTTGGCCAGCGTTTTAGAAACCGTGCAGCCCGGCGATGTGGTGCTGCTCATCCCTGAGTACCTGATTTTGGAAGGAGATGGCTTTGGGCCAAAATCCGGCCTGTTCGGGATGGCGATTGGCAAGCCGGGGATTGGCGGTGTTCCTGCTAAGCAGCTAGCGCTGGATACGCTGCAGCTAGGCATTCCCTCGCTGCGATGGACAGTTAAGTCGGTCACTGACCTGGCTGAGGAAGGGCGCTTCACTGGCTATTACGATGGCCCGCTGACAGCGCAGGGTGATCCGACTGAGACCAAGCAGCGCGAAGGAGACTGGTGGCCGCTGAAAATAAAAAGCGCTGCCTCCTCCCATGCTGTTGAGCGCATTGCCCAGTTTAAAGCGGAAGTAGAAGCTAGAGGCGGCCAGCTGATCCTGTCGGTTCCCTGGGTCTATGGCGATGTTAATAGCGAGCAAACCGTAGAGAGCGTTAGGAAAACAGCACAAGAGCTAGGCAAGATTGCGCCCACACTAATAGATGAAGAAACCTTGAACATTCAAGCTGAGCCAACGCTGTTTGCCGATACTCACTATCATTTAAAACCAGAAGGCAGAGAAGTGCGATCGCAGCAACTGGCTCAACAGCTCAAGCCCCTTTTGCCAAGGTTCAATGATCTATCAGCAGACTAAAGGACACTCCGCTATGGCTAGTAGGCAGACTGGCCCGCGAATCTGTATTGTGGGCGGCGGCTTCGGTGGCCTCTACACAGCGCTGTACTTACAAAAGTATCGTCATTTGCGCAACAGCCAGATTACGTTGATTGAACCTAAAGGCCGGTTCTTGTTTACGCCCATGATGTACGAGCTGATTACGGACGAACTCAAAGAGTGGGAGATAGCGCCGACCTATAGCAGCCTGCTTGCAGGGTCTAACGTCAACTGGCAGCAGACCCGCGCAGACGCTGTAGATTTGCAGCGTCAGACGGTGACTGTTACAGGCGGTGAAAGCATTGCCTACGATTATTTGGTGCTGGCAACCGGCGCTGAGAGCCGACCGGTTAATATTCCTGGTGTCGATCAGCACACGCTGACTTTTCGTTCTCTGGATGATGCCTTGAGTTTGAAGGCGCGACTCTCTCAGCTCTTGCAGGTTCAGTCGATGCAGCCTCAAGCCAATGCCGCGCCCGTCTATGTCACTGTGATCGGGGGTGGGCCCAGCGGTGTAGAGCTGGCAGGTAAGGTCTCTGACTATTTGGGTGCCCGAGGTCAGATCACTTTAGTAGATCGAGGATCCACCATCCTTAAACCTTTTGAGAATGGTCTTAGACGGCTGGCACAGCAGGCGTTAGCCAGGCGCCGAATTCGCGTGCTAACTGAGACCTCAGTAGCAGCAGTGAGTGCCGATACAGTGACCATTGAGGTAAGCGGTGAACAGCAGGTGCTGCCAAGTCACTTAACGCTGTGGGCAGTAGGAACCCAGCCCAATCCCTGGCTAGGTGAGCAGCCTGTCGATCACAACAAACAGGGCCAGCGGCTGACTCGGCGATCGCTCCAGCTAATAGACCATGACAACGTTTTCGTGCTGGGTGACAGCGCTGATGTCCGAGGCTCTAAGCAAAACGCTGCTCCCGATACAGCTCAAGCGGCTTATCAAGCGGCTAGTCGAGTGGCGGCAAATCTGGCGGCCATGACTCAGGGAAAATCGCCAAAGCCTTTTAACTATTTGCATCTGGGTGACATGGTCACTTTGGGCGTAGGAGATGCCGGGCTGTGGAGCTTTGGGATCACGCTGGGCGGTCGCATAGCCGCGCTCTGTCGGCGTGGGGTGTATATCTTTCGGATGCCGACTCGGCGTCATCAGACCAAAGTAGCCCGCCGTGCCCTGGGTGAATTGGGGCGGGCTATCTTCTTGCCGTGGCGAAAGCGACGGCACCCCAGCTACGAAAACTAGGCCTGATATCGAATAACTCTAAATTCTAAAGATCTAAATTCTAAAAAGCAGCTATGACTTCTGTTCAGCCTGGAAGAAAAGGCCGTTGGTGGGCTACATTACGCAATCTCTACAGTTTAGACGTGCGATCGCTAGCTCTATTGAGAATTGGCCTGGCAATAACGCTACTGGCTGATCTGGCGACGCGCTTTGGCGACTTGACTGCTCACTATAGCGACCTGGGCGTACTGCCGCGAGCGGTGCTGACAGAGGGTATCTTGAAACCTGGCTATTGGTCACTTCATCTGCTGAGCGGGCAGCCGGTCTTCCAGGGATTGCTCTTTTTATTAGCGACGGCTAGTGCGGTAGCGATGCTGTTTGGCTATCGCAGTCGGTTAGCTACCATTGCCTCCTGGGTGCTGCTGATTTCTATACATAATCGCAACCCGCTGCTGATCTTTGCGGCAGATGATGTGTTGCGAGCGGTGATGTTTTGGGCTATGTTTCTGCCTTTAGGGGCAGCTTACTCGGTTGACCGAGCCCTAAATACAGCTACCCGGCCAGTACCGGTGCGAATTTTCTCAGGTGCGACTTTGGCCCTGATGGCTCAGCAATGCTTTATCTATATTTTCTCAGCTGTCTTCAAGACAACTAACTCCGCTTGGTGGCCAGATGGCACGGCAGTTTACTATTCGCTTAGCTACGATCAGTACGCCACGCCGCTGGGTCATTTCCTGCTCAATTTGGGGCCGCTGCTGACCGTCTTCACATTTGTGACGCTGGTGTTGGAGTGGGTAGGGCCGCTGTTGATTTGGTCCCCGATCCGTCATGACTTTTGCCGAATGGCCGCAGTAGTCCTCTTTGTCGGCCTTCATGCGGGCTTTGGCCTGACGCTAAATCTGGGTATCTTTCCTTTCTTGAGTATCGTTACCTGGCTAGCTTTCATCCCGACCTCGGTATGGGAGGCTTTGAGCAAGCGTGTCTACGGGCCACCACGCTCGGGGCTGAAGATTTTTTACGATGCTGACTGTGGCTTTTGCAAGAAAGTGGTGCATCTGATCCGAATGCTGCTAGTGCTGCCGCACACCCCCCTAGCAACGGCTCAGAGCATTCCAGAGATCAATCAGGCAATGGAGCTGCAAAACTCCTGGGTGATCGTTGATTGGAAAGGCCGGCACCACTACAAGTTTGAGGGGATTGCCTATGTCGTTAGCCTGTCGCCAGTATTCCGCTTTTTTGCCCCGGTGCTGCGCTGGCGGCCAATAATGGCTGTGGGTACCCGTTTCTACGAGTGGATCGCGACGAATCGGCGAGTGGCCGGGCGCTTCACTCGACCGTTTAAATTTAAGCCACTGCATGTTAAAAATCCTGGCTGGCTAAGTGCGATCGCCCTGCTGCTGCTAACGCTGACCTTTGTGTGGAATCTCCGCAGTATTGTCACCCACCGGGCTTTTGCCGACAGCTCACAGCCAGCCGTCAGCATCGTCCGTCGGGTGACCAACAGCCGCACGGCCCAGCAAATAGACTGGCTGAGCCGCGTAACCCGACTGGATCAGTCGTGGAGCATCTTTGCGCCAGGCCCCCCTCAGGACGATGGCTGGCATGTGGTGGCTGGCACACCGCTGATGTCAGCTTCAAATCAGCCAGGCGTGCCGATCGCCGATACTGAAATCAATGTGCTGCGGCCCGAGCGACAGATTACCTTCGAGAAGCCAACTCTGCGCGATCGCACTCGCTTCTACAAAAATATGCAGTGGCGCACCTTCTACATCAATCTCAATCGTCAGATTGGCCAAAAGGTTTTCCCTAGCTACGGAAAATACCTCTGCCAGCAGAGCGCCCGTCATCGACACCCGCTCAAAGCCTTTCAGGTTTACTTTATGGATGAGCGCACCGTTGCGCCAGGGGAATCTCAGGCTGTAGAGCAAAAACTGATTTGGGAGCAATCCTGCCAGGAATAACTGACAGAGTAGCTTTAGAAAATGGCTGACCAGACAGCTGCAATTCGCGAAAGGCCGCAGAATAGATAGGGGCTATTATTTATTTTGAGCATTATTGCGCCGAGCGCTCCAAGATAGGTAATTGTCCCCGTAATATAGAGTGACTCATTTACCGTTGGTTTGCGGCTTTGATTAAGCAATGACAAACTCCTCTCAGCGTTTCTGGCTGTTTGGCAGTCTCTGGCAGTGGTTTGCTAAAACGCCTGCTAGGGCACTCGATCAGGCCTATGAAGCGGCTCTCAAAATCCGCCAAATTGAAACAAATCACTTTGGCGGCAATCCTATCTCCGAAAACTACGGTGACTATAGCCGCAGCTCCTATCGACTGCTCCAAAGAGACTTAAAGAAGTATCTCAGCATAGTTAAGCGGCGGATGGCCGAATTTAGAGCCAGCAGCTCCGTTTTTCAAGTCCCTAGCGTGGGACAACTGACTACCCCGCTAATAGACGATGTTCCACTTGATCAAATCAACGGACCCGCTGTTTTCTTTAGCAAGCTAAAGCTAGTCGACGAAACGCTAGAGCGCTACCAGCCCCCTTCCGTTTTTGCGCTCAGTCAGCTACAGACGCGCTCCGCTAAAAGCCTACCGGCCATACAATCAGACACAGCCCAACCTGAGGACAATCCCAACGAGGCCCTGAGCAGTCGTAACAGCGTTCTGCCTCGGTCGATTTTACGAACAGTAGACCGTATCAAACAGGACCTCGATCCCGATGCGGAAGTCGAAGTAGTGCGCAACTTTCGCAGCTCTAAAGCTCAGACTACGGTCGCAGTTACCTTTGTTTTACAGCTGATTATCATTCCGCTGCTTGCCCAGTATCTCAGCAAAAACTTTATTATCGGTCCGATTGTGGACTACAGCCGCGATACCACTCAAGCTGAAGTCTTCTTAAATATGGAGATGGAAGAAGACGCCCTGCACGAGCTTCAGCAGTATGAAGAGCGCTTCCGATTTGAAGTGCTTATCGGCAAAGCTCCGGAGCTCAACGAGCAGGAAATTGAAGATCGAGTCAGGCAGAAAGCCTTTCAAATCGAAGAAGAATACCGGCAGCGCAGCGCTGATGCCATCAAAAACGTCTTCGCCGACGTGATTGCCGTTCTCACATTTTCACTTTTTCTCACGAGCTGCAAGCAGCAGATCGCTATTCTCAAATCGTTTATCGATGAAATAATCTATGGTCTGAGCGATAGTGCCAAGGCTTTCATCATCATTCTTTTTACGGATACCTTTGTTGGCTTTCACTCTCCCCATGGATGGGAAGTGTTACTAGAGGGAATGGCCAATCACCTGGGGTTACCCGCTAACCGAAACTTCATCTTTCTGTTCATCGCGACTTTTCCGGTGATTCTAGACACGGTCTTTAAATACTGGATCTTCCGGTATCTCAACCGTATTTCACCTTCGGCAGTAGCTACCTATAAGAATATGAATGAGTAGCAGGGCAAATTCATCAGAAACTGACGCGGACGGGAGCCGCGAACATGACAAACTTTTCTAACCGCAACAGCCTTTGTCAGCGCTGACGAACTGCGCACGATGAGACGCCAACAGCAGGAAGACCCTGAAGATGCTGAGCGCGGAGGAAAATCTGAACTGTAGAAATCTGAACTGTAGAAATCTGAACTATGTGCCCGTTTTCTTACTAGCTGTTTGAATATACAAAATCAACAGAAATACAGTGGGTACGAAGACGAACAAGACGCTGGCGACGAACCCTAATTTGTTAGTTTCCATGAGACCGCTAATCCTACTCTTAAATGTTCATTGCTCTTGAGCTATAGCATATCACCCTGAAGTCTTACGGGTAGCAGGGCGACTGATAGCCGACCTGCGGCCTTATTCAGATGTTGTCGAAGCTGGCTCGTTGGCTTCGGGCGTAGCAGAGGCGGTTTCTTTGGCTTGAGCCGCCTCTGCCTTGGCCTTTCTGAGGCTCGCTTTTTTATCGGGCTTAGTTTCGACACTGATAGGGCCTTGCACCATTGTCTGGCAGGCCAACCGGCAGCTAGAGGGACGCTTGCTTAGCTTTTTCTCCTCTACAGCGGTCCGAGGAGACAGATTGCCCACGCCCTCAATGATATCTACTACGCAGGTGCCACACTGCCCGTATCCCCCGCACTGGGTCAGTTTGCCGACAAGCGTATAGATGTCAATATTGTTCTCCTGAGCTTTGAATCTCAGATTCGAGCCGACAGCAGCTTCGACTTCCTTATTTTCTTTAATAAACTTAATACGAACCATGTCTGTATTCTACCTGCTTGCTTGAGCGCGATCAGAGTGCCGCTCCACTAGAGAACTATAGGCCGCACAGCGTATGCGTAACTAGACTTTAGCCCAATAATTCCTTTGGTCTCGATTGAGCGTTTGGGTGAGCTGGCGCGATCGCAAATAGCCGCTTTAAGCCACTATGTTTGCTTGCGCTGGGCGTTGAGAGCTAGTTACACTTCTTTATACACCCTCATTTTCGCATTTTTGCGAGCAAACCTGGCTAAGGCGGTGTAATTTCATTCTTCGAGCATAGAAAGGCGAGGGGATTGAAGGCCATGTATCAGGTATTTCTAGGTTTGTAGAGGTTCTATATCTGGTAGCCTGGTAGTATCTGAAGTCTTTATACTTAAGGGCATCAATTTTTAATTATCCAGGCTTTCGCTTTACTTAACTTAAGAAGCGATACGTAGTTTTTAGTAAAACAAGGAGGAGCGTAGTCAATGGGTCTACCTTGGTACCGAGTACATACCGTTGTCCTGAACGATCCAGGGCGGCTGATTTCTGTACATTTGATGCACACAGGGCTCGTCGCTGGCTGGGCGGGTTCAATGGCACTGTTCGAGCTGGCTACTTTTGATCCGAGCGATCCGGTGCTCAACCCGATGTGGCGGCAGGGCATGTTTGTCATGCCTTTCATGACCCGTCTGGGTGTGACAGGCTCTTGGGGCGGCTGGGATGTCACGGGTGCAACTGGCGTCAATCCCGGTTTTTGGTCATTTGAAGGTGTAGCGCTAGCGCACATCGTTTTGGCAGGTCTATTGTTTTTGGCCGCCTGCTGGCACTGGGTCTATTGGGACTTAGAGCTGTTTCGCGATCCGCGAACGGGTGAACCTGCCCTGGATTTGCCCAAAATGTTCGGCATTCATCTATTTTTATCAGGTCTACTATGCTTTGGGTTCGGAGCCTTCCATTTGACAGGTTTGTGGGGGCCTGGAATGTGGGTTTCTGATCCCTACGGACTGACCGGGCACGTCCAAGGGGTTGCCCCTGAATGGGGACCGGCTGGCTTTAACCCCTTTAACCCAGGCGGCGTTGTGGCTCACCACATTGCAGCTGGGATTGTTGGTATTATCGCCGGACTATTTCATCTCACGGTGAGACCTCCACAGCGTTTGTACAAAGCGCTGCGGATGGGCAACATTGAAACCGTCCTATCGAGTTCGATTGCTGCTGTGTTTTTTGCCGCTTTCGTGGTGGCTGGCACAATGTGGTATGGCTCTGCGACAACACCGATCGAACTGTTTGGCCCTACCCGCTATCAGTGGGATAGCAGCTACTTTGGGGAAGAAATTGACCGTCGCGTTCAGCGATCTGTGGCAGGTGGCACTTCGCTCGAAGATGCCTATGCTGTCATTCCTGAGAAGTTGGCCTTCTACGACTACGTAGGCAACAGCCCTGCTAAAGGTGGTCTCTTTCGGGTAGGTCCGATGGACTCTGGCGATGGGATCGCAACAGCTTGGTTGGGTCATCCAGTTTTCCACGATGGTGAAGGCCGTGAGCTGTCGGTTCGTCGTCTGCCTAATTTCTTTGAGACTTTCCCGGTTATCTTGACTGACAAAGATGGCGTGCTCCGTGGCGACATTCCTTTCCGCCGGGCTGAATCAAAGTACAGCTTTGAGCAAACTGGCGTTGTGGTTGACTTCTATGGCGGCGAGCTAGACGGTCAGCATATTGAGGATCCGGCAGCAGTTAAGCGGTATGCACGTAAAGCTCAGCTGGGCGAACCCTTTGAGTTTGATCGGGCAACGCTGGAGTCTGACGGTGTGTTTCGGTCTAGTCCTCGAGGCTGGTTTACATACGGGCACGCTGTGTTTGCGCTGCTGTTCTTCTTTGGCCACATCTGGCACGGGGCTCGTACGCTGTTTAGAGATGTGTTTGCCGGGGTCGATCCCGATCTATCTCCTGAGCAGGTTGAGTGGGGCTACTTCCAAAAAGTGGGTGACCTCTCGACTAAGGCGGCTAACAGAAGTTAGAGCGTATAGGCAACGGCATTATTATGATGCCGTTGCCTAAGTTTTTTGCTCCAGCTGACAATAGGTTTAGTAGACTGAAGGTATCTAGCTGAGAGACAGCATGTTGTTTATTGGAAATGAGTCATGGAAGCAGTTGCTTACATCTTGATTTTCGCTTGTGTAATTGGGACTTTGTTTTTTGCGATCGCCTTTCGCGAGCCACCCAAAATCACTAAAGACTAGCATCATCTGAAGGCTAGCTCAGGTCTGAAGCCATTGATGATTGATTAAGTCGTCAATGGCTTCAGAGTTGAAAAATAGATAGAGCGGGGGTTCGGTTGCTATACCTGATGGTAGACCGGACCCTTTTCTTATATATTCTTGGCTAGGGCGTCACTTTTCTCTATCACAAAACTTGTGACAGATTCGTCTTGGCGTAGCGTAGCTATTCTATCCAGATTGGCCTTTCTGGAGGCTTTCATTCTATGCAGTGTCCATTTTGCCAGCACCCTAACAATCGCGTTCTAGAGTCTAGATCGGCTGAGTCGGATCGAAGCATTCGCCGTCGTCGGGAATGTCTGGAGTGCGATCGCCGGTTTACAACTTATGAACGCATCGAGTATGTGCCGATTACCGTGATTAAACGCGGAGGCGATCGCGAATCTTTTGATCGGTCCAAGCTGCTGCGGGGCATTGTGACGGCCTGCGAAAAAACGGGAGTCAGCGCCCATACTTTGGAAAGGGTGGTCGATGAGATAGAGGCCGAACTACAGCAGCAGGCAATCAGAGAAGTCAGCAGCGGAGAAATTGGCGAGCGCGTGCTGAGCCGTCTCCAGCAGCTGAGCGAGGTAGCCTACGTGCGATTTGCTTCGGTTTATCGTCAGTTTCAGGGTATTCGCGACTTTACCGAAGCGCTCAGCCAGCTAAAAGGCAAAAACTATGCCGCTCAATCCCCGCAGCGGCCCGATAGTACGCCTGCGCCTGAAGCGGTCACTCGCCGCGACGGTGAAGGACGACTGGCCTCTCCGGTGTAGAGATATATCGGCAGCTTGAATAATTGAGTGACTTTTGTATGCTTATTGATCTATGATTGATGTTCTTGTGACAGGAGACCTCAAAGCCCGTTAAGGCTTCCCACTTGCAACTTAGTAATTTTACAAGCGGTGCGCGCACTGTCTGGTGACTTGTGCGATCGCGAGGTGTTCACTCGTTCGCGGAGAAAAAACTGTAGGAAACATCTAGCATGGCCAACCCGGATACTCAAAACACTGATATTGGTTTTACTCATGACGATTTCGCAGCGCTTTTAGACCAGTACGACTACAACTTCAACCCTGGCGATATCGTTCCTGGCACGGTATTTAGTATTGAACCTCGGGGTGCGTTGATCGATATTGGCGCTAAGACGGCTGCGTATCTCCCGATTCAGGAGATGTCCATTAACCGGGTTGAAGGTGCCGAAGAGGTCTTGCAGTCAAACGAGACTCGCGAGTTTTTTATTCTCACCGACGATAACGAGGACGGTCAGCTCACGCTTTCCATTCGGCGAATTGAGTACATGCGGGCCTGGGAGCGGGTGCGTCAGCTACAGCAAGAAGATGCTACGGTTCGCTCTCTTGTCTTTGCCACCAACCGAGGGGGTGCGCTGGTTCGAATCGAAGGGCTGCGTGGGTTTATTCCAGGCTCTCACATCAGCACGCGGAAGCCAAAAGAAGACCTCGTTGGCGAAGAGCTGCCCCTGAAGTTTTTGGAAGTTGACGAAGAGCGCAATCGACTCGTGCTCAGCCATCGTCGGGCGCTGGTAGAGCGGAAGATGAACGGTCTTCAGGTGAGCGAAGTGGTAATTGGTACCGTTCGTGGCCTCAAGCCCTACGGCGCATTTATTGATATTGGCGGTGTGAGCGGCCTGCTGCATATCTCTGAAATTTCTCACGATCACATTGACACGCCCAACTCAGTCCTCAATGTGAACGATGAAATCAAAGTCATGATCATCGATCTGGATGCTGAGCGAGGTCGCATTTCGCTCTCGACCAAACAGCTAGAGCCTGAGCCGGGCGACATGGTGAAAAATCCTGACCTGGTCTATGAAAAAGCTGAGGAAATGGCTGAGCGCTACCGTGAGCAGCTGCGTCAGAAGGCATTAGGCGAGTCTGGCGAAGTCAGCAATGAAGAAGAATATGTACCTGAGGAAGAACTGGCGACTGCTGAGTAAAGGCTAGTTCGGTCAGTTAATATGGCGACTATTTGCTGTCAGGGACATACCTTTGAGCAGATCCAGGCGGTACTGTTTGATAAGGACGGTACACTGGCTGATGTAGAGGCTTATCTGAAAGCTTTGGGAAACCTGCGATCGCAGCTCATAGCATCCAAAATACCGGGACTACGGTCTCAGCTGCTGGCAGCCTTTGGCCTTGAAGGGGACACCGTTGACCCGACTGGACTATTAGCGGTGGGCAGTCGGTATGAAAACGAGGTGGCAACAGCGGCCTATATCGCAGCGGCAGGGCAGGGGTGGATAGCCGCGATCGCTACTGTCCAAAAAGCTTTTCAGAAAGCTGAGGAGTCACTTGCGCCAAAAGTGGCCAAAACACCTCCTTTGGAAGGTGCTTCGTCTCTACTTAAGCGACTTAAATCAGCGGATATTAAGCTCGGTATTGTCTCTTCAGACGCTCACGTAGAGGTAGCCGCCTTTATTGAGCAGTATCAGCTTACAGAAATTAGTTGGTACTGCGGGGCCGCACCGACAGCCCTACCCAAAACCCATCCTAGCTTTTTGCAGATGGCCTGCGAAGCAATGGCCGTCAGTCCTCTAGCTACTTTAGTGATTGGCGATTCGGCTGCGGATTTAGCACTGGCCCGTCAAGGTGCGGCTGGCTTTGTCGGGATGACCGGCGGTTGGCAGCGATCGCCCTCTTTAGAGTCAACCTCAGCAACCTGTGAAAACCTGGCGCAAGTTGAAAGTTTCAGCTAGATCGCTATCGATGCTTTAGATTGATGGATATTCGAAAATTGATGAATACTGATAACGAGTTTGCTTGCTAGGCAATTAAAAGGGCTATGGTGACTGAAGGCTAAAAATTGCCATCCGGTCTGAATGCTCACAAGCTGCTGATCAGGGCTATAAGGCCAATATTTTTAAAGAAGATGAAGAGGAGGATTGGCTTTTGTCTCGTCGCTACCTATTTACATCAGAATCGGTCACAGAGGGGCACCCCGACAAGATTTGCGATCAAATCTCAGACACAATTTTAGATACGATGCTGACGTTAGACCCCAGCAGTCGCGTCGCTGCTGAAGTGGTCGTGAATACGGGACTGGTATTGGTCACAGGGGAAATTTCTTCCCAGGCAAAGGTGAACTTTGTAGAGGTGGTTCGCAAAAAGATTGCCGAAATTGGCTACACGGATCCTACCAACAACGGCTTCTCGGCGGATAGCTGCTCTGTGCTGATTGCGCTAGATGAGCAGTCCGCAGACATTGCCCAGGGCGTAGACCAGGCTCAAGAAACCCGTGAACAAACTAGCGACGAACGCTGGGACGCCATCGGAGCGGGCGACCAGGGAATTATGTTCGGCTTTGCCTGCGATGAAACGTCTGAGCTGATGCCGCTGCCAATTTTTCTGGCTCATCGGATTTCTCATCAGCTCTCGGTGGTCAGGAAAAATGGCCGCCTTCCCTACTTAGGGCCAGACGGCAAGACCCAGGTGACTGTTGAGTATGAAGACGGTCGGCCCATCGGCATTGATACGGTGCTGATTTCGACGCAGCATACCGAAAATATTGGGGAACTGACCGATAATGACGAGGTTCAGGCCAAAATTAAGGCTGATCTCTGGCAGGCGGTGGTGTTGCCTATTTTTGCAGGCATGGATATTCAGCCGGATGATCGCACCCGATTTTTGGTGAACCCCACCGGCAAGTTTGTTATTGGCGGCCCCCAGGGTGACTCTGGGCTGACTGGACGTAAAATAATTGTCGATACGTACGGCGGCTACTCTCGTCACGGCGGCGGTGCCTTTTCTGGCAAAGATCCGACCAAGGTAGATCGCAGCGCTGCCTATGCCTGCCGGTATGTCGCTAAAAATATTGTGGCCGCAGGGTTAGCTGAAAAGTGTGAGGTGCAGCTGAGCTATGCCATTGGGGTGGCTCGTCCGGTCAGCATTTTTGTGGAGACGTTTGGCACGGGCCGGATATCGGATGAGAAGCTGCTAGATCTGGTCAATCAGCACTTTGAGCTAAGGCCAGCCGGGATCATTGAGACCTTTGACCTGCAAGGGTTGCCCAAAGCGCGTCAGGGTCGTTTTTATCAGGAGGTAGCGGCCTATGGTCACTTTGGCCGCACCGACATTGACTTGCCTTGGGAGCAGACTGACAAAGCGGCAGCGCTCAAGGCTGCTACTGCTGAATTAGCTGCAGCAGGCGTATAGGTTACACAGCCCAAACCGCTAAAGTTAAAGCCCAAATGCCCTTCAGGATACGTCTATTCGGCTTCCTGAGGCGTGCTCTAATTTAGCGGTAAGTTTAAACAAAAGATGCTCCGGCGCTTATGGCTCCTCTTCCCCCCTACCGACCTAAAATTCTATCTTTAGGTCCGCTTGAAACTGAGATCGTTGAGATTTTGTGGCAGCTAGGGCCGACTTCGGCGACGGCTGTGCATCAGCATATTTTGGCGGATATTGACCGAGAGCTAACTTACTCATCGGTTTCGACGGTGCTCAAACGGCTGATGAAGAAAGGGTGGGTGGCCTGTGATCGCCAAAGCCGAATTCATATTTGGCGACCGCTGATATCGCAGCAGCAGGCTGAAATTTTGAATGCACACGAGCAGCTGCATCGGTTTCTGGCGGTGGGCAGTCCCGACATTGTGGCTGCCTTTGCCGATACGCTCGACAACGCTAGCCTGGCGCAGCTCGATGCGATCGCCCAAAAAGTGCAGGCTGCTCGCGCCGCTCGGGAGGAGCCGTCATGATGCACCTACAAATGATTGGTCTAGCCGGGGCGATCGCCGTTTTAAGCCGCCTGCTGAGCTGCCCTGTCAACCCAAATCTTAGCTGGCAAACGCGCTGGCACCGGGCCTTGACGGCCTTTGTCGTGCCGCCATTATTGCTGCTGGCCACGGCAGTCTCAGTCGTGACGATGGGCACAGATAGCGCTTATCTATGGGAAGGGCGGCTCAGCTTTGGGTTGTCTACTGGCTTTTTGGCACTAGCAGGCGGGCTATGGGTCTATCTGGTCTGGCTGGCGCTGAGGACACAATGGGCGCTGCGACGCTACCCGATTCAGTCCATTCAAGTCGGTGTGGATAGGGTAACCGGTAGAGTGATGGATGTGCCTGCTGTCTTTAGCGCTCAGGTGGGGCTGTGGTCATCAGATTTGGTTGTGAGTCGGGGGTTGCTCGGCCATTTGGATGACACTCACCTAGCTGCCGTCTTTGCGCATGAGTCGGGTCACGCTTACTACCGGGATACGTTCTGGTTTTTTTGGCTGGGCGGGCTGCGGCGGCTGACCGGCTGGCTCCCCTACACAGAAGATCTCTGGCAAGAGCTGCTACTGCTGCGAGAAGTCCGGGCCGATCAGTGGGCAGCGCGAAGCGTAGATACGCTGGTATTGGCTGAATCTTTGCTCAGTGTGATTACAGCGCCCCTGATGACGACAGAGGCTATCTGTGCGGGATTTAGCTGCGCCGCTCCCCACAGCCGACTATCGCAAAGAATAGATGCGCTGCTAGCAGAAGGCAATTCAGATAAGGCTAACGGTCGATTGGGAGCGCCCTGGCAATGGATGGCAATGGCCTTGGCCTTGACGCCGCTGCTGGCAATTCCATTTCACTATTAGTTGACGATTAAAAACTGTCTTGTCTAATTTATGACTGACGTTAGGACGACAGGTATATCCTCAGATTTCTCTGGCTCTGTTCAGCAGGCTTTGCAGGCGCAGCGGTCTTTTTTTGACAGCGGGAAGACGCGATCACTCGATTTTCGGCGCAGTCAGTTGCAGCAGCTGAGAGCTAGTGTTTCGGCTGCGGAAGCCGATATTTTTGCTGCGCTAAGAGCCGATTTGGGCAAGTGCGATTTAGAAGCCTACATCGGTGAACTGGCCCTGGTGACCGGTGAGATTGACTATGCGCTGAAGCACCTATCGCGCTGGAGTCAGCCGCGCCGGGCCAGTATTCCGTTTGCCTTGAAGCCAGCGAGGGGGCGGGTGATGCCGGAACCACTGGGCGTAGCGCTGATCATCAGCCCCTGGAACTATCCTTTGCAGCTGGCGTTACAGCCGCTGGTGAGTGCGATCGCAGCGGGCAACTGCGCTATCGTTAAGCCGTCTGAAGTCGCCGCTCAAACCTCAGCGCTGCTGGCAAAGCTGATCGCCCAGACCTTTTCTGCTGACTATGTAACCGTTATTGAAGGCGGCGTAAAGACGGCGCAGACGCTGCTAGCAGAACCATTTGACCATATTTTTTTTACCGGCAGTCCGGCAGTGGGCAAGGCAGTCATGCGAGCGGCGGCTGAGCACCTCACCCCAGTAACGCTAGAGCTAGGCGGAAAGAATCCGTGTATTGTAGCGGCAGATGCCAATATTGCGGTGGCGGCGCGGCGAATCGTTTGGGGAAAGTGCTTTAATGCGGGGCAAACCTGTGTGGCACCGGATTATTTGCTGGTGCAGAAGCAGGTTAAAGATGAGCTGTTGGCGGCGATCGCTAAGACAACTCTGGAATTTTTCGGCGAAGAGATGTCTAAGAGCCCCGACTATGGGCGCATTATCAGCGATCGCCATTTCCAAAGGCTGCAAGCACTCATGACCGACGCCTTGACTCACGGAAAAAAAATCGTCGGCGGACAAAGCGACCCTAAAACGCGATACATAGGCCTGACCGTAATAGATCAGCTACCGTCCGAAGCCGCTGTCATGCAGGAGGAAATTTTTGGGCCAATTTTACCGGTGCTGACGTATGAAGAGTTGGCAGAGGCGATCGCCTTTATTAATCAGCGCCCTAAGCCCCTAGCTTTGTATCTCTTCTCAAACGATATCGCTCAGCAAAGAGCGGTAGAGACGCAAATCTCCTCAGGTGGACTGTGCTTCAATGAAACAATCACTCAATATGCCGTGCCCGATCTACCCTTTGGCGGCGTCGGCCAAAGCGGGATAGGATCTGCCCATGGTAAAGCGGGTTTCGACACCTTTTCTCACTATAAAAGTGTGCTGAAAAACCCTACCTGGCTAGATTTGCCCCTACGCTATCCGCCCTACAAACGCAAGCTAGCACTGCTGAGGAAACTGCTATAAACCCAGGAGGCAATTGGTAGTGTTGATAAAAACGGCTTTGAAAGAATGGGCGGTAGCGATAGATGCTCTCGCCCAGGGCAAAACCATCGTCCTACTGCGCAAAGGTGGCATCAAAGAGCACCGGGGCCGGTTTTCGGCTGAGGCGGATCGGGCTATTCTTTTTCCCACCTTTGAGCATCAGCGGCCTGATTTGCTGAAGCCTGAATACCGGGAAGCTGTAGCTCCTATCGTCTCAGGCTGGCACCCAGAAACCATCACCCTCAAAGCCTGGGCAGATATCACTCACATCTTTTTAACCAACAACGCGGACGAAGTCGCCGCACTCTCGGCCCTGCATATTTGGCAGCCGCAGCTGGCCCAAGAACGCCTGAAGTGGAAACCCGGACAGCCGCTGTATGTGCTAGCGCTGCGGACTTACTTATTGGCTAAACCCATAGTCGTGCCGTGGCAGAAGGCGTACGGTGGCTGCCGCTCTTGGATCGCGCTGACCGAGGGCACAGAAACTGAGCGGGATAGACCGGCGATCGCCGATGCTGAGTACTCTGCACAAATCGCTGCTATCAAAGCTATTTTGACAGCCGAGCCAGCCCACCAAGAGCCGCCTTACTAGCGCCTGAGCAAAGCGGCCAAAGCCTATAAAAATCTACTGCTCACTAATCGGCAGAAATCGCAGTGGCCGGTTGCCCGCCCGTCGCCTCCCGCACCGTAGGCTGGGCCTCGGTCGCCTTAGCAGCCCCCTCTTTTACCAACCGAGGCGCGACGATAGTAACCGTTGTCCCTTTCCCCGAGCCCTCACTGCGGATAGCGATATCGCCCTGCATCAGCCGCATGAAGTTTTGGGAGATAGCCAGCCCTAGCCCCGTGCCTTCGTAGGGGCGAGTATGAGAGCCATCGACCATGACAAAAGGCTTAAAGAGCTTGGTCAAGTGCTGAGGATCGATGCCAATACCGGAATCTTTGATCGTAATTTTGACCCAGGGTGCGGGCGGCATAAAGATTTCAGCTGGATTCTTTTCTAGGCCATCCGTACTTTCATCAGTTGTGATGCTAATAGCAATAGACCCTTCTTCTGTGAACTTCATGGCATTGGAGAGCACATTGAGCAATACCTGCTTGAAGCGGGAGCGATCTACCGGCACAACAATGGGCCCAGGAAACTCTGGCCGAATCAGCTGTAAACCCTTTTGCTGAAACTGTAGGGTTTGCATATCTAAGACATCTTGCAGAATGTGCCGGAGGTCTACAGGGGTGATATTGACATCCAGCGTGCCAGCCTCAATCTTGGCAATGCTCAAAATATCTTCGATGACTGACAGCAGATGAAAGGCTGCTTTATCTGCCTGCTGCAAAAATTCCAGCTCTTCAGCTCGGGTATCACACAGGCCGTCTCGAATCACATGAATAGAGCCAATAATGCCGTTGAGCGGCGTTCTCAGCTCGTGCGAGGTATTGGCTAAAAATTCGTTCTTCAGCTGGTTAGCCATCTGAGCGTCTTGCCAGGCCCGGCGCAGCTCGGCTGAGCTTTCTTCCAGCCGGCGCAGCATCCGCTCAATTACTGTACCCAAATAGTCAAGCTCCCAAATCTGAGAGCTGTGGGGCGCAGCTTGAAGCTGGCTCAAGTCGTCTACGTCTTGGGTATAGCGAATCAAACGCTCAATGGGCAATGACAGACTGCGGGCAACGTAGAGCGCCAGTAGTGTGCTGGCCACCAGCAGGCCAACGGTGAGCAAGATCAGCACCTGGCGAATCTCATTGAGGCCATAGAGCGCCCGGTCAATGGGCGTGACCGCCAGCACCGTCCACACGTTGTCTTGCTTGGGGCTAACGGGCACTTTAAAGCCGCTGTAGCCTGCTAGCCACTCTCCGCCCTCTTGGGGTAAAAACTGGAAAAGATGGACAAAGTCGTCGTTGCCTGCCCTAACGCTGCCAATGGTGCTGCTGAGCTTCCTGGCATCGCGGAGTTCGGAAATATTTTTGCCGACCTGGTTGGGGTCGGGGTGGGTGACGATGATGTTATCGGGGTCGATCACCACCGTTTCGCCGACTAGCGACTGAGCCTCGATATCCTGTAGCTGAGACAGCCGCACCTCCATAGCCAGGGTGTAGCGTAGCTCACCGTTTTCGCCGTAAATGGGGCTGGCAACGATAAATTTGATCAGAGCGCGACCTGGGTTTGGTCCGCTGGTAGGCGCTTCGCTCGGGGCGTCTTGGCCGGGTGAGAAGACGTAAAAATCTGAGGTTTCGAGGCTGCCGCTCTGTAGCCAGGGGACTTTTTTGGCGCTGGGGATGATTGGGCGATCGCACGTATTGACCGTATTGACTTCGGCCTGAGGTGCCATCAGCTCCACACAGCTGATCACATACGGCGTATCTTGATCAAACCCAAATAAAACGTCTTCAATATCCTGCTCATTTCCCGTTTGAAACGCTGCGGTCTGGGCCAGCAAATCGATGTTGGCCTTGACAGACTGAATGCCAGTTTCTAGCTCTTCCGCTTTGCGAATGGCGCTGCTAGTTAAATTTTGGCGGGATGTTTTGAGTAAGCTGGTTCTGGCTTTACGCAGCGCTACTGCCTGCCCAATCAGTAAAATAGGCAGGCTGAAAGCCAAGATTTTGAGCAGCAGATTGCGCCGAAATGATTGTGGATGATTGGCCATAGCATTAGAGAGTGCAGGTCTTAGAGCGGGCCTTCAAAAACTGCGAGCAGGCTGAGAGGATGCTTCAAAGATATGCAAAAGGTTTCGGGAGAACATCGGCTCCCCACAAGCTGAACGATAAATTTAAAGACTACTGATAGCGCCTGAGCTAAAGCGATCGCAACAAAATACACCTCTATGTAATTATCCCTACTTAGTTTATCTGCCAAGTCCGCACCAATGTGTCAGTAATGGCAAAGTTACGCTCACTCTTTAACAAACATAAAAAATAGGTATAGATTACAACCGTACTTGATAGGTCAGTGTGAATCAGCCGCCCCACAGACAAACTAGAAAACCCATCAGAAAACCATGCAGGCCTTAATCCGACCGCAGATCACGGTAGTCCTGGCGATGAGTGCCGATGGCAAAATTGCCGACGCGGCGCAGTCGGCGGCGCGGTTTCCGTCTGTAGCAGATAAAGCCCATCTGGAGGTGCAAATTGCCCAGGCCGACGCCACTTTATTTGGCGCTGGCACGCTGAGGGCCTACGGTACGACCCTACCGGTTTCGGCCCCCGACTTGATCGCAGCGCGGCGGCAGCGCCACCAGACTGACCAACCCGCTCAAATTGTCTGCTCTGCAACAGGTAACTTCGACCGGCAGTGGCAGTTTTTTCATCAGCCGATTCCTCGCTGGCTGATTACCACACTAGAAGGAATACAGTTTTGGCAGTCGATCCTCAGCGAGCCAAAAGCCGCCGCCCGTAAACCGCAAAACTTTTTTGAGCATGTGCTGATCAATGAGCGCCCGTTCAACTGGCACCAGGTCATGCAGGAATTGCGGGTTGGAAAATCAACGTTTTCGGCAGCTACCAGTCGCCCGCCCATTGAGCGCCTTGTCGTAATGGGCGGTGGTGAACTGGTCGCCTCTTTGCTCGCCGAGGGGTTGATCGATGATCTTTATCTAACGGTTTGCCCTTTACTAATTGGCGGCAAAACCGCGCCGACTCCAGTAGGAGGACTGGGCTTTAAGCTGCCGAGGGCGCCACAGCTAGAGTTGGAGTCGGCGCGGGTTGAAGGACATGAAGTATTTTTGCACTACAGAGTCAGCGGAATTGCTTTTGAACCTACTCGATCAGAATGAGAAAGACGTGCCCTGTAGATGGCGAGGTGGGTGCTGCATTGTCCTGCACTCTTGAGAAACTTCTACTACTCTATATAGGAGTCCCATACCGTTAGATTGCCTGTGTCAAACCCTTCAGTGCAGTACACCGCCCGTTGGATGAGTCGCCTCGCAGATATTCCAGCTAGGCAATGGGATGCGCTAGCCATGCCGCTAGCAACGCCTGCACTAGAGTGGGCCTGGCTTCAGAATATGGAAACCTCTGGTAGCACCGGGCCGAAGACGGGCTGGGTGCCCAACCATTTAACCCTGTGGCGAGACGACGTGCTGGTGGCGGCAGCTCCGCTGTATCTAAAGGGGCACAGCTACGGTGAATTTGTCTTTGACCATCAGTGGGCGGAGCTGGCTCAGCGTCTGGGCGTAGATTACTATCCTAAGCTGCTGGGCATGTCGCCTTTTACCCCAGCAGAAGGCTATCGCTTTTTAATTGCGCCAACCGAAGATGAGACGGCAGTCACTCAGCTCTTAGTCAACGTAATCGATGATTTTTGCTTAAAGAATAAAATTTCGGGCTGCAATTTTCTCTACGTCGATCCGCAGTGGCAGATACAGATGGAGGCGCTGGGTTTTCATAAGTGGCTGCACCATAGCTATGTCTGGCAAAACCGTGGCTTCAGCAGCTTTGACGACTACCTGGCGCAGTTTAATGCGAACCAGCGGCGCAATATTAAACGAGAGCGCAAGTCGGTTGCTAAAGCAGGCATTCATTTCAAGGTGCACACAGGTGAGACGCTAACGCCAGAGATGTGCCTGAAGGTGTACGACTTTTATAGCGATACTTGTGACAAGTTTGGCTGGTGGGGCAGTAAGTACTTAAAGCGGAAGTTTTTTGAGCAGCTGTATCCGACCTGGTGTCATCGGGTCGTTATTTTTGCCGCCTATACCGAAACCAGTCCTGACCCAGTCGGCATGTCGTTTTGTCTGACTAAGGGCGATCGCCTCTACGGTCGCTACTGGGGCTCTTTTGAGGAATACAACAATCTGCACTTCAACGCCTGCTATTACGAGCCGATTGAGTGGGCTATTGCCAACGGCATCCAAATCTTTGACCCAGGGGCAGGCGGTCGTCATAAAAAGCGGCGCGGCTTTCCGGCCACCCCGAACTACAGCCTGCATCGGTTCTACGCGCCCAAGCTCAACCAGATTTTGGCAGACTACATTGAGCAGATTAACCAGTCCGAACAGTTTCAGATTGATGAAATCAACGACGATCTACCTATCAAAGACTTGGATAAGTCCACAGCTTGTAACGAATGACCGTCGGTTCAAAAAATCGGGCGTTGCTCTGCTCTGCTGCGATAAAATGGTGAGCCCCATAGTTCACAAAGGCTTAGGAGATGACGATAGCTGCACCTGTCAATGCAAAAGCGCTGGCCGCGCTGGATAATAAGCTTTCTAAACGCTACATCGCACTGGATCCAAACGGCTACTTTTTAATCTATACAGACCGTGAAGCCGGGCTAATCTGTGCCAAACACTTCACCAATACCATCAACGAAAAAGGGCTGGCGTGCGATCCGGCAACTGGTAAACCGCTCTCAGTGCGAGGAGAGACCGTTCGCGCAGAGACCCAGCTTTTCACCGGGCGCACGGCTAAAGAGCTTTGCATCAAAATATTTGAAGACAAAGACAATCCCTGCCCGATTAATTATCTCGATCACGCCGCTTACTTGGGCCGTGAGTTTGTTCGCGCAGAGATGGCGCTGACTGCTGGGATAGAGTATGTGCAGGATTGAGTGAAAAGAAGATGGGTTTATTAGGGAGACAGTTAACAGTTAACAGGAGACAGTTAACAGGAGACAGAAGCCGGTTCACTACTGCCGCCTGTTGACTGTATGCCTACACCGTCGCTAGCTCTGGAACAGCTTCACTGGAAAGCAACCCTTCAGCACCAGCCATGTATAGCATCAGATCCATAACGCGGTTGGAGTAGCCCCACTCGTTGTCGTACCAGGCAAGCACTTTGAAGAAGTGAGAATTAAGCTCCATCCCGGCTTTGGCATCAAAAATGCTGGAGCGTGGGTCGCCTGTAAAGTCTGAAGAAACTAGGGGCTGGTCGGTGTAGCCTAGAACGCCGCGCAGCTCGTTTTCAGAGGCCGCCTTCATGTGCTCGCAGATTTCGGCATAGGAAGTGGCTTTTTCGGTGCGAAACGTGAGATCCACTACCGAAACATCGGGGGTGGGAACGCGGATGGCCATGCCGGTGAGCTTGCCAGCGAGTTCTGGCAGTACCAGGGTGACGGCTTTGGCTGCGCCGGTAGAGGCCGGAATCAGATTTTGGCCAGCGCCTCTGCCGCTGCGTAAGTCTTTACTGTTAGGGCTATCGACGGTGGGCTGCGTGGCGGTGGCAGCGTGAACGGTGGTCATCAGCCCCTCGGTCAGGCCAAAGCTGTCGTTGATGACCTTGGCGATTGGGGCCAGGCAGTTAGTGGTGCAGCTAGCATTTGAGACGATATAGTCGCTGGTCGGATCGAAGGTTTCGTGGTTGACACCGACTAAGAAAGTGCTGACTGTCTCAGGGCTTTTGGTAGGCGCAGAAAGCACCACCCGTTTAGCGCCTGCCTCTAAATGAAACTGAGCGGCGTCATAGGTTGTAAAGCGCCCGGTAGATTCGACAACGTAGTCAGCGCCTAGCTCGCCCCAGGGCAGCTCCGCCGGGTTGCGAATAGAGGTGCAGGGAATAAATTGACCATCGACGGTGATGCCGCTGTCGCTTGCTTCTACGCTGCCAGAGAAGGTGCCGTGGGTAGAGTCGTACTTGAGCAGGTAAGCGAGTGTTTCGGGCGGTACCAAGTCGTTAATGCCGACGAACTCGATATTGCTATTGTTAATCGCTGCGCGAAAGACCAGACGACCAATACGACCAAATCCGTTGATACCAACTTTTAAAGCAGCCATAAGCAGTTATTGGGGGGTAAAGTTGCGTGAGAGCTTACCGCAGAATCGTTAGTCGGTTTTGCTTCTTCTCAATACTTATAAAGACAAAAGCCGAAAAACTGAAAATCTACACTTTTCCTTCAGAGTTACGGCGCAAGCTGCTTAAGTAATGTAACTAAATGTTTTTGAACATGACGAAAAGCCATCAATTCAGAACATTTTGTAGATCAGGCTGGTCGCCTCAGCACGGCGCTGATAAAAGCAATGCTGCGGCTCCAGGTAACCGCTTGATTTCCGAGCTGTTGGTGAAACTGCGATCGCACCTCCTCAACATCCACAGCAGACAACCCAGCCGCCGCCAGGCGATCGCCATATTTTCCCTTCAGCCACCGCGCTAGCAAATCTGAGGTGATCATCACCTGTGTCTGAAAAACCGCAACTTCAATATCACAGACAAATCCTGCTGTCTCAAAATCGCGCTGCAAATCGGGCACATCCCAATTCACCATCGTATCTTCAGGATTGTTGTATAAGTGCGCTTCGGCCTCGCTGAGCTGTTGGTAAAGATCAGGCGCTATCTGTGCTGAGTTGAGTAAATGGGACAGTCGCTGGCCGCGTGCGGGGATAGATTCGGCGATCGCAACTTTTCCACCTTCACCCAAAAGCTGACCGATTTGTTGAATTGCTGCAAGCTTGTTGTCTACTGCCATCAATGCATTACGGCCAACAATGCCATCGAAAACAACAGGTATATCTGCCATCTGCTGTAGCGCTAACCAGTTTGTCTTTTCTACCTTTACGACGTTAGGCCGGGAGAGTTCATGCAGCAAATCCGATTGTTCTATCAAGGCGCTGTAGTCTTTTTCGCTGTAGGTGCAGGCAGTCACTCCGCCTTCAGGAACGCGGCGGATAGCTTCCCAGGCGAGCAGCCCGGTGTTGGCATTGAGATCGAGCAGTCTGTGATGGCGCTGGGGGGTGAGCATGGTGAAGAGGCGATCGCGCACTTCTCCTAACTGCTCTCCTAATACTCCAGATGCCCGCTGCAACCACCGATCTTGTTGCCGGTTAGTCGGGCCATAAGTCAGGCTTTCCAGGTCAGGCTCTACTAAAGCTGCAAGCTGAGCTTCCCGGCGACGAGCTACCTGCGACTGAATGCCCGCCTCGTAGCCCTGGTCAGATGGCTGGTAAAACACCTGACCCTGCAAGCTGCCCGGCAGATACTGCTGAGCTACCCAATGATCGCGATAAGCATGAGGATACAGGTAGCCCGCCCCGTGGCCGAACCCTTTCTTATCCCGAGTCGCATCGCGCATGGCGCTGGGCACTTCTCCCTCGCGCTCCTGTTCTACCGCCGCTAGCGCATCAAAAAAGGCCATCGCACTGTTAGATTTTGGTGCGGTTGCCAAGTACAAAGTTGCCTGAGCTAATGGATACCGACCTTCCGGCATTCCCACCCGGTCAAAAGCCGCCGCGCAGCCCGTAACGACGACCACCGCATTCGGGTCGGCCATACCCACATCTTCGCCCGCCAAAATCACCAGTCGCCGAAAGATATAGCGCGGATTTTCTCCGGCATACACCATGCGAGCTAGCCAGTACAGTGCCGCATCGGGGTCTGAACCGCGCACGCTTTTGATAAAGGCGCTGATGGTGTCGAAGTGGGCATCGCCTTCTTTGTCGTAGAGTACGGCCCGCTGTTGAATCGAGTCTTCGGCCACCGGTAGAGTAATGTGAATACGTCCCTGATCGCTCGGCGTCGTCTCTACTGCTAGCTCCAGGGCGTTGAGCAGCGTGCGGGCATCGCCATTGGCAACGTTGACCAGATGCGCACGGGCGTCGGGATCGATTTGCACATTTCTATCGCCATAGCCGCGCGTTGAATCGGTCAGCACCTGCTGGAGAATTACCTGGAGATCTTGAGCCAGGAGGGGCTTGAGCTGAAAGAGGCGGGAGCGGCTGACCAGCGCCTTGTTCACTTCAAAAAACGGATTTTCGGTGGTTGCGCCGATCAAAATCACGGTGCCATTTTCGACCCAGGGCAGCAGCGCGTCTTGCTGGGCTTTGTTGAAGCGATGAACTTCGTCGATAAATAAGAGGGTGCGCTGGCCGTGCTGACCCCGGCGGGTCTGGGCGAGTGCGATCGCCTCACGAATGTCCTTAATGCCTCCCAGCACAGCATTAATCGCGATAAATTGAGCCTGTGTGGTGTTGGCAATCACCCGAGCGAGCGTCGTTTTTCCGGTACCGGGCGGGCCGTAGAGAATCAGCGAAGAGAGCTGATCGGCTTGAATAGCGCGGCGCAGCAGCCGACCAGGGCCGATAATGGCGTCTTGACCGATGAATTCATCGAGCGATCGCGGCCTCATCCGCGCTGCCAACGGCGCTTCCGCTTCAATTAGCCGCTGCTGCTGCTGTTCAAAAAGATCCATTCGGGCACATTAAGACGACTGCCCTGATAGGCTGCCTGGTGAGCTGACACCACCGAAGTCTAACAAGAGATTTCAAGTAAAAAGGTGAGACCACTGATGACAGATGATTCTTCAACCAATGCCTCACTGGAAGAGCCCGAGGCAGGGTTAGATCTGACAGCGTTTTACAATGCCCTGTGGTACTGCCCAGACTATGGCATGTATGTCATGGAAGTTTTGTCAGGCGGTGAGGACTTTCGGTTTTTAGCCTTTAATAGTGCCATCTTCTCTGTCAGTCGGTTTCCACCTGAGCAGTTTCGAGGGAAACGGCTTGGCGAGGTGTTTTCGCCTGAATCAGCCGCTGCCTACAGGCAGCAATATGCCAACTGCGTACGCTCTGGCCAAACGGTAGCCTTTGAAGAAAAGCTCAGCACCCTCGATGGCGATACCTGGTGGAATCTCAACGTTTACCCAATGAAAAACCCGGCAGGTGAAACCTATCAGCTGCTGGTTGCAGTGACCAATATTACCGCTAAAAAACAGGCCGAAACTGCTTCAGAAAAGTCGCGCCAGCTGCTACAGCAGGTGATCGACGCCATCCCGTCAGTGATCGTTTGGAAAGACCGTGAGAGTCGTTACTCAGGGGGTAACCGCGCGTTTTTAGAGTTTGCTGGGCAGGAAAATTGGGCGGATGTCCTCGGTAAAGATGACTACGACGTAGTCTGCAAAGAAGAAGCAGACGAATACTACGAGTGCGACCAGCGAATTATGCAGGCCGACCGACCGGAGCTTTACATCATCCAGTCACAGCGCCGAGAAGACGGACGACAGGCGTGGCTCAGAACCAGTAAGATTCCGCTGCACGACGCCGACGGTGAAGTCAACGGTATTGTATGCGTTATTGAAGACATCACTGAGCGCAAATTGTTGGAAGATAAGCAGGCTAGGCTGCTAGCAATTTTAGAAGCAACGCCTGATATCGTTGGCATGGCCAATACCGCAGGCTATGGACACTATCTCAACCGGGCTGGCCAGCTCATTTTCAATATTTCAGCCGACAGAGTCAGCCAGGCTCATCTTGGCGATATCACTCCGCCTGAGACCACTGCCTTCATACTCAACGAGGCATTCCCAATCGCGGCGGAGCGGGGCAGTTGGCGCGGCGAAACGTTCATTCGCGATCGCCATGGTCGAGAGATTCCGGTCTCGCAGGCAATTATTTGCCACAAAGCAGCAGACGGCACTGTGGAATATTTTTCTTCGATTATGCGGGATATTAGCGATCGCAAAGCCGCCGAAGCTGCCCTGCGAGAAACCGCCGAACGTCAGGCCGTCCTCAACCAAATTACGACCAAGATTCGCAACTCTCTCGACTTAGATACCGTTATTGCCACCACACTAGCTGCCGTACATCAGTGCCTCAAGCTAGACTACTGCGGCTTTGTCTGGCTGGACACTACGGCCACGGTTCCTAGCTGGCAAATGGTACAGGCCATTGACAATGCAGGGCGCGACGACATGGGAAACCACCCCGATGACTACTTAGGAATTGATATCAACCAGATGAAAAATCAGGTGATCAGCCGGGTAGACGATGCAAATATCTGTGATAACGCAGACTACAAGGCGACCCTACATCGGCTGGGCATTCGCTCAGAAATTTTGGTGCCGATCCGCACCGACACCGAAGAAACGGGCGTGATTATCTGCCACTACACTGACCGGGCGCATGTTTGGAGTGACGGTGAAATGGAGCTTCTACAGGCGGTGGGGGATCAGCTGGCGATCGCCATCAACCAAGCCACCCTCTACACCCAAAGCTGCCACCAAGCCAAAGCACTTTCAGAAGCACTAGCCCAGCTTCAGCGGACTCAAGCCCAAATCATCCAGGCCGAAAAAATGTCCAGTCTGGGACAGATGGTAGCCGGTGTTGCCCACGAAATTAACAACCCGGTAGGCTTTATTCACGGCAACTTACAGCCCGCTCAGGACTACACCCAAGATCTTCTGGGTCTAATTGAGCTGTACCGTCAGGCTTATCCGACGCCAAGTAAAAATATCACCGCAGAGCTAGCGGAAATTGATCTAGATTTTGTTCGAGAAGATCTGCCCAAACTGCTCAACTCTATGAGCATCGGCACCGAGCGCATTCGAGAAATTGTGCTCTCGCTACGCAACTTTTCTCGCCTTGATGAATCTGCGGTCAAAACAGTGAACCTGCACGAGGGCATTGACAGCACCCTGGTCATTTTGGGCCACCGCCTCAGAGCAAATAACCGCAACAAAAGCATCACCGTCGTCAAGCAATACGGCCAGCTCCCTCCCATAGCCTGCCATCCTAGCCAGCTCAATCAGGTGCTAATGAATATTTTGGTCAACGCGGTTGATGCCCTATCTGAAGATGAGCAGCCGCAAATTAGGATTACAACTGACCTCAAAGGCGACAGAGCCCTCATCCGTATCGCTGACAATGGCCCCGGCATTCCCGTTGAGATTCAACCTAGAATTCTCGATCCGTTTTTTACGACCAAGCCTGTTGGCAAAGGCACCGGCATGGGCATGTCGATTAGCTACCAAATCATTGCCGAAAAGCACGGCGGCGAGCTGACATTTACCTCGGAAGTCGGCCAGGGGACAGAGTTCGTTATCGACATTCCAATCTGGCAGCCGGAAGCAACGTGACTTCGGCTATGCTCAGCCACCCCATTTCTAATAGTTGACAGAGTCTTAGCGCTTAGCGAGCTTTTTTTTGTTCACTTTGCGTAGCCGAATTGATTCGGGCGTTACTTCTACCATTTCATCGGGGCCGATGTACTCTAGCGCCCGCTCTAGGCCCATTTCCATCGGCGACTGGAGCTGCACCAGTTCGTCGCCAGAGGCTGCGCGGTGGTTGGTGAGCTGCTTAGCCTTGCAGATATTCAGCTCTAGATCTTGCGGACGATTGTTTTCACCGACGACCATGCCCTTATACACCTTGGTGCCTGGCTCAATGAAGAATGTGCCGCGATCTTCAGCGTTCTTCAGCGCGTAGAAGGTGGCCACGCCTTCTTCAAAAGAAATCAGTACGCCGTTTCGACGAGTTTCAATATCGCCAGACATCGGGCGATACTCTAGAAAGCTGTGGTTCATAATGCCCGCGCCCCGAGTCGCTCGCATAAATTCACCGCGAAACCCGATCAGACCGCGAGCGGGCACCACAAATTCTAGCTGCGCCCGGCCATCGCCAGAAACCATCATGTCTTGCATTTCGCCTTTGCGCTGACCGAGGCGTTCCATACAGCCACCGACCGCATCTTCAGGCACATCCAGCACGAGCTGTTCAAAGGGCTCGCAGGGCTTGCTATTGACTTCGCGGTAAATCACCTGTGGCTGAGAAACCTGAAACTCGTATCCTTCACGGCGCATGGTTTCGATCAAAATGCCCAGGTGCAGTTCGCCCCGACCCGAGACGGCAAAGCGATCCGGCGAATCGGTTTCTTCCACTCGCAGGGCAACGTTGGTTTCAAGTTCGCGCATGAGGCGATCGCGCAGCTGCCGCGAGGTGACAAAATTGCCCTCCTGCCCGGCAAACGGCGAATCATTCACCGCAAACGTCATCTGCAAAGTCGGTTCATCGACCTTGATCAGCGGCAGCGCCTGCGGATCGGTTGCAGACGTAATCGTTTCGCCAATATTGGCATCGGCAAACCCGGCTACGGCCACTAGGTTACCGGCGCTTGCTTCAGGAATGTCTATCCGTGCCAGCCCTTCAAAGCCCATCAGCTTGGTAATCCGGCCTTTTACAATAGAGCCGTCTTCTTTAATCAGCGCGGTTTGCTCACCCTGACGAATAGTGCCATTGTGCACCTTACCAATGACGATGCGTCCTAAATAATCTGAGTAGTCGAGCGTGGTGACCTGAAGCTGCAACGGCTTGTCAGGATCGCCAATAGGCGGAGAAACATGGTGCAGAACCGCTTCAAACAGCGGCTGCATGTCTTTGTCTTCGTCTTCCATTTTCTCTTTGGCAAAGCCCGCTAGCCCCGAGGCAAAGAGATAGGGAAAATCGCACTGATCGTCATCTGCGCCCAGCTCAATGAAGAGGTCGAGCACTTTATCAACGGCAACGTGGGGATCAGCCCGAGGTCGGTCAATCTTGTTGACGACTACAATCGGACGCAGCCCTTTTTCTAAGGCTTTTTTCAGCACAAACCGGGTCTGTGGCATCGGGCCTTCGTTGGCATCGACAATCAGCAGACAGCCATCGACCATACCCAGCACGCGCTCTACTTCGCCGCCAAAGTCGGCGTGGCCAGGCGTATCGACAATATTGACCAGCGTGTTTTTGTAGTGCACCGCCGTATTTTTGGAGAGAATGGTGATGCCTCGCTCCCGCTCTAAGTCATTAGAGTCCATCACGCAAGTGGGAACGGCTTCGTTGTCACGAAAGATACCTGACTGTTCCAGCAGCGCGTCAACAAGGGTGGTCTTGCCGTGGTCTACGTGGGCGATGATAGCGACGTTGCGGATAGGAAGGCTCATGAAGGTTTGGAGACGAATGCTTACGCCCCTGAAAGTAAAGCTTAACCAATTGTAACTTATGGGACAGCGACCAGGGGCCGCAATCCGTAACTGCCTCTCTGAATGCCTCCCTAGATTCTGTCTACACACTATCTACACCTCAGCAGCAGCCTCTACCGGACCAGGCAGGGCCGCACCGCAGCGGCGGCAAAACTTAGCATCGGTTTCGTGGCCAAGCAAACCACAGCGATCGCAAGTCACCCGCACTGAATTTTGCACTTTTGTAAACTGCTGAATGAGATTGCCTACCTGCGTAGGAATTAGCGCAATGCCGGTCAGGATCATCATAATCGTCAGGCCGCGCCCCGCCTCTGAGACGGGGGTGATATCGCCATAGCCCACGGTCGTCATCGTCACCACTGCGAAGTACATCGCATCTAAAAAGGTGCGAAAGTTTTCGCCGTTGGTCTCGTGCTCTACCTGATAGATGGCTCCAGAGTAAATAAAAATAATCGAAAACAGTGTGAACAAAATGCGGCCAAAAATCAGCCCTTCGTAGCCGCTTAAGCGACCAAACCAGGTCTTTTTCTCAAAGAAACGGGCCAGCCGCAGAATTCGCAGCCAGCGAATCAGCCGCAGGAACCGCACATCTAAAAAGCCCAGAAAAAACGGCACAATAGCCACCAGGTCAATCAGTCCGTAAAGGCTGAAGGCAAATTTCAGCGGGCTCTCGGCAGACCACAGCCGGGCAAAATATTCAGCGGCAAATAAAGCCAAAATCACCTGATCGGCCAGGTGCAGCCAGAAGCAAATCCGCTCAGGCAGTGGGTAGGTCTGCGCAGCAAACAGCGCAACAGAGAGCAGGATGAGAACTGCGATCGCCCCATTCACCCCCGTTCCCAGCCGGGTATTGCTCTGATCAAACGCCTGCCGCACCTGCTCTCTTAAAGCCATCTAACCAGCCATCACCCAAATCACCAGATTATCTTTAGATGCGCCGACAGATAGCCGCAGACCCGATAAGATAGCTAGGTCCACTTTGTGAACGAAAGCAACCCCAGGGAAAGTCCGGTGCAAATCCGGCGCTGTGCCGCAGCTGTGAAAGTCAGAATGCCTGCTTTGCTATCTTTTCACTTCTCATCCCGCGTCGCACGGGCCAGGAGTAATCTCTATGACTTTGATCCAAACTTTTGACACCCTAGCTACCAACCCCAATTCCCCTTCTCCCCTTCCCCCACAGAGCGAACTAACCCTCCCCCCGCTCCCCCTCGCCAGACCTCTGCTCATGGTCGGCCACGGCACTCGCAATTCTAAAGGCCGTCAGGATCTAATCGATTTCGCCAGTCTCTACAGGCAGCTAGACCCCTCACGCCCCGTCATTCCCTGCTTTTTAGAACTCACAACCCCCAGCATTCAAGACGGCGTAGATCAGTGCGTAGAGCAGGGCTACACAGATATTTCCGTCTTGCCAATTTTGCTCTTTGCCGCCCGTCACAACAAGTTTGATGTGACCAATGAGCTAGACCGGGCCAGGGCTCGCCATCCTCAGGTGACCTTTCACTATGGCCGCCACTTTGGCATTACACCGGCCATTTTCGAGCTGTGGCGGGCCCGCTTAGCGCTGCTCGATCAGCCCGCTCACAATCCTCATCAGATTGCGCGGCAGGATACGACGCTGCTATTCATTGGGCGCGGCTCTAGCGACCCCGATGCCAATGGCGACTTGTGCAAACTCGCTCGCATGATTTGGGAGGGCAGCGGCTATCAGACGGTGGAGACCTGCTTTATCGGCATTACCCATCCGCGACTGGAAGAAGGCTTTCGGCGATCGCGCCTCTACCAGCCCAAACGCATCATCGCGCTGCCTTACTTCATGTTTACCGGCGTGCTGATGGAAAAAATTGAGGCGATCGCCGCCGCCCAGCAGTCCCTTCATCCCGAAATTGAAGTTGTCACCTTGCCAGAGATAGGCATTCACCCGCAGCTGCTTAAAGTTCTGCGCGATCGCGAAATCGAAACCCAGCTCGGCCAGGTCGCCATGAACTGCGAAATGTGTAAATTTCGGATCGTAGCGACAGCTGGCGAAGGGCACGATCACAATCACGGCCACGATCACAATCACGGCCATGCCCACGGCCACGCCGCTGCTCTAGATCCTTACGCCGAACCCGAGAAATATCACCAGCGCATCTGGCAAGTCCCCTAATCCTCTCTCTTCCCATGACTGACTCTCCGTTCCAAGTAGGCGATCGCGTCCAAATCCGCGCCCTCCCCCCCTACCTCAAATCGGCTGAAACTATGCCGATGCTACGTCCCCCAGATCTCGTGGAGCTAGGGGAAGAGGGCGTTATCCTCTCGCGCAAACCCGGTGGCTACCTGGGTGTCCGCTTTCGGCGCGGCGCTTTTTTAATTGACGCGCAGTACCTGAGTGCTATGGAAGCATGAAACTTTTGCAACACTCAAAAAATATTGCAGTTTAAGCTCAGCCGGTATGCTAAATTTAGTAACCGTGCGGTGAACTCGTTATCCGCGCAGACCCCCGCATTAGCGGGTCGCTAGCTCAGTGGTAGAGCATTCGGCTTTTAACCGACTGGTCCTGGGTTCGAATCCCAGGCGACCCATTTTTTCAAGTTTTATTCATAGGTCAATGTTTTGGCCTACTATTGATGCATAGGAACCTACCGCTCAGATAACAGGGCGGCATTTTAGGTTTGCCATCTGGCAGAAATAATTAGGAGGATATGGAATGGCGCTTGTACCTATGCGGCTGATGCTCGATCATGCAGCTGAAGTTGGTTACGGGATCCCTGCGTTCAACGTGAACAATCTGGAGCAGATTCTAGCAATTATGCAGGCTGCGGATGAAACCGATAGCCCGGTGATTTTGCAAGCTTCACGCGGTGCGCGGAAATATGCGGGTGAAAACTTCCTACGTCACCTGGTGATGGCAGCGGTTGAAACCTATCCTCACATCCCTGTGGTGATGCACCAGGATCACGGCAACAGCCCCGCTACTTGCTACTCAGCGATTCGCAATGGCTTTACCAGCGTGATGATGGACGGCTCTCTAGAGTCCGACGCCAAAACGCCCGCTAGCTTTGAATACAACGTTGATGTTACCCGCCAGGTTGTAGAAGTTGCTCATGCCATCGGGGCCAGTGTAGAAGGCGAACTGGGCTGCTTGGGCTCACTCGAAACCGGCCAGGGCGAAGCAGAAGACGGCCACGGTTTTGAAGGCAAGCTCGACAAAGATCAGCTGCTGACAGACCCTGATGAAGCGGTGCAGTTTGTTGAAGCGACTCAGGTAGATGCACTGGCAGTGGCGATCGGCACCAGCCACGGCGCGTACAAGTTTACCCGCAAGCCTACCGGCGAAATTTTGGCGATTAGCCGCATTGAAGAAATTCATAAGCGCTTGCCCAATACTCACCTGGTAATGCATGGCTCTTCTTCTGTTCCTCAGAAATGGCTAGACATCATCAATGCGCACGGCGGTGCCATTCCTGAGACTTACGGCGTCCCAGTTGAAGAGATTCAAAAGGGCATTAAGAGCGGCGTGCGCAAAGTGAATATCGACACCGATAACCGCTTGGCCATTACTGCTGCTATCCGCGAAGCAGCGACTGCCGATCCTAAGAACTTTGACCCGCGCCACTTCCTCAAGCCTTCCATCACCTACATGAAGCAGGTTTGCACTGATCGCTACGAAGCATTTGGTACGGCAGGCAATGCCTCTAAGATAAAGCAGGTCGGCGTAGAAGTGTTTGCAGATATGTATGCTGCTGGCAAACTCGACGCCAAAGTGAAGACGGCTGCTGCTGTTTAAGTTCGTAGCGCTTGACGGCAACCTCAGCAAGTAACAATAGTCCCCAGAAGATACAACTTCTGGGGACTATTGTTTTTAGGCTCGCTGCTATAGCTTTGGCCAAGCTGTACCGCGTTACTGGTAAGGATGAAACCTCTGATGCCGAATGTATCGCCGATTGGAGCGGTTGAAGTAGCGAGGCGAATTATATCTGTGATCGGCATCGCCGTTGAAGGATGCGGAGGGCTGAGGCAGCGATCGCTCACGCCCCGATACAGGAACTCCGTTTACATAGACAGCAGAGCCCAAATTGGAGACGATCTCGACGGTTACAGCTGAGGTTCTCACGCTTGGATTGCTAGAGCCAACGGTAGTTTGCCCGTCTGGAGAATTCTCTCTGCCCGCATCAGCCGAAGGCCCGTTAGCCGTAGAGCCACTCTCGCTACAGAGATCTTCTAAACTCACTCGGGTGCCATCTTCCCATTCGATGTAGCAGGTCGCCTCGGGTGAAAGCTCAGCTGCCGTCTGTGCTAGGGCTACGGAGCTGGAGAAGAAGAGAGAAGCGATCGCCGCTCCCCAGACAGTGAGAAACCGCATGAGAATACCCAACCGAGCTGCTTACATCTACTATCATAGCTTTTCTGCTATGCAGGCAAATCTGTTGCGGACCAACTATAGCTCCTGTCGAGTTGCTTAGGACACTTCTATCGGCTGAAACCGCTATCTGACAACAGGCAACTCGACTCGCAAAGTAAGAATACATCCTTACTGCTATATCTCCGAAAAGCGTTTCTACAGACAAGAGAGGACTGGGCATGACCAAAGATGATTTGCGGGTGCGGCGAGTCGGGGTGATCGGCGGCGGGCAGCTGGCCTGGATGATGGCGGCTGGCGCTGAAGCGCTAAAGGTCGATCTACTCGTGCAAACGCCAAACGCGGATGATCCGGCCTGTGTGATCGCTCACAAAACCTTCCCTGGCCTGGTCGATGACGCTGCCGTCACAGCCGAACTCGCGCAGCAGTGCGACCTCATCACCTTTGAAAATGAATTTATTGATCTGGCGGCATTGCGTCAGCTAGAGAGCAAAGGGACAGCATTTTATCCGCAGCTAGATTGTCTGGAGCCGCTGTTGGATAAATATGAGCAAAGGCAGTATTGCGATCGCCTCAACCTCCCCTCTCCCCCCTTCGTCACGCTGCACAGCAAAACCGACTTGCCTACCCTCCGCGAAAAAGTAGAGGAAATCGGTCTGCCTTTAGCCCTCAAAACTCGTCGTCACGGTTACGACGGTCAGGGTACGTTTATTCTTAAAACGCTGGCAGATATCCAGGCGACCTGGCAGGAATTGGGCTATCAGCCGGTGCTGCTAGAAGCGTTTGTCGATTTTGAAAAAGAGCTGGCGGTGATGGTGGCGCGCGCTCAGTCGGGAGAAGTGGCGGTCTATCCGGTTGTAGAAACGCAGCAGGTAGACCAGGTTTGCAGGCGAGTGATTGCGCCAGCGCGGGTAGAAGACAGTGTGGTTGGTGAAGTGAGGGCGATCGCCACCCACTTTATCAACAGCTTGGGCGCAGTCGGCATATTTGGCATTGAGCTGTTTCTGACAAAATCAGGCCAGGTGCTGATCAACGAAATTGCGCCGCGTACCCATAATTCTGGCCACTACACTCTGGATGCCTGCGCTACCTCACAGTTTGAGCAGCAGCTGCGAGCCGTGTGCGGACTGCCCTTAGGACCGACTGAGCTGACCTATCCGGGCGCGGTAATGGTCAATCTGCTGGGCACCAAGGCCACCGACAATTATTTAGAAAAGCGGGCGGCCCTCTCCAACCTGCCTCACGCGCACCTGTACTGGTATGGCAAGGCGTCGCGCCCCGGACGCAAACTAGGCCATGTGACTCTGCTCACAGACAGTCCTAATGACAGCGCTGTCATAGCTACTCTGATTAAGACTGTAGAGTCTCTCTGGTATGAAAGCTCAATTGAGTTTTGAATATTTGATTGATAGGGCAAATATCCGTCATCCTTCTGTATGGGTTTCCTCTTGGCGGATGGGGGGGACGGTTCGCTATGATGATTGCAGTTCGGCTACGGCGTTGGTGACTGCCAACAACGTTTTCTGATCTATGTTTTTCATTTCAAGGGTGTCGAGATGCTGAGGCGGCAGTATACCGGGCTTGTACCCGGAAACTATAAGCCTATGGCCGAGATTCCCACCTGGTTACCCCAGGTCAAAAACTGAGGTAAGACGGCGCTGCGGTTGAACTACTTTAAGATCCTTGTCCTTTGGGCGAGGATTTTTTGTTTGGGCTGACTGCGGCTTTAAAATAATGTATCGAGGTGCACAGATAGCCGGATGGCTAAAGAGCATCTTGATAATTTAAGCAATCTCTATTCAGGTTTCGTTTTTGACTCATTCTGAATCCTCTGCTGCCGGTACGAGTGCGAGCGTTATCCGGTTACCCAATGGGCTGACCGTTATTCATCAGGAGATGGCCACGCCAGCAGCGGTGGTGGATGTATGGGTACGCGCTGGGGCTAGAGTAGAGCCGGCTGAGTGGTCGGGAATGGCCCATTTTTTGGAGCATATGGTGTTCAAGGGCACCCAGCGGCTGCGACCCGGTGAGTTTGACTGGGCGATTGAAAGTCAAGGCGGTATGACCAATGCGGCTACTAGCCATGACTATGCTCATTTTTATATCTCAGTGGCTGCGGGTGCCCTGCCGCAGACGCTGCCTTATCTGGCTGATTTGCTGCTGGGCGCGGCGATTCCTGCCGATGAGTTTAGCCGCGAGCGTCAGGTCGTTTTAGAAGAAATTCGTCAGGCTTATGACGATCCTGACTGGGTGGGCTACCAGGCCATGTGTGAGCTGCTGTACGGTCAGCACGCTTACGGGCGGCCTGTGCTGGGCACCCCAGATGTGCTCAAGGCCCGCTCTCCAGAAGATATGCGCCGCTTTCACCAGGCTTACTATCAGCCTGAAAATATGACGGTGGCGATCGCTGGCGGCATTTCTCAAAAGCAGGCTCTAGATTTGGTGCAGCAGTCCTTTCACCACTTCCCAGAGCCGCTGTCCTGTCCGCCCTCACTTACAGCTTCTCTCGCACCGCAGACCCATCAGCACCAGACCCTGCATCTCCCCTATCTGGAGCAAAGCCGCTTGATGATGGCCTGGCTTGGCCCAGGTGTTGATCAGCAGGCAACGGCTAGCGGGCTGGATGTACTGTCGGTGCTGCTTGGGGGCGGACGGACGGCGCGGCTGGTGCAAGAGCTACGCGAAGAGCGACAGCTGGTGCAGGCGGTTGACAGTAGCTTTGCCTTACAGCAGGAATGCAGCGTGCTGAGTCTGTCGATGTGGCTAGAAAGCGACCAGATTGCAGCAGTAGAAGAGATTGTGAGCGATCGCCTCACCGAATTAACAGAGCAGCCAATCGAGCCATTAGAACTGGCCCGCGCTCAGCGCCTTTTGCTCAACGACTATGCCTTTTCTACAGAGACGCCCAGTCAAATTGCCGGGCTGTATGGGTACTATGCCACCATTGCTCAGCCCGAATTAGCCACTGCCTATCCCCAGCACGTGCAGGCTACGACGCCTGATCAGCTTCAGCAGATAGCCCGCCAATATCTCAGCCCCGAACGCTACACCGCCGTTGTGCTGCAACCCCAATAGCGTCGGACTGTATAGATCGGGCTATATAGATCTGTTGCTATGCAGATCTCGAATGTACCAATACGGACAACCGCATAGCAAAGCTGCATTCACAGGTAGAATGATTGAGTATAAATACCTTATTGTAAACAAAAGTATTTTTTATACTGCCCCTGACGCAACTCATGACTGACTGTGGCCTGCTAGCTCTTTAGGTTGAGTTCCGCCCTATTTTTTCCTCATTGACACTGTGACTTCTTCAACTCTCGCGCTCAAGTCCGCCACTGTTCGCACCACGCTCCCTAACGGACTGACCGTCATTGCCATCGAAAATCCGGTGGCTGATATCGTCGCCTCACGAATTTTTGTCCGGGCCGGGCAAGGTCAGGAGACGCCCGAGACAGCCGGTCTCTTTAGCTTGCTCACCGCCGTTTTGACCAAAGGTACGGCGGGCAAGGCCCCAAAAACATCTTTAGAGATTGCTGAAGCTGTAGAGTCTATCGGGGCGAGCTTTGGCGCAGATGTGACCTCCGACTACAGTGTTGTCAGCTTAAAAACGGTGTCGGCTGATTTTGAGACGGTGCTGGCTCTAGCCGCTGAAGTACTCAGAACGCCGAGCTTTCCGGCAGCAGAAGTTGAGCTAGAGCGACGGCTGATTTTGCAAGGGCTCAAATCGATTAAAGAGCAGCCTTTCAGCGTGGCTTACAACCACCTGCGAGAAGCGCTCTATGCCGGGCATCCTTACGGTCTGCCGAACGCGCAAATTGAGCACTGCATACCTACGCTGACGCAAGCAGATGTGCAGGCAGCTCACAGTCAATATTTTCGCCCAGACAATACTGTTATTACCGTCGTCGGGCGGATCTCTCCCAATCTGACGGTCAAGCTAGTTGAGCAGTTTTTCGGCGACTGGCAGGCTCCGGCGACAGCGCTACCGATTACGAGCTTTCCTCAAACGACAGCAGCCGCTCAAAAAATTGTCACTGTGCAGGAGACCAATCAAGCCTTTGTGGTTTTGGGCTATCTAGCTGGTGAGGTTACCCATCCCGACTACGCGGCTTTGAAGCTGATCAGCACCTATTTGGGCAATGGCCTATCTAGTCGGCTGTTTGTGGAGCTGCGAGAAAAGCAGGGATTGGCCTACGACGTATCGGCTTTCTATCCTACGCGCTTGGGCGCATCGCAGTTTGTCGCCTATATTGGCACTGCGCCAGAGAATGTTCAGGTGGCGCTTGCCGGTCTACAGCAGGAAATTGAGCGGATTAAAACGACTCCGCTGACTGCTGAGGAACTACAAGTCTCTAAAAACAAGATTTTGGGGCAGTATGCGCTAGGCAAGCAAACCAACGGTCAGATTGCCCAAACGCTGGGCTGGTATGAAATGTTAGGGCTAGGTATTGAGTTCGATGAGGCTTTCCCGGCGGCGATCGCCGCCGTCACCATCGAAGACATCCAGGCCGCTGCTCAGCGCTGCTTTACAGAGCAATCAATCTCTATTCTGGGGCCTGCTGCTGTCGTAGAGCCCCTGCGTTAGCGATTATTGACACTATGCTCTCTTCTTCAGATCAGCCCGTTAGCGTTCAGTCCTGGCAGTGGCAGGGATTTACCATCGGCTATCAGCAGGCCGAACCACAGCAGGCAGACTCGCAGCAGATCAACGCACCCGCCGTCGTTTTGATCCACGGATTTGGAGCGTCGAGCATTCACTGGCGCAAAAATATTTCTGCCCTGGCCAAAACTTGCCGCGTCTATGCCATTGATCTACTCGGCTACGGTAAGTCTGCAAAGCCTACCCCCGGCCAGCCGCTGGACTACACCTTTGAGACTTGGGGACAGCAAATATTGGACTTTTGCGAGCAGGTAGTAGGGCAACCAGCCTTCCTGATCGCCAACTCGATTGGCTGCATAGTCGCGATGCAGGCGGCTGTCACCCGGCCCGAATGGGTGCGCGGACTAGCTCTGCTCGACTGCTCTCTACGGCTGCTCCACGACCGCAAGCGTCAGACGCTGCCCTGGTATCGCAACGCATCCACGCCCCTGATTCAAAAAGTGCTGAGCTATCGGCCTTTGATTCGCTTTTTCTTTGCGCGGCTGGCCCAGCCCAAGTCGGTCAAGCGGATTTTGCAGCAGGCTTACGGCGACAAAACAGCCGTTACTGATGAGCTGGTCTCGCTGCTGCTAGAGCCCGCTGCTGATCCTGGCGCGGTAGAGGTTTTTCTAGCATTTATCAGCTATTCGCAGGGGCCGATCCCGGAAGATCTGCTGCCGCAGCTGACCTGCCCAACGCTGATACTGTGGGGGCAAGCAGACCCCTGGGAGCCGGTTGAGCTAGCCCGCGCCTATGGCGACTATCCGGCGGTAGAAGACTTCGTTGAGCTAGTGGGGGTCGGCCACTGCCCTCAAGACGAAGCGCCTGAGGTGGTCAACCCGATCTTGGCTGAGTGGGTGGCTAAGCACACTTCTCCTGCCGTTTTGTAGAAAAATGGGCAAAAAAATACCCCATGACACGGCCTGGCATGGGGTAGGGCAACAGTTAAACGCTTGTGCTGTGAATAGAATCGCGTCCTACCCCAATTTGAAGTGATAGGTCTGTGCCGCTTTGTGGAGTGCCACAGGATCGCCTGTGTAACCCAAGTTCGGGATAAGCAACTCATGCTTATTGCCCGAAGTAAGTCCCTTCTGGAAGGGTGGCCCGCAGGGTCGGGATGGGTCGGCAACGTGCGCTACACACCGAAACCCACCCCTGCGCCCCTCTAGAGGGGATCTACTTGAGGCTATGTGTTAAAAAGCGCCGACAGTCGGGCATCACAGGCAATCACCTATCTCGAACTGACGTTGTGTAAGTTTACTAGGGCAAATTTAGCTGACGCAGGTTTTCTAAGCTCTTGACGGTGTAGTCGGCGTAGGCGTGCCAGAGAAACTCACTCTGTGGATCCAGGTAAATGGCAGTGGCTTTGGCATTACGGCCAGCAATCAGATCAAACTTATGGTCGCCGACCATAACGGCGGCGGCGGGAGTGGCTGACCAGGTAGATAAGAGCTTGAGAATGCCGTCGGGTTTGGGTTTGGGCAAGCAGCAGGTGCGACCTAGTATATGGTCTGGATGGAAGAAGTCGGCGAGGCCACAGGCGGCTAGGGTGGTGTGAGCGATCGCCTTGGTATTTCGCGTCAAAATTCCCACCTGTTTACCCTGCTCACGCAAATCTCGCAGCAGCTCAACCGCGCCCGGCTGGGGCGTTGCCTGGCGAGCAATCTCGATTTCAATTTTAGCAAGCTGTTCGTGGCACTTTGCTGCTGCGCTCGGTGTCAGGCGATCTAGCGCTTCTAATATCGGTTCATCTTCCGGCAGACCCAGAGCGCGGCTGATGGCCGGGAAGTCGTGGAGACTTTCCGTGAGGGTGCCGTCCATGTCAAAAATCCAGCAGGTCCGTTGATGCAGAGCAGTCATGGGCGATATCGAATGAGCCGATAGACAATTTAGATAATGGTTTCAGGATAATCTACATCGGACGCCTGATAAGATCTGTACGACTCGCCAATGTGCTACAACCCGCAAGTATCAAGAACCTATGACTACAATTAACGACAACTATCTCAAACTCAAAGCAGGCTATTTGTTTCCCGAAATTGGCCGCCGGGTAAAAGCCTACACCGATACCAACCCTAATGCGCCAGTGATTAAGCTGGGGATTGGCGATGTGACTGAACCGCTGCCAGAAGCCTGTCGGTCGGCGATGATTAAAGCAGTTGAGGAGATGGGCGATCGCGCTTCCTTCCGCGGCTATGGCCCTGAGCAGGGCTACCCCTGGCTGCGTGAGAAAGTTGCTCAGCAAGACTTTCAGTCCAGAGGCTGCGACATTGACGCCTCTGAAATTTTCATCTCTGATGGCTCCAAGTGCGACTGCGGCAACATTCTAGACATTTTTGGCAAAGACAACAAGATTGCCGTAACTGACCCGGTCTACCCGGTGTATGTCGATACCAACGTGATGGCCGGTCATACAGGTGACGCCGACGAAAGCGGTAAGTACGAAGGCATTGTCTATTTGCCCATCAGCGCCGACAACAACTTTGTTGCCGACATTCCGACAGAAAAAGTCGATCTCATCTACTTGTGCTCGCCCAACAACCCGACCGGTGCGACCATGACCAAAGACCAGCTAAAGGCTTGGGTAGACTATGCCCGCGCTAACGGCTCGATCATCTTGTTCGACGCCGCCTACGAATCGTTCATCACCGATTCTTCTATTCCTCACTCCATCTACGAGATCGAGGGCGCACGGGAATGTGCAATTGAGTTTCGCTCTTTCTCTAAGAACGCAGGCTTCACCGGCACGCGCTGCGCTCTGACTGTAGTGCCCAAATCACTCACAGGCAAAGCTGCCGATGGTTCAGATGTAGAGATTTGGAAGCTGTGGAACCGTCGCCAGTCAACCAAGTTCAACGGCGTCTCTTACGTAGTGCAGCGGGCGGCTGAGGCAGTGTATTCTGAAGCGGGCAAACAGCAGGCCAAAGAATTAGTGAGCTTCTATCTAGAGAATGCGCGAATTATCCGAGAAAAGTTAACGGCGGCGGGCATTCAGGTATATGGCGGTGTAAACGCGCCCTATGTATGGGTAAAAACGCCTGATGGACTTACTAGCTGGGACTTTTTCGATAAGCTGCTAGGGACCTGCTACATCGTCGGCACACCCGGCTCAGGCTTTGGCGCAGCCGGCGAAGGCTACTTCCGAATTTCGGCCTTTAACAGCCGTGAGAATGTCGAAGAAGCGATGCAGCGGATTAGCGAAAAGTTCACGGTGGCAACCGTCAAATAGGAGTAGTTCGAGGCACTCCACCGTTCTGACCAGGGCTGGGGTCTTGAAATCTCATAAATAAGTGCTAAGCCCCTATGCTAATGCCGATTTCATAGGGGCGATCGCCCTCCGCCAGCCAAGTGCTCAGCCAAACGCTAAGAGCACGCTCCTGGCGCAATTATCTCAACGCTTCTACATCATCTTTCGCAGCAGGCTGATGGCTTCACCTTGCGCGGGCGTAATCGTCAGAGCCTCTTCTACCGTCATAATTGGGCTCCACAGCACTGTTTCTGCGTAGTGCAGGGTGTGCAGCAGGTGAATGGTCTGGCGGATATCTTCGGGGTGGCCCAGCAAGATGTGACGGAGCGATCGCCGCCCCCCTCTCCCTACTAGCACCGCCTCAGGCAATGCCATCACAGAACCGGTAGCGGGCGAAACTGGGCCAGCCGCAAGCGGTTGACCGGTCAAAGAAGTCGTCGTTTTCATGGTTTCTCTATTGCGTTTTGGGTTTGGGGTAGAAAAACCACGAAAAACTTAGCCCCCCTAACTTGCCAGAAGTCAGGGGGGCTGTGAAAATATCCACAACCCCTCTCACTGCGCGTTCAGTGTTAGGGGCGAGCTATCGGTGTTGGGGCGTAATCCAATGCCGGTAGCGGCTAAATTTTTCGAGGCAGGTTAGCGACAGCACCGGTACCCGCGAGTGACGGAAGTGCGATCGCTAGAAAACAAAGTATCAGCCCCTAATCAAAAGCGTCAACTATCCGACACAGGGAATCTTGATAAATACGCAGGAAACCCGCTGAAGCACGAGTAGTTTTTTGGGATGGTTTGCTGAGTGGGGCGATCGCCTATCAGCAACTGCACGATCCGCTTTCTCAAAAGTCATCCCTTTCCCATCGCGACATATCTAGTCTTCAGAGAAGTTCCACCCGTTGCCCATATCTTGATAGTAACGATAAAAATTGTCTGAAACTGGCAATAGCTTCCTCGTATAAAATATAACCAGCTAGCGAGAATAGGAATTTAGATTATGGCTTTAGATCAACTTGAGGCATTTTTGAAGAAAATGCAGTCTGAACCTGCACTTAAAAGCGAGGTGGTCGCAGCAACCACTGCGGATGACGTTGCGCGAATAGCACTAAAGCTTGGCTTTGAATTTTCAGGTGATGAATTATTGAGAATGTCAGGCAAGAAAGTTGGCAGGGTTACTGTTGTAAAAAAAGCCACTCCTGGAGAGTACAATTGAACGCTTTTTGAATATTTGATTGCTCAAGCATAGAAACAACAAACGCCATTGCCTCAAATCAAGAGCATCTTAACTTGAGTTGAACGCTCTCTTTAGAGTTCTGCTGCAAGAATCTACTGAGGGTATATAGCAGGGCTATTTCACTTACTCACACAATTGATAAATTTTGGTCTTAGAGGCTATTTTGTTTCCCGAGTGGACATTTCAAAGCAAGAAAAGGCATTGTTAATCTTTCGAGACCAAATAAGGCTCAAGACGTGGTGAAGAATTTCTTCCGAGATGGGAAGTAACATCTCTGAGCTTGAAAGAAGACAAAGAGGTTGATAATTATTACAAGGAGATTGAGGACTATCTCAGCTTCGTTAATAGAACAGTCTATGACCTTTCGATACTGCGAATGCAGTTGATATCTTAACGTGAGTTCGGGATAAGCAATTACCTGAAACATTGGTCAGACAGTAACCCTAGCCGCCTCTCCCGAGGCAAAACCCCTTTTGGGAGGGGCGCAGGGGTGGGTCTCGGCTTGTAGCACGAGCTGCCGACCCACCCCGCCCTGCGGGGTGCCCGCAGGGCGGGAGGGGATTCACTTCAGGCTTGATGACTACAGGATCTCTTAACCCGAACTCACGTTATCTTAGCTAAAGCCGTGTTGTACAAGTTCTGACCTCATTCAAGCTCGAAGCTGAGCTAACTTGTCACTGCTCTACCTTGTAGCCAAACTCGGCTAGACGAGTGCGCGACTGTCGCCAGCGGTCTTGCACTCGCACGAAGATTTCTAGATAGACCTGGCCGGCTACGAGCTTTTGCATCTGCTCGCGGGCAGCGGTGCTGATGGCTTTCATCATTAGGCCGCCTTTGCCGATGAGGATGCCTTTTTGGGAGGTGCGCTCCACGTTGACGGTGGCGAGAATGCGGGTGATGTGTTCATCTTCTTCTACTTTGTCGATAGCGATCGCCACCGAATGCGGCACTTCTTCGCGGGTATGCAGCAGCACCTGCTCGCGAATGAGTTCGCCCATGATGAACCGCTCCGGCTGGTCAGTTACCAGATCGGGCGGGTAGTAGTAGGGACCGGGCTCTAGCTTAGAAACTAGCTGATCTTGCAGAGTCTCTAACCCTTCACCAGTGAGGGCTGAAAACTTTACTACGTCCCAGCCGTGTTCAGCTGCGATCGCCTCATAGCTAGCTTTCACTTCAGCCGCCTTCCGACCGCTTTCACTAAGCTGGTCAATTTTATTGATGCCTAAAATAACGGGGCGGCTACTCTTTGCCACCAAATCGGCTACAAACAAATCGCCCTTGCCCGCTGCGGAAGTTGCATCTACAACAAACAGCACCACGTCAACTGAATTAATCGCCACCCGAGCATTTTGTACCAGCACCTTGCCTAGCTCATGATGCGGCTTGTGAATTCCGGGCGTATCGACAAAGATAATCTGCGCCTGAGGCGTGGTCAAAATGCCCTGAAGGCGGTTTCGCGTCGTCTGAGCAACGGGTGAGGTGATGGCAATCTTTTGGCCCACCAGGTAATTCATCAGCGTGGACTTGCCCACATTGGGGCGACCCACGATGCTGGTAAATCCAGAGCGAAAATCTGGCGCGGCGGTAGGGATGAGCCCGCCGCTGATGTTGGGCTTGCCCTTAATCTCGACCGCTGCCGAATTGTCTAGTGGGACGATGGACAGCGTTTTAGCCGGGGCGGGTACAGCCGGTTTGGGCGCGGTGCTAACCTCACCTTTTAGCTTGGGCTTAGGGGCTGACGACTTGATTGGCCTTTGCTTGACGCCCCTATACTGGGGGGCAGCAAACTTGTCGGCAGGGCGGCGCTTTTTCCCCGAAGTGCTCTTGCCGGTGGCCTGACGCCACGGATCTTGCTGATCGCTCATGGCTCAGTTCCCAGTAATGTGAACAATGACTTCGCGGGTGTGTGGGCGACTTCGATGCTCCCACAGATAAATGCCCTGCCAGGTACCCAGCGCCAGCTGCCCGTTCATAATTGGAATTTGCTCAGAGGTATGAGTCAAGGCGGTGCGCAAATGAGCGGGCATATCGTCTGGCCCTTCGTCGCTGTGGCGGTAGTAGTCGCCCTCAGGCACCAGCTGAGATAAAAAAGTCTCCATGTCAGCCAGCACGTCGGGGTCTGCATTTTCTTGAATCACCAGACTCGCTGAGGTATGGCGCAAAAAGATAGAGCACAGCCCCGTTTGCACGCCCGAAGCGCTGACAGCTTCCTGAACCTTACGGGTAAATCGCCCCAGCGACTTCCCCTGGGTGCTGAGGCGGAGGACTTGCTGATAGTGAACCGGGCTGGAAGTCGTTACCATAAATCAATTATTTTCGCTGCCTTCAGTCAGTTTAGCTTTTTCGGCGGGATAAGGCGCAGTTTTAGATATAGCAGATGTCCTGATGCATTAGGACATCTGCTAGTCGAGTTGCCCGCTGTTCTCTAGCGGTTTCTCGCCGACGAAAGTGTCCTAAGCAACTTGACAGAGGCTATAGAAGCATGGGTCTCCACACAGGCTTTCAATGCAAGGCCCGCCTCCATGGCGATCGCATTCATCCTCCAGTCGTTAGAGCGGTAGCCGAATACAAAATTCAGTGCCTTGCCCTAGCTCTGAGCAAACCTCCAACTGTCCGCCATGCTTGTCGACAACAATTTGCTGTGATATCGCCAAGCCCAGCCCAGTACCTTTGCCGACGCCTTTTGTGGTAAACAAATGGTCAAAAATTCTAGCTTTGACCGCTTCTGTCATCCCTTTGCCGTTATCGCGAATGCGAATCTCAATCCCTTTTGGGTCAGAGCACAAAACGGTTTGAACCGTAATGATCTGAGGCCGCTCTTTGAGTTCATCGAAGGATAATTTCTTAGCCGCTTCATCGAAGATGTCAATCGCATTAGCCAAAATATTCATAAATACCTGATTGAGCTGACCGGGAAGACAGCGAATAGTAGGTAGCGCGCCGTAGTTTTTGACCACCTCGATAGTAGGGCGATTTTCGTCGGCTTTGAGGCGATATCTAAGAATTAGTAGAGTGCTATCAAGCCCCTCGTGAAGGTCGGCGCTGACTTTGTGTTCAGTATCGGCGCGGGAGAAAATGCGCAGGCTGTTACTGATGGCCTTGATGCGGTCTGTAGCCGCTTTCATCGAGGCTAAGAGCTTGGGTAAGTCTTGGCAAATAAAATCCAAATCAATATCTTCCGCATTCTCTTTTACAGGCTCGGCTGCATTGGGATGATACCGCTGATACAGCGCTAGCTGACCCTGCAAGTCTTGGATGTAGGCTTGAGTGTTGGAAATACTGCCATTGAGGAAGCCTATAGGATTGTTGATTTCATGCGCGACACCTGCTACGAGGTTCCCCAGCGCAGCCATTTTCTCACTTTGAACCGTTTGAAGCTGGAATTGTTTGAGTTGTTCCAAAGCTGCGTTCAATTCAGCGGTGCGCTGGTTCACCTGGTCTTCTAGGCGCTCTGTCAAATTATGAAGATTGAGGTGAGTTCCCACTCGCGCTAAGAGTTCTACCTCTCTAAAGGGCTTTGTGATGTAGTCAACAGCGCCTAGAGAGAACCCTTTAACAATACTTTCACTATCTGATAGAGCGGTAATAAAAATAATCGGCACACTAGCCGTCTCTGGATTTTCCTTGATCTGCTGGCAGGTTTCAAAACCATCCATTTCAGGCATTTGAATATCCAGCAAGATTAGATCGGGCACCTGTATCTGCAGCTGTTTTAAAGCCCGCTTACCGCTGGTGACAGCAGAAACACTACAGTGGGCCGAAGTCAATGTCTCAGTGATCACCTCCAAGTTGGCAATAGTATCGTCTGCAACCAAAATCTCAAAACCCTTTGAATTTTCAGTCAACCGGCTGCTGTCAAACATGGGTCAGGTCTCTCTTCAAGTGCTGCTGTAGTAGCGATTCAATCTCTTCAAACTGGAATTGTTGGGCTAGTTCAAGAAGGGACTCAGAAAAAAGACTGTATGAACTATCACTTTCTTTGAGGGCTTCGAGACGAGTGCGTAGTTTCAAAACAAGATTGCGCTCAGCCAACATCAATAGCGCTTCTAAAATCGGCCGGGGAGGTATCACCAATGAAGTTGATGACGGTTCCTCCCGACCTGGAGAATCTTGGGGGAGTTTGTATGTCCATTCTAAGGAAAAATGATCGGCAAGTAGGCTGAGCAATACTGACAAATCCACAGGCTTTGGCAGAAAATCATTGCCGCCATGATCGAGAGCTGTTTGCTGATCTACCTGGGAAACAGAGGCAGATGACACGAGCACTTTAGTATCCTGAATCTCCTTGGTGCTACGAATGTGACGTAAGAACTCAAATCCATTCATCACAGGCATGGCAAGATCCGTAATGACCAAATCAGGAGATTGAGTCTGCAATATCTCCAGTGCCGATTGGCCATTTTCAGCCTCCAAAATGGTGAACCCTAAAGGTTTCAGTAGGTTGGATAAGACCGCACGGTTCTCCGTTCGATCATCCACCACCAAAATAGAATAGCTTTGGTCGCCCTCATAGCCAGTGATATAATCGTGTCTATTTTTCGACTGTTGTTGAACCCATTCTTTTGCTAATGGCACCTCCACACAGAAGAAAAACTCACTCCCCACACCCAACTGACTTTTTACTTCAATGGTGCCGCCCATAAGTTGGACAATACGCTGGCTAATGGCCAGTCCCAACCCAGTTCCCTCGGACTGCTGCTGCTGGTCGCCCACCTGCTCAAATGCTTCAAATAATTTGGCGAGATCGTTCGAGACAATACCGACTCCTGTGTCGATGATTTGAAACAAGATTTGGGCTTGGCCCTCAGATTGGCTCAACACATCAACTTGTAATATCACTGAGCCAGCATCCGTAAATTTGATAGCATTGCCTAAGAGATTGATCAGCACCTGTCGCAGGCGTTTCTCATCGGCTTCAATGCTACAAGGCAACCGAGAACTGGGTCGATAAAAGAAGTCAACGCCCTTTTGATCAGCTTTAATTTTGCACATTTCTACTACGCTTTGGAGCAGGGCGGGAAGGTGCAAGGCCGTGGGGATCAACTCCAGCTTGCGGGCTTCAATTTTAGAGAGATCAAGAACATCGTTGATCAAGGTGAGCAGATGGGTGCCGCACTGATGAATGATATCGACCCCGTCACGGTCTCTATCTGCCAGAGTTTGAGAGCGTGCTAAAATCTGCGCGTAACCCAGAATGCCGTTGAGGGGAGTGCGCAGTTCGTGGCTCATGTTAGCTAAGAACTCTGATTTTGCCTGATCGGCTGCTTTAGCCTTGGCAGTTGCACTTTTTAGTTTGTCTTCTGTTTGCTTTAGCGCAGTGATATCCTGCATTAAGCCCATAGATTTCAGGGGCGTTCCATTATCCGAGAAAAAAGTTTTGCAATAATGGTTAACAATTCGCTCTTCTCCATTGGGTAGAGTGATGCGATGGATAAATTCAAAGGGAGTATCTTTGCCGACTGAATCGTCATAGAGCTTCTCAAAGGAACCCACATCATCAGTGTGGATGACTTTAAACAAGTCCTCGATAGCCAGCGACATAGTCGAGTCCTTTCCGAGTATCTTGAGCAACTGCTCTGAGCCTTTCAGTCGCCAGCTCGCCAAATTCACTTCCCAGCTATAAATCGAAGCAAGCCTCTGAATATCTAAGACCTTAGCTTCGTTTGACTGTAGAGACAGTTTGTCTTTTTGCAGCCTGTTATTGCTTTGCTCTAGGCATACAATTTCCACTTCTAGAGTTTCAATTTTCTCTACAAGCTTCTGGGAATCTTCAGGATCCGACATCTGCGACGACCTCTTACGCTAAGCTACCGATAAACTCAGCGCACCCGCCCGCGAAAGACGACTATTGCAAGCAGGTAGCACGTCTTTTTCAGTTTTCCAACAATATCTTTTCAGCCATACGTGTCCCTTGCACTCTTGCTTTTATTTTTGAAAACGCAGTTTCACGGGCGGTGGAGCTATCGTCGACAAAAGGAGAAAAGCCACAGTCATCAGTCGTCCCAAGGTGTTCTATAGGAATGTATTTAGCAGCCTGCAAGACCCGATCTCGGACTTTTTCTGGGGTTTCAACGTTGGAATCATTAGGATCAATCACCCCTATAAACACCCTCAATCCCGGTCGGAGCAGGGTCTTAATCAAACGAAGCGCTTTTTCCGGCTCAGGTTCTGATGCCATGGCAATATAAAAATTACCCACATTCGCTTGAAAGAGGGTCGGCAGCAGGTGCTTGTAGTCTACATCTGCGCTGTGGGTTGCGTTTCTATCAGCACCGGGGCAAGTATGGACACCAATTCTTTGTCTTTGTTCTACGGTGAACCCATCTAACCCAGAATTGATGAGGTCGATCATTCCTTGAAGCAGCTCACCTGAGGGATCCAGCTTTAACGACAGACGACCCTCGGTAAAGTCGATTTGAACCTTGTGTGCGCCAAGCTCTAAACAGCGTTCTAGTTCCGCTGTATACTCACCGGTAAGATCCTTCATGAATTGGTTGCGGCTATAGTCTTTGATGGGTAGCTTAGGATATATTAAGCTCAGCAGCGCAGGAGAAACAACTGACTGCTTGACAGGAAGCGTTGTATGTTTTACAGCCTCAGCTAAGAACATGTCTGCTGTCTTTTGATATTTCAGCGGCCCTTCCGTGAGCCGAGGGAGGAACCGGCGATGACCATCGGAGAAAATAATTTCGGTACCGTCGGCAGCGGTGTTTTTTGCGCCGTGTAGACAATACGAAGCAAAACCGTTGAATTTTTGCTGTTCTCCGTCACCTACACAGGGAGAGCCCGTCTCTTCCAGTTTCTGTATCGTTTCAACAGTGGCCTTCATAGCAATTGTTTCTAGCGCTTGCCCATTAATTTCTCCCTTCAAAAGCTTTTCATACGCTTCGATCAGTTCAAACGGACGAGGAATAGATCCAATATGTTCGGTCGGAAGAGCGCTCATAATATCTATCTCAGCTTTTTGAATATATCAAGGTGAGTTTCTTTGTATTTAGGATAGTAACTAACGGGTGAAAGGGGCCTGTGACTCTGAGATCACGCCCCTTTCATTACTTCTGAAATTCTGCTCTAGCGTAGATGCAGCGTAATTTCAGTAAGGATGACCTCATAATTTGAGTGATGACGTTTAAAAAATTCATAAAAAAATAGGATGCCCTTTTCGACCGATGACAATATAGTGCCCCGCCGCTCAAAAAACCATGCGATACTGCTGGCAAACTCGTGCTGCCATCAATTGTCTCGATGAAGTCAGAATCCAGGCTGACATTCAGGTTATCTCGAAGCGGCCAGATTGGGTTGCGATCTTTCCAAGCAGCGTACTCCCTGCCACTAACGAGATCGGCTGAATGCTGATGGCTCATTTTGGTCAAGCCAGTTTCGGCGTTTTTGTCTGTAGATAGCCGGTAATGGCAGACGCGATGGTGTCGCGTCCGCTCTTATCCAGCTTTTCGCTTTTCTGCGGGGGGCGTAACTCGCGGGTCAAGAACGACCAGTCGCCGTCAAAGAAATCGCTTGCCGTGACAATTCGATGGTGCGCGTAGTCTTGAATGCCGTCAATGAGAATTTGCGCTTCGGCAAAGTCGTCGCGGGTGATGGTGATGATGCCTTTATCGAGCAGGCAGGCTTCGGCAAAAGTGCTGTAGCCCGGTTTTGAGACAATGCGATCGCACAAAATCATCCAGTCCACTGGTCGCATTTTACGGTCAGTGACTTTGTACAGGTTTGGCAAGTCAGGCGCCTGCTGATCGAACGTGATGAACTGCCAGTCGGGAAACTGAGCCAGCGCCTTGTAGGGAATGGCCGACAGTCCTAATCCGCCAAATGTCAGCAGCACCGTCCGCTCAGTTGGGATATCGCTATTTAGCAGGCTGCGCAGGTGCTCTTCACTGTAGGCAGGGGTGCCGCCTGTGAGCCCCACGTCGGTGATATTCGGCAGGGCTGACATCGGCTCGTAAAAGGGTAGGCGGAAGGTGCGATCGCCGTGACTAAAGCACTCGCCAATCCAGTCGGCAATCGCTGCAAACTCATCTCCCCAGGGCCGGTAGATAAAGTCCCAGCCAAAATTACCCATCATCCAGCAGGGCACCCCTGCTGTGCGGGCAATCTTTCCCATCAGCGGCGGAATATCTGACAGGACTAAGTCAACGTTCTCCGCCTGCAAAAAAGCGGCCTCCTCCGCAATCAACCGATCTTGCTGATCGCGAATTTCCTGCATTATCCGCAGCGTAGCGGCTTTATCCATGGTCAGGCTGTCGGTTTGCAGTACGCCCACATCAAAACTCACTAGCCGGTGGGTGTAGTCGCCATGCAAATAGCTATCTAGCAGCCAGCCTGGCGCCTTGGTCGCCACAATCAGCTTCAGCGATAGCCCAGCAGCCTGACATCGCTGCCGGATCTCTGTGGCTACTGAGGCGGCGCGGGTAGCATGGCCAAAACCGTGATTTGTCACCGCAATGTACAGAGTGGGCATAGTGCATTTGTGAGCAGCTTGCTCAGCTTAAAGAGAAATGTCCCAAAAGAAAAACCGTCTCTTAGCAATGCCCGCTAAAGCTTTAAACAAAACCTCGGCAGCATTTTATCGATACGCAAAAGGGCTTGCTGATCAACAGCAAACCCCTCCATTCGTAGCAACTATCTAACTACCGGTAAAGGATTACCGTCCACGGCGTACAGAAATTAACTGTTCACAGTTTGCGGTCAGTCCACCCTGTCGCTATAGCTGAGGCACAAAGCGCTCTTTGTCAGGCACAGTTGTGTATTCGCTCACAATCTGCCGGAACTCATCGCCATCGATAGACTCTTTTTCAATCAGCAGGTCTACTACCCGGTCTATTACATCGCGATTTTCTCGGATGATGTTGAGGGCATTTTCGTAGCACTGCTGCACGATTTCTCGCACTGCCCCGTCAATCCGAGCGGCGATTTCTTCGGAGTACTCAGAGCGGTTCCAGCCGCCGCCTAAGAAGACTTCGCCCTGCTCGTTTTCTAGCGCCAGCTGGCCCAAGTCGGACATGCCGAACTTGGTCACCATTTGCCGGGCCATGTTGGTCACCTGCTGCAAGTCATTGCCTGCGCCCGTGGTGACTTCAGCGTCGCCAAAAATCACGTCTTCAGCTGCCCGGCCACCGAGTGCGCCAGCAATCCGCGCTTTCAGCTGTGCCCGCGAAATCAGCATCTGATCTTCACTGGGGGTAAACCAGGTGAGACCCTGAGCCTGTCCGCGTGGGATTAGCGTTACTTTTTGCACCGGGTCGTGGGCTTTGATTAAGGTGCCAATGATGGCGTGGCCAACCTCGTGGTAGGCAATCAGGCGCTTGCTCTTGCCATCGGTGAGCGGCGTGCCTTCCATCCCAGCGACGACGCGGTCAATGGCATCGTCAATCTCTAGCATGGTGACCGCTTCTTTGCGGCGACGGGCGGTGAGAATGGCTGCTTCGTTGAGCAGGTTTGCCAGGTCTGCGCCGGTAAAGCCGGGGGTACGGCGAGCGATCGCATCCAAAGAAATATCGTCCGCTACTTTCTTGTCCCGGGCGTGCACTTCTAGCACTTCGCGGCGACCCTTGATATCGGGCGGATCGACCGATACCTGACGGTCAAAGCGACCGGGGCGCAGCAGCGCTGAGTCGAGCACGTCAGCTCGGTTAGTCGCGGCAATCACGATGATGCCGGTATTGCCTTCAAAGCCGTCCATTTCGGTCAGCAGCTGGTTGAGCGTTTGCTCGCGCTCATCGTTACCGCCGCCAATGCCTGCGCCTCTAGAGCGGCCAACCGCGTCAATCTCATCGATAAAGATGATGCAGGGCGCGCTTTCTTTAGCTTTTTTGAACAGGTCGCGAACGCGGGATGCACCCACACCGACGAACATTTCGACGAATTCTGAACCGGAGATAGAGAAGAAAGGAGTACCGGCTTCGCCCGCGATCGCCTTGGCCAGCAAAGTTTTACCTGTTCCCGGTGGGCCGATGAGCAGCACCCCTTTAGGAATGCGTGCGCCGATCGCTGTAAAGCGCTCGGGCTTTTTCAAAAAGGTCACCACTTCCTGCAATTCTTCTTTAGCTTCCTCAATTCCAGCGACATCGTCGAACATGACGCCCGTATTGGCTTCCATCATGAAGCGGGCCTTGGATTTGCCAAAGTTCATCGCCTGACCGGGGCCACCTGCGCCGCCATTGGAGCGCCGGAACAAGAAAAACAGCCCGCCAATCAGCAAAATCGGAAACAGCAGATTGCCCAGGATGCCAATGATCGCGCCGTCGTTGCGAGGCTGATGGGAGTCGATGCTGATGTCGGCATTGCGCAGCCGCTCAACCAGCTCAGGGGCATTGCCGGGCAGGTCTACTCGCCAGCGCTGCACCCGGTTGTCAATTTGAGGATCGACGGCTTCAACAATCGCCGTCTGACCGTTTTCATAAAAGTCAACAGAGGTGACGCGACCCGCGTCTAGATAGTCCAAAAAGCGACCGTAGGTCATGCTAGTGCTAGCAGTGTTACGGCCTGTATCGGCAGGATCTACGCTACCCACTGAGCCCTGCCAGAGGAAAAATCCAACTACCAGCAGGGGGAGTGTCCATAGTAGGGCAGTTCTCCAGGAAAATTTCATGACGCGGTGGCCTCTAAACGATCACAAGTTTTATGAGACTTGTCTTTACTAAATTTAACGTAAATTCTCGACATAGGACAAAGAGAAATTTTAATGTGAGCGGACCCGCATAATTTTAGCCGTTTAAACGTCTAGGCTTTGGCAAGCGCGATCGCTGCCTCTAACCGCTGCTGGTCAAAGCCCCGGCGGTGTAAAATTACCCAGGATTCGACCAGGTCGGGACCCTGCATATCGGCCATCAGAGCAGCTCGGAGCGATCGCATAATCAATCCCTTCTTCACCCCTAGCGCTTTAGTCACGCGGTTAATCAGCCTCTTAGCATCCTCAGGCTGATCGATTTGCCCTTCTTGCAGCGCGGTCAGCATTGCCTGCATCGCCTCGGCGACACCCGCTTTACCGAGCTGGTCTTTTGCCGCCTCGCTAAAGTCCAGCATTGGCGTAGCAAAAAAACGAGCTAGCTCTATGCAATCTTTCAGCCGCGTCAAGCTCGGGCCAAGCATCGCTGCTAGGGGCAGTAGCCATGCTTCATCTGCCTGAACGTCAAATCCGTAGCCCGCCTGATCCCAGTAAGGCATCAGCATCGGCAACAGCTCTTCAGGCGGCTTATCGTGCAGATACTGGCTGTTAATCCAGTCGAGTTTATCCCAGTCAAACTTGGCTCCCGCTTTATTCACCCGGTCAAAGCTAAATAGCTTGGCCGCCTCTTCTAGAGAAAACAGCTCTTGAGCGTCGGGCGCTGACCAGCCCAGTAAAGTCATATAGTTTGCTAGAGCGGCGGCGGTAAAGCCCATTTCCTGAAAATCTGAAATAGAGGTCACCCCGTCGCGCTTAGAGAGCTTCGCGCCTGATTCATTTAAGATCAGCGGCGTGTGGGCAAACTGCGGTACGGCCATGCCCATCGCCTCGTACAGCAAAATTTGCTTAGGCGTATTGCCCACATGGTCTTCACCGCGAATGACGTGAGTAATAGCCATATCGGCGTCGTCTACCACCACCACAAAATTATAGAGCGGCTGACCCACATCCCCTTTGGCAGCGGTTCGAGACACCACCATATCGCCCCCCAGGTCCTGGCCTTTCCAGCTGATGGGGCCGCGTACCAGGTCCTGCCATTTGACTTCGCGCTCGTCATCAATTTTGAACCGAATCACCGCCTGACGACCCTCTGCTTCAAAAGCGGCGATCTGCTCGGGGGTGAGGTGACGGTGCTGATTGTTGTAGCGTGGGGCTTCTTTGCGAGCTTGCTGAGCGTCACGCATGGCATTTAGTTCATCGGGCGTTTCGTAGGCGCGGTAAGCCAGCCCTTTATCCAGTAGTTCCTGAATTTTTGCGCGATACATCTCCAGCCGCTGCGACTGATAAAAAGGGCCTTCGTCCCAGTCCATGCCCAGCCACTTAAACCCTTCTAAAATATTGTCTGTATATTCAGGTTTGGAGCGCTCTAGGTCTGTATCTTCAATGCGCAGCAAAAACTGACCGCCCTGATTACGAGCAAAGAGCCAGTTAAAGACGGCAGTACGGGCCGTGCCAATGTGCAAATTTCCAGTGGGGCTAGGCGCAATGCGAACGCGAACAGACATAGGTTTTAGGGGATAAGCGGCTAGAGATAGCAGTCTATCAGCGTACTATATGCTTACAATCGAGGGCGAGTCCCTTTAGAGGGGTTTGGCAGGAGCGCTCAATGCGGCATCAGCTGTCAGCCAAATATGGGCAATGCTGCTGTTTTTCCCGCTCAGATGTGTCTTAGCGAGCTGTTATTTGGCGGCTGTCTCGCTACGCTATGGCTAAGCCGTCATGATTGATCGATTGTTTCACTCCTGCGAGTCACCCGCAAACAGCCTCTGACTAGATGAGATCCTTACTCAAATCAATTTCCAGATTTTTTCAACGCCTGCTTTCTGGGGGAAGTCGCTCATCTGACCGCAGTGCCAGCCGAGAACTCAACCGCACTGATAGTCGAACGATCCGTCGAGCGACCGCAGAGACAGTGGCAAGCTCAGTTCGAGTCTCTACCGCTGCTGTGCCGCTGGCGCTGCGACAGCTGATCTATCAAGCTACTTACGAGCTACCGCAGCAAAAGCGCACTCACGCTGCCCAGGTCGGTGCGCTGCTGAGGCAAAAAGATCGCTCATTTTCCTACGAAAAATATAATTTCGCTAAGCTGCTCGATCTGCTAGAGGCTGTGCCAGACCTGGTGGAGTTGGAACGGGTTGATCCCGACCCTGGCAGCCCTAGCTCAGCGCCGGTGTACTATGTGCGACCGGTGACGGATATCCAGCGCCTGCTGAGCGAAACCTTAGAGGGGTACGAAAGTGCTGATGGCTGGGTGCATTTGGATAGTCTGAGGCGAGCGATCGCTGCCCAGTCTCCTACGTTCTCTCCCCAAAGGTACGGCTTCACAGACTTCTTTGCTTTCATCGAGAGCCGACCCGACCTGATCGAATACAAGGCAGACAACCTTAGCTATGTCCGCCTTTACTCATCATCTGGCCTATCGACTGGCCCCTCAAGCGGCCCATCGACAGAGCAGTCGCGCACAGTTGCCAAACCCCGGCGAGTAGTATCGCCTAAGCCACGCAGCAGCCCCAGACTGCCAGCGCCCAAGCCGCCGGGTCGAACAATTCTACATCTATCTAAGTTTGCCGGGTTCTCGCCAGAAACGCTTAACCAAAAGGTGAGTGATTTGGCTGCGATCGCCCTGCCCGAGCGCTGGTATTTTGGCCCCGAACCCCCAGCTGACTTTCCCTATCCCATTCTCAAAAGCTACCTGCGCTATACCTTCATCCGCTTACAGCACGAGCGCAAAGTTCTCTCTGGCGCCAGCTACAAGTACCGCGCCTTTAATACCGGCCTGCTCAACCGGCTGCTTCGACCGATCTACGCTTTGCTCACCCAGCAGTCTAATCAGACCTGGGATTTAGCCTTTTGTATTTCTGGCGAAGGCTCAGCTGGCAAAACTCTGGTCGCCCAGTTCTCTCAGCTGCCGGTTGCCACCAACTACCTCGCTGAGCCCGAGCAAGCCTTCTATCACCTGGCCGCTGGCGCACCTGAGGTCGATTGGCGACACGTGGTTCAAGACAATATGGAGCGGCTACCTGCGGCATTCATTGAACAGTACGCGCCGGCGGGCTTTACCCCTCGCAATACTCAAGAGCTGGTTGGCTCTGCGTTTCATAGCTATAAGAAGGCGTTTGCAGAAGCGCTCGATGCCGACTCCATCGCCTACAGAAATATTGTCAATCGGCTGGAAGAGGCGCTGAGCCGCACGCTGCTCAAAACTCAAATCAACTACAAAACGGCAGTGCCCACCTATTATCCCAAAATCAACAGCATCGACCTCTTGCTGCCGATTTGCCTGATTGATGAAGATATCGCCGACTGTGCGATCGTGGCCCGACGCGAGCCTTCGGGCAAATACATTGGACACACTATTTTGACCATGCGGCAGGCCTATAACAACGCCCGGCTGATCTGTCAGCTAGAAGAGCATTGGCTCAGCCGCTCTATGACTCTCAGCCAGGAAGACTTTGAAGATGACGACGACTCAGAAGAATTTGTGAGTGAGGACGACAGCTCAGAGCATGAGGTCGATTTTTAGTAGAACTGCGCTTTGTCCGGTGATATCAGAGAAATAGGTAGCGTATCAAAGAACTCCGAGCGTTGTAACGGTTTTTTAAGAGGACTGTTTTGCGGCTTTCAAGAAAGCTTCTACTTCGCCAGCAGTTGGCATGGCTGACTGTGCGCCGGATTGAGTTACCGCTAGGGCCGCGACAGCGCTAGCATAGCGAATAGCTGATTCGAGCAGGGAGCGATCGCACCAGTTCTGCCGCTGCCTATCCAGCTGGCAAAGGGCTGCTGCGAGGCCACCATTGAAGGCATCCCCAGCCGCGACAGTATCGATGACCCGAACGGGGAAAGCAGAGACTGCAAAACTGCCGTTAGCCGTAGCACAGACAGCTCCAAGTGCGCCCAGTTTGACAATCACTACCGCTATGCCCTGCCGTTGCAGGGTTTCAGCAGCAGCGATCGCTTCCTCCACATCCCCAATCTCTCTTCCTGTCAGCACTTCGGCTTCGGTCTGATTCGGCGTCAAAATAGAAATCTGCTGACAAAAATCTGCTGACAACATGCCTCGGGCCGGAGCCGGATCGACAATTACTATCAGCCCGGCCAGCTCAGCCAGCGCTGCCGCCTTTTCGACAATAGGCAGAGGAATTTCAAACTGTAGCAGTAGCACCTTGGCCTGGTCAAAATAGGGCGTCAGCCGGCCTAGATCGGCTTCATTGACTGCGCCATTGGCCCCGGCTGTGACAATGATTTGGTTGTTGTCGGGCGAGACGGCAATTAGGGCAGTGCCCGAAGGTAGCTCGCCAATGGCCACAGCGTGCGTGTCGATGTTTTCAGATTGGAGGCGATCGCGCAAAACCTCACCAAAGCCATCCTGCCCAACCCGGCCCACCATTGCCGTTGCTGCGCCTAGCCGCGCCGCTGCCACTGCCTGGTTTGCACCTTTTCCTCCTGGCACCGTAGCAAAGCCTGTGCCCAGCAGCGTTTCACCCGGCAGGGGCAACCGAGATACCTGCGCGACCAGATCCATATTCAGGCTGCCCAGCACTACTACATCTACAGGCACATCTACAGGTTTAAGAATCCTTTTTACCTAAGCATCTCCGTTGGGCAAGCTTTCTCCGCCCTCAGGATTTTCTGGCTCATGCAAGTCCAGAGGTGGCCGGTCAGAACTCCAGGCCCACCACACCGAGTCACATTCGCACTGGTAAAATTCCTGCCATTTGCGCTTGCGACCATCTGTGAAGACCGGTGCCCGGCGGTTAAGCCAGACCTGCTTGGCCTCCCTACTGCCTGCCCCACATGCCGGACAGCCAAACGGCTGGGCGTGAACGGCATCTTTTGTCCAGGTGGGCGGAAACGGCGAGAATGCGTCCATAGGTTCCGGCCTGCTCCAAGGCGTAATGGGCGTAATGACAGTGACTATATTATGGCGCTTCTGTCTTACAAACCGTTAGATTTGAAGCAGTGACCGCTAAGAAACTATAGTGATCTTAAAGCAAACATTACAGACGGTAGCGCTCCTGTGAAAGCCATCTCTCTGCTCGGTTCAACGGGGTCTATCGGCACCCAAACGCTCGATATCGTTGAGCACTATCCCGACCAGTTCCGGCTGGTAGGCATTGCTGCCGGTAGCAACGTAGATCTGCTAGCTCAGCAGGTGATGCAGTTTAAGCCCGAGATTGTCGCTCTCTGTGATGAGCGTAAGCTACCCGAATTAAAAGCGGCTATTGCCACCTTAGATCCGCAGCCGATTGTTGTCGCGGGTGAAGCAGGCGTTGTTGAAGTTGCCCGCTATGGCGACGCAGAAGCCGTTGTGACAGGTATTGTTGGCTGCGCCGGGCTGCTGCCGACGATCGCTGCTATCGAAGCCGGTAAAGATATTGCCCTGGCTAACAAAGAGACGCTAATTGCGGGCGGGCCAGTTGTTCTCCCTTTGGCTGAAAAGCACGGGGTCAAGCTGCTACCCGCTGACTCTGAGCACTCGGCTATTTTTCAGTGTTTGCAAGGCGTGCCCAGAGCGGGCCTGCGAAGAATTTTGCTGACTGCTTCAGGCGGCGCATTTCGCGACTGGCCGACTGAAGATTTGCACAAGGTGAAGATGGCCGATGCCATCAAACATCCCAACTGGTCGATGGGCCGAAAGATCACCGTAGACTCGGCTACGCTGATGAACAAGGGGCTAGAGGTGATTGAAGCACACTATCTTTTTGGCATGGACTACGACAACATTGATATTGTGATTCACCCTCAAAGCATTATTCACTCTTTGATTGAACTGCAAGATACTTCGATGCTGGCGCAGTTAGGCTGGCCCGATATGCGGCTGCCGCTACTCTACGCGCTCTCCTGGCCGGAGCGCATCTACACCGATTGGAAGCCGCTGGATCTGGTTAAGTCGGGCGATCTGACCTTCCGCAATCCCGATCACAATAAATATCCCTGTATGGATTTGGCCTATGCCGCAGGTCAGTCCGGGGGAACGATGACCGCAGTGCTCAACGCAGCAAATGAACAGGCGGTGGCGCTGTTTTTAGAGGAGAAGATTCACTATTTGGAGATTTCTCAGGTGATTGAAAAAGTGTGTGATCGCCACCGCAACGACCTCAACACGGCCCCCGACCTTGAAGAAATTCTAGCTGTCGACCAGTGGGCGCGCACCGCCGTTACAGAACTTACCACTGCTGTGGCGTAATCGCGCTCAGTCGCGCTGATTTATACTGCACAGTGTCCATTAAAGGCACAACGACAAGAAACGCAAAGAGGGCGAAATGGAATTAGCGCTAACATTGGGAGCATTGGCGATCGCTGCCATCGTATTTTTTTGGCTGCTCAACATTGTTAAAACTACCTTTAAGACCGCTGCCCTGGTCGCCCTTTTTCTGATCGGGCTTTACCTTGCCTTTGGCATCGGCCCGCTCACCGTATGGGAAACTATTCGCGGCTGGCTTCCTGGCTCTGTGCAGCCCAACGGCAACAGCTAGGAGATGCCTGATAGCAAGAGCCTATAAACCTTGTTAGACTAGGTCTTAAACCAGCTCCAGCGCCGATTTAACTAAGGCCATTACCATTCTTATGGAACTCACTATTCATCTCGATGCTGAGCGGGCTCAGAAGCTGACTTACCTTCAGCAGCACAGCGCCCAAGACCCTAACGATTTGCTCGCCCAAGCCATCGACCAAAACTATCAAAAATTAAGACCCTCCCCCAAAAGCGCTTATCAGATTTTTGAAGAATTCGGCTTGATCGGCTGTATGGACAGCAGTGCGACATTGCCCGCAACCGACCATCCTTCCATTCGCGAGCAACTTCAGCAAAAACGACAGCAGGGAACACTGTGATTAGCGTTGATACGGGAGCCTTTATTGCGCTTTTTGATCGCAGTGATTCGTACCATGAGATTGCTAAAAGCCTTTTTGCTTCGCTACGCGAACCGCTCATAACGACATATCCGATTATTACTGAAGCCTGCTATCTGCTTAACCATCCAGAAAAATGTAATCTCTTACGGAGTCTCAGCGCAGGTGCCGTTGAAATGTTTGCTTTGGAGACCCATCATATTTCTCGTATGGTGGAGCTAATAGAACGATATGCCGACCTCCCTATGGACTTTGCAGATGCCTCGTTGGTTGTCTTGGCTGAGACGCTTGGACATGGTCGAATTATCACAGTTGATCGACGTGACTTTGGTGTCTACCGCTGGCAGAATTCACAGCCTTTTGAAAACTTGCTTCTTTAGCCGATTGACATGCCTGTTAGTTGATCAAAATGACCTACGCTTGCCTGTCTTTAATCGCGATTTAGCTATATTGACTGTTGCAGCGGGATTTGGATAGTGGGAGCAGTCGGTAGGGTGGGCACTACCCACACATCTATCTAATGAATGACTTGGGCACCTTGGCGTAAACGCTCTTTCCTCGCATATCCAACTGCCGCCCGGATTACGTTGGTCAGGGCGTTTATCAGCGAGATTGGGCCTGCCAATGCAATGGTGCGATCGCTAATCTTGCGGGTCTTCTTGAGGTTGATTTACACTCTAGAGAATAGCGAAGAAACGGCGTGGGCAGTGCCCACCCTACCACTACTAATTTTTGGGACAGATTCTAATGCAGCCGCCAATCATCGTCAACGACAATGGTGACGTTCTGTTCTTTAGAACCGTTGCTTTAGCCGAACGTTATATTGAACCTTGGCTACTTGAGGAGTTGACAGCCTACGATAGTCAGGGGCGAGAACTAAATGTGAAGCCTAATGGTTTTATTACTTCTTTTGAGGCACTAGAGACAGAGCCTAATCATTCTCGGGAGTTGGAGGAACTTATCGCAGGTTATTTGTTGAAGGTCGCGGGGCGCTTCGAGCTATCTAAAGACTGGATTCGGAGAGCGTCTCTTTCAGAACTAATTGAGATTGGAATAACGAAGTGCGAAAGACGTTAGATCATAGTGCTATACCTATGAAGCGGCAGTGCGATCACTGACTATGACTTTACCTACGATGCGGCCAATCGTCTAACTCAACTGGTCACCCCCAATGACATCAGCAGAACAGCCAGTAGGGTGGGCACTGCCCACGCGTCTATCCGATGAATGACTTGGGCACCTTAGCGTAAACTCTCTTCCCTCACATGTCCAACTACCACCCGGCTTACGTTGGTCAGGGCGCTTATTAGCGGGATTGGGCCTGCCGATGTAGTGGTGCGATCGCTGATGTTACGGATCTTCTTGAGACTGATCTACTCTCTGGAGAATAGCGAAGAAACGGCGTGGGCAGTGCCCACCCTACCTGCTGAAGGGGTCAGACTGATATCAATTCTATTGCCCTTATCTATTGTTGTAGGGGGATTTGAATAGTGAATTCGGTGCCTTTGTTCAGCTCTGAGGCGCACTCAAGCTGACCCTGATGGCGTTGGGTGATGATTTGATAGCTGATGGACATGCCGAGGCCGGTACCTTTGCCGACAGGTTTGGTGGTGAAAAACGGATCGAAAATGCGAGACTTCACAGTATCTGGGATGCCGGGGCCGTTGTCTGCGATCGCAATCTGAACCCATTGCTCGTCGATCACATCCGTGCGAATAGTAATCTGATTGGGGTTGGTCGCAATTTCTTCATAGCTGCGATCCGAATTGACCTCTGCCATAGCGTCGAGCGCATTCGCCAGAATATTCATAAAAACCTGATTGAGCTGACTGGGGTAGCATTCCACCAGCGGCAGTTGGCCGTAGTCTTGAACCACGATTGTCTGGGGACATTTAGCTGTGGCTTTCAACCGATGCTGCAAAATTAGCAGCGTACTCTCTAGCCCCTCGTGAATATCGACCGCTTTACAGGCGGACTCATCTTTACGAGAGAAGTTTCTTAGAGAAAGAACAATCTCGCAAATGCGATCTGTGCCGACAGTCATAGAGCTGAGCAGCTTGGGCAAATCCTCCGAAAGAAACACTAGATCGATCTCGTCAACCATCGCCTGAATCTCATCGGTCGGGTGAGGATAGTGCGTTTCGTATAGGTGAACCAGCGTCAGTAAGTCCCCTACATAGGTTTGTACATGGGTGAGATTGCCATGAATAAAGCTGACAGGGTTGTTAATTTCATGCGCTACGCCCGCCACTAGCTGGCCCAAGCTAGAGAGCTTTTCTTGCTGTACCATTTGCACCTGGGTTTGCTGAAGCCGCTTAAAGGCTGCCCTGAGCTGCTGAGAGAGGTCTTCGGCAGATTGTCGGGCGTTATTGACCGCTTCAATTTGGGGGAAGATTGTCCAGCAGGCGATCGCCACCCCTATAAAAGACAGCACCAGCGTCAGCACCACTAAGAAATCTATAGAAACAGTAGCACCAGGATCGGCCCGAGCAATCAGCGCATGAGACTGCCAGCCAAGCATCGCCGCTGTGCTAATGAACCCCACCAGGATGGCAATCTGCACCGCCACTAAATTTCCAAACGTGTCCTGAGGATCTGCGCTCCGCTGTTCGGCTTTTAGAGCAAAGAGCCGTTGAAGCCATTCCCAACCCAACTGATTCTCTGTCGGCGGAATTTGGCCCTCAGTGACGCGCTCAGTAGCGCTGTCGCTCCGGCGCTGAATGACCAGCATAACCACCAGCGGCAACAGCAATCCAATTGCCAAATTTCTAGCTCCCCAGGCCCATCCCCCAACGCTGAGAACGAACAACTCTAAGATCGCCATCGCTAACGCTAGCCAGGGAAGTAGACCGCCCTGCTGATCTCGCTGGTACCAAAGTCCCCCATGCAGCACGATAAACGCTACCAGCCAGCCCACCCCAGTCACCATGACAATTTGATGCAGGTCTCCCCAGAACAAGCATCCCAGGCCCAACAACAGAGACAGCCCTACTCCTGGCGTAAAGACGCCCTGCGGAGATACCCGACTGTATAAGGCAGAAATTTGCTGATCTTGAGCGAGCTGATAAAGCACCCGTGGCACGATTGAAACTGCCGTAGCCAGAGATAGCAGACAGCTCGACACGACTAAAAAAGTAACCAGCAGCGGCGTGGCCGCTCCCCACCAGGGGCCAGCCGCCACCAGCATGATAGAAAAAGCATCCTGCGAAATAGCCGAATTGTAGGGCATGTGTAGCAATAGCCACGACCCCGCAATATAGACAATCGGAATCAGCCCCGCGACCACTAGCAAGCTTTGCAACGTCTTTTGAGGTCGCCTGCTGTCAGCTACAAAAGCCGCAGATGTTTCGCAAGCGTAAAATGCGTAGGTTCCGTTCAAGTACCATTTGGCCCATCCTTGAAAAGAGAAGTCGGAATCAGATAATTCTAAGGCTGTCCATTCATTCTGTCCGGTGGCCAGCAGCCAAATATTACCTTGCAGGCAAAAAGCCAGCAATAACCCCACAGCCGGTACCAAAAAGATCAAATGCAAGGTGCTGAGCGCTCGGCTACCGCTGAAGGCAACCACAGAAGCCAACAGCACAAACCCTGTTTTCACACCCATCCCTGGGAGCGCAATACCCAAAGGAACTAAACTGGCCTGAATCAACTCCGTTAGAACAATAGCGTTGACCGGCAGCACAGCAACCCAGCTTAGAAAATAGCCAGTCGCCGCATAGCGGGTCAGCCAGGGCACACCCGGTAGCAGGTGAGTGAGATAATTAGGCGTTCCTCCGGCGACATCAGGCATCTGCTGACCGAGCTGGCGTACCTGGAAGTTGACCACCATGCCTAAGATAGCGCCTGGAATCCACACCCACATTGCCTGCATACCCAGCTCCGCATTGATACCCGGGGCGACTCCAATCCATAGCAGCAAGCCGGTCAAGCCAAACCCAAGCGTTTCTACCAGGGTAAGCGTGCGGGGCAAACTGTGAGCGGATGACGAACTGGAAGTAGCAGTAGAAGAGGTCATAGACGTCATAGACTTATGCAACCATGCGAACGGAACTGCTCTGCAAGCCTGAAGTTTATAAGACTAGAAAACGTTTATTTTATGAGGGATTTGGCTGTCTCAACCGCTAAATCGGCTGTCCTTTAAAGGTCACGGATAACGAGGGATTGCAGCAGGTTAAGCCAGGTTGAATATTGTTAAAAGGCCCAGTACAGCTTACCCATTTACCGTTTCTACAGCTCGATGGTTTGTTTGCAGGCGCTAGCGCAATTCACCGGGCTGGTAGCTGCTAGTCACCCGACCGTAACACCGCAGCAGCGCATGGTAGCTCGCGCTCACCGGATTGCTTAAGTCAGTCAGCGAATCTATGCCGATACCGTTGCGGCCATGGTCTTTACCCGAGCTGTGGATATAGCGCCCTTCGCCGATATGCAGCGCTACGTGAGTTGTGCGCTCCGGTGTGCCAAAAAATATCAGATCGCCGGGCTGCAATTCTGCTTGAGTAATCTGTTGAATAAAGTCTTCTTGTTGGTAGGAGTCGCGCGGCAGCTGTATACCGGCTGAGGCGAATGCCGCTTGGACTAATCCGGAGCAGTCATAGCTGGGCGCGGTGGCCCCACCCCAGAGGTATTCGTGAGGCGCTGTCATGGCTGTTTGCGCGAAGTCTATTACCTGGGGCAGCCGCGCCTGAATTTCTGAGTGGGTGAGCAGGGGCGCTCGGTAAGGCTGATCGGCAGCGGTTAAGCCGTTCACCTGGGCGGCAGCTATCCAGCCAGGGTAGTCATCTTTGCACAGGCAGACGCGAACGGCGTGCTGATTTTTGGCGACTTCTAAGACGTGCAAATGGTGCCCTACATCGGCTTGAGTGACCAGGCTCTGAGCGATTGGAGTCTTGTAGAGGTTGATGGGGCGATCGCACCGATACGACTGCACCACCCCCCGATAAATCTCGTCCTGCAAGGCTGCTAAGGTAATCATATACTCACTCTTAAGACCAACAGCTAAGCCCTTTAGCGGCGACAATAAGCTACCTTACCGCAAGAATTCACCTCTCTCCAAAGATTTAGAGAGGCTATAGACAAGGTAGGCTGGTATACGAGCTTACAGTTTTATGCGTCCTGCTTTCTTTTATCTGTCTTCAGCGACCGACTTTCTATGACTACTACCCTTTCTACCCACCGCATCGACGACCGCCACCTGAAGTCGTTGAACAAGCTAGATATCCCTGCCCGACTTCTGCTTGGCCCAGGCCCTTCCAACGCAGACCCAGCGGTGCTAGCGGCGATGGATCGCCAGCCCATTGGTCACCTCGACAAGGCCTATCTCGATCTGATGGACGAAGTGCAGGCGCTGATGCGCTACGCCTGGCAAACCGATAACCGCATGACTTTGCCTGTGAGCGGCACCGGCTCAGCCGCGATGGAAGCGACCCTTGCCAACATGGTAGAGCCTGGCGACAGGGTGCTAGTCGGCGTCAACGGCTACTTTGGTCATCGCCTGGTAGATATGGCCGGTCGCTACGGCGCTGATGTGAGCACGATCACTCGGCCCTGGGGAGAAGTCTTTACCCTCTCAGAACTCCGCGAGGCGATGGAGACTCACCGCCCCCAAATTTTGGCGCTGGTCCATGCCGAGACTTCTACTGGGGTTTGCCAGCCGATGGATGGCATTGGCGATCTGTGCCGTGAGTATGACTGTTTGCTAATTCTTGATACGGTCACTAGCCTGGGCGGAGTGCCGCTATTTTTGGATAGGTGGAAAGTAGACCTGGCCTATAGCTGTAGCCAAAAGGGGCTGAGCTGCCCGCCAGGAAGTTCTCCCTTTACGATGGGCGATCGCGCACTCATCAAGCTCAACAATCGCCAAAGCAAAGTCGCCAACTGGTACCTGGATATGTCTTTGCTGAGCAACTACTGGGGCAATGGCCGCACTTACCATCACACTGCTCCTGTCAACATGACCTACGCTATTCGCGAAGCCCTGCGCCTGCTAGCCGAAGAAGGCTTAGAAGCCCGCTGGAACCGTCACCAGCAGGCCGCCGAGTACCTGTGGGACGGCCTAGAAGAAATGGGCCTCACCTGCCACGTCCCCAGGGAATACCGTCTGCCCACCCTCACCACCGTTCGCGTTCCTGAAGGCGTGGATGCTAAGGCGGTGACCGCCAAGCTGATCGACGATCACAATATGGAGCTAGGCGGCGGACTCGGGGATCTAGCCGGTCAGGTCTGGCGGGTGGGCCTGATGGGTTACAACGCCAACCGGGAAAATGTAGACACCTGCTTGGCGGCGTTAAGACAAGTGCTGGCTGAGGTTAAGTAAAGCATCGGGCGCTCCTGGCTCGACATCAGGCCCCGTCATCGCATTGCCTTCAACGACGGTGTGGCCCTGCCATCGCGGCGCGGGCGCGGGGTAGTCGCTGCGGTAGTGACCGCCTCTGCTCTCAGTGCGGAAGTGAGCGCTTTTGAGAATGAGGGCAGCGATCACCAGCAAGTTTCTCACCTCGCCCCACAGCCGCACATGGTCGGCTGTGACCGCCTCAGGCAGCTGAACGGTTTTTCCTGGCTGTAGCCTGAGCGCCTGACTAATAGAGAGCTGATCAAACTGCATCTGCCACTGAGCGACCTGCTCTAGGGCATCTGCCATGAGCGACTTTTTCCGGCAGATGCCTGCGCTTTGCCAAATCAGCTGGGGGAGTTGCGATCGCCAGTGCACTAGCGTCTTTAGCCACTCACCCGCCAGCGATACCGGCTGTGGTTCGCCGGTTGGCATCGGCACGACTTCATCGGCGAGCTGAATATGTTTGAGCTGCGCGCCATAGACTAAGCACTCTAATAGCGAATTACTCGCCAATCGGTTGGCACCGTGAACGCCCGTACTGGCATTTTCGCCCACCGCGTACAGGTGCTTAAGCGTTGTTTCACTGCCTAAAGCGCAGATAATGCCGCCCATCCAATAGTGGGCCGCTGGCGAAACTGGAATCGGCTCACTAAAGACATCGATGCCCCAGTGCTTGCACACACTGATAATGTTGGGGAAACGATAGCGGATGCGATCCGGAGCGATAGGGCTCAGGTCTAGCCAGACTTGACTCTCGGGAGTGTCTTCCTTTTGCAGGTGTGAAAAGATAGCCCGGCTCACGACATCACGAGGGGCCAGTTCTCCATCGGGGTGGTAGTCAAAGGTGAAGCGATCGCCCCTGCTATCTAATAGATGTGCGCCCTCTCCTCGCACGGCCTCACTGATCAAAAACCGAGGGGCTCCAGGCTGTGTCAGCGCGGTCGGATGAAACTGAAAAAATTCCAAATCGCGCAGCTGCGCCCCGGCTCGCCAGGCCATGGCCACCCCGTCCCCAGTGCTGGCCGCCGGATTCGTCGTCTGCGAAAACACCTGGCCGCCGCCGCCCGTTGCTAAAACCACCGCTCGGGCAGGCACCCACTGAATGCGCGCCCCCTCCAGCAGCGCCTGAGAAACGCATATGCCCCGGCAGCTATCCCCTTCTATCCATAGGTCGAGCGCGAAGGTTTGATTGAAAACCTGAATATTCTCCCGCCTGAGCACCTGCTGAGTCAGGGTGGAGACAATTGCATGACCGGTCGTATCGGCGGCGTGAAGCACCCTCTTGCGGGAGTGGGCGGCTTCTAAAGTCATCGCTAGCTGCTGGCCCGTACGGTCAAACGCTACGCCCAGATCGACTAGCGCTGCTATACAGGAGCCAGCCTCTTCTACTAAAAGCTTCACTGCCGCTGGTTCACAGAGCCCGGCCCCAGCTCGCAGGGTATCTGTAATGTGAAGTATCGCAGAGTCGTCGGGGGCGATCGCCGCCGCAATTCCGCCCTGTGCCCAGTCGCTGGCAGAGACAGTCAAATTATCTTTGGTGACCAGTGCCACCCTGAGGTGAGACGGCAGGCATAGAGTCGAATAGAGCCCCGCCGCCCCGCCGCCAATCACAACTACATCAAAACTCTCAGCGCTGACAGATGGCTCTTGCCCCTGATCGCGCTGAGATGATAAATTAGCCAACAGACATGCTCCCGCAGATAACGGAGGCTACTTGTAGACGCCGTTATTAAACCGGTCAGCCCCTTCTACCAGAGCTGGGTCAGGATCGGAGATGGTAAAGACATCAAGATTTTGCTGAATTCGGTCTTTCTCAATCTGTCTTAGGCCAGGAATGTCTAGAATTTCTTCAACAGTATTGTAGGGAGCGTTAGAGACGACTTTCCCGGCAATGGTGGGATAGAGACCACGATATTTTCTAAAGGCAGCGATGTTGGTGTTGTTAACATCGATTTTACTGCCGTACTCTGTAGCCATCTTGTCATCTATCTGATTTCGCAGATCCCGGCCACCCGCATTGGCCAATAGAGACGTCCCTGCTGAGCTGAAGGTAGCTAGCTGTGCGCCCAGATCTGCTGCTGCTGGCTGCGCGTGACCTAATAACAGTGATCCAATCAAGACCCCGACTGCTACCAGCGTGCCCAATACTCTCATAGCTTGTTTCATCGGCCAAACCTTCTTTTTAAGATCTACTCTCAGCATATGCTTTAGAGGATATCATTTTTGTGGATAGAGAAGGGCACCCAAATCTTGTCAAATACTTTGCTTTGAGAGAGTTTTCCTGAAGAACTCCCTAGCGCTGTGCAGCCGAGTTTTGCTGCTGGCTATAGGTGCTCAAAAATCTATTCAGGTCTGAAAAGGCGCAGCCGTGAGTGATGAGCGGATGCTCGTATCCTTTTAAGTCTACTGCATAGCGCTTGAAGGTTTGCTGACCCGCGCCGAGCTGTTCAAGAGCGTGGTAAGTGGTTTCTCCTACTGAGATATCGAGGCCTAGCTGCTTGGTTGAGCTTTCAAATCGGAAAGCGGCGTTGACGGTGTCTCCGAGCGGTGTGTAGTCGGGGCGATCGCGACTGCCCGCATTGCCAACCATCGCGTAGCCCGTGTTTAACCCCGCCCCAATTCGCAGTGGAAAGGGCAGCGGGAACTCCTTGTGCAGCTGGCTGGTCATCTGATTGAGATCGCTCATTGCTGTCGCAATTTGTAGCATTGATTGGGCGGTTACTTCTTGCGTGCCGTGAATCCACACCGCCATCACCGCATCGCCAATGTACTTGTCTACCCAGCTATCGTATTTCCCGATGATTTCTCCGGCATAGCGAAACCAGGTGCCAATCGCTTCAGAGACCACCTTTTCATCGAGCTGACGGGCCATGACGGTATAGTCGCGGATGTCAATTACCAACACCGAAATCAATCGACGTACGTGCAGCGTGGCGGTCGCTGCAAAACCGTGAGATTCGTCAAAGTCTTGGGCGTTGGCGATTTTTGCTGCCGGACAGTAAAATCTGAGCTCGGTTTGGCCAAAGGTAATGGCATCCCCATGGCGGAGCGTGACGGGTACACTCACCCGGCGACCATTGATGAAAGAACCGTTGCGGCTACCCAAATCGATCAGGTAAAACTCTCCTGTATCCATGTGCTGAAGCATGGCGTGGTTTCTGGAGATCCAGCGATCGCTCAGCACAAAGTTATTGTCGTCACTGCGACCCACCGTCCAGCAGTTGCTGCCCATCAGCTGCCAGTACTGCGGGCTAGCCTCCGTTTTGAGCATCAGGTAGGGGCCGAGTTGTGAAGTGGTCTCAGGAGTTGCCACAGCTACCATTGATGACTTTTTTTAATGGATTATTTTAAAGATGCTCTGTCACGTTAGCCTGGCTGATCAAAAATGCTTGGAAGTTGGCCCTCTTTAAAGCTTTCTTTAGATTCAGACCGGTGGTCAGCAAAGACTTAGCCGACCGCAGCCTTTAAAGGATGACAAGCTGCACAAAGTTTGCTCTGGGCTATTACAAATTGGATTAAAGCTGACTTTAATAGGGCTAGCAACAGCCTACCCGTGATTGCTGTACTGGCACCAACGTAATTTTACTGAGCGATGCCAAGTGCTTGCGTCACAGCTTCGGGCAATATGCTGGTGCTGATCAGTCTTGCTCGAAAGTCCTTTGCTCAGGCAAAAATAGCGGCGACGAAAAATAAGCTGTCTACCAAGATCGTGCTCAGCACCGCCCCACTGAAAGCCCACCAGCTAACGCTGCGCGATCGCAGTGGAATCGTTCCCAGCATTACCAGCAGCGTCAACAAAACTATCGCCCAGCCAACGCCCTGATAGGTTTCCATTTGCAGCAAGGCACTGTGCAAAATCTGACCGGCTTCTGTCGGTGGGCTAATCATCAGCTGCCGCCAATAGGGAATCAGCCCCACACAGTAAAAATAGAGATCTGTGATAGCCGTACCGAACAGAGAGCCTAAATAAAAGTAATTGCCGATTTTGGCTTTGCTGTAGCGCATCAGCACTAGCACAATCGGCAGGCCAATTGCTTCTATAGGCAAGTGAATGTAGGGATTCCAGCGAAACCATCCCCAATAGGTAGCGCCCGCCAGCCAGGTCCAGCTAAATCCTACAATCAGGTCGCCCCAAAGATGAAGATGAGGCTTTTTCAACCAGTCCCAGCCCATCAGCAGCCAGAGCGCTGTGACGGCCAGGCTTAATTCTGGCAAAATTCTGACTAGGGGAGCTTGAATAAAAACCGGAACCGCGACTAAAAAGGCCGACGCTGCGAATGCCTTGATGCGCTGAGTCTGAGATTTTTGGGCAAGCAGGTCAGTGAAGTAGACGTCGGTTTGTGCCGAAGGACTGGTCGGGGAGCTGGTACCTACAGCTGCTGACGACTCCTGAGCGGAAGTCTGCAAAGTCTCAACGTCCTTGGCTGAGGGCGGGATTGAATCGAGCGCTAGCAATATCTTTATGAGGTAGCTTAACTGTTCTTAACATAGCATGTTTTTATTAAGAAAGCATACTTGACAGTGATCGGTGAACGGTGAAAATGTCAGACGGGGACGGCCTACTTTTAGGCTGCTATATTTTTTAGTTTTATCTAAAGGTACAGAAAGTTGCTAGAAATTTGCCAGAATACCGGTCGAGTGGTTTGAAGCTCTTGGAGACGATTGAACGGGGCAGGAGGTGCTCATGGTAGAGCCAGTGCTCATGCAGATAGTTGACTCGGCGGCGCAGCCCATCACCCTATGGCGGGCGGTTGTGATTGGTATTGTGCAGGGGCTGACGGAATTTTTACCCATCAGCAGTACGGCGCATGTGAAAGTGGTGCCGGTGATGCTGGGCTGGGGTGATCCGGGCGTGTCGTTTACGGCGGTGATCCAGCTGGGTAGCGTCGGGGCGATTCTTTGGTATTTTTGGGATGATTTGTTTACAGTGACGCTCAAAGCCATACACTCAGCGCTCAGGCGTGACTTTGACGCGCCCGATTTTCGGCTGGGACTGGGGATCATTTTGGGCACCGTGCCGATTGTCGCTATTGGATTGTTCATTAAGCTGTTTGTGCCGGGCTATGACACTTCTGTGGTGCGCTCTACGGCAGCGATCGCCATCACTTCCATCGTCATGGCAATTTTACTGGGCATTGCTGAAGTCAGCGGCAGCCGTAAGCGAGACTTTTCCAGGCTCGGGTTGGGCGATGGGATAAATGTGGGCCTAGCGCAGACGCTGGCGCTTATTCCAGGAGTGTCGCGCTCGGGTTCAACGCTGACCGCCGGGCTGTTTTTGGGCCTTAGGCGAGAAACAGCGGCGCGGTTTTCCTTTTTGCTAGGTATGCCTGCCATTTTGCTGTCGGGGCTGGTTTCTATTAGCGATGTGATTGGTTCTGACAGCCGGGTCGAGCTGGTACCTTTGCTGGGCGGACTGCTGGCAGCGGTGGTGTCATCTTATTTGGCGATCGCCTGGCTTATAGAATTTCTCAAAAAGCACAGCACCTGGGCGTTTGTCTGGTATCGGTTGGCTTTTGGGGCGGTAATCTTGATTGCGATCGCCACGCAAAGACTAGAAAATATTTAGAGACACCGTCTGCGCATCTTCCTGCCTGCTTTTTATGAAAACCGCCTCAATTTCACCGGCTAAGATTACTCGCGTTATGCCTGGCTCTATTGCTGAAGAGATTGGCTTTGAAGCGGGCGATCAGCTAGTGGCGATCAACCAGCAGCGCCCGCGCGACCTGATCGACTACCGATTTCTGTGCGCTGACGATTTACTTGATCTGGAAGTGCTAGATGCCAGCGGCGTGGTGCATCGGGTAGAGATTGAGAAAGACTACGACGAGGAGCTGGGTCTGGAGTTTGAGACGGCGCTGTTTGACGGGCTGATGCAGTGCGTCAACCGCTGTCCGTTTTGCTTTATTGATCAGCAGCCGCCAGGTAAGCGAGAGACGCTCTACCTCAAAGATGACGACTATCGTCTGAGCTTTTTATATGGCAGCTACCTGACGCTGACTAATCTCTTGCCAGCCGAGTGGGATCGGATTGCTCAGATGCGGCTGTCTCCTCTATATGTGTCGGTTCATGCGACTGAAGGGGAGGTGCGATCGCGTCTGCTTAAGAATGACCGAGCCGCCCAAATTTTAGACCAGCTGGCCTGGTTTCAGCAGCAGCGTCTGCAAATTCACGCTCAGGTGGTGGTGTGCCCTGGCATTAACGACGGCCCGCATCTGGAGCGCACGCTGCGCGACCTGGCGGCCTTTCATCAGGGCGATCTGCCAGCGGTGGCTTCAGCTGCGGTGGTGCCTGTGGGCCTGACCCGCTTTCGCCCGGAGCAAGATCAGCTGGTGCCGGTGACGACGGCTAAGGCCCGAGCGGTGATTGCTCAGGTGCAGGCACTACAGGCCGAATTTCGCGCCGAGCTGGGCACTACCTTTGCCTGGCTTGCAGACGAATGGTTTCTGATTGGCCGCCAGCCGCTGCCGCCAGAAAGCCACTATGAGTCTTACCCGCAGATTGGTAACGGGGTCGGCTCGATTCGGCTATTTCTCAAAGAGTTTGAGGTGATCGCCCGCGACCTGCCAGACCAGGTACACCCGCCGCGCAGCTTTACTTGGGTGGTTGGCAACGCGGTAGAGCAAGCCTTTGCCCCGCTGGTAGAACGGCTCAACCAGGTATTGGGTCTTACCGTCCGCATGGCCCCGATCAACAGTGATTATTGGGGTCAGGAAATCACCGTGACTGGGCTACTCACCGGACAGGATATTGCTGCTCAGCTTGCCGGGAAAGACCTGGGAGACGGCGTTTTGCTGCCATCTCTGATGCTCAAGCAAAGCGATAGTAAAAGTCCGGATGAAACTTACTTCTTAGACGATATGTCGGTTGCGCAGCTCGAAAATGAACTAAACTGTCTAGTATTATCTGTGGATGGATTGCCCGAACTGGTAGCATTGTGCAGCTCGCCACGGCTTGAGGCACTTTCTCCCAAATCTGAGACCCAATCGGCTCAGTTTTGAAGTAGTTCTCTGCTTTCTAAGCTTATCCGGGTCTTTGCTGCTCGTCGGTGGATCAATAGTTTATCCGTCGGTAGATGACCAGCCACTGCTCCAAACAGACAAGGGGGTCGCCCTTTGAGTGCGAGTTTTGGCCGCGCCGTTTTATGTCAAAGTCATTGAATTACAGTCATTGAATTAAAGTCCATTGAAGCCATCAGCACTATGCAATATCTCAAGTCTGCTGCTTTTCTACTGCTAGTGATGAGCGGTTCGGTGTCTCTGCTGCCGCAAACTGCGATCGCCTCTCCCCAAGATTCCCAAGATTTAGAAGCCAAAGACGGCTTACCGTTAGCCAAGCAGCCGCTAGCTAAACAGACTGCCTACCTACCTGCTAACGCGCTAGCTGTTGAACGCATTTCACCAGAGGCCGCACTCAGCTCAGTTGACCCCCAGGTGACTGACGGGCGATCGCCTCAGTTCTCTCAGGTTGCTCAAGAGCGATCGCCCGTAGCTGAACCAGCCGCATCGCCGTCTGCGCGCTCCCAACCAGCCTCGCCGAAAATGGATCTAGAGGATTTCAGGCGCTTAATAGAATCGCCCCAAGAGCAGCCGCAGGCACAAAACCCGGCAGCAAGCCCTGAAGAAAACCTGCCCACCCTCGAAGAAACCGGGCCTACACCCGCAGCACCGTCTGAAGAGACTGCCCCTGAAGAGACTGCTCCACCCGAGTCACTCCCTACCCAGCTAGAGGCAACGCCTACAGCTGAACCCGAAATCGAAGGGCTACCCGACAGTCTGATTGCCGACCCCAATCCCTTAAGTTTTCCAACTGCGCCTGAGGAAGTAGAAATAGACAGAAGTCCGGTGCTGACCCTAGAGCAGGCCACCGATCTGGCTTATCTCAACAGTCAAGCCCTACAGCGGGCGTTGCTGACGCTAGAGCAATCCCAATCCGCCATTGATGAGGCTCGCGCTGCGCTGCTGCCAACCGTTTCTACCGGGGCAGATATTACCAGTCGAGAGAGCGGTGGTACATCGGGCTTTTCAGGCTTGGGAAATATTCCAGGACTAGGTCAAATTGGGCAAGACAGCGGCATAGATACGACCGTAAATGGCTCTGTCGATATCAGCTATGACGTATTTTCTGGCGGCGGTCGCGCGGCCTCTATTCGGGCCACAGAGTTGCAGCAGCAGCAGAGCGCGCTAGCTGTAGAGGCTCAGCAAGAGCAGATCCGGCTGAACACAGCCAACGCCTACTACGCACTGCAAGATGCTGGCGAGCAAATTCGGATTAACCAGTCATTTGTAGATGAAGCGGAGCGCAACTTGCGAGATTCGCGGCTGCGGCAAGAAGTTGGAGTGGGTACCCGCTTCGATGTACTGCGGGCCGAGGTGCAGTTTGCCAATGCCCGGCAGTCGCTGATTCAGTCGCAAAGCCAGCAGCAGATCGCCCGCCGGGATATTTCCCGCCTGCTAAACCTGCCGCCGACTGCCAGCTTAGAGACAACGCCTGTCGCAGTCGGCGACAGCTGGCCTCTGACCCTAGAAGAAAGCATTGTGCTGGCTTTTCAAAACCGCGCTGAGCTAGAGCAGCAGCTCATCCAGGCAGATATCAGTGAACAGCAGCGTCGGATTGCCCTGGCTGCCGTTCGGCCTCAGGTGAGCCTGTTTGCTAATTACAACGTGCAGAGCTCGCTAGACGATAACGACGGCTTTCAAGATAATTACTCGTTTGGCGCTCGGTTTAATATGACCCTGTTTGACGGGGGGGCTGCTAGAGCGAGTGCTCGTCAGCAGCAGTTCGACGGAGAAATTGCCGAAGAGCAGTTCGGCGAAAACCTCGATCAGGTCCGCTTTGATGTGGAGCAGGCTTATTTCGACTTGCAGGCTAACCAGGAAAACATTGCTACTTCGCAGATTGCCGTTTCTCAAGCGCAGGAAGCGCTTAACCTGGCCAATTTGCGATTGCAGGCCGGGGTAGGAACTCAACTGGATGTGCTCACCGCTCAGAGCGACCTTACCGAAGCTCAGGGCAACAGCGTGACGGCTATTTTGGGCTACAACCGGGCGCTAGCAGCGCTACAGCGGGCGGTGAGCAATACGGGAGATATTTAGCGCTGGAGCCGAGGTGTAGATGAGGTAGAGAGGGCGATCGCCTCAGACGGCTGTCTCCGCTTTTTCTGTCGCCAGCTCTTCTGAGTGTGGGGGGGCGCTATTGCTGGCTGCATGGAAGATAGTGTCTTCCTGGCACAGCCGGTCAATCACCTGTTCGGCGCTGAGCAGTCGCTTCAGTACGACCTGGCCAATGATCGGGTGAGCGGTTTCCTTTGGCACCACCTCTACCATTAAGACAGCTTCTTCTACCTGATACAGCCACAGCGTTTCGCCATTTTCTTGAATGCAGAGCGACTGCTGCTGCAAATGGGCCTGACGGTGCCAGGCAGTTTCATTCCACAGGCCACCAAATTCCCAGACTCTGCCGGTGGTCCAGCTGTCGGATAGAAAAAAATACTTCACAGCGTCACCATAGCGGGTTAACGACACAACAGTTTCTCGTAGCGTAATACATAACCGCGAACAGTCACGTTCGCAGTAGGCAATTGCTCAACATTTACCCGGATAGGTTCGCTTTTCTGAGAAGAAATAGGTGGTAGATGCACCCTGATACAAACGCTTGGATTCACATTTCGATGATGAATCTCAGGCGTTTTTTTTTGCGTTTTTTTAGACCGGATACGGGCTGAGCAGCGGTCTGGCATCTCGCCCGTGATAGGCTATCGCAAAGCATTCTCTTGAAATTGTGTCTTTTACATGTCTTGCTAGAGGAATTAAGAGCTGATGGCGATGCGGGTAGGCCTGCTGTTTGGTGGGCGTTCGGGAGAGCATGAGGTTTCAATTCGGTCGGGGCAGGCGATCGCCCAGGCGCTGGCCACAGGTGCTAACCAGAATAAGTACGAAACGATCCCTGTCTACATTCGTAAAGACGGCGGCTGGATAACCGGTAAAACAGCTCAGCAAGTGCTCGCTTCTGGAAAAGCGTTAGCAGGCGATGAGACAGCAGTTGGCGAACTGCCAGACGCAGGCGCGTTAGAATCGCGGTTGCCCAATCTGGCAGAATCCGCCGCTGCCAGTATGAGCCTGGCCGATATTGATATTTGGTTTCCTGTCCTCCACGGCCCTCATGGGGAAGACGGTACGATTCAAGGCCTGCTGAAGCTATTGCAGATGCCGTTTGTAGGCTCGGGGGTGCTGGGTTCGGCGCTGGGTATGGACAAGCTGGCAATGAAGAGTGCTTTTGCCCAGGCCGGGCTGCCTCAGGTAAAGTACCGAGGGGTAACACGCGCTCAGATTTATTCCGATCCCTGCGTATTTCCTAAGCTATGCGATGACCTGGAAGCGGATATTGGCTACCCCTGCTTTATCAAACCCGCCAACCTGGGTTCTTCTGTCGGCGTTGCCAAGGCGACAAATCGCAAAGCGCTAGAAGCTGCACTCGATAGCGCAGCGAGCTATGACCGGCGGGTAATTGTAGAAGCGGGGGTAGTCGCCCGTGAGGTGGAATGCTCTATTCTTGGCAACGATCAGCCCCGGGCTTCGGTGCTGGGTGAGACCCGGTTTGAGAGCGATTTTTATGACTATGAGGCTAAGTACACAGAGGGTGGGGCAGAGCTGCTGATTCCCTCGCCGGTGCCAGAGGAGGTGCGCGATCGCATCCAGGAAATGGCCGTCCGCGCCTTCCATGCCGTCGATGCCGCTGGCCTCTCCCGCGTAGATTTCTTTTACATTGAATCGACTGGCGAAATCTTAATCAACGAAATCAACACCATGCCCGGCTTCACCGCTACCAGCATGTATCCCATGATGTGGAAAGCCTCCGGCGTTGACTTCCCTGAGCTAGTAGACAGGCTCATTCAGCTAGGGCTAGAGAGAACAGCTCAAAAGCTGAGGGACAGTTTGAGGGACATAGACTAGAAGCCCCTCAATCATGGAGAATTGAATAACGCGAGATAAAGGCCAAGACTATGAAAGATTTAATCAAAGGGCTGCGCGAATTTCAAAGCAGCTACGTTCCTCAAAATAAGGAGTTGCTGCACGAGCTGGCTCAGGGGCAGCACCCTCGGGTACTTTTTATCACCTGCTCCGACTCGCGAGTGCAGCCTGAGCTGATCACCCAGTCTGACCTGGGCGATTTGTTCGTGATTCGCAATGCCGGTAACATCATTCCGCCCTACGGGGCGACCAACGGCGGCGAAGGGGCCACGATTGAATACGCAATTAAGTCTCTAGAGGTAAAGCACATTATCGTTTGCGGGCATACCACCTGTGGGGCGATGAAGGGGCTGCTGCAAGTGGGCGAGCTAGAGCACAAAATGCCCCTGGTCTACAACTGGCTGAAGCATACTGAGGGCACGCGCGAAATGGTCGAGGAGCACTATGGTCACTTGGGTAAGCAGGAAAAGCTAGCGACCCTGGTGGCTGAAAATGTGCTGACGCAGATCGATAACCTACGGACGTATCCTTCGGTGCGATCGCATCTCCACAAAAACGAAATCGCCCTCCACGGCTGGATCTACAACATCGAAGACGGCTCAGTCCTCACCTACGACCGGAAGCACCATACTTTCGTCACGCCGTTCCAATCTTTGGATGCTTACGACAACAACCGGGAAACATCTGCTCAAACTGGCAGCTACCAGGGCTCGACGAGACTGGCTCAAGGGCAGCGCGATCGCATATATCGCGGCTCCCCTGCCTTCTACCATCGCTAGTATGCCTTAGCTGGTAACCCGTCTTAAACCAGGGCAATCTCTGACTGAGGAGAATAAAACGCGCCCGCACAGACCATCCCTTTACTCACATCTAGGGTGACCATGGTACCGTTGCGGATAATCTCGGTCGCTCTCTCCACCCCGACGATCACCGGAATACCCAACCTCAGCCCCAGTACTGCTGCGTGACTGGTGAGACTGTCGTCCTCGGTGATAATGCCACCGGCCCGGCGAATCGCATCAATATAGTCCGCACTGGTGCGGGGCACCACCAAAATCTCGCCCGTATGAAAATCCTTCACCGCAGCCGTATCGTGAGCGATGCGAGCTCGACCGCTCACTGAGCCCTCACCAATTCCCCGGCCTTTCCCTAGCACTGCTGTAACCACCTCTACCTTAATCAGATCGGTCGAGCCAGCCACCCCCTGGTGGGTGCCCGCAGTCATCACCACCAGATCGCCGTCTTGCAAAAGCGAAGCTTCTTGAGCGACATTGAGCGCCGCTTGAAAGGTCTGTCCGGTAGACGGCAGATCAACCACTAGCAGCGGATTCACCCCCCACACCACCTGTAGCTGCCGGGAGACATCCACCAACGGCGTCACTGCCAGAATCGGTGCCTTAGGGCGAAATTTAGAAACGTTGCGAGCAGTTGCCCCGGTACGTGTCATCGTCATAATGGCCGATGCCCTAAGCTGAGCAGCAATCTGGCCGACGGCCTGGCTAATAGCATTGGGAATAGTGTGGCTCTTGCCAATGTCTTCCACCACCCGATTGAGCTGCTCTCTCTCAGTACGCAGTGCAATTCGCGCCATCGTTGCTACTGCCTCAACCGGATACTGTCCGACAGCAGTTTCATTCGAGAGCATCACTGCATCTGTGCCGTCAAAAATAGCATTGGCTACATCAGAGACCTCCGCGCGGGTAGGCCTTGGGCTATCAACCATGCTGTCCAACATTTGAGTCGCGGTAATCACCGGGATGCCTAAGCGATTAGCAGTAGCAATCAACCGCTTTTGCAACACGGGGACATCTTCAGCAGGCAGCTCTACGCCCAGGTCGCCTCTGGCTACCATTACCCCGTCCGACAGCGATAAGATGGCATCCATCTGTTCAATCGCTTCGTGCTTTTCAATTTTTACAATCACCGGTACTCGGCGACTGGTCGAATTCTGAATAATTTCTTTAATCTCTAAAACATCTTGTGGGTTGCGCACAAAGCTCAGAGCCACCCAATCTACGTTCTGATTGAGTCCAAACATCAGATCCTTGCGGTCTTTATCGGTCAGGGCCTTAATCGATAGGTAGACGCCAGGAAAATTAACGCCTTTGCTGTTGGAGAGCTTACCGCCTACGACAACTTCACATATCAGATTGCGCTGCTCCATGTCTTTGCCGACGACCTTCATCTCTACTTTGCCGTCGTCCAGCAAAATAATGGCGTCAACCGGCACTTCCTCAACCAGAGGCTCGTAGGTCACGGAGCTTTCGGTCTGTGTTCCTGCGATGGCGCGGCTGGTGAGGATAAAGCTATCTCCCTTAGCCAGCTGAATAGAGCCCTTTTCAAACTTACCCAGCCGAATTTTGGGCCCCTGCAAATCTTGCAAAATGCCAACAGGCTGCTGTAGCTCAAAAGATATCTGCCGAATCAGCTGAATATTTTGACGGTGAGTTTCTTGGTCGCCGTGCGAAAAATTGAGGCGCAGCGTCGTTGCGCCTGCTTCAATCAAGGCTCTGAGTGTGTCTGCATCTTGAGTGGCAGGGCCGATAGTTGCGACGATTTTGGTTCGGCGCAGGGCGGGGCGCGTTGGCGGAGCCTTTCCTGGGGAAAATCGCATACGCTTATTCAGTGGGAATACAAAAATTCATATCTGCTCAAACGATACCATTGCGAGGCTCGATTCATGGCAGAGGGTTACGAATAAAGCCAGCAGCCTTACTGATTTTTTACACTCGCTGGTCAGGCCGAAAACAATTGCAAATTTAGCTCGCAATACAAAGGGAATAGCATATATAGTGAGTCTTTAAGTAAAAATACTGGTTCTTATAGCTGACTCAATATCCGTATATCAGCGCTGCTAGCGCAGGTTTAGCTACCTCTCTAAATATTTGGGTATTTGGGCCGAAATTTGGGATGCCTCACATAGGGTTGCTCTTCTCTGAAGATACGGGCAGGCTAAGCTGATGTCACAAAACTTTATTATTCATCTCAGGTAGCGTATACTACCGGAGAACGTAAATACGTGAAAACGTGGTGTGAAGGAGCGAATGTATGGTGTCGGCGGCAGTGGAGCCCCTGACAGTTACTCGGAGAGTCCCTAAGCGGTTTCTAGACGCAGACGGCGGCGTAAGCCTCGATCTGGTGATTTTTTTCGGGGCTGTTTCTCTAGTAATTTTTTCGACAGTTGGGTATTTTGTCTGGCATTGGCCAAGCTGGTGCTGTTTTGCACTAAATACGCTGGCGCTACATTTGGTGGGCACCGTCATTCATGACGCCTCTCATAAGTCAGCGCACAAAAATCCGATTATCAACGCAGCGCTTGGGCACGGTAGTGCGCTGATGTTGGGGTTTACTTTCCCGGTGTTCACGCGGGTGCACTTGCAGCATCACGCCCACGTCAACGATCCTGAGAATGACCCTGACCATTTTGTTTCGACCGGCGGTCCGCTGTGGCTGATTGCGGCCAGATTTTTCTATCACGAGATTTACTTTTTTCAGCGGCGGCTGTGGAGAAAGTACGAGCTATTGGAGTGGTTTTTAAGCCGATTGGCGGTGGGCGCATTTGTCTACGCCGCCTGTCATTTTGGATTTATTGATTACCTGTTTAACTACTGGTTTTCCCCCGCATTGGTCGTTGGTCTGGCGCTTGGCCTATTTTTCGACTATTTGCCACACCGCCCCTTTAAAGCGCGCAATCGCTGGCAGAATGCTCGGGTCTACCCAAGCCGGCTGCTCAACCTGCTGATTATGGGGCAGAACTACCATCTGATTCATCATTTGTGGCCCTCTATCCCCTGGTACAAGTACAAGAGCACTTACGAGGTGATGAAGCCGCTACTCGATGAAAAGGGCTCACCCCAGTCCCTCGGTCTGATGCAAACCAAGGACTTTCTAAATTTCCTATACGATTTGTTCTTGGGCATTCGCTTTCATCCCAAACCTAAGAAAGACAGCTAAAAGCCGACTGGCTACTAATAGCGCAAACATAGCGCGAACAAAAAAGGTCCTGCCAATTTACATGGCAGGACCTTTTTCTGAGGTTCAGCAGATTTTAATAAGCCTAAGCGCCCATGTCTAGAACGATGTGACGCAGCAGCGTAATTTGCTGCTCAAAATCGAGCGCTGTGATATCGGTGAAAACTTTAGAGGCCGATGATGGCAGCTCGTAGCCATCAGGCACAGGAATAATGTCTCCAGCCGTCATGCCTTCAGAGAGCTGATACCAGAACACCAGCTTGTTGTTTTCAACAAAGGTGCCGTAAGCCTTGGTCTGCTCAGTCTGCTTTTTCTCTGCCAGATCTCGCATGAAAGCGAGCTGGTCGGATTCTGCCATCGCCTTGACATCGTCGTAAAGTCTTTGCGTGAACTGAGTTTCGGCTGATCCAGGGGCGGCTGGCGTAACCGAATCGCCCATGTTTTCATAGAGCACCCACAGCAGGCCTAGCTTTTCGTCAGTTGTTAATGACTTAAAGGCTGAGAACTCTTGAGAGATGTCGTCAGGAATGCTGGGCTGGGAAGTGGAAGCTTGTGAACTGCTTACCATAGTTGGGTCCTCGCATACGTTTCCTTTAAAAGGTTAGTAGCCAGAGCAGGAGCGGATAAAGCCTCTCAAGGGAGACCTGATCGGCTAGGGAACTCCCTCAAAAGTGCGAAGGCCGGTTTAAAGCATTGGTCAATCAGAGGTTAGGCAGAGGTCGGGGCGAAGGTCGCGGGCACCGCGCAGGTAGGCATGGCTGACTTTACCCTGACGGGCCGGTAAATAGGTATAGATCATTAGCCGAATGCAGCGGGGCAGACTGCCTTCGACGTGCATCTGCTGAACATCGAGTAAGGGCACGTCGTCCCAGCGGGGGCGGGGGCGGGCGATCGCCGCTGGAAACACCGCATCTAGATCGCGAGTTGCCGAAAATGTAGCGCTGACAATTTGCGTCGGGTCTAGCTGATTGCTCTGCTCTAGCGCATCGAGCAGTTCGGTGACGGCGGCGGCGATCGCCTCGACCGAATTTTCTGGAACGGTAGTTGCTCCTCGAATGGCTCGTATCTGCCAGTCCACAGCGGTTGCTTCCTTTGCTATCTAACGCTCCCCCATTTAAGCATTGATCTCATCCTCCTAATAGCGATCTAACCGACCAGGTATCCCAGAAGATTGATACATCCATAGCGGAACGCCGCTGGTCGCCACTTCAAAATCTAACCGGGCGAGCGTAGCAGGCATATAAGCCGGTAAAATCGCCAGCGCTGAGCGATTGCCCGGCAGCAGTCGGGTCAGCAGCGGTTTTTTCTCCTCAAAGGTGTAGCACTCAGCCTTATCCGGGTCGAGCCCGCCTAGCTCAGCCGCCCAGCGCCGGGCGTCTTCTTCACTGCCCAGCCGGTCTACCACACCCAAGGCCAGCGCCTGCTCCCCGGTAAATACGCGGCCATCGGCGAAGGCTCTAACACTGTCCTCAGATAGATTGCGCCCCTCTGCCACCGTGCGTACAAACTGGCCGTAGCTGGTATCAATCAGCTCCTGCAAAATCGTTTCCTCGGCAGGCGTTAGCGGCCTATCAAAGGCCAAAATGTCTTTGTAAGGGCCAGATTTAATCACCTTGAAAGAGACGCCAACGCGATCCAGCAGCTTTTCTATATTATTGCCGCGCAAAATGACGCCGATAGAGCCGGTAATCGTACCTGGATTGGCCACAATATGGTGAGCCCCCACCCCGATATAGACGCCGCCCGAGGCTGAAATATTGCCAAAGCTAGCGACGATTTTGACCTTCTCTTGCAGCTGCTTGAGGGCGCTGTAAATTTCTTGAGAGTCGCCCACAGTGCCCCCAGGGCTGTCGATGCGCAGCAGCAAAGCCGGAAACTTCTTCTCTTCGATTTCTTTGAGGGCCTCTAGCACATGCTTGCGAGTCCCACCGGCGATCGCACCTGTCACTTCAATCCGGGCAACTTGTTTGCGATAGCGAGGCTTAAAAGGCCAAATCATAAAACTTTCAGGGGTGCACTGTGCTTTACATTACTTTAAAGTAAGTATACGACCTGCCAGGCGCACCTCGCCTTTACCCGCTTTTTTATCAGTGCCTGATGGCTCTTCCTCATGGATCTTCGCCCCTCTGCCGACGCTGCCGCCCCCCCTCGCAACGCTCCCCATATCCCCCTGCGAGAGCCACTGACCAAGCTAGCCTCTAACCCGCTCGTCTTAATTTCGCCCTTTTTCCTCTGGGGCACTGCCATGGTGGCTATGAAAGGGGTGATGAGCGAAACCACGCCCTTATTTCTGGCAGGAACGCGGCTGTTGCCCGCAGGCCTACTGGTCGTCGCTGTTTCTCTGATGCTGGGCCGAGAGCAGCCCAAAGGCTGGCGGGCCTGGCTGTGGATTGCCCTGTTTGCCCTGGTAGATGGCACCTTATTCCAGGGGTTTTTAGCCTTGGGACTAGAGCGCACTGGAGCGGGGCTGGGGTCTGTGATGATTGACTCTCAGCCATTAGCAGTCGCGATTATGGCGCGCTTTCTTTTTCAGGAGTGGATTGGGCCTTTGGGTTGGCTGGGTTTACTGATCGGACTGTTCGGCATTAGCTGTATTGGTCTGCCCGACGAGTGGATTTTGGGCCTTTTTCAAGGGCAAGGGTTTGATTTGGGGCCCCTTATTACCTTTGAGCAGGAGGTCTGGTCGGCCTTGTTTCAGCAGGGAGAATGGCTGATGCTGATGGCCGCTCTGTCAATGGCAGCGGGCACCATCTTGATTCGCTACGTCGTGCGCTGGGCTGACCCGATCGCTGCGACCGGATGGCACATGGTCTTGGGCGGTGTGCCGCTGATGGCACTATCTATCGCTCGCTCTGTAAGTAGCGAGCCAGCGCCCTGGCAAGACATTTCACTGCCAGGCTGGATGGCAATCAGCTACGCCACCATTTTCGGCAGTGCTATTGCCTATGGTGTATTTTTTTACATCGCTGCTCAGGGCAACCTGACTAGCTTGAGCGCGTTAACCTTCTTAACACCTGTTTTCGCACTGCTGTTTAGCACCCTTTTGCTCTCCGAAAGTCTCAGTATGCTGCAATGGAGCGGTGTGCTGCTGACCCTGCTGAGCATCTATTTGATCAACCAGCGAATCCAGCTGGCTGGCTGGCTCTCAGTGCAGCTCTCTATACCTGCTTTCGCTATGCCTCCCAAAAATCAACCTGCTTCACCAGAAACAACTGACTAACTAACGGATTTCCCGACATATCAAAAAAACCGCGTAAACCTACAGAGGACAACTGTAAAGAAGGGAATAACTCAAGCGAGGTCTGTCGATTGATTTTTGATGTTCGGGGTAGAATGGCCTCAGTAAAATAGCTGACGTGTCAATGTGGATTTTGGTTCACGCTGCGTCGTTAGATATTGCCCCAAATGCTGCTCTTGACATCGCCCAAAGTGACCCGTTGAAAACGCTAGATGAGGTAGTCAGCTTCTAAAGTGTCTACTCGGGTTGCACTCAGATCTGCAATGGCCGTTCAATCAATTGATACCTCGACTTAGAGGTCTCTATTAGGGCAATCGGTATTTGTTTCTGTCTGTTTGGTTCTAAACTAGCAGAAATGTAACTCAGGCGGGCATCCTACTTCAGTAGAAGTAACGTTATAGGGACCTTTTCTCATCGTTCGGCCTACGGACCTTGTAGAACATAGCTCCTTGGAAGCACCTGTCATAAAATTCGACTTTCACAAAGTCGCCAGATATTGAAAAGATAACAGGTAAAGATAGCGATGATTCGGCGTTCTACTCTAGTATTTCTAACCTGTCTGACCGCCTTAGGCGCTCCGGCCCTCCGACCGAAGATTGCTGCTGCTGTCGTCCCCGATCAGCGATCTGGATCTTCTTCTCAAGTGCTAGTTGCCCAGGCTTCCGGGGGCTCGGCGGATAGTGCACTAGATGTGGGCGCTCGGGGTGAAGCGGTCAAGGTGGTTCAGCGCCGCTTGCAGCAGAGCAAATATTATGGTGGCCCGATTGACGGCATTTATGGGTTGGCAACCCGGCGAGCGGTCAGCACTTTTCAGTCCGATGCGGATTTGGAGACGACTGGCAGGCTAGATGATGAAACCTGGCAGCAGCTTCAGGCATCGCTACCAGCTCAGTCTGCTGCGACTGCTGTAGAGCCTACCACTGCTGTAGAGCCCACTGCATCTGCGGACACCGCCGCCTCTCCACCGTCTTCACCACTGCCAGCAGTGCCGACAGCCAGTGAGCTTCCTGCCATTGCGTCGGCTCCTGCTAGTGGCATACAGGTGGCGGACAGTGCAGTGGCGGATAGTGTGGCTGATGGTGCAACAGCTGATGGTGCAGAGGTAGCTGACGGTGCAGCGGCTGATGATCCAGCGAGCGGTTTCAATCCAGCCTTTGGCTGGGGCTTAGGGCTAATAGCTTTGCTAGCTAGCTTTGGCATAGGTTTCTTTGTTGCCAATCGCGGTAAATCTGAGGTGGGCGTAGCCGAAAGCGGCGAGTGGGGCGAGGTGGATCTCAGCACTGGGTTGCCGTTAAAAGAGCCGCCTTCAGCTGCGCAGACAGCGATCCAAACGACGGGGCGATCGCCTAGCCTGAGCGGTAGCCTTGATCATACTGATGGGGCGATTCCGCCTACGGCTAGCGCACTACAAACCAGTGGCCAGATGGGAGAATCATCTGCCCTTACGCAGGGAGACATTGTAGAAGGGTTGATCGGCGATCTGCGCAATCCTGATCCTGCTAGCCGCCGCAAGTCGATTTGGGAGCTGGGTCAGCGAGGCAATTCTCTGGCGGTGCAGCCCCTGGTCGATGCTATGGTCGATGCTGACTCCAAAGAGAAAAGTCTGCTGCTAGCAGCCCTTTCAGAAATTGGTATACGATCGCTCAAGCCGATGAACCGGGCACTGGCGATCGCTTTAAAGGACAACAACCCCGAGGTTCGTAAAAACGCCATTCGCGACCTCACTCGTATCTATGAGCTGCTGATACAGACTAGCCAAATGCTGGGCTATGCTGCCGAAGACGAAGATCCAGAAGTCCGCCAGACGGCGACTTGGGCGCTTGAGCAGCTCAACCGTATTCGCCGCAATCAAGATGTGGATCCCAATATGCGCTCTTTCCCAGGGAGCGGGGCGAAGCCGATAGATTTGCTCTCTAGTGAAGCTTCTATCCGCCGAACCCAGTAAAACACTGTAGAAATGTGAGCTTTTTACGGCTGCTAGTGCTGTCTACACCGGTAGGCCCACTGGGTTCTGGGTTGGGCGGTGGCGTAGAGCTAACGGCGATTAATTTAGCGCGGGAGCTAACCCGGCGCGGTCATCAGGTGGTGATCGCTGCGCCCACCGGATCCATGCTGGCATCCCCATCTGGACATTTAGACAGCGGTATAGAAATCATTGAGATGCCTGGCGAATGGCAGCCCACGGCGCAGACCCAAGATCGCGCCGCACCGGCAATAGTGGGCTCAGCGCTGGCAAACATCTGGGACTATGCTCGCCAAGTGCAGGCTAACTACGATCTGCTGGTTAACTTTGCCTATGACTGGCTGCCGTTTTATCTGACGCCGTTTTTAAGCACGCCCGTGGCTCACTTCGTCAGCATGGGGTCGCTGAGTGATCGTCTGGATGAAGCTATTTTTCGGCTAGCAGCCCAGTTCCCGGGCACTTTGGGAGCCTATACGCGATCGCAAACCGACACCTTTTCTCCGCCGCCCGGTGTGCCCCCCGTGCAGTGGCAGATTTTGGGCAGTGCGATTGATATCGACCAGTACGACTATCGCGCTCAGCCCGGTGATGCTCTGGCTTGGGTTGGGCGAATATCTCCAGAGAAAGGGCTCACGGCGGCGGTGGCAGCGGCGGTGGCCGCGCATCGTCCGCTCAAAATATTTGGCAAACTAGAAGACCCTGACTACTGGCAAAGCATTCAGCAAGGGCTGTCAGAAACCTCTGTAGAAGCGCCTATTGAGTACTGCGGATTTTTACCGACGCCGGGTCTACAGCAGCAGCTAGGACAGTGCCAGGCGCTGCTGGTCACTCCGCAGTGGGTAGAGGCTTTTGGCATTGGTGTAATTGAGGCATTGGCCTGCGGGGTGCCGGTGATTGCCTATCGGCGGGGCGGGCCAGCTGAGATTGTTCGCCACGGTAAGACGGGTTGGCTGGTGGAGCCGGACGACTGCTCAGCGATGGTAAGGGCGATCTCTCAAATCAGTCAGCTCAATCGGCGTGACTGTCGTCAGCAGGCAGAAGCAATGTATTCGCTAAGGGCCTGGGGCGATCGCTGCGAACGGTGGTTTTATCAGATCATTTCCGGTACGAGCAGCAGCTAACTTTGGCCTCATTGCGGATTTGCCCATCTGCTTCTGAATTCTTAAGAGAGATTTATCTATAGATCGCCGCCGCTCTGCCACAATAATTTCAATCTCAATAGCCCCGATTAACCCGCTGTAGATTGCATGATTGTCTTAACCCCCGAAGAAATCACCCAGCTCAAAGCTCGACTGGCCGACTATCCCGAGGCGCTATCGGCCCTACAAGAAATTGAAGACTGTGAGGGGGATGTGGAAGACGCCGCCATTTCCCTCGCGCTCAGGTCTGGCCAAGAGCCTGATACCAACGAACAGTGGCTAGCCGGGTTTAGCAAGCGCTATCGGCATATTGCCTGCCAGTCTCAGTTTAGAGATTCGCTCGCGGCAGGTCAGCTGAGCACACTGGTCAACCATCTCACTCAGAAGACAGATTGCCCGGCTTTAATTGCAGCGCCGGTTGCTATCTACGTGCTGAAATCTGGCGTGGACAGCTTTTGCCGTAGCTTTGACAATAGTCGGCTTTAATTGACTGGTCTGAAGCAATAGGTCTGGAGCGACTGGGTTGAGGCGATCACGCTATGACTGCGTAGCCGAATCAGGCTGTCCGGCCAGGTTAGCCAGCTGCCAAAAATCGCGGTTTACCTCGCTCCACAGAGACTGATTGTTCGGATCGGTCCGCAGTGCCTTTTTCAAATAGATCCGAGCTTTTTGAAGCTGACCTTGTTCGATCAGCCGCCGTCCCCAGCGCTGGTAAACAATTGCCTGCCACTGGCTCACTTCTAAATCTGAGGGCATCCGCTGCGCGAGCCCCTCTACTAGCGCCACTGCTCGGGGAAATTTTTGCTGCCTCAGCAATTCTTTGAGCAGGTTGTAGGCCTCTTGCTTAAGGCTCTCTTCTCGATTGGCAACCTGAGGACTAGCTGGCTCAACAGCCGGACTGGCAGCGCCAGAGTATTCCGACGGATCGGCGGACGTAGCGGCATAGGCTGGCGGAGGCTCAAACCCGTCTATCCCTAACTCTTCTAAAGTCAGCCTGAGACTGTCTAAGTCAATTGCTTGAGGCGGGCTGTAGGCTGCTTCTACGGTGGAGTGACTGCTCGCTGCCTGCAATGCCTCCACTATTGCGGTGTAGGCATCGTTGATTTGAATGAATTGCTCAACTGCCTGCTCGCCGGGGTTGATGTCAGGGTGAAAGCGCCTGGCCAACTCCCGGTAAGCCGTTTTCACATCGCGTAGCGAGGCCCCCCGGCGCAATCCTAGCGTTTGGTAGTGAGGGGCCAAATTCATAGCGGCGCAGACAAAGGGGGAGCGATTCGAGTTGGCACATTATATGGGATATTTCCCTCTCCATTTAGCGCTTTGATAGAAAAACGAGTCTATCTTCACTAAATCGCCTGAGAATTCCTAACTGGTAGGCAAACGTTCTTCAATCACTCGGTCGATCAGGCCGTATTCTTTAGCTTGAGCAGCGGACATGAAGTAGTCGCGATCGCTATCCTTCTCAATCCGCGCCAAATCTTGCCCTGAGTGCTCAGCCATCAGCTGATTGAGATCCCGGCGTACCTGTACAATCCGCGCTGCCTCAATTTCAATATCGGTCGCCTGACGACGGCCCACCCCACCCGAAGGCTGGTGAATCATGATGCGCGAATGGGGCAGGGCTAGACGCTTTCCCTTAGACCCTGCATTGAGCAAAAATGCCCCCATGCTGGCCGCTAACCCGACGCAAATCGTCACCACATCCGACTTGATGTACTGCATCGTATCGTAAATGGCCATGCCCGCTGTGACTGAGCCGCCCGGCGAATTGATATAGAGATAGATCGGCTTAGTCGAATCTTCTGAATCGAGATAGAGCATGTAAGCGACGATCGCATTGGCAATACCGTCATCGACCTCTTCGGTCAAAAAGATAATACGTTCGCGAAACAGCCGCTCGTAGATACTGATCCACTGTTCGTAAGTGCCGCCAGGAAGGCGATAGGGGACGCTGGGAGTTCCGATAGGCATGGGTTTAAGCAGTTGTAGAGAGTAAGAAAACTGAGACAGAAAAAATTAAATAGAAGAGACGGAAGTATCTACTAGATCCGCAGTGACGTTGGCCGCAGGATTCTCAATAACGCGGTCGATCAGACCATATGCTTTAGCTTCTTCCGGAGAAAGATAGAACATTCGCTCCATATCTTTAGAGACTTTCTCAGCGCTTTGACCGGTGTTGTCCGCTAAGATTCGCTGAATCAAACGCCGCTTCTCCAGCACTTGCTCTGCCTCTAAGCCAATATCGGTCGCCTGGCCCTGGGTGAGCGTTTGCGGGTGAGTAAGGGCAATACTGGTATGCGGCAGAGCGGCTCGTTTGCCTTTAGTCCCTGAGGAGAGCAAAACCGCAGCCATGCCGTAGGCAGTGCCCATACAAACCGTCACCACTTCAGATTTGATATAGGCCAGCGTATCGTATACCGCTAGCCCGGCCCGAATAGACACCATGCCCGCTGAAGCATCTGCCGTTCCGCCCATCACTGGATCACCAATGGAATTGATGTAGAGGTAGATGGGCTTGCTAGGGTCTTCTGAATCGAGGTAGAGCAGGGCAGAGACAATCGAATTAGCCACCCCGTCTGTCAGCGGCTGATTGATAAAGAGGATGCGTTCCTGGCTCATGCGCGTGTAGACGCTAACCCACTGCCAGGAGCGACTACCCGGTAGATTGTAAGGAACGCGCAGAATTCCATCGACAGACATAAGCGGTTTTTACTGGGAGATAGTGGGCGTAGAGAGAACAAGGCAGACTTGGCTTAAGCCACGCCTACAGGGATGGCGGTAGGTAGCTCTTTGGTGCTGCTGAGAACGCGGTCAATCAGCCCGTATTCTTTTGCTTCTTCGGGTGTGAGATAGAACATTCGGTCGGTGTCCTTGTCTAGCTTTTCAACAGACTGACCGGTGTTGCCCGATAAAATGTCAAGGAAAGCAGCTTTGTTAGAGAGTACTTCCTCTGCCCGAATTTGAATATCGGTGGCCTGACCTTGGGCTCCAGAACGCGCCTGGTTGAGCACAATGGTGGCATGGGGTAAGCTAGCGCGCGATCCCTTTGCCCCAGAAGACAAAATCATCGCGGCGGTGCCCATTGCCTGCCCCAAACAGATAGTGTGTACCGGCGGCTTGATGTATTTCAGCGTGTCGCAAATGGCGAAGGCTTCGGTTTCAAACCCTACGGCGTCGCCGGTATACCAGGACGTGCCGGTAGAGTTGATGTAGAAATAGATGGGCTTATCGGGATCGTCAAACTCTAAGTACAGCAGTTGGGCAATGATGAGCTTGGTCACATCAACGCCCATCTGCCGCTTGAAGTCGTCAGAAGAAACCAGCGGTGTGCCCAGATAGACGATTCGCTCTTTAAGGAGAAGCGACGGTAGATCTGGCGGGGGGGTTCGATAGGCTTGTGCGCCTCCACCGTAGGGGGCTTGAACGGCCTTGATGGGAGAACTCATAAATGGCTCAGCTTGCTACGTTTTCAAAACATTACATAGTATGTTTTCCATAGTAGCTCGGGAGCGAACTCGCTGCGCTGTCGATAGTTTGGTGATTTTTGGTCGGTTTTTGGCGGATAACCCCACTCCCCGGACGCCGCTTTCCTATCTGGGATTGATCCTTAAGGCACTGATGTTAAATCAGCTAATTGGGGTAAATAATAGTTGAGTTTAGTTAAACGCGGGAGCTTGGTCGAAGATGAAAGTTGATTTGCAATGGGCCTTAAGTGATGCCCACATTCCTACCGATCAGCCTGATAGTCAGCGTCAGCTTTCAGTATCGCTGTCAGCTGGCGGCGAGGGTTCGCAAGCGCCGCTAAACTTGTGCTTTGTGCTAGATCGCAGTGGCTCAATGATGGGCGCGCCGCTGAAAACGGTGAAGCAGGCGGCGCATCGGATTATTGATCGGCTGACAGCGCGCGATCGCATCTCCATCATCACCTTTGACCACAAAGCCGAAGTCCTGGTCAAAAATCAGCCGGCCACTGACTTAGAAGCTATTAAGAAACGCATCGACGGACTGCGGGCCGGAGGCGGCACTTCGATTGACGACGGCCTCAAGGCGGGCGTGGGTGAATTGGCCTCAGGCAAGGAAGATCGCGTTTCTCAACTGCTGCTGCTGACCGACGGTGAAAACGAGCACGGGGACAACGCTCGGGCGCTGAAGCTGGCAGATGTAGCAACAGGCTATAACCTGACGGTGAATACGCTGGGCTTTGGCGATCGCTGGAATCAGGATGTGCTGGAGCAAATTGCCGATGCGGGCGGTGGTTCGCTGAACTACATCGAGCACGCTGAGGAGGCGATCGCTATCTTTGGTCGCCTCTTCAAACGCATTCAGTCCGTCGGTCTCACCAACGCCTACCTCAATCTGGAGCTAGCTGACGGTACCCGGCTCGCCGATCTGAAGCCCGTCGCCCAGGTCTCTCCCGAGACGATAGAACTCACCGCCGTCCAGGAAGGCAATCAGGCGATGGTGCGCATCGGCGATCTGATGAAGGATCAGCCCCGCGTGATTTTGCTCAATTTATATGTGCCTCAGCTCGCAGCGAGCATAGCAACGATTGCGCGGCTCCAAGTGACCTATGACGATCCGGCACTCGGACTCAGCGGTCAAACGACGGAAACTTTTGCGGTGGATATAGAGGCTCAAGATGCCTACGTACCTCAGGTAGATGCGAGCGTTCAGCAGAATATTCTGGCGCTGGCTAAATACCGGCAGACGCAAATTGCGGAAGATAAGCTGAAGTCAGGCGATCGCCAGGGCGCAGTCACCATGCTGCAATCGGCAGCGAATACCGCTATTCAAATGGGCGATCAGAACGCGGCGACAGTTTTGCAGGAAAACGCCACGCAGTTGCAGGCCGGGAAGGAGTTGTCGGAGCGTGATCGTAAAAAGACCCGCATCGCCTCCAAAACCCAACTTCAGTAATGGCGGTTTTCAACCTCGCAGTCTGCCTCGGCTATGCCTGCGTGCTAGCCGTTGCTTCATCCTCGGCCTTTCTTAAGTCCAATCTTAAGCCAAATCTCAAGTCAAAATCGCGCCGCCCATGAGCTTTTGATAGCGCCGCGCCAGCTCTTTTTCCATCAGCGGCCAGCGAGCCAAACCGTCTTCGCCAGCTTCGCTCTCAGCCTCTAGAATTTTGGTTGCCGCCGTTCGCGCTAGCTCTAACACTTCCTGATCTTCTACCAGGCTGGCTAAGGCAAAATCTGGCAGACCCGACTGGCGAGTGCCCAGCACCTGCCCCGGCCCGCGAAAGCGCATGTCCATCTCTGAGATAAAGAAACCGTCTTGAGACTGCTCCAACACCTTCAGCCGCTGCATGGCTGGTTCGCTTTTGCTGCTGCTCATGAGCAAACAATAAGACTGCTCGCCGCCTCGACCGACGCGCCCTCTCAGCTGGTGCAGCTGCGATAGGCCAAACCGCTCGGCGTGTTCGATTAGCATCACCGTGGCGTTGGGCACGTCCACCCCAACTTCTACCACTGTCGTAGAAACCAATATCTGTGTGGCTTGCTCTCTAAAAGCGGTAATAGCCGCATCTTTGTCCGCAGAACTCAGGCGTCCGTGCAGCAGGCCCACCTCAAATTCTGGAAAGATGGTCTCTTGCAGACGCTGGTGTTCTTCCATCGCTGAGCGCAAGTCCAGCTTTTCGGATTCTTCCACCAGCGGCAGCACAATGTAGACCTGACGGCCTTTGGCAATTTCGCGGCGGATTAAATCGTAGGCATCGGCGCGCTCACGCCCGCCCAGCACCGTCGTCTGAATCGCCTTGCGTCCTGGCGGTAGCTCATCAATCTGGCTGACATCTAAGTCACCGTGAATCGTCAGCGCCAGCGTGCGGGGAATCGGCGTCGCTGTGAGCGTGAGCACATGAGGATTGTCGCCTTTTTGCTGCAACCTGGCCCGCTGCGCTACGCCAAACCGATGCTGCTCGTCAATGGTGACCAGGCCCAGGTTGCTAAACTTGACCGGGTCTTCGATTAGCGCGTGGGTGCCCACTAATACGGGCAGTTCGCCAGTCACCAGCTCCTGGTGAATCTGCCGTCGCTTGGCGGCTTTGGTCGATCCAGTCAGCAGCTCTACTGGCAGATGCAGCAGGTTGAACCACTCGACTAATTTGCGGTAGTGCTGCTCGGCGAGTACTTCTGTGGGAGCCATCAGCGCTGCTTGGTAGCCCGCTTGAATGGCGGCCAAGATGCCCACTACGGCCACCACCGTTTTACCCGAACCCACATCGCCCTGCACCAGGCGATTCATCGGCGCTGAGGATTGCAAATCGTTTAAAATCTCTTGAACGACTCGCTGCTGTGCGCCGGTCAATTTGAAGGGCAGCACCTGATAGAAAGCGTCGATCAGTTCGCCAGTCGGGGCCATTTGGATCTTGGTTTGCTCCTGCTGCTGTTCTCGGCGGCGGCGCAGCAGTCCGAGCTGTAGGTAGAAGAATTCGTCAAAGACCAACCGGCGGCGGGCCTGGGTGAGTGCTTCTGAGCTGGGGGGGAAGTGGATGTGAGCGATCGCCACTGCCAAATCCACCAGCTCATACTTCTCACGCAGTCCCCTGGGCAGCGGATCGCGCAGATCTACCGCCGAGGGCAAAGCCGCCACCACCGCCCGCCGGATCAGGTCTGCCCCCACCCCTTCTGTGAGCGGATACACCGGCACCACCCGGCCAATCGTCAGCGAGTCAATTGCATCGCTCTCGTTACCCAGCAACTCAATCTCAGGGCTGTCAATATTGATACCGTATTTTGACTGCTTTACCAGCCCCGAAATCGCCACAACTGAGCCCGGTGGATAAAGCCGTTTTTGCCGCTCTTGCCAACCCCTGGAGCGAAAATGAGTGCCCGCCAAGAACCGACTGATTTTCAGCCGAGAGCTGCTGTCGTACACCGTCAGCTCAAAAATCGTCAGCTTGGAATTGCGCGGACTGTTGAAACAGTTGCAGCGTTTCACCGTCGCGACAATCGTCACCGTTTCTCCGGGCACCAAATCTTTGATCTTGACCTGGCGGGCATAGTCAATGTAGTCGCGCGGATAGTAAAACAGGGCATCGCGAATGCTGAGCAGCCCTAGCTTCGCCAGCTTTTCTGCCTTGTGAGGGCCGATGCCTTTGAGATAAGTCAACGGCTGATCGAGTGGGTGACTGGAGTTAGGGCGGTTAACTAACCCGGTGACATCAGCCGTTTTAGGTGATTTGGCGGCTCGTTTGGCTGAGTTTTTTTTGGTCTTGGAAGAGGTTTTGGTAGCAGCGGATTTTTTTGAAGAATAGGCCGCACCACTTTCTGCCAGCAGCGGTAGAGCGTCGGCGGTCTGTCTGGCCCGATGTAAAAACCGACGGGTATCGGCGACTAAGTGCTGGCGCTGAGAGAACGAGAGGTCGCCGTATTGACCAAACCGTGTGGCCAGAGCCTGCCATTTGTCCGGGTCGCCTATTTGCCCTGCCAAATTTTCAGAGAGTGCCTTAAGGCCACTGGCTAAGCTGCTGGCCAAAAATTCACTGAAGCGCTGCTGATGGCCAGCAATATCATTAAACCCATGCTCAGACTCCACGCTGAGCGCCTTTTGCAACCGCACCCAGTCCGGCACGGCTGCTCCTGAGTAGGCTGAGGTCGATACGTCCGTAGCTGACGTTTCCCCAGCCATGGTGTCTGCGGTCTGAAGGGCCAATTGATTGGGGTCATCCATTTGACGAGCGGTTGACGGGCGGGGTTAACCAGTTTCATCTTGCGAGTGAACGGTCCAGCTAGATCGCCAGGCATCTTCGGCCTGAGCAGTTTCTAGGGCTCGCTGGGTCTTTTTATAGCGCATACCCAGCTGTTTTAGCTCGCTCAGCTTTTGACGCAGACGGCTGCGCCAGGCAGACACGGTGGGGTCAGTAAATTCTACTTCACTGAGCCGTAGACTAATTGCGGCAAGTTCGGGCAGCGCGTCTACTTCAACTGCGTCCTGAGGGATCCGCTGACGCGATGACATGCCTTCTTCTCTCATCTCTGATTTGGGGGCCCCGGGCGATCGCCCCGTCTCAGCTTCTGACGAATGACGATCTACCCTTCTAGACCTGCGCCTGCGAGCGGGGCGAGAGTCTTCATCGTCCTCTTCGGACTCCATCATGGCCTCTCCGTGCATCACCCTCACCGACAGGGTCACCACATTGGGCACGGCATTGACAGGCTCACCCATCCCCTGCGAATCGGTTGCAGCCGCCATCAGCGCCTTCGGAAAACTTGGCATGACGTTGGCCTTTTGCAGCAGCTCATTAGCTTCTTCTGATACGGCTTTGAATATTTCGCGGATGGCTTTCTCTAATAGCACCTGCTGTCTGACTAAGTGAATCGGCGCTAGCAGCTGCGCTTCCTCCGAATCTTCAGACGCATTCTTCTTCACAGAGCGGCGAGCTAGTCCCTCCAGAGCCGAGAGCAGATCTTCTTCTTCAGAAAGAGACAGGCGCTGATCTGCGGCAGGCACCTCCATCTCAAATCCTAGCTCGTCGTCGCCCAGATCAGACGGGTGGCCTAGCCCATCGTCTGCTAGCTGATCAGAATCGAAGTCGGCGTGGTTGAAGCCATCGTCTTCGTCGCCGTCTCCGCTGTCTTCGTAGAGGTCAACATCTGCTTGGTCAGAGAGGTCTTCATCGAGCGGCTGTAAATCTGAGCGTGAGAGAGCCGACAGCTTTTCGACTAAGTCGTGGCGATCCTCTTCTGTTGCGACTACTGCCGTTCCCGCAGCTCTGGCTTCTAGCAGTCGCTGAAGAAACTCCAGGCCGCTGTGCTGCTGAGGCCGACGGCTCATTTTTTGAGCTTGCTCCCGCTGAGTGCTCATCTGGTCATAAATTTGCCCGCTCAGTGCTTGCAAGTCTTGCTGAACCTGATTGCGCTGCTCCCACGAGAGGGTCAGAAATTTGTCTGGGTAGGCCTGCGTACACAAGTGATAGGCCGCCAGGATCAGCTGACGTGCTCCGGCGTCGCTCAGCGCCTTGAGGTAGCTGTCATACAGCGGCTCTAGGGCGTTGGCCATGGCCTCTGTCTGCTGTTGGAGCAGCGCCAGCTCCTTTTCAATTTGGCCGCTTGCTTTAACCATATGCTCTACAGAATAGCGATTGTGCAGCAATACTGCCCTGTTTTCAGCTGCTCTAGCGACGCTGAAGAAGGACTCTTTAAAAAAGAATAAAAATCGGACTCCTCACCTCGCAGAAGAGCCCGATTCTTAAATCGTGAGTCAGTCACGCTGAGATTACGTCACCAGCACGTATGGAGGCAGCTATTGGGAGGGCAGCTACAGAGAAGCGATCGCCCTACTTCTTTTGTCCGGTCTGAGCGGCCACTTCATCCGCAAAGCTGACCGATTCTTTTTCGATGCCCTCACCCAAGATAAACCGAGAAAACCGGCGCACCTGAATATTTTCGCCTAGCTTGGCGACGGCCTGCTTTACCAGCTCTTCTACTGTGATATTTTGATCCTTAATGAAGGGCTGATCTAGCAGAGAAAGCTCCTTCAGGCGCTTATCAATCCGGCCCTGAACAATCTTCTCTTTAATATTTTCAGGCTTTTTGCCTAAGTCATCGCGGCCCATCTCAATTTGCTTTTCGCTCTCCACCATTTCTGCTGGAATGTCGCTCACTTTGACATACTCTACGTTGGGAGAAGCTGCAATCTGCATCGCCACGTCCCGAGCTAGCTCTTTAAACTCGTCGCGACGGGCCACAAAATCAGTCTCGCAGTTGACTTCGACTAGCACGCCAACTCGACCGCCGGTGTGAATATAGCTGTGTACCAGGCCCTCTGAAGCCACCCGGCTTTCTTTTTTAGCAGCCGAAGTAATTCCTTTCTGACGCAGCCATTCGCTGGCTTTCTCTACGTCGCCGTCAGTTTCCTTTAGCGCTTTTTTGCAATTCATCATGCCTGCGCCGGTCTGATCGCGCAGCTCTTTAACCTGCTTTGCAGAAATCTCCGCCATTGTGCCTTAGTCCTATAGGGTGTGCGTAGGGCAATGCTTTGGCCCTATGTTAATCAAAAGTTATGTCAATCAAAAGAGCTTACTCCTGACTACCTCTATCAGGTTAAGAAGCTGCCAAGAAAGTAAAGTCTACAAAAGTTGGTCGGTCATCAAGGTCAAACTGCCTGGCCTAGTAGCCTGCCGTTTGACCTCAACAATCTGTTCAGGTTAGCTATCAGCGGTAGCCGCCGCTGGTGTCTCTTCTGATGGCTGCGCGGTCGCTGCTACAGTAGCCTGCGCGGTTTCTGTGGCCCCTTCGATTTCGGCTCCTTCGTCATCGTAGTCTGCGCCGTCGTAGCCGCCGTAGATATCGTCCATGTCGCTGCTGCCACCGCTACCGCTGTCAGTGCCACCGCCGCGAGAGCCTTCGTAGATGGCATCTGCCAACCGACCAATCAGCAGCTTAATCGAGCGAATCGCATCGTCATTGCCAGGAATAGGCACGTCCACCACATCTGGATCGCAGTTGGTATCTAGCAGGGAGATGATGGGCAACCCTAGCTTTTGGCACTCTTGCACGGCGTTGTACTCACGGCGCACATCGACAATGATCACAGCGTCAGGAATGCGGCGCATGGTTTTGATGCCGCCCAGGTACTTTTGCAGCTTCTCTAGCTCGCGGCGCAGCATCGCCCCTTCTTTTTTAGGCCGCATGTCTAGCGCGCCTGACGACTGCATCCGCTCAAGCTCTTTCAGGCGCTCTACGCGGGTTTTGATTGTGGTCCAGTTGGTGAGCATACCGCCCAACCAGCGCTGGTTAACATAGTAAGAACCACAGCGGCTGGCCTCTTCAGCGACAATGCCAGCGGCCTGGCGCTTGGTGCCGACAAACAAAAAGCTCTTACCGCCTTCTGCCGCTTTGCGCACGTAGGTGTAGGCGTCTTCTAGCAGTGTGGCAGTTTGCACCAGGTCAATGATGTGAACGCCGTTGCGGGATGTGAAGATGTATTCGTCCATCTTCGGATTCCAGCGGCGGGTTTGGTGACCAAAGTGCACGCCTGACTCTAATAAGTCAGACAGGGTTACGACTGGCATTATGTTTTTCTCCTTCCGGGTTAAACCTCCATCTGGCTGCATCTAGAGCGATTGACCGCCAACTGGCACTAATTTGCCGACTGACTAGGTCTAAAGGCCGCGCTAAACACCCGAAAATCCAGATGTGTGAATTTAATAGAACTTTACTAGGGTAGCACGCCAGAATGGGTTCAGTGTGGCTGGCGTTCAGAAGCATCGGGTTATTTTGGGCGAGGTGATGGTAGAGGCGACTCATACGGTGATATCAGCCTCATTGAGTTGACTCTCGGTCAATCGGCCCAACTCATCGAAGAACAGCCGTCCGGTGGTGGTAAACACATCGCGCATCAGACGGACAAAGCCAATCTGTTTTAGCTCAGGTTTGTCTTCTGTCAGCCATCGCTGCGCCCAGACCAGCACGTTGTGGGCTAAAGCATTGAGTTAAGTGAGCATCTGTTGGGCCTCAAGACTTAATAATTAACGTGAGTTCGGGTTAAGAGAAGGATCTGTAGTCACTAAACCTGAAGTGAATCCCCTCCCGTCGGAGGGGTGCCCACAGGGCGGGGTGGGTCGGCAACTCGTGCTACACGCCGGAACCCACCCCTGTGCCCCCTCCCGAGAGGGGATTTACCTCAGGCGGGGCGGCTAGGGTCACTGTCTGACATGTATCCCAGGTGGTTGCTTATCCCGAACTTACGTTAATTAACAGTTATGAGCCAAATATAGGAAAAATCGCATGTTTCCCAGAGTTACCTATAAAGACGAATTACCACAGTACCCACTGGGATAATTCGTCTGATGAAAGACCTTGCAGCAGCTATTAGGGGGCTTTAAAGATCTTCATATCGTCAGTCAATAGCGACTGATATATCTTTTCCTCGTTGATATCGACTAATACTTCAGGAGTAGAAAACGCTACTTTTTTGGTTTTGGATTCTAGCGCTTGAACAAGTTTGCGCAATCCTAAGCTTGAGTCACTGATTTTTCTGAGATCCGGCAGCAAATGATGAGAAAACAGCACAGGATGTCCTATCCTGCCGCGATAGCTAGGGGCTGTAATCAATGCTTTTTCCCGTTGATAAGCTTGCAGTAAGGTTTGATAAATACGAGTGGAACGCGGCTGATCGACGGCAGAAATCGTAACTGTTGAAGTTTCCGAAGGCAGCACTTCTAACCCAGCTAAAATTGAGCGGGTCTTGCTGCGATCTCCCTCAGCTTTGATCAAAACCCGGCTCCCTGGAGGACAATCCGTTTGCCGCTCAGCATTGTGAGCGCCTAAGACAACAATTGGCGTGATATTGGCCTGGAGGAATTGCTCTGCCTGATAGCGTAGGAGAGACTGATGATTGCGCCAGGGTAAAGTGGTTTTGCAAACGCCCATGCGAGTGGAAAAACCAGCGGCCAAAATGATGGCGAAGTCCGAGCTATTGCTTTGCATACAGCCGTTCTTGCGTATGGACTTTCGAGGGTATCTGAGATGTCTGCATTCGCTGGCAGAGCGATCGCCCTGTCCCCCCACGACGCACTTTAATCAGTTCTCCGCAAATGCTCACGGCAATTTCCTCAGGTGTCAGTGCGCCAATATCTAAGCCAATTGGCGCATGAAAGTTTATCAGCCTTTCTACAGGTAGCTGCTGTAGCGCCTTGCGGACCGTTCGGACGCGCTTTTGACTGCCAATCATCCCAATATATTGATACGCCAGGGGACGACGTAGCAGTATTTGTAGCGCTTCGACGTCTTGCGGATAGCCTCGCGTCACCAGCGCGACATACAGTTGAGAATAAGTTTCTAATCGATCTAAAGCCTCAGCAATAGAAAGAGACAAAAACAGTGCCTGTGGAAATCTCTCGGGGGCAACAAAATCAGGGCGATCATCCTGCACTGCTATCTGAAACCCTGAAAAGTTAGCTGCCTGAGCCAAGGCGACAGCGACATGCCCGCCGCCGATCATCAGCAAAACAGGCGGTGGCTGGATAATTTCAACAAAACAATCAGTCCTCAAACAGGGTTGTTCGTATTCGTCTGTCAGGTAAGGCGGGCGATTACTGACAAGCGGCGTCACCAGCACGACAGATTCACCCCGCTCACAGGCGTGCAAAATTTGCTCGGCCAGGGCGATCGCTCCCTCACCTGACCAGGTTTCTAACCATACCTGCACCTTCCCCCCGCACACGCCCTGAGTATCTCTGCCAGGCGTACCAGTCAGGTCTATCTCCACAAGCTGTTTTTCACTGTCTAGTAGCGCCAGGGCCTGTTGAATAACGCGGCCCTCACCCGCCCCGCCCCCAATCGTGCCGACCGTGCTGCCATCGCCGCATATGAGCATTTTCGCGCCTAACTCTCTAGGCGCAGACCCCGCTACTTTGACGATAGTGGCTACCACTACTGACTCTCTATGCAGAGCGCCGCTCAGCTGTCGATAAAAGCGCTGGTCAGCCGTCATGATCCTTCCGTTAGGACTTTCCATACGCGCTCGGGAGTCATTGGAAGCTGCCGCAGCCTTGCACCAGTGGCTTGGGCAACGGCGTTGGCGATCGCTGGAGCTGCGCAGTTCGTACCAATTTCCCCAATACCCTTAGCTCCAAACGGCCCATAAGGATCGGTTTTCTCAATCAAAAACACATCCATTGGTGGAACATCTGTTGCCGCCGGAATTCGGTAAGTCCGCAAGTTTGGATTGAGTATCTTGCCTCGCTCATCAAACCGTAATTCCTCATTGAGCGCGTAGCCTAGCCCCATCACTAGCCCACCAGTTGCCTGCCCCCGACAGATTCGTGGGTTAATGGCTTTGCCAATATCAATCGCCTCCACACAGCGTAGAACCGTAACTCTGCCGGTTTCGGTATCGACTTCTACCTCAGCGCCCAAAAAGGCAAAGGTGAGGGAAGCGCGATCACTCGTATGTTCTAATTCTACCGAGAGGAATTCTTCTGCCGCTGTCTGCGCTAGCTGCTGGAGCGTGATTTCTGCTTTAGAACTCCATACTTTGTCTTGGCTTATCTCCAAGGAGTCAGGAGCAACTTCCAAAGATTGGGCGGCGGTTTTGAGCAGGTGCGATCGCAGCTTTTGAGCTGCCAAGTTCACTGCCTGCCCAGAGATGAAGAGCGTCGCAGAGGCATAAGACCCAGCATCAAAGGGGGTATGGTGCGTATCGGCGACCACGATTTTTATTTTCTCTACGGTGGTTCCCAGTATCTGCGCCGCTATCTGACGCAGAGTCGTATCCGACCCTGTACCCACATCTACAGATCCCGTTCGCAGCTCATAGAGTCCATCAGGTAAGAGAGACAGTTTGACGCGAGCTAAGTGAATCTTGGCTAGACCGCTGGCCTGCATCGTCGCGGCAAACCCGATACCGCGTTTAATATGGCTTTCTTCGGGATGGGCGGGCTGTTTGGCAGGCTGATAATCCAGCGCCTGAGTTACTTTCTCAATACAGTCATCTAACGCATAGCTGCCGATGATATGAAAGTGTTCTTCTCGCCCGATGAGAATTTCATCTTCGGCAGTAATCAGATTCTGTTGCCGCAGCTTAATCGGATCGACATTTAACTTGCGGGCAATTTCGTCAAGCTGAGACTCCATTGCAAAGGTTCCCTGAGTTGCGCCATATCCCCTGAATGCCCCCGCAGGCATCGTGTTCGTATAAACAACAGTTCCCCGATAAGACTGATTGGCACAGCGGTAGAGTCCCAGCGGGAAACAACCGGTCAAGAACGTAACCGTTTCACCATGATTGCCGTAAGCGCCCGTATTGGAAATCGCTTTCATCTCCTGAGCAACCAGCGTCCCGTCGTTCTTTACGCCTGTCTTCAGCCGAATTTTCATAGAATGACGGCTGTTGGTCGCGGTAAACTCTTCTTCTCGGGTAAATTGCCATTGCACAGGCTTACCTGTTTTCAGCGTGGCTAATACGCACAGGTCTTCGGTGAGTATTTCCTGCTTGTTGCCGAAGCCGCCGCCGAGCTGAGGCTTGTACACCCGAATCTTTTCTTTGGGCAAGTCAAACAGTTCGGACAACAGTCTCTGGCAGTGGAAGGGAACCTGGGTTGCAGAACGTACAACTAGCGTGCCGTCTTCATCGAACCAGGTAATGCTGACATGAGGTTCTAAATGAACATGCTGGACAGCAGGAAGGGTGTAGGTATTTTCAACAATCACATCGGCGGCGGCAAACCCTGCTGCCAAATCGCCTTTGTCCAAAACGATCTCGCCTGCGATGTTGCGGGCCGCATCGTGAATCTGACTCGACTCGGGTTCGTCGTGAATGACAACTTCGCCCCGCATCGCTTCTACCGGATCGACCGCATGAGGCAAAATCTCGTAATCTATCTCAATTTGTTCGCAGGCGATCGCCGCAATCGCAACACTCTCAGCTACAACTGCCGCCACGCGATCGCCAATAAACCGCACTTTGTTATCGAGTAGGTAATGGTCTAGCGGGTCGGGAACGGGCGCACCATGTCCGGCGGTACTGTAGGCGCGTCGGGTCACATCTTCGTGTGTGAAAACAGCCTCTACGCCTTTGATGGCTTTGGCTTTGGCGGTATCAATACTGCGAATTCGAGCGTGGGGGTGGGGCGATCGCAGTACCTTCAGATGCAGCAACCCAGGCGGTGTCCAGTCAGCGGTGTATACAGGCTTCCCCGTGACCAAATCTGGCCCGTCCTGTTTGGGAATGTCTTGCCCGACCTGTTCAGTTGAATCTATGAGTGTTGATGAATGCTCGCTATCGCAGTCAAGTACGCTGTCGATAATGGACTCATAGCCGGTACAGCGACAGAGGTTGCCTTCCAGCTCTGCCCTGAGTTCGGCTTCTGAGGACACCTCCAGCTTACTAGCGGTCATGATCATGCCGGGCGTGCAGTAGCCGCACTGAAATCCCTGCTTGTCTATAAACGCCTGCTGCATCGGCGATAGCTTGCCGCCTAGCCCTTCAATCGTGGTGATTTGATGGCCCTCTGCTCGCATCGCCGGACAAATACAGCTGTGAATGGGCTTGTCGTCGAGCCACACTGTGCAGCTACCGCAGTCTCCCGACTCACAGACGCGATGCACACCTGCGTAGCCCAGGTCGCGCAGCAAGCTCAGCAAGCTGGTGCCGGGACTACAGTCGGCCTGATGGTCTTGACGGTTAACCTGAATCAAACGACCCTGCACAACGCTATCTCCCATTAGTATCGGCGTGCTCCTACGCTTTCTGTCGTCAGTTCAGTGATGCCGCGCCGCATCAATACCTGAGTGATGTGTCGGCGATATTCTGCGCTGCCGCGTTCGTCATCGAGAAAAGACTGTTCCTGGAAAACTGCTGCGATCTGTTCAGTAGCAGGAATAGACTCAAATTCGACCAGGCAAGGGGACGGGACGCTGCCGCCCACGCCAAATCTTACCTGACCGGTTGGCGGATGATAGGCGGTGACGACAATGGCGATCGCGTATCCCGCCGTACAGACCGCCATCCGCTTAAAGCAAGTTCGCCACTCCATCAGGTTCGCAATTGGAATCTTCACGCTGCGCAAGACTTCTCCAGGCTGCAATAGCGTCTGTTGAGGGGCAGTTTGAAAGTCAGCGGCATCGATGAAATAGGGGTCGCCGTCGAGTCGCCAGACTTCGTATACAGCTTTGAGAGCCACCATAACCGGGGCAAAAGTACTGGCACTCAAGGCCAGACAAATATTTCCGCCGACCGTAGCCGCATGAGAGAGCTTAAAAGAGGCCAGTTCCCTGACGGCATCCTTGAGCGCTTCTGTTGCGAGCCAGGCATCTGGGAAAGAAAAATCTAGCAAATCGTTTTGAAGACAGGTCGCACCAATCGACAGACCTTCTGGACTAGTCTCTATCTCTGACCAGTCAAGCTGCTCCATATCTACCAGGGTTTTCACCTGGGGCTGCGGCTCATTAAAAAGCCAGGTGCCGCCCGCCAACCAGTTCCAGTCTGACTGCCAGTTGGAAACTTCCGTCAGCGACTTCGGTCGTAAGTAGGTTTCAACAGTATACAAATCCATTCAGTGAGCAGATGACCCCTCGCAAACGTTTTCCTATCCTGCTGTGAGATTTGCCTACAGACTGTACGCAATGTTGCAGAACTGGCACTGCGTTTAAAGATAGCGTTACCTGAATAAATTGAATACAGTTCGTCAGTATGAGGTATCTACCATGAGTCGGAAACCATCCCCCCCTACTCAAGAGACGTCCGATTCTGGCCCAGTTGAAAAGACCCCCGATTCTGAGGCTTCATCGGCAAACTCAGGCGCGATCGCTAGTTTTTTTAATTTTGAACAGTTGGGAACAAATTTCCGTACTGAAGTATTGGCCGGGGTGACCACCTTTGTCACCATGGCCTATATCCTGGCGGTCAATCCCGATATTCTCTCTAACGCTATATTCCTACAGGAGTCGGGAGATCTATTTGGTGAGCTGGTCTTTGCAACGGCGATTTCATCCGCGATCGCCACCCTCATCATGGGGCTCTACGCCAAATATCCGTTCGCGCTGGCTCCTGGAATGGGCATCAACGCCTACTTTGCCTTCTCCGTCGTGCTGGGGCTAGGTATTGAGTGGCGGGTGGCCCTGGCAGCCGTATTTATCGAGGGGCTGATTTTCATCGCAATGTCTCTCACCAAAATGCGCAGCCGCATCGTTTCAGCCATTCCCGACTGTCTTAAACATGCCACCGCTGCGGGTATCGGCCTATTTATCGCCTACATTGCCCTGACCAGCAATTCGGGCATCATCGTCACCAGCGACTCTACGACCACCACGTTAGGAAATTTAGCTGATCCAAATACCCTGATGGCAGTGATTGGAATTTTGATCACGGGAGCCTTTGTCGCCAGACGAATTAAGGGGGCGTTGCTGATTGGGATCTTGGCGACGGCTTTACTGGGCTGGATTGTCGGCGTAGCGCCCTGGCCTCAAGGCATTGTCGGGTGGCCTGCGGTACCTGTTCATATTGCAGGGCAAGCGTTTGTGGGCTTAGCGCAGGTATTCAATAACAACGTCTGGAATCTACTCGCGGTTATTTTTGTCTTTTTATTCGTCGATACTTTTGATACGGTTGGCACGCTGACGGGGGTCGGGGTGAAGGCGGGCTTTGTCGATGAGGAAGGAGAATTGCCTCGGGCGAGTAAGGCTTTTATGGCCGATGCGGTCGGGACGACGGCAGGAGCGGCGTTAGGAACTTCGACGGTAGCGACCTTTATTGAATCGGCCTCGGGCGTTTCTGAGGGTGGCCGCAGCGGATTTACTGCCGTCGTCACCTCAATTTTATTTGCGCTGGCTATTTTCTTCACTCCTTTGCTGTCAGCGATTCCACCTTTTGCGACTGCGCCCGTGCTGCTGATTGTGGGCGTTTTGATGGTGGGCAGCATTACCGCTATCAACTGGGACGATCCGGCTGAATCGATTCCTTCTTTTTTGACGATTTTATTTATTCCTCTCAGCTTCTCAATCGCTGAAGGCTTGGCTGTAGGCTTCATTAGCTACCCGCTGCTGAAAACCGCCCAGGGGAAGGCGCATGAAATCGACCTAACCGTTTGGATTTTAGCCGCAGTCTTTCTGCTCAGGTTTGTTTTCCTTGCTTTAGAAATTGGTGCGTAATGGAAGAATTTATTCAGGGCTTACCCAAAGCCGAGCTTCACCTGCATATAGAAGGAACGCTAGAGCCAGAGATGATGTTTGAGCTGGCTCAGCGTAACGGTATAGCGCTACCTTACAAGTCTGTATCAGAAGTTAAGGAAGCCTATAACTTTGAAGATTTGAAATCTTTTTTAGATATTTACTATCAGGGTTCAGAAGTCTTGCAAAAGGAGCAGGACTTTTATGATTTGACCTGGGCCTATCTGCAAAAGGCCGCTGATCAGAACGTGCGCCACACCGAAATATTTTTCGATCCGCAGACCCATACGAATAGAGGGCTTGCCTTTGAGACAGCTTACGAAGGCATCAGCCAAGCCTTAAAGGATGGCAAAGCTGAGCTGGGCATCTCCAGTCAGCTCATTCTCTCTTTTCTGCGCGATCTCAGCGCCGAGGAAGCCTTTGCAACTTTAAAGGCGGCGCTTCCTTACAAAGAGAGTATGGTTGCCGTCGGCTTAGATTCGGCTGAAAAAGGGAATCCGCCCTCCAAGTTTAAAGGCGTTTTTGACAGGGCTAGGGCAGAAGGCTTTTTAACCGTCGCTCATGCGGGTGAAGAAGGGCCACCCGAGTACATTTGGGAGGCAATCAATCTGCTCGATGTCTCTCGGATCGATCACGGCGTGCGCTCTATGGAAGATCCTGAGCTGATTGACTATCTAACAGAGAAGCAAATCCCGCTAACGGTTTGTCCACTGTCCAACGTCGAGCTTAAAGTATTCGACTCAATGGAGAAACACAACCTTAAGCAGCTTCTAAATTCGGGCCTCTGCGCGACAGTAAATTCTGATGATCCTTCTTATTTTGGCGGCTATGTTGCCGAAAACTATCAGGCAGTGCATTCTGCTCTAAATTTAACTAAACAAGAACTCTATCAGCTCGCTAAAAACTCTTTTCAAGCGTCTTTTCTATCGTCAGATGCCAAGCAGCAGCTCATTGCCGAATTGAATGAGTATTGCGGGCGATCGCTGTAAAGGAGAAATCAGGAGAGAGACAGAACACAGCAGCGCTCGTAATTCCTGACCTTCGTCTCCTGAATCCTGTCTCTCCCAAACAATCTACCGTGTACACATAAGTGCGAGAAGATAGGTTGGCTGGGTGGCCTCGGTTGCTGACCCACCCCGTCCCTGCGAGCCGCCCCGCCCAAGCGGGGATTGACTTCAGGCTAGGGTGATAAAGGTGGCCCAGTCACCTCAAACGCCAGCCGGGACCAACTCTCCTCCTCGGAGGAGTGCTCGCAGGGCGAGGTGGGTCGGTTTTCAACGCCGCGCCAACGTTCTAGCACCCAAAGCCGCAACTGCTAGTAGTCCTAACAATCCGGATGGCTCTGGCACCGACTTGGAAGGCGACGAACAAGAGAAAGGACAACGCCTCTGAATTTTATGGGCATTTTCTCAAAGTGAACGCCTGTTAGCGTCAGTGTTTCATGACCTAATCAGAGCGGCCTCATTGCAATCGATTACAGCATTACCAAGCCGGTGCGAATACCCACGCTCACGGCTTCTGTACGGCTGGAGACATTCAGCTTAGAGAGAATGGCGCTGATATGAAACTTCACGGTATGTTCGGAGATATTGAGGGCTTGGGCGATCGCTTTATTCGTCAGTCCATTTGCGAGCTGATTGAGAACCTGAATCTCCCGAGGCGTGAGAGGATCTACCGAGTGGGTTGATTCGAGCGGGCTAAAGGTCGTTGTGCTAAAGAGAGTTTCAGTAATATCAGGATGAAGGAGGGTGAAACCGCAGAGGATGGCAGTGATCGCGCATCTCAACTGGTCAGCCGAAGCCATCGGCAAAATGCTGACCGTGCCCGCCTCCATCATTTGCGTCGCCATCTCCCGCGCTGCCGGTTCAATTCCTCCCTCCACCAGCAGCACAACCGCTAGCGACTCCGCCAGCGGCAACCCTTCCACAATTTGCAAAATGGCTTCACTCTCACCCACACCCAAACTAGCCAGCGCGATCACCGCTAGGTCAGCCTGCTGAGTTTGGAGCCAGGTTTCTAATTTCTGTACGCTACCGACCTGGCCTACCACTTGCGTACTGGCCATAGACGCCATCGCCGCCAGCCCTGCCCGGGTGACAGAGCGATCTGCGCAGATAACAATCTCTGCCATGCGCTATCGCTCGCCTACAACGACTTTAATGGTACGAAGCTCCCCGCCGCGCAGCAGTCGAATTTCCAGCTCTTTACCAACGCTTTGCGGCCCTAACAGCGCCTGAACCTGTTTGAGACTTTCGACTGCTGCGTCATCAAAGGCAATCATCACATCGCCCAGCGCCATACCGGCACTTTCTGCCGCACTGTCAGAATCTACGCTGACAACCATAATGCCGACCTGCTGAGTGAAATTGTGCTGCTGCTGAACGTTCTCCGGCAGGGGAATGGCCTGCATCCCCAACCCCAGGTAGCCACGCGATACTTTACCGCGCTGCTGTAGCTGATCGACAACCGCGTTGACGGTAGCTACTGGAATTGTTAAAACTTTACGCCGGGGGCCAAACGTGTTGAAGCCGACCACCTGACCGGCTGCATTTATCAGCGGACAACCCGCGCTCCCCCGATAGAGATTGAGGCTGACGACGATGTAGCGATCAATCTGCCCGCCGCGCTGCGATCGCCAGGCAGCACCAACCTGACTAACCATGCCCAAGCTGGCAAACTGGCTGCTTCCTCTGCCCTGACTGGCCGAATATCCCACTGTAGAAACGAGCTGTCCCAGCGCTAAAGTTTGCGCATCTCCCAGTACGGCAACGGGTAAATCTACCCCTTCCGGCAGCGCTAATAGGGCCACATCGGTCGTGGGGTCACTGCCTATGCACTCAGTGTCAAGCGTTTGGCCATCAGGCAACCCGATTTTGAGGCTATCTCCCGAGTGCAACGCTTCGCAGGAGGTAACGATAATTCCTTTCTTCCAGTGGATGCCCGTCCCCGCCGAACGCCGTCCCCGAATGGAGACGACTGATCGGCTGGTCTGGGTAATGATGTCTGAGAGATCTTGAGATAGGGTTTCTAAAGGAGAGTCCATAGGAGAAATTTCAATGGGTTACTCTCCCTATTGTGTTTTGCTGAAGGCAACCTGACATCGCCAGTGTGAGTAGGGGATGACCTGCTCATATGGCTAGGGTCGTCGGTAGCGGTGCGATCGCCTACCTACAACGCCAATTGCTCCTAGCAGTACCAGTCCGGCGATCGCCCCAGGCTCAGGGACAGAGGCTGATGGCTCGGTTTCTAAAAAGTATGAAAAGGTTTCTCCCTGGCTAAGGGACAAATTGTCAAAACTTGGATTAAGAGAGACCAGAACATTAGGCGCTTTCCCAGAGATGGCACGGGTTTGGCCCTGACTAGCACCGGGAGCGGTCATCGTATCTACCTCAAGGAACAAAGGCGTCTCAGGAGAGAAATCAGGCTCGCTCAGTTCGAGCGCAGCGACCAAGTCCCACACGGGGTTAGGATCATTGTCACTCTGAATCACGGTCAGGGCAAAGTCCAAAAGCTCTGCTGCCAACAAACTTTCAGGCGTGCCCGTGGCTAGCCACGCTTGCTGATCCTCGCGCGAGAATTCTATTTGGTTAGTCGCATCCAGGGGAGTGAGCTGTATTTTCAAGCCATCTGCACTAGCGTCAAATACTTCTTAGGCAGCAGTTGGGTCAACCCAGATATTAAACTCAGCGGTAGAATTTGTTGAAAATGGGGGCTCTGGCAATACTGACAAGTTGCCCGGAACAAAAACAGCGCCGCCCATAATTTGGACAATTTTGATGTTGTCGACAATAGATTTATCAATGCGCAGCGCTTCGGCAATGTTGGTCAGCGGCCCAGTTGCCAAAATTGAGACAGGGTCTGGAGACTGCTTGATGGTTTCAACAATTAGCTCAGCCGCTGATCGGGTTGGCACGGGTGGCGCTGTATCTGGCAGGGTCACAAAAGGAGCCCAAAAAGCATCGGAACCATCTCGGATAAAGTCGGGAAATATGTTGTTACCGGCTAGTGGATCAGGCCGACCGATGCCTATCGGAATGCCAGTCACATCCAGCCGCCCCAACATACGCTCAATGTTGCCGGCAAATATTGCTGGACGGGCAATTCCCTGGGCGACGGTAATAGCTTGAATATCAAACTTGGGGTTGGCCAACATGTAAGCCAGCGCGGTCATGCCATCTTGACTGCCATCATCGTCGAAAATAAGCGGAGCGGGCGTCAGGGTCGCGGCCTGAGCAGCAGATGGAGAGAAATAGGCTTGAGCGACGGATACAAAGGCGGTTGAGGTAATGGCTGCGATCGCAAAACGTATATTTATCAAGTTTGAAGGCTCTCTACTTTTCTCATAACACTCTTCTTCGCGCTCAGATTATCCGATGCGAAAGAGCACTGTACCGTCGCGAGCGATACATCCCACTAGCAATCCCATCGTAATCAGTGCTTATAGCGGTTCCTGCTTGAGTTGACTACCATCTAAGGACGGTAGAAGATTCTTGGAGAGAGCCCTCAAAATGAAAGCCTATTCCGTCGACTTACGCCAGAAAATCATCGCTGTTCACACCGAGGAGCCCATCTCTCAACGCCAGCTTGCTGCCCGCTTTCAGGTCAGTTTGAGCACCTTCAACGATACCTTAAGCAGGCTCAGACTGAGCAGGGGCCGGAACCCAAAGCGCATGGCGGCGGTCATCCGGCTAAGCTATCACCCGAACAGATGGAAACGCTCAGAACCATCATTGCCGCTGATAATGATGCCACGCTAGTCGAACTCTGTGAGCAAACATCTGAGCAAACAGGCGTTAGGGTAAGTCGTTCGACCATGGGCAAACTGACTCAAGTGCTGGGCCTGAGCCGAAAAAAAACGCTGCACGCCAGTGAGCGTCAGAGCGAGCGAGTGCAAAAGCTGAAGAGTTGAATAATGGCATATGACCGGGGAAGTCAAGCTGAAGGACTTAGTCTTTATTGATCGTCGAACAGGTATTAGTGCCGACGTTGTGGAAAGGGGCCTGTGTGGTGATGGATAATGTCAAGTCTCATCATGTCGAGGGGATTCGAGCGGCGATTGAGGCGGCGGGGGCAACCGTCGTTTACCTATCGCCCTATTCGCCTGATTTCTCGCCGATTGAGAATTGCTGGTCGAAGTTAAAGGCGTCATTGCGGGCTCAGGCTGCTCGCGCCTATGACACGCTCAATCAGGCCATCTCGATTGCCATTGACAAGATTAAACAAGAGGATATTATTGGCTGGTTTACTCACTGCTGTTACTGTAGTCAAGGCCACTGAGAACCGCTATAAATAGGCTGGCTCCAGGAACAGAACCGAAAAATCACCTTCTTCAGACCAATTTGCCCGATGCAACACCATTGCAGGAACAATCACAATATTGTTCTGTCTCCAAACATTCTCCTGCTGCTTGCGCCCGTCAATCCAGCGCTCTGAGGGTACAGTTGCGTCATATTTATGGATTAACAAGGTATGCTGAGCGCTATGAAATTCTGGCGTTTCCCAAGCAGGCTGTTGATGCTGTTGAACACAGAGACCATCCCAGGCTTTCACTTGATTGCAGGGCTGGACGAGGCAAAATCTGCAAGCTGTGTTCTGGTTGAGTATGGTCTATTGTCAGAGGCTGCGCTTTTGCCATGCCTTCATCCCCTACCAAAGTGCTCACGCTCTTATCAAGGCAAGGCTCTATACGGTAATAACAACCTCAAAGTTGATTGCCATACTCACTGGTAGCTACCGAGATACTACCGTTTGTTAGAGATCGTGAACGTAGGGAGTCCGTATTTACTCTATTTGGAGAGCTGCGTGGTGCGTCACCCCATCTTTTGGCAAGATTGTGGGCAAACTTTAAATCGTATGGTCTGCCTTTTATACCAAGGTCTACCGACTGTGCCAACGACTCCTAACAACTACTGAAGCACTACATCTTTAAAGGCCCTATGAGCAATCTGCAATCGCCACCATCACCGCCACCTAGACCCGCTATGCCGCCACCGCCCCCACCTCGGGCAATTCCTCTTCAAGGCCAAGTCGGTCCTCAGACAGAAATGGTGCAGCCACCGCCCGCTCGCGCTGCGGGTCATCGGGCAGCAGCGCCACCTCCTTTGCCGGTCAGTGCTGCTGTGGGCGGTGGCCCAACGTTAGCAAAAATTATTCGCGAAGCTTTTGACAAAGGCTATTCAGATATTCATGTAGGGGTGGGTGAAATTCCTCGCTACCGCAACCGGGGAGAAATTACGGCGACTGACTATCCTAAAACCACCCCTGAGGCCTTCGAGAGCTGGCTAACAGAAATTTTGACGCCGGAGCAGATTGTTGAATTCAAAGAGACGCTCGATTTTGACGGTGCGGCTCAGTACGATTTCTCCCGAGTGCGGATTAATATTTTCGACAGTCTCAATGGCCCGGCGATCGTCATGCGACTGATTCCGGTGGAAATTTTAACCATGCAGCAGCTCAATCTGCCGCCGGTGATTAGAGACATGTGTCACTACCACAAGGGTCTGATTTTGGTGACGGGGCCGACGGGTTCGGGTAAATCGACCACGATGGCAGCGATGATTGACTACATCAATAAGGAGATGCCCAAGCACATTATCACCATCGAAGACCCGGTGGAATTTGTGCATACTAGCCGCAAATCTTTGATTAAGCAGCGAGAAGTGGGGGTTCATACCCGGAAGTTTAGCCACGCGCTGAAGGCGTCTCTGCGGGAAGACCCGGATATTATTCTGGTAGGAGAAATGCGCGATCGCGAAACCATTGAAACCGCGCTCAAAGCTGCCCAAACCGGCCACCTGGTCTTTGGCACGCTGCACACCAACAGCGCTGTGAAGACCGTCGAGCGAATTTTGGGTATGTATGAGCCCGAGCAGCAAGCGCCAATCAGAGTAGCGATCGCTGAATCGCTCATCGGCGTCGTCGCGCAGGGCCTCTGCCGCACCACCGACGGCAAACGCGCCGCCTTTCACGAAATCTTGATCAATACAGACGCGATTAAAGACTACATTTTGCGCGGCCAGCTCGATGAAGTTGAGGCCATTTTGCCCAACTGTACCTTCGACGGTATGTGCACAATGAACCAGTCGCTATACGCGCTGTACGAATCCGGGCGGATTACTGAGGAGACCGCCCTAGAGCAGTCGCCCAAGCAAAACGAAATGGCCCAAATGCTGCGCGGGCGTGTTTAGTCTCGCTTAGCGCCACTTTTGCACCGCTGTTTTCAGGCGATCGCTCAGCCAATCGTCATACTTTTCATACACCGGCAGTCGCCGCCGTAGAATCCACGCTTGAGCCTTTAAAAGCTTCTCGGTGGACTCGCGGCGGCGATGGTCGTAATCGGGGTTGACTTCGTCAATGGGGCCAATGCCGCCCAGGTCGCGAGCGCCTGCTGCGATGCAGTCTAGTAACGCGGCGTCTGAGCGGATCAGGTTGGGCGGGATTTGGAGGGTGATGTCAGCCGGTAGCATTTCGCGCGCGATCTTTACGGCTTTTAGCAGGGCTAGGCCGTGGCAGGATGATCGCACTTCCGCCTGAGTCTGACCGGGCTGGTGGGGCTGCAAGATGACTTCTTGAATGTGGTGCCAGGTTTGGTGGGAGCGGGCGATCGCCGCCAAACTCTCCTGCCAATCGTCTACCGTCTCACCCAACCCCAACAGCAGCCCGGTTGTAAACGGAATCCTTAGCTTTCCGGCAAATTCTAGCTGCTGCAACCGCACCTCAGGCAGCTTGCTTGGGGCGTGCGCGTGCACAGTCTTCAGCAGAGCTGGCGTTACCTGCTCCACCATCAGGCCCATCGAAACATTTACCTGCTGTAGCTGCGACATTTCTGCGTAGCTGAGTGGCCCTGCGTTGGTATGCGGCAAAAACCCATTCGCCAGCGCCAGTTCACAGAGCTTATAAATACGCTCAAACCACGCTGAGCGGCGTCTACTTTGCGGATGCACCTCGCCGCTCAAGATCAAAATTTCGCTCACCTCATCGGCAGGTAACCCGGCCAAAATCTTTTGAGCCTTTGCCAAGCTCATCCATTCATCCTGCCTTGGATCTCGGCGAAAGTTGCAGTAAGTGCAGCGATTAAAGCATTCGTAAGTCGGCACTAGCGTATAGGCCGGACTGTAGGTGACAATCCTCTCCATACTCGTATTTTAAGACAGCCAGTGTAAGATAGCTCTGGCATATCCACTGGCGAGGGCAGATCCGTTGAAAACCAGAGTTATTATCGTTCGTCATGGGCAAAGCACCTCCAACCTTAACCGCATTATTCAGGGCCACCACGACACGGCTGTGCTCACCGACCTGGGAGAGCAGCAGGCCCGCAAAGTGGGTGAAACGCTAGGCAGCTTAAGCCTGGACGCGGTGTATGCCAGTCCGCTCAAGCGCGCCCGCCGCACCTGTGAGCTCATTGTCGAAACGATGAGCAGCCAGGGCAGCCAGCTGCCGCCTATTCAGTTTACGGATCGCCTCAAAGAGATCAATTTGCCCCTGTGGGAGTCCAAATCGTTTGTGGAGGTTGAGGCTCAGTACCCCAACGAATATAAAGCCTGGCGACAGCAGCCGCATGAGTTCAAAATGCGGCTCACCAGTGCCGACGGCACCACCACCGATTTTTACCCGGTGCGCGAGATGTGGGAGCGGGCTACCCAGCTCTGGCAAGCTATTCTTACTGAGCACCCGGGTCAGACCGTTTTGTTTGTGGGCCATAGCGCTATCAACCGAGCACTGATCGGTTCAGCCATTGGCTTAGGTCCTGAGCAGCTCAATAGTATGGGGCAAGACAACTGTGCTATCAACGTTTTGAACTTTCCAGCCGGATGGCAGGCGGGTGCGCAGCTAGAATCGATGAACCTTACCAGTCATCTGGGCGACCCAATTCCCAAGCGGCGATCGCGCTTTAAAGGCCCCAGGCTGCTGCTAGTACGCCACGGCGAAACCGATTGGAATCGTGACGGTCGCTTTCAGGGGCAAATTGACATTCCGCTGAACGAAACCGGTAAAAGGCAGGGCGCTCAAGCCGGTGAATTCTTGCAGGCGGTGAAAATAGATGCGGCGATTACTTCTTCTATGCTGCGTCCTAAAGAAACCGCTGAAGAGATTTTGAAGTATCACCCCGCCGTAAATTTAGAGACGACTGAGCAGCTGTGGGAAATTAGCCACGGTGAATGGGAAGGGAAGCTAGAAGCTGAAATTGAGGCGGGCTATCCGGGCATGTTGGCGCAGTGGCAGAGCCAGCCTGCGACGGTGCAAATGCCAGCGGGCGAAAATCTGAACGACGTGTGGGCTAGAGCAACCGTTGGGTGGCAGAGCATCGTAGCTGCTTTTAGCGAGGGAGAATTGGCGGCAGGGCCACCGACCGTTTTAGTAGTCGCTCACGATGCGATTAATAAAGCGATTTTGTCTCAGCTGTTTGGCTTGGGGCCTGAGCACTTTTGGCAGTTTAAGCAGGGCAATGGCGCGGTGAGTGTGATTGACTACCACGGCGGTCCGGAGAGTTTGCCAGTGCTAAGTGCCGCTAATATTACCACTCACCTGTCGGGCAGCATTTTCGATAAAACGGCGGCTGGGGCGCTATAGGCTGATGGCAACGCTAATTAGAGGGGCTTATGTATTAGCGCCTACTCGGGTGGGCATCGATGGCATCGGCGATGTGCTGATTGAAGCCGGTAGAATTGCGGCGATCGCCCCCAACCTCAACAGCCCTGCTGCTGACACCGAAATCGTGGACGGGCGCGGCCAGTTCCTCGGCCCTGGACTGATCGATCTCTACAGCCAGAGCGGTGAACCTGGCAACGAGTCCCGAGAAACCTACCGTTCGCTCAGCCAATCAGCGGCAGCAGGTGGCTTTACCCGTGTCGGGCTATTGCCCACCCAGCCAGCAGTCGATGGCGTCAGCGCCGTAGCTGCTGTCCACAAGGCAAATCAGAGGACAAATCAGCTGGGCTCCGACGGGTTTTCCAATGCCCAGCTGATGCCCTGGGCGGCGATCACGCTCGGCGCTGCGGGTGAACAGCTGAGCGAACTCGCTGAACTGGCTGAGACAGGCTGCCTGGGCTTTACAGATGGTCAGCCCATCATCCACGTGGGCCTGCTCAGACGGCTGCTAGAATATGCTCAGCCCTTACAAAAGCCTATTGCCCTCTGGCCCTGCGACTTCAAGCTGGTAGGAAAAGGCGTCGCTAGAGAAGGCCCTGATTCATTGCGATTGGGCCTGTCGGGGGTGAGTGCGATCGCCGAAACCGCCGCCCTTGCCACCCTGTTAGAATGCGTCGCTGCCGTGCCCGCGCTAGTTCACATTATGCGCGTCTCTACTGCTCGTAGCGTCGATCTGATTGCTCAGGCTAAAGCTCAAGGGTTACCGATCACGGCCAGCGTGCCCTGGCATCACCTGGTTTTTGACACGCAAGACTTGCAAGACTACAGCCCTAACCTGCGCCACGATCCGCCCCTGGGTACCCCAACCGACCGACAGGCGCTGATAGCAGGCGTTGCTGAAGGGGTGATTGATGCGATCGCCATTGACCACAGCCCCTACACCTACGAAGAAAAAACCGTCGCTTTTGAATCTGCTCCGCCCGGCGCGATTGGCCTAGAGCTAGCGCTCTCAGCTCTGTGGCAAATTTTTGTAGAGAGCGATCAGTGGAGCCCGATTCAGCTGTGGCAGATGCTCAGCCAGCGGCCCGCCCAATGCCTGGGGCTCAATGCCGATGGCCTCGCTGTGGGTGGCCCTGCTGAGCTGACGCTGTTTGATCCACGTATTGATTGGCAGGTGACGGTGGCGGGGTTGCGATCACTGTCCCTTAATACGCCGTGGGTGGGGCAGAAGCTGCGGGGGAAGGTCACTCGAACCTGGGTGCCGTTTGCATAGAGGGAGGTAGGAGAACAGGAGGTAGGAGAACAGGAGACAGGAGCGCTAATCTAGGCCACCAATGCGATCAGGGGGCCAGAATCGGGCGGCGGCTTTGCCGATGATCGAGGCTTCGGGCAAAAAGCCCCAGATGTGGCCATCTAGACTGCCGTTGCGGTTGTCGCCGAGCACTAAGTACTGGCCTGCGGGTACTACGTTTGGCCCCCAGGCGTAGTCTGGCGGCGCTTTGATGTAGCTTTCTTGAATGGTCTCGCCGTTGATGACAACCTGGCCCTCTCGAATTTCGACGGTTTCACCCGGTAGGCCAACGATCCGCTTTAAGTAGGCATCTTGCGTGGTTGAGCCTGATATGATTAGCGCTTTTTCAGGCGCTTGAAAAACAATAATGTCGCCACGCTGAGGCGGATGGAATAAATAACTGATTTTTTCGACGACAAGGCGGTCGTTAATTTGCACCGTGGGCTCCATGGAACCTGTGGGCACGACCCTGGCTTCGGCGACAAACTGACGCATACCCAAAGCCAGGACGACGCTGAGTCCTAATGTTTGGAGGACTTCAATCCAAAGGCTTGGCTGTTTTTGGGTCATGACGGGGCTGAGCTGATGAAAGGGTCAGCTGTAATCGCTGTGTTTTGAAGTTAGCATTTGCTGCTGACAGTACTTGAGCAGCTATGCCAATTGCGCTGTCGGCTCATGCTTGCAATCTTGCCCTGCTGGTACGACAAGGGAAGGTGTAGATCGGCTACTATCTAGGTTGGCCATAGCATTGAGACTGAAGATCATGCTAAGAGAAAGTTTGAAGCAAGAAATTGACCAGCTTAGCGACAGCCAACTGAGAAAGATGGCTGATTTTGTTCATTCAATCAAAACACAGGCTCAGCAGCTGGCAAAGACTGTTCCATTTTGGCAGAGCGCGACACCTAGAGAAAGGTCTGAGGATTTTCGTGCATGGGTTTCTCGGCTGCCTGAAACAAGCGCCAGTCTAGCCGATGAAGCTTTTGACCGTGGCAGCATTTACGAATAATGCGTAAGTATTTGCTGGATACCAATATCATTTTGCGGTTGAGCAATCCATCTGATATCCAGCACGCCCTAGCAACAGAAGCCGTGGCCACTTTACTGATGCAGGGGGACGAGTGCTATGTGACAGCGCAAGTTCTGATGGAGCTATGGGTGGTTGCTACGCGGCCCACCAACGTGAACGGATTGGGATGGTCGGTTGAGCAAACGCATCAGATGATCAACCAGCTACTTGATCGGTTTCCTATTACGGATGAAACCTTTGATGTTTTCTCCAGTTGGCTAACGCTTGTAACTGAGAATCGAATCAAAGGTAAACGGACGCACGATGCTCGTATCGCTGCTGTCATGATGGCTTCCAGTATTGGCCAAGTTCTCACGCTGAACCCGACAGATTTCTCAGGTATTCCTAGTATTACAGTTGTGCATCCCCAAGCAGTAATGGATGGCGCTATTGAGCCTGAATAAATACCCGCTAACACTTGCACAAAAACAGACGAAAAAGATAGCCCTGAACTGGTCTCGCAAATTATAGAAGAAGCCGCTGTTGTATATGAAACATATTGCGATCGCCGGAGCCGGACCTGCCGGAGCCGCCACTGCCCTACTGCTCGCTCGGCAGGGGACGAAGGTTACTTTACTAGAGCAAGAAACGGCCTTTGACCGGGTGTTTCGCGGTGAAGGACTGATGCCAGCTGGGTTGGCAGCGCTCTATCAGATGGGGTTAAAAGAGACTTTTGAGCAGATTCCGGCTCGTCAGCTAGATGCGTGGGATTTTTATGTGGGCGGGCGGCGGCGAATGCGCGTTGTAGAACCTGAGCAAAACGGATTGGCAACCCAGATTATCGATCAGGGGGCGCTGCTGATTGCGATGGTGGAGCAGGCTAAAACGCTGCCCAATTTTGAATTTTATCCGGGTTGGCAGGTGAACGAGTTGTTGCGAGGAGATCGCGATGAGGTTACCGGCATTCGGGCGACGCATCAGGGCCAAACTCAAGACTTTTTTACGGATGCTGTGATTGCCTGTGACGGTCGTTATTCTCGGCTGCGAAAGCTAGCGGGCCTGACCCTGAACAAATCAGCCGCTCAGTTTGACGTGCTCTGGTTCAAGCTACCTGCCCCGCCTTCACTCGCTAAAGAGACGCCTTTTGTGGCCTGTTTGCAGCCGCAGCGACAGTTTGCCTTTTACCCCTCGTGGGATGGCCGCTTACAGATTGGCTGGATTGTGGAAAAGAGCGCTAAGACAGGACTGGCAAAGTTAAAAGACCGTGATTGGATAGAAGAGTTTGCACAGGCGCTGCCGCCGGGCTTAGCCGCTCACTTTCGCCAGCATAAAGACGAGTTAGAAGGGCCAATTTATCTCGATGTGCAGGTCGGCTGCTGCCCGCAGTGGAGCATTCCGGGGCTACTACTGCTTGGCGATGCGGCTCATCCGATGGCTCCTAACCGGGCTCAGGGAATCAATATGGCGCTGCGCGATGCGATCATTGTGGCCAATCATTTTGCTGAGCTAGACGGATCAATTTCTGCTGAAACTTTTCAGGCCATTCAAGCTGAGCGTCAGCCCGAAATAGAGGCGGTGCAAAGGATGCAGCTGGCCGAGTGGCGCAAGGTGGCGCTGATTTCACAGCCGGGACTGCCGTATTTGGCGTTTAAGGCGATCGCCACCGCCTTTGGTCGCTTTCGGTTCGCCCAAAATATCTGGCTACATGAGCAAAAAGGGCTGCGTGAAGGTGTGCTGCCAGTCACTCTACATCCGTACTAAAGCGCTAAACTAATCGAAGAACTAAACTGATCGGTTTAGATGGTACGATTTCGCCGGGTGTCTGCATAGCTATCATTTGAGAGCGCTGGATGAAAAAGTTGACTAAAAAATCCATGACTGATGGTTCGTACCGCTTTCGGGCGCGCACCGCTGCATTTTTGAGCAGTTTGTGTTTGGGTGGGCTGCTGCCTCTGGCGATGGCTAGAGCGGCGGTCGCGGCTGAACGGGTGACGCTCACCTACGGTTTTATTGAGATTTCTACCTCTGTAGAGGCGCTGCGGGCCTACGGGGAGAGTGGCACGGTAAATGAAGAACTCGCGCCCTACCTGCGTCTGCTGAGTGAGGAGCAGCGATCGCAGTTCCGTCAGTCGCTGCAAGCTCGCCAGGATATCAGCCCGGTGGCGCTCTCACAGTTTTTGTATTCTTCCATCGGGCAAAATATTTTGCGCTATGCGGGCGGCATAGTGCAGACAGCAGGCCGTTTGGATGGGGCCAAAGGGCTCAGAGGGGCGCTGGTGCTCTCTGCGGCTGAGCCTGAGGGTCTGTCGCTGCTGGGCGTGATTGAAAAATTCCCGACGAGCACGGTGCGAATCGATTCGCTGCGAGGGTTTCAGATCTTTGGGTCGCTTACCGGTTTGATCGGAGAGACGGCTGAGGCGATCGCCGCCATCGAAAATCAGTCAAATCGTTCAGCCTTTTCGCCAGCGAGCAGTCTACCTGATCTGACTCAGCCGGGCTCGTTTCCGGTTACCGTTCAGACCCTTGAAATTTACGACGGTGAGCGCGATCGCGCCTTACCGACCGATCTTTATCTGCCCGCTCGGCCAGACAGTTCGCCTGCCCCGCTGATTGTGATTTCTCATGGGCTCTCGGGCGATCGCACCGGTTTTGTCAATGTGGCTCGGCATTTGGCCAGCTATGGGTTTGCGGTGGCTGCGCTAGATCATCCGGGGAGCGATCGCCGCCAGCTAGAAGACTTACTCAGTGGCGCAGCCCGCGAAATTGCCCAGCCCACCGAATTTGCCGACCGGCCTCGCGACGTCTCTTATCTGATCGACGAACTCACCCGACTGAGCGCGGCCAACGGCCCTTTTGCCAATCGTTTAGAGACAGCGCGAGTGGGCGTCATTGGTCATTCCTTTGGTGGCTACACCGCTCTGGCCTTGGCCGGCGCTCAGCTCAATTTTGAAACGCTGCAAACCAATTGCGATTCGGAAGACTTTATCTTTAACGCGGCCAATCCTTCTATGCTGCTGCAATGCACCGCCCTTTCCGCCCCTGAGCAGTTCGCTGCCGACCTGCGAGACCCGCGCATTCAGGCAGTAGTGGCGATGAACCCGGTAGGCAGCAGCCTGTTTGGGCAAGCAGGCTTTTCCCAAATTGACATTCCTATTCTCCTAGTCGCAGGCAGCGACGACCCGGTTGCTCCGGCTCTCTTAGAGCAAATTCGCCCTTTTATCTGGCTAACTCAATCGGAGGAGACAGCCCCCGCGCCAGACCATTACCTCGCTTTGATTGAGGGCGGATCTCATCTCTACGATGTCCCTGGTCTGGCCGGGGGCGCCGACTTCCCTTCAACTAATCGACTCGTGAGCGACAGTATTCCGCTGGCCCACAGCTATCTTCGGGCCTTGAGCTTAGGCTTTATGCAAACCGAAATCGCTCAAAATCTGAGCTATCGCGGTGCCCTAGATGATCCTTACATCAGCCTTCTGAGTCAGCCCTTTTTACCGCTCTATGTCGTAGACTCGCTGAGCGAAGCCGCGCTGATAGCTCCTCCCGCTGACAGCCCTGAAGCTACTGATGAAGAGACCAACCTCCAACTGAGTGCACCCCTAGAACAGCCTTAACCTCAGCAATCTTGCTACGATTTATTCTATTCTCTCGCAATTGAATCCTCTATGAGCCTGAAAGTCTACGGTATTCCCAATTGCGGCACTTGCAAGAAAGCGATCGCCTGGCTGCAAGACCAAAACATCGCCTACGAATTTATCGACACTAAAACCCAGCCGCCCACTCCATCGATGATTTCAAAGTGGGTCGCCGACCTCACCGCCCGCCCGATGCGCAACACCTCTGGCCAGTCCTACCGGGCACTGGGTGAAGAGAAAAAAGAATGGAGCGAGGCCCAGTGGATCGACGCCTTTGCCCAAGACGCCATGCTGCTCAAACGCCCCCTGTTTGAAAAAGATGGCACAGCGGTGATAGTTGGCTTTCGCGCCAAAGAAGAAGAGAAGCTGGCGCGACTTACTTAACCTATGCCTCCCGAACAATCAGACATAGTCATCATCGGTAGCGGCATCGGCGGTCTGTGCTGCGCGGCGCTGTTAGCTCACTATGGCTTTCAGGTAACCGTGTGCGAAAGCCATACGCTACTAGGTGGTGCGGCCCATGGCTTTGAGCGCGAAGGCTACCACTTCGACTCCGGCCCCTCGCTCTACTCTGGCCTATCTTATAGCCCCTCTCCCAATCCGCTGCGTCAGGTGCTGGATATCATCGGTGAAGACCTCACTTGGGCCAACTACGATACCTGGGGCTGTTGCTTACCCGAAGGTGATTTTGAGACGGCGGTCGGGGCCGATCAGTTTTGTGACGTTTTGCAGAGGCTGCGCGGTGAAAGTGCTGTCTCCGAGTGGCGCGAATTGCAGCGAGTGATGAAGCCTTTGGCGAGTGCGGCGATCGCTCTTCCCACCGCCGCCGTCCGGTTCGACTGGGGAGCCCTGCGCACCGTTGCCCCCTTTGCGCCGCAGCTGCTCAAGCACGCCGCCAGCGCCCCGAAACTGGCCGGTCCCTTCAGCCGGATTATGAATAGCGTCATCACCGATCCCTTCATTCGCAACTGGCTAGATATGCTGTGCTTTTTGCTGTCGGGTCTGCCTGCTAGCGGCACCAGCACCGCCGAAGTCGCCTTTATGTTTGCCGACTGGTATCGCCCCGGCGTTCAGCTTGACTACCCCATCGGCGGTTCGGCAGCGCTGGTGGCCGCTTTGCTCAGGGGCATCACCAAGCGCGGTGGCAAAATCAAAACCGGTGCTCACGTCACCCAGATCAACACTCAAGACGGCCAGGCAACTGGAGTGAGGCTGCGCGGCGGCGAAGTCATTCACGCTAGCCAGGCAGTGATTTCAAATGCGTCGATATGGGACACGCTGAAGCTCATTCCTGCTGAAGTGCTGCCGCAAAAATTTACTGACAAGCGGCAGGCAACGCCCCCCTGTGAGAGCTTTATGCACCTGCATTTAGGCATAGAAGCTCAAGGGCTGCCCGCTGATCTGGCCTGTCACTACATTGTGGTCAACGACTGGGAAAAAAGAATCACCGCACCGCAAAATCTGATTTTGATCTCTATTCCCTCAGTGCTAGACCCTGACCTGGCTCCACCCGGCAAGCATACGCTGCATGTCTACACCCCGGGCAGCGAACCCTACGCTCTGTGGCAGGGTATGGATCGCAGCAGTACTGCTTACGCCGAGCAAAAGCAGTCGCGCTCAGAAGCTATGTGGCAGGCGCTAGAGCGGGTCATCCCCGATATTCGGCAGCGGACGGCGCTGAATCTGACGGGTACGCCCCTAACTCACGAGCGCTATCTGCGTCGCTACCGGGGGAGTTATGGACCGGCGATCGCGGCTGGCAAAGCCCTCTTTCCTGGCCCTAAAACGCCGATTGAAGGGCTGCTGTGCTGCGGCGACTCTACCTTTCCGGGCATTGGCTTACCGGCAGTGGCCGCCAGCGGGATGATTGCCGCCCACAGTCTGGTCCCCGTGCATCAGCATCAGCAAATGCTCAAATCCATTGTTGGCTGAAGAGATGACTGAGACAAAAGATTAAGGAATGTAAAATATTCGACGATTCACGGCCAGTTTCCTGAGAGAGCTACGTATCTCAAAAGAGTGAAAAATCACTAAACCCTCACAACAAAAGGGATTCTAATCCTTCTCATAAAAAATATTAACGTTATACTTGTTTACATAGCTGAGTATCAATTCTTAATATTTCCGACCCGACATGATGAACACCCCGAAAATTGTGGGCTCCATTTTTAAGCCCAACGTCAAGCTCAACCTCGCCTCACAGACGACGCTAGCCATTCTGCGTGCCATCATCGGCATCATGATGATTCACAACGGTTTAGACAAGCTGGCAGATGTCGAAGGGTTTGCTCAGGCCTACGTTGCCTACATCGGTTTGCCCTTCCCGATCTTCTTCACATATGTGGCCGCTTACACCGAGCTGCTCGGCGCACCGCTGCTGATTATTGGTCTATTTGCCCGCCCAGCTGCTTTTGGCCTGCTGAGCACTATGTTTGTTGCCATGTATCACCATGTGAAAGTAGCTGGCCTTAGCCTGCCTTACCTGGAGCTATCAGCTGTTTACGCCGCTTGCTTCCTGTTCTTTTCTGTGAACGGCGCTGGCTTATTTTCCTTCGATGCTTTGATTGCCAACTGGCTAGACGGCAGCAGCTTCTCTGCCAAAGCCAAGCAGCTCATGCGTATTAAATCCGACCCCGCCGATAGTACAGAGGCCGCTCAGTAGCTGCCAGTCTGCGTGCTTGATGGAAAAGACCCCGACCAAGGGTTCTCAAATAAAAAGCGCCCGATGCGGTCCCGATAATTCTAAGCAGAATTCTGGGCCGCTTTTTAATGATTTGTACCGCTGCGAGCTGGCCTTAATATTGCGTTTGTACAGCCTTTAGAGATCTGCCGAGCCTGGGGTGAGCCTTTCCTCTGGTAGGGTTTAGGATATTCAAGCTGAGCGCATCCGAATCTGGTAAAAATATCTGATGCCTTCGCCATCCCGATTGGAGACAGACCTTTGCCACCTACCATTCCCCTACAGTTTGTCAACGAAGCTCAAGTCAAGCGTGACTATGTAAATCAGGCAGTGTGGCTAGAGACGTCTGGATTCACCGGACAAGCGGGAAACTACTGTCTGCTGCCCTCCGCCGCTGGCGAACTAGACCGGGTGCTAGTCGGCAAACCCAAGAAATTTGACACCTGGACGCTGGGCCGCTTAGCGCACACTCTGCCCGCCCAAAAATATCAGCTGGCCGACGAGTTTTCAGCTGAGGTGGCAACCTCGCTTTGCCTGGGTTGGGTATTGGGTCAGTATCGCTTCACCCGCTATAAGCGCACCGATGCCGATGCCCTACCCGAACTGGCCTTTCCGAAAAATGTCGATCAGGACTACATCACCGCCGCCGCCGAAGCCACCTATCTGGTCCGCGATCTCATCAATACGCCAGCGCTAGATATGGCTCCGCAGCACTTAGCTGAAGCCGCTCAGCAGTTGGCCGGTCGTTTTGGGGCTGATTGCCAGGTGAGTGTGGGTGAAGACTTGCTAGCCGCTAACTATCCGATGGTGTACGCCGTCGGCAGGGCCAGCGGTCATTCCGGGGCTCAGGCGCCTCGATTGATCGATATGCGCTGGGGAGAGGCATCGGCACCTAAAGTAACGCTGGTAGGCAAAGGCGTTTGCTTCGATACGGGCGGGCTGAATATGAAGAATGCCGCCGGTATGAAGCTGATGAAAAAAGATATGGGCGGCGCGGCTCAGGTGTTGGGTTTGGCCAAGATGATTATGCAGCTGGCGCTACCGGTGCAGCTGCGGGTGCTGATTCCAGCGGTAGAAAATAGCATTGCTGGGAATGCTACCCGCCCGGCGGATGTGCTCACTTCCCGACTGGGCAAGACCGTCGAGATTGGCAATACCGATGCTGAGGGCCGTCTGATATTGGCAGATGCGCTGACCGCCGCTAGCAGCGACTCACCAGCACTATTAGTTGACTGTGCGACCCTCACTGGCGCAGCGCGAATTGCTATTGGCACCGAAATTGCCGCTTTGTTTTGCAATCATGACGAGACGGCTGAGGCCCTTCTGAAAGTGGGCATTCAGCAAGATGACCCACTCTGGCGGCTGCCGCTGCACGATTCCTACCGAGCCATGCTAGAAAGCAAAGTGGCCGATCTCAACAACATCGCCAGCACGCCTTATGGGGGGGCAATTACCGCTGCTTTATTTTTGCGCGAATTTGTTCAGGAGCAGACGCCCTGGATCCACGTTGACTTTATGGCTTACAACACCCGCAGCCTGCCCGGTCGCCCGGAAGGGGGGGAAGCGATGGGGATGCGATCGCTCTTCTCTCTGATCAAAACCCGCTTTGCCGCCTAAACTTTACACGCCTTGAATTTGCAGTTGACAGGTGCCCAAACACTGGGAAGGTGCAGTGGTTTCCACCAAGTTCAGCTGTCCGACTAGCCACTTTGACGGACAATTCCAAACAAATCCAGCGGGATTGGTCATAACCAGAACGATTGCCTCTACAATATCAGCAAATTTTTCATAAAAATTATTCAATAGCTCAAGCGACAGCAGGCTCGCTGGAGTTATGTGTCTTTAGACAGGCTCATAATGACATCTCTTCCCCCTACCTCTCCGTCTGTTGGCGCTCGTGTTCGCGGGTCGCTGTCTGGTCTTTTGTGGCCGCTGGTGTGGATAGGTATTTTGGCGACAGCAGGCGGCATCGGCCTGCGGGCAGTGACGGTGATGACCCAAAATCCACCCCTGCCAGACTGCACTCAAGCGCTCAGCAGCGACAGCGAGCGGCTGCTGTGTGCCCAGGCCAGCGTGCAGTCAGGATCGGCTCAGGCCCTGATTGAAGCAATTGAACTGGTGGCCTCTTGGACGCCGAGCAATCCGCTGCATGAGGAGGCCGACCGACTGATGAACCGGTGGTCGAGGGCGCTGCTAGAGGAGCTAGATGAGATGGTGCAGCGCGGTGAGATTCGGCAGGCCAAAGCGCTGGCCGCGCGGATTCCGGCGCGGGTGGAGAGCTATTCGCAGGTAGAAGAGGCGATCGCCAACTGGGATCAAGAGTGGGCCTCTGGCCAAAAAATCGAAGACCGTGTGACTCAGGCAGTCGAGGCTCAAAACTGGACCGGGGCGCGGCGAGCGGTACAAAGTCTCAAGACGCTCAACACCCGCCACTGGACAGTCACTCGTCCCAACCAGCTCAAGGAAAAGATCGACCGTGAGCAGACCGCTCGCCGCCAGCTTAACCAGGCCCGCACTCTGGCCAAAACGGGTGATCTAAAAAAGCTGGGCGAAGCCCTGGCGATCGCCGAGGACATGAATCTTGAAACAGCCGCCTGGAAAGAAGCCAAGCCCGACGTGGATAGATGGGCTAAAAAAGTGCTGCAATACAGCTTTGAAAAGTGGGAAGAAGAAGACATTGACGCAGCGATCGCCATTGTCCAGCTTGTCCCTCCCGACCTAGCGCTGACTGCTGAAGCGCTAGATTTGGTCAGATTTGGTCACGCTCAGCGGCTGGCTGTCGGCCACTACGACCAGTGGCTGCCCTCCTACGCTCAGGTCTATAACCTGCTAGAGGCTATTCAGGCCGTACAGCAGATTTCACCTGCCAGCCCGTTTTATGAAGAGGCCCAAGCGAGCCTGACGCAGTGGCAGCAAAAGCTGGCGGATATGGTGCAGTTGCAGTACGCCAGTACGCTGGCGCAGATGGGCCAGCGGGCGAGCTACCGCATGGCGATCGCCGAAGCCGAGCAAATCACCCAGGAGCGCCCGCAGCGAGTCCAGGCTCAAACCCTAATTTCTCACTGGCAAAACGAAATTGAGCGGATTGAAGACCGGCCCACTTTGAACCGGGCGGTGCGGCTAGCGAGTGCGGGGGGTAAGGCCAATTTACGCTCGGCCATTGCAGAGGCGGGCAAAGTCGGGCAGGGCCGGGCGCTGCGAATTGAAGGGCAGACCTATATCGCCGAGTGGATTGATCGCATAGAAACTATTGAGGATCAGCCGATATTAAATAAAGCTAAGCAGTTTGCCAACGGTGGCAACTTCAAGCAGGCGATCGCCGAAGCCCAAAAAATTGCCAAAGACCGGGCGCTGCGCGATCAGGCTCAGGCCTCCATTAAGACATGGACGGATGACCTGGAGACCCGCGAAGACCGGCCTATTCTGGTTCGTGCCGAAGACCTGGCAGCCAGGGGCAGTCTGACCGCCGCTATTGAAGTCGCTGCTCAAATTGCGCCGGGCCGCGCGCTCTACAGCGAAGCCCGCAACAGTATCGCCCTCTGGACCGACGAGCGGGCCTACATCTGGTCGCTAGAAGCTCCTGCCGTAGAAGGCTACGCCAACGAAGATGGCTACTCTGATGGCGCTGGCTATAGCGATGACAATAGCGGCTATGGTGACGGCTACTATGAAGATAGCTACAGCGACAGCTACAATAATGACTTTTAAGGCTGCCAGATAAGGCCGACAGCTCAGCGCTGACAGAGGCTGTCTGAAAGCAGGATCACCTGTAAGGTGAACGGGGTTTACCTGGTTATAACTAGAATCAGCCATAGCAAGGTATCTAGGCAGACATGAGCGATTTGACAGGTCAGCGACCCAACCGCCCTCTGCAACTCATGCTGGTCGATGAAGACCCGGTCTTTCGCTTGGGCCTGAAAGTGTGGCTAGAGCAGCAGGGCGATTTTGCGGTGGTGGCTGAAGCCGGGACGGCTGACGCAGTGCTCACGGAAGTGCGATCGCGCTTTCAGACCTACCAGCAGTCACTAGACGATCCGGCTTTGCGCCCGCAGGAGCCATCAGCGCTATCGCTAGAGCCACCTATTAATTTAGTCATTTTAGACCTGGGTTTGGGTGCTCGTGACCCAGAAGCAACCCCTGGTCTACAGCTCTGCCAGCAGCTCAAAACGGAGTTTCCTAGCCTGCCAGTGCTCGTGCTGAGCGCCCAGGCTGAGCCAGTGCTACAGGCCGCTGCCGAACGTATGGGAGCCGATGGCTACGGCCCGCGCAGTATGTCTGTGCGGCGGCTGGGGCAGCTTATTCGACAGGTCGCTGTCAAGCTGCCAGATGAAGCTAAGAGTCAGGCAGATGCCTCTCAACCGTCGCCACTTGCGCCTCGCCGTTCTGATGCTGATACCCGTCAATCTGGCCGTCAATCTGGCCGTCAGTCTGGCCGTCAGTCTGGCCGTCAGTCTGGCCTCACCCAGCTCAACGATATTCCTGGGCCGCTGACGGCAATGCGGATCAGTATGCGGCTTTCCGGGCAGCAGCAGATCGACCAGCATTTGTCTGAGATTGCGATCGCCCGTCAGCGCACCTACTCCTGGTTGCAGCAGGCCATTCTCGACGGTAAAAAGCGTGAGCTAATCGCCGCCCGCTGGCTGGTATCGGGGATTTGGCAGACGCCGCAGTTTAGAGATGGGCCAAGAGGGGGAGATAGGCGTAGAGGAGAAGGGCTCAGTGAGCGATCGCTAGGACCAGCCGGTAGTTCAGCGAGTACAGACTGGATTCGAGCAGCGCGGCAGGGAGGCTACGGGCAAAGCTACGCCGATATGACGGCGGCTCGGTATCTGGACCGGGATCTGCTGGTGCCGGGGGCGACAGCGGCACTGGCAATGAGTTCAGTCCGGCTACAGGCGCGCCCGGGTGATGTGCAAAGTGCGGTGTTTGAAGGGGTATTTGCCAAGCTCCAGAGACCGCTGAAAAATATCAGCCAGTCGCCGTTAGAAATTGACATTCTGCGGGCTGATAAAAAGCTAGAGCTGCTTTACCTGGTGCTGCGTCAGCTAGAAGATCTGCTGGACGATTTGCGAGCTTCTCAGGTGCAGCCCGGTCAGCTCTCAGTGCGGTCTTCTCAGGTTATTCAAGATCTCTGGGAGGCGGTTATTACCGAATTTTTTGGTAAGTACTACACCGTACGGGTGGGCAATGTCGAAGAAGAAGTGGTGACGCTGCTCATCCGAGAAAAACTCATCGTGCAAGCGCAAATCCTCGACCACATTCCGCTGATGTCTGCGCTCTTTAGCCATTGGCTGTTTCAAGAGCCCTTCACAATTGAAAGTGCTTCCTACGCGGCGACGACGCCTCAGGCGATCGCCTACAGCGAGCAGCTCCTCGAAAATTTGACAATTCAGGTGGCTAACGCGGTCATTCAGCCCATGCTCAACCGATTGGCCGATACCGAGCCGATCAAAAAAAGTCTGTACACCAGCCGCTTGATGTCCTCCCGCGAGATTGAGCGATTTCGCAACGATCTCTCCTGGCGCTACCGGTGGGACCGGCTGATCAACGAGCCTAAGGCCATCTTTGAGAGCCGTCATCGTCTGTATGTGCTCACCCCCGCCGGAATTGACACCACCTCTATCTACTCCCCCCGCCGCGCCGAACTGGATCGCCTCTCGGGTCTACCGCTGGTGGTGACGCTGTCGATGGAGACCCGCGATGCGATCGCCCCTCGACTGCGAACGGCGATCGCCCTGGTCGGTAGCAGCGTCGTCTATGTACTCACAGAAGTATTAGGGCGCGGCATCGGCCTGGTTGGTCGAGGCATCTTTCAGGGCATGGGCAGTGCCTGGCAAGGCAGCAAAATGAAGCCGCGCCGACCGGTTGCGCCCGAGCCACCAAGTAGCTACGGAGATGATCCGTATTCGCAGGATTTTAGCGAATGGGAGTAAGAGGCTTTGCGAGTGAGTTGAACATCTTTGAACATAGGCGAAGGCCATGAAACCAAAGAGCTACCAGGAGTATGTCGTCGGTGTGATGACGATGGATGTAGAGGGCAAAGGCTCTGAGCGCTTTCTCGACTGCGTGACTAAAGCGGTCAGCACTTTTGAGCTTGCGCTTAAAGATTCGCTTGGCGTTCGTGTGGTCACGCTTGCTTTTGAAGGGCCGCACCTGATGCCGACCGCCGGGGCCTACGCTCCGCTTGATTTTTTGCACGTTGGCATGACTGAAAAAATAGAGCGGGATGTACACTTTTTGCTCATCATTACCGAAGTTGACTTATCGACAACTTCGTTCGGCTCTACACTGGCACTGCCTAGCCAGCTCACGAATGTTGGCATTATCTCGACTAAACGCCTTAACCCTACGTTTTGGGGTGATTCGGAAGACAAATCGCTGACTGTTCGCCGCTTAGAAACGCTGTTGCTCCATACTTTTAGTCGTTTACTAAATCTCTCTTATTCTAAGCATTCACAAAATATTGCGTACGATTTTGCAGATGTAGAAGATCTCGCTGGCATGGTTCACTTTACCGATAGGCAGCGCCAGCAGATGCGCCAAGCGCTGCCTCGGGAAGCCCATGAGCGAACGAGTCGGAGCAGCCGATGGCGGTTTGTTTTATCGACTTTGGTCAGAGATTGGGAGAGTATTGTGATCGCCATTATCCGAGCCAATCCATTTCGCCTGCTCGCCCGCCTACCGACGATGATTACAGCGGCGCTTTCTACCATTATTTTTCTGTTCTTTACCCCCGACATGTGGGACGTTGCTAGCACTGTCGAACTCTATCAGCTGATTTTGTTCTCTCTCATTGCGATCGCTGCCGCCACCGCTGCTCTATACCGAGCCTTTGCCTTTGGCGACGTTCTCAGCCGCCGCCGGACGCTAGCAGAATCTACGGTCGTGACGAGCGCGGCAACGATCCTCAGCCTGCTGCTGACGATGTCTCTACTGTTTGCCATTTTTATGGGCTTCCTCTACATGGGTACTGTGACTATCTTTCCGCGTAAGCTGATGGAAACCTGGCCTACAGTAGATCCTGCGGTACGCACGATAGATCATATCAAGCTCAGCATATTCGTAGCGGCTTTAGGCGTACTGGCAGGTTCGCTCGGTGGCCGGGCGGATAGCAATGGGCTAATCCGCGGGGTTCTTTTTGTCGATGAAGAAGCATAGCTAGCAGCGCCCTGGTGACCCCTGTCAGGAGCTATCAGGCAGAATGGTGAGATTTTAAAGTCTATCGTCAGCAAATAATCGTTAGGAAATACTGGGCAAGACCTGCTAGAAGATGAATGACTAGCTCCGCTAATTGATAGAGCGCATCGCTTTCGGACTAGCGCTATCCTAATAGCAATCGCTTTACCTTTTTTGTACCTCTCCCTATGTCTCATTCCATCTGCATTCTCGGTGGCGGCTTTGGCGGTCTCTACACAGCTTTAGCCCTCAGTAAGCTCGATTGGGGAGATGAGCAGTCCGAAATTGTGCTGGTGGATCAGCGCGATCGCTTCCTTTTCGCCCCCCTTCTCTACGAACTGGTTACTGGCGAACTGCAAACCTGGGAAATTGCGCCCCCTTACGAAGAGCTGCTGGCGAATACGGGCGTCCGCTTTCATCAGAGCGGCGTTGAGCAGATAGATTTGGACGCTCAGCAGGTTTCACTGACCGATGGTGAACAGCTCTCTTATGACCGTCTCGTCCTTGCCCTCGGCGGCGAAACTCCGATGGACATGGCCCCTGGCGTTGCAGAACATGCCATTCCCTTTCGGGCCTTAGAAGATGCCTACCGGCTGCAAGAGCGGCTGCGGCTGCTAGAGGCTAGCGATGCCGATAAGATTCGCGTGGCGGTGGTAGGGGGCGGCTACAGCGGGGTTGAAGTGGCCTGTAAGGTGGCTGAGCGATTGGGCGCTGGCGTAGCCCCTCCGCAGGAGAATCGCGGTCGCATTCGCATCGTCGAGCTAGCCGACAAGATCCTACAAAACTCTGCCGAATTCAACCAAAAAGCGGCGCAAAAAGCTCTCAACGATAAAGATGTCTGGGTAGACTACGAAACTACCGTTACCGAAGTTACCGCTGACTCTATCTCCCTGAGCTACAAAGACAAGATTGATACTATCCCGGTCGATATCGTGCTGTGGACTGTGGGCAGCAAGGTCAGTCCGGCACTCGACGCCCTCGATTTACCTCGCAACCAGCGCCAACAGTTCACAATTGAACCGACCTTGCAGGTCGCCGCTCATCCTCACGTTTTTGCCCTGGGCGATCTGGCCGATGGCCTAGACGCGGCTGGTAAAACGGTACCCTCGACCGCTCAATCCGCCTTGCAGCAAGCCGACTATGCCGCCTGGAATATTTGGGCTAGCCTGACTGGCAGACCGCTATTGCCCTTCCGCTATCAGCACTTAGGTGAAATGATGACCTTGGGCAGTGACAATGCGACGCTAGCGGGCCTGGGCATCAAGCTCGATGGCAACCTGGCTCACATCGCGCGGCGGCTGACTTACCTCTATCGTATGCCCACCCTCGACCATCAGATCCGCGTGGGACTCAACTGGGCTACCCAACCTTTACAGGCGCTGCTGACCACTCACGGCGGTGAGTAAATTGGTTAAGAAAACATGCCTTCTCTAGACCCGCCAAAAGTAATCTATCTCGATGCCTTTGGTACCCTTTTCGGCGTCAGCAGCAGCGTTGGCGAACTCTACAGCAATCTGGCGCAAAAGGCCCGGGTCAATACCGAGGCTCAGGCAGTCAATCGGGCCTTTTATCAGAGCTTTGCTGCCGCTGAGAGACTGGCTTTCCCAGGCGCGTCAGCAGCGGCGATTCCAGCACTCGAATACCGCTGGTGGCAAGCCATCGTAGCTGAAACGTTTGAACGGGTAGGGGTGCTAGAAAAATTTGCAGATTTTGATACTTTTTACGCGGGTTTGTACGCTTATTTTGAAACGGCTGCGCCCTGGCAGATCTATGCTGATACGCTGCCAGCACTGCTTCGCTGGCAGAAAGCGGGTATCGAGTTGGGGGTGATTTCCAATTTCGATTCTCGCCTTTATCGAGTGCTGAGTGTGTTGGGATTGGCCTCCTATTTTCAGTCCGTCACGATTTCTACGGAAGTAGGTGCGGCCAAGCCCTCGCCCAAAATTTTTGCAGCGGCCCTGGCAAAACACGACTGCCCAGCTGAACGGGCCTGGCACGTAGGCGACAGCAAGACCGAAGATTACGTCGGTGCTCAGGCGACTGGAATGCGAGCTATTTTGGTCGCTCGCTAATGTCTGGCTGGAGTGGGCTGGATTGCGATCAGTAACAGGCTGATATGCATTGAAGCAGTAAGCGGTACCCTCTCAACAAACCCATAGACGAAAGTTGATGGTTCGGGAATGTGACCGACAAAGATCTGGGGATAGCCGCTGCCATGTTTCGTTGTCTTTTGCTGCTGAGGTACGCTCTCTGTCAGGCTTTGCTGTGGTTTGGGCTCAGTGCGGCTCCTCTGCTGAGAGGTTCCGCTAGTGCCCAGCCTTCCTCACCGTCTAATTCTTTACCGTCTGATACAAACTCACTGCCCTCTGACCCGCTGCCAACGCTGCCCTTACCGCCCGCAGATATCAGCCCCGACCTGCGCCCTGAAGACCGCCTGCCCGAACAGACACTTCCCCAGCCGTTACCTCAGCTACCGCCACCTGACCAGCTGCTGAATGACGACTTAGATGGCGTCAATACTCCGGATGGAGTTACCAGCGGCAGTGAAGAGACTTTTGTAGTGAGCGGTTTTCGACTGGAAGGCAGCCGCGTTTTTACCGCTGACGATTTTGCTGATTTGTTTGCCCAGTACATTGGCCGACCGATTACGTTTTATCAGCTGCTAGAGGTGCGCTCAGCGGTGACGCAGCGCTATGTTGAGGCTGGTTTTGTGACTTCTGGCGCGTTCATTCCGCCCCAGACTTTGGCCGAGGGGGTGGTGACGGTGCAGGTGGTGGAAGGAGCGATCGCCCAGATCCAGGTGATCGGCACCCGTCGGCTCAACCCTCGCTATATCCGCAGCCGTTTGGGACTGGCCGCGCAGCCCCCGATCAGTACTGGCAAGCTGCTGGCCGGTCTTCAGCGCTTACAGATAGACCCGCTAATTGCCACGGTCTCTGCCGATCTGCAGACGGGGGTAGAGCCCGGCACCAGCGTGCTGCGAGTAGATGTGACTGAGGCCGATTCTTTTGATCTGGCTATCGGGGTGGATAATCGGCGATCGCCCAGCATTGGCAGCGTGCGTCGCTATCTGGATATGCGTGAGGGCAACTTATCTGGACTGGGCGATCGCATCTCCGTTGGCGTAGCCAACACCGATGGCAGCAATAGCATAGACCTGAGCTACTCGCTCCCTCTCAGCCCTCACAATACTCGCCTCAACCTTGAAGCAACTGCTTCTGAGAGCCAAGTGATTGACCCTACCTTTGAAGTGCTTGATATCAGCGCCAATGCCTATCGCTATGAGATTGGGGTCACTCACCCCCTGATTGAAACCTCCACCCAGGAAGTCTTCCTAGGTCTGGCCTTCTCTTATAAAGCAAACCAAACCCGGCTGGGCATTGACAATATTGGTCCGTTTCCGCTCTCGCCAGGGGCCGACAGCAATGGGAAAACCCGAGTCAGCGCCCTGCGGTTTTCGCAGGGGTGGACGCAGCGCAGTCAGCAGCAGGTCTTGGCCGCGCGATCGCAGTTCAGTCTTGGCCTCGACTGGCTCAATGCGACCAAAAACTCCAGCGATATTCCAGACAGCCAGTTTTTCTCCTGGCGAGGTCAGGGGCAGTGGGTGCGCCTGCTGGGTTCAGATGCGCTCTTTCTACTGCGAGGCGATATGCAGCTCGCCGCTACCAGCTTGCTGTCATCCGAGCAGTTTGGCCTGGGCGGGCAGCAGACGGTGCGTGGCTACCGGCAAGACGCACTGCTGCGAGACAACGGCGCAATGATTTCGGCTGAAGCGCGTTTTCCAATTATCCGCTTGGGCAAAGGCAGCCTGGTACAGCTCACGCCCTTTGTCGATGTGGGAACAGCTTGGAATCATGCCAATACACCTGCTGGCAACAATGTCTTAGCGGCTACCGGGCTGGGGCTGCTCTGGCAGCAGAATGAAAATTTTACCGCCCGTCTTGACTGGGGTATCCCGGTTGTAGCGATTGATAGCACCGGCAGCAGTCTGCAAGACAGCGGACTGTATTTTTCGGTTCAGTACAATCTGTTTTAGCTGGCCTGTTTTAGCTGGCCCATTTTAGCTGGCCCATTTTAGCTGGCCCATTTTAGCTGGGCTATTCTCACTAGCGCCAGTAGCGTCGCCCCTGGGTAAAAGCTCCGACGACCACCCCTATTAGACTGGGGTAGCTGAAACCACTGATAAACAGCGCCGGTATGGGCAGCCAGGATTTAATCAGCAGTAGCAGCAGCAGACAGCCTGTTAACGCCCAAATGGTGTCGGCTCTAAGTATCACCTGATGAAAGAAGCCAGCTGTAAAAAAAATAGACAGCGCCCCTATTCCAAACGCCGCCGCCAACGGCAGGATAAACAGCAAAATGCTGACAGTCGACAGCGCTCTGGCGATCGCCGGCACCTCCACAATCGCCAGCAGCAGCAAAATATCGATGGCGGTCGCCACTAAAACAGTGAGCCCCGCACTCTGAAATAGGCCCGCCCAGGGCAAGTACTTAAAAGACCGAAATGGATTTTGCATAAGCGCAACTGACGAATACTGACTAACGACGAATGTGGCAGTAGCCTACACGCCCTGACGATCCGGCCCTGATGAGTGGTCAGACCTGACTGTCCAAACCATGCCAGCCCAGTCCCATTGACCAAACTGGATTAGCCAAACTGCAAAGCTTGGCCGCGCACTTGGGTATCGATAGTGCCGTGATCATATACCACCTGGCCACCTACCAGGGTAATCGCTGGCCAGCCCGTGAGCGTCCAGCCTTCAAAGGGGCTCCAGCCGCATTTGGTTTTAAGCTCTTCGCGCAGTACCGGGCGGTAAGTCTTTAGATCTACCAGCACTATATCAGCGTCGTAACCGGGCTCAATCAGGCCTTTGTTGGGAATACCGTAGGCCCGAGCCACCGCTGTAGACATCCAGTGGGAGACTTGAGCGACCGTACAGCGATCTTCTTGGGCCTGGGTAAGCATTAGCGGCAAGGCGGTCTCTACGCCGGGCATCCCGGAGGGGCTATTGGGGTAGCCTTTGGCTTTTTCTGCCAGGGTATGGGGGGCGTGGTCGGTGGCGATAAAGTCAATCACGCCGTCTAGCAGGGCCTGCCACAGTATTTCGCGATCGCGCTTTGACTTCAAAGGCGGATTCATCTGGGCCAGGGTGCCGATTTCTTCATAGGCGCTCACGTCCAGCAGCAGGTGCTGAGGGGTGACTTCTGCGGTTACCCAGCTGGGCTTATCGCGCCGCAGCAGGTCAGCTTCTTCGCCGGTAGACATGTGCAATATGTGCAGGCGTCTCTGATACTTTTTAGAGAGATGCAGGGCCAGCTGAGTGGCCCGCAGCGCGGTTTCGTTATCCTGAATTTGGGAGTGCACGGCGGGGTCGGTGCGACCGGCAAATAGCTCCCGGCGCTCGATAATGCGGGCCTGGTCTTCGGCGTGAACGGCAATCAGGCGATCGCCCACTGCAAAAATCGGCTCAATGGTCTCAGCCGTATCGACAGAGAGCGGGCCGTGAGCTGAGCCCATAAAAATTTTGATGCCGCAGGTGGGGTTAGCCTCGCGCAGGTCGGGCAAGTTGTCAGCTGTGGCACCGATGAAAAAGCCGTAGTTGACCAGGCTTTTGGCAGCGGCGATCGCCAGCTTATCGGTCAAAATCTCCTGGGTGATCGTCAGCGGCAGCGTATTGGGCATTTCTAGAAAAGACGTTACCCCGCCCCTCGCACAGGCGCAGGATGCCGTAAACAGATCTTCTTTGTGCTCTAAGCCCGGATCGCGAAAGTGCACCTGCGGGTCGATCACACCCGGCAGCAGCGTTAGCCCCTGCGCATCGATAATTTTGGCATCGTCTGGCGCTTCCAGGTTCGGACCGACAGCGGTGATTTTGCCATGGGCGATCGCCACCTGGCTCGGTTCTATCTCTCCTGAAGGCAGCAATACCTGGGCATTTTGAATAATCAGCGAAGAATACGTCATTTATCTACCTGCTTTTGTCATCAGCGGCCTAAACTTATTATGATTGAGGCCGTCAGCAGTTACGCTATCAGACCCTCAGCAATTTGAGATGTGTTTGATCTCTATCCATCGTCCCCCGCCTACCAAACGCCGTGTCTGAAAAGCAAAATCCGTGGATTGAAGGACTCCAAACTATCGGACTCAGTGTTGTTTTAGCGCTGGGTATCCGTCAGTTTGTCGCCGAGGCGCGGTTCATTCCGTCCGGGTCAATGAAGCCCACCCTCCAAATTGACGACCGTCTGGTAATCGAAAAAATCAGCTACCGCTTCAATCCGCCCAAACGCGGCGATGTCATTGTCTTCCAGGCACCTCAGGCCGCGCTGGATCTGGTGGGCTCTACCCGCAAAGATGCCTATATTAAGCGAGTCATTGGCCTGCCGGGTGACACGGTCGAAGTCAAAGAAGGGCAGGTTTTTATTGGCGGCAACGCGCTAGAAGAAGACTACATTCAGGCTCCGCCAGCCTATACTTGGGGGCCAGAAACAGTGCCCGAAGGCGAATATCTGGTACTGGGCGACAACCGTAATAGCAGCTCAGACGGTCATGAGTGGGGCTTTCTTCCCCGTGAAAATATTATCGGTCGGGCGGTAGTGCGCTTTTGGCCCCCACAGCGAATTGGCGGCCTCGACTGAGTTTTAAGCCAAAGTTTAAGAGCCGCTTAACGGTGACTTTGAGTTTGGCTCTGACGTTTTTTTCTTGTCGCCCGCGCCGATGCAATGAATTACAAACGTTTTAGCAACTCATCGTATTCTGAGTGAGTACCGATCCAAAACCAGTAGATCTGGGCCTCTTCCAGTAGCCCCAATGCTCTGTAATTGAGACTGATGCGGGCTGAATAGATAGGTTGACGTTGACTGACTCGCTTAAACTGAAGGCTGCGGTGATATGGATCGTTTCTCCATAGAGCATATGCTTTATCGGCTTGTTCACGAACTGAGATGGGTAACCGGTTGAGCCGTTTGCGAAAATCTTTGGTCGTGCTCGACTTCATTATTCAACGGGAAAGACTTCATCGAGCGGCAAAACTTCGCCCGCTGCAATTTCCTGTCGTACCATCGCTGCGAGGTTGTTCCATTGAGTGTCTGTCGTGGCTGCAAAGCGCGTTTGCCAGGACTGCTCGTCTTCTAACTCGGACAAAAGACGGGATGCGATCGCATCTTGCTGCTCGTCTGATAGCTTTGCAACCTCTTCTATGGCTTTCTGGAGAAGTTCGGTCATGATTCCCAATAGCGGTTAAGCTCTAGAGACAATCTGTTTACATCATATACCAGGCAACTGTGGCCTGTTGACCTAGCATAGAAATAGCGGCGTGCTCTGCTTTATTCATCCTGCCTGAACGCGATCAATAACCAAGGCTAAGAATCCATCCATATTCTTGCCCGCTGTGACGTCAGCGCGATCGCCCTGGTCAGCCTTACCTGCCTCAATTTGCTTTTGTCTTGCGGCCTCCCGGTTTCCCCAAAAGGCTTTTACGGCCTCATGTGCTTTCTGTTCATAATCGACAAGATCAAGCGCCATTTATTTTCTATTTTCTCCTAAGGCAGATCGTTCTTCGTCAGTCAGCCCGTAAAGCTTAAAAGTGGCATGATTGCACAGGTGCAAATCTCTTTTGACGCCTGCTTCTACCAGCTCTAACTGTAGCGTTTTGGGCACATCTGCCCAGTGCGGAATGCGGATACGGCGCAGGTATTGGGCCTGAAACCGGAAAAATCCACCCCGAAGCTTAGTTGAGTAGGTCGCTATGAAAAGGCGGGTGAGAGAGGAGAGCATGACAGCTTGCAGTGCCCTTAGATTCCAATGCTCAGATGTTACGTAGTAAAGATTGTGGTGAGGATATAGTTTCCCTGCTTCAAAAACGATGTGCGCTTCGCCTTTGATATCAGGGATTAAAAGTTTTGGCTTGGAGGCTAGGGCCAGTGTAATACGGTCAATGGTGCGATACCAGTTAGCAGGATTCTTTTTTGCGCAGTGACGACCGGCGATTATTTCTCGGTGAATATTTAGATAGCGATTTAGACGCGGATAGTCGTACAAGTTTACAAGGCCACTACCTTCCGAAAAGGGGTTGATGACTCCCTTGCCGTGCCATTTCACTTCACCAGATGCGATGTCTTTTGTTGTCACTAGCGGAACCTTGCGATCAGGCTCTATGTCAAGGGTTTCGTAGTTGCCGATAAATGCCTTGTCTGCACCTGTCGCTACTCCGATGCCAACTTTGCAACCGACCTCTTCCAATTTTGGGAACTGTTGCTCAAGGCAACGAATCAAAGCTATTTGATCTGATGACTCTAGCAGCCAGGGCGCTGCGCCGTTCGTAACTTGAGCTAGTTCTCGCACAGTTATAGATTCTTGAGGCAATGTTTGCCTCTGTATCGCTTTGGCGAGTGCAGCGAGGGTAGTTCGGCTGATGTCAGGGCAGTGAGCAATACGAGTAGCCGCTGATGGTTCTCGGCTAATGATAGTAATTGCCGGATAAGCGCTTACTTCAGAATGAAATGCTGAAGTGCCGACCATATCAACATAGATCTTTAGATGGAACTGCTCAGCGATAAGGGCACGTAGAGCGCTCCCATAGCGGTTTTTCATCCAACGATCCGCGCAGGATAAAGCCTAAGCTGCCGCTTGGTGCTAGATGAGACAATGACCGTTCGATGAATGGAATGTAGAGGTCAGCTCTGTCATAGATTGTCTGGTAGCGACGCCGATACTCAGCAAGTAATGGCGCGGGTATCATTTCCTGTCGGACGTAGGGAGGGTTGCCAATTGCAAAGTCAAATGTTCTGTGCAAAGGTGCTAACAAAAAATCCCCTTGAAAAAGCCAACGATCTGCTAGGTCTGTGGCTGTCTGACCAGTGAGACCTTCTTGCTGAAGCAAAGAGACCACCGCTACATATGTTTTGCAGTATGTCTCACGATGCAATTCGACAGCGTAGATGGCATCACTCAGATCATTCAGCTTTCCTTTCGCGTTTCGCCATGCAGACATCAGTCGGCTCACGATAGGTAGTAAGAAATTACCAGCGCCAAATGAGGGCTCTAAAAGCCGCTTTTGATAGAGAGGCTTATCCTCGGTGTACGCAGCTAAGTCGAGGATAAAATCAACGACTTCTGAGCGAGTAAAAACTGCCCCTCGCGATTTAGTGCCAATGGATTTAGATAGGCTTTTAATCGTAGCAGCAACCTGAGATGATAAAGGGCTGTCCAAGTTTTCATGCAGGTTAAAACTAAGCTGCCTATGCACCAAATCAATTAACCTCTTGGTTGGGTCAGCGCTGGTTTATATGTTATTGACGGTGCAGCTCGACGGCGGCAGGTAGCTTCAGCGAAATCTGTGTTTTGTCCAGCGCCGTATTGTGTTGGGCTGCTGGCGCGCCTCACAATCCCAACCAACCTTGCAAAGACTCCTCTAGCTGTTTTGCATCCACATGCGATAACCTACCAATCAGCTTGATCGCCAGACTCTCATGCACTGTATACACACCTCGCTTAATGGCTGTAGCTACATTCAGTCCTGCTGCCGACCATTCAGAAAGCTCAAATTCGCCCTCTCGCAACGATCTCACTTTGCTGGTCAAAGGTGTAATCAAAACATCTTGAGAGGAGTGGGCTGCGCTCACGACCACCGCCGGTCTGACTTTCGCATTCGACAAATCCGAAAATGGGTAGCGGACTAAAATCACGTCAGACTTAGAGTAGCTGGGCATACACATCGTCCTCAGGATTGTTCCAGATGGCATCTAACGATGATTGGCTCGCTTGTAGCCAAAACCCAGATTCATCGTCCGGCAGAAATGTGACAAGAACTTTTGTTCCTTCAGGAACCTCTACTGATTCCAAAAGTTCGATTTTTCCTTGACGAATCGTAGCCCACAGCGTTTTTAGCATGTTTCTTCCTGAATCACTACCTATTGCTGAACTAACGGAACACGTTCTACATCATCCAAATTTTAGATGCGTTACTCAAAATCGGACAATGTACGACACAAATTATTAGATTTCTCCAAGCTTCCGCCGTAGCTCGTAGCTATCGTCAATGAAGGACTTAATCTCGGCTTTTGTAAAACCTAACACTTGAAGCAAATGAAGCTGAAAAACTACCTCCATCTTGATGCAGAGCAAGTATAAGCCTTCACCGCTTGTCGTTGCTGTCTCCAACGATTCGTCATAGTGAGTCAAATAGTTTCTCGAATCCACAATGGCTCTTATTAGCTTCTTTCGTTCCTTGCTTGTTCCAAGAAACTCTTTGAATGGCTCAATGATGCCCTTTAGCCTCCGGCCAAGGTTCATTTCATTTCCATGCTGCAACCTTCCAGCCAGCCACTCTCGGTTTTCCTCTGGGCAATGCTTTATTAAGCTTTCAGTTAGTTCTTTAAAGACGTGATCATCCATTATTTTTTCGTCTGAGGTTCTGCGGTGATAATTTTCAAGCCCCTGAGCTAGAGCCAGGAACTTACTTTCTAAATATTTGTGTGCTCCTGTTTTTGTAGAAAAGTACAGATTTAGGGCTGGAGCAATCTCATCATAAGCATCAAACCAGTTATTAACTACGCGCTCAGCATTTTGCCTGATTTGACCAAATTCAAATAGCATTCCATACTGGTCAATTTTGGGTTCGCTTTCCGTATAAGGTAAACTTGGGTAATAAAGTGATATCGAGGCGGGCACGGTTTCTCCATTACCTACGCCTCGAACAATAGCATTAGAAATTGCTGACACTTGTTCAATGCAGACAGTTTTATCAATAGCGAAACTTAGAAGTGTAGTAACTTTATGAGCCGCCGATATAAATTCGTTGAGCGGACGCTCCTGTTCGGACGAGAGCTTAAAGTATGTTTTCTGTGTAATTTTTGCTTCTTTTTCACTTGGTAATCCAGGTAGGGTCCAAGAAAACGTAATCCACAGCGCCATATCATTATTAAGATTTAGCGATATCTCTTCGGGTGGTACATACGTTATTGACGCTGTCCGATCTGCAAATTCATGCTCAACTTTTATTCCGCTTAAGCCAACCCACTCATCAATACCTTCTACTGAGAACTGAAAGTCATTGAACAAGATGGTTTCTTTTTCATCATAGGCAATGCCGATGAAAGCTTTTTCAACATAGATAGATGACTTAGAAATACTGCCAGAAGAGCCAAAAGAAAGGTTTCTGTTTTTATAGTGGCAATTGTCTAGTGTAATCGAGCCATGCTGCTCAATATGTCCGACAATTCTTTCTAACTCATCCCCGCTATTCATAGCTCTATTTAGCCCCTCGACGCTTTCATCGAACAGCCCAACCACTTCAAGCTCAATATTGCCACCATCTGTGATGACAAGCGTGCCAGGAATCCTCTTCTCTGGAGCTGAAGGAAGCCAGAAATAGCCGGATTTTTTGAATTCTTCTCGTATACGCAACTTACGCCTCCGCGAAATTTAGATACATGCCCAGCGTCGATTGGCTAATACCGCCTTTCTTTTAGCTTACCTGTTACTTCCAACAGATAACGCCTCCGCTTAAGTTTTCATCGCTTGAAGAAAGCTAAAAATCAGCCTATGCTCTGTAGCTATTGGTTGTGGTGCCTACCGCAATCTCTCTCTGTCAGAACTCAATTGACTTAGCGCCATCGGCAGGTGTGCAACCACCTAACCGACGGCTAACTCGCCGAACTGATCTAAGCAGTCTGGAGAGCCGAGGACACTGTACCTTAGCTGCCCTGGTTTGCACTAGCTTTCGCGGGGTGGCTAAGGATTTTGAGTTCTGGTTTTCTCGCTAACCCTACTTGCGGAGACCAGAATCTCATGTTTGTTCCTTCTATTGCGGGCGCGATGGCGTCCACTGTTTCTACTGCCGCCAGCTCACCGGCTGAACCAGTGCGGCATATGCTGTTTGGCAGTCCCGGCGCGGTGCAGGTGACCATTCAGCAGTTGCATAAGCTGGGCTACGCTGAGCCGAATGACTGGAGTCAGCTGTTGCCTACCGGCAGGCCCAATGAGGTGATGGCAATACTCACCAAACGGGTGAGAGCGGCTTAGGGCTGCTTGCGTGCAGAGACTCCTGGAATTGATCCTTGGAGAATAGCGGGCGTTTGGTCTTTGGTGAGCGATCGCCCCCCCACCTCTACAATAAAGGCGTCCAGTACAGGAATATCTATGTCTAGTCATCCCTCACCCCGAGAGATCCTGTCTACGCTGCTGCCCTTTCTCAAAGTGGCTGGAGCCTACGCTCAGCAAATTCAGCAGCGTATTGCTATTCATCCAGACAAGTTTGAAGACGGTCACCTTTTTAGCAATGCGCTGACCGATGCCGATCTCTCCGTGCAGACCTTTATAGAGGTTGTGTTGCTGGCCAAGTTTCCCAATCTGCGGTTTTACGGCGAAGAATATGAAAAGTCTTACAATACCAAATATTTTCGGGCCATTGACTTGGGGCCTCAGGGCGACTACCTGATCACGCTCGATCCGATTGATGGCACCCGCTATTACATGGATGGTCACGGCAACTACATGATCATTCTGACGGTGCTGAATGCCGATGGATTTGAAGCGGCCCTGGCGCTGAGCCCAGCGAACGACTGCTACTACTACGCGCTGCGAGGTGAAGGCACCTTTGTTGGCAAGCTGAGCGATCGCTTAGAAGACTGTCAGCCGCTCACCGTCACCGATCCCACTGAGAAAGTGTTTTTGGGCTGGCAGATTAGCCCAATGGCAGAGCAGGTGCGGTCGCACTACCCCATCATCAATATCAATACAGACTACTCCACCGAGACGGCTGTCCCTTCCATCAACGGCCTGCTCACAGGAGAAATTTCGGGTGTAGTTTTAGCCAGCGGGCAGTTTATCGACACCGCTGCCTTCGCCTTTATGGCCAAGGAGATGGGCTACTACCTGAGCACTTACGATGGCAGCTCGCCGCCACCGCTCTCAGCTTGCAAAGACTATCGCTGGCCGGGTCTAATCATTTCAGCAACAGAAAGTATGCAGCAAAAGCTGATTGATATTATGCAGTCCATCTGATTTCTCAAACCGGAAAAGCCCGAACAACTCCCGGCAGCTTACCTCAAGGAGATGTTCGGGTTCCTAGCTAGCCTATTCGGGCTGTAGAAAGGAGTACTTACCCTTCGCCGCCTTCACCCCCTTCGCCGCCTTCACCCCCTTCTTCTTCCATGGACTCTTCTTCCATGGGCTCTTCTTCCATAGGGACAGCCTCGTCTGCGGGCGCTTCCATTGTTTCACCGTCGCCTTCGACAGCCTCCCCGCCTTCGGTAGGGCCGCCGCAGGCCGTTGCTAAAGAAGCAATCATGCCGAGGGAGAGAAAGAGTTCAGTCGCTTTTAATCTTTTTGCCATAGTGTCACCGAGAGAGTGAATGTTTTCAAGAGTTAATCGTACAGGTAATGATACCTAATATCAATAGTGCTGACGGTATAGGCAGCAGCGAATCTTAATAAAGCGAGCTGTGATCCTATACATACCCGCAGTTTTAGCTACACAAAACCCTGCTTGAGACAGATGATTAAGCTAATAAGGGTCTAAAACTAAGATGGTTATCTGCAATAATTACTAGGAGCAGCTATAGATAGCCACGTGCAGATAGATCTATGCGACTATGGCACAGGCTTAAAGCGTGCCGGGCATTAGCCTTTATCAGAGGCGACTGGCACTACTGCTTTGCCTTTCATTTCTTCAATCTCTAGCAGGCTAACAACAATACTCGCAATCGGAATAGAGAGAAATATGCCCAGCAGCCCTGCCATCCGAGCCCCAACGATCAGCGCAAAAAACATCACCACCGGGTTAATATTCAGCGAGTCTTGCATGACACGGGGCATCAGCAGATTTTCTTCTATCTGCTGTAGCACCACGCAGATGACAACAGACTTGACGGCCAACACCACACTCTGAGAGAGCAAAAACAGCATCACTAACCCAATGCCTATCGATGAACCGATGCCTGGAATGAGATCGAACAGTCCGGCAAGGACGGCTAGCGTGAGCGCATAAGGTATTTTGAAAACAAGAAAGGCCAAAAAGGTAGCGGTGCCAAAAAAAGTAGAGAGCAGCAGCCTGCCTCCAAAGAAACCCAGCAGACTATCTTTGACGGTTTCTGTGACGCGGTGACGATGGACCAACGGCACCCTTCTCAGAAACAGCTGCCAGAGGCGATCGCCATCCAGCAGCATAAACAAAGTCACCACCGCAATAAAAATCATGTACAAAAAATTGGTCAGCAGAGCCTGCACCAGGCCAATACCCGCCCCCAACAGCCCCGCCGTCTGGTCTCGCAGCTGAGTGCCAACCGAGGTGAGATCAACCTGTAAATCCCACTGCTGTAGCGATCGCTCTAGCGCCTCAATCCGGGGAGACAGCGAAGTCAAAAAGTCGGTAATGTTGTCAATCAGGGGCTTACCCTGAGAGAGCACTGCCAGGCTGATAGTGGTAATAATGCTGCCAATGACCGCCAGCGCAACAATAAAGACCGCAAACACCGCCACTTTACGAGGGACAAATTGGCGCAGCCAGCCTACCGGATGGCTCAGTAAAAAAGCCAAAATCGTCGCTGAGGTAAAAATCACCACGACCACTTCAAAATATTCTAAAACCTCAATGGCCGCCCAGCCGCAGGCAAACAACAACAGATACCTCAGTAGTGAGGAGTTGTTTAAGTAGTTTAAAAGCGGGTGGCCCTGCATGTCGGCGTGTCTACTGAGGAGGGTCGGTGAGGGAGGCAGCTAAATCTTGGACTAATACAAAGGGCTGCACAATGAGTGAGTTCAAGCGTTTGTTGTCGCTGCTCCAAAGGGTGAGCTGCTCTGCGTCGGGCTTGACCAGCAGCTGTTCGGTAATCCAATGCTTTACAGCTTGGGTGTTGTCGGTGGCTAAAGCCTCCCCTACCTCAGTCAAATCCAGCTGCGAATTGACGATGATCACCGCGTCGCGCTGCACATGGGGCTTTAGCCATTCCCACTGCACCGGACCTGTCATCTCTTTTAGTTCTGTACGCAAATCCTCTGCCATGAATACTCTTAAATCGTTGACCAATAGCTCACAGAGGCATTTTACCGTGTCAGCGGAGGCCGTCGCTAACGACTCAGGTTGTGCAGGGCGTGAATCTCATCGGTGCAGCGCTGAGTGATGGCTTGAAGTTCGGCTTTGGCTGTCGTTGCGGGGGGCGCGATCGCTTCGCCAATCCGTACCGTCACTGGCACCGGACTGGGCACCATTCTGGGCAACGCCGACCCTTTTCGCAAAATTTTCTCTGTTCCCCACAGGCTGACGGGCAGCAGCGGCACCTGAGCTTTAGCGGCAATTAGCGCCGCCCCCAGTCTGGGTTCAGGAATACGGCCATCGGGAGTGCGCACTCCCTGTAAAAAAATGCCGACCGCCCAGCCATTCTCTAGCTGCTGAAGGGCCGCCCGAATCGCGCTGCGATCAGCCGATCCTCGCTTCACCGGATACGCACCATACGCCCGAATTGCGGGTGCCAACACGGGCACTTCAAACAGCGATTCTTTAGCCATAAACGACACCGGTCTGCGCAGACAGTTAGATAGCAAAGGCGGATCAAAATAGCTCGCGTGGTTGGCCACGACAATCAGCGGCCCTGCCATCGGCACCTTTTTTGCCCCGTAAATGCGACCGCGCAAATAGCCATGCAGCACCGGGCTCACCACAGACCACTTAAACAGGTGATAAAGGGCCAGACTAAGGAAGGGTTCGCGATTTTGGGCCATAAAGGTCACCAGAAGACTGTTCAAATCTTTGCATATTTTCGTCTGGTATAGCAGATGTCCTGATGCATTAGGACCTCTGCTAGTCGAGCTGCCCGCTGTTCCCTAGCGGTTTCAGCCGACAAAAGTGTCCTAAGCAACTCGACAGAGGCTATAGTATCGGCGCAATAGGCAGACAGCTTCAAAAATTTGGCTTCAAAGCTTGGCATGGCCGTACCAAAACCTATCAATCTCTTTTTCTTCTCCATTACCATCTATGTTTCTAAGCAGAAGCCAAGGGACATGCAATAGCGTATTGGCAAACGCCGATATATAGCGAAGCGCAGATGCATTCGCGCTTCGCGGAGCACTTTGCCTGTTGTTACATATGGCTTACAGTCAGTAATGCTGCATGAAGCAAAGTGCCGGAAGCTATAGCAAAGTAGGGATGCATTCTTACTTTGCGAGTCGAGTTGCCTGTTGTCAGATAACGGTTTCAGCCGATAAAAGTGCCCTGAGCAACTCGACAGAAGCTATAGCACTGCTCCGGGTTCAGTATTGCTGCCCCCTACGTTCTAGAGGAGATCTGTGATGAAAAAGCAATGGTCAGCCACCGTTTTGCTGCTGACTTTAGCACTGGCTAGCTGCGCTCAAGCTCCGAGAGCCACTGTGCCTACTAGAGCAGTGCTGACAAATGAAGAAACACCTCACGACGCTGCCGATCTGTCTGCTGGCGAGAACCCAGATCTTGCTGATCTAGTCTCAGAGAGCGACGCAGGTAAAAATAATTGGGAGACTAATCCTGAAAACACTGATACGGAGTTCGCTCCGGGCGAGATATTGCTGCCTGTCGACGAAGGTTTTAAAGATGAATCATTCCAAGCCTTTAGAGCGCAGCTGATAGAGGCTGTAGAGAATAAGGATAAAGCTTTTTTGCTGACCATTGTTCATCCCGATATCCAAAATGGCTATAGCCGAGAATATGGCATTGAAGATTTCCAGCGGCGGTGGCAGCTAGATAAAGCCGACAGCCGACTGTGGGATGAGCTGGAGACCGTCTTAAAACTAGGCGGTGCCTTTCATCCCTCTGAACCTGCTGGGGAGGGCGATGCAGATGTGTTCGTTGCTCCCTACGTATCTTCCAGCTTTCCGGCAGAATATACAGGGTTTGAATACGCGGCGATCGCAGCGACTGATGTGGCTTTGAGAGCAGAGCCAGCGGTAGATTCGGCGGCGATCACAGCTTTAAGCTACAACATTGTCAAAGTTGACTATTCACAGTCTGTTATTAACGGCGAAGGGCGTGAAAGCCAATACGTATGGCTCAAAGTCACAACCACTGAAGGAGAAGAAGGCTTCGTAAAAGGACAGTATGTTCGCAGACCGGCTGACTATCGTGCGCACTTTGAAAACGAAGCGGGTGGATGGCTGCTGACCTTTTTTGCTGCAGGCGATTGAAGCCGTTGTGACCAGGCATAATGTGAGCAGTGAGCGATCGCCCGTTCGAGATGCTGCTGAGATGCAAACTATATACAGCTGCTCGTTAGCGCGGCTTTTTCAGTCGATAGGTGATGCGGCCTTTGGTGAGGTCGTAGGGGGTGAGTTCTACCTTGACGCGATCGCCCGGCAAAATCTTAATATAGTTCCGGCGAATCTTGCCCGAAATATGAGCGAGTACGTTAAAGCCGTTATCGAGATCGACCCTGAACATCGCGTTCGGGAGCGACTCGGTAATCGTCCCTTCCATTTCAATCAAATCTTGCTTAGACAATTTTAGCTATTCCTCGTCAGTCACGTATATCGTTACCTCTAGCCTAGCAAATCACCGAATAAACACCGAATCGGAAACCCGATCCGCCTAATCCAACCGTTTTTGCTGGTGCCTATTTCACGACTTTGCTTCTGGTTTTGCTTTTGGGCTTCCTTCTAGTTCTACTTCCGGGCTTTGCTTCACAATGGATTGAAGGGTCTGGGTCACAGTATCCAAATCCTGGTTGCCATTCACAGAGCGCAGCAGCTGCCGTTCCTGATAAAAATTAATCAGCGGTTCAGTCTGCTCCCGGTAGACCTTTAGGCGATTGCGAATGACCGCTTCCTCGTCATCTTTGCGGCCTCTCTCCAGCATTCGCGCAACCAGCTCTTCATCAGGCACTTCCAGATTGATCACAAATTCACAGGTTTGCTCAATCTCCTGTAAAAGCCGATCCAAAAACTCAGCCTGCTCTACATTGCGAGGAAACCCGTCCAGCAGCCAGCCGTTTGCAGTATCGCCTTGGCCTAGCCGCTCGCGAATGAGCCCTAACATCAGGTCATCGGGCACCAGCTCTCCGGCGCTCATGTAGCCATCGGCCTGCTGCCCCAGCTCTGTTTTTGCCTTGACGGCAGCCCGCAAAATATCCCCGGTCGAAATGTGAGGAACCTCGCAGCCTTTAGAAAGAATTTGAGCCTGCGTGCCTTTGCCTGCGCCCGGTGGGCCCAAAAAAATCAGTCTAGTCATTACTGCTTTACCATGCCTTCGTATCGCTGTGAGATGACGTAGGTTTGGATTTGCTTAGCGGTGTCAATCGCCACCCCCACCAAAATCAGCAGCGAAGTAGCGCCAAAGCCTTGGAAGGTTTGCACTCGGGTAGCACTTTCAACCAGGCTAGGTACCACAGCCACCAGGCCTAGAAAAATCGCGCCCAAAAACGTCAGTCTATTTAAGACCTTACTGATGTAGTCGGTAGTTGCTCGCCCTGGCCTGATACCGGGAATGCTGGCTCCCATCTTCTTCAGGTTGCGAGACATGTCTTCGGGGTTCACTACCAGCGACGCATAAAAATAGCTGAAGAAGATAATCATCAGCAGGTACACCAAAATGTATAGCGGCGAGGTCGCTCGGAAGTTTTCGCCCATAAACTCGGCAAAAGCCTGGCTGGGGATGTACTGCACCAGCGAGATCGGAATAATCAGCATGGAAGAGGCGAAAATGATTGGCATCACCCCGCCCTGGTTCAGCCGTAGCGGTAGGTAGTTGCTCTTCTCTAAATAGAGCTTGCGGCCTACCTGACGCCGCGCTGAAACGATAGGAATGCGTCGGGTGCCTTCCTGGACAAAGACGATGCCGATGATCGTAGCGATGAATACCAAGAATAAGATGACAATGCCGCCGATAGTGCTGCGATCGCCATTCTGCGCCAAATCAATTGTCTCACCCAATACTCGCGGCAGCGACGACACAATATTCAGAAAAATCAGCAGCGATGCCCCGTTGCCCAAGCCACGCTCGGTAATCAGCTCGCCTATCCACATCACAAACATCGAGCCTGCCGTCAGCGCCAGCACCGTCTCAACCACAAACGGCACACCAAAATCAAAGGCAAAGTCCCTCAGCAGAAAGCAAGACAGCATAGTGCTTTGCACAATCGTCCAGCCGAAGGCCACATAGCGCGTCACCTGAGAAATCTTCCGCCGCCCGGCCTCACCTTCGTTCTTTTGCAAATCCTCCAGGGCCGGAATCGCTGCCGTCAGCAGCTGCATAATGATGGAGGCGTTAATAAACGGCAAAATGCCCAAAGCAAAAATGCCGACCAGGGACAGACCGCCCCCGCCGATAATGTCTAAAAAGCCAAGGACACCGCCCGCCCCACCATTTTGAATAAAGTTAGAGAATTCGGCGCGATCAATCCCCGGAACCGGAATGTAAATTCCTAACCTCACCAGCACCAGCAGGCCCACGGTCACCAGCAAACGGCTGCGCAGCCCTGCTGCCTGGGCCATCTGCAAAAATGTCTCTTGAGCGCTGGGCGACTTGCCTTGACTTACAACCATGTTTAAAAACCTCTTATAGCGCTAGCGCCGCTGGAGCTGGGCCATTTAGACTTTGGAATGACTTCGCTCAGAATCTTGCTCTGACCGGCCAGTCAATATCCTAACGCCTCAGAACCTCTGCTGTCTCTATCCTAATCAACGATTTCGCAGCTGCCACCAGCCGCTTCAATTTTCTCTTGCGCAGATCGCGTAAAGGCGGCTGCTTTCACATTAAGGGCGCTCGAAATTTCGCCATCGCCCAATACCTTGAGCGGACCATCATTGGTGGTGATGATGCCCGATTCCATCAGGGAAGCCAGCGTAACTTCGCTGTTGGCCGCCAAATCAGCCAGGCCCTTTACGTTAATGATCGTGTAGACCTTCTGGTTGACGATAGGAAAATGCTTGAGCTTGGGAATGCGGCGATAGAGAGGCAGCTGACCACCCTCAAATCCAGGGCGAGTACCGCTGCCCGAACGAGACTTTTGCCCGCGCATGCCAAAACCACAGCTAGCACCTTGGCCTGCTGCAATTCCGCGACCCTTGCGCTTCCTGCTCTTTTTTGAGCCCGCTTTGGGCTTTGCGTCTTCTAATCTCATCTCAGCAGTAGTCTCCTTTTAGTGGGTGAGGCCCATATCGCGTCTGGTATCACGCCTGAGATCGCGTCTGGGGATCTATGGCCTGTATGCGGCCTATGCGTACAGTTTTTCGAGGGGAATGCCGCGCTCTTCAGCCACATCAGCAAGCGTTCTGAGTGAATCGAGCGCTTCGGCTGCCGCCCGCGCATTGTTGAGCGGATTGTCCGACCCTAGCTGCTTAGCAAGAATGTTGCGTATGCCTGCTAGCTCTAGCACGATTCGCACAGCGCCACCGGCAATTACCCCGGTACCTGGAGCTGCAGGACGCATAAATACTCTAGCGCCACCTGCCCGCCCAGTTGAAGGATGAGGAATGGAGTAAGCCTTGTTCAAGGGCACTTCTACGAGGTGTTTTTTGCCATCGGCAACGCCCTTTTTCACTGCGCCAATCACATCGCTGGCTTTACCAACGCCGACGCCGACCTGGCCCTTTTCGTTGCCGACCACCACAATGGCTCGAAAGCTCAGCTTTTTACCGCCTTTTACGACCTTCGTCACACGGCGAATTTGAACGACGCGCTCCTGCCATTCAGATTCTTTCTCTCGGCCTTTGTTTTTCTTCCGACGATCTCTATCTCTATTATCTGCCATGCCCTTTAACCATTGTTACAACCTTAGACGTATGCGGGAGTGATTTGCCTCAGCGAGCGATCAGTAAAAAGCTCTAGAACTTAAGACCTGCTTCACGGGCCGCATCAGCTAAAGCCGCTACTCGACCGTGATAGAGCTTGCCGCCTCGGTCAAAGACCACCTGTGAGATGTCTTTTGCCAGGGCGCGCTCTGCAATTAGTTTACCAACTACAGCTGCTGCTTCGGAGTTGGAGCCTGCTTTTGTCTCAGCGTCTTTATCCAATGTGGAGGCGGCAGCCAGCGTTGTGTGCTCAGTATCGTCGATCACCTGAGCATAGATGTGTTGGTTGGAGCGGAAGATCGCTAGTCTGGGCCGCTCGGTGGTGCCTTTTACCCGACGGCGAACGCGCGAATGGCGACGGCGGGTAGATTCTCTACGGGTTGTTTTCATATGTGCTTACCTACCTACTTGCCTGCCTTGCCGGCCTTACGTCTAACCTGTTCGCCTGCGTAGCGAACGCCTTTGCCTTTGTAAGGTTCGGGCGGTCTAGCGGCGCGTACTCTAGCAGCGGTGTTACCGACTATTTCTTTGTCAATACCGCTGACGGTGACATTGGTGTTGCCTTCCACCGCAAATTGAATGCCCTGAGGCGGTTCGAATTCTACGGGGTGACTGTAGCCAAGCGCCATCACTAGCTTTTGTCCTTGTAGGGAGGCTCTGTAGCCAACGCCCTGAATCTCTAGCTTCTTCTGGTAGCCGTTTGAAACGCCTTCTACCATGTTGGCGATCAGCGTACGAACCAGGCCATGCCGCTGTCTGGCATTGCGGGACTCATTGCGGCGAGTGACGACAATTTCTTCACCTTCCTGAACAAAGGCAATCTCCGGGGGTAGCTCGCGGGCGAGTTCGCCTTTAGGGCCTTTGACAGTGACGTGCTGGCCGTCGATGGTGATGGTTACTGCCTTGGGGATGGGCACAGGCTGCTTGCCAATTCTAGACATTTTCTTCCTCCTTTTGGGCCTGCATGATTGGGTCTAATAGATGTAGCAAAGGACTTCTCCGCCAATGCCCTGACGCCTAGCGTCGCGGTCGGTCATGACGCCACTGGAGGTGGAAATGATCGCAATGCCGATGCCGCCGAGGACTCTGGGCAGCTCTTTGCGGTTGGAGTACACCCGCAGACCCGGCTTGCTGACGCGGGTCAGGTTGCGAATGATCGGCTGGCGCTGCTTGCCTTTGTACTTGAGCGTGATGGTGATTTTGCGAGTGATGCCTTCACCACTATCTTCGGTCTCGCCGACAAAGCCTTCTTCTTTTAGAACGTTGGCAATGCTGCGGGTCATTTTTGTCGATGGGATATCGACGGTCTGATGGTGCGCAAGCGTAGCATTGCGAATGCGCGTCAGCATGTCTGAAATCGTGTCGTTAGACGCCATAATCCTCTTGTTTGCTACTGCCTCAGTTATCTCGGAAGGGCATTCCCAATTCCTTCAGAAGGGCGCGGCCTTCTTCATCGGTATTCGCAGTGGTGACAATGGTGATGTCCATGCCGCGAATTTGGTCAACGCTGTCGTACTCGACTTCTGGGAAAATCAGCTGCTCGCGCAGGCCCAGAGTATAGTTGCCACGGCCATCGAAACTGCGGGGGCTAACGCCTCTGAAGTCTCTGATGCGGGGCAGGGTTAAATTGATTAGGCGGTTCGTGAAAGCGTACATGCGGTCTGAACGAAGCGTCACTTTGACGCCGACCGGCATACCTTCGCGAATCTTAAAGCCTGCGATCGCGCGCTTAGCTCTAGTAACCACCGGACGCTGCCCGGTAATCATGGCCAGTTCGCTAATTGAAGATTCTAAAGCTTTGGCATTTTGAGAGGCTTCTCCTAAGCCCCGGTTGACGGTGACTTTGGCAAGCTTCGGAATCTGGTGAGGGTTGGTATAGCCAAACTGTTCGGTCAGCTTGGGGACTACCTGCTCTTTATAGAGTGTCTTGAGTGAATCGGCCATTGCATCCTCTAAATGTTTCCCTGGGCTTGGTCAGGGCATTGTCGATCAAGCTGAAAGTCTCAGTCTAGAATTTCGCCAGTCTTCTTGAGCATCCGCACTTTACGACCATCGTCAGTAAAGGTGTGAGCGACTCGGCTGGCTACTTTTTGCTTGGTAGAGTAGAGCATCACATTGGAGCTGTGAACCGGAAACTCTTTAGTTAGAATTTGGCCGGACTCGCCCTCTTGCTGAGGCTTAACGTGCTTGGTGCGAATGTTGACGCCCTGCACAATTACCTGAGACTTTTTGGCACTAATGGCAACGACTTCACCGACTTTGCCTTTGTCCTTACCAGAGATTACCTGTACGGTATCTCCCTTTTTAACGTGCATCTTTTGACGCACGACTTCTTTCTGCTTACGCATCTAAAGTACCTCCGGCGCTAGCGAAACAATTTTGGTGAAGCCTTTGTCGCGCAGCTCACGAGCAACTGGGCCAAAGACCCGCGTACCTCTGGGGTTGCTGCCGTCTTGAGTGATGATTACCGCCGCGTTGTCGTCAAAGCGAATGCTCATACCGCTGGCCCGGCGAATGCCTTTGCGCGTGCGCACAACAACGGCTTTGACCACATCGGATTTCTTGACGCCCATATTGGGCAGCGCGTCTTTGACGACGGCAACAATCACATCGCCAACGCCCGCGTACTGCTTGCGGCCACCGAGCACTCGAATGCACATCAGCTTACGAGCGCCGCTGTTGTCGGCTACGTTTAGATAGGTCTCTTGCTGAATCATGGTTTTTTATCCTCGCCTTAGCTGTCTGGCTCTATACGTTTGAAGAACTGAGGATATCGGCCACAACCCACCGTTTGGTGCGGCTGAGCGGGCGAGTCTCGCTGATTTTGACGCGATCGCCCGTTTTGCAGTTGTTTTCCTCGTCGTGGGCTTTATAGCGCTGAGTTCGCACCATAATTTTGCCGTACTTAGGGTGCTGAACTCGGGTTTCCACCGCGACCACCACTGTTTTGTCCATTTTGTCGCTGACCACTTGGCCAATTCTTTCTTTCGTTGCCATAGTTCTTTAAGCCTCTCCCGTGGCCGCTGTCTCAGTCACTGTCTCAGTCGCTGCCGCTAGCTGCCGCTCTCTCTGGATAGTCATCAGCTGAGCTAGCTGACGGCGCGTGTGCGGAAACTGATGAAAGCCGGTTTCCATTTGCCGGGTGGCCTTCCTAAATCTCAAATCGAACAGCTCTCGCTTGATTCGGGTAATCTCTGTTGTGATTTCCTCATCGCTCAGCGCTCTAATCTCGGTAACTTTTGTCAATGCCATCAGAATTAGCCCTCCTCGCCGTCTTTTGCAATGAATTTGGTCTTAAAAGGAAGCTTAAAAGAGGCTAGTCGCATGGCTTCTCTGGCAATCTCTTCAGTGACGCCCGCAATCTCAAAGACGACTCGACCGGGCTTAATTACTGCCACCCAGAACTCCGGGTTACCTTTACCCGAACCCATCCGGGTTTCAGCAGCTCGCATCGTCACTGACTTGTCTGGAAAGACCCGAATCCAGATCTTGCCGCCGCGACGAATATAGCGAGTCATCGCTCGTCTGGCCGCTTCGATCTGGCGAGAGGTCATCCACGAGGGCTCAGTCGCCTGCAAGGCAAACTGACCGAAGTTGATCTCGTTGCCTCGGTGGGCCATGCCACGCATCCGACCGCGATGCTGCTTTCTAAATTTTGTTCTTCTTGGGCTTAACATGATTGATTACACTGGAAAAATAGAGGCAAGGGCTGTCGGCAAAGCGGATCTACGACTCGTTGGAGCGATCTTCAAACTGCTGACGGCGGCGAGGCTGACGGCGACGAGGCTGAGATTTGGTATCTTCAGGCTGGTTCTCCTGACCTGGAATGACTTCACCTTTAAACACCCAGGTTTTAACGCCCAAAATGCCATAAGTAGTTTGAGCCGTGCGATAGGCGTAGTCAATATTGGCTCGCAGCGTATGCAGAGGTACCCTGCCTTCGCGAGTCCACTCGGTACGAGCAATTTCAGCTCCGTTCAGCCGACCGCTCACCTGAATTTTGATGCCCTCAACGCCAGCTCGCTGTGCCCGTTGAATCGCTTGGCGCACAACCCGGCGAAAAGAAACCCGGCGCTCTAGCTGCTGCGTGATGTACTCGCAGATCAGCCCAGCATCGGCATCAACGCGAGCTACTTCGACCACGTTGATTCTGATCTGACGGCTGCTGTCTTTAATCTGATTTTGCAGACCTACTCGCAGCGCTTCAATCCCTGCGCCACCTCTACCAACCACCACACCAGGCCGGGCGGTGCGCACTTCTAGATCGATTTGATCGGCTTTGCGCTCAATATGTACTTCTGAAATACCGGCGTTGGCCAGGTTTTTCTCAACGTACTGACGAATCTCATGATCCTCTTTGAGCAGGTCTGGATAACGGTTTTTGTCGGCATACCAGCGGGAGCGATGCTCCTGGGTGATGCCAAGACGAAGACCGGTAGGGTGAATCTTCTGTCCCACTGATGTACTCCTTAGAAAACGGCTTTGTTTAGATAGGGTTGATGTTAATGCGTTGATGCGGGCGGCTACGCTTCGGTGCTATGCCTCGGTAGCAGGGGCAACGGCGATCACAATATGACACGTCGGCTTCCGAATTTGATAGGCTCGCCCCTGAGCGCGAGGCCTAAAGCGCTTTAAGACGGGCCCCTGGTCGGCATAGGCTTCACTGATATACAGTCCGACCGGGTCCAACCCGTTATTGTGCTCCGCATTGGCGACCGCCGAACGTAAAACCTTGAGGATCGGCTCGCAAGACTTATAGGGCATAAATTCGAGCATAATTAGCGCTTCGCGGTAAGAGCGGCCCCGAATCTGGTCAAGGACGCGGCGCACTTTGCGAGGCGACATCCGCACGAACTTGGCCGTTGCCTTTACTTGTAAATCTGAATCAATATCGATCATGGATGTAAATTCCTCTAGCGCCGTGCCTTTTTATCGCTTTTAGCATGGCCCCGAAAGGTCCGAGTCGGGGCGAATTCGCCCAGCTTGTGACCCACCATCTGCTCATTGATAAAGACGGGCACATGCTGGCGGCCATTGTGTACAGCTACCGTATGACCGATGAACTGAGGAATAATGGTCGAAGCGCGAGACCAGGTTTTAATCACCTGCTTTTCGTTCTTCGCATTGAGCTTTTCAATTTTGGTGAGAAGGTGATCCGCCACGAATGGCCCCTTCTTGAGGGAACGAGACATGCTATTTAGCCTAGAAACTGAACCTGTGAACTGAACCTGTAAAACTGAAGTGCTAAATCCTAAGCGTTACGACCGCCACGGCCACGCTTAGAAGACCGTCGCCGTCGCCGCACAATCAGTGCGTCGCTGCCTTTTTTCTTCTTCCGGGTCTTGTAGCCAAGTGCTGGCTTACCCCAAGGCGTTACCGGACCGCTACGACCAATCGGCGCGCGCCCTTCACCACCACCGTGGGGGTGGTCTACTGGGTTCATCACACTGCCGCGAACTTCTGGGCGACGACCGGCCCAGCGCTTACGGCCCGCTTTGCCCAAAGTGAGGTTGCGATGCTCGACGTTGCCGACCTGCCCAATCGTGGCATAGCACTCACGGCGAACCATGCGGACTTCACTAGAGGGCAGTTTCAAAGTGACATAGCCGCCTTCTTTTGCGACTAGCTGCGCTCCGGCACCCGCTGCCCGCACCATTTGCCCGCCTTTACCGGCGACTAGCTCCACATTGTGAACTGTCGTACCTAAAGGAATTCGGTGCAGTGGCAGTGCATTACCCACTTCAAACGGGGCGTCTTCACTCGCGATGATCGAGTCGCCTACAGCCAAGCCAAGCGGATGGAGAATATAGCGCTTCTCTCCGTCCTGGTAATTGACCAGGGCAATCCGAGCGTTGCGGTTGGGATCGTACTCAATCGTGGCAACCTTAGCGGGAACGTTGCGCTTGTCGCGCTTGAAGTCGATCTGACGGTACAGTCGCTTATGACCGCCACCGCGATGACGACAGGTAATTACACCCCGATTGTTTCGCCCCTTTGGGCGGTGAACTGAGTAGGTCAGCGACTTTTCAGGCTTATCTACGGTAATCGTAGAAAAGTCGGAAACGGTACGCTCGCGCGTGCCTGGCGTTAGTGGTCGATAGGAGCGAATGCCCATGATTTGCTTTGTCTTCGCTTAGTTACGTCTGGGGAAAGAAGGGAATAGGGGGAGGCTATACATCTGGGAAGAGCGTGATAGTGTCGCCTTCAGCCAGCGTGACCACAGCTCGCTTATAAGTCGCCCGGTGACCAATGAACTGACCTACTCGGCGCTTCTTACGAGGTGGATTTTGAGTGCTAATGCCGATCACACTCACTTCAAAGAGCTCTTCAATGGCGTCTTTAATTTGAGGTTTGGTCGCTTTCGGTGCTACTTCAAAGGTGTATTGATTGTTCTCTAGCGCGATGGTTGCCTTCTCTGTGATCAGCGGCTTGCGAATAATGTCGGGCAGTTCGTATGCTTCAAATCGCTTACTCACCGTATACCTCCTGGATTTTCTCAAGGGCAGAGGCTGTCACGACGATTTTGTCGGCGTGCAAAATGTCGTAGATATTGAGATTGACCGCAGAGATCAGCTTGATAGTTGGCACGTTGCGTACCGAACGGTGAAGCGTCTCATTCTTTTCAAGCGTAATCATCAAAATCTTAGCGGTGCTATCGACGCCCCATCGGTCAATAGCGGCTAACATCTCTTTGGTTTTGGGCTGGGTAAGTTCGCTGATGAAGTCTTGAACGACGACCATGTCCTCAGCGCAGCTCAAGAAAGCGGTTCGCAGAGCCAACCGGCGCTCTTTGCGATTCATCTTAGTGGTGTAGTCGCGAGGCTTGGGGCCAAAGATCACACCGCCCCCTCTCCAGAGAGGAGAGCGAATGGAGCCTGCCCGTGCCCTGCCCGTTCCTTTTTGCCTCCAAGGCTTGCGACCGCCACCCCGCACTTCAGCGCGAGTCTTGCTGGAGGCGTTGCCCTGACGACCGTTATTTATCTGACGCACCAGCGCCCGGTGGACGATGTGTGGCGCATTTTCCTCGTTGGCAACTTTGAGATCTAAGGTGGCTGTGCCTGCCTCTTCTCCCTGCCAGTCTTTAATTACACAATCAACCATAATGTATCCTTTGGCCTACCGCCCGACGATATCTGTAGGCTATTGCCCAGTCTGCTGTCCAACAATGTTTGCAGGCACAATACTTAGCAGTGTGCCGGGCTTGCCAGGGACAGCCCCTTTGACGAGAAGCAGATTGCGATCGCTATCTACTCTTTCCACACTCAGCTTGCGAACGGTCACCCGTTTGCTGCCCATATGACCTGCCATTTTTTTACCAGGGTAGACCCGGCCTGGCGTCGTCCCGGCACCAATAGAACCTGGAGCTCGGTGGTTTTTAGACCCGTGAGCCATGGGCCCTCGCCGAAAGTTATTGCGCTTTTGGTTGCCCGCAAAGCCTCTACCGATGCTGATGCCGCTCACATCTATAAGCTGACCTGCCTCGAACCGGTCCGCAGCCAATGCCTGACCAACCTCAAACCCTTCTGTTTCATCGACTCGGTATTCCCGAAGATGACGCACAGGGGAAGCTCCAGATTTAGCCAAGTGACCGAGCTTGGGCCGATTTAGCGCCTTTTCTTTGACCTCTCCAAAGCCCAGCTGTACAGACGAATAGCCATCTGTTTGCTTTGTTTTTACCTGCGTCACCACGCAAGGGCCAGCTTGAATGACAGTCACTGGCACAGCATTGCCAACCTCGTCAAACACCTGGGTCATGCCCAGTTTGGTACCAAGAATCCCGACAGACACTAATCTTTGTCTCCGCTTCACGACGCCAAGAGCAGCGATGAACTAAGCATTCATCGCTATGCCTTTGGACACAACACAACCAGCTAGCAGCAGAAGCAACTGACTCTCCTTTCCTATCTGCTCGTAAGCTTCAGGAAAAGTCAGCGCCTACTACGCTCAGCCACACTGGAAATCACTCGGTAGAACCTGCATCAGCAGCACGACTTAACGGGCCCGCTCAAACAAGGGTTTACCTTTTCGCCTCAGACTTGGAGGATGCTCAGAACCGGGAAAAACCTGTTAGAACACTCAGTACCAGTTTGCGTCACCCTATGGTTGCGCCACACTGTTTTTGCGACAGGCATCTTTTTAGATAAAGAGCCGATTTCCTCTAGTATCCGTTTGACGGCGACAGTCTCTAATCATACACGTTTTTACAACTATGTCTACAGCTTTTGAGAAAAACTCAGCGCTGATGGCGACATAGCTATAGGAAGTTACTTCGCGCACAAAGAGAATTTGTATCATACCGTAAGATCTTGACGCTTGGGAGTTGCCCGGAGAATCAGTTTCTATGCTTTGGCTTTTTCTATGCTTTGGCTCTAGTTTCTATGCTTTGGCTCTAGATTTAACCTGAGTTCGGGATAAGGTGTTTCCTGGTCAACCGCTCAAATCTCTCCTATCAAAGCCGGTCTGGGTTCCCCTTACCAAGGGGAACCGTAAGGGAGGGGTTCTGGCGACATGCTCTGTGCTCAGCCGGAACCCCTCTGCCTGCGGCATCTCCCCTTGGTAAGGGGAGAAAAGATCCCCGATGGCACATTCTAGCTATTCTTATCCCGAACTGACGCTAGATTTGGCTTTACAGATGTCGTTTAGCTATTCTCTAGGCCTTGCTTAGCTGGCCCCTACTGCCCTTTAGAGTTATTTTCTCGGATTGGGTTTATGAAGTAGGATGGCTTCTGTGTCCCCTTCTATACGGCTGATTTACTATGGCACTGCTTGCATTGGGCAATAAGTTCACTCGTGATTTAGAAACGGCTGGCGCTTTGGGCGTGCGAATGCCATTGGAAGGCGGTTTTGAGGGCCGCTATCGCCGCCGGGTGCGTTCAGCAGGCTATGACTGCGCCTATATGTCAGCGCGAGGTCTGGGCGACCTATCGGCTTATCTGCTAGATGTGCATGGCGTGCGGCCACCTCATCTTGGCAAAAAAAATATGGAGGGGGCAGCCGTGGGTGATCGCTATTTCATCCCCCCAGTTGTAAGCTACCGCTTAGAATCGCTGTCGCCGAAGTCGAAGGGACTGCTGCTATGGCTGATTGAAGGCCACATTCTCTCCAGTCAGGAAGTCGATTTTTTGGTGTCGCTGCCGGCGATTGAGCCGAGGGTGAAGGTGGTGCTAGAAGTGGGGGGTGATCGCACGTTCACCTGGTTTCCTCTCAAAGAAGTTGTGGCCGCCTAAGCCCTGCCACTCGCTAGCATAGAGCGGTGAAACATTCAGAAGCCCAGATTTATACAGATATAGAATGCTTGTCGCCGCTGCGATCCCTACAGGCGGGAACCTGGTTCAAGCTGATCTGCGGCGCTAGCTATCAAGATCTGCCAGCCGTCAGGAATTTGACGCTGGCCTATGCGCTGGCAGGAGCTGACTGTATTGATGTCGCAGCAGATCCAGCGGTGGTGACATCAGCAAAGGCAGGACTCGCCGCTGCTGAGCAGATTGCTAGCGTTGGTAGTCAACGATCTTCGTACCAGCGGCCTTTGCTAATGGTCAGCATGAGCGCCGCGGAAGATCCTCACTTTCGCAAAGCCTGGTTTGACCCGGCTGTTTGCCCAGCTGGGTGTCCGCGTCCGTGCGAGAAAATTTGTCCGGCGGCGGCGATCAGCGGATCATCCGGTGTGATTCGCGATCGCTGCTATGGCTGCGGGCGCTGTTTGCCGGTGTGCCCTTTGGGATTGATCGAAGCGCGGTCGTATCCGACGACGTTGGATGCGATCGCACAGCAGGTGCTCAGCCAGGCCGATGCCTTAGAAATTCATACGCAGGTCGGCCAGCAGGCAGCCTTCAAGCACCTGTGGCAAACCCTGCACCCACAGATGACCCATCTCCAGCTGATTTCTATTAGCTGCCCTGATGGAGAAGGCCCTAATGGAGAAGGGTTAATTGCCTATCTCGCTGAGCTACAGCGCCTTGTTGGCCCAGCCAAAACCGGACCGACTTTGATCTGGCAGACAGACGGTCGGCCCATGAGCGGCGATATCGGTCGGGGAACGACTCACGCTGCCATTCGCCTGGCTCAGAAAGTGCTTTCCTCCGAGCTATCGGGCTATGTTCAGCTGGCCGGTGGTACCAATCAATACACGGCGCTTAAGCTAAATGAGCTAGGGCTATTAGGCCATCAACAGGCAGATGACTCGACCGGTCGTACCGCTCGCAGGGTGTCAGGGATCGCCTATGGCAGCTTTGCGCGACACTTGTTAATGTCAGTTATTGAGCAAACCCTTTATCTTGAAGAGGATCCCCATGCGTTGTGGAAGGCTGTGGAGCTAGCCGAATCTTTAGTGGGGCCTTTGAAAGCGGTCATGTCGTCAAGGTAGCTGCGCGGTGTACAGCCTCTGTGCATAGAGTATTGGCAGTGTCATTTTTGACTTGACCCCTGACCGTCTTAACTACACTACTTTCTCGCTCATCCATTCTCTATGCAAAGTCTTGACGACAGCTTGTTTGATAGTGACTCTTCCATAAAGCCTACAGAGGAGTCTACTGAAGCTTTCTCATCAGCCTCTCTGACCGGGGATACCTCCGAGCAGCCAGCGATCCCCAAAGTTACCGATGATCTATCTCAGCTGCTAGCAATTCTACCTGCCTACATCCGAGCCACCCTCACTCAACATCCCAATCGCGACCAGCTGATTGAGGTGGTTTTAGATCTGGGCCGCCAGCCAGAGGCAAGATTTTCAGAATCGGTGGAGTATCTCTCTGAGACGCCGGTTTCAAAAGCTGATTTGCAGCACTGCGTCGACCGGGTTGGCCATTTCGGTGGCGACAACAGAGCTGGGCTAGAAAAAACGCTGCACCGGATCAGTGCCATTCGCAACCGGGCGGGTGAAGTTATCGGGCTGACCTGCCGGGTGGGCCGGGCTATTTTTGGCACCATCGGTATGATTCGCGATCTGGTTGAGACCGGCGGATCAATTTTAATGCTCGGGCGACCTGGGGTAGGGAAAACAACGGCCCTTAGAGAAATTGCTCGGGTACTGGCCGACGATTTGATGAAGCGGGTGGTCATTATTGACACCTCTAATGAGATTGCTGGTGATGGCGACATTCCCCATCCGGCTATTGGCAGGGCTCGGCGAATGCAGGTGGCCCGGCCCGAAGAGCAGCATCAGGTGATGATTGAAGCGGTGGAAAACCACATGCCTGAAGTGATTGTCATTGATGAAATTGGCACCGAGCTAGAGGCGCTGGCAGCTCGCACCATCGCCGAACGCGGCGTGCAGCTAGTCGGCACAGCCCACGGCAATCGCCTGGAAAATCTGATCAAAAACCCGACCCTGTCCGACCTGGTTGGCGGCATTCAGTCTGTCACCTTAGGAGACGATGAAGCCCGGCGTCGGGGTAGCCAAAAGAGCGTGTTGGAGCGCAAGGCACCGCCGACTTTTGATATCGCTGTAGAGATGTTAGAGCGCCAGCGCTGGGTGGTGCATGAAGACGTGTCTGCTACGGTGGACTACTTGCTGCGAGGCCGGGTGCCGGGTCAGCAGGTGCGATCGCTCGATGCCGACAATCGGGTTGTGATTACCGACGAGCTGCCAGGCGAATCCTCCCTGGCAACTGCGGCGCTGCGATCAGATCGCCGAGGACAGCTACGCTCAGGCAATTTGAAAGCGCCACAGCCTGCTCCAGGCGGCTGGCGCTCCTCTGGTCGCATGAAGCCTTTGGGATCTGATTCATTTGGCAAGCGAGCCAGTCGCCCGCCTGCGGTCATTGATGAGCGGCAGAGCTTTCAGACTCTGCTAGACAACTCGCTGGCTCAGCTACCGGCTTCTTCGAATCGTCTAGACGATAAGAGCGCGAATGCCAATGAGGAAGACGACAGCAATCTAACTCGCGTCTATGCCTATGGAATCAGCCGTCAGCAGCTAGATCACGTCGTGCGCACGCTGTCTTTGCCGGTGAAGTTCACTAAGGACTTGGCGTCGGCTGATGCGGTGTTGGCGCTGCGATCGCACATTCGCAACCACTCCAAGCTACAGCAGGTCGCCAAGGCCCGGCAGGTGCCGGTCTACACTGTCAAATCCAACAGCATTCCACAGATTACCCGTTCTCTGCGGCGTGTCTTAGACCTCGATGACGACGGTGAACTGTTAGAAGCGGTCAACCTGGATTTGTTCTCTCATAGCGGCGCAGACGATGAACTAGAAGCGCTGGAGGAAGCAAGGCTGGCAGTAGAGCAGATTGTTATCCCTAAAAGTCAGCCGGTGGAATTGCTGCCGCGATCACCCAAAATCCGCAAGATGCAGCACGAGCTAGCCGAGCACTATCGGCTCAAATCGCTTAGCTTTGGCGACGAACCGAACCGGCGACTGCGGATCTATCCAGCTTAGGGGACGGCCTAAGGATCCGCCTGAGACCAACATAAGAGCCAGTCCTAAAGTCAGGGGATCAGTCAAGTGTCTCCTACCTTTAGGACTATTCCTGTCGTCCCTCATTCAGATAAGATGACAGTTAAGGCGCATATTCTGCTGCGTCCACACATGCAATTACCGTCAAATTGCTATCCAACTGCTATCCCCAGTTTTCCCTATGAGAAGTTTATTGTCTCGTGTATTGGCCCTAGTGCTGGTGGCCTTCATCGGTCTAACAGGCTGTAGTGCAGTCGATCAGGGCAATGGTCTCAGCGGCAACTACACCGAAGACACCATCGCGCTCATCGACAGCCTCAGAGAATCGATCACGCTACCCAGCGACACCCCCGATAAAATAGAGCTTCAGGCTGAAGCCAAACAGAGAATCAACGATTTTGCCTCTCGCTATCGGCGCGACGGTGCGGTTTCCAACCTGAGTTCGTTCGCCACTATGCGCACAGCGCTCAACGCCCTAGCAGGTCACTACAGCTCTTACCCCAACCGTCCCGTCCCCCAAAAGCTGCAAGATCGCCTGGAGCAGGAGTTTCGACAGGTCGAAGCAGCCCTGCGCCGAGGAGCTTAGCGGTTGAAAGCTCACTTTCGCGGTCTACTAGATAGGCAGCTTAGCGGGCAAGTTATCAAAAGCTCTCACTGGATTCTCACCAGACGTTTGATACTTGCCTAGATCTTTGCTAGGATGACAAATCTGTGCAGTAATATACCTATTTGGGACATGAAAGTCCGAGCCTCTGTTCGAAAAATGTGTGAAAAGTGCCGCGTTATCCGCCGTCGAGGTCGGGTGATGGTCATCTGTCCTAATCCTAAGCATAAACAGCGACAGGGTTAAAGATGGTTCGCCACTGTCAGAATTTGCCATTAGTAAAGGCATTTTGATAGCAGCTACTATAGCGGTGCCTGTAAGGTTGAAGTAAAGAATTTCAGTCAGTTAAGCAAAGCATCAATTGATTATCGAATTTTATAGATCGTAAATCTATAGCGCTCTCTGAAGGTGGAAATCTCCATCGGTAAGAGGCTGATAAGAAATCTATTTTTGGTGAATATTTACGCTCGTCGCGGGCGGACGAAAAGGGAGAAATAATCGGTGGCACGGATTGCGGGCGTTGACCTGCCAAGAGACAAGCGGATTGAAATTGGCCTGACTTACATCTATGGGGTTGGCCTCAGCCGCTCCCACGAAATTTTAGAGAAAACCGGTGTCAATCCTGACGTTCGGGTAAAAGATCTCGAAGATGCAGATGTCATCAAGCTACGGGAAGCCGTCGAAGGCGACTACCTAATTGAAGGTGATCTGCGCCGGCAGGTAAATATGAACATTAAGCGACTGATGGATATCGGTTGCTATCGGGGGCGTCGTCACCGGCTGGGATTGCCTGTACGCGGTCAGCGCACTCGAACCAATAGCCGCACTCGTCGCAGCGGCAAGCGCACGATCGCTGGCAAGAAAAAGCCGCCTCGTAAGTAACCCCCTGGGGTCAGGCTTTAGCGGCTGTGTTTTGAGCGGGTCAGCCTGCTTGCAAGCGTCTAGGGCAGCTGGCTGATGGTGGTAGCGCGCACTGATGGGGATCAGTTCGCGCTTTCGCGTGAAATTTTCGGAACACCTGAACCTCAGGACACTTAGATTGAGACAATTTGGATAGTTAGACATGGCAAAACCAGTTAGAAAGACCGGGCCTCGCAAGCAGAAGAAAAACATTCCCAACGGGATTGCTCATATTCAATCGACTTTTAACAACACCATCGTCACCATTACCGATGCTAGTGGTAACGCGGTTTCCTGGGCCTCTGCGGGCTCCAGCGGATTTAAAGGGGCCAAAAAAGGAACGCCTTTTGCGGCTCAAACTGCTGCCGATGGGGCTGCTCGTCGGGCGATTGACCAGGGTATGCGTCAGTGTGAAGTTCAAGTCAGCGGCCCCGGATCGGGCCGGGAGACAGCAATTCGAGCCCTACAGGGGGCAGGCCTGGAAATTACGTTGATTCGCGATGTGACACCGATTCCTCACAATGGTTGCCGCCCGCCCAAGCGTCGCCGCGTGTAGGCGCTAGCCCTACCCGAACATTTGTAGAGATTGAGCTGAAAACAAGAGATTGCGCTGAAAACAGCGATAAAGATTTAGCCAACAGAGCCTTGGCCAGGCTACTTGAGCAAAGAAAAGAGGTGAGTGAATGGCACAGTTTCAAGTTAATTGCGTAGAGTCCATCGTTGACGATGACCAGAGTCAGTACAGTCGGTTTATCATAGAGCCCCTAGAGCGCAGCCAGGGGACAACCGTGGGTAACGCCCTCCGCCGCGTGCTGCTCTCTAACCTGGAGGGAACGGCGATCACCGCCGTGCGGATTGCGGGTGCTAGCCACGAATTCTCCACCATTCCAGGTGTTCGGGAAGATGTGCTAGACATTTTGCTGAACATGAAAGAAATGGTGCTGAAAAGCTATTCGGTTCAGCCTCAAATTGGCCGGTTGGTAGTGCAAGGACCCGCTAAGGTAACCGCTGCCGACTTCGATCTGCCCTCTGAGGTAGAGCTGATCAGTACCGATCAATACATTGCTTCGGTCTCGGCTGGCAATACTCTGGAGATGGAGTTCCGGATTGAGCAGGGCAAAGGCTATCGGGCTATTGACCGCAGCCGGGAAGAGACTGGCGGCGTAGACTTCATGCAAATTGATGCCGTCTTTATGCCGGTGCGCAAGGTCAATTACAGCGTTGAAAACTTTATCGACAGTGCGGGTGAACGCAAAGACCGACTGGTGATGGAGATTTGGACAAAAGGTAGCTTGACTGCCCAGCAGGCAATGAGTGAGGCCGCAGCCCTGCTGGTTGACATGTTTAGCCCGCTCAAAGATGTCACCTTAGAGCCCAAGCGAGACGAAGATACTAAAGAAGAAGATCCCACCTATCAGATTCCGATTGAGGAATTGCAGCTGTCGGTACGGGCCTACAACTGCCTCAAGCGGGCTCAGATTAATGCGGTTTCAGACCTGCTGGACTATAGCCAGGAAGACTTGCTGGAGATCAAAAACTTCGGTCAAAAGTCTGCTGAGGAAGTGGTCGAGGCGCTACAGGTGCACCTGGGGATCATGCTGCCACTAGAGAAGCCAGCTAAGACAGCGTAGTTTTTAACTTTCCGCAGCTTAGTTTCTTAGGGCCGACAAAGTTTGAAGGCCATCAAAATTTAGGACAGTTAAAAGGGAGAAAATCGATGCGACACGGTCGTCGTGTACCAAAGCTGGGTAAGCCTGCTGACCAGCGCAAAGCCTTACTGCGATCGCTCACCACTGAGCTCATTCGCAATGGCCGAATCAAAACCACAGAAGTCCGGGCTAAAGCCGTCCGCGCCGAAGCCGAGCGGATGGTGACGCTAGCCAAAGAGGGATCGCTCTCTGCTCGCCGCCGGGCCATCGGCTACATTTACGACAAGCAGCTCGTTCACGCTTTATTTGCCCAAGCGCCCGAACGTTACGCAAATCGTGAAGGTGGCTACACCCGCATCGTGCGGACAGTCAGCCGTCGGGGTGACAATGCTCGGATGGCCATTATCGAGCTGACGTAGTAGCGGGTTGATAAAGTTAGCAGACCAGCTGGCGAATGTGCCGTCGGATCAGCAGACCGCCCAACGAGTGGCTCTGGTGATTCAATACAAAGGCACTGCGTTTCACGGGTGGCAGCGTCAGGCCAAGGATCGAACGGTGCAGGCTGAGATTGAGGGCGTAATCGCTTCAGTCCTTGGCCATCACACCGCCTTGCAGGGCGCAGGCAGAACCGATGCGGGCGTTCATGCCGCCGCCCAAGTGGCTCATTTTGAAGCCCCGGTGGTGATTCCAGCAGAGCGCTGGGCCACCATTCTCAATGACCGACTGGGTGAGGATATTGTTATCCGAGCTGCCGCGTCGGTTGCTAATGACTGGCACGCCCAGTTCTCAGCCGAGTGGCGACGATATCGCTATATCCTCTATACCAGCCGGTACCCCAATCTGTTTGTCAGGCCTTTTGTCTGGCACTACTACCATCATCCTCTGGATGAAGGCCTGATGCTCGCGGCGCTTAGTCCTTTAGTGGGTTATCATGATCTAGCCGCATTTCACCGGGCAGGCTCGGAGCGATCGCACTCCTGGGTGGAGCTACAGGCGGTGCAATGTTCTCGCTCAGGCCACTTTGTTCAGGTGGAGCTCCAGGCCAAAGGATTTCTGTACGGTATGGTGCGCCTGATTATGGGGTTGTTAGTACAGGTGGGGAGTGAGCGGCGATCATCCCAAGACTTTACCGCTATCTGGCAAAACCAGCGCCGAGATTTGGTAAAATATTCAGCTCCCCCTCAGGGCCTTTGTCTGCTGCGAGTAGGGTACAAAGATTTTCCGTTTCCGCCCGAAGTCTGGGTAGACACTCAGCCTCAGTTTTCACTTTCCAGTTTCACTGCCAGTCAGTGATGTTCAACGATTCACGAAGCTTACGGTAACCGCTATGTCCACAAAAACTACCCTTACTCCTGTAAAAGAAATCGAGCGCGACTGGTATGTGGTAGATGCCGCCGATCAGCGCTTAGGCCGATTGGCGACTGAAATCGCGCAGGTGCTCAGAGGCAAAAAAAAGCCTAACTACGCACCTCACATGGACACAGGTGACTTCGTAATCGTGGTCAACGCTGAAAAAATAGCCGTCACCGGCAAAAAGAGTTCTCAAAAGCTCTATCGTCGCCACTCCGGTCGGCCTGGCGGTATGAAAACCGAGACCTTTGCTCAGCTACAAAAGCGCATTCCTGAGCGCATTATCGAGAAAGCTGTGAAAGGAATGCTGCCCAAAAACGCTTTAGGCCGTCAGCTTTTCACCAAGCTGAAAGTATACGCTGGGCCAGAGCATCCCCACGCCGCCCAAAATCCCGAATCTTTAACCGTTAATACCACTGGAGGTAAATAGGCCATGGCTGACCAATCTGACCGCGCTGTCTACTGGGGCACAGGCCGCCGTAAGTCCTCAGTCGCGAGGGTTCGCTTGGTTCCCGGTAGCGGACAACTCACCGTCAACAAAAAGCCCGGTGAAGACTACCTTCAGGGCAATGCTGCCTACCTTACAGCTGCTAAAGCTCCCCTAGAAACCCTAGGGCTAGAAGGCGAATACGATATTCTTGTGAACGTTCGTGGTGGTGGCCTGACCGGCCAAGCTGACTCAATTAAGCTGGGCGTCGCTAGAGCTTTGTGCGTTCTAGACCCCGATAACCGGATGCCGCTAAAAACTGAAGGCTACTTAACCCGCGATCCTCGCCAGAAAGAGCGTAAGAAGTACGGCCTCAAAAAAGCGCGCAAAGCCGGCCAGTTCTCGAAGCGGTGACTTCGACTGCGCTCAGCCGCCGTTCGACTGCGATCAGTCATGTCGGCTGTATGCCGATATCTCCCCTCTTCAGCCAACTCAACCACCCACTCGTGGGCTGAGCGCAGCCGAAGCCCAACTTTTATCAACCCTATCCACTCTCTATAGAACAATGCCCAAAGCTGATATTCATCCTAAGTGGTACCCTGACGCCAAAGTCTTTTGCAACGGCGAACAGGTGATGACCGTAGGCTCCACTAAGCCCGAGCTGAGTGTTGACGTGTGGTCAGGCAATCACCCTTTCTACACGGGCACTCAAAAAATTATTGATACCGAAGGCCGCGTTGAGCGCTTCTTGCGTAAGTACGGCATGTCTTCTCAAACAGACGAGGCTGCTGATACCGGCGACACTAAGAAGTAGCGACCATAGTCTTAACACGGTTCCGAGTGGCAAACCCCAGATATTGGCGGTAGGCCACTCGGATATTTTTTTGCGACAATCAATACATTCTGGTTAAGACGATGGCTGAACCCTATTTACTCAAAAAACTGGCGTCGGTAGAGCAGACCTTTACCGAACTCACTCGCCGCATGGCCGACCCCGATGTGGCCAGCAATCCTGACGAATTTCAGGAGATTGCTAAGTTGCGGGCCTCTCTAGAAGAGACGGTGATGACCTATCGCGAGTGGCAGCAGCTCCAAGCAGAGCTGAAGGGCGCTCAGGAAGTGTACAAGGAGTCGGTCAGCGACGAAGAAATGCATGAGATGGCCGGGCTCGAAGTCGCTGAGCTCGAAGAAAAAGATGCAATGCTAGAGGAGCGGCTGAAAGTTTTACTCCTACCTAGAGATCCCAACGATGATAAGAACATCATGCTAGAGATTCGCGCTGGGACAGGTGGCGATGAGGCGGGTATTTGGGCAGGTGACCTGATGCGCTTGTACAGTCGCTACGCAGAAGGTCAGGGCTGGAAGGCTAATCTGGTCAGCGAGTCGCGGGCCGACATGGGCGGTGTGAAAGAAGCAATTATTGAAGTTAAGGGCGGTCAGGTTTACAGCAAGCTGAAGTTCGAGTCAGGCGTTCACCGGGTGCAGCGAGTGCCCATGACCGAATCGGGTGGCCGGGTACATACCTCTACGGCGACGGTGGCGGTGATGCCGGAAGTGGACGATGTGGAAATTCACATTGACCCGAAGGATATTGATATGACGACGGCCCGATCCGGCGGGGCGGGCGGTCAGAATGTGAACAAGGTGGAGACAGCGGTTGACCTGATGCACAAGCCCACGGGCATTCGGGTGTTTTGTACGGAGGAGCGATCGCAGCTCCAAAACCGCGAGCGAGCCATGCAGATCTTACGAGCCAAGCTATACGAGATGAAGCTGGCTGAGCAGCAGGCGGAGATTACTTCGATGCGGCGATCACAAGTCGGCTCCGGCTCCCGCTCCGAAAAAATCCGCACCTACAACTACAAAGACAACCGCATGACCGACCACCGGCTCAACCAGAACTTCGGCCTCAGCGGCATTTTGGAAGGCGACATTGAGACTGTCGTACAGTCCTGTATTACCCAGGATCAGCAGGAGCGACTAGAAGAATTAGCAGCCTCTACTGCTGAAGCCATCTAGTCAGTCTCGGACAAAGCGGAGACCAGCTCTTCTTTGGTCATGTCGGAGCGGCCTTCAATATCGGCCTCCTGCGCTTTTTGGTAAAGCTCATCTTTAGTCAGATTGCGCAGCCCGGCCAGAGAATCCTGAGCGCGACCATTCTCATCGGTGGCCTGCTCGATAGCCTTTAACAGCTCGCCCTTTGTCAGGCTGGAGCGGCCAGAAATATCGAGATCCTGAGCGCGAGTCATCAGCATTTCTTTGGTCGGGCCGTTTTCTTTGATCTTTGCGACCTTTTGCTTCACATCGTCGGGCTGGTCAGAGAACTGTTCATCGCCCTGGTGACTATCGCTTTTTTTCTTCGCAGTCGAACGCTGATATTCGTCTTCAGTGAGCAGCATCCGAACGGCCTTGGGTAAATAGCGCTCTCCGGTCTCACCGCTTTCACTCCCAGACTTAGTGCCCCAGTCTTCTTCCGTCCACTGGTGCAGATCGGTATCGTCCTGGTCGGTGCCCTCATCCGCATAGCCGCCGCCTCTGCGCTTGTATTCCTGAACTGAGAGCTGCGCTTTGCGGGCTGACCACTGGCCCGGATCGCCGCCTTTATCACTCTCTTTGTATTCCTGCTTTACCTTTTCCCAAAGTTCTGGATCAGTTTTCTCTGCGCTGGCCATCGTCTTTTTTGTACGAGCTTTCACTACGACTGTAGAGACGACATCCAACCCTGGGTAGTCCTAAACGAGTAAGGATTTTCTATTGATCGGCGGATGCGATCGCTCATCTGCTTGAGTCACTATAAAAGGTGTAGCCATCTAAATTCTAATTGTGCCTTCTGCTCTTCCAGCCTGCCCCACTTGTAACTCTGAGAATGTCGTCAAAAACGGCTTCATCCATAATGGGAAACAGAATCATCGCTGCAATGATTGCGGGAGACAGTTTGTAGAAGACCCGCAGAACAAAGTCATTAGCGACGAAACAAAAGTGCTAGTTGACAAACTGCTGTTAGAGAAGATTCCGCTGGCAGGCATCGCCAGAGTCGTTGATGTCTCTGAGCCGTGGCTACAAGGCTATGTGAATGAGAAATATGCATCTGTGCCGCGCGAAGTGACCGTGTCGGCTAAAAAAGGGGGCGCTTAACCATTCAATGTGACGAGGCTTGGTCATTTGTTGGCAATAAAGACAACAAACAGTGGGTTTGGCTAGCTATAGACACGGTCACCCGAGAGATTGTCGCTGTCTTTGTCGGGACTCGTAGTCGAGTTGGCGCACAGGGCCTATGGCGGTCATTGCCACCGGTCTATCGACAATGCGCTGTCGCTTACACCGATTTCTGGGAAGCTTACAAACAAGTGATTCCGAGCAAACGACATCGAGCGGTTGGCAAAGATAGCGGCCAAACTAATCGCATTGAGCGTTTCAATTGTACGCTACGTCAGCGCGTGTCAAGGCTGGTACGCAAGACGCTGTCGTTCTCAAAGAAGCTAGAGAATCACATCGGTGCCATTTGGTACTTCATTCACCACTACAATGCATCCTTACCTGTTTAGGACTACCCAACCCTGACCATCGTTCTTTTTGAAGATTTTGGAATAAACACTACTCTTCTTGTGGAACAGGCTGGTGAACGGCTACGCCAGCCATCACTAGCAAAATGCCGGTGATATCTCTCAAGGTTGGAATCTGGCTGAGGACAACGGCACCGATGATCGTTGCTGTAGCGGGCAACAGAGCTAACAGCAGGGCGTAGGTGTTGCGAGGCAGTTGGGACATCGCGAGCTGGTCGCAAACATAGGGAATCACCGAGGAACTTACGCCGACGCCGACGCCTGCCAAAATGAGTATAGGGCTGGAAAAGGCAGCGATCGCATCACCCAACCCAATCGGCATCATAAATAGAAAAGCAGCCGCCATCGCCGCCCCTAATCTGCCCACACCTTCGCCCGCACCCTGCTGCGAAATTTTGTGTCCCAAAATAATGTAAGCCATGAACAGAAGCGCATTGGCTGCGGCAAAAGCGAGTCCCAGCCAATCATCAGACCAGCGTACGTCAATCAGAATCAGGACGCCTGCCACTGCCAGAGCTAGCGCCACGTAATTACGCATTGCCCTTAGCCCAAACAGCGCTACGGCAATGGTGCCAACAAATTCCATCGTGGCCACTAAGCTCAAAGGTAGCCGATCAATGGCCAGATAAAATGCGCTGTTCATCAACGCCAGACAAGCGCCGAGAAGGAGCAACAGCGTCAGGGTTTCCCGGTTGGCTGAGCGAAAGGTTCGCCAGGGTTTCGTCCAAAGCGTAAAGATGAGCGCAGCACTCGCAATTCGGAACCAGGCAACGCCTAAGACATTGATGTGTGCAAAGAGAAGCACCGCAAACGAGGGGCCTAAGTAGTGAAAGATGGCGCTGACCACAAACCAGAGGTGAGGCGGGGCAGCTTTAACACGAGCTGAGATAGCGTTTGGTAATTTCATGCGCTAATATTATCAACGCTTTCTCAGTACTTACAGGCTGTTTGAAAGGCAATGCTTCGCTTCTGCCTAAAGAATGTAGAAAATAATGAAGAAATACCTTCGGATGCCCGATTTCGCACTGGATGATGTCGATATCCAGTTGCTGCGCGTTCTACACAAGGATGCCAGAACCTCGATTGCAGACCTCGCTAGAACTGCAAATATGTCTGCCCCCAGCGTTTCTGAGAGACTTCGGCGACTACAAGAATCTGGCATCGTCGAGAACTTCACCGTTGAAGTAGACTACGCGCGGCTGGGCTATGGCTTAGCGTTCTACATCAGGATTAGTCCTTTGCCGGGGCAGCTCTCAAAGGTGGTGGCTGTGATACAGGAAATAGAGGAGATTGTTGAGTGCGTTGGCGTAGCCTCTCCGTAGGAGAATCGCATTACCGGCGACGACTGCTTCATCGCCAGAGCCTACGTCAGGTCAGCCGATGAGCTAGAGCAGGTGATCAACCGTCTGATCCCTCACGCGACGACTAATACCTCTTTGATCCAATCGTCCCCAGTCAAACGACGACTGCCCTCACTCAGGGACGACACCGCAAAGATTTGAGTCGAGGTAAGTAAGATAGAATCAAGCATTAGAAAATCAGTGCCAACGCATGGACTATCAAGACATCATCACTCTAGAACCGGGTAAACGCAGCGGCAAAGCCTGCATCCGAGGGATGCGGATAACTGTCTATGATGTGCTCTCGTACCTTGCCTCCGGCATGACTCAAGACGAAATGTTGGCCGACTTTCCTTACCTTACCCAGGCAGATATCTTAGCCTGCCTGAGCTATGCCGCTGATCGCGAGCAAAAGACACTCACGCTCGCAGGCTACTAGCCTACTGACACGCAATAGGGTCAAACCAGCACTGCTGGGCTTGCCTGTAATGATATCTTCCTTCAACTGAAGGCAAGGCAGGAGACAGACTATAGCTTTACCTGTCATCTCTGACTACCCTGAAGTACAGGTATTGGTTTGGTAGTTTTTATGAAAATTGCAATTGTCACCTTTGAAGGCTTCAACGAAATTGATTCGTTTGTGGCTCTGAATATCTTAAACCGTGTGAATGACGAAAATTGGACGGCTGAAATTGTTGCACCAGAAGATTATGTCACGTCGATGAACGGAGTCGTAGTACGCTCGCAACAGCCTTTCTCCTTTATAAATCAGGCAGATGCTGTTTTGTTTGGAAGCGGACGATTGACTCGCACCGTTGTCAAAAACAAACAGTTGATGGCCAGCCTACAGCTCGACTCATCGCGTCAGCTTATCGGCTCACAGTGCTCCGGTGCGTTAGTTATGAAGCATCTTGGACTCGTTGATGCAATGCCGGTCTGTACTGATTCTACGACCGCTCCTTGGTTGGTAGAGGCTGGTGCGGAGGTCATCAACCAGCCATTCTTCTCCAAAGGCAATATTGCTACAGCCGGTGGGTGTCTTTCATCACAGTACCTCGCAGCTTGGATTATTGATCAGAAGTTGGGGAAAGCGGCAGTTGAAAAGGCTTTAGGCGCTGTAGCACCCGTTGGTGAAGAACAAAATCTGATTCGGCACGTTCTTGAAACGATAGGCCCTCTTGTCGAACAAGGATCGCAGCCAAGCTACGCCCAAACCACTTAAGTATTGCAGGCGCGATCGCTCAGTCTTTATCATAGGCAAGTAGAAGCAGTTGCTGCGATCACCACCACTCAACCAATTATTCAGCTAGCACTTCAGATTGTCCTTGCAAATGCTCGCACCACTGCTGAGCCGCTGCTGCTATTTTCTGGCGCTCTAGCTCGCTCCCCCGCAGCTCGGGCCAATCAAGCTTCCAGTGACTGAGGAGCCGCTGAAGATCGAGCAGCTCAGTCGCAAGGGTTATCTCATCTTCTAAGCTGATACCTGGCACCGTCCACTCAATGAAAAACTGGCTTTCTCTGACGAGATAATGCGCAACGGACGCTTCTATGCCGCTGTCAGCTCCTAGTTAACGTGAGTTCGGGTTAAGAGAGGGATCTGTAGTCAGTAAACCTGAAGTGAATCCCCTCCCGTCGGAGGGGTGCCCGCAGGGCGGGGTGGGTCGGCAACTTGTGCTACACGCCGGAACCCACCCCCCTCCCGAGAGGGGATTTACCTCGGGCGGGGCGGCTAGGGTTACTGTCTGACGGGCATCTCAGGTGATTGCTTATGCCGAATTCACGTTAATTAGATTCATACTTAAACTGTCTATCTGACCGGCTCGGCTAGCCTGTAGATAGCGGGTCTTCAAAATATCCCAGTTCATTGCCACTGAACACCACCTAGAAAAACTGTAGCTTTGTCTATCATCTCTGACTATCCTAAATACAGGCATTGATGAGGAAGCCGATGGTCATCACAGTTAGCCCCGAGAAAATCCAACTGCCTCCTGGCAGCGAAGTCACCCTGCGCTACCAAACCTGGGCGGATTACGAGGCGATGCTGGAAAGTCGTCGCGATGACGCTGCCATTAAAATCCACTTCAGCGCCAATACTCAAGAAATTTCCATCATGGCTCCTATGGCAGGGCACGGTCGGCGGATAGATATTCTGGTTGACCTGGTTAAAGCGCTGCTGCGCTATCAAAACAGAGACTGGGATAGTTCTCACCCGTTGACGCTAAAGCGCCTTCAGGAAGCAGGCGCTGAACCAGATGCTTGTTTCTACATTCAGAATTGGCAGGTAATGTTAGGCAAAGAACGCCTTGACCTGACGATTGACCCGCCGCCTGATCTGGCTATTGAGGTAGATCTGACTTCTCTGACGAGCTTGGATATCTACCAGACCCTAGCCGTACCTGAGCTATGGATTTACCGGCAAGGCGTGTTGATGATCTATACGCTCACGCCAGACGGCTATGCAGATAGTGCGAACAGTCCGACCTTTCCAGATATTGATGTTAAAGATATCTTGCCTCGCTATGTCGAACGGGCATGGAGCGCAGGCTCTAGCAGGGCGCTACGCGAGTTTGAGCAATTTTTGAAATCGCTTTGAACGTTTGTGAATACATTGCAATGGGCGTTGGATTTCAACCGCTGGGAAAGCAACATGCGCTGGAAATCCTCAGTTGGCGCTATGCTCCGCCGTACGACACCTACAATTTTGACAGCAGAAATTTTGACGCTGATATGGGGTACTTGACTGACCCTGAGAACCGTTTTTTTGTGATCGCACACCAACACAAAACATTAGAAGGCTTCTGCTCCTTCAGCGCGGATGGTCAGGTGTCTTGGGGGCGATTACCGCAGAGAATGTCTCGATATCGGAATGGGAATACGACCAGATCCGACCGGACGGGGTAACGGTAAGCGGTATGCTCAGGCCGTTGCCAGCTATGGGATGATGCAGTACGAGACGAAACGGCTGCGAGTGACGATAGCCGCGTTTAACCAGCGGGCGCAGCGGGTTTGGCAAAACTTAGGCTTCGAGGTGACAGAGAAGTTTTTGAGAACCGATAGCGATGTAGCTTTTGTGGTGATGGTTCGAGAAACGGGCTGGTCAGGATGAGATAGACGCTACAGTTCACCTGTTCTACAATGGACGCGCTGGGGTGAGGACAGCCAGGATGGCTATCCAACGAGATCCGCTTCGCTAACTTCCTGACGCTGGAACATGCCAAAATTTCTGCATATTTCCGATATTCACCTTGGATTCGACCGCTATGACAGCAAACAGCGCACGCTGGACTTTTTCTACGCGCTGCAAGACGTATTTACAAAATATGCGGTGGAGGAAGCGGTAGATTTTGTGATCATTGGCGGCGATCTGTTCGAGCATCGCAACATTAAGCCCGCCATTCTCAACCAGGCGCAGATTTGTCTGAGAATTCTTCAGGAAGCGAATATCCCGGTGCTAGCCATTGAGGGCAACCATGACAATGCGCCCTTTGGGACAAAGTCGAGCTGGCTGCGCTACCTGTCAGATTGGGGACTGCTCAAATTGCTAGAACCGGGAAACGTCAGCGCGGACGAGCCGTTCTATTCTCCCTGGGATGAAGAGACTCAAAAAGGCGGGTATATCGACCTTGACTGCGGCGTGCGGGTGCTGGGCTCTAACTGGTATGGAGCGGCTGCGCCTCGGGCAATTGAGCAAATTGCTGAGGCGTTGGGTGAGTTGCCGCCTGCGTCTGGCCCGTCTATTTTATTGTTTCATCATGGATTAGAAGGGCAGATTGCTCGCTACTCGGGGGCGTTGCGCTATGGCGAGGTACTGCCGCTGAAAAAGGCGGGAATCGACTATTTAGCGCTGGGTCACATTCACAAGAATTATTCGGAAGATGACTGGATTTTTAACCCCGGTTCGCTGGAAGCTAACAATGTAGAAGAAAGTCAGTTTGAACGCGGGGCGTATCTGGTTGAGATTGACAGTAAGGGCGTTCGCGCCGAGCTAAAGACTGATTACCATCAGCGGCCCATTCATCGGCTACAGCTAAAAATGCGTAGCCAAGATCCGATAGAGGCTGTGGAGACAGAGGCGATCGCCCTTCTCACCCAAGCCATCAAATCCAATCAAATCATCCCCGAGCAGCAGCCGATTGTAGAACTGCGGATCACCGGTACTGTTGGCTTTGATCGACTAGAGCTAGATACTCGCCAGCTTCAGAGACAGCTACAAGAACAGTGTAACGCCCTGATCTTTTTACTGCGCTATGACGTAGATGAAGCGGCCTATGCCTCGCCCATTTCTGAAGAAGCCAGCCGCTTAGAAGTAGAGCAAGAAGTCTTTACCGATTTGCTCGCCGCCAATTCTGTCTATAAAAAGCGTGCCGCTCAGCTCGCCCAGGGTTTGATTGAGCTGAAAGATCGGCAGATGACTGGGGAAAATGAAGAGAGTCTCTATGGGCTGGTAGAAGCGCTGCTAGATCAGGAATAGGCTGTCAAGTTCGGGCTTTCAGTCGGTCAAAGGTGAAAGATCGGGCGAACGTTATAAGCTGCGTTCAGGGGTTATATCTCACCCGGATTTGCGTACTCTGAGCTGTGCTCCCCCGTGGGCATCTGATCAGACGCTACCGAGAAGAGGCCCATGACAGCTGTAGTAGATTTGGAACGGTTGCTCAAAGCGGGTATGGCTGCCTACCAGCAGGGCGCTTATGAGCAGGCGATCGCCGCTCTCTCTCAGCTGAGCCACACCGCTAATCAGACCTACCGGCTCAAGGGCAAAATGGGACTGGTGCGCACCCACATGGCGCAGCAAGACTGGGCTAAGGCGCAGGCGCTCTGTCAGGAGATCAGTCAGAGCCCAAATCTGGCAGCGCAGCAGTGGGCAGCGACTACGCTAACTAAAGTTGAGAGCCGGATCGCTTCATCAGACCGGCCTGACGCAGACCTGCCTCAAAATCTCAGCGGCTTTCAGCCACTTGCACCAGCCGACTCAAAAGCGACGCGCGCTCAATCTCATCAGCCTGAGCGTGATGCTGGAATTTCAATGTTTCACTATGCCTATCTCAATGGTGAGACGCCAGATAGTGAGATAGCAGGTGAGGCGAATGAGGCAATCGCGGATGAGGCAACAGCGGAGCCACTGTCTCGCCATGATGCAGTCGAAATGCTGTGTGAAAACAAATCCTCACCTGAGGCGAACTATGGATGGGTCTATGCGGGTCGGCTGGCTCGGGGGCGATCGCTCAGCAAAATCAAGCCAGGCCAGCTGTGGACGGCGCAACTTTGCGGAGCGATCACCTTCTATTTTCTCCTGCGCTATTTGCTCCACAGTGCGATCGCACTAGTCAACGGCTACCTGGAATTTTTAAGCAGAATTCTACCGTTTGGGGTCTCGCTGCCAGCGGCCTTCTCTGGCCGTACCTGGGTACTTTCAGGCAGTCTGATCGGCATTGCGATCGCCTCTCCCTGGCTGTGGGACATCTGGCTACGGCTAACAGCAGATAAGCAGCCCCTTTCCAGCCAGCAGCTGCGCACCTATTCGGCAGAAGCCATAACGGTACTGAGTAGACAGTGCCAGCAGCGCCGTTGGCCATTGCCCACGCTGTGGCAGCTACCGACTGAGGTGCCGCTAATTTTTTCCTATGGATGGCTGCCGCGCAATGCCCGATTAGTCGTTTCTCAAGGATTACTCTCTCAGCTAGCGGCGGATGAAATTGCAGCTTTAGTCGCCTACGAAATCTCCCGCTGGAACAGCTGGCACTGGCCGCTGCTCTCGGTTCAAAGTCTGATTCTTCAGCTATTCCATCAGCTTTATTGGCGACTGGCACTGTGGGGTGACTCTCGGCCTAAGGCAATTAGAATTGCGGCTGGTATTTTGGCCAACTTGAGCTACGGCGTCTTTTGGCTGGTACGAATACCGGGGCTATGGGCGAGCCGGGTGCGCACCTACTACGGCGATCGCGCTGCTACAGAAATCACCGGTAATCCCAACGGTCTGGCCCGTGCCTTGGCTAAGCTGTCTTTTGGTCTGGCGGCCAGCATTGCGCATCAGGGCTACACCCCTGCCGAGGTAGAGAGCCTGACGCTGCTATTGCCAGTCTCTGCTGATTTGGCCCGGCAGCCGCTGTACGGCAACTTACCGCTAGGGCAGCTCTATGCTTGGGATAGCCTCAATCCGCTGCGAGGATGGATGAGCCTGCGCGATCCGCACCCGCCGCTGGGCGATCGCCTGCGGCTAATGATGGCCTATGCCCAATACTGGCAGCTCGACTTAGAAATGCAGATTGAGGCACCCTCTAAACGGCATCGAGGGCTTTCAGCATCGGACTGGTTCAGGCTAGTCGGCCAGGGCATGCCTTTCTTTGGCCTGGCGATAGGGGGAATGACAGGATTGGGGCTATGGCTGGTAGGGGCGATCGCTCAGATTTTGAACTGGCCACTGTTGGACTGGATGTATAGAGACACCGGGCTACTGCAATGCTGCCTGCTGCTAGGCCTCGGCATAGGTACAGTGCTGCGAATTAATCGCTGCTTTCCCGACCTGGCTTTTTCCATGCCGCTTACTCCAGATCTGGCCGACTGGTTGCGCGACCCAGGTCTATTGCCCGTCAGCAGCATCCCCGCCAAGCTCTCAGGGACGATTGCTGGCCGACCAGAACTGGCCAACTGGCTGGGCCAGGATTTGCTGCTAAAGACACCCGCTGGCCTGCTCAAGCTGCATTTTTTCTCAATGCTCGGCCCGCTGGGTAACGTCATCAGCCTGAGCAAAAAGCCCATTGCGCTATTAGACCAATCTATCCAGGTGCTCGGCTGGTTTCGCCGGGGAAATCAGCCCTGGTTAGATATCGACAAAATCCGGCTGGACAATGGACGCTTAATCTCAGCGGCTCATCCGGCCCACTCACTGCTGCTAGCAGCCGTAGCCTGTGGACTGGGGCTGTGGCTGTTGATTCATAGCAACGGCTCGCTATGAGATAAGCGTAATGTGAAGAAATGTTGCAGACATCGTCAAACGGTGTTACGTTTTTTGTAGGAACTGGTTAAGTCTACAAATTAAGTTAGGCAGTGGTGGTCTCCTCTGAAGTTCTCCTGGAGCTTCATCGCGGTTTCACTGCCAGCTAGCTTAAGTTTTGGGCACGGGTTCTCCTACTCTCAACACAGCATACTGAGCCAGCCGGTTTGATCGGCTGGCTTTTATTTGGTTAAGTTTTTCTACTGCTTCAGAGTGGCTGACAGCAGACAGACCAGCCTAAGCGTAGGACTTTGGCTCTCCTCCCCTTCAGCTTTATCACTTGGTCTGACTACAGACATCGTGATACTTTAATGAAGGCCGAGTCAGAAATTGATCCTGACTCTCAAGTGCTAGTCTGGGTATTGGGCAATTGAGAATATCTTCATTGTGAATGGAGTTTTGTAGCGGTCTTAACTGACTGATTGAATAGGGCACCAGATCAAGTGCCGCCAAAAAGTTTTTCATATTTTCGCGGATAAAGCATCATCGGCGTACTACCTTTGAGCGCTCCTGAGGCTTGTTGTTAAGTTTGAAAGTTAGAGGTCACTCTCGATGTCAGTCCGTCTATATTTTGGCAATCTGCCTAGAGATCTAGAGCGCGAAGAGTTTGAAGCTGTCTTTGCCGAAGAAACCGATAATTTGGTCTCTGTAAAGCTAATTTCAGATCGCAAAACAGGTAAATGCCGTGGCTTTGGCTTTGTCACCGCTAAAACTGATGAGATTGCAGACTCCCTAGTCGAGAAGTACAACGGCTACTCTCTTCAAGATGCCACTCTCAAAGTTGAAAAGGCGATGCCCCGCACTAATAAAGAAGATGACGCTGACGCGGGAGAAGCTAGCGGTCGTCGCAGTGGCGGCAATAAAAACAGCGGCGGCAAGAAGGGTGGCCGTCGTAGCGATGCCACCGTTGTCTCCGAAACCAAAACGGCTTCTACGGAACCAGATCCTCGCTGGGCGCAGGATTTAGCCAAGCTAAAGGAAATGCTGGCTGCGCAAACCACGCCTTCCTAACCCTCTGGCTTCTGATGACGCTCACATGAAGTGTCACCTATTCAAAATCCGTTTCTTAACCCCGATTAGGGCAGTCTGCAAAAAAGCCAGTCTGCCTTTTTTGCTTGGGGCAGCTGATCTTAAGAGACACGGGCTCGGATCAGTGCTTGGGGCAGGCACAGCAGCTTTCGGGTTCTGGGTACGAAAGCCCGGCGGTTGAAGACATCGTAGTCGTTTTCAACAATCACCTCTAGAATTTTGCGATAGAGCATTAGCGCTGACCAGACGGGCCAGCGCGCGTCGGGGTGCAGTCTACCAATACCGCTCTCAGCTTCCTGGTAATATTTGAGCGATCGCTGAATTTGAAAACGCATCAGGGCCCGCCACCGATCATCAATGACGCCGTTGAACAGATCTTCTTCGGTGTAGTCAAACAGCGCCAGATCCTCTAGCGGTAAGTAGATGCGATCGCGCCTGGCATCTTCCCCTACATCGCGCAAAATATTAGTGAGTTGGTTTGCTATGCCGAGCGAAACCGCCTCCTGAATGGGTGGAACTACCGGATTGAGCTGTCGCCAGGGAGCTGCGTTAATGGCAGTGTCCATGCCCATCACCGTAGTAGACATGAGGCCGACAGTGCCAGCTACCCGATAGCAGTAAAGCTTCAGCTCTTCAAAAGTGTCATAGCGTGATCGGTGCAGATCCATTCGCTGACCTGCGATCATGTCTCGAAAAGGCTGAATATCTAGATCAAAGTGCTCTAGCGTATCGACCATAGCCACATCTAGATCATCTTTCGGGTGGCCTGAAAACAGCAGCTCTAGCTGAGATTCCCAATGGTCTAGCGTGCTCTCAGTAGTGAATTTCCCCTGAGGGCCGTCAACTAGTTCGTCAGTGCGTCTGCACCAAACGTAGATAGCCCAAATTGCCCGGCGCTTGGCCTCAGGCATGAGCAGCGTTCCCATATAAAACGTTTTAGAACACTCTGCCGTAATCTGACGACATCGCTCGTAAGACTCCTGAAGAGTGACAAACTTAGGAGCGGCGGTAGTTGAAGGATGGGTCAGTTGCAGCATCAATGCCTCAAACTGGAAAAAATGAACAGTAGCAGGTGGCCAATTTAGCCAAAGCATTTTTGGCTAAATATCTAAATATATAAAGCTGTGTTTGGCCAAGTACTCTGGCCGTACCTCTAGACCAACCTTGACTGGTCAAAGCAGTAGATACCGAGCGCGTCGCTTTCATTACTTTATACGCCAACAGTGCCGCTGGGCTAGTTCTATGCCGATGCGGGCAGCAGAGTCTTCCTCACAGCTTCGTCTGAACTTAATGCCGAGGCCTAAATCAGCGGTATTGGGCGAGCCCCGTCTAGTAAAGGGGCAGTGTGTCAGGTGGATTGAATGAGTGTTGAACAAGGTTTATTAAATGAGGTTAGGTCGGGCATTGCTCTCAGAGAAATCTGAAGAGTTGCCCTCAAACGCGGTGTTTTAGCAAGTACCAGCAGCTGCCTTTAAATCAGCAGGTCTGCATCGTCGGCCTGCTCTAGCAACTCGCTAACCGAAGTCCGGTAAGTTGCCTCATCCACAGCAGTTTTGTCTTTAATTTAAGAGCGGCTGTAGCTTCAAGTAGCATGACTGCACGAATACAAACGCTGAAAAAAGTGCGCGATTCCCTCATTATTATGTTTCAAAGCGTTACATTTTGGTACAAACCTTTGGCTTTTCTATCTGCCTCAGCGCTACGAGCTGAAGCGCAAGCGGCGATCTGGCGATCTATACAGAGCACTCATTGGGTGTATGAATGAGGAGCATAGAATTTGTAGAGATTTGTCTGCCAGTTCGGGTTTGCGGCAGGCTATCATAAACCTTCATGAAACCCCTGTCATGAGACCCCGTAAGGGCTGTGGATCGATACTGAGAAGGTAGGTAAATGACAAAGGCTAACGTTGACTTTTTACAGCAAGATGACCTGGCGATCGCTGACATGATTGGCCAAGAGCTAACCCGCCAGCAAACCCACCTGGAGCTGATTGCCAGCGAAAACTTTACCTCCCCAGCGGTGATGGCAGCCCAGGGCTCTGTGCTGACCAATAAGTACGCCGAAGGACTGCCCGGCAAACGCTACTACGGCGGCTGTGAATTTGTCGACCGGGTTGAGCAGCTGGCTATAGACCGGGTCAAACAGCTTTTTGGGGCTGCCCATGCCAACGTACAGCCGCATTCAGGCGCTCAGGCTAACTTTGCGGTATTCTTGGCTCTGCTCAAGCCGGGTGACACTATTTTAGGTATGGATTTGTCCCATGGCGGGCACCTCACTCACGGCTCTCCGGTTAACTTCTCGGGCAAGTGGTTCAACGTGGTGCAGTACGGCGTCAGCCGCGAGAGTGAGCAGCTTGATTTTGACGAAATTCGCAAGGTCGCTCTAGAGCACCAGCCGAAGCTGATTATCTGTGGCTATTCGGCCTATCCTCGGACGATTCACTTTGAGCGGTTCAGAGCGATCGCCGATGAAGTCGGTGCCTACCTAATGGCTGATATCGCTCACATCGCCGGGCTAGTTGCCACTGGCTGCCATCCTGACCCGTTGCCCCACTGTCATGTGGTCACTACCACCACCCACAAAACCTTACGAGGGCCGCGAGGCGGGCTGATCTTGACCAACGACGAAGCGCTGGGCAAAAAGTTTGATAAAGCTGTATTTCCGGGTAGCCAGGGCGGGCCTTTAGAGCATGTAATCGCCGGTAAAGCAGTCGCCTTTGGCGAAGCGCTGAGTCCTGGCTTCACAGCCTACTGTCAGCAGATAATTAAGAACGCCAAGGCGCTAGCCGCTCAGCTGCAATCGCGCGGCATCAAAGTAGTTTCCGACGGCACTGATAACCACCTGGTGCTGATGGATTTACGCTCTATCGGGATGACCGGCAAACGCGCCGATGCTCTTGTCAGCCAGGTCAATATTACCGCCAACAAAAACACCGTGCCCTTCGACCCCGAATCACCTTTTGTCACCAGCGGTTTGCGCCTGGGTTCACCCGCAATGACGACTCGCGGCATGGGTGAAGCCGAGTTTGTAGAGATTGCCGATATCTTGGCTGACTGCTTACTCAGTCCAGACGATAGCTCAGTGGCTAATAACTGCCTGCGACGGGTGAGTGCGCTATGCGATCGCTTCCCGCTCTACCCTCACTTACAGATAGCCGAGCCAGCGCTGGCAAACGCGAGCATGAGTTAGACCTTACTGTGGAAGGTAGGCAATCTGGCTGAAATCTTGGCTGAGATCTATGTGGTGGACTGTTGATAATTCTCTTTCCTCAGGTAAATGGTAAAGGGGTATACTGTCGCCGAGTAGTCCTATAGCATTGCCCACCCTACACAGCTTGTCCTGATGGCATTCCCGTTCTATCATCTGCTCGCGTTTGCCGTGTCAGCAATCGTGGTGCTGCTGCTGACACCACTGGTTAAAAAAGCTGGACTGGCTAGCGGGAGAGTGGATTTGCCTGGCGGTAGAAAAGTCCATAGCCAGCCGATGGTCAGGCTGGGCGGCGTTTCAATTTTCCTGGGTGTGTTGGCCGCTCTGTTGATGGTGTGGGCCTCTGGTGGATTTATCAGCGCCGCTGGTCAACCGCTTGATCGGGTCGCCGACTACTCAATTTGGGGAGTGACGCTGGGCGGTTTGGCTTTTTTCTTGATTGGCCTGATTGACGATTTGTTCGGGCTGTCGGCGGTTAGTCGGCTGATTATGCAGGCTTCTGTAGCCTCGGTAGCCTGGTATGTCGGCGTAGATATTCATTTTTTGACCATTCCCTTTCTAGGCAGTGGCATTACTCAGCTTCCTGACTGGCTGAGCCTGATTGTGACCGTATTTTGGCTGGTGGGTATGGCCAATGCCATCAACTGGATCGACGGGTTAGACGGGCTAGCCGCTGGGGTATCGGGTATTGCAGCGGTGGTGATGGTTGTCGTCAGTCTGTATATGGGTCAGCCAGCGGCGGCGCTAATCGCGGCGGCACTAGCCGGTGGCTCACTGGCCTTTTTGCGCTACAACTTCAACCCCGCGCAGATCTTTATGGGTGATGGCGGGGCTTATTTTATCGGCTTTACCCTGGCCGGAGTTGGGGTGATTGGCCTAGTTAAAGGGGTGACGACGGTCGCGGTGCTGCTGCCTTCTTTAACGCTAGCAGTGCCGATCTTAGATATGTCCACAGTGATTCTGCTGCGGCTGCGCCGGGGACTGTCGCCTTTTGTTGCCGATAAGCGTCATTTGCACCACCGGCTGCTGAATGCGGGGTTCTCTCATCGCTTCACGGTTCTATTTATCTATGCGCTGGCCCTGTGGGTGGGCAGTCTGGCGATGGCTTTTTCTGGCTTGCGGGCCGGTATCCCCTTTGCTTTTGCGTCTACCGTGCTGCTGAGCTACACCGGCTGGCGGGCGCTACGTCACGCCAGATAGCGCACCTAGTAAGGATTTAGTAGGGATACGCATAGGGACGAATTAATCTGTGAGCCCGGTATAGATAGAAGGTTTTTGCGATCGCACCGCCGCGCTGAGTCGTGAGCTGAGTCACGGAAGTGACTGATTGAAAGTAGGGTTCAATTCCTTGGAAAGGCTTCGCCGTTTCTACAGTTGCTGTTGGTGACAAATCTGCAAGGGTCACAAACAGCGCATCTTTCCCTAGCCAATCTTGAGAATTGAACCAGAAAGCGTGCCCGCGCGGGTCTTGAGTAAAGCTCGTTACGCTCAGCTGTACCGATGGGGGCAAAGCCATGACCACATAGCCGCTCAGCCAATATTCGGGAGTGACAATAAAGTCTGTGGTGGCGATCACCGCCTGAAATTCATCGGATTGAATGAACTGCTGACGTAGCTGTCGGGTATCGATCAACTCTGTCGAAGGATCTTGCTGCGGCGCAATAAAACCGCCAAACAGTGCGTATTTGCTCGGCTTTTGCAGTGTGCCCAAAGCGATGTGCACCAGCGCAAAGAGCAGCAAAATGCCCACGGCTAAACTAGATCCTGTGAGCCAGCGTCGAACTTGAGGTTTTGGCCACGGGGCGGCGTGGTGGCCCAACAGCAGCGTCAGCCCCCATAGACCTGGCACTGGCCAAGCCGGGTAGATAGGCGTCAATCCGCCCAGCAGAGTAAAGCCGACCGCTACCGGTAGGCTACACCAGAGAACAAACCTCACCTCCAGCTGTCGTTTCCTTTGAAACCGACGCAACAGCGTTTTCAGGCTCACCCACCAGAGCGGCAAGCCTATCGGTGGAAATAAAAAGCTCACTTCTACCAGGAATACACCCAACAGATTAATGAGGGAGTAGCCAGCAGCCTGCCCGGTGAAGCGATCGCTCAGCTGAAACCGAAACGAAATCCAATCGTGACCGCTATTCCAATACAAAGTCGGCAGCAGGCACAGGCCAAACGCTGCGACGCCAAGGCCCGTCCATTTGGAGCGCAGCGCGCGGCGGTGGCGATCGCTACACCCGCAAAACAGCACCAGGCTCAGCCCCAGCAAAAATCCGTGATACTTACTCAGACAGGCCAGCCCGATCACAAAGGCAATCAGCGTCAGCTTTGCAGTCGGCTGGTAAGGGCATCCGCGCGGGAAAAATTCGCGGGCACACAAATACAGCGCCAGACTCCAGCAAAAAATCAGCGCATTATCTGGTGCTGTGAGCGTGCCCAGCGTCAGGAAAAGCAGTGGCGATAGCGAGGCGACAGCGCAGCTCAGCCACCCTGCTCTAGGCCCAAACAGCCACCGGCCTGTTTCATACAGCAGCCACAGGCTACCGGTAAATAGCGTCAGTGCGCCGATGCGGATAGTCAGCGGTGAGACAATCCCTGTTAGCCAGACGCCTGCGCCGGTCGAAAAGGCGACCGCTAGCGGATGGTCAAAATAGCTCCAGTCCAGATGGCGCGTGTAGAGAAAATAGTAGGCCTCATCAAACCCCGGTGGCAAGAAGTAGGCAATAGCGCCTCGAAAGATTAGCCCGCCAAGCAGCAGCCAACGGAGATTTGAGCGATCGCCGAAGATTCTCATCTGCTATATAATGCCACTTTCACAGCCCATGCCACTGCCCCCACGCCGCTGCCATAGTGCTGCCCCCAGTACGAACCCAGTATGAATCCAGTATGAACAAGAGCGCTGAAATTATCTGCATTGGCACTGAGCTACTGCTCGGCGATATCGTCAATGGCAACGCGCGCTATCTAGCCCAGCAGCTGGCTAGCCTGGGCATCTCTCATCACTATCAGACGGTAGTAGGCGACAATCCGCTGCGAATTCAGCGGGCAGTGGCGATCGCCTGCGAACGCGCCCGGCTGCTCATTTTCACTGGTGGGCTAGGCCCCACCCCAGACGATCTGACCATGGCTACCCTGGCCGACTTTTTTGATGTCCCCCTGGTAGAGCGCCCAGCAGCAGTAGCCGCTTTAGAAGCAAAATTTGCCCAGCGGGGCCAGGCGCTCCCAGTCACCACTCGTCGGCAGGCCCAGCTCCCTCAGGGCGCAGCCATTTTGCCAAATTCTGTGGGAACAGCCCCAGGTGTGGTCTGGGAGCCCAGAGCGGGGCTGACGATTATGACCTTTCCGGGCGTTCCTCGGGAAATGAAAGCTATGTGGCAGGCGACGGCGGTGCCTCACTTGCAAACCAGCGGTTGGGCCGATGGCGTTATCTACAGCCAAACGCTGAAGTTCCGAGGCATTGGTGAATCCACGCTAGCGGAGAAAGTGCGGTCATTCTTAGCGTTAGAGAATCCGACTGTTGCCCCCTACGCGGGCGAGGGCGAGGTCAAGCTACGAATTTCGGCCAAAGCTGAGTCAGTAGCTGCTGCAAATCGCTTAATTTCACCCGTTGCTGAGAAAATTTGGCAGATAGGGGGCTTAGACTGCTACGGCCAAGATGATGACACCTTAGCGAGCGTAGTAGGCCGGTTGCTGATGGAGCGATCGCAAACCATAAGCGTCGCCGAATCTTGCACAGGCGGCGGCTTGGGGCAAATGATGACGGCTGTACCAGGCAGCTCTAGCTACTTTTTAGGCGGCGTCATTTCCTATGACAATCGGGTCAAGCAAAGCTTGCTAGGCGTCGAGGCTCATACGCTTGCTAGCTGCGGGGCGGTTAGCTCAGAAGTGGCGACGGCGATGGCTTCGGGCGTGCGCACTCGCTTGGGCACAGACTGGGGCTTGAGCGTTACCGGCATTGCGGGGCCAGGCGGCGGCAGCGCCGAAAAACCGGTTGGTCTGGTCTACATTGGCCTATCTTCAGCAGCTGGCACCCACAGTAAGCAGTGTCTATTTGGCGCAGATCGCAGCCGCGACTCAATTCGCCAGCAAAGTATGCTGACAGCGCTCAATTGGCTACGACTATCGCTATTGGCATTGGCCCAAAGACAATAGACCTGCTGCTGACGCTAACTTCCAGCGTCAACATCTATTTCTAAAGAAATAAAGGAGATTATGGAGATTCTTCCAAACGCTACCTTGACCATTCCCCGCGATTGGTTATTATAAGTACATGATTAAGTGGCTTTCATAAAGTTTTGATAGCGCACGATTATGGTTTACCTGGCTGTATTGCCCGATACAGGGAACGCCAGTGTAGGTTCTGTAAAGAATATGAGAGGGAGCAATCTAGCTCATGGACTACATCGATAACGCCCTTGACAAGCTCAGAGAGTGGATTGACAAAGTAATAGATGCTTTGTTGGGCCCTCAAACGCAGCCTGAACATGAGCCAATTCCCATTCCAGTGGATGACCGCAATCAAGGTCGCCGTTAACTGGTATGGGCTCACTATAAGCTGGCGTGAATTGACTATGGGCTCTGACTGATTGGGTTGCCAGCCCGGTCTATGCTTGAGCGTCTGCAATAGGTTTTATTAGATTTTTGCTGAGCATTCTAATACTAAACGGGCCTAACCTTAATATGTTAGGTAAGCGAGAGCCGCAGATATACGGCGCTCAAACGCTTCAGACTATTAATGAGACGTTGGCTCAGAGGGCGACAGCTCTGGATATTAAGCTGACCTTTTTTCAATCAAATCATGAAGGTGCCCTGGTGGACACGATCCAAGCTGCTTTGGATCGCCACCAGGGCATTTTAATTAACCCTGGCGCCTACACGCATACCAGTGTGGCCATTCGAGATGCGCTAGCCGCAGTGGCTATTCCTACGGTAGAGGTTCACCTCAGCAACATCCACCAGCGCGAAGCCTTTCGTCATCACTCCTTTATTGCGCCTGTTGCCGTTGGTCAGATCAGTGGGTTTGGGGCAGACAGCTATCGTTTGGGACTTGAGGGGCTAGTGCAGCACCTGCGTCAGCAGGCGAACTAGGCTAAGCGGTACAATACCTACTCGTCACGCAGTAGATTTTAGGCAATTGGTTTCTGCAATCCCGATCAGGCCGACCGTTAAATTTTTGAAGGTGCCGACTTCTGCCGCTTGGGTAGCGCAGGCGATCGCCCACATTGACACCATTTTGCTCGACCATGCGCAGTGCGAGCGCAAGGCAGCAGGCACCGCCATCCAGATGATGTCGCGCTATCCTTCGAGCGAAAAGCTAGTGCGAGAATTGATTGCGATCGCTCAAGAAGAACTCAGCCACTACGAGCAGGTTAACCAGTGGCTAACCAAACGCGGTATTTCCCTACAGCCCGTGCCGCCCCCGCCCTATGGCGCAGGCTTAAAGAAATGCGTACGCCGCAACGAACCTGAGCGTATGCTCGATTTATTGCTGGTATCGGCGCTGATAGAAGCCCGGAGTCACGAGCGCCTTGGGCTACTTGGGGAGCATTGCCTTGACCCACAGCTAGCCAAGTTTTATCGGTCACTGATGGCTTCCGAAGCGCGGCACTACGGCAGCTATTGGATATTGGCAACGACTTATTTTGACACCCGGCAGGTTACTGAAAGGCTGACAGAGCTGGCGGAAGTCGAGAGCGAGCTGCTGAGCACGCTGCATTCTGAGCCCCGAATTCATAGCTGAGGTGCATCGCTGATGAAAACGCAGTTTAAAGATTTTTTGATTCGAGATTGGGAGGCGGGCGATCGCACCCCTGCTGCCAACGTCGTCAAAACCGTACTCGCTGAATACGGCCTGGGCTGGGAAGTCAGCTGCGACGGCTGTAGCGATCAAGACGCCGTAGAAGTTGAAAAATATTACTTGGAAACCGGTGGGGCGTTTTGGGTCGTAGAGCACTCAGGTCACATCGTCGGCACTGGCGGCTATCACCCTATTGAGCGCGGGCAAAACGCCGTCGAGATTCGCAAAATGTACCTGTTGCCCGCAGCACGCGGTCAGGGGCTGGGCCGGTTTTTGCTAGCCCAGCTAGAGCAAGCCGCTGCCAACCAAGGCTTTTTAGAAGCGTGGGTAGAAACGGCTACCGTCTTACGCAAAGCCGTCAAGCTCTACGAGAAAAGCGGATATCGGCCTCAAAGTGGCGTAGAAACAGAGCGTTGCGATAAAGTTTACAGCAAAGCTATTGCATAACACTTAACGGTAGATAGAACGTGACTTCGATCAATGCGTCGCCGACAAAGAATTTTTTCGTGGACATGCTGACGCGAGATATTGACTTAAAGGACGCCATTCTTGATCTGCTCGACAACTGCATAGATGGCATTCAGCGCACAATTAGAGGCCAAGCGCCCTCAGAAACACCCTACGACGGCTTTTGGGCCCAGATAGAAGTTTCTGAAACATCTTTCAAAATAGAAGACAACTGCGGCGGCATTCCGCTAGATGTCGCCCAGCGCTATGCCTTCAGAATGGGCAGACCCAAAGAAATTACTGACGATGACGATGTCTTAACCATCGGCACCTATGGCATTGGTATGAAAAGAGCCATTTTCAAACTGGGCCGCTCTGCTCAAGTTTTTTCTCAGACAGAAACTGACTCCTTCAAAGTAATCATTCAACCAGACTGGCTGCTAAGCGACGAAACGTGGGATCTGCCACTAGAAATAATAGACAGCCCGCTCGGTAGAAATGGGACTTCACTAGAAGTACAGGCGCTGCGAGATGAAGCGGCCAAGCAGCTCTCAACTCAATCTTTTCAAAATACGCTAGCCAGCGAAATAGAAGCGCTGTACAGCTACATCATCGGCAAGGGCTTTGAAATTACCGTTAACGGCAAACAGGTAAAGCCCAGACCTCTGGTACTGCAATGGGAGGGGCTCTCAAAGCTAAAGAATGCCGATAAAGAAGCCGTAGCACCTTATCTTTACGAAGCTTACGAAGCGGATGTTGAGGTCAAAATCGCAGTCGGATTTCATCGAGCGCTGCCCAGCTATGAGGAAATCGAAAACGCCGAGATTGGCAAGCGCCGAAAAAGAGATACCGCCGGGTGGACCATTGTTTGCAATGACCGCGTCGTCGTCGCCAATGACAAGACGCTGCTAACCGGCTGGGGCGAAGCGGGCGTGCCCAGATATCACCCTCAGTACATTTCTATTTCGGGCATCGTTCATTTTAAGAGTACAGACGCGAGAAAGCTGCCCATCACGACGACCAAACGCGGCATAGATGCTTCTTCTGAACTGTATCTACACGTCAAAGAGCGCATGAGAGAGGGCTTAAAGGTTTTTACCACCTACACCAGCAAGTGGAAGCAAATGCCCAAGGAGGAAAAGCAGCGGACGAAGAGAGCCAAGTCGGAAACGCCCGCTGCCATGTTCGATCAGGTCAAGACCATTGATACTAGCGGTCCAGTTTCTACTAGCGGCAAAAGTATTTGGAAGGCAGTTGCGCCTACAGCCAGAAAACTGGACGTTGAGCAAAGGTATATTCCCAATCTGCCCTCGCCGCCGCCTTTGGCCCAGCTCAAAAGAATCAGCTTTAACAAGCCAGTCGAAGAAGTCAGGCTAATTGCTGAATACATATTTGGCGATCCAGACTGCCCGGCTTCTACGGTAGGTGAAGCCTGCTTTGAGGAAATCCTTAACCAGGCTCAAGACGACTAAAAAGATAGGCTGTTAAGACTATGAACTATAGGCGGCCAATAGCGGTTGACCTCTTCGCAGGCGCAGGTGGGCTGAGCTTAGGGTTCGAGCAGGCAGGCTTCGATGTGGTGGCGGCAGTTGAAATTGATCCTGTTCATGCTTGCGTACACCAGTTCAATTTTCCCCAGTGCGCAGTTCTCCCGAAATCGGTTTCTGCCGTCAGTGGAAAGGATATTCGAGCAGCGGCTGGCTTAGCCGAAGGGACTACGGTTGATGTCGTCGTGGGCGGCGCTCCCTGCCAGGGTTTTTCTCTGATGGGCCAAAGAGCGCTTGACGATCCGAGAAATGCGCTGGTTCGAGAGTTTATTCGGATTGTTCGAGAGCTTCAGCCTGCGTATTTTTTATTTGAGAATGTCAAGGGGCTGACGATTGGAAAGCACCGCCAGTTTTTGCAGGAAATTATTGAAGAGCTGAGCAGTTCGGGCTATGACGTTATGCAGCGAGTGCTGAATGCGAAAGACTACGGCGTGCCGCAGAATCGGGAGCGGCTGTTTTTGATCGGGGCTAAAAAAGGACGATCGCTGCCGGTATACCCAAGCAAATTGGAAGGCGTTATTACCTGCGCGGAAGCTCTAGCGGATTTGCCAGATGCGGAATGGTTTGAGCAGCTATTGTTTGGCGACGAAGTGCGGGCTAACTATCTAAATGAACCCGAAGGCTACTCGGCTTTGATGCGATGCAACACCCGAGAGAGCTGGAGATATGGCTATCAGCGGACGTGGGATCAGGACTTTTTAACCAGCAGTCGCCGCACTCAACACACCGCAGTTTCTCGCGGGCGATTTGCTCAGACTCAGCCCGGCACCCTTGAACCTGTCTCTCACTTTTTTCGGCTACCGGCTGATGCGATCGCCCGCACGTTACGAGCCGGTACCGATTCTGCCAGGGGAGCCTTCACCAGTCCTCGGCCCATTCACTACCAATACGCCCGCTGCGTCACCGTCCGAGAAATGGCGCGTCTGCATGGCTTTCCCGACTGGTTTCGGTTTAACCACACCAAGTGGCACGGCGGCAGACAAATCGGCAATTCGGTGCCGCCGCCGCTGGCTTTTGCGATCGCTCACCAAATCATCCAGTCCCTCTCTATCGCCCCTCATTGCCCTACTGAGGCATCAGCATTGGGTGATCGCACCCTGCTCACTATGGACATGTCATCCGCTGCGAAGTACTGGGGTATCCCGAACCCAATCGGCAAACGTGATCGTAAGAGCACCTACAGAAAGCACAAGCAAGCGGTAATTAGCCCTAGAGACTAGGACTCCCGAGCTAACGCTGCAAAAAAGGTAAAGATACGGCGTTCCACACCAGCCTTTTTGTGCATAGTCATAACGGCCATAAAGGCTCAAATCAGCGGCGACAGATAAGCTCGAACACAGCATCAGAGGCTTTCGACCGCCTGCTGCGTTTGAATTGTTAGACCGCACCAAGCTAGGTCAAGCTAGTAAATGTACTATGATAGCGGCAAATAATACTGTTGTGATCTTAAGTGAAGATGGGACTTCAAATCTCAATATCGGACTCTATTGTGCAAGCTCTTCGCCTACCTGAGCAGCGAATTGAGCAGGAATTGTGCAGAGAATTAGCCATTGCTCTTTATACGCAAGACATCCTCTCCTTTGGTAAGGCAAGAGAACTAGCCAAGATGGATAAATATGAATTTGGTCAGTTGCTTTCTCTTCGTGGAGTGGTGCGACACTACGGTTTGGCAGAATTAAATGATGATTTAAGCTATGCCCGTAGTAAGTAATACTTCGCCAATTCTCAATTTGGCAATTGTAGATCGGCTTGTACTCTTACGTCGGCAGTTCGGTGAGGTTTTGATTCCCAATGCGGTATTGGATGAATTGAAGGTTGGTGAAGAGCGACCTGGCTCTCAAGAAATTCGTGAAGCAATCTCATCTGGATGGATTAAAGCTCAAGCCATCAATAACGAACCTCTTGCCCAACTGCTGAAGCAAACTTTAGATCGAGGAGAAGCTGAGGCGATCGCCCTGGCGATTAAACTCGAAGCAGATTGGACGCTTTTGGATGAGCGTGAGGGCAGAAAAGTTGCCAAATCTTTAGGATTGAACGTAACGGGAATTCTAGGAATTTTGCTTCGGGCTAAACAGGTCGGTGAACTTGAATCACTACAGTCTGTTGTTAACGACTTGATGAATGAAGCTGGATTTCGGATTTCCCCAGAACTGCTAGCACAATTTTTGATACAGTAGAGAGCTGAGAGCTCGCAGTACGGCAGGCTGCTGAAGATATCAGAAGGTTACTCTGGAATGAATAGAGAACAGAAAAGGTGGGCACTTGCCCACCCTAATAGCTAGTATTTGACACTTTACATTTTCAATACTTTTTTGAACTCCTCCAAGGAGGGAGTCGGCTTTATCCGATGGATCATGCGATGACAGTTGGAGCAAAGAACCGTAAAATCCTGCATTGGATCTAATTGAATTTTGACCTTGTTTAAGCTTGATATTGGAACAGTATGATGCGCCTCGATAAATTCCTTCCCTATCTTCCCGTAGCGCTGTTCAAAATCAAAATTGCAAGCTTTACAAGTATATCCTTGTAACTGCTTAACTCTTTTAGATAAACTTTGGTTCCTTTCAGTAACTCTATGTATTCTATACTTTGTTAAATCCTCAAACCATTCATCCTCTTTTTCGCCAGAGATCTGAATATTCTTCTCTAAAGAAACTTTTTCAAAAAGGGTAAAATAAATTTTGAGAAGTTTTTCGAGATCGTCAGCTAGTGCTGCATCATCAGGTATCGCGTTCCTTTGGTAAAACTTAGATGCAATATTGCCTGCCTCGTAAGCTAGCCCTAATCTTCTAGTAGTAGTTTTTTTAGAATAAAATCTAGCTTCAAATCTAGAGGATCAGAAAAGTCTTTAATTGCTTCTCCAAGAGTATCTCTAAAAAATCTCGCTTGCCTTCTTACCATATCCCTAGACACGCCAAGCCCATACTCATTGCGCTTATCTGCAATACCCTGATTTAAGGAAAGATAGACGCCAGAGCAGTCTACGCGGAACAAGTAAACACAGTAAAATCCTGAAGTTACAGTTTCAGTAACTAATTTATTAAATATTGCAATCCAAGGGACTTTAGCCCAAGCACCATTGCCCGCCGAAGCTTTAACGCTGCATACATCAGGGAGGACTAAAAATGACTCTATAGATTTTGGGATAGTGTTTCTAAAGTAGTTGGCAAATGAGTGTCCTTTAAAGCTATCTTCGCTAACTTCTGGATACTCAAAAATAACTTTTTCTAACAAATTTTTAAGTGCCATACTCTATTTGCATGTGAATTTCATCTGGACCATATATGATATCCTTCAAGTACGCACCAACAGATAACTTCGAGCCACACAGCTGTTAATTAGACGGAAAGTCTTCACATAAGATCTCGATATGGGGAATCACATAGAAATCTTTCAGTCTAAGCTCTTTCCCAGGGAAAAGAGGTGGAATTACATCGGCATAATATCTTGATACAGGTAGATTAGGTGGAATCCTTCAGTATAATCATCCCGCCTGCCTTAATCTAGTGCGGCGTAGCCTCTACTTACGTTCAGCCATCAAGGTTTACTCGATGAATCCGTCAGCTTCGTCCTCAGAAACTGCTCGATCAGGTGCGAGAGGCTATTCGGATTGAGCACTGCTTCTGTTAAAGCGTTCCTACGTATCTCCTATCAACTCTGAGCGATTGATCGCGACAAAAACAGGACTCGCTTCAGCATCTTGCAAATTGCTGGGATTGCTCCAAGTGAAGGGGGCTTGGCGGGCAGCAGACATCCACAGCAGTTTTTTGGCGCGGGTCATGGCGACGTAGAGCAGGCGATATTCTTCAGCTTTTTTGAGGGTACTGGCCTGCTGCCAGGCGGTTTCGATATCAGGAATGGGAGCGGGCTTGTAGTCACGGGCATAGGTGGCGTGAGTGTGGGCCCGGAGCTGAGCGCGGGCGACTTCATCCAGGGCAAAGTCACCAAGAAACTGCATTTGAGGGGGTACCCAGGCTTCGCCAGGAAGGTTCCGCCGATGCAAAAAGGGTAAAAATACCGCGTCCCAATCGAGCCCTTTGGCTTTGTGCATGGTCATGATGGTCAGCTGACCGGGGCGCGTGTATTGAGATTCGGTGTCTTCAGCTTCGACGGCTCTAAAGCGTTCGCCGCTGAGCAATTCTTGCAGGGCGACCAGCATAGCGGTCAGGGTGCTGTCTTCCAGGGTTTGCTGGGCAATGCGGGCAGCGAGCTTATCGGCAGTGGCCAGTTCGCTTTGGTCGTAGCGCAGGGTGAGCCCCAAAAAGGGAATGAGGTGATAGGCAGGCAGCTCTAACCTGGCTCTGAGCAAGGCCGCGCAGTAGCGACGAGCTTGCTGGGCTGCCTCAGTTTGGGGTGGGGTGTCGAGCGGGCCGGGATAGAGAAACTGCTCGGGGTGTGCCGCGAGGGGATTGAGATCTTGAGTGGGAATGAGCTGGCGACTGGCGAGGACGCGCAGGGCGGCTTTGATATTGTCTGAGGAGTGCGGGCGCTCGATGAATTGCAGCAGGTCGAGGATTTCTCTGGGAATATGGGTTTTGCGATCGCGCGCGCCCACATCATAAATCTCAATCCCAGCCGCCTCAAAATCAAACCCGAGCTGCTCGGAGTTTTCTAAAAGTTCTCGAATAAATTTACCCTGCCGGGTCTCTCTTACCAGCACCGCCGCACTGAGATTTCGATCCACTTCAAAAGCATCTATAACTCTCTGAGCAAGCTGTTTGACGGTTTCAACAGTACTCTTAGGACGGACGAGCTCCACACCTTTACCTATCGGCGCTGGATTGGCGTCGGGCTGCGGGTCATCAGCACCAACCGGCAAAATGTCCTGGCTGCGAAAGGCTTGAACGGCCCCGTTTTGATTGACCCAGTGCAGCGTAAAGTTAGCTGCTGTCATGATGCGATCGCAACTTCTCCCCGCCTGCTCGATACTAGCTAACCGTCCGATTTCCTGAGCGCGATCGCAAAACTGATTAAAAAATACCGGGTCAGCCGGGGTAAACGTGGAGTTAATTGCCTGGTTAGGGTCGCCAACGCGCACCAGATTGAGCGGCTGCTGCGGGTCGTCAGGATCGGCGGCGAGCACTTCCAATAGCTGAGTCTGCAAAGGCGAAGAGTCCTGCGCTTCGTCTTCAAAGATGGCAAATACTCGGCTCTGCCACAGCTGGCGAAGAGTCGGCTCTTTCAAGGTTTTGAGCGCCGCCAGGATCATATCGTCGTAGTCGATTAGCCCCTGATCTGACAGCAGGGTCTGATAGTGAGCGTAGAGGCCAGCGGCGATCGCTACCACCACATAGTCCGCTGCACCTTCCGGCACGCCTACCGTCATCGTCTGGGCAATCTCGCTCAGCGCATCTGGCAGGAGACCCGAGCTTTTGGCCTCGTGAATGACGGTATCTGCCAGGGCAGGCAAAACTTCTGTCCGCAGTACCGACTGTCGCCGCAGCCGCTCTGCTTCTTCCCCATCAAACGTTTGCCCTTCAATCAGGCGCTGATAATCTATCGGATTTTCTGCTATCCACCGCTCTACGGCCATGCGAATTAGCCGGTGGTTCTGAGTCGGCGAAACCAGCGTTGTGCCTTCTGAATCTAGCGGGGAAAGGTTGATGCCGGAGACTTCGGGATGGCGCGTAGCAATGTTGAGCGCTAGGCCGTGCAGCGTGTGGACGACAAAGCTGTTGAGCGGTAGAGAGAGCGATCGCAAATGCTGACGAACTTTAGCTTTGAGATTGGCCGCAGCCGAGCGGGTAAAGGTGACTAAAACGAGCTGCTTGCGGGCGTGCAGCTGATGGTGAGCAATGGCGATCGCCGCTCCAGCTGCCATCCCCGTAGACTTACCAGAACCCGGCACCGCCGAAACCGCCAGCGGACCAGACCGCCAATGGGCCAAAGCCCGCTGCCCCGGACGCAGACTGTCTGCTATCTGCTGAAGCTGAAGCGTTCTATCTTCAGCCAGATTAGCATTCGTGATATGAGCAGGAGTAGCAACCATACTTCGATTCTAGCGTCAGGCTTTGACTCTAGAGAGCCGCCATTGCTGCGGAGCCCGATACCCACGTAGGTTGATGAGCTGACGAATAGGCTGAGCGCGGGCTTCTGTAACAAAAACTAACGGCGCGATACTGGCCAGCCGAACTAACGCCGAAAGCGCAAATACCCCCAGCAGTCCAAAGGCTGGCAGTTCAGCCAAAAAACTGCCGACCGTTGCGCCCAGTGCGCCTGTCACGCCCATAATCGCTGCTGCGATCGCAAAACAAACCGACTGCCGCGTCACTGGCGCTAGCTCTAGCTGAATATTACCTAAGCAGAGGTCCAAAGCAGCAAAGGTACCGCCCTGCAATATGTGTAGCAACGGCAGTCCTAGCAGTAAAGAGACCGCTCCGCTGTCGGTATAGAGCCACAGCAGCGGGATGGCTGCTACCAATAGACAGTTGATAATCAAAACCGGACGGTTGCCAATGCGATCTGCCAGCCGACCCCACAGCATGATCATCAGGAAAAACGCGCCGTAGCTCAGGCTGCTGTAGAGCGTTACCCACTTCACATCTAGCCGCAGCGTATCGAGCAGGTAGAAATTAAAAAAAGGCGCACTTAAGTTGACGCCAAAGGTCCAGAGGCCAAGGAATAAGAGCAGGGTGAGAAAATTGCGATCGCTCCAAAAGCCCAGAGGCGACGGGTGAACCTGAGTAGAAAGTTCGTGATCAGGGTGAACTGGCCGATCAGCCAACGTCTGACTGACCGCCGCCTTTGCCAGCTGCGGGTTGACATCGCTCATCTGAAACTGAAAGCCCAGACTCGCTAACCCCATCACCACCGCCACAAGCAAGACAATGCCATAGCCCTCAACCTCGCCGCCCATCCAGCTGGAGACCAACCAGCCCCCCACCGGAATCGTCAGCAGCGCCGTCAGGCTAGAGAGCGAGCGGCGCAGGCTAAAATAGCGGCCTCGCAGTTTGGCAGGCACCAGCACCGCCATCCAACTCATCCAAGCCGCACAGCCAATCGAATCGAGAATATTACTGACGGCAAGAACGCCCATCGTTAGCAGCGTCAGCCCGTGGGCATCAAGGGCGCCCCGGCTAAAGCAAAAAATGCCCGCAGCTGGCAGCAGCCACAGCAGCCGCGAAATGCCATAAATCCGCAGACAATAGAGGTGGCGGCTAGTCGCCTTCTCTGAGAAATAGGCTCCCAGCGGCTGCAACAAATGGGCCAGCATTGGAATAGAGGCAAGCAAGCCCACTTCAAAAGCGCCTGCGCCTAATCCCAGTAAAAAGTTGCTAATTAGCACCCCTCTGACAATGTTTTCAAAGGCAGAGGAGAAAGTGCCATCTAGCGTAGAGGCTTTCAGGCTCTGGCGAATGTCAGGCTTTGGCAGTCCGGCTGTGGTCTGCTGATCGACTGACGGCTGATTGGTTAGCTGCGAACCAGCGGAGAAGATAGGGGCGATCGCTGTCCCAGAAGAGGGCTGGGTGGCTTCAATCTGTAAAGAAGTCATCCGAATAAAGGCTCTTAAAAGAAGGTGTTTGAAGAAACGAGAAAAGTCTGTAACGAGTAGAGATACGAAAGTCTTTAATTGTTCACATAGCTTAAATCAGATCATGAGCCAGTAGCTCACGTTGCCAGGTAAATATGCCTTGAGTCGTAAAGGCTTAATCTTTGCTTCAGTATTTGGACTGACTCACGTCATGTGCAACTGGCTATTGCCAATGTGGGCGAGTGGGCGCGGCTGTAACTGTCCCAGTCGCTTAGCTGAAAGCCGAGCGGTCTCTTTACTATGGAGTGAGGGATAACTCTTGAGCACTCTTCCGGGCACTCTTATGCCTGGAGCCGGGCCTAAGGTATCAAAGGCTCCTCAAAACCACTGTTACAGGGCTTTGTTAGAGTGTTGAAAGGAGTGAGGTGGAAGTGCGCCCGCGCTGAGGCGATCGCTCATATCAGGCCTCTTCCAGACGAGGCTATCCCGACCGATCTACCAGGGGATAAAAGCTGCCGTGATTCAGGAATTTGAAATATCCATCACTGCTGTAGGCGGCGATCGCTACTTGGTGCGTACAGAAAATGTAGCCAAGGGCGTACAGCTCGCTGAAGAAAAAGTGCGCTGGTCTGTAGGTGATTGGCTAGAGCAAACCAAAGCCCTCATGCACGATCCGCTGCTGGGACTGCTTCAGGGGCAGTCGCGCCACACCCTATCCAATCGGGCGACCCGGACAGATCAACCCAGCGGCCAAGGCGACCTGGCAGAGACCGAAGCTGCCACCCTGGTGCATCTGGGGCAGACCCTACACGACGAACTTTTCAAAGGCCAGCTGCACGACAGTTGGGTAACTGCTCAAGGGGTGGCTCAAAACCGTCAGGAGTTTCTGCGGCTCAGAATTGGCATGAAAGATAGCCGCCTGCAACAGCTGCCCTGGGAAGTGCTGCACGCAGGAACGCGACCTCTGGCGAGTGGGACCGATGTCATTTTCTCTCGCTACATTTTAGATCGGCGGCAGGGTCACTCGGTGCCGCTGGCAAAAGCGGGTGAGCCGGGCCAGGGCCTACGTATTTTAATGGTGATTGCTGCGCCAGATGACCAAGAGCGTCTGGAGCTGAAGCAAGAGGTTTACCATCTACAGTCTGAGCTACATCCCGATCTGCTCGCTAAAAATGCAGACACTGGCGATACGCTGCTAGACGTGCAGCTGACTATCCTTGAGCAACCCGGACGAGCTGAACTCACCCAAGAGCTAGATCGGGGCAACTATCAGGTACTGCACTACGCGGGCCACAGCAACCTGGGCAACGCGGGCGGCGATCTCTATTTAGTAAGTCGTCAAACGGGCCTGACCGAGCGGCTCAGCGGTGAAGACCTCGCCGGGCTACTAGTCAACAATGGGATTAAGCTAGCGGTCTTTAATTCTTGTCGGGGCGGCTATAGCTCTAGCACAGAGCCGGGCTGGCAGGAGCGCAACCTGGCCCAGGCGCTGGTAAACCGGGGCGTGCCGGGCGTAATTGCTATGACTGAGCGCATTCCCGACCACGTAGCGATTACCTTTACCCAGCTGCTCTACCGCAATCTCCGTAAGGGGCAGTCTATCGACCTCAGCCTAAATCGCACTCGCCAGGGGCTGATTTCGGTCTACGGGTCTCATCAGTTTTACTGGGCGCTGCCAACGCTCTACATGCAGCCTTCCTTTGATGGCTATCTGGTGAAAGCGGCAAGCCGCAGCGAAAGTACTCAGCCGCTAGATCCGGCTAATGACTTCGACGACATGTTTTTTGAGCCAGATCTAGCCGATATAGATGTACCAGCTGCCCACAGCAATCTGCCTGCTGACTCAGAATCTGCCAGTTTAGAGGGCAGTTTAGAGGGCAGTTTAGAGGGCAGTTTGGAGGGCAGTTTGGATGGAAATTTAGAGGGCAGCCCAGATGCCAGCTCAGAAAACAGAGAAACAGTGAGCTATCCAGCTCGGGGCCATAGCGCTAATGCCGAGACGGCTGATGCCCTGGTCAAAAAGCTTTCAACGCCGCTCTCTACTGCTGAGATAGAAGAAGAACTGCGCGTGCCAGCCGCTATTGAAACGCCTAGTGGGTTTTATGGAGAGCAGACTGCTGCTACATCTGCGCCTCCGCTAGTCAGGCCAGTGATCGCGCCTGCTCAAGCTCAAGCTTCTGCTAAAGATGATGTTCCTGAGCGGGTAGGGGAGCGCCGAGCCCGCCGCCATACCGTCAGTCCTAAGTTTCTTAATCCCAAGCTTTTAGTGGCGGCGGGCATTTCTGCCGTTGCCCTGGTTGCTTTGCTGAGCACTGCTACAGCCGGTTGGTTGCAGCGCGATCGCTCGCCGACAGACTCCCTGCCAGAGTCTGTCGGCGAGCTAGCGCTGCCCGCCCAAATTGAGGTAGCCCTCAGCAAAGAAGATTTGGATGCGGTCACTCTCTCTACCAAAGCGCTGATAGACCAAGGAGAGTTTGCCGCTGCGGTCACAGCCCTGAATACCGCTGAGCGCGATCAGCAGACAGACGTCATTGTCTCTTTCTTTAAAGGGCGGGCGCAGTGGGGTCTTGTCAAGCAGGGCAGCAGCGATTTTGCGGCTGCTGATGCGATGCGCTCCTGGCTGACAGCGATAGAGCAAGAGCCTGACTGGATGGAAATTGCCATGGCGTTAGGGTTTGCCCAATACGCCATTGGCAGCGAAGAGCTGGCGCTAGAAAGCTGGCAGCGAGCTATCGATCTCGCTGAGCGTCAGCCTGACGCATCGAACATTTACTTTTCAGATCAACCGGCTAGCGAGTACGCGCTGAACGCCTACGCTGGCCTGGCGATGGCCGCCCTCTCTATCTCTAAAATTGAAGCCGATCCGGTGCAGCGCAACCTGCTGATAGAGCGGGCAACAGCGGCTTATCTCAAAGTGATGAATGAGGCTCCAGCTGATTTCAGGGCCAATTCGCTGGGTAGCAACTGGCTTTGGTTGGGGGGAGCGATCGCCGATTGGGGCGAGACCAAAAAAGAACTCAGTCAAGCGCTGCCCGAGTAGCCCGCCCCCAAGACTTGCAAAGGCACACAGGTTGTGGGCCTAATATGCCCGCTCTTCGGGCGTGTAAGACATCACCCAGCAGCGCTCTATGTAGTGCACCTTCTGTCGGTGCCAAAACTTCAGAGGATTGACAATCAGCTGATGCTCAGGCCGCCCGATAGGCTGACGCAAGTACTGCCAAAGCGGAAATGTAGAGATACTAGCAGACAACATAATCTTTACAGCGGCGATAGGTTGACTCAAAAGATGGTATAGCGATGCGCCTACCTACCAATGATTGTCAATATGCCAGGGCTTCTCCCACCGTAAAAACACCTCAGTTATTCTGGCCGAGAAGAATCAGCCAGATTATTCAGCACATTCTCTGCCAGTACTCGGGTGTTTTCCGCAGTGCGAATAATGGCAACAAAGCTCTCTAAAGAGACTCTCAACAATATTGAGTAAATCAAGAGCCCTACAAGCGATGCGACTATAGTAACGACGCCTTCGACAGGGCTAAATTGAAATCCGCTCACGATTGCAATTAGCGCAAATAGGGCACCGCCGATTAGCCCCAAAATGTAGAGAACACCGACCACTTGAGGCGCAACAAACGTCGAGAAAGAAAAGTCAAACAGCTTTGCAAAAAAGCCTCCACGCTGATTCATTGTCAATCTCCCTTTTTTATTTGAGTGGTCAGACCGTTTGTGAGTAACCGTACCGTGATCGCAGGCGGTTTACTATGGGGTCGGTGTCATTGCTAGGCCAGCTAAAAAAATCCCTATGAAACCTTCTGCTCACGCTTCAGCGCAGACGACAGCCCATTCAGGATCGCAGTTTGAGGCTCAAGCTATGGACTGGCAGGCGTTTGCTAATCGCTTTGGCACTATAGAGACCATACGAGATCTCAGTCAGGTCGCTAAGCTTTCTAAAGACTATTATCACTTCAGCCCGATTTTAGCGGAGCAGCTCAAAGATAAGGTCGGCAATCTGGTCGTGCGGCCCAAAACCGAAGCCGAAGTTCTAGAGGTAGCCAAAGTTTGTGTCGACAGTAAAGTACCGCTGACGGTGCGCGGCGCTGGAACGGGCAACTACGGGCAGGCGATTCCGTTGACGGGCGGGGTGATTTTAGACCTGAGCGCGATGAATGCGGTGAAGTGGGTAAAGCCGGGCCGGGCTTGCGTAGAAGCGGGGGCTAAGCTAGCGGCGATTGATCGGGTAGCTCGTCCGCAGGGCTGGGAGATTCGGATGTTTCCCTCGACCTACCGGACAGCGACGATTGGTGGATTTATTGGGGGAGGCAGTGGCGGGATTGGCTCGGTAATGTATGGGCAGCTGCGCGATCGCGGCAACCTCCAATCCGTCCGCGTTGTCACTCTGGAAGACACCCCGCGCGTGATCGAATTACGCGGCGACGATGTGCAGCAGGTCAGTCACGCTTACGGCACCAACGGCATTATCACCGAGCTAGAAATTCCGCTGGGGCCAGCCTACCCCTGGGCAGAAGTGATCGTCGTTTTCGACGACTTCATGAGTGCCGCTCACTTTGGCCAAGCTCTGGGCGACGCTGACGGCATTGTCAAAAAGCTGATCAGCATTCACGCCTGGCCCATCCCCAGCTACTTCACCGCGCTGAAAGACGCCCTGCCTGAAGGAAAAGCTGCGGCACTGCTGATCGTCTCCGAATCTGACCTATTGGCGCTGAGCGAACTAATCAAAGAATGCGGGGGCACCCTTACCTACCAAAAAGACGCGCAGGCGGCGAGTAAAGGCGCGGCGATTGGTGAATTTACCTGGAACCATACGACGCTTCATGCTCGTAATGTGGATGAGCGCTGGACATATTTACAAACCATCTTTCCTTACGACCCCGACTTGCAGCTATTGCAACACATGTACGAACACTTCGGTGACGAGGTGATTATGCACCTGGAGTACATCCGCGTGCAGGGAACAATTTTGCCCGCCGCGCTCCAGCTATTGCGCTACTCCACTGCCGAACGCCTGAATGAAATTATCCGCTATCACGAAGAAAACGGCGCATTTATCGCCAACCCTCATACCTATATCCTGGAAGATGGCGGACGCAAAACCATTGATGAAAACCAGCTCGAATTCAAAGAAAAAGTAGACTCTTACGGTCTACTGAATCCTGGCAAAATGCGGGGCTGGCTGGAGCGGCATCGTGAAAAATGAGGGACGTGACGTAACTGAGAGACAATGCCCTCGTGCCAGAATTTGTAGTGCCGCAAAGGTGGACACAATAAGCAAAACTGCGAAAACGCTGCTGCCAAACGCTGGATTGAGCAACATGGCAGTCAGTACCGAGACCTCCTGATAACGGTACTCGGCGATGACCTGTGAAGTGGACCCAAAGACTAAACAACTTGAAAGGGTAGTTAAGCTCAATACGTGCTTCGCGCCATGTTGGACAATGAGTATCGAGAATAGCGATAAAGCGATCGCCACGATTGGTCTCCATCAGATGCGCTAGCTCGTGAACGATCACGTGCTCAAGCAGATCTTCAGGTTTCTCTACCAGCTCAGTATTGAGGCGAATATTTCGAGTGTGATAGTTGCAGCTTTCCCATGAGGGTGTCGCTGTCGGGGCGATCAGTGAGGGTGGTGCGTTTGTGATCGAGGGAGGCGTTGCTTATTGGCGTAGCGATCGCCCGACAAACACAGTCCTTTTTCTCACAACCGCTGCCGACTGGCAAACAACTGCGCAGTCATCTCTGTGCGCGAGGCAACTTTGAGCTTGCGAAACATTCGCTTCAGCGCCTGCTTTACAGAATTCTCTGTAATCCAAAGCTCAGTCCCGATTTCTGCATTGGTTCGGCCCAAGGCAACCAGATTGGCTATTTCTAATTCACGCGGCGTTAGCTTATCGCAGATGAAAGTCTGCTGCTGAGCGGCTGTCGTTGCCCGTAGAGCCGTCGTATGCACCGACAGGTGTAAGCAAATAGCGCTCAAATCAGCCACGTCTTGAGCCTCAAACGCAGGCATTGCTTTTTCACGAGTGCAGCCGACTGAACCCACTATCTGGCCGCGCTCAATGATTGGGCCTGCCACCACATGCCAGTGATCCGCACGCGGACAAATCAGTTTCCAAGCCTTAGGCGTCGTCACCATGCCTTCATGCACAGGCGTATGGCGCTCGGCGATGTAGCGAGCTACCGGATTGCGCTCAGTTGACAGGGCACCATCTAGAATAAATCGAAACCTACTGTCTGCTTTTAGCTGGTCGAAGAAAAAGATTGCAGAGCGTTTAGCCGTGAAGTAGGCTCCGATTTTGGGTGAGAGCTGTGATCGCATCTCCCCTTCGTCTTCGACCCTTTGAATCGCTTCAAACACAAGCTGCAAGGAAGTCATCGGTGTTCGTCGGTAATTATCGGTGTTCCCAAGGAGTACTCTATCGAGGTCTATGCGCAGCAGAGGGCCGCTCCTAGCATAAGGATAGATTCATTTAGAGCGTAACAAACAGGTTTGATACATGAACGATCAGCAAGGCTACCGCATTGGTCTCATCTTTTATCCAGGCATGACCGCATTAGACATGATTGGCCCGCAAACGGTCTTCAGCTCGCTTCCAGGCATTCAGCTCCACCGCCTTTGGAAAACAACAGAGCCGATTACAACCGATGACGGCATGAAAATTCTGCCCGATACGACCTTTCAAGATTGTCCGCCGTTAGACATTGTCTGCATCGGCGGCGGACGCCATCAGGGCGCAGTAGTAGACGACAACGAAGTGCTTCAGTTTCTACGGCAACAGGGCAGCACTGCCAAATATGTCACCTCTGTGTGCGGGGGATCTGAGTTTCTCGCCAGAGCAGGACTGCTCGAAGGGTACCGCGCGGCTACCCATTGGACGGCCAGAGAACAGCTCGCCAGCTCAGGCGTTGAGGTAGGCACAGAGCGCGTCGTCGTTGATAGAAACCGGATGACCGGCGGCGGTGTGACCGCAGGGATTGACTTTGGTCTGGTCGTGGCTGAAGCCCTCTACGGCGAGGAAACTGCCAAGATCGCTCAGCTCCTGATGGAATACGACCCAGCGCCACCGTTCGATGTGGGCTCACCTGAAAAGGCAGGGCCTGAGCTAGTCAAAAAAGCACTGTCTCATATGGCGGGGATGTCAGGCGTATAAATGTAAGTCAGGAGCCCTGACCACAAATTCAGCAGCCAGGACGACTTCAATCGTCCTGGCTGCTGAACCAACGGGTCCAAAGTTCTATCGCTACTGAGAGATAAACCCCGTCAGCAGCAGCGGAATCAGCAGCGCCGCCACCACAATGGCAAACACCGTCGCGGGCGGCAGCTTAATCAAATTTGGATCGGGCTTATTCATTGCAATAGCTGCCTCACAAATGGCTCGCTAGCGCTTCACTAAAAGTGGAATAGGGCTTCACCCCAATCATGGTGTCTACCAATTCGCCATCTTTGAATAGCATCACCGCTGGAATACTCTTAATGCCAAATCGCTTGGCCACCGCCTTATTAGAATCGAGGTCGAGCTTTGAGACCTTAGCTTTGCCCTCGTACTCTTCTGCTAGCTGGTCCATCAGCGGCGATACCAGCTTACAAGGCCCGCACCAGCTCGCTGTACAGTCCACTACCAGCACCGATTCGTCTTTGAGTAGGGCATCTAGTTCGGCTTCGTCTTTAACGTACTCTGCGGCCATTATGCGGTTGCTCCAGGCAAAAGTCACATTCAAATCATACACCCGTAGCCATCCCTACATTTTCAGCTAGCTTTAAACCCATTAGCTAAGCCCTCTCAGTGCTGTGACTAAGAGGGCTCGCGTTCAGCTATTTAAGCAGGTTAGAAGCAGCGCCTACTTACCCGCTAGCTTTTTCACTTTTTGCATGATGCTCTCAGGGTCGAGTCCCTGATGGTAGAACTGCTCCCAAAGACCGCCGCCGCCTTCTTCGTGCGTGCCCGCGTGGGCAAACTTCGGCGTATAGCCTCGCTCTAGCAGCCAGGTACCATAGCGAGCGCCAAGGCCGGTTTTTTCGTTGAACGACTCAACTACCATTACCAGCGGCGAGCTGCCCACTTTCTCTAGCATCTGCTCATCGGCAACGTTCAGCGTAGATTTGTTGATCAAACCAATGCTGAGCCCTTCGTCCTTTAGCCGCTCGACAGCGTCCAGCGCCCGGTACAGGCCGTCGCCAAAGCTGACGATGTAGCCGTCGGTGCCTTCGCGCACTACCTCATCTTTTCCAGGGACAAAAGTATAGCCATCGCTGTAGAGCGCTTTGCCATCGGCGTCGTTCAGCATGGGCACTTTAGCCCGAGTCGAGAAGATGAAGCGCAGGCCAGGGTCGTTGAATACCTTGTTCACGCAGGCTTTCATCTGGTGTGCGTCGGCAGGGAAGTACAGCCGGGTCTCGTAGCCGTCATCTAGCCCGTTGTCGGCAAACATGTTGTTAATGCCGAAGTGACAGGTGTTGTCGGCCATGTCGTCGATGCCGGAGTGCGAGAAGTGGCAGAGCAGGTTGGCTTTGTTCAGCCTTGCCATAGTGATTTCAGAAATGCACATTTCTAAAAAGGCGCTAAAGGTGGCAAACACGCCCTGCTTGCCTTCGACCATGCCAAAGCCCGCTGCCGCAGAGAGGTTGCCCCGCTCCATAATGCCGCCGCTGACAAAGATCTCCGGGTAAGCCTTGTGAATGTGGTTGAGGCCGCAGGAGCCTTCGAGGTCGCAATCGACCACCAGAACTTTTTCTTTGCGCTCGGCGTCGCTCATCTTACCCAGCACTTCGACCATAGCCTGACCGAAGACGTTGCGGTTGGAGCCAACTTCGCTGCTAGAGCCTTTGAACTCGTAGCTGTGCTTGGGCTTTTCGATGTTCTTGAGGTAGTCAGCGGCAGACTGCTGGCCGTGCTTCTCTAGATATTGGATGGCCAAGTCGGTGGGGATGACATCGTGGCCGTGGGTCGTCCCTTCCAGTCCGTCGATGCCCACAGTCATGGGGCGCTTGCAAATCACGGCGATGGGGCCGTCGGTGCTGATGGCTTCGCAGATGTTGGCGTACAGGGCGTCGAGGTCTTCGCCGTCGTTGACCAGTACCTTCAGTCCGTGGCCTTCTAGCGTGCTCTGAACGCTGTAGCCCTTGAGATACTCAGACGGGTGACCGGCGATGGTGACATCGTTGTCGTCGATGATCAGCTTGATGTTGATGCCTTGAGCCACTGCTAAGCGGGCGGCTTCGGCGTCGTCGCCTTCCTGCTGTGCGCCGTCGGAGCCGAGGAGGAAGGTGGTTTTGCCGGGGTTGGCGATCGCCACACCATTCACAAACGGCCACATATGCCCCAAGCGACCCGAACTGAACTTCACACCGGGCGTCAGACCCAGCTCCGGATGACCGGGCAGCTTAGAATCGGCACCGCGATACTTCATCAGTTCTTCAGCGGGCAAATCGCCATTCAGCGTCGCCATCAGGTACTGAGTGCCTACCCGGTGACCAGCTTCATCGAAGAAAGTGGGTACGAACTTGTCAGGATTGCCTCGGAACAGCGCGTCCATGATCATTACTTCAGGCACGGTATCGTAAGGGCCACCCGTGTGACCGCCCACGCCCCGCGCCCCGCCCGTCGCCGTGAAAAATACAATCGCCTCGCGGCAAAGCTGAATATTGGCCTTAAGCGCTTCCCGCTGATCATCGGTCAGCTTATTGGTAGAAGGGTCGAGGGTAATGCGCTGGTAAGCGCTCAAATCAATCGGAAAAGCAGATGTAGGCTTGACTTGGGTTGCTGTCATGGAGCGATGTCCTAATACGTCTATGTCTCAAAGCTATAAAACATCAGCGCTATAGAGCGATGTCTAGGCTACTGCTTTGAAAAAGTTAATAGTTCCATTCTCCCTGATCATGCCGCTGCGGTTAAGGGGGCAGCTGAAATTTGTGCTCTGAGCGACTGTCTGTGGCACACTTGCACACCTCAATTGCCAGGGCTGAAAGACGCTGCGAGTCAGGTGCACCGCTATAGCCTGCGGATCATCTCGGGCAGCGCCCTCAAATCTGTACAAGTCGCATCGGCGCGATCGCAAATCTGCCGGGCACTATATTTCCAAATCGCTTTCATACCTGCGTTTTGAGCCCCAGCAATGTCAGATTCTGGGCTATCGCCAACAAAGACGGCGTCACTAGCCTGCAAGTCTAAAATGCTCAGTGCCTTTTGGAAAATAGCGGCGTCAGGCTTGCGAAGCCCTACAGCTTCAGATACTAAAGTAACCGCAAAAAAAGGCTGAATACCTAAAGACTGAACGTTGTGCTCCTGGAAGGGCGACTTCCCGTTAGTAATCAGCCCGAGTGAGTAGACTTGTGATTTTAAGCAAGCTAGCGTTTCGTGCAGACCGGGAAAACCTATACAGGCAGTCGAAAAATTCTCAACGTAGTCCTGAAGCAGGGTTTCCCAAGTTATGCCGCTAATGCCGTAGCGGGCGATTAGCTGTTGGTATACCGCGTCTTTCCAAACGTGACCGTTGCTATCTAGCGCTACAAGGGAACGCACATATTCCGCTTGGGTCAGGGTTTGCAGCGCCGCGTGGCGTTGGTGCTGCTGTCTAGCAAATTGGACAAGCGACTTGGCTCTATCTAAAAGTGTGCCATCCAGGTCAAATAAGACTGCTCTGATCATGAGTTTAGGTCGGTTGACGTATCAAGTGACAATTGGGCGTTGGAACTGCTGACGGAGGTGATCGGTGCGCGATCGCCACTCACACCCCTCCACATGGTCATTCACCAGGCCCATAGCCTGCATAAAGGCATAGGCCGTCGTTGGCCCGACAAAAGACCAGCCGCGCTTTTTGAGATCCTTGCTCATCGCGGTTGATTCAGGCGTTTTGCTCAAGCTCATCAGCGTTTCGTAGTCGCATCGCTGCGGTCGAGCCGAGTCATCGGGTTCGTACTGCCAGAAGTAAGCCGCCAATGATCCAAATTCTTCAGCTAGGCCAGTGGCTCGCCTGGCATTGTTGATCACCGACTCTATTTTGCGGCGATGACGCACAATGCCTTTGTCTTGCAGCAGACGCTCCACATCCGCCGAGCCGTACTGCGCGACCTGCTCAAAGTCGAATTCGGCAAAGGCCATCCGAAAGTTTTCTCGCTTGCGCAATATCGTCAGCCAGCTCAGCCCAGACTGAAAGCCCTCTAAGCAGATTTTCTCGAATAGTTTTTGGTCATCGGCTACCGGTACGCCCCACTCATAATCGTGATAGGTCAGATAGTCCTCCTTGTCTCCAGGCCACCAGCAGCGCCAGCAGCCATCCTCACTTTTAACCAAACCATCCATAGCCTGCGGCTTCCCTACGCTGTCTGTTCTCATTCTCTCAGGACACCGCTCCCCTATCAAATAGCAGGCAACCAGCAGGAGTACAACGCCGACCATTGCGCGCAACTGGCACACTTAAAAACAACGAGTTTGCGTGGATACAAGGACATATCAGCTAGTCCACTCGGACAAAGTGTCCATGCTATTAGCGCAGTGTGTGGTCCCAGGCGATACAACTTAAACATGCGAAACGAAACAAAGGTTTCTGACCCAAACAACACTTTCTTTCGCAACCTTCTCTACCTTGCATTTTTAGTGTTGCTCCTTAAAAAGCCCACTAAAAAGAGCGGAGGCCTCAGAAGTTCTAAGTTCACTCCTTCAATGTTCTCTGTTGTCTCTACACCTTTTAAGGATACTTCCATGAAACTCTCTCATCTTTCTGCTACTTTCGCTGTTGCTGCTGCTGCCCTTCTCGCAGTGCCCTTCGGTGCTCAAGCTCAAGAAGCCCCTAACTACAACTACGTCGGCATCGGCGGCGGCGACAATGGCTTCGTTATCAACGGTAAAGTCTCTGTTGCTGACAACGTCTCCATCCGCCCTGAAATTGCAACTGACTTTGACTTCAACGACAGCGACGATGTCTCCTACCTCGTGCCTATCACCTACGACTTCAACACCATCGGTGATGGCAGAGCTGCTTTCAACCCCTTCCTCGGGGCTGGCGTCTCTGGTGACATTGGCAACGACAGCAACATCGACTTCTCCGTCGTAGCTGGTAGTGACTACCGTTTCGCTAGCCGCTATGTCGCTAACGCCGCTGTCAACTACACCCCCTTCGGCGACAACGATGGCGTCGGCTTCACTGTCGGTGTTGGCCGCACTTTCTAAACGGACCTCCAGCATCTGCCAGGGCGGTTAAGGCCAATACTCTAACGGATTAGCCGCCCACCTTCTGATCTCTTTTTAATATTCACAACCCCCTTTTGAGGACTGTTCCATGAAACTCTCTCATCTTTCTGCTACTTTCGCTGTTGCTGCTGCTGCCCTTCTCGCAGTGCCCTTCGGTGCTCAAGCTCAAGAAGCCCCTAACTACAACTACGTCGGCATCGGCGGCGGCGACAATGGCTTCGTTATCAACGGTAAAGTCTCTGTTGCTGACAACGTCTCCATCCGCCCTGAAATTGCAACTGACTTTGACTTCAACGACAGCGACGATGTCTCCTACCTCGTGCCTATCACCTACGACTTCAACACCATCGGTGATGGCAGAGCTGCTTTCAACCCCTTCCTCGGGGCTGGCGTCTCTGGTGACATTGGCAACGACAGCAACATCGACTTCTCCGTCGTAGCTGGTAGTGACTACCGTTTCGCTAGCCGCTATGTCGCTAACGCCGCTGTCAACTACACCCCCTTCGGCGACAACGATGGCGTCGGCTTCACTGTCGGTGTTGGCCGCACTTTCTAAACGGGTCTCCCGATTGCCGGTTCTAGCGTCATAAAAATCTCCTGCGGAGTGCGTCTGCGCTCTAAACACCATCGCCCTTGAGGATTCAACCGAACTCCTGAGGGCGATTTTTTTGCCCTGCCTCTCCCACCATCCTCTCCCACCAAGCCACATCCCAATACCGCCCAAACTTTCGCCCCACTTCTCGGAACAATCCCACCTGCTCAAATCCAAACTTCCGGTGGATGGCAATAGAAGGCTCATTCGGCAGCGTAATTCCCGCATAGGCTCGATGAACATCTTCAGCGGCCAGCGTTTTAAACAGAGCGCTGTAAAGCTGGCTGCCGATACCTTTTCCCTGAGCCTCGGGACGGAGGTAAACGCTGGTTTCTACAGAGGTGTCGTAGGCGGCCTTGGTGCGAAACTTACTGCTGGTGGCATAGCCCATCACCTGCCCGTTGCTCTCGGCCACGAGCAACCGGTAGCGTCCAGTCGTCGAGTAGTGACTCATCCAGGCTGCCTGCCGCTGCTCTACTGTGTAGGGCTGCAAGTCGAAGGTAATAGTCGTTTCTATGATGTATTGGTTATATAGCTCGGTAAGGGCACTGATATCCGCTGAGTGAAAGTCTCGAACTATTGAATTCATCGTGGTACATCAGCCCTGGGGTAACAGCATTACTTATGCTAGCGATTAGCGCGTACAGTAGAATACGATTTTCTACCCCTAGCAGTCTGTGGCTCACTCTGATTACCTAGAACGCATTCTCAAGGCCCGTGTTTATGATGTGGCTCAAGAAACCCCTTTGGACCGGGCACCACGGCTGTCGGAGCGGCTAGGCAACGAAGTATTGCTGAAGCGAGAAGATGCGCAGTCGGTGTTTTCGTTTAAGCTGCGCGGGGCCTATAACAAGATGGTTCATCTGCCGCCAGCGCTGCTCCAGGCTGGCGTGATTGCGGCCTCGGCGGGCAACCATGCCCAGGGCGTGGCGCTCGCTGCAAAAAAATTGGGCACCACGGCGATGATTGTAATGCCAGTGACGACACCTCAGGTCAAAGTGGATGCGGTGCGATCGCTCGGCGGCAGTGTGATTTTGTATGGGGATGGCTACGATGACGCCTGTGCCTATGCCCGTCAGCTAGAAGCCGACAAAGGGCTAACGTTTATTCACCCGTTTGATGACCCGGATGTGATTGCGGGGCAAGGCACGATTGGCATGGAAATTTTGCGGCAATACCAAAAGCCGATTCATGCCATTTTTGTCGCGATTGGCGGCGGCGGGCTAATTTCGGGCGTGGCGGCCTATATCAAGCGGCTGCGGCCTGAGATTAAGGTGATCGGCGTAGAGCCGGTAGATTCGGATGCAATGAGTCAGTCTTTGCGAAAGGGCGATCGCGTCCGTCTCGATCAGGTGGGCCTGTTTGCCGACGGTGTCGCTGTGCGGCAGGTTGGCCAGGAGACCTTTCGCCTGTGTCAGCAGTTTGTTGACGAGATTGTTCTGGTGACAACCGACGATACCTGCGCCGCCATTAAAGATGTGTTTGAAGATACGCGGTCGATTTTGGAACCTGCTGGGGCGCTGGCGATCGCCGGCGTCAAAGCCTATGTAGAGCGCGAGGGTGTGCAGGGGGAGAGCTTGGTGGCGATCGCCTGCGGCGCCAATATGAACTTTGACCGGCTGCGCTTTGTCGCTGAGCGGGCCGAACTCGGAGAGCGCCGAGAAGCTGTTTTTGCAGTGACCATTCCAGAGCGGCCTGGGAGCTTGGGCCAGTTTTGCGATACTTTGGGCGATCGCAGCATCAGCGAATTCAACTATCGCATCGCTGATGAGAACAAAGCCCATATTTTTGTCGGGGTCAAAGTTAAAGGCAGAGCCGATGCCTATGCGATCGCCGAAAATTTTAAAAACAGTGGCTTCGAGACGCTCGACCTGACCGATAACGAGCTAGCCAAAATGCACCTGCGGCACATGGTAGGCGGCAAATCGGCTTTAGCCAACAACGAACTGCTCTATCGCTTTGAATTTCCAGAGCGACCCGGCGCGCTGATTAACTTTGTATCGACTATGAGTCCTAACTGGAATATCAGCCTGTTTCATTACCGTAACCATGGCGCAGACTATGGTCGCATTGTCGTCGGGATGCAGGTGCCCCCTAGTGAAATGGAGCAGTGGGAAGCCTTTCTCAAAACATTGGGCTATCGCTACTGGAACGAAAGCCAAAACCCAGCCTACAAACTCTTTTTGTAAACGCATTAGGGCTCGGTGATCGCTCTGTGCATTGAGTATTTTATTTTTGCGCGGACCTTTTAAGCTGCTCAATGAGCGCTAAATAATCTGCCTCGGCTTCTCCGCCAATCTCACAAGCTGCTCGATCTACCTTCAGCAAATCTTCTCCAAAAATCACCTTTCCTATCGCTACACTTTTGCCCTTATCTGGCTTCCAATCTGCACTCACAAACTTACTTGTCGCGTCTACTACGCCCCCATCGAACAAATGCCCGACGGTGAAATAAATATCCTGCAACACCAGCGATACAGAGGGGCGGTGAAGCTGACCGCGAGAGTTTGGGCTGCGGGCCTTGTACTTAGCGCGAGGAAACAGCCCGTAGAGATTTTTTAGGGAGGCAGAAATCAGCGGCTTGCCCTTGAGATGAGTCTTTTTGAACGCGCCGACAGAAATGCGGCAGTCTACTTCTTGCAGCAGCTTGGGAGCCCACATGGTTTTGAAGCGCACTGGCTCCGGCAACAGGTTCGGATATTCGACGCACGCTAACTCATCGGCATCCAGCAGGCGAATGCCCTCTGTCATCAGGGCGGGCAAGCCGTTGCGCCCCGCAATATCGGCCAGAGGCACTTTCGAGCAAACGCCTTCTACGATCAGTATTTCGGCAGCAGAATTCACCGCCCGGAGGCCGTGGACCACTTTGCCTAATACGGCCATACTCACAGTGACCGGTGGCCCCACCGGATAGCCTAAATTGGGCTTTACCAATATGCGCTTAGCGACTTTAGCCGCTGCTGGCGGTGTATAAATAAAGTTTTCACTGTTGGCAACGCGAGCGGGATCCATGACCTTTAGAGTAGTGACGCCTGGGTTTGAGGAGGAGTTTGAACGGTGGACGGAGGCGCTGGACAAGGCAAATGCGCTGCGACCATCGCTCAAGAGCTGGTTCAAAGATATTCGTATCTTAGAAGACGGCAGGCCAGTGTGGGTGTACGGGCGGGGGCGATCGCACCCCGAATACCTCGGCCCCGGCACCTATGATCGCCTGGCCCGGCTCTTTATTACAGAGGCCCAGACCACCGGCCCAGCCGCTGCGCCCTGGCAAATTCGAGATCATCGCTTTGACTGGGGTAGCCGCACTTACCTCATGGGTGTGCTGAATGTGACACCCGATAGCTTTAGCGATGGGGGGCAGTTTGACACGGTAGAGACAGCGCTGGCTCAGGCAAAGGCGCTGGTCGAAGCGGAGATGAACATACTCGATATCGGTGGGCAGTCTACGCGGCCTGGGGCAGGGCAAATCTCTGCAAAGGAAGAGGGCGATCGCTTGCTACCCCTCATCCAATCTATCCGCACTTCCAGTCACACCAGGATCAAGGATATTCCCATATCAATAGATACCACTCGCGCCGAAGTCGCCCGGCTAGCGCTAGAAGCGGGCGCTGACATCATCAACGATATTTCTGGTGGCACGTTTGAACCCGATATTTTTAAGGTCGTTGCTGAGTTTGACGCGCCGCTGATGTTAATGCATTTGCGCGGTACGCCCGAAACGATGCAGCAGATGACGGACTACGAAGATCTGATGGGCGAGATCGTCAGTTTTTTGGCAGGACAGGCAGATCGGGCAGTAGCAGCTGGCGTAGATCCGAATAAGATCGCGGTCGATCCGGGCATCGGCTTTGCGAAGACAGCGATGCAAAACATCACCATTTTGCAAGAACTAGAGAAGCTGCAAATTCTGAACTGTCCAATTTTGGTCGGCACGTCGCGCAAAAGCTTTATCGGCAAAATTATCAATCAGCCAGAGGCCAAAGAGCGAGCCTGGGGAACAGCGGCGACCTGTGACTGCGCTATCGCCCATGGTGCAGACATCTTGCGAGTGCACGACGGCCCTCAAATGCGCGACGTCTGTCGAATGGCGGATGCTCTGTGGCGGACTCTGGGCCTGCGGGCCGTTTGATCTAAAGACACTCTGATTTACACTAGTGGGCGCAATCCTAGATCGAATACGAGGTTTCCATGAGACGATATCGAGCCGTAGTTGGGGTTTTGCTGGCAGCGATCGCCACCCTCTTGGTCAGCTGTGGCGGTAGCCCGACAGCTGAAGCCCCCACTTATACGCCCGAAAAAATTACTCAGCTCCAAAACTACGTCAACCGCATCGAAGCAACCCGCGAGCGGCTGCCTGAGCTGGCCGGCTACATTGAGAAAGACAACTGGATCAATGTAGACAACTTCACCCACGGGCCGCTAGGCCAACTACGCTCTGAGCTGACGCGCCTGGCCAATCAGCTCTTGCCCGAGGACCAAGAGAAAGCCAAGTTCCTCTCTGAAGATATTTTGGGCCATTTGCAAAATCTTGATGAGGCTTCCCAAGAGCGTAACTACGAAGGGGCGATCGCACAGTATCGCGAGTTTGTAGACGACTTCGATGCGTTTTTCACGCTATTGCCTGAAGGGGCTCGCCGGCAGGCAGAAAAGGCGGATGTACCCAGCGTTTATGAAATGACAACGGCCATTCCTGACCCAGAAGAAGAGCGGGCTGAGCCAGAAGACATGGTGCGTGCGCCCGTCATGCTAGATGGCGGCTCGGGCGAGTTCCAAGCAGAGGCTGAAGAGCTGACGCCAGACAGCATGAACGAAGCCAGCTAACCATAGCGGCCCAAAAACAGTTTCCTTTTCCTTATTCAAAAGAAATTAAGAGATTAGGGAAAACAACACAACGTAGTTCTTAATTATTAACAGAGAATGGCTGTTCATTCTCTGTTTTTTTCTTGATATGGTGACAAACCCTAAAGTTGTTGTAGTTGGCTGCGGTGTGGTGGGGGCCTTGGCAGCCTATGAGCTGAGCGCTCAGGTCTCGGCAAACATTGTCGTAATCGACAGGCATTTACCTGCTCAAGGCGCTACCGGGGCGGCGCTAGGCGTGCTCATGGGCGTAATTAGCCACAAGGTAAAAGGCCGCACCTGGCAACTGCGTGAGGCCAGTATTCGCCGCTATCAGTCGCTGATTGCAGAGCTGGCGCAGCAGGGATATGCTGTTCCATTCAATACTCAAGGCATCGTCAGCCTGTGTTTTGATGAGAGTAAGCTGCCACGTTGGGAAGCACTGAAAGAGAAGCGTCACGCTCAGGGCTGGCCGCTAGAGATTTGGAGTCCTGAAACACTGCAAGCCCATTGCCCACATCTTGACATTGTCAGTCGGTCAGATACCGATGCGGCCCCTGTAAATGCGGCAATCTATTCGCCTGCTGATGGGCAGGTGAATCCGGCAGCACTGACCGAGGCGCTCGTTGCTGCGGCTCAGGCCCGAGGCGTCGCCTTTCACTGGAACACCGAGGTTACCCAGCTCGATATAGAAGGGCAGCGCTGCCGGGGCGTCCAAACGACTCAGAGCTACCTTGAAGCGGATTGGGTAGTGCTCTCAGCCGGTCTGGGATCAGCGGCGCTGACTAAAGCCCGGCTAGGGGTGAGTAAGCAGCTAGAGCTGATGCCGGTACTGGGGCAGGCAATGGAAATTCAGCTGCCAGAAGCTTTGGGAAAGAGGGACTTTCAGCCGGTGATCAATGGAGACGACATCCATCTGGTGCCGCTAGGGGAAGGGCGTTACTGGCTAGGCGCAACGGTAGAATTTCCACCAGAAAAGGGAGCGCTGAAGCCCGAGGCTGAGCGACTGGCAGCTGTGCGACGCGGAGGAGAGCGGTACTGCGGGGCGATCGCTCAAGCTGAAATCCTCAAAACCTGGAGCGGCCTGCGCCCTCGTCCTGTCGGTCAACCCGCACCCGTAATCGAGCCGCTGGGCGATATCGACAACGTCATTTTAGCAACCGGCCACTACCGCAACGGCGTCTTGCTGGCTCCGGCGACAGCGCAGCAGCTGTGCGAGTTGTTCAGCTGCATACCGGGCATAGCTTCTAGAAAATAGTCGTAGTTGCCCTTGCCTACCAATTTTTCTAGAGTTTGGAGCACCTTTTCATAGCTAATCTTTAGGCCGCAGCAGTGCATCCACCGTATCGCTGCTGGCAAAGCAGGCCGCTGGAAAGTGGGAATTCTCATAGCCCTCTGGTAAGTTTATAGAGAAAACTCACCGGAGAACAGGCCCATGTCAGACAAATCAGACACAAAGGATGTGTATGTGGCTAAAGCCAAGGCTCAGCTTGATCAGCTCAGTACGCAGATCGACGAGCTGACGGTGAAAGCCGATTTAGCCAAAGCAGATGCAAAGGTAAAATATCAGGAGCAGCTAGGAGTACTGAAATCAAAGCAGGCTGCTGCCAAATCAAAGTTTGAAGAGCTTCAGACAACAGCAGGAAACGCTTGGCAAGAGATGCAGACAGGTGTAGAAGCGGCCTGGAAAGAGCTACAGACAGCGTTTGAGCGGGCAAAGTCGGACCTGGACTCTTCCGACTAGTAGTCCAGGATCACTCTAAGATCACAAGAGCTAAACACTTCCGCCTGTGTTTACCACTATCGGCGATGGAGAAGAGTCAGCTCGCCCTCGCTCTTCTCTGACGTCTTGGTTTACCGTCTTGAGCTTTTTGTCATAACCTGCCATACGAGTGAAAACAAGCCAAAAAAAATAGCTCTTTAGATAGAGGGTTGCAAAGATGATCTCGCTCAGCATGGTCAGTAAAATCTTTCTGGCTGCTGTGCAAAGCTTATCTCTTCGGATGTCCCACATTGAGCTGCGTATCCTGATTTTCGGATGCCTCGCATTGAGCCGCATATCCTGTTTTAAGACCGTAAAGTACAGCGGCTCAGAACACGCATGACAAACTCGACCTCTGGTTCTGTACCTTCTCAGGCTGAGTTAATTCTCAGAGCGGTGACGGAGAGTATGCCCGACATCGTATTTGTCAAAGACCTTCAGGGAAAATATATTCTCGCTAACGAGGCGGCTGCGAGCTGGCTGCATACCACCGTTGAGGCGATGATGGGGAAAGACGACCAGACGATTTTTTCGCCACAGATCGCTCAGCAGATTCAGGCGGATGATCAGCGGGTTTTGCGCTCGGGTCAGTCGGTCACCTATGAAGAAGATGTTGTTCAATCTGGGCAGGTGCGATCGCTCCTCACCACCAAGTTTGTCTGGCGAGATACAGACGGACAGCCGCTTGGCGTCGCTGGCATCGCCCGAGACATTACCGAGCGCAAACAGGCCCATATTGCCCTGAGCCGCAGCGAACAAAAGCTTCGCCAGGTGATCAACAGCCTGAACAGCTATGTCGGTGTGGTCACACCTGACGGCATTTTATCTGAAGTAAATCAGTTAGCCCTGGACACTGCTGGCCTCAAAGCTGAAGAGGTGCTGGGCCTGCCTTTTGAAGAGACCTACTGGTGGGCTCATGCGCCTCAGGTGCAGGTGCAGCTGCGCGCCGCCATACAGCAGGCGCTACAGGGCAAAACAGTCCGCTACGACGCGCAAGTTCGAGTAGCTGAGAACCAGCTCATCACCATTGATTTCAGCTTGACCCCGGTCTTTAACGAGGCGGGTGGGGTTGAATATTTAGTGTCTTCTGGCGTAGATATTACAGAACGTATGCAGACAGCCAGTGCGCTGCACCACAGCGAAGCTTTAAACCAAGCTATTCTCTTTGCGCTGCCCGATCTGATTATTCGGATGCGCATAGACGGTACCTATCTCGATGTGAAAGCCGGTAACTTCCCGCTGACCCAGGCTTCAGCAAATATGGTTGGAGAAAACATTCGCGATGTTCTCTCGCCAGCAGTCGCTGACCGGCGCATGGTCGCAACTGCAAAAGCGCTTGAGACAGGAGAGATGCAGCGCTATGAGTTTCAGCTAGAAATAGACGGACACACCCGCTGGCGAGAAGTGAGAATTGTGCCGCTAGGCGTCGATGAAGTGCTGGTCAATATTCGCGATTTTAGCGATCTGCGACAGGCTGAAGCCGCACTTTCTAGAGCACTCTACGAAGAGCAGGCGGCCCGGCAAGAGGCAGAACAGGCCAATCAGGTCAAAGATGAATTTTTGGCAGTGCTCTCTCACGAGCTGAGAACACCACTCAATCCGATTTTAGGCTGGGCCACTTTGCTTAAACGAGGGGTGCTGAGCGAAGAGAAAATAGAGGTGGCAGCAGAGACTATTGAGCGCAATGCCAAACTACAGACGCAGCTGATTGACGACCTTCTAGATATCGCGCGGATGCTGCGGGGCAAACTCGACCTTGCCGTTAAGCCGGTGGATTTGAAAGTTACCGTCACCCAGGCTCTAGAAACCGTCAGGCTAGCCGCTCAGTCCAAATCGCTACAGATTGAAACGCAGCTGGAGGACGGGTTAGTAGTGCAAGGTGACCCAACGCGCCTTCAGCAAATCGTCTGGAATTTGCTCTCTAACGCGGTCAAATTTACACCACCCCAGGGGCGGATCACTATCCGATTGATCGCGCTTGGCAACCAGGCCTGTCTGCGAGTCAGCGATACGGGGATTGGCATTCAGCCCAAGTTTTTACCCTACGTATATGAGCGCTTCCGGCAGGAGGACAGCACGCTCACTCGGCAGTTTGGCGGATTGGGCCTAGGGCTAGCAATTGTCCGCCAGCTGAGCGAGCTACATGGGGGAACAGCTAGCGTCGAAAGCTTAGGCGAAAATCTGGGGGCCACGTTCACGGTGCAGTTGCCGCTGATGAGGCATCATGCCCCTGGTGAAAAAAGTACTTTTGAGGGCTGTTTAGTAGGCAATTTGGCGCAGATCAAGGTTCTGATTGTGGACGATGAACCCGATTCGCGCACGGTCATCGCTGAAATTTTGGCAGAAAACCAGGCGGCGGTGACCCAAGCGGCTTCGGCGCTAGAGTGCCTCCAGCAGCTGAATCAATCGGTGCCGGACCTGCTAATTTGCGATATCGGGATCCCCGAATTGAATGGCTATGAACTGATTCGGCGAGTCCGCCAGCAACCGACTCAGCAAGGGAGAGCGCTCAAGGCGATCGCTCTCACCGCCTACGCTGGCCCAGACTATGAGCAGCAGGCGATCGCCGCAGGTTTTCAAGCTTATCTTGCTAAACCTGTAGAGGTTGACCAGCTAATGATAACTATTTTCTCTTTGCTTTGCGACAGCTAGCGGCGACGGCATAAAGGAACAAACTCACGCTACAGCAGAGGTCCTGATGCATTAGGACATCTGCTAGTCGAGTTGCCCGCTGCTCTCCAGCGGTTTCAGCCGACAAAAGCGTCCTAAGCAACTCGACAAAGGCTATAGAAGCCTCTCAGCTATTTTTTGGAGGGATATCTTCCTGCCAGAGCGCTGTCTTGTAAAATTTCCTGAGAGAGTCGCTGAACTATTGCTGAGCTATTCAACCTCTGTGCGACCGGGCAGAAGGATATTGAGCACCAGCGCGGTGATACCGCCAGTAGAGATACCGGAGGAAAATATGCTCCTCACCAGTGTTGGCATTTGCTCTAAGATATCCGGCGCGTAGGTGACCCCGACGCCCAAGCCCAAAGAAGTCGCGAGAATGATAGCAGAGCGCTTGGTGAAGGTAATCGTCGAGAGAATGCGAATACCCGCTGTCGCTACACTGCCAAACATAATCAGCGTCGCGCCTCCTAGTACGGGCTGAGGCACCGCCTGGATGACGCCGCCAATAAAAGGAAACAGCCCAGCCAGGACAAAGAAGCCAGCAATAAATAAGCCCACATAGCGGCTGCCCACGCCCGTCAGCTGAATGACACCGTTGTTCTGGCTAAAAGTTGTGTTGGGAAACGTGTTAAAGCAGGCTGCGATTAGGGAATTTACCCCATCTCCCAAAACGCCCCCTTTAATGCGGCTCATATAGATCTCGCCCTCAATCGGTTCACCGGAGACGGCAGAGGTCGCCGTGAGATCGCCGATGGATTCGATAGTGGTAATTAAAAACAGAAAAGCGAAAGGAATAAAGGCAATAGCATTAAAGCCAAAGCCAAATCTGAAGGGGATCGGCACGGAAAATAAAGATGCATTGCTGAGACTGCTCAGATTCACCATGCCCATAAAGAGCGCGACGATGTAGCCAGTGACTAGAGCGATCGCAATCGAAGCCATCCGCAAAAAGATATTTCTAGAGCTGTTGAGCACCACAATCATAATTAGCACCAAAAAGGCCAGCCCCAGATTTTGCGGACTACCAAACGTGCCGTTTTCTCTCGCTAAAGGCCCGCCGCCAATAGCGGTAATGCCTGTGTTGATTAGCGTCAAACCAATAAGTGAAACCACCGTCCCCGTAACCAGAGGCGTAATCACCTTGGAGGCAAACTGCAAAAACCGACTGAGAAACATCTCAATGAAAGATCCCAGAAAGCACATACCGAAGATAGTGCCTAGAGCCTGCTCCGGCGACCCGCCAGCACCGGTTATGCCTAGTCCTGTGGCGATCACCGGCCCGATAAAAGCAAAGCTGGTTCCCTGAACGCTCAGCAGCCCCGAGCCCACTGGCCCGATCTGCTTGACCTGAATAAAGGTAGCAACGCCCGAGACAAACAAAGACATACTGATTAAGTAGGCGACGGTCTCAGGGGGGAGCTGCAAGGCACCGCCAATGATTAGAGAAGGGGTGACAATACCGACGAAGCAGGCCATTACGTGCTGAAGCGCTGCGAAGATTGTCTCTCTTAAAGGCGGAACGGCCTTTAACCCATATATCAGGTCGGATTTGGGAAGAGAGGTAGCTGTTGCTTCTTCTATTAGAGGTTCTCCTGACTGCATGGAAACGTCTATCCTCGGCTCGTCTATCAGTTCGTCCTTGCGTGTCATTGACTGTTTTACCTAATTTGTAAAAACGGGAAACGGCTTAATCAACTCAATTGGCTCAGGAAAAATATTGGCTCAGGAAAAATATCGGATTTAGCCAAAGATTATTGCCCAACATATCAATATCGAAAGCCCGGATAATGTTCAAAATGAACAAAATAACCAGATGAAAAAATCAGTATCTTTTAATGAATATCTTTATAGTGAAAAATAGGTAATTATAGAGAGGGCTTAGCCAAGTTTTAAGGCAAACGATTAAGGCGAACAATTGCGGGGTAGGAAATGGACAGGTTAAAGGTAATAGTTGTTGGCGCAGGCATGGGCGGACTGGCGACGGCGATCGCAATGCGTCAGGCGGGCTACGAGGTCGAAGTGTACGACCGGGTGCAAGAGCTCAAACCGGCAGGCGCAGGCATTTCTCTCTGGTCCAATGGCGTCAAAGTGATGAACCGGCTAGGACTGGGAAAGGAAATGGCCCAGATTGGCGGACCGATGAACCGCATGACCTACCTCAGCAAAGCTGGAAAAACGCTGACAGATTTTAGCCTAGCACCGCTAGTAGAGGCCGTCGGACAACATCCCTATCCGGTTTCGCGCACCGATTTGCAGCAGATGCTGCTGACAGCGTTTGGCAAAGAAAATGTGCGCCTGAGTTCTAAGTGTGTCGCCGTAGAACAAACTGAGAATGAAGCCACCGCAATTTTTGAAGATGGCAGGCGGGTCTCAGGCGACGTTGTTGTCGGCGCTGATGGTACTCATTCGGTCGTTCGCGAGCACGTATTGGGGCATAAGACACAGCGGCGATATGCGGGCTATGTAAATTGGAATGGCCTGGTGCAGGCCGACGAAAAGCTGGCCGATAAAGAAAGCTGGGTGATTTATGTCGGCGACAGTCAGCGAGCGTCCATGATGCCAGTGGGAGGCGATCGCTTCTATTTCTTCTTTGATAAGCCGCTTGACTATGATACTGAGCCGCCAGCCGACATCCGGGCCGAACTCGCTGAACACTTTGAGGGCTGGGCCGAACCTGTACAGCAGCTGATTGCCGAGCTAGACCCAGCAGCGACCAATCGCGTCAAGATCCACGACATCGACCCGCTGAAAGCCTTTGTCAAAGGCCGGGTGGCGTTGATTGGTGACGCTGGCCATAGCGCCACGCCAGATCTGGGGCAGGGCGGCTGTCAGGCGTTTGAAGATGCCTGGGTGCTAGCGAATTCGCTGGTGACCACCAATCTGGGCGTGGCGGACGCGCTGAAGCGATATGAGAGCCTAAGACAAGATCGCACTGCCGATGTTGTTCTCAAAGCCCGCAAACGTGCTGACATGATTCACGGCAAAGACCTTGATCGCACTCAAGAGTGGTACGACAACTTGGCAAAAGAGGAGGGAGACACCATTATTGGGGCGATTTCGAGTTTGATCTTAGAAGGCCCCTTAAAGTAGTGCAGCGGCGCTGCTTCGAACTTTATCGCTCCGCTTTTTCCAGAGAACGCACTTAAGAGGAAGTAAGGATTGTTGCAATGGCCGGGAAACTGACAACGCATGTTTTAGACACCGCTCACGGTTGCCCGGCGGCTGGGCTAACTATTGAGCTGTGGCAGATAGATCAGTCGCAGACAGGTACTTTGGTCAAAACCACTGCTACCAACGCAGACGGTCGCACCGATGCTCCCCTGCTGGCAGATACAGACTTAAAAGTAGGCATCTACGAACTGCGGTTCGCAGTAGATGCCTACTTCAAATCTAAAGGCTCTGAGCTGCCCGATCCTCCCTTTTTGGCGGTTATTCCCATCCGCTTCGGCATTGCCAATATCTCAGCGCACTACCATGTGCCGCTGCTGTGCTCACCCTGGTCTTACAGCACCTATCGCGGCAGCTAGTGATAGCAAAGTCATGCTCCGCGCAAAGCGGGCGAGCGTCTGAGGCAGATGACTTATCTCAAACCACAGCTCGCTGGGGCTAATGCAAGAGGCGTATGCAGCACGAGAACGATTGCAACAGCCAAAATTGTTCTCGTGCCGATGTTTAGCACCCTAGGGGGCGATCTCGATAGCGGGGAGAACTTTACCCGAAAACCAGGAAAAAGATCTTGAGACTACCCGTCAAGACGCGACTATCCCTACAACCCAGGCTCAAGCAGGTCAGATTCTCTCTAAGATCAAAATCATTGAGCAAAATATCTTTCCGCGCTTGCTGATTTTTAGGATTTTTTGCAGTCAGATCGCTTTTGTTTCATCACCAATTCTCAAGCTACCAATGATCAAGCTACGGCTATTAAGTTATGACAGCTGCTTCTATGACAATAGCCTACGACGACCCCAACGATCAGTACTTTTATTCGAGCTTTGTCGTTGAGTACATTGTTCCAGTCGGGCAAGAGCAAGCCTTTGAGCAGTGGTATACGCGTCTTGCAACGTTGGCCAGTCAGCAAACAGGCCACACCCGCACAGATTTGTGCGAACCGCTCGACTGCGGCGACGGCATCATCAAGTGCTACTACATTATTCACTTTTCCACACCCCAGCATCTCAACAGCTGGCTGGAATCTGACGCCCGCAAAGAAATATTACAGGCCGGGCAAGATTACTTTTTATCTTACCGGTACAAGTCATTTACCACCGGCTTAGAAGGGTGGTTTTCGAGTCACTCGGGCGATTCAGAACACAGCGCTCTAGGCCCTCCGGCTTGGAAGCAGGTGCTCTCTGTGGTGCTAGGTCTGTATCCCACCATTATGATTCAGACCTTGATCTTTACAGCACTAGGCATTATGCAGGCCTGGCCCTATCCGAGTGCGCTAGCAGTGAACAACTTGATCACCGCTTCGGCCATGACCTGGCTAGTTATGCCAACGGTGACCAAATTCTTACGCTTTTGGTTGCGTCCGGCTTACCGCCTAACCGCGCTGTCAGCCAACGTTCGGGGAGCAGCGCTGGTCTTAGTGGCGTTAGGCTTCATGGTCAGCCTATTTAACTATTTATATTCCCGAGTTCAATAGAGACAATATTTCTCCATGTTGAAGATTCGGAAATCAAAAGCGTTTCTCTCTATGAAGAAGCTGGTGCCGAAGGAATCCTTGTGCAGGCTGTCTTTTCGCTAAACGGGCAGCTATCTATAGCGAAGCGCGAATGCATCCGCGCTTCGCTATACCATCCGCGTTGGCCAACTGGCACGCTGGATTCATCATTTAATCGTCATAAGGCATAGGTATCGCTAGAGCGCCGTGGTTCTCTGGGCTATCGTCACCGCTATAGCTGTTGACTTCAAATTGTTTCATTTTCTGTACGCACTATTGAGATTGGCGTAATTGATGATACAGAGCAGGTAAAATCTGGCTGTTTCAGCCTTCCAATCCATACCCGCATAGTTACAAAAGATACAACCTTGTAGAGAGGAACAAACAAAATGGAGTTGCAAGAATTTGAGTAATCTCTTTTGTAAGGATGCTTCTCTCTTGTATTACCAGGCAGTGCCAGCGCTTTCTGTTCAACAGCTCTATTCAGGCTTGCGAGCAAACGATCTACCTCCTTTGACAACAACATCTCCGCTTCAAGAGTGTCGCGTTTGTGTGATTGTTCCGGTTCGTAATGAGGCTGGTCAGCTGCCAGCGATGATCAAGGCGATCGCCCGTCAAATCGACGAGCAAGGTCAGCCGATAAATCCTAACAGTTACGAACTCTTAGTACTGGCAAACAACTGTAGCGATAATTCGGCAGTGATCGCCCGTTCTCTTTGCTCTCGTTATCCTGCCCTTCAGCTTCACGTTTTAGAAGCCAGCCTGCCTCCAGACCAGGCTCATGTCGGCAAAGCACGCCAAATACTGATGAATGAAGCCTATCGGCGGCTCTCTTCAATTGGTCTAGATGGGCGAATCATCGCTTCTACCGATGGCGATACAGAAGTCTTCCCTACCTGGATCAGCGCTCTACTCAAGGAGTTTGACAAAGGGGTAGACGCTGTAGGTGGTCGCATTCTGACGCGCCGAGCGGCAGCAGCAGACATCAATCAAAACATTTCCCTCTACTACTTGCGGCGTTTAGCTCATAGCTATTTGGCCTCTCAGATAGAAGCCTTTCTTGACCCACAGCCCCACGACCAATGGCCTCGACATTTTCAATACTGCGGTGCCAATATGGCGGTTTTAGCAGAGATGTATGGTCGCATAGGCGGGTTGCCCTATGTGCGAGATGAAGAAGATGTGGCCCTCTACCGCAGGCTACAGCAGGCCGATGCTAAGATTCGCCATAGTTTGGATGTGCGCGTTCTTACCAGTGCGCGGCGGGCTGGTCGAGCGACCGGCGGATTGGCAGAACTCCTTGAAGAACTGGCCAAGGCGAGTCATCACCAGCAGCGCTACCTGGTCGAATGTCCTCGATTGACCGAAGCTCGCTTTCTAGTGCGTCAGCAGCTGCGGCAAATTTGGGCAGCGCTACAGGGCGACAGTCTCCACGGCTTCACCATCCGCACCTACGGCTACAGGGCCAGACTGCTGGCCAAAAGTCTGGGGCTTTCTGAGGCCCGGCTGCGAAAAGAGCTGGAGAGTGCGCCAACGTTTGGGCTACTGGTAGATGCGATCGCCGCTCGTCAAAAGCAATATCACGACTACGCTTCCTTCTGCGCGACTACCGAAATTAGTTTTGCTAACATGCATCTGCGCCAGCGGTTACAGTCGCTACGTCAGCATTGGGCAGCCGTTCAAACGCCGCCCGCATGGACGCCCTTAGTAGTCTTAGAGGCGCTCCAGCAGGTCCAGTCGATACCGATCTTCTCGCTGACTGACTAAGGGCCGCCAGGTGGTGCCAACCTGCGCTAAAAAGGCCTCATGCACCTGATCGCCTGTGAGCGGATACTCTTCTACATGCGGCGTCCAATGCACCAACAGCAAATGTCCACCTGGTTCGAGCTGTTGGGCAATCTGCTGCTGTGCCTGAGGCAAATCATCCCAACCCCAGTAGTAGCCCACCTCTGATACCAGCGTCAGATCAAAAGTGCGGAGCGGATACTGGCGCGGCACCTGCATGATCGCAAACTCAACTTGAGATAGCTCATGGCAGCGGGCTTTAGCGCGTGCCTGCGCCTGCGCTGAGACATCTAGCGACAGCAAAGACTGGCAGCGAGCCGCCAGCTTCTCTGTTAAAACGCCGATTGAGCCACCAATCTCTAAAGCCGAGCGGTACTGAGCTTTAGGCAGAGCAGCTAGCGTTGTCGCGTACTTCTTGGCCTCGTATTCACTGGTTTCAAACTGCCAAGGATCGGGGTCAGTGGCATACATCTGCTCAAAGTAGCTAGGCGGCAGTGACTGTGTATTGGACTGCTGAGAGGGTGACATTATTTGACCTCTAAATAAGTTTCCCAGGGTTGGATAAGATTGTTTAGCATGGCGGGCGTCAGGCGAAACCCGCTCGGATCGTCATCGATCAGATCTGTTGTCTGCGACTGGTGGGCCATCGCTGCCTGCCGTTTGAGTGCGGCGACTGAGCGAATATCGAGCCGCCATCCGGTTTCTCCAGCGGGCAAAGCCGGTAACCCGGCGGCGCGATCGCCCCAAATGGAATACACCCATTGACGAGGCGGCTGCGGCCAGTTTGAAATAGCCTGCTGCACAATTTGCCAGGTAGCGCGGTGGTCGCAGTGCTGATCGAGCTGCCACGGCACAAATAGCAGCGACGGCTGGCAGCGCTGAAGAGACTCGCAGCACTGATCAACCGCCGTCACAAAATCCTGATCGCCCAAGCCCGGCACCGCAGTATCAGGCCAACGAAAGAAAGTGACTTGCGGTGCGAATATTCCTAGTGTCTTTAGGGCGGCGCAGGTTTCTTGTTCTCGCTGCGCCCTGAGCCGGTCAGCGGGATAGCTTTGCGAATGAGGATGAGACTGAGTGCCATCGCTCATGACCAGCACATGCACAGGAATAGAGCGCTGTTGGAGCAGGGCGATCGCCCCCCCACATCCCAACGTCTCATCATCTGGATGGGGCGCTATAACAGCCACTTGCTGGCAGCCTAAAAACACTTCATCTGCCGACCGCAGCGGCAAAGACTCTATAGCTGTCACTGTGGAAGAACGACTGCTCATGACTATGACCACAGCTCTCTAGCGGGCTCTGTCTGTACAAGTACATGCTCTCCCACACTGGTTAAGGCAATATCGAACGCAGGTTGTCGCAGATACAGGGTCAAATCTCGAATAACGCGCTCCATCGGGTGCGGCGGCAGCAGCCCTCGGGTGCCAATGCAGCGCTCGGCCAGCTGCATCATGTCTATGCAGATCTGTTCAATAGCGGTACGCACCATATTGGCATAGCCCACAAGCTGCGCCGTATCTGCCTGCGATTTTCCTGGCAAACCACCAAAAACAGGCGCATAGCACTCTACCTGAGCCGCGCCGCCCCGAAGCCAGAGATTGCCTTGTTCGAGGGCGATCGCCATTTTTCCCAGCCGCGCCTGCTGATGCGGATGATCAATGCGGCCCATGCCCTGCAAATAAGCGCGAGTCGCATCAAACAGCGCTTCGGCCCCACCTAACTGCACCGCTGCAAAGCGAATCACCCCCGCTGTCAACCAGGGCTGACGAAAGTAGTCGCCCGGTTGACCAACCAAATCAGCCGCTGTTAGCTCCACGCCTGTAAAATCAACTTTGTAGCTAGCCGAAGCCTTCATCCCAGGCGGCTGCCACCAGTCGGGGTCAACCTGCACGCTCACCTGTTCTATCGGCACAATAAACATTTGCCAGCCACCATCCGGTAAAGTGCCATTGACAAAAGGGCGTTCCACATAGCCGCATCCCGAGCAAAAAGTCTTACTACCTGTCAGCTGATAACGGCCCTCTCCGATGGGCAGCAGTCTAACGCCATCTTCAGCTTCAGCATTCCAAACACCAAAGATTTTGCGATCGCGCGCATCCTGTGTAAATGCCTGCACCTGTTCAGACGAGCCAAAGGTTTGAACCAGCTGTAGGCCATTGACATGTCCCTCATACACCCGGCCCAAGGACAAATTGCCTCGTCCAATTTGCTTGAGAATTTGCAGTGTGAGCCAGATTTGCTCAGACTGAAACCCCAGTCCCATACCGCCTTGGGCCGCGTGCAGCGGTGCGACTAAAAAATCAGCCTCAGCCAGCCGCTCGAACTCTTTTGCTGGAAACCCGCCCACACAGTCAATCGCCGCTGCATGACTGGCCGCGTAGTTAGCGATGTCAACCGCCGCTTCTAACAGCTCAAAAGCCTCGCCTGTGGGCGGATCAGGCAGTGAACTAGGCAGGGAAGAATAGGGGTATTCAGCATTTGTTTTCCTGAGACGAGGCGAGGTAACAGTCATAGCGTGACGGTAAAAGCTAAGCCCTATTGTCGGATGGCAACCTGCTTCTAGCCTCTGCCCTCTGTATGATTTGCAACTTTCGTAGCAGCCTGCCTTAGATTGCTAGTCTTTAGATCGCTAGCTTCTAAATCGAGGTTCTGCCCAAGCTAGGCACAAAAGCGAATGCCTGGTCTTTGGTGATACGATCAGGCACTGTAGCCCAAGTTAATTCGAGCGTTGCAGCTACGGCGCTTACATCAATATCCTGGTTTTGCTTCAGTTTTACTTTATTAAGATACTCGCAGGGCCACTCTCATGACAGCAAAATCCTCGAAATCTCTATTTTTAAAGGACGTCTGGTATTATGGGCTGCCAGGTCATCAGCTCAAGCCTGGGCAGATGATAGCTAAGACCCTTTTGAATGAACCTATACTGTTTGGGCGAACTCAATCGGGCTCTGTCTTCGCGCTACGAGATTCTTGCCCTCATCAGGCCACGCCTTTGAGTGCAGGCAGTTTCGATGGCCATAAAATAGAGTGCGCTTTTCACGGATGGACATTTGACGAAACCGGACAGTGCGTCTCGATTCCTTCACTGGCCAGCTCACAGACGTTTAACACCACCTGCTTGAAGACAAAGTCTTATCGGGTTAGTGAGGTTCAGGGCAATATTTGGATCTATATGGCAAGCCACGATAGACAAGTTTCTCTCAAGGATATTCCAAAAGTTCCATTTTTTGAAAATCGCACCTATCAAGCAGCCTACGCAACACGATTTATGAGTGACATTGACCATGCTGTAGTGGGTCTGCTAGACCCAGCGCATATTGCTTTTGTTCATCGGGCTTGGTGGTGGCGATCGCCTGCCTCTCTAAAAGAAATCGTCAAGCGGTTTGAGCCCTCTCTTTACGGCTTCACAATGCAGCGGCATCTGCTAGAAGAACAGACGCTTTTGTATCGACTGGTAGGCCCTGATCCGGAGGTTGAAATCTCTTTTCAGCTGCCTGGAATTCGCATCGAACACATCTCAACAGCTAAAAATACGGTTTGTAGCTTAACGGCAACAACGCCTATCTCAGAGAGCGAAACGGAAGTAACCACGCTGCTCTATACCACGCTGCCCTGGTTTCCTCTCTTCAAACCGTTCGCGCTCAATTTTATGCGTAGCTTTCTAGCTCAAGACCGCAGTATCTTAGCCAAGCAGAAAGCCCGACTGCAAGATGCCCCCAAAACAGCTTTTGTGGGCGATGCAGACGCTCAAGCACGATGGTATTACAGATTGAAAAAAGAGTTTTTGAGAGCAGAGGCAGAAGATCGTCCTTTTGTTAACCCGATTCAGGCAAAAACGCTGCACTGGCGAAGCTAGAGGGCTGCTGCCTGCAATTTCCTCCAGATTTTCCGCAGGCCTCCCCAAGCGTGCTCAGAGCCATCCCACATTCGTCATCGTTAGCACAATCTCGCGGCAGCTGTACTCTTCTCTATTGGGGACTATTCAGTGATTGCATCTCTCCTTTACGAAAATATTCTTTTTGGAGCGATCGCCACCTTCTTCTTTGCGGCAGTGGGCTGGGCCTGGCGCAGGGCCAAACCCTATCGCCTACCGTCCCCGCTGCCTGACTGGTTTAAAGTTTGGTTTTTGACCATGCAAATTGGTGGCGGGCTGGTGCCGCTGATTGTCTTACTGTGGAGTCTTTGGCAGGGATACTCTCATATTGCAGCCGTGCTCATAGCTTACCTGGTTATGCTAGGAATACAGGTGCTGTCTGAGAGTGTTTTCCTGCGGCAGTTTCAATCGACTGTGTTTGTAATGGTGCCCTATCTATACGTGCCTTACCGCGTTTGGCAGCTTTATGAGGGGCTAGAGCCCGCTCGCGAAGTAGCATGGCTGCAACATTTGCTGATAGCCGAGATGGTGCTATGGACGCTCAACTACGCCTTAGATCTCTCACAATTGCCAAGACTCTTGCATTGGGACATGATAGAGGAATCACAAGCACAAGATCTAGTCGGCAATGGTTAAAATCCTGCATCTGTCAGATATTCATATGGGGGGTGGCTTCAGTCACGGGCGGATCAACCCTGAGACGGGGCTAAATACGCGGCTAGAAGATTTTACCCTGGCGCTGAAAAGGTGTGTAGATAGTGCGATCGCTCAAAAAGTTGATCTCGTCCTCTTTGGCGGCGATGCCTTTCCTGATGCCACACCACCCCCTTACATTCAGCAGGCGTTTGCTGGTGAATTCTGCCGATTGGTAGAAGCTGGCATTCCAACTGTGCTGCTAGTTGGCAACCACGACCAGCACGCTCAGGGAGCCGGCGGTGCTAGTCTTTGCATCTATCGCACACTAGGCGTCCCAGGATTTATCGTTGGCGACACTCTAACGACCCATCGCGTAGAAACTCAAAGCGGCCCGGTGCAGGTGATTACCCTACCCTGGCTGACACGCTCTACCTTGCTCACTCGCCCCGAAACTCAGGGGCTTTCGATGGGAGAAGTAGGAGAGCTGTTGTTGGATCGGCTGCGGGTAGTGCTAGAGGGAGAGATTCGTCAGCTCGACAAAGAGATTCCGACCGTATTGCTCGCCCACTTGATGACAGATACCGCCCGGTACGGCGCGGAGAAATTTTTAGCGGTGGGTAAAGGCTTTACAGTGCCGATGGCAATTTTGGCGAGAGATTGCTTTGACTATATCGCGCTCGGCCATGTGCATCGCCACCAAGAGGTTTGTCAGTCTCCTTTAGCAATTTATCCCGGCAGCATTGAGCGAGTAGACTTTAGCGAAGAGAAAGAAGAGAAAGGCTATATTCTGCTGGAAGTGACTAAGGGTAGGGCGATCGCTGAATTTTGCCCCTTACCAGCCCGGGTATTCAAAACGATAGAAATTGACCTGACCGAACGAACAGACCCCCAAGCAACTTTACTTGCAGCCATTCAAAAAGAAGAGATGTCAGGAAAGGTCATTCGACTAATCTACAGGCTACGAGCCGATCAGGTAGAAGAGATTGACAATGGCATTGTCAGCGAAGCGCTAACAGAAGCTCACAGCTACACTATTCAGCCCCAGCTGGTGAGTCAGCTCTCTCGTCCCAGGCTGCCCGAGCTTGGGGTAGACAGTTCCCTCTCACCCATCAGCGCCTTGCAGTCGTATTTAGATAATCGAGAAGACCTGAGAGCGCTAGCGCCCGACATTTTAGAAGCGGCTCAGGGTTTGCTCAACCAAGACCCGCATGGCGATAAGGCAATTGTTGCGCCAGATGACGATGACAGGGAAGGCGCAATTGCTGAAGAAGACAGCCGCCAGCTTAGATTGCTATAGTCGAGCTATTGAGGTTCTGGTTTAAAGGAAGTTCTGGTTTAAAATAGGGAACACAAACTGCACCTACTGAGCGCTATGGTTGCCACGCAGGATCTAACAACGCAAACAGGCACCTATCTGCCTAGCGACATATACAGTGACGAACCCGAAATGGAATCAGATCTCCATCTACGGCAAATGCTTTTGCTCATTAGCTGCCTGGATATGCTCTGGCAAGATCGAAACGATTTTTATGCCTCGGGCAATATGACGGTCTACTACAGCCCTAAAAAGATTAAAACTCGTGATTTTAGAGGGCCAGACTTTATGGTGGCGCTCAACACCGAACGCTACCCTCGTAAGAGCTGGGTGGTCTGGGAAGAAGAGGGTAAGTATCCCAACGTCATTGTAGAGATTTTGTCTGACAGTACTGCTCGTGTTGATCGCACGACCAAAAAAGAGCTTTATCAAAACACCTTTCGCACACCTGAGTACTTCTGGGTCGATCCAGATACCCAAGAATTTGCGGGATTTATATTGGTCGGCGGTACTTATCAGCCTATTCCTCCTAATGAAATTGGCCATCTCTGGAGTCAGCAGCTACAGCTCTTTTTAGGCATTCACAACTCTCAGCTTCGCTACTTTACTCCAGAAGGTCAGCTCGTGCTCACGCCTGTTGAAGCCGCGCATGTTGCACAGCGAGGTGCCCGAGAAGCGCAGCGAGATGCCCAAGAAGCGCAGCGAGATGCCCAAGAAGCGCAGCGGGATGTCCAGGAAGCGCAGCAGGCCGTACAGGAAACTCAGCGGCAAAACGACCGTTTAGCCGCTAAACTTCGTGAACTGGGAGTCGACCCCAATACGCTGTAGCGAAACGGCTCGCTGAAGGTCCCTTTGCCATTTGTATCGGCCATACCCGGTTTTTTGTCCAAATCTAGACATCCGGGCTAAACGGGCAAACTAACTTTGGGTTTGTCTCTATGTTAGAACGCTATGGAAGCTCAAGTGGCAGCCGCGCTAGAAGTCGGCGATTATCAGCAAGTGACTAAGCTGCTCAAGCAGTGGCAAAACAGCGATCCGACTAGCCCGACGCTGAGGCTGTATGTCGCCCTGCTGCAAGAGCGAACAAACCGCTTAGCGGCAGCTGAGAAAAACTATCTCAAGTTGCTGAAACAGCAGCCTAGCAGCAAAATTATGAGCCAGGCTCGGGCCGGATTCGCTCGCATTCAAGCCAGCCAGAAGGCGCAAAAGGCGGCGGCACTAGAGCAGGCCAGACGGGGATCGGGCGGGGATGAGATGGCTATTTTGGCTGTTGCTTCTCCTACACCGACCGACCGACCACAGGCGATCGCCGGACTCGCCCAAACTTTCAGCCTCGATCTCTACACCGCCGGGCTAAAGCTGCCGCCTAGCGGCTTTCGCCTCTATCGCACTGGCCCCTGGGGTGAAGTCAGCTACTACGCTAAGACCCTAAAACAGGCCCACACGCCAACGCTCACCGCTAAAGTTGTTGACATTAAAGCGCTACAGACATTTCAGATCTGTTACTTCCAAGCCTTCACGCCCCAGCCCACTGTTATCTGTAAGAATGCAGCGGGTCAGCTCGGCACTATCAGCTTTGACTGGGTGGAAGTGAGCCAGCGAGTCAGCGGTCAGCTGCCTATCTTTGAGCAGGTCATAGACTTAGGGCCTTGGGGTAAGACGATACACAAAGAGAAAGTGCAAGACTATGCGCAGGTGGTAGATTTTCACCTGGCAGGTAGGCAGATTGTGTTGCGGGTGTGCGATCGCCTCTACCAATACCAAAAAGGCATCTCCTTGAGCCAAGGCAACGAACTCAACAGCCGCATTCAGTGGAACAACCTCCTCACCCACTTTAATCAATCCATCCATGCTCCCGAGCATAGCGACTTTACCCGCTTCGGTAAAAGCGCCCTAGAATTTATCAATTTGCTCCCGCCTATCCACCCCAATCTCGACATTAACCGCCGCGCTCCAAGTCACTGGGACCAGGCCTTCCATATTTACAGCGGCCTGTGCTATCTCAATAACTAAACGGCTACAAGGGGGCATATTGCAACGTTTAAGGAATAATTAGGAAAGATGCCCTGATGCTGCGCTGATGAAGATCAAAAATATTGAACTACCGATGCCGGAGATAGAACAGTTTTGTCAGAAGTGGAATCTGACTGAACTGGCACTATTTGGCTCGGTGCTACGCGATGACTTTCGCCCCGAAGACAGCGATATTGATGTGATGGTGCAGTATCATCCAGAATCGGTTCCGAGCTTCTACGATCTAGACTGCATGGAGGAAGAGCTTCAAGTCCTCTTGAGTAGAGATGTTGATGTGATTACACGTCCTAGTATTGAGAGAAGTCGTAATTGTTTGCGTCGTCGCGAGGTTTTATCGTCTGCCAAAGTGATTTATGAATCGAGATCCTCAGTCTCTGCTGGAACAAAATTAGGGGTAGTCGCAACCGTCTGGTTCACGAATATGACGAAATTGACCTTGCCATTGTTTGGAAGATTGCCCAAGAGGACATGACAGAGCTTGTATCAGAAATCAGACCTGTACTTCCGCCTGATGATCAGTTAACTATGTTTTAAGCAGTAGCCGGAACGGGACAAAGACGAGATGAAGTGGCTAATATAAAGGAAATTTGGTTCTATTTGAACGTCTTAACCTATTAGCTCCTTTTATTGCTGCTTTGCTATGCCGACGATCACTATCTGTGAAGGCCAGAAGACTGACGATGGGTTTAAGGCAACGGTGAGTGTTGACCGTCAGACGCGGCGCGAGATTGCGGTGCAAGATCCGTTTGATGAGAAGCGGGAGCAGGCGCTGGAGTTTTATTTTGAGGAGTGGATTCGTTTTCCGCAGGATCGGTATGTGGAGGCGAAGCGGGCTGAGGAGAGCATTCGGGAATATGGTGAAGCCCTGTTTGAGCAGGTGTTTCGGCGGAATGCGGATGCCTATAGCGACTATCAGCGGGCCTGTAGGGGCGGGCTGACGAATTTGCGAATTGAGATAGCGGGGGAGTCGCCGGAGTTTCAGGCGCTGCACTGGGAGGCGATGCGATCGCCGGGGCAGATGCCTTTGGCGGTGGAGTGTGTGTTTACTCGTAAGCGGTTTCAACAGGTGCCGATTGAGATTGAGCTGAAGGCGTCGCCGGTGATCAATTTGCTGGTGGTGACGGCGCGGCCCGATGAGGAAGATGACGCGGGCTATCGGACGATTTCCAGGCCGCTGATGGAGGCGATTCAGCAGGGGCAGCTACGGGTGAATGTGGAGCTGCTGAGGCCGGGAACGTTTCAGGCGCTGAGTGAGCATTTGGAGGGGAAGGCGGGCTTTTATCACATCATTCATTTTGATGTGCATGGGGGCTTGATGACCTATGAGCAGTTTAAGACGGGGGTGAAGCAGGATCGCTATGTGCTGGACGGGCGGTTTGGGCGGGGGGAAATGGCCGCTTATGACGGGCTGAAGGCATTTTTGTTTTTGGAGGGGAAGCGGAAGGGGGAGGCGGATCCGGTGGCGGCTGAGGAGTTGGCGGCGCTGCTGACGAATAAGGGGGTGCCGATTTGTATTTTGAATGCCTGTCAGTCGGGAAAGCAGGCGCGGGCTGAGCTGCCGGGGGAAGAGGCACGGGAGACGAGTTTGGGCAGTCGGCTGATGGCGGCGGGGGTGCAGATGGTGGTGGCGATGGGCTACAGCGTGACGGTGAGTGCGGCGGCGCTGATGATGACGAAGCTGTATGGGGAGCTGGTGGCGCAAAAGGGCGCTGAAAAGGGAATTCCGGAGGCGATTCGGCTGGGGCGCAAGGCGCTGTATAACCAAAAAGAGCGGCGGGTGTATTTTGACCAACGGGTGCCGCTGGAGGATTGGCTGCTGCCGGTGGTGTATGCCAATCGGGAAGTGGATATGCGGCTGCAAGCGCTAAGCGGTCGGGAGAAGGCGGAATTTTTGACGAAGCAGGGGCAGCGCTATTGGTTTGAGCGGCCTACTTATGGCTTTGTGGGGCGTGACCTGGAGATATTGAAAATAGAGAAGGCGTTGCTGCGGCATAATGTGCTGCTGCTGCGGGGGATGGGCGGCACGGGGAAGACGACGCTGCTGAACTATTTGCGGGAGTGGTGGCAGACGACGAGCTTTGCAAAGGATGTGTTTTATTTTGGCTATGACGAGACGGCGCATACGCTTCAGCAGATTTTGCGGGTGATTGGCAAGCGGCTGTATGAAGATGTGTATGAGTTTGCGGCTTTTGAGGCGATGCCGCTGGCGGCGCAGATGGAGGATGTGGTAGACGGGCTGCGGGGTGAGCCTTATGTGCTGATGCTGGATAATTTGGAGTCGGTGACGGGGCAGGCGCTGGCGATTCAGAATACTTTGCCGGAGGCGGAGCAGGGCGCGATTCGAGACTTTTTGCGGCGGCTGAGCGAGGGAAAGACCAAGGTAGTGCTGGGGTCGCGCAGTGAGGAGGCTTGGCTGGCAAAGGCGTTTACCGCAGAGGGATCGGTGAAGAATGTGTATACGCTGGGCGGGCTAGACCCGGAGTCGCGGTCGGTGCTGGCGGAGAAGATATTGGCGGCGCAGGTGAAGGTGCCTGAGCGGATTGCGGCGCTGCGGGCGGAGGATGGGTTTAAGCGGCTGATGGGGCTGCTGGCGGGGTATCCGCTGGCGATGGAAGTGGTGCTGGCGAATTTGGCGCGGCAGTCGCCGGAGGAGATTTTGGCGGGGCTGAGTGCGGCGGATGTGGATTTGGATGTGGGGGGTGAGGATAAGACGAAGAGTATTTTGAAGTGTGTGGAGTATTCGCACAGCAATTTGTCGCCGGATGCGCAGAAGCTGCTGGTGTGTTTGGCACCGTTTAATAGCTTTATTGATCGGGCAGATTTGGAGAATTATGGGAAACAGCTCAAGCAGCTAGCGCCTTTTGCAGACTACGACTTTGAGCGGTTTGATGATGCGGTACAGGAGGCGATTCGGTGGGGCTTGCTGTCGCCGATGAGTGCGGAGAGTGATCGACTGCTGACCATTCAGCCGATTTTCCCTTACTTTTTGCGTACTAAGCTAAGTGAGCTAGATATAGTTATTCGCGATGCCCTCTATGAGGGATTTAAGAATCACTATAAGGGTTTAGCGGAATCCTACGATAAGTGGATGGATTCTAAAGAGCCCCAAGAGAAGCAGCTAGGAGTTTCCTTTTGTCGCTTAGAGTATGAGAATCTTTATGCTGCCTTAAAAATCTCCTTGGCTCGAAAAGAGAATATCAGCACTCGGCAAATCTCTTGTTTCACCAATTATTTTGATTTGACTGGCAATAAGGGGAGCGCAAACAAATAAGTTACCGTTTACATAGGAACAATCGTCACATCCCACTTAGGCAACGTTTCAGACCGTTGCCACTGTTGCTCGAACGGTTCCAACTCATCTTTGGCCACCTTGATACCCTTCTGATAAGTCGTCTCGACTAACTCAACAATTGGCGCAAAGCCATTCCAAGTCATGTTCGCCGCCCAGCGTAGGGCAGCTTCAACGGTATCGAGGATAGCGCCATTCCAGTAGTTTTCTAACGCCGCCCAACAGCGCTCTATCGGATTGTACTTGCTGTGATAAGGCGGATAGTAAACCAGGCGTATTTTCATCTGCTCGCGCTGCGAAAACTGCACCATACGCTTGATGAACTGAGTCCGCTGGCTTTTGACAGCAGGTCCGTTGTCTAAGTCAATCACCCATTCTGCTATCTCTGAATAGGCGGCCCGATGCGTCTGCCACCAGTCTTCTAAGCAGTCGACAATAAAGTCGCTGGTCTCTGCTGACTGCCCGAAGTAAATCGAGAGTTGCTCTCCCTTCACATCGAGAATGCCAAAGGGCACTAGTGTGGCTTCGCGGTAGTGGTCATGGTCATCGGCCTGTCGCGGTTCGAGGGTTCGCGCCCCGCCGCCCCTTGATAGATTCCCAATGGCGACTTTAGCCTTGCTGTCGATGGAGAGTCTCAACACTTTGGGGTCGGCGTCTGCTGCTGCATTCGCTCGGGCTACATTCTCAAAGATGGCGTCTGTTTCGGGCACCTTTTTGTGCGGCTTCACTTTTTGCGTTTTTTTAACCGATAGCCCATCCGGTTCAGCATCGCGCCGATAGTTTGGCGGGTTGGCAAGTCCTCATCCCGGTAGCCTTTCTCCTCTATCAGCGCGTCGCGCACCGACTGGGCGCTTACTCTCGCGTAGTAAAACGTAGTCCGAAACGTCGGGTCGGCTTGTGATTGCCCATCGACCAGCGCTCGTATAGCCTGCTCTAATTCAGGCTGCTTCGCTTCGCGCCGGTGATTCCCTCGACCTTGATAGTAATCCACGCAGACTACACCGCTTTCGCGCTCGTGCAGCCCGAGCTGAACCGTTTGTCGTCCCCACCCAAGATACGTTTCGGCTTTCCGGGCTGAAGCGTCGAAGTAGTCTTCTGCTACTTTCGCCATGAACGCTCGTTTCTTATGTCCGCTCAGCTTGCGGGCAGCATCTTTCAAGGTTTCCTTCACCTGTTCATCTAGCATTCCTCAGCCGCTCTCCTCTCCCCCTATACCTGCCTATAATCGCTGGTATTGTATTCGTTTGCTACCCCCTAAGTTGGGAAGGTTTGAGTTTGTTCGATCTGTCCATGCAGCGCTAGATGCCTATGAAGATGATAAGCGTACTACAGAAGTTGAGACTTTACTTGTAGTCTTACTTGATGCAATTGCTCAAGGCCAGCTAGAGTCTCAAAACTACATAGAGGCTCAGAGAACTTATCAGAAGACTTTGAATTTGGTTCAAAACAATTCAGTCTTTGCACCACAACTATCTGCAAGCGTTTATCATCAGTTAGGCATCGTTGCGCAAGCATTGAGAGAGTATGAGCAGGCGCGATCGCACTATCAACAAGCCCTCGATATCTACATTGAATACAACGACCGCTATAGCCAAGCGCGCACCTACCATCAGTTAGGCAGGGTTGCCGAAGAGTTGAGGGAGTATGAGCAGGCGCGATCGCACTATCAACAAGCCCTCGATATCTACATTGAATACAATGACCGCTACAGCCAAGCGAGCACCTACCATCAGTTAGGCATCGTTGCACAAGAATTGAGAGAGTATGAGCAGGCGCGATCGCACTATCAACAAGCCCTCGATATCAAGATTGAATTCAACGACCGCTATAGCCAAGCGCGCACCTACCATCAGTTAGGCAACGTTGCGCAAGAATTAAGAGAGTATGAGGAGGCGCGATCACACTATCAACAAGCCCTCGATATCTTCATTGAATTCAACGACCGCTACACTCAAGCAACTGTCTACCATCAGTTAGGCATCGTTGCCCAAGAATTGAGAGAGTATGAGCAGGCGCGATCGCACTATCAACAAGCCCTCGATATCTTCATCGAATTCAACGACCGCTACAGCCAAGCGCGCACCTACCATCAGTTAGGCAGGGTTGCGCAAGAATTGAGAGAGTATGAGCAGGCGCGATCGCACTATCAACAAGCCCTCGATATCAAGATTGAACACAACGACCGCTACAGCCAAGCGCGCACCTACCATCAGTTAGGCATCGTTTCGCAAGCATTGAGAGAGTATGAGCAGGCGCGATCGCACTATCAACAAGCCCTCGATATCTTCATCGAATTCAACGACCGCTACACTCAAGCAACTGTCTACCATCAGTTAGGCATCGTTGCCCAAGAATTGAGAGAGTATGAGCAGGCGCGATCGCACTATCAACAAGCCCTCGATATCTTCATCGAATTCAACGACCGCTACACTCAAGCGACCGTCTACCATCAGTTAGGCATGGTGGCGGAAGCATCGAGAGAGTATGAGCAGGCGCGATCGCACTATCAACAAGCCCTCGATATCTACATTGAATACAACGACCGCTACAGCCAAGCGAGCACCTATGGTCAATTAGGTTTATTGGCAGAAGCGCAAGAAGATTACCAGCAAGCTCAACAGCACCTACAGCAGGCTTTAGAGATTTTTGTTAAATTCGGTGACGAGCACAGCGCGCAGATAGCCATGAGCTATCTTGCTCAGCTTCATCAAGCTACTCAAGACGATAGCCTCTTAGCCGAGGTAGCCCGCTGCTTAAATTCGACCGTTGAGGAAGTTTCTCAATGGTTTCAAGCCGTCAATGAGCAAAGCCAAACCCCATAGTCGCTACTTTCAGCGCCGAAGAAGTAGCCGCTTGACTCATCTGCCTGCGAGCAGGTAATGCTAATTGCAAAGCTGCTCTGACTATTCACTGAGCAGATCCAACTTCTCGCGGTGCAGCTCCAACTTCTCCGCGAGTAACTTTGACTTCTCTGCGAGCAGCTCCAATTTCTCCATGAGCAACTTCAACTTCTCTGAGGGCAACTCTGACTTCTCCATGAGCAACTCCAACTTCCCTGAGAGCAACTCCGTCTCCTCGCGGTGCAGCTCCAACTGCTCACGTAGCTGCTTCAACTATCAACGAAGGCCATATTCTATGTTGCGCTAGGGAATCGCTCTGCATCGACCGGCATCAGTTCTGCTTTGGATCACATCTGCTCTACTGCTCACGACAGGCTATGCAGCGACATTCACAGACAAGCTTTCCATCCACTTTTTACGCCCATACACGCCAGCTAGCAACTCATCAACCGAAAACACCTGCTCCAGCTTCTCCCAATAGATCGAACTGCCACCGCCATACACCTTCACATCCATCAGCAATTCAGCAGGCGGATTGATCACCGGCTCAAAACCGTCAGGCGTATTCTTCAACATCTCCAGCCTATCAACCGGCCAAGAATGGCGAGAGCCATCGTCTAACATCACCTCTATCTCCCGGCTCTCGGGCAAGTACTTAGCCGACACTGCTAGCCTTGAATCTTCATAAGTCACCGTGATATTGCCTCCAGGTATCTTTGCAAAGTTGCAGGTTATCAGTCACTTGTAGCGCCTTCCGGTTAAAGGCTTCGGTTGTCGTCACCCTACGCTTTTTACTGCGTCTCACAACCTTCGGTACTACCCCTGAAATGTCTATCTCAACTGAGTATTTGGGTGATTCGACATGTACGTGGGCAGGCGGGTGCTCATCCCTCACCTTGATGATAACGACGACATGCTGAGACTTGAAAACGAAAGCCATGTTTATCTTTACCTGATTATAAATGCAGCTCGCTAATTTGCCTCCGGCTCCGCGTGTGCTGGCAAAAGGTTTGGAGCCCTAGCTTGGGCACACATAGCGGCGATGGTGAAGCGCCTTTCTCAAAGGGTCGTGGCGATCGCTTAAAATTAAAAATACCGATCACGCCGCAGACAAAACTATGCAAGCAATCGAAGCCACTGGAACCGTCAATAGCGAAGGCCATCTCCAGCTCGACCAGCCCCTGAGCAATGCCAAAGCTCAACGGGTTCGCATCATCGTATTATTGGCCGCGCCTGATGACGATATTGAAGCGCAAGCGTGGCGCAAAGCTGCCGCTACGAATCCATCTTTTGCATTCTTACAAGATCCTGAGGAAGATATCTATACCCTGAACGACGGGCGACCGGTTCAGTAACGTCAGTTCGGGTTGAGCCATTACGGATCTAGCCTACTGTGTGGATTCCGGCTCCGTATACTCGCAAAACGTCCGCATCCCCAGCTTCAGCACCCAAAGCACGACAATAGTAGCGATCGCCGGATTAATCGGCAGCGTTACCAAATTCACCAAATACACAATCAGCCCCGTCAGCAAAACCGCCTTCCCCGGATTTTTGTTATATTCTTCCACCTTCTCGCGAAAGCTATCGTCCCCGCACACCTCCCGCCGCAAATTTCGCAAAAACACTTCCTTCAAGCTCGCCCGATCCGCCCCAAATACAGCCGTCCCCGCCTCTGCCATCACCAAATCGGTCAGGCTTGTTTCCAGGTCGCCGTCGTGGAGTGAGAGAGTAGCGATCGCCCGCTGTGCTGGCGCGTACTCCTGTAGCAGCGCTTGGGCGTTTTGCAGTTCGGCAGTAGAGAGCTGAGCCATAGCAGCAATATCTATAGAATAACGACTCAGCCCAGTTTAGCCTGAAGTCCAAACCCGATTGACTATCGGCTACCTGCACTGCCAATATTCCTTTGCAATTTGCCAGTCTTCTTGAGTGTGTATCACTAATACACGAACGGCAGACTGCTGAGTAGAGATATCGCGATCCTCCTTTCCCTTCATCTCTCCTTCTTCAGAAAGCGCTATTCCTAAAAATGCAAGAGACTGGCAAACGCTGTTGCGAATAAAAGGCGTATTTTCCCCCACCCCGCCCGCAAACACCAACACATCTAGCCCGCCCAGGCTTGCCGTCATCGCAGCAATGCCTGCACTGAGCCGGTGAATGTACATATCAACCGCGAGCTTGGCCCTGGCATGTCCTTCGTCTATAGCGGGCATAAGTTTGCGCATGTCGCTAGAGAGGCCCGAGACGCCTTTTAAGCCAGATGCTTTGTTGAGCTGATGGTCTAGCTGTTTGCCAGTGTAGCCTTTCTCTCGGATTAGATAGGTCAGAATGCCCGGATCGATGCTGCCAGAGCGAGTGCCCATCATCAGCCCTTCTAACGGGGTGAATCCCATTGTGGTGTCTATGCTATGCCCGCCTCGCACAGCGGCTAAAGAACAGCCGTTGCCCAAGTGACAGGTGACAATACGGAGGTCTTCGAGCGATCGCCCCAGCAGCTCAGCCGCCCGGTGCGAACAATATTGGTGGCTAATGCCGTGAAAGCCATATCGCCGGATGCCACTATCTGTCCACTCATGAGGAATGGGGTAGACGGCAGCAGCGTCTGGCATTTTACTGTGAAAAGCAGTATCGAAGACGGCATATTGGCGGACATCTTCCAACAGTTTGTCAATGGCGCGGATGCCTTCTAGACTGGCCGGATTGTGGGCAGGCGCGAGGGGGATAAGATTAGCGATCGCCGCCCTCACACCATCATCTATCCATACGCTCTCCTGATAGTCTCGCCCACCGTGCACTACCCGGTGCCCGACCGCATCTAGTTCCTCCAGGTTAGAGAGTACAGCCGTTTTACTCTGATGGAGCGTCTGTAGCATTTGAGAAATCGCCTCGGCCCAATCGTCGTCAGCCAGCTCAATTTCTACCGTTTCGCCTGCACCTAGTGCGGTTAACAACGGCGGCGACTGCTGCCAGTCAATTTGAGCTTCCCACAGCGGATCGGGCGGCGAACCCATTGGTGAATCGGGCAGCGCATCGCCGAGCTGATACAGGCAGCTCTTATGACTGCTAGAACCCGCATTAAACACCAAAATGTTCATCAGCCTTCTCGCTGGCGCAGTTCTTTGGGCATAAACGAGCGATCGCCCATGCGCTCCATCATCGGCCCATATTTACCAAAGCGCACCACGCTGAGCGAAGCTGCCGGGTAGTCGAGGCGATCGCGATATCGCCCCAGATCAATCCCCATCAAACTGCACAGCACAATTCGCAGCGTCGTCCGGTGAGCCACCACTAACACGTTGCCATCAGTGTATCTTTCTTCTATTTCAGCGATGACAGCCATTGCTCGATTGCGAACCTCCACCGCCGTCTCACCGCCAGCAGGCGAATTCCAGGCAGGTTCAGTCATCCAATCCTGGTAGTCATCAGTAAACAGACGACTGACCTCATCCTTGCTTTTGCCTTCCCATTTGCCATAGTTGCCTTCTTTGAGCCCCTCACGAATCTCAAGCTCCAATCCGGTAGCCTTAGAAATTGGCGCAGCCGTCGCCCGAGTGCGCTTTAGCGGGCTGCAATAAATCGCCTCCCACTTCAGCTGCTTGTATTCATCTGCAAATGCCTGGGCCATCGCCTGCCCCTGCTCGGTCAGCTCTGCGTCAATGGTGCCGCAGTAGTTGCCGCTCACGCTAAAACTCGTCTCACCGTGACGCAAAAAGTAAAGCTTTAAACTCATAATGGTTAATTAAGGGAGGGGGTTAATAAGGCCACACCCAGTCGCGGCTCTCTGGTTTATCTTCTCCATACAACCGCGCGTAATTCACATTGTCAATAATCTCGTTTTGCATTCTCTCCTTTACGTAGGCTGCTGCTGACCCTAATTTTGGCACCCGATTGATCACATCAATGACCAAGTTGAACCGGTCAATCTGATTGTTGATCGCTAGCTCTAGTGGCGTGTTGATATTTCCTTTTTCCTTATAGCCCCGCACATGGATGCGCTCCTGGTTTGACCGGCTGTATACCAGCTTGTGAATGAGCCAGGGATAGCCGTGAAAATTGAAGATGACTGGCTTGTCGGTCGTAAAGAGCGTATCAAAATCTCGATCAGAGAGCCCATGAGAGTGATCTTTAGGATGGATTAGCTTGTACAGGTCCACCACGTTAATAAAACGCACTCGCAAATCGGGAAACTCGTCTCGTAAAATAGCCGTCGCTGCCAAAGACTCCATCGTTGGCACATCGCCGCAGCAGGCCATAATCACATCGGGCACGTCAGGCGCTTTGCCCTGATCGTCATTGCTGGCCCATTCCCAAATGCCAATACCCTTTGTACAGTGCTTCACCGCCTCATCCATCGTCAGATATTGCAGGTGCTTTTGCTTGTCGGAAACAATAACATTGATATAGTCAGTGCTAGTCAGGCAGTGGTCGACGACCGACAGCAGGCAGTTAGCATCGGGCGGTAGGTAAATGCGGGTGACATCCGGGCTTTTGTTGGTAACTAAATCAATAAAACCGGGATCTTGGTGGCTAAAGCCGTTGTGATCTTGCCGCCAAACGACCGATGAGAGCAAAATATTGAGGGAGGCTACCGGGGTCCGCCAGGGAACCTCTTTGCTGATGTCTAACCATTTGGCATGCTGGTTAAACATCGAATCGACCACGTGAGCAAAGGCTTCGTAAGTATGGAAAAAGCCGTGTCGCCCGGTGAGCAAATAGCCCTCTAGCCAGCCCTGTAGCGTGTGTTCACTGAGCATTTCCATCACTCGGCCAATGGGGGAGAGAAAGCCGCCGTCCTGGTCTTCTGGCAGATAGTCTCCCATCCAAGCTCGGCTAGTCGCTTCAAAGACTTCTCCTAACCGATTGGAGAGCGTTTCATCGGGGCCAAATAGCCGGAAGTTTTTTGGGTTGGCAGCGATCACGTCTTTAAGAAAGCGGCCCATTAGCCGGGTGTTTTCTACCTGGGCTTTACCCGGCCCTTCCATCGGTACGGCGTAGTCTTTAAAGTCGGGCAGCTTCAGCGTCTTACGCAGTCTGCCACCATTGGCAACTGGGTTAGCGCTGAGGCGGCGATCGCCCTTCGGCGGCAGCTCTCTCAATTCTTCAATCAGCCGACCGGTTTCATCAAACAGTTCTTCTGGCCGATAGCTGCGCATCCAGTCTTCTAGCTGTTGCAGATGGTTGGAGTTCTCTTTCAGGCCAGCGAGCGGGACCTGGTGCGATCGCCAAAAATCTTCCACTTTATGACCATCGACCGTATCAGGCCCTGTCCACCCTTTGGGCGTGCGCATCACAATCATCGGCCAGCGAGGGCGCTCAGGCTTTCCGTCACTGCTGCGAGCCTTGGCCTGAATAGCACGAATTTTGCTAATGCACTCCTCCATCACACTAGCCATCTGCTGATGCACTTGAGCTGGATCATTGCCTTCTACGAAGTAAGGCGTATAGCCATAGCCTCGGAATAGACAATCCAGCTCTTCGTGAGAAATCCGAGAGAGAATAGTCGGGTTTGCAATCTTGTAGCCGTTGAGATGCAAGATTGGCAGCACAGCGCCATCCTGCGCTGGGTTTAAAAACTTGTTTGAGTGCCAGGCGGTTGCCAACGGACCCGTCTCAGCTTCTCCGTCGCCAACCGCCGCCAGCGTAATCAAATCTGGATTGTCAAATACTGAGCCATAGGCGTGAGATAGGCTGTAGCCCAGTTCGCCGCCTTCGTGAATAGATCCCGGTGTCTCCGGCGTGCAGTGGCTGCCGATGTGCCCTGGAAAAGAGAACTGCTTAAAGAATTTGCGCAGCCCTTCGGTGTCTTCGCTTTTGTCGGGGTACACCTCTGAATAAGTGCCTTCTAAGTACGTCGGGGCTAATATGCCAGGCGCGCCGTGGCCCGGCCCCGCAATAAAAATAGCCTTGAGATCATACTTTTTGATCAGCCGACTGAAATGCACATACATCAAGCTCAGCCCAGGGCTGGTTCCCCAATGGCCCAACAGGCGAGGTTTGATGTGCTCTAGGGTTAGCGGCTCCCTCAGCAGCGGATTATCTTTGAGATAGATCATGCCGATGGCCAGATAGTTGCAGGCCCGCCAAAAGGCATCTAGCTTGCGCAACTCTTCGGTGGATAAGGGCGTCTCAGAGACGTTGAGCTGGGGGATTGAGGCAGTCATGAGGGCTTCGCTTCTCTTTGCTAAGGTCTGCGGTTCGCTTTTACAGCGTTTTTGTATAGCAAGCCTAATATCCCTTTTGGTTATCCCTTTATTGGGAGACGAATCGCCTTCGCCGATAGCCTGCATATCTTATGATGTTTAATATGCCATGAAGCAACCGTATAGAAGAATACATCAAGAGCTACTCCCCTACCCCTACGGTCTTAACCGCAGACCCACAACAGAACACAGCAATTCGTGATTAATGGCTAATAGACTTGATAGCAGCGAATCTATTCCTGATGAGTTTGCCCGACTAGATGACTACACCGAGACGACCTTAGAAGAACTGGCTCAGACAGAACCCGATGTCACTGAAGCGGCGCTCGAAGCAGCTCAGCTCAAGCCAATCTACTTTGTAAGCGGTTTAGGTGCCGATGAGCGGGTCTTTCAGTGGTTGCGCTATGACGGGTTCCGGCCTGTCCATATTCGTTGGATTTCGCCTGAGCGAGGAGAACCGATTGAGCGCTACGCGCAGCGGTTGAGTGAGCAGATTACGAGCGATCGCCCCATCATCGTCGGTCTGTCTTTTGGTGGCATGATTGCTGTTGAGCTAGCTAAGCAGATCCCAACAGAGAAAGTAATTCTGCTCTCTAGCGTCAAAAAGAAATCGGAAATTCCGCTTTACTTTAAGCTGTTTCGAGCGCTGCCCATCCATCGGATTTTTCCCTTTAAGAGCTCCCTGCGGGCTGTTTACTGGCTCGCTTACTGGCTGTTTTCACCAGAAGGCCCCGATCAGCGTCAGCTGCTCAAAAACATTTTGATCGATACCGATCCTCACTTTCTCAAGTGGGCGCTGCATAGAGTTGTTATCTGGAAAAACCAGGATGTCCCCGAGAGTGTCGTTCACGTTCACGGGATGCGCGACCATATCTTCCCGCTGCACTTTGTCTTTCCTGACTACGCCATTGAAGACTGCGGTCACCTGATGGTGATGAACCGGGCCGAAGAGATTTCTAACTTGCTAAAGGCATTGATTGCCGAACCGTAGAGCCTTCAGCATCGCTCTGCTGAGCAGCTTGCACGGTCTGAAGCATTTCCTCTCTAGCAGCGGAGAAACTTGCGCCCTGCACATCGACGCGATAGCGCAGCGGTGAGAGATAGACTTCAATGCCTTTTTCCATGCAGCGTCCGTCAAGAACGCCTAAGGCTTGCGCTGGGCTGACGCCAGCCGAGTCCGTTTCAGCAGCGATCGCCTGCAAAGTACCCTCAAAGCCCAAAAAGGCAATGCGATAGATCAGCTGACGGCTGTATTCACCGTGAAAGTAGCCCCCGTGCACGTCTCGCCGCCCGACTACCGTGTCAAATATCAGCTCCAGGTAGTCCCAGGTGGTCAGGTGTCTTTTGCCTTTGGCTCTAGTTAAGAGGCCGGTCTTACGAAGCGATCGCTCTCTCCGCCCGTTCACACCCACTAGCGCCAGTCGGTGATCTCTATAGTCAGTACAGTCGAAAAAGGTAAACAGGTCGGCTAGCGTTGCCGGACTTTTCGCTTTGTGCTCTATTGCAAAGAGATCGCCCAGAGAAAGGTAGCCATTGCCACTGCCCGAGCTGTGAGTGATAAAGAGAGCATTCAAAATGTCGCCTGGATCGTCAATGATCGCCGCGCCTAAATCTTTTTTCAGCGAGTAGTGCTTCTGCAATAGCGGCAGGTTAATAATTCCCTTTTTGTAGGCATCGTTAGTGAGTGCAATGCTGCCCAGGCGCTGCCCGTAGTGCTGCTTAGCGCTCGGGAAAGAGATGTAGTTAACGGCGGTAGAGGCCAGCCGCAGAGCCAGATCTCCTTCATTGCTAAATAGATAGGCTTCGCTGAAACGCCGCAAAGAAGATGCCAGCCCATTGGCGCGGCTAGAGATAATCGACAGCACCGGAATATCGGGTGAGGCCAAAATCAACCGGCCCAGACTGAGCGTGTCACCAATTTTTGGCGTTGGATTGTTCGCAATAGAGCCCCGATCAAACACATCTGAGAGAATGCGCACCACGTTGGTAACTACCAGTCCGCCCATGCTGTGGCCCAAAAAGCTGAGCTTAATTCTGGGCAGCGATTCATCGTACGATTGCTTCGCCCGGCGAATGGCCTCACCATAGCTAGCGGAGGTGTGTTTAATCTCCTCATGGCGCAGATCGATCACGGTCTGATCAATCTGTCGAAGCAGCTCTGTGAGATCGGGCACGCCAAAGTTAATAGCCCGGTACACATCTCGAAAGTACACCGATAGCCGCAGCAGTAGCAGGGTCAAGATCGTCACGGTGAGGGCGATCACCACACTCAATCCGCCCTCTACTAGCAGATTATAGACAAAACCCGTCCGGCCCAGCGGCTTACCAAACCCCGCCCATCCCCAGTAGAGCAGCACCAGCACCAGCCCGGATGCCAACAAGCCCTGAGGCACCTCAGGCAGGGCCCGCAAATTTCGCCAGAGATGGCGAGGCCGCAGCGAAAATCGTTCCGAAGACCAGCGATAGCCAATAAACACCAGATTGCGTCGCTGGCGAATTTGTCGGTCGTCTTGAGCAATATAGCGATAGATGTCGCTATACCAGGCGCGAATACCCTTTTCCTCAGTGTTGTAGCCGTGGACAGCGACGACTAGCTCAGGTGGTTCGGTAATGTTCGGGTCGTTTTGAATGCGGTGGAGGGTGCGGGCGATCGCCATCAGCCCCTTTTGGGTTTGCGCCACCGAGTCCTCGGAGGGCACTTCGATGCTTTCATCGATATTGTGGGGAGCGGTGCTGGTGACCAGATAAGCTGGGAATTCGTCTGCTGAGTGCTCAGGGTAGGCGTGATTTGCGCGATCACCTCGCCCATTCACAGCGCCCGTTTTTACCCGCATCTTAGCGGTGTCTAAAGTTAGCTTTTGAATTCTAAAAGGAGCGATTTTCATAGCTGTAGACTCTCCTGAGGTAGCCAACTTTTATCTCTTGCAGGGCACTGTGGTAGGATTTAGCTCAGCGGTAAATCTGATGGTCAAACCCTGCGGCTAAACCCTATAATGACCCATAAGGTTGCCCGTAGCTTGTAAACCTCGCCTTTTCAAACGGCTTACAAGCAGACAAAAGTTGGACGAACTTGCTTCCTAATGGTATTACTAGCCTAATCAGCGATCAGTAAACAAAGAATAAAGTATCCATCAACTTCTTTTGAAGTTTAGACACCAATTCGTTATCTTTGAGCGCTATTCAGCTATCGGCGAGTCCGCCCGATTTTCTGCATGTCAGCTTTTGCGTTGGAGTCCTATTCTATTGTTAACCTGAGTTCGGGATAAGGTGTTTCATGGTCAACCGCTCAAATCTCTCCTATCAAAGCCGGTCTGGGTTCCCCTTACCAAGGGGAACCGTAAGGGAGGGGTTCTGGCGACATGCTCTGTGCTCAGCCGGAACCCCTCTGCCTGCGGCATCTCCCCTTGGTAAGGGGAGAAAAGGTCCCCGACGGCACATTCTAGCTATTCTTATCCCGAACTGACGTTATTGTTAGATTTCTTCCCACCCTGTATCTATATCCAATGCGTTGAGTTTTTGATTTTTTACAAACCGCTTTAGGCCACAAGCGCCAGCGAAGCCCATAGCACCTATTGCTGCTGGCGCTACCATAGCGACCATAACACCACCCATCATTGTTTATCCTATAGCCGCTAATCCTGAAGCAATCCCCGCTGCCGATAAGCCTGTTACTCCCATCATGTTGATAGCAAAAGTAATTCCTACAACGCCTACAGCTCCGACGCCAGCACCACCTGCCAACTCTAATATCTTCTCTTTCTGAGAGTTGGAGAACTTCGAGTACTGAGAGAATCCAGCAACGTCCATGATCTTCGCTTGGTTTATCATTTGGGTGGACGGAGATGTAAAACCATCCATCAAGCGGTAGGTAGTTGCCTTAGAGCATCCAATAGCTTCAGCAAACTGCCAAGGCAATATCTTTTCTTGCTTCAAGAACTTGGAGAGCCAGGTACTGAAGGTTTCTTTATTGATTTCTTCCATATGTTCTTAATCTACGAAGTGAACCAACCAACGTTTGGGTCTTAGAATTCCCAAGCACAGGCAGGACATGGATTGATTCTGTGCTAATACGTGTGCCTATTAAGTTCTGCTAGAAAGCCCATATGGTTACATCTCAACTGTAAAAAAAATTGAGTTTAGTCAGTGCGATCGCACTAAAACGTCATCAAATAGACTCAGGATTCCAAAACTCCAAAGCGCTAAAAATGCTGAAGTCGCGAAAGTTGTATGTCCAGACAGGACAGCAGTATTGAAGCGCTGCCAGCATTACAGTGGCATCTTCAAGCGAACCTTGCCATTGCGGCAGCTGAGCCACAGCGGTTTGTAGTTGGCTGAAGGCTTCTAAATCCATGGTTAGGATGTGGAGGCTATCGTTCATTGCCAGCAAGGTGTTCTGAGCAACTGCCGGTCGAGTCCTTTGCAGCGGCCATTTATAGACCTCAAAGACGATAGGCAATGGTGTCAATAAAAGGATGTTGCTCTCAATGAGTTGCCTAAAGCCATCAACACATTGCTTATGGTAGGTATCTTTAGCGTAGAACAGTGCGATTAGCGGGCCAGCATCAAGCACAATCTGCTTCAATCTTCAAAGTCCTCGGCGTGTTCAGTCGCCCCTCTCGGCGCATCCGTAACGATACCCGCGAGTGCTAGCAGCTTAGCGCCGTCTTTAGGCACGAGTCGAACCTGTAGCGCTTCTTGAATCAGCTCAGCCAGCGTTGCGGTCGGATAAGTTTCTAGGTAAGTAGTGAGCTGCTCAGCCAACTGGTCAGGCAGTTCAATGGTGAGCTGTGTCATGCGATAGTTTTCCGTGCCTATCAAAAGGTTCAGATAGCGGGCTATGTAGGGATCGAGTCTGGTCTAAGCTTATCGCGGCGACAGGGCATTTATCTGTATTTGAAATGTGGGCTATTCAACTTTGCTAGCAGACAAATATAAAGGCTCACATTCCATAGACTGGCTTCCGTCTCAGCGATACCAATGTCATAGCTGAGCTGTCGGCTCTGGAATGGTGACATCAATCGGGGTAATCTCAGCGCCCAGAGTCGCTAGCGCCGGGTCTATTTCAGCCGTATTCCCCACTACGAGGGTAATGAGTTTTTCAGGCATCAGCGTTGCTTGAGCCGCCGCTAGCACCTGCTCAACGGTCGCACTTTCCACCTGGTCTCTAAACTGAAAGACAAAATCCGACGGATAGTCGTAATATTCGTAGCGAATCAGCCGCGATAGCGTTTGATTCGGCGTCTGAAAATTGAACACAAAGCTGTTCAGCACTGCGTCTTTGGCAAAGGCTAGCTCTGTTTCAGCAATCGGCTCTTGGCGCACTCTTTCCAGCTCTTTATACATAGACTGAATGAAAGGCACCGTCGCCTCAGATCGCGTTTGGCCGCCGCCAATAAATAGACCGTTATGGTCGTAGCGAGGGCTCCAAAAAGCGTAGACGCTATAGGCTAGCCCCTGGCGTGAGCGAATCTCATTAAACAGGCGTCCGCCAAAGCCATTCAGCGCTTCGTTAAGAATGGCCATCGGCGCATAGTAAGGGCTGCGCAGCTCTCCGCCAATGTGGCCAATTTGAATATAGCTCTGAGTGAGCTGAGGCTGGTCTACCACAAATAAACCAGCGGCCTGCTGCTCACCTGCTGGCGGCGCGTCTACTGCGGCTACCGAGTCTTTTGCTTGCCACTGGCCCAGCGTACTGCTAATCTGCGCCTTCATCTGCGCCGGATCAAAATCTCCTACGATTCCTAAAATGGTGTTTTCAGGCGTCAGCTCACGCTGGTAAAAATTCACCACGTCTTCGCGGCTGATATTTTCTAAGTTGGCGTACTCTACCGTGCGGGCGTAAGGGCTCTCGTCCCCATAAATCAGCTTGCTAAATTCTCTCGAAACGATGCCATCAGGTGAGTCGTTACGGCGGGCGATGCCCCCAGCGGTGCGACTTTTGATTAGCGCTACTTGATCTTCACTAAAGGCCGGATGGACAATTACATCAGCAAACAGATCAAAGACATCGGTAAGATCCTCACTCAGAGTAGAAAAACTGGCGCTGCCTGCCGTATCGCTAATGCCCGTTTCTACAGAAGCCGCTCGCTGCTCTAGCATCTGATTGAGTTCATCGGGTGGATGACTGGCTGTCCCCCCCAAGCGCATGGCTTCTCCAACAATGTCCGATAGTCCTACCTGCTCTGGAGACACCAGGTAGCTGCCCGTGCGAAAAGTCGCCGAGCCACTCACCAGCGGCAAATCGTGGTCTTCCATCAGGTACACGACCAGGCCGTTGTCTAGCTGGTAGCGCTCGTACTCGGGTATCTGAATTTCTCCTAGAGGAGGAAAAACCAGTTCCTCGTAGGGCTTGGCTTCTATCGCCTGAGCAGGCTTAGACCAGCCTAAGGTCAGCAGCACTGAAAAGGTGGCAGCGGCTAAAAACAGCAGGGGGAAAAGTCGTTTGCGCCGGGAGAGTAAACCCATAGATTTTCTTGATGACTCGCTGATTGTTTAGGGGTGCTAAAGGGGGTGGGGCAGGCGTCGGTTTTTGAGCAGTGACTGCCTGATATCTACTGGATAGTCGTAGGCACAGGGGTTGTTTCAGAGTTGGGGGGCTCGGCTGGAGGCGGGGTGTCAGAAGACTCGGAAGACGGCTCAGCAGCGGGCTCGGCAGTCTGGCCCTCAGCAGTCTGGCCCTCAGCAGTCTGGCCCATAGAGGGGTTGGCTGATGAGGCAGGATCAGCGGGTGCCTCAGTTGGCCCCGCGGGAGGGACTGGCGAGATATCGTCAGGAAGAGGAGCGGGCGAGGTGCTGCCAGCGGAGATCAGTTTGCCCACTGTCTGATTGTTCGGGCGGAAGGTCGCTTTGGCCACTCGCTGCACGTCGGCTGCTGTAACCGCTTCAATTGCCTGAATTTCTTCAAAGACGCTGCGCCAGTCGCCGGTTTTGGCTTCATATTCACTGAGCAAGCTGGCCATGCCCTGGTTTGAATCGAGCTGCTGTAGCAGACCCGCTCTAGCCTGGGTTTTTACTCTCTCTAGGGTGGCCTCGTCTACGGGCTCCTGCTGCAAGCGCGCTAGCTCAGCTTCTAGACCCACGGCCAGCTCTTCTACTGTGTGGCCCGGGGCAGTGAGGCCGTATAGCAGCAGGACGGTGGGCTGGCGATCGCCCGGAAAGCCATTAGCGCTGCCAATATCCAAAGCAATCTGCGGCTCTACCAAAGCCTTGTACAGGCGAGCGGTGCGTCCTCCCGTGAGAACGCTGTCAATCATCGCATATACAACGTGGTCGGGATGGTTGATGCCCGGTCGGTGATAGCCTTCCAGATACCAGGGCTGCGATACCAGCTCTAGCGTAAAGCTATTCGGCTGCTGCTGCTGAGCCTCATTGACGACCAGCTCAGGCGGAACAGTACGGGACTGGTACCGGCCAAAATAGGCTTGGGCCAGCTGCTTTACCTGCTCAGGGTCAACATCGCCAACGATGGCAGCTATCAGGTTGCTCGGGCCATAGTACTTATCAAAAAATGCCCGCACATCAGCTGGAGTGGCCTTACGCAGGTCTTCTGTATAGCCAATGGTGGGGCGACGGTAGGGGTTGTCAGTAAAGGCGACTTCTTCAAATCGCTCTACCATTTGGCCAATGGGTGAATTGTCTACCCGCATCCGACGCTCTTCTAAAATGACCTCTTTTTCTTTGTAAAATTCTCGAAAAACGGGGTCCAGAAAGCGCTCAGATTCTAATGAAAACCAAAGCTCTAGCTTGTTGGAAGGCAAATTGTAAAAGTAGCGAGTGGCATCGGCAGAAGTCGTCGCATTTAGCCCGGTGCCGCCAGCCTGCTCAATAATTTGACCAAACTTGTTTTGTTCGACGTAGCTCGCCGCTTCTGCCTGAATTTCTTCAAAGCGCGATCGCAGCTCAGCCATCTTCGCCTCGTCCCCGGCATTCTCTGCTACTAATAGCTGGTCAAAAACCTGGTCGAGCTGATCTAAAGCTTTTTTTTCAGCCGAGTAGTCGCGGGTGCCGATGCGACTAGTTCCTTTAAAGGCTAAATGCTCTAGGTAGTGAGCAATGCCCGTTTTGCCATCTTCCTCGTAGGCTGAACCGACATTGGCATAGAGCATCATTGAGGCGAGGGGAGCCTCGTGCTGCTCTAGCACGATAAACTTCATCCCATTATCGAGAGTGAACTCGGTCACCTCTTCAGCAACCCGGTCTAAGTAGGGCTGAATCGAGCTGCCGCCCTGAGGGGCCGAACTAGGTGACTGGGCAAAGACGGGCGGCGCAGCGGCGCTGATGCCAAACCAGCAGACCAGAAGAATAGCTAAAAACCGCAGTCGGTAGGAAAAGTCGGGGCGGCGGCGAAAACCCATAGAACCTAAATTTCTGCAAAACACTGCTTACTAGCATAGGTTTTTTTGCAAGTTTTAGTGTGTTCTCAGTGTGACTAAACTTTTGTCAATAGTGCGGTTGGTCCTTAGGGATACTAGAAACAGCCAGGTGCCACTCGGAGCGCTGGCTGCGCTTGTAGGAGCTGAATCCGTTGAGGAGAGCAGCAACTACGCCGATGGTCAGGGCGATCGCTACGATGCCTTCAAGACGATCGCCCCCGCCAAAGACTGCTAAAAACCGACTGATCTGCACATAGCAGGGCTGAGCAATCGGGGCAACTGGCGAGGCTTGCAGTACTAACAAACCGCCCAGAAAAGACCCTAGAGTGAAAATTGAGAGCGCGAAGCTGACAATCAAACTCACCGCCAGCGACCGGAGAAAATGTAATAAGGTAACCATAACGACTAAGTCATAGGTTTGAAGCTAGGCATGTCAGAATTAGACGTTGCAACGCTAGATTTCGACTACTGCCTACCGACTACCTTAAAGGATGGGTTTTGCGAACCGCTACGTCCTTGAGAAATCTTAAATTTTCATAAAACATCGTTGCTAAGTCGTGTAAACGATTCTCATGAGCCGTTCTCCTCTTCCCGCTAATCTCACGATCTGGCTACAGCGGCTGCTAGCCGCTATTTTTCTAGGCGGGCAGGTGCTGATTCACGTCATATCCCGGCCTATTCACCGCCGTAATACCATCGAGCAGATGGCCGCTGTCGGGCCGCAGTCTCTCATTATTTCCCTGGTGACGGCGCTATTTGTAGCGATGGTCTTTACAATTCAGGTGGCCAGGGAGTTTATTAACTTCGGCGCGACAACGGCGATCGGCGGCATCTTAGCCCTTACCCTCGCACGCGAGCTAGCGCCTGTGCTCACAGCAGTCGTCCTTGCAGGACGGGTCGGGTCGGCCTTTGCCGCTGAAATTGGCACCATGCGAGTGACTGAGCAAATCGATGCGCTGCAAATGCTCAAAAGCGACCCAGTAGACTATCTGGTAATTCCCCGCGTGATTGCCTGCGCCCTGATGCTGCCGCTGCTCAATATCCTGTCTTTTATCACGGGCATGATGGGCGGTTTGCTAGTCACAACCACCTTCTACGGTATTTCTTCGAACGTCTTTATCAGTTCAGCTCGCAACTTTCTCACGATTTGGGACCTGGCCAGCTCCCTGATCAAAGCCCTGATTTTTGGTGTTCTGATCGCGGTTGTCGGCTCTAGCTGGGGGCTGACCACAACTGGCGGTGCAAAAGGCGTCGGCCAATCGACGACGACGGCTGTAGTCACCTCTCTACTGGCTATTTTTGTGACTAATTTTTTCCTATCCTGGCTGATGTTCCAGGGCACTGGCAGCGCCTTTATCGGCAATTAGCTGACATCTACCGCATTTCTAGCCGCGTTTTTAGCTTGAGAGGTAATTCATATGACAACGACACCAGCGACCTCGATGACGCTCGATCCTAGCTACAAGCTACCGATTGGCATTGTTTTGCTCTCCCTGCCGTTGCTGTTCATTCAGCTGGGCGTGGGGATTTTCTTGGCTTTGTTGGGTCTCTTTTTGCTTTATCAAACCAAGACCATTCGGATCGTTTTTACCGCCACCGATCTGGAGGTAAGGCGAAATGACAGCCTGCTCAGAACCTTTCCCTATGCCGAGTGGATGAACTGGCAGGTGTTTTGGCCATCCATACCGATTCTTTTTTACTTTAGAGAAGTTAACAGCATTCACTTTTTACCAGTGCTGTTCGCTCCGCAGCAGCTGCGCGAGTGCCTAGAAACCTACTGCGCTGACTGCACTACGGAGCGATCGCCCTCCTAACTGCCAAAGGCCCTAACTAAAGGCCCTAGCTAAATGTCTTAGGTTCGGTGCCGGCAAACAGGCGAGAGATGTTGCTCTGATGGCGATAGATCACATAGCAGCCACCGGCGATCGCCAGCAAAACATAGGCCACCGGCTGCTGAATCATCAGCATAAAGACGGTCGCCGATAGGGCCGCCGCAATCGACCCTACTGAAACCGTTCGAGACAGCCCTAAAGCCACCGCAAAAACCGCCGCCACGCCCAAACCGACCGGCCAGGATAGCGCCAGTAGCACGCCCAGTCCGGTCGCTGCCGACTTACCGCCAGTAAAGCCCAGCCATACCGACCTGCTGTGGCCTAGCAATGCCAAAAAAGCCGCTAGCATATGGATCCACGGTGCCCAACTCGCTGGCACCTGGCCGCGCAGCACCGTCGCTACCAGCCAGGCCATCCCCAAGACCGCCAGTATCCCCTTGATCAGGTCAATCAGCAGCGCGGCTGTCCCCGCCGTCTTACCCACTACCCGAAACACATTGGTCGCGCCCGTATTGCCCGAACCATGCTCTCGAATATCGACGCCCATCAGCGCCTTGGTCAGTAAAAAACCTGTTGGGATAGAGCCCAGTAAGTACGCCCCCAGCAGCCCCAGCAGCAATATCGCGATAGTAAACCCAGACATGGCAGTGCTTGAATAGTCGTCCTAAATTAGTAGTAGTCGTAGTCTGTAGATGGATTCGCTGGATCAGGGGCAAACCCTAACCACAGAGGAAACTGTAGCAGCGATAGGCTCACCTTCTCCTCCGCCTCATCCATGATTAAAAAAGGAATACGGCCACTATCTAGCAGGCGCTCAGCCCGCTGGGTCATAGGCTCAGATGCTTCAAACAGCATCACCCCTCGATTGGTGCCGAAGTCAGCGCGGGCAATGCCCAGGCAGTCTTGCAGCCAGCGCCGCCATTCGCCTAATCGCTCTGGTGTAGTGGCCAGCACCAGCACGCACAGCCGCTGATCATAAATCGAGTACAGGCAAGAGATAGCAGCTGAAGCGACCAGCACATTTTGCAGACGGCTGCCCATACTTTTGACCGCACCGCGCCCGGCTTGAGTAAAAAACCAGTTGGAAACGCGATCTGCGTGAATCGGTTCAAAGGTGCGGCGCAGCTGCCAGGGCGGACCGTAGTAGTCAGGGCGAGTGCGATATTGATCGAGCAGACTGCTGATGCGATCGCGCTGCTCAGCAAACCGCTGGGCGGCCAGAGGGACTATCCCATTGTTTTCTGAAGCAGTATCAACCGGCGCAGCAGGCGCGGCAGGCGCGGCAGATACACCGGGCGCTAAGTCAATCTGCTCAGCCGCCGCCGTCAGATCCTGAAGGCTGCCAACTAAATACTCTTTAAAGCCCTGTACGCGGATGGCAATATCTTGAGAAACCCCGGCAAAACTAGATCGCATTTCTGCCTCTAAGCGGTCTCTTCGCCGCTCTAGCTGCTCTACCTCTCGCTGCAAGTCACGCCGTCTGCTCTCAAGTTCTTGCAGCCCCTGACGCACCAGCTGATCAACATCTGCCTGCACCCCTGCCTGCCTGCGGTCGGAGCGCTGTAGGCCCAGTGGCGTGCGGGGCGGCGTACGGGCCGTCTCACCGCTGGCTTCTGTATTCTCAAAGGGAGTCGGTTCTTCTGGAGGCATGGCACAGACTGTCGGGGCTGGTCAAAAGGGGTCAGGTCAGGCATCTTGTGAGGTCTGGAGTCTGGAGGCAAAAGCAGCTGAGCGCAGTCTCTCATGAGCCGGCAATGAGGGCAGTCAGCGGGCCTTTTTAATGAGCAGCTTTGCCTAACTCGCGTGATCGCGAACTGGCGGTGCGTACCGCCTCAATCAGCGCTGATCGCAAGCCCAGCTCTTCTAAGCAGGCAATGCCAGCAATAGTCGTGCCGCCGGGACTGCTCACACGGTCTTTCAGCTCTGCTGGATGAATGCCGGTTGTGCGCACCAGTTCGGCAGTGCCTAGCACCGTTTGCACCGCTAGCTGATTGGCGATCGCTCTCGGCAGTCCGGCGGCTACCCCGCCATCGGCCAAAGCTTCAATCACAATCGATACATAGCCAGGCCCAGAGCCCGAAAGCCCAGTCACCGCATCCATTAGCTCTTCGGGCACCTGAACGACCTCGCCCACCGCCGAAAAAATTTCAGTCGCCAGTTTGCTGTGGTCGGATAGGGTTCGGCTACCCATGGCGATCGCCGTCATGCCAGCGCCCACCGTCGATGGCGTATTCGGCATCGCCCGCACCACCGGCCAACTGGGGATAGCAGCCTCTAGCTTAGACAGCGGCAGTCCCGCCAAAATAGATAGCACCAGGGGCGGAGAGTCGCAGCGAACGTCCTGAAAATCCTGGGCAACCTGTTCAAAAATCTGAGGCTTAATTGCCAATAAAATAGTCCGACAGCCCTCAATCACCTCGCGATTGTGCCCCGTCACCTGCACAGAATACTGTTCAGAGAGCACCTGACGACGTTCGGGCGACGGTTCGCTTAGCAAAACCTCCTCAGGTGCATACAGCCCCTGAGAAAGAAGGCGGGATAACAGAGCTTCGCCCATTACCCCGCCGCCAATAATGCCAAGTCTTACAGGCAAAAGATGACAAGCTCCAAAGCGATTTCCCCCACAGCATACCGCGAATAGTCGCTGGAATACGTGGTGTCCAGCTTCAATCGCAATCTTACAGCTGTTTCAAGAGACGCTCAAAGCAGTCGTCTCGATTGCCCGCACTTAATCTTTTATCAATCGCGGTAGAACCTAAGCCGCGGTAGAACCTAAGCCATCCGAGCGATCTGCTCAGTTGCCCAGGCGGGAGTTGGTGCAGCCTGGCGAGGAGCGCTCATCGGCTCCTGGCTGCTCAGCCCATCTTCACCTTCAGAAGGCATACTCACCTGAACGCAGTTGGGTGTAAACAGGAAGATGCTCTCACCGATGCGCTCCTGGTGACCATCCATGGCATAGGTGCCGCCAGCGACAAAATCAACCGCACGCTGAGCCTGGTCAGGGTCCATGATAGTCAGGTTGAGGACGACAGACTTACGCTCACGCAGCGCCTGAATCGCTTGAGGCATCTCCTCAAAGGTGCGAGGTTCCATCACCAACACTTCAGACATGCCGTTCATCGCGCCAGGCATACCGATCACGTTATTCATTGACACCATTCCAGAATCAGTGGACAAAACTCTCTCGCGAATCCGCCGGCGGCTAGGCCGGGCTGTTTCCTCAGGCGGAACCGGCGGAACTATGGCTTCAGGCTCAGTATTTTCTTCTTCGTAAAGGCTCTGATACTCTTCGCCTTCCTCTTCGTACTCGTACTCATAGTCAGCCGGATCGTTCAATCCGACAAAGTCCTTGATCTTTCCAAAAAGACCGCTCATAACTCATGCTCCAACACGACATTGACGACTTGGCAAAAAACTGCGTGAACATAGTTCAGGACACAGCAGAATCATGGCAATAAAACTAGGGCATTTCCGAAAAACTCAGCCCGCTTCAAAAGAAAACTTTACAGCGGGAGATCTCTAAGGTCAGAAGTCCGTATGAATAGCTTCGTATAGTAGCAGGTGCGGGCACCAAAGTCGCTGATAAATTGGGAAGATTCCCAAAAAATTACGCCTGCCTTGCCAGCTCAGCTGAAGATTCTTAGCTCAGTACATTTACATAGGAGCTAACGGAAGTGACTGCTTAGTTTTACCCAGTCTTAAGACTAGATTCACAAGCATTACCCCACGCTTTTGGGAATATGTCAAGCTTTTTTGGTTGGTTTTTCAGGTGGAGAGCTTTTGGACGGAGGTTCAGCTATTTAAAGGCGTTTTTCCCTCGGCGACCAAAAAGGCCGCTGCCGATTCTCACGAGTGTCGCACCTGTGGCGATCGCCAGCTCAAAATCTCCTGACATTCCCATCGACAGCTCATCCATCTTGATCTGTTTCAGTCCCTGCTGTCTAATTTGTCCGGATAGGTCCTGAGCCCGCTCGAAGATCTTTTGGGTTTGCTCAGGCAGCAGACCGTAGGGCGCAATTACCATCAGCCCCTTGATGTCCAAATGAGCGAGCTGATCTAAAGCAGGCAGCGCAGCCATGAGTGCCGCTGGGTCAAACCCATCTTTAGTTGGGTCAGGGGCAAGCTTGACCTGCAAGCAACAGCTAGGCCGCTTACCGAGTTCTGCCGCCTGCCGGTCGAGCCGAGCAGCCAACTTCAAGCTGTCAACAGAGTGAATCCAGTCAAAGCTTTCCAGCGCTTTGCGACTTTTATTGGACTGCAAATGGCCGATAAAATGCCAGGTAATATCTACGAGGTCGCTCAGCTCAGCCTGCTTTGCCAGCGCCTCTTGCACCTTGTTCTCAGCAAAATCTCTCATGCCAGCGGCATAGGCTGCTCGTACTACAGCGGCCGAAAAGGTTTTAGTCACCGCAATTAGCCGCACATGCTGAGGAATCAGCTGCCGAATTTTTTCCAGACGAATGGACAGTTCAGCTGACGATGACGCATCAAACTGTGAAGTCATCGTCAAAATGCTTGCTTATAGGTCTTCTGCAACCGGTCGTATTCGCTTTGTTGGCCGGTACGGCGAATCACTCGCAGGCGCTGCTCTATCAGCTGTTTTGCCTCTACTCGTCCAATCGGGTCAAACGAGAGGGCGCCGGTATCGTTTCTGACGACAAAAAACAGCCTATGGGCGTATAGGGTCGCAAATAGCTCCTGTCCTTTGTCTACAAGGCAAACCCTGAAGAGCAGGCCAAAGTTAGGGTGGTTGAGATAGTTTTCTGTGCTCATTCAGGCTTCAGCGGGAGAGTTGGGGAAAATGCAGAAAAATTTACTGCGGCTAAAGTTATTTTTAACAGGGCCTTTTAGAGTGTTTATCAACTTTCTACAAATTCAATCCCAATCATCAATTCAAGCGATCCAACTAAAGCAATCGCCTGTACAAAAGGGACTATACACCTAAGAATTCACGCCTAAAAAGTTACGTTTTAGATAGATTATCCTGGCGTCATAGAAAGTATCATGCATGACTGAAGTTTACAGTGTTTTCCTTAAGATTCCCCAGAGCTTCTCTATCTCTCTGTTCCCAAGACCTGCTGAAGCGCCTGCAATCGTGAGCAGTTCGAGGCCTGCCTACAGAGCAGAGCTATAGTCCTAGCGCTAGCAGCTGAGCCTTGGCCTTTTGCAAAGACTCTTCCCACTCTCGTTCGGGGTCGCTGTCGGCCACAATGCCTGCCCCTACTTGTCCCCAAACCATCTGCCGGGCTGCCGATGTAGGGGTAGGCGGGGCGATTAACAGAGTACGGATCAAAATGTTGAGATCCAGTCTGCCCCGCCTATCGAAATATCCACAAGATCCGTAGAATAAGCTGCGCCGGACCGGTTCTAAGGCTTCAATGATCTCCATGCAGCGCACTTTAGGGCACCCGGTGATCGTTCCGCCCGGAAACATCGAAGCGATCAGCTGGGCGATTGATTGATGCGATCCTAGCTGACCGGTCACATTACTTACCAGGTGCATTACATGGCTATAGCGCTCAATCGTCATCAGGTCGGTCACCTGTACTGATCCCCATTCGCAAACCCGGCCTAAATCATTGCGCTCCAGGTCTACTAACATGATGTGTTCGGCTCGTTCTTTGGGGTCGCTGATCAGGTCTTGAGCGATCGCGCCATCTGCCTCTAGCGTTTTTCCCCGAGGCCGCGTTCCCGCAATCGGCCTGGATTGGGCAGTGCCGTCATGCAGATGCACCAGGCGCTCTGGTGAGCAGCTAACGACCGCTCCCCAGGGAGTATGCCAGTAGCTCGCAAAGGGAGACGGATTGATTTTGTGCAGCGTTTTGTACACCTCCCAGCTTGGCGCAGTCGTCTGGGCCTGGAACCGCAGGGAATGGTTCACCTGAAAGACATCTCCCGCGCGAATATGCGCCTTTGCCTGCTGCACCGCCCGCTCAAATTCGGCTTGCTCAGTTTCAAATATCAAAGACTGGGTGATCCAGCTTTGAGCAGGAGCCGCTTGATGAGCGCTAGTTTCGCTGACCTGCTCAACCATGTGGGTTAGTGTGACCTGGGTTTCGGCGGCTAGCCACAGCCGCTGCAAGCAGTGGTCAAGCACGGCAAATTCAGCGGGTTCGTACCAAAAAGCCACAGGGAAAGGTAGCTTGTCTTCTTTTAACCAGGGCAACCGCTCTACCTCCCAGGCAAAATCGTAGCCGAGCCAGCCCAGCCAGCCGCCGACAAACGGCAGATGATCCGCTGGTGCCCAACTTGGAGGCCGCTGCCCCAGTGGATCCTCAGATAGAGATCTAGACCGATTGTTAGGTTGAGAGGCATAGACCTGGCTGACGGACTGCATTTGCTGTAGCAGGGGCAGAACCTGACCAATCTCTGGCGTCCATAGCTGAACCTGTCCGCCTGCTATCCGAGGTGCGCCCGCGCAGATGGAATAGCGGGTCATGGCGCTGCTTTGCGCCGGATAGGGGCTTTCTAGCAAAGTGGCGATTCCGGCTACGCCAGTTCGCTGCGATTGGAATAGCGCCGCAAAAATGTCTGAGCCAGTGCGCTGAGCGAGGGGGAGCGATCGCCAAACCCGCCGTTTACAGGGCCGCAAGTCGGGTCTGCAAACAGCGCCATCGGCTAGTCCGCTCTCGGCACTGCCATCAACCGACTTCAAGCAACGCCTCCAAATACAATTCGAGCCCACCAAAAGCAGCCCAATCCCACCAGCATTAGCCAATCCCACCAGCGCAACCGCAGCCGATGCCACACTACCCGATGCTCATTAGGGCTGGTAAACCCCCGCACCTGCATTGCACTGGCAATTTGCTCAGCCCGCAGCAGTAAATTTTCGATCAGCCGCTCTGAGACCATTAACCAAATTTGAATTGCGCCGCGCACGCCTAGCTTTTGCCACTTGATTGCTCGCGTTCGCACTGATCGCACCAGGTTTTGCACTTCTTCTAAGACCAGCGGAATAAACCGCAGTGCCAGGGTCAGCGTTAGCGCGATTTCTGTCACTGGCAACCCTAGCCGGCGCAGTGGCTGCATCAAGTTTTCTAAGCCTTCGGTGATTTCTTCAGGGGCGGTAGTCAGTAAAAAGAGCGTGGTTGCGTAGATCAAGGTAAATAGCAGGGTGCTGACTTTAATGGCCAAGCGAAGCGATCGCTGCGTAATATGCAAGCTCAAATTTAGAGGCGGCAGCTGAGCAATCTCCAAGTCCACGATGTCATACCGATAGCCGGTCACCGGGGGCAGATTGGGCAGCGTCTCCGGCGAAGTGAGCTTTTCTGGCCAGTCCTCTAAAGTTTGAGCCGTGGGCAGTCGGGGCTGTTGAGATATAGCGATCCCGTCCGGCATTACCAGCAGCAGCAAAGTGACAATCGTGCCCAATAGCAGCAGCCAGCCCATTTGCTGTCGCCATACTCGCAAAGGAATGCGGGCGCTAATCGTCAGCAGTACCAGAAAAGCAACGATGGCAATGCGGCAGAGTGCACTCGCCAGCACCGGTGCCAACAGCAAACTCAGCAGCCAGGCAACTTTTACTCGCGCATCAATGCGGTGCAGCCAGGTCACCGGCTGCTCCAGATAGAGACCAATGGGGAGCGATCGCAGCAGATCCATAGAAAATTACTTCACCTTAACCGCCCGGTTAGCGCTGCTGCCCCGCTCAAGATCCCGCATACTTTTACCGCGCCACATCAGGCGAATGGGCGTACCGTCGTAACCCAAATTTTGGCGAAACTGCTTTTCAATATAGCGCCGGTAGCTCTCGCCAAACAGCTTGGGATCATTCACAAATAGCGCAAACGACGGCGGCTGAGACTTTACCTGAGTGCCGTAGTAAATCCGGCCCTGACGGCCCTGCCGAGTAGTCGGCGGCGTGTGCCAGCTGACCGCATCTTCTAGCACCTCATTCACCACAGACGTCGTCACCCGGCGACGATGCTCAGCTACTGCCGCGTTCACCGCATCTAAAATATTCGGCAGTCGTTGACCGGTCAAGGCGCTTACATACAGGCGCTTAGCCCAGCCCAAAAAATGAATTTTCGCCTCAATGGTCTTATCAAATTCATAAATCGTGTGGGCATCTTTTTCTACCGCGTCCCACTTGTTCACCACAATTACACAGGCACGGCCCTCTTCTTCAATTCGCCCGGCCAGCTTTTGATCTTGCTCAGTCACGCCATCTAAAGCATCGATCACCAACAGCACCACGTCAGCTCGCCGAATCGCCTTGAATGCTCGGTTGATGCCAAAAAATTCTGGGCCAAAGTCCACGTTCTTTTTTTTGCGGATGCCTGCTGTGTCAATAAGCCGGTAGCGATGCTCTCCTCGCGTCACCACCATGTCGATCGCGTCTCGCGTAGTCCCCGAAATCGGGCTGACAATAGATCGAGATTCGCCGACAAAAGCGTTCAGCATACTCGACTTGCCCACATTGGGCCGGCCCACGATCGCCACCCGATATTCTTCAGTCAATTCAATTTCATCGGCAGCTGGCAAATGCTCTATCAGCACGTCTAGCAGCTCGCCAGATCCGCTGCCATGAATCGCCGAGACCGGGTACGGTTCGCCCAGTCCTAACTCCCAAAACTGAGCCGCCTGCACCAATCCTTCGTCGGGAGACTCGCATTTGTTAACCGCTAGCAGCACCGGCACTTTCTGCAAGCGCAGCCATGAAGCAATTTCCTGGTCGCCTTCAGTCGGGCCAAACTGCCCGTCTACTACAAATATGGCGGCTGAAGCTTCTACCAGTGCTGCCAGCGCCTGCTCACGAATGAACGGCAAAAACTCGGTATTGTCGTCAAACACCAGGCCGCCCGTATCGACGACTAAAAATTCGCGATCTTGCCAAAATGCCGGTTGATAGGTGCGATCGCGCGTCACCCCAGGCTGATCAAAGACAATCGACTGCCGCCCGCCCGCCAATCGGTTGACCAAAGCAGATTTGCCCACATTGGGACGACCGATAATTGCAACAATAGGGAGCGCCATAGCGGAACCGAAGAATAGTCGGAAACCAACATTGTAGCAACTCTCTTTGCCTCTGCTGCGCCCAATCTTTGCTATGCCTGAAACGTTATAAAACAGCCTTAATCTCGGCCTTCGCCTCTCTTCTCAGCCCGGCTGAAATCCGAAACAGCTCCTGCCCGGCATGTAGATAGCTATCGTCATAGGTATAGGTAAACCGCTCAATCTCTTCAATCCCATCTTCGAGCTGGTTAAGGCAGTAATAAAGATTGGCCGCGCCGCCAGCTACCCCAGCCGGATTTGGCATCGAGCGAAACTTAGCCTTAGCCCGCTCTAAAGCCTCCTGGCACGTCTCAATATAGGCCTGAAAAGCAGCCATCAGCTCATCGTCAAACGGATCTGCCGAAAGCGCTCTCACTTCAGCTTTCAAAGGCTTCAAAATCTGACCAATCAGCCGATCAGTCGGGTTAAATACGCTGCGCAGCCACTGCTCAATCGTCGTATCTGCAACTTTTCTCGTCCGTTTTCGGTACAGATTCTGAGAATCTGCGGCCCGAGCAGCGCGTTTATTGGCAGCTGTTTCAATCCGCGAACGGCGCTCAGCATCGTACCGGCGGCGTTCATGCTGGTCACCCAGCACCTCATAGGCGGCGTTTACCGCCGCAATTTTATCGTGAGCCGCTGCTTGATTTTGGCTATCGGGGTGAAATTGCTTGGCCAGCTTGCGATAGGCCTGCTTCACCTGGTCCTGGGTGGCCCCAGTCGAAATACCCAGCGTCTCGTAATAGTTAACGTCAGCGCGATTGTCTTGTCCCATAGCGCTATTTTAAGCTGATTTCAGGCTAGCTCGCTGGCTCTGGATCTTGAAAAAGCGGCGTGCTCAAATAGCGCTCTCCAAAGCTGGGCTGAATCATCACAATCAGCTTGCCTGCGTTTTCGGGCCGCTTAGCCAGCTTAACCGCTGCGCACAGGGCCGCGCCGCTAGAAATACCTGAGAGAATGCCTTCTTCTTTAGCCAGTCGCCTGCCGTAGGCGATCGCCTCATCATCAGTCACGGAAATCACTTCATCAATGAGATCCTGATTGAGCACTTTGGGCACAAATCCCGCGCCAATCCCCTGAATTTTGTGAGGGCCCGGCCTGCCGCCCGAAAGCACAGCGCTATTCACTGGCTCTACCGCCACGACTTGAAAGCTAGACTTACGCTGCTTAATAACTTCTCCTACGCCAGTAATTGTGCCGCCAGTGCCGACGCCAGCCACCAAAAAGTCCACCTGACCTTCGGTATCCTGCCAAATTTCTTCGGCTGTAGATCGTCGATGCACCGCCGGATTAGCCGGATTGTCAAACTGTTGCAGCATGTAGGCATCGGGCAACCCTTCCACCAGCTCTTTGGCTCGCTGAATGCAGCCGCTCATACCTTCTACGCCGGGCGTCAGCTCCAGTTTGGCACCATAGGCCCTGAGCATGGCCCGCCGCTCAGAGCTCATCGTTTCTGGCATGGTTAGCACTAGCTGATAACCTTTTGCGGCGGCTGCCATTGCCAGAGCGATCCCAGTATTGCCCGAAGTGGGCTCCACTAAAGTCGTCTTACCAGGGACAATATCACCTGCTGCCTCTGCCGCTTCGATCATGCTGATACCGATCCGGTCTTTCACCGAAGCAGATGGATTCATGCCCTCTAGCTTGACTGCGATTTGCGCCACGCAACCGTCGCTCTCTGGAATGCGATGGAGCCGCACCATTGGGGTATGGCCAATCAGCTCGGTGACATTGTTGGCAATTCGCATAGGTCTTGTACCGGGTTTAAGTCCGTTCTGTAGAGGCCGCTGTTTAAGTGTAAGTAGACGATGCCAGCCTTCAAATGCCAGCCTTTAGATGCCAGCCTTTAGATGTAGTACATCAAATCTATTTGCTGGTGAGCATTGCGCTTGTCTACCAGGTCTTGCAGCGTGTACTTTTCTAGCACTGCCTCTGCTGCCTGCCTTACCTCCTGCCATACTTCACACAGCACCACCCCATCAGTGGTCTGAGGGGATTTCGCTTCTTTGGCTTTAGCTTCAAAACCCTCTATGCAGCTCACCACATCCAGTAGGGTCATTTTCCAGGGCTCACGGGTCAGCAGGTACCCCCCCTTCGCGCCTCGCTGGCTTTTTACAAATCCCCCCCGACGCAGCGTAGCCAGCAGCTGCTCCAAGTAGCGGTCAGGAATGCTCTGTTCAGCTGCAATTTGACAGATTCGCAGCGGTTCACCTCTACTGTAGTACAGGCTCAACTCTATGAGCGCCAGCAGCGCATACTCACTTTTGCACGATAGTTCCACAATTTCGTTAATAGGGTTTTGCAGTCTGCCCAAGCCGAAGGCTAACTGTCCTCATTATATCCCGGTTCCACGGTGGGGATTGTTTATTAAAGTCAACTATAGGCAAAGGGAGCAGGCAAAGGGGGTGCAGCTAGGTATAGCTTCCAGCACTTTGCTTCATGCAGCATTACCGACTGTAAGCCATATATAGCAACAGGCAAAGTGCTCTGCGAAGCGCGAATGCATCCGCGCTTTGCTATATCTGCTAATACAGACAAAAAGAGACCCCGCTAGTGCGGGGTCTCTTTCTTCAAGCTATCAACTCACTAAGCCCGAAGGCTACAGCAGCCAAATTTAGATTAGCTCAGTCTAGAACTGGAACGTGGCGCGGAGGGCACCGTAGAAGTTGTCGTCGTCACCGACACCCGAGTCGTTATCAGCGTAGATAACAGCAGGTGTGAAGGTAAAGAACTCATTCACAGCTATCGCATAGTAAGCTTCAACCAACAACGGGTCTCTGTTCAGAGAGGGAGAGATACCGCCGTACACGCCGAACTCGTTGCCAACACCGAACAGGTCGGAGATAGCGACACCGCCCATGTAGGAGTCAAGGTCGCCGCCACCGTTAGCAGGCGTATAGGCGTAGTGACCACCAACCTGGAAGCGCCCAAAGTTGAGATTCAGCAATCCAGCGATGGTGTACTCGGGGCTACCCAAACCAGCTTGGTCACCATCGACGTATGTGATAGCAGCGTCAATCAGACCGTCGGTCAACAGGTTGAGCTGAGCGATGTAGCTGTAGCTGCTGAAAAGTCCGCCAGCAGGAGTGTTGATGTTACCGGTATCAGTAGCGTAGCCAAGGTCAAGAACCAGGTTGTCTGAGAACGCAACGTTGACGCCTGCACCGAAAGAATTACCCCCCTGATACAGGTCATAGAACTCAGGGCCGCTGGCATCGGCGACAGCAGGACCATCAAAAGGCACAATGGTGCTGGTCACGAAGTCGTCAGTCACGACGCTGTTTGCAGCAATGATACCGCTGATGCGGTTACCAACCGGAAAGCTGTAGTAAACGTCGTCCAGACGGAGGCTGTCTTGACCGCCAGGACCACTACCACTTTGGCTGCTAAGACCGTTCTCAGTGTTGGATAGGCTGCTGGCAGCATCAGAGGACTGCAAGCGAATCCGCAGCCTATCTTCGCCTGTGAAGCTAGTGTCAAAGTTGAGCCTTGCCCGGTATTCAAACGTAGCGTCGGCTTCAGCACCACCTACAGTGCCGTCGACACCTGGAGGTGCCTGAGAAGGTCCAACACCAGGCGTATCATCAAGAATAGCCGTGGTGTCGCCGAAAGGAACTACTAGGTGAGCGTCTAACTGACCGCGCAACTTAGTCGTTGTAGAGAACTGGTTAGCTTCTAGCTCAGCAACGTCAGTTTCTAGAGTGTCTACGCGGCCACGGATGGTAGCGAGTTCAGCAGCAAACTCTTCTTGTAGGCGGCGAATTTCGTCTAGGTCGCTGCCTTCGCCGATTAGCTGAATGACTACGTCCAAGCAGGCGTTAAGACCAGCGGCGAATTCGTAGCGAGTCAGGGCGCGGTTGCCTCGGTAGGTGCGGTCAGGGAATCCTTCTAAGCAGCCGTACTCTTCTACCAAGCGTTGTAGTGCAGTAAAGGCCCAGTCACCAGGCTGCACGTCAGAAAGTTCAGAAACACTGGTCACCTGAGCAAGCTGTAACGGCTCAGCGACAACGATGCCCGCAGCAGCAGGCTCTACAGCGTCAGACTCGGTAGTGATAGCTTCAGCAGCGATCGCGTTGCCAGAGACAGCAAGAGCCGCGCCCAAAGCAGCGGGACCCATTAACAATGTTTTCCAGAGCATTTTCGTCATTTGTCTATTTCTCCTCACACCTTTTTAGATAAGAATGCTGTCAATATCTTAAGACCAAACGTACAGAGCATAAGCCCAGAGTACAGGTATTCAAAACGACTAACTTTCTCCAGCGTTTGGGGCAGAACTACACAGCGGCTCTTCACCGAGGCATAGACTTTTTCCAAACCTACGGATGATATTAACAGATCCGTTTGGCATAGGCCAGGGGTTATGACAGTTTCACTGGTTTCTTTAAACTGACCCTGACTAATCCGCTGTGGGGGTTCCCTTTTAGAGGACATCCCCTTTAAAAAACCATCCGCTCCCATCTGGGGAAGTGCCTACTGCTTCAAGAGCAGTTTCGAGACACTTCAAAGATGGGAGCGGTCTGGTCGGGTCTTCAGGTTAAAACCAAACTGCCGGAAGGAAATCCAGCTATCTAGCTCTAACAGATGCTAAAGCTAGTTCTAGAGAACAGCCCCGGCACACAGCCGGCTTACATCAACCTGGAGACCCACGCATTTATCACTTACTGACATGGGCATCACCTCCTAATAGATCCTAAACGGTTTTCGCTCAGTCGATGAGTAGCAAGCCACTCACAGGAGCTAATATAGCACGACTTTTATAAAGGTGCGTCAGCTCCGCAGTAGAAAAGGTTGAGTCTAAAAAGGAACCTTCTTTTTCGCTGACTTTCCGCTTTCGAAGTCGAGCTCTTTTAGCTTTTTCAAAATGCGGGTGAAGTATTCCTGTAAGTAGTCCTCTGTTGTGGTGAGATTATGTGGATCGATTTCAAAGGTTTGATACACCTCGTCCATCGGCGCGTCCATAGTGTTGCCGCTGGCGCTGACCTCTGTAAAGGCCAGTCGATCAGCCAGGTCCCAGGTCCATTGAAAAAAGGCTGCGATGTTACGAGCGACTCGTAGCAGAGCTGGCGGCATTTGTGAAACGCTGGCCCGCTGGTCGGATAAGCGCTCACACAGCCGAATGATTTCATAAGCTCCCCAAGCCCGCTGGCCCGCCAGAGGAAAGATAGCTTTTTCGGCAGCAGGCAGCTTCAGGGCTTTGACCGCAAACTTGGCGATATCTTGGCTGTTCATGTAGGCGATCGCCCCTGCTTCGCCCATCACCCAGACCGACTGTCGCTCCAAAATCGGAATAGCGTATTGGCCAATGAGCCCCTGCATAAAGCCACAGGGCCTAAAAATGGTGTAGTTGAGACCCGACTCTTCTAAAAACTTTTCAGTGCAGCGCTTGATTTCCATCAGCGGCACATCGGGATAGTCGCCCGCGCCAAAAATCGAGAAGAAAATAAATCGCTTCACGCCTGCCGCTTTAGCGGCCTGAATCAGCGCTACTTTGCCATGCCAATCGACATCGTAAATGCCCTCCTTTTCAGCCGGGCGAGACGTGGCCGCATCGATCACCGCTTCCACATTCTCAAAGCAAGGAGGGAGGCTGCCGGGGCCGGTCAGGTCAGCTTTTACCAGCTGGGCTCCCCACTCTCTCAGGAAGCTGGCCTTCTGAAAGTTTCTGACGAGACACTTTACCTCATAGCCTTCGTCGAGGGCCCTGCGAACAATCTGCCTTCCCAATGTGCCAGTTGCGCCAACGACTAATAAAACCATGAGGGGATGTAAACAAAACTTAATATGGTTCTCAGTCTAGCAGAAGTCGTTACCGTCACAACTGCATGGAGTACGAATGGTCGTACTCCAAAGAGATAGAGAGAATTGCTCAGACCGGAAGCATTACTCCTCAGCGCCTTGAACTTTTAGCATAAGAAAGCCCACGCCGAGCCCTACCAAAATCATGCCGAAAACTAATACAGCTGTTGTGAAAATTTCGCCGCCCATTGCTTAGAATCTCTCCCGCTTGGTTTTAACCGCCATTTTAGAGTGTTTTGGGTCTGTTAATAGCTCAAAAGATTAGAATTTACAAAGCTGCTGATCTAGAGATTTTCTATGGCGTCTGGCTCCCTTACATCGATTCGCACCGTTCTGCCTGACGATGGCCGCGCGGTTGGCTGCAAGCCTCGCTTAGTCATGACCCTGGGCGATCCGTCTGGCATTGGCCCAGAAGTAGTGCTCAAAGCCCTGAGCCAGCCTCAGTTTGAGAGACAGGCTGAGATTGTGGTGATGGGCGATCGCACTCAGCTTCAGCGCCGTTACGAACAGCTTAAAGCAGTTGCCCCCCACGTTCATTTCAGAGACCCTGCTAGTCTCAATATGATTGATATTGCGATGCCTGAGGCCGTGACTCAGGGTCTGATTACGGGTACCGGTAACCACAGCAGTGGGAAGGTCAGCTTTCGTACGCTGCAAGACGCGATCGCTCATACGCTCAGCGGCGAATTTGACGGCATCGTCACCGCGCCGATTGCCAAATCTGCCTGGCTCGCTGCTGGTCATCACTATCCGGGGCAAACTGAGCTGCTGGCAGAGATGGCCGATACTCGCCGGTTTGGAATGCTTTTTGTAGCCAAATCGCCGCACAGCGGCTGGACCTTGCGCACCCTGCTGGCGACCACCCATATTCCCCTCAGCGCCGTACCCCAAGCGCTGACGCCCGAAGTGATGACGCTTAAGCTGGAGCTTTTAATCGAATGCTTGCAGCGAGATTTTGGGTTGAGCGCGGCTAGAATTGCGATCGCCGGGCTCAATCCTCACAGCGGCGAACAGGGTCAGCTGGGCCAAGAAGAGCAAGACTGGCTGATTCCCTGGCTCGATCAGCAGCGGCGGCGCTTTCCTCGCATTCAGCTAGAGGGTCCGGTGCCACCCGATACGCTCTGGGTGCAGCCAGGACTGGCCTGGCGCAATCACGCTTCCATCGGCAAGGCATACGACGGCTATCTTGCCCTCTATCATGACCAGGGACTGATTCCTGTCAAGCTGTTGGCTTTTGATCTGGCGGTCAATACCACTATTGGGCTGCCCTTTATCCGCACCTCTCCCGACCACGGCACCGCTTTTGATATTGCCGGGCGGGGCATTGCCCGATCCGAAAGTACAGAAGCTGCGCTTGAACTAGCAATTGAACTGACCCGTCAGCGCCTGGCTGCATCACCCCAGATGCCTTCACTCACTCACTAAAACAGACCGGCTAAAACAGCGCCAGCTGATTGGGCGGTTCGACCAGCTGATTCCAGGGCAGGGGAGGAACTGGCGCGTTCACCGCTTCTAAGCAAGTCTGAAAATAGCGAGCGATCGCCGGTGATTCTACTTCCATTGGGCAGTGCACAAAAAAGTAAACCTGTTTGCCCTCAGCGAGCCAGTCCTTGACCTGCTTGGCCCAGCTGATGAGATAGTCTTGATTGCGCAGCAGGCGCGGATGGCTGATGTAGCGAACCAAGACGAAATCAGCGGTCGCAATAGGCTGTAAAGGAACCTTGGGCTTACGGCGGTTAGAGAGTAGCTGTGGGTCGGCATCGCCCTCTGATTCCCAGGCGTAAATGGGCCGGGTATCTAGCAGCACCCGACCGACGCCCAGTCGGGTGAGCAGCGCCGTTAGCTGAGCGGCAGGCTGCCCGGAGAACCAGTCTATGTGGCGAACTTCGACGGTGATCGGCGCAGTCTGACGAGGCCAGGCCGTTAAAAAATTTGCCAGGTCGTCGATGGCAGATGGGCTGTAGCTGGGCGGCAGCTGAGCCATGATCGGACCGAGGCGGCTGCCCAGTCCCTGCATTAGTTCTAAAAACGACAGTGCTGCTGGCAGGTGAGCCATCAGCGGCCCGTTGTGCGTCACTGTACGGGGTAGCTTGGGGCAAAACCGAAACTCAGCTGGCGTGTAGTTAGCCCAGCGCTGCACCATCTCTGGTGCAGGGACAGAATAAAAAGTCGTGTTGCCCTCTACAGTCAGCAGGCGATCGCTATACAGCCGTAAGAAATCCGTCGCCCGGCTGCCCGCCGGATAAAAATTGCCCACCCAGTCTTTAAAGGCCCATACCGCGCAGCCCAGACGAAAGGTTAGGCCGCCCTCCCCGGGCTGCGGATTAGTCGCTGTGCCTGCGAGCTTCTGCATTATGCGCACTCAGTAAAAAGATACTCCTATAAAAATACAGACTTGGCCTCCCCTGCCTTCCCATAAAGATGTCACAATTTGAACAGCGGACCTGGCTGGAAAGGGACTGCATTAAGCACTTATAACTTATGGTTCCTCCTCGTATTCATCCTGATTGGCAACTGCCAGAAAAGCAGGTCACACCAGAGATCGTCTTTTTTAATCGGCGGCGGTTTATTCGAGCTGCCGTGGGAATGGGCGCTGGCCTATCAGGTGCGATCGCCCTCAACAGCTGCCGCAGACCCTTAGCCGAAGCCGACCGAGACGACTTTGCCAAAACCCTGGGTCGCCCCTTACCAAACGTTACCGCTAACCCAGCTTTCCAAAAGCTAACCGGCGACGTTACCAGCCAAGAATACGCCAGTCGCTTTAATAACTTCTACGAGTTTGGGGGAACCAAAGACATTTGGCAGGCAGCGCAGGCGCTGCCTGCTGAAAACTGGAAGCTGACTGTCACCGGCTTAGTCAACAATCCCCAAACCTACGACCAGGATGATTTACTCAAAGCTTTTCCCTTAGAAGAGCGAATCTATCGCTTTCGCTGCGTAGAAGCTTGGGCGATGGTCGTCCCCTGGCTGGGCTTCCCCATGCAAAAACTGCTGGCAGCTGTCGATCCAAAGCCAGCAGCCAAATTTGTTCGCTTCGAATCTTTCTTTGACCCCAATATCACCCCTGGTCCGTCTTTTTCACTTTCGAATTTGCCTTGGCCCTACCAGGAAGGGCTGCGTCTTGATGAAATGGCCAACGAGCTAGCCTTTTTTGCTGTCGGTGCCTACGGCCAGACCCTGCCCAAGCAGCATGGCGCACCCATTCGCATGGTCGTCCCCTGGAAGTACGGATTTAAAGGTGCCAAATCCATCGTTAATATTGATTTTGTCGCCGAGCAGCCCGCCACCTACTGGAACACGCTCTCGCCCAACGAATACGGCTTTGAAGCTAACGTTGACCCTCAGGTTTCTCATCCGCGCTGGTCACAGGCAACAGAGCGTTTAATGGGTGAGGGCAACCACTGGGAATGGAAACAACAGCCCACTCTTCTCTACAACGGCTACGGCAGCTACGTCACTCAGCTCTACGCCTGAAGCTGATGCATACTCTGAATACTCTAGGCTTCCTCACCTATGCATGAGCACATTGCTACACCCGACTATTTAGATGTTATCTGGGCTTTTTCCTATCGCGGTATCAAGATAGAAATTACAACAACTTTGCACCACGAGCAGATGGTCTACTCAGCCTGGGTCACTCATGCCACGGGTAGCGCGGTTGCCGTACCCAAAGCAACTACTAGAGAAATGGCGATCGCCCAAGCCAAGCAGTGGATTCACACCCATTTTCAGTGGTAGTGACCAACCGATAAACAAACCGACGCAGCAAAGTTGTCATCCCGTAATCGCACCCTTAGAGATTTTACGGCTGTAGCGCTTTTGAGGCCAGCCTGCATACCCATGCAATTACTCAGATAAAGGCCCGCCGAGACGGGAATACTCAATACACAACAGCCGCCCTATCTCGCTTCGTCCGTTTTTAGTAGGTTGTCTTTTGCAGATAGCCTTTCCCCATCTTCTTAACTCCCTATGACCGTAGATATATCTGAACAGACCCACGGGTTTGACATGACCCAATTTGTCTTTGAAGTGGGCGTCGGACAACATCTCGATGCGCTCTCAAAGAGCATCGAGCCTGCCAATGCGCAGGAGACTATCGAGCTACTGCAAACCCAGGCAGAAGTCTTTATTGGGATAGCCCAGTCTCTAGATTTACCGGGATTTGGCGCGATCGCTCAAACAACTTTGGCAGCGCTGGAGCAAAATCCTCAACAGGTATGGGAGATCGCGCCTATCGCTTTGGCAAACTACGCAGCGGCCCAAGCGGCGATACTCGCAGGTGACCGTGAGCAAGGCGGCACACCGTCAGCCGCGCTGCAACAGTTTTGCACCCACAGCCGGCAACCGGCAGCTTTTCCTGCCGGGCTGAGCTTGCCGCTTTCTGCCTCTAAAGACTTCGCTGCCTACACTGACAGCGACGATGAGCCAGCCGAGTTGGCCCTAGTCGATCTCATTCCGACCGACCTTGCCTCTATGAATCTGTCCCCTGGCCTTCTGCTAAATCAGCGCAGCCACTCCTCATCGGTTGCTAGAACTGTCTGAGAAATCTCAGGTCGCTGCTGTACAGCCGCCTAATATCATCAATTTTGCTCTGCACCATCGCCAAGCGCTCTACGCCTAGCCCAGCGGCAAAGCCGGAATACACTTCAGAATCGCACCCTACGGCCTTGAGCACGTTGGGGTCAATCATGCCGCAGCCCATCACTTCTAGCCACTGATCTTGCCAGCGGACATCCACTTCGGCAGAAGGCTCTGTAAAAGGAAAATAGCTCGGACGAAACCGCACTTCAATATCGCCAAACAGCGCCTCTAAAAACAGCTTTACCGTCCCTCGTAAATCGGTAAACGTAATGTCTTTATCCACCGCAAAAAATTCGAGCTGGTGGAAGACGGCGGCGTGAGTAGCATCCACCGTATCGCGGCGGTAACAGCGGCCAGAGGCCAGCACCCTCATCGGCGGCTGATGGTTCTTCATGTAGCGCACCTGCGTATTAGAGGTGTGGGTACGCAGCAGCTGACCACCCGGCAAATACAGCGTATCTTGCATATCGCGAGCCGGGTGATCAGGCAAGAAGTTCAGCGCTTCAAAGTTGTAGTAATCGCTTTCTACTTCGGGGCTCTGAGCGACGGTGTAGCCCAAGCCAACAAAGATATCAGTCACCTGGTCGATGATGCTATTGATCGGGTGAATACGGCCTTGGGGTCGATAGGCTCCCGGCATAGTGACATCCAGGGTTTCTGCGGCTAGCTGCGCTTCGATTTGGGCGGCTTGCAGGTCAGATTTACGCTGCTCTATGTGTGATTGCAGCGCGGTTTTGGCTTGATTGGCCAGCGCTCCAATCTGAGGCCGCTCTGCTGCGGAGAGCTTGCCCATGCCGCCAAGCACTTTGGATAGATCGCCTTTTTTGCCCAAATATCTCACTCGGGCCTTGTCCAGTTCTTCCAGGCTACTGGCGGCGCTAATTTCTTCAGTCGCCTGCTGTTGAACGGCGCTCAGCTGGGCTTCAATTTCGGTGGATGTGGTGGCGCTCACGGCTGCTCCCAAGATTGCGAAAGTTCAAAGGGGACTGGCAAATTAGTCTCATGGTAACCTGCCAGGGAAGTCTGGGGTCTGTCGCCCACTCTTCAGTAATACCTAACTCTATATGTAATGTATGAACATACTGGTGAGCAATGATGACGGCGTTTTCGCGTTGGGAATTCGGACTTTGGCCAATGCGCTAGCGACAGCCGGCCATCGGGTGACGGTGGTCTGCCCTGACAGAGAACGCTCTGCTACTGGGCATGGCCTGACGCTGCACAAGCCGCTACGAGTCGAGCAGGTAGAAGGTGTGTTTTCTCCGGAGGTGACTGCCTGGGCCTGTTCGGGTACCCCGTCTGACTGTGTCAAGCTAGCGCTGGACGCGGTGCTAGAGACTGCGCCCGATTTTGTGCTCTCAGGCATTAACCATGGGGCAAACCTGGGTACAGATGTGCTCTATTCAGGAACGGTGTCAGCGGCGATGGAAGGCGTTTTGGAGGGGATTCCGGCGATCGCCATCAGCCTCACCAGTTTTGCCTCCAAAAACTTTCAGCCCGCTGCTCAGTTTGCCATTCAGCTCGTTTCCCACTTAGAGCAGCAGCCGCTAAACCTACCCATTTTGCTGAACATCAACGTTCCACCAGTAGCCGCTGAGGAAATCAGAGGAGCCGTCATCACCCGGCAGGGCATTCGGCGTTATTTCGACCAGTTTGAAAAGCGCGTTGATCCCAGAGGGAAAATCTATTACTGGCTAGCTGGCGAGGTGGTGGAAGAAGGCACCGCCGAGCTGCCGGCGACGCCCAGCACACCTACGGCTCTGAGCGCAGCGCTCTCGGACATAAGCGCTCAATTCACAACAGATGTAGAGGCCATCAAAGACAACTACATCACCGTGACACCGCTTCAGTACAACCTGACGGCCTACACAGCGCTAGAGTTCATTGAAGCTTGGCAGGGCAGCAATCCATAGCCTTGGCTGCTTAGCTCACCACATCAATTGCTGCTAGAACTGTTTTGTACTGCGGGCTAAGTAGCGCGCAAGCGCACGTAGGCGTAGCCTTCTCTACGAGTATGCATCCGTACGCTTGCCGTACCACGGTAGCCTCAAGCTACCCACGATCAGCGTTCAAAAGTTGACCAAATATCAAATTAAACGACAGATATCGTAAGCGTCTGACTTAGCTTGGGCACTATGCAAAAGGGTAATCTCAGTTGCTGATGCCGGTATTAAAGCATCACTTGTTTGCCACTTGTCTGATAGAGGGTACCGCTAGCTGTAGAGATAGACAGTCGTTCCTCTAAATCACTTCACATAAAGCTCATGTCAGATCAGCACGGTCAGTTTTCGATATGCTTTTGGGGCGTCCGAGGAAGTGTCGCTTGTCCAGGATCTCAGACGGTCCGATACGGCGGCAATACAGCGTGCATTGAAATGAAAGTCGGCGGGGAACGCCTGATTTTTGATGGGGGCACCGGCTTGCGTAACCTGGGTCAGCACATGCTCTCAGAAATGCCCGTGAAAGCCAATATGTTTTTCACTCATTCCCACTGGGATCATATTCAGGGCTTTCCGTTCTTTGTCCCAGCTTTTGTGCCTGGCAACTGGTTCAAAATCCACGGAGCCATTGCCCCCAATGGCTCCACCATTGAGCAGCGCCTTAACGACCAAATGCTGCATCCTAACTTTCCAGTCCCTTTGCAAATCATGGGCGCTGAGCTGAAGTTTTGTGATATTGAAGTGGGTGAGGTGGTCAAGATCGGTGAGGTTGAAATCACCAACGCCATGCTCAACCATCCAGGTGAAGCCATTGGTTACCGCATCAGCTACCGAGGGCATTCGGCGGCCTATATCAGCGACACTGAGCACTTTCCTGACCGGTTGGATGAAAATGTGCTGCGGCTAGCGCAAGATGCCGATGTGATGATCTATGACTGCACTTACACTGACGATGAGTATCACAGCAAGAAATTTAGCAAAGTTGGCTGGGGTCACTCTACCTGGCAGGAAGCGGTGAAGCTATCGAAGGCAGCCAACGTCAAGCAGCTGGTTATTTTTCATCACGACCCTACCCATACCGATGAATTCATGGACGGTATTGTCCTCCAAACTTCGGCGGCCTTGCCGAGCAGCATTGTTGCGAAAGAAGGTATGGTTTTGGACTTGATTAAAGCAGATGCAGCAGCCGTGGCGATGGTTTAGAGCGCTGGGTCTGTCTATTTGGGATGAGGAAGGTCTGAGCGGACTGGCTTTGTGTCAGAATGTAAAGCGTGTGGATTACTTCTTCTCTCAAGGCGGTCAAAACCCCGACTAATATAGCGCTGGGTAACTTTGACGGGGTTCATTTGGGCCATCAGCGGGTGATGGCTGAGATTTTGAGCGCTCAAACGCTGTCAAGATCAGCCGATCAAGCCTTGACGGTTCAGTCAGTGGCGGCGCTGCATAGCGGGGTGATTGCCGCTGGCTATAGCCATTTGCCGCATCAGTCCTATCCCGACGCTATTGAACTGCCGATTGGCCCTGCGAATCTGAACGCTGCTGCTTTAAATTGCAGCCAGTATGCAACGGTAGTGACCTTTTCTCCACATCCCCAAGAATATTTCTCGGGTGCGTCGCGGCCTTTGCTGACACCTGTGGCAGAGAAGACCTGGCAGCTCGCTCAAATGGGGATTCATCAGCTGGTGATGCTGCCTTTTAACCGGGCGCTGGCTGAGCTGACCCCTGAGGAGTTTGTTGAGCAGATTTTGATTGAAGGGTTGCAGGCTAAGCGCATTAGTGTGGGCAGTGACTTTCGCTTTGGCAAAGGGCGCAGTGGCAGCGCTGAAGGTTTGCAGGAAATTGCGGCGAGCCATGATGTGCCGGTAGTGCGGGTGCCGCTCAGGTATGAGACGGGCGATCGCATCAGCAGTTCGCGCATTCGCCAGGCTCTGCAAACCGGTGAGCTAGCAGAAGCCGCCCACCTCTTGGGCCGCCCCTACACGCTGACAGGCCGGGTTGTAGAAGGCAAACAGCTCGGGCGCACGATTGGCTTTCCGACGGCTAATTTGCAGATGCCAACGGATAAATACTTGCCTCGTACTGGGGTGTATGGCGTGCGGGTGTATGGCGCGGGCGCTGAACCGCTGCGAGGCGTAATGAATCTGGGCAACCGGCCCACCGTCGCAGGCCAGGATATCAGTGTCGAAGTCCATGTGCTCGACTGGTCAGGCGATCTGTACGGTCAGATTTTGACGGTGAGCCTAGAGAGTTTTGTGCGCCCTGAGCAAAAGTTTGAGTCGCTAGAGAGGCTAAAAGAACAAATTGCAGCGGACTGTAAAGTGGCGATCGCCACCCTTAAGTAACCCCTTACGGTCATCTGGATTGTCAGATTTCACGAGCCTTTGGTCTGTTCTTAGGCGTCTATTCACCTCTCCTTAATCTGTCTTCAGTAAATTCTATTACTGAGAAGACATCTGAGTATTAAGGAAATATCTATCGCTATGAATTTAAAGCGTCGGCAGTTTTTGCTGTTTTTGGGTGCGGCGGCTGGGTCTACCGCCATCGGATCTTTGAGTTCTAAAGCGCGGGGACAGGCTGTCTCTGGCCGTATGGCAGCGGTATCAGAGGGAGCAGCGATCGCCGCTACGCCGCCAGCACCCTTCTCTCCGCTTAAAGGACCTATGCCCTATGGCGCAGTGAAAATCAGCGCTCAGCAGCAGCCGGCAGCCTACGCTGAATATGCTATCCAGGACGAGCTAGTACTGCCCGAAGGCTTTACCTATGACGTGATTGCTGCTTGGGGCGATCCTGTTGGCGACGCTCGGTTTGGCTATAACAACGACTATCTTTCATTTGTTCCCACTGGGCCAGATCAGGGCTACCTTACGGTTAACTTTGAGTACATCAGCGCAGAGACCTGGGAGCAAACTTACCCCACGGTAATGGGCCAATCTCTACCGTTTGAAGAAGTGCTGGCAGCGCTGGCAGCTACCGACGATGAGATCGATGCGTTTACCCTGGCCGATGGCACGCTGCTCAGGGCTCAGATTGAGGAAATTTCTAAAGCAGCGTTGCTTGACCAGGGAATGGGCGTGATCTCAGTGCGGCGGCAGGCTGACGGGAGCTGGGTGCGAGTGGCAGCTGAGAGCGATCGCCGTATCTCTGGCATCTCCGGGCTAGGAGACGATCGCTATCTCCAGACAACTGGCCCCGCTGCTGCGGTCTTTACCAAAACTGAAGTCAATGGCTATACCGACGGCTTAGGCGATCAGATTATCGGCACGTTTGGCAACTGCGCTGGCGGAACTACGCCTTGGGGTACCGTTCTCAGTGCTGAAGAGAATATTCAAAGCCAAGTGCCCGAAGCGATTCACAGTGATGGCTCCGCTTTTTCGCCCAGTGAAAAGGTCTTTGACAAGGACTATGACGGACAGGGCAACGTCTTGGGGCTAGCGGGCAATAAGTATGGCTGGATCGTAGAAGTTGACCCAAGCAACGTGGATGACTATGGCACTAAGCACACCTGGCTGGGGCGCTATCGCCATGAAGCAGTCGGTACTCGGGTAGAAGCAGGTAAACAGCTCGCTTTTTATTCAGGGTGTGATCGCCGGGGCGGACATCTCTATAAATTCATCAGTGCGGGTACCGTTAGCGACCCTACCGACAAAGCCAACTCTCAACTGCTTACCGACGGCATGCTCTATGCCGCCAAATTCAGCGCCGACGGTAGCGGTAGCTGGATCCCGCTGACTCTAGAGACACCGGTCAATCCGATTTTGCCCAGCGGTGTTGTTGGGGGGATGGTACCCCTACCCAAACGCCCCGAAGGCGGCTTTGAGAAAATTGAAGACGACGCGGTTGCGAATGCCTTCAAAGACAGATTTGCCACCTTAGGCGACCTGTACGAGGGTAGCGATCTAGAAAAGCAAGGGGCGATTTTGATTGACGCTCACTTTGCTGCCAACGCTGCTGGGGCGACCGCCACCGCTCGACCTGAAGATACAGACGTTGCTAAAGATGGAACGCTTTTCATCGCTTTTACTTCAGGCGCAGCAGGGGGTGATGGCGGGCCTGACAAAACCATCTTTACTGGCCCTAAAGGCGAGCCAGACTATGAGGCTGGCTGGATTATGAAGCTTATGGAGGCCGGCAACAATCCGGCGGCGCTGACGTTTAATTGGCAAATGTTTGCCACAGGTGGCGAACCCGCAGAGGGCGGCATTGGCTTTGCGAATCCAGATAATTTGGAGTTTGACAGTCAGGGCGACCTTTGGGTGGTCACCGACATGTCAACGAGCACACATAACAATGCCGTTCCTCAGCGTCAGGACGAGACCGGTAAAGCTTTGAACGATAAGGATTTGCTCGGGCTGTACGGCAACAATTCTCTCTGGCAAATTGCTTTGGACGGGGAAGCCGCTGGCGAGGCCAAAATGTTTGCCTATGGTCCGATGGAGTGTGAGCTCACCGGGCCCTTCTTCACCGCGGATGGGTCGACTCTATTTTTGGCGGCTCAGCATCCGGGAGAGCGCAACGGCACCCGACAGGCAATGACTGCTGAAACCCGCGAGTTTGCCATGAAGACAACCGCTGGAGAAACCTTTATGCAGTCGCGCACAGTGCCCATTGGCTCGAACTGGCCCGAGAGAACTGAAGGAGCGCCGCCTAAACCGGCTGTGGTCGCGATTCGTCGAGTGGAGATAGGAGCAGTCATTTAGCTTTTGCTTTTCACCTGAGCCGCCGCGCTATGATGTTGGGCGATCGCTCTCTTTTCGCCCTGCCATGTCGCTATCTGCAAAACTTTGGCAAGCCAACCAGGACCTGGCAGATGCCGCCTTGAGCAACCCTTTTGTTCGCGGCATCGGTGACGGTTCTCTGGCTAAGGAAACGTTTGCCTACTACGTCGGGCAGGATGCCTTCTTTTTGGAGGCGTTTGCCCGTGCCTACAGTGTGGCCGCCGCTAAAGCACCTGATTGGGAGAGCTTTCAGGCTTTTCACAGCTTGGCAGACGGCGTTTTGCAAGAGCTGAACCTGCATCAGAGCTACGCCCGATCATGGGAAGTTGATATTACAGCGGTAGAGCCGGGCACCGCGACTCGGCAGTACACCGATTTTTTATTGGCCACAGCCTGGAGTCAGCCGGTGGGCATTACCGCTGTAGCGATGGCTCCCTGCATGCGACTGTATGCCTACCTGGGTCAGGCGCTGGCTAAAAATGGCATTCCCTCACATATCTACAAAGACTGGATTTCGACCTATAGCGGCGATGAGTTTGAGCCACTAGCGAAGCAGCTAGAAGATTTGGTTGATCGGCACTCACCCGAGACGGCGCTAACCTATTCAACTTATCGCTATGCTATGACTTGTGAACGCGATTTCTTTCAGGCAGCGTGGCAGCGTTAGCACAGCAAATGGATCTGACTATTAGTCGAGAGGCGATTGCCCTGCCTGCTGGCGCAGAAATCATCCTGCGTCACCAAACCTGGTCAGATTACGAAGTCCTTTTAGAAAAGCGGGGAGATCGATCAGCTGTCAAAATCTACTTCAATGCGATCACCCAAGAAATTCGGCTGATGGCGCCTTCACCCAAACACGGCAATCGCTCCGATGCCCTGTCAGATTTAGTCAAAAGCCTATTGCGCTACCAAAATTAGGACTGGCAAAGCTTTGATCCAATCATGCTAAAAAAGTTTGAAGAAAAGGGAGTAGAGCCCGATGCCTGCTTTTATGTAGCCAATCGGCAGGCAATTTTAGGTAAAGAAAAGATTGACTTAGCGTTTGATCCGCCGCCCGATTTGGCCCTAGAAGTAGACCCAACCTCGTTTACGCAGCCTGAAGACTATGAAGGGATTGCCCCTGAGCTTTGGATCTGCCGGGAAACGGGGTTGAGCATTTATCTTTTTGACAGCCAGCGGTACGTAGAGGGGAGCAGAGTCGCTATTTCCTGAGGTCTCACTCAAATATCTTATTCCTAAGTAACCTGAGTTCGGGATAAGGTGTTTCATGGTCAACCGCTCAAATCTCTCCTATCAAAGCCGGTCTGGGTTCCCCTTACCAAGGGGAACCGTAAGGGAGGGGTTCTGGCGACATGCTCTGTGCTCAGCCGGAACCCCTCTGCCTGCGGCATCTCCCCTTGGTAAGGGGAGAAAAGATCCCCGATGGCACATTCTAGCTATTCTTATCCCGAACTGACGTTAAGTACGTAGAGAAAGCATGGGCGGAGGGCGTCAGCGTTGCCATTCGAGAATTTGAGCGCGAGCTGAAAGGTCAGTAAGGCAGGCTATTCTACTGGGCTGATACAGCAAAGTGCCGGAAGCTATAGATCGGCAAAGTCGTAGCTTTCTTTCACAGTCCACATCTGGCCGCTGTGAATAAGTAGCGTCAGCTGACCGACCACAAAGTCAAAGTGGATTCCCTGATGCTGAAAGACCGACCAGGCTTGACGAAACATATTGGGCTTGAGATCGCGAAAGGCAACGGTCAGGTGAGGCACAAAGGAGCGGTTGCGATCGCGCTCACTCACCAGCCCAACCCGGTCTTCCAAATAAGCGAGCAGATCAGGCTGAATCGTCATTATGCAATTGCTCTTCACCACATTGATATAAATCACATGAGGCTTAAACGCGCCAAAGCCCTCTAGCGTCACCGGCACCGGCGGCTGACTGGCCGCAAACCCTCTCAGCGTACTCGCTAGCTCAGGCAAATCGGCAACGGGCCATTCAAACGGGGCAAGCAGCGTAATGTGGGGCGGCGATCGAAAAGCGGCTTTGCTGGCATAGCGATCGCGCATCACAGCTTTCACTTGATTGGCTCGCATCCGCGCCTCTTCAGAGGGCAGTAGAGCAATAAAAAACCGTTTCCGGCTTGAAGAAATCAAATCCGATTTTTCATTAAGTTCCACAGAATTGCTGTTGCCCATAGAATAGTCTGGTAAGAGCCTTGAGTAATCGCTTGAGTAGTGGCAGCGCCAGGCTACAGGCGCATGAGACAATCAACAATGGCATGGTTTGTCAAAATTGAACGCGGCATCGTTGACAAGCCCCGGTTTGATCAGTTTGTATCCGCTCACGTTGACTACGTTAACAGCTTGATTGCAAATGGACATCAGGCTCGCAGCGGATATTGGGCAGCGCGGGGAGGGGGTATGCTCATTTTCGAAGCGGATTCCTTAGCTGCCGCCAAAGCTATTGTCGCAGCCGATCCCCTCGTAGCAAATCACTGTGTAGACTACGAACTCCATGAGTGGTGTATCGTCGCCGAGTCCGCGCCCCTACATTCTCCTGATTGACTGCCATAGTTAGTAAATTCTCTACCGCTCCTTTAAAGACACCTTTCCCATGGCCAAACAGAGTCAAAATAGCGGCGGCGGCATCAAAATTGCTGCCGACAACCGTCAGGCCCGCTACCAGTACGAAATTTTAGAAACCTACGAAGCGGGTATCGCCCTGACCGGTACTGAGGTCAAGTCGATACGCGCTGGCAAAGTTAACCTGCGAGATGGGTTTGCCAACGTCAAGCGCGGCGAAGCATGGCTGCACAATGTGCATATCTCACCGCACAGCATGACTAATCTGGCTTACAATCACGAACCTCGCCGCGTACGCAAACTGCTGCTGCACAAGCAAGAAATTCGTAAGCTGATTGGCAACACTGAGCAGCAGGGCCTGACCCTAGTACCGCTCAAAATGTATTTCAAAGACGGTCGGGTGAAAGTGAGCATCGCCCTGGGCCGGGGTAAAAAGCTGCACGACAAGCGCGAAAGCCTGAAGAAAAAGCAGGATAACCGGGAAATGGCCAGAGTTGCGAAGGGCAATTACTGAGGGGTATCCGGTGTCGTTGAGTCGCCTACTGTTCGTTCTAAGCTGATTGGGTTGCCCGATCTAGCGTTGCCACCACCTGTTCATAAATTTCTTCAGCTTCGCGATGTGTATTACCGATGCAGGTGAGGCCGAGTTTGCCATGTTCGCTTAGACAGCCCATCAGGTGAAACACAACGCCGACGCCGTCAATGGCACTAAAGTGCAGCTGCTCGACCATGATGATGTCCATCAAATCGTTAGGCAGCAGCCCCCGGTAAGCGTCTTTTTGTAAATTGTCAGAAGCCCGGTAGTACTTAGCCTGACCGCTTTTGGTATAAAACTTGCCGTCTTCGCAGCTGTAATTGCCATTCGTCATCAGCTTTAGAGCCATGAAGGGATGCGTCGTGCCGCCCTTGCGCAGATTGATTTCGATGGCATGTAGCTGCCAGGGTTCAGCCTGTTGCGGCTGATGCACGGCGATAAAATCGACGCTGTAGCGCTCTAATGCTCCTTTCGCCGCCAGATTTTCGCCGACCTTACGGCCCATCTCCTGAAGCGCCATCCGGTAGGCATCGTCAGCCGGGAAGGTGCAGCCTAAGAAAATTTGGCCATCGGGCCCGCCCAGTACCTGGTCGTGAGTCGAGAGAATTTCTACCTCGCCTTGAGGGGTGACTCGCCCCTGCACGCTGGGAGAGTACTTTTGCTCTCCTTCGATGAAGGCTTCGGCGATCGCCCCCAATTCCTCAATTTTTAGCTCAAAAGATTCCCAGGTCTCGGTACTGCACTGATAGCGCAGCTCAGGCATCGCCGCTCTAATCGCCGCTACCCGCCGGGAATGAGGCGCTTGTCCGGGGGCCACATCGGCCAAAGGCTCTAGCGAAAATAGCGCATTGCCTTCCCCCGAAAAGCCTTCGTTGAGCTTGATCACAATGCGCCGCAGCGCTGGCTGCCGCTCCCACAGCGACGCCGTCACTTCAGCTAGCTCTACCGCGCTGTGAGTCAGCTCGCTGCCATCGGGCAAAGGCAGGCTGCACTCCGCAAAAATTTGCCGACTGCCGCTCTTAGTGCCCCAGTGCAGCAGCTTTGGATCGACGGCAAGCAGCGGGACATCCAGCGCTAGCGCTAGATTTTTCTCCAGCTCTGTAGCGTTATAGCAAGTCATGTAAGCTTCGCTGGGATTGATTTTGGCCTTGATGCGCTGCATCAGCCGAGGACGGGCCAGAATCTTTTCTGAGAGCGGTCGCAGTGAAGAGTCGTAGGTCGAAAACAGGTCGAGGCGATCGCGCGCATGAGAACTTGGGATGCCCGGCAGCAGCTCCAAATAGTAGTCCACAATGCTAGGGTGCAGCGGCTGAGAAGTCACATAGATAATGCGAGTTTCAGGATTGCGCAGGCGAATCAGCGAAAACAGCAGCCGCTCCTCGTAGTGATGCACGCCTTTAATCTTCATCAGCTCGGCTTGATCCAGACTGAGCGAAGGCACCACCAAAATTTGCCGGGGCCGCCGATCAAACGCATCAATCGACTGCCAGCGATCTGCGAGCTGAACCTGCAATTGATGAAATCTTTCAGCCTCTGGCTCCATGCTCTGAACATGACTCACAGAAATTGCTTCGGCAGTGACCATGTGGCTTCCTCGTGCGATCGCGCTAACCTTCAAAGCTTAATATGCTCAGCGGCTGAATCTTTCTCTCTAACGGCTAGATCCCGCCCTTAGGCGAAGGATTGCAACAAAACATAAAAAAGCCGGCGTGGTTGAATTTAAACCACGCCGACCGATTCATTTAGACCCCTTTACTTATGAAAGTTCAATGCCCTAGAAATTCCTGCGCAAGGATACTTTGAAATAATTTTTAGCAGAGTTCTGTAGAGAGTGTTTCTGATAGTGCCAACAGTTCATCTTGCTCATCCGGCTGAGGTTGCAGATAGACGATCATCTGCTCTACCCCGCGCTGAATGCGGCGAGTCACCGTCATCGGGCTAACCCCGATCCGCTCGGCTACTTCTTTACGAGAAAGCCCCTTGAAAAATACAAACTCAATCGCTGAGCGGGTTTTCTCCTCTAGCTGATTCATCGCCCGCTGAATCTGCTGGCGATCTTCCTCTAGTCCTTGCAGCAGCTGATAGTGTGCGTCCGGCAAGGTATCACCCAGGGTAATGCTCGAATCGATCTGGTGGCAAACCGTAGCATCCAGGCTCAGCGGCATCCGATTTTTATTTGCCAGCTTCACCTGCCGCCATTCCTGCACAGACACTTCTAGAGCTGCCGCCATTTCAATATCGGAAGGCTGACGGCCATACTCGCGAATCAGCTCGGCCTGACGCTTTTGGCCTTCTTTTTGCAAGTCTTGCCAGCGACGGGGAATCTTAACGGTAGTGCCGCGATCACGCAAAAAGTGCAGCATTTCACCGCGAATATAAGGCACCGCAAAAGAGCTAAACGCGCAACCCTGGCTCGGATCAAATCGTTCAATCGAGCGAATCAGCCCAATGTAGCCAATCTGCTCAAGATCCTCATAGGGTTCAGCGCACTGATGGCTCACCCGATGCGCAATCTTACGAACTAACCCAGCGTTCAGCCGCACCAGCTCATTGCGCAGCCGAACCGAACGATCTTGCTTGTACTGCATGAGCAATTCCATGCCACGGGAACGAAGCTGTGCCGATTTTGAAGAAGCCATAGTAATTGCAGGGTTTTCTGTGTCGAAGCGGTGCGTGAATTAAACTCATTCTCGGGAAGTGCCCTCAAGCTCACCATCGTTGAAATACGGTAGTCACTCAAGGCACCCCGCCAATACTTAGGCGAATCCACGCATAGAGACACAAATCAGACACGCTATACACAGCAGGCAAGCTGCCTTGCAAAGCCGCTTCCCGACGCGCCATTCAGTAGATATCCTTAGAGGTTGCTGCGCTCGGCTAATTTATTTTTTCGCACTCAGACTCTGCTCAACATGCCCGAAACAGCCTGCTTTTATACCGGGTTTCTACGCAAATGGCCGCACACTTTTAGCGCAGCTCAATCCCAGAAATTGCAGTTGTTTTTCTAAAGCACCCAATCAACTTCAAAATCTTGAGGCTGAGCCAGTGCGACCAGGGCAACCTAACTGAGTCGATTTGATCCGGTCACTGGTCAATATCAGAAGATAGATGAGAGAACCGTAATCGTCAGATGGCGGCGAATTCAGTACACTTTATAAACAGAAACTCTATTCTTCGAGAGAGCGCTTATCCATATGAGCAACACCAGTAATTTTCGTAAAGCGATCAGCGATGCCAAAGGGCAAGCGCTAGTCGGCCCCAACGTAATCGCCAATGCGCTGCCTTTTGTGGGCGGCGGCCTCATCCTTACTGCGGCAGGCACCTTTGGCGGGCTAAACGTGTTAGGGGCGAACCCTAGCTTGTTTATGACCACATTTTTCGTTGCTTTAGTAGCCGAAATTGCGCTGTTTTTTGTAGCGCGTGGCATCGCGCTAAAGGGCAACAATGCCGTGGCGCTGCCGCTGCTAGCCACCTATAGCTTGCTGTCGGGCTACACGCTTAGCGGTTTGGTCTCAGTTGCTTTGCAAAGTAGTGGAGTTGGCATTCAAGGGGTTGGGTTTGCAGCCTTTGCCTGTGGCCTTACCTTTATTGCCGCGCGTCCGATTGGGTCTAATCTGTCTGAAGAAGACGGTATGGCACTGACCAAGACCGTCCAGCTAGGGATTTTAGCCCTACTGGTCGTAATCGTTGGGCAGTTTGTGCTGGGTTTCTTTGGGGTGTATGCGCCCAATTTTCTTGAGATTGCCATCTCGGCGATTGGTGTGATTTTGTTTGTCGGCGCGGCGGTGGTAGATTTCTTTGTGCTGCCCCGTACCTACCGCGACGATCAGGCGATACCAGCGGCGCTGTCGATGTATCTGACCTACATCAACCTGTTTGTCTTTATTCTCAGACTGTTGATTGCTATCAATGGCAGAGACTAAATAGGCAAGGCCCTATCCCCTACCCCTATGTTTGATACCACCACACTCAAACGAGAGCTGGAGTCGATCTCTGAACGCCTGGGCAAAGCTCAGGACTATCTTTGACGTACCGGCTCTCAATGCCAAAATCAGCGATTTAGAACAGCTGGCGGCACAGCCTGATTTCTGGGATGACCAGGAGAGCGCTCAGCAGCACCTGCAAGACCTGAACGATTACAAGTCGAGCTTGGCGCAGGTGCAGGGCTGGACTGACAGCTTTGAAGATGCTGGGGCGATTTTGGAACTTTTGGAAGCAGAGACCGACGAAGGCTTGCTGACAGAATCCGAAAAAACGGTCAGCCAACTCAACCGCGAGCTAGACCAGTGGGAGTTGCAGCAGCTGCTCTCGGGCACTTACGACAAATCGGGCGCAGTATTGACAATTAACGCGGGAGCCGGGGGCACCGATGCTCAAGACTGGGCGGAGATGCTGCTGCGGATGTACACCCGCTGGAGCGAGCAAAATGGCTATCGCTTTGACCTGGTAGAAAAATCTGAAGGCGATGAAGCTGGGCTCAAGTCAGCTACGTTGGAAATTGAAGGGCGCTATGCCTATGGCTACCTCAAAGGCGAAAAGGGCACCCACCGGCTGGTGAGAATTTCTCCCTTTAACGCCAATGGCAAACGGCAAACTAGCTTTGCTGGAGTAGAGGTGATGCCTATCCTCAATAACGACATTGAGCTAGACATTCCCGATAAGGATCTGGAGGTGAAAACCTCGCGGTCGGGTGGGGCAGGCGGTCAGAATGTGAACAAGGTGGAGACGGCGGTACGGATCACTCACCTGCCGACGGGCCTTTCGGTGCGGTGTACGCAGGAGCGATCGCAGCTCCAAAACAAAGAAAAAGCCCTAGCCCTGCTCAAAGCCAAGCTGCTAGTGATTGCCCAGGAACAGCGCACTCAAGCCATTGCCGACATTCGCGGCGACATCGTAGAAGCCGCCTGGGGCAACCAAATCCGCAACTACGTCTTTCACCCGTATCAGATGGTCAAAGACCTGCGCACCAGCGTAGAAACCACCGCTGTCTCCGATGTAATGGACGGCGACTTAGAGGCGTTCACGCAGGCGTATCTCTTGCAGGAAAACCAGCTGGTGGAAGAGAGCACTGTGTAGACTGTAAATATATTCGGTATCTGCTAACTATTATTATGAGTACTGACAAATCAGTAGCCACAGCGCCCAAGTCCAAACCCTCACCGCTCGATGAGCCACCGCCTAGCTTTATTAAGCTAGCGATGCGCAACATGGTCAAAAAAGGGGGCACGTCGCTCTATCACTTTTTCCTCTCATCGGTAGCGCTGATGGGGTTATTCGTCGGTTTGGCCTATCTGACCCGGTAGGGCGGACAGTAGAGAAAGCAAATGTCTATCGATACATTACCGGCTGTTCAACTAGAAGCCTTTGTTGAAGGCAGCGCGGTTGGGTTGCCTGGTCAGGTGCCTGAGTGCGAAATTGCCCAATATCAAACCTGGCTACAGACCTGGCTGACCGAGCTAAATCCGCAGCTGTCTCCGCTCAACGCCTACGAAGTCAGTCTGCGGTTCACCGACGATGCCGAAATTCAGCAGCTCAATACCGACTACCGGCAGCAGGCCAAACCAACCGATGTGCTCTCCTTTGCCGCCCTAGAATCGAAATTGCCTGGGGCAGAAAGCCTTTATCAGCAGCAGCCGCTGTACCTGGGCGACATCATTATTTCTGTCGAAACAGCGGCCCGCCAGGCCCCAGAAGGTGGTCATTCCCTGGCGGAAGAGCTAGCCTGGCTTACGGCTCACGGGCTGCTTCACCTGCTAGGCTGGGACCACCCGGATGAGGCCAGCCTGACGCGAATGCTAGATCGGCAGGCCGATCTGCTCGGCTTGATAAAAATCTGACGGATTGGGCCAAGCGGCGTAGCACAGTAAAGCTAACAGGACATGATTACCTATGTTTTCTCGCGATAGCGAATCCCGTAAGACTCAACTCGCGCATGACTCTGAGCTGGCTCACCACGGCAATAAAACGGCTGACGCGGCAACGGCTTTAGCTGAGCGATCGCAATCCTGGCAAATAGCCCCCAACCTCTTTACCAGCTTTAAATACGCCTGGGCTGGCATTGCCTACGCCTTTCAGACCCAGCGAAACTTTAGAGTACATACCAGCATTGGTATTCTCGCTATCATCTTATGCTGGGTACTTCAGGTCAGCCATGTTGAAGTCGCCGTTATTTGCCTGACCATTGGCGCAGTGCTGGTGATGGAAATTCTCAACACCGCCCTCGAATCACTCGTCGATCTCACCGTTGGCCAGACCTATCACGAGCTGGCAAAAATAGCCAAAGACTGCGCTGCTGGAGCCGTCCTGATGGCCGCTATCGTCGCGCTGCTGATTGCGGTCCTAATTTTTGCGCCTCCACTCTGGAATAATGTACAAAACTATCTAGCCTCTACTTAGCCTGAGCTACCTATCCAATAGGACTGGCATCATAGGACTGGCACAACTGCTAACTTGACAGCTCTCTGGAGATTTGGCTGCCCATGATTTTGGTAATCGACAACTACGACAGCTTTACCTACAACTTGGTGCAGTACCTGGGTGAACTAGGCCAAACCCTGAGCGTCGCTCATGACATTGAGGTATTTCGCAATGACCAGATCACTTTAGAAGAGATCGCCGCCAAAAAACCCGACGGCATTGTCATTTCCCCCGGCCCAGGAACCCCTGACAGTGCAGGCATTTCACTGCAAATCATTGAGCAGCTAGGCCCGCAGCTGCCCATACTGGGCGTTTGCCTGGGGCACCAAAGCATTGGGCAAGTCTACGGCGGCAAGGTAGTCAGCGCTCCAGAACTGATGCACGGCAAAACGTCTCCGGTGCGCCATAACAATACGGGCGTCTTTGCCGGGCTAGCCGACCCGCTGACGGCCACTCGCTACCACAGCCTAATTATTGATCGAGATACCTGCCCTGAGGTTTTAGAGATTACGGCGTGGGTAGACAGCGGCACTATTATGGGCGTTCGCCATCGCGACTATCCCCATATTCAGGGCGTGCAGTTTCATCCTGAGAGTGTGCTCACCGAGTGCGGTAAAGACCTGCTAAAAAACTTTTTAAAGGACATCAGCTAATCACTCTCTGAGCCATCCGCTTTGACGAACTGGCCTACTGATTATGTGCTGAAGGGCACGCAATACGGCAGGATAGGTATAATCTCTGCTACTTTGCCTACTACATTAGTATTGGCTAGAACCATTATGCCCTGAAAGCAAAGTAGCTAGCCAACGCACGAATGCATCCGCGCGTTGACTCTAGACCTATGGAAAATTTGATAAGGAAATCATGAAACGGCGACATCTGTTGAAATACGCCAGCGCGACTTTTGTCAGTACTCTGGGTTTGGGGCTTGCCTCTAAATATCAGTCTTACCAGGCCCAAAGCAGCTCGCTGTCAATCACGGGGCTGGGCCACACAGCTTTTTTGTTCACGGGTGGCGGTCAGCGCATTTTGGTCAATCCGTTTAAGGCAGTTGGCTGCACCGCTGGCTACGCTGAACCTGCTGTCGATGCCAATCTAGTGCTGCTCAGCAGCAGGCTGTTCGACGAAGGGTTTCTCTCAGCTCGCTATGCCAATACGCAGGTGATTGACGAACCGGGCGACTATACGATTAACGGGCTGGCCGTGCAGGGAGTCAGTATGCCCCACGACCGGCTGAATGGCCGGCGCTTTGGCTCTAATGTGGCCTGGGCTTGGACGCAGGCCGGGGTCAAGGTTGTGCACCTCGGGGGCGCAGCAGCTCCGATTTCTATTGAAGATAAAATTCTTATTGGCCGCCCGGACGTTCTGCTGGTGCCGGTAGGGGGTGGACCTAAGGCTTACGGCCCAGCAGAAGCAGTAGAAGCGGTGCGATCGCTAAACCCAAAGATTGTGATTCCGACGCACTATCGCACTCAGGCGGCTGATGCGGAGACCTGCGACATTGTCGGCGTCAGCGAATTTATTGCGCTGATGTCGGGGACTCCGGTCACACAAGGCGACAACTCGCTTACGGTAAGCACCGGCAGCCTGCCCAGCAACGGTATGCGGATTGAAGTTTTGAGCTATGCTTTTTAGGTTGCAATTTCTAACCGCCACAAAAAGTTTATGCAGAGTGAATATCGTCAGCGTCGGCAGGCTGTGCTGGAGGCCATTGGTCAGGGCAGCGCTATTTTCTGTAGTGCGCCAATGGCGGTAATGCACAATGATGTGGACTATTTGTTTCGGCAGGACAGCGACTTTTTCTACCTGACGGGCTTCAATGAGCCTGGCGCTGTAGCAGTGCTCACCGCCAGTCACGATGAACATAAGTTTGTGCTGTTTGTGCAGCCCAAGGATAAAAAGAAGGAGACCTGGAGCGGCTATCGCACTGGGGTAGAAGCTGCCAAGGAACGCTATGGCGCCGATGCGGTCTATCCGATTGCTGAGCTGGGTGAGAAGCTGACGCCATACGTGATGAAAGCCTCGCGGCTGTACTACCATTTTGGCCGCGATCGCACCTTCAATGGCCGGATTATCCGTCTGTGGCAACATCTGCTCATCAAAATGACGAAAAAGGGCAAAGGGCCCGTTGCCATTGAAGACTCTAAGCTGCTAATGCAGCAGTTTCGCCGAATTAAAAGTCCGGCTGAGCTGGATAAAATTAGACGGGCGATCGCCATTACGACAGAAGCTCATAACGCCGCCCGAGCAATGGTCCGTCCGGGACTATACGAATACGAAGTTCAGGCCGTGATCGAGAATATCTTTCGCCGAGAAGGTGCCTTGGGGCCAGCCTATCCTTCGATTGTGGCTGGCGGTGAAAATGCCTGCATTCTGCACTATGTAGAAAACAATCAGCCTTTGCAAGACGGCGATCTGCTGCTGATTGACGCGGGCTGCGCCTATGACTACTACAACGCCGATATTACTCGCACCTTTCCGGTGGGCGATCGCTGCTCCGAAGAACAGCGCATCCTCTACGACCTAGTGCTTCAGTCCCAGCTAGCCGCCATCGAACAGGTGCAGCCTGGCCGTCCTTTCAATGCCTTTCACGACGCCGCTACGAGAGTCATTACTACCGGGCTAGTTGCATTGGGTCTACTCAAAGGAGACGTAGACGAGCTGATTAAAGAGAAGAAGCACAAGGCTTTCTTTATGCACGGCACCGGCCACTTTTTGGGTCTCGATGTGCACGACTCAGGCATTTTGCGCAATCTCGATAAAACCTGGCAGCCTTTTGCCCCCGGCAACATCGTCACCGTAGAGCCTGGCATATATATCTCTCCCAACTACGAGCCAGAAGAAGGGCAGCCCGTGATTGAGGATCGCTGGCGTGGCATTGGCATTCGGATAGAAGATGACCTGCTTGTCACCGAAACCGGCCATGAGGTGCTTACTTCAGCAGTGCCGAAATCTCTAGATACGCCCGCTAGAGTATTAACAGAGAGCCATTAGGGATAGAGATTTGAAGATCGCATCAACTTTGCTGATCGCACTCGCTCTGCTTTGAACAACACAGTAGGATGCAGACAGGTTTGAAGTGGCTTCCCGGCTAAGGAGTTCTGCCAAAGCGTAGCTACTCAGAACATAAAAAACTGGCGTGTCTGCTCAGAAAATGGGCAGTCTACAAGACGCAGTGTCAGCCCATCAGCGCTCAAAGTGTCATCTCTAGCGACTGAGCCCTATGATCGATGCCACAGACATTCAGCTAAAGCTGCTGGGAGAATACTTTTTATTCAAGGGCATACGAGAAGAGTGTGCGAACTAGTCAGCGAGTCCATCTGGTATTAAGGAAGCAAATTGTGAGATTCAATCGTCTACTGCCCGGACTGTCTTTAGTGGGAGCCCTTCTTTTGGCGCTGCCCGCAGAAGCAGCTAGGCTACAGTTCTGGCGGTTTGACACCGAAGAAAATCAGCTGACTTTCACCACAGATGACCGCGTTCAGCCAACGGCCCAGCTCCTTTCTAATCCGACTCGCCTGGTCGTAGACCTGCCCGGGACCACGTTCTCTAGCCCTGAAACCCAGTCTTTTGAAGGGGAAGCCATCAAAGAAGTGCGCGCCAGCCAGCTAGATACAGGCGTCACTCGCCTCGTCGTGGAATATAACTCGGGCTATACAGTCGATCCCAGTCAGGTGCAGGTGCGGGGAGAAAGCTCGCGGCAGTGGAGTGTGCAGCTGCCCGAAGCGATCGCAGTAGATAGCCTGGTGGCGCCAGGTGCAGGCAACAGCGTGAGCAGTCAGCCAGCAGCGACAGGCGATACCCGAATTCAGGGCGTTTTCGCCACAGCGGACGGCTTCTTTATCAGTACAAATGGCGTGCCCCCTCAGATAGAAGTTAGCCGCTTTGAAGAAGATGAGCAGCGCTATATCACTTTGACATTTGCTCAGGCAGCGGTGGCTTTGGGGCTGACGCGATCACGCCTCCCCGTCAACCGCTACAGCGTCAATAGCTGGCAGGTTGACAGGGCCTCAGACAGCCCGACTAGCGTCCAAGTAACGTTAGCACTCGGTGAAGAGAGTCCAGACTGGGAGATTACTGCAACCTCAGAGGGCGTCGTAATTTTGCCTAAAGATGTCTCTATCAGCAGCATTCCTGACGGAGGCGAAGCGACCCCAGTAACGGCAGCAGCGGCTCCGGCAGTCGCCCGGACTCCGCAGTCGCCCCAGATGCCCACGCCCGCAGCCCCAAGGCAGCTTACCGAGAGCGAGCTGCCGGTTTTACCTAATGGCCGATTTACCGTCGTGATCGATCCCGGCCACGGCGGGCGCGATCCGGGGGCGGTTGGCATTGGCGGGCTACAAGAAAAAGTGGTTGTGAACGATATTGCCCCGCAGGTCGCCGCTATTTTGCGGGAGCAGGGCGTGAATGTGGTGATGACTCGCGATAGCGACTACGAGCTTGATCTGGCCCCTCGGGTACAGATTGCCGAACGCGCCAATGCCACTATTTTTGTTAGCATTCACGCCAATGCCATCAGCCTCAGCCGCCCTGATGTGAATGGGTTAGAAACGTTTTATGCTTCTGATGCGGGCCAGCGGTTGGCCAATACGGTTCACTCCACGGTGCTAAATGCAATGGGACTGCGTGATCGCCGCGTGCGCAGTGCCCGGTTCTATGTGATTCGGCAAACCTCAATGCCGGCCATTTTGGTCGAGACGGGCTTTGTGACGGGCGCAGAAGATGCGCCTAATTTAGCAGATCCTGACTGGCGATCGCGCATGGCGAGAGCGATCGCCCAGGGCATTTTGATCCATCTGCAAAACGGTCTGTAGCACCGCTAAAAAGGCGCTACTTTGTCTCAGGGTGCTGAACCGCTTCGCAAGAGACCCCCAGATTGCCCAAATAGTGAATCATCTGGTGCAGCCGGCCAAAGTCTCGCTGGTTAAAGTGCAGCGCCAGGCGTGGCAAATCGGCAGTCTCATCATCGCGTTCAATATCAAACGCGCTGACCTCGCGAATTTTGCCCTGCTTGAGAATATCGGCAAATTCTTCATTGAGCTGGTCGATGCCGCCAGGAGAAAGCGGCGCTTTTAGCCGCATCACCAGCTGATCGCCCACATATCGGCTGGAGTGATACATCCGGTAAAAGCTTTCAATTGACTCTAGCGCGTCGTCAACGCTGTCAGTGAGATGGTAGAGGCTAGTGTCATCTCGACTAATCAACCCTTGATCTAGCAGGCGATTGCGCACGTAATGGTCCCAGCTTTTCCAATAGTCGCCGCCAGGTCGATCAATTAATACCACTGGCAGCGGCCCGGCTTTGCCTGTCTGCATCAGCGTCAGACACTCAAAGCCTTCGTCTTGAGTTCCAAAACCACCGGGAAACAAAGCCAGCGCGTCGCTTTCTCTCAGAAAAAACAGCTTGCGGGTAAAGAAATACTTAAAGTCCACCAGCTTAGGGTCTCCCGTCATCACCGGATTTGCCCCTTGCTCAAAGGGCAGCCGAATGTTTAGACCAAAGGAGCGATCGCGCCCTGCCCCCTCATTACCGGCCTGCATAATGCCAGGCCCCGCGCCAGTCATCACCATAAAGCCTTGCTTCACCACTCGCCGAGCAAACTCAGCTGCCATCTGATACTCCGGCTGGTGAGCGGGCGTTCGTGCCGAGCCAAAGATAGTGATCTTACGAATGTGACGATAAGGAAAAAACGACTTGAAGCCCTCCTCCATATCCAGCAGCGAATGGCTCAAAATTTTCCAGTCGAGTCGTTCCGCTTCCTGATCAGCCATCCGCACCAGCGTCTCAAAAATCTCCTCAATCAGTTCCCCGTGCTCTGTATGGTGCAGGCGGTCTAGCACGCGAAGAACATTCGCGCGGAGCTGAGTGCTAGAGCGATCGCCATCACTTGAGCTACGACTTGAATTTTGAGAAGGGGAAGCATCCATAGCGCGTGGAGGTACTCGTTAGATCCTAATTGTGGCTACATTTTAAGCCGGAAGTGGCTCCACGCTAACCCTCCTATCTAAGGAAGAGTCACTAGGCCGCCACAGCTGAGAGGGCCAGCTGCGCCCGCTCAAGTCTTGCTCAGAGAAAAGGCTCTAGCGATCGCCAGAGCCTACTTCGCAAGCTATTTGGTTAGTTTTAGGCAGCTATTTAGACAGCTATTGCTCAAGCAGCTCCATCTGGCAGGCAGCTTGAAGGCTTAGAGGTACTTTTCTAGCGTATTAGCCAGCGTTGTTTTAGGCACAGCGCCGACCACCATATCCACCCGCTGACCGCCTTTGAAAATCATCAAAGTAGGAATGCTGCGAATGCCGTATTGACTGGCTACACTGGGGTTTTCGTCAGTGTTGACCTTGACCACCTTGACTTGGCCATCGTACTGTTCAGAAATTTCGTCTACAACCGGAGCAACCATGCGACAAGGACCACACCAGGGTGCCCAAAAGTCTACCAAAACTGGCGTCTCACTCTCCAAAACTTCTTGCTTAAAGGTCGAATCGGTAACCTGTGCGGCTGACATTCTTTAAATCCTTGCACTCATACTAACTGAGATCTTACCATAGCTAAAACCTCCTATGAGACTCAGTCCGTCGAATAGCTCAAACCGGATTGCTGCTACGAACCCTATAGATTTTGGGAGACTTTTGATCAAACCGCTCAAAGAGGAACCGCCCAAACCCGAAGATTTGGACGGAGTGTGGTGTGAGGAGTGAACGGAAACTTTCGTCTCCGCTTACACCTAATTGTAAGAGACTCTTAGTGATTTGCCACTGCCTTTACCGCGATATCACACGCAAGTCTTGAAATTTAGCTATATTTACTGACGGTTTCCTCAGCCTCTGGTATAAGCTCGGCCCGGATTGTCTGTGTGTAACTACTTACCCATGCCTAGCTGCTGCGCTTTTTGGTAGACCTTGCCCTCTGTCAGCAGCGATGGGGCAATGACAATGTCCACCTGCTGCATTTCTTTAATATCTTTTGCGCCTAGCGTACCCATACTGGTCTTGAGCGCACCCAGCAAATTGTGAGTGCCATCGTCTAGCTGGGCTGGGCCGCGTAAAATTTGCTCCAGCGTGCCGGTCGTCCCTACCTCAATGCGCGTTCCTCGGGGCAGCACCGGACTAGGCGTAGCCATGCCCCAATGAAACCCCCGACCAGGTGCCTCTTTCGCTCGGGCAAAGGGAGAGCCAATCATCACGCCATCTGCCCCCGAGGCAATACACTTACAAATGTCGCCCCCGGTGATCAGCCCGCCGTCTGCGATCACCGGGATATATCGGCCCGACTCTCGCTGATAGTCGTCTCTGGCCGCTGCGCAGTCTGCTACCGCTGTCGCCTGCGGAATGCCCACACCTAAAACGCCTCTGGAGGTACAGGCCGCGCCTGGGCCAATGCCGACCAGCACACCCGCTGCGCCCGCCTGCATCAGCTGAAGCGTGACTTCGTAAGTGACGCAGTTGCCCAGCAAAACGGGCATGGGCATCTCCTGGCAAAACTGGGCCAGGTCCAGCGGAGAGACTGACTGAGGAGAGAGATGGTTGGTTGAGACGACTGTCGCCTGGATAAACACCATATCTGCGCCCGCTGTCGCTACCGTCTCACCGAACTTAGCAGCACCGGCTGGCGTCAGACTTACCGCTGCAATGCCGCCCTGGTCTTTAATTTCGTGAATTCGCTTTTGAATCAGCTCAGGCTGAACTGGCTGGGCATAGAGTTCTTGCATGAGGGGGACGAACTCTGTTTTGCCGATTGCTGTGATTCGGTCTAAAACGGGATTGGGATCTGCGTAGCGGGTCTGAATGCCTTCTAAGTTGAGGACGCCGAGTGCGCCTAAGCGAGAGAGTTCAACGGCCATCGCCACATCGACAACGCCATCCATGGCGCTGGCAATAATCGGGATTTCACGGGTGATGTTGCCAATCTGCCACTGAGTGTCCGCCAGCTGTGGATCGAGTGTTCTAGCGCCAGGCACTAAAGCGATTTCATCAATTCCGTAGGCGCGCCGCGCCGTTTTGCCGCGACCGATTTGAATATCCACGTCCGTACTTATCCTAAGGAAGCATCTAGCTAGCGTAGCAAAGAAAGAAATCGATTGCGTATCGTGTTTGAGTGCGTCAGATGCCTCGTAAGATACTTAGATACTCTCATTGCTGGATTGCTCAACTGCCAATCAGTGCCTTTTGTCCTTTAGCGATCGCCTTTCCCTTGTGAACATTTCGTCTCTTAAGTTTTTCAAAAATCTCAGAGCGACCAATCGCCAGTTTGCTGTGATTGGGCTAGGCCGGTTTGGTCGCGCTGTCTGCTTGACCTTGCACGGCATGGGCTACGAGGTGATGGGCATAGACTACAACGAAAGCCGGGTGGCGCAGGTCTTGACCGACCAGATTGCCGCTCACGCTGTGCAGCTCGATTCGACTCAGCCCTCAGCGCTGATGGAAGCGGGTATTCCTGATTTTGACACGGTGATTGTGGCGATCGGCAACTATGTGCAAGAGAGCATTATCACAACCCTAAACGTTAAAGAAGCTGGCGTTGCCAATGTCGTGGCCAAAGCGTCTTCTGAGATTCACGGCAAGCTGCTAGTGCGGGTCGGCGCTGACCATGTGGTTTTTCCCGAGCATGAAATGGGCTGCGAGCTGGCGCGATCGCTCACCCGGCCCGGCATTTTAGATCGCTTTGAGCTGGACCCTGACCACAGCATTGTAGAAGTGATGGTGCCGCAGGCCTTTGAGGGCAAAACCATTATGGAAGTCGATTTGCGTAACCATTTCGGCCTAACGCTGATGGCCCTGAGCAAAGAAAATGCCAAAGTGGATGACAACGACAAGTTCATCATTAACCCCAGCCCAATTACCCGCTTTAAGAGCGGCAATCTGATGGTGGTGATTGGCGATAACAAGGGGATTGATCGGCTGCCGGTATGATGCAAGTGATCGGATTGATGAGCGGCACGTCGGTCGATGGCATTGACGCGGCGCTAGTCGAGGTTTCGGGGCAGGGATATGCGATTACAGCCCGGCTGATCAAGGGGATTACCCATCCGTATTCGGCTGACGTGCGATCGCGCATTCTCGCTCTTTGCGCCAACCAGCCCACGACCCTGGCAGATTTGGCCGACCTCGACGATGCGATCGCTCACCAATTTGTTCAGGCCATTGACGCCTTGGAAATTGACCTCTCTAGCACCGAGCTGATTGGCTCCCATGGCCAAACGCTGCACCACCGCCCCCCTCAATCTGGACAGCTAGGCCATACCCAACAGCTCGGACGCGGCGATCTGATTGCCCATCTAACCGGTTGCCATACGGTCAGCAATTTTCGCGCTGCCGATATCGCCCTGGGCGGACAGGGCGCTCCTCTAGTACCCATCATCGATGCCTGTCTACTTAGCCAAGCCGACCACGACCTAGTCGTCCAGAATATCGGCGGGATCGGCAACCTCACTTACTTGCCGCCTTGGTCGCGGGATCACCAGATCTCAGAAGCTCCTCAGGGCATTAGAGGGTGGGACACCGGGCCAGGCAATGCGCTGATAGACTGGGCCGTTTCTAAGCTTTCTCAAGGCCGCCAAACCTATGACAAAAACGGCGCTTGGGCCGCGCAGGGCCAGCCCTGTCAGCCGCTGATAGAAAATTGGCTACAGCATCCCTTCTTTCACGCCCCGCCGCCAAAATCTACCGGACGAGAGCTGTTTGGCGCAGCGTATGCGGCGCAGTGCTGGCAGGCTGCCCAAGCGCAAAACCTGAGCCCGGCAGACCTATTGGCTACCCTCGCTGACTTTACCGCCGCCACCATTGAGCTGAGCTGCCGCCGTTTTCTGCCGCATTTACCCACAGAAGTTTTAGTCGCTGGGGGAGGGAGTCGCAACCGCTATTTGATGAACCGGCTCCAGCAGCGGCTACCAGCAGCTCGGGTCGGCTCTACCGAGCAGCATCAGCTAGATGCCGACTATAAGGAAGCGATCGCCTTCGCAATTTTGGCCTACTGGCGCTGGCACCAATTTCCCAGCAATCTGCCCAGCGTAACCGGAGCCAGCCGGCCCTGCTTACTCGGTGAACTCTGGGCACCCTAGTGGGCATTCTAAAAGTGCTGGCATGAGGAATAGCGCTGTGGCCCACAGCTTTTTACTTGAGCCCGGTCGATGGATATTGCAGGGCAGCTGGCTCACCCGAGACGCTTTGCCGACCACCGTAAAAGGGAAACTGCTAGTCGCATGGAAAGCTGGCGACTGCTTTATGCTGGCAACCAAACTTACCTTTCCAAATGGCGACCAGGATGAGATTGTAATGCAGGCGAAGGGGCGGATGACCAGTCGAGAAAGGCAGTACACGTTTGTCTTGCAGCACAGCCTGCTGGGTCAAGTCGAAGGCGAGGGCTGGATTGCACCGCAGTCAATTGTGCAGCGCTACTGGGGACTCAGCGATAAGCAGCGTCGCACTGGGTTTGAAACGCTGCGCCAGATCAGTGCTGAGCGATATCACTTTTCGGGGGGTGTGATGGCGGGACACCATCTCATCAGCACTATAGAAGCAGAACTCGCCCGCCAATAGTCCCTTCAATAGCGCCTTTAGCGCCCCCTTAACAGCATTCATAGCATGTCAGATCCTAACGCTGGTCGTAAAATTTCCAATCGGTACGAATTGATAGAAACCATTGGGCAAGGCTCTATGGGGAAAGTGTATCTGGCTAGCGATGCGCTGTTGGGCGGAGTGCCAGTTGCCGTCAAATTTTTATCGCAAACGCTGCTGAATGAGGATATGCGCGAGCGATTTTTTCGGGAGGCAATGACTTGCGCTCAGCTCGGCCAAAAGAGTCTGCACGTCGTTCGCGTGACCGATTACGGTGTGAATGAAGACGATATTCCTTTTTACGTGATGGAGTACTTGAAAGGAGAAAACATTGGACGCATTGTGCGTATGCATCCTCTGCCAGTGCCCAGGTTTTTAGGGCTTTTGCGTCAGATTCTTTTGGGGCTAAAAACTGCTCATAGCGGCATTTTTGTTAAAGGAGAAGTGGTTCCGATCATTCACCGGGATATTAAACCCAGTAACGTTTTGGTCACTTCTGACCCTTCAATGGGGGAGCTGGTCAAAATTTTGGACTTTGGCATTGCTAAGCTTTTGCAGGCGGGCAGCGAACAGACCAGCACCTTTATGGGCACGCTAGCCTACGCCGCGCCAGAGCAGATGGAAGGCCGTGAGCTAGACAGCCGCGCTGATATCTACAGCCTGGGGGTAATGATGTACCAAATGCTCAGCGGCGCTCTGCCGCTCAGACCGACTAACAATACGTTTGGCAGCTGGTATAAAGCGCACCGACTGGCTCAACCTAAACCGTTTGCCGACTTTGGCACAGACCTAAAAGTACCTAAGGCACTAGAAGATGTGGTCATGGCCTGCCTGTCTAAAAAGCGGTGTGATCGGCCTGAGACCATCGATCATATTATTGAGGCGATCGCCCCTCTAGAAGCGCGCTTTGGGTCGGGGTTTCAAATCTCCCAGCGGATCAATACCGTGCTCTCAAAGCTACCGGTTGTCAGCAAAAAAGAGCCTGAGCGCCTACCGGATGCTCAACAGCCGTCAGCAGACAACTTCTACTTGCAGCAAAGCTGGCCGCCGGAGATGCCAATTGCCCAGATTGTATTTCCCAAGTTGCTCACCCGGCGCGAAGAAACCATTCCTACCCTGTGGGCAATGCTATCGGCTGATGAAATTGACAGGCGTATTCGCAACACCCGCTACAACAACTTCATGTGCACCATGGCCCCTCATCCGATGGTGCTCTGGCTGACGGCGTTTTATCACAAGCTCGAAGGCCCTCGCTGGCTACCCTGCTATCTCGATCTCAAAGTTGAAGCCGCTCAGCGAATGCTGTGGACGCTCGCGGAGGTACAGACATACCGCCTCTTGTTTTTTACCAAAGAAGCGCCGCATCGGTGTCAACATGTCCGGCCTCTTAAGGTAGCCGCTGGACAGCGCCAGCTGTTTAAAGAATGGACCACAACGGCGCGCAGCTTTCCCTCTATCGGCAGCCCGCAAGAGAGCAAAGCGCTGCTCAAACGCGAATTGGAAACCAATCTCAAGCCCAAAATTTTGATGAACTTTGAGGCGATGCACTCCGACTCCAAACCCGGCTTGGACGCCTTCTTGGACTTTTGACTTGAAACTTTTAGATTAGACTTTTAGCTTGAGACCTTGAGCAAGATGTCTGGCGAACTTACGTTTGACGGCCTTACTTTTGGTGGGGAAAGTGAACAATTGGGTGCCAGGAGGTTCTCAACAACGCATCGGTAAAGCTTGGTGTGGTCATATCTAACAGACCGCCGCTCTTGCCAGAGAGGGCAGCGATCGCGCTAATATCGTGCACTTCCGCAGATTTCAAAACTTCCTCTAGCGGGCTACCTGTTCTCACCTCTATCCGCACCTCTGTTTTGATCTCAGTGCCAAAGCCATCTAGCTCCGCTTTGACCTTGCTCAGCTCAGTTTGGGCAGTCTCTACCGCATCATTCTGAGGAATTCGCCCGCCGCCATCTACCACCCAGCACAGCATGCAGGTTTCCAGCGAGCAGTCTGGATCGGATTGAATTCTGGTTTTGACTTCGTTCATGAGGCTTTTGGCGCTATCGCTGCCGTCATAGGGCAACAGCAGATAGTTAAAAAGATGCTGGCAGCGCTGGGAAAGCTCAGCCTCACGGTAGGTAGAAACCAGCTGTGGCCGTAAGATCAACATCGGCACCTGGACTTTGTCGACTGTCCCCATAGTGGTGCTGCCAAACAGCCGTTCGTTTAGAGCAGAGCGGGTAGGCATCCCCGAAAAGACGATGTCGGACTGATGCTTTTTGGCTGCCCTAACAATATTTTCGGAGGCACGTCCAGAGGTAATCTCAATCTTGACCACTGTACCCTCAGGTACCGATGATTCCGCCACCGCTAAGGCCTGGCGAGCTTTGTTGACCTTTTCTTCATCCACGCAAGGAATCTCGCGGGAGGTCATCAGCGGCACATTGTGAAAAAACACAATGTGCTCCATCCCGCCTTTAGCCAGATCGGGTACAAAATCGGCAAAGCGCTGAAGACTATCCGTAAAGTCAGTACAAATGAGCGCACGCTTAAACATAGGATCGCACCAATAAAATACTTTGGATAAAATGCCTGGGGTGGGAAATGTCTTTTAACAGTATCATCCCGCCATAGAATAAGTCTTGAAACAAGCGCAAAGGAACCCCCTATAGGATCAGGCGCGAAGATTCTAAGCCGATTGAGGGATAGATAGGACGACCGCCGTAATATTATCTCGTCCCCCTTGTTGCTTAGCAGCTTCTACTAGCGCGGAGGCCACCTTTTCGCAGGTTGGTGCAGACTGAACACAGTTAAGAATGGCATCGTCGGAGAGTTCTTCGCTCAGCCCGTCGCTGCACAGCAGCAGCCAGTCTCCTGGATCAACCTTGAGTAGCTGTACTGTAACTGCTTTGAGGTCGGCGCGGCCAATGCACTGAGAGAGCACATGTCGCCAGGGATGCTGCTGCGACTGCTCGGCGGTCAGCTCACCTGCCTGCATCGCCTGCGCCACCCAGGTGTGATCTTGAGTGAGCTGAAGCAGCCCGTCCTGATGTAGCTGGTACAGCCGCGAGTCACCGACATGAGCGCACCAAAACTGCTGGTCTCTGAATATGACAGCTACGACAGTCGTTCCCATATCGGCCCGCTCAGGATGCTGACGCTGGTCGCATAAAATGGCTTGATTCGCTGCCAAAATAGCCTGCTCTAGCAGTGCTGACGAAGAAACGTCGCTCGTTTTGTGGGCCGCTATGCAGCTACAGATGGCTTCTATAGCGATTCGGCTGGCTTCCTGCCCGCCCACATGACCACCCATACCATCGGCCACAATGAACAGGTCACCGGCAGGTGATAGATAGTAGCTGTCTTGATTGGTGGAGCGATGCAGCCCAACATCACTCAGGCCAGCAAACGTTAAACCGGTCAGCAAAGGGCTCATGATGCCATCTAAAGAGTGAAGTAGCCGCACCTTCATGGGAAGCTGTGAGTGACCCGTCTGAATTAGGGCATTTTATCGGCTTTAGCTACTCGCATCAGCAGGCGAATTAGAACAATACCAGTGATCGCAGCAAATGCCCCAATCGCCGCAGCCAGCACGATAAAGTCAGCAATCAGCAGGAACGTGGCTGAGAGTGTAAAAGTACCTAGCAGCAGCGTATAGCTAGCTGCCAAAATCAAATTGCTGCTGCGGCGAAGAATGCGATCGCTCTCAATTGAGCGCACCCGCACTCTAATATCCCCTCGATCTAACCGATCAAGCGTGGCCTCGATGCGGCGCGGCAAACTCAGCGCAGAGCTGCCTACCTGCGCTGCCTGTCGGCTAATTTCACCTAAAAGGCCATTAGGCTCACCCGGACCACCATTTGTCATAAGCTCGCTCGCGTAGGGTTTGGCTGCTTCCATAAAATTAAACTCTGGATCGAGTCCTTTGCCTACGCCCTCAAGGGTAGAAAAGGCCCGCATCACAAAGGTAAACGTTGCCGGGAATCGGAAGGGCTGATCGTAAGCCACCGCATAGAGGTCGTCGCTGATGGCCGTTACCGACTGCTCCTCAAACGGCTTGTCCATCATATTGTCCAGAATATACTGGATTGACCGGCGCACCGGCCCCATATCGTCGATTTCGGCCAGCGCGCCCAGTGCGACCAGCGCTGTCATCACCTGGCCCGCGTCCCGCTGAGCAATGCCGACGAATGTATCCATCAGCCGGGCCCGCGTCATCGGCTGGATTTGGCCCATCATGCCAAAATCATAGAAAATGAGCGACCCGTCTGGATTAACCGCAATATTACCTGGGTGCGGATCGGCGTGGAAAAATCCATCGGTCAGCAGCTGACGCAGGTAAGCTTCAGCCCCCAGCCGCGCTAGTCGCTTGCGATCTAGCCCGGCTGATTCGAGCGCTTCGTAGTGGCTGATTTTAATTCCTGGCATGTATTCCATCGTCAGCACCCGAGGCGACGTATACCGCCAATAGATACGAGGAACGTTGACCCAGTCAACCCCGCGAAAATTACGCCTGAACTTATCGCCATTGCGACCTTCGTGCAGAAAGTCAATCTCTAGCCACAGCAGGCGACAGCATTCCTCATAAATGCCCATCCAGTCGCGGCCTTTGCCCCAGTCGGGATGGTTTTGAAAATACTGAGCAATGCCCTTAAGAATGGACAAATCGATAGAGAATAGCTTCGAAAGCCCTGGCCGCTGTACCTTGACCACAATCTCTTCGCCCGAATGCAGCTGGGCGCAATGAACTTGGCCCAAACTAGCAGCGGCGATCGGCACAGGGTCAAAGCTCAAGTAAAGTTCGTCCAGCGGGCGACCAAAGTCGCTTTCTACAATGGTCTTCACCTGCGGATAGCCGAACGCAGGCACTCGGTCTTGCAGCTTAGAAAGCTCTTCTACGTACTCGATTGGAAACAGATCGGCGCGGGTGGAAAAGAGCTGCCCAATCTTAATAAAGGTTGGGCCTAAGCTCAGGCAAGTTTCTCGCAGCCAAGCAGCAATTTCTTGACGCCGCTGCTTTTGCTTAGCGGGTGTAATCTGACCGCCGTAGCTCCAAGCTTTGCTATACAGCCAACGCTTGGCCAGCAGCTTGAGCACAAACGACCAGATGTCGACAAATCGCTGAGGCCGGGAATAGCTGCCTCGATTCCAACGATAGTCACCGTCGCGGTAGGCACTGCCGACATAAGAGGATGGAGGGCTGCTGGTCGGCGGCTGTGGGTTAGATGCCTGGTGTTTGGGCTCCCGGTGATTAGACTCGTGGTGTTCTGGCTCGCTGATCCGCGCTGCTTCTGAAGTGATCGCAGCGGCAACAGGCGCTACGCGATCCGAATCAGAACTAGCTGAGCTAGAGCCATTGGCAGCGGCAGACTGAAGAGAAGAAGACACCTCTGAAGTTGAAGAGATGACATGGCCCTCATCTTTCGCCTGCTTGTCTGTCATCTGCTCATAGTGAATATCTGTCGCCTGCATACCCAGCAAGTTTTCACCCTGGACTCGACCGTTTGGATGGCCATCCGAATGGCCGTCTGAATGGTTATTTCGATCCTTCTGACTGCCACTGGGCGGCACAGGCTCCGCCGCCAGCGAATCTGACAAAGGAGCGGATTCACTTTCTCTAGAGACAGCAGACACTCAAACTTCCCGTTTTAAAACAACTTACAGTCCACGAGCTTACATTTTACGCTCACAGAACTAAAAAAACTGACAAGCCCATAACCGAATAGTTAAGCCGCTTGACGGTACTGCTGAATGGCAGCTCTCGCTTGGGCAACTTCAGCTCTCAGATTATCGATGGTGGCCTGCAAGTCTTCAGTAGTGGCGGCTGAGGTGCCCGCTGGCGCTCCAGCAGGATAATCAGCGCCAGCGGCGGCCTTCTCCTGCTCTGCTCTGACCATGACTTCTTCGGTAAACTGACGCAAATTTTCACGCTGCTCAGCGTCGAACTTGCCCAGTTGACTGAGACCATCGCTTACCAAATGCTCGGCTCTTTCCCCCACAGCGGCAGCCAACGCCCGTCCGACAAAAAAAGCTTGCAGCATTGGATTATTCATAAAGATTTACGTGCTTACATTTGTAATTATAAACATCCCTCAGAGAATGTTTGGCATATCTGGTGAAATACCCGTTCTAAGGGAGCTCCTCAAACAGTCTTCAAGAAGGAACCGACAGCAGCTCGCCTGCTAGTACTGACCGTCGCCGTAGTATGGGCGATCGCCAGCACCGGGCTCTTCTACCGGAGAGTAGTCCTGCTGGTAATTTTCTTCGCCGTAGTAAGCATCCGCATCAGCGGTACTGGAGTCGGCGTCATTTTTGGCAGTATCAGTCTCGGCAGCTCCCTCTTCAGCAGATTCGACTATTCCTAAACTGGGTCCCTGCTTCAAAGTCTCCCAGGGATCGACCGTCTGGCGATCGCCATCTTCCCTATCTGCAAAAGTATCAAATGTACCGGCATCGAATGATTTTGTGCCAGTACTCAGGGTCGAGCCGGGCTGAGCATCATCTGCTTCTTCCAGCAGCTTAGGGGGTTCAAACGTAGGAATTTGGATCGTTGCTGGGCTGCCGTCAGCAGTACCCGGCAGGATAGTATCAACGGTGCCTTGGGGTCGTTCGGTAGCCCAGTTGGAGAGCGCGGGAAAAGTCTGTGACGGGCTGAGGAAGCGAGCATTGGGCGAATGGGCTAACGAAAACCGAACAATCGTACCGCCGCCTAGACCAATCAGGCCCGCTAGCCCGGCTGTAATCAACAGGGCCTCAGAGAGCGTCAGCGCCTCACCTTTCTGGGCGGGCGATCGCGGCTTACTCATACCAAGCTTAAAAGGCGATATAGACATATTAAACAAAGACTATGACTCAAAAAGACTACGCCCCCAGTGGATAGTGGGCTAAGACGTAATTTGTGGCGGCCTCGGCGCTGATCAGCTCACCATCTAGCGTGGCGGCGTGCACAGCAGAGAGGATATCGCGAAATTGGGGACCTGGCTTGTAGCCGAGTTGTTTAAGCGTACCACCGTTGATTAAAGGCGGTACGGCAGAGAGCCGAAAGATGTACTGCCAGATCGGAGCGGCCAGTGTCTGTGGGTGGCGATCGCTCATCAGCAATAATTCTGATCGATCATAGCGTTGCAGCAACCGGTAAAGCTGGCTGTGCCTTTGTGCCTGCGGTAGCTGTCGGGCCAAATCAGTTTCCCACTGGTGAAGATGCTTTAGTCGGTGAAGGCTAGGGCCACCCAGATCGAGATTGGTTGCTGTGCGATCGCGCTCCGCAGGCGCTAGCTGCGCAATGATCAGCTCTAGCAGCATCAGCCAATGGGGAACACCAATCTCCACCTTTTTGAGCCATCGATCCATCCGGCGCAGCTGTCGCCAGAGGGTAGGCGTCATTTCTAAACTGCTGTGCAGACAAACCAGTGCGCCCAGCGTATCGATTTTCGCGAGCGCAGTTTCCCACTGAGGGGCTTCTAGCATATATTTCAGTTCTGCCTTTAAGCGAGTTTGGAGCGCGGGCGTTTTATCGGCGGCAGCCTGCATTCGCGCATAGATACCGCTGTCAATGGCATAGCTGATGAACTGCTCGGTCTGGCTATCGAGGGTAAAGCCCAGCCGCACGGCAAACCGTACCGCTCGAAAGATGCGAGTAGGATCTTCTACAAAGCTGTTGGCATGGAGCACTCGCACCTGCTGCTGCTGCAAATCTAACCAGCCGCCAAAAAAGTCGAGCAGGTGACCGGGCTGAGGCCCATTCAAGCGCAGCGCCATGGCGTTAATGGTGAAATCGCGGCGATAGAGATCCTGGCGAATCGTGCTGGCTTCCACTTCAGGATTAGCGGCAGGGTAGGGATAAAATTCGGTGCGGGCGGTGGCAATATCAATCTCGACTGGTAGCCCCTTCGACGGCCCCTTCGACGGCCCTATCGACGGCCAGATCAGTGAAGCCGTTTGAAACTGACCGTGGACCTGCACGGCAACCTGGGGATAGCGCGATCGCATCGCTTCTGCCAATATCACCCCAGCCCCGGCTTCAGCGCCATCGACCACCCCATCGACCACCAGATCAATATCAGTCAGCGGGTAGGGCTGCCCCGAGAGGCTCAGCAGCAGATCGCGCACCGCACCGCCGACCAAATAGAGCGCCCAACCTTTTTGCTCGGCAGCTTCAGCCATTAGCATCAGGGCGGGCCAAATCTCAGATATGCGGCCTTCGAGCTGCTGATACAGCGTTTCGGCTGAAGGTAAGCGATCTATCGATAATTGAGACGGGCTCAACCGACGCGACTGATCGCCGCGCAGCCCCCGATACGCCTGCTGCGTTTGATGAAGCTGTCGCAATAGGTCAGTCCGGGTGACAATGCCCACTAATTTTTCGCCCGCTAAAACCGGCAGACGACCGATGTCGTAGGTCATCATCAGGTCTTGAATTTGGGTGATTGGGGTCTCTGGCGCAACACGCTTGATCTGTACGCTCATACAGCCTTTTACCGGTCCATGTCCGAGCCCGTGACGCAGAGCAATGTCAATGTCACGGCGGGAAATCATACCCACTAAAGTGCCCTCGTCAGTCACCACACATAGCCCGACGTGCCCATAGCGCAGCAGAATCCCCTGGGCCTCATCTACAGAAGTAGCCGGTAAAATGGTGCGCACAGGCGACGACATGAGCGACCGGGCGGTAATCGGATGGGGAATTTGCGATCGCACCGCCGCCAACGCCTGCTCAAAGCTAGCCTGTAGATCTTCTGGGCGATCGCCTCTAAGCGTGGCCGCCGCTGCCTGTGCGTGACCGCCGCCCCCTGACAGGGCAAAAACAGGCCGTAAATCGACGCCACTATCTGGCAGTAGGGGGTTGGTATGCGATCGCCCAATCATCACCGCCTTGATCGTTTGGTGCGCCCGGTACTGCGCGTAGAGCAGCAGCGTATCCAATCCCAATAGGGTGACCAATCGCCCTGCTAGCCCCGAGAGCCCAGGCACAAATTTGTCTGTCTCCAGCTTTAGCCAGCCCAGCTGATGTCCGCGCACCTGTTCAACCTCGATGGTTTCCAGCGCGGTGCTGAGCAAACTCTGCAATTGAGGAGAAAGACCGGGGTCCTTGTTTTCGGCAATCACCTGCTGGTTAGCGCCTTGAGACATCAGCCAGGCAAGGGCAGCGGCATCGCGAGCGGTGGCCTGCTCAAAGGTTAGCGATCCGGTATCGCTGTGAATGCCCAGTGCCATCACGGTTGCTTCAAAAGGGGACGGCGCTATCTGCTGGCGCTGTAGCAGCTCTGTCACTAGCGTAGTAGCTGCACCGACCGCTTCTATATGAACCTCAGCAGTCGGCAGGTCACCCTGCTGAGGTTCGTCGTCTCTGTCTAGATCATTGGCCGAATCGGCTGTGGGAGCGTGGTGGTCATATATGTAAATGGGCAGGCCGGCTTGCTCAGCTTGCTGTAGCCAGTCGCTAACCGGGGCAAAGCGATCACGCCGATGGGCATCGACTAGGGTGAGCGATCGCACCTGATCAAAAGGCACCGCCCGCCGCTCGATCAGCGCATATTCATCCCGCCACAGCGCCAAAAACGCTTGCACCGTCGGGTCAGCGCCCCCTGTTAAGACGATGCGACTGCCCGGACGCAGACAGCTCACCCCAACTGCCGCCCCCAAAGTATCGAAATCAGCGGTTGTATGACACAAAACTAAATCCATACCGTCATGGTAAATCCTTTGGCAAGAGCACTGATTTTTGGTAGTTTACATAGGTAGGAACATTAGCCATTGTCTGTAATTTTGGCTGATCCGTTTTCAATTAAATAGTGTTTTGAGAGTACGAAGATCATGTCCATTATTTTTCAGCTAGCTCTGTTTGTTTTAGTGCTGTGGTCTTTTGTCATGATCATAGGCGTACCAGTGGCCTACGCTTCACCTAGCAACTGGGAACAATCCAAGCGTTTGATTTTTCTGGGCTCTATCGTGTGGGGTGTGCTGGTTGTCGTGGTGGGTGGCCTCAACTATCTTGTTGTTTAGCCGCTAATTTGGCCGTCAGTTCGGTAGGTTTGATAAGATCGAGCCCACCGTTTGTTTTTCCACCAGCAACTAAGACGCTATGGCAGTTTTTGAAGGCAATTTCACTCAAACCGGCTCTATGAAGTTTGCCTTCGTAATTGGCCGGTTCAATGATTTGGTCACGACCAAGCTGTTAGCCGGTGCCCAAGACTGCCTCAAGCGTCACGGCGTAGCGATAGATCCCAATGGCAGCCAGGTAGACTATGCCTGGGTGCCCGGCAGCTTTGAAGTATCCATGGTCGCCAGACAGCTCGCTCTCAGCGGTCGCTATAGTGCCATTATTTGCCTGGGCGCTGTGATTCGCGGTCAGACGCCCCACTTCGATTACGTGGCTGCTGAGGTGGCTAAAGGCATTGCTGCTACGAGCTTTCAGACTGGCGTGCCGGTGGTTTTTGGTGTACTCACCACAGACTCTATGCAGCAGGCGCTGGAGCGAGCAGGCATCAAGAGCAACTTAGGCTGGAGCTACGCAATGAGCGCTCTAGAAATGGCTAGCCTCATGCCGCAAGTACGCAGCGGTGAATCGAGATCTTCTGTCAATGGAATTGTCGGCAGTCAGTCGCCTGCCTTGTCAGCCTCCGCAGAGGCGGTGTCGGTGGAGCCCGCTAGTTAGCAAACTAGTCTATAAAATTAGTTCATAAGGAGTTGACAAACGCTCACCGTTTTGAGATTCTAGTAAAAGTCCGAAAATAGTTTGCGGGTGTAGCTCAGTGGTAGAGCGCAACCTTGCCAAGGTTGATGTCGAGAGTTCGAATCTCTTCACCCGCTTATCAAATGGCAGTTTCTCAGATGGCCAATTTCCAAGAGGCGCGGCTTCAAAGTTAGCGGTCAAGCTATAGAAAACTCTAACAAGCTCTGAACTTGAGCGCTGATGTCTCAGACATTGGCGTTCAGTTCTTTTAAACTATAAATTGAAGATAATTTAGGAAGATGTAGCGTGTCGTCAAAGCGCCTGACGAACCGCCTGAAGTGCGCTACCTTTTCCTATACATAGCTCGTCATTCATCTGGTAGGACTGCCAGTGCAACCCAAAGATAGCCAGATATTAGACCTCAACAAAACTTATCCTTGTCCCTCTTGTCGTCAGGGCTCGCTGGTTCCGATTACGCTGACGGAAGCCTGGGGATGCGATCACTGCGAGCAAATTTTTGAGCTGCGCGAGGAGCCCAATACTATTGGCAAGCTATCGACACCCTATCACCGCCAGCGGACCTGGCGCTGGAACGGCAAGCAGTGGGTGATGGGCAGCAAGCTGGCAAAACCCACCACGGTTGACTTTATGGTGGCGATCGCCTTTTTGGTCTGCCTGTTTTGGCTGGGGCTAATGCTGCCTGCGCTCACCGGTCTTTCTCTGCCAGTTGGGATTGCGGCTTTAATCCTGCTGGCTTTGGTAGTAATGTTTTGGGTGGTGTTGCGACGCTAGCTCATGGCTCTATCTTCGTTCGATCTCACAGCGGCTCTTACAACGGTCCGGCAGGCGTCCAACCAGCTAGAGCCTGATGATAAATGCTCCGAAGCCTTAGCGGCTATGGGCAAGGCCATAGCCCAACGCCAAGACGATATCTTAGAGGCCAACACGCTAGATCTAGAAATTAGCCGTGATATGGCCGTCCCTGATCTGGTTGTAGACTGGCTCAAGCTCACACCAGAACGGGTGCAGACGGCGGCCAGTATTTTTCACAGCCTGTCGGCAATTGGGTCAGCGATGCCCTCAGATACAGGCACTGGCGGTATTAACGGCTATTATCGGACTCGGCCTCTGGGGGTTGTTGGCTTTATCTATGAAGCGTTCCCTGACTTAGGGGCGATCGCCGCCGCTCTCTGCATTCGCACGGGCAATGCTCTCGTACTCAAAGGCGGCAGCGAAGCGAGTCATACCAATCAGATCATTGCCAGCATTTTGCAAAGGACGCTAGCAGATGTCGGTCTTAGCGAGCAGCTCATTTTCCCGATTGAACCCACAGCTGTGTCGCGATTGGACATGGCTCAGTGCGCGGATATTGACCTGATTATTGCTCACGGGCGGCCCAGCCTGGTTGAGCAAATCGTTCAGCAAGCTAGCATAACGGTGATTCCTTCTCGCATGGGCAACTGCTATTTGTACTGGTCAGCCAGCGGTGAACCGAGTCAGGTCTATCAGATGATTGTTGAGAGCCACATAGGGTCGCCCGATGCGGTCAACCGAATTGAGAAGGTGCTGCTGCATGAGTCACACCGAGAAAATGCTATTGCCCAACTGTGGAATCAGCTTCAGGAGAAGGGATTTGAAGTGAGGGCCGATGGCGAAATTGCCCGTAACTACAGCCTGGAATCCGCTAGCCCCTCGGATTGGGACACTGCCTACTTAAGGCGCACTGTGGCCTTTCGTCAGGTTTCAGACACAGCGGCGGCCATCAGCTGGATTAACGACCACAGCAGCGGCCATGCCGACAGCATTGTCACCGCTGACTATACTGAGAGCCAAAAATTTATAGCCGGTTGCCGCAGCGCGTCAGTCTATATCAATACCTCGCCTCAGTTTGTGCGGAATGCCAAACAGCCAGGAGCGATCGCGCTGGGCATGTCGGACTACAAAGGGGCAGCGGGCGGGTTGATTGGTCTGGCGGCACTGCGATCGCGTCAGCGCGTTTTCCACGGCTGCTAGCGCTACGGCAAAAATCGATAGACTATAGACTATAGCCGCCCAGACATAGCAAGAGCCTCACCGCATATGCGGTGAGGCTCTTGCTATGAGGCTTCTGATATCAACTCAACAGTATCTAAGGCTTCGCCAGCTTCACCTTATCGGCCAAGCCAACGGACTGAAGCGTCCGGATAATCATCCAAGTAGCGTCAATCTCCCACCACTGCAAGCCATGGCGAGCAGAGTATTGATAGGTATGGTGATTATTGTGCCAGCCCTCACCAAAGGTACAGAGCGCGACCCACCAGCAGTTAGTCGATCTGTCGTCCGACTCGTAAGTGCGATAGCCAAACTTATGGGTGGCACTATTGACAAACCAAGTGAAGTGATAGACCACCACCAGGCGCACAAAAATGCCCCAAACCACAAACGACCAGCCGCCCAGCGCATAGAGCAGCGCGCCCAAAGCAATCTGTAGCACCAGAAAGTACTTATCGACTAAAAGATAGAACGGGTCGGCATTGATATCCTGGGTAAACCGGCGAATTTTATCTGTCTTAGAGGGCACTTCGTGCAGCAGCCAGCCCATATGACTCCACCAAAATCCTCGGCCTGAATTGTGGTGGTCTTCTTCCTGGTCAGAGAAAGCATGATGGTGGCGATGCAAGCCAATCCATTCAATCGCGCCACTCTGACAGGAAAGCGAACCGCAGACCAGAAAGAAATACTCCAGCCACTGCGGTACTCGAAAGCTCCGGTGAGCAATCAGTCGGTGCCAGCCTAAGGTAATCCCCAGGCAGCCAGTAATCCAGTAAAGTAGGAAGGCAACACCGATAGCCCCCCAGCTAAAGTTGGCGGGTAGCAGCGCAAACAACGCCCCAATATGAATAGCCACCATAAACAAAATGATGGGCCAGTTGAGAGAACGGTCGGTTGATGTTGCAATAGTCATTTAAAGTCTCAGCGCAAAACAGTAAGGCTCAGCCGCACTCAATGCAAATCATAAAGATTGATCGAGTCTTGACTTGGGCCGGTCAGAATAAAGCAGATGAATAACTCGGATGTGCCATCGCCCGCACTCAAGGATTGGCAAGCACAAATAGAACAGTCATCCCTCCAAATTTTTTATCAGATTGACGCTCAGGTCAAAGAAAATCTTGCTAGGGTCCTAGCAGCCTTCAGAGATCACCGGGTGGGAACTCATCATTTTGCCGGTGTATCGGGCTACGGGCACGACGATTTGGGCAGAGAGACGTTGGATAAAGTGTTTGCTCAAATCGTGGAAGCCGAAGCTGCCGCTGTCAGGGTGCAGTTTGTCTCTGGCACTCATGCGATTGCCTGCGCCCTGTTTGGCGTCCTCAGACCCGGAGATGAAATGCTGGCGATCGCCGGTCCGCCCTACGACACTCTAGAAGAGGTCATCGGCACACGCGGCCAAGGCCAAGGCTCTCTGAGGGAGTTTGGCGTTAGTTACCGGGAACTGCCGCTCACACAAGATAGCCAGGTGGACTTTGGTAAGCTTGCCACTTCAATCAGCGAAGATACAAGACTTGTCCTGATTCAGCGCTCTTGTGGCTACAGCTGGCGGTCTAGCCTCAGCATTCATAACATTAACAAAATTATACATTCAGTTAAGTGCCAAAATCCGAACACGGTTTGTTTTGTCGACAACTGCTACGGCGAATTCACCGAAACCCACGAACCCACCGCAGTCGGCGCTGACCTGATAGCCGGTTCGCTGATCAAGAATCCGGGCGGCACAGTGGCTACAGCAGGCGGCTACGTAGCGGGACGAGCCGACCTGGTAGAAGCGGCAGCTTGCAGATTAACGGCTCCTGGCATCGGCACGAGCGGCGGCGCTACGCTCGATCAAAACCGACTGATGTTTCAAGGACTGTTCTTAGCGCCCCAGATGGTGGGCGAGGCGATGAAGGGCAGCTATTTGGTAGCCAAAACCTTTGAGCGCTTAGGCTACGAGGTTAATCCGCCAGTCGCAGCGCGGCAGCGCGAGGTGATTCAGGCAGTCAAGCTGGGCTCGCCCGAAAAGCTTATAGCCTTTTGTCAGGCCGTGCAGCAGCATTCTCCTATTTCCTCTTACGTGAGCCCTGTGCCAGCTCCCATGCCGGGCTACGACGCTGAGCTGGTAATGGCTGGGGGGTCGTTTATCGACGGCAGCACCTCAGAGCTGTCAGCCGATGGCCCGCTGCGTGAGCCTTATGTGGTGTATTGCCAGGGGGGTACTCACTGGACGCATGTGGCGATCGCCATGGAAGCCGCCGCCGCTGCTGTAGGCCCAGCCACAGAGACAACGCTAGACAAAAAGCTTTCAGCACGAGGCTTTTGAATTGGTACCATAGCTGTTAGCCAAAGAATCGCAACCGCTCGATTGCGCTCATGGGCTTCCCCAAACATTATGGTTCGCTCATTTATGATTACGGTCGCCCTGCCCAAAGGTTCCCTTCTAAAGGAGAGCATTCGCCTATTCCAATCCGTCGGCCTCGACTTCAGCGGCTTTTTGGACAGCAGCCACCGGCAGCTCCAGCTCGTCGATAGCGGCGCTCAGGCGAGGGGCTTGCTGGTACGCGCGCAGGATGTGCCCGTTTACGTCGAATACGGTCAGGCGCAGCTCGGCATAGTGGGTTACGACGTGCTGCGAGAAAAGCAGCCTCAGGTTGCTCACCTGTCAGATTTGGGCTTTGGCGGCTGCCATCTCTCAGTCGCGGTCGCTGCCGACAGCGGCTATCGGTCAGCGGTAGATCTGCCGCCCCACTGCCGGGTGGCTTCTAAGTTTGTAAACAGTGCCCGGCAGTATTTTCAGTCTTTGGATTTGCCGGTAGAGATTGTGCCGCTTTCGGGATCTGTGGAGCTAGGCCCAATTACCGGTATGTCGGAGGCGATTGTCGATTTGGTTTCGACCGGGCGCACCCTCAAGGAGAACAATCTCACTGAGCTGGAAGTGCTCTACTACAGCACCGCCCGGCTGATTGCCCATCCGCTCAGCTACCGACTCAACAATGGCGGTCTGAGTGAAATTATTGACAGATTGAGCTTGGCAAGTTCGCCGGGTGTCTCCGCTTAATTGACTTAATTCCTCCCACACGCGACTAGCCGATCACCCGTGCTGCGGCAGCAGACAGAAATAACAAGTTAGAGTGTATACCGGCTATTTTGATCGGCCAGTTTTAAGAGTATCAGCCGGTTTCTGTTCAGTATTCGCTTGAGAATTTGTCATGGTGTCAGCTCCTTCCAATCGACCACCCGATGCTAAGCCAAAGGCGCGGCGAGAGGCAGAGAGCGACTGGCGGCTATTTTTGCGGCTGCTCCCATACATTACCCGCAACCGATTGCATCTAGTGGTACCGATGCTGCTGCTGGTACCGCTGTCGCTAGCGCAGGCGCTACAGCCGGTGCTTATTGGTCAGGCAATTTCACTGATCAAGCAGGAAAATGCGGCCTGGGAAATTTTCAAGGCGATGAGCCTGCGAACGGGGCTGAATTGGATTATTGGCGGGTTGCTGCTGGCGATCGCTATTCGCCTTGCCCTGGACGGCTGGCAGAGCTACCAAATCCAAAAAGTGGGTCAAAATATCACTGCTGACATTCGCAGCGATCTGTTTGTCCACGTGACTAATCTATCCATGGGCTTTTTCGACCGTACGCCCGTGGGCCGGTTAATCACTCGTTTGACTAGCGATGTCAACGCCCTGGGAGATGTCTTTGCCACAGGTGCGATCGGCATCATCAGCGATCTGTTTTTGATTTTGGTGCTGATGGGTACGATGCTGTGGCAAGAATGGCGGCTGGGGCTGATGCTGATTGCCATGCTGCTGCCAGTGACCGCACTGATCATCTATTTTCAGCAGCAGTACCGCAAGGCCAACTACAAAGCGAGAGAAGAACTGTCGGCGCTCAATTCCGACCTGCAAGAAAATATCAGCGGCATTGATGTGGTGCAGCTATTTCGCCGTGAACGGTTTAATTCTGAGCTGTTTCGGACGATTAACAATCGCTATGTGAGCGCCCTTGATAAAACAATTTTTTATGACTCGGCGGTCTCGGCGACGCTGGAGTGGATTGCGCTGGTAGCGATCGCCGGCGTTCTCGCCCTTGGAGGCTCTTTAGTCACTGGCGGCATCTTGGAAATAGGCACTCTAACAACGTTCATTTTGTTTGCCCAAAAGCTATTTGACCCCTTGCGGCAGTTTGCCGATAAGTTCACCTCTATTCAAGCAGGACTGACTGCCGTTGAACGATTAAATGACCTGATGAGCGAGCCGATTTCCATCCGCGATGCCAAAAATCCGGTGTCGCTTCCGTCTAAAACCCTGGCGGATAATGAAACCGTTGTACCGGGAGAGATTCGCTTCAACAACGTCTCTTTTGGCTACAAAGCAGACGACTATGTGCTGAAGGATCTGGACTTCACCATTCGCCCCGGAGAAAAAGTCGCGCTGGTTGGCCCGACTGGCGCGGGCAAAAGTTCGATTATTCGGCTGCTCTGCCGCCTGTATGAGGTCAGCGCAGGACAGATTCTGCTCGACAATGTAGATATTCGAGACATTGCGCAGCAGGATTTGCGCGATCGCATGGCGATCATCCTGCAAGACGGCTTCCTATTCTCAGGTGACGTGGAAAAAAACATCACCCTGGGCGAAGACTACAGCTTTGAGCAGGTGCGCAGAGCCGCTGAGAAAACCAACGTCGCTCAGTTCATTGAACAACTCCCTCAGGGCTACAACACCGCGCTGCGGGAACGCGGGACGAACCTTTCGGGCGGACAAAAGCAGCTCCTGGCCTTTGCCCGCGCTGCCATTCGCAACCCTGGCATCTTGGTACTGGACGAAGCCACCGCCAACCTGGACGTGGGCACAGAAGCGATGATTCAGCAGGCGCTCGACAAGCTCCTTGAAAACCGCACGGCTATCATCATCGCCCACCGCCTCTCCACCATTCGCAACGTGGATCGGATCATGGTGCTGAAGCAGGGGCGGCTCGTGGAGCAGGGTAGCCACGATGAACTGCTTGAGACTAACGGACTCTACGCGAGTCTGTACAAGCTACAGATGTTAGGGCAGTAGATGTTTGGCGGTCACGTGCTTTGATTTAATGGGATATTCACCTAGCTAAGGAGCGTCGCCGTGACCGGGACTAAGCACGTTGAGTTTTATGGGCCGCAGGTATTAGAGCAGCTGATTGAGGGGCGATCGCTCACCCCCGCTCAGGCCGAAGCCCTGATGGACAGCTGGCTGTCAGAAACCATTTCGCCCGTACTCTCAGGCGCTATCTTAGCTGCGCTCCAAGCAAAGGGCGTCTCCGCTGAGGAACTTGCAGGCATGGCCCGAGTCCTGCAAGGCCAGTCACTCGGCGGCATGAGCGCAGATCTCAGCTTACCTTCCCCTCGCATCGACACCTGCGGCACCGGCGGCGACGGCTCCTCCACCTTTAATATTTCTACCGCTGTGAGTTTTGTCGCGGCGGCGGCTGGCGTTCCGGTCGCCAAGCACGGCAACCGCTCCGCCTCCAGCAAAGTCGGCTCAGCCGATGTCCTCGAAGCCCTGGGCGTCGATCTCAATGCCTCGCCCGAAAAATCCAAAGCAGCGCTGAAAGAAGTGGGCGTCACTTTCCTGTTTGCACGCGGCTGGCACCCGGCGATGAAAGCCGTCGCCCCCTTGCGCGGCGAACTCAAAGTCCGCACCGTGTTTAACTTGCTGGGGCCGCTGGTCAATCCGCTCAGACCCACCGGTCAGGTCATCGGCGTCTACGATTCATCCGTGCTTATGCCTGTGGCTGAGGCGATCGCTCAGCTAGGCATCCAGCAGGCCATGGTCTTGCACGGACGAGAAAAGCTCGACGAAGCAGGCTTAGGCAAAGAAACTGACGTTGCCGTGGTCGAAAATGGCACAGTCACCTCAAAAGTACTCAATCCAGCAGACTTTGGATTAGCCTCAGCCCCCTTAGAAGCAATCCAGGGCGGCGAGCTTGAAGAAAACACCACCATCTTCCGCAACGTACTTCAGGGCAAAGGCACCCAAGCCCAGCGAGATGTCGTAGCGCTGAATGCAGCCCTAGCGCTCAAAGTTGGCGGCGTTGCAACCGGCGATACCTTTGAAGCAGCCTGCGCAGATGGCATCCAAAAGGCTCAAGACATCATCAAGAGCGGCGCAGCCTGGGAAAAACTAGAGCAGCTCGTCGCCTTTCTAAAAAGCTGAATCGCTACACTAGAAACATTCGAGAAGTGGAGACGTAGATGCATGGTAACCATCCTTAAAAATCCCATTATTCCAGACATTGCTCAGGACGCCGTACCGTCAGGCCCAGACTCTTTGGAAGCCTGGTTGGAAAATCCGCCTGATGGAACAGAATGGGTGGACGATCAGCTCGTTGAGAAAACCGGTATGACGCTGAAGCACAGCAAAGTTCAAGGCGATTTGTATTACTACTGGCGACGGTATCAAGAGAGTCAAGGGTTTGAGGGGCAAGTGTACACAGAAGTTCCGTGCCGGACTGGCAAACAAGGACGAAAACCTGATGTCGCCTACCTTACGCCTGACTTGCTGACGCAGTATGGCGAGGTTCAAGTGCTGCCGCAAAGTTTTCCGCTCAGCGCAGAGATCGTATCGCCCTCTGACTTAGCAGAAGAGGTCATTGCCAAAGCCTACGAATATCTGGCATCGGGTGGGCAGGAAGTTTGGCTTGTGTATCCAAAGGTGCGCTGGGTAATCGTCGTAACCGCACAGAGCAAACAGATTTTTGGGCCAGGTGAAATGGCTGAGACGCAGATTGTGCTGCCAGGATTCGCGGTGGCCGTTGATGAATTGCTAAGCGACTAAGCTGCCGACCAAATGTAAGTCAATAGATAGTCTGGCACCTGAATGACGAGAAAGGCGAAGCCGATATTTCATAGCTGTCAAAATCTGAGATTCACTTTTCTTGAAGCGATTTCAGTCGCATTTTTGCCCTGTTCTAGCTCTTTTGCACTATCCCTTGAAACGTCAGAGCGCGCAGCAAGCTGCCCGTCTGCCATTGATGAACCACGTATCTATTAAGTACTACCGCCCTAACGCAACGACAGGCGGCCCTACCAATCTATAACTATCAAGTATCCTCAATCACTGAGTGCATCTGACAGCAATTTGCTCTAATTTACTGCCATAGCTGCCAACATATACGCAAATTATTTACATTGTATGTATGATTGAATTTGAATGGGATGCTCAAAAAGACCAATCAAATCAAGATAAGCATGGCGTTTCTTTCGACGAAGCCCGTTCAGTATTTTTCGACGATAATGCCACCCAATTTTTTGACGATGAGCATTCTGGCCGCGAAGATCGATTCATTCTGCTCGGAATGAGCACTCGGCTAAGAATATTGATTGTGTGCCACTGCGAACGAGATCTTGGTAACGTTATCAGAATCATCTCTGCACGGAAGGCTACGAAATCTGAACGCAAACATTACGCTAGGAGAGACCGATGAAAGCCGAATATGATTTCTCGACTATGAAGAGTCGCAAGAACCCCTATGCCGCAAAACTGAAAAAGCAAGTCACCATTCGGATGAGTGGGGATGTAGTTGAATATTTCAAAAGTATGGCAGAGGAATCTGGCATTCCCTATCAGAGCTTGATTAATCTCTACCTACGCGATTGCGTTTCAAGCCGTAGAAAGGTAGATATTCGGTGGGCAAGCCAGGAGTAAATTGTCCAACGCACTATGAGTGAACAGTCAATATCTGAGATCACTTCGAAGCCGCTTTAGTCCGGGGTGCTAGGATTTCTCGCGCACGCGCTGCAACTTCCGTCTTAGGAAACTGGTTGATAAGACTCCTTAGAGCTGTTGCTGCTGCCTCTTTTTGTCCGTTCCGAACGTATTCTCGCGCTTGAGCGAACATCAATTGGCCTGCTCGTTCGTCTTCTCTCTCAATGGGTAGTGATTTCTCTGACGCATGTATAGTTGACTTTGATACCGGCTGTGGCATCGAACCACCAAAGAGCTTTGCCTTGTGAGAATCGAACTCCTGTTGTGTAATTAGTCCCTGTTTTAGTAGTTTACCTAAACGTTCGATATCAGCGACAGTAGGTTGGTCTTTTGTAGTAGGCAGGGCAGAGCTAGAGCCCAAAGGATTAATCGTGTTTGAGCTGAATTCATTTTTGACGTTACGAAAGCAGTCTTCAATCGCTTCTTTCACAGTCTTCTTTTGAATTAGATAGAACGCAATTGGTATCAACCAGAAGACATACGTGAAAAAGAGAAGGAGAAGTATCACCCAAAACTATAGGGAAAGGCGATATTTTACGTTGGCGACAATTAGGAAACCGTCGCTGGTTGGCTGAGCAGAAACTTCTGTGGTATCCCTGCGGTTAATCGAACCAAAACTTGTCTCGATGCCCAAAGCAACAAAGCAGGCACCTTTCCGTTTAACGGATTCTGATCTTTGCTTAAACTGTAGTTCAAGAGCGTCAAGCAACTGAGAAGATGTCGCAGTCGTAAAAATACGCTCGTTAACTTGGAATTTCGTTGTCACAGCCTTGACGATACTTTCATCGACTTCAAATTTCATCGACGACCCCCTCAATAGAGATATAGTCAGCTCGAAGTTTCTGCTGCTTTTGTTTCAGAAGCAACTCCGTCAGTCTGGTTAACGAATAGGGCAAGAACCGCGCCGACGGCCATAAAGCCACCGCCAAGGACGACGACTGAGAGGCGATCGCCCCTCAAAAACGCCCCCATAAACCAGCCCAATCCCAGCGAAGCGACAATCTCAGGCAGCACCACAAAGCAGTTAAAAATGCCCATATATAAACAGTTTTGGTCGGGCGGCAACACCTTCACCAGCATGGCATAGGGCAGCGACAGCATACTGGCAAAAGCGATGCCTAGCCCCACCATAGGCAGCAGTAACCAGTACTGACTGTGAACATAGTGAAGTGAGACTAAGCTGAGGGCTCCGCAGAGCAAGCAGAGACCGTGAGTCACCGGTGAGGAGAAGCGGCGAGCAAGAGCGGGCAGGGCGAAGGAAAAGCCGCAGCAGACCAGGTTGTACAGAGCCATGCAAAGTCCGGCCCATTCGATACCAGCGGCGTAGAGCGTCGTATCTTGCTCGATGGCGTGGAAAATGTTGTGGGCGATCGCGGGCGGAAAGTACAAAAATACGCAAAACATCCCCAGCCAGCTAAAGCACTGTACCCAGGCCAGCTGACGCATCAGCGGCGGCATGGTGCGTATGGCCTGCCAGATGTCGGCGACAAGACTACCTTCCTCTAGCGTTTCTACTTCATCCGGCGGGAAAAACGGCTTGGATGCAGCGACCACCGTCCACAAAACCGCTCCCAAAAAGGCGGCAGCGCCGATATAAAAAGAAATTTTCACCGACTGCGGGATCACCTCACCTAGCTGAGGCGGCACAAACCGAGCCACCACCCAGGGCAACGCCGAGGCAAACACCGCGCCCAGTCCAGTGGCTACCCCCTGCATCGAAAATGCCTGCGTACGCTGATGCTTGGGCACCAGATCTGAGACAAACGAGCGGAAGGGCGTCATGCTGATGTTGGCAGAAGCATCAAGCAGCCATAGCGCTCCCGCCGCAATCCAAAGAGAAGGGGCATTTGGCATAATCAGCAGAGCCAGGGAGCTGAGCAGGGCTCCTATTAAGAAATAGGGGCGGCGACGACCGAGGGTGGAACGAGTGCGATCGCTCAAATACCCCACCACTGGCTGAATCACCAACCCCGACATCGGCGCAGCCAACCACAGCACCGGAATCTGCTCAGCATTCGCCCCCAGCGACTCAAAAATGGCGCTGGTGTTAGCCATTTGCAGACCCCAGCCCACCTGAATGCCAAAAAAGGCAAAGCTAATATTCCATAGCTGCCAAAATCTTAGATTTACTTTAATTGGAGCGATCTCGGTCGCATTTTCAGCCTGTTCTGTCTCGTCTGCACTATCCCCTGAAAAGTCGGAGAGCACATCAAGCTGCCCGTCTACCATCGTTGAACCAAATGTCTACCAAGTACTATCACCCTAACTCAACTACAGTCAGCCCTACCAATTGATGGCTAGCAAGCGTGACTAGCAACTCAGCTTTTCCAGCTTCAAGTTGATACTTGCCAGCAGCTGATTTTGAGGCACAGCTAACAATGCTGCTAGCAAAATTTAGTATCGCAACCGCTCTTGGATGCGATCGCCCGTATTGAGCTTCAGTAGTACGGCAGATGTTCTACCCTCGGTTGCCAGCCCGATGATCTTCCCTTTATCTAGCCTGAAGTGCTGACTTTACTGAGGCAGCGCTGCGACATAAAGAACCAGAATGGATGGCTTCTATTAGAGCGATCGCCGATTCCCAGGCGCTATCCAGTTCAGCGGTATCAGCTGAGTTGAACTTGGACATTCGGGTCGCTCACTATCCACTCAATACCTCGTAAGTACAATCCCATTGAAGATCGACTGTTTCCACATCTCACACGGGCGATGCACGGTGTCACCTTCGATAGCGTTGAGACAGTCAAAGCTCATCCTAATAAACCTGAGTTCGGGATAAGGTGTTTCATGGTCAACCGCTCAAATCTCTCCTATCAAAGCCGGTCTGGGTTCCCCTTACCAAGGGGAACCGTAAGGGAGGGGTTCTGGCGACATGCTTTGTGCTCAGCCGGAACCCCTCTGCCTGCGGCATCTCCCCTTGGTAAGGGGAGAAAAGATCTCCGATGGCACATTCTAGCTATTCTTATCCCGAACTGACGTTAATAAATATGCTCCCTGCCTAACTCGACTGCTTCGAGCTACGCCTCGGTCGCTTCGACCGGTACCCAAGCATCGCCTTGCTTAGCCTGCTCTTGGTAAAACATGCATCACATAACAAACTCGTAAGTACGAAGCACTTTCATAAACGCGCCTCAACTGACAGGGCCATACTCCCTCACGTTCAAAGGCAATAGCCCAAAACCAAGCAGCGCCGTCAACTCACAAAATATTAAATTCGTTAACCGGCTTGCAATATTCCGTTACATTGTGTTACATTAAATATATACCGATGAATAAGTCATTCGCTTGAGTGCCCGGTTCGTCATATACATATTCACTTTCACCCCCGCAATCATTCAATGGTTTCTACAACTACTACTCTTCAAAGAAGCGAAAACGCTTCGCTGTGGGAGCAGTTCTGTCAGTGGGTCACAAGCACCGAAAACCGCCTCTATGTAGGCTGGTTCGGCGTTCTGATGATTCCGACTCTACTCGCTGCTACTGCCTGCTTCGTCATCGCCTTCATCGCTGCTCCTCCCGTCGATATCGACGGTATTCGCGAGCCCGTCGCTGGCTCTCTGATGTACGGCAACAACATCATCTCTGGTGCTGTGGTTCCGTCCTCTAACGCTATCGGCCTTCACTTCTACCCCATCTGGGAAGCTGCTTCACTCGATGAGTGGCTTTACAACGGCGGTCCTTACCAGCTAGTGATTTTCCACTTCCTCATCGGCGTCTTCTGCTACATGGGCCGTGAGTGGGAGCTATCCTACCGCCTCGGTATGCGCCCCTGGATCTGTGTTGCTTACTCTGCACCCGTTGCAGCGGCATCCGCAGTCTTCCTTATCTACCCCCTCGGTCAAGGTTCATTCTCTGACGGTATGCCTCTGGGTATCTCTGGTACGTTCAACTTCATGTTGGTCTTCCAGGCAGAGCACAACATCCTGATGCACCCCTTCCATATGCTGGGAGTAGCCGGTGTCTTCGGTGGCGCACTCTTTAGCGCGATGCACGGTTCACTGGTGACCTCTTCACTTGTGAGAGAGACGACTGAGATTGAGAGTCAGAACTACGGCTACAAGTTTGGTCAAGAGGAAGAGACTTACAACATCGTTGCAGCGCACGGCTACTTCGGTCGATTGATCTTCCAATATGCATCGTTCAACAACAGCCGCAGCTTGCACTTCCTACTCGGCGCATGGCCAGTAGTGGGCATCTGGTTCACGGCATTGGGCATCAGCACGATGGCATTCAACCTGAACGGCTTCAACTTCAACCAGTCGATCATCGATTCACAGGGCCGCGTGATTGGTTCTTGGGCAGACGTATTGAACCGCGCCAACCTGGGTATGGAAGTAATGCACGAGCGCAATGCTCACAACTTCCCCCTAGACTTGGCTGCTGGTGAAGCTGCACCTGTAGCGCTCACCGCGCCTGCTATCAATGCGTAGTCTTCGAACGGCATGACGACCTGACAATTGAATAGTGCGAGAAGCCCTCTGTACGCTGTACAGAGGGCTTTTTGCTTGTTTTATGGAGAGGGGCGATCGCCTCCCCCTCCCAAATGCTGACAGTATGCCATTTAAGTATCTGTGGTGTTTGGCTCAACCATTTTGACGGACTTTCGGTAAAGTAATTGGATTCAGCTTGGCTATCTGACGTGAGCTATTGGCCAGGCGCTATGTGAGTGAGCGGAGCTTTAAAGTATGTGCGGAATAGTTGGATATATAGGCACCCGAGCGGCGAGCAGCATTTTAATTGAAGGCTTAAAAACCCTGGAATACCGTGGCTATGACTCGGCTGGGGTGGCTACCGTCTGCGAAGGTCAGCTTCAAAGGACTCGCGCCAAAGGCAAGCTGATAAATTTACAAACCAAGCTAGAGGGGCTTGAAGACCCGGCGCATCTGGGCATCGGTCATACCCGCTGGGCCACTCACGGCAAGCCAGAAGAGCACAACGCCCACCCCCATACCGACACCAAAGAGCGGATCGCGGTAGTGCAAAACGGCATCATTGAAAACTACCGCGAGTTACGAGAAGAGCTGAAAGCTAAGGGTCACCAGTTCCGCTCAGATACGGATACTGAAGTCATTCCCCACCTGATTGCTGAATATTTAGAAAATCCGCCAGATGACGCGGTCTTGATTGAGCAGTCCCCACTGCTGGAAGCCTGTCGTCAGGCCGTGCGCCGATTGCAGGGAGCCTTTGCGCTGGCGATTGTCTCTGCCGACTTCCCGGATGAGCTGATGGTGGTGCGTCAGCAAGCACCGCTGGTTATCGGCTTTGGTCAGGGCGAATTTTTCTGTGCGTCGGATACGCCTGCGATTATGCCCTACACCCAGGCGGTGCTAACCCTGGAAAACGGCGAACTCGCCCGCCTGACGCCCATAGGCGTAGAAGTGTACGATTTTAGCGGTCACCGGCTGAGGAAAAAGCCTCAAACCCTGAACTGGAACCCCATCATGGTGGAAAAGCAGGGCTTTAAACACTTCATGCTCAAGGAGATCTACGAGCAGCCAGGGGTGGTTCGCACCTGCTTAGAGACTTACTTGGACACCGATTGGACGCCTGAGAGCAATCAATCGCCTATTCGCCTCGAACTTCCTGATGCTTTGCTAGGCGACCTTCAGCATATTCAAATCCTTGCCTGTGGCACCAGCTGGCACGCGAGCTTAGTGGGCAAGTACTTACTAGAGCAGGTCTCGGGCATTCCGACCTTTGTACAATACGCCTCTGAATTTCGCTATGCGCCCGCGCCGCTGATGCCGAATACGCTCACTATTGGCGTCACCCAATCGGGAGAAACTGCCGATACTCTGGCTGCGTTAGAGATGGAGCAGACCCGGCGGGCGGCCAGCGGCGAGCAGCAATATGCCCCGCGCATGTTGGGCATCACCAACCGGGTAGATAGCTCTTTGGGCCGTCTGATTGCTCATGTGATCGGCACTCAGGCCGGTATAGAGATTGGCGTGGCCGCGACCAAAACTTTTGTCGCGCAGCTAATGGCGTTTTACTTTTTGTCGCTGGAGCTGGCCTACCGGCGTCAAACGATTTCTCTAGAACGCATGGCTGAAATTATTCAGGGACTGCGGCAACTGCCTGCGCAGCTAGAGCTGGTTTTGGAGAGCCAGGAGCGCTACGTAGAGGAACTGTCTCACGATTTTTCGGAAACTCAAGACTTCATCTTCATCGGTCGGGGCATCAACTATCCGATCGCGCTAGAGGGCGCACTCAAGCTCAAGGAAATTAGCTACATTCACGCTGAGGGCTATCCGGCAGGGGAGATGAAGCACGGCCCGATTGCCCTGCTTGATGAGAAGGTGCCGGTTGTGGCGATCGCTACCCTGGGAAGCGTCTACGAAAAAGTACTCTCTAACGCGCAAGAAGCTAAAGCCCGAGATGCCCGGCTGATTGGCGTGGTCCCAATGAATGACCCCGAAGCCGAAGAAACCTTCGATGCGCTGCTGCCCGTTCCGGCTGTCGATGAACTGCTCTCACCAGTCCTCACGGTGGTTCCCTTACAGCTGCTGTCGTATCACATTGCAGCGCGGCGTGGCCTCGATGTCGATCAGCCCCGGAACCTGGCAAAGTCAGTCACCGTAGAGTAATGACAGAGCGGTGGCAGAAAGATATGTATCCCAAAATACAAATTTTCTCAGCTTTGTATCAGGGAATACTAATATTTCTCATCAAATTCTGACATTTCTCTCAGAAACGGTTCAGGTGAGCTTCAGGCGCTTCAGTCATCCTAATTAAGTAACGAATCAAAAGAAAACTCGTTATTTTTTAGGAGACACCCATTATGAAACGCCTCATCCTTTCTACTTCACTGGTGATGTTGGTCGCTGCGGCCTTCGCCCCAATTGCCTCTGCTACTGGCCAAGCCTCGACCACTCAAGGCCTGCCTGAGGGCGCTAGTCTGACTGACCTAATCCGTTACAATCGCGACGTGCGCAGTAAATCATAGCAGCAGTCGGTCTAATGCTTGCCCCGCCGTTCGATTAAATTCAGGTGCATCGCTAAAATGCTCGGCGGCCAAGATGGAAACTTCTTGGCCGCCGAGCATTTGTTTTGTATAGCAAAGTAAGGATGCATTCTTACTTTGCGAGTCGAGTTGCCTGCTGTCAGATAACGGTTTCAGCCGATAAAAGTGTCCTAAGCAACTCGACAGGCGCTATAGCGCACCTGCCTGGCTCAAAAGTGCAAAGGCCACAGTATTGTTTTTATAGTTTCCTTACTGCGGCCCTGCCGCTTTCCACCGCATGATCGATCTTTACTACTGGACAACGCCTAACGGCCACAAAATTACTATTTTTCTCGAAGAGGTCGATCTGAGCTACACCATCCATCCAATCAACATCAGCAAAGGCGATCAGTTCGACCCCGAGTTTCTCAAAATCTCGCCGAACAATAGGATCCCAGCGATTGTAGATACTGAGCCCCCAACAGGGGATAGCCCGATCAGCGTATTTGAATCGGGGGCAATTTTGCAGTATTTAGCTGAGAAGACAGGCCAGTTTTTGCCTACGGAACTGCGCGATCGCACAGAAGTGCTGCAATGGCTCAACTGGCAGATGGGCGGATTGGGACCAATGCTGGGGCAAAACCATCACTTTGCCATCTACGCGCCCGAGAAAATTCCTTACGCCATTGACCGCTATGTCAAGGAGACGGCCCGGCTATACGGGGTGCTGAACAAGCAGCTGAGCGAGCCTCTAGGAGAGGGGCTTCGCCAACGCGAATTCGTAGCGGGCAAGTACTCTATCGCTGATATGGCTTGCTACCCGTGGATTACTGGCTATGAGCGCCAGGGCCAGGATCTCAACGATTTTCCTAATCTCAAGCGCTGGTTTGAAACGGTTCAGGCTCGGCCAGCGGTGCAGGCTGCCTACAAAGCCGCTGAAGCAATCAATCCATAGCTGAAAAAGCCCTGCTGAAAAGCCCCGCTAATGAACCCCTACTGAAAAACCTGGCGCGAGACGACCTTCTCGATATCAGCCTGAGTTTGCTGAAGCAGCGACTGGCGAGAATCAGCCAGGCTCTGGCCCGTCAGCAGAGTAGGAACTAAGTTGCGAGCTTGCAGAGCCATGTGCAGCTGCAAGTGGGCGACGTATTCGCTAAAATCTTCGCGGTTCGAAACAGGCGCTGCTGACACTGCTTTTTTCTCCAGTATGAGGTTTGTTTGTGAAGCGATTTCAACGCAAATTGTCTTGAGGTGGCTGTACTAAGAAGCTATCATAGTGCTTGATTTACGGTCTAATCGGGCGTAAAGAAGCGTTACATACTAGCGAGATGAATTGCCATAGCACAGTGACAAAATCCTGATCAGACAGGTTTGATGCCACAATGGGTTCTGATTGAGCGCTTGTCTCTGTAGGATTTTCCTCAACTATGAAAGCAATTGTCATCGGGGGAGGCGGGCGTGAACATGCGCTGGCCTGGAAGCTGCTTCAATCGCCAAAAGTCACAGAAGTGGTCTGCATTCCAGGCAATGGCGGCACTGCTCGGCTGTCGGGCTGTCGCAATGTGGCCATGGCTCCCAATGACCTTGAAGGCATTGCCCGGTGCGCGCTAGTGAACAATATGAGCGTTGTCATCGTAGGCCCAGAGCAGCCGCTGGCTGATGGCCTAGCCGATGCGCTCAGGCAGCAGCAGATTAAAGTATTTGGCCCAGGTAAAGACGGGGCGCAGATTGAGTCGAGTAAGGCTTGGGCAAAAGCGCTGATGGCTCAGGCCCATATTCCCACGGCGGGCTCAGCGGTGTTTACCGATGCGGCACGGGCGATCGCCTATGTCCAGCAGCAGGGCGCGCCCATTGTTGTCAAAGCTGACGGGCTAGCGGCGGGTAAAGGGGTGACTGTTGCCAAGGAAATTGGCGATGCGATCGCCGCCATCCACGCCGCTTTTGACGGTCAGTTTGGGACAGCAGGCCAGCAGATTGTGATCGAAGAATTTTTATCGGGCCAGGAAGTTTCAGTGCTGGCCGTGACCGATGGCCTGACTATCCGGCCACTGCTGCCCGCTCAAGACCATAAGCAAATTGGTGAAGGCGATACGGGCCCCAATACCGGTGGCATGGGAGCCTACGCGCCAACGCCGATCATGCCCCCCGACTTATTGGCGCGAGTGCAAGCCGAAGTTTTGGAGCCGACGCTGAAGGCATTGCAGGCCCAAGGCATTGACTATCGCGGTGTGCTCTACGCCGGGCTAATGGTAATGCCCGCTAAGGACGGCAAGGTCACTGAGTTTAAGGTGATTGAATTTAACTGTCGCTTTGGCGATCCCGAAACGCAGGTGGTGCTGCCCTTACTAGAGACACCCTTGGACGAGATTGTGCTGGCCTGCTGCGAGCAGCGATTGGCCGACCTGCCTCCTTTTGCCTGGAAAGACGCTGCTGCTGCCTGTATTGTGATGGCGGCTGAGGGCTACCCCGGCGACTATGAAAAAGGTCTGCCGATTGGCGGTATTGACGCTGCTGAAGCTGCCGTTGACGATACGATGGTCTTTCACGCGGGCACCCGGCTCAGCCTCAATCAGCTTGCGAGTACGGGCGGTAGGGTACTGGGGGTAACGGCGATCGCGCCCACCTTCAACGCGGCCTTGACCAACGCCTATAGCGCTGCTAGTAAAATTGACTTTCCAGGCAGCTATTACCGCCGCGATATTGGCCATCGGGTGAAGGACTCGGCGAGTGCTGGCATCTAAAGGGTGATCGCCGTCTAAAATAGAACCAATCCCATGCTCGTCAGCAGAGCAGCCCTCCACTAAGGACAGTGCTTTTCCCGGCGATAGATGGCCAGCAGCGGCCAGTCGGCGATCGCCTCTACTACAGCCATGCAACTCTTTAGTCAACTCAAAGCCTTATTTGTTAAGTGGTGGAGCGACTTCACCTTACAGACGCGGCTGATGACCGGCGCTACGCTGCTGGTGTCGCTGATCATGAGCGGCCTCACCTTTTGGGCAGTCAATACCATTCAGCAAGATGCCCAGCTCAACGACACCCGCTTTGGCAGGGACATAGGGCTGCTGCTAGCGGCTAACGTCGCGCCTCTCATTGAAACCAACGACCGCTCAGAGCTAGCCCGCTTCTCCTACAGCTTTTACGAAAATACTTCTAACGTCCGCTACATGCTCTATGCCGACCAGGACGGCGAGATTTTCTTCGGCATCCCCTATTCAGAACCCGCCGTCCAAAACTCCCTGACCCTGCGACGACGGATGAAGCTGCCCGCCAACTACACTAGCAGCGCCAATTCGCCAATGGTGCGTCAGCACCTGACGCCCGCTGGCATGGTTACCGATGTCTTCGTGCCGCTCACCGTAGAGGGCCAGTACAAAGGCATGTTGGCCATGGGCATCAACCCCAACCCAACCGTGGTGGCCTCTTCGCACCTCACCCGCGATGTCACTATTGCTGTATTTGTCTCTATTTGGGTGATGGTAATTTTGGGCGCTGTGATTAACGCTCTCACCATTACTCAGCCGATTAAAGAGCTGCTGCTCGGGGTAAAAAACATTGCAGCGGGCAACTTTAAGCAGCGCATTAATCTGCCCTTAGGCGGTGAACTGGGCGAGCTGATCTATAGCTTCAATGACATGGCTGAGCGCCTGGAGCGCTACGAAGAGCAAAACATTGAAGAATTGACCGCTGAAAAAGCCAAACTAGAGAGCCTGGTCTCGACCATTGCCGATGGCGCAATTTTGCTTGATGCTGCGACCAATCTGGTGCTGGCCAACATCGCCGCCCGGCGGATGCTCGGCTGGGAGGCTAATACAGTCCTCAGCGGCAGCATTTTAGATCAGCTGCCTCCGCAAGTACGCGCTCAGCTGGCGCCTCCATTAGTCCAGGCAACAACAGGCGAATCGCACGAGGGCAGCGAATTTCGCATCTCTCTGGTAGAGGGCAACCGCACTCTGCGCGTGTTGATCAATACAGTGCTAGACCAGTCGCGAGAAAACGTCAAAGGCATGGCGATTACCCTGCAAGACATCACCCGCGAAGTTGCGCTCAACGAGGCCAAAAGCCACTTCATCAGCAACGTCTCTCACGAGCTGCGCACGCCGCTGTTCAATATAAAATCGTTCATTGAAACGCTGTATGAGTACGGCGAAGACCTCAGCGAAACCGAGCGCCGGGAATTTTTGGCCACGGCTAACAACGAAACCGACCGGCTCAGCCGCTTAGTCAATGACGTGCTCGACCTCTCAAGGCTAGAGTCTAGCCGCCGCTACGAATTTTCGGCGGTAGAGGTACATCAGCCCATCGATCAGGTGCTGCGGACCTATCAGCTCAATGCCAAGGACAAGCAAATCACCTTAGAAAAAGATATTGAAGACGAGCTGCCAACGAGCCTGGGCAACTACGATTTGCTGCTACAGGTGTTTGGCAATCTGGTGGGCAATGCGCTGAAGTTTACACCAGCGGGCGGTCACGTAGTGATTCGGGCCTACCGCGCGCCCAGCATTAATCCGCAGCTGATGCAGAATGTGCGCATCGAGATTGGCGATACCGGCCTGGGCATTGATGACGAAGATCAGGCGGCAATTTTTGATCGCTTTTTCCGCGTCGAAAACCGGGTGCATACGCTAGAGGGCACCGGGCTGGGGCTCTCGATTGTGAAAAATATTATGGACCGGCACAACAGCCAGATTCATCTGGTGAGTGAAGTGGGCGTCGGCACTACCTTCTGGTTTGATCTACCGCTCTATGACCTAGCTGAATACGCTGACCTGGAAGAAGTGCATCCAGTAGCTCAGGGTATGGCCTTGAAGGGGGCTGAGGCCAGCGCCTCACCGGAGGCAAATGCCCAGAACGCCCAGAACGACACTCAGAAAGACGCCCAAACCGCATCCTCTGGCGTTATTTGAAGGTGTTTGAAACAGCTCAATGTCATGAAAACGATAGATTGCTACTGATCTTGGGGGGTGCCAAATCGCTCAGGTGGCTTAACTAGGGCAGTGCTTGAATGCAGCTATGGCAATAGGTTGAGCCTGCTTTTTGAGAGGTATTGCTGGCGACACCTCTTTAAACAAAGCCTTATGGGAGACGATGATCTAGGTGGAGCTGACTACAATGGGAGGCATATTATCTCTCGGAGAAAGCCTATGAGTTTGCTATCTCAGCTTAAAGAAATGACCGTTGTGGTTGCCGATACCGGTGACATTGGCGCGATTGAAGAATTTACCCCGCGCGATACGACGACCAATCCTTCGCTGATTACCGCAGCAGCTGGGCTGCCTCAGTATCAGAGCATTGTCGATGAGACCTTGCAGCAAGCCAAGGAAAAGCTCGGTGCAGACGCTTCAGACAAAGAAGTTGCAATGGAGGCCTTTAAACATCTAGCGGTGGCTTTCGGTAAGCGCATTTTAGAAATTATTCCGGGGCGCGTTTCGACTGAAGTGGATGCGCGGCTCTCTTACGATATGGAAGGTACGCTGGCAATGGCCCGCGACCTGATCGCTGAGTATGAAGAGGCCGGGGTGAGCCGCGATCGCATCCTGATCAAAATCGCTTCTACCTGGGAGGGCATTAAAGCTGCTGAAATCCTTGAAAAAGAAGGCATTCACTGCAATCTGACGCTGCTGTTTGGGCTGCATCAGGCGATCGCCTGCGCCGAAGCCAAAGTCACCTTGATTTCCCCATTCGTCGGTCGCATTCTCGACTGGTACAAGAAAGACACCGGTCGCGACAGCTACCCCCCTTCTGAAGACCCCGGCGTGCAGTCTGTCACCGAAATCTATAACTACTACAAAAAGTTTGGCTATGCAACCGAAATCATGGGCGCTAGCTTTCGTAACGTAGACGAAATTAAAGAGCTAGCGGGCTGCGATCTGCTGACCATTTCACCCAAGCTGCTGGCACCTCTAGCCGAAACCGAAGGCGAACTGCCGCGCAAGCTCCGCCCGGAGATGGCCCAAGATCTCAATATTGAGAAGAAGACCATCGACAAAGCCACCTTTGACGAAATGCACGAAGCCGACCGCATGGCCAACGAAAAGCTGGCAGAGGGCATTGAAGGTTTCTCAAAAGCGCTAGAAGAGCTAGAGCAGCTGCTGGCTGACCGCCTGACTCAGATGGGTCAGCAGCCTGCTGTCGTTTAACCTGCTTGGCTCAACGTGAGTTTGGAATGAAAAACCCTGTGCTCACCCCACCTGAAGTGAATCCCCTCCCTTCGGAGGGGTGCCCGCAGGGCGGGGTGGGTCGGCAACTCGTACTACACACCGAAACCCACCCCTGCGCCCCTCCCGGGAGGGGATTTACCTTGGGCGGTGCGGTTAAGGGTGCTGTGTGATCGGCATTACAGAGGATCGCTTATCTCGAACTTACGTTAGAGGATGTTTGAAAAGTGGCTTTCGCTACTTATTGGCCTTTTATTGGCTTGAGTCAAAGTGACGAAAGCCGCCAAACCTCGTTTAGCTTATTTAGAAACTGATAGCCTACCTCAGACTTTTCAAACATCCTCTTAGCTCGATTACTTCGAGCTCATCCTTTGAACCCGGCGAGGTCTGTTACGGACTTAGCCGGGTTTCTCTGTACGGCTATCGCAGGGCGTGTGTGACGTGGCGCTTGTAGTCTAAAAAATCAGTGGTGAGCTTCATCTCCACCTCCCGGTGCTTGGGCAGGTTAATTTCCACTGTTTCACGCAGCTTGCCGTAGCGATCCATTACATGCACTCGCTGCGAGAGAAAGATCGCCTCCTCTACATCGTGGGTGATCATCAGCACGGTGATCTGAGTTTTCTCCCACAGACTGTGAAAAAACGCCTGTAGCTGCTCTTTGGTTTGAGAATCGAGCGCGCCGAAGGGTTCGTCCATCAGCATGACTTCTGGATCGTTGGCTAGGGCGCGGGCGATCGCCACCCGTTGTTTCATCCCTCCCGACAGCGCCTTGGGATAGGCTTTGGCATAGTCGCTGAGCCCAATAATATCTAAGTAGTAGGCCACCTTACTGCGCCGTTCGGCCTTGGGCATTCCCCGTAGCTTCAGGCCAAAGGCGATATTATCGGCTACCGATAGCCAGGAAAATAGCGTGTAGTTTTGAAAGACCATGCCCCGGTCGGCCCCCGGCCCTGGCACCGGTTCCCCATCGACAAAAATTTCGCCAGATGTCGCCTGCATTAAGCCAGCTGCAATATTGAGCAGCGTCGATTTGCCGCAGCCTGAGGGGCCGACCACGCAGCTAAACTCGTTTGGCCTGAGCGCCAGGCTGACATTGTCTACAGCGACCCTGGCATGCTTGCCTTTGCCAAAAACCTGGGTGATGTTGCGAATTTCCAGCTTTGGCGTGGTTTGCTGGAACGGCTGCGTCAAGGTCGTTGGGAAAGTTTGCATGAAGAGCCGCCAGCCTAACCTGGCAAATAGGAATGGCAAATAGAAACGGCAGGCGAAATCAGTTCTGCTCTGAGGTACTGCTCAATCCATTCGATGCTAAGGGGCTAACGACCGAACGATCTGTGACCAAATAGACACTTCTGGGGCACTCCTCAGCCAGCAGTCGGCTCTGCCCAGGGCAGCCACAGGCGAAACAGCAGCTTAAACGCCCAGTCTGTGAGCAGCCCAATGCAGCCAATCACCAAAATACAGAACAGCACCTTGTCGGTTTGCAGCGTGCGCTGAGAGCGCATAATCGTATATCCTAAGCCGCTCTCGGCAGCCAACAGCTCAGAAATCACCAAAAAGTTCCAGGCGCCCGCCACATTCACTCGCAGCGTATCGACGATGCTGGGCAAGGTTGCTGGCAAAATGACTCGGAACAGCACGTCGCGACGGGTCGCCCCCAGGGTATAGGCCACGTTGAGCGTTTCATTCGGGATGAATTTGACCGCATCAGCCACCATAATGGCGTTGTAAAACACGATGCCCAAAAAGATAATCAGCACCTTGGGCAGCTCATCAATGCCCGCCCAGATAATCATCAGCGGGGTAAAGGCTGCGATTGGCATATAGCGCACCGTGCCGACAAACCCTCCAAATAGGCTCTCCATACTGTAAAAAGTCCCCATTGCCACGCCGATGGGAACCCCAACTGCCGCCGCTAGCGCAAAGCCAGCCATGACGCGGCCAGAGCTAGCGACAATATCGGTTGTCAGGTTGCCGTCTTGCAGCATTTCCCACCCGGCTGCCAGTACCGTGGTCGGAGACGGCAGAAAAGTCGAGCTGACGTAGCCGCCGTAGCTCAAAAAGCTCCAGAGCGCCAGGGGAATGGCCAGCGCGATCGCTGTCAAAATAGGCCGCAGCCAGACTGGGAACCCCTGGCGAATGCTCCAAAATACCGAGGGCTCCAAATAGCGTTTTGGGGAGTGGGGCACAAGTTACCTTTTTAAGAGGGCTTTAAGAGGGCGCAGCTTCAACAAACTGAGGGTCGAGATCGCCTGCGAAATCGCCTGGATCTGCCGCAATTTGCTCTTCAGTGACCATAAAGTCAGCTAGCTCTTTTAGAGGCTCAGCTACATATAGGTCGCTGTCAGGTTCGGCCATCATTTGCAAGTTGGTTTCTCTGTCAGGAAGCTTCACCCCTTCCAGGTCGCTGGCCACATCGGCAGGTTCTACATCCAGCGCGACTGCACCAATCTCCAGGGCTTCTTCCTCATCTGTTTCGAGAAACTCCAATCCTTTGAAAATGCCGTTGACAAACGCCTGCACCGCTTCTGGGTTTTCCTCAACGTAGGCCGCATCGAACAAATACATGTCAATAATGGCCGTCGGCATTTCGCTAGAATCGTAGATAATGCGGCCATCTTCTACTGCTTCAGCAGCCTGCTGAAGGTAGGGCGCGTAGGTCACCGCAATATCCACATTGCCAGACTGAAAGGCCGCTGCTGCCGCTGAGGGCTCTGTATTGACAGCGGTAATGTCGTCCTTAGTCAGACCTGCTTCTTTGAGCACTTGCAGCAGGAAAAAATAGCTGACGCCGCTGGTATCTACGGCAACTTGCTTACCTTTAAAGTCTTCAATGCTGGTGATGCTGTCTTTTGCTAAGATGCCGTCGCCGCCGACCGAATTGTCCTGAATCATGACAATTTTGTAGTCTTTGCCTTCGTCTTTGAGCAGCACCGCCTCTGAACTGACCAGCGAAACGCTGTCTAAGTTATTGCTCAAAAAGGCGGAGAGATAGTCGCCGCTAGTGCCAAAGTTGCGCAGCTCAAAGTCCAGCCCCTGCTCTTCAAAAAAGCCTTTCTCCATGGCGATATAGAGCGGTACCTGCCCGACCCAGGGCGCGGTGCCCATGGACATCGACATGGTAGTTTCGGTCGCGGTCTCCTCAGCGGCCTCAGAATCACTCGCGGCCTCTGGGGCTTCAGTGCTGGGCTGGCAGGCGTGGAGTAAGGCTGCGCCGGAGGCACCTGCCAAGAGCTGTAGCGCGTGACGACGGCGAATTTTATAGAGTGGATTAGTCATAGACTTGTCCTCGTGATGGGGCTAAAGCATATTGCTAAAAACATAGCGCTAAAACTGTTCAGCATAAACAGGGCTAGCGTTTTGCCGCGATCGCACCTCGAAGTGCAAAACGCAGCGGGTATGAAGTTCAATACCACACTTTGAAGCCGTAGGAAACAGATTCATGTACTGCTGAGAGCAGATGAGCTGGATATCTTCCTCAATACCTTTACCCCAATACCTTGAGAGATAAGGCGATCATCCTTGGGTTAGATAGCCGCCTTTAAAGCCATTCGTCTTCGGCTTCATCTTGGGTGTTGGTATTTCGTTCAGGGGTTTGCCGCTCAAAGTTGAGATGGACGGAGCGGGACTGCTCGCCATCGGTCGCGACAGCCTGGATCGGATAGTCAATCTGACCGTCGGGGAAGGCGACGTGGAAGCGGAAAGTGCCGTCGGGATTGAGCGGTACGACGCGATCGCCCACTGTCAGCGTCGCATCGGGGTCGGTTGCACCGTAAACAATCAGCTCAGCTTCGGCCACCAGCCAAAACTGGCGTGACTGCTCTATCGGCATTGAGGCTCCGCCTACACCTGACATATTTAGTCCTGAGACATTGAGCCCTGACGCATTTAGTCCTGGGGCGATGCCCACCGGCAGCTCCTGATGCATTGAGCCAAACAGGGAGCCTGCCACGCGGGTGAGGGCCTGCTCCTGGGCGAGGGCTAGCAGCTCACTGTAGGCGGGCGGCAGCGCAGCAGCGCCGTCAGTCTTCACCTCAGGGCTACCCAGGCTGGCAACGGTGCGGTTGCTGAGGCGCTCCTCCCACCCAACAGTGACAAACTGGTCTTTTTTCCAGTCCGAGGGATAAATCGGGGGTACGCGCACCGGGGCAGATCGGGAGAGCGTCAGCCAGCGATCATCGGCAGTCAGGTAGCCAATCTCTACGGTGTAGTCGCGATCGCTCACTGGTACCTCCACATACCAGGAGCGGGCCATTTCATGGCACTCCTGCTGCTGCATACTGTGCGGCGCTTGGTGCTGCTGGTCGATATCGGTGACATCGTACAGTCTGAGCATCAGCCGCTGACCGCCCTGGTTGCGCAGCGCTTGCTTGTACTCATTAGAGACATCCCAGTAGGCATAGGCCCACTTTGGATCGCGCGGTAAGAGCACAATGCGGCTATCTCCATAGCCTTCGGGGAGTACGGCCAGGCCCTCGTCTACCGTCGTCAGATCCAGTACAACCCCGTCTCTTGGCGGGGCCGTAGATAGAGAGACGCCGCCCGCTGAGCTTTCGGCGATCGCGCCTTTAAAGATTACGGCGCGATCACCAATGATGGTTTCGCGGGTGGGCTCAATATCTAGAATGGTCTCAGTTTCGGCGATGACGGTGTCGCGAGTGGGTTCAATGCTGTCCAGATTGCTGAGACCGGTGCTGCCTGGCGCAGCGTCCCCGCTGATCTCCTCTCCTGGTGGAATGGTCTCGGAGCCAATCGCCCAAAAATCGGCCATGTCAGAGACAGCGGACCCGGTGACAGCAGATCCGGCGATCGCTGGATCGGGCACGGCTGGCTCCGAGGTGACGGCGACTTCTGAAGTCACCATAGACTCAGTAAGCACCGGCTCAGGCGCTATTGGTTCAGTCACTACCGGCTCAGTCACTACCGGCTCGGTCGTTGCCGGTTCAGAAACAGCAGGTTCAGAAACAGCAAGTTCAGAAACAGCAGGCTCAATGTCCGCTGAAGATTCGTCCAGGCTCAGATCGAGGTTGTCATCCCAAGGGTCATCGGTTTCATCGTTTTTGAAATCCATATCCGCATCAAGGCCAGCAGCGGCGATCGCCCTGTCTCTGGCAGCTTCGCTGGATCTATCAGGCGGGACTAAATCCAGATTGGTTCCCTCTAGTTCAGGCGTTTCCAAGTCGGTTGATTCTTCAGGTACTACGCTGGCCTCCGCACCGGCGGCGGCGGCTATCGGTGCGGCAGCGCTCGTTGCTGTGGTTGCCCGCGACTCATCTGTCACCCGGTCAGTCAGAACCACAGACTGGGCTCGGTTAGAGACCTCGCGATCGCTATCCCCGTCGCTCTCAGGCGGGGTGACCGTAGCTGTCGGTGCGGTTTGTCTGATGGGCTCTGGTTCATCTGGACGCCGCCGTCTGCCAAATAGCCAGAGGCCTGTCCCTACCAGACCTACTAGCGGTATCAGCAGCCACCAGGGAGAGGCCCCTTCAGCAGCCTCATCGGCTACCGCTTCGCCACTCGCGGCGGTTTCTCCAAAGGGCAGGCCATTGAGACCCCACAGACCGCGTCGCCCCTGGCTAGCTACCGAAAGTTTGTCATTGCCTTCAAAGGCCAGTTCGGTCACGGCGCTGCCGTCGGGCACTGCATCAAAGGCTGCCCCTTGTGGCTCACCGTCGGTCGCATTCCAAAACCGCACCTTGCCTGTGTCGGTACCTGTGGCGAGCGTCTGGCTATCTTCACTGAAGGCGATCGCCGTAACCGCACCGCCTGCCTCTGCCAGCGGCCCTGCAACTAAGCTACCAGTGCTATCTTCAATCACTGCTGCGCCATCGGCGCCGGTACGGGCCGTAAGCTCACCGTCCGGACTGGTTGCCGTCGGTGCAGCCGCGCCGTCCGTCTGGGCGATCGCCTGAGCGACTAAATGAGGAGCGCTGTGGGCGTTGATTTGGGATTGGGAGGTGGCAGATGCAGCTCGCTGAACCGGCACGGCAAGGGCCGTCATCAGGCACAGCTTGGCAAGGGTAGAACGGTTAGCGCGCATCATAAAGCCCGATTTTGAGGGGTGAAGTTACATTAATATCTCAGTGATTCTTCTGAGAGTCAATCTCGGAGAGTGATCTAAATGAGGGCCTTGGCAGTGTTGCCCAGAGGGTTTACTTGCGACTACTGCCGGGTGCGGTCTGATGGGTCCCAAAGTATTTTTCGCTGCGGTAGCGCAGCCAAACTCTCAGCGGTTGAGGAACTTTTTCTTTTTGGGCTTTGGTCAGCTGATTATAGAGGGCAAGGGCGCGATCACGCTCCCCCCGGCAGGCAGCATTTCGATGTGCATCCCACAGCCCTTTAGCCGCCCGAATCCGGCGATTGGTCTCTCTGATTAGCGCTTCGCCTTCTAGTTTTTTATCGGACTTCTGGTCGGGCAAGCCTGCCGTCTTTTTCTTGGACTTAGCCATATTCGCTCCTGACCCGTGACGCTACCAAACATTCTTCAAATTTAGGGCAAAACCGGGCAAAACATCTTCCCCTGAAAGTGTGTTGGGACTATCGAGCACTTGAGCAGCGGTATCAGGGCGATAAATCCACACCCGACGCTGCTTTCGATTAATCAACCAGCCCAGTCGAACACCGCTGTTGAGATATTCGCTCATCTTCGCTTGGGCCTCAGCAAGCGCATCAGAGGGCGACATCAGCTCTAAAACAAAGTCTGGGGCAATCGGCGGAAATTTTTCTTTTTCATCGGGGCTCAGGGCGTCCCAACGCTCCTGGCGAACAAAGGAGAGGTCGGGAGCGCGATCACCGCCATCGGGTAGTCTAAAGCCAGTCGAAGAGTCGAAGACAACGCCTAGCTTGGTCTGTCGATTCCAGTTGCCCAGGTCAAGTCCAATCTCGAAGTTGCGATTGCCCGTTTCCCCGCCAGTAGGGGGCATTATCAGCAGGTATCCTCCAGGTGTGCGTTCAAATTTTGTGTCGGGATGGGCCTGACACAGCTCGTAAAACTGCTGGTCGGTTAGGCTGGCTAAAGCTTGAAAATCTGTTGTAAAAGTCATCGCGTCACTGGCTAGGCTTATAAACTGGCTGAGCGCAGTGCCCGTCTCAGCATGATAAGTGCAATGCTATCTAGTCTATCGCTCTGAATTGACTGCGAATTGACTGCAACTTTACTGCGACCTTGCTGCGACTCCTCTATTCCTATGCCCACTCATCAGCATTCCACCCACTGCCACTGTACGCCGCCTTCTACACCCGGACAGCTCAGAGCGCTGAAGGTTGCTTTGGTGATGGTGAGCTGTTTTTCGGCAGCAGAGCTGTGGGTGAGCGTCGATAGCAATAGCCTGGCGCTGCTGGCCGACGCAGGACATATGACTAGCGATGTCTTTGCGATCGCCCTGGCTCTATGGACGGCCTATCAGGCAGAGCGGGCCAATAGTGAACGGCTGAATGCGGTGTCGGCGCTGGTCAATGGCGGACTGCTGCTGCTGGTGAGCGGTTGGTTGGGGTGGGAGGCGCTAGCTGAGTTGCGATCGCCCCCGACAGAAATTCTCAGCGGCCCGGTCGCTATTACTGCTGCTGTAGGTCTATGTGTGAATGGCCTCAACGCCTATTTGCTGCACGCCCATGCTCAGGATAATCTGAATTTTCGGGGGGCTTTTTTGCACATGCTGGCTGATGCCGGTAGCTGCTTGGGCGTACTGATAGCGGCGCTGCTGATGGCCCAGTTTGGCTGGTATTGGACCGATGGGGTTGTCGGGTTGGCGATCGCGCTCCTTATTTCTACCAGCGCCCTACCGCTCATTCGCCAAAGCTGGACCACCTTAAGGGCACTGCCTCCTTCATCAATGCCTCTGTCCGATTAAGATTGCAGAACAGATTAAGATACAGAGGTTTGGTTTCTCAACGCCTACTGACGCGGCCCCTTTGTCCTTATGAAAGTCACCTCTTGGAATGTCAACTCTGTTCGCACCCGATTAGAGCAGGTCACCCAATGGCTACAGGCCAACCCCGTAGACGTGATGTGCTTACAAGAGACCAAAGTGATTGACAAAGACTTTCCTCTTCAATCTTTCATCGATATCGGCTACCAAGCTTATTTCTATGGCCAAAAGTCTTACAACGGCGTGGCTTTGCTCAGCCGCGAACCCCTTGATGATGTGCAAATGGGCTTTGGCGCAGTCTTAGATAAAGGCACTGTGGGTGACCTGGACGACCAAAAACGAGTGATTAGCGGCCTGCTGGGCGATGTGCGCGTGGTGAACTTGTACGTACCCAATGGGTCTGCTATCGGCAGCGAAAAGTATGAGTACAAGCTGCGCTGGCTGGCGCTGCTAAAACAGTATTTGAGCAAGCAGCTCGCCGATCACCCTCGGCTCAGCGTCTGCGGTGACTTTAATATTGCTCTCGAAAACAGAGACATCTACACCGATAAAAATAGAGACAAGCACATCATGTCTTCTCCTGTAGAGCGCGAGACTTTGCGCGATGTGCTCTCGGTGGGCTTGGCCGACGCCTTTCGCAAGTTCACAGATGAGGGCGGTCACTTTAGCTGGTGGGACTATCGCACCAACTCATTTGTGCGCAACACCGGCTGGCGTATAGACCATCACTATCTATCACCAGCGCTGTATGAGAAGGCTACGAGCTGCACAATTGACACTGGGCCACGCGGACTGGAGAGACCGAGCGACCATACGCCAGTGACAGTAGCGTACTGAACCCAGCTGAGCGCGATGTTGAATGTGATCGCGCTATAGGGTATCTTGCTATCAGGTGTTTGAGAGCGAGCTATGCAGACTCCTCCGCAGCGGCTTGTGGTTCAGATTGCCCGCTTTTTCCCAGAGGCCGTGTTTTACAAGCCAACTTCTCAAAAAGTTGTTGCTTTGACCCTTGATGACATGCCGACGCCTGGCGATGCGGACGATGGCTCGACTCGTCTGGTTTTGGATGTGATCGCAACTCACAACCAGCGCGTAGATTTAAGCGATTCTCCGGCAGCAAGCTGCCACCACGCCCGCGCAACCTTCTTCATCATCAGCAGCCACCTGAGCGACAAGACTGAGATTCTCGACCGCATCGTTGAGGAGAGGCACGAGATCGCCAATCATGGCACGGCGGACGAAACAACTGCGCTGTTGCATCCAGAAGTCTTCGCCACGCAGTTAAGGGCCGCTCATCAGCGCATTACTAGGCAATATCATCAGCCGTTGCGATGGTATCGCCCTGGACGAGGGCTGTACAACAAGGCCATGCTGCACGTTCTGCAACAGATGCCGGGCTATGTGCCACAGTTCGCGCTCGCTTCTATGCTGCCGGTAGATACGTTTAAGCCAACTAACGAGGCTGCCTTTACGGCCTGGTATGTCAGTCAGCATATTTTCCCAGGTGCGATTTTGTTGTTGCATGGTGGCTCGCTTGAACGCTGCCGGCAAACAGCAAAAGCGCTGCCGTTGATTCTCGCTGAACTCCATCAGCGGAGCTATCGGGTGGTGACGCTAAGTGAGCTATGGGACAGTGTATGAAGCCGCATGATTTACGAATTGACTGACGGAAGCTATCCACACAGTTTTGCGACTGCAAGAGATAGGGTGGAGTGATCGCATCGACGATTTTAGATACACTGCTGAGTCTACTTGTGTCCATCCTAATTGCCTTGTACGCTAAGCCTTATGAAGGTGAAGCAAGTTATAAAACTGATAGAGAATGACGGATGGTATTTGGCTAGGACTCGTGGAAGCCATAGACAGTACAAGCACGAAGAAAAGTCGGGACTGGTGACTATCCCTGGAAAACCAAGTGATGAGTTAGCACCTGGTACATTGAACAGCATACTCAAACAAGCAGGTCTCAAATAATGAAATATCTAGTGGTTATTGAACAAACCAATACAGGATTTTCGGCCTATTCTCCTGATATTCTGGGTTGCGTGACGACGGGCGCGACTCAAGCAGAGACGGCAAAAAACATGGAAGAAGCCATCTCTTTTCATTTAGAAGGACTGAAACTCGAAGGTGAACCGCTTCCTCAGCCTTCCAGCACTTCTACCTATATAGAAACAGCCATCGCCTAGCTCCTCCCCTGCTGCTACTCACTGGTACGGCTGAATTTTGCGTGATAGTATCCGGCGGCAGATTATCTACTCAGGCTGAATGAACCTGGACTTCCTGATTCAACTTGTCAGCCAGTTTCTCACGGGCGACTTCAAGGTCATGTCGAGTTTGCAGGTTCGTCCAAAACTGAGCTTCCATGCTGAAAAAACGGCCTAATCTTAGCGCCGTACCGGCAGTAATACCTCGCTTGCCCTGGGCAATTTCATTAATGCGACGAGGGGGTACACCGATGGCCTTTGCGACAGCATACTGACTTAACGCCATCGGTTTGAGAAAGTCCTCTAGCAGGATTTCTCCGGGATGAATGGGGGAAAAGTCGCGTTGAGTCATGTGGCCTCAGTGATAATCAACTATCTCTACCTCAATTGCGTTACTGTCACGCCAAATAAAACAAAGTCTCCATTAATTTTTGATGCGAATGCTATGCTGCCCTGCACGCTTGCCGCTAAGCGCTTCAAGCCGGTTCCCGGGGGGTACGCGCAGTGTCTCTAGGCTGGTGGCGGCATGAAGCTGCTCTAACTTGCGAGCTGCTACGCGCTGAATATTCTGCGGCAACTTACGGGAAAACCTACCGCAAAAAGCTTTTCGGTTTCCCGGCAGTTGAACGAAACAATCATGCATCAATAACAACGCTTTCCGTTATTATCATTGATACTGAATCCAACGTCAGATCAGGATCTGGTTCTTTGGCGCGGTTGAATTCTGTGATCGCTCACCCCAAGCTGTGGCAGCGCGATTCAGGCTTTTGAGCGCAACTGCAATAAGGATTTATTCGTGCGATAAAATAAGCTAACTCCTAAAGTGAGCAGCATGGCAACTGTGCAAATCGAATCGAAAATAAATCTCGACATTGAGCAACTTTTGACAGGCGTTGCCCAGCTAGATACGCCTGAGTTGGAGCAGTTTTTGGCTAGCGTAAGCCTACTACTGTCCCACCGAAAAACGGAAAGTTCTGCGGACGCAGAAGCCGATCTGCTACAGAAAATCAACCAAGGGCTACCAGCGGACGTTCAGCAGCGATACGATACGCTGCGGGCGAAGCTTCAAAATGAGACGCTTACGGCAGCGGAGCATCAAGAATTGCTCGCTTTAGTTGACTTGGTTGAGCAGGCTGACGCGGAACGGTTAGGCCATCTGATCGCGCTATCTCAACTTCGTCATATATCTTTAGATGATTTGCTGAAGCAGCTAGAGATTCGTCAACCGCCTATCTATGTCTAGGCGATACATTACGGTTGCCGAACAAAGCCAAATCACCGAACGTGCGAGCCGCCGATGCGAATACTACCAGAGCTGCATAGACCATTCACTACAATCTTTTGTCATTGAGCATATTCTGCCAGTTGCACTAGGCGGAGAAACCGTCTTAGAAAATTTGGCGCTAGCTTGCGGCGGCTGTAACGCTCACAAGTACACGAAAATCGATGCTTTGGATACGCTGAGCGAAGTGGTGGTGCCGCTTTACAACCCTAGAGAACAGAATTGGCACGACCATTTCTTATGGAGTTCGGATCGGTTGCAGGCAATTGGCAAAACAGCCACTGGCCGGGCAACGGTTGATGCATTGAAGCTCAACCGAGCAGGAGTCACTAATATTCGCAAGCTGTTGCTGATGATAGGCCGTCATCCACCGGATTGATTATCCTATCTCCATTCTGCTAGCTCATTAGCTCGGGCTGCTGAATCCAACGTCAGATCAGGGTCTAATTATTTGGCGCAGTTGACTTTTGTGATCGTGCAGCAGTACCAAGCACAAATAAAGTATTCCTAAGAGTGCATTTCATGCCACTGCTTTATTCTCAATATAGAGTCGTAACGTAAACCTGTTGCTCCGGAATAAGAAATCGACGACGTATAAGCAAGGATATCTCTAAAGCAGACTTTGTAACTTGACAGAATCGAATTAATCACATCTAACATTTCTTTCATGCGGTGAGGGTGATGAACACCAAACTCTTTTTTTAATTTTTCAAGGCTATCAAGTCTGTGTGCAAATTCTTTTCTATATGCGCTTAGTTTTTTAATTTGTTCTTCGTCTGCGACTTTGCTCATCCATTCATCCATATCGGAATGCTGGTTAGACTTTACGCCAACAGCCTTCCTAAGAGTTTCACGAGATGATACAGCTCGTTTGTTTGCAGCTTCAATAAAGTAATTCAGGTAGTCAGCACTAGCTTCTTCCATACCGCTATCCCCTAAAATCCCCAAATGTATTAATTCTTCGGAAGCCACAGTCGCACTCTTATCAGTTTTAACAACTTGATTACCATACTGTTTGATGATTTTAGAGTAGAACGATTTCTTCTTCGAAATCCCTTGATGCAAAGAATATGTATCGATACATAGAAACATTATCTCATGTTCTAATCGCTTCAAAGGCCCTGGCCAATCGTGGTGAGCATGACCATTCTCGAAAAAATAGTCTAGATCTTCCCGAAAGGCTTTCTCTTTGATCTCCAGCAAGCTAATTACGTTGATTAGCGTTTTAAACTCATCAATAACTGATTTTTCCATAGCAATTGAGGTAATTATTACCTTCAGTCGTAGCCTATCTTCAGCAGCACTGACAATCTGTAGAGGGACTTGGCAAGTTAACTCTATACTCTAAGTTAGCACTGAGCTAGCTCTACGTAGCATTAAAGAGCTGAAAGCAGCATGACTAACTAGAAGATAGAAGACGTCGATGGTACCACCTATACCGTCCTGATAGAGTCTGAAAATCCTGCTGAACTGCCTGATATTGGAGGGATGGATAGCGATCGCGAAACCTACGGCCTCACCGAAGACATCCAAGCCCATCTCAAAAACATGCACGGCACCATCCGCGCCTATAGCTGGCAAGTCATCGGCGCATTCAAGCGATTCCCCAAAGGCGTCGAAGTCGAAGAAATTAACCTCAAATTCGGTATGAAAATCGGTGGCAAGGCCGGACTGCCCATCTTCACCGAAGGCACCGCCGAAAGCAACTTTGAAGTCTCCGTCAAATGCAAATTTCCCAACGCTAGCGCTAACACCCCCTAAACGCTCGCTAGGCAAGGGCACACATCGTCAACTCAGTAAGCTACTAGACAAAAAGGTTTTGTCCGTTTCGATATGTCAAGACAGAGGGCAGTTACAGTGGTTACATTGTAATCGACGCTTTTTTTCGCTAAGCTATCACTACAAATTCCTATATTCTAGGAGCTGCAAATGTCGAAAGTGGTCAGTGCCCGGTTACAGGACGAAACCTTTCAGCGGCTCAGTCGTGTGGCTCGCATTTTAGATAAAACGCCTAGCGATACGGTAGCAACGCTGGTAGAAGAGTCTTTAAGAGAAATGGAGTTTGCGCTAATTGAATTTCGCAGCTCTCCTTTAGGGCGGCAAGCCTTTATGCAGGGATCATCATTAGCGGTTTGGGAAGTCATTGAAATTTCTCAGCAGCATCAGATGGACGAGGAGAAAGTCGTGGAGCATTTTGAGCGAACCCCTGAGTGGGTGAAGGCAGCTTTCAACTACGCAGAAGCCTACCCCGAAGAAATTGATTTTGCTATTCAAGATTCTCAGGCTGCAACGCTGACAGACCTGAAAAGACTATTGCCAAATCTCGAAGTTTTTTCAGTTGATTAGCATTACATGCTTTCTTTTCTGCTAGATGAACACATCTCTCCCAAGGTAGGCACACAGCTTCAGAAAAAGCTTCCTGAAATAACCGTTTGCGCCTTGCAAACATGGCAACAAGGACGGTACTTGCAGGCATCTGATAAGTGGCTGCTCACCGTGGCCGCTCAGAATTCACTTACGCTAGTCACGTACGATATTAGGACGATTCCGACTCTGCTGAAAAGCCTGGCATTGCAGGGGCAGCATCATTCTGGCATTATCTTTATTGACCAAAGAACGATTAGATCAAGTGACATTGGCAAAATGACCAAAGCACTACTGTCTCTTTTGAAAGCAGAAAATAAAAGCGTATGGACGGATCGGACTGTGTTTCTCCAGTCTCCACGTTGAAAAGCCTCACTACAGAACTATCCATTAGGCAGAAGTCGCTGAAAGCGTTGCAGCACCTATGTTTTCTTAGCCAGTTGAGCGCCTTCGAGCAGATGCTGAAGCTTCGTATAGCCCCGCCATAGAGTCTTGATGCCTGGTTCACCATCCCCCTTACGGCCCTGAAAGCCGCCAAGACGAGCTAGCCAATGGGTGGCTTGATGAAGCGTAGGCGGTTTCTTCGAGCGACTCATAGGCACAAACCGACGACGCAGTAGCTTCCATTCTGTCGGTGTGAAGATGACCTCACAGCTAATATCAGGGGTCAATCTCGATTGGTAGGTCATCGCCATCAGTCGCCAAGCGACAATGCTGTAAATGGCTAAAGCTTTGAGCAAACGGTCCCGGTGCTGCAACTGCAAGTCTTCTATTTTGCAGCCGCTTTTGAGCGTGAAGTGATAGCGCTCTATCAGCCAGCGATAGCTGTACCACCGCACCGCTTGGCAAGCCGCTTCAAAGCTGTCTAACGGCAGGCTCGTCAACAGTTTCCAACAGATGGGTTTGCCGCCATCTGCTGGCGGGGTGACTTCTTCGACCAGTAGCGCGTTAAGTTCAACGGGGACTAACTTGGGCTTTTGTTTAGCCAGATAGTCAGGCACTTCAATTGTGACGGCAATGGCACGGATGGCGATACGCGCTGTTCTAGGCGGACGTTGAGGTGTGCGCTTGACGGTGACAGTTAGCTCACCTAATACGGGCGATTGCGCCAAGGTCGGAAACAGTTTGCCTAGCTCGTGTTTGACCTTACGGTTTGTTTTCACCCGAATCAACAGCTCACTGTTGGCTACTCTGGGCTGGGCAAACAACTCGAAGATATCGGCTTCGCGATCGCCCATGTGCACCAGTTGAGTGCCAGCGCCTACCTTCGATTCGGCATCGCGCAAGCTCTCCAACCAGCGAAAGCTCTCTTTCTCTTCTATCGGTTTGTGGCCAGGCTGCTCTAATGCTTTTCGTCCTTTCTTTGGCTGCGGCGGTTGCTCTCGTACCCAGCTAGCTTGACCGAGTAAGCCCAAGGGCTCACCTGCACCACTCACACCAAACGTGCTGTGTACTTTGATGCCTTGTTGCTTCGTATGATTGAGGTAGCCTAATCCTGCCGTCGCACGATGACTTGTAAAGTTTAGGTCTGTCGTGTCTTGAATCGCTAACACCGTTTCGCACGAACGGCTGCGCTCTGTCGTTCCGTCTATATGACTGTTCAAAATCGCATCGGTGGTCACTTTGGAATTGGACCAAAATCGATAGATACTTTGCGCTGCGTTCGCGCTCTTCGTCGCCTCCGGTACGCTCGCATTCGGCGCATGGCTGAGCGTTTCGACTATCTGACGCAATCGCTTCGCATGTCGCAAGTCCGTGAAGCGCGTGACGCTGATTTCTTAGCCTATCCAATCTTTCATCGGGTCTGCCGCCTTTCTAGGCGGGATGGCTACATCTGTGATTATATTTGCACAAACGACGCGCCTACTCCTCTCCCTGTAAGACTTCTACATACTTGTGCCTAATGGATAGCACTACAGAAGGGTTAGACGATCAAGTGAGCGATCGCAACCCCCAATACTGACACTCCTCACTTACAGCCTGCGGGACAGATATAGCAAAGCGCCGGAAGCTATATTGCCTGCCGCTCTACAGTCAGGAACCGCTATAGTGCTGGCCTCGTGTTGCAAGCGCCAGAAGGAGCCGTACCCCAGGAAAATTTGGGTCAGAAGAGGGTGGTGCATTTTAGTAAAGGACAGAGAAAAAGACAGGATCTGCTCTTTCTGCTATCTTTTTTCTGACTGAGCGATTGTACTCATGAATGAACAGCCAGATTGCACCAATGTGATTCTCCAGCTTCTTCGAGAAGGATAGCGTCTTCCTCACGAGTCTCGAAATTCGCTGTCTCAGTGTGTTATTCAGCCTTTCGATGTAGCTGGTCAAGCCGCTGTCTTTGCCAACTGCAACATGCCGTTTACTCGGAATGACGCTGACGTATGCCTCCCAGTAATCGGTGTAGACCTTGGCACACTGTCTGTAGACGGCAGGTATTGACTGCCACAAGGCGATTGCCGATTCTCTAGAGCGGTCGCCGATGTGACAACCAATTACCTCTCGGGTATCAGCATCAATAGCCAACCAAACCCATTGCTTGTTGCCCTTGTTATCCACGAATGACCAGAGTTCATCCATCTGAACCTTCAGCTTGCCTTTGGCTTTCGGTATTACCGTCACAACCTGAGGCACCAATGCATACTCATCATTCACATGGCTTTGTAGCCAACTGTCTGAAACGCCTGTTGCCATAGCGATGCCTGCTAACGGGATCTTCTCCAGTAGTAGCAGCGTTACCAACCCTAACGTGTCTCTGTCTTGGGGCTTCCACTGCGGATCTTCGACGAATTGACGACCGCAATCTCGGCACTTGTAGTTTTGCTTGCCACGGCGTGTCGTACCATTCTTTGAGATATCGTGAGAGCCGCAAGTAGGACAGGTCATTTCTGGCTTTATTGTCATAGCGCCTTTGCCGAACAACAGATATGCCCTATTTTTCTCTAGCCTTTACATTAATGCACTACCAATATAGTTAGAGGAACGCTGACTAGGCAAAGCCTCTGCCTACAAAATATATCTTTGCCAAGTCAAGAAGCTAGGTTGGCATGGTTAGCTGAACACTTGCCGAGGTTGCCAGGAAGTGGAATCATTTATACTTTGACGATTCGAGACTCAGAACAGGTTGCAGAGTGGTTGAGGACACAAGGAATTGATGCCAAAACCTACTCCGGTCAACTGCCCAACGAAGAACGTGAAATTTTAGAGCAACAGTTACTAAACAATGAAATAAAGGCGTTAGTGGCAACTTCTGCTCTAGGTATGGGTTTTGATAAACCTGACCTCGGTTTTGTAATTCACTATCAGCGTCCAAGCTCAGTAGTTCACTACTACCAACAAGTAGGACGTGCAGGGAGAGCCGTTTCTCAGGCTTATGGCATCTTGCTAAGTGGTGATGAAGATCAAGAAATCACAAATTACTTTATTGAATCGGCTTTCCCTCCAGAGAGCCATATTCAAGAAATTCTAGCTACTCTTGATCAAGAGGAGGATGGTTTATCTGTTCCTCAACTAGAAGGAAAATTAAATCTTTCCAGGGGGCAAATTGAAAAAGTCTTAAAACTACTATCTGTTGAAGCACCTTCTCCGGTGGCAAAAATTAACAGGCGCTGGTATTCTACCCCCATTAATTATGAAATGAACCGAGATAAGGTCGTTCAGCTTACTGAAATCAGAAGACGTGAACAAGCTCGTATGTTGGATTACCTCAATGCACGTAGCTGTCTGATGATGTTCTTGGCTGAGGAATTAGATGATAATAACACGACACAATGTGGACGCTGTTCTGTTTGCTTAGGCCATGCCCTTATTCCAGAAACATACTCTTTAGAAAAAGCTCAAGAGGCAATACTTTTCCTACGCAGAATAAACCAGATTATTGAACCACGTAAGCGTTGGCCCGCTGGTGGACTTCTAGTTTATTCATGGAAAGGTAATATCCATCAAAATTTACAAGCTGAAGCTGGTCGTGCATTATCGCTTTGGGGAGACGCAGGTTGGGGCAGCTTAGTCAAACGAGGCAAGTATCAAAATAGTTATTTTAGTGATGCACTGGTAGATGCAGTATATGAATTGATTCAGCATTGGCAGCCCGATCCCTTTCCAAAGTGGGTAACTTGTGTCCCTTCGCTCACTCGGCCTGAACTGGTTCCAAACTTTTCTGAACGGTTAGCTTGTAAGTTAAATGTTCCTTTTGTTGCTTGTGTTAGAAAGATAAGTCAAAATCGTCCACAAAAAGAAATGAGGAATAGCTCTCAACAGGTTCAGAACTTAGATGGCGTGTTTGAGGTTATTAGTTGGGAAGGAATGAACGGCTCTATCTTCTTGATTGACGATATGGTGGATTCTCGCTGGACGTTCACAGTTGTCTCTGCTTTGTTACGTCAGTCAGGCAGTGGTAAAGTATTTCCATTAGCGTTGGCTCTCAATTCGCTGAGTCAGGGAGAATAGATGGCAGTCCTTACACACATATTACAGCCTGACACCTGGAGGGGTGACACAACCTTTGTAATCCAGGTGCAGTGAACGATTGGCAGGCCACAGGCAAAAAAAGATAGGCTGGTTTTGAGAACCCAAGCCTATCGAATCAATATGATACCTACAGCTTACCAAACTGCCCTCAAACGACAACTCGATGCGTCTCAGTATCTGATGCTGTCACTCCTGGTGACACTGCTACAGACCCTGCGAGACGTGCGCCTGGAAACCTTAGCTGAGGCGCTGCCGCTACCCATTTTGTTCGAGAGTCGCCGAAAAAAGTCCAACGGTTCCTTACGCTGGGCGTGCTTCATCTGAGAGGGCTATGGTTTGGGCTGCTGCGCGTCTTTCTCGATGCGCAACTGCCCTCAGGTAGCACGCTCTACGTCGCCATCGACCGCACTACCTGGGGTGATATCAACTTGCTGATGGCCAGTATTGTCTGGAAAGGGCGAGCGATACCGCTTTACTGGCAGCGTTTGGAGAGCCTGGGTAACAGCCACTACGACGAGCAGACAGCGCTGTTGTCGGTGGCGCTACCGGTGCTGGCTGACTATCGCGTCGTGGTGCTTGGCGACCGAGAGTTTTGTTCTGTCGATTTGGCCCGCTGGCTCGGCCAGCAGGGTCATTATTTCTGCTTACGGCAGAAGAAATCAACCTACGTTCTCCTCGAAGGTCAGCCTTGGCTAAAGCTTGGCCAACTGGGCCTGACTGCTGGCACGAAGTGCTTCTACAATGCCGTCACCCTAACCCGGAGTAAAGGCTTTGAGCAAGGGCGTTTAGCCGGTAAGTGGAAACGTCGCTATCGCGGGTTCGCACCCGAAGAACCCTGGTTTCTGTTGACTAATTTAGACGGTCTCGATGAGGCGGTTGCCGCTTATCAAAAAAGATTCGACATTGAGGAAATGTTCCGCGATTTTAAGCGCGGTGGCTACCGTCTAGAAGGCTGTAGAGCTAGCGATAAGCGTTTCTTGGCAATCGTCCTACTGATTGCCATTGCTTACCTATGTGCTTCACTTCAAGGTCAACGGCTCAAGCAGAAGGCGCTACAGAAGTACATTGCTAGACCGGAGTCAGTCGGACGTCCCCAACGCCGTCACAGCTTCTTCTATATCGGTCTATCGGCACGTCGATGGGTGCCTTTTTGGCATAGCTGCCAGTCACAAGTTCAACGCCTGATAAAGCTTAATCACGGCAAGATTGAGTATTATCTTAAGGGGCAAAAGGCTATGGCTACTGTTCTGAAAAGCTTGTAGCCGTTGTGTCACCCCTTCAGGCCTGACACACAGGCTATTCTGCTTCTATGTGCAGGTTTTGGTCAGTCGCGCCAAACTGAGCCGATGCCTCTAAGCCTAGGTGAGTACAATGCTTTAGCACAAAAGCTACAACAAGAAAATCTACGCCCTGCCGATTTACTCGCTACAGATGGGAAAAATTGGGTTTTCGATCAGATCAACGGGAACCTCAGCCCTCAAAGAATAGTTCATCTCCTAGAGCGAGGGGCTATGCTGGCAGTCGCTGTTGAAAACTGGACGAGCAAAGGTTTATGGATCCTAAGTCGTAGTGATGAGACTTATCCACAAAGATTAAAGCGGAAATTGAAACACCTATCTCCTCCAATTCTATATGGAGTAGGAAATCCAGATTTACTATCAGAAGGGGGTTTGGCTGTTGTTGGTTCCCGTGACATTGATGATGAGGGGCTTGGCTATACCCAACGCATAGCTGAAAAGTGTGCTGAACAAGACATCCATATTGTATCGGGCGGAGCACGCGGCGTTGACCAGACTGCTATGCTAGCGGCTATTTCTGTTGGAGGTAAATCGGTTGGAGTTTTAGCAGATAGTTTGATCAAGGCAGCGGTATCAATGAAGTACCGTGAAGGGCTTCGGCAAGGGCGAGTTGCTCTAATCTCACCATATGACCCCTCTGCTGGATTTAATGCTGGAAACGCAATGAACCGCAATAAGCATGTTTATGCTTTAGCTGATCATGCTTTAGTTGTAAATTCTTCTTATGAAAAAGGTGGAGCTTGGGCTGGCGCTAAAGAAGAATTAAAGAAAGAAAGTAGAATCCCTGTTTGGGTTCGCTTAGAAGGAGATGTGCCACAGGGAAATCGTCAACTAGTTAAGTTAGGAGCAATACCTTTTCCACCCGAACCTTGGAATCGAAGCATATTAAATTTGCTAAGCGAAGCTGAACAGTTCCATAGGATCGAAGCTCAAAAAAACACTTCAAAACAATTGGATTTGAGTGGATTAAAACAACCAGAAATTCAATCAAATAGTGTTGATCATCAAGATAAAGAACATGCGCCAAAGTTGCCGAAGGATGCCTATGAGGCTATTTTACCCTTGCTTCTACATCATTTAAGTGAACCAAAAATAGACAAAGAAGTTGCTAGTCTTCTAGATGTTGGCGTAGGTCAGGTCAGGATTTGGTTGAAGAAAGCTATACAGGAGAAGTTAGTGGAAAAGAAAAAAACAAAATATGTATTAAATCAGGATAATAAACAGTTGCATTTGCTTAGGTCTAATTAAGGCTCTAACACTTTCTAATCCATGCAGCTCTTTCCACACTTGTGTAGAATGCCTAACAACCCCAATGCACCCGACCGCTGAGAGGTTATCGGTTGGAGTTCAAGGTTATGTGCGGCGGGTGATTGGGAACGTTAAGGCGCGCTGGCGGCAGCAGATGGACGCTGTTTTAACCCTGCCCCTGCCTTACCCGGCTGAACGCGAAATCTTTTGGCGACAGGCTCTTTCCAGTGTTGCCTGTAGTCCTAAAACTGATTGGCTGTCGCTGGCTAAACAGCTCAAGATTTCGGGCGGAGAGATTCGGGCATTAGCTCAAGCGGCGGTGGCGATCGCATGATGTCCACACCTGGGGCAAGTGCGCTGGCAGCACTCTACTCGGGTGACTACCGGCGTCAAACAGTAGAGTGAGCAGTGCCCATCCTATTGGCTCGTAAGATATTATGAAAGAATTCAAAGAATGGCAGTCATTTGGCTGAATTTGTTATGGCATTAATATCCCGTATTGTTCATAGCGACCCTGACATCTTAGGGGGAACTCCTGTTTTTGCCGGGACTCGTGTACCAATGAGAACCCTGCTTGATTATCTTGAGGCTGGCGATTCATTAAAGGTATTTCTAGACCACTTCCCTAGCGTCAGTCAAGAACAGGCGATCGCAGCCCTTGAATTAGCTAAGGAAATGTTGACAGCCTATGCGAATCCTGCTTGATGAATGTGCCCCACGCCCGTTAAAGCGTGAGCTTGCCAATTACGAGGTACGCACAGTTGTTGAGATGGGATGGTCAGGGAAAAAGAACGGTGAATTGCTGAGGCTGATGAGTCAGGAAGGTTTTACGATTCTCCTCACCACAGATCAAAATTTGCGTTATCAGCAAAATCTACGGCAAGCTGGAGTGGCAGTTGTTGTTCTTGTAGCATCCAGCAACAAACTTTCTGACTTGCTTCCCCTGATGCCAGATGCTCGTAGCGTGTTGGATACAGTTGCTCCAGGAGAAGTGGTTGAAGTTGGAGGCTCCTGAAAGTTGTGTCGGTGCAAGCGGCATAACAACCCGCTTGCACCCGACCGTTGGAGGTCATCTGTTGGCGTTCGAGGTTATCTGCGGCGGGTGAAGCGGAACGTTAGAGAGCGCTAGCAGCAGTAGATGGACGCTGTTCTGCCCCTGCCTTACCGGGCTGAACGCAAGATCTTGCGGCGACGGGCTTTTGCCAGTATTGCTTGTAGTCTTAAAATCGATTGGCTATTGCTGGCTAAACAGTTCAGGATTTTGGGAAGAGAGATTCGGGTATTAGCTCAAGCAGCGGTGGTGATCACCCAGTCTAAAAATGCTGAAACCGTGCCGTTAGGCCATATTCAACAGGTCGTCGAGCAGCGCGGGAAATACCGACTGGCTTACCGAATGGCGCTCATGAGCGGACGCCAGGACTGCA